>CAWGZJ010000033.1:0-667470 GCA_963826975.1 uncultured Alphaproteobacteria bacterium | reverse complement strand
GATAGTCGGGGTGGAACTCACGCAGGCTGGGCGATTGCTCGATATCCAATTTTTCCACCTACCGATAGCTGTGCGCCGCGACCCGGCTGGTGAACGCGGCGGTCTCCGCGGTCAGGTGCTCACGCGCCGCGAGCAGGCTGCCGCCGATCAGAAGCATCGTGTCCGGCCCGTAGAAGTCGAGAATCTTCGGCGCGCCGGCCAGCGCCATCCCACCGGCGGGCACCGGCAGCGCCGGCCGCGGACCGCACAGCGGCGCCCGCGCGGCCCGCGCAAGGCGCTGGCAGGTCTCCGGCGTGTAGCCGAACCTGCCGCCATGGGTCGGGAAGATCACCGCATCCGCGCCGAGCAGCCGGAACAGCTTGCCGAACAGCAGGTCAGGCGCGACGCGCGACGCGCCGCCGAAGCTGGGATGCGCCAGGAAAGCGATGTCGGGAAACTCGGCGGCCAACGCCTGCAGGGTGCTGAATCCGGCCAGCAGCGGCGCGATCAGCACGGTATCGATGCCCTGATCGCGCGCCAGAACGATCTGTGAGCGCATCGCATCCAGGCTGCCCGACAGGCTTGGCACGTAGTGCGTCGCCTGCCCGCGCAACGCGGCGGCACAGGCGCGTACACGGTCGGCGAATGGCGAATAGGCTTGGTCGGCCAGCCCATGGTCATCCTTGATGAAATCCACCCCGCCGGCGGCGAAACGAGCCGCCAGCGCAGCCAACTGATCAACCGACAGTCCCTGCGGCTTCAGCGCGGAGCAGGTCAGTGCCCGGCCCTCCGCCGCGGCACGTCGACGCAGCCCGGCGATGCCATGCCGCGGTCCGCCGAACGCGGCGGCAAGCTCCGGCGGGATCTCGACCTCCGCCAGCACCACATCGTCGTGCAAGGACGTATTGCCGAACAGCATGTTCAGCAACTGCGCCGCGTCACCGCCCATCGTTGCGGTTGCCAGCGCGATCCGCACGGCAAACACGCCGCCGCCGAGATCGGCGATTCGGCGACCTTGCCGACGATATCGCGCAGCACGTCGGGCGCCTCGATCGCCTCCAACGGCATCTCGACGCTCTGCTCGACCGCGATCGCCTGGGCGCGGGCGCCGATCGTTCCGCTTCGGCGCGCACATGATAGGTCGCGAGAAACCGCCCGGTCATATCCGTCGCGGATCAGGCCGCCCGAACCAGCCGATGCTGCTTGCGCCCGGCTGAGAGCTTGATTGCGTCCCCGCGCAGGTCCGCGAGCGACACCACCTGAGCCTCGTCGGTCACCGCGGCGTCGTTGACCCGTGCGCCGCCGCCGCGGATCAGCCGGCGCGCCTCGCCGCCACTTTTCGCCAGGCCGGCACGCTCGAACAGACGGAACGCCGGGACGCCGGCCGCCAGTTCCTCCCGCGGCACCTCGACGATGGGCATCGTTTCCGCCGCCTCATGCTCCTCGAATGCGCGCCGGGCGGTCTCGGCCGCCGCTTCCGCCGCCGCTCGCCGTGCAGCAGCGTGGTGGCCTCGGTGGCCAGCACCTTCTTCGCCTCGTTGATCTCGGCGCCGTCGAGCACTTCCAGCCGGGCGATCTCGGCCAGCGGAACATCGGAGTACAACCGCAGGAACCGCCCGACATCGTCGTCTTCGGTATTGCGCCAGAATTGCCAGTAATCGTACGGCGACAGCCGGTCGGCGGCGAGCCACACCGCGCCCTGCGCCGACTTCCCCATCTTGGCGCCCGACGCGGTGGTGATCAGCGGCGTGGTCAGCCCGAACACCTGCTTGCCGTCGGTGCGACGGACCAGTTCTGCTCCCGAGACGATGTTGCCCCATTGGTCGGACCCGCCCATCTGCAGCGTGACGCCATAGCGGCGATTGAGCTCGCGGAAATCGTAACTCTGCAGGATCATGTAGTTGAATTCGAGGAACGTCAGCGGCTGCTCACGATCCAGTCGCAGCCTTACCGAATCGAAGGTCAGCATGCGGTTGATGGTGAAGTGCACGCCGACCTCGCGCAGCAGTGGGATGTAGCCGAGCGCGCTGAGCCAGTCGTCGTTGTTCGGCATGATGGCGTCGGTCGGCGCGTCATCGGGGTGTTGGCAGCGAACTTCAGGAACGGGCTGAAGCAGCGGTGGATGCCCGCCATGTTCGCGGCGATCTGCTCGTCGGTCAGCAACTGGCGCGACTCGTCCTTGCCGGACGGGTCGCCGATCCGGGTGGTGCCGCCGCCCATCAGCACGACGGGGCGATGGCCGTGCTGCTGCAACAGGCGCAGGATCATGATCCCGACCAGGTTGCCGACATGCAGGCTGTCCGCGGTGCAGTCGAAGCCGATATAAGCGGACACCATGCCGGCCTTCAGCGTGGCGTCGAGCGCCTCGATGTCGGTGCATTGGAGGACGAAGCCACGGTCGGTGGCCTCGGTCAGGAAGTCGCTGGTGGGCATGGTGGTGCACTATATTGTGGGGGGCCGGGGAGAAAATACTCCCCCTCCCCTTGAGGGAGGGGGTTGGGGGGAGGGGTCGCAGCGGCACGGACCCCTCCCCCCAACCCCCTCCCTCAAGGGGAGGGGGAGTCAAGCAGTGCGGGCGTTAGCACAGACGGGGGTGAGGGAAAATGCTGCGGGTGATCGGGCTGATGAGCGGCACCTCGCTGGACGGCGTGGACGCGGCCTGGCTGGAGACCGATGGCGAGCGGATCGGCGCGTTCGGCCCGCGCCTGACTATCCAGTACGATGACCGGCTGCGGTCCGACCTGCGCCGCCTGCTGGACCTCGCCCCAACGCTGGCGGCGGATGACCGGCGGGTGAAAACCGCGGCGGCGCGGCTGACCGAATACCATGCCCGCGCGGTGGCGGCGATCGGGCGGCCGGCCGACCTGATCGGCTTTCATGGCCAGACCATCCTGCACCAGCCCGACCGGAGCCAGCCCGGCCGAGGGCGGACCTGGCAGATCGGCGATGCCGCCTGGCTGGCGTGGCGGACCGGGGCACGCGTGGCGTGGGATTTCCGCTCGGCCGATGTTGCGGCGGGGGGCGAGGGCGCGCCGTTCGCCCCTGCGTACCATGCGGCGCTGGCGGGGGAACTGCCGCAGCCGTTGGCGGTGCTGAACATCGGCGGCGTGGCCAACGTGACCTGGATCGGCGGGACGGGATCGGCGGCGACGGGATCGGCGGCGACGGTGCGCTGCTGGCGTGCGACACCGGCCCGGGCAACGGCCCGCTGGATGACTGGGTCGCGCGCCACACTGGGGCGGCGTTCGACGCGGACAGCGCCTTGGCGCGGCAGGGCGCGGTGGATCAGGCGGTGCTCGGCCGCCTGCTGGACCATCCGTATTTTACCCGGCCCGCTCCCAAGTCGCTGGATCGGCTTGATTTTGCCAGGCCGATCGCCGCCAGCGGGCTTGAGGTGCTGTCGCCGGCGGATGGGGCTGCAACTCTGGTAGCATTCACCGCCGCCGCGGTTGCCGCAACGTAGCTGCCCACGCCGCCGCTGCGCTGGCTGGTCGCCGGCGGCGGCCGGCACAACCCGGCGATCATGGCGGCATTGCGCGGGGAGCTCGGCGCGCCGGTCGAACCGGTCGAGGCGGTCGGCTGGGACGGAGATGCGTTGGAGGCGCAGTGTTTCGGCTTCCTCGCGGCGCGCGTGGCGGTGGGACTGCCGCTCAGTTTTCCGGGAACGACCGGGATTTCGCGGCCGCTGCCGGGGGGGCAGATCGCCGAGCCGTGATTGGGGGGTGAGCCGGGATGATCCTGCGGCGAACGGCCGGGATGATTTCGAAGACCTCCAATCCATTGAATTGATTGAATATCAGTGATGTTCGGCACGATTCAAACGTTGGCATGTTTTCGGCGTTGTCATTTCCCGGCTGTCGGAAAACTTTACAGGTTTATTTTTTTAGATCGGTATGGATATCATAACGCATTGATATAAAAGGTTTATCCTGTATGGCAAGAAAGCTGCATATTCGTTGCAGCGCGACGTGCTTGGGCAGGAAAAGGTCAGCAGATGATCCTGACATGTAAGCCAGCGGCTCGCGTTGCCGTTGTCACCGGGGTCCGGTTTCCAGCCCGGCCGCGCATTGGCCCAGATGGGATGGTATCCGCGTGAAACATCCTCCCTCTGGGCACCGACGGTTCACCGGAAAAAAGGTCCAGGACATGCGACGCGCCGCAATCGTTGCCGCCACGGCACTGTTTTCCACCACAGGTCTGGTCGCCGGAACAGCGCTGCTCGCCGCCGCCACACCGGCCGCGGCGGCCGGGACCGGCTTCGGCATCGGCAGCAATTACAACTTCCCGGACGGCCTCGCGGGGTTCGACCTGCAGGCCACCAACACGCAGAATACCGACCTGGCGGCGGACGGCATCCTCAATCCCGAGATCCTGGTCGGGTTCAATCCGCAGCCCGATCCACCGGGCGCACCGCAGACATTCCTGTCGCTCACCGATCCGGTGGACCCGGCGTTCACCAACGTGGCGTCGGGCAGGTACGATTTCGTCATATCGTTCCTCAATCTCCTGCCAGCCGGTTGCGATCCCACCAGGTTCGGCGCTCCCGCCGCCGGCCTCACGGGCTTGAATTGCAGCGGGGCCGTCGGGGGCGCTGACGTGACGGTCGATGTGGCGCTGACGTTCGAGGGACCGCTTGAGGCGCTTTCCTGGGGTGCGTTCAATCCGCAGCCGGATCCGCCGGGGGACGTCGCCGGATTCCAAATGACGTTCAACGCTGATCCGGGCGTGGTGGTCGAGATCAGCGTGGACGGTCAGACGCTCCACTTCACCGTCGTGCCGGAGCCCGGCACGCTGAGCCTGTTCGGCACGGCGCTGGCCGGGTTGGCGGCGTGGCGTCGCAGGCACCGCCGGGCGTAGCGTCGGCGCAAGCCTATGAGCTGGGGTCAATCGGCGTGGCGGAACCTCTGAACGAGCTGGGCTGATATACCCGATGCTTGCAGGGAGCAGTGCTCTGCCGCGTGCCGGCGAGCAAGCACCACCACGGCGGGACGGAGCGGCAAACCCAAGTGATCAGCTTGATATTCTTCTCCCGACCGCTGTGCCTGTGTGGTGATTATTTATTTCGACACGTTATCAAAAATCCGGATTTCCGTAGCCGAATAGTGTACCAGCCGGCGAAACCGTTGGCAGAGTCAACGATTTCTCCGGTTGATGTGATATGGTGAAACGACAAGGGCTCAACTACGGCGCGGACAGCGCCGACGCCCCGTTGCCTGAGCGTGCCGCGAAACCGCGGAATGCCGACGCCGCGCCGGCATGGCCGCATTTCGGGCAGCGCTGCCTGTGGCAGGCGCGGCAATACGCGCGGCCGCAGCCGGCGCACGGCGCCAGCCCCGTTAGCGCCACCAGTGGATAGGTCAGCCCTCGATCGGCTTTGAATGCCTGGTCCCAAAACCGAGTACCCTGCTCCGATCGAGCATCGAGCGCAGGTCAGTTGAAAGCCACCTGGAAATAGCCGAAACCAACATAAGAATCCGACCAAATGGGGCACGCTGAAAAAAGGGATAGGCCATGCCGCGCGCGAGACTACGTGATCTTGGATTGACCACCGGCACTCTGCCGACCGGGACGTGGAATGCGATCACCGATGTCCTAGGCGTGCGTGTCGGCTTCACGACGCTGATCCACGATGAACCCTCGGTGGTACGCACCGGCGTCACCGCAATCTGGCCGCGCGGGCCCGATGTGTGGACCGATGCGGTGTTCGCCGGCATCCATTCGTTCAACGGCAACGGCGAGATGACAGGCTGGGCGTGGATCGCGGAGCAAGGGTTGCTCGCCGCGCCGCTATGCATCACCAACACGCACTCCGTCGGCGTGGTGCGTGATGCCGTCTGCGCCCTGGCTGTGCGCGAGAAGGTTCCGGTTCCGTGGCTGCTGCCGGTCGTGGCGGAAACCCATGATGGCTGGCTGAGCGATGCCGCGAGCTTTCCCGTTACGACGGCGCATGCCATCGCGGCGCTCGACGCTGCCGCGACCGGCCCGGTCGCGGAGGGCAATATCGGTGGCGGCACCGGCATGATCTGCCACGAGTTCAAGGGGGGCACTGGCACCGCATCGCGTGTCGTCGAAACCGCGGGCGCCCGCTATACGGTCGGTGCGCTTGTGCAAGCGAACTATGGGTCGCGCGAATTGCTGCGGGTCGATGGCGTCCCGGTGGGGCGCGATATAGGCGTCGACGTCGTGCCGTCACCCCGCACCATGCCGGGCGAGGCGGGGCCGCGCGAGGCGGGATCCATCATCGTGGTGCTCGCCACCGATGCGCCGCTCTTGCCGATCCAGTGCCAGCGCCTGGCACGACGCGCCACCGTCGGCCTCGCCTGGGTCGGTGGTGTCGGGTTCAACGGCAGCGGCGACATCTTCCTGGCGTTTGCCACGGGCAACCACATTCGTCACGGCGAGGCAATCAATACGGTGCATATGATATCGCCCGAGTGCATCAACCCGCTGCTCCTGGCGGCGGCCGAAGCGACCGAGGAAGCGATCCTGAATGCGTTGACCTCGGCGGAGACAATGAGCGGCCTGCATGGCCGTACCGCGCACGCGCTGCCGCTCGATCTCCTGGCTGCTGTCATGCGGCGCTATCGGCCGGCTTCCTAGTGCCTTGCGTCGATTTTGCGGTGATCACGCAAGCCGTCTACCGCGTTGCGTGCGGTGTTGTCTTGGTACTCCGTGCCATTACGTTCTCGGTATCAGTTGAACCGCCAAGACGCCAGGGCGCCAAGATGTCAAAGCCAACAGGGTCCCATGACGGGCAATCGCGTTTGGTATGATGCGTTGGTTGGGGTGCCGCCGCTGATGCCGATGGGGCAAGCCATTTGCCATGCTGTGGTGAAAATCTGACGCTTGATACCCGACGACAACAGCCGCTCTGGGTGGAGATCTGCCGTTCGTTCTCCGACCGCGATGGGCTTTCAAGCGCCAAAAGTGGCCTTCCGGCTCGCCGAGGCGATAGCAGACCTTCTGGCAGGCGGGAGGAGATCAATGCGGCTTGATCGCCTCGCGTAAATGCTCATGACGATCACTTGGCCCCCGACGGTCGGCTCCCTGAAACGGTAACACCCACCCTGGATACTCAGGGGGAACAGCGCTGACCTTATCCAACTGATTAAGCTCGTCCTGGGCGAGTGTGAGTTCGACCGCCGCGAGATTGTCCTGAAGCTGGTCGAGGCGTTTTGCGCCAATTATGACCGAGGTTACCACAGGCTTTGCCAAGAGCCATGCGAGCGAGACACGTGCAGGACTACAACCGTGTGCTTTCGCAATCGGCGCCACCACGTCGAGGATATTCCAGGTCCGCTGTTTGTCCACGATGGGAAAGTCGTATTCAGTGCGGCGCAAATCGGTAGGCTTCTGGTTCGTCCGGCTGAACTTGCCGGAAAGCAGGCCGCCGGCAAGCGGACTCCATACGAGCAGGCCCACTTTTTCGAATTCCAGCAGGGGTACGATCTCCCGCTCGAGATCGCGGCCAGCGATCGAGTAGTAAGCCTGAAGCGTGGCGAATCGGGCCAGGTTCCTGAACTCGGAGATTCCGAGGGCTTTGGCGATTTTCCAAGCCTGCCAGTTGGAGCAGCCGATGTAGCGGACCATTCCCTGCTGCACCAGGGTGTCAAGAGCGCGAAGAGTCTCTTCGACAGGGGTCACGGAATCGTTGCCGTGGATTTGGTACAGGTCGATATGGTCGGTCTGCAAACGGCGGAGACTGGCCTCAACGCCGTCCATAATGTGGCCGCGAGAAGCCCCGATGTCATTTCGCCCCGTGCCGACGCGGCTATAGACCTTCGTCGCGATCACCACATCCTTGCGCGTGATGTCAAGGTTCTTCAGTGATTGCCCGAGAATCTTTTCGCTTTCACCGTCCGTGTAATTGTCAGCCGTATCAAAGAAGTTGATGCCGGCGTCAATCGACGTCTTGACCAGTTCATCGGCCCCGGACTGACCTACGGCGCTGATGGCCTTGAAGATTCCTCTACCGTCTCCGAACGTCATGGTTCCGAAGCAGAGTTTCGAGACAAGGAGACCTGTATTGCCGAGCGTTGCGTATTCCATGGCGGTTCCTTTCGTGTGAGTTAGGTAGTGAGCGAGCACTCGCTCATTCACTGAACAAAAAAATCATCCGGCGACTGCATTCCAGAACGCATCAAACCCGGCTTTTGTGTAGCGCTTTGCCTGTGCAGGTTCGCGCACGATAAAATCCATCGTCGTATCGCCGATCGCACTCATTATTGCCGACACGAATGACGGAGGCTGGTGCCTCATCGCACCACCGGCCGCGCACTCGCGCATCATGCCGTCAAACTCCTCGAATGCCTCCCTGACGAGCTTCTTGCTGCCTTCGGTGATGCGGTCCGACACTGCGAGTTGCCTCATCGCTCTTCGCTTCAAGGGATGTGCCGAACCCCAACCGATGTAGCGATCCCAAACGTGGCGATTCCGGTCGATGAGGCTCTTGCCGGCAGGGTAAGCGGTCATCATGGCGTCGCGAAGGTCCATCTTGAGCTCCAGATACAACCGGTTCAGCAGCTCGTCCTTGTTGACGAAGTAAGTAAATAGCGTGCCTTCCGCCACGCCTGCACCCTTGGCAATCTTCGCGGTCGGAGCGCTCAAGCCGAGCGTGGCGACGACTTCGGTGGCCGCCTCAAGGATTGCGGTCCGCTTGTCTTCGCTGAGAGGGCGTGCCATTTCTTTCCAAAATTGAGTGCCTACTCAATCATAGCACGGCCTGACGAACGTTCAAGTGGAATCCGCGGGCCGATCGGGCTTGGGGACACCGGCAGTACGCCCCCTTCCCGGTCCTCCCCCGCGAGGCGAGCAGCGAAGGGCACGCGGTGTGGCGCTTCTCCCGACGCAATACCCTTGCACCACCCCCCTGCCCCTTGCGCCACCACCCCCTCCGCGCTATCTTCCCCTTCTCAATCATTCTCCGCTGCGTAACGGGGGGTGGCCTTAACCGGCCGCCTTTTTTTGTTTTGGACATCACGGAACCACGCCACGTCAGCCTGGAAGCCCGCCTCGCCGCGATCGTCGCCCCGACCCTCGCGGACATGGGGTATGAACTCGTGCGCGTCATGCTGATCGGCCGCGACCGCCCAACCGTGCAGATCATGGCGGACCGGGCCGATGGCGCGCTGATCGCCCTGGCCGACTGCGAGGCGATCACCCACGCCGTCAGCGCCGTGATCGACGTCGAAGACCCCATCCCCGGCGCCTGGACGCTGGAAGTCAGCTCCGCCGGCATCGACCGCCCGCTGACCCGGGTGAAAGACTGGAACCGCTTCGCCGGCCACCTGGCGCGCGCCGAGACCGAGCTGCCGATCGACGGCCGCAAACGTTTCTCCGGCGTGGTGCTTGGCGCCGATACCAATGCTGCCCACTTACGGCTGGACGACGGCACCGAAGTCGCCCTGCCGCTGGCTCACGTCCGCCGCGCCAAGCTGGTGCTGACGGACGCGCTGATCGCCGCCACCGCCTCGCCCCCGCCCACCAATTAACGCGGACCACCGAAGAGGACGCACATGGACACCGCTGTCGCTCGCCCGGAACTGCTGCTGGTCGCCGACGCCGTCGCGCGGGAGAAGAACATCGACCGCGAGGAAGTGCTGGAGGCGATGGAACAGGCCATCCAGAAGGCCGGCCGCGCCAAATATGGCCACGAGAAGGACATCCGCGCGACCATCGACCGCAAGACCGGCGATGTGCGGCTGTCGCGCTGGCTCGAAGCGGTGGAAACGATCGAGAACGAGGAAACCCAGATCCCGATCAATGTCGCGCGCAAGGAAAAGCCCGAGATCCAGCTTGGCGAGCACCTGGTCGACCCGCTGCCGCCGATCGATTTCGGCCGCATCGCCGCGCAGACCGCCAAGCAGGTGATCGTCCAGCGGGTGCGCGAATACGAACGCAAGCGGCAATATGAGGAGTTCAAGGACCGCGTCGGCGAGATCATCAACGGCGTCGTCAAGCGCACCGAGTACGGCAACCTGATGGTGGAACTCGGCCGGGCGGAAGCTTTGCTGCGCCGCGACGAACTGATCGCGCGGGAAAGTTTTCGCAATGGCGACCGCGTTCGCGCCTACATCTACGATGTGCGCGACGAGCCTCGTGGGCCGCAAATCTTCCTGTCGCGCACCCATCCGGGCTTCCTGGCCAAGCTGTTCGCCCAGGAAGTGCCGGAAATCTACGACGGCATCATCGAGATCAAGGCGGTCGCCCGCGATCCGGGCAGCCGCGCCAAGATGGCGGTGATCAGCCGCGACAGCTCGATCGACCCGGTCGGCGCCTGCGTCGGCATGCGCGGGTCTCGCGTGCAGGCCGTGGTGCAGGAGCTGCAGGGGGAAAAAATCGACATCATCCCCTGGTCGCCGCAATCGGCCACCTTCGTGGTCAACGCGCTTGCCCCCGCCGAGGTCACCAAGGTCGTGCTGGACGAGGAAGCCGGGCGCGTCGAGGTCGTGGTGCCGGACGAGCAGCTGTCGCTGGCCATCGGCCGCCGCGGCCAGAACGTGCGGCTGGCGTCGCAGCTTACCCGCTGGGATATCGACATCCTGACGGAAGCGGAAGAAAGCGAGCGCCGGCAGGAAGAGTTCCGCCGCCGCTCCGGGCTATTCGTCGAGGCATTGGATGTTGACGATGTCATCGCCGCGCTGCTGGTGACCGAAGGCTTCACCACGGTCGAGGAACTCGCCTTCACCCCGGTGGACGAGCTGGCCGCGATCGAGGGCTTCGACGAATCGGTCGCCGCTGAGCTGATCCGCCGCGCCGAGGCGTTCATCACCCGGCGCGACAACGAGCTGAACGACCAGCGCATCGCGCTCGGCGTCAGCGACGACATCGCGTCGATTGAGGCGTTCACGCCGGCGATGCTGGTGATGCTCGGCGAGAAGGGGGTGAAGGCGCTTGATGACCTGGCCGACCTGGCCTCGGACGAGTTGATCGAGATCCTGGGCGCGGATGCGATGGACGAGTCCACCGCCAACGAGGTGATCATGGCGGCGCGTGCCCACTGGTTCGCGGACGGCGATGCCCCTGGAGCGACATCGGGGAACGTAGCAGAGCAGGCGCAGGAGGCGGGCCACGACTGATCCCGCTCTCGCGCCACTGGAAGCCACGGACGAGGACGCGCTGGCTGCCGGCATCCCAGCGCCCGACGTCGGCAGGGCCGAGGCAGGTCAGCCCGACCCCGACTCGCCTGATGCCGGCTCAACTGATGCCGGCTCGCCCGACGCCGACACACCGGAGGTTGGGCCGCTTCGGCGCTGTATTGTCACCCGTGAGCGGCTGGCGAAGGAGCGGATGATCCGCTTCGTCATCGGTCCGGACCGCGGCGTGGTGCCCGATCTGGCCGAACGGCTGCCGGGGCGGGGAATTCTGGTTGAGCGCCGCCGGAGATGTGGTACAAACCGCTCGGCTCCGGGGTGCTTTTGCCAGGGCGGCCCGCGGTCCGGTCACAGTGCCCCCAGACCTTCTCGAGATGTTGCAGGCGGCGCTGGTCCGGCGGATCGGTGAAGGGTTGGGCCTCGCCCGGCGGGCCGGGCAGGCAGTTGCAGGGTTCGAGAAGGCGCGCGAGTGGCTGCGGGACGGTCGCGCCGGCTTGGTGGTGCAAGCCGCGGACGGCAGTGCCGAGGAGCGCGGACGGTTTCTCTCCGCGGCCCGCGGAGCAGTGGCGGTGCATGCGCCGCTGTCCGCCGCGGCGTTGGGTGTGATGTTCGGCAGGGATCGCGCGGTGCATGTCGTGGTGGCACCCGGGGCACTGGCCGATCGCATCGGTTGCGACTGTATGCGGCTTGCCGGGCTTGCGCCCGGCGTGGCAGCGAACGACAAGATTGACCCGGCGGATTTCCGCCAGCGTGGTGTGCAAGACGTATGAGCGAGACGAACGATCAGGATACGAACAAGGGACGGCTCTCTCTCCGCCCTGTTGGCAGGCTGGAGGGCGGCCGGACCGTTGATGCCGGCTCGGTGCGCCAGAGCTTCAGCCACGGCCGCTCCAAGGTCGTGCAGGTCGAGGTGCGCAAGAAGCGTGCCCCGGCACCTGGCCAAGCCACACCCGGCCAGCAGTCTGGCGGCACCGGATCCGGCGGTTTAAGCAGCGGGAATCTGGGTGCTGGAGGTCTCGGTACCGGAAGTCTTGGCACTGGCAATCTGGGCGCCGGCGGTCCGGGCACTGGCTCCGCTTCCTCCGCGCCCGCCATGCGCGGCGCGCCGCAGCAGGGCAGGCCACAGGTTGCACCGCGGGCGCTGACGGCAACGGAACTCGCCGCCCGCCAGCGCGCACTGGCCGACCAGCAACGCGAATCGGCCCGCCGGGATGCGGAACGGCGCGAGCAGGAGAAGATCTCCATCCTGTCGGCCGCCGAGGAGGCAAGGCGGCGCGACGAGGAAGCCCGCAAGGCAGCCGAGGAAGCGGCCAAGCGCGAGGCGCAGGAGCAGGCCGAGGCGGCGGCTGAGGCGGCGCGACAGGCCGCCGAAGCGGCAGCAGCAGCCGCGCCGGCGGCACGTTCGCCGGAGGAGCAGCGCCAACGGCCCGCCGCCGCCCCCGCGGCCACGCCAAGCACGCCGACCGAGACATTGCGCCTGCGCCCGACCGTGCGCGGTCCGGAGGATGACGACGACGCCCGTCCGATCCGCCGTCCCGGCGGCGCAGTCCTGCCGCGCAAGCCAACAGTGGCCACGCCCAGGAAGGCGGGCGACGATCGCCGCCGCGCCGGGCGCATCGACGTGCAGGCCGCCATCGAGGGCGAGGACGATCGCGTCCGCTCGCTGGCCTCGGTCCGCCGCCAACGCGAGCGGGAGCGTCGCCAGGCGGAACTGGAGCGGCTGCGCTCCGATCAGGTGAAAGTTGTGCGTGACGTTATCCTGCCCGAACAGATCACCGTCCAGGAACTGGCCAACCGAATGGCCGCCCGCACCGGGGACGTGGTGAAAGCGCTGATGAAGCTCGGCGTGATGGCCACCATGACCCAGACGCTGGACGCCGACACCGCGGAGCTGGTGGTGCAGGAGTTCGGCCACCGCGCACGCCGCGTGTCGGAATCCGATGTCGAGCTGGGGCTGGAAGGCGCCGTCGACACCGACCTGGAACTGCTGCCTCGGCCGCCCGTGGTCACCATCATGGGCCATGTCGACCACGGCAAGACCAGCCTGCTGGACGCACTGCGTTCGACGGATGTCGCGGCCGGCGAGGCGGGCGGGATCACCCAGCATATCGGTGCCTACCAGGTGACGCTGCCGAGCGGCGAGCACATCACCTTCATCGACACGCCGGGCCACGAGGCGTTCACCGCGATGCGCGCGCGCGGTGCGTCGGTGACCGACATCGTCGTGCTGGTGGTGGCCGCCGATGACGGCGTGATGCCGCAGACGATCGAGGCGATCCGCCACGCCAAGGCAGCCCACGCACCGCTGATCGTCGCCATCAACAAGATGGATAAGCCGGACGCCAACCCGACGCGCGTGCGCCAGGAGCTGCTGAGCTACGAGGTGGTCGTCGAGGACATGGGCGGCGAGACCCAGGACGTTGAGGTCTCGGCGCTGAAGAAGACCGGCCTCGACAAGCTGACCGAGGCGATCCTGCTGCAGGCGGAAGTGCTGGACCTGAAGGCCAACCCGCATCGCAGCGCCGAGGGCACTGTGATCGAAAGCCGGCTGGACCGCGGCCGCGGTCCGATTGCCACGGTGCTGGTGCAGAAGGGCACGTTGCACCAGGGCGAGATCGTCGTCGCCGGGTCCGAGTGGGGCCGGGTGCGCGCGATGCTGGACGACAAGGGCCGCCCGTTGACCGAAGCCGGGCCGTCGGCACCGGTGGAAATTCTCGGACTGGCCGGCATTCCCTCGGCCGGCGAGCCGCTGGTGGTGGTGGAAGACGAAGGCCGCGCCCGCGAGATCACCGAGTTCCGCTCCCGCCGCACACGCGACAAGGCGGCCGGCGTTACTGCCGGGGCGCGCGGGACGCTGGATGAGATGCTGGCCCGCATCCAGGCCGGGGTGCAGAAGGAAGTCTGCGTCCTGATCAAGGCCGACGTGCAGGGCAGCGCCGAGGCGATCCAGGCCACGGTGCTGAAGCACAGCGGCGATGAGGTGAAGGTCCGCGTGCTGCTGGCCGGCGTCGGGCAGATCACCGAGAGCGACATCCAACTCGCCAAGGCGTCGGCGGCGGTGATCGTCGCGTTCAACGTGCGCGCCACCTCCCAGGCGCGCGAACTGGCGCAGCGCGAGAGCGTGGATATCCGCTACTACTCGATCATCTACGAGGTCTCGGACGACATCGAGAAGCTGGTCAAGGGCAAGATCGCGCCGAAGGAACGCGAGAAGTTCCTGGGTTACGCCGAGGTTCGGAAAGTGTTCACCATCACCAAGACCGGCAAGGTGGCCGGCTGCATGGTGACCGACGGCCTGGTGAAGCGCGGCGCCGGCGTGCGCGTGCTGCGTGAGAACGTGGTGATCCATACCGGCGAGCTGTCGCAACTCAAGCGCTTCAAGGACGATGTGCGCGAGGTGGCGCGCGGGTATGAGTGCGGCCTGTCGTTCGCCAATTTCCACGATCTGCAGGAAGGCGACGTGGTCGAGTGCTACGAAACGGAGCTGGTCCCGGCTTGAAGAAGCCGGGGGCCGGGCCGTCGCGGCACGGGCCGCGCGCTGAACCAACGCGGCACGGGCCGCGCGCTGAACCAACGCGGCACGGGGCGGGCGCTGAACCAACGCGGCACGGGGCGGGCGCTGAATCGCCACGGCACGAGCCGCGAGCTGGACCAACTCGACGTGCACCGCGCGCTGGTCCGACGCAACGCCAGTTGCGCGTTGCCGAGGAGGTCAGGCATGTGCTCGCCGGGGTGTTCGCGCGCCACGAAATCCGTGATCCGGAACTGGCCGAGGCGGATATCACCGTCACCGAGGTACGGATCGGTCCCGATCTGAAACGGGCGACCGCGTTCGTGGCTCGGCTAGGGCGGGAGGATATCGATGCGCTGCTGCCGGCGCTGAAGCGCGCGGCGCCGTTCCTGCGGGCGCAGGTGGCACGTTCGGTGCGGTTGAAGTTCACGCCCGAGCTGAGCTTCCAGCCCGACCGCGCGCTGGATTATGCGAGCAAGATCGACCGGCTGCTACACCAGCCCGAGGTGGCACGGGACCTCGGCTGACGGCGATGTACGCGCCGTCGTCGGACCAGGCTGATCCTCCGTCGGTTTACACGCGGGCCGCGCCCCCGGCGCCGCCTGCCGTCCCGCTGACTGGCCGACCGCATGTCGACGTAGCGGTGATTGGCGCCGGGTTCACCGGGTTGTCGGCGGCGCTGCATCTGGCCGAGGCCGGGGTGAGCGTGGCCGTGCTGGAAGCGCGCGAGGTCGGCTGGGGTGCCTCGGGCCGCGCGTTTGGGCAGGTGGTGCCGTATTTGAAGATCGGGCACCGGGCGATCCTGCGGCATTATGGGCCGGAGCGCGGTGCGCGCATGATCGACGAGATCGCGGCCGGACCGGATTTGGTGTTCGAGCTTATCGCGCGGCACGGGATTGAGTGCTGGGCGGTGCGCACCGGGCTGCTGTTCGCCGCGCACGCGCCGTCCGGGCGGCGCGATCTGGAGCGGCGCACCGCCTATTGGCAGAACCGCGGCGCGCCGGTGGAATTTCTGGAGGATGAGGATTGCGCCGAGGCGGTGGGGTCGTCGCTGTACGAGGCGGCGTCACTGGATCTGCGCGGCGGCAACCTCAATCCGTTTGCCTACGCACGCGGGCTGGCGCGGGCGGCGGTGGCGGCCGGGGCGGTGATCCATACGCGCACGCCGGTGCGCGGCATCGCGCGACAGGTCGTGAACTGGTCGGTGGATGCCGGCGCGGCGGGGCTGACCGCCGATACCGTGCTGCTGGCGACCAATGCCTACACCGACGACCTGTGGCCGGGACTGCGCGAGAGCATCGTTCCGGTGCGGGGCCATGGCTTTGTGACGGCGCCGCTGTCGGACAATGTGCGGCAGTCGATCCTGCCGGGGCGGCAGTCGCTGACCGACACGCGGCGGCTGTTCTCCGGGGTGCGCATGCTGCCGGATGGGCGGCTGCATGGCAGTGCGTTCGGGCCGATCGGCGGGCCGGAGGCGGCGGCCGATTTCCGCCGGGTGGATGGGCGCGTGCGGCGGCTGTATCCGCAGCTCGGCGCGGTGCGGTGGGACGAGGCGTGGACCGGGTGGGTGGCGATGACCACCGATCATGTGCCGAGGGTGCACGAGCTGGCGCCCGGATTGTTAGCGGGTCTGGGGTATAATGGTCGCGGCATCGCCGCGGCGACGTTGATGGGGCGCGAGTTGGCGGCACGGGCGCGCGGGGCGGGTGACGACACCCTGGTGTTTCCGCTGGTGCCGATGCGGCCTCAGCCGTGGTACCGCGCGGCGCCGTTCCTGGTGGGGGCGCTGGCGCGCTGGTACCGCGTGCGGGACGTGGTGGACGAGCTGCGGTTTTTGCCGCGGGGGTAGTGCGGGGTCTCTTCGGAATCCCGGCGGCAGGCTGCGCGCGACGGATTGGCCGGCCGTGGCACAGATATTCGCTGCGTCGCAAGCGAGCTAAGGAAGCAAGGATTCCACCACGGAGACACGAAGAACACGAAGAAGCAGGAATTTTGGGCGCTTCGCGCGGGTGTCCGTTCAGGTACCGCGCGAAGCGCATCAATTCCTTCTTCGTGGTCTTCGTGTCTACTACGAAAATACCCTCTGGTGGCGGCCTTGGCTGGTGCGGGGTCCACATACTTACGCGGCCTTCGCGGTGATCTGCACCTCGTACCCCATGGCGCGAAGCCGCTTTGTCAAATTGATGGCGATACGGTGATGGTTCAACCGGTCGAGGTAATCCGCGCCGAGTTCGCGGTAGTCGGATCGATCGGTCAACATGCGGTAGGCGACCACCAGGATCTTGTGCGCGATAGCAACCGCCGCACGCATCTTACCGCGTTTGGCACTGAGGCGGCGGTACTTCTCCGCGTAATAGCTGCCGCGCGCTTTGCCCGCGGCAATCGCCGCGGTGACCATGGCGGTCTTGAGCCAGACGTTTCCCTTGCGTGTCTTTCCGCCCTTCTGGCGGCCCGCGCTCTCGTGATTGCCGGGGCAGAGACCCGCCCAGGACGCCAAATGCGCGGCGCTGTGGAAGACGCTCAAGTCTACGCCGATCTCCGCGATCATCGCGCCAGCGGTCACCCAGTCGACCCCCGGAATTTGCATCAGGCGACCGAGTTCCTCGTCATAGGGGGCAAGCTTCTCGCTCAATCGCTCATCCAGTTGCGCGAGGTCGGCCTCCGCCGCGGTGATGCGCTGCAATTGCAGACGCAACATGAACCGGTGATGCTCGTCGATACGACCGTCCAACGCGCGCGCGAGTTCGGGCTGCTTGCGCCGCATCCGTCCGCGCGCGAGTTGTGCCATGTCAGCCGACGATTGCGCCCCCTCGATCAGCGCCCGCAGCATCGCCCGGCCCGAGACACCGAACACGTCGCTGACCACACCGGACAGCTTGATGCTGGCGCTCTCCAGCAGCTTGATCAGCCGGTTCCGCTCCGCCGCCTGAGCCTCAACCAACTTGCGCCGGTAGCGCGTCAGATCGCGCAGGTCGCGGATCGGACGGGGTGGCACGAAACTGTTGGCGATCAGGCCATGACGCGCGAGGTCGCTGACCCAATCGCTGTCCTTCACGTCCGTCTTGCGGCCCGGCACATTCTTGATGTGGTGGGCGTTGCCGACGATCAGCTCGAAGTGTCCCTCGAGTTCCGCGTGCACCGGTTTCCAGTAGACCCCGGTACTCTCCATCGCCACCAGGGTGCAGCCGGACGCCCGCAGCCAGTCTCGCATCTCCCGCAACTCCTGGCCCGTGGTGCCGTAAGTGCGGATCTCCTTGGTGGACCGTGCACCAGCCACGCCGCTGTTCAGGCAGGCAACCACCGTCTTCTGATGCACGTCCAGGCCAGCACAACACTCAACGATTGCTTCCATCTTCTCCTCCTTGAAGGGTGCAACCGCTTACGCCGCGCGACTTATTCAGATTTTACTACGCGTGCTCCCCGTTGCCGGGGGCGACAAAGGGCAATACCCTTAAGGCGGCGCGGATCAAACTTCGTGGCGGGGACAGCAAAACCACCGCAGACACTTTCGACCTCTAAGCGATCACGGCCGCAGAGTGTCGTGCTTTGGTCCGTGCCGCCAACCCCACGTCCAGGCACCCGCAGGACCATTTTCATCCATCGCGGTGCGGCCGCCCGCCGGCCGCTGGCTTACTTCGTGGTGAATCCTGACTTCTTTGCCTTCTAGGCCAGCGCGGCAACCGCGAGCGCGAAGCGCGCCACCTCCTGTTCGGTGTTGTAATAGTGCACGGACGCGCGCACGACAGCGGGCAATTGGCGCGCCGGCGGAACGAGCAGCGGCGAACTCGGTCCTGACGCATGGCAATTGATGCGTTGCCGACCCAGCGCCGCGACGATGTCGCGCGGCGGTTTGCCCTCGACTGTGAAGGTGACGATGCCGCACAGCCGGCGCCCGCGGTCGCGAACGCTGACGCCCGGGATTTCCGCCAGCCGCCGCCGCAGCTCGGCGGCCAGCGTGTCGACGCGTGCTGCTATGTCGGCGAGACCCCAACCGAGCGCGTAGTCGACCGCGGCGCCGAGGCCGAGCTGTGCCGCGACGTTGCGTTCCCAGTTCTCGAAGCGGCGTGCGTCCGGGCGCATCTCGTAACGGTCGGGCGCGACCCAGGTCACCGCTTGCAGATCGAGAAACGGCGGCTCGAGTTGGTCGAGGACGCCGCGCCGCACGTAAAGGAAGCCGGTCCCGCGGGGGCCGCGCAGATATTTCCGTCCCGTGGCGGACAGCATGTCGCAGCCGATCGCGGCGACGTCGATCGGCATGTGGCCGACGGATTGGCAGGCGTCGAGCAGGAACAGGATGCCGTGGGCGCGGGCGATGCGTCCGACCGAAGCCGCCGGGTTGACCAGGCCGCCATTGGTCGGCACGTGCGTGACGGCGATCAGCTTGGTGCGCCGATCGATCATGCGTTCGAGCGCGTCCACATCGAGTTCGCCTGCTGCATCGCTCGGCACGATTTCGATGACGGCGCCGGTGCGGCGGGCGACCTGCAGGAAGGCGATGTGGTTGCTGGCGTATTCGGCTTCGGTGGCGAGGATGCGATCCCCGGGGGCGAAGCCGACGGAATAGAACGCCATGTCCCAGGCCACCGTGGCGTTCTCGACGAGCGCGATTTCGGTGCGGTCGGCGTTCAGGAGTTGCGCGATCGAATCGTAGATCGCTTCGATTTGGTCGTTGACTGACGCGGCGGCCTCGTAGCCGCCGATGTCGGCCTCAAGCTGGAGGTGACGGAGCTGTGCAGCCAGCACCGGTGTTGGCATCAGCGCCGCGCCCGCATTGTTGAAATGCAGGATCCTTTCCGTTGCCGGCGTGTCCCGGCGTGCCTGTGCTATGTCGATGGGCATGGACGTGCTCGCCGTGTGCTCGCAGGAAATCAATCTGGGTAATGGTGCGGAGCCCGACTGCGCCCGTCAAGCGCACGCCGGTTGGAGTGGCGGGTCAGTTTGAGTGTTCCCGGCCGATCCGAAGCAAGCGACAGGCGGGTTGCTTGGCCTAAACAGCCAGACCCGGCCCATCGTGGACGTACATCGCGCGATGTCCCCTTTGCACGAACAGAGTATTTCCAGCATGAGAGGCATCGACCGGCTTGCCGCAGTTTCACTTACAGGGATTTGCTCTCTACAATTTATGGAGGGATTATTCAATTTATACCAGTTAGTTGCAGCGTCCCATATATGATAACCGCGCGTCATCATATATACAAACATTCCATAATGGCATCATTCTAGTTCTCCCCGCCGGACACATTATGAAGTCGAGGGCAGATAGCGCCAACCTACCGACTACTCAGCGTTCAACACTTCTGCAAGCACCGTAGCATTCTTGCTTGCATTGCATGACCTGTGGGAAAGCTGACCATTGCCCGAAACCGTTTTCCCGTTTTTGCTGTATGGGATGATGTGATCGACCGTGCTGTCATCGAGGGAGTGTATCCGGTTCTTACAAAGAGCACAGACAGGACTTCCGTCATACAGTCTCTTACGGAACTCATAGCTAAAGAACCTCGGCCCCATGGCCACGTTATCAAGCAGCGGTTGGATCACAGATCTAAAGGCAGTCCATCGCAATTTTGTCGGCACGCTCCCACCCGTCGCTTGTGATATGGCGTCCTGCACAGCCTTGTCCGTCAGCAGAAGGAACAAGAAATGCTCCTGAATTTGATCTGCTACCTTCTGGACCCTAGCAGGGTCCTGCCCCAACAAGGCAGATGCTTGGATTTCTAGGGCGGCAATCGAAAATTTTGTGTCCCACCTTCCGTTATGCCCAGCAGCCGGGATGCTATAAAGTCTACCCGAGTTGGGGCCGAACGCGGTATATACATTCTGCATCGTCTGCCGAAACATCCGTGCCTGTTCGTCGATTGCAGCGGCATCGGTTGGAGCGTATTTCGCCATGTAATCGTTTAGGAACCGCTTTAGTTTCCCCGTGTAGAATTGGACTCGATTCGCGAGCGCCAGGAATCGCAGAATCATTTCCCTTTCTTTGAAGCGCGGCTCGGGAGCGTCACCTCCCTTTACATTCCTCCATTTACTGTCCATTTCCAGTTCAGCAAGAAGCACGTTGAATTTACCTCTATAAACACAATTTCGAAGCTCTTGTTCGTTTAATGCCATCGATCCGCGGTTCAGTCTCTCAAAAATCTCATACCGGAGGTCGGTATTGCGCCCTGCATCAATTTCCACGGTACGAATAGGCGTATCCTTGATCTTCTCTTGATACCCATCGGATAGCTCGCGGAAGGTTTGTCCGTTGAGACTTGGCATGCGTGTCAAACGTTGGAGCGGAAATTTATTGGTTACAAACTCGATCAGGGTGGTCAGACGTTGCTGACCATCAATGACTTCGAGTTTGCCACCTTGTAGCCGACCAAAATAGAGCGGTGGAATGGGAATCTCTAGCAACACAGACTTAATCAGACGGGACGGCAGTTCTGGCTTAAGGCGCCAAACGTATTCACGTTGAAAATGAGGCTGGAGATCCAGCTTTCCGTCGTCCCACTTTTCGCGCAGCGAAGCTATGGTCCAATCTGCGGGCTTACTGACCACAGGGCGGTCGTCATCCGCCGCTTGTTGTTCGTCGTCATCGGCTTCTGGTTCAAGAAAATCATCCGAGGGCTCATCAAAGCGGGCGCTCATTTGAACTATCTTTTCTTCCGCCGCTGCCGCCGGCTTGGGTCCGACCTGATGCGTCGGCTTGTGGCTGTCTGACTCTTCGGTCAAGGACGGTGCTGTCCCGGCTCCTCCGATCAGACGGAAGGTAATGTGATCATCGACGCTACACTGGGTGAATTCGGGCTCTGTCTCCAACCCGGCTGAGAGAAGCGCCGATCTAATATTTGAGATGACGACCTTGCCACGCTTTTTGGCGTCAAACCACTTCAGCAGAGTCTCGACCGGTCTGCGGTTCACCCGCTCGTTGCGAGCAAGGCGTGCCGCTATGTCGAGAAGCTGAGACGGAATTTCCGGCACGTTCGTTCCTCCCAAAACTGCGTCCGCCCCACCTCTCCACGATCACGCCATCAGCCTCGAAATCGTGCAGTGGTTCACATTGTAGCCGCGGGCGATCCCCCGCAAGATCTCATTGCCATGATCGTGGCGCCTGACCGCTTCACGCGGCTGAGGCGGCGCCAGCTTCGACTTGGGGCCAAGCTTCACACCATGCGCCACGACGCGTGCCCGACCC
Organism: uncultured Alphaproteobacteria bacterium; assembly: GCA_963826975.1. Classification (GTDB taxonomy): domain Bacteria; phylum Pseudomonadota; class Alphaproteobacteria; order Acetobacterales; family Acetobacteraceae; genus Palsa-883. The sequence goes on along the minus strand of CAWGZJ010000033.1, from coordinate 645,710 downwards.
TCGCTCGTCCGCGCCCGGATGCAGGTCGCACTCGAACTCCACCAGCCCGGGAGCGTCAAACTTCAGCGCCGATTGACAGGCCGGGCCCGCTAATCCTCGGAATCAGCTCCCATCAACCCCCTGATTTCGCCTTGCGGGATGCGCTCCAGCGCCAAGTGTATCAGCACGCTGGCAACCTGCGCCGGGGACGCCTTGTGGCGGCCGACCGCCACGTGGCTCGCGATGTCTACGATGGCTTGCCAGTCCTCGGCCGAGACCTGCACACGCTGTCGGGGGCCGTCCCCCGACAAAGCCGGGCGGCCCCCCGTCGTCCGCAGACGCTGCGTCAGCGCGTCGCGTATGGTCAGCAGCGCGACCGGTGCTTTGTCATCACCCGACTTTATCCCGAGCGGGCGCCCCCCAAGCGCCGTCATCACGTCCGCGACGGCAATTGGCGGCGGCTTGCGTGACACGTCCACAAGGCGGTGCCGCGCGGTTCGGGCACTGAGGCGAGGTCCGCTCGTCGGCTTCTCGTTCGGCTTTGCCATCGTCCAGGGCCTCCTTGCCCAGATGGTCAGTGGTTTGGCGCAAAGTCCTCGACGGTGAAGAAACTCCCGTCGAATTCGAGGGCAATTGCGCCCTGGTTCGTCTCGCGTCCCATGCGTCTGATGAACGCCGCCAGTTCAGGCAGCCGCGCAACGAATGGTGCCGGTCTGACGTAGGCATAGATAACCACCGGTTCTTCGATCACCACCTGTCCGGTTTGTGGGTTCCGCCAGGCCCCCGTCACCGGAGGCATGGCTGTCGCGCCGCCGGCTATGTCAGTCAGTAGTCGCAATGCGGCATCGATCTATGTCGCCTGATCCACCGGCGCGCCGCCGCGATCCCTGTTTGGGATGTAGATGGCGAAGCGCTGGCCGTAGTCGGTCGTTCCGCCGAACGCGGCAATGATGTCGACCTCGGGTGGCGATTCGGTCACGGCGCATAATATGGACTTTCTGGGCAGAAAGTCCACCACCTGGCCCGCATTTCTCACACTGTCGCGGGACGACAACGCCCTTGGCCGGTTGTTGCCATCGATTGATCTTGACAGTCATCGTTTGCGGTGCGGCGCCGTAGCGTTAAGCTGCCGGAAAGCCGGTGGAGGAAACAGCCATGATCGACATGCACACCCATTGGAAACCCGCCGAAGTAGCTGACGCCCTGCGCGCCCGTAGCAAAGAACCGCGCCTCCTGCGCAACCACGACGGCGTCGAGGTGCTGAAGTCACGGATGGGCGAAGAGCCGCTCGCCAAGGCCTTCGATGACGTCGATTTCCATCTCGGTCGAATGGACCGCCAGGGGGTCGAAATCAGCGTGCTGTCGGTCCTCGGTTCGTTCTGCTGGATCGAGGCGCAACCTGCGGAGGAGTCCGGGCTGCTGTGTCGGCGCGTCAACGACCGGTTTTCGGCGATTTGCCAGGAGCATTCCGGGCGCTTCGCCGCTTTCGCAGCACTACCCCTGACGGATCTGTCCGCCGCTGCCGCGGAGTTCGAGCGGGCGCTCGGGCTGCCGGGCATCATCGGCGCGCAGTTGCCGGGGAATTTCTTCCTGATGCGCAATGACGCTGAGGCGGTGCGGCCGCTGCTGGAAGTCGCCAACCGCCACCGCGCAGTGCTGCTCATCCACCACGGTCCGCGGCCGGGCGACGCTTTCCCCAAGGTCGCGGGTGGCACAGACAACGCACGCCGCCGCAACGGCACGCTCGACATGCAGGCGAGCCTGTCGTCGGTGATGGTGACGCTGTGTCTCACCGATTTCCTCGCGCCGTATCCCGACGTGACGGTCGTCGTGCACAATCTGGGCGGCAACATTCCCTTCGAGGTGGAGCGCATGGATCACCGCAGCCTGCTCGACACGCCGGAGGAAGAACTGCCGTCGTTGCGCTTCCGGAAGGCGAAGGTGTACGTGGATTGCAACTCGTTCGGCCCGCGCGCGATCGAGGCAGCGGTGGCGCTGTACGGTGCGGAACGCATCGTGTGCGGGACGGACGGGACCGCGTTCGGTGTGGACTGGACGCGGAAGGCGCTGGCGGATGCGCAGATCGGCGACGAAGAGCGGGAGTTGATCCTGCACCGGAATGCGGCGGCGATGCTGGCGCGGGTTGGAGGGATCGCGGAACGGGCGAGAGCGGCGGCTTGATGAAGCGGGCGGCGGCCTCCGCTGCTCAGTCGACGTAGAACTCCTCGACAGTCACCATGATTCCCGGGGGATCGAGCCTGATTTCGCCGGACGCGAAAACCTGTGTGGCAAGCTGGTCGTCCGGCATTCGCGAGTGGCGAACGATGCGCTGCTCTTCAGGCCAAACGATCAGGTAATGCTGCACCGACTGTAGCTTGAAGTAGGCACGAAGCTTGGTGGCCCGATCCCGTGTGCCACTGTCCGGGGACAGCACTTCGACAAGCACCATGGGGTCGGAGACTTTAGTCGCGTCACCCGGCAGAAGTGATCCGCAACGCAGCAGAGCATCGGGCTCGAAGTCGCTGTTTTCGACCTGAACGGTCATGCCGTCGCCGAAGACCTGGCAAGACGTCAGTCCCGCCTCTCTTACGGCACGCCGCAAGGCATCGCGCGCCGCGCCCTTGCGCAGGTTGTGCGACGCCCGCTCGGGCGCCATCGCGACCACGACGCCGTCGATGCGCTCGAACCGGCCGGAGGGCTGCCGCTTGACCCAGGCCAGGAACTCCTCCCGGGTCATGGGGGTCTCCGGTTCGTGAGTTTGCGCGCGTGCCATGGCGGATCCCTCAAGTCTCTCGTTGATGGTGCGCCGCTCGCGAGCAGGGCAGCATCCATCGCGATCAGGTGTGATCGCGCGGCGTGGTCTGTGCCAGGGAGATCGAGTGGTTGAGCCACCGCTGGCTGTCGCGCCTCGCCCTGGTCGTGTCGCGCACCATGCCAGCCCCTGCATAGGACTGCGCGAGCCATTTCAGACCGCATGCGATCTCTTGCGCCTTGTCCGCTGCCATCAGCGGGATGCGGCTGGATTTGGGTGTATCGCTCATGTGCGACCCTCCGGGAAAAGATCGGCCCGGGCTTAGAAGTAACATGCACGGAGGGGCGGTCAACAGCACGGATGGATGGTTCCGCCGCGCATCCAACTGGAGGTTTGATCGGACACGACGCGGGCGGACACGGCCCGGCCCGCGCGCCGGTCATCACACCGCCGCGCGCCCGCCATCCACGAACAGATTGGCCCCATTGATGTAACTGCCCGCGTCGGAACACAGCAGCATGGCGGCGCCCGCCAGGTCCTGTGGCCGGCCGAGGCGTCCGGCGGGAATGCGTTGCACCAGGGCCTCGCTCTCGACAGCCATTTGGTCTCGGTTGCGCGCCGTCAGGATCGCGCCAGGCGCGAGATTGTTCACCGTCACGCCCTGGCCGCCGAACTGGCGTGCCAGGCTGCGCACCCAGTTGAGCTGGGCGGCCTTGGTGCCGGCGTAGACGAGCATCGCGGGGTGGGGCTTGTCCTGCTGCACGCTACCGACGGTCACGACGCGGCCCCAGCCACGGTCCGCCATCGGCGGCACCAGCGCTTGCAGCAATTCCATCGTGGTGCGCAGGTTGACGGCAATCTGGCGGTCGAAATGCTCGCGGGTGATGGCCCGAAAATCCTCCGGCAGTTCGATGGAGGCATTCAGGACCAGGATGTCGACCGGCGCCCAGGCGGCGACGGCGGCGGCCAGATGGTGGCCGGCATCGTCCTGGGCGAAATCCTGGGCGAATGCGGTGGCCTGGCCCCCCATTGCCTGGATGTCCTGGACGACGGTGGCGGCATCGTGGTGTTCCTCGGGCGTGCCGGCGTGGTGGATGGCCAGGCGGGCTCCCGCGCCGGCGAGACCCAGGGCGATCGCGCGACCGATTTCGCGGCGGGCGCCGGTGACCAGGGCGGTGCGGCCGTTCAGGCGGAACGGGGCGAAGGTGTCGGACATGCAGGGACTCCGGGGAGGCGAGTGGGGTGCGAATATCTCGCGATCAATGATGGTGGGGGCAAGGTTCCTAACGCGCTTCCGCACCCCATATCGTGCTATAGGTCCCTACCCCTCCCCCGAGGCTGACATGGAAGACATAGACTGGTCGAAATGCGAGGACGTTGAACGGATTCCAGGCAAGGTATCCGGTTCCTGGCTCGTGAAAGACACGCGCCTGCCTGTCTGGGCCATTCTCGAAAACGCCGACGATCACACGCCCGAGGAGATCGCGAACGATATCTTCGAGGGCGTGACGCCCGAGACTGTTCGACGAATCATCACCTTCGCAAGATTGCATGCGCCGGCTGCTACTTGACGCGAACATGCCGCGCGGGTTGCGGGCTTTGCTCCCCGATTACGAAGTCCGGACCGCCGGCCAGATGGGCTGGGACCGGCTGACGAACGGGCAGCTGTTGGCGGCGGCGGAGGGTGCCGGTTTCGATGCAATGATCACCGCCGACCGCAACATCCGCTACCAACAGAACCTCGTCGGCCGCAAGATCGCGCTTATCGAGCTAACCACGACCCATTGGGAGACGATCCGCGACAACTTCCCGGAAGTGACGGCAGCCATCACGGACGCCAAGGCAGGCGGTTATGCGATGGTCAGGTTACCCAAGCCACCTCGGGTGCGCCGACCTTACCCGCCCCAGCTTGATTGTTAGAGCCGTATCGTCTGACATTGACTCAGGGGGATCTGGGCGCCGGCAAAAATACGATGCAAGATGCAGCGGCACGCTAAAGCCTCCACCCTGACTTGTCCTCTTTCTATTTGTCAGCCGATCAAATGGCGGATATCGCCGAGCCGGAGGGAACAGGCCAGCCGCGAACGGTCCGGCCATGCGGTCACGCCCGGAATTTCTCGACGCCCTTCCAATCGATTTGCAGCCCGAACCCCGGAGCCTCGGACAAGTGCACCATGCCATCGCGAACCTCGGCCCCACCGCGGTAAATGGCGTGGTGCAGCGGGTGGCGGGCCGGATCGCCATGCGATTCGGCGGCGAACGCGGCGTCGCCGAACGCCGAGACCAAATGGCCATGCAAATGTCCCACCGAATGCGGCGCGATCAACACGCCTTTCTGTTCGGCATAGTGGGCGATGCGCAACGATTCAGTGAACCCCGCATGCCGCGTGGAATTGAACTGAACGTAACGAATCGCACCGGAGTCGATGAAATCGCGGACGGTGTAGCGATGCCACTCCCGCTCACCGTGCGCCAGCGGAATGGGCGATGCCGCGGCCAGGCGCTGGAAATCGGCTGGCTGCAGATACCAATGCAGCGGCTCTTCTAGCCAGAATATGTCGTATGGCGCGACCGCCGATGCGAACTTGATGCAGCCCATGACATCATAGGGCGCGTTCATGTCCAGCATGAACAATACATCGGGGCCAATCGCCTGCCGGACCGCGCGGATCCGGGCCACCTCATCACGCAGCGACAGGGCACCGCACTTGAGCTTGACAGCACGATACCCATGGGAAACGAAACTCGCGAGCTCATCGGCGGCGGCACCGAGCGGCTCGCCCTCCAGATAGTACCCGCCGGTCGCATAGGTGAACACCTCGGTCCGCGTGCCGCCGAGAATACGAAACACCGGCAGCCCGGCCGCCTTGCCCTTGATGTCCCACAAGGCAATGTCGATCCCGCCGATCGCCGCCATGATCTGCGGCCGCTGGTTGCGCGGCAGCGGCGCCGGCATGCCGTCCCAACCGCCAAGACCGCCCGGACGCGGCGAGGTCAGTGAAAACAGCTTCGTCCAGATCTCGGTGTGGCCAAGCGGGTCCATCCCCTGCACCACGTGGGAAAAAGTCTTCACCAGATCGCAGATGACGGTCTGCGGGCCACCGGCGATCTCGCCGAAGCCGACGATGCCCTGGTCGGTGCGGACCTCCACAAGAACCATCTGGGCGCGGTCGATGAACTCATGCGCGGTCCATCCGCCCTGCGCCAGCGCGACAGACAGCGGATGCGCAATGATTTCAGTGATCTTCATGGCGATTCCCCCCAACGGGCCCAGGCGTGATGGATCATACGCCGGATCAATCACGCGTCGCACGACGCCACCTGTAACACCACGTTCGGGCTGCCGGAGGTGCTCGGCCGGCCCCTTCCGCGAGCGCCAAGGTCGATTGTATCGTGCTCGGCAACCTCCGCGAGAAGGCTCCATCATGCTGACGGACGCCCTCTCCTTTGGAACCCAGGCTGCGCGGCAAACCGAGCGAACAGGAAAGATCGTATGACACAGCATCCATGGCGCGCTGATCCTCTTGTCTGGGGCCACGGGCCTCGCGTGTTCGAGGTCTTCCTTGAACCGACCTGCCCATTTTCCGTGCGAGCATTCGGCAAGCTCGATGAGTTGCTCGCTCAGGCAGGCGAAGATCGCATCACGATCAAGATCCGGCTGCAATCGCAGCCGTGGCACATGTATTCGGGCGTGATTGTGCGCTGCATTCTGGCTGCCTCCACGCTCGCGGGTGGCAAGGAAGCGGCCAAATCCGTCATGGCGGCGGTGGCCGCGCATCGTGAAGAATTCGAGTTCGAGCGCCATTGCCGCGGCCCTAACCTTGACGCCACACCCAATGACATCATCGCGCGGATCGAAGGCTACAGCGGCGCGAACGTCGCCGAGGCCTTCGCCATCCCTGATCTCGACCGCGAGATCAAATGGCACTGCAAATATGCCCGCCAGAACGGTATCCATGTGTCGCCGACGTTCATGATCGACGGGCTGGTGCAGGCCGAGATGAGCAGTGGCGACTCGGTTGCCGACTGGGCGTCGCGTCTGCTGCGGCACTGAATGGACCGGCGTGATCGCGGCGTCGGCGGCAATAGTGCGCGATGACAACGAGGCAGCGGCGGGCGGCTCTTTTCGGCGCCGGCAAACCGTGTTTTGTTTGTGGCGCAGAGGCAGCGATCTCATGCAACTTTTGAGGGAGAGAGAACCGAATGTTCAGTCATGTCATGGTCGGGAGTAATGATCTCACCCGATCGAAGACGTTCTACGATGCGTTGTTTGGCGCTATCGGCGGTAAGCCCGGAGTGTTGGACGCCAAGGGGCGGCTGATCTACGTGCATGACGGCGGGCGGTTCATGGTGAGCATACCCATCGATGGCGAGGCGGCCACGCACGCCAACGGCGGAACGATCGGCTTCACGGTGGCAAGTCCCGAACAAGCAGACGCCTGGCACAAAGCGGGAGTCGCAAACGGCGGCACGGCAATCGAGGACCCGCCTGGCGCTCGGCAAGGCGCCGCTGGTCCGATATACTTGGCGTACCTCCGCGATCCTGACGGCACCAAACTGTGTGTGCTTCATCGCATGCCGGCTGCCTGAAGTTTCGCGGGTAACTTAAAGCGGGCCGTCCCTCCCGGCGGCCCTCGTGCGCGTGTCCCGCTCGCCGGGCCGGTGTGGGCCGGGCATCGCGACAATAAGGCCCCATCATGCTGACCGACCGATACGATCTTCCCTTGTCCACCGCCTCGTCCGCCGCGCGGGACGCCTACGTGCAGGGCTGCGGGTTGAAACTGACCATGTATCCCGGCGCGATCGAGGCGTTCGATCGTGCCATCGACGCCGATCCCGGCTTCGCCCTCGCCCATGTCGCCAGGGCGCACGTGCTGCTGGAACGCGGCGACCCCGCGGCGGCGCGACGATCGATGGCCGCGGCCAAGTCCCTCGCCGCCGGCCTGCCCACGCGGGAAGCCAGCCATATCGCGTTTTTCGACCTGCTTGCGGCGGGTGACTCGGAAGCGGCGCTGGGCGCTTTGCCCGCGCACCTGAACGCCTGGCCGCGCGACGTGCTGGTGCTCGGCACCGCCGCGTTCACCAACGGCCTGATCGGCAGTTCCGGCCGCGCCGGGCAGAAACGCGCGCTGCTGGACCTGCTGGACGGGCTTGCCCCGAACTACGGCGACGATTGGTGGTTCACCGCCCATCACGGCATGGCGCTCTCAGAGAATGGACAACGCGACGCCGCCCGCCCGACGATCGATCGATCCTTCGACCAAAACCCGAGCAACCCCTGGGCGGCGCACGCCCGCGCGCATTTGTGCTATGAGGAGGGCGATGCCAACGCGGCCCGCAGGTTCCTGGCGTCCTGGCTTACCACCTATCCGCGTAACGGACTGTTATACAGCCACCTCAATTGGCATCTCGCGCTCGGCGACCTGGAGGTCGGCGACGCGGCGGCGGCGTTGCGGCTGTTCAAGGAAGCCTTCTCGCCTGACGTACACAGCGGGCCGCCACGCGCGAAGGTGACCGATGCGGTTTCGTTTCTGTGGCGCTGGGAACTCGCCGGGCATCCGCGTGACGCCGAAGCATGGCGCATGATGCACGACTTCGCGAACAGCGCGTTGCCGAGCGCCGGCGTGGCGTTTTCCGACATGCACATCGCGCTGGCGCAGGCCGTGGCGGGGAATGACGCCGCGCTGGCACTGCGCGCGCAGCAGATGGACGAACTCGCGCGCGCGGGGCGTTATCCATCCGGCGCCTTCGTTCCGGCGGTGTCGCGCGCCTTCACCGCTTTCGAACGGCGCGATTTCTCCGCCGTGATCGACGCGCTTGAACCGATTGCCGGCGAACTCGAACGCATCGGCGGCAGCCGCGCGCAGCTTGACCTGGTGGAGTTCACGCTGTTGAAAGCCTATCTCAACGCGGACCGCCTGGACGATGCGCGCCGCCTGCTGCGTGCGCGGCGTGCGGGCCCCGGCGGTATTCCTGTTGCCGGGTTGGCGGCGGTGCACTGAACTCGGGGATCCAGTAGCAGCGGAACCGAAAGTTCGATTGAGCAGAAATCGAGGCCGGATTTCGGGCGCCTGGTATACTTGTTGCTCGAAGAAATCTGTGCTCTGCCGTATGACAGGAAGCAAGAATCACCACAGAGACACAGAGGCACAGAGCAGAAAGAGCAAGTCGTCAGCTCGATATTCTTCTCTGTGCCTCTGTGCCTCTGTGCCTCTGTGCCTCTGTGCCTCTGTGTCTCTGTGTCTCTGTGTCTCTGTGGTGATTTTTTGTTTCTATCATTCATCGAAAGCACGGATTTCTATGGATAAGTGGTATATCAGTATTCAAAGATCAGGCAGGTCGTCGTTCCATGGGCCAGCAAGCGTCCGTTACGATCAGTGATCCTTCCTTCGGCGGTGCCAATGCGTCGCCCCCTGCTCAGCACCACGCCTTCCGCCCTGATCTCCCCCGTCTCGGTTGTGATTGGCCGCACAAGGGAAATCTTAAATTCCAGCGTTGTCTGACCGATACCTTTTTCGAGAGTCGACTGGATGGCGAGTCCCATGCAGCTATCGAGCAATGTCGCGGAGAAGCCGCCATGCACCGTGCCAGCCGGGTTGAGCAGGGTATCGTTTGGCTCCGCGACAATGACAACACGTCCGTTCGCTGCTTCGGTTACGTCGTAACCGAGTGTCCGCGCGATCGTGTTGAGGGGCAGAGTCCTGTTCGCGAGACCTTGAACGAACTCAAGGCCGCTCATCTCTTTCTGCCTGGCCGCGCCGACGGTTCCATAAATTCTGTCTGCGATAGGGGGCACCGATGTCTTCTCCCGTGGTGTCAGGATCGGGCTAGGGGTTGCCGCCGCCCATGGCCATCCGCTTCTTGCTACCACCAAGATAGAGGTCCCGGTGCGGGCGCGTCCATCGGGCATACGTTAGCCGCCGTTGCAATTCTCAAGAACCATGCAACAGTGGAAGTCCCTTTATCAGGCCTACGACGTTCGCTTTATATCCAATGAAATTCAGCAACGTTCTCGTTACGGAAACATTGCGAACGTCATTGGCCGACCTTGGCCAGAAATTCGGTCACGTGAGGCAGCACCAGATCACTGCGAGCGAAGGCGGCCACGTGGTCGCATTCCGGTAGCGAAAAGAAGGTTCCGTCGCCCAAGCCCTCCCGTCGGTATATTCATCGGCCCGACCGTATTGTTGCCGAACTACCCACTGCGGATTCCCCGTTGTTGCACTTCCCAAGAAATGCGCACCATGGATAGTTCGGCGGCATGCACCAGCATCTTCCCGTTTTGTACGCAGTTGTCATGTCGAAGCTTGAGGTGGCGTCTGGATTCCTCTGACGTATCCGAGGCAGAGCGCTATCGCCTCAACTCGCGGCGATCACGCGCTAAGCTGCGTTCGTGTAGCTGACGACCTCATATTCGATACCGTCCGGGTCCAGAAAATAGAAACGGCGGCCTGGTTCATAGTCGGCATGGCTAAAGGGCCTGAGACCAGCCGCGACCACGCGCGCCTCGGTGGCGTCAAGATCGTCAACTTCGACGCCAATATGGTTCAGCGGTCGGCCCTTGGCAAAGGTCTCGGCGACCTGGGCAGTATCGCCTTTGCTGTAGAGGGCCACGTAGTGATCGTTCGATCCGACATGGATCGTATGCCCTCCGTTCTGTGCAGGGCCGCTCCAACGAACGTGCCAATCGAACAGCGCCTCCATCAGGCCGGACGTGCGTTCTGGGTCGGAAACCGTGACATTCACGTGCTCAATGCGTGGTGACGACATCTGATTTTCCTCCTTGGCTGGAGCGGAGATCGCTTGCCTGTTGCACTTTCTAAAACCTCAAGCTAACTTGAGGTCAAGGTTTTTCTGAGGCTCAAGGCATGAATCCACCCTCAACGCTGTCGATCGGCGACCTCGCTCGAAGAACCGGACTTTCGGTGTCGGCGATCCGTTTCTACGAATCGCGAGGCCTGGTCCGGGCGACCCGGGGCGCCGGTAATCAACGGCGATTCATGCGCGCGGACATTCGGCGTTTATCTTTCGCGCTCATCGCGCAGCAGTTGGGACTAAGCCTTTCCGAGATCGAGGCCGAGCTTTCAACGCTGTCGCACGGCCAGGCCCCGACACAAGCGGAATGGCGTGCCATTGGCGCGCGAATGCGAGGCGCTCTCACGGCAAAGATCTCCATGTTGCAGAGAACGCAGGAGCTGCTGGATGGCTGTATCGGATGCGGGTGCTTATCGCTTGATCGCTGCGCCCTTTACAATCCAAACGACCGCGCCGCGCGAGCTGGTCCAGGGCCGCGCTTTTTGTTAGGCGACAAGGCATCGGACTTCGAGAGCGATTGACCTTAAACAGAACTCCGCCACGGCCGACGTTCCGCTAAACGAGAAATGCGCACCAAGGGCGAACCCTTGATCAGTTCGGGTTTTTTTCGTGCAGGAGCCTGGTGCGGATCGTTCGGCCGGCACACGCTCCAACGTGACAAGCTGCCCCCGTATCCGTCGTGTCATTCCGGCGGCGGGCGGGTCGCGGGCACCAGCCGGACCGGCGCGGGGTACTGGCCAACCAACGGGTCCGAGGTCAACAGCGTGATGCCTTCCACCATCGCTTGCGCAACCAGAGTGCGGTCGAACGGATCCTTGTGCAGCGCCGGCAGCCCGCCGACGGCCAGGGCGTGCAACCCGGTGATGGGCAGTTCGATGTAACCATTGTCGAGCAGTCCCCGACGCAGCAGCCGCGGGTTAACCTGGAAGTCCTCGCGCCCCTGCCCCTGCTTGATGGTCACCTCCCAAATACTGGCCGAACTGAACAGCAACTCGTTGGACAGGTCCGACAACAGGGACCTGGCAACGGGCGACAGGCGCGATGGCTGCAGCGCCGCCCACAGCAACAGATGCGTGTCGAGGAGAAGCTTCACTCTCCGCCAGCGAAAAGTTGCTCGATTTCCTCGCGCGCGATGTCGTCGAAATCGTCCGGGACGGTGCCCTGGCCTTCCATGAACCCGAGGCGGCGTATTTCGGTGCTGGCCGGCGCGTCAAGCGGCACGACTTTCACCATCGGCTTACCGGCCTTGGCGATGATGAACGGCTCGCCGGCGGCAACCTGGTCGACCAGACGGGACAGATGGGTTTTGGCTTCGTGGATGTTGATCGTGCGCATTGCGGCATCACTGGACTAAGGTAGATTAGTTTACATCGGCGAAGCGCCGATGGCAACGGTGTGTGTCGCTCCGGACAGCGTGGAGTTGACCAGTCCCTACCAGGCGGCTGGGAGACGCTGGCATAAGCTGCGACCTTCTTGCATGCTGCGATGCAGCACACCCACGCGACGCAAACGCGCACCAACTTCCCATCCCACCGCCTCCTCCACCCCCCGCCCAAGCGAGTGTCCGTACGATGGCAAAGCGCCAATTCCACCTCTCCTGGTTCCTGTCGCAGGGCTACGGCCCGAAAACCTGGCGCGGGAATTGGCCCGGCAGCGACCTTGCGCGCTGGATGATGCCTGACCTGTTCCTCGATCTTGCCCGCGGGCTGGAGCGTGCCTGTTTCGATTACGTTATCATCGAGGATTCCTCGATGGTGCCGTATACGTTCCAGGGCTCGCACGACACCTACCTGCGCTACGCCGCCAGCACGCCAAAACTCGATCCGGCGGTGCTTGTCCCCTATCTCGCGCAGGCGACGAAGCACCTCGGCCTGATCCCAACCCTTTCGGTCACCGAATATCCGCCGTTCCTGCTCGCCAGGCTGGTCAACTCGCTCGACCACGTGACCGAGGGACGCATCGGCTGGAACTGCGTCACGTCAAGCAACGACGGCGCCGCGCAGAACTACGGCCACGCGGGCCAACCGCCGCACGATGAACGCTACGAGCTTGCGGATGAATTCGCCGACCTTGTCACCAAGCTGTGGGACGCATGGGAGCCTGACGCCGTCGTGATCGACCGTGACACACCGATGTTCGCCGACGGGCGAAAAGTCCATCCGGTAAACCACGCGGGGAAATATTTCCGCTGCCGTGGCCCGCTGAACGCACCCCGCTCGCCGCAGGGCCGTCCGCCGATCTGCCAGGCCGGCGGGTCCGCGCGCGGCCAGGAATTCGCCGCCCGCTGGGCCGACACGATCATCACCGATGCCGGCAGCGTCGAGGCGATGAAGGCCTACCGTGCCAATGTGCGCCACCGCGCCGCCGCCGCCGGACGCGACCCCGACAAGATCAAGCTGCTGTTCCTGGCCAACCCGCTGGTCGACACGACGATGGAGGCTGCGCGTGAGCGGCGGCGCCTGATACGTGAGGACGCCAACCGGCATCTGGACATGCAGCTCTCGACCATGTCGCGCCTGACCAACATCGACTTTTCGCAGTTCGATCCTGACGAACCGCTGCCCGAGTTGTTCACCAACGGCCATCAGTCGTCGCTGGCCAAGTGGGTTGGCAAGACGCCGCGTGAGGTGGCGTCGAGCCAGTCATCGAAGATGGGTATCGACTTCACCGGCACGGTCGATCACGTGGCGGGCATGATGCAGGAGATCATGCAAGAGGTGGGCGGCGACGGATTCCTGTTCTTCAACGCCTATTTCGACCGGCGTTATATCATGGAGGTGTGCGACGGGCTGGTGCCGGAGCTGCAGCGCCGCGGACTGACGCGAACGCGCTATGCCCACCAGCACTTGAAGGACAACCTGATGGAATTCTAGCGCCGGTGGGTTCGACCCTGTTGGCTTGAGGAGACAGCCCGATGATCACCGCCATCGTTCTCTACGACCTGCCGGACACGATCGGGCTGGAGGAATGCCGTGCGCATTTCGCCAGGATCGCCCCGGACTTCCTTGGTGTGCCCGGCTTCGTGCGCAAGCAGTTCATCTGCCGGCGCGACGGCAAGGAGGCCGGCGGGGCGTATATGTGGGAGAGCCAGGCGGCGGCCGAGGCGTTCTATTCGGGGCCGTGGGTTGAGGGTATTCGCGCGCGGTATGGGTGCGAGCCCCGGATCAGCTACTATGAGACGGTGGCGATCGCGGACAAGGACAGCGGGAAGGCGGGTGCGGTGGAGTGACGCCAGAACGTTATCATGTGCCGTCGCTGCGCAGGCGCCTGCGAATCCGCGCCGAATTGGATGCTGCCAGATTTATTCCGTTGCGAGAATCGAACCTGCTTCGGGTTCCGCCTAGGGCCTGAGGTGGAATAACCGAAACGGATTGCCGCATTCACCGTTTGCAAGCTCTGGCTTATACCAGATCGCGAAATGATTGACGTACGCTGCCCACCCCCGTCATGGCCGGCGAAGGCCGGCCATCCACGACTTTGCGTGCTGCACGAAGGCAAGTCGTGGATGCCGGCCTTCGCCGGCCATGACGGGGGGAGAGTCGGGATTTTCGTCACCTGGTATTAGCGCGTCGATACGCATGCGCCATCTTTTCAAACGCATGAACGGCGGACCGCGCCGTGGCATTCACCTTCCTTCGCTCCAGAGGAGCGGCTGGCTTAGCCAATAACACACCACGAATGGCGTCCTGCGCAGCGTGCCAAGCGCGTGCAGCCACGGCAGTGTCAAGTCCGACATGCATCGTACCACGCGCATTGGCCGGGACGGCGCCCTCTTCAGCCGCGGCGCCGCCAAATCGTCAAAGCACATCGGGCCAGCGCTGCCGCCCGTGCATCACCCGCAGGATTTCGATGATTTCGGCACGCACGCGATAAGCCACGACATAAGGCGTTCGGCTGACAACGAGCTCACGCGTACCTGCCCGCCGACCGGGCCGCCCGATGTCAGGGAACTGAAGCAGGCTGGCGGCGGCCGCAAGGACACGTTCAACCTGCCGGTCGGCAGCCGGCGGATTGTCGCGAGCAATATAGGCCCGTGCCGCAGCCAGATCGTGCACCGCAGGCGCCGTCCAGACTATCCGCATTTGGGCATGGGTAGCTCATCGGGGCGTCCCCACGACTGCACCCAGGCCACCACGTCCTCATGGGCGACCACACGACCGGCATCGGCTGCGCTGATCCCTGCGTCGATCGCCGCCAGTTGCCACTCCTGGACAGCAACGAAATCCCGCACCGCCTGCTCGATGACCCACGACTTCGGTCGGTCGAGCGCCGCGGCGACCGCGGTGACCCGATCGTTGAGTGCCGGTTCCAACCGGACGCTTACGGGGGCGGTTTTGCTCATTTGTGGCTCGGCTCCGGTCGTGTCAACTACAATGCACTACACCGGGTTCAGTGGCAAGAGTTTGACATGGGCCAGGGTGGGCATATCCCCGTGTTGCGATGGCGCCAGGGCGCGTAACCGGCCCAGCTGTCGGGCATTCCGCGCCCGATCCTGGGGCGGGCGTCGGGGGAAATTGGGCGGTTGCTACCCCTCCTCCCGTCCCCGCGCTCGTTTGTACCCCTCCCCCCAACCCCTTCCCGTGGTTGTTTCTACCCCTCCCCCCACCCCCCTCCCTCAAGAGGAGCGGGAGAATGCGTGGGTTGGACCTTTGACAGCGGGCCGGCCGGGTCTACACTTTCGCGACGAGACAGACAGGACACGTTGGACGATGGATAAGGTTACCGCCCTCGCTGAAATTCGCCCCACCTCCGCGATCAACATGCCGGACACCGAGGTGGTGGCGCGCGAGGCCTTCGAAATCAATACCGACATGGTGGTGCCGGCGTTCTCGGAACGCACCGAGCACGTGCCGGATATCGACACCGCCTACAAGTTTGACCGCGAGACCACACTCGCGATCCTGGCCGGGTTCGCGTTCAACCGCCGGGTGATGATCCAGGGCTACCACGGCACCGGCAAGTCCACGCACATCGAGCAGGTGGCGGCGCGGCTGAACTGGCCGTGCATCCGGGTCAACCTGGACAGCCACATCAGCCGTATCGACCTGATCGGCAAGGACGCCATCGTGCTGCGCGACGGCAAGCAGGTGACGGAATTCCGCGAGGGCATCCTGCCGTGGTGCCTGCAGCACGCCTGCGCGCTGGTGTTCGACGAGTACGACGCCGGCCGCCCCGACGTGATGTTCGTCATCCAGCGCGTGCTCGAGGTCGAGGGCAAGCTGACGCTGCTGGACCAGAACCGGGTGATCCGCCCGCACCGGTCGTTCCGGCTGTTCTCGACCGCCAACACCGTGGGCCTCGGCGACACCACCGGGCTGTATCACGGCACGCAGCAGATCAACCAGGGCCAGATGGATCGCTGGAACATCGTTGCCACCCTGAACTACCTGCCGCACGGCATGGAGACCGAGATCGTGCTGGCGAAGATGGGCATCGATCCGGCTGACGGCGCAATGAAGAAGCGGGTGCAGAGCATGGTGGCGCTGGCCGATCTCACGCGCGCGGGCTTCATCAACGGCGACATCTCGACCGTGATGTCGCCGCGCACGGTGATCACCTGGGCGGAGAACGCGCGCATCTTCACCGATGTCGGCTTCGCCTTCCGCATGACGTTCCTGAACAAGTGCGACGAGGCCGAGCGCGCGACGGTGGGCGAGTACTACCAGCGCTGCTTCAACGAGGAGATCCCGACCGGCGGCTTCACCACCCGTCAGGTCGCCTGATCGCCCGGCCCGGATCGCCCGGCCTGTATCGCAATGCCCAGAACGCAACGAAAACTGGCGTAGGAAGTTGGCGTAGCAGAATGACGCAACAGGAATGAGCGCAACCGCGTCGAAGGACAGCACGCGCGCCGAGGAATTCAAGCGTGCCACCGCCGGGGTGCTGCGCGCGATCGCCGAGCAGGCCGACGTGCAGGTGGCCTTCCAGCCGGGCCCGTCCGGCGTCACCGGCAAGCGCGCCCGGCTGCCGCTGCCCACCCGCGCGCTGCCCGCGGCCGAGATGGCCAAGCTGCGCGGCGCGTCGGACTCACTCGCGCTGCGGCTGCGCCACCACGACGACGCGGTGCATGCCGCGCGCATGCCGGCGCGGCGCGAGGCGCGCGATGCCTATGACGCGCTGGAGCAGGCGCGGGTGGAAACCATCGGCGCGCATTTCATGTCCGGCGTCTCGGCCAACCTGCGCGCCAAGCTGACCGAGGAATGCGAGGCCGAGGGCTACGACCGCATGACGCGGAAGGACCAGTTGCCGATCGCCTCGGCGCTGGCATTGCTGGCGCGCGAGCGGATGTCCGGGGAGACCTCGCCGGCGCCGGCGAAGCGGATCCTGGACATGTGGCGCGACACGCTGGGCGAAGCGGCCGACGCGGCGTTGGCCGAGATGCAGCGCACCCAGGACGATCAGAACGCGTTCGCCCGCGCTGCGCGCAAGCTGCTGGCGGCGCTCGACCTGGCGGAGGCCGAGGTCGAGTCGGAGCCGGACGACCAGACCGAGGAAGGCGAGGACGGCGGCGAGCAGTCCGGCCAGCAGGAGGAAAACCCGGAGGGCGAGGGATCGAGCGAGTTCTGACACCGACTCGATGCTAGGCGCCCAGCCGGAGGAGATGGAGGGCGAGGCGGCTGACGACGAAGGCACCGAGTTCGAAGACGATGCCGCGGTGGCCGATGGCGACGACCGCCCGGGTGGGCCGCAGCCGCGCCGCGAACGACCCAATCCGGACCACGAGGCGATCTATCGGGCGTATACGCGGCTGTACGACGAAGAGATCGATGCCGAAGATTTGTGCGATCCGGACGAACTCAGTCGATTGCGTCAGCAACTCGATCAACAGTTGCAACATTTGCAGGGCGTGATCTCCAAGCTGGCGAACCGGTTGCAGCGACGGTTGCTGGCGCAACAAACGCGCGCCTGGGAATTCGATCTCGACGAGGGGTTGCTCGATGCCGGGCGGCTCTCGCGCGTGGTGGTCAATCCGATGCAGGCGCTGTCATACAAGCGAGAGCTGGACACGGAGTTTCGCGATACGTGCGTGACGCTGCTGATCGACAACTCGGGGTCGATGCGCGGGCGGCCGATCACCGTGGCGGCGATGTGCGGGGATATTCTGGCGCGCACGCTGGAGCGTTGCGCGGTGAAGGTGGAGGTGCTGGGCTTCACCACACGCGCCTGGAAGGGCGGGCAGAGCCGTGAGAAATGGGTGCAGGACAGCAAGCCGCGCAACCCGGGACGGCTGAACGATCTGCGGCATATCATCTACAAGGCGGCGGATTTACCGTGGCGGCGGGCGCGCAAGAACCTCGGGCTGATGCTGCGCGAGGGCCTTCTGAAGGAAAATATCGACGGTGAGGCGCTGCTGTGGGCGTATCGGCGGCTGCTGGTGCGTCCGGAGCATCGGCGCATCCTGATGGTGATCAGCGACGGCGCGCCGGTGGATGACTCGACGTTGTCGGTAAACCCGGGGAACTACCTGGAAAAGCACCTGCGCGAGGTGATCCGCGATATCGAGGCGCGTGAGCAGGTGGAGCTGATCGCCATCGGCATCGGCCACGACGTGACGCGCTACTATCGCCGCGCGGTGACCATCGTTGACGCCGAGGAACTGGGCGGCACGATGATGAAGAAACTCACCGAGTTGTTCGACGAGGACATGGATGCCGCCTGGGCGCGGGCGGCGACCGAGCGGTCACCGCTGGTGGTGTAGCGACCAACACCGCTGCCGAAACGAAAGCGCGGTGACGCGGAGGATACGAAGCGCTGGTGGCGTGTTACCAACGGAACATTTCGTGCTTCCCGGCGGAGAGTCTGAGGCATGAGCGACTATGAGGGCGACATTTTCGCATGGAGCCAGCGGCAGGCCGTCCTGTTGCGGCAGCTCGCGGCGGGCGAACGGCTGAACGACGGCGAGCTGGACTGGCCCAATATCGCGGAGGAGATCGAATCCGTGGGACGCTCCGAGCGCGCGGCGTTGGCCAGTCACATCGCGAACGCGATTGAGCATCTGATCAAGCTGCAGGCGTCGCCGGCCATCGAACCACGAGGTGTATGGCAGGAGACGATCATCCGAGCGCGCGCCGAGATTGAGCGGCTACTGGAAGACAGCCCCAGCATGCGCCCCGCCGTCGGTGCGACGATCGCGCGCGAACTCCCGCGGGCGCGGCGCCTGGCAGCCGTGGCGCTGCGGCTTCACGGTGAGCAGCCGCGAGTGGATTTGGAGGCGATCAACTACGGCGAGCAGCAGGTGCTGGGCGAATGGTTTCCGAGCGCTGACTGAGGCTCGCCGTCAGACTCAGGATGCGGGATGTCGAGGCGCGCGAGCAGGCGGCGCTGATCACCATTGGCATCGGCCACGACGTTACGCGCACGGGCATCAGCCACGACGTGACGCGCACGGTCGCCGCGCGCTGACAATTGTTGATGCCGAGGAACCGGGCGGCAGATAGCGTCTCAACCAGGCCGGGAGCGTCAACAACCTATCGATCCCGATCCGTCGATGTGCCTGACGTCATTGTGAGCCTTGATTTCCTGGTACCAGTTTACCTCGCACGGTATAAATTTGGAGCGGCGGGATGAGACCGGATACCACGCGGCATCGGATGACGACCGTTGGACCGCTGCTGCGCACCCGCGTCTTGGTGGGCTTGTCCGCCGCCCTGGCTCTGCTCGGCTGCACGGTGCAGTCCCGACTGCCGGGACCGAATGTGATCCTCGACACCCCGATGGGACCGGTGCCGCTGGACCAGCCGGCGCCTGCCGCGGGGCCGGCGCAGGCCGCGTCGCCCGGCCAGGCGGTCAATCGCGACGGAACTTATGCGGGCACCGCCGTCGTGCTGGATCCCGACGGCGGGCTGTGCCTGAAGCCGATCTCGATTGCCGGCGTTGTGGTTCGGGATAGGTCGGTGCGGTTCGGCGGGTTCCACGGCACCATCGACGCGAATGACGGGCTCCAGATGGTCTATGGCCGGCGGTGGATCGTGGGCCAATTCGAGGGGGCGTTGTTTCAAGGCATCTTGTGGTCCGCGCCGGATTTCATTCATGAGCCTGGCTGCAGCTACATCGTCAATCTTCAGCGGATTGGCCCCTGACGGCCGCTCGTCGCATCGAGCGCAGCCGCCGGCGGAAGTCGGTGCCGGCGCGCCGCGCAGGCTCGTCGCGGCGGCGCATTCCGCAGCGTTTGGGCAGGTGGCCTGCAAAAAAACTTTCAAGAGGCCAAGCCCTTGGAAACGCAACCTTAAGTTGATGGACCGGCCTACGAGACAACAGGTAATGCATACGATTCGGCTTGTTACCACCGGGTACGCCGACTCAACTCGCGACGGGGGGGTCCATAGAAAACCGCTCCTCTGACGCTGTCGTCGTCGCTTCTGATTGTCCCCGCTCTATCTGTTCGAGTGATATCCGATCCATGGCCAATACCGCCTCTGCCCGCAAGCGCATCCGCCAAACCAAGACGCGCACCCTGCGCAACCAGGCGCGAAAGTCGCGCATGCGAACCTTCATCAAGAAGGTCGAGACGACGCTCGCCGGTGGTGACAAGGCCGCGGCGCAGGAAGCCCTGCGGCAGGCGCAACCCGAAATGCAGCGCGCGGTGAGCAAGGGCGTCGTGCACGCCAACACGGTGTCGCGCAAGCTGTCGCGGCTGTCCGCGCGCATCAAGGCGCTGGCCAGCGCCTGACGCCGGGGTGCCGCCGCGGCGGCACTCAACACGCCGCGGTTGCGCTAGTTGCTGACATTTTCCAGTACAAATTTCGGCAAAGACACAAATACAGAGACTTGGGCAAGTGTATCAGTAGTTCAGTCGGAATAATGAACTATGATCGTCTGTAAGTTTGTTGCGTATCGCTCGATGTGTCTCCGATACCCCAAATTTCGATTGCCGCTGATCCCCTATCTGACATAAACATTACAGCGCCGACAGACGGTCCGTTGAAGCGTCGCTCAGGCTCGCAACAGCACGGTGGGTTCGCATGTGGGGGGTCCGCATGTCGGCGCCAAAGTCTACCACGATCTCCACTACGATCATGGCGGTCAAGCAGAGCCGCTGAAAAACGGGGGCAGGTTCGATGGCATCAGGCGTCGAGCTGACGGAGCTGGGACTTGGGGAACGCGATATGTCCACGATCACGCCGCCGGACCACTCGGGTCCAGCGCAACTCGCGGCGCAGTGGGCAAGGATCCGGGGGCGGCTGCAGCAGGATGTAGGCGAGGTCGAGTATCGCACCTGGCTGCGCCAAATGACGCTGGCTGGCGTCGATGGCGATGAGATCGCCTTGCATCTTCCCACACGGTTCCTGCGCGATTGGGTGCGCGAGCACTACGCCGATCGTTTGAGCACGCTGTGGCAAGCGGAAAACGCCGAGGTGCGCCGCGTCGATATCCGCGTCGGCGGCGGCGCGCCGGCCATGAACGGTCTGGCCGAGAGTCTCGGCGGCAACGGAGCGTCGCACACCAACTCGCCGCGCGGCGCTTCGCGCGCCGACGAACGCAGCGATTTCAAGGGCGACAATCGTAACGAACCGCGGTCCGAGCTGACCACCGGCCTCGATCCGCGCTTTACCTTCGACGCCTTCGTGGTCGGCAAGCCGAACGAATTCGCGCATGCCTGCGCCCGGCGGGTGGCGGAGCAACCCGCCTGCCAAGGATTCAACCCGCTGTTTCTGTACGGCGGCGTGGGCCTCGGCAAAACGCATCTGATGCACGCCATCGCGTGGGAAATGTTAACCCGCAGCAACGGTGTCGGCGGCCGGCCGATCACCGTGGCGTACATGTCGGCGGAACGTTTCATGTACCGCTTCATCGCGGCGATCCGCAGTCAGGCGACTTTCGAATTCAAGGATCAACTGCGCGGCGCGGATGTGCTGATGATCGACGACCTGCAGTTCCTGATCGGCAAAGACAACACGCAGGAAGAGTTTTTCCACACTTTCAACGCGCTGGTGGAAGC
Organism: uncultured Alphaproteobacteria bacterium; assembly: GCA_963826975.1. Lineage (GTDB taxonomy): Bacteria > Pseudomonadota > Alphaproteobacteria > Acetobacterales > Acetobacteraceae > Palsa-883. Next base: position 624,225 of record CAWGZJ010000033.1, on the reverse strand, counting down.
GGGCAAGCAGATCGTCGTCTCGGCCGACAAATCGCCATCCGACCTCGAGGGGTTGGAAGCGCGGCTGCGCACACGGCTCAGCCACGGCATGGTCGCCGATCTGCATTCCACGACCTACGAGTTGCGGCTTTCGATCCTGGAGGCGAAAGCGGCCCGCGCCGGCGTCGTCGCCTCGGCCAAGGTGCTGGAGTTCCTAGCTCATAAGATCACCTCCAACGTGCGCGAGCTTGAAGGCGCGCTGAACCGCCTGGTGGCGCACGCCAACCTGTTTAACCGCCAGGTGACGCTGGAAACCACGCACGAGGTGCTGCACGACATCCTCAAGGCGCACGACCGCCGCCTGACGATCGAGGAAATCCAGCGCAAGGTCGCCGAACACTACAATATCCGCCTGACCGACATGTCCTCGGCCCGCCGCGCCCGGGCCGTCGCCCGACCGCGCCAGGTCGCCATGTGGCTGGCCAAGCAACTCACACAACGCAGCCTGCCGGAAATCGGCCGCAAATTCGGCAACCGCGACCATACCACCGTGATGCACGCCGTCGCGCGGATCGCCGACCTGATGGCGCGCGACGCCGCCTTCGCCGAAGACGTCGAACTGCTACGCCGCATGCTGCAATCCGACGTCGGGTAAGCAAGGCCGGGGCGTTGCCCCGGACCCCACCAAGGGGCGCTGCCCCTTGGATCCCCGCCAAGGGCGGAGCCCTTGGAACCCTTCACTTGATTGGGGGCACGGGAGGGGGGACTGGGCCGGCCTGGGCTGCCGCCATCACACCGGCCGATCGCCGGTATGATGGCGGCAGCCCAGGCCGGCCCAGTCCCCCCTCCCGTGCCCCCAATCAAAATGGATGGATTCTAAAGGCTCCGCCTTTAGTGGGGGTCCAGGGGGCAGCGCCCCTTGGTGGGGTCCGGGGCAACGCCCCGGCCTTGCTTACCCGACGCCCGGCACAATGTGCGTGCTTTTCGGCGGATTTTCCTGTTGCTACAGTCTGCGCTCGATTCGCCCCGGGTGCCGCACGAGGCCAGAGCCTCAGAGGATTGCCAAGATGAAATTCAAGGCCGACCGCGCAACCCTGTTGAAGGCGCTGGCCCACGTCCAGAGCGTGGTCGAAAAGCGCAACACCATCCCGATCCTGGCCAACGTCATGATTGCGGTCCGCGACGGCAAGCTGTCGCTGACCGCGACGGACATGGAAATCGCCATCATCGAGGACGTGCCCGCCAGCACCACTCGCAACGGCGCCTCCACCGCCCCCGCCGCGACACTGTATGAGATCGTCCGCAAGCTGCCGGAGGGTGCCGAGATCGAGCTTGACCATCCCGGCGGCGATGCTCAATTGGCGCTGCGGGCCGGGCGCTACAGCACGCATCTGGTGGTGCTGCCCACCGACGATTTCCCGTCGATGACCGCCGGGACCCTGCCGCACCGGTTCACCTTGCCGGCGCAGCAATTGCGCGGCCTGATCGACCGAACTCGTTTTGCGATCAGCACGGAAGAGACGCGCTACTACCTGAACGGCATCTACCTGCACGTTGCCGACAGCGAGGGCACCCGCGTGCTGCGTGCTGTTGCCACAGATGGGCATCGCCTCGCGCGCGTGGAGGAGCCGTTGCCGGAGGGTGCCGGCGGTATGCCGGGCGTGATCATCCCGCGCAAGACGATCAACGAGTTGCGCAAGCTGCTCGACGAGGTTAGCGGCGGCGTGGAACTTGCCCTGTCCGATACGCGAATCCAGTTCCACGTCGATTCGATTTTGCTGACCAGCAAGCTGATCGACGGCACCTTCCCGGAATATGAGCGCGTTATTCCGCGCGGCAACGACAAGGTTCTGCGCGTCGGCAAGAAGGACTTCGCTGACGCGGTTGGGCGGGTGGCGGCTATCTCGTCGGAGCGCTCGCGGCCGGTAAAGTTGACGCTGCAGCACGACCTGCTGACGCTGTCGGCGGCCAGCCCCGAGCAGGGCACCGCCACGGAGGAGTTGGACGGCGAGCGGGTGAAGTACGAATCATCGCCGTTGGAGATTGGCTTCCAGGCGCGTTACCTGAACGACATCACGGATCAGATCGAGGGCGACGTGGAGTTCTGTTTCGCCGATGGCCAGGCGCCGACTGTCGTGCGCGACGCGACTGACAGCAGCGCGCTGTATGTGCTGATGCCGATGCGGGTGTGATTCAGTGGTCAGTGGCCGGTAGTCGGATAGGCTGCTGGCGGCCGCTATGCGCTTCACTCGGCTGATCGTTACGGACTTTCGCTCCTATCAGTCGCTGACCTGGCACCCGCGGGCGCGGATCAGCGTGCTGGTGGGGCCGAACGGCAGCGGCAAGACCAACCTGCTGGAGGCGGTGTCGCTGCTTACGCCGGGTCGCGGACTGCGTGGCGCGCGGATGGCCGATCTTGTTCGGCGCGGCGCACCCGGTGGCTGGGCGGTCGCCGGGCGCTTCGTCACGACCGAGGGTGAGACCGATATCGGCACCGGCACCGCTCCCGAAGACCTTGGCGGTCGCTCCGGACGTCGTCCAGGGGAGGACCGTCCCGGGGATCGCTCCGGGGATCGTCCCGGGGACCGTCGGGTGTTCCGCCTGGACGGTGTTGCCCCGCGCAGCCAGGCGGAGATTGCCGCCCGCGTTGCAGCGGTCTGGCTGACCCCGCAGATGGACCGGTTGTTCCAGGAAGGATTGTCAGGCCGCCGGCGCTTCCTCGATCGCCTTGTCTGGGCGCTGGAGCCTGGCCACGCGCGCGAGATCGCGGCGCACGACAGTGCGATGGCGCAACGCAACCGCCTGCTGGCGGAGGGACGCTCCACGGGGCGGCAAGACGACGCCTGGCTGGCCGGGCTGGAAGACGCCATGGCCCGCCATGCCGTCGCCGCGACCGCGTCGCGCGCCACGCTGGTGGCACGCCTGAATGCCGCGCTGGCCGCCGGCGCCGCTGCCCCCTTTCCCGCCGCCCGCCTCGCTCTGGCTTGTCCGATTGCCGACCGCCTGGATGCTGTCCCAGCCCTGGAGGTCGAGGACTGGCTGCGCGCCGGCCTCGCCGCCGCCCGCGCGCGTGATACGGCGGCCGGTGGGGCGGCGCTCGGCGCGCACCGCACCGACCTGGCCATGAGTGACGCCGCCACGGGCTGTCCGGCGACGCTCGCCAGCACCGGCGAACAGAAGACCCTGCTGGTCGGCCTGGTGCTGGGCCATGCCGCACTGATCGCCGAGGCACGCGGCGCCGCGCCGCTGCTGCTGCTGGACGAACCGGCGGTGCATCTGGACCCCGCGCGCCGCGCCGCACTGTTCACCGCGCTGACCCGCCTGCCGGCGCAGACCCTGATCACCGGCACGGATTCCGAGACTTTCGCCCCGCTGCTCGGCGCCGCTGAACTGTTGCGCACGGGCGATGGAAAGTTGGCGCCGGACACCAGCGGCCCGAAATGATGACTCTTCCATCATTTCGGGCCGCTGGTCTCGCGCGCGGGGTTGCCCGGGGAGTCGGCGTGCGGCCGCGCGCGAAACCAGAACTCATACCAGCGGCCCGACACCGGCCGAACGGTCAGTAATTATGGCCGCTGGTATGAGCGGATTTTCGCCCCTCGCCACTGGTTCGGCGACGCTGTAGCCGCTATATAACTAAAGTACCCACAACAGTCTCCGGAGACCCCACTCGGCATGACCGACGAAGCCGCGCCGCAGCCTGATTCCGGCGCCCCCAATGGTGTTGCAAATGGGGGGGCTGCAAATGGGGACGCATACGATGCCGCCTCGATCTCCGTGCTGCGCGGCCTGGACGCCGTTCGCAAGCGCCCGGGCATGTATATCGGCGACACCGATGACGGCTCCGGCCTGCATCATATGGCGTTCGAGATCATCGACAACGCGGTCGATGAGGCGCAGGCCGGCTTCGCGGCGCGGGTCGAGTTGACGCTGAACGGCGACGGCAGCGTGACGGTGCGCGACGACGGCCGCGGCATCCCCATGGACATCCACGAGGAGGAAGGCATCTCCGCGGCCGAGGTGGTGCTGACCCGGCTGCACGCGGGCGGCAAATTCAACCAGAACTCCTACAAGGTGTCCGGCGGGCTGCACGGCGTCGGCGCGGCCGTGGTCAACGCGCTGTCGGAGTGGATGGAGGTGCGCGTCTGGCGCCAGGGCCAGGAGCATTTCATCCGGTTCCAGCAACGGCGATGCCGAGGCTCCGCTGGCTCTTGTCGGTCCGTCCGACGCGCCGGGCGGCACCGAGGTCACGTTCAAGCCCAGTCCCGCCACGTTCACCCACACCGAATTCGACTTCGCGCTGCTGGAACGCCGGCTGCGCGAGCTGGCCTTCCTGAATTCCGGCGCTGACCATCGTGCTGCGCGACGAGCGCCATGCCGAGAAGCGTGAAGTCGTCATGCGCTACGACGGCGGCCTGGTGGCTTTCGTCGAATGGCTCGATCGGGCCAAGACGCTCGGTGTTCACGCCGCCGATCAGCCTGCGGGTGCCGGAGACCGACGCCGGCATTCGGGTCGAGTTCGCGTTGTCGTGGAACGATTCAGTTTCCACGAGACGATGCTGTGCTTCACCAACAACATCCCGCAGCGCGACGGCGGCACGCACCTGGCCGGGTTCCGCCAGGCGCTGACCCGCGTGGTGACGAAATACGCGGACGGCATGGGCAAGAAGGAGCAGCTCCAGCTCGTCGGCGACGACATGCGCGAAGGCATGACCGCGGTGCTGTCGGTGAAGGTGCCGGACCCGAAATTTTCCTCGCAGACCAAGGACAAGCTGGTCAGCTCCGAGGTGCAGCCGGTGGTGCAGGCGGCGGTGGCCGACGCCGATGTCGCACTGGTTCGAGACGCACCCGAAAGAAGCCAAGTCGATCATCCAGAAGGTGATGGACGCCGCGGCGGCGCGCGAGGCGGCGCGCAAGGCGCGCGAGCTGACACGGCGCAAGGGCGTGCTGGACATCTCGACGCTTGCCGGGCAAGCTGGCCGACTGCCAGGAGCGTGATCCGGCGAAGTGCGGAGATCTTCATCGTCGAGGGCGACAGCGCCGGCGGCTCGGCCAAGCAGGGGCGCGACCGGAAGTTTCAGGCGATCCTGCCGCTGAAGGGCAAGATCCTGAACGTCGAGCGCGCGCGCTTCGACCGCATGCTGGGCAGCCAGGAGATCGGCACGCTGATCACGGCGCTGGGCACCGGCATCGGCCGCGGCGAGCCGGAGCAGGGCGGCTTCGACGTGGCCAAGCTGCGCTACCACCGCATCGTCATCATGACCGACGCCGACGTGGACGGCAGCTCATATCCGCACGCTGCTGCTGACGTTCTTCTTCCGCCAGATGCCGCGAGCTGATCGATCGCGGGCACCTGTATCATCGCTCAGCCGCCGCTGTATCGCGCCAAGCGCGGCAACGACGAGCGCTATCTGAAAGACGACCGCTGCGCTGGAGGATTTCCTGCTCGACAAGGCGCTGGCGGACGCGCGGCTGAGCTTTGCCGATGGCCGGTGTTCGAGAAGGACGAACTGCGGCGCGAGATCGTCTGGCTGCGCGAGGCGACGCAGCGGTTGCACGCGGTTGTCGGCGACGGTTCCGGTGGCGCTGCTGGAGCAGGCGGCGATCGCCGGTGCGCTGACCGCCGGACGCCGACGCGCGCCACCGCGGCGGCGCCGACGCTGGCCGGGCGGCTGAACGCGGTTTCGCTGCCGACCGAGCAGGGCTGGGTGGTCGCCGCCGATGGCGGGTTGACGCTGTCGCGCACCGTGCGCGGGGTGATGGAAAAGCGCGTGCTGGACGCCGCGGCGCTGCGCAGCGCCGAGGCGCGCTGGCTGAACGATCGCGCGCCGGCGTTCGCCGAACGCTTCGCCACGCCGGCGCGGTTGAAGCTGGATGCGCAGGAGGTTGCGGTGGCCGGGCCGGCCTCGGCGTACGAGCGGGTGATCGCGCATGGTCGGCGTGGTCTGTCGGTGCAGCGCTTCAAGGGCCTGGGCGAGATGAACCCCGACCAGCTCTGGAAGACCACGCTGGACCCCAGCGTGCGCACCTTGCTGCAGGTGAAGGTCGGCGACGCGGAGGACGCGGCGCAGGTATTTTCCACCCTGATGGGCGATGTGGTTGAGCCTCGGCGCGAGTTCATTGTTGGGAATGCGTTGAAGGTTGCGAATCTGGACGTGTAGGGTGGTGCCGGGCTGATCGCCGGGGCGGCCGTACACCGTTTTTTGTGGGCTTGGCCGCGACGCGGACCGAGGCGGCGAGCGCAGCGGTTGTGTAGCGAAGCGGATCAATCGATAGGGTGGTGCGCGCGGCACGGCCCTCACCCTCGTCGCTTCGCGCCTCGACCTCTCCCACGAAGAGTGGGAGAGGTGTACTTTGTTGCGGTCGGCTTGAACGTCTGCTGGCCGCCTCCTTCCCGTCTGTCCTGCCCGCCTGACCTCCGGTCCCGGCCCTCACACCGATGCTGAACTCACCGGTTCGCAACCTGCTTGGCGGCGTGCTGTTCGTCCTGACGGTCGGCGGCCTCGCCATCGTCGCCTACATGTCGCAAGGCTGGAACTTCGGCGACGCGCTCTACATGGTCGTGCTTACCGTGTTCACCGTCGGCTTCGACGAGGTGCAGCCTGTCGCGACCGTGCCATTGCGGGCGATCACGATGGGGCTGATCGTCACCGGCTGCACCGGCATGATCTTTCTCACCGGCGCCCTGGTGCAAGCCATCACACTCTCAGGCATCCAGCAGCTTCTCGGCCACAAACACATGAACCACCAGATCGAGCGACTGCGAAACCATGTCATCGTCTGCGGCTTCGGCCGCATCGGCAACATGCTGGCACGCGAACTGAAAGCCGGCGGGGCACCGTTCGTGATCCTGGAACGCAGCCCCGAACGGCTCGAGGAAGCGCGCGCGCTCGGCTATCTGTGCCTGCACGCGGACGCCTCGGACGAGACGATGCTGCGGCAGGCCGGCGTCGAGCACGCGCGCGCCCTGGCCACCGTGCTGCCCGACGACGCGGTCAACGTGTTCGTGACCCTCAGCGCGCGCAACCTGAACAAATCGATGTTGATCATTGCGCGTGGCGAATCACCATCGACCGTTACCAAGCTGGTGTACGCGGGCGCCAATGAGGTCGTGCTGCCCGCGCATATCGGGGCGGAGCGCGTGGCCGAGATCATTCTGTATCCAAACGCAACGAAGGCCATGCACGGCGGCGAGCGGACCGGCGCGATGGAGCGGGAACTGCACGGCCTGGGCCTGGAACTGGAATTGGCGGTCGCCGAAAAAGGCAGCAAATTCGCCGGGCTTACGGTGGACGAAATCGAAGCCCAGGTGGGACCGGCGTTCTTCATCGTCGCCATTGATCGTCCCGGGACAGCAATGATAGCCCGACCGGTCGGCGCGACGCGGATCGAGCCGGCGGACGGCGTCGTCATCCTGGGCCGCGCCAACCGCGCCGAGGCGCTGCGTGGGTTCCAGACCAATGGTGGCTAGCCACCCACGGTCAGGCAATCGGGGGAGTGAAGCAAGGCCGGGGCTTTACCCCGGACCCCACCAAGGGGCTCTGCCCCTTGGATCCCCGCCAAGGGCGGAGCCCTTGGAACCCTTCACTTGATTGGGGGCACGGGAGGGGGGACTGGGCCGGCCTGGGCTGCCGCTTTCACACCGGCAATCGGCTGGTGTGAAAGCGGCAGCCCAGGCCGGCCCAGTCCCCCCTCCCGTGCCCCAAGCAAAATGGATGGATCCCAAAGGCTCTGCCTTTGGTGGGGGGTCCAGGGGGGCAAAGCCCATAGGCGTTAACTTACCGCTTGACCCGGCTCGAACTCGGTAGGATTCTCGGGGCGGATGCAAAACACGGCATCTCTCCCATCGGATCAGTTCGACAGCCTGTTGCACCAGCTTCCCGGCACTGTCGATCTCGACCAGATTGCCCGGCAGACCAAGGCGATCGAGCGCCAGCGCGAGATCGGCAGCGGCGCCGACCTGCTGCGCCTTGCCCTGGCGCGCGGTCCCGGTGGCTTGTCGCTGAGCGAAACTGCCGCCTGGGCAACCATGCTCGGCCTCGCCAAGATGAGCGACCCGGCGGTCAAGAAACGGCTCGACAAGGCGGTCGAGTTCCTCGACGCCGTGATGGCGTGCCAGTTGGCGGACAAGGCTCCCGGTGCCGCGGTGCGCTGGGCTGGGCGCATCCTGCGCAATGCCGACGGCAGTTGCTTCCGCGAGCGCGGCAGCAAGACGACCAGTTGGCGGCTGCATGCGGTCTACGATCTCGGCCGCGGCGGCTTCTCGCAGCTGGAGCTGACCGACAAGCACGGTGCCGAGGCGATCGAGCGTGGCGCACCCATCCCAGGCGAGGTCCGCATCGGCGACCGCAACTTTGCCCGCGCCGCGAGTCTGCACCGCTTCCGCCAGGAAGGCGCCAATCAGGCCGATTTCATCGTTCGGGTGGGTTGGAACGCCTTCAGCCTGATCCGCCCGGACGGGTCCGACTTCGATCTCATCACCCATCTCGGTACCCTGCCGGCCGACATGGCGCCGCACGAAGTGATCCTGCGCGCCAGGGTTGGCGTGCTGGACCCGCCGCTGCCGCTGCGCCTGATCGTCCGGCGCAAGACCCCGGAGACGACCGAAGCCGCCCGCAACAAGTTGCGCGCCGAGGCTTCGCGCAAGCAGAAGGTGCTCGATCCGCGCAGCCTGATTGCAGCGGAATTCATGATCCTGGCTACCTCGCTGCCGGCGGAAGGCTATCCGGCCGAGGAAGTGCTCGCCGTCTATCGCCTGCGCTGGCAAATCGAACTGGCGTTCAAGCGACTGAAATCCCTGCTGCGGATGGACCGCATTCCGACCCGCACCGAGCGGGCGTCACGAAGTTGGCTCACCGCGCATCTCATTCTGGCCCTGTTGTGCGACGATCTCAGCCAGGAGTTCCTGGAGTCTTCCCCTGAGGACCTGCTCGATGCCACCTACATCCCCTCGCTCTGGCGCGCGTGGGACATTACCCGGCGCGTGCTGCTGCTTGCTGTCCTCGGCAGCCTCACCGTCGATGATCTGCTGCACGCCGGACCCAATGTCCACCGCCGGCTCGCCCACTCCAGGCGAAAACGAAGACCATATGTCCGTTACCCCATCCGGCGGTAAGTTAACGCCTTTGGGGGCAAAGCCCCCCTGGCGGGTTTCAGGGCAGAGCCCTGACCTTGCTTCGCTCCCCCGATTGCCTGACCTTGGGCCGCAAGCCACCATCGGTCTGGAACCCTCGCAGCGCCTTGGAGACCAATATGGACGACGTGACCGGCCTGTCCCACGCCAGCCTGCTCGACCGTCTGGCCGAGGTCGCCGTGCGGGTCGGCCTCGGCGGCCTGTTGCCGGGGCAGCAACTGGTGATGACTGCGCCGTTGGAGGCCGTCGGTCTGGCACGGCGCATTACCGAGCACGCCTATCGCGCCGGCGCCTCGCTGGTTACGACGTTCTTCGCCGATGATGTGGCCGGCATGCTGCGCTACCAGCACGCCGCGGATGCCGGCTTCGACACCGCCGCGGACTGGCTGTACGAGGGCATGGCCGCGGCGTTCCGTGGCGGCGCGGCGCGCCTGGCCATCGTCGGCGACGACCCGCACCTGCTGTCCGGCCAGGACCCCAACAAGGTCGCGCGCGCCAACCGCGCCCGCTCGATAGCCTACCGCCCGGCGTTGGAGCTGATCACCACATCGGCGATCAACTGGACCATCGTCGCCTGCGCCACGCCCGCCTGGGCACGCGGGGTGTTTCCGAGCCTGACCGAGCCGGAGGCGATGGCCCGGTTGTGGGAGGCGATCTTCACCGCGTCGCGCGTTACCACCGACGATCCGATCGCCGGCTGGGCGGCACACAACGCCACGCTGATGGCGCGCCGCAACCGGCTGAACGCCAAACGCTACGCCGCGCTGCAATATCGCGGTCCGGGCACCAACCTGCGCATTGGCCTGGCCGACGAGCACCGCTGGATGGGCGGCCTGACCACCGCGGCGAACGGCGTCACCGGCAACCCGAACATCCCGACCGAGGAAGTGTTCACCACCCCGCATTGCCAGCGCGTTGACGGCACCGTCGCCAGCACCAAGCCGCTGTCCCATCAGGGCACGCTGATCGACGGCATCGAGGTCCGTTTCGAGGCCGGCGCGATCGTCCAGGCCCGTGCAAGCCGCGGCCAGGAAGTGCTGGAGCGGATGATCGCCACCGACGAGGGTGCCCGCCGGCTGGGCGAGGTCGCCTTGGTTCCTGCCGCCTCGCCGATCGCCCGGACCGGCTTGCTGTTCCTCAACACGCTGTTTGACGAGAACGCCGCCAGCCACATCGCGCTCGGCCAGTCCTACAGCAAATGCTTCACCGATGGCGGCGCGGCCGGCACCGAGGCACTATGGGCGCGCGGGGCCAACAGCAGCCTGATCCATGTGGACTGGATGATCGGTTCGGCCCAGGTCGACGTGGACGGCATCGCGGCCGACGGCACCGCGGAGCCGCTGATGCGCGCCGGGGCATGGGTGTAGTTCAGTGGTCAGTGGTCAGTGATCAGTTGTCGGAAGTCAGTTGTCAGGATTCAGGGTTTTGGCTTACCTGCGGCGATGCGGGGGAGCGGGTGATGGCGGGGTTGAGGCGTGACTGACGCACCGGGGTGGCCCGGGATTGAGCCGCACTGGACCTCGTCGGCGAAGACCGGGGTGGGGTCGGCGCTGTCGCCGGTGAGCCGCGTTTGGTTCACCGTCAGCCACGGCATTGTCAACGAGGTCTACTACCCGCGCGTGGACCAGGCCTGCACGCGCGACTTCGGGTTGCTCGTCACCGACGGCGCCGGCTTCTTCGCGGAGGAGAAGCGCGACTGCAGCTTCGAAACCTCCACCCTGGAAGACGGGGTGCCCGCGTTCCAGGTCGTCAGCACCCATCTCGGCGGCCGCTTCCGCATCACCAAGCGCATCGTCGCCGATCCGCGGCATGACGTGGTGTTGCAGCAGGTCCAGCTCGAAGTGCTGGAAGGCCCGAAGCTGCGGCTGTTCGCTCTGCTGGCGCCACATCTGGTGAATGGCGGCGCGCACAACACCGCCTGGATCGGCGACTACAAAGGCAGCCACGTGCTGTTCGCCGAGGGCGACGGCACGGTGTTGGCCCTATGCGCTGACCGGGAGTTTGCCGCGGCCTCGGTCGGGTTCGTCGGCGTGTCCGATGGCTGGCAACAGCTGCATGAGCACGGCCACCTGACGGAAACCTGGGATCGCGCGGCGGACGGCAATGTGGCGCTGACGGCGGAGCTGCGACTGGTTGGGGACGCGCCGGTACACCTGGCGCTGGGCTTCGGCCGCGCACCGGCGGAGGCGGCGTTCCGTGCCCGTGCCAGCCTGCAAACGGCGTTCTCCAGCATCGTTGAGCGCTACACCGCCGGCTGGCGAACCTGGCAGGCCGGGTTACGCTCGCTCGACCGGCGGGTGGATGGGCACAACACTTATCGCGTCAGCACCGCCGTGCTGCGGTGCCACGAAAGCCCGACCTTCCCGGGCGGGCTGATCGCCAGCCTGTCGATCCCGTGGGGCGCCAGCAAGGGCGACGACGACCTGGGCGGTTACCACCTGGTCTGGCCGCGCGACCTGGTGGAGATCGCCGGCGGCTTCCTGGCCTGCGGCGCGTTCGCGGAGGTGCGCCGGGTGCTGCGCTATCTGCGCGCGGTGCAGGAAGCTGACGGCTCGTGGCCGCAGAACTGCTGGCTGGACGGCAAGCCCTATTGGCACGGCATACAGCTCGACGAGTGCGCGTTGCCGATCCTGCTGGTGGAGCTTGCCTGGCGCCACGGCGCGCTGGTCCGCCCGCAACTGCCAGCCTATTGGCCGATGGTCCGCGCCGCCGCCGGGTTCGTGGTGCGCAACGGCCCCACCACCAGCCAGGACCGCTGGGAGGAAAATGCCGGCTACACCCCGTTCACCCTGGCCGCCGAGGTCGCCGCGCTGCTGGCGGCCGCCGATCTCGCCGAGCATTTCGCCGGTGATGACACCCAAGTGGACACCCGGGGCGATACGGGTGGGGGCGATACGGGTGGCGACACCGCGAGGGACATGGGCGCCGATCTCGCCGGCTTCCTTCGCGATACCGCGGATGCCTGGCAAGCCGAGATCGAGGACTGGATCTACGTCACCGACACCGCGCTGGCGCGTGAGGCGGGGGTGGCAGGGTACTACGTCCGCATCGCCCCGCCGGTGCCGGGCGAGGCGCGGGCCGCGTCGCACGGCACGATCACGGTGCGCAATCGCACGATCGGCACCTCGGAGGTGCCGGCCGAGTCCCTGGTCAGCACCGACGCGCTGGCCCTGGTGCGCTTCGGCCTGCGTGCGCCGAACGATCCGCGCATCGTGGACACCGTGCGGGTGATCGATCATGTGCTGCGGCAGGAACTGCCGAACGGCCCCGGCTGGCGCCGCTACAACGGCGACGGCTATGGCGAGCATGACGACGGCAGCCCGTTCGACGGCACCGGCACCGGCCGGGTATGGCCGCTGCTGGCGGGCGAGCGGGCGCATTACGAACTGGCTGCCGGCCACGCCGCCGAAGCACGGCGATTGCTCGCGACGATGGAGGCGAACGCCAGCCCGGGCAAGCTGCTGCCGGAGCAGGTCTGGGACGGCCCGCCGATCCCGGAGCGGGAGTTGCTGCCCGGCGGGCCGAGCGGGTCCGCGATGCCGCTGGCCTGGGCGCATGCCGAGCACCTGAAGCTGTTGCGCTCACTGGCCGACGGCGCGGTGTTCGACCTGCCGCCGCAGCCGGTGCGGCGCTACCAGCGCGATCGGCGGACGCCGCGCGTGCGGCCCTGGCGGCCGGACTGGCGGACGCCGAGCATTCCCGCGGGGCGGGTCTTGCGGATCGACCTGCCGGAGCCGGCGGTGGTGGCATGGAGCATGGACGGCGGGCGGACGCGCGAGGAGACGCCCACGCGGGACACTGGGCTTGGCGTGCACGTGGTTGAGCTGCCCGCAGCCCAGGCCGGCGACAATATCGCGTTTACCTGGCGGCGTGCGACCGCCGACGCGGCGAGCAGCGAGACCTTCGTGGTCGCGGTGGAGTGATCCTGGGGTCGGCGTCATGCGCCTGGTGGGGCAAGGGCGGAAAAGCCCTACCCGCCAACGACTGCTCGCCCAGCGAACGCCTCACCAGCGGCCCGATTTCCCGGCGGCTGGCCGCTGCGACCGGCGGCGTGTCGCGGTAGCCTTCGACGGACTTTGAGGCAGCATTCGCCCTGTAAAGAATCCCGACAACCGCTATCGAACGCGCTTGCTGCGGAGCATGCTGAGGCCGCCCAGCCCCGCGGCGAGCAGCAGTAGGGTGGACGGCTCGGGCACGGCGATGTCGAAATTCGGACCGAAAAACGCGGGATTATAGCCTCCGCCAGTGGCGTCGGTGGTCGGGTTTGTGCCTAGGCCTACGGCGGCAACCTCGCCGTCGAATGTGATGGCGGCGTCGGTCGTGAGCCCGGTGACCAGGAAGTCCAAATGGGTCGAGAAGGCGCTGTTCGAGAAGGCGCTAAAGTCCTGGGCGATGTAGTACGTCGTATCCGCCGCGAGAGAGACCGGAGAAATCGCCTGTGAGTAGAAGGCGGCAGGAGATCCTTCCTGCTTGTCGCTGAAGGTGACCGTCGCACTGGCGAGCACGGTCCCGCTTGCGTTGTAGAGGCGCACAGCGCCATCTCCGGTCGGGTCCAAGGCGTCCAGGGCGACAACTGTGACCGCCTGGTTCGTCCTGAACGACCAGCCCGCCGACGCATCGCCGTTCAAAGTTCCGGGCGTTGATGCGGTATACTCCAAGCGATGTCGCGATATGGCGCCGGACCGACTGCAAGAGCTTGCTGTGCGAGCCGGTGAAAGAGCAGTCCTCTTGCCTTTGAGTGCCGACGGTTAAATCGGAAGGCGAACTCGTCGAGGTAATAGTCGAGGTGCCGATGCTGAACGCCACCCTGATGAGTGCCGGTCAACCATCGCTTGAGAAGCGAGGCTGCCATATGGACGCGTGGCAACACCTCGTGCGCCAGTTCGTCACCGCGGCTGATGACGACGGTTTCGTGTTTGTAGCCAGCCTTCGCCAGGCCGGAATAGCCGCTCCACCCGTCGGTGTAGACCACGCAACCGGGTGCCACGGCCTCCTTGACGAAGGGAATAAGGCTGTCTCCCGACACATCCATGATGCGTCGAAGTCGGATACGACCAATTCCGCGCCCGATCTTTTCCGCCGCTACCGCGACAATAGCTTTGGCTTCTGTCTCTCGCCCTCTCACGCCGACTTCCGCACCGCCGACATAGATCTCGTCGATATCGGGTCCGCATAGGCTGGAGCAGCGGCGCCGATCGCCAGCAGGCACGCCGCGGCGATCGAGGCTACGCAAAGGTTCGAGGACATTGTTATGCACCGAGGTGGTTTGGCGCGCCTGCGCGCGCTCCCACGGACGCAAGTTCTATGCCGCTACAGGGGGCTGTGCGAATTCAATCTGTTGCGCCTTACCGCTGTGCTCGATGGGGGAATTGTGTAAGTTTTTCCGACACATCGCAGGCTGAGCCAGTGGGATTTTCCAGCCGCGAGACGAGTCGAATGGGGCTGAACGGGCCATCGCGGCCGGCAAAAAAAGGGCGGTGCGCCAATGTTGCAGGCGCACCGCCAAGTAGGTCGCACCATTGGGGGAACGGAGCGACTTCGGGGAGGAAACAAGGAGACCGGCAAAGGCCGGCTCCAATGCAATGGTATGAACCTATTTTCCTAATAAAACGTTAACGCCGGCCAGTTGCACGGTCCCGGATCGCGGCTTTTGATGCGGACACCGGCCACCCCCACATGGCCAAAAGGAACCAACGATGACCCCCCTGCCCGCGCGGACCGGTCCCCTGGTCGGCCTCAAGGTCCTGGAGATCGGCCACTACATCGCGGCGCCGTTCTGCACGCGGATCCTGGCCGATCTCGGCGCCGAGGTGATCAAGATCGAGCCGCCCGGCGGCGATCCGTTCCGCGGCTGGGGCGCGGCGGTCGACGGCAACTCGGTCTGGTTCAGCATTCACGGCCGCAACAAGCTGTCGGTGGTGCTGGACCTGAAGCGCGAGCGCGACACCGCGCTGGCGCTGGCGGCGCGGGCCGACGTGTTGGTGGAGAATTTGCGCGCCGGGCAGCTTGAGCGCCTGGGACTGGGGCCGGAGGTTCTGCACGCAGCCAATCCGCGCCTGGTGATTGCCCGGATTTCCGGCTACGGCCAGGACGGGCCGTACCGCGATCGCCCGGCCTTCGGCGCGATCGGAGAGGCGATGGGCGGGCTGCGCCATTTGACCGGGCATCCGCCCGGCAGCTCCGACCTGCCGCCGCCACGCTGCGGGATCTCGATCAGCGACGACCTGGCCGGCCTGTATGCCGCGATCGGCCTGCTGGCGGCGCTGTGGCAGAGGGACGCGTCACCCGGTGCGCCCGCGCCGGGCTTTGCGGCCGGCGCGCCGCTACCAGACGCCGGGGCAGGCCCAGGCCCAGGCACCGGGCGCGGCCGGGTGATCGATGTCAACCTGGTCGATTCCGTGTTCAGTTTGCTGGAGGGGATGTTGCCCGAATACGCGCTGGACGGCCGCATCCGCCAGCCGGTCGGCGCCGCGATCCCCACCGCGGCACCGACCAACACCTATCGCTGCGCCGACGGCAAGTTCCTGTGCATCGCGGGTAACTCCGACCTGATCTTTGCGCGTTTGATGGCGGCGATCGGCCGGGCCGCGCTGGCCAAGGACCCTGCCTACACCAGCAACGCCGACCGCTGCGCCCGGCGCGAGGAGTTGGACGCGGTGATCGGCGCCTGGGCGGCGACACTGCCCGCGAGGGAAGCCGAAGCCCGGCTGGAGGCGGCGGACGTGCCGTGCTCTCGCCTGTACGACGTCGCCGACTGCGCGGCGGACCCGCATTTCCTGGCTCGCGCCAGTGTGCAAACGATCGACGATCCGTTGATCGGCCGCACGCTGCACCCCGGCCCGGCGATCCGCCTGGACGGCGACAAGCCGGAGCAGGTGGTGGCCTGGCCCGGCCCCGCCGTCGGCGCGCACACCGAGTATGTACTCCGCACGTTGCTTGGGCGTAATGGGCAAGGCGCGTGATCGCGCGTGATGCAATGCGGGTGCGCCGGAGATCATTCCGGGGCTGGTGATTGTTGGCGCCGGGGCTCCACGCGCGTCGTTACGGCTTTGTTGCCCTGACAAAGGCGGTCAGCCCGGCCAGGCGGTTGGCCGGAAAGAACGGCAATTCCAGACGGCACACCGTCCAGAACAGCGTGTTCAGGATGGCTCCATGGTCGCGCATCTGACTGCGCGCGATCCGGTGCCCGCCATGCAGCAGCCGCTCGGTCGTTCGCGACGCCGCTACCAGCGGCAGCAATGCGCCGTAGAAATAACAACCGCGTTCGGCGCGAAGGCCGCCTGCGCGCAAGACGTGTTCGATCTGGCGCAACGAGTAGCGGCGGTAGTGCTCCAGGAACACGTCATGGCCGCTCCAGAGCCACATGAACGTCGGTACGGTGATGATGAAATGCGTGCCCGGCCGTGCCCTCGCGACGTAGTCCGCGACCATGCCCACATCGTCCGGCACGTGTTCGAGCACGTCCATCATCAGCACCAGGTCGGCGTCGGTCGTGTCGATCTGGCGGCGGAACAGCAGCGACTTGTCGGCGACGGTTTCGTCATGGTCCGCCTGATAGCCGGGATCGACGCAGGTCGCTTGCGCAAGCGCGGTATCTCGCAGCATGGCCCGCGCGTAGAACCCGACCCCGGCGCCGACGTCGAGCAGGGAGACAGGTTCAAGGTCACGTGTGATGCGGTGTAGCGCGGCCAGTTTGGCCCGATAATACCAATGCCGGGCAATGTCGCCCTTGATCAGCCCGGCTTCCTTGATATCCATCGGTTCGAGGGTCCTGTGCGGTATCTTGGCGTGGCGACTGGCTGATTTGAACGGGAGGCCGGTTGTGCGGTCCTATCGTGATAGCAACGTAGGGCGAAAAAGCGAAGCGCCTTCCGCCCGCATTGAAGCCCCATAGGCAGCCATCGACGCCACGCGAGCAGCGGAAGGCGCTGCCCCCCGGATCAAGGGTCTGGGGGCGAGGCTTTTCCGCTACGTTGTTCGTGAACGCCGCGGCTTTTTCAAGCTGGCAGCACCGTCGCCCCTGTCAACGCGCGATCGACGGCGCGCGCGCATTGGCGGCCTTCGCGGATCGCCCAGACCACCAGCGACTGGCCGCGGCGCATGTCGCCGCGGCGAACACGCGCGGCACCGAGGTCGGATAGTGCACTGGTATCGGCCTGCACGTTGCCGCGCGCATCCAGCGCCACGCCGGCCTGTTCCAGCAACCCCGGCCGTGCGCGGGCCGAGGAAGCCCATCGCCAGCAGCACCAGATCGGCCTTGAGGGTGAACTCGCTGCCCGGCACCTCGCGCATCGTCATCCGGCCATCGGCGCCCTTCACCCATTCGACGCGCACGCATTCCAGCGCCGTGATCTGCCCGTTTGCCCCCGACGGCGCGCTTGGTCGGCACCGCCCAGTCGCGCTCGCAGCCTTCCTCCTGCGCGGGGAGGTGCGCAGCTTGAGCGGCCAGTCCGGCCAGACCAGCGCCTTGTTCTCCTGCACCGGCGGCTTCGGCAGGATTTCGAGCTGGGTGACCGAGGCGGCGCCCTGGCGGTTGGAGGTGCCGATGCAGTCCGAGCCGGTGTCGCCGCCGCCGATCACCACCACATGCTTGCCCTTGGCGGTGATCGTGCCGTCGGGCGCGGCGCGTTGCTTCGGCATCGCCGGCCACGCGCTTGTTCTGCTGGGTGAGGAAATCCATGGCGAAATGGATGCCGTCCAGCTCGCGGCCGGGACCTCCAGGTCGCGCGGCGCCTCCGCGCCGCCGGACAGCACCACCGCGTCGTAACTCGGCGAGCAGCGTCTGTCATCGACAATGCGGCGCCGACTTCGACGCCGGTGCGGAAGATCAACGCCTTCGGCCTCCATCTGGCGATGCGGCGGTCGATCAGCGCGCTTTTCCATCTTGAAGTCGGGGATGCCGTAGCGCAGCAGGCCGCCGATGCGGTCGGCCTTCTCGAACACGGTCACGGCGTGGCCGGCGCGGGCCAGCTGCTGGGCGCAGGCCAGGCCCGCGGGGCCCGAGCCCACCACCGCGACGCGCTTGCCGGTCTTGTGCGACGGCGGCTCCGGCACGATCCAGCCTTCCTCCCAGCCGCGATCGACGATCTGGCACTCGATGGTCTTGATGGTCACCGGGTTGTCGTCGATGTTGAGCGTGCAGGACGCCTCGCAGGGCGCGGGGCAGATGCGGCCGGTGAATTCCGGGAAGTTGTTGGTGGAGTGCAGCGTCGTCGAGCGCCGCGCGCCACTGGTCGCGATAGACCAGATTGTTCCAGTCCGGGATCAGGTTGTTGACCGGACAGCCCTGGTGGCAGAACGGAATGCCGCAATCCATGCAGCGCGCGGCCTGCTCGCGCACCTCCGGCCGTGGCAGCGGCTGGACGAATTCGTGCCAGTTCTTGCGACGCGCTTCGGGCTTTTCGTAGCCGCGGTCGTGGCGCTCGATTTCCAGAAAGCCGGTGGGCTTGCCCATGTGTATTCCGGTTCTCGGCTTACTGCCGTTCGAGGGTTGATGCCTGACGTCATTCGTCCGCGGCGGCGGCTTTGGCGTCGCGCTCGGCGGCCAGGTCGTTCAGGGCGCGGCGGAAGTCGGTCGGCATCACCTTGACGAAGTTCGGCAGCACGGTTTCCCAATTGTCAAGCAGGTCACGCGCGCGCGCGCTGCCGGTGTGCAGCAGGTGGCGCTCGACCAGGATGCGCAGCCGCTCGGCGTCGAAGCGCAGCAGATCGCCCATGCCGCTGTCCTCGACGCTGACCGCACGCTGGCGCGGGCGGTCGGGATGCGTCGGCGCGCGTCAGGTCGGCGGCGGCTGAGTCGGTTCCAGCTTGACCATGGCCGGGTTGCACAGCGTGGCGAACCGGCCGTCCGGGTCGTAGACATAGGCGATGCCGCCCGACATGCCGGCGGCGAAGTTGCGGCCGGTCTCGCCCAGCACCACCACCACGCCGCCGGTCATGTATTCGCAGCCGTGGTCGCCGCTGCCTTCGACCACCGCGACGGCGCCGGAGTTGCGCACCGCGAAGCGCTCGCCGGCCACGCCCTCGAAATAGGCCTCGCCGGCGATGGCGCCGTAGAGCACGGTGTTGCCGACGATGATGTTCTCGGTCGGATCGCGCGTGGCCTCCGGCGGCTGGCGCACCACGATGCGCCCGCCGGACAGGCCCTTGCCGACATAGTCGTTGGCGTCGCCGATCAGTTCCAGCGACACGCCGCGCGCCAGGAAGGCGCCGAAGCTGCGGCCGGCGGTGCCGGTGAGCCGGATCGAGATCGTGTCTTCCGGCAGGCCGGCATGGCCGTAGCGCCGCGCCACCTCGCCCGACAGCATGGCGCCGACGGTGCGGTTGACGTTGCGGATCTCGCGCTCGATCCGCACCGGCTTGCCGGCGTCGAGCGCCGGCGCCGCCGCCGCGATCAGGTCGATGGTCCAGCGCCTTGTCGAGGCCGTGGTCCTGCGTCTCGCTGTTGCGGATCGCCACGCCGCGCGCTCGGCTTGCACCTGGTGCAGGATGCGCGTCAGGTCGACGCCCTTCGCCTTCCAGTGGTCGATGGCGCGGCGCATATCGAGCCTGTCGACCCGGCCGATCATCTCGCTGAAGCGTGCGGAAGCCCAGCTGCGCCATGATCTCGCGCAGCTCCTCGGCGACGAAGAAGAAGTAGTTGATCACGTGCTCGGGCTGGCCGGTGAAGCGCTTGCGCAGCACCGGGTCCTGCGTCGCCACGCCCACCGGGCAGGTGTTGAGATGGCACTTGCGCATCATGATGCAGCCGGCGGCGATCAGCGGCGCGGTGGCGAAGCCGAACTCGTCGGCGCCCAGCAGCGCGCCGATGGCCACGTCGCGGCCGGTGCGCAGGCCGCCGTCGACCTGCACGGCGATGCGGCCGCGCAGGCCGTTCAGCACCAGGGTCTGCTGGGTTTCGGCCAGGCCGATTTCCCACGGCGAGCCGGCATGGGTCAGCGAGGTCAGCGGGCTAGCGCCGGTGCCGCCCTCGAAGCCGGAGATGGTCACATGGTCGGCGCGCGCCTTGGACACGCCGGCGGCGACGGTGCCGACGCCCACCTCGGAGACCAGCTTGACCGAGATGCGGGCCTGCGGGTTGACGTTCTTCAGGTCGTGGATCAGCTGCGCCAGGTCCTCGATCGAATAGATGTCGTGGTGCGGCGGCGGCGAGATCAGGCCGACGCCCGGCGTCGAGTGGCGCACGCGGGCGATGTTCTTGTCGACCTTGTGGCCGGGCAGCTGGCCGCCCTCGCCGGGCTTGGCGCCCTGCGCCATCTTGATCTGGATGTCGTCGGCGTTGACCAGGTATTCGGCGGTGACGCCGAACCGGCCCGAGGCCACCTGCTTGATCGCCGAGCGCATGGAATCGCCGTTGGGCAGGGGCTTGAAGCGGTCGGATTCCTCGCCGCCCTCGCCGGTGTTCGAGCGGCCGCCGATGCGGTTCATGGCGATGGCCAGCGTGGTGTGCGCCTCGCGGCTGATCGAGCCGAAGCTCATCGCGCCGGTGGCGAAGCGCTTGACGATGTCGGCGGCCGGCTCGACCTGCTCGAGCGGCACCGGTCGTTCGGCGAGGCGCAACTCCATCAGGCCGCGCAGGGTCAGCAGCCGCTCGTTCTGCTCGTTGATGGTGTGCGCGAAGGCGGCGTAGTCTTCGGCGGAGTTGCCGCGCACGGCGTGCTGCAGGCTGGCGACCGAGTCCGGCGTCCAGGCATGTGTCTCGCCGCGCAGGCGGAAGGCGTAGTCGCCGCCGACATCCAGCATGTCGCGATAGATCGGATTGTCGCCGTAGGCGTCGCGGTGGCGGCGCACGCTTCCTCGGCGATCTCGGTCAAGCCGACGCCCTCGATGGTCGTTGCGGTGCCGGTGAAGTATCTTCTCGATCGAACGCGCTGGACAGGCCGACCGCGTCGAAGATCTGCGCGCCGCAATAGGACTGGTAGGTGGAGATGCCCATCTTGGACATCACCTTCAGCATGCCCTTGCCGACCGCCTTGATGTAGTTCTTCTGCACTTCGTAGGCCTTCAGCTGCAGGCCGTTCTGCACGCGAATCTGCTCCAGCGTCTCGAACGCCAGATAGGGGTTGATCGCCTCGGCGCCATAGCCGGCCAGCACGCAGAAATGGTGCACCTCGCGCGCCTCGCCGGTTTCCACCACCAGGCCGGTCTGCATGCGCAGGCCCTGGCGGATCAGGTGATGATGCACCGCGGCGGTGGCCAGCAGCGGCGGGGATCGGAATGCGATCGGCGGAGATCGGCGCGGTCGGACAGGATCAGGATGTTGTTGTCGGCCAGCACCGCGTCGGTGGCGTCGCGGCAGATGCGCTCGATCGCGCGCTCCATGCCCGTCGGCGCCTTCGCCGGCGGGCCAGGTGGAGTCGATGGTGGCGGTGCGGAAGGCGCCGTCCACCAGCTCGGCGATCGAGCGGATCTTCTCCAGATCGGCGTTGGTCAGGACCGGCTGCGAGACCTCCAGCCGCTTGTGCGCGCCGGCGTGGCGGCCGAGCAGATTCGGTCGCGGCCCGATCATCGAGACCAGGCGCATCACCAGTTCCTCGCGGATCGGATCGATCGGCGGATTGGTGACCTGGGCGAAGTTCTGCTTGAAGTAGTTGTAGAGCAGCTTCGGCTTGTTCGAGAGCACCGCGAGCGGCGTGTCGGTGCCCATCGAGCCCACCGGATCGTCGCCGTCGCGGCGCCATCGGCTCCAGGAAGAACTGCATGTCCTCCTGGGTGTAGCCGAAGGCCTGCTGATGGCGCAGCAAGCGTCTCGAGGTCGTTCGGCCGCGGCAGCGCGCGGCGGTCGGGGCTGTCCGGCAGGTCTTCCAGCTTGAACTGGGTGGCTTTCAGCCATTCGGCGTAGGGCTCGGCGTCGGCGAGCGTGCGCTTGATCTCCTCGTCCTCGACGATGCGGCCTTCCTCCAGGTCGATCAGCAGCATCTTGCCGGGCTGCAGGCGCCATTTGCGGACGATCTTTTCTTCCGGCACCGGCAGCACGCCGGCCTCCGAGGCCATGATCACCTGGTCGTCGTCGGTGACGATGTAGCGCGCGGGGCGCAGGCCGTTGCGGTCGAGCGTGGCGCCGATCTGGCGGCCGTCGGTGAAGGCGATCGCGGCCGGCCCGTCCCACGGCTCCATCAGCGCGGCGTGATATTCGTAGAAGGCGCGTGCGCTTCGGCTCCATCAGCGTGTTGCCGGCCCAGGCTTCCGGGATCAGCATCATCATCGCGTGGGCCAGCGAATAGCCGCCGGCGACCAGCAGCTCCAGCGCGTTGTCGAGGCAGGCGGTGTCGGACTGGCCGTGCGGAATCAGCGGCCACATCTTGTCGAGATCGGGGCCGAGCAGTTCCGACTCCATCGTGCGGCGGCGGGCATTCATCCAGTTGACGTTGCCGCGCACGGTGTTGATCTCGCCGTTATGGGCGATGAAGCGATAGGGATGCGCCAGCTTCCAGGACGGGAAGGTGTTGGTGGAGAAGCGCTGATGCACCAGCGCCAGCGCCGATTCGGTGAGCGGATTGTGCAGGTCGCGTAGAAGCTGCCGACCTGCGGGCGCCAGCAGCAGGCCCTTGTAGACCACCGTGCGGGTGGAGAACGATGGCATGTAGAGATCGCCAAGGCCGGGCAGGTGCTTCTGTTCGCCGATCGCGCGCGGGTTCTTGAGGGTCTGCTTGCGGATGGCCAGGATCTTGCGCTCGAACGCGTCCTGGTCCTTGATCCGCGGGCCGGCGGCGACGATCGCCTGGCGGATCACCGGCATCGTATCGAGCACCGGTCTTGCCCAGCCCGGTGAGGTCGGTCGGCACGTCGCGCCAGCCGACGACGCTCTGGCCCTCGACGGCGATGAAATGCTCGAACTGGCTGACGGCGAATTCGCGCGCGGCTTCCTGCTGCGGCAGGAAGCACATGGCGACGGCATAGTGGCCGGGCGCCGGCAGCTTGACGCCGGCGGTGCCGGCCCAATCGCGCAGCAGGCGATCGGGCATCTGGATCAGGCAGCCGGCGCCGTCGCCCACCAGCGGGTCGGCGCCGACCGCGCCGCGATGGTCGAGATTGACCAGGATCTCCAGGCCGCGGCTGATGATCTCGTGCGACTTGCGGCCCTTGATGTTGGCGACAAAGCCGACGCCGCACGCATCATGTTCGTTGCGCGGATCGTAAAGTCCCTGGCGTTCCGGAAGGCCCATCGTCAGTCGCTTTTCACCAATCGCCGGCAGCGGAATTGCCCGGCGCGTTTCCGTCCTGTTTTTGTTGGGCACGCGAAGCCCGGCCGGGGCGGGTAGGGCGCCCGGTCAGGTTACCACCGTGGGAAACTATCCGCCGGATCGCGGCTCTGCAACAGCCGGCCCGGCACGCCATATTCGGCCGTCGGGTCGCGCATTGGGGGCATGTCGCGCAGCACGGCGATCCGGTATGCTCGGTGCGATATCCGACCGTGGAAGGACCTCGCGCATGAGCGCATCGTCGAAATCACGCGCCGTGGGCGCTGCCTGGGACGATGCCTGGCTGCTCGACGGCGTGCGCACGCCGTTCGCCGACTACAACGGCCCGTTGGCCGCGGTCTCGCCGACCGATCTTGGGATCAAGGCGGCACGGGCGGTGCTGGACCGTGCGGGCGTATCGGCGGACGACGTGGGCACCGTGATTACCGGCAACATGACGCAATCCAGCTTCGACGCCTACATGCTGCCGCGGCATGTCGGCCTGTATTCGGGCGTGCCGATCGAAGTGCCGGCGCACATGGTCCAGCGCGTCTGCGGCACCGGGATCGAGGTGCTGATGCAGGGCGCCGACGCGGTGACGCATCGTGATGCCGGCGTGGCGTTGTGCGTCGGCACCGAGAGCATGAGCCGCAATCCGGTGGCTTCATACACGGCGCGTGGCGGGTTCCGTCTGGGTCAGGTGGAGTTCAAGGACTTCCTTTGGGAATCGCTGCTGGACCCGGCGCCTGGGCGTACGATGGGCGATACCGCGGAGGAGCTTGCGCGGCGCTACCAGATCACGCGGCGCGAGGTGGACGAATTCGCTGCCCGCAGCTTCGATCGGGCGCTGGCGGCGCGGGAGTTTCTGGACGGCGAGATCGTGCCGGTCGGCAGCGAAACGTTTTCACGCGAGGGTTATGCTGATCGGGGGATTGCGGTGCCGCGCAAAGCGGGATGCGTGACCGGCGATACGCATGTGCGCCCTTCGTCGGTGGAAGCGCTGGCGGGGCTGCGTCCGGCGTTCGGCGGGGTGCAGACGGCGGGCAACAGCTCCGGCATGGTTGATGGCGCCGCGGCGGGGCTGGTGTGTTCCGGCGCCTATGCGCGGGGTGCGGGTGCGGCGCCGCTTGCCAGGTTGGTTGCCGGCGTTGCGGTGGGCTGCGCGCCGGAGGTTATGGGCATCGGGCCGGTTCCGGCGATTAGTGCGCTGCTGGAACGGGTCGGCCTGCGGTTGGATGCGATCGACCGGATCGAGATCAACGAGGCGTTCGGCGCGCAGGTGATGGCCTGCGCGCGCGAGTTGGGGCTGGACGAAGACAAGCTGAATGTGAATGGCGGGGCGATCGCCATCGGCCATCCGCTGGCAGCGACCGGCGTTCGGCTGTCGGTGACCGTGGCGCGCGAGTTGCGGCGCGCGGGATTGCGCTATGGGATTGCCTCGGCTTGCATTGGCGGCGGACAGGGGATCGCGCTGCTGCTGGAAAACCGTGACGCGGCGTAGTGGGCCGCTTGGTTCGTTGCGAAATCCGCTGCATAACCTTGGGAGATCGTTATGGCTCTGCACATTGATTACTACGCCTCGCTAAATTCACCGTGGACGCATCTGGGTGCGGGGCGGATCGAGGCGTTGGCGGCGAAGTATGGTGCCAGCTTGCGCATCTACCCGGTGGATTTTGGGACGGTGTTTGCGGGCTCGGGCGGGCTGCCGCTGCCGAAACGTGCGCCGCAGCGCCAGGCGTATCGGCTGCAGGAGTTGCGGCGGTGGCGGGATTATCTTGATGTCCCGATCAACATCCAGCCGAAGTTCTTTCCGTCCAGTGAGGCGCTGACGGCCGGCTGCGTGATCGGGGTGCGCGAGACGATGGATGATGCCTCGGCGATCAGGCTGGCGCATCGCGTGCTGCGCGCGGTGTGGCAGGACGAGACGAGCCCGGCTGATCCTGCGACGCTGGCGGCGCTGATTACTGATTGCGGGTTGGATGCGGATGCCGTGATGCGGCTTGGGGCGGAGCCGCGCTGGGCGGAGCGGCGTTTGGCGGACACGCAGGCGGCGCTGGATCGTGGGGTGTTTGGCGCGCCGAGCTATGTGATTGGGGAGGAGATATTCTGGGGGCAGGATCGGTTGGAGTTTGTGGAGCGGCATTTGGCGCGGGGGTAGGGCTCACACCCAGGGGCCGAAAATATTGGCGTACCTCTGCCGACGGTTTGTGGGAACGTGAGCGCGGGGCGTTCCCCGAGGACGGACAGGATGTCGTCGTCGCGCCGAGCTGCCGGTGCGCTCTTGGGGCTATATGTGATACAGGACGTTATCACGTATTGATAGCGTTTGGTGCCGAGCACAGCCGGTCATTTCTCCTTCCCGACTTTCGAGACGGTCCCGAGCGCGATGCACTACTGGCGGCCGCACGCGATCGGCGACGCCAAGCTGGACGCCGTCATCAACGCCAGCACAGGCGCAACGTGTGGCTAGGAGTTTGCGCCGCCTCGCTACTGTCGGCGATAGTTGTGGTGCTTGTGCTCCCGCTGCGCATCATGGTTAAGATGGCCTGACAAGGGAGTGTGATCATGACCGAATATCAGAAGAGCGATTTGCTGCCCGAACCCGAAGCTGAGCATTGGGCGCAACGGGTCTTAAGACGGGGAGCAGCGTTCTCATTCATCTGCATGCTGTTGCTGATCCTGGCATTGCAGCCCAGCAGACTGTGGGCAATGGTCGTGATACCGCACGCCAGCCCGCCGGCAAGCCAATTGGCGGCGACTTCCGTCGATATGTCGGTGACAGACTTTCTGATCGATAAGGACACCTTCCATCCTGGTACTCAAGTCACAGTCAAGGGCACCGTGGATTGTGGTGCAGTTGATACTGACGTGACGTGCTTTATAAATGGTGAACAAGCTTCCCAAATCATAATTCTCGATATCAGCCGGCTTGCGCGAGACGACAGAAAGCGATTGCTCGCCTGCGGTATCGGTATGTCTACGTGCCATGCAGCAATCTCTTTTACTATCCCATCTGGTCTCATCTTTAAATACCCAGCGGATAGAATTCAATGGCAGTAACGAGGGAGGAAGCGTGACAGCCGACACCCCCGGACCTAGGCCATCTGCACGCCGCACACCGTCAGGGTGCCGGTCGTCAACCTAACTCACCGTGACGGCTTGGGCGGATTGTTTCGCCTGTTCCACAGCTCCAGTTCCCACTTTGCTAAGGACTCCTTCCCTGCCATCGTTCGCGCAGCGGCGACCATGTCTTTGTATTTTTGGATATCGTCAAGTTTTGTCCACCGACATTCGGCAAATTCCGAGCCAAGTTTATCTACAACCAAGTTGTCAAACGGGCAGTGTGGTGGCTCGGCTATTTCCCCAACACACCACAAATATTTAAGATATAGGTTGAGACATTTTTGCGCAGAACCAATGCGAAACTGCCCACGATGTAGAATGTCCCGATGACACGCCGTTATGGTCTTCGCGAGCTCACATATGTTTTGTTCATGTCTGTCGTCGTTGACCTTCTCATGATTTCTATAAAACCGGCTCGCGATCTTTTCTAACTCGCAGCGGAGCGAGGCCCTGAATTTCTTCTTCCGTGTTTCGGCAACCGTGTCGCAGTATGTGGGGCTGCGTTGCATGCTGGCGGTCATTGACGATGTTAGAAATGCATCGTGCAAGAACTTCTGTCTTTGATCACACTCTTTGCTTTCCGACATTGCACCGTCTCCCTTGCCTACGCGAGCCTAGAAATGGTACTGTTGTGGACGTTGTAGCTGCGGGCAATCTCCCGGATTGTCTCACCGTTCTCCTTGCGGCGGAGAATCTCTTTGATCTGGTGCGGCGTGAGCTTCGGCTTGCGGCCCAACTTCACGCCACAATAGTGCTCCGATCAGTGGGTAGCCTTCCTTGCCCGGCAGTCGCTGTGAAACGACCTTACTCCTTGTGTTCGGGACTGTCGCTCAGATGCAGCCACGGCAGGCGCTCTTCCGGGAATATGTGCCTGTTTGGCTGTAGCAGCGCCGCCTGGTCGATCGAACCGATATGAAAATGCGTCTCAGTGGAGAGACGATCACTTTCGCACGTCAGAGTGGAGCCGCATTTGGCGCAGAAGCCGCGCCACATACCGGGCGATGAGTTGAATTTGGTGATTTCCCCTTTGGTAACGACATAGGCGTCACGCCGGATTGCCGCGAACACGGACACGGGCGCGCCACTGTGCTTTCGGCAGCTTTGGCAATGGCACCATGCGACCCATTTCGGTTCGCCTGTGGCTATGAAGCGCACTGCACCGCACAGACAGCCACCTTCTATTTGATGAGCCATGCACTTGGCCTTTCTTGTTCGGACATACCCCGCAAGGTCTATGCGAGAACGTTAGCACCCGGACGCCACGAGCACCTGCAGGGCAATCGCATTTGGCATCATGCGTCGACGTGGGAGAGGCGTTGATTGAGCGTCACGCGTCGATCGCAAGTCAAGCAAGCCAGAATAACACGGAGCACACGGAGAAAGATCAAGCCACGGAGCGCACGGAGAAGCAAATCATGGCGCTTCGCGCGGAGCGGGCTCATTCGGCTTTGCGCGAAGCGCCATCACTTCCTTTCTCCGTGTGCTCCGTGGCTTAAGCTTCTTTCTCCGTGTGCTCCGTGTTATTCTGGCTTACTTGCCTGCGTGATCGCCGTGTCAACCTGAAGCACCCCATATCCGCCCAAATGCGCTCGCCCTGCGAGCACCTCGTCATGCCGTTGCCTCGATCGGTAAGCCGGCCGCCTTCCAGTCGGAAAACCGTCCTCGATATGCAGATGCTACCTCGATCTCGTTCGGGCCAGCATCGCAAGAAGATCGCTTTCCGGGTAGCGCAGAGGTCGGACGGCCAGGATTTCGTGCCGGCCCTGATACGAGGCGCCCGAATGATCGACTCTTCGGTGCTGCCCCCCGTAATGCCGGCCCCCGGGTCAAGCGCCGGAAGGCAGGCTACGGTCGGCATCCACGGCTTGTATTCGTTGCAGCAAAGGAAGTCGTGGATACCGGCCCCCCGGCCTTCGCCCTAGAGCATGCGCACATGTAATGTCGGGTATGGAACAAGTGGCTGGCGGAAGTTCAGAAGACGGCAGTTCGAAGCTTCATTTTCTCAATCCGGCTGGCGCGGAGCACATGCTCGACACTGGGACCAAGTGGTCGCGGCAACTCATTGATTTATCAACGTTTTCAGAGATGTGAGAATCCCCTAGGGCCTTCGCCAAGGGCAGGCTCCGCCTGCCCTCGGGCGCTTGACCCGGGGGCAGGCATGACGGGGTGATGGCTAGGCATTATTTCCTTGACTCGCAATTATGTTCGTAGTATGTTCCAGAAATCCATCCCACGGAGTGCTCGCAATGAACCCGCCCCTCACGCAGCCGCAGCCGGACCCACTCGATACCGTCAGCCTCGCCATCATGATCCGCGCGGCCACGGACGCCATCCCGCACCATCCGGACGCAAATGCGGAGGAGAAGGCGGCCCGGTGCCATGCCGCTTTCGTCATGATCTCCACGCTGCGCCCGCGCGACGTAATGGAGGCGATGCTCGCCGCCCGCATCACCGCAGTGCAGTTCCACATCATGGACGATCTGCGCTGTGCCGCGCAGGCCGACCTGGCACCCAGCCTGAAGCTTCGCCACCGGCGCAGCGCCATCGGCTTGACCCGGATGCAGGAGGCCGCGGAGCGCACGCTCATCCGGCTTCAGGCGTTTCCGGCGCGGCAACCGGCGGCGCTACCCGGCTCGATCCCCGCGGCGCGCGTGCAGCCCGCGCCGACCGCCGCCCCGAGCGCGCCCACGCTACAGGCCGCGCCCGCACCTCGGCCCGCCGGCGCCGGGCAGCGCCCCGCTGCAGGGCCCGCGCCTCGTCCCATGACCGGCGGCTTCGTCGCTGCGACCCCAGCCGAGATCGCGTCGCTCGTGAACGAGGTCGAGGCGCCCCTCGACGCGCGTGCTGGGCCGCTGGCTGGGAATGCCGCCGCTGGACGACACCCCGGTGCCGCGACCGCGGCACAGCCCGCGGTTGGCCTGTTCGCCGGGCCGGACGATGCGGAGATGGCGCGGCTCATTGCCGACGCCGGGGCCGTTCTGACGGCTACGGCCGGGCCGGCCGGTGACCTGCACGAGCGGCTGCTGGCTGAGGCGGCTAACCGCGCGGCAGCCTCGGTCACGGCGCTCGCGGCGTGATTGGCGGGAACGCACGCCCTCGGGCATTTGACCCGAAGGACCCGATGTCCGGTGAGAACACCATGTCCAGTGAGGACACCGGGTCCGGTAAGAACACAGGCAGCGGTGGCGGCAAGCCGCGCACCGGTCCGCTGCGGAACGGCAACCCGCGCGGGAACCCGAACCTGGCACCGCGCTGTGGGGCGAAAACGCGGACGCCGCGCAGCGGTCCGTGTCGCGCGCCGGCGATGGCCAATGGACGCTGTCGCATGCACGGCGGCCCGAGCACCGGGCCGCGGACGGTGGAGGGCCTCGCCCGGCTTCGCGCCGCCCGTACGAAGCACGGGTTGTACAGCGCTGAAAATATAGCAGCTCGGCGCCACGCGGCCGCCGTTGTTGCCGAGGCGCGCGCCGCGCTGGTGCTGCACCGGGCGGCCGCTGTTGTTGCCGAGACGCGCGCCCTGCTGGTCTTGCACCGCGCCGGCGCTCATCCGGTGGAGACGATCGCGCCGCACCGGTTGCGGGTGGTGGAAGTGGCCGCGCCGTCGCGGGGGAAGAGGCGGCTGGGAGGGAAGACCCTGAGTAACGTGAGGAAGGCGGCGCTGTGAGGCGGGGGGTGGCGGATACCGGCGCCTGCGCTTGGGGGCTAGGGCGCGAAGCGGATCAGGGTTGGGGGAGGGGTCCGCGCGCAAAAAAATCCTTGGTGCGAGCCTGGTCCTACCCCTCCCCCCAACCTTGGTCCGCTTCGCGGCCCAAGCCCTCAAGGGGAGGGGGAGAGTTTCCGGTGATGCCTAGAACAGGCCGAAGACGCCCCGCAGGAACCCCGGCGTCAACGCTGACAGCGGATTGACCGACACCTCCGGGTTGTCCAGCGGACCGCGCAGCGAGTAGCTCGCGGCGAACAGCCCGCCACCTGGCTCGGGACTGAACAAGCGGCCCAACAGTGGGATGTTGCCCAGCAGCGAGTTGAAGAAATACGCCGGCACGATGGTGCCCTCGATCGCGGCGCGCTCAAGGTCGAGATCGATGGTGCCCCTGGCGGTCAGCCCGAGCGAGGAATTGAACGCGCGGGCGTCGTTCAGCGTCAGCGTGGTTTCGGTCAGCCGGAACGGCACATCCAGCCTGGTGAAGCCCAGCCCCGGTCCTCGCACGACGTCGACCAGGCCGTAGAGCGTCATGGCCTGCAGCAGCCGTGCCAGGGCCGGTGCGTCGTGGATGCGGAAATCCGTCAACTCCCCGGTACCGTCGAGCGTGTGATCCGGTGTTGTGTCGTCATAGGTGCCGGTCACGTGCAGCCGGCCGCCCTGCATGCGCGTGACGACATCGAGCCCCGCCAGCAGATCGCCGGCATTCGCGGCGGTCGCGGTGACCGTGCGCGTGCCGGGCTGGGTCTCCGATTGGGCAGGGGCTGGTTGCACGGCCCCCCCCGGTTGCGCAGTGGGTGGGGTCGGCACGATCCGCAGTTTGAACGGCGCCTTCGGGCCGGTCAGCCCGTCCACCTCCAGCCGGCGCGTCAGCCCGCCGTCGCTGTCGACCCGCGCCACCAGGCCGGTCAACTGGTGATCGCCAGCCATGATCACCCGGTCGAAGCTTGCGTCCAGTGTCCAATGCGGTCCTGATGGTGGCTCATGCTTAGCCGGCGGCGAGTGCGGCCCCGGCCGGTGCGTCAGGCGCGCCGACAGATCGAGTGTGGGTCCGGTCAGGCTGACGGCGATCGGACCCGCGGCGTTAGCCTGACCGGCCTCTGTTATGGGCAACCGGATGGTGCCTCGCGCCTCGGAACGGCCGAGCACCACGCGGTCGAACCGCACCACCGAGGGCTTGCCGCCGACACAGGTGACGCGGCCCTCGGCAGCGACGCCATCCCCGCGCACCAGGACGTTGTCGATGCCGGCCAGCCGGTCATGCGACAGCAGCAGCCGTCCCGAGGCCGTCATGGCGGCGCCGGCCGGCTTGTGCCAGGCCAGCGCGGCGAGCGTCACCGTTGCCGGGGCAAGATCGGCGGTCACCGCGATGTCGCCGGCGCCGTCGCGACGCTCGCTCAGTGCCGCATCCAGGCCGAGTGTTCCGTCCAGCATGGCGCCGACATCCAGGCCGGCCGCGGCAAGCTGGTGCGCGGTCGGATGGCCGCTCACGCTGATGCGCTGCAGGATCTGGCCGGGGCCGCCGGCACGAAAATCCATGCTCGCCGCCAGGTTTGCTGGGATGCCAGCCAAGGCCGCCGTGCCGGTCATCGTCAGCCCGTCGACGTTGGCGTCCAGGTCAAGCACGCCCTGGTCCAGGTCGCGCCCGGCGACGCCGCCGCTGAGATGCACGCCGTCGAGATGCGCATGCGCGCGGATCGCCACGTCGTCCATGGTCACGCGGTCCTCCAGCGGCAACGACAGGGTCACCGTCCCGGCCACCTGGCCCGCCGGCCGGTCCAACGGCAGATCGTGCCGGGCGAGCAACTGCAGGCGTGGGTTCCGCAACAGCGCGATGGCGTCCGGCAGTGGTCCGGCGATCTGCGCCTCGATGGTGCCGAACTGGTCGTGTTGCATGATCCCGGTGATCCGCATCCTGCCACCGTTCAGCGACAGGCCCTGGGTCGCCCTGCCCTGGGTCCCGGCCTGGGTCACACCCTGGGGCCCTGGCGTAGCGACCTCCGGCTGCTGGTGCCCGGAGTGGACCACGATTTCCAGCGTGTCCGGATCGAGGATGTTCAGCACGGCCGAGCCATCCACGATCGGGGGCACCGGGCGCAGCCAGTGCACGACCAGCCCGTCGCCGGTCAGCGTGCCGGTCGCGCGCGTCAGCGTCACGTCGGACAGATCGGGCGTCGCCGCCAGCTCGATCTCGACGTGACCGTCATGCGCCACACCGGCGGTGATGTTCTCGGTGACCCAGGCCCGGGCGCCGCGCCCAACGCCGGCCGGCCAGAGGCGCGGCAAGTCGGCGAAGGCGACGTGGTCCAGATCGAGGCCCAGCGACGCGGTCAGATGATCCGCGCCGCGATCAAACCGGCCGGTCGCGCGCAGGACGCTGTCGGGGCCGCCGGGATGGCCCGGCACCGTCAGCCGCAGGCTGCGCAGGTCCAGATGATCCGCGGTCGCGTCGGCAACGACAGTTGCGCCGGTGATGGGCAGCACACCATCGGCGACGTGGATGCCACCGGCACCGACCCGCAGCGCCAGATGCAGCTCCATCAGCCGCGCCGTGTCGTCGAGCTGAAGGTCCGCCTCGCCACCGACTGGTGCGTCGAGCGCACCGAGCGGGGCCGCGCGGGGTGCCAGCCCGCCGATGAGCGCAGGCGTTACCGGGGTCATCCGCAGGCGCAACCGGATCGGTCCCTTGTGCGGCGCCAGCGTCGCGCTCGCGGTCAGCCGGGCGTGCTGATCGCCGAGCACGAGCGACACGTCGGCGGTGCCTGCCACGCCGCCCTTCGCGCCGCGGGTCAGATCGAGCTCGACCTGCGGCGCCTGCCAGGTCACCCCGAGCTGTCGGTCTGCCACCACCACCGACCCGCCGCGGATGCGGAGCCGGCGCAACTGGCTGAACGGCCCGATGCGTGTCGGGCTGTTGTCGTTCGCCGGCGGGTTTGCCAGCTCGGTCAGCAGCGCGATCAGCGGCCCGGCAGCCGCAGCCACGTCGGGACCACGACTTGGCTCCGCGATGCCGGACGGTGTGCTGCCCGACGGCGTTTGGCCCGGGGGTGCACCAGCCGGCTCTCCAGCGTCTGGCGCGGGCGTGCTCGGCTCCACCACGATTGCGCCCTCGGTCGTGCGCACCAGGCTGATCCGGGGCTGGTCGAGCTCGAGTGCGCGCGGCGTGATCCGCCCGAACAGCAGGGCATGGAGAGACACCGAGATCTCGGCGTTCGGGATAGCGAAGATCGGCGTTTCGGCGCCACTTGTGCCGGCGGTTGGGGTGCCGAGGGCGCGGGTCAACGTGACCGCAGTCAGTCTGATGTCCACCGGCCGGTCCACGCCGAGGCGGAATCCCTCCCAGGCGAGCGCTGCCGATCCGATCGAAATGCGACCGCCTGTTGGCTCCTGGTTGAGCGCGGCTTCGACCCGCTTGGTCAGCCACGGAAGTTCGAGCGGACCCTGTGCCAGCCGCCAGCCCAGTGCGCCGATCGCCGCCCCGCCCAGCACCGCCACCGCCACCACCACCGCCGCCAGCCGATGCAGCAGCACCCCGGCGTGGCGCGCGGCTTGACCAGACAGCCGCCTCACCGCCAGCCTGCGCGGGAGACCATGCGATGAGCGTCATCCCCTTCCACCTGCCGACCGTCTGGCCACGCCCGCACGACGCCGACGCGGCGCAGCGCCTGCTCGAGCGGTTCGCCGGGCTCGGCCGGTCGGAGGCGCGCCTCGCCGCGCATCCGGCGGTTGCGGCAATGCTGGCGGCGATCGGCGGCAACAGCCCGTTCCTCACCGACCTGGCGATCCGCGAGGCGCCGGCCCTGCGGGCACTGGTCACCGAGGGACCCGATGCGATCGCGCAGCGCACCCTTGCATCGATCACCGCCTTGCCGGTGACGGCGCGGCGCGAGCGCGTGGCGGCGACGCTGCGCCAAGCCAAGCGGGTAATCGCGCTGGTGACCGCCATCGCCGATATCGGCGGGCTGTGGCCGCTCGAACGCGTCACCACGGTGCTCTCCGATCTGGCGGAAGCGGCCTTGCGCCGCGCTGTGATCCACCTGCTGCGGGCCGCGCACGACGCGCAGGAGCTGCGCCTGCCGGACCCCGCACAGCCCGAGCATGGCGGCGGGCTGACGGTGCTCGGCATGGGCAAGCTGGGCGCCCGCGAATTGAACTATTCCAGCGATATCGACCTCGTCCTGCTGTGTGACCCGTCCGCCGACATATACACACCGCGCAGCGCGGGCGACGCCCTGGGCGCGTTCACAACACGGCTCGCGCGTGGCCTGGTGGCCCTTATGGAATCCCGCGACGCCGACGGCTACGTCTTCCGCACCGATCTGCGGTTGCGCCCGGACCCGTCGGTCACGGCGCCAGTCATGACCATGCCGGCCGCCATCACCTACTACGAGAGCATGGGTCAGAACTGGGAGCGCGCCGCGATGATCAAGGCGCGCCCGGTGGCGGGCGATCTGGCGCTGGGCGCGGCGTTCCTGGAGGCGATACGGCCGTTCGTCTGGCGGCGCGGCCTCGACTTCGCCGCGGTGGCCGACATCCACGCCATGAAGCGGCGCATCAACGAGCACAGGCTGTCGTCCCATGCGGTCGGCGCGCTCGCCGGCACGCGCGACAAGGTGGCGCGGATTGCCGGGCACAACGTCAAGCTGGGCGAGGGCGGCATCCGCGAGATCGAGTTCCTGGCCCAGACACTGCAACTGGTCTGGGGCGGCCGCGACCCGACACTGCGCATCCCCACCACGCTCGGCGCCCTGCACCTGCTGGCGCGCGCCGGGCGCATCCCGCGCGATGGCGTGACCGAGCTGGAGGCAGCCTATCGGTTCCTGCGCGCCGTCGAGCATCGGTTGCAGATGGTGGCTGACCGGCAGACGCACGAGCTCCCGCAACGCCCGGAGCAGTTCGAGCGCTTCGCCGTCTTCATGGGCTATCCCGACGCCTCGCGCTTCGCCGACGCACTGCTGTTCCACCTGGAGCGGGTGCGGGCGCGCTATGCCGAGGTGTTCGAGCGGGTGCCGGATCTGCCGGAGGCCGCCGGCATCGCGTCGGACCTCGATTTCCGCGGCCCCGACGCCGTGCCGCCCGCCACTCAGGCCGCATTGCGCCACCTCGGCTTCGGCAATATCGACCGGATCACCCAGGCGGTCCGCGGCTGGCAGGCTGGGCATGTGCGGGCGCTGCGCTCCGAGCGGGCGCGCGACCTGATGGCGCAAATGCTGCCTGCGGTGCTGGCCGCCCTCGGCCGCCAGCCGCAGCCCGATATCGCGTTCGGCCGGTTCGACACGTTCCTCGCGCGGCTGCCCGCCGGTGTGCAGCTCCTGTCGCTGTTCCAGCGCAATCCCGGGCTGCTCGACCGCATCGCCGCGGTGCTGGGCGCCGCTCCGTCGCTGGCCGAGTACCTCGCCGGCAACCCCGGTGCGTTGGACGGTCTGCTGGAGTTTGATCTTGGCGCGGACGACCATGAAAGCCTACTCGCGACGACCCCCAGCACCCTTGGCGGGAGGCTCGTGCCCGAGGCAGCGACGCGACCCGTGGGGATGTTGCGGTCGCGGCTCACCGATGCGCGGCTGCTGGAGGAGGTGATCGCGATCATCCGCCGCACGGTCCGCGAGGAGGAGTTCGCGATCGCCGTCGCCACGCTCGAGGGGCGGCTCGACGCCGACGCGTCGGGATCGCTGCGGTCGGCGCTGGGCGATGCGGCGCTGAGCGCACTGCTGGCCCCGGTGCTGACTGACTTCGCCACCCGCTTCGGCCGGGTGCGCGGCGGCGCGATGGCGGTGGTGGCGCTGGGCAAGGCCGGTGGGCGGGAAATGATGGCCGGCTCCGACCTTGACCTGATGCTGGTCTACGATCATCCCGAAGACGTAACAGAAAGCCGTGGCGGCCGCCGGCCCGCCGACAGTGAGCGGCCCCGCAGCATGCCGGTCAGCCAATGGTTCGTGCGCGCCGCGCATGCCTATGTCGCCGCGGTCACCGCGCCGGGCGTGGACGGGCAACTCTACGCGGTTGACATGCGCCTGCGCCCATCGGGCAACAAGGGACCCGTCGCGGTCTCGCTCGGCGCGTTTCGCGGCTACCATGCGGCCGACGCCTGGACCTGGGAACGCATGGCGCTGACCCGCGCGCGTGTCGTCGCCGGCCCCGCCGCGCTGCGCCGCCGCGTCGAGGTGGCGATCGGTGAGGCGATCGCCGCCGCCGGCGACGCCAACAGCATCCGCGCCGACGCCGCCGCGATGCGCGCGCGCATGCTGCGCGACCTGCCGCCCGCCGGTCCCTGGGACGTCAAGCTGCGCGCCGGCGGCCAGGTCGAGGTCGAATTCATCGCCCAGGTGCTGCAACTCATCCACGCCAGGCACGACGCCGGCTTGTGCAGCCCAACGACGCGGATCGCGCTAGCCCGGCTGCGCGACGCCGGACACCTGGCACGCCCCGACGCGGATCTGCTGATCCGTGCCGACCATGTCTGGCGCACCGTCCAGGGCATGCTGCGCATCGCGATCGGGCGCACCGTGCCGTCCGAGTTGCCCGAGGCCACCGCTCGTCCATTGCTGCGCGCCGCCGTGCGGGCCGGCGTGCCGGCGATTGATTTGCCGGGGCTGCGTGCCGCGCTTGAGGCGCTGGCGGCGGACGTGCGTGCGGCGTTTGTCCGGCACGTCGGGGAGATCAACGGATAGCGTGCATTCGTTTGCGCGCGGCGACGCGGGGAGCCCGCGAATTGCCGCGCGAATTGTTGTTGGGGAGCGGGCCTCGGGGCCCACTGGAAATGGCACGGCGGGGACGGCGCGTGTCGCGACGAAGCAAGCGGCGAGCGTCGCGTCGGCTGTGGCCGGATCGAGGGTCAGGTGCGCGGTTGCGAAGGGCCGCGGCGTCATGGTTTTTTGTCCCGATATGGTTGTAGGAACGACGCTGGATTATACTCCAGTTTGAGGAATATTGTCAAGTAATCTAGGAATACTAGCCTTGCCACAGCCGCCCCGGAGATTGAACGCGACGCTCGATGCCAGTGCGCCGGTTGGCCCATTTGCGGTTAAAACCCTGCTTCACTGACGGCGCGCCGCCTCGGTGGCCAGCAGTCGCGTCGCCGTCGCCGCGAACGGTAGCGAAGCAAAGAAAATTGAACCGCAAATGAACGCAAATGGGTCCGTGCTGAATGGATCTTTCGAGCTAAACTTCAGCTTCGTCTCGCCGGTTGCTCGACTTCGGCAACGCGCACGCGGAAATTGAATGCATCGCTCGGTGCTGGTGCGACCGCTGGCCCATTTGCGTTCTTTGCGGTTAAAATCCTTCTTCACTGACCCCGCGCCGCCTCGGTGGCCAGCAGTCGGATCACCGTCGCTGCGAACGGTAGCGAAGCGAAGAAAATTGAACCGCAAATGAACGCAAATGGGTCCGTGCTGAATTGGCCTTCCGAGCTAAAACATCAGCTTCGCTTTGGCCAATTGTACGACTTCGGCAACCCACACCGGGAAATTGAATGCAACGCCCGGTACGCATGGCTCCGCAGAGCCTGCGCCCCAAACGCTCTGGTGGTAGGGCCATCTTGCGGTCGTCCGCTCCATCGCAAGCAGGCAGGAAAGCAAGGATTCCACCACGAAGACACAAAGAACACGAAGAAGGGATTGATGCGCTTCGCGCGGTGCTCGAACGGACACCCGCGCGAAGCGCCCAAAATTCTTGTTTCTCCGTGTCTCCGTGCCTCTGTGGTGGAATCCTTGCTTCCTTGGCTTGCTTGCTCGTTGCAACGCACAACCCCTGCAAGTCGATATCGTAAGCGCGGCGACGCAAGCTAAGGATCATGCAGCTCGCGCGGCCCAGGCTCGCTCGCACGTGCAAGGTCTACGGATCACGCCCCCGACACCAGCAAATCCGGCGCATCGCCGGCAGCCCACGCAGCCAGCATCGCAGCGTCATGGCGCCCAAGCGCAGCCGCGGCAAGTGCCCGACCCATCAGCGGACCAAACTTGAAGCCATGCCCCGAACATCCGGTCAACACCCATGCGCGATCGAACCGACGCAAGATGAAACGTTGCCGCGCCTCATGGGCATAGTAGCAGATCCGCAACGACAACACCCGGATCTCCTCCCAACTGCGCAACCGGGTCCGCCAATAAGCCAGCAGCGCGGCGCCTTCCTCGGGACGGATCGGATCTTCCGCCTCAAGCGGGCAAGGCCGATTATACGCCCCCACGCCAAGTTTGAAGCCGCGGCCTTGCACCGGCGGGGCAAGGTACATGCCCCGAGGTCCACCCATGTCCAGCATCACCGGCGCCGCCGCCCATGCCGCCGCGAGCCCGGGCGGCGGTGCCACATAGGCAACAAGCTGCCGCAGCTTCACATAATCGGATGCAAGCGCAGGGAACAGCCGCGCGGTCCAGGCGCCGGCCGTAACGATCAGCGCATCGGCAGCCAGACGGTCACCGTCCACGGTAACGACCGCCCCAGCTATCGGGTCGATCTCACGAACAGCACAGCCGCCGCGCAGTTCAACCCCGCGCTCGGCCAGCCAGGCAACCAGCCCATCCATGATACGATCGGCGAACAACGCCCCGCCCTGACGCATCGCCAGACCGAACAGCGCATCCTGCGTTTCCAGCATCGGATAGCGCTGCGCCAGCGCGCGTCCCTCAAGCCGCTCCCAGCCGATACCAAGCCGGTCCAATACACGCGCCGAGCGCGCGGTCCAGTCATCTTCGCTGGTGCACAGCGCCAGACAGCCGGTCTCGGCAATATGCCGCGCCCCCAGATCGCGCCACACCTCATCCCAGGCGGAGGTCGCATCCGCCATCGTGCGCGTGTAGCCCTCCTGGTCACCATACGGGATACGGGTCAGCCGGTGCTGATCGTATGACGTTCCGGCCACGTTCGGAATCGGCGCGGCATCGATGACCGACACGCGATGCCCGGCCCTGGTCAGCGCCCAGGCAGCGCACAAGCCATTGATGCCTGCCCCAACAACAATAACGCGCATCGCCGTCATGGCATCACGACATAGCGCAGGTCGAGCACATTGTCAGGCCGCTGCTCCAGGCGGATGCCCTTGCGCACGCCCCACGACAGCGCCTGGCGGTGCAACGGAATCGTCGCGACATCGCTGATATTGAGCTGCCAGATCGAGGCGAAATCGGCCTGGCGCTTCGCCGTGTCCAACTGGCTTCGCGCGTCGGTGATCAATTCATCCATCCGGGCGCTGCAGTAGCCCCCCTGGTTGAAAGACCCCTGCCCGCGCATCGGCACCGGCCGGTCCTTCACCAGATCGGACGGACACGCGAGCAGCCCAAATACCGTGCTGAAGGCGTCGTAGGTAGGCGGCGTAATACCCAGCATGTAGAAGCTCGTGTCACGTTTCGCCAGGCGTCCGAAATACACCGCCGGAGGCTGCGTCACCACCGTCAGGCGCACCTTGATGCGCGCCAGCATGGCGGTGATTGCCTGGCAGATCGCCTCGTCATTCACGTAGCGGCCGGCCGGGCAGTTCATCCCAAGATCGAAGCCGTCCGTATAACCCGCCTCGGCCATAAGCTGGTTCGCCTTTGTAACGTCGGCAGGCGGGTGCGTATCGCTGGCCGGGTCGAACCCAACAATGCCTGGGCCGGCGATTTCCGCGGTGGGCTGCGACTGGCCGAACATGATGCGATCCTTGATCGCGTAGACATCGATCGCCAGATAGAAGGCGCGCCGCACACGGACATCGGCCAGGGGATTGCGCCCCTTGACGCTGGAATACAGCAGTTCCGGCCGCCAGACATCCATCCCGAGAAACACCGCGCGCAATTCCGGTCCCGTCATCAGTACGACACCCGGTTGGGCGGCAACACGTTTTTGATCCTGCACCGGCACCGGTTCCATCATATCGACGCCGGCGGACAGCAGCGCGGCAATGCGGGTGGCGGCCGATCCGATCGGCGTGAACAGCACTTGCGTAAGGTTGTGCTCAGGGTGGTCCCACCAATCGGTATTGGCCGCAAGCTCGGTCACCTCGCCCGGCGCCCGTCGCACGAGACGAAACGGGCCGGTACCGACAGCGTTGCGGACCGCGAAGTTCTCCACCGACGATTTTAGATCGACCGGATCGGTCGCGCCATGCACCTCGGCCCAGGCCTTGGGCATGATCAGCACCGCGGTGAGGTTGGCCGGCAAGGTCGGGTCGGGGATGGTGGTCGTGATGTCGACCGTATGGTCATCGACGGCGGTGACCGTTTCGATCGTGGCAACCCGATTGACCATCGCCGAACCCGGCTTGCGGACGCGCGCGAGGGAAAACAGTACATCAGCCGAAGTGAAGTTGCTGCCGTCATGAAACCGCGCGGCGCGCAAATGAAACCGCCAGTGCAAAGGGTCAAGCTGCTCGAACCGCTCCGCCAGCGCCGGCTCGATTTCAAGATGCCGGCCGCGGCGCAGCAACGGCTCGTAGATGTTCGCCAGGAACCCCGTGGTAAACGTCTCGTCGACGCCATACGGATCCATCATCGCCACATCCTGCTGGTCGGCGTAGCGAAATGTCGCCGCCCCCGCGGTGCCGGCGAGCGCGAAAGACAGCAGTACGGCGAACGGCAGCAGCGACAGACGCATTGGCTTGATCTTCCCCGGGCGACGGACCCTTTGCCCGTCCCGCCGGGAGACTAGAGGTTGATCGGGCATCGCGTCACCCGGGGACCGAGGGACTTCCACAGCCCGCCGGCCACCCCGGTGGTTGACTTGCCCACGCCGCGTGCCAGCCTTGATGCGCAGGTCGCCGAGGTGCGCGGCCTTCGTGTATTACATTGGGGAGATCAAGGAATGGGCGTGCAGGAAGGCGATGCGGCACCGGCCTTCGAACTGCCGGCGACCGGCGGTCGGACCGTCAGTTTGGCGGCAATGACAGGCAAGCCGTTCGTGCTGTATTTCTACCCGAAAGCCGACACGCCGGGCTGCACCAAGGAGGCCTGCGCGTTCCAGGAAGCCCTGCCGCAGCTTGGCAAGATCGGCCTCGACGTGATCGGCGTGTCGCCCGACAAGCTGCCGCCGATCGAGAAGTTCGCCGCCAAGTACAACCTGACCTTCCCCCTCGCCTCCGACGCCGAGAAGACCGCCGCCGCCGCCTACGACACCTGGGTGGAAAAATCGATGTACGGCCGGAAATACATGGGGATGGAGCGCAGCAGCTTCCTGGTCGACAAGGCGGGGAAGATCGCCAAAATCTGGCGCAAGGTCAGCGTCACCGGCCACGCCGCCGAGGTAATGCAAGCCGCGCAGGCACTGGCCCCATAAGCCCCGGGATCATCGGCGCCACAGGAGCGGTCTTTGGCAAGCTGGGTCGAGCATCAGGACAAGCTGTTGCGCCTGGCACGCTGCCAGTTGTTCTTCGTCGGCGGCGCACCGCGATCCGGAACGACGTGGCTGCAATCTCTGCTCGACAGCCACCCCGAGATCTCCTGCCGCGGCGAGGGGCTGTTCATGAAACACCTGGCGGAGCCGCTGGACACCATGATGGCGGCGCGGCACCAGGCACTGGCGGCCAAAAACAACTCCGTGTTCCGCCACGCCGAGGGCTACAAGCTGCCGGAGCCGGAGGATGTCGAGCTGCTGCTCGGGACCGCCGTGCTGGCGGCGCTGGAGCGCCAGTGCGCCGGCAAGCCCTGCCGCGCGGTGGGCGAGAAGACGCCGGAGAATGTGTTCTTCTTCACGCGGCTGAAACGCCTGTTCCCGGCTGCGAAATTCATCGGCATGGCGCGCGACCCGCGCGACGTGCTGTCCTCCGCCTGGCACTTTTTCCCGCGGCCGCCACCCCCGGATGAGGTCGCAGCCAAGACCGCGTTCATCGCCAGCGCGTTCGAGTCGCTGGACAACGGCGCACGCACGATGCTTGGCTTAGCGAAACAATCCCCGTCCGATTGCCTGAACGTGACCTATGAACGCATGCGCGCGGCGACGGCGCCGGTTGCGGCGGAGCTGTTCCGCTTCCTTGGCGTCGCCGACGGCGATGATATCGTTGCGGATTGCGTCGCACGGACCTCATTTGCCGCGATGTCGGGTGGCCGTGCCCCCGGCGAGGCGCAGGACGGATCGTTCTTCCGCAAGGGCGTTGTAGGCGACTGGCGCTCGACCTTCACACCCGAAATGAATGCGCTGATCCTGCGCCGGCTCGGTTGGATGTACCCGAGTTTCGGGTGGGTGCCGTAGGCCGCATACGAGCGGTCGGAACTCCGCGGGAAGTCCCCGCCGGCGGTCACGCACGCGGGCGCCGCGCCGGTAATCTTCCACCGCGCGGACATAACGTTCCGATGAAGAATCAACCAATTATCACGCGCAAATCACAAACAACAAACGCGACGGTGTGGCCCCGTCCCAAACCCCTTCAAGTAATCGTGATCCGCTCATCGAACGATAGCATCGGTTTCCGGTTCTCCTGATCGGCGTCTCCCGGCAAAGTTGCAAATGGCCAAATCTGGCCCACGCTAATTCGTTCCTGCACCGGACCTACCCTGGATGGACGGGACCACGCTATCCCGGGATCACCCTGGCCCCGCCACACCGCGTCGCGTCGAATGCGCGCGAATGACCACCGCTGAACACCGCACCGCGAAACCGAAACGCGTACGAAGCCGCGCCAAGCCGACCATGTCCAGCGTATCCACGTCGGCGACGACCTCCGGGCCACCAAGGAATGCTACTTCATGACCGATTTCACAGTGCCTGCCGGCGTCACGTCCAGCGGCATCACGGTCAGCAACGGCGATAGCTGGTCCATCTACGGAACCGCCGTCAGCTTCACGGTCAGCAACGGTGGCGTCGAGACGGTGCTGTCCGGCGGCACGGCCGTCAGCACCACGGTCAGCAACGGCGGCGCCGAATATGTGTCCGGCGGCGCCGCGACCAGCTTCACCACCGTGAGCTTCGGCGGCCACGAGTACGTCTATTCCGGCGGCTCGAGCATCAGTGCCACGGTCGACAGCGCCGGCAATGAACAGGTGTATTCCGGCGGCACCGCGCTGTTCACCACACTCAGCAACGGCGGCACCCAATACGTCTTCAGCAGCGGCACCGCCGTCAGCACCACGGTCAGCAGCGGCGGCACCGACCAGGTGTTGTCCGGCGGCACCGCAAGCTTCACCACCCTCAGCGGCGGCATCGAGCTGGTATCCTCGGGCGGCACCACCAGCTTCACCACGGTCAGCGACGGCGGCTACCAGGTCGTAACCTCCGACGGCACGACCGTCAGCACGACGCTGCACACCGGCGCCGAGTACGTCAGCACCGGCGGCTCGGCCATCGCCACCATCGTCAGCAGCGGCGGCAACGAGTACGTCTACTCCGGCGGCACGACGATCAGCACCGCGCTGGACGGCTCCTTCACCGCCGAGTGGGTCGACTCCGGCGGCACCGCCATCAGCACCACCGCAAACAGCGGCGGCACCCTGGAGGTAGCCTCAGGCGCCAGCACCAGCTTCACCAATGTGGGCAACGGCGGCTTCGAGCGGGTTGAAGCCGGCGGCACGACCGTCAGCACAACAGTCAGCCGCGGCGGCTTCCAGGAAGTCTACTCCGGTGGCGCCACCAGCTTCACCACACTAAGCGCCGGCGGCGTCGAGGACCTCTACTCCGGCGCCACCGCCAGCTACACCACGCTGAGCCAAGGCGAACTGCGGGTCGACGGCGGCTCGGCCATCAGCACCACCGTCGGGCAATTCGGCGACGTGGAGGTGTACTCCTCCGGGACCGCCAGCGACACCATGGTCAGCAACGGTGGCGTGCTCGCCGTCTTTGGCGGTGGCACGGCCAGCTTTACCATCGTCAGCAGCGGCGGGATCGCGACGGTGGACGCCAGCGGCACGCTCAGTGACACCACGCTGAGCAGCGGCGCCGTCGACCGGATTTACCAGGGCGGCACCGCCCTCGGCACCACCATCAGCGGCGGCGGCGTCGAGTTCGTGCTGTCCAGCGGTACGGCAGCCTCCGCCGTGGTCAGCAGCGGCGGCGCCGAATTCGTGTTCTCCGGCGGCACCGCCAGCGGCGCGGTCGTAAGCAACGGCGGCTACCTCATCATCGCGCCCGGCGGCACGCAGAGCTTCACGACACTGGCGGGCGGCCAGATCATCTCGACCGGGGTGGTGGTCTACCAGCCCGGTTCGGGGATCACCGCCGTCGAGCCGGTCGTCAGCGGCATCCTGCTTGGCGGCGGCGCGGCGGAATTCATCCTGCCGGGCGGCTTGGCCATCAGCACCACGTTGACCAGCGGCGCCGAGGACCTCGTCTTCTCCGGTGGCACGGCCAGCTTCGCCACGCTCAGCGGCGGCAGCGAGCAGTTCGTCTTCTCTGGCGGCTCCGCCGTCAGCACCACGCTGAGCGGCAGCTTCGAGATCGTGTCCTCCGGCGGGACAACATCCTTCACCGTGGTGAGCAGCGGCGGCTTCGAGCTCGTGTCCGGCGGTACGGCCAGCTTCAGCACCATCAGCGGCGGCGGCTTCGAACTCGTGCTCGACGGCGGCACGACCATCAGCACCACGGTGGACAGCGGCGGCGAGCAAGGCGTCGAGTTGGGCGGCAC
This sequence comes from uncultured Alphaproteobacteria bacterium, assembly GCA_963826975.1. Classification (GTDB taxonomy): domain Bacteria; phylum Pseudomonadota; class Alphaproteobacteria; order Acetobacterales; family Acetobacteraceae; genus Palsa-883. Next base: position 579,592 of record CAWGZJ010000033.1, on the reverse strand, counting down.
CGCAAGCTTCACCACGATTGGCACCAGCGGCCTCGAATTCGTGGCCGATAGCGGCACGACCGTCGGCACCATCGTGAACAGCGGCGGCTCCGCGGTTGTCGAGTTCCTCGGCACGGCGAACTCCACGACAGTGAGCAGCGGCGGCTACCAGGTGGTGTCCGACGGCGGCACGGCCAATTTCACCACAGTCAGCAGCGGTGGCTATGAAGTGGTGTCCTCCGGCGGCTCCACCGTCAGCACCACGGTCAGCAACGGTGGTTACCAGGTCGTGTCCGACGGCGGCACGGCCACCAGCACCACGGTGATCAGCGGCGGCTATCAGGTGGTGAGTTCCGGCGGCACCGCCAGCTTCACCACGGTCAGCAATGGCGGCTTCGAGGTCGTGATATCCGGCGGCACCGCGGTCAGCGCAACGGTGGGCAGCGGCGGCGCGATCGACGTGGCGTATCTGGTGTTCTCCAGCGGCGGGTCGGCGTTCGTGGACCCATCCGACGTGCTGTCGGTGACCGAGGGAGCCGATACATACACGCAACAACTGGCCGGCAACTACGCCGGCAACTCTTTCCAAGTCTCCCCCGATTCCGGCAGCGGCACACTGGTTACCCTGACCAACAGCCCTTGCTACTGCCACGGCACGCGCATCCTGACGGACCGCGGCGAGATGGCGGTGGAGGGTCTACGGATCGGCGATCGCGTGGTGACGCTGTCCGGCGCCGCGCGGCCGATACGCTGGATCGGCTACCGCCACCTCGATCTGCGGCGCCATCCGGCACCGGAACTGGTGCAACCGATCCGGATCCGTGCCAATGCCCTGGCCGACAGCGTGCCGCGCCGCGACCTGCTGGTGTCCCCGGACCACGCCGTTCTGCTCGATGGCGGATTGATCCCGGCCCGCAGGCTGGTCAACGGCGCCAGCATCGAACGCGAGGCGCACTGCACGGCGGTCACCTACTACCATGTCGAGCTCGAAACGCACGACATCCTGCTGGCCGAGGGGATGGCAGCCGAGAGCTACCTAGACACCGGCAATCGCGGCATGTTCGAAAACGCCGGCGCGCCGCTGATCCTGCATCCGGATTTCGCGGACGGGCAGCAGCACCGGGTTGCCGGATCGTGCCAGCCATTCGTCGATGACGCCGCGCGCGTCGAGGCAATCTGGCGCCGGATTGCGCTGCGTGTCGTGACGCTGGGCCTCAGGCTGCCGGACGCGATCGAAACGACCGACGACCCGGGATTGCACGTTGTAGTCGGCGGACGCGCGATCAAGCCGATCAGCAGCAACGCCGGCCGCCACATGTTCGTGCTGGCAAGATCCCATGGTCCGGTGCGGCTGGTGTCGCGCGCAGCCAGGCCGTGCGACCGCCTTCCATGGGTCGAGGATCGCCGGCGCCTCGGGGTGATGGTTTCGCGGCTGACACTGCTGCGTGACACGGAAACCGAAACAATCCCGCTGGACCACCCGCGGCTTTCGCACGGCTGGTGGGACGTCGAGCGTGATCGCGTGACGCTGTGGCGTTGGACCGACGGTGACGCGGTCATCGAGTTGTCCGGCGAAGGGCCGGCGGTGCTGGAGGTCGTGCTGATAGCCAGCGCGGCGTATCCCCTTGGGCAGCCGCGGCAAGCCGGCGCCGCACGGGTTATCTCCGCCGCCTGAGAATTACATTCTTCTTACAAAACGAACCCTGGCCGTATCGGATCGCCTGATGCGGCCAGCCTATGCGCCAGCCTGGGCACCCCCACTGGCGCGGCCAGCTTCGACGCCTGCCGAGAACACCCTGTCACCCTACGCCGCCAGCCCGTAGCGCACGGCGACCCACAGCTTCTGCCACGCCGGCAGGCTGACGCGCTCATCCAGCCGAGACCAACCCCGCCGCTCCAGCCGTGCCAGGATCGCCGCATACGTCGCACCCATCAGCCGGGCCGGCCGCATCGCCTGCCGGTCGCACTCCGCCATCGCCTCGCGCGCCGCATCGAACTGCGTATGCGCCAGCGCGGCGACGCGGGCGCAGACCTCGGGCAGACCCGCCGCGCCCAAGCGCCGCCAGCGGATCGTGCGGCACCTCCGCCGCGTCAAGATACTCGCGCGGCAGATACAGCCGGCCCCGCTCGGCGTCCTCCTGCACGTCGCGCAGGATGTTCGTCAGCTGCAGCGCGCGGCCGAGCGCATACGCCACCCGGTCCGCCGCCGGCGAAGCGTCGCCGAACGCGCGCACCGACAGCCGCCCGACCGCCGCCGCGACGCGGTCGCAATACAGATCGAGCGTGGCCAGGTCGGGCGCGACGATCGGCGTCTCGGCGTCCATCTGCATGCCGTCGATCACCGCCAGGAAATCCTCCTGGCGCAGCGCATAGCGCCGCGCCGCCTCGGCCAGCACGCGGGTGACCGGCCCGTCGGCGACGCCGCGGTAGAGATCGGCGATCCGTGTGCGCCATGCGGCCAGCCGCGGCAAACGTTCCGCGAACGGCACGGCCTCATCGTCGGCGATATCGTCCACCACGCGGCAGAACGCATAGATCGCATACATCGCGTGCCGCCGGTCCGGCGGCAGCACGCGCATGCCGCGATAGAACGACGTGCCGGCACCGCGCACGATCGCCTCCACCGCGTCGAGATCCGCCTGCGCCGCGCCCAAGGGGTCGCAGCGGTATGCCATGGGACATCGCCCGCGTCACGGCAGCAACCGCAAGGCGGCGAGCACGCTGGCGATCGCGTCGCCCTTGGTCAGCTGCACCCGCGCCGCCACCGGATCGCCGTCGCGCAGCCGCGCGCCAGGCGCTGCGCCAGGCCGACGATCACCGCCGTCTCCAGCCGCAGCCGCCGCTGCGCGTGCGCCGCGGCAGGCCGCCGCGGTGCGCGTTCAGCGCGTCCACCCGGTCCAGCAACGCGTTGAACACGGCACGCAGCCCGGGGTCTCCCGCGGCGCCGCGCAGATCCTCAACGGTCGCGCCATGCCGCGCCAGCAGATCGAGCGGCAGGTAGCAGCGGTCCAGCGCCGCCAGATCCTTGGCGCAGTCCTGCAAATGGTTCAGCACCTGCAACGACGTGCACAGCGCGTCCGACGGCGCGTAGCGTCGCGCGGTCCTCGCCGTGCAGGTCGAGCACGTGCCGCCCGACCGGCATCGCCGAATAGCGGCAGTAGTCGTACAGCTCCTCCCAGCTCGCGTAACGCTGCTTGGTGGCGTCGCGGCGGAACGCGATCAGCAGATCGGTCGCGTGGCGCGAGGTGACGCCGGTCGCGGCCAGGCTCGCGCGCAGCCGCAGCGCGCTGGGCGCTCCGGACTGTCGCGCCGGCCCAGCAGCACGGCCTCCATCATGTCCAGCCGTGCGATCTTCTCGTCCGCCGGGAGAATGCCGGAGTCGGCGATGTCGTCGGCGTTGCGGGCGAAGGCGTAGAAGGCGTGCACGTGCGGGCGCAGGGCGCGGCGGATCAGCAGGGACCCGACCGGGAAATTCTCGTCGCCGCGGTCCTTGCCCGACCAGGTCTCGACGTTGTCTTCCGCCCCGCCACCAGGTTGCCCCCCGGCCGCATCACGCGCGTGCCCGGCCCGTGCCGCGGCCCGCATCACCCGGCCATCCCCTGATAGTCCCGCTGCTTCCACCGCACCCCTCGCCCGCGATGATGATCGACCGCCGAGCCGATCGTCGCCGCCATGTAGAACAACGCGACGGCGGGCAGCACGACGCCCATGCCGGCGACCGGCCGAAGCGGCGTCAACGTCGGCAGATACGACCACGCCATCCCGCCCCAGGCCAGCACTCCGAACAGCCGCGCCAGCCCATGGCCGAACAGCGCCGCCGCCGGCGGCACGACGAACGTCAATGCCATGCCGAGCACGGTCGCCACCAGCAGCAGCGGCGAATAGCGAAGCTGCACGTAGGCGGTGCGCGCCACCATGCGCCAGATCGCGGCGAAGTCCGGATACGGCCGCACCGAGCGCGCCAGGTCGGAATGCCCCAGCCAGATGCGCCCGCCGCGCTTGACCGCGTGCGCCAGCGCCACGTCGTCGATCAATGCCCCACGCACCGCCGCGATGCCGCCGATCCGGGCCAGAGCGCGCCGCCGGATCAGGATCGTCCCGCCCGCCGCGGCGGCGGTGGCGCGACAGCGGATCGTTCACCCAGGCGAACGGATACAGCAACTGGAAGAAATAGACGAAGGCCGGCACCAGCGCGCGCTCCGCCGGGCTGTCGCAGGCCAGCGCCACCATCTCCGAGACCAGGTCGAGCCCGTCCTGCTCGGCCCGCGCCACCAGCGCCGACAGATGGCGCGGATCGTGCACGATGTCGGCATCCGTCAGCAGCAGCAATTCCGCGTCGTCGGCGGAGTCGAATCCCGACTGATCCCCTGGGCGACCGCCCAAGCTTGCCGCTCCAGCCGGCGGGCGGCGGCGTACCGTCCAGCACCATCAGCCGCGGATCATCCAGCGCGCGGGCCATGGCGCCGGTGCCGTCGGTGCTGCCGTCGTCGACCAGGACGACGCGGAACCGGCCGGGATAGTCCTGCGCCAGCAGCGAGCGCAGTGTCGCGACGATCAAGCCTGCCTCGTCGCGCGCCGGCACGACGATTGCCACCGCCGGCGCCGCGATTGCCGCCGCCGGCGCAACCGGCCGTACGGCGCTCAGGCTCGGCCCGGACTGCCAGAAATGCCCATGCAGCAGGATCAGCACCAGCCAGACCAGCAGCGCCAGCGCCGGCAAGCAGGATCACGAGCGCACCGTCACCATGTTGTTGGCGAGGAACCAGGCCACCGCTTCCTTGATCGCCGGACGCACCGGGCGCGGCGCGTAGCCCAGCTCGCGGATCGCCTTCTCGGACGAGAAATACATCTTGTGGCGCGCCATCCGCAGATGATCGCGGGTCACCCGCGGCCGCATCCCGAACATGCGCCCCAGCAGCTCGTCGACCCAGGCCGCCGGCCACATCATGGCGGGCGAAACCTTGAAGCTCGGCGGCTTGCGGCCAGCCTCCTGCGTGACCATCGTGAGGATATCGAGCAGCGACAGGTTCTCCCCGCCCAGGATATAGCCCTCGCCGATCCGCCCCCGCTCGAGCGCCAGCACATGCCCCAGCGCGACGTCGTCGACCCGCACCAGATTAAGGCCGGTGTTCATGTAGGCCGGGATCCTGCCGTTCGCGGCGTCCACGATCATCCGACCGGTGGGCGTCGGCTTGATGTCGCGCATCCCAACCGGCGCCGCCGGATTGACGATGACCGCCGGCAGGTTCTCCTCGCGGATCAGTTGGCGGACCGCCTGCTCGCCCAGGTATTTGGACCGCTTGTAGGAACCGGCGATCTTCTTGATGTCGACCGGCGTGTCCTCGACCGCCGGCGATCCGTCGGGCGTCACGCCCAGCGCGGCGACCGAACTGCAATGCACGATCCGCTCGACCCCCGCAGCCTTGGCGGCGCGCATCACCGTGGCGGTGCCCTCCACATTGGTCTTCAGCATCTGCGCGGGGTTCGGCACCCAGATCCGGTAATCGGCGGCGAGGTGGATGACATAGCGGCACCCCGCCACCGCGCGAGCGACCGACGCGGGATCGTTGATGTCGCCGAAGATGATCTCCGCCTGGAACCCGTCCAGGTTGCGCCGGTTGGACGTGGAGCGGACCAGCACGCGGATCTGATGACCGCGGGCGCCCAGCGCGCGGGCCACCGCGGAGCCCACGAAACCGGTCGCGCCGGTCACCAGCGTTGTTGCCACCCGAGCCATGTCGTTCGTCACCCAATCGATCTGCGAATAGTATAACTCGCCGATCGTATAGCCCGATCATGTCGGGATGGTGTAGAGCCGGCCGCCCTCGCCCCCCGGGGAAACCAACGTCGGAAAAGTCAAACGGGTGAAGACGCTATCGATTACCCTCGCCATCCTCGGCCTGCTGCTGGGAACCCTGTTGATCGGCTGGTTCGGCGCCGGACGGGTCCTGGCCGGCGTGCTGTCGGTCGGCTGGGGCGGATTCGCGATCGTGCTGGGCTGGCAGCTTGTGCTGTTCGCCATCCTCGGCCTGGGGTGGGACGTCATCACGCCGCGCCGCGGCGGCCGGCACCTGTGGCTGTTCACCTGGGCCCGCATGGTGCGCGACGCCTCGGCCAACTGCCTGCCGTTCTCCCAGGTCGGCGGCTTCGTGTTCGGCGCCCGCGCGATGACGCTGCATGGCGTCAGCTGGTCCCTCGCCACCGCCTCGACCGTGGTCGACGTCACCGCCGAGTTCCTCGCGGAGCTGGCGTTCACTGGCATCGGCCTCGGTATCCTGATTGCCCGCGCACCCGACTCACGGCTGGCCGTCCCGGTCGAGGTCGGGCTGGGGCTCGCCGTATTGGCCGGCCTGGCGCTGATCTCGCTGCAGCAGGGCGCGGCGGCGCTGTTCGCGCGCCTGGGACGGCGCATCGCCGGGCGGTGGTTCACCGACGCGCAAGAGCGGGTGGACGTGCTGCAAGCCGAGGTGACGCTGATCTACGGCCACACCTGGCGGCTGGTCGTGGGTTTCGCGGTGCATTTGCTGGGCTGGATCTGCACCGGCGTGGCGGGTTGGATCACCTACCACCTGCTGGGCGTGTCGATCGACTTCGACGACGCACTGGCCATCGAGGCGCTGCTTGCCGCCGCCTCGGCCGCCGCTTTTCTGGTGCCGGTCAATGCCGGGGTCCAGGAAGCCGGCTATGTCGGGCTGGGTGCGATCTTCGGCGTCGCTCCAGAGCTGTCGCTGGCGGTCTCGCTGGTACGGCGGGCGCGCGACCTGGCGCTGGGGGTGCCGATCCTGCTGGTCTGGCAGTTGTTCGAGATGCGCCGGCTGCGCGCCGCCGCGCGGTCCGCGTCAGCCTGAGCGAGCAAGGGTCCGCCGCGAGACAACCGCTTCAAGTAGTGCACGGGCCGCTACCCCTGTCATGCCGGCGCATGCGCTCACTGCGTCATGCCGGCGAAGGCCGGTATCCACGACTTGCTTTGCTGCAACGAAGCCAAGTCGTGGCTACCCTAAGTTCACAAACGAAGTTCAACACCCAGGCCAAGGTGTTGCAATACCCCATCTTTCACCCGCCCGCCGCCGAACGGACAACCCGGCCCTCGATCGGGTAGGCGGGGTCATTGTAGCGCGGCGTCGAGGCGTGACCGGGGGTGACCAGCCGATCTACCAGGGCCTCGTCCTCGGCGGTGAAGCGGTAAGTCAGGGCGCCGGCGTAATCGTCCCACTGCTCCTCGGTCCGCGGGCCGCCGATCGCGGCGGTGACGAAGCGGTTGTTGAGCACCCAGGCGAAGGCGAACTGCCCCGGGCTGATGCCGCGCGACCTGGCGTGCGCGGCGAGTTCCTGGGCAATGGCGAGGCTTTCGGGACGCCACTCCGATTCCATCATCCGCCGGTCCCGGCGGCCAGCACGGGTCTCAGGCGGCGGTGCGGCGTCGGGGTGGTATTTGCCGGTCAGCATGCCGCGGGCCAGCGGCGAATAGGGCACCACGCCAAGGCCGAAATAGCCGCACGCCGGCAGGTGCTCGACCTCCGCCTCGCGGTTCAGCGCGTTGTACAGCGGCTGGCTGGCCACCGGCCGGTCGATGCCGGCCTGGTCGCACAGATGGCAGATCTCCGCCACGCGCCACGACCGATAGTTGGAGACCCCGAAATAGCGCACCTTCCCCGCACGGATCAGGTCGGCAAGCGCGTGGATGGTCTCGGCCAGCGGCGTGGCGTGGTCTTCCTTGTGCAGGTAGAGAATGTCGATCACGTCAGTGGACAGGCGCTTCAGGCTGGCCTCGACCGCGTGAAACATGTGGCGGCGAGACAGGCCCCGCGCGTTCGGCCCCTCGCCGGTCGGGTTGGCGCACTTGGTCGCCAGCACCCACCAGGCGCGGTTGTTGCCGATGCAGCGGCCAACGATCTCTTCCGAGCGGCCGCCGGCGTAGCCATCAGCGGTATCGATGAAGTTGACGCCCTGCTCTTTCGCGCGGGCGACGATGCGCGACGCGGTGGCCTGGTCGGTAGCGCCGCCGAACATCATCGTGCCGAGACACAGCGGGGAGACTTTCAGGCCAAAGCGGCCGAGTTGCCGGTAGTCCATTCTGGGTCCCTCCTCAAGCGGTCAATCGGCTGCGTTGCGACCCTATATCACGGCCCCGGACACGACCGTCGACGGTCATCTACGGACCTTGGCAGTGATGCGGTTCGTCCTGTTGCGCAAGACCGGCCCAGAGATTCGCACAGTCGGCGGGTCCGTCCTCTTCTACCTGACCCGCCACCGCGGCGGCGTTCGTCAGATGCCGGCGATACCGAGCGGGTATTGACCCGTGCGACGGCCCACGCGGCCGTGGGTACAGTCGAGACTGCGTGATAACGCGGATCGGTAGTCCGCGAAGATGCATGCGATCTCTACAAATAAAAGGGTAAAAATCAAACACTTGCAAGACGATACGTTGACAAAACAAGCCGCCGTGTCTTCGGTTCAAACTCCATGGTACAATACTCGACACCAACGTGATCTAGATCACATCGGTTTGTTCACATCTGTGCGATCCTTGCCATATCGACTACGCACCGAGGCCGCTACACCCGCGTGGAGCAAAAAACACGATTCCAATACGCTTTGGGGGATATCGATGTCGGGCATCGCGCAACTACTCGACGGCAATGAACTGTGGCGCTGGTTGTCGGTCGTACTTTTCAGTTGTTTGGTGCCCATGGGCGTGCTGATCGGCCGGAGCAACATTCGAGCGAGCCGACGCGAGATAGTACGTGACCTGGAACGGCTATTCAGCTTCGCGCGCCTGCGTGGTGGTTCTCCATTGATCATACCTTCATTCGAACTCGTGAAGTATAAATATGATCCCAAATCCAACCCGGACAGGGCATCCGAAGAAAACGCTAACGCGTTCTATTACTATGCCGCACCAGTTCTGATGTATATCCTGCTAACCCTGTTGGGCTTTCATATGGCGTTTTTCCCATATGACAACTCGCTGACAAGCCCCTTCGGCGACCCGAGCCGCGCGGGTCTCGCAGGTGTACTGACCTATACGTTCATTGGTGGGTATGTATGGACCATACAGGACCTCATCCGGAGGATTTCGAATTTCGACCTGTCACCAATTTCGTTCTTTCAGTCCTTCGTGCATCTCCTGCTGGGACTGTTTACGATGGCCGCGCTGTATCAAACCAAGCTGTTTGTTGGTCGTGATCCGGCCCTATTGATCGGCTTGGCGTTTTTGGTCGGGTTCTTTCCAAGCTTGTTTGTTAAGGCGCTGGCGGCAAAGTTTCCTTGGCTTCGCCTGCGCCATGTCACAGCCGCCAGTAAGGCACTACAAGAAGAGATGCCGCTCGACATGATTCTCGGAATCGATCCGTTCATGAAATTGCGCCTGGGCGAGTTCGAAATTGAGGACGTGCAGAACCTGGCAACAATAAACCCCATCCAGATTTTTGTAGAAACGCCATACGGCCTGTATGAGGTGATAGATTGGGTGGCTCAGGCCCAATTGATCCTAGCCGTTGGTGCCGCCAAGACGTTACGATTGCGCCAGATTAACATTCGCACAATCTTCGATCTCGAGAAAGCCATTTTCAGCCATGCGCTGCAACGCCGTGTGCACGCAATTTTGGTGGGAGAAGCGGTCAGCACCACGTCGGGTGACGCAGGACGTGGTACGGTCGGAGCACGGGAGCCCAATGGGACGCGCGGGCGGGCGCTAGAACATCAGAATATCGTGGAGTTGCCGAATGCCAATTCAGCGAGCAGCGCCATACAGCTCAATCTGTCACTCGAGTTGGAAGCGCTTGTTGCAATGATCCGCGACGACCTTCACGTTCAGCGGTTGCGGCAAATTTGGGACGTCGTGACCAGCCGCCTCGCGGATCGTCCCGAGAGGACGCAGGTTCTGGTTGACCGGGGACTCGACCAAGGCGAACACCAGCACGCCGCAGAGTAGGATCAGGCATTACGCGGATCAACATTCAACAAACCGCTGAACTTTTCTAAGCTGGTCATGCATGTAGGCTCGAGCGCATTGGCGCGCGTCTACAAATCCGCAATCCGGATCCAGGCCGCAACCCCCACGGCCACAACGAACCCCGCGGCAATCATCCCCACCCCACCAGCACCCAGATCGCGGGCCAGCGCCACCCACAGCGCGAACACGCCAATCCCCACCGCGATGCCGCCGATCAGGCTGGCACGCCCGCGCTTGATCTCCCCCTGCAACGGCGCGGCCATCACCCGCTACTCCGCCGCCACGCTATTTTCCCGGGGGCGAACCTGGCCGGCGCGCACATTGTCCGTTCCATTCCGCACGCGCTTCAAATTCCGCGACACGAACCGCATGTCATACCCATTGAACACATGCCGCAGCAGCCCGCAGGTCAGATCGGAGGTCCCAAAGAACCAATCCGCAACCGGATAGGTCAGGTTGAAGTTCCGCTCCATCATCAGCGCCGGATTGTGGTGTGCGATGTGATGCCTCCGAATCGAATTCACGAACGGGATGTGCCGCACGATCCGGTCATCCCTCACATGGCAGCAATAATGAAACAGCTCGTAATTCAAATACAGCCCGACATTGGTAATCAGCAGCAGCCACCCGGCATTGCCCAGCCCAACCAGCCACAACAGCCCCGCCGGAGGAATCGACAGCACAATGAACGTCACCAGCGCGTAAGGTGGAAAGAACACGATCCGGAAATCGCGGCTGTTCTCGATGGTCGGCTCGACATCGGTGAAGAACTGGTGGTGCGCCAGCGTGTGGCGCTTGTAGATCCCCATGAACCCCCGCACCGGCCGATGCATCACGTACCGGTGGATCCACCACTCGAACACGTTGGACAGCGCGAACGCCACCGGGATCACCAGCCATTCATACCACGCCGGGCCGGCGATCTGCCGCACGCAATACCAGATCGCCGCCCCCCCGATCGCGTAGATCAGCGCGACATGCGCCCAGCCGGAATACGCCGCCGCGATCTTGCCGCGAAAATCCGCACGGAACGCGAGTTGCCGCTGAGAGATTTGCCTGCCGGCCATCATTGCCTCCTGGATCCTCCCAGAGACTCCGGCCATTCTGCCACCAAACGGTCCCCACCCCAAAGGGGCACACATCGCCGGCATGTCGCCAACCCCCCGCCCGGCGGCATTTTGCTGCCGCCCGCCGCCCGCAAACTGTCACATCCGGTCTTTCTACCGCCCGGTAAGCCAGCGAACTGGTAACAATGCCAAAGCCTTCCCATAATGGCTGAGGAAACGACGACAGGCACGCGGTCAGTTTTCTGACGACCGGCAACTGACCACTGACAACTGTCCGGAGGCACGATCCAGATGGATATCGGACTCGCCCAACTCGCCCATCCCGACACAACGCTCGAAAGCCGCTTCCTCGATCTCGACCAGCCGATCTTCCTCAGCGGCATCCAGGCGCTGGTCCGGGTGCTGCTGGAACAAGCCCGCCTCGACCGCGCCGCAGGCCACCGCACCGCGGCACTGGTATCCGGCTATCGCGGCTCCCCGCTCGGCGGCCTTGATCGCGAGCTATGGCGCAAGCAGACCCTGCTCGATGCGCACGACATCCGCTTCCAGCCCGGCCTGAACGAAGACCTAGCCGCCACCATGCTGTTCGGCACGCAGCAAATCCACGCCTTCCCCGGACCGAAATTCGACGGCGTATTCGGCCTTTGGTACGGCAAGGGCCCCGGCGTCGATCGCTCCGGCGATGCGCTGCACTGCGCCAACATGCTGGGCACCGACAAGCTCGGCGGTGTCCTGGCCGTTGCCGGCGACGACCACGGCGCGCACTCATCAACCTATCCGCACCAGACCGAGCACATCTTCGAAGGCGTGATGATGCCCGTGCTGAACCCCAGCTCGGTGCAGGACATCATCGATTTCGGCCTCGCCGGCTACGCCCTGTCGCGCTACTCCGGACTGTGGGTCGCGCTGAAGACCACCGCCGAGACCGCCGAGCAGGCCGCGACAATTCTGATCCCCTCGCAGCGTGATTTCACCACGCCCGCCTACCCGGTCCCGCCGCACGGTTTCAACATCGACCACACGTTGCGCTACCCCGCCGACCGCGCCGAGCTCGAACGCCGCGTGGTGCTGGAACGTCTGCCCGCCGCGCTCGCCTGGGCCCGCGCCAACCGCCTGGACCGCCTGGTCTTCGGCGCGCCCGATGCGCCAATCGGCCTGGTCACCGTCGGCCGCGCGCACCACGACACCCGGCGTGCCCTGCGCGCGCTCGGCCTGGAGGGCCACCCGCAACTCGCGCTCTACAAGATCGGCATGACCTGGCCGCTCGAAGCCGAGGGCCTGCGCGAATTCGCTCGCGGCAAACGCGCCGTGCTGGTGATCGAGGAAAAGCGCAGCTTCGTCGAAGCGCAAATCCGCGACGCGCTCTACCACCTGCCCGCCGACCAGCGCCCCGAGGTCGCCGGGAAAACCCTGCCCACCGGCGAGGCCCTGCTGTCCCCGCTGCTGGAACTGTCCCCGGAAGCCGTCGGCGCCGCGCTCGGCGTGTTCCTGCGCCCGCGCGGCCTGAACGTCCCCGACGCGCCGGCGACGCCGCTGATCGATCGCCCCGACGGGCTGCTGCGCCGCGTCCCCGCCTTCTGCGCCGGCTGCCCGCACGCCACGTCAACCAAACTGCCCGACGGGAGTTTTGCCAGCGCCGGCATCGGCTGCCACTTCATGGCGCTGGACGACGGCGACGCCACGCGCACCTTCACCCAGATGGGCGGCGAGGGCGCGACCTGGACCGGCCTCGCCCCGTTCACCGACACGCCACACCTGTTCGCCAATATCGGTGACGGCACCTACACCCATTCCGGCCTGCTCGCTTTGCGCCAGGCGGTCGCCGCCGGCACCTCCATCACCTACAAGCTGCTGGTCAACGACGCCGTCGCAATGACCGGTGGCCAGCCCGCCGAGGGCGGCTACACCGTCCCGCAATACGCCCACCAGGTAGCCGCCGAGGGCGTCACCCGCATCGCCATCGTGGCCGACGAAGCCGATCGCCTGCCGGAACCATCTTCCGTGCCGAAATTCACCACGCTACACACCCGCGGCGAACTCGACGCTGTGCAGCGCGACCTGCGCACGCATCCAGGTGTTTCAGTGCTGATCTACGACCAGGTCTGCGCCACCGAAAAACGCCGCCGGCGCAAACGCGGAAAACTGGCGCAGCCCGCCCGCAGCGTCGTGATCAACGAGCAGGTGTGCGAGAACTGCGGCGACTGCTCCACCCAATCCGGCTGCATCGCAATCGAACCGATCGACACCGTGCTGGGCCGCAAGCGCCGCATCAACCCGACTGCCTGCAACGTCGACCTGTCCTGCCTGAAGGGCTTCTGCCCAAGCTTCGTCACCATCGCCGGCGCCCCGCGCGCCCCCGATGCCGATCCGCACTGGGCGGAGCAGGAAGCCGCGCTCGCCGCCGCCCTGCCCCAGCCGATATTGCCCACTGCCACCCCATGGCGCGCGCTGTTCGCCGGCATCGGCGGTGGCGGCATCGTCACCTCGGGCGCAATCCTTGCGATGGCGGCACATCTCGAAGGCCGCCAGGTCAGCACTCTGGATTTCACCGGCCTCGCTCAGAAGAACGGCGCCGTGGTCGCGCATGTGCAGATCGGCGGCCCGATCGATGCGCCGGCCGACCTCGATGTGGTGCGCATTCCGCTCGGCACCGCCGACCTGATGCTGGCCGCCGATCTGGCGGTCGCCGCCGGCACCGGGGTGCTGGAGCGTAACGCGCCGGGCGCCGCGGTGATCGGCAACCTCGATCTCGCCGCCACCGCCGAGTTCAAGCGCAACGCCGCGCTGCCGATCGATGCGGCACTGCATCGCCGCGTAATCGAGCGCACCACCGACAAGCGCACGTCCATCTATCTGCACGGCGTCCGCCTGGCGGAACGACTTTTCGGCAACGCTCAGGCCATGAACACGCTGCTGCTGGGCCTCGCCTGGCAGCGCGGCCTGATCCCGGTGGACGAGCCGGCAATCCTGCGCTCGATCGAGCTGAATGGCGCCGCGATCAAAACCAACCTGCGCGCCTTCCTGTGGGGCCGCATCCTTGCCGACAAGCCCGAACTGATCGAGCAGATCCTGACCAACACGATCGTGACGTCACCCGAAACGCTGGACGCGGTGATCGAAACCCGCATCGCCGCGCTGACAGCGTATCAATCACGTCGTTACGCCACCCGCTACCGCAAGCTGGTCGACCGGGTGATCGCGCGCGAGACCGCGGTGTTCGGCAAGCCCGGCCGGCTGTCGCGCGCGGCCGCCGAGGGCCTGCATCGCGTCATGGCCTACAAGGACGAATACGAGGTCGCGCGGCTGCACGCCGCAACGACTTACGGTGAGCGCCCGGTGTTCCACCTATCGCCGCCGTTGATCAACCGGTTCGATCCTGCCACGGGTCGCCGAGGCAAAGTGGCAGTCCCCGGCTGGATCGCCCAGCCGCTGTTCCGCGTGCTGCGCCACGGCAAGTACCTGCGCGGCACGCCGCTGGACCTGTTCGGACGCCAAGCCGAGCGGGTACAGGAGCGGGCGCTGATAAGTCAATACGCTGCCGATCTGAATGCCGCCATGGAAGCGCTGCGGCCGGACACGCTGGAAACCGCGGTGTCGTTGGCCGAACTGCCCGACCAAATCCGCGGCTTCGGCCCGGTGAAGGACGCCAATCGGGTGAAGGCAGAGGCTCGGCGGAAAGTGTTGCTGGAGAGCTTGCAGGCGCCGCAATTGGCAGTGGCGGCGGAGTAATGTCCGCTTAACATTTCCGGCGTTTTCTGTGCGGTGACGAAGGTGAAGCAAGATTCACCACAGAGGCACAGAGACACGGAGAAAAGTTGGTGCAGTTCCCGGATCAGTACGCATTGACCGAGTGCGTGATTGGATTGGCGATAGAAGTCCATCGACATCTTGGGCCTGGCCTTCTTGAGTCAGCGTATGAGGAATGCCTGTGCTACGAGCTGGGAACGCATGATATCGAATTCGCCCGGCAGGTAGCACTGCCGATCGTATACAAGGAAATTGCGCTGGATTGCGGCTATCGAGTGGACCTTGTGGTCAACCGATGCCTTGTGATCGAGGTCAAGGCAATCGAGCGGCTCCACCCCATTCACGACGCACAACTCTTGACGTATCTTCGTCTCAGTGGGCATCGGATCGGCCTTCTGATGAACTTTCATGCCATCCTGCTCAAGAACGGACTACGCCGGCTCATGCTCTAGAGCGACCTGCCTTCTCTGTGTCTCTGTGCCTCTGTGGTAAATCCTTAAAATGTCCACCCCCGACCCCCTAGTCCTGGAAATGGCCCACAAATTCGCCCAGGACCGCCTCGCCCCCAGCGCCGCCGCCCGCGAAAAGGCTGCCGCCATCGAACCCGAGATCATCGCCGAACTGGGAGAACTCGGCTTCCTAGGCGCCACCACCTCCGCCGCCTGGGACGGCTCCGAACTCGACCCCGTCACCTACGCCCTGGCACTGGAAGAAATCGCCGCCGGCGATGGATCGGTCTCGACCCTCGTCTCGGTCCACAACTCCCCCACCTGCATCGTCATCGAACAATTCGGCAGCGACGCACAGAAGGACCGCTGGCTGCGCCCGCTGGCACGTGGAGAACACGTCGGGTCCTTCGCGTTGACCGAGCCGCAAGCCGGCTCCGACGCATCCAACCTGCGCACGCGCGCGGTGAAGCGCGGTAATCGTTACGTCATCAACGGTTCCAAGCAATTCATTTCATCCGCAAGCATTCCCGGCAGCACCGTGCTATTCGCCGTCACCGACCCCACCGCCGGCAAGCGCGGCCTGTCCTGCTTCGTCGTCGACAAATCCGCCCAAGGCTACATCGTCGCCCGCAAGGAGGAAAAACTCGGCCAGAAAGCCTCCGAGACCTGCGCGCTGTCATTCCAGGACATGGAAGTCGCCGAACACCAGCGCATCGGCGCCGAGGGCGAAGGCTACCGAATCGCCCTCTCCACCCTTGAATCCGGCCGCATTGGCATCGCTGCGCAAAGCGTCGGCATGGCGCGCGCCGCACTGGACTACGCCATCGCCTACGCCCGAGACCGCCAGGCGTTCGGCGCGCGCATCATCGATCACCAGGCCGTCGGCTTCCGCCTGGTGGATGCGAAGACGCGACTGGAAGCGGCGCGCCAACTCGTCATTCACGCCGCCACGCTGAAGGCGGAGGGAAAACCCGCGCTGGAAGCCGCCTGCATGGCGAAGCTGTTCGCCTCGGAAGCGGCCGAGGCAATCTGCAGCGCCGCCATCCAGACCCTCGGCGGCTACGGCTACCTGGCGGATTACCCGGTCGAGCGCATCTATCGGGATGTGCGCGTGTGCCAGATCTACGAAGGCACGTCGGACGTGCAGAAGATCATCCTGCAGCGAATGCTGTAATACCAACACCGCCAAACATTGACGCACGGGCCGCTAGCCCCCCGTCATGCCGGCGAATGCCGGTATCCACGGCTTGCTTTGCTGCGACGAAGGCAGGTCTTGGATACCGGCCCCCCGGCCTTCGCCGAGGGCAGGCTCCGCCTCCCCTCCTGCGCTTGACCCTAGCGCCGGCATGACCACGATCAGATGTTCGTCAAACGCGCCGATTTGCCAGGATCACGCCACACTGTGGTGCACTGGCTGTCGTCGTTCCCAACCACCTGCAATGGAGTCGATCGAATGGACATTCATATCCGAATGATCATGCTACAACCTATAGTAGCATTGATCGCGGGCGTGCTGATCCTGCTCATGCCACGGCTGCTGAATTTCATCGTCGCGATCTATCTCATCATCATCGGCATCACCGGTTTGTACCCGCATCTGATTCCATAACGTCTGCCACCATTCGGGATTGGCCACGCGGACCGGCCATGCGGAACTGGCCATTCGCGACTGGCCACTCCGCACCACCCAGCCCGCCCGGAACGCGTCCGCCGCTGCAGCGACAACCCCGCTAACGGCGGCGCGATCCAGGTCAACCCACCCGCGTTTCCGACTCGACGACCACCACGGTCTCGGTGACCACAACCGGCTCATAGAGCCAACGCGCCACCAGCCCCGCCACCGCGGCACCGATCAGCGGGGCAACCCAGAACAGCCAAAGCTGGCCGATATAGGCGCCGCCGGCGAACAGCGCCGGACCGGTGCTGCGCGCCGGATTGACCGAGGTGTTGGTAATCGGGATCGACACCAGGTGGATCAGGGTCAACGCCAGCCCGATGGGGATGCCGGCAAAGCCAACCGCCGCACCCTTCGAGGTGCAACCGGTGATGATCACCAGGAAGAAGAACGTCAGAACCGCCTCCGCAACGAAGCACGCCCCAAGGCCGTACTGGCCCGGGCTGAGTGCCCCATAGCCGTTCGAGGCGAAGCCGCCCGGCTCCCAGCCAGGCTTCCCCGAGGCGATCATGAACAGCACCGCCGCCGCGGCAATGGCGCCGACCACCTGGGCCAGGATGTAGGGCACGACATCAGCGGTCCTGAAACGGCCGCTGGTCCACAGTCCGACCGTCACCGCCGGATTGAAATGCCCGCCGGAAATATGGCCGACGGCGTAAGCCATGGTCAGCACGGTCAGGCCGAAGGCGAACGCGACGCCCAGGAATCCGATGCCCAGCGACGGATAGCCGGCAGCGATGACAGCGCTGCCGCAACCGCCAAAGGTCAGCCAGAACGTGCCGAAGCATTCGGCAGCCAACCGATGCGAGGTCGTCATGTGTCTATCCCCCTGTTTGGTTTGCACGTCGCCGTAGTCGGCATTCGGCGCGACCGTGTTATCAGACGCAAACTAATACCGCCGTGAAAGATTCGCGACCAGCGCCAGGTCCCCCGACCTGCGCGGAGTCACAAGCGTTAGCCCACCGGACTGATCGCCGATCCGAACACCTGCCAACCGTCCGAAATGATGGAAGACCCGATATGAACGCGGATCGCTGCTCAATGGCCCTTGAACGCCTCGAACGGCTCCCGGCATGACAGGCAGTGATGGTCGTCACCTCCGCCCGGCCTTCTCGCCGGCGCTCGAAGCATGTGTCGGGATTCTTTACAGTGCCGGCGGCTGGAATCCCGTCGAGACCGGGCCAGTGACGACATTTGTCGGAATCTCTGAAAGGACCGGCACCAATTTCCCGGCAAACCCGGCCAAGGGCCGACCGAGCGTCGGGATTTCTTACACCTTCCGCGAACGCATTGGAGTCGATCTGATATTACCCTTGTATGTCAAATCATTACGGGATGGCACAACATTTGCGTCACGATTATGAGAGCGCGTAGCTTAAGGGGGGGCCGACGCATGCACACGATACGGTACTTGCTCTTCGCAACGGCGGCGGCAGTTACCATTGCCGCCGCACCTGAATCGGCGAGCGCCGACCAGATCGCGTACGACTTTGCCGGCAAGTGCACGGATTGCTACGCGGGCGCTGGCTCGGCTTTTGCCGTGCTGACGGTGCAAAATTATACCCCGGGTGCGGCCTTCAGCAACGCGAATTTTGTCAGCTTCGTGTATGATGGGACGAACCTGCTTGGGTCATACACGGTCAGCACCACCAACCTTTCCAGCTTCACAGGATCGATCGGGCCTGATCTGCCCGGCTCATTCCAAGTGGGTATCGATACCACATCGAACCTGGATTTCGGCAGCACCTCGTCTGGCGCCTGGTCGGTAGTGCAGGAGTTTGGACACTGTCAGTGTGATTTCGGCCCCAGCAGCACGTATTCCGCGGTGCCCGAGCCGTTCTCCGTCGCGCTGCTCGGCACCGGCATGCTCGGCCTCGGCCTGATGCGGCGGCGGCCACGCCCATCACCGGATCCTGCGGCCGACCGCCCTTCAAGCGGGTAAACGCGCGCCCGCTTACGCCGGCCAGAATTCGGCATCAATCGCCTGCTCGAACGCGAAGGGACACGTTGGCGGAAACGTAGCACGGGCGAGCCCGGTCTCGCGCTCGGCCTCGATCAGCGCCAGCCGATAGGCATCGCGCATAGCGACGCCCAGCAGCGACCGCAGGCTCGGGTTGTCGTTCAAGTGGTCCTCCAGGCGATAGCGCTGCTCCTCGATGCTCAGTCGCCAACTATTGCCGCGCAGCCCAGGCTGGAATTGCCATTTCAGCAGATACAGCAGCAGCACGGTGAGGCGATTGACCAGCTCGCGCTTCTCGCCCCGCCCAATGCACTCGATCTCTTCCGCGATGTGTTCGGTATCGGCGTCGGCCAACCTGCCGGCACGCAGCAACCCAGCCTGCTCCATGGACCAGGCATAAAAGTCGCGGTCGTACTGGATCGTTGTCATCGTCACCTGCCGCTCCGGCTACAGTAACCTGCGCCGGCCTGTTCGCTCGCGGCGCAGGATACTACGGTCTGTTCCGATAGCACGAACATCACGGGCCAGCAGCATGGACTTCACCCTCACCGACGCGCAGCGCGAGATCCGCGAGCAGGTCCTGCGCCTCTGCGCCCGCTTCGGCGACGACTACTGGCTGGAACGCGACCGCACCGCCACCTTCCCCGACGCGTTCTTCACCGCCATGGCCGAGGGCAACTGGCTCGGCATCGCCATGCCCGAGGAATACGGCGGCGCCGGCCTCGGCATCACCGAAGCCGCTATCCTGATGCAGGCGATCGCCGAATCCGGTGCCGCGATGTCCGGCGCCTCGGCCATTCACATCAACATCTTCGGCCTCAACCCCGTCGTGGTGCATGGCACCGCCGAACAAAAGCAGCGCATGCTGCCGCCCTTGATTGCCGGCCAGGACCGCGCCTGCTTCGGCGTCACCGAACCGAACGCCGGCCTGAACACGACAGAGATCACCACCCGTGCCGAGCGCCGCGGCGACCGCTACGTAGTCAGCGGCACCAAGATGTGGACCTCCACGGCGCAGACCGCGACGAAGATCCTGCTGCTGGCGCGCACCACGCCGCTGGACAAGGTGAAGCGCCGCTCGCACGGGCTGACGCTGTTCTACACCACGCTCGACCGCGCCCACGCCGAGGTGCGGCTGATCCACAAGATGGGCCGCCACGCCGTCGATTTCGAACATGGTGTTCTTCGAGGACATGGAAATCCCCGAGGAAGACCGCATCGGCGAGGAAGGCGAAGGCTTCCGCGCCCTGCTGCACGGGCTGAACCCGGAACGCGCGCTGATCGCCGCCGAGGCGATCGGCATCGGCCGCGTCGCGCTGGCCCGCGCCGCCCGCTACGCCCGCGAACGCGTCGTATTCGGCCGACCGATTGGCCAGAACCAGTCGATCCAGCACCCGCTGGCGGAATCCTGGGCCGAGCTGGAAGCCGCCAACCTGATGATGCTGAAGGCCGCCTGGCTCTACGACACCGGCCAGGAATGCGGCGCCGAGGCGAACGCCGCCAAGTACCTGGCCGCCGAAGCCGGTTTCCGTGCCTGCGAGCGCGCGGTCATGACGCACGGCGGTATGGGCTACGCGCAGGAATACCACGTCGAACGCTATCTGCGCGAAGTGCTGATCACCCGCATCGCCCCGGTCAGCCCACAGCTTATTCTGTCCTACCTGGCCGAGCGCGTGCTGGACTTGCCGAAGTCGTATTGATCCGAAGGACTACAGGTTCACCTGAGAAGTATCGACACGCCAGAGATTCTCGCCTCGGACGTGTTCGATCGCTGCCCGAGCTACTGTTGGAATCCACGGCAATCAGTCAGCGCTTGCTGAACCACATCGCTAGTTGGGCCAGCAATCCAATCGGACGCTAAGAACGCTATGCGGCGATTTACCTCGCGAGGCTTCACGCCAAGTCGGCCAACCCCATGTCGCCCGATGAGCGCAAGCTTCTTTGTCAGCGGCGCGAGAACTTGGGCCGTTGGATGTCTCAGTGCGGCTGGTGGCGTGTCTGCGTAACCGTCAGCTAACCAGGCCACGGCGCGGTCACTTGTAATGAAAAACTCATTGTTGGGCGGCTGTAGTCGAACCCATGAGAGTCGGGGGAAGTGCCGGACCTGGAAGTACCACGCCTGCATATGCAGCATTTCAAGATGATCGTCGGCACGAATGATCCATTTCCAGCCCCGCTTGCGGCACGCATGGAGCTCTTCCTCGCCGGTAACCTCACGGCGAGCGCCGGTGTTCGGGTCTTCGAGACACATCGGGCGCACTCGATCGCTTATTTTCGCAAGCCCTGGCGGAGGAGGTTCCACCACTCCCTGTTCAGGGTCGAATGGCGCCTCATTGGCCCACTGCTGCACGAGCTTCATCCAGCCAGGCGTCCGAGCCGCTTGCCACGCCAAGAAGCGACTTATCTCCGCCGGGATAGACGCGCCGTTGCCTATTTTGGTGGCTGCAAACTTGCGTATCGCCACCGCAGCCGCGCCCTCGATCTCCGCGAGGTGGGCTTCAATTGTTGCGCCCGGATCATCGAAACCTCCCTGGCCATCGTACAAGCCACGGGCAATCGAGAGATTCTTGGGCGACCGTCGCTGAATCTCTCCAGTCCTCAGTGACCCAACCCATACGAATGGATCGCGGTCGCACTCTGATTCCGGCGCCACGAAGCCATAGAGGTAGAATTTGGGTACAGTATGCGCCCGAGTGCCCAAGCCTTGTTCTCCTTGTCTCGTACACAATCGGAGGTGGACCCGTCTTCTGCACGATAGAGTTGCGTTGTAGGTCGCCCTTTTCAATCGGCCGCCCGATCGGCCAGGAATGCGGCGCCGAGGCGAACGCCGCCAAATACCTGGCCGCCGAGGCAGGCTTCCGCGCCTGCTAACGCGCGGTCATACGCACGGCGGCATGGGCCACGCGCAGGAATACCTCGTCGAACGCAATCTGCGCGAGGTGCTGATCACCCGCATCGCCCCAGTCAGTCCGCAGCTTATTCTGTCCTACCTCGCCGAACGCGTGCTGGACCTGCCGAAGTCGTATTGATCCTTAGAGTTAGCACTGCTGCGCAGACGGTCTGGCTGCTTGCTTCTTGTTTGATTCCAGGGCTGGGTGTGCTTTGCGTGTCTGGTGTATCGCGGGTCGATCGATACTTTCACAACGATCCGTCAGCGACATCGCATGCACACGAAATTCCGGACAGGCCCCACGGCCACGGTGACAGGGGAGCTACCCATAAGAATTGGGGATGGCTGAGGGATCGGTCTATACTTGAAGCTGGTTACTGGTTCGACCCTTGCGGCCTCGACGCCATCGCCCTACTTTCGGGGTATGGGTGTGTTCCGAAAATCCGAGCCAACGAACCCGCCGGCCGGGCCGAAGCTAGCGCCTGCGTCGGTGAAGATCGGCCGCTCACCAATCCGGGTCAACGTGCAGCCGCCGGCCACATCGCCGACCGCCGCGCGGCAGAAGGCGCTGACCGAGGCGGTGCGCCGCACCACGACGGGGTTCGCCCATACCCGTGGCTGACACCGCGGCTGCCGCACCAGACTACGACAGCAGCGTTTTCATCAACTGCCCGTTCGATCCGGCCTACCAGCCGATGTTCGATGCCATCGTCTTCGCTGTGATGGCGTGTGGCCATGTCGCCCGCAATGCCTGGAAATCGACGACGGCGGACGCGCACGCTTCGGCAAGATCGCCGACCTGATCGGGCAGTGCCGCTACGGTATCCACGACATCTCGCGCACCGACACCAGCAGCGCCGGCGGCCTGCCGCGGTTTAACATGCCGTTGGTACTTGGCCTTTTCCTCGGGGCCGTGCACCACGGCAGCGATGCGCAACGCCGCAAGCAATGCCTGGTGATGGATTCCGACCGCACCCGCTATCGCGATTTTATCTCCGATCTGTCCGGGCATGACATCAAGGCACACGCCAACGCGCCGGCGCAGGCCATCGCCGCAGTGCGCGACTTTCTCCGCAGCGCGAGCGGCATGCGACTGCCCGGTGGGGTGGCTGTCGCGGCGCTCTATGCCCGCTTCACCACGGACCTTCCCGAAATCCTGCGGCAGGCCAAGATCGAACCTGACGAAATGACCTTTACCGATACCACCGCGATTATCTTCGAATGGCTTAAGCAGCAAAGCCCACCGACCGGCCGATGACTGCGACGAGGGCCAAACCCCCGTAAGCGATCCCAACCTCCGCGAGGCACGCTGGACCATGCCCCATCGGCAGGGATCGTTGTACAGGTGTTACTGACGATCCTCCCTCGCAGGATCGGCGGCCACCAGCGCCACCACGTCGGTGTTCACCAGCACTTTGCCGGCGTGTTCAAAGTTCACCGTGACCCGCGCGCCGATCGCGGACTGCACCTGCCCCACCCCCCAATCCGGTCGGCCGGGGTGGCGCACCCATTGGCCCGGCTCGTGCACAACTCGCATCATGTCACCCGGCGGCAAATCGAGCGGGAATAGCGCCTACGCAGCCTCCGGCGTCCCCGGATGCCGACCGGCGCGCTGCGGCAGAGTCAGGACACAGGCAATAATGACCAGCATCAGCACGCCGGACGCCTCGAACCGCCCGAGCGCGAAGCCGCCATTGGAAACCGGCTTGTCGAGCAGATCCCCCACCGTCGCGCCCAGCGGTCGGGTCAGGATAAAGGCGGCCCAGAACAGCAGCGTTCGCGACGCGCCGGTGAAGAAATACAGCGCCGCGATCACCGCCAGCGCGGCGCCGAACACCAGCGCCCCGCCGCCGTAGCCAAGCCCGGACGTGTCGGCCATGAAGTCGCCCAGCGCCGTGCCCAGGGTCTGCGAGAACATGATCGTCGCCCAATAGAACATCTCGGCCTTGGGCGACACGATCGTGCTGACCGACACCGTGCCCAGCGACCAATACCAAAGCCCGAGCGTCGCCATCAGCAGGATGAACAGGATCGACGTTCCCCCGACATAGCCGATGCCCAGGGAACGGTCCGCGAAGTCCGCCAGTGTGGTGCCGGCCGTCGTCGTGGCGACGATGACGAACCAGTACAGGAATGGGTGGAAGCGCTTGGCGCCGATCTGTGCCGCGACCGCGGCGACGAAGACGGTGGCGAAGATCGCGGTGCCGATCAAGTAGCCCAGGTTCAGCGTCATCGTCACCGCGTCGCCGCCGGTCTCGCCCAGCGTGGTCGCGGCGATCTTGATGATCCAGAAGCCGAGCGTGACGGCTGGGACCTTGCTCAAGGAGGTCCCGACTTTTGCGTGCATTCCGATTTTCCCGATTGTGGCCGCACCAGCGGTCACGCTGATCTTGGTCTTCGCACGGGATTTTTGAAATTACGGTTCGGTAAACCTTGATTCGGCTCGGATTCCGGCGCTGAACAGTGTATCGCCGTCCTCGACGACCGGTCCGGCTCGGCCATAAGATTCCGGCCCATCAGCCGACAGACCGATCCAAGTGTCCGCCCAGGAAGTCTGGCGGTTGAGGGCCGGTCCAAAGGGAGATGCGATATTTTTGCCGCCAGGACGCAGGCAGCGCCGCCACGATGCGGGGACATCGTGACAGGCTTCCGACACTCCCAGCGGCAAAAAGACCCCCGGACCGACCCGCCAGACTTCCTGGACGGACACCAAGAGTTCAGCACGGGGGACCGGGCCGATGGACGAAGGTGTACGGCTGACCGAGCTGGTCACCGCCCGCATGTGCCACGACCTGAGCGGCTTGCTCGGCAGCCTTCTCGGCATGCTGGAACTGCTGGCGGAGGAGGTCGGGGCAACCGAGGCGGTGTCGATCTCCACCGACACCGCCAACGCCCTGATCCTGCGCCTGAAGCTGCTGCGCGCCGCCTGGGCCGGCCAGCCGGAACCGCTGGACCTGCCGCGCCTGGCCGCCCTGGCGCAGGGGCTGGCGAGGCGCCGCGTCGTGCTCGACCTCTCCGGCCTGCCCGAGACAACTGTCTTCCCGGCAGCGATGGGCCGTCTGGTGCTGAACCTGTTGCTGCTCGCGGCGGAGTCGTTGCCGCAGGGCGGCGTGCTGCGTCTCGACGGTGGGGCAAATGACGTGATCGCCCGGCTGGTCGGGCCCAACGCAGCCTGGCCGGCGGGACTGATCGGCATGTTAACTGACGGGGCCGCGGCCCGGCAGGCCCTGGACAGCCCGCGGACGGTCCTGCCACCGCTGACCGCGCTGCTGGCCCGCCACCATGGCCTGAGCCTCACGTCCCTGTTGCCCTCCGGCCCGACCCCGCTGCCGCCGCCTTTGCGTCTGACCACCGCCTGATCCGACAAAACCACTCCACGTACACCTCTCCCGCCCTTTCGCGGGAGAGGTCGAGGCGCGAAGCGACGGGGGTGAGGGTGCTGCGGCAACTCCAGTTGCAATCAACGTGCACCAACGAGCCACACCGGGATTTTCTGCTCGGGCATTTACCATTTCTTCGCATGCGTCGCGCCAGGATCGCGTTCTGCCCGGATCTTCCGACTGGTGGGACTTTAGTATGGACGACCTGCTCGCCGACTTCCTTACCGAGACGACCGAGAACCTGACCGAACTCGATGTCGCGCTGGTGCGCCTCGAACGAACGCCGGATGACGCCGGCACGCTCTCGCTGATCTTCCGACTGGTGCATACCATCAAAGGCACCTGCGGCTTCCTCGGATTGCCGCGGCTGGAGCGCGTGGCGCACGCGGCCGAAAACGTGCTGGGCAAGGTGCGCGACGGCGTGCTGGTCGTCACCCCGGACGTGGTCAGCCATGTGCTGACCGCGCTCGACCGCATCAAGCTGATCCTCGCCGGACTGGCCGCGACCGAAGCCGAGCCATCCGGTGACGATTCCGAGTTGATCGCGGCGTTGGACCGCGCCGCCTCCGGGATGGCGACGGCGCCGGCACCCCTGCCTCCCCTGGCACCCCCTCAGGCGCCCCCTCAGGCATCGGCGCCTGTGACCACAGCGCCCGCGCCCGAGCCAATTCGCGCCGAGGCACGGCCGATCGAGCCTCCGGAAGAGCCGTCCGAGGAAGCGCTCGCCGCACCGGCGCCAGCCGAGCCGGCGGCCGCCGGCACGCAAGCCGGAAACCCCATGGGCGCGCCGACCGGCGCCCCCGCCGAGGCGGTGCCGGCACAGCAGACCATCCGGGTGACCGTCGACGTGCTCGAGGACCTGATGACCCTGGTCAGCGAACTGGTGCTGACCCGCAATCAGCTTCTGCAGCTCGCCCGCACACAGGAAAGCAGCACCTTCGCGGTGCCGTTGCAGCGGCTGTCACACATCACGTCGGACCTGCAGGAAGGCGTGATGAAGACGCGCATGCAGCCGATCGGCAATGCGTGGAACAAGCTGCCGCGCATCGTCCGCGATCTGGCCCGCGACATGGGCAAGAAGATCGAGTTGGTCATGCACGGCGCCGAGACCGAGCTGGACCGCCAGGTGCTGGAGCTGATCAAGGATCCGCTGACCCACATGGTGCGCAACTCCGGCGACCATGGGCTGGAGACGCCAGCCGAGCGCCGCGCCGCCGGCAAGCCGGAGATCGGCCATATCACCTTGAACGCCTACCACGAGGGCGGCCACATCATCATCGAGATCGCCGACGACGGCCGCGGCCTGGCGGTCGAGCGGATCAAGGCCAAGGCGCTGGCGAACGGCCTGGCCACCGAGGCCGAACTGGCCACGATGACCGACGCGCAGCTGCATCGCTTCATCTTCCGCGCCGGCTTCTCCACCGCCGCGACAGTCACCGCGGTGTCCGGCCGCGGGGTCGGGATGGACGTGGTGAAGACGAATATCGAGCGCATCGGCGGCTCGGTTGACCTGAAGAGCGTGCCGGGCCAGGGCAGCACGTTCACCATCAAGATCCCGCTGACGCTTGCTATCGTTTCGGCACTGATCGTCGAATCCGGCGGCGAACGCTTCGCCATCCCGCAGATCAGCGTGGTCGAACTGGTGCGGGCAAAGCGTGGCGGCGCAGGCGACACCGCAGCGGACGCGCGAGCCGACGGCGCGGCGGAAACCAGCGTGGACCGCAAGCGCGACGCGGCGCGGCAGGACGGCGTCGCCGAAACGGTGATCGAACGGATCAACGACACACCGGTACTGCGGCTGCGCGACCGTCTGCTGCCGCTGATCAATCTGAACGACCTGCTGCGGCTTGGCGAGAAGTCGCGCGAGGATGAAGCGGCGCACGTCGTCGTGGCCCAGGTCGGTGCCAGCATGCTGGGCATCATCGTCGATCGCGTGTTCGACACCGAAGAGATCGTGGTCAAGCCGGTCGCACCGATCCTGCGCCACATCACCATGTTCAGCGGCAACACCATCCTGGGCGATGGCTCGGTGATCATGATCCTCGACACCAACGGGATCGCGCGGGCCACCGGCATCGGCGCGAGCGGCGAGAGCAAGGCACGCACCGCCGGCGCCGCAAGCTCCGGCATCGGGTCCGAGGCGACCCGCTCCGGCGAAAAGACGGCGATGCTGCTGTTCCGAGCCGCCGGCAACTCGCTGATGGCCGTCCCACTCGGCCTGATCGCGCGGCTCGAGGACATCCCGCGCGAGAAAATCGAAAGCTCGTGCGGCCAGCCGGTGACCCAGTATCGCGGCAAGCTGATGCCGCTGGTGTCGCTCGGCGAGCCGTCCGACCCGGACCGGACACACCAGCCCGTGCTGGTGTTCGCCGATCGCGAACGCTCCATGGGCCTGATGGTCGATGAGATCATCGACGTGGTGGAGGAACGGCTGCAGATCGAGCTGTTGGGCACGCGCCCAGGCGTTCTCGGCACCGCAGTGATCGCCGGCAAATCCACCGATCTGATCGACACCGGCTATTGGCTCACCCAGGCGTCGCAGGACTGGTTCCGCGGCTCCGCGCACGGCAACCGCGGCCACAAGCCACGCGTGCTGGCAGTCGAGGACAGCGACTTCTTCCGCCAGCTTCTTGTGCCCACCCTGGTCGCGGCCGGCTATCAGGTCACGGCCATAGGGTCCGCGGCCGAGGCGCTGCGACTGCGCGAGGCGGGCGCGATGTTCGAGGTCATCGTATCCGACATCGAGATGCCGGAGATGGACGGGCGTGAATTCGCCCGCGCGGTACGGGCCGGCGGCGCATGGGCCGGATTGCCGATGATTGCGCTGTCGGGACGGTCCGAGCCGGTCGATGTCGAGGCCGGGCGCGAAGCCGGATTCACCGACTACGTCGCCAAGTTCGAGCGCGACGCGCTGCTCGAAAGCCTGGCGCAATGCCTCGCCGAACCGATAACGGCCTGACGACGACCAAAGCCTGACGACGATCAAAGCCGGGCACGCGCCCCACGACCCGGCCACCGCCCGCCTGACGATCGCACTCGCTACCTCAACTACCCAAGCTGCCGCACCACCCCAACTAGGCCAGCCCCCAAACTGGACCACCCACTTTGAGCCGGAGCCCGCAAGATGACCACGGACGTTCTTGATCATGCCGATGTGGCGCTCGACGACGAGGACCGCCAATTCGTCACCCTGACGGTCGCCGACCAGCTTTGCGGTGTGCCGGTGCTGGGGGTGCGCGACATCCTCGGCGAACAGGCGATCACCCGCATCCCGCTGGCTCCCGAGGAAGTCGCCGGCAGTCTCAATCTGCGCGGCCGCATCGTCACCGCGATCGACCTGCGCCGGCGCCTCGGTCTGCCGCCGGCGCCGCAAGGCACCCGCCGCATGGCGGTGGTGGCCGAGCAGGGCGGCGAACTCTACGCGCTACTGGTCGATCAGGTGTCCGAGGTAATGCGCGTGACAGCCAGCGCGTTCGAGCGCAATCCGCCGACCCTCTCGGCGTCCTGGGCACGTTTCGCAACCGGCATCTACCGGTTGGAGGGGCGGCTGCTGGTGGTGCTGGACGTCGCCAAGCTGCTCGCGCTTGGCGAGCCAGGCTGAACGCCGATGACGCATTCCTGCCTGGTGGTCGATGACAGCCGTGTGGTGCGCAAGGTCGCCCGGCGCATCCTGGAGGGCCACGGTTTCGCGGTGCGCGAGGCCGAGGACGGCCAGAAAGCCCTGGAGCTCTGCGGTCAGGCGCTGCCCGACTGCGTGCTGCTCGACTGGAACATGCCGGTGATGAACGGCATCGAATTCCTCAAGGCACTGCGCGCCAAATATGGGCCGGACCGCCCATCCGTCGTGTTCTGCACGACCGAGACCGAAATGTCGTTCATCGAGCAGGCAATCGAGTACGGCGCCCAGGAATTCATCATGAAACCGTTTGACGAGGAGATTCTGATCGGCAAGTTCGCCCAGGTCGGCCTGCTGTGAATCTCGCCGCCCACTCGCCACATGACGCCCCCGCGTCGTCGGCGCAGGCGCAGGTGCGCGTCATGGTGTGCGACAATTCGGTCGCCATTCGCGGCGCGATCGTGCGCATGCTGGAAACCGACCCGGCGATCCGCGTGGTGGCACGCGCGGCGAATGGCCGCGCGGCGATCGACGAACTGGCCCGCACGCCGGTCGACGTGCTGGTGCTCGACGTCGAGATGCCGGTGCTCGATGGCCTCACCGCACTGCCGTTGCTGCTGCGGGCCGATCCCGACCTGCGCGTGATCATGGCCTCAACCCTGACCACGCGCGGCGCCGACGTCGCGATGCGCGCACTGCGGCTGGGCGCGGCCGACTATGTGCCGAAGCCGACCTCAATCGGGCTGGCCGGTGACGAAACGTTCCGGCGCGAGCTGATTGAGAAGGTGAAGGGCCTCGCGCGCCTGCGTCGACGCGCCGTCGCGGCAAATATGGATCGGGCCGGCGCGGCAAATGCGGATCGGGCCGGCGCGGCGAACGCGGATCGTGCGGGCGCGGCGAATGCGGATCGTCCCGGCTTGGCGAATGCGGCGCGTGCCGGCGCTGCGACTTCGGGACGCGCCATGACGGCGTCGGCGGCGGGACGCAACCCGCCCACCGCATTGCGCCTGCAAGCGGCCGCGCCGCTGCCGGCACGGCTGTTGGCCATCGGCAGTTCGACTGGTGGCCCGCAGGCGCTGTTCACCCTGGTGCAGGGCCTCGGCGACACGTTGTCGGTACCTGTGGTGTTGACCCAGCACATGCCGCGCACATTCACGCCTATTCTGGCCGAGCACATCAGCAAGCTGCGCGGCCTGCCCTGCGCCGAGGCGCAGCATGGCGAGGTGCTGCTGCCAGGGCGCATCTACCTTGCCCCGGGCGATCGCCATCTGCTGGTCGAGCGCGCCGCCAATGGCCTGCAGGCGCGGCTTACCGAAGACGCACCGGAGAATTTCTGCCGCCCCTCGGTCGATCCGATGCTGCGCAGCGCCGCCGCCGCGTGCGACGGCCGCGTGCTGGTGGCAATGCTGACAGGGATGGGCCACGACGGGCTGGCCGGCACGCGCCAGGTGATCGACGCCGGGGGCACCGCCATCGCGCAGGATGAGGCAACCAGTGTGGTCTGGGGCATGCCCGGCGCGGTGGCCCAGGCCGGGCTGTGCCACGCCGTGCTGCCATTGCCGGAGATCGCCGCGAAGCTGCGCACCCTGCTCGGGCGGCCGCGCGCATGAGCGCGACGCTCGCCCACGGCACCTTCGACACGATCGCCAACCTGCTGAAGGTGCGTTCCGGGCTGTCGATCGGCCAGGACAAACTCTATTTGCTGGACACGCGGCTGGCGCCAATCCTCAAGCGGCACGGCCTGCGCGACCTGAACGCGCTGGCCGAACGGTTGAAGGTCCCGCGCACCGAACCGCTGACGCAGGAGGTGGTCGAGGCGATGACCACCAACGAGAGCCTGTTCTTCCGCGACGACAAGCCGTTCGAGCATGTCCGCACGCAGGCACTGCCACGTTTGCACGCCGCCCGCCCACCAGGCGCGCCGATCCGCATCTGGTCGGCCGCGTCGTCTTCAGGTCAGGAAGCCTATTCGCTGGCCATGATCCTGACCGACATGCGCGCCAGCCTCGGCGATCGGCGGGTCGAGATCATCGGCACCGACATCGCGCGCGACCAGCTTGCGCGTGCGCGCGAGGGGATCTACTCGCAATTCGAGGTGCAGCGCGGGCTGCCGATGCAGATGCTGGTCAAGCATTTCCGCAAGGAGGGCACCGGATGGCGGGTGGCCGAGGCGATCCGGCGCATGGTGGATTTCCGCGAGTGGAACCTGCTGGCCGACCTGCGCCCGCTCGGGCGGTTCGACCTGGTGTTCTGCCGCAATGTGCTGATCTACTTCGACCAGCCAACCAAGGCGCGGGTGCTGGAGGCGATCGCCTCGCTGATGGCACCGGATGGACTGCTGTATCTCGGCGGGGCGGAGACGGTGCTGGGGATTACCAGCCGGCTCGCGCCGCTGGCGGGGGCGCGGGGTGTGTATGGGCTTGCGTCGGTGGCGGCTGCGGTGGCCTGAAAATTCTCCCTCTCTCTCCTTGAGCGAGGGGGTTGGGGGGAGGGGCTAGTACGTGACCCCCCGCTCCATCGTTGAGCACCACGTCGGCTGCTCGATGCCGAAGGCTCCCAGTGCCGAGCAGTCCGAAAGAGAGCAGCATTCACCACGAAGACACGAAGAACACGAATTAGAAATGAATGCGTTTCACACGAGGGGTTAGGATGGAATGTCGCCTACCGACCGCGACAGTGTGAAAATATCGTACCGTAATAGCCACAAAAACTACGTGACGGCACGATGCACGATTTTGAATCGTTTCTCTTTCGGTGAGGGTCAGCCTCGTCAGATTTCTGCGTGACCACCGTCGGTGCCCCCGTCATGCCGGCGAAGGCCGGCATCCACGACTGTCTTTGCTGCAACGAAGGCAAGTCGTGGATACCGGTCTGTACCGACATGACGGGGGCAGCACCGAAAAGTCGGGACTTTCGGCGGCTGGTATTACAGACGTAGGACGCAGTACCGCACCTGTCGGAGCCCCGCACTTGATAACATATCCCATATTTATACTTAGATATATTGTGATGCCATCTCAAATGACTGCGGCGCCTTTCACAAGATAACCACGCTCTTCATCGTCATACTCCCAAGTATAGAACCGCGTACGGGACAACGACGCTCTGACCGTCCCTCGATACCCTCGCAGTCGTATTTGATGCTGGTGATTCTTCCCGGAATTATGCATCGAAACCGCGCCACAGTGTGGTTCACCCGGTCGATGTTCACACTGGCGTGGCTACCATCATCCTGGAGCGAGCCATGTGGGCACGGTTCGAGCGGACGTTTGCAAATCAACCCGAGGTGAAGGTTCGCACGGTCGACCACTGGACGATGCCTTCGGTGATCTGCGTAAATTCCGAGCCTGCCGCCGCTGCTTCGGTGCGGGTTGCGGGTATCAGTGCCTCTTGCGGCCAGATCACCGGGCGCCACTTAAAGCATATGAATGCTCTATCATATTGGCCCCGCAATCGGCTCTTACTCGCCCTGCCATCCTCCAATCTCAAGCAGCTTTTGCCGGAGCTTGAGCACATACGCTGCGAACGCGCGCAGGTCCTGATGGACGCCGATAGTTTGCTCGACCATGTATTCTTCCCCGATAGCGGCGTCGTCTCGGCGGTTGCGGTCTATGCCGACGGCAGTATCATTGAGATGGCAACGATCGGTCGGGAGGGTTGCACGGCTGTGCAAGCCCTCCTCGGCGCCAAGAGCTCCTCCGCCCGATTTCTCGTCCAGATCCCGGGGGGTGCAGCAAAGATGTCGCGCGTGGCGTTCAACCGGGCCATAGGGTCGATGCCGTCATTCCGACGCCTCATGTACGCTTACGTCCAAGCCTTTCTCGAGCAGGTCATGGTATCGGTCGCGTGCAACGGTGCGCACAGCCTCAGGCAGCGACTGGCGCGTTGGCTGCTCATGATGCTTGACCGCGGTGACGATGACACCCTGCAGATCACGCAGAACCTGCTCGCCGAAATGCTGGGTGTTCAGCGGCCGACCATCACCAATGCTACCTGGGAATTGGAACGCGCCGGTTTGATTGCGCACGGCCGAGGGCAGGTCAAGATACTTGACCGGCCGGGCCTCGTGGCGGCTTCTTGTGAATGTTATCAGTTGGTCCGGGCACGCGTCGCATTTCACCTTCCCAAAACATACGGGTGGAAAGCGAGTCCACCGAGTCGGTAATCTACATTACCGACAACACCCTCTGAACAAGCCTACAGCCAACATCGGTGGGACGCTGGCCCCGCGGTCGTCTCCGCCGCCGACGCCTGTAGGCAGCAGGTCATCGGTATTGTTCCGAGTGGCGGGGACAGTGACGGGGCCACTGGATTGCGGGCAATCAAGGTATATGGCGGCACGGCTCTCGTTGTGCATCCAGAGGATGCCGCGAAGCCCTTCATGCCGCGCGCGGCCATTGCGGCGGGCCACCCCGATGCCTGTCTGCCGGTCCACAAGATCGTGCGGTTCGTGGGCTTCTTCGGCGCCCGCTACCGGACCCTTCCGGCTGGCTTTCTCCCTTGGCGCGCCGCTCAGGAGGTTCCCTGATGCCGACGGACACCGAGCGGGTGATTGAAGCCCTGCGCCGCTCGCCGGGGTTGGATGACGACGAGCTCGCGCGCCGGGTGGGCGTCGAGCCTAGAAAGGTGAACCAGATATGCCGCTACCTCGAAATACTCGGGAGGCTACGCCGCACGCCAGGGCCGGGCGGCAAGATCAGCAACACCCTGATCGACATATAGACAAGCTACGCTGTTTCGCTCTCGCCATCCCGGCAGGTCGGTCCAGGTAGATCACGGACGTCATTCCACGCCGGAATTCCGCAACAAAAACGCCCAATCTTTTCGACACCATGGTTTTGGCGCGTGATTCTTGAATGCTGCCCGCCACGCCCTGGCAATTCGCCCCAAACGGCGTGGCGGGACGGGTGGGGGGTCTGCCCGCACTCAGTGCATCCCCCCGCGCGCCGACACCGGCCACAGGCATTCCACCCGTCCGCCGCGTACACCGACATACCAATCGTAACGATCCACCGTCGGATCGCAATGCCCCGGCACCAACCGCAGCTTCTCCCCCAGCTTCGGCGCGGTCGTCTCCGACCCAACCTCCAGCTTGCCGTGCTCGTCCGAGGCGCCCACGTAACGAATGTCCGGCCGCTGCCAGATCACCGGCATCCCCGAGTCCACTGAAACCGCCTTGTGCCCGGCATCCACCACCGCGACACTCTTCTGCGGCACGCTCATCACCGTCGCCAGCACGAACAGCGAATGGCGGAAGGTACCGATCGGCGCGCCGGCACCGTCCAGGTTGCGCGCATAGTCCGCATCCATGAACACGTAGCTGCCCGCCTGCATCTCCGTGTACACCCCAGACACCGATTCAATCTCGAACGTTCCGGTCCCGGCACCGCCGACGATCGGGCAGTCCAGCCCCTGCTGGCGCAACTGCTCCACCGTGCGGCGCGACGCCTCGACCGCGCCGCCGATCGCACTCCGTCGTTCCGCCACCGTTCGCTTGTGCTGGGCGCTGCCGTGATACGCCTGCAGCCCGCCGAAAATCAGATGGCGGGACGCGGCGATCCGCTGCGCCAGCGCCACCGCATCCGGCCCCGGTGCGACGCCGCAACGCCCGGCGCCGACATCGATCTCCACCAGCACCGGCAGGCGCACGCCGGCGTCCGCCGCGGCCGTCTCGATCGCCGCCACCTGCGCCGCGTCATCGGCGCACACCGCGACCTTGGCGATGCGCGCCAGTGCCGCCAGGCGCGCCAGCTTGCCGGCGCCGACGATCTCGTTGCTCACCAGGATGTCCGCCACGCCGCCCCAGGCCAGCGCCTCGGCCTCCGCCACCTTCTGCACGCACTGCCCGACCGCGCCGCGGGCGATCTGCAGATGCGCGATCACCGTCGATTTGTGCGTCTTGGCGTGCGCCCGCAACTTCGCACCGGTCGGTGCCAGCAGCGCCGCCATGTGGTCGAGGTTGTATTCGAACGCATCCAGATCGATCAGCAACGCGGGGGTATCGACCTCGTCCTCGCGCATGCCGGGGCGGGCGGGGGGCGGCTGCAACATGGGGTCATCCTCATCCAGGGCGGCGTGCCAACACGCCGCAAGTTTGGCCGTTGCGTCCCGCGCACGGCGAAAAAACGCAGGGCGGAAAAGCCTTGCCCCCAGACCCTTGATCCGGGGGGCAGCGCCTGCCGCCACTCCCACTCCTAGTGGATACCTCGCACGACGTCACGGTACTGCCGCGCCGGTTTGCCGCGTTGGCGGAATGCGCTGCCGCCCAGGATCAAGGGTCCGCGGGCAAGGCTCTTCCGCCCCGCAATCCGCGTCCTACTCACGCCGCAGCGCCGCAAGCACCGTCGTCCGCACCTCGGCCGGCTGCGTCTCCAGCGCGTGCAGCAGATCGCGCAGCGTGCCGCGCAGTTCATAGACCTGATCCAGCAGCGACAGCACCACCGGCATGGTTTCCTCGCCGATCTCCATGGCGCGGTGCAGGTCATGGATCAGCCGCACGCGCGCCACGTCGATCTCGTGGAACTCCCACTCCGCGACGTCCTGGTCCGGCCCGTCCCGGTCCAAGCCGCCCTGGTCCGACCCGCCCTGATCCGGCCGCACCCAGCCGCGGGTGACCCAGCTCACCAGCTCGGCTTCCGGCAGATCGGCAAACAACGCGACGACCGAGGTGATCCGCATCAGCCCTCCTCCAGCCCCTCGCGCGGATTGACCTTGTGCCGCGGCGTCCAGGTCTTCAGGAACTCGGCCAGCTCCGGCTCTTCAACCGGCGGCAGCACAACATGCAATTGCACGAACTGGTGGCCGTCGTGGATGCCGCGCCCGCGCAGCCGCAGCCGCGTGCCGGTGCCGGAGTTGGGCGGAATGGTCAGCCGCACCTTGCCCTTGATCGTCGGCACTTCCAGCGAGGCGCCGACCACCGCCTCCTGGATGGTCACCGGCAGCTCGATGATGATGTCGTCGCCCTCGCGGCGGAACAGCGGGTGCGGCGCGACGACGATCTCCACCAGCGCGTCGCCGGCCGCACCGCCGCCGAACCCCGGCATGCCCTGGCCCTTCAGCCGCAGCACATGGCCATCGCGCGTGCCGGCGGGAATGCGCACGTCCAGCGTCTTGCCTTCCGGCAGGGTGATGCGCCGGCTGGTGCCGTTGGCGGCGTCCAGGAAGCCGACGGTCAGCGTGTAGTGTGCGTCGCTGCCACGAGCGGTGAAGTGCTGACCCGCACGCCCGCCGGCGCCGCGGGCGCCGAATGCCTGGGCCAGGATATCCTCCAGGTTCTCCGGGTCGAACCCGGTCTGGCCGCGGTAACGAGACTGTCCCGCGGCATCGGCATATTCGCGATAGAACGGCCGCTGCGGCGGCACCTCGTTGCCCGACGCGTCGATCTCGCCGCGATCATAGCGGCCGCGCTTGTCCTTGTCCGACAGCAGTTCATAGGCGGTGCTGATCTCCTTGAACCGCTCCGCCTCCTCCGGCTTGCCGGGATTCAGATCCGGATGGTGCGTCTTGGCGAGCTTGCGGTAGGCCGAACGGATCGCGTTCGCGCTGTCGCTCTTCTGCACGCCCAATATCTCGTACGGATCTTTCATCTACCGGCGCACATCAGGTCGAACACTCCAAGCCAGTCACCGCAGCCAAATCCGAAATCCCCCGAGCACGCGTTGGCGTCAACGGCCACTTCGCCCGCGCCACGAGTGCCCGCAGTGCCCCCCGGAAGGACCACGCACCGCCAACGCACGCTGGTACCCGGAATGAAGGACCCCGACCGGCCAACATCAAGTCCCCGTCCAGACCGGCGGACGCCTGGCCAGGAACGCATCGATCCCCTGCTCCGCATCGCGCGCCAGCATGTTCGCGGTCATCACCTCGGCCGCATAGGCATAAGCCGCCTCCAGTTCCATCTCCGCCTGGCGATAGAAAGCCGCCTTGCCGATCGCCACGGTCAGCGGACTTTTCGCCGCGATCTGCCCCGCCAGCGCGCGGACCGCGGCATCCAGCTCCCCCTCCGGCACCACCCGGTTCACCAGCCCGATCTCGCGCGCCCGCGCCGCATCGACCAGATCGCCGGTCAGCAGCATCTCCATCGCCGCCTTGCGCCCCACTGCGCGCGACAGCGCCACCATCGGCGTGGAGCAGAACAGCCCGATATTCACCCCAGGGGTGGCGAAGCGCGCGGTGTCCGCCGCCACCGCCAGGTCGCAGCTCGCAACCAACTGGCAACCCGCCGCGGTCGCCACGCCGTGCACCCGCGCGATCACCGGCTTCGGCAGCCGCACCACGCGCAGCATCAGCCGCGAGCACAGCGCGAACGTCGCCTCATAGGCCGCGCGCGTCGGGTTGGCGCGCAGCTCGCGCAGGTCGTGGCCGGCACAGAACGCCGGGCCGGCGCCGCCGATCACGACCACCTTGACGCGGGGATCGCTCTCGATCCGCGCCAGCTCCGCGTCGAGTGCCTCCATCAGCGCCATCGACAGCGCGTTGCGCGCCGCCGGCCGGTCCAGCGTCAGCCAGGCGACGCCGTCGGCGTCCCGGCGCAGCAGCACCTGCTCGGTGATCGGCGAGGGCTTATCCAAAACTGGCACATTCATCGCTCGCGCTCCGCCGACGTTCGTCGCAGCATGGCGCCATCCTAAACCCGGGCGGAAGGACAGGCCATGGCGACCACGGACACCGAGACGACGGGCACTCAACCGACCGAGGCACAACCGGCCCATGTCCAACCGGCCCCTGTCCAACCGACCCATGCTCAACCGACCGAAGCCCAATCGACCGACGCCCAACCGCCCAACGTCCCACCAAGGGGCGAGCTGTCGCTGCGCATGGTGGCGATGCCCGCCGACACCAACGCCAACGGCGACATCTTCGGCGGCTGGATCATGTCGCTGATGGACCTGGCGGCGGGCACCGCGGCCGCTGCGCGCGCGAGAGGGCGCACCGCCACCGCCGCGGTCTCGCACCTGAGCTTCCTGCTGCCGGTGAAGGTCGGTGATGTGGTGTGCGTCTACACCGAGGTGATCCGCGTCGGCCGCACCTCGATGTCGCTCGCGGTTGAAGCCTGGGCGCTGCCACGCGGCCTGGGCGAGCGGCACAAGGTGACCGCCGCCGAGTTCGTCATGGTGGCAGTGGACGCAGCCGGCAAGCCGCGCCCGGTGCCCCCCGCCTAGCGCGGCGCCAGGCGTGGGTCCGGACCGGCCCGACAGCCGGTCCACTCTCCGCTCCGCAGGGTTGTTGCGCGAAACTCGCATTCCACACCCCGCCGCCGCCAGTCGCGCCGGCTGGCTCGGACCCTGACCAAACCGGCCCAGCCGATCCGCTCCCCGCTCCGTAGGGTCGTTGCGCGAAACTCGCATTCCACACCCCGCTGCAACCGCCAGCCGCGCCGTCCGGCCCGGACGAAACCGGCCCAGCCGGTCCGCTCCGCGCTCCGTAGGGTTGTTG
Organism: uncultured Alphaproteobacteria bacterium; assembly: GCA_963826975.1. Taxonomy (GTDB): domain Bacteria; phylum Pseudomonadota; class Alphaproteobacteria; order Acetobacterales; family Acetobacteraceae; genus Palsa-883. The sequence goes on along the minus strand of CAWGZJ010000033.1, from coordinate 541,439 downwards.
CGCGAAAATCGGATTCCACACCCGCTGCAAACCGCCAGCCGCGCCGACCAGTCTCGACCATCCCGCCCGGCCGCTTCCCGTTCCACAGGGCACGCACTCGGGCGCGTGACCCGAGGGTCCTTGCGCAAAAAACACATTCCGCGTCCCCGATGGCAGGCTCCGCACCAGATCCTCGCGCTCCGCCCACGCCCCACCATCCCGCAAGCCAGGATTTTCAACCACAGATGCACACGGATCAGGGCATCGTAAGGACCATGCTGCGCAGTGTCCGGAATGCGACGGCGTCGGGCGGCTTGCCCGGCCGTAGGGCCTGGGTCGGATCAAATGCGGACACAGGCGCGGTCTCCGTTGTGGGTCGAACCGCTCAGTGTAGCACGAACAGGAGTAATATCCTAGTTAAATTTACTCACCTTGTGCCCTCCGTGCCTCGGCTCCAACGTCGGTTACCGACCCACCTCGACCGCCAGACCGCCGGTCAGGCGATCTCGGAACCGGACGTACAGCGCCGCACCGTGCCGAGTGCTGTGCGCCCATCTCCGTCGCTCAGCCCGAGGTTGATCGTTGCGGGTCCTCGCTGTTTCGCGTGGGTAGCTGTGGCCGACCGCGTATTGCCCCATCCATGCTGGCGCGCTCGTTCAGCGGATCGCAGGGTGGTCCCCGTCCAGGTTTCTTGGTTCGGCTGAGTGCCGTTCGGCAGGTCGGGCGACCTGGCGTGCTACCCACACCAAACAGCGAAGAACCATCGTCTCTCGAAAGTGCACATCATGTTGGCGGGGTGCTTTCAACCATTGCGCGTGGCAGGCAGGAGCTGGTGGCCCTACGCTCCCGACATGCAAACGATGTCCGTTCAGACCGGTCCGTGGGACATAATCTGAACTTAGCGTGATCATATCGATTTATCCGATAACCATTGGCTATGGTAATGTAATGGAGGCATCAAGGACCCATCGCGGAAGGCAGCGCCTTCGCGTGAGGCCGAAATGTCTTGCACATTGAGCGTGACCACGCATGGTCAGGAGGTGACGCGATTTCAGCTAACCAAACGCCCGAGCAGACCAATTGGGTTAGCCGGGTACTCGGGATCGGTCCGACCGAGAACCGTGGCGCGGCCAGCCTCGCTGCTCCGCCTGCGGCCGGCAGAGCGATGCTCTATTCGAAGTCGCGCACCGCCTGGATCGCCACGCGCGCGAAGCTCGAGAGCGAAATCGCCAAGCTGCACGACGCGTTAGCCTCGGCTTACCAGGGTCATGGTGCCGTCGGAGAGCTGGAGAAGGCATTCCAGACGCGCGTTGAGGCCATGCTGAACGCGCTCGACCACAGCCTCGACCAGAAGCTGGACGAAGTGAACAAGGCGCTCGATCCCGGGCAACACGCGCAGCTCGTGCAGGAGGCGCAGAAAATCATCCAGCGCTACGAATCCTACGTGGCCAACGAACCGCTCATCACCAAGCTGGATGCCAACCCATTCGTGCCGATCGCGATCGAAAAGACCCTGACGGCGACGCTCACCGCTCTGTCGAAGGCGATACACTGACGTTTGACTGTCGCACCAAAGCTGTCAGCCACCTTGACGGCACTGTCGCGAGCGATCGCCGGAATGACCGCGCCCCCGGTACGCTGTTTCGGGATAGACCACGTCGGCTGTTCGGCGCGACACCATCGCGTCGGAGGAGAGTGTTCCAATGCCGCCACCGACGCTTGAACAAGATGCTTGGATCGCATCGACATTCGGCATAGATCCTGCAAATTACCCGCCGGCAGCGAACAGCGGCATGACGGATGTCACGCCGAATGGCGCCCCGTATTCAGCGCCGGCCACAAGTCTTCTCGCGGATGCAGAGCCCAGCGCCAAACCATCATCGCCGACACCTGGCCCCGCTCCTGCCCCCGCCCCTACCGCGGCTTCTGCGCAGGACACCACGCCCAGCTGCTGGATCACCGTCACCAACGATACGAAATCGGTGCTGAAGCTCGCGCGCCAGGGTCATGACATCGGCGATTTCGAGAGTTTTCCCGCGCCCACCCTTGAGCCTGGCAGCTCAACCAGCTTCGTCTCGACGCAGACGCCGAACCCGAAAAGTGGCCAGCAGGGCAGCAAGGGATACGTCGAGTGGACCATCGGCCCCGCCGACCGCAAGGGTGACGTCGCGGCGACCTGGCGCGTCGCGTGGAACAACCCGCTGGGCGAGAAAAACACCGTAGACGCAACGATCACCCCGGCGAACTCAGGCTTCAAGTCGCTGGAACAGATCGGCCAAGGTGACGTGCATGTCCCGGTCGTGTTCACGCTGTCGACAGGTGCCAGCGCAGTGGCGCAGCCGGCGACCCGGGCTCCGCACGATGTCGAGATCACCATCCAGAATGCGACCGACGGGACACTGTTATTGGCGCAAGAGGTCCTGTCCCAGGTCAGCACTCAGTCGCTGATCCCCGTCGCGATCGCCCCCGGTCAGACCGCGCAGCTTGTCGTCGAGGTCCCGTACATGACCAGCTCTGCCCTGGTGTACGCCGTGGTGCCGACAGGCGTGACGAAGGCGCCGGGCGATGCGCCAACCTGGGAGGTCCAATGGCTTGTCGATCCCGCGGACAAGCTCGTTGCGCAACCCAACGATCCTGGCACGCCCGGGCTGACCGCCGAGGCGCACAGCGACGGGATCGGCAAGGCCACGTTCAAGCTATCGGGCAAACTGCCCGCCGCCGCACCGGCGCAGCGGGTCGGCATCAGTATCAGCAACGACACCGACCAGATAATGCACCTCGTCTCGACCAACAGCGATGGCGGGCGGTTCGATCCGGTGCCACCGGGCGAAATCGCGCCGGGGGCGAAAGTCGCTCTTGCGGCGGTGGGCACGGGACCCAAAGGCGGCACCCTGGTCTACCGGGTCGAACCCAAGGACGGGGTCATAGACAAGCCGGAACAACTGCTGTCGTGGACCTTGAGCTGGACGCAGCAAGCGGGGCAGCAACCGCTGGCGGACGCCACCCTTGATCCGGAAATGAAAGGATGGCTCTCGGCGGCGAGCGCCGGCAAGTCCGGCGTCGCTTACGTGCTGGCCGGCACGACCCCCGCCACGGCACCGGCGCCCGCGGCCACCACGCCGGCGCCGGCGCCGGTGCAGCCGCAGGCACCGGTGCCGGTGCAAAACACCCGGGTCACACTCATCAACAAATCCAACATGCTGCTGCGTCTGGTGGCCGCGGACCGCACGAAGGCGCAATGGGACCCGCTGCCGCCCAACGAGATCAAGCCCGGCGACAGTTTCGCGCTCACGACCGTTACCAAGGCCGAGACCGATGCCGACCTGTGGTATGCCATGCTGACGACTGATGGCAGCGCCCCGAAGGACGCGGATGCGCCGGACTGGGTGGTGCGCTGGCGGGCGACCCCCGGGGAGCTGCCCATGGCCTGGAGCGACTTCACGTCCGTGATGCCGGGGCTCGTGGGGGATGCCTGGATCGGCCAGGACGAGGTGACCTTCCAGCTGTCCGGAGATTGGTCGGCCCAGCCGCGGGAGTTCAAGACCAACCTCTCGATCAGCAACGAAACCAGGTTCACCTTCCGCCTGACCGCATCGCAGGCATCGGCCGCGCGGTTCGATCCGGCGCCGCCGAAAGAGCTCGCGCCAGGCGCCAAACTCGCCTTCGCGACCTGGGCCAAGGAGGCCTCCAACCAGAAGCTTGTCTACGAGGCTGTATCGGCGGAACACCCGCCCAAGGGGACTGCCAAGCCGCCGACCTGGACGGTGACATGGCACACCCAACCGGGCTATTCGCCGACCGGCGACACCTCGGTCGACGACATGTCCGAGTTTGCCGACGTGGTGATATCAGGGGCCAGCCTGCAGGGCCATGACGGAATGGCGTTCTACATCCACGCGGACGATCCCGATACGAAATGATAACATTGACGCACGGGCCGCTACCCTCCGTCATGCCGGCGAATGCCGGTATCTACGACTTTCTTTGCTGCAACGAAGGCAAGGCGTGGATACCGGCCGGAGCGGCATGCCGGGAGGCAGTACCCGAAAAGTCGATCATTACGGCCACTGGTATACCATTCGCCCGGGGAAATCCGTGTCTTTGATAACTATTCGCAATGGAAATCACCAAGAGGCACGGAGACACAGAGAAGAATATCAAGCTGATCACTTGGCTTCTCTGCTCCGTGCCTCCGTGTCTCTGTGGTGATCCTTGCTTGCGGACGTGCGGCCGGGCACAGATTCCGGCGAGCATTGGGTATATGACACCGCAATTGATCGACGCGCCTCTCCGCGATCCTGAGGTCCGCGGCCGCCGTCGGCAGATGTATCACCGGCCGTCCATGATCGCCTTCGACCAGGATCCGTACAACGACTCCAATTTGTCGGCGTTCGCGTAAACCAGCCGGACATCCTCCAATCCCGAGGCAAGCGCCTCGACGACGGCGGCCGGTTGATCATACTCAACCGCCATGTTGCCTTTGAAGAACAGGCTGCCATTGGCCATCCTGCCGTCGATCTCCGCGTCGTCCGTGACAGGCTTGCCAAGCGGGATCATTTGATCGGCGAAAACCTTGTAGGCCGTCGGGCCGAGCGTCTTCGTATCGAGGGCGTTGCAGGCCACCTTCGACGCCATGGCGGCGTCCACGATGGCGTTGTACGCCTCCAGCACCTCCTTTACCTCTTTGCTTGGCCCACCCGCGCCGCTCGCCGGTGTGGAGAATGTCTGAATGTGTTTATGGAAGAGTGCGACCGCCTCCTTGACCAACTCCACCTGCGTCTTTACCACCTTGATTTGCTTGCCGAACGAGGTAAGCGACTGCTCGGCTTTTTGCAGGGCACGCTCGGTGGCCGCTTCTATCAAGCCATTGATGGCATCATGCTGCCGATCAAGCTCCACGTTGATCGCCTTGATCTGGTCGTCGGTGTTATCGTGCTTAATCAGGTCCTTGATCAGATCCATGCCGCCGAGCAGGTGAAGATTCGCCTTCTCGACTGTCCAGGTAACGGTTTTGATGGTCATCTGGGTAACCGAATTGATGCCATCTTCCAAATGCTCCCAGAAGCCGCCATCAAGGTTGGGCGCATCCTCATTGACCACCTGCTCGCCGTCCGGCCGATCCTCCAGCTTTTTCACGGTATGGTTAACCACCTCTTGGGCGGCCGCCTCATAGTCAGCCGCCATGGCTTCCAAAACGTTATGCATGTTATTGAGTTCGTTGACCGACGATTTGACCGCGAACGCATCCTGTTCGAGCAACGCCTTTCGATCATCTGTCAACGTTGGTGCCGATTTCTTCAAAATCGCCGCGGCGGTGCGCGGATCCATTGACCAGGTCGCGGGTATCGATGCGAGGTCGGTCATCGCCTCCTGCGCGCGTTTGCATGCCGCGTGGACGCTGTTGGAAAAGTCCTGCCGCAATGCAGAAACTTCAAGGTAAGCCCTGGGCTTTTTGAGCCATGCGGGATCGTCGAGCGGCGCCTCGATATCCGCGTCGGGTTGCGTAAAGACCAGCGGGTCCACGTTCAGCGTGTCGCGGACCCAGTCGTGATGGATATGCGTCAATTGGACCATCGCCGCTTACCCCCATGAGGTTAGCGTCCCTCGCCAAAGCGTTGACGCTTTCGCGGCGCCTGTCAACCGTTGCAGGTTCTGCTGCAACCGAAGCAACCGATTGCCGCACTTGTCTTGACCGCCGGGGTCGTCGGGCACGGCACGCCGGAATGACGCAGCGGCCAATCGGGATTCAGCCAGCCGGGATACTGCCCAACAACTCTTCGCCCACCGCCTGGATACGCGCCACCACCTCAACCCCCGAGCCGATCACACCACCGCGCCCGCCACCGGAACGATCAACGCATCAACCGCAACGATTCGCGCGCCCGCGCAGATCAACGGATTGACATCCAGCTCACTAATCACCCCCCGATGATCCGCCAGAATCCGCGACACCTGAGAAACAACCGCGGCAAGCGCTCCACGATCCACCGCCGGCATGCCGCGGAATCCATCCAACAGTCGCGCCGCCTTCAGCCGCGTCAGCAGCACCAGCGCCTCCGTTTGCGTCACCGGCGCCGGGGCCAGCACGGTATCCTGCAGCAATTCAACCAAAACCCCACCAAGCCCCACCACCACCAGCGGGCCGAACATCGGATCGATCCGCCCGCCGACCACGATCTCGATCCCCGGTGGCAGCATCTTCTGCACCAGCACGCCGTTGACGCGCGGCTTCGGCTCCAGCGCCGCCGCGGTCGCAATGATCGCGTCGAATGCCGCACGAACCGCGTCCGCGTCGCGCAGATCCAGCCGGATCACGCCCGCCTCGGTCTTATGGGGCACGTCGGGCGATTCCAGCTTCAGCACGACCGGATAACCGAACGTCTCCGCCGCTCGCGCCGCGTCCTGGCGCGTCCGCACCAGGGCCTCGTCCACGACCGGAACGCCGTACAGTGCCACCAGAGCCTTCGCCTCGCGCTCGGTCATCGTACGCCCATGCGCCGCGTCGATCATCGCGCGCGCCTGCTCATGTGTCTCTACAGGTGTGGCAACGACCGTCGCCACATCGGTCGCACGCCGGGCCGCCCGCCAACTCCACGCCTTCAACGCCGCGAAGCACGCACTCATCGAGCGGAACAGCGCCACGTGCTCGGACTGCTCCGCCTCCTTCGCACCCGGACCTTCAAGCCATTCCGATTGCCACACGATACAAACGATCTTGTCGTGCTGTTTCGCCAGCGAGTCATAAACCGGAATGCGCAACGCCGACTGCGCGAAGCCGTAGGTAAACGGCACCACCAGCGCGCCATACAGTGGTTCCCCCAACAACGCCCCGGCGCAGGCATTCAACGACTCCGGATCGTTCAACACCTGCCCGGTCACGTCGCACGGATTGCGCGCCGCGCCGAATTCCGGAATGCGGGAAACCAGCAGTTCGCGCAACGGTTCCGGCGGTTGCGGCAATGGCACGCCGTGCTGTTCCGCCCGATCCGCCGCCATGATCGCCGCCCCACCCGAGGCCGCAACGATCGCCACCCCCTCGGCCTTCGGCGCCGGCGCCTTGGCGAAGAACGCCGCGGTCTCCACCAACGCCTCGAAATCCTCCACCAGCACCGCGCCCGCCCGCTGGAACACCGCGCGATAGGCGGCATGCGAGCCAGCCAGCGACCCGGTATGCGACATCGCCGCCGCCGCACCCTCGGCGCCCGTCGCCATCTTGAACACGATCAGCGGCTTGTCGCGCTGCCAGGCGTACTCCGCCGCCAGCAGCAATCGTTCCGGCCTCGCCATACCCTCGAACACGCAGGCGATCGCCCGGCACCCCGGATCGTCCGCCAGGTAGCTGACGTAATCCGCCATGTCCACATCACAGGAATTGCCCGAGGTCAGCACATGACTGAACGACGCACCACGCACCACAGCCTGCGCCAGCGCCATCCCCAGCGCACCCGACTGGCTGATGATGCCGACCGCGTGCGGCCGCGGCGGCGGGATCGGCGTGATGTTCATGAAGGTGAGGCGAGAATCCAGCGTCGCGTTCACCGTGCCGATGCAGTTCGGCCCGACAATGCGCAACCCCGTCTCCCGTGCGATCGCCGCAAGACGCTCCTGTTCCGCGACACGATCCTCGCGCGCGGTCTCCGAATAGCCCGACGCAAACACGATCACGCCGCCAACGCCGGCCTTGGCGCAATCCAGCACAATCTCCTCCACCGCCTCGCGCGCGACGGTGATGACGGCGCAGTCCGGCACCCGCGGCAACGCCGCAACCGACGGATAGCAGACGCGCGCGCCAATTCGTTCGTAGCGCGCATTCACCGGATAGATCGCGCCGGTGTAGTTGGCCAGGTTGTCCAGCACGCGCTCGCCGAACGAACCCGCGCGCGCCGAGGCGCCGATTACCGCGATCGAGGCCGGATGCAGCAGCCGGACAAGCTCCGCGTGGCGATAGACAGTTGTGCGTTGCGCTGACATCACTCCGCCCGATTGACGTTTTTCCCGCGCGAACGATACTCACCGGTAGCATCGCCAGCAAGCAGCCGGCGGCAACAAAGGGTGGATACGCATGTCGCTGTTCGATCTCACCGGCAAGGTTGCCATCGTTACAGGTTCCAGCAAGGGAATTGGCCGCGCCATCGCCGAGCGGCTGGCCGAGCACGGTGCAAGAGTGGTCGTCTCCAGCCGCAAGGCGGATGCCTGCGAGGCAGTGGCGGAAGGCATCCGCGTCAAGGGCGGGCAAGCCGCGGTCATCCCCTGCCACATCGCGCGCAAGGACGAGTTGCAGAGCCTGGTCGATCAGACCATCGCACTATGGGGCGGCATCGACGTCTTCGTCAGCAACGCCGCGGTGAACCCCTATCTGGGGCCGGCCGCCGGCGCATCGGATGATGTCTACGAACGTGTGATGGGCGCCAACGTCCGCAGCAATTTCTGGCTGGCGAACATGGTGTGTCCACACCTGGCCGCGCGCGGCGGCGGCGCGTTCATCATCGTCTCATCGATCGGCGGCCTGCGCGGCTCCGCGCAGCTTGGCCTCTATGCGATTTCCAAAGCCGCCGACATGCAACTCGCGCGTAACGTCGCCGTGGAATGGGGACCGAAAAACGTGCGCGCCAACTGCATCGCCCCCGGCCTGGTGCGCACGGATTTCGCCAAGGCGCTGTGGACCGATCCGGTACGTACCGACGCGCCACCCGCGACGTGCCGCTGCAGCGCATTGGCGAACCCGATGAGATCGCCGGCGCGGCGGTATTCCTGGCCTCGCAGGCCGGCAGTTTCGTCACCGGCCAGACGCTGGTGGTGGACGGCGGCACCACCGCCGGCGTGGTGATGCAAAAGGAGGAATGAATGCCCGCCCCGCTGACCCGCGCGGCACTGCAGGCGCTGGACCGCAACGACACATTGGCACCGTTCCGTGATGAGTTCGATCTGCCACCGGGCGTGATCTACCTGGACGGCAACTCGCTCGGCCCGCTGCTGAAAGCAACACCGGGTCGGGTGGCGCAGGTGGTCGCGCACGAGTGGGGCCAATCCCTCGTCCGCGCCTGGAACGCGCATGACTGGATCGGTCTGCCGCTGCGCGTCGGCGAGAAGATCGGCCGCATCATCGGCGCCGAACCCGGCAGCACGTTGGTGGCGGATTCCACCTCGGTCAATCTCTTCAAGCTACTGGCCGCGGCGTTGGAGGCTCGACCGATCCGCCGGATCATCCTGACGGAGGCAGGAAATTTCCCGACGGACCTCTACATGGCGCAGGGCTTGGCGGCGCTGCTGCGGCGCGGACATGAAGTACGTGCCGTTGCCGATCCGGTCGCGGCCCTGAACGATGACGTCGCGGTGCTGATGCTAACGCAGGTCAACTACCGCTCCGGCGCGATGCACGACATGGCAACGGTAACCAACGCGGCGCACGCCGTTGGTGCGCTGACGTTATGGGACCTGTCACATTCGGCCGGCGCCGTACCGCTGCAACTGGCAAAGGATGGCGCCGACTTCGCGGTCGGCTGCGGCTACAAATATCTGAATGGCGGGCCCGGCGCGCCGGCGTTCCTTTCGGTGGCGCCGCGGTTGCAGACGGACTTGCAACTGCCGCTGACCGGCTGGCTGGGACATGCGAACCCATTCGCCTTCGCACCGGATTACCGGCCGGCGCAGGGCATCGGACGCGGAATGGTCGGCACGCCGCCGATACTCAACCTCGCGGCGCTGGAGGTCGGCATCGATCAGATGCTGCGCGTGCCGATGGACGCACTGCACACAAAATCACAGCAGCTGATCGACCATTTCATCACGCTGGTCGAGCAGGAGTGCGCCGAATCCGAACTCCGTCTGCTAACGCCGCGCGATGCGGCGCGACGCGGCAGCCAGGTGGCGTTCGCGCATCCGGACGGCTACGCGATCATGCAAGCACTGATCGCGCGCGGCGTGATCGGCGATTTCCGCACACCCGACGTCATGCGCTTCGGACTGGCGCCGCTCTATGTGTGCCACGTGGATGTCTGGGAGGCGGTAGCGGTGCTGCGCGAGGTGATGCGGACCAATGCCTGGCGCGACCCAAGCCTCGCCGAGCGCCGCGCGGTCACCTGAAGCAGGTACACCTCGCCCGCACTTGCGGGGTTGGGCCGCGAAGAGCGGACCAAAGTCGAGGCGCAAAGCGACGAGGGTGAGGGTCTTGCCGCCCGCACCACGCTCACCATTGATCCGCTTCGCGACTTAACCGCTCCGCCAGCGACCCCGGGTCAAGCGCCTGAGGGTAAGCCCTGGTCCGCTCTTCGCCGCCCAAGCCCGCGAAGAGCGAACCAGGCGGACCGACCACACTCGCCCCACAAGGAAGCTCGAGACCAGGACTGCCGAGATCCTGTCAAGTCCGCCTACCTCCCCTTCCCCTTCTTCTCCACCGCCTCGGCAATCCGTTGCGGATCAACTTCAATCTCTACCCCAGCACGCTCCACCTGCAGCTTCATGATCGCGCGCGAATCCTGCCCGCCCCAGCCGCGATTCATCGCCTCGGTCAAATCCGACAGCGCAATGTTCGCCAGCCGCATCGGCACGTTCATCTCGCGCCCGACCTGCGTCGCCAGGAACACATCCTTGTGCGCCAACCGCAGCGCAAACGCCGCCGGCTCATACTTGCCCGGCAAAAACTGATCCGTCAGCGAATCAAAAGCACCCCGCCGGCCGATTGCCCCTTGCCGCACCGCCTCCCATATCGCAAGCGGCTCAATCCCCGCCTTCACGCCCATCGTGAACACCTCGGCCGCCCCGACCGTCATGATGTACCCGAAACAGTTATGCACCAGCTTCGCCACCGATCCCGCCCCGATCGGACCGACATAGCTCGCCTGGTCCGCGAACATGTCCAGCACCGGCTTCCACCGATCAAACGCCTCCTGATCGCCGCCGCACCACACCGCCAGCTTGCCGGTGGCGGCACCGCGCGGCCCACCGCTGACCGGCGCATCGAACAGATACGCCCCTTTTGCCTGAAACGACGCATGCGCCTTGCGCACCGTGGTCGGCGAATTCGTCGTCAGATCGAAATAGGCTGCGTCCTTGCGAAGCCCCTCCAGCAGTCCGTTCGGTCCGCTAACTACCGCCTCGAACTCCGGCGGCCCTGGCAACGAACTGAAGATGATGTCACACTCCGCCGCCACCGCCGCCGGGCTGTCCGCCCAGCGTGCCCCGGCCTGGATAAAACGCTGCGCCGCCTCGCGCCGCACGTCGTGCACCACCAACCCGTCGCCGCGCGGCGTCAACCCGCGCTGCAAATTATTGGCCATCCCGGCACCCATGGTACCCAGGCCGATGAACCCCGCCTTCATCGCTGCCTACTCCTTACGGGTTCGCCTCGAACACCTCGCGCGCGACGTTCGCCGCCGACATCGCCGCCGGCCAGCCGGCATAGAACGCCAGATGCGTGATCACCTCGGACAGTTCCTCCTTGGTGACACCGTTGATCAGCGCGCGCTCCAGGTGCCCACGCAACTGCTCCGGGCGATACGTTGCGATCAGCGTGGCACAGACGATCAGGCTGCGGTCGCGCTTGGACAGTTGCGGCCGCTCCCACACATCGCCAAACAGCACCTTCTCCGACAGTTCGATCAGCTTCGGCACTGTTCCGCGAACGCGGTCGCGTGAGGCGGTTGACGGGGCTTGGGCCATGGTTTCCTCCTTGGTCGGTTCCGGGTTCTCCAAGATTTCTATTGCACACCAACCGCCGGATCGAGTCCAATCGCGCAAACCACGGATGACCCTCATGGCGGAACAACCCAAGGTAGCGCTGGTGACTGGCAGCGCATTTAATATCGGCCGCGCAATCGCGCTGGCCTTCGCGCGCGACGGCATGCGCGTCATGGTCACCGCGCGCACTTCACGCGACGATTGCGAAATGACCGCGGCGCGGGTCGGCGATGGCGGCGGCGAGGGCGCCGTGCACATGGCTGACATTTCCGACCCGGTGCAGGCACGTGACCTGGTACAGGCAACCGTCGCGCGCTTCGGCCGACTGGATGTGCTGGTGAACAGCGCATCGGTTCGCCGGCAGACCAAATTCGCCGATCTCACCCCACAGGAATGGCGCGAGATCATGGGCAGCACGCTGGATGGCGCGTTCTTCTGTGCGCACGCCGCCGCGCCACATATCGCCGCGGCGGGTGGTGGCAGCATCATCAACATCGGCGGCATTTCCGCACATATCGGCGCGGTCGGACGCGTGCACGCCGTCACCGCCAAGGCCGGAATGGTCGGCCTGACCCGCTCGCTGGCCAAGGAGCTTGCACCCAACAACATCACGGTGAACATCGTCGTTCCGGGTTCGATCAACACCATTCGCCGTGCCGCCGCCGGCGGCAATAGCGGGCGAGCGAACCTGCCGGACAACCTGGTCGGCCGCATGGGCCACCCGCAGGAAATCGCCGAGATGGTGCGCTACCTCACGACCACTCCGGCGCGCTTCATCACCGGCCAGACCATCCACGTCAACGGCGGCGCGTTCATGCCGTAGCCGCGTCACCCCGTCATAGCCCGCGTGCCGCGGTTCTCGCACCCGTCATGGCCGGCGAAGCATACCCCGGCGGAGGCCAGGGTCCGGCCATCCACGACTTCGTTCGTTCAGCAAATCAAATCGTGGATGGCCGGGACAAGCCCGGCCATGGCGAGCGCGGGCGTCTACGCCTTCCACTTCGCCGCGGCGCTGGCAACCTCCGGCGGATACACCGTCACCGGCCGAGCGTTCTGCCACTGCACCATCACCATCTTCGCGCCGATCCGCCGCCCGCGCGCGTCATATTGCAAGTGCCCGCCTGGGAACAACAACGCCGGCCCTGTCGTCATGTCCAACGCGTGCAGCGCCTCGTTCACCTTCAGCCGATCCGCCGCACCCGCACGCTCCAGCGCTTCCTTCAGGATCATCACGTGTGCGTAAGCAAAGATCGAGTCATGACCGAACCACGGCTCGCCGGTGCGCTTCACAAACCGAGCCGAAATATCAGCCGCATCCTTGCCCGGCCAGTTCGCCAGGCCCACCAGAACACCCTCCACCTCGTCGGCGCCGGCGACCTTCAACAGTTCCGGCACCGCCCAATGCCCGCCATTGCCGATCAGCGGCATCTTGCTCGGCGGCATGTTGAACTCACTGAACTTATCAAGCAGCAGCTTGTCGTCCGGCACATTGGTCGAAGTCAGCAGCACGAAATCCGGACGCCCGCTGCGCACCGGCTGCACCAGCGTGGTCGCGTCGGTCAGCGGCGGCGTGTAGGTCTGATCGACCACCGGCGCCAGCTTCTCGTCCTTCAGCACATGGTCGCGGATCGGCTTCATGAAACTGACCGACGCCGCGGTGTTGTCGCCGATCAACCCCACCTTTGTCGGCCGCTTGCCGGATGCCTTCTCGGCCAGCGCCATGATGACCGGCACCATGTCCTGCGACTGCTGATCGGCCGTCGGCGAAGATTGGAACACGTATTTATAACCGCGCCCGGTGATCAGATCGGAGTACGACAGCGTCAGCCACGGCAGTTGTGCGCGCTCGGTCACCTCGGTGACGGCAAGCGTGAACGTCGACAGCCAGCAACCAAATCCGCCGACCAGGTCGGGGTGCTGCGCGATCATGCGCTGCGCCGCGTCCTTCGCTTTTTCGGCGCTGTCCTGCGTGTCCAGCTCGAGCAACTTCAGCTTGGCGCCACCCAGCGTCTTGATGCCTCCGGCGTTGTTCACATCCTCGATTGCCAGTTCGGCGCCCATCTTTTCCAGAATGCCCTGCCGTGCCCACGGCCCCGACAGCGGCACCAGCATGGCGATCTCTACCTCCTTCGGCGCCTGCGCGCGCGCACGTCGCGCCAGGCCGGAAGCCCCCGCCGCGGCGCCAAGCGCCAGCGTGGTCCTGCGTCCGATCAGTTTGGTCATGGTCGTCGTTCTCCCTGGCTGCGTTCTGATTTAGCCGGCGCCGATCCCCAGATAGGACCGCCGAACCCGGTCATCGGCAAGTAGCGTCTGGTACGGGCCGTCCAGCACGATCTGTCCCGTTTCCAGAACATATCCATGATCCGACAACTCCAGCGCCTCGGCAACGCGCTGTTCCACCAGCAGAATGGTCAGCCCGTCCTCGCGATGCACCTCCGAGATACGCTCGAAGATGGTATCGGTCACCGCCGGCGCCAGCCCCATCGATGGTTCATCCAGCATCAGCAGCCGCGGCGCGGACGCAAGGCCCCGCCCGATCGCCAGCATCTGCTGCTCGCCGCCCGACAGCGTGCCGGCAAGCTGGTCGGCGCGCTCCGCCAGGATCGGGAACAATGTGTGGATCCGCCCGATCGTGTGAGACCATTGCTTCGTGCCGGCAGCGGTATAAGCCCCCATCTCCAGATTCTCCCGCACCGTCAGCGTGCGAAACACCTGCCGGCCTTCCGGCACGTGCGCGATGCCGAGATGCGCGCGCCGGTCGGCCGGCAGTGCCAGCAGATCGGCGCCATCGAAACGGATTACACCGGCGACCGGCGGCACGATACCACTGATGGTCTTGAACAAAGTAGTCTTGCCGGCGCCATTCGGGCCAACAACGGTAACGAACTGCCCCTCGCGCACCGTCAGCGACACCTGTGTCAGCGCGTGCAGGCCGCCATATGCGACGGACAATCCATTGATCTCAAGCATGCAGGCGGGCCAGGAATTTCTTGCCGAGATACGCCTCGATCACCGCGTCCTGCTCCACCACGTCACGCGGTTTGCCGGCGGCGAGCACGCGCCCATGGTCCAGTACAACGAAATGATCGGCGATGCGCAGCATGGCATGCATCGTGTGTTCGATGATGACAATGGTCATGCCCTCACCGCGCAGCCGCTGCAACACGTCCAGCACGTCGTTGCACTCATCGCGGCCGAGCCCGGCGAGCGTCTCGTCCAGCAGAAGGATGCGCGGCTGACCAGCCAGAGCGCGCGCCAACTCCATCAGCCGAAGCTGCTTGTTGGTGAGCCGGCCTGCAACGCTTCCCGCAAGATCCGCCAATCCGACCCGCGCAAGCGCCGCCTGCGCCGCCGCGATGGCCACCTGGTCCGACAGTCCGGCACCGTAACCGCCCACCACGACATTATCCAGCAGCGACAGCCGCGGGAAGCTACGCACCACCTGGAAGGTACGCCCGACACCCATGCGGCACACCGCGTGTACCTTACGTCCAAGCAACGACTCGCCCCCCAGGCGCGCAGCGCCGGAATTGGCGCTGATCACGCCATTCAACACGTTGAACAGCGTGGTCTTGCCCGCACCGTTGGGGCCGATGATGCCCAGGATCTCGCCGGCCTCGACGCTGAAGCTGACGCCATCCACCGCGCGCAACCCGCCGAACGCGCGTGACAGGGTCTCGACCTGCAACAGGGTTCCGCTCGGCACCGCAGGACGCGGCGGCAGCGTCGCGTGGCTAGGCGCCACCGGCTGCGGCGCGGCACGAAACCAGCGGTCGCGAATGGTCCAGAACAACCCCTCCGGAGAAAGCCGCATGATAACGATGATCGCCAGGCCGTAGATCACCCCCTGGATGCCCGGAATGATATTGCCAAGCTCGGCATTCAGCGATTCGGCAAGCGGAATGAGAATCACGGCGCCGATCACCGGCCCCCAGACGGTCGCGACGCCGCCGAACAACGTGACGACCAGTGCCTGGGCCGAGATCAGCACGCCGAAAACGGAATCCGGCGTAACCACCAGCAGCACGCAGGCATACAGCCCGCCGGCCGCCGCCGCCATCGCACCCGAAGCGATCAACGCGCGCATCTTCCAGGCCCGTGCGTCGATGCCGGCGGCTTCCGCGGCCAATTCGTTCTGCCGGATCGCCAGCAACGCCAGCCCGAACCGCGAGTTCTCCGCTGCGATCGACACCAGCAGCGCGATCACCAGCATCGCCAGCGCCAGCACGGTATAAAGCCGAGGATCGCTGAATTGCAAATACAGGAACGGATGCTCCCGATGCATCGGCAGCGAAACTTCCTGAAAGCCCAGGTACTCCATGATGTACATGATCGCAAGCGGATAAGCCAGCATAGACAGCGCGAAATAATGCCCGCGCAACCGGAACGTTGGGGTGCCAATAAGGAACGCCGCGACCGCACCCACCAGCATCCCAAGCGGAATGCCAACCCACGGCGTCAGCGACCAATAGACCAGCGCCAGGGTCACGGTGTAGGCGCCCAACCCGAAGAACGCCGCATGACCAAACGAGGTCAGTCCCGAATAGCCGGAGAACAGGTTCCACGACAACCCCATCACCGCCCAAATCGGCACCAGGCTCAACATAAGCTGATAATAGCTGTTGGTGACGAACAGCGAGACGCCCAGATACAAAGCCGCGCCGATCGCCAGCGCAATCCAATCGCGTCGCAGCCGCGGCGCGGCACCCGGTCTCATGCGGGCTTCCTCAAGCGCGTTCCGCCGAGCGGCCGAACAGGCCTTGCGGACGCAGCATGATGATCAGCAGGAACACCACGAAGATTGCCGCGTTCTGCAACTGTGGCGGCAGCACCAGTGATGAGCACTGCTGCACGAAGCCCACCGTCAACCCGCCCCAGAACGCGCCAAGGATGCTGCCCATGCCGCCCAGCACGACGCCGGAATACATGATGATCACGTAATCAAGCCCGACGAACGGGGTGAACGCGAGATACGTGGCGATCAGGCCGCCGGCAATCGCGGTGACCCCGCTGCCGATACCGAACGCAATGCGATAGGTGCGCTCTACATCGATGCCCATATAGGTTGCCGCGGTGGGATTGTCCGCGGCGGCGCGCATCGCCTTGCCCAGCCTGGTGTGCTCCAGCAGCACGTACAACCCGATCGCAACCAGGATCGCCACCGCGCAGGCAACCAGTCGCGCCTTGTTCAGGAACAGCGTGGCATCGCCGACCACCGGGCCGATCTCGAAGGCGCGCGACGACAGCGGCGTGCGCACGGTGTGCGGCGTGGAACCGAACAGGATCAGCCCGCCGTTCTGCAGGATCAGCGACACACCCAATGTGACGATAAGCTGGCCGAAATGTCCGTCGTCGATCGAACCGGTGGTGCGCATGCCGGAGACATGCGCGATCAGAAAACGGTGCAGCAACATGCCGCCAACGAACACGATAGGCCCCGCCAGCATCGCGCTGACAAACGGGCCAACATAGGGACCCAGGAACGCCAGCAGACCCCAGTCGCTGAACAGATACAGGCTGACATACATGCCCAGCATCAACAGCTCGCCCTGGGCGAAATTGATCACCTTCATGACGCCGAATATCAATCCGAGCCCGACACACATCAGGCCGTAGATGCAGCCGATGATCACGCCCGCCGCGAGCGCGTTCATCACGTTTTCGATCAGGATGTCCAGGTTCACCGGCAGCCTTCCCGCGTCCTCCCTTGGCCGGCCCATCGCGGGATCGGCATTTCTTCTCAACCGGTCTTAGCCGGTGCCAGGCATGTCCTCAAGGGACCAGCGATTGACCAATTGGCCGAGATGGCGTGGCGCCTCGCCGCGCCACAGCGCCGTGCCGTCCTCGGTCAACCCCCAGGCTGCCGCAACTCCCAACGCGCGCAGCCCATCGGGCGCGACCGCGCGATAGCACACGTGGTGATGGCCGTGCACGATCAGCCGCGCACCCATCGCGCGCGCCAGATCGTCCAACGTTGCACTTCCCGCGGGATGGCTGCCGGGCGCTTCGTGCGTCACCAGGATGTCGGCGCGCTGTGCGGCCAGACGTTCATAGTCCTCGGGCCAGATCGCGGTCGCCCCGAGCGAATGGACCAGCGCGTCGCGATGGTCCTCGCGCCAGTGTGGCCCCAGCTTCGCGAGATCGGCGGGCAGATCGTCGCGCCGGCGCACCCTCGGCGGTTCCGGCGGTTCCCAGATACGCGGCCGGAACGTCCCGCCCAGCCCGGCGATGCGGACACCGCCGATCTCGATCACGCGCCCGTTCAGCGCGCCGGGCGCGGTGCGCGGATTGCGCGCGGGGTCTGCGAGATTTGCCCACATCTCCGGCCCACCGTCGTTGTCGTGGTTGCCGAAAATCCAGAACACATCGATGCCGCGGTCCAGCAGCGGCGCGGCCACCTCGTCCAACGGGCGATGGCATTCCATGTCACCCAGCAAGATCGCGGCGGTGGGCGGCGAGCCGGTGGCATCGAGCCCGCGTGCCACGTAAGGCCACTGGCGGTGGATGTCACCGATGAAGACGATTGTCATGAGAACGGAACGATGCGATGTGGGCGGCGTTGACAAGTGACCATGCCCGCGCCGTACCCTCAAGCCCCCGCAATCCGCAAGCAGCGAGTTTGCTTTCGGGGCATCAAACGCCCGGGTCCCATCGCTAGAATACCCGGGGCTTGAGAGCAATCCAGCCACCGCGCACACTAACGAACGCCGTGCCCCCTGCGCGGACGGCACGACAGAATGAGGCAACATGATGCGGGACGTTGTCGGCACCGAAGATCCAGCGGCTTTTCTCGAGCGGCTCGAAAGCTTCGCACAACGCACTGAAACGCCGTGCGGCGACGGCACGATGGTCTGGCGATCCTGGGGCGCCGGGCCGGTGCTGGTGCTGTTCCATGGTGGCGCCGGATCATGGCGGCATTGGGCGCACAACATCGACGACCTGTCGCGCGATCATCGTCTGCTGGTACCGGACCTGCCGGGGCTCGGCGAGTCGGCAATGGTGCCGCGGCCAGAAACCGCCGAGGCGGTAGCAGCAGTCCTGGCCCGCGGCATCGATCTTATTCTGGGACCGGACACGACCTATGACGTCGCCGGATTTTCCTTTGGTGGCACCGCCGCAAGCTGCCTCGCCGCGCTGCACGGTGCGCGCGCAAGGTCGCTGACGATCATCGGTTCCAGCGGTGTCGGCCCGTCCGGCAGCCAGGTGCAACTGCTGAAGGTGCGACACCTGGTGGGCGAAGAACGCGTGGCAACGCACCGCGTCAACCTCAGCCGGCTGATGATCGCCGACCCGGCGAAGATCGATGCGATGGCGCTACTGATCCAGGACTGGAACACGCGGCATTCGCGGCTGAAGACGCCGATGCTGTCACGCGGCGGCGCGATCCTCACGGCGCTGGAGGCGACACGTAGCGTGACGCTAAACGGCATCTGGGGCGAGTTGGACGCGCCCGCCAACCCGCGCGCCCGCGAACGCGAGGCGGCACTGCGCGCAATCCGCCCAGACGTGAACTTCCACATGATCGCCGGCGCCGGCCACTGGGTGGCCTATGAAGCACCGGAGGAATTCAACGCCACGTTGCGCGAGATGTTGCAACGAACGCGCCCGTAAGAACGACGGGGGAGGAAACGATGCCGGACGACAACGGATTGGGGCCGATGCTGGGCGATGCCGGCCCCGGCATGCTGGCCGGCCTGCGCATCATCGAGGTAGCCGACGAACGCGCCGAGTATGCCGGATTGCTGCTGGCGGGCCTCGGCGCCGAGGTGATCAAGATCGAGCCGCCCGAAGGCAACGCCACGCGCCGCATCGGCCCATTCCTGGACGACGCGCCCGGGCTGGATCGTTCATTGTTCTTCTGGAACTACAACCGTAACAAGAAGTCCGTTGTGCTGGACTTGCGGCAGGCGCCGGCGCAGGAGCATCTGCTGCGTCTGCTAGTCGGTGCCGACGTGCTGCTGGATTTGTCCTGCGGCGCGCTGAATGTGGCGCTGGGCCTGGATCGCCCCACGTTGAACGACCGCTTCCCCACGCTGATCACGGCGCGCATCACGCCGTTCGGCGATGACGGACCGTGGAAGGATTTCCACGCCTCCGATCTGATCCATCTGGCGCTGGGCGGGGTCATGATGAACTGCGGCTACGATCCCGATCCGACACTGGAATATGACACGCCGCCGATCGCACCGCAGATCTGGCACGCCTATCATATCGCCGGCGAACAGCTTGCCACCGGCATCATCGCCGCGCTGATCCATCGCCATCGCACCGGCCAGGGTCAGGATGTTTCGACCGCTGTGCACGAAGCGGTGTCGAAGAACCCCGAGCTCGACATCATGCACTGGGTGATGCGGCGCGTCCCGCTGTGGCGGCTGACCAACCGACACGCGGTCGAGACGCCGAATCACTCGCCCAGCATCAGCCACACCAAGGACGGCCGCTGGTTCATCTCGCACGGCATGGGCGCGCGCGATCTGAAGAACCTGGTGCCGCTGCTGTCCGAATACGGCATGCAGGCGGACCTGCAACCGCCGCCGCCGGATGCCGACCTGAAGGCGCGCAACGTGCCCGGCTCGCAGGCCGGCGACGAAACCCGCGCGCACATGCTGGATGTGGTGCAGCGCTTCATCCGCGCCTGGACCTATCGGGACATGCCATGGCGGCAG
Organism: uncultured Alphaproteobacteria bacterium; assembly: GCA_963826975.1. Lineage (GTDB taxonomy): Bacteria > Pseudomonadota > Alphaproteobacteria > Acetobacterales > Acetobacteraceae > Palsa-883. The sequence goes on along the minus strand of CAWGZJ010000033.1, from coordinate 521,118 downwards.
GCGCAGGATGCCGGGCTGTTGTGGGCGCCGTTGCGCAAACCGCACGAGAACGCGCTGGATGAACACTGGCTGAAACGCAAAAGCTTTGCGAATATCGAACACCCGGAGCTGGGCCGTAGCTTTTGTTACCCGACCAGCAAGTGGCTCAGCACCGCGACAAGCTGGCAGGTGGGTCGTCGCGCGCCGCTACTGGGCGAGGATACCGCCGCGGTCCTTAGTGCCGCGGCGCGGCAACCAAGCGTGCCGGCCGAGCCGCGCGGGATCGAAAATCCGACGCGCTCGGCCCTGCACAACAAGCCGTTCCCGTTGCAGGGCGTGAAGATACTCGATTTCGCCTGGTTTCTTGCGTCCGCCGGTGGCACGCGGTTCCTCGCTGCGATGGGTGCCGAGAGTTTCAAGGTCGAATGGAAGGACAACCCCGACACGCGGCTGGCGGCGATGGCGCCCGTCGGCGGACGCGCCGCACGCGATGCCGCGACCGCGCCGCTGCCCGGGGTGAAAGACCACGACATGGGCGGCCAGTTCAACAACAAGAATGCCGGCAAGCGCGGCATGTCGCTGAACATCCGCCATCCCAAGGGGCTGCAGATCGCCAAGGACCTTGTGCGGGTCTGCGATATTGTCGCGGAGGGATTCTCGCCCGGCGTGCTGCAGCGGCTTGGACTCGGCTATGACGTGATGAAACGCATCCGTCCCGACATCATCTACATCCAGCAATCCGGCATGGGCGCGCACGGCACCTACGGACGGATGCGAACGGTCGGCCCCGTCGCGGCGGCGTTCGGCGGCCAGGGCGACATGTCGGGCCTGCCGGAACCGGCCATGCCGGTTGGCTGGGGCTATTCGTTCCTCGACTGGATGGGTGCCTACGGCTACGCGCTGGCGCTGCTTGGCGCGCTGTATCACCGCGATCGCACCGGCGAAGGGCAATGGATCGATGCGTCACAGTGCGAATCCGGATTGTTCCTGACCGGCACAACGATTCTCGACTGGTCGGCGAACGGACGCGAGTGGCGGCGCTACGGCAACCGCTCGCCCTACAAGCCGGCCGCGCCGCATGGGGCATATCGTTGCGCAGGCAAGGACCGCTGGATCGCCATCGCCTGCTTTACGGATACGGAATGGCACGCGGTCGCCGAGGTCGCGGGCCATCGCGAATGGCTGCATGATCCGCGCTTCACCAAGCCGGCCGACCGCCTGGCGCACCAGGACGCGCTGGACGCGCTGGTCGGCGCCTGGACCGTATCGCACGACCGCTACGAGTTGATGATGAGGCTGCAACGGGCCGGCGTGCCAGCGGGTGTCTGCCAGAACGCCGAGGACCGTTGCGATAACGACCCGCAACTGCGCCACCTGAAATGGCTGACCGAGGTCACCGGCACCAAAATCGGCACCTGGCCGGTCTACGAGCTGCCGATGAAGTTCAGTCACACACCGGCCTATATCGGCGGACCGATCAATCGAGGCGCGCCGTGCTATGGCGAGGATAATGAATGGGTACTGACAAACCTGCTGGGCATGTCGGCATCGGATGTAGAGAGGCTGGCGGAAGAAGGCGTGATCTGACGATGACTACTTCTCCCTCTCCCCTTGAGGGAGAGGGTCGGGGTGAGGGGTCGGTGCCGCACAACCCACAGCGGAAACCCGTCCCACGAACCCCTCACCCCAACCCTCTCCCCCAAGGGGAGAGGGAGTAGACGTGATGAGGAACCATGGACAAACTGAAAAACAAAGTCGCCGTCATCGGTGTCGGCAACACGCGCTACGGCAACTTCCCGGAAACCGACGAGTACGGCCTCGCCGCGCAAGCCTTCCGCAACGCCATCGCCGACAGCGGCATCGACAAGAACGCGATCGACGGCCTTCTGGTCTGCCGCATCCCCTACTACGCGCGCATGGGCGAGGTGCTCGGCCTCGACCCTCGCTGGACGCTGACCATGCCGCCGCACGGCCGCATGTCCGGCATGGGGATCATCGAGGCCGCGATGGCGATCGAGGCCGGCTACGCCACGCATGTAGCGCTGCTCTACGCCAATATCGGCCGCTCGCGCCGGGTGAACTATGGCGGCGATGAAAGCCCGGGCACCTGGGACCCGTGGGGCATGACCTCGCCGGGCGCGGCGCACGCGCTGATGTTTCGCCGCCATATGGAACTATATGGCACCACCACGCGCCAACTCGCCGAGGTCTCGGTCGCGATCCGCTACCATGCCTGCCTCAACCCCGACGCGGTGATGCGCAACCCCATCACCATCGAGGACCACGAATCCGCGCGGCACATCGTCGCACCGCTGCGCCTGCTGGACTATTGCCTGATCAACGACGGCGCGGTTTGCATCATCCTGACCAGCGCCGAACGCGCGCGCGATTTCCGCAAACCACCCGTGCTGATCTCAGGCTTCGGCGGCCAGGACAGTTTCTCCCGCTCGGCGATCTCCAACTTCGACATCGATGCCTGGTATCCCGCGGTGCAGTCCGCCGGCAAGCAGGCCTACGGCATGGCCGGCGTCTCGCACGACGATATCGACGCGCTGATGTGCTACGATAATTTCAGCCCGACCGTGCTGTTCAGCCTGGAGGGCCTGGGCTTCTGCCCGCGCGGCGAAGCCGGCCGCTACGTCGAAAGCGGAACGTTATCGCTAGGCAACAAGTTGCCAACCAACACCGATGGCGGCCATCTCTCGAACTCCTACATGCAGGGCTGGGCGTTGAACGTCGAGGCCGTCCGCCAGGTCCGCGGCGAGTGCGGCGCCCGCCAGGTGCCCGACTGCAACGTGGTGCAATACGTGCAGTCCACACCTTGCACCCGCTCGATAATCTACACGCGCGGCTGAGGAGAAAACGCAATGAGCTACACCAAACCATTGCCGCGCATCGACACGCTGAACAAGCCGTTCTGGGAAGCGGCACGAGCAGAAAAACTGGTCATCCAGGCCTGCGACGATTGCGGCGACGTGCGATTTCCGCCCTCACCGGTCTGCCCGAAATGCCTCAGCGCCGCGCAGAGCTGGAAAGCGGCGAGCGGCAACGGCACGCTGGAATCCTGGGTGGATTTCCATCGCGCCTACTGGGGCGGGTTCAACGGCGCGCTGCCCTATCGCGTGTGCCTCGTGCGCCTGGAAGAAGGACCATTGCTGATCAGCAACCTTGTCGGCGCGTCCGACGCGGCGAAGCTTGGCGCCGCGGTGCGCGTGGTGTTCGAGAAGGCGACCGACGACATCACCCTGCCGAAATTCACGCTCGCCTGAGCTTTGGTTTGGTGCAAGCCCCGGCTTATTAGCGGACACGGTGCGGCGCTCGATCTACAGTCAGAAAAATTTACCACGGAGACACGGAGACACGGAGAAGGAAATCGACGGCGCTTCGCGCGAAGCGCATTCGCTGGCCTTCTCCGTGTCTCCGTGTCTCTGTGGTGAAAATTGCTTTCTTGCGGACGAAACGATGCCCGAGACCATCGGCGTCGTGACGCCAGCGGGCCGACACGGCCACGATCATCTCACCCTGCCGACTTTACAACGCACGCCTCAGCATCACCGGACAATAAGGCCCTGCCCGGTCGGCAAGTTCAAGATCATCATCCCATGCGCGCGGGCGAACTCGTCGAACGCGGCCTTCTGCGCCGTATGGGTCGACCAGCCATAGTCGTCCAGCAGCACCACCGCGCCCGGCACAAGCCGGTCCCAGAAGAACTCGATCGCCGCGATCTCCGGCAGCACGATGTTCATGTCGATCGACAGGTACGCAACACGCCGATCCGCCGGAAATTCCGCGAGCGTATCAGGCACCATGCCGCGCACCAGCCGACACCTCGGCCACGGCGCGAAATTCGCCACCGCCTGCGCGAAACACTCCTCATACGCCTCACGGTTGTGCCAGCCGCCGATGCCGTTACGCTCCGCGTCGGTCATCTGGGCGTCGGGAATGCCGCCATACGTGTCGAACAGCCAGAAATCCTTGTCCAGCCCGCCGAACTCGAGCCAGTCGCAGATCGCCAGCGACATCATTCCGGTATCGACGCCGCATTCCACGAAATCGCCCGGCAGCCGTGCCGCCTGGCTGGCCGCCCATAGCGCGACGTGCACGATCCAACGATTGTCGTCGATGTGACGGGTCTTCTTGCCGCCACCCGCCCAACCGCGCGCATGCGCCCGGCGATACCGCGGATCGTCCAGGAAATCGGTGGTCTTGCCGAAACACCGCAACCCGCTGCCGGTGTAGCTGTAAGCCCGCGACACGGGCTGCCCGCCGGCCGGATAGACGATCTCGCCGGTGTCGAATTGCAGCGCGATCGCCCGCGGCAGCGTGTTCGGATCCATTCTGGCCTCCATCACCATCGAAATGATGGAGGGTTCATCATGTCGGGCGGCCGCGATCATCCCGCGGATTGCGTGAATCAAATGGAAACGCCGCTGGTGACGCGGATTCGTCGCGGCGGGGATCGTCACGGCTGTCGTGCACCTCGCCCGCTCTTCGCGGGAGAGGTCGCGGAGCCCTTGCGATGCGGGTGAGGGTGGTGGCGCGGCACTACCCTCACCCGCGTCGCTTCGCGCCTCGACCTCTCCCGCGAGGAGCGGGCGAGGTGCACATGGTTCGTCTACGATGCCGCCTCCAGCGCCTCTTCCGCCGCCAGCCACTCCGTCTCGGCGGCCGCGGACAGCCGCCGGATCGCCGCAAGCCGCGCATTGGTCGCGGCGATCTCTCCCGCGCGCCCTGGCCCATACAGCCCCGGGTCCGCCAGCTTTCTCTCGATCATCACGCGTTCCGCCGCCAGCCGCGCCACCCGCGCCTCGGCATCCCTGGCCTGCTTGCGCAGCGGCGCCAACGCCGCACGAGCCTCGGCCCGCTCGCGCCGGTCGTCGCGCTTGGTGCCAACGTCCACCTTCGCCACCGGCCGCGCGCGCTCGACCAGCAGCGCGCGATACTCGTCCAGATCGCCGTCGAACGGCCGCACCGTGCCGTCGGCGACCAGCCAGAGCCGATCCGCGACCAGCTCCACCAGATGCGGATCGTGGGTGATCAGCAGCACCGCGCCCTGGAAATCGGCCAGCGCCTTCACCAGCGCCTCGCGCGCGTCGATGTCCAGATGGTTGGTCGGCTCGTCCAGGATCAGCAGGTGCGGCGCATCGCGCGTCGCCAGCGCCAGCAGCAGGCGCGCCTTCTCGCCGCCCGACAGGTTGGCGACCGGCGTCCCCGCGCGATCCGCATCCAGCCCGAAACGCGCAAGCTGCGCCCGCACCTGGCCCGGCGTGGCCCGCGGCAGCGCCCGCGCCATGTGGTCCAGCGGCGTCTCCTCGGCCACCAGCTCGTCCTCCTGGTGCTGGGCGAAGTAGCCGACGCGCAGCTTCGGAACCGCGGCGCATCTCGCCGTCCAGCGGATCCAGCCGCCCGGCGAACAGTTTCGCCAGTGTCGACTTGCCGTTGCCGTTGGCGCCCAGCAGCGCGATGCGGTCGTCCGTGTCGATCGCCAGCGAAACGACCGCGCAGCACCGGCACCCCGTCATAGCCGACCGACACGCGTTCCAGCGCCAGGATTGGCGGGGCGATGCGGGCCGGCTCGGGAAAGTTGAAGCGGGTCGGCGTCGTCCTCGATCATCGTCTCGATCTGCGGCAGCCGGGCCAGCGCCTTGATGCGCGCCTGCGCCTGGCGCGCCTTGCTCGCCTTGTAGCGGAAGCGGTCGACGAAGGACTGGATATGCGCCCGCTCCGCCGCGACACGCTTCGCCGCACTGACCAGCTGCATCGCGCGTTCGGTGCGGATGCGCACGAATTCGTCAAACCCGCCCGGGGTCAGCGAGAGCTTGCCGCGGTCCAGATGCGCGATCGCCTCCACCGCGCGATCCAGCAACCCGCGATCATGCGACACCACAAGCGCGGCGCCGGGAAACCGCGCCAACCAACCCTCCAGCCAGAGCGTCGCCTCCAGGTCCAGATGGTTGGTCGGCTCGTCCAGCAGCAGCAGGTCGGGGTTGGCGAACAGCGCGGTGGCCAGCGCCACGCGCATGCGCCAGCCGCCGGAGAACGTCGACACCGGCCGCGCCTGCGCCGCCTCGTCGAAGCCCAGCCCGGCCAGGATGGTCGCCGCGCGCGCCGGCGCGGCGTCGGCGCCGATCGCGCGCAGCCGGTCGTGGATCTCGCGCCAGGCGTTCCGGCGCGGCGGTGTCGACCTCGGCCAGCAGCGCCAGGCGCTCCGGATCGCCCTGCAGCACGGTGTCGGTCAGGCTGTCGGGACCGTCCGGCGCTTCCTGCCGCACGGTGGCGATCCGCGCGCGCGCCGCCAGCCGCATCTCGCCACCGTCCGGCGTCAGTTCGCCGGCGATGGCGCGCAGCAAGGTGGACTTGCCGGCGCCGTTGCGCCCGACCAGGCCGATGCGCCGGCCGGGATCGACCGTCAGGTCGGCGCCGTCCAGCAGCGCGCGCCCACCCAGGCGGATGGTGAGGCCGGAGATGACCAATAGCGACATGGGCGGTGTGATCGTCCGGGTTGGGGCGCCGGGTCAAGGGTGGCATAGTGTCAAGGATCGCTGACGCATCATGCCGGGCAGTGATCCGTGGACCACGCCGATGACCATCATGTTGGGCAAGATCTACGCCGCGCTGAAGGCCGCGGGCGCACCCGACGACGAGGCGCGGGCGGCGGCGGAGGAAGTCGGCGGCCTGCACGATCAGTTCGGCGGCTTGCGGGATGCGATGACCGAATTGCACACCGACCTGAAGGGTGAATTGCGCGGACTGCGCGGGGATGTTCGCGCTGAGTTCGCTGAGATGCGCAATGACGTCCGCACCGAGTTGAGCGAACTGCGCGGCGACTTTCGCGGTGAACTGTCCAGCATGCGAACCGAGGTCGCCTATCTGCGCGGGCGGTTCGACGTGCTGATTTGGGCGGTTGGCATCAATGCCGCCGCGACGATCGCCATTTTGGGCGTCCTGTTGCGGCATTAGCGATCGGCACGCGCCGGCCCCCCTGGTCTGTTGGACTTTCCAGTGCCGACGGCGATCCAACGAAGTCAAGGCGCAGCGCCCGCAGGTAGTGGATCAGTTCGAATGTCCGCAGTGTGTTTCTGCCAGTCCGCCTTCGGACCGGGATGCGCTGAAATCAGACATTGGACTCAAGGCAGGGATGGCCGGAAGTTGAATGGCGACTTCCGGCGCGCAACACGCGAAACCAGTCACCTCTGTCGGACCTCATGCCTGATCGAAGTACTCCGGAACTGCGACAGCTCCAGGCCGAGCTCGGTGCGCGTATCTGCCTCGCTGATCCGTGTTCACCGCCCCCGTCGCAGTAGATCCCAGGCTTTCCCATCGCGGTTGTGAGCGACCGCAAGCGTGGTGCAGCGCCACATAGCGACTTTGTCACTACGCTTAGACATTGTCGTGTCTTAAGCTCTAGCTGGACAGTTTCGTCGGAGCGGCAGAGGGATTATGCCGTGAGGATCAAGACCAGCTGGGTCGCCCTATCGGTGATGGCTCTAGGGGTCGGCGTACTGCTGGTTGCCAGCCTGGACGACTCCCTCTTCAGCGAGGGGCAGCAAACCGTTGTTTCGGAACGGTCAGCCGCGGCGGGAACGAGCGCACCCATCGAGCCCACGGCCCCGCCATCGACGACAGCGACGCCATCACCAGCGCCACCTGCGCCGTCATCAGCGCCACCGGTGCCGACGCCTGATGCACCATCAGCAAGGTCAGCGCCGATCTCATCAGAGCAACCCACGCCGCCACGAGCCACGACCACTGCGGTGCCATCGACACCAGGAATCGCGCTACCGACAACTCCCCCAGCACCGGCCGCCCCAACCGCAGATGCGCCGTCGGCAGGGCCCTCCGTACCCCCGCCAGCCGCACCGCCGACGCCAACGGCCGCCGCGTCAACAGCGCCCCTGCCGGCGGAAGCCGAGATGTCGGCGCCTGAGCGCCGCCAGGTGCAGGCGGCGCTGCGCCGGCTGGGGTATGACCCGGGGCCAGTGGACGGGATCATCGGGCCGCTGACGCGGGCGGCGATCCGCCGCTTCCAACAGGATCTCGGGTATAAGCCGACGGGCTCGCTGACCGGCGAACAGGCCAGCCGCCTGATCGCTACCCCTGATACAGTTGGCCAGGCCGGCGGGTGACTTTTGTTGGTGAAACGGCGGGGAGGCCAAGCGAAATCGCAGGGAGTCTGGGATCGGTCAGCCACGCTGAAGGTTCGTCATCGCTCCCCGCCGCGCGGTAAGGTTCCAAGCCTTACCCTACACCCAACAGAGATCCCTGCAGTTTGCATGCTCTCCTCAAGAGGCAGGCGCCGAGTGCGCAACGTCTCGTTCGATTGGTGTGGATCCCGGATTGCCAGCTGCAATCGTCGGGAATAGCATCGATCGACATCTCCTCGCTCGACGGCAGACGGTATGGATCACCAGAGAAGATGATGCGATGCCGAACACTCCTGCCCGTCGTGGCCATACTGGCCGCTTGTCATGGCCAGCCGAACGAGACGCCGGAAAGCCGGACGGATGGCAAGATTGCGACCCCGGCGCCGGCCGGAGCGCAGATCGTGCCGGTGGAATTCGGTAGAAGACCACCGAACACGCGCATGACCAGTGATAACATGCCGTTTTTCGATACGGTGACGTATTGCCTGCTGACGACGCGGAAGACCGATACGATGGTCAAGGGACCGGCTTACGAGGCCTGCATCGAAGATCAGGACGATACCCGCATCGTGGTTGGCGATGCGATCGACGCCAACAGGTTCGCTGAGGCCGACGTCATTCACTGCGCGAAGGAAAGCCGCACCGCCTATGTGGGCATGTGGGACTGCATGAATGGAAGACCCAACTCCGAGTAGCTGGCAGACACAAGACGTACGACCTGGATCGCCTGTACGACCGCGTGACGATCGAGGCCGGCCGCATCGACGTACTGGTGGCCAATGTCGGCGGCGGGAATTTCAGCCGCTCGGCGCCATCACCGAAGCCTCGTCCGACGACACCTTCGGCCGCAACGTGACGGGCGCGCTTTTCACGGTGCAGAAGGCGTTGCCGCTCCTGGTCGATGGCGCTTCGATCGTGCTGACCGGATCGACAACCAGCATCAAGGGCCAGCATCAAGGAACCGCCAAACATGACCGTCGATGCGGCGACCAAGTCAGCCATCCGCAACCTTGCGCGGACCTGGACCCTGGAATTGAAGGACCGCCGCATCCGCGCGTTGGTGCGCATCACAAAGGAAGCAGCCAGCTAGCTCAGCAACGAACTGCCGCCCTTGCAGATTAGAGGTACCCTGCCACACCTCAACGAAGGGAGCCCCGGAGACCTGGTTTCGAGGTCGTTACGGGATCCGCTGGATGACGGCAGCGGCGCTTAGCGGTTGACGCCACGCGTGGCTGAATGTCTGGTTCCTGGATCGCCCGGCAAGCCGCCCAGTGACAGATTTGGGTCGGAGGACTAAACCGCTGTCGCGGTAAGCAGTCGCCGCAAGGTACGGCCGCACAGTAGCGGGATGGCAGCGTCCTGTCTTGGGATTGAGGGGCTTCACAACCTCACCCAAGACAGGAGCCCACCATGACCGACACGGCCATCAGCCCACTGCGCCGGCGCATGATCGAAGATATGACCATCCGCAAGCTCGGGCCGAAAACTCAAGCTGGCTACATCCGGGCCGTCAAGAACTTTGCCGCGTTCCTTGGACACTCGCCCGACCGGGCAACCATCGAAGACATCCGCCGCTATCAGCTCAGCCTCGCGTCCAGCGGCCTCGGCGTCCCCAGCGTGAACGCGGCCATGACTGCGCTGCGCTTCTTCTTCAAGGTTACCCTGCGAAGGGGTGACGTCACCGAAGACATCGTGTTCGCCCGCGAGCCCCGGCGGCTGCCGGTTGTGTTGAGTCCGGAAGAAGTGGCCCGGCTGTTGGCGGCGGCAGCGGACGTCAAATACAAGGCGGCCCTGAGTATTGCCTACGGCACCGGCCTGCGTGCTTCCGAGGTTATTTCTCTCAAGGTCGGCGACATCGATAGCGCCCGGATGCTGATCCGCGTCGACCAGGGCAAGGGCCACAAGGACCGATACGTGATGTTGTCGCAGCAGCTGCTCGAGCTGTTGCGACAGTGGTGGCGGATCGCAAGGCCGCGGTATTGGCTGTTTCCCGGCCAGGTGCCCGGCGAGCCCCTTACCACGCGGCAACTCAACCGGGCTGTCCATGCGGCGGCGCAACGGGCGGGGATTGATAAGCGCATGGGGGTTCACACCTTGCGGCACAGCTTCGCCACGCATCTGCTCGAACAGAAGACCGACATCCGTGTCATTCAGGTGCTGCTCGGGCACAAGAAGCTCGACACCACGGCGCTCTATACCCGTGTCGCCATCAAGGCGATCGGCGAGGTCACCAGCCCGCTCGACCTGCTGCTCACCGAGGTAAGACCGCCCGCCTGACGCGCCCGTTCGCATGTCGCGTCCAGCGGTCGAGGTGGCGGACATCTTCCGCCGCCATGGTCCGGCATGGCGCAACGCCAACGCCGGACGGATGAGCCTCGCGCAAATGAAGGTCATGTCGGCCATCGAGAGTTGCCGTACCGCGGCACTCGGCGGCCATGTCGAGCGCTGCGAACATTGCGCGCATGTGCGGATCGCCTACAACTCCTGCCGCGATCGCCACTGTCCGAAGTGCCAGGCCGTTGCCGCCAAGGAATGGCTTGCCGACCGCGAGGCCGACCTGCTGCCCGTGCCCTACTACCACGTGGTCTTCACGCTGCCGGCCGCGATCGGCGACATCGCCTACCAAAACAAGGCCGTCGTCTATGACATCCTGTTCAAGGCCGCGGCCGAGACGCTCATCACCATTGCGGCCGACCCCAAGCATCTCGGCGCCCGGATCGGCTTGACCGCCGTACTGCACACCTGGGGCTCGGCGCTGATCCACCACCCGCACGCCCACATCATCGTGCCAGGTGGCGGCATCTCGCCGGACGGACAGCGTTGGATCGCGTGCCGACCCGGATTCTTCCTTCCGGTCCGCGTCCTCTCGCGGCTGTTCCGCCGATTGTTTCTGGAGCACCTTTCGGCGGCGTACCACGCGGGGCAGTTGCAGTTCTTCGGTAATCAGGCCGCTCTGGCGGACCCCAAAGCGTTCAAAAACCATCTCGCTCCGTTACGCACGGCCGAGTGGGTGGTCTACGCGAAGCGGCCATTCGGCGGCCCAGAGGCCGTGCTGGCCTACCTGTCACGCTATACCCACCGTGTCGCCATCGCCAACAGCCGCCTCGTCGCGTTCAACGAGTCCGGGGTCACCTTCAAATGGAAAGACTACCGCGCCAAGCAGCAACAACGCAGCAAGGTGATGACACTCGCCGTCGACGAGTTCATCCGCCGCTTCCTCATCCACGTGCTGCCCAGCGGCTTCCACCGCATCCGCCATTATGGACTGTTCGCCAATGGCGGCCGGGCCGAGAACATCGCCCGAGCCCGTCAGTTGCTCAATGTTCCAGCGGCGCAACCGCAATCCCACGACACCGCCGCCGCGGATGATGGTGAGCCCAACCTGTCCTCGTATCCCTGCCCATGTTGCGGCGGACGAATGATCGTCATCGAGACATTCGAGCGTGGCTGCACACCGCGGCATCACCCAACGCAGCGGATCCGGATCGACAGCTCATGACCGCCGCCACACGCGCGCAACGTTCCCAGCTTACTGATATCGGCGGGGTGTTCCCACGCCCGCCACCGCCAAACTTCGCCCGCGATCACGACTACGCCAGATCTGATGCGCGCGCGCCGGCCAAAATGGCGCGTAAATCGCCTCCGCATCCCGGTGTTGCCAACAAGACCGCCAATAATCCCGGTCGTGCGCTACTTCAAACGGCCAAATTCACACCACTCGCAATGACGAAATCCCCATAGGCCGGCCCCGGCGGCATCGCGAACCTCCCCGCGGTTTCCTCCCTCGAGCCTTATCGGACGCCCCGGACGCCCGCCGTCCGGACTCGTCGCTCGGCCCGTGTCGGCAGGCATCCGGGGCGTCCGATAACCCTTAACGGTAGGCGACGATCGAATGGACTCACGACGCGCCCGCAGGAGGCAGGCGCGACTGAACTGTGTGGCGGCCCCGACTTGCCCTCCGGCTTCCGACCGCTTAGTGGAGCCGCCCACATTGGGCACGACCAGGAGCACGCCATGGCCACCGAGCGCACGCTGTCGATCATCAAGCCCGATGCCACGCGGCGCAATCTGACTGGCAAGGTCAACGCCTGCCTGGAGGCCGCCGGCCTCCGCATCATCGCGCAAAAGCGCCTATGGCTGACCCAGGCGCAAGCCGAGGCGTTCTATGGCGTGCACCGGGAGCGCGGCTTCTTTCGCGACCTGGTGACCTTCATGATCTCCGGCCCAGTCGTCGCGCAGGTGCTGGAGGGCGAGAACGCCGTCACACGCAATCGCGAGGTCATGGGCGCCACCAACCCCGCGAACGCCGCGCCTGGCACGATCCGCGCGCAGTTCGCTGAGAGCATCGAGGCGAACTCGGTGCATGGCTCGGACAGTGCGGAGAACGCCGCGATTGAGATCGCGTTCTTTTTCTCAGGCATCGAGATCGTCGGCTAGCTTCGAAGCACGACAAGCCGGAGATCAAGGCCCTTATCATCGACACGGCGCCATTCTGCGCCAATTGACCTTACCCCTCCCAGCGCACCTGCGGCGTCACAGCCGGCTGGGGATGGCCGCCATTTCGTAGAACACGGCGACGATCAGCGGCGGTGCCTTGGTTCGATAAGCAATCCAGTAACGGCCCACCTTGATCCATGCGCGACCCGGGCGGGCGAGCCCAGGGTAAGGACGCGGCGCGGGCAATCCAGCCTCCGACTGTTCGGCAATGCGCCGCTCCGCCACCTCAAGCGCGGTATTGAGAGCGGCGGTCGCCTCCGGCCGCCCCCGCTTTTCGTAATGCTGCCGGAGATCGGCAACCTGCCGCGCGGCTCTCGGTGTGTAGCCGGTCAACGGCGCGTGGCGGCCTTGCCCTTCCGCCCGGCGGCCTTGGCCTCCATCCGGGCTATGCTGTCGAGCAGCTCCTGTCGGACAGCCTCGGCGGACACGACCAAACCGGCCTCGGCCTCGGCTTCACTCTCGGCGAGAACCTCAGCCCACCCGGCGGGCACGGCCTTTGTGCGGTGCGGTGTGTCGTCCATGGGGAGAGAATAGGCCCGTCCGGACCGGCGTTCCAGTCCAGTGAGATGATCCGGGCGAGAGGCACGGAAAGGGGCACGGTCAGGCCTCACCCCATGATGCCATGTTCTGCTGCCGCTGGGCCTCGTGCTACCGTCGCGTCTGCTCCTGCCCCACGTGGCGCTCGGTCGCCGCTGCCTTGCGGTCGCGGTAAGCGCGTATCGTCGCGGTCATATCTTCGTCTGCCTCGCCCATTGCGGACACCAGGCCGGCGCGTGCCTCCCGCATCAGCCGGCGGCATTCCGCGTCGCACCAGGTGTTCACGGCGTTGCGCGGCGTGACGGTGCCGCGATGGCCGCTCACGTGGCGGAATTCCACCATGATGCCGGCAGCGGCGATCTTCTGCTGATAGGCCGTGACGACCGCGGCGAATTGCCGGACCGTGCGCGCGCGCCTGATGGTTCCGTTCAGGGCATGAATGGCGCCGAGGCAATCGGTCTGGGCGATGATTTTCGACGCGGCGGGCGGCCGCATGGCGGCGATCGTCAGGTAGATCCCGTTGACCAGGGCCATGGTCTCGGCCAGCGCCGAGTGTGGCACAAGCTCCTTCAGCACGCCGGAGTGCCGCACCGTGCGGCCGTCGGTCTTCGCCCAGACCGCATAGGCGCCGACCCGCGTGCGGTGGCAATAGGACGCGTCGGTGAACAGCGTGATCAGCATGCGGGCCGAATGCGGCTGAGGGCGGAGCTGCCCGATAAAGTGGACGCAATGGTGGACACGGCACGGATTGCCGCGATCCCGGTCGCCGATGAGGGCTTGGGTCGAATTGGGCGCTCCATCTGGCGCAAAGCATGCCGGGGGCGACGGGGACTGCCAAGCGCGCAGCAGGGCACGCCTTGGTCCGCTCTTCTCACCGCCGGCTGTCCTACCTCGGGATCGATCCAGTCCCTATAAAGGCCCGATGCACGAGGACACCATCTTCGCGATCGCCTCCGGCGCCGGGCGGGCGGCCATCGCGGTGATGCGAATCAGCGGCCCGGCCAGCGCCGCGATCCTGCGCGCGCTGGCCGGGCGACTGCCGCCGCCGCGCCGTGCCAGCCTACGCCGGCTGCGCGATGCCGCGGGCGAAGAGCTCGACCAGGCGCTGGTGCTTTGGCTGCCGGCGCCCGCCAGTTACACCGGTCAGGACTCGGCCGAACTGCACCTGCACGGCGGGCGCGCGGTGATCAACGGCGCGGCCGACGCGTTGGTGGCGCTCGGCGCCCGCCCGGCCGAGCCCGGCGAGTTCACCCGCCGCGCCTTCCTCAACGGCAGGATGGACCTGATAGAGGCCGAGGCGGTCGGCGATCTGGTGGAAGCCGAGACCTCCGCCCAGCGGGCGCAAGCGCTGCGCCAGCTCGATGGTGCGCTGGGGGAGATCTACCGCGACTGGGCCGAACGGCTGCGCGTGCTGCTGGCCCAGCAGGAGGCGCTGATCGACTTCCCCGACGAGGACCTGCCGCCGGAAACCGAGGCGTTGGCGCTCGCCGGGCTTGCGGCGTTGACGCAGCGGATTGCCGAGCATCTGGACGACGGACGGCGCGGAGAGCGGCTGCGCGAGGGCCTGGTGTTCGCGATCACCGGCCCACCGAATGTCGGCAAATCCAGTCTGGTGAACGCGCTGGCCGAGCGAGACGTGGCGATCGTGGCGGAGACGCCCGGAACCACCCGAGATGCATTGGAAGCGCGTGTCGTGCTGGGCGGCGTGCCGGTGACGCTGGTCGACACCGCCGGGCTGCGCGAGACGCCGGATGCGATCGAGGCGGAGGGTGTCCGTCGCGCCCGCGCGCGCGCCGCCGCGGCGGATCTGGTGATCGTGGTGCAGCAGGTCGGGGAACACGGTACGGGATCCGAAGAAACTTCTCCCCCTCCCCTTGAGGGAGGGGGTTGGGGGGAGGGGTCGATCCCCCCCGGCCGGTGTGCGCTCGACCCCTCCCCCCGACCCCCTCCCTCAAGGGGCGGGGGAGTAGGTGCTGCCGTCCCAACCACCCCCACGCTCCGGCTCACCAACAAGATCGATCTCGGCGGCACCGTCCCGCCCGGCGCCATCGGCATCAGCGTCTGCACCGGCGCGGGCATGGACAGCCTGCGCGCGCGCCTCGCCGCCGAGGCACGCGCCCTCACGGACACCGCCGGCCCGCCGCCGCTCACTCGCGCGCGCCATCGCGCCGCGTTGCAGGAGGCCGCTGCCAGCCTCGCCCGCGCCACCATCGCCGACCTGCCGGAGCTTCGCGCCGAGGACCTGCGCCTGGCGCTGCGCGCCCTCGGCCGCATCACCGGGCAGATCGGCGTCGAGGACCTGCTCGACACCATCTTCCGGCACTTCTGCATCGGCAAATAGTCGAAGCGAAACGTCGAATATTACGCTACCGGCTCAGGCTTGGCCAATCTTCAACAGGCCGGCCAATCCCAGATCCAGCAACGTCCGCTCGAGCTCCGAGATCAGGTCCGCAGCCATCGTGGCGTCGACCTCGCAGCACAAGGTGATCGCGGCGCCCAGTTGTCCCGCGGCGCGCAGCTTGGGGATCAGCCTGGTTCCCAGCCGGTTCCATTGTTCCGGCGGCAAATCGCCTTCGATGACGATCCGCACCGGGCCGGGATGGGCCGCCTCGAACGTGGCCGACGCGGCAGGACTTGCCGGGGCGCCGACGGGCGTCGGCACGGGACCATGAATGATCTCGATCGACGACGCCAGGTCCGGAACGGACCGCGCATGCAGTGCCGCCGCGACCGCTTTCTTCAACAGATACACATCGGCATCAAACATGACATCGGCGGGTGCGACAAGCTGATCGTACCAAACCCGCTCGTATCCGCCGTCGGATCGCGCGCCCGAGGCAAGGCCGAACTCTCCCGCCTCCACCCATTCCATGATGCGGTACCGCAATAGATGGTCCGGGTCGAGCAGCCGCGTCAGCGACCCATCCAGGAAGCTCTGGCGCAGGCCGGACAACGGCCAGGCACCGGTTTGCAACAGCGCCGGCGGCCACTTCCGGTCGATATAACCGGCACCGATCTGATCGTTGAGCAGCCCTTGCGATGTCAGCGCCGCAAGGGCGCGGCCGGCGAGAGTTTCTCGACTGCTGCTGTGCCCCGCGCCCAGGTCGATCACCCGCATCTGGCGCGGCTCCTGGCGATCGGCGAACACCAGGTAGCGATAATCGGCCCAGACCGCCTGTCGCGCATCCTGCTCGGCCGTCCGGATATTGGCGTCGATGCCGCGCGCCTCCTGCGGGTCGGTGTCGATGCCCAACAGGCCCGCCGCGAGATCCTGGCGGACCGCGCGCCACGCGAGCGCGGTTTCAACGCGATCCAGCAGCATCCGGCCCGGCTGGCGCAAGCACCAGATCAATGACGCCGGGAACAAGCGGCTTTCCCTGCCGCGCCGATACGTCCATTCCGCGTAGTAAGCCCGCATTTCGTCGGTGCCGTCCCACGGTGTGTCCGGCCCGGCGATCAGCAGGTTCAGCCGAGGGGTGTCACGCACATCGCCGCCATCGCCGGGAAAAGCGATCACCGGAACCGGGCTGCCGGCCGCGAATTCACGCTCGATCAGCCGGCGAGCTTCCGGCAACACGTCGCGGAATTCGTCGAGCGAGGCACGTTTTTCCGCGACCACCTTGCTGAGTTTCGGCTTGGTACCGATACGATATCCGTCCGATCCCACCTGGCGCACGAAGAAGGCGCGCGTCTCCAGCGCGGCCGCCGCCGTGTCGATGCTGGTGGTGTCCACCTGCGGCCCGCCGAGCGCGAACCGCAGCTCCGGCAGGTGCGCCGCGCGATCCGTTTGGCTACCGGAACACTCGAACAGGATCGCGGTGCCGACCTGACGATGGATGCCCTGCAGCGGCCCTTTCGTATCGGCATCGAGCGCGCGGGCATGCGCGGTGTCGGCCGCCAGATCCGCCTCGATCGCGGTGGTCAGGCGCGGCTCGCCGAGCTGGCCCAGGATGGTGGCGCGAAAGCTGCGATCCTCCAGCGGTGCCGAGCCGAGGGTGATCAGCGGCTCCGCCTGCGCCTGCTGGTGGTGGCTGGCGTAGAGCCGGCTGAGCCACTGCGCCAACATGCCCAGTGTGCCGCGGGTCTGCTGGTATTGCGGCAGCGACTGCCATTTGCGCTGGAACACCGACAGCGTAGCGGGATGGAAGGGATAGCAGGCGGCGAAACGATCGCGCAGCACTTCCCGCGCGCGGCGCTCGGTCAGCGTGGGGTCCACCGCGGTCCATTGCGGCGGCAGTTCGGCACGGCGTTCGAAGCACCAGTCGGCGTAGGTTTTCGCCACCTGGGCACTGTTGCGCTCGGGGCCAAGGTCCTCGAACAGGCGGCGGCGGACGACCTCGCTGACCTCGGATTTGTCGTTGGCGATCAGGTCGCGGGCGACACGCTTGACGATCTTGGTGATGCGATCCTGCCAACCCTGCTCGTACTGGGTCATTTCGACCGCGCTCTTCGGCAGGCTGAGCACGACGGCGACGTGGCGCGTGCCGGTGGCGGCGCGCACCAGGTTATCCAGGAAGGCGTAAAACGGATCGGCCAGGGAACGATGTCGATTGATGAAGTTCAGCACTTCATCCATCAGTATCAGCACGGGGCCGTCGGCAGCGGCGAACAGCCGGGTCAACGCCGCGGTGCCCGGCGGGCTGGTGTGCGCGGCGTCGCCCAGTGCGGCGATCCCGGCCTGCCCGCCAAGCTGCCAGGCGAGATCGAGCCACGGCGTCTGGCGCACGCCGCCAGGGTCCCAGGCATTGCCGACGAACACGCCAAGTTTCGCGCGCGGGACGGCCGGCAGGTGTTCGCGCGCGAGCAGGTCCGGCACGCCGTCGAGCCGCGCCGCATCCGGGCCGATGCCGGCGAGGTGCCACAGCGCGGTCAGCGTATGGGTCTTGCCACCACCGAACTGAGTGATGAAGGACAGCACGGGTGGCGCGCCTTCGGTCTCGCCGCCGAGGCGACGCAGCACCATGCCGATCTGCTCGCGCATCGCGGTGGTGAAGTATGTTCTGGCGAAGAACTGATCGGGGTCGCGGTAGTCGCTGGGCGCGGTGCCGGCGACGACCTGTTCCAGTGCGATGGCGAATTCATCGGGGTTGAAGGAGCGGCCTTCGCGCACCTCGCGGCGCGGCGTGGTGGCGTGGTACCAGGGGTCCATCGTCCTTCAATCCTCTTGCGGGATTGGCCATGTGCGGACGCGGATACGGGCATCTTCAACAAGCACGACCGCGCCGGCGCGCAACGCTGCGGCGCCTTCGTTCAATGCGATAGATACGCGCCGCTGCACATGCGCGGTACGGACCGAGCGTAATCGCAGCAGGACGACGCCGGTGCCGGCGCCCTGGCCAACGATCTCGCCGAAGTCGAGATCGAACGTCACCACGAGCCTCTGCTCGGTCTTCGCGAGGGCAAACACGTCGTGGTCCGGCAAGCGTCCGAGTCCGAAATCGCGCAAGTGCACGGCATCATGACCCTCGGTGCGCAATTGCTCCGCGACCTTCGGTGACATGTTCATGTCGAGAAGCAGGCGCATCTTGGTGCGTCAGGCGGACAGCACTTCTTCGCGCGCGAGCCATGCGGCGTAGCCAAGTGCCTGGCGAATATCCTCGACCTCCAGGTCTGGATATTCGGTCAGGATCTCCTCGGATGTTGCGCCATCGGCGAGCAGGGAGAGAACGAGCCCAACGGTGATGCGCAGGCCACGGATGCATGCGCGCCCCCCCATCTTGCCGGGCTCGAACGTGATGCGGTCGAAGCGGCCAGCAGTCACCACGGGGTCGGCCGGTGTTGTGTTCGGCGCCATGGTTTACTCCCGGTTCATCGCGGCATGGCCAACAGCATAGCATCGAGCAATCCAGCCTTGCCGGCGAGGTCGGTCAGAATGTCGTCGGTATCGGCATCGGCCGGGGACGCGATAATGATGCGGGCCATTAGCCTTTCAGGCGCGCAAGGCGGGTGGCGTTGCGGGCCCTGTGTTCGCCAAGGGTGATGATCTCGCCTCGCGAGACGGCCTGCAGAGCTTCATCGACGAGCGGCTTTGCCCAAAGTAGGTCGTCGCCCTCTTCGGCGATCCAGACATCAATCAGACGCCGGATTGCATCGTCGGCGGATTCGAAATCACCGCGCGCGACATGGTCGCGCAGCCAAGCCTCGTGCTCCGGAGTAAGTGTGATCGTCATGGATGGAGCATACCACGATCCAGGGGAACCAGGCCACGCATGACAGAAGCCGGCGCGCGGGCGATCACATCGCATGGTCGGCGGGTCTCAGAGGCTATTGTTCGGACGGCGTCTCTCATCACCCGCTCCAACTCACCGCGGCATGGCCAGCAGCATAGCATCCAACAACCGCTTTTCCTCTGCGTCCTTTGGGTAGAGCGCCGAAAGAGCGTTGGCGAGTCGCGAAAAATCCCGCCCACGCTCGGTTTCCGCCTGCAGCAGGGCGCGCAACGCGTTGGCCTGGCCGCCGCGCTGCAACAGCATGGCGGCGTGCACCCGGTCAAGCGTCGTCGCCTGCCCGGCGTAGGCTTTGGCGGGCCGCGGCTTGGCGCGACCGCCGATCCGCAACCTGGGCGGTGGGTCGGGTTCGGGGAACAGGTCAAGCTGGGCGGCGCGCTTGCGGTCGCGCTCGATCGCGGTGGCGATTACCGATACATCTTCGGCGCCGAACAATTGGTGCGCGCGCTCGGCGACGGGCAGCAGGCGGACCGTGCCCTTGCGGGTTTCGATGATGCGGTCGGTCCAGGTGTCGAGATGGATCCCGAGCGGTTGGGCGAAGCGACGCACCACGTCATAGACCAGGGTGAAGCCCCTGGGGGACCGCGCGCCGCCATCGTCATCGTCTTGCGCATCTGCGTCGGCGTCGTCCGCGTCATCCGCCGCCGCGGCGCGACCGCCCTTGAATTCGGACTGCAACGTCCACAGGAACAGCGCGGTCAGCCGCGCGTCCTCCTCCAGCGCGCTGGCCAGGCCGTTGCGGGCGTGCGCCTCCTCGGTGCCGAGGATCTGTTCCAACGCGGCGCGCCCGACCACTTCCCACACCTTGCCGAGGTAGTCGGCCAGCGGGATGCGCATGCCGTCGGGCATCTCGACGCGCACGTAACGACTGAAGATTTCCAGGGCAGGACCGATGCACGCGAAGACGAGATCGGCACCGCGGACGTCCTCGGCTTGCAGGCGTTCCATCCAGATGGCGACACGGCCGGGCAGTTCGCGCAGGACCTCGCCCCAGTCGCCGATGCTGTTTCCCTCGCGCGGGCGGCAGACCAGGTGGACGCTGGTGGCCAGCGCGGCGCTGTCCTTGGCGCGCAGGCGGCCGGGACGCTCGGTGGCGATCGGCCAGGAGGCGGTGATCGTCCAGCCGCCCTGGGTCAAGCCGGACAGCAGCGCTTCCCAGCCTTCGGTGGTCTTGTGCGCGAATACGACGCAGCCGATGCCGTCGTCACGCGAGACGCGGCGACCCTCGGCGAATGCTTGCCCCATGGCGTGTTCGAAGAAGGTGCGGTCCTTGGGACGATTGCCGTCCGTTTTGGTTTCGTCCTGAACGATCTCACCGATCTTAGGCGTGAGCGGGTTCGTCGGATCGGTGGTGTCGCGAAGCAGCTTGTGGTCCGGCAGCGCGCGTTTCAGCCAAACGAAGAAATAGTCCGACAGATCGGAGTATGGAATCGCGTCGTAGTACGGCGGGTCGGTGAACCAGACGCCAGCCGTGCCTGGATGCAATGGAGTCGATCTTGCATCGGCCTGATACACCTGAGCCGCGTCGCCTCCCGCCGCAAGCCGTTCGATCGCTTCGCACACCCATTCGACCGCCGCGGGATAGCCGGATGCTTCGCTTTGCAACGGCGCAATCTCCACGAAGTCCCACATGATCGGCAGTGCCTGGCGTCCGAACGTGCCAGCAACGGCCTCGACAGAACTGCGCCATCGGACCAACGATGAGCTTTGTTCGGCGCAACGACTGAATGCGAGAGCCAGGCTGTCTCTTGTTGCGGTATCGTTTATAGCAGCGTTGCGATTTGCGAGATATCGAAGAACCAATTTCTGCCGCACAGCGAACAGGTCGCCCCAAGCCGACATGCCATAGTTATACACCGAAAAAGCCCTTCCGGCACCGGTGCCGCCGCCTCTCGGTGCGGGTTCATCCGGGATCGCATTTCCGCCGGCGTTGTCTTGCATAGACAGTTTCAGGACCGCCTTGCGCGCCGCGTACACAGCATCATAATCGCCATGGGTCGAAGTCCGGTACCGGCGTCCGCCCTCTCCAGCCTTTAGGGCAATCACCGCAAGCAACGTCGCACCACCGACACGCCGTCCGTCACCATCGAACATCACATCCGCCCCACCGCGCTGAGCACGCAACTGCGCGCGTACGCGATCCGGCCCGAGCGGCTTGCCGCAACAAGCACATCCCGCCGTGGCACGGCTCACGGTACCACGGGGCACCTCGCTTTCGTCTCCCGGCTCGAATACCTCAAAGCGCAGTCGAGGTGCGCCATCCTTCGGCCGCTCGACGTGATAGCGCAGTGCACGTTGCCGGTGCTTCTTCGTTGCCAACCAGAACGATCGCGCCAATGGGATCTCCGCGCCGCAATCACTAGCCTCACAGCGCACCGTCCGTGCCCACAGATAAGCAATCGGCCGCGCCCCGTCGGCGTCCGGCGGATAAAACCGACCCAGGTTCCGTTCCGCTGCCGCCCTGATCTCCGCCCCGGCGGCACGGACCTTTTCGGCCAACCCCGGCCCATGGCGCGGCACATCCTCCAGCATCGTCTTCAGGATCAGGCAGGCGACCGGGTTCAGATCGCTCGCGTAAACGTCGCAGCCCAGCCGCAACGCCTCCAGGGGGATCGAGCCGCCGCCGGCGAACGGATCGACCACCAGCGGCGTTTCCTCGCCGTGCGCGGCGCGGATCAGCGCGCGCGCGGCGGACAGGTAGATCATGTCAGCGGATCGGTCCCAATCCGCGCAGTCGCCAATAAACCGTAGTATCGCCTCGCGCAGTTTCAGGTCATCGGTACCACGCGCACCGCCCATGTTGGGCAGGTCCTGCAACGCGACCCGCGCCTGCGCCTTGAATGCCTCCGAGCACAGCGGATCGGCCGGATCAGGCAGCAACAGTGCCAGCAGCATCGCGCGCGACGAAGCCAGCGGCCGACGCGCCCACCACAAATGCAGCGTCGAGGGATGCCCGTGCCGCACCGACTTCTCGCGCGCCGCATGCCGCGAGACCATGGCGATCGGAAAATCCACCTCCGCCAGGCGCTTGCAGTCACGCGGGATCATTGCGTGCACGGAGACGAGTCAGGCGGGACTTCGGTGGACCCGACCGGCCGGTTCGTTCGTTCAGCGGCGTGCGCCAACTCGACGACCCGTTGAGCGGCCCCGTTACGCCTTGCGACTGCCAATCGCGCCGGATGGTTGAAACGCGGATAGACCGGCGTCCGGCCGTTTTGCAGCGGGTGGGGCATTGCGGGGGACTCGGGTCCGAGAGGCTGTCGATCAGGCTACCAGAGCGTCCCTAAGCGGGACAGGCTGAGCCCCGGAGCGCAAATCGCCTGCACCTTGCGGGATTGGGAGTGGAGGAGAAATGAACCTCGGTGCGACGTTGGCGCCGACCGCTCCCCCGATCGCGCGCCGATCCAACCCCCTCCCTCAAGGGGAGGGGGAGAGTCTTTCCCAACCCGTTACTCCCCGGACAGCTCCCGCCGCCGTCGTTCCAGTTCCGTCGTATACCGCTGGAACGCATAATGCTCGGTCAACAACCCGATCACATGGCGCGTGTCGGGCCCGTCGATCACCGCCAGCGCATCGCTCTCGGCGTTTTCGAACAGCGCGATCGCCTCCTTCACCGTCATCTGCGGCAACAACACAATGTCGGTGCAGTGCAGCAGGTCGGCGACATGATGCCCGGCGTCGGGGTCGGCGTGCGCCTCGGCCACCTGGATGATGCCGGCGTACTGGTCGGTCTCATCCAGTGCGAGGACGCGGTTCATCGAGCCCAGCGGATACTCGCGGCGGAACTCGGCCAGCGTCTTGTCGGCGCGCACCGTGCGCAACTCGCGGCGCATCATCCGCCCCACCGTCAGGTTGCGCATCCAACCGATATCGACCGCGCTGCGGATCGCCTCGCCACGCAGATGAAAGCGCCAGGTCGCGAAGGAGTAGCCGAAGGTGCGCCGCACGGTCAGCGCCGCGACGACGCAGGCGGCGAGCACGGCGGTGGTCAGCGGCAGGCTGCCGGTGGTCTCCAGCGCCAGGAAGCCCATGGTCAGCGGCCCGCCGATGATCGCCACCGCCATCGCGCTCATTGCCACCAGCGAGCAGACCACCGCCGGCACGGCGTGCACCGTGGTCACCATCGCCAGCAGGCCGGCGAACAGCTTGCCGGTCAGCGCGCCAAGAAACAGCGAGCAGAAGAACAGCCCGCCGCGGAAGCCGGAGCCGATCGAGATGGCGGATGCCACCGCCTTCAACAAAACCAGCAGGGCGATATGCGGCAGCGTGTAGGGTGCCTCGATCACCACGCCCATCGCGCCGTGGCCGGAAGACAGCACCGCAGGCGTGACCAGCGCCATGACCCCCAGCGCGGCGCCGGCGCAGGCCGGGCGCGCCCAGATCGGCACGTGGCTGTGGCGGAACAGCGCCTCGGTCAAGGTGACGCCGCGCATGATGGCGATGCCGACCAGCGCGCACACCATGCCGAGCGCCAGCAGCGGGATGTAGTCGACGCTGTCGATCTGCGACGGCACCTGGACGTCAAGGTCGAACGGCGAGCCGCCCAGTGCATTCACCACGCCATAGGCGACGATCGAGGCCACCGCGACGGGGGCGAAGGTGGCCAGCGTATAGGTGCCGATGATCAGCTCGAAGGCATAGAACGCGCCGGTCAGCGGGGCATGGAAGGCGCTGCCGATCGCGCCCGCCGCGCCGCAGCCGACCAGCAGGCGCATGTCGTTGCGGCGCAGCCGGAAGCTGCGCCCGAAACGCGATGCGATGGCCGAGCCGATCTGGGTGTAGCCGCCCTCCAGCCCGACCGAGGCGCCGACACCGCTCGACAGCATGGTTTGCAGCATGACCAGGATGCCGTCGTTCAGCGACATCCGCCCGCCATACAGCGCGTTGGCCTCGATCGCGTCGACCGAGCGGCGCGGTCGATAGCGTTGGATGGCGTAGCCCAGCAAGCCGACCGCCAGTCCGCCAATCGTCGGCACCGCCAGGGCGCGCAGCGGCGGCAGGTCGACCATGGCGCTCAGCCGTTCGGACGCGCTGATCAGGAACAGCGCCTGGTGAACCAACTGGGTGGTGGCGGTCATGAACCACACCATGACGCCGGCCAGGGCGCCGACCACGGCGGCCAACGCGACCAGCCAGACCTCATCGGCGCGCACCAGGGCACGCAGCAGGTGTGGCGCGTGCACGACCATGTTGCCGAGCGGGCGCCGGTGTCTGGTGGAGGCGGGGCGGTCGGGCGCTTCTCGGGTGGTGGGCGCGGGTCGGGTGGCGGGCGGGGCGTCTGCCGCGCCCGCGATGCTTGGGTCGCCTTGAATGATCGACATGCGCAACGTCCAGCCCGCGCCGGCGGGAACAGCAAATGACAATCGACACGCGCCGCCGACGAAGCCCGCGTGGACCAATCACCTATTCATGGAACCGGCGGGCGGCCCGATCAACCGTGCATGACGCTGCGGCGCCGCATTTGCTGGTAAAATGATCTTTTGGTGGGCGAAAGGACACAGTTGGCCCGACCTGATCCCCTGCGTTCAATCGGCCCACCTTCAATCAGTCACCTTCAATCAGGAAGCCCGCGCTCGTGCCGTGTTGCCTCCAGGTCGTCGGCAACGAAGGCGCGCACCAACTCGACCAGGCTCTCGTGCGGCGCGAAGCCCAGGCGGTGCGCGCGCACGGGGGCGAACGCGGCGGGCCAGGTGCCGACGATGGCGGCGATCTCCGGTTCCTCCACCGGGCGCACCAGGGCGGAGGCGCCGGGTTTTGCCACCTCCAGCGCTTCCAGCATCTGTGCCACGGTGGCGCTGATGCCGGGCGGGTTGATGCCGCGATCGAGGCCCAGACTGGAACTATCTATCGACGCGGCGTGCAGCAGCCAGTCGACGGCGCGGCGTGGGCTGGCGATCCAGGCGGCGAACTGCGGCGGCACCGGCAGCTCCGCCGACATCCCCAGCAGCGGCTCGCGCAGGATCGAGGACAGGAAGGAGCTGGCCGCCTTGTTGGGCCGCCCGGGGCGGACGGTGATCGTAGGCAGCCGGATCGATACGGCATCGAGAAAACCCCGGCGCGACGCGTCGGCCAGGATCAGCTCGGCGGCGGCCTTCTGGGCACCGTAGCTGTTGGCGGGAACCTGGCGCGCATCGTCGGCCAGCACCGCGCCCTGGCCGCCGGAGAAGCTGGCGACCGAGGAGGTGAACACCACGCGCGGCGGGGCGGCCCCGGATGCGCTGGACAAGCGCCGGCAGGCGTCGACCACCGCGTCCGTGCCGCGCAGGTTGACGCGGCGGCCGAGCTCGTAGTCGGCCTCGGCCTGGGCGCTGACCACGGCGGCGAGGTGGAACACCACGTCGGTGCCGGGCGGGATGGCATCCTCCGGCAGGTCAACAAGGTCGCCGGCCAGGCTGTGCACCGGGAACGGCGCGCCGGCGGGCGGCAAGGGTGCGGCAAGGTCGAACAGCGTCAGGTCGGTGATAGGCCAGCCAGCCAGAGTTCCGGTCTGTGTGAGCTGCGCCGCGATCTTGCGACCGAGGAAGCCGGCACCGCCCAGGATGGTGATCTTCATCGCCGCCTCCGTTTCGGAAAGCGGCAGTCCTACGCCGCCGTTGCGCCCCGGGGCAACGCGGTTCACCGTCCGGCGATGCTAGGTCCGCATCCGTTCACGCTGTTCGCCAATCCACGCGCCGGCACGCCGGGCATGACCGTGCTGCCGGAAGCGGGGTTCCGCCGCGCCCGGGCGGAGATCACCGCGTGGCCCGGCTATGCGCCGACGCCGTTGCTCGATTTGGCGGGCATTGCCGGGGCGGCTGGGCTGGGGATGCTCCGGCTGAAGGATGAGGCCGGGCGGTTTGGCCTGGCGAGTTTCAAGGCGCTGGGCGGGGCGTATGCGGTGGCCGAAGTCGTGGCGGGCGAACTGGCACGGCAGGGTGTGGCGCCGGCAGCGACCTCGACCGAGTTGATGGCGGGGCGGTGGCGGACGGTTACGGAGACGATTACCGTGACCTGCGCGACCGACGGCAATCATGGGCGCGCGGTGGCGTGGGGCGCGCGGCGCTGCCATTGCCGGGCGGTGATTTTCATCCATGAGGGAGTGAGCGCGGGCCGCGCGGCGGCGATCGCGGCATATGGGGCGGAGATACGCCGGGTGCCGGGGACGTACGGTGACTCGGTGCGGGTGGCGACAGCGGAGGCGGCGGCGAATGGCTGGTTCGTGGTCTCCGATACGTCGTGGCCTGGCTATACCGAGGTGCCGCGCGTGATCATGCAAGGCTATCGGGTGATGGCGGACGAGGCCGTGACGCAGTGGGGTGCGGCGCAGGCGGATGGGTCGCCGCCGACGCACGTGTTCATCCAGGGCGGCGTGGGCGGCGTGGCGGCTGCGGTTTCGGTGCAGATGCGGGCGGCGTTCGTGCCCGCGCCGAAGCTGGTGGTGGTGGAGCCGGATCGGGCGGCGTGCCTGTTGGCCTCGGCCGAGTTGGGGGAGCTGACGAGTGTGCCAGGCGATCTGAACACGCTGATGGCCGGGCTGGCGTGCGGCGAGCCGAGCCTGCTGGCGTGGCAGGAGCTGGACCGCGGGGCGGCGGCGTTCATGGCGATCCCGGATGACGCCGCGGTGGCGACGATGCGGGTGCTGGCGCAAGCGGGGATCGTGGCGGGGGAATCCGGCGTGGCAGGGCTGGCAGGGTGTTTGCTGGCCGCGGCCGATCCGGCAGCGCGGGAGACGCTGGGGTTGGGGGTGGATAGCCGGGTGTTGGTGTTCAGCACCGAGGGGGCGACGGATCCGGAGTTGTACGCGCGGCTCACCGAGTCGCGGACACAGGCGGAATAGACGGTCCAGTAACGTGCCGTTTGACCTTAGATCTGTTGGTCTTATGGGTCGTGTAGCCTCGTCCGCAGCTGCATAATCGTGCCACGACCGATAGACGGAGATGCAGCACTACCCATTAATCAGCTTTTTCACTTGGGTCCTTCGACTGGGTTTTCACGAAGAAAGAATACTCCAACTGTTCAGGGTCGCAATCGAGCTCGGTAGCCCAATACCCCATGTCGGAGCAGTACGTCTGATACCGTTCTGGCTGGATGAGAGATTGTTTGTTCGGAGAACCGTTTTCGGACAATCCGTACCGCGCCATCGCGCCGTCCATGTTGAATTCCCTGAGCGCCTTGCCCACTTTGGAGTCAAGGATGAGGGCCTTGAGTCCGTTGTCTCGTGATGCCGCAACCGAGTATACGAATTTTGTTGCGTATGACGGACCACTCTCGTCGAGTTTCATGATTTCCTCTAACGAGGATCGATAATCTCCAGACCGAGCCAAACAAGCCGCTTTCGTGATGCAACGTTCCGCTATCGGTTCCTCGCTGTTTATCGTCCTTAGCGCCTCGAACAGTTTGACCGGCCCGGCTTTGTCATTTTCTCCGAAGCCCCAAAGCATGGTCAGGCAGAACAGGGACGGCCAGCCAAACTCGCGGCGAGCGCATTGATCCGAGATTGAGCGGAGATCTGCCCGCGTCACACACTTGACGCGTTGCCGGACGTTTTTGAACGCCCGCCAAGTGTCGTTGAAGGTCCGCCAAACTTCTATTTCAGCGAGAATCGCGTCGTATCCGTCCGCATACTTGGCCCAACGAACAGATTGCGATTCTGGCCTGGACTTTCTGACGGCGTCCGCCATCTCCCGAAGCTTGTTTGGCAGTGGGAGTGGGGCGCTTTTTCTCATTTCGATCCTTCCAACCCGGGGTGACGCTCGGCTGACGACCGGTGCGGCAGTCGTTCAACAGCCGAGCACGCCTGCTCGCGCTTGTCGGCGGCGTGCCTCCCGCAATGCTTTGAACGGGGCCAGACGCTCTCGTAACGCCTCCATCAACTCGATCTTTTGCCCGAAGGTCAATCGTTTGATTTCAATCCGCCCCATCGCCTTACGAGCGATCAGGTCGGAGATGTCGGGATACTTCTTGGAGTCACTCACTGGTACCATCCTGCTGGATGCCGGTACGCCGACAGAAATCTTCCCATGCTCGGTCCAATCCAAACCGTTGCAGAACGTCTTGAAGTCGCCCCATATCAACCGCTTCCTCATCAACGAATTGCACTATCCGAGTGTAGTCCTTGGGTCTCCCAACTTCCAACGCCTTGGCTATGAGGTATTCTGGTCGCAGTATCCGAGTTTGGAAGGACCGGCCTCGAATTGCCACATCAATGGATTCCGCTGTTCGTAATGCCTCGGCATCCAATGCACTTGCAACTGGCAAGAACTGCACCGGCCAATCACCTATCACAACTCCCTCGGCACGGAACTCCGTATAGCCCATCTGGCGCAATGCCGAGAGTATTGGGGTCAACGTAAGGAGACCAGAGGCACTTGTTTCATCCAGCGTAATCAGCACGTCCAAATCTTCGGTGACAGTCGGCTCAATGTAGTTGTAGGCAGCGACCGCTCCTGCGATGGCATAGGTGTCAATAACCTTGTCCGCCACCAGCTTGCCAAGCACAGCGAGAGTTTCTGCCATACTCATGAAAGGCTCCGCTGCCTCTGTGATGATTTCCGACCACTGTATAACATCTATTTACACATCCTCCAAAGGGATCAGCGGACAACCGATGGCTTTCATGCTGGCGAAAAGGAAACCCGTCGGGAAGGCGCCCCGATTGACCTTCATCGTGATGAACGCCTCGGTTTCCTCAATCCTCATCTCCGCCAAACGTCGAGCCAAATCCTCATAGATCACGTCATGGCCGGCCATGACGTGATGGGGCGCAGGTGGGTCAATCCTTTTGCTGCCTGGTATAACTCTTCAGCATCGTCTCGCATGCGCGCGATTTGGGGGCCACTGTGATGTCAAGGCGCGAAGCGACTTTCGGACACCTTCTCGTCAGCGAGACCATTTCCCCGGAATCATCGGAGCGATAGAGTGGCGGATTGAAAACCCGCCCTACCCCGGCGCAGCCAGCAGCAATCGATTGACATGCTCCAGCGCGGTAAACGTCGCGCGCCAGGCGCGACCAAACGCCTCCGGGTTCGACCCGCGCGAGGCCAGCATCGCGCCAATCTCGCCCACCGTCCGCTTTCCATCAACCAGCTGAAGGATCGCTTTCGCCATCGCCGGCAGCGGGATCGGCGCACGCAGCCCGTCGAACGCCATGACGATCGCCCCGTCCTGCTGGATGTAGCCGGCAAGCTCCTCACCGGTCACCGTGCGCCCAGTCGGCACCGCGTCGGGCGCCATGAAATCGGCCCGCTCACCAGGCGCATCATCACGCACACAGTACACAATATGCGCGCTGATGTTGCCGGTCAGCGCCTCGGTCAGCGCAGCGCGCGCGGTCGGATCCAGCGCCTCGGCCCGCGCGCGCAACTTCGGATCCGGCAGCCAGAACATCGGATCGTAGCGCAGCGGCTCCACCCAACACGCAACGCGCAGCCCGGCCCGCGCCAGCAGCGCCACCAACTCAGGCACGGTAAAAGCCCGATCACGCGGGTTCAGCAGCAGGTCGTACAAGCCGGGATCGCCGCCGTTCACATGGTCGTCCAGGAAGCGGTTCTGCCGCAGCCACGCGGTCTCCGGCAAATGCCGCATCACCCGGCGCGCCACATCCAGCCGAGCCGCCGGTCCCTCCCCGGCCGGAGCCAGCAGACGCAGCGCATCCTGCACCATATAAACACCAGTGCGCCCGTGCGGCGCGTAAACCATCAGCCCAATCCCGCCGTCCGGCGCCAGGACCGAGGTCAGCGCGCGCAGCCCCTCCCCCGGGTCCGGCAGGTGGTGCAGCACGCCGCAGCAATCGATGTAGTCGAACGGCCCCAGCCCCGAGCCGGCCAGATCCAGCAGCGACCGGCTCTCCCAGACGATGTTGCGCAGCCCGCGCACCTCGGCCCGCGCCTGGGCGATCTTCAACGCCGCGGCGGACCGGTCGAGCCAGGTCACCGATCCCGCGCGACCCGCGGTTGTCATCTGCTGCGCCAGCATCAGCGTCCCGTCGCCGGTGCCACCGCCGGCGAACAGCGCGTGCAGCGGCCGGGCAGCGGATCGCCTCGCACCGAAGATCCAGTAATCGATCTCGCGCAGGTGCCCGGGGCTGCCGACCACCAGCCGCCGCGCCTCCTCGCGCGGGTCGCGCCGCGGGTAGGGGAATGCCTCGTATTGCGCCGCAAGCTGCGCGTCGGTTGCGTCGGTCATGCGCCGGGAATAGACCGACGGCATGGCGGAGACCAGATGACGGCACCTGGGGCAACCAGACCGGGGGCGCGCGGCTATTTCGGCATCGGCGTGGAGGGGGTGTCCAAATCCGCCAATGTCGGCGCGCTGCTGCGCACCGCGCACGCATTCGGCGCCGCCTTCTGCTTCAGCGTGGGCGCCGGATGGGATGCCCGCGCCGCGCGGACCGCGGACACCGCCGAGACGCCGACGCACGTGCCGCTGTGGCGTTTCCCCGACCTGGGCAAGCTGGCACTGCCGCAGGGCTGCGTGCTGGTGGGCGTGGAGTTGCTCGACGACGCGGTCGATCTGCCGTCCTTCCGCCATCCGCTGAACGCCGCCTATGTGCTGGGGCCCGAGCGCGCCGGGCTGTCGCCCGCGATGCTGGCGCGCTGCCGGCACGTGGTGCGGGTGCCAACCCGCTTCGCATTGAACTTGGCGGTGACTGGCGCGCTCGTGCTGTACGATCGGCTGCTGCAAAACGGTCGCTTCGCCGACCGGCCAGTGGGAAGTGCATTCGCCAGCACGTATGCCAGCCCTGACGCGCCCGCCGCGCCGGATACCGCCGGCCACGGCGCGCCGAGGTTCCGCCGCACCCTGCCGGACTGGCTAAAGACCACCGCGGACGCCGACAAATGACACGCTCCTGGCAGTTGTCCCAACCGGGCGCAGCCCGTATCTCTCGCGCCATGCGCACCTATCCCTCACCGACCGCCGCCGGCCTGCTCGGCGCAATCCTGGCCTGCCTCGCCGTCCCCACGATGGCGCAGGCCCCCAAGCCACCCGCACACCCGCCGGCCGCCGCCAACGCGCCGAAGAAGCTCGGCACGTTCGACGAGTGGACCGCCGCCACGCATCAGGAGGGCGGCGCCAACGTCTGCTACGCCTTCACCTACGCGGCGCACTCGGTGCCGACCCTGCCGGGACGCGGCGAGGTCGTGCTGACCGTGACCGAGCGCCCGACCGGACGCGACGACGTGGCACTGAGCGCCGGCTTCGCCTACGCGGCGGGTGCCACGGTGACGCTGCAGGTCGACCAGACCGCGCTGGAGTTCTACACCGCCCAGCCCCAGCCCGGGCGCAACGCCTTCGCCCGCGACGGCAAGGCGGTCATCGCCGCGTTCGGGAAGGGGAAGGAAGCGCAGGCCCGATCCCCGGGACCGCGTGAGGCGAAGGTGGTCGACACCTTCAGCCTGCGCGGGTTCAGTGCGGCCTACGCGGCGATCAACAAGGCCTGTCCACCCAAGTGATGCTGGCGCCCGCACCTGACCCGAAGCTCGATCCCGCGCCTGATCTCACGCGTGACCTCACGCGTGGCCTCACGCCTGACCCAACGCCTGATCTAACTGGCGCCGAACGCGCGCGCGTCCTGGCCAAGTCGGCACTGTTCGACCCGCCGCCCGCGCTGCTCGCCGACGGGCGGCGCGACCTTGTCGGCCTGTCGCGCGCGGAGCTGGCGACGGCGGTCGCCGGGATCGGCGAGGCGCCGTTCCGCGCCAAGCAACTCTGGCATTGGATCTACCACCAGGGGGTGACCGATTTCGCCCGGATGTCGACCATCGCGCGGCCGTTGCAGGCGAAGCTCGCGGCGCATTTCGTGGTCGGCCGACCGGAAACGGTGACCGCACAGCTCAGCACGGATGCGACACAAAAATTCCTGTTCCGGTTCCGTGACGGCCAGGAAGCCGAAACGGTCTACATCCCCAGCCCGGAGGAAGATCGCGGCGCGGTCTGCGTCTCGTCCCAGGTAGGGTGCACGCTGTCCTGCCGGTTCTGCCACACCGGCACCCAGACATTGACGCGCAACCTCGGCGCCGCCGAGATCGTCGGGCAGTTCATGGCGGCGCGCGATGCGTACGCGGAATGGCCGGGGCCGGACACGCCGAAGGGCGGCGAGGTCGGCCGTCTGTTGTCCAACATCGTGTTCATGGGCATGGGCGAGCCGCTATACAACTACGTCAACGTCGCCAAGGCGATCATCATCCTGATGGACAACGAGGGCATTGCTCTGTCGCGGCGGCGCATCACGCTGTCGACCTCGGGCGTTGTGCCGATGATGGATCGAGCCGGGGCCGAACTGGGCGTGAATCTCGCGGTCTCGCTACACGCGGTGCGTGACGAGTTGCGCGACGAGATCGTGCCGCTCAACCGAAAATACCCGATCGCCGAACTGATCGCAGCCTGCCGGCGCTATCCAGGCGCCTCGAACTCACGGCGCATCACCTTCGAGTATGTGATGCTGAAAGGGGTGAACGATACGCCGGCGGATGCGAAGGAGCTGGTGCGGTTGATCGCCGGGATGCCCGCCAAGGTGAACCTGATCCCGTTCAACCCCTGGCCAGGCAGCGCGTATGAGACCTCGACGCCGGAGGTGATCGACCGCTTCGCGAACATCGTGATGGATGCCGGCTTCGCCTCCCCGGTGCGCAGCCCACGTGGACGCGACATCCTGGCAGCCTGCGGCCAGTTGCGAACAGACAGCCGGCGGGGGCGGACGGTGACGTGAGCGGCCGAGAGTTCCGACTCTCCACCCGTCATGGCCGGCCCCCGGGTCAAGCGCCCGAGGACAGGCTCCGGCCGGCCATCCACGACTTCCTTTCCTGCGACCAGTGAAGAGGATGCCGGCCTGCACCGGCGGCGACGGGGGTCGGTAGCGTACGTCAAGATTTTCGGCTGCTGGTATACTCATTCGCGTGGAAAACCCGTGTCTTCGATAACTATTCGCAACAAAGAATCACCACAGAGACACAGAGAAGAATATCAAGTTGACCACTTGGCTTTTCTGCTCTGTGTCTCTGTGGTGATTCTTTGTTGCGGACATGCGACAGGGCACAAATTCCGGCGAGCATCGGGCATATCACACCACCGGCGGCTGATACCCCTTAGGCGCCTCCTGCATCAGCGCCAGCGTGTGCCCGTCCGGATCACGAAAAAAAGTCATCCAAAGATCATGATCGTCCATACGCGCGATCAAATGCGCCACGTCATCGAAGATAACCCCGCGCCCGCGCAACTCCCGCACCGCCAGCGCGATGTCAGCGCAACGAAAATA
Source organism: uncultured Alphaproteobacteria bacterium (assembly GCA_963826975.1). Taxonomy (GTDB): domain Bacteria; phylum Pseudomonadota; class Alphaproteobacteria; order Acetobacterales; family Acetobacteraceae; genus Palsa-883. Next base: position 487,501 of record CAWGZJ010000033.1, on the reverse strand, counting down.
GATCACCGAACTACGCGCCGCGCTGGCCGGATCATCGGTCTTCTCCAGCATCAACCGCACCCCGGCGCAATCGAAGAAAGTCAGATCACCGAAACGATAAAGCTGCCGCAGCCCAAGCGCGGAGCGATAGAACGCCTCGGCGCGATCAACGTCGGTGACCGGCAACGCGATCTGCCCGATATGGTTAAGATCCAGCAGCACAGTTGCCCTCCATTGCCGCTATCGCGGAATAAGTTGTTGTAGCGGAACGGACGCGTCCGCCAACCGGACAACGTCGACAGGCTTGCCGGACTTGATCAACGCCTGCCCGGCACGGATCTCGCGCGGGGCATTGGCCGCGGTCACGCCGATCACGCTGTCATCCGCGGCCAGGTGCACGGCGATGAATCCCCTGGGCGGATCATCCACACGGACCACGGTTCGCGCCGCCTCGGCAGGCAGACCGGCGACCTGCAGATTGACCCCATGCTGATCGGTCCAGAACCACGGCACGTCGTCATACGGCGCGGTGCCGCCGGCCATTGCCTTGCCCACTGCGGTGCCATGGTTCTGCGCGTGCCGCCATGCCTCCAGCCGCAGCCGCCGGCCGAACACCGGATGGTGGAACGCCGCCACGTCGCCGGCGGCGAACACCTCGGGCGCGCTGGTGCGGCCCAGCGCGTCGACGACAATCCCGCCCTCGATCACCAGCGCGGCCTGCTCCGCCAGCGCGAGATTGCGCTCCATGCCGATCCCGGCAATCACCAGATCAGCCGGCAGCGCCGCCCCGTCGCGGCACAACACGACAAACCCGCCACCCTCTCGCGCGATGCGCTCCACCGCCACGGCGAACCGCAGCTCGACCCCCGCGTCGCGATGCAGCCGCTCCATAAACCGCGCGCCCTCAGGCGAGACCGCGCGGCCCATCGCGCCACCCAGCGCCTCCAGCACCGTCACCTCGGCACCGCGCGCCCGTGCCGAGGCGGCAATCTCCAGCCCGATCACACCCGCGCCGATGCACACAACGCGCCGCGCCACCTCCAGCCGTGCGCGGATCGCCAGTGCGTCCTTCAGTGTGCGCAACGTCAACGCATGCTCCCCGCCCGGCACACCAAGCCGGCGCGCCCGCCCGCCGGTCGCCAGCAGCACCCGATCGTAGTCGAGTTCGCGCCCGTCGGTCAGGCGGACCCGGTGCAGGTCCGGATCAAGCGCGACCACCCCAACGCCCAGCAGGAGTTCGACCCCCTGCTCGGCATATTTCGCGGCGGGATGGAAATACTGCACCTCGGGCATCGGCTCGGCGGTCAGCATCGCCTTGGACAGCGGCGGCCGCTCGTAGGGCCGCCACGCTTCCTCGCCGATCAGCAAAATGCGACCCGCAAAGCCCGCCTGGCGCATGGCGACGGCGGCCCAGCCACCGGCCTGGCCGGCGCCAACAATGATGTGCGTCTGCGTCATGCGCACATGCTCGCGCGCCGCCGCGGCGAAGCCAACCCCTCCCCGTCAGGCTCTCTCCATTCCGCCGCGTCCGCTTGATCGTTTCCGCTTGCCGGTGTCGCAGCGTGGCATATCATCGCGAAATGAATCGCGGATTTGCCACGTCCCTGGTGCTGGCCGCGCTGCTCGCCTCGCCCGCCCGTGCCCAGCAGGCCGGCGACGCTCACGCCGTCTACCACGCCTATGCGGGCGGTCTGCACGTCGCCAATATCGAGGTAGGCTTCGGGTTTGGTCCTTGGTCGTATCAGGTGCGGCTCACCTACCGCACGGTCGGCCTGGCCAGCTTTTTCTACGACGGGCACCAGCTCAACACCGTGACCGGATCCTGGACAGACGATCGCTCGGCGCCACACGAATACTCGGGCGATGGCGTCTGGCGTGGGCAGCATCGCAGCACGCTGATCGACTACAACCATGGCCGGCCGCGCATCCTCCGCCTGGTCCCGCCAATCGAAACCGAGCGCCAGGCGGTGCCCCCGGACCTGCAGGCCAACACGATCGATACCCTCAGCGCCCTGGCCGAACTGATGCGCCACGTCGCGGTCACCGGAACCTGCGATGGCACCGTGCATACCTACGACGGGCGCCGCGCCACCGAGGCGGCGTCGCACACCGTGGGGATCGAGGCCCTGCCACCGACTGACCGATCCATGTTCAGCGGCCAGGCACTGCGCTGCGACTTTCAGGAGCACGTTCTGGCCGGGTTCGTGGTGGGCGACGACGAGACGCAGCGTCGCCCCCTGCACGGTTCGGCCTGGCTGGCGCAGGTCGTGCCGGGCGCAACGCCGCTCCCGGTGCGGCTGACCATGGAAACCCGCTGGTTCGGCGATGCGACGATGTATCTCACCGCGGTCGGCCCAGGCCAATTGCCGCTACCATCGGATGACTGATGCGCAGCCGTGGCGCCCAACCGTGGGGCCCAGCCTTGGCGCCCAACCGTAACGCGAGCCGCGAACGAGAGGTCTTAATGCCGCTCTCAACGTGCCGTTGGCTTCCGCTCGCCCTCGCCATGACGCTGGCAGGCGCGGCAGGGCCGCTATCGGTGTCGGTGCCGGTAACCCCGGTGTCCGGTTCGCGTCAGCCGGACCGGCCGTATGACGCGACGCTGACTTTACCCGACGGCACCGGGAAGTTCCCTGTGGTGATCCTGCTGCATGGGTGCAGCGGCGAGAAGCCCTCGCAGCGCTTCTGGATCGATCGGCTGAGCGGTTGGGGCTATGCCGTACTTCGGCTCGACAGCTTCTCCGCCCGCGACGTCAAGACCGTATGTGCGCCCGCGCTTCAGGCGCTGGTGACCGCGGTGGATCGGTCAGGTGACGTGATCAGCGCCGCGCTGTGGCTGCGCACCCAGCCGCAGATCGACGGCGCGCGGATTGGCGTGCTGGGCGACTCGCACGGCGGCGGCACGGCGGTGACCGTCACGCGCCGGCAATACGAGGCGCTCTATCCGGGGCTGCTGAAAGCCGCGGTCGCCTATTACGGTCCGTGCCGGTCGCCGGAACTGCATGGCACCGTGCCGCTACTGGCCCTGGCCGGCGACGCCGACACGTGGGGGTCTCCTGCGCGGACCTGCACGGAATTCGCCGCGGCGTTGCGGGCCGATCAGCCGATGACGGTCAAGATCTACCCGGGCGTGGTGCACTCGTTCGAGGTTCTGAACGGCGGCCGCCTGACCTACAACGAGGGTCACCCGGAGCAATACAACGCCGCCGCGGCCGAGGACAGCTACGCCCAGGTCAAGGCGTTCCTCGCACGCTATCTGGGGGGTTCTCCCTGACCGGCCGCATCTGTCTGTCCAGCAACGCGCACGCCAACACAGGCACATCAGTGAACGCAGCGGCGGTCGCCGCGGCGCCCGCCGCCATCCCGGGCGTCCCGTAGCCCCAGGTGGCGAAGATGCAGGGCAGGCCCGCGCCGGTCGCCGCCGCAACGTCGTTGGCGTGATCGCCGACCGCGACCGCGCGATCCGGGCTGCCGCCCGCCGCGGCGAGGGTCGCCAGCATATGGCGCGGGTCCGGCTTGCGCACCGCGAAACTGTCGCCCCCACCGATCGCGGCGATCAGCCCATCCAGGCCGAACGCGCGCAGCAGCGCCCGCGCCGGCGCCTCCGGCTTGTTGGTGCAGACCGCGAGCCGCCAGCCCGCCTCGGTCAACCGGCGCAACGTCTCGGCAACCCCCGGATAGGGCCGCGACGCCACCGTGGCGTGCGCTGCGTACTCGGTGGCGAACGCATCCACATCGGCGGCGTCCGCCCGACATCCACGGGCGGCACAGGCGCGCTCGACAAGTTTCGCGACGCCGTCACCCACCATCGCGGCGGTCTCCGCCGCGGTGAAGCCGGCCAATCCACGCGCGTGCGCCAGGCGGTTGAGGGCGGCGGCCAGGTCCGGAACAGTATCGATCAGCGTGCCGTCAAGATCGAGAAGCAAGGTGCGGGTCAGCGTGTATCACTCCGAAACGCGAATCGATAGAAATGTTCGATGGTTTCTGTTGTTTCTTCTATTGTCGTCTAGCCGCACTGCTGGCCCGGCAGCGACGCGCGAAGTCAGGCACCGCCGGTGACGCCAGCATCTTTCGGATCAGCAGTCGGTTTCTGGCTTAGATCGGCCATCTCTCGTTGTAGCCAATCGTCCGGGGACGTAAAGATGCGAGTTCATCTCTCGACTGGCGGCTGTCATTGTAGAGAGTGTTTCGTCCGGCCCATGCGCCGCGATTAAGCGCACCAGCGACGTTGCGAGCATCGTCTCCGCCAGCGCCGGGATGCCTCCCGGAGATTGTGAGTGCCGCGCGCCGGTGATGTGGACGAGATACGCCAGCACCACACGGTGCGCAATCAGACTGGCCTCTAGACGCGGGTCCATTGAACGCTCCATGGTTGCGGCCGCACGATTAGGTTCATCAAGGTTCACCAATCACTAAGGTCCTCCCGCTAAATTGCCGACACAACGACCAACGGGAACCCAGATGAACTGCCTGACGCTCGCCGCGGCCACGCTCGTCCCCGTGGTGCTGGGAGCATGCGCGCAATCCCCCGATACCATCCAGCCGGCTTACGTCAGCAGTGTGCCTTATGAGGCCTGGACGTGCGCCCAACTTGGGGGAGAGCAGCAGCATATCGCAAGCGCCCTGACGACCGCGTCAGCGCAGCAGAACCAAGCCCGGACGAATGACACGGTCGGCGTGCTGCTGATCGGACTGCCTCTGTCATCGATGGCGGGGGAGAATATTGCTCCGCAGATCGCGCACCTAAAAGGTGAGCAGGAAGCCGTGCGGGTGGCGATGATCGGCAACGCGTGCGGCGGGTGAAAGACTCTCGGCGACGACCCGACCCAACGACCATGCCATTGAAAAGCACGGTGCAGGCATCGCACACACATCATTCGCTTGCTGACGCCCATCAATCGCGAGGACGCTTTGCGCGGCTGTTATACGCCTCCGGAAGTCTCTGTCGGCTTGCGTTGGCAAGCCAGACCGGCAGTTTGGCCTCGCCAGCCAGCAGCCGCAACGTCTCGGCAACCCCCGGATAGGGCCGCGACGCCACCGTGGCGTGCGCCGCGTAGTCGGCGGTGAACGCTGCCACATCGGCGGCGTCCGTCCGACAGCCGCGGGCGGCGCAGGCGCGCTCGACAAGTTTCGCGACGCCGTCACCCACCATCGCGGCGGTTTCCGCCGGGGTGAAGCCGGCCAATCCGCGCACGTGCGCCAGGCGGTTGAGGGCGGCGGCCAGGTCCGGGACGGTATCGATCAGCGTGCCGTCAAGATCGAGAAGCAAGGTGCGGGTCAGCGCGTAGCACTCCGAAACGCGAATTGAATGAATAGGTTTCCGGCGGCCTTTGACACGGCGTATGGTCGACCGTTACCCCATAAGCTCGATCCAGGGGACAGGGAACCCCGGGGGGACAGAAAGCCCCGGGCGGACAGAGAACCCCAAGCGACAGGAAGCCAGGGTGCAACCCAGGGTGCCACAATGACTGCGACCGCCGTGATTCTCGCCGCCGGGCTGGGCACGCGGATGAAATCGAAGCTGCCCAAGCCGCTGCACAAGATCGCCGGCCGGCCGATGCTGCGCCATCTGCTGGCAAGCTGCGAGCAGGTGTTCGACCACATCGTCGTGGTCGTCGGGCCGGGGATGGAAACCGTCCAGGAACTCGCCCAGCCGCACTGCTCCGTGGTGCAGACGGAACGCCTCGGTACCGCGCACGCCGCGTTGCAGGCCGCGAAGCTGTTCAATGACGGCGACGTCGCGGTGCTGTATGCCGACAATCCGCTGATCCGGCCCGACACGTTGCGCGGCCTGCTGGCGCGCCGCGCCGCCGGCGATGCCGCGCTCGCGCTGCTGGTGATGCGTCCGGCCGACCCGGGCCGCTACGGCCGGGTGATCGGCGCCGGCGAGTATGTCGAGCGCATCGTCGAATGGGCCGATGCGACCGAAGCCGAGCGGGCAGAAACGCTGTGCAACGCCGGCGTGCTGTGTGCCAGCGCCCAAGACATGGCGCGCTGGCTGCGCGCGGTGCGCCCCGACAACGCGAAGGGCGAATACTACCTGACCGATCTCGTGGCATTGGCCCGCGCGGACAACGAGCGCGTCGCCGCCGTGCTCGCGCCGTACGGCGAATTGCGCGGCATCAACTCCCGCGTCGAACTGGCCGAGGCCGAGGCGATGGTGCAGTCCTGGCTGCGCGCCGCGGCGCTGGAGGCCGGCGTGACGATGACCGATCCCGCCTCGGTCTTCCTGGCGGCCGACACCGTGCTGGAAAGCGACGTGTCGATCGGGCCCAACGTGGTGTTCGGCCCGCATGTCACCGTGGCGTCCGGCACGGAGATCCGCGCTTTCAGCCATCTGGAAGGTTGCAGCATCGGGCCGAATTGCGTCGTCGGACCATACGCACGCATCCGCCCCGGAACCGTCCTGGCGGAAAATGTTCACATCGGCAATTTCGTCGAGTTGAAGGCCGCACAGCTCAGCTCCGGGGCCAAGGCAAACCATCTGAGTTATCTCGGCGACGTCGAGGTCGGTCCGGCAACGAATATCGGTGCCGGAACAATCACCTGCAATTATGACGGCTTCGACAAGCATCGCACACGGATCGGCGCGCACGTCTTCGTCGGTTCCCACACCGCGCTGGTGGCGCCGGTCGGCGTCGGCGACGGCGCCATGATCGCCGCCGGCAGTGTGATCACCCACGACGTGCCGGGCAACGCACTAGCCATCGCGCGCGGACGGCAAGTGGTGAAACCGGGACACGCGGCTTCGTTCCGCGCAAAGAAAAGGAAGCCAGGCTGACATGTGCGGCATCGTGGGCGTGATCGGATCGCGGGCAGCGGTGCCGCTGCTGGTGGACAGCCTGCGCCGGCTGGAATATCGCGGCTACGACAGCGCCGGCATCGCCACGCTGGTGAACGGCCACATCGAGCGCCGTCGCGCCGAGGGCAAGCTGGGCAACCTCGCCGCCGTGCTCGAGCGCAACCCGCTCAGCGGCACCACCGGCATCGGCCATACCCGCTGGGCAACGCACGGCGCGCCGAACGAGACCAACGCCCATCCGCACGGCACCGCGCGGGTTTCCATCGTGCACAACGGCATCATCGAGAACCACGCCGAGCTGCGCGCCGAGCTCGAGGCGGCGGGCCAGGAATTCTCCACCGAGACCGATACCGAAACGGTGGCACAGCTTGTCGATCTGCATTTGCAGCAGGGGATGGATCCGGTCAGCGCCGCCGGGGCCGCGTTCCGCCGGCTGGAAGGCGCCTACGCGCTGGCGATGATTTTTGCCGGCCATCCGGAATTGATCGTCGGCGCGCAGCGCGGCGCGCCGCTCGCGGTAGGCTATGGCGAGAACGAAATGTTCGTCGGCTCCGACGCGCTGGCGCTGGCGCCGCTGACCAGGCGCATCGCGTATCTTAGAGACGGCGACTGGACGGTGGTCGATCGCCAGGGCGCACGCTTCTTCGGTGCCGACGGCGAGCCGGTCGAGCGCGAGGTGAAACTGACGCGGCTGACCGGAGCGTCGATCGGCAAGGGCAACTACCGCCACTTCATGGAAAAGGAACTGCACGAGCACCCGGCCGCGATCGGCGACACGCTGCACCGCATGGTGAGCCCGTCGACCCGCGCGGTGGCCCTGCCCGACCTGCCGTTCGACCTGGCATCCTTCTCCCGCATCAGCCTGACCGCCTGTGGCGGTGCGTATTTCGCCGCGCTGGCCGGGCGCCACTGGATCGAGGAATTCGCCCGTCTGCCGGCCGATATCGATGTCGCCAGCGAGTTCCGCTATCGCAGCCCGCCGCTCGGCGCGGGAACGCTCGGCGTGCTGGTGTCGCAATCAGGTGAGACCGCGGATGCGCTGGCCGCGCTGAAATATATGCGTGAGCAAAACGTTCCGGTGCTGTCCGTGCTGAATGTGCCGGAGAGCACCATGGCGCGCGAGAGCGATGCGGTGCTCGAGACCATGGCCGGACCGGAAATCGCGGTGGCGTCGACCAAGGCGTTCACCGCGCAACTGACCGTGCTGGCCTGCCTGGCGCTGGCCATCGGGCGGGCACGCGGCGCGATCGACGCGGCACGCGAAGCCGCGATGACCGACGCGTTGTTGCAGGTTCCGGCGGCGGCGGCGGTGGCGCTCGATCACGCCGGCCCGATCCAGCAATTGGCCACCCGGATCGCCCAGGCGCGCGACGTGCTGTATCTCGGCCGCGGCGCCTGCTTCCCGATCGCCCTGGAAGGCGCGTTGAAGCTGAAGGAGATCTGCTACATCCACGCCGAGGGCTACGCCGCCGGCGAAATGAAACACGGCCCGATCGCACTGATCGATCGAGCCGTGCCGGTGATCGCCATCATTCCGTCCGGCCCGCTGTTCGAAAAAACCGCCTCCAACGTGCAGGAAGCGGCGGCACGCGGCGGCCAGGTGATCGTGTTCAGCGACGCGGCCGGCGCGGCGAAGCTGGCGGGAATCGCAACCGAAACGATCATACTGCCGACCGTCGATCCGTTCGTCGCACCGATCCTGTACGCGATCCCCGTACAGTTGCTGGCCTACCACGTGGCAGTGCTGAAAGGCACGGACGTAGACCAGCCGCGCAATCTAGCGAAGTCGGTGACTGTGGAGTAAGCCGCGTAATCAACGGCCGGAAAAGCTTTGCCCGCGGACTTGATTCGGGGCAAGGCTCTTCCGCCCTGCGTTGGACCTACATTGTGCCGCGCACGGCTACCGCACCACCTACGTGCCCGGCTTGACGAACATCTCTTTGAACAACCGTTCCAACTCACGCAATCCTTCCTCGGTCAGCACGACCGACTTGGCCTTGCCGACCGGGTTGTAGATGTAATACTTCTTGAACAGCCGATCCATGGCGTCCCAGTCATGACCCTTCCACGCACGGTCCCCATTGTGCAGCGTCAGCCAGAGCAGCGCCAGCACCGCTCGATCAATCTTGTCCTCGTCAATCTCCATCGCACCTGCCTCTTCCTCACACCTCCACCATCCCGCGCATCACGTTCACGCAGCTTCCCGCGACCGTCGCCAGCACCGGCCCCTCCGCCGTCTTCTGCGCCCCGGCGATGATCTGGCTCGGCCGCCCCATCTCCACCCCCTGCTCGATCTCGTAGTGCAGATCAGCATTTTCCCCCGGCGCCATCGAAGTCAGCAGTGCCGCCAGCGCCGCGTTCGCGCTGCCCGTCGCCGGATCCTCCAGCACGCCGCCGAGTGGCGCGAACATGCGCGCGCGCAATCGTGTCGCATCACCGTCGCGCCGTGCGTAGAGATGCAGTGCGAACCGGTTGGAAATCTCCCCGAACTGCGCCGCCGCCGCGCGGAAGGCGGCAATATCGGGGCTGGCGCGCGACAGCGTCGCGACGCTCGCCACCTCGGCGATCACAAACGGCGTGCCGACCGAGGCGATCAGCGGCGAGTGCGCTGTCGTCAGGATGTCGGACACCTCCAGGCTGGCGCACGCAGCGACGGTCTTGGTCGGGATGGCAATGTCGATCGACAGCGCCCGCGGTGCCGCGATCCGCGCGCCGGTGATCATTTTGTCCGGCCCACGCAAGATGTGCACGCGCACCAGACCGGCCAGCTCCTCGAACACCAGGTGCGCGGGCGGGTTCACCATGCGCGATGCCAGCACGAATCCAGTGCCGACATTGGGATGGCCAGCAAACGGCATCTCCAGCTTGGGCGTGAAGATGCGCACCCGGGCGTGGTGCTGCGGATTGTCCGGCGGCAGCACGAAGGTAGTCTCCGATAGGTTGAACTCCGCCGCGAGCGCCTGCATCTGCGCGTCGGTCAGCCCCCGCGCGTCGGGGAACACCGCCAGCGGGTTGCCGGCGAAACGGGTGCCGGTGAACACATTGACTGTGACGAACTCGTAGGACGGCATGGCGTTCTCCCACTGCGCGCCGGCGCAAGCCAACATCATACCGGCCAACCATCCCGGCGCGAACCGGCCCGTGCGACCGCCCCGTCACACCATTCCGGCACACCATATTGTTACGAACCTGCCTTGCCGGGACCATCATTGCCCGGCAAGGTGCCCCATTGCCCCAGCAACGTGCCGCTGTCCGGACAAGGATCCGGTTGCACGCCCGAGAGACCCACCAGAGAGGCCCAAATGAACGCCAGCCTCCGCAATGTCGTCATCGTCGTGCTGGTGGCGGCGGTCTGCGTGCTCGGTTACCTTTACTATCAGCAGCGCCAGCGCGAGGGCAGCGTGCAGATCGACGTCGGCAAGACCGGCCTGACTATCAAGAAGAACTGAGTCTGCGCCCCGCCGCCCACCGCAATCGCGGCGCGCACTGCTACGCCGGCGTGCGCGGCAAGCCGAGATGCTCGCGCAGAGTCGTTCCGCTATAGCCCGTACGGAACAGGCCACGCCGCTGCAACTCCGGCACCGCAAGTCGGGAAAAGTCCTCGAGCCCGCCGGGCATGTACGGCACCTGGATCATGAACCCGTCGCAGGCACCGGCGGCGTGCCAGCTTTCCATGTGGTCGACCACGTCGCGCGCCGAGCCGGTGAAGCCGGCAGCGGTGCGCCCCGCCCCATAGCGCCGCCCCAACTCGCGCAGCGGCACGCCGCTGCGTCGCGTGAGATCGGCAACCTCGCGGTAATGGCCCTGCACCCCGGGCACGTCGAGCTCAGGCAGCATCTCATCCTGCGGAAACTGCGAGAGATCGATGTCAAGGTGGTACGACAGCGTGGACAGCCCCGCCAGCGGGTCCGCCAGGCTCTCTAGCAAGGCGCGCCGTTCCTCGGCCATCGTGCGGGTCTCGGCAACGATCGGGACCACGCCGGGCAGCACCTTGATATCGTCAGGCCGGCGGCCGAAACGCTCGGCGCGCGCCCGCAGGTCGTCGCGGAATTCCCGCGCGGCTTCGGGCGCCGAATGTGTAACGAACACCACCTCCGCCCAGCGCGCCGCGAAGTCACGCCCGCGATCGGACGCGCCGGCCTGCAGGAACACCGGCCGGCCTTGCGGCGAGCGGCTGACATTCAGCGGGCCGCGCACCTTGAACCAACGCCCATCGTGGTCAACGCGCCGCACCTTGGCGGGATCGGCGAACAGCGGGGCAGCGGGATCGAGGACCAGCGCATCATCGCTCCAGGAATCCCATAGCGCGCAGGAGACCTCCATGAACTCGTCGGCGCGATCGTAACGTTCGTTGCGGGAAAGCTGGTCCTCGCGGCCGAAATTGCGTGCCTCCGCCTGCTGGAAAGACGTGACGATGTTCCATGCGGCGCGGCCGCCGCTGAGGTGATCAAGCGATGCGAGCGCGCGTGCCACTGCGAACGGTTCGAAATAAGTGGTGGAGACGGTGCAGGCCAGGCCGACATGGCGCGTCGCGCCGCACATGGCCGCGAGCACCATCAGCGGATCGAGCCGCAAGGCGCCCAACGCGCCGTACCGAAGCTGACTATCCATACTGTCACCGAGACGGTCCGGTACCGCAAGAATGTCGGCGAGAAAGACGAAATCGAAACAACCGTCCTCCAGGATCCGGCCAAGCCTTGTATAATAGCCAAGCGAGGTGATGTCGCGATCCGCCGCCGGATGACGCCAGCCTGCGTGACTGCCGGAGGTGGGACCAGCAGTGACGAACGCCGCAAGATGCATCACAAGCGGTCTCGCACGCGGCGCGCGTCAGCCGCGATACGGTTGGCGCAGCCGCCGACCAGGAAACTCATCGGATCATTTCGCATAAGAATTCTCCTGCGGACGAGTGTGGGATAGGTCCGGACCAGAGAGCAACATTCTCCCCCTCCCCTTGAGGGAGGGGGTTGGGGGGAGGGGTCGGGCGCACAAGAACCTTCGGTGCGACTCCGGCGCCAATCGCTCCCCAGCCTTGGTCCGTTTCACGCCCCAAGCCCGCAAGAGCAACGGAAAGTCTTCCAGCCCATGCCCTTATCCTGATCCGCATCCGCCGACGCACACCCTGCGGCGAACAACCGGAATGGTCTATGCTCGGCGGCCCGCACCAGCCAACCCACCGACGTCCCCCCACCAGCCCGAACGCCGAAAGTCCGAGAGCACGACACATGATCACCCCTGGCTCCCTGGCCGCGACCCTGGCCGCCGTGCGCGAACGGCGACCCCTGGTCCACAACCTGACCAGTGCCGTGGTGGCCAACTTCACCGCCAACGCTTTGCTGGCGCTGGGCGCGGCGCCCGCGATGGTGGAAAGCCCCGAGGAAGTGGCGGCGTTCGCCGCATCCGCCGACGCACTCGTCGTCAATCTCGGCACGTTGACCCCGACTCGGGCCGCGGTGATGCGCATGGCCGTGGCCGCCGCCGCAACCGCCGGCAAACCCTGGGCGCTCGACCCCGTTGGCGCCGGCGCGATCCCGGCGCGCACCGCGTTCGCACAGGAGCTTTGCCGCCTGCGACCGACCGCGATCCGAGGCAACGCCTCGGAAATCCTCGGCCTGGCAGGCGAAGTCGGCGGCGGGCGCGGCGTCGATACCCGTGCCAACTCGGACGCGGCGGTCGAGGCCGCGCGGCGCCTGGCGGATGCGACCGGCGCTGTGGTCGCGGTGACCGGCGCCGTGGACTACATCACGGATGGCACACGCGTCGTCGCACTGCACAACGGCCATCGGATGATGACCAGCGTCACCGGCATGGGATGCGCCGCCACAGCGATCGTCGGCGCGTGCCTGGCGGTCGGCGGCGACGCGTTGTCAGGTGTGGCGCACGCGCTGGCGATCACCGGCATCGCCGGCGAGATGGCGGCGCGGGTCGCACGTGGCCCGGGATCGCTGCAAGTGGAATACCTCGACGCCCTGTCCGCACCCGATCATGAACTGCTTCGCGCCGCGACGCCGAACACCCCGGCCGCATGACCACCACAGTCGCCATTTCCTTCCGAAAACGCAACCAGAGTGCTCCAGGAATCAGACAACCTCTTATGTCGGAACCCCAACAGCCAGCTTGATCCGCTCCGGCGTAAACGGAGCACGGCGCACGCGAACGCCGGTGGCGTCGAAGACGGCGTTGCCGATGGCGGCGGCGACCGGGCGAATGGCACTCTCGCCGGCACCGGACGGCGGCAGATCGGGACGATCGAGCAACACGATGTCGATGGCATCAGGTGCGTCCGCCAGATCCAGGATCGGGTAGCCGACCCAGTCCCGGCTGGTGACCATGGCGCGATCGAAGGTGACTTCCTCCCACAGGGCGCGGCTGCTGCCCTGGACGATGTTGCCCTCGATGCAAAGCCGCAGGCCTTGCGGGTTGATCACCAGTCCGCAGTCATGCGCGACCGTCCAACGCCGAGGTCGGACGCGGCCCGTCGTGAGGTTGACTTCGACTTCGACCGCCAGTGCAACGATGGTCTGGCCGCGCTGGGCATAGGCGAACCCGCGGCCGGTGGTGACAGGGCCGGCGCCGGGGCTGCTGCCAGCGACACGGGGTTGCCAGCCGTAACGTTCCGCACACGCCTTGATCACGGCGATCGCGCGCGGGTCCTGTAGATGCGCCAGCCGGAACGCAACGGCATCAGCCCCGGACGCATGGGCCAGCTCGTCGATAAAGGATTCCGAAGCGAAACCAAGCTGCGGCCCAACGGGATCGCGCAGATGCGCGCTGCGCAGCGGCGAGGCCCGATCGAACAGCGGCGGGATCGTTTCCCAGGCGCGAAGCTGCGCGGGGAACTGGTAGGGCTCGGTCGGAATGCCGAATTCCTGTATCGGCGCCAGCTTGACGCCCATCAACTGGCCGGCCAGCGAATGCGCGGGATCGCTCTCATTCGTATCGATGTCGGTGCGCGAGAAGCCGCGGCTGTCAAAACGATACCCGACGACCTTACCATCGGCATCCAGGCCGGCACGGGCGCGGTGAATGCTGGCCGGGCCTTTCGGGTCCCACCCGGTGCCTTCCGCGCGCATGTATTGCACGCGCACCGGCGCACCAAGTGCCTGCGACATCACCGCGGCGTCCATCGCGGCGTCGCCGGCATCGTTGCGCCCGTAACTACCGGGACCGCGCGTCCAGATGGCGCGCACCTGCGCCGGCTTCAGGCCCAGGATGCGGGCGACCCCGACGGCAGCGAAATGCGGCTTCTGCGTGCCGGTCCAGACGGTGGCGGCGTCCGGCCTGGCATCCACCACGGCGCAGGCAGGCCCCATGCTGGCATGTGACTGGAACGGCCATTCGTACTCCGCCTCGACGATCTTCGCCGCACCGGCAATGGCAGCGTCGGCGTCGCCCTGCTTCACCAACTCCTTGCGGGCGATGGGCGTGGCGGCACGCATGTGGTCGTACAGTCCCGCATTGCCGGGGAATGGCGGCGCGGCCGGCGACCAGGTGACCTTCAGCGTGCCGGCGGCGCGGATGGCGTCCCATTCACGCGCGGCGGCGACACCGAGGAAGCCCTGCTTCCAGACCACGCGGACACCGGGAATGTCGGCGATCGAGGCCTCGTCAACCGCGGTTGGCACGCTGCCGGTAACGGCAGGGCGGATCATCCGTGCGTGCAGCATCCCCGGCAGACGGACGTCAGTAACGAACTGGTGCCGCGCAAAGACTTTTTCCGGGATGTCGGTACGCGGAACCGACGTCCCCACGACGCGGTAGTCGCCCGGTCGTTTCGGCTCCGCGCGTCCGCGCGCGACCAGCCCGTTCCCGTAGACGCCGTTCCATTGCATCGCCACATCGAAATGCCGATCGCCGATCAACTCGGCATAACTGACCTGCCTAGCGGGATCGGCAATAACAACACCGTCCCGCACGCGCAACGCATCGACGGGAACGCCGAGATGCTGCGACGCCAGATCCAGCAACACGCGGCGCGCCTCGGCGCCGGCGTAGCGCAGGGTGACGCCACCGCGCTCGATGCCGGTGCTGCCGGACGCACCACCCTGGTTGACCGTTCGCGCGCTGTCGCCCATAATGATAGCGACACGTTCGACCGCAACATCCAGTTCCTCGGCGACAATCTGCCGGATGGCGACATCCACCCCCTGTCCGGGGTCCATCTTGCCGAAGAAGACGGTGACACCGCCGTCCTGCTGGATGGCGAGCCAGGAATCCAACTGATCCGGCAGCGGTCCGGCAGCCGGTTTGCCCTGTGCTGGTTTGCCCTGTGCAGATACCGACAATGGAACTGCAAGCGAAACTACCAGCGCGCCGCCGGACCGCAGCAGTAGGCGACGGGAAAAATGGCCCATGGCCCCCTCCCCTACGCCTGCGCCGCGCGCGTGATGGCGCGCAAAATCGATAAATGCGAGCCGCAGCGGCACTTAAGGCCCGCCAGCCCGTCGCGGAGGTCCGCCTCCGTGGGGTGCGGCTTATCGCGCAGCAGCGCCGCCGCGGTCATGATCCAGCCGTTCAGGCAATAACCACATTGCGTCGCCTGCTCCTCGATGAAGGCCGATTGCAGCACGTGCGGGTGTTCCGGCGTACCGAGACCGGCGAGGGTGACGACCTTGCCGGTCCCAACGGCGGAGACCGCCAGCGAGCAGGAGCGCACCGGCGCTCCATCAACAAGCACGGTGCAGGCGCCGCACTGACCCAATCCGCAACCGAAACGGGGATTGTCGAGCCCCACATCGTCGTGAAATGCATACAGCAGCGGCATATCAGGATCGGCATCGATCGTGTGCTGCCGGCCATCGATATCAAGGACGATGTGCGTCGTCATAAAACACCTCCCGACCAAGCCTATCCCGGATTTTCCCGCCGACACAGGATTGTAGGATCGTAGGGCGGAAAAGCGAAGCGCCTTCCGCCAACGCCGCATGCAGAGCCAGAAGGCGCCGCGCTTTCCCACCCAACCGAAAACGAAGCGAACGTCCGATCCAAGACACTACGGATGGATCACCGTCTCGGTGCGGGAGATCACAAACGCCCCGTGCCGTTCAAGGAAATCGACGACCACCTCGGCAAACGCTTCGGGCCGTTCTGCAGCGATCCCGTGCCCGGCATCATACACGAACACCAGGTGCGCATCGGACATCAACTCTTTGTAGGCGTGCCCCATGTCCGGCGGGATGACGCCATCGCGCGTGCCGAACAGCACCAAGGTCGGGGTCGCAAGGTCGCGCAGCCGCGCCTCGAGATCCGCATCGCGATCGGGGCCGCGCAGCCGCCGCACGAGCGACAATGTCCGCGCGGCCTGAGCCGGATCGATCGGCGGCATCGGCGGAACACGCTCCGGATGGGCATAGAGCCGCGCTGCGATCTCTTCCGATGAGCCGGAGGGGGCCTGGTGCCCCTGGGGGCGGATCGCCGCAGGCGCTTCCAGGACCAACGTGCGGACAATCTGCGGCTGCTGCAGCGCAAGCCACAACGCGGTCTTGCCGCCGAACGAGGTACCCATCAGGTCAAATCGGTCGAGGCCAAGTTTCCCAGCCGCTTCCGCCATCGTCGATGCGAGTTCCGGCATCGTCCGCGTCCGCTGGTTCTCGGCCGATCCGCCGAAGCCGGGCATCTCGAACGCAATCACACGGAATTTGCGGCAGAGCAGGCCGTGCGCCGGCGTCAGCCGCAAGCCGCCCGCGCCATGCAGGTGAACCAGCGGCGGCCCCTGTCCAGCCTCCATATAACGGATCCGAAATCCGTCCGCATCAACCCAACCTTCGCGGAACATCGCTCCGGGGGCTGCCGCCTTCGTTCCGGGCTCGGTTTGCGCCACGATCGGTCCCCTTCCCGCTCAAATCTCGCGGATGCGCGGCAGGACCGTTTTGCCGAACAGTTCGAGCCCACGCATCATCGCGTCCACGTCGCCGGTGCCAGGGTCTTGCAGCGACAGGTCCAGCACGCCGGCGCCGATCTGTTCGTGACATCGGCGGATCTGCTCGACAATGCGATCGGGGCCGCCACAGAAACTGATGGGCAGCACGCCACCGACATTCGCGGGCCGCCGTTCGCCGGCGATATTGCGCGAACTGTCCGCCGCGATCAGTGCATCGCGCAATTCGGCCCGCACCGGGAACGCTGCCTGTTTGTCGCGCCGCTGCAGCGCGGCCTCGGCCGCGTCGTCGGTCTCGGCAAAAATCATGTTGGCGCGATAGATGATGTCGTCCGGCCCCGGCGCCCAGCCATGGTGGGCGCATTGCTCGCGATAATACCGTGTCGATCTCGCCATCAAATCGAACGTGCCGTAAGAGACACCCAGGCCAAGCCGGTTGCGCGCGGCGAAAGCGCCCGCCTCGGCGCTAGTGCCCAGCGCGTAGGTCGGCGGGTGCGGCTGATGCTGCGGGCGCGGCCAGATCGATACCGTTCGGTATTGGAAATGCCGGCCTTGCCATCCGAACGGTTGCGGCTCGGTCCAAGCCTTCAGGATCAGCTCCATCCCCTCATCGGCGCGTTCGCGTGCTTCGGTCGGGTTCAGGTCATAACTCAGGTATTCGTTGGTCGTTCCGCGCAGCAGGCCGACCACGATGCGTCCCGGTGCCATCGTGTCGAGCATCGCCAGTTCCTCGGCGACGCGGATCGGGTTGCTGGTCGGCACGATCGGGCCGAGCAAGGCAATCTTTATCTTGTCGACCCGTGCGGCAAGATAGGCGGCCGACACCACCGGCGACGGCGTCAGGATGCGCGGTGAGTAATGGTGCTCGGAGACGCTGACCCAGTCGAAGCCAAGCGCTTCGACGAACTTCACCCGCTCGACCATGCCTCGATAGGCTTCAACCCCGGCCGCGGGGTCGTAGGCGGCCGGTGGCACCGGCCATTCGCGCGGCAGCTCCGGCGGCGCGGCGTAGCGACCCGTCTCGAAATACGAAACTTTCATGATGGACGCTTTGCTGGCGTTAGTTGGTCCGGCTGTACTGGTAGTCCTCGCGCTCACCCGCACCCGCCCGCAGCCCCGGCGGCATCTGCGCGCGGGTGGCATTTACTTTCGCATGAGCATCGAGATCGGCCTGCTCGGTCCACAACTCCAGCAACGCCAGCTTGTCCGGGTTCAGTACGCTCTGGAATACTTCGAATTGTTCGCACCCCGGCTCTTGCATGACCTCCGCGCAGCGTGCGCGGAACGCCTCGGCAAGATCGGCCCCTTTGCCCGGTGCCGCGGTGATTGTAACTATCAGCCGGACTGCCATTGGTTTTCTCCCGTGCGCGAATGACGCCAAGGGGTAGCGAGCCGTACTGCCCGCCTGGCGTCAAGCGCGCCTTCCCACGCGGCGGCCACCGACGGCCGGGCAGAAGCCAGCAGCGGCGCATCCGAACGGCGAAGCGAAGGCCGCGACAACAGACTGAATGCCTGCTCGCTCAGCACATTTCGGTCGCACCCGCGAACGGAAAACCATCGGGGCGCCGCATCCAATCGCTTGACAGCGGCGGCGAAAACGGGAATTCATATGTATACAAACGATTGGGTTGGGCATGGAAAGCTATTTCCGACCTTCAAGCCTTTCGGACGCGCTGGCCGCTCTCGCCGCGCGGCACCTGCTGCCCCGGTTGGCGCCCCCCGGGTGCCACTGGCCGGTGGCACCGATTACTATCCGGCGCGGGTCGTTTACACGCCCGACGAGGCCGTGCTCGACATCACCGCGCTTCCCGGCCTCCGTCGGATTGAGGCGCGCGCGGATCACTGGTGGATCCCATGCCTCACGACCTGGACCGACATTATCGAAACCACGCTGCCGCCAATATTCGACGGCCTCAAGCAGGCCGCACGCCAGGTGGGCGGGGTGCAGATCCAGAACGCCGGCACGCTGGCGGGCAACGTCTGCAATGCCAGCCCGGCCGCCGATGGCGTGCCATGCCTGCTGGCCATGGAGGCAACCGTCGAACTGGCAAGCACCGCCGGCATCCGCACCATGCCCCTGGCCGACTTCGTGCTGGGATCACGACAAACCGTCAGGCGGCCAGACGAACTGCTGTTGGGCCTGCGCATCCCGCGCAGGCATGAAAAGGCGGGCTCGGTGTTCCTGAAGCTCGGCGCCCGACACTACCTGGTGATCTCGATCGCCATGGTCGCCGCAGTCATCACGCGGGAAGCCGACGGGCGCATCACCCGCGCGCGCATCGCCGTCGGCTCCTGCGCCGCCGCGGCGCAACGGCTGCCGGCGCTGGAGGCAGCGCTGATCGGCACGCGCGGCGATACGATGACGATCCTGGACGAACACCTGGCGCCACTAACCCCGATCAACGACATCCGCGCAACCGCCGCGTATCGGCGCCAAGCGGTCGGCACACTGTTGCGGCGCGCGGTGGCGTTATGAAGTCTCCTGCCGACGACCCGATGCCGCGTCAACAAGAGGAACGATAAAGGCATGGCACAGCGCCAGATGCACCTTATCGCATACCTGAAGACAGGCCCGACCGCGGTGCATGTCGGCGGGTGGCGCCATCCGGAATCAACCCTCGATGATATCTTCGAACCCAGCCGGTACCAGCACATCGCCCGCGTTCTGGAAGCGGCGAAATTCGACGGTTGTTTCTTCGCCGACCTGTTCGGACTCTACGATGTGCATCAGGGCAGCTTCGACGCCTATGTGCGGCGCGGCGGTCAGATCAGTTATCTTGATCCTACCGTGGTGCTGCCGGTCATGGCGGCGGTCACCCGGCATCTCGGTCTTGGCGCCACCCTCTCCACCAGCTTTCACAGCGCCTACCATCTCGCCCGCTGGCTGGCCTCGCTCGATGTCATGAGCAAAGGCCGTGTGGCCTGGAATGTCGTTACTTCGGCAACCGACCTCGAGGCCAGGAACGCCGGTCTGGATGAATTGCCGCCGCGCGAGTTGCGATACGACCGCGCCGATGAGGTCATGGAAGCCTGCTTCGCATTGTGGAACAGTTGGGACGACGACGCGCTGGTTCTCGACAAGCAGGCCGGGATCATGTCCGATCCGGCCAAGGTGCATTATGCCAATTACGCGGGGCGTTGGATCAAGACCCGAGGTCCGTTGTCGATCCCGCGCAGCCCGCAAGGCCACCCCGTCATCATGCAGGCCGGCAGTTCCGATCGTGGCCGTGAATTCGCCGCGCGCTGGGCGGAGATCATCTTCACCGTCCAACGCGGCCAGGAAGAAATGCGCGATTTCTATACCGATATCAAATCGAGGATGCACGACCGCGGCCGCGCGCCCGCCGAGTGCGCCATCCTGCCCGCGGTCAGCGTGGTGCTGGGTGAGACGGAGTCCATCGCGCGGGAACGGGCTGATTATCTCGCCAGCCTGATCGATCCGGAACTCACGCTCGCTTCCTCGTCCTCCAACCTCGGCGCCGACCTGACAAAGCTCGACGCCGGCAAAACTCTGGCTGATTTGCAGGGCAACCAGGGCATGCAGGGCTCGCAGGATGTCGTCGAACAGGTCATGAAGGCCGAAAGCCTGAGCCTTAAGGAAGCCGTCGCGAAACGCTGGGAGAACCGGGAAATCATCGGCACATCCACAATGATCGCCGATCGCCTTCAGGCGGTATTCGAATCCGGCGTGTGCGACGGGTTCGTGCTGACCCCTACGATGTTCCCCGGCATGTTCGAGCAATTCTGCCGCGCGGTCGTCCCGGAGCTACAGCGCCGCGGCCTGTTTCGCACGGAATATTCCGGGCGCACGCTGCGTGAAAACATTCGCGGATAAGCCAAACGGGAGAAGGTCATGGACGTGACGTTCGTATGAGATCGCCGGCCGAACGGATCGCTTTCGTGCTGAACGACCGGGCCGTCGAGGTCCAGGCCAACCCGATGCAACGACTCGCCGACGTTCTGCGTGACACGCTCGGGCTGATCGGCACAAAGATCGGCTGCAACGCCGGCGACTGCGGCGCCTGCACGGTGCTACTGGACGGACGCCAGGTCTGTGCCTGCCTGACACCGATCGCCCGCCTGAATGGATGCAGTGTCGTCACGGTAGAAGGACTGGCGCGAAACGGCGCGCCCAATGCCTTGCAGGACGCCTTCCTTCGACACGGCGCGGCACAGTGCGGGTTCTGCACGCCGGGCATGCTCATGGCTGCCTCCGATCTGCTGGCCCGCGATCCGACACCCACCCAGGCCGCGGTGCGGGATGCCCTCGGCGGCGTGTTGTGCCGTTGCACCGGCTACCAGAAAATCATCGACGCCGTAATGGATGCCGCCACAGGCTGTGAACATGCACCAGCCAGTCGGGCAGCCGGGCAGGCCGTCGGGGCACGGCTCGCCAAGGTCGACGGGGCAGCCAAGCTGAACGGCACCGACCGTTTCGGGGCCGATGTGCTGCCGGAGCAGGCGGTGCTGTCGCTCCGCGCCGTCCGCAGCCCGCACGCCCACGCACGCTTCACCCTGGGTGATTTCACCCCCCTTCTGGCGGCCCATCCCGGCCTGGTCCGGGTGCTGACGGCGGCCGATGTTCCCGGGCGCAACCTGTATGGCATCTACCCAACCGGCAAGGACCAGCCGGTGCTCGCGGAAGCCCTCGTCCGCCATCGCGGAGAGGCCGTCTGCGCCCTGGTCGGCGATCCTGACACACTCGCCGCCATCCGCGACGCCGACCTGCCGATTACCTGGGACATCCTGCCTGAGGTCACCTTCGATAACGCAATGAACGCGCCCGACATGCACGCGCACGCGCCGGGCAACGTGTTGTGCCGTGGCCGGGTGGTTTGCGGTGATGTCGATACGGCGTTGGACAACGCAACGATCCGCGCCGACATCGATGTGCGCACCGGGTTCGTCGAGCACGCCTACATAGAGCCCGAGGCCGGGTACGCCCGCCGCGTCGGCAACCGGATCGAGATCGTTGCGTGCACGCAGACGCCCTACATGGATCGTGACGAACTCGGGCCGATCCTCGGCATCCCGGTGGAGAACGTGCGGATCGTGCCGGCCGCTGTCGGCGGCGGTTTCGGCGGAAAACTCGATCTGTCGGTGCAACCGCTGACCGCTATCGCGGCGTGGCTGCTGCGCCGCCCGGTGCGGATGGTCTACACGCGCCCCGAAAGTATGGCCGCAACCACAAAGCGGCATCCGTCGCGCATCAACGCCGCGGCCGCCGCGGACCAGGACGGCAAACTGACCGCATTCCGCTTCCATGGCGACTTCGAAACCGGCGCGTACGCAAGCTGGGGACCGACCGTTGCGAATTGCGTGCCGGTGCACGCGATGGGTCCGTATGCGGTACCGAACGTGCGGTGCACCACGGCGGCGCTCCACACCAACGGCCCTTCCTCCGGCGCCTTTCGCGGCTTCGGCGTGCCGCAGGCGGCGATCGCCGCCGAGGCTCTGATGGACATTCTCGCCGCACGGCTTGGCCTGGATCCGCTGGAGTTTCGTCGCTGCAACGCGCTGGGGGTCGGCAGCACGATCGCCACCGGGCAGATGCTGGGCCAGGGCGCGGCGCTGCCGGAATGTCTCGACGCGCTGCGGCCACGCTGGCAAGTCTTGCTGGCGGAGGCGGAACGTTTCAACGCCGATGCACCGGCCCATCTCCGCCGAGGCGCCGGCGTCGCCTGCATGTGGTACGGCATCGGCAACACAGGCTTGTCCAACCCATCCGAGATGGTGATCGGCATAACCCCGGCCGGCGGGATTACATTGTTCTCCGGTGCTGTCGATATCGGCCAGGGCTCCAACACCATCATGCTGCAAATCGCCGCCGACGCGCTGGGCGTGCCGGTAGACTGTATCGACCTGGTTGCCGGCGATACCGACGTGACCCGGGATGCCGGCAAAACCAGTGCCTCGCGCCAGACATTCGTCAGCGGCAATGCCGCCCGCCTGGCGGGCATGGCCCTGCGTGCTGAAATCCTGCGCCGCGCCAATGCCGGGCCGGATGCGACGATCCGGCTTAGCAACGGCACCATCCTGATCGGCAACGCAACACTCGATCCCGCCACCATGCCGGTGGATGAACAGGGCCTGGTTCTTCGCGGCCAGGGACGCTTCGACCCGCCAACCACACCTCTGGACGCGGATGGCCAGGGCAGTCCCTATGCCAGCTACGCCTTCGCTGCCCAGGCTGCGCTGGTGCAGGTGGATATGGAACTCGGCACCGTCCGTTGCCTGCGCATCGTCGCCGCGCACGACGTCGGGCGGGCGATCAATCCGCAGCAGGTCGAGGGGCAGATACACGGCGGCATCGCCCAGGGTCTCGGCCTGGCCTTGATGGAGGAATTCGTGCCGGGACGAACCGACAACCTGCACGACTACCTCATCCCCACCATCGGCGACATCCCGCCCATTGAAACGATCCTGATCGAGCGCCCCGATCCGCTCGGTCCCTACGGCGCGAAAGGCGTTGGTGAACCCGCATTGATCGCGACAGCGCCGGCGATCCTCAATGCCATCGCGGCGGCGACCGGCGTGCGCCTGACCCAGGTGCCCGCGACGCCCGACCGCGTGCTGGCCGCGTTGCAGGCCAACAGGCGGCGGGCCAAGGGGCGGCAAGCATGCTCAGGACCTTGGACATGACAGACAATCGTGCCGGCACCGATGCGCCCGAGGAAGCCGCGCTGCTGACTGCCAAGATCGTCGAGCCCGGCATCGTGACCTGCGATGCCTGCCCTGTGCTGTGCCGCATTCGCCCCGGCAAGACCGGCGCGTGCGATCGCTATGGCAATGTCGAGGGTGCGTTGACGCGCATGGACCCGTTCACCCTGGCCGTCCGCTCCCCCGACCTGGTGCGCTTCGCCGGCGACGACTGGTCGGGCAATCCGATCGCGTCCAAAGACCTGTTTGTCACCGCCATCGGTTCCGGAACGACCTACCCGGACTACAAGCCGGCACCGTTCATCGTCGCGTCGGAGATCGACGGCGTCGACATGGTTACCGTCGTGTCCGAGGGCGTGTTCTCCTACTGCGGCCTGAAGGTGAAGATCGACACCGACCGTCATCTGGGTGCCGAAACCGCCACGGTGCGCGCCAACGGGCAGGCGGTGGGCCATGTCACCACCGCGGAATATGGCAGTCAGATGCTCAGCCTGGGCGGCGTGCACCATCTGACCGGCGGCAGCAAGAAAGAAGGTGTGGTTACCTGTGAAACGATGCTGCGTCTCGCCAACGCCACAGCGGTGGAGCTGACCATCGATGGCGGCGCAAGCGTGGTCGTCCAATCCGGCAGACCGCCCATCGTAGACGGGCTGGAAGAACGACGCATGCGCGTCGGCTGCGGGTCAGCAACGATCGGCATTTTTGCCAACCAGTGGCTCGACCATGCGGACGAGGTGATCGTCGTGGACGACCACATCACCGGCGTGCTGACCGAACATCAGGCAGGCCGGTTCCTGGACATGCGGGCGGCCGGGATCAGGGTGCGCGGCCGGCGCTCGACCCCCGGGCGGTATTTTCAGGTGGCCAATCCCGGCATGGGCTGGGGCGGGACGGATATCCAGGACCCGCTGACGATCATCGAACGGATCGATCCGAAGGCAGCATGGCCGGGACTGCGGCTGCTGATGGTCTCCACCACCGGGGAACACGCCGGCTGGTTCGTGCTCGACGACGCGCTGACGCCCCGGCCGGCGCCGATGCCGCAGGCGATCACGGCAGCGGTTGCCCGCATTGGGGAGAATTGCGAACCGGCGCTGTGCACCGTGCTGTTCATGGCCGGTGCCGGCGGTTCGCTGCGCGCGGGCACGACCGAAAATCCTGTGCTGCTGACACGGTCCGTGCAAGCCGGTCGGACGCGGGTGACCAGCGGCGGGGCGCCGGTCTATGTCTGGCCCGGTGGCGGGATCACATACATGGTCGATGTCGCGCGCATGCCGGCTTTGGCGTTCGGCAGCGTGCCGACCCCCGCGCTGGTGGCGCCGATCGAGTTCACCTTGCCGCTAGCGGATTATTCCCGCCTTGGCGGGCATGTCGGGCGGGTACGGCGCATCGAGGACGTGGTGCGGGCGTACCGTCCCCGATCGGTGACATTGCCTACCGGAACGGAATTTCCGGTCCGATGAGTGCAGTGGCCGCCCTGCTGCCCGACGGACGCCTGCACCTGCAGCACGGGCCCATCGATTGCCTGTGCCGGGCGTGGGGGAAACCGGACGAGGTGCGGGCGGCGTACAATCAGGCCACGCAGTTTTTCGCTACCGTGTTGGATGATCTTTGTGCTGAACTGCCGTTGTTGCGCACCGCATTGCCGACGCGCCCACCATGCGGAAAGGTCGCACGCGCGATGCATGCGGCGTGCATGCCGTTCGCAGATCGTTTCATCACGCCAATGGCCGCGGTCGCCGGCGCTGTCGCCGATGGGGTTCTCGCCGCAATGATCCAGGGGCGCGATGTAACACGCGCCTTCGTCAACAATGGCGGCGATATCACGTTTCATCTGGCTGCCGGAACATCTTTGCGTTGCGGGCTGGTGGCGGATATCTCTGCCTTTCAGGATCAGGTAGGTCGCATGGGATCTTCTCCCCCTCCCCTTGCGGGAGGGGGTTGGGGGGAGGGGTGCGGACAGCCGCCACATTCGGCTGTCCGCACCCCTCCCCCCAACCCCCTCCCCTTGCGGGAGGGGCAGTATCCTTCCCTGCATCCAGTCTCCCCTGACGGAACCTTCCGCCTCACCGCCAGCCACCCGGCGCGCGGCCTCGCCACCTCCGGCCGCGCCTGCAAAGGCCACGGCGGGCGCAGCTTCTCCTTCGGCATCGCCGACGCCGTGACTGTCCTGGCCCGCACCGCCGCCCAGGCCGACGCCGCGGCCACCATCATCGGCAACGCCGTCGACCTTCCCGGTCACCACGCGATCGACCGTCGGCCCGCCAGCGAGATCGACCCAGCCAGCGACCTTCACGACCGCCTGATCACCTTCGATGTCGGGCCGCTATCCAATGACGCGATCGAGGCAGCCCTCAACGCCGGCGAAACGATGGTGGACAGGTTGCTTCGCAACGGTCTGATCGAGGGCGCCGTCCTGGCACTGCGCGGCCACCTGCGCATCCGCCACGCGTCCCTCTCGCTGCCATCGCCGGCATCCCTGGAGCCCGCATGATCCGCAAGCTGTTCACCATCATCGAAGAAACCCACCAGGAAGCCGGCCAAGCCGTCACGCCGCCGACGCGAAAGGCAGCTGCGATCGCGGTGATCCGCAACCCATTCGCCGGCCGCCACGTTGCGGACCTGACCGAACTCGTTGCAATCGGCGAACACCTGGGCGGGCTACTCGGCGAACGCGCCGTGACCGCCCTGGGCATCGCACCGGCCGATGCGAACAGCTACGGCAAGGCCGCCATCGTCGGTGAAGACGGCGAACTGGAACACGCGGCGGCCATTCTGCACCCGAAACTGGGCGCGCCGCTTCGCCGCGCTGTCGAAAAGGGCGCCGCCCTGGTCCCCAGCGCCAAGAAGCGCGGCGGCATGGGCGCCGCCATCGACGTGCCGCTCGGCCACAAGGATGCCGCCTATGTGCGCAGTCATTTCGATGCCATGGAAATCCGTGTACCGGACGCGCCGCGGCGCGATGAGATCGTGGTCGCCGTGGTGGTGACCGATAGCGGCCGCCCGCTGCCGCGCATTGGCGGCCTGACGGTGGACCAGGTCGAAGGCAAGGACGGATTGCGTTAGAACGCTGCCCGCTACCCTACAATCTCCGGCACACGCTCCGCTGGCGGCGTATTGCGACTGCGGCCACAGCGCACGATCCCGTCGATGACCACCATGCCGATGCCAGGCAGATCGCCCTTGCGCACGCTGTCGAGCAGGTCGGTCCCGGCCGAATGTTGCGCTCGATCAATGAACAGCAGATCGGCCGCCCTGCCGGTCTCGATGATCCCACAATCCAGGTTCCGCATTCGCGCGGTATTGCCCGTGGCGCAACAGAACAGCGTCTCCGCCGGCATTTCCCCCACCGAGGACAGCAGCGCGATCATGCGCAAAATCCCCAGCGGCTGCACACCCGATCCGGCCGGACTGTCGGTGCCCAGGATCACCCGTGCCAATTGGTCCAGTTCGCGTGCGTAACGCAGTGCCGTCAGCCCGGCGAGTTCGTTGCCGTTGTGCACGATCTCGATGCCGCGTGAGCAGCCCTCGCACAGACAGCGTATCTGCCGCAACGGCAACGCGGTGTGGCCGCCGTTGATGTGGCCGATGATGTCGGGATCGGCCTCCAGAACCGTATCGGCATCGATATAGCCCGACCCGGGCACCGACGGCCCACCGGTATGGATGGTGCTCTGGATGCCGGCCTTGCGCGCCCAGGCGACCATCTGCTTCGCCTCGTAGCCGGACTTCACACTGCCCAGGCCCACTTCACCCAGCAGCCGAACGCCTGCCTGGGCGAGTTCGACAAAGTCGCTCTCGACCATGCCCTGCTCGATCACCGGCGCGCCGCCGAGCACCTTGACGCCGCCGGGGCGGAAATTCTCGTAGGCGCGCTGGGCGGTAATTGCGAGTGCCTTGACACCCACGATGTCGCGCGGCCGTCCGGGCAGATGCACCTCGCCGGCCGAGACCATGGTTGTGACGCCGCCGTGGAGGAAAGAATCGATCCAGCCGAACTGGCCCTGCCGGGGCGTCCAGTCGCCGAATACCGGGTGCACATGGCTATCGATCAGGCCAGGCGCGACGGCGCAACCATGAGCGTCGATGGTGACGCGGGCGCCATCGGTGTCGCAATCGCCACGCTTGCCGACCGCAACGATGCGTCCGGCCTCGGCGACGATCGTATCGGCATCGAGAATCGGCGCCTCCAGCGCGCCCGACAGCAGTAGTCCGATATTGATCACCACAAGCTTGCCGACTTGCTTCTCCGGACCTGCTGCGAGTGCCATGCATCGTTCCTTTCGTTGCTATACCGGACGATAGTCCGGCGCGGTCAGCAAAGCTTGTGCAGCAAGGACAGCAGTTGGCGGCGCTCTTCCGATGTCAGTGGGTCGAGCGTCGCCTCGGTGATCCGGCGCGCCGCAACCACAGCCTGCGCCGCCAGGGTCAATCCGGCTTGCGTCGGTGCCAACACGATCGTGCGCCGATCGAGCGGATCGTCGGTTCGGGTCACCAGATCGCGATCCAGCAGACGGCGGACGACACCCTGGATTGTGGCCGGGTCCATCGCAGCGAGCCGGCCCAAATGATTCTGCGTGACTCGCCCGAGTTCGACGACCTTGATCAGGGCGGTAAACTGCGTCGGCGTCAGCTCCGCCGCGGCCATGCCATCCAGAAAAATCGCAGTGTGGCGCTGGTTGGCGCGCCGCATCAGGAATCCGACCTGTTCCTCCACCGCATAGCCGTCGAGCACGGACCCGGTTCGTGTGGTCTTGAGGGCCTTGGACAAAGGCTGGCCGTGGATGTCCGGATGTCGCATCAGCCGCATTGTATAGTCGCCAGCTCATTCGTGTGCAAATGATCCTTAGGCATCCGGATAAGCCTGGATGGGAGAAGACTCTCCCCTTCCCCTTGAGGGCTTGGGCCGCAAAGCGGACCAAGCCCTCAAGGGGAAGGGGAGAATGTTTTGCCCCAGTCCGCCCTTATCGTGATGCCCGTGGGGTCAAGCCCAGCTATGACGAGAGGGGGGTGCAGGATGCCGTTTCATACCACCCCCGCCGACACGGCGGACCGCGGCTCATAGGCCTCGACGACCACGCGACCCTCCGATGCCCCGCACGCCGTGACGGCGCTTCGGCACGCCGCAACGAAGCCGGGCGAACCCGCGATCATCACGCCGGTGCCCGACAGATCGGGCCAGGTGCGTCCGAGATGCGCCGGAACACGCTCCCCCATCCACCCCTCGGGCAGCGCGTCCGCCTCGGGCCGTGTCACGAACACGCGAAACACGAAACCCGGACCGGCAGCCGCCAGTGCGGCCAGGCGATCGAGCGCGAATACATCGGCCTCGGTACGAACCGAGAGCCACAGTTCGACCGGGGCGCCACCCGTGCTGACACGCGCTTCCGCGATGGCGAGTAACGGTGCGAGACCGGAACCACCCGCAAGCATCAGCAAGGAACTCGTTGCATCCACGGGTGCGAATTGCCCATACGGCCCGCGCAGCGTCACGCGCTGGCCGGTTCGAGCGTGCGCGTGGATCCATCCGCTCGATGCACCATGGGGATGCCGCGTCACGAACAGCCGTATCAACCCGGCGACGGCAGATCCGTCCGACGCCGGCGCCTGCGCGATCGAATAGGGTCGCGATGGTTCCGATCCCGGCATGATCAGCTCGACGTGCTGACCCGCCGCGAAGCGGAACCCGGTCTCACCTGGCACGTGCAGAACCAGTTCGCGCAGGCCCGGCGCCAGGTCGTGCGCGGCGACGACCTTGGCCTTGTACTCCGCGGGCATGGAGGAAACGCCAGATCGTACCGGCAGCGCACCAAGCGGGCGCAGCACAAGCCGCGGCGACCTAGGTCGGGACACGCAGATCAGGCAGCGCCCTGCTGCCTTCTCCGCATCCGAAATGGCAAAGCCCATGACCCACCCGTGCTCAACCTCGCCCTCCAGGATCTCGACCTTGCAGGTCCCGCACGCACCCCCGCGGCAGTTGTGCGGCAACGCCACGCCCGCCGCCAGCGCGGCATCGAGAATTGTTCCGTCCTGGCAGTGGAATTCCGCGTCGGTGCCGTCGATCCGCACGGTGCAGCTCGCAGTCATGACGGTGCCTGCTTGCAGACGCCCAGCCGGCCGCAACCATCGCGCGTGACGGACCCGGCAGTCACGGCCTCGGCCGCTCCGGCGCGCCATGCTCGCGTCGCGTCACGCGTACCGCTTTGCTCTCGTAGCGCGGCAGGCTGCCCGGCGCATGGGCGGTGACCGCGCAGCGCAATCCGAACCGCGCATTCAATGCTGCCTCGACGACCGCGGGCAGGTGCTCGACCGGGTGGGGGCATTGGTCCAGCCGCTCAATCTGCACGGTCATGCCGTCGAGACCGCCGGGCATGCTGTCCAGCACGATCTGCCAGGCTTCACGCGCAAGGCCGGGAATCCCGGCGAGCACGTCTTCCACCTGGCTCGGGAACACCATGACGCCGCGCACCTTCAGCATGTCATCCGATCGCCCGATGATGCGGCCGATGCGCGGCATGCCGACGCGCCCGCAGGGACATTCGAACGGGTGCGTCGACAGGCGGACCAGGTCGCGCGTGCGCCAGCGCACGACCGGTGAGGCCTCCTTGTCGAGCGTAGTGACGACGATCTCGCCGACCTCGCCGGGGCCGACCGCCCGCATCGTTGCGGGGTCCAGGATCTCCGTCAGAATCGTGTCCTCATTGATCAGGTGCATCTCGTCGTCGGCATGGCTGTGCGGGCAGGAAACGCTGACCACCGGGCCGCCGGCCTCGGTCGTGCCGTAGACGTTGTGCGCCAGGAAGCCATCCGGCATCGCCGCCTCCAGTTCGGCGCGGAACGCTGCCGAAACGGACTGGCCGCCGAAAATCCCCAGACGCAGCCGCCAATCGCATCGCGGATCGATGCCGTGGCTGCGCGCAAGGCCGGCCAACGTCATCAGCCAGAGCGGCGACATGGTGCACGCGGTGATTGCGTGGTCGCGCAGCCATGCGACCGCGAGTTCGCCCCGTCCGGGTCCCATGCCGATGTTCACGGCGCCATACGCCTTCAGTCCGATATCCATGGCGACGCCGCCGATCCACATGCCGTAGCCGTACCCCTGGTAGACACGCTCGCCGGGCCGCAGTCCGGCCGCGCGGAAGATGCGGCCGAGTTGCCACGGCAGCAGCCACTCGATATCGGCGTGACTGAGCCCGAACAGCACCGGCAGGCCGGTAGTGCCCGAGGTCGCAACGAAACGCGCCACCTGCTCCGGTGCGATGGTCAGGAACGGAAACGGATAGAAGGCGCGAAGATCCGCCTTTTCCAGCATGGGCGAAGCGGCAAGCCCGTCCTGCGCCGCCAGGTCGGCTGGTGTAAGACCGGCAGTCGCGAAATGCGCCCGCCACGACGCATCGGCCTGCAGCCGCCGCCCGAGCGCCGCCAGCTTGGCGCGTTGCAGCGCCAGAATGTCGGTGCGATCCATGAACTCCGCGTCGTCGACTGAAGCCTGAAGCGCGGTGGCACCCATTGGTTGTTATCCTCCCTCACGCACCCACGAACAGCGGGCGGCGTTTCTCACGGAACGCCCGCATGCCTTCCTGGCCGTCCGCGCTGGCCAGAGCCGCGCCCTGCGCCGCGGCCTCCATCGCGAGCACCTCTTCCATCATCGCCGGCTGACCCAGGATCGCCTTGCTGGCGCGGAATGCGGCGGTCGGGCCCGCGGCGATGTCCCGGGCCAGCGCATGGGCGGTGCTCGCCAGGTCGCGGGCGCCGACACTGTGGTTGACCAGCCCGATCGCGGCAGCTTCCCGCCCGCTCAACATGCGCCCGGTGAAAATGAGTTCCGCCGCGCGATGACGACCGATTTGCTGGCCAGCCAATGGTGCCCGCCCGAATCGAGGACGCAGCCCAGCGCCGCGAACGGGCTGCCCAACCGCGCGTCATCCGCAACCAACGTGATGTCGCAGGCCAGCGCAAGGCCAAACCCGAGACCCAGCGCGGCGCCCTGCACCGCAGCGATCGTCGGGGCCGGAAGCTGCGCGAGATGCAGCACCAGCGGATTGATCACGTCGCGCAGCACGGCCACCGCATCATCCGTCGCGGGGTCCATCTCCTTCAGGTCCCGCCCGGCGCAGAACGTTCCACCAGCGGCTTCCAGCAGCACGCAGCGAGCGCCCGCGGCTTCCTCCAGCAGCGCGTCGAGCCGTCGCATGTCGGCAAGGCGCAGGCTGTTGCGCTGCTCCGGTCGATCGAGGCGAATGACCGCGACGTCACCCTGTCGGCGCAGCGATACCGCCGCCGCGGTCATGCCGCCCCCCCGCCCGCCGGATCTTTGCGCGCCGGATCTTCGCGCGGCCCGACCTCGCGTGGCGGCGCGAACGCCATCAGGATGTTCATGTCGCTGACTAACACCGGCACGTCATTCTGGTTCGCAACGTTCCAGCCCAGGCGCAGCACGCCATCGCGCCCGTCGCGCTTGATCGTCTTGGCCAGCACCTCGGACCGGACACGGATCGTGTCGCCGATATAGATGGGCGACGTGAACCGCAGACGGTCGCAGCCGTAGTTGGCGATGATGGCCGGCGCATCGGGCGGCACCGCGAGCCCGGTCGACATCACGTAGATCAGCAGGCCGTGCGCGATGCGTTGGCCGAACCGGGTGCCGGCGGCGTAGTGCGCGTCGGTGTGCAGGACAAACCAGTCGCCGCTCAGCGCCGCGAACGCAACGATGTCGGCCTCCGTCACGGTCCGGCCCCGCGAGACGAATGTCTCGCCGATCGTGATCTCATCGAACCATCGCGAGAGAAAGTTGACCACCACCGCAAACCTCCCTACAGCACATTTCCGTCAGCGCCCAACAGCCCCCGGCGCCGCCTCGCCGTTCGTCAGAACACCGGAATGATATCGGCCGGATCGAACGCGACGGTCTCGCCGTCGATCCCGACCTCCGGCAGCGCGGGGAACGCGATGCCGTGCGGTTCGAGCAGTCCCTTCAACTTCAGCACGGCGGCACGCCAGTTCTCCGCGCGCTCCGTCAGGCTGAGAATGCCGAGACCGGCGTCGCGCGCGGTGTCCTCCAACAGGCGGCTGGCCGGCTTGAAGGTCGACGGCAGCTCCCAGAAATCCGCGGGCGGCTCATGCAGAATGCCGGAGAGGAAAACGAAGCCCGCGCGGATCTGCCGAGTGATCGTTGCGCGTTGTTCGTCCGTGAGTTTCGGCAGCAGCTTCTCCAGCACGGCCAGGCAAATGCCCATGTGCCGCGCCTCGTCCTGGCCGATGCAGCGGAACGCCTCCTTGAACACCGGGATCGTCGTCCGCTGCTGCATGCCGTGAAACAGCGTAGCCGACGCCACTTCGCCCATCAGGAACGACGTGAACAGGATCGGCAGCGGGTATTTGTGGATGCCGTTCTTGAAGCCCGACCAATACCGCGCGCCATTGTGGTACATCCACTTGATGTTGTTCTGCGCAAGCTGGCCCAGCGCCGTCTGCGGCTGGTAGCCAAGCGGTCCGCCCGGCGTCAGGGCAGTGATGGCGCGGCCGCACACTTCCTCGTGGTTCATTTCGTCGCGCGTGATCGAGAAGAAGCATTGGCGCACAGGGTCTTCCTCGTGCGTCTCGAAGGTGTGGATCATGGTGCGCGCGAACACCACTGGACCCGAACCGTCGAACGTCGAAAGCAAGGCCCACCAATAACTCAGCGCATAGCGCTGGTCTTGTGTCAGCCGCGCGGGCTCCAGCGTGTGCCACGGCAGCATCGGCGGCGCCCAGCCGGGATTGCGCGCCGCGTTGTAGAGCTCGCGCAGCTTCGGCGTCTCGATATGCCAGTCGAGCGGGAAGATGTTCATCTCCGGGAACGGCGGCGGCTCTTCCGTGCCGAACAGGATCGCCTGCGCATCGTATGGCTGGGGATTGCCGGGCGGCGCCTCGATGGTTCCGGTGAGCCCCGTGGCGCGGCGCGTCTCGTGCAAGTCGTCCATGGTTGTCTACCCTCCATCGCGCGACGTGGAGCACACCTTATATTAGTCCGATCGTACGGTCAAATATAAATCGCACACAGGCCGACGCCGCCGATCATGCCACGCGGTCGGCGATGGGTCAGACGCGGGCCGGCTTGCGCGCGTACGTCACGCCGGCTGCGCAGTGGGGAAAGCCGCGCAGGAACAGCTCCGTCATGCGCGCCGCGAGCTGCGCCGGCGCGATCGGACCGGCGGCGTCGTACCAGGTGTACGTCCAGTTCACCATGCCGTAGAACATCATCGCGTACGGTTTGCGCAGTTCGGCGCGCTCCATGATCGCGGGATTTAGCGGCTTGAGAACGCCGATGGCGAAGCGGACCAGCTCCCGCCCGAGGGTGCGCACCTCGCGCCGTTCCGGTTCCGGCAGCAGCGCCGCTTCATTGAGCAGAACGATGTGTTTCGCCCGTGCCGTCGCGTAGATCCCTAGCAGCGCCTCAAGGAAGCGCAGCAGACGCTGTTCCGGGTCGGCAACGCCTTCCGTCGCGTCCGATGCGGCCTGCAGCAGGTCGCGCACATGCGTCGCGAGGATCGCGTGAAGGATCGCTTCCTTGCTTTTGTGATAGTGATAGAGGGCGGATTTCGACATTCCCGTGGCCGCCGAAATGTCGTTGATCGAGGCGGACGCAAAGCCCTTTGCAGCGAAGATTTCCGCTGCCGTATCGAGGATGAGCTGGTGCTTTTCCCCATAGTCGTCCGCGCGGGTACGTGCCATCCCAAGTCCTAATCCGATCGGTGACGCCGGCGTGTGATGCCCCAGTGTGATGCCGGAGTGCGGCCATCGGTGCAAGCAAGGCGCCACTGAGCGACCGGCACCATCGGCGCTATGCCGATCCGCCAAATATCTCATCCCACCGCTCCGAGTTGATCGAGCGGCGTGCGCGCGGGAACCCAGCCGCCGATCTCTCGATCCAGCATGGTTCGCCAATTACCAGAACGTGCGATCGGACTGTAGTTCCGCGACCTGTTGGATGCAACCATGGCCGCAAGCAGACTTCGGACGCTCATTGCGACGCGGCCGAAGCAGCCGAGTTGCGCAAGCCGCGGGCATCCGTCGCCGCTGGTCCTCCGACAGTGGCGGACCGTAATCCCCCGCGCCGGTGCGGCGACAGGTTCGGTAGACGCGCGTAGATCGTCGACTGCATCATCCGACCAAGATCGTCGTTGAGTTCGAGACTACGAACAAGGATCGTCACGCAAAGAGTCCGTATCAATCCCGGAGTGACGCCGGACAACCGCAAGGCGGCCGAACGACCCGGCGGCAATCGCCGATCTGTTCCCCCCCGGATCCGAGACGACCTCCTCCACATGAAACTGAGAGGGATAGAACTATGCGCCTTCCAGGCTGGCGCGTGCTGATGGTGCTGGCGGGCGTTGGCGCTTTCATCGCCGCGTCCTGCGCGCAAGCTCACGCCGACGACTTCCAGATTTCATTCGCGGCGGGTTCGCGCGACACGGCCGGCCACTTCGCGGGCGGTACCGAAATGCGCCTGTTAACCGCGCATGCCGGCAAGCTATATGCCGGCAACGGCTATTGGGAGGACCGGCCAGGACCGGAAGGGCGGCAAGGCGCGCAGATCCTGGTTCTGGACAGGCCCGGCGCGCCATGGCGGGTCGATCACGCATTCGAAGAGCGACAGGCGAATGGACGGTGGCGCGACCTTGCCGTCGGGGCACTTGCCGAAGCCAATTTCGCCACGGATGGATCGGGCGCGAAGCTGGCGCGGCCGGTCTCGCTGTTGCTCGCCTCAACCTGGGATTTGACCGGGGCCGCCCGCGTGTTCACCCGGGACGATGCGACCGGCGCATGGTCCGCGGTCACCCTCGCGCAGGATCGGCCGGCGTCCAACTTTCTGCCGCAGATCCGCAGCTTCGCCACGCATCGCGACCGGGTGACCGGGGCCGATCTGGTATTCGCCGGAGAAATGCCGCGCGGCATCTTCGCCGGCAGTTACGATCCGAC
This sequence comes from uncultured Alphaproteobacteria bacterium, assembly GCA_963826975.1. GTDB lineage: Bacteria > Pseudomonadota > Alphaproteobacteria > Acetobacterales > Acetobacteraceae > Palsa-883. The sequence goes on along the minus strand of CAWGZJ010000033.1, from coordinate 452,222 downwards.
CGCACGGGGCCGGATCCGATGGCGCCTTGCGCCGGAACTCGACGCATCTTCCGTTTCGGCCGCGTTTTCCGGCCTTGCTGGACGGCTGCGGGTCAGCAGCTTCGCCGAGGCCAACGGCCGCCTGTATACCACGGTCGGCCAGCAGATCTTCGAGCGGACCGATGGGCGCGCGCCACAATGGCGCCTCGTCTATACTAACAAACAGCCAGGCCATTCCGAGACCGGACTGAGGGGCCTGACGGCGATCCCCACCGCTGCCGGCGAAGACGCCCTGCTGGCGGCGGTAGAAGGCAACGTGCCGCGCCTTCTGCGGATCAACCCGACCGACGGAAGCGAGGTCACCGAACTCGATTTCGACGATGTTCTGGCGCGAGCTTGGGGGATGCGGCCCACCTATGTCATCGCCGCGTACAACGACATGGCGCGGGTCCACGATCCCATCCGAGGCGATGCCCTGCTGATCGGCCTCCAGGCCTTCATTCCCCGCAACACGCCGATCGCGGCGGGGCACGGCGTGCTGGACGCCGGTTATGCCCAGGCCGAGGGCGGTGCCTGGTACCTGGTCCGCTGGCCCAATGGACATTACGACCTGCGCCAAATCACCGCGGTGTTCGGCCATCCTTTGGTGGCGATGCGGTCGGCCGTGGCCTCGCCGTTTCAGGGTGACGCCGGGGCGATCTACTTCGCCGGCTATGACGCCATCAAGGCGCCGGCGCACAATACAGCCTGGATCGCCCGCGCGTCGTTGTCCGCCACGCTTGGCCCGTCACGCTGATGCGTCACGCTGATGGGCGGCATCACCACCCCATGCCGCGGGGTCGATACCCTTCGCCTGGTAACTTCGTTCTGTGCAATGATGGTCGGACGCTCTGCGCAATGATAGTGGGGCGCTCTGTGCAACGATGATCGGACTGCAACGGCAAAACAGGAGTACCGGAACATGATCAGACTTCTCTCCGCCCTCGGGCGCGTTACCGTCATCGTGGCGGCAATACTAACCATCGCGGGATTTGCCGTTGGCGGGTACGGGATGGGAACGGGGGAGAATTATGGCGGCTTCGCACCGGGATTGCCTCAAGGGACAGGCGGGGCGTTGGGCGCGGTTCTGGGCGGGATCGCAGGGATCATCGTCGCCGGCGCCGTTTTTGGTCCGATCGCCACGCTATACGACATCCGTAACAATATCCGCCGGATGGCCTGGCCGAAGACGTGAACGCCGCCGCGCTTCCGGGTCGGCCGATCCGCTCGTCATGACCCGGCCCGCGGATAGGCGAAGTCCGTGCCCCAAGGCGCTCTGGCGATGGGACATCCGGGGATGTTCGCTCCGTCGCAAGCCATGGAAGCAAGGATTCACCACGGAGTAAGCCAGCGGCCTCCCGTCGGCCGCTGGCTTACTCCGTGGTGAATCCTGCTTTCTTGCGGGCATACCGGCGCCCCCTTCGGCGGGCTTGTGCCCGCAAGCATCCCGCCATACCACTCCCCCATGATCACCCGCGCGGACATCATCTGGCTCGGTATTTCCGCCGGCGTCATCGGGTCCCTGGTGGGCGGGATGATGCTGGGCGTCGGCATAAGTCTGATCATCAACGGCGCGCCGATCGGCTGGCTGCTGCTGTTGCCGGGCGCCCCAGCCTCGGCAATCCCAGGCTGGCTGCTCGCGCGGCGGCTGGCGCAGCAATTGTAGCGCGCGGCGGTTCAGCATCACGCCGGCCAACCATGGCATCGTTGCAGGTACCATTCCGCTCTGAGACACCGAGCGTGGCCAGGAGGGGACGATCATGAACTATCGCCGCATCTGGGTTCTGGCCTTCCTGTTCACGCTGACCACGATCAACTACGCCGACCGCGTGGCACTGTCCGTCGCAGCGCGGCCGATCTCGGTCGAGTTCGGCTTGTCACCAGTGCAAATGGGCTACCTGCTGTCGTCGTTCCTGTGGATGTATCTGTTCTGCCTGCTGCCGGTCGGCCTGCTGGTCGACCGGTTCGGCGGCAGGATCGTCAATGCCGCCGGCATCGGGCTCTGGTCGGCGGCGACGGTGCTGACCGGTTTCACCACCAACTTCGTGTTCATGGCGGCAACGCGCGTGGTGATGGGCATGGGCGAGTCGACAAGCTGGCCGGCCTCCAACCGGGTGATCCGCGAGTGGTTTCCCGCCGCCGAGCGCGGCCTGGCCAACGCTGTGTTCGGCGCCGGCGCCGCGGCGGGCCCAGCCATCGGCGCGGTGGCGATCGCCGCGGTGGTAAGTTCGCTGGGCTGGCGCGCCGGCTTCTTCGTTGCCGGATCGATCGGCTTCATCTGGCTGCTGGCGTGGCTGGCGGTGTTCGACCAGCCCGAGCGCGTGCGCTGGCTGCGCCCGGCCGAGCGCGACGCGATCCTGCGCCAGCGCGACGGCCCAGGGGCGGAGACGCTGGCGCAGATGGGGGCGCAGACGGGCGCGCAGACGGGGGCGCAGATGGGGGCGGAACGATCGGCCTCGCCGCTGTGGCACCTGCTGGGACTGCGCACCGTCTGGGGCCTGTTCCTGACCCAGGGCTGCGAGGTCTACGGCGGCTACATGCTGCTGACCTGGCTACCCAGCTACCTGCAGCAGGCCAAAGGCCTGTCGGTGCTGAATGCCGGCATGGTAACCGCCGTGCCGTTCGGCGCCGCGACTATCATGGCGGTGCTGCTGGGCCTGCTCAGCGATCGGCTACTGACGCGCGAGACCGTACACACCGGACGGCGGCGCATCATGCTGGCCGTGCTGATGATCAGTGTCAGCAGCATCCTGCTGGTGCCGATACTTGACAGCGTGTGGGCGATCGTTGCGGTTCTGGCACTGGCCCGCTCGGCGGGCGCGGCCGCCAGCGCGCTGAATTTCGCACTGGTGACCGATCTGGTGCGCAACCGGGCCGATATCGGCAAGGTGACCAGCATCACGGTGCTGGGCGGCAATTCGTTCGGCCTGATGGCCCCGATCGTCACCGGCTATGTGTTGGCGCTGACCGGCAGCTTCAACGGCACCTTCGCAGTGACCGGCATCCTGGCCCTGACCGGCGCGGCGATCACCCTGTTGATGACGAGCAAACCAATTGAGCCCTACGCACCAGGCGTCGCCGCGGCCGTCCGCACCGCCTGATCCAGCGCGCTGAGGAACCGCGAGCGATCCGCGCGGGTCAACGGTGCCGGCCCACCGGTGGTCATGCCGATCTCGCGCATATGCCGCGCGACCTCGCGCCCGGCGAGCGCGTTACCGATGTTGTCCGTGCTCCAGAGTTTGCCGGTGTGCGCCAAGGCATGCGCCCCCTTGGCGAGACAACGAGCCGCAAGCGGAATGTCCGCGGTGACGCACACATCGGCCGCGCTGATCCGCTCAACAATCCAGTCGTCGGCGATATCGGCCCCCGCGCCGACCACGATCATGCTGACATTCGGCAACCCCGGCGGTCGGATCGGACGCGATCCATTGGAAACCACGAACACCCGCAAGCCAACTCGCGTAGCAACGCGATAGACCTCCTCACGTACCGGGCAGGCATCCGCATCAACGTAAATGTCGGTCATAGCGCAAGCAACCATCGTACCCATCGTAGGGCGGAAAAGCCATGCCCCCGGGTCAAGCGCCCGGGGCCATGGCTTTTCCGCCCCACGGAGTCCATCAAACCGGCACGTCGCCCTTCAGCATGATCCGATACAGATACCGCACCTGCGTCATGTCGTAGTCGCCGTTCGCCTTATGCAACAGGCAGCGATTGTCCCACATCACCAAATCATCCCGGCGCCATTGATGCCGATACTCAAACCGCGGCTGCCGCGCATGTTCCAGCAACTCATCCAGCAACGCCAACGCCGAACCCTCCTGCATCCCGACGATCCCCTCGATCCGGATCGGATTGAGATAGATCGCCTTCCGACCGGTCTCCGGATGCGTGCGCACCAGCGGATGCAGCACCGCATCCGGCACCGCCGCGCGGTTGTCCTCGCTCAGCGTCATCAGCTTTCGTGCGCTATGGCGGCTCTGATACACGTGAACGGCGCGCAGCCCGTCGATCCGGCGCTGCATCGCCGCAGGCAGATCCTCATACGCGCGGTGCATGTTGACATACTGCGTGTCCCCACCGCGGTCCGGCAACTTCACAGCGTGCAGCACCGTCGCCTTCGGCGGCGCGACGGCGTTGGAGTGGTCCGTATGATATCCGGCACCCGGAATATAGCGTGTCCCATCCGGATAGCTGTCTTGGTTCGATACGTAATGGATCAACGGGCACTCCGGCAGCGCAAACTTCTTGTCCTGCTGCGGGAACACCTCGCCGAACAACCGCACCGCATCCACCACCTGCTGCGGCGACAGATGTTGGTCACGCACCACCAGCACCGAGTGTTCCGAGAATGCGCGGTTCAGCCGCTCGTGCAACGCGTCACCCACCGGCCGGGTAAGATCGACCCCGCGCACCTCAGCGCCCGTATGATCGGACAGCCTGGTGATCGTGCAGTCCAATGTCGCGGCCATTGACGTTCCTCCGTTCGACCTTGGGGCTATTCTTCCACCCGCTTGAATTGTCGTCGACCCGGCACCGTCTCCGTCATGATCCGGCTCACCGCCTGCCCGGTCGCCTCGCCCCGCTAAACCGCCGGATCGTCAATGACATCGAACAACGTTTCGGCGGCAGGTGGGATCGTCAGGCCAGCCGCCGCCACGCCCAGGTCCCGCTTCGCCTCGCTCGCGTTGAAACGTTCCAGGTCCGCCGCGCTGGCCCATTGCGTCATGACGTGGAAGTCGGTCTCGCCGCCCCGCCCGTGCAGGCGCCAGATCGCCTGACAGCCGGGCTGACGCAGCATGCCGGGAAAACCAACATCGCGAGTGAACACCAACCACTCCGCGATCCGGTCGGGCCTGACCTGCATCTTCAGAATACGAAACAACATGCGTCCCCTTCCCTTATCCCGTCACGAGTTGCGCAATCGGCGTCCGGACATGCACGGTTCCGCCCTGCCCGCCCATATCGCGCGTCTTCGCCCGGCTGTCACGGCACTGGCTCGACAGCCCGACGCATAGATCACGCGCCGCTGTCAGTTCATCGGGGGCCAGCGTTGTGCGCTGTGCAACATGCGGATGATGCGGACTTCCGTCGCTACAACACGATAAACGATGACAAAGGGCGTTCGCGCCACAACGAGTTCTCGGGTGCCATCGACGCGGCCGGCGCGCCCCATGTGAGGATTATCGGCAAGCAGCACGACGGCCGCGCGGATCGCGTCACCGAGTTCGTGCCGCTGCGGCTGGATTTCGATCGGCGATGTACTTGAGCTGCGCGTCCCGTGTACCCAACCCACGCCGAAGCCAGCGTATCCTCACCTCTTGCGATTGGCTTTGGCGCGCGCCAGGAGTTCAGCCTTCTGCACCTCCCATTCGGCTTCCACCTGCTCATTGGGAATGAGCTCGACATTCGGGTCCTCAAGTTCGCGCAATCCCTGCTCGACCTCGGCGCGGAACCAGGCGTCGTGCTCCGCCTTCGCCACATAGTCGCGCATGAAATCACGCAGGAGCTGCGACCCCGGACGATCGTGCGCCTTGGCCACGTTGGTGAACGAGGTCTTCAGCTCCTCATCAACTCGGAAAGTAAAAGTGGTCTCAGCCATCACGGCGCTCCGCACTGCACTGCAATTGCACTAACAATTTAGCACAACCCCCGGCCCACCGCCACTCCCCTACCCCGCCACCAACTGCGCGATCGCCGTCCCAACATCCGCGGTGCCCGCCTGCCCGCCCATATCGCGCGTCTTCGGCCCGCTCTCGCGCAGCAGCGTCTCGATCGCATCGACGATCGCCTGGCCCGCCGCCGCCTCGCCCAGGTGCTCCAGCATCAGCGCCGCCGACCAGATCTGTCCGATCGGGTTGCAGATATGCTTGCCCGCGATGTCCGGCGCCGACCCATGCACTGGTTCGAACATCGACGGATACACTCGTTCCGGGTTGATATTGGCCGAGGCGGCGATGCCGATCGACCCCGCCACCGCCGGCCCCAGATCGCTCAGGATATCGCCGAACAAATTCGACCCCACCACGACATCGAACCAATCCGGGTGCTGCACGAAATGCGCGCACAGGATGTCGATGTGATACTGATCGGTGCGGATGTCGGGATACTGCGTCCCCATCGCCGCGAACCGCTCATCCCAGTACGGCATCGTAAACGTGATCCCGTTCGACTTCGTCGCCGAGGTCAGGTGCTTCTTCGGCCGCGTCCGCGCCAGCTCAAACGCGAATTTCAGGATCCGATCCGTCCCCTTGCGGGTGAACACGCTCTGCTGCGAAACGAACTCGCGGTCCGTCCCCTCGAACATCCGCCCGCCGACCGAGGAATACTCGCCCTCGGTGTTCTCCCGCACCACATAGAAGTCGATATCCGCCTCACCCCGCCCGGCCAGCGGCGTGCGCACGCCCGGCATCAGCTTGCACGGCCGCAAATTCACATACTGATCGAACCCGCGCCGGATCGGGATCAGCAGCCCCCAGAGTGAGACATGGTCGGGCACGCCGGGATAGCCGACCGCGCCCAGCAGAATCGAATCCGATCGTGCCAGCCGCTCCATCCCGTCCGCCGGCATCATCGCCCCAGTCTGCTTGTAGGTCTCGCAGGACCAGTCGTAGTGCGCCAGTTCCAGCCCGAAGCCGAACCGGCGCGACACCACGTCCATCACCTTCAACGCCTCCGGCACGGTCTCCTTGCCGATGCCGTCACCCGGAACGACCGCGATGCGATGCGTGCGCGCCATGGACACTGCTCTCCTTGGTTACCAGCTGGGGCCACAAGCTGGGCCATCCGCCCGCACCTGACCCCGCGTCACCGCCGCCGTCAATTGGCCCCAACCGGCCGCCCAACCGGCCCTAAAGCCGCCGCGGAATGTGCCGGCTCAGCACCGCCGATGCCAGCATCATCGCGCCGCCGGCGATGAACACCGACGACAGGCTGAACACCGACAGCAAGACCGAGAAAACGACGGGCGGCCCAAGCTGAGCCACATCGCGATAGCTGACGAACACGGTGGTCATCTCCGCGCGCTCATGCGCGTGCACGGCGCGCAGGAACAGCAGGTTGCCGGCCCCGTCGAGCATCTCGGTGCCAAACCCCGCCAGCACCAGCATCGCCGCGCCCAGCCAGGGGATGTTGAACGCCAGCGCGGCGCAGACGCTCAGCACGCCCGCCGTCGCGTAGCCGGCGGCCAGCAGGGGGCGCAGCCCGTAGCGCCGGCCCGCCCAGCCCCACAGCGGCACCAGCCAGATCCATCCGGTGCCGATCGACACGATCACCCCACCGGTCTCCGCGCCAAGCCCGGAGGTCACCGCATAAATCGGTGCATACACGTACAGCATGCTCCACCAGGCGTTGCGGGTCGCCGCCAGTGTCCAGGCCAGCAGCAGCCGGGGCTGAGCGAAGAAGCGGCGCAGGTAGCGTGCCGGGCTCGGCGGCGGGCGGCGCATCGGCGTCAGCATTGCGGTCTCACCCAGCCGCAGGGACCAGAACAACACCAGCACCGCCATCGACGCCGCCACGGTGATGGCGAACGGCGCCGAGAATCCAATGCTGCTTTGCAGATAGACGCCGAACCACGGGCCAAGCGTCCACGGACCGGCACTGGCGAAGATGCGCATCGGCTCGAAATGCCGCAGCTCCTGCCGCGTAACATGATCCAGCAGATAGAGCTGGCTGGTGATCTCCATGCAGGCGATGGCGAACGTGCTGAGCACCAGACCCGCGGCAAGCGCCCACAGCCGGTCGACTGCCATCAGTGCGGCACTGGCCGCCATCGCCACCGCGCCCAGGCTGAACACGTAGCGCCGCTTGATCAGCCGCACCAGGAACGGAATGCTGAAACGCCCCACCACCGCAACCAGGCCGGCGGCGACATAGAGCAGCGTGACCGCACGCGCGGTTCCGACCAGATGCAGGGCTTCCAGCGGCACGACGGTCAGCAGGATCGCCTGTGCCACGCCGGGAACGAAGAACAGGCTGAGGAAAGCAATAGCCTTGCGCCGAGGCAGAGCGCCGATCGTGCCAGCTGCGCGGATGGCGTGTGCACTCACAGGTCAAGGTCCTCAAGCGTCGCCGCCCGCCTCGCGCGACGCGATTTGTTGTGCATCGTTCCTCCCGAGCCATCCTGCGATGGTGCGCACGCACTATGCCACGCGACGCGGTGCCTGCGTAGTCCCGCAGGCGTGCCTGATTGGCAGATCTGCCCGGCAGTTGGCGTCCGAACAGGGTCGCCCCAGCAGGCCGCCCAATGCTACAAACCCGTGCTACAAGTCGGCATCGAAGCCGTTTCGGAACAAGCCCAAGAGGACCACCGCCAGATGGCCAAACCCGCCAACACCGGACAGAGCAGCGACTGGGATCGCGACGCCGCACTGACCACGGCGCGCATCCTGCTGGAGATCAAGGCGGTCAACTTCCGCCCCGACGAGCCCTACGTCTTCACCTCAGGCTGGAAATCGCCAGTCTACATCGACTGCCGCCGCATTATCTATTTCCCCCGCGCCCGCGCCAAGATCTGCGACATGGCAGTGGAAAAGATCAATCGCCACGTCGGCTACGAGACCATCGAGGCGGTGGCCGGCGGCGAGACCGCGGGCATCCCCTTCGCCGCCTGGATCGCCGACCGCATGGCCGCCCCGATGGCCTATGTCCGCAAGAAACCCAAGGGCTTCGGCCGCGCCGCGCTGATCGAGGGCGACGTGCCCGAAGGCAAGCGCACCCTGCTGGTCGAAGACCTGACCACCGACGGCGGCTCCAAGATCCGCTTCGCCCAGGCGCTGCGCGACGCCGGCGCCATCGTCAACCACACCTTCGTGGTGTTCTTCTACGGCGTATTCCCGGGCGCGTTCGAGACGCTGGCGCGGATGGATATCGCGCTGCACCATCTGTGCACTTGGTGGGATGTGCTGGAAGCCTGCCGCGAGCGGCCGTACTTCTCCGAGGGCGCGCTGTCCGAGGTGCGCAAATTCCTGGAAGACCCGGTGGGCTGGTCCGCGGCGCATGGCGGGGTGGCCTCGGCCGAGGAAGCGATGGCGCGCAAGGCGGCCGCCGACACATAAACATAATCAGATCGTTAAGACTTGCGACGGTAACGTTTCCAGCGGCCTAGTGGTTCGATCCCGGCGCTCGCAGCCCGTGCGTCGGGATCGGACCACCCAAAAAGACTAATGGATCAAATCCGACGGCACTTCCCGTCGGATTTGATCCGTTAGTGTCGTAATACCGGCGGCACTTACGCCATCGGGGGGAGACGCCAAGATGTTCTGGCTCGTTGTCCTGTGCCTGCTGGCCGTCGGCGTGGCGGTGCTGTACGTGCACGACCGCCGGCAGACCCAGCACACCATCCTGCGCAACTTCCCGGTGATCGGCTATTTCCGCTACTTCGCCGAAACAATGGGCGAATATATGCGGCAATATCAATATCTTCCGGACTGGGCCGAGCGCCCATTCAACCGCCTCGAACGCGCCTGGGTGTATCGCTCCGCCAAGGGCGTCTCCAACCTGGTCAGCTTCGGCAGCGAGAACGTGCCATCCTTCGTGTTCCGCAACGCCGCCTTCCCGGTTCTCGACGAGGAAAAACAACCCTATCCCGGCAAATGGATCGGCCTGGCCGAGGGACCCGGCGCCTGCCGCCGACCCTATTTCGCCACGAGTTTCTTCAACATCTCGGGCATGAGCTACGGCGCATTGTCCTCGGCCGCCGTCACCGCACTGTCGCGCGGCGCCAAGCAGGCCGGCATCTGGATGGCCACCGGCGAGGGCGGCCTGGCGCCGTATCACCTGGACGGCGGCTGCGACGTGATCATGCAGATGGGCACCGCCAAATACGGCGTGCGCGATGCCAACGGCAACCTGTCGGAAGCCCGGCTGAAGGAGATCGCCGCGTATCCCCAGGTCCGCATGTTCGAGGTCAAGCTGGCGCAGGGTGCCAAGCCCGGCAAAGGCGGCATCCTGCCGGCGGCAAAGGTCACCGCCGAGATCGCCGCCATCCGCGGCATCCCGGCCGGCGAGGCCAGCATCAGCCCGAACCGGCACAAGGACATCGGCAACATCACCGAGCTCGGCCAGTTCATCAACCGGGTGCGCGAGGTCACCGGCACGCCGGTGGGCGTGAAGTTCGTCGTCGGCGACCTGGATTTCCTCGACGCCTGGTTCAGCGACTGCGTGGGCAACCCGGAACATTGCCCCGACTACGTCCAGGTCGATGGCGGCGAGGGTGGCTCCGGCGCCGCCCCAGCCCCGCTGATCGACTATGTCGGCATGCCGATCACCGAGGCGCTGTCCACCGTCGCCGCGGCGCGTGAGCGGCACGGACTGCGCGAACGCATCCGCATCGTTGCCTCGGGCAAGCTGATCACGCCGGACAAGGTGGCCTGGGCGCTGTGCATGGGCGCGGATTTCGTTTCGTCTGCGCGCGGCTTTATGTTCAGCCTGGGCTGCATCCAGGCAATGAAATGCGGCTCCGGCAAATGCCCGACGGGGGTGACCTCGGCCGACCCACGGCTGATCGCCGGCCTCGACCCGACCGACAAGGCCGTCCGCGTCGCCCGCTACGCCCAACGCGTGCAGGACGAGGTGGAAATGCTCGCGCACGCCTGCGGCCTGCCCGATGCCACGGGATTCCTGCCGCGCCACGTCACCGCGATCGAGCGCGGGGTCGGCGGCTTCCGCGCCGCCCAAGGCGGTGACTAATACCAGCGGTCATAAGCATCGACGCACGGGCCGCTACCCCCCGTCATGCCGGCGAAGGCCGGTATCCACGACTTTCTTTGCTGCGACGAAGACAAGTCGTGGATACCGGCCCCCGGCCTCCGCCCTAGGGCATGCGCATATGTAATGTCGGGTATGGAACAAGTGGCTGGCGGAAGTTCAGAAGACGGCAGTTCGAAGCTTCATTTTCTCAATCCGGCTGGCGCGGAGCACATGCTCGACACTGGGACCAAGCGGTCGCGGCAACTCATTGATTTATCAATGTTTTCAGAGGTGTGAGAATCCCCTAGGGCCTCCGCCGGGATATGCTTCGCCGGCATGACGGGGCACCGTCGGTGGGTCAATCTTTACGGCCGCCGGTATAAGCCACCGTAATACATCCACCGTAGGGCGGAAAAGCGCAGCGCCTTCCGCCTCTGACCCAACTCCCCCATTCCCGCAAATCATCCCAACCGCTCACACCCTAACTCGAACGTCGGAAACGAAGGGCAAGACGACGCCCTGGCAGGTGACGATCAATACGGCGACGTCCACAATCGTGCCGACCGACAGAAGGACGCAGGCGCCATGGACGTCTCATTTTCAAACGTCGCGCAGGCGATCGCCACACATCTCGCAGGCGTGCCATCATCAACCGACGAGGTCGACGCGGCCGTTCGGCACCTGCACCGATCCGCCCAAGCCGCAGCGCCGCGCCAAGGCTTCGAAGCCACGCCCGGCCGGGACTACGCGGCGATCCTGGCTCCCGCGATTGCCGCCGGCCGCAACCACGCGGTAGCCGGCCTAGCAGCTTCCCTCGCGGGGCTGCCGGGCCCCCTGCCCTGGCGTTACAGCTATCCGCCGCGTCCCGACGCGCCCGATCTCGCCGACCGGATCGCCTTCGCCGAACTGATCGGTCCGCGCGCGCCGCTGACCGCACAGGACTGCCGTGCCGGCCTCACCTTGATGGCACCCGACACCTCCTACCCGCTGCACGCGCATCCCGCGATCGAGCTCTATCTGGTGATCTCCGGCCACGCCCAGTGGACGACGCCGGAAGCGGAACGGATCGTCCCGCCGGGCGAGTTCGTCCTGCACCGCTCGAACCAACCACACGCGATGCGCACGTTCGCCGAGCCGTTGCTCGCGCTCTACGGCTGGAGCGGCGACATCGACACGCCTGCGTTCTACCTCTAAGCGCCCGCAAAGTGCGTGATGCGGCGGTTTGCCCAGTGCGACCGCGGCGCCGGCCGCATTGCCGACGGGTCAGACTGCGATGGGCCCCTGCGTGTGGCGGGGCCACTGCCGGCGGGCATCCGTGCAGGTCCCAACAGATGTGCGCGTCGGCGGACGTCCCGAACCGGCCTGGCGAGGCCGGCCAACAAAGCCGAGATACGGCAGCGCCGATGCGGCGACCGTCGTCGAGCTTGCCATGGCGCGACCACGGTCACCGCGAAATTTCCCCCGAGGTGCCACGAAATTGCGGCCGTTTGGGCACAATCGGCCACTACAAATTGCACGCTTTGATCTTGCTCCACGAGCAGTTGGCGATCCACGGCGGATGGAGGCGGCAATGATCGGAAGGTGTCATCGACGCACACTGACAGCGGCCCTGGTGATCCTTGGGGCCGGACTGCTTCAGGGCTGCGCTTACGGTCCGTATGCAGACGCGTCCGCGCCCTGCTGCGCTGGTCCGGCATATGGCTACAGCGGTTATCCAGCCTATGGGGGTTATGGTTACTCAGGCTACGGCGGCTACGGCGGCGCGGTCGTCGCAGGTGGTGGCTATTATGGCGGTACCTATTGGCGCGATCACGACCGAGGGGGGACCCGCAGCTCCGATCATCGCTGGGGTGAGTCGGGGGGCGGCTATCGGGCCGCGAGCCAGGGTGGTGCCTATCATCGACCGGAAAGTCACGCAGGCACCTATCGTGGCGGCGCCCAGAATGGTGGCTATCGAGCTGCAAGTCATGCAACCGCTCATCCGGCCACAAACCGGGCAGGCGGCTAGCGAGGCCGTCGCGGGCGGCAAGGGCACTAAATCGGTAGCAACAACCACGACTGTTCTTGTCACCGAGCATCTTGCCAGATCGCGCCTGGGCTACTGGCCGCGCTGGACCGGGGCGCCGGTTCGACCCGCGTGATGCGCGGCGCCTTCGACATTGTCAACTCGCTGCCGCGCACCGCATCGACACGCCTGCGTTCTATCTTTCCGCCTGACCCCGATGCGTGACCAATCTCGGTCCTGGGTCGGGCAGCCCTGCTTGAACTCGATGCGCGTGGCATGGATCGGCCTGGAGTCGCAATTCTCGATATAGTGCAGCGGCTGCGGCGGGAATTTGATCGTGAGAGGCAGCGGCAAACTGTCGCGCGGCGGCAACGGGATTTCCGCCCCGGTCGCACCATTGAAGTCACGGATCTTGGCTGTCCGGTCGAACACCATGACCGAGGGCCAGCGGTGATGATGCGGGTTTTCGGTCTCGCCGGGGGCGACGCTCACCGCCAGGATGCGAATGACGTCGTCTTCGTAGAGCACCGCGTGATTGCGGGGCGCCGCGATCACGGCATCCAGCGCCGGATCCCAGGTCGCCGGATCGGTGTGGTCGATTTCGTGGTCCATCGCGTCATCTCCTGACCTTGCAACATGAGCGGGGGTTTTGCGTGCGCAGTCAAACACGCCGACTCTGCCGGCCAGCGCGCAGGTGGTCACCGCCAGCTCGGGCAACCTCAAGGCGCTGCGTTCTACAAGCCACTGCTACCGCTGCGAATCGAACCCGCCAGCCTGCAGGATCACCTGCAGCAGATAGGCAACCGACGATAGGTGAGGCTCCGGGAGGTGCTGGTCGCGGTCCACGCGATTCACGACGACCACGTCGTCTGCGGGAATGATGAACGCATACTGGCCACCTGCACCCCAGGCAAAGACGCTCCCCGCGGGCAGGCTCACACCGGCATACCGGCCATCAGGCGCGGTTCCGGTCCACCACAAGTAGCCGTAGCCCGGTCCGAACCCGGAACTGGAGTACGCCCGCGCGCTGTCACGCACCCAGTCTGCCGGAACCACCTGCCGTCCGGCCCATGTGCCACCGCGTAGATACAGCAGTGCGAATCGCGCAAGGTCCCTCGCGCTCATCCGGATCGGGTAGGCTCGATGGATTGAGGCAGCACCATTGAAGTATTCGCCGTCCTGGGGCCGGTAGTCCTGCATCTCGATGGGGTGCGCAATCAATCGGTCGAGCGCGTCGTAGATGCCCACACCCGTGGCACGCTCATATATCGTGCCGAGCGCATTAAAATCCCAGTTATTATAATACCAGAACGTACCGGGCGGATGACTGCCGCGTGCAGGTCGCTTTGCCGCCATTCCCGGCGTTTCGTAAAGTGCCGCGTGGTAGATGCCCGAACGCGCTTCCAGTAGCATTTGCACGGTAGCCTGCTTCTCGATATCAGTTAGAGAAGGCGGGTTGTCGTCGATCCCAAGCTGGGCCAGCGTACTGTCCAAGGCGATGTGCTTGTCCGCCACCGCAATGCCGATAAGGGCGCTCAGAAAACTCTTGCGCACGGAGGCGAGTTGGGTGCGCTTGATCGTATCCCCCCATTCAGCGACCACCACACCATGATGGATTACCATCACGGCAGTCGAATTGATCCGTTGTGACCAATCCTTTGCCTTCGCCAGTTCCGCCTCCGACCAACCGTCCTGCGCGGCTTGCACATGCGCCCATTCGATGCCGGGGAAACGATCCTCTGCCGTCGCGGGACGCCCGAATAGCAGCGCAGCCAGTGCCGTTGCAACGATCAGGTTCCGCAAGACAGGCTTCATCGTTTGACCTCGTCCGCTCGAATGCCCGACACTCTCCAAACGCCGCTGCTCAGCCAGATGAATGCTCGGCCGGTCGTACAGAGTTTAGCAAAATCGCAATGTCGCGTCGTATGACGAAAATCAATCACTTGACGCGTTCATAAATGCTGGTGTGAACGCTCGTTTCAGGGCCGGAGGTCGGCATTCAAGTTCAGCCCCCAGCCAGCCGCCCCACCCCCTCAATCACGCTGTCCCAGTCATCAACGTTGCGGTCATGCGGATGCACCATGATGTGCCCCACCCCAACATCCGCATAAGCCGCCACCCGGTCCCGCAGCTCGCCCTGATCCTTGCCGCTCCAGTGCAGCCGCATCGACACGGTGAACCCATCATCCGGCCGCTGGGCGCGCAAGCGCTTGACGATCGGCGCCGCTTCTTCGGCCGTGTACCGACTGCCATGCCAGCCATCCGCCACCCGCGTCGTGCGCTTCAGCGCCGCATCCGAACTGCCGCCGATCCAGATCGGGATCGGACTGATCGGCATCGGCAGCATGGTCATCTGCTCGACTTCCGCCGGAATATACTTGCCCCGGAACGTTACCGGATCCTGCGACCAGACCGCGCGCATCATCGCGATCCCCTCATCCATCCGCCGTCCCCGCTCGCGGAACGGCACCCCCAGCGCGGCGAACTCCGCCTCCAGCCAGCCAACCCCGGCGCCCAGGATCAGCCGCCCCTCGGACAGATTGTGCAGCGTCGCCAGCTCCTTCGCCAACGGCAACGGATGCCGCATCGGCAACACCAGCACTGACGTGCCCAACCGCACCCGCTGCGTCACCGCCGCCACCCAGGTCAACGTCAGCACCGGATCAAAGAATAGCGGCGATCGAGGAAACGTCGCGCGCGGCACGATGATGTGCTCGCTCACCCACACATCGCTGAGCCCGAGCGCCTCGGCCCGCACCGCCAGGCGCTTGATCAGCGCCGGCGTGGCCTGCTCACCGGCATGCGGCAGATGGATGCCGAGTTGCATCTGTGTCCTCCATCAGGGTTCGGTCGGTGCGTTCGTTACGGTGGCCGCTCCAGTGTCATATGGGCGTCGCCACCATGGCGGCGCATGCCGCCCCGCCGTCATGGCCGGCGAAGGCCGGCCATCCCCGACTTGCCTTCGCCTCCGCAGACACCGGCTTTCGTGGCCAGAAAGGAAGTCGTGGATGGTCGGCCTTCGCCGACCATGGCGGATGGGCGCCATGGCGCCCATCCGTCACTCCGGCAATTTCGTCGACTGCCAGGTCACCATCTGCCACTGCCCACCGCGCTTCGCATAAACATCGGTGAACCGCACACCGAACTTCATCGGCTTGCCACCGGAGGCCACGCTGATCCGCGCCACCCCGGTCAGCACCACCGCATCGCCGCAGTCCTGCGCCACCACATCGGACGGTTCGACCGAGGAATAAACCGTCGCGCCCGACTGCATCGCCCCGATCAGGCTCTGCTTGGTGTCCAGCCGCGCCGAGGAATGCGTGTAGACCAAGTCGTCCGCCAGCAGCGCGTTCAGCGTGGGGACATCCTTTTCCGCCATCGCGACCATGCGTTTGCGGTCCAACTCGATGATCATCTGTCCATTGCCGGCCATTGCGTCCTCCCTCCGGAATACGTCCCGGCGTGGAGCTTGTACCGGATGCGCGGAGCTGGCCAGTGTCGCGGCTAGCGACAGTTTCGCTGCTCGCGAACGGCGGCTCTCACCCCCCGGCAACCCGCCGCTGATAAATCGACAAATGCGCATACGCCGCCGTCAGGATTGGCGCCGCGATCCCAAACCCCCGCGCCCGCGCCAACATATCGCCAACGATCTGATCAGCCTCCACCGGCAGCCCCTGCGTCAGATCGCGATACATCGATGGCGCACTCGCCGAGCCCTTCGCCGTCACCGACGCCTTGGTCCGCGCCAGGAACGCCTCGCCCGGCGGATAGCCGGACGCCGTCGCCACCGAGACACACTCGCCCAGCACCTCCAGCGCCAGCGCCGCGCCACCCGGCGCCGCCTCGATATCACCAACCGTGCCGCGCAGCAGGCAGGTGATCGACCCAAGCGTGGCCAGCAGGATCCATTTCTCCCACATCTCCTGCAGGATCACGACTGACGCGCGCGCGGTGAAGCCGGCGCCCTGCATCACCGCATCGAGCGCCGCAACCCGCGCCGACATCTCACTGTTGCGCTCGCCGTAGACCAGCTGCTGGAACTCCGCGAGCTGCTTGATGCGCCCCTGCGCGTCCAGCGTCGTCGCCACCAGGCAGACGCCACCCAGCACCGCCGCCTCGCCGAAACGCCCGATCAGCACGTCCAGATGCCGCATGCCATTCAGTACCGGAATGATCACACTGTCGGGGCCGACCGCCGGCGCCAGGTCCGTCAGCGCCGCATCGAGCGCAAACGCCTTCACCGTCAGCAGCACGGCGTCATACGGCGACGCGATCCGATCCGCAGTAACCAACTGCGGATCCAGTGTCACATCGCCATGTGGGCTGAGAATTTGCAGCCCGTCCCGCCGCAACTGCTCGGCACGCTTCGCCCGTACCAAAAACGTAACGTCCCGCCCCGCCTCGGCGAGACGGCCGCCGAAATACCCACCGGTTGCGCCAGCGCCGACGACCAGGATCCGCATGGATGCCCCCTTCACTGATCGTGATCCGCATCCGCGCGTCCCACGGTTGCTTGCATGACAATACTGACTAGATGCCCCCGACCCCCCACTCGGTCAAGATCGGCCAAAATCGTAGGGCGGATAAGCGAAACGCCATCCGCCACCCGCGCGCACCCGCCACCCTCAGGCATCCTCGAGACGCAAGTGGCGGAAGACGCTGCGCTTTTCCGCCCTATACGCGCTCGAAAACCGCGGCGATCCCCTGCCCGCCGCCGATGCACATCGTCACCAGCGCATAGCGCCCACCGATCCGCGCCAACTCATACAGCGCCTTCACCGTCAGGATCGTCCCCGTCGCGCCGACCGGATGCCCGAGCGAGATCCCCGACCCGTTCGGGTTGGTCTTCGCCGGATCGAACCCGAGGTCCTTCGCCACCGCGCAGGCCTGTGCCGCGAACGCCTCGTTCGACTCGATGACATCCATGTCCGCCAGCGTCAGGCCCGCCCGCTTCAGCGCCGCGCGCGTCGCCGGCACCGGCCCGATCCCCATCACCTTCGGATCGACCCCGGCATGGGCATACGCCACCAGCCGCCCCAGCGGCTTGGCGCCCCGTTTCTCCGCCGTCGCCGCCTCCATCAGCACCACCGCCGCCGCCCCGTCATTGATCCCCGAGGCATTGCCCGCCGTCACCGTGCCATCCTTGCGGAACACCGGGCGCAGCTTGCCCAGATCGGCCTCGGACGCATCGGCGCGCACATGCTCATCGGTGTCGAACACCGTCTCGCCCTTCCGGCTTTTCAGCGTGATCGGCATGATCTGTGACTTGAACCGCCCCTCGGCGATCGCTCGCGCCGCCCGGCGGTGCGACTCGGCCGCCAGCCCGTCCTGGTCGCCGCGGGTGATCTGATGGCTCTCCGCCAGGTTCTCCGCCGTCTCGCCCATGTGGATGTTGTGGATCGGGTCGTGCAGCGCGGCGACCATCATGTCGATCATCGTCGCATCGCCCATCCGCGCGCCCCAGCGCATGCCCTGGGTCATATACGGCGCGCGGCTCATGCTCTCCGCCCCGCCGCCCACCGCAATGTCGGCATCGCCCAGCAGGATGCCCTGCGCGGCCGACACGATCGCCTGCAAGCCGGAGCCGCACAGCCGGTTGACCGTCAGCGCCGGCGCATCCTGCGTCACGCCAGCCCCCAGCGCGGCGACGCGGGCCATGTACATGTCCTTGGGCTCGGTGTGGATGACATTGCCGAACACCACGTGCCCGACCTCGGCGCCCGCCACCCCGGCGCGCTGCAGCGCCTCGCGCACCACCTGCGAGCCAAGCGCGCTCGGCGCCATGTCCTTCAGCGCGCCGCCGAAATCGCCGATCGCGGTGCGCACGCCGGAGACCACCATCACTTCGCGTTGCATTGCCGGACACTCCTTTGGCCACATGCCGATCGCGCGTCAGCCGCGCCGGCATGTCGTATCCTCAAACCCGGCGGCGTCAAGGTCCCACCACAATGTGGGTTGCAAACACCCCCACACCACCATATCTTGCGTCCCCCACGGCGCGACCTTCTCCAGCCCGCGTGCTATCCTGCCCGCACACCAGACCCAGGCCACATGCCAATGGACGCCATTTCCGGCTCAGCCGACGAACACCCCGTCCGCTTCGACCTGCTGACCGAGAACCCGGTCTACAAGCCGTTCCGCTATCCCTGGGCCTACGAGGCGTGGCTGACCCAGCAGCGCGTGCACTGGCTGCCGGAGGAGGTGCCGCTCGCCGACGACGTGAAGGACTGGCACCGCAACCTGACGGACGCCGAGCGCAACCTGCTGACGCAGATCTTCCGCTTCTTCACCCAGGCCGATGTCGAGGTGAACAACTGCTACATGAAGCACTACAGCCGGGTGTTCAAACCGACCGAGGTGCTGATGATGATGTCGGCGTTCTCCAACACCGAGACCATCCACATCGCTGCCTACAGCCACCTGCTCGACACCATCGGGATGCCGGAGATCGAGTACCAGGCCTTCCTCAAATACAAGGAGATGAAGGACAAGTTCGATTACATGCAGGGCTTCACGGTCGATTCCAAATACGAGATCGCCAAGACCCTGGCGGCGTTCGGCGCCTTCACCGAGGGGCTGCAGCTGTTCGCCTCGTTCGCCATCCTGCTGAACTTCCCACGGTTCGGGAAGATGAAGGGGATGGGCCAGATCATCACCTGGTCGGTGCGCGACGAATCGCTGCATTGCGAGTCGATCATCAAGCTGTTCCGCACCTTCGTGCAGGAGAATCCGGAAATCTGGACGGACGAGTTGAAGCGCGACATCTATATCACCTGCGCAACTATCGTCGATCACGAGGACGCCTTCATCGACCTGGCGTTCGAGGGCGGCGCGGTCCACGGCCTGACCGCGCGTGGGGTGAAGGAATACATCCGCTACATCGCCGACCGCCGCCTGGTCCAGCTTGGCTTGAACGCGCTCTACCACGTCGAACGCAACCCGCTGCCCTGGCTCGATGAGATGCTGAACGCCGTCGAACACACCAATTTCTTCGAGAATCGAGCGACGGAGTATAGCAAGGCCTCGACCACCGGCACCTGGGAGGACGCCTTTGCCAGCCCACACTCCGACCCGGCAGCGGCAACCGGCGCGCTTCCCGCCGCATAAGTTGGGCCGTGCCGATCCGCATCTCGGACACAGGTGCGTGCGCGACCCGATAGTGTCCCAGTCCGAAACCGACGCCGCCCCACGTCCCCGCACGGCCACACCCCGGCCATCCCGGGACGATCACTCCCCCGGCCCCCCGCCGGTTATTCGCATGGGAGCGCTGGGCGGGGGTGCAGGCCGGTGCCGGCTTTAAATCAAGACACTATTCGCGATCTAACGCGCTTGACCCGAGGCACGCGCTTTGGTATCGATCGTCGCCGTGTGAGACTTTTGGATAAAATTCAGACATCGGATGCCAGGTTGCCAGAGAATGTGCACCGTCGCGGATACAGGACTCTCGCAGTGGGTTCGTGCAGCATGAATTGTGCAGCCGAGCAGTCGATTCGGTAAGATCGCGCGGAGCGGAACCGCGTCGAAGTGTCGCTCAAAACAAGCACGCCGTACCAACCGGCGCGACTCGTGAAACGGGACCTGAGTTGGCAAAGGCAGCCCTGCGGCGCGCAGGGCATGTCCAGCAGATCGAGAGAGGATGGGCATCACGACCGAACCCATGGTGAAACGACCGGAGGCCGACGTGCCGAACGAAGGCGCGGCGCCAACCACCCCTCGTTACAGCCGGCGCTTGTCAGACAAGATTCTGATCGCGTTCCATCACGCATGCGATCAGGGCGACTTCGAGGTGGCCGAGCAGCTTCTGCATGTCCTGGAAATGATGCTCACACGCCGCCCACTGACACCGGACGGAACCCGTCGGCGCAACATGGAAAGCCTGGTCGCGGCGCATGAGCGGCTGTGGCACCTGCGCCATGCGGAGACGAGGGATCTCTAGAGCGTTTGGACGACCGGCCCCGCGGGACCTCTGGGCCTTGGAAGCGCCGCGCCGGGTTAGATCGCCAATCGCCCGCCGTGACGCAGGATCATCTCGGCGTCTCGCGTGAAGCCTGCGGCTCCGGCGTGCAACGCCAGCCCGGGCAGAACGCGAAATCCCCCCCGCCCGCCTTTGACCCCCTGCAGCAGGACCAGCTTGGCATCCTGGCCGACGCGCGGCCATAGCGGCAGCAGGGCCGACGGCGCGCATCCGGCAGCGGTCAGGGCCGCAACGCAGGCCGGCAGAACCGCCGCGGTCACGATCCAGGTCAGCGTGCCTCGCGGCCGCACCCGCCGCCCCATTGCCGCCGCCCACAGCGTGAACAGATCCGCCGGCGCCCGCCGCGCCGCATCCCTTGACGCGTCAGCCGAGGCGGTGCCCAACGCCGAATGGTACGGCGGATTGGCCAAGGCATGGTCGAACCGACCGATATCCGGGGCCTCGGCGATGTCGGCCGCCAGGAAAGCCAGTTCATCGTATGAATTTGCCGCCGCATTGCGTGCCGCCAGCGCGACCAATGCAGGGTCGCGCTCAACGCCAACGCCACTGATCCCCGCCACCCGCGCCGCCAGGCACAGCAGCGCCGCGCCCGCGCCGCTGCCCACCTCCAGCACGCGCTCACCGGGACGCGCCGGCACCGCGGACGCAAGCAGCACCGGCTCTATTCCGCTGCGGAACCCGCTGCGCGGCTGCGCATATCGCACTCGCCCGCCCAACAGGTGACCTTCCGTGACGTCCATGCGCGCTTGTATACCATTCGCTCGGGGAAATCCGTGTATTTGATAACTATTTGAAATAAAGAATCACCACAGAGGCACAGAGACACCGAGAAGAATATCAAGTTGATCACTTGGCTTTTCTGCTCTGTGCCTCCGTGTCTCTGTGGTGATCCTTGCTTGCGGACATGCGGCATGGCCAGATTCCGGCGAGCATTGGGTATAGCAGCCGATGGGTGGGTTTGCCTCGTCGCCACGCCACCTGCGGGCGGCGTATGTGACTGCAATCGACGATGCGGCGGGCATGGCCGCTCACTTTCATTGATCGCCAGACGGCAACGTCCGCGGCGGCGCTCGAGACAGTGAACCGCCAAGACGCCAGGAAGAGCGGAGATCGGGTAACGGCCTCAAGCCATTAAAGAGACTTGGCGTCTTGGCGGTTCATTCGGCCGCCGAAGCCAGATCTGCCTACGAGCAGTCAGCGCGTGGTCAGTGCCGACTTGGTGAGCGAGTCAAAGAAACTCCAAGTGCAATTCCCCTGCCGCCGGCCCTAGGCAAACTGGTCGACCCGACAACGGTGGTCTAGAGTTCCGATTCGGAAGTTTGTTGCCACCACGAAGCGGCGGAACTCGGGACGCGGGTTCTTGGTTCTCAGCGGCCTGCCGATCCCCCCGCAGGAGGCAGCGAACTTCGGACAGAAAATTGTCTTAATGGCGGCATCCGCGATCGCGGCGCGGCGCGGCGCAAGGGGGTTCCATGGCGGATGACGAAGACGAAAACGATGCAAAAGTCCTCGCCGCTCTACAGCGCGAAATGACCAACGCAGAAATCACGGCGGCTTCCGGCTTGAAAAGGGCGGACGTGGGACCCGCCCTGAGGCGACTCCGCGCAGCAGGCGCAATCGTCTCGCGGGGCAGGACGAACAAACGCACCCACATGAAGTTGGCAACCGCGGTCGAGAAGTTGTTCGAGGAAGTCGCCCAACACCAGATCCTGCTGAACAAGCTGCCGCCGCCCAAATGGGGCACGGAGTAGCATCCCGTCTGATACCTGCTCTGCCACCGGACTGAACTGGCGCATCCGGCCTCCCGACCGCCGCAGCGTTTTCGTCCAGTGCAACCGGGCCGGGTCTGATCCGAACGGACGATTACGTTTCGATCCCGTCAGCCAGCAGACCGATGCACAGCGCATATTTGTCGGATGGGTTGTAGGCCCGCAGTGCCGCGAACTGCGTGGAGTAGACTAGGTAGGTGTCATTGTCGGCCGGCGCGCCAGGCTGCACCAAGGCGCTGGGAAGCTCGGCCCACGCCGATGCGGCCTTCTCCGGCGGGTACCACGCCGTGCCATCCTGCCGGTGCACCCCAAGGTCCGCCCAGTACCCGCAGCTTGCGGCTGGTGCCGCGTCCGATCAGTGCCGGATCGAAACCGGCAGGCAGCACCACGCGGCCGCCCCAGGGGACCCCGTGGCGCCACCCCTCCTTCGCCAGGTTGTTGGCCGTGGAGGCAAAGACGCAGGCCAAATCGTTCCACAGGTCGCGCGCGCCGCGATGGTCGAAGTCGACGGCGTATTTCAGGAAACTGTCCGGCATGAACTGGGTCTGGCCCATGGCGCCCGCCCAACTGCCCACCATCTGTGCCGGGCGGATGTCGCCGGCACTGAGAATCGCCAGGCAGTCCATCAGCTGGCTGCGGAAATAGACGCCGCGGCGACCCTCCCAGGCCAGCGTCGCGACCGCCTCGATCACGTTGAAGTTGCCGACATCGTGGCCATAGTCGGACTCCAGGCCCCACAGGCCGACGACGATCGGCCCAGGCACGCCATAGACCGCTTCAACCCGCCGCAGCAGGGCCGCATTCCGCGCGTATTGCGCCCGGCCACCCGCCACCCGCGCGTCCGAGACAACCAGGGTGCGGTAACGTGTCCAGGTGAATTGGACCTCGGGCTGGTTGCGGTCGAGTTCAATGACGCGTGCGTTGATGCGTACATTCGCGAACGCGGCTTCCAGCACCGCGGGAGCGATGCCCTTGGCCCGCGCCGCGGCCTTCACGCCCTCGATGTAGCGCGCAAAGCTCGCCGCGTCCTGCGGCGTGCCGGTGTAGTTGCCGCCGAACGCGGTGCCACCGAGCGCGGCAGCGATCGGCAGTGAGGTCAGCACGGTCCGGCGCGTCGTCATGGCCAATGCAGCGTCTCCTTCCGGTTGGCGCGCGGCAGAATAGCGCGACCTGGCCCCATCGCCATCCGGCCCCGTCGCCATCTCCGGTTTTTCCCTGTTGCCAGCAGCACATCACCCGGAGACGACAGCGCGCTCCACCGCGTCCAGCAGAGTGCAGCGCCGGCCGATTCGCGATCACTTCCCTTGCCGGTTGCCCGCTCCGGCGTTCCGATCCGCCATTTCACCACTGGACACAAGCCCGGCAGGGCGGTTGGCCCGAACGGGCCTTGCGGACCGCCGCCATCAGAGTTCCCCGGCCTCGGTCAGCACCCGCCGTGCCCGCACCTCGTCCGCCTCGGCAACCACCAGCCGGCGCGGGATGGCGCCAATGCTGCCCTCGACCGCGCTGGCATGCCCATCCAGCACCGTCGCCGTGATCCCGGCATCGGCCAGCAACGCCCCGAGGAAGCTCAGCCGCACCATATTGTTGGTCGTCACAAGCACCCGCACCGCGCGTCCCTCCTGCCTCGGCCCTGCGGCTCAGCTTGACCCTGTTTCCGGCGCGCCGATATGGTGCCGCGGCACTCACGCCGCGCAAGCCGGGAGACAGTTTTGGGCGTTATCGCCAGCCTGCCCCCGTTCCAGGCGGACCCTGCCCCCGCCCGCGGACTTGATCCGGGGGTCGATCCAAGGCAGGACCCAAGGCAGGACGAGGACGCACTGCACGTTCTCGCCGCCCTCGTCGAGCGCGACATGGCGGCCTGCAACCGCACCATCGTCGTGCACATGGACAGCCCGGTCGCGCTCATCCCACAGCTTGCCGCACATATCGTCGCCGCCGGCGGCAAGCGGCTGCGCCCGCTGCTGACGCTGGCCGCCGCGCGCCTGTGCGGCTACGCGGGCACCCGCCACCCAAGCCTGGCCGCCTGCGTCGAGTTCATCCACACCGCGACCCTGCTGCACGACGACGTGGTCGACGAAAGCCAGCTCCGCCGCGGCCTGGCCTCGGCCAACGCGGTGTTCGGCAACAAGGCGTCCGTCCTGGTCGGCGACTTCCTGTTCGCGCGCGCCTTCCAGCTTATGGTCGAGGACGGCTCGCTCAAGGTGCTGGCGGTGCTGTCGCGCGCCGCCGCGACCATCGCCGAGGGCGAGGTGCTGCAACTCGCCACCCAGCACGACCTTGCCACCACCGAAGACCGCTATCTCGAGGTGATCCAAGGCAAGACCGCCGCACTGTTCGCCGCCGCCTGCCAGGTCGGTGCCATCGTCGCCGACCGGCCGCAGGCGGAGGAGGCAGCTTTGGCGGCCTACGGCAGCAATCTCGGCATCGCGTTCCAACTGGTGGACGACGCGCTGGATTACGCGGCCGACCAGGCGACGCTGGGCAAGACCGTCGGCGACGATTTCCGCGAGGGCAAGATCACCCTGCCCGTGCTGGCCGCCTACCAAGCCGGCGACGCCGCCGACCAGGCGTTCTGGCAGCGCACGATCGAGCACAGTGACCAGCACCCGGCCGATCTCGGCCACGCGATGGCTTTGATCGCGCGCCATGGGGCCATCGCGACCACTCTCTCGCGCGCGACGCGCTTCGCGGGCGCGGCCAAGGCGGCGCTGGGGGTGTTCCCGGACAGCGCGATCCGCCGCGCGCTGGCCGACGTGGCTGATTACACCGTGAGCCGCGCGCGGTAGCGGCAGGCTGGCATGTGCATTTCCGGCGGATCGGCGTGCAAGGCCCGCAGGCCTGGCACACGAATTATCCACCAGCGGAAACATCAATGAAGCCTGTCGTGCTAGCCATCGAGTAGCGCACCGCCAACGAATGCCGCAGTCTGGACGTGTGCGAGATGATCTCGCGGCATCGTGCGCGTCAGCCGTTTCCAGTCGATCCTGATGGCCCGTCCGATGACGCATTGAACCGGAAGCCGCTGTCGGCCCCCCAGGCCGGCTGCATCTGTTCAAGTCGCACGCCAAGCGTCAATTGTTGTTCGCCTGCAAGGTTGACGACCGCAGTGGCCACGTCTAGCAATTCGCTTCGGCCGACACGAGTATTGTGCGCCACGGCCTGCATAGTTACCCCATGTCTGGTTAAGTCATGACGCAGGACTCGGAGACGCGGCAGCCGACAACCGCAGCCGGTGCGCGCGGGGGGGACAAGGGCGATTTTCCGGGGCTTTTGCCAGCCACGGCAGTTGCGATGCTTTCCGCCATTGTATGCTGGATCTGGCTCATCTCAAGTGCTGGCACCGCGATGACACCCGAAGGCGGCGGAGAGGTCGTCACCAGCGAATTGGCACAGGTCGACGCTCGAGATGTCGCAGCCGCACTGACGACGATGGACGGGTCCACGGATTTTCTCACGCAATTCAAGGACCGCGCCACCGGTTGCGCACGACCGCTGGCGTGGGTCACCGTGGCACGCGCACCAGGCCAACCGGCCGGAACGGTTCGTCTACGGTCCGGAACTTATTTCTCGCCGATTTTCGACTTGTCCGACGTGCCGCTGCGTGTCGCTATCCCGTATCCAAACCCATACGAAGCGGGACACGGTACGCTGACGGCGATGGAGGTCGGGGGAAGCGCCACGGTTGCGTTGCTTCCGGCATGGCATGTATCGGCGCAGAGCGGCGGCGCGACGCGCGAAGTGACCTGGCATGTCAGCAATCGCTGCAAGCGGCTAAATGGTTAACGTCGCGCAATGGCTGAAGGCGCAGCTCGGGCCGAGCCCCTTGGTCGCCCTCAGCATGCTGGTGATGACCGGTGTCGGTATCCTCTCCGCGTTCAAGATCACACCGTCGCTGCCGCCCTGGCTGGGGTATGTTCTCCTCATTGCGCTGGTAGCATCGGCCACTCTGTACTGGGCTAGCCGCGTGATTCAACTCTGGCCACAGGTGGTCGGCGGCCCCCGGATTGGTACCTATCGCCTGCAGTCACGCTCAAAAGTTCGCGCAATGGCCGCGAATGGGGATGCCTCAGGCATCGACGCGCTTGGCCAAATGGCGCGAATGACTGGACTTGATAGTGTCAAGACCGAGATCAACACACTGATCCAGCGCCTGCGAGTTGAAACAGCCCGGCGCGATCGCGGGCTGCCGGTAGCGCCCATTTCCCTCCACATGGTTTTCGCGGGCCCACCCGGCGTCGGCAAGACAGTCGTTGCCCGCCTGTATGGTTCGATCCTGCGTGATCTCGGGGTGTTGGAGAAAGGCCACCTGATTGAGACCGACAGGGCCGGCCTTGTTGCAGGCTATGTCGGACAGACGGCGTTGAAGACCAAGGAGAGGATCACCGAAGCGCTCGATGGCATACTCTTCATCGACGAGGCCTATGCCCTTGTCGCGCGCACGCCCGGACAAACCGATTCGTTCGGGCTGGAAGCGATCGATACGCTGCTGAAGGAGATGGAGGACAAGCGTGATCGGCTGGTCGTCATCGTCGCCGGCTACCCGGAACAGATGGAGCAGTTCGTAGCGAGCAATCCCGGGTTGCCGTCGCGCTTCACCAAGACGATCCGGTTCAGCAGTTATGACGCCGACGAGTTGGTGACGATAACGCATTCCATGGCTCGCCGTGACGGGCTGCATCTTGGCCCGATTTCCGATCAGATCATCAACGCATTCTTTGTGCGGGCGAGCGAGCGCGCGGATTTCGGCAATGCGCGCACCGCACGGACCTTGCTTGAACGGGCACGCGAGGCTCAAGCGGTGCGAATTGCCCCGCATTTGGCGACCGGCATCGTCGATTTGAATGAGCTGACGGCAAGCGATATCGAATTGGCGATTGCGGCCATGTCATGACCCAATTCTTGGGTAAACTCGGTTTCGTCCATCGTCAGCTGTGGCGCCAGGAAGGCCTCTATCGGGCTGCCCTGCTCTTCGGCCCGGCGCCGCTACTCGGCGCCTTGCTGGCAGGCGGCTTATGGGGATGCGTCCAGGGGCTGGGCGCGATGACATATCAACCGCCCCGGTGGGCCACCCCGCAGCCCGGTCACGCAGTCTGGAGTACAGACCAGCCGCAAACCGTCCAACCGGCGAGGCAGCTGCCGCCAGTGGGCACGGATGGCAGGCTGGCCGGATATGAGCTGGGGTGGCGGGTCACGACCAACCCGATTCAGATCAGCTCGACCATGGACGTCGATGTCAAAACGACCCCTCTGACCGCCTTTTCCCTCGATGGGTCGACCGTCGATGTGGCGCAAATCATCGCGGGAGGACCGAAGGTCTCGCTCTATGTCGGGCTGGGACGTGGCTTCCTCGCGATCAGAACGGCAGGCGTCTATGCGTTGACACTTCGCCTTGAACGCCCAGCCGGCCCGAGTGCGGACTGCCTGACACGCTTGGGTTTCGGCCCCCACCGGGTCGTTTCAATGCTGAATATCGGCTTCGGCAACGACGTCAAGACGTTCGAAGCGCCTCGCTTTGACCTGCAACCCGGCCTGTATCCAATCGGTTGGGCATTCGGCTGCTGGCACGAACATGAGGTGGTCGGGCCGGGGCGCATAACCTTGCTGGTCGGCCATCCCGGGGACCCGACCCCGCTGCCGGCGCGCGCCGACGATATCGTCCGGCAGGAGCGGATCGGACCCTAGCCAGCGCGACTGGCAAGAACGTCCTGCCAGGCAGAACGCGTCAACACAGGATCGCCTGCGCGTCGCGCTGTGTCGCCGCGACGCGCAACCGAAATGTTAGGTCACCCAACCACTGCGATCCGCTCCCGCCGCAACTGCACCGTCAGCTCATCCAGCGCCTTCTCAGTCCGATCGAGCATCTCGTCGATCTCCGCCTTGCTGATGATCAACGGCGGGCTGAAACACAGCGCGTCGTTGACCACGGTGCGTCCGATCACACCGCGCTCCTCCATCAGCTTCACCAGGCGCGGACCAACCTTCGCCGCCGGCTCGAAGCTCTTGTGCGCCGCCTTGTCGGCCACCAGTTCCATCGCCGCGATCAGGCCAACCCCACGCACTTCGCCCACCAACTCATGCCCGGCGAACCTGCGCCGCAGTTCGGCCTGCAAATGCGGGCCGACCTCGCGGACATGCCCGCCGATGTCGGTTTCGTCGTAGATTTTCAGCGTTTCGATCGCCACCGCCGCCGGCACCGGATGGCCGGAATAGGTGAAGCCGTGGCCGAACGTGCCGATCTTGTTGCTCTCGTCGGACAGCGCCTGGAACACCCGGTCGTTCACCATCACCGCACTGATCGGCAGATAGGACGACGACAGCGCCTTGGCGCAGGTCAGGATGTCGGGCGTCAGGCCCAACGTCTGGCTGCCCCAGTAGTTACCGGTGCGCCAGAAGCCGCAGATCACCTCATCCGCGACGAACAGCACGTCGTACTTCTTCAGCACCGCCTGGATCTTCTCGAAGTATCCGCGCGGCGGCACGATCACGCCGCCGGCGCCCATGATCGGCTCGGCCCACATCGCGGCGACCGTGTCCGGACCTTCCGCCAGGATCAGTTTTTCCAACTCATCGGCGCAGCGGGTGGCGAACTGGTCTTCCGTCTCCCCCGGCAGCGCGCCATGGTAGAAATGCGGCGTCATCGTGTGCACGAAGCCGGCCAGCGGCACGTCGAAGCTGCGGTGGTTGGCCGGCAACCCGGTCAGCGACGCCGCCGCCAGCGTGATGCCGTGATAGCCCTTGATGCGGCCGATGATCTTCTTCTTCTTCTCGCGGCCCAGCGCATTGTTGAAATACCAGATCATCTTGATCGCGCTGTCGTTCGCCTCGGACCCCGAGTTGGCGAAGAACACCTTGCTCATCGGCACCGGTGCCCGCGCGATCAGCATCTCCGCCAGGTCGATCATCGGCTCGTGCGACTTGGCGGTGAACCCATGATAGAATGGCAGCTTGCGCATCTGCGTCACCGCCGCCTGCACCAGCCGTTCGTTGTCGAAACCGAGCGAGGCGCACCACAGGCCGGCAATGCTCTCGATGTAGTCTTTCCCCGAGTTCATCCCACACCCGCACGCCCTTGCCGCGGGAGATCACCACCGGACCGACTTCCAGATGCGTCTTCAGGTCGGTGTAGGGGTGCAACACATTGGCGATGTCACGCGCGGCGGCGGAGTTGGCGAGCGGTGGGGTCATGGGAGCCTCTTGCTAGGCGATGCGGCCGCATATGACGGCGCGGCACGGCGGAACGACCAGTCTAGCCCCACACCGGGCTCGCAGGAACCCCCTATCCCTGGTGGCTCGCCCCGCTGAACGCGCTCAACGCGCCGGCGCGGCGCGGAGCCCATCAGACGGCACTCAAGCCGACCTCCGCGCAATGCTGCACCGCAGCGACCGCCCTGCGCCGCGCCGCAGCAATACCCATATGCTGCACCGCGGCAATCGTTCTATGCTGCACTGCGGCAAGCGTCAGGGAGATCGGGCAGATGGATCAGGTCGAGACCAGCTTGCGGACGGATCGTGTCCCGGCTGGCGGATTGCGGATCGCCCGGGTGCTGCACGATTTCGTCACCACCGAGGCGATCCCCGGCACCGGCATTGACCCAGGCACGTTCTGGACCGGCCTCGGCGCCCTGGTACGAGACCTAGCCCCGCGCAACAGGGCATTGCTGGCAACGCGCGGGGAAATGCAGGCAGCGATCGACGCCTGGCACCTCGCCCGTCGCGGCCAGCCCATCGATCAGCCCGCCTACCAGGCTTTCCTGCGCGATATCGGCTATCTGATCGCCGAGCCGGACAACGTCTCCGTCGCCACCGCCAATGTCGACCCCGAGATCGCCTCGATCGCCGGGCCGCAACTCGTGGTTCCCGTGACCAACGCCCGCTATGCGTTGAATGCCGCCAACGCGCGCTGGGGCAGCCTGTATGATGCGCTGTACGGCACCGACGCCATTCCGCAGCAGGGCGACGCCGCCCCCGCGCGAAGCTTCAACAAACGCCGCGCCGCACTGGTGATCGCGCGGGCGCGCGAGTTTCTCGACCAGGCCGTGCCGCTGGCCGCCGGCAGCCACTCCGACGCGGTGTCCTACGACCTTGCGGATGGCCGGCTGATGGTGACGCTGCGCGCCGGCGCGCCCACCGCACTGGCGCAGCCGACGGCGTTTGTCGGCTATCGCAGCGATGCCACCGCGCTGTCGGCGATCCTGCTGCGCCACCACAACCTGCACATCGAGCTGCGGATCGACCGCACCCATCGGATCGGCCGCGACGATCCCGCCGGCATCGCCGACGTGGTGCTGGAAGCGGCCGTGACGACCATTCAGGATTGCGAGGACTTGATCTCCGCCGTCGATGCCGCCGACAAGGTGGACGCCTATCGCAACTGGCTCGGCCTGATGCGGGGCACGCTGGTCGAGACGTTCCAGAAGGCCGGCAAGAAGCTCACCCGCCGGCTGCACACCGACCGCGTCTATACCGCGCCCGATGGGGGCTCCCTGACACTCCCAGGGCGCAGCCTGATGCTGATCCGCAACGTCGGTCTGCACATGTATACCGACGCGGTGCTCGACGCCGATGGGGCAGAAATCCCCGAGGGTATCCTGGACGCCGCGGTCACCTCGCTGATCGCGATGCACGACCTGCGCAGCGACGGACCCCTGCGCAACTCCCGCGCCGGCTCCGTCTACATCGTCAAGCCGAAGCTGCACGGACCAGCGGAGGTCGCCTTCACCGACACGCTGTTCAGCCGTGTCGAGGCCATGCTTGGCCTGGCGCCCAACACGCTGAAGATGGGCATCATGGACGAAGAGCGGCGCACCTCGGCCAACCTCAAGGCCTGCATCGCAGCGGCGAAAGATCGTGTGGCGTTCATCAACACCGGCTTTCTCGATCGCACCGGCGACGAGATCCACACCTCGATCGAGGCCGGCCCGATGGTCCGCAAGAACGCCATGCGCGGCACCGCCTGGATCAAGGCGTACGAAGATCAGAACGTCGATATCGGGCTGCAATGCGGCCTGCGCGGCAAGGCACAGATCGGCAAGGGCATGTGGGCGGCGCCTGACCGCATGGCGGAGATGCTGACGCAAAAGATCGGCCATCCGCAGGCCGGCGCCAACACCGCCTGGGTCCCCTCGCCCACCGCTGCGACGCTGCACGCGCTGCACTATCACGCGGTCGAGGTCACCGCGCGGCAGACCACGCTGGCCGATCGCGCACGGCCACCGCTCGCCGACCTGTTGACCATTCCGCTGGCGGATCAGCCGAACTGGTCGCCCCCCAACTGGTCCACCGACGAAATCCAGCAGGAGCTGGACAACAACTGCCAGGGTATCCTGGGCTACGTGGTGCGCTGGATCGACCAGGGCGTCGGCTGCTCCAAGGTGCCCGACATACACGACATCGGCCTGATGGAGGATCGCGCGACGCTGCGCATCTCGTCCCAGCACATCGCCAACTGGCTGCATCACGGCGTCACGACGCAAATGCAGGTGATGGCAACGCTGCGCCGCATGGCCGAGGTGGTCGATCGGCAGAACGCCGGCGATCCGCTGTACAAACCGATGGCTCCGGACTTCGATGGCATCGCATTCGCCGCCGCAGCCGACCTGATCTTCAAGGGACGCGCACAGCCAAACGGCTACACCGAATTCATCCTGCACGCCCGCCGGCGCGAAGCCAAAGCCGCGTAACTGCGTAGGGCGGAAAAGCCATGCCCCCGGACTTGTTCCGGGGGGCAGCGCCTTCCGCCGTACTATCCCACACGCACGCGGCCAAACAGCCAACATTCCAAGCCGGACCCAACCGCATCGGCCCCCCCCTCGTGGCCGCTCCAAGCCACGCATGGTAGCATTGCACCGCGCAAGGGAGCACATGGACGATGCAAACCTACGAAGGCGGCTGTCATTGCGGTCGGGTCAGGTTCCGGATACGCGCTGATCTGGCCGTGCCAGGAGCGATCGGCGAGTGTACCTGCTCGGTCTGCACGAAAAAGGGCATCCTGCATATCACCGTCGCGCCGGCGAATTTCACGCTGCTGCGGGGCGATGGCGAGATGACGGATTACCGGTTCAATACCGGAACGGCGCACCACACCTTCTGCACCACCTGCGGCATGCACCCGTTCTACGTGCCGCGCGCGGACCCCGACAAGTTCAGCGTCAACGCCCGTTGCCTCGACGATTACGATCCGGCGACGATGCGGCCCACGCGCGTGTTCGACGGCCGCGACTGGGAAGCGGCCTTCGCCACGCGGCAGCGGCAGATGCGCGCCCAGGACAGTCCCTGACGCGGTTATCCTGTTAGCCGCACCTGCCGAGGTCCGGCCCGCGCGTGGCCGGCGCTCACTTGTAGTAGCCAACGCCGCACATTTGATCGGCCACCCGGGTCACGAACGATATTTTCGCGGTCGGCACGCGCGAGCCAGGCTCCGGCCACATATAGCTGACCGCGATGATTTGTCCCTCTGTCGCGATCGCCATCATTTCCTGACCGAATGCGACACCGTCAACGTCGTACAGGTCTTTGATGTTCCGGCCGATC
Source organism: uncultured Alphaproteobacteria bacterium (assembly GCA_963826975.1). Classification (GTDB taxonomy): domain Bacteria; phylum Pseudomonadota; class Alphaproteobacteria; order Acetobacterales; family Acetobacteraceae; genus Palsa-883. The sequence goes on along the minus strand of CAWGZJ010000033.1, from coordinate 419,233 downwards.
TGTGCGGGATCGATATGCGCGTCCACCTTGCCGTCGGTCCGGGCACAAAATACATAGAGATCGCGGTCCTTGAATCCCTCGGCACCGTGGCTGAATGCCGACAGCGCCTTGGGCTCGCCCGCCTTCACCGCGGCAACCGCGCGTTCCAGCATCGCCTTGGCATCCGCCGCCGATGCCCTGCCTTCGGCCAGGGCCGGCCCTGCGGCCGACAGCAGGATCACAACGCCGGCCGCTGACGCGATTCCGTGTGATGTTTTCATGGTTTCCTCCGCCATGCGCGCTCAGCCCGCCGGTTCGTCACGGATCCGCGGCCATTGCGATATCATCTTCGCTCAGAAGATCATCCAGGCGAACACATACAGCGCGTTGTTGTCGCCGGCGTTGCGGCCGAATCCGTCGTAGTTCGATGCGCGGCCGTTGAACTGCGTATACAGTGTGTATTGCACCCCGAGCTTCAGGTTCACCCACGGCGCCGCCCAGGAATCGGCCTTTCCGAAGGGAACCCAGTCCGCCTCGAAGATGAATGCGTTGCTGTCCGGCTTGCCGTTCGCGCTGCCGCTCACCGGCGCAGGCGCATAGAGCACCGGATCGGGCGTGCCCCAGGTCTTCTGCCACGCCACCGTGATCCCGTAGGTCTGCCGGTAGTAGTAGGTGCCACTGACGCGCGCCTGATCCAATGTGTGGCTGGCCTGGGCTGCGGCCCCGGCATTGAACGATCCGATCAGGTTTTGTGTCTCGTGATCGAAAATGCCGAGCACCGAGAAGATGTGCGTGCCGTCGCCGATGAACTGGTAGCCGCCGTCCAGCGCATAGTCGGTGTAGCTGTCGTGGCCCATCGAACCATCGCTGGAGAACGCCGAGATCGCCGGGTTGAAGTTGGAATGCAGGAAGATGCCGCCGACATGCGCGGACTGGCCGTTCCAATTCCATTCATAGGCCGCGCGCAGGTAGGGCGCCGGGTTGGCCGAGCTGCCGGGCCCATATGCATTCCCGGTCCAACTCAGCAGCGACGGACCGAATGTGTTGTAGAGCCCGCCCTCGAGGTACAGCGAACGATCATACCAGGCATACACTGTGGCGCCGATCGAATTGCCGATCAGCCCGCTGGCGAGCAGCGGCTGCGCCGTCGGGGTCGGCACCAAGATGGACGACACGTACGGGTATCCCCAGGCGTAGCTAGAGTTGTACGGATCCTGCACCGTAGGACCATTGTTGATATCCAGGCCGAGACGCAGCTCGGTGCTGTTCACATCGAACGGCGCGGTCAGGCGCAGATCGCTGTTGTCCAGATGAGAACTGCTGGCGACACCATTGAAGGTTCCCTGGACCAGTGCGCCGGCGAAATCCGTGATGCGCCCACCGGCGAAGATGCTGATCTGGTCCATGGCGAAATTACCATTCGGGCCGTAATTGTTTGCGGCTGGCGCCCCCTGCCCCTTGGTCGTGTTGCTATACGATCCAAGCAGCATCACCGAGAACGGCACCGGCATCGTTGCGTCGCCGCCGGTCTGCGTATAGCCGCTGATCTTGAATGCGCGGCCGAACGCCGTCAGTTGCGGCCCATAGGCGCCAATATGGCACGCGGTGCAGGGTTGCCCGGTCTGGGTTGCGAAGGCGGGGATCGCTCGGGCAATCGCGGGAAAAAGGGCCACGATCGCCGCCGCCAGGATGCCGCTGCCCAATCGGACCAGACGGGCTCGGATCAGACGCTTGCTGGACATGCCCGGTCCCTCCCGGTGTTGCGGTGCCGCGCGCCCGCGCGGATCAGGTCACTCGATCAATGCAAGGTGGACAGGTAGGCGATCAGGTCCGCGCGCTTCTTGGCGTCCTTCAGGCCGGCATAGGTCATGATCGTGTGCGGAACGACTGTGCTCGGGCTGGTCAAGTAGCGGTCAAGCGTCGCAGGGTCCCAGGTCAGCCCGGAATCCCGGTTCGCGGGTGAGTAGTGAAAGCCCGGAATCTTGCCCGCCTGCCGGCCGACAATGTCGAACAGGCTCGGGCCAACCATATTTCGGCCTTGCACCACGGAGTGGCAGATACTGCATTGCGATTTGAACACCGCCGCGCCTGCGGTCGCGTCTTGTGCGATGGCTGGGCCAACAGAACTCCAGGCAATGCCAGCGACGAAGGTTGCCAGCAGCATGCGTGTGACGGTCATTTGAATGTCCCTGATTATCGGGCCAGCATCTCCGGATACCTGACGGAGACTCGGCGGTTGCTCGCCCGTGTGCATTGACTTGGATCAAGCCGGGGGGTTTCGTCGCTCCGTTGCGGAAGGCGACTTGTACCGGCAACTTGCGCTTGATCAGTTCTGAGCATCGCGGGGGCGCCACCGGCGCACCGCGTCGCGGCAGGCGAGAGGTCGAGCATTCGAATCTCTTCCACTCCCATGACGTGAACACCCTGGCAAAGCTTGTCCATCAGCTTAACCCACACGCGCGGAACGGAAACGAGTTATCCGGGATCACCCCGATGCCGCCACCCTCGGAAAATACCTAGATCAGGCTGCAAGCCACGGGCCGAACCGATGCTTGTGCCCGGTTCGCAACACCGATGGCAACGCCGCCCGAACTCCCGCCCCGCATGGCCTGTCGTGGGGCAACCGAACCCACTACGCCGGCATCAGTTCGCGCAACTCGCCCAGCCACGGCTCGTAACGCCGCCAGCGTTCCACCGGTGTCTTGTAGACCGGCTGGCGCGCCTGCCAGACGCTGGCCGTGCGCACCTGGCGTTCATTCTGCTCAGGCAACATGCAAGCATCGTCCCAATCCAGGCCGCAGAACGCGATCAGCTCGCGTGAGCGCAACTCGCGGTCGTTGACCAGCTCTTCATACTGCGTCTCGTGGTACACCTCGGCCGGCAGAACGTTCCGCCAGTGCTCCATCAGCCGCTCGTATTGCCGGTAGAAGAACACCAGGTCGCCGCGATCGCCCGAGAAATCCATGCGCGCGGTGAAATAGGTCGAATAGATCGACAGGCAGGTGTCGATCGGATTGCGCTTGCAATGAATGATGCGCGCCTTTGGAAACAGCAGATGGATCAGCCCGATCCACATGAAATTGGGCGGCATCTTGTCGGTGACACGCACGGCGTCCGGCCCAAGATCGCGCAGCACCGTCAGGTATTCATCGGCGACGCGCCGCGCGTTCTCCACGGTCATGCTGCGCAGCCCGCCCCCCAACCAGGGCGGACCCGCCTCCAGCCAGTACCGGCAGCTCGCCGCCACCCACCACCGCCGGATGGCTGGAGATGATCTGTTCGGTGAGCGTCGTGCCGGAGCGCGGCATCCCCAGCACCAGCAGCGGGGTATCGTCGTCCGAGCCCAGTGCGGCATGCTCCGCGAAATACGCCGGCGTGAAGCGTGCGATGATGTCGTCGAACTGCTCCTTGAGCCGCGCGCAATCGAGCTTCGAAGAGCGATGCCGCAGCCGGTTCGCCGCATCGAAGTGCTCCATCGCCGCCGCGTAGTCCTTGAGATCGTCGAGCGCCTTCCCGAGCGCGAAGTGCAGGATCATCAGTAGGTAATCCTGCAATCCACCCCGCTGCAGGACCCGCTGCATGCCGTCGATCAGCGGGCGGTCGGCTTCAGTCAGCTTTCGCGACATCACCATGCTATGGTACGCGCTGATCGGCTGGCGCCCGGTTTCGATCGATTTTTGATATTCCCGCCCAGCCTCCTCGAACTGTCCGGCGTAGGACAACGCGTCGCCCAGCATCTTGCGGGCGTCGAAGCTGCCCGGACTGCGCGCCAGCATGCGGCGCAGCACCACTATCGCCTCGTCCTGCCGGTCCTCCGCCATCAGGGCCTTGGCCAGCGCCAGACGGCCGATGTCCGCCTGCGGGGCGACCTCGGCGGCCCGCCGCAGGGCAGCGATCGCCTCCGGCCGGCGCGACAGGGACAGCATCAGGGTGCCAATCCGCGCATGCGCGTCCGCCAGCTTCGGCGACAGCGCGACGGCGCGCCGCAGTGCACTCACCGCCAGGGTTTCGTTGCCCTGCGCTTCCAGTGTAACGCCCAGCATGTGGTGGGCCGGCACGAAATCCGCCTTCGCGGCAATCGCGCGGCGGAACGCGCCAATGGCCTCGGGCAGGCGGCCGATCTGCGTCAGCACGATGCCAAGATCCTGCCAGGTGCCATGATTTGCCGGATCGAGCCGGGTCGCCTGACGCAGCGCCTGGATCGCATCGCCGTTGCGGCCGGCCGCGCGGTAGCCGCGTGCGAGATTGATATACGCCCGAGCGGACTCCCCGCCGGCCTGCGAGGTCGCCACCGGTGCCGCCGGAACCGGGGCCGCGCCCGCCGCGGGGCCGAGCCTCAGCACGCGCTGGAGCGGACTGAAATTACTGGTGAGTTGGCCCGCTTGCGTAATCGCGCCGCTCTTCATGTTCAGCGGATCGATCGGCGCGGCGGTAGGCGCGGACGCCGCGGCCCGGGCCGGCGGCGCGATCGCGCAGCACTGCTTGAACTTGCGGCCGCTGCCGCACGGGCAGGGGTCGTTGCGGCCGGGACCAGCGCCGCCAGCCGCGCGGTTGGTTGCCTGGGATATGCTCATGACGGTGTGCTAGCACATCTGGGACGGACTTTGTCGCTCGCGCGCGCCCCGGTCGCCTGATCGGAATCCCTGGACCGCGTCGGCGTAACGCCGTGTGACACCGCAGCACCGGCCCGGGGCCTGGCCGCAGCCTACCCCCTGCAAGACGAACCCACCGCTCAGCGGCGTTCGGCAGGCGATCCGCGCCAATCGTCCTAGAATCGCCGCTCAAAAATGGTGATCACATCACCGGGCTGGACATACGTCTGCCGCTCCGCCCGCCCCTCGACAGCTTTGCCGTCGACGCTGCGCACGATGGCCGCGCGGTCCTCGACGGCGCGATAAGTGAAGCCCCCGGCGACCGCCACCGCCGTCACCACGGTCATCCCGGGCTGGTACGCGTACTGGCCCGGCTTGTTGACCTCGCCCAGCACAAAGATCGGCCGATAGGCCAGAACCTCCACCGACACCGACGGGTCGCGGATGAGCTGCGCCTTGACCAGGTCCGCGCCGATAGTTCGCTCCAGCTCCGCGGTCGTCAGTCCGGCGGCCTGGATCGTCCCCAGCAGCGGCAGCGCCACGGCACCGCTGTCGTTGACGCGGAATTCGCCGGTCAACCGATCCTCGCTCAGCGTGATGATGCGAATCTGGTCGCCTGGCCCCAGGTGATAGGCATCCGACTCGGCCGGCGGGATCGGCGGCAGATTGGCGCCCGGCCCGCCCCAACCCAGCCACGCGCATCCGGCCAATGCCAGCACCACCGGTGACAGCCCCCCCAGTGACAATACCACCCGTGACAGCACCACAAGCATTCGCCGCGCCGGCGTTAGCCACCCGTTAAGGCTCATGACGCTACCCATCCTTTGCACGTTCAAACGTGCCCGACCCGACAAAATGTCGAGCTGGATCATTATGGCGCAGGACCAGCGATGCTGGACACTCCACCGGATATCCCACCTGACACCGGGGAGGCGGCCAGACCGCGACGCCCCGGTCGGCACGCCGTTGCAGACTCTGCGACCGCCTCGCCGCATCCGATCACACCCGGCGTCCTGTTCGGCATCCTGCGCCGGCATCAGTGGCTGCCGATCGCCTCGGTGCTGGTGATCCCGGCGGCCATGGGCTTGGCGCTGCACATGACCACGCCGCGCTATTCCGCGATGGGCGCCCTGCTTTATGACCCTCCGGCGTATCGCCTGGCCGAACTGCAAAGCATTCTTCGCGTCGACCCGATCAGCGACGACGTCATGGCCAGCCAGGCCGAGGTCATGCACGGCCTGAGAATCGTGCAGCGCATGGCGACCCAGCTCAATCTGTTCGACGATCCGGAGTTCAACGGCGCGCTGCGGCCGGCGTCCCTGACTGCCCGCGTGATGGGACATATCACGGCATGGCTCGCCCCCGCACCGGTCCCCGCGCCGGCCCCCGCCCCAGCACGGCCACAGGCACAGGCACCGGCGGCACGCCCGCAAGGGGACAGGCAGGGCAACAGAGCGAGCGACCCCGGAAATCCCGACGGCAGTGACAAAGTCGCCGGACCGCAACTCGACGACGTGCGCAATTCCGTCCTGATGGCGGTGCAGCAGGCGCTCCTCGTCAACACCACCCACGGGTCGCATGTCGTCACTGTCACGTTCACCGCCCAGAATCGCGTGCTCGCCGCCGCCGCGGTCAACGCCATCATGGATGTGTACATCAAGGACCAGCTCGCCGCGAAGTATCGCGCGGTGCGCAAGGCGAATGACTGGCTGGACACACGGGTGGCGGAACTGCGCAACCAGGTGCGTCTGGCGGACGACCACATCGCCGCCTACCGTGCCAGCCACGGACTGATCCAGGGCATGCACGCCGGCCTGGACGCCGAGAAGGTCAGCCACCTGACCGAGGGTCTCCTGCAGGCGCGTGCCGACCTTGCCGCGGCGGAAGCCCGGCTGGATGCCGCGCGCGGTCACGCCGGTGCCTCGGCGCTCGCGGCAATCGCCCCTTCGGTCGTCCAGCTCCACGCCCAGCAAGACCAGATGCGGGCGCAGCTGCAGGGCCTCGACGCCAGGCTCGGGCCCAACCATCCGGATGTGATCACCCTGCGCCGGCAACTCGCCGAGATCGACCACGCCGTGGGGGCCGAGACCGCCCGCGTGGTCGCCGCCACCGGCGCCGACGCCCGCGCGGCCCGCGAACGCGTCGCCTCGCTCGACGCCGACATGCGCGATGCCCATCAGGCGGTGGATCACAATGCCGAGGCCGAAATCCCGCTCGACGCCATGCAGCGTGACGCCGACGCGGCGCGCGGCCTGCTGCAATCGGTGCTGGGAACTATCCAGCAGACCGCCCAGCAGGCGGCGGTCGAGGCCCCTGACGCGCACGAGATCTCGCTCGCTCTGCCGCCGGAATCCCCAAGTTCGCCGAAGGTTATGCGGATGATGGCCGCCACCAGCGCGTTCAGCGTGCTGTTCGGTCTGCTGCTGGTTTACATCGCCGAAGTCACCCACGGCAGTTTGCGCAATGGCGCCGAGGTTCGCGCGATGCTGGGCCTGCCCTGTTTTGCGCTGATCCCGGAAGTCCCGCCGCGCCGCCTCGGCCGCATGCCGGTCGCTGCCTACGCCGCGATGAAGCCGATGTCGCAGTTCGCCGAACAACTGCGTGCGCTGCGCGCCGGACTGTGGATGGGTACCGACCGACCGCGCGTTGTCGCGGTGACCGCGGCGCGGCCGGCCGAAGGCAAGACGTCGGTGGCCCTGGCCCTCGGCCGCATCGCGGCACTCGGCGGCGAGCGCGTCTGCGCGCTGGATTGCGACGTGCGCCAGCCGGCGTTCGGCCGGCTGTTGCAGGCCGACGGCGAACTGGGCCTGACCGATCTGCTGGCCGGCCACGCGACAGACGAGCAGGTGATCCGGCAGGACCCGCTGTCGGGCATGCACTACATCGCCGCCGGCTCGGCCGAGGCCAACGCGTTCAGCCTGTTCATGTCAGAGGCCATGGCCAGGCTGCTGCAACGGCTGCGCGCGCGGTTCGACCTGGTGCTGCTCGACGCTCCGCCGGCACTGGCGATGACTGACACGCGCGTCATCGCCGCCATCGCCGACGCCACGCTGCTGTGCCTGCGCTGGCGGTCCACGCCGTTGGCCGTGGCCGAAAACGCGCTCGCGCTGCTCGGCGAAGCTGGCGCAAACGTCATTGGCGTCGCCTTGACGCGGGTTGACGCGCGCGCCCATCTGCGCTCGGGCTCCGCCGACGCCGAGGTGTACCACCCGCGCTATGGCGGCTATTTCCGGGGGTAGTCATCAATGGCAAGACGTTTCCCAGCGGCACGACGAGTCTTGGTCACCGGCGGCGCCGGCTACATCGGCAGCCATCTCGTCGCGGTGTTGGCGGCGCGAGGCGAGCACGTCGTCGTGCTCGACAACCTGTCTACGGGCCACCGCGCTGCGCTGCCGGACGGCGTGCGGCTGGTGGTGGCCGATCTCGCCGACCAGGCTGCGGTCGACGCCCTGCTGGCCGACGGACCATGGGACGCGGTGTTCCACTTCGCCGCGTTGATCGAGGTCGGCGCCAGCATGCGCGAGCCGTTCCGCTACCTGCTCGACAACGCCATGCTCGGCACCCGGCTGATCGCCTCCTGCGTGCGCCACGGCGTGCGCCGCTTCGTGCTGTCCTCCACCGCGGCGGTGTTCGGTTCCGCGGCGGTTTCGCCGATCGTCGAGGACGCCCCAATCGATCCGGGTTCGCCGTACGGCGAAAGCAAGCACATGCTCGAGCGCGCACTGCACTGGGCGGGTCGCATCCACGGACTGAACAGCGGCGTACTGCGCTACTTCAACGCCGCCGGCGCGGATCCGGCCGGGCGGCTGGGCGAGGATCACGATCCGGAAACGCATTTGATTCCCTTGGCGATCGATGCGGTGCTGGGCCGCCGTCCGCCACTGCGCGTGTTCGGCACCGACTACCCGACCCCGGACGGCACCTGCGTCCGCGACTACGTGCACGTGGCGGATCTGGCGGAAGCGCACCTGCTGGCGCTCGATCAATTGTCTCCCGATCGGCAGGACGGCGGCAGCGTCACCTGGAATCTCGGCACCGAAACGGGTCACTCGGTCCTTGACGTGCTGCAGGCCGTGGCGCACGTCGCCGGCCGCGCTGTTCCGCACGAACTGGCGCCGCGGCGGCCGGGCGATCCGCCGGTGCTGGTCGCCTCCGCGCGGCGGATCCGCGCCGAGGCCGGCTGGCAGCCACGCCACGCCACGCTGGCCGAAATCGTCCAAACCGCCTTCGCCTGGCGCGAGGCGCACCCGGACGGCTATGGCGATTGATGTTCCCCCGACTACTAACGCTCCCTCTCCCCTTGAGGGAGGGGGTTGGGGGGAGGGGTCGCTACGGCACCACAATGCCCAACGACCCGCCGTACCGACCCCTCCCCCCGTCCCCCTCCCTCAAGGGGAGGGGGGAGCGTCACATTACACACCATTCCCCCCTCGCACCGATCCTGCTCGGTGCGGCCCTGCTGCTCTGGCCCGCCGCGATCAACGGTTATCCGCTGGTGTTCTCCGACACCGGCACCTACCTTTCGCAGGCGATCCATCATTATCTCGGCTGGGATCGGCCGGTCTTCTACAGCCTGTTCCTGCTGCCGCTGCATCTGAAGCTGACCACCTGGCCCGCAATCGTCGTGCAGGCGCTGCTGGCCGCGCACACGCTGCATCTGGTGCGCCGCGCGCTGTTGCCCCTTGCATCCGCCTGGTGGCTGTTGCCGCTGCTTGCGGCGGCGGCACTCGTCAGCGCGCTGCCGTGGCTCGTTTCGCAACTCATGCCCGATCTGTTCACCGGGCTGCTGGTGCTGGCGCTGGGCCTGTTGGCGTTCGCCGCGGCAAGCCTGTCACGTCGCGAACGGATCTGGCTGATCGGGTTCAGCACGTTCATGATCGCGACGCACCAGTCGCACCTGCCCCTCACGCTTATGCTGGTGCTTGTGGCGCTGCCGTTACGATACTGCCTCGGCCCCGGCACGTTGCGCGTTATCATGTGTCCTGGCATGTATCCTGGCGCGACGCGCGCCACGCCGCAGCCCCGCGCGGCACGCGAAACCTTGTCGCCTCCCGCAGTGCGCGAAACCTTATGGACTTTGGCGGCGCGGCTGCTGGCGGCGCCCGTCCTGGCCTGCGCCGCCCTGGTCAGCGTCAATCTCGTCGGGCACCACCGTGTCTCGTTGTCTCCATTTGGCAACGTCTTCGTGCTCGCGCGCGTGGTCTACGATGGACCGGGAATGCGCGAGCTGGTGCGAGACTGCCCCGGCGCGCACTGGCGTCTGTGTCCCTATCTCGACCAGTTCCCCGCGACTGCCGATCTGTTCCTATGGCGCGCCGACGGTCCGATCGCCCGCGCCGGCGGCGCCAAGCTGGTCAGCGCCGAAGCCAATGCCATTGTCGAGAAAGCGATCGCAGCCGAACCGATCGAGGAACTCCACGCCGTGCTCGCGAACGCCACGCGGCAGCTTGCCATGTTCGCGTCCGGCGATGGGCTCAACGCCTGGCCGGAGACCGTCACGCCCAGGGTGCTGGATGACTTTCCCCGTTTCGAGGCCGACACCTATCTCGCATCCCGCCAGACCAACGGCGTGCTGCATCTGCCGCACTGGCTTCTCGCGCTGCATTGGACGATGGCGCTGATCGGTGTCGTGGTGTGCTGCGCCCTGCTGCCGGTGGCGCTGCGCCGCCGGCACCGCGTCGCCGGCTTTCTGGCGCTTGTCCTGCTGGCGCTGCCGATCAACGCGCTGATCGCCGGCGGCCTGTCCGGCCCGCACAATCGTTACCAGAGCCGCGTGATGTGGCTACCGCCGCTACTCGCCGCGCTGGCCGCCCCGGCGCTGTTCGGCGCGGCATTGACACGCCGCGTCGCTGCATGACCTGCCTTGAACCACACGGGACGCACGCTGTTCACCGTGTTTCGATGTCCGACTGGTCGGCCGGGGGCTCCGAATACGCCGCCAATCGCCTGAACCGGCCCGCGATCTTGCGCCCCCGCGCGACGCTGTGCGGATGCCGCAAGTCATGAGTTCCCCGATCGACCGCCCGACCGACCACCCAGTCAGCGCCCCGGTCAATTATCGCGTCGCCGGGCATGTCTTCTGGTCCGGCCTGGAAGCCGGCACCGCGGCCGGCCTCTCGTTCGTCTCAGCCTTCATCGTCGCCCGGCTGATTGGCCCGGCCGAGGTCGGTATCGCCGCAGCCGCCGTGTCGGTGCACGTGATGCTCTGGGTGACCGTCAACGCGCTGTTCGCCGATGCGATCGTGCAACGTGCCAGCCTCGATGATCGGGTCATGGCCAGCGCGATCTGGGCATCCACCGCGGCCGGCGTCGTTGCGGCAGCAATACAGATCGCCGCCGGCCCGTTGCTCGGGGCACTGCTGACCGACCCCAGGCTGCCGGCGATGTCGGCGCTGCTCGCCCTGCCGCTGCCGCTGGTCGGCGCCGGCGGTGCGATGCAGGGGATGCTGACGCGTGATCGGAATTATCGCGCCCTGGCCGGACGCACGCTGATCGGCCAGGGGCTTGGCACACTCGCCGGCATCGCGGCGGCGCTGGCGGGTGCCGGAGCCTGGGCGCTGGTGCTGCAGCAGATGGTCAGCGCCACCGCGGGCGCGCTCGCTCTGCTGCTGCGGGCAAACTGGCGCCCGTCCCCCCAGCGACGCTCCCTGATGCGCGCCCTGCGACGGCCCAACCTGCGCGCGGTGCGCGAACTGCTGGCGCTGGGCCTGCCGCTGACCGCCAGCACGCTGGTGCAGCTTGGGCGCTACCGGCTGTTCGTGCTGGTAATCGGCGCCACCGCGGGCGCGGCGCCGCTCGGCGAGGTGCATATGGCATTCCGCCTGGTCGATACGGTGCGCGAACTGGTGTTCACCGCGCTGTGGCGGTTGATGCTGCCGGCGATGTCGGCGCGCCAGCAAGAATTGGCCGCGCTGCGTCGGGTCATGGACCGCTGCCTCGGTCTTGCCGCCCCGGTGGTGCTGCCGCTGCTCGGGATGATGGCGGTGATGATCGTGCCGCTGACCCGGCTGCTGCTGGGGCCGGCCTGGGTTGAGGTGGGTCCGGCCGCGCTGCCATTGATCGCCCTGACCGCCTGGCTGTTCCTGTGGTTTCCGGCCGGCGCCGCCCTGATCGCCAAGGGCACGCCCGGACCGGCCCTGGCGGCCAACATCGCCGCCGTGATCGCGATGCTGGTCGGCGTCGCGGTGGTGCGGCCGGCAACGCCGGCACAGGCGATGGCTGTCTGGCTGGTCGCGCAGCTCGTGACCAGCCCCTACACAATCATGATGAGCGCGCGCGTGTTGCGCATCGGCAGGTTGGCCCCGATCCGCGCCGGCCTGCCCGCCCTGGCCACCGCCGCGTCAGCGGTCGCGATGGCGCTGCTGCTGCCGTGGCTGTTTGGCGAACCGCGAGGACCGCTCGGGTTGATGGCCGCGCGACTGACTGCCGGCGCGCCGATCTGCCTGCTCGGACTGGCCTGGTGCCTGGCGCGGCTTGGCCTGCTCAATCGCCTTGCGCCATTGATCAGGCGCCGCCGGCCGGTCGATGTGTTGGACGCCGAACTTCGCTAGGTCGTTGGCTTCGGTGATCCACAGGCCTATTCTTGAATGGTAACGTAACTCGCGCGCAGGGTACCATCCGGAGCGAGCGGAGATCCACGCCGGTAAAATTACCGTTCCGGTATAATATTAATCAGGAATACACGTTCAACCTCCCCGCGCCGACTCCGGCGAAGGGTCGATTGATACCAACGGCTGAAAGTCCCGGCTCTCCACTCGTCATGGCCGGCGGTATGACCGCGCGGTGCCTCCAAAAAAATATTGGTGGAAGACGGGAATTACCAGGACACAACACTGGTCTTGTTGTTCGCAGGACAGAATGGCGCAGCCAGGGAGGGGCCTGCAACAAGTCGTCGGCAAGTCCGACAAAGCAAGGAGAACTGTGTTGCGCAGAGTTTTGCTGGCCGGTGCGGCCATGCTCGGTTCCATAACGATAATGCAATGTCCAGTGCGAGCGCAGGCTCCCGCCCCGCAGTTGGCGACGCCGCCATTGGGGACACTGATCACGCCGAACTTCGGCCAATCCGCGAACGACAACAACAACCATCAAGCCGTGGCGATACCTGGGACAGTGGTCAATCCGACGCCGGGCAGCATGGTGATCCGCCTGAACGGCAAGCTTTGGTCCGAGTTCTCGGTCGAGGGGTCCACCGGCGACGTGGTTGGCGGGAACAAGTTAGCGCCCTATAATATGGGTACCTACTTCCGCTTGTATCCGGGCGTAAGTGGCATGGCGACCAACGGTCTGCGCTGGGGTGCCAATGCGGAAATTCGTGAGAATTTCAACGGCGTCGGATTCGAGGCCAACCCCAACTCCGCCACCACCTCGATCATTGCCACCAACGCTCAGAACAGCTCCACCACCACCGGCACATCCGGCCTTACCTGCGCGCAGACATTGTATGTTCGGCGCGCATTCGTTTGGGTGGCGCAGGATAAAATCGGCATTGTCCGATTGGGCCAGGGAGACGGTGTTGCCGGCCTTTTCGACGCCGGCATCGGCACGTTCCAGAACGTCGGCCAGGGCCTGTGGGACGGCGACGCCCCGGGCGCGGTCAACGGCAATACCTCGCCGACCTATCCGTGGTACTCGCTGCAGGGCGCCGAATACGGATCGAACAAGATCGTCTATCTGTCGCCGCAATTCGCCGGCGTAGACTTCGGCGTCAATTTTGCGCCGAACAACGGCAACGGTATCGAGTTCACGTGTCCCAACGCCTCAACAAGCTGTCCCTCGCTATCGTCGTCAGGGCAGACCAACACCGGGGGTATACCGACCGACAATTTCCGATTCAGGAACGAGATCCAGGCCGGCGTGCGGTACCAAGGTGTCGTCGGGCCGGCGGCGATCTACGCCTTCGGCGACTACATCGGCAGCGGCGTCGTGAACTACACGGGGCCGGCGATTACGCCGGCGGAACTTGGTGTTCCCGGCACCAAGTACAACGGGCAAACGAAGGGTGTAAGTGCCGGCTTCGTTGCTGCCGATGTAACAATCTCCGGCATCACGGTCGGCGCTGCATGGCAGGGCGGCCAGTACAACGGTATCCTGGCGACGTCGCCGAAGGAAGCGGTGGGGGCCAACGCATACCTGCTTGGCATCCAGTACGTGACCGGTCCGTTCACCATCGGCGCCGCTTACTATGGTTTCGACTCGCAGGGCGCGGTGGCACTGACCGGGGTGTCGCAGCGCCATGAAAACGCCTTCGGGGCCGGCGGCCAATGGCAGATCACCCCGGGGCTTCAGGCCTATTGGGAATACATATATGGCACGCGTCACCAGGGTGACTTCAACTTCGTGACGCAGACGGCTGGCTCGAAGGCATTCAATAACACATTGTCCCAGGCCCTTCTGGTCGGTTTTGAAGTCGGTTGGTAGGCTGCGGGCGCCAGAATGCGAAGAACGGCGGGAGAACTCTCCCGCCGTTTTTTTGTGCTGCGCAGAACACACCTCGCCCGCTTGCGGAAGGTCGGCAAGCGCAGCGAGACGGATGAGGGCGGTGCATGCGGCACCGCCCTCATCCGTCTCGCTGCGCTTGTCGACCTTGGTGCGCCCTTCGCGGCCCAAGTCCTCGAAGGGCGCGAAAGATGTACGTGGTTCCGGTTCCGATCTATACGTTTCCGGACCGGTGTGGAATGTGCAGGGCGGGAGGTCGATGCTGACCGGCCCGCCTTGCTATATCTTACGTGGAATAACTGTTCAGCTGCTACCGTTATCCGTGGGCGCATACAGTGAGATCGTGCCGTTCGCGCCATACTCCACCTGGCCGGTCGGGTTCGACCGAGACGGAGCCGCCGTACCAACATAAGGGTCACGTGTAGCCGGGACTACGGCGATGCCGTTGAACCGCTGCGCGGTCTGCACACCGACCGGGGGCTTGGCACCGGCCGAAACACTTCCATTCGGCGACGACGATGCGGCAAACGCCGCACCGGTCGAAAGCCCGAGCGCGACAACGCTCGCAAGCAGAATGGTCTCGAACTTGTTTGTCGAATTCATGGCAATCTCTCCGGCTTGTTCAGTTCGCATTGATCGTGGAACGAAGCGTTTGATCCCGAGAGACCGCGGATCGTTTCCGCCCACCATGTCGGGTGACTGGCATCAGGCTCGGCGTCCCCGTCTCCGGGCGTCGGCCGCGCCACACTCGGGTCGACCGCCATGTGCCCGGCAACGGCGATCGCCAGGGCACAGATGATAACCAAAAACGTTCCCATCATTGCGACCTCCATCGGAATCCCGCCGCCCCTCGGAGTGCCGAGGCTTTCAGCTAAGATCACCCGGCACTCTCGAAGGGCGCACTCGACCAACTGCACCGGGATTGGCCGGCGCGCCGAGCCGGCCGGCGGCGAACGCCGCGATTAGCCGGTGCTGCTGGACGCCTGGAACAGGTAAACCGCACTGGCATTCGCCGGTGCAATCAGGCTGGCGGTACCGAGCACAACACTCAGGATGGCCAGGGCGACAAAGGCGCACTTTTTCATGGTACTCTCCGTTGGTTTCCGCTCGTCGCGGATTTGGTTGTCCATTTGTCAGCCCCTGCCGTGGGTTCGCATCGGCCTTGCTGACGGACGGAGAGTGGCAGTCAGACAGCACGCGCGCTCTGAAGTGTTTCACACCGCGACGACGACCCCACCGACGCCATTGCCGCCATCGATGCGGTTCCGTAGCGCGGTTCCTGTAGAGACCGATCCATCATCGGCCGTGGTGCAATGGCATAAGCCGTGCGCCCGGCGTAGCATGGCCTTGTCGCCGGTTCTGACGTGGAGGTTTTGATTTGGCCCTGTTGGTTGGCGTGGCCGCCTTCAAAGATATCGCCGAACCAGTGCTGGATCGGATCGAAGCAAGAAGCAGATTAACCGACCTCCGCGACGGCGCGCAGATCTTCGCCCAGGACGACCCGGCCGACGCGGTCTACGCGATCATCGGCGGTCCCGGGCGCGTGCGCATCGGCGCGGTCGGACGGGACAGCAAGGGCCTGATGGTGGAGATACTCGGCCCCGGCGACATATTCGGCGAAATCGGCGTGATAGACGGCAGCGTACGCACCGCCGACGCATTCGCCGATGGCAACGTGCGGCTGCTGCGAATTGGTGCACCGCTGTTCATCGAGACGCTCGCGGAACACGCCGCACTTGGCCGAAACCTGTGCGGCATGCTCGCAACCCGGCTGCGTCGCACGTTCGCCCTGTTTCAGGATGCCACGTTCGAGAGTCTCGAGGTTCGGCTCGCCCGGCAGGTGCTGTATCTCGCCAGGCGTGGCGGACGCCGCTCCGAACACGGACTGCGGTTGGCGGGCCGGTTCCGTCAGGGTGATCTGGCGGACCTTATGGGAGCCACCACAAGAAGCATCATCACGATCCTCAATGCCTGGAGGACCTCCGGCGTGGTTGCCTATGATCCCATCCGCGCGCAGCTAACGCTGGTCGACGAAGCCGCGCTGCAGGCGCTGATCGGCACTCATACCGACGATCATAAAGCATGACCGTCGCTGTGAGTGGGTGATCTGCTGTCGGTCAGATCCGGATCGATCCGGTGGACCGCTACTTTCGGTGGCATGCTGATCCCGTGCTACAGCGCTGCCATAAAATCGCTGCCATTCCTGGAATGTAGCCACGAATTGGCCGGTCGGGGACAGATACGCCAGATCGGAGTCGTGCCATGGCAACGCCGCGCCAGGTTCGCTCGAAGACCGGGAGCAGGACACTGGTGTCAAGCGCGGCAAACGGGAGCAATTGCTTGCCCCACGACGAACCGGACGCCGCCTTGCGTTTCTCCGCCATCGAGCGGCGGGTCCGCCATGTCACCGGCCTGATCCTGTTCTCCTTCGCAACGACACATTTCCTCAATCACGCCTGTGGCCTGTTGCGGCTGGATGCCATGGAGGCGGCGCGGCTGGTGCTGCTCTGGCCGTGGCGCACCGTGATCGGACAGGTTCTGCTGTACGGATCGTTCGCGGTCCACGGCGGGCTCGGCCTGTATGCGCTGTACCGCCGCCGGCATTTCCGCATGCCGATCGGCGAGCGCTGGCAGCTTCTGTTGGGGCTGTCGATCCCGCCGCTGTTCGCCGCCCACGCGATCAACGTGCGGCTAGGAACCCTGTTGTTCGGGCTGGACGCCAGCTATCCGCGCGTGCTGACCAATCTTTGGTTCCTGGCGGCGGACCCGGGCGCCCGCATGACCCAGCAATTCCTGCTGCTGCTGATCCTGTGGACCCATGGCTGCCTTGGCCTCGCGATGTGGCTGCGCCCAAAACCCTGGTACCCACGATGGGCGCCGGTCCTCGCCGTCGCCATCACACTGCTGCCGGTGCTCGCCGTCCTCGGCATCGCGGAGGCCGGATGGCAGGCGGTGGACGCGGCGGCGGTCGAGCCGCAACTGTTTCGCGACTACGCCCTGGCCGGAACGCCCATCGGGGCAAGCCTGACCGAACTCCGGGATTCGACCTTGTACCTGTATGGCGCACTGGTCCTCGGCGTGCTCGGATTGCGGGCGTTACGCCAGCGGCGCGAGCGGCGGGATCGGCCTGTCGTCATCACCTATCCCGGCGGACGGGCGGTGACGGTTCCGCACGGGTTCTCGGTCCTCGAAGCGAGCCGGTGGGCCGGGATTGACCACGCCTCGATCTGTGGCGGACGCGGCCGCTGCTCCACCTGCCGCGTGCTGGTCACGGCGGGTCTAGAGGAACTGCCGCCGGCGAGCGCGCTGGAACGTGCGACGCTGGAGCGGATCGGGGCGCCTGGACGGGTCCGCCTCGCCTGCCAGCTACGGCCGGGTCGCGCGCTGGCGGTGATCCCCCTGCTGACAACCGACGACACCCACCCGCACGCCGTGATCGCCGCGTCGCATGAGCGGGAGATCGCCGCCATCTTCGTCGATCTTCGTGATTCGACCCGGTTGGCGGACGGACGGCTGCCATATGACGCGCTCTATATCGTCGACCGTTACGTCACCGCGGTCAGCCACGCGGTCGAAGCGCATGGCGGCCAGGTCACCAGCGTCGCCGGCGATGGCATCACGGCATTCTTCGGCGCCGATTGCACGCCAGCGGAGGCATGCCGACATGCGCTGCGCGCGATCGAGGCACTGTGGCGGGCGCTCGACGCGCTGGGCCAGGAGATCCTGGCGGAGTTCCACCATGCGCTGCGGTTCGGCGTCGGCTGCCATGTCGGCCTCGCCGTGATAGGCGAGTTGTCGCACCAGCACACCGTGCAATTCCTCGGTGAGGTCGGCAACATCGCGGCACGGCTGGAGGGAATGACCAAGGAGTTGGACTGCGTCGCCCTACTGTCGCGCGACGTTGTCGAGCGCGCCGGCTTCGCCATGCCGGCACCGCAAACGCAACGGGTGCGGATCACCAGCGTGACGGCGGACGTCGAGACGATCGCGATCCGCGCGGCCGAGACACTCGCGGAATGGCTGATGGAGCCGGCCACGCCACCCGGAGCTCGCCGTCTACACCCGCTGTAGGGTGGGTAAGCTCTTGCGTCACCCACCGCTTTGACCCCGCGCAGCCAACATCCCCCCGAAACCGGTGGGTTGCGCAGGAACCTACCCACCCCACAACCGAAGCGGTAATCCCCGTCGTCAGCAGAGCCTGACCCGCATCGCCAGGACACGCCGGTCACCGGGCGGGATCAGCATAAGGCCCGGCTTGTCGTGGAACTCGCCGTCGAAATCGACCGGGCTGGCGGTGCCGTACCACGGTTCGATGCACAGGAAATCCCCACCGGGGCGCATCCATATGCCGAGCTCGCGGAACCCTTCCCACGCCACTTCGATCGCCTCGGCACCCGGCGCGGTGAACCGCACCGAGGAACTGGCAAGCTGGTCCAGGATGATCGCGTCGGCTTCGAACAGCGCCGGGTCGAGCGCCAAGGTCGCCCCCTCGATGGGTGTCGGCTCCGGCGCGCCCAGCAACCCTCCGGTCAGGCGGCGGATCGGCGCCGGCTCCGGCTGGTCGAACTCCAGCACATGTGCCGTCTTGTCGATCTCCTCGCGCACCGGCCAGCGGAACCCCGGGTGAGCACCCACCGACGCCGGCAGCGTTTCGCGCCCGGTGTTGATCACAGTGAAGGTGTTGATGAGTGCGTCGTCTTCCAGCGCGAAGGCGACCTCGAAGCGAAACGCGAACGGGTAGACGGCGCGGGTCGCCGCATCGTCATGCAGCACGAGCCGGCAGGAGGTCGCGGTGCGGTTCAGCCAGGCAAAGCGATGGTCCCGCGCGAAACCGTGCTGCGTCAGGCGGTAGGTGCGCCCGTTGTGGCGCAGTTCATCGTCCTTCAGCCGCCCGACGATCGGGAACAGCACCGGCGCGTGGCGCGGCCATACCGGCAGGGCCTGCCACAGCATGTCCTCGCCGGTGGCATCGCACAGCGAGCACAGCTCGGCGCCATCCGCCTTGATCGTGGCGGTCAGGTAGCCGCTCTGGATGAGGTGCGTATCCTGCATCGCAACATGATACAGACAGGCTGGCGGGAAACACCAGCCCAGTCGCACCTGGGCTCGTTGTGGCCGGGCAATGCAGCACTTCACTGTCATGACCAGGCTCAGCCGGCCATCCTCGCCGGCATCGCACGTGCAGGGGGGACGCTCGCTAGGGTGGCCAGAGAGCCGAACCTGACGCGCGCCGCGGTTGCGAAATGGCCGCGCCTGCCCGCTGAGCGGCTCCCCTGCCGTTGGGAGGATAACAGGCATTCTCGGGGGTGACCTTCGCCTGGACATTTTCCCGCCTCGCGGCACCGATGTCGTGACGACCCCCGCCGAGTAGTGCGTGTCATAACTAATCGCGAGCCGTTACTGCGCGTCCGCCGCGCGTCCAAGTTCGTCGAGTTTCAAGAGCGTAGGCGCGTGCGAGGCCAATGCGCACGTTGCCGCACCATATTGGGCCACTTCGCCGCTCCCGAGCTGGTCAGCCGTGTCAGCCGCTCCCGCCGCGTACCAGCGCATTTCAGCCGCGGTCTGTCCGGTAAGCGGGGCGTCGGCTCGCGCCTCCTCGAACAGCTCGCGGTCAAGAGCTGCGTACGCCTCCAGCGCCCAATGGACGGAACGTAACGAGCAATCAACAATGATCGGAATAGCGAAATGCTCGCGGGCGATGGCTCGGATCCGCGCGTAGGCAGCCGCTGCGGTCGCGGGGGCGGGGGCGGGCGTCTGCGCGTCAGCGTCGATGCTCCATGCCGCCAACGCCAGCGCGGCGCCGGTCACGATCTTCATCTCCGCCACCCCCGCAAACTCACCTTCGTGCGGCCCACTGTATCTGCCGATAGTTTAAGAAACGTGTCTTTTCGCGACGGGGAGGCGCTGCAATGCGCCGCTGCACCGTGTCCCGGCCACCTCAGCCGGCAAAGTGCCGCGATGTATGGCGGGGACATGCCCGGCCATGACAGCACCGCAACGTCGGTGTCTCGCTGAGTGGACCTGGTGCCTGGCGGCAGACCACCTCCACCGGAGGCACCGAGCCTCAGCCCAACGCCAGCAACCGCCGCGTCTGCTCGATCGTCGCCCGCGCCATATCGGCCAACCCGTCGTCCGTCGCGCTGCTCACTGGGTGCGAGATAACCGCGAACGCAAAACCAGGCATGCCCAACACACGGCTCATCAACTCAGCCGCACTGACAAACCGTGTGGTCATCACGGCAACGGCGGGAACGCCCAGGCGTTCGGCTACGACGGAGTCATGCAAACTGCACGATGAGCAGCTCCCTCAGTCGCCGATGCCGGTCACGATCGCGTCCCAGTTCGCGATCTCGCCCACGATATACCCGTCCGCCGGCGCGCTGTAGTTCGACTTCACCCGGCCGACGACGCTGGCGACGCCGAACTCCTGTCGCAGCATGCGGTCAAGGTGGGCGAAGAAACCCCTCGTCCCCTCCTTGCCGTTCGAGATGAACCCGACGGTCTTGCCGCGCAACGACGCCGGCCGCGGCGCAAGCTGCCCTAGCGGTGGCGCCGCCTCGTTCGTCGGATCGAAAACCTGGAAAGCCATCACCCGTGCCCTTCCTCGCGATAGCCGACTTCAACCTTTCGGCGGTTCGCAGTCAACGCAAGCCCCGATCGCCATCGTGACCGCCCGGCTCTTCGGCCCGAGCCACGGTGGGATCACCGCGCCGAACCCGCCAGCCGGCCCGCCCGCGGCGACAACCAGCAGGTGGTCGGGCGATTCCAGCGCCGGATAGATGCTGTCGCCCCGATCCCGTACCACCGCCCGCTTCCCGACATCCGCCCACTCGCGCCGCGCGACGCGTGCCCGCTCATGAATGAACGTTGCGATGTCGGTCTTGCTCCAGCCCGCCGCCTGGATATGTTCGCGCAATTGTTTCGGAATGATCAGCGCGTAATTTCCGGCATGCAACGAATAATGCCGCAGATTCGCCCGCATTTCCGCGGCGAAGGTTTCCAGAATTTCCTCCGGCTCCGTCGTCCATTCGTTCATGATTTGCCGTGGCGCGCCGGCGGCCATGACCGTCACGGCGGAAACCTCCTTCGGCATGCCGCGCTGTTCGGCGAGCGAAAGCCAGGTGGTGTCTTCCTCATCCTCGGCCACGCAATAAGTGAACTTGCCAGGGTGACCGAGAGTGGAACGATCGATCCCCCCAGGCCGCACCTCCATGATGTTGATCAGCGCCAGGCGCAGCGCCCGGCCGATCACCGCCGTGGCGCGGTCCGAATTACCCAGCGCGTTGAAGCCGCCGCCGGCGCCCAGTTCGCGGCGGATAGGACCGTTCAGAACGACGAATATCGCGCAGCCTCCGGTGCTGGCAGTCGCGCCGTGCAGCAGGAATTCGGCTTGCAGCATCGCGGTGAAGGCGGTGACCACGACCGGGAAATGCATCGGCAGACAACCCGCCATCACCGCGTTGATTGCAAGCTTCTCGGCGGTGACCGTCTGCGCACGCACCGGTTCGATGCCCAGAAGCTGGTCCGGCGGCGTCATCGCCCATTCCAGACACGCCTCGACGGCGTCCCGCGTCGGCGGCACGATCGGCAACCCATCGGTCCAGCCGTTGGCGTGGTAGAGTTCCTGGACCGCCGCGATATCGTCGGCCTGGTAGGTTTTCGACGCGAGTTGCACCTGGATTGTCCGTTTGGGCTGCCGGCGCGTGGGCCTAAAGCCAACCACAGTTCTGGTGGGCTGTCACCGGTCGGACCAACACGGCCGGAGCGGCCATCTAAAGGCGATGCATCTTCGCGCGGTGGCGATGCGCTGCCTGCTTCGCTCGGTTTCCACATATCGCCATGCTGCACCACCGTCGTGCGTGACCTCGAGTGCGGTCGGCAAAAAGCAGCGTGCACGGATGGCCCTCGCAGGCCTTCACGTTTGAGAAGTCCTCCGTACAGACTAACTGTGCGAGTGCCTCCCCGATCGGAAACAGAAGGGCCTCAGGGGTCGGCCACCTGCGGACCATTTGAAGTTGGAAAGGCCCGCTCCCGCCGCCGGCCTCGGGAATGATCCGGCTGAAAGTCTCATCGCGCGCGAGCAGCCGATTCAACGGCTCCAACTGTACAAGAGCCTCCGCTGCCAAAGGGCGCCCCATGTGCTGACACACAAAGCCTCTGAACCACTCGCGCAAGCTCCTGGCCTGATCTGCCACCTTGTCGAGATCGCCCGGAAGTGCGTGCGCCCGAATGCGCTTGACCGCATCGGCCGGCGCGAGCTGCGCTTGCTGCAGCCAGCTCAGCAATCCCTCGCCGTCATCGATCCAGTCGACTTGCGTATCGATCGGCGTCGCGACCGAATTCAGAAAATCCAACCCAGGCGCGTTGCCGACAAAGATCGCAGGAGGGCGCCGGCTCATGTCAACTCCTGTTCCGGGCTCCGGGCGGCCAGCCGTTTGATCACCCATCCGTGAACGTACTGCACAGATAACCCCTGTCTCGCCTCTTGACCAGTTACTCTATGTTGGGTAACCGTCCTCATATCGATATATAGGTTACTCCCTTCGCTCTTGTTCCAGAAGGAGAGCAGCGATGTCCTCGAACGACGTGAACGTTGTGCTGGTCCATGGCGCCTGGGCCGACGGGTCAAGTTGGGCAAAGATCATCGCACCGTTGGCGGCCGACGGCATCAAGGTGGTGGCGGCGCCGCTGCCACTGACGTCGTTCCGCGATGACGTGGCGGCGCTTGATCGAACGCTTGAGCGAGTGACGGGGCCGGTCGTTCTCGTCGGCCACGCCTATGCGGGAGCCGTGATCGCGGCGACGCGCAGCGAGAAGGTGAAGGCGCTCGTCTACGTGGCCGCACTCGCTCCAGACGAGGGCGAGACGGTTGCGGATGTCTTCTACCGGACCGAGCCGCATCCGCAGGCGCCCAAGCTCGCGCCCGACGGCCACGGGCTGATCTATCTGCCCGAGGCGGCATTCGCTGCCGCCTTCGCGCAGCATGCCACCACGGAAGAACTGGCTGTGCTGGCGGCGGTCCAGCGGCCGATCTCGCCCGCCTGCATCACCGTCGCGGTGGAGCGGCCGCTGTGGAAGGACCGGCCGACCTGGTTCCTCGTGGCCGAGCAGGACCGCATGATCGTCGGGGAAAATCAGCACTTCATGGCCGAGCGTATGATGGCCCGGACGCGTTCGCATCCCGTCGATCACCTGCCGCTGTTGACCGCGCCGTCTCTCGTTCTGGACATCATCCGCGAGGCGATCGATCAGGCGGTGGCGGGCTGACCGCGACCGTTCCGGCAAAACCCGGAGCCGAACCCCGCCGACGAAGCGTCGCCCGTGACCCCATCAATCGGCGACGCCCCGTTACTGCCCGAATACTATGACCCTCCTAATACATATTAAAGAAGTTGGAACCTGGCGAAGGAGAGATGCCATGACTGTAATCAACTATCGCACCGCCCACGTGGACGGCCGCAGCATCTTCTATCGCGAGGCGGGTGCGCCCGATGCCCCGAAGCTGTTGCTGCTGCACGGCTTCCCGAGCGCCAGCCACATGTTCCGCGATCTCATCCCACTGTTGGCCGATCGCTTCCACATCGTCGCCCCCGATCTGCTGGGCTTCGGCAAATCTGACATGCCGGAGGGCCGCGCCACCTTCGACCGGCTCGCCAACGCGATCGACCGTGTCACCGACATAATCGGCTTCAACCGTTACGCCCTGTACGTGTTCGATTACGGCGCGCCGACCGGGTTCCGGCTTGCCGTCAGGCATCCGGACCGGATCACCGCGATCATCTCCCAGAACGGCAACGCCTATGAGGAGGGGCTGAGCGACGGCTGGAACCCGATCCGAGCCTATTGGCAGAACGCCTCACCGGCCAATCGCGAGGCCCTGCGTGCCTTCCTGAAGCCCGAGACGACCGTCTGGCAGTACACGCACGGCGTTTCCGACGCGACGAAAGTCTCTCCGGACGGCTACTCCCTCGACAATTTCTACCTGAGCCGGCCGGGCGCCGATGAGCTGCAGCTCGACCTGTTCGGCGACTACAAGAGCAATGTCGCGCTCTACCCCGCCTTCCAGCAGTATTTCCGAACCCACAAACCGCCGTTACTGGCGGTGTGGGGCAGGAACGATCCGTTCTTCCTGCCGCCGGGCGCCGAGGCATTCAAGCGCGACATCCCCGACGCAGTAGTGCGCTTCTTCGACACCGGGCACTTCGCGCTGGAGACCCACGCCGCGGAGATTGCGGCGGCCATTCGCGACTTCCTGCCCCACTGACCGCCCCGCCGGGCCGCAATCGCGCGCCCGCAAACCGGAGGTTACTCACATGGCAAATCTTCCCCGGGCCAATCTTCCCCAGCCCAATCTTCCCTTGATCGTCTTTGACGTCAACGAGACGGTTCTCGATCTGCAAACGATGGAACCGGTTTTTCAACGCATCTTCGGCGACAAGCGGGCCATGCGCCTCTGGTTCGTCAATTTGATCATGTATTCCGCAGCCCTTACTGTGGCCGGTTGTTACGTTCCGTTCACGGATATCGGTTCGGCCGTGATGAAGATGCTGGCGGATACCCAAGGCATCAAAATTGATGATACCGACAAGGAAGAGCTCAAGGAGAAGTTTTCCACGATGCCGCCGCACGCGGAGGTACCGGCTGCGCTCGCCAAGCTGCGCAATGCAGGTTTCCGGCTGTTCACTCTCACCGACAACCTGCTGGAGGTGCAAACTCGCCAGCTTGAACATGGCGGCATTGTCGATTTTTTCGAGCGGCGTTTCAGCGCGGATGGCGTGAAGCACCATAAGCCGTCGCGTCAGGCTTACTCTTACGTCGAGAGGGAGCTTGGTGTGGAACCCTCGCAGCTCTGTCTTATCGCATGCCACACATGGGACACGCTTGGCGCGGTAGCGGCCGGCTGGGAGGCTGCGCTGATCAAGCGGGTCGGCAACGACGTTTTGGGGGTTGGCCCTCAGCCGCAGATCGTCGGCGATGACCTGAATGACGTTGCCGATCAGCTCATCGCGCGACACAGGGGACGGCGATAGGGTCAGTTGCTGACGCGGCTCGTTAAGCCATCAGTTGTTGCGGCGATGGGCGTCGGCTTATCGCCGTCGTGCTCCACAAAGCCACCGTTCCGCTCTCGGCCAGCTCCCGCTGCTCCGGTTGTGCCTACGGACGGGCGCTTAGGGTCGAACCCGGCGGTTCAGGCCAAGCGGTTCGATACCGCTGCCGTGTGCCGGCTTGTGACGTTCAAACTGACCTACCACCTGTCGATGTGCAGTCTGACTGTGCCGAGGTACTACCCCTCGCCCAGCAGCGCGTCGCGCAGCGCCTGCCAGCTTGCCTTGTCGGGCGCCACTATCAGTCCGCCATCGGTTCGGGTCGGTCGATACGGACTGCCATCGAACGCCGCCGCGTATCCGCCGGCCTCCCGATGCAGCAGCCAGCCCGGCGCGTGGTCCCAGGGATACAGCCGGTTGAACAACAGAAAGTGCAAATGCCCAGCCGCGGCCATGCGGTACTCATGCGCCGCACAGCGAAATCCCCACGCCGCCGCGACGCGCGGCAGGATGGCGCACACCACGGCGCGCTGCGCCGGCGGCAGGAAGCGCCATGACACACTGCCGATCATGGCTTCGACCGGAGCCGGCGCGGCGACCCGCAACGTCTCCCGCTGGCCGTCCGGCGTTTCGCGCCACGCGCCTTCGCCTCGCAGCGCCAGCGCCCAGTCGTCACCGACCGGGTCATGGATGGCGGCCGCGACCACCTCGCCACGGATCAGAGCCGCCGCCATGACGCCGAACAGTGGCAATCCATCGGCGAAGTTGGACGTGCCGTCGACCGGGTCGACCACGAAGGCCAGGTCGGCATCGCCCAGACGCCCGAGCAGCGATGGGTCGGCGGCGGTCGCCTCCTCACCGACGACGACTGCACCGGGAAACCGGCGCAGCAGCCCCGCGGTGATCATCGCCTCGGCCGCCCCGTCGGCATCTGTGACCAGGTCCAGTGCGTCGGTCTTGGTGCGCACCGCGCCCGGCCCGAGGTTGCGAAATCGCGGCATCACCGCCGCCCGCCCCGCCTCGCGCAGCAACACCGCGAGATCGGTGAGATCTTGATGGTTGAAGATCATGCGGCAACTCGCGGTTGGACGTGGCCCGTATACCTACCTCTCCCGCTCTTCTACGCGGCAGAGGTCGAGGCGCGAAGCGACGAGGGTGAGGGTCCCGCCGCCCGAATCTGCACTAATGCAGCCGCTCGAACCGCGCCCGATCGGCCGGCAGCAGGCGCACCTTGACGCGTACCGCCTCGTCGGCGTCCTCGCGGTCCAACACCTCGCCGTGCTGGTACAGCCACGCCAGCCTGGCACCGTCGGCGTGGGCGATGGCGTAGTCCGCCTCCTCCATTCCACCGGCGATCCTTGCATCGATCGCATCCGCGAGCGCCGCCAGCCCTTCGCCGGTGATCGCCGAAACCGCAACGGCGCCCGCGCGCCCCGACGCGACAGCGCCAACGCGCCCCGGCGTAACCGGCCCCGCGTGCCCCGCCACGTTCGCGACGCCGCCAAGCAGATCAGCCTTGTTCAGCACCTCGACGCACCGCAAGGTCCAGTCGGCGTCGAGCGTGAAGTCGGCCACCATCGCATCCAGCACCTCGACGACGTCGGCGCGCTGCGCCGCGGTGTCGGGGTGGGCCACATCGCGGACATGCAGGATCACGTCCGCCTCGGCGACCTCCTCGAGCGTCGCGCGGAACGCGGCAATCAGTTCGTGCGGCAGGTCGCTGATGAAACCGACGGTGTCGGACAGGATCACCCACCGGCCCGACGGCAACCGCATCCCGCGCATGGTCGGATCGAGCGTGGCAAAGAGCTGATCGCGCGCGGTCACATCGGCGCCAGTCAACGCATTGAACAGCGTTGATTTTCCAGCATTCGTGTAGCCCACGAGAGCGATCACCGGGAACGGCACCCGGCGGCGCGCCGTGCGGTGCAGGCCGCGCGTGCGCCGCACCTGCTCCAGCTCCTTCTTGAGCCGCACGATGCGGTCGCCGATCAGGCGCCTGTCGGCTTCGATCTGCGTCTCGCCGGGACCGCCCAGGAAGCCAAAGCCGCCGCGCTGGCGTTCCAAATGGGTCCAGGACCGCACAAGGCGCGAGCGCTGGTAGTCCAGATGCGCCAGCTCGACCTGCAACGTGCCCTCGCGCGTCGCCGCCCGTTCCCCGAAAATGTCGAGGATCAGCCCGGTCCGGTCGATCACCTTGCAGTGCCAGGCGCGTTCCAGGTTGCGCTGCTGCACCGGCGACAGCGTGGCATCGACGATCGCCACGGTGACATCCTGCTCGGCGATCACCTCGCCCTGGGCCGCAAGCTGCCCGGTGCCCAGCAACGTCGCCGGGCGGCGGGCGCGCAACGGCAGGATGGCCGTATGCGCGATCACCAGGCCGATCGAGGCGGCCAACCCCACCGCCTCGGCCAGGCGCGCCTCGGCCGCGCGGGCATGGTCGGCCGCACCCGCCGCATGTTCCCAGGGAAGGATGACCGCGGCACGGGTCGGACCCGCGCCGTTCATGGCGCCGTTTGGGCGCGCTGCGTCAGTCCCCAGTGACAGTGCTCAACTCCCGCGCCGGTTCACGCGGGAGCGTGACCGTGCCTTCGGTCTTCGCGGCATCGAACAACTGGATCGGAGCGCCCGGCATCACAGTGCTGATGGCATGCTTGTAGACGAGCTGGGTGTGCCCGTCGCGCCGCAGCAGGACCGAGAAGTTGTCGAACCAGGTGATGATCCCCTGGAGCTTGACACCGTTGACCAGGAAGACGGTCACCGGGGTCTTGTTCTTGCGCACATGGTTCAGGAACACGTCCTGCACATTCTGCGATTTTTCAGTGGCCACAGCAGGATCCTTCTTGTTGTCTTTGCTGTTTTTTATGGGCTGTCGTCGTCAGTCAGGTCACCCGGCGGCCGTGGCACGACCACCTAGTGCCGCTAGTTTAGCAGAACAGGGTTACCCAATTGCAAGCAAACCGAGATGCGCCGCTAGCGCGTGGGCGGAGGGAAAATGGATATCGGGGGCCGCGTGGTCAACGCCCAGGTCGTGCGACGCATCGCCGATCAGCACCGCCGTGACACAAGCCGCCCGCGCCGCCTGCATGTCCAGCGCCGTGTCGCCGATGTACCAGACCGAACGATCGGCCGCGGCGCCAAGCTGGCCGAGCGCCAGGTGGATCGGTGCGGCGTTCGGCTTGTCGGCTGCCGCGTCACCGGCACCGACCACCGCGCCGAAGCATTGCCCCCAGCCGAGATGGGCCACCTCGGCGCGCAGGAATCTTCCCGTTTTGTTGGAAACCACGCCCTGCGGCCAGGCGCGGCCCACCGCCAGCGCCTCGACGGCACCCGGCATTGGCCGGACGTGCTCGAGGTGATGGTCGGTCAGGGCGGCATAGAAGATGTCGCGCGCCTCGGTCCAGCGGGCGCCGAACATGCCGGGGAAGCTATCCCCCAGCGACACGCGAACGCGGGCCCTGGTGTCCTCGGCGGTCCAATGGGGCATCGCGAACACGGTGAACACGGCGTTCAGCGCGGCGGCGATGCCGGCCCAGCCATCAACCAGGGTGTTGTCCCAGTCGTACAGCAAGATGGTCGGCGGCGGGATGGAGGGGTGCATGCGCAACAGAGTCGGGGTTGTCCTATGCCCGGCGGAGGCGGCTACGGCACCACGACGCTACGCAGGTCATCCCCGGTCAGCGACAGCTTGCCGCTCGTGGTCAACAGTCCTTCGATTGAGCGGTACAGCCGCTGATCCTCTTTCGTGATGCTGTTGAGGTACGCGACGTCGTCGGTCGGAAGTTCCTGCAAGGAGACAAATTTCTTCGACTTGTTCCACCTGGTCTGGGCGTCGATCTTCCAGGCCGCGCGCAGCCACGGATTGTAGCGCGCCACGTCGGTCACCTCGACATCGTAGGTCGCCAGGCGATCGACGACGGCCTGGGCGCCGCCGCCACCCAACCACAGACACAGCGCGTTCGGTACAATCAGGTCCTCGATGCGCAACGCCGCGCTGGTAACGCGCTTGACGAACGCGGCGGAGACCTCCGTCGGGACGGCGCCCAGATCCAGCGCGCGCGACCATTCAGCGGTATCCGGCCGCAACTGGCCGGACGCGATATCCTCATCGAAACGGGTCAGGACGTAGTTGATCTGCGAAATCGCCGCCATGACCGGATCGCGAATGACCGTGAAGACCCGATCGGTCGGACGGATGACATCGGCGGCAATATGGTCGGCCAGGTTGATATGGCCGTGCACGAAGATGCTGTCGGACGTACGCACATGCGCCACCACACGGGCGATCCGGCGCAACATGGCCGGCTTGGACGTCCATGCCAGATCGGTCAGATAGCGATCGATCGACGCATGGCGCGCCCGGAAATGGAACGTCAGATCGGTTCCCGCGCATTTTGGGATATGCACGAATATCAATCGCCGCTTTTCCGGGAAGGCGCGCAGGAACAGCGCAATCAACCCGTCCTGGAAGCCTTCGGACAGCAGCATCTCGCTCAGGTGGTCGCGCGGGTAGTACCTGCCCCAGCGCAGCACATCATCGAGCGTTCGCGGGTGCGTCCCAAAGACCGCGTAGTGCATCCGTTCCGGACGCTCGTTGGCGAATTCCAGCCGGCTCAACAACTGCGCCAGCCCACCTTGCTCGTCGTACAATCCCAGCCATTCGAACAAGCCCCGCGGGTCGGACGGTGGCGCCAGCAGCCTAGGCTCATCGTCCGTCAATGCGACCGGCGCTTCCACCCGCTGCGCCTTGCCGTTGACGAACCGGACATCTCCCTTGGTCAACGGCAGGCCGGTGCTGGCATGGACGACCGTCACCCGCGTCTCGTCGTTGGCGGACAATGGCGGATCGAATCTGTAAGTGAATCCACGCGCGCCGTCCCCGTGCAAGCCAGACGCGGCAAGGTCCTCGCGCGGCTTGTCGCAGGTCACCTGGGCGATCTTGCGATCGTTGACGAAGACCGAGACATCCAGCACCTCATCCGGATCTGTCTCGGACGCGGCCCAGCCTTTCAGACCGTTGCGGGTGCACTCATCGAGGTGGCCCGCCAGCACCCGACCAACCAGAGCGCCGGAGCCGCCGCTTCCCAGCGGGGCGGGGGATGAGGGCAGAGCCTCCGGCATTTCCACGGCCGGCGCGGCAGGCTTGGGATAGGACGGCGGCACCGGCACCTCCGACTCGCGAGCGACACGCCACTGGCCCAGCAGCCGGCCGCCCTCGGCGAACCGCACCACCACATCATGGTCTTGCAAGACCGACAACGGCGGGTCGAACTTGTAATGGATCCCGTGCACGCCCGAGCCGAGGCTGGCGGGGTCCTTCAGATCATCCCGCGCCTGATCCGCCCGCGCCAGGCCGATCACCTGCCCATCAACGAATACCGCCACTTCGACCGTGCCGTAGGGACGATCGGTGTCGGCGGCCCAGCCGCGCACGGTGTAGCGGTCGACCAGGTCGATATGACCAAGCAACATCAGACGCTCATCCCCATCGCGGACGATGGCTTCCTGTGCTCGGCCCCATATCCCCAGCGCCGGAAACAATGGCCGATAATGCCGCGATACAAAATATCCAACCCGGTCACTAAACTGCGAGAATGGCACCAACCCGCAACATTGCCTGTTGCGGCGCGAAATAACCGCGCGCTACGCTTGACTGTCGGCCGCAGCTACGGTTGCATCCCACCAGGGACAAACGCCTGACAGGCGCCGAAAATTCCCTTCGATCACGTGCAATGGCCGCCTTTCGCCCTGCTGCGCCATCCGCAGGCGCATCGCCCGCGCTTCCTCCCGCTTCTCGGGCGACAGCCAGGATCGCTCGTGGCCCCACAGACTCGGCCCCTGGGTGACCTCGCGCGGCTGCCAGGTCGCAGTATCGACCTCCACACCACCCCAGCCATATTCCAGCATGAAGCCGGCGGGCGAGCGCAGGTAGTAAGACGTCACGCAGTCGTTCGGGTGGCGGCCCAGCGTGGTGGCGATCCGCTCCGGCTCGCCCAGGGCGATGTCGTACCCCTGGCCGACATCGTCGAGCGAGAACAGTTCCACCATGAGGTGGTGGATGCCGTTCCGCCCGGTTTCGATCAGCGCCAGGCTGTGGTGGCGCGGATTGATGTGCATGAAGTAGGCGGTGATCGGCGTCAGGATGTAGTCCGTCAGGTGGAAACCGAGCACATCCCGGTAGAAGCCCAGCAGGTCGTCCACCCGCTCGACGGTCAGCACGATATGGCCCATCCCGAGCGCCCCGGTCCGGAAGCCCGAAATCGTCCGCCCCGGCTGGAACGGCTCGTTGTCAATCGCTGCGCCGTGGAACGCCTCCAACCGATTGCCGACCGGGTCGGCAAAGGAAATCAGCCCGCTCACGCAGCGTTGGTCGGCCAGCGCCGCCGGTTCGCGCCGCACCGCCACGCCGTTGGCCTCCAGCCGCGCCGCCAGTGCGTCGAGCGCCGCCGCGTCGGTCACTTCCCAGCCAAAATAGTGGGCGCCGTCGCCAAGCGCGCGATCGACAATCAGGCGCTGCTTGCGATCGTCCATGCGGAATGCGCGGCAAGCGGCACTTTTGTCCAGCATCTGCATGCCGAGCCAGTCGGTGGCAAAGTGCGACCAGTCGTCAAGGTCGCTCGCGCCCACGCCGACATAGCCAAGTGACTGTAGCGTCATCGTTGATCCTCCCGGGCCTGCCGGCCGCCGTCGTCAGATATAGCGTCCGTCGTCACGTATAGCGCCCCTTGTCACATATAGCGCCTTGCGTCGCGGTTTGAAATTGGACCCCATTTGGGATTGGCCCTGGTCCGGCATCGGACCCTGCCCGAAGTTGGCCCCCCCTGGAATGCCCCCCGGCAATTGGACCCCCCGGGGTTGGACACCGGGGAATTGGACCCTTGCCAAGTCGTTGTCAAAACAGCAGAACCCGACGCCAGCGATCGCCACAAGCAATGCGAGGCTGGCGACGGTGCGAGACGGAGACTTATCCTATGCTGGACGGCCGTGTCGATCGCTTTGACCGCCACTCGATCTTCGGGTGGGCGGCGGACGCGGAGCGCCCGGGCGACCGTGTTGATGTCGTAGTGTTGGTGAACGGGCACGTCCGAGGCGGGGCGCGCGCCGACCGCCCGCGGGACGACCTGCAATCGCTGGGAAAGCTGGGCGATGGCGCCCACGGTTTCGGCTATGTGTTCGAGACCCCGCTGTCCCCCCTGCGATCGTACCGAGATCATCGTAAGTCACGCCGCCACCGACGAACCCCTGCGGCTTGGCCAATTCACCATCGCCGCGGAGGTCAGCGACGCGGTTGAGCACATCCGGCCAGTCCTGGTCACCGGATCCGGCCAGCCCGGGTTGCTGGACCTGATGCGAAGCCTGGCCGGCGATCCCGGTATCGTCGTCGCCGACAGTCACGAATACGGCGTCAAGCTGATGTCATACTACGCACACGCGCTGGCCGTGCTGGTGGTGCCTGGCAACCCTGCGCCGACTCTCGGCGTCGCGGCCGATGCCGACCGAGACCACATACTGCAGCCGAACCCGTTCCACGCGCCCGAGTACGAGCACCTGTTCCCGCAGGCACGGCTGCTCTACGACTTCTTCCAGAACCAGGCCGAGGCGAAGATCCGGGGGGCCTTCAAGGATGTGGTGACGGAATTCTATCGGACGCTGGCGACGCACCAGGGCAAGCCGATGGCCAGCTATTTCGTCGAGCAACGCAGCCTGTTCGACACTGCGCGCGGTTTCGCCCGCCTCGCGTTCCCCGACATGCGCGAGATCGTCCTGCTGCAGGACCCGCGGGATGCGTTTTGCGACTATCGGACGCTGTGGTTCAATGCGCCGGCACAGACGATGGAGACCTTGCACCGCGTGCGTGACCGGACGATCGCGTTGCGGCACGAGAACCGCGACGACACGATGTTCCTGCGCTGCGAAGACCTGCGGTTGCGGCCGGAAAGCACATTGCTCGAGATCGCCGATTTCTTGTCGCTCAATCATGCCGTCATCGCCGATCCCGAGATGCTGCGGGCCGCTTCCGCCGCGGTCGACGACCCATCGATACTGGGGATCACGCAATGGAGGCGCGAGTTGAACGGCAACGAGATTGCCATGTTCGAGCGTGAATTCGGCGAATATCTGGAACTGTTCGGGTATGATGTTTCCGTGCGCGCGCCGGCGTAACGATCCCGCCAACGGATGCATCGCCAGTCGCACCCACCTCGTCATGCCGGCGCATGCCGGCATCCACGGTTTGGCTTTGTCGCAGCAAAGAAAGTCGTGGATGCCGGCATGCGCCGGCATGACGAGGTGGGTGTCGCCGAAGCGTCGATCATTCGGGCGCCTGGTATTACTCCTTCGTGGCCCTTCGTACTTCTCCCTGCTTCTTTGCGGTAATGCTTTGCTTGCCTGCCATGGACCCAGCCTGGGTCGTTCCCATCGGCCACGCGCGGCCGATATCAGAGGAAGTCAACGGTCACCAGCGTTCCGGTGACGATTCGAGTCGGACTCTATGCGGGAAGCCCAAGCCGGAACACGGCGACTGCTCAAATCTTCCCGCTTTCGCAATCGTCCGGGAGAACAGCATGCACGGCATAAAGCGGCGCGGGTCTGTTGCGGTTTTTTTCGCAGCGATCTGCTTCCTCGCGCCCACGCGGGTGCCAGCGCAAGACATGCCGGCACAAAACACGCCAGCGCAAGCCATGCCAAAGCCAGCCATGCCAAAGCCAGCCATGCTTGTAGGCGTGAACGTGGTCAATCCCATGCGCGCCAGCATGGCCGATCAGAACACTCTCCTCAGCCAGCTCAAGGCGGCGCAGGTGCGTGTCATCCGCTGTGGCATCTCGGACGACGACAAGGGGATCGATTTCGCCAAGCGCGCCGCCGCGCAGGGCATTCGCATCCAGTTGATCGTTGGCGCAACGTACCCGCCCAACGCGCCCACGCGCCCTTACCAGCCCAACGAGTTCCCCGCTATGTGGGGCGGACACCCGCTCTCTTTTGCCGACCCCGCGCTCTCCAAAACAGCATTTCAGCATCTCTTCGACAGCCTGGACGCGAACGGCATTGCGCTGGCGGGTGTCGAACTCGGCAACGAGATCAATTGGGCCGCCTTCAATGCGGAATTCCCGCTGCCCGGCGAGGGCAAGATTCTCAGCCTCCAGGATCTCGCCCACGATCCCGAGGGCACGCAGATCGCGAAAGGCTTTCTTCAGTACATCAAGGTTCTGCCGGTCCTCAAGGATGTCCGTGACCACTCTCGCTTGAACCGGAGCACGCCGATCATCTCCGCCGGCCTGGTGAGCGCCAAGGACGGTGAGAAGCTGTACAACAACAAAAAAGAGGACATGGTCAGCCTGGCGGCAACCATCGGGTTTCTCCGCGCCCACGGCCTCGATTCGCTCGTCGATGCCTATGGGGTCCACAGCTATCCCTCCGCTGGGCAGCCCGGCAATCCAACCGCCGCCGCGGCACGCGAGGCCCGCCTCAACAGCGTCGATCTCGCCGAGTGCCGCGCAGCAGGAACTGCGGGCGGCAAACCCTGCTGGATCACCGAATGGGGATTCGCGAACACGGACCTGTCGTGCCCTGCGAAGGAAGCCGGGCGCACGCTGCTCGTCGAGGAACTGCGCAGCGATTTTGCAGCGGCCGCCGCCGAACATCGCCTCGCGGGCATTGACTACTTCGCCTGGGACTCCGATCCATGGGCCAAGCAGACCGATCCCGACAGCGTCTACCGTTGCGGCGCGCTGACCGAGAGCGGCCGCGAGGCCATTGCACCCGCCGGCCAGGAGAAGGCTCCCGACCTGGGCACTTCGATCCGCGTCCGGGTCGGCGTTCCGCTCGTCGCCCGCGGACCCGCCCCAAACATCGCCGACGCCGCATTCACCGAGGTCCAGCTTCCCGGCGGCCGCTTCCGCGGCTTCACCGCCGCCGGAACAACCTTCGCCATTGACGGGAAACAGCCCTACGACATGGGCGGCAGGGCGGCGACGGTCTTGAAACCGGGACCGCCCGGCAGCCCGTCCTCGTGCGGTGAATGGATCGTGCACGTGGAGCCTGAAGGCAAGACGCTGTTCGGCTGGGTCCACAATGAGACCGCGTGCGACTACGCGAAATACGGCCAGACCCACGCTTCCATGACCATCGCCGCGTCCACCGACGATGGCCTCACCTGGAAAATCGAAGGCCCGATCATCGTTGGCACCGATCCACCAGCGGCGAACAAGGAGACAGGCGACAGTTGCGCCTCGGTGGTGCGCGGCCAGGACGGCTACGACTACGCCTATTGCCTGCACAACGGCGGTCATTCCTGGGATGGGGGCTATTCGTTCGTCGCGCGCGCGCCTGTTGCCGATCCGGGGCCGGGCAAGTGGAAGAAATACTTCAACGGCGCCTGGAGCGAACCCGGCGTTGACGGCAAGTCGAGTCCGATCGACGGATTGGGCGACGCCTACTGGTCCACCATCCGCGAGACCATCGCCCTCAACTGGGTCAAAGGCGGCATTGGCGTTCTTGCGTCCTCGGACCGCGTACATTTCACGCCCGTATTGTCGCAGCCTCTCATGCTGGCCGAGCCGGGCGACTGGTCGCGCAAGAACGGTCTCGAACTCATATCGTATGCCGATGCGATCGACGCCCACACCGGAGCCAACCAGCTCGGCGACCATTGGCTGCTGGCGTATATGTACCTGAACCCGGGCGAGAATTTCGGCAAACGCTATCTGATTTTTCGCCCTGTCACTATCTCCTGGTCGCGCGCGCCTGACGAACCGCAGGTGGGCGAGATGTTGACCCATTGGTACAACGCCGCCCAGCACGATCACTGGGCCACCACGGCGCCAGTGCCGGGCAACTACGCCGCCTACAAATTGGTAGCTCAACTCGGATATACAATGACGGCGCCCGACCCCAAGCGGCCTTCCATCGAGCTGGAAGAATGCATCAGCAAGTGGCCCGGCCACCCGGACCGCATCCTCATTCAAAAGGGTGTCTGCGAAACCCAAGACTACAGGCGTCTGCGCAGCGCTGGATTCGTCTTCTCAACCGCCCAGCCCAATACACAACCGTTATATCGCTGCTACTCCGACACTGAAAAATCCCACTTCGCTGCCAACCGAGATGACTGTAACGGCATGGGGAAGCGGGAAGCCCTTCTTGGCTACGATCTCAAGCAATAGCCGGCACGACGGAGCGGATGCCGCGTCTTCGTCGGACGAGCCGGCACCGGCGGCAATGTGGGAAATGTCAGTTAGACGCGCCGCGCCGAGCGCCCTAGCCCACCGAACAGATCCAGCGCCCGCTCCTGCCACGCCAGCACCGGATCATCCGGCGCCAGCACCTCGAACCGGCTGATGCAGCGTGGCCATTGCAGCGTGCCGAACAGGATGTAGTCGGCATAGCTCGGCGCCGCCCCACCGAGCCAGGACTGCGCGCGTAGCACCAGCCGAGCCGGCATCAGGCTGTCGCGAAATGTCGCCAGGCGGTTGGCCCGCCCGTCGTCCTGCACCGCCTCAAGCGTCGCGCCGAAGCGCTGCTCGCGGCTGGAGCGGAAATACTCCCGGTCCTTCGGATCGATCGCGTCGCAGACGTCGCGCACTATCAGGCGCGCCGCGGCGCCAAGCACCGCGGCGTCCGCCCAGGCATTGATCAGCCTGGCATGCGCCTGCCCGACCGCGCCACCGAACAGGCTCGGCCGCTCCGGATAATGCGCTTCCAGATAGCAGGCGATCGCCCAACTGTCCGACACCACCGTCTCGCTGTCGCGGATCACCGGAACCCGCCCCTGGCCGGAGAAGGCGATCACGTCCTTGTCGGTGAACCGCCAGGGCACCGCCTCGACGCCCAATCCCTTGTGCGCCAACGCCATCCGAGTGCGCCAGCAGTACGGGCTGAACCGCAATGCCGGGTCCGCGCCGGCCAGGTCATACATCACGATCGGCATCCGATCCTCCCCACATACAACCGCTGCCAGCAACCTGTGCTTGCCCTGGCCGGCTTACCGACCGATGATACATTAGTGACGTCCAAGCAAGGCGGCCGGTAACACACGCCGTGAACATCCTCGC
The DNA here is from genome assembly GCA_963826975.1 of uncultured Alphaproteobacteria bacterium. Lineage (GTDB taxonomy): Bacteria > Pseudomonadota > Alphaproteobacteria > Acetobacterales > Acetobacteraceae > Palsa-883. The sequence continues at coordinate 382,135 of CAWGZJ010000033.1, read as the reverse complement.
CCCACCAAAGGCCCGGCTGAGCGTCGAGATCGTGCACGATCTCGTCTGCCCCTGGTGCTTCCTGGGCGTGCGGCGCCTGCTGCGCACGCTGCGCCGCCGGCCCGACCTGCTGTTCGACCTGACGTGGCGGCCGTTCCTGCTGAACCCGGACATGCCGCGCGCCGGCATGGCACGGCCGGACTACGTCGTCCGCAAGTTCGGCGGCGAGGACCGCGCCCGCCGCCTGTATGCCTCGATCGCCGAAATCGGCCGCGCCGAGGGCGTGTCCTTCCGCTTCGATCGCATCAGTCGCACACCCTGCAGCGTCGATGCCCACCGCCTGGTGCGCCACGCCGCGCGGCACGGCTGCGCCGATGCGATGGTGGAGGCGCTGTTCTCCACCTACTTCACCGACGGCCACGACATCGGCGATATCAGTGTGCTGGCGGCGGTGGCCGGAAGCTGCGGCCTGGACAGTGTTGCCGTGCGCCGCTTCCTGCAGGGCGACGAGGACACCGACGTGGTGCATGCCGACAATCTGCGGGCGCATCGGCTCGGCATCAACGGCGTGCCGTGCTTCGTCGTCGCCGGGCGCCACGCGATCGCCGGCGCGCAGGAGCCGGAGGTGATCGAGCGGCTGCTGGACGTCGCGGCGGTGGAGGCGACGGAGTACTGAAGCAATCGCCGGATGGCACGGCGGATGCCATCTCGGGCACATCAGCGTGGTCCCAACGAACCAAGGAGCCATGTGATGGATTTCCGCATTTCCGGCCTGCCGGCCGAGCCGTTCCAGTCCTACTTCGCCATGACCGACGCCGAGTTGCACGCCCACGGCGCCCGCCGTGTGGTCGCGACCGAGGCCGATCTTGGGTTGATGCCGCCCTGCCGCGTCAGCCTGCGCGACGCGACGGTCGGCGAGACCTCGATCCTGCTGCACTACCCGCACCACACCGCCGCGACTTCCCCGTATCGCGCCAGCGGGCCGATCTTTGTGCGCGAGGGCGTCACGGAGACCGCCAGCTTCGTGAACCACGTGCCGGCGCAGCAGCGCACGCGGCTGCTGTCGGTGCGCGCTTACGACGCCGACGGCATCATGGTCGATGCCGAGGTGGCGCAGGGCGACGAGCTTGAAAGCTTGATCGGACGGTTCTTTACCCGCGACGATGTGGCGTTTCTGCACGCGCACAATGCTCGCCGCGGCTGCTATTCGTGCCGTATCGATCGGGTGTGATACCAGCCGACGTAAGGCCAGCCGACGTAAGGCCAGCCGACGTAAGGATTGACCCGCTGGCGCTACACCCGCGTCATGCCGGGCGAAGCATACCCCGGCGGAGGCCGTGGGCCGGTATCCACGACTTGCCTTTGTTGCGGCAAAGGAAGTCGTGGATACTGGCATGCGCCGGCATGATGATGTGGGTATCGCCGAACGATCGATCATTCGGACGCTTGGTACAGCGCTTCCAGGGAACGACTCCTGTCACGATGTATCCGAGACCGGCTCGCCGGCTCATTGACTGAACCCAATGACAGGAGCGGTTTCATGGGCCCGCTGCACCAGCGAGTGCCGGCCGCACACCGTTACCTGCCCCATGTCCTTCGGCACTTGATCCCGGGGGCATGCCCTCGGGCACTTGGTCCGGGGGGTTGTTGCGCATTTCGCGAAAACGCGTCCGCCGCCACCTCCGCCCTCACCGTCACGGCCAGGCCCCGCCGGGGCCTCCCATTGCGGTCTACCCTCGCGCCAGCGTGGGGCGGAAAACCTTGCCCCCAGGCGCTCGACCCGAGGGTCGTTGCGCATTTCGCGAAAACCCGCCCGCCGCTCCCGTCGATGCCACCGCGACCCGTCCGGACCGCCGGGACGCGGCCCCTGGCGGAGCCTGGCAGGGTCGTTGCGCGTTTCGCGAAAATACGCCCGCCGCCCCGCCGATGCCACCGCGACCCATCCGGGCCGCCGGGACGCAGCCCCTCGTGGACTCTTGCAGGGTCGTTGCGCATTTCGCGAAAACTGCGCCCGCAGCCCCCGCCGATGCCACCGCGACCCGTCCGGACCGCCGGGACGCAGCCCCTGGCAGACCCTCGCAGGGTCGTTGCGCATTTTGCGAAAACCCGCCCGCCGCCCCCGCCGATGCCACCGCGACCCATTGCGACCGTCGGGATACAGCCCCTGGCGGACCCTGGCAGGGTCGTTGCGCATTTCGCGAAAACCCGCCCGCGGCCAGCCGGAGCCGGCGCGCCGGCTCCGGCTGGCTGCGCGCCCGGCTGGCCGAGCTCCCACAACCGCACCAACGCGTCAGTTCGTTGCAACGTCGGGGGACCAGTTTTCAATGGCGCCAACGGACCAGATTCGGATGTCGCTTGACACCCGCGGCTACCGCCGATGCCACCGCGACCCATCCCGACCGTCGGTATGCAGCCCCTGGCTGACCCTGGCAGGGTCGTTGCGCATTTTGCGAAAACCCGCACGCGGCTCCCGCCGATGCCACCACGACCCATCCCGACCGTCGGGATGCAGCCCCTGGCGGACCCTGGCAGGGTCGTTGCGCATTTCGCGAAATCGCGCCCGCGGCTCCCGCCGATGGCGTCGAGACCCATCCCGACCGCCGGGACGCAGCCCCTGGCAGGCTCTCGGAGGGTCGTTGCGCGTTTCGCGAAAATACGCCTGCCGCCCCGCCGATGCCACCGCGACCCATCCGGGCCGCCGGGACGCAGCCCCTCGCGGACTCTTGCGGGGTCGTTGCGCATTTCGCGAAAAAAGCGCCCGCAGCCCCCGCCGATGCCACCGCGACCCGTCCGGACCGCCAAGACACAGCCCCTGGCGGACCCCGGCAGGGTCGTTGCGCATTTCGCGAAAACCCGCCCGCCGCCCCGCCGATGCCACCGCGACCCATCGCGACCGTCGGGATGCAGCCCCTGGCGGACCCTGGCAGGGTCGTTGCGCGTTTCGCGAAAACCCGTCGGCCGCCCCGGCCGATGCCACCGCGACCCATCCCGACCGCCGGGACGCAGCCTCTGGCAAACCCTCGCAGGGTCGTTGCGCGTTTCGCGAAAACCGCGCCCACCGCCACAAACCCGCCGCCACGGGACCGCACCACAGCCGACGCGGAACTCCGCCGGTGCCGGCGCTCCGCGCGAAGCGCCATTCTGCCCTTCCGTGCGCCGAGAGTGAGCAAGAAGAAGGGGAACCGCAAAAAACGCAAACAACGCAAACGGAATGCGCCGCAGCGCCGCTGGGTCGGCACCAGCCCGCGTGGCGCTCGGATCATCGGCGTTCATCGGCGTTCATCCGCGGCAAGAATCCTTGCCTGCCTTGGCAAGCCACCGCACCGCCGCCAACAGCGCTTCGCACCCCCCGCGGGCAGTTGCCAAGGAGCCCACCCCCGGCGCAGGCGAGAACTGATTCCCCCGCCTCTCACTCCTCCCCCGCCGCGGCGGCAGCCCGCGAAGCCGGCGTCAGCATCTCCAGCGGCGCCACCGGCCCGGTGTACGTATACCCAAAGAACTCCCGCCGCTCCGGCTTGGTCATGTTCTCCCACCCCGGGTACTTCCGCGCCGCCCGCTCATCGGGCACCCAGGTCAGCGCATAATCACCCTCTTTGTACTTGTAGATCCGCCGAGGCCCCGGCTTCACCGGCAATGCAGGCTCGCCCGCCGCTTCGCGCCGCAACCGCTCGATCTCCTCGTTCATCTCCGCGTCGTCGATCTCGTCGATCCAGCGGATGATCTCCGCCGGCTCCTCCGCCGTCGCGCCACCGCGCGCGACCTCAGCCGGCCGCGCCGGCGCCTCCCGCATCACCCCCGCCAGCACCGCGGCCGCGTCGCCCCAGTCGCGCGCCGGCGCCGCCGGCTGCAACCGAAGCTGCTTCAACGACCGCAGCGCCGCGGCCATCACGCGCAGCAGCGCGGCAGCGCTCGCCCGCTGGCGCAGCGCCTGCACCGCCGAGGCGTCCGGCGCGAACGCCAGCCGGCAGGCGTCGACCGCGCCTGCCTGGGTGGCGATCACCGTCACCGCCAGCATCGTCTGCAGCGCATCGCGCGGGTCGAGCGCCTCGAGCCTGTCGAGGCCGCCCTGCACCACCTCCAGCCAGGCGGTCTCGGGCGCGTCGGCCGGCGGGCGCAGCAGCGTCAGCACCATGTCACGCAAGTCCTGCGGCGGGATGACGTAGGGCGGGTTGGCCGGTGCTGGAATGGGATCGGGGTCGGCAATGGACACGGGCGCGGACTCCTGGGGTTGAAAGTTCAACCGGCTCGCGTAGCATGAATAGGAAAATAAGTCCAGTATTATATCTAACACAGGCGGCGGGATTAAACCGCTCCGGGCCGCGGATGGGGGGTAGCGGCAACAGCGTCCGGTCCGCGATCCCCGATGCAAACCCTGTGGCGCCGCGAAGCAAGAAAGAATTTAGCGCAGATGAAGCAGACGATGCACGCAAAACACGCCGATGAGTTGGCGTGGTTCGCCGGGCCGTGGGGTACGCGTTTGATTTCGAGTTGTGTACGCTGGCGCGAAGCGCATTGTGCACGGTGAACGCGAAGCTGATCGTGTCCCCGAAGGCTCATTCAGGCTGTCGCCATCGGCGTGTTTTGCGTGCATCGCCTTCTTCATCTGCGTTAAAATTCTTCCTTCGCGATGCCGCCAACAGACGGCTGCGGAAGTACGGATTGGACACAGGCGTGGTTTCCTTCGGGGCAAATTGGACCGGCCAGTATAGCGCGACGCGCCAGCAAATGATAGTTAATATATTTCACTCACCCAACCGAATCCGAACGCCCGCAAACGATGCAACCTAGTACAGCGTTTCCAAACAACGACCCCGATCACGACCTATCCGAGACCGGCTCGCCGACCGATTGACGGAACCCGATGACAGCAGCGGTTTCATGGAATTGCTGCACTAGTATAACGGCTACGCCGCCTGCAACGCCGTCGTGATGGCCGGACCCAGCTTCCCGCCCTGGGGTTCATCGCCGGAGCCGAAGGTTCCGGCGATCCGGCCGTCGCGGCCGATCAGCACCTTGTTGAAATTCCAGCTCGGCTCCCAGCGCCGGACCTCGCGCACCCAGGCATAGAACGGCGCCGCCTGCGCCCCGCGCACGTGTGAAATGCCGGTCAGCGGGAAATCAACGCCGAACCGCGTCTCGCAGAACGTCTTCACCGTCGCGTCGTCGGGGCTTTCCTGATTGAAGTCCCGGCTCGGCACGCCGACCACCGTCAGCCCCTGCGCAGCCATCGCCGTGTGCAGCTTCTCCAGCCCCTCGTATTGATACGTGTAGCCACAGAAGCTGGCGGTGTTGGCCACCAGCAGCACGCGGCCCTTGAACGCGCCCAGCGCCAATGTGCCGCCCTCGATCGCCGGAAACTCGAACGCCCAGGCCAGGGTTTCGTCATTCGCCGCCATTGCCGCCATCCCTCCCGTTGCCGCCAGCCCGCCGGCCGCCTAACGCAACAAGCGGGGCACCATTCACCCGTAGCGCTCCTCCTGCCACGGATCGGCGTTGTTGTGATAGCCGCGCACCTCCCAGAATCCCGGGCGGTCCTGCGCGGTCAGCTCGATCCGGCGCACCCATTTCGCCGACTTCCACAAATACAGCCGCGGGATCAGCACCCGCACCGGCCCGCCGTGCTGGCGGGTGATCGGCTTGCCCTCCCACAGATGCACCAGGAACACGTCCGGCTGGTCGAACTGATCCAGCCGCACATTCGTCGTGTAGCCGTCGTGAGAGTGGAACACCACGTGCCGTGCCTCCGGCTTCGGCCGCGCCAGTTCCAGCAACGCGCGCGCCGCCACGCCCTGCCAGCGGTTGTCGTAGCGCGACCACTGGGTGACGCAGTGCATGTCGGAGACACTGTCGGTCTGCGGCAGCGCCAGGAAGTCGTCCAGCGTCAGGTGCAGCTTGTTCTCCACCAGGCCGTCAAGATCGAGCTTGAATTTCTCCGGCGTGACATCCGGCTCCACGCCGAGATCGAGCACCGGCCAGTCGCGCACCAGCTGTTGCCCGGGTGGCAGCCGGTCTCGCGCCGGGTCGGCGGTGGTGCCGGTCAGCAGCCGGCCGTCGCGCGCCCAGCCTTGCTTCGCCTCGATCAGCTTGGTCTTGATCGCCCCGTCCATAGAGATGCCGTCCATGGAGATATCGTCGTCGTCGGTCATGCGCCCTCGCCTTCGTGGCCGCGATGACGCGGCCTGGTCCGCATATGGGTATCCCATGAGGGCCGCGCGTTACACCACGCCGCCAGCCGGACGCCGGCACGGTTTGCGATCAAATCGACCCTATTGGCTGCCAAGTCGCCGTGCTGCTAACAAAAGCACCGGAGTGGCCACCGACGGCGCTGGCACCGGACAGAGAGCGACAAAACCATGATTTCCGCGCGGGCAGCAGTCATCGTCGTGGCAGCGGCGATCAGCGCGTCGGCGTCGGCCGCGCTGGCCCCGGCTCAAGCCGCCCCGGCGCGACAGGCGCTGGTGATCGGCAACGGCACCTACGCCACTCTGCCCGGACTCCCCGCCTGTCTGCTCTCCGCACACACCGTCGCGGCCGCACTGCGCGGCGCCGGCTTCGATGTTGTCGAACGCGAGGACGTGACCGCCGGCGGCATCGACGCGGCAATCGCCGAGGCGGCCCGCCAACTCGCCGGCGATCCGGCCGCGTCGGCATTTGTCTATGTCTGCTCCTATGCCATCGCGTTCAATGACCGGCCGTTCCTGCTGCCGATATCGGCCAACATCACGCGGCCGGCCGACGTGCTGACCCAGGGTGTGCTGGCGAAATCGCTGCTCGACCTGTTGACGCGGGGTGGCGGCCGGCCAGCGGTGCTGGCGCTCGATGTCGTGCCGGCCGGCACGCCTGCCAACCCCACGCCGGCAAATGCCAACATGGGGCTCGATACCATGGTACAAGGCAGCCTGCCGGAGGGCCTGGGCGTCATCGCCGCCAGCCAGGCACCACCGCCGGAGGCGCCAACACCGCTGGCGACCTCGCTCGCCGCCAACCTGAAGGGAACCGCGGTGCAAATCGCACCGTTGCTCACCGCGGTGCAGCAGCAACTCCGCGCCGCCAAGCCGGTGACGATCGCCGCACTGCATTCACCGGCTGTGCAGGCCTATCTCGTCGGTGCGCCCCCATCACCCCCGGCCCCACCCCCACCCTCGGCAAGCAAGCCCGCCGAAAGCCCACCAGTGGCCACGGCAAACCCGCCGGCCCCGGCACAAGCGGCAGCCCCGACGCCGGCGCCGCTGTCGATGCCCGCCGAGGAAAACATGACCGAGGCCGACCGGCGGCGTATTCAGACCGTCCTGACGCAGCTCGGCTACTACGACGGGAAGGTGGACGGGGTGTTCGGCCCCGACACGCGCGCCGCCATCCGCCGCTACCAGCACGAGCTTGGCGCCACCATGACGGGGCGGCTGACGACCGAACAGGCAAGCAAGCTGGCCGCCAGCAAGTAATCGGGCGGCGCGGCAAAGGAGAAGCCGGATGGGTCTCAAGGCCAAATTCAACCTGGCGATGCTGGTGGCCTTCCTCGTCGGCCTCGCGCTCGCAGCGGGGATGTCCTGGCGCATCGTGCACGAGAACGCCCGCCGCGAGGTGTTGCAGGAGGCCGCCATCATGATGGCGCAGGCCTCGGCCATCCGCAATTACACCGCCAAGGAGATCGAGCCGCTGCTGGCCGACCAGATCAAGGTCAGGTTCCTGCCGCATACCGTGCCGTCCTGGGCGGCGCAGACCAACCTGCACACGATGGAAAAGCAGTTCCCGGACTACACCTACAAGGAGGCGGCGCTGAACCCGACCAATCCGGCCGATCGCGCCACCGATTGGGAGAGCAGCATCATCGCCGAGTTCAACCGCCAGCCGTCACTGACCGAATTCACCAGCACGCGCGATGCGCCGGCCGGTCCGATCCTGTCGATCTCCCAGCCGATCCGCATCACCGACAAGGACTGCCTGACCTGTCATTCGACGCCCGCCGCGGCGCCGTCCTCGATGATCGACCTGTATGGCTCGGCCAATGGGTTCGGCTGGAAGCTCGGCGACGTGATCGGCGCGCAGATCGTCTCGGTGCCGATGCGCGTCGCGCTGGATCGCGCCAGCGAGGCGTTCAAGGTGTATCTCGGCGGCCTGGCCGTCGTGTTCATCGTGATGATCGCGCTGCTGAACCTGCTGCTGCATTTCGTCATTGTGCAACCGATCCGGAAGATCTCCGCGGTCGCCAGCGAGATCAGCCTGGGCAACATGGCGGCACCCGAGGTCGAGGTGCGCGGGCGCGACGAGATCGCCTCGCTCGCCGAATCGTTCAATCGCATGCGCCGCAGCCTGGCCAATGCGATGAAGCTGCTGGAGAGCTGAGATTCCCGACCGGTCTTCATTGCCAAAGGAAATCGGCCGATACCGGGTTGAGCGGCTGATCGGCGGCGGTGCCATGGGGATGATCTACGCGGCGCACGATCCGGTCATCGACCGCAAGGTTGCGATCAAGCTGATCCGCGCCGACCTGCTGGGCGGGGACGACAAAGCCGACTATGTGGCGCGCTTCCAGCGCGAGGCGCGCACTGCGGGGCGCTGCACGCACCCGAACATCGTTGCCATCTACGATTTCGCGGTGCATGAGGGAAATCCCTTCCTGGCAATGGAATATGTCGAGGCCGGCAATCTTGCGCAGGCGCTCGCCGCATCCGGTCGGTTCGCCGCGCCGGAGGCGGTGGCGATCACCGGCCAGGTGCTGGATGCGCTGGCCTGTGCGCACGGCCTGGGGATCGTGCATCGCGACGTCAAGCCAGCGAACATCCTTCTGCTGGCGAACGGACACGTGAAGATGACGGATTTCGGCATCGCGCGGTTCGACAATGTCGAGCTGACCCAGACCGGCTCGGTGATCGGCACGCCCAGCTACATGTCGCCCGAGCAAATTCGCGGCGAGACGGTCGACGCGCGCAGCGATCTGTTTTCCACCGGCGTCGTGCTGTACGAAATGCTGAGCGGCGAGCGCCCGTTTCCCGGACGCAACATCGCCGAGATCACGCATAGGCTGCTCACCGGGCCGCTACCTGATATTCGCGCCAAGATTGCCGGCGTGCCGGCTTCGCTGGCCGCGGTGATCGAGCGCGCGCTAGCCAGATCGCCGGCGGATCGCTTCGCGTCGGCGCCGGACATGGCTCTGGCGCTGCGAGAGCTGGCACCAGGTCCGCAACCCGCAACCGACGACCGGACGGTGGTGCAGCCTCGGATGCCGGCGCCTGCCCCGAGCTTCGACGAGGCGACCCTCAGCACGATCGAACGGAAACTGGCGCAGCACGTCGGTCCGATCGCGCGCCATCTGGTGCAAAGCGCGGCGCGGCGGGCCGGTTCGCTCGATGAGCTGTGCGAGACACTCGGGCAGCGGATCGAGCGTCCCGAGCAACGCACACAGTTCCGCAATGACATCCTGGCCAGCCAGGTGGGAGCGTCCACGGTCGGGCGAGCGGTTGTCGGAGCAGAGGAGATGCGCCGCGCGGAGCAGGAGTTGGTTCGCCATGTCGGCCCGATCGCCAGGATCCTGATAAAGCGCGCGTCGGGTACCGCCGCGTCAGCCGACGAATTCTGGCAGCTTCTGGCCACGCATATCGGCACCGAGGCCGATCGGCAGGCTTTCCTGCGCGGGCGCAAGTAGCGATACCTCCACCCCCCGTCATGCCGGCCCAATACGTCATGCCGGCGCATGCCGGCATCCACGACTTGCCTTCGTGCAACGAGCAAAATCACGGATGGCCGGCCCACCGGGTCAAGCGCCCGGCGGCAAACTCCGCCTGTCCTCGGGCGCCTGACCCGGGCGCCGGCCACGACGACGGCAGCGTACGTCAATACTTTCGGCCGCCAGTACTAAGGTGCCTTGCGCGCAGACCAAACCCGCACCCTTACGCCTTAACTCGGACATTGTCGGGATCCCAGGCCGGCCGCGGCAGCACGCGCGCTGTGCAGCGCCGCCCCATCATCAGGACCTCAAACCGCTCATCAGCGCGCGCGAGGTCCGGCTCGACATAGCCGAACGCCAGCGACATCCCCACCGCATGGCCGTAAGCGCCACCCGTCGTGACGCCAACCAGCCGGTCGTTGCAATAGATCGGTTCGTTACCGTAGCAGTCGTTGTCGACGCTTTCCACCGCCAGACACACCAGCTTGATCGGCGGCCCTTCCTGCCTGGCGCGCAGCGTCGCCGCCTTGCCGATGAAGTCCTTGCCCGAAGCGACGAACCGTTCCATGTCCGCTGCGATCAGCGTGACCTCGTTGGTCAGCTCCTCACCCCAGGCACGATACGCCTTCTCCATCCGCAGGCTGTTCATCGCATAGGTCCCGAACAGCGCGATGCCATGCGGATCACCGGCCCGCATCAGCGCGTCAAACACGGTCGGCATCTCCGCCATCGGTATATGCAGCTCCCAGCCAAGCTCGCCGACATAATTGACGCGCAGCGCGCGTACCCGTGGCACGCCCGCGACCGCGATCTCCTTGCCGATCAGCCAGCGGAACATTGCGTTGCCGAGATCGGCCTCCGTGCACGCGGCCAGCACTTCGCGCGCGCGAGGACCCGCAAGCACCAGAACGCCGAAATCATCCGTGACGTCGCTCACGCTGACACGTTCGCCGTCGGCAATCCGCCAGCGGAGTTGATCCAGGTCGTGCAGCTGCGCCACCGCCGCCGAAACGACATAGAAGCGGTCGGCCGCAAGCCGCGTCACAGTGATCTCACTCAGGATGAAGCCGTTTTCGTTGAGCAGGTGCCCCAGTATGATGCGGCCATCGGCGGCAGGCACATCGTTGGCGCAGATCCGCTGCAGGAAAGCGAAGGCGTCCGGCCCCACGACATCGAACTTGGCGAAGGTCGACAGATCCATCAGGCCGACGCGCTGGCGCACCGCCAGGCACTCGTCGCGCACCGCGTCCCACCAGTTGGACCGCTTGAACGAGAAGATTTCGCCAGCTCCGGAACGATCATACCAGCGCGCCCGCTCCCAGCCGAACACCTGGCTGAATTGTGCCCCGCGAGCGCTTAGCACGTCGTACAGTGACGACTTGCGCAGCCCGCGGCCAACCGCGTGCTGCTCGGCGGGCTTGTAGCAGTAATACATGTGCTGGTAGTCGGCGACGCCGACCTCGCGCGCGATACTCCTGGGTCTCCCACGAGCCGAAACGCCGCGGATCGAACTCGCGCGTGCTGATCTCGGCCTGGCCGTGCACCATCCATTGCGCGAGATATTTTCCGGCGCCGGCGGCCTGGCAGATGCCCAGCGCGGCGCCGCAATGCATCCAGTAATTCCGCGCGCCATGCGCCGGGCCGGACAGCGGGGCGCCGTCCGGCGTATGCGGGATGGCACCGGAGATGACGCGCTTCAGCCCTACCTCGGCAAACAGCGGAAAACGCTCGGCAGCACGTTCCAGGAAAGGCGTGAGGCGATCGAGCTCAGGCGCCACCAGTTCGCTCTCGAAATCCCACGCCGGCGCGCCGTCCCAACACGGATGCGCGCCCGAGGTCTCGTAGGGCCGAGCAGAATCCCACCGGTCTCCTGGCGAAAATAGCAGTGCGCCCACGGATCGCGCACGATCGGCAACTCGCGCGCGCGGCCGATCAGTTGCGGCACCGGTTCGGTAATCACGTAGTGGTGCAGCATGTTGGCGATCGGCGCGCGGTGCCCGGTCCAGCCGGCGACCACGTCGCAATAGGAGCCGGCGGCGTTCACCACGTGCTCGCAACGAATGTCGCCCTGGTCGGTGCTGACCAGCCATTCGCCGGTCTCCAGCAGGCTGATGCCGGTCACCCGGGTGCGGCGATGGATCTCGACGCCCAGCGCGCGCGCCCCGGCCGCCATCGCCATGGTGGCATCGGCCGGCGCGACATGCCCGTCGGTCACGGTCAGGAACGCCGCCTTGACGCCCTTGGTATCGATGAACGGGTGGTGCCGCGAGATCTCGTCGGGACCGATGATGTGCGCCTCGTAGCCGGCCAGCTTCGAGACGCCGTGCACCTGCTTGAACCAATGCAGCTCTTCGTCGCTGCACGCCAGCCGCAGGCCGCCACAGCCGTGCCAGCTTACCGCGTGGCCAGTCAGCGCCTCGAGCTTCGGATAGAGCTGCGTGCCATACACATGCAGCTTCGCCGCGTTGAGCGAGCTGATGAAATGCGGGCACTGGCCAGCTGCATGCCAGGTCGATCCCGAGGTCAGCTCGCCCTTCTCGACCAGCACAACGTCGCGCCAGCCTTCCAGCGCAAGGTGATACAGCAGACCGACGCCCATGATGCCGCCGCCGACGATCACCACCCGCGCGTGCGTCTTCATTCAATTCTCCAGTTCATGTCAGAACGATCCGACGCCTCGGCAAAACGCACGAGGCCGCCGCCGCGCAGGGCGGAAAAGCGCAGCGCATGCGGCTTCCTCGATCGATCGCGCTGATCTGGCCGCGGTGGTGCGGTCCCGGCGTCACGGACCGGTCGCGTGCCGCGCGAGCGTGTCAAGCCCCGCCGCCAACGCGGCGACGGCTTGATCGACAGCGCCACCCAGCGCGTGCCGCGCCGCGATCCAGGTCGGATCGTTATAGGAAAGATTGACGGTACCGCGCGCGTCCTGCCAGACCAGCGCCTTCAACGGCAGATCGATGCCCGCTGTCTGCGCCGCCTGCATCAGCGGCGTTCCCGCGACGGGATTGCCGAACACGACCAGCGTCGTGGGCGGCAGGTCGAGGCCCACACTCGCCGCGCCGGCCGCATGATCGATACGGGCGAACACCGTGATGCCCTTGGCGGCCAGCACCGCCAGCAGCCGCTGCAGCGTCGTCGCGAAATCGTGCGAACTTTGCAGCGTGACCAGTCCGTTCTCAGGCATTCGAATCCCCGCCGGCAGCCGCGCCCAGTCCCGCCTGTCAGGCCCAGCCGAGTTCCTTCATCGCCCACCCGGCGTTCCAGATTTTCGTCATGTGCCGGATCTTGTCGCCGGCGAACTCCATCACGTAGACATAGTCCGTCGTCGTGCTCTTGCCCGTCGGTGGGCAGGGACCGCCTTGGCCGGTGTGCGTAGCGGAGAAAACGCCATACGCACACACGCTGTTTCGGTCGGCGTCGGTTGCGAACGATTTCACCGTATAGCGCCCGTCGGGCATGAACGTGAGCAGCCCCTGCATCCAATCGGCATATGCCTGGAGTGTCCGGACGTCGGTCAGCGGCTCGGACTGCGCCGAGAAGCTCGCATCCGGCGTGCAATACGCCCGGCAAACCGCCCAGCCCTTCCCCGTTTCACAAGCTTCGAAGAACTGACTGGCGACGGACGTGATGGTCGGCATGATCCCCTCCCCACCTGGCCCAGGCCGGGCCGCACGATGGACGGCATGGGCAATGACGCAGGCACGCACCCCAGCACCGAGGTCATCGATGCACAACCCCGTTCTTCGGGGCGCCAGGATTTTCGTGCCGCCAAAGGCTTCGTGACATATGTCGACTAGGACTGAGAACTTGCCGGTAATCGCCTGTTGTTACAGCGACTCTCCCAACGGTCGCCAATCCAGCAGATCGTCGGACACGTCGGACCGCTGGCGGTCCCACTCCGCCAGTCCCGATCGATGGCGGGCAACCGCGACCGCCGCAGCGTCGGGCGAGTGCCAGTCACCGGACCGGAGGCCCTTGAACTGAACCGCCCAGTGTCGCTGCACCCTGAACAGGCGAAGCACGCCTGCCGGCGTTGGATATTCATATGCCATTGTTCGCCGCTGAACTTTGCCCCGAATTGTCACAATTCTGACAATAAATCCGGGATCGGTCCAGTGCCGTGGCGGCGCCATCAAATGAATTCCGCTTGAGCAATTCGACCGGTTAATTCACGCCATGTCCGGCGGGAGCAACCGCGGGCCGTCAGTGCGCCATCAGCAGCGGCACCGTCATGTGTTGCAACAGTTCGCGGCTGACCCCGCCCAATATCAACTCGCGCGCCCGCGAACGGCCATATCCGCCAACCACCATCAGATCCGCCCCAATGTCGGAGGCATAGCTCAGCAGCGCGTCCGCATCGCTGATGCTGCCATCGGTCGCCGTCCGCGCCGCCGTCGCGGTCAGCCCATGCCGCGCCAGATGCGCCGCCGCATCCGCGCCCGGCACCTCCCCGGTCTCCTCCCCTGGCTTGCCGCGCTCCACGGTCAGCAGCGTCACCGTTGCGGCGGGCTCGATCAACGGCAGCGAGTCGTGCATCGCACGCGCTGCCTCCCGCGACCCATTCCAACCGATCAGCACGTTGGTGCCGAACCTGTCGAACCGGCCGGCGAACGGCACCAGCAGCAGCGGACGCCCGGAGTTCATCAGCACGTCTTCGATCAGGTGGCGTGCCGCCGGGGGCAGCTTGGCGTCGGGATCGACCTGGCCGAGCACCACCAGATCCACCGAGCGCGCCCGACGCGCAGCTGCCTCGCCAGCCACGCCTCGGCCCACCTGCCAATCGCCCCGGACCTTGTTGCGCTGAAGCAGGTCGCGGAATTTCGTCTCGAGCCCGCCCGCCGTCGCCAGCGCCTCGGCCTCAAGCTGGCTGGCCGCGCCCCGCAGCGACGTGAGCATGGGATAACCGCCCAGTGCGAAAGCAAGATTGAGCGGCATCAGCACCTCCAACGGACAAAACGCCGTCAGGTGCGCGTCGTGGCGCCGCGCGAGGGCAATCGCCACGCCCAGCATTGCCTCGTTGCGTGCCGATCCATCCACCACGACCAGAAGATCCCGCAGCTTCATCGCCCGCTCCATTCGCTTCGCCTAATCCCAGGCGCCGAAACGTTTGACTCTTCGGCAATGCCCGCATCGTCTCGCCGGCCGCTGGTATAACACGCTCAACCCGCGATGTGGCCGCGGTGTGGCGTGCGCGCATTGGAACGACCCAACGCGGCCCGCGCATTGATTGGTGTCAATTGACGGATGAACGACGGAGGGGCAGGATCCCGCCCACTGGGTCAAGCCCAACGGCAGGTTCAGGCGGGGGTCCTGGACTCCGTCCGTTTTGGTTGGTGCCGTTTTGGTTGGTGTCAGGACCGCGTCGGCATCAGCCGTACCGTGGCGCGCTTCCGGTGGCGCCAGGTCATCGCCGCACGATGCCCGACCGATAGCGGATTACGACGACTTCTTCAGCAACAGATGGAATGAACAATTCGGATTACCCACGTCCGCGTCGATGGTGCCGCCGGTCACCTTGCCTTTCAGCATTTCCACGAACCTGGTGCCCTTCAGCGGTGCTGACCCGCTGAACGAGCCATCCGCCCCCACATCGGTGTTGAACACCGCGTAGCCCCCGCCATGCACGTAGCTGAGATGATCGTTTGTCACGGTCATCGACGCGGAGAAGGTCTTGCAGATGGAACCGTTGTTGCCCGACATCAAAGCCGCCTGACCGACATAGGTTCCATCGAACGCCCCAGCAGCGAGGGCGGCAGCGAGGGCGGCGAAGCCAAGCGCCCCCGCCACGATCAGGCCTCCGGCACAAAGCCTGCCGGCGCGAACGGCACGCCGGCCGCAATCATCCATAGCCATGAGCAATATTCTCCTGTTCGTAACGTCACGTGCGCCGTCGCACGCCGGATCGCATTGGCATCATTAATATCTTACCCGCGTGCGCGCAGCAACCTCGCTCTGTCGCGCTGCCAGTCGCGCGTGGCGACGGCTGCCCGCTTGTCGGCCTTCTTGCGGCCCTCACCGATGCCCAGCAGCACCTTGGCCCGGCCGCGATCATTGAAGTGGATCTGCAACGGCACCAGCGTCACGCCCTCGCGCGCCACGGCGCCGGCCAGCGTGCGGATCTCCTTGCGCTTCAGCAGCAGTTTTCGCGGTGCACGAGGCTCAAACCGCGACAGCACGCCACCCTGGTATTCCGGGATATAGGCATTGAACAGGAACAGTTCGCCCTCGCGTTCGCCGGCCCACGCCTCGGTCAGCGTCGCGCGGCCGTTGCGCAACGACTTCACCTCGGCGCCCTTCAGCACCAGCCCGGCCTCGATCGTATCCTTGATCGTGTAGTCGTACCGCGCCTTGCGGTTCTGCGACACGATGCCGTGCGAGATCAGGCCCTTTTTCGCTTTGGTTTCTGCCATGTGCTTCCGTCGGTTCCTGGCTTGCTGGCGCTTGTCGCGGTCCCTGCCGCTTGGGCGAGATAGCATCGCTGATCACGCCGAGCGGCGCGATGTCGGCGTCGATTGTATCGCCCGGGGACAGGAGCTTCCGCGGTGGATCAGGGGGGCGACCGCGGCTGCTATGCCGGCGGTAGGTCACCTGGATCGGAAATGGCCTGCAACTGGGGTCTCGTAGTGGATTTCCTCGCCGCTCGCCGTGATGTCGTCGCGCGTCAGTTGGACGAGCCTGTATGGTCGGCCTGATGGTCCCGTAGGCTCCGAGAACGCGCCGCGCTTGTATTTTGCGGCGAAGATCCGGCGGAAAGCTGCGAGATTCCTGCCGACCAGCGACTTGCAGTCTTGCACGGACAGCGGTGGCAGGCCGTCTTTCTGCAGCTCCGATGTTTCTATCTGGCAAACCACGGGCCAGTAGCGGTCCCGCCCTGACAGGCGCACTTGGTGCGGATCGTCATAGGTCCAATCCACATCAACGCCGGCAAGCGACCTGTCGGCAATTTCGAGTTCGTCGACAGTCGCCTCTTCGTCCGCACGAGGCCACCACCCCCTAGTGATGATCTGCATCGGCGGGGCCGGTGGAATGCGCGGTCTCGCCGTGGCCTGCACCGGCGGGCTCTGGCGCTCGGTCTGGGGATCCGCGGGTCGATGCGGCGGCGCGGGCTGGTCCATGCCCATCTCCTGTGTCGGACGCTCTGGGAATATAGTAAGCGAAGGCAACAACCACCAGAAGCAGGATACTCAGGACAGAACCGACAACCGCTAGTCCGGCGATCTCTCTGAGCCATCCCCGTCGTTTGTTGATCTGCCGGTTATGGTCGGTCGCCTCTGCAAATTGGCGGGCAAGCTCCCGTTGCAGTGTCGCCATCGCGTCCACTGGATCATCGCGACCTTGATTCTCAGGCGCCTGCTCCGCCCGGATCAGGTCGTCCGCATATCGTAGCAACAGCGGCTCCCGCAATATGTAACGAAATCGTGCCGGCGCAACGCAGGTGGCAACCAGGCATAAGCGCCGCGAACATCAACAATCCGGCCAGCGTCAGCAAAGCGAGCGAGGCCCACCCAGCTTTGGTTTCCAGGGGCGGCAGTCGCGTGATGAGCTGAAACAGCGCCGCGAGCTCCAAAGCGAGCGTGGCGGCGAAAAAAGGGGAGAGATCGCCAAACGTTCTCCTCTTGGTCGATCTCCTTACGGTAGGCGTCGGAGAGGATGCTTTCGATGTGGCTGAGTGCGGGATGTTCCAACGTCGATGCTCACGCAAACGCCATGGTGCAAGGTAGGCAGACGAGGAAGGTTGTTGGTTGGTCGTGGTTTCTCGGCCGCCACTACTCGAAGCGGCGGCACCCGATAGGCCGGATCAGGGAACGGTACCGCCGCAGTGGATGGATCAATTCAACAACCCGACTTCCGTCATCGCGGCCCGCACCTTGGCGCGCGTCGGCTCCATCAGCGGCGCCAGCGGCAGGCGGCAACGCTCCGTGGTCTTGCCCAGCAGGCTCGCCGCATACTTCACCGGCCCGGGGCTGGTTTCGGCGAACAGCGCGTCGTGCAGCGGCACCATGCGATGCTGCAGGGTCATTGCCTCCTCGACACGGCCCTCCATCCAGGCCGTCTGCATCTGGCTGAGCAACCGCGGCGCCACGTTCGCCGTCACGCTGATGCAGCCCACGCCGCCGGCGGTGTTGAATGCCAGCGCCGTGTGATCCTCGCCGGACAACTGGCAGAAATCCGGCCCACAGGCACGCCGCGTGTGCAGCGGGCGCGTCAGGCTCATCGTCGCGTCCTTCACGCCGACGATGTTCTTGTGCCGGGCCAGCCGCGCCATCGTCTCGACGGTCATGTCCACCACGCTGCGCGGCGGAATGTTGTAGATGATCATTGGAATATCCGCCGCGTCGGCGATCGCGGTGAAGTGCAGGAACATGCCCTCCTGCGTCGGCTTGTTGTAGTACGGCGTCACCACCAGGATCCCGTCCGCCCCCGCCTCCTTGGCGTGCTTGGCCAGGCTGATCGCCTCCTCGGTGCTGTTCGAACCGGCGCCGGCGATCACCGGCACGCGGCCCTTGGCCACGCCGACGGCGATCTCCACCACGCGCTTGTGCTCGGCATGGCTCAGGGTCGGGCTCTCGCCAGTGGTGCCGACCGGAACCACGCCGTGCGTGCCCTCCCGGATTTGCCAATCCACGAACGAGGCGTAGGCATTTTCGTCCACCGATCCGTCTTCCCGCATCGGCGTGATCAGGGCGACGAGCGAACCTTTGAACATGGCACCCTCCCAGGGGAATCCGAATAGGCTAGGCGCGCGGCAGATGCATCGCAAGGCTGTGTCGTGCCAGGCTGGGTCGTGCCGAGGCCCGCCGCACCGCTGTGAAGAGTGACACCGTCCCGCCTGTGCTAGAACCCTGGCATGGCTCCGACGATTCGGCTGGCCCTGGTTCTGTCCCTGCTGCTGCCCGCCGCCGCCAGCGCGGCCGAGCCGCCGCCCAACCCGATGCCCGCGGTTCACGCCGATCGCTGGGCGGACGCAGACGCGGCCGCCGCGCAATACGCCGATCCGGTGGCGCGCAAGGTGGTGACCTACTACCGCCTGCTGTCCCCCGGCGCAGCGACCGCACAGGAGATCGCGGCGTTCGTTGCCACCAGTCCCGACTGGCCGGCGCAGGCGCTGCTGGAGCGGCGTCGGCAGGATGCAATCGCCGCCGATCCGGACGACGCCGCGGTGCTGGCCCAGTGTGACCAGGGCACGGTTGCCGGCCAGACCACCGGCAGTATCACTACACCCGGCACCATACCCACCGCGCTGCTACCCGCCACAAGGCTGCGCTGCGCCGGCGCTCTGGCCAACGCCGGCCGCAACGCGGAAGCCGCCGCCGAGGCTCGCCGCGCCTGGGTCGCCGGCTTCCCCGATCCGGCCGGCTTCCCGCAGCGCTGGCAACCAAGTATGACGCCGGCCGATCAATGGGACCGCTTCCAGATACTGGTCCGGAGCGACCCGGCCGCCGCGGCGCATCAGATCACGCTGCTCGATCCGCCACACCGCGCGCTGGCCACCGCGCGCCTGGCGTTGCAGCGCGACGACCCCACCGCCGCCGCGCAACTTGCCGCGGTGCCGCCCGCACTGGCTGGTGATCCCGGATTGATGCTGGCCCAGGCAGGCTGGCTGCGCCGCACCGACCGCATTCCGGACGCCGTCGCGCTGTGGCGCACGCGTGGCACCGCGGCGCAACAGGAAGCCACGCCAGCCGAGCGTGCCGCCTTCTGGGCCGAGCGCGAACGGCTGGCTCGCCGCCTGTTGCACGACGGCAATCCCGCCGGCGCCTACGCGCTGGTCGACGATCCTGGCCCGATCTCGCCCCGCCAGGCACTGGATGCCGACTTCCTCGCGGGCTTCATCGCTCTGCGGATGCTGCATCAGCCGGAAGCTGCGACGCGCCACTTTCAGGCGCTGGGCGCTGCCTCGCCCGCGGCGATCACCCAGGGTCGCGCCTGGTATTGGCTGGGCCGCGCCGCGGTCGCCCAGAACCCCCGCGCCGCCACTGGTGCCAAAGCCACTGGCGCCAACGCCGCCGGCGCCAACGCCAATGGTGCCAACGCCAATGGCGCCAAAGCGGATGGTGCCAACGCGGACTGGGCCAAGGCCGCCGCCTGGACCACCACCTTCTACGGCCAGCTTGCCACGCTGGCGCTCGGCGAGGACGCCACAGCCCTCGCCGCACGCGTCAACGCGCTGCATGACCCGGAAGGCACGCGCGACCAGGCCTTCGGCCTGACCCAACGCGAGGTCGTCCGCGCCGGCGCGCTGCTGGTCGCCTGGGGCGAGCCGCGGCGCGCCGAGGCGTTCCTGCTGCGCATGGATGAGCTGGCGCCGGACCTGCCCGATCGCGCCCTGACCGCGCTGCTCAGCCAGTATCTCGGCCAGCCGCAGATCGCAGTGGCGATCGCCAGGCGCATGGGCCGCGACGGAGCGATGCTGCCGCAGACCGGTTGGCCGGTCCCGGTCAATCCCCCGCAGGACGTCGTCGACCCCGCCATCGTGCTGGGGCTGATCCGCCAGGAGAGCAGCTTCGACAGCGCGACCGTCAGTCCGGCCGGCGCGCGCGGGCTGATGCAACTCATGCCGGGCACCGCCGCCACCGTGGCGCACGAGATCGGCACCAGCGTGACGCCGGTCGCACTGGTTTTCGACCCGCAGCAGAACATGCGGCTCGGCACCGCCTATCTGCGCGAGCTGCTGGATCATTACCGCGGCGCCCTGCCGTTGGCGCTGGCCGCCTACAACGCCGGGCCGGGCAGGGTCGATCAGTGGCTGTCTGAGAATGGCGATCCGCGCGTAGAGCCGCCGGCGGGCTCGGTCGGCATGCCAGCGGGCTCCATCGACATGGTCGATTGGATCGAACTGATCCCGTTCGCCGAAACCCGCGACTACGTGCAGCGCGTGCTGGAGAACGTGGTGATCTACCGCGCCCGCCGCGGCGAGGCGACGCCGACCTTGCTCGCCCAATGGACGCGGTAGTTCCTCGCGCCAAGGGCACGGTCATCCATCATATTTCCGCATGGGACGGGCTGTCGCTCGCGGTGCATGAGTGGGACGCCGGCGACGCGCATACGCCGCTGCTGTGCCTGCCCGGCCTGGTGCGCACCGGCGAGGATTTCGTGGTGCTCGCCCGCGCTCTTGGCGCCGGCCGGCGCGTGGTGGCGCCGGACTATGCCGGGCGCGGCGCATCCGGCCGCAGCGCCAAGGTCGCGCGCTATGCGCCCGAAGCCTGCCTGCGCGATCTGCTGGACCTGTGCGCCGCGCTGCATCTGCACCAGGTGATCGTGATTGGCACCAGCTTCGGCGGGCTGCTCGGCATGGGCCTGGGGGCGGCCCGCCCGACGCTGCTGCGCGGCGTGGTGCTGAATGATATCGGACCGGAGATCGGGACCGCGGGCGGCGAGTTCGTGCGGCGCTTCGTCGCCGATGATCCGGCGCTGCCCGATCTGGACGCCAGCGCCGCGCACCTGCGCGCGATATTGCCGCACCTGTCACTGGACACCGATGCGGCCTGGCGCCGGATGGCGGCGCTGACTTACGTCCAAGGCGGCGACGGCCGGTTTCATCCGCACTGGGACACCGCGATCGCTCGGCTGCTGCGCGATCCCACGCCGCCACTGTGGCCGCTGTTCGGCGCGCTGGCGCACCTGCCGCTGCAACTTGTCTGGGGCGAGATCAGCGACATCCTGCTGCCGCCGACGGTCGCGGCGATGCGCGCAGCGCGTCCCGATATGGCGGTCGTTTCGTTGCCTTGTGTCGGCCATGCGCCGTCGCTGGCCGAGCCGCCGGTGCTGCATGCCATCGGAACGTTCCTGGAGCAGGTTGGGTGACGCTCGCGCGGCTCGTGGCCGGCGG
This sequence comes from uncultured Alphaproteobacteria bacterium, assembly GCA_963826975.1. Classification (GTDB taxonomy): domain Bacteria; phylum Pseudomonadota; class Alphaproteobacteria; order Acetobacterales; family Acetobacteraceae; genus Palsa-883. Next base: position 360,662 of record CAWGZJ010000033.1, on the reverse strand, counting down.
ATTTGGCAGCGGGTTCCTGCCGTTTGCCCCGGGGACCGCCGGCGCGCTGCTTGGGCTGTTGCTAGGGGTTCCCCTGCTGCTCGCTCCGCCCGGCGTGCTGGCGGTCGCCGTGCTGCTGGTCAGCCTGCTGGGTCTCTGGGCGATCCGCGCCGCGCGGATCGATGGCGATCCCGGCTGGGTGGTCATCGACGAAATCGCCGGCCAGTTTGTGGCACTGCTTGGCCTCGCCCGCCCGACCATCGTTGGTCTGGCGGCCGCGTTCGCGTTGTTCAGGCTGTTCGACATCGTCAAGCCGGGTCCGGTGGGATGGGCCGACCGGCAGGACGGCGCGGCGGGGATCATGGCTGACGATTTGATCGCCGGCGCCATCGCCGCCGGCATTCTGTGGGCCGTGCGCCAGCACTGGCCTGGGGTGTTCGGTTGAAGGGAGGCACTTCGTGCTACCACAGGTCCAAGATGGGCCAGCGTCGCGTTGGACGGCACAAATCGTCACCGGACGCCACAGTTACCATCGTATCTCCAGTTTCAGGAGCAGGCAGATGGCGGGCAGGACAGTTTCGGCCTACGTGTCGGACGACATTGCGGAGAGTGCAGCCTTGGAGGCTACGCGCGAAGGGCGTTCGTCCGGCCAGGTTGCAGCGCTGGCCCTGCGGTTCTTCATGGCGTTGCCGCGCGACGCCCGGGCCTCCATGATCGCACTCGACAACCTGGGCACGCCGGACGAGCGGCGCCATGCGTTCAACGAAGTGGCGCGAACGCTGAACGCCGCCGAGTTCGACATGACCTGTCGCCGCGTGCAGGAGCACGCCCGTGCGTCGGTGCCTGACGCTGCCTCCGAGGACGAACTCGGCCGGTTCCCCTCGACCGCCGGTTGCTGATGCGGATGCCCACCGTTTGATGGTCCCACCGTTTGATGGTCCCACCGTTTGATGGTGATGTCATCGCAGCCCACCCGGTGGATCTGGCTTCCTCGCTGTGCCCCCAAAGCTGGATGACACCGCGGTGACATATCCGCGACATTCGATCGTCGAATTGGCTTTCGCCATCAAATCCCGCCGTGCACCGCTTGCGCGCGCCGGCCGCTTGCGATGTGATCCGCCCCGTTCACGGGGAATGGCTGGTATGCCGCTAGAGCACGTGCAGCCGAGCACGCCGCTGCCGATCGCGGAGCGGCGCAGCGCCGGGCAGAACCTGCGCAAGCTGGTGCCGCGCAGCCTGCACGCAACCTGGACGCCACCAGCCGACCGCGCGGATCCGGTCAGGCGCATCATCGAGACCGACCGGCATCGCATCTCACAACTGCTGCCGATCCGCTACGACCGGATGCGAGCGTCGCCATTGGCCTTCCTGCGTGGCACCGCGGCGATCATGGCCGCCGACCTGGCGACGACGCCGGCCGGCGGACTGTGGGTGCAGTCCTGCGGCGACTGCCATCTCAACAATTTTGGTGTCTTCGCCTCGCCCGAGGGCACCGCGGTGTTCGACGTCAATGATTTCGACGAGACGCTGCCCGCGCCGTTCGAGTGGGATTTGAAACGACTGGCCACGTCCTTCGCACTCGCCAGCCGGGCGCGCGGCATGACCTCGAAGGCGTGTCGCCATTTGGCGCGCACGGCGGTGCAGGCCTATCGGCTGAATATGAACGAGTTGGTGCCGCTGGAGCCGCTGGTCGCCTGGCGGACGCGCGTCGATGTCGAGCAGGTGATCGCCGGCCTGCCCGACGAGAAGCTGCGCGATCGCGAGCAGCGCCGCCTGGCGGCGATCACCGATGCCGGTCGGCACGGCTATCCCAAGCTGATCGAGAAGCGCCGCGGCGCCTGGCGCATTCGCGAACGCCCACCACTGGTGTTCCCGCTGACGCAGCAGGGCGACGACTCGCATGAAATGGCGGCGCGCTCCGCCTTCGAATCCTACAAGATCACCCTGCCGGAGGAACGTCGCCTGCTGGTCGATCGCTACCGACTGGTCGATGTAGCGTTCAAGGTGGTGGGCGTCGGCAGCGTGGGCACGTTCTGCGCCATCGCGCTGCTGGCAACGCCGGACGACGCGACGCTGCTGCTGCAGATCAAGGAGGCGCGGGAATCGGTGCTGGCGCCGTATGCCGGGCCGAGCATCTACGCCAACCAGGGCCAGCGGGTGGTGGTCGGCCAGCGCATCATGCAGACCACGCCTGACCTGTTCCTCGGCTGGACGATGGATCCGGGAGACGACCAGCGCTGCTACGTGCGCCGGTTCCGCGATGGGCGGCTGGCGATGATCTCGGCCGATCTCTCCGAAGCGGGGCTGGCGTATCATGCGACGCTGTGCGGTGCGACGCTGGCGCGGGCGCACGCGCGATCAGGCGATGCCGCGCGCATTTCCGGTTACATGGGATCCGGCGGGGTGTTCGACGCGGCGATCGCGGATTTCGCCGCTTCCTACACCGCGCAAACCGAGCGCGACTGGCGACTGTTCGTCGAAGCGATCAAGGCCGGCCGGATCGAGGCGCACACGCCGTGATTTGCGGATGATCCCCGATTGATTTCCGTGGGCCGCGCGCGAACGTAGGGCGGAATTCATTCCGCCTTCGCAGGGCACGACGCAATCCGGTTCGCGCGGTCTCGTTCCTGTGCCAACATGATACACGGGGCCGGGTGGATGCGCCGTTGGTCCGACATCGATCAATTCATGCCAACGGCCCTAAACACGGACGCACGGGCCGCTAGCCCCGTCATGCCGGCGAAGGCCGGTATCCACGACTTTCTTTCTTTGCTGCGACGAGGACAAGTCGGATACCGGCCGGCCGCCTCCGCCAGGGCATGCTTCGCCGGCACGACGGGGGGCAGCGTACGTCAATACCTTCTGCCGCCGGTATTACCTCCTCCCGGCGGCCCGACCGGCGCGTGTGCGCGAGCAGGTCCAGTTCAAATATCCGTGAGCCATCCACCTCGCCAACACGCCCAACGTCCGCCGCGCTCGACGCCAGGCTCAAGCCATTGACCGGAAGGCAAAGCGCTCGCGGCGCCTTGACGCGAACGCTGGCGTCCAATGTCGCGCCCCGCCAACACCCGGAATGAAGCCTCTGGACAAGGACATCGGGGAGGGGCATCTCGTCGAACCAAAATTGGAGAGCGTTACACGAGATTGGGACCAGTGCTGACATGCTCGGCCGGTGCTGACACGCTTGGGCTGGAGCACCGACCGTGACGGCCTGCGTCGCACTTTCTTGGTGCGGTGCCCACTGCCGTCCTCCACGGGCACCGACGCGGCGCCAGGCCTTGTCCACTGCCCGTCACGCCAATGCGACGGGAAGTGCCCCGCGACGATCAACCCCCGAGGCATCCAGCGGCAGCCGCAAGAATGTTTATCATCCCCACCATAGCGGGCATACTTCCGGTCATGCGTTGTGTGTCAACAAGCGCGGGCTTGCGGCCCGTGCTGTCGCAGAGGCCCAACCGATGCTCTTCAGTGGCTGACCTGGCCGGGCCCGCATGGCGTTCGCGCAACCGGACAGCGTCGAGGTGAAGCCGATAGCTGGGCCTTTCGGTCCGCCGCCTCGGTCGCCGCTGCCGATCGCTGGTCGGCGTCGCCGGATTGGCGCGTTTCGTTGGTTGTTGACCCGCGGTGCGATCGTCGAGTTGCTGCTGACCGCCGGAATGATTGCGGTGGTGTGGTGTGGTATTTGGCTGCACCTGGCGCAGCAGCGACAGGAGATCGAGGCACAGGCGGCGCGCGACAGCGGTAATCTCGCCCAGGCCGCGGCCGAGAGTATCGGTCAGACCATCGCAGGCGTTGACGATGCGTTACGATTTGTCCGAGCGGTATACGGCACCGATCCGAAACACTTCGACATCAGTGCCTGGGGCAGTCGCGTCAATCGCCTGCGCGGGATCGCGTTGGAGCTGGCGCTGATCGACCAGAACGGCGTGCTGACTGCCAGCAGCCTGGGCCCGGTCACGGCGCCGGTCGATTTCTCGGACCAGGAATTCTACAAGGCGCATGTCGGTCATGTTCCCGACCAACTGTTCATCAGCCGGCCGATCCTGGGACGCGCGTCCGGCCGTTGGTCGGTGCTCTTCACGCGCGAGCTGATTGCGGCCGACGGCTGGTTCATGGGCGTAATGGCAGCGTCGGTCGACCCCACCTGGCTTACCCGTCTCCATCAAACGCTGGACATCGGACACGGCGCGCTGATGCTGATTGGCACCGATGGCGTGGTCCGAGCGCTCGCCACTGGTGCCGATTCAAACTCTACCAAGGGTATCGGCCTGGACCTCGCCCATTCGACGTTGCTGGCCGCGGCCGCCAAGGCGGATAGGGGCACAGTGACGTGGGTGAACCCGGTTGATGGAACGCAGCAGATCATTTCATTCCGCCGCCTGGGTGACTATGCGTCCATTGTCGCGGTTGGCCTGAATTCCAGGGAGGTCTTCGCGCCCTACCTGCTTTATGCGCGGCAGTACGAGATCTTCGGTGTCTGCCTGACCCTGCTGATTTTGATCACAGGCTGCCTTCTGCTCGGCAATACACGGCACCTTCTCATCTCACGAAACGTCCTGCAGGACACGATGGATGCGGTCAGCCAGGGCATCGTGATGGTTGATCCCCAAGGCCGTGTTTCCGTCATCAATCGCCGGGCAAGCGAACTCCTTAGCATCCCGATGGGCCCGGTGTCCGCCCAACCGGCATTATCTGACCCCGCATCATCTGACATTGCCGATCAGGAAATTCCGGTCGGAAACGTCGATGCTTTGCAGGAACAACCTGCCGCTTCTGGTGGCTCCGACGAGACCGATCCCGACGAAACAGCTACGGACGGTGCTCGCGAGCAAACGCGCCTGGACGGCACGGTCCTGGAGGTCCGCACCCATGCTCTCGGCGATGGAGGGGCGGTTCGCACCTATATCGACATTACCGAACGAAAGAATGCGGAAGCACAAATTACCCATCTCGCGCTGCACGACAGCCTGACCGGATTGCCGAACCGTCGGCTGTTCCTGGACCGGTTGGCGGAGGCCATCGGTCGGTCCGACCTGAATGGCGAAGGTTGCGCGGTACATTGGATTGATCTGGATCGATTCAAATACGTCAATGACCTGCACGGCCATGTCTTCGGGGATCGCGTGCTGCTTCAGGTCGTGGACCGGTTGCGCGGTCTCCTGCGCGATAACGACGTCGTCGCCCGATTTGGCGGCGACGAGTTTTGCATCCTGCAGTGCGCCGTCGACGGCCCCGCATTGCCTGAAGAGCTGGCACGCCGACTGCTGAATGCGCTGTCCGAGCCCTATCCGGTCGACGGCCAGGAGGTTCTGCTGACCGCATGTGTCGGCATTGCGCTTTGCCCCGCCGATGGTTCAACGGTCGACGAATTGCTGACCAACGCCGACACCGCCCTGTACCGCGCAAAGGAGGGCCGCGGCACATTTCGCCTGTATGAGCCGGCAATGGCGATCAGGATCGCCGAACGGCGCGTTCTGGAGCAGGGCTTGCGAAGCGCACTCGCACTTCACCAACTGGTGGTGTTTTATCAACCAATCTTTGACAGTGCGACACTCGAGGTCACCGGCTTCGAAGCCCTGGCGCGATGGGCCCATCCAACGCAGGGCGACATCTCTCCCGCCGATTTCATTTCCGTCGCCGAGGAGTCCGGCCTGATCGTGGAACTGGGGCACTGGGTCATGGAGACCGCGTGCGCCGAGGCGATGCGGTGGCCCGGATCGCTCCGCGTGGCAGTCAATCTTTCACCGAAACAATTCCTGGAACCGGATCTCTCCGGGCGCGTCGCATCGGTCCTGGCCAAGACCGGACTGCCTGGTGACCGCCTGACCTTGGAGGTCACCGAGGGCGTCCTTATTGACAATAGCGACCATGCGCTTGCCGCCGTGTCGGGTCTGAAAGATCAGGGCGTGCGAATGGCTCTTGACGACTTTGGTACAGGCTATTCCAGCCTGAGCTATCTGCGACGTTTTCCCTTCGATTGTTTGAAAATAGACCGGTCGTTTGTGCGGACCTTATCCGACGATGCTGGCTCGCAGGCAATCGTTCAGGCAATTCTGGCATTAGGACGCAGCCTGCGGTTGAAGGTGGTCGCCGAGGGTGTGGAGACTTACGCGCAGTTGCAGTGGCTTCGGTCCATGGGGTGCGCCGAGATCCAAGGTTTCTTGCTTGGCCGACCAATGCCGTCCGGGGCAACTCGCGACTTCCTCTCGGAGGCAGTGGCCCTGGCGCGCCTGGGCAGCGCGTCCTGATGCCGCTGCACGGCAATCGCACCTGGGCGGAAGGTTTCGCTACCTGGATATCCAGGGCGTTCGCGGTTGCGGGCGTCGCCGCTATCGCGGCTTGCGCGCCAGCAAAACCCGTACCATCCGAGGCCGATCAGGCCGCCGCGCTTTACCATGCGGCGCAAGAGGCCTGCGCGCGTGGTGATCATAGCGGGGCGACACAGCGCGACCAGACCATCGAGGCTTGCACCACCGTTATCGAGTTCAAGCAATCCTCCGGTCGCGGATCTCGTCGAGGCACTGAAGATGCGCGCCGGTTTATACTATGCCGATGGCAAGTACGACGAGGCGATTCATGACTATGGCGAAGTGATCCGGATCGACCCGCGCGACGCCGTCGCCCTGAGATCCCTGGGAGACGCGAACCGGCACAAGGGCAAGTGTGAGGTAGCCGTTTCGGACTACGATCGGGCGATCCGGCTGACCCCAAAGAGCGCCGATGCGCTTGATGGCCGCGGCGACGCGTTTGTGTGCCTGCAGGATTACACGAAAGCAATCAGCGACTATGATCAGGTCATTCTGCTGGAACCACGGCGCGCTGATCTGTACATGAAGCGCGGCAATGCTTACGTGCGATCGGGCGAGACCGACAAAGCGATCGAGGATTTCAGCCAGGCGATACTGCTTCGACCGCACGACGGCGCAGCGTATACCGCGCGCGGTGGACTTTACTTGGGCCAGGCACACTACGACTTGGCTCTCCAAGACCTTGATAACGCCGTGCAATTTGACCCGAAGAATGCCGAGGCGCTGTACCGTCGCGGCGTTGTCCATCTATCCCAGCAAGACTACGACGCCGCGATCCAGGACCTTGATCGGGCAATTCAATTGACCCAGAAATCCGCAAGCGCCTTTGATGCACGTGGTACCGCTTACATGCGTACAAGTGATTATGATAAAGCAACACAGGACTACGATCGCGCCATACGCCTTAATCCGACATTCGCCGCAGCTTATGAACATCGGGCGAATATCTATAGTCAGAAAGGCGACTACGAGCGAGCAATACAGGACGACACTCAGGCCATCCGGATCGACCCGCATTTGACGAGTGCCATCATTAGTCGGGGCAACGCCTACCTGAATCACGGCGAGTATGATCTGGCAATCCAGGACTATGACCACGCGGCTCAGCTCGATCCGGACAACAAGCAGGTTTTGCAAGAACTGCGTGAGGCGCGTCTGGAGAAGGCGAAGCAGGATTCCGCCAAAACGATCTCGATTGAAAAGAACGTTCCGGAATGACGCGGCAGGCGTTTGCTCCGATGACGGCGTCGCAATGGGCTACGCCGCATCCCGCGCGATCACCCCGACGTCCGGCGCGGTTTCGATCGCCCGACACGCCGCGATGAGCTTCCGACCGCGTTCCACGCCAATGCTGATCTCCGCCAGATCGAGGAACTTCTCTTCCAACTGCTCATCGGTCATCGGCCGAGACTCGCTGCCGATGCAATGCTCTATCCGCGCAGTCAGCTTTTGGCCATCGCGCAGCGACACCGTGACCTCCGCGGCGTCCGGCGTGATCGCATCGTCGCGCACCGCGGTTATCCGATCCTGAAACCCAACGATCACCGGGTCGAGCGCCACCTCCGTCAGCATGTCCGTGGTCCGCGCGGTGCCACGAATGAACGCCACCGCCACCCAGTGGTACAGGCTGACATGCGTCTGGAACTCATCCATCGCATTACGCCGATCGGTCAGCGCCATCGCCGAGGGCGAGGCCTTGACGGCGACACGCTCGATCTCCCGGTGATCCAGCGTGTGCTCGCGCTTTAGTTGCAAACAGGCTTCCAGGATCGGATGGATCACGATCCCGCACGGATATGGCTTGTAGGTGTTGCGCAGCACCTCGAAGCGCTCGCCGAAATCGCCCAGCAGATGATCCACATCCGGTTCGTCGGCGAACACGCTCAGATACCCGTAGCGCCCTTCCAGCGCGATCAGCGACGCGGTGAGGCCTTGCGCCGCCAGCAGCGCCGCGGCCAACCCGGTTCGCGCTGCCTGTGCCGGCATCAGCGCGGTGGTCATCGTGCCGTGCATCACCCGCATGCCGGCGGCCTGCGAGGCAGCGATGCCGATGGCCCGGCGCATCCCGTCCTCGTCCAACGCCAAAAGTTTCGCTACTGCAACCGCCGCGCCCAGCCCACCGGCGATGCCGGTCTGCGACCAGGCGATGGTGCTGCGCGCCGGGGCAACCGACAATGCCATGCTGACGCGGCAGACCGTTTCGATCCCAAGCGCGAAAGCCGCCAGGAAATTCCCACCGCTGACCGGATTCTTTTCCGCCACCGCCAGCATCGCGGCGGCGACCGGCCCGCTGGGGTGCACGATCGCCAACGCATGCGTGTCATCGAACGAATGCACGCTGGACGCCAGGCAATTGATCAGCGCCGCATGCAGGGGGTCAGCCTTGCCGCCGCGCCCGATCAGTGTCGCCTCCGGCGCTCCGGCAAACGGGCCGAACGCCGCGTCCACCGCATTCACCGTCTCGTGTCGCGCGCCGCCCAGCATGCAGCCCAGGATGTTCAGGAAGGCGCGCCGCGCCTCCACGCGCACCTCGATCGGCATGTCCTTCAGCTTGGTGCCCAGCACATATCGCGCCAATCTACCGGTGGCGTCGGAGGTCGTGAGATCGGTTGCCATATGGTTCCCTTTCCGTTGTATTCCCGGCGTCATAGCGCCCGGTTTTCGCCGCGGTCGATATCGATCAGCGCCCCTTGCACGAAGGACGCCTTGTCCGAGGCCAGGTAGGCCACCGCTGAAGCAATCTCGTCCGGCCGCCCGAAGCGCAGCGTGCCACAGGCGGCAAGCAGGCTGGCGCGGGCATCATCGGACGTGATGCCGCGCGTCTGCGCCAGGCGCGCCACGTTGCGCGTGAGCCGTTCGGTCTCGATATGACCAGGGTTGATCGCGTTCACCCGCACGCCCTCGCGCATGCCAAGGTGCGCCATCGCCTTGGTGAAGTTCAGGATCGCGGCATTGACCGAGCCGCCGATGGTGAACTCGTCGGTTCCCGCCCGCGCGCCGATGCCGACGATGTTGATCACCGTGCCGCCAACCGCTTTCAGATGCGGCCAGGCCGCCCGCGTCGCGCGCACATAGCCGTGGAACTTCAGCGCGTAGCCGTCCTGCCAATCGTCCTCGGTCAGCGCGAAGAAGTCGCCCCGCTTGGTGGCGCCGGCATTGTTCACCAGGATGTCCAGTCGGCCAAATGCAGCCACGGCATGCGCCACGGCCGCCTGCATCGTTTCGGCGTGGCGCAGATCGCCGGCGAAGGTCACGCAGCGCGCCTGCGCGCGTGCGGCAATCGCGGCGCCTACTTCGGCAAGCTTCGCCGCGTCGCGCGCGGCAAGGCAAACCTGCACGCCTTCGCTGGCGAGTTCCAGGGCGATCGCCTCACCCAGTCCGCGACTGGCGCCGGTAACCAACGCCGCCTTGCCCCGTAGACCCAGGTCCATCCCGTTTCCCCTGTTTGGCGTTTGCGGCGCAGTTTGCCCTTATTGCCGCTGCGTTGCCATTGGGTAATGCTGCGGCGCACAAGTGTCCGCTTCTCGGCGCGTGGCGTGCGGAGCCGGAGGGGCGGAAGGGGCGGAATACGCTTCCCCCCGGGTCAAGCCCGGGGGCATGGCTTTTCCGCCCGGCGTGTGGTTGCTTCATCGCCCTCTGAACGGCGTTGGCTTGCGCTTTTCCGCGAACGCACGCGCCGCCTCGTGGAAATCCTCGGTCAAATACAGCCGCTCGCCCGCGGTCATGTTGATCACCTCGCGTGTGTGTTGCGCCATGTGCCACCGCCGCACCCGCACCGTGGACCGCACACTCAGCGGCGGATTGGCCGCGACCGAGCGGGCCAGCTCCATTGCCACCGGCAGATGCATCCCCTCCGGCGCCACGCGATTGATCAGATTGTGTGCCGCCGCTTCTTCCGCCGTGAAAAACCGCCCGGTCAATGCAACCTCATTCGCGAACGCACCGCCGCCGCGATGCGCCAACGTCGCCCAGTATTTCGCCCCGCCAAGCCCGCGGCCTGTTTCGGTGATCTGGAATTTCGTGTTCGCCTCGGCCACGATCAGATCGCAGTCGAACACGATGCCGACCGCCAACCCCATCACGTAGCCATGCGCCGCGGCGATCACCGGCTTCCAGTTCACCGCGCGGGTCAGCAGATCGAATGAGTTGGTGCCCCAGCCCTGCGGGCCGCCCAGTGCCTCGAACTCCTCGCGCTTGCGCAACTGGCGCTGCTGCACGTCGGCCCCGGACGAAAATGCCCGGCCGCGACCGCAAATGATCGCAACGTGTGCCTCGGCGTCGATGTCGAAACGACGCAGCGCGTCGGCCAGGGCACCGACCAACTCATCGCTGAACGCGTTCAGTTTCTCAGGCCGGTTGAGCGTCAACGTTACGATGCTGTCGATGCGCTCGTACTCGACCAGCGTCTTCGCGCGCGTGTCGGGCATGGCTTCCCCCTGTCGGTCAGACCCGGATATTCAGGCCCATCTCGCCCTTGATGTGGTGGATCAGCTCGCGGCGCCGGAAATGCCAGCCGCCCGGCTTGCGGGCCAGCACATCGGCGTAGATGCCGCAGATCGAGGGCACCAGTCCGTCGCCGCTCTGCAAGACCACCAGGTAGTTGGATTCCGCCTCGGCCCGATCGCCATCCAGCGAGATGACGCTGTTCATGGTGAAATGCATGCGTCCCGGCGTCACCGGCACATTACGTTGCATCAATGCAGCGATCGCCGACGGTCCGGTGGCGCGCGCGTAGGGTGCGATCCATTCTCCGTCCGGTGCGAACAGTTCGCCCAGATCGGCAAACAGATGCCGGTCCATGGTGAAGCAATAGCGATGCAGCAACTCGCGGATCGCGTCCTTGTCGTCAGATGCCGTTGACATTGCGTTTTTCCCGATCTCGTCCGCTGCTATGTTGCCCCGGCGTGCGGCAGCGACCGATGCTGCCAGACGCTGACCATCCACAGGCCGAAGCAAACTAGCCCGCCGAGGCTGGCCGCGATGGGCACCGGCCAGCGCAGCGCCCGTCCGCTCACCAGCACCAGTGCGCCGGCCATCGCCGCCGTCGCGTCGATGTCGGCGCGCAGAACGACCGGCACCTGCGCCAACAGCACGTCGCGGATCGTTCCGCCGCCGACGCCGGCGATGGTGCCCAGCAGCACGGCGATGAACGGATGCGTACCGTAGCTCAATGCCTTCTCGGTGCCGGCGATGGCGAACAACGCCAGGCCCGCCGCCCGTTCTGCAGGCGGCTCCTGGTCACAACGAAGCGTAGACTTCGCGCTCGAAGTCGGCGAAGACGCGCAGCACGGTCGGATCGGCGAACGGCAGTACCTGGGTCATGAACACGCCGCCCACACGCTTGGCCGGATCGATCCAGTAATAGGTGTTGCGCAGCCCCGCCCAGGCCAGGCTGCCGGCGCTGCGCCGTCCCGGCACATCCTGCGTGTTGATCAGGAATGTCAGCCCCCATTTCACCGCCATGCCGGGAAACAGATCGACGTCGTACGACGATTCTTTGTTCTGGCTGAGCATCGGCTGCACATTCAGCGCGCCGATATGGTTCTGTCCCATCAGCGCAACGGTTTCCGGCTTCAGGATCCCACCGCCACCGTTCAGGATCGCCCGCACGAACGCCAGGTAGTCGCGCGCGGTGGAATACAGCCCGCCGCCGCCATTGAAGAACTCCGGCACGCGCGGCGGATCGATCGGTTGCGGCGTCAACCCGCCATCCGCGCCGCGCGCGTGCGTCGGCACCCGCCGCGGTTCCTGATCGGGTCGCAGCAGAAACCCGGAATCGCGCATCCCAAGCGGATCGAACACATTCGCGCGCAGATAGTCATTGAGGTTCTTGCCGCTAAGCTCCTCGACGATGCGCCCGACCCAATCGATGTTGATGCCGTACTCCCATCGCGTGCCGGGATCGGACGCGAGCGGCGCCTTCAGCGCCTCCAGCCGGCCGGTGCGCGCTGCCGGCAGGCCGGTCACCTTGTAGAAGCGCGCCAGCTCCGGGTTCCACACGTCGTAAGCATAGCCCGCCGTGTGCGTCAGCAGGTTGCGCAATGTGATGGTGCCGCGGGCCGGCCGCAACTTCGGTGTGCTGGTCGTATCGAACCCATCCAGCACCTGCGGTTCGCCGAGCTGGGTGATGATCTCGCCGGCCGGCGTGTCCAGCCCGACGCGCCCCTGCTCGACAAGCTGCATCGCCCCGGCGCCGGTAATGGCCTTGGTCATCGAGGCGATGTGGAACACCGTGTCCAGTGCAATCTTCGCGTCGTCGGCCAGGCTCGCCTTGCCGAACGCACCCTGGTAGATCGTTTCGTCCGCGGTGGTCGCCATCGCCACCACGCCCGGAATGGCGTGTGACGCGGTGGCCTCGGTCAGCAGCCTGTCAGCATTCTGTGTCAGTGTCATCCGCGTTTTCCTTCAATCTTCCGTGGCAATCTTCGGTGGCCGCGCCGCCAGCCCAAGCCAGCGTGCGAGCGGCAGCAGCTTGGCCTTGACGATATCCCACACCAGCCCGTGCGCGGCGAGCGGCACCACATCAGCCAACGTCGTCGGGGCCGTTGCGGCAGCGGCGGCCGCAGGTGTTTCGTCGGCGAATTCTTCCGCCATCCGTTTGGCGAATCCGGCCATCAGCGCATTCGCCACGGGAATGCCGCCGGTGCGGGCAAAATCCGCCAGCACGCCGGTCAGATCGGCGTCGGACACCAGCTTGACCAAGCTGGTCGCGGCGGCAGCGTCGGGGTCCGCGCGCAGCACATAGCTTATCTTCACGCCGATGCGCGCGGCGCGCATATCCGCCGCACCTCGCCCGGTCAGCGTGCCAGTATGCGCCGCCGTATCGAATTCATGTGTCACCCGGCCGCGGAAATTGATCTTCTTCGGACCGAACGCCACCACCATCGCACCGAGATAGCCGCCGTCGTCCGCCCGCCCCTCGATCACCGCACCTGGCATGCAGCGCGCCATGCGCTCGATATCGGTGAACCGGCGCATCACCGCATCCGGTGTGCCGGGAATACTGAACTCGCCCTCAAAATGCATGCTCAGGCGACCGTCGCGTGCGGTGTCAGGCGCGGCGCATGGTTCTCCTGCCCGTAATGCACCTTGCCATACGGATCGCTCAGCGTAGTTGGAGAGACCCGCGCGTCAATCACATAGAGCCCGCCTTGCTTTATCCCTTGCGCGATCGCGGCGCCCAGATCAGACTCCTTCTGCAATCGCACACCGTCACCGCCGAACGACTTGCCGATCGCCGCGAAATCAGGCGATCTCCATTGCGCCAGGGCGGGATCGAAACCCTTCGCCTTCAGCTTGTGCACCTCGGCGCCGAAGCCGCCGTCGTTCCATACGATCAGCACGAGTTGCATGTTGTAGCGGGCGACGGTGTCCAGCTCCTGCAGGTTCATCATCAGACTGCCGTCGCCTTCGATCGCCACATGCGGGCGCCCTGGATTACCGGCACCGACACCGATCGCCACCGGCAGCCCTTGCCCGACGGCGCCGAAATGATACGACCATTGCAGCTCCGCCCCGGCCGGCAGGGCGGTATACATCGCCGGGAAAGAGAAGAAGTGCCCACCGCCGCAGGTCACCAGCCCATCCTTCGGCAGCGCCTTGGACAGTTCAACCGCCAACGCGCGCGGATCCAGCCCGTCATTCGGCGCCGGGAAGTGATGCGCAGGCGCGGTCAGCACGGCTTTCGTTTCGGCGGTGCGGAACCCGGACTTTCGCACCTGCCGCGCTTCCAGCATCGCGTTCAGCGCTGTCACCGCGTGCATCGCATCGCCGCGGACATACAGCCCGGGCAGCACACCGATCGTTTCGGGATATGGGCGGATGTCGATGCGCGCAACCTCGGCCTGCGGGAACATCAGGCCGCCCTCGGCGGTGTAGTAGCCAAGCTCGGCGCCCACCGCGAGGACGAAATCGGCCTGCGCCAGCAGTTCCTCGCTGGGGCCGGACGCGAAGGCGCCGGAGATGCCGAGATCGTACTCCTCGCCGCTGAACAGGCCCTTCGCCTGCAACGATGTCGCCAACAGCGCACCGCTGCGTTCCGCCAGGCTGACGATGGCCGCCTTCGCTGCTCGTGCGCCGCGTCCGGCGATGATCACCGGGCGTTCGGCAGCGGCGAGTTTGTCCGCAACCGGGGTTAGCGCCGCCTCGCTGGGTGCTTCGGTCAGCGGCGGCAGCACGCTGAACGAGGGCCGATATTCCCAGTCCCAGTCGAAGCTTTCCTCCTGCAGATCGAGCGGCAGGTTCAACACCACCGGGCCGCGATGCACGCGCGCGGCGTAGAACGCCTCGGCGATCTCGTCGGCAGCATTGTCGACACTGGTGACGGTGTGGAAGCGCGCCTCGCAAGCTTCCGCGAACTTTCGCTGGTCCATCGATTGCAGGCTGTTCTTCGCGCCTTTCGGGATCTCGCCAATGATCAGCACGATGGGCGCGCGGCCGCGCGCGGCGATCAGCAGCGAGGTGCCGACCTGGGTCAGGCCGGGACCGCAGGTAACGGTGGAGACGCCGACCTTGCCGGTGGTCTTCGCATAGCCGTCGGACATCGCGACCGCGGCCGCTTCGTTGCGCGAGGAGATGATGTTGATCTTGCCGGCCGCTCCCATGGCGCCCCACAACGACATGTTGCCGTCGCCCATCAGGCCGAACAGTGTATCGACCCCTTCGGCCACCAGGGATTCGGCGATCGCTTCGTAGAGCTTCATTGCGGTTCCTCTCGTCGTACCACAATCTCCCCCTCCCCTTGAGGGCTTGGGCCGCGAAGCGGACCAAGGTTGGGGGGAGGGGTAAGCACCACCACCGGCTGTGTCGCTATAACCCCTCCCCCAACCCCCTCCCTCAAGGGGAGGGGGAGTCTTGTCTCTATCTTCTCTCGTTCTTCAAACAGCGTAGTTCAGCTTCAACCCCGGTTCATCCCATTGCATCACGCCAAGCTGGCCCTGATCCGACAGCGTAATGTAAGCCGTGCGCAAGTCCGCGCCGCCGAAGCAGATGTTGGTTGGATACACATCCGGCACCTTCACCTGCTTCACCACGTCCCCACCCGGCGCTATCACCGTAATGAACCCCGTGGTCAGCGTCGCAACGCAGACATTGCCCGATGCGGTCACCGCGATGCTGTCGAAGCGCTGGAACCCCGCCAGGCCGGCCACCAGCCGCCCACCGTGCGGCGACGGGAACCCGTGCTTCTTCAGCACGCCGGGCGCCTCGATATCGAACGCCCAGAGCCGCGCCGGTTCGGTATCGGCAACATACAGCACTGTTTCATCCGGTGACAGCGCGCAGCCGTTTGGGGTGAGTACCGGATAGGCGATCTCACTGACCTTCGATCCGTCCGGCTGTGCGTAATACACCCCGCCGTGGTCACGATGCCGCGCATAGCGCTTGCCCAGGTCGGTGAAATAGAACCCGCCCTGCTTGTCGAACACCAGGTCGTTCGGCGCGGACAGGCGATGTCCATCGCAATGCGTATACAGCTTCGTCGCCTCACCGGTGTAGCGGTCGATGCGCTGGATCGAGCCGCCGTGGTAGTCCAGCGCCGGGCCGATCCCCATCGAGTGGTTCGGCAGATAGACGCTGCCGCCATTGTCGCACAGATACAGCGCGCCATCGGGTCCCAGTGCCAACCCGTTCGGCCCGCCCCCGGTGTCGGAGAACAGCGACACCGTGCCATCGGCGGTGACGCGGCTCACCCTTTGGTTGCGAATATCGGTCAGGATCACCGAGCCATCCGGAAACGCCACGGGACCCTCCGGAAACCCCAGCCCCGTCGCCAGAATCCGCACATCCGCCATGTTGTCCTCCCGCTTGGCTTTGTCGGGTCAGGGTCGTGCCGTGGCCGCTTCAGGTCAAGGCGGGTGTGGCGAGGTGCTTGCGCTTGGATGACGGGTCGTGGGCGTTTGATCGTTAGCAAGACAAGGATTCACCACAGAGACACAGAGACACAGAGAAAGGCCATGGCGCTACGCGCGAAGCGCATTCGCTTCTTCTCTGTGTCTCTGTGCCTCTGTGGTGAATCCTTATCTTACGGACCATCCGACGCCACGGTTGCCAAGCACCGCGCGACGCCCAGGAAACAAGCCGCACCGGCCCTATCCAGTCGGCAAGCCGCGCCACTCGCGGAACAGCAGCGCAAACACCACCGGGTCCTCCACCAGATAGCGCCACGCCAACCGGCGCGGATCGGCGGCCAAACGATGCAGCCACTCCAACCCCGAACACCGCATCCACACCGGTGCGCGAGGTATCGCGCCGCTCAGAAAATCCAGGCTGGCGCCGACACACAGCCCAATTCCGCGCGCCCGGCCGGTGCCCACGATCGCCGCCGCGAGCAATTCCTGACGCGGCGACCCGACCGCAATGAACGTGACTCGTGCCGGATGCGCCACGACAAATTCGATCGCCGCCCGGAACGCGCTGGCATCGCCCTCGAAGCCCATCGGCGGATCATGATGTGCGACGTCGGTCAACGCGTAACGCCGCGCCAGCGCCCGCAACCTCGCGGGCCGCAACCCGATGATTGTCACGCGCTCACCCGGTCGCAGATACGCCGCCAGCAGCAGCGCAGTCACGTCACTGCCCGGCGCGACAAGCGGCGCCGCCAGCCCGAGCAGACGTGCCGCGCGCGCCACCACCCGCGAATCAAGCAGGCGCAGCCACGCTCCCTCATACGCCGCGGCGAGCTCGGGCTGCCGCGCCAGACGCACCAGGTGATCCGCGTTCGGCGTGACCACATAGCGGAACGGTACGCCAGCAGATTGTTGCGCGATCAGCGCAGCCGCCGCCGCGGCATCGAGGTCGGCGAAATCCAGACCCAACCGGCGCACGCTCACCAGCCGTACCGCACCGTCAACAGACCCAGGCTGCGGCTGAACGGCCCCGCTGTGCCGACGCCGCCACCCTGCTGATCGTTGAAGCCGTAGGTCGCCGAAATGCGCATGTGCCGGTCGATCAGCCAGGTCACGCCAAGCCCAAACAGCAGCGCGGTCTGCCGGCCACCGCCTTGCAGGAAGTCCGCCTGCTGCACGCCGCCGGTGGCCTGCAACAGGATGTCGCGGGCATACTCGTGATCGAGCGTCAGGGCAGCAGCGGTGTAGGTGTAGCCGGCCACGCCTTCCTGCGCGGCATCCTCGATGCTGCGGGTCAGCGTGCCGGTCACGGTCGTCATGCCGCTCGGCGACCAGATCAGCTCCGCCTCGGCCACTGGCGCGCCGTGCGTGTGATAGACACGGGCGGCAAACTGCCGTTCCTCCCAGCCCACCAGCAGGCGATAGCGCCACAGGGCGTCGCGATCGTCGGACAGCCCGACCAGCACTACGGCTCCAGTGGAGTTGCGCGTCGGCTGGCCGGCTTGCGGCGTGAGGTAGTTCGTTCCGGTACCGCGTAGCACCAGCAACACGTTCTGCAACGGCATGATCTCGTAGCGCGCGGTCACGCCGCCAGCCAGCACATCGCGGTCGCGATAGCTCTGGCTGCTCGGCACGCCCATGATGGTGGTGTCGGAGTACTGGTAGCGCGACAGCCCGATGTTTGGCGTCAAGGAGAGCCGATCCAGCACCAGCGTATAGCCGGCCCGCACATCGAGCACCGTGTACGCCACCGGCGTGTCCGACGGCAGCGCATCGAGGGAGGTGCGATCCTCATGGCGGTCCAGATACGCCGCGGCCAGGGTCAGTTCGTCGCGCCCGACCGCCAGGGTGCCGCCGAACGCCGCGGTGGCGTCAGTGCGGCTCTGTTTCGGCGTGGCGAGATAGCGGGTGTCATCAAGGCCCAGGATCCCCACCGGCGAGTCGCTTGACCAGTCGGAGCGGGCGGTGACCGAGGGATGCGTGCCCAGCGTCAAACTGCCCGCTGATCCCGGTCCGCCCAGCACGTTGCTGTCGTAACCAAGTCCCTCTTCGATCGACGGCGAGACCAGGAAGCTGTCGATCGGGATGCCCGGCGGCTGATAGTCCGGCCGCGGCTGCGACAGCACAGTGACCCCCGGCATGGTGGCATAGCCGGGCACGCTGGCCGGGAGATAACTGGACAGTGGCTGCGCCCGCGCCACGCCGACGGTTCCGACCAGCAAAACCATGCCAGCCAGAACGCCGACGCGGCGGATGCCATACAAAATCGCGCCCATGCCGTTTTGGCCCGCCCGCACGCGCCGTTTTGGCGGTGCGAAACCGAGTATCTGCGTATGTGGTTAATGAAAGATGGATGGGGCATCAGCCATGTGCGGGTGCAGGACGGCCCGGCTGCATAGTGTCTCGGTTTGCAACCGGCACCGGTCCTCTATAGTTGCCCGATCAAGGGGAACGCCGTGCCATGACGACCAGCCCGCTCGCGAGACTTTGCTCCGGCCGGGTGCACTACGCCTGGGTGACGCTGACGGTGATCTTCACCATGACGCTTGCCGTGGTCGGCGTGCGGTCGGCGCCCGGCGTGATGATCGTTCCGCTGCAGCGGGCATTCGGCTGGAACGTCGGCACCATCTCGGGCGCGGTATCACTGAACATCCTGCTGATGGGCGTGACCGGCCCGTTCCTGACCGGGCTGATGGAGAGCTTCGGGCTGAAGCGCACGATCCTGCTGGCGATGTTGGTGCTGCTCGCCGGCAGCCTGGCGTCCTGCTTCATGACCACGCCGTGGCAGTTGTACGTGACCTGGGGGCTGATGATTGGTGTCGGCGCGGGGGCCGGCGCGGTGGGAATGGCGGCGGCGGTTGCGAATCGCTGGTTCATGACACGGCGCGGGCTGGTCATGGGGCTGCTGACCGCGGCCAACGCCACCGGGCAGTTGATCTTCCTGCCTGTTCTGGCGGCGCTGGCGCAGCACCATGGATGGCGCAGCGTGTCGATCACCGTCACCCTGGCGGTCGCCGTGATGATCCCCGTGGTGGCGTTGCTGCTGGCGGAACGACCATCCGATGTCGGCCTGCTGCCATATGGCGCGACCGAGCAACCGGTCGCTGTGCCAAGCACGCGCAATCCGTTCACCGTGGCGATCCAGGGCCTGCGCCGCGGTCTGGGGTCGCCGGACTTCTGGCTGCTGACCGCGAGCTTCAGCATCTGCGGCCTGTCCACCAACGGGCTGATCGGCACCCACCTGATCGCCTATTGTGTCGACCACGGCATCCCGGAGGTGACCGGCGCATCGTTCCTGGCATCGTTTGGCATCTTCAACATGATGGGCGCCACCGCCTCCGGCTGGTTTACCGACCGATACAATCCGCGGGTGCTGTTGTTCTGGTATTTCGGCCTGCGCGGCCTGTCGCTGGTGATATTGCCGTTCACCCCGTTCGACGCCCTCAGCCTGTCGGCCTTCGCATTGTTCTACGGCCTGGACTGGATCGCCACGGTGCCGCCAACCTTCGCGCTGACCAACGCGGTGTTCGGCCGCAGGGACGGGCCGGTGATGATGTCCTGGATTTACGCGGGCCATCAGGTCGGCGGGGCGGTCGCCGCGGTGGGTGCCGGCGCGGTGCGCGGCTTGACCGGCAGTTACCTGTTGGCGTTCCTGACCAGCGGGCTGGCCTGCCTGTTGGCCTCGCTGCTGGTGCTGCGCATCGCCCGCGCACCGGTTGTTGCAGTGGCGGCGGAGTAGGCACAATGAGCTACGCACCCTTCGACCTGACCGGCCAGGTGGCGCTGGTCACCGGCGGCAACAGCGGTATCGGGCTGGGCATGGCGATGGCGCTGGCCCAGGCGGGAGCCGATGTGGCGATCTGGGGCACCAACGCGGCGAAGAACGACGCGGCGGCGGAACAGTTGCGCGGCCACGGCCGACGCGTGCTGGCGCTGCGCTGCGACGTGGGCGACGAGGCGGCGGTGGACGAGGCGTTCGCCGCAACGCTCGGCGCGCTAGGACGGGTCGATGGGTGCTTTGCCAACGCGGGCGTCAGCGGGCGCGGCGTGGCGTCGTTCCTGGACATGACGACCGAGGAATGGAACCGCGTGCTGCGCGTCAATCTGCAAGGCGCGTTCTACACGTTCCGCGCGGCGGCGCGGCACATGGTGGCACGAGGCGGCGGTGGGGTGCTGGTGGGGACCGCGTCGCTCGCCTCGATCGAGGCAGCGCCGAGGTCGGAACATTACGCCGCGACCAAGGGTGGGGTGATTTCGATGGTGCGCGCGATGGCGGTGGAGTTCGCCCGCCACGGCGTGCGGGCGCACGCGATCCTGCCAGGATGGATCGAGACCGATATGACTGCGAATGCTGTCGGCACTGACGGGTTCCGCAACAAGGTGCTGCCGCGCGTGCCGATGCGCCGCTGGGGCACCGGGGCAGATTTCGGTGGCATCGCGGTGTACCTGATGAGCGCCGCGTCGCGGTATCACACGGGCGATACGTTCGTGATCGATGGTGGGTATTCGTTGTTTTGAGGACCTGGGTACACCTCTCCCGCTCTTCGCGGGAGAGGTCGCGGAGCGTTTGCGACGCGGGTGAGGGTCGTGCCGCGGCACCACCCTCACCCGTCTCGCTCCGCTCGCCGACCTCTCCCGCGAAGAGCGGGAGAGGTGTAGCAACAGTCAGTGAAAATGCGGCATTACCGCCTCGGACACCCACTGGAACTGGTCCAGCATCATCGCCTGCGGCGTACCAATCGGCGTGCTGAGATTGATGTGCTCCATCCCCGGATACCGCGTCTCCAGCTCCTTCAGATACGCCACAAGCTCCTCCGGCGTGCCGGCAAACCAGGCCCCCATCTCCATGAAGTGCTCAACGGTCGGGACCCCCGCGTCGGCCCAGCCGCCACGCCGGCCGATCGCCGCGATCTGCTCCCTCGTCACCCCCGGCAGGAACCCTAGCGGCGCGAACATCTTGGCGTGTTCTTCGTACAGCGGGGTGACCGCCTGCAACGCCTTGGCCCGGGAATCGGCAAGATGGAAGAAAATCCCGATCATCAAATTCTCGCCCGGCTTCAGATCGATCCCGGCTCGCGCGGCGGCGTCGCGATACGCGGTGATCGGCCCCTGCTGCATCGTCGCGGCACCGCCGCCCACGGCGCCCTTGATCCCGTGCTTCACCATGAAATCCAACCCGCGGGCACTGGCGCTGACCACCGGCTGCCAGGTCTCCACCGGACGATGGATCGGCCGCGGCACGAGCGTCAGCTCCTTCAGCGTGTAGCCGCGATACGGCACCTCCGGCGGCAACGTGTAGTGTTTTCCCCGATGCGAGAAGCTGTCGTTGTCGAACGCCTTGAAGATGATCTCGACCTGCTCCTCGAACAGCTCGCGATTGGCCTCCTGGTCCAGCATCGGGGCGCCGAACGTTTCGACCTCGCGGGTGTGGTAGCCGCGGCCGACGCCGAACACGGTGCGGCCCTTGGTCATGATGTCGGCGCAGGCGAAATCCTCGGCCAGCCGAAGCGGGTGCCACATCGGCGCGATGTTGAACCCGCAGCCGATCTTCAGATCCCGGGTCAGATGGCACAGATGCACCGCCGCCATCAGCAGGTTCGGCATCACCTCGTAGCCTTCGACCTGGAAGTGGTGCTCGGCCAGCCAAAGCGTGTCCCAGCCGGTGCGGTCCATCAGTTGGGCGATCGCCTCGGACTTGGCGAACACGCTCGCCAGGTGCTCGTTGGAATAGCGCCGCTCGTTCGCCGGCGTGGCGTCCTGGCCGCGGTCGGGCAGGTCGACATGGCCGGGATAGACGGTGGTGAATTTGCGGATCATGCGGACCTCTCTTGCCGGCTGAGCCATCGGAGCATCGCCAACGGGACATCTTGCGCGGCGATCGGGCAACGCCAGTCTGACGCGGTTTGCCGCACCGCGAAAGCCACACACCCCATCGCGTCAAATCAATCGCTGGCGTAGTCTGCGTGCGGCTTTGGCCTGCACGCTGCCGGCGGCGGTTCAATATTTCGGGGTGGAGAATGCGCGCCAAAAAGTCGCTCGCAGCGGCTGCGGTGGTGGCCGTGACGCTGTCCGGCTGCGAGACGAAGGTCACGCAGATCTCGGTCGTTTGCCGACCGGGCGACCAGGTGACCGAGCCGGTTCGTTGGCTTTACACCAGCAAGGTCGATCCATCGGTGATCGAGCAAATCCCGCGCTCGATCGACATCACATTGCATTACACCGGCGGCGACCCACGCGCGGTCCCGCCGATCACGACGTATTTCTACCGCGAGGACGGCGCAACGCTACGGGTCGCCTCCACTGCCAAGACGACCATTCCGCCCAAGGGCACGTTCACCTACCACGTCGATACCGGAGGCTACGACCTGGCGCTGACCAGAGCCGGCCACGGCGAGGCCGAACAGCTCGTTTTCTTCGTCGAGGTCGATGGTTTCTATTTCGGCGGCCTGCTGTCACCGCCAACCTGCGGGCGCTGGGCCGACGGACATATCGATGTCGCCAAGTCGTCGGAGGTACCAGATCTCAAGGACAAGCGCCCGCTCAACCTGGTCTCCGGCGACTGGCTCGAAGTCTCGTCACTGCCCACCGCGGTGGTACGAACTGAAGGGTCCGAGGTGTCGACCTACGCGTTCTTCAAGGCGCCGATCGGGCTGACCGAAGTCAAGAACGCGACCAGCGCGCCGGACGACCCGACCAAGCAGGCGGCCGATGTCGGTGTAACACCAGCAACGCCGACCTATGCCCTTGCCGGCGAACCGCCGCCGTATATTGGCGTTGCACCAGGGGGCATCGCACCGGGGGGCATCGCCCCGGGTGGCAGTACACCGGGCGCGGCCGCCGCGGCAAAATCATCGGAAAAATCAGGAGGAAACCCATGACGACCTATGTGCTGATCCACGGCGCCTATCAGGGCGGCTGGATCTGGCGGGACGTGGCCGCATCGCTGCGCGCCGCCGGAAACCTGGTGCTGGCGCCAACCCTGGACGGCTGCGCGGAACGGCAACACCAGCTACGCCCCGGCATCACCACCGAGACCCAGGCAGAGGAACTGGCCGGCCTGCTGTTCCATGAGGATCTGCGCGACGTGGTGTTGGTCGGCACCAGCAGCGGCGGCATGGTGCTGTGCCGCGCCGCCGAACTCGCGCGCGAGCGGGTCGGGCGCGTGGTGTTCGCCGACGCGCTCGCCCTGTTCGATGGCGAGACGATCGGCGACATCGTCACCCGCCGCCCCACCCCGGTCAGCACCGAGCTTTCGGTCGGCCCCTCGCGCGACGACGCTGCCGGGCGGCTGTTCGCCGGCCTCGATCCCGCCCTGCGCGACTGGGCGCTGGCACGCTACACGCTGCACCCGATCGCCTGCATGCAGGCCCCGGTCCGGCTCGAACGGTTCTGGAACGAAACCTGGCCGGCCAGCGTGATCTGGTGCCGCCAGAGCGCCAACCCGCCGGTCGCGCACCAGCGCCGTACCGCGGACCGCCTGGGCGCCAGGTGGTTCGAGCTGGACACCGGCCACTATCCGATGCTGAGCACGCCCGCGGAGCTGACCCGGCTGATCACGTCGTGATACAAAGGTCGGCTGATGCAAAGGCCCGCTGATGCCCGAAGGATATAGTTCGGCGAACAGCCCGGGGGCCGACAATCCGCTGCGCGGCATCGCGCTGTCGTTGATCGCGACGACGGTGTTCGCCGTCTCCGACACGATGGCGAAGTTCCTCACCGAAAGCCTGCCGGTGATCGAGATCGCATGGATCCGCTACATGATCTTCGTGCTCTTCGTCGGCTGGCTGGCGCGTTCGGCGAATGTGCGTGCGTTGTGGCCGCGCAGTCCTGCGCTGCAACTGCTGCGCGGGCTATGCGTGGTCGGCTCCGCCGTGCTGTTCGTCTTCGGCATCAGCAGCATGCAGATCGCGCAGGCCAGCACGATCGGCTTCATTTCGCCGCTGATGATCACCGTGCTGTCGATCCCGATCCTGGGCGAGGTCGTCGGCCTGCGCCGCTGGGCGGCGACCGCGGCGGGCATGCTCGGCGTGGTGATCGTTGCGCGGCCGGGCACTGGCGGGTTCCAGCCCGCGGCGCTGTTCGGCGTCGCTTCCTCGGCCTGCTGGGCACTGGCCATGGTGATCACGCGCAAGATGTCGACCACCGAGCGGTCGACAACCACCCTGTTCTGGTCGGCCAGCGTCGGCGCCGTGGTGCTGACCGGGCTGCTGCCGTTCGTGTTCGTGACGCCGAGCCTGCGGCACCTGCTGCTCGCGCTGGCGCTGGGTGTGTTGTCCTCCGCCGGGCAATGGCTGACCGTCCTGGCGCACCGTTGGGCATCCGCTTCGGTGCTGGCGCCATTCTCCTACATCCAGCTGGTCTGGGCGACGATCAGCGGCTGGCTGGTGTTCGATAACCTGCCCGACGAATGGACCCTGGTGGGCGCCGCGATCATCATCGCCAGCGGCCTGTATACCGCCCATCGCGAACGGGTCCGCGCGCGCGCCGCCCGACCGCGGGCGCCTACAGTGCTGGCGGACGCAGCCGGACGCCGAATGTAGGGTGGAAAAGCTTGCCCGCGGAGTTTTTCCGGGGGCAAGCGCCTTCCGCCGCTCTCAGCCGTTGCACACTTGGGTAGCTTTAGACGCGGCGCAAGGGGCGGAAGGCGCTCCGCATTTCCGCCCTACCTTCGGCTTTTCCACGCTACTTCGCGGCGACCGTCTGCTGGTCCGGGAAATCAATCTCCCAGCCGCCGCCCAGCGCCTTGTAGATCGCCACCAGATCCGTATCGATCGTCGTCGTGCTGTCGGCCAGCGCCTGCTGCGTGACGAACAGGCTGCGCTGCGCGTCCAGCACCTGAAGGAAGTCCGTAACGCCTTGCTCGTAACGGCTTTGCGCCAATGACACTGCGCGCTCGTTCTGCACCACCGCCTCGGCCAACTGGTCACGCCGGTGCTGCTCGGCCTGGTAGGCGGTCAGGCT
Organism: uncultured Alphaproteobacteria bacterium; assembly: GCA_963826975.1. Taxonomy (GTDB): domain Bacteria; phylum Pseudomonadota; class Alphaproteobacteria; order Acetobacterales; family Acetobacteraceae; genus Palsa-883. Next base: position 335,569 of record CAWGZJ010000033.1, on the reverse strand, counting down.
GTTGTCGATCTCGTGCCAGGCGTTCAGCACGGTGCGCTCATATACGACAGCAGCTTCCTTCTGCTGTTGCTGGCGCAGTTCCAGCGTCGACTTCAGCCGCCCGCCCTCGAAGATCGGGATGTTGACCGACGGACCCAGCGCGTACATCAGCGAGCTCAGGTCGAACAGTTGCGCCAACTGCAATCCTTGAATGCCGACGCTGCCGCCCAGCGTGAAGGACGGATAGAAATTCGCCTCCGCCACGCCGATCGTTGCTGTCGCGGCGTGCAGTTGTGCCTCGGCCTGGCGGATGTCGGGACGCCGGCGGGCCAATTCCGAGGGCAGCCCCACCGGGATCCGCGGCGGCACCGGCGGCACCGGCTGCGCCGTTGCCAACTCGTCCTTCAGCGCCTGTGGCGGCTGGCCCAACAGCAGACTTAGCGCATTGATGAACTGGCGTTCCTGCTGTTCCAGAGACGGAATCTCCGCCGCGAAGGTGGCCACCTGCGCCGAGGCATTGGCGACGTCGAGATCGGTCGTCACCCCGCCCAAGGCGCGCTCACGAGTTCAGCTCCTGGCTCTGCTGCGCACTCTTCAGGTTGTCGCGCGCGATCTGCAGCCGCACCTGTGTCCCGCGCAGTTGCAGGTAGTCGCGCGCCACCTCGGCGAGCGAGGTCAACAGCGTGTCGCGCCGCGTCTCCGCGCTGCTGGTCACGCTGGCGTCGGCCGCCTCGACGGCGCGCCGCACCCTGCCCCACAGGTCGAGCTCCCAGGTCGAGTTCGAACCGGTACTGATAGATGTCGAGGGCGGGCGAGTGGGAGCCGCGCAACCCGCCGGTGGTGTTTCCCGCCGCACCATTGGCGGCAGAGGAAGGGCTGGCGGCGCCCCCGGTCAGCCCGGAGAACTCACCGTTGTTGGACGCCTTCGTGCGCTGATAGGAAGCGTTCGCCTCGAGGTTCGGATACGCGTCCGCCGCGACGATCCCAAGCTGGGCGCGCGACTCGGCCAGACGGATCGTGGCCACCCGGACATCCAGATTTTCCGTGGCGACGTGTTCCTCGAGCGTGGTCAGCTCATTGTCGTGGAGCAGGCTCCACCAGTTCGGGTCCATCGGCGCTGCCACCGGCACGCTGGCGGCCGGCTTGGCTGACGCGCTGGTCCAGGTTTCCGGCGCCGATGCTTCGGGCGGCTTGAAGTCGGGACCCAGGGTGCAACCGCACAGCAGCAGCACGGCGGCAGCCAGGACAGGTTTGTGCATTGCTCGATTCCGCGGGCCGCGCGATGGCACGACCCGGATCAATTCTAGCGGAGGTTGCCGCGCGGTGACCAGACGCGCGACGGCCCGTAACATTCTCCAACATTCTCCCCCTCCCCTTGAGGGAGGGGGTTGGGGGGAGGGGTAAGCGGGACCGGCTTGGACAGAGCGGTTAGCGGAAGGAAGTCGGGGAGAGAGGTCAGCGGAAAGGGGGTCGTAGACATCAGTCGGCACGGGGGCGAATAAAAAGATGCGGAGCGGCCAGGACCGTGATTGGATACCAACGAATGCGGCCGTCCGGGCCGCCGTTTGGGGGAATGTCGGACCAGATGTCGAGCGACCAGCCATTCAACGGCACGCCCAACCCCAGCGTCTGGACCAACCCGCCCGCCACGCCGCCACCGCCGGCGTTCGCGCCGGTCCGGCATTCCTATCCGCTGGCGGTGCGCGACCACGGGCTTGGCACTGCGATCGGGCTGCTGCTGAAGAGCCTGCCCTACGCGTTGGCGCATTGCGGCATCCTGTTGGCCTACGCGCTGGGCTGCATCATCTGGCTGGTCATTACGTTCGGCGGAGCCGCCTGGCTCGGCACCCACATTGCCCAGGCATTCGGCGTCGTGTGGTTCATCCTGTGCATCGTCGGCATCGGCTGGTTCTGGGGCGCGGTGCTGCGCTACCTGCTGCACCTGCTGGCCTGCGGTCACGTCGCCGTGCTCACCGACCTGATCACCCGCGGCCAGGTCGGCAACGGCACCGAGCCGCAACTCGCCTACGGCAAACGCATCGTCATCGAGCGATTCGGCCAGGTAAACGCATTGTACGGCCTGAACATGCTGGTCCGCGGCATCCTGGCCGCATTCCACCGCACGCTCGACTGGATCGCCGAGATGCTGCCCATCCCGGGCCTCGAGAGCCTGTCGAACCTGATCAACATCGTGATGCGCGCCGCCACGCGCTACCTGGACAAGGTGATCCTGTCGTACAACCTGGCGCGCAACGACCAGGACCCGTGGCGCGGCGCGCGCGAGGGCATTGTGTATTACTGCCAGAACGCCAGGCCGATCCTGGAAACCTCGATCTGGATCGTCATTCAGGAACGCGTGTTGAGCTTCCTGCTGTGGCTGGTGCTGCTGGCTCCGGCCGCCGCCATCACCGTGCTGCTGCCGCATTCGGTGCGCGAGTCCGCCGGTGTCGTCACCATCATCATCGCGCTGCTGCTCGCCGGCGCGCTGCGAGCGTCGTTCATCAAGCCGTTGTTCCTGATCATGATGATGGTACGGTTCCACACACTGATCGAGCACCAGCCGATCAACCAGGAATGGGATACGCGATTGAGCTCGATGTCGGACAAGTTCCGCACGATGGGGATGCAGGCGTCAACCGCGTTGTAGGGCGGAAAAGCCTTGCCCCCCGGGCACTTAACCGGGTGGTAGCGCCTTCCGCCATCGCCGCAAGGCGGAACGCGCCACGCTGTTCCGCCCCACGCAGGAGACCTGCCAGTTGACCCAATCCGCCGTCACCACCGCCCCGCCGCCGACCGGCCGCTCCGGGCTGACCACAATGAGCCTCGCCGCGCTCGGCGTGGTGTTCGGCGACATCGGCACCAGCCCGCTGTACACACTGAAGACGGTGCTCGACACCACCGGCGATCATCCATCGGCGCAGGCCGCGCTCGGCTCGCTGTCGCTGATCGTCTGGACACTGATCATCATCACCTCGGTGAAATACGTTGCGCTGGCGATGCGCATCGACAACGATGGGGAAGGCGGCATCCTGGCGCTGATGTCGCTGCTGGGCATCAAGCGCGGACACCGGCCGGCGATCGTCGCGGTCGGGCTGTTCGGTGCGGCGCTGATCTATGGCGACGGCGCGATCACGCCGGCGATCTCGGTGCTGTCGGCGCTCGAGGGCCTGGACATCGCCACACCCGCCTTCCACCCCTTCATCCTGCCGGCTTCCGTGGTGATCCTGTTTGCGCTGTTCGCCGTCCAGCGGTTCGGCACCGCGCGGATCGGTGTCGCCTTCGGGCCGGTGATGGCGGCATGGTTCATCATCATGGCGCTGCTCGGCATCGGCGGCATCGCGCGCCACCCGGCGGTGCTGCTGGCGATCAACCCGCGCCACGGGTTGGAATTTCTGCTCTCTAGCGGAATGACCGGATTCCTGGTGCTGGGCGGCGTATTCCTGTGCGTCACCGGGGCCGAGGCGCTGTATGCCGACATGGGACATTTCGGACGCGGTCCCATCCGGCTGGCCTGGTCGGCGGTCGTGCTGCCGGCGCTGCTGCTGAACTATGCGGGCCAGGCCGCGCTGGTGGTGGAAGGCGCGCCGACCAGCGGCAACATCTTCTATCGGCTGGCGCCGGCGTCGCTGCTGGTGCCGCTGGTGCTGTTCGCGACGGTGGCGACCATCATCGCCAGCCAGTCGATCATCACGGGCGCGTTCTCGATGACGCGGCAGGCGATCCAGCTTGGCTGGCTGCCGCGCCTGTCGATCACCCAGACCTCGGCCGAGGGCTATGGGCAGATCTATGTGGCGCCGGTGAACTGGCTGCTGATGCTGGTGACGATCGGCCTGACGGTCGGCTTCGGCAAGTCGGACAATCTCGCCGCCGCCTACGGCATCGCCGTTTCGCTGACGATGCTGATGACCACGATGCTGCTGTTCATCGCGATGCGCGAAATCTGGCAATGGGGCCTGCTGGCCGCGGCGTTGGCCGCCGGCGCGCTGGCGGTGGTGGACGCCGCCTTTGTCGCGGCGAACATGATGAAGATCGCCGACGGCGGCTACGTCCCGCTGCTGCTGGCCGCCGCGGTGTATGGCCTGATGCTGGTGTGGCACCTGGGCGCCGAGGCGGTGGCCACGCGGATGCGCGACGCGGTGGTGCCGGTCGGTGAATTCCTCGCACAGCTCGTGGCGCGCGAGGTGCCGCGCGTGCCCGGGACAGCAGTGTTCCTGACACGCACGACGCGCGACGTGCCGCCGGTGATGGTCTGGCATGTCCGTCACAATCGCGCGTTGCACGAGCGGGTGTTCATCCTGAACGTCACCACGCAGATGGTGCCTTACATGCCGGCGGCTCAGCGGCTGGACGTGGAGCAGATCGCGCCCGGCATCTGGCGCGGCGCCGCGCGCTTCGGCTTCATGCAGCGTCCGGATATCCCACTGTTGCTGCGGGAGGCGCACGCCGACGGCTGCGGCATCGATCCCGCCGACCTGACCTATTTCGTTGGCCACGAAACGGTGGTGGCGCGCGAGGACGGCAAGGGCCTGCCGCACTGGGTCGAGGCGATGTTCGCCTTCATGCAACGGAATTCGTTGCACGTGACGGATTATTTTAGATTACCTGCCGAAACGGTAGTGGAACTGGGCCGCGAGGTCGCGATCTGACACCCACCCCCCGTCATACCGCCCCCCCGTCATGCCGCGCCCCGTCATACCGGCGTGCGCATGGCAACCGTCTTGCTCAGCAACGCCCACTGCCCGGGCGCTACAGCGCGCCCACCGTGTCAAGCGCAGGTTTCGGCCTTGGTCGCAGTTGTCCGTCGATGCCGGGCTTGATCAGATAGGCAATGGCATAGTCGCGGTCGCCTTGGATCTTCGCCGGCACTTTCCGCTCGGCCAGGAACTCGTGCACCGCGCGGCTACATCCGTCATAGATGTAATAGTCGTCGAAGATGATCAGGCCGCCCTCGACAACATGATCGTACAGATTGACCAGGCAGGTCATGGTGGACTCGTACCAGTCGCCGTCCAGGCGAAGCACCGCGATCGGCTCGCGCGGGACGAAGCTGGGCAGCGTGTCGCTGAACCACCCCCGCACCAACTCGTATCCGCGAGCGCTCGACAGCGACATGGCGCGTTCGGCAAAGCTGCGATCCGCGGCGCAATTGTCGAGATAGCCCGGTGACGTCTTGTCGGCCTGGTATGCAACGGCCGCCGGGCCGTCGATCTCCTGCACCGGCGGCAAGCCCTCGTAGCTGTCCATCAGGTAGTGAAACCGTGTGCCGCCCAGAATGTCGGCCATGCCGCCGCTCATGCCGCCCCGCCACACGCCGCACTCGACAACGCAGCCCGTCGGCGGAGCTTGCACCTCGACGAGCAGCAGGTTGTTCACATAGGTCTCGGGCGTGATCATCGTGAACGACTGATACCGATGATAGATAGACATCAGCCGGCGCCGCGCCGCTCTCATGCGGGTGAAGCTGGCGACAACGCCAACATACTCGCGACCTGTCTCGGCCAGTTTGATCATGGTGCGGTCTCCAATTTTGGCCATCCTGCCACCGCTCCGCGAGCGAATCACTTGCCACATTCCTCGGCGGCGACCGACGCGCGAGCCTGCGGGCCGCGGTCCGGGTCCCGACGCTGACTTGCGCCGATCGCGCCGGCAGGGCGGGGGTACCGACCATCGAGCCTTCGCGTCTTTCGGCGAAGTCGGACGATCCCCACCCCCGGGAAGTTGACCCGCCGCCAACGCGTGGCAAGGTGCGCGCCCACAAACCGCACGGAGCCGCCATGCCCGCCCCCTCCCCTGCCACCGTCGAGACAGTGCTGCGCCATGTGGACGCCGGCCTGGACACCTCCCGCGCCCGCCTATTCGACCTGCTGCGCATCCCCTCGGTCAGCGCACAACCCAAGCACGCCGCGGATTGCCTGCGCGCCGCCGACTGGGTCCGCACGCAGCTTGCCGACCTCGGCTTCACCGCGGGCGTGCGCGAAACGCCCGGCCATCCGGTAGTCGTGGCGCACCATCCCGGCCCCGCCGGCTATACCGGCCCGCACGTGCTGTTCTACGGCCACTACGACGTGCAGCCGGTCGATCCGCTGGAGCTATGGCACAGCCCGCCGTTCGAGCCGCAGCTCGTCGACGGCCCGCACGGCAAGCGCTTCGTCGCGCGCGGCGCGGTCGACGACAAGGGCCAGTCGATGATGTTCGTAGAAGCGTTGCGCGCCTGGCACGAAGCCGGCGGCGGCATCCCCGCGCAAATCACCCTGTTAATCGAGGGCGAGGAAGAAGTCGGCAGCCGCAACCTGGAACCTTTCGTTGCCGCCAACAAGCAGGAGCTGGCCGCCGACATCGCGCTGATCAGCGACACCGGCATGTGGGACATCGACACCCCGGCGGTCTCCACCCGCCTCCGCGGCATGGCGTATTTCGAGGTTACGCTGAAAGCCGCCAACCGCGATCTGCATTCCGGGCTGTTCGGTGGCTCCGCGCTCAATCCGATCAACGCACTGACCCGCATCCTCGGCGACCTGCAGGACGACAACGGCCGCATCCAGCTTCCCGGCTTCTACGATCGGGTGAAGCCGATCACCAACGCGCAGCGCGCGCAGTGGGACGCGCTGCATTTCAATGAGGCGGCGTTCCTCGGCGGCATCGGCCTGTCGAAACCGGTAGGCGAGCGCGGCTACTCGGCGCTGGAGCGGCTATGGGCACGGCCGACCGCGGACATCAACGGCATCTGGGGCGGCTACACCGGCCCCGGCAGCAAGACGGTGATCGCGTCAGAGGCCAGCGCCAAGGTGTCGTTCCGCCTGGTGGCCGACCAGGACCCCGATGAGGTGTTCGCGCAGTTCCAGCGCTTCATCAACGACCGTCTGCCGGAGGGCGCCACGGTCACGTTCCAGACGCATTCGTCCTCGCGCGGGATCGAGGTGAACACCGACCAGCCCTGGGTGCGCGCCGCGCAGGACGTTCTCTCGGCGGAATATGGACGCCCGGCGGTGCTGATGGGCTGCGGCGGTTCCGTTCCGGTGGTGAATTCGCTGCACCGCGTGCTCGGGATCGATACGCTGCTGATGGGCTTCGGCCTCGACGACGACCAGATCCACAGCCCGAACGAGAAGTTCGAGCAGCGCTGCTTCCACAAAGGCATCCGCTCACACGCACGGCTGCTGGCGAAGTTCGCCGGGGGATAATACCAGCGGCCCTGACGATTGACCCACCGACGGTACCCCCCGTCATGCCGGCGAAGGCCGGTATCCACGACTTTCTTCGTTGCAGCAAAGGAACTCGTGGATGCCGACCTAACGCCCGGCATCACATGCCAGCCCGCCAGGCCCCGATCAGTCGGCCGCGCGCTCCACCACCTGGGTGGTGCTGGTCAGCTTGAGTGCCAGCACCGTGATCAGGAACCGGTGCAGCATAGCGGCGAGTGCCGGGTCTGCCTGCTCCATGCGACGGATCGACGACAAGGAAAGCCGCTGTGCCACGCAGTGCGTTTCGGCTCGCACGGTGGCGGTCCGGCGTTCCCTGGTATAAATGCCGATCTCTCCGGCCAGGGTTCCCGCACCGGCCGTCCTGATGCGAATCGCGCTCTTCCCGGGACGTTCGAGATACGCCGATACCGTGCCCTGGGCGATGAAATACATCGCATCGGCAACGTCGCCCTGACGCATCAGGACCTCGTTCTGCGCGAAGGCAAGCTGATCCGTATAGGGTGTCAGCCGGTCAGGCTCGATCGCCGATCCGATCGTCGTGGCGATCTCGTGGTCCAGCGTGCGGGCAACGTCGCTCTCGACGATGCCGGCTTCTGCCAGCACGACGGTCTCGGCGTGCTGCAGCGCCTCGTCGGTCGTGCCGAACCGCTCCAGCGCCACCGGCTGTGCCGTGCGTACGCCTTGCCGACGCAACTGGGCGCGTAGCGCCGGGGTCAGGCCGGTCATCAGCAGGGCGCAGCCTGCCTCCGCCGCGATCTGCTGCAGGCGGCGCATCACTTGACAGCCAGAGCTGTCGATGCCCGACACCGCGGCGAAATCCAGCACCAGAAAGCGCAAGCCGCCCGGACGCTCGACGTGCAACAAGCTTGTGGCATTCAGGAAGAACAGATAGCCCTGCAGCCGCCAGAGCCGGATCGTTCCGCCATCGCGCGCCAGCACGCGTTCCGCTTCCGGCCCTCGCATCATGCTGCTGCGCAGGCCGGCACCGCTCAACGCGTCGCGGATCACCGGTATGCGCCGGTAGTTCAACACGAACGTCACCAGCGTGATGGCCAACCCCAGCAGCACGCCGTTGATAAAGCCCAGCAGCGCGACCGCCAGCAGGACGGCGACAACCACACTCCATTCGTGCCAAGGCAGGCGCTGACGCTCGAACCACACCCGGTTGATCAGCCGCTCGAGCCCATTGCTCAGCAGCAGGCTGCCGGCGATAAAGCGCGGGACAACGTTCAAGGCATCGGTGCCGAACAGCAACGGACCGGCGCAGCATAACGCCGCCACCACGCCCACGGCTCGCCCAGTACCGCCCATCCGGTGCGCCAGCGCGGTCGATAGCAGCGATGGGCTCGCGGCGACTCCCCCCGCCAAACCGGTCGCGATATTGGCGCCGCCGACCGAGCGGAGTTCACGATCGAAGTCCAGGCTGCAACGCAGTTCCAGTTCCAGCCCGCTGATGGTCATGATCGCGCTGGTGGAGACGATCAGCACCAACGTCAACAACAGCGGCAGCAATGTCGGCAGCTGTTCCCAGGGCATGGCTGCGAAGGCCCGCGCCGACGGTGGTGAAGAAATATGGCCCGGTGCGAACGGTCCCAGCAGCCAGCCCGCGCGGGTGGCCGTTTCGAGATCAACACCAAAGGCCGTGCGCGCGCCATGGAACAGCACGAATGCAACCGCCAGCAGCGTCGGGATCACAGCCCAATGTCGCAGGCGGCGGTCAAGCGCGTAGATAAGGACGGCGAGAGCCACGCAGCACATCGCGGGTGCCAGCGCCGAGGACTGTCCGAACTGCCGCACGCTCAGTTCGGCAAGCGGTACGTTCAGCGTGAGCGCCAGGCCACCCAGCACGAACATCCATCCCAGGCCGGCATTGTAGCCGCCAACAACGGGATAGGGCAGAAACCGGGCGAGCGATCCGGCTCGCAGCAATCCGATCAGGGCTAATGCCAAGCCGGTCAGGATGGTGGCGAGGCCACACACGACGACGATCACCTGCGCGCGCAGCACTGGATCGGGTAAATCAGCGAGCTGCGGCTCGAATGCGGCGGCAATCAATGCGTATATCGGAGTGGCGCTCGGGGAAGGCGCGGCGACCAGGCCGGGATAGCGGCTGGTCAAGGCGATCAGTGCGCAACTGATTGTACCGCCAAGCAGCAGCGCGGAGATTCCGGCCAGCAGGCCCGGCGCCAACGGGCCCGCGAAGATCAGGCCGGCAAAGGCCAGCGCGTTGATCACCGTTATCAGGCCAACCACCACACCGGCGGCAAGCATTGACGGCAGCTTGCCTGAGTTGATTGGCATCCGTTCACTGACCTCCAGCACACGACGTTAGACTGGGGCGAATATTCGGTCCACTGATACCAACCGCCGAAATCGTTGACTCTTCCAACGATTTCGGCGGTTGGTATCGCGCGCCGGGTTGGCGGGCGGCGGCGCGCCGAACAAAGACTCATACCAACGGTCATTCTTTATGGCCGTTGGTATGACATATTGATCGACAGCGTGCGATGATACGGCGTGCACTCTGTAGCCGTGGTCGCTGGCCGGATCCTGCCGATCCATTATTGCCGGGTGGACGTGGTCTCGCGGCCGGCGTCATGGTGTATCTTGCTGACTGGCGGCTGACCGACGATCGTCAACGCTTGCGCCTGCGCCGCCTGCGCCTGGTTCGACGACGCCTGGAAAGACTGTCCGCCGAACACAGGGGATAACGCCTCATCGATCAGGGATAGACGCCATGAACGCCGCCGACGTAATGACCCGCCGTGTGATCTCGGTCGCACCCGACGCCTCGATCGAGGACGCCGTCAAGCTGATGCTGGACCATCGCATCTCCGGCCTGATGGTGGTCGACGCCGACGGCCACCTGGCCGGCGTGGTGACCGAGGGTGACCTGCTGCACCGCTCCGAGCTCGGCACCGGCCGGCATCGCTCGTGGTGGCTCAGCCTGCTGGTCTCGCCCGGCAAGCAGGCGGACGAGTTCACCCACGCGCATGGGCGCAAGGTGTCCGACGTGATGACGCCGGAGGTGGTGTCGGTCGACGCCGACGCGCCGCTGAGCGACATCGTCGAGCTGATGGAGAGGCACCGGATCAAGCGTGTGCCGGTGACCCAGCAGGACAAGGTGGTGGGCGTGTGCAGCCGCGCCGACCTGTTGCGTGCGCTGGCGGTGACCGCGCGCCAGGCGACAGCCGCGCCGGGCGATGACCGCACCATCCGCAACCACCTGCTGGATGCGCTCGAGAAGGAGCCGTGGGCCCCGCTTGCCACGCTGAACGTTACGGTTTCAGGTGGCGAGGTCGATGTATGGGGCACTATTTCCGACGAGCAGGAGCGTCGCGCCATCATCGTGGTCGCCGAGAACACGCCAGGGGTGAAGAAGGTCCATGACCATCTGGTCTATGTCGAGCCGTACTCCGGCACGGTGATCGACCCGAACAATCCGTAGACTGGTGTTCGATCTCGCCGTCATTGGTGGCGGCGTCAACGGTGCCGGGATCGCCCGCGATGCGGCGGGCCGCGGCCTGAAGGTGTTGCTGGTCGAGCAGGGCGATCTGGCGGGCGGAACCTCGTCGGCATCCACCAAGTTGATCCATGGCGGGCTGCGCTATCTGGAGCAATACGAGTTCCGCCTGGTGCGCGAGGCGCTGGCGGAGCGCGAGGTGCTGCTGCGCGCCGCACCGCATATCATCCGGCCGCTGCGTTTCGTGCTGCCGCACCATGCGGGGCTGCGGCCGTGGTGGCTGATCCGGCTGGGGTTGTTCCTCTACGACCATCTCGGCGGCCGAACGATCCTGCCGGCCACGCACGGTGTCGATCTGCGCGCCGATCCGGCGGGGGCGCCGCTGCGGCCGGAGTACACGCGTGCGTTCGAGTATTCCGACTGCTGGGTGGACGATGCGCGGCTGGTGGTGCTGCTGGCGCGCGATGCCGCGAACCGCGGCGCCGACATTCGCACCCGCACGCGATGCCTGGCCGCGCGGGTCGTCGACGGTGTGTGGCGGCTTTCGCTCGCAGACGGAACGGATTGCGCTGCCCGCGCGCTGGTCAACGCCGCCGGTCCGTGGGTCTCGCAGGTGCTGGGCGATGTGATCGGGCACCATGCGCCGGCCCGCGTGCGATTGGTGAAAGGCAGCCACATCGTCGTGCGGCGGCTGTTCGAGCACGACCGCTGCTACATCTTCCAGAACCGCGACGGGCGCATCTGCTTCGCCATTCCCTATGAGCAGGATTTCACCCTGATCGGCACCACGGACGAGGACTACACTGGCGATCCGTCGCAGGTGGCGATCGACCCGGCCGAGGAGACCTATCTGCGCGATGCCGTCAGTGCCTATCTGCGTCGACCGATCGCGGCCGACGACATCGTCTGGCGCTACGCCGGCGTGCGGCCGCTGCGCGATGACGGCGCCGGCAAGGCGCAGGAGGCCACGCGAGACTACGTGCTGGAGCTCGAGGGGAACCCGCCGCTGCTCTCGGTGTTCGGCGGCAAGATCACCACGCATCGCCGCCTGGCGGAGGCCGCGATGGCGCGGCTGGCGGCGTTCTTCCCGGGGCTGCGCGGTGACTGGACCGCGAGCGCATCGTTGCCCGGGGGCGATTTTCCCTGGGATGGCGTGGCGGCACTGCGCGAAACGGTGCGGCACCGATACGGCTTCCTGCCCGACCGCACGCTGCACCGGTTGGTGCGCAGCTACGGCACGCTGGTGCCGGACATGTTGGGCGATGCGGCGCGCATCGAGGATCTCGGCATTTGTTTCGGATCAGACCTGACCGAGCGCGAGCTGTCATGGCTGCGCGACACCGAATGGGCCCGCACGGCGCGGGATGTGCTGTGGCGGCGCAGCAAGCTGGGGCTGCGACTTTCCCCCGATGAGACCGCCACACTGGGCGCCTGGCTAAGCTGACCCCGTACACCTCTCCCCGTGGGAGAGGTCGGCGGGCGCAGCACGCCGGGTGAGGGTCTTGCACGCACCGCGACCCTCACCTTCGTGGCCACGCCCCTCCCCCCGAACCAAGCGTCCGAGGGCAAGCCTCGGCCCGCTCATCGCGCCCAAGCCGGCGCAGAACGACCCGCGTACGCGCCACCGCGCCCTTCTCAAACCCGCTTCACATTCCAGAACATCGGCAGCCCGGTCAGCACGCCGCCGAGGCTCTTCCGATACGCCTGCAGCGTAAAATACTGCCCCAGCGGGACATACGGCACATCGATCAGCACCTGCGTCTGAATCTCCGCGCAAATCTTCTTCTGCGCGGCCAGATCCGGCGCATCGAACCAGGCACTGCGCAGTTCCTCGATCTTCGGCGCGGTCGGCCAGCCGAACCAGGCGCTCGCCCCGTTGCCGCGCAGCGACAGGTGCCCGGCCGGGTTGAACATGTCTGTGCCGCTCCACCCGGTGAAGAACACGTTCCAGCCGCCCTTGTCCGGCGGGTCCTTCTTGGCGCGGCGGGCCACCACCGAACCCCAGTCCATCACCTGCTCATCGAGATTCATGCCCATCTTGCGGAACATGTCGGCACCGACCGCACATTCCGCGGTCAGCACCGGCAGGTCGCTGACCGACAGCAGCACGACCTTCTCGCCGTTGTAGCCGGCGGCGGCAAGATCGCGTTTCACCTTGTCGTAGTCAGGCTTGTCGTTGAACACGCTCAGCCCGTCCGAGGACGCAAACGGGGTATCCGGGGGAAACACGCCCACCCCGGTGCGCCACATCGAACGATCGGTGCCCGCAACGGCGGTCATGTAGTCGGCCTGGCTGACCGCCTCGACCACCACACGGCGGATCGCCGGGTTGTCGAACGGCGGGACCAACTGGTTCATCCGCAGGATGGCGACGGAACCGGTCGGGTCGATCAGGTTGACCTCGACGTTCGGGTTCTTGCGCAGCAGCGCGAGATAGTCGTTCGGCGGGGTCTCCCACCAGTCGATCTCACCGTTCTGCAGGGCAGCGGAAGCGGTGGCGGAGTCCGGAATGATCTTCCACACCACGCGCTCGAAGTTGGCGACCTTCGGGCCGGCGGTCCAACTTGGCGTGCCGCTTTCCAGTGGCTGGTAGGCGGCGAACTTCTCGTAGACGACCTGGTTGCCGACATTGCGCTCGCCGGCCACGAAGCGGTACGGCCCGCTGCCGACCATCTCCGTCACCTGGGTAAATGCGTCGGTCTTCGCCAGCCGTTCCGGCATGATGACCGGAATGAACGCGGTGAACTTCGATAGCGCGGCCGGCAGCAGCGGGAAGGGCTTCTTCAGCCGGAAGCGTATCGAGGTGTCGTCGGGCGCGCTGATCTCATCGGTTGCCGCCATCAGCGCCTGGCCGAACGCGTCGCGCTTGCCCCAGCGTTGCAGGCTGGCGACGCAGTCGCGCCCGAGTACCGGCGTCTTGTCATGGAACAACAATCCCGGCCGCAGCTTGATCGTCCAGGTCTTGCCGTCGGCCTCGGCAGTGGCACCGGCAGCCATCTGCGGGGACGGCTTGAACGTCTCGTCCTGGCCGAACAGCGTGTCGAACACCAGGAAGCCGTGGTTGCGGGTGACCGTGGCGGTGGTCCAGATCGGATCGAGGATCGCCAGATCGGCCTGCGGAACGAACGTCAGGGTGCTTTGGCTGGCGGCGCGTGCCAGGCGCGGGGCGGCAAGTGGGGCGGCGGCGAGGGTGCCGGCGGCGCCACGTAGGACATCACGTCGTTTCAGTGTCATGGAAAACCTTCCTGTTTGCCTTGTATGCCCGGTTGGGCGCGTCCCATTGGCCGGGACGATTGCCGCCAGCATCCGCATCGCGAGCGCAATGGGCAACAGTTTTTCGGCGATGTGCTGTCTGATCCGGATGCCTGCTGCTCGGTTCGGGCCAATCGTCCCGCGATTTCAGCAGATTATGGCTGGGTCCCGGACGAGCCGATGGGCATCGTCGCGGGTCGGATCGCCGCGGGTCGGGTTTGGCCGCGCGCTCGCCTCCCCGTTATGGCCGGCCCCCGGGTCAAGCGCCCGAGGACAGGCGGAGCCTGCCGCCGGGCGCTTGACCCGGTGGGCCGGCCATCCACGACTTCACGTGCTGCACGAAGGCATGCTGGATACCGGCCCGCGTCGGCGGGACGATGTAGCCGCGCTCGCGGGCCATTGCTTAGTTCGTTTATTGCGGCTCGGGCCCCAAGTGACGGAAGCCGGTTGACTTCGACACCGCGGCACGGAACATGGACACCGGTGTAGCAATGACAGCGCAAGACGACAGCAAGTGCGATACGCCTGCGGCGGGCGCGGTACCGTTGGGCATCGGCCGTGGGTGCAGAAGGAAAATCGGACCATGGCCGTCTACGTGATAAATTTGGACCGCGACAAGGAGCGCCTCGATAAATACCTAAGTCTGAACGCACATCTGTCGCACGTCCTGCGGTTTCCCGCGATTGACGGGAACCTCGTCGATCGAAGCGCTCTGGAGAGACGTGGCCTCATCGCCGGCAAACTGAGTTATGGCAATGGGCAGGTGGGTTGCGCTCTGTCGCACATAGTGATGTGGCGCAAAGCGATAGAGACCAACTCCATGGTTACGGTGACCGAAGACGATGTCGTGCTTGCAAGGAATTTTTTGTCTGCGCATGAATCATTGGTAGATGCATTGCCCAAGGACTGGGGCATTATCCATTGGGGCTGGAATTTCGACCGTCCGGTGTGGGCGGAGATCCCGGAAGGAGTTGCCAAATCGACACTCCACTTTGATCAGGACGAGTTGCGAAAGAATATGGAGGCATTTCGCAATCAGCAGGTTCCCCACGCACCGGTTCGCCTACGACATTGTTTCGGGTCCTATGGCTTATTCGATTTCGCCTGCCGGAGCGAGATTTCTGTTGGATAGTTGCCTGCCGATGACTGACAAGCTTGTCGGGTTTCCCGGATTTGGTATTGGCGTTCATAATCGTGGCATAGATTGCCTGATGAATGGCGCTTATCCGCAGATGAAGGCATATGTGTGCATGCCTCCATTGGCGGTGTCGGAGAACCGGCAAGAAAGCTCCCGCACGTATGAGGATTTCATGGACAAATAGTGCGAAATCCGCATTGTCCCAAATCTCTGGCGGCACATGGGGGCGACAGCGGTCTTGGCTGGGTGAGTTGCACCTGGAGACGCGAACTGGATCTCGAGGCGTCCGGGGCCGAGTGGCGACCCCACGCCACATTCGCCGGTGGGACTTCTTGTTGTCTTAGGGAAGGCAGCGTCCTATATACTGACCCAGAAACCGGTCAGGTGAACGGGCATGGCATTCGCCAAGGGGCGCAAGATTGGGGCAGGAGCGCGTTCCATTGGCGGGACGCCGCGGGAATCTCCTCGCACGACCGGGGGCCAAAACGCTCCGTTGATCGCATCCCTGATCGGTGCAACCGGCATCGTGCAGTTGGATCGTGTCGCTGCCAGCTTCGGAATGTCGAAACTCCAGCTCGCGGAAACCACCGGCCTTGGACCGCAGGCGCTCTATAAGACCGATCGTGCCCTGGCTGCCAAGACCCAATCCCGCGTCAAAGAAATGCTTGAGATCGTCAGCCGGATTTCCACCTGGGCCGGAGGCAAGGAACGCGCGATGGCCTGGTACCGCGCGCAACCGATCGCTGCGTTCGGCGGTCGCACGGCAGAGTCGCTGGTGAAAAGCGGCAAGGCGTCGGCCCTGCGCGACTACCTCGACCACATCGCGATGGGCGGCTTCGCTTGAGATTTGTCGGGACGTGCTATCGCGCCCACGATCCCAGATGGTCCTTCAAGCCAATGTCCGGCGGCGGCGCCGCGATCCATGGCGGCCGGTTCAACCCACGCGGCGTTGAGGCGCTCTACTTGGGCCTCAGCATCATCGCGGCCGTGAACGAAGCAAATCAGGGGCTGGTATTCAAAATCCAACCCTGCGTCCTCTGCTGCTACAACGTGGATTGCGACGACATCGCGGATCTCCGCGGCGAAGCCGGCCGCGCGACGCACGGTGTTCGGCTGCCGGATATGGCCTGTGCATGGTTCTCGTTTTTGTCGGACGGCAAGGAACCACCGTCATGGGACATCGCGAGGAAGCTCATCGCCGCGAAGCAGGCTGGAATCGTCGTGCCGAGCTTCGCGCCAGGCGCGACGGATGCCGACCACAACCTCGTCCTTTGGCGATGGAGCGATCGCCGGCCGCATAGAGTGCGCGTCTTCGATCCGACCGGACGATTGCCGAAAGATCAGCTTTCCTGGTGCTGACAACCGATCCGGGCGCACGCCGACGGTACGCGAACGTCACCGCCCCCGCGGATCCAACGCATCCCGCAGCCCGTCACCCACCAGATTGAACGACAGAACGCACAGGAAAATCGCCAGGCCCGGAAACACCGCCAGCCAAGGCGCCTGCGACAGAAACCGCTGCGCCGAGTTCAGCATCGACCCCCAGGACGGATCGGGCGGCTGCTGGCCAAGCCCAAGGAACGACAGCGACGCCTCGGCAATGATCGCGGCCGCGATCGCCAGCGTCCCCTGCACCAGCACGGGCGGCACGATGTTAGGCAGCACATGGCGCACCGCGACGCGCCAGCCCGGATTGCCGACCGCGCGCGCCGCCTCGACATATTCGTTGCTCGCCGCATCCAGCGTCGCCGCGCGCGCCACGCGCATGAAGCGCGGCGCGGTAGACACGCCGATCGCGATCATCGCGTTGGTCAGGTCGGGGCCGAGGAAGGCAGCCAGCGCGATGGCCAGGATCAGGAACGGGCAGGCCAGCATGGCGTCAACCACGCGGCTGAGTAGCATGTCGGCGATGCCGCCGGCGAAGCCCGCCAACAGGCCGGCCGGAACGCCGATGCCGGCGGCAATCAAGACCGAAACGACTCCGGCCAGCAGGCTGGCACGCGCGCCAAAGATGACCCGCGCGGCAACGTCGCGGCCGTTCTCGTCGGTGCCCATCCAGTGCAACGCGCTAGGTGCCTTGCGGATCGCCGTCCAACTGGTGGCGATCGGGTCGTACGGTGCAATCACTGGCGCAAACACCGCGACCAGAATGAAAACGACGATCACGACCAGCCCGGCAACGGCGATCGGCCGGTGCAGAAAGCGACGCAACGCGAGCTGCGCCGGGCTTTGCGGCGCGATGACACTCGGCGCACCGACCATCGGCGCCTGCGCCAGGCTCGTTCCGGCTGCAGTGTCGTTCATCCGCCGCGCAGCCGCGGATTAATCACCACGTAAAGCAGATCCGCAACAAGGTTCAGCACCACGTAAAGAAACGCCGTCACCAGCACGACGCCTTGCACCACCGGATAATCGCGGTTGAACACCGCATCGACGATCATCTTGCCGAAGCCGGGGATCGAAAACACCTGCTCGGTCAGCACCGCGCCCGAGAACAGCGTGCCGAGTTCCAGTGCGCCAAGCGTCACCACCGGGATCAGCGCGTTGCGCAGCGCGTGGTGGATCACCACACCCCACTCGCGCAGCCCCTTCGCGCGCGCGGTTCGCACATAGTCCTGATCCAGCGCCGTCAGCATGGCGCTGCGTGTGTGGCGCATCAGTACCGCCGCGATCGCGTTGCCCAGCACGAACGCCGGCATGATCGTGGTTGCCAGCGACTGCCGCCAGTCCTCGGTCAGCGGCACGTAGCCCGAGGGTGGCAGCCAGCCAAGCTGCACCGAAACCAGCAGGATCAGCATGATGCCCAGCCAGAAGGTCGGCGTGGACAGCCCGGCCAGGCCGATCGCGTTGGCCAGATAGTCCCACGCCGTGTTGCGCTTCACCGCGGCGATGATGCCGGCCGGCACGCCGATCGCCACCGCGATCAGGAACGCCATGACACCAAGCTGCAAGGTCACCGGCAGCTTCTCCAGCACGAGCTGGCTCACCGGCTCGCGGATGCGCCAGGAGAACCCCAGATTGCCGTGCAGAACATTGCCGATCCAGTGCAGGTACTGCACCGGCAGCGGCCGATCGAGCCACAGCTCGGCGCGGATCTGCGCCAGCACCTGCGGATCGCCGCGTTCTTCGCCGGCCAGCACCAGCGCCGGGTCGCCCGGCATGAGCTGTTGCAGGCCGAACACCAGCACGCTGACCAGCAGCAGGGTCGGAATGATCTGCGCGATCCGCGACCCGAGATGTCCCCGCATTGGCGCGCGCCCTACTTGCCCATCGCCAAACCCTGCACCCGGATCATTCCGTCCGGCACCGGACGGAAACCGGTCAACTTGGCCGACATCGCCACGATGTTGCGCGGCGTCCACAGATAAGTAATCGGCAGATCCTGCCGCAACTGTGGCCACATCTGCGCATACACCGCCGCACGCTGCGCGACGTCGGTCATGCCGCGCGCCTGATCCAGCAGCTTGTCCACGGTCGCATCGGCATAATGGCTCGCATTGTTCGCCTGGCCGCTGTGCAGGAAGGCATAAGTGTTGCCGTCGATATCCACCCGCCCCGACCAGCCGATCAGGTAAGCCTGGTACTCGCCGGCCACTGACGCCGCCAGCGAGGACGCAAACTCCATCGACTGGATATGCACGTCGAAGCCCGCCTCGGCGGCCATCGACTGGATCACCTCGGCGGTCTGCAGCACTTCGGGGTTGTTGAACGCCAGCAGTTCAAGCTTGACAGGCACTGGCACGCCGGCCTGTTGCAGCAACGCCTTGGCCTTTGCCACATCGCGCGCGGGCAGCTTCAGCGTGGCATCGTAGAACGGCGAACTGCTCGGCACCGCCTGCACGGTGGGCGCGAACATGCCGTTGTAGACCACATCGACCAGCGCCTTGCGATCGATCGCCAGGTCGAACGCCTGGCGGACCAGCGCGTTTTGGCCGTAGGGGTTCTTCGCCTGCGGGCCATTGTCCAGGTTGTTGGTGATGCCGAAATAACCCAGCGAGTTCGGACAGCACCAGACGCAGCTTCGGGTCCGCCTTCACCGCGGCCGCGTCGGTCGGCACGATGTTCTCGGACAGGTCGACAGTGCCGGCCTTCAGGTTGGCCAGCCGCACTGAGCTGTCTACAAGGATCTGGTACACCACGCGATCGAAATGGATATCCTTGTTGTCCCAATACCCAGGGAAGCGTTCCAGCGTGACGTGATCCTGCGGCACCCGCTCGACGAACTTGAACGGACCGGTGCAGACCGGGTGCTGGGCGAAATCCTTGCCCGCCTGCGCCGCCGCCTTGGGTGCCAGGATCATGCCGGAACGATCGGTAAGCTGGGCCAGGAAGGCGCCCGACGCAGCCTTCAACCCGATGCGTATCGTTGCCGGATCGATGATGTCGATGTGATCGATCAGGCCAAGCTCGCTCTTGCGGTAACTGCCGGGCAGCGTCAGGTAGCGCTCGAACGTCGCTTTCGCCGCCTCGGCGTCGAACACTTCATCATCCTGGAATTTCACGCCCTGGCGCAGATGGATCACCAGCGTCTTCGGGTCCGTCCATTCGTAGCCGGTGGCAAGCTGCGGCACTATGTTCAGCTTCTCGTCGATGTCGAACAGCTTGTCGCACAGCCCCCCGAAAACGATGCGCCCGACATAAGTGGTGGCGAGCGTCGGATCCATGATGTCGAGGTCCTGGCGCAGTGCGATGCGCAACGTCTGGCCGGACGGCGTTTGGGCGAACGCCGGTTGATGCATGACGGCCAGGGCGAAGACGGCCCACAGGATGCGTCGCATTGTCATGAAGTCCCTGTCGCTGGTTTTGTTGTTGGTGCTCAAATCATCAGGCAATGGAATGTCAAGTCGCGGGGCGACCCTCCCGCGTGACCGCGGCATCGATCACCGCGCGGTCGAATACGCCGCATGGGCTGTCGGCGCCTGCGAGAAACCGGCGGAACACCGCGAAGCGCTCCAGGCTGATGCGATGCAGGCGGCGCAGCTCGGCGAGCGGATTGTGGTGGTCGTCGGTGCGTATATCCAAATCAGGATACGGGTCACGCGTGCAGACCTTCAGGGCGGCCGACTGCTTGCCGCGCTTGTCGCCGCCTGCCGCCTCACCGGCTTCCAGCGCGGTCAGCAGGCGTTCCGCCATGCTGCCGTCGGCACGCTGAAACGCCGCCAGGGTGGCCTCGACCACGCGCGGGCCGGCCAGCATGTTACCGGCGACAGACACGTCCTGGCCGCGCACGGACCCGCACCAGGTGACGCAATCCGCCCCGGTGTGCTGGGCGATGCGGCCGATGGCGTCGATCATGTGAAGCTGTCGATGGTCCCGCCCGGCATCGCCGGCGAGCAGGGCGGCGGTGACCTGATCGGGGGTTTCGCCAGCGCGCAGCCGTGCCATGCCGTGCACCGCGTACATCGGGTTGATCAGCGCCTGGGTGGCCAGCGCCGCGACGCCGCCCTCGACATGGAGGCACAGCGCGCCGACCGCGAAGAACCGCGTCGCCACTGCCGCGCCGAGCGCGCCGGTTGCGGGCTCGCGCACCAGGATGGACCAGGTCATGTGGTGGGTCCGGTGGTTGTTGGAAGATGTTTCGGGTTCGTCATGGGCGGTCGCCGACAGCAGCCTTCTCCCCCTCCCCTTGAGGGAGGGGGTTGGGGGGAGGGGTTGGTGCCAGGGCAACACCGAAGGCTCGTATGCCCCGACCCCTCCCCCCAACCCCCTCCCTCAAGGGGAGGGGGAGAGTCCGCTATTGCTTCAATAGTCACACCCCATCCTTACCGCTCCGCCAACTCGTCGCAACAGGTTAGCTTAATGGATGCGCCCTGAATGCGCCCTGGTACCGACGTGATGGCCGACCTTGTCCTGCTTGGCGCCGGCCACGCCCACGTGGAGGTGCTGCGCCGCTTTGCCCACCGACCGGAACCCCGGCTGCGCCTGACGCTGATCGCGCGTGAGCCGAGCACGCCCTATTCCGGGCGGTTGCCAGCGCTGATCCGCGGCGAATGCGCGCCGGAGGAAGCCCACATCGACCTGGGACCGCTGGCCGCGGCCGCCGGCGCGCGCATGGTCATCGCCGAGGCAACCGCGATCGACCTGGCCGCCCGCCAAATCGCGGTGCGCGGCCGACCACCCATCCGCTTCGACTTTCTCTCGATCGATATCGGCGGCATTCCGGTTATGCCGGATGGCGGCGGGATCACGGTGAAGCCGATCGGCGGCTTCCTCGCCGCGTTGGCGCGGCTCGAAAGCGAGCTTGCCGACGGTGCACGCATCGCGCTGGTGGGCGGCGGCGCCGCTGGCACCGAGCTGGCCTTGGCGCTCGCCCAACGTTTCGCCCGAAGCGGGGGCTTCGCCGGGCGCCAACGCCCCGCCGGACAACCGCGCATCACGCTGGTCTGCGACACGGCCGATCCACTGCCTCTGGCCCCGCCGCGGGCCCGCGCCGTGGCCCGCGCCGCATTGGCCGAGGCGCGGGTGGAACTGGTCTGCGGCGTCCGCGCCGGGACGCAGGCGGACGGACGGCTCGCGCTGTCGGATGGCAGCTTCCTCGTGGTCGAGGCCGTGCTGTGGGCGACCAACATCGTCGGCCCGCCGCTGCTGGCGGAGTCTGGCCTGATCTGCGACGCGGCAGGCTGCGTGCTGGTGGATGCCAGCCTGCGCAGCCGCGGCCATGGTTTCGTATTCGCCGCCGGCGACTGCGCGACGATCGCGACCGCGCCGCGTCCCAAGGCCGGGGTCTGGGCGGTGCGCGCCGGCCCCAGCCTTGCCGGCAACCTTCGCCGCGTGGCGCGCGGGCTGCGGCCCCGCGCCTGGCGGGCGCAAGCCACGGCGCTGGCGATCGTCGGCCTCGGCCACGGTCGCGCGGTGGCTTGGCGCAACGGCGTGGCGGTCGCGGGTCGCCTGGTCGCCCGGTACAAGGACTGGCTCGATGGCCGGTTCATGCGCCGCTATGCGCGTACCGGCTTGCCACGCCGGGCAATCCTGGCTTTGGCAACAGTAAGGGCCGAGGGGGTACTGGTGAACCTCGACCCGGCGGACCTCGCGGTGCTGTCGGGCCCAAGCGTGCCGCCGGCCCATGGCGCTGCGCAATCGCCCGCTGGCCCAGGCTCCATTGGCGGCACCGGTTCCATTGGCGCAGGCTCAATTGCGACGGGTCTCACGCAGCAGGCGACCTACCTGCCGGCGCTGTTGAACGATCCCTACGGCTTCGGCCGGATCGCCGCCGCGCACGCGCTGGTTCGGCTGCACGCAGCCAACGCACGCCCCTGGACCGCGGTCGCGGTCGTCACTCCGCCGGCCGCCCCGCACGATCAGGCTCGCGCGGATGTCATGGCGCTGCTGCAGGGCGCCGCCGAAGTGTTGGCGGCGGATGGCGCCGCCCTGGTCGACTGCGCGACGGCGACCGGCAGCGAGGCAGGGCTGAGCCTGGTCCTCACCGGCCAGACTGCCCCGGCGTCGGGCGAAGAGGCCTCGCTACACCCGGGCGACGCCTTGATCCTGACCAAGCCGCTCGGCAGCGGGATCATCCTGGAGGCGAACCGGCGCGGCCTGGCCGAGGCGCGCTGGTTGCTCGGCGCGCTGGAGGTCATGACCGCCAGCAGTGCCACCGCCGCGGACATCCTGCGCCAGCACGGCGCCGCCACGTGCGCGGTGGTCGCCGAGCATGGCGTTGTCGGCACGCTGTCGGCGCTGCTGCGTGATGCCAACCTCGCCGCCGGGCTGTTCCCTGACGCCATTCCGGCCCTGCAAGGCGCCCGCGAACTGGCTCGTCAGGGCATCGAGCAAACAGCCGCAACCGAGAACCGCCAGGCGTGGCCCGATCCGCCGGACTGGTCGGACCTGGCTTTGCTGACCGATCCGCAGATCGCCGGCGGGCTGTTGGCGGGTGTGCCGGAAGCATGGGCGGAGACCTGTCTCGCCGCGCTGCACGCCGCCGGCTGTGCGGCGTCGTGCATTGGCCAGGCAGAGACGCGGCGGCTCGATGTGCCACGGCTGTGGCTGCACACCGTGTCGCCCGTGCCGCACGACGCGACAGTGGGGGGCGGGACTGAAGGAGCGCCATGATGCATGGGCCGATTTGCGGGGCGTTGCCTAACCTACAACCGGCGCGGCATGGCAACCATGGGCCACCGCGCAAACGCCGGTTGTCAGCGGCGGGGCGGCTTGGTACGACCGGCCACCACCTGATCGCACGGATGACAGAGCCATGGTCGAGCACCGCATTGCCTCCATTCCCGCCGACGGCATCGGGCCGGAGGTGATCAGCGCCGGGCTGGAAGTGCTGGACGCGGTGGCGGCGCGCGACGGCGGCTTCACCCTGAACGTGGCGCATTACGATTGGGGATCGAACTACTACCGCAAGCACGGCCGCTTCATGCCGGCCGACGCGATGGCCTGGCTGCGCACCACCGACGCGATCTATTTCGGCGCCGTCGGCGATCCGGACATTCCGGACGACGTGACCCTGTGGGGGCTGCGGCTGCCGATCTGCCAGGGGCTGGACCAGTACGCCAACGTGCGTCCGACGCGCATCCTGCCGGGCGTTACCTCGCCGCTGCGCGATGTCGGGCCGGGCGATCTGGACTGGGTGATCGTGCGCGAAAACAGCGAGGGCGAGTATGCCGGGCACGGCGGGCGCGCCCATCGCGGCCTGCCGATCGAAGTCGCTACCGAAACGGCCATCTTCACCCGCGCCGGCGTCGAACGGATCATGCGCTACGCGTTCAAGCTGGCGCACGGCCGACCGCGCAAGAAGCTGACGGTCGTTACCAAATCGAACGCACAGCGCCACGGCATGGTGTTCTGGGACGAGATCGCCGCGCTGGTGTCGTTCGACTACCCGGACGTGAGCTGGGACAAGGAGTTGGTGGACGCGATGACTATGCGTATGGTCCGCCATCCGCGCACGATCGATACGGTGGTGGCGACCAATTTGCATGCCGACATCCTGTCCGATCTGGCGGCGGCGCTGGCCGGCTCGCTGGGGATTGCGCCGACGGCGAATGTCGATCCCGAGCGGCGCGGGCCGTCGATGTTCGAGCCGATCCATGGTTCCGCGTTCGATATTACCGGCAAGGGCATCGCCAACCCGGTGGCGAGCTTCTGGACCGGCGCGATGATGCTGGAGCATTTGGGTGAGAAGCCGGCCGCCGCGCTACTGATGCGCGCGGTGGAGCAGGTCTGCGCGGCAGGGATCATGACGCCCGATCTCGGCGGCAAGGCGACGACGAAGGAAGTGACGCGCGCGGTGTGCGAGGCGGTGCGCGGGATGAACGCATAGGGCGGAAAAGCGCAGCGCATTCCGCCGACTTTGCCGCACCCAATGCCAATCATCGGGAGACGACCGACTGCCGGTTATCACGGGAACCTCGATTTGGATCGATATCCGGCCGCACTGCCAATGCTGCAACAAACGGGAGAACAACGCCAATGGCTCAAGAGCCCATTCGTTTCGATGACGGTGCAGCGTCCGAGCGCGGGATGGGCAGTTGGAGCCTGCTCGCGGGACAGATCTTCCTCGATTGGCTGGCACCTGCCTCCGGCCTGCGATGGATCGACGTCGGCTGCGGCAGTGGCGCCTTCACCGAGTTGCTCGTCCAGCGATGCGCGCCAGCCGAAATCCAAGGGATCGATCCGTCCGAAGCACAACTCACGTTCGCACGCACACGCCCGGCGGCGCGCGATGCCAAATTTCTCCACGGCGACGCCATGGCACTGCCCTTCGAGGCCGGCCGGTTCGACGCCGCCGTCATGGCCCTGGTGATCTTCTTCGTTCCCGAACCGGCCAAAGGCGTCGCCGAGATGGCGCGCGTGGTCCGCCCAGGCGGCATTGTTGCGGCATACGCATGGGATATGGCCGGTGGCGGATTCCCCTTCGACCCTATCCACGCCGAGTTGCGCGCCCTGGGCGTCACGCCGCCACTGCCGCCTAGCCCCGATGCCTCACGCCTGGCGGCACTGCACGATCTGTGGACGGGCGCGGGACTTGAGGCGGTCGAACTCGCGAAATCTCGGTGCGACGGACCTTCGCCGATTTTGAAGAGTTCTGGAACTCGAGCACCATCACGGGCAGCATACGACCGACGCTCGCCGCGATGCCGGCCGGCGAGGTCGAACAATTCAAGGCACGGGTGCGCGCGCGCCTGTCAGCGGACACCTCTGGGCCTGTCACACATCAGGCCCGCGCCAACGCGATAAAGGGCCGCGTGCCAACCTCGGCGTAATTGCAAAACAGCGCCACGCTTCGCGCGCGTTCGCGTCGTGGCCAAGGTGTCCGGCGCCTGGCCGGATCGGACCGGAACAGCGGACGGTCGGTACGGTTCTGTCATGATAGCGAAAGAAGGGGCCGGCTGCCCGGCCCCTTCTTTCAGTCCGAGGGTAAAACGCGTCAGGCCGCCTTGGCACCTGCCGCCACGTTGACGGCAGTGTCGTTGGCAATTGCCGTCGGCACGGCGCCGCCGATCGCGATCTTGCGTGGCTTCAGCGCCTCCGGCACCACGCGCTTCAGGCCGACATGCAGCAGCCCATCGCTCAGGTCCGCGCCCTCGACCACCATGTGGTCGGCGAGCACGAAGCGGCGCTCGAACGCACGGCCGGCGATGCCGCGATACAGCACCTCGGTCCCCTGCCCTTCGGCGGTCACGCGACCGCTGATGACCAGGGTGTTGTCCTTCGCGGTGATGTCGAGGTCGGACGGGCGGAACCCGGCCACCGCCATGGTCAGGCGGTAGCTGTCGTCGCCGGTCTTTTCGATGTTGTAGGGCGGGTAGCTTTGTACCTCGGCGTTGGCGGCGGCGGTATCCGCCAAACGAGCCAACCGGTCGAAACCGATGGCGGTACGGAACAATGGCGCAAAGTCGAACGTCGTCATGGCAAACCTCCTGCAAGTAGCAAGGTCACTGGTTCGAGCCGCCCGGATGGGCCAGCCCCACGCACTCCTCCGGCACCCCATTCGGGCGCACCGGATGGCTCAAACTTGGTTCGTACCGATCGCCAGTCAAGAGCCGGCTGCAGGCGTTTTCGCGCGCCTACACGCCCCCCGCGCCTGCGTGCCCCCGCGCCTACCTGCCTCTCGCCTGGATGCGCCCCCGGCGCCTACATGCCCCAAAGCCGCACCAGCGGGCCTTCGGCGCCGACCACCGGGTCCGCCTGCGGCCGCGGCACCACGCCGACATTGCGCACCACCTCGTCGTGCTCGGCCGGATCGCCGCGGTGCAGATCCCGGCGCTGCGTGTTGTCCGGATAGGCACCGACAATCACCAGTCCGTCGGACTGCGATTGCCGGCAATGCCCGACACCCGCCGGCACGACCACGACGTCGCCGGCGCGCACGGTCAGCACCTGGCCGCCCGGGCCGCCGAACTGCACTTGCGTTTCGCCCTCGGCGACGCCCAGCACCTCATGCGCCTGGGAGTGGAAATGATGGTAGGGGTGCACCGGACCGCGCCAGGCCGCAGGCCAGCGGTTGGCGGTAAAGATGCGCTCGATCGCCGCGGCGTCCGCCGGCACCGCCTGGCGATACACCAGCAGCGGCAAGTCAGAGTTCGGGATCGCGCCGTCGTCGGCGAAGATGAAGCTATCGGGTTCGGTCATGGAAGCCTCCCTCGGGTAACGAACAGCCTTATAACCATACAGTGGCGCCGCGCGCCCACGACCGCAACCGCGATCTCCTGCTGACGTGGTCTCCTGCTACCGTTGCCCGCCATACGCCGTCAGCGCGACACCGCCGAGCACCAGCACCGTGCCACTGACGAACCAGGTCCCGATTGGATCGCCGAACCAGGCAGCGGATGCGGCACCACCGATCAGCGGTTGCAGGTACTGCGATACGGAGGCGACACGGACCGGCAATGCACGCAAAGCGTGAAACCAGACCAGCACACCCAGCGCCGTGGTCAGCACGCCGAGATAGAGCACCGCGGCTACCCCGATAACGCTTGGCTGCATCGGACGCTGGGTTAATTCCCAGCCCATTGGCGCCAGCAGGACGACGGCGCCAAAGATCAAGGTCCAGGCGGCGATCACCGGCACGCCGAGCCAGACGGCGATCTCCGTGCTGCATACGTAATAACCCGCGATGCACAGGCTGGACACGAGCACCAGCGCATCGCCGATCAGTGGCACGGTGCCGAATGCCAGGCCGGAAGACCGACCGGTCATCGCAACGAGGCTGATGCCGGCGAGCGCGACCCCCAGTCCGAGCGCGTGCCGTGGCTGGACCGGTTGGCCGAGGCGCGACGACGCGAAGATCACAGTAAATATCGGGATGGTTGCCGAGATGATCGTCGCGACCGAGGCCGCGGTCAGACGAACGCCGAACGCCTGATTCACCTGGCCGAGGCCAACGCCGAACGCGCCAAGCGCGGCCATGACCACCAGGTCGCGCGGCGTCGGCAATGCGCGGCGGATCACCACCGGCAGGAAGCACGGCGCAGCCGCCAGGTAACGCAGCGCAACGAGGGTCAGCGGCGGAAAGTCGCGTAAGCCCAGTTTGATGACCGGCATCGACAGGCCCCAGACCATTACGAGGCCGATCAACGCGATGATCGGGCAGCGCGATGATCGGGCGGAGCTTGGGTCGACCAGCACGAGTGGTGGCGATGTGGCGCATAATTCGTGTTTGTCTGCGCGTCATTTGCATGGCTGTCAGGAACTCCGCAACGCACGGTTGATTTTCCCTAGTCTCGCATGCCGCGGTCACGGGCCGTTTTGGATCGGTGAGCACGACTTAAGCCGCGCGATCGCACGCATGGCTTTGCCGTGTCCAACCCGTGGCAAAATGTCTCGCCTAGTGCAACAAACGATTGCAGCGAACCGCACGCTCCGGTAAACCACTTGATACCGGGGGGAGTTGTTTCACAGCTGGGGTGCTGAAGGTGAGATATCTGCCGCCGTTCGACGTGATTTGGAGCGAAGTTACGACATCCTCGGTCAGAGGCAAGTTGCGCGTCGACATGTCCTATGACTCGTTTCTGAAGATCATTAAAATGTTCGCCCGGACGGTGGATATCGACGAATCCTGGTACATGCGTCACTACGAGGATATCGCCCGGGTGGCCCGCGAAGGCAGACTGCCCTCCGGCCGGCGGCACTTCGTCGACGACGGCTATTTCGAGGGCCGGCTGCCATTCCCGATCCAGGTGGACGAACAATGGTACCTCGCGCAAAACCCCGACGTGGCGGAGGACGTCCGAAAGGGCGTCATGGCCTCCGGCCAGGCGCATTTCGATGAATTCGGCTATCGCGAGGGCCGGCTTCCCTTTCCGCTCTGACCAGTTCCGCCCAGGTTCGTTTCGCACAGGTTCGTTTCGTACAGGTTCGTTGCGCGCAGGTTCGTTGCGCGGAGTTGTTCCGCACGGGTTCGCTCGGCTCCGGCGGGCGTGTGGCTACGCCCGTCGACGCAGCCGCTTCACCGCCGTCGTGCCGCTCAGCAGCGGTGCCAGGAACCGCCCTGTATGGCTGTCCGGGCTCGCCGCGATCATCTCCGGCGTGCCCTGCGCCACGATGCGCCCGCCGCCGTCGCCGCCTTCCGGGCCAAGGTCCAGGATCCAGTCGGCGGTCTTGATCACTTCCAGATTGTGCTCGATGACAACGACGGTGTTGCCCTGGTCAACCAGCGCGTGCAGCACCTCGAGCAGCTTGCGCACGTCCTCGAAATGCAGCCCGGTGGTAGGCTCGTCCAGGATATACAGCGTCCGCCCGGTCGCCCGGCGCGCCAGCTCCTTCGACAGTTTTATCCGTTGCGCCTCGCCGCCGGACAGCGTGGTGGCCTGCTGGCCGAGCGCGATGTAGCCCAGCCCGACCTGCTGCAGAATGGACAGCCGGTCACGGATGCGGCTCTGCGCGCTGAAATACGGCACCGCCTCATCGACCGTCATCGCCAGCACCTCGGCGATCGATTTGTCGCGGAACTTTATTTCCAGTGTCTCGCGATTGTAGCGCCTGCCCTTGCAGGTGTCGCAGGTGACGTAGACGTCGGGCAGGAAGTGCATCTCGATCTTCAGCACGCCGTCGCCCTGGCACGCCTCGCAGCGGCCGCCCTTGACGTTGAAACTGAAACGTCCCGGCTTGTAGCCGCGCGCCCGGCTGTCCGGCAGCTCGGCGAACCAGTCGCGGATCGGCGCGAACAGGTCGGTGTAGGTGGCGGGATTCGACCGCGGCGTGCGCCCGATCGGCGACTGGTCGATGTCGATGATCTTGTCGAGCTGGTCCAGACCCTCGATCCGTTCGTGCGGCGCCGGCACCTCGCCGGAGCCCATCAGCCGGCGCGCCGCGGCCTTGTACAGCGTATCCACCACCAGCGTCGACTTGCCGCCGCCGGACACGCCGGTCACGCAGGTAAACGTGCCGAGCGGGAACGCCGCCGTTGATGGTCTTCAGGTTGTTGCCGCGCGCGCCGACGACCGTGACGCAGCGGTCCTTCTGCACCGGGCGGCGCATCAGCGGCACCTCGATCCGGCGGCGGCCCGACAGATAATCGCCGGTCAGCGATTTCGGATTGGCAGCGACCTCGGCGGGCGTGCCCTCGGCGACGACATGGCCGCCGTTGATGCCGGCCGCCGGGCCCATGTCCACCAGGTGGTCGGCGGCGCGGATCGCGTCTTCGTCGTGCTCCACCACCAGCACCGTGTTGCCCAGGTCGCGCAGCCGCCGCAGCGTGGCCAGCAGGCGTTCGTTGTCGCGCTGGTGCAGCCCGATCGAGGGTTCGTCCAGCACATACAGCACGCCGGTCAATCCGGAGCCGATCTGGCTGGCCAGCCGGATGCGCTGGCTCTCGCCGCCCGACAAGCGTGGCAGACCCGCGCGACAGGGTCAGGTAATCCAGGCCGACATCGACCAGGAACTGCAGCCGCTCGCCGATCTCGCGCAGGATGCGGCCGGCGATCTCGGCGCGCTGCGGCGTCAGTGTCGGCAGGACCTGCTGGAACCAGCCCAGCGCGGCCCGGATGGACAGGTCCGAGGCGTCGGCGATGTTCTTGCCGGCCACCTTCACCGCCAGCGCCTCGGGCTTCAGCCGCGCACCGCCGCAGGTCGGTACAGGGTTTCTGCGCCTGGTAGCGGGACAGTTCCTCGCGCACCCAGACGCTGTCGGTTTCGCGCCAGCGGCGGTCGAGGTTGCGCAGCACGCCCTCAAACGGCTTGGTCACGGTATAGGAGCGCACGCCGTCCTTGTAGGTGAAGGCGACCGCAGTATCGCCGGTGCCGTTCAGGACCGCATCGCGCAGCGTGCTGCGGCAGGTCCTGCCAGGCGGTGGTGCCGGCGATCTTGAAGTGGTGTGCCAGGCTTTGCAGCGTCTGGTCGTAGTACGGGCTCTGCGCCCCGGTCCACGGCGCGATCGCCCCCTCGGTCAGTGTGAACCGCTCATCGGGCACCACCAGCGCCGGATCGAAGAAACTCTCGGTGCCCAGCCCGTCGCAGGCCGGGCAGGCGCCGTGCGGCGAATTGAAGCTGAACAGCCGCGGCTCGATCTCCTCGATGGTGAAGCCCGACACCGGGCAGGCGAAGCGCGAGGAAAACACCGTTCGCTCGCCGCCATCACTCCCTTTAGCGTCAGCGTTCTCGGCGTAGACGATGCCGTCAGACAGCGCGAGCGCGGTCTCGAAGCTGTCGGCCAGGCGCGGTGCGATGCCCTCGCGGACGACGATGCGGTCCACCACCGCCTCGATCTCGTGCTTGGTCTTGCGGTTGAGCGCCGGGACCTCGCCGATCTCGTAGAGCTTGCCGTCCACCTTGGCGCGGGTGAAGCCCTTGCGCTGCAACTCCGCGAGTTCCTTGCGGTACTCGCCCTTGCGGTCGCGCACCACCGGGGCGAGCAGCAGCAACCGCGTGCCCTCCGGCATCGCCAGCACGCGGTCGACCATCTGGCTGACCGTCTGCGCCTCGATCGGCAGGCCGGTCGCCGGCGAGTAGGGCACGCCGACGCGCGCCCACAGCAGGCGCATGTAGTCGTGGATCTCGGTCACCGTGCCGACAGTGGAGCGCGGATTGCGCGACGTGGTCTTCTGTTCGATGGAGATCGCCGGCGACAGGCCGTCGATCGCGTCGACGTCGGGCTTGCCCATCAGTTCAAGGAACTGGCGCGCGTAGGCCGACAGCGACTCGACGTAGCGGCGCTGGCCCTCGGCGTAGATGGTGTCGAACGCCAGCGAGGACTTGCCGGAGCCGGACAGACCCGTGATGACGGTCAGCGAGTCGCGCGGGATGATGACATCCACGTTCTTCAGGTTGTGCTCGCGCGCGCCGCGCACATGGATGGAGCCGGCCATCGTCAGGCCAGTCGCAGGAACGAAGCAAGGTCGGGGCGTTGCCCCGGACCCCACCAAGGGGCTTTGCCCCTTGGATCCCCACTAAAGGCGGAGCCTTTAGAATCCATCCATTTTGGTTGTGGGGAGGCAGGGGAGTCTGCGCCCCGGCCACCGCAACGGCGATCGCCGTTGTGGCGGTCGGGACGCAGACTCCCCCGCCTCCCCACAACCAAGTGAAGGGTTCCAAGGGCTCCGCCCTTGGCGGGGGTCCAGGGGGCAGCGCCCCTTGGTGGGGTCCGGGGCAAAGCCCCGGTCTTGTTTGGGTCACGCGATTGGCTGGCGGCCATGGGGGTCCCGCTTGTTCGCAGAATGTTCTGGGTGTATATGGCAAGTTGCGGGGGTTTTGGGAAGCGGCGTTAACCTCCCTTCGGCCCCACGCGGTATATGATGGCCCTTCGCGATGGCAGGGGCTAGCGTGGTCTTCTGGAAATAAGGGTTCGTGCGATGGCAGGCAGCGTCAACAAGGTGATCCTGGTGGGCAACCTGGGCAAGGACCCCGAGGTGCGCACCACGCAGGACGGCACGAAGATCGTCAACTTCACGCTGGCGACGAGTGAGACCTGGAACGACAAGGCCTCGGGCGAGCGCAAGGAAAAGACCGAGTGGCACCGCGTGGTGATCTTCAATGACCGGACCGCGGACGTGGCGGAGCGGTACCTGAAGAAGGGCGCCAAGGTTTACGTGGAGGGGTCGCTGCAGACCCGCAAATGGACCGACCAGTCGGGCCAGGACAAGTACACCACCGAGGTGGTGATCGGGCGCTTCAACGGGCAGATGACGATGCTGGATACCCGTGGTGCCGGCGGCGGTGAGGCTGGCGAAAGCGGTGGGGGTGGCGGCTATCGCGAGCGCGCTCCGGCGGCGGCACGGCCTGCTGCCAGTGCGGCGGCGGGCGGGCGCGGGGCCGGCTCGCCGTCCTGGGACGCGCCGAAGGGCGGCGATCTGGACGATGAGATTCCGTTCTAGAATGGACGTCTAGCGATCGCGGCGGCGTGGCCAAGCTGTCCACCGCAAGCGTCCCGTTTTTGTGCGGTGCCGTCGAGGCACTGCCGATCGAACCGTCACACCGACGAGAGTAGCGTGACGTCCGGCATAGGCCACCGATCAGCGTCGATCGGCGCCGGGGTATATGCGGCCGCCACCCCGCCGGTATGGCACAGTGCAGCTTGTGCCATTCGTCGCCGGGCGCTGGCGGCACGCCGCCGGTGCCCTCGCATCAGTTGGATCGCATCGGCTGGATCGCAGGCACGCCCACACGTCTAAGTAGTTTCCGAGTTTATTGGCCCACCTGGTCAAGCCTTATATTGCAAATGCTCAACGAGCCCTGCTTTCAATCCCCCCAACTTTCAATCCTCATCGGGCGCTACGTTATACCAGAAGTCGGAATGATCGCCTCTTCGGCGATACACCCCGGCATGGTGGGGGGGAGGCGGCGCCGGAGGGTCAATCCTTTCGCCGGCAGGTATTAGTTAACGGACGCACGCAACCGCATCGTCCGCGCATCTATTTCGCTGTTCCTCGTGCTGATTTTATCATGACGTGACTTTGTTCGAACACAATACGATCTTACGCTTAAGATCGTGACAGCTTTAGTTTCTGCTTTTCCAGCCACGACTTGCGTCCGAGCGCACCATCATCCGGATCCAACTGCAATGGACTTCATCCCCACCCGCCGTGCGGCCCGCGTGCTGCTCGTGGCGGGATTCGCCGCCGGCGCCGTGCTGGCGCAGCCCATGCCAGCCGAGGCGCAGCATGGGCAGCACGGCCAAGCCCAGGGTGGCCACGATCAAGGCCGCCACCTCGGCTGGTCCAAGAACGGTCAGTCCGGACTCGCCGGATCCACATACCAGCAGAGCTCCGGCGGCTGGGCGGGGCAGCAGGGGTGGGCGGGACGGCGCGCGTGGGGCGGTGGCGCCTGGGGCTGGCAGGGCGGCGTGATCGCCGGCGGCGCAGCCTGGGGCGTCGCCTGGGGCCTCGGCCCGCGGTTCGTGTTCCTCGCCCCGCCAGTCATCTTCGTGCCGGCACCGGTTTATGTGTCGCTGCCCCCCATAGTGGTCAGCGTACCCTGGATGGCCGCGCCGGCACCATATTACGCCCCGCCCCCGCCCCCGCCGATGGCTGCGGCGGTGGTGGTTGCCCCTCCGGTGGTAGCCGCCCAAGCGGTTGCCCCGCCGGCGGTAGCTGCCCCACCAGCCGCCACCGAGGTGCAACCCGCTACGCCCATCGCAACGCCCGAGGCAATGCTATGTGCCGCAGTACCGCCGCCGGTGGTCGTGTTGCCGCCGCCGGCGGTGATGATCCAGGCCGGCCCACCGCCGGTGATCTTCGCACCACCAGCCTACGCGTTATCGGTGTGGCCCGTGCTGTTCTTTGCCCCACCGATGCTGGCCGTGGCCGTGATGCACGATGACTGGTGGACAGCCCGCTATCGCGGCCGCGGCGGCTATTATGCCGGTGGCTATTATGCCGGTGGCTACTACGCCGATCGCGGCTATGCAGGCGGCGGCTCGATCGTCGCTGTCCAGTCGATCGGCACGAACGGGCGTGCTGTGGCACTCGCCCGGCCGCTCGGCGGGACCGGTCATGCTGGCGGCCATGCCGCGGGCAATGGCGGCGGTCACCAAGGCCACGGCCATGGTCAAGGGCACCAGTGACCCTGCCCCGACACGCTTGCGGGCAGATTTCATCAAGCGCGCCCAAACCACGATAACATTTCATACGGGAGACGACCGTGATGACGACAACCTCGAAGCTTTCCCGCCTCGCCGCGCTGCTGCTTGCGGCTGCACCGGTGGCCGCCCTGGCGCAGCCGCGCCCGCCGGCCCCGGTCGTGTCCCCGGTCTCGGCGCAATCCGAGGTGCAAGCAGCGACGGAGCAGCGCATCTCGGGATTGCAGGCCCAACTGCAGATCACCCCGGCACAGATGCCGCAATGGACCGCCTTCGCCCAGGTCATGCGCGACAACGCGCAATCCACCGACGGGCTGTTCCGCCAGCGCGCGGCGGGCGCGCAGACCATGAACGCGGTCGCGAACATGAGGTCTTACGCACAGATTTCGCGCGCCTATGCCGACGGGACCGACAAGCTCGCCGCGTCCTTCGACGCACTGTACGGCACATTCTCAGAGCCGCAGAAGCAGGCCGCGGACACGCTGTTCCAGCAGCAGGCGGCGCGCGGCGCGAAGCCTGACGCCAAAGCGAAGTAGCGCTCGCGGCACCCCCTCACCCCAACCCTCCCCCGCAAGGGGGGAGGGAGAAGATTTTGATCGGGCGGCAACCCTTCCCGCTCCCGGAGATTTTAGTCAGGCGGCGGCTTCCTGTGCGATCCGCCGCACGCGCAGCCGGCGGATGCGCCGCGCGTCGGCTTCCAGCACGCGGAACTCGATGCCGCCGGGGTGGCTGACGACCTCGCCCTTGGCGGGCACGTGGCCGGCCAGGGTGAACACCAGCCCGCCGACGGTGTCGATGTCGGCGTCGCGCTCGTCCTCGCTCAGCACCGGCCCGACCTTCGCCTCGAAATCCTCGACCGGCATGCGCGCGTCCACGTCCAGCGCGCCGTCGGGGCGTTCGGTCACCAGCGGCCGGTCGGCCTCGTCGTGCTCGTCGGAGATGTCGCCGGTGATGGTCTCGATCAGGTCCTCGATCGTAACCAACCCGTCGATGCCGCCGTATTCGTCCACCACCAGCGCCATGTGCATGTGCGCCTGGCGCATCTGCGCCAGCAGGTCGAGCACCGGGACCTGCGGCGCCACCATCAGCGGGCGGCGCAGGATCGCCTCGATCGAGAATGCCTCCGGCCGGCCGACATAGGCGAACACATCCTTCACATGGACCATGCCGATGATGTCGTCGAGCTGCTCGCGATAGACCGGCAAGCGGGAGTGGCCCTCGATCCGCATCTGCTCGATCGCCTGCGTCAAGGTCACATCGGCGCGGATGGCGATGATGTCGGCGCGCGGGATCATCACGTCATCGGCACAGGTTTCCCGCAGGCGCAGGATGTTGTTGATCAGCACCCGCTCGTGCCGGTCCAGCTCCGGCGGCTCACCCGGGGTCTGCGGCGCGGCGGCGGCCTCCTGGACCAGTTCGGCGATCGACTCCCGCAGGCTGGGTTCCGGCGCGCGGCTGCGCCACAAGGCCCGCAGGCGTTGCACCAGGCGTTGCGGCAGGCGTTGGCGTCCGCTCATGCGCGCTTCCACGGATTGGGCACGCGCAGCCGGTGCAGGATGCGCGCCTCGGCCAGTTCCATCCGGCGGGCCTCGCCGGCGTGGTGGTGGTCGTGACCGGCCAGATGCAGTGCGCCGTGCACCACCAGATGAATTAGGTGGTGCGCCGGTCGGCGCGATGCCGCCGCTGCCTCGCGCCGGATCTGCCCCAAAGCGAGGACGATTTCGCCCGGTAGGCCCGGGGCGGACGCGGGATAGGTCAGCACATTGGTGGGCTTGTCGCGGCCTCGATCGCGCGCGTTCAGGCGGCGCACGGCCCGGTCGGTGCTGAGCACCACTGTTGCC
Organism: uncultured Alphaproteobacteria bacterium; assembly: GCA_963826975.1. Taxonomy (GTDB): domain Bacteria; phylum Pseudomonadota; class Alphaproteobacteria; order Acetobacterales; family Acetobacteraceae; genus Palsa-883. The sequence goes on along the minus strand of CAWGZJ010000033.1, from coordinate 299,732 downwards.
GCCCCGTCATACGCGGCGCGTACCGCGCAGGCAGCGAGCCGCGCGGCACTGGGGATGACGCGGCGCCAGGCCGGGTCATCGAGAACAATTTCAACACTGGGGATCCCCGCCGACGCGGGGCATCTACTTCCGGGAAGGTCCATCGTCCCGTGCTTCATGGCGCAGCGGCGGTGGCGGCCACTGGTCGCTTCGCGGCGGCAGCTTTGGCAGGCTCCAATTGCTCTTCGGCAGACTCAATTCGGTCATGGTGGCCTCGTGGTTTGGCCAGGTTCATCGGGCTGTTTGATGCAGCCGGCTGCTTGCAGACGTTGCCTCAGTTTCTGGTCGATCCGGGTCATGTGCCGATCAGCATAGCGCTTTTACTCATGGCGCGCGTAGCAAGAACCCGCGCGGCGCCAGGCCGGCTCGGCGACAATGACCGTCGGGCTAACTCGGATCCCCGCCAATGCGGGGCTGGGACTAGGGGACGGGTCCATCGCTTATTTGCCCGCTTGCGGCTCCACCGCACGGGCGCGGCGGGCTTCGCGGCGCTGTTCGCCGGCGGCGGCCTCGCGCTGCTCATACGCATCCACGATGCGGGCCACCAGCGGATGGCGCACCACGTCGCGCTTGTCCAGCCGCACGACACCGATCCCGGGCACACCCTCCAACGTCTCCAGCGCATCGCGTAGACCGGAGCGCACCCCGGCCGGAAGATCGATCTGGGTCAGATCGCCGGTGATCACCATGCGGGTGCCCTCGCCCATCCGCGTCAGCACCATCTTCATTTGCACCGCCGAGGTGTTCTGCGCCTCGTCCAGGATGACGTAGGCGTGCGCCAGGGTGCGGCCGCGCATGAAGGCCAGCGGCGCGACCTCGATCTCGCCGTTGGTCAGGCGCCGCAGCACCTGTTCCGCGGGCATCATGTCGTGCAGCGCGTCGTACAATGGGCGCAGATAGGGATCGACCTTCTCCTTCATGTCGCCGGGCAGGAAGCCGAGCCGCTCGCCCGCTTCCACCGCCGGGCGGCACAGCACGATGCGATCCACCTTCCCGGCCTGCAGCATCGCCACTGCCTGGGCCACCGCGAGATAGGTCTTGCCGGTGCCGGCGGGGCCGACGCCGAACACCATCTCATGCCGCGCCAACGCCTCCATATACGCCGCCTGGCCACCGCTGCGTGGGCCGACCGCGCCGCGCCGGGTGTGGATCGCCGGCAGGTCCGACAGCGGCAGCCGCGGATCGGTCTCGGTGTCGGAAAGCCTGATCGCCGCCTCCACCTCGTTGCGCCCGATACTCTCACCGCGTTCCAACCGGCGCCACAGCCCTTCCAGCGTCGCCTGCGCGGCGTCGACCCGACCGGGTTCGCCCGCGATCGCCACCCGGTTGCCGCGACACGACAGTCGCACCCCGAGGGCCTGTTCGATTCGCACCATGTGCCGGTCGTGATCGCCGAGCAGCAGGGGCAGCAGTGTGTTGTTGGAGAATTGCAGGGTGACGGCCTTGCCGCCGGCTTGCGACCCAGGGGCCTGAGACCCAGCGGCCTGGGACCCAGGGGTCTGGGGAATTGGGGTGATGATCTGGCTCAAGCGCAGGCTCTCTCCTCGATCAGGGTTGCGGACAGGGAATTGGTGTGGGCGGCGACGATATGCACCGGGGTGTCGGTGCCGATCAGGCTGGTCGGGCCGGTCAGGTGCACCGGTTGCAGGAACGGCGAGCGCCCGACGACCTGTCCGGGATGGCGGCCGGGGCGGGTGAACAGCACCGGCAGGGTCAGGCCAACGCAGCCGGCGTTGAAGCGCGCCTGCTGCTCGCGCAGCAACGCCTGCAGTTCGTACAGCCGCCTGTCCTTCTCCTCCTCCGGCACCTGCCTGGGGTCGCCAGCCGCCGGTGTGCCCGGGCGCGGGGAGTATTTGAAGCTGAACGCCTGCGCGAAGCCGACCGCGCGCACCAGCGCCAGCGTGTCGGCGAAGTCGGCCGCGGTCTCGCCCGGGTGCCCGATGATGAAGTCCGAGGACAGCGCCAGATCGGGCCGCGCCGCGCGCAGCCGTTCGATCAGCCGCAGATAGTCGGCGGCCGTGTGCCCACGGTTCATTGCGCCAAGGACCCGATCGGACCCCGACTGCACCGGCAGGTGCAGGAACGGCACCAGCATCGGCAGATCGCGATGCGCCGCGATCAAATCGTCATCCATGTCGCGCGGGTGCGAGGTGGTGTAGCGCAGCCGAGCCACCCCGGGGATCTCGGCCATCGCGCGCAGCAACCGCCCCAACCCCCAAGTGCCCCGCCGGACGTCCCCCTGGGCGCCAACATCCGGCGCGGCGCCATGCCACGCATTGACGTTCTGGCCCAGCAGCACGATCTCACGCGCCCCCTGCCCCGCAAGCTTACGTGCTTCTGCAAGTACCGCCTGCGCCGGGCGGCTCATCTCCGCCCCGCGTGTGTACGGCACGACGCAGAAGCTGCAGAACTTGTCACAGCCCTCCTGGATCGTCAGAAACGCACTGAGGCCCTGCGGCGCCGACGCTTCAGGCAGGAAGTCGAATTTCTGTTCCGGCGGGAAATCGGTATCGATGACCGAGCCGGCGTTCCGCCCATACGCAGCCCGCGTGGCGCGCGCGACCATCTCCGGCAGTCGATGATAGGTCTGCGGCCCCAGCACGATGTCGACGAACGGCGCACGCGCCAGGATCTCCGCCCCCTCGGCCTGCGCGACACAGCCGGCCACCGCCAGGATCATCCGCCCGCCAGCCGCCGCGCGCGCCTGCTTGATCAGCCGCAGCCGGCCGAGTTCGGAAAACACCTTCTCCGCCGCGCGGTCGCGAATATGGCAGGTGTTGAGAATTACCATGTCGGCGTCGTCCGGTGCCCCCACCGGGACATAGCCCAGCGGCGCCAGCACATCCGCCATCCGCCCGCTGTCATACACGTTCATCTGGCAACCCCAGGTGATGATGTGCAGACGCTTGGGACTCACCCGCTCCGATCCGTTCATCGACGACGCTCCGCCCGACCACGACGGAAGGACCCAGCGCGGGGAGCGGAAGAAATCATCGGCATACAAGGGCGGGTCAAGCGCAAGTGCGCGTGGGAACCTCCGTCGACATGGCGCAATCTGGCAGGAAACGCCCGTGTCATGTCAACCGGGTAGTTCTTGGTTTGAAAAACAAGCGGGCGTCGGTCAGGTAAATGCGGGATCGATCGGGCAGCGACGGGCGCCGGTCACGCATAGGCGGGGACGGTCTCGCCCATGGCAGGAGGTTCCTGCCCCGGAACCGAGAGCGGGCGCGCCGGGCGGTTCTGCCGCAGCGTCGCCGCACCATCGGCGACCGCGCCCCAGACGGCGCGAGACAGCGCCTTGCGATTGGGAAACAGCGTCGGGTCCAGCGGGGCGTGCAGCAGCACGGTGACGCGCAGGCCGCGATGCTGTGCCAGCCGCCAGAAATGCGACGCCAGGTCCATATCGCCATACCACGCGAACAGCGGGCGGCAGGCGCGCCCGGTCGGCAATCCGGCCAATCGGTCATACACCACCGAGACCGGCTGGATCAGCGGTGGGTGCTCGCCCTCGGCGATGGCGAAGAAAGTCGAGCGGAACGGCATCACCCGCGAGCCATCCGAAGTGGTGCCTTCCGGAAACAGGATCAGGCTGTCGCCGGCGGCGAGGCGGCCGCGCATCGAGTCGCGTTCATTGACCGTGGCGCCGCGCCGGCGGCTGACGAACACGCTGCGCCCGAGCCGCGCGATCGTGCTGACCACGGGCCAGCCGCTGACCTCGGACTTGGCGACGAAACACGCATCCAACCGGCCGCCGAGCACGGGGACATCCAGCCAGGACGAATGGTTGGAGACGAACACAACGGGCCGGTTGCCGCCGGTGGCGGGCTCGCCGATGACCCGCACCGCCAAGCCGAGCATACGGGCGACGATAGACCAATAGAGTCGCGCGAACACCACTTTGGCGCGCCCCGGCAGCAATATCAGCACGGTTTGGATGGGGAATGACACCAGAGTCCACAGCAAAATCATCATCGCGCGGCGGACGGCGCGGATGCGGCGCATGAGATGATGGTTGTCGGTGGCCCCGAACGGCCACACCTCCGACCGGCCGCCTATGATCGCGCCATCGATAATCGCGCCATCGCGGCGCAGCAGCGTCCGGCGGGCGGCCAGGCGGCGAAGGCGAAGCGGCGAGTCGCGCATGGCGTATCCGATAGCTCCCGACAGGTGGCGGAACGATGGCAGGTCCATGACCCTTGTGCGAATGCGACATGATCGCGGCGAGGATGGGAATCGGCGATGGGTTGGCCTACAAGCGGACATGGACATCGTTCGCATCCCCGGCTCCCGTATCTTCGAAATCGCCAAGCTGGCTTTCGCCACGCCGGACGTCGATTTCCTCTGCTTTGGCGAATCCGACCAGCCCAGCCCGCGCGTGGCGCATGATGCCGCGGTCGCCGCGCTCGATGCCGGCGAGACCAAATACATCGACGTGCGCGGCCTGCCGGCGCTGCGTGCCGTGCTGGCGGATTACCTGACCGCGCTGCACAGGCGCCCGGTGGCGGAGTCGCGCGTGCAGGTCTCCGCTTCTGGGATGTCGGCGATGTCGGTGGCATTGGCCGCGACCGTGCGGGCCGGCCAGCGCGTGGTGCTGCACAGTCCGGCCTGGCCGAATGTCGGCAACGCCGTGCTGCTGCGCGGCGCCGAGGTGGTCGAACTGGAGCTGACCGCGCTGCCTGACGGTCGGTTCAGCATGGATTTCGACCGGCTGGATACGGTGCTTCAGGGCGCCCGCGCCTTCATCCTGAACTCGCCGAACAACCCCACAGGCTGGACCGCGACCCACGACGAACTGGCGACCATCCTGGCGCTGTGCCGCAAGCACGGCACGTGGCTGATCTCGGACGAAGTGTATTCGCGGCTGGTATACGACGGCAGCACGGCAGCGCCCTCGATACTGGACCTGGCCGAGCCTGACGACCGGGTGATGGTGGCCAACAGCTTCTCCAAGACCTGGGTGATGACCGGCTGGCGGCTGGGCTGGCTGGTGGTGCCGGAAGGGACGCGCGACGCGGTCACCGAGATTGTCGAGGTGACGCATTCCTGCGTGGCGCCGTTCGTGCAGCAGGCCGGCCTGGCCGCCATCGCCGACACCGCGACGGTGGACGGGTTTCGTGCGCATTGCGCGCGCGGACGCGACTTGGCCAGCGAGGCGTTGGCCGGGCTGAACGGCGTGCGCTACGCCGCACCGGTCGGGTCGTTCTACGCGTTCGTCGGTGTGGACGGGCTAAGTGACAGCCTGGATCTGGCGAAGAAGCTGGTCACGCGGCACGGCGTCGGGGTGGCGCCGGGCATCGCGTTCGGTGCCGCCGGCGAGGGGTATCTGCGCGTCTGCTTCGCCCAGTCGGTCGAGCGGATGGAGCGCGCGATGGGGCGTCTGCGCAACGGCCTGCGCGCTGAGCTGACGGCGTCCGAGTAACCAACCTGGCCTGTCCCTGCCGACCTACGCCTCGGACGGGCACCCTCTCGCCCCGGCCGCTGCGAACGCGGCATTGCTAAGCGCCGCCCAATGACATATATCGTCCCCTGAAAGGGACGATATATGTCGATCGCTGCGACACTCACCCCGCGCGAGGTCGCCGAACTGTCCGGTGCACCGAAGCGCGTCATCGAGAAGGCCATTGAGGAACATGTGCTTGCGGTGCGGGTTCGCCCGGCTGCCGGCGTGGCACGGCACGCCAGGCGGATGCTGCCGACCCACGCCGTCGCCTACGTCGCAATCATCACCAAGCTCGGCCTACGGCTGACCACGACGGTGAAGAAGCGCCTGGCGCACCGGCTCGCGCTGCTGCCCGTGGCGGACATTCGCGCCGCCCGCATCGAGCTGTCGCCCGCGGTCGAACTCGACGTCGGCCGGCTGGTCGGCGACGCCATGGACCGCGCGGAGCGTTACCGCGCGGCGCGTGACCGCGCAATTGTCATCGATGAGGCAATCAAGGGCGGCACGCCGGTCATTCGCGGCACCCGCATGACCGTCTACTCGGTGCTCGGCCGGGTCGAGCACGGCGAGACGATCGACGACATCCTCGCTGACAACCCCGATCTTGCACGGGAGGCGATCGAGGCCGCCGTCACCTATGCCCGCACGCATCCGCTCATGGGGCGCCCGGCCGGCCGGCCGTGGGCCCATGCTGGGTGAGGCTGTCCATCGATGAGTGCCTGTCTCCGCAACTGGCCTTGCGCCTCAATCAAACTGGACGGCCAAACTGGACGGCATGACGCGGTTCACCCGCTGCATGTCGGCCGGCGCGGCGAGCCGGATTACGTTGTGCTTGCTCGGTGCATCGCGGAGGACCGCGTCATCGTCACGGAAAACGCGCGCGACTTCCGCCGCATGGTTGGGCGCGTCGAACTGCATCCCGGTCTCATCATCCTGCCGTCGATCGATCGCGGGGGGACATGGGGCCTGTTGCAGGCCGCCATCGCGTTTCTCGAAAGCCGGGCCGAGCCGATGGATATCATGCTGAACCACGTGCTGGAGGTCACGACGACAGGTGACATGACGCTGTCGCGGTTGCCGGTTGCGCCGGGCGACGACGAAGAGGCGTAGCCGATGCGACTGTCGGTCGACTGGTACCTGCACCATGCCGGAGCTGTCCATCAGCGAAGGCGGCACGGTCCACTTCCCCATGCGCTCACATCGAGGGCGCGAATGTATCAGTCCCAACCGGCATCCACCATTGCACCGCCGCCTCCCGGCCTCCCGAGGCATGCTTGGCGCCCGCGCCGCCCTCAACCCCTCGCGCGACGGCGCGCGACCCCTTCGGGGCTACGGGGGTTGACCGCGTCACGCCCGCCAAGCGAGGTGCACTGATGCCGAGAATGGACAGAAACGCGTCAGCCCACGTTCCCGCTTTGCAGACACCCCGCCTCCCCCAAGCCCATCAACCCTCGATGTCCTCCCGCAATAACTCCAGCACCAGCCACTGTTCTTCCGCGGCCGCCAAGGCGTTCTGCGCGGCCGCCAGCGCCTTGGTCGTCGCCGCAAAACCGCCCGGGTCGCGCACGTAGAGGTCCGGATCGGCGAACGCACTGCCCAACCGCGCTACCTCGGCCTGCAGCGCCGCGATCCGCGCCGGTAGCGTCTCCAGCGCATGCCGATCTTTGAAGCTCATCCGACGTGCCCGCGCGGCGGGTTGCGACCTGACCACCGCAACCGGTCGCGACCGCCCAACACCAACCGGTGTCGCGGCACCCGGCACAACCACCGGTCCCCGCTGCGCCAGCATGTCGGAGTAGCCGCCGGCATATTCGATCCACCGCCCACCGCCGTTGGTGGCACTTACCGATCCCTCGCCGTTGGCACCACTCACCGACCCCACGCCCTCGGCGGCAATCACCGAGGTCACAACCCGATCCAGGAAATCGCGATCGTGACTGACCAGCAGCACTGTCCCGGGATACTCGGCCAGCCGTTCCTGCAACAAATCCAACGTCTCCAAATCCAAATCGTTGGTCGGCTCGTCCAGCACCAACAAATTGGACGGCCGGGCAAACGCCCGCGCCAGGGTCAGCCGCCCGCGCTCGCCGCCGGACAGCACGCCGACCGGCGTATTCGCCTGCTCGGGGCCGAACAGAAAATCCTTCATGTAGCTGACCACGTGCCGCACCTGACCGCCGACCGTCACCGTGTCCCCCTGCCCGCCGGTCAGCGCCTGACTGAGGGTCTGCAACGGGTCCAGGCTGTCCCGCCGCTGGTCCAGCGTCACCTGAGCCAAACCCGTGCCCAGCCGCACCTCGCCCGCGTCCGGCGGCAACGCGCCGGTCAGCAGATTGAGCAACGTGGTCTTGCCCGCGCCGTTCGCGCCAACGACGCCGACCCGGTCACCGCGCAGGATGCGCGTGGAGAAATCCCGCACGATGGTCCGCTCACCAAACGATTTCCACACCGACTCGGCGACCATGACCAGCCGTCCGGACAACTCCGCCTGGGCCGCCTCCAGCCGCACCTTGCCCACCGCGGCACGCTGCTCCTTGCGGCGCTTGCGCAAGCCGTGCAGGTCGGCGAGCCGCTTCTGGTTGCGCTTGCGCCGCGCGGTCACGCCGTAGCGCAACCAGTCCTCTTCCATAGCGATCTTGCGGCCGAGCTTGTGGCGGTCGATCTCCTCCTGCTCCAGCACCGCATCGCGCCAGGGTTCGAAACCGGAAAAACCCTGGTCCAGCACGCGGGTGATGCCGCGGTCCAGCCAAACCGTGGTGCGCGACAGCCGCTCCAGCAGGCGGCGGTCGTGGCTGATCACCACGATGCCGGCGCGCATCGCGGACAGTTCGCGTTCCAGCCACTCGATGCCGGGCAGGTCCAGATGGTTGGTCGGCTCGTCGAGCAGCAGGATGTCGGGCGCCGGCGCCAGGGTGCGGGCAAGCGCGGCGCGGCGGGCCTCGCCGCCCGAGAGTGTGACGGGGTCTTCCTCGCCGCTCAACCCAAGCTGTTCCAGCAGATAGCGCGCGCGGTGGTGGTCGGCGTCGGCGTCGCCGATCAGCCCGGCCTCGACATAGGCCAGCGTGGTGGCGAAGCCGGCCAGATCGGGTTCCTGCGGCAGGTAGCGGATCGTGGCGCCAGGTTGGGCGAAGCGGCGGCCGGCGTCGGCTTCCACGAGGCCGGCGGCAATGCGCAGCAGGGTGGACTTGCCGGAGCCGTTGCGTCCGACCAGGCAGACACGGTCGCCGGCGGACACCGACAGCCCGGCACCTGCCAGGATCGGCGCCGTGCCGAAGGTCAGGTGGATGTCTTGCAGCAGGAGCGCGGGCGGCATCGACGGGGCATAGCATGCAGGCGAGTGTGGCGAAGTCCTCAGTGCATCGTCGATCTGCGTTGCCCCCACGTCATGCCGACCCCCGGGTCGGCCCAAAGGGCCGCCCGAGGACAGGCTCCGGTCGGCATCCACGACTGGCTTTCTCACGGTCAGGACAGTCGTGCTACCGCATGCTCCGGACAGTCGTGGATGCCGGACCTTCGCCCGGCATGACGCGGGGGCAACGCCGGTGGGTCAGCCCCTGCGGCGCCTTGTGTTGGTTGTTACTGTCGATGGTCGCGCCACTACGGCGCGGCAACTGGGATGCCGAGCCCCACCGGCCGGCGCAACCAACTCAACGGGTGGCTCAGCCCGCCGACGGCGCCCCAGCCCCCAGGTTCTGCCGCGCGAGCCAATCACCAATCCGGCCGACGGCTTCCCGCAACGCGTCCATGCTCGCGGCGTAGGAGAACCGCAGATGGCCCTCCCCCAGCGCGCCGAAGCTGGTGCCAGCAATGGTGGCGATCCCGGCCTCATCCAGCAGCCGAGACTGCAGGGTGCGTGACTCAAGACCGGTGCCCCCGATGTTGGGGAACGCATAGAACGCACCGCCGGGATTGGCGCAGCGGAACCCCGGCAGCGCGTTCAACGCCGGAACGATATAATCGCGCCGCTCGGCGAACGCCGCCATCATGCGCTGCACCGGCTCGCGCGGCCCGGTCAGCGCGGCGATCCCAGCATATTGCGCCGCCGCATTGACACAGGAGTGGCAATTGATCGCCAGCCGCTCGGCGTACGGGAACAGCGCCGCCGGCCACACGCTGTAGCCCAGCCGCCAGCCGGTCATCGCATAGGTCTTGCTCCAGCCGTCGAGCAGGATCAGCCGGTCGGCCAACTCCGGATAGGTCGTCAGGCTGACGTGACTGCCCTGGTAGACCATCTCGCCATAGATCTCGTCCGACATCACCGTGACATCCGGATATCGCGCGAGGCCGGTGACCAGGCGATCCACCTCGGCCTTCGGCACGACGCCGCCGGTCGGGTTGGCCGGGCTGTTCAGGATCAGCAGCCGGGTCCTGGGGGTAACCAGCGCCAACACCTCCTCGGCGCTGAAGGAGAATCCCTTGCTCTCGTGCACCGGCATCGGCACCGGCGTCGCGCCCGAGTAACGGATCACGCTCTCGTAGATCGGGAAGCCGGGGTTGGGATAGATGATCTCCGCGCCTGCCTCGCCGAACATCATGATCGCAAAGAACATCGTGACCTTACCGCCGGGCACGACCAGCACCTGCTCGGGCGAGATTTTTACGCCGTGGCGGCGATGCTGATCGGCCGCCACCGCCTCACGCAGCGGCAGAATACCGTTCGCCGCGGTGTAGCCATGATGGCCGTCGGCCAGAGCCTTGCGCCCGGCTTCGACGATATGGTCCGGGGTCGGGAAGTCGGGCTGGCCGATGCCGAGATTGATGATGCTGCGGCCGGCGCGTTGCAGCGCGTTGGCTCGCGCCAATACCTCGAATGCGGACTCGGTGCCGAGTTCGCTCATGCGACTGGCCATCAGCGGCATTGTGTTGGTCCTTGGACGATGGGACAGCGGTCAGTGATCGAATGTGACGCGGGACATGCGCAAGCCGGGGCTGGCTTGCACGCCCAGGTCGCAGGGGCCGCGTAAGTGGGTGGCCGCACCGTTTTTGTCAAATGGGGACGCGTGGCAGACCGGACACGCTTCAGGCATCAATGAGTTGGCTCCGGAGGCCGTCCACACGTCGGTACTCCGCCGCGCCGCGCCGTCCCGGCCGCCAGCAAGCGCGATGTCCGGAATTCCCGTAGACATCCATGCGGAAATCCCGTATAGACGCGCATGGAAGCCGGGCGCGAGTTCGACTGGGACGATACCAAAGCGCGCAGCAATCTCGCCAAGCACGGCGTCCCGTTTCCGTACGCTGTCCGGGTTTTTCTGGACCCCGAGATGGTCGATCTCGACACCAGCCGGGAAGGCGAAAAAGAAGCCAGGCGCAAGGCGGTTGGGATGATCGAGGGCAAGTTGTACGTGGTCGTCTACACCGACCGCGAAGGCCTGCGTCGCATCATCTCGGCGCGACGGTCAAACGCGACGGAGCAAAGAGCCTATGGCCCGGTTTAGCCTCGACCCAAATATCGCGCCTCAATTGTCCCCGGCCGAACGTGCGCGGTTGGAGGGCATGACGGACGCGGAAATCACCGCCGCCGCGAAAGACGACCCGGACAACCAGCCCCTGACCAGTGACGAGCTTGGCAAACTTCGTAGCGCCCGCCTGGTGCGGCAGGCTCGGCAGCATTCAGGCCTGAGCCAGGCGGCATTCGCCAAGACCTATCGCATCAACGTGGCGCGGTTGCGTGATCTGGAGCAGGGACGAACTCAGGCCGACAGCGCGCTTCTCGCCTATCTGACGGTGATTGAGAGAGATCCCGATGCGGTTCGCCGCGCCCTTGGTGAGTGATTCCGGCGCCCACACCGAACGGCTCGTGTCGATTTACGGACATCATCTGCCGGATTGCGACACCGGTCGCGATGCTCCAGTACGAGCCACACTCGGGTCGAGGCCTAACCTACAGCACGCGCTATCGGACTAACGCGGAAAATAGACCCTTGAACCAGCTCCATTTTGCAAACTCGTTCCATCTTTCTGCCTTCTCGAAGACATCGACATTGCAATCGATCAACTCAGCACAAGTGCCGATCCATTGCTCGCGTTCTGTTGGTGCGATGTTTGTGACCATGTTTGAGAAGTAGTCCAGGCGCCAGATTCCATCAGAATCATGTAAAAGTCGGTCTCGTTTGTCAGGAAGCAGGTTCGCGTAGATGCGAGATGAGACGGCTACGCGTGGGAATATCGCGACGCGGCGTTCCAGGCGGTGCGCATCGCCCATCGCCTCACCGAAAACGACTCCATCTGAGTGATGCAGCTTGCCGATCGTCAATCCGCCACGCACGAGCAGACCTATCTTCAGCGCCTCCACTGCTATCGTGCCCACCATGTCCTGCGATAACTTCAGGTACATGTCCATCACTAGGTCGATGGGCATCGGCGCATCGTCGAAAACCGGATAGCTGGCGACGATATGATCCGAAAAGGTCGACGTTTCGGCAGTGATTTTGAACTTATAGCTGTCATCCGGCAGCGATTTACCATCCATTGTAAACGAGGCTCTCGCCGCCGCGATCATTTCCAACACGGCAATCAGACGTGCCGCACGTGCCTCCTCCCAAACCGAGGCGGCTTCAGACACACCGAGGAAGTCGAGATAAAGGACAAAGTGATTGGTGAACACCGAGTCGGTATCAGGAACCGTTGCCCCACCCTTTTCGTCAGACATCGTAGTCGCCTTCCATTCCGCCTTCGTCGGTCAGCTTCTGGTGGCACCGGCGCGCATCTCATGATCCGTGCGGAGACTGTCGATCCAGGTATCGGCCTGCACTTCGGTCACCGTCCCGCCAGCAGCAGCCGGCACGTGCGCCAGGGCGAGCGACTCAGCCTCACTGGCGATGCGACGCTGTCGCCCGACCAAGCAAGATCGACTATCAACGGGCCTCACGTGTGTGCCAGAGTCGCACGATGATGATCGTGTCGCCCTGGATTCATAGCGTAGCTCATAGTCACCCACGAACAGCCGACGAACCTCGCGCGGGGCGAAGGCCGCCAGCCGGGGGCCAAAGCGAGGATTGTCCCGCAGCAGCCGTGCCGGGGCCGCCCGTAAGGATTGCACGGCGCGGGCCGCCGCCTGGCGGTTTACTGGGGCAAGGAACTCGTAGAGCCGGCCAAGATCGGAGCGCCCCTGGCTGATCCAGCGAACCCGTATCAGTCGGATCGCGGCAGCAGCCACTCCTCCTCAGTCCCGAGGCTATCGGCCCAGGCCTGCATCGCCTCGTCGTCGATCAGGCGGCCGGCGTCAACATCGGCAAGGCCCTCCAGCGTCACCCGCCGGCGCCACTCGGTCCACGCCCGGTCCCTCGCATCGGTCTCTCGCGCAGGCCGGCGCTGTCGTTCCGTCTCGGTCTCCGAGTGGGGAACTCGGGAACTGTCACGACGTATGGCATCGGTCGTATCCATGACGACTGATGTAATCCTGGTGAAGGCCGGCTGCCAGATGTGGATAAATGGCACTGTAGATGAACACGGCCGAACCGCTCTGCCACACCACGATCACTATTCCGCCGCACTCCGCAGCGCGGCGCCCGCCGCCAGCGGACATAACGGCAAGGCCGCCGCCAGCAATGCCGCCAGCAACAGCAAATGCGGCCGCGCGCTCATGCCCGCTGACGCCGCATCGGCCGCCGCGACACCGAAAATCAGCACCGGCGTGGCCAGCGGCAGCACCAGGATCGGCAACAGCACGCCGCCTCGGCGCGCGCCCAGCACCACCGCAGCGCCTGTTGTGCCGAGCAACGACAGCAGCAGCGTCCCCGGCAGCAGCCCAGCCACCAGCACCGGAATTCCCACATCAGGCATGCGCAGCATCGCCGCGATCGGCGCCGCTGCCAGCAGCAACGGCACGCCGGTCACCAGCCAGTGCGCCAGCGCCTTCGCCCACGCGATCGCCATCGCCGGCAACCCACACAGCAGCAACTGATCCAGCGATCCATCGTCGAAATCCGCGCCGAACAGCCGATCCAACGGCAGCAGCGCCGCCAGCAGCGCGCACACCCAGACAATCCCCGGCGCCAGCCGCCCCAACACTTCCGGCGCCGGACCAATCGCCAGAGGGAACAACGACGCAGCCACCAGGAAGAACAACACCGCCGCCAGCGTATCGGCACCATGCCGCAACGACAGGCGCAGCTCGCGAGCCAGGACCGCGGCGAACCGGCTCATCCCTCCCGTGGCTCCGCCGCGTCGGCAATGGGTCGCAGCTCCGCCGCGTCGCCTATCAGCCGCAGCTCCGCCGCGTCCGGCAACGGCAGCGGCAGATGCGTCGCTGCCACGACCACCCCCCCGCGCGCACGATGCGCCACCAGCACGGCCCCGAACCGCTCGACCGAGGCGACATCCAGCCCCAGCGTCGGCTCATCCAGCAGCCACAGCGGCGCTGCGGACAGTGCCAACCGAGCCAGCGCCAGCCGCCGCTTCTGCCCGGCCGACAGCATGCGCGCCGGCAACTCGGCGAGCGCGCTCAACCCGAGTGCCTCCAGCGCCGCGGCAACCCGCCCGCCACCCACGCGCGCGGCGAACCGCAAATTCTCCTCGGTGGTCAGCCCCGGCTTCACAGCATCCAGGTGCCCGACATAGGCCACGCGTGCCGCATGCGCGGTAAGATCGGCAAGCGCGTCCTCGCCCGACCACAACACCTGCCCAGCCGCCAGCCGTCCCAGCCCCGCCAGCAGCCGCAGCAGCGTCGACTTCCCCGAGCCGTTCGGCCCAGCCAACACCAGCGCACCGCCGGCGGCGACGGCGAAGTCCAGGTCGCGGAACACCAGCCGCTCGCCCCGGAACGCCGCCAGACCCTGCGCCTGTAGCAGAATTACTCACCCTCCCCTTGAGGGAGGGGGTGGGGGGAGGGGTGGTGCCAGTACCGCACCGACCACTCCCGCGCACCGACCCCTCCCCCCAACCTTCGTCCGCTTCGCGGCCAAAGCCCTCAAGGGGAGGGGGAGAAACTTCCCCCAACCGCCCCCAGCGATGGACGCCGCCCGACCGCTATGGTCAAAGCCCGCCGCCAGCACCATTCTGTCAGCTTCACGCGCCCTCAAGCACGGCAGGGCGCACCGCGCAACCTACCAGAGGGGGTCCCCCGAACCGGGGGACGAACATGCATGACAGCCATCGGGCAGGACACCCTGAAGACGCGCCGGACCCTCACCGTGGAGGGCAAAAGCTACGAGGTACTACTCGCTGCCCGAAGCCGCGAAGACGCTGGGTGACATCGCCCGTTTGCCGGTCAGCCTGAAGACCCTGCTGGAGAATGTCCTGCGCTTCGAGGACGGCAAAAGCTACACCGTGAACGACGCCAAATCGATCGCCGGCTGGCTCGCCGCGGCGCGCTCCGACAAGGAGGTGCCGTTCAAGCCGGCCCGCATCCTGTTGCAGGATTTTACCGGCGTCCCCGCGGTGGTCGACTTGGCAGCAATGCGCGACGGCCTCACCCGCCTCGGCGGCAACCCGCAGAAGGTCAACCCGCTGGTTCCCGTCGACCTGGTGATCGATCACTCCGTCCAGGTCGACACGTTCGCCCGCCCCGACGCCTTGACCAAAAACGTCGACATCGAGTTCGAACGCAACAGCGAGCGCTACCGCTTCCTGCGCTGGGGCCAGGACGCGTTCGACAATTTCCGCGTCGTGCCGCCCGGCACCGGCATCTGCCACCAGGTCAACCTGGAGTATCTCGGCCAGACCGTCTGGACCTCGCGCAACGGCGCCGACACCTTCGCCTATCCAGACACGCTGTACGGTACCGACAGCCACACCACGATGGTGAACGGCCTCGGCATCCTGGGTTGGGGCGTCGGCGGGATCGAGGCCGAAGCCGCCATGCTCGGCCAGCCGATCGCCATGCTGATCCCCGACGTGATCGGCTTCCGCCTGACTGGCAAGCTGCCCGAGGGCGCCACCGCCACCGACCTCGTGCTGACCGTTACGCAGATGCTCCGCCGCAAGGGCGTGGTCGGCAAGTTCGTGGAATTCTTCGGCCCCGGCCTGGACGAGCTTGCGCTGCCGGACCGCGCCACCATCGGCAACATGGCCCCGGAATACGGCGCTACCTGCGGCTTCTTCCCGGCCGACAGGATCACGCTGGAGTATCTGCGCCTGACCGGCCGCGACACCCACCGCATCGCGCTGGTGGAAGCCTACCTGAAGGCCCAGGGCATGTTCCGCGAACCCGGCCAGCCCGACCCGGTCTTCACCGACACGCTGGAGCTTGACCTGACCTCCGTCCTGCCCTGCGTTGCCGGCCCGAAACGGCCACAGGACCGCGTGCTGCTGAAAGACGTCAGCACGTCCTTCAAGGCCGACCTGACCAAGGGTCTGGGCGTGCCGGCCAACGAAGCCGGCACCCGCGTCAAGGTCGAAGGCAAGAACTACGAGATCACCCATGGCGATGTGGTGATCGCCGCGATCACGTCGTGCACCAACACATCCAACCCGTCGGTCATGGTCGCCGCCGGCCTGGTGGCGCGCAAGGCGCACGCCAAGGGGCTGCGGCCAAAGCCATGGGTAAAAACCTCGCTGGCGCCCGGCTCGCAGGTGGTGACCGAGTATCTCGACAAGGCCGGCCTGACCGCCGACCTCGACGCGATCGGCTTCAACCTGGTGGGCTACGGCTGCACCACCTGCATCGGCAACTCCGGCCCGCTGGACGACGCCATCGTCGATGCCATCGAGGACAACCGGCTGGTCGGCGCCGCGGTGATCTCCGGCAACCGCAACTTCGAGGGCCGGGTGCACGCCAACGTGCGGGCCAACTACCTGGCTTCGCCGCCGCTGGTGGTGGCCTACTCGCTGCTGGGCAAGGTGACCGAGGACATCACCACCGTGCCGCTGGGCATCGGCAACGATGGCAAGCCGGTCTACCTGCGCGACGTGTGGCCGACCAACAAGGAAATCGCCGACGCGGTGGGTGCCAGCCTGTCGCGCGACCAGTTCCTGAAGCGCTACGGCGAGGTGTTCAAGGGTCCGAAGCAGTGGCAGGCGATCGAGGTGGAAGGTGACAGCGCGACCTATCGTTGGTCGGACGGATCGACCTATGTGCGCAACCCGCCCTATTTCGATGGCATCACGATGGAACCCGCCCCGGTCGGTGATGTCACCGGCGCGCGCATCCTGGCCGAGCTGGGCGACAGCATCACGACCGACCACATCAGCCCGGCGGGGTCAATTCGGAAAATCTCGCCGGCCGGTGACTACCTGCTGGAGCGTCAGGTCGGCCAGAAGGACTTCAACAGCTACGGTGCCCGCCGCGGCAATCATGAAATCATGATGCGCGGCACTTTCGCCAACATCCGTATCCGCAACGAGATGCTGACCAACGTCGAAGGCGGCATGACGAAGCACCTGCCGTCCGGCGAGCAGATGCCGATCTACGACGCAGCGATGCGCTACAAGAAGGAAGGCGTGCCGCTGGTGATCTTCGGCGGCAAGGAATACGGCACCGGCAGTTCTCGAGATTGGGCGGCGAAGGGCACCATGCTGCTGGGCGTCAAGGCGGTGATCGTCGAGAGCTTCGAGCGCATCCACCGCTCCAACCTGGTCGGCATGGGCGTGCTGCCGCTGACCTTCAAGGAAGGCACGGACCGCAAGTCGCTCGGCCTCACCGGCGAAGAGATCATCGATGTCGTCGGCCTGCACGACATCAAACCGCGCATGGACCTGACGCTGGTGATCCACCGCCCGAACGGCAAAGTGGATCAGGTGCCGGTGACGTGCCGGATCGATACGATCGACGAGGTCGCCTACTACCTGCACGGCGGCATCCTGCACTACGTGCTGCGCGGCATGGCGAAGGCGGCATAGGCGCTGCCTTCAACTTTCGCCGACAGGCGCGCGATGCCTTCGCGCCGTCGATGCGGCAGAAGATCGACCTTGCCGGCCTCTATGCCGACGCGCTCGCCGCCCTGCCCGCCTCGCTGGACGACCAGGCGCCGCTGCCTGTGCCGTCGAACTGCCCGCTCGCACTTGAGGAGTTGCTCGACAATGCGCCGTGAGCGGACGCGTCTGGACGACAGGTTCGACTAACTCCTCGCCGAGACCCGCGCGGCCGCCGAGAGACGGCATGGTGCGCCACCACCCGCGCCTCGAACGCGATGGCATCACGTTGAAATGGTCGAAGCCGCTGTCACAAGCGGTTGCTCGACGACGGAAGCGCGCCGGCCTTCATGCAGGCACCGTCGGCTGACGCCGCATAGGGTCTTCTGGCAGAATGATTGGTTCCGTGCCGTGGCCGCGGTAGGAACCCGAACGGCCGATAATGCGCCGACCATGCGGAACCGGTTCACGCCATGCCTCTGACATCCCGTGCCGGCTTGCCGGACAACGCGCCGGTCGGTGGCCGCGCCCCGGACCTCGCCCGGCTTCCGATCAGCCTCGACCTACGCCAACTGAGCATCGCCGAGGGCGTGCGGGCGGCACTGTCCGTCGCCGTCATCATGGCGGCGAGTGCCGTAATCGATTTTCCCCCGCTCCGCACGGCGGCGCTGGCCGCGCTGTTCACCTGCCTGTGCGATCCCGGCGGGCCGGTGCGTCGGCGCGTGCCGGTGCTGTTGGGCTTCAGCGTGCTGGGCGCCGCGATCATCGCCGGGTTCGGGCTGCTGCGCGGATTCGGCCTGCCGGTGGCGCTGCCGCTTGGCGTGTTCGCGCTGTTCTGCACCTCGTTCGCGCGCATCTACGGCCCGGCGCCGCAGCAGGTAGGCACCCTCCTCAGCATCGTGATCGTGCTGTCGCTCGACACCGCGCTGCCGGACCTGGCGACCGCCGGCACACTGGCTGCAGCGTTCCTCGGCGGCGGACTGTGGGCGACGCTGCTGACCCTGGTGATCTGGCGGCTGCATCCTTACCTGCCCGCCCGCCGCGCGGTCGCCGAGACCTACGACGCGCTGGCGCTGCTGGTCGCCGACCTGATCGCACTGCTGCGTGCCAACACGACGGACGAGGCGGCATGGGAAGCCCACGCGCGCCAACGGCGCCGCGCGGTGCGCGAGGCGATCGAGACGGCGCGCGGCATCGTGTTCGACACGCTGCGCGCCCATGGCGCGGCCACCCACCGTGCCGCGCAGGGCCTGATCCGGCTGGAGGCCGCCGACCAGATGTTCGGCGCGCTGATCGCGCTGAGCGACCTGCTGGAGGATGCCGACGCGGCCAAGCGTGCCGCGGTGATGCCGTTGCTGCGCCGGCTGCGCCCGCTGCTGATGGTGCTCGGCCGCACCATCGTGACCGACGATCCGACGCTGCCCGCCCGCACCGGGCGCGCGATCGATGCGCTGGCGGCGCGGCGCGCGGCGTTGGCCGAAGACGCGGCGCTGCGCGGCATCGTCGATCGCATCGCGGAACGGCTGCGCATCACGCAGACAGTGGCGGTGACCGCCGATTTCGCACCCGGCACCGAAACGATGGACCCGCACGCCCCGATGGGCGCCAGATTGCACCAGCTTCTGGTGCAGCCGCTGCGGACCAATCTCGACTGGCGATCCCCGGCGCTGCGGCACGCGTTGCGCACCGCGCTGGTCGCCGCGCCGGCGCTGGCCTTCACCATGCTGTGGGTCACGCCGTTCGACCATTGGCTGACGATCGCCATCGTTATGACCATGCAGCCCTATTTCGCGCTGACCTACGCGCGCGCGATCGAGCGGGTGCTGGGCACCATGCTGGGCGGCGTGGTGGCGG
This sequence comes from uncultured Alphaproteobacteria bacterium, assembly GCA_963826975.1. Taxonomy (GTDB): domain Bacteria; phylum Pseudomonadota; class Alphaproteobacteria; order Acetobacterales; family Acetobacteraceae; genus Palsa-883. The sequence goes on along the minus strand of CAWGZJ010000033.1, from coordinate 280,609 downwards.
CGCTGGTCGGACTGGAGTGCACCACGAATCTGGCGATCGCAGCAGCGCTGTTTCCGCTTTCTGTCGCGGCGCTGGCACTGCGCAGGGTCAGTTTCGCACTGTACATGGCCTTGCTGACGCCGTTGATCGTTCTGCTGGTGGAAGTCGGCGAGCCGAACACCAGCGAGTGGGTGGTCGCCGCCGCTCGCGCCGGGCTGACTGCCGTCGGCGGCGTGATGGCGGTGGGCGCGTGCTTGCTGCTATGGCCGAGCCGCGAGCGCGAGCGTGTGGCGCAGGAGGCGCGCGGCGCGATCGCCGCGCACGCGCATTACGCCGAGGCGGTGTTCGCGCACCTGCTGGACGACACCCCGGCCGTCACGGTGGAGGCCGCGCGGCGGGAAGCTGGCCTGGCCACCAACAACCTTGAGGCCGCCATCAACCGCGCCCTGAACGAGCCCGGTGGGGCGGGTCAGGCACAGTTGGAGGCGGTGCTGGTGATCGATGCCGCGCTGCGCCGCCTGGTCGGGCGTTTGACGGCGATGCAGCTCAATCCCGGGCTGGCGCAAGCCGGGGCGCTGCGCGCCTGGCGCGACTGGATAGGCGCCTCGATGCGCGCAATGGCGGACGGCACGGCAGTGCTGCCACCACGCCCGACGCTTCCCGCCGGCGACGCGATGGCGCGCATCGCACGGCAGATCGACCTGATGGCGGGCGCGCTGTCACACAGTGGCCTGACGCACGATACCCTGGCGCGCGATGTGGGGTGAGTGACGGCGTGTTGGATGGGGGCGGCAAGGCGGCCGCCGTGCACCCGAAGACTTCGTCGAGGTGGCGCATCGAGTGGCGAACCGCGCACTAATGGACAAGGCCGTTATCGATCGCAGCCCTCAACTGTCGAGTTCAGTCGCCGCCGTAAACACATCGATGATCGGAATGTCGACATAGGCACCGAGCGCCAGCAGATCAGCATCGCCGGACACGATGCACCCCGCCCCAGCGGCAACGGCAACGGCAACGGCAACGGCAACGGCAGCGAGAGCCAGCACCGCGTCATCGTCCGGGTCACGGCAAACCGGCGCCGGCAGCGGTGGCGGATCGACGATCTCCGCCAGTTGCCGTAGTTCCGCCAGTAAGCGATCCCGTGTGATCCCGGCCGTGGTTAGAATTGGTCGCAGCTTCGGGCGGTTGACGACGTCCGCGAACTCAGCGAGCAGTGCCGGGCTGGTAATTAAGGTCAGCGTGCCGTCGCGGACATGCTCGATCAACCTATGCGGTGGCCCGTGCCACAGCAGGCCGGATACCAGGATGTTGGTGTCAAGGACCGCCTGCACGCCGCCGGCGCTCGATCCGTGCAGCCTTCACCTCCGTGTTGATCGAATCCATCGACATTGGTTCGATACCCGCAGCGGCGATGCGGTTGGCGACGGAAAGCAGGGAGGCGGCCGCCCGTCGGCGCGCGAGCGCGTCGGTGAGCAGCCGCTCCAACGCCTGGGGGGTCAATAAGCCAGCCTCGCGCGCAGCCTTCGCCGTGGCCTCCGGCGGTTCAATCTGGATCGTCGTCATGGTCGGACTTTCTTTGCGCCGACCACACTACTCCGATGGATGACACCCGTCATCAGCCGATCGACCTGATGGTGGATACCCTGGCGCACGATGGGGCGCGCGCTAAAGTGAGCCAGGAGGCAAATGGAATGACTGAGCCACCGGCGCCCGCGGTCCCCACTCCGGCGATCCACGCGATCGAAACACGCATCCGGCACAATATGGGGCGAGTGATGTTTGCCGCGCGCTGGCTGGTGGCGCCGATGTACCTCGGCCTGCTCGTCGTCCTGGCGCTGCTGACGGTGAAGTTCGTGCAGCAACTGGTGATCACCGTGCCGGGGGTGCTGGGCATGACCAACAACGACCTGATCCTGACCGCGCTGGCACTGGTCGATCTGTCGCTGGTGGCCAATCTGGTGGTGATCGTGGTCTTCGCCGGCTGGGCGAATTTCGTCGGCCCGCTGCTGCGCGAGGCGGGCGAGCGGGACACCGCCTGGGCCAGCAATCTCGATTTCTCCGCGGTGAAGCTCAAGCTGATCGCGTCGGTCGCGGCGATCGCCGCGATCCAGATCCTGAAGTCGTTCGTCCATATCGACGACGTACCGAAGCCCGACGCCGCCTGGCAGTTGGCGATCCTGCTGGGCATCGGCGTCACCGGGGTGTTGCTCGCGGCAATGGACCGGATTAGCCACGTCCGGGATAGCAACGGCCAGAGCAGCAACGGCCAGAGCAGCAACGGCCGGGTCAGCAACGGCCGGGTCAGCAACGGCCGGGTCAGCAACGGAAAGTGAGCACCATGCAGGTCGGAATTCAGTTCTTCCCCGATATTGGACCCGCGGTGAAGTCCGCGCGCGACTATTGGCACGACGCGCTGCATCTGGTCGGGCTGGTCGATCATTACGGCTACAGTCATGTACGGACGATCGAGCACTACTTCAACGCGTATGGCGGCTACAGCCCAAACCCGATCGTGTTCCTCGCCGCCGCGGCGCAGGTCACCCGCACGGCGCGGCTGGTGACCGGCGCGGTGCTGCCGGCGTTCAACAATCCGCTGAAGCTGGCGGCCGAGATCGCCATGCTCGACGCGCTGTGCGACGGACGGCTGGATGTCGGCTTCGCGCGCGCCTTCCTGCCGCACGAATTCGCCCATTTCGGCGTTAAGCTGGACGAGAGCCGGGCGCGGTTCGACGAAGGCATGGAGCAGGTGCGCCGTCTGCTCGAGGAAGCACCCGTCACCGCGACCGGCCGGTTCCACAGTTTCCGCGACGTGACATCGCTGCCGCGGCCAACGCAGCTTCCGCGCCCACCGTTCTATGTCGCGGCGCTGGCATCCAAGGAATCGTTCGAGCGAACCGGCGCGGCTGGGTATGGCATCATGGCGATCCCGATGGCGGGCGGCGCGATGGCGGAGCTGATCGGCACCTATCGCGAAGCATGGCGGAAGGCCGGGCATCAGGGGCGCGGCACGGTGATGCTGGCATTCCACATGTTGTGCCACCAGGACCAGTCGGAAGCGGAACGGATCGCCCACGATCCGTTGGAGCGGTATCTGCGCTCGCTGGTGGCGGCGGCGTCCGATTGGACCTCGGGGGCCAGTTCGGCCGACTACAAGGGCTACGACCAGGTGATCGCCGCGTTGGCGCGCGAGACGTTCGAAACGCAGGTGGAAAAATGCGCCGCCTGGGTGGGAACACCGGAGCGCATCCTGGACACCATCGCGACCTATCAGCGCCAGGTGGGCGGCTTCGACAGCGCATCGCTACAGGTGAACTTCAACGACATTCCGCTGGCGGCGGCCGAGGCGTCGATGCGGCTGTTCGGCGAACGCGTGCTGCCGAAATTCATGACGGGTTAGCCGGGAGACGCTTGCGCCGCCGCCGGGGGCATCGCCCGCTTGCATTCACGGTCGGCGCCTGGCCGGCGCAAGCCGATGCGCTATGTGCCGAGCAACGCGGCCGAGCGCTAATGCAGTTGCAGATACGCCCTGGGCACCCGCACCGACGCCGGCTTGACCAGGCTGGCCGAAGCGACACGCACCGAATGCACCGGCCCGTCCAGTTCGCGGCGCCAGAAGTCCAAAAATTTGTGCAGCACCGGGTAGCGCGGCGCAATGTCCAGGTCCTGCCAGACGAAGGTCTGCAGGATGCCCGGATGATCCGGCAGGTGATACAGGATCTCGGCGGTGGTTAGGCGATAGTCCTTGAGCTGCAATGCCAGTCGCATGAGGGTCGGTCCTTTTTCGCATCAGATAAGCCAACCGAGCCGTGTCGTGTCCCCTGCGCCGCCTCTGCCGGGCGGATCGTCACCTCATAACGCCAGCATGCCATGATCGACTGCCGAGTCGCTAATAAAAAAGATAGTGATTTCATGTATTTAGCACTCATCAACAGAGAGTGCTGCCGGCCTATTGACTCGCATTCGGACGCGGCCTAGATCGCTGGCACTCCCATGGGGGGAGTGCCAGCCTCCGCCATGGTGCCCATCAGGGGCCGGACGCGGCGGCGGCGATATCATCAACACTGGCTTCAATCACTCAGGAGCGATCCGAATGAAGTTCCGTCCCCTGCATGACCGGGTCGTGGTCCGACGCCTCAACGCCGAGGAAAAGACCGCGGGCGGTATTATCATCCCCGATACGGCCAAGGAAAAGCCGATGGAGGGCGAAATCGTCGCCGCGGGCCCGGGTGCCCGCAACGAAGCCGGGCAACTCGTTGAGCTCGACGTCAAGGCCGGCGACCGCATCCTGTTCGGCAAATGGTCGGGCACCGAGGTCAAGATCGACGGCGAGGAGCTGCTGATCATGAAGGAGTCCGACATCATGGGCATCATTGAAGGCACGGTCGCCAAGAAGAAGGCCGCCTGAGCGCGGTCGGCTTCCTACGACCAGCCTTCTGATTCCAGCCTTCTGAGTATCGTATCGACCAAAACAAAAGGAAGACTTGCACATGGCTGCAAAAGACGTTCGTTTCGGCGGTGATGCACGGGCGCGCATGTTGCGCGGCGTCGACATCCTGGCCGACGCGGTAAAGGTCACGCTGGGTCCGAAGGGCCGCAACGTGGTGCTCGACAAAAGCTTCGGCGCGCCGCGGATCACCAAGGACGGCGTGACCGTCGCCAAGGAGATCGAGCTGGGCGACAAATTCGAAAACATGGGCGCGCAGATGGTGCGCGAGGTGGCGTCGAAGACCAATGACACCGCCGGCGACGGCACCACAACCGCGACCGTGCTGGCCCAGTCCATCGTCCGCGAGGGCGCCAAGGCCGTCGCCGCCGGCATGAACCCGATGGACCTGAAGCGCGGCATCGACAAGGCGGTCACCGCGGTGGTCGAGGAGCTGAAGAAGCGCTCCAAGAAGATCACCACCCCCGCCGAGACAGCGCAGGTCGGTGCCATCGCCGCCAATGGCGAAATCGAGATCGGCAAGATGATCTCCGACGCGATGCAAAAGGTGGGCAACGAGGGCGTGATCACGGTCGAGGAAGCCAAGGGCATCCAGACCGAGCTCGACGTCGTCGAGGGCATGCAGTTCGACCGCGGCTACGTCTCTCCGTACTTCATTACCAATGCGGAGAAGATGATCACCGAGATGGCCGATCCGTACATCCTGATCCACGAGAAGAAGCTGTCCGGCCTGCAACCCATGCTGCCGCTGCTGGAAAGCGTCGTGCAGTCCGGCCGACCGCTGGTGATCATTGCCGAAGACGTTGAAGGCGAGGCGCTGGCCACCCTCGTGGTCAACAAGTTGCGCGGCGGGCTGAAGGTCGCCGCGGTGAAAGCGCCCGGCTTCGGCGATCGCCGCAAGGCGATGCTGGAAGACATCGCGATCCTGACCGGCGGCACGGTGATCAGCGAAGACCTCGGCATCAAGCTCGAGAACGTGAAGCTGACCGATCTTGGCAAGGCCAAGAAGATCGTGATCGAGAAAGAGAACACCACGATCGTCGAGGGTGCCGGCAAGAAGGCCGACATCCAGGGTCGTTGCAGCCAGATCCGGGCGCAGATCGAGGAAACCACCTCGGACTACGACCGCGAGAAGCTGCAGGAGCGGCTGGCGAAGCTGGCCGGTGGCGTTGCAGTCATCCGCGTCGGCGGCTCGACCGAGGTCGAGGTGAAGGAGCGCAAGGATCGCGTCGATGACGCGCTGCATGCAACCCGCGCCGCGGTCGAGGAAGGCATCGTTCCGGGTGGCGGCGTGCCGCTGGCCCGCGCGTCGCTGATCCTGGCGAAGCTGAAGGCCGACAACGACGATCAGCGTTTCGGCATCGAGATCGTTCGCAAAGCGGTGCAGACCCCGCTGCGCCAGATCGCCGAGAATGCCGGCGAGGACGGCGCGGTGATCGCCGGCAAGACGCTGGACAAGGATGAGTACAACTACGGCTTCGACGCGCAGAGCGGCGAGTTCAAGGACCTTGTGAAGGCCGGCATCATCGACCCGACCAAGGTTGTGCGCACGGCGCTGCAGGACGCGGCCTCGGTCGCCGGCCTGCTGGTGACCACCGAGGCGATGGTGGCGGAGCGGCCGGAGAAGAAGGGCCCGCCGATGCCGCCGGGTGGCGGCCACGGCATGGGTGATATGGACTTCTGAGCCGGGGCGTTCCGAGACCCAGGCATCCGGGCCGGGAGTTCTGAGACCTGGACAGCTGAGTATCGTGGCGTTCCGAAATCGCTTTGCGGAGCGCCAAGTCCAGGCGAGCGATCATGGATGTCTACACGGAATGGGCGAGCCTTCGGGCTCGCCCTTTTCGTTTTCGTTGAAGCATGAACATTTTTGCGACCAGTCTCCCGGAATTCGTTAATCGTTCGTTAATCGTTGACACACTCGTGAGGCGGTCTCGGATGTCTCGCGACTGTCATTGACAGGACGCGCCGTTTCGGTGCCAAGTGAGGTGTGCAATCGCATTTTGGCTAGCCTTGCTGCGCTTCCGTCGAATTCGGGTGCCCTCAAGACGTCCAAAGGGCCGGTTGTCTACCGCACCGCGCGGCGACGCCCGGTGCCCCACGACGGAGAGTGACGAAAGCTATGGCTACCGGGACTGTGAAGTGGTTCAACGCCACAAAGGGATACGGCTTCATCATGCCGCAGGATGGCGGCAGGGACGTCTTCGTGCATATCACCGCCGTGCAGGCCGCCGGCCTCAAAGGGCTGAATGACGGCCAGAAGGTGGACTACGAAGTCGTGATGGAGCGCGGCAAATCGGCCGCCACCAATCTCAAGCTCACCTGAGCCGGATAACGCGACCGCGCGGGACGTAGATGCGCCCCTTGCTCAACAGCGTCCCGGCCGGACCGCGTTCACCCGATGGGGTGATCCCCCGCAAGCGCGCCACGGGGGGCGCGCGCATCAAGGAGCGACTGCCATGCCTGTAGGAACCGTCAAGTGGTTCAATGCCACGAAGGGCTTCGGGTTCATCATGCCGACCGATGGCGGCAAGGACGTTTTCGTCCATATCACCGCGGTCCAGGCAGCCGGCCTGAAAGGCCTGAACGACGGCCAGAAGGTCAGCTACGAGATCACGATGGAGCGCGGCAAGGCGGCGGCCACGAACCTGCGGCTGGCCTGACCGCAGCCGATCTCGGCTGAGCGTATCGCGGGCCGTCGTCCGGGCAACCGGGCGGCGGCTCGCGTCGTTTTGGTCGGGGTCGTTTTGCTCAGGTTCGTTTTGCCTGCGGTCCGGTTGGCCGGGATCCGCTTAGCCATTATACCGGCGACCGAAAAGATTGACCCACCGACGGCGCCCCGTCATGCCGGCGAAGGGCATCCACGACTGTCTTTGCTGCTACGAAGACAACCAGGACCGCTTCACGCTGGATCGTTTTGCGGCGGGGTCGTTTCGGCCGCGCCTGGATGGAGTTGCGATGTTCTCCCTGCCCGAGTTGCACACCGCCCAGGCGCTGATCCACCAGAGCTTTTCCGGGACGGCGCAATATGCCTGGCCACTATTGGCGGCCCGCGCCGGGACAGAGGTGTGGGTGAAACACGAGAACCACACACCGACCGGTTCGTTCAAGCTGCGCGGCGGCTTGGTGTACGCCGAGCGGCTGGCGCGCGAACGGCCGCAGGTGCGGGGAATTGTTTCGGCGACACGCGGCAATCACGGGCAGTCGCTAGCGTATGCTGGGCAGCGCTATGGCATTCCCGTAACGGTGGTAGTCCCGCACGGCAATAGCGTCGAGAAGAACGCGGCGATGCGCGCGCAGGGGGCGCGCCTGATCGAGCACGGCACGGATTTCGAGGAAGCGCGCGAGCACGCGGCGGCGCTGGCCGCGACCGAGGGGCTGGAGTTCGCGCCATCCTTCGCGCGCGACCTGGTGCTGGGGGTGGCGAGCTGGGCGCTGGAGTTGTTCACCGCGGCGCTGCCGCTGGATGCGCTGTATGTGCCGATCGGCTTGGGGTCCGGGATCTGCGGTGCGATCCTCGTGCGGGATTTGCTGGGGTTGGGGACAGAGATCGTGGGGGTGCAGAGCACGGGCGCCGATCCGTACGCGCGCTCGCTGGCGGCCGGGCATCTGGTGGGGCTGAACCGGGCGGAAACGCTGGCGGATGGAATGGCGGTGCGCCAGCCCGATGCAGAGGCATTCGCGATAATCCGCGACGGGGCATCACGGATCGTGACTGTAACGGATGATGAGATCGCAGCGGCGATGCGGGCGTATTGGACCGATACGCATAATCTGACCGAGGGCGCCGGCGCGGCACCGCTGGCGGCACTATTGCAGGAGCGCGAGCGGATGGCAGGGAAGCGGGTTGGCGTGGTGGTTAGTGGCGGGAATATTGATTTGGAGTTGTTTCGAAGCTGGGTGCTGGGAGGTGGGGCGGAATGAACGAGCGCCAAGTGGATGTGGGAGATCGAACCGGTGGCACCCTCGCAGGCAGTATCCAGCAGGGTGCCTGTCAAGCGTGGCGCGAAGACACTCATAATGGCGCGCTGATTAACGGTGCCTTCGGCGCCGCGCGCCTATAAAGGACGAATTGACATGCAACTCAGTGTCAATCTCCTCGAATCGGTCCCCGTCGTGATGGAGTGGCCCGGTGAGATGCGCGCCGCTCGTAACGCACGCGGCCTCTACAACACCTTCCAGTTTGTGCTTCGTCTCTCGCCGGAGGTCCATAGGAAGCTTGATGCTCTACCCACCGGAATTGTGTCACCGAGCGTGGTGGATTTTGAGGGCTTGCAGGCTTTCTCCACCTATCTCCACGAAACGATCCACTGGTGGCAGCATATAGGCTCTACCTATGGCCTGATGCTTAGTCTCAGTCATCCGACGCAAACCCAGGCCAACTATACTCACCTGAAAGACTTGGTTGCTCAGTTGGGATTCAAGAAGCCTATCCGATCCCTGATTGAGATGGTCGAGGGTCCGCACGGGCCAGGGACACCCAGCGGGCTTGCAAACACGATCATTAATAACAGCTTCGACATTTCGTCGTTTAGAAATTTGACCCTTAGCCCGGTCCACGCACGCACCGTCGTGAATAATCCTCTTTTCGAATGCGTCGGCCATGCCTATGAGATCGCGTACGGTAATAACGTGCTGCTTCTCGGAACAAGCGCAGACCCGGAGTTCAAGTTCATTCCACACCCCAGAGATTGGGAGAGCGGATTCACCGCCTTGAAGGCGGCGAAAGAGGAAGGGTTCTTTTACGGTTCTGACATAAGGCTTGCACCTCTTGGGGCGTAAGCAATCTTCGAAGGTCAAGCTCGCTTTGCCCAGATTCAATACCTTTATTTCTCGACTGGGGAGAAGCTCTCCTGGGGTCATCTTAAAGATTTAGGATTATTAGAGGGCATCTACGTCGAAGCGTTCAAACAATTCTTAAAATTCTCAGAATTAAAATGGCCGGAATCGATAGATCACCCTACAATTGGCTTGTTCCTTCTCGTCTGCGACATGGCCATCAATCCGGGTGCAGGGTTCCCCTTTTCGCCGACATTCTTCCATGCTTTCGTTGGCGATACTGACCCAGGGCTGCGCTTTATAGCGCTCTCTCGGATCGTAGTTCTTAAGTGTCGTAATGTCGTGAGCGCCATACGACGATATAGCCGAGACGAATACGAGACGATATCGAACGAGATGGCGGCGGCTCTAATCATCGATGCGCCGCTGAAGATAGTGGAAGCCGTTACGGGTTGGGTAAGAGAAAGCCGTAGTCTCCAGGTGTTGATGACTGAACAGGCGACCTTCAAATATAGCTCGGGCAATCTGGTCCCTCGCGTGCTCCTCTCTCATTTCCTATCGTTCGCAAGAGACAAGCTAGAGGCGCCAGAGTTCTTTTGCTGGCCTGGCGCTTGGATGGCAGGCTCTCGTGCTGCGGAGAAGGCTGCCGTCCTTTTCGACAGGCATGGCGCTCTATTTATCGATACGGCCGATAACGACGGAATCTTCCCAAGAAGGTACCCGAACAGGGCAGATGTCGACGTTCAAACCAATTTCGACACATTCTATGCCTCGAATCTGATATATCACATGACGCACCAATGGATCATGGAGCAAGGCGCTTTCACCTACGACTATCAATGGCTCTCGCAGACCAACACCGTGGCCGAATTAAAGGGTTTCGCGGATCGGCATTTTGAAATGATTTATGGCGTTCATCCCGATTCGGTGCGCCTGCTCTGAGGCCGCAAGGAGGACTGCGCCCTCGAACCCGCTGAAAGTAGAGCCCTCGGCGGGGTTCTCGGTGGCGCTCCGAAGCTGCCTTGCCTTCCCCGCCACACCATCCCACTCTCTGCAGCATGTGGTTCGCACCCCCACAAGAACTCCCAACCCGCGTGCTCACGCGCATGCCGGATCGCCACCGCCGCCTGCAGCGCACCGAATGGGCCGACGCCAACCGCGCCGGCCAGCCGATCGATTGCTTCCTGGAAGGCCCATGCTTCGACGCCGCCGGCCGCCTGCTGGTGGTCGACATCCCCAACGGCCGCATCTTCCGCATCGAGGACACCACCTGGACTCAACTCGCCGAATACGACGGCTGGCCCAACGGCCTGAAAGTCCTGCCAGACGGCACCCTGCTAGCCGCCGACTACCGCCGAGGCCTGATCCGCATCGACCCAACCACCGGCACGACCTCGCCGCTGCTCCAAACAGTCATGAGCGAGAGCTTCAAGGGCCTCAACGATCTCACCCTCCACCAAGACGGCTCAATCCTGTTCACCGATCAGGGTCAGACCGGCTTGCAGGACCCCACCGGCCGCGTCTGGCGCCTGCACCCCGACGGACGCATGGACAAGCTGCTAGGCACCGGCCCCAGCCCGAACGGCATCGCTGCTGAACACCGCGCAGACCCATGTCTACGTCGCGATGACCCGCTCCTGCGAAGTCTGGCGGTTCCTGTTGCGCAGCGACGCGGTGGTGGCAAAAGCGCAATGTTTCGCCCGCGTCCCCGCGGGCACCTCCGGCCCCGACGGCCTCGCGATGGACACCGCCGACCGCCTCTACGTCAGCAACCCCGGCCACGGCTGCGTCTGGGTAGTCGACGCGCACGGCGTGCCGCGCTATCGCATCGCCTCCTGCGCCGGCCGGATGGTCACAAACTGCGCGCTCGCCCCCGACGGCCGCACGCTGGTGATGACCGAATCCGAAACCGGCAGCATCCTGACCTGCGAGGTACCCGCCCCATGACCCCATTCGTTTCCATCTGCGAGGTCGGCCCACGCGACGGCTTGCAGATCGCCAAGACCCGCATGACCACGGGGGACAAAGTTCGCTGGATCCAATCCATCGCGGCCGCCGGGGTAAAGGAGATCGAGGTAGGCAGTTTCGTGCCCGCCCGGATCATTCCGCAACTATCCGACACGCCGGAGGTCGTCGCGCAGGTCCTGGCCACCATCCCCAACCTGACAGTCCAGGCGCTGGCACCGAACCTGCGCGGCGTGCAGAACGCCTACAACGCCGGGGTACACAAGATCAGCATCCCGGTGTCGGTCAGCGAGGGCCACAGCATGGCGAACCTCAATCGCATGCCGGCGCAGTCGATCGAAATGATGCGCGAGATCATGGCCTGGCTGGGCGCGCAGCCGCGGAAAGTGCCGGTGGTGGTGGGATGTTCAACCGCGTTCGGGTGCTCGATCGACGGCGTGGTGCCGACGGCGAAGGTCGTAGCGCTGGCCAAGGGATTGGCCGACGCGGGCGTGGACGAGATCATGCTGGCCGACACCGTCGGCTACGGGCACCCGGCGCAGATCAAGCAGGTGGTGCGGGCGACGCGCGACGCGGTCGGCGACAAGCTCTACGGGCTGCATCTGCACGACACCTGCGGCCTCGGCATCGCCAACGCGCTGGCGGGGCTGGAGGAAGGCATCCGCGCGTTCGATGCCTGTCTGGCCGGTCTCGGCGGCTGCCCCTATGCGCCCGGCGCCTCGGGCAACGTCGTTACCGAAGACCTAGTGTTCATGCTGGAGAGCATGGGATTCCACACCGGGATCGATCTGCCGAAGCTGATCGAGGCACGCGCGGTGCTGCACGCCGGCCTGCCGGCCGAGCCGATGCACGGCCAGCTGTCGAAGGCGGGGATTCCGCGGACGTTCCGCGCCGCGGCCTGACGCCACCAACCGGCGGACCGATGTCGCGGCCGCCCGCACTCACGCCATCAGCGGCGTCTTCGCCTAATACATGTGCTGGCCGCCATTGATCGACAGCGTGGAGCCAGTGACGAAACCGGCATCCTCGGCAGTCAGGAACACGACCCCGCGCGCGATCTCATCCGCGTGGCCCAGGCGTCCCACCGGGATCCGCGCGACGATCTTCTGCAGCACGTCGGCCGGCACCGCGCGGACCATATCGGTATCGATGTAGCCCGGCGCGATCGCGTTGACCGTAATGCCGAAGCGGGCGCCTTCCTGCGCGAGTGCCTTGGTGAAGCCGTGGATGCCCGACTTGGCGGCTGCGTAGTTGACCTGGCCATACTGCCCGGCCTGGCCGTTGATGCTGCCGATATTGACGACGCGACCGAATTTGGCGGCACGCATCGCATCGAACGTCAGCTTGCATAGGTTGAAGCAGGCGCCGAGGTTGGTATCCATCACCGCGTCCCACATGTCGCGCGACATGCGCGCCAGGGTGCCGTCGCGGGTGATGCCGGCATTGTTCACCAGGATCTCGATCGGTCCGACCTCGGCGGTGATCTGCTCGACCGCCTTCTGGCAGGCGGCGAAATCGCCTGCATCGAACCTGACCACCTTGATGCCGGTCTCGGCGCGGAACGCCTCGGCTGCGGCGTCGTTGCCGGCGTAGGTGGCGACGACCTGACGCCCCTGCGCCTTGAGCGCCAAACTGATCGCCGCGCCAATGCCGCGTGTTCCACCAGTCACCAATGCAACTCGGGCCATTTTGGAACCTCCCTGTGCTTGCCGCCTTTCCGGCGTTTTAGCACGACACCGGGCGGCTGGGGCAGACCCCATCAAGCGACGGGCCGCACGGCAAGCCCCGCGCGGCCCTTCTGGAATTAAACGGCCGTCCGCAATTAAGCGGCCCGTCCGGAATTGGCCGGCTCGCCGTTACGCGGGCGGCGGCCAAACGGCGGTCAACGCGTCAGCGCTCGAGGCACATCGCAACGCCCATGCCGCCGCCGATGCACAGCGTGGCGAGGCCCTTCCTGGCGTCGCGTTTCCGCATCTCGTGCAGCAGCGTGATCAGCACGCGCGCGCCGGAGGCGCCGATCGGATGGCCGATGGCGATCGCACCGCCGTTCACGTTCACCTTGCCGGTGTCCCAGCCAAGGTCCTTGTTCACCGCGATCGCCTGGGCGGCGAACGCCTCGTTGGCCTCGACCAGGTCCAGATCGTCCGGCTTCCAGCCGGCCCGAGCCAGCGCCTTGCGGGTGGACGGGATCGGCCCGGTGCCCATCACCGCCGGATCGACGCCGGCGGTGGCAAAGGACGCGATGCGCGCCAGCGGCGTCAGGCCGCGCCTGGCGGCTTCGGCCGCGGTCATCAGCACCAGCGCGGCACCGCCGTCGTTGATGCCCGAGGCATTGCCAGCGGTCACCGTGCCGTCCTTGCTGAATGCCGGGCGCAGCTTGGCCATCGTCTCGGCGCTGGAATCGTGGCGGATGTATTCGTCGTCGCTCACCACCACGTCGCCTTTGCGGCCCTTGATGGTGACCGGGGCGATCTCGTCCTTGAAACGCCCGGCCTTCTGGGCCGCGCTGGCCTTCTGCTGACTGGCCAGCGCGAAGGCGTCCTGCTGCTCGCGCGTGATCTGGTACTTGGTGGCGACGTTCTCCGCCGTGGTGCCCATGTGGTAGCCGTGGAACGCGTCCCACAGGCCGTCTTTCAGCATGGTGTCGACGAATTCGACGCCGCCCATCTTGGTGCCGGCGCGCAGATAGGCCGAATGCTGCGAGGTGCTCATGCTCTCCATGCCGCCGGCGACCACGATGGTGCTTTCACCGGTGCGGATCTGCTGGGCGCCGAGGGCCACGGCGCGCAGGCCAGAGCCGCACACCTGGTTGATGCCGAATGCGGTTGCCTTGTCGGGGATACCGGCGGCGCGGGCGGCCTGGCGGGCGGGGTTCTGGCCCTCACCGGCGGTCAGGACCTGGCCGAGGATGACCTCATCGATGTCCGCCGGGTCGATGCCGGCGCCGGCGATCGCGGCCTGCACCGCGGTGGTTCCCAGCACATGCGCGGGCACTGACGCGAAGGCGCCGTTGAAGCTGCCGACGGGGGTGCGCATGGCGGCGACTATGACGATGTCGTCCCGGCTTGGACTGTCCATGTCTGGCTCTCCTGTAGCGACGCGTTGTTGCGCCTTGTGGCCCAAGCTAGCGCCGATCTCGCAGTTGCGAAAGCGGCCCCGGCAGAGGGCCGGCTACTGGTCCCGCCGGGGATCCGCCGGACTAGCGGAGGCCGGGCCGGATTGAGCTGGGCCAGATTGAGTTGGCTCGGGCGTGCGCGCCTCTTCCACCGGGTCCCGCAGCGGGATCGCCGGGCATGCCGCCAGGCCGAGATATGGTTTCGGGTCGACTGCGTGACCGTCGATCCGCACCTCGAAATGCACATGAGCGCCGTGCGCGTTGCCGGTGGCGCCGATCTGGCCGATGATCTGGCCGGCGCTGACCGGCGTGCCGTGCGCGATGCCGGGGGCGAACGCCGACATATGGGCGTAGCGGGTCAGCACTCCGTCGGCGTGCTGAATGTCGACGATGTTGCCATAGGCGTAATACCATCCGGCATAGACCACCGTTCCGCCCGCGGCGGCGCGGATCGGCGTGCCATACGCGGCCATCAGGTCGACGCCGGAGTGGTGTTGGCTGAAACCGCGGGAGAGTTCGCGCAACTGCACCGCGGGCATCAGCATTTGCCCGCAAAACTCTCCACTCGGTGGAGCGGCGGCGGCGGGCAGCGCGAGCAGCAATCCAAGTAAAAGGGCTGGCAGTCGCATTCACTCGGCTTATCACGCCACCGTTAACAAAACTACTACACTTCCAATGGATACGCTAAAGTAATATATTCACCGCACCCAATCGCGCCGATCCTGCTTTGTTCCCCACTGGCATCGCGAACTTCCCTATCGCGTTAGGGCCCGACGCGAGATAACCGCTTCAAGTAACGCACGGCTCGCGCTCAGAACGTCATGCCGGCGCATGGGCCTTCATGCTCGGGCGTTGCTCCGCTAACGTGTCCAAGGAACTAGTGGGTGAGATGTCCATAGGTGGGAGGATGGCAATGCCGACAACGATCGGATCGAATTTGGCCAGGCAAAAGTTGGCGAACGACGAGTTGGTGCTATGCTTGGGGGTCAACCAATTGCGCACGCCCAACATCGCGATGATTGCGGCGGCGTGCGGCTTCGATGCGATCTATATCGACCTGGAGCACAACCCCACGTCGCTGGAAACGGCGGCGGCGATTTGTGTCGCGGCGTTGGGTCTGGGGGTCACGCCGATCGCGCGCGTCACCTCGCATGACCCACATGATGCGACACGCATCCTGGATTGCGGCGCGCAGGGCGTAATGGTGCCCCATATCCAGAGCGCGGCCGAGGCGCGCGCGGTAGTGGAAGCCTGCCGCTTTGCGCCGATCGGGCATCGTTCCGCGGCGGGCACGGTGCCGGCGCTGGGCTACGCGGCGCTGAAGCAGCCCGAGATCAACAGATTGCTCAACGAGCACACCTTGCTGATCGCGATGCTGGAAACGCCCGAGGCGATCGCCAATGTCGATGCCATCGCCGCGGTGGACGGGATCGACGTGGTACATATCGGCTCCACCGACCTGTCCACTGAGATGGGCATCCCCGGCGAGTACGAGCACGCGCGCATGCGGGCGGCCTTCCAGGCCACGGCAGCGGCGGCAAAGAAGCACGGCAAGGCGATGGGTGTCGGCGGCGTGCGCGAGGACCTGGCATTCCAAACCTGGCTGATCCAGCTTGGGGTCCGCTACCTGACGGGTGGATCGGATGTGGGTTACATCCTGTCAGCCGGCCGGGCCGACGTGCGCCAGCAGCGTGCCATCCCGCTCAGGTCCACATGATCCGGTATCGGTATGGTACTGTTTACAGTATGATAATGGACCCGGTATGAACGGCATCGACAACCCGTCATGCCGGCGCATGCCGGCATCCACGATTTTTCTTCGCACCACAGCCAAAATCGTGGATTCCGGCACGCGTCGGCCCGACACGGCAGGACAGCGCTTGCGTTGCTGCTCTCGGTCATGATCCCCGCGGCGACGCGCGCATTCCTGGAATCGAACAGGATCGGGCATCTCGCTACCGCGGACGCGCGTGCCGAACCGCACGTGGTGCCGGTATGTTTCGCCTGCACGGACACGACGCTGTACATCACCATCGATGCCAAGCCGAAGGGCAGCGCCACACGACTGAAACGACTGCGCAACATCATCGCAAACCCGCAAGCCACATTCATCACCGACCGCTACAACGAGGACTGGTCGCAACTCGGCTGGGTGATGCTGCGCGGCACGGCAGAGATCCTCGACGCCGGTGCCGAGCACGACCGCGCCCAGGCGCTGCTGCGCGTGCGCTACAGCCAGTATCGCGCCATGCCGATCGAAGCACTGCCGGTGATCGCGCTGCGCATTGCGCGCGTGACCACCTGGGGTAACCTCGCGGTGTCCTGAACGCCGGAACCTGATCGCATGACCGAAGTTGCCACGCCGCGTCCTGCCGCCACCGTGCTGCTGCTGCGTGACGGCGCCAACGGGATAGAGGTGTTCATGCAGGTGCGGCACCAGGACATGAAATTCGCCTCCGGCGCGCTGGTGTTTCCCGGCGGCCGCGTTGACCCCGAGGATCACGCGCTGGCCGCGGATGCTGCGTTGTCACCGGCGACCGTCGGGCTGGACCGCCCGGGCGGCGCGCTGCGCGTCGCGGCGATCCGCGAGACCTTCGAGGAAAGCGGCGTGCTGCTCGCCCGTCCACGCGGCGGGGCAGCGCTGGTGTCCGCCGAACGGTTGCGCAACGTTTCCGCAGGTGCCCATGGGTTCGCGCAAATGCTGACCGATGCGGGGCTGGTGCTTGCCGCCGATCTTCTGGTGCACTTCGCGCGCTGGATCACGCCGGTCCACAACCCGCGGCGTTTCGACACGCATTTCTTCGCATTGGCGGCGCCCATTGACCAGCTCGCCGCACATGACGGCACCGAATCGGTCGAAATCGATGTGGATCGCCCCGCGTGACGTGGTGGCCGGCAGCGAGGCCGGCCGCTTCAAGCTGGTCTTTGCCACGTTGATGAATTTGCGGCGGCTGGATCGTTACATGACCGTGGCGGAGGCGCTGGAAGCGGCCGCCCGCGCAAAAGTGGTGACCGTGACACCGGAACTGGTGGCACGCGGCGTGGGCAACATCCGCCAGATGCGCATCCCGGCGGAAGCCGGTTACGGCGGCGAGCTCTTCACGGTCGACCTGCCACCGGCGTAACGCACGCACGACTCTCCCCCTCCCCTTGAGGGAGGGGGTTGGGGGGAGGGGTTCAGCAGGCACCGACACTGCCGCTTTACCCCTACCCCCAACCCCTCCCTCAAGGGGAGGGGGAGAAGGCAGTTCGTTACATCACCGTTTCACACTTGAACCCCTCGCCCCAGCGCTTGATATGCCCGCGCGAGGGTGACGGGAAATGCGCGAAACAGCACAACGTATTCGTGTCGCAATACGTCTCCAAAAACTTGCGCCGCGTCGCGGAGCCTTGCTTCGGATCGTAATCCACCCGCATCGCCAGATCGGTGTAGCGCCCTTGCAGCGGCGAGTGGATCAGATCGCCGGTGATCACCGCCTCCTTGCCCGACTTGCCCAGCGCCACCGCGAAGTGATCGATCGTGTGCCCGGGCGTCGGCAGCAAATGCAGGTGATCGTCCAGCCCGTAATCGCTGGTGACTAGCTCGGCACGCTTGGCATCGACGATCGGCAGCACGCTGTCCTCGATGCACGGAATCGGCGTCTTGGCGTGCTCCGCCGACCAGAAGTCCAGCTCCTTCTTCGAGAACAGGTAGCGCGCCTTCGGAAATGTCGGCACCCAGCGCCCGTTCTCCAGCCGGGTGTTCCAGCCGACATGATCGACGTGGAGATGCGTGCACATCACCACGTCGATGTCGTTCACCGTCAGCCCCAGCGCGGCGAGCCCGCCCATCCAGGCAGCATCCTTCTTGTGGTGCCACAGCGGCCGCGCGGTGCGCTCCTTGTCGTTGCCGATGCAACTATCCACCAGCACGACGTGGCGTGGCGTGCGCACGATGTACGACTGGAAGCACAGCACCAGCTTGTCCTCGGCATCCAGCGCCGCGGGCGACAGCCAGGAGCGATTCTCCTCCAGGACCTGCGGCGTCAGGTCGGGCAGGAATTCCAGCGCGGGGACGAACCCGGTTTCCATCTCGACGATCCGATGGATCGTCATGTCGCCGACGGTGATTGTGTTGCTCATCCCTGGCTCCCTACCGAGGTCTGACTGCCGAGGCATGATGCTAGTCCGGCACCCGCTGGCGGGCAAACCTGGTGCCTTGGTGTGCCTGTCGGGTACTGCGCCATGATCGGCTGACCAACGGAACCGGCTGACGTGCGCGGACCAATCAACAAGGAGCGATCGGGTGTGAACCGTACCTCGTCAGGCCACCAACAACCCCTGGCGTTCGGCAACGCCGATCGTCGCCCGGGTCCCGGCATTGAACTCGAGGAAGTCGGCCTCGATGCCGTCACTGAAGATCACCCCGTGTTCCGCCATCTCCGAAACGATCGTCAGCGGATCCCGGCGCGCGATCCGACCGGCCACCAAAGACGCGCCAGTGGTCTGACTCGGGAATGGCTCGCGGACGAAATAGTGCAAGAACTCGGCATCCCAGGCGAACGACGCGTTGCGGGCCGTTGCCGGGGCCTCCACGCCCAGTGCGACAGCCGCCCCGGTCCAGCCGGCATAAAGGCTCTTGAGCCACCCGGTTGACCCCATACCGGTGGAGACGATCACCCCACTCGAGGACTGGTGTTCTTCGCAGTTGCCGACCCGTAACATATAACGGGCCGAGACATGGCTGCGCGGGCCGATGAAGAGATCGTTTACCGCGTACAGCGCGACGCCCGTGTTGAGCGATGCCTTCGCCATGGTAACCCGTTTCAGCGGCCTGCGACGGGCGATCGCCTCCGGCATGATCTTCGGCAGATCGCCTGGGTGGAACGCCAGCAGGACGCCGTCCCAGCGGGCCGGGTCCGGGTTCACGCCGAGCACATGCTGGCCGTCGAGATACTTGAGCGTATTGGCGACCAGCCCGTCCTGCCCCAGCACCACCACAAGGTCATCGGCCCCGAAGATGAAATTCCCGAGATAGCGCCGATCGATCCGCTGGACCCGGCCGAATGCGCGCAGCGCCGTCTCGACCGCATGCGTGGCGGCGCGATAGTGCCGCTGCTCCCGCAGGTAGTCGCCGAAATCGGCGCCCAGATGCTCGATATAAAACTGTGCCTGCTGGACCGTGTTGAACCGCGCGATGAGCTCGTCAAGCCTGGTCTCGCGCACGATCAGCACGATCTTGCGGTCCTCGGTTGCCGCCATGGATCAAGGTCCCGCCTTGGGTTGCAGCATCTCCCGCAAAAGGTCCGGCGTGACGTTGAGCTGACCGATCTTTGTTGCGTTGTCAGCGAGATCGCGGAAAGCCAACGCCATGAGCTGTCCCGGATCCATGCCGACCGACGCGAGCGCCTGGAGAATTTTCGCGTCGGCGCCGCTGAACGACCGCATCATCGCGGCGAGGCCGTAAGCCTTCGCATCCGCTTCCTCGCGCGCGTTCGCCGAGGCGAGGGCCACCAGCGCCCGGTTCTGCTCCTCCAGGCCAGTCTTGCCGGCCATCTCTTCCCGTTGGATCTGCATGCGACGTTCCTGGACCGAGCGCTCGGCGTCCATCTGGGCCTCGCGCACCTGGCGCTTCTTGTTTTCGACCGCGATTTCGGTCGCGAGTTCGTTCTCCTTGATCGTCCGCTCCTGTTCCACAGCGGCGTTGCGGCGCGCGTAGATCGCCTCGTCGGCACGACGCAGCAGGGCCTCGCGCGCCTCCGCCTCCAGCGCCTTGGCGGTCTCGGGCTTCGGCTTCACGGCAAGCAGCGAAAGCCCGAGCAGTTCGAGGCCGAGCGCTTCGACCGTGGGATGGCTCCGCAGCACGGTCGAAACCCGCCCAACCAGCGCTTCGCCCGAGGTCAGGATCTCCTTGAGCGGCAGTGCCTGGACCTCGGCACGCATCGCCACCTGGACCTGGTCGATGAGCCGCTGGGACAGCTTCTGGGGATCTTCCGAGACATACCCGCCCTTCGGGCCAAGCGCGAAATTCAGCAGCGCCGAGGTCCGGCGCGGGTCCGCGACACGAAACGTGATCTGGCCCTGCACCGTCACTTCCTGGAAGTCGGCGGTGACATCGGGGAAGATGAAGGGCTCGTTCACGCTCGCCGTCGGCACCACGACGATCGACGTTGACGGTGCGAAATACCAAAACGCCAGACCCGCACCTTCCCGCCGGGAACGACCGTTGCGGTACTGGATCACGTATTGCGTCGGCTGTGTCTTGATGAAGCGCAAGCCGAACATGGTCTTCTCCCTTCGCCGCACGGCTTCGGGCCGTCCGCGGTCGGCAATGAAGCAGGCTTAGTGTGTTTTGTCAACTAAGTTAGAAGCCAATTCACACTAAGGGGGATTTAGGTTAGATTGCCGGCCATGACCACTTCGGCAGACCCCTACCCGAGGCCGATCGCAACTGTCGATCTGGCAATCCTCGCGCTCTCGGAGGCGGGGCTCGAGGTGCTGCTTGTGCGCAGGGCTGTCGACCCTTTCGCAGGCCATTGGGCGCTGCCGGGCGGCTCGATACATGTCGGCGAGGATGCCGACCTTGAAGCCGCGGCGTGCCGCGTTCTCATGGAGAAGACGGGAATCGAAACGCCCTATCTCGAGCAACTCCAAAGCTTCGGGGACGCATCCCGAGACCCACGCGGCTGGAGTATCAGCATCACCTATGTCGCGCTGATCTCCGCCGATCAGGTCAGGCTGCGCGAGGGTGCGGCTGCGACCAACGTGGCCTGGTGGAAGGTCACGGGCGACACCGTAGCGGCGCCGCTGTCCTTCGATCATGTGAAAATCCTGGGCTCCGCGCTGGCGCGCCTGCGGAACAAGGTCGAGGACTCGACGCTGCCCGTACATCTTTTGCCGGCGGGGTTCACACTGACCGAATTGCAATCGGTCTACGAGCGGATCCTTGGCCGCCTGCTCGACAAATCGGCCTTTCGCAAGCGGATCGCCGAGGTCCAATTCGTCGAGCCGGTCCCCGGAGAAATGCGTCGGGCCAGCAATCGGCCGGCGCAGATCTATCGGGTGAAGCAAGGGCGCTCGACGATTTTCTTCGATCGAACGCTCTGATACCAAACGCCGAAATCGTTGACTCTTCCAACGATTTCGCCGGTTGGTATCGCGCGCCGGGTTGCCCAGGGGAAACAACGGCGGCGGCGCGCCGAACAAAGACCCATGCCAACGGTCATTCTTTATGACGGTTGGTATGAGTGTCCGTCCAGGAAGTCTGGCGGGGCGCGGTGTGAAGTGGCGCGGGATCATTCGTCAAGCGCCACGACCCCACCAATGCAAGTGTAGATTGCGCGGACGCGACCTCGACATATAACGGTATAATAACGGAATTTGAACGCCTGCTCGGGACATCCCGACGTTATGCTATGCCCGTGCTACAGGGGAGAACGTCAATATGACCGATCTATGGTTTTTCGGCCACGCCGACCCGTCGGCGCAAGGCGGTGGGTCCGGCCCCGATCCGGTCACGCCAGGAAGCGGATGGACCTGGGACCTCGAGTTCGAAACGAGTCACAGTCAGTCAACCTACGCGAGAACGTCGCTCAATCGCTTCTCGTTGATCGGTGGCGGAACAGGGTGGGCCCTGAGCGGGATCGTATCCTACAGAACCAGAGGCTCGAACGGCGTCGATAAGCTGCATTCCGTTGGTCAGTCCAACGCTGACGGTCTTGCCGACTTCATGTTCGACGTCGCCGTGGACGACGTCACCTTTGGATGGACGATCGAAGGCGACAACTTTTGCGAAGCCGACGTCAACATGGAAGTCTGGGTCACCGGTTAGGAGAGTGTCATGAAATCATTGCATTTCCAGGGCAAGCCACTGAGCGACGACCTGAGCCGGGCCTGTGTGCTGTTCGATCCGAAAGACGGCCGGATCGTTCACATTCACGGGGTTACGACGGTCCGCAAGGAACGTGCTTGCACCAATGATCAGTTGGAGGAGAGGCTCGTCCGCCACGCCCAAGCTTTCGGGCATTCGGTCGCCGGCCTGAAAATCCTGCACGTCCCGCTGTCCGCGGTTCAACAGCAAGGTTTTCTCAAGGTGGATGAGAAAGGCGCGAGCGTCATAGCGTCGGCCCGGCCGTCACGTCGGGAACTTCGGGCAAAGCGTTAGCCCAGATTTCTCACGCCGCCGCGGGATGATGGCGAAGGTCGTTATCGTGCCCCAAAAGATCAATTGGAGTATTTCGCGTCACCGCTAATGCCGGGCGTATCGGCAAGCTGCGCAAGCCCCTTTTGGCACAGCAAGACCAGAGCCAGCGCTTGCGAGCGTGTGAGAAATTCAGGCTAGGAGCGAAGCCGGCAAAACCACCTTGCACTACCGGCGCGGGCGATGTCCGCATGGCAGGCGCCGGAGCGTCGTAGCCGGCCGCCGGCCGCCATGGCGGCATTCATTTCTGACCGGCGCCCTGCCGCACCGCTTGGATCGCGCCCGGGCCAGGAGTTCGCCGCAGCACGATCCCCGCCGCCGCCAGCATCAACCCCATCCCGACCACATCGGCGACCTCGACATGCTCGCCGAACAGCGCCGCGCCGACCACCACCGCGATCACCGGCGAAATGAACGCATAGGTGCCGACGCGCGAAGCACCCCAGTCG
Organism: uncultured Alphaproteobacteria bacterium; assembly: GCA_963826975.1. Lineage (GTDB taxonomy): Bacteria > Pseudomonadota > Alphaproteobacteria > Acetobacterales > Acetobacteraceae > Palsa-883. The sequence continues at coordinate 257,702 of CAWGZJ010000033.1, read as the reverse complement.
CGCACCAGCAGGAAGTACATCACGGTCGACAGCAGCGAGCCCGGGATCAGCAGATAGAGCCAGGCGAGCCAGGCCGGCATGCCCCAGTCGAACTGCATCGCCGCAAGCGCGCCGGGCTCGAACATCAGAGCGCCGATCAGCAGCAATCCGCCGCCGATCAGGTTGGTCATCCATGCCATGTCCGACGCCTGCACGCTGCGCATCATCGGACGGATCAGCACCGAACCGAACGAGTATAACAGCGTCGCGGTCACCACCCCGGCGGCACCGGCCACCTCGGCCAGTTGCAGGTCGCCGGTAAACGCCTTCGGGCCGAACAGCACGATGATGCCCACCACGCCGAGCCCAACCGCCGCAGCCTGGCGCCAGGTAAAGCGCTCCTGTCCAAGTGCGGCGCCGAACCCCAGCAACGCGATCGGGGTCAATGCCGAGCTAAGCACCGCGGCAAGGCCGGCGGTGATGTGGCGCAGCCCGTACAACTGGATCACCTGACTGATCGAGATCAACAGCACCGAGACCAGCACCATGCGCGCGATCAGCCGGCGCGGCAGCCTCGGCCGGTGCCCCTGGCTCAGCCGCCAGGCAAGCAGCGCCAGTCCCGCACAACTCCAGCGCAGCCCGGCGAACACGCCCGGGGGCACCACGGCGATGCCTACCTTCATGCCCAGCCAGGTGGTGCCCCAGACCACGCACAGGAACGCGAACATCGCCTGCCGCCGCATCGCCGGCGGGACACGCCTGCGGGTGGTGACGGAGACGCGTCGCCAGGTGGCGGACAGCGGGGTCAGTTGGGTCGCGGACATGCGGCCTCAGTGCACGGCGGACGGGGGCACGGCGGACGGGGGCGCGGCTGACGGGGGCACGGCTGACGGGGACGCGGCTGACGGGGGCACGGATGGCAAGGGCGCGGACGGCGAAAGTGCGAAGCGGGCAAACCGGAACGGTGCGGGATCGACCACGGGTGCGTCACCGGCGACCAGATCGGCGATCAGCCGGCCCGCGCCGGGGCCGATGCCGAACCCATGGCCGGAGAAACCGGTGGCCAGGAAGAAGCCCGGCAGCGCCTCGACCCGATCGATGACTGGCACCGCGTCCGGCGTCACGTCGATCATGCCGCCCCAGCTCTCGGCGACCTGCATGCGCGCGAACGCCGGGAACATGCGCGACAGCACCTCGCGCGCCTCCCACAGCGGGGCCTGCCGGGGCACCGGATCGAGCACCCGCACCGCCTCGAACGGCGTGACCTCATCCAGCGACCAGTGGCGCCTGGTGCGCAATGCCTCGAAGAAGCGGCGGCCGAAGCGCAGCCGGATTTCGCCGTAGTTCTGCTTCAGCGTCGGCAGGTATTGCAGCAGCAGCCGGAACGAATCCGGCGTGATATCGGCAACGTTGGCATTGCGGCGCGCGATCGTGTAACCGCCGTCCAAGCGCTTGCGAAATGCGAACACCGACCCGCTGGCGCTGATCTCGGGCCCACCGCTAAGCGGAGCCGTGCGGAACGCCGACGCCCGCACGCCCAACTGCGGCAGGTCGATCCCCGTCTTGCCGCAAGCAATATTGCCGCAGAACAGTCGCGACCAGGCGCCGCCCGCCAGCACGACCGCGTCGCAGGCGACAGGTCCCATCTCGGTCACCACACCGGCGACCCGCCCGGCTTTGGTTTCGATGCCGCGCACCGCGCAGTCGGTCAGCACGGTGGCGCCGGCCGCACGCGCCGCCTCGGCGATCGCCGGTGCCGCCTGGCCGGGCTCGGCACGCCCGTCCGTCGGCGTGTGCATCGCGGCAATGAAGTGGCCCGATGCGCCAGGCACCAGTGTGTCGATGTCGGCACCGCGCAGCAGCCGCGCATCCACCTGATACTGCCGCGCCTGCTCGAGCCAGGCTTCCTGCTTCGCGATGTCCTTCTCGGTCTCGCACAGATAGGCGATGCCGGGCTGGCGGAAACCGGTCTCACGGCCGATGCGCTGGTTCATGCCGCGCCACAGCCGCAGGCTCTCGATCGCCAGCGGGATTTCGGCCGCATCGCGTCCCATGGTGCGGCACCAGCCCCAGTTGCGGCTGGACTGCTCGCCGCCGATCCGCCCCTTTTCACACAGCACGACCGCGTGGCCCTTCTCGGCCAGGAACAACGCAGCGGACGCGCCGATAATGCCGCCGCCGATGATCACGACACCGGTACGGGCAGGCAGAGCGGCGTCGGAGGCGACGGGATTGACTTGGGGCGACATGGTTTCAGGTGTTATTGGCTGGTGACTATGGCCAGCATATGGTGCATGCGGGTCCACGACCATTGACCAACCAACACTGGAGCCTTGCACGATATGATATCAATCGTCCGACATGATGACTCTTCCATCATTTCGGGCGATTGGTATCGCGCGTGGGGTTGCCAGAGGAAGGCAGCGTGCGGCCGCGCGCCCAACCAAGACTCATACCAGCCGCCCGGCGACCTGGCGAAAAACCACACCTTCGGGTGGCTGGTATGACCTGGCGAGTTGGCGTCGATTCCGGCGGCACCTTCACCGATGTCTGCCTGTTCGACGACGCCACCGGCCGGGTGACGGTTTGGAAGGTGGCCTCCACGCCCGACGATCCGTCGCGCGGCATCGCCGACGGTGTGGCGCAGGGCACCAGCAAGGTTGACGCCACGCCGGCGGCGATCGGCTATTTCGGCCATGGCACGACTGTCGCAACCAACGCGCTGATCCAGCATCGCGGCGTGCGCACCGGGCTGATCACCACGGCGGGGTTTCGCGACCTGCTGGAGATCGGCCGGCAGAAGCGGCCCGATCTGTACGATCTGCAGATCGACAAGCCGCCGGTGCTGGTGCCGCGCGACCTGCGGCTCGAGGTACCGGAGCGCATGCGCCACGACGGCAGCATTGAAACGCCACTGAACCAGGCGGCGTTCCGCACCGCTGTGCGCAGGCTGCGCGAGGCCGGTGTGCAGGCGGTGGCCGTCTGCTTCCTGTACGGCTTCGTTCGCACCGATCACGAAGAGACCGCGCGCCGCATCCTGGCGGAGGACTTTCCCGAAGCCTTCGCCTGCGTCTCCCACCAGGTCGCGCCCGAGTTTCGGGAATTCGAGCGCATGTCCACCGCGGTGGTGAACGCCTATCTCGGCCCGGTGATGCGCAACTACATCGAGCGGCTGGCCGGACGGCTGCGCGAGCTTGGCATGACCGCGACGCCGCACCTGACGCAATCCAATGGCGGCGTGATCGGCTTCGAGCAGGCAGCGCGGCTGCCGGTGCGCACCGTGCTGTCCGGCCCCTCCACCGGCGTGATCGGCGCCCAGGAGGTCGGGCGCCTGGCGGGCTACCCCGACCTGATCACTTTCGACATGGGCGGCACCAGCACCGACGTTGCGCTTCTGCAAGGCGGCGCGTGCCGCATGGCGAGCGAGGCGGTTGTGCACGGCTACCCGATCAAGGCGCCGATGCTGGACATCCACACAGTGGGTGCCGGCGGCGGCTCGATCGCATTCATCGATTCCGGCGGACTGTTGAAGGTCGGACCGCGCAGCGCCGGCGCCGACCCCGGGCCGGTCTGCTACGGCCGCGGCAATACCGAGCCGACGGTGACCGACGCCAACGTGGTGTTGCAAACGCTGAACCCGACGCATCTGCTCGGCGGGCGGATGGCGGTGCGCCAGGACCTGGCGGGCGACGCGATCGAACGTCTGGCGGCGACGCTGGGGATGGAGAAGCTGGCGACCGCCCAGGGGATCATTTCGGTGGTGACCGCCAACATGGCGCGCGCGATCCGGGTGATCAGCGTGCAGCGCGGCCACGATCCGCGCGACTACACGCTGGTGGCGTTCGGCGGCGCCGGGCCGCTGCACGCGGCGCGACTGGCGAAGGAGTTGGACATCGGCCGCATCCTTGTGCCGCGCAACCCCGGGATACTGTGCGCGATGGGATTGCTGCTGACCGACCTGCGCGCGGATTTCGCCACCACGCGGCTGCACACGCTGTCGACCGCCGCGCTGGCCGACATCGCCGAGGCGTTCCGTGTGCTCGCAGGGCAAGCGGATGCGTGGTTTGCCGAGGAGGGCATCGCGACACCGGCGCGCCGTCTCACCCGCACGGTAGACATGCGCTACGCGGGCCAAAACTACGAGCTGTCCATTCCGCTTCCGGACGGGCCGATCGGCCCCGCGTCGCTTGACGCCCTGGCCGAGGGTTTTGCCGCGGCACATCAGCGGATGTACGGCTTCATCGCCGAGGACGATGCGGTGCAACTCGTCACCTTCCGCATCGAGGCCGCCGGGATCGTTCCGAAGGCGACGTTCAAGCCGCAGCCGGACGCCGGCCCGGATGCCGCGTCGGCCATCATCGCGCGCCGCGACGTGTGGCTGCCCGAGGCCGGCGGCTTCGTTGCCTGCCCGGTCTACGACCGAGACCGCCTGCGCGCCGGCAATCGGATTGCGGGGCCTGCTATCGTCGAACAGATGGATGCGACGACCGTCGTGCTGCCGGGCATGGTTGCACAGGTTGAACCTTACCTGAATATAATATTAGAATCGGAATGAAAACGCAAGACCTTCTACTCCCCCTCCCCTTGAGGGAGGGGGTTGGGGGGAGGGGTTGGTGCCAGGATCGCATCGAAGCTTCTCACGCCCCAACCCCTCCCCCCGCCCCCCTCCCTCAAGGAGAGGGGGAGAAGGACCTCGTATGACCCGCACCCTCCCCAACCGCCCCCCCATCGACCCCATCACCGTCGAGGTCATCGGCAGCGCCCTCGCCTCCATCGTCGAGGAAATGGGCGAAGCCCTGATCCGCGCGTCCTACTCCACCAACATCAAGGAACGCCGCGACTGCTCCACCGCCCTGTTCGACCTGCACGGCAACACGCTATGCCAGGCCGAGCACATCCCGATGCATCTCGGCAGCTTCATCGGCCTGATCCCGCACATCATGAAGCGTCACCCGATCGAGCAGATGCACCCAGGCGACATGTTCGTCGGCAACGACGCCTATGAAGGCGGCGGCACGCACCTGCCCGACATCGTCATGGCCGAACCAATTTTCGTGGACGACCGCATGGTCGCCTGGGCGGTCAACCTGGCGCACCACGCCGACTTCGCCGACCGAGGCCACGCGCACATCTACCAGGAGGGCCTGCGCATCCCCCCAGTCCGGCTCTATCGCGCCCACGAACTGCAACGCGACGTCCAGGAACTGATCCTGCTGAACTGCCAGGTGCCGCGCGAGCGCCTGTCCGACCTGCGCGCGCAGATGGCGGCCAACCGCCTCGGTGTGCAGCGCATGACCGCGCTGTGCGCGAAATACGGCCGCGAAATCGTGCTGGCCGCCGGCGACGCCCTGCAAGACTACGCCGAACGCAAGATGCGCGCCGGGATCGCGACAATCCCCGACGGCACCTACCGCTTCGCCGATCGCTACGACTGCCCGGAGGTCGATGGCGAGCTGCCGATCCATTGCGAGATCCGCGTCGCCGGCGACGAAATGCATCTGGCGTTCGACGGCCCGCCCCAGGTGCGCGCCGGGATGAACATGACCTACACCGCGCTGCTCTCGACCGTCTATTACGCGGTCAAGACGGTCGTCGATCCGACCATCCTGCCGAATGCCGGCCTGGCGCGGCCGCTGCACGTGACCGCGCCGGAGGGCACCATCGTCAACTGCACGCATCCCGCCGCGGTGAACGGCCGCCTCGGCACCTGCCAGCGCGTCGTCGACCTGATCCACGGCGCGTTGGCGCAGGCGGTACCGGAACGAGTAACCGCGGCCTCCAACGGCGCGTGTTGCTCGATTACCTTCGCCGGGCACCAGCCCGCCGACAACAGCCTGTGGGTGTATCTCGAAACGATCGGCGGCGGCTCCGGCGCGCGCGCAACGAAAGACGGGCTGGACGGCGTGCACGTGCATCTGACCAACACTTCGAACTTGCCGGTCGAGGCGCTGGAAATCGAATACCCACTGACGCTGCTGCGCTACGAACTGGTGGACGGCTCCGGCGGGCCGGGTCGGCATCGCGGCGGCATGGGCCTGCGCCGGGTCTACCGCGCGGAAGCCGAGTGCCGCGTGCGCGTGGACGGCTCACGCATGCTGTCGCCACCCTGGGGCCTGTTCGGCGGCCAGCCCGGCGGCAAGGCCGGGTTCACGCTGCATGGCGGCGCGGCGCCGCTCGATCACGGCTCCGGCACACTGCACAAAGGCGAGATCATCGAGGTCGTCACCGCCGGCTCCGGTGGGTATGGCCCTCCAGCGGAGCGCGATCCCGCCGCGGTCAGGCGCGACATCACCGAGGCAAGAATGGATGAAGTGACTGCGCGGGCGGTGTATGGCTTGTAGCAAGTAGACGAAGACGACTCTCCCCCTCCCCTTGAGGGAGGGGGTTGGGGGGAGGGGTTGGTGCCAGTATCACACGGTGGGTTCGCGCGGCACCGACCCCTCCTCCCACCCCTCCCTCAAGGGAAGGAGGAGAAGCTTCCGGGTCATCCCGGCCAGTGCAATGGGACAAGTAGCAGGAAGACACATCGTGGACCGGAACACCATCATTGCAACATTGAAAGCGCGCGAAGCGGACCTGCGGCAACGCGGCGTGCGCCATATCGCCTTGTTCGGCTCGGCCGCCCGAGGCGACACCACCGACGCCAGCGACATCGACATTCTGGTCGATCTCCAGCCCGACGCTCCGATCGGCGTGTTCGAATATGTTGACCTGACGCAGTTCATCGAGGACCTGTTCCCCGTGCCAGTCGATGTCGCCAATCATGCCCGCCTCAAGCCGCACGTCCGGCCCAGCGCCGAGCGAGAGGCGGTCTATGCCTTCTGACCAATCCGGTCAGGCGCTACGCGACATCCTGGAGAACGCCCGGCTTGCTCGTTCATTCATCATCGGTCTCGATGAGGCGACGTTCGCCGCCGACTTGCGCACCGTCTATGCCGTGACTCGCTGTCTGGAAATCATTTCCGAGGCAAGTCGACGGCTCGATCAATCGATCCGCGATCGACACCCGGCGCTGCCCTGGCGGGCGATCATGGGCGCCGGAAATGTGTATCGTCACGACTACGACAACGTCGCGGAGGACCAGGTGTGGCGTACGGTCAACGAGAGCCTTGCTTACATTGATCGACATAATCGCCCACGAGCTCGGTGAACCGCCCAGCGACCAGACCTAACGCTCGGAGACCCACCCATGCGCCTTCCCCGCCGTGCCCTGCTCGCCACCGGCGCCGCGCTTCCCTTCCTGCGCCACCCCGCGCGCGCCGCCGTCACCCCAGGCAAGCTGGTGTTCGGCCTGTCGAGCTATCCGCCGACCATGGCGCCGTGGGCCAACGCCGGTACCGCCGCGGGGACCGCCAAGCTGATGTTGCACCGCGGCCTGCTCGGCTACGCCCCCGACGGCACCGTGCGCGGCGAGCTCGCGGAAACTTGGGAACACGCCGAGGACGGCGCCTGGGTCTTCCATCTGCGCGACGCGGTCTTCCACAACGGGGCAAAAGTCACCTCGGCGGATGTCGCCTGGACCATCGAGCAGGTGGCGGCGGAAAAATCCACCGCCTACCTGCGCGCCGAGATGCAGCGCCTGGCGCGGGTGGAGACACCCGATCCCAGAACCGTGCGGCTTATCACCAAGGAGCCCACGGCCACCCTGCCGCTGACTTTCGCCAGCTATTTCCTGCCGATCCTCGCCAAAGGCTCCACCGCCGACAATCCGCTCGGCGTCGGCGCCGGGCCGTTCCTGCTCACCAACGAGGAACGCGGCGTCGCATTGGAGTTCAAGGCGTTCGACAAATTCTACCGTGCGGGCCTGCCGAAACTGCAAGCGGTGCGCATGATCGCCTACGCCGACGAGAACCTGCGCGTCGCCGCGCTGCAGGCGGGCGATGTCGACCTGATCGAGTACGTGCCCTGGCAGTCCATGCCGAGCATCGAGGCCGACCCGAAGCTGAGCCTGCAGACCACCTCCGGCCCGTTCATGTATCTGACGTTTAACGCCCAAGCTGGTAACGCCCAAGCCGGCATCGCCAAAACGGGACCGTTCGCCGATGCCCGGGTGCGCCGCGCCGTGGCGCACGCCATCAAGCGTGAGGACATCATCAAGGCGGCTTTCTTCGGCCGCGGCGATCCGATCGAGGGCTTGCCGTTGCCCAAGGGCACGCCGTTCTACGACGAGACACTGGCAAACGGGCTGGCCTACGACCCGGCCAAGGCCAAGGCACTGCTCGCCGTGGCCGGCGTGGAAGGTGGTTTCAGTTGCAAGCTGTTGTCCACCGCGCAGTACGGCATGCACAAGGACACCGCCGCGGTGACGCAGCAGTACCTCGCCGCGGTCGGCATCCAGGCCGAACTGGTGATGCCCGACTGGGCGACCCGCATTACCCTGGGCAATCGCGGCCAGTACGAGCTCGCGGTGATGGGCTCGGCATCCGAGAGCAACGATCCCGACGGCCTGTCGTCGTTCCTCGACGGCAGGCTGGCGCCGTCTTACGTGCGCAGCTACGGGCTCGACGTCCCCGCGCTGGACAAGCTCATCGACGCCGGCCGCGCCGAGTTCGACGCCGCCAAGCGACGTGCCATCTACACGGAGCTGCAGAAGGTCTACCTGCAGGAGGCGCCGATGGTCGGCCTGTGCTTCCGCGCCCAGGGCTACGGCATGGCCCGGCAGGTACGGGATTTCCACAACCTTCCCGGCGCGCTGACCTTCTATTCCGGCTCGACGTTCGAGACCACGACGACGGGTTAGCGGATCGCCGGATGTCCGTCTCGAACCTGCAACCGCAGCCAAGCCGTGCGGTGATGGCGCGTCCGCAGATCAGCCAGTTCGGATCTCGGCGTTACGCTGGCTGGCTGCTGCTGTATGCGCTGTTCGTCGCCTACGGCAGCCTGGTGCTGGGGCCGTTCGGCTATCACTTCGTGCCGCAGGATCCGGCAGCCGCCTGGCACACCTTCCTGGCCACGCCGTTCCTCGACAACGGCTCGGACCAGCGGCCCGATTGGATTGCCAACCTGCTGCTGATGGTGCCGTTCGGGCTGCTGGCGGCCGGCGCGTTCGGCGCAGGCCGCGGCCCGGGCGCGCGCGTTCTCGGCACCGCGCTCGCGCTGCTGCTCAGCCTTGGCTTCGTGCTGGCGATCAAATACGGGCAGGTGTTTTTCCCGCCGCGCACCGTCTCGCTGAATTACATCATCGCCCAGTCGATCGGCGCTGCGCTTGGCGTGGGCCTGTTCCACCCGCTGCGCGCCGCGATGCGGCGCCTTACCGCCGTCACCGACCAGGCGTCCCGCGCCTGCCTCGTGCTTGATGCGGCGATCTTCGGCTTTGTCGCGTTCGCGCTGTTTCCCTTCGACATTGCCTTGAGCACGCAGGACCTCATCGCTCGTTTCGCAACCCTGCCGGGCGCGCTGCTGTCGGTCCCGGACGCCGGGCGGCCGCTTGGGCTGCGGGTCGTGCTGTTGGCGGCGACGGCGATCATCGCCATGCCACTTGGCATGCGGTTGTGCCTGCGGACGACACGACCGGGGGAATTGCCGAGGGAGCGGCCGAGGGAACGACCGGGAGAACGACCCAGGGAACTCGCCCGGGAATCACCCCGGGAATCACGCAGGGAATCCCCCTGGGAACCACCCTGGGAACCACTGGGCCTCGCGCGGATCGCCGCAACCGGCGCCGCGCTGCTGGCGGTGCTGTTTGGCGCGAGCTTGTTCATCCTCAGCGCCAAGGTCTCGATCGCGACGTTCGCCCTGCGACTGCTCGGCGTTGTCGCCGGCGCGATGCTGCTGCGTTCGGTGTCAACGCATGATCCGCGGCGTCTACGCTATCGGCTTGATCGTGCCCTGCCGTTCCTTCTGCCGATCTACCTGCTGCTGCTGGTCTACGCCAATGGGCTGCTGACTCGGTCCTGGGTGCGACCGGAACAGGCGCTCGCGGGGCTTAATCTACGCGGCCTGCTGCCGCTCTGGTACGACTACATCTCGTCCAAGTCGCATGCATTGCAGAGCACCGCCGTACATGCCGCGATGTATGCGCCGCTCGGCGTGATGATCTGGCTGCGCCGCGGCGGAACGTCGCGCACGGCGCTGGCGGCGGCGACGCTGGGCGGCTCGCTGGCGCTGATGATCGAGGTGGGGCGCGGGCTGAAGCCCGGGTTGCAGCCTGACGTCACTGTCGTTCTGGTCGGTGCGATCGCCGCCGCCGCGGCCAATCGCGTCATGCAGATGCTGTGGCCAACCATGCTGGCGTTGCCAACGCTGGTGTCGCCAACACCGTCATGGCCAACGCGGTCATCGCCTGCGCCGTCTTCGTCGTCGTCGGCAACGCCGTCGTTGCCAAAGCCGTCGTTGCCGGCGCCGTCGTCGGCGACCCTGGAGCCACCGATCGCAGGGCCGTCGGGACACGCGGCAGCCCGGACCAGCCCCGCCACGCTACCGGTCGCCGGCTGGCTTCCGCTGCGCGTGACACTGGCGATCCTGTGCCTGGCGGCGGCTTCGGTCCTGGCGTGGGAGTACCCGCTCGGCAACTGGCAGGCCCCCGTCGTGCTGGTGGGGTGGCTGGTGGCGATGTGGCTGCGCCCGGTGCTGTGGTTCGTGCTGCTGCCGGCGATCATGCCCTCGCTCGACCTGGCACCATGGACCGGCTGGATCGCCATCTCCGAGGCCGACATCGCGGTGCTCGCCACGGTCGCCGTCCTGCTGCTACGAGCGCCGCCGACGTCTCAAGACATCTGGCCCAATGCCCGCGCCCGCGTGCACCTGTTCCCCCGCCTGGTCCTGGCGCTGGTCACCCTGGCCTGGCTCATCGGGATGGCACGCGGCTTCAGCATGACGGCGAACTTCCCCGGCGGCAGCGATAATCCATACCTGATCTGGCTGAACACGGTGCGGCTCGCCAAACCGTTCCTCTGTGCGCTTGTGCTGCTGCCCTTCATGCGCGCCCGCCAGCGCGAGCACGGCGACGCCGCACTGTTGTTCAGCATCGGCATGCTGGCCGGTTTGGCCCTGGTGGGCCTCGCGGCGCTGGCCGAGCGCACCGCGTTCACCAGCCTGTCGGATATCCACGATGACTATCGCATCACCGCCACCTTCAGTTCGATGCATGTGGGCGGCGGGCATATCGGGGCGTATCTCGCCTTCGCCATGCCATTCCTGGTCGTCTGCCTGCTGCGGCCGCGCCTGTGGACCCTGATGAGCCTGATCATCCTGCTGCCGCTGTCCGGCTACACCCTGGCGGTGACGTTCGCGCGAACCGCCTATCTGGCGACGTTCGCGTCGATGGTGCTGACCTGCTGCGCCTGGATGATCGCCTCGCGCCGGCGCGGGAACCCGCTCGATTGGGTCGGCGGTGCATTGATCGCGGTCGCGGTGGCGGTTGCGCTGATCGCCGGCCTGAACACCGATTTCATGCGCGCGCGCATGTCAGTTATCTGGGCGAACCTGGCCACCCGCGAGGCCAACTGGGGTGCGGGCCTCGACCGGCGGGATAGCGGCCTTGCAGCATTCCTGCTTGGCATGGGCACCGGCTCCTACCCGCGTTTCGCCGCGCTGCGCAGCCCGCCCGACCAACAGCCCGGCACCTATGTGGTCCGTCACGACGGCCAGCGGACCTTCCTGGCGACGATGTTCGGCCCCGATTTCTATTTCGGCCAGAAGGTGCAGGTGGTGCATGGCGCCACCTATACCGTGGCGTTCGACATGCGTGCTCCGGTCGCGGGAACACAGGTCAGGGTCCTGCTGTGTACGAAGCTGCTGCTGTATTCCGCTGACTGCCACGTCCTGCATCTGGCGGTGGGGCAGGCCGGTGTCTGGCAGCATGTCGAGCAGCCGCTGCAGGCCCCGGTCCAGCACGGCCGGCTACCGGCGCCGGTCGATCTGTCGTTCGCCACCGGCCCGGGCACGGTCCTGGACCTTGGCAACGTGCAACTCGTCGGCCCCGATGGCCGCCCCGGGGGGCGCCCCGAGGCGCTCAATGTCGTGGCCAACGGGGACTTCGCCGCCGGCACCGCGCGCTGGTTCTTCACCTCCGACGACCATTGGGTTTGGCGCATCCTGGACTTGCCGCTGTCGATCTGGTTCGAGGGCGGCGTTCTGGGCACCGCGGCGGTGTCGCTGCTGGTGGTCTCGGCACTTGGCGGCGCGGTGCGGGTCATCCGGCGCGGCGACCCGATCGGTGCGCCGATTGCCGGTGCGATGTTGGCGGTTCTCCTGTGCGGTTGCTTCGACAATATCTTCGAGGCCCCAAGGATCGCGCTGCTGTTCGATCTGGCGGCGATGCTCGCGCTGATGCTGGGCTGGCCGCCGGGCGCAATTGCAACGCCGGCCGGCATTGGCCCGCCGGCCAGCATCGTGCCGCCGGCGCAACGCGGGCGGATCATTCACGTATGATGCCGGTCCGAATGATCGGCTCTTCCGCGGTGCACCGTCGGCGGGTCAACTTTACGGCCGCTGCTATGCCATTCGCTCGGGAGAACCCGTGTTTTTAATAACTATTTGCAATAAAGAATCACCACGGAGGCACGGAGAAGGATATCAAGGTGATCACTTGGCCTCTCTGCTCTGTGTCTCCGTGTCTCTGTGGTGATCCTTGCTTACGGACATGCGGCACGGCACGAATTCCGACGAACATTGGATATATGAGCTGGCATCCATGAGCTGGCTGCTCCGGCGCATGCTGACCTCGGCCGCGCTGATCTGGGTGGTTGCCAGCATCGTCTTCCTGGCGATTCGCCTGGTGCCGGGCGATCCCGCCGAGCTGCTGCTGTCGCAAGGCGGCATGGCGCCCGATCCGGCCGCCGTCGCCGAGTTGCACGCTCAGCTCGGCCTGGATCGCCCGGTCCTGATGCAATACGCCGACAGCCTGCGCCGCCTGGCGATCGGCGATCTCGGCCGCTCCTTGCAGGACGACAGCCCGGTGGCGGCGGAGATCGCGCGCCGCCTGCCACGCACGCTGGAGCTGATCGCCGCCGCGGCGCTGCTGGCCGTGCTGCTGGGCATTCCCGGAGGCCTGCTGGCGGCGACCGGACGCGACGGCGCCTTCGACCGTGCCGCCTCGTTCGCCGCCGCCCTGGCGATGGCGGTGCCGGTGTTCGTCGTCGGCACGCTGCTGGTGCTGCTGTTCGCGCAGCTGCTACATCTGGTGCCCGCCGGCGGCTATGTCCCCCTGGCGCCGGACCCGCTGCGTCACCTGGAGCTGTTGTCGATGCCGGCGCTGACCATCGCGCTCGGGCTGGCCGCCACGGTGTTTCGCATGACCCGCGCCGCCGTGCTGGACGAGCAGCGCCGCGACCACGTGCGCACCGCCTGGGCCAAGGGGCTGTCGCCACGCCGCGTGCTGCTGCGCCATGTGCTGCGCAACGCGCTGATGCCAGTGGTCACCGTGCTGGCGCTGCACCTCGGCACGCTGCTCGGCGGCACCGTGCTGGTGGAATATGTGTTCAACTACCCCGGCCTGTCCGGCCTGCTGGTCGAGGCGGTCAACGCCCGCGACTATCCCGAGGTGCAGGGTGTGGTGTTAGTAATTTCCGTGCTGTTCGTGGCGCTCAATCTCGCGGTCGACCTACTGTATGCGGTGCTCGATCCGCGCGTGCGACGCGCTTAACGCGCCAGTACGCATGTCGCACCCGCGCCGCACCGACAGGGGTCTCGCATATCTGGCCCGCAAGTGGCTGGGCCGCATACCCATCCTCGGCGTCGCCGCCATCGTGCTGCTCGCGCTGGCCGTGCCGGTCCTGCCGCTGGCGGATCCGCTGCATATCGACGTGGCGCACCATCTGGCCCCGCCCTCGCTCGCCCATCCGCTTGGCCAGGACGAATACGGCCGCGATGTGCTGTCGCGCCTGCTATGGGGCGCGCGCGTCTCGCTGTCGGTGGCCGGCGGGTCCGCCGCGCTCGCCTGCGCCGCCGGCGTGCTGCTCGGCCTGGCCGGAGGCTTCTGGCGCGGTGCCGCCGAGTTCCTGACGCTGCGCAGCATGGACATCGTGCTGTGCTTCCCGCCCCTGCTGCTGGCGCTGCTGGTGGTGACCCTGGTCGGCCCGGGCGCTGCCACGTTGATCCCGGTGCTGGCCGTGCTCTACCTGCCGGGGTTCGTGCGCGTGGTCTATGCCGGCGTGCTGGCGGTGCGCGCGCAGGACTATGTCGAGGCGGCGCATGCGATCGGCGCCCGGCCCGCGCGCATCATGCTGCGCACCATATTGCCCAACATCGCCGGCCCGGTGCTGGTGCAGGTCAGCCTGACCGCCGCCGCCGCGGTGGTGCTGGAGTCCGGCCTGTCGTTCCTCGGCCTGGGCGTGGTGCCGCCGGCCCCGTCATGGGGCCTGATGATCGGCGCCGCGCGCGCGACGATGACCCAGGCGCCACTGCTGCTGCTGTGGCCCTGCGCGGCGCTCAGCCTGACCATTCTGGCGATGAACGCGCTGTGCGACGCGCTACGCGACCTGGTGGCGGGCGGACGCTAGCCCGGCACTTATACGGGGACCTCGCATTCGGAATTCAATCTAAATGTCTTGCCAAATCACGCGATTTGGTCTTATTTTTTGTCTGCGCCTTTATCCTGGGGCACGAGCAGTTTGGGGGTCTTCGTGAAGCGGGTCATCATCGCAGGGCTGTTTCTGTTAGCTGATATCGTCGGGCCAGCCATGGCCGACAGTTGCAACAGTCACGGCGGCGCCATGACGGGAAATCAGATCCAGGCTTTGCTCAACCCGGGAACCAATGTGTACGCCTGCTATAACCCCGGCACTGGCCGCCAAAACAACGAAACGCTTCTTACCGGCACCACCTCCGGGACGTTCCAGGAATACCACAAGGGCGGTGCGACCGTACAGAACGAGGGCACTTACACGATAGCCGGCGGCACCGGCACCGGGACCATCACGTATGCCTACACTGTCGGTGGCATGGACATATACAACATTTGTCTCACTGCCTCGGGAACCAACTACTTTTTCCTCAATTCCGCAAACAAGCTCTTAACCATCGCCGTTACGGCAACCACGAGCGGTTGTTGATGCCTGCTCCTTCGCGGGCACGGCAGGCCTTCTGCCCGATCCGCCGCTAGGATTGGCTGCCCGCAAAATTACCCTACGAAGATGCGATAGCCACAACGACCCAATGGCGTCGCACTACGACCCACTGGCTGCCGCCACCGGCTCGGCGCTTGACCGCGCCCCCGGCTCCGACGACGTCAGCATTTCCATCCGGCCGGTGATCTGCCCGCCGTCCTCCACCTGCAACCGCCGGCACCGCGCGGTGCCCAGCACCTTCCCCGATGCCCGCACGATCAGGCTGCCCTTGGCTGTCAGCGTGCCATCGATCGTGCCGGCAATCTCGGCGTCCTCTACCTCGACCTCGCCCTTGAACATGCCGCCCGGCGCAACGGATAGCTCGGTGGCCTGGATCATCGTCGCCTCGACCGTGCCCTCCACCACCAGGCGCTCGGCATCCTGCACCGTGCCCTGCACGCTGATGCCACGCCCGACAACCAGGGTGCGCCGCTCAGCCGGATCACGCGCCAGGCGCGGACCCGCCGGCGATAGCCCAGGCCGTGGCGCCATCACGCCGCCAGACTGCAGCGACAGGCTGACGGGACCGGAGGCAGAACCGGTCGGGGGGCCGGACGGAGAACCGGACGGGGCGGGCGCGGCGGGAAATGGCGGTCGTGCCATGGTGGATGGCTCCTTCGGAATGGCTGGGCGGAAGGCTGGCACTCCCAGGTCCGAGTCGCTCGACCTGGTCGACGCGACATCCGGATCGGTCTGGCCTGCCGGCAGCGGCACGGCCGCCGTGGGGTCATCGGGCTTGCGGCGCTTGAACACGGTAACTCCGAGTTTGCGACGGCGCCGCCCTAACATGGTCGTGCCGGCAGGAACAGCCCCGCGACCTGTCATCTGCCGGCGCGGCCCCCGTCGTATCGGCGGGCACCGGCATCGTATCGACGGCCCTTGCGTCGGACCACCCGGCATCCGCGGCGGACCGCCCAGCCTCACCGGGGGCCAAATCACGCCGCTCCCCAGCGCTGCGCGCCCCGATCGCCGCCCCCCGGGCCACGCCGCATGGCATCGTCAAGCACATGTACCATCGCCGCGGTTCCAAGTACCGGTATCAATAAATTGAACCCCGGCAGGTAGCCTGCCAGGGCCATGACGCCGCCCTGCACCAGAACCGCCGGACGATTCGCGGCATACAGCCGCTCCGCCGTACCCCTATCGAGTCGCCGCAGCGCCACTGCCATGAACAGCCCACGCCCGATCGCATAGGCGCCGATCACCCAGGCCAGCAGCAGCCCGATCCCCGGCAGCACCACCGCCAACACCAGCGCCAGCAGGCTCAGCAGCAGAATGCGCCACATCAGCCCCAGCCCGTCCGCGACCTGCGCCAGCAGCGACGCCCCCGGTGCCGGCGGCAACATCGGGTACCACCGTCGCTCGACCGCCCGCGCCACGCGGTCGATGAACAGCGTCGCGATGCCCGCCGCCAGCGGCAGGAACAGCCACAGCCCCAGCAGCCAGGCGCCGACACTGCCCAGCACATCCGCCGTCCAGGCCAGCCACCCCTGCAGCGCCAATGCCCGATGCACCGCCCACAGCACCCCGAGATGCAGCAGCGCGAACACCGCGGCCGAGCACACCAGGCTGAGCACGAATACGCCCAGAAACGCCGGATCGGTGATCTGCGCCACGCTGCGGGCCAACGGGGAGACCAGCGGAGAGAAAGTTCGGTTCATCCGGTCACGCGCCTCCGCTGGCCCATTGTCGATTGCCCACACCAGGCGCGGGTGTTAGGCGGACCAGTCCGCAACTCACCAGCCATTGGGCACCAGCCACTGGCCCGCAACACACCGGCAAGGAACGACGATCGCATGGCGCCCACACGGTTTGACATTCTCGGCATCGGCAACGCCATCGTCGACGTCGTGGCGCCGGCGGACGACAGCTTCCTCAGCCGCCACGACATGCACAAGGGCACCATGACCCTGGTCGACGCCGCGACCGCCGAGCGCATCTACGCCACCATGCCGCCGGGCCAGGAGAGCAGCGGCGGTTCGGCCGCCAACACCTGCGCGGTGGCCGCCGGGCTGGGCGCGCGCGTCGCCTACGTGGGCAAGGTCGCCGCGGATCAACTCGGCACGGTCTTCGCGCACGACATCCGTGCCGCCGGCGTCCACTTCGCCTCGACCCCGGCGCAAGACGGGCTGCCCACCGCGCGGTGCCTGATCCTGGTGACGCCGGACGGCCAGCGGACGATGAACACCTTCCTCGGCGCCTGCGTCAGCCTGAACGAGGCCGACGTCGATCCCGCCCTGGTCGGCAATGCCGCGGTGACCTACCTCGAGGGCTACTTGTTCGACCCGCCCGCCGCCCAGGCCGCGTTTCGCCTCGCCGCCGCCGCCGCCCACGCCGCCGGCCGCCAGGTCGCGCTGTCGCTGTCCGACCCGTTCTGCGTCAACCGCCACCGCGCCGCCTTCCGCGCGCTGGTCGCCGGCCACGTGGACATCCTGTTCGCCAACGAGGCCGAGGTCACCGCCCTGTATGAGGCGAACGACTTCGCGACGGCAGCCGAGCAGGCCCGCGCCGAGGTCGGGCTCGCCGCGCTGACCCGCAGCGAAGCCGGCAGCCTGGTCCTGCGCGGCAACGAGACGGTCCACGTCGCCGCCGAGCCGACGCGGGTCGTCGACACCACCGGCGCCGGCGACGCCTACGCCGCCGGCTTCCTGGCGGGCCTGACCGTCGGTCGCGACCTGGCGGCGTGCGGGCGGATCGCCAGCATCGCGGCAGCCGAGGTGATCAGCCACTACGGCGCCCGCCCGCAAACCGACCTGCGCGCGCTGGTCGCGAAGTAGGGCGGAAAAGCCATGCTCGCGGACGCTTGATCCCGGGAAGATTCTTCTCCCCCTCCCCTTGAGGGAGGGGGTTGGGGGGAGGGGTCCGCGCGCAAAAATCCTTCGATGCGAGGCCGGCCCTGCCCCTCCCGCAAGGGGAGGCGGAGAGACCTCCTCGACCAGGCTCTTATCCTGACGCTCATGGGGGTGTACCCGTCCTCACGGTTCACAGGGTTGAGGTCGACGTCCTCGCATTCGTCGCCATCGCAGCGGCTCAGCGTGTGCCGACCACCCGTCGCCGCACGGCGCCTGTCCGCCGGCCAGACCTGCGCCGGGCATACCCCGTTCTCACGGTTCACAGGGTTGGTGTCGACGTCCTCACATTCGTCGCCGTCGCCGCGGCCAGGCACGTGCCGACCACCCGTCGCCGCACGGCGCCGGCCCATCGGAGGCACCTGCGCCGGACACACCCCGCTCTCACGGTTCAGAGGGTTGATGTCGACGTCCTCACATTCGTAGCCTTCGCCCCGGCCATGCGCGTGCCGGACACCCGTCGCCGCACGGCGCCTGTCCGCCGGCCAGACCTGCGCCGGGCATACCCCGTTCTCACGGTTCACAGGGTTGGTGTCGACGTCCTCACATCCGTCGTTTTCGCAGCGGCCACGCGTGTGCCGATCACCCGTCGCCGCACGGCACCGGCCCATCGGAGGCACCTGCGCCGGACACACCCCGCTCTCACGGTTCACAGGGTTGGTGTCGACGTCCTCACATTCGTTGCCTTCGCAGCGGCCAAGCGTGTGCCGACCACCCGTCGCCGCACCGCGCCAGCCCACCGGTGGCACCTGCGCCGGACACACCCCGCTCTCACGGTTCATAGGGTTGGTATCGACGTCCTCGCATGCATCGCGTTCGCCCCGACCATGCTGATGCCGATCACCCGTGGCCGCACGGCGCCAGCCCACCGGCCAGACCCGCGCCGGGCGCACTCCGTTCTCACGGTTCACAGGGTTGATGTTGGGGCGCCTGGATTCGTCGCCTTCGCCGCGGCCAGGCACGCGCCGGCCACCCGTCGCCGCACGGCGCCAGCCCACCGGCCAGACCTGCGCCAGACACGCCCCGTTCTCACGGTTCACAGGGTTGATGTCGAGGCGTTTGGATTCGTCGCCTTCTTCGCGGCCAGGCGCGTGCCGGCCACCCGTCGCCGCACAGCGCAAGCTCACAGGCCGCACCTGCGCCGGGCACACCCCGTTCTCACGGTTCATAGGGTTGGCGTCGAGGCGCTCGCATTCGTCGCCTTCGTCCCGGCCATGCGCGTGCCGATCACCCGTCGCCGCATGGCACCTGTCCGCCAGCCAGACCTGCGCCGGACACACCCCGTTCTCACGGTTCATAGGGTTGGTGTCGAGGCGCTCGCATTCGTCGCGTTCGTCCCGGCGAGGCGACCGCCGGCCACCCGTCGACGCACGGCATCCGCCCGCCCGCCGCGCCTGCGTCGACAACGCCACGTTCTCACGGTTCACGGGATTGATGTCGAGATTCTCCGACGCGTCGCCTTCGCCCCGGCCCGATGACCGCCGGCCGCAAGTCGCGCCACGGCACCTGCCCGCCAGCCGTGCCAACCCCCACACCGATGCGTCCTCACTCTTCATCGAATCGATGCCGCGGTTCTCCCGCGTCTCCTGCCGGGCTCGCCGGCGCCGCTCCGCGCTGGCCGAGGCCGACACCCAGGACCGATACCGACTTCCTGGCCGTGGAGCGGCCCAAGTCGCATAGGCCCCGCCCCAGTCAAAGCCTCGGTGGCTGCCGCTGCCCGCTTCGACCATTTGCGTTACCGCCGCTGCCCGGCATGGCCCATCTCGCAGCGCGGCCGTACACCCGCCGTCCGGTGACGCGGCGGTCCCTCCTGGATAGAGCCACACCCGGCACAACCCAGTTGCCGCCGCTTTCGCGTGGCCACGCCCGCCATCAACATTCATGTTACGATAACTAACTCATCATCCGGAACGAGGCAAGCAAAACCGCCCCCGGAACGACCGAGCCGTCGTGAATAAAACAAGATGGTGGAATTCGGTCCAATCAACAGAAACATCTTTCTTGTTTCTGCTCAGTCTCGGTTTGGCACGCCGCGGCCCCATCAACCACGCGCGCGATGCCAGACGACCAGAATACCGGAAGCGTCAGCATTTCCGGCGTCTCATATCAGTCCCGCCTTCGCCGGCTTGAACCGGCCCGGCTTCCTGTCATACTTGCCGCATGAACACATACACCGTCGAGCGTGTAGAGGGCGGCTTCAAGGTAAGGGTGACAGAGCCACACGGCGGCCCGGGTCACCTCATTGAAGAGCTTTTCTCGACCGAAACCGAAGCCGAATTGTTCGCGAAAGCCCAGCACCAGGTCGAGACCGGCATGCTCGGCGCGTCACCGGAGGATCGGCCCCCTTGATCGCGGCCAAACGCCTTCCCCGCCCGCAAGACCCGATCCGGCCCGGCTAGCCGATCGTGCAAATTGCGACCCGCCGCATGGCTGACGCCGCGGATGGCGGAACGACCCGGTGGCGCAATGTCAGGTGGGGGCCGCCAACATGACCGAGGCCTCCTGCCACTGCGGCGCGGTCCGCCTGGTGTGCGATGTCGCTCCAACCGAGGTGACCAACTGCAATTGCTCGATCTGCCGCCGCTATGGCGTGCTCTGGGCTTATTATTCTCCCGGACTGGTCCACCTGGTCCCGGTCGATGCCGCCACCGATGTTTATATGTGGGACGACCGCACCATCGAATTTCATCGTTGCCGAAGTTGCGGTTGTGTCACTCATTGGTCCGCCGTCGATAAAACCATCGACCGGATGGGAGTGAACGCGCGGCTTATGCCAGGCGACGACGTTGCTCGCGCACGCCTGCGTTGCTTCGACGGCGCGGACACCGAACGGTATTTCGACGACGAGTAACGACATTTCCCGGAAGTTGCGACCCCCGTCATGCCGGCGAAGCTTGGCCGCCCGTCATGCCGGCGCTGCCCACCCCTCCGTCATGCCGGCGAAGGCCGGCATCCACGACTTGTCTTCGTGCCGCAACCGAAATCGTGGATGCCGGCCCCCCGGCCTTCGCCAAGGGCAGGCTCCGCCCGTCCTCGGGCGCCTGACCCGGGGGGCTGCATGACGCTATCATCGAAGAGTTGATCATTCCGTCACCCGATATAACCACCCCTCCCGGAAGTTGCGACCGCGTCCGCACAACATCCGTGGTCAGGCCCCACGGTGACATCTTCAACGCCGAGAAACCGCAACGACGCTACCCGGCTTGTCGCCACGCCAGCAGATGATCCACCGCGCCCGGCAGATCGAACCTTGGCCGATACGTCGTATCCGCGCAAATCTTCCCAATATCCATCGCGCCACGATCAAACCCCGTATGGCTCTCCACGTTCCACGCCTCGCCCTCTGCCGCGCGGCGCCAGCGAAAACCAGGCAGCCGCGTTGCCAGCACGCGGCACCAATCCTCGGCGGTGCTCGCGCGGCCGGTCGCGAGATTATAAACGGTCCGGGGCAGCAACGTCTTGTCCGCGATCGCCACCAAACCCGCCGCGATATCGCGCGACAGCGTGTAATCGCCGCGCCAAGGCGGCCCCACCACGGCCGCGATTCCCGCCGCCGCCAGCTCCAACGTTTGCAACATCGGCGACAACGTATCGCGCACACCCGTCGCGTATTCCCACGGCCCGTAAACCACCCCCAGCCGAGCCGCCGTGAAGCTGACACCCTGCGTCTGCGCAATTCGCGCCAGGATCGATTCAGCGGCAAACTTGGTCAGCCCATACAGCGCCACCGGCGCCGGCCGCAACGCATCCTCATCCATCACGTCAACCATGGCCGCGGATGCGCCATAGACCGCGCCTGAGCTGGGGTAGACGAACCGCTTCACGCCACGGCGCGCGGCGGCCACCAGCGCATCGACCGCCCCCTGGATATTGACCGCGACGATGGACCCGGGATCCGCCATTTCCCGTCGCGAACCAGCGGTGATCACCGCACAGTGGATCACCGCCTCGATCGGCCGCATCGTCAGCGCGCGCGACAGGTCGGCATCCGACAGAATGGACCCGCCGATCAGCGTGAACCGCCCCGGCAAATTCGCAAACTCCCGCTTCGCGCGCGCGGGCAGCGGAATCCGATCCAGCCCCACCACGTCGCGCCCGGCCGCCAGCAGGTGTTCGACGACGTTGAGTGCGACGAACCCCGCCGCGCCAGTCACAAGTATTGCCATGCGCAGGATTACAGCGTTCCGCGATCGACCGCGCAAGCCGGCCCATACATTCCGACTCCGTGACGAATTGACGCCCGACGGTCCCACCGACGCTGCATCACGTCATGGCCCGCGCAGGCGGGCCATCCACGACTTCCTTGCTGGCAACGGCAAAGTCGTGGATGGCCCGATTGCGCGAGCCATGACGTGGAAGAGTCAATCCTATCGCCACGTGGTATTATCGATAAATCCCGTCGAAAACCCCATGCCCACCGAAATCGTGCCGCCCCTCGCGCCGTGCCGCTTCGCCGCCTATCGCGATCCCCCCGGCCGCTCGCCCGCCGCCAACCGAGTATCGATCGCCCTCACCACCGCCGGCAACTCGCCAATCCCATCAATCACGAAATCCGCACCCGCCGCCATCAACGCCGCCCCAGCCCGCGCGCGATGGGCAACCCGTTCCGCTTCCGGCAACCCCGCCAGCTCCGCCGCCGACAACCCCACCTCGTTCCCGGTCAGCGTCACTCCCACCGTCCAGGTGCCTGCCGCCACGCCCTCACCGATGCCCGGCACCGTGTCATCCACTTTCACCACGGTCGCCGCCGGCCACACGCCCAGCTTCGCCATCGCATACCACATCATCAGCGGGCTCGGCCGTCCCGCGGGCAAATCCCCAGCGCACACCGTCAACTCCGGCGCATACCCGGCCGAAGCCGCAAGCGGCGCCAGCTCCGCCATGATCGCCTGCGTATATCCCGTGGTCGCACCGATCCGCAGCCCCCGCTCACGCAGCGCCGCCACGGCCTCGACCGCACCCGGAATGAGATCCGCGTGGTCCCGCACCGCCGCCACGTTCATCGGCTCGAACACGCGAAAGATCGCGTCGACATCGGCCTCGTTGAATTCGCGTCCGTGCGCCGCCCGCCACGCCGCCGCCACCGCAGGCGCATGGCCCACCGCGCGGATATGGTCCCACTTCGCCATCCCCATCGGCCCACGCGCGTCCGCGATGCCGATCGTCACACCGAACGCCGCGAACGCCCGCACGAATGCCCCCATCGGCGCGCGGCTACCGTGATCCACCACGGTGCCCGCCCAGTCCAAAATCACAGCTTGCAGCTTCATCTGTCCCTCGCATGCGTCGGCGTCGGCAGTCCCAACAGATCGGCGATCGTTTCTTCGGCGATGGCGAACCCGGTGCTCGCCCCGGTGCCACTGGTCACCATCACCAGCCGCACCCCCGGGGCCGGCGTCTCATGGAACGCCACGTCCGGGCCCGAGGGATACACGCCCACCCACCGCTCGATCACGTCGGGTTGCGGAATGTCCAGCACGACACTCAGCTCCGCCAGCATCCGATCGTCAACGTCGCGCGGCTGGAACGGATCGGGCGAGCCCGCGTAGTGATGGCTGTCCCCCACCACCAGCGACCCATCCGCGCTCTGCACCGCGATCAGGTGAATGCCGTCCGCCAGCCACGCCGCCTGCTCATTTTCCAACCGTGCCCGCAACGATGGCAACGATGCGCAGCCGGCATAACCCAGATACCGCAGCAGCCCCAGATCGCTCATCACCGGCGCCGGCAGCACCCAGCCGGGCGCCGCCACGCGCAGCATATGCAGCTTGCATAGCGTGATCTGCCGCCGCGCCATGATCTCCGGAAACAGCGTGACCAGATCAGGCCCCGGACAAACCACGATATGCGGCGCCTCGAACCGCCCGGCCGAGGTCTCCACCACGCCCGACCCCACCGCATGCACCGCGACGCGCGGCAGCAGCGTCACGCCACGCGCATGCGCCAACCACGCGGTCAACAGCGGAATGGCGGTGCGGCTCTCCACCCGCAGTTCATGCGGACTTTCCAGCGCGCCCAGCAGGTCGCCGCGCAGCGGATGCCCGATCGCATTCCCCCGCAGCACCCGGCAGCCCTCGCCCATCGGCCCCGCCGCGAATTCTTCCAGGCAGCGCAGCGCCTCCGGCCGACGCGCGCACATCAGCAGCCCACGCTGCACCACCTCGATCCTCGCCGCCGAAGCCACCTCCGCCCACACATCGCGCGAGCGCAACGCCCGCCGCCAGGTAAACCCAGCCTCCTGGCCCGTCACCGTAATGAACCCAAAGTTCCGCACCGAGGCGCCGATCGCCCGCGCCTCCCGCTCCAGCACGCCCACGCGCAACCCCAACCGCGCCGCCGCCAGCGCATGCGCAAGGCCAATGATGCCCGCCCCGACAACCAGACAATCAAACGCGCGTTCCATCCCCAACCCCAACCACAAAACCGCAGGACGGAAAAGCCGCACCCCGGACTTGTTCCGGATTCGTCGCCGGATGAAACATTCTCCCCCTCCCCTTGAGGGAGGGGGCTGGGGGGAGGGGTCGGTGCGCCACGAACCTTCGGTGCGACTCCGGCACCAACCCCTCCCCCCGACCCCGTCTCTCAAGGGGAGGGGGAGAGTTTCATCCGGTCACCGCCAACCCGCCCCAACACACCAGCCCAACCGTTACGCCGCGCGCAATCGCATCGGCAGGCTCGCCAGCCCGCGCAGCGTGTTGTTGTGCCGCCGCCGCGGCGTTCCCACGATCTCGATCCGTGCCACCTTGCGTGCCAGCGCCGACAGCACGACCTCAGCTTCCAGCCGAGCCAGCACGGCGCCGACGCAACCATGGATCCCGGTGCCAAAACCCACATGCCCCGCGGCGCGGCGAGTGATGTCGTAGCCGTCCGGCTGCTCCCATCGACGCGGGTCGCGGTTGGCGGCGCCGAGGAACAACAACACCTTGCGTCCCTCGCCGATCGTTTCGTCCCCGCCCGCCACGTCGTCGCCCGCCTCGTCCCCGCCCGCCGCGCGACCAATCACCACCTCACGCACCGTGGTGCGGAAGAAAGTCTGCACCGGGCTTTCCAGCCGCACCGCTTCCTCGAACGCGCCGCGCGCCAGCATCGGATCTGACCGCAGCCGTTCAAACTGTACGGGAAACCGTGCCAGACAATACAGCGCCGCACCCAACCCGTTGACGGTCGTATCCACCCCAGCGGTCAGCAGCGAGCGCACCAGGATCTCGGCCTCGTCGCGCGTCACCTCACCGGTATCGGCCGCGGCATGGATCACCGCGCCAAAGCCCACCGGAGCCAACGCCTCGCGGCGCGACTGCGCCTGCACCCATTCCAGCACCGGCGCCGCATCATGCACCGCCGCCTCAAAAAACGCATTCCGAGGACCAAACGAGTTGAACACCATATTCCCATATGGCAGCAGGAAGCGCCGATTCTCCCGCGGCATCCCGACCGCATCGGGGAACACCGCCAGTGGATATGCTTCCGCCAGGTCCGTCACCGCATCGAAACTATCCCGCTCCAACAACGCATCGATCAGCGTATCGGCCGCGGCGGCAAAATCAACCCGCAGCGCGCGAACCGCGGCCGGCGACAGCACGCGGTCCATCAGCTTGCGCGTGCGATCGTGCAGCGGTGGATCGGTTTCCAGCAGCAGACTCGGCAGCCGCCAAGGCTTTTCCCGCGCAAAATCCGACAGCCCGACACCACGCGCCGACGAAAAATCCCCCCAGTTCATCAACGCCGCCTGCACGTCCGCGTAACGAGCAACAGCGAACAGATCGTAGCGCGGCAAATACACCACCGGCCCCGCATCACGCAGCGCCGCATGCGCGGGGAACGGATCGTCGAAGAACGCTTGGCAGAATGGATCGATGTCGAGGCTGGGAATCGCCATCACCGCACCCCTACGGCACACACAGCGCCATCAGGCCACGCAAATCCGTCAACGCATCCAGCCGGTCGATCTCACCCCGCAGATCCGCCGCGCGGCCACGCCCGAGGATCGGCTCCGCCAACGCACCGAATTTTCCCCCCAGCCGCCGCCCCTGCTCGGCCACGTCGGCCGCAGGCACCCCGGAGTCATGCCGCGCCGTCAGCCGCGTTCCATCGGTCAGGTCGAGCGTCAGCTCCGCCCGCGTATTGCCGATGCCTGGCCGGAACTCCAGCTCGATCTTGTCGCGCAATGCGATCAACACCGGATCCGCCGCGGTCGCTCGCGAGTAGCTGGTCAGGCCGCCGGTATCGACGCCCGCCAGCGCCATCGCCGTGGTCAGGCGCAAGCTGAACTTCGCCTCCAGCCCGGTCACCGGCGTCGGAATGTTGCAGACACGATCACACGCCTCATCAAGCATCAGATGGATCCGTGCGACCTTGTCGGGGGTCACCCCATGCTGCGCACGCAGCTTGCGCGCGGCCTCGATCGGCGCGTGCGTCAGGTAGCACGCTGCATGGTACTTGAACAGATTGTTACGGATATAATAACCGCCCGGCGGCGCCGAAAATGCCCGCTCCGGATTGAAGTCCGGGCTGTGCGTGCGGGCAAAGCCCTGGGCGCATTCCAGCACATCGGCCCGGCTGGTAAAGCCGCGTGCCGCCAGCTTGGCCGCCAGCAACCCGTGATACGCCGCCTTCCCCGCATGCAGCGGCTTGCACATCGTGCCAAACATCGACTTCAGCCCAGCCGCCTGCGTCCCCGCTATCCCCAGCGCGGTCGCTGACTGTTCCGCATCCAACCCCAGCAGATGCGCGCACGCCGCCGCCGCGCCGAAGCTGCCGACCGTTGCGGTGGCGTGGAATCCCAGCACATCGTAATGCCCGGGCGAGATCGTCGTGCCGATCCGGCATTGCAGCTCATAACCCGCAACAAACGCCGCGATCACCGCGGCACCGCTGACCCCGCGCGCCTCGGCCCCACGCGTCTCCGCCAATGCCAGCAGCGCCGGCAGGATCGCCACCGAGGGATGGCCCGGCATTGCCATGTTCACGTCATCGAAATCCAGCGCGTGCGCCGCCGCGCCATTCACCAACGCCGCGGACGCCGCCGGCAGCCGCGTCGCATGGCCGATCACCGCGGCCTCGTCGCGACCGCCCTGCTCGGCCATCTCCGCCAACAACATCTGCGTCAGTGGCTCCGACGCGCCAGCCAGCGTGCACGCGACGTAATCCAGCACGCATTGCCGGGCCAGCGCACGAACCTCCTCCGGCAGATCGGCGTACTCCAACTTACGCGCCTGCTCACACAGCGTGCGCGTCAGCCCTTGCGCGGCGATATCGGTGATTACGTTCATTGCACTTCCTCCCGACGCCGTCAGCGTCCCTGGAAATTCGGCTTGCGCTTCTCATTGAACGCAGCGATGCCCTCGCGGCGATCCTCGGTCGGCACCATCCGGTTATACGCCTCGATCTCGAACATCATTCCGGTGACAAGATCAACGCCGAGCCCCTGGTTCACCGTGTGCTTGATCTGCCGCACGGAAATCGGTGCGTTGGCGGCGATCGCCGCCGCGGTTTCCAGCGCGTCGCTCAACAACGCGTCCGCCTTGCAGATGCGATTGACCATGCCCCAGTCATACGCCTGCTCGGCGGAGAACGGTCGGCCAGTCAGCAATATTTCCTTGGCACGCCGCGCGCCCACCGCACGCGGCAGGGTCTGCGTGCCACCGGCGCCCGGCATGATCCCCAGGGTCACCTCGGTCAGCGCGAACCGCGCGTGCTCGGCGGCATAGATGAAGTCGCAGCACAGCGCGATCTCCAACCCGCCGGCGAACGCGGCACCATTCACCGCGGCAATCACCGGCACCGGGCAATTGATCACCGTGCGGATCGCGCGTTCGAAGATAAGGTGCTGATCCTGCCATTGCGCATCGGTCATGCCGTTGCGCTCTTTCAGATCGCCCCCGGCACAGAACACCCGCGACCCCGATCCGGTCAGCACCACCACGCGATGCGCGCGCGGTGCCGCTGCCAACCCGTCGAACAGATCGAGCAGGTCAAGCCCCATCTGCGTGTTCATCGCGTTTGCCGCCTCGGGCCGGTTCAGCGTGACCAGCAACGTGTGCGGCTGCGGTTCCGATAGAGCCAGCGTCGCGTAGGTCTTGGACATTCGGCGCGTTTCCCCGGCGTCGGGCGTGAGGCTAGAGCAGATGCGGTGCCACGGGAACCGCGGCACAGTATACCTCTCCCGCTCTTGCGGGAGAGGTCGGCGAGCGGAGCGATGCCGGGTGAGGGTGGTGCACGCGGCACCACCCTCACCCGCGTCGCAAGGGCTCCGCGACCTCTCCCACGAAGAGTGGGAGAGGTATACGTCACTCAAAGCGCCGCCAGCACACGCTCGATAAACCCATCCACCGCTGCCGGATCGATCCAGCGCATCACCGCAACGATCTCGTTCCGCGGGTCGATCCACGTGATATTACCCCCGGCCCCAACGGCAAACACACAACCCTCCGGCGCGTGCGGATAGCGCAGCCGCCGCGTATTCAACCACCACAGCAACCCATAAGTCGGGTTCAACGCGCTTGGCGCCGACCGACTGCGCGATCCACTCCTCCGGCAGCACCTGCACGCCATCCCACAGCCCGCGCCGCAGCATCAGCATCCCGACGCGCGCCTGGTCCTCCGCGTGGATCTCGATCCCACCGCCCCAATGCGACCCGCCGGCAACCGACTCGATCATCCCCCCGTCAATCTCAACCAACGACGTGCGATACCCATGCCAGCGCCAATCGCCCGACGCCCCGATCGGGCGCATGATCCGCTCGGCGAACACCGCGCGGCAGCGGCTGGCGAAACCGCCGCAGCAGCGCCAGGCTCAGCCGGTTCACCCGCACGTCGTTATATTCCCAGAACGTGCCCGGCGCCCGCAGCGCCCGCCGCTCACCCTTCGCCGCGCCGCGTCCCTCGGTCGCCAGGCTGCGGTTGTGATCGATCACGTCCGACTTCCCGAACAGCTCGCCCGACCATTCCGAGGTCTGCTGCAACAGATGCCGCCAGGTGATCGCGCCGTTATGCGGCCCGTCGAAACCCCCGTCATCCACCGTGCGGCGCACCGGTTCGTCCAGATCGCCGATCAGCCCGTCGGCCACCGCCACGCCCGCCAGCAGGCTCAGATAGCTCTTGGCCACGCTGAAGGTGAAATCGACCTGCCGCGTGTCACCCCAGGACGCGATCCGCTCGCCGCGGCGCAGGACCACCCCATTGGGCGCGCCGCGCGCACGGATCGGCCCGAGGATCTCGTTGTGCGGCGGCTGCTCGAAATAGCCGCCCTCGATGTGCGCGCGCAGATCGCGCGGCCATGGGGTCTCGTGCGCCTCGGCGAAGCGCACCGCCTCGGCCAGCGGCGCGGCATCCAACGGCATCGTCCGATCTCCTCGCCAGGCGCGTGCGGTATTCCGCTGCGCACCCAAGGGGCGCATACTGCACGCGTTGGGGCGAATTGCAACCGAGGGCACCAAGTGGCCGGGCTCGATCGCGATACCAAGCGAACGGCGTTGCTCGCCAGTCCGCTGTTCCAGGCGATGCGTCCGGCCGAGCTGGACGGCATCCTGCAATTCTCCAACGAACGCCGTGTCAAACGCGGCACGACGATCCTTCAGAAGGGCGACCCCGGCGATTCGATGATGGCGGTGCTGCGCGGCCGCGTGCGCATCAGCGCGATCTCCAGCGACGGCAAGGAAATCACCCTCAACGTCATCAACCCCGGCGAGGTGTTCGGCGAGATCGCGCTGTTGGATGGCCAACCGCGCAGCGCCGATGCCAGCGCGATCGAGGACACCACGCTGCTGGTCGTCGAACGGCGGCACCTGGTGCCGTTCCTGCGTGCCAATGACGACCTGTATCTCCGCCTGCTGGCGGTGCTGTGCGACCGGTTGCGGCGCACCAGCATGGCGCTGGAGGCGATCGCCCTGCTCGACCTGCCGGGACGGCTCGCGCGCCTGCTGCTGAAACTGGCCGCCGACTACGGCCGCCCGGCACCGGGCGGGGTGCGTATCGACGTAAAGCTGTCGCAGCGCGATCTGGCAACGCTGGTGGCCTCGACGCGCGAGAGCGTCAACAAGCAGCTTCGCGTCTGGCGCGAGGACGGCGTGCTGCACCTCGACGCCGGTTACGTGGTGTTGCGCCGCCCGGCCGAACTGCGCACGCTGGTGGACTAGCGGCGCATGACGGGACTGGAATCGTTGCGGTTGCAACGAGTCGTCGATCGGCTGCTGGCGCCGTGGCAGCGGACGACCGGCCCGGGCGTGACCATCGGTGTCGTGCGCGACGATGCGCTGGCAGTGCACCGAGCCGCCGGCATGGCGAATATCGAGCTGGGCGTTCCGATCGGTCCAGGAACGACCTTCCGCATTGCCTCGGTCAGCAAGCAGTTCACCTGCGCGGCGATCCTGATGCTGGTGGCCGAGGACAAATTGCGCACCCGGGACGATGTGCGCGATCACATTGCCGGATTCCCCGATCTCGGCCATCGCATCACGCTGGCGCACCTGATGCACAACACCAGCGGCATCCGCGACATGCTGGAGATCATGCGCCTGGGCGGCGTCGATCTGGGCCAGCCGTGCCAGCCGGAGGACCTGCTGGACGGTGTCCGCCGCCAGCGCGGGCTGAATTTCTCCCCCGGCACGCGCTATCTGTACAGCAACTCCAACTTCATGCTGCTGGGGCGCATCGTCGAGCAGGTCAGCGGCGAAAGCTTCGCCACATTCCTTGACCGATATATCTTCGCCCCGCTCGGCATGACCATGACGCGCCACACCCCACGCACCACCGAGCTGGTGCCCGGCCTCGCCACAGGATATTTCCCGGCGCCCAACGGATGGCGACGGGCACTGCACAATTTCCCGCTGCACGGCGAGGGCGGACTGGTGTCGTCGGTCGAGGACCTGGCGCTGTGGCACGCGCAGTTCGGCTTGCCGCGCCGCCACGGCGATGCGCTGGCCACGGCACTGACCACGATGACACCGTTCGTCAACGGCGCGCCCAACACCTATGCGCGCGGCCTGCGTCTTGAAACCTATCGCGGCGTGTCCACCGTCGGCCATGGCGGGCTGTGGCCCGGGTTCAAGACCGCTTTCGTGCGCCTGCCGGACCACCACGCCGCGGTGATCTGCATCAGCAACGATGCGACCTCCGATCCGCACGATCTGGCGTTTCAGATGGTGGATGCGCTGATCGACGGCGCGCCCGGCGTGCACGCCGTGCCGCCGATGCCGGACTGGGCGGACGGCGTGGCGCTGGCCGGGCGCTACCTCAACCGCGATACCAACGCGACGGTCGATGTTGCGCGCGATGCAAAAGACCGCGTCACGGCCAGCGTCAATGGCGTCGTGATGGCCTTGCGGCCGACCGCGGACGGACGCCTCGCGACCAGCAGCGGCTCCGGCGATTTCACCCTGTGTTTCGATGTCGAATCTATCGAAGTGGAACGCGACGCCGGCGTCACGGAGACCCTGCATCGCGTCGCGCCGGGCGCACGCCTGCCGGCGGACCTGCCCGGCCGTTATGCCAATGCCGACACCGCCGCGACCTGGACCATCACCGCCACCGAGACCGGCGCGGAGTTGCATGTCGCCGGCCCGCTGCTGCTGGTGTCAGGCGCATGGGAGATCGAGCCGGTCGAGGGTGACCATATTCGTATCTACACCCCACTGACGCTGTACCGCGGGTGGCTGGACACGCGTGTTCTGCGCGATGCCGCGGGGGGTGTTAACGGTCTCCACGTTGATGGCGGACGGGCGAAGGGGCTGGTGTTCACGCGAGTTGGGTGAGCCGAGCGCTGCACTCGCAGCAGCTCAGTGAGGTTCCATCGACTTCATGCGTCGCGGATCGACGCCATCACGGTGTAGGTACTCATGACGACATCGCCGCGTCCACGGAAATGGGTGACAAGGCTCGCACCTTGCTGACCCGCGATCTGGGAGTGTGGTGCGGGCGATCCTTACGGTCTCGCGGTAAACTTCGAAATTGTCTTCCGTGTGCTGCAGCAGACCGCTTGTCGGCGGATCTTCACGGGGATGGTCACTTGTCCATTCGGCGCCATGCACATACTTGCTGACATTCCTGCTGCCTCGTGCGATGCTCTGGACGCTGCGCCTCAATCCGCGAGCCCAATGACAAATGCCAGTGCCGCGTTGAGCCGTACCACATCTTCGCCGCCGAGACGGCCGATGCGCCTGCCTATCCGCTCGCGCCGGATTGTGACCGGTTTGTCAGCCATGACCTGCGACCTTAGGCGCAACCCGTTTTCCGCACCCGGTTCGATCGTGACGCGAAAGTCGGGCGCATCGGCCAAATCGGACGTCATCTGGCAGACCACCACCGATGCATGGCTAGCCGGCAAGGCATTCGTCTGCACGATCACCGCCGGCCGTGGCTTCCCGTAGTCGCCAGCTGCCGCGACCGTCACCACATCACCGCGCCGCATCGCTGTCGAACTCGGAGACCGCCTCGATCCAGTCCAACGCCTCACGCTCGCTCTCGCGATTGAGGCGCGCGACCTGACTGGCGATTTGCCGCCGAATCGCCGCTGATCGTGCATCCGGCAGGACCAACCGCACTTCGCGCAAGCCCCGCGTACGGCGACGCTCTCGCATAGCCTTCATCCGTTCAGCCGGCGCGCTCATGTGGATTGCCTTCATGCTGCCGTACCTAGTGTAACGCGTTACACTCGAAGAAGCAACCGCCATCGGCTGCGGTAGGGCACTCCCGTCAGCGCGCGCACTCGACAACCACAGTCCCGACCTTCCCACCGTGCTCCACCGCCAAATGCGCTGACGCCGTCTCGTACAACGGGAACCGCGCCGCCACCGACAGCACCCGCCCCGGCGCCGCAACGAAACGCGCAATGTCGGACTGCGCGCGCCGGCGGGTCTCATGCGGCGACCCCGGCAGCGACATCGAATGCAGCGCGATATTGTTCTGCATCAACTCGCGTATCGGCACCTTTGGCGTACGGTCGCCGTTCGATGCATAAACCGCGATGCTGCCATTGGCCCGCACCGCGCCAAGCGTCGCCACCATGTTGCCGCCGAAATCAACATCGACCACGTGATCGACGCCGACCCCACCGGTGATCTCGCGCACCCGCTCGGCGACGTCCTCACGCCGGTAGTCGATGACATGATCGGCGCCGCCCTGACGCGCGCGCTCGGCCTTCTCGGGTGAGCTTGCGGTGGCGATCACCGTCGCGCCGGCCCACTTCGCCAACTGCACCGCGTAGTGTCCGACCGCGCCGGCGCCACCGGTGATCAGCAGCACGCGCCCCTGCACCGGTCCCGCCAGGAAAACGCAACGATGCGCGGTCATGCACGGCACGCCGAGCGTCGCGCCCTCGGCGCACGAGACATGCGCCGGCAGCTCGGTCACCAGGTCCATATCCAGCGCGATATATTCGGCGGCGGTGCCCATC
Source organism: uncultured Alphaproteobacteria bacterium (assembly GCA_963826975.1). GTDB lineage: Bacteria > Pseudomonadota > Alphaproteobacteria > Acetobacterales > Acetobacteraceae > Palsa-883. The sequence continues at coordinate 224,439 of CAWGZJ010000033.1, read as the reverse complement.
CAGCGGCCGTTGCGCTGGCCGTTGTAGAGCCAGACGCGCTTGCCCAGCCAATGCGCGGGAACGCCCGGTCCGACCTCGTCCACCACGCCGGCGCCGTCGCTGTTAGTGATGACGCGCGGATATTCCATCGCGGGCGGCCCCCGGCGCCGATATGTGTCGGACGGGTTTACGCCGGAGGCTTCCAGGCGCACCCGCACCTGGTTGGGACCGGCATGCGGAGTAGAAATCTCGCCGCAGGTCAGCACCTCGGCGGCGGGACCTTGTCGGTCATACCAGACAGCGCGCATCGGAATCCCTCGTATCGGTTCAGGGCAGCATAGTGCCTCGCCGCCTCCCGGACAGCCTGTGGTCCGGCGCTTTGGTGGCCCGACGTTTGCACGAAACACGCCGAAACCGCATTCTGCCTTGGCAAAAATCGCCCGCATGCCCAAACCCTAAGCACGAGGTGCCGCATGTCTGCCCCCGCCGACCGCGTGTTGGCCGCAACCGAGCTGCACGCCCTGTCGCGCCGCGCCAACCTGCCGGGCGCGCTGCGGCTGGGCGCGCACACCGCGCTGCTGCTAGGCACCGGAGGGTGGCTCGCTGTCGCCGGCCCGTGGACCGTCGTGCCCGCGTTCCTCGCCTTCGGCCTGATCCAGGTGGCGCTGTTCGCGCCGGCACACGAGATGATGCACCAGACCGCGTTCGCCTCGCGCCGCGCCAACGCGATCTTCGGCTGGCTGGCCGCGTGCCCATCGCTGCTGAACCTGCATTTCTATACCAGCTTCCACCTGGCGCATCACCGCAACACGCAGATCCCCGGGGAAGACCCCGAGCTTGACCTGGCGCCGACCGACAATCTCGCCCGATACACCTCGCGAGTGCTCGGCATCCCGTATTGGCGTTTGCGTCTACGCGTGATCAGCGATTGCTGGCGCGGCAATCTGGACGCCTACCCCTACGTCACCGCCAAGGCCACGCCCGGCGTGATCACCAGCGTCCGCGCAATGAGCGTCGTGATGGTCGGCGGCGCCGCCGCCTCGGCGCTGCTGTTCGGCTGGCGCACACCGTTGCTGTTCTGGATCGGTCCGCAACTGCTGTGTCAGCCGTTCCTGCGTGCCTACGTGCTGGCCGAGCACACCGGCTGCACACAGGACCGCAACGGCCTGACCAACACGCGCACCACGCTGACCAATGCGGCAGTGCGGTTGCTGATGTGGAACATGCCGTACCACGCCGAGCACCACATGTACCCGTCGATCCCATTCCATCGGCTGGCCGACGCGCACGCGATGCTGCGCGCGCGCCTGGGCTTCGTGCAGCGCGGCTATGTGCGCTGGCATGCGGGGCTGCTGCGCCAATTGCGCGGCACGGCACCCGGCGAAATCCTCCCGGCATCCGATCCCTCGGCGGGAACGCCATAAACTGGAAGAAGGCCAGGGATGGTGCCCTGGCCTTCCCGCATTCGCACGTTATCGCCCGCCGCCCGGCGGGCGACGATCCTCAATTACTGACGTTCGATGGCCAGATCTTCTTCGGGTTCTTGCCCATCGAGAACATCTTCGGATCCGCCGAGACGAACTCGTAGACGGCGGGCTTGAACGACGCGCACTGGCCGTGTGTATCGCAGGAAATCGGCCCGCTCAGCCCATCGAACTTTACCGCGAACACGGCGTCACGCAGCGCCTTCCGGCCGATGTAGAGGTTGCCGTCCTTGTCGGTCTTCGCCACCTTGGTGATCGCCTTGATGGCCATTTCCGCGGCATCATAGGCGTTGGCATGGTAGCCGGAGATCGGCGCCTCGCCGTAAATCTTCTTGTATTTCTCGACGAATGCCGGATAGCCCTTGCCCATCACCTCGGGTGAGACATCGGGATAGCAGATGCGGAAGCCGACCACCGCCGGACCGACGGCCTCGATGAACTCGGCCGCGGCGAGCGAGCCGCCACCGATGACGGTGGTGTGCTCCAGTCCCGAGATTTCCTTCGACTGCCGCAACAACTGGGCCGCCGCGGCAACGAAGACCGGCATGTAGAAGACGTCCGGCTTCGCTGCCGCCACCTTGGTCAGCACCGGATGCATGTCGACATCGGTTGGCGCCACCGCCTCTTGCGACACCACCTTGCCGCCCAGCGCGATGAAGTTCTTCGCGGTGACGGCAGCGAGCTGCTGCGCATAAGGGCTGCCGTCATGCACGGTGGCGAGAGTTTTCGCGTGCAGCACGGTGTAGATATACTTCGCGTCCGACGCGCCCTGATCGATATCGCTTGCGATCGTGCGGGCGAACCCGTCGTACTGCGGGCCGCGGTCCGGCGCGGTCAGCGTCGGTGCCGAGCACGCCGTGCAGACGTTGGTGATGCCCTGTGCCCACAGGATCGGCGCGGCCGGCGTGGCTGCGCTGGAGCAGGCTCCGCCGAGCACGATGGTGATCTGCGGGTTGGACGCGAGCTTGGTGCCCGCGGTCTGGCCACCCTCGGCGTTGCACATGTCGTCCTCGACCTGGAACTTGATCGGATGGCCGAGCAGCCTGTTGCCGATCTCCCCGAACGCGATTTCGGCGCCGCGCTTGGAATCGACGCCCATCGCCGTGTCCGGACCGGATATCACCCAATAGCCGCCGATCTGGATCGGGGCGCCTTTCGGTATTTTGATGACGCCGATATCGTCGGTCACCGGACCGACCGTTTGCGCCGCATACAGCGGATGGACCAACAACAGCGCCAGCCCGACCAAGACGGTTCGGACGAGGCACCGACGCGACATAGCAACAATCATTTGCGCTCCAACTCCTGGCAAGGGTTCCAAGAGACGGGCGCTTCCCCCAACGGCTTCGCGACTTGGCAGTGCAACACACAGGCACACGCCGCATGGCGAGCATGCAGTAGCCGCGCAACGAGAGTCAACGATTAGTATCGGCCCGGCAAGTATCAGCCCCGATCAGTATCAGTCATGTCGTGCGGTGCGGTTGGCCGCACGCCGCCCGGTTTCACCACAGCCGGTTTCGCGTAGGTGATCGGCGCCGTTGCGTCGATCCTACGGCCAGACCTTCTTCGGGTTCTTGCCGATTGAGAACGTCTTCGGGTCGGCCGACACGAATTCATAGACGCCAGGCTTGAACGAAGCGCATTGACCGTGGGTATCGCAGTCGATACGGCCGCTCAGGCCATCGAACTTCACCTTGAACACCGCGTCCCGAAGGGCTTTCTTGCCAATATACAGATTGCCTTCGCTGTCGGCCTTGGCAACCTCCTTGATTGCCGTGAATGCCATCACCGCCGCATCATAAGAGTTGGCATGGCCGTTCGAGATCGGCCCTTCGCCGAACGTCTTGGTGTATTTGGCGATAAACTCCGGATAGGCCTTGCCCATTGTTTCGGGTGAGAGATCGATCGAGCAGATCCGGAATCCCACCACCACCGGGCCCGCGGCTTCGATGAAGCCGGGAGCGGCCAGCGACCCGCCACCGACCACGGTGGTGTGCTCCAGCCCGGGCGTCTCCTTCGACTGGCGCAGAATTTGCGCCGCGGCGGCGACGAAAACCGGGATATAGAGAGCATCCGGCTTTTCCGCCGCAACACGCGTCAGCACCGGATGCATGTCGATATCCGTGGGCGCTATGGCTTCCTGCGACGACACCTTGCCGCCGAGCTTGGTGAAATTCCTCGCGGTAACAACTGTCAGTTGCTGGGCATAGGGACTGCCGTCATGCACGGTAACGATGGTGCGCGCCTTCAACGCCTCGTACATATACTTGGCGTCCGCCGCACCCTGATCGATGTCGCTTGCAATGGTGCGGGCGAAGCCGTCGTACTGCGGCCCGCGATCCGGCGCGGTGAGCGATGGCGCGGAGCAGCCGGTGCAAATGTTGACAATCCCGGCTTGCCACAGGATGGGCGCGGCCGGCGTTGCGGCGCTGGAGCAGGCGCCGCCCAGCACGATCACCGTCTGTGGGTTCGAGGCCAGTTTGGTCGCCGCCGTCTGACCGCCCTCGGCGCTGCACAGGTCGTCTTCCGCGTTGAACTTGATCGGATGCCCGAGCAGCTTGTTGCCGATATCAGCAATCGCAATGTCAACGCCACGCTTCGAATCCAGCCCAAGCGCGGTGTCGGCACCGGACATCACCCAATAGCCGCCGATCTGGATCGGCGCACCCGCCGGTATCTTGATGACACCGATGTCGTCGGTCACCGGTCCGAGCGTTTGCGCAGCCGACAGTGGATGAGCCAGCAACAAAACCAGCCAGCCGATAACAACGGCACGAGCAAGGCACCAGCGGATGACGGTGTAGGTCATTTGCGCTCCAACTCCTGGTCAAGGGTTCCAAGAGACGGCACTTCCCCCAGCGGTTTTGCGACGATGTGGCTTAACACACCCGCAAACGACGCATGGCGAGCATGCAGTAGCCGCGCGACGAGAGTCAACGATTAGCATCGGTTGGTCGCGACACAGTTTTGAAATTGATGCGCGCCTGGGCGAAGCAGCGTTGCCGCGTCGCAGCGCCCTGCCACCTCTGTAATGCACCCTGCCAGTGGCTATTTGACGCACTTGCGCCGAGTCTAGGGCGACGCCGGGCAGAGCCAGTGAGGCAGGTTAAGGGGCTTCGCTGTGTGAGCGAGCGCCGGAGCGTTCAGACCGCGTAGGGAATTCGAACCCCCGGATCATCCCGCGGGAAATCCCGTGCGTCGCGGGTGACCAGCAGCATCGCATGCACCTGGGCGGAGGCCCAGACGATCGCATCCGGCAGTTTCATACGGTACGACTTGCGCAGCGACACGGCGCGCTCGGCAACCTGCGAGTCCACGCCGATCAGCGTGAAGCCTTCCAGCCACCGGCGCGTCGCCGGCGTCGCCGCCGGGCTGGCCCCGACCAAGACCTCCATCCAGCTGATGATGCTGATCGCCTTGTCCTGGTAGCGGCTCAGCTCGTCGCGAGCGGCCTGTATTCCACGCAGGTAGTCGATCAGGATATTGGTGTCGACCAACGCCTTCACCATTCGTTGCGCAGCTTTCGCTGATACGCCACGCCGTCCGCACCGCCCGCACCCCACAGGCCGAACGCGTCCACTTCGGTGTCGGGCTGGTGGCGCGCCACATAGTCTGCGATGGCCTCGCGGATCAGCGCAGTGCGCGGCCGGTGGGTACGCTCGCACAGCTCGCCGAGCTTGCGGATCTGTTCGTCGGGAATGTCCACCAGTGCGCGCATGACTGCCAACCGATATATGGTATATGTATGTTATATATCAACGTGCGCGCCAATGTTCAATCCCGTCTCACCGCGCTCCCCCTACTCCGCCTCCAGCTTCCGCCGTGCCGCCTGCAACGCGACCTGCTCTTCGGCGCTCAGCTTGGGTAGTTTCAAATCCAACTTGTCCAGTGCCTCGATCATCGCCGCGCCCACCACCAGCCGGGTGAACCATTTGTTGTCCGCCGGCACCACGAACCACGGTGCATGCGGCGCGGCCGTCGCGGCGATCGCGTCCTGATACGCGGCCTGGTAGTCGTCCCAGTAAGCCCGCTCGGCAAGGTCCGAGCTGCTGAACTTCCAGTTCTTCTCCGGCTCGTCCAACCGCGCGAGGAAGCGGTGCTTCTGCTCTTCCTTCGACAGATGCAGAAAGAACTTCAGCACCACGGTGCCCTGTTGCGTCAGATGCCGCTCGAACGCCGCGATCGAGGCCAACCGCTCATCCCAGATCTTCTTGCCGATCAGCTCCGGCGGCAGGCGCTGCTTTTCCAGGATTTCCGGATGCACCCGCACCACCAGCACTTCCTCGTAGTGGCTGCGGTTGAAGATGCCGATGCGCCCGCGCTCGGGCAGCTTGCGTTGGACGCGCCACAGGAAATCGTGTGCGAGTTCCTCCGGTCCCGGTGCCTTGAAGCTGGTCACCTGCACGCCCTGCGGATTCACCCCGGACATCACGTGCTTGATGGTGCCGTCCTTGCCGGCGGCATCCATCGCCTGGAACACGCACAGCATCGACCAGCGGTCCTGCGCGTAAAGCTTCTCCTGCAACGCCGCCAGCCGCTCCACGCTGGTGCGCTGCAGCGCCTCCGCCTGCCGCTTGCTCAGGATATGCCCCGCCGTGTCGGCCGGGTCATGATGCTTCAGCTTGAAGTCCTTGCCGTGCCTGACACGATAGCGATCGAGCAGCGCCCGCACCTGCTTGGGCGAGATCTCCAGCGCCTCGGCAACATCCGTGGTGGCATCCATCATGCCCTCAATATCAGCAATGAGCATAAGACTATGGGGCCTCAGCCCGGCGGACGGAAGCGCACCGCGACCGCGCAGTGATCGGACAGCCGGTCCTTCCAGTCCTCCCCGGTCTCGCGAAACACCTGCACGCTGAGCGTCGCCGGCGCCATCCATTGCGCCGCCGCCCCGCCGGCCAGGATGTGGTCGATGAAACGCTCGCCGCCCCAGCAGGGGCTGGACTGTCCCTCCGTCGCGCGGACCAGCGGTGCCGCCTCGCGCAATGCCGCGATTACCTGGTCCTTGTCGTCCATCCAGCGGTTGAAATCGCCGAGCACGATGAACGCCGCCCCTTCCGCCTTGCGCGCCGCGATCCAGGCCTGCAGCGGCGGCAGTTGCTCGGCCAGTGTCTTGCATGCGGGGCGACGGCTGGTGGTCAGCTTGTCGTGCTGGCATCCGGTCTTCAGGTGCACCGCGAGCACGCGCAGCGGCCCGCCCGCCAGATGCAGCGTAATGTCGGCGCCGCTGCGCAGGTGCGCCGGCGGCGGACCCGGCAGCGCCAGCGCCGCGTCGTCCGGATTAACGTCGTAGGCCAGGCCGCGGCGCACCACCAGCCCGACCCGCTGAACCACATGGTCGCCGGTCATGTGGATCGAGTAGCGGTCGGGCGGAAAGATGCGCGCGGCGATCTCGCGGCCGTCGACCTCCTGAATCGCGATCACGTCGGCGTTGAGTTGCGCGGCGTAGCCGGCCAGCGTGGCGATGTCCTCGGGCCGCTTCGGGTGCGCGTCGTGCGGCAGAGCGCGGTCGCCGGCCGGGCGATCGGTGAGCCATTCCAGGTTCCAGGTGGCGACCTTCAGTTCCGCGGCGTGCGCCGGAACGATCAGGCAGGCCAGCAGCAACGCGAGCAGCAGTCGCCTCACAGCAGCGCGCCGACGGGCGGAACGTGGACAGGCGGGGCGCCGATGGGTGGGGCGTGGACAGGTGGGATAGAGGTCTCCGGCATCTCGATCTCCTCGAGTTCGCGGGCGCCGCAATCGGCCAGGAACCGGGCAATTGTGTCGAAGTCGAGCGGGTTCCGGGTCACGTCTTCCGGATCGCCGCGCGGCACCCAGATCACCGTCTCGCAGCGCGCGCGGGTTAACAAAACGCGATAGGTGTTCACCTGGTAAGCGATCGCCGCCTCGCCGCGCATGACCTGCCAGCGCGTGCCGGCAAAGGCGCGTGCCAGCCACGGCGCCCGGCCCGGCTGGTGGCCAGCCTGATACCCCTGGGCGTGGTGGCCACTGTGGCGGATCAGGTCGTTGCCCCAGCACAGGCCGACATGGTCGAGCTCCAGTCCCTGGCAGGCAAACTGTGTCGCCGGCAGCTCCAGCGCGTCCGACGCTCGCACGTCCGGCCAGCGATCGAGAAACCAGTGCGCCATCGCATCGGCGTCGAGGTGGGGAAAATTCGGCGACACCCCATCGGCGCGCAGCCGCTTCGCCCCGGCGCTGCACACCAGCCCGGCGCGCCGCTGCCCGCGTGCCAGCCGGCGCAGCGCCGAGCGCAGCACGGCCAGCGAGCGCGTCAGCAGGAACGGTACCTCGCCGGCGCGCGACGCGATCGCGGCGGCCGCAGCGGGGTCACCACGCAGCACGGCATCGACCCACGGCGCCGCCGCGGCGGAACGAACGCAGCGCACCGGCACGTCCAGATGCAGCAGCGGGTCGATCACCATCGTCGCTGGCGCCGTGTCAAACAAACGCTGCCGCGGGTCCGCCGCCGCGAGCACATCGTCGGGCGCTTGCACCTGCCATGTCGGACGTTGTGTCAGCGCTTCGCCCCAGGCTTCCAACCCGGCCTCACCGGTGTTGATCTCCTGCCCGGTGCCGACCAGCGCCACGATCACCGCCCAATCGGCGTGCCGGCGCATGATGTCCAGGAACATCGCCGCCTCGCTCTGCGCGTGGCCAAACTTGCGCGCACCGAACTTGGCGTCCCACGCGCGCTGCGCCTCGTCGAACACGATGACATGCTCATGCGGCGGATCGGCGCGCTCGCGGTTGTCGCGCAGAAAGCCGATCAGCGGCTGGATCGCGCTTTCGGTCTGCTGGCGCGCCATGCGCATGCCGCGCCCCTGGTCACGCGCGTCGCGTGCCAGCGCCTCGCGCATCACATAGACCAGCGGCAGGTTGCCGGTCAGGAACGCCGCGCCGCTGTCGGCCCCGAACACGATGTTCAGCCCGCACAGCGTCTTGCCGGCGCCGGGAATGCCGGTGACGAACAGCACCAGATGAAGCTGGCGCGCGCGGGCCTGCACGATGGCGGCGGCGATCGCGCCGCTGGTGCGCGTCAGGTTGCCGACATCGGCGCGCGCCGCGGCGATCTCCGCCACACCGTGCCGGCGATACAGCATGGTGGCGGCTTCAACGATGGTCGGCACCGGCCGGTACGGCGCCGCTTCCCAGGCGAGCACGTCGAGCGGTCGTTTCGTCGCAGGAATGCGCGCCACGATCGCGTGGACCAACGCGGGAATGCCGCGCGATGTCGCATCCAGCACCGGCGTGACGGCGTGCCACAGCAACGGCCAGGCGGTCGGGTGCGGCTGGCCCTGCGTCACCACCAGGATCGGCACCACCGGATGGGCGCGGCTTTCCGCGTGGAAGTCGAACAGATCGAGCGCGTAATCCTCCACCTGCTCGCGCGCCAGACGTGTCTGATCGGCGGTCTTGAACTCCAGCACCAGGATCGCGCGGTCGGTCAGCAGCACGGCGTCGATCCGCTTGCCAAGACGCAGCAACGGATATTCCAGCAACACGCGCCAGCCGCCGGACAGGCCGCGGGCGACGGCTTGCAGCAGCGTTACCTGTTCACGCCAGGCCACCAACTGCGCCGCGTGGTTCAGGTGATGCGTCTCCACCAGCCGCACCGCGAGGCGCTGAACGATCGCCTCCGGCACTGCGGCAAGCAGCGTCGTCAGATCGCCCGACCACCATGCGCGCATGTCCGTGCCGACGCCTCCTGCCGGACAGTGGCACAACTGACGGTTGTTAGCGATCGCGCAATGTCCCGGGTGTACTCCGAACCCAACACGCCCATGAATTGCGAAAGCCAGACTTTCCTATGGCAGGGAAAGCCCACCATATATAAGCCAGACTTTCACAAGAGACCGACACCCCGCCATGTTAAAGGCACCGCACCCACAACTCAGCTCGCCCGAGCCCGGCCGTGCCGGCGTCTACCGGCGGCAGCCGCAGGGCTATCGGGCCTTCATCCCAGCCCCGCTACCCCCGAACCCACCGGTCAGGATCGAACGGCCCGCTGCAGGCGCTGCTCTCGCGCGCCGATCTCGCCCTCGGCCGGCTGGCCGGCTCGATCGAGACGCTGCCCAACCCGGACCTGTTCATCCTGATGTATGTCCGCAAGGAAGCGGTGCTGTCGAGCCAGATCGAAGGCACCCAGAGTTCGCTCGCCGACCTGCTCTCGGCCGAGGCCAAGGTCTTCGACCCGGCGCAGCCGCGCGACGTGGCCGAGGTGTTGAACTACGTCGCCGCCATGAACCACGGTCTGGCACGGCTCGACGCACTGCCGGTGTCGGTCCGCCTGATCCGCGAGATCCATGCCAAGCTGCTCGAAGGCGTGCGCGGTTCGCATCTGACGCCGGGCGAGCTCCGGACCAGCCAGAACTGGATCGGCCCGGGCAGCTGCACGCTGCGCGACGCGACCTTCGTTCCACCTCCGCCCGCCGACGTGCCCCAGGCGCTCGGCGCGCTGGAACACTTCCTGCACGGCCAGGACACGCTGCCGCTGCTGGTCAAGATCGGACTGGCGCACGCGCAATTCGAAACGATCCATCCGTTCCTGGATGGCAACGGGCGGATCGGCCGGCTGCTGATCACCTTCCTGTTGTGCGAGAAACAAATACTCGACAAGCCGGTGCTTTACTTGTCGCACTACTTCCGGCGGCACCGGCAAAGCTATTACGAGCACCTGCAGGCGGTGCGCGACGCGGGCGCGTTCGAGGCGTGGCTCGACTTCTTCCTGACCGGCGTCATCGACGTGAGCCTGGAGGCGGCCACCACCGCGCGACGCATTCTGCTGCTGCGCGAGCAGCATCGCGAGCTGATCGCCGACCGGCTCGGCCGCGCGGCCGGCAACGGCCATCGCACGCTGGAATATTTGTTCGCCCATCCCATCGTGTCGGTGAACCAGGTGCGCGCGCTGACCGGCACGACCTATCCGGCGGCCAACCAGCTCGTCGAACGTCTGACGGAGGCCGGCATCCTCGCCGAAGTGACCGGCCACGCGCGCAACCGGCGGTTCCGTTACGATCCCTATGTCCGGCTGTTCGCCGAGGATCCGCCGGACGAGAACGGGCAGCGATGATCGCGAGGCGGCCCGGCGCGGCGCCCCCGGCTTGCGTCCACCACTGCAACGAACTCTTCCGCTACGCCAGCCGCAGGATCGCCGCCCCCGCGGCGATTGCCAACGCGCCACCCCAGCCCCACCGCCCCGGCCGCTCGCCCAGCACAAGGCGCGCCAGCAGCACGCCGAACAGGATCGAGGTCTCGCGCAAGGCAGCCACCGGTGCGACCGGCGCGCGGGTCATTGCCCACAGCACCAGCCCATAAGACCCGATCGCGCAGCCGGCTCCGCCCAGGCCGCGCCGCGCCTCCCGCAGCGTCGGCCATCGCGGTGCCGCGCGCCGATGCAGCCACAGCAGCGTCGGCACTGCGGTCAGCGGAAACAGCCACAGCGTGTAGGTCAGCGGCGCCCCGGACAACCGCGCCCCCACCGCATCGTTCAGCGTATACGCGGCGATCACCACGGCATTCGCCAGCGCCAGTCGCACCACGACCCGCTCCGCTGGCACATACTCCCCTGGCACCCGCCCTCCCGGCACATGCGTTCGGATCGCCCCCGCGCCCGGCACACCGCGCGGACGCGCCAGTGCGCCAACCCCCGCGCAGATTGTCACGATGCCGATCCAGCCGACCAGGGGCAGCATCTCGCCGATCAATCCCCAGGCCGCGAGCGCGGCCAGCATCGGCGCGACGCCACGCATCAGCGGATACGCCAGCGCGACGCCACCACGCGCATAGGCCTCGGCGATCAGCACGAAATAGACCGTGTTCAGCGCCGCGGAGGTCAGCAGATAGCGCCAGGCCGCGGCTGGCGGCAGCGGCAGGAAGGGCAGCAGCACGCCGGCGAGCACGGCGCCGCCCGCCACCACCAGCGCGGTCTCCCGCCGCCGGTCCGCTCCGGCGCGCACCACGACGTTCCAACCGGCGTGCAGCAGCGCGGCGAGCAGGACGACGGCGATGACCGGAGAGCTGAGCATGGCAGCACGACCATCGGCGTCGCGCCCGGTGCTGCCCAGACGGACAAGTAGGTGCGGTTGTTGCTACGCGGCTCGGAGTTCAACTTGAATTGATATTAGAACGGTGATGTTCATTAATTCCGCCGGATCCTGGCTGGTCTGCCCGACAGGCTTCATGCCGGGTCTAATTGAGTTCGGGAATTGTTGCCTCGTGGGGCGGCAAGGGCACTCCGCTGATGGGATCCGGCTGCTCGACCAATGGTAAGCAAGATTTTAAGAGTCTGTCTCAAAACGCCAAGCGAATGAGGCACCCCGGCGCGTGATTGTCGGGCAATTGGTCCGCCTGATCCGGGGTTTTCCGCGCCCGTGGTATCGGGCCCTCCATCGTCAACAAGCAAGCAAGAATCTTACCACGAAGGAGGCAGGGCGATCGCATTTTGGCGGATATGATGTGCTTCAGGAATGACACGGCCGTCACGCAGGCAAGTAAGCCAGAATAACACGGAGCGCACGGAGAAAGATCAAGCCACGGAGCGCGCGGAGAAGTTAAGATATGGCGCTTCGCGCAAAGCTAGCTGGATAGCCTCGCGCGAAGCGCCATGATTTTCTTCTCCGTGCGCTCCGTGGCTTGATCTTTCTCCGTGTGCTCCGTGTTATTCTGACTTGCTTGACTTGCGATCGACGCGTGACGCTCAATCAATGCCTCCCCACGTCGACGCACGATGCCAAATGCGATTGCGCTGACGAAGGATGCAGGAATAGCGCTTCGCACGGTGTTTGATCGGGCGTCCGCGCGAAGCGCCAGAATCCTTACTCCTTCGTGGTCCTTCGTGATTTTCCCGCCTGCTTCGTGGTAAAAATCTTGCTTGCCATGGATCGCACAGTCAGGCCCTATCGGCCAAACCCTGGCGAAATCGGGGCAAATCAAAGATCACCGGCATTGCTGTTGCGATTCGAGACGGACTTTAGCACTGAGAAGCAAGGCGGGAGCATAGAGGACACGAGAAAGGAAGTATGGCGCCTCACGCAGTGTTCGATCAGTCGACGCGCGAAGCGCCAAAATCTTTACTTCTTCTCTGCGTCCTCTGCACCCCCTCCCTGCTTCTCTGTGTTAGAATCTCGCTTGCCGTAGATCGACCACACAGATCCCGTCGTCAGAGCGCCATCCCCTCTCCCTGGCAAGGATATGCGAACACCCAGGCTGGCCGCGGCCTATTCGACAACACCCATCCGACAACCAACGATTTCAATGACCACCGACAGTACGACGCAGAATCGAACCAAAATCTCAGTCCAACTCGCCATCCTTACGGAACGGTGACTGTTCCGCCAGCGCCGCCATCTCGGCAAGCATCTGCGGCCGTTCCTGCTCCAGGAAGTTCGCCACCGCCCGGCGCAACCCCACATGCGCGATCCAGTGCGCCGAATACGTCGGCTTCGGCAAATACCCGCGCTGGATCTTGTGGCGTCCCTGTGCTCCCGCCTCCACCCGCGACAACCCGTGCTCAATCGCCCAGTCGATGGCGCGGTAGTAGCACAGCTCGAAATGCAGGAACGGCCAGTCGCCGCGGCAGCCCCAGTTGCGCCCGTACAGCGTGTCGGCCCCGGCGATGTTCAGCGCGCCCGCCACCGGCTTGCCGTCCTTCGCCGCCAGCATCAGCACGACCTTGTCGCCCAACCGCTCCGACAGCAGCGAGAAGAAACGCCGCGTCAGGTAGGCCCCGCCCCATTTGCGGTCCACGGTCGAGGTGTAGAACCGATAGAACGCGTCCCAGCGTGCCTCCGTCAGGTCGTCCCCGGACAGCGCCTGGAAGGTCAGGCCGGCGGCGTTGGCTTCGCGCCGCTCGCGCCGCAGCACCTTGCGCTTGCGAGACGACAGTGCGCCGAGGAAATCGTCGAAGCTGGCGTAGCCATGGTTCTCCCAATGAAACTGCGTGCCCAGGCGCTGCAACCAGCCGGCCTCGCCCAGCCCGTGCCACTCCTCCTCCGTGCAGAACGTCACATGCACCGAGGACAGGTCCAGCGACTGGCACGCCTGCTGGAACGCCGAGGCAAACGCGGCGATCGGGATGCCCGCATCGGGCCGGCGCAACAGCCGCGGCCCCGGCACTGGCGAGAACGGCACCGCCACCTGCAACTTCGGATAGTAGTTGCCGCCGGCGCGGTCCAACGCGTTCGCCCAGCCATGGTCGAACACGTATTCGCCATAGCTGTGCGACTTGGCGTACATCGGCGCCACCGCCACCACCCGCCGATCCTCGGCCCGCAGCACCGCGTGCTGCCCCAGCCAGCCCTCGCGCTCATCCGCCGAACCGCTGTCCTCCAGCGCACTCAGGAAGGCATGGCTGACGAACGGGTTGTCGTCGCCGGCGCAGGCGTCCCAGTCGGACGCCGCGATCTCGGCGATGGTGCCATGTAGCGAAAGTGTCAGGGAAGCCGAACCGTCGGGCATTCAGGGGACCACGCGCACAAGGCCAACTCGCATTCTGTCACCGTTGCCACGCCATTGGGTAGTGGTTTGGCATGCCCGGCGGGTCTCATTTTGGCCCGTGGTATCGCCCTCCGCGTCATGGCTGAGCGTGCGCTTAGCCGTCAGACACCCGAGTTGGGAGCCGTATGCAGGGAAGCCGCATGTACGGTTCTGTGCGGGGCGTCCAGTTATGGGCGTCCCTACCGCGCTCGGGTGGCGCCGCTGGTCGCTCGAATTGCGGAGGTGCTGCGCCGTGCGCGCTTGACGCATGCTGCGATGTTCGCCTCGATGCATGCCTAGAAACTAGGCTACGCGCGATTGCGACCTGCTTGATCGATCTTGCGACCTGACCAGGGAAATGTGATGGAAAACCGATCAAGCGCGCCGCCGCTTGCCGATCATCCGACCGTCCAGCATGCCGCCGCCGTGGTCGAGCCGTTGCATGCGCGCGCTGGCGAAACGGCCGATGAGGACATCCGCCGTATCGGGCTGCTCGTTCTCTCGCTTCTGGCCCTCGTCGTCGGCGTCGTCACCGGATTTGGCGCGGTCGTGTTCCGCGACCTGATCGGCCTGATCCACAACGTGCTGTTCCTCGGCCAGTTCGTCGTGCGCTACGACGCCAACCTGTTCACCCCGCCCAGCCCCTGGGGCGCCTTCATCATCCTGGTGCCGGTGCTCGGCGCCATCGCCGTCACATTCCTGGTCTCCACGTTCGCCCCCGAGGCCAAAGGCCACGGCGTGCCCGAGGTCATGGACGCGATCTATTACAAAGGCGGTGTGATCCGGCCCGTCGTCGCGGTGGTGAAGTCGCTGGCCTCGGCGATCGCCATCGGCAGCGGGGCGGCGGTGGGACGCGAGGGCCCGATCATCCAGATCGGCTCGGCGCTCGGCTCGACCCTGGGCCAGGTCATCCGCATGCCACCCGGCGAGCGCATCATCCTGGTTGCCGCCGGCGCCGGCGCCGGCATCGCCGCGACCTTCAACACGCCGATCGGCGGCGTTATGTTCGCCATCGAGCTGATGATGCCCGAGGTCAGCGCCCGCACCTTCCTGCCGGTCGCACTCGCCACCGGCACCGCAACGTTCATCGGGCGCTTCTTCTTTGGCCCGCAGCCGGCCTTCGACGTACCGCACCTGGTGCCGATCAGCGTCGATGCCACATCGGCCCTCAGCCTCTGCCTCTATGCACTGCTCGGCGTTATCATCGGCGTCGCGGCCGCGGGCTTCGTCCGCGGCCTGCACGTCGTCGAGGACATGTTCGACAAGATCAAGGAGCGCTACTCGCGGCACATCCTGAGCATGCTGCTGGTAGGCATCCTGATCTACGCCCTGCAGCAGCGCTTCGGCCACTACTACGTCGAGGGCGTCGGCTACGCCACCGTGCAGGCGATCCTGGACAGCCAGTTGTCGCTGACCGGACTGTTGGCCCTTCTGTTCCTGTGCAAGCTGCTGGCGACCACGCTCAGCCTGGGGTCGGGTTCGTCCGGCGGAATTTTTTCCCCGTCGCTGTTCATGGGCGCCACGATCGGCGGCGCCTTCGCGGCCGGACTGACGGTGCTGCATCTGCCGATCCCGCTCGACATTCCGTCCTTCGCCATGGTCGGCATGGGGGCGATGGTCGGCGGCGGCACCGGCGCGGTGATGACAGCCGTGACGATGATCTTCGAGATGACGCGCGACTACACCATCGTCCTGCCGATGATCCTGGCGGTTGCGGTCGCCGTCGGCGTGCGCCGCCTGTTGTCGCGCGAGAACATCTACACCCTGAAGCTGGTCCGCCGTGGCCACGTCATTCCGAAGGCGTTGCATGCGAACATGTTCCTAGTGCGCCATGCCGGGGACGTGATGGACACCGACGTCTACCTGGCCCCCGCCGACATGAGCTTCGATGCGTTCCTTGCACTGCCCGACAACAACGGCCGCATGCGCCATGTCGCGGTGACCGAGGACAACCGCATCGTGGGTGTGCTACGCGTCAACACCGCGCTGCGCCAGGCGTCCGAGGCTGCGGGCACCGGTGTCGCCCTGCGTGACATCGCCAACCGCAACTTCACCGTCGCGCGCGAGGACGACATCCTGTTCGACGTGATCCGGCGCATCTGGCGTAGGCACGCGGTGATGGCGGTTGTCGTGCGCGGCCGCGGTGTGCCGAGGCCGGGCGATATCGCCGGCGTGATCACCAAGGAGCACGTCGCCGATTCCGTGGCCAGCAGCGTCAAAGTGTATCCGGCCTGAGGGTCGGCGCGCCTTGTCGGCCCACGCAACAAACGGGAGGCAGTTACCGTGGCGGTCGAATTCCCAGCCTGCGTGTGGCCAAATGTTCTGGAGGAACAGGGACCGTCCGAGGACCCCTCGATCCTGCTCACGGGGACCGCACGCATCGGCGGGGCGGAGGCGCGGATCGTCGCGATCCGCGTCAGTTCCACACAGGAGTGGGCGCCGGACTTCAAGCGCGGTGTCGCCGAGGACTCCTACCAGGGGAATGGCCTCGACGAAGTGCTGCAGATGGCGCTCGAGGAATTTCAAGCCGTCGCGTCGGAGTTGGGCGATCTGCTCGGCGACAGCCGCCTCAGCGTGGTCGAGCTCGCCACGGGTCACTACAGTGTTTGGGTCATACCTGCGTCCTTTGGATCGTAGCGGTTCGACGGCCCGACACACCGACTGGTTTGACCCGTTGCTAGCTTCAGTTCCTGAACCGCGTCGGGCTGCCGGTTCTCGCGGTCAACCCGCCACCGGCAACGATCGCCGCGCCGGTCGCATAAGACGCGAGGTCCGCGGCTGGGAACAGCACCGCGTTGGCCATTTTCTCCGCGCGGCCCAGCAGCCCCATATTTCTCGCACTGTCGCAGGATGATGGCGAAGGGCATTGTCGTGCCGCAAGGGACCAAGGCGGGCTTTCGCGCCGCCGCCGATAGCGGGTGTATTCGCAAGACGCGAAAACCTGTTGACGCGGCAAGGACCGAGCCAGCACCCGCGAGAGCGCGGAATTGCTCGACACCCATCTACATGGACAGGCGGCCTGATAGCGGGCACACGTCTTGCACCCCGCCACATTCGCCGGAAATCCTGCATGCCGCAGACCGCGACCGGACGCTCCGAGGACCTGCTTGCCGAACTCGCCGAGTGGGTGAAGATCGAATTGCCCACCACGCACGCCCCCGCCGTCAACCGCGTGGTGGACCTTGCGGAGGCCGAACTCACGCGCGCGGGGGCGGCGATCACGCGCATCCCCGGCCGCGGCGGCTATGGCGACAACCTGATCGCGCGCACCAGCGTCCCCCGCAATGTCCCCAGCAATGTCCCCAGCAATGTCCCCGGGGGCGACTCGGCGCGCGGCCCGGCCGGCGGCGCCAACGGCCACATCCTGGTGGCAGGCCATCTGGACACGGTCTGGGACGTCGGCACGCTGCAAACCATGCCGTATCGCCTCGACGGCGAGAAGGCGCACGGCCCCGGCATCCACGACATGAAGGCCGGCAGCTTCCTCGCCTTCCACGCGGTGCGCTCGATCCTGCGCCAGGGCGTGCCGACGCGCCGCCCGATCGTCCTGCTGCTAACCCCCGACGAGGAGGTCGGCAGCCCCACCTCGCGTGAATGGATCGAGCAGCAGGCGGCGGGCGCGGCCTATGTGCTGATCCCCGAGCCTGCCGGCGCCGGCGGGGCGGCAGTCACCGCGCGCAAGGGCGTCGGGCGCTTCACGCTCCGCATCCAGGGCATCGGCGCGCATTCCGGCGGCGCGTTCCAGGACGGCGCCTCGGCCATCGTCGAGCTGGCGCACCAGGTGCTGAAGCTGCACGGCATGGTGGACCTGGACGCCGGCATCACGCTGAACGCCGCACCGGTCTGGGGCGGCTCGCGGCCCAACGTGATCTCCCCCGATGCCGGCTGCGAGATCGACCTGCGGGTCAACTCCGTCGCGGACGGGCAGCGCATGGAGCAGGCGATCCTGGCATTGCGCGCGGTAACGCCCGGCTGCCGCATCACGGTGCAGGGCGGCATGAACCGCCCGCCCTACACCGAGGACCCCGGCATCATCCGCCTCTATGAGAAGGCGCGGGCAATCGCCGCCGACGTGGGAATTACCCTGCCGAAGCAGCATCGCGGCGGCGGCTCCGACGGCAATTTCACCGCGGCGATGGGCATCCCGACGCTGGACGGGCTGGGCTGCCTCGGTGGCGGCGCGCATGCCAGCCACGAACACATATTGTGGCGCCATCTCGCGCAGCGGGCAGCGCTGCTGGCCGGCCTGCTGGAGTCGCTGGACTAGCCGGATGATAAACATTCTCCCCCTCCCCTTGAGGGAGGGGGTTGGGGGGAGGGGTCCAGCTAAGAATGGACATGCGCCGTTTCACACGGTTAACAAACGCGTTTAGCAAGAGCGCGGAAGCGCACTATGCGATGATGTGCCTCTATGTGGTCTTCCGCAATTTCATCCGCGACCACAAGACGCTGCGCATGACGCCAGCCGAAACAGGCGCTTCCCGTTTAGGAGCCGTCGAATTGTGGTGAGGTGGTCTGCAATGCGCTAACGTCCCCATCAGACCATCCGTCACGAACCGGCAAACGGCCCGCCACGACCTTACCAGGGAGCACACACGCATGATCAGCGAACAGGATGCACGCTCGATCGGCATGGCGGCGTACGTGTACTTCTATCCGCTTGTGACAATGGACCTCACGCGCAGGCAATTGACCAACGTTGCCAGGGCCGAGGGTATACACGGACCGATGAACACGTTCGTTAACGTTGCCGCATTCCCCCCGGCGGACATGAAGGCCGTGGTACGGCCAAACTTCGACACGCTGTATTCCAGCGTCTGGCTCGACCTGACCACGGAGCCGATGATCGTCTCGGCCCCGAACACGCACGGGCGTTACTACCTGCTGCCCATGATTGACATGTGGACCGACGTGTTCGCCTGTCCAGGCTGGCGCACGACGGGAACCCAGGCCGGCGACTATGCCGTGGTGCCGCCGGGCTGGAGCGGCTCGTTGCCGGCGGGTGTGGCGCGTATCGATGCGCCCACGCCATATGTCTGGATTATCGGCCGCACCAAGACCGACGGACCGTCTGACTACGCCGCCGTGCACGCGGTCCAGGCCGGCTACAGGATCACGCCGCTGTCGCGCTGGGGGATGCAACCCGAGCCAGTGGTCGGCACCGTCGATCCAACCGTTGACATGAAGACGCCTCCGAAGACCGCGGTCGATACGATGCCGGCCGGCAAATTCTTCGCCTACGCTGCCGAAATCCTGAAGCTGCAACTGCCGCACATCACCGACCAGCCGATCCTCGCCCAGATGAAGCGGATCGGGATCGAGCGAGGCAAGAGCTTCGACATCGACGAGGTTGATCCGGCGATCAAGGCCGCCTTGCAGTCCGCGCCCGAGGACGCATTGTCGCTGATGGCGTGGAAGGTGGCCAGCCTGGCCCGCGTCGCAAACGGCTGGTCGATGAACACCGACACGATGGGTGTCTACGGCAATTACTACTTGAAGCGCGCGATTGTGGCTCAGTTGGGCCTCGGAGCGAACCTGCCGGAGGATGCGATCTATCCGCTCAACCTTGCGGACGACACAGGCAAACCCTTGGATGGCGCGAACACCTATGTGCTGCATTTTGCGAAGGACGCCACGCCGCCGGTGGATGCATTCTGGTCGATCACGCTGTATGACAATGAGGGCTTCCAGGTTCCGAACAGCCTCGACCGGTTTGCGGTCAGCAGTTGGATGCCGTTCAAGCACAACCCGGACGGGTCGCTCGACCTGTACTTCCAGAACACCAGCCCCGATGCCGACAAGGAGGCAAACTGGCTCCCGACGCCGAAGGGGCCGTTCAACCTCACGATGCGACTCTATGTGCCGAGGAGCGATGTTTTGACGGGGAAGTGGAACCCGCCGGCGGTGGTGAAGGCGGGCCAGTAGGCGCCATGAACCGGTAGAGGAAAATCAATTTCAAAATGCGTCACTACCCGGCCATGACACAAAGGGTCACTCCGTTCGCAACCTGGTATCACACCAACAAATTACCTTCGGTTGGAGTACGCGGCGGGTGATTTTCCCAGCGCCGGGTGGCAACCGTCCACAATGCAAGCAGGTCGATATTCTTCTCTGTGCCTCTGTGCCTCTGTGGTGATTTTTTGTTTCTATCATTCATCAAAGGCACGGATTTCCATGAGCTAAGTGGTATATCACATCGCGCTGGTCCGCACCCGTTCAGCCAAACGCATGAACACGGGGATGGCGGCGTCCAATTCCGCCAACCGCACCTGCTCGGCGGGCGTGTGCGCCTGCGCGATGTCACCCGGGCCGAGCACCACGCAGGGCGCCAACGCCTGCAACTCGGACGCGTCGGTGCCGTACGGCGCGGTGCGGGGTGGCGCGCCGACCGTCTCGACGCACAACCGGACCAGCGGATGATCCGCCGGCAGTTCGGGCGGCGTGCCCTCGCGCGCCTCGGTCACCGTGATCCCGGCGCGCGCCGCTGCGTCGTATACGGCGGTGAGCACCGGTGTGGGATCCAGCCTGGCGGAATAACGGAATTTTATGCGCGCGGTCGCTTTCGGGACCGTGACGTTGACCGCCGCGCCGTGGTTGTCGATGACGACGTTGAAGTCGCTGAACACCGGGTCGTAGTCGTGATCCTGCAGCGCCGGATCGGCCCTCAGCCGTTCGTAGATCGATTTCATCTCGACCAGGAACGGAATCAGCGCCCAGTTGGCGTTGGTGCCACGCCCGGTGGAGCTGTGCGCCTGCACGCCCGTGGCCACGCAGGTGAACGCGATATGGCTGCGATGCCCGCGCACGGGCGCCATGCCGGTGGGTTCCACCACCAGGATCAACGCGGGCTTCGCCGCGCGGGCCAACGCGGAGTGCTGCACGATGCGCCGCGCGCCTTGCTTGGTGGTCTCTTCATCGGTGGTGATCAGCAGGCTGACCGGCACGCTAGCGGGCAGCGCGCGGGCCGCCAGGATCGCCGCGGCGAGCGGGCCTTTCATGTCGGTGGACCCCAGCCCATGCAGCGTGCCGTCGGCATCGGTCCGGCCGGACCACGGGTCTTCCTGCCAGCCGGTGTCCGGCACCGTGTCCATGTGGCCGGAGAACGCGATGCCGCCCGGGCTCGCCCCGTGGGCGACACCCCGGCTGGGGCGGTGCGCGACCAGCGCCCGCTTGGCGACGCCGGCGGCGTCCAGGTAGTCCAGCCGCTCGACCTCGAAGTCGGCGAGCTCGGCCTCGATCCGCTCGGCGATTGGCAGGTTCGAGACGAAGCTGCGACTGTCAATGGCGACAAGGTCACGGGTCAGCGCGCTGAGCGCGGCGAGATGGTCGGTCATGGTTGCAGGGTAGCCCGGCCAGGACGGTAGCGAAACCCGGCGGCGCAGGTTGGGCCCGTTTGAACGCCACCAGTCGACGCAAAGCAGCGGCAGCAGGGCCGCTTGGCCCAAACAAGCCGGATTATGCCGCGGGCAAGCCGCGGCATGACGCGGCGAGGCCAATGCGCCATTCTTCCGGCACGCCAACCCGCAGGAGGACGTCCAATGAAGCAACCGAACCGGATCAAGGCCGCCATGCGCGCCGGCCGCAAGGCGTGTGGCTACGGCCTTACCTTCCCCTCTCCATGGGTGATCGACATTCTGGGGAAGCTCGACTTTGACTACGTCTTCATCGACGGTGAGCACGGGCCCTTCGATCTGGAGCGGCTCGAGGACCTGTGCCGGGCGGCCGAGCGCTATCACCTGACGACTTACGCAAGGGTGCCGGACATCGGCTCATCAACCATCCTGCGCTATCTCGACCGCGGAATCATGGGCATCCTGGGCCCCCACATCGCCACCGAGGCGGACGCCCGCCAGTTGGTCCGGGCGTGCTATTTCGGCCCGCTGGGGGAACGTTCATTCGGCGGCAATCGCGGCACCGACTACAATGCCGGCATCCCGGACAAGGCGGCGTACTACCGCGAGGCGAACGAACAGATGCTGGTTTGCGCCTTGCTGGAAGACGTGGCGGTGCTGCAGAACCTGGACGCCATTCTCGCGGTGCCGGGCATCGATCTTTACGGCATCGGGCCGAATGACTTCGCACAGAGCCTGGGTTATCCCGGCCAGCTCGACCATCCGGAAGTCGCGAAGGCGACGCAGGAGATAACGCGACGCATCCACCAGGCGGGGCGCAAAATGCTGTCGGATGTGATGACGTCGGCGGGTGTGAGCGACATGTTGCTTGAGGGCGGGCGGCGTATTTTAGCAACGTAACTTAGGCGACGCCCAAAAATTGCCGCTTCACGGTGCGCCGAGGAACGACCGCGGGACCATCCGTGACGGCCCCTGTGCCGGCTGCCCGGCCGTGGCGACTGGTCCGAGCGGCGGCACGTGGGTGTGGATGATCATTGGACCTCGGCCTGCACCAGCGGAGGGCCGTGATTGCCGGGCTCGATTGGCGGCAAGCAAGCAAGAAAGGCAGAATAACACGGAGCCCACGGAGAAAGATAACGCCACGGAGTGCACGGAGAAGCAGAAATTTTGGCGCTTCGCGCAAGCAATGGATCAGATGTCGTGGACAGCACAGCAGCTTTCTTGCTTGCTCGCGCGAAGCGCATAAAGTCCTTCTCCGTGCACTCCGTGGCGTTATCTTTCTCCGTGCACTCCGTGTTATTCTGCCTTTCTAGCTAGCTTGCGGTCGATCTGCGCCGACTCGCCCAGCGGCGGCACTCAACGTGGCAACCGCCGCCGATTCGTTAATTCTTGGGCGTCGCCTTGGCCCCAGCATTGCGTTGCCTGATCCGCTTCGTGGCTCAACCGCTCCGCTCGCCGAGCTCGGTCTTTGCAGTGGCATGCCTCTCCCGCTTCGCGGGGGAGGTATTGTTCACCTCCGGACCGCCTGCCAGGGACGCGAAACAATTCCACCACGCGGCGCCGACCCGCAGCATCCATGCTATATGCTGTTCCGCCGCACTGTCGTCCCAGGGCAGCGGGGCGGCCAGGATCGCCGCGATATCGGTCATTCCAGGGTGGTAGCAGGCGCCCCATTCCACCGCCAGGTCCGGGCCGAGTTCTGCCCGGAGCAGCGGCTCAATCTCCGGACGGGCGCGATCGGCCAGCGTGAAGAAAGCCTCGCCGGCAAGGCCGGCGCAGCGGAGGAACACGCCCACTTGCGGAAACGGGGACGCCGCCCGGTACAAGGTGATCCACGCGGCGTCGCGGATGATCGCGAACCGGCGGTTCCGGTAACCCCCCGCGCTATGCGGCGGCAGACCGCCCAAGCTGGTGCGCCGCGCCAGAAGGTCGCGCCAGAAGGCGCGGTCCTGCGCCAGATTCTGGTGGGTGATCCCCGTCCGGGTGCGCTTGTATTTCATGTCCGGCAATCCGGCATCCTGTGCCCTTCGGCTACCACACCCCTTCGGCTACGACACAGTGTGCCAAAATGCGTAACACGGATTCCCGGCCATGGGCTTCCCCGGCGCGTCAGGACCACCCGTCGGGCAGGAGCTGGCCGTTTACTGCCTGACCGCTTTCGGGCGGAATGGCCCGAAGAGCTGGCATTCCCTCGAGCCCCGTCCACTGGCAGTTTTCGACCAAATGCTGCCGTTGAGGCCTGTCCCGGCCCCAGTCTCGGTTATTCCGGCAAAACGGATACGTACCCTACCGCAAACCATCCGCATCTTGTGACTAGGACGTGTGCGACACGATACAGCAGGCATTTCTACTCCTTCGCCAACGTTCTTGCGGCTCTGCGCCTCGGCGACAGCTCGGCACTACGCCCGATTGCTCTTGTGCGTGTCGACGTTCGAGGGCCGCTGGATGGGTCTGAGATTGGCGTTCTGTAGCCCAAGTGCTCCCCTGTTACTATCCAGCGGCCGTGGTAGCCGTGCGGACCGTTCCAACCTTTGTTGAGCAGGGCGGAGAGCTTCCGGCCGTAAGCGCGCGTCACCGTCATGTATCCTTCCCAAAGGCGATGGTACAAATGGCCCTCGACCTTCGTGTCCTCAATAGTAAGTGCGCAGGGATACCTAAACCAAGAGTCCAATCCGGACTCGAACGCTTCCAAAATGTTGATGTGGCGTTTCTTATACGGGATCAATATCGACTGTCCTTGCAGACTGATCAGGCTGTGAGATTTCAATTTTCTCGACAGCCGACCGTTCGATACCCAGTTCGGGTTCTCGTAGATCAGGAACGCCTTGATCGCGTTCTCCAAAGCGAACCCGCCGAGCAAGAAGACCGACTTGTCGATCCCCCGCATTTGCTCGAGGATCATGTTGTTCGCGTTCACTTTCGTCGTGATCGACGATCTGTCGCGACCTTCATAGATCGATGTGGCTTGTTCATGCAGGTTGTCAGCCGTCATGAGCCACGAGTGCGGGTTCGCAAACTCGATGAACCGCTTGTTCTCGTCTACCATTGTCCCAAATCCACCGGTACCCGCTCCACTGCACGATCACTCCAGCGAGCCAGATCGGAGACTATGGCTCCGCCTATGCCACAAAGCACTGCATTGCTATGATTTCGCGGGTCCAGTGATGAAATTCCCCTTGTCGTCGAATAAGACAGTCAGCCTACCAGTCACGACTGCCTTCTTGACCTCGTCCTCTGTTGAGCCGGCGAAAGGCAGTTGTTTCCATGCATGACGGAAGGCATTCCACATCAGTTGGCCGCGCAGCTCGTAGTTCCAGTCTTCCAGTTCGAGACTTGGAAGTCGAGCGACGATCCTGTGCCGCTTATTTATCAGGTCGAGTTCGCTATGATAGACTGGCCGCTCCTTAAGGTGCAAGTTTAGCATAGCCAAATCGGTCATTATTTCGCGGGCTTGCAGTTCCGAAATAGGCCCCGTGATCTTATCAAACTTGCTCTCTTGGAAGAAACTGAACGCGCCGGTGGAGTCGTTGAAGACCATAACGATGGCCGTGCTCCCGAGTCGCAACATCATCGTTTGTGCAATGTGGAGCTCCCCGAAGTCGAAGTGGTCGCAGCTGATCTGCTCATGGCATGGCAGTACAAGCATCGACCCGAAGACCTCGGCTTCGACCACCGTGGGTATATAGAAGCACCTTACGACTGTATGGAGGTGGTGCAGCAGGTCCCATTCGTAATCGTCGGCGATCATTCCACTTTGCTGCCTCATGTCGAGGGATTTACGGTTCGTTTTATTTTTTAGGTGGAGCTTCAGGTAGATCAGCCCCATCCACACGAAAAATTCGAGCGCACCGTTCTCGGCGATATGGTTCTGTATGAAGTCCGGGCCGCCATTTAGGATAGCGCTAATGCGTTCTTCGATCACCCTCCCCATGAGGGAATTGCAGTCAGCGCAACATGGCACTGTATGCCGGTCGTATCGGACAGTTCTTTCGTTAGGCAACGTGATCAAGCGGGCGAAAAGGTTGTACCTTCGCAGCAGCCATTCCGGAAACACGTGCTCGTCATTGAAATTCTTTTCTTCGGGCTTAGCGCCGCAAATGTAGCAACAGTTGCCGAGGCATATGTCATTGATGAACCGCTGCGTGCTGAAGAATATGACCTTACCATCCTGATCGACGATAGAGCCGTCACCCGTTTTCGTCCACGTCATTCGCTGCCTCCACACTCAGCCGCACAGACCCTGACTTAATAGCATCTCGCGCATGTAGAAGCGAGTGGCAGGCAGTCAACAATGCTCAGGGATGCTGAGGGTTAACACGTGAGGTTAGAAGTCGTCGGGAGCGACGACCTCTGTTCCTGACCCACAGCAACCGGAGCGACCCGCCAAGCTGTGTCCGCTTTGGAGATGGACACCGAGACATCCTGAATGGCCTTGATGGGCGCAAACCAGCCATAGACGGCGCGCGTCTTCCACGACCGCTCCCCACGCAAACGCGGCGGTAGCCGGGTCGCCCGGAGCTAGCCGCCGACCCCTCACATCCGTTCAAACTGGCCCACTGCGGCCCAGGGCAATCAGATGGAGCGAAGCAAGGCCAGGGGCGCCACCCCTGAACCCCGCCAAGGGCAGCTTCCCTTGGAACCCCCCTTTCTGCGTCCGGGCGCGCGAGAGAGC
This sequence comes from uncultured Alphaproteobacteria bacterium, assembly GCA_963826975.1. GTDB lineage: Bacteria > Pseudomonadota > Alphaproteobacteria > Acetobacterales > Acetobacteraceae > Palsa-883. The sequence continues at coordinate 198,478 of CAWGZJ010000033.1, read as the reverse complement.
TGCCTTTATGCAGCCCTTACGCGCGCGGCCTCATCTCCTGATCAAAATCAAACGCCGGCGGTGCTATCTGGCGTACCCCGCAACAGGACCCGTGGCCCTGGGGGGCACCCGCATGCTCGATCTCGCCTTCATCCTGATCGGCGCCGTCTTCCTCGGCGCCTGCGCGCTGTACGCGCTCGCCTGCGACCGGCTCTGAGAGGTCTCCGACCCATGGCACTCGAGTATTGGCTTGGCGCGATCGTCACGATCGGCCTGCTGGGCTACCTGATCTTCGCGCTGGTCCGGCCAGAGAAGTTTTGACCCTGGGAAATTCTGACCCTGGGAAATTCTGACCCTGGGAAATTCTGAGGAACCGGCACACACATGACCTTCAACGGCTGGCTGCAGATCCTGCTGTTCTGCCTGGTGATCATCGCGATCACCAAGCCGTTCGGCGGCTACATGACCCGCGTCTTCGCCGGCGAGCGCACGTTGCTCTCGCCCGTGCTGCGCCCGATCGAACGCGGGCTGTACCGACTGTCCGGCGTCGATGAGGCGGTCGAGCAGCACTGGGTCAGCTACGCCATCGCGGTGCTGGCGTTCAGCTTCGTCGGCTTCGTCTCGCTGTATGCGTTGCAGCGGCTACAGGCGTCGCTGCCGTTCAACCCGCAGGGCCAAAGCTGCGGTCTCGCCTGACTCCTCGTTCAACACCTCCGTTAGCTTCGTCACCAACACCAACTGGCAATCGTACGTGCCCGAGACGACCATGAGCTACCTGACCCAGATGGCGGGGCTCACGGTGCACAACTTCGTCTCGGCGGCAACCGGCATCGCGCTGGCGGTCGCGCTGGTGCGCGGCTTCGCGCGCCGCTCGGCGCAGACCCTCGGCAATTTCTGGGTCGATCTGACCCGCTGCGTGCTCTACGTCCTGCTGCCGATCTCGATCGTCATCGGCCTGGTGTTCGTCTGGCAGGGCATGCCGCAAAACCTCGGCGCCTACACCGAGGCGACCACGCTGGAAGGCGCCAAGCAGCTCATCGCGCAAGGCCCGGTCGCCTCGCAGGAGGTGATCAAGATCCTGGGCACCAACGGCGGCGGGTTCTTCAACGCCAACTCCGCACATCCGTTCGAGAACCCCAACGCGCTGACCAACTTCATCGAGATGCTGGTGATCTTCTCGATCGGCGCCGGCCTGACCAACCTGTTCGGCCGCATGGTCGGCGATCAGCGTCAGGGCTGGGCGATCTTCGCCGTGATGGGGACTGATGTTCCTGGTCGGCGTGTGGCGATCGTCTATCCGGTTGAGACCCAGGGCAACCCGGCCTTCGCCGCGTTCCATGTTGACCAGTCCCCCGTGCAGACGGCGGGCGCACAGCAGGCCGGCGGCAACATGGAGGGCAAGGAAGTCCGTTTCGGCATCGTCGACTCCTCGCTGTTCACCACTGTCACCACCGACACCTCTTGCGGCGCGGTGAACACGATGCATGACAGCCTGCTGCCGATCGCCGGCGCGGTGCCGATGGTCAACATGATGTTCGGCTGCATCTTCTTCGGCGGCGTCGGCTCCGGCCTGTATGGCATGCTGCTGTTCGTCATCGTGGCGATGTTCGTCGCAGGGCTGATGGTCGGCCGCACGCCGGAATACCTCGGCAAGAAGCTGGAAGCGAAGGAGGTCAAGATGGCCATGCTGGCCATCCTGGTCCTGTCGATGTCGATCCTCGGCTTCACCGCGCTCGCGGTGGTGCTGCCGGTCGGCACCGGCGCCATGGCCAATGCCGGGCCGCATGGCTTCACCGAGGCGCTGTACGGCTACGCCTCGGCCACCGCGAACAACGGCAGCGCCTTCGCCGGCCTGTCCGCCGACGTGCCGTTCTGGAACACCACGCAGGGCCTGGCGATGTTCATCGGGCGGTTCATGGTGATCGATCCCGATGCTGGCGATGGCAGGCTCGCTGGTGAAGAAGAAGATCGTGCCGGCCTCGGCCGGCACGTTCCCCACCCACAGCCCGCTGTTCGTCGGCCTGGTGATCGGCGTGATCATCATCACCGGCGGACTGATCTACTTCCCGGCCGTCGCGCTCGGCCCGATCGTCGAGCAGACTCGCGATGCACGCCGGCACACTTTTCGCCTCTGGCAGCTAGTGTCCTGCCCCCGGACGTTCGCCGCCCTTCGCAGCGGACGCCAGGATAACCGGCCACCGACAATGAAGAGCTGGTTCCGATCCGACACTATCCATAACGAGCCGATCGACAGACCCATGGACACTCAGACAAGACAGCGCACCGCGTCCTCGATCCTCGACCCGGCCATCCTGGTGCCGGCGATCTGGCAGAGCGTGGTCAAGCTCGACCCGCGCGCGATGATCCGCAACCCGGTGATGTTCGTGGTGGAGATCGTCGCCACGCTGACCACCATCATCTTCGTTCGCGACCTGGCTGACCGGCGGCGCGCATCTCGGCTTCACCGCGCAGATCATCTTCTGGCTGTGGTTGACCGTGGTGTTCGCCAACTTCGCCGAGGCGGTGGCCGAGGGCCGCGGCAAGGCGCAGGCGGCGACGCTGCGCCGCGCACGCACCGAAACGATGGCCAAGCTGCTGACCTCGCTCAACGCGACAACGCACCGCGAGGTCGCCGCTGCGACGCTGAAGCCGGGCGACATCGTGCTGGTGGATGCCGGCGACATGATCCCGAGCGACGGCGAGGTGATCGAGGGCATCGCCTCGGTCGACGAATCCGCCATCACCGGTAAATCCGCCCCGGTGATCCGCGAATCCGGCGGCGATCGTTCCGCTGTCACCGGCGGCACGCGCGTGCTGTCCGATCGGATCAAGGTGCGCATCACCGCGGCGCAGGGCTCCACCTTCCTCGATCGCATGATCGCGCTGGTGGAAGGCGCCGAGCGGCAGAAGACGCCGAACGAGATCGCGCTGAACATCCTGCTGGCCGGCCTGACGATCATCTTCGTCTTCGCCGTCGCCACCATCCCGAGTTTCGCCACCTACGCCGGTGGCACGGTGACCGTAGTGATCCTGGTGGCGCTGTTCGTCGCCCTGATCCCCACCACGATCGGCGCGCTACTGTCGGCGATCGGCATCGCCGGCATGGACCGGCTGGTGCGCTTCAACGTGCTGGCGATGTCCGGCCGCGCGGTGGAAGCGGCGGGCGATGTCGATACGCTGCTGCTCGACAAGACCGGAACGATCACGCTGGGCAACCGCCAGGCCACCGAATTCATTCCGCTGACCGGCGTGACCGCGCAGGAACTGGCGGACGCGGCGCAGCTTGCCTCGCTGTCGGACGAGACGCCAGAAGGCCGCTCCATCGTCGTGCTGGCGAAGGAGAAATACGGCCTGCGCGAGCGCGACATGGCGCCGCTGGATGCGACGTTCGTGCCGTTCACCGCGCAGACGCGGCTGTCGGGGATCGACTTCGGCGGGTCCTCGATCCGCAAGGGCGCGGTCGATTCGGTGCTTGCTTTCGTGTCCGATGCGCCGCGCGAGGCCCCGGGTGGAGCTGCGCGCGGCGGCGTCGTCGCGCTCGCGGTGGCGGTCACGGTGCGCCCCGCGGCGGCGCAGGAGCTGATCGCCAAGGCCGAGGAGATTTCCCGCGCCGGCGCGACACCGCTGGCGGTGGCGAAAGACGGCCGGCTGCTCGGCCTGATCTACCTGAAGGACATCGTGAAGGGCGGCATCCGTGAGCGCTTCATGGAACTGCGCCGGATGGGTATCCGCACGGTGATGATCACCGGCGACAATCCGCTGACCGCCGCCGCGATCGCCGCCGAGGCCGGCGTCGACGACTTCCTCGCCCAGGCCACACCGGAAGCAAAACTCAAGCTGCTGCGCGACGAGCAGGCGCAGGGAAAACTGGTGGCGATGTGCGGCGACGGCACCAACGACGCGCCGGCGCTGGCGCAGGCCGATGTCGGCGTGGCGATGAACACCGGCACCATGGCGGCGCGCGAGGCCGGCAACATGGTCGATCTGGACAGCGATCCGACCAAGCTCATCGAGATCGTCGAGATCGGCAAGCAGTTGCTGATGACCCGCGGCGCGCTGACGACGTTCTCGATCGCCAACGACGTGGCGAAGTACTTCGCCATGATCCCGGCGATGTTCGCCGCATTCTATCCGCAGCTTGGCGCGCTGAACGTCATGCGCCTGGGCAACCCGCAAAGCGCGATCCTGTCGGCGATCATTTTCAACGCGCTGATCATCGTCGTGCTGATCCCGCTGGCGCTGCGCGGCGTGGCGTACCGGCCGATCGGCGCCGCGGCGATCCTGCGGCGCAACCTGCTGATCTATGGCGTTGGCGGCATCCTGGCCCCGTTTGTCGGCATCAAGCTGATCGACATGCTGGTCACCGCCATCGGCCTGGCCTGAGGACACACGACCATGATGAAGCATGCCCGCCCAGCCATCGTGATGATCGTCTGCATGACGCTCATCACCGGACTGGCCTACCCGTTGGCGATGACCGGGATCGCGCAGGTGCTGTTCCCTTGGCAGGCCAACGGCAGCCTGATCACCAGGGACGGCAAAGTGATCGGCTCCGAATTGATCGGGCAGAACTTCACGGGCGAAAAATATTTCCATCCGCGTCCGTCGGCCACCACCGAGCCTGACCCCAAGGACGCGACGAAGACCATTCCGGTGCCGTACGCCGCGGACAACTCCAGCGGGTCCAATCTGGGTCCGACCCAGAAGGACCTGATCGAGCGGGTCAAGGGTGACGCCGCGACGCTGGCCAAGGAGAACCCGGGCACACCGATCCCGGTGGACCTGGTCACCACGTCGGCGAGCGGGCTCGACCCCGACATCACCCCGGCGGGCGCCATGTTCCAGGTGCCGCGCGTTGCCAAGGCCCGCGGCCTGCCGGTGGATCAGGTGCGCGCGCTGGTGGAAGCGCACGTCCAGGGCCGCACCCTGGGCGTGCTGGGTGAGCCGGTGGTGAACGTGCTGGAACTGAACCTGGCGCTGGACGCGTTGAAGTAATCCCAGCCGGCGAACGGATCGACCGCTCCCGTCACGGTCGGCCCACGGGTCGGCGACCACGCATCCAGGTGCCCGCCGCCGTAGGGTGGGTAAGCTCTTGCGCCACCCACCGCTTCCTCCCCCCACGAGGCCAGGGTTGCGTTGAACACCGCGCGTGGCGCAAGAGCTTACCCACCCCACGAAGAATGCGGTAAACGCCCAACCACCAAGCAGCAGGAGAGCCCGGCCTGAGTTCGCTATCGCGCGTCACCCGTTTCGCTCGGCTTCTCGGCCATGCGCGAGAGCGGCTGCGGCTGGATTTCGGCTTCGTGCTGTGGGACGGGTCCACCGTGCCCGCCGGCCTTCCGGATGATGCGCTGGCTGTGGCATTGGCCGACGAGGGCGTGGTGGCGGCCCTGCTGCGCAAACCGACGATCGACACCCTGGCCAATCTGTGGGTCGCCGCGCGGATCGACCTCCGCGGCGGCACGATCTTCGATCTGGTGGCGCGACGGCCGACAATCCGCTCGCGGGCATTGCTGAGAAGCCTGGACAAAACGCTGGTGGCGCGAACGCTCGCGCCGTTCCTGACGGTGGGACGGGGCGGTCCGTGGCCGCTGCGAGGCATCCGCGGCAGCCAGGCGCCGCCTGATGGCAGCGAGGGCGCCAACCGGACCAACGTGCAGTACCATTACGACGCGTCGAATGCGTTCTACGCGCTCTTTCTGGACCCAGCGATGGTCTATTCCTGCGGGTATTTCACCGCGTGGGATAATGACCTGGCGACCGCGCAGCACGACAAGCTCGACATGATCTGCCGCAAGCTTCGGCTGCGGGCGGATGAAACATTGCTTGATATCGGCTGCGGCTGGGGTGCGCTGGTGTGCCATGCCGCGCAGCATTACGGGGTGCGGGCGCATGGCGTGACGCTGTCGCGGGAACAGTTCACCTATGCCGGCGCGCGGATCGCCGCCGCCGGCCTGGATGACCGCGTGACGCTGGAGTTGCGCGACTACACGCTGCTGGACAAGCAGTTCGACAAGATCGCCTCGATCGGCATGTTCGAGCATGTGGGACTGGCCAACCACGCGACGTATTTCCGAACGGTCAACCGGCTGCTGGCGCCGGGCGGCCTCTATTTGCACCATGCCATCGCGCGGCCGGCCAAGCGCGACGATCGCCGGTTCCGCACACGCACAAAGGAATATGCCGCGCTGGAGCGCTACATCTTTCCCGGCACCGAGTTGGACCACATCGGCATGTCGCTGGCCAATCTGCAGCGGCACGGCTTCGAGGTGCATGACGTGGAGGCCTGGCGCGAGCATTACGCGCGAACCTGCCGGTTGTGGCACGACCGGCTGATGGCGCAGTACGACGCGGCGGTGCGCGCAGTGGGCAGCGTAACGACCCGGTTGTGGCTGCCCTATCTGGCAGGGTGCTCGCTGGCATTCGAGCGCAATACTTTGGGCATCTACCAGACGCTGGCGTCCAAGCGCGTGCGGGGGGCATCGGGCCTGCCGCCGACGCGGGTGGATCTCTACCGCTGAGGCGCCGCCGCTGTGGCCGGATCAGGCGACGGCAGCGGGCCGGCCTGGGTTTGGCGAAAGCGCGGAACTCAGATCGACCTGCAACCGACCGCCTGGCGCCGGTGGGACGTTGATCAGGCCATTCTGATCGAGCTGCCAGCCCTGCGCCGCGGCGTAGCCGCTACCGGCCGGATCATCCTGGCGGAATGGCGGCCCGGCGGCCGGATGCGCGGCGTTGGTTGGAACTTTGAACGCCCAGATCGGCACGCCCGGCCGTACTGCATTCACCTGGCCGGCGATGACGTGGGAACAGTATACGCCGGGCTGAAAGCCACCTGCCGCGACCGCATCGATCCAGGCCGCGGTGTAATCCGCGAGCGCTTGCGGCAACGATCCGTCCTCCAGGTCCAGGAACACGAATGTTCCGTGATAGAATCCATCGCCTGCAAGCAACTGCACCGCATCGGCGCCGTCTATTGTCCCCTTGGCGGCTGACGGATTTTGGCTACCCGGCGGGACCACCTGCTCGCCGACGTAAATCGGCGCGAGCCCCCAGCCCGCGGCGGAGAGGGCGGCCTGTTGGGTCATCCATGAGGCACCGGGGTAGCTCGGCGTCGGGCCGAGGTAGTAGCCGCACCATTCCAGGTTAGTGTTCGCCTTGAGCCAAACCATGCAGGCGTCGCCCGGATAGGCGGCGCTGTCGAAGCCCGCGTGTCCTGCCATCGTCGTCCGCTCCCCACGAATGTTGCCGTGCTGCTGTTATCCTGTTGCTGTTACCCGGTTGCTGTTACCCGGTTGCCTGGTGTCGCGACCGCCACGTTTGGCATCGGGTTGTCCAACGGTACCCGGAGCGGCGATCGTCTTATAACGTCGGCGGAATATCGCGTGATACATTCGCGAAGTCAACGAAAACGCGTGATGATGTAACGAGACGGACAGAGCGGCCGCGCCGATCCGGCTCGACAGCGCGCCGCCGCGGCAGCCTTCCACGCGCGGTCAGCCGGGCCTTCCTTTCGAACCAGGTATGAATGGCGATCTCGCCAACCCGTCGCCGACCGTGCGCGCGAACGCGATCGGGCCACCCAGAAACCCCGCGCCGACTGCCAGCGCTGCCCAGAACCACGCCAGCGGGCGCGCCACGCCGCCGGCCAGGTCCAACATGACCCCGAAAGCAAATGGGGCAGCCATCGCCGCGACCGCGCCCGCGAGCGCATAGACCGAGAGCGCACGCCCGAGGTACTCGGGTACGCAGCGCGCCCGCAGGCTGTTGGTGATCGAAGCGGAGTTGAGCGTTGTGGTCGAGAACAGCGCCAGCGCAATGAGCACCAAGGCCCACAGCGGCGCCTGGACGGCGGCGAATGTGGCGATGAACAGCACGAGGCTCGCGAGCATCACCGCGACGATGACGCGGGCCTGGCCGTAACGCTCGGCGAGTTCGTTGCCGAAGATGCTTGCCGGGACGGCGCACAGCGCGATGCCGGCGGCGATCGTGCTGCTGAGTGCCGCGTCGTCGCCGCGACCTGGCACGCCGCGGGCGAGCAGCAGCACGAGCCAGGTTTGCAGCACGAGGATTTGCCCGCACAGCGCGGCGTAGGCGGCCACGTGGCCTCGCACGAGGCGATCCCGCAGCACCGGGGCGAACTGGAACAGCGGCGCCGCGGCGTCACCGCGTGGCGCCCCCGGCCGCAGCGTGAGCGCGGCGATCGGCATGGCAATCGCCGGCCCCAGGCCGAGCAGGGCGAACGTCGCATGGTGCTGGACCTGCGCGTTCAGCACGCCCGTCAGGAAGAACGACAGGCTGGTGCCCACCGCATAAAGCCCCGTGTAGAAGGCGGTGGCGCGGCCATGATGTGCGGCCGGCAGCGCCGCCAGCAGCGCCCGCAGCCCGGGGAAATAGGTGCCGGCAAGGCCGACCCCCTGCACGAAACGCGACGCCGCCGCGCCGGCCGGGCCGTCCGCGACCGCAAACGACAGCAGGCCGAACACACCCAATCCGAGCGACGCAAGATACAGTGCGCGCGCGTCGAGGCGGTCGGTGGCGGCGGGCAGCAGCGCGGTGCCCATCGCCGTGCCGGCAAAGAAGGCTGCGCCGATCCAGCCGATCTGGGTTGCGGTCAACTGCCAGCTCCGCGCGAAGACCGGCGTGAGGGCCGGAAACGCCGCGTAGCCGGTCATGGACAGGATCTCGGCCGCGCACATGGCGGCGATGACGGCGGATGGACGCCAGGCCAGTCCGGTCATCTGCCGTTTCCCGTGCTGCGTTGCAGCAATGTGGAAGGTGCCGCTGTAGGGTGGGTCAGCTCTTGCGTAACCCACCTGTTTTATCCCAAGCCGCCAACGTCGCGTCGAAAATGGCGGGTGGCGGGCCAGTCCAGCGGACCGACCCGCCAGACTTCCGCGATAGATATCTAGCCCAGCAGCCGCTCTCGCGCCGTTGTTGCCAGCGCGTCCGCCCGATCGTTCTCTGGGTGTCCGGAGTGGCCGCGCACCCAGCGCCAGTCGATCTTGTGCGGCGCGGCGGCGGCCAGCAGCCGCTGCCACAGGTCCATGTTCGCCACCGGGTCGCCCGCCGCGTTGCGCCAGTTGCGGCGCACCCAGCCAGTGTGCCAGCGGGTGATGCCGTTGCGCACGTATTCGCTGTCGGTGTGCAGCACGACCTTGCAGGGGCGTTTCAACGCCTCCAACGCCGCCGCCGCGGCGGTCAGCTCCATGCGGTTGTTGGTGGTCGCCGGCTCCGCCCCGCTCAGTTCGCGTTCGTGGCCACCGGAGCGCAGGATCGCGCCCCAGCCGCCTGGGCCAGGATTGGGCTTGCAGCCGCCATCGGTCCAGATCTCGACCAGGCTGGCCGCGTCTGAGGCGGGCGCCCGGGCGTCGGACAAGGCGGGGTCAGATGCCATAGGCATGCTCGTCACGCGCGGCCATGTGGAAGCGCAGCCGGCGCAGATATTCAATCGGGTCCTTGCGGGTGACCATGGCGCCGGGGGGCGTGTTGACCCAGTCGTAGAGTCGGGTGAGCAGGAAGCGGATGGCGGCACCCTGGCACAGCACCGGCAGCGCGGCGCGCTCGGCATCCGACAACGGCCGCCGCGCCGTGTAGGCGGCCAGCATGGCGCGGGCCTTAGTCACGTTGAAGGCGAAGTCCTGCTCGAAGCACCAGGCGTTCAGGCCGATTGCCAGGTCGTAGGCCAGCAGGTCGGTGGCGGCGAAGTAGAAGTCGATCAGGCCGGACAGGCGGCCGTCGAGGAAGAACACGTTGTCGGGGAACAGGTCGGCGTGGATGTGCCCGACCGGCAGCAGGCCGGGTTCGCCGGGGCGGCCGGCGGGGGGACCAACAGGCGGGCCAGCGGCCGGGCCGACGGGCGGGCCGCCAGGGGGGCCAGCTTGGGGCCAATTGGCCAGGATCGCCGACAGCGCGGTGTCCAGTTCCGCCTCGAGGCCCGGGGTGACTTCGTTGGCGCGGTGCCGGGCCCGCTCGAACAACGGGCGCCAGCCGTCGGGGCCGAGGGCGTTGCGGCGGGTCGGCTGATAGTCGCGGCCAGCCAGGTGCAGGGACGCCAGCGCCTGACCCACCGGGCCGCAATGCTCCTGACGCACCCGGCGCGGCCAGACGCCGGGCAGGAAGGTGGTGATCGCCGCGTGCCGGCCGGCCAGCATGCGCAAGGCGGCACCGTCGCGTGCCCGCACCGGCAACGGGCAGGTGACGCCGCGCGTCGCCAGATGCTCCATGAAGCCGAGGAACCAGGGCAAGTCGGCGGGGTCCACCCGCTTTTCATACAGGGTCAGGATGTAATCGCCGGCGGTAGTGCGCAGGGAAAAGTTGCTGTTTTCCACGCCCTCGGCGATGCCGCGGAAGGCGACGACGCTGCCGATGTCGTAGTCGGTGAGGAAGGCGGCCAGCGGCTCGTCGCCGACCTCGGTGTAGACGGCCATCTGGGGGTCAGCGATCGGGCTGCATTGGTGGTCCGAAGGGTTGGGTTGGTCCGAGGGGTTGGATGGGTCCGAAGGAAGGGTCGGGTTGGGCCGATGGAAAGGTTGGGCTGGTCCGGTGGGTTGATCCGGCGGGCGGCGGGCACTATGCCGCCGCCTTGCCCCGCCGGCAACGACCCGAGCTGGCACCGCAGGCCTGGGATCCAGGCTTGGGGTGCCAGCTTGCACCCGGGCCGGGGGACCAACGTCGTGATGCCCGCCACAGCCCGGAGCCACCAATGCCCCGCCTTCCGAACCGCTGCGCGGCCGCCACTATTCTGGCGGGCCTGCTTGCCCTGCTCGACGGTTGCGGGGCGCCGAAGGACCAGTTTCCGCCCGCCTGCCCGCACACCGACCTGCTGTGGCAGGCGGCCGATATCAACCGCTATCGCGTCGAGTCCGCCGCCACCCAGGACATCCGTGACCTGGTGCTGTCCGGGCGCATCGTGGCGGTTCCGGCGAAATGCCAGGCGGGCGACACCGCCAAGCAGGTCGCCGCCGATGTCGGGTTCACCATGCAGTTGACGCGTGGGCCGGCGATGCAGGGCCGTGAGGTGGATGTGCCGTATTTCCTGGCAGTCCTCGAAGGCGGCCAGATTCTGGACAAAAAGATCTACCCGGCGCACATCGTCTTCCCGCCGAATACCGACCAGGTGACCTGGAACAGCGAGGGTGTTCAGATGGTGTTTCCGGTCAGCGGCACCAAATCGGGCGCCGCCTACACGGTATTGGCCGGATTCCAGCTGACTCCGGACGAACTTGCGGTCAATCGCCGCCTTGGTGTCGGCCATCCCTGACGAACACCCCCATCTCTGAAAAACACCCACGTATTCCGCGCCGAAACACTCCCTTAACTGGCCTGTGGTCATTTAGCGGGAGATTTGGTGCGGGAGTACCCAGTGGTCGGCAGCCGCCTTGTCAATCGCAACGTCGTCGCGGCACGCGGCCGGACCAGCATGCGCCTGGAGCCGGAGCTGTGGGACGCACTGCTGGAGATCTGCCTGCGTGAGGACCTGGATGCCAGCGAGCTGGTTCGCCAGATCGAAGCCAAGGGGCATGTCGGCGGGCGAACCAGCGCGGTCCGGGTCTATGTCCTGACTTACTATCGGATCGCGGCCACGGAACACGGCCACCTCGCCGTGGGCCATGGCTTGCATACACGCCACGCCGCGTAGCTTCGAACGCCCCACCCTGCCCTGCCCTGTGCGGCCCTGGCCTGGCCGCGGTGGTAAACCGCCGCCTCAGCGCGCGGGCCTGACAAAAAGCTTGGCGCACACGGGATTCGTGCGCAAAAAATCGCCAAACAAAAGGCCGGGAGACGCGCTCCCGGCCCTCCGTTCCCCCAAGGCGGTCCGCAGATCGCGGTGATCAGCCCTCGTTCTGCTGGCCGGGCGCGATGGCGACGAACACCGACTCGCCATTGCGGATGATGCGCATCGCCACGGCGTGGTTGGACCCGGTGACGGCCTGGCGCATGTCGCGCGCCGCCTGAGCGGGGTTCTGCACCGGATGGCCGGCCACTGCGACAATCACGTCACCCTGCTGCAGGCCAGCCTGGTCGGCCGGCGAGCCTTGCCGAACGTTGGTCACCAGCACGCCCTGCGTCCCCTGCGGCAGGTTGAGCTGGTCGCGTGCATCCGGCGGGATCGGGCCGAGCGCCAGCCCGAGCTGCGCCGGATGGGCGGGCGCGGCGCCGGCTTGCGCGGTTTCGTCACTCGGCAGTTGGCCGACCTTCACGCTGACCGTCTGGCTCTTGCCGTCGCGCACAAGGTCGAGCTTCGCCTCGTCACCCGGCTTGACCGCGGCAATCTGCACCGCGAGATCGCGCGGGTTGTCGATCTTCGTGCCATCGACGCTGCGGATCACATCGCCCGGCTGCACGCCGGCATGCTGGGCGGGGGTGTCGGCCTGCACGCCGGCCACCAGGGCGCCCGACTGATCCGCCAGGCCCATCGCCTTGGCCATGGTCTCGGTGACCGGCTGCGCCTGCACGCCGATGTAGCCGCGGGTGACGTGGCCGCTTGTCTCGAGCTGGGCGACCACGGTCTTGATCATGTTCGACGGGATCGCGAAGCCGATGCCGACCGAGCCGTGCGAGGGCGAGAAGATGGCGGTGTTCATGCCGACCACCTTGCCGTCCTGGGTGAACAGCGGGCCGCCGGAGTTGCCTGGGTTGATCGGCGCGTCGACCTGGATGAACTGGTCGTACGGCCCATCGCCGATGTCGCGGCCGAGTGCCGAGACGATGCCGGCGGTGACCGAGCCGCCCAGTCCGAACGGGTTGCCCATCGCCACCACCCACTGGCCGGGCTCGACGTCGGTCGAGTTGCCCAGCTGGATGTATGGCAGCGGATGGCCGGCGTCGATCTTCAGAACGGCGATGTCGGTGCGCGGATCGCGGCCGATGACCTTGGCGGTCAGGTCGGTGCCGTCGGATAGCGTGACTGCGACACTCTTGGCGTCCTTCACCACATGGTTGTTGGTGACGATCGTGCCGTTGGCATCGATGATGAAGCCGGAGCCGCGGGCTTCGACCGGCTGGCCTTCACCCTGCGGTCCTACCTGATTGAACGGGAACTGGTTGAACGGGAACGGCATTTGCTGCGGTGATTGCTGCGGTCCCTGATCGGACGCATCGGCGGCGGCGAACTTGACGGTGACCGAGACCACGGCCGGCTTCACCTGCTTCACCAGGTCGACGAAGCTGGGGATGATCTGGCGCTCCGGCTGGGCGGCGGGCGGGTTGACCGGCTGGGCGGCAGTGGTGGCTGCCAGCGTGGTATGGCCGGCCGCGAAGCCGCCGAGCGCGGTGCCGGCCAACAGCACACCGGCCAACGTCGCGCGGCGGAACCGCCCGCCGGTGCCGCGGATCGGGTTTCGTTGCATTTGGGCTTGCTCCTCGGAAATAGTTGCATCTGCGTGCGATGCCGCCATGGCATCGCGATGGGCGGAAGATGCGCGCGCGCAGGTAACCGTTCCCGGGGTGCAGCGGTTAAACCGATGTCATGTCGGTCAATCTCACAGAATATTAATGCGAACGCCGACTCTCCCCCTCCCCTTGAGGGAGGGGGTTGGGGGGAGGGGTTGGTGCCAGGACCGCACCAAGATTGCGAGCGCACCACCCCCTTCCCTGTGCAACCCTCCCCAGGTGGAGGAAAGCAAGTCTTCCCTCAGCCACGACGTAAATAAGGCGCCGGGTAAATAAGGCGCCGGGTAAATAAGGCGGCGGCGACCGGACTGACCCACCGCCGCATTCCGCCGCGTCTCGCCTGCCACGGCCCTGTGGTCTAAGCTGCCCCCAGATCACCTTGGAGTGCCTCCACATGAGCGATCGTTACCTGCGCAGCGGCATCTTCCTGGCGCCGTTCCACGATCTGCCGGAAAATCCGACGCTCGCGTTGGAGCGCGACATGGAGCTGCTGCAGCTGCTGGACCGGCTGAACTACCACGAGGCCTGGATCGGCGAGCATCATTCCGGCGGCTTCGAAATCATCGACTCGCCGGAGATCTTCATCGCCGCCGCGGCCGAGCGCACCCGTCACATCCGCCTGGGCACCGGCGTGGTGTCGTTGCCCTATCACAATCCGTTCCTGGTCGCCGGGCGGATCGTTCAGCTCGATCACATGACGCGCGGCCGGGCGATGCTGGGGGTCGGTCCGGGGTCGCTGGTGCATGACGCGATGAAGATCGGCATCAAGCCGGCCGATCAGCGCCGGCGCATGAATGAGGCGCTGGACGTGATCGTCGAGCTGCTGGACGGCAAGACCGTCACACGAAAGAGCGACTGGTTCGACCTGCAGGACGCGCGGCTGCAACTGCCCTGCTACACGCGTCCGCGGATGGAGCTGGCGGTGGCCGCGTCGCGCTCGCCGGCCGGGGCGCTGGCGTCGGGCCGGCACGGCATCGGCATGCTGTCGATCGGCGGCACCAGCCCCGAGGCGCTGGCCAAGCACACGCAGAACTGGTCGCTGTACGAAGAGCAGGCGCGGCTGAACGGCAAGACCGCTGATCGCGCCAACTGGCGGCTGGTCACCATGATGCACATCGCCGAGACGCGGGAGAAGGCGCGCGAGAACGTGCGCTTCGGGCTGGAGGCGTTCCGCCGCTACTTCCGCGATGTCGCCACATTCCCGATCGTGCCGGACGATATGGGCGACGCGTATGATTTCCTGACCACGACGGGCGCCGCCTGCATCGGCACGCCGGACGATGCGATAGCCTATATCGAAAACCTGCTGGCAGGCACTGGCGGTTTCGGCGTGATCATGGAGCTGGCGCACAACTGGGCCGACTGGCCGGCGACGCAGCGCCACTACGAGTTGATGGCGCGCTATGTGCACCCGCATTTCCAGAGCTCGCGCGAGTGGCGCAGCGAAAGCTACGATTACGCGCGAACGCACCATGCGGAATTCGTCGGCCAGTCGGCCGCCGCGGTGCAGGCGGAGATCGATCGGCTGGGGGAACGGAAGGCAGCAGCGGAGTAAATCCCGCCGCCGGCCGCGCCGGCGCGCCGGTCCTTGAGACCGGACGCCGGCGCGATGGCCTCGGGTAACATCGCCCGCGGCGGATTAGTGGCCTAAGCTCAGAGCGTCAGGTGAAATTGCTCTTCGTCAGCTCGCTGATCCCGGCGAACGTCACGCGCGTGTTGTCGGTCAGTGTGATGGTGACCGACCCGTTGGCGAAGGTCTGGCTGTTCAGCGCATCCTGGACCGCGTGCTTGCCGAACCCTTGCAGATCGATCTTGTCCGCGTTGGTGAAGTTCATGACGAGGTCGGTGCCGCCATTCAGGCTTTTGACAAACGCGAAGATGTCGTTGCCCGACCCGCCCAGCATGGTCGAGGCGCCGGTGCCGCCGTAGAAGGTGTCGTTGCCGCTGCCGCCGATCAGCAGGTCGTTGCCGGATCCGGCCACCAGGGAATCGTGACCTGTCGCCGCCGCGGCGGACAGGGTTTCATTGCCAATGCCGGCGAGCAGGGCCTGACGGTCCGCGCCCTGCGCGAAGAGTTGGTCGCCGGCGCCGCCGCCGAACAGCGTCGCTGTGCCGGTGCCGCCGGCCAGGCTGTTGTTGCCGCCCTGGCCGCCAAACACCACCGCCCGGCCGGAGCCGCCCTGGAAGGTATCGCTGCCGGCGCCGCCGAACAACGTGACCGAGCCGGCGCCGCCAAGGAACTGCACCTGGCCTGTCCCGCCATGCACCACGTCGCTCCTGGCGCCGGTCGCGTCGATGGTGTCGCTGCCGCTGCCGGTGCTGATGGAGTCCTGGCCGGTCGACTGGACGCTGTCGTTACCGCTGCCGAGTTCGATAAGGTTACGTCCGCTACCGGTGGCGATGGTGTCGTTGCCTCCACCGACCGCCAGCACCGTGTCATTGCCGCCGCCGGTGTAGATGCCCCAATTGCCGTTGTCACTGCCGGGTATGATGACCAGGTCGCCGCCAACACGTCCGCGATCGTTGTCGTCGCCATGACCGCGATCGTCGCCATGCCCATGGTCGTCGCCATGCCCGTGACCGTGATCCGGCTGTGACCCGTCCGGCGCGGCGCCACCGGCGACCACCGTCCCGGACCCGCCGGTGGCGATGAATGTCAGGTCGCCCTCGCTCGACAATATCGCCTCGTTGGCATCGCCGGAGCCGAGCACCGTGGCGGCGCCCGCGGTGACCACGACATCCTTGTAGCCCGGCAGCATGATCGACAATCCGTCATGCTTCTGGACGAATTCGCCGGTCTGTCCGGGCGGTAGCGGCGGCGGTACCTGAACTGCGCCGAAGCCGCCGTCTACTGGGGTCACGCTGCCCGTCTCCACACCGTGCGTGATTGCCGCGGCAATCATGGCCGCGATATTGGCGTTCGCAACCGAGTCATAGTGCAGCGTGATGATCTCGTGATTCGCCCCTAATACTGTAACGGATGGCATGTTGAACTCTCCCGTATTGCGCGGTCAGCCGGCCGAGACCGCGTTCACGATCGGGATACATCGCTTGCTGCTTTGCAGCAGGATGGGTGCGTCAAAGATACGCTAATAGCGATTCCACAATCATTACCGTATCGCGTGCGCACGTATCAATTTTTCTCCAATCATATTATTATATATTGCTCTATGCGGTACGCTCGAAATCATGACTTTTCGTTCGTTTCGGGCAATTGACGCCGCGGGCGGAGTTGGGCGGGATGAACCGGCCCGTGGCGAATGTATGACAGGACCCCCGGCGTCGATCCGAAACAGGCCGCGGATCGACTGCATGGCCTGCTGGCATGCGGTCGATGGATTTGTGCCCGACACAAAACACTATCACAACAACGTCAATTTGCAGTTATACACACAGATATTCAACGTCTTGCGGGCGCGAATTCCGATTACGAGTCGATGACAGAACGGATTCAATCCGCTGATGGCGATGCATAGCCACATATAGCCACATAAGGAGCGCGGCGGGGTTGGTACCAGGCGTCCGAATGATCGACTGTTTGGCGATACCCATGTCGTGCTGGCACACGCCGGCTTCGGCGACGTCGATTGCGGCACGAAGGCAAGCCGTGGATGCCGACGTGCGCCGGCACGACGGGGGGGCAGCGCGCTGGCTTCCCGGGCGATCGGGGGTGGTACCGACCGGCCGACGCGTTGGAACGGGCCGGCGCTTTCGCCGCTTCGTATCAGGCGGGCGCGAACATGCTGTCCCGCGGGGCGTCCGCCACGGTCGCCAGCGCGCTCGGCGGGTGCGCGAACTTCGCGTCGTGCTGCAAGACCGGCAGCACACGGTCGGCGAACAGGCGCATGTTCACCTCGGCGTCCTCGTGCGGCAGCCCGCCGAAAGAGAATTCCGCGATCAGGTGATCGAGCCCGGTCAGCGCATGCAGTTGCTCGATCTGCTGGGCGCAGTCGTCCGGCGTGCCGACGATCTGGATACCGACGTAGAACTCGGTCGCCTTCTGCCGCCGGCTGTCGTCCTTCATCTTGGCATAGGTCTGGCCGATCTTGTCATACGCCTCGTAGCCCTTCACCGCGTTCAGGTGGCCGTCGGAAAAATGGTAGTGCGCATCGATCGAGTCCCATTTGCGCCCGAGATATGTCATGGCCCGGTCATGCGCCTCGGCCCGGCTTTCGGCACAGGAGATATTGGTCAGGATCATCGGCGGGCGCGGCGTGTGGCCCATGCCTTCGGCCAGCGCGCGGAAGCGGTGGATGTCCGCGGCCGCCTTGGGCCATTCGTTCTGCATGATCACCAGCATGCTGAAGCCGAGGCGCGCCATCACCTCGACCGAGTCCGGGCTGACCGCGGTGCCGTAGAACCGTCGTTCCGGGTGCGAGAAGGCGCGCGGGCGGATGGCGGTGCGCGGGATCTGGTAGTAGTCGCCGTGGAACTCGAAGCTTTCCTCGGTGAGAGCGCGCTGGATGATCTGCGCACACTCGATGAAACGCGGGCGCGCCTGGTCCATCGGGATGCGGAACCCCTCGTACTCCGCGCTCGCCGCGCCGCGGCCGAAGCCGAACAGGCAGCGTCCGCCGCACAGGATATCCAGCAGCGCGATCTGCTCGGCGACACGGATCGGGTCGTGCCAGGGCAGCACGATCACCGACGTGCCCAGCGCGATGCGTTTCGTGCGGCCGGCGTAGTAGGACAGCAACTGGGTCGGTGCCGGCGACATCGCATAGCCGGTGAAGTGGTGCTCCAGCGCGAACAGCAAGTCGAAGCCCAGCGGTTCGGCCAGGTCGCCGAGCGCGAGATGCTCGCTGACGACTGCAACATCGGACCGACCCGGCTGGGACAGCATGTTCAGCGCGGTACCCACTTTCATGACTGGTTTCCTCCGCAACGATGCACGTGGTGCGGAGTCTTAGCACGTGACGCTTGGCGACCCTAGGCCGCGGCCGCCAGCATCCTGCCGCGGCGCAACGCCGGCGTTTCGATCTGATAGTGCAGCCACCACGCCACCCAGATCGGCAGCAGCACGGCAGCCGGCAGCCACAGCAGGGTGAACAGCATCGCGTTCCCGTCCGCCGCGTGAGCCAGCACCACGCCGAACAGTTTCTGGATCGGTTCGTTCACCAGATACAGGCAATATGAGATCGACCCGAGCCAGCGCAGGGGCGTACTGCTCAGCAGCGCGCCGAGCATGCGCGGGCCGGGCCACCCGCGACCCGCCCAAGGTCGTTGTGCCTGCTGGCCCTGTGCCAACTGGCCTTGTTCCGACCGCCCCCGCGCGGATTGCGCCGCCAGGCAGAGGCCCCATGCCAACGGCACCAACGCCTTGAGCGCATTGTCACGCGCCAGACACAGCGTCAGCACCACCCCCAGCACGGCCAGGAACCGCCACGGGACACGCAGGTCGTCCGGCAGCGTCGCGCTGGCCGCGCCGAGCGCGAAATACATTGCCTTGTTGGGCAGGAAGGCGCGACTGAACTGCCAACCCTGCGGGGCCGCTTCCTGCCAGGCGACGCCTAGCAGCGCCAGTCCCAGCAACAGGGCCACCAGGCGCCACAGGCCGCGTTCGCCGCGCCCGAACCGCGCACCGATCAGTGCCA
Source organism: uncultured Alphaproteobacteria bacterium (assembly GCA_963826975.1). GTDB lineage: Bacteria > Pseudomonadota > Alphaproteobacteria > Acetobacterales > Acetobacteraceae > Palsa-883. The sequence goes on along the minus strand of CAWGZJ010000033.1, from coordinate 179,510 downwards.
CCAGCGCGTAGAACTGCCACTCGGTCGACAGGCTCCAGGCGGCGCCGAGAAAGCTCACCCAGGCATCCGGCAACAGGCCGTTGGGCAACAGGCCGTGCAGCATCACAAGATGCGCCAGCAACTCCGTCGCCCACGCCGCCGGCCAGCCATCCGACCAGATCAGCCGTGCCGCGCTGTCCGGACCGATCCAGGGCATGGCAGTGAAACTGACCGACAGCGCCTGCACCGCCACCGCCAATGCGAACACCGGCAGGAACACCGGAAAGATGCGCGCCGCGCGGGCGATCAGGAACGGCCGCGCGCGATAGTTGAAACGCTCGAGCGAGCGCACGATCACCAGCCCGCTCAGCATGAAGAACAGGTCGACCCCGGCCTCGCCATGCGACAGCAGCGAGATGACCCAGCCCGGCAGAACGGCGAACGGCACCATATGCGACAGCAGCACATACAGCGCGAGCACCCCGCGCAGTCCGTCCAGGCACTCCAATCGTTTCACGTCGTTGATCTCCGGCGCGTACGAATGGGCGTGAGTTGTTAACAATACCCGAATTGCCCGGCACGAATTGCGCTGTGCATACCAGCGTCTGTGGCGGCAGTGCTCCTGGGTCATGCAAAGATGCAGCATGTTGAAGCGGGACCAGCCGACGCGGATCGGAGTTGTGCTGTACGACGGCGTGATCAGCACGAAGACTCTCCCCCTCCCCTTGAGGGAGGGGGTTGGGGGGAGGGGTAGGTGCCAGGGTCACACCGAAGCTGCGGTACCGGACCGACCCCTCCCCCAAAGGGGAGGGGGAGAGTCTTGCCCGTTTTCCCCGATTGAGGCTTGTCCTGATGCCTATCGGGTCATGCCCGGCCATGACGGATGGGGGGGGCGGTGGCACGGGCAGGCAAAATGGGAATCACTGAAGTCACCGGGCGCCGGTTGCGGTGCGTTGACCGCGAGTGTTAGCCTGTAACCGGGACGCAACACCAAATCGGCACACGCGCATATTGATTTGCGACCGTGCCGACAAAACAAGCAGGGGGGCTACAGTGGGCATCTCGCGACGCGGCGTGATCGGCAGCGGACTGGCGGCGGGGGTGTTCGCACCGATGGTCCGACGAGCCAACGCCGCACCCGGCGACGCCGGAACCCTGCGCACCGTCATGCAGGGCGATCTGCGGGTGTTCGACCCGATCTGGACCACGGCGAACATCACCGCCTATTACGGCGCGATGGTCTACGACACGCTGTTCGCCATCGACGAGCACTTCAAGCCGCAGCCGCAGATGGTCGACAAGTGGTCGCTCAGCGACGACAAGAAGACCTACACGTTCATGCTGCGCGACGGGCTGGGCTGGCAGGACAACACGCCGGTCACCGCGGCCGACTGCGTCGCCTCGATCCGGCGCTGGGCGGTGCGCGACGGCGGCGGCCAGGTGATGATGCAGTTGCGTCAAGGACATCTCGGCCAAGGACGACAAGACCTTCAGATCGAGCTGAAGGAGCCGTTCGGCCTGGTGATCGACATGCTCGCCAAGCCGACCACGCCCGACTGTTTCATGATGCGCAAGAAGGACGCCGAGACCGATCCGTTCCAGCAGATCAGCGCCCGTATCGGCTCCGGACCGTTCACCTTCAACCAGAGACGAGACCAAGCCGGGCAGCCAGTATGTCTTCAACAAGTGGGACAAATACGTGCCGCGCAAGGAGCCGCCGTCGGGGCTGGCCGGCGGCAAGGTGGTGCACCTCGACCAGGTGATCTGGGACAACATCGCCGATGAGCAGACCGCGCTGGCGGCACTGCAATCGGGCGAGATCGATTTCTACGAACTGCCGCCGATCGACCTCTGCCACAGCTTGCGGCCGATCCGAACATCAAGCTCGAGGTGCTGAACAAGACCGGCAATGTCGGCATCGCGCGGCTGAACTGCGCTGCACCCGCCCTTCGACAACGTGAAGGCGCGGCAGGCCATGCTGTACCTGGTCAACCAGAACGCGATTCCTGAACGCGACGTTCGGCAACCCGAAATACTACCAGCCTGCCCGTCCTATTTCGGTTGCGGCACGCCGATGCAGAACGACGCGAACACCGACTGGTTCAAGGACGGCGCCGACCTGGCGAAGGCGAAGCAGCTGTTCAGGAAGTCCGGCTACAAGGACGAGAAGGTGGTCGTGCTGCAGGCCACCAATTTCGCGTTCATGAACAACTCGGCTCAGCTCATCGCCGGGTGGTTGCGAGAAGATCGGCGTCAACGCGCAGCTCGCCGCCAGCGACTGGGGCGGCGTGGTGACCCGCCGCGCCGTGCATGGAGCCCGACGACAAGGGCGGCTGGGACGTCTTCATCACCTAGGGCAGCGCCTACGCGTTCAGCGACCCGATCGCGCTGCTGGCGCTGGCGATGAACGGCAAGAAGGCCTGGTTCGGCTGGCCGACCGACGACGCCTACGAAAAGCTGCGCGAGCAATGGGCCGAGTGCGGCGGATGATGCGACGCGCAAGGCGATCGGCGACAAGATGCAGGCACTGGGCTGGGATTTCGTGCCGGAGGTGATCCTCGGCCAGTGGGTCTCAGCCCGCGGCCTGCGCAAGAACGTCGAGCGGCTTCATCGGCATTCCCGACATCATTCCGTTCTGGAACGTGAAAAAGACCTGATCCCGACACTGATGGGCGCCTATATCGCCCGCCGGCTGCTCTCCACGCTGCTCGTGATGGCGCTGGTCGGCGTGTTCGTGTTCCTGCTGCTGCATCTGGCGCCCGGCGATCCCGCCGCGATCATCGCCGGTGACAACGCCACGCCCGGCGCAGATCGCCATGATCCGCCACCAGCTTGGGCTGGATGCGCCACTGCCGGTGCAGTTCGGCCGCTGGGCCTGGCAGTTGCTGCATGGCGATTTCGGCATCTCGATCTTCTCCGAGGCGCCGGTGATGGAGCTGATCCGCCAGCGGCTGCCGGCGACGTTGGCTTTGACCAGTCACGACGATCAGCTTTGCCGCGGTGTTGGCGGTCGGCGCGGGCGTGCTGGCGGCGTGGCGCGCGGGGGGCTTGCTCGACCGCGTGCTGATGGGCGTTGCCGCGCTCGGCTTCTCGGTGCCGGTGTTCGTGGTCGGCTACGTGCTGATCTACGTTTCGCCATCACGCTGCGCTGGCTGCCGGTGCAGGGCTATGTGCCGCTGTCCGAGGGCTTGTGGCCGTGGGTCGAGCCACTGATCCTGCCGGCGATCGCGCTCGGCCTGGCCTATGTCGCGCTGATCGCGCGCATCACGCGGGCCAGCATGCTGGAGGTGCTGAGCGAGGACTATATGCGCACCGCGCGGGCCAAGGGCGCCTCGCACCGGGTCGATGCTGTTCCACCATGCGCTGAAGCAACGCCGGCGTGCCGATCGTTACGGTGATCGGCATCGGCGTCGCGCTGCTGATCAGCGGCGTGGTGATCACCGAGACGGTGTTCAACATCCCGGGCATCGGGCGACTGACGGTGGATGCCATCACCAATCGCGACTATCCGATCATCCAGGGCGTGATGGTGGTCTTCTCCGGCGCCTATGTGCTGATCAACCTGCTGGTCGATCTCGTCTACACGCTGATCGATCCGCGGATCCGGCACTGAGCGCCGCCATGTCCGATGGCATTTCCAACGCCGTGTCCGACGCCGCCACTCTGCCAGGCGCGGCCCGCGCCGCGCCGGCGCGTCCGGGCCTGTGGCATTCGCGCGGCGCAACCCGACGATCTGCCTGGGCGGCGGGATCATCGCGACGATGGTGCTGCTGGCGCTGGGCGCGCCGCTGTTCGCCGGCAATCCGCTGGCGATGATCCCGATGCACCGGCTGCAGCCGCCGTCGGCGGTGCACTGGTTCGGCACCGACAATCTGGGCCGCGACGTGTTCGCCCGCACGGTGTACGGCGCGCGCGCTCGCTGCTGGTCGGGCTGTCGGTGGCGGTCGTTTCGGTCGCCGGGCGGGCTGATCATCGGTCTGGCCGCCGGCTACTATCGCCGTTTCGACAGCGTGGTGATGCGGCTGATGGATGGCCTGATGGCGATCCCGTCGATCCTGCTGGCGATCGCGCTGGTGTCGCTGACGCATGGCGGTGTCGGCGATCGTCATCCTGGCGATCACCATCCCGGAGGTGCCGCGCGAGGTGCGGCTGGTGCGCGCCGTTGTGCTGGGCGTGCGCGAGCAGCCTTTCGTCGAGGCGGCGATCGCCGGTGGCGCGCGCACCGTGCAAGATCCTGCGCCGCCACATCCTGCCCAGCACGATCGCGCCGCTGACCGTGCAGGGAACCTATGTCTGCGCCTCGGCGATCCTGGTCGAGGCCGGGCTGTCGTTCCTGGGTGCCGGCATTCCGCCGAACATTCCGACCTGGGGGAACATGATCGCATCCTCGCAGGCTCTATCTCGCGATCGCGCCCTGGACGATTTTCTGCTCCCGGCATCTGCGCTGGCCATCGTGGTGCTGGCGGTCAACCTGCTGGGTGACGGGATGCGCGACCGGCTCGACCCGCGCCTATCGCGCCGGCTGTGAGCGGCGCGCCGACCAAGTTGCTGGAGGTCGAGGGACTGCGCACGCAGTTCTTCGCCGCGGACGGCGTCACGCGCGCGGTGGACGGCGTCAGCTTCACCATCGCGCCCGGCGAGACGCTCGGCCTGGTCGGCGAGTCGGGCTGCGGCAAGAGCGTCACGGCGCTGTCGCTGATGCGGCTGCTGCCGCGCAACGGGCGCGTGGTGGAGGGTGCTGTTCGTTTCGAAGGGCGCGACCTGCTGGCGCTGACCGAGGCCGAGATGCGCCAGATCCGCGGCAACCGCATCGCGATGATCTTCCAGGAGCCGATGACCAGCCTGAACCCGGTGCACACGATCGGCGAGCAGATCGCCGAGGCCGCGCGCATCCACCAGGGACTCGGGCGCGCGGCGGCGATGGCTCGGGCGCAGGAGATGCTGCGCCTGGTACGGATTCCGGATGCGGAACGACGGATCGGTGATTATCCGCACCAGTTCTCCGGCGGCATGCGCCAGCGGGCGATGATCGCGATGGCGCTGACTTGCTCGCCCACGCTGCTGATCGCCGATGAGCCGACCACCGCGCTGGATGTTACGATACAAGCACAGATCCTGCGGCTGATGCTGGAGCTGAAGGAGCGGATCGGCGCGGCGATCCTGCTGATCACGCATGATCTCGGCGTGGTGGCGGAGACCTGCCAGCGGGTGATCGTGATGTATGCCGGACGGACGGTGGAGGAAGCGCCGGTGCTGGAGTTGTTCGACCGCCCGGCGCATCCGTATACGCGGGGGCTGCTGACCTCGATCCCGCACGGCGCGGGGCGGCGGCGGAAGCGGCTGCCGGAGATTCCCGGCGTGGTGCCGTCGTTGCGGGAGCCGATTGTTGGCTGCGCGTTTGCGCCGAGGTGTGTGCTGGCGGTGGAGGCGTGCCGGCGGGACGCACCGCCGATCCGCGCCATTGCGCCCGGGCACCTTGTCGCGTGCTTTCGGGCGGAAGAGGTGGTGACGTGATGTCGCGCTGGGCGAAGACTCTCCCCCTCCCCTTGAGGGAGGGGGTCGGGGGGAGGGGTCGGTGCGCGAGGAGGTTCCGTGCGACCCTGGCACCACCCCCTCCCCCCAACCCCCTCCCTCAAGGGGAGGGGGAGAATATTGCGATATACCACCGAACATGACCACCGTCCCCGTCCTTGCAGTCCACGACCTGTCAAAACGCTTCCCAGTCCAGCGCGGCTTCCTGCGACGCACGGTCGCCGAGGTTCACGCGGTCGACGGCGTCTCGTTCGAGGTCGCCGCCGGTGAAACCCTGTGCGTCGTCGGCGAGTCCGGCTGCGGCAAGTCCACGCTCGCCAAACTGATCCTGCGGCTGATCGAGCCGAGCGGTGGGCGCATCGTGATCGAGGGGCACGACGTCACCACACTGACACCAGAGGCGATGCGTGGCTTCCGCCAGCGCGTGCAGATGGTGTTCCAGGACCCATACTCCTCGCTAAACCCGCGACTGTCGGCGGAACAGATCGTTACCGAGCCGATTGAGAATTTCCAGCACCTCGATGCGGCGACCCGCCGCGACCGCGCCGTGGAATTGCTCGAGCGGGTCGGGCTGCGCGGCGATGTGCTGACGCGGATGCCGTTCGAGTTCTCCGGTGGGCAGCGCCAGCGGCTGGGTATTGCCCGCGCGCTAAGTCTGCGCCCGGCGCTGATCATCGCCGATGAGCCGGTGTCCGCGCTGGATGTTTCGGTGCAGGCACAGGTGCTGAACCTGATGGCGAACCTGCAGGAGGAATTCGGCCTGGCTTATCTGTTCATCTCGCACGATCTGGGTGTGGTCGAGCATATCGGGCATCGCATTGCCGTGATGTATCTGGGCCGGATCGTTGAGCTGGCGACACGTGATGAGCTGTTTGCATCGCCGCAGCATCCCTATTCCGAGGCGCTGATCGCTGCCGCGCCGTTGCCCGATCCACGCGCGCGCAAGACGCGGCCGATCATCGAGGGTGAGGTGCCGAGCCCGATGAACCCTCCGTCAGGCTGTGCGTTCCATCCGCGCTGCCCCTATGCGGTTGCGCGCTGTCGGGAAGAGACGCCGGCGCTAAGGTCGATGGAGGACGGCAGGCTGGTGGCCTGCCATCTGCGCTGACGTCAGGAGTTTGGTGCTCCGATCCAAAGCCGCGCACCGGTAACCATGTGTCAACGATTAACGCCCACACCCGTCTCGCTCCCGCTAATGTGGCTGGGGTCATCGGAGGACCAAGGGATGCGCGTTCGCATTCGGTGGCTAATCCGGTGGGGCAGGTGGCGGGTGCGAGTAACGATCGCACGCCGCCGTTAGCCTGCCCACCGGAGCCGGGGGGCGCCCGAGAGCGTCCCCCGCGCTCCGCTTAGCACATGTCCGTCCGACGGCGCGAGAAGAAATTGTGGCGTGCAGGCCTACATACATTCGCGTGCAGGCGGCTCCGGATCGGAAGACGCGGCGGCGGTAACCATGCGTCAATGATTAACGCCCACACCCAATCCGCTCCCGGTAATACGGCCGGGGGTCATCGGAGGACCAAGGATGCGCATTCGCATTCGCTGGCTAATCCGGTGGGGCAGGTGGCGGGTGCGAGTGACAATCGCACGCCGCCGTTAGCCTGCTCACCGGAGCCGGGGGGCGCGAAAGCGCTTCCCCGCGCTCCGTTTAACATATCTTAGCACGGCGACGCGAGAGGAAATTGTGCTGTGCCGGATTGCATACATTCGTGTGTTGGTCACGCGCGGATGCCGCCGCGTTGGCGCCGCGCCCCCCGGGGAACACGCGACCGGGGAATACGCGACCGGGTAACACACGACCCGGAAACACCCCCCGGCGCACGACACATCGAAATCAACGAGGCGGTGGGATCAGTGCAGTGTCGCCACCAAATCCGCGTGCGCACGCAACACCAGCAGCCGCCGGATCTTCTGCGTGGGCGTCAGCAGGCCGTTCTCCAGCGTGAACGGTTCCACGACGGCGTGCTTGCGAATTCGTTCCGTGATCGAAAGCCGCAGGTTCGCCCGTGACACCGCGAGCGCCACGGTGATCGTGTCGTGGCCTTCCGCCGGCACCACAAGCGCGCTCAGCCCGGTGCGGCCCTCGCCGGCGATGACCGCCTGGGCGATCTCGGGCTCGGCCATCAGCATGGTTTCGATTCGCGCCGGCGAAACGTTCTCGCCACCCGACAGCACGATCATGTCCTTCTTGCGATCGGTGATCCGCAGATAGCCATCTGGGTCTTGTTCGCCGATATCGCCGGTATGCAGCCAGCCGTCCCGGATTGCCGCGAAAGTATCCTCCGGCCGGCCCCAGTAGCCGTGCATCAGCAGGTCGCCGCGCACCAGGATCTCGCCGTCCTCCGCGATGCGGATCTCGACGCCTTGCAGCGGCGGGCCAACCGTTTCGATCCGGATCGCATTCGGCGGGTTGGCGCTGACCACCGGTCCGGCCTCGGTCTGGCCGTAGCCCTGCATGATGCGGATGCCGAGCGCCAGGTAGAATCGCCCGACCTCGGGTTCCAATCGCGCGCCGCCGGACATCGCGGCGATCAGCCTTCCGCCGAAGCGGGCACGTATCTTGGCGCGGACCAGCCGGTCCAGCGGCCAGTCCAGCAGGTCCTCGATGAACGACAGAGGCGCGTGATCGACACGCTTCAGGCCGATCGCCAGCGCGCGGTTGAACAATGCCTGCCGCCAGCGCTTCTCGCGCGCGACCTGGCCCAGCACGCGGGCGCGGATCACCTCCAGCACGCGCGGCACCGCGGTCAGGATGGTGGGGCGCACCGTCAACATGTCGGCCGCCAGGTGTTCCACGCCGCGCGCATAGACGATCTCAGTGCCGATCGAGGGCAGGAAGAGCTGGCCAACGGTGTGCTCATAGCTGTGCGAGATCGGCAGGTAGGAGAGATACACCTCGTCCTTCAGCCGCAGCGGGCGGACCAGTTCGAACGCGCCGCGGCAATTCGACAGGATGGCGCGGTGCGGCAGCATCACCCCCTTGGGCGCGCCGCCGGTGCCGGAGGTGTAGATCAGGCAGGCCAGCTCGGTCGGCGCGATGGCCGCCGCATCGGCCGCGATGTCGTCCGCAGGGGCGGTGTCAGCGATCAGCTCGGTCCAGGGGATCAGCCGCGTGGTGCCGCCCGCGGCTTCCGGCGCGCCGTCCATCACCACCAGCAGGTCCAGTCCGCCGGCGCGCGCGCCCGCCTCGCGCAGCCTGCCGGCGAGTTGGGCGGAGGCGACGATCGCCGCGCGTGCGGCACTGTCGCGCAGGATATGCGCGTGGTCGTCGACGGTGTTAGTGACATAGGCCGGCACCGGAACGGCGCGGATCGCCATCAGTGCGGTCTCGGCGATCGGGTACTCGGGCCGGCTTTCGGCGACGATCACGACGCGGTCGCCGGGCGCGACGCCGGCGGCGCGCAGGTGCCGCGCGGCCGAGGCGGCCTGTCGGGCGAATTCTGTCCACGTGATGCTATGCCAGGTCCCGCCGCGATGCGCGCGCAGCATCGGCTTGTCCGGCCATTCCCGGGCACGCGCGAACATCATCGCCGCGAGGTTGGGCCATGTCGGATAGGTCTGCACGTTTCCTCGGCGCGGAAGGCGGCTCTTTGCCAGGCGTCCCTACATGCTTACATGCAGCGCGACCAGTGTAGCCGCCCGGGGCAGTCCGCCGGGCCTATCCCCAGTTAGCCGGAGGACCAGCCACGTGATGCGGCAGACTTTTTCCCATGTTTTCTCCGCCAGCGCCGCCACCGCCTCGGTGCCGGACGATGGCTTGCCCGCCTGGGACCTGTCGGACCTGTATCCGGGGCAGGACAGCGACGCGGTGCGCGCCGATTTCGGCGCCGCCGAGGCCGCCGCGACAGCATTCGAGACCATGCATGCCGGCAAGCTGGCCGATCTGCCGGGCGCCGCGCTGGCCGCTGCCATCGGCGAATACGAGCGGATCGATGAAATCCTTGGCCGGCTGGCCTCCTACGCCCAGTTGCTGTTCGCCGGCGATTCCACCGACGCAGCGGTGGGAAAATTCTACCAGACCGTCACCGAGCGGGTGACCACCATCAGCAGTCGCCTGCTGTTCTTCACCCTGGAGCTGAACCGGCTGGACGAAGCGGCGCTGCAGGCCAAGCTCGCCGATCCGGCGCTGGCACACTGGTGGCCCTGGCTGCGCGATCTGCGGGTGTTCCGCCCGCACCAGCTCTCCGATGAGGTGGAAAAACTGCTGCACGAGAAGGAGGTGACCGGGCACTCGGCGTGGAGCCGGCTGTTCGACGAAACGATCGCCGGGATGCGTATTCCGCTGGGCGGGTCGGTTCCCCTGGGCGAGCCGGTCGGCGGGCCAGGGGGCGAAGAGGCGCTGACGGTCAGCGCGGCGCTCAACAAGCTGTCGGACCGCGACCGGGCAGTGCGCGAGGCGGCCGGCAAGGCGATCGGCGCGGCGTTCGGCGCCCAGGTGAAACTGTTCGCGCTGATCACCAACACCTTGGCCAAGGACAAGGAGATCGTCGACACCTGGCGGCACTATCCACGGCCCGGCAGCTACCGGAACCGCGCCAACATGGTGGAAGACGAGGTGGTGGACGCGCTTGTCTCCGCCGTCACAACCGACTTTCCCAGGCTGTCGCATCGCTACTACGCGATGAAGCCAAAGTGGCTGGGACTGCAGAAGTTGCAGCACTGGGACCGCAACGCGCCGCTGCCGGAGGACGACGACCAGCTTATCCCATGGGATGCGGCGCGGACGCGGGTGCTGGGCGCGTATGGGGCGTTCAGCCCGGAGCTGGCGGCAATCGGCAAGCGCTTCTTCGAGGCGCCCTGGATCGACGCGAAACTGGCGCCCGGCAAATCGGGTGGCGCCTTCGCGCATCCGACGGTGCCGAGCGCGCATCCCTATCTGCTGCTGAACTATCACGGACGGGCACGCGACGTGATGACCCTGGCGCACGAGCTGGGCCATGGCGTGCATCAGATACTGGCGGGCGCGCAGGGCTACCTGATGTCTGGAACGCCGTTGACGCTGGCCGAGACCGCCAGCGTGTTCGGCGAGATGCTGACCTTCCGCGCCATGCTGGACGCGGAGACCGACAAGCGGCGGCGGCGGATCATGCTCGCGGCCAAGGTCGAGGACATGCTGAACACGGTGGTGCGGCAGACCGCGTTCTATCTGTTCGAGACGCGGCTGCACGACGAGCGGCGATCGGGCGAGATCATGGCCGATCGCATTGGCGCGATCTGGCGGGAGATCCAGACCGAGAGTTTGGGTCCGGTGTTCGAGTTCTCGCCGGAGTATGACGTGTTCTGGGCGTATATTCCGCATTTCATCCATTCACCGTTTTATGTGTATGCGTATGCGTTTGGTGATTGCCTGGTGAACGCGCTGTACTCGGTGTTCCAGTCGGGGCATGCGGGTTTTCAGGCGAAGTATTTGGACATGCTGCGGGCGGGGGGGACGAAGCGGCACAAGGAGTTGTTGGCGCCGTTCGGGCTGGATGCGTCGGAGCCGGCGTTCTGGCGGAAAGGGTTGGATGTAATCGCTGGGTTTATCGATGAGCTGGAAGCGGAGGGGTGAGCGAAGACGCTGCTACTACTCCCCCTCCCCTTGAGGGAGGGGGTTGGGGGGAGGGGTCGGCACAAACTCCGTCCTTGCCCCTCGACCGTGCCCGCGGGATGCGTCGCGATGCAACGCCAGCGGAACGAAAGCTCTGGACGGGTCTTCGCAATCACCAGCTTCGCGGCCTAAAGTTTCGGCGACAGATGCCGCTGGGTCCGTTCATTGCGGATTTCTACTGCTCGTCCGCGAGACTGGTCGTCGAAGTGGACGGCGTATCGCACATTGATTCGCAGACCGATGAACGACGCGATGCATGGATGACTCGCCGAGGAATCCGACTGTTGCACTTCTCGAACCGCGAGGTCCTGAGCAACATCGAGGGCGTTCTTACAGCAATCCAGCAATTTGCGCGCTCGACCCCTCCCCCCAACCCCCTCCCTCAAGGGGAGGGGGAGTAGTGCTCCGAGCACTCCTTGCCGCCGCGACAAATGACAGCCAGCCTCAGCGCACATGACAGCTCCGGGCACGCAACGTGACCCAGCACCGACCGCCGAGGGGACAAACAATGCCACGCGACACGACGGACATGAGACGGCGCGGATTCCTGTCCACCGTCGCCGTGGGAAGCGCGGCGTCCCTGGCGTCGTTGCCGGGCAAGGCCGCCGCCCAGGCCGCAGCCCCAAAACCCAGCGCCGGCATCCCCCCAGCCGCGGTCGCCGCAGCCGAATCCCAACCACCACGCGAAGCACAAGTGACAGAAGGACGTTCCGGCTCCGACTTCATGGTGGACGTCATCAAGAGCCTCGACATCGACTACATCGCGGCGATGCCCGGCTCGACGTTCCGCGGTCTGCACGAGTCGATCATCAACTACGGCGGCAACCGCAAGCCGGAGCTGCTGACATGCCTGCATGAAGAGATTTCGGTGGCCATGGCGCACGGCTACGCAAAGGTCGAGGGCAAGCCAATCGCCACGTTGCTGCACGGCCCGGTCGGGCTTCAGCACGCCTCGATGGCGATCTACAACGCCTGGTGCGATCGGTTGCCGGTTGTCATGCTTGCCGGCAACGGCATGGACGCGACGAAGCGCCGCCCCGGTGTCGAGTGGACGCACGCGGCGCAGGACAACGCGGCGATCGTGCGGGATTTCGTCAAGTTCGACGACCAGCCCGCCTCGCTCGAGCATTTTTCCGAGTCGCTGGTCCGCGCCTACGCAATTGCCGTGACGCCACCCGCCGCGCCGGTGCTGATCATGGCGGATTCCGAGTTGCAGGAACTGCCGATTGCGGAACAACCGATGGGCGGCCCCACGGGGGTTCCGCGTCTCTCGATCCCGCGTGCCCCGGCGGGCGATCCCGCCGCGCTGACTGAGGCGGCGCGGCTGCTGGTGAGTGCGGAAAACCCGGTGATCATCGTGGACCGCTACAGCCGCACCCAGGCGGGCGTGGACACGCTGGTTGCGCTGGCCGAGGCGTTGCAGGCCCCGGTGGTGAACAAGTACAGCCGCATGAACATGCCGAACCAGCATCACCTCAATCAGACTGCCCGCGCCCGCGCGCTGGTCGGGCGGGCGGACGTGATCCTCGGCGTCGAGGTGGTCGATTTCTGGGGCACGGTGAACGACCTGCGCGACCTGATCCATCGCGACGAGGTTCATCTGTCGAAACCCGGCACCAATCTCATCGGCATCGGTACGACGTCCGTCCCGCTGCATGCCAACTTCCAGGATTTCCAGCGCTACCAGCCAGTGGATATCGACATCATCGGCGACGGCGAGACGAGCCTTCCCACCCTGCTGGAGGCGGTGCGGCGCGCGTTGCCGGCTGACCGCCAATCCGCCATTGGCGGCCGCGGCGAGAAGATGCGCGACGCATTCAAGCAATCGCGGAACGTGATTTTGACCAGCGCCACCTATGGCTGGGACGCCAGTCCGGTCAGTGTTGCCCGCCTGTGTGCCGAGCTATGGCAGCAGATCAAGGACCTCGATTGGGCGCTGGCAGGCGGCGAGTCGCTATTCCAAAGCTTCTGGCCGCAAAAACTCTGGAAGACGGAGAAGGTCTATCAGTTCATCGGCGGCGCCGGCGGTTACGGCGTCGGCTACAGCGCGCCCGCCGCGGTCGGCACGGCTCTGGCGCATCGGGCGCATGGGCGCTTCGTCGTCAACATCCAAGGCGATGGCGAGTTGATGTGCTGTCCCGGTGCGCTATGGACCGCGGTGCATCACAAGATCCCGCTGCTGACCGTGATGCACAACAACCGCGCCTACCATCAGGAGTTGATGCACGTCCAACGCATGGCCGATCGCCGCGCCCGCGGGATCGATCGAGCCAGCATCGGCACCGTCATCGACGGCCCCGCGATCGACTATGCGAAGCTGGCGCAAAGCATGGGCATGTGGGCTGCCGGTCCGGTGACCGATCCGAACGACCTGGGGCCGACCCTGCGGCGGGCCATCGACGTGGTCAAAGGCGGCGAGCCCGCGCTGATCGATCTTGTATGCCAGCCGCGCTGAAGGGGGACGATTGCATGCGCGCATCTGTAATCGGTCTCACTGCCTTCAGCCTGGCCGCATTGACCAGCGCCGGCGTGGCGCAACAGGCCGCCGGCGATGCCGTACGCGGCCGGCATTTGTTCATGGCGGACGGCTGCTATGAATGCCACGGCACCGTCGGGCAGGGCGGCGCCGGGCCCAAGCTCGGGCCCGACCCGCTTCCCGCCGAGGCGATCGCGCAGTACATCCGCCAGCCGGTCGACCTTATGCCGCCCTACGTCGAGAAGGTGCTCGGCGACCAGGATGTGCGGGACATGCAAGCGTATCTTGCCGGCATTCCGCAGCCTCCGCCGCTCAAGGATATTCGGTTGCTGGCGCCGTGATGCATCCGGCATCCTTGCCGCCGGCGATGTGGGTGCGGTGGTCGGACCGCGCGGCGTCGGGCTTCGATCAGGGTCAATCGATGCGCAGACCGGAAGAGCTCGTTGCAATCGGGCAATGTGCGTGCGTAACCCCTCCCCCCGACCCCCTCCCTCAAGGGGAGGGGGAGTAGTAGTGGTGCGGTATGTCTGATGAATCGACTTTATTCGGCGAACTGCGGCGGATGGCGCGGACCTCCGGCGCCGTGGGGGGCATCGCGGCACGCTTTGCCGGGGCGCGGGTGTTCGGCATCAAGACCGACCGCGCGGCGCACGCGGAAGATTTGCGGGCGATCCTCGGCGGGCTGAAGGGTCCGCTGATGAAGGTCGCACAATTCCTGTCCTCGGTGCCGGACGCGCTGCCGGCGGAGTATGCCGACGAACTGTCGCAGTTGCAGGCTAACGCGCCCGCGATGGGCTGGGCGTTCGTGCGCCGACGCATGGCGAGCGAGTTGGGGCCGGGGTGGGAAAGCCGGTTCGCCAGCTTCAGCCATGAGGCCGCGGCGGCGGCGAGCCTGGGGCAGGTGCATCGCGCGACACTGCACGATGGATCGCTGGTCGCCTGCAAGCTGCAATATCCGGATATGCCCAGCACGGTGGAAGCCGACCTGCGCCAGCTTCGCCTGGCGATGGCGATCTATCACCGCATGGACAACGCCATCCAGCACGAGGAAATCTACAAGGAGCTGACCGAGCGCCTGCGCGAGGAGCTGGACTACGAGCGCGAGGCCGCGCAGATGCGGCTGTATCGGTTGATGTTGGCCAAGCAGCCCGACGTGCATGTGCCGACCCCGGTCGAAGGGCTGTGCACGCGGCGGCTGCTGACGATGACCTGGCTGGATGGGCGGCCGCTGATGCACCGGCTGGCCGAGGACCCGCCGCAGGAGGAACGCAACCGTATCGCCGAGGCATTGTTCCATGCGTGGTACGTGCCGTTCTATCGTTACGGCGTGATCCACGGCGATCCGCACATGGGCAACTACCAGGTGCGGCCGGACGGCAGCGTCAACCTGCTGGATTTCGGCGCGATCCGCGTGTTCGGCGCAAAATTCGTGCGGGGCGTGATCGATCTGTTCGAGGCCGTGCGCGACGACGACGAGGCCAAGGCGCACCACGCCTATACGACCTGGGGCTTCACCGATCTGTCGAAGGAGAAGATGGCGGCGCTGAACCTGTGGGCGCGGTTTCTTTACGAGCCGCTGTGCGAGGATCGGGTGCGGCGGATCCAGGAAACCGACGATCCGATGTTTGGCCGCGCGGTGGCCGAGCAGGTGCATGCGGGGCTGAAGCGCACCGGCGGGGTCAAGCCGCCGCGCGAGTTCGTGTTGATGGACCGCTCGGCGATCGGGCTGGGTGGGGTGTTCCTGCGGCTGAAGGCCGAGCTGAACTGGAGCCGGCTGTTCCACGGTCTGATCGCGGATTTCGATGCGGCGGCGCTGGCGGAACGGCAAGCCGCGGCGCTGGCCGAGGCCCGGGTGCCGCCGGCGGCTTAGCGACGAGGAGCGGTTTTACGCATTGGGACCTAGCCGTCACCGGGGCGCCGGTGTTATTTATAGTGACACTCGCATCCATACCCTTAAACCGGGATCCCTGGCGTGGGCTGTCGTTCGACGAGCAATTTGGGGAACACCGGACCGGATGAAAACGATCTTGGTCCCCACGGTCGAAGTGCCGGCCGCTCGCCATTTCAAGTTCACGCCAGATTACCGATGTCTCCGTCTGGCCGTTAGCGAGACGCCCGGAGATGGCGATCCCAAACCTTGTGGAAGGGGCCACGGCTTGCCCGAAGAGCCATGCGGCGAGTTCCGGCAGCCAATTTCGCCACCGCCACCGGCGGCGACATCCATGGCGAATGTCGGAAAACCTTACGCAATTCTTACGCCGTACGGCCACGGGGCGCGTCGGAACATCGGCCGCATCGATTTTGCTGGCGTTGTGAGGGAAGTTGCCTCCGCTGTTTCGACGGAAACCGGCGTAATGCTGGGATTCGCGCAGATTTTTGTTCTTTTGTTTTTCTATGTCTCTTTTTTGGTGTCCTGCCGCGCGTTGCTGGCAGATCGCATGGTCTGCGATGGCGACAATCCGGCCATCTGAGCCGGCTAGCCGACCTTCTGGAAGATTTACGGGTGCCTAGTGCAAAATTCAGCGCCGGAGAATGTTACACGCAGATTTAACGCAGAGATCGCGTTTCTTTGAACTCATTGATTTGTATGCAGATTTGAGACTGGCACGCATGCTGCATACAATCACATCGCCGTGAGGACGGTGGCTGTGTTGCGACTACCCGACCGGAACTACAAGGGGGGCTTAAGTGATGAGTAATAACAGGTCGGCACGGTTCGGGCGCGGTATCATGACCTTTCGCCAACAACTTGCGATCGTGACGGCCATCGGGGCATTGCTGCCGTTCTCGGCTCAGGCGGCTAATCCCGACGCTTGGTCAGGCGCCACGTCAAACGCTTGGGAGACCCCTGGTAACTGGTCCGCCGGGGCGCCGACTACCACTTCCGCCGTTACGATCAGCAATCTTGCCAACAATCCGGTTCAGCTGAACAGTAACGTCAGCTTGAACGCGACGAGCGGGACCAACATCGGCAGTCTGACCGTTGGCACGGGCGTTGCGCCCGGCACCGCTAATGTGTTGAACATCAACCTTGGCGATACGCTGACCATGGGTACCCACGCGGTCACCCTGGACGGCGGTTCCATCACCGGCTCTGGCACCTTGAGCGCCACCGGCACCATCAGTGGCTACGGCACCATCTCATCGCAGGTCAGCGGGACCAGTTTCTCCGCCACCGCCACTAATGGGAATGCCTTCGGCGGCTTCTCTCCGTTCGTCAATGGCACGCCCGGCACGGCGATCACTCTCATCGGCCAGAACAACCTGACAAGCAATTCGTTTGCGATCTCAAATCATGGTGACTTCAACTTTCAAGGCGTCACCCTGACCACGCCCACCCTGAGCGGTGTTTCGACCAACCTCAACGCTGGTTCCGCAGGCGGCAATAACTACTATGGCCAGCTCAGCTTTACGGGTGCGGCGAGCACTGTCGTGGGGGCTGTCAACAACACGAACTACCAGCAGTTCAAGGTGACCGGCACCACCGTCAACTTGTCCAATTTCTCGTTGGTTAATTCCTGGGCGACCAATGTGCCGGCGTTCTTCAACATCGGCGCTGGTGGCACGGTGAACGACATCGGCGGCAGCAAGCTGAATGGCTTTATGCAAAATATCCTGGCCGGCGGCTCGATCACGAACACCGCCAACGATCCCAACTTTTCCATCGCTGGCCAAGTCAACGGCTTTGGCACACTTTCCGGACCCGCGATTGTCACTGGCGGCGTTGTCGCGAACGGCGGGAAGTTGACTGTCGACGGCACGCAGGGCGGGGGTATTACCGTCGCAAGCGCCGGCTTGGGTACCGCAGGCGGGGTCAGCGATGTTCTGGACCTGAAGGGCAAGATCAATTTCAGTCCGTCCGGGAGCTTCCCAGCCGCAGTGTCCTTAATCCCGGCGGCGCGGTGGTCCAGCTTGATGGCGCCACCATCAACACGACCGGCGGCGGCGCTCAGATACAAACCGGTACCGGCACGTTTAACGTGGCGTCCGGCACCAACACCTTGAACGGCAGCTTGGTCGCCAATGGCTCAAATGGCAAGGTAGCCGATTATACGATCCAGAGCGGAGCAACTCTGAATGTGCAAAACACCAACAGTATCACGCCGGCTATCGCGGCCAATAACTTCACCATGCACCAAGGGTCCGTGCTGACTACTGGGGCAGTCCACAATGCGCTGGCGCTGCTGGGTAATTTTTCGTTCCAGCAAACCGACAATGTCAATGCGTGGAACACTGGCGGCGTCGCTGGCCTTGGTCCGAACCTTATCATGGGGCCGACCCTGGCCATAACCAATGGGACACTCGCGGCTCCGACGACGTTGGAGGTCGGCGGTGTTAATGAAGGGAATATCCTTGCCGGCTATACCGACAACTTTGCCTTGGACAGTCTGAGCATAGGTGCCGGCTACGTGGAGTTGGTGGATCAGGTACTCCAACGCGACGCCATCAGGCTGGACGAGCGGCAGTGAAGCCCTCTACCTCGACTCCCTCTTCGACGCGCCGGGCAATAAGACCGTTGGGACTTTGAACCTGGAAGGTATCGCGGCTTTCCTGTTGGGTTATGGTCCCCTGGTCGACGGGCTTTACACCGACCCCAACGGCGGCCAAATTAATATCATTGGTGCTGCCACTATCCTGGGCCAGTCTGTTCCGGAACCGTCGACGATTGCCCTCTTAGGCATCGGCCTCCTGGGACTCGCACTGTTGTATCGTCGCCGCACAGCCTGAAACCTACCCGTCGCGGGCACCTGGACGCTCGCTGACCCTGGACAAAACCAGCTCCGCCGGGATGGCCCCCGCCGGCGCTGGTCAATTCAGGCGGTGGCGTCGGGCGCCCACTGACGGGCCAGGCGGACCTGATGAGGTTGGTTGAGGATACGCCCGAAAATCACTCACAAGCCGGATGAGGTGCGGAGCGGGCGCGTTTGGTGATCTCACCGACGATCCCGCGGCTTACCTGGCCTGCGATCCTGGCCTGGATCTGGCGAATGCTGAGGTCGGTCAAAGGACTGGTGCAAAACTGGGGGTGCCAATGCGTGCCGGATATTTTCGCTCCTGTTCTTGGACCGGGGGTGGGGCGTGGAGTGGATTTTGAAGTTGGCGGCAGCCGGGGACGAGGGTCCCTGCGTGGACATCATGGAGATCAGCAAGCCTGATGACCTCGGCGATATCGCCAATCTGGGATTGACCCTCACGGAAGCGAAACAGCTGCTCGCGCGGGTTCAGCGCGAGATCTCCACCGCGCAGGCGAGGGAGCACGCGGTCCGGCGGCCGGTTTGCCCCTGCCGCGATGGGATTTGCCGGGTGAAAGATTATCGTGACCACGCGGTCGCGACGCTGTTCGGACAGGTGACATTGAGGCTGCCTCGGTTTCGCTGTGCCGCGTGCGGCCGCATCGAGACAGGCATCAATTGGCCGTCGCATTGCCGCTCGACACCGGAACTGGACCGGCTCCGGGCACACCTGTCCGCTCTGATGACGTACCGGGTGAGCGCTGATCTGCTGGAGCACATGTTTCCGGTCGACGCCGGCATCGACCCCAGGACCTTGCGCCGCCATACCCTGAAGGCTGGCGCGGCGCTTGCTGACCGTGCCGCGATCAGGCCTCCGGCAGCGGCGCCGGCGATCACGGTCACCGTGGATTCCACCTTCATAAGGAGCCGCGAGGACGGAGAACGTCGGTTTGAGGTGCGGGTTGGCAATGTCGAAACGAATTCTTTACGAGCCGCTATGCGAGGATAGGGTGCGGCGGATCCAGGAAACCGACGATCCGATGTTTGGCCGCGCGGTGGCCGAGCAGGTGCATGCGGGGCTGAAGCGCACCGGCGGGGTGAAGCCGCCGCGGGAGTTCGTGTTGATGGACCGCTCCGCGATCGGGCTGGGTGGGGTGTTCCTGCGGTTGAAGGCGGAGTTGAACTGGTCCCGGCTGTTCCACGGGCTGATCGCGGATTTCGATGCGGCGGCGCTGGCGGAACGGCAAGCCGCGGCGCTGGCCGAGGCCAGGGTGCCGCCGGCGGGATAGCAACGTGGCGCGGTTTGCGCATTGGGATCCGGCTGTCACCGGGGCGCCGGTGTCATTGATAGTGACATTCTCTTCCATACCCCGGGGAGATTGGCCTCACCCTTAAGCCGGGGTGCGTGGCGGGAGCTGACGCTGGGGGCTGTCGTCCGACGAGCAGCTTGGGGGGCACCGGACCGTACGAAAACGATCTTGGTCCCCACGGTCGAAGTACCTGGCGAGCTAGCCATTTCAAGTTCACGCCACATTACCGATGTCTCCGTCTGACCGTTGGCGAGACGCCCGGCGAGGGCGATTCCAAACCGTGCGGAAGGGGCCACAACCTGCCCGAAGAGCCCTGCGGCGAGCCCCGGCAGCCAACTTCGCCACCGCCGCGGGCGGCGACATCCATGGGGAGTGTCGGAAAATCTTACACAATTCTTTCACTGTTCGGCCACGGGGCGCGTAGGGATGTCGGCTGCATCGATTTTGCTGCCCTGTGAAGGGAGTTGCCTCTGCTGTTTTGACAGAAATCAGCGCAATTTTAGTATTTTTGATGATTCTCTCTTTTATTTTTTTCTCGTCTCTTTTTAGTGACCAGCAGCACGCTGCTGTCGAATCGCGTAGTCTGCGAGGGCGGTTACCCGGCCTTCTGGGAGATTTACAGGTGCTTGGTGCTAGATTAACGCGTCGGAAAACTTTACACGAGAATTTAACGCAGGGATAACGTTTCTTATAACTCATTGATTTGCTTGCATGTTTGAAACTGGCACGGGGGTTGCACGGTTGCAGTTAGGTTTCAGCTAGGAAGTACTTGACATGCCAACGACGCCCTCGATCGCCGTAACAGCCGTCGCCGGGGTTCCAAGGATCCTTCGTGCCACGGCGGTCAAACTCGGAGCCATTGCCGTTGTGGCGGCCGCATTGGCGGTGCCCGCCAAGGCCGAGTCGATCACCGCGACATCGGCTTTCACGGTTGACTTTACCAGTTCGCCGGCTCTGGGAGTCACGGCGTCAGCGACGGCCGATTTCTCCCACTTCGTCTTCGGTACCAACTCGGTGACGTTCCAGATGGACGTGACCAACACGACCAGCGGCACGTATACCGGAGACCTTCGCTTCACCTCGCTCGGGTGGGATACGTCGCCGGCATCATCGGCAGCGACAGATAACGGTTCGGTCTTTGCCGCAACGACCAACACGAACCTCGAGTCGTCTACCGTTAGCGTTTGCCTCTACGGTGGTTCGAACTGTAATGGCGGCGGCAATGGCGGCCTGGAAGACCCGACCCACACCGGTACGCACGGTGATCCGACCACCACCGGCAACTTTTCCGTGACGGTCGATTTCGGCAGCACGGCCGTTCCGCCGCTGGATTTCTCGGATTTCATTGGGAAATTCCAGACCGCAAGCTATAGTTCGTTCAGCGAAACGGGCTCCGTGGTATGCACCGCCGGTTGCGGCACCACCCGCCAAGACACACCGGAACCAGCCAGCATGCTGCTGCTGGGCTCGGCGCTGACTGGCCTTGGCGTGGCGCGCTGGCGTCAGCGGCAACGTCGGGGCTGATCCATAGATCGACCGTTGTGCCGCAGGCGCCCGATCCTTGCCGGGATCGCGCGCCGCTCCGCGTCAAAACCCAGCCTGCCAGGGATCTCTAGACCTCGTGAATTTGTCTCGGTGCGCTGATTCCGGACGGGCGGGCTTCCAATGTGCTGGGCAATTCTGTGAGAACCGGGGCGCTCGCGGACCGGGGGTGAGGATCGCGTGCGGGCGCGGCGCTCGACGCAGCCTTCTCCGGTTCCGCGTGGCGGAAATTGCTTTGGACGAAGTCCTTTCAGAAACATGCGGGCCGCCGGTTTAATTCCCGTCCAAGGTTGCCGTATCGGGCAGACGTTTCAATCAATGCCGTCCTGGTCTCCGCTGAGTTGATTGAGGAGAGACCATGACGGCGGGGTACCGTCGCGGGTTGCTTTTGTAGCCGTTCCCCCACCCATTCGGTCATGGTGCCGGCAGGAAGATCACTTTCGCCGGTAGTATTTGGCACCAATCTTCCAATTTTTGTGGCGCAGGCGATGCGCCACGCGTTTCACCGGTTGGTCTGAGTTCAGAGCAAGATGTGGCATCTGCGCGATTGCCGTCGGTGACGGACGTTGTCGCACCTTCCAAACATCCTGGTTCACCGTCACGACATCGCATTGCGTGAGTCGGCATTTCGTGCGTGTCCGAACGAGATAGATTTGCCCGCGCGCCGGTGCTCCTTTCGTTCACATCGGGCCGTGCAACCCCTACGCCGCGCCGTTTTTCTGGTTGCTAACCAAGCTGAAAGGTTTGCGCGAATACGGTGCCGGGGTGTGTCTTTCAGGACGCGGTGTGTCTCGACAGCCCCACCGCAGGGCCTTATGGCGTACGGCGCGATTCCCTGCCCGGCCGCGAGCACGGCGACGAGGTGGGGGACAACAGGTCAAGATCAGGATTGAACGATGCGACACGCCGATAGACATGCTCACAAACTCCCTGGTGACCTGAGTTACTCCCCCTGGCCGGGTGGCGATGTCCTGGCCGTGGGACTGCCTCCTGGCTGAGACAGCATGCCAGTCCCGCCGCCCAACACCCATGCGTCCGGGGGGCTGGTTCTCGTCGGGGACAGCCCGCGGGACGTTTCCCCGCTTGGCATTTCATCGGATGCGAAGGGTCACAACCAGCCGACAGCGGGCGGCACGTCAGGCACGGGAACCGCGACATCAACCAGTTTGCCGGCCGAGCCGGCGTCCCCGACACCGTTCACGATCGCCATCAACTGGGATTCAAGCGTCTCGTCCGCACCGGCCGGGTTCACCAGCGATGTCCTCACCGCCGTGAACTATCTGGAGACCCAGTTCGTCGACCCGGTCACCATCACGATCGACGTGGGCTACAATGAGATCGACGGCGGTGGCCTGGGCAGCGGCGACCTTGGGGAGAGTCTGACTTACCTTACGTCCACGAGCTATGCGAGCCTCCTCGGCGCCGTGAAAGCCGACGCCACGGACGCGACGGATGCGAGCGTTGTTGCCTCGCTTCCCGCGACCAACCCGGTCAGCGGCGGCAACGACTGGGTCACGTCGGCCCAGGCCAAGGCGCTGGGCCTGGTCGCCAGCAACACGTCACTCGACGGATATGTCGGGTTCGGAACCTCATCGCTGTTCACCTATGGCGACACTGCCACCACCGGCACTGTGGCATCCGGCACCTATGATTTCTTCGGCACGGTGGTGCATGAAATCACCGAGGTCATGGGCCGGCAGATGTTGACGGGCGAAACGCTCGGTGGCCTTGCGAACAGCTACTCCCTGCTGGACCTGCTGCATTATTCGGCCCCCGGCACGCGCGATTTCTCCGCCTCCACGGCCGGATATTTTTCGGTGAACGGCGGCGTTACCAACCTGGGCCAGTTCAACACGTTGTCCGGGGGCGACGCCGGCGATTGGGCTTCGTCGGTGAGCAACAACTCGTTCGATGCGTATGCGACCTCCGGGGCGATCAACGCGGTCACCACGAATGACCTGACGGAGATAGACGCGATCGGTTGGAACGCTGCGGGAAGTGGCGGGACGTCCCCTCCGCCCCCGCCGCCTCCGCCGCCCCCGCCGAATTCGACGCCAACTGGCGTGTCGGTGTCCCCCATCTTGGCGTCCCTGGCGAGCGCCGAGGGGAGCAGCGGATTGGTGAAAGGCTCCGCCCTGGCCAAATTCGCGCAGATGGGCGGGCTTTCCTCGGACAGCTACAGCTACAAGCTCGGCGGCTCCGGTGCCGCAGCATTCTCCCTGTCCACATCGAGCAATGTCGCAACGCTTTCGGCCACCAATGCGGTCGGCGCAGCCAACGGCAAGCTCTATGCCCTGACGGTAACGACGACCGACACGATGTCCGGATCTTCCTCCCCGGCTGTGCCTGTGAACGTGGTGGTGGGCAGCGGCGGCAGCGATACCGTGAACCTTGCATCGATATCTGGAATCGCGCCGGCCGCCCCGACATTCATCTACGGGCTAGGTGGAAATGATACGATCAACGGAGCCGGAATGACCGGCGAATTGTATTTCGATGCCGGCCCAGGTGCCAAGATCATGACCGGCGGCAGCGGCGTGAACGATTATGAGTACGCCGCCGCAAGCAACTCGACAAAGTCGGCCATGGACATCATCACCAACTTTCATGCGTCGATGGACCTGATCAACCTGACCAGCCTGGGTACCGCGTTCAAGTCGGTCGCCGCGCTCTCATCGTCCGCGACGAATATCGCCGGCCATTCGATCGGGTGGCAGACCAGTGGCGGCGATACGTTCGTCTACGTGAACACTGGCGGCAAGGCCGAGGCTCTGACCTCCGCCAACATGAAGATCGAGCTGGTGGGGAACGTCGCGTTGACCAATACCGATTTCGTGCATCTTTGACCGCATTGGCGCCGGCACCCGCCGGCCGTTCGGTCTTCAGCTGACAGCGGAGACACTCGGGTCGCCGCGGCCCGTGTGCGGCGCGTGTAACGAATCCCGACGACACCGCGGTGCGGCTGGTCACTGGAAGTCTGTCGGCGCTGTGCGTTGACGGGTTGGCTGTGATCGTACCGTCCAGCCGATGGTGTGATACCGGGCGCCCGAAATGCTGACTCTTCCAGCATTTCGGGCGCCCGGTATCGCGCGCGGGGTTGCCCAGGGGAATCAACGGGCGGCCGCGCCAAACCGAGACTCATACCAGTAGCCCGACGCCGGCTGAACGGTCAGTTACCAGGGCTACTGGTATGGGTTTCACTGACCTGCCATAGCCGCCTCGCCCGGCATGCCCTAAAATGGGGACCTGAGCTGAACGCCAGGGAGGCACGCAACATGTCCGCTGACCCCAATCACGTCGTCCTGACGGGGGAAAACCCGTTCATCCGCCTGAGCGAAACCGACGGCGGCACTGCGACCACCAACGCCAGCTTCTGGCGCATCATCCTCGGCCCGGCCGGCCCCGGCCATGTGCTGTATATGAAAAGCGAACTCACCCAGGATCAGTGGCGCATCTACTCGGACAACATCGCGATGGCGCGTTGGCTGCAAGCCACCGTCCAGGGGATGCTCAATCCCGATACCGCCGATCAGAGCATCCCGGTGATCGACGCGGAGTTCAGCCGCTCCGGCGACGTGCGGGATTTCTGGACCGAAAGCCTGGTGACGCATGACGAGGAAATCGAGCTCACCTGGTACGACATCGGCGAGCCGCTGCTGATCCATACACAGCCAAATGCGACGCCTGGCCGTCCCTATGGCGTTTGCACGATCCTGATTCCCGCGCTCGGCGCGCGGCTGACCCGCAATGGCGTCCAGGCCACGGGCCGCCCGTTCGCCACGCAGCGGGAAGGTCGGCCATTCAGCACCTGCGCGCTGGCGTTCTCCGAAAGCTGGACCGAGGCGCGGTAGAAGCGGCGCAAGACAGAGACGGCACGAGATAGTTACGCCATAGGATAGTTACGGCATAGGATAGTTACGGGGCTGGGCGGACGTCCTGTAACCGATACAGGCCGTCCGCCAGGAGCGTAAACCCGGCAACCTTGTTGCTGACGCCGGCGATGTTCCGCGGCGTCCAGAGATAGATCAGCGGCAGGTCCTGGTTCACCTGCCGCCACACCGCCGCGTAAAGCTCGCGCCTGGCGGCAAGGTCACTCGTTGCGCGCGCGGCATCCAGCCTGGCATCTACCGTCGCATTGCCGTAGCGCGCCATGTTCAGCGCGCCGTCGCTGTGCAGGAAACTCCAGGCGTTGCTGTCGGTGTCGAGCAATCCCGACCAGCCGCCCAGCGTCACCGCGAAGTCGCCGCGACGCACCGCGGCGAGGCCGGCGCCGAATTCCATCGCGTTGACCTGGACGGCGAATCCGGCCTCGGCTGCCATCGACTGGATCACCTCGGCGGCCTGCACGCCCTGGGGCGTGTTGGTGATCGTCAGCGGCACAACCAGCGGTGTGGCGACCCCGGCTTCCTTCAGCAGCGCCCGCGCTTTTGCCACGTCGCGCGCGGGCGGTTTGATCGAGGGGTCGTAGAGCGGGCTAAGCGCCGAGGTCGCCTGCGCGTTCGGCGTGTACATCCCGGCGAACACCACCTGGCTCAGCGCGGCGCGATCGATCGACAGCTCGAACGCACGGCGCACGCGCGGATCGCGGCCAAGCGGGGTCTCGGCTTTTGGGAAGGCGCCGGTATTGATGGTCAGCGCGCCGTAGCCCAGGCTTTGCACCGTTATCAGGTTCAGGCTTGTGTCGCGCTTCACGCTGTCGGCGTCGAGCGGTGCGATGTTGGCGACATCCAACGCCCCAGCCTGCAGGTTCGCCAGGCGGACGCTGCTGTCGGGAATGATCCGGTAGGTCACCCGGTCGTAGTGGATGCGCGCCGCGTTCCAATAGCCGGGGAAGCGCTCGAGCGTGATGTGGTCCTGCGCCACGCGATCGACGAAGCGGAACGGCCCGGCGCAGACCGGGTGCAGGCCGAAATCCTTGCCGCCGTCCCGTGTGGCGCGCGGCGGCAGCATCATGCCGGCGCGGTCGGTCAGGATGGCAACGAAGGGCGAGAACGGCTGCTTCATCACCACGCGAACGGTCAGGTCGTCGACCGGTTCGGCGTGGTCCATCGCGCTGATCTCGCTGCGGCGGAAGCTGCCGGTTTCGGTCAGATGGCGTTGCAGCGTGTAGGCAACCGCGGCGGCATCGAACTTCTCGTTGTCCTGGAACGTTACGCCCGGGCGCAGGTGGATCAGCAGCGTCTTTGTGTCGGCCCATTCATACGAGGTCGCCAGTACCGGCACGATGTTCAGGTTCGCATCGAAATCGAACAGTTTGTCGCACAGCGCCGTCATCACGACGGTGCCGACATAGGTGCGCGAGAAGGTTGGGTCCAGGATGTCCGGATCGTCCTGAATGCCGATGCGGAGTTGCGCCCTGACGGGCGTGGCCATGGCGGTCAGGGCGAGCAGGCCGGCGAGCAATGGCAGGATGCGCATGTCGGGTCCTTGGGTGCGGATGCGGTGCCGCTATCAGGCGGAACGTCGCACCGGCGCGCAAGCCGGCAACAGGGACTTCGGCGGCATCAGACGTTGCGACCGACCATGGGCTGTGCATATTTCTCTGGGATGGCTGCCCGATCGCGTATTCCATCCAGCTCAAGTTTGCTGCCCGCCGAGCCCGCCGATTCGTGACGGACTCGGACCCACCAATGCCCAGGCCGAACAACGTGGAATCCAGAGGGAGGACACCACATGCCGCTGTTGCATAACCAAACCGCCACCGTATCGCGTCGATCCGCGCTGGCCGGTGTCGGGGCTTCATTCGCCGCTGTGGCGGGCACGCAGGCGGTGGCCGAGGAAGCGGCGATCTGGCGCCACGACTACTGGGTGGAGAAAACCCGCGGGTCCGCAACGATCAAGCTGGCGATGTATCGTAAGCGCGTCGGCGCGCCTCGGCCCGGGGCGAAGCCGGTGCCGGTGCTGTTCCTGGTGCACGGCTCCTCGATCGCGGCGTTGGCGAGTTGGGATCTGAACGTGCCGGGGCACGGCGAATACTCGACGATGAACGTGTTCGCCCGGCAGGGTTATGACGTGTGGACGATGGATCACGAGGGCTACGGCAAATCCGATCGCACGGACGGCAATTCCGACATCGCCAGCGGCGTCGCGGACCTGACCGCGGCGATGGCGGTGATCGCGCACGAGACCGGCCAGGCACGGTGTCATTTCTTGGGCGAATCGTCTGGCGCGCTACGGGCCGGGGCGTTCGCGATGGCGGCGCCGCAGCACATCGATCGGTTGGTGCTGAGCGCGTTGACCTATACCGGCAAGGGTTCGCCGACGCTCGGCAAGCGCGCCGAGCAGCTTGCGTACTACCAGTCGCACAATCGCCGTCCGCGTGACCGGGCGATGATCGAGAGCATTTTCACGCGCGACAAGCCCGGCACCACCGATCCCGCGGTGGCGCCGGCGCTGGCGAACGCCGAGTTGGTGTATGGCGATAGCGTGCCCACCGGCACCTATCTCGACATGACCGCGCACCTGCCGGTGGTGGATCCGACGAAGATTACGGCGCCGGTCTGCATCGCGCGCGGCGAATATGACGGTATCGCGACGAATGAGGATCTGTGGGATTTCTTCCGCCAGTTGCCCAATGGCGATCGGCAGTTCGCCATTATCGCGAACGCGGCACATGCGCTTGGGACGTGCCGCAACCGTGCGGCGTTCTGGCACACGGCGCAGGCGTTTTTCTCGATGCCGGCGGCAGCTTCGATCGGGTGATATGGTGGTGCCGGCGGGCTCGACGGGCAGCGGTGCCGGGAAGATTTTGGTGGACTAAGTTACTGGACTAAGCTAGATAGACTTTCATGAAGACCGTCAACATTCACGAAGCCAAGACCACCCTCTCCGCCCTGCTCGCCGAGGTTGAGGAAGGCGAACAGGTCGTCATCGCGCGCAACGGCAAGCCGATCGCCCAACTTACGCGCATCGAGCCCACGCCGCGCCGCCAGCCGGGCCTGCTGCGCACGCTGCCGGCATGGCGTGATTTCGCGTTCGATCCATCGGTCTTCGCCCCGCTGACCGACGAGGAACTGGCGGCGGAAGGCTGGCCGGTGTGACCGGCCGCTACCTGGCCGACGCCTGCGCGCTGATCGTCTTCTACGCCGCCGGCCCAATGAGCCGGATGGTGCAGCAAGTGATGCGCGAGGGCGATGTCGCCGTCTCCGCGGTCACGGTGTGGGAGATCACCCGCAAGGCGGCGCTCGGCAAGCTTCCGTCCGACTGGGGGGAAGGCGGGTTGGCCGGGCTTCTGCAACGACAGGGCTTTCGGCCGCTGCCGCTGTCCTGGTCCGACGCAGAGCGGGCGAATGGCCTGCCGCCGATCCACAAGGACCCGATGGACCGCATGCTGATCGCGCAGGCGATGCGGCACGGTCTGGAGATCATTACCAATGACCGTCTGTTCGATGATTACGGTGTCAAGACGGTCTGGTGACTTCCGCAGGGTCGCACTTTCGCCGGACAATGTTGCCTCGCGGTTTGCTCGACGGCGGCGTGCGACGCACTGGACCGCCGCCCTCGCCAGAAGCGCGGTTCGGCGCTAACATTTTCACGTTTTTCGCGGAGGGCTGCATCCATGGTCAACCTGCACGACATCCGCTACGTCCGCGTCGGCACGCCCGACCTTGACAGCGCGGTGCGCTTCACAACCGACATCGTCGGCCTGCAACTTGTCGCACGCGAGGGCAAGGCGGCGTATTTCCGCAGCGACAAGGTCACGGTGCGCGGTGATACGCGCGACCACACACTGGTCTATTTCGAGGGCGATCCGGCCGACCAGGCTATCGGCTTCGACCTGCACGACCCATCGGACCTCGACGCGGTGGGCGCGGAGCTGGAACGCGCCGGCCATCCGGTGCATTTCGGCACGCGCGAGGAATGTGAGCAGCGGCGTGTCAAGGCGTTTATCGCCTCGCACGATCCGAGCGGCAACCGGATCGAGTTCGTTGCCAAGCCATACCACGCCGGCGTGCGCTACTTCCCCGGCCGCGACGCGGGCGTCACGCATTTCAGCCATATCGGACTGTATACGATGGACGCGCCGCGCGACGAGAAATTCTGGACGAAGCTGTGCAACGCGCGAGTGTCCGACTGGATCGGTGACGCGGCACTGCTGCGCATCGACACCGCACACCATTCGCTGGCGCTGTTCCCCGCCTCGCATGGCGGCGTGCAGCACATCAACCACCAGGTCGAGGACGTGGATGACGTCATGCGCGCATGGTATTTTCTGCGCGAGAAGGGCGTCAAAATCCTGCTTGGCCCCGGCCGGCATCCGCTGTCCACGGCGGTGATGCTGTATTTCCGCGGGCCTGACGGGATGATTTATGAGTATTCGTGTGGTGTGAAGCATATCCTGCCGGAACAGGAGGCGACGTATCGGCCGCGCCAGTTCCCGTTCGAGCGCTACGCCGTGTGCATGTGGGGTTCGGTGCCCGACCCGGAGATCTCGGCCTTTCCACAGGGCGAGGCTGCGAAGGTGGCTCCGCTAAGGGCGGTGATGTACCTGACGGGGCGCTGCGGACGCTGGTGCGCGCGGCACGACCTTCACCCTCGTTGCTTCGCGCCTCGACCTTGGTCCGCTCTTCGCGGCCCAAGCCCGCAAGCGCGGGAGAGGTGTGCGCGGTTCCTTGCAGCCCGAACGTGCCTTATTTTACAGCCGTGTGCGCAACAGTTTTCCCCAGCCAGGCACCGGAGCGGTGTGGCCGATCGTCCGCAGCGCGCCCCACAGCGTGACTTGGTTGGTTGTCACCACCGGCTTGCCGAGCGCGGACTCCAGGCGGTCAACGACCCCCTGCGTGCGCCAGTTGCCACAGGCCAGCATCACCGCGTCGGCGTCGGGCTGATCGACCGCGCAGGCCAGATCGTAGGCTGTTGTTTCATCGAGCAGGCCGATGTCCAGGTTGGCGATATGGCCCAGCGCGCGATGCGCCAGCACGCGCACGCCGCTGGCCTCGATGAACGCGGCGGCGATGCGGTTGACCTCGTCGCTCCATGGCGCGGCGATGACGATCTTGCGCGCGCCGAGCACTTCCAGCGCCTGCATCATCGCGGTTGATGCGGTGGTGGCGGGCTTGCCGGAGGCATTGCTGATGCGGTTGATCAGTTCCTGGTCGTAACCGAGGCCCTTGCGCGATGACGGCGCCGTTGCCGCCAGCACGATCACGTCTACGTCCGCATCGGCCAACTTGCGGCTTTCCTGCTCGATCTCTTCCACGATGCTGATCGTGGCGTTCGGGTCGACGGTGCGCAGCACCAGCCGCGCGGTGTGCAGCGTGATGTTGGTCGGCAGGATGTGGCGGTACTCGATCTCCTGCGTCGTGCTGGAGGATGGCGCCAGCAGGCCGATCCGTTTGGTGTCCTCGCGTCGTGCCATGGTGCGCTCTTTTTGTTACGGTTCTATACCAGTTGGCGAAAGGACTGACCCACCGACGCGGCAACACGTCATGGCCCGCCCCCGGGTCGGCCCGAAGGGCCGCCCGAGGACAGGCTCCGGCGGAGCCATCCACGACTTTGCTGTCGCCAGCAAGGAAGTCGTGGGTGGCCGGACCAAGCCCGGCCATGACGGGGGTGGTGCAGCGTACGTCGATACCTTCGTCCACTGGTATTTCAACCCAACCCCGCCAGCTCGCGCCATTCGGCCTCGGTCAGCGTGCGCACGCCCAACTCGGCGGCACGGCGGGCTTTCGATCCAGCATCGGCGCCCAGCACCACGAAATCCGTTTTCTTCGAGACGCTGTCGGTCACTTTTGCGCCCATGGCCTCGGCACGTGCTTTAGCTTCGGGGCGCGTCATCGTCTCCAGCGAGCCGGTAAACACGATCGTCTTGCCGGCCAGTTCGCTGTCCGCGGTTTCCGCGCGAGCCACGTCCTCGATGGTCAGTTCGCGCGCCAGTTCGTCGAGCGTCTCCACATTGCGCGGCTCGGCGAAGAAGTCCGCGAGTTCCTCGGCGATCGCCGCGCCAATGCCCAGGATGCTGCCCAGCGCCTGGCGTTCCTCCGATCCGACGGTGGTGGCTGCCAGCATCTGCGCGCGCCAGTTGGCGAAGCTGCCGTAGTGCCGCGCCAACAAACGGGCATTCGCCTCGCCGATGCGGCGGATGCCCAGCGCGTAGATGATGCGCGCCAGCGGAATGGTTCGCCTTGCCTCGATCGCGCGCGACAGGTTGCGCGCCGAGACCGCGCCCCATCCCTCGCGCGCCGCGATCTCGGCTTCACGCGCCGGCAGCTTGAACAGGTCGGCGGGACTTTGCAGCCAGCCCTCATCGTAGAACTCGCGGATCGTCTTTTCGCCCAGCCCGTCGATGTCGAATGCCGGGCGCGAAACGAAATGGATCAGCCGTTCCACCCGCTGCGCGGCACAGATCAGCCCGCCGGTGCAGCGGCGCACTGCCTCGCCCGGTGGCCGCACCGCGTTGCTGCCACAGACGGGGCAGGTTTCGGGGAACTTGTAAGCCTTCGCCCCCTTCGGACGGCGCTCGATCACCACCGACACGATCTGCGGGATCACGTCGCCGGCGCGCTGAATCACGACCGTGTCGCCGATATGAACGTCCTTGCGGGCGATCTCATCCTCGTTGTGCAGCGTGGCGTTCTGCACCAGCACGCCGCCGACATTCACCGGTTCCAGCCGCGCGACCGGCGTCAGCGCGCCGGTGCGGCCGACCTGGATATCGATGCCGCGCAGCACCGTCATCGCCTGCTCGGCGGGGAATTTCCAGGCGATCGCCCAGCGCGGCGCGCGGCCGACGAAGCCCAACCGCCGCTGCAACGCCAGGTCGTCGATCTTGTAGACCACGCCGTCGATATCGTAGCCGAGACCGGATCGTTCCACTGCCATCGTCTGCTGGAACGCGGCGGCAGCTTCCTCACCCGGCAACTGCTTCGACAGCGGATTGACCGAGAAGCCCCACTCGCCCAGCCGACCCAGATAACCCCAATGCGTATCGGCGACCGGCTCGCTCGCCTCGCCCATCGCGTAGGCGAACAGCGACAGCGGCCGGCTGGCGGTGATCGCCGGGTCGAGCTGGCGCAGGCTGCCGGCGGCGGCGTTGCGCGGATTGGCGAACAGCCGCTGTTCCGCCTTCGCCTGCGCCTCATTCAGCGCCAGGAAATCCGCCTTGGTCATGAACACTTCGCCGCGGATCTCGATCAGCGCCGGCGCCTTGCCGCGCAACCGAGCCGGGATCGACTTGATCGTGCGCAGGTTCGCGGTGACGTCCTCGCCCTCGGTGCCGTCGCCGCGGGTGGCGCCGCGGACGAACCGCCCGTTCTCGTAGGTCAGGTTGATCGACAGGCCGTCGATCTTCGGTTCGCCGACGCAGGCCAGCGGCGCATCTTTGGCCAGCCCCAGGAAGCGGCGGGCGCGGGCACAGAACTCGGCGAATTCCTCGGCGTCGAACGCGTTGTCCAGTGACAGCATCGGCACCAGGTGGCGCAGCTTGGCGAAGCCGGTCTCCGGCGCGCCACCAACGCGGCGTGACGGCGAATCCGCGCGCACCAGATCGGGAAACCGCGCTTCGATCGCGCTGTTCCGCCGGCGCAACGCATCGTAGTCGGCATCGCTGATCTCCGGCGCATCCAGCGTGTGGTACTGCCGGTCGTGATGCGCGATCTCATGGGCCAGTCGCGCGAGTTCCGCCGCGGCCTGCGCCGGGTCCAGTGTTTCGACCGCCGCCTCGGCAGCGCTCATGTCACTACACTCATGCAGGCACACTCATGCAGGGGCCCCCAGCAGATCGTCGGCAGCCGCCCGCGCGGCGGCCGTTACCGTCTCGCCGGCCAGCATGCGCGCGATCTCCTCGCGCCGCTGCGCGCCGTCCAGCGTATCCACGGACGTTGCCGCACGCCCGCGCGCGGTGGCCTTGGCGACGCGCAGATGCGCCGCGCCGCGCGCCGCGACCTGGGGCGAATGGGTCACCACCAGGACCTGGACCTGCGCCGCGACGCGCGACAACCGCTCGCCCACCGCCGCCGCGGTGGCGCCGCCGACGCCGGAATCGACCTCGTCGAACACCAGGGTCGGCACGATCGAGCCGATGTGCAGCACGACCTTCAGGGCCAGCATCAGCCGCGACAACTCGCCGCCGGAGGCGATGCGCGCCAGTGGCCCCGGCTCCTGCCCCGGGTTGGTGGCGATCAGGAAACGCACCTGGTCGGCCCCGAGCGCACCCCATTCGGGCTCCGCCAGCCCGACCACTTCGGCGTGGAAGCGTGCCTTGTCCAACCGCAGCGGCGGCAGTTCCTTGGCTACCGCGCGATCCAGCCGCAGCGCGGCGGCGCGCCGGGAAGCGGTCAGCGACGTGGCGGCGTCGATGTAGGCGGCGCGGGCGGCAGCGCAGGTCCGCTCCAACTCCGTAACCTCCGCGGCACCGGTTTCCAGCGCCGCCAAGCGAGCCGCCAGCGTGTCGAGCAGCGAGGGCAGCTCGTTCACCGTCACGGCGTGCTTGCGCGCGGCGGCACGCAGTGCGAACAGCCGCTCCTCCGCGCGTTCCAGCAGGCGCGGATCGGCGTCCGCCTCCGCCGCCAGCCGGGTCAGCAACGTTTCGGCCTCGGCGAGCGCTTCCTCTGCCCGTTCCAGTGCGGCGGTGGCGGCGGCGGCCGGATTGTCGGCTTCGTTCTGGCCCGGAACGATCAATCGTTGCAACGTACGCGCGGCGGCACGCAGCGCGGCGGCCGGGCCGGCACCGCGCCGGTCACGCCCGCCGGACGCCGGCGTCAGTTCGGCCAGCGCGGCGGCGATCGCCTCGGCCCGCCGTTCGCCCTGCTGCAGGCGCTGACGCTCGGACGCCAGGCGGTCCTCCTCGTCGGCCATCGGGGCCAGTCGGGCGAGTTCGTCCACCGCGTGGCGCAACCATTCCTCATCGCGTTTTGCCGCCTCGATCTGTTCGCGCGCCGCCGCCAGCGCAGCCAGGGCCGCACGCCACTCGCGCCATGTTGCCGCCGCGGCCTGGCGCAGTGCCGGGGCGACGCCGAACGCGTCGAGCAGCGCGCCGTGGCTTGCCGGATCGGCCAGGCCCATCTGTTCGTGCTGGCCTTGCACCTCGACCAGCATGGCGCCGGCACGGCGCAGCAGCGCCACGCCCACCGGCTGGTCGTTGAGGAATGCGCGCGACCGGCCATCGCGGCTCAGCACGCGCCGCAACACGATCTCGTCTTCAGCGTCCAACCCCTGGTCGGCCAGCAGGGCGGCGATCGGATGCCCGGCCGGCGGGGCGAAACACGCGGTCACGCTGGCCTGCTCGACGCCGGCGCGCACCAGCCCAGCCTCGGCCCGCGCGCCGAGGGCCAGGCCCAGACTGTCCAACAGAATGGATTTTCCGGCGCCGGTCTCGCCGGTCAGCACGGTCAGGCCGGGGCCGAAACTAAGGTCCAGCCGCTCGATCAG
The DNA here is from genome assembly GCA_963826975.1 of uncultured Alphaproteobacteria bacterium. GTDB lineage: Bacteria > Pseudomonadota > Alphaproteobacteria > Acetobacterales > Acetobacteraceae > Palsa-883. The sequence goes on along the minus strand of CAWGZJ010000033.1, from coordinate 144,980 downwards.
CACCACATCGCGAATCGACAGCGCGGTCAGCATGCCGACCGGTCCGGTTCCGGTATCAGAATATCCGATGCCAGGTGCGCGAGAAGAAGTTCTCGCCGCTGCCCACATCGCTGGGTATCGGCGCGCCTTGCACCAGGCCGACGTCGTGCAACTGGTCGTAGGTATCGGCGTACCAGCGATTGCCGGGATAGTTGAAGCCCAGCACCGCGGCGGTCCGCTTCGCCTCGTCCTTCAAGCCGAGGATCAGGTAGATTTCGACCAGCCGATGCAGCGCCTCCGGCACCTGGTTGGTGGTCTGGTAGTTGTCCACCACACGCTGGAACCGGCCGATCGCGGAGGTATACATGTGCTGGTCTTCATACCAGCGGCCGATTTCCATCTCCTTGCCGGCGAGGTGGTCGTTGCACAGGTCGATCTTCAGTTTCGCGTCACGCGCGTAGGTGGTGCCGGGGAAGCGGGTCACCACCTCCTGCAGCGCCGTCATCGCGTCCGCCGTGCCCTTTTGGTCGCGCGAGATATCGACGATCTGTTCGTAATAGCACAGCGCCCGCAGGTAATAGGCGTAGGCGATGTCGCGACTCGCGGGATGCAATTGGATGTAGCGGTTTAGCGCGGTGAGCGCTTCCGTGTAGTGGTTCTGCAGGTACTGGGCGTAGCCGGCCATAAGCTGGGCGCTCGGCGCCCAGGTGGAGAACGGATAGTTCTGCTCGACCAGGTTGAACTGGTCGATCGCCGAGGAATAGCGCCTGGCGTTCAGCGCATCGATGCCGTTGTTGTAGAGGGTTTCGACCGGCTGCGGCGGGCCTTTGGCCTTCGCGTCATCGTCTTCGTTGCTGGAACCGCAGGCGCCGAGCAGCGGCAGCAGCAGGATCGTGCCGAGCGCGAGACGCCGGAGCAGGCGGCCCGGAGTGGGGTGCCCTGTTATGCGGCGGTCGGTGGCGGGGAGAGCGGGCAATGTCATGGGCGCTGTTTATAGCATGCGGGCGCCGGACGCGAAGTGGCGCGGGGCGACGTAGCAGGCACGATTGGGCGATGCGGACGCAATTTCGATATCCCGTCTCGCAGATCCGCGTGTATTTGCGTTTCGCCAACCCGCCGAGTGCGGGTGGCGCCCTCACCCTCGTCGCTCCGCTCGCCGACCCCGCGAAGAGCGGGCGAGGCGAGGAAGGTCGAAGCGGTCAGGCCGCTACCCGGACCGGCACGTCGGTGACCATGCGCCAAGCCGATGCATCGGCCAGCAGGGCACGCAGCAGCCGGTTGTTCAGCCCGTGGCCGGAACGGTGCGCGGTGAAGCTGGCGGCCAGCGGGGCGCCTGCCAGCGCCAGATCGCCCACTGCGTCCAGCAGCTTGTGGCGCACGAATTCGTCGTGCATCCGCAGGCCACCCGGGTTGAGCACCCGCGCCGCGTCCACGACGACCGCGTTTTCCAGGCTGCCGCCGCGTGCCATGCCGGCAGCGCGCAACCGGTCGATGTCCTCGGCCAGGGCGAAGGTTCGCGCGCGCGACAGTTCCTGACGGAAGCTGTCGGGGGTGAGACGCAGCGACAGCGCCTGGTGGCCGATGGCCGCCGCGGCGAACTCGATTGACATCGCCAGGTCCAGGCCGTCGTGGGTCGGGCGCGCTGGGCCGAGTTCGGCGAAGGCATCGCCGTCGCTCACACGGACCGCACGCAACACCTGTATGGCGCGACGCGGTGCGTCCTGGATAGCGGTTCCGGCGCAATCGATCAGGAACACGAGATGGGCGGCCGAGCCGTCGAGCACCGGAACCTCCGGGCCGTCGACCTCGATCAGCGCGTTGTCGATGCCGCAACCGGTGAGCGCGGCCATCACGTGCTCGACGGTGCCGACCCGGACCGTCGGGTCGGCGGGATCGGCAAGGACGGTGGCGAGCCTGGTGTCGACGACCAGGTCGAAGCGGGCCGGGATGTTGTGGCCCGGACTGGCTGGGCCCGAACCGGCTGGGCTGAGATCGGTGCGGCGAAACACGATGCCGTGGTTGGGTGCCGCGGGATGCAGCGCCATCTTCACGCGGCGCCCGCCGTGCAGGCCGATTCCGACGCAGTCGATCGAAGTGTTCAGCGTGCTCTGGGAGGCAATCCGGAATGATGCCATTCCAGCCGGGACCGCGCTGGGATTTCCCTTGGGATTCCCCACGGCGGTCCCCTGGGGGGACAAAGCGTGCTGCATACCATCCATCGCGTCGCTTCTCCCGCAGCCTACGGCCGCATCCGAAACCAACTCGCGACCGAGGACAACCTACGCAGCCCTTGCCACCCCTGACCAGTCAATGATTGTTGCTGAGTATTTCCGTATAACTCTTTGTTCTTGCAACAATTCGGTTGCGAAGCAGCGGGCAAACCAGGAGCCAGGCGGCCGCTACCGCCGCGGTGGCGCCGTCGCACCCGAGGTCTGGCGCAGCAGGAACTTCGGAATGCCGATCCCGATGTCCTCCGCGGTGGTCTGCCGGACGGTGGGACGCATCTGCTCGCCGGCGGGCGGCTCATGCGCCACCGGGGCGGGCGGCAACTCCTGGGTATCGGGCTCCGCGGCCTGGCGGAAGCCGAACACACCAGTGACCCGGCCAAACAGCGAGCGCGCGATCTCGGTGCTCGGCACGTGCGAGGTCGGCGCGCGGCTGGCTGGGGCGGCGTGCTGCGCTGGCGCGAACAGACCGCTGGGCTGGCCGCGCGCGGTGCGCGGTGGCGCGTTCGGCGACTGCGAGGAAGCTGACGGCGTGGCAAGCGGCGCGGACATGCCATGTGATGGAGCGGCGTGCTGGCGGGGCGCCTGTTCGGTCATCGGCGCCAGGGTCGGCTCGACGCGCTGCGGGGCGGCGTCATGCCCCACCAGCGGATCCTGCGCCGGGTCCGCCGACGCGCCGGGATCCATCGGGTCCGCCGCAAACTGCTCCGAGGCAGTGGCGCGCAACTGCGCGATCGGCGCCGTCGTCGATGCGAAGCCAGCCTGGGCATGACCGGTTTGGGCATATCCGGCTTGGCCGTACCCCGCCTGGGCCGCGCCGGCGGGCAGGTATCCGGCCTCACGCTGCATCGGCGGGATGAGCATGTGGTCCTCGCCGCCAACCACCTTCAGCCGCGGCGTCTGCACCTGCTGCCCCGGCTGCGTGTCGATGCCGGTGGCGACCACCGAGACACGGATCTTGCCCTGCAACAACTCGTCGATCGCCGAGCCGAAGATGATTTCGGCCTCGTCGTCCACTTCCTCGCGGATGCGGTTCGCCGCCTGGTCGACCTCGTACAGCGTCAGGTCGTCGCCGCCGGTGATGTTGATCAGCAGGCCGCGCGCGCCGGACATCGAGGTGTCTTCGAGCAGCGGATTGTTGATCGCCGCCTCGGCGGCGCGGATGGCGCGGTTGTCGCCTTCCGCCTCGCCGGTGCCCATCATCGCCTTGCCCATCGCGGCCATCACCGTGCGGATATCGGCGAAGTCCAGGTTGACCAGGCCGGGCGCCATCATCAGGTCGGTGACGCCGCGGACGCCCATGTACAGCACCTGGTCGGCCATCTTGAACGCATCGCGCCAGGTGGTGCGCTCGGTTGCCATGCGGAACAGGTTCTGGTTCGGAATGACGATCAGCGTGTCGACGTAGTGCTGCAACTCCTCGATGCCGGTCTCGGCGGCGCGCTGGCGGCGCTTGCCCTCGAAGTCGAACGGCCGCGTCACCACGCCGACCGTCAGGATGCCGCGCTCCTTGGCCATGCGCGCGATCACGGGTGCCGCGCCGGTGCCGGTGCCGCCGCCCATGCCGGCGGTGATGAACAGCATGTGCGCGCCGTCGAGTTGGCGCATCAGTTCGTCCGCCGCTTCTTCCGCGGCGGCACGGCCGATCTCCGGCTTGGCGCCGGCGCCGAGGCCCTGCGTGATGTGCGGGCCAAGCTGGATGCGCCGATCCGCCCGGCTGTGCATCAGTTGCTGCGCGTCGGTGTTGGCGACAATGAACTCCACGCCCTGCAGGTTGCCGGCGATCATGTTGTCGACCGCGTTGGTTCCACCGCCGCCGACACCGATGACGGTGATGCGGGGCGTGAAGTCGGTGTGCGTGGGTTGCACCACGGTGAGATTCAGGGTCATGCGGTCTTCTCCCCCAAGAGCTTCGATTCGGTGAAGTGGTCGTTGTGCGATGCCGGAGATTTTATTTGGCATTCTCGCGCGGAGTGGTTTGGCCGGAGCGCGCGGCGATGGGGCCAGCACGCGCAGCGACTAGGATCGCGCGCGCAGTGATGAGGAACCTGCGGCATCAGAAGCGCTCCTTCAGGTATCTGATGAGCCGGCGGAACGGTCCCGTCGGCGTGTCCGGATCGAGATCGATGTCTTGCAGTGTGCGGCCGGCCCCGGCGGCCCAGGCCAGCAGGCCCGCCGCGGTGGCGAAGGCCGGACCCGAGGCACTGTCGGGCAGCCCGCGCAGCGCGAATGGCCGGCCGAGTCGCACCGGCTTGTTCAGCATGTGCGCCGCCATCTCGCGCACACCGGCAAGCTGGCAGGCCCCGCCGGTCAGCACGATGCGTGCGCCCATTGCGCGCATCAGGCCGGCGGATTCGAGCCGGTCGTGCACCAATTGGAAGATCTCCTCGACGCGCGGGCGGACGACGTTCACCACCATGCTGCGCGGCACCTTGGCGAACTGGTGCTCGTCCTCGCCGACCAGCGGCACGGTCAGGAACTCGCGCTCGTCGTCGGCGCAGGACTGCGCGTTGCCGTGCAGCGTCTTCATTCGTTCCGCGTGCGCCACGGTGGTGACCAGTTCGCGCGCCAGGTCGCTGGTGATGTGCATGCCGCCGATCGGCAGTTGCGCGGTGTGCAGCAACTGGCCCTCGGCGAACACCGCGACGCCGGTGGTGCCGCCGCCCATGTCGATGACGGTGGCCCCCATGTCGCGCTCGTCTTCCACCAGCGTGGCGAGGCCGGCCGCCATCGGCGCGGAGACCACCTCGGCGATGTCCAGGTCGCAACGCGCGATGCAGGCGCCCAGCGTGCGCAGCGCCGAGGACGCCGCATCGACGATGTGCAGCCGCGCCGTCAGGGTCGAGCAATACAGCCCGCGCGGGTCGGCAACATGGTCGGTGGTGTCGACCATGAAGGACAGCGGCAGGGAGTGGAGCACTTCACGGCCCTCGGATTCCGAGCGGTCGCGCGCCTCGATCATTACGCGGCGGATATCCTGGTTGACCACGACGCGCCCGCCGGCGGCGGCATTGCCGATCGGCCACTGCACGTTGAACAGCCGCGAGTCGGGCTGGCCGCAGGACAGGTTCACGGTGACGGCGCGCAGCCTGGTGTCGGCCATGTCCTCGGCCTGGCCGACCGCGGCGCGGATGGCGCGCTCGGCATCCTCGATATCGACGATGCCGCCGGCGCGCACGCCGCGTCCGCGCTGCCAGCCGAAGCCGAGCACGCGCAGGGATCCGTCGCTTTCGGTGCGTCCGATCAGGCAGGCCACCTTGGTGGTGCCGATATCCAGCACGCCGAACGGACCCGCGCGGTGGTGGCGCGAGCGCGAGGGCTCCTCGGGCTCGCTTTTCGGCGGCAGCAGCCGGCGCGACATGTCATTCATGGCGGCGGCCGGGGGGGAGGAATACTCCCCCTCCCCTTGCGGGAGGGGGTTGGGGGGAGGGGTTGGTGCGCGGGAAGCTGCGGTGCGGGTCCTGGCACCGACCCCTCCCCCCAGCCCCCTCCCTCAAGGGGAGGGGGAGAATTCCCCCCGCCCATGTCCTTGCGCGTCCCGCTCATGTCGGCTTCTTCGTTGTGGGATCGGCGGCCGGATCGATATGCGGGCGCAACACGAGCCGGTCCGGCAGGCGCAGGTCGACCACCTCCAGCGGGCGGTCGAGCAGCGCATGGTCCTGCTGCAGCGTCATCAGCCGATCGATAGCCGCCGCCTCGTGACCCTCCGGCAGCATCACGCTCATGCCGCCGCGAAGCTGCAGGTTCCAGCGCCGCTCGGCCACGCGCACAGCGGCGACCAGCCGCGCCATCAGGTCGGGATGATTCATCATCGCATCGATCAACGGCGTCGCGGCACCCGGTGCGCCCGGGCCGACCACCAGCGGCAGTTGCCGGAACTGCGCGACGTCCTCGTTGGTCACCACCTGGCCGTCGCGGTCGATCAGCAAAAATCTGCCCTGGTTCTGCCAGATCGCGAACGGCCGCCGCTCGACAAGCTGCACCACAACGGTGTCGGGCAGCCGCCGCTCGATCGTTGCCTGATCCACCCAGGACAGTTTCTCGACATTCTGGCGCGCGGCTTCGAGCGAGAAGCCCAGGATCGGATCGCCCTTGGAGATGCCGAGCGCGGCGCGCAGCAGCGGCTCCGGCGTGTTGGCGCGGCCCTGGATGATGATGTCGTTGACGCGCAGCCCCAGCGCCGCGGTGGCATTGCCGATACGCTCGCGCAGTGAACTGAGCGAGCCGCCCGTCGCGCCGCCCACCCCGCCCCCCTGGGACCCGCCCGGGGACAACATGTGCAACGCGACAGCCCCACCCAGCAGCAGCACGCAGGCAAGACCGAGCCAACCGGCCGGACGCAGCAGGCGCCAACCGCGCCGCAGCAGCAACCGCAGTCGCGCCGGCCGGTCGTTGACCGAATTGCTGGGGCGGCGGGTCACGCGCGGCATGCGGCCTGCTCCACCATCCAGGCGCACAGCGCGGGAAAATCGATGCCGAGATGCGCCGCCTGTTCCGGCAACAGCGAGGTCGGTGTCAGCCCGGGTTGCGTGTTGATCTCCAGCAGCACCAGGCGGCCCGGTTCGCCGGCGGTGTCGTCGTATCGGAAGTCGCAGCGTGTCGCGCCGCGGCAGCCCAGCGCGCGATGCGCCGCCAATGCGACGTCGAGCGCGTGTGCGTAGGCGCCCGGATGCACCGTAGCCGGAATGATATGACGCGAGCCGCCATCAGCGTATTTCGACTCGTAGTCGTAGAAGACACCGGCGTCGGCGAGGATCTCGGTGACCGCGAGCGCGCGCTCGCCCATCACGCCGACGGTCAGCTCGCGGCCGGGGATGTATTCCTCGACCAGCGCGGCGGCGCCGAAGCGCCAAGCGCGGGCTACCTCGGCGCGGCGGTTGTCGCCCTTGCGGATGATCTCGACGCCGACCGAGGAACCTTCGTTGACCGGCTTGATCACGTAGGGCAGCGGCAGCGGGTCACGGTCTTCCAGTTCGTCGACCGGCACGACGCGGCCTTGCGCGACAGGCAACCCGTGCGCGGCGAACACCGCCTTGGCGGCTTGCTTGTCCATTGCCAGGGCCGAAGCGCGGACGCCGGAATGCGTATACGGGATCGCCAGCCAGTCGAGCACGCCCTGGATCGCGCCGTCCTCGCCGAAGCGGCCGTGCAGCGCGTTGAACACCGCGTCGGGGCGCGGAGCCAGGGCGGCGATGACCGCGCCAAGGTCGTCGGCGACCTCGATCGGGGTGACGTTGAAGCCGGCGCTGCGCAGCGCGGCGATTACCTGGAGGCCGGAGGAGAGGCTGACCTCGCGTTCGGCGGAGAAGCCACCGTAGAGCACTGCGACGTTCCGCCGCGGGCATACCTCTCCCGCTTCCGGGCGAGGTAAACGGATCCCGCTCACGCCACCACCTCCGGGCCGCGCGCCGGGACGCCGATGCGATGGATCTCCCAGTCCAACGACACACCTGACGTGGCGAACACGCGCCGGCGGACTTCCTCGCCCAGACCTTCCAGATCGGCGGCCGTTGCGCCGCCGGCATTGATCAGGAAGTTGCAGTGTTTGTCTGAAACAACCGCGCCGCCGCGCGTCAGTCCGCGACAGCCGGCCGCGTCGATCAGCTCCCACGCCTTCAGCGAACTGACCCCGGGCGCCGGATTGCGGAAGGTGGACCCGCCGGTGCGGGCGCGAACCGGCTGCGACGCCTCGCGCGCCGCCCGGATCTCCGCCATGCGTGCCGCGATGGCCGCGGGCGCGCCGCGCCGGGCGCGCAGCCGGGCCCGCGTGACCACCGCGCCCGCCGGCAGGCCCGCATGACGATAGGCGAAAGCGAGATCGGCCGCGCTCATGCGCCGCGCGCTGCCTTCACGCGACACGATCTCCGCCCAGTCGAGCACACTGGCGACGTCGCCGCCGTAGGCGCCGGCGTTCATTGCCACCGCGCCGCCGATCGTTCCGGGAATGCCGGACAGGAATTCAACGCCGGTCAACCCGGCGGCGGCCGCATGTTCCGCCACCGTGACATCCAACGCCGCGGCACCGGTCACCACGCCGTCAGCCTCGACGGTGACCGCGTTGAAGCCGCGCGCCAACCGGACGGTGATGCCAGGCAGTCCGCCGTCGCGGATGATCAGGTTGGAGCACGCACCGAGCACATGCATCGGCAGGTCACGTGGCAGCGCTGCAAGGAATTGCGCAAGGTCGGCCTGGTCGGCCGGGCGGATCAGCACCTCCGCGGCGCCGCCGGCGCGGAACCAGGTGAACGGCGCCAATGGCGCGTTCGCCTGCGCCCGCCCGTGCAACGGCGGCAGCGTATCAATCAAACCCTGGCTGATGGGGGCTGCCATCATCGCCCGTTTCCTAGCGCACGGCGAGCGGAACCGGCCGGTCCGGCGCTGGCCTGCAACACCGCCAACTCGGCCGGCAGCGTGGCGGCCCATTGCGTGATCGAACCGGCGCCGAGGCAGACGACGAAGTCGCCGGACTTGGCCATCGCGTGCACCATTTCGGCCAAGCGCCCAGGGCTGGGCAGCGGCACCACGCTGCGGTGGCCGCGCGCGCGCAATCCCTCGACCAGCGCGTCGCGGTGCACGCCGGAGATCGGGCTCTCTCCGGCGGGATACACATCGGCAACGATCACCGTGCCGGCGTCGTTCATGCAGGTGCAGAACTCGTTGAACAGCGAATTCAGGCGCGAATAGCGATGCGGCTGCACCACCGCGATCACATCGCGCGCGCCGGCCTGGCGTGCCGCCTTCAGCACCGCGGCGATCTCCACCGGGTGATGGCCGTAATCGTCGATCACGGTGATGCCGCCGGTCTCGCCGGTCTTGGTGAAGCGGCGCTTGACGCCGCGGAACGCCAGCAGCGCGCCGCGCAGCGTGGCGTCGTCGATGTCCATCTCGACGCCCACCGCGATCGCCGCCAGTGCATTCTGCACGTTGTGCTGGCCCAGCATCGGCAGGCGGAACGGTCCCAGCTTGCGTTCCCGCTTGTTCGCGCGGTCAGTGACCACGACGTCGAACGTGGCACCGGAACGATCGGTGCTGATGCGGTCCGCCCGCACATCGGCCTGCGGCGAGAAGCCGTAGGTGACGATGCGATGATCCGACAGGCGCGGGATCATCTGCTGCACCGCCGGATGGTCGATGCACAGCACCGCGAAACCGTAGAATGGAATGTTGGAGACGAACTGGTCGTAGCCCGCCAGCATGGCCTCGGCGGTGCCCCAGTGATCCAGATGCTCGGCGTCCATGTTGGTGACGACGGCGATCACCGCCGGCAGGCGCAGGAAGCTGCCGTCGCTTTCATCGGCCTCCACCACCATCCACTCGCCGGCGCCGAGCCGCGTGTTGCTGCCGTAGGCGTTGATGATGCCGCCGTTGATCACGGTGGGATCCAGCTTCGCCGCTTCCAGCACCGCCGCGACCAGGCTGGTGGTGGTGGTCTTGCCGTGCGTGCCGCCGATCGCGATCGACCATTTCAGCCGCATCAGCTCGGCCAGCATCTCGGCGCGGCGCACCACCGGAATGAGCTGGGCGCGCGCCGCCGCGACCTCGGGGTTGTCGCGCTTCACCGCGGACGAAACGACCACCACCTGGGCATCGCCGAGATTGGCGGCGTCATGGCCGATGATCACCGTCACGCCGGCCTCGCGCAGGCGCTTCACATTGGCGGAGTCCGCGATGTCGGTGCCCTGCACGCGGTAGCCGAGCGTGTTCAGCACCTCGGCAATGCCGGACATGCCGATGCCGCCGATGCCGACGAAATGAATGGTGCCGATCGAGAGTGGCAGCGCCCTCATGGCCCCCTCCCCGTTTGCCCGTGGCTGGACAGCCCATCGCTTGACGGTCCAGTGCTCGACGGTGATGTCTTCGAGGCGGACGCCTCCTGGCGCATGAGCGAGCAGACCAGATCGGCCAGGCGCGCTGCGGCATCGGCGCGGGCGGCGCCGCGGGCGGCGCTCGCGGCATGGGCCAGCATGTCGGGATGCTCCAGCAGCAGCGCCAACTGCTCGGCCAAGGTCGCCGGCGTCAGGTCGTGCTGAGCAATGGCCGAGGCTCCGCGGGCGGCGATCAACGCGCGCGCGTTGGCGCTTTGATGATCGTCGATTGCATTCGGTAGCGGAACGAGGATCGCCGGCCGGCCGGCGACCGCCAGTTCGGCGACGGAAGAAGCACCGGCGCGCGAGATCACCAGATGCGCGGCGGCCAGCCGATCGGCCACATTGGGGAAGAACGCCCCCAACTCAGCCGCGACGGTGCTGCGTGTGTAGGCGGCGCGGACGCGATCAAGGTCTTCCGGCCGGCACTGCTGCACGATCGACAGGCGCGCACGCAGTTCCGGCGACAATGCGGCAACCGCTTCGGGCACGACGTCGCTGAACACGCGCGCGCCGAGCGAACCGCCGAGCACCAGCAGACGCACCGTGCCGCCGGCCTGGGGGTGGTTCGGCGGCGCGTAGGCCTGCTCGCCGAGTGCCGCGATGTCGGAACGGACGGGGTTGCCCGTCACGATCGTTGCGGTGCCGGTCCGCACGCCCTCGGTGGCCGCGAAACTCAGCGCCACCAGGTCGGCGTGCCGTGCCAGGAAGCGGTTGGCGCGGCCGAGCACCGCGTTCTGCTCGTGCAGGATAACCGGCGCGCGGTCGTACACGCGGTGCTGGCGGCGCAGGAGCCGCGCCCCCAGCACCGGTGCGACTGACGGGTAGCCGCCGAACGCGACCATCGCGGCAAGGTCGAGCCGCGCGAGGATGCCGCGCGCCTGGACGACGCCGCGGGCGAGAGCGGCGATTGCCGTGGCGCCGCGCAGTACCCCGCGCCCGGCGATCCCGGCGCCGTGGATGACAAAGCGCTCATGGCCGGCGAAGACCGGGCTGCGCAACCCGGCCGAGCGCGCATCGCACAGCAGCACGATGCGTTGGCCGCGTCCGATCAGTTCGCTCGCCAGGGCCTCAGCGGGAAGAAATGCCCGCCGGTTCCGCCTGCCACGATCGCGATGGGGTGCGCTGCTGGCCCCCTCATGGCGGGTCCCCGTGGTGGCGCCGCCGCGTCAACGCCAGCAGCATCCCGATGCCCAGCGCCACCGCCATGACCGATGAACCGCCATACGAAATGAACGGCAGGGTCATGCCCTTGGTCGGAATGAGTTGCAGCGAGGTGGCCATGTTGACGAAGGCCTGCAGCCCGAAGCCGGTGATCAGGCCGGCGCTGGCCAGCACGATGAACGGATCGGATTCCTTCAGCAGTTGCAGCAGGCCGCGCAGCACGATGAAGGCGAACACGCCGAGGATCACCAGGCAGACCACCATGCCGAATTCCTCGCCGGCGACAGCGAAGACGAAGTCGGCATGCGCGTCGGGCAGCACGTCCTTCACGTGGCCCTCGCCGGGACCGCGGCCCCACAGCCCGCCATTACCGAACGCTTCCAGCGCCTTGGTGGGCTGATAGCTGGCGGCGGCGCCGGCGGCGCCCGGATCCAGGAATTCCTGCACGCGCTTCTGCACATGGCTGAAGAACACGTAGGCGGCGAAGCCGGCGCCGCCGATCCCGAGCACGCCAAGGCCGGCGAGAAACAGGTTCAGCCCGGCCAGGAAAAGCTGCGCGAAGAACACCAGCGTGACGACGCCCAGCATGCCGATGTCCGGCTGCGACTTCAGGCAGAAGGCGATCAGCAGGTAGACCAGGATGGCGAGCGTCGTGCCGGGGAAGCGCGGCATCTGCTTGCCCTCGGCGATCAGCCAGGCGGCGGCGATGGCGAAACAGGGTTTCAGGAATTCGCTCGGCTGGATCTGCATCCCGGGCAGGGCGATCCATCGGCGGGCGCCCTTGATCTCGACGCCGGCCACCAGCGTCATCGCGGTCAGCGTCAGCGCCACCATGCAGCCGATCAGCGCGACGCGGCGGACGTTGCGCGGCGAGAGCAGCGACGCGCCCACCACGATCAGGCCGGCGGCGGCGAGGAACCCGACCTGCTTGAGGATGAACATGTCGCGCGAGATGTGGATGCGCTCGGCGACGGCGGGGCTGGCTGCCAGCATCATGATGTAGCCGAAGCCGATCAGCACGCCGATCGCCGTCAGGGTCCAGCGGTCCACCGTCCACCACCAGCGGCCCAACAGCGAGTTGTCGGCGCGTGACAGGGTGGGCATCAGGCCGCCCTCCGCAAGGCTTCCACGAGGGATGCGAAACGATCGCCACGCTGGTCGTAGCCGGTGAACTGGTCCCAACTCGCGCAGGCCGGCGACAGCAGCACGACCGGCGTGCCGGTGCGGCGCGCGGCCGCCAGGGCGGCCGGCACCGCCTGTTCCAAGGTTTCGACGATGTCGTGCGGCACGCCGTGCGCGGCGAGCGTGGCGGCGAAGTCCGGCGCGTCGCGGCCGATCAGCAGCGCGTGCGCGATGCGGGGGAAAAAATCCGCCAGCGGTTCGATGCCGCCTTCCTTCTGCATGCCGCCGGCGATCCAGACCAGGTGCTCGTGGCAGACCAGGGCGCGCGCGGCGGAGTTGGCGTTGGTCGCCTTGCTGTCGTTGATGAATGCGATGCCGTCGATCTCGGCCACGCGCTGCTGGCGATACGGCAGGCCGGGGTAGGACAGGATGCCGGCGGCCACCTCGGCGCGCGAAACGTCCAGCGCGAATGCCACTGCCGCGGCGGCGGCGGCGTTCTGCGCGTTGTGTGCGCCGGGCAGCGCACGCGCCACCGTCAGGTCCACGATGGGACCCGCCGCATCGCGCAGGATGCCGTTGTGGCACCAGATGTCCGCGCGTGCCTCGCCCGAGACCGTGACCATCCGGGCCGCGCGGGTGCGCAGCCAGTCGGCCATCGCGCGCGAGTCGGCATCGTCGATCCCGATCACCGCCAGATCGTGCATGGTCTGGCGATCGAAAATCGCGCGCTTCACCAGGGCGTAGGCCGCCATGTCGCCGTGTCGTTCGATGTGGTCGGCGCTGAGGTTCAGCATGACCGCGGCATCGAAGCGTACCGAATCGAGCCGCTCCAACATGTAAGATGAGATTTCCAGAACATAGATGCCGTCATCGTCCAGCAGCGGCAGCGACAACGCCGCCGGGCCGAGATTGGCGCCCGCCGCCGCGGTGACGCCGGCGCCGGCGAGGACGTGCGCCAGCAGCGCGGTCGTGGTCGACTTGCCGTTCGTTCCGGTGATGCCGGCGAACCGCGCGCGCGAGCCGGATTTGCGCACCGCCCGGAACAGCAATTCGACGTCGGACAGGATCGGCACGCCTGCATTGCGCGCGCGCGACGCGGCGACGTGCGGCTGTGGCAGCAGGTGCGGAATACCCGGCGACAGCACCAGCGCGTCGTAATCAAACGCCCCGGCGGACGGATCGCGCAGCACCAGTTTGTCCATCGCGCCGCCGACAGCCGCGTCGCGCGCCGAGGCGTTGTCGTCCCAGGCTTCCACCACCGCCCCCATTGCCGCCAGCGCGCGCGCCGCGGGCAGGCCGTTCTTGCCCAGCCCCACCACGTAGAAGCGCCGGCCGGCGAACAGGTCGGAGGGAAATGCACTCCCAGCTCATCTGATCTTCAACGTCGCGAGACCGACGAGCGCCAGGATCATCGAGATGATCCAGAAACGGATGACGATAGTGGGCTCGGCCCAGCCCTTCTTCTCGAAATGATGGTGCAGCGGCGCCATCAGGAAGACGCGCTGGCCGGTTTGTTTGAACCAGAACACCTGGATGATGACCGAAACGGTCTCCACCACGAACAGTCCGCCGACGATCAGCAGCACGATCTCGTGCTTGGTCGCGACGGCCACCGCGCCCAGCGCGCCGCCCAGCGACAGCGAGCCGATATCGCCCATGAACACCGCGGCGGGCGGGGCGTTGAACCACAGGAAGCCCAGCCCGGCGCCGATCAGCGCGGCGCAGAACACGCACAACTGGTCCACGCCGGCCACCGGGTTGAGCTGCAGGTATTCGGCGAAGATGCGGTTGCCGACCAGGTAGGCGATCAGCGCAAACACCCCGGCGCAGATGATCGTCGGCACGATCGCCAGCCCGTCCAGCCCGTCGGTCAGGTTCACCGAGTTCGAACTGCCCATCATGACCAGCATGGCGAACAGCGGGAAGGCGTGGCCGAGCGGGATCAGCGCCTCCTTGAAGACCGGCAGCACCAACTCGGTTGCCAGCGGCTCGCGCGTCAACGACGTGATCCAGATGCCGGCGATCAGGCCGATCACCGCCTGCACCAGCAGCTTGACGCGGCCCGGAACGCCCTTGTGGCTGCGCCGCGACAGTTTCAGGTAGTCGTCGACGAAGCCGAGCGCGCCGTAGCCGTAGGTGACGAACAGCACAGGCCAGACATAGCGGTTGCGCAGATCGACCCACAGCAACGTCGAGATGCCCAGCGCGAACAGGATCAGCACGCCGCCCATGGTCGGCGTGCCCTTTTTCTCGATCAGGTGGCGTTCCGGCCCGTCCTCGCGGATCGGCTGGCCGTCGCGCTGCAGGGTGCGCAGCCAACGGATCACGCGTGGGCCCAGGAAGAGCGCGACGAGCAGGGCGGTCAGGCACGCCGCGCCGGAGCGGAAGGTGGTGTAGCGGAACAGATTGAACAGAATGAATTGGTCCGCGAACGGACGCGTCAGGTTGAACAGCATCAGCCGCTACTCCCCAACGCCGGGTCACGGCCCTGGGTGTGTCCCTGGGCATGTCCGCGATCACGTCCCTGGGGGGCGTCGAGCGCGGCGACCACGCGCTTCATGCGGCTGCCCAGGCTGCCCTTGACCAGGATCGCGTCGCCCGGCCGCGCCGCGCGGGCGACAATCGGCGCCAATGCCGCCGAATCGGCGGCACACATGGCGTGCAACCGTTCCGGTACCGCGCCGCACAAACCCTGCATCAACGGCCCGCAGGCGAACAGCAGATCGGCCGCCTCGGTGACGGCAGGTGCCAGCGCGAGATGCTCGGCCGGCCCTTCGTCGCCCAGTTCCAGCATGTCGCCGAGCACCGCCAGCCGCCGCCGCGCCGGTTGCAGCCGCAGCACCTCGAGCGCCGCGCGCATCGAGGCGCCGTTGCCGTTGTAGCTCTCGTCGAGCAGCAGTGCCGTTCCGCCCGGCACGGCGATGGTGCGCCGCGCGCCGCGGCCGGCGACGGGCGCGAAGCCGGCCAGGGCATCGGCCGCCATGCGCACATCCGCGCCCAGCGCCGTGGCGGCGGCCAATGCGGCCAGCGCGTTCATCGCCATGTGCCGCCCCGGCGCGTCGATCCGCAGCCGCGCCTCGGTACCGTTGATGCGAACGCGCAGGTCGGTGCCGTCGGCGTCGGTCTGCGCGTCGAGAAGGCACGCATCGGCGCTCGGGTTGGCACCAAACGTAACGATCCGCCGCCCCCCGGCAGCCTCGCGCAACATCGAGAACAGGGCATTGTCCAGCGGCAGCACGGCGACGCCATCCGGCGGCAGCGCGTGCATGATCGAGGCCTTCTCCGCGGCAATCGCGGCGATCGAGCCGAGATAGCCAACATGTGCCTTCTCGACCGTGGTGATGACGGCGACATGCGGCCGCGCCAGGCGCGCCAATGGGGCGATCTCGCCGGCGTGGTTCATACCGATCTCCGCGACGCAGAATCGCGCGTCGCGCGGCAGGCGCGCCAGGGTCAGCGGTACGCCCCAATGGTTGTTGTAGGAGGCGACCGCGGCATGCGTCTGGGCGAACGCGGTCAGGACGCGGCGCAGCATCTCCTTGGTGGTGGTCTTGCCGACGCTGCCGGTGATCGCCACCAACCGGCCGGTGAAGCGTGCGCGGGCATAGGCGCCGAGCCGCGTCAGCGCCGCCAGCGTGTCGTCGACCCATAGCAGGCGCGCGGCGATGGCGCCCCCCAGGGTGACGTCCGTGGTGGAGTCCGTGGTGGAGTCCGTGGTGGGGTCCGTGGTGAGTTCCGCGGTGAGTTCGCCTGGCACATCCCGATGCACCATCGCCCCGGCGGCGCCTTTGGCCAGCGCGTCGATGACGAACTCGTGGCCGTCGCCGTTGTCGCCCCGCAGCGCCACGAACAGATCGCCCGGCACCAGGGTGCGGGTGTCGATCGACACGCCGGTGGCCGCGAGGTCAGAGGCCATCGCCCCGCCGGTTGCCTCGACCAGATCGCGGGTGGACCATAAGGGCGTCATGGGTGGCTGGGGCGTCATGCGTTACCGCCCCTTTGCCCAACCAGCCGGCGGACCACGGTCACGTCGTCGAACGGGATCACTGTCCCGCCGATCGTCTGGCCTTGCTCGTGACCCTTGCCGGCCACTGCCAGCACGTCACCCGGGCGCAGGTCCTCCAGCGCCGCTGCGATGGCCAACGCGCGGTCTCCGATTTCTCTGGCACCAATTTCCCTGGCACCAATTTCCCTGGCGCCGATCTCCTTGGCACCAACCGTCGGCGCGGCGGTTCCGCTGGCGCGCACCCCGGCCAGGACGGCCGCGCGGATCGTCGCGGGGTCTTCGCCGCGGGGGTTGTCGTCGGTTACGATCACCATGTCGGCGTAGCGCCCCGCCGCCGCACCCATCAGCGGGCGCTTGCCGCGATCGCGATCCCCACCGGCGCCGAACACCACATGCAGCCGGCCGGACGTGTGCGGACGCAGCGCGGTCAGCAGGCGCTCGAGCGCATCCGGCGTATGGGCGTAGTCGACATAGACCGCGGCACCGTTTGCCAGGCGGGCGGCGAGTTCCATGCGCCCGCGCACGCCTGTCAGCATCGGCAGGCGATCGAGCACGTCGCGCACGCCCAGTGCGTCCGCCAGGACAGCCGCCATCAGCACGTTGTCTGCCTGGAAGCGGCCTGGCAGCTTCAGTTGGACCTCGCGCCGCACCCCGGCAAGCTCGATCGTGAGGATCTGGCCGTCGGGCCGTGGGACGGTGCCCAGCAGGCGGATCACGGTCCCCGTCTCGGTTCGCCCCGTTTCACTTTGCCCCGTCTCACTTTGCCCGGGCTCGCTTCGCGCGCTCTCGCCAACCAGGCACAGACGCAGCCCGCGGCGAGTGGCAATGTCGCGCAACGCGGCCAGGGTCGCCGGGTCCATGTCGGCGTTCGCCGCCACCGGCGCGCCACCCGGCAGCAGGTCCTCGAACAGCCGCAGCTTGGCCGTGCGATAGGCGGCTTCGCTGCCGTGATAGTCCAGATGGTCGCGCGTCAGGTTGGTGAAGCCGGCCGCCATCAGGTGCACACCGTCGAGCCGGAACTGGTCCAGCCCGTGCGACGACGCCTCCAGCGCGGCGTGCGACACACCGGTGCGCGCCAGGCCGGCCAGCGTCTCGGCCAGGCTCACCGGGTCGGGCGTGGTCAGCCCGGGTCCCGGGTCGAAGCCCGGCGCGATCACGCCGAGCGTGCCGAGGCTCGCTGCCCTGGCGCCGTCCGCGGCCCAGATCTGGCGCAGGAATTCCACGGTGCTGGTCTTGCCGTTGGTGCCGGTGACGGCGACCACGGTCGCCGGCTGCGGACCGGCCAGGGCCGCGGCCATCCGCGCCAGAGCGCGGCGCGGCTCGGGATCGAGGATCAGCGGGCGAGGCGGCACGCCTGGTGGCCATTCGGTGCCGTGCGGGGCCAGCACCGCCACGGCGCCCCGCTGCACCGCATCGGCGATGAATGCGCGGCCGTCGACGCTGGTGCCCGGCAGCGCGGCGAACAGGTCGCCGGGCACCACCTCGCGGCTGTCCGCGGTGATGCCGGCCACGTCGAGCGAGGCGATCGACTGCCAGGCGGCCATATCGGCACCGGCTTGGACGGACGCCGGAAGGGCTTGCGCCCCGGGGACAAGGTCTTGGCTCATCAGATCAGCGAGCTGCACCGACAGGCACCGGATCGGGTGGGATCGCGCCGGTGGGAATCCCTGAGGATACCCTTGGGGACACCGCTGTGGACATCGCTGTGGACGTCCCTAGGGACACCTTTGCGGACATGGCGACAGACACCGGAAGTAACCGCGCCGGCGGCGACGGCACGGCTTCGGCCTCGTGCCGCGCATCGTGCCGCACCGAGCGGGTGGCCGCCGTCCCCGACCGCGATGGAGTTGGTGCCGCGGGTGCCGCCGCCGGCTTAACACCCGACGCCTTCAGACCCGACTCCTTCAGACCCGACTCCTTCAGACTGGGCGCCTTCGCACCGGGGGCCTCGGCTGTTTTCAATTCCGCCACGGTCGGGCCGTGTGCCAGGGGTGCCCCGGGCGGGCGTCCGGGCTGCAACGGAATGTACAGCGCCTGGTTGATGGCGGCCGAGTCCTGCAGGTCCGGCAGCAGCCCGAGCATCGGCGCGATCCGCGAGATCACCCTGCCGGCGGCCGGCGCGGCCACCCACCCTGCAGTGGAGTAGCCATAGGTGCTTTTGTTGCCGTGCGGCTCGTCCAGCATCATGTAAACCGCGTAGCGCGGCGCGTTCATCGGGAACACGCTCATGAACGCGGCGACGTTGGTGTGCTTGCGGTAGCCGTGCGCGCCGACCTTCTCGGCGGTGCCGGTTTTCCCGCCGACGTAGTAGCCTGGCACCTCGGCCGGTTTGCCGTAGCCGTCGGTGACCACCAGGCGCATCAGCTTGCGGATGATCTCGGAGGTGGATGCCTGCATGACCCGCACCCCCTCGGGCTGCGTGGGGTCAGGATGCGAGCCGGGTGGCAATGCCAGGATGGTCGGGCGCACCAGCACGCCGCCGTTGGCCACCGCGGCGGTGCCCCGCACGACCTGCAACGGCTCGATCGCGATGCCGTGGCCGAAACCCACCGTCATCACCGTGGTTTCCCGCCAGTTGGCCGCGGACTGGTATTGCGGTGCGATCGCGCCGGGCAGTTCGATCGGCGGGCGTTCGAACATCCCCATCGCCTTGAGCCAGGCGCGCTGACGCTCGGCGCCGACATCCATTGCGATATGTGCGGCGCCAAGGTTCGAGGAGTAGGCGAGCACCTCCGGCAGATACAGCCAGCGGTGCTTGCCCTCGAAATCGGTGATGGTGAAGCGGCCGATCACCAGTGGCCGCGACGCGTCGAATTCGTCCCAGATGTGAACGATGCCGCCATCCAACGCCATCGATGCGGTCTGCAACTTGAAGGTGCTGCCCGGCTCGTAGCGCCCGGTGATGGCGCGGTTGAACTGCTCGTCGTCGGTGCTGGTCTTGAATGCGTTCGGGTCGTAGTCCGGCAGGCTGACCATCCCCAGGATCTCGCCGGTGTTCACGTCCATGACGATGCCGCAGGCGCCGATCGCGCCGAACTCGGCCATCGCCTTGGACAACTCGTCGCGCACCACCGCCTGCACGCGCACGTCGACCGACAGGCGCAGATCGTTCGGATCGGTGAGCAGGCGGTGGTCGAACGACTTCTCCGCGCCGGCCGCGCCGTGGTTGTCGACATCGACGCCGCCCAGCACCTGCGAGACGACGCGCCCCATCGGGTAGCGGCGCACCTCGGAGGGGCGAAAATCCACCCCGGGGATGCCCAGCCGGTTGACCGCGAGTTCCTCGCGCGGGGTGATCTGGCGCTCGACGAAGGCGAACTGCAGGTTGGTGTCGGACAGGCGACGCTGCACCGCCGCGGCGTCGATGCGCGGCAGGGCCTGCTTCAGGCGGCGGGTGGCGTCCACCGGGTCGATGATCTGGCGGGGATCGGCGAACAGCGCGACCGATGGCAGCGAGATGGCGAGCGGCTGGCCGTTGCGATCGACGATGGTGGCGCGATGATCGAGCGCGCCGGTGGCAGCGGGCTGGCCGGCGGGCTGCCCAGTGGACTGGCCGGTGGACTGGCCCGGGGGTTGCCCCGTGGGCTCTCCGGTGAGCTGCCCGGCGGTCTGGGTCGCGGACTGCGACGCGAACAGCGACGAAGATTTGGCCTGGGACGGCAGCACCATCACCGCGTCCGGGCGCGGCAAGCGCGGCGCGATCACGGTCGCCACTGTCAGTTTGCCGGCCACGGTCAGGAACAGCAGGGCGAACCCAATCGCGGTGAGGCCCAGCCGTCGGCGGGTTTTGCGCAGCGCGGCGCGGCGCGCGAGGTCCGGCGCGGTAATGCGCACCGTCTCCATCCGCGGCACCGCATCGGCGCGCGCCGCGCCGGGGCGGCTGGAGGGAAGGCCACCCAGGTGGCGGCCGAGCCAGCCGAGCGGCGCGGAATCAGGCGACGGCGCGCCCGGTGCGGGCGCACCCGGCGGGGGCTGGGCGATCGATGGGTCGGCCCGGGATGGGTCGCCCCGGAATGGGTCGATCTCGGGCGGGTCGATTGGATCGGTCATCTTCGTGCGCTCAATTGCCGTTGGACGACTGCGGCGCGAGGTAAACCGGGAGCGGGGCCGGCGGCCGCGTCGAGGCATGCGCCATCCCCAGCAACGAGCCGGTCATCGGCGGCGGTGCGGACAGGTGCTGCGGCGCGGGTGGGGTCGGCCGATCGAGCTCGGCGATCACCGGTGACGGGTTGGCGGGACGTGGCGCCGCCGCGTAGGTCGGAGTCACGCGAGCAGGCGCCGTAGCTCGGCCCTGTGCGACATCGCGCGTTGGTCGCGATGTTTCGCTCGGCTTGCGATCTGGCGGCCTGGCGGCCAGGGCCTTGGCGGGATCCGCCGCCGCGGCTGGCGATGGCGTTGATGAACTGGTGGTGGCCATGGCGCGCGCTGCGGGTGAGCCAGACACCGCTGAAGCTGGGGCAGCATCCGGGCCAGGGGCGGATGCGACGGAGGCGGATGCGACTGGGGTTGTCGGCGTATCGGGCGCCGCGGTTGGCTCTGTTGTCGCCACCGGCGTGGTGGACCCGTCGTCATCCGGCGTGGCGGACGGTTGCGCAGATGGGGGCGCGGGCAGCGGACGCGGCGCCGGCAGGCGGCTGTCAAGATCGGCCATCGCCACGAACTGGCTGGGCAGCACCGGCTTGATGTCGAGGAACTGGTCGGACAATTGCTGCAGCCGATCGGGATTGCCGAGCAGGGTCCAGGCGGCGGCGAGCTCGCGCGTCTGCATCCGTGTCGCGGTGATGGTCTTTATGGTGTGCTCGATCTGCCTATCCAGCACCTGCGCCTGGTGCTTCGTCTGATAGAGATACAGCCCCGAGCCGAAGGCGAGCAGCGCGGCGACGCAGGTGAATGGTCGGATCATTGCGAGGCCTCCTCGGCATCGGTGGCGCCAGGCTCGGCGGTGGCACCAGGCTGGGGCGCATACACTCTGGCGATCGCGCGCAGCCGGGCGCTGCGCGCGCGCGGGTTGGCAGCAAGCTCGGCGGCACCGGGGCGCATCGGGCGCTGGGTCAGCAGGCGGAAGCCCGGCGCCGGCCGCGCCCGCAGCCCGCGTGGGTCGTGGCGGGACGGCGCCGCGTCGCGGCCGGCGGCTGCCACCATGAAGCGTTTGACGATACGGTCCTCCAACGAGTGAAATGCCACCACCACCAGAGTTCCACCGGGTAGCAGCAGGCTGGCAGAGTCGGCCAGCGCGCGTTCGATCGCCGCCAGTTCGTCGTTCACCCGGATGCGCAGCGCCTGGAAGCTGCGGGTGGCGGGATCGATGCCGGAGCGATCGGGCGGAAGTACGGCACGGATGATCTCGGCCAGCCGTGCGGTGGTCTCGATCGGGGCCTGGATGCGCGCGGCGACGATGGCGCGGGCGATGCGGCGCGAGGCGCGCTCTTCACCGAAGGTGAACAGGATATCGGCGAGTTCACGTTCCGGGGTCGTGTTGACCAGGTCGGCCGCGGTGGGGCCGGCGCGGTCCATCCGCATGTCGAGGGGGCCGGTGGTGCGGAATGAGAAGCCGCGCGTGGGATCGTCGAGTTGGAACGAGGACACGCCGAGATCGAGCACGATGCCGTCCAGCGCGGCCCCATCCAGCGCGGCGACGCCGTTGGCGGTGAACAGCGCCTTCAGGTCGGCGAAGTTGCCGTGCAGCAGATGCAGCCGGCCGGGGAAACGCGCGGCGAGGCCAGCGCCCCGCGCGATCGCATCCGGATCGCGATCGATCGCCCACAGTGTGCATTGGGCGGCGCCGAGGATGGCCGCGGCATAACCGCCGCCGCCGAAGGTGCCGTCGAGGTAGAAGCCGCCGTCACGCGGGCACAGCGTGGCCAGCACCTCGTCCAGCATGACGGGGATATGCCCTGTTGTGGCGTGCGCGCTGGCGATGTCCCGGCTTGTCGCCCGGCTTGTCATTTGCTGCTTCATGGCGTGCCGGCCCGCTGTGGCGTCCCGGATGGCCCCCCCGATGGAGTGCCAGGTGGCGCCAGATCGCGCGCGCGGGTGCGGGCCTCGGCGCGACGACGGTCGGCGGCGGCGGGCTCCCATATCTGGAACGTGGTGCCCATCCCCATGAACACGACGGCCTCGGTCAACCCGGCGTGCGCCGCGAGCTGATCGGGAATGAGGATGCGGCCTTCCTTGTCTGCCTCGACCGGGTAGGCGTCGGCATAGAGCGAGGCAGCGAGATCCTCGTGCTCGGCGCTGAGCGGACTGTAGTGCTCGAGCGGTGTGGCCAGGGTTTCGAATTTGCTGACCGGCCAGGCTTCGATGCAGGAGTGAAAATGCGACGGCCGCAGCACGAGTTGGATTCCGGTTCCGTTGGTGTTCCCGGTTTCGCGCAGAACAGCGCGAAACGACGCCGGAACGGATACGCGTCCCTTGGCGTCCAGCCTGTTCTGGTGGCTGCCGAGGAACTGGTGCATGCGTCCGCAGGTCTCCCCCGCATGGGAAAACATGGGATAGCACGCCACTTCGTGGGCCGTCAAAAGGAATCCGCGATTTTACTGGCCTGTGCGGACGAAATTTGACTCGAAACTCAAAGACTTGGCGCTGTTCAAGGCGGCTCGGCGGCGGGCGATCCTTTCGGGCAAGTATTAGTGTTTTTGTTTTGTTCCTGTGAACACATTTGTGGGCAACAATGCGGAAACCGTGGGGCGTAAGGCGGCGGCCTGTGGGCAAGTCTGTGGACGAGGATGCTACGCGTGGTGGAGATGTAGTGCCAGACGGCCTGTAAGCCGGGTTCTGTCCGTGCCATTCAGGTTTCCCTGGGTGGCACGAGACGGCCATTCCTCTGGGACGCGCCTTGCGGCGCGCCTCTCGCGACCAACCCGGGCGACGAGGCGGGAACGCCTCCGCGGCCATGGGACGAAGTGGGACTTCGTCCCATGCCGCCGGTCGCCCCTATTCGGTCTTGCTCCCGGTGGGGTTTACCCTGCCGCCCCTGTTGCCAGGGGCGCGGTGCGCTCTTGCCGCACCGTTTCACCCTTGCCCGCGGACTTTCCGGTAAACCTTGGCAGGTCGACCCTGGGTGCGCGGGCGGTTTGTTTTCTGTGGCACTGTCCCTGGGGTCGCCCCCGCCGGCGGTTGGCCGGCACCGTATTCCCGTGGAGCCCGGACTTTCCTCTGACCGCCGAGCGAGCCCGGCAGGCAGCGGCCGTCCGGCCGTCTGGCGCGGCGGGACATGCGCGCGGGTGTGGCGCACGTCAAGCGTTGGCTGAATCAGGCGCTGGCAAGCGCTGGTCTTTGCAATCCCGGGCACGCTTGCTATAGGCCCGCTTGGCTGTCCAGATGGGCAGACGGGCGCATAGCTCAGTTGGTAGAGCAGCTGACTCTTAATCAGCGGGCCGTAGGTTCGAGTCCTACTGCGCCCACCAAGCAGTTTCCCCGTTTAAGTCAATAAGTTAGAGGCGCAACGCCCAAGTCCAGGGATCACCGATTGCCGCGCTTCCGGCCGCTGGGGCAGCACGATCTTTCGGGCAAGACCGTGATCCCGTTCGTCACGCAAGTTGGCTAGGGGCTTGGGAACAGCATTTCGGTGCTTCATACCCACGCACCGTGGGCTCGGCATGCCGAGGGCTTCTCCATGCTGGCGCCTCAGGAAAGGCAGACGATTGCGCCGGTCACGGATTGGCTCAGCCGACTGGGGGTGTCGATTGATCTCGCAGCCGTGCGCAAGGGATGTCAGAGGCAAGCGTCCACTCCGCCACATCACACGCCCCAGGATGGGCCACCAGCGATCCTGGTGGAATGGCAGCCTGGTTGGTGTCACCGGGCGGGTCGAGGACCTACCGTCCCAACAGGATCGACAGCGCCTGCTGATACGCCACCTCGGCGCGCGCCTTGAGTTCGGGCGTGGTGCAGCTTCCGATCGGATGCTGGACCTTCATGAACGGGTAATTCGCCAGACCCATGATCCTGGCGATGTTCCGGGCCGTGACCTCGAACGGTTCGGTGGTCAGCACCACCGCCCGTTTACCCAACTGCTCGAATGTAATTCCGTCGTGCAGACTGCACGTTGAGCAGGAGCCTCAATCACCCAGGCCGGTGACGAGGAAATCCACGTCCGCCGCTGCCTGGACCAAGGTCTCGGACGGCGCCGGCGCGCTGGCGTTCGATTTCGAATACACCGCACGAATGACACAGCCGTTCCGCTTCACGAACAGATCGGCCACCTCATGCAGCATCTCCACCGCGTTCAGCTTGCCGTTTTCCAGGATGCCGATGGTCTTGCCTTCTAGCGAGGCAAGCGCGGCCGCACGGGACAGGTTGCGTTCCGCACCGGACGATGTGGGGTCATAGAGCTGCATGAACGTTCCTCTTGCCTAATTGCAATCGATGCAGACCCCGATGGGCTTGTGCTGCATGATCGAGCCGCGGCCACGGCTCCACGACGGGATGAAGCAAGAATGCCCGCCAGCGTCGCCGCCACCCATGGTGATAAGGATATCATCGGGGGTCAAGCCGCGATGGAGATAGCCGGCCTGGGCCAAGGGATGGGCATCAGCGCCGTGCTGCTTGTCGTACTCGACATCGCGGTACTTGCCGACGCGGGTCATCTCCGCGACGGTCCGTTTCGCTTGCAAAAATAGGAGGTCTTGCGCATCCTTGCGGGTCCAGCCGGCGTCGGCAACGATGCGCATGTGCTCCGGCGCGAGGATGACGACGCTCTGGCCCAGCGTGATGCAGCCATCATTGGCCATCGCGTCGGCGACGGACCCCAGGATCTGTTCGGGTGTGTTGCCACCGTGGTTTTCCACGTTGCAGAACCCGCCACCGGCGAACACCGTGACACTGGATACGCCCGCGGGATAATCCTGCATCTGGCACAGCAGCGGCCAGGGGTTGCCGCGGGCGCGCTCGGCGATGCAGAAGCTGTATTTGCCGGGATTGCCCTGCGTCGATTTATCGGAAATGCCCGGGATCATCTGGAACACGTTGCGCAGGATCAGCCGCGTGGCGCGACCGATCGTCGCGTTGGCCCGGTTGCCGGGCCCGAACAGGTTGACGTCGGCGTTCATGCCGATCGCGTCGGCGTAGGGTCCGCTGACGATCAGCAGCGGCGCCGACCCGCCGGTGCTTGCGGTGGAGCCGTGGAAGTTGAAGCCCGGCTTGTCCATCGCCTCGAACGCGGCGACCACGACAGGGAAATACTCCGGCAGGCAGCCGGCCATGACCGCGTTGACGGCGGCGGCATGGACGGTGAGCTGCAGCCCGGTCGCGGGATGGGTGGCGATCACGGCTTCGGGCGGGCGGCCCTCATTGGCCAGCAAGGCATGCACGCGGTCCACCACGGGCGGAATGACCGGCAGACCGTCGGTCCAGCCTTGCGCATAGCAATAGTCGATCGCCGCCAGCAGGTCGTCCGGGACGTCGTGGATGCGGTTGGCGTCGAGGGGCATTTGGCGGGGCTCCTGGTCTGGTGGACCGGGGTTCGTCAGCGCGTTTCCAGCGTCGTCGTGAGGACGCTAAACGGCGGGTTTCGCGGTGACAAGCTGACCGTGCTCGTGTCGACAAGATGGTTCTCGGCATGTCGGTCGACCTGGCCACAGAGCGTGTCGAGCCATTGCAGGTTGACGAGCCGCTACTGCACCGCGGCGACAGCCGAACGCGACGTCCTGAAACAGCATCACGAAGAGCCCGAGCGTGAGGCCAGTCGTTGCCTGGTTCGCGCAGCCGTTCTTGTGTGTGTCTGGGATGATCTCATGCCCGACCGCCTCTTGCCAGGCCGACAGGTGCCCGTCATTTTCCGGATTGCCCGCGATTGCGAGGCCGATCACACCGCTGCGGAAGTTGGGCAACGGCACGCGGCTGATCATTGTGTGCTGGTATGCTTCAGTGCGCCCACACGGAGGCTTACGGCTCGGCTCCATGCAAAGGAGACCACATCCATGACGATCGATGTAGCGGCCGGCATTGCCCGGATTCTCAAGCAGGAGGGTGTGGGTTGGGTTTCGACCTTCCCTGTCTGCCGGGTGAACAACGCGCTCGGCCGGGAAGGCGTGCCGATGCTGATGATGCGCGACGACCGCTACGCTGTCGCAGTCGCCGACGCGTTCTCGCGCATTACCGCAGGCTCACGCATCGGGGTGTGCACCTTCCAAGGGGGCGTCAATGCCGCCGGCATGCAGTACGCCTACGCTGGGCTGGCGCAGGCCTATGAGGATGGCTCGCCCGTTCTGTGCATCACCGATGGCGTGCCGGCCGGCAGCTCGGGCAACAGCCAGTACCGATGTCGCATCGGCCATGAAGACCGTGTCGAAGTGGTTCGGCTATCTCGACAAGCCCGAGCGCACGCCTGAGCTCATGCGCCGCGCCTTCACCATGCTGCGCAGCGGCAGACCGGGCCCCGTGATCCTGGCTATTCCCAATGCCACGGCCACATACGACGAGACCGCCGACCCCTATCGTCCCGTGAAGGGCTGGAAATCGGCGCCGGACCCGGCGGATGTGCGCGCTGCAGTTGACCAGCTCCTGGGTGCGCGTAACCCGCTGATCTACGCCGGCGAGGGGGTCATCTACGCGGGTGCCTCGGAAGACCTGAAAGCGCTGGCGGAGCTGGTGAATGTGCCGGTGATCACGACCCTCAAGGCCAAAGGGGCGTTCCCGGAGAACCATCCGCTGTTTGTCGGCGTGCGCGGCGATCAGGTGGCACACTACCTGAACAAAAGCGACCTTATCCTCGCTGTAGGCTCGAGCCTGTCGCCGGGCCGCTTCAGCCATGCCATTCCTGATGCGGCGAAGAAGACCATCATCCACTGCAACGTCGACGAGCTGCACATCAACAAGATGTATCCCACGGCGCACGCGGTGATCGGCGATGCGCGCTTGGCCTTGCAGGCGCTCCGCCAGGAAGTGTCCGACCGCACGACCGGTGCTGGACGGATGGCGGGTAATGTGGCGGCGGAAGTGATGGCGGCACGCGACGAGGCGCTCGCCAGATACCGGCAGGTCATGAACTCCGACGAGAAGCCGATCAACCCCTACCGGGTGTACGGCGATCTCATGCAGGTGCTGGATCTGCGCAATTCGTTCGTGACGCACGAGTTGGGCAACACGCGCGACCAGCTGAGCACCGTCTTCGACACGCTCATCCCGCGCGGATTCCTGGGCTGGGGCAATGTTTCTACCCTCGGCTTCAGCCTGGCGGCCGCCATTGCCGCCAAAAAGGCGTTTCCGGGACGGGCATCCGTGGCGGTGACCGGCGAGGCGGGCCTTGGCTACATGCTCGGCAACCTTGAGGTTCTGCTGCGCGAGAAGCTAGGGGTCACAGTCGTGCACATCAGCAATGGCGGTTTTGCGGGCTATGGCCCCGGCTTCTGGGGGCCGGGACACGATCCTTTCACACACCAGGTGCTGGGGCCCGACGAGGTGGATATGTCGAAAGTGATAGGCGCCCTGGGGTTCCACACCGAGCGGGTGAGCGAGCCGGCCGAGGTCATTCCGGCCATGCGGCGGGGGCTCGACGTCAATACCTCAGGTCGCCCGGCCTATATCGAATTCATCTGCAGCCAGTACCCGGTCTACGGCCAGTGGGTTGGACGGAGCACGGAATGAAACGATGCCGAAGCTGATCCCCGTCCCCGACGCTTTGAGCAAGCCCTTCTGGGACGCCGTCAATCAAAGGCGGCTGATGTTGCAGCACTGCGCTGCCTGCGACAGGCTGCAATACCCGCCGCAGCCTGCCTGCCAGGTCTGCGGCTCGGCCGCCAGTCTGACCTGGAAAGAGGTCGAGGGAAGCGGCCATATCGCGACCTATATCGTGATCGAGGATGGCCGCCTCAACCGGCGCATGCCCGATCAGCCCTATAACCTGGCAATGGTGACGCTGGACGCGGACCCGCGGGTCAATTTCTATTCCAATCTCCCGGGCACCCCGCCCTACAAGGTGCCAGTGGGCGCCGCCGTCGAGGTAACGTTCGAGGAGGTGGCCCCAGGCCAGCTCATCCACGAGTGGCGGGTCGTTGGCTAGGCGGTGCGGACGGATTTGACCAGGACGAAGCCTGCTGTGAGAGAACGGGAGACGTAGCATGGACCAATTCACGGGCGGTTGCCTGTGCGGAAACGTCCGAATTGTGGCGTCGGGACCCCCATACCGGGTCGGCGTTTGTCACTGTCTCGACTGCCGCAAGCATCATGGGGCCCTTTTTCACGCGTCCGCGGTGTTCCCTCAGGATGCGGTGACGATCGATGGCGAAACACGCGACTACGCCGGGCGATTTTTTTGCCCTCGCTGCGGTTCGCCGGTTTTCGGACGCAGGGCTGACGAAATCGGAGTGAACCTGGGATGCCTGGATGCCCCTGACCAACTGATGCCAACCTACGAAAGCTGGATCATCCGTCGCGAGTCCTGGTTGCCGCCGTTTCCGCTCACGAGGCGATACGACCGCGATCGTGACGCCACGAGCCGCTTTGAGAAGTAGGTCGCACGAAGAGGAAAGGCGGAGCCATGAGCGCGCCAGACCGGTATCAGTGGCGGCGAGATAAGGACGGGCTCGGCGTATGGGAGCACCGCGGCAAGGTCGCGGTGGTTGGTGTCGGACATTCGCCGGTCGACCGTCGCTGGGACGGCGTCTCGATGGACAAGACGCTCGGTGCCTACTCCATCCTGGCTTGCCGGAAGGCGATGGACGAGGCAGGCGTGACGCCGGATCAGATCGACGGCGTCATCTGCTGCGACAGCCATATTGCAGGCGGCAGCGGCGGCTCGGCGTCGCAGTGGGCGCCACGGCCCTACTTCGACCCGCCCTACGATTCGGAGTGGGGGCTCACTCTGGTCAACGCGCAGTGGCTCGTCGCGCAGATGGGGCTGTCCAACGTCAAATTTGCTCCGACCGGGGTGCCTACGATCAGCGAAATGGTGGGCATGGCGGCACAGGCCGTGGGTGACGGAATTTGCAGCACCTGTCTCGTCATCTACCCGACAGGCAATCTCGAAGGCCGCTATCGTCGCGGTGGCGAGAACGCCGATGATTACGCCCGCGGCGCACGCCAATGGACGGCACCGTGGGGTAATCACGGCGGCAACGATTTCATCAACATGTTCCCGCATGGGCAGTACCTGCCTGAAATACGGCGGCCAGCACGACGACCTTGCTCCCTTCGTCGTCAACCAGCATCGCAACGGGCTGCTGACGCCGTGGGGGTACAATGCCACCCACAAGGTACCGCAGCTCACCGTTGAGGAATACCTCGGTTCGCGCTACGTGCTGAACCCGCTCCGGCTCTGGGACTGCGACCGACCGGTGAATGCATCGGCCGCGTACCTCTTCACGACGGCCGAGCGCGCCCGCGACATGCGGCAGTCGCCGGTCTATGTGCTCAATCACTCACAGCACAACTTCAGGCAGCGCACCACACAGGCCGATCTGGACGAGATCGAGGACTGGACCGATCGCGCCGCCAGGAGAATGTACGAGGGTGCCGGGCTTGGGCCCGAGGACGTTGATATATTCAATCCGTACGACGGCTATGCACCCATGGCGCAGTTCTTCCTGGAGGCCTTCCAGTGGCACGGCGTCAAACGCGGCGATGCCTTCGCGTTCTACGCCGGCGATATCAGGGTCGAGGGACCGCACCCGCTCTGCTCGAGCGGCGGCAATCTGGGGAACGGGCGGACGCGGACGGCTATGTACACCGACTGCATCGAGCAGCTCCGCGGCACGGCTGGCGTACGGCAGGTCAGGGTTCGGGCGGAGACTGCGCTGGGGGCGTTTACCACGCCAAGCAGTGGGGGGTGGATCATGTTTGGGAAGTCCCCGAGCTGACTTTTTTCATCTGTGCATCGGCGCCGATGGAGGGCCAAATCGCAGTGCCGCATCGCAGATAATCGCGAGTCAAGTAACCACAGTCCCAGAATCGCGTCAGTCGCGTCGATGGGATAAGTCGCGCCATCTGTGGAAAACATCGGCGGGGTCGCGCGTCGGTAAAGTCCCAATCGGCGGCGACTCGGAGCGGCTCCGACGGGCTACAAGCGGCCGGGGATGTTCGCTGTCTCGAAGAACACGGCGACAATCACCGGAGCCGGTCCGGTTTGGTAGGCAACCCAGTAGCGCCCCGACTTGATCCATGCCCACCCCGGCCGAGCAAGCTGTGGGTAGGGTCGCGGCGCGGGCAGCCCCACACCGGGCGCACGTTCAATCTTCGCCTCGGAATCTGCCAGCGCTCGATCCAGCGCCCGGATCGCGGCGTCGCGAGCAAGGGTCTCATAGTGGCGGCGAAGGGCGCGGACCTGCTCCAGCGCCTCGTCGGTGTAGCCGATCAACGCCGCGCGACGGTCCCTCGCCGTTGTCCCCGCCGCGCCTCGATCCGCTCAAGCGCGGCGCGTAGCTCCTCATGCACGTCCGAGGCCGGGACGATTCGCCCGGCGGCAAGATCAGCCTCGCTCCGGGCCAGCGCGGCACGCAGTTCGGTCTCGCTCGGCATCGGCGGGTGCCGGTCGGCCGGGTGCGTGTGGTGCGGTGTGTCGTCCATGGGCGAGAGAATAGGCCGTCGGCGCCCGATGTTCCAGTGTGGCGCGTCGCCTACCTGTAGCGACCTACAAACGTCCGCGACCTCGGCCACCCACTGCCCGAGAGTTGTAGCAGGCCTCAAGCGCGGCGATGTCTTCGCGTTCTACGCGGGCGATAGCAGGGTCGAGGGACCGCACCCGCTCTGCTCGAGCGGCGGTAATCTGGGGAACGGGCGCACCCGTACGGCCATGTACACCGACTGCATAGAGCAGTTCCGCGGCACGCGCTGGCGCACGGCAGGTCAGGGTTCGGGCAGAGACTGCGCAGGGGGCGTTCACCACGCCGAGTAGTGGGGGGGTCGATCATGTTCGGGAAGCACCGGAGCTGACGGGGTGCGACGCTGGGGAACGCCGGCTGGTAGGACGGGCATGTAGAAGAAGCCAATCGACGAGTTCGCCAAGACCTTCCAGTACCAGCCCCCCAGCTGAAGTCCGAACGGGGGTAATCGCGGCGTGGCAGCGTGCAGGGTTGTTGCCGGCGGCGGCGAAAGTGCGGATGGTACCGGTCTCAACGCCATCTGATAGCTCACTTTAGGTGTTCAATCACTTTCCCGCGGGCCTTTCCTCCGTTTTGGTCGCCATGGCCTAAAGTCGTTGTCAGCCTCTTCCATGAAGCCTTCACTTAGCCAAATTGTATAGTCAAATTCTGACATATAGTGATGTTCGCATGAACACGATAGAGCTTGAGTTCCGCAAGCCGGGCATTGCTCCACGTCACAGTTTCGCACGTGATATTGCCCGCGGACAACGCCGCAATCATGACATGGGATATCGGACCTCCATCTTGGATATTCCTTTCCGTATGGGATTCTCCGAAGTGGACGCGTTATGACATACGCGTTCTGCTCCTGCGCCTTCTCGATTATCGGAGGCCAAAAGCTAGCCATCATGGTCCCATTGTATGGAACCAAATCTCCCTCCCATCGTGCTCTCGCTACCTCTTCACCGAGATCGCCTAGCGGAAAGCCAAGCTTTTCGAGCAGTAGCACCGAAATTTCTTCCATAGGGTGGCTGCGCGTATCCAAATAGCCGATTGTGGGAGCAAGGCCAGGCAACGTGCTGTCATCCAACCTCAAAGGAAGAATGTACTCCCGATCGCTATCGAACGCGCGTGCCTGAGCACTGCGCAATTCGTGCTTCGTCCAGTGCTTTCTAATGTAGTGTTTCGATACGAAGACGACGCAGTATTTCGCCTTATCTTGATAGATGGACTGTAGGTGTTGGTATAAATCCTTGCCCCACAGTGTCGCCTTTTCATACTCGTCGTAAAATACCCTGACCGCGGCGCCCCGCAGAAGATCTGCTAATTTCTTCACGGTGTCACGATCTTCACCCGCAAATGAGAGTGCGACATCGAATGTGTACCTGTTCTTTTTGGCCATCGCGCTTCCCCAGCCATCCACGGTAGCTATGCAGCATCGATTCACACTATGTGCCGCGCAACACGACGAGCGCATCCACCGCCTTCGCGCCCTGCCCCGCCGGCAGCACCATGAGCGGATTGATGTCCAATTCTGCCAGATGTCCTTCCATGTGCATGGCGAAGTAAGACACGCGCACCAGGGTATCCTCGAGCGCCTCAATGTCCGCCGCCGGCCGTCCGCGAAAGCCCTGGAGCAACCGGGCTCCTTTGACCTCAGCGATCATGGCCTGTGCTTCGCGGCGCGTTATGGGGCAGCGTCGCAGGGCCACATCGTTGTAGACCTCGACTATCACGCCGCCACTACCGAACAGCAGCACCGGGCCCAATTGCGGGTCGCAAGACACGCCAATGATAACTTCTACACCTTCGCCTACCATCTCCTGCACCGACACGCCGTTGATCGCGGCCTGTGGCGCATAGGCTTTGGCACTGGCCAGGGTCCCCGCGTAGGCCGTTCGCACTTGTGCCGCATCGCCCAGGTTCAGCCGAACGACCCCGGCCTCTGTCTTGTGCGGAATATCCGGCGAGTCGACCTTGAGAACCACCGGAAACCCGAGCTGTTCCGCGGCCTCGACAGCAGCCTCTGCAGACCCCACCAGGCGCTCACGCGCACTCCCCACTCCCCAGGCTGCCAACAGCTGCTTGCTTTCGGACTCCGAGAGTGTCGGACGCCCCAGGCCGAGAGCTTGGGCGATGGCCGCATCCTGGGCCGCCGTGCGCGACGGGGCCGTGGCAAAGCCATCGGCCAGCCGGTGGTCGCACCAAGTATGATACGCCAGGCGGCTCCGCAGGCCTCGGGCCAACGTGTCCGGCGTGTAGAACACAGGTATCCGGGCGCTCTTGAGCAACCCCAGGCCAGCCTTGGCGTCCCGGCTTCCTGTCCACAGGAACACCACACCCTTGTCGGTCCGATCACGCTGGCTGATGACCTGCTGAGCCTGGGCGTCCGCCCCGGCACTCGCCACGACCAGCGTCCCCATCCCGGGATCATCGATCATATGCTGCATGATCTGCGGGAAGGACGGACTGTTGGCAAAGCCCGTCACATCGGCAGGATTCGCCGCCCACCCGAAGCCCTTCAGGATCCCGTTGATGCCGTCACGCGCCGCTTCGCCAAGCGGCGGCAGATCGAGACCGGCCTGACCGCACAAGTCTGCGGTGAGTGAGCTGATGCCGCCCGAGTGGGACACCACCGCGATGCCGGCCACGCCGGGCTTGGGTGTGTGGGCCAGGAGGTGCGCGACCTCCAGCAGTTCGTCGTAATCCCGCACCCGGATCACCCCGTATTGGGCAAAGATCGCATCATACTGGGCATCCGCGCCCGTCAGGGCCGCGGTATGCGATTGTGCGGCCCTCGCTCCAAGTTCCGAACGCCCGATTTTGATGAGGACGATCGGCTTGCCGCGCTCCGCCGCGAGTTTTGCCACTTCGAGAAATTTATCGGCCCGCTTGAAGCCTTCGACAAACCCAGCGATGACCCGGGTATCCGGATCGTCCAGCAGATAGCGGGCAAAGTCGGAAAAATCGAGGTCTGCCTCGTTTCCTGTCGAGATGATATAGCTAAAGCCGATGCCGTTCTCCACGGCCCGCACCAGGAACGGTCCGAACGCCGTCGCGCCGCTTTGGCACACCAGGCCGATCGGCCCGGTGAGACCGGACGCCCCGCGCGAGGAAGAGGTGGCCCAGATGTCGTGCTTGACGTTCGCGAGCCCCAGGCAGTTGGGGCCGCTGATACGCATGCCGGAGGCGCGGGCAAATTCACCCAATTCCCCCTGCAAATCACGCCTCTCGTCCACGCCGCGCTCGGCAAATCCGGCAGAAATCACGATCGCCGATCCCGCCCCCTTGCGGTGGCTCTCCTGAAGGACATCGAGCACCTGGTCGTACGGCACCACGATGCCCACCACGTCGGGGGCCTCCGGCAGGTCCGTCACACTCGGGTAGGACTTCACCCCCATGATTTCGTCATAACGCGGGTTCACGGCATACACCCGCACCCGCTCTTTCGCCTTGAGCGCCGCGGCCAGAAACCGCCCGCCATACTGCATCCGCGGCGTCGCGCCCACGATCGCGATGGAGCGCGGGTTGAGCATTTTGTGGATCGACGCCATCTGTGGTGCTGTCCAGAACTCCATGACACCCCCTGACAAGAACGTGGTCCGTCGGATCGGCAAGCCCACGCTCTGCGAACGGGGCTGCCATCGGCCGATATTCCCGCATCATTGGCTGAAGCAGAGCACATTCGATCCAAACCGGCGGTAACGGCGGGCAGCAGCCATAAGCCGGTTTCGTCCCAGAGGCGACCTACGGCATGGGTAGCAAGCGTTTGGTTCTATCCACTAGACGGCCGAGCGCATCTGAATGTCCGTATGGCACGGCGCGCCAGGTCATGGAGCGCTCTGGATACCGGCGATGACCGCCGTGACGGCCTGCTTCCGTTGGGGAGAGTCCATCGGCTTCGTCAGGAACCTGGTAAGCATCCGACGAATGACCGACCAGGTTGTCAGCAGAAGATGCACGTCCCGATATCGGCTGCGAGGACCAGCTTACCCCCGAGAGCGAGACGTTACCCGGGCCGGTACTACGGCTCGAACTGGGCACACGGGATGGCTCATGAGACGTCCGGCTTATACCAACCGCCGAAAGTATTGACGTACGCTGCCCACCCCGTCATGGCCGGCGAAGGCCGGCCATCCACGACTACACTTGCAGCAAGCAAAGTCGTGAATTGGCGGCCTTCGCCGGCCATGACGAGTGGAGAGTCGGGACTTTCGGCCGTTGGCATGAGTCCCGGTGTTACCGATCTTGCCGAACGCACGGAGGGGTGATTATCGTCCGGTCAGGAAGCCCGGACAGACCAGAGATACGGGAAATATCCGTTAACAGTGCGCGTGCGATCGGGAATTGAGCAACGCGCGCCGGCAGAGCCTCAGGATGCTTTCCGTGCCGGAACGAATGTCTGAAATTCAAAACAAAAAATACGGGAGGCACCATGCGTCGTCGCGAGCTGTTGAAGGCCATACCCCTGCTGATGACCCCGTCGCTGGCACGTGCCGACACGCTGCCGTTGCGGTTCATCCCGGACGCGAATCTCACGGCGCTCGACCCAATATGGACCACCGCGTTGGTGGCCCAGGCACATGGCTACCTGGTTTACGATACGCTGTACGGGCTCGACGCCAACAACAAGTTGCAGCCGCAGATGTGCGCGGGGCATGACGTCTCGGCCGACGCGCTCACCTGGACGTTCACGTTGCGCGACGGGCTCGCCTTCCACGACGGCGAAAAAGTCCTGGCCAAGGACTGCGTGATGTCGCTGACGCGTTGGGCCTCGCGCGATTCGTTCGGCCAGCAATTGACCAGGGTGGCGAATGAAATCGTTGCCCTCGACGACCGGAGTTTCCAGATCCGCCTGAAAAAACCGTTTCGTCAGATGCTGTACGGACTGGGTGCGCGAAGCTGTTTCATGATGCCCGAGCGCATGGCGAAGACGCCGGCCTTCGAGCAGGTCAAGGAAACGATCGGATCGGGGCCGTTCCGGTTCCTCCCCGGCGAGTGGGTTTCCGGCGTCCGCGCGGGTTATGCACGGTTCGATGACTACGTGCCACGTCAGGAAGCGCCGAGTTTCTATGCGGGTGGCAAGGTGGCGAATTTCGAGCGGGTCGAGTGGATCGTACAACCAGACCCGGCGACCGCCGCCGCTGCCTTGCAGAAGGGCGAGGTCGACTGGATCGAACAGCCGCTGATCGACCTTTGCCCGCTGCTGCGGACGTCGCCGGGCGTGGTGGTCGCGGTGAACGATCCCTTCGGATGGCAGCCGATCATCGCGCTCAATCACCTGACCACGCCGTTCGACAACCCGAAGCTGCGACGCGCGCTGTTGCCGGCGCTCGACCAGAAGGCCTTTGTCACGGCGGTGATCGGTGAGCAGGCCGCACTCGGCCGCGTGCCGGGCGGCTATTTCGCCGACGCCCAACCGATGGCGTCTCACGCCGGGCTCGAGGTGCTGACCCGGCCGCGCGATCTTCCTCTGGCGAAGCGACTTGTGGCGGAGGCGGGTTATCGCGGTGAACCGGTCGTGTTGCTGTCGGCCAGTGATCGGCCGGTCTACAGCCAGGTGTCCCTCGTGGCCCGCGATCTGTTTCAGAAGCTTGGTCTGACCGTGGACTTCCAATCGATGGACTGGGGTTCGGTGGTCACGCGGCGGACCAGCAAGAACCCGACGGACAAGGGCGGCTGGAGCGCTTTCATTACCGCCTTGGATGGCGTGACCGTGTCCAATCCCGGCGGCAACTTCGCGTTGCGTGGCAGCGGCCAGAAGGCCTGGTTCGGCTGGCCAACGGATGAAAAGCTGGAAGCACTGCGCGATGCCTGGTTCGACGCCCCGGACTTGGCGTCACAAAAAATGCTCGCCGAGCAAATCCAGCTTCGGGGCCTGGAAACCCTGCCCTACATCCCGCTTGGCCAAATTTTTCAGCCGACCGCGTTCCGCTCGGACATCAACGACATCGTGAAATCGATGTACCCGCTGTTCTGGGGCGTGCGCCGAGGGTAGCAACCCTCTGGTTCGCGTCGTCGCGAAGATCCGCCGGAACCTGCACGGTGCAACCGGAGGGAGCCCGCGCCGATGGCACGCTGTGGCTCGCTCTGGGCCTGCCAGTTCGCCCAGCGCGACGCCGTAAGAACGCTTCTGATCTTGCCGAAGCCACGAGACCAGAATGCCTGCTCACATCACCGCCCAACTTCCCGAACCCTCGACCCCAACCTTGGCGATGTCTCTCGGCGGTTTACGCCACAGCATCTCGTTCTATCCCGGAGCCCGCTAAGTCATTATCGTATAAGGGTTTTTCTTGCGCGTCGCCATCCAAGCCTATCCTCCTCCTACCCAGCGACTTTCGCTCCGGTGCTTCCCCCTGCTTCCCCGGCCTCCGCATTCGAATCCGGGGAAGCAGGTTTGGGAACAAATGTGGAACTGGAAAGCAGGAACAGGCCATGTCTAAGATTACCAAACGCGCGGTGGACGCGCCGCAGTCGGTGAGCGGTCGGGACGTCTTCATCTGAGACAGCGAGTTGAGAGGCTTCGGGGTCCGGGTGAAGCCCTCTGGCGTGAGGACCTTTCTCATCCAGTATCGGAACGTCGAGGGGCGGACCCGTCGGCTCGTGCTCGGCCAATACGGGGCTTTGACGCCCGAGAATGCGCGTGACCTCGCCCGCGAGAAGTTGGCGGGCGTCGCCAAGGGCGAAGATCCCTCCGCCGAGCGCCACGCAGTGCGCGCTGGTATGTCCGTGGCGGAGGTCTGCGACTGGTATCTGGATCAGGCGGAGGTGGCCCGTATTCTTGGCCGTAATCGACGTCCGATCAAAGCCTCGACACTGGAGATGGACCGGAGCCGGATCGAGACCCACATCAAGCCGCTATTGGGCTCTCGGCTCGTCAGCGGCCTCACCTTGAAGGACATCGAGGGCATGCAGGCGGATATCGCCGCCGGCAAATCGGCTCGCGGTCGCAAGAAAGGCCGGGGCGGCAAATCGACCGGCGGTCCAGGCGTCGCGAGCCGGACTGTCGGCACGTTGCGAGGTTTGCTGGGGCACGCCGCCCGCCTCAACATCATCGGCAAAAACCCAGCCGCGGGCGTTCGTCAACTCGCTGTCGAACGCCGCCAACGTCGACTGAGCGACGACGAACTCCGCCAGTTGGGTCAGGTAGTGTGCCGTATGGCGGGTGAGGGCGAGCATCCGACCGGCCTTGCGGCCATTCGCACGATGCTCCTGTCGGGTTTTCGGCGAATGGAGGTGCTGGGGCTCGAACGCCCTTGGGTCAGCCCTGGCGAGCATTGCGTCCGGTTTCCTGACACGAAAAGCGGTGCGCAGATCCGAGCTCTCGGGAGGGCCGCGATCTCTTGCCTGGAGTCCGCGCCAGGTCGGGAGGGTTCGCAATATCTGTTCCCGGCCGACTGGGGCGACGGACATTTCATCGGGGTGGTTCGCGTCCTTGACCGAGTGTGCGCAAAGGCGAAGCTCAAAGGCGTTACGCCCCACGTGCTTCGGCACACATTCGCCAGCGTCGCAGGCGACCTGGGCTTCTCCGAGCTGACGATCGCCGGCCTTCTTGGCCACTCGGCGCGCGGTGTGACTCAGGGCTACGTGCATCTGGACACGGCGCTCGTGGTTGCTGCCGACCGCGTCTCAGCGCGGATCGCTGAACTGCTCGATGGCGCGGTAGTGAGCACGTCGCGGAAGAAGGGCTCGCGAAAGGGAGATGCGCGCGCGTTAGCGGCGTAGGGTGAAAGGTTAGACGAGCCGGCCCCCGCAAGCGCGGGCCGGCTGATCGCGGATCTGCCGGCATTCTGGGGCAGCGCCGATGCGTTGGTCGTTACGGTGCCGGTGCTGCCGGACACGTGTGGGATGGTCGGCGCGCAGGCATTCGCGGCAATGCGCTCTCACGCTGTCCTGATCAATGTCGCGGCGGCCCGGTGGTGGACGAGCAAGCGCTGTACGACGCGCTGCGCGACAAGCGCATCGGCGGCGCGGTGATCGATACCTGGCATAACTATCCGACCGCGTTACAGCCGAACGCGGCACCCGCCGCCCTGCCCTTCGTGGATCTGCCGAACATCGTGATGACCCCACATATCTCAGGCTGGACGATGGGCACTATCACGCGCCGTCAACAGGCCATAGTGGACAACATCCACCGCCGTGTGCGCGGCGAGGCCTGCCAGAACGTGCTGCAGGGCGCCTGACACGCTGCAGCCGCCCGGCCCTCTATATGCGGGGCGGGGCGAACGACGCTTACTCCTGCTCGTAGCCGTAGATTTCCGGCAGAATGAAGATCGCTGACAGCAGGCCGATCAGCGGGAAGATCGTCACGAACAGCGTGGCGTTGGCTTGCCCGATCGCCGCGAACAGCGACGGGAACAGGAAGATCGCCAGAAAGGCCGGCAGCTTCACGAACATGTAGGCAAAGCCGCTGGCCGTGCCGCGATATTGCGCCCGCGCCACCACTGAAGGGATCGTCATGACGTTCGACGCGTCCCAGTAATGCCCCCACAGCATTGCCGCCGCAGCAAACGGCAGGATATAGGTTTTGCCGGTATAAAGCGCCCAGGCGGCGACCAGCAGCGAGACGAATACCATCCCGAAACCGACAATGCCGATGCCGCGATGGCCAATCTTCGGCGTGATCATCGGTCCCACCTAGCCTGAGATCGCAGCCACGATATACAGCGCCATGGTCACCAGCGTCGTGCCCAGGATCGACGAGACGCCGACCATCACGAATAGCACCGGCAGATAGAAGGCGAAGGTGGAAAACTCGCTGCTCTGTGCGAAACACGCGATCCAGCCATAGAGCGTCGCACGCCAGCGGATCGGGTCCCTGCGCGTGTCTCGCAGGAACTCGGTCGCTCTTGGATGCGGTACCGCAACGTCCTGGTCAGGGAGCATATCCAGCGGATCGTCGAACATCTCGGTCGAGACGTGCTTGGCCTCCGTGAAGCGGCCGCGGCGGATCAGCCACACCGCCGTCTCGGGCAGATCGTGCCGCATGATCAGGATCACCAGCGCGGGCACCGCACCCAGGCCCAGCGTGATCCGCCAGACCAGCTCATGCGGCAGGTTGGACGCGATAAACACCGCGATCACTGCCAGCGTGGCCACCTCGCCGATGGCGAACATGAACTGCCACCGGTTACCCATCACCTCCCGCTCGCCTTTTGGCATCGATTCCATGATGTAGGTGTAGCCGTTGGAGATGTCGCTCCCCAGGGGGATGCCCAAGATGAAGCGCACAATCACAAGCCAGCCCACGCTGGGCACGAAGGCTTGCGCCAGCGCAAAGACGATGAACATGATCATGGTAGACAGGAACATCACGCGCCGGCCAATCTTGTCGGCCAGCCAGCCGCCCAGCAGCGCACCGATCACCGCACCGCCCTGCGTGCCCGCCGCCGCCAGCCCCAGCATCAGCGGATCGGGATGAAACTGCTCACGGATGAAGATCAGCACGAAGGCGATCGAGTAGAGGTCCCACGCCTCCACCAGGATCGACGCCATCATCAGCCAGCCGACGCGGTTGCCTTTGGGATTGTATTTGGCAATAAGGTGACGGACCGCATTGTCCATCGCCGTTTGTTGCGACATTGTTATAGACAACCGGTTTCTCCCATCTGAAGTTTGTTGGTCCTGTCATGTGGTGCTGGTGCTCGCCAGCCGGTGTCACAGCACCGCCAGTATTCCGCCATCGACATAGATGATATGGCCGCTGACGTAGTCGGATGCGGCTGAGGCCAGAAACATTGCCGTACCGATGAGTTCGCCTGGTTTGCCCCAGCGGCGCGCTGGCGTGCGTCCGATCACCCATCCGCTGAACGCCTCGTCTTCACCAGCGCCGCGTTCCTGTCGGTCAGCATGTAGCCCAGACCAATGGCGTTGGTCTGAATGCCGTGCACCGCCCATTCAGCCGTCATCGCGCGGGTCAGCATCTTGATGCCGCCTTTGGCGACTGTGCAGGGCACAACGGCCGCGCGTGCGGCATCGCTGGTCAACGAGCCGATGTTGATCACCTTGCCGCGCCCGCGCGGGATCATCCGCTTTGCCGCTTCGCCGCTTCGCGTCCGATCACGAAGGCACAGGTCAGATTAGTTTCGGTTACGCACCGGGAGTCCGCAGTGTCCAGCTCCACCATCGGGCGGCGGAACTGGATGCCGGCGTTGTTCACAAGGATGTCGACCGCCATGCCTTGCGCGTCGAACGCAGCGAAAGCCGCAACGATCTCGGCCTCGTTCGTCACGTCGAAACGCGACACATGGACGGTGTAGCCCGCCGCGTGCATCTCCGCCGCTGCCGCCAACCGGCCGGCATCTGAGCCAGTACCACCGCGGCACCAGCCTCGGCCAGGCCTTCGGCCATCGCCCGGCCCAGGCCGCGCGACGATCCGGTAACCAGCGCAGTGCGTCCCGCCAGATCGAAAGGCTGGCCCCTCATTGCCTATGCCTCCGACCGACGCACGGTCAGGTCGGGCCGGTCGAACACGGCGGGCAGCAACTCGGTGCCGAGGCCGGGGCCTTCCATGGGCGACACGTAGCCGTCTGCAATCACCGGCATGGTGGTGACGAGTTCGTTGTACCAGCCTGTGTAGAAAGCGCGAACACCTTCCTGGATCAGGGTGTTGGGCTGACTGAA
Source organism: uncultured Alphaproteobacteria bacterium (assembly GCA_963826975.1). Taxonomy (GTDB): domain Bacteria; phylum Pseudomonadota; class Alphaproteobacteria; order Acetobacterales; family Acetobacteraceae; genus Palsa-883. The sequence continues at coordinate 103,474 of CAWGZJ010000033.1, read as the reverse complement.
GGACGCGTGGATGCCGGCGATGAAGCCGACTGGGCCGATGCAGTCATGCGGTGCGAACGGCCGATGATAGGTGTCCGCCATCGCGGCGATCTTGCGGCCTTCGGTCAATCCAACGGTCCAGCACAGATCGGCCATCACCACGTGCATGGCGTCGCGATCCAGCATGTCCTTGTAGGGAAAGCGGCTGCCCAGCGTTTCGCTGGCGCACACCCACACGCTGCTGTTGCGGGCATATTCCGCGAGCGCCCGTGGCGAGTTCATGCGGATCGGATCCTCGAACCAGGGCGGGTTGTAGGGCTCGAGCGCCTTGGCCAGCTTCTTCGCCATCGGCAGATTCCACAACGAGTGGAATTCCACCATGATTTCCATCTTGTCGCCCACGGCGCGACGGATTTTCTCGAATGGCTCCAGCGCGGCCTTCAACTGCGTGGGCGTGATGGACATGCCATCATTCTGGATTGCCGCCGGATCGAACGGCCAGATCTTCATCGCCGTAATGCCGGATTCCAACAGGCTTTCCGCCACCGCATCGGCTCGCGTCATGAACCCGTTCAGGTCTTCGAAGGGGCCGGCGTCGTCGCTGCGGTTCCAGTTGGACACCGGCTTGATATTGTTGGACCGCACGTAACCATACCCGGGCAGGTATTGTAGATGCGCTGTTTGGGGCGGCATAGTCCGCCCAGCATCTGATGCACTGGCTGGTTGCACACCTTGCCGAAGGCGTCCCACAGCGCGATGTCCACCGCCGAGGCCGAGCGATATTCCGCACCTGTGCTGGACTGCGCCATCGGCAGGTTCAGCATCTCGCGATGCAACGCTTAGATGTGCAGGGGATTGCGGTTCAGCAGGCGACCGGCGAGTGTGTCGTGGACATGCGCCTCCACCGCGCCGGCGCCGTAGAAGGTCTCGCCCAGCCCGATCACGCCCGCATCGGTATGGATGCGCACCCAAATAACATTGGCGAACTCGGCGGTCCGCAGCGTCTCAATCGCGGTAATCTTCACCGTCATCCTCCCCCGCCGCATCGGCGGATCGAGCATCCTCCTATCGGAGCTGATCTGCGACCTTGTCCAGGCCGGCCTGGACGCACGGTTCATCCACACCTGGCGACCCGGAGGCGCCAACACCTCCGACAACCTCTTCGCCCACCTTGATGGGCAAGCCGCCCGGAATAGCAATGACATTCGGGAGTGTCACCTGCTGACGCACGACAGGATTGTTGTCGGCGAAGCGCTTGGCGTACTCGGTCGTCGAAATATGAAAGCTCAGCGCAGTGTATGCCTTTCGGCGCGCATTCTCCACAGTGTGTGGCCCAGCGCCGTCGCCACGGATGGACACGATCGTCTCGCCATCGCGGTCCACGACCACCGCTGACTCCGGATAGCCCTTCGCCATACAGCTTTCCACCGCCGTCTGGGCGATTGTCAACGCGACCGCATACGGCAGGTCGCGATGTGTCAACAATTCTGCCCGGGCATGCGAAAGGAGGCCGCCAAACGCAATCACGGCAAATCCGATCCCGGCACGAACTCCAGCAGACTGCAAAAAGGCCGCCTTCATGACAATTCCTCCTCATATCCGAAGTGGGCAAACCACGTTCCGTTTTGCGTTAGCTCAACGCAACGCCGCTGTGGGCAAGCGTTGTAGAGCGGAACGAATCAAATCGAGCAATAGCGTCGATGATCAGGATGGCCCGTACCTGGGCCAACCGAGACAATGATCTTTTGTCCATCGCGTACAAGCCGACCACCTCTGTTTCCCGCGATTACTCTGCCGCAACTCGTTGCTCCAGCACACGCAACACTTCCAAAGGATCTGTGCGTTCACGGTAGTCGACACGGGTACCAGCAAATAGGATGCCACCATCCGTGCCGATCACATATGTCGCTGAAAGCGGCAGCGACCAGTCATCTGGCACGCCGTTCTTCAGCGGAATATCCAGCTTAAACCCGTCATAGACCTGTCGAACCTCATCGGTGAAGGCATAGACAACGCCAAATGCCTTGCCCACCCTCTGGCCGATATCGCTGAGCACGGGGAAACTCAGGGCATTCTTCACGGCGGTGCTCACAGTATCATCCGGCTTTTCGGGACTGATCGCCACAATGCTTGCTCCGGCCGCCGCGATACGCGGTAGCACGGCCTGATAGGCCTTGAGTTCCAGATTGCAGAATGGGCACCAGCCACCTCGATAAAATGTGACGACGACAGGGCCTTTGGCCAGCAAGGTCCCGACATCAAAAGTCGCGCCATGCTGGTCGCGCAGGCGAATGGCCGGCGCGCGATCGCCAACTTGCTTCGCGGCGCGGTCGATTCCCGTCGCGGCGAGGTGCGCGACGTGTTGATCCATCAACGTCTGTTTGTCGGCCGGCACGCGGGCACGCCAATTGGCGCGATAGTTCGCCAGCTGTTCTGAGAGAGTCTCAGTCATTTCCAAATCCTTTGTCGTTTGGTGTTGAGGTGGAGACAGTCGCGGCTGACGCGGGCCTGGCGTGGCGCATCAGGAGTGGCTATTTCACGATCGTCAGCTTGTCCTGTGTCTTCGTCTCAAAATCGCTGGCGTCGTGACGCTCGTGCAGCTGGCTTGACAGCTCGCCACGAACACGATTGACCATGCGCCCGCGCCGCACAGCCGGGCGTTCCAGAATGGCATCGGCCCAGCGTTGGACGTGCTTATAGTCCTGCACTTGCAGGAATTCGGCGGCGTCGTAGCTCCAGCCCTTTGCAAGCCCGCCGTACCAGGGAAAGACCGCGATATCGGCGATCGTATAGTCGCCGCCGCCAAGGTATTCATTGTCGCCAAGCCGTTTGTCGAGCACGTCGAGCTGACGCTTCGTTTCCATAGCAAACCGGTCGATCGCATATTCGATTTTTGTTGGGGCATAGGCATAGAAATGACCGAAGCCACCGCCCAGATAGGGCGCGCTGCCCATCTGCCAGAATAGCCACGACAGACACTCGGCGCGCGCCGCTGTCTCGGTCGGCAGGAACGCGCCGAACTTTTCGGCGAGATGCATCAGGATCGCTCCCGACTTAAAAACGCGGATCGGCTTCGGGCCGCCGCAATCCAGCAGCGCCGGTATCTTGGAGTTCGGGTTCACCGACACGAAACCGCTGCCGAACTGATCGCCGTCGCCGATGCGGATTAGCCAAGCGTCGTACTCGGCGCCCTCATGGCCGAGGGCCAGCAATTCCTCCAGCATCACCGTGACCTTGACGCCGTTTGGCGTGCCCAATGAGTATAGCTGCAGCGGATGGCGCCCCACCGGCAGCTCCTGGTCGTGCGTTGCGCCGGAGACCGGACGATTGATGCTTGCCCAGGTGCCGCCGTTTTCCTGACTCCAGGTCCAGATCCTGGGCGGGGTGTATTCGGACTGATTTGTCATGTTCGAAGCTCCGGAAATGGTTCCGGAAGCGTCGCGGCTTCCGGGACCCGATTTCGTGAGGTCAGGCCGTGCGAGGATAGTTCGAGGGGAACAGCGCCCGCAGCGCTTGCTCGTCCCGCTCCGTCTTGAATGCATGATCGGTCCCAACCGCCCGGGCGCGCGCGACGGCCGGACGCGCGTCTATAGACGCGAACCAGCGCTTGATATTCGGATAAGCGCCAAGCGGTTCGGCCGCGCCGTGCATCACGCGGGCCGCGCGATCGATCCAGCCCCAGAGCGACATGTCGGCGATCGTGTAACTTGCGCCGACAATGAAATCGCGGCCAGCAAGATGGTCTTCGACCACCTGATAATGCCGCTCCGCCTCGCGCCGATAGCGGTTGACGGCGTAGTCGGAGCCAGCGGGTGCGAACAACTGGAAGTGCACCGCCTGGCCGGAAAATGGGCCGAGGCCGGACGCGATGAAGAAGAGCCAGGACAGGAGTTCCGGCCGGTCATCGGGCGAACCGCCAAACTTGCCGGTCTTGTCAGCAAGGTAGAGCAAGATCGCGTTCGAATCGAACACCCGCGCCTCTTTACCGCCAGGTCCGTCGGTGTCGACGATCGCGGGAACTTTGGAGTTCGGGTTGATATTCCTGAACTCCGGCAAATGCTGCTCGCCTTTGCTCGTGTCGACAGGCACCACTTCGTATGGCAGACCCGTCTCCGCGAGAAAGAGCGAGATTTTCAGCGGGTTCGGCGTCGGGTGGTAGTAAAAGCGGATCATCTTGGTTCTCTTTCTGTTATTTGGGAGCGGACGGACGGCTTTCGCCGCCGGATGGGCTTGCCAAGTACGCTGAGCGCCTGCCGGGCAGCGCCTTCGAGGACCGCCCGATTTGGAAAGCCGCGCGCGAGAACGCGCAGCCCCATCACTGCGGTAAGCAGAAGGCGTCCGGCATCCGCTGGGTCGACGCCGGGCGATATGCTTCCATCGCGCTGGCCGGCGATAACGCATCGGCGGAAAAATGCTTCCCGTTCGCCCATGCGCTCCGCCACGACCGCGGCGATCTCAGGGTCATGCGGGGCGACCTCCAGCGCCGCATTCGCCAGCAAGCAACCGAGGCGGCTTTCAAGCGAGCGCTCAACGATTTCGGTCAGGAAGGTTTCAATCGCCTGACGTGGCGGCAACGTCTTTTCCACCCGCGCGATACGCGCGCGCATATTGGCGTCCAGATAGCGATCGAGGCGATGCGTGAAGAGCGTTCGTTTGTCGCCGAAGGCGTCGTGGACGCTCGCCTGACCAAGCCCCATTGCATTGCCGATATCTCGCACGGGTGTAGCGGCGAATCCGCCTGCCCAAAAGCGCTGGATCGTGGCTTCGAGCGCAACGCCTTCATCGAACTCACTGGGTCCGGGCAATTTCTATCCATCCAGCTTGCGTCATATTAGATCGGACGCTATAAAACATTCCGGCGCTTGGCAAGTGCTGGTGTCCGCTGAGATATCTGGACGGAGGAACGACCATGGCCCGACTTGAGGACATACCGCAGCCGTCGCGAGATGCCGTGGTTGCCGCGCCGTGCCCTGCCTTCGATACCCAGCCGTTTGTCAGCGGTCCGCCACTGGCACAGCGCCGAATGGCAATCGTATCCAGCGCCGCATTGATCCGGCGCGGCGACAAACCTTTCCCGTTCGGCAGTGCTGAGTGTCGTTTCCTGCCGGCTTCCATGCCAGCGGGCGACATCCTGACGAGCCATGTCTCGATTAACTTCGATCGGGCCGGGTTCCAGCGCGATCTGAACGTGGTCTACCCGATCGATCGGCTGCGCGAGCTGGCGGCCGAGGGCGTGATTGGCGGTGTGGCGGAGACTCATTTTACTGTAATGGGATCGACCGACCCCGCGGGTATGACGGCGACAGCGGATCAGATCGCCGGACAATTGCGACAAGAGCGGATCGATTTAATCCTACTTAGCCCTGTCTGACCCGTCTGCACGCGCGCCGTGTGCGCGCTAGCCCACATGTTGGAAGAACGTGGCTTCTCGACCGTAGCTATCGCCTCAGTACGGCCGCAAGCGGAGAAAACACGGCCGCCGCGGGCGTTGTGGACCACCTCGCAGCTCGGCCGGCCGCTTGGCGAGCCAGGCGACGCGATGTTCCAGCGCCGTGTGTTACTGGCGGCACTGAGCCTGTTGGTGCGCACCGATGGGCCGGTGATCCTGGAAGACTTTAACGAAGACCCCCCAGGTTGGCTGGACACGCCAGGGTGGCGGGCGCCGGCGCTGGTCGGCCCCACTGATCCTCCGGAGACGCCCAGTGCGTGGGCCGCAGCATTCGGTGCGGAATTGTCCGCTTTGATGCCGCTGTGGTGGGCTGCGCAGGCGCGGTTCGGCCGCACGACGGTCGGATTGAGCTTTCAGGCCCCGGCGGCCTGGCCTGAGTTCGCGGCCCGTTTCCTGGCCGGCGAGTTGCCCGCCGTGCCCGAACTCGATACCCCGGCACTAGCCCTGCGTATGCTGTCGGACGACATCAAGGCTCTCTATGGGGAAGCCGCGCAGGCCGAGGGCTCGGCACCGTCCGCGCGTCAGATCGACACATGGTTTTGGCGACAGACCGTTGCCGGTCAGTTACTGATAGCCCTGCGCGCCATGGCGATGGCGAGCGAGAACAACGCATTGAAAACCGTTGGGGGGCGGTTCTTCGTGCCCGCTTACTGGTTGCCTTGATTAGGTTCCGCGTAAGGACGACTTAATTGCCGCAGTGATAGTGCTGCGACTTCGGCTTATCAGCCTCCACCGGCAACAGTCGAATTCTTGTTGCAAGGATCCATCATGCTCGTCGGTGCGCTCGTGCCTTTTCACGATACTGGCGGCGATCCGGACGCAGTGCGCGAGTACGCGCAAGCGTTGGAAGCGGCCGGCTACGACTTTCTGGAGGCGCCAGATCATGTATTGGGCGCCAACATCGCGTCCCGACCGGACTGGGACCCAGATCGCAACACGTCCCAGGACTTTTTCCATGATCCGTTCGTTCTGCTGAGTTATGTGTCTGGGGTGGCCCCAAAACTAGCGTTTTCCACGGGTGTCCTGATCATGGCGCAACGCCAGACTGCGTTGATCGCGAAACAGGCAGCGTGTCTGGATGTGCTGTGCAACGGGCGGTTCCGGCTGGGCATTGGCGTCGGGTGGAACGAGGTCGAGTTCATCGGTCTCAATGAGAATTTCAGAAACCGCGGCCGCCGATCCGAGGAGCAGGTGGCGGTTATGCGGGCGCTCTGGCAAGAGGAGCATGTCACGTTCAAAGGCAAATATCACACGATCGATGACGCGGGCATCAATCCTCGGCCGGCATCTGGGTATGTGCCAGTGTGGTATGGCGGACATCACGAAAAGACGTTCCCGCGGATCGCCAAATGGGGCGATGGCTGGATCCAGAACAATTTTCCGCCGGATCAGTCGGCGTTGAACATATTTGGTGAATTGCGGCGAATGATCGAAGCTGAGGGGCGCGATCCGCAGTCGGTTGGGATCGAAGTCTGGACCTCATGCGGCCGCGGTGACGAGGCTGATTGGCGGGCGGAAGCCGCGTTCTGGAAGGCCGCCGGGGTGTCGCATCTCTGCCTGACGACAGCCTTCCATAAGCGTCACTTCTATCGCAGCGGTGAGAAATATCTCGGCGATCATCTGACCGCGATTCGCCGTTATCACGATGCGGTGGCCGACATTCTATGACAGGAACGATACGGCGGTGCTACGGCAGCTCAACGGTAGGCGTGGCGTTGGGGTTGGAGTGAACCCGGTCGAGTTCACCGGCTTCAATAAGAATATGTAGGATCAATGCGACGGATGATGACGCGCTAGCACGGTGGCAACCGCTCGGCGCGGCTGCCGCACGGGGCAGTTCGTCTGCCTGGATAGACTGATCGTTGCCGACCGATGGCGCTCAGCCACGTGCAAAAGATCGAAGTGTTTTGCGAGGCTTGCTCATTCTCCGTGATCCGGGCTGGGGTCGGGATTGCCTCCGGTGGTCATCCGGTCCATTCTAGTACGAACGATATAAAACGGAGTGCGGAGAATGGCAGGAAGCAGAAAGGAAACATTCATGCCTGCCGGCCGAGCGGCGACCTGAGATGGCGGCGTCGCTCCTCACGGTGCGGGCGATCCAGACCGTCGCCGTCGAGGTTCCGATGGCTCGGCCGTTGGGCACCAGCGCACAGACCATGCGGACAGCGCCGCTGCTGCTGATCGACCTGGTGACCGAGGAAGGCATCACCGGTCACGCCTATCTATTCTGCTACACGCAGATGGCGCCGGGGCTCATCGCGGCGGTGCTGGCCGACATCGAGGATACCGTCCGCGGGGAGCGTCTCGCGCCCGTCGATCTGTCCACCCGTCTGCTGCAACGCTATCGGCTGCTGGGGGCACAAGGGATCGTCCGCATGGCGCTGGCGGGCTTCGATATGGCCTGCTGGGACGCGCTGTCCCTGGCCGCCGGTCTGCCGCTAGCCAGCTATATCGGGTCTCAGCCCCGGCCAATCCCGGCCTACAACAGCAACGGTCTCGGCCTGATGTCGCCGGAGCAGGCAGCGGACGAGGCGGAAGCGCTGCTGGAACAGGGATTCCGAGCGGTCAAGTTGCGCCTGGGGCGGGCGACGGCGGAGGAGGATCTAGCCGTCGTGCGCGCGGTGCGCCGCCGGTTGCCGGACACGGTCGCGCTGATGACAGACTACAATCAGGCCCTGACGGTCACCGAGGCGATCCGGCGCGGCCAGGCTCTGGACGGCGAGGGCGTGTACTGGATCGAGGAACCTACCCGCCACGACGATTACGCCGGCTGCGCGCGCATCGCCGCCGCGCTGGCGACGCCGGTGCAGATCGGCGAGAACTTCGCCGGCGCCCCAGCCATGGCCACCGCGCTGGCGGCTGACGCCTGTGATTATGTGATGCCGGACCTGGAACGGATCGGCGGCGTCACGGGGTGGCAGCGCGCCGCGGCGTTAGCCTCGGCGGCGGGGATCGAGATGTCCTCGCACATCTTTCCAGAGGTCAGTGCGCATCTGCTCGCCGCCACGCCGACCTGCCACTGGCTTGAATATGTCGATTGGGCGGCGCCGATCCTGGCGGAGCCGCTGCGCATCGTCGACGGCTTGGCGCAGGTGCCGGACCGACCCGGTTCGGGGGTGGCCTGGGATTCGGACGCCGTCAAACGCTATCGCATCGCATGAGGCCAGCATGAGCGACCCAGTCCCCGCCATCACCGAAGCCGCCGCGACAGGCGAGACTGCGGCGATCTTCGCCGATATCCGCCAGGTGCTGGGCGTGGATGTCGTCAACCTGATCTGGCGCCACCTGGCGACGATCGATGACGCCTTGCCCTGGACCTGGGGGACGCTGCGCCCGCTCTATGCGGACGGGTCAGTGATCAATGAGGCAACGGCGCTGCACAAGGCGCTGGCGCTGCCGCCGATGCCCCAGATTCCAGCCGAGGTCTTCACGGCGTTGGGCCTGCGCCCGCACGGCATGGCAGCCATCCGGGGTGTCCTGACTGCCTATGACCACACCAATGCGATGGCGGCAGTGGCGCTGACCGCTCTGCGCGCACGGCTGGATGGCCGGACGCCGCATGACCCCGCCGCCGCTGAGCCAATGCAGATGGCGGCGACGCCGCGGATCGGATTGCCGAGACTTCTTAACCTGGCCGACATGCAACCCGAGACCGCCGCGCTGGTGACCGCGCTGAACGGGTTTGGCACGCGGCGTCCCGGCGCGGTCCTGGCGAGCATGTATCGGCATCTTGCTCACTGGCCGTCGTATCTTTCATCTGCGTGGCTGCTGCTCGCGCCGCTTGACGGCGACGGGCGTCTGGCAGGCGCGATTGAACAGGCGCGGCATGCCGCTTCGGTTCGGGCGGACCGGCTGCTGGTGCGACTGGTGGGTTCACCGCCACCGCCGGCGCAGGCCGCGGCGATCAGCGCCGCCATCGAGCCGTTTGCCGGGGACGTGATCGTGAAGATGCTGGTGATCTGCGCATTCCTGCGCCGCGTCACGGCATGAGGGGAGGACATGACCGCAAGCGTTCTGGAAAACATTGAAGGGTTTCGGGACAAATGGCCGTTCGCGGCCCGCTACGCGCGGGTCAATGGCTGGCGAATGCATTACGTCGATGAAGGCGCCGGCGATCCGATCCTGCTGCTACACGGCAATCCGACCTGGGGTTTTCTTTATCGCGGTATCATCCCGCCGCTGGTGAACGCGGGACACCGCGTCATTGTCCCCGACATGATCGGCTTCGGCCTTTCCGAGAAGCCGGCCCACGAGCAAGCGCACAGCCTCGATGGGCATATTGCGAACCTGACGGGCCTGGTCCGGCAACTCGACCTGCAGCGGCTGACGGTGGTGTGCCACGACTGGGGCGGGCCGACCGGCCTGGGCTTCGCGATGAGCAACCCCGGACGTGTGCGCGCGCTGACCGTCATGAGCACCTGGGCATGGCCGACGCCGCCGGCCGAATTCCACACTCGCCTATTCCCGTGGCGCATGATGCACGCACCGCTGGTCGGGCCCTATCTGCTCGGCCGGCACAACGTCCTGGCGCGGCGCGGGGTCTATCTGTCCGTAGTCGGCCGCGACAAATTCCGGCGCGAAGCGCAGGCCGTTTACGAGGCCGCCCTGCCCGATGCCGGGACTCGCCTGCTGACATGGGTGTGGCCACGCTGGATCCCCCTGGATGACACGGCCCGCGCCCAGGCCCGCTTCGCCTGGCTGGAGGTGGAACTGGCGAAGTCCAGATTGCCGACGCTGATCATCTGGGGACGCGAGGACGAGGTGTTCGACGCCGCGACCTTCGCCGAACGGTTCAAGCGCCTGCTGCCGCACGCCGAGGGACCGCACATGGTGACCGGCCGGCACTTCCTGCAGGAGGATTCCGGGTCGGAGATCGCCGGGCTGATCGCTGCCTTCCTCGACAGGCAGGGAGGCGTGTGATGGCGGACATCGCGATCATCTCCAGGCCCGTCACCGAAGGCACCCGCCAGGCGCTGGTGCTGACGGAAGACCGGCTTGGCCACTATCCGGAATTCCGCGCCTTCTTCGTGCGAACATTCGATCTCGATCGGGTGGGGCTGTCCGAACTGGGTTTCCTCCGCACGCCATCCGGGATGGCATATGCGCTGGTGTTCGTCGGGCGGAGCGGCGAGCCGTTTCCGTCGGGGCTGGAGATCCACGCGATCGTCGAGGCGCTGGAACCGCTCGACGATGCGGTGGTCGATAAGGACCTGTGGGCGATCCTTGGTTGGGTGATCGGCGGCGTGGGCGCGCCGTGGACGGTGGAGGACTTGGACGCGACCGGCCGGCTGTATCGCATTCCGGCGGCGGGATGACCCGATCCGGTTGGAATGGCCAAGACGGTATCACTTGAAACCGGCTGGTGCGCCGATGGAACCGTCACCCACACGCGACGCATTTACGCAGAGAGGAACGACATCATGAGCATGAGTAGTATCAAGGCGCTTTGTTTCGATACCGGGGGTACCATTCTTGACTGGCATACCGGCATGCGGACGGCGCTTGCTGCGGTTGGCGCGCGGCACGGTGTGGAGCGCGACTGGGCGAGGCTCACGAACGAATTCCGCCGTCGTTCCCTCAAACTGATCGTGAACCATGGCGAGCACGCGCCGGCCACAATGACGTTCGACGATGCGCATCGCGACGCACTCGATCAGGTGCTCGTCGACAACGGGCTGGACGTCTTCAGTGAGGGAGAGCGGCGCACCTTGTGGTGGGATACGATCCATGGCCTGAAATGCTGGCCGGACTTTCCCGATTTACTCGCGCGGCTACGCGGCAAGTTCATCTGCGTTTCCTTCACGCTGCTGAGCTTCCGCATCGTCATGGATACGGCCAGGCAAAACGGAATTTCCTGGGACGCCGTCATCTCTTGCGAGGCAATCGGCAAATACAAAGTCCTGCCGGAAGCCTACAAGACCTGTGCGAAGTTTCTTCAACTGGATCCGAGCGAATGTTGCATGGTGGCCTGCCATAATTTCGATCTTAACGCTGCGAAGGCCTGCGGCTTCCGGACGGCCTTCGTACGGCGTCCCGACGAATGGGGCGCGGAAGGGCCGCCTGATCCGGAGCCACATCCACAGCACGACCTTGTCGTCGCAAGCTTTTCTGAACTTGCGGAAATGCTCGGCGCGTGATCGCGGACTTATAATACGATACCGTAACTTTAATTGATGAAGCGAACGCCGTTGGGGAAACCGCCGCTTTGTTTGCCGAGATTCGCCAGACCATGCGCATCCCTCAGGTCACCTCCATCTGGCGCGGCTGGCAGGTATGGACGACAGCCTGCGTCTGGCCTGGGCCGCCGCGAAGCCGATCTACGAAAGCGGCGAGCCCGAGCGCGCGCTCACGCGCAGTGTTGCTGTGGTCGGCTTGCCCCGTCCGGAACCGTTGGCGCCCACCGCACTTGCCTGCGTGAGACGCGCAGAAAGCGACGTCATCGCAACGCGCTGTCATCGCTGCTTACAATCTATGATTTGGCATGGATTTTTAGCCGCCTTCGGACCCGTAGTGATGAAACAGGTGGTATCGGGGACCGACTGCATTGCGGTTCATACTCGAGCAACCCGCATCCGTAGACTGAAAGGAGCGCCAGCAAGCAGAGCGCAAGGTAAGACGTGCAGCATGCGCTGGAACGCGTCGGTCGCCCCCGCAGAACCTCGGCCTCGGAGTTGTCGAGCCGACCGGTCGGTGTGCGATCACGACGGGTGCCAGCGTCGCTCTCGGCTGGCGCGTAATTCTGCCGCCAAAACGGGGTTGGCACGGCGTATCTGGGCAATCCGCAGGACGGTACCAAGATTGCTCGTGGGTTGGTTCTCCCATGCCATCAGCAATAGCAGATCGGATGTCGCCGAGTTGTCGTGATATCGTTCGAGTGCCTCCTGCAGAGCGTCCGGGTGAGCGATCCGCTCTTGGTCGGGCTTGTGCCCGCAGGGCTGGATGTTCGGGACGGGGGGCACTTACGAGTTCCTGACTGCTAGCCTGCAGGGTCGAATATCTTTTCGACGCTGGCCGTCAAGCCACGCATCGACTCCATGAGATGCTGACCCACAATCGCGGCGATCCTGCAGTTCGAACCATGGAGGACACTGACTGACTTAGCTCCAAAGGCGATTGCGTGCCGATGCGCGCGCAGGTACTCGGGCTTCCCGAGTATCGGCCATCATGTCCTGAGCCAGCTCCATTTGACGCCTTACGATGCGTTGGCCGCTCGCGAGCAGGACCCGATTTACGGCTGAAAGCGTCGCGACATTGCGCGCCCGCTCACCAAGCATTCTGCCATACGTGATCTCATGAGCGACTTCGTCCTCTTACGCGCGCTGCTCCGCTGGCGGCTTGGTGAGGTTCATTGTCGTCTGCACATTGGCCTGGATACAGGTCATTCTTGGGCTCCCAAGTACACAGGGTTTCGGATCGTTTGCCGGCTACTGTTGCCACGAAATATTGAGGCATCCAGAAAGCGGATATGTTTAGAATGAGTCTGTATTTACCTAACTGGAGATTGATGTCGCGGACCGGTGATCCTGGTTGCCGATCGGGAAGATGAGCTCTGTCGTTGCCATACCAAAGCAGGGCGCGCGAAAGGAGAGATTAGATTCGAGAAGTTCCGAGAGGTCTGCCAGGCTTTCGGAGGACGGTTCGCACATCGTCCCAAGTCCGCTGCCGGTGATCGTCAGACCTACCTCGCGTTGCCCCCTCTTAGAGAGCGTAACCGTGATGTGGCCACGTGCGGACTGCGAAAAGCCGCGCAGAAGCAGCCCCGAGATCAGTTCGCAAGACGCAAGAACAAGGGCCCTGCACTTGAAGTGAGGCAGACTGAGTCGCGTGATGTCCGCTGTGAAACACAACGATCCAGCGGCTGGCGCAAACAGCTCAACCAAACCTCGGCCGACCGTCATCAGTGCCTCGGAGCACGGCGTCAATTCGTCGTTGTCGACATCCATCGACCGCAAAACGCCTGCGACCTCGATAGCGATCCGGCGTTCCGCTTCGCCCGCCGTCACGTCGAGGCAGTCCAGGGGCGCGAACTTTTCCAACAGAGCGATCAGGCGGATCATGGTGTATGCGCGGTTCATCGCCTCGTTGACCCAGACCGCCCGGAACGCCGGCCTCCCACGCGGCGCGGTCGGCAGCGTTGCATCGAGGAGAGCGCCGAGCACGGCCTGTCGCGACCTCGGGACGAGAGCGACCTCCGCCGCCATTTGCTCCAATCGGCACGGCGCGCTGTGCTGCCCGTTCCTCGGTTGCAGTGCGATGGCCACCGATAGAGACCGATCGACAGTTGGTATAGAAAGGGTAGTGCGCATCTGAACTTCCTCGATCAGGCGACCATCGTCATATCAGTGAGTTCGGTCGATATCGCGGATGGGTTACACCGTCGCCTACTGTTTCGTGTCGTTGCCAGCTGCGTCCGCGGCGCTGCGGAGATCCTCGTGAGACCGTCGTTCAGCGCGGTGACGATGAGGTTGCTGACCTTGCGGCGCTGAAATCCGGGAGCCTGCAGAACAGATGCCGTCATGGCTTGAACGCCTGCCATGGACATGTCGGGACCAGCGCAACGATGTAACGGCGCAAAGGATAACGCGACCGCCGGGACAGCGATGGATGACCGCATATTGAACGCACACGCCCTTGCGGTCGAAATTCTCGGCCGGGTCCAGCGCTTCGTAGAGTTCCAGAAAGTTTCGATGGAGACGATCGTGGTAGACCGTGCTACTTCATTGCCGACGCGATCCAGCATGCGCCGCTCGACCACGGCTATTGGAGATGGCAACCAAGGGATACTGGCGTCATGAACCGGGGCACGCTTTGTAAAGTTGGCGTTGGGCTCCTTAAGGCTTCCTCACCGGCGAAACTGGCCAACCGATCCGCCAGCCCGAAGCGGTGGATCAGGGGATGTCCCGCCAGGGTTGCGACTCGAGTGGGTAACGGCGGGTCTACGAATATTATCTGCTAAACTGTCATGGCGAATCCGCACTCATCTCTGGCGGTACAGACCGGTTCTGGCGACCGGTAAGCATATCATGGACCACGTCGAACACACGCACGCCGACCTCGGGCGGCTTCGGATCAAGCCAAGGAGCGGCCGCCAGCGTCATCGTGGCGTCGGCTCTGCCCTGGCTCCACCGTGATCTCATCGTACGGCGGCTGAACTCGTAATCCTTCGTGGCACCCAGTGGCGACATCGGCCGATAGATCAGTTGGACGATATCCATCTCGGTGACACAGCCATGCTCATGGAGACGTCTTGCTTGATCGGTCTCTCGAATACTCTCCGGCAGCAGCTTCTCAAGTTCGTTGATTGCAAACCGCACAGCGTGCTTCTGTTCGAATGCCTCCGTGTTCAGCCTTGTACGGCTGGCATATCGGATGTCAGAGGCCCGCTCATCGACTTCCTGAAGGTTCCGAGGTAGTTGGCCATAACCCGGGAACAAGTCGACCTGAAAAGCGAGGCGGCTGCGGCGCGGATAGTAGTCGAGTACATGCTGTAGCGGCGTATTCGAGACCAGGCCGCCGTCCCAATAATATTCGCCATTAACTTCAACGGGCGGAAAGCCCGGAGGCAGGGCCGCGCTAGCCATAACATGCTCAGGTTGGATGGCGATCTCGGCACTATCAAAATATGCGAATCGAGCGGTTCGCACGTTGACAGCGCCGACACTGAGCCGAATGTCTTTGTTGCGGTTGATGCGATCGAAATCGACTAGGTGCAGGAGGGTCTCTCGCAGTGCGTGGGTATCATAGTAGCTCAGCGGAGGTGAAATTGGATTCCACTCAAATGTAAAACGCGGACGAAAGAAGCCGGGTTGGCCAAATGACAGTGTCTGGGAGGCGCTGACGTTCCGTCGCCACAGGTCGAATGGCCACCTCTCGGGAACAGGCCAGTGCGTCGAAGGTGTCGTGATGCTCTCCCAGAATGCCCGGAGCCGCGGAACTCGATCTGACGGAGCGTTGCCCGCAATGATTGCTGCATTGACGGCGCCGATCGAGATGCCGGCGACCCAGTCGGGGGCATATCGCGTTTCAGCGAGTGCCTCAAAGACGCCGGCTTGGTAGCTGCCGAGGGCACCGCCGCCTTGGAGAACCAGGGCGACGGTCTTGTCGTAGGATGGAGACCGCGAGGAGGCTGATGGATTGCTCATGACGGCGATAAGTATCTCCCGGAATTGGATTGATGGGGAACGTGCCTTATTCAATTCGGAGCAGGTTAGGGGAGGGTTACAGTCGGAGGGTATCCGTCTGCGCCCGACCGGCCCGAGTGGAAGGTGTTCGTGCGGGGATCGACCATAGTGGCGCGTCCGGGCTCCGTCGCTTAGTGCTGGACGATGGTGTGATTGGGCATGCGCCACGAGGCTGGCGTATCGGCCTAAAACCGCGGCTCGTCATGTCGGTGGTGGACTGGAATTCGGCGCGCAGCGCTGGCTCAGATCGTTCTTCCGTAAGCGCGCAATTAGCGCCACATGATAAGTTACGACGAGATGGAACAGGGATGGTGTTTACCATCTTATAGGCTCCATCGCATTCCGCAGTTCTGACAGGGTGCCGGGGGGACATCGGATAGCAGGCTGGACCGGAAATCCCGATAGGCGGGGCTGTTCCAAATCCCGCGCAGCTCATGCACGCCATCGTTGAACCGGCCTATCGCAAGCAGCGCGGACTTCGACCGACTCACTGAAGCCGGGATGACGAGCCTCAGAGGCTCAATCGCATCCCGCCGTTTTGGCAGGGTGCCGCGGGAGCATCGGACAGAACGACCAGCGCCACCAGACTTGCGCTGATTTTTGCAGGCTCAAGGTGCAGTATCTCGACAGCTGGTGGATACGATTTCTGGGTCCTGCTGGGCAGGAAGCATTCGTTCAAGAGTTCCATCTCGGCGAACGACGACGTGCCAGACAACGGCAGATACGTGAAGGCCTACCATCGTATAGACGAGATATTGGCCTACGAGATGGGCCCGCAGCGCGGCATGCGCCACACCGGCGCTCACCGCCAGCTGGGGCCAATAGAACAGCCAGAAATAGGGCGACGGACGTGCCGCAGCGGTTGCCAGGACGTAGCCGGTTACAGGCATCAGGATCATGACCGCATAGAGCAGCCGGTGATTTAACCGCGCGATAGCTACGCCCCAAACCGCAATCCGGCCGCACATAGGCGGGGCTGGGTGCGATCGTCGCCAGATCAGCCGAACCAGGGTCAGAAAGAAAATCGTCTGGCCGATCGATTTGTGCAAGGTGATATAGACAAAGCGCCCGACTTCCTCGGCCGGCATCGCCATGAACACCCAGGCCAACACGACGGCAATCAACATCAGCAAGGCTGCTGTCCAATGAGTAGCTTGGGCGAACGACGAATAGCGCTCAGTTCCACGAAAGGGTACTTCGCCACTCATGTCTGTAGTTCCTCGTCGCCGTCGATAATCGCAAGCATTCCACTACTCAGGTCGGGCGCCCTCAATTCCGACTCATCCCTTTCATCGAGTTCGGTATCGGCGGCGACTTCCTGGAAAGGTTCAGTCGGCTTCAGCACCGTGTGGGCACGATGACGGACCATAGCATCGGCCTGTCCGCCTACCTTCCCCACATGGGAAAGCGGGCGAACGGAGCGCGTTATGGTATCATCATTCTAGAATGCAAGCTGCCGCCAGGCGTCGCGCCGTACTCAGCCGCCGGCGGCACATCAGTAAGTGGTGGTCGACGCATTTCATATCCAGATGTGTGCGGTGCCCACCGCCTTCCCTGGTGGGCGGTGCCGCGTGAGGCCTAGATGCACAAGGCGACCCACCGGGAGCTTCGTCGTGTCTGCATGTCGTGTCTGCATTGCAACAGAGATACCCTACGTGTATGCCGTGCGAGCTGATCAACTCGCCGACGCTGCAACTCGGCAGAACGTTGCGGCGATACGGCTCCCGGCCCGGAGAGTGCCGCGGAATGAGCCAGCCACCTTCGAACTGCCGCCGCGGCGGCGTCGGTAAGGCAGTGGCACTTCCAGGATACGCAGGCGTGCCCGCGCCGCTTTCATTTGCATCTCGATATTCCAGCCGTAGGTCATTTCCTGTAGCGCGAGACACTCGAGCGCTTCTCGGCTGATCGCCCGAAAGGCGCACATGTCGCTGTACTGCATCCCATATAGTGCGCCGCAGCCGAATCCCGCGATCCGGCCGGCAAGGACCTGATGCCATAACATCGCGCCTGGCTCGCGCTCGCCACGGGTCCGGGACGCCAGGACGAGGTCATACGCGCCGTCGAGAACCGGCCGCGCGATCTCGTCGATCAAATCGCCGCGGTCGGCACCATCACCGTCCATGAAGGCGATCACGGTGCTGGCGGGATGCGCCTTCTCCGCTCCCAGCGCGCAGGCCCGGCCGTAGCCACGCCCCGCATTAACAACCCGCGCTCCCGCAATGCGGGCGATCCTCGGAGTTCCGTCAGTGCTGCCGCCATCGGCGACTATGATGTTGAGCCGGTACGCTGCGGGAATCTCGCGAATCGCAGCGCCGATCGTTTCCGCCTCATTGAAGGTCGGAATCACGAGGGTCACAGGCTCCATCGCATCCCACAATTCTGGCAGGGCGCCGGCGGTGCGTCGGACAGCAGGTTGGACCGGAAATCCCGATAGGCGGGGCTGTTCCAAATCTCGCGCAGCTCCTGCTGGGTCGCGTCGCCGAGCGTATAATTGCTGTAGCCACGGACGGAGAAAGGGGCGATGCAGCAGGGCAGTGCGCGCCCATGCGCGGTGAAATACATCAGCGACCACGGTCGCCGGCAGGCCGCCCATGCGCGGTCATCCTGTCGCTTGAGGCTGAGCCCGGGTTCCGTCGCACCCGACGCATCGAGAGTCACCCCCAGCGGACGCGCGATTTCCTGCGCTGCCTCGATCACCCGACGCTCCGCCTCCTGCCTGCTCTCGAAGAGCGAGTTGGCCGCCGTCGCCTTGCCGTAGCCGGTCTCGTCGAACACGAGACGTTGCAGATGCACTTCGGTGACGCCCATCTGCGCCGCAAGCCGGACGAATTCCGGCAGTTGATCGACGGTCTCCTTGAGGCCAGTAAGCCAAAGCGAGACGCGCGGCGTGGTCGCGCCCATTTGCTTCTGATAGGCGATGAATTTGCCGACATCGCGCACAATTTGGTTGAAGAAATCCTTGCCGCGGATTTTCGCGTAGGATTCACGGTCCGCGGCATCGAGCGAGACGCGGAGTTCGTCGAGTCCGGTGTCGACAAGCTCCTGGAATCTCTTGGGCTGCATCAAAGTCCCGTTGGTGTTGAACAGGACATAGGTACCGCGCGTCTTGAGATAGCGGATCATGTCCGGCAGGTTCTTCACCAGCATGGGTTCGCCCACGCCGTGCATCACCACGCGCGCGACATTGGGCACCTGGTCGACGATCCGCGTGAACAGCTCCCAGCTCATATCGGCCGGTGGCTCGAGCTCCTCAAAGGTGCGCGGGCAGGTCTCGCAGAGCAGGTTGCAGCGGTTCGTGACCTCCAGATAAAGGCAAACTGGCGGCTGTTCGGCGACCGAGGAGCGGTCGGCGCCGATCTCCTCGAAGTATCGGCGCGGGTCCTTCAAGGCAGTCGTAGTGGACATACGGTGTCTCCCAATCCGGCGCGGCGCCGGAATTTGATCGTGAGTCGGGGGTGGAGATCCGCCAGCAGCAGCAAGGTGGCGGGGACGTAGACGAGCGAGGGCCAGATGAACTGGTCGTGCGGGATCGGGCCGATCACCAGCAGCAGGGGAGCCGTCGCCAGCCACAACAACGCACGCGCGGGCGCAATCACGGCAGGCAGCGCCAGCCAAGCAAAATACCAGTAGTAATGCGGACTGATGGCCATCATGGCAGCGGCTGCCAGCAGCGCCGCGTCGCGGCACAGGGCCTGCGCGTCGTTCGTTGGCGCCGGCTGGCGTAGGATCGCAGCCACAAGAGCAAGGAAGACCACGGCGACGCCGGTGCCGTAGATCAGCGTGGCGTCCGGAGGGAGCCTCATCAGCGTGTTGAGACCGGCCACCAGCCAGAGTCCCGTTCCGCTGTCCAAACCCTCCTCCTCGCCGTACGAGGGGAGGAAGCCGAACACATGCCAGCCGGCGCCGCTGTAAAGGGCGTAGCATCCGGCAATCAGGGCTAATCCAGCCAGCGCCGGCTGCCAGAAGCGCCCGCCGCGGAGGAAGGCCGGGGCGACGACCAGAGGAAATAATTTGACGAGGACCGCGCCGGCCAGTGCTGTGCCCACCCAGCCGTCCTTGTGCCGCGCCCGCAGCAGCAGGGCGAGTCCCAGTAGCCCGATCGCGATCGCATCCACATGGCCGTCGTTGGCAAATGACCACAAAGCAAGCGGATTCCAGGCGTAGATGAGGATGCGCTCGGGCGGCAACCCGACCAGCGGCAGCAGCCGCAGCAGGCAAATGATGCCCAGCGCCTCGAAGCCGAGCATCGCCAGACGCATGCCCATGACGCTGTCCCAGATCCGTCCGACCGCCGCGAAAGCCATCTGCGCGAAGGGCGGGTAAATCGTGCGCGCGTAGTCGGCGCGGTTGATCTGCGGGTAGATGACGGCATCCCGCAAGGACGCCAGGGCGGGGTCCGCCGGAATGTAGCGGTACGGATTGATACCATTCGCCTGCACGCGGCCGTCCCAGACATAGCGGTAAATGTCGCTCGACAGGGTGGGGGGCACGGTCAGCAGCAGCATGCGCAGCGCAACCGCCACACCGAGCACGATCCAGACCGTGCCGCGTGGCCAGGCGTTACGCAGGATGAGGCGGACCGCCCCGAAATAGACCGCGGCGGAAACCACGAGCAGCCCAGCCAACTCGTTCATACGGGTGATGCGAGGCCCACCCGTGCTCGCCGGGATGTCGAGCAGCAGACCGCACACCGTCAACGTCAGCAGCGCGCCGCCGAACCCAAGCAGAAGACAAAGTAGCAGCCTGTTCTTCATGCGGGGCAAGGCGAAGGCGTGAATGTATCCCGCCCAAGAGTCCGCAGGGCACGGCGCGTCCATGGCGCGGCATAGCCGTCGTTCTCTCGCACCAATCGCTCCAACGCGGCCGCATCGTCGATATCGTACCAAAGCGGCAATTCAACGAGATCGAGACCAAGCTCAGCTATCCGGGTGCGCGTGGTTGCGGCGACGGAACTGCTGCTCCATGTGATGTCGGCGAACAGCCCCGCATGAGGGAGGCGCATCCCCAGGAGGTAGTAGCCCCCGTCATCGCAAGCGCCCATCACCACACGCCGCTCGTCGCCGGCGAGGAGGGCTGTGGCCGCGCTGACGAGGATGTCGGTTGGGAGTGTCGGGGTATCGGAGCTTAGCACGGAGGCGGCGGTATGGCCCGCCGCGAACAGTTGCTGGATTGCATGAAGGAGGCAGCGACCGAACCCTTCCACGCCCTGAGGGGCTGGCGTGGAGCCGTCCGCCAGAACGCGGGAAGTTCCGGACGCAAGATGCGGGGCCAGGGCCTCCTCCGTGCCGAACGGAGCATAGGCGGCATAGCCGGCGATTGGAGCGGACAGTGCTGCCGCGGCAATACTCTCGGTGGTGTCCCGCAGAAAGGCTGCGCTCAGCCGGGCGGCCTGTTCCGGGCGGAGCGGAGGGCAAAGACGGGTCTTGGAATGGCCAGGGCGAGGGGATTTCGCCATGACGCCAATGGCGCAACTCCTCCTCAAACCAAATGCCATACCGTCAGGCCCGCATGTCTGGCCGTTCGTCGAGGATCTCACACGGTGTCCTTCCGTTCGCGGCTACAAAAGAGTGCAGCTTGCCTCGACGTCAGCGGGCGTGGGCTTGTGAAGCCAAGCTACGAACTCTTCTTTCTGCGGACGCCCAATAAGGTTACAGGCCCCGCCTTTTTCAGGAGCGATGGTTCGATGACAGCGAGGCTGAACAGGTACCGGCGAAATGTCAGTGCGAGGGTTTAGCGAGGCCGACTTTGATAATCGTATCGTCTGCAACGTCGGTGGTGCCGGCGGCCGAGAATGTGGAGAATTGCCGGAGTTGCTCCGGCGTAAAGGCGACGATCTCCATGTCCTGGCCGAGCAACACCATGGCGTCGACGGGAACGGCAATCGGCCGGCTCCCGAAACCAAGAAATCCGCCGAAATCGACCACGACCATGATCTGACCATTCCGGTCGCGAACAAGCCGACGAACCCGACCGAGAACGTCTTGGCTCTCGACGGGGCGGAGCACGTCCCTGCCGAGAAGATCTCCGACCCGAACCGGCTGCGGGAACCGCATGGCAGCGGATTCCGCCAGATTCATACCGGGCGGAGGTGGCATGCCCCCCGGCGTCGTGCTCTGCGCACGCGCCACGCTCGTGGTCGCGCTCACGAGGCAGAACGCAAACAGGATGCGGATCGGCACCGTCCGTTTCATATGCCCGCAAACCATGGAAAGCCTTTCGCTTCCCAATATCCCCCGGGAAAAGTGTTCGTGACCTCGATGGCTGTGATCCACTTCGGGTTTTTGTATCCAAGCTTGGTCGCCATGCGCAGGCGCACTGGATATCCGAACGGATCGGCAAGCGTGTCGTCGCCGTATTTGAGCGCCAGCAATGTTTGCGGGTGGAGCGCGGTCGCCATGTCGATGCTGCTCGGATAGTCGTCGGTCGTCTTGAAGGCGACGTATTTAGCTCTGAGATCGGCGCCGATGCGTTCGAGGAAGGCGCGTAGCGGTACGCCGGTCCAGCCGCCGATATAGCTCCAACCCTCGACGCAGATGTGTTTGATAACCATCGAAGTCTGCGGGAGCGCCTGCAATTGCGGCAGCGTCCAAGGGCGCCTCTCGGCAATGAGGCCGGACAACTCGAGGCGCCAGGTCGTGCCGCTTACCGGCTTCACATCCACCACGTCGTAATAGGCGTTGAACTTGGGTGGCCGCAGGATCATCGAGGCGGGATAGGTTGGTGCGAGTTTGTTCGGATCGAACAGCAGCGCCTGCACGCCATCGTTGAACCGGCCTATCGCGAGCAGCGCGGACTCGACCGATTCAGGCCGGTCCAAGTCGCACCCGCTCAACATGACGAGCGCGCCCAGGGAAAGCCCGCCGCGGATCAGCCCGCGTCTTTCGAGCGAACAGATCAGCGGCTTGTGGTCGTCGAGGATAGCGGCATTCGGAACCACGTCCGGTCGGAAGGGCGATTTCATATCGCGTGGCCTTCCTTGGCACGACCGCGGGGATCGAGACGCGGGCCGCCGGTCACCATCGCCCCCAACGTCTTCGGCACAAGCAGCGCCAGTGCCACATGCACAATCAGGAAGCCGACGATCACCGCCATTCCGGCGAAATGCAGCACCCGTGCGGTCTGGAAGCCCCCGAGGAGCGAGACCAGGCCGGAGAACTGGATCGGCTTCCAGATAGCGAGGCCGGTGACGACCTGGGAAATACCGGCGAAGATGACGACGATATAGAGCAGCTTCTGCACCGCGTTGTAGACGGTGATGTCCTCGTGCGCGATCTTGAAGTGCAGTGTATCGACGATGGTCTGCACGATCTCGGCCGGCCGGATCGGCAGCAGCTTCTCGCGCAATCGTCCAGTCGCGAAGCCGTAGACCAGGTAGATGAGCCCGTTGATAGTAAGAAACCACATGCCGGCGAAATGCCAGTTGAGGCTCCAGGCCGCCCAATCACCCAGCCGCCAGAACTGGCTGAAATGGACGCCGCGGATGATCACGTCGTCGTCGTAGATGCCCCAGCCCGACGTGATCATGACCAGCATGACCACAGCGTTAATCCAGTGCATGATCCTGACAGGCAACGGATGCAGACGGCGCCCTGCACTGGGCCGGCTTACTGGATGTTTCGGCTTTTACTTGCTTCATGAACACAATCTCAACCGTGAACGGTGGCGTGGAGGCGGCTGAGATACGGATGACGCGAACGGCATCAGGCTGCATCGTCACCATCGTGACAGTCGCATCAGAATAGTCCGTCCTAGTATCGTCACGATCGAGCAGCCGATCGTGTACCAGACTGCGATGTAGAGAGGATCATCCGAGGGGCAGTCGAAGACAAAGACGAAGGCCCCCCAGGCGGCGGACGAGAGGCCGGCGGCGAGCGCGGTTCCGGCTCGGTCGGTCGGTGCGCCGCGCCGTATCAGCACGCCCAGGGCGATGGCTGGAGGAATCGATGGCACCACCATCTTCCAGACGCATTGTAGGCCTTGCGTCCAGTCGAGACGACGAACCAGGTCCGCAAGTCCATTGCCTGCCGCGTCGATCAGCCAGCCGCTGGCGAGGATCGCGACAATGCAGACGAGAATCAAACGCAGGCCTCGACGGGGCGACCGGACCGGATCGGCCGACAGGATCGCGACACCCGCCCCGAGAACGGCGATGAGCCCCATGCTGCTGAGTTTCCACCAGAAGGAGGGCGCTTCCATCGCCATCGGCATATCCGGGCGCATGAAGCCCATGCCGAGGAACGCCGCGACCTCGACAACAGCAAGGAGGAGCAGAAGCAGCGCTTCCCGCACAATGCTGCGCCGCCGAACCGGACGAAGATCCTGGCTGAGACGATCGACCAGGGACTCAGTCCGCATCACCAGTTGTCCTCACGATGTTGGCGAGACGCTTGAGGCCGCGGTGGATATTCACCTTGACGAGCGAGACCGACTGACCTGTCGCCCTCGAAGCCTCCTCGACACTGTAGCCTTCGAGTTTCACCAGCCGGATTGCCTCGGCCTGCGAGGGCTTCAGTTCGGCCAGCAGTTGTTGGAACGTCGAGCCAGCGATGACGGTATCCCCATGATCGGGCACCCCGATGTTCTCATCCAAGGACTCGGCTGCATCCGCCTTGAGCGACCGCAGCCGGTCGATCCATTTGTAACGCGCAATTGCGGCGAGCCACGGTCCGAAGGGACGCGCCGGGTCGTAGGTGTGACGCTTCTCGTGGATTGCCAGCAGAACATCCTGAACCGCATCCTCGGTCATGGAAGACGGTAGGCGCCGAGCGTAGTACCGGCGCAGCCAGAGGGCCAATTCGGCGAGAAGAGTTCTATACGCATTTGCGTCTCCCACCAGCGCGGCAGCCATCATCCGATCCCAGTTTTGGCCGGATGCATCGCCGGCCTTGGCTCTCACAGTCGGGGCCATATCGGATCAGTCCGGTAGGGAAGCAGGCGCCGAACCTGACGCATGCTCATCCCGATGGCTCCAAACATTATGTTCGGCACCGCCCTGTATCCGGTTACACACGTGGACGATACATCGCCGGATCAGACGGAGTGCGCGGCATAAGGTGCCCTGTAGCGCTGTTCAACGGGACGCCAGGAGGCCATTGCCTCAGAGTTTGGATATTCCGGCATGTCCCTCAGGGCTCTGTCCCGATGTGATGGCGATACAAATCCAATCCGCACCCCTCGATCGAGGAGGAATTCGAGATGCTGGCTGCAGGTAGAACCAAGCCGTTGATTATATTAGAACATACAGACTAAAATAGTCAAGGTCGCAACCAGAGATCGTCCCCCGGAATGGCGCGCCCTGCGGCAATCGTTCAAACGTCCATCGTATTGCCGGTGATGAGACGTGTGCCGCGCCGGTATGTCAGGTAGGCCCAGAGCCAGTTCATCACCACGGCGACACGATTCCGGCCGCCGGCCAGAAGCAGCACGTGAGCAAGGCCCCAAAGCCACCAGGCGGGCGCGCCCCACAGCCGGAAGCTGCGTAGTTCCACGACCGCGGCGAGCCGTCCGATCGTCGCGAGATTGCCGTAATGGCGGTACCGGAAAGCGTCCGGCACCCCATGTCCCTTGATCGCCGCACAGATCATGGTTGCGGCGTACCGCCCCTGCTGCTTTGCGGCGGGTGCGAGTCCTGGGACCCCGCCACCGGCCCACCCATTCGAGGCGGCTGTGTCGCCGACTGCGAAGACGCCTGGGCAGCCGGGCACGGCGAGATTGTCATCGACGAAGATACGGCCGGATTTGTCCCCGTCCTGACTGAGCCACTTCGCTGCCGGTGACGCCGCCACCCCGGCCGCCCAGAACGTCGTCCGGGCGGCGATGCGGCCACCGTCGATCTCGACACCCTGTTGGTCAATGTGAGTGACCTTGGCGTTCGTACGGACCTCGACACCGAGCTCCCGCAGCGACCGTTCGGCATGGGCCGACAGGACTGTGGAGAAGGCAGGCAGCACGCGTGGTGCTGACTGGACCAGGATGACCCGCGTCGTCGCCGGGTCGATCGCTCGGTACTCCTGGTCGAGACCGGTGTGGGCGAGCTCCGCCAACGCGCCGGCCAGCTCGACCCCGGTGGGTCCGCCTCCGACGACCACAAAAGTAAGCCAGGCTTCACGTTTGGCTGGGTTTTCCTCGCTCTCCGCCTGTTCGAACGCGAGCAGCATGCGGCTGCGCATCGCCGTTGCATCCTCGATGCTCTTAAGCCCCGGAGCGTGAGCGGCCCATTCGTCTCGCCCGAAATAACTGTGTTGGGCACCGGTCGCGACAATGAGGTAGTCGAACGGGATGCGCTCCTCGGGCAGAAGGACCTCACGCGCCGCGCTGTCGACACCAATCACCTCGCCGAGACGAACGGCCACGTTTCGCTGGTCTCGGAGGATGCTGCGGATGGGGATCGCGATATCGGCCGGCGACAGCGCCGCGGTTGCCACCTGGTAGAGAAGCGGCTGGAACAGGTAATGGTTGCGGCGGTCGATGAGGGTGATCCGGCAGGCAGTCGATCGGAGCGCACGCACGGCCGCGATGCCGCCGAAGCCGCCGCCCACAACGACGACATGCGGGACGGCCTCGGCTGCATGGTCGCTCATCCGCAGCCCGGTGCTGGCCCATCGGGCAGCCAGGCCATCGAGCGAAAGCCACCCCGCTCCCTTCGCCGCAAGCAACAGCAGCAGCAGCGTGACTTCGAACCGGTCGGGTGCCACGCCGGAGAGGACGATTGGGGGCGCCAGTGCGCATAGCACCACCGCCACGGGCCGCGTCGCCACGCCGAGCAGGAGCGCCCAGCACAGAAGGAGCATCGACCAGGGTGCGGTCACCAGCTCGCTGGTGAGGGGCACCGGCCACATGGCAAAGCCGGTCCCGCCGGCGATCACCAGCGCGAAATAGAGGCGCGTCCCAATTGGGAGCACGAAATCGCCGAGAGCGTCGCTCCAGGCGTAAATGCGGCTGATAGCCCTCACAGCCCAGACCGGCACCCGCGCGAGCCCGCCTCGCAGCAGAAAGTCGAGAGACAGAGGGCCAGCGCCGCCTATCAGCAGCCAGATGAGGAGAACCGCCTGAGGCCCGGCCAGATGCGTCCTGGTGAGGCTTTGCCCCACGCCAAGGACCAGAAGCAAGGCCACCGGGCGGGTCACGAGGCCCGTCGCAAGCAGGAGTGGGGCGATGCTCCGTATTAACGTCGCTCCCGCCGAGGGTGCCTCCGCGAACCCCTCGGCGCGCATCATCATCATGATCTGGTGGACGAATATCGCCTGGCTGAGCCAGATCCGCGCTGCCAGCAGGAGAAAGGCGTGGGCAAAGTTTCCCGCGATCACAACGTTCCGCCCGATCGCTACCCAGTCCTCGAGTCCTGCCGAAACACGCTCCAGGAGTGAGGCACAGACCCCGAGGGCCGCTCTCCTAGCGGCCCCCAAGACCTCGGGGCGGTCGGGGCTGCATCGATCGCCGTTCATCTAGGAGGCAAGAGCGATTGCGCGAGCGACCGGCCCATCATAGCGCAAGCCGGGAATCAGACGTTTGGCCAGGAGGTTGTCGATGCCGAAGCTGCGGCCGGCCTGCGCTACGGCGAACATGCCATGGGTGCAGATGATGCCGACGTAGGTCCACGGCCACTCGGTCGGATCGTTGTACAGCCCGATCAGCAAGTTGAGGATGAACAGCACACCCACCACACCGGCCAACCGTACCATAAAGCCCAGCATCAGCGACACGGCGAGAGCGGTCTCCAGCAGGAAGACCAGCGGCTGCACCAAAGCGATATGATCCAGGAACACCTGCATGATTGCCGAATGTGCGTGGAACGAGCTGTATTTTACCGTATTCTCCAGCCAGAATTTGAAACCCCCTGATACCGGCAGCGGCAGCTTCCACAGCGAGCCCAGGTACCACATGCCGGCGCTGACGAGGCGCATGGCGTAAATGCTAACATGCGTGCCCGTGCGCTGCGTCGCGTCCATCCGCCAGTTCGTATAGGCAATAGCGAGGCTCCCTATCAGCAGCACCCAGTAGAGCGCGACCTCGAACCAGCGGAACTCGCCCAAGCTGAGCTGGTCCGGGAGGTTGCCCCCCAGAACCTGGAAGAATGTGTGGATCGGATTGTCGGGCATGGCGGAAACCTCATCGTGCTCGTGGTTGCGATGTCCGTTATTCTGGAATTTTCGAGAGCCGGTTACCCGCAGGATGTTCGCAATTTTATTTTGTCCTTGTGGTGCAGATTCACCGTTGCCGCGAAGATGGGTGTAACCAAAGCCGTCACCTTCCCGAACGAAGACAGCAAGAAGAGGCGGTCGGCATCGCGGTCTGCCCCCGCCATGCCGTCGTATATTCAGGAGCATGACATGCGTTTTTGGTTGGCTGCCGCGATCGGAGCCCTGGTGCCGACCCTCGCGGCCGCTCAACCGGCCACGCGGCCGGTCGTGGGCGAACTGTTTACCTCGGAAGGCTGCTCATCCTGTCCGCCCGCGGACGCCAAAGTTGCCGAGCTGGCGCGGACACGGCCGGACCTGCTGCTGTTGACCTTCCACGTGACTTATTGGAACAACCTCGGTTGGCACGATCCCTATTCGTTTGACGCCGCAACCCAGCGGCAACGCCGCTATGTCGCACTCGGCGCGAGCCCCGAGGTCTACACGCCGGCGCTGATCGTGGACGGCAAGCTCGATGCAGTGGGTTCGGATACCGCGGCGGTTGACCACACCCTGCGACAGGCGGCGCTGCGTCAGGAGACTGCCGCACCGATTGATCTCCAGAGAGAGCCGACGGGATTGACCATCTCGGTCGGCGCAGGCACCGGCAATGGGACACTGCTCCTTATCGGCTACGATCGCCTGCACCAGACCCCTGTCGTTCGCGGGGAGAACGGCGGACGGACACTCGAGGAAGCAAATATCGTCCGTTCGATGTCGGTTCTCAACGCGTGGTCTGGCAAGCCGGTTCGCCTGCAGGTGCCCTACCCGGCCGGGCAGGATGTCGCTGTCCTCCTGCAGCGGGATGACGGGCATATCGTGGGTGCCGCCGTGGCCCGTGCGCCCTCCGGTTCGTCATGATCGACGCGACCCGGCCGGCATTCCCCTGCCGTTTGGTGCGCTCACGCATCCACCGCCCATTTCTCGACGATCCAATTGACTACTTCTTTCCGGGACCATCTGACCATGCGCATGGATGATCGAAGCCTCCGCGTTCTGCCACCCATCCTGCGTGACAAACACTACAGCACACCCTCGGCCTTCACGCCGGAGAGCCTGTTGCGGGAGGCCCGTCGTCAAAAGGACGTGCCGGATACGCCGGTTCCCGATATCTGCATCCTCGATCCGGACGGTGACATCGTGCGCCACCTGCGCGCCGAGGACCGTGCGCGACCCGTTGCAACCTGGGCCTGTTATCACAGTACGATGGACTGCTTTGATGACGGCGGCCGGGAATACGGGATCGTCGGCTGCGCCGTCGGAGCGCCGTACGCCGTGCTGGTGGCCGAGCAACTGTTCGCCTCCGGCTGCCGTCTGCTTCTCAGCATCACCTCGTCAGGCCAGGTTACCACGCTGGGTCCGCCGCCTTACTTCATCCTGATCGAGCGGGCGCTCCGCGACGAAGGCACCAGCTATCATTATTTGCCCGCCGGATCCGAATACGCCGAGGCCGACCCCGCGCTACTATCCGTCGTCGAGGGTGCGCTGGCCGCGATCGGCGATCTGGTGGAGCGTGGTGCGACCTGGACGACTGATGCGCCCTACCGGGAGACGCCGGAGGCAATCGCCGCGGCGCGGGCCGAGGGCATTCTGGCTGTCGAAATGGAGGCGGCCGCCCTCTATGCATTCGCCGAGGCACGCCGCAAGCCGGTGCTCTGCTTCGCGCATGTTACCAATCAGATGGGTCAAGTCGGGGACTTCGAGAAGGGGGAGGCCAATGGCGCGACGGCGTCACTGGCACTCATCCGTGCCGTTGCCAAGGCTTACCTGAGTACGCAGACTTGCCCTCCCCCCATTCAACTCGCGCCCGTCGGATCAGCAATCGAACCAAGTGTGACTCGATGACCGAGAACGGCAGTCCGTTCTGCCATGTGCATGTGAATGTCGTGACGTCACCATCCACTTTGAGGAGGATCCAAACCGTGAAGAAATTGGCCATTCTCGCCGCCCTTCTCCTGACAACGAGTGTCGGTGCGTACGGCGTCGCGCACGCCGCGACCGTCCTGCCGTATCAGCAGCCCGCCTTCGAAGCGGCGCAGAAGAGCGGCGACCCTATCCTTATCTTCGTTGAGGCGTCTTGGTGCCCGACCTGCGCGAAAGAGCGGCCGATTTTCCAGCAGCTCTACGGCACGCCGGAGTTTGCGCATCTCCGGGTCTTCGATGTTGATTTCGACACCAGCAAGCCACTTCTGCGCCAGTTGGGCGTGCAGATGCAGAGCACATTGATCATCTATCACGGTACCAAGGAAACCGGCCGCATGACAGGGGCCACCGACCCGGCCGTGATCAAGCGATTGCTCGAAACCTCCGCAAGCTAAGTCGTGCCGATCGCGAGCATTGGCGCGGGGTTGTTAGGAGGCATTCTGTCGACGCTCTCGCCCTGCGTCTTTCCTCTCCTTCCACTCGTCATAGGCGCTGCGACGTCGACGCATCGATCGGGCGCCTATTGGCTCGCGGGAGGCGTTGCGACGTCGTTCACGGCTGCCGGTCTTTTTGTCGCAACGATCGGTTTTGCGATCGGTCTCGACGGCGATCTGTTCCGGACGATCTCCGCGGTTCTTCTGATGCTGCTGGGTCTCGTGCTTCTCAGCGCGACGATCCAGGCTCGCCTCGGCGTCGCGGCTAGCGGTTTCAGCGGCGCCGGGGACCGTATTATCCGTCGCTTGTCGCTGAAGAGCGCGACGGGACAATTTGTTGTTGGTGTTCTCCTCGGCTTGGTCTGGAGCCCGTGTGTCGGTCCCACGCTCGGGGCTGCCTCTGTGCTGGCGGCGCAGCGGAAGGATGTGGCGAGCGTTGCAGCGGTCATGTTCGCGTTCGGTGTGGGCACGACGCTGCCGATGCTGGCGGTCGCTGTACTCTCTCGGACGGCTCTGCTGCGCTGGCGTCAGCGCATGCTCTCAGCGGGACATCTCGGCAAGCTCGCCATGGGCCTGAGTGCCATCGCGGTTGGCGCAATGGTCCTGACCGGTGTCGACCGCCGCGTGGAAACCGCCTTGGTCAGCGCATCGCCGGCATGGTTGACTGATCTGACGACGCAGTTCTAGCATCAACTTTTTATGGCCGTTCGATCTGCAGCCACGGCGAGAAAATCTAATTGGCGCACCAGGAAGTGAGGTAGTCGTTCATCGCGCGAATTGATCGGGATAGGGCGGCGCCGAAAGGCGCCCCCCTATCCCGATCAATCCCCCACCTCGCCGTCAACGAGTTCTATCAGCGCGGCTTGGTATAAGTGCACCGTAATTCCGACAATGCGACTCGCGAATTTTGCGGTCGACATTATCAGCTTCTGGCGTGGCGGGCTTGATCCAGGAAACCATTCACAATCGGCGAACCGTCCATTTGACAGTCTGAATACTGACGTTCGGCCAGGAACTCAGGGTGCCACTGCATGCCGAAAACGTAGCTGGGGCCATCCCAGCGGATAGCCTCGACAACACCGTCCCTGGCGCTTTGCGCCTCGATAATCACATGTTTCCCGAGATCCTTGGTTGAAGCGGTCGCAGCGCGTCGAGAATCGCGTCCGGCCCCAGACGCTTCCTGTAATCGACTTCGATGTAAGCGAAAACGACTCGGCCGTCCCGGGCGATTACATATGTCGCGGGTACCGGCAACTCCCAACTCTCGTCGCCGTTGATCCCAGGCAGTGCCTTGTTACTCGATCGCAGGGCGGCACGCAGCTCCTCCGGTAGCGCGTACACGAGGCCGAAACGACGGGCCGCATGATTGCCCACGTCGCTCAGGACGTCGAACGTCAATTCATCCGTCTGCGCGGTCGCAAGAGATTGCTCTGGCAGCTGTGGCGAGATCGCTACGAGTTGGGCGCCCAAAGCCGCTATCTGCGGCAGGACCGCCTGGTAGGCTCGCAACTGGATATTGCAGTAGGGGCACCAGCCCCCCCGATAGAAGGTGAGCACAATCGGGCCTCGCCCGAGCAAATCGGTGAGGGAGACAGGGTTTCCCCTTACGTCAGGCAGCCGGAAATCGGGAGCACGAGCCTCAACCCCGACGGCCGCCTCGAGAGCGAAGCCGGCCCGAAGCTCCTCGATCTTGGCCTCGTAGAGGGCGGGCCGCCCTGCTGGAGCCGTGCGTAGGAATTCCGCCTTGAAGTCAGCAAGCTGTTGATCCAACCCCATAGCGGTATACTCCCTAGTTGCTTGGCGACCCGAACTGCCGGGCCAGGAGGCTTGAAACCCTGCCCTGGGGTCGTGTTTTAGTATGTATGTTCTATAATGACCGACGCCGTAGGAGATGGCAAGATGCCTACGGCGAGTGGAGTGGATGGCAGGATGGCAAGACCGAGGGAATTCGACGAAGAGGCTGTGTTGGATGCAGCGGTCCAATGTTTTTGGGCACGCGGCTATGAATTAACCTCCGTCAAGGATCTGATGGAGGGGACCGGCCTTACCGCCGCAAGTCTGTACAATGCTTATGGTGACAAGCGCGCGATGTTTCGGACGGCCCTCGATCGCTACATAGAAAACAGCATTGGCGTGCGCATCCGGCGCAGCGAGGTGCTGCCACCCCGCGACGCCATACGGTCATTTTTTGACGACATCTTGCGCCGTTCGCTCAACGACCGCGAGCGCAAGGGCTGCATGGTCGTGAACGCTGCCTTGGAAATGGCGCCACACGACCCGGAGTTTCGGGAGACGATTGCCGAGACGCTCGAGCGGATCGAATCATTCTTCCTGGCTTGCGTGGAAAAGGGTCAGGCCGATGGGACGATCACGTCTTCCCGACCAGCAGTTGGCCTGGCGCAGCATCTGCTCGCCGCGCTGATGGGTGTCCGCGTCCTGGCCCGTGTACGTCCCGAGCGCGCGCTCCTCAACGGTGCGATCGGCACGGCACTCAGCTTTCTCGACGGTCCATAGCATACGCGACAGGTTACGGACGCCCATTGGGACAGCCGGCTGGCAGAGGATGATGCCAATCCGCCTCCGTCCGGGCTATCGAACCGAGCCTGATCCGCCATCTTCGAGATAGCGCGCCCCGACGCTGTATCGAAAACCGCGAACGCTGTAACCCCGTCGCGCTTTCCTCCGAAGAAGCTCATCGAGGCATCTTCAGAGGTGTGATGATGACCAAGCGACGCGAATTACTCGGGATGACAGTCCTTGCCGGTGCTGGACTATTGGGCCTGTGGCCTCGGCATCGAGCTGCGAAGGCGGCTCAGTCCGACGTCTTTCCGGTGATGCACTCCGACGCCGACTGGCGTTCCCTGCTCAGCCCCGCAGCCTACAACGTGCTGCGGCGGGAAGGGACGGAGACCCCGTTCTCCAGCAAGCTCGACTTCGAGACACGGGCCGGCACCTATGCCTGTGCCGGATGCGACCTGCCGGTCTTTTCATCGGCAACGAAGTACGACAGCCACACCGGTTGGCCGAGCTTCTGGCAGCCGCTGGCGCATGCGGTCGCGGAGAGGGATGATACAAGCTTCGGGATGGCCCGTACCGAGATTCACTGCGTCCGTTGCGGTGGACATCTTGGTCATGTGTTCCGCGATGGCCCGCCGCCCACCGGTCTTCGCTATTGCATGAACGGCGTGGCGATGACCTTCAAAACAGCCTGAAAATTGGAGCGAGATGCGATGTGGAATGCCAGGACTTTGTTGCGCGTGTCGGCCGTTTCGGCGGCGGCTCTTGTCGGGGTCTACTTGCTGGGTCCCCCCGGCGGCATTGTCGCCCAGGGCGCCGATCTCGACCGAATGCTGCCCGCCCCGCTGGTGGACGAGACGCCGCAGGGGACAGGCATGGAGACGCTCACCGTCGCCGGCGGGTGCTTCTGGGGTGTCCAGGGCGTGTTCCAGCATGTCCGCGGCGTAGTCAATGCCGTTTCCGGCTACGACGGCGGCGCCGCCAGTACGGCGCATTACGAGGTGGTGAGCAGCGGCGCCACCGGGCATGCTGAATCAGTGCGGATCACCTATGACCCGCACGTCATCTCCTATGGCCATTTGCTGCAGATATTCTTCTCGGTCACGACGGACCCGACGCAACTTAACCAGCAGTATCCGGACCAGGGGACACAGTACCGGTCGGAGATCTTCGTCGCGAATCCCGAGCAGGCGCGGATCGCCAAGGCGTATATTGCCCAACTCGACCAGCCGAAGATGTTTCCGAAGGCGATCGTCACGAAAGTCGATGAGGATACAGGGTTCTATCCGGCCGAGGCCTATCACCAGAACTACCTGACCCTGCACCCCGACAGCCCGTATATCGCAAGGTTCGATCAGCCGAAGATCGCGGCCTTGCAAAAGGTCTTTCCTGCTGCCTTCCGGCCGGATCCCGCGCTGGTGGCCAAGCGAAGTTCCTGAAGCGTCTCGGCACTCCGCTCACTTTCTCAAGGAGGCGATCAACAGTCGCTCCGTTCGACGCAGACAGTTCGTCGGTTGGCGGCAATCGGGGGGCTGGGCGTCGGCGTCGTGTTGGCCTTGCGAGGCGTGCGCGATTGCAGTGAACGTGGCACGATGGGCCTATCGCCAGAAGTAGGATGCGACCGCGGCAATTTTTTACGTCAGCTGTAACCGCCCCCACCATTCTTCGAACGTCAGATCATATCGATTAACGCCTTGTCGAAAGGCTTTAGCCTTCGCGGCGCCGAGGGGGCGGAGGCCTTCGCGTTCGCCTCTGGGCACTATACCCGACGACCGGCTTAGGATCAGCCTGGGCCAGCTCGATGTACCAGCTTGGATCGAAGCAATCGACGGGTTCCTGGACATCCGGAAAGCAGCTTGACGATGTCAACAAATAGTTTCCATGCGTTAGCTTCTTCAGATTCGCGAGGATCAATTCTTAGCCCACTTTCCTTCTCGCACGAACTTGGAATCATCACGACACAGCTTCATAGATTTCGATCGCCAATCTGCTTTTGGCTAGATTTTTGTACATGCTCGAGCAGTACGAAAAGTGCGCCAGAACCTGTAACCGTTCAACTCATCGGGACGAATATTTGAGCTGTCAGGAAGAATTTCGCAGGACGCATAAATGGACGCTCCCAACTTGTACTTGGCACTACGCCTCGCATCGATACCGTGGCGACGGGACAACCTCTCGTCACGGCCCGTCTTCCGAGACGGCCAGCCGGTCGAGAGCCGCGAGGCCGTCGCCCGTCGCAATGAGCTGATCGAGCGGC
Source organism: uncultured Alphaproteobacteria bacterium (assembly GCA_963826975.1). GTDB lineage: Bacteria > Pseudomonadota > Alphaproteobacteria > Acetobacterales > Acetobacteraceae > Palsa-883. The sequence goes on along the minus strand of CAWGZJ010000033.1, from coordinate 68,558 downwards.
TGGCTTCGCTGCCGCCCGTTCCCGGCGCGCTCGACCAGATCGTCCAGCGCTTCGGCACAGACCTCGTCGCCGAAGTGACCGGACGCTCGCGCCGCGTGGTGCGCAAGGGTGGGCGCCCGCTCTCACCTCTCGACCGGGTTTTCAGGCGGGAGACCATGAGCTCGGTTTCTTCGATGATCCGTCGGGCTGCCTCAAGGAATTCTTGGCCAGCCGGGGTAAGCCGGGCGCCGCCGTTCGTGCGTTCGAATAGAGTGGCGCCGACCTCCTGCTCAAGATCTCGCATCCGTCGGCTCAGCGTTGATTGCCGCATATTCAATTTCTCGGCGGCTTGCCGCAAACTTCGAAATTGCGACACAGCGATTGCCCACTTCATGTTCTGAAGTTCAACAGTCACCGCGCCCTCATCCCAACTTTAGAGAGAGCGACTGAGGACGAATCTTATAATCACGCAGTAATAGCTGGGGATTTTCGGCATAGCGCGTCATAGATGGTGCAGACGCCTTATGGCTCTTACCCGGGTTTCTCTGCATTGTTGCCGGAGCGCTATCGCCTAGACCCGTCCTGTGCGACGCGCGAATGTGCCGTCGTCGTTGCGCAGCTTGCAGCGGCCGACATCTGCGAGCTGGCGCGGGTTCTCCAGCGGGATCGCCGGGCCGATGCGCTTGATATGTCCGAACGCCCGATCCGCATCGCTGCGCGCCTGGTCGCGAGTCGCCTTTAAGTCGGCAAAGCGCTGGCGCGCTCTTTATTCGTACGCTGACAACTCGGTCCTTCGGGTCCAGCATCGGCATATGACTCCGACCGCCACGTCAGCCGTCCCTTGGAAAGTCCGTGGGGAACGCGTGGTCCCTTTGCGTCTGGACCGCCACCAACCGCTCCCCGGCGGTATCTCCAAGGGACTCGGCACGGCAAAAAAGAAACCATATCGTAGCTACGTTAAGGGAGTCTATAAGGTCGCCGCGGGATGCCCTCGGCACGCCCCTCTAGGACTGGTCTTGCGGCCAACCACAAGCCAAGGTTCAAGCTGGATCTAGCCGCGGCCACTGGAATCCCAGCCAAGGGCTCTTTCGACGACGCCACGAACAAAAGCGTCATCAAGCTCTTGCCGCGAAAACCACCGGCGATAAAAGAGCGGCCCGGCGATCGCCGCCGTGAGGTCGGCGACATCGAAATTCGGGCCCAGCTCGCCGCGCGCTTGCGCCCGCGCCGCAATCGCGCCAAACCCCGACATCATACCAGCATGAGTGCGCGACTGAAACTCAGCGACCTCCGTGTCGCGCTCGGCGGCGTCAATGATCGAGGGCATCGCGGACGCCCACCGGCCTGTCTGCAAGCGTTGAGCCAAGCCCAGCGCCAATGCGGTCAGGTCGCTCCGAAGACTGCCGGTGTTGGGCGTCTGAAGCCGAGGGGCGAATTGCATGACGGCATCGAACAGTAGGGCTGAGCGTGTCGGCCAATATCGATAGATCGTGGTCTTGGCGACGCCCGAACGGCGCGACACTTCGTCGAAACTGACGCCGCTGAGACCAGCCTCGGTCAGCAGCTCATAGGCAGCGGCCAAGCTCGCAGCCTTCACGGCTTCTTTGGAACGCCGTAGCGGCTCCGATCCTTTGGCTGGCGCCCCCACGCTGCCCGACTTTGTCGACACGTCTCTTGACTCCCATGAAGTAGCTACCATATCGTATCTTCAACACGCAGTACGACATTTCTGGAGACGTTACCATGACTCTCAAGCAAACTCGACTGGTCACCACCGATGTGGCGAAGCTAACGCGATTCTACGAAACCGTCAGCCAATCGAAGGCCGAGGTCCTTAACAGTAGCTTCGTCCAATTCCAAAATGAGGCTTGCAGAGGATTAGCCATCGTGGAGCTGGCGTCGACCCGAGCATACGGCGAAGACGTCGTCGAATCGGGGGCCAATCGTTCCGTGATCCTCGATTTCGAAGTCGACAACGTCGATGCTGAATATGAACGGTTGCAGGAAAGCGTGAGCGATTGGGTGATGCCACCCAAGGTCATGCCTTGGGGCGCCCGCGCTATCGTCTTTCGCGATCCAGACGGAAATCTTGTCAACATGTACCTCGCATCCGTGACGTCGCTTTCGGACGCCTGCTCCTGATTTCCCGGGCAGCCGTGGCGGCCGCGCGCTTTCTTTGAAGATCGCCGAAACTTCTTGACAGGACTCAAACATGACAGCCTCCGATCCACATCCAAGAAAGCGTGTAGCCGTCCTCGACACCGAGATGAGCTATGTAGACGCAGGCGAAGGCGATCCCATCGTTTTCCTGCACGGCAATCCGACGTCCTCGTACCTTTGGCGGAACGTCATTCCGCACGTCAGCGACATTGGACGGTGTCTTGCTCCAGACTTGGTCGGCATGGGGCAATCGGGCAAGTCGCCAACCTACTCCTACCGCTTCGTCGATCATGCCCGCTACCTCGACGCCTGGTTCGACGCCATGAACTTGAGCAAGGCAATCCTGGTCGTCCATGACTGGGGCTCGGCGCTCGGGTTTCACCGCGCTTACCGCCACCCGGATCAAATCGCGGCGATTGCTTACATGGAAGCAGTTGTCCAACCGTTCAGTTGGGATAATTTCGGCGAAGCAGCAGACATTTTTCGCGCGCTTCGATCGAGCGAAGGTGAACACCTCGTTCTGGACCAGAACTTCTTCGTCGAAAGTGTACTGCCAGGGGCGATCATTCGGTCCCTTAGCGAGGAGGAGATGGCCGCCTATCGTGCTCCTTTCGTCGAGCGCGAAGCACGGCTGCCGACGTTGATTTGGCCGCGACAGGCCTCCATCGACGGCGAACCCGAGGACGTAACTTCGATTGTCCGGGCATATGCGGCATGGCTCAGCCAAAGTGAGATGCCGAAACTGTTCGTCGCCGGCGAACCCGGAGCGGTTGTCTCGGCGGGCAGCGCAAACCAGCGGTTCTGCCGGACCTGGAAGAACCAGCGCGAGGTCACCGTGAAAGGCCGACACTTCCTGCAAGAGGACTCGCCCGGCGAGATCGGCGCCGCACTGAGACAGTTCGTAATCGAAACACGCCAGTAGGCGCACGGCCAAGCCGGCTAATTCCTATCAATATCGGAGAAACACATGACCGTTTTAGTCACGGGCGCCACCGGCAACGTCGGCTCGGTTGTTGTCGAGCAACTTGTTGCGGTAGGATTGGACGTTCGAACGCTCACGCGCTCGCCGGAAAAGGCGACGTTTGCGCCGGGTGTCACTCCATTCAAGGCTGAGCTGCCCGATGTGGATGCGCTGCGGGCCGCAATCGACGGCGTCGAAGCGGTATTTCTTCTAAGTCCGGTCGTGCCGGATGAGTTGAACGTCACAATTTCCGCTCTCAATCTTTGTCGCGAGGCGAAGATCAAAGCAATCGCTTACTTGTCAGTGTTTCGGGTCGAGGAAACCGCTGACGTTCCGCACTTCGCGTCAAAGTTTGCTGCCGAGCGCATGATTACCGAATACAATATGCCGGTGACCATATTGCGCCCAAACGCGTACATGCAAAGCCCGGGCGTCAAGGACGCTCTCGGCCACGGCGTGTTCCCGTTCCCGATCGGGCAAAAGGGTGTTTCCTTTACCGATGTTCGTGACAGCGCCGAGGTGGCCGTGCTCGAAATCCAGCGCCGCTGGCCGCCAAGGAAGCGCTCGGTCCGGAAATCTACGAGGTGGTCGCCGAGGACGTTCTGACCGGAGAAACCGGCGCGAAACTCTGGAGCGAGGTGCTTGGCCGCCCGATCAAATACGTCGGCGCCGATCTCGACCAACGGATCCAGACCTTGCGGGCCTTCGTCCCCAACTGGATGGCCTATGACTTCAAGTACATGACGAAGCATTTCCAAGAGGACGGCCCCGTATCGACCACCGCCGGACTTGAGCGTTTGCGCCAACGACTTGGCCGCAGCCCGCGCTCCTACCACGACTTCGCCGTGGAGAGCGCCAAGCTGTGGAGCGAGGCGGCTTCCCACTAACGAGGCGGAGGCGCTGGACGTCCACGTCTGTGCCTCGCTCGCCACCCCAAGCCTAAATCGCGAGGACAACCAAATGAGAATCACACGCCATCGATACACGGTGAAGCCGGAGTACGTTGCGCAGAACAGGCAAAACCTTGATGAGTTCATCGCAGCGCTGACGGCGGCTTCGGCGCCTGGCCTTTCCTATCGGGTATTTCTCGAAGAGGACGGGCAAACCTTTCTTCACCTGGTGACCTCTCAGGACGATCCGTCTGCAGTCATCACCGGCCTTCCATCGTTCAAGAAGTTTCAATCGGAATTGTTGGCGAGCGGTCCTGTCGTAAAGCCAGACCAGGTGGGCATGTCGCTCGTGGCGACTAGTGGAGATTGGTACAGGTAGGCCCCTGGCCGGTCACCGTCTTCAGACTTCTAATCGACGATCTCTTGCGGTGTTCCGACACGCTTTCCTCAGTGCAAGCAAGAAGGTATGAAATCTATGTCGAATGAAAATGTGGTGCTTGTTACAGGTGGAACCGGCAGTCAGGGCGGCGCGACTGTCACTCATTTGTTGGCGGCGAAAAAGGTTCGCGTGAGGGTTCTGACGCGGGACTTGGAATCGCCGAAGGCCAAGAGCCTGGCCGCGCGTGGCGTGGAGCTAATCAAGGGTGACTTCGACGACGTGGCTTCGCTTAGGACGGCGTTGGCGGGCGTCTCCGCTGCGTATTCGGTGCAGCAGTGGACGGAAAAGGGTGGAACCGCGGCGGAGGAGGTACACGGGAAGCGGTTTGCCGATGCGGTAAAGGCATCGGGCAGCCCTCATCTCGTCTACTCATCGGCGGAGGGGGTCGAGCGGAAAAGCGACCTCGGCCACTACGAGAGCAAATGGGCGATTGAGCAACACATCCGTGATCTAAAACTCTCGGCGACGATTCTGCGTCCGGTCGGTTTCATGGATGCGTTTGGCGCCCCAGCGATGCAGCGCGGAATGTTCCTCGGAATGTTCAGAGCGAATTTCGGACTTTCACACCGCATCCAATTCGTGGCCACCTACGACATCGGTTGGTTTGCCGCGGGCGCGCTCGAAGATCCAGAGCGCTACGCCGGACGCGTTATCCCGCTCGCCGGGGACGAGTTGAGCGTCGGCGATATAATCAAGACCTTCAAGACCGTCACCGGGCGCAAGCCTTGGGTGGCGCCGATTCCCGCCTTTCTGGCCAAGAAGATGATGCCGAAGGAGTTCTTGGACATGTTCACCTGGATTCGCGAAAAGGGGTTCAAAGCGAGCATTGCCGAGGTGCGGCAAGAATATCCGCAGATGCTGACATTTGCCGGTTGGGTAAAGAAATGCACTGACGAACACTGACCGACGATCATGTTTTAGGGCTGCCGCGCGGCAGCGCATGACCATCACGGCAGCTGGTCCTTTGTGGATCACTTCCCGCAGCGGATCGAGAGCCGATGCGGCGAACAAAAGAAATAGCCAATATGAGCAAGCTTGCCGGAAAAGTCGCAGTTGTCACAGGGCCGTCGCAAGGAATCGGCGCGGGCATCGCCAAGTCCTTGGCAGCGGACGGCGCTGCAGTCGTCGTTAACTTTGTGAAGAACAAAGAAGGCGCCGCTTCGGTGGTGGAGGCCATCACCCAACTCGGCGGCAAAGCGGTCGCTGTTGGCGCGGATGTCTCCGCCATCGCGGGTGCCGAAGAGATCATCGAAGCTGCGATCAAGAACTTCGGGCGGCTCGATATTCTTGTGAACAACTCTGGTACGGCCGGGTCTACACCGCTGGGATCGATCACTGAGGAGCCGTTTGACAAGATCTTCAAGGTCAATGTTCTTGGGGTTCTCCTAACAACTCAAGCGGCTGCTAAGCACCTGAAAGAAGGCGGCAGCGTCATCAACATCGGCTCAAGCATCACGAGCATGACACCGCCGACCATGGCCGTGTATGCCGGAAGCAAGGCAGCCGTCGAGAGCATCACAAAGGTCCTCAGTAAAGAGCTGGGTCCTAGGAGAATTCGCGTGAACTGCGTGATGCCGGGAACGGCCGAAACCGAGATGTTCCGGAGTCAGGTAGGGGGCAATGTGGAACAGCTGCAGGGGATCGTCGGCATGACTCCTCTCGGACGGATCGGTCAGCCAAGCGACATCGCTTCCGTTTTGGCTTTTCTCGCCTCGGAAGATGCAGGCTGGGTCACGGGCGCGATGATACTCACCAGCGGCGGTCTGTAGACCGATGGGCGCGATGACCGAAATGAATAGTGTCACTATATTCTGGATACAGTTACTTACGAGCGGCTTCGTCTTCGGCATTGTCGCGGTGTGGTATGTCTGGCCAGTGCTGACCAAAATTTCTCGTAATTCTGCTCTAGTTATTCTGCTCTTTGTACATGTGCCTCGCTATGTGGGGATGACCTTATTGGTGACGGGTATGGTCGACCCGAAACTGCCCAGAGAGTTCCTTTCCAGTGCTGCTAACGGTGATCTCTTAGAAGCGGCGCTGGCCTTCGCATCCATCTTCGCTCTGCGGAGCGACTGGCGTGTCGCCGTGCCGATGGTGTGGGTAGCCAACATCTGGGGATTCGCGGACCTGCTAAACGGAGTACGCGGCGTCTTGCAGTTGAACGTGCCGAGCTTCAACCTAGCCACCTTTTGGTACGTCTATACTTTCTACGCTCCCCTCGTAATCGTTTCACATGTAATGATCTTTGGGATTTTGCTCAAGTCTAAATCTTGGAAGAAATGAGGGGGGGGAACACCCGTGGCAGGGCGCAGACAGCGATCATCTTCGGGGTCGGACCCGGCCTTGGCTGGGCGCTGGCACAGCGCTTCGTGACCGAGAACATGCAGGTCGGCGCAGTCGCTCGCGACGAAGCGAAGCTGAATTCCCTGATCAAGTCTGAAGGCAGCCACAGCGTTCGGCCTTATGCCGCCGACGTTCCGAATAGCGAAGATGTTCTCCATGTCTTTGATAGTGTCAACCATGACCTCGGGGCACCTGACATCGTCGTATTCAACGCGGGCACCTTCCAAAAGGCTAATGTTCTCGATATCGATCCCGCCGACTTTGAGCGCTGCTGGCGCATCGGCTGCCTCGGAGGGCTCCTCGTCGGGCAAGCGGCCGCCCGGCGCATGGTCAAGCGAGGGCATGGGACGATCATCTTCACGGGCGCAACTGCCGCGCTGCGCGGCAGCGCCGGCTTCGCCAACTTGACCGTTCCGAAGCTCGGCTTGCGCGCGCTCGCGCAAAGCATGGCTCGTGAGCTGGGACCCCAAGGCGTGCACATAGGCTTCGTGATCATTGACGGACAAATCGAGTCCGAACGCTATCGGCATCTTATCGACGAGCGCGGCGAGGACTCCCTACTCGCGCCGGATGCGATCGCTGAACTGTATCTGCAGCTGCATCGGCAGCCTCGCAGCGCCTGGTCTCACGAAATCGAGGTCCACCCGTGGTCGGAGAAGTTTTAGGCCGCTGCGTCGCCTAAGGTTTCCGAATGATCGACCGGGCGAGCTGTGAGAGCGGTCAAACTCGAGTCTGACGCGATCCATCACATAGCCGATTAAGTCAGATGGTGCGGGGCTAGAGCGTAAAATGACGTGTTGGCCTTTACGTGATTCCGCATCCAGCACCGTGGCCGTATCACGCGCCTCAGCCGCGTGATGCCGAAGGCCGACAGATTTCCTTTGGAGAATATTGGTTTGCTCAGGGAGCCGGCACACCGGAAAAGTCTGGATAGCGTTCGTGCAGCAATCCGAGGAACGGTTTCAGAGTCGGATTTCCGTTCCTTTGCTGCCAATAAGCCATGAAGCCACCCGGGTCGGCTCAGCGCCCTCCTGGATCTCACGGTATACGACACCATCATGCTTCAGTCCTGCGCCACCCTCGAGCATTAACGGGACGCCGTATCCCGTACTCACCAGGCTGAGAAGTCGATCAAGACCTGAACTCCTGGTGCAGCACACGCCTCGGTCTATCGCCGTTCAGCTTGGAAGCCAACAAACTCTCCAGTTCTGGCTCCGGCCCGTGCGAAGGCAGCACAAGGCGTTCCTGGGCAAGCTGCCGCCAGCTTATCGCGTCATGCTCAGCCAGCGGGTGGCGCTCGGGCAGCGCGACGATTACGCGCTCCGTCCATAGCGACAAGGAACGATCATCCCAGGCCTCCTGGGATTTGGTCATGATGGCTACATCGACGGCGCTGCGTCCGAGCGCCCCAATTAGTCGGCCATGAGATCCGTCCATAGTGTGGACGTCCATGTCCGGAAACCTGCGATGATACTCAGCGAGCGTCGCTCGCATGTTCCCTGTACCGGAACAGCGAAGGTCGGACGCGTCGGCTGGTGTTGGGTCAGTATGGAGCGTTGACGCCTGAGGCGGCGCGCGATCTGGCCCGCAAAAAACTGACTACAGTAGCAGAAGGCGAAGATCCCTCGGCCGATCGCCACGCGGTGCGCGCCGGCATGTCCGTCAGCCAAGTCTGCGATTGGTATCTCGAGCAAGCCGAGACCGGTCGTATTCTGGGACGCAACCGGCGACCGATCAAGGCATCGACGCTCCGCATGGACCGAAGCCGGATCGATACCCACATCAAGCCATTGCTCGGGTCGCGGCTCGTGAGCGGACTCACTCTGCGTGACATCGAGGGCATGCAAGCGGATATAGCCGCCGGCAAATCCGCTCGCGGCCGAAAGGAGGGGCGGGGCGGCCGGTCCACTTGGGGGGGCTGGTGTGGCCAGCCGGACCATCGGCACCCTACGGGGACTGCTCGGTCATGCCGCTCGCCTCAACATCGTCGGAAGAAATCCGGCAGAAGGCGTTCGGCAACTCGCTGGCGAGCGACGGCAACGGCGATTGAGCGCTGATGAACTCCGTCACCTTGGACAGGTGATGCGGGAGGCTGCCTCGGCAGGGGAGCACCCCACCGGATTGGGCGCCGTTCGCCTGATGCTTCTGACGGGATTTCGGCGAATGGAGGTGTTGGGACTTGAGCGGCTCTGGTTCAGTCGGAGGGAACATTGCATCCGCTTCCCCGGTACCAAGAGCGGTGCCCAGATCCGCGTTCTGGGAGAAGCTGCGATGGCCTGTATCGCGTCCCTGCCGGGTCGTGACGGTTCGCCGTTCGTCTTTCCGGCCGATTGGGGAGATGGGCATTTCATCGGCGTCATTCGGGTTCTCGACCGTGTTTGTGCGAAGGCGAAGCTCACTGATGTGACTCCGCACGTGCTGCGCCATACATTTGCAAGTGTTGCCGGTGACCTTGGTTTCTCCGAGCTTACTATCGCGGGCCTACTTGGTCACTCCGCTCGCGGCGTCACGCAAGGATACGTGCATTTGGATGCGGCGTTGGTTGTGGCAGCAGATCGCGTCTCTGCGGAGATTGCAGAATTTCTCGACGACGGAGCCGCAGCCAAGCATGTGAAAAAGTCGTCGAAGATTAATCTTGAAGCCGCAACGGCCGCCTAACGAGTTTGCGGCGTCGCTGATCGGATTGATGGCTGTCGTCAGTCACCGGCGTCATCTACGCCGGGGTCCCGGGCCTCCACGTTCCGGATCTCCTTGTGATCCGAGCCGCCCAGCCCCGGCCCAGTAGGTAGTTCCAGACGCACGCTCAAACCTCCACCCTTGCGATTGGCAAGGACGATGTCTCCGCCGTGCTCCCATATGATCGAACGGGTGACCGAGAGTCCAAGTCCGACACCGCCCGTGTCGGGGTTGCGAGAGCTCTCAATCCTGTAGAACGGTTCGAAAACCTTCTCACGCTCGCTGCGTGGAATGCCCGGTCCCTTGTCCTCGATGGTGATGACAACGCGCTCACCTTCATGTGCCAGGGTTATGGCGGCGCTCCCACCATATTTCACGGCGTTATCGACAAGATTGGAGATGGCGCGTCGCATACCTGTCGGACGACAGGAGAGCGTGACGGCCCGCGGTCCTGAAAATGTCACCGGGTCGCCAGCGTCGGCGGCATCCTGGGAGATGCCCTCGACGAGCGCGCTCAAGTCGACCAGCGAGCGAGGTTCATGCTTCGTGTCATCCCGTGCAAAGGTCAGAACGGATTCGATCATCCCGCCCATCATGTCGATTTCGGCGAGCATCTTTTGTTGCTGATCCAGATCCTCGACGAGTTCCGTGCGGAGGCGCAGTCGAGTCAGCGGCGTCCTAAGATCGTGGGACATGGCTGCAATCATGCGTGTGCGATCCTCGTTGAAGCGGCGAAGCCTCTCCTGCATCCGGTTGAAGGCGCGCATAGTTCCTTGTAGTTCTCGCGGTCCGCGTGGAGAAAGCGGTGGCGCGTCACCGCTGCCGCCGAGTTGCTCCACTGCTCTCGCAAGGTCAGAAAGCGGCTTGACGAGCCGCTGCGCGGCCAGCATCGACAGCGCAACGGCGAGGAGGACGGAAAGGATCAGCCATGCTGCGAAGGCCGCCTGCGAGAACTCGCTGGCAATCGGATCGAGAGCTGGCGGGTCCAGGCTGCTCGCGAATAGCAGCCAATGGCCATCTGAGAGGGCCGTCTCGATAAGCATGCCGCTCTGCACACGGCCGGCACCTGCTCCGGAGCGCTGATCCGTCGGTCGGTATCGGTCAGCAACGACCACAGGGCGCGGGATCGTAAGCATGGCCTCAATCCGGCTGCGAACCTGATTGGCATCTGGTTCGTGGCTGTCGATGAGGTTGGGGAAAGGCCCATCGAGAAGTCGTAGATGGATCTGGGGACGCTGGGCCGCCGCGATGACGCCCGGCCTCTCGGCGTCCGGCATCGCATTGAGGACTTCCAGCAATGAGGCGATCCTGCCGGGGAGTTGTACGAAAATCCGCGCATTTTCAATCTGAGCCTCCTGCTGCCTGGCCTGCCAGAGATAAAACAGCTCCGAGCTGACCATTTGCTGAAGGCTAGCGCCGAGCACCATTGCGACAACGACCGTGAGCGCTATCGTCGTCGTGGTACTGGCCCACCATCGCTTCACCACGCCTCTCCGTTCAGTGTGACAGAGGCGGCAAAGACATATCCTCCGCTGCGCACTGTCTGGATCAGGTCTGGCTCCTTTGGATCAACCTCAATCCGGTGACGCAGCCGGCTGATATGGACGTCGATACTGCGGTCGAACGCGTTCGCCGCCCGTCCGCGCGCGAGGTCGAGCAGCTGATCGCGGGTCAGCACATGATTGGGCCGTTCAACAAGCGCAAGAAGCAGATCTAACTCTGCGGCGCGCAGGTCGACCAATGCCTGTGCCGGCGAGTAGAGCTTGCGTCGTGTCACATCGAGACGCCAGCCAGCGAACTCGAACACGCGGCCGGACCCGACTGCGGAACCGGGTGGAGGCATGGCCGAGCGGCGCAAAACTGCACGAATCCGGGCGAGCAGCTCCCGCGTGCTGAACGGCTTCGGGAGGTAGTCGTCGGCGCCCATCTCTAGCCCGACCACGCGGTCGGTTTCCCCACCCACGGCCGTGAGCATGATAATCGGTATCGTGCCGTTGACCCGCAGGCGGCGGCACAGGCTGAGGCCATTCTCGCCAGGCATCATGATGTCGAGGATGACGAGATCGATTTGCGCGGCTGCCAGCGTGTGCATCATCGCAGCGCCGTTGTGCGCCTCGGACACGTGATAGCCGTTGCGCGCCAGAAAGGTCGAGACCAGCGCGCGGAGTTCCTTGTCGTCGTCGACGACCAATATGTGCCGTGACCCGTCCATGGCACCCACAACCATCGCACAGCTGCCGTAGGCTTGTGACAATCAGATTGTAAACCAGTGTGTCATCTCCAGGCCCTGACACACTGCTTCAAGAAAACCCTGTTCGCATGACATCTTCCTGACGAGCCATGCCTGCAAACTCCCCCCATCGCTATCGAGCGGCCGGGCGTCGACCAATCGCATCGAGGGTCTTGCTCCGAAATGTGCCGGAGATTGCGCGATGGCTCCGGCGCGGAACATCGCCACGCGCAGCGGGATAGCTCGGTCTGTTTCCGCAGGCTGCGAGGGAACAGACCGGAGCCTTACGACGGATGACGCAGACCGCCTAGACCGGCAGTCGGAGGATGGTTCGATCATGGAATTGAAAGCCAGACGACAAACTTACCCAGATTGGCGGGATCCGTCGAGCTACGCCGACACGCGGAATCGGGCCCGAGTCGGCTGGATTGGGGAGTTCCTGCGCCGCAACGGTGCTGTCGTGTGGGCCGCGTCGGAGTTGCCTATTAGAGGATCACTCTCGCGACAACGTGCTGACTGGATCGATGCGATCGGCGGAGGCCGAGGTCGGTGGTGGGGGCACGGTTCTCTGCGAAGCGGCCGATCACCTCACCGACGTTGCCTCACTGCTGCTTTTTTGCTGCACGGTTCAACTCTTGGGGAGATGTGGTCGGCGAGCCCAGGCGGTTCGATCACGGATTTCGGTGCAAAGCGGCTGCAAGAGAGTGTTGGCGACCGGCTGCCGACCTTGGGGCGCGGATGTCCATGGGCGTAGGCCATGGAGATTTGTGATCTCGAGTACCTGGTAGCCTCTGCGAGTGCCGGGAACTTCGGCCGTGCCGCCGAATTGCTCGGAATTAATACGTCGACGATCAGCCGCCGCATTGGTCGGCTTGAGGACGAGCTTGGGCTCGCACTTTTCGAGCGAGGGCATACCGGTGTTCGCCTGACTGCCGGCGGCAAGGCGGTGATGCTTCACGTTAGGCGCGCCCTCGCCGAACTCGATGCCGTCAGACATTCAGGAAGCCAGAACGGATCGGGTGATGTGGGTGAGATCCGCCTCGGCGTTCGGCTGCCTCCGATCGGGGAACCTATCGTCAGCCTCCTGAGCAGTTGGCGCGAAAGACATGCGAACGTCATACTAACTGTCTCCGAAATGAATGATCGGGACCTCGCCGCCGCGTTGGAGGAGCGCCGTTTGGACGTCGCCCTGACCTCAAACAACGCGGTCTGGCATCATGCCGCAAGCCTGCCGCTTTATCGGGACCGGCTCTTGGCAGCGTTCCCGGTTGGGCATCATGTCACCGGGCGTTCGACCGTCAATTGGGACGCGCTGCGCGACGAGGACATTTTGGTCCAAGGATGGGACGAGAGTCAGACCGCTCGCGAATTATACGCGTCCTTTCTCGGAGATGGCGCGCGATTCCGTTCGCACGCCGCAAGCAAACAATCTGTTTTCGCACTCGTCGGTGCGGGATTTGGTGTCACCCTGGCTACTGCCAGCCAATCCGAAGTTGCCTTCCCCGGGGTCGTGTTCAAGCCCATCGATGACCCGGACGCCTCGATTTAAATCGTGTTGGCTTGGCTCCCAGAATTGGAGGACGCCACAGTCGGACGGCTTGTCGCGTTTCTCCGTGACGAGGCGCGATCACGCCGACTTCTGTGAGGTGGCGACCGCCCGCCGCAGTTTGGCAAAGGCGCGATCAGCCGCCATGAATCGTGCCAGCATTGGCGCGATCAGCCTCGCCGGGTCGACAACGCCCTGACCGGTCTCCCGCGCGAGCACCTGGCCATAGGAGACAAGATCGCGGCGGACCGCTGCCGAGAGTTCGACGGTCAGTTTCACCGGCTTATCGTCCGCGATCGCGCCGAGCTTCAATTTTGGCAAGGCCGCCTCCTCAGGTCCGATAGGGTTCGAGGACGAGATCGTGGGTAACCATCACGCGGACCGGAAACCCCGGCCGGATGGTGATGGTCGGCTGGATGCTGAGCGACCGGCTGACCACCTGCTGGCCAGTCTGATTGATGCTCTGCGACATGCCTTGCTGGATCGCTTCGGCGAGGGAGCCGTTGTTGTTGCCGCTCATGCCAGCCTCCGACCCGACGCTCAGAATGGTTGACAGGATGGCGGCCTTGAACAGCGTGCCCCAGTGATTATCGACCTCGTCCTCCAGACCCGCATAACCTTCCGCGTCTGCACCGGGCTGGCGCTCCAGCACGATCGACTGCCCGTTCGGCGTGATCAGACGGTTCCAGACGAGCAGAGCCCGCGACTGTCCGAAAGCGATTTGGGCGTCGTACTGGCCGATCAGGCGCGCACCTTGCGGGATCAGGAGAATCTGTCCGGTCGGGCTGTTGTAGACATCCTCGGTGACTTGAGCGGTGACCTGGCCAGGCAGGTCGGAACGCAGTCCGGTGATCAGCGCCGCAGGGACCACAGCGCCGGCCTGGAGCAGGTAGGGACTGGCGGGCGGATCGACGCGATCTGGGCTGACCGTACGACGATCGACATTGCCGTTCAGAAAGGCGAGCTTGTGATCCTGCGACATCAGATCGGCTGAGCCGGTGGCGGGCACGACGGGCAGCCCGCCGGTCGATGCCGGGATAGCCGTGGGCGCGACCTGTCCGACGTTCGTCGTCGCGAAGAGATGGCTGGTACGCGCTGCCTCCTGCTCCTGAGCGATGCGCTGCCGCTCTGGATCCTGGCCGGGCGTTAGCATGCCGGGCGCTGGCGCGCCGGCATTGGCGATCGGTTTGCCTAGATCGCCGGGGAGCGGCGGGCCGAGCTGGGGAACGGTTTTCGGCAGGCCCGTGTAGTCGCGCGGCAGATTGGCGAGGCCATCCGGGGTCAACCGCCGGAACCCGCCGGAGGTCTCGCCGAACGCGAGGGTCAGGCCAGTGATAGCGATGATGATCACCGAAACGACTTTGGCGACGGGACCTTGAACAGATTCGAGAATCTGGTTGAGGGGCTGCTCCCAGGGCATGTTCGAGCCGGCCGCGTAGGCGGGCGATGTGGCGAGCGCAACGAAGGCAAAAGCGTAGGCCAGAGCGAGATGGTGGCGGACACGGATGCGCGGCACCACGATTCTCCTGCTGAGCTGAGGACGTAGTCGCCGGTCGGGCTGAGACCCTTGACCACCGCAAGCTCGGCGAGCCTGCGGGCGGCGCCGCGGCCGGCGAGGACCGCGATGAGATCGATTGTTTCGGCGATGAGCGCTCGCGGGACAGTGACGACGGCTTCCTGGATGAGCTGTTCCAGCCGGCGCAGCGCGCCCATGGCAGACCCGGCGTGCAGCGTGCCGATGCCGCCGGGATGACCAGTGCCCCACGCCTTCAAAAGATCGAGCGCCTCGGCGCCGCGCACCTCGCCGATCGGGACTCGGTCAGGACGCAGCCGCAACGAGGACCGGACGAGATCGGACAACGACGCGGCACCGTCCTTGGTGCGCAGCGCTACAAGGTTGGGTGCGGCGCATTGCAGCTCGCGCGTATCCTCGATCAGCACCACGCGGTCGCCAGTCTTGGCGACCTCGGCGAGCAGCGCATTGACCAATGTGGTCTTGCCGGTCGAGGTGCCCCCGGCGACGAGGATGTTCTTCCGTTCCAGGACGGCCACCCGCAGAAGCTCGGCCTGGCCGCCGGATATGATTCCGGCATCGACATAATACCCGAGGGTGAATACGGCGACGGCCGGGCGCCGAATGGCGAAGCACGGTGCTGTCACTACGGGCGGGACAAGGCCCTCGAACCGTTCTCCACTTTCCGGCAGCTCGGCGGAGACACGCGGTGAGCCGGCATGCACTTCTACGCCGACATGGTGCGCGACGAGCCGTACGATCCGCTCGGCGTCGGCCGGCGTCACTCGGCAGCCAGTATCCTCCAGCCCGCCCGAGAGCCGGTCGATCCAGAGCCTGCCGTCGGGATTGAGCATCACTTCGACGATGCTCGGGTCTTCAAGGTAGCCGGCGATCGCCACTCCGAGCGCGGTGCGCAACATGCGCGCGCCGCGGGCAAAGGCTTCGGACCGAAACGTGGTTGCTATCACTTCGAACCCCGTGAAAGCGCCTCGTGAAGGCGAATTGGTCAGCGGGGTTGATTAGAAAGAGCCGGAAACAGGGAAGCGCAACAACGCTGATGAGGTCGTAGGGCTGCCGGATAGAGATACAGGCTCCAGGACGGGTCATCTTCCAGACGACAGAGCCCCCGTCTAAAAATTCTTCGAATATCGCCTATGGGATGGGAAGCGGACGTTAAGCGTCACGAAACCAAACGGCAAATTCACGTCGGTCGGGAGGGCTCCAGGCTATAGGGCCAGACTTGGCTCCTCGGCGAAAATCTCGGCGAGGAAATCGATGAACACCCTGACCTTGCTGGCGAGGAACTTGCCGCCCGGCCTGACTGCGCTGATCGAGAGTTTGGCCGGCTCGTAGTCCACCAACACCGGCCGCACCGCGCCCGAGGCGATCTCCGACGCGAACAGCCAGCCCGGCGCGTGAGCCAGTCCCATGTCACCCAGAACGGCCGCGCGAATTTGCTCGGCGTCGTTGGTGCGGAACGCGCCCTTAGGCTGATGGTCGAGCGGGCCAAATCGGCCCGCAAAACCCCAAACGCGCGGCGCGCCGTTTGGAGCGTAGATCACACACGCGTGCCTCTCGAGATCGTCTGGTGTCTGCGGTTCACCAAGCGCCGCCAAGTAAGCCGGGGTGGCGACGGTGACGATCCGAGTCTGGGCGAGCTTCCTAGTGACGAGGCTGGAATCTGACAGCTCGCCATTGTGGACGCCCACGTCGACGGCTTGCTCAACCAGGTTGACGAGGTGATCGGTGACGACGAGTTCGACCGACACCCCGGGATAGCGCGCGAAGAAGTCGCGCAATCGAGGCACGATATAGAGCCGACCGAAGACCGGCGTCACATTGGCCCGCACCAGGCCCGAGGGGGCGATCGCGCCGCGGCCGACACGCAACTCGGCCGCTTCGAGTTCGCCCAACAGGCGCACGCCGGATTCATAGAAGTCCCGGCCGGCCTCGGTGAGGGACAGGCTGCGTGAGGTTCGCTGCAGCAGTTGCGCGCCGAGATGCTCCTCAAGCGCGGCGACCTGCTTGCTGACCGCCGGCTGGCCGACGCCCAGGGCGCGGGCGACGGCCGTGAAGCTGCCGCTGTCGACGACCCGAACGAACAGGCTGATGGCGGCCATCCGGTCCATCCCGGTCCTCCATGCATTCCCGATATGGAATTGATCCCATTCCGAAGGCCTTCCTACTCCCTCTCATCGGGAAGGAATAGCCTCTGGATCGAGACGGGACTTCGGCCAATCGAAAGGAATGACGGCCATGACAAACCTTACTAACAGCCAGCAGCGCGACCGGGACGCCCTGACCGCCATCGTCAAGGAAATGGCCAAGTCCATGACCGGCGCGCAGAGCACGAAGCATTGGGCGGATGACGCTCTCTGGTTCGACATTCCGCCGTTCGCCTCCAGGGGCGTCGAACCGGCGTTGAGGATGTTCGACCGCGTCTTCAGCGGCTTCAAGTCGTGCGACGTCAAAATCCTCGAAGAGGACGTCACCATCAACGGCGACATCGGGATCGTCTGCACGGTTCAGCGGGTCGATATCGTGCTCAAGAACGGCGACGCCAAGCGCGCCATGGTGCGCCAGACCGACTGCTTCGAACGGCAGGGCGGCGAGTGGAAGCTGATCCACCAGCACGCCTCGTCCCCCGCCGGCGGCGAATGGGACGGCAAAATCATCACGGCCTGAGTTCGCGCCGCGCGAGCGGTGCTGCCGGCGTTGTGGCGGGCAACGCCGGGAGAACGGTAAGGTCCGCTAAGGAGTTGCGAAGTCGAAATTCAAAGTAGCGACTACTGGGGCTCTCCATCGTTTTCCGGCGCGATCGAGTCAACGTCACGGCTCACTTCGTCAGAGAGTTTGCGTCCGCGCGCGAGCCGCCGGCCGAGCGCCTCAACGAACCCATCATAGCGTTCCCGCCCTTTGGTCTGAGCGGCGGCCAGTGCGGCGTCTGGCAATGGAGGCGTGCTTGTCAGCCAAAAGCGTACAAACACCGCCAGCGCCTCGTTCGAAATGCCGACGTGCCGTTCGATCCGCTCCAGGTGGCGCGTGATGCGATCAAGCCGGCGTGCGAGAGCGGCCTCCAGGCGATCGGCGCTGTCGGGCGACAGGTGCGAGGCGAGCGCGGCTTCGACGACGAGCGCTTGCGTTACGCCCTTACGATTAGCGTAGTCGGCGAGCTTGCTGACGAGTTCGGGCGGTAGGCGGAAGGTGTGTTTCGTCCGCATGCTCGATCACATTCCGAGATCGTCGGCGCGGTCGAGCGGGGTCTGGCGTGTAGCGGCGCCAAAGTTGCGCTGCATGATACGCTGGCGCTGGACCTCGTCGTCGAGCTCATCCTCCAGCGGCTCGAATTCCTGGACAACCTTTCGCGGCTCCGTGACGATCTCTTCGTGCTCCGGCAGTTCCGGCTCGCGCCGTATGCCGGCATTCGCCGGGTCCTCAACGGCAGCCGCGGACGACGTGATTACGGCGTCACCCCAATCTGCGCGACGCGGTGGAGGCACGCTTCCTCCGGCTGGCGGCGAGCCAGGCGAAGTCAGAGCGGGTGGCGGCAGGATGCGACCTTTCATTTCCGGGTCCTCGAAATAGCGCACCTTCTTCGCGCGGATCGGGTGGCACCCGGAGACCAGGATCAGTTCATCTGCTGGCGGGAGTTGCATGATCTCACCTGGCGTGAGCAGCGGGCGCGCCGTTTCCTGGCGAGAGACCATCAGGTGGCCGAGCCACGGACTGAGCCGACGCCCAGCGTAATTCTTCATCGCACGCATCTCAGTCGCGGTGCCGAGGGCATCGCTCACTCGCTTCGCCGTCCGCTCGTCGTTGGTCGCAAAGCTCACGCGGACATGGCAGTTGTCGAGGATCGAGTTGTTCTGGCCGTATGCTTTCTCGATCTGATTTAGGCTCTGTGCGATCAGGAAGCTCTTCAGCCCGTATCCCGCCATGAACGCGAGCGCCAACTCGAAGAAATCCAAGCGCCCAAGCGCGGGAAACTCATCGAGCATCAGCAGCAGCCGGTGACGACGGCGGCGGGCGTCCAATTCTTCGGTGAGTCTGCGCCCGATCTGATTTAGGATCAGGCGTACGAGCGGCTTGGTGCGGCTGATGTCCGAGGGAGGCACGACCAGATAGAGGGTCGTGGCTGTCCTCCCTTCGAGCAGGTCGTGAATGCGCCAGTCACAGCGGCGTGTCACTGTCGCGACAACGGGATCTCGATATAGCCCGAGGAACGACATCGCGGTCGACAGCACGCCAGAGCGCTCGTTATCGCTTTTGTTGAGCAGTTCGCGGGCGGAGCTGGCGACGACGGGATGTACGCCGGCCTTTCCGAGGTGTGGCGTCGTCATCATGGCGCGCAGCGTCGTCTCGATCGGGCGGCGCGGGTCGGAGAGAAAATTTGCGACGCCGGCAAGCGTCTTGTCCGGCTCGGCGTAAAGCACGTGCAGGATCGCGCCGACGAGGAGCGAGTGGCTCGTCTTCTTCCAGTGGTTCCGCCTTTCCAGCGCGCCCTCGGGATCGACCAGGACGTCGGCGATGTTCTGAACATCTCTGACTTCCCATTCGCCCGTGCGAACTTCCAGGAGCGGATTGTAGGCGGCGCTCGCTGCGTTGGTCGGGTCGAACAACAGCACGCGACCGAACCGCGCGCGCCAGCCGGCGGTCAGGGTCCAGTTCTCTCCCTTGATGTCGTGAACGATGGCGCTTTCCGGCCAGGTGAGCAGCGTCGGAACAACGAGGCCGACGCCTTCGCCCGACCTTGTGGGAGTGAAGCAGAGCACATGCTCGGGTCCGTCCTGGCGCAGATATTCATGGCGCCATCGGCCGAGCATCACGCCGTCATGGCTAAGGAGGCCCGCTTGCCGCACTTCGGGCGTTTCTGCCCAGTGGGCGGAGCCATAGGTGGTGACTTTCTTCACTTCGCGCGCACGCCACACGGACATGGCGATCGCGACGACGACGGCCGCGATCCCACCGGACGCCGCGATGTAGGCGCCCTCGACGAAGATCGGTCGGGCGTAGGCGTCGTAGGCGAACCACCACCAAAAGAAGGCTGGCGGGTCGTAGACCGGCCAGCCGAGGATGTTGAACCAGGGATGTCCGAGTTGGGGCTGAAATTCCAGACGCCATGCAACCCATTGTGTCGCCCCCCAAAGGAAGGCGAGCACAACGGCGCTGACGGCGAGGACTTGGCCCCAGAGGATCTTGGTCGCGTTCATGGCGTCGGAAGACCAGCGGGGCGTCAAATGGCCAGAGCAAGCCTCAATTCGTGAGTTGCGGGAACACGGATATTGTGGCGCGTAAATCGGACAGTTGGAGTGTCGGCGCGCGACCCGTTTCTGACCTCCACCGCCGGTCAAGGCCGCACCCGCGCAAGTGAGGCGCGAAATGCCTCTCGATTGTCAGTGCCGCCACCTTGGCAAGAAAGCCCCCGCAACCGCCACCGAGCGCGCGGAACACGCCCACGGCGGCGCGCGCCGCATCGGCCCGATTTGCGTCGACCTGGTCCTGCACGGTCAACAACTGGCTGTCTGCATCCAGGACGTCGGTGAGCGTGATCGAGCCGCCCTGATAGGCCTCCACAGCCAGGTCACGCGCCTTGATCAGCGATTGCGCCTCGTCCTGCAGCTCGACAACATGGGCTTGGGTCTGCGCCAGCCCCGCGAGCGAGTCCTCGACATCCTCGGCCGCCTTCAGCACTGCCTGGGGGTAAGTCGCCAGCGCCTCGGCATTTGAGCCCCAGGCCTGCGCCACTTCCGCATCGACCTTGCCGAAATCGAACAGCCGCCAGCGTAATGCGCCGCCACCGATCGCCTGGAACGCATTCCCGGTGAACAGATGGTTCGTGTTCAAGCTGTCAAAACCCAACGCCCCGGACAGGGAGATCTTGGGGTAGTAGTCCGAGATCGAGGCGCCGATCTGCTCGTTGGAAGCGGCGAGCCGCCGCTCGGCCGCAATAATGTCGGGCCGCCGGCGGAGCACTTCGATCTGGTGCTCGTCGCCGGGGATGGCCGGGATCGATGGAACATCGCGCACCGTCGCCAGATCCTTGGCATAGGTCCCAGGCTGCGCACCCATCAGCACGTCGAGGCGGTTCAACTGCTGTTCGAGAGCGAGGCGCAGCGGCGGGACGCTTGCTCGCGCTTGCTTCAGCAATGCTTCGGCCTGAGCGATCTCCCAATCCGTCGCTGCACCGCTGGCGAAACGGTTGCGCACCAGCTCGACGAGATGTTCGTCGGTGGCGATCTGGTTCTGGGCGACGGCGAGCCGGGCCTGATAGCCCCGGATCTGCAAGTAGGCATCGGCCGTGTCGGCAGCGACCGTCACCCGCGTCCCTGCCCGTTGGGCTTCCGCCGTTTGCGCCTCGTCATTGGCGGCGGCCTCTTCCCGACGCAATCCACCGAAGAGGTCGATTTCCCAGCTCGCCGACGGCCCGATCACGTCCTCATGGCCGTCGCGGTGGAAGCCCGGCGAGCCGTTGGCGTCGGAACCGAACGCACCGTTCAAACTCTGATGCTCGTAGGTCCGCGAAGCGAGAAGGTCGATCGTCGGCAGAAGCTGCGCGCCTGCTCCCGATGCCGTCGCCCTCGCCTGCCGCACCCGGGCGAGTGCGGCGTCGAGATCGAGGTCCTCGTTCAGCGCCCGCTGGACGACCGTCACCAGCATCGGGTCGTCGAACCCGGTCCACCACCGATCGAGCGGCGGCGCCGAGTGGCCCTGTGCCGACGACGCATCGGCGGCGTTATGGAACGGGGCCAACTCCGTCTTGGGAGCGGTGTAGTCCGGACCAACTGTGCAAGCCGCGAGGGCGGTGCTGAGCAGCAAGCTGGTCGGCCCCATCTTGCCAATTATTCGAAGTTTCCGGGTCATGACGCGCTCCGGGAGCCCACCTTGCGGATGAAGGTGTAGAAAGCCGGCGTGAACAGCAGGCCGAAGACCGTGACCCCGAGCATTCCGAAGAACACGGCCGTGCCGAGTGATTGCCGCATCTCCGCGCCCGCCCCGGTCGCCACGGCGAGCGGGAAGACACCGAGGATGAAGGCGAAGGAGGTCATCAGGATCGGCCGGAGGCGGATCCGTGCCGCCGCCGTGGCGGCCTCCTCGGGCGCATCACCGTTCTGATGCTGTCTTTGCCGGGCGAACTCCACGATGAGGATCGCGTTTTTCGCCGCCAAGCCGACGAGCACCACGAAGCCGATCTGCGCCAGAATGTCGATCGGCATGCCCCGGACGTCGAGGCCGGTCGCCGAGGCCAGGAGGCACATCGGCACGATCAGCACGATCGCCAGAGGCAGCTTCCAGCTCTCGTATTGGGCAGCCAGCACGAGGAACACGAAGACGGCGGACGCTGCGAAGATTGCGATGGTCGGGATGCCTTGCTGTTCCTGCTGATGGGACAGCTCGGTCCATTCGATGGTGAAGCCGGCAGGCAGCACCTGCCTGGCAAGGACCTTCATGCGGGCCATCGCCGTGCCCGACGCGACACCAGGTGCTGCCGCGCCCAGGACGTCGGCCGCGGGATAGAGATTGTAGCGCGGGATGCGATAGGGGGCGGTCTCATCGTGGAGGGTGGCGACCGAACCGACCGGCACCATCTCGCCGCTCGTGTTACGGACCTTGAGGCGGGCGATCTGATCCGGTGTCTGCCGAAAGGCTTCATCGCCCTCGACAAGCACCTGGAATGTGCGGCCCAGGAAGTTAAAGTCGTTCACATACTGTGAGCCGAGATAAAGCTGCAGCGTGGAGAAGACGTCGGTCGGCGTCAGCTGGAGCTTCTCGGCTTTCTCGCGGTCGATGTCGGCGTAGATCGACGGCGAGCCTGCGTTGTAGAGCGTGAACACGCCACCGAACGCCGGATCCTTGTTGGCGGCCATGACCAGCGTATTGGTCGCATCCGCCAGGGCTTGAGGGCCGGCGTTATTGCGGTCCTCGACCATCAGCTTGAAACCGCCCGCGGAACCGAGCCCTTGGACCGGGGGTGGGTTAATCACGAGCACGAAGGCATCCTTGACGACAGCCAGGCGCTTGCGGACCTCGGCTAGCATGGTGGCGGCATTCACGCCTGGGATGTGCTTGCCGTAGAGCGACGGCAAACCGAGGAAGATTGTGGCCGAGTTGGGTGCCACGGTGCTTGTCGTCACATCGAACCCCACGTTCGCAGAAGTGTGCTCGATGCCGGGAGTCTTCAGGATGATATCGTTGATCTCCCGCACCACCGCGTCGGTCCGGGCAAGACTCGAGCCGGCCGGCAGCTGGATGACGGTGACGAGGTAGCCGATGTCCTGCTCCGGGATGAAGCCGGTGGGCATCCGCGCAAATTGGAAGCCCGTGAGCGAGATCAGCCCGACATAGACGACGAGGATGAGGGCTGTCGCCCGAACGAAGCGTGCAGTTATCCGGGCGTACTTCAACGACATCCACTCGAAGCCAGCGTTGAAGCGGCCAAAGGCGCCCTGCAGAATTCGGTTCAGGCCTCTGGGCTCAGCATGGCCGTGGTGCGGCTTCAGCAGCACCGCAGCGAGCGCCGGGCTCAAGGTCAGCGAAACGAAGCAGGAGATCACTGTCGAGGCCGCGATGGTGGTCGCGAACTGCTTGAAGAAGAGGCCCGAGATGCCGGAGATGAACGCCGACGGGACGAAAACCGCACAAAGAGTCAGCGCGATGGCGATGAGCGCGGTCGAGACTTCGCTCATCGTCTGGTGCGCGGCTTCGCGCGGCGACATGCCTTGCGCCATGTTGCGTTCGACGTTCTCGACCACGACGATCGCGTCGTCGACCACGATGCCTACCGCCAGCACCAAACCAAACAACGACAGGTTGTTGATCGAGACACCGAGTAGGGCGAGGAGCGAGAAAGCACCGACGAGCGATACCGGAATGGCGATGACCGGAATGAGCGTCGCCCGCCAGCTTTGCAAGAACAGGTAGACGACGCCGACCACCAGGAGGATCGCGATGGCGATCGTGACCAGCACTTCGTGGATGGACTGGCTGACGAACGTGGTCGGGTCATAGATGTTGATGTAATCCATACCCGGCGGGAAGCTCTTCTTGAGCTCGGCCATCTTGTCCCAGACTTCGTTCTCGACCTGGACAACGTCGGCACCCGGGGTGGCGATGACCCAGAAGGGAGCAGAGTCGGCATGATCCGCATAGGCTTTGGAGCCATAGTCCGCCGAGCCCAGCTCGACGTGACCGATGTCGCGGATGCGGGTGACACGACCCTGGAGGTCCGTCTTCACGATGATGGAACCGAATTCCTCGGGCGTGGTGAGGCGACCGAGTGCGCGGACGTTGATCTGGTAGGCTCCACCGGTGTTGCTGAAAACGGGCGGCTGGTTAAGAGCGCCAGCCGAAACCTGTGCGTTCTGAGCCCGCAGCACGGCCAGGATGTCGCTGGCGCTGACGTCGCTCGCGGCGGCCTTGTCCGGATCGATCCAGATGCGCATCGCGTATTGCCGCTCGCCCAGGACCCAGAAGTCCGCCACGCCCGGCAAACGCGCGATCTCGTCCTTGACGTGCAGGATCATGTAATTGGAGATGTATTCGGCGCTCCGGGATCCGTCTGGTGAGTATGGAAAGACACCGAGCAGCAGAGCCGGGATCGTCTTCTTGACCTGTACGCCCTGGAGCTGAACTTCCTGCGGCAGTCGAGACAGCGTGTCCTGGACCCGGTTGTGCGTCAGCATCAGCGCCGTGTTGATGTCGGTGCCGATCTTGAAGATCACCGTGATGTTGAGCTGTCCGTTACCCGTGGACTGACTGCTGATGTAGTCCATGTTCTCGACGCCGTTGATGGCTTGCTCGAGCGGCGTCGCGACGGTGCGGGCGACGACGTCGGCTGCGGCGCCGGGGTACGAAGCCGTGATCTGGACCGTTGGGGGGACGATGTTCGGATACTGCGCCACCGGCAGAAATGCCGCCGCGGCAACTCCGAACACCATGATGAAGATATTGATCACCGCGGCGAACCGCGGGTGATCAATGAAGAAGTGCGCGAGTCCCATGGCTCGGCTCAGTCCCGATTCTGGTTGGATGCGACTTGGATCGGTTCGACGTGCGGCGACACCGGCGAGCCCGGCCGGGCCATCGGGATGCCGTCGACGATCACGCGGTCGGAAGGCGCGAGGCCGGAGCGGATGACGCGCAGGCCGTCGCGGAGATCGCCGATCTGGACCAGCTTCGGCGTGACCACGTTGTTGGGGCCGACGGTCAGGACGATGTGGTTCGACTGGTCAGGCAGGACGGAGGCGTCCGGCACGAGCAGGGCGGGATCGCGGGGGCCGCCACATCGACGCGGACGCGGGCGAAGCCGCCGGGCGTCAGGAGGCCGTCGGCATTCGGGACGGTGGCACGGGCGTGGATGGTGCCGCTCGAGCGGTTGAGGGTGTTGTCGATGAAGTCGAGCGTGCCCTCATGGGTGAAGCTCTTCTCGTCGGCGAGCGCGATCTGCACCTTGTCGGCGAGCGGACCGGCCTGCTTCTGACGGTCCCGCAGGAACGTCATGTAGTCGGCCT
Organism: uncultured Alphaproteobacteria bacterium; assembly: GCA_963826975.1. Taxonomy (GTDB): domain Bacteria; phylum Pseudomonadota; class Alphaproteobacteria; order Acetobacterales; family Acetobacteraceae; genus Palsa-883. The sequence continues at coordinate 43,313 of CAWGZJ010000033.1, read as the reverse complement.
CGCTCATGTCGAAGTTCAGGTAGATCGAGTCGGTGGAAACGATGGTGGCGAGCAGGGTGGTGGGGCTGGTGCCCGCGCGGCTGCCGGCGATCAGGTTGCCGATCGAGACCATGTGGGTGCCGATGCGGCCGGTGAAGGGGGCCGTGATGCGGGTGTGGTCGAGATCGAACTTGGCGTCGCGCACGGCGGCCATGGCGTCGTCGAGGGCCGCCTGGGCCGATCGCAGCTCGGCCGTCTTCTGATCGGCGTTCTGCACGGTGCCAGCGCCGGTCTGCTTCAGCGAGTTGGCCCGGACGAGCTCACGGTTGGCGAGGTCGAGGCGAGCATGGGCGCTCTCGACCTGGGCGAGGGCCTCGCTCAGCTTGATCTGGTAGGGGGTGGGGTCGATCTCGAACAGGAGGTCGCCCTGGTGGACGATGTTGCCGTCCTTGAAGCCGATCTGGGTGAGGGTGCCGCCGACCTGCGCGCGCAGCTCGACGCTCTGGACGGCCGAGAACTGGCCGAGGAACTCGAGGCGGCCGGCGACGTCGCGCTGCACGGGCGCGCTGACGGCGACGCTCGGCGGTGCGGCGGACGCGGCGGGGGCGGCCGGCGAGGCCAGCAGTTGCGGCCCGGCGATGACGCCGCCCGCGACCAGGCCCAAGGCGACCAGGGAAACGCCCCAGGCCTTGAAGCCGGGCTTCGTGGAATGCTGGCCGCTGACTGCTCCAGCATGGCGATGAGTGAGTACGTCCGACATGTTGCCCTCGCTAATTCATCGATCTGGTTAAGTTAGGCGACCTTCATCTATCTATCGATAGGTCGCTGAGGTAGAGATAGGCCTTCGGAGGGCGGGCTGTCAATGCCTATCTATCGATAGAGCGACAATGCAAGCAAAAAATATTCCCCGCCGCCGGACGTCAAAATGCCCTGCCGGCTCTCCTGGCCAATGAGCTTGCAAGTGCCGATGCGACCTCAGCGCCCGGACTACCTGGCGGGCGCGGATCGCCGGATTTTGGCGGCATGCGCCTGATGGAACCGCATGCGCGGCGCTAGGCCGAGACGGAAATGGGGCGGCCGATGATGCGGCCGCCCCAGACCTCGACAAACCTCAGCGGTGGTGCCGCTTCCTCACGATTCTCGCCACACACTTCGGTGTCCGGGGCCGTCGAGCGCGCGTCGGCCGCCCCGCTCAGGGACCGTCAGGCTGCCGACCAGTGGTCGCGCAGGAGCCGATTGAACTCATCGGCCCGTTCTTCCGGGAAGAAGAGCCGGGCACCCTCCAGCTCGACAGGAGGCTTCGCTCCGGGGATCGTCTCGGCGAGCCAATGGGCCCATTTCACCGGGAAGTAGATGTCATCCGTCGCCCAGGCAATGAGGGTTGGAGCCCGCAACTCCCGCAGCTGAGGTTCGATCGCCCGTGTGTGCTTGTTGTCGAAAGCCTCGACGAAGCGCTGCACGTCCCGAGTGCGCTGCTCGGTCCGCACCAGCGGCCTCAGATAGCTCTCGATATCCTCGTCCGTGACGATCTCGGGCCGTTCATAGCCCGGCCCCAGGGCGCCGGGCGAACGGAAGATCGCCTTATCGGCGAGCATGGCGTTCAGCGTGTCGCGCAGGCCGCCGGCCTTGACCATCTCCACGAACGGCTTGAACGCTTCGGGCGGCCAATTGTCGTGGGTGTCGCAATTGGTCAGGGTCAAGGTGCGCACCCGCTCGGGATAGAGTGCCGCGAAGATCTGCGCGATGCCGCCGCCGCTGTCGTTGCCGACCAGGTCGACCTGATCGACCTTCAAGGCATCGAGCACCTCCTTCAGCATCTGGGCGTTGGCCGTCACCGAGACATCCTGGTCCGGCGCGATCTCCGTGTCGCCGTGCGCCAGGAGATCCACGGCAATGCAGCGACGAAGCTCGGACAGCCCGGCCAACTGGTGCCGCCACAGGTGCTTGTTCAACACCACGCCATGGACGAAGAGGGCGACCGGGCCGGAACCGGCCGAGGCGTAGCTGATGCGACCCGACGGCGTCTCGACGACGTCAGTCGTGACGAGGGTTTGTGCGTTGCTCATGACTCAGCCCCCCGAGCGTGCGGCGCCACCGCTCAGCACGGTCTTCGCTTCCTGCTCCAGCGTCTTCAAGGCGCGAATGTACGGAATCGGCCCGTAGCTGATGCGCGCCACGCCGAGCTCCGCCAAGCGGTCGTTGGACGGCACGCCGTCCATGACCATGACGTTGACCGGGAGCGGCGTGCCTTCAACGATCCGGCCGATCAGCGCGGCGTCCGTGAGCCCCGGAATAAAGAGGCCGGATGCGCCAGCGGCCGCATAGGCCTTGGCTCGCTCGAGCGCCTCGGGAACGGCCCCGGCCGCGTCCTCGCCATGTTCGAAGAACACGTCCGTCCGGGCATTGATGAAGAGCTTCACGCCCCGCTCCTCCGCCGTCTCGCGGATGGTGGCGATGCGCTCCGCCTGGCGGGCAATCTCGTAGAGACCGGAGCCCTTGACGACGCGGTCCTCGAAATTGACGCCGATCACGCCGAGATCGAGGAGGCGCGCGATGTTGCCCGCCAACTCGTCATCGTCTTCGCTATAGCCGCCTTCGAAGTCGACGGTGACCGGCGCGTCTACGGTCGCGGCGATCCGACCCACGATTTCCTCGGCGAGCGCGATCGGAATCGCCTCCCCATCACGATAGCCTTGGGCCTCGGCGACGGACCAGCTGCTGGTGGCGATCGCTTGCGCGCCGGCCGCGAGGATGGCCTTGGCACTGCCTGCATCCCACGCGTTGTAGAGCAGCACCGGCCTGCCTTTCACATGCAGTTCGGCGAAGCGTCCGGCTTTGTCACTCTGATTCATTGCGTCCTCCTCATTGGATGGAGAGGCGGGTCGGTTTGGACCCGCTCCCGCTGTCGAAAGCGCAGACCCGAGGCCGCGCAATGAGCATTTGCGCGTTGTAATTGGTCGTGGCTGACCTGCATGATCTGACCTCTATCTATCGATAGGTCTGCATGCCGTAGATAGGCCTCGAAAGGAATGGCGTCAACCTCTATCTACCGATAGAGAAAAGAAAGCCGCGCGGAACATGTCCGATCGCCTCCCCCACAGATCGGGGTTACCCGGACGCCACGCGCGCGGCGCCGGCAGATCAGGAGCGGCCTTGGCCACATACGAACCGGACGTCCTCGCCGAAGATCTCGAGGTGGTGTTTTGCGGCATCAATCCCGCGACGACCGCTGCCGCGGCAGGACATAATTTCTCCAACGGCAGCAATCGCTTCTGGACCGCGCTGCATCTCGCCGGCTTCACCGACCGGCGCCTTCAGCCCCACGAGGAACGGCGCCTCCTCGCCTATGGCTGCGGCATCACGGCCGTCGTCGACAGGCCCACTCGGCGGGCCGATGAGATCGCGCCGGCGGAATTCGTGGCAGCTCGGCTCGGATTCGAGGCCAAGATGCGTCGCTACGCGCCGCGCTCGATCGCCTTTCTCGGCAAGCGCGCGGTGTCGACGATGCTTGGGCAACCCGAGCTGCCCTGGGGCCGGCTTCCCGGTGAGTTTGCCGGGACGATGGCTTGGATCCTGCCAAACCCGAGCGGGCTCAACAGGAGCTTCACGCTCGACGCGCTGGTGACGGCCTATGCCGAGCTTCGCGTGGCGCTACGCGCCGCTGGGGGCAAGCCCGCGCCGATCGACTTGTGACGTCAGCAGAGGCGACAGCACCGATGGGCCAGAGATCCTCTACGGCGCCGGGCCGGATGCCGGCGGCGGCCATCACCCCCGGCGTGCCCCCGGTTCCTCGCGGGAGTGGTCCCGGCCTACGCCGTGGCAGGAGCGCAGCCATCCTGCTTGACCACGCGGACGGTGGACGCCGGATACTTTTCCAGCTTCTCGGCCGGACGGATAGGACGGGCGACCAGCTCTCCGCCGCAGTTCGGGCAGCGCCCGCCCAACGTCGTCTCCGTGCAATCCCGGCAGAAGGTGCATTCGAAGCTGCAGATCATGGCATCGGCGGCCTCGGGCGGCAGGTCCTTGTTGCAGCATTCGCAATTCGGTCTGAGCTCCAGCATCTTGGTCTCTCCTGACGGGCAGAGGTTAGGAATGGTCCGGCCGCGGGGCGGTCTCGTCACCGATTGCCGGGTAGTATTGCGGGCTCTCGCGCCGATCGAACATGCCGTAGTCCCGGACGACGCGCACAATCCGATGGCGCAATTGATCGGCGCCGGCGTCCACGGCCGGCGTGAACCGCTCAGCCGCGCGCCGATCCCGCCACGACGCCAGCAGTACCAGCTTCCCCTTGTTGTAGATGCTGGCGAGAACGTCGTAATCGACCAGGTCCGCCCCATCACGCTCAAGCCGCAGCCAGTCCGGCAGCGCAGCGGCCGTGACGCCGGTGTGAGGCTGGACCTCGGTCAGCGTCGCGAATTTGGCCTGGCCGATCTCCGTCTCGTCCAACCGCTGCTCGACGAGCGATGTGCCGGCTGGCGGCGCCGTGTCCGCCACGATCTCACCCACGCGCAGATGGTAGTCCTGGAACACCTCGTCCCGACCGCGCTGCTGAGTATCGTGATGCTTGGCCACGGTCCGCCAGCGCACGACGGACTTCTCGTCGCGCCAGGTGGAGTGCGAGAGGATCCATCCGGGGCGACGGGTGCTCTCGAACCGCTCGTTGTCGATGAAGCCGTCAATTCCTTCCAGGATGGGCCTCAGCCCCTTGGCAAGGTCCAAATAGAGATCGAACCGCTCCGGCCTGGGGTGGACTTCGAAGATCACTGAAAACATCGCCGTCGCCTCCGCTTACGAAGACACTTGCTGCGACCGCCCGGGCGCTCACCGCCGGCCCACCGCAGACCCGCCTCCCGTCCGCCGACTTCCTCTATCGACAGATAGAGAGATACCCATTGCCTTTTCCGAACGCAAGAACTATCTATCAACAGGTAGTCATAGGAGAGGGTCCATGAGTGACGTCAAGACTGCGATCATGGATGCCGCCGAACGGCGCATGCAGCTCGGCGGTTTCGGCGGATTCAGCTTCCGGGAAATTGCGGCCGACGTCGGCATAAAGAGCTCGAGCGTCCATTACCATTTTCCGACGAAGGAGGCCCTCGCGGCGGCCGTCATTCGCCGCTGGGCCGAAGAGACCTCGAAGTTCATCGACGAGGAGCTGGAGAAGGATTCCGACCCCGTCCGCGTGTGGACGAAGGCGTTCCGCGGAACGGCGGTCTCCGAGGGGCACATGTGCCCTTGCACGGTCCTGGGCGCGGCATCACAGGATTTGCCGCCTGAGGTCTCACGGGAGGTCAAGGGCTTCTTCAAGATGTGCCTCGATAAACTGACCGCCGAAGGGCTTTCGGAGAGCAGTGCCGCCGAGTTTTTGTCGACCATCACGGGCGCCCTGGTCGTCGCCAATGCTCTCGGCGATACCGGCGCCTATGACCGGGCCACCAGCGATCTGCTGCGTCTACGCGAGGCGGCGCTGGCCTGAGCGCCGGCGCCAGCCACACCGACCTCCCGCGCAGTGATGGCCCGCGGAAGGGTAGCGGCTCCCGCCGCCGCGCCGGGGACACGCATCATCCGGCGCTCCGCCCCCCTTCGCCGCCAGGCCCGAGCATCGTGCCCGGGAAAAAGCTAGTCCCGGAACATGGCTCCGCTTCGCCGCCCCGACGCTCGGGGCAGCGAAGGTTCGGGACGCCTCAGGCGTCGACCCAGTTGATAGGCCCGAGGAAGTCCATCTTGCCAACGTCGACGCCGTTGTGTCGAAGCACGGCGTAAGCCATCGCGACGTGGAAATAGACGTTCGGGATCGTCATCTGCAGCAAGTAATCCGGGCCGACGAGCACCTTGCCGGCCGGCGCGAACGATAGGCTGACCCGCCGCTCGGCGGCGTCGACATAATGTGCCTCGGCCACGCTCTCCACGAAGGCGACGGTCTTCCGGATGCGGGCACGCACCTCGTCGATCGTCTGCTCGGTATCCTCATGCTTGGGCGGTTTCTGTCCGGAGAGCCAAGCTGCGGCCGCCTTGAGATAGTCGCACGCGCTTTGGACTTGGTAGATGAAGGGCTTCATGTCGGGCGCAAGACGGCCGGTCATCAGCACGCCGACGTCGAAGTTCTTGGCGGCCGCATGCTCCTCCGCCTTATCGAGCCAGGCCTCGACGTTCTTCACAGCCTGCGTGCATTGCGCGATCGCTTGGTAATACATGGGTTTTCTCCTCCGTTGGTTCCGTTCGTGGAAGCCTCAAAACACGAGAGAGTTCTGGCCGCGGATGATGACCGGCCTAGGACCTTGTCGGGGTTACTCAGGCGACCTCGGCCTGATCCGCTTCGACCTCCTCGTAGGTCGGATAGTCCGTGTAACCGCGGGCGTCGAAGCCATAGAAGGTGCTCCGGTCATAGCGATTGAGTGGCAGGCCGAGCTTGATGCGCTTCGGCAGGTCCGGGTTGGCGATGAATTGGCGGCCGAACGCGATGAGGCTGGCGACGCCGTTGGCGACGGCGGCCTCCGCCGTGTCGGGCTCGAAGCCGCCGGCCGCAATGATCGGACCCTTGAAGATCTGGCCCAACTCCTGCGCGGCCACGGGCCCCATGCCTTCGGCGATCAGGTCACCGCCCTTGATCCGGGGCTCGATGATATGGAGATAGGCGAGCTTGAGGTCGTTGAGCCGCTCCGCGACATAGCGGAAGAGGGTCCGCGGATCGCTGTCCGCCATCCCGTTGAAGGTGCCGCTGGGCGCAAGGCGGACACCCACCCGATCGGCGCCCCAGACGGAGATCAGCGCCTCCGCGGCTTCGAAGAGCAGCCGCGCCCGGTTCTCGATGGAGCCGCCGTAGCGGTCGGTCCGCTTGTTGCTGTTGTCCTGCAGGAACTGGTCGATCAGGTGGCCATTGGCGGCCATGAGCTCGACGCCGTCGAAACCCGCCCGCTTCGCGTTGGCGGCCGCGGCGCGATACTGCTCGATGATACCGGCGATCTCTGCGATCTCCAGCGCCCGATGCGGCGACGGCTGCGAGAAGCCGTCCGGCGTCACGACCAGCATTTCCGGGTCCGCCCAGTAGGTCGGATCGACCGAGGCCGTGACCGGCTCCTCGCCCGTCGTCGCGATATGAGTTGTGCGCCCGGCGTGCCAGAGCTGGACGAACATGCGCCCGCCCTTGGCGTGGACTGCGTCCGTGACGCGCTTCCAGCCCGCGACCTGTTCGTCGCTGTAGATCCCCGGCGCGCCCCGGTAGCCGCGGCCGGTCGCCGAGATTGCCGTTGCTTCCGTGAAGATCAGCCCGCCGTCCGAGGCGCGCTGGCTATAGTATTCGAGGTTCAAATCGCTCGGCGCGCCGCTCGGCCACTGGGCGCGCAGGCGGCTCAAAGGCGGCATCACGATGCGATGCTTGAGGGTGATGGCGCCGATCTGCACGGGGGAGAACAGCGCGCTACGGGCATGGGTAACCATGGCATTGCTCCTTTCGGGAGGGGAGCCGCCGGCGCGTTGATGACGCCGGCCGTCCCGTGTCGTTGCGGATGGGTGATGCGACTGAGGTTCGCGGCTACTGCCGGCCGGCCATGACGCCGCCATCGACGGGGAGCACCACGCCGGTGATGAAGCTTGCCTGGTCGGATGCCAGGAACAGCATCGCTTCCGCCGCGTCCGCCACCTGGCCGTTGCGACCCAGCGGGTGGAACGCGTTGAATGTCGGCAGCACTTCCTTGACCTGCTCGGGTGTCAGGAACGTGTCGTAGACGGGGGTTTCGATCACCGCCGGGGCGATGGCGTTCACGCGGATCTTGTCGGCCGCCAGCTCGATGGCGAGGTTCTTGACCAGCGCATGGACGCCGGCCTTTGCCGCCTCATCGACCGCGAGCGAGCCGGCAATCACGGGGCGGCGATAGACGTCGGTCAAGGAGAGGTCAGCGGCGAGCTTATCAAGGCTGCCGGGACTCCGGCCGAGGGCATTTACAGCAGGGAACCCACGCGGTGCGACATGGCAAAATTCGCGGGAAACCTTCCGCAAAGTTCCGAATGTCTTCGTCACTCGACCTGCAAAAGCAGCGCGACGAGTTCACTTTGGCGATGCGTGTCCGTCTTGGCAAAGACGGATTTCAACTGATTGCGCGCCGTCTCCCGTGAAATCTTCAACTCTTGCGCTGCGATACTGGGAGGGGCGCCGCGTGCGATGATGCAGGCGAGCTTCGCCTCCGAAGGCGTAAGGCGGAACGTCTTGGCGAGGATCGCCGCGGGCGGCCCTGGTTTCGGCCCCAAGGCATTTAACGTCAAAAGCGCCCGCACTTCCTGCGCGGGCAAGTGTGCCGCCCCGTCAAAAGGCCAAATTCGCACGATAACCGGCATTTTGTCCCGGCGTTGAACAATGATCGGGTCGGTAGCCAACGGGTTAAGACGGGGCGAGGTTTTCAAGTGATCGATGGCTTCTTTCAGGAGGGCTAGGGCTGCGGGGTCGCGAACGAAAAGACGCCGGTCCTTGATCTTGACGTCGTTGTCGAAAATGGTTTCGGCCGCGGCGTTCACCTCGGCGACAAATCCGTCCTGGTCGAGAGCGATCGCGGGCAGGCGCATCGCATTGAGCGCGGCGGCTGGAGAAGTATCCGATCCACGCGCTCCCGAGGGCGCGATCTCGATTAAGCGCCGCGTGAAGGAAGCAAGAATACGCTCCCCTTCGGCGGTCAGATTGCAGGCTTCCGAATCCATGTCCAAATCTATGTCAATATAGTCACCTGGAAATACTTTACCCGCTGGTAACATAATATTCATGTTAGTCTACTCTCGCTAACTTACGTAGTCCTAGTGCTTTGTCTAGTAGTGCGAGCGCAAGTTGTCTCTGTTCTTTACGTCCGGGCTATCACTACCGTCCGTAACGACGTCCCAGATCCACCTCTGTTCGTCCCGGGGTCTCTCCTCTGTACGCTTCGCGCCAGGGCGAAGCATTCCTTTTGCTCTGTTGACTGCATCAGCATTAGGCACCGTTGAGCCGTTGTCGAGGCAACGAGCCACGTAGCCAATATAAAAACTGTGAGCATTTGTCATCCCTTTTACCTTTTAACTACGGTGGCATAATCGATACCGTCGAGTACTATTCTTTGTTAGTAGCTCGCCCATACAGCTCTAACAAGATGTTGAGCTGTATGGACTTGCTACCTAGCTGGCGACTTTAAATCGGTAGGCTATATTCTTGACGGTGTTATAGATCTCCTCAAGATCGCACGTGTCGATAGTCTTCCGCTCCTCTCTTGCGTTTGTTAATCATTGTAATCTCCTTCGGAGTTGGGAAAAACGAGTATCTATTACTCGATACTCGTTAATCGTTACTTCTCTATGTGATAGTATTCACTGCATGTGTAACAATATATGTTACTCACTAACTGTAACGCAATGAATAATACGTAGATAACGAGTTTCATCATTTGTAACACCTCAGTATGTTGATTACTCCTACACTCCCGTGGTGATGTGCCGTGTCTGTGCGACGCATTTCAGCTACCCCATCTAGTGAAGTCGATCGCGGCTTCAGCTATGACTTCGCCAAGGATATCCAGCGAGTTCATCCTTCACGTTGCCTTTAAAGTGCAGCGGCGATCTCTTTGGCGATGCTATCGATTAGCTCCCGGTATTCACTGCAGCGCTGATCGTGCTTCGGGGACCGGCCATTTTCCAGTTTCTGCAGCGCGGACTCCGCGTCTGCGAGATCTTCACACATTGAGCGAAAGGATTCGTCGCAAGCGGCGCGTTCCTGAATTGCCTGCTTTTGTGAGGGAAACCAACGAATAACGGCAGCAAGGTTCGAAGACATTTGGAACATCCCTGACGAAGCGCCAAATGAAAATATTTATCAGCTCATATGCGAAGAAAACCCAATTGTGGAGTAATTTACCGTAGCTTACCCGACTCCGGAACTGGCCGGAGCAACAGCGCTGCGTCTAATACTTGTTTGATATGAGGCAGTTATTCGATGAGTGAGTTACTGGCTGATGTCCGTTTCGGTGATTCCGTCAACCCCCAGAAATACGCATGTGGGGGAAAAAAAAGAGATTAAATCTCAGGATTTGAAATCATCGGGGCTGCAAGCTTGGTAGAATGATCGACCGGACCAAACGGACCGCCTACAGAATTGGTTGGCGCGTCAACCAATTGCATCGGAGTGGCAAGGCATGGGGAGCGAGGAACCTAAAGCGATTGGCCAGGGTGGTTGCGCGGCGCTTCCTCTGCCCACTCCAGAAGCTATTCGGAAACTCGGTAGCATTCTGGCGAGTCCGGAATTCCAGCTCCCCGAGAGAGGGCGGGCGTTCTTACGCTACGTCGTCGAGGAGTCTCTCGCGGGTCGCGCCAAGCGGATCAAAGCCTACTCCATCGCCGTTGAAGTTTTTGGCCGCGAAGAGGGGATAACACCGGATGATCCTGTGGTGCGAATCGAGGCGGGCAGGCTGCGGCGGGAGCTCCTTTTGTCTTGATCGAACCAGAGCGTGTCGATACTAGCCGTGATGAAAGCCTTCGTGCTCATGATGCCAATGTCTTCCGATGGCCATGTGTAGAAGTGGTTTGAAGCGGCGTTTTTGTGCATCATCGAGACTGTCGTAGAGAGGCTTTGCGGCGGCGGCGAGTTTTTCCATTTCCGAGGCTCGCGCTGAGAGCCGTTTAGCGCGTTCTTGGAGGCCTTCAATTACGCTGCGGTGCTCACGCGGTTCTTTGGCCTTTTCGCGCCATTCCGCCATACGCTTCGCGTGCGCTGCCGCTTGTTCGCGTAATGCCCAATCGAGAGCAGGCCAGTTCTTCTCTTGCTCTGGCGTCAGTTTGAGGCCTGTTTTCAGCGCGGCTATGCGCGCGTCTGTGAATGCGGCGAAGTCTTCAGGCGAAAATTGTGGGTGGTACGCCCCAGCATCCTCGGAAGTTTGGGGTGGTGTGGCCAAGACACTGGAGGATAGGTTAGGCCAAGCAAGCAACGCAGCCGTCGCTGCTATCAGAATATGTTTTTTCATGAGGGTGCCTCAGAATATTGGAAGGGACGACAAGTTTCATCAAAAGCGCTTTGGAAAAACAATTTAACATTTTGTAATGGGCACAACTCCTGTTTTTCCGGACGGCGATCTTCTAGCCCTTGTCAATTAGTCGCCTATTCCAGCGAATGAAGCTCCGAACGCGATCGATAGCGGTCTCAATGCACGGTCCGTGGTGCCGCGATTTCATTGACCACGCCGGTGCCGGAGCCAAGCGACCAAACGCCCGAGGCCCAAGCCAAATTGATACGCGATCGTCGCGGATGTGGTCATAGCCCGCTCCGAGGTTTATAGCTCCGGCCGGAGGGATTTTCCATTTAGTGCGTGGCGAGGTTTCTCTTGCTTTCCTCTAGCACATAACGGTATTCCTAGAGCTAATGAATTGAATTACTTAGCGCAAAAGAAGGGCCACAAATCCGATTTCTAGCCAATAAGCGGCGTGTAGCCGCATAAAGTTCTGGCTAGTCCCGCCGCTCATAAACCGGATGGTCCGGCTGACCCGGGTAGCGCTCAAACCCCGCATTAGGCGCGCCATAGACCCGCACGCGGCCGCGCGGATCAACGGTGAACGAACCATCATCGCAAGCCCGCACGGCGGTATCTTCGCCATAGGCATAGTAGTGGCACGTGCGGGCTTGGGCGGGCCGCTGCAAAAATTGCGACGAGCGCGAGCGCCGGAATTGTCATTTTATTTCTTCCACCGTTCCAGACTGCCGCCCCGCAAACACGCATCGTTCAATGCGTGCCAAAGCTTCCGCCATGCATGATGCTTCGCTACGATGGCGGTTATTTGAGCCAAGGGTATTTTTTTTATGGCAACGCCCTTCAAGTGCGCCGTCTCGGCGTCAGCATGGGCCGCGCAACCTTGGGATAGTTCGGCGTCTGGAAACGTCTGAGTATCAGCATGGGCGGCGCTAATCATGCACCCCACCATTGAAATGAATCGACAGACCGCAAGGCCAAAAACGACCGATGCCGCGATCCGCGCGCGCAAGGGAAGCTCCTCGGGCTTCGACTTTGGTGGTGGCAGCTGTTCTGCGCCATGCGTTCGCAAAAAGCGCTCAACGTTGATGGTCACTTGCGGATTGACCAGCTTTTCGAGCACCTCCGGCGGCAGCACTTCACGCCGCCGCCGTGAGGGTTTTGTCAATTCAGATAGCGAAAACGATATCCCCGGCCGGATAAGACCGCCGAAAATGCGCGGACCGCTAAACCAAATTCTACGCGGCGCCTAGGGGTGCTGCGGCTCAGGCGGCAATTGCTCTGCCGCGCTAATAATAGCGATAATAGCGATATCCGTAATAGGGGTACCCGTAGTAATAGGGGTATCCGCGGTAATACGGCCAGCCGCCTGCCGCCGCAAAGGGAAGCGTAGCCAGGCCAACGGCGCCGCCTACGACCGCCGCGGCCGGGTTCCAGCCATAATACCTGCGGTAGCGCCAGCCGTAGTGGTATCTGTGGCGATACCAGCCACGGTGCCAGCCATAGTGCCGATAGTGATGCCGATAGTAATACCGGACCTGCTCGATCGGGATTGGTGGCGTTATGACCTGGGAGCTCGTTACGCTCATAGGACCGGCCGAAGCGGTCGCGGTAAGCGCGAGCAGGGCGGTTCCGGAGACTACTGAAATTCTTTTAATATCCATGACTTACCTCGCTGTGAGGCTATCCAACACCTTGTTGTGAGGGTCGACGAAAAACCTCAGCTGATATGAACGCCAGTCTGGCTGGTTAGTTCCGGCCGCCGCTCATGCGTCCATCGCGAGGGCCTTGACGTTGGTCTCGATGCCCTGGCGATCGAGCTTCGCGAGCAAAGCTCCATGGGGTCTCACCGAGTATCGGACGGCAGGCGTCGTCTGAGACCCAAGCATCTTTACGCCTAGTCAACGAAAGGTACCCGCTGAGGGAGGTTTACGCAGAAAATCAAGATTTCCGTTTAACCCGTGGGACGTCTTGGTAAGAAGCGCCTCGACCAGCAAGGCGAATGCGGGCGGGGCTGGCTACGACTTGGGTAGTAGAGGTGGTAGCCGAAAGCGTGCATTGAACGTTTTTATTCAATCGGAGATTTAAATATCGGGCAACCCTGCCAGCTCCTTGTGTTGGCCGGCAACTCTGGCAGATGTCCTGAGATTTAGAGACTTGATTTATGCTTTATTTTTACAAGGCTTTTTTGCTGCACAACAGCTCGCCGAGGGCGGCGTAGGCGGGGCCAGTTGGAAAGCCGCAGACGCTGCGACAGTCGCTCTGCGTCCTCCATCACGTAGCTGCCGAGCGCGCCGAGCCGGCGCGTCGCATCGGGCTCGGCGCCGATCGCAGCTTCGGCCTTCACCGTGTTCTCGAAGCTGGCGAGATAGGCGACGCCGCCGAGTACCATGCCGAGAATGCCGCATTCCGCCATGACCGCGAGCGTTGGCGCCGCATGCGGCGCCAGCAGAAGCTTGAGCAACTCCATCCGCACCCGCTCGCGCGATAGCGTTTCGATCCCGGCGCGCGCGGCGATGCAGGCGTGCAGGCCGGCCGCATCGGGAGCACCTTCGCCGTACCAGGCGTGAAAGCGAAAGAAACGCAGGATGCGCAGATAATCCTCGGCGATACGTTGCTCGGGCGCGCCGATGAACCGCACCTTGCGCGCCGAAATATCGGCCAGGCCGCCGACGTAATCGAAAACCTTGCCATCGGGCGTAGCAGACAATGCATTGATCGTAAAATCCCGCCGCTCGGCGTCTCTCGTCCAGTCGCGGCCGAACACGACTTTAGCCTTGCGGCCGTAGGTTTCGACGTCGACTCGGAGCGTCGTGACTTCGAACGGACGGCCATCGATCACGACGGTCACCGTGCCGTGCTCGATCCCGGTCGGCACCACCTTGAAGCCCGCCGCTTCGGCGCGGCGGATCACTTCTTGCGGCTCGGCAGTTGTCGCGACGTCGATCTCACTCGACCGGCAGTTTCATCAGCTGCGTTGCGCACCGCGCCGCCGACCACGCGCGCTTCCTCGCCGTCGCGGTCAAGCAGTGCAAGCAGGCGTGCGACGGATCGTCCTTGAGCCATGCCGCGTCGCTAAGCTGCGCGCCCGCCGTCACCGCGTCGTCCCCGGAACGAATTTGCCGTCTTCGACATGCGCCGGCACGTAGGTCGAGCCCGGCGGCGCGCCGGAGAATTGCGCGAGGAACAGAAAGCTTCCGACCACCAGTGAGAGCGAAACGATGACAAGGCCGGCAACATGCCGCAGCGACCATGCATCGGCCTGCAACACACCGGCGCGCGTAGCGAGCAGGAAAGCCGCGTAGATCACGAACGGGGCAAGAAATAGCCCGACCTCGGTGAAGACTGGCCTGATCATGCGCCGTAGACCCGCTCGTAGAGGTTTCTCAAGATACCCGCAGTGATGCCCCAGATGTAGCGGTTCTCGTACGGCATGGCGTAGTAATCGCGCGCTATGCCTTTCCAGTCGCGCGTCTTTCGCTGATGATTGGCCGGCGTCATCAGAAATTCCAGCGGCACTTCGAAGCTCTCGACCACTTCCCACGGATTGAGTGTCAGCGTGAAGTCCGGCTTGACGCGCGCTACCGTCGGCAGAATGCGGAAGCCCGAGAAGGTGAGATAAAGATCGAGATAGCCGATCGGTTCGATCAAATTCGGCGCGAGCCCGATTTCCTCCTTGGCCTCGCGCATCGCGGCAGCGACCGGACTTTCGTCGTTCGGATCGATCCTGCCGCCGGGAAAAGCAATCTGGCCGGCGTGACTCGCCAATTCCGCCGTCCGCAGTGTCAGCAACACGGTGGGCGTGCTGCGTTCGACGATCGGAATGAGCACCGCGGCCGGCTTGGTGGCGCTCACGCCGGCGCGCTCCCACAGTACCGGATCGAGATCGAGGTCGCCGCGGCGCACGCCCTGCGCATTTGGATCGGTCAGCGCCGGCGGCACGTCGAGCTTCAGCCGTTGCGCGCGCGCGGTCGAAGAAATCCGCCGCCGCGGCTTGGGTCGCTGATGCGCTGCTATCGTTCACGCGAACTCCCTCACCTGTTCGGCGGGCGCCATCGGAAAGAACGTACCCATCGACGACACACCGAACATCGCTTTGCCGTCCACGTCGCGCTCCTCGCCGAGTTCGACGAGATCGAAGAACAGCGCGCGCGTCACCTTTGCCCACAGGTCGCGGCGAATATGCAGATAAGGCTTCAGCCCACCGGTGCCGGTTTCGGGCTCGAAACGCAACGCGTGTTGTGGGCCGCAGGCAACCCAATCGTCGACATTGGTGCGGAAGTGCAGCACCCGGCCGCCGGCCGCCATCTTCGATCCGAAGCTCGACCGCGAGGAACGGCGCATCGTCGACGGTGATGCCGCACTTCTCCACCGGCGTAACGAGGAAATAACTGTCGCCTTCGCGCTTGAGAACCGAGGCAAACAGCTTCACCAGCGCCGGCCGGCCGATCGGCGTTTTCAGGTAGAACCATGTTCCGTCGGTGGCGATGCGCATGTCGAGATCGCCGCAAAACGGCGGGTTCCAGCGCTCGACCGGCGGCGGCCCTTTGGTCGCCGGCTAGCGCACCCGTGATCGCCTCGAGGCCTGGTTGCCCTTCCTTCGCCATTGTTTGCCTTGAACCTAGCGCTCCGACGCGAGTCCGGGGGCGAGATTAATCGAGAGTTCGTCATCGCGAACCTGCATTCGGCAGCCCCAATCCAAGTTGTGTTCCTGTGGACGAAAAATCGGGCCAAGCTCCGCTTTAGTCGGGGTGGCTCATATATTGCATCATAGCTGCCATAGAATTCGCGGACACTGGCGTGCCTCTGATCCGATACAAGAATCCGTCCGAATGACAAGGAGTTAGCCATGGCACTTGCTGGGGGAGACGGCCTCGAAAAGCTCGAGGACATGATCGTTCGCGACGGCCGAATCGACAGCCGCTCATGTGCGCGCCGCCAAAGCCGCGATCGGCACCGTCATATTCGGACAGGACAAAGTCGTCGAGCAGGCGCTCGTCACCATTCTCTCCGGCGGCCACGCGCTGCTTCTCGGCGTGCCGGGCCTGGCCAAGACCAAGCTCGTCGACACCATGGGCATCGTGCTCGGGCTCGATGCGCAAGCGCGTCCAGTTCACGCCCGACCTGATGCCGTCCGACATTCTCGGCACCGAAGTGCTGGAGGAAAGCCAGACCGGCAAGCGCAGCTTCCGCTTCATTTCCGGCCCGGTGTTCGCCCAGCTGCTGATGGCGGACGAAATCAACCGCGCCAGCCCGCGCACGCAATCGGCGCTGCTGCAGGCGATGCAGGAACAGCACGTCACCGTCGCCGGCACGCGTCACGATCTGCCCAAGCCGTTCCATGTGCTCGCCACGCAAAACCCGCTCGAGCAGGAAGGCACCTATCCGCTGCCGGAAGCCCAGCTCGACCGCTTCCTGATGGAAATCGACGTCGACTATCCCGATCGCGACGCCGAGCGCAAAATTCTGTTCGAAACCACCGGCGCCGAAGAAGCCCGCGCCAAGCCGGCGATGACCGCCGAAGATCTGATGGCGGCGCAGCGGCTGGTGCGGCGGCTGCCGGTCGGCGAATCCGTCGTCGAAGCGATCCTGGCGCTGGTGCGCTCGGCGCGGCCCGGCCCGGACGGCGGCGAAGCCGCCAAGCTGATCGCCTGGGGACCGAGCCCGCGCGCGAGCCAGGCGCTGATGCTGGCGGTGCGCGCCCGCGCGCTGCTCGATGGCCGGCTCGCGCCCTCGATCGACGACGTGCTCGATCTCGCCGAGCCGGTGCTCAAGCACCGCATGGCGCTGACGTTCACCGCGCGCGCCGAAGGCGAAAGCATCGAGGCGGTCATCGGCCGCCTGAAGGCGCGGATCGGATAGCCGGATGGCGGCCGAGCCCAGGCGCGCCCATCAGGACAGCGCGGCGGTAGGTACGCGCGGTCGGCGCAGGCCGAACGCTCGCCGCTGCCATGCCGCGACTGATCCTGGAAGCGCGCCGCGTCGCCGCCACCGTCATCCACGGCCTGCACGGCCGGCGCCGCGCCGGACCGGGCGAAAATTTCTGGCAATACCGCCGCTTCATTTCCGGCGAGCCGGCCGTCGCGCGTCGACTGGCGGCGCTCGGCGCGCGACGATCATCTCTATGTGCGCGAGCAGGAATGGGAAGCCGCGCACACTGTCTGGATCTGGCCCGATCGTTCGCCGTCGATGAACTTCGCCTCGCCGCTGGTTCGCGACACCAAGCTTTTTCGCACGCTGGTCGTCGCGCTGGCGCTGGCCGAAATTCTGGTCGAGGGCGGCGAGCGCGTCGGCGTTCCCGGCCTGATGCGCCCGACCGGCAGCCGCAATGTCATCGACCGCATGGCGCAGGCGATCGTGCACGATCAGCAGCGAGCGCACGAGCCTGCCGCCGAACTTCGCGCCCTCGCCGCTCGCCGAGATCGTGTTGCTGTCCGATCTGTGGAGCGAGATCGGCGAAGTGCGGCGCACCATCACGCAGCTTTCCGGCAGCGGCGCGCGCGGCCACGTCGTGCAGATCGTCGATCCGGCCGAAGAGACGTTTCCGTATTGGGGCCGCATCGAATTCGTCGAACCCGAAGGCGGCGGCCGCATCACCGCCGGCCGCGCCGAAACCTGGCGCACCGACTATACGGCGCGCGTGCAACGCCACCGCGCCGAAATCCGCGCCGAAACCGACCGGCTCGGCTGGAGCTTCACCATCCATCGCACCGACCGGCCGGCGAGCGAACTGCTGCTGGCGTTGCACGCCCGCATCGGCGCCGGCTGCAGCCGATGACCGCGGCATCGCCGCGTGCCGGCCGACAGCCGCGGGTGCCGGCATGATCGGCGGCCTGCCGCTCGGCTTTGCCGAACCGCTGGTGCTGATCGGCCTGCTCACGCTGCCGGTGCTGTGGTGGCTGCTGCGGCTGATTCCGCCGCGCCCGCGCCGCATCGATTTCCCGCCGACCCGGCTGCTGCTCGAAATCGCGCCGAAGGAAGAAACCCCGGCGCGCACGCCGTGGTGGCTGACGCTGCTGCGGCTCGCGCTTGCCGCCCTCGTCATCATCGCCGCCGCCGGCCCGCTGTGGAATCCGCCGCTGGCGACGACGCAACGCACAGCGCGCCGATCGCGCATCCTGATCGACGACGGCTGGGCCGCCGCCGCCGCCTGGGACGCGCGCCTGCGCACCGCCGACGACATCATCGCGCGCGCCGAAGACGATCGCCGCGCCGTGGCGCTCATTCCGCTGTCGGAAGGCACGCGCGATATTTCATTCGAGCCCGCCGGCTCGGCGCGCGTGCGGCTGCACCAGATCAAGCCGAAGCCGTATACGGTCGACCGCACCGAGGCGCTGCCGGCGATCGCGCGTTTCCTCGCCGGCACGCCCGACGTCGAACTGGTCTGGCTGTCCGACGGCGACGATCTCGGCCGCGGCGCCGATTTCGTCAAAGCCTCGCGCAGACGCTCGGCAGCCATCCGATCACGTCGTCGCCGGCGGCATTGCCGGGCCGCGCGCGCTCACCGCCGCCGACAACGCCGCCGGCGCGCTGACCGTGAAAGTTTTGCGCGCCGCATCCGGCGCCGAGCGACACCGGCACGGTGCGCGCGCTCGATCTCAAAGGCCTGCCGCTCGGCGAAGCGCCGTTCGCGTTCAAGGCGCAGCGATCGCGAGACCGAGGCGCATTTCGATCTGCCGGTCGAAATCCGCAACGACATCGCCCGCATCGAGATCGCCGGCGAACGCTCGGCCGGCGCCGTGCAACTGCTCGACAAGCGCTGGCGCCGGCGCACCGTCGGCATTGTTTCCGGCGCGACGCGCCGACACCTCGCAGCCGCTGTTGTCGTCGAGCTATTATATCGAGCGCGCGCTCGACCCGTTCGCCGATGTGCGGCTGGCCCAAGGCGAAGTCGCCGGCCGACGCGGTCACGCATTTTCTCGATCAGCAATCTGCCGATGCTGATCCTGGCCGATGTCGGCAATGTCGCCGGCGACGCGCACGACCGCCTGGCGCACTGGATCGAGGACGGCGGCGTGCTGGTGCGCTTTGCCGGCCCGCGGCTCGCCGCGTCCGACGACGATCTCGTGCCGGTCAAGCTGCGGCGCGGCGGCCGCATCCTCGGCGGCAGCCTGAGCTGGGACAAGCCGCAGCCGCTGGCCGCGTTTTCGCGCGAGAGCCCGTTCAACGGCATGCCGTGCCGAACGATGTGACCGTCACCCGGCAGGTGCTGGCCGAGCCCGATGCGGCGCTGAGCGACAACACCTGGGCGACGCTCGCCGACGGCACGCCGCTGGTCACCGCGGCGCGGCGCGGCAAAGGCCTGATCGTGCTGTTCCACGTCACCGGCGATACGCGCTGGTCGGATCTGCCGCTGTCCGGCACTTTCGTCGACATGCTCAAGCGCATCGTCGCGCTTGCCGGCACGACGACCGTCGCCGAAGCCGCCAATGCGACAGACCAAGACGCGCTGCACGAAGCTGTGCCGCCGAGCCGCGTGCTCGACGGCTTCGGCAGTTTCATCGCGCCGCCGTCGACCGCGCGGCCGGTGCCGACGGATTTTTCCGGCAGCGCCACCGCCGACCATCCGCCGGGCTTTTACGGGCCGCCGGAAGGCCTGCTTCGCCGTCAACACGCTGGCGCCGGCCGATCGCCTGGCGCCGCTCGATTTCTCGCCGCTCGCCAATGCGCGCCGTCGAAATCTACCGCACCAGCGAGCCGCAGGATTTGCGCGGGCCGATCTTGCTCGCCGCGCTCGCGCTGTTCCTGCTCGATACGCTGGTCGTGCTCTGTCCTCGGCGGCGGCATCGCAGCGGCTCTGCCGCGCTCGTCGCGCGCCGCGCGCCGCGCGTCGTGATCGTGCTTGCGCTGCTGGCGCTCACGCGTCGACGCATGCCGCGCGCCGAAGACGTCCGATCGGCAACGTGCCGCACTCGGCGCTGCGAAACCAAGCTCGCCTATGTCGTCACCGGCAATGCCGACGTCGACGCGATCAGCAAAGCCGGCCTTGCCGGGCCTGACGCTGTTCCTCGCGCAGCGCACCGCGCTCGAAGCCGGCGATCCGATCGGCCTCGACATCGCGCGCGACGAGCTTGCGTTCTATCCGCTGATCTATTGGCCGATCGTGCCCGGCGCCGCGCGGCCGTCCGAGGCAGCGCTCAAGCGCATCGACACCTACATGAAGCATGGCGGCACGGTTCTGTTCGACACCCGCGACGCCGTCGTGGCGCCGCCCGGCCCCGGCGGCGAAACGCGCAGCCCCGGCATGATGGAATTGCGCAAAATCCTGTCCTCGCTCGACATTCCCGAACTCGAGCCGGTGCCGCGCGATCACGTCCTGACCAAGACGTTCTATCTGCTGCGCGACTTTCCCGGCCGCTTCAACACCGGCCAGCTTTGGGTCGAGGCGCTGCCGGCGGCCGACGACGAAGAGCGAGCTCGAGCCGCCCGGCGCGCGGCGGCGACGGCGTATCCTCGATCATCATCACCTCGAACGATCTTGCCGGCGCCTGGGCGATGCGCTCCGACGGCCAGCCCATGCTGCCGATGGTCGAAGGCGAGCCGCGCCAGCGCGAACTCGCCTTCCGCGCCGGCGTCAACATCGTGATGTACACGCTCACCGGCAACTACAAGGCCGACCAGGTGCACGTGCCGGCGCTGCTCGAGCGGCTGGGGCAGTAGGAGATGCGATCGTGAACTTCGGCATCGCGTTCGCCCCGCTCGTCAGCGTCCAGATCTTCTGGGCGGCCGTCGCCGCGGTCGTCGTGCTCGCGCTGCTGCTGTTCGTCTCGCGCAGCCGTGGCGCGACGATCCGCGCGCTTGGCGCTCGCGCTGATCGTGCTTGCGCTCGCCAATCCGTCGCTGACGCGCGAGGACCGCGATCCGCTCAGCTCGGTCGCCGTCGTCGTCGTCGACAAAAGCCCGAGCCAGAATTTCGGCGACCGCACGCAGCAGACCGAGGCCGCGCGCGCCGCGATCGTCGATCGGCTGGGCCATATTCCCGGCCTCGAAGTGCGCGTCGTCGAAGCCGGCCAGGCCGACGGCGAGACCGACGGCACGCGGCTGTTCACGGCGCTCGGCTCGACGCTTGCCGACGTGCCGACCGATCGCATCGCCGG
The DNA here is from genome assembly GCA_963826975.1 of uncultured Alphaproteobacteria bacterium. Lineage (GTDB taxonomy): Bacteria > Pseudomonadota > Alphaproteobacteria > Acetobacterales > Acetobacteraceae > Palsa-883. Next base: position 22,267 of record CAWGZJ010000033.1, on the reverse strand, counting down.
CGTCATCATGATCACCGACGGCCGCGTGCACGACGTGCCGGCCGACGCCAGCGCGCTCGGCTTCGCCGCGCCGGTTCACGCGCTGATCACCGGCAACAAGGACGAACGCGACCGCCGCGTCGCGCTGATCGCCGCGCCGCGCTTCGGCATTGTCGGCCAGTCGCAGACCATCACCTACAGCGTCGAGGATCAGGGCGCCAAAGCCGGGACCGCGCGAAGTGACGGTGCGCCGCGACGGCGACGTCGTCGAAACGCGCACCGTTCCCGTCGGCGCGCCGCAGAATGTCGACATCCCGATCCCGCACGGCGGGCCGAACATCGTCGAGATCGAAGCCGCGCCGCTGCCGGGCGGCGAACTTACGACGGTCAATAACCGCGCCGTGGTGTCGATCGACGGCGTGCGCGACAAGCTGCGCGTGCTGCTGGTTTCCGGCGAGCCGCATGCCGGCGAACGCACGTGGCGCAATCTGCTCAAGTCCGACGCCTCGGTCGATCTCGTGCATTTCACCATTCTGCGCCCGCCGGAGAAGCAGGACGGCACGCCGATCAACGAGCTGTCGCTGATCGCATTCCCGACGCGCGAACTGTTCCAGCAGAAGATCGGCGAATTCCAGCTCATCATCTTCGACCGCTACGCGCGCCAGGGCGTGCTGCCGATCATCTATTTCGACAACATCACCCGCTATGTGCGCGACGGCGGCGCGGTGCTGGTCGCCGCCGGCCCCGATTACGCCAGCCAGACCAGCATCTGGCGCACGCCGCTCGATGCCATCCTGCCGGCCGAGCCGGACGGCAACGTCACCGACGAAGCCTTTCGGCCGACGCTCACCGAACTCGGCAAGCGCCATCCGGTGACGCGCGGGCTCGACGGCTCCGACAGCAATCCGCCGAACTGGAGCGAATGGTTCCGCATCGTCGATACGCAAAACGCCGACTGGCACCACGGTCATGCAAGGCCCCGACCAGAAGCCGCTGCTGGTGCTGTCACGCCAGGGCGAGGGCCGCGTTGCGCTGCTGCTGTCCGACCACATCTGGCTGTGGGCGCGCGGTTTCGAAGGCGGCGGCCCGCATCTCGATCTGCTGCGCCGGCTGTCGCATTGGCTGATGAAGGAGCCCGATCTCGAAGAGGAAGCGCTGCGGCTCAACGTGAGCGGCCACGATCTTGTGGTGCGGCGCCAGACCATGGCCGACGACGTCGCCGACGTGACGCTGACCTCGCCCTCGGGCGCGACCCAGGTGCTCAAGCTGGAGCCAGCCGAACCCGGCGTCTGGCAAAAGACCGTCCACGCCGACGAACTCGGACTATGGCGCGCGACCGACGGCAAGCTCAATGCGCTGATCAATATCGGCCCGGCCAATCCGCGCGAATTCGCCGAAGTGACCTCGACGACCGATGTGCTGGCGCCGATCACCAACGCGACCGGCGGCGACTCGCGCCGGCTCGACGACGGCAACGGCCTCAACGTGCCGCGCATCGTCGCGGTGCGCTCCGGCGACACCTACAAGGGCGACGACTGGATCGGCCTGAAAATGCGCGACGCCAGCGTGGTCCGCGGCATCGGCGTGCTGCCGGTATTCGCCGGGCTGCTCGGCCTGTTGCTCCTGATCGGCAGCCTTGCCGGCACCTGGGCGCGCGAAGGCCGCTGAGCCTAAGTCTCGTATTCGAGGCAGAACCGAGCCGCTACAATGGCGGCATGCGCATGGCATTGAAGCTTCATCCGGATTTACTCGGCACGGCTGTGACGAGCGTCGAGGCGGAAGTCGTGCGCCGCGCCGACGGCGCTTTGGTGTTGTCCTATTTCGTCACCGGCAGGATCAGCGAACTGCTTCTGCCGCCAGCGGCCGAGCCGACGCGGACTGATGAGCTTTGGCAACATACCTGCTTCGAGGCTTTCGTTTGCAGTCCGCCCAACGCCGGATATTACGAGTTCAACTTTGCGCCCTCGACCCAATGGGCGGCATACCGGTTTAGCGCCTATCGAAGCGGGATGCGCATCGCGACGGAGATAAGCGCGCCTCAGACCGAAATACAGTCGAGCTCCGAGCACTGCACGTTGCGGACCTCGCTGGATCTGGATCGGATCGACCTGCCGGCCGATAGCCCATGGAGCCTCGGCCTCTCGGCGGTCATCGAAGAAGCAAGCGGCCGCAAATCGTATTGGGCGCTGGCGCATCCGGCCGGCAAGCCGGATTTCCATCATCCGGATTGCTTTGCCTGCGAACTTCTCCAAACATAGCCGCCATGAAATTTGGCATCGACCGACTCATCGCCGAACCCGCCTTGCGCGCGCCGCTGCACGGCAAGCGCGTCGCCTTGCTCGCGCACCCGGCGTCGCTGACGGCGGACCTGACACACTCGCTCGATGCACTGGCCGCCTGCGGTGATATCAAGATCACGGCCGCCTTCGGTCCTCAGCACGGCCTGCGCGGCGACAAGCAGGACAACATGGTTGAATTGCCGGATTTCAACGATCCGGCGCAAGGCATTCCCGGTCTTCAGCCTCTACGGCAAAGTGCGCAAACCCACCGACGCGATGATGGACACATGCGACGTCGTTCTGATCGACCTGCAGGACCTCGGGTGCCGCATCTACACGTTCATCACGACGCTGCGCTACATGCTCGAAGCGGCGGCAAAGGCGCGCAAAGCCGTGTGGGTGCTGGACCGGCCCAATCCCGTCGGCAGACCGGTCGAAGGGCTGACGCTGCGCCCTGGCTGGGAAAGCTTTGTCGGCGCGGGTCCGTTGCCGATGCGCCACGGACTGACGCTTGGCGAGCTGGGCTCATGGTTTGTCAAAACGCTTAACCTCGATGTCGATTATCGCGTCATCGAGATGCAAGGTTGGCAGCCGGAAGCCGCGCCGGGGTTCGGCTGGCCGCTTGGCGAGCGCGACGTGGGTCAATCCCAGCCCCAATGCACCGAATTTGTGGATGGCAAGAGCCTATGCGGGCACGGTGATGCTCGAGGGCACGACGCTCTCCGAAGGCCGCGGCACCACGCGGCCGCTCGAACTGTTCGGCGCACCCGATATCGATGCGCCGGCGATCATAAAGGACATGCACGCGCTCGCGCCGCCTGGCTGCGCGGCTGCCGCCTGCGCGACTGCTGGTTCGAGCCCACGTTTCACAAACATGCAGGCCAGTTGTGCAACGGCGTGCAGGTCCATACCGAAGGGCCGGGATACGATCACGAGGCGTTCAAGCCATGGCGCATCATGGCGCTCGCCTTCAAGGCGATCCGCCGTCTGTATCCGGACTATCCGCTGTGGCGTGATTTCGCCTACGAATACGAGCACGGCAAGCTCGCCATCGACGTCATCAACGGCGGACCGCTGCTGCGCGAATGGGTCGATGATCCGGCCGCAACGCCGCAGGATCTGGATGCGACTGAGTGCATGCCGACGAACAGGCCTGGCTGGACAAACGCCGCGAATATCTGCGTTACTGAAACCGATTCACGCGCACGCTGAAGAAGCCGCCGAAGCGTCCTCTAGGATCTCGCTCACAAACGCCAACGGCTACTTCGCAACGGCCGGAAATGCCGGCAATTTGTCGATGTCGCGCGCGTCGTGCTGGATGACGACGGTCGCATGGAATTTCGCCACGATCTTCTTGATGCGTTCGAGCGAGGCCATCGTTTCGGCGCGATCGTAATTGAACCACGGCACGCCGTCGATTCTCATAGTTCTCGCGGAAATGCACGGCATCGCCGGTGATGATCAAGGCGCCCATCTGCGGCAGCTTGACCAGCAGGCTGTGATGACCGGGCGTATGACCCGGCGTGGCGAGCATGATCACGCTGCCGTCGCCGAACACATCCTTGTCGATCGGCACCGGCACACTTTCCCGCCGCCTTTGCTCCAGTTCTCGAACGGAGCGAAGTTTACGCCTTCAGCCGGCTTCGGGCTGGTGATCGCATCCCAGTCGCCCTTGCCGATCAGCAGTGTCGCCTTCGGAAACGAACCGACCTGACCGGTATGATCGGCATGATAGTGGCTGATGCCGACGTAGGTGATCTGATCCGGCTTGACGTTGATCTGCGCCAGTTGATCGACAATGCTCACCTTCGGCGCCACTTTCGGGGCCGTCATCGAGTGCCCGGTATCCCACAGCAAATACTGGTCGTCGTGCTTGATGAGATAGCAGCTGAATACGAATTGCAGCTTCAGATCGCCGTACGAAAAAGTGTCCGAGAAGCGCTCGTTGACGGCTGTTGGAGGCTGAGGCGTCCCGCAATCAATGCGCGCGAGCGACATGTCAGGCGCGGCTTGGACGGGGGTCAAGCCCCCAAAAACGGCAGCGCAGAAGCACGCCACCAGCAACGATAGAGCTTTTTTCATAAATTCCTCCCGATCTCGAAATTTTATTCGAATCCGGGAATTCTGCCGGTTACCGCCAAGCCGGTCAACGCGGTTTTAGCGCCTATTCGGCGGCCTGCATTTGCCGCGCTTTGCGACGCGCCATTTTTTCCGCCGAGACGAAATTATCGAGCTTGAACAGCTTGCGCGCGTTTTCGCCGAGGATGTTGCGCTTCGCCTGCTGGCTCAAGAACGGCAGATCGTAGATCGTGCTCGGCAGGTCCATGTCCCAGTGCGGATAGTCGGAGGCGTAGATGAGCTGGGTCTCGGCAGCTGATCATCTTGAACGTCTCTTCCAGCATCGTTCGGTTGTTGACCATCTCCATCGGCTGCGTGGTGTAGTACATCTCGCGCATGTAATCGCTGGGCTTGCGCTTGAGCGACGGCACTTCCGAGCTGCGCATCATGTACTCGTTGTCGAGGCGCTGCATCAGGAACGGCACCCAGGCGAGGCCGCTCTCGATCCAGACCGACTTGAGCTTGGGAAAGCGCTCGGGCATGCCGTTCACCACCCAGTTGGTCATGTGAACGATGTTGAACCAGGTGAAGCCCGAGCGCATGCGTCGCGATGAACTTGTTGGTGATGTTCATGCTCTGGTCGCCCCAGTTCGTCGCCGATGGAAGGCGAGCGGCAGACCGCGCTCTTCGAGCGCCGCATACAGCTTCATGTAAACGTTGTTGTAGAGCGGCTTGTAGCGAACCGTGGTGATGAGGAAGCCGACCACGCCTTTCTTGCCGCCGAACTCCTCGACCATCTTCAGCGCGGCGTCGGGATCGTTGATCGGCAGATAGAGCATCGAGACGATGCGCGGCTCTTCCGCCAAAATTCGCTCGGTCAGCCAGCGATTGTAGGCGCGCGCGTATTGCACCTCGACTTCGACGATCGGATTGAGGCCGAGCCCCAGCATCGGCGTCGGGAACACGCAGGCGACGTCGATGCCCATCGCGTCCATCCAGCGCAGCGTCAGCCCGATGTCGCTTGTGTTTCGCCCCGGGCGGCGTCTGCTCGGTGGCGCGATGTTCATAGCGCGTGATGCGTCCGGCCATCTCCTGAAAGCCGCCGGTCGAGCGCGGCAGCATGGTCTGGCCCTTGGTGTACGCGAACTGATCGCGCATCACCGGGTCTTCGATGTATTCGAAGATCTCCTTGTACGAGCCGGTCTCGTAATGATGCGAATCGACGTCGACGATCATGAAATCTTCGTAGCGGCGATCCTCGGCCTGCCCCTGCGCATGTGCGAGCAGCCGCTTGGTGTCGAATTTGGCCTCACTGGGATCGCGAACGATCGGCGTCATCACGTTCATGTCTGTTCCCCTGGGATTGCTGTGCGGTGCGTCAACGCGCTGGTGCGGAGCGATGCAGTTGCCCGTCATCGCCTGCCACATGCTCAGCTCGAAAAGTTGCGTATTCAAAGCATGGAGGATGTCGGTCACGGCGATCATCGCATCCGTGACCGTCACGCCGCCGCCGTTCGGCGGCAGCGGCGTGCGCATGTCGTTATCAGCCTTCGCCGCGTAGAGCCGGAGCGCATTGGCGAGCAGCGTGCGAAATTCGGCGTCCGGTATCTGGTCCGGATTGCCGATAGCGGCCGCGAGCGCATCGGCTGCGCGCGCAATCGTCCCGGCCGGCTGGTCGAGGACGTCAGATGACGACATAGACGCCACCTTCGCGCTGCACGACTTCATGGCGTTTGAGGCGCAGCTTCGGATCCGGCGCGCATTCGCCGGTCTTCAATTTGTACTCCCAGCCATGCCACGGACAGATGATGTGCGGCTCGTCATTGTCGTAGGTCTGGCCGAGGAACTGTCTGTCCTTGTCGTAGAGATCGACGACCTTGCCGCGGGTGATCCCCTCGCAGGCCGGGCCGCCCTGATGCAGGCATTGATTGCGATAGGCATAAAAGGACCCGTCATGCCGGTAGACGCCGACCTCGATCTTGTCCTGGCGGACGATCCGGACATCGCCGTCCTTCATCTCGATATCGTTACAGACGAAAACCTGAGCCATCCGTCCCGGACTCCTTGTGCACCGCTCCCTACTGACTCGGCACTCTAGCCCAGATTACGAAAGCCGTCAGCCGCCGAGCGTGCGCCAAATCGCAACCTAGCTCTGCGCGGCGTCCCATTCGGCGCGGATCGGACCCGAGACGCCCTCGAAGGCGCCGTCCACGAGCTCGGCGACAAGTAGCCGCGCCGGATCGACCGGTCCCGGCATCGTGGCGCGGCCCGGTGGCACGCGCTTAAAGCCCGTTTTGCCGTAATAAGGCTCGTCGCCGACCAGGACGACGATCCGATGGCCTTTGGCACGCGCCTCGTTCAACGCCCGCTCGATCAAGGCCTGGCCGACGCCACGCTCGCGGAATGCCGGTTCGACCGTCAGCGGCCCGAGCAGCAGCGCCTTGGTCTCGCCGATGCGGATCGGCGACAGCCACACCGAACCGACCAACAGCGTACCGATGCGCGCGGTGAACGAAAGGTCGGGGCGATGCGCCGCCTGCTCGCGCAACCGATAGGCGGTTTTGGCGTATCGGCCGGGCCCGAAGGTGCGCTCGTGCAGGCGCCCGATCGCGTCGGCGTCTTCCTTGCTTTCGGGCAGAATCGTCAGCGCGATATCGCTCATTGCGCCGCGCGTAGCACCCTGCCCGTCCGAGGTCCAGACGCCTTCTCGCCCGCCCGCGGAGATCATTAGATGGTTAAAACGAACAGCGGAGATGGCGATGGGACTGCTTGTCGACGGCGTCTGGCAGGAAGATGCCACGCGCACCACGAACGGCCGCTTCGTCCGGCCGACGACGAGCTTTCGCAATTTCGTCACGGCGGACGGCAGTCCCGGCCCGAGCGGCGAAGGCGGCTTTCCGGCCGAGCGCGACCGCTATCACCTCTATATTTCGCTCGCCTGCCCGTGGGCGCACCGCACACTGATCTTTCGCGATCTCAAGCATCTCGACGATGTGATTTCGGTTTCGATAGCCGAGCCGCTCTACGGCAAAACCGGCTGGGAATTCGGCAAGGGGCAAGGCGGCACGGCCGACCATGTCAACGGCAAATCGACGCTCGCCGAAATCTACCTCATTGCCGATCCGCATTACACCGGCCGCGTCTCGGTGCCGGTGCTCTGGGACAAAAAGCGGCACACCATCGTCAACAATGAATCCTCCGAAATCATCCGCATGTTGAATTCGGCCTTCAATGCGTTCACCAACGTCCACACCGACTATTATCCCGCTGCATTGCGCGGCGAGATCGATCGCCTCAACGAGGTCGTCTACGCGTCGGTCAACAACGGGGTCTATCGCGCTGGTTTCGCCACCAGTCAGGACGCCTATGAGGAAGCGGCGCGCGGAATTTTCGCTACGCTCGATCAGCTTGAAGATCGCTTGTCACGGCAGCGCTATCTTGTCGGCGGTGACATCACCGAAGCGGATTGGCGGTTATTCACAACACTGGTGCGTTTCGACTCGGTCTATTACAGCCACTTCAAATGCAATTTACGTCGAATCGCCGACTATCCTAATCTCTGGAATTATCTGCGCGATCTCTACCAGCAGCCGCGGAGTCGCCGGAACCGTCAGCATCGATCAGATCAAGCGGCACTATTATGGCAGTCAAAGACAGGTCAATCCGACCGGTATCGTGCCGATCGGACCGCTGATCGATTTCAACGCGCCGCACGACCGGGCGCGGTTCGAATAACGAAAGCGTGCCGCTTCTCTGCGAAACGGCACGCCGCGCTGCTCTTTACTTGTCGTCGCGTCAGTCGCAAACGTCAACTAAACGCCAGCGCAAGCCGTATGGCGTCGGGACCAACCGGCGCACCCAGCATCCGTTGTCATTGTCATAATAGTCGTCGCCGTAATAGGCCGGACCGCCGAACGCATAGAGGCCGCCGAAGCCACCGCCATAGCCGTGGCCGGTAATAGCCATGCCCGTTATAACCATGGCCGTTATAACCATGGCTGAAATTTCCGCCGGCTGACGGGCGCGGCAGCAGCCGTTCGACCGCTAAATGCTGAAGGCCCAGCACCGAATGCGGCATGACCACCGCCGCCGCCCGCGAATGCGGCATGACCACCGCCGCCGCCGCCGAATGCGGCATGACCGCCGCCGCCACCTCCGCCAAATGACGCATGCGCCGCCACCGCCACCATGAGGCGCCGCTACGGCCCCTGTCGTTATTGCTGCCGTACCGAGAGCCGCCGCCGCGGCAACTGCGAGGATTGTCTTACGCATTGTAAAGCTCCTTGAATTTCAAACGTTCGCTTGAATCATAGAACGCGATGGCCCGGCCAAAGTTGCGTTAAACCAAACAAAATTCTGACGACGACCAAATTGTCGCATTCTACCAATATTCCGCGGCGGGACGGCCGCCGAGCACCTCGGCGATACGCTCTCGCGTCGATCGCGTGGTGCCTTCGGGCAGCGCATCGGTGGCAAAAAACCCGTGAGCCACGATTTCGTGATTGGGCTCCGGCGGTCCGCTCTGGCGGAACGAACGCACGACATAAATCGCGACATGATCGCGCCGCGTCGCGTGACGATTGAAGTAAATGCCGAACAGCCGCGGCGGTTCGATCAATTCGATTTTACCCTCCTCGCGCAATTCACGCGTCAGCGCCGCGGAAAGTGTTTCGCCGGCCTCGACGCCGCCGCCGGGCAAGTGCCAGCCGCTGACATAAGAATGTGCAACAAGGAAAATCCTGCCATCGGCATCGATGACAACAGCACGCACGCCGACCGTAAGGCCGCGCGATAACCGCCAGAAAATATGAAGCACCCGCCGGATTGCGGGTTCGAAGGGACGGCGGATCGCTGCGAAACTCATGTTCAATTCCGCCCTTCGCATCACATTAGAAGTATTCTAATATATCTGTCGGAACGCGCTGCGGTCGAAATCGGGGCACACACGTGAAAAGCTTTGCCGAACTGAGCGAGCAGGAAGTTCTCGCGCTCGCGATCTCCAATGAGGACGAGGATAACCGCATCTATCGCTCCTTCGCGGACGCGCTGCGCGAACCTTATCCGGACACGGCCGAAATGTACGACAAGATGGCCCAAGAGGAGATGAGCCATCGCGACATGCTGCTCGATCTGCACCGCAAGAAATTCGGCGACTTTCTGCCTTTGATCAGGCGTCAGGACGTCAAGGGATTTGTCCAGCGCCGCGCGATCTGGCTTAACCGGCCGCTCGCAATCGACGCCACGCGCAAGTTCGCCGAGGAAATGGAGCTCGAGACGGCGCGGTTCTACCGGCGTGCCGCGGAAACGGCGAAAGATCCCGCGACCCGCGATCTCCTCACCACGCTTGCCGCCGCGGAAGACAAGCACGAGCAACTGGCCGAACAACTCGGCAAGAAGATTTCGCCGAAGGCAATGGCCACCGAAGCCGAAACCGCCAAGCGCCTGTTCATGCTGCAATACGTGCAGCCTGGATTGGCCGGCTTAATGGACGGCTCGGTGTCGACATTGGCGCCATTGTTCGCAGCCGCTTTCGCCACCCACAACACCTGGTCGACCTTTCTGGTCGGGCTCGCCGCTTCGATCGGTGCCGGCATTTCCATGGCCTTTGCCGAAGCCTTGTCCGACGACGGATCGCTCACCGGCCGTGGCGCGCCCGTGGTGCGCGGCGCGGTGACTGGCGCAATGACCGCTATCGGCGGTCTCGGTCATGCCCTGCCCTATCTCATTCCAAGCTTTTATATCGCCACCTCACTCGCGTTCGTCGTCGTCGCGGTCGAATTGGCGGTGATTTCATGGATTCGCACCAAGTATATGGATACGCCGTTCCTGCAAGCGGCCTTTCAGGTCGTCGTCGGCGGGGTTTTGGTATTTGCGGCCGGCATCATCATCGGCAATTCGTAACTCCTCGCGTATATCACCTGGCAATGTTCACGCTTGCCCATGTGTCCGACTGGCACCTCGCATCGCGGCCGCGGCTCACCGAGCTTGCCGGCAAACGCGGGCTCGGCCTGATCAACTGGCACCGCAAGCGCAAATATGTGCATCGTCCCGAAATCCTCGATCAGACGATCCACGACCTCAAAGCCGGCACTCCCGACCACGTCGCGGTGACTGGCGATCTGGTCAATCTTTCGCTGCCCGATGAATACAACCGGGCGCGCGGCTGGCTCCAGACGCTCGGACCGCCGCGCGACGTCACGCTGGTCCCCGGCAATCACGACGTCTACGTCCGCAGCGTCCAGCAATTGCCGGCAAAATACTGGGCGGACTACATGCGCGGCGACGACGGCAAGGACGGTTTTCCGTTCCTGCGGCGGCGCGGCAATGTCGCCTTGATCGGACTATCGAGCGCGGTTCCAACCGCGCCGTTACTGGCGACCGGACAACTCGGCAAAACCCAGCTTTCACGCTTGCTCGACGTCCTTGAACAGACGCGCGAGCTGTTCCGCATCGTACTCATCCATCACCCGCTCCTGACGCCGCCGAAACGGCGGCTGCGGCGCCTGACCGATGCGGCGGATCTGCGCGGCGTGCTCGCCCACAAGGGCGCCGAGCTTCTGCTGCACGGCCACGATCACAGCCGCGCCGTGGTTTGGCTCGACGGGCCGAAGGCGAAAATCCCCGCGGTCGGCGTGCCGTCGGCCTCGGCGCGCGCGCCGCACGGCGATGAGAACGCCGCCGGCTACAATTTATTCCGCATCGACGGCGAAGCCGGCAATTGGCGCTGCGAAATGATCGGCCGCGAGCGCGACGCGGACGGAAGTTTTCGCGACGCCGAGCGCCGCGTGCTTTTTGATTGAGCCTGATCTTTTCCGAAAACCGGTGTCCACCCCCGGATCAAGTCCGAGGGCAGGCATTTTCGGGATCACGCTCTAAGATCGCGAAGCGAAAATCAGCGCCACGACGATCAGCGTCACGACCCCGATCAGGAAACCCAGCGCCAGCACGCCGAACGCCCTCAAGCGACGTCGGCGATGTTGGCGCTGGGCGGCCTTCGGCGCGACGCGATTGATAAAGTCCGGATCTTCGTCGAGCGCGCGCTGCCTCTCGATCAGGCGCCGCGCGATATAATCGGTCACTGCCCGGACGATGTCGGGAATGTCATGCGACTCGGCAAGCACACGGCGGCCGACGCGGGTGTCGTGCAAGAAGCGATACGTCCGCTTGTCGCGCCCCATCGCGACATGGGCGACCGAGTTGATCCATAGCCGCGGCGTATCGCCCCGGCTGATGCCACGGTCGAACAGGTCGACGTCAGGCGGAATTTCGGCAAACAGCGGGTCGAGCGCCTCGTTGAGCAGTTCGAGCCGGGCCAGCTCGGCATCGCGCAGGTCGACGACCACGCTGGTGCGTTCGGCAGCCTCGACGCGCGCCTGATGCATCGCCTGCGTCAACGGCGAAGGCGGCTCGGCCGGCGTTGCCGGTGGGTCGGCGGTGCGCTTTCTACCCCACATAATCCCTACGTTCCCTTGAGCGGATGATACACCAACGGCTACGCTTGCCGGAAGCAATGGTTGGGCCAAAGCGGCGGCCAAAAGGGCGAAATCGAGGGCACGTTATGGCCGATTTGTCGGGAAACGGCACAGGCGAGCGGCCGCTTCTCGTCGCCGACCAGGTCACCCTGCAATACAAGACCGAAGATCACCTCGTAACCGCCACCTGGAAAGTCTCGTTCGCGGTCCATGCCGGCGACCGTTACGTGGTGCTCGGCCCGTCGGGCTGCGGCAAATCCTCGCTTTTGAAATCGATTGCCGGCTTCCTGCCGCCGGTCTCCGGCTCGTTCCAGCTCGCCGGCCGTCCGATTGTGCGGCCGGGCGCCGATCGCATGATGGTATTCCAGGAATTCGATCAGTTGCTGCCGTGGAAGACGGTGCTCGGCAACGTCATGTTCCCGCTGCTGGTCAACCGCACCATGTCGCGCGCCGACGCGCGCGATCAGGCCCGCGCGCTGATCGCCAAGGTCAATCTCGGTGCGTTCGAGGATATTTATCCGCACATGCTGTCCGGCGGCATGAAACAGCGCGTGGCGATTGCGCGTGCGCTCGCCATGGAGCCCGCCGTGCTGTTGATGGACGAGCCCTTTGCCGCGCTCGATGCGCTCACCCGGCGCAAGATGCAGGAAGAACTGGTCGCGCTGTGGGACGATGTCGGATTCACCGTGATCTTCGTCACCCATTCGATCGAGGAAGCGTTGCTGATCGGCAACCGCATCCTCGTGATGTCGCCGCATCCCGGTCAGGTCAAAGCCGAACTGAACGCCGGACATCTCGGTTTTGCCGATCTCGGCACGGAATCGTTCGAATTGCTCAGCCGCCGCATCCACGGCTTGCTGTTTGCCGATCAAGTCGAAACCGCGCTCGCTCGCGAGGCCCATCATGGATGACCGCACCCGTCCGCTGCCGCCGCTCCGCCCCGAACGCGAACTGTCGCCCGAGGTGACCGGCGATATCGGCGACGTCGCCCGCCCGCTGACGGTGTTCGAGCGCGTTACCAATATGGTGCTGGTTCGCCGCCTCGCGGTGATCGTCGTGCTCGCCGCCGCGTGGGAAATATATGCGCGCATTCTCGACAATCCGCTGCTGTTTCCCTCGCTCAGCGACACGCTCGCAGCGTTCTGGGATTCCGCCGCGCACGGCGTGCTCATCGACCGCACGCTGACGTCGCTTCGCGTCCTCGGCATGGGCTACGCGATCGGGCTCGCGGCGGCGGCGGCTCCTCACCACGCTTGCGGTCTCGACGCGCGTCGGCACCGACTTCCTCTCGACACTGACCGCCATGTTCAATCCCCTGCCTGCGATCGCGCTGTTGCCACTCGCACTGCTGTGGTTCGGCCTCGGCGCTTTCAGCATCGTCTTCGTCATCGTCCATTCGGTCCTGTGGGCGGTCGCGCTGAACACCCATTCGGGATTTCTCTCGGTCAGCCCGACCTTGCGCATGGCCGGACAAAACTGCGGCCTCACCGGCTTGTCCTATGTCATGCGGCTCCTTGTCCCTGCCGCGTTTCCCTCGATCCTCACCGGCCTGAAAATCGGCTGGGCGTTCGCGTGGCGCACATTGATCGCCGCCGAACTCGTGTTCGGCGCCAGCTCACGCTCCGGCGGTCTCGGCTGGTTCATCTTCGAGAACCGCAATCAGCTCGAAACCGCCTCGGTGTTCGCAGGTCTCCTCACCGTCATCCTCATCGGCCTGTTCGTTGAAAGCGTGATCTTTCGCGCCATCGAAAACGCCACCGTGCGCCGCTGGGGCATGCAGAGCTGACCTGTAGTCCTCATCCTGAGGTGCGAGCGCAGCGAGCCTCGAAGGATGCAGGCCGAAGCGTTCGGGCCGTCGCCCTTCGAGGCTCGGCGCTCCGCGCCGAGCACCTCAGGATGACGGAAATAATTTACACGCACCGCCCGCCATCGACCTCGACGATATTGCCGGTGAGAAACTCCGCATCCTTGGACGCTAAGAACAGCGCCGCGTTGGCGATGTCCTCGACCAGCGCCAGGCGGCCGAGCGGGACGCTGGCGACGAATTTCTCGCGCTGACCCGGCAACGGGCCGAGAAAACTCGGCAATAGCGGCGTTTCGGTCGCAACCGGCGCGATGGCGCAGACGCGGATGCGATCGGGCGCAAGCTCGCCCGCAAGACCCTTCGTGATGGTGTGCACCGCGCCCTTGGTGCCGGCATAGGCCGATGTGCCGGGCCGCGGCCGGATCGCCGCCGTCGAGCCGATATTGATGATGACGCCGCCGCCCTGCTTGCGGAATTGCGGCACCACCGCCTGACAGCCGAGGAACACGCCCTTGACGTTGACCGCGAAGGTCTTGTCGAACTCTTCTTCGCCGATTTCCATCATCGGCTTGTTGATGTGGGTCGTGCCGGCATTGTTGACCAGGATATCGAGGCCGCCGAATGCCGAGATCGTCTCGGCGACCGCGGCGGCGAGATCGGCTTTACTTGTGACGTCGCACCGCATGGCGATGGCATTGTTGCCGATGGCGCGCGCGGCCGATTTCGCCGCATCGACATTGATATCGACCAGCGCGACCCAGGCGCCTTCGCGCGCATAGGTTTCGGCGATGCATTTGCCAATGCCGGAACCGGCGCCGGTGACCAACGCCGTTTTTCCTTCAAGACGCATGATTCAATTCCCTTTTGGTACGACGCCGTAACGCCTGGCCCAGCCAAGGCCATCCTCGGTGCGGGTGCGCGGTTTGTATTCGCAGCCGATCCAGCCTTTGTAACCGGCGCGGTCGATCGCCTCGAACACGGCGGGATAATTGACCTCGCCCTCATCGGGCTCGCCGCGGGTCGGCACCGCCGCGATCTGCAAGTGGCCGATCACCGGCAGATATTTTTCGAAGCGTTTGATCAGATCGCCGCAGATGATCTGCACATGATAGAAGTCGAACTGGATACGCACGTTCGGCGCACCGATTTTGCCGATGACATTGGCGGCGTGCTCGACCCGGTGCAAGAAATAATCCGGCCGGTCGCGCGGATTGATCGGCTCGATCAGGAGCGTGATGTTCGCCTTCGCAGCCTCCTCGGCGGCGCGCGAGATATTTTTGATGAACACCATCTCCGCCGCCGGCCGCTGCTCCGGCGGCACCGCGCCGGTCATGCAGTGGATCGCGGTGCCGCCAACCGCCACGACATAATCGAGCGCGCGCCTGAAGGCGGCCTCCCAATCGCGTTCGCGGCCGGGCACCGCGGCAAGGCCGAATTCGGGGGTCTGCGGGGTGTTGATGCCAAGCTGCGTCAGCCCGTGTTTGACGAGCTCCGCCTTCACCGCCGACGGCGCGATGTCATAGGGAAATTGCAGCTCGACCGCGCGAAAGCCGCAGCCGCGGCGGCGCCAAATCGTTCGATCAGCGGACGCTCGGTGAAAAGATGGCCGAGATTGGCGGCAAAACGGGGCATGGCGTCTCCTGGTTATTGATCCAAGCGTAGCGCGTCATTGCCGGGCTTGTCCCGGCCATCCCGATCATTTGGTTCAGCGCCCGCCTAAGCGAGATCCAAGCCCGGCGACGACGCGCTTCGTCATTGCGAGCGACAGCGAAGCAATCCAGCGCTCAATGCAAGCCGCCCCTAGATTGCTTCGTCGCAAGAGCTTCTCGCAATGACAGCGAGCAATCTCGTTCCCGCGATGCATCTGCATCCGAGTTGTTGCCTGCAAGCGCACGAATTTTTTGCCTCCGAACAAGAAGGGAGGCGGAGCGCCGATAGGCGCCATCCAACCAAGCTCCGCACCATCGGGTGCGGCGGCGGCCCTTTCCTTTCTCCTCCCCCGCTTGCGGGGAGGTTGGGAGGGGGCGCGCCCGCCTTTCGGCGCTCCACCGCGGCACTCGCCAGGCCGGTCGCAACCAGCATTGGCTCAGCTCCAGACCCGCGCTTCCTGAGACCAGGCTCCTTCGGGTGTTACCCGTTGTCGCCAGTCTCGAGTTTACCGAGCACCTCGGAGACCGGTCGTAGTGCCGGTCGGTCGGGGACCCAGAGCCGCCCGGGAGCGGTTTGCGAAACCGCGCGCGGGCACCGCACTCGCTCCACTTTCAGGATCGCATCTAGAAAGCGCCCTTCAACGAGCGAGTGTCCGCTATATATCAAAGCGGTGACTTTATGTCAATGGAAAAGAGACAATTATTTGCTGGTCATGACCGGGCTTGTCCGGTCATCCCGACGCTCTTGGCGAGACCGCGCCAATGCAATCGAGATCGCCGGGTCAAGCCCGGCGACGACGAAAGTTTTCGTCTGTCAGCATCCGACTGATTTGCGATGCCCACGCAGTGTCCGCTTCGCCCCCAATAACTGCCGCGGCAGTCGCTCGTCGTGGTGTCCGCTATGGGCCATGTGTGGACGGCTCCGCGTTGGCAAGGAGAATCTTCACGTCGCAGGGTTGGTCGGTGCAGCCATGTGTTCGGCCTTTGCGTGCGGTTCACATGACCGCTGGCCATAATGCTCTCCGCGGATCAGGTCCCGGTCAAAAGCTCGCATTCGAGAATGCTATGGCCCGTGTGGGTTGTCCTGATCGCCGGATCGACCGGCTCTGCATTACGTGCTGTTCGCCCTCCCAACCTTCACATCACGCCGGTTATCCGGCGCGATCTCGTTAGACCCTTAGCCCGGCTGGATAATTGTATCGCTCGCCCCTGGCCATTAATGCCCAGGCCATTCGGGCGAGCTTGTTGGCAAGCGCGATGGCCGCGACTTTGGTCGGCCGCCGTGCCAGCAATGCTGCGACCCAGGGCCGATACTTGGCCCCGTGGATCTTGGCATAGCGGATGACGGCGAGTGCGCCGGCCACGAACAGGCCGCGCAAATAACGATCCCCCTGTTTGCTGATACTGCCGAGCCTGGCCCGACCTCCGCTCGAGTGCTGTTTGGGTACCAGTCCGATCCAGGCCGAGAAGTTGCGACCCGATCGGAAGGCGCTAGGGTCGGCGACGCTCGCGACCAGCGCGGTGGCCAGTAACGGACCGACGCCTGGAATGCAATTGAGGCGCTTGCTCGTTTGATTGGAGCGGTGCCATGCCAGGATCATTCGATCAAAGTCTAAGATCTGCTTCTTGAGACTGATCAATTGGCTGCCCAGTGCGGCAAGACATGCACGCACAACATCGGGCACCCGTTTGTCGCTCGGATCGGCGATGACATGCAGCAGTTCCTCGATGCCTTTGCGTCCGACCGGCGCGACAACGCCAAACTCGGCAAGGTGAGCACGAAGCGCATTGATCACGGAGGTCTGCTGGCGGATGAACAGATGGCGCGTGCGATGGAGCATCAGGCCGCTTTGTTGCTCGGGCGTCTTGGTCGGCACGAACCGCATGTTGGCCCTCGTGACCGCCTCACAGATGGCCTCCGCATCGGCCATGTCATTCTTCTGTCGCTTGACGTAGGGCTTCACGTAGGCCGGCGGCATTAGCCGCACGTTATGGCCGAACGCCTGTAACTCGCGCGACCAATAGTGTGACGAGGCACAAGCCTCGATGCCGACCAGACACGGCGGCAGCTTCTCAAAGAACGCATGTACATGGCGTCGCTTGAGCTGCCGGCGGATGACAACATTACCCTCCGCATCGACGCCATGAACCTGGAAAACAGACTTCGCGATGTCCAAACCGATCGTAGTAATCGCTTGCATGGATAGCTCCTCCGAATCGTGGGAGCCTTAATCAGCGCCCACATCCTTGGCACTGTCGTGCCGGTGGAGGAGCCGTCCACAGCATCAAGAACCGGCCTCACGCACTGCAACAAAAACAGCCCGACCTTTTCGCCGTCGGACCAGTGTGAAGTCGGTCACAGACCTGCCGATTGGGGCGTGATATTCTTTCCCACATTGCAGCGGGCATGATCCCATCGGGGACGGGTCAAATGGCAATCGGCATCGGAAGGCGGCAATTCATAGTCCGCGCTTCGGCGGCGCGGCGGTCGCATGGCCGCTCGCCGCGCGCGCGCAGCAGCCGGCGCTGCCGGTGGTCGGGTTTATCAGACGGCGGGTCGGCCGATGCTCCGCGCGTTTTGTGGCCGCGTTCCGCAAAGGCCTCAACGAAACCGGCTATGTCGAAGGCCAGAACGTGACGGTCGAGTACCACTGGCTGGAGGGCCAATACGATCGCCTGCCGGCACTGATGGCCGATCTGGTCCGCCGACATGTGGCCGTGATCGCCACGCCCGCCATCATACTGGCTGCGCTCGCGGCCAAAGCTGCAACAGCGACGATCCCGATCGTCTTCGGCGTCGCCGAAGACCCGGTCCAGCTTGGTCTTGTCGCCAGCCTCGCCCGGCCGGGCGGCAACGCGACCGGCATCAATTTTTTCCTCAGGAGGTGGTGGCCAAGCGGCTGCGGCTGCTGCATGACTTGGTGCCCAAGGCCGTTCGTATTGCCGTGCTCGTCAATCCGGCCAATGCTGCGACCGCCGAGTCCACGTTGCGGGACGTGCAGGAAGCCGCCCCCAGCCATCGGGCTGCAAATCCAGATCCTCAACGCCAGGACGATCGGCGAGATCGATGCGGCCTTTGCCAGCCTTGCGCGCGAGCGCCCCGATGCCCTCTTCGTCGCTCCCGACGGATTCTTCGCCAGCCGCCGCGTGCAATTTGCCACCTTGACGGCGCGCGAACAGAATTCCGGCGGCTTATGCGAACCGTGATACTGTCGCGGCCGGCGGGCTGATGAGCTACGGAACCGACCTCGCGGACATGTTTCATCAAGTCGGCGTCTATACCGGCAACATCCTCAAGGGCGCCAAGCCCGCCGACCTGCCGGTGCTGCAATCGACCAAATTCGAGTTCGTCATCAACCTTGCAAACGGCGCGAGCGCTCGGCATCGAGGTGCCGCCAGCGGTGCTCTCCATCGCCGACGAGGTGATCGAATGATCCTTTCGCAATGCGGCAATTGACGGTGGCGAAGTGACGTTTTGGGTCATGAACCGCCGCGCCGATCATTGGCTGCCGTGACCGGTCTTCACCCAATACCTGCCGCGCCTAGCCGTGCCTGGGGCGGCGGTTAAGGGCCATGAGCGACCAAGTGCGCCGCAGCAAAATGCGGACTATTCGATTACCTCGTCTGCGAGGGCGAGGAAATTCTCCGGCAAGGTGATGCCGGTTGCCTTCGCGGTCTTGAGGTTGACGACGAGCTTGTAGCGTGTCGGCTCCTCGAACGGGAGATCGGCGGGCCGCGCGCCGTCAAGGATGCGAGCTGTAAGTTCCGCAGCGCTGACCATGCATTCCTTCACGTCCGGCCCATATGACATTAAACCTCCATCGGTCACGTTGGGTACGTCGTATTCGTACATCGCCGGAATATGATGCATGGCGGCGTAATCGATCACACGCTTCCGATTGAGCGTGGTAAGCCCGTCAGCAACCATGAAGATCGCGTCGGGCGGATCGCGATCCATCGCTTCGAAGACGCCCCCGAAGTCGTCAGGCTCGCGCACGCCGAGCGCCTGGACCGTTGTTCCAAGCGAACGCGCTGCAGTGGCGGACGCCTCATAGCGCATGCTCATGCCGAGATCATCTCGGTTCCAGAGCATGGCGATCTTGTGGACCTTCGGTACCGCTTGCTTGATCAGCGCTAAGCGTTTGCTGGCAAGCGCGGTCGCATTATCGGAAATGCCGGTGATATTGCCGCCCGGGTGCGCCAGGCTCTCGATGAGATGCGTCGCAACTGGATCGCCAGCACCGAGATAGATCACCGTCGGCACATTTGCGACTTTGCATGCGAGCGCAGTCGGAAAGCCGCCGCCCACGATCACATCGACTTGGTTGGCCTTCATGTCGCGGACCATCTCGCCAAGCTTGCTCATCTGGCCGCCGGCCCCATGGGATTCAAACTCGAGATTTTTGCCGCGCACATAGCCGTGCTTTTCCAGTCCTTGCAGCAGGACCAGGGCGAGCGGTGACTTCTCGTCAACCGGCGCGCCCGGTGAAAGCGTGCCGACACGGAAAGTCCTGGATGAGGGTTGGGCGACCGCAACGTGAGGGCCGACAATCGCCGCACCGGTGAGCAGGGCGATGAATTCGCGTCGTTTCATAGGGTTCCTCCGCCCGCGTAAAAATCAATAAGCGGGAGTGCAAAAGCTTAACACGAAGCGGCGTTGCCGGCACACCATCGTTCATCTCGCAGGTCCGCTATGGGTCGGGGCCCTTTGGTCGGTGTCGCCGATGGTTGGTCCGATGTGTGATTTATTTCTCCAGGCCAAGCAACACGTACCCGAATTGGACCTCGTGATTGGCCACACCAACAGCTTCGAGTTTGAGCTCTCCATCCGTTTGGAATGTTTGGACACCGCGTCCAGGAATTACGGTAGTGCGGGGCGCATTCCCATCCGGGGATCGCCAATAGACTTTCGTCTCGGCATCGGCATCCCAAATGGTCAATACGACAGCGTGCCGCTCACCGTCATCGACGATGGTTTTTGCAGGAGCGCCGACGCGAAGGGTGCCACTCGACAAGGATCTCAAATTTGTCGATCTTGCTGAAGTTAATCTCTTGAGCGTGGCCGTCAGTCGTCGGAACAATTGCGGCGAGAACGGCGGTTCCTAACGCAAGAGCGCGCAGCTTCATGGGTTCCTCTCATAGGATATGGAGTCCAGCCCTAAGCGGGGCATTTCCCTTGTAGAAACGATCCCGCAGGGGCGTTGTTCCGAGGCGCCCGCAGGGATGCTTTAGAAAGATAACGGACGGCGACGCCGCGCCGACGAGGCGAACGCATAA
The DNA here is from genome assembly GCA_963826975.1 of uncultured Alphaproteobacteria bacterium. Lineage (GTDB taxonomy): Bacteria > Pseudomonadota > Alphaproteobacteria > Acetobacterales > Acetobacteraceae > Palsa-883. Next base: position 1,749 of record CAWGZJ010000033.1, on the reverse strand, counting down.
ACCTTTCGCAATGCGTCAAATTAACGTGGCGAACCGTCGCTTTGGGTCCAAAAACTGCCTCGCCGGTCAATGGCTGGCGCGGCAGCTACAACCCGGCGGGCTCAACCGGTCGACGCAACACGAGGAGCAGCTGGCAATAAATAACGATGACGGCTTGCCAAACTGCTCGCCCAAACGCTTTCAGCGACTCCGTCCGCAACCAGCTATCCCATTACGTGATTTGCTCTGCCGCCCTCGTACCACCACGAATCTCTGACTTATCAGCCTATAATCGATCTTTTCCCTCTAAGGGAAAGTGTTGCGTCGACCGGTTGAGACCACCCCCCCGAAAGCAGACATTGGTGCGAGTTTATGAGTGCCCACGCCCTAGTGCGCGATCAAAAGCCGATCTTATCAATCCACTTTTTGAGCAACGGCACTGGCGAGCCGACGCCGTAGCCGGCGGCGATGGTTTTTCTTCATGCCCGAACAGTTCATATTGGACATTGAGCGGACAGCCGGCCGCGCGTGACCGATCCTTGGCGCGATGGCGCAAGCTGTGGATGACTTTGCGGGTGTCAGTGATGCCACACCCGCCCTTGTCATCGTCGTCGCGTAAGAAGCGCATTAGGCGTTTGCTCGCCGCGTCGCTGGTCCGCTTAAGCGTGCCGGCAGTCAGCGGGAATAGCTTGCCCTTGATCGTCTTGTGGGAGGTACGGCAGCAAGTCCGCGCGGCAGTGGCACGCGGCGCAAGGATTGATCGGTTTTTTGACCGCAGATGACGAACCGCACCCCGCCTTCGATGCTTTCCGCCGTCAATCTGGAACGCTTCCCCGACAATCGCATCCCGGTTGTGGCGAGCAGGCGGAACAACAGCAGCATCCATGCCGCTGAGCTTTGTCTGAGCTTGTTCTTAGCCTTTGCGATTTCCGCTTCATTGAGCGGTAAGCGGCGCTCCGCATCGTCGCGTCGCGGCACAACGCCGCTAAAGGGGTTGAATTTCAACTTGCCCTCTTTGATCGCGAGATTGACCGCAGAGGTAAGCCAGCCGATCTTTTTCGTGATCGTCGCCGATTTCAGTTCTTGCGTCTCGAAATGGGCAACGAGCTTGCGGCCATCATCGCGGCTCGCATCCTTGAGCGGCTTGCTATCCGTCAACGTCTTATACAGCGCCCACGTGGCGCGGCCAGGAGAATAACGGGCACCGTGTACATTACGGCTTTTTAACTCCGCTCATGGTTTGATAAACGCTGACCACCTCGGTGGCGCCGGGCACCGGCAGCGGACGTAAAGCCACGCCGTTCAATACGGTGAAGATGCCCGTATTCACGCCGATGCCGAGTGCGATGGCAAGCACCGCAATGACAGTGAACCCGGGATTGTTACGCAGCGTGCGTGCAGCGTAGCGAAGGTCGCTTGCAAAGGCGGAAATGAGATCCATGGGTTTGTTCCGTGTGTTCCTATCTGGATACGGATGTTGAGACCGGCCTGTTCCAGGCCACTGTACTTTTGCGCTACCGTTGCCGGCGGCTTTCCCTCGCCTTCCCTGCGGCGCGAGTCCCAAGTCTCTGCGGATATGGGCGATCCGAACGGGCGAGAATTCCAGCTTCTCGGCAATCGCCCGGTCATCTAATCCTTCCGCGTGCAGCGCCTTCAGCTGTTCCCGATCGATCTGCTTTCGCATCCCTTCCTCCTGCCCCGCCGCTTGAATGGGAGCGCCGTCGTAACACTCCAGGCAAAGCCATTCGTGGCGGACTGTACATCAGTCTA
>CAWGZJ010000032.1:0-20381 GCA_963826975.1 uncultured Alphaproteobacteria bacterium | reverse complement strand
TGGCCAACGACAGCACGCGCTTGGCGTGCAGGTCGCCATCGAACAGGCCGTCCAGGAAGCCGTGCACTTGGTCGAAGCAGAGGGTCCGGCTCGGTGTCATCGCTTGCCCCGCGAATTGTGTCGCACGCCGGGAGACTTGCCAGTTGGCGACTTCAGGCAACCGATACGTGACGGACGATGCAATGCGAATTGACGTGCGGGGAGTTTTTTCAGAAAACCCGGCAGCGTTGACCGATTTTTTTGTTATCGGCCGCGCTCACCCTGGGAATGAGGGGATGGGTGAGCCTTGAACGACATCTTCGGGATGTGATGACGACGATCAGCGTTGTGCTTGTGCGGCATCGGGACGGCCAGGACAGAGGAATGGGAGGGCATCCTATCATCCTCTGAGCTGGCCCCGGAAAACTGGACAGGTAGCTAAGAGAGACTCCCCACCCCTAGAACGGCCTGCGGGCCAGGGGTGACAGATGGCGAATGTACGGAAGAAGCACGTGGCGGATTTCAAGGCGAAGGTGGCTCTGGCGGCGGTTCGGGAGGAAGGCACGGTCGCGGAGCTGTCGAGCCGGTACGGGGTGCATGCCAGTCAGATCCACGCATGGAAGAAGACGTTGCTCGCCGGGGTTGGCTCGCTGTTTGCCCGAGGCAAGACCGGCGGGCCCGGACGGCACCTCGGCGGGCGAGGCGCAGCTGGCCAAGCTGTATGAGACGATCGGCGAGCTGACGGTTGAGCGGGATTTTTTTGCAAAAGGTCTGGTCCATGAGCCCGGCCGCGCTGTGCTCGCTGGTCGACCGCGCGGATCCCTCGAGTTGTCGATCGTGGCGCAATGCGGGTTGCTGAAGGTCGCGCGCTCGACGCTGTATTACCGCCCGGCACCGGTGAGCATGGATGATCTGCGACTGATGCGCCGGATCGATGAGCCAGTACCTGACAACGCCGTTCTACGGCTCGCGTCGCATGGTGGCGGTGTTGCGCCGCGAAGGCGAGGCAGTGAACCGCAAGCACGTGCGGCGACTGATGCAGTTGATGGGGATCGAGGCGATCTACCAGCGGCCGAACACCAGCCAGCGTCATCCGGACCACAAGGTGTATCCATATCTTTTGCGAGGTCTCGTGATCGACCGGGCCAACCAGGTTTGGTGCGCGGATATCACCTACATTCCGTTGGCCAAGGGATTTGTGTATCTGGTTGCGGTGATGGACTGGTTCAGTCGGCGTGTTCTGGCCTGGCGTTTGTCGATCAGCATGGAGACAGAGTTCTGTGTCGAAGCCTTGCAGGATGCGATGGATCGGCATGGCCAGCCGGGCATCTTCAATACCGATCAGGGCGTGCAGTTCACCAGGCGGCCTTCATTGACGAGCTGGCGATCCGCGGTGTGCGTATCAGCATGGACGGCAAGGGGCGGTTTCTCGACAACATCTTCATCGAGCGACTGTGGCGCAGTCTGAAATACGAGGAAGTGTTCATCAAGGCTTACACCTCGGTTGCCGAGGCACGCTGCGGCATCGGCACATGGCTCGGCTTTTACAACGACGAGCGTCTGCACCAGGCCTTGGGCTATCGGACGCCGCGCGAAATTTTCGCCGCCGGCAGCGGCCTGTGGATACGTGGACAACGCTCCCGCTTCGCTGCGCTCCGCTCCCGCGTTGACCACATACCCACAGGCCCAACAACAGCAACAAAACGCTGCAATCGATCAGGAGAAGGTGCTACGTGGCTTCGCTGCCCCCTCGATATGGGTGGGGGCTTTGGTAACCGGTGGGGGTCTCTGTAACTCACCCCGTTTCCTGTCCAATGGATGGGGGCCACCTCACAGCCAGGCTAGGGTGCGAGGGTGGCCAATCTACGTGGTGGTGACAATCCTCTGCGGTCATTTTGACCAGCAGAGGAGTCACCGATGTCGAGTACCAATGGGCGTTGGTGCACTTCGATGGCCCGCGGGGGATGGTAGGATGTCCGTCCATTTCGTTGGCCCAGGCGCTCCCGATGCCGCACAAACATAACGCCGCTCGCCGTCATCACATCGCGAAGATGTCGTTCAAGGTGCAGAACTGGCCAGCCTATGAAGCGGGCCTGCGTCAGCGTGGCGGCCTGACGTTGTGGATCGAGGACGGAGCGCTGGAAGACTGGCAGACCTGTGGCCAGGGCGGGCAGGCTCGCTACACAGACGCAGCCATCCAGACGAGCCTGATGTTGCGCACTGCGTTCAAACTGCCGTTGTGGCAGACTGAAGGGCTGATGGCATCGGTCCTCAAGTTGATGGATCTGACGATTTCAGCGCCCGATCACACTACGGTCAGCCGTCGCGCGGTCAAGTTGCCGGGGATCCAACCGGCGCAGGTGCCGTACGGCGCGTTGCACGTTTTGATCGACAGGTACCGGACTGCAGGTCTACGGGGCGGGCCAATGGCTGGAGGCGAAGCATGGCGCGAAGTCGCGCCGGAAATGGCGTAAACTGCATCTGGCGGTCGATGCTGCCAGCGGCATGATCGTGGCGCATACTCTGACGGATCAGGACGCCGACGATCCATCCCAGGTGGCGCCGTTGCTAGATCAGATTGAATACCGGATTGCCCGAGTGACGGCGGATGGCGCGTATGATGGTGACCCCACTTACCAAACGATCGCGGCGCACGGCGATGACATCGATGTGGTGATTCCACCGCGCGCGACGGCGGTGCCCAGCGGCGAACGGGATCAGCCTACACAGCGTGACCACCATTTGAAGATGATCACGGACCGAGGGCGACTTGCCTGGCAAGCCGCCACCGGCTATGGCCAGCGCTCGCTCGTCGAAACGACGATGGGCCGCTACAAGGCGCTGATCGGGCCTCGGCTGCGCGCACGCAGTTTCGCCGCGCAGCAAACAGAGGCTGCCACCGGCGTGGCGGTCCTTAATCGGATGCTGGCGGCCGGGCGCCCGAAATCTGTCCGTCTCCGGCAAGTCATCGCATAGCGGCTCAGAACCGGCGCCAGATCGCCCGCCTTCCGGCAAGTGCACCAACGCCTAGTTCGGGCGAACCTGCTCGTTCACCTGATCGATGCCGCCGAAGTGCATGCCAGATGCGACAGGCTGTTCCCCTACGCCCGTGGAGAGATACCGGCGCCTCCCACGGTGGTCTCGGCGGACGACGTACAGCGAGCGGCATTCCTGGCCGTTCGCGCTCCCCTCTTGGATGAAGTTGCAGCGGAAATCGATCGCTACGCAGCGACCCGGGCCTCCTGGCCCGATTAGCCGCCATGGTGACGATGACGGACCTACCAACCCGCATCGGCCCGGTGCTGCGCGAGCTTCGCCGCAGCGATCCGCGTGATTACCCTAACAGTTATGGATAACCCAAGCCTGATACGTGGGCTGGGCCTCGGCTCGCTCGCGTTGGGGTGTCCTTCGTCGCGAAGGAAACTCCTGTCATCAAGGGCGTTGCATATTCGCATAACAGTTATCTTAATCACGCTTGACCTGAAGCGCGACCGGGTGGGGTGGTTCTGGTGTAGGGGGCGCTCGACGCAATGATGAAGGCAGACACACCCTGGTCAAACCAGCGGACCAGCCTGGAAAGGGGCATCACACGATTTGTCCAAAATCGTACTCTAAGCCGAAAAGCGGTGAAAGTCAGTGAGTTACAAAACCGAGTAGTAGCTCCCTGAATCGGCTTCAGGCGGCAAATCCCCGGAATTCCTAGGCCCAAACCGCCCTCGACTTCGCGCCGAAGGGCCTTTGCTGACCAGCAAAGGCCGGACCCAACATTGGTGTCACCCGATGCAAAGTGGCGGGCGGTAGGACCGGCTCGGACTCTGGGGTCGTGTCCCAATAAGACTACAGTCTACCTGCTACGGCTGGACGCTGAGCAATTCCAAGAGGTTGCGAGGCATCCGCACACGAGAGTTCAACTGGGACAAGCCACCGCCCCGTCGCTTATCCAGTGCCAGCCCGCCTGGCGCTGCGTCTGCCAGGCATAGTCCTACCGACTACCGGTCATCGATGGCCGCCGGCACTTGCCGTTCTTGCTCCGGCGATGACGACGGACGACGAGGCCACCGCCCTACGGCGTGCCGCCGGCGCGGCGGAGCAGGTCTTCGTAGTAGGGCAGATCGCGCGCCAGGCGCGGATCGTCAGGCATCCGGGCGATGGCGGCGCGGAGCTGGTCCAGGGCGCGCTTGGCCAGCGGACGCGCTTCTGCTTGCTGCCCCAGCTTCAGTAAGGTGTCGGCGACGCGGCCCAGGCTGAGTGACAGATCGCGCTGCCATCCGGCGTTGCTGGGGTCGGCGCGGGCCAGGCGGTCGCGGATGGGGAGGCTGTCGCGGTAGCTCTTCAGCGCCTCCGGCAGGTTGCCCTGCGCCACCTGCACGTCGCCGATCCTTCCGTAGGACACCGAGAGATCGCGCTGCCATCCGGCGTTGCCGGGGTCAGCGCGGGCCAGGCGGTCGGCGATGGCGAGGTCGTCGCGGTAGCTCTTCAGCGCCTCCGACAGGTTGCCCTGCGCCATCTGCACGTCGCCGACCTTTTCGTAGGACACCGAGAGATCGCGCTGCCATCCGGCGTTGCTGGGGTCGACGCGGGCCAGGCGGTCGCGGATGGGGAGGCTGTCGCGGTAGCTCTTCAGCGCCTCCGGCAGGTTGCCCTGCGCCACCTGCACGTCGCCGATCCTCTCGTAGGACACCGAGAGATCGTGCTGCCATCCGGCGTTGCCCGGGTCGGCGCGGGCCAGGCGTTCGCGGATGGGGAGGCTGTCGCGGTAGCTCTTCAGCGCCTCCGGCAGGTTGCCCTGCGCCACCAGCACGTTGCCGACCTTGCTGTAGGACACCGAGAGATCGCGCTGCCATCCGGCGTTGCCCGGGTCGGCGCGGGCCAGGCGTTCGCGGGTGGGGAGGCTGTCGCGGTAGCTCTTCAGCGCCTCCGGCAGGTTGCCCTGCACCACCTGCACGTCGGCGATCCTCTCGTAGGACACCGAGAGATCGTGCTGCCATCCGGCGTTGCCCGGATCGGCGCGGGCCAGGCGGTCGCGGATGGGGAGGCTGTCGCGGTAGCTCTTCAGCGCCTCCGGCAGGTTGCCCTGCGCCACCTGCACGTCGCCGATCCTCTCGTAGGACACCGAGAGATCGCTCTGCCATCCGGCGTTGCCCGGGTCGGCGCGGGCCAGGCGGTCGGCGATCGCGAGGCTGTCGCGGTAGTTCTTTAGCGCCTCCAGCAAGTTGCCTTGCGTTACCAGCACGTTGCCGACTTTGTCGTCGGACACCCAGAGTTCCTGCTGAAAATCGGTGCTGTCCGGCTCCGCAGCGAGAAGCGACTGCATAATCCTCTGCGCCTGTCTGCCAGCGGCAAGCGCGCCCGGTGTCTCCCCTTGGTCGAGCAGTATTCCGGACATCTCTATCGCCGCGCTGGCCTGGCTGCGCAGCAGGTCCGCGCTCGGCCTGCCCAGACCCAGCAGCCGCGTCTGAAGCTGGCTGGCCCGGTCGAGAATATCCTTCACCACAGCAACCGGCACGCTTTGGGTCGCGTGGAACTTCTGCGCCAGGTCGAACACTAGGTTGTTCGCCGCGTCGGTCGCGGAGGCCAGCGCCTGCTGCGCCTTGTCCCGCTGCACGCCGGCCACGCGCCATTGCCAGCCAGCCAGGCCGGCCAGCAGCAACGCGAGGGCCAGCCCCGCCACCGCGCCCTGCGCCGTGCGGCGGCGCGCGGCCGCCACGGCCTCAGCATCGCGCAACTGGCGCTCCTGCTCGGCTGCCGCCTGAAGCCGGCGTGCCTCCGTCTCCGCGTCGGCCGCGTCGGCCGAGCGCTCGATATACGCCCGCGTCGCACTGTCCAGCCGCACGTCACCTGGATCGGCCAGCAAATCCCGCGCGCGTAGCAGCAGAGTGCTGCCATACGGGATCAGTTCGCCGGAAGCTGCCGCGGTCCGCCAATCGTCCACCGCATCGCGCACACGCAGCCTGTCGCGATTGTCCTCCACCCACTCCCGCAGCGTGTCCCAGCCGCGCACCAGTGCCTCGTGCGCCACCTCCACCACCGGCAGCCCGGCTTGCTCGCCGACGAACAACAGGCGGCGGGCCGGGTGGGCGAATGCCTCCATCACGTGCCGCTCCTCCGCATCCTCCGGCACGGTGGCGCGGATGCGGACCGGCGCGGTGCCGTCGCCCGGTCTTACCAAGCGCAGGAACAAGCGTCGCGCGGCGTCGCGCTCGCCGGGCGACAGCGACTCGTAACAATCCCGGGCCGCCTGGTTGATGGCCTGCGCCACGCCGCCGGCCGCCACATAGGCGTCGTTCGAGAGCAGCGGGCCCGCGCGGCGTTGCCAAGTGCGTTCCAGCGCGTGCTGCAACAGCGGGAGGTTGGATTCCTCCGGCCCGACTTCCTCCATGATCCGGCCTACCAGGCCGGGGGCGAAGCGCAGGCCGACCAGCGCGGCTGGGCGCTCGATGCTGGGACGCAGGTCGGTAATGCGGCCCAGTTGCACCAGCGTATCCTTCAGCACCGGCGCGAACGGGCTGTGCATCAGCGGGTCGAAGAAGTCGGACCGGATGGTCAGCACTACCGAAGCCGGTCCCTGCGCCGCGGCCTCCAGCAGCAGGCGGATGAAAATCTCCCCGTCGGTATGGAACTGGCGGATCGCGTCGGCATCGGTCAGGCGCCAGGGCGGGGTGAACAGCTCCTCTGCCTGGTCGACGACGATCAGCAGCCGGTCGACGCGCAGCCGCGCGGCACCCAGGCGGTCGCGCAGCGTGCCGGCGAGGATGTCCGGCGTGTCGGCGCGCAGCAGGTCGGCCTGCGCTCTGAGCCGACGGCGGCGGTCCAGCGGATCCTCGGCCGGCCGCGTGGGGGACAGCACGTCGGCCAGCGCGACCAGCGGCTCCTCGCCCGGGCGGATGACCAGGCTGTCCCACACGCCGGCGCCGGGGCGGCAGCGCAGCCGCGGCAGCAGGCCGGCACGCACCAGCGAGGACTTGCCCGAACCGGACCGGCCGATCAGCGCGGCGACCTGCTGGGTGGTGACGGTGCCGAGCAGGGAGTCCGCCTCGGCGTCGCGGCCGAAGAATACGGCGTTGTCGGCTTCCTCGAAGAAACCAAGGCCCTTGTAGGGGCAGATCGTGCCGCGGATCGCGTCGTCCTCGGCCGGGGTGCGACGGATCGCGGCCAGGAGGCGTTGCAGGCCGGTGGGTTCGGCCAGCGGGTCGGCGGCGGTGGCGAAGCTGATCCAGGTCTGCAGGCCCAGGAACCCGCGCGGCACCCGCCAGTCCGGCGTGCCGGGCAGGATGACCGGGATCACCGGGAAGCCGGGATCGGCAGTCTGGCGGGTCAGCGCGAGCTGGAATTCGTATTGCTGCGTGTTGCCCAAGCCGCCCGGCCCGACCAGCACGGCGACCGCCTGAGCGTCATGCTCGATGCGACGTTCCAGGTCGGGCAGCCACAATTGCCCGGCGCCAAGGTCGCGCTGGTCGAAGAACGTCGTGACGTCCTGGCTGCCGAGCCAGGCGTTCAGCGTCGCGGCATGAGCGGCATCGCGCCGGCTGTAGCTGAGGAAGAGGTCCATTTCCGTCGACCCGGGGAACCTTCGGCAAATGTAGCAGTTCCGACGACGTGCTTGTCACGCGGCTTGCGCTGCCGGAGGGCATAGCGTCGGTTGTTAGATAAACAACGCTAAGGTCGAACGGACCAAGAACATGACTTATCAAGCGACGGCTCTGACGCGGCCGAGGTTGAGAGGGCGGCGGTTGGCTGCGGTTGCGGCAGCGTGGTCCCAGAGGAAATCACCCGACAGGCCGATATACTCCCAACGCAGCGGTGTGGTGTGGGCGAGCAACGCCTCGGGTACGACCTCGTCTGTGGCACGCAAGTGCGCCACGGCGTCGGCGATATAGGTCGAATTCCAATAGACGATGGCGGCGATGACCAGGTTCAGCCCGGAGGCCCGGAACTGCTGCGCTTCCGTGCCGCGGTCGGCGATGCGCCCCTGCTTGAAGGTACAAATTACCTGGGCGAGGAAGTGGCGCTGTTCGCTCTTGTTCAGCCCGGCTTGACAGCGCCGGCGCAGCTCGGAGCTTTCCAGCCAGTCGAGCATGAACAGTGTGCGCTCGATCCGCCCCAGTTCTTGCAGCGCCAGATCGAGTTGGTTCTGTCGGCGGTACGCCGCCAGCTTCTTCAACATTGCAGATGGGGCCACAGTGCCGGCCTTCAGCGACGCGAACAGACGGATTGCCTCGTCCCAATGCTCCCGGACAACATCGACCTTGACCCGTTGTCCCAGCAGCGGCTGCAGGTCCTTGTAGTTTGACGCCGGCTCGATGCAGGCCAGCTTCCGATCCGGTAGGTCGCGCAGCCATGGGCAGTAGCGGAACCCAAGCATGGCGCAGAGAACGAAGACATGATCCGAAGCACCGCCAGTATCGGTGTAGTGGGTGCCGATGTTCAGCTGCGTACCGTGATGCAGCAGGCCATCGAGCACGTATGGCGCTTCGTGACTTGTCGCCGACATCACCTTGATGTTGTACGGACCGTGCTGATCCGAGAGATGAGTGTAGAAGCTGAGGCCAGGATCGTGGCCGTAACGTGCGTTGATCTCGCCGGCGGCGTCGCCGCGCTTGGCCGACCGGAAGAACTGCCCATCGGACGATGAGGTAGACCCATCACCCCATATCGCCGCGATCGGCAAGGCGTGGTGCGCGTTGATGATCTTGGCCAGCGCCGCCTTGTAGGTTTCAGGTCGGATATACGCGTCAGCGAGGCGTTGGTGCACTTGGCGGATAGAGGGTGAGATGACCCCAGCCTGGGCGGCTTAAGCGATGGCCCGCTGGCGACGGACGGATCTCGGGCGTCCGGTCGCCAGCATCAGGTTCAGGACAGCCACGCCGATGGCGGCCTCAGCCTGCTGGGCAGCGAAGCCGCGCGCTCGCATCCGCGGTCCGATCAGAGCCTTATAACGGCCCATCGTCGTTTCGATCAGTGCGCGTTGGCCGTAGTCGGTGGCTGCCTGCCAGGCCAGTCGGCCCCGTTCCGTGATCATCGCCAGATGGCGATCACGCTGTGTAGGCGGACCAGGATCGGCGCTGGGCACGGCCGTCGACCGCGGTGGGATCACCACGTCGATGCCATCGTCGTGCGTCGCGATCGTCTGGTAGGTGGGAGCGCCATCATATGCGCCGTCGGCCGTCACCCGGACAATCCGGCCGTCAATCTGATCGAGCAGCGGTGCCACCTGAGACGGATCGTCAGCGTCCTGATCCGTCAGGGTCTGCGCTACGATCATGCCGCTGGAGGCATCGACCGCAAGATGAAGTTTGCGCCATTTCCGGCGCGACTTCGCGCCATGTTTCGCCTCCAGCCATTGATCCGCTCCGTAAACCTGCAAGCCGGTGCTGTCGATCAACACATGCAACGGACCGTGGGGCACCGACGCCGACTGGATCACCGGCAGCGTCACCGCGCGACGGCTGACCGTGGTGTGGTCAGGCGCTGATATCGTCAGATCCATCAGCGCGAGCACTGAGGCCAGCAAGCCTTCGGTCTGCCGGAGCGGCAGTTTGAACGCCGCGCGCAACATCAGGCTGGTCTGGATGGCCGCGTCCGTGTAGCGAGCCTGCCCATCCGGTCCACAGGTCTGCCAGCGTTCCAACACGCCGTCCTCGATCCACAAAAGCAGGCTGCCACGCCGACGCAGCCCAGCTTCATACGCCGGCCAGTTCTGCACCTTGAACGCTCACGACTCCCCTCATTTTCAGACGGCGCCGAAAGCATCGGCGAATACCGGAAGTTGGGCGAGCATGGCAGCGAACTGCTCGATCAATGGCAGCAGTCGCAAGTCCGGCATGGTTGGGATCAATTCGTAGAGCATGTAGCCCTGGCGGAACAGCGAATGGGTGCGCTGCTTGGAGGTGTTTGACTTGAGGTATCGATCATAACCGAGCGCCTCGCCGGCCGCGCCGAGCAGTGTGAGCAGGGCGATGGCCAGCGCGTTCAACAGCCACAAACGATCGCGCCGGCCGGGTGTGCTGACGTGGATTGATCCCAAGCCCATGCCGAAGCGCAGATCCTTGGTGTCGCGGAACCCACACTCGATGCCCCAGCGCTTGCCGTAAAGGCTCGTCAAAGCCCTGGCAGTCGCCACGGTGCTGCTGGTGGCCAGGCACCAAGCCTGCTTCATCGCTTTGTCCTGCACGCACAGCACGGTGCCAACCTGATAACGCTCGGCGGTCACCAAGGCACCACGCAGAATGCGGGCGCGTCCGCCCGGTCCGACCCAGGCCGCAGCGGTGCGCACCTCGCTGTCCGCGGCGGTCACCGCGATGTTGCCGCGGAAACGGATCACGTAGTCGAATTTCAGTTCCTCGGTCAGCACCCGGTAGAGCTTCTGATCGCCGAAGCCGCGATCGGCCACAATGCACACCTTGATGTCCGCCGGCAGGGCTTCAGCGAGGCGAGCCAGCACCTGATATTCATATTCATTGCGATGGTTCTTCAGGGTGGCGGTGTCCACCGTGAGCCACATCAGCGGGGTGGCGCGGCCATGGCGGGTCAGCAGCGAGAGCATGATGGTGGCCTGCCCGTCCGTGTCGAACTCGGTCCAGTCCATCGCGACGTTGATGCTGCTGCGAGGTCCCACCACGTAAGGCACCCAGTGACGCAGTGCGGCGTCGATATCGATCCCCTGGTTGGACAGCAGCCGATCCACCTGCTTGATCGCATGCTTGGTCACCAGGCCGCGTGCCAGGGCAAGCCCTTGACCGATGGTATTGACCGCCAGGGACGCTGTCTTGATGACGCCCAGGGTGGCGTTGGCCAACGACAGCACGCGCTTGGCGTGCAGGTCGCCATCGAACAGGCCGTCCAGGAAGCCGTGCACTTGGTCGAAGCAGAGGGTCCGGCTCGGTGTCATCGCTTGCCCCGCGAATCGTGTTGCATGCGGGGAGACTCGCCAGTTGGCGACTTCAGGCAACCGATACGTGACGTACGATGCAATGCGAATCCAGACAGGCCGGCCGGGAGTTTTTTCAGAAAACCCGGCAGCGTTGACCGATTCTTTTGTTATCGGCCGCGCTCACCCTGGGAATGAGGGGATGGGTGAGCATATCGACCACGGTGGCGCGAATTCTGACAGATCCGTTTTGGCAGCGCCAAGTACTGGGACAGGCCACTCATCAATTCGCAGCGTGGCGCAGGCGGCCCGACCAGGTTGTGACTGTTCCAGTCCTTAGTTGCCCGCATGGCGATAGTCCTGCCCTCTGACCCAAACATAGGCGCGGTGACACTGTGCTGCGCCCCAGCAAACCACTGGCCTGCTGGCTGCGCAGAAGGTCAGAATAGGGGTAGCTAATTAAGTACGGCCATATCGTGGTCGATCTCGATCCGGATGCGCTGTGTGCACGGCATCACGCAGAAGAACGTGACGAGAGCGATGAACGCACACAGCCTCGCGCTGCCGTCGGGCGACGCGAAGATCGGCAATCAGCAATTCATCGTCAGCGTGACCCCCGGCTCGGCATCGCATGGCCGGATTTCATAGCTCCTTTCGGCTCGCCCGCTGTAAGCTCACTCCCGACTCGACTATCCGAGTGCGCAACCAGCGATGTGCTGGATCGTTATCAAAACGCTCGTGCCAGTAGAGCGAAACATCGAACGGAGGCATTTCGAGCGAAGGGACGCGCACGGCCTGCAACTGGCAACGCGTACCCAGCATAGCCGCCACTTCTGCCGGCACTGTCAGTAGCAGGTCGGCCAATTCGGCCATCAGCGCGGCGACCACGAACGAGGTGACCGTCACTGCGACGGCACCCGCCGGCAGCAATTCCAGAAGGTGCTTCTCCACCGCCTGGTGCACATGGCCGAGTGCACGTGCCGACACGACGATATGCCGCGCATTGGCGAACTGTGCCGCCGTGATCTGCGTTCTCTTGGCCAATGGATGGCCTTTCCGCAGCAGACACACATAACTTTCGCGGAACAGCGTGCGCCGACGCACCCCACCGAACAGGGCGGGAAAGCCCCCGACCGCCACATCCGCCTCGCCCGTCTCCAGCATCGCGATCAGCGGTCTCTCGCCACCAAGTCCCGCCGCGGCGAGGCGAACGCGCGGCGCTTCCTCGGCAATTCGCGCGTGCAGCCGTGGCAGCACGAGCAACTGGCCGAAATCCGATGCTGCAATGGCAAATGTGCGTTGAGAAGCACCTGGGTCGAACCGGTCCGGTCGGGCGAGCTGTTCGCGGTATATGTCAAGGATACGCCGCACGTGGTCGGCGAGCCCGAGCGTCGCTGGCGTTGGCGCCATGCCCTCTCTTGTGCGCACGAACAGTGGATCATGGAAATGCGCGCGCAACTGCGCCAGGCAGCGGCTCAGCGTGGCTTGCGGCAGGCCGAGTTCGCGCGCGGCGAGGCCCACGGATCGCCGGGCGAGCAGCCGATCCAGTACCGCAAGCAGTCGGAGGTCCAGCGTGGGCACATCCATTTTGTGGATTCTGCAAATCCGATCTTCAGCGTAGATCGGATTGGCGTGGGCCGACAAGATGCGTGTGAGACCGGCAACCGTGCCGGCGCATGGAGGAATGCATCATGGCGGCCCAGCGAATCCAGGGACTGCACCACATCACGCTGTGCACCGGCACGGCGCAGGCAGACGTGGACTTTTTCGTCAAAACACTTGGCCTACGCTTCATCAAGCGCACGCTGTTCTACGACGGCAAGACGCCGATCTATCATCTGTATTTCTCGGACGAGTTCGGCATGCCCGGTACCGTCATGACCACCTTTCCGATGCGGCGCACCGGGATCGTAGGACGCCGGGGGACCGGTCAGTTCGAAACGATCACTTATTCGGTGCCGGCCAACAGCCTCGGATTCTGGAAGGAACACCTGTTGCAGCGAGGAATTTCGGTCGAGCCGCCACAGGAGCGGTTCGGTGCGCGCTACCTCGCCTTCAAGCATCCGGGCTGCGGAATCGACTTCGAGGTGATGGAGGATCCGACCGATCAACGTAAGCCGTGGATATCGGAGTACGTTCCGACAGAGTGCGCGATCCGCGGTTTCCACAGTTGGATCGCCTCGGTCCGGGAAATCGAAGACATGCACTTCTTCATGGGAGAGGCATGGAACTTCCGCAAACTGGGCCAGGATCGTGATCTCCACCGGTACGTGGTCGGTGAGGGCGCGTCAGGCCAGGTGCTCGACCTGCGATTCGATCCCGATCGCCGGCAAGGCACGTGGACCGTCGGCGAGGGCACGGTGCATCACGGCGCCTTCTCGGTCCCCGACCTTAATACGCAGTCGCGCGTCAAGGCAGAGGTCGAGGGGATGGGCTTCACCGATTTCTCCGACCGCAAGAACCGCGGCTACTTCGAGAGCATCTACGTCCGCACCCCTGGCGGCGTGATGTTCGAGGCCACGCACAGTCTGGGCTTCACGGTCGACGAGAGCCCGGAGTTCCTCGGCACGGAGTTCATGATCTCTCCGCAATTCGCGGCACAGAAGGAAGAGATCCTCGCAAGCATGAACGACCCGATCGTGGTCTAGGCCCGATCGTGGCCCAACGAGGAGACGCCGCCCAATGCAGCCGTTCATCCACACGAGCAACCCGACACGTGTAATCTTCGGCTTCGGCACGATTGCCCGTGTCGCCGCGGAGGTGGAGACACTCGGCCGTCGCCGCGCACTGGTCCTTGCCACGCCGCAGCAGGAATATGCGGCGCGGGCACTGGCACGGCAAATGGGCGCGGTAGCAGCCGCAGTGTTCGCGGGCGCGACGATGCATACGCCCGTCAGCGTCACCGAGGCGGCACTCGCGGTTGCGCGGCAGACCGATGCCGACAGTGTCATCGCGCTCGGCGGCGGCTCGACGATCGGCCTCGGCAAGGCAATCGCCTTGCGCACCGGGCTGCCGATCGTCGCGGTGCCCACCACCTATGCCGGGTCGGAGGCGACCCCGATCCTCGGCGAGACGCACAACGGGACAAAGGCCGTTCAGCGCACCGCCAACGTGCTGCCGGCGGTGATCGTCTATGACGTGGACCTCACGCTCGGCCTGCCGGTCGCGCTGTCGGTCACCTCGGGGATCAACGCGGTTGCACACGCCGCGGAGGCGCTCTATGCCCGCGAATGCAGCCCGGTCGTTGCGATAATGGCGGAGGCGGGCATTGCGGCGCTGGCGCGCGCACTGCCCGCGATCGTTGCGAACCCGACCGATCGAGGCGCGCGCTACAATGCACTCTACGGTGCTTGGCTGTGCGGCACCTGCCTCGGCACCGTCAGCATGGCACTGCATCACAAGCTGTGCCACGTGCTGGGTGGCCGCTTCGACCTGCCGCACGCCGAGACCCACACAGTAATCCTGCCGCACGCGCTCGCCTACAACGCGAGCGCCAGCCCGGATGCCATGACGCGCATCGCCCGTGCGCTCAGCGCCAACGACGCGGCGGCCGGTCTGCACGCGCTTGCGACCTCGCTCGGCGCGCCCCGCTCGCTGGCCGAGCTCGGGATGCCGGCAGACGGCATCGCCGAGGCGGCCGCGGCGGCGGCCCGGGATCCCTACTGGAATCCGGCGCCGGTTGAGGAAGCGGCGATCCACTCGCTGCTTGAGCGGGCCCACGCCGGCCTGCCACCGGTTGCGCGCGCACGCGAGCCGTCCGATGTCTGACGCGGCGCGCATCATCGTCGCCGGTGCCGGGCCGACAGGCCTGGTCGCGGCCCTGCTGGCAGCCCGTCAGGGCATCCCGGTGCTGGTGCTCGAAGCCGAAGCCCAGCCGCTGACTGACCAGCGCGGCGCGGCCTTTCACCCTCCCACACTCGAGATTCTGGCGGAGCTCGGCCTGTCTGACGCGCTCCATGCGATCGGCCTCGTCGTGCCGGTCTGGCAGATCCGCGACCGGGCCGCCGGCGTGATCGCCGAATTTGACCTCTCGCAGCTGCGCAACGACACGCCATTCCCTTATCGTTTTCATCTCGGCCAGCACCTGCTCGTGCCGATTCTGCTCGATGCGCTCCACGGCTATCCGCACGCCGAGGTCCGCTTCGGAATGGCAGTGACGAATGTGGCGCAGCATGCGGACGGCGTGGTGGTGACCGCGGGACCAACCGCGGAGCGGTTCACAGGGGGTTGGCTGATCGGTGCGGATGGCGGGCGGAGTGCCGTCCGCAAGGCGGTAGGCATCACGCTCGAAGGCTATACCTGGCCTGAGCGCTTCCTGGTGACGAACGTTCAAGGTGACCTGGAGACGCGCGGCTTCGCGCGAACCAATTACGTGTCCGACGAACAATCATGGGCGGTGGTGCTCAAGCTCAGCGATGCCGACGGTGCCAGCCTGTGGCGCATCACCTATCCGATCGAATCCGACGCCGAGGACGAAACGGTTCTGGCAGAACCCAATGTCAGACGCCGGCTGAACGAAATCGTGCCGGAGTCCGACAGCCTGCCGCTTCGCTACGCCGGATTTATCGCGTGCATCAGCGTGTGGCGGAAACCTTCCGCGCCGGTCGGGTTCTGCTTGTCGGAGATGCGGCGCACCTGAATAATCCGCTGGGCGGCTTCGGATTGAACAGCGGTGTGCACGACGCGGCGAATTTGCTCGCCAAGCTGGCGCCGGTCTGGCGCGGCGAGGCGGACGCAGGCCTGCTCGACCGTTACGCGCGCCAACGCAGGCATGCGAACGTCAAATACGTGCAGGAATCCAGTATCCGCAACAAGCGGCTGCTAGAGGAGCGCGATCCGGAGCGGCGACGCCAAGGCCAGGAGCAGCTCCGGTGTATTGCCAGGGATCCGATGCTCGCGCGCACGCACTTGCTGAACTCATCCATGATCACGTCCGTGCGCGACGCGGAACGGATCGAATGAGCCGCGGCTGTTCCATTGCGAACTTGAAACCGGCCGCCATTCCGGCGCCAACCGCCAACACCCGACAAGGAGCCTGTCTATGATCATCGACCATGAATCCCAAATCACTGATTCGGTGCTCGCCAAACTGGCCGCCACGCCTGATCCACGGCTGCGCACGCTGTTGAGCAGTCTGGTCCGCCACGTCCACGCTTTCGTTCGCGATGTGCGTCCCACCGAGGAAGAGTATGAACTCGCACTGCGGTTCATCGCTGGCCTGGGCAAGTACACCGACACCGAGCGCAACGAGGCGGTGATTTGCGCCGACATTCTGGGCGTCTCCACGCTGGCCTGCATGCTCGCCAACCCGATCGGCGCCAGTCAGACCGATCCCGCGTTGCTCGGCCCGTTCTGGCGCAAGGACGCGCCCCGCTGCCGCGCAGGGGAGTCGATCGCACGCTTGAACACGCCCGGCGCCGCGGTCTTCGTGACCGGCCGCGTCCTCGATGTTGATGGTCGGTCCGTGCCGGGCGCGATGATTGATATCTGGCAGGCTTCGCCCATTGGCCTCTACGAGAACCAGGACGCCGAGCAGGTGGACTTCAATCTGCGCGGTATGTTCGAGGCGGACGGGGAGGGGCGCTACGCCTTCCGCACGGTGAAGCCCGCCGGCTATCCAGTGCCGACCGACGGGCCGGTCGGCGACCTGCTGCGGGCTTCGGGGCGGCATCCGTACCGGCCAGCGCACATCCATTTCATGGTCACGCACCCGGGCTATCGCACGCTGACCACCCAGGTCTTCGCTGACGACGATCCGCATCTCGATGACGATGTGACCTTCAGCGTGCTCCGCTCCCTCGTCGGCCATTTCGAATGCCACGAGGATGGCTCGCCACCCGCCGCGGACGTGACCGGACCATGGTACACGCTCACCTACGACCTGACGTTGCTGCCGGGCGAGATGCGTGTGCCGGTGCCGCCGATCCCATGAGGCCAATAATGGTGTAAATGCAGCCGTTCGCTCTTATGCGCGACGCAACGTGCATGCGAGCTCGCTTTGCTCACGCCGGCACCCGATCGATTTCGATGGTACCGAGGACGCGCGGCGAGACCGTGATTGTCCCGAAATACTCCCGCTGATCGAGCCCGACGACCGCCCCCCGACACAGTTCCAACGCCGCCACGAAGGTCGACGCCACGGCAGAGCGGACGATGACCGGCTCGCCCCGCCTCTCCGCCGGCACCTCCGGCAGAAAGGCCTCCAGAGGCCGCGGCTCGCGCATCGCCGCGACGCGCGCGCGCATCCGGATCAGGGCCTCCGGGATGCGAAACAACTCACCTAGCGCCGGCCGGTAGACCGGCGTCGCCGCCGGCACCGCGTCGCGCCCGCGCAGCACCGTCAGGCACGCCTCCAGCAGCGCCATGTAGGAGGCGACGTGCGGGTCAGGCCCGGGTGGTGTGCGGGCGAACACGTCACGGCCGAGCTGTGGGCGGGCCTGCAGCCAGGCCGCGGCCGCCCGGATGACGCGCAGCGCGTCCAGGCGCGCGATTTCGCGCCCGGCGTCGCGCGTCCGCTTCTTCCCCCGCCTCCAGCGTGGCCGGAACAGCAGGCGCGAGCGCAGCAGCACCAGCCGTGTCGCCATCACCAGCCAGTCGGCGCGGCGCTCGATCGGCACATGCGCCGCCAACTGCGCGGAGGCGGCGACGAACTGGTCCACGAGATCGACCAGCGAGATGCGGCCGAGATCGAGGCGCTGCCGCTCCGCCAGGTCGAGCAGAAGGTCGATCGGTCCGTCGAACCCGTCGAGATGCAGTACCGGCGCCGACGGCACACGCGGCGGCGTGTCCCAATCATCCCACAGCGCGTCGCCGGTCGGGCGGACGGGAGACAGCGCTGCTTTTTCCCCCGCCCCGTCGTCAGGCATCGCCAGGCCCGTCGGTCTCGCCGTAGCGGGGCTGGACAGCAAGGGCGAGCGTCGGCCAGTCACGCCGCAGCCGGAGGATGGCCTGCCACGGCGTCCAGTCGGCCGACAGGAATTCGTAGATGACGCGCGCCGAACGACGCAGCCGGCGATCGCCATTCTCCTCCAGCACCCGGACCTGGCGCAGCGTCTGTGTCGTGCCCCAATGCTGCCAGAGCCAGAGCCGCGCCGCCGGTGCATCCTCGCCGAGCTGGAGAATGGTGCCGGGGATGGGAACCAGGCGGTGCAGGTCGAGCGGACAGCCGCCCGCCTCGTGCCAGCGGGCCAGCACAAGGTCGTGGCGGGCGGCGATGACCTCGCGCAGCTCGCGCGCCAGCGCGCGCGCGTCCGGCCCCTGCCTCGCCATCGGCGCCAGCAGCCGCGCCGCCTCGTGATCGAGATCGAGATGCCAGGGAATGCCGCCGGTGCCTCGCGCTGCCGCGCGGAACCGCGCCACCTCGCCGGCCGGACCGCTGACCATCAGCCGGTTGCACAGCCAGTCGGTGAAGGCCGGCGCCAGCGGCGCGTCCGGGATCCAAGGGCCTCCCGGCCCTTGGCGGGTCTGGGCGGAGCCCAGCCTTGCTGTCGGCTCCGCGTGCCTCACAGGTCGAGCAGCCGCGCCGGGTTGTCGACCACGATCCGGGCGCGCCGGCGATAGCCGCGCATGCTGGACGCATCCTTGTGCCGCGAATGCGGCATGATCTGCTCGTCGAGCGCGCCGTTCAGCGTCGCCTCGGTGATCATCCCGGCGCGCAGCCCGTGCGGCGACAGCCGCTCGGTGGCGGCGACGGTGAGTTTCGCGGCCGCCGCCCGCGCCTTGAGGATTTTATACACCCCGTCGCCGGTCAGCCGGCCCTCGATCGTGCCCGCGGCGGTGATCCGCCGGAACACCGCCCCGCGCCGGATTTTTCCCCGGCGCAGCCATGCCTCCAGCGCCCGCACCGGGCAGGTCTCTTCCCCGCGCATGCGCGGCAGGGCGACGTCCGCCCCATCCCCCGCCTGATCCGTCTTCGAACGCGGGATGCGCACGGTCACGCTCTCCGTCTCGAAGCGCAGGTGGGAAACGTCGATCCCGACCAGCTCCGAGCGGCGGAAGGCGCCGGCGAGGCCAACCAGAAACAGCGCCCGGTCGCGCAACCCGGCCAGGTCCCCTGGACAGACGGCGATCAGCCGCTTGACGTCCGTCGAGATCAGCGCCGCCGACGGCCGCACCGGCCGGTGATGCTCGCGGCCGATGCCGGTCAGCGTCTGCCGGATCGCCGCATGCCCGGCCTGCCAGCTATGCCCGGTGCTGCGGTGATGCCAGGCGATCGCGGCCACCCGCCGGCGCAGCGCGCTGCGCCCGATCGCCGGCGCCAGCGTCGCCAGCCAGGCCGCGACCACCACCGGGTGCACGGGCAGTGCTGTCGGATCGACCCCGTTCTGCCGCGCCCACTGGCAAAAATCGGCCCAGTCGCCTTTGTAGGTGGCGACTGTCCCAGGCGCGATCGATTTGCCGGCATAGTCGGCGGCCTTCGACACCGCGTCGGCCAATGGCCCGTCGACCAGGGTCAGCAGCGCGGGCGAGATGTCGCCCCCGCGCACCAGGCGCCCGACCAACGCTCGGGCCGCTTGGGTGTCGGGGCGGGACCGCGCGGCCGGGGGAAGAATCTCGCCGTGCACGGGATCCGCGGGAATGGCGGCGGGGGGAAATCACCCATGGGCAGACTCCTTTCCGGTGGGCTGGGGGCGCCCTATACTCATCCCATGGACCACGTGACCCTGCCCCCTGAGCTGGAACGCTTCGCGACCGAGGCGATCGCTGCCGGCCGCTATCGCGACATGGACGAGCTGCTGCGCACCGGGGTGGGCCTGCTCCAACGCCTCGAGGAAGAACGGCGCGGGTTCGTCGCGTCCCTGCAGGCGGCCGAAGCCGAGGCTGACCGTGTGGGATGCGTGTCGCTGGACCAGGTGGATGCCGGCATGCGCAAGGCGATCCGCGCAGCCGCCCAGCGGGGCGCGTGACTCCCGATTTTCTGGCGCCATCGGCGGAGGCCGATCTCTACGAGGCGGTGACCTGGCTGGCGCGCGAGAACGCGGCGGCCGCAGACGGGTTGCGCGAGGCCGCCATGCGCAGCATGCGGCGGATCGTGGCGCGTCCGCTGCTCGGCCGGCTGCGCCCGGAGCTTGCGCCCCCGCCCTATCGGTTCTGGCGGATCGCCAATTTTCCCTATCTGATCGTCTACAATGCGGCGCGCAGGCCGCCGCTGGTGCTCCGCGTCCTGCACATGAGCCGCGACCTGCCGCCGTTGCTTGCGGGCCTGGCTGACTTGCCCGAACGAGAGCCGCCGCCGCAATAGCCGTCGGCCGGCCCGGGCCACGGGGGCGGACACCAGCCACGTGCCGGACCTGGGAGACAGCGCCCGGTGCAAACCCGTCGCCGGGCACGCCGGCCGACCGCGCCGGAATTCGGCCGCGGCGCGCCAACCGCTTGATGGCGCGCGCTTTTTCTCCGCGTCCCCTCCCCTCCCCCACTGATTCGTGTGTCACGTCGCCCCCGCCGGATGCCCGGCGGCAGCCTGCCAGAGCGCGTCGAATTGTGGCAACTGGGGTTTTGCGGGGGGGACCTCTTCAAAATGGGGATTTTGAAGCGT
>CAWGZJ010000031.1:0-69319 GCA_963826975.1 uncultured Alphaproteobacteria bacterium | reverse complement strand
CGTCATGCCGGCGAAGGCCGGCATCCACGACTCATATGAGGTGTCCTCCGTCAAGTGGAAATTCGCTCATCTCGTCGCCTTGCGTTCCTTGTTCAATCGCTGCGATTGAGTGCTTAAACGGCATCACTGCACGCGGCTTGGGTGACGGTGCCGGGGTCAAGTCCCGCAGCCCGCTTGCGGGTGCGCGCAGCGCAGGACTTGAGGCCGGCACCGTCACCCAAGCACACTCGTTCGTGTCGTTCGGCAGCGATCGGTCCTGCATGCGAGTTCGCTCCGCCCGATCGTCCAGATCCATGTCCCAGCCCTGTCGGCCATGTGGCGTCGCGCCACATCAACTCATATCCGGTCGCCGCTCGCAGCGGCCGCACCATAAACCCCCATGCTTGGGGCAGCGGGCTGGGCAATCGGGATCATTCTTTAGCTACGGCATGTTTCAGCCCGTCGTGGATGCGATCCCGTGCCCTGGACTTCGGCGAGCTGATCAGGCCCGACCGAACCTCGTTGTATCTGTCATTGCATGGCGCGGCGTTCCTTCATCGGTTCATTTCGGTCGCCGCCTGGCTTACGCGGCCTTCAGCACGGCGCCTTGCGGCACCACGCCGTGCTTCACGTAGCGCCACAGCGCGATGAGCAGCTTGCGTGCCAGCGCAACGATGGCGATGCGCTTCACCCGCCCGCTTTGACCCTTGATCCGCTTGTGGAACCACTGTGTCAGCGTCGAATTCGGGCTGATGACGCTGCCACGACCAGGCGAGCTCAATGAGGATCGCGCGCAACCGCCGGTTCCCGGCTTTGGAGATGCCCTGTTCGCGCTCCGTGCTGCCACTGGCCCAAGGCGTCGGCGCAATGCCGGCGAATGCCGCCACCTGGCGTCGGTTATCGAACTCCCTGTTCAGACACTCCAGTGGCACCACCGTGGCAAACTCCGGTCCGATCCCGCGCAGCCGCAACAGCAACGGCGCGGCGGCCATTTCGGGCGATGCGGCTGTTGCCGCCTCCGGCGCCCTGTCCGGCGTCCCATCTGGCGCCGCAGCCACCCGCGCGGCACGCAGCAGCGCGTCACGCTCCGCTTCCGCGGCCTTGATCTGTTCGCACAGCAACTCAAGCCGTTGCAAGATACGCTCTATCGTCGTCCGCAGATGTGGCGGCAGTTCATGTCCGTCACCCGTGCGCAACGTCTGCAGCACCTGCCGTGCCGCCTTATTCAATGGCTTGAACCCGGCAATCCCCTGGTTGGCAAGCAGTCCGCCGACCCGGTTGCTCAGCTTCGTCCGCTCGGCCACCAGCTGGCCGCGTTCGCGCGACAGGCGGCGGATATCTTCCTGCGCCACACTCGGTGGCACCACCATCGAACACACGCCCGCTTCACCACCCAGCCAGGCGGCCAGGCTGCGCAACAACTTCTCCCCATCGATCCGATCGGTTTTGGCGTTGCGTCGGCGCTGCGGGCCGAGGATCGAGGCGGCGTCCACCACGTGGCTCTCGACCCCCTGCGTCTCCAGCCAGCGGTGCAGCCAGAACCCGTCCAGCCCGGCCTCGTAGATACTCACGATCCGCACCGGACGGCCGGTTCGGCGTTCCGCCTGCTCGCGCTGCGTCGTCAACAGGCTCAGCACCTTCTCTGTGTCACGCGCCGGAACCGTGAAGCGCGACAGCTTCGCGCTGCCCGGCGCGCGGATGGTCAGCACCCACTTGCTCTGGCTCAGTTCAAACGACACCAGCAGTGTGGCAGCCTCCGCCGCGGTGGCGGTCGGGTGGTCTTGCGGTCGGGTCTCGATACGCATCGGTTGCTCCCGTGTGGTGTGGGAGGCATACCGAACCCGATCCAGCGCCCGGTCGCCACTGCCACCGGCATGGGTTCTTCCTTTGCCGCAACAAAGGCAAGTCGTGGATCCGGCCGGCCTTCGCCGGCATGACGGGCGAGGGCAGCACCGAAGGGTCGATCATTCGGGCGCCTGGTATGATCCGTCAGGCCTTCTTGACGTTCCAGAACAGGATGTTCGGGCACTTGATGATGTCAGTGACGTTCGTTCGGTAGCCGGTCGGCTGAAACCATTGCCCGATCGGGATGAACGGCACGTCCTGGAACGCGGTAAGCTGGATCTGCTCGCAGATCTTCTTCTGCGCCGCGGTGTCGGGCGCGTCGAACCAGGCCGCGCGCAGCTCCTCCATCTTCGGGTCCGTCGGCCAGCCGAACCAGGCGTTGGCGCCGTTGCCACGCAGCGGGAAATGTCCGCCGGGGTTGGCTACCGTCAGCCCGGTCCAGGAGGTGCAAAACACGTTCCACCCACCCTTGTCCGGCGGCTCCTTGCTGGCGCGGCGGGTGACCAGCGTGCCCCAGTCCAACGACTGGTAGTCCATGTTCAGGCCGATCTTCTGGAACATCGCATTCGCCACCTGGCAGACCGCCAGGATCGCCGGCTGGTCAGTCGGCGCCATCAGCACGATCTTCTCGCCTTTGTAGCCGCTCTCGGCGACAAGCTGCTTCGCCTTCTCGATGCTCGCTAGGCCCGGTCAGCGCCTCCATCCCCGCTGTGCTCGCCATCGGCGTGCCGAGCGTGAAGTAGCCGACCCCGGTCTTCACCAGATCGCTCTGCTCGCCGGCCACCGCGTCCATGAACTCCTTCTGGTCGATCGCCGGGAACAGCGCCTGCCGCAGCTTGGGATTGTCGAACGGCGGGTAGAGCTGGTTGAAGCGGATGATGCCCAGCACGCCGAGCGGATCGTTGATCGCAATGACCACGCCGGGCGCCTTCTTCAGCATCGGGAGCAGATCGATTAGCGGCCATTCCACCCAATCGACCTCACCGCTTTGCAGCGCCGCCGCGGCGGTCGCCGGATCGGGGATCACCTGCCACTCCACGCGATCCACGTAGACGTGCTTGCCGCCGGAGAAGAACTCCGGCTTTTCCGACCGCGGGTTGTATTTGTCGAACTTCGCCCACGCCGCCTTGGCGCCGGAAACCCATTCGTCCTTCAGGAACTTGAACGGTCCGCTGCCGACATATTCGCTGATCTGCTTGAATGCGTCGGTGGACGAGATGCGCTCCGGCATGATGAAGCAGCCGTCGGCGCCGAGCGCGTAGGTCATCAGCGGGAACGGCCGCTTCAGCCGAATGGTGAATTTCTTGTCGTCGAGCGCCTTCATCTCATTGGTTTGCAGCGCAAGTTGCTGGCCGAACGGGTCGCGCTTCGACCAGCGTGCGATCGAGGTGACGCAGTCGATGCCACGCACCGGCGCGTTGTCGTGGAACAGCAGCCCGTCGCGCAAGGTAAACGTCCAGGTCAGCTTGTCGTCGGACACCTCGTGCCCGGCGAGCATCTGCGGCTGGCCGACGCCGGCGTTGTCGATGCCGTACAGCGTGTCCCACACCATGTAGCCGTGATTGATCGCGACGGTGGCGGTGGTCCAGATCGGGTCGGGATTGGCCAGGTTGGCCTGCGGTACGAAGCGCAGCGTTTTCGCCGCCGACTGCGCGATCGCCGGCGCGCTTAGGCTGCCGACACTGGCCACCGCGGCGCCTGTCTTGAGAAAATCCCTGCGCTTCATGCGTCTGCTCCTGGTGCGAATGTCAGTTGGGCCGGTGTCAGTTGGGCCGGGCCCTGGCATGCAACATCTCCGCCAATACGGCCGGGTCCGCAACTGGCAGCGAACAGACATTGTTGCGGCACAGGTAGGCGGCGGGTGCTGCGGTTTTGCCATAGGCGGGATGGCTGGGCGGCAGGGTGTCGGTTGCGTGGGTTTGCAGCACAACGGTCGCCGGGTCGGGTGCGGCGAGGGCGGTGGTGAGGAGGTGGGCTGCGGGACGGGACCCTTCTCCCCCTCCCCTTGAGGGAGGGGGTTGGGGGGAGGGGTTGGAGCGCACGAGGCTTCGGTGCGACCCGGGCACCAACCCCTCCCCCCGGCCCCCTCCCTCAAGGGGAGGGGGAGGCGTAACGACCCACCACCACCACCGTCGCTCCCGCCTCCAACAAATCCGCCGCCGCCAGCAACGTTGGCATTTGCGCCAGATGATCCGCGTTCCCCATGAACGCCCGCAGCAGCGCCTCGGCGTGCCCACGCCAGGCCGCCTCCCCGGTCAGATGCCACAGCCGCGCGAACACCTCCGCCAGCAAGCCGTTCGCCGCCGGCGTAGCATTGTCATGCGCGGTGCGCGGCCGGGCCAGCGGCACATCGGTCGCATCCGACGCACTGGTATAAAATCCCCCCTGCCCGTCAGCGAAGAACGCCAGCGCCGCATCGGCGAATCGCACCGCATCGGCCAGATGCCGCGCCGCGCCGGTAGCCTCGTACAGCGCCAACGCAGCCCGAGCCATCGAGGCCTGATCGTCCAGCAACCCCGCGGCGGTCACACGCCCGAGCCGCCAGGCGTGCTGCGCGCGGCCGTCCGGGACGGCCATGTTGGCCAGGATGAAGTCATACGCGACCTGCCGGCGCGTGCCAGCCACTCCGGCTGGCCGAACACCGCGGCGGCGCGCACCAGCGCGGCAATCGCCAACCCGTTCCAGTCGGCCAGCACCTTGTCGTCGCGCCCGGGCCTGATGCGCCTCGCGCGCACGGCGAACAGCACATCGCGACAGCGGGCGAGGACCGCTTCGTCCGCCGCCGATCCGGCCGCACGTGACACGACGCAGGATGGTGTGGCCTTCCCAATTGCCCTCCGGCGTCACGTCATAGGCACGCTTGAAGGCAGCCGCGTCGGCGCCCAGCAGCGCGTCGACCTCGGCCTCGGTCCAGACGTAGAACCGCCCCTCCTCGCCCTCGCTGTCGGCGTCTTCGGACGCGGCGAACGCGGCGCGTCCATCGACCTCGGCCGCGGTCATGTCGCGGACCATCCAGCCGACAGTCTCGGTGGCGCGCGCGGCATACAGCGGGTCGGGCCGATGCGCCTGCGCGAACGCCAGCAGTTCCAGGATCTGCGCGTTGTCGTACAGCATCTTCTCGAAATGCGGCACCAGCCACACCGCATCGGTCGCGTAACGCGCATAGCCGCCGCCAAGATGGTCGTAGATCCCGCCTTGCGACATCCGCAGCAGCAGCAGGTGCAGCGCCTCCTGCCCCTCGGGCGCACCAGTGCGAAAAGCGTTCTGCCACAGAAACCGAAAAATCGGCGGGTTGGGGAATTTCGGCGCGCCCTTGATGCCGCCCTGGTCCGGATCGGTGATGCGCAACAACGCGACGCCCGACCGCGTCCAGGTGCGTCGGTGTCGGCAGGTCGCCGGCGTCCACCGCGGACTGCCGCTCCAGCATCCGCCGCAGCGCGCCGGTGTTCTGCGTCACCATCGTGTCGCGGTCCCGCCAGGCGCCGGCAACGCCTTGCAGCACCTGTTGGAAAGACGGGCGGCCCCAGCGCGGCGTCGGCGGGAAATACGTGCCGCCCCAGAATGGCGCGCCATCGGGCGCGAGGAACATGGTCAGCGGCCAGCCGCCCTGCTCGCCCAGGCCATGCAGGGCGGACATGTACAGATGGTCGATGTCGGGGCGTTCCTCGCGATCGACCTTGATGTTGACGAACAGCGTGTTCATCAGCGCGGCGGTGTCGGGGTCCTCGAACGATTCGTGCGCCATGACGTGGCACCAGTGGCACGCGGCATAGCCGATCGACAGCAGGATCGGCTTGTCGGCGTCCGCGCGCCTCGGCCAGGGCGCCGCGCCCCAGGGCCGCCAGTGCACCGGGTTCTCGGCGTGCTGCAGCAGATACGGCGAGGTCTGGTGGCGGAGCAGGTTCGCAGCTTCAGCCATGGGCGATGCTCCCTGCGTGGTGGCGGTGGCGCCAATCGGTCCGGCTTCGTATAGCCCATCCCGCCGGCAAGCGGCATCGCAAGCCGCCTTTTTTCACTTACCTCTCCCGCAAGCGGGAGAGGTCGGATCGCGCAGCGATCCGGGTGAGGGCCTGCCCCCGCGCACCGAACCCGCGACCGCGGGAGTGTACATCAAGCCATCAGCGCCCGCGCCAAAAACGGCAAGCTCTCATCCATCCGGTAGTCGACGTCGGTATGACTGTCGGGGAACTCGTCATAGCGGTGTGCAACACCGAGTTCATTCAGCCGCCGAACGAACCTACGCGCGCCGTACAGCAGATTGAACTGATCCTTCTCCCCGCAATCGATATAGAGCGCCTTCAGCCGGCCGAGGTTGCCCGCCAAAGTCTCGATCGCGACCACCGGGTCTTGCCGCAGCCAATTGGCCCAGCGTTCCTCAATGATCTCGCAGGTGTCGAACGTGACCGGCAGCCGCATCCCAAGGAACTGCGTGGGATCGGGATCGTAGCTGGCCGCCATCGCCAGGACGTTGAAGACCTTGAAGGCGCCGTCAGGACGCTTGTTGCCGCCCTCAAGCTTCCGCCACCACCGTTCAATGGAGTTTTCGTTATCCGCGAGGGCACGAAGCACCGCCGGCATGTCAGGCAGATAGCACAACTCGAAGCCCATATCGCCGGAATGGCACGCCGCGGCCGACCAGACGTCGGAGTGGCGCAGCGCATGTGTGATCGCACCATAGCCGCCCGAACTCTTGCCGAACACGCCGCGGCGGCCTGTGCCACCACACCGGAAACGCTGTTCGATCGCCGGCAGCATCTCGGAAAGCAGGAAATCTTCCCAGGCGCCCATGGCTGCGGAGTTGATGTATTGGTTGCCGCCAAGCCTGGTGAAGCAATCCGGAAAGGCAACGACAACAGGAGCCAGGCGCCCTTCGCCGATCAGCCGGTCGAGGCGTTCCGGCATGTTCTCGCGGAAGCCAACCCAATTGGTGTGCGACAATCCGCTGCTGGTGAAGCCGACAAGATCGACCAGCAGGGGTAACCCTGCTCCGTCATGTCCGGCGGGCACGTACACGTCGACGGCGCGTGCCGTTGGATCGCCCAATAGGTTGCTTTTCAGGGCTTGACTCTCGATCGTGAGGCGGCTGACCGAACCCGCCGGCCCAAAGAATTTGCGCATTCCTGTTACCTTGGTTTTGGACGATGCTAACAGCAGATCGCCCGGGCACAAATTGCCTGGGCCGGTGTCTTAAGCCTGGATCGGGGAAGACTCTCCCCCTCCCCTTGAGGGCTTGGGGCGCGAAGCGGACCAAGGTTGGGGGGAGGGGTTGGTGCCAGGGTCACTCCGAAAGATTTTTGCGCGCCGCCCCCTCCCCTCAACCTTGGTCCGCTTCGCGCCCCAAGCCCTCAAGGGGAGGGGGAGAGTCTTCTTCGACCAGCCTCTTGTCGCAGCAACGACCAAGCCGGCGCCCGCGAGCGTGTGAGAAATGCGTGCTACGGCTGGCTAACGCGGAGCGCGATCCAGACCGGCGTGGGTGTGTCCCGGGCCCTTTGCAGAACAAGGGCAGCCACATATGGCGGGTGCTGCGCGCGTGCGGCATCGATTGCCGCCTGCACCTGCTGTGGCGTTTGCACCGGTTCATTCTGCATGCGCAGAATGACATCACCGGCCGACAAGCCGCGCGTCGCCGCGTCGGTGCCGGCCGCGATTCCGTTGATCACCACACCAGCCTGCGCAACGTCCAGCCGGTATTTGGCTCGGACGTCAGCGGTGATGGCACTAAGGCTCAGCCCGAGATCGGCGGGGATGGTTACGGTGGGCGCCGCGGCCTGACTGGAGGCGGCCTTGATCTCCGCCGCCGTCTCGGGCCACAGCTTGATTGTGACCGGAACGATACGCTCCTGCCCATCATGCAGCACGGTAACGGGTACGGTCTGACCGACAGTCGATACGGCGACGAAGCGCTTCAACTCACGCGCATCCCGCGGCGTACGATCTCCGAAACGCAACACGACGTCGCCGACCTGCAGGCCGGCGGCGGCGGCTGGACCATCCTCGGCCAGCGACGTGATGATCAAGCCCTTCGGCGCCGGCAAGCCCAGCGCCTGGGCGAGTTCCGGCGTCACGTCCTCCACGGTGCCGCCCACCCATCCGGGCCTCGGCCAGCCGTCACGGATCAGCCGTTCGGTCACAAACTTCACATCCGCCGATGGTTGGGCGAAACCGAGGCCGACCGAGCCGGATGTTGGCGAGATGAGGGCGGTGTCCATGCCGATCACCTCACCCGCCCGGTTGAACAGCGGGCCACCGGAGTTGCCGTGGTTGATTGAAGCGTCAGTCTGGATGTAATCGTCGAACGGTGACGCGTTGATGTTCCGGTTGAGCGCGCTGACAACACCGGAACTGACCGCCATGCCCAGGCCGAGCGCGTTTCCGATTGCGATCACCGGGTCACCAATCTGCAACTTGTTGCTGTCGCCCCAGCGCACCGCAACCAGCGCGTGCGGTGTTTCCACCTTGATAACCGCAATGTCGATGGTCGACGCCGTGGCCACCAATTTGGCTGGCACGGTCTGGCCGTCGGAGAACGTCACCTGCAGCTGGTAGGCACCGTGAATCACGTGGTCGTTGGTTGCGATCAGCCCGCTTGGGTCGATGACAAAGCCCGACCCGTTCAATGTCTGGGGCGTAGCCACGGCGCCGGCGCCGCTGCTGGCCGGCACGGTTGAGACGATGTTAACCACAGTCGGCAGCAGGCTTCGAATCAGCTCCGTCTGGTTGAAATCCATCGTTTGCTGTGCCGCCGCCGGTTGAGACCCCAGCGCGGCGGTCAGGGCCATCGCGAGAAGCATGATGCAACGGATGTGCGTTTCCATATGGCGATCTCCTCCTTGTGGTAAACCTGCGCCTCGCCATCGGTGCGCGGACGGCCAGCACCGTGACGGCACGGCCGTCCGCGCGCACAATCCCGCCCCCGCCGCGTCGCCGTCGGCTTCGGCGAATGCCGCGGCCGGGTGACAACGCACAGTAAAGCAAGAGGCGCCCATGTGCGACACCATCGTTGCCCTACCCGACGCGACCGCCAGCCGCGTCGCCCTGTTCGGCAAGAACAGCGACCGCGAGCGCAACGAAGCGCAGTCCGTCGAGTTCACCCCAGGCGCTGACCACAAGCCCGGCGCCGAGCTCACCTGCACCTACATCACCATTCCCCAGGCGCGGCGCACGCACGCCGCCCTGCTGTGCCGGCCGTTCTGGATGTGGGGCGCCGAGATGGGTGCCAACGAGCACGGCGTCGTCATCGGCAACGAGGCGGTGCACGCCCGCACCCCGCCCCAGGAACAACCGGCGCTGACCGGCATGGACCTGCTGCGCCTGGCGCTGGAGCGCGCGGCGACCGCGGCTGAAGCCGTCGAGGTCATCACCACCCTGCTCGAGCAGCACGGCCAAGGTGGCAGTTGCGGTCACCTGGCGTCGCGGTTCTACCACAACAGCTTCATCGTTGCCGATCCGCACCAGGCGTACGTGGTAGAAACCATGCGCCGGCATTGGCTGGTGCAGCGCGTGACGGGGGTGC
The DNA here is from genome assembly GCA_963826975.1 of uncultured Alphaproteobacteria bacterium. GTDB lineage: Bacteria > Pseudomonadota > Alphaproteobacteria > Acetobacterales > Acetobacteraceae > Palsa-883. Next base: position 59,982 of record CAWGZJ010000031.1, on the reverse strand, counting down.
GCTCGATCTCCAACGCCTACAGCATCGGCCGCGACGCCGATCGCGTCAGCGCCGGGCTGGACGCGCACATCCGCGACGCCGGATGGCGCAACGACGCCGCGCCGGGCCACGCCTCCGGCCACGTAACAATAGATTATGCAACGATAATCGCCGACGCGCAGCGCGACACGATCAGCCAGGGCCGCGCGCGCTGCGTCCGCTCCTCCACGTTGCTGCAACGTCGCCGCGGGCGCCTGACGGCCCTGGACATGATGGCGATCCTGCGCGATCACGGCGCCATGGCCGAAACGGATCCGGACTGGCATCCGCAGCACACCACCACGCGCACCATCTGCATGCACGCAGCCGACGGCGAGCGCGGCGGGCAGACCGTCAACTCCCTGGTCTCCGAACTGCACGCCGAGCGCGCGGTGCACTGGGTCACCGGGACGGCGGCGCCGTGCATCTCGATCTTCAAGCCGGTGTTCGCCGATGCGCCACCGCCGGCGCACGGGCCGCGGCCGACCGATCATTTCGATCCACGTACCTTGTGGTGGCGGCACGAACGGCTGCATCGCGCCATGCTGGGCGATTTCCCGATCCATCTCGCGGCCATCCGAGACGAACGCGACGCGCTGGAGGCGGATTTTTACACGCGCGTTGCCGATGTCCTGGCGGGCGGCGATGCCGCCGACCGGGCGGAAATTGTTGCCGTGTTCTGGGCGGAATCGATCGCGGTCGAGGATCGCTGGATGGCGGAGATCGACGCCGCATCACCACCCGGCGATGCAGCCTATCGCGCAAGCTGGCTGGAGATGAACCGCCTCGCCGGCGTCGCGGCGTAGCCCGATGCGCTTCAAGCTGAAGTTCTGGCAGGCGCCGCGCATCGGCGTGATCGAGTTGCACGGGCTGCTGGCGGGACGCCCCGGCACGCTGAACATCGCCAGCCACGGCGAATTGATCGACCGGGCGTTTCATCAGGCGCGCGGGGCGCCGGTGATCCTGGACATCGACAGCCCCGGCGGATCACCGGTGCAGTCCGACCTGATCGCCGCGCGCATCCGCCGCCGGGCCGATGAGGCAAAAGTCAAGGTGCACGCAGTGATCCAGGAAGTCGGTGCCTCGGGCGGCTACTGGCTGGCCTGCGCCGCGGATGTGATCCATGCCAATCCGATGAGCATCGTCGGCTCGATCGGCGTGCGCGGCGGCAGCTTCGGCCTGACTGACCTGATCGCGCGTGTGGGCGTGGAGCGGCGGATGTATACCGCCGGGACAAACAAAGCGCGGCTCGATCCGTTCAGCCCGGAGCGGCCGGAGGACGCGGTGTTCATCCAGGCCCTGCTGGACGATCTGCATCTGCGCTTCAAGGACTGGGTGCGGACGCGGCGCGCCGGGAAGCTGCCGGTGGATGAGAATACGGTGTTCGACGGCAGCTTCATGCTCGGCGAGCACGCGTTGGAGCGTGGGCTGATCGACGGGTTCGCTGATTTGGATGGACTGGTGCGCGAGTTGGGCGGCAAGCGCGCAAAACCCCACGTGTTCCGCCCACGCAAGCGCGGGCTGTTAAGCCGGCTGCCAGGGTTGGCGATGCACTCGATGTTGGATGCGGTGGAAGAACGACGCGCGAGGATTGATTTGCTGGGGTGAGGTCCTTCTACTCCCCCTCCCCTTGAGGGAGGGGGTTGGGGGGAGGGGTCGGCGCGCACGAGGCTTCGGTGCGACCCTGGCACCAACCCCTCCCCCCCCAACCCCCTCCCTCAAGGGGAGGGGGAGCAAAAACCCCACCTTACCCCCGGCCGATAAACGGCATCTTCGTTGCCATGATCGTAACAAACTGCACGTTCGACTCCAGCGGCAAATTCGCCATGAACGCCACTTGCGCGCCAACATGGTTCACATCCATCCGCGCCTCCACCGCCATCTGCCCATAAGGCTGCATCTGCCCGTTGGTAGACCGCGCGGTCATTGGCGTCGCCGCGTTCCCGATATCGATCTGGCCGCTGCAGATATCATACTGCCGCCCATCCAGCGCGATCGACCTCGTCAGCCCGGTTACCGCGTGCTTGGTCGTCGTATAAGCCGCCGACCCCGGCCGAGGCACATGTGCGGAAATCGATCCGTTATTGATAATCCGTCCGCCCTGCGGCGTCTGGTCACGCATCATGCGAAACGCGGCGTTGGCGCACAGGAACATCGCGTTCAGGTTCACCGCGACCACCTTGGTCCACATTTCCCAGGTGAAATCACCAAAGTTCGTGCTGGGAACATTGCCGCCGGCGTTGTTGAACAGCATGTCGACACGGCCGAATTTTTCGCCAACCGCGGCGAACAGCGCGGCAACCTGGTCCGGCTCGATCACGTCGGTCGGCACCGCCAGCGATCGCCCGCCGGTCGCCATGCCGGCGGTTTCCTCCAACGCTTCCTTGCGCCGGCCAGCCAGCGCCACCGACCAGCCCCCCGCCATCAGCGCCAGCGCCGACGCCCTGCCAATGCCACTGCCTGCTCCGGTGATGACGGCGACGCGATCGGCCATGGTTCTTTCTCCTCCAGGGGTTGATGTTGGTGGCGGCAGTGTGGACCTTGGTTGCGAGGCGGCCAAGATGGTGCGAGTTTTCCGCGGAAGGGAGATACGCATGGCACGCTTCGCCGCGATCGGGCTGGATCATCGCCACGTCTACGACCTGACCGAAGGCCTGCTGGCCGCCGGCCAGGACTGCGTCGGCCACGATCCCGACACCACCGACCCGCGCGTTCTGGCCGGCTTCCGGAAGCGCTTTCCCCACGTGCCGGCGGTGCCGCGCGAGCGGTTGCTGGACGATCCGTCGATCGACTTCATCGTGCTGTCCGCGGTGCCGCGCGACCGGGCCGACCTGGCGATCGCGGCGATGCGGCGCGGCAAGGACGTGCTGTGCGACAAGCCGGGCGTCACGACGACCGAGCAACTCACCGCCGTGCGGCGCGCGGTGCAGGAGACCGGGCGCATCTGGACGGTCTGCTTTTCGGAACGATTTACCAAGCCGTCGGCGCGCAAGGCGTGGGACCTGGTGCGCGCCGGCGCCATCGGGCGGGTGGTGCAGACGGTGGGTCTGGGCCCGCACCGGCTGAACCGCGCGTTGCGGCCGTCGTGGTTCTTCGACAAGCCGGCCTATGGCGGCATCATCAACGATATCGGCTGCCACCAGATCGATCAGTTCCTGGCCTTCGCCGGCGCCGAAGACGCAACGATCGTCAGTAGCACGATAGGTTGTTTCGGCACCGAGCCGACGGGGTTCGAGGATTTCGCCGAAATGACTCTGCAAACCCCATCGGTGCGTGGCTACGCCCGCATAGACTGGTTCACCGCCGACGGCCTGCCGACCTGGGGCGACGGGCGGCTGTTCGTGCTGGGCACGCAGGGCACCATCGAGGTGCGCAAGAACGTCGATATCGCCGGGCGCGAAGGCGAGGATCATGTCTTCCTGGTGGACCGGACCGGCACGCGGCATATTCCCTGCGGCGACGAACCGATCAGCTATTTCCATGATTTTGTCAGCGATATCACCAACCGCACGACGACAGCGGTGCCCCAGTCGCACGTGTTCACCGTCTGCCGCCTGGCGCTGGAGGCGCAGGCCCGCGCCACACGATTCGTTGCGGAACACGCGGCATGATCCGCGTCGCGGAGCGCGCAGCATGACCCGCGTCGCGGAGCGCGCAGCATGATCGGCATCGCCGTCATCGGCCTGGGCAACGCGCTGGAACCGCATGCGAAGAGCCTGCTGGACCTGAAGGACCGCGCGCGTGTGGTCTGGGCCGCCGCGCGATCCGAAGCACGCACGCAGGCCACCGTCGATCGTTACAACTTCCCCGTCACCACCGATATCGCGCGCGCGATCCAGGACCCCGCGGTCGATGCCGTGATGATCCTGGCACCCGCCAACGCGCACCTGCCGATCGCGCAGGCAGCCTTCGCCGCCGGCAAACACGTCCTGTGCGAGAAACCGCTGGAAACCACCGTCGCGCGCGGCGAACAATTGATCGCGGCGGGTCGGCGCGCCGGCCGGTGGCTGGGCATCATGTTGCAGATGCGCTTTCGGCCGGGCAGCCAGCGACTGAAACGGATCCTCGACGCGGGAGAACTGGGGCCGATCCAGGCGGCGTCGATGTCGGTGCCCTGGTGGCGCTCGCAGGCCTATTACGACGAGCCCGGCCGCGGCACGCGCGAACGCGACGGCGGCGGCCTGCTGATCACGCAGGCGATCCATGTCCTGGATCTGTTCCGCTGGTTCGTCGGCGTCTCCCGCGTCGAAGCTGCGCAGGTTGCGACGACCGCGCTGCACCGCATGGAGACCGAGGATTACGCGGCGGCACTGGTCCGGCTTGGCAACGGTGCGCCGGGCACCATTACGGGGACGGTGGCGGCGTATCCCGGCGGCGCGGAATTGGTGCAGATCATCGGCCTGCTCGGCACCGCGTCCCTGACGCGCGGCAACCTGCGTGTGGCCTGGCTGGATGGGCGCGAGGAAATCCTGACCGACGATGGCGGGTCCGGCAGCGGCGCCAACCTGATGGGCTTCTCGCACGAGCCGCACAAGGCAGTGCTGGCGGACTTCCTGGACGCGATCGAGGCCGGGCGCGAGCCGGCGATCCCGGGCGAGGAAGCACTGGCGACGCAGCGCGTGATCGAGGACATTCTCGCCATGGGTGGCGCGCAATGAATATGGAGAGCACGCATGGCTTGGCATGACCGCGGCGCCAGGATACGAGGTTTTTGTTACGTGGGCGGCGTGGTTGTTGCGATGTCCGCGGCCTGCCTCGCAGCCACCCAATCGCTGGATGTGAAGCCGGGGCTTTGGGAGATCCAGACCTCCGGATCGGCCTCCGGCATGCCGCAGATTCCGGCGGAGGCGCTGGAGAAGCTGCCACCCGAGCAGCGCGCGATCGCAACGGCAATGCTGTTGGCGGTCATCACGCAGGCTAGCCTGCCGCACAAGATGCAGTTCTGCGTGACCCCGGAGCAACTGCGGCAAGGGCTGGATCTCAACCGGGTGGGCGGCAAGCACTGCCAGCGGACCATCCGGTCGAGCTCGCCGACCGGCCTCGACATGCAGGTGGACTGCAGCGGGTATGACGCAATGAGTGGCGTCGTCCACCTGCGGGTCCTGGATCGCGCGACGGTTGCGGGCGATGTCGATATGCATGCGGGAGTTGGCGCAAGCAGTCTGGCGATCAAGCAGGATCTGCACGGCAGGTGGCTCGGCGCCGCGTGCGGCGACGTGCAGTCGTTTGATTAGTGTAACGGTAGATCGGTTGAACCGGGAACGGCCGCGGCTTGCAGTGCAGGTGGCCGGTCGGCGATCATGGCACTGCGAAACCGTCGCGCCGCGGTTGATAGGGGGAATGTGACATGCAAGACCTGTTGCCTCTGGCGGAGACGATCGGCGCGCGGCTGAAGGCGCGCGGGGAAACGATCGCGATCGCGGAGTCCTCAACCGGCGGCCTGATCTCGGCGGCGCTGCTGTCGATCGGCGGCGCCAGCGTCTATTTCCGAGGCGGCGGCGTGATCTACACACGTCAGGCGCGCTGGGGGTTGCTGGAGATTCCGGATCCTATGCCCACGCCGGTGCAGCGTGCGTCGACGGAACCCTATGCGTCGCTGCTCGCCGAAACGGTGCGGGGGCGGTTGGATGCGACCTGGGGTCTGGGCGAGACCGGCGCGACCGGGCCCACCGGCAATCGTTACGGCGACGCCGCGGGACACACCTGCATCGCGTTGGCAGGTCCCACGACGCGGGCAATCACGCTCGAGACGGGCAGCGCGGATCGGGTGGCAAACATGCGGGTGTTCTCGCGCCGCGCGCTGGAGTTGCTGGCCGAAGCTCTAGCCTGACAACATGTAGGGCGGAAAAGCCTCGCCCCGGACTTGTTCCGGGGGGAAGCGCCTTTCTCTTCGGTGTTGTGTCAGAATGAGCTTGTCCAGGAACAAGTCCGAGAGCAAGGCTTTCCGCCCTACGGCGGCACCAGATGGTTGCGGTCGCCCAGCAGCGCCGCCAACGTCGGCTCCATCGCCGCGGCCATCTGCGCCTGACCCTGCGCGGTGGGATGCAGCGGCGGGTCCGGCGGGGTGAGCAGCGGATCGTAGAACAGCGAGCGGTCCAGCTTACCGTCGCGCAGGAACACATGATCAAGATTCAGGAAGGTCACCGCGCTGTCGCCGGCATATTTCGCAGCCAACATCCGGTTGATCGCCAGGGTGGTTTCGGTGGCCCAGGTGGATCGATCCGACGGCAGCACACCGAGCAGCAGCACCTTGGTGTGCGGCAGGCGGCGATGCAGTTCGGTGATGATCGTATCGATCCCGGCAACCGTGTCCTCGGCCGACCAGTGCACGCGGCCGAGATTGTTGGCGCCGATCAGCACCACCGCGACCTTTGGTGAGATGCCGTCCACCTCGCCGTTGCGGATGCGCCAGATCAGGCTGGCGGTGGTATCGCCGAGGAAGCCGAGGTTGATCGCGTCACGATCCCCGTAGAAGCGTTGCCAGACCGGTGCGAAATCGGCCCAGTCCGGCGGTCCGTGACGCTCCCAGTCCTGCGTGATGGAATTGCCGAGGAAGATCAGCCTTGGGTGGGCCACACGCAACTCGGCCTGCTTTGCGTCGAAGCGCTGACGCCACCAGGGCAAGTCCATGCGCGAGATCGCCAATGTGGCGGCGATGGTGCGCGCAAACGAGGCGCCGGGCATGGCCAGCAGCGACACAGAGAGCACGAGACGGAACAGCAGACGCATCGGCAGCCTTCCTTGGAAGCGGGACGCCGCCGCTTTAGCATCGCGCGAGAAAAAACAGGAGGCACGTCGTGCGCATCGCAACAATCGAGAATCTGCACTGCAACGCCGGCTGGCGCAACTTCTCGTTCCTGAAGATCACCACCGACGACGGGTTGGTCGGCTGGTCGGAATACATGGAGGGTTATGGCTCCGGCGGTCTGACCGGCGTGATCCACCAGCTTGGCGCGCTGCTGATCGGCGATGACCCGCGCCCGGTGGAACGGCACAGCGCGCGGCTGTACGCGGTGACGCGTCAGGCGCCGGGGGGTGTCAACCAGCAGGCCATCGCGGCGATCGAGAACGCGCTGGTGGACCTTAAGGCCAAGGCGCTCGGCGTGCCGGTGTACGAGATGCTGGGCGGGCCGGTGCGTCAGCGCATCCCGCTCTATTGGTCGCATTGCGGTACGTATCGTGTCGGCAACGGCGATCGGTTCCAGGCGATGACTGGCTGCGCGCCGATCCGCTCCCTCGCCGATGTCGAGCGCATGGGCCAGGAGGTGGCGCGGCGCGGCTTCAAAGGGCTGAAGACCAACGTCTTCCGCTTCGATGGACCGACACCACGGCTGCACATGCCGGGTTTCATGTGGGAACCGGCCGGGCCGGAACTGAACATCGATGGCGACCTGGTGCGTGGACTGGTCGACCAGATGACGGCGTTCCGCGCCGGTGCCGGGCCGCGCATGGGGCTGCACGTCGATCTGAACTTCAACTTCAAGACCGAGGGCTATATCCGCCTGGCCCAGGCGCTGGAACCGTTCGACCTGACCTGGGTGGAGATCGACAGCTACGATCCCGCCGCGCTGGCGCTGATCCGACGGAGTTCGCGCACCCGCGTCGCGTCGTTGGAGTCGCTGTATGGGCGGCGGCAGTTCCGGCCGTTCCTGGAGCAGCAATCGGTCGACGTGGCGATCATCGACGTGGCGTGGAACGGCATCTTGGAGTTGATGAAGATCGCGGCGATGGCGGATGCCTACGAGGTGAACGTGGCGCCGCACAACTTCAACGGCCATCTTGCGTCGCTGATTAGCGCGCATTTCTGTGCGGCGGTGCCGAATTTCCGCATCATGGAAATCGATATCGAGGATGTGCCGTGGAAGGACGATCTGGTAACGCAACCGCCGGTGATCGAGGCCGGTGATCTGTTGATCCCGACCGGGCCGGGCTGGGGGGCGGAGGTGAATGAGGCGGCGATCCTGGCGCATCCGCCGACGGGCGCGTCTGCCTCATTGCGGGTTGGCGGGGGATGACTTCTCCCCCTCCTCCCCTTGAGGGAGGGGGTTGGGGGGAGGGGTCCTCGCGGCACGATGCTTCAGCGCGACCCTGGCACCAACCCCTCCCCCCGCCCCCCTCCCTCAAGGGGAGGGGGAGTAGGTTTTCTCGCCGGCGCATGACCCGCCTATCAATCCGGTATCAAATTGATCGTCACTCAACCTCAGTCACTGCGGCAATCTCCGCCGCGCTGAACCCAGCCTGCCGCAGCACCTCCTCGGTGTGCTGCCCCAGCGTCGGCCATAACCGCCGCACGCTCGGCGGGCTGGCCGAAAACTCAGGCGCAATCGCCGGCACCACCACCCGGCCATCCACCGGATGCTGCATCTCCTTGAAGAATCCGGTTTCCCGCAGATAGGCGTTGGACATCAGGTCGGCCAGCGTGTTGGCCGCACCGCACGGAATGTCGGCGGCGCGCAGGATGTCCAGCCATTCCGCGGTGGTGCGCAACTGCATCCCTTCCGTCAGCGTCGCGTACAACGCATCCACGTGCTCTGACCGTGCCGCGATCGAACAGAAACGCGGGTCCTCGATCAGCGCCGCGCGCCCCATCGCCGCGAACAGCTTGCCCCAGTGCGCATTGGTGAGGGCGATCACCGAGATGTAGCCGTCCCGCGTCGCATAGGGCTTGCGGTGCGGGGTCAGCATGCGCGGATAGCCGAGGCCCTTTTCAGGCTCGCCGAACACGCCGGACCAGAAATGCTCGACCAGCAGGAAGCCGACCATCGTCTCCATCATTGGCACGCGCACTTCCTGTCCGACACCGGTGCGCTCGCGATGGAACAGCGCCATGCCGATCATCGAGGCCAGCATCAGCCCGGTCAGCTTGTCCACCAGTACGGTCGGGACGTAGCGTGGCGCACCGTCAGGCCCGGCGTTCAGGAACGCCGCCCCCGACATGCCCTGGATCAGGTCGTCGAACGCCGGATTGTCGGCCGCGCTGCTGTCCTTGCGAAAGCCCGAAGCCGACGCATACACCAGCCGCGGGTTGCGCGCGGCCAGGCTGGCATAGTCCAGGCCGAGCCGCTTCGCCGCGCCGCCGCGCATGTTGTGCGCGAACACATCGGCGGTTTCGACCAGCCGCAGCAGCGCCTGCCGCGCGGCGGGCTGCTTCAGGTCCAGCACGACACTGCGTTTGTTGCGGTTCAGTGTGGCGAAGTAGGCTGCCATGCCCTCGTTGCGGCTGGGACCGATATGACGCGTGCTATCGCCGTCCTTCGTTTCGATCTTGATGACATCAGCCCCCAGGTCGCCCAGCGTCTGTGTCGCATACGGACCGAGCACGACGGTGGTGACGTCGATCACCCGAATGCCGGCAAGCGGGCCGGTCGCGCGTTCCGGCTGATCCATCCATCCCCCCGTCCAGTGTCGCCCGGCCAGACTGCGATGCGCCGCCGCCGGTTGGCAATGCGCGCGCTGCCACCTACGTTGCGCGCAGTGGGGCACGCAGTGGGAGAGACGCGATGTCCGTGCAAATCATCCTGACCGGCGACGTCAATCTGATGAACGTCGATGATCCGGCGGTGCCGTTCGCCCGTGTCGCGCCGCTGTTCGCCGACGCGGCCTTGGTATTCAGTAACCTTGAATGCTGCCTGTATCAGCCACCGGCGGCGCATTCGTTCCACAATGAGGGATTCTTCGCGGACCCGTTCACCGCTGGTGAAACGCTGCGCCAGGCAGGGATCGCGGCCGTCGGCATCGCCAACAACGTCAATTACGGCGAGGCCGCGATCCTGGCGTCAATCGCGCGGCTCGACGCACTCGGCATCCCGCACACCGGCGCCGGCGCCGATCTCGCCGCGGCGCGCTCGCCTGCGATCGTCGAGCGCGCCGGGCTGCGCTTCGGGTTCCTGCAGCGCAGCTCGGTGTATTGGCCGACCAACCACGAGGCCGGGCCGCGCGACCCCGGCATCGCGGTGATCCGCGCACACACCGCCTATCAGGTGCCGATGCACAGGACTCGGCCGGAGATCCCACCGCTCAATCGGCCGGGCATTCCGCCGGCAATCATCACCTGGACCGATCCCGATTACCTGCGCGGGTTCACCGACGATATTGCGGCGCTGCGCGCGCGGGCCGACATCGTCGCGCCGAGCGCGCGGGCGGACATCGTCATCGTCTCCTGCCATTGGGGGCTGCACAAAGAGGTGCTGGCCTACATGCGCGAGATCGCGCACGCCGCGATCGACGCCGGCGCGGACCTGGTGATCGGCCACGGACCGCACTATTCGTTGCCGGTCGAGATCTACAAAGGCCGTGCCATCTTCTACGGCCTGGGCAGCTTCTGCTTCCACTCCGGCCATGGCGGGCGCCGCCACGGCGACTGGATCGGCATGATGCCGACCATCACCGTCGGCGGACGCGGCGTCGAGTGTGTCCGGTTCCGGTTCGTTCGCCACAATGACCGCAACGAAACCGTGCTCCGCGGGCCGGTCGACGAGGCGGCGGAGCTGGACGACATCATCACGCGCAGTGCCGCCTGGGGCACCCGCTTCACGCCCCGCGGCGATGAGGTCGAGGTCGAGGGGGTGTAATACCAACGGTCATAAACATTGACGCACGGGCCGCTACACCCCGTCATGCCGGCGCAGGCCGGTATCCACGACTTGCCTTCGTTGCAGCAAAGAAAGTCGTGGATACCGGCCTTCGCCGGCATGACGGGGGACTAGCGACCGGCGCCTGCTACCTGGATGGTGTTTGCGTTGCTACCGATGCGGCAACCCCAGCCCCCCGCGCGGGCACATCGCGACGTGGCACGCCCTCCGGCTGGATACCGAAGCGCACCATGTAGTCGCGGAACTTCTCTCGTTCGACTGCGCCGTCGAGACCATGCTCCTCAAACCGATACGCATGCAGTGCATACCCGCCATTCGGGTGCCGCCCGACCATCCGCTCGATGCCCGCGCGCGCGTCAGCCGACAATGTCAATCCGAAGTGCCGGTACACGCAATCGACCGTCGCCAGAGGGTCAGTGATCAGGTCCAGATGGTGCACATGGCAGATCGGGTCGGCAAAAATCTGGCGCACGTCAGCGTCGATCATCTGGCGTGCGCCTTCCAGCCAACGCGCGCTTTCCTGCCGGCCGATCTGGACCGGATCGAGGTGACGGGTGAACGGCGCCCGCAACACCTCGGTCAGTTTCGCCACCGACAGCAAGACATTGACCGGATCGCGGTGCACGAAAACCAGTCGCGCGTCCGGGTAGACCATGCGGATCGCATCGAGCGCGAAGACGTGATCCGGGCATTTCAGCGCCCAGCACCGGGACCCCGCGCCCGCGGCAAGGTCCTGGAATTGCAGATGCTGCAGGAACCGCTTGTGGAATTGATAGGCCGGAACATGGCCGGCCTCATCCAGCCAGGTCCGGTAGGACGGGATCTCATAGGTCGTGTCGAAGCGCAGGCTGCGAAACACGTGCGCGGTGATCTCGCTGCATTCCTGTGGCGAGGTCGCAAACAGCGGATGCAGCCCGCGGAACTGCGGCGCCAGGCGTTCGAACGCCCTTAGTTGCTGCGTCACCCGCGCCACCCGCCGGTCAGCGCCGGGGCGCGGCGGATAGGGATAGATGGTCTGCCACACCAGAGGCGCACAATAGTCCCGATCCGCCATCATCAGCCGATGCAGGAATGTCGTGCCGCTGCGCGGCAGCCCGGTAATGAAGATTGGCTGCTTGATGTGTTGCTGCGTGATCACCGGTGCGCGTCGCTCTGCCTCGCGCAGGCGCAGCAGATTGACCAGGAACCGCACCGTGTCCCAGCGCAGCGCGAGGCGCCCGACAACACTCAGCGAAGCCTCATCGACGCACTTGTCGAGCAGAAGCTGAAGCGGACCGACGAACGACATGTCGCCGAAATCATTAAGCCCGGCGCTACGCCGTGCGGCGCGCAGCATATCCTCGGCGCGCAACTTTCGGCGCAGTACCCCAATGCGAGCAGCCATCGCATCGGCCAAGGAGAGGTACAGCAGCCTGTACGCTCACGCCGGTTCTCCTGTCGGACGCCACGGTGCGCGCCGACCAGATCGGCGTGATCGGGATACTGTAGCAGTCTGCGCGGCGGTCGAGGCGAGCGGCACGGCCGCGCTCCATCACGTTGTTGAGAGCACGCAATCAGTCATGCCACGCACGACCATATTACGCGCGTATTTCCAAACGACTCGCCGCTGCCTTGGGGCATGATGCTGCCGACAACGCGTCCTCGGCGGCGGGCCGTTCACCAGAAACACCAGTTTCCGGTCAAAATGCGCATGGAGTCAATTGGTTGGTGTCCATTGTGCGTTTGGGGCGGCCGGTCGTTGCTGAAGAATGCAGACCGGATCGGCATTTTTTGCCGCACCTTGGGGTGATCCAAGCAAATGCGTGGGGCGTATTGGCACTACCTGACGAAGGCGGGGGGGCGCCGCCACCGCAGCACCGGGACGGCATATTCAGCCGCCTATCATTACGTTATCATACGTGGTGTGATATCTTGGCGCGCAAATGACTGATAGAGACTAAAGCCCATCCCAGTCTGTATAAAATCTAATAAAGCGTTGTCATTACATATAAGACATGGAGAAACATCGGCATCGGACGCTGTTCTAGTTACGAACAGTCGTGCGGCAATCTTCAAGCGTTGGACTCGTGGCGAGTGATACCAGCCGTCCGAATGATCGAACCTTCCGCCGTGCCCCCCGTCATGCCGGCGCAGGCCGGCATCCACGACTGTGTGCCAGGCATGGCGCTGATCTTGGAGGTGCAAGTCCTCTACGGGCCGATTGGCCGGAACCGTTAGCCGAAGGCAACTGCTCTGCCGCGAGGCAGGTGGGGAGGAAGCCGGAGGCAAAACTCGGAGCTGACGAACAGACATCGGATACCAGGCTGGTGCGGTGGGGTAACCCGGCAGTGGACGGGAACGCCCAAAAGCCAAGCGGACACGCGCACAGGTAAATCCGGCAGCGGCCGAGGGAAGGATCAGTGTCTTACCCTGGGAGATCTCCGCATTTCTCCCGACGATCGGAGCAGGGGGCCGGCGACGGTTCTCGACGGGTGCGGAGAAGTCAGCCGAGGCCATAGTAGTTCGAGCAACCGGGCGAAGGGCCGAATTCGACAAGCAAGGAGCAGCTTGGACCGTTCGATGGACGTGAAGCGGCAGCAAGGCGGTGCGGACCAAAGGGACCTTCTCGACGAGGCCCTGATGGCTGCGCTGCGCCACGGCGCAACCGGGGAAGGCGGAACCGGACCTGGAGCAAGCGAGGAGCCACAAGCGTCTGCGGCATGGTCGCAGGAACGAGCCTTGACGCGGCATCTGATGGAGGAAGTGACCGGCTCGGCGAACCTGAACCGAGCCTACAAACGGGTGAAGGCGAATGACGGCGCGGCGGGGGTGGACGGGATGGATGTCACCGAGCTGCTTGCGTGGATCGCCGGCAACCGCGAAGCGCTGATTGCAAGTTTGCTGGACGGCAGCTACCAGCCGCAGCCTGTGCGTGGGGTGCAAATCCCCAAGCCGGGCGGCGGGATGCGCCAGTTGGGCATCCCTACGGTGGTGGATCGTCTGGTGCAGCAGGCGATCGCGCAGACCCTGGAACCGTTGCTCGACCCGACGTTTTCGGCATCGAGCTTCGGCTTCCGTCCCGGACGCGGCGCACATGACGCGCTGCGACAGGCCCGGGAATACGTGGCCGACGGGTATGAGATCGTCGTGGACCTGGACCTCGAGAAGTTCTTCGATCGGGTCAACCACGACATTCTGATGTCCCGCCTGGCGCGGCGCATCGGCGACAAGCGCCTGCTGCGCATCATCCGGCGCTTCTTGCAGGCCGGCATGATGACAGACGGTGTGTGCAACGAACGGCACGAGGGCACGCCCCAGGGCGGCCCGCTGTCGCCACGGCTGTCCAATCTGCTGCTGGACGACCTGGACAAGGAGTTGGAACGCCGGGGACACCGCTTCTGCCGTTACGCCGACGATTGCAATATCTATGTGCGGTCGCAAGCGGCGGGCGAGCGGGTGATGGCGTCGGTGACGTCGTTCCTGGAGGACAAGCTCCGGCTCAAGGTCAACCGGCAGAAGAGCGCAGTCGCTCCGGTCGGGGAACGTCAGTTCCTCGGCCACCGGCTGGGCAGGGGAGGCACGCTTGGTATCGGGCGCAAAAGTCTGGCCCGCGCCAAGGACCGCCTGCGGGAGATCACGCGCCGCAACCGGGGCGACTGCCCGCTGGAGCGGATGATCGAGCAGGCGAACCGCTTCACCGTGGGCTGGGTGACGTACTATCGCCACGCCCAGTGCAAGAGCGCGCTGCGCGACCTCGACGGATGGCTCCGTCGCAAGCTGCGTTGCGTGGAGCTCAAGCGCTGTAAGCTCGTCCGCACGATGGTCAGGTTTCTGATCGGGAACGGCGTGACGCGGGGCAACGCCCTGAAACTGGCCTCGTCGGGAAAGGGATGGTGGCGCCTGACCGACAGCCAGCAGGCCAAGCAGGCCATGCCCATCGCGTGGTTCGACGCGCTCGGGTTGACCCGGCTGGCCGACCATCATGCCGCACTCAACCTTGTCGGAAACCGCCGTGGTACGCGATCCGTACGCCCGGTGGTGTGAGAGGGGCGCTCCGCGAGGGGCGTCCCTACTCGATTGTCTTCGTCGCAACAAAGAAATCGAGTAGGGGCGCCCCTCGCGGAGCGCCCCTCTCACACCACCGGACGTACGGATCGCGTATCACGGCGGTTTCCGACAAGGTTCAGCGCGGCATTTTGTTGCCGCGTCAAGGCTCGTTCATGATCCCATGCCGCAGACGCTTGTGGCTCCTCAGTCGCCCCAGGTCCGGCTCCGCCTTCCCCGCTGGCGCCGTGGCGCAACGCGGCCTTCAGGGTTTCGTCGAGAAGGTCCCCTTGGTCCGCGCCGCCTTGCTGCCGCTTCACGTCCATCGATTGGTCCAAGCTGCTCCCTGCTTGTCGAATTCAGCCCTTCGCCCGGTTGCCCGGACTACTATGGCCTCTGCTGACTTCTCCCGGCCCATCGGAGGCCGTCGCCGGCCCCCTGCTCCGATCGTCTGGAGAGATCGGGAGATCTCCCAGGGTAAAACACTGATCCTTCCCTCGAGCGCTGCCGGATTTACCTGTGCGCGTGTCCGACTGGCCTTTGGGCTTCCCCGTCCACTGCCGGGTTACCCCACCGCACCGGCCTCGTATCCGGTTCCTGTTCGTCAGCTCCGAGTTTTGCCTCCGGCTTCCTCCCCACTCTGCATCGCTGCAACGCAGTTGCCTTCGGCTAACGGTTCCGGCCAATCGGCCCGTAGAGGACTTGCACCTCCGAGATCAGCGCCATGCCTGGCACACAGTCGTGGATACCGGCCTTCGCCGGTATGACGGGGGGCACCATCGGTGGGTCAATCTTTGCGGCCGCTGGTAACGGCCCCTGATATGAGTGGGGCGCTCATTCAGGCCTCCGACGCAAGGCCCCCGGGTTCGCCCGCCGGCGCCACGCGAACGCGGCCCCCCGTGCCCGACCACCGCGCCCGCCACCTCAGCGTCGACGCGCCACTCAAACGTCGCAACTTCCGGCTGCGACCACCCCACCCCCCGCGCCTGCAAATACTTGCGCCGGCGAGGGAAACCAGCGAAGGAAAGCAGATGCAAGACGCTGTCCTGAACTTCGACGCAGTCTCGGCCGCACCGCCCCCGGCACTGGAGCGCTGGCTGGCCGGCCCGCGCTTCGGGCCGCTGCCGATACGCGGTGCCGGGCACACGGCGCCGGCGCTCTCGTTCGAGTTCATGCCGCCCAAAACCGACACGATGGAACAGCAACTCTGGGCCTGTATCCGCCGGCTGGAACCCCTGCAGCCCCGCTTCGTCTCGGTCACCTACGGCGCCGGCGGCAGCACCCAGGCCCGCACCCATGCCACGGTCACCCGCCTGGCGAAGGAGACCAGCCTGGTGCCGGCGGCGCACCTGACCTGCGTCGGCGCCACCCGCGAAGACGTGGACGCGGTCGCCAGCAGCTATTGGGCGGCCGGGGTGCGCCACATCGTGGCACTTCGCGGCGACGCGCCGGCCGGGGAAACCTATGCACCCCACCCGCAAGGCTACGCCTTCGCGGTGGACCTTGTGGCCGGGCTGAAGCGCGTGGCGCCGTTCGAGATCTCGGTCGCCGCCTATCCCGAACCACATCCGCAGGCGGTCTCGCGGGTGGGCGATCTCGACAACCTGAAGCGCAAGCTGGATGCCGGCGCCACTCGGGCGATCACCAACTTCTTCTTCGACACCGCGGTGTATTCTGCGGTTCCTCGATCTGTGCCTGGCGGCCGGGATCACCGCACCGATCGTGCCGGGCATCATGCCGGTGACCAACCTGGCCGGGCTGCGACGGATGGCGACACTGTCCGGCATCAGCATTCCGGGCTGGCTGGTGCATATGTTCGACGGGCTGGACGATGACCTGGAGACGCGGCGCATGGTGGCCGCGGTGGTGACCGCGGAGCAGGTGCGGCTGCTGCAGGCCAACGGCGTCGACGAGTTTCACTTCTACACGCTGAACCGTCCTGACCTGACGTATTCCATCGCCCATATCCTCGGCGTGCGACCGACGCCGCAGGCCGGGTAAGCCCCGCCCCGTGGTGGAGCATGTGCCGGAACATGCAGGGCAGCATGCAGGGGAACACCTCGCCCGGCTGAATACTGCGCAGCGCGCCGCCGTCGAAACGATCGACGGCCCGCTGCTGGTGCTGGCCGGCGCCGGCACCGGAAAGACCCGCGTGCTGACCACCCGCTTCGCCCACATCCTGCTGACCAGGCGCGCCTGGCCGAGCCAGGTGCTGGCGGTCACCTTCACCAACAAGGCGGCGCGCGAGATGCGCGAACGGGTCGGCGCCATGCTCGGCCAGCCGGTCGAGGGGATGTGGCTCGGCACCTTCCACGCGCTGTGCGCACGCATGCTGCGCCGGCACGCGGCGCTGGTGGGGCTGGAGCCGAACTTCACCATCCTGGACGCCGACGACCAGCTTCGCCTGCTGAAGCAGGTGATGGAGGCGGAACGGATCGACACCAAGCGCTGGGTGCCGCCGGCGCTGATGGCGATCATCCAGCGCTGGAAGGACCGCGGCCTGACGCCGGCGCGCATCACCAAGAATGAGGACAGTGACTTCGCCAACGGCCAAGCCAGCGCGCTGTATGCCGCCTATCAGGCCCGGTTGCGTACGCTGAACGCCGCCGATTTCGGCGACCTGCTGCTGCACATGACCGAAATCCTGCGCGAACAGCCCGAGGTGCTCGCACAGTACCACCGGCAATTCCGCTACATCCTGGTGGACGAATACCAGGACACCAACCTGGTGCAGTACCTCTGGCTGCGGTTGCTCGCCCAGGGCCACCACAACATCTGTTGCGTCGGCGACGACGACCAGTCGATCTATTCGTGGCGCGGCGCCGAGGTCGAGAACATCCTGCGCTTCGAGAAGGACTTTCCCGGGGCCCGCATCGTCCGATTGGAAGCCAATTATCGTTCCACCGCACCGATTCTCGCCGCCGCCTCGGGCCTGATCGCGCACAACGAGGGGCGCCTCGGCAAGACGCTGCATCCCGGCCGCGCGGACGCCGACGGCGACAAGGTCGAGGTCGTCAGCCTGTGGGACTCCGAAGAAGAAGCCCGCATGGTCGGCGACCGTATCGAATCGCTGCGCCGGTCGGGTGAATTGCTGGCGGAAATGGCGGTCCTGGTGCGCGCCGGCTTCCAGACCCGCGCATTCGAGGAACGGCTGATCAACATCGGCATCCCCTACCGCGTGGTCGGTGGCCTGCGCTTTTACGAGCGTGCCGAGATCCGCGACGCCATCGCCTATATGCGCCTGGTGGTGCAGCCCGCCGACGACCTGGCGTTCGAGCGCATCATCAACGTGCCGCGCCGTGGCATCGGCGAGGTGGCACTGCGCGCGCTGCACGAGACCGCGCGGGCCAACGCCATCCCACTGACCGGCGCCGCCCAGAAGCTGGTCGCCGAGGGCAGCCTGAAGGGCAAGATGAAGGAGGCGCTCGCCGAACTGCTGCGCGGTGCCGCACGCTGGCGGGAAATGCTCGACCGCGACGGCCATGTGGTTACCGTCGCCACGCTGCTGGACGAAAGCGGCTACACAACGATGTGGGAACAGGACAAATCGCCCGAGGCGCCGGGCCGGCTGGAAAACCTGAAGGAGCTGGTTCGCGCGCTGGCCGATTTCGAAACGCTCGCGGGGTTCCTGGATCACGTCTCCCTGGTGATGGAAAACGACGAGCAGTCTGGCGCCGACCGCGTCAGCCTGATGACGCTGCACGGCGCCAAGGGGTTGGAGTTCGACACGGTGTTTCTGCCAGGGTGGGAGGAAGGTGTGTTCCCCAACCAGCGCTCGCTGGACGAGGGCGGCCTGAAATCGCTGGAGGAGGAGCGGCGGCTGGCCTATGTCGGCCTGACCCGGGCGCGGCGGCGCGCGATCGTCAGCCACGCGGCGAACCGGCGCATCTACGCCAATTGGCAGAGCAGCATCCCCAGCCGCTTCCTTGACGAATTGCCGGAAACCGAGGTGACGCGCAGCGGTTCCGCCGCGCTGGCGCGCGACGCGCGGCTGGCGGCGCCGCCAGTATTCAGCTCGCAGTTCCCGCTGCTGGCGCGCCGCCCCAAGGTGATCGAGGCGTGGGAGCAGCCCGGCCGTCCCGTGCGCGACGCGGCGATCCCGGTCGGCAGCCGCGTGTTCCACCAGAAGTTCGGCTACGGTGTGGTGACGGCCGCCGAAGACGATCGGCTGGATATCGCGTTCGACAAAACGGGCGCCAAACGGGTGCTCGACCGGTTTGTCGAAAAAGCGTGAGTCCCGCGCCCTGTGACACTGCGTCGTGGCATGACACTCCGCTACAACGTGACACTCGGCGTCTGTTTGCAACCGTGATACATTCGCCTGTGCAACAGACCGGCGGTTTGGCGCCGGCATTTTCGTTTCCCGATGCGGAGCCGCGCCGATGCTGATCTGCCAGATGACCGACCTGCATATCCGTCCCCCGGGCAAGCCGGCGAACCGCGTGGTCGAAACCAATGTGTTCGCGAACGTGCCTTCCGCGCGGTCGTGGCGTTCAAGCCGCGCCCCGACATCGTCGTGATCACCGGCGATCTGACGGAATGTGGCCTGGACGCCGAATACGCCAATGTGGCACGGCTGATCGGCACATTCCTGCCCATGCCGGTGTTTGTGATTCCCGGCAACCATGACCGGCGCGTCGCCTTCCGCGAGGGGCTGGCGCATCTGCCGGGCGTGACCTCCGATCCGCACTACGTGCAATATGCGATCGATGACTATCCGGTCCGGCTGGTGATGCTGGACAGCCTGGTGCCCGGCGCCGCGCACGGCGAGCTGAACGCCGAGCAGCTTGGCTTTCTCGACCGCACGCTGGCGGCCAAGCCGAACAAGCCGACCATCGTTGCGTTGCACCATCCGCCCTTCGCATGCGGTATCGCGCACATGGACCGCATCAACCTGCGCGACGCCGCCGCGTTCACCACAGTGATCGCCAGGCACAAGCAAGTGGAACGCATCATCTGCGGCCACCACCATCGCCCGATCGTTGCGCGCGTGGCGCACGCCATCGCCTCGATCGCGCCGTCGATCGCGCATCAGGTGGAGCTGGAACTCCGTCCGGACGCGCCGGGAGCCTTCCTGTTCGAGCCGCCCGCCTTCCAGTTGCATCGCTGGACCCAGGCAGACGGGATCGTGTCGCACACGGCCTATGTCGAGAACTATCCGGGGCCGTATCCATTCGTGACCGATCCCGAGTATCCTGGCGCCGCCTGAGCGAAGGAAGGTCAGGGCGCTGCCCTGAAACCCGCCAGGGGGCTTTGCCCCCTGGACCCCCACCAAAGGCGGAGCCTTTGGGATCCATCCATTTTGTTTGGGGCACGGGAGGGGGGACTGGGCCGGCCTGGGCCGCTGCCATCACACCGGCAATCGGCCGATGTGATGGCAGCGGCCCAGGCCGGCCCAGTGCCCCCCTTCCGTGCCCCAAACGACGGGCGGGTTCCAAGGGCTTCGCCCTTGGCGGGGATCCAAGGGGCAGCGCCCCTTGGTGGGGTCCGGGGCAAAGCCCCGGCCTTCCTTCGCCCGGTGCTCTTGAGCGATTGGCCAAGGAGGCGGAGTATCGGGTGGGATGTTGGAGGGAAGCTCGATGCCGGAAAGTCCGATGGACAAGAGTGTGTTGACGGAGACGCGCCTGCCGTTGAATGGCATCACGGTGCTGGACCTGACGCTGGCCCGCGCCGGACCCACCGCTGTGCGCCATTTCGCCGACTGGGGCGCCGACGTCATTCGCATCGAGCCGCCGGCCGGCGAAGGCGAGGATGTGGCGGGGCGTCGCCACGGCTTTGATTTTCAGAACCTGCACCGTAACAAGCGTGCGATCACGTTGAACCTGAAAACGCCGGAAGGTCATGCGGCGTTCATGCGGCTGGCGAAGACCGCGGACGTGATTCTGGAGAACATGCGTGCTCAGGTGAAGCATCGTCTGAAGGTGTCGTACGAGGATGTGAAGGCGATCAACCCGCGCATCGTCTATGGCAGCATCAGCGGTTTTGGCCAGGACGGACCCTATGGGCCGCGTGCCGGCGTTGATCAGATCGCCCAGGGGATGGGCGGGCTGATGTCGATTACCGGGGAGCCGGGGCGTGGCCCGATGCGTGTCGGCATTCCGATCGACGACCTGACCGCGGGCAATCTGCTGGCGCTGGGCTGCATGATGGCGATCTTCGATCGTGAGCGTACGGGTGTTGGCCGCTGGGTGACGACCTCGTTGCTGGAAGCGCAGATCTTCATGCTCGACTTCCAGGCCAGCCGCTGGCTGATGGAAGGCGAGGTGGCGGGCCAGGCGGGCAACGATCACCCAACGGGCATCCCCACCGGCGTGTTCCCGACCAGCGACGGCCACATCAACATCGCCGCCAGTTCGTCGCGCGTGTTCACCCGCTTCTGCGAGGCGATCGAGCGGCCGGACTGGCTGACCAAGGAGGCATGGAAGACCCAGATCGGCCGCAGCAAGGCGCGCAAGGAGATCAACGCGGCGATCGGCGAGATCACCAAGACCAGGCCGGCCAATCACTGGATCGAGCTGTTCGAGGCCAACGGCATCCCCTGCGGGCCGATCTACACGATCGACCAGGTGTTCGCCGATCCGCAGGTGAAACATCTGGGCATGGCGCGAAAGATGGCGAGTCCGGCGGTCGGCACCAAGGAAGTGGTCGCCTCGGCGATCAACATCTCCGGGTTCTCCAAGGACATCCGCATCCCGACGCCGGACGCGAGCACCAGCACGGATGAAGTGCTGCACTCGGTCGGATACTCGGACGCGGAGATCGCGGACATGCGCAAGAAGGGAGCGATCTGACATGGACACGATCGTCAGTGGCGGCGTTTCGGTCGAATATGCCGGCGGCAAGATGCTGGCCGCGAAGGAAGACGGGATCGGGCTGATCACCTTCAACCAGCCCGAGAAGCGCAACGCCATGTCGGTGGAGATGTGGGTCGGCCTCGGCGAGATCCTGGACGAGTTTGCCGCGGACAATTCGGTCCGGGTGGTGATCCTGACCGGCGCGGGCAACAAGGCCTTCGTTTCGGGTGCGGATATCAGTCAGTTCGACAAGCTGCGCTCGAACGCCGACGCGCAGCAGGAATACGACCGGATGACCGGCGTTGGGCGGCAGAAGTTCCAGGCGTTCCCGAAGCCGACGATTGCACGCATCCGCGGCTTTTGCCTGGGCGGCGGCCTGGCGATTGCCATGCAGACCGATCTGCGGATTGCAGCGGTGGACAGCGAGTTTGGCATCCCGGCGGCGCGGCTGTCGATCGCCTATGCGTTCGATGGACTGCGCAACCTGGTCAATCTGGTCGGTCCGGCGCACGCGCGGATGATCCTGTACAGCGCGAAACGGATCGACGCGACGGAAGCGGAACGGATCGGGCTGATCAACAAGATGGTGCCGGACCAGGACCTGAACGAGACGGTGCTGGATATCGCGCGGACCATCGCCGACAATGCGCCGCTTTCGGTTGCCGCATCGAAGCTGACGATCAATGAGGTGCTGAAGGATCCCGCCGATCGCGACATGGACGCGGTGCGTGCGATCGGCAAGCTATGCTTCGACAGCGAGGACTATAAGGAAGGCCGCCGCGCGTTCATGGAGAAGCGCCAGCCGGTGTTCACCGGGCGGTAGGGCGCCGCCGGGGCTACGTCGTTTCGTTATCCCGTTAAATCTGGAACTAGCCGGAAAGAAACACTTAACCAATGAGTAAAGTTCTAGAACGAGTGTAAAGCCGGTCATCGTCCGGGTGCCGAGCGTTGAGCACACATCCGGCACCTTCGGGTGCGGTCAATGGTTCCGCCACTTGGTATAATACCAGGTCGCGAAATGATTGACGTACGCTGCCCACCCCCCGTCATGGCCGGCCTTCGCCACTGTTGTCCGGCATGTCAGTTGCATATCGGCAACTGGAGCTGATTTGCGGGTCCGAGAGGCTTTGGTGGTGGCGGGTGCCGCGGATCGAGCAACTCGCTGATTGCGCGCCGGACGAACAGATGGGTGCGCACGATCAGCAAGACCAATGCCGCAGCATAGGTTTGCGGCTGCGCCGCTTGCAGCATGCGGACCAGCAAATAAGCGATGAACGCCACGGCGATCTGGCTGCGGATCGCATTCTCACTGCTGCCCATGAACCGGCTGATCTTCAGGTTCTGCTTGATCCACTTAAAGAACAGCTCGATCTGCCAGCGCTCCTTGTAGAGAGCGGCAATCTCCTCGGCCGGGCTGCTCAGGTCGTTGGTGAACAGCCGCAGCACCTTGCCGGTGTCGATGCGGATCGTCACCGCACGGCCGGTTTGACTGAACGGATTGCGTCGGCTGAAGCAGAGCCGCACCGGCAGCAGGCCCACCTGGTCGGACAGCACGACCCCGCCTGGAGCGACCGGGCGCGACTGCGCCTCGCGCAGCGGCGTGTTGGTCTTCAGCCGGGTGACGAAGCTGCAGCCGGCGGCTGCCAGCCCCGCCCACCAGGCGAAGTCGTAGTAGCCGAGATCGAACACATAGGTGGCACCCGGCTCGATCGGCAGCAGGTCCTTGGCGGCGGTGATGTCGTTGATGCGGGCCGGGGTGATGTCGAAATAGACCGGCTTCTGCGCGGCCGGGTCATAGACCACGTGCAGCTTGGCGGCCACGGTGCCTTTGTGCAGTCCGAGCCAGTGCTGCATGCGCTGACCGACGTTGAGCTGGGTGGCATCGATCAGCCGAACGGCGGCCTTGATCACACGTCGCAGGGTGCGGCTGAGCTGGCCGATCAGTTCCCGCAGCAGATCGAAGAACAGCTCCGCCGGTCTCGCCCGCACGGCATCGGAGAGAGTGGAACGGGCCGGCGCCTTGCCGCCGAGCAAGCGCAGCGCGCCGGAGTTCGGCGCCAGCGCCGCGATCACCGGACGCAACCCCTGATGGCCGCCGAGGCTGCCAGCCAGCATGGCGAGGAACTGTTGGCGGCTGGTGAACCCGCGCTGGTCGTCGTCAGTGCCGTGCTGGCGGACATGATGCTCGAAGCGGTGCCAGGGAAACTGCTGGACGATTTGTTCGAACACGGTAGCTTTGTGGCGCATGGCATTGGCTCTCGCTGCGGTGGATAACGTTGGCGAACGTCTCCTTCGCAGTAGAATCAATGCCGTGCGCGAGTACAAGCATAAAATGTGCCGGACAGTAGTGGCGCAGGCCGGCCATCCACGACTTGCCTTCGTGCAGCAAGCAAAGTCGTGGATGGCCGGCCGGAGCCTGTCCTCGGGCGCTTGACCCGGGGGCCGGCCACGACGGGGGGAGAGTCGGAATTTGCGCCACCTGGTATAACGTATCGGGTCAGATCGCGCCGCTCGCTCACCGGGGAGGAAACCATGGCCGAAATCCGCACAATGCATCTTTTCACGATGTCGCTCGACGTTGCTGGCATGCAGGCGATCGGTGCCACGCCGGCGGGCAATCGGCGCATCGGACTGGTGGCCGGCGGCACGTTCGAGGGCGCCCGATTGCGCGGCAAGGTGCTGCCCGGCGGGGCGGACTGGATCATCGTGCGCCCGGACGGCGTGACCACGCTGGATGTGCGCGTGGTGCTCGAGACCGACGACGGCGCCGCAATCGGCATGACCTATCGCGGCCTGCGCCACGGCCCAGCCGAGGTGATCGACAAGCTCAATCGTGGCGAGATCGTCGATCCCGCCACGTATTATTTTCGCATCGCTGTCGCCCTCGAAACGGCATCGCCGAAATACGCCTGGCTGAACAGCGCCTTCTTCGTCGGCACCGGCGACCGCAAGCCAGGCGGACCCGTCTACGACGTGTTCGAGGTCCTCTGACCATGGCCCCCTCCAAAGCCAAAATCGGCTTCATCGGCCTCGGCAACATGGGCGCGCCGATGGCGGCGAACCTGCTGAAGGCGGGGCACCAAGTCACCGGCTACGACCTGAGCGCCGCGGCACTGACCGCGCTGGCCGCCGCCGGCGGCACCGCGGCGGCCAGCGCGGCGGAGGCGGCCGCCGGCGCCGACATCATCATCACGATGCTGCCCGCCGGTGAGCATGTCCGCGAGGTCTGGTTGCACCAGGGTGGCCTGATCGAGATGGCACAGACGACGGGACCCAAGCCGCTGCTGATCGATTGTTCCACTATCGACGTCGCCAGCGCGCGCACGGTCGAGGAAGCCGCGCGCGCCGCCGGGTTGGAGATGCTGGATGCGCCGGTGTCGGGCGGCACGGTCGGCGCCGCGGCCGGGACGCTGACCTTCATGGTCGGCGGGTCAGAGGCAGCCTTCGCGCGCGGCACGCCGATCCTGCAGGCTATGGGCAAGAACATCTTCCACGCCGGCGCCGCGGGTGCCGGACAGGCGGCGAAGATCTGCAACAACATGATGCTGGCGATCAACATGATCGGCGTCAGCGAGGGCTTCCTGCTGGCCAAAAGCCTAGGTCTGGACTGGGACAAGCTGCATCAGATCACCACCACCGCGACCGCGCAGTCCTGGGCGCTTTCCAGCTACTGCCCGGCGCCCGGCCCGGTGCCGGCGGCACCGTCCAACCGCGACTACGCACCCGGATTCATGGCCGCGCTGATGCTGAAGGACATCAAGCTGTCGCAGGCCGCGGCCGAGGCTGGCGGCGTGCCGACCCCCCTCGCCGCTCATGCGGTTGAATTTTATCAGGCGGCCGTCGACGGCGGTGATGGCGCCAAGGACTTCTCGGTGGTATTCCGTCTGCTAAGTCAACGAAAACGCCACGACTAGGCGTATACCTCGCCCGCGCTTGCGGGAGAGGTCGGCGAGCGGAGCGAGACGGGTGAGGGTGGTGCCCGCGGCACGACCCTCACCCGCGTCGCATGTGCTCCGCGACCTCTCCCGCAAGCGCGGGCGAGGTGTACGCCGGCCAACAACGAGGGAGGCAACCATGGCGGTGGATGCATTCAAGAGGGCGCGCGATTTCCTGTTCGCGAACCGCACCAACTACCCTGCCGCGCATGCCGGCTTCCAGTGGCCGAAGCTGGACACATTCAACTACGCGCTGGACTGGTTCGACGCCGAACTGGCGCACGGCGAAAGTGCCAACCGTATCGCCCTGAAGATCGTCGGCGACGGCGCCGCGACCGCCACCTTCTCCGAGCTGTCAACCAGCTCGAACCGCATCGCCAACGGGCTGCGTGCGCTGGGGGTAAAGCGCGGCGAACGCATCCTGCTGATGCTCGGCAACGTACTGCCGCTGTGGGAGGTGATGCTGGCGGCGATGAAGCTCGGCGCCGTGGTGATCCCGGCGAGCACGCTACTGACCTCCTACGACCTTAAGGACCGGTTCGAGCGCGGCCGCGTACGCCACCTGATCGCCAACGCCGCTGACGCAACAAAATTCGACGGACTTGATCCCACTGTGACACGCGTCGCGCTGGGCGAAGCGCCGGCGGGCTGGCACCGATACGACACGTTGCTGCAAGGCGCACCAACGTTCACCCCGGATGGTCCAACCAAGGCAACCGATCCACTGTTGCTCTATTTCACCTCGGGCACGACCTCGCGGCCCAAGCTGGTCGAGCACAGCCACGAAAGCTACCCGGCGGGCCACCTGATCACGATGTACTGGCTGGGCCTGCAACCCGGCGATATGCACCTGAACATTTCGTCCCCGGGCTGGGCGAAGCACGCCTATAGCTGCTTCTTCGCCCCATGGAACGCAGGCGCAACGGTGTTCATCGCCAACCAGCCGCGCTTCAACGCCCGCGGCATGCTGGACGCGATCGTCGAGAACAACGTCACCACGATCTGCGCGCCCCCCACGGTCTGGCGCATGTTCGTGCAGGAAGACCTGAAATCCTGGCACACCTCGTTGCGCGAGGTCGTCTCCGCCGGCGAGCCGCTGAACCCGGAGATCATCGAGCAGGTGCAAGCAATCTGGGGCAAGACCGTGCGCGAGGGCTACGGCCAGACCGAGACCACGCTGCAGGTCGGCTGCTTCCCCGGCGAGCATGTGAAACCCGGCTCGATGGGCCAGGAAGCACCCGGCTATCGCATCCGGCTGCTCGATCCGGATGACAAGGTGGCCGAAGAAGGCGAGGTGTGCATCATGCTCGATCCCGCACCGACCGGACTGATGCGCAGCTACCAGAACGATGACGGATCGTTTGCCCCGCTGGGGCAGCACGCCTATCGCACCGGCGACGTGGCGAACCGCGACGCCGACGGCTACCTGACATATGTCGGTCGTGCCGATGACGTATTCAAAGCCTCCGACTACCGGATCAGTCCGTTCGAGCTGGAAAGCGCGCTGATCGAGCATCCCGCGATCGCCGAGGCCGCCGTGGTGCCGGCGCCCGACGCGCGGCGCATGGCGGTGCCGAAAGCGTATCTGGTACTTGCCACCGGAGCCACCGCGGACCGCGAGACGGTGTTGTCGATCTTCCGCCACCTGCGCGAGCGGCTCGCCCCGTTCAAGCGGGTGCGCCGGCTGGAGTTTGCGGAGCTGCCGAAGACCATCTCCGGCAAGATCCGCCGCGTCGAACTGCGCCAGACCGAGGAACGATTGGCAAAAGCGAACCAGCGTGCGGCTGGGGAATTTCGCGAAGAGGATTTTCCCGAACTGACAACACGCTAGGCGGACCGGCAAATCGGCCCCTCCAAGGCGTTGCCACGTTGTCTTGCCGCGATCGGGCTGTCCTTGATGGTCGCGGCCGGCGACGGAAGCGGCGGCACGCCGGGCGCCCACCCCGAGGCATGCTCGATCGAGCAGACTGCCGTGCTGCCGGTGCGCTTCGTGCAAGGCAGCATTCTGGTGCCGGCGTCGATCAATCACATGCCGGCTCAACTGGTGGTGGACACCGGCGCTTCGAGCTCGCTGCTGACGCCGGACGCGGTCGATCGGCTCCACCTGCCGGCGGATCCGCATCGGTCCACGACCTTGCACGGCATCGGTGGTTCCGTCGTCACGCGCAACGTGCTGGTCCGGTCCTTCGAGATCGGTGGTCTGGATCGGCAGGCGGACAGCATCGCGACCGGCGAACTTGGCAGACATTATCAGGAAGACCCGCCGGTCGACGGGTTGCTGGGCGCGGATTTTCTGCACAGCCTGGATGTCGAGCTCGACATCCCGCATGGCCGGATCGTGCTATGGCGCGTGCAGCATTGCGCCGGCGATTTTCTCACCTGGCAGGCCCCGCATTTCGCCATTCCGCTGCTGCGTTACCAGCCCAATCGCATGGTCGCCCACGTCCGCATCGACGGACAGCCGGTCACCGCGCTGATCGACTGGGGTGCACGCTTCAGCACGATCACCATTGCCACCGCGACCGCGCTTGGCGTGACCCCGGGCATGCTGGCATTCGATCGGCCCGGCAGCTCTCACGGGGTTGATCAGAACGAGCTGCCGGTTCACGCGCACCGGTTCACCGAGCTGACTATCGGCCCGGGCACGTTCCGAAATATTGCCATCCAGGTGGCCGACCTGCAGGTGACCGATGTCGGCATGCTGCTAGGCGCTGACTACGTTCGTTCGCGGCATGTGTGGCTGTCCTATGCCACCGAGCAGATGTTCGTCGAGCGGATCGCGCCAGTGCCGCCGCCGACGCCGACGCCGACGCCGACGCCGACGGCGTCTCGTTGACCACCGCCTACACCCCGTGCCGCGATGCGATCCCCAACCACACCGCGCCCATGATGGGATGCGGCGACCAGGTCAGCTCGCGAAACCCATAGGCCAGGTAAAACCGGACCGCCCTGGTGTTTGCGCGACCGACCGCGAGATGTGCCCCGGTGGACCCGATCTGCCATACCGCCGCCAGCCACCGGTCCATCAACGCCTGGCCCACCCCTTGTCCGCGCAGCCGCGGCAACAGATTGATGTGCAGGTGTGACGGATATGCGTCCGTGATCTCGGTGGGTGTGCGGCGCGGATGATGGATCATGTGGGCCCTGCGCTGGTCCGGTGTCCAATCGGTCCGCGGCACATCGACAGGGTCGGGATAGGCTGCCCGCAGAGCCGGCCACCATTCGGCCTCGGACCGCGTTTCAAACACAAGTGTATCCGCCGCGCCCACAATATACCCAGCCACGCCGGTTGCATCCCGCGCGACGAACACCGTCTCCGGGCACAGCACCGCATACGGCGCGGCGTAGATGTGGCCAATCATTTTCGGGTCGCGATACAGCGCGGCGGCATCGGCGGCGCCGTCGCCGGTGGCCAATGCGATGCGGTACAGCGCGTCCAGGTCATCCGCGCGGAAAGGCCGAAATCTCGATCATCCGCGGGTCCCCGTTGCCGGGCTCCCGCATAGCATATCGCCGTCTCGGCCTGTCGCCCGCGGTGGCGGAAAGCCTCTGCGAAACGCTCCGCCGCCTTCGCGGGCAGCGACTGACATGGCTGCTCGCCGAACAGGCAGGCGAACTGGCGCTGGACGTGGCCGCCCGCACCTATCATGCCGCACACGGGCCGGCATCTTGATGTGCTGCCGGCCGGATTTTGCAACCCCTTCATGGAGGCCCATCGATGACCTGGTCCATCGTCACCCACGACCCCGCGACCGGCGCCTTCGCTGTCGCGGTCGCCACGCGCGCCTTTGCGGTCGGTGCCTCCTGCCCGTTCGTACGCGCGGGCGTCGGCGCGGTGTCCACCCAATCGATGACCAATCGTTACCTCGGCCCGGCGATCCTGGACGGGCTGGCACGCGGGCTCGACCCGGCCCACGCGATCGAGGGCGCGCTCGCGGGCGACGCCGGCGCAGGACTGCGCCAGGTCCACGCGGTGGACCGGCACGGCCGCACCGCCGCCTGGACCGGGCGCAACTGTGTGGAATGGTGCGGCAGCGTGGCGGGCACCACCTTTGCAGGCGGGGGGGTTACAGGCGCCGGGGTTGCAGGCGGGGGCGTCAGCGTCGCCGGCAACATGCTCGCCGGCGAGGCGGTGGTCGCAGCGACCCTGGCTGAATTTCTGGCATCCGGGGCCAAGGCAGCACAGACCGGCACGGCACTCCGCTGCCGGAACGGCTGATGCGAGCGATGCTGGCGGGGCAGGACGCCGGCGGCGACCGGCGAGGGCGGCAATCGGCGGCAATGCGGCTGATCACCACCGAGGATTTCCCCGATCTGGACCTGCGAGTGGACGACCATCCCGACCCGCTGGCTGAACTCGACCGCCTGCTGGGCCTGTGGCGGGAACAGGCGCGAACCCCGGCTCGCGCAGGCGCCGCGCCGGGACAACCCGTCGGGCTTCACCGATCTTGACGCAATCGAGGCCGGCTGGCGCATCCGGGGCCTGGATTTGCGGTTCCGACGGTGACAGCCGCTACCGGAGCCTGATAAACATCTCCGTGAGCGCTGCGGCGCCGGGGAGTGTGAACGTTCAAAATGACCAGGACACGCTGGCCTGCGGCTTGCTTGAAGTCGCGCTCAATCAACGGTCAGGGAGACCAAAGACAATGATCACCCGTCGGGCAGCAGCCCAGCTTTTCGCAACCACTGCCGTGACCGCCGCACTTGGGGCGGTCGGTGCCGCGCCCGCCCGGGCGGCTAACAAGGTCGTCAAGATCGGCCTCGACGCTTCGTTGACCGGCGCCGACGCGCAGAGCGCGATCAAGGTGAAGGACGCGACCCAGATGGCGTTCGACGCCGCCAACCAGGGCAACGCCGTGCCTGGCTATACGTTCGAGCTGGTGGTCGCTGGACGACGGCACCGCGACCGCCGGCCAGTACGACCCGGCGCAGGCCGCGACCAACGCGCGCAAGATGGTGTCCGACAAGGACGTGGTCGGCGCGCTCGGCCCGCAAATGAGCGGGGCCGGCAAGGCGATGACGCCGATCCTCAGCCAGGGCGGTCTGGCGACGATCACCCCGTCCTCGACCAACCCCGACATCACCAACCCGAAATTCGCCGCGCAGTATCGCCCGGCCGGCAAGCCGATCTACTTCCGCACTGTCACGACCGACGCCTTCCAGGGACCGAACATGGCGAACTTCTACGCCGAGAAGCTGAAGGTGAAGTCGGTCTACATCCTGGACGACAGCGGCGCGTTCGGCGTTGGCGTGGCGGACGCGTTCCAGGCGCAGGCCAAGAAGAAGGGGATGAAGGTGCTGGGCCGCGACCGGCTTGACCCGAAGGCGCCCGACTACACAACGATTTTGACCAAGATCAAGTCGCTCAATCCGGACGCGCTGTATTTTGGCGGCGTGTCGCAGGCCGGTGTCAAGGTCGCCAAGCAGTCCTACGACATCATGCCGAAGATGATCCGGGGCGGCCCGGACGGCACCTACGGATCGGATTTCCTCGCCGGCGGCGGATTCCCGGCAGTTGAAGGCTGGTACTCCACGATCGCCGCGCCGCACCTGATCGACGACACCAAGGCCGCGCAGTTCGTCACCGCGTTCAAGGGCCAGTTCGGCTTGGGCGCCGGACGACTACTCGATCACCGCCTATGACGCGGCCCTGGTGATGATCGACGCGGTGAAGCGGGTTGCCGCGTCAGGCAAACCGGTGACGCGCGAGGCGGTGCAGGCGGCGCTGATGACCTCGAAGGTGCCGAGCCTTCAGGGCGTCATCTCGTTCGACGAGAACGGCGACCTGGCCGACCGCACGGTCAGTGTCTTCCAGATCACGAAGGACGCCAGCAAGCCGCTCGACGATTCCTCGGCGCAGTACAAGTACCTCGGCAGTCGCGCCGCAATCCTGATCGCGCCGGCACTCTCGATCGAGGATCAACCCAAGCTATGACGTACACCGATCTCCTGTTGCAGCAGACCATCAACGGGCTGAGCCTGGGCGCGATGTATTCGCTGCTCGCGCTTGGCTTCACCCTGGTCTACGGCATCCTGGAGCTGATCAACTTCTCGCACTTCAACGTGTTCATGATCGGCAGCTTTGTCGCCATGTGGACGTTGCAGATGTTTGGGCTTTCCGGCCAGGACGTGATCCTGGCCGGATTGCCGCTCGCCGGCGTGCTGCTGGTGGCCTTCGTGGTCACCATGGGGTTCTGCGGCGGGCTCGGCGTGGTGATCGAGCGGGTGACCCTGCGCCCCTTGCGCAACGTCAAGGGTCCGGCCGCGATGATCACCTCGATCGGTGTGTCCTACATCCTGTTCAATATCGTGCTGCTGACCGTCGGCGCGGATTCGAAGAACTTCCCGAATCCGTTGCCGACGATCCGCTTCAATATCGGCGGCGCGGTGCTCGATTTCCGCGTCATCCTGATCTGGATCATCGCGCTGCTGCTGATGGTGGGCGCTGTACATGTTCGTGCAGCGCTCGCGTCTCGGCAAGGCGATGCGCGCCACCGCGCAGGACCAGGAGGCGGCGCGGATGATGGGCGTGGAGGTGGACAAGGTCATCATGATGGCCTTCTTCCTCGGCTCCGCGCTGGCCGGGGCGGGCGGCATGATCTTCGGCCTGTACTATAACTTCACCAGCTTCATCATCGGCTTCACCGCAGGGCTGCGCGCCTTTACCGCCGCGGTGCTGGGCGGCATCGGCAACGTGCCCGGCGCGATGGTGGGCGGCATGCTGATCGGATTGATCGAGGCGATGGGCGGGCAGTTCATCGCCACCGCCTGGACCGACGTGATCATCTTCTCGATCCTGGTGCTGGTGCTGGTATTCAAGCCGTCCGGCCTGTTCGGCCGGGTGGCACCCAACAAGTCCTGACCCGGAACGCCAGGAGAGGCGATAGAGACATGGCCAACGGCGCAACCACCGGCACGACCACCGCCCCGCCCACCGGCACCCCCACTGGTACGCCCATGGGCACCATAGCCGCGCCGTCGCTGTTGATGCGACCGATCGCGTGGATCCCCGATGCCCGGCGCCGGCAGCTCGGCATCACCCTGCTGATCATCGCCGCGTTGACGTTCCCGCTCTACATCGACAGCAACGACGCCGACGTCGACTCGATGGCCAACGCGGCGGCCTATGCGACGCTGGCGCTCGGGCTCAACATCGTGGTCGGCTTCGCCGGCCTGCTCGATCTTGGTTACGCCGCGTTCTTCGCGATCGGCGCCTACACTTACGGCATCCTGACCGCCTTCCAGCTGCAGCCGGCCTGGAACTCGTTCTGGGATGTGTTCCAATTCCTCGGCCTGGCAACGCCAGTGCCAGCGGATGTCGGCACCGGCATGGTGGTGCATTTCACGCTGTCGTTCTGGCTGGCGCTTGCCGCTGGCGGCAGCGCTGGCGTCGTTCTTCGGCGTGGTGTTCGGCGCTGCCCACGTTGCGGCTGCGCGGCGACTATCTGGCGATCGTCACCCTGGGTTTCGGCGAGATCATGCCGATCGTGGTGCGCAACTGGTCCGACCTGACCAACGGCGCGGCCGGACTGAACGGTGTCGCCGCACCGCAACTGTTCGGTTGGAGCTTCGGCGTCAATTCCGTGCCGTATTATTACGTCGCCATCGCGATGGTGGCGATGCTGATATTCATCTCCATCCGATTGCGGGACTCGCGTATCGGCCGCGCCTGGATGGCCATCCGCGAAGACGAGATCGCCGCCGGCGCGATGGGCGTGGACCGCACCAAGTTCAAGCTGCTGGCCTTCGCCATCGGCGCGGCGTTCGCCGGCATGACCGGCGTGTTCTACGTCGCCAAGCTGCAGACCGCGACGCCGGAGATGTTCGGCTTTCCGGTCTCGGTCATGATCCTGGTGATGATCGTGTTCGGCGGTATCGGCAGCGTCTGGGGCGTGGTGCTGGGCGCCTTCATCCTGCAGCTTCTGCAATCCTGGTGGCTGCAGGACCTGACCGAGTGGACCCATGTGCTGGGCCGGGCGGTCAACAGCACCATTCTGCAGAAGGCCGATTTCGTGCAATCGATCGAGCTGATCTTCGGCATCATCCTGGTGTTCATGATGCTGTTCCGACGACAGGGGCTGATCCCGGCGGTGCGCCCACAGAAGGCACTGACCTTCGACCAGCAGCACGCCGAGATACGACGCGGCGGGTTCACCGACCTGAAGCTGCAGGGCCTGGGCGGCGAGGTGCGCACCGGGCGCGGCAGCGCTGGAGATCAAGGGCGTCACGCGTCCGTTTCGGCGGCCTGGTCGCGCTGAACAAAGTCGACATCACCGTGCCGACCGGCAGCGTGGTCGCGGTGATCGGACCGAACGGCTCCGGCAAATCCACCCTGTTCAACGCCATCACCGGGCTGGTCGAGGCCGACGAAGGTTCGATCCGCTTCCACGGCGAGGAGATGATCGGCCTGCCGCCGCATGAGATCCTGGCCAAGGGGATCGCGCGCACCTTCCAGAACCTGCGACTGTTCCCCAACCTGACGGTGATGGACAACGCCCTGGTCAGCCAGCACACGCGGCTGAAGACCGGCGTGCTGCAGGCGATCTTTCGCCCGCCCTCGACGCGGGCCGAGGAAAAAGCGGCGCGCGAATGGGCGATGGAGATGTTTTCGATCTTCGGCAACCGGCTGGTGCCGCGCACCGAGCAGATGGTCGCCGGCCTGTCCTACGCCAATCGCCGCCGCATCGAGATCGCTCGTGCGCTTGCCTCCCGCCCGCGCATCCTGCTGCTGGACGAACCGACCGCGGGGATGAACCCGGCGGAAACGCTGGAGCTGGCGGAGCAGATCAAAAGCCTGAACGACCTGGGCCTGACCGTGCTGCTGATCGAGCACAAGCTGGACGTTGTGACGCGTCTGGCCGACACCGTCTATGTGCTTGACCATGGCGACGTGATCGCCTCGGGCAAGCCCGACGAGGTGCGCAAGAATGAGGAGGTGCTGCGCGCCTATCTCGGCCGCAACGCCCAGGCCGCCGCCGCGGGAGTCGCGTGACCATCCCCCATTCCGTCGATCCGGCATCGCCTTAGAGGCCAACCATGCTGCTTGAATTCAAGGACGTCGACACCCACTACGGCGATCTGCATGTGCTGAAGCAGGTCAACTACGCGATCGAAAAGGGCGAGATCATCGCCCTGCTCGGCGGCAACGCCAGCGGCAAGTCCACCACGATGAAGACCATCATGGGCGTGGTGCGTCCGACCCGCGGCCAGGTGATTTTCGCTGGCCAACCGATCGAGAAGCTGCCCACCGCGGAGCGCGTTCGCCGTGGCATCGCCCCGGTGCTGGAAGCGCGCCGCCTGTTCCCGCGCATGACCGTCTTCGAGAACCTCGAGATGGGTGCCTACCTGCGCAAGCACGGCCCGGAATTCGATCAGGACCTGGAGCGCGTCTACACGCTGTTCCCGCGGGTCAAGGAGCGCCGGACGCAGATCGCCGGCACATTGTCGGGCGGCGAGCAGCAGATGGTGGCGATGGGCCGCGCGCTGATGGCCCGTCCGACTTGCTGTGCATGGATGAACCTTCGATGGGCCTGTCTCCGATCTTCGTCGAGCAGGTGTTCGACATCATCCAGGAGATCAACCGCCAGGGCACCACCATCTTCATGGTGGAGCAGAACGCCAACATGGCGCTGTCGATCGCACACCGCGCCTATGTGTTGCAGACCGGCCAGGTGGTGCTGTCCGGCGCCGCCGACGAACTGCGGCGCAATCCGCTGATCCGCGAGGCCTATCTGGGCGAGTTGCAGGTGGCAGTTTAGCTTTACCGTTGCGCCAGGCGGTGAGGCGATCCGGGCACTATCGGAATCGGGCTAGGCGCTCGATCTTCGGCAAGCAGGCTTCACCACGAAGTAAGCCAGCGGCCGGCGGGCGGCCGCTGGCTTACTTCGTGGTGAAGCTTGCTTGTGGAAGTCCCGCGGTCCCGGGGCGGTTAGCGTACTGGGTCGCACGATATGGTGGCGTTATGTACCATTCGCTCGGGCAAACCTGTATTTTTGATAACTATTTGCAGTAAAGAATCACCACAGAGACACGGAGACACAGAGAAGAATATCGAGTTGAGCACTGGGCCTTTTTGCTCTGTGCCTCCGTGTCTCTGTGGTGATCCTTGCTTGCGGACACGCGGCAGGGCACAGATTGCGGTGAGCATTGGGTATACCAGGACGATTATCGCCCGGTCATCGCGGGCGCGGGCACCGCTTGATACCGGGTCCCTGTCATCGCAGTCTCGCGCCGCGGCCGGCAGTGGTGCGTCCGCGCCAGCGCGGCAGGGGGCAGGCAGCGATGCAACAACGCGTGGTGGCGGCCGCGGAAACCACGACAGCGGCGCCGGCGCCGCTCGCCGTGCTGGCGGCGGTCATCGGCAACGGGCTCGAGTGGTACAACTTCATGCTGTACGGCGTGTTCGCCGCCGTGATCGCGACGCTGTTCTTTCCTACCGGCGATCCACTCACCTCGCTCCTGCTGTCCCTCGGCACGTTCTCGGTCGGCTTCTTCATGCGCCCGCTCGGCGGCACGCTGCTCGGGATGTACTCCGACCGGATGGGCCGCAAGGCGGCGCTGTCGCTGACCATCATGCTGATGTGCATCGGTACCGCAATGATCGCGCTGATGCCGACCTATGCGCAGATCGGCGTCGCCGCACCGCTGCTGCTGATGCTCGCGCGACTGCTGCAAGGCTTTTCCACCGGCGGGGAAATGGGCAACGCCACCGCCTTCATGCGCGAATACGCCCCGCCCGGCCGCGCCGGCTTCTACGTGAGCTGGGTCTACGCCTCGTCTTCGCTGTTCATCGCGCTTGGTCTCGCCGTCGGCACGCTGGTAACGCGCGGGTTCAGCCCGGGTGAGCTGGAGGCCTGGGGTTGGCGCGTGCCGTTCCTGCTCGGCCTGCTGATCGGTCCCGTGGGCTACATCCTGCGCACCCGCATCGCCGATCCGCCGGAGCACCGGCGCACGCATGATCGCGCCGCCACACCGTTCCACGACGTCATCCACAAATATCCGCGCGAGGCATTAGCCAGCGGCGCGCTGATCACGCTGTCAACGATCTGCACCTATGTGCTGCTGGTCTACACACCTGTCTACGCGGTTCGCACCTTGCACCTGCCGCAATCCGCCGGTTTCGCCGCGACGATGTTCGGGACCGTCACGGCCGGGGTGCTGATCCCGGTGGTGGGTCACTTCGTCGATCGTTTCGGCCCGCGGTTTTTCCTGCGCCTGGCGCCGAGCCTGCTGATCATCCTGGCCTGGCCCATGTTCGTTTTCATCAACGATTTACCGAGCCTGGTGTCGCTGCTGATCTACCAGCTCGTGTTCGGGGTGGTGATCGCGCTGTACCAGGGGCCGATCCTGACCGGCATCGGCGACATGTTCCCGAACCGCGCGCTGGCGACCGGGCTGGGGCTGTCGGACAACATCGCGGTCTCGGTGTTCGGCGGCACGGCGGCGCTGGTGATCACCTGGCTGATCGCAGTGACCGGCAGCCACATGATCCCGGCCTTCTACCTGATGGCGGGCGGCGTGGTCGGCCTGCTTGGCACGCTGCCGCTGCGCCGCTAGGACCGGCGCATGAATATCAATCGATTGAGTCGCCGTGCCACGCTCGGAATTCTGGCCGGGGCGATCGCACCCCACGCATGGACTTTGATCGCGCCCCGTGCGTGGACATTGATCTTGCCGCCTGCCCACGCCGCCGCCCCCGTGCGCCTCGGCCTGCTACACACGCTGTCGCCGGCGCCGTTCTACATCGCGCAGGAACGCGGCTACTTTCGCGACGCCGGCATCGAGCTGGCATTCACCTTCTTCGAATCCGCGCAGCCGATTGCCGCCGCGGCGGTCGCCGGCGACATCGAGGTCGGCGTCACCGCGCTGACCGGCGGTTTCTTCGCGCTGGCGGCGACCGGTGCGCTGAAGGTGATCGGCGGCGGCCTGCACGAGCAGCGCGGCTACGAAGGCTCCGCCATCTTGGTGTCGAACCAGGCCTTTGAGGCGGGACTGACCTCGCCCGACAAGCTGGCTGGGCACAGCTTCGCGATCACCCAGTATGGCTCCTCGTTCCACTACATGCTGGGGCGCATCGCCGAGGCCAAGGGGTTCGACCTTAAGAGCCTGACGCTGCGCCCGGTGCAACAGGTGATCAACATGGTGGCCGCGGTGCAGAGCGATCAGGTGGACGCGACGATCGCCATCGCCTCGATGGCGAAACCGCTGGCGGCGAAGGGGCAGGCGCACATTATCGGCTGGGTTGGCGACATCGTGCCGTACCAGATCACCGCCCTGTTCGCGACCAAGCGGATGGTCGCTCAGCAAGCCGACGCGCTGCATCGCTTCGCCGGCGCTTACCAGAAGGGCGTCGACGACTATCGCGACGCGTTCCTGCGCCTCGACGCACAGGGGCGGCCGATCATCGACGCCAAGGCCGACGCGATGATCCCGCTGATCACCAAATACGTCTTCACCGGCGATCCGGCGGCGCGGGCAAAGATCCTGGACGGGGTCGGCTACTATGACGGCGGCGGCGCGCTGGACGTGGCTGACGTCGAAGCGCAGTACAACTGGTTCGTGGCGCAAGGTCTGGTGAAACCCGGCCCGGAGGCCGACAACCTGCCTGCCAGCCTCATCGACACGCGCTTCCTGCCAACGCGGTGATGGCCGGCTTGCGGCTCGTGCTGGCCGGCGTGCGGCATGCCTATCGTGATCTCCCGGTGCTGGACGGCATCGACCTGACGGCCGAACCGGGCGAGGTGCTGGTGCTGGTCGGCCCGTCCGGCTGCGGCAAGTCGACGCTGCTCGGCATCATGGGCGGAATGCTGGCGCCGAGCGGCGGGACGGTGCGCTGCGAAGGCGTCGTGGCGGACGATTGCCTCAATCCGCTGACCTATGTGTTCCAGGACTTCGCGTTGCTGCCGTGGCGGAGCGTTGCCGGCAACGTTTCGCTGGTGCTCGAGGAACGCTTGCCGCGTGCCGAGCGGGCCGCGCGCGTCGCCGAGGTGCTGGCGCTGACCGGCCTGTCCGACTTCGCGCGGGCCTGGCCGAGGCAGCTCTCCGGCGGAATGCGCCAGCGGGTCGGCATCGCGCGGGCTTTGGCGGTGCGCCCGGCATGCCTGCTGATGGACGAGCCACTCTCGGCGCTGGATGCGCAGACCCGCGACCTGCTGCTGGACGAGTTCGCCGCGCTGATCGAGCGCGCCGGGACCACCACGGTCTACGTCACGCACAACCTGGCCGAGGCGGCGCGGCTGGGCCAGCAGATCGTTGTGCTGTCGCGCCGGCCGGGGCGGGTGCGCGCGGTGCTGCGGATCGACCGTCCGCTGGCCGGGCGGCAGGCGGGCGATGCCGATCTGGTGCGGGTCGAAGCCGAGCTATGGCGCATGATCCGCGATGACGCCGCGGCGGCGGAACGGGAGATCAGCGCGCACACCGCGTAGTATACCACTTACCCATGGAAATCCGTGCTTTCGATGATGACAGAAACAAAGAATCACCACAGAGGCACCGAGGCACAGAGAAGAATATCGAGCCGACCACTTGCTCTTTCTGCTCTGTGCCTCTGTGTCTCTGTGGTGACTTTCTGCTTCCTGTCATACGACAGAGCACAGATTCCTTCGAGCGATGGGTATACCAGCCGTCCGAATGATCGACTTTTCCGCTGCACCCCCCGTCACGCCGGCGAATGCCGGCGTCCACGACTTTCTTTGCTGCAACGAAGGCAAGTCGTGGATACCGGCCTGCGCCGGCATGACGGGGGCACCGTCGGTGGGTCAATCTTTACGGCCACTGGTATGATACCACTGTGACGCAATTCACTGCCCGATCCATCGTGCCGTGCTTGCATCTTCCGGCTAAACCAGCGGAGGCGGGCGCATGCTCTCCTACCTGTGGCCGACGGCGACACTGCGGCAGCTGCACCAGGGTGAGGAATCCGCCACCTACGTGCGGCTGGGGCGCTCGCGTCATGTTGCCGATCTGCGGCTGATCTTCTGGACCACCATCATCATCATCCTGGTGGCCTCTGTCCTCGCCGTCGGCTTTGATTTCTGGCACTCGATCATGGCCAATTGGCCGGCAGTTGAAAGCACGCACAGCGGCTGGCTGCTGGTGCGGTATGCGTTCGAGGCCATCAGCGACAGCGGTACTTTCATCGGCGCGATCGGGGCCGTGGGATGCGGCGTGTTGGCATGGACGTACCAGTCCGGCAGCGCCCGCCTGGGGATCGTGGACCTGTTTGCCTGCGAGATCGCCACGCTGTGCCGGGTCGCCATCGTGGTCGACATGGTGCAGCGCTTTGTCGATCAGTTCGTCGACAAGGCCGCGACAGCAGCGCCGCCGCGCGTGCGGGATGAGATGCCGGTTGACGGTCGTTTCACCTCGCAGGAGAGCTATTTCCCGGTGTTCGACGCCTCGGTGAAGGATTTGCAGTTGCTGGAAGCTGACGTGGTCAAGCCGATCACCGCCTTCTACACCTATATGAAGGTCATGCGCGACAAGCTGCGCAAGCTGGCGGAACTGCCACATCCGAAACCGGGCAGCGACGATGTTGAGGCGTGGAACCTGGCGATCAAGGACATAGTATACATGCAGTTCCTTGCACTGGAGAGCGCGCGGCACGCGATGCGGGATCTGGTGGAATATGAGCCGACCCAGGCTGAACAGTTGATCACGATTTTATTGAGCGAACTGGTGGCCTATGACTTCCTGCGTGAGCAATACAAAGACGCTTTGCGACAGGGCAGGCTCAGGGCACGCGAGCCCGAGTATCGACGGGAAGTGCCTAAGCTGTGCGATGACGTGACCACCGGTGAGGGCAGGCAGTGGGCTCAGGCAAAGGGACTGCTCGACGAACTGATGCAGCGGTATCATCAGGTCTTTCCGGACGATGCGCTTGCACCGACGCGGCATCCGGTGGCCGCATGATGGCGAGATGAACCATGCCCCGGCTTGACGGTCCGGTAGCGTTCCGCGGCGGCGGCTTCAGGCCGCGCGACCATGCGCTGGCGGGGGCGGCGACGCTGATCGGGCTGGTCTTGCTGTGGCAGGCTGGCGCCTCGCTCGGGCTGATCCATAGCCTGTTCCTGCCGGCGCCGGTCACCATCGCCACCGCACTGTATGACCTGACGATCAGTGGTGAGTTGTGGCGGCATCTGTCGGCCTCATTGGCGCGCCTGGCGATCGGCTGGACGCTGGGCACGGTCTTCGGGATTTCGGTCGGCTTGGCGGTGGGGCTGTGGTCCGCGGCGCGCTCGCCCGGTATGGCCGTGGTCTCGGCATTGTTTCCGATTCCGAAGATCGCGCTGGTGCCGTTGTTCATCATCTGGTTCGGCATCGGCGAGGGCTCGAAGATCGTTACCCTGGCGTTCGGGGTGTTCTTTCCGACGGTGATCGCGACGGTCGGCGGGGTGGACAACGTGTCGCGCGGCCTGATCCGCATGGGCCAGAGCTTCGGCCTGTCGCACGCGGCGATCGTGCGCAAGATCGTGCTGCCCGGCGCGCTTCCCGCGCTGCTGAGCGGCTTCCGCGTCACTGCCTCGATCGCGATCATTCTGCTGGTGGCAGCCGAAATGATCGGCGCGGACCGCGGGATCGGCGCCTTCGTGCTGTCGGCCGGGAACCTGTACGACACGGGCAACCTGCTGGCCGGCATCGTGGTGCTGTCGGCGCTGGGGCTGGTGGTGGCGTGGCTGATCGGGCGCCTGGAGCGACTGCTGCTCGGGTGGCGATAGCGATGCGGCTGGCGCTCGCCTAGGATCGTCAGGACACCGGATTACGGAGCCGGCGATGGCACAGATTTCGACCCATATCTTCCGCGCTGCGTTGAAGAGCGATGCGAAAGTCTACCGTGATATCGAGATCGCCGGCGACGCGTCGTTGCACAACCTCGCTGAAGCCATCGTGGCTGCGTTCGGGTTTGATTTCGACCATGCGTTTGGATTCTACAGTGGCAAGACACCCGGCACACTGATGCGGGCAGAGCCAAAATACGAGCTGTTCGCCGACCTGGAGGAGACGGACAGCGACGCATTGAGCGTCGAACGGACCGCCGTCTCCACCGCGTTTCCCAAGCCTCGCCACCGGATGACGTTGCTGTTCGACTACGGCGACGAGTGGCTGTTCCAGGTGACGTTGACCGACACGGGGCAGAAGACACCAAGGACGCGGTATCCGAAAGTGCTGGCGACGCAGGGCGATGCGCCGGAGCAGTACCCCGACATGGAAGAGCCGTAACCGACTGCCTCGAAACGATCATGATCGGGTCGATCAGCGCCTGCCGATCATTCCGTGGAATGGTGCGAGCGTTTGCCATACCAGGCGCCCGAATGATCGACTCTTCGGTGCTGCCCCCGTCATACCGGCGCAGGCCGGTATCCACGACTTGCCTTCGTTGCAGCAAAGAAAGTCGTGGATACCGGCCTGCGCCGGCATGACGGGGGTAGCGGCCCGTGCGTCAATGTTCAGGGCCGTTGGTATCAGGGCGGCGCGGTGGTCAGGCGTCCTCCAGCGGCGACAGCGCGTAGGCGTCGTGCACCAGCCGCATTGCCTCGACCATGTCGTCCAGGTCGGCAATCGGCTTTTTCCCCCGCTCCAGCCGCCGCAGCGTGTCGGCGACGAATGTCGGGTAGAGCGGCGCGTTGATCAGCGTCATCTCCCGCGTGTGCCGATTGCGGTCGTCGTCGATGATCTCCAGCGTGGTTGCATCGCGCGCGGCGAAGTAGTGGCACAAGGTGCGGATGCTGTAGTGCATGTCGAACACCGAGTGTGGCGCCGGGTAGAGGTATCCCGTTTCGATCACGCAGCGTGCGCCTCCGCCTTGCAGCAGCACCACCGCGTGGTCCTCGATCGATAGCCCAGCCTGGGCATTCGACATTACCGCCGCGGTGACCTCGAACCGCGCACCGGGCAGCAGCACGCGGCACAGATCGAGGAAGTGCACCCCAAGATTGATCAGCGGGCCGCCGCCGGCGGTGGCGCGGTCCAGCATCCACTCGCAGTGTGCCTGGCGGTAGCGCTCGACCAGGCCGCCGACGAACTTGAAGCCGATGTATTGGATGGCCTCACCGGGGGCTTCGTCGCGCAGTGCATCGAGCAGGCCGCAATAGCGGAACACGAAGGGGATCGCGGCGAAGGCGTTGGCCGCGCGCGCCAACGCGGCCAGCGCGCGCACCTCGGCGAGCGAGGTGCCGCAGGGTTTCTCCATCGCGAACGGGATGCGCGCCTGGATCAGGAACCGTCCGAGCGCGGGCATGTCGCAGTGCCGGCCGAGCGCGAAGGCGAAGTCCGGCTTCAGGCGGGCGCACATCTCGCGGTAGTCGGCGAAGGCCGGGCAGCCGGCCCGCACGGCGACCGGTTCGGCGCGTGTCAGGTCGTCGTCGCTCACGCCGACAACGGCGACGCCCGGTAGTTCCAGGCACGGATCGAGATAGAACGGCACGTGCCAATGCGAGACGCCGATCAGAACGATACGCATGTGACTCTTCTCCTCCTCCCCTTGAGGGCTTGGGTCGCGAAGCGAACCAAGGTTGGGGGGAGGGGTTGGTGCCAGGATCGCACCGAAGTCCCCGCCGACCCTGACCCTTCCCCCAGAACCTCTCCCCCGGGACCCCGTCGCCCGGGACCCCTCCCCCCAACCCCCTCCCTCAAGGGGAGGGGGAGAGTCTTTCTCCTCTTCCTCCCCGCTCACCCCAATCCATGCAGCCAGTCGCGCAGGGGCCGCCAGAGCACGCGCTCGGCGGTGCCCCCCGCCGCCATGCCGATATGCCCCGCCGCCGGCTCGTGCAGCACCGCACCGGGAATCAGCGCCGCCAGCGGCCGTGCACTTTCCGGCGGCACGATGCGATCGCGCGCCGGCGCGGCGACGAAAGTCGGCAGCCGCAGGGATGCGGGATCGACCGGCAGCCCGGCGATGCGCCAGGTGCCGCGCGCCGGCGTGTTCTCGCCATACCACCCGGCCAGGCACTCGCGTGCCACCGGCGCGGCCAGCGGCACGCCATCGTTCAGCCAGTCCTCCAGCGCCACGAACAACCGTGCCCGCGCACCGCCCTGATCCAGCCGCGCGAAACCCCGATACTTATCCGCCACGCCCCATGGGTCGAGCAGCGAGAACAGCACCTGCAGCAGGTCGATCGGCAGCGTCTGGTTGAACGCCAGTGCGGGTTCGAGCAATGGCAGCGCGCGGGCCAGCGTCTCGGCCTGTTCGCGGCCACCGGCATGGAAGTCCCA
This sequence comes from uncultured Alphaproteobacteria bacterium, assembly GCA_963826975.1. GTDB lineage: Bacteria > Pseudomonadota > Alphaproteobacteria > Acetobacterales > Acetobacteraceae > Palsa-883. Next base: position 16,410 of record CAWGZJ010000031.1, on the reverse strand, counting down.
TGGGGCCGCCAGCAGCCCCAGTCCACTGAGCAGGTCCGGCCGGCGCGCCCCGGCGGCGACTGCGAGCGTGCCGCCCATGCAGTAGCCGACCAGGGCCACTTTGCCTCCCGCGATGCCGGTGGTGGCTGCCATCGCCCGCTCCAGCCGGCCGGCGACGTAATCGGTCAGGGTGAAGCGCCGCTCGATCTCCGTGGGCCAACCCCAGTCGAGCAGCAGCGGGCGGATGCCCTGCTCGGCCAGCCAGCGCAGCATTGAGTGGCCCGGCGCCAGGTCGAGCACATAGGCACGGTTGACCAGACTGGGCACGAACAGCGCGGGCACGTCGTTACCGCGGTCCGGGCCGCCGTAATCCAGCAGGCGCGTCTCATTCTCCGCCCACACCGTGTTCGGTTCGCTTAGGGTGCGCGCGTAGGGGTGGCGGCGGTAGGCGGCGATGCCGCTGATAAGGTCGGCGTCCTGGCGCAGCGTCGCCTCGACCACCGCGCGGGGGAAGGCCTCAACGGCGCTGTCGGCGTGGACCGGGTCCCGCAGCGCCGCGGCGATGACCGCCGTCGCCTCGGCGAACGCCGTGCTCAAGTTCGGCGAGGCGGGATTCGAGCTCGGCGACGTGGCGCGCGAGACGGTCGACCTCAGCATCGCGAGGGTCAGGTGCAGCAGCAGCGGCCGCGGCCCCCTGCGGCGCAGCGGTGCCGGGGTGTCCGTCCGCGTGTTCATGCGACGGTTGAGCGTTCGAGTGCGGGACCGGACCCGGGCCGGCGTGCGGTGGGTTGGCATGCGACGGGTTGGCATCCGCGTGGCCAGCATGCGGCGCCCAGAACCGCGGTGCGGCGGCCAGCATGGCGCCCGCCGCGCCGGCCCATAGGGCAAGGATCGCCTGCCAGCTCTCCTGCGCTTCCCGATCGGCGGCGATCGCGGCCAGCTCGCTCTGCCACAATGTGACCCAGTCGCGCGCCAACGCTTCGAGACCCGGCGGCGGCGCCGCGGGATCCGGCGGCTTCCCCGACTCGGCCATCCGTCATCGGTCCCCTGTCCTGGCGTGGCGCGGACCATAGGCCCGGTGCGCGGCGCACGGAACGGCAAAACCGCGCCAATTCACGAAAGGGCTTTCGCAGGTGCGGCATAGGTCGCATTGTAGACTCGGAATCGCGGTAGACTGGGAATCGCGCGGGAGAGACGAATGTCCGAAGCCGTTCGCAAGGAAGCCGGGGCCAAGGCGGCCGACACATCGCAGACCGTCGTGGTCAAGAAATACGCCAACCGGCGCCTCTACAACACTGAAAGCTCAAGCTACATCACCCTCGACAACCTGGCCGAGATGGTGCGCCAAGGCCGCGATTTCGTGGTCTACGACGCCAAGACCGGCGAGGACATCACCCGCGGCGTGCTGACCCAGATCATCGTGGAAGAGGAGGGCAAGCAGGGCCAGAACCTGCTGCCGACTGCCTTCCTGCGCCAGTTGATCGGCTTCTACGGCGATCAGGTGCAGAGCCTGGTGCCGAAGTACCTCGAGCAGGCGATGGGCGCCTTCAGCCACCAGCAGGAGCAGATGCGCGCGACCATGCAGAAGACCATGGGCAACCTGTTCCCGTTCGGCAACATGGAGGAGGTCAGCCGGCAGAATCTGGCGATGATGGAGCGGGCGATGAGCTTCTTTACGCCGTTCTACCGGCCGATGGAGCCTGGCGGCTCGCCGGGCACCGACGCCGCGGGCGAGATCGCCGCGCTGCGTGCCGAGGTGGCGGCGTTGCGGGCGCAACTGGCGGAGAAGGCGAAGTAGGCTTGTGGCGAAGTAGCGGCCGTACACCTCTCCCGCTCTTCGCGGGAGAGGTCGGAGCGCGTAGCGATCCGGGTGAGGGTCTTCACCCGCGGCACGACCCTCACCCGCGTCGCAAACGCTCCGCGACCTCTCCCGCAAGCCCGGGCGAGGTGTACAAGCAGGTCTGGCTGAACCTGCTTTAGCGTTCCAATCCGTCACTGCGTCGTAGCCCGTCCGCGCTCAACAACGCGGTGACGATGCCGCGCGCCGGCATGTCGACCGTGCGATCATCCACAACCAACCGATCCGCTTGGCCTTCCAGTTCCAACGCGCGCAGGGCCAGCGCCGAGCCATCCTCGCTGAGCTTGACGGCGGTTACCGTGCTGGACCCGGCCTGTGTGCGCAGCCACTGGCCCTGCCAGTGTCGATCCCCGCCACGCGACACGTGCGGCGTGATGACCGGTGGACGCAGCAGCGCATCGGCCAACCGCCATGCGTCGCGCCGTGAGAGATCGGGCGCCGCCTGCACGCGGATGGTGAAGCGCTGCTCGCCCTGGTCCATGTGGCGATAACGCGCGCCGGGTTGCAGTTTCATCGGGTCGTGGTGCGCAAATACGGGTGAGCGCACGGCGGTGATGAACAGCGTGCCGTCCTTGGCGGCGTAGCTGTATTTCGCATCATTGACGATGGCGACAACCAGATCGGGGCGCACGGCGCGGACCCAGCGCTGAGCGGGGTATTCCCGCCCATCATCCGGCCGGGCAATCCATCCGCCGGGAATCTCGTACTCGAACCGCTGCGCGCCGATCGGATAGGCCACCCGCAGCAGGCGATGCTGCTCCCGCCAATCCAGCGCCACGCGAAAGTCCACCGGCAGGTCGGCGTCTTCGGGCAACTCGATGGTGGTGCGCAGCCTGCTCTCGCCGTGGGTGGTGCAGATCTCCACCATGTGGCGGATCGGTCCGTGTTCCAATACCGCAACGGAGTTGCACCGCATCGCGGTTCCGGCGACCGGATAGCGGTCCACGCCATGGCTCCAGGTGTCGGAGGGATCGTCCACAACGACGCCCAGATGCGCCGGCCCGGTGAACAGCGCGGCACCCGAGCGGCGGTTTATCAGGCTGCGAATGGCGCCGCTCGCGGGGTCTACCTCCAGTCGCCAGCCGCCGGTCTGAACCACCAGCGGACCGGTCAACACACGCCGCTCGCGGCGCCCCATATTGGCGACCGGCGCGTCGGCCGGCTGTCTCGCCGGGTAACGCAACAACCGATAGCCGAACGCCGGAACCCGCACGCGAAAGGCGATGCGCTGGATGCCGCCCATCGTCGCTTCGGTAGCGGTCTCCTGGAAGGGCACGGGCTGGCCTTCCTCGTCCAGCAGCGTCCGCGGCGGCGTCGCTTCGAAATCCATCCAGGGTTGCAGCTCGGCAATCCCATCCCAATCGGCATCATTGAAATTCATCAGCAGGAATTGCGGATCGCGCGGGTTCGCCGCGCGGCGCACACCACGCGCGAGGTGCCGCGCCGCCGCGTTCAATTCCCGCTCCGCCCCGTCGATCACCGCGCCGTAGGCGTGAATGGCGTCATCGCACGCGCTTTCGATGCTGGAACCGCCCATCGTGTCGTGGAACTGGTTGAACAGCACCATCTGCCATAGTGTCGCGAAGGTGGTTCCGGGATAGGCCGCTCCGGTCTCGCGGAACGCAAGCGCGGCGGCCGTCTCGGCCTGGCACAGCACGGATTCCGCGCGCCGGTTCAGCGCCTTCAGCGACGCGCCCGCGCTGTAGCAGCCGATTGCGTGATATTGCAGTTCGCCAATCAATTCCGGCACGGCCACGTCGCGCACCGCGGCAAAGAACCGCACCGGGTCGCTGAATTCGATCGGATCGCCGGCGGCACGACGAGCATCGATCGTGGCCAATGCCTCGCGTGTTGGCCCGCCGCCGTGATTGCCGACGCCATAGAAGCACATGAGCGGGTGACCGGCCGCCGCGCTCATCTCCAGGTGCCGATCGATCTTGTCGGACAACGGCCCGGACCGTGTCGCGCTGTGATAGCCCATCCGGATGTGGAAGGTGCGCACGCGCGAGCCATCCGGCGTGATCCAGTCGAACAATTCCCCCGGCAGCGTCATCTCATGCGCCTGCGGCCGCATGAACACATAACTGTCGGACCCGGTGTGGCGCAGCAACATTGGTAAAGTGGCCGCGTGACCGAATGAGTCGACATTGTAGCCGACGGTGACGTCAACACCGAAACGGTCGGCGAAGTAGCTCTTGCCGTACAGCGCCTGGCGAATGATTGCCTCGCCGCTCGGCACGTTGCAGTCGGGTTGAATCCACCAGCCGTTGACGATGACCCAGCGTCCCGCCGCGACGAACGCGCGGATGCGGGCGAACAGCGGTGGGTCGAGTTCCTCGATCCAGCGGTAGATCAGCGCCTCGCCTCGGGTGAAGACGAAGTCCGGATGTTCGTCCAGGCGATCTACCGCTGACCAGCAGGTGGCGATGGCTTCGGCGCAGCCCTCGGTCCAGCGCCAGAGCCAGACCGGGTCCAGGTGCGCATTGCCGATCATGTGCAGCATGGCGTTGCCCCGACTTTCCATTGATCACTATCCATTCCACGATGCGGCGATCAAGCCGGAAAATACCGAGTTCATGGCGGCGCATATCCCGAATGCCGGGCCGAGGGGTTCGTTGCGCCGCGCGGGCTTCAGCCTACACTGCGCGCCAAAGGGAGGCTCAGATGACCGACATTGGCCACCGCTTTATCGAGACCAACGGCATCGGTATGCACATCGCGGAGAAAGGCTCCGGCCCGTTGGTGTTGCTGTGCCACGGGTTTCCCGAATCCTGGTATTCGTGGCGGCATCAGATCGGCGCGCTGGCCGACGCCGGGTTCCATGTCGTGGCGCCGGATATGCGCGGGTATGGGCAGACCGAGGCGCCCGAGGCGATCGACCAGTACACGCTGCTGCACCTGGTTGGCGACATGGTGGGCTTGCTGGATGCCCTGGGCGAGGAGACCGCTGTCATCGCCGGCCATGACTGGGGTGCGCCGGTGGCTTGGCACGCCGCGCTGCTGCGGCCGGACCGGTTTCGTGCGGTGATCGGGCTGAGCGTGCCGTATCGGCCGCGCGTGCGAGTGCGGCCGACGACGGTGATGCCTCGGACCGACGATGCGGTGTTTTACCAGCTGTATTTCCAGCAGCCGGGCGTTGCCGAGGCGGACTTGGAAGCGGACGTGCGGGCCTCGGTTCGCGGTATTTTACTGCGGCTTTCCGGAGAGGCGACGGTTTCGCCGAGCGGTTTTGCCATGGTGCCTCTGGCGGGCGGGATGCGGACTCAGCCGGCAGCGCAGGACGCATTGCCGGCGTGGCTGACCGACGCGGATATCGATTTCTACGCCGATGTATTCACCCGCACCGGGTTCCGTGGCGGATTGAACTGGTACCGGAACATAGACCGGAACTGGGAGATCCTGGCACCGTTCGCCGGAGCGAAGGTGACGGTTCCTGCCTTGTATGTCGTTGGAGAGCGCGAAGTGGTGCTGGCGTTTCCAGGTGCCGCAGAGACGGTCGCGAACCTGCCGAAGATCGTGCCGCGGCTGCGGGAGACGGTCATGCTGCCAGGGTGTGGCCACTGGACGCAGCAGGAGCGGCCGGAGGCGGTGAATGCGGCGATGCTCGGGTTCTTGCGCGGGCTGTAAAGCCGGCGGGGTATGGAGATAGCGGCATTTCGTAACGCCCCGGCACTAACCCTTCACCGCACCCGCGGTCAGCGCGCCGATGATGAACCGCTGCAGCACGAGGAACGCAACCATCGCCGGCAGCGCGGACAGAACGGCGGCGGCGGCGAGCAGGTGCGTGCTGACCGCATCGGTGCTGGATTGGAAGTCCAGGATGCCGACGCTGACCGGATACAAATTGCCCCGCGTCAGCAGCACGAACGGGATGATGAACTGTCCCCAGGTGCTGATCGCCAGCAGGATCGCGGTGGACGCGAGACCCGGCAGCATGACCGGCAACAGCACGCGGATCACCGATTGCAGCCGCGAACACCCATCGATCCGCGCCGCCTCATCCAGCGCCACCGGCACGGTGTCGAGGAAGCCGGTCAGCATCCAGGTGGCGAACGGCGCGCTGAGCGCGACATAGACCGCGACCACCGCGGCATGCGAGTTGATCAGGTTGAGCAACGAGAACCACCGATAGAGCGGCAGCGCGGTCACCAGCGGCGAAACGAGCTGCACGCTGAGCATGCCGAGCATGACCAGCGATTTCAGCGTGGCGCTGCGAAACCGCAGACGGGACAGCGCGTAGGCGCTCGGGACAGCAATGATCAGTGAACAGATCACCGTCGCCACGACCAGCTTGATCGAATTCAACAGATACAGGGCGAGTGGAGAGCCGGTCAGCACCTGTCGATACGCCGCGAGCGTCGGATGCAGCGGCACCAGGCGCGGCGGGTAGGCGAACAGCTCGGCCATGGGTCGCAATGACAGCGACACCACCCAGAGCAGCGGGAACAGGAACACCAGCCCCACCACGACATAGCCGGCATATATCGCGATCGATCCGGCGCTGCGCCGCGCGCGCCACGACATCATGCGGCCGGTTCGCGCCTGATGATCCGGGCGTAGCAGGCTGACAACGCGAGGCCGACCGCCATCAGCATGACGGCGACGGCGCTGCCGCGGCCGAATTGAAACTCGGAAAACACCAGATGGTAGATGTAGAGCGCAACCACCTCCGTTGCCCGGCCGGGGCCGCCGCCGGTGAGCGGCAGCACCATGTCGAACGTATTGAGTGTCGCGATGGTGACCAGCACCAGGTTGATCAGCAGGATGCCACGCAACGACGGCAGCGTGATGTGGCGGAATTGCTGCGCCGCGCCGGCACCATCGACCGTTGCCGCCTCGTACAGTTCCGGTGGCACGGTCTTCATCCCGGCATATTGCAGGATCATGCTGAATGCGGTGCCGCGCCAGATATTCGCCACCGTCACCCAGACCAGCGCCGGCACCGGCGCCGACAGGAAGGCCGGCTCACGCACGCCAAGCATCGATGCGGCATAGGACAGAATACCCGACCCCGATTCGTCGAGCAGCAGTTTCCAGATGATGCCGATCACCACACCGGGCAGCACCCATCCGACCAGCACGATCGCCCGCACCACGGCCGCGCCGGGCAGCCGCCGACGCTCGCCTTCGCAGACCAGCACGGCAATCAGCATCCCGCACACCAACTGGCCGATGATGCTGGCAACAACGAAGATGGCGGTTACGCGGACCATTCCGGTGAACTCGGGTGACCCAAGCACCGCGCGGTAACTGGCCAGCGTGTAGTGCGGGGTCGCGCTCGCGTCACCAGCATCGGTGAAGCTGAGGCGCACAACATCGAGCAGCGGATAGAGGTAGAGCACGCCGAGCAGCAGGAACAGCGGCGCCAGCCAAAGTAGTGGGCGGTCCTCTATTGGTTGCCGTGCCGGCCGGGTCAAGGCGCCAGCTTGTGCCATGCTTGGTCGAGCGCGGCCTCGGGCGTTTGCTGGCCGGTGATCACGTCCGAGATCGCGACCTGCAACTCGGTGGAAATGCTGGGGTAGATGATGGCGCCCGGGCGCGCGCGTCCGTAGCGCAGCAGATCGAGGAAGCCATGCACCAGCGGTGTCTTGACGTAGGCATAGTCGCCATGGGCCACGCTGGTCCGCGTCGGCAGGTTGCCCAGCGCGGCGGTCGAGGCCGCCATGGCGTCCGGGCTGGCGACCAGGCTGTTCACCAGGTCGATGATCAGGTCCTGCTTCTTCGCATCAGGCGTGAACACGGCATAGGTCCAGCCGCCCGCCGCGGTGACCGGATCGCCCGGCGTCATCAGTGGGATCGGCGCGATGCCCCACTCGGCCTTGTCGCCCAGCCCGCGCAATTGCTGCACCATCCAACTGCCGCCGAGGAACATGGCGACCTTGCCCTGCAGGATTTCGGGATACAGATCGGCCTCGAAGCGATAGTTAACGACCCGGTTCGGACTGGCACCGGAATCGATGGTGCGCTTGAGGAAATTCAGCACGTTCAGCATGGCGACACGATTGTTGCCCGCGCCGAACACCGGCTTGCCGCCGGCGTCCACCAGCTCGCCGCCCTGCGCCCAGAACATCGGCAGGTGCTCCATGATGTTGCCCTCGCCGCGGCCACCCGGATACAGGTAGCCGGTCAGGCCGCGCTTCGAGAGGTCCGCGGCCGTCGCGATCAGCTCATCCCAGGTTTTCGGCGGCGTGCTGACCAGGTCCTTGCGATAGTGCAGCACGCGCACATCGGTGTTGACCCAGAGTGCGCGCAGCTTGCCGTCGGGTCCGCGCATGCCGTTGCGGGCGTAGGCGACGAAGTCGTTCACCTGGTCGGGGCCGTAGAAGCGATCGAGCGGCTGCAGATACTGGTAGAAGCGGCTGACGAAGAACGAGTCGAGCATGGCGACATCGGGCGCGCGGCCGGCCGCCGCCTGCTCCTGCATCCGCGTCATGCTGGCGTTGATGTCCGCGCTGTTGAAGCTGACATCCAGCATCACGTCGGGATGCGCCTTGGCCCAGGCCTCGATATGCGACTGGAAGTATTCCTTGACGGCGGGGACCGAGGATTTCGGTGACTGCGTCGGCTGCATCTGCCAGGTGATATGGATCGGCGCGCTGTCGGGACCGAACTGATCGGCGCGCGCGGTGTTGGCGAGCGCGCCGGCAAGCGCGCCGATCGAGGCGCAGATGAGCTGCCGCCGTCGCATTGTTTCCTCCTTGGTGCCGCTTCGGGACGGAGACCGCCGCCCGACCGGAATTCGCCGCTCGATGGCGGTGTTGACCGTCACCATCCGCGAACCCGCGTGCACTGACAAGGCGCAGCGTTGACTGATAAACTCCTTCTGGCGTTGACGATTGCTTCATATCCGCCAGCACAAAATTACGATTGGACAAGCGTGGAGAATGACGTGGCAATGACCGCCAGTTTCGCGGACCTGTGGTCCGCCGTCTACGCCCAGCGCATCCAGGATGCGCTGGGCAACACTGGGGCCACCGTCACGCTGAATGACACCAACCCCGGCTCACTTGCGATCAGCGGCACCGCGACCGGACTCGGTCTCACCATCCTTGCCAAGCAGCAGGCGGCGACGGACGCGCCGCAGGGCAACATCGACGCGGTCACGCTGTCGCCGGCGGCGCAGGCAAAGCTCCGCGAGTTGCAGACGGCCGCCCAACTTCTGACGAAAGGCGCCAAGCCGACCTCCGACTCCGTCGCGCCAAAAAGCGAGAGTGGCAATCCGGTCGAACGGACATCCACGCGCTCCAGCCCATCCACCACCAATGCGACTGGCGGGCAGACAATCGACCCGACGGACGTCACCGCCCTGGCGACCGAGAACCCGTCCCAGGTGATCAAGGACGCAGTCAGCGCCGCTCAGGCCGCGATGACCGACACGGCCAGCTTCTATGCGGCGGCGGCAAGCGATTCGAGTATCGTTCAATTCATCACATCGGGCTTGTCGGATTCCAGCAAATCGTCGTTCATGGCCGCCTATGCCAATCAGACACTTAATTTGCAGAACGCCGCCGATGTCACGGGCTGGCAGTCCACCGGACAGACGACAATAACCGGTACGAGCGAAAGTTTGGGTGGCGGCGGCGCTTTGGGATTTGCACAGCCGCCGGCGAACGTCAATTACACGGCACTCGACTTCGGGCTCGGACAACTTTACATAAGCTGGCCCAAGGTGGCGTGACGCCGAGGCGCGAGCAAACGCATCGACGCTCAAGGGAATTCTGGGCTCCGCCGCATGACAGGAAGCAAGAATCACCACGGAGACACGGAGAAGAAAGAACAAGCGATCAACTCGATATTCTTCTCCGTGTCTCCGTGGTGATTTTCTGTTTCTATCGATGGGCCGCTATTCGAACCGCCGCCTGGGCAACGGCGGCGCCGGATAGCGCCCCATTTTGGAATTCCAATACGCCCAGGACCGCGGATCGATGATGCCTGGTGGGGCCTTGTCGAGAGCCTCGCGAAAATCCGCGTCCGAAACGTAACGGCGAACCGCCGTCAGATCATCCGGCGTGGCATGGGCCATCACGTAGGCCATGAAACGGATCGGATCGGCCAGTGCATCCGCCGGCGAGTTCGAACCAGACAATTCGACGGGCAAGAGCCTCGGTCTCGGGATTGAGCGGCAGGTGTTTCATCGTTCGCCGTCCCGCTCGCGCATCTGCCGCTATCTCGCGATATCCGGCAGCCGTGTGGGATCGACCTGCCGTGCGGCCGCCGCGAGCCGATTCTTGGTCATGTCCGACAGCCGGTGCGGCGGCGGCAGGACATCAAGACGTGGGTGGAAGAGCTCGTCTGTGATCATGGCCGGTCCGGGCACCAAGCTGCGCATGGTCAATATACCACGCGCGATGTCCTCGGGGGGCCATCAATACCGGCCGTGACCCGGGCCCGGTGCCCCGCCTGCCGACCGACCCGCGCCACAACCGCCCGGGCGCGCCGCCTTCCACCATCGGCGGCCCCCGTGTAGAAGCGGCCTATGTCCCGCGCGCCGCGCCCCCGCTTCCCGCCCCCGCCCTGATCACCACCACCGAAGACCTTGACGCCGCCTGCCGTCGGCTGCGCCAGCTGGACTTCGTCACCGTCGACACCGAATTCATCCGCGAACGCACCTACTGGCCGGAGCTCTGCGTCGTGCAGCTCGGCGGTGAGGACGAGGTCGCGCTGATCGACGCGCTGGCGCCCGACCTTGACCTGACCGCGCTCGGCGATCTTCTCGCCGACCAGGCGGTGACGAAGGTGTTCCACGCCGCGCGCCAGGACATCGAGATCTTCGTGCTGAAATACGGCGTCGTGCCGCGTCCGCTGTTCGACACCCAGGTGGCGGCGATGGTGGCCGGCTTCGGCGACCAGGTCGGCTACGAGGCGCTGGTCGGCGGCCTGACCGGCGGATCGATCGACAAGGCGCACCGGTTCAGCGACTGGTCAGTCCGCCCGCTGTCGCCGGAACAGATCACCTACGCCGCCGCCGACGTCACCTATCTGCGCGAGATCTACCGCAAGCTGCTCGCCCGGCTGGAACAGGACGACCGCCTGGCGTGGGTGACCGAGGAGATGGCGGTGCTGACCGATCCCGCCACCTATCGGACCAACCCGGAGACGATGTGGCAGCGGCTGCGCACCCGCAGCACCAGCCGCCGCTATCTCGGCATGCTGCGCGCCCTGGCCGCCTGGCGCGAGCAGGAGGCGCAGCGGGTGAATATTCCGCGCCAGCGGCTGATCCGCGATGAGATCCTGCTTGAGCTGGCCGCCACCGCGCCGGCCACCGTCGAGGCGCTGGCTCGCACCCGCGGCCTGTCGCGCGGCTTCGTCGAGGGCCAGATGGGCGAGGCGCTGCTGGCGGTGATCGCCACGGCGAAGCTGCTACCGCCCGACGCGCTGCCGGAGGCGCCGGTCGAGCGCCCCGGCCCACGGCCGTCCCCGGCGCTGATGGCACTGCTCAAGGTGCTGCTGGCGACGAAGTGCGAGCAGCACCATGTCGCCGCGCGGTTGGTCGCCAGTTCGGACGACATCGAGCGGCTCGCGGTCGAGGCGGCGCCTGACGTGCCGGCGCTGCACGGCTGGCGGCTGCATGTGTTCGGTCAGGATGCGCAGGCGCTGCGGCAGGGACGCATCGCGCTGGGCGTCGACGGCCGGGAGGTCAAATTGGTGGAAGTGCCGGGTTGATCGTCGAGCGTGGAATGAGACAGCGAGGTGCCTGCTGCGCAGCGTGTCGCCCGGGCGTGGATCGGTTGAGTTGTTGTCATACCAACGGCCCTAATGACTGACCGACCGGGCGGCGTCGGGCCGTTGGTATGAGTCTTTGTTTGGCGCGCCGCCGCCCGCCAACCCGGCGCGCGATACCAACCGCCGAAATCGTTGGAAGAGTCAACGATTTCGGCGGTTGGTATCAGACGGCGAAACATCAGGGGAGCGCAAAAATAGTCGGGTATGGTGGATCAGTTTGAATTGCCGCTTGGCGCCCATAGTCGCCATCCAAACGCCTTGGTGCCGTGCTCGCTAGCGGACGTTCGCATGGGCGATCGAGGGCGACGGTCTGGCCGGACCGTCGCCGCGTAACGACAACTCGGGCCGGCGGAATGCGTCATTCGCTGGCCGCTTGGGGGAACGACGTGGTCCCTGCTCGTAGTCGCCATTCTCGAATAGTGGGCAATCGGTTGGGACCGAGGGCCCTCACGGCGCGATCGACGTGGGCTGTCAAATTCCCTGTCGCGCCTCTTCGACCAGCCAATCTCGAAACCGTCGAACCGCGGGCTTTTGCAGAGCCTCGGATGTTGCGACGGCGTAATACGCGAATCGCACAGGCCAATTCATCGTGAGCGCCTTTACCAGCGTCTTCGATCGAAGATCGTCATCAGCATAAATATCCCGCACCAGCGCCAGTCCTTGTCCTGCGACGGCCGCTCGCACAATCAGGTGATTGTCCGAAAACGCCGAGCCCTTTTTGCCATGCGGCGCGGTGACACCATGAGCTTCGAACCACAGCGGCCAGTCCTGGCGGTTGAAGTCATGGAGCAGAGGAAATGCCAGGCAATCGGCCGGGTTCTTGAGGGGAGCGTGACTTTTGAGAAGGTCGGGGCTCGCGACCACGACGAGTTCAGGAGCAACAAGCCAAGTAACTTCCAGTCCGGGATATTTACCCAACCCATGACGGATTGCCAAATCGATCGGTTCTCGCCTTAGGTCGACCGGGCGGGTTCCCGCCTCCACGGCAATTTCAATATCCGGGTAGCGCCGCGCGAAGCTCGCAAGCCGCGGCGCCAGCCAGGTCGCCGCGAATGACGGCATCGTGCTGACTGTTACACGGCGTGGTGACGGCGCACCAAGTTCGCACTCGACGGCCTCGATTGCACGGAAAGGCTCGGAGAGCGCGGCGAACATTGCCTCACCCGCAGCGCTAAGCTCGACGCCGGTAGGGTTCCGCGTAAACAGCCGACATCCAGCCGCCACCTCAAGCTGGCGAATGCGTTGACTGACCGCGCCAGGTGTGAGCGCGAGCTCATCGGCGGCTTGCTTCATCTTTCCGGCGCGTGCCACCGCGACGAAGGTCTGCAGTAACGCGAAGTGTCTAAGCACGACGTGAGTTTAGCCCAGCTAAACTTCACCGTCAAATCCATCGCTTGCTCGAGGCGCCGCCAACCTTGATATCCCGCGGCAACGCAAGGCAATGGGATACGTGACAATGCAATCCAATCCGCAAGCGGTCGAGGATCCTCCTGTGACCGACATGATCTTACACCATTACGAAACCTCTCCCTATTCGGAGAAAGTCCGGCTCGGTCTTGGGCTCAAAGGCTTGGCCTGGGCATCGGTCGAGATTCCCCGCATCATGCCAAAACCCGACCTGACGGCCCTAACAGGAGGCTATCGCAAGACACCAGTGCTGCAGATCGGCGCGGACATCTATTGCGATAGCCAGTTGATCATGCGCGAACTTGAGCGCCGGCACCCCACCCCGAGCTTTTATCCAGCCGGCCGCGGCGCGGCCGACGCGCTTGCCTGGTGGGCCGAGAAGACAACGTTCAGCCCAGCTGCCGGCATCCTGTTCGCGAAGAAGCCCGACGCGTTGCCCGCGGGATTTCTTGAAGACCGAGCCAAATTCTCCGGCCGAAATATTGACCCCGTCGCAATGATGGCGGCAGTGCCGAACCTGCTCGATCAGCTGCGCGCGCATTTCGATTGGCTGGATCAAATGCTGGCCGACGGCCGGTCGTTCTTGCAGGGATCCGCCCCCGGCCTCAGCGATCTCGCCGCCTACCATCCGGTGTGGTTCTTGCAGCGGAATTTCGGATCAACGGCGGAGCCGCTTGATGGCTTTCCGAAGCTGTTGAACTGGGCCGAACGCGTCGCCGCGATCGGCCACGGGAGGCAGAGCCAGATGACTTCGCAAGAAGCGCTCGATGCGGCCAGGGACGGCACATCAATCGCCAGCTCGATCATTGACCCACGAGACCCGGCTGGCCGAAAGCCGGGCGAGATGGTTAGCGTCACTCCGGACGATACCGGACGCGATCCGGTCGTCGGTGAATTGGTCGCATCGAGCGCCAATGAGATCGTCATTCGGCGTAGCGATCGCGAAGTCGGCGAGGTTTGTGTGCATTTTCCTCGGGCCGGCTTCGTGATAGCATCCGCCTAAGGGCACACACTGCGATCGCGCATTCTGGCTGCTCCGCGGTCGGCCTGGCTCGGGCTTTGGTTGACGTTCGTCGACTTCCCTCTGGCACCGAACGGTGGAGTTCAGGTTCGTGCGCCGAGATATTCAGTAAATCAGCATCGGTCCGATCAGTCGGACTCGCTGTTCGGCTGGACCTGCGGTTGCTCCTTCGCATCGGCAAATTTCCGAACAGAGGCATCAGCCCTCGAAATCTCTGGACGATGTGACAGTCCGCAGTGGGTCGCCAGGTGCCGAAGCATGAGCCCGGTGTCAGTGCCCGCTTCGTCGTATCTCACGCTCCAAAGTGGTCAATCCGCTTGCGGCCAACTCCGGAAATTCAAACTGCCCATTACCAAGTTGTGCATGGCCCGCCTGCGCCCGCCACGGCGGGAACGGTCAATCCTTTCGCCACCTGATACCACTCATCAGCACCCAGTCATTGGGCCTCGCCCCATGCGGCAGTGCCCGGCGGCAAGAATGCCCTCTATGGTAGCATTGGATTACGTTATTGGCTCCATCTTGTCGTGCGGGTGCTCCGTAATACTGCAGGGGTCAACGCTTCTGCCGATCGGTATCCGCCACACAATCAATACGCGAACTCGTAGGTAATACCCACGCTGGCGGCACCGGCACTGCTGCCCGCTCCGGTCGCCGACTGCTGGTTGGTCGAATTGCCGGCGGTCGCCTGCAGCTTCAACCCCTTGGCCAGATCGATCTGAACCACCGCCTGCGTGCCGGTCCCGGTCACGCTCTGCTTCGCCCCGACATACACGCGGCGCGCCACATAGCGTCCCGCCTCCACCGATGAGCCGGACCCGATCGTCAATCGATCAAGGCCGAGCGTCGTGCGCAGGCTCTCAAGCGGATTGGATATCGTAGGCCCCGCGCCAGCCAGGGATGCCAGGGTCGTGGCGATCTCCGCGATCTGCAACGGCCCGAGCGATGCCTCTTTCTGGCCGTACCAGCAGGTAGGCCAGGATCTCGTCCTGCGGCAGGCTTGGCACACTGGACAAGGTGATCTTCGGCTTGCTGGCGGTGCCGGCGATCGCAATGGTGGCGGTGACCTCGCTCGTGGTGGTGGTTGAGGAAAAGTTGAGCGACGGGTCGGTCAGGCTGCCGCCATCGAAGCTGACCTTTCCGGTCTGGAACGTCAGCGTTTGTCCCGCGATGCTGAAATCGCCCTGCCGCAGCGTAAACCCGCCGCCGGGAATAAGGTTCGCCGCGCTGCCTTGCAGACGCACCGTGCCGCCCAGCTCGGCATTTACGCCGCGCCCGCGCACGAATATCTGCTCCGGTGCATCGACGGTGAGATCGAGCGCGATATCCGGTGCAGGCGCGGCCGGGGGCGGCGGCGGCGCGCCGGCGACGCGCACATTCAGCGTGGGAACGCTGGTGGGCAGGCGCTCCGGTATGCGAATATCCGCGCGCCGCACGAACACCTTGCCGGCAGCGGTGAGCGACCCACCCAGGCTGCCACGTAACGTCAAGTCCGCGTCGATGGTCGCGGTCACCAGGTCGTTCGACAACGGACGCGCATCGTGCGCGGTCAGGGTCAGATCGAGCGGCCGGTCGGGTGCGGTCAGGTCCAGGCTGCCGGTGAGCGCGACCGATCCGGGTCCCGCCTTCGCGGTGAAGCGCGTCACGTGCACCGTGCCACCGTCGGCGGCCACGCTGGCGTTGATGGCCTCGAGGTCGATCCCGTGCGCGAAGTCGCGGAAGCTGCCGTCGGCCAATTGCACCGTCCCATTCAGGCGCGGCGCGGTCACGGTGCCGGTTGCGGTGGCATCCAGGCTGATCCTGCCGCGTGCCCGCCGCCCGCCGGGCGTCAACACCGGATCGGTGATCGCCAGGTCCATCGAGCCCGCTGCATGCAGGTCGAGCGCGCCGGCGGTCGTCAGTGGCGCGGTGCCGTCCACCGTCAAATGCGCCGTGCCCGCCGTTGCCCGCAGGTTGAGCTGCGCGGACAGGCCCCGCAGCGTGGCGGTGACCGTCAGATCGGCCGCCGGCATGGCGCGACCTGGACCCGACGTCAGGCGCAGCGCGCGCGCCGTGACCCGGATCGTGCCGTCGGGCCGGGCCGGGCTGCCGGTCAGCGTCGCCTCGGCGTCCAGCGTGCCGCTCATGGCCAGTCCGGGGTTGGCCAACGCCGCCAGGCTGGCTGGCACGTCGTGCAGCCGCGCGGTCAGATTGAGCGTTGGGGAGATGCGCCCGCTGGCCTCCAGCACCGCCTGGCGCAGTCCGATCCGCATTCCCTGCACCGACAGCCCATTGGCGAAGCTGATCCGGGCCGGCGCCAGCAGACGGATCGGCACTTGCGTCCAGTCGGCCTGAACGCTGGTAATCGCGGCGGTGCGGGCCGAAACGTCGAGTGTGCCGGCCGCGTCGAGCCCGGCCGGCGCTCCCGCCAGCGCCGGCACCTTGG
>CAWGZJ010000030.1:0-105994 GCA_963826975.1 uncultured Alphaproteobacteria bacterium | reverse complement strand
ACCGGGCGCACGAATGATCGGCTCTTCGGTGCTACCCCCGTCATGCCGGCGCATGCCAATATCAACGAGTTTTTGCTGCCCATTTCAGCGACGCGGATAAAGCGCGCAGACCACCTTGCGATCCGCTGTCGCGACCCTTTGGTGCCGGACGGCGCGGCCTTGCCCTGGCGGCGGGCGGCTGGCAGGTAGCGCCGCCTCTGTGTGAAAGATAAGTCACCCCTGCCCCCTGCCCTGTTCGCCACTCCCCTGTTTGCCGTGGCCTGGTCAACCCTGGCTTGGCCGCCCCTGGCTTGGCCGCCCCTGGCTTGGCCGACAGTGGTCAGGCTTGCCGTCGTGCAGCCATTGCCGGGGATCGGCGACATGATCTGGCACCTGCCGCACCTGCGCGCGCTGGGCGATGGTGGTGGGCGGGGCGGTGACGCTGATCACCAAACCTCGCTCGGGCGCGAACGAGTTGCTGGCGGCAGAGCCGGCGGTGCGCGACATCCCTCGACTGGATCGCAATCCCCGGGGGCGGCGTGGGCGGCATGACGGGCTGCGTGGCATGCTGCGGCTGGCGGCGGAATTGCGGGCGCGGCGGTTCGATGCCGCGGTGCTGCTGCACCACAGCGTGACGCTGGCGACGGCAGCGCGTCTGGCCGGCATCCCTCTGCGCGCCGGGTATGGCTATGGGGCGCAGCGCTGGCTACTGAACCGCGGGCCGATGATGTCGCGCCGGATGATGCGCGAGCATCGGTTCCAGCGTGCGACGGCGTGGCTGCGCGGCGGCCGGCGTTGCGATGGCGGACGCGGAGCCGGTTCTGGCGATCGCTGATGCGGCGCGGCAGGCGGCGTCGGCTCGGCTGCAACATGTGGCTCGGCCGTTCGTTGCGATCGGCATCGGCGCGTCGGAGCCGTCAAGGCAATGGGGTGCGGCGGGATTTGCGGCGCTGGCGCGTGGGTTGCGGGCAGCGGGGTGGGACAGCCTGGTGCTGCTGGGCGGGGCGGCCGAGACGGCGCTGGCGGCAGAGATCGAGCGCCTGGCGGGGGATACGAGGCTTACCTCGGCGCTTGGCTGGAGGCTCGATGAGGTCGCTGCGTTGCTCGCCGAGGCGACGTTCTATGTCGGGAATAATACCGGGGTCATGAACATGGCCGCCGCGGTCGGCATCCCGACCTATGCGCTGTTCGGCACGACGCTGGTGTTCGAGCATAGCCGGCACATCATTCCGATCGCCTCGCCGCCGGACAAGGCCGCGGGCGATGACGGGATGGCGCGGATCATGCCGAGGCGGTGCTGGCGGCGATCGCCGGCGGGATCGGGGGTGCCGGAGTGGGTTGATCGTTCCGGTGGGCGTGCGAGAGCGGGGGTGGTGTCCGTCGGTGTTGGAACGGCGGCGTCGGGTTGCGCGCTGTTTACCTCTCCCTCTGGGAGAGGTCGGAGCGCGTCAGCGCTCCGGGTGAGGGTCGCCCAGCGAATTAAATCGTTTGTGCCGCTCGCAGCACCCTCACCCGCCGCTTCGCGGCGACCTCTCCCAGAGGGAGAGGCGAAAGGGGCGCGCGCGGTCAGGCGATAGCTTCGGCCTCGATCTCGAAGTGGAGCGCGGGGTCGGCGAGGCCGGCGACGAACAGCAAGGTGGAAGCCGGCGGCTCGGTGGGGAAGAACGCGCTGCGGGCGGCGCGGTAGGCGGTGAGCCAGTCGCGATTGGTGAGGAAGGTGGTGACCTTCACGACGTTGGCCGGGGTCATGTCGTGCGCCTCGAGCACGGCGCGGAGGTTGGCGAAAGCCTGGGCGATCTGATCTTGCGGGGCGTCGGGAATGACGCCGTCGGGGCGGATGCCGATCTGGCCCGACATGATGAGGCGCCGGGCCGGGGCGGTGACCAGGACGCCATGGGTGTAGCCCGTGGGTGCGCGGACGCTCGGCGGGTTGGTGCGGACGGTGGTCATGGCGGTGCTCCGTGGATGGTGGAGAGGTGACCGCGCGAGCATAGCTGGTGGGCCCCGCGGTTGCACCCTGCCGAGTGACACGCCGGATGTTACGCGATCGGCTGCTACGGGAAGTCGCTGAAAGCGTCAGTGGCGGAATCGTACGCCTGCACGGTGCCGGTCGCGATATCATACACCCAACCGTGGATCCGCAGCGCGCCCTTTGCCACGGCCGTCCGCACACTGGGATGCGTGCGCAGGTTCTCCATCTGCACCACGACATTCAGCCGCGTCAGCCGGTGCAGCAGCGACGCTTCATCGGTCGGGCCACCGTCGCATTGCAAGCGCCGCACGGCCTCGCCACCATGGCGTAGCCAGCGGTTGGTGGCTGGCAAATCATTCAGCTTTGCGGGATGCAGCAGGCCATGCATCGCTCCGCAGTCCGAATGGCCACAAACAATTACATGCCTTGTTCCAAGAGCAGTGATGGTGTACTCAATGCTTGCGGACACGCCCACCGCGATTTCTTCATACTCCGGAACGATATTGCCTGGGTTGCGCTCGACGAACAGCTCACCGGGGCCGGAATGCGTGATGAGCTGCGGAACGATCCGCGAGTTCGCGCAAGTCAGAAACAGCGCCCTCGGCGCCTGTGACGCGGCCAGACGCTGAAACAACGCGCGGCGAGTGGGGAACACATGGGAGCGAAATCGAGCAACGCCGCGGCCCAAAGCGTCAAGCACATCGTCAGCCTGATCCATCCATGCGCCCTCGATTGCGAGCCACACGCAGAAGACACTACCAGATTCACGGGCGGTGGAAAGCGGTCGCGTTGATTGGATCCGCGTCAGCGGCGCTGCTTCACACCACGGGTTGATATGGCCGGACAGTCACCTTCGGCGGACCCGGTCAAATCGTCACAAGACCGATTCCAATGGGCGAACTGATCGGCTGGAAGTTGGTCGCATGGGACAGATCGGTGCAGACTTTGCTAGATCTGCTCCAAGCAGACACAATCGAGTGTGGCACGTTTGTTCCATCAGGAGCATCGGGTGTTCCACCAGGAAGCTTCGGGCGATGCTGTCACGAAAAATCAGGCGATCTGTCAGGAACATCACGTGAACCTGTCATTTTTGGGGATCCAGGCCGAACTGGGGATGCTCGCGATCGGAGTGTTCCTGTTCCTGTCGCTGCTGCTTGCCACCGGCGTCGGCTATCATATTGGGTGGCGGATACGCCCCGGGCGGCTTGCGCAGGGTCGCGACCTGTCCGCCGTCTCCACACTGACCGCTGGGATGATTGGGCTGCTCACGTTCACCCTGAGCCTGTCGATCAACTTCGCGCAGAACCGGTATGAGACGCGCCGTGAGCTGGTGCTGGCGGAGGCGAACGCGATCGGGACGGCCTGGCTGCGGATGAAGCTGATCGACGGCGATGAAGGACCCACGATCGCGGCGAAGATCGAGGAATATGGCCGAGCCCGCCTCGAGTTCACCCTGGCCGCTTCGGATGCCGATGTCCCCGTGCTGGTCGCGCGGACGAACGCCCTGCAGACTGATATATGGCGGATCGTGCAGGTTGTTGCGCACCGATCGCCGACCGCGGTGACGGTCGCGCTGGTCAATGCGCTGAACGAGATGTTCGACGATTCGGCCTCACAGCAATTTGCCTACCAGAGCGGGGTGCCGGGGAAACTCATGCTGGCGCTTTATCTCGGCGCGCTGCTGACGATGGGTGCGCTGGGCTATCAGTTCGGCCTGGCCGAAAATCGACAGGTGGTGTTGTCGTCGCTGTTGTTGCTGATGTGGTCGGGCGGGATGCTGCTGATCGTAGAACTGAGCCAGCCCCGCATGGGCGACATCCGCGTGGACGCTGGCCGCTGCTCTGGGTCATCCAGGGGTTCGGCCAGAAGTAGCGGGCGACGGCGCCGCCCGTTCGCAGGCCACTGGCGTGCGTCGGTAAGGCTCGGATCGCGGCAGCCGCCGTGGTTGCCGAAAACGCATAGCGTGCTGAGTTATCGCTGTGCGAGACGCTTGTTAAGGACGCCCGTTTTCCGGCCTCAGGGCGACACCCACATCGGCATGCCGGCGAAGGCCGAGTATCCACGACTTACCTTTGTTGCGACAAAAGACAAGTCGTGGATACCGGCCGGAGCCTGTCCGCGGTGCTTGACCCGGGGGCCGGCATGACGGGGGCGCAGCGTCGATGCGTCAATCGTTTCGTCGGTTGGCCGGGCGCGACGGGCGGCACGGAGGCGGGCCATGCATTGTCGTGGGCCGGACATACTGCCGGAAGAGACATCGCCGAGGGAAACATTGACGGCGGCGGGGTGATCGGCGACAACGCCGCCCCTCGGATGGCGGGCGTAGCTCAGGTGGTAGAGCGCCAGGTTGTGGTCTTGGATGCCGTGGGTTCGAGTCCCATCGCTCGCCCCATCCCAGCTTCTTCGGTGCTTTGAGTACGCCGCCCGCCGCGGTGATCCTGGCCGGCGGAGTGGCGCAGCGGCCGCGCGGGGTGCAGGTGTTCACCGCCGGCCTCGCGATGCCCGCGGACGCGATGCCCGAGGACGCAATGCCCCAGGGCGCAATGCAACGGGTTGATTTCCCCGCGGCGGCGTGGGACCCATTCCACAATGTCAACACGCCCGACGACCTGACAGCGGCCCGTGTGCTGGCCAGCCGCCGGGAGGCGAGGTGGAAGCCATGACCAGGACGGTCGCGATCGCGGGGCTAGGTGCCATCGGCCTGCCGCTGGCGCGCGCGCTCGATGCCGGGGTGCCGGGCCTGACACTGGCCGCGGTCGCCGCGCGCGACGAGGTCAAGGCGGTGGCCAGGCTCAGCAGTTTTCGTGCGCCGCCGCCGGTGGTCAACCTGGCGGACCTTGCCGAATGCGACATCGTGGTGGAGGCGGCGCCGGCCGCGGTTTTCGAGCGGGTGGCCAACACGGCGATCGAGGAGGGCAAGGTGTTCGTGCCGTGCTCGGTTGGCGCGCTGTTGCCGCGGATGTACCTGGTGCGGCGGGCCCAGCAGACCGGTGCGCGCATCGTGGTGCCCACCGGAGCGCTGCTCGGGCTCGATGCGGTGCGCGCGGCGGCCGAGGGGCCGATCGACAGCGTGACGCTGGAGAGCCGCAAGCCGCCGGCCGGGCTGGATGGGGCGCCGTACCTGGTGGAGCACGGCATCCAGGTGATGGGGATCACCGAGCCGCTTTGCGTGTTCCGGGGCAATGCGATGGATGCGGCGGCGGGGTTTCCGGCCAATGTCAATGTGGCCGCGGCGCTGGCACTGGCCGGTGTCGGGCCGATGCGCACGCAGGTCGAGATCTGGGCCGATCCCGGCGTTACGCGCAACACGCACACCATCCGCGTCGAGGCCGCGGCGGCGCGCCTGACGATGACGATCGAGAATGTGCCGAGCGAGGACAACCCGCGCACTGGCAAGATCACCACGCTGTCGGTGCTGGCCTGCCTGCGTGGCCTGGTCAACACGCTGAAGGTGGGGAGCTGAGGTCGGTGGGGAAGCGCTGATCGTCTTCAGCTTCGCGATTGCCGTGGGCCAGCCCCCGCGGCCGCACTTCCGCCGGCGCAATTCCTGCATTGCCTACGCCCGCATTGCCAAATCCCGCATTGCATGTGCGCCGCGCGGTCAGCAACATCGGGCTGACCACAACAGGGAGACGTGAGTGATGACCAACCAGCTTGGCCGGCGAGCGCTGGCAGGCGCCGCGGCGCTGTTGCCGGCCGCCGCGCTGATCGGCAGCGCACACGCCCAGGGCACGCCCGCCCAGGGCACGCCTGAAAGCACGTTCGACCGGGTGCGCCGGACCAAGACGCTGCGCATCGCGGCGCTGCCGGGGGAACTGCCCTATTTCAAGAAGGACATCAGCACCGGCGAATGGAGCGGTGCCGCGATCTCGATGGCGAAGGACATCGCCAAGGCGTTCGACGCACAGCTTGCCTACGTCGAGTCCACCTACGGCAACTCGGTGCTGGATTTGCAGTCCAATAAGATCGACCTTGCCTTCTCGCTGAACCCGTCGCCGGCGCGGGCCTTGTCGGTCGGCTTCACCCACCCGATGATCATCCATCCGTTCGGCTGCCTGGCGAGGCAGGGTCTTGATCCGAAGACCTGGGGCGACATCGACAAGCCGGAGCTGAAAGTGGCGTTCGACATCGGCTCCTTGCACGAGGTCGTGGCGCGCCGGTTCGCCCCCAAGGCGCAGTTGACCGGCTTCACCAACCGCGACCAGGTGGTGCTGGCGCTGCAATCGGGCCATGCCGACGTGATCGTGCAGGCCGCGCTGATCGGGCTGACCACCGTCGGGCGCAACCCCAGCCTGGGTCCGTTCCACCTGCTCGGCAGCCCGACGGTGGCGCTGCCCACCGACCTTGCGGTTCAGCACGAGCCCGACACACGGTTTGTCGAGGTGATCAACGCCTGGCTCGACTTCAATCGCGGCATCGGGCAGATCCGCGAATGGCTGCTGCAAGGTCTGGAACTGAACGGTGTGCCGCGCGACGCGGTGCCGGCGGAACTGAGCTTCTAGGGAATTCGACCGGGCCGGCGCAAAGGCGCGCCGCTCGGTCGGGTCGGTCCGGGGTGCATGGTCTATCACTGGGATTTCTATTTCCTGCAGCGCTACATCCCGCTGTTGTGGAAGGGCGTGGCGGTCACCCTGGCCTATACGGCGGGCACCATCTTCCTGGGTCTGGTCATCGGCCTGCTGGTGGGGCTGGGCCGGCTGTCACGCTCAAAGCTGCTGAATATTCCGCTGATCGGCTTCATCGAGGCGTTCCGCTGCACGCCGTTGTTGGTGCAGATCGTCTGGTTCTACTACGCGCTGCCGGTGCTGCTGGGGATCCAGATCCCGGCGACGGCCGCGGCGGTGATGACGCTGTCGTTCTATACTGCCGCATTCTATGCGGAAATATTCCGTGGCGGTATCGTTTCGATCGAGCCGGGCCAGTGGGACGCGGCGCGCGCGTTAGGGTTGTCGCCCTGGAACATGATGCGCAAGGTGATCCTGCCGCAGGCGATACGGCGGATGATCCCGCCGTTCGTCAATCAATCGATTACCCAGCTCAAGAACACTTCGCTGGTTTCTACCATCGCGGTGCCCGATCTGCTGTACCAGGGGACGTTGATCACCGCCGACACCTACCGCCCGCTGGAGGTCTATACCGTGGTGGCGTTGATCTATTTCGCCATGCTGTTCCCCAGCACGTTGCTGGCGCAGGCTTACGAACGCCGTCTCGCAAGGGGAAAGTAGCGAACACTCCGTCATGCCGGCGCATGCCGGTATCCACGACTTGATGTTGTTGCCGCAAAGAAAAAGTCGTGGATACCGGCCTTCGCCGGCATGACGGGGGGTAGCGGCCCGTGCGTCAATGTTTAGGACAGTTGGTACAAGATAGCTGAATGCGCTACGCTTGTCCGCCCTACGTTGAGACGTAGGCGTGTGATCGGATCTTGCGGGATCGTTTGTTACGTCTTCGCGTCGGGCAGGGCTGCGTCGATCTCCTCGCTGGTCAACTGCCAGGCATTGTCCAGCACTGCGACGACGTCGCGCATGAACGCCTCGGTCAGCACCAGCGCGCGTGCCGGGTCCCCCAGGTGGTCGGCGAGCAGCGCCAATGCGAGCTGGCGCGGCCCGTCGCCGACATAGGTCCATTCGAACCCGGCGGGGCTGAACCGCTTAAGGTCGTAGCGCGGGTTGAGCGGCGCGCCATCCACCGTGACCACGGCGCCGGCCAGGCTTCGGCCGCCTTCGTAGAGCTTCACGCGGTGCCCCCCATCATGATGACGCTGCGCACCGTCTCGCCGCGCTTCAGCGCCGCGAACCCGTCGTTGATGTCCTCCAGCCGGATGCGCGCGGAAATCATGTCGTCGAGATTGAGCCGGCCGTCGAGATAGGCCCGCGCCAGCAACGGAAAATCCTGTGCCGGGCGCGCTCCGCCGTAGGACGACCGCGTGATGCGCTTCTCCTGCATCAGGCTGCCCCAGCGGAACGTGACCTGCTCGGCCACGCCTGTCTTGCCGAGCCAGATCACCTGCCCGCCCGGGCGCACCGCTTCGACCGACAGACGGAAGCTTGCCGACACGCCCGCCGCCTCGATCACCACGTCGGCGCCGCGTCCTTCGGTGAGCGAACGCGCCAGGTCGATCGCGATGGCCTCGTCCGGCGGGACCGCGTGAGTGGCGCCGAGGGCGCTGGCAAGCTGGCGGCGTGCCGGGTTGGGGTCGCACGCTATGATCGTGCTGGCGCCGGCCAGCCGGCAGCCCTGGATGGCGGACAGCCCCACCGCGCCGCAGCCGATCACCATGGCCACGGCGCCCCAGCGCAGATCGGCGATGCGGGTCGCGGCACCGACGCCGGTCATCACGCCGCAGCCGAGCAGCGCCGCGCGGTCGAACGGCATCGCGTCGGGCACGCGGATCGCGCTTTGTGCCGGCACCACGCAATGGTCGGCGAAGCCACCGAGATACATCAGCTGATGCACCGGCACCGCGTCGCAGGACAGGCGCGGCGCGCCGTCGAAATGAAACGCCTTCGGGCCGTTGGCCAGGAATTGCGCGCAGACGATCGGCTGTGCGCGCTCGCAATAGAAGCAATGGCCGCAATGCGGATTCCACGACAGCACGACACGATCGCCGCGGGAGAGGTCCATGACGTCGGCGCCAATCTCGGCGACCTCGCCGGCTGCCTCGTGGCCGAGCACGGCGGGGAGCTTCACCGCAAGCTGGCCCTCGATCGCTTCGAGATCGGTATGGCACAGGCTGGCGGCACGGATGCGAACCAGCACGTCACCTGGCGCGAGCGGTCCGACGTCGATCGTTTCAATCGCCATTGGCGTGTTGGTCTGCCGCAGCACCGCGGCCCGTGCTTGAACCATGTGCCAAGGTCCCCCTCCGACAGCGCATCGCGTAGCATGAAACGCGGCGATGGTCAGGCGAGGGAGGGCAGCGATGGCGGACCGAGGCTATCTGGTGGTGCGGGCGGTGGTGGCAGACCCGGCGGATCGTGCGGCTTTCGACCGCTGGTACGCCGACGAGCATCTGCCCGATGCAATGAAGGCGTTCGGCGCGCTGCATGCCTGGCGCGGCTGGAGCCGCACCGATCCGTCGGTGCATTGTGCGTTCTATTCGTTCGACAGCGTGGAGAGTGCCGAGGCAATCACGACCTCCGCGGCGATCAAGGCGCTGGTCGCGGAATTCGACGCGCGCTGGGGCAAGAGAGTGACACGCACGCGCGAGATTCTGGCGGTCAGCGCGTAGCGGGGGCGTCGGGAGGCATCGACTGCCTGGTGAAGAACAGTTTACCGGCGGACCGCTCGACCGGATGAGCACACGATTTCGTGCGTGCCAAAAAGCGGTTCATGCAGCCCGGGCACGGAGATGACGAGAAATCCTTGTTGTTGCTTTCGGTCTGCGCAATGATCGCATTTGCCGCGGGCACCCGGCTGATCGTCAGCCTGCGTGGTGCCAAGCGATCAGGCACGGAGGATTCCACATGGCCGATCTTGTCGACTATGACAAAGTCGTTGATGCTGTAAGCAAATTCGTGGCCGACTGGGAAAAAGCGATCAAGGACGCGGCACAGAAACTCGCCGACATCCAGGCGGAAATGGACAAGATGGAGGCGCTCAAGAAACAAAGAGACGCGGCGGCAAAAGATGCGGAAAAGGCCTCGAAAGACCTCTCGGACAAGATATTTGGCCTGAAGGTATCACCGAAAGCGGACCCCAAGCCGTTCGACGGTCTTCCCGATGCGATCAAGAAGATGATCACCAAGGGTGGTCTTCCGCTCGGCAAAACCGGCGTGACATTGGTCCCGGACAATTGGAAGTTTGACCCGCCGCCGAAATTCAAGGTCAACAGTGGCGGGGTGAAGCTGAAGATTGATTTCTGACGCGCTTCGCCTGTCATCTTCGGCGCCGCCAGGCCCCGCAACATCGCGCGATCTGGCCGCCGTCACCCTGTGGCGGTAAGCTTCCCGCCAGTCGAACGCAGGGAGGGACGGATGGGCGCGAAGATAGCGATCATGGGCACGGGCGCGGTTGGCGGCTATGCCGGGGCGCACATGGCGCATGCGGGTGAGGATGTCACGTTCATCGATCCGTGGCCGGAGCATGTCGAGCACATGCGCGCGCATGGGCTGAAGATCAGCCACATCAGAGACCTCGAGCCCTTCACCACCAAGGTGCGTGCGCTGCACCTGACCGATGCGCAGCAATTGGCGAAGGAAAAGCCGGTCGATATCGCCTTCGTCTGCATGAAGTCGTACGACACCGAATGGGCCGCGACGCTGATCTCGCAGTATCTCTCGCCCAACGGCTTTATCGTTTCGCTACAGAACTGCATGAACGAAGAGACGATCGCCGGCGTGGTCGGTTGGGGCCGCACGGTCGGCTGCATCGCCAGCTCGATCACCGTCGATCTGTGCGAGCCGGGGCATGTGCGCCGCGCCGCGGGCAAAAGCGGGTCGAAGCATACGGTGTTTCGGACGGGTGAGGTGCATGGCCGCGTGACCGACCGGGTGAAAGAGATTTGCCGGCTGGTGTCCCTGGCTAACTCGGCGATGGTGACGGAGAATCTTTGGGGCGAGCGCTGGTCGAAGCTGGTGACCAATGTGATGGGCAATGGGCTGTCGGCCTGCACCGGAATGATCACCAAGGACTTGATGAATGACGACACGATCCGGCATTTCTCCGCGCGGCTTGGCAGTGAGGCGATCCGGGTCGGCCAGGCGCTGGGCTACGCGCTGGAGGAGATCCACCATCTCGATCCCGAGCTGATCGCGCGCGCCGGCGAGAACGATCCGGCGGCGAGCCGCGCCTACGACGAGCACCGCCTGGCGGAGGCCGCGAAGGGTGGTGGCGAGCACCGGCCCTCGATGGGGCAGGACATGGTGAAGGGACGCCGGACCGAGATCCAGTTTCTTAATGGGATGGTGGCGCGCAAGGGCGAGGAGATTGGGTTCGCGACGCCGGCCAATCGGGTGCTGACCGAGATTGTTACAAAGGTGGAGCGGGGGGAGATGAAGCCCGATCCGAAGCACATCCGCGATCTGCGGCTGAACTGAGCGGTCCTGGCTCTTTACCTCGCCCGCTCTTCGCGGGAGAGGTCGCGGAGCACTTGCGACGCGGGTGAGGGTCGTGCCGCGGCACGACCCTCACCCGTCTCACTCCGCTCGCCGACCTCTCCCGCGAAAAGAGCGGGAGAGGTAAACAGGACTACGCCGCCTTCCCCGCTGCCGCGCGCTCCTTCTCCAGCAACGCCCGCTTGCGTGGCACGCCCCAGCGGTAGCCGGTCAGGCTGCCGTCCTTGCCGATCACCCGATGGCAGGGCACCGCCAGCGAGACCGGGTTGGCCGCACACGACCGCGCCACCGCCCTCACCGCACGCGGATCGCCGATCGAGGCTGCGACCTGCCCGTAAGTCCGGGTCTCGCCCGGCGGGATCTGCCGTAACGCGCGCCACACCCTCTGCTGGAACGCGGTGCCGCGCAGGTCCAGCGGCAGGTCCAGCGCAAGGCGCGGCTCATTCAGGAAGCCCAGCACGCTGCGCACCGTCCCGGCCAGCGCCGCGTCGTCGGCCACCACCTCCGCGCGCGGGAAGCGTTGGCGCAGGTCGCCCAGCAGCGCGGCGTCGGGCTCGGCGAAGCCGATGAAGCACACCCCCTTGTCGGTGGCGCCCACCAGCAGGCGGCCGAACGGGCAGTCGGCGGAGGCGGTGCGGATCACCTCCCCTGCCCCACCCCGGCGCGCCGCGCCCGGCGTCATGCCGAGCAGCGCGCCGGTCTTCTCGTAGACCCGCGATTCCGAGCCGTAGCCGGCGTCGATCACCGCGTCGGCCACCCGCGTCCCACTGCCGAGCGACGTCTGCAGCCGGCGGGTACGCACGCCCTCGGCGTAGCTGCGTGGGGTCAGCCCGGTGTGGTTGCGGAACATCCGCAGGAAGTGGAAGCGCGAGTAGCCGGAGCGTGCGGCCAGCGCCTCGAGCGAGGGGATGGTTTCCTCGGCCTCGATGAAGGCGCAGGCGTCGCGCACCACCGCCTGGCCGATGGCGGCGCGCTCGCCCTTCGGGTCGCAGCGCTTGCAGGCGCGGAACCCGGCGGCCTCGGCGTGGGCGTTGTCGGGGAAGAAGCGCACGTTCTTGCGCAGCGGGCGCGGTGACGGGCAGCCGGGGCGGCAATACACGCCCATGGTGGTGACCGCATAGCGGAACTCACCCGGCTGCCGGCGGAGGACCTGGTCCCAGAGAAGCTCGTCCGAGACGCGGTCGATTGTGTGGGTGTCTGGCATGGGCGGAATGTGGTGCGGTAGAGGCGATGGCGCCATCCGCGTGTTGCGATGGCTCACTGCCGAGGGTCGGTCGTGTGGCGGCCGATCCGGACACGCGGTGCGAATGCCGCTTGCTAAACTAACCCTTGTTATGTTATATGGCCTACCATTCGATGCCACGGGAGCGCATTGTGGCCGCCGCGAACATCTCAGCCAGCCCGCCGCCGCGGACCGCCATCGAAGGCTCCGTCGGCGACGCCACCGGCACCTCGGCTCCGCCTGCCGCGGCTCCTGCCCCGCCGATCCGACGTATTGTGCGACGGTGTGCACCCACCCTGACGGGCGACGGCGAGGCGTCGCCTCGCGCGGCAGGCGGAGAGCTTGGCTCCAACCAGCGGCTGCGGGCGACGACATGTCGGATCTGGCGCTGACACCTGGGATGCTGCCGTCCGATGAGGCGCTGAAGCGCGCCGCGTCTGGTGCTTGAAGCCGCGGTCGCCACGCCAACAGGTTGTCGCACGTTGGTTACGTACCGACTGGGCCAATACACCCGGTATTGGCGGCGGCACGAAAACCCGTTCCCACGACAATGCCCAACACTGCCCTGGGCCATCATCCCGCGACAGTATGAGAAATGCGGGCCAGGCATTTCGCGTGCGAATATTGCCCATCCGATGCTTCGTGCGCTTGATCAGCCGGAGACGATCGGACAGGTCATGGGGATTGCGGATTAGCTGGACGAAGTGGTTTCCTGCCTGTTCGTTGGCCGCATCCCGCGACGCTGACGCAACCATTGGGAAGCGGCCATTGGGAACCGGAATGAGCGCGCACGGGCCGACCGAGGTGGTGCTGGTGCACAGCTCCGACTTGCATGTGGACGATGGGGTGACGGCGGACGCGCATAGCGGCGACGGCACCGCGGGATTGGCGCTTGTGCTGGCGGCGGCGCGCGCGGTGCGGGCCGACGTGGTCCTGCTGGCCGGCGACACCTTCGATCACAACCGGTTGCCCGCGTCGGTGTTGCGGCACGCGGCGGCACAACTGCGCGACGCCGGCGTGCCGATTGTCATTCTGCCGGGCAACCATGATCCGGCGATGCCGGGTTGCGTTCACCTCCGCGGCGGCTTTGGCGATATCCCACAGGTGCATGTTCTCGGCGTCACGCACCACGACGCGGTGCTGCTGGCGCGTTGGGACCTGGAAATCTGGGGCCTGGCGCATCGCGACTACGCCGACATGGCGCCGCTGCCGGGGCCGCGACCACGGCGAACGCGCTGGCAGATCGTGATGGCGCACGGGCACTACGAGCCGAGCCTCGATCCGGCGAAATCGCTGCGCCCGTCATGGTTGTTTGGCGATGCCGCGATCGCGGCGACGGGCGCCGACTACGTGGCGCTCGGGCATTGGAATCGTGCCGTGCGCGTGGGCAACGGCGCGGTGCCGGCATACTACTCCGGCTCGCCGGAGCTGGCGGGCACGGTGAACGTCGTGCGGCTGGGACCTGATGGGGTCACGGTGCGGCGCGAGCCTCTGGGTTGAGCGCACGGCAGGGGTGCCTAAAGCGCAGACACCGCAGGTTGTCGGATTCGGCTGGCCGGGCCTAGACTTCCGGGGACCTCACTGTGGTTCAGGTGGGGCGGTTTCGCGGGAGAACGGCAAGATGGATGTGCAGACCGAGGTAACGACGGGGCAAGACGAGCCCAGAGCGCTCTATGACCGGCTCGAGGAACGCGTGCTGGCGCGCGATCAGGTTGGCGCCAGCCAGACCTACTACGATCTGCTGCGGACCGGCCGGCCATTGAACGAGATCGTTGCTGCCGGGGTGCGCATCCATGCGCCGTACACCCATGTGCCGTATCACGAACGTTTCGACGACGGCTATCCGAACTTCGTCAACAACGACCACTGCCTGCTGTCGGCGCGCGCCACGCTGAACCTGGCGCGCATGCTGCCGGGCAAGCTGGCGCACCTGCCGATGGCGCAGACCATCTGGTACATCCCGACCGGGCTGGATATCTGGAACCAGAAGATCAACAAGGCGCCGGGTCATTACACTCGCGCGCGCGGCAAACTGGGCCAGGTCGAAGCGCCGCCCGCGCCGGTGGTGTACTGGCCGGACCAGGAGCCGCTGCACGACACCGCACCGTTGCGGGAGCGGCTGAACCACTGGTTTACCCTGGTGCACCGCGGCAATGTGGTCGAGGCGTACCGGACATTCCTCGGTGTGATGGAGAACAAGGCCAACCGCAAGGAAGCGCTGGCCGAACTGGTGTTCTCCGGCATGATCGACGTGCAGGACCGGATGTTGTGGAACCGATCCTACACCACCGGGCACAAGGCGTATCGCGCGCGCGCCACGGTCGAGATCGGCAATGCCATCGGCTGGGACAACGCGCACCATGTGCTGTACGCCGGCGCGTTGGATATCGGCGTCGGGCCACGCTGGTACTCGACCTACGAGATGGCGTGCAACTGCGTGAAGATGTGGATCGAGGGCGAAGCACTGCACGCCGTGCCGTATGGCGGCGTCAGCGAAGCCGAGCTTGTGGCACTGCGCAACACCGACGCGGTGAACCAGGAGGAATCCGCCGCGCTGATCGAAACGATCATCCGTGGCGAGGAGATGGATGCCCTGAAGGTGCTGACGCGGATCTTGCAAGCCGGCAAGGACCCGCGGCGTGTCATCGACACCATCCAGATCGCCGCGGCCCAGGTGGTGCTGGAGACGCAGCAGCCGGAAAACTTCTCGATGCCGCATCATTGCTACGAATACTGCAATACGCTGGGGTGGTTCTTCGACAATTTCGAGCATCCGCGGCGGCTGCGGCTGCTGTACGTCGCGACCGCGTTCCTCAACCGCGTCGCGGCGCACCAGCGCGGGATCGGCGACGTGAACACCGTATCGATCCAGGTGCCGAGCGGCGCTGACCGGCTGACCGCCGGGCAGTTGCTCGATCGGGTAGATGCGGCGGTGTGCGGCCTGAGCGGGCCGGAGAGCCTGGCCTGGACGCAGGCGTATTGCGACAATGTCGCCGATCGCGGACCGCTGGTGGAACGTATCGCGCTGGCCGCCTGCAAGCTGGGCAACGATCCGCACAACCAGGAGATCGCCCAGTGCATGCTGATGGATTTCGGCATCAACCGGCATCCGGAGCGCGACAAACTGCTGCTGGCGGCGGCGTATCATACCGCGATGCACCGCAAATACGGCGACACGCTGGAGTGCGCGCGCCGGCTGGGCGATGCGCTGGAGATCGCCGAGCTGAGGTAACGGTTCATTCCGGCTGATTCACGAGTACCGTGATGCGCAGAACGGCCGTCGCCACCCCGTCATGCCGGCGAATGCCGGTATCCACGACGCGCCTTCGTGCTGCCAGCGAAGTCGTGGATACCGCCATGCGCCGGCATGACGGGTTGCAGCAGGCGTACCAGTTGGCACGACTGCCGGCGGGGCAATCAGATCGAGTGCAAACATGAGCCTGTCCATTCGTCCGATCGATCCGGTGGCACGCGCATTCTTCGCGGGCGAGGTATCCGGGGTCGATACCTCGCAAGCCCTGTCCCGTGACGATGTTGCGGCCATCTCCGAGGGGATGGACCAGTACGGCGTGCTGGTGTTCCACGATCAACACCTGGACGATGCGCGGCAACTCGCGTTCAGCCGCAACTTCGGTGCGCTGGAGCAGGCGACCGGGGACATCGCGCAGGGCGCCGAACGCCGGCTGAGCATGGAGGTCAACGACATCTCCAACCTCGACAAGGACAACCGCGTTCTGGCGCGCGACGATCGGCGTCGGCTGTTCGGCCTGGGCAACCGGCTGTGGCATTCGGACAGCTCGTTCAAGGCGGTGCCGGCGAAGTATTCGTTGCTGTCGGCCCGCGTGATCCCCGGCGCCGGCGGCAACACCGAATTCGCCGACATGCGCGCGGCGTACGACGCGCTGGATGACGAAACGCGGGCACTGTGCGAGGGGCTGGTGTGCGAGCACAGCCAGCTTTTCTCGCGCGCCACACTGGGTTTCAGCGACTTCACCGACGATGAGCGCCGGCCCTTCGCCCCGGTGTTGCAACGGCTGGTGCGGCGGCATCCGGTGACCGGGCGCAAGTCGCTGTTCCTGGCATCGCATGCGGGCGCAATCGTCGGTTGGCCGGTGCCGGAGGCGCGCGCCTTCCTGCGCGAGCTGACCGAGCACGCGACGCAGCGCAGGTTCGTCTACGCACATGCCTGGCAGCACTGGGACCTGGTGATGTGGGACAACCGGGTGACGATGCACCGCGCGCGGCCGTACGATCACACCCAGGTGCGCGACATGCACCGCACCACCGTCGCCTGCGAGCAATCGACGATGGAGCAGGCGGCCTAGCGCGATGATCAAGGTAATGGGATTGCTCACGCGCCGGCCGGAGCTGACCCACGAACAATTCGTCAAGCACTGGCTCGAGATCCACGGCCCGCTGGCGCTAGCCGTGCCGGGCGTTCGTCGCTACGTGCAATCGCATATCGTGGGGACCCGCACGCGGCCCGACATCCCGGAAACCGATGTCGAGGTCGATGGTATTGCGGAACTGTGGTACGATGATGAGGCGGCATTGCAGCGTGCCGCCGCCTCACCGGAGATGAAACGTCTGACCGATGACGGAGCGCTGATCATCGGTCGGATCAAGACCTATATTATCGAAGAGAAGCAGATCATTCCGCCGTGATCGACGGGCGGATATTCGTCGAGCGGCGACTGAAGGACTCTATCCACCAAAGAATGAAGGGGTGAGATGCCAGATGTCATCGACCCGCGCCGGGTAGGCCGTCCCCATGGGAAGCACCTCGTTACGCAAGAGGGGATTGAGGAGTGCGCTGCCGCCTCGCTCGCGCAACGCCGGCCAACGGCGAGGTGATGACATATGTGTTAGATGGTTGGATGGTTCGGGAGTGGCAGAACCAGCGGATCGAGCGGTTATGTCCGGCCGATCGTTTCAAAGCCGAGGATTACCCGCAGCCCCCGGCGTGACAGTCTGAGCATTTCGTTGTCATGCCGTCATGTCCCAGCTCGACCTTGGCATCCGTTACGCCATCGGCGGTACGCAGATGGCCCGTCAAACCCAACCATGACGAGAGGTGGCTGCCATGCACGACCGCAAGAAGCGTTGCAGCGCGCCGCCGCCTTACCGGAGATGAAACGAGGGAGGGTGTTGCGGCTCCGCGACCCTCACCCTCGTCGCTTCGCGCTCTCCCGCGAAGAGCGGGAGAGGTATTCGCGGTTCCGGTCACAATGAACGTACGCTGACAGCCTTGGACGGCTAACGCCGGGCCGTGACCTATTCCGCCGCCGCGGTGACCCGCTCAACCGCCTCGTACGGGCGCCGCTTGATGCGGTCCATATTCAGGCCCTCGATGCGCAGCAGCCGAGTCGAGCCCTTGCGCTCGGGCGAGTGCAGCACGCCGATGTCGTACAGATAGGCGTCGCCCGGGCGCATCGTGTAGTCTCGCACATGCTTGGCCTTGCCCGGGGTGGTCTCGGTCGGACGCGCCAGGCAGTCCCAGTCGGTCATGATCGTCTCACCGTCGGCCTGGCCGTAGATCGCCCAAGACGGGCCATGGTCGTGCGGCTTGCTGCTCTTCGCCCCGGTGTAGCCGTGCGCCAGGATGGTGAAGCCGAGTTCCGGGTCTTCATACAGCACCTGGCGCTCCGGCGTGCCGTCCGGGATGTAGGTGGCGATGAAATCGGGTTGCTTGAGCGCCTGGGCAACCAGGTCGCGGACCTTTTGCCGCCCGGCGGTGCCTGGATCGGCCTTCAGCGCGGCGTGGCAGTCGGCCGCGAACTGTTCGATCGTATAGCTCATGAGGGGTCGTCTCCTGCTGTGTCACCCGCGCCGATAGGGGTAGCAGTCGGCGCGCTCGAGCGCGATGTCGAAATGCCGTTCCAGCGCCGCGATGGCGTCGGCGTGCTTTGGGTAGGGATCGGCGTTGGCCGGCCCGACGATGATGCAGGCGTAGTCGGGGTCTTCCTGGCCACCGGGCGGCAGCATGGCGGTGACCAATGGCTTGCCGTCGTCATCGCGCAACGTGAGGAAGAGCGGCATGGCGCGGTTGATGTGCGCTGCCTTGCCGATGTCCTGCTCGATGAAGACCGTGGTCAGCGGCCGATAGCTGTCCGCCGCCTTCTCCCGCTCGCGGCGATAGTGTTTTTCCACGGCGTGGCGCATCTCGGCTGACTCGTTGGCCGCTTCGGCCTCGGTCATCAGACGGAACCAGGTCCGGCCCTTGGGGGCGTCGCAGATGTATTCCATGCCTCGTTCAGTCCATGCCCGCTGCTTGGAACGCTGTCCGTCGGCAAGTGTAGGAGGAAGCGGCGCGGCGCGCAAACCGGGGTTGGAACTGGCGCAAGACTGCCCGAAGCAACCCGCCACCGGCTCAATAAGTCAGCCCGGCCTGCATCGCGAACAGCTCCGCGACCGGCCCCAACGCCACCGCCGGAAAGAACGTCAACCCGCCGACAATCCCCGCCACGCCGACCAGCAGCACGATGAACAGCGGCCCATGCGTCGGCAGTGTCCCGCTGGAGGTCGGCACGATCCGCTTCGCGGCCAGCAGCCCGGCGATGCACAGCACCGGCACGATCACAATGAACCGGCCGGCGAACATCGCCGCGGCCAGCGTCAGGTTGTAGAATACCGTGTTGGCGTTCAGCCCGGCGAACGCGCTGCCGTTGGTTGCCGCCGCCGAGGTATACGCATACAGCGCTTCGGAAAACCCGTGCGGGCCGGCATTGCTCAGCCCGGCCAGCCCCGCCGGCAGCACCACCGCCACCGCGGTGAAGCCCAGGATGCACGCCGGCACGCACAGCAGCGCCAGCATGGTCATCTTGACCTCGTTGGCCTCGAGCTTCTTGCCGAGATATTCCGGTGTCCGTCCGATCATCAAACCCGCCGCGAACACCGCGACGATGGCGAACAGCAGCATGCCGAACAAGCCTGACCCGGGTCCGCCGACGATCACCTCATCCAGCATCATGTTGCTCAGCAGCACCAGGCCGGACAGCGGCATGAAGCTGTCATGCATCGAATCGACCGCCCCGTCGGAGGACGCGGTGCTGACTGTCGCGAACAGCGCGGATTGGCTGGGGCCGAAACGGACCTCCTTGCCTTCCATGTTGCCGCCGGCCTGCAGCGCGCCGGGCGCCTGATCGAGGCCAAACCCGGCGAACGCCGGATTGCGCATCGTTTCGCCCGTGTATACCGTAACGAGACCCACCGCGAACATCATTGCCATCGCGGCAAGCAGCGCCCAGCCCTGGCGCTGGTCGCCGACCATGCGGCCGAAACTGTTGGTCAGCGCCACGCCGAGCAGGAAAATCAGCAGCATCTGCAACATGCCGGTCAGTGCCGTCGGATTCTGGAACGGATGTGCCGAATTGGCGTTGAAGAAGCCGCCGCCGTCGCCGCTGAGCACGGCGATCGCCACCTGCGAGGCGACCGGGCCACGTGCGAGTACCTGAGTTCCGCCCTCCAGCGTCGTTGCGCTGACATACCGGGCAAAAGTCTGCGGCGCGCCCTGCCAGACCAGGATCAGTGTGGCGACGACGCAGACCGGCAGCAGGATGTAGAGCGTGACGCGGGCCATATCGACCCAGAAATTGCCGATCGTCCGCGCCGAGCGGCGGGCAAAGCCGCGCACCAGCGCGATCGCCACCGCGACTCCAGTGGCGCAGGACAGGAACGATTGCACGACGATCCCGGCGATCTGCGTCAGGTTGCTGAGTGTGGTTTCGCCTGCGTACGATTGCCAACTTGTGTTGGTGGCGAAACTCACCGCGGTGTTCAGCGCCAGGTCCGGCGCCACCGCGTCCATGTGCCGCGGATTGAGCGGCAGCACATTCTGCAACCGCTGCAACGCATACAGCGCGACGATACCGGCGATGTGAAACGCCAGCAGCGCGAGCGCGTATTCCACCCAGCTCTGTTCCTGCGCCGGATCGACACCGGCCAGGCGATAAAGGCCGTTCTCGATCGGGCCGAACAGCCGCACGACCCGGCTGCTGCCCTCGACGATGCTGACGATGTAGCCACCGAACGGTTTCACCACGGCGGCGATCAGGGCGGCAAAGATGGCAATCTGCAGCCAGCCCTGCCAGGTCATCGTTGCCGGTCCGTCACGCCGTTGACCGGTTGCGTCACGTTGACGCAGGCGAACACGTAGCCGGCCGCAGCGGCGAAGCCCACGACCAGCAGGGCGAGCATCAACAGGTCAAGCACGGCGCGGCCTTTCCGGCCGGGCGGCTCACGGCAGCCTCGGCTCGCCAACGTGCGCAATGTGCGGCGTGCGGACGATCGCGGAAACGACGATGTCCGGATCGGTGCCGGTGGATTGGCGCAGGGTCGGGATTGAAGAGCGGACAACGACACGATCTGTCCGGGATGGCATTCAGGGTGCCTCGAAAAGTCTATGATCGACACGTGGCCTCGCGTCGGTCGTCCAAGCTGATCACGCCAACATAAAGTTTCCATTGGGAAGATTGGTCGGGGAAATAGGGCGTGCGTAGACATCGGGCGCGCTGTCCGGATCACCCTCCGTTCCGGCCGACTAACAGAGGGTTTCGGACCGGAGCAAGCGCGGTTGCGAACGATACCATCCTGCGCCCCGGCAAGCCGCCGCCCGACCCTTACGCCCGCACCAGCAACGCGGCATGCGACGTCATGCGCCGATGCAGCGCATACGCCGGAATTGCCAGCGCGGACACCGCCGCGGCGCACAGCAATGCGCCCGCCGGCCCACCCGCCTGATCCGCGGCAATACCGCACAGCATCGGCACGACCGTCCCGGCGGCGTAATAGACGGTGTAGAAGATTCCCATTCCGGCCGCGCGAGTCTCCACCCGCGCGGACAACGTCCCCACCGCCTGGATCACCGCGGGTTGGATCTGGCCGATGACCCCCAGCATCACCGCCCACAGGACCGCCCAATCGGTCAGCGCGCTGCCGGCGATGCCGATCACCACGGCGCCGGTGCCGATCAGGAACACCCGGTACGCGCCATAGCGGTTGGCCAGCCCCGCCCCGAACAGCGTCGGCGGCACGTTGCCCCAGGTGGCGATGGCGATCACCACGCCGGTCAGTGCCATGCCCTGCCCGCGCAACGCCATCAGCGACGGCGCGTAGGACAGAAACCCCGTGTAGCCCGCGGTATACGCGGCCCACACCAACCCCGCGATCGCCACCAGCAGGCACTCCCGCGCGCTGGGCATGGCCAGCGTTCGCCGCGGCGGCGCGGCCAGCGGTGGCGCCCGGTAGCTTGCCAGGAACAAGCCCAGAGCCGCGGCCTGGATCACTCCACCGGCCAGGAATGCCGCCGGCCAGCCAAACGCCTCGGCCAGCGGCGGCTGTGTCAGTTGCCCGAGCCCAAGGCCCAACGAATACGCGCAGACCGAGGCGCTGAGCGCCAGCATGAACCACCGCCCGTGGAACCAGTCGGCGAGCACCTTGCCCTGGATCACCACCACCGCGACCCCGCCGACGCCGCATATCGCGCGGCCGGCCGCGATACCCTCCGGGCCGCCCCCGAGGGCGCTGACCACGGCGCCGGCCACCATCAGCGCCAGACCTAGGGCCAGGATCAGCCGGTCGCCGAACCGCCCGCCCGCCAGGCCCAGCGGCAGCGCGACAAATGTCCCCACCAGCGCGAAAGCACCGATCAGCTTGCCGAAGGTGGTGTAGTCCATCCCGAACAGCGGGATCAGCATCGGCCCGAGGCTGCCGACGGTCTGGAATTGATAGCCAAACCCCAGACGCGCCAGCACGATGGCGGCCAGGAGCACCAGGGGCCGTATACTCGGTCGTTCCTCGGTCACCGTTTCCTCGCCGGCGCCGGTCATTGCCGGGCCGCTTTCACCCGCAGGCGGGTACCGTGCGAGACGGCGCCCTGCAAGAAGGCACCCCCAAAAAAGGCACCCTGCAAGATTGGCACCCTGCGAGCAGGCCACCGGGCAAGACTGGCCGCGGCACCCTACAAGGCGGTTCCCGGAGGCTCCAGCCGCTTCTCCATCTCCACCGAGGTCGGTGCGGCATAGCCGGGGTGCGCGTGAAGCGCGACCTCGACAAATCCGCACGATGCGAACAGCAGGCGATTGTCGGTCAGCACCAGGCGTGTGCCGAGATACACCCTCGGCAATCCGGCGAGCCGCGCCGCTGCCTCGGTCGCTGCCACCAGCGCCCGCGCGATTCCCTGGCGACGCCAGGCCGGGTCGACCGCCAGCCGCTGCAAATACAGCCCGCCGTCCTTCGGCTGCCACATCACGCTGCCGACGATCCGCTCATCGACCGACACCACCGCACCCCCGCCGGCTGCCAGATGGGCCGCGACGGTGGCGTCGGTCTCGCGCAACGCCGAGGGCGGCGGGTCGGTCCGGACCGGCTGCGCCGCGAAGGCGGCCCGGATCAGCGCTGCCACGGCGCGACAATCCGCGGCGGCCATGGCGCGCGCGGCAAAGCGCGTGTGAGCATCTTGCATGTTTCGCACGGTAGCCCGGACGGGGTGGGGCTTCTATATTGGGGCGATGTCCGAAACGCCTGCCTTGCTGGACGGCGGTCGCCCGCCGGTGCCCGACATCGTTGTGCCGCGCGGTGTCACCTCGTTCTTCCTGCCGCGCCAGCCGGTCCGCGGGCGGCTGATCCGCCTCGGGCCTCTGGCCGATGCGCTACTGACCCGGCACGACAACGCGCCGGTGGTCACGCGGCTGGCCGGTCAGGGGCTGGCCCTGGCGGCAGGCCTCGCCACGGCGTTGAAATTTCAAGGATCCTTCAGCTTGCAGGCGAAGGGCGATGGTCCGGTCGGGCAGTTGCTCGCCGACTGCACCGATACCGGCGAGCTGCGCTTCTACGCGCGCACGAATGCCGACCGGCTGGCGGCTCTGCTGGAGCGCCATGCGGCTCCCGGCGCCGATCAGTTGCTCGGCTCCGGCTACCTGGCGTTCACCGTGGACCAGGGACCGGACCTGAACCGCCACCAGGGCATCGTCGCAATCGACGGCGCGACGCTGGCGGAGATGGCGCTGCATTATTTCCGCACCTCCGAGCAGTTGCGCTACTTCGTGCACCTGGCGTGCGAACCGGGGCCGGAGGGCTGGCAGGCCGGCGCGCTGATCCTGGAGAAGATCGCCGGTGCCGGTGGCGTCGATCCGTCACTGGATGCGGCCGCGCAGGAGGAAAGCTGGATCACCGCCACCACGCTGGCTGCCACGCTCACGGACGCCGAACTGCTCGACGAGTCGCTGCCGGCGGAGCGCCTGCTGTATCGGCTGTTCCACAGCGCGGGCGTGACGATCGATCGGGCGCGGGCGCTGTCCTATGGCTGCCGCTGCTCACGCGCGCGGCTGGCCGGCATTCTGGAAGGGTTCCCGCCGGACGACCTGGACCACATGGCGGTGGACGGCGACATCATCATGACCTGCGAGTTCTGCAATTTCGATTTCCGCTTCCCGCGGGCGGTGGTCAACGGGCGGTCGCCAGTGGTGAGTGACCGTGGTGGTCAGTGACCGGTCGCCACGATCAGTGATTGGTGATCGGCAACCAGTGACCGGAAACCGCCGGCCGGTATTCCGTTACCGGTAACGACCAGCTACTGACCGCTGACAACTGACCACCGACAACTGACCAATGACAGGGGCCCCTGCAATGCCAGCTCGTCTTCTCAGCCGACGCTCGTCCCTGCTGTTGGCGGTTGCGCTCGCAGCCTGCGGCGGCCCGCCACCCGAATATCCGACATTGCGCTACGACTACCTGCCGCCGATCCGACTGAACGTCGCCAGCATCGAGGTGCGGCAGGATTTCGTGCCGTCGGGCGTCGCACCGGACGTCTCGCCGCTCGACCCCGCCCAGCCGGCCGATGCGTTGCGCCAGATGGCGGCCGATCGGCTGAAGCCGTTCGGGCCGGCCGGACGCGCTGTGTTCGTCATCGAGAATGCCTCGATGATCCGGGATGGGGACACCATCACCGGCACCCTGGCGGTGCGCCTCGACATCTACACCTCGGCCAACAGCCGCGTCGGGTACGCCGAGGCGCGCGTTTCGCACACGCATTCCGGTAATATCGACGACATTCATCGCGTGCTCTACGACATGACCAAGCAGTTGATGGATGACATGAATGTCCAGCTTGAGTACCAGGTTATCCATTCGCTGCGTGACTGGGTGATATCCGGGACCGCGGCGCCCACGCCGGTGCAGCAGCAACCGCTGGTCACGCCTGGTACGGTGTCGCCGTCGGCGCCTCCACCCTCGATGCCCCCTCCACCCTCGATGCCGCTGTCACCCGCGCCTGGCTCGCTGCCCCCGCCGCCCTATTCACCCATGCCGGCTCCCTCAGCCGCGCCGACTTCATTGGCCCCGCCGCCCCCGCCGCCGTAACCCAAGCTGGAGTGCCGGCCAGCGGGTTCCGGCCCGGTCTGTCCCGCTTCTCGGGTCTGTCCCACGGCCCGGGTCGGTGCGCTTCGCGGGTCTGTCCTGGTTCCCGGGTCTGTCTGGCTTTCGCGGGACTGTCCTGCTTCCCCGGGTCTGTCCTGCCTTCGCGTCGGTCCTACATCCAGTGTGCCGGCTGCCAGGCCCAACCGCCGCCCGGCGTTTGCGCCCAGTACCCCGGCAGGTACATGTTGCCGTGCCCTTCGAGCGGCTCGTAGTCACCTGGTATCCAAACATAACCGCTGCCGTTCCAGTCCCAATGCCCGGGCCGCCAGATCAGCGGCGTGGTGGTCACCGGCGGCTTGCCCATCGCCTCGGCCTGCGGCGGCGGCACCGCCGGCGGGCCGGCGGTGGGTGGAGGTGGCGGCACGCAGCTCGCCAACGTGAGGCACGCCGCTCCAACCATCCAGCCCGCGGTCCAGCAATTGATCATCTTCATGCCCCCTTTGCGTATCCGCCATCGCCTACATGCCATCCGGCACCAGCACCGTAGCCACCGCCTGCGCCGCAATCCCCTCGCCTCGCCCGGTAAAACCGAGCCGTTCAGTGGTCGTGGCCTTAACCGAGACGCGGGACGCATCGACGCCCAGCAACGTGGCAAGGCGTGCGGTCATCGCCGCGGCGTATGGCGCAATCTTCGGGCGCTCACAAATCAACGTAACGTCGACATTTGCCAGGCGTCCGCCTCGCGCCGCGATGCGCCCCGCGGCGTGCACCAGGAAGCGCGCGCTGTCGGCGTCCTTCCATGCGGCCTCACTGGGCGGGAAATGGCGGCCGATGTCGCCTTCGGCCAGCGCGCCGTAGATCGCGTCGCACAGCGCGTGAATGCCGACATCGGCGTCCGAGTGCCCGGCCAGCCCTCGCGGATGGTTGATCGTCACCCCGCACAGGACCAGAGGCCGACCGTCGGCAAACGCGTGCACATCAAACCCGGTGCCGACACGAGGAACCAGGGATCCGCCCATCGCACGCTCCAGCCGCTGCAAGTCTTCGGGATAGGTCAGCTTGATATTTTCATCCGCACCCGGCACCAGCAGCACGGTTTGTCCGGCCGCCTCCAGCAATGAGGCATCGTCGGTCGCGGTATCGGTCGCCGGCGCGCGGTGCGCCGCCAGTAGGGCGGCGAACCGGAAGGCCTGAGGCGTCTGGGCGCGGAACAGACCGGCCCGCGGGACGGTCTCGACGATTTGCCCGTTGGCGCCGCGCTTCAGTGTGTCAGCCACTGGCACCGCCGGGATTGCGCCCGGTGCCTGCTGCAGAGCTGCCAGCAGGGCGGGGATGGTGCCCGGCGGGATAAGTGGGCGCGCCGCGTCGTGCACCAGCACGAGGTCGGGCGTGTGCGGCACCAGCGCCTCCAGCCCGGCACGCACGCTGGCTTGGCGGGTCGCCCCGCCGGGCACCACCGGCAAGTGTGCCATCCCCTCCAACGCTGCTTCAATTGGCGCGGCTTCGCCGACCGGTTGCAGGAGATCGACCTCGCGGGCCAGCGACTCGGCGGCATGGCGGATCACCGGCCGACTAGCGAGACGCAGGAATTGCTTCGGAGTTTCCGCGCCAAACCGGTTTCCCGAGCCAGCGGCGACCAGAATGGCGGCGATGATCATGCGGCACCCTCGCGACGCATTGCGCCAACGTCAATCGGGCTGTCGCTGCGTATTGCCTGAATTGGGCATTGACTGGGCTTTGCCGAACCCCGGGCTATTGGAGCAAGGCAATCGCAATTTTGGCGCCAGGACACACCGGCGAAGCGATATCCCAACCGTCAGGGATTTGTCGGCCGGCGCGAGGTGTGCCGCACGCGGAGGATCATAACGATGTCACCCTGGACGCGGTAGCGAATGATGTAGGGATAACATGTCACCAGTTCGCGCATGTCGGTTCTCGGAACACGTCGGCCCCGGAGCGGGAAGTTCTCCAGGCTGTTGCCCGCTCCAATGAGTTGCCCGGCCAAAGTAGCGGCCGCCCGTGGATTGAATTGTTCGATGTAAGCTCGGATGGCTCGAAGGTGGGCCAGTGCCTCCGCTGACCAGATGACCTCGTTCAACGTGGCTTCGGAGTCGGACAGGGTAGCTCGTTTGGTGTGCCCCACGACTTGAGCCACTTGACCACTTCGGCATGCGGCACGAACCGGCCAGCCGCGATGTCTGCCTCAGCGGCAGCATCAGCCGCAGCCTCGGCCGCCTCATCGGGCGGGATATCGAAGATCGATTTGATCTCGGTCTTGGCCATGCGGCACCTTCCTGCAGCGTAGCCATATAGGGCAATTCGGGGCGGATTGCAGCAACGCCAAGCGCCGTGCAGTGCTCGGGCTCGCCAAGGGGTGGGTCGTCGCTTTGCGCGCAACGCTCGCGCGGCCGAGACCTTCACTGGCTCGCCCGCCCATCCTGCCGTTGCACTGAACATGACTGTGCGCGGCTCGGGGAACCGCAAATCAAGATTGCGCTCACAGAGGTGTGTCGGTAGTTTGCCCAAATCATGAGCAAGTGTCGTTCGGCCACAACGGGTTCTGCCACGATGTATTGCAGCACCGAGGCAATGCCGTTGCCGGCCATCGATCTCGGCGCCGGGGTCCGCATCGACACACCGGTCATCCTGGCGCCGATGTCCGGCGTCACCGACCTGCCGTTCCGCCGTCTGGCGAAGCAGCATGGCGCCGGGATGGTGGTGTCCGAGATGATCGCCTCCTGGGCCATGGTCCGCGAGAACCGCAACACGCTGCGCATGGCCGAGGTGGACGGATGCGGCGGCGTGTCCGCCCTGCAACTGGCCGGCTGCGATCCGGCGGCGATGGCCGAAGCGGCCCGGCTCGGCGTCGATTGCGGCGCTGATCTGATCGACATCAATTTCGGCTGCCCGGTGAAAAAGGTGGCCATCGGGCAGGTCGCC
Source organism: uncultured Alphaproteobacteria bacterium (assembly GCA_963826975.1). Lineage (GTDB taxonomy): Bacteria > Pseudomonadota > Alphaproteobacteria > Acetobacterales > Acetobacteraceae > Palsa-883. The sequence goes on along the minus strand of CAWGZJ010000030.1, from coordinate 78,471 downwards.
GGCTCCGCGCTGATGCGCGACGAGGCCGCCGCCGCGCACATTCTTGCAGCCACCGTCCGCGCCGTGCCGGTTCCGGTCACGCTGAAGATGCGCATGGGCTGGGATCACGGCAGCCTGAACGCACCCCGTCTGGCGCGCATCGCCGAGCAGGCGGGCATCCGCATGGTCACCGTGCATGGCCGCACCCGGCAGCAATTCTACACCGGCATCGCCGATTGGGATTTCATCGCCCAGGTGAAGCGGGCGGTGGGCATTCCGGTCATCGCCAACGGCGACATCCTGACCGAGGACGACGCAGCCGAGGCGCTGCGCCGCTCCGGCGCGGACGGTGTGATGATCGGCCGCGCCTGCTACGGGCGTCCGTGGTTCCCGGCCCAGGTGGCGCATTTCCTGCGCACCGGACGACGGTTGCCGGAGCCGCCGCTGTCCCGGCAGAAATCCATATTGACTGAGCACTATCAGTCGATGCTCAGCCATTTTGGGCACGACGCCGGGTTGCGGTTGGCGCGCAAGCATGTCGGTTGGTACTCGCGCGGCCTGCCCGGCTCCGCGGAATTCCGCGCGTCTGTCATGCGACTGTCTTCGGCAACCGAGGTCATCGCGCTGATCGGCGCCTTCTATGACCGTCAGATCGCCCACGGCGCGGTGCGCATGTTGCCCGATCGTCCCGCGCTCGATCGTCTCGCGCCCGGTCGTCTCGCGCCGAGTGGGGTCGAGTTGAGCCAGGACGAGTTGACCGAGCACGAGCCGGGTCGAGCCGAATTGACCGCGCGGGCCGCTTGATCAACCCCGTCGCCCGCGCGGCGCGCGCCGTGATTGGCCGCGCCACAGAACGCCAGCGACTGCCCGATGCCGGCCTGATCCTTGGCGCGTTGCCGGTTCCGGTGGTGCTGCTCGATGCGGACAATCGCTTCCGCTACGTCAATCACGCCGCCGAGCAGTTCCTCGGCGTGTCCGCCAGCCAGCTTGCCTCGCTCCGCCTGACGGACCTCGTGCCGTCGGACAATCCGTTGTTTCTGTTGGTCGACCAGGTGCGCCACGGCGACGTCACGGTGTCTGATCACGAGCTGACGCTGGAAAGTCCGCGGCTGCACAAGCCGGGGATCGCGGTGCAGGGCTCGCCGCTGCCGGAGGAACCCGGCGCCGTACTGCTGGTCCTGCAAGACGCTTCGGCGGCGCGCTCGCTCGATCGCCAGCTTGCCTTCCGCAGCGCCGCCCGCTCGGTCAGCGGCATGGCCGCGATCCTGGCCCACGAGGTGAAGAACCCGCTGTCGGGCATTCGCGGCGCCGCGCAGTTGCTGGAGGCCAGCGTCGGCCCGGACGACCGCGAACTCGCCGTGCTGATCCGCGACGAGGCCGATCGCATTCGTGGCCTGGTCGACCGCATGGAGATCTTCGGGGAAAAACCGATCGCGCGTGGCGCGGTGAACATCCATCGGGTGCTGGAGCATGTGCGCAAGCTGGCGCAATCCGGTTTTGCCGCGCATATCCGCTTTCAGGAAGCCTATGACCCGTCACTGCCGCCGGTCTGGGGCAACCGCGACCAACTGGTGCAGGTGGTGCTGAACCTGGTGAAGAACGCCGCCGAAGCGGTCACCGACGCCAACCAGGCCAACCCGGAGATCGTGCTGACCACCGCCTATCAGCATGGCATGCGGCTGGCGGTCCCCGGCTCGACCGAGCGTGTCGAGTTGCCGCTGACCGTCTCGGTGCGCGACAACGGACCGGGCATCCCGGAGGATATTCGCCCGCATCTGTTCGAACCCTTCGTCAGCAGCAAGGCCGCCGGCAGCGGGCTCGGCCTTGCGCTGGTTGCCAAGATCATGGGCGACCATGGCGGTCTGATTGAAGTGGACAGCCGCCCGGGACGCACCGAGTTCCGCTTGCATCTGCCGGTGCTGAGCGAACGGGATGCGGATCGTGAAGGTTAGCGGGGCGTGCCAAGGACTGGCTGTACACCTCTCCCGCACTGGCGGGAGAGGTGCACGAACTAACTAATGGCGAGGGAATCGCCCTAGGAGCCGCAATGACGCCGCCTACCGTGCTTGTCGCCGACGACGACCGATCGATCCGCACGGTGCTGACCCAGGCGCTTGGCCGCTCCGGCTACCAGGTGCGCACCACCGGCAACGCCGCAACGCTGTGGCGCTGGGTCGAGGAAGGCGAGGGTGACCTGGTGATCACCGATGTGGTGATGCCCGACGAGAACGGGCTGGACCTGATCCCGCGCATCCGCCGGGTTCGCCCCGACCTGCGGGTGGTGGTCATGAGTGCCCAGTCGACGCTGATCACCGCGGTGAAGGCGGCCCAGCGCGGCGCCTTCGAATACCTGCCCAAGCCATTCGATCTGCAGGAATTGCTGGCGGTCGTCGCGCGCGCGCTGGCGGCGCCGATGGAGATTTCCGGCACGGTCGCGGAACCGCGTGACGCCGACGAGCGCCTGCCGCTGATCGGCCGCAGCCCGGCGATGCAGGAGATCTACCGCACCATCGCGCGGCTCACGACGGCCGACCTGACGGTGATGATCAACGGCGAGTCGGGCACCGGCAAGGAACTGGTGGCGCGCGCGCTGCACGACTACGGCAAGCGCCGCGCCGGGCCGTTCGTCGCCATCAACATGGCGGCGATCCCGCGCGAGCTGATCGAGAGCGAGCTGTTCGGCCATGAGCGCGGCGCCTTCACCGGCGCGACCAACCGCAGCCAGGGCCGGTTCGAGCAGGCCAACGGCGGCACGCTGTTCCTCGACGAGATCGGCGACATGCCGCCGGAGGCGCAGACCCGCCTGCTGCGCGTGCTGCAGGAGGGCGAGTTCACCTCGGTGGGCGGCCGCCAGCCGATCAAGGCGAATGTGCGCATCATCGCCGCCACCCATCGCGACCTGCGCAACTCGATCCGCCAGGGGCTGTTTCGCGAGGACCTGTACTACCGACTGAATGTGGTGCCGATCCGCCTGCCGCCGCTGCGCGAACGCACCGAGGACATCCCGCCGTTGGCCCGCCACTTCCTGGAGCGGGCGCGCGAGGACGGGCTGCCGGCCAAATCGCTCGATTCCGGCGCGCTGGACCGCCTGCGCCAGTATGGCTGGCCCGGCAACGTGCGCGAGCTGGAGAACCTGATGCGCCGGCTTGCCGCACTGTGTCCGCAGGATGTGATCACCGCCAATGTGATTGATGCCGAACTGGTCGAGGCGGCGCCGCCCACCGAGGTGGCGGCACAATCCGCGCCGGAGACGCTGTCCCGCGCCGTCGAGCGCCACATTCGCCAGTTCCTGACTGCGCACGAGGACGGGCTGACGCCGTCCGACATCTATGACAGGGTGATTTCCGAGGTCGAGCGGCCGCTGATCCGCATGACGCTGGCGGCGACGCGCGGCAACCAGATCAAGGCGGCTGCGATGCTCGGCCTCAATCGCAACACATTGCGGAAGAAAATCCGCGATTTGGAGATCCCGGTGGTGCGAGGCATTGCTTGAACAGCAAATGGGATCTCCCCCTCCCCTTGAGGGAGGGGGTTGGGGGGAGGGGTTGGTGCGGTGTCAGGTTTTGGTGAGTTGGTTGGCGTTGCGACCCCTCCCCCCAGCCCCCTCCCTCAAGGGGAGGGGGAGGAGCAACGACTTGGATGAACGCGCAGCCACCACGTGAGACGCTGACCGAAACCCCGCCTGACCCGACGACGGCATCGGCGCCGGCAAGGTCGTGGCTAGGGCGGCTGGTCGATCTGCTGCTGGGCAAGGCGGCGACGGTGGTGCTGGCGGCGCTGGCGCTTGGCGTCGGCATGGCCACCTTCGTGCTGCTCGCCGGCTCGCCCACCAACATGCGCCCGGATGTCGGTGTCGGGCTGGTGCTCGCCAACCTGGTCTCCCTGCTGCTGCTCGGCGCGGCGCTGGCCGGGCGGTTGACCCTGGTCTGGGTCGAGCGCCGCCGTGGCTCCGCCGGCTCGCGGCTGCATGTCCGCCTGGTGCTGCTGTTCAGTGGCGTCGCCGTCGCGCCGACCATTTTCGTGGCGTGCTTTGCCGTGGCGTTCTTTCACTTCGGCATCCAGTCCTGGTTCAACGATCCGGTCCGCTCCGCACTGGACGAATCGCTGCAGGTCGCCCGCGGATATCTCGATGAGCATCGCAACAACATCCGGGCCGTGGCGTTGGAGATGGCCAACGACGTGACGCGGGCCGGCCAGTTGATGCCGGCCGATCCACAAGCCTTCGCCGAGGTGCTGGGCGCGCAGACCGCGCTGCGTGGCCTGACCGAAGCGGAGATCTACGACGCCACGTCCGGCCAGGTGATGGCCTCGGCCGGCCTGTTCGGCGGCTTAGGCGTCGAGCCGCCACCCGCCTGGGCGATGGAGCAGGCGCGAACCGGCGATGTGGTGGTGCTCAACACCGGCGATGCGACTCGCGTGCGCGCGCTGATCGAGCTCAATTCGCAGCCGCCGCTGGTGCTGATGATCGGCCGTCCGGTCGATCCGGAGATCCTGACCTACATGTCGCGCACCGAGCAGGCGGTCGCGGAATATCGCCGGCTGGACGACAACCGGTCCTGGCTGCAGATCGCCTTCGCCTGGATCTTCGCGCTGGTGGCGCTGCTGGTGCTGTCGGCGGCGGTGCTGATCGGCCTGGTCATCGCCAACCAGATCGCCCGGCCGATCGGGCGGCTGATCAATGCCGCCGAACGGGTGCGCGGCGGTGAGCAGGGGGTGCGGGTGCCAGAAGCCCCGACGCAGGATGAGGTCGCCGGGCTGTCGCGCGCGTTCAACCGCATGACCGGGCAGCTTGCCGCGCAGCGGGCCGAACTGATGGACGCCTATAGCCAGATCGACGAGCGCCGGCGCTTCACCGAGACGGTGCTTGCCGGCGTATCCGCGGGCGTCATCGGTCTCGACGCGAACGGGCGTATCGAGCTGCCCAACCGGGCCGCCGATGAGCTGTTGGGCATGGATCTGATCGCCGAGGTCGGCCACGAACTGGCCGCGGTGGTCCCCGAGCTGGCGCCGCTGCTGCGCCAGGCCACGACCCAGCCCGAACGCGCCGCCGTGGGCGAGGTCGTGGTCGGGCCGCCCAATCGTCGCCGCACCCTGTTGGTACGCATTGGCGCCGAGCGCGGCGGTGGGCGGACCGACGGGTTCGTGGTAACCTTCGACGACATCACCGAGCTGCAATCGGCGCAGCGCAAGGCCGCCTGGGCCGATGTGGCGCGGCGGATCGCACACGAGATCAAGAACCCGCTGACGCCGATCCAGCTTTCCGCCGAACGTCTGAAGCGCCGTTTCACGCGCGAGATCAGCTCCGACCCCGAGACGTTCGCACAATGCGCCGACACCATCATCCGCCATGTCGGGGACATCGGGCGCATGGTGGACGAATTCTCGGCCTTCGCGCGCATGCCTCAGCCGCAGATCAGCCGGGAGGATGTCGGGCGGATCGCGCGCGAGGCACTGGTGCTACAGAAGACCGCTCGGCCGAAGATCGCCTGGACGACCGAGATCCCTGAGCGTGGTCCGATGGCTCGCTGCGATCGCCGCCTGATCCGCCAGGCGCTGACCAATCTGCTGCAGAATGCCGCCGACGCCATCATGATGCGGCCGGAGGGGGTGGAGGGGGGCGCGATCACCGTAACGGTGCGCGAGGCCGGAACCGACGTGCTGATCAGCGTCGCCGACAACGGCGTTGGCCTGCCGGCCGAGGACCGCGCGCGTCTGACCGAGCCCTACATCACGCACAAGCCGAAGGGCACCGGACTTGGGCTGGCGATCGTGAAGAAAATCATGGAAGACCATGGCGGGCGCTGCTGCTGGATGACTGGCCGGATGGGCCCGGCGCCATCGCCACATTGTCGCTGCCGGTGAGCGGCCCGCCTGATATCGGATCGCCCGGCACCCAGACCCCAGGCACTGGAGCCCCGGGCACCGGAGCGCCGGGCACTGGAGCCCCGGGCACAGGAGCCCCGGGCGCTGGGGTGCCAGGCATCGGGACACCGGGCTCCTCAGTCGTCGACGAACCCGTCATGGCCGATTCTGTCCCCGCGGAATCGGCGTCTGCTGAAAGGGTGCCGGATGGCGCATGACATCCTGATTGTCGACGACGAGCCCGATATTTGCCTGCTGATCGACGGCGTGCTGCGCGACGAAGGCTATGATACACGATCCGCCGGCGGGTCCGATGCCGCCGTGGCCGCCTTCCGCGTGCGCCGCCCGTCGCTGGTGATCCTGGATGTCTGGCTGCAAGGGTCACGCCTCGACGGGCTGGGCATCCTCGAGATGCTGCACAGCGAGGAGCCGCAGATCCCGGTGGTGATGATCTCCGGCCATGGCACGATCGAGACCGCGGTCACCGCGATCCAGCGCGGCGCCTACGACTTCATCGAGAAACCGTTCCAGTCCGATCGCCTGCTGCTGGTGGTGCGGCGCGCGCTGGAGGCCGCGGCGCTGGCCCGCGAGAACGCCGAACTGCGGCTGCGCGCCGGCCCGGAGACCAGCCTGACCGGCACCAGCCAGGCCATCACCTTGCTGCGGTCCGGCGTGCAGACGCGTGGCGCCCACCGGGTCTCGGGTGCTGATCCCTGGCCCCGCCGGCTGCGGCAAGGAGGTTGTGGCCCGCATGGTCCACGCCAGCTCGCGCCGCGCCGATGGTCCGTTTGTCGCGCTGAACTGCGCCACGTTGGCCCCCGCCCGCTTCGAGGAGGAGCTGTTCGGCATCGAGGCCGGCGCCGACCCGATGGCCCAGCCGCGCCGCGCGGGCGTGCTGGAGCGCGCCCATGGCGGCACGCTGCTGCTGGACGAAGTGTCCGACATGCCGCTGGAGACGCAAGGCAAGATCGTGCGGGTGTTGCAGGACCAGGCGTTCGAGCGGCTAGGCGGGTCGGCCCGGGTGAAGGTCGAGGTGCGGGTCATCGCGACCACCAACAAGGACCTGCAGGCCGAAATGGTCGCGGGGCGCTTCCGCGAGGATCTGTATTACCGTCTGGCCGTGGTGCCGCTGAAGGTGCCGGCGCTGAAGGAGCGGCGCGAGGACGTGCCGGCGCTTGCCGCGCTGTTCCTGGCGCGCTCGGCCGAGACCTCGGGTATTCCGGCGCGCGAGCTGTCGGCGGATGCCGTGACGGCGCTGCAGGCCTATGAATGGCCGGGCAACGTGCGCCAGTTGCGCAACCTGATGGACTGGCTCCTGATCATGGCGCCGGGCGGGCCGAACGATCCGATTCGCCCGGACATGCTGCCGCCGGAGATCGGCGCGCGGGCACCGGCGGTGCTGGCGATCGATCCCGCGGCGGACATCATGTCACAGCCGTTGCGCGAGGCGCGCGACATGTTCGAGACGCAATACCTGCAGGCTCAGTTGCTGCGGTTTGGCGGCAATATCAGCCGGACCGCGCAGTTCGTCGGGATGGAACGCAGCGCGCTGCATCGCAAGCTGAAGCAGCTCGGGGTGCATTCGGACGAGAAAGTCGGCGGGTAGGCCGCGCATCCGCGGCATGCGGGGACTTGTGCGCCGGTCCTCCGTCAGGCGCCCCGTCAGGCGACGAAGCCCGTTGCTGGCGCGCCGCAGGGTCCCGGAGGTTCACGCCCGCGTGACAGTTCTGTATGGTGACCGGGCCTGTATGCTGACCGCGGGCCTATACACTGACCTCGGGCCTGGATACTGACCGCGGGCCGGTATACTGACCGCGGGTCGATGCAGCCCTGGCGTGTGGAGTCCTCATGAGCGACGAACCGATGCTGCGCGTACGATCCCGGTCGAGTTCGAATTCGAATTCGAGTTCTGGTTCCGGCCGGGCGCTGCGGCTGCCGATTTTGGTTCTGTCCGCTGGGCTCTGGGTGTTGGCGATGTCCGAGCTGTTCCAGGGCTGGGAAATGGTCCGGCTGGCGAACGGGTATGAGACGCCGGGACGTATCGGCGACCTGGTCAGCGTGACGCTGGTGAGCGGGCAGGTGTTCTTCGGCACGCTCGACGCCGCTTCGCGGACGACGATCCACTTGCGCGATGTCTTCTTCGCGCAACTGCCGGCGCAGGCCGCGCGCGGCGCGGACCAGGACGCCGAACCGCGCGCGCCGAGCATCGTGCGGCGGAAAGACAACGAGTGGACCCAGGCTGAGGAGATGGCGATCCCGGTCGACCGGATCGGGTTCATGGAGACGGTCGGCTCCGATTCCCGCATGGCGCGCTTCGTTGCCAATGCCCGCTCCCAACCGCCGCTGATCCCCGGCGGACAACTGAATGGCCAGAGCCCGGCGAATGGCCAGAACCCGGACGGCTCGACGCGTACGCCACCCCCGGACGCGCCGAAGAATTGAGCAAGCCCAGGGGCGCCCCGACACGCGGTCCGGCTCGGTGCGCGCACGCAACATCATCCATGTCGTGAGCTGCCACGCCGCCGGCGAGGTCGGCGACGTGATCGTCGGCGGGGTCGCGCCGCCGCCGGGCGAGACGCTGTGGCAGCAGTCGCGCTGGATCGCACGCGACGGGACGCTGCGCGATTTCGTGCTGAATGAGCCTCGGGGTGGGGTGTTCCGCCACGTCAACCTGCTGGTGCCTGCGCGCGATCCGCGCGCCCGGATGGGCTGGATCATCATGGAGCCGGCCGATACGCCGCCGATGTCGGGCTCGAACGCAATCTGCGTCGCGACGGTGCTGCTGGAGACCGGCATCGTGGAGATGACCGAGCCGGAGACGCATCTTGTCCTGGAGGCGCCGGGCGGGTTGGTCGAGGCGCGTGCGTCTTGTCGCGATGGCAGGGTCGAGCGCGTGCGGATCAGGAACGTTCCGGCATTCGCGGATCGGCTGGACGCGCGGGTCGAGGTTGCTGGGATCGGCTCGCTGGTGGTGGATACCGCGTATGGCGGCGACAGCTTCGTGATCGCGGATGCGGCTGCGCTTGGGTTTGCGCTGACGCCGGATGAGGCGCGCGACCTGGCGGTGACGGGTATGCGGATCACCGCGGCGGCGAATGAGCAGCTTGGGTTTCGGCATCCGGAGAATGCGGAGTGGAGCCATATTTCGTTTTGCCAGATTGCCGCGCCGCTGGTGCGTGAGGATGGGGTTGCGGTCAGCCGGAATGCGGTGGCGATCCGGCCGGGGAAGATCGATCGCTCGCCGTGCGGCACTGGGTGCTCGGCGCGGTTGGCGGTGCTGCACGCGCGCGGAGTGCTGCGGGTGGGGGAGGCGATGATCGGGCGGTCGATTATTGATTTTCGATTTGATTGCCGGATCGAGGCGGAGGTTCGAGTGGGCGATCGGGCGGCGATCGTGCCGTCGATCGAGGGGCAGGCCTGGATTACCGGGGTGCATCAGCACATGCTGGACCCGAGCGATCCTTGGCCGGGTGGGTATCGGCTGTCGGATACCTGGCCGAATTTAGGGTAGGGCGTTGGAGTGGTGTGTCATTGTCTGGCCGTTATGACATATCCGAGGGCATGAAGCGGCGGTCAACGTTTTCCTCTCAGCGGTGAAGGTTGGATCGCCGGAGGGTGATGCAGGAAGCAAATTGAGCTGCGGATGAATGCGGATCAGGGTCGGCCGCAGTCAAACAAGAGCGGCGTACTGAGGCGATCGCACTTGGTTTGGCGGGTAGTGTTTGGTGTATTGCGGATTTGTATTGGTGCTGATAGGCCGAAACGCCGTGAACGGCAATACAACCAAGAGAGCAATCAAGTTCTAATACGGATTACATGGAGAAGAAGATTAAGTCACGGATTATACGGAAAAACAGGTGTGGGCGCTACGCGCAAGGCGGTCAGCAATCCGCACGGAGCGCCATAGCTTCTTTTCCGCATCGCGGTCCGTGTTCGCTCGTCGCGTCAGCTTGCGGCCGGCCGGGACAGCGCGCATCTTTCCGGCATGTCGTCCGCGCTGAAGACGCCGTCGCACCGCATGACCGTCGCCGAGTTCCTGGAATGGGACTCGGGCGACCGCACCGGAGCGCTGTGGCAGTTACGGGACGGCGAGCCGGAGATGATGGCACCCGCCTCGGACCCGCACGGTTCCATTCAGTCGGAGCTGTCTTATCTCCTGATCACGCACCTGCGGTCGCGAGGCAGTCCTTGCCGCGTGGTTGTGGCCCCCGGGGTCGTGCCGGCTGAGCACTCCGAGGCGAACTGCCTGGTCCCCGATCTTGGCGTCACCTGCGCGCCGCCCGCGGGTGCGCGGTTGCTGCAAGACCCGGTCGTGCTGATCGAGATTCTGTCGCCGACCAACGTGTCGAAGACCCGGGCGAATGTCCTTGCCTACCGGACGATACCGACCGTGGCTGAAATCGTCGTCCTGCGCTCGACCGCCATCGCGGCGGAGGTCCTGCGGCGGGGCGCGGACGGCGCCTGGCCGCAGCAGCCGGAACTGGTGGAAGCCGATGGCGCGCTTCGGCTCGACAGCATCGACTTTGCCACGCCGCTGCGTGCCGCCTATCGCACCACCGACCTGGTGTAAGCTCCAGCTTTTCCAGCCGCCTCAAGCCCTCAAGGGGAGGGCAAGATTTTGTCCGGCTCTTAGTTGGTCGGGGCGGATGGTGGCTTTGGTGGGGCAGCCGGGAGGGCCGGCGCGGCAACGGGCGGCGGTGTGTTGAGGATGGAGCCGGCCACCCCGGAGGTGCCGCGGTTCATCAGGGCCAGGGCCAGCGACAACGCCATGAAGACCGTCGCCAGGATCGCCGTGGCCCGCGTCAGCAGGTTGGCGGTGCCGCGGCCGGACATGAACGAGCCCATGCCCTGCGAGGAGCCGATCCCCAGCCCGCCGCCCTCGCTGCGCTGGATCAACACGACACCGATCAGCGCCAGGGTCACGAACAGGTGGGTAATCGTCAGGACGGCGGTCAAAAATCTGGCTCCGGGCGCGGCGGCGGGAAGGCAGCGCGGCTTCTACTCGCCCCGTGCCCCAGGGGCAATGGATCGGGCGGCGTGTGGGGCGATCTACGCGGTGCGGGCACTCTATCCACTGTGGCCGGATGTGCTGCGGCCGGACGCCGTGTGGCCGGGGCGGGCGGCGCGGGCGATCGCCAGGAAGTCGTCGGGTTTGAGGCTGGCGCCGCCGACCAGCGCGCCACCGACCTCGGGCACCGCCAGCAGCGTGGCGGCGTTGGCCGGGTTCACAGAACCGCCGTACAGGATGCGCACCCCCCTGCCCGCCTCGCCGAACTGGCGCAGCAGCTCCTCACGGATGAAGGCGTGCATGGTGGCGACGTCCTGTTCGGTGGCGGTCTTGCCGGTGCCGATCGCCCACACCGGCTCGTACGCCACCACACCATCGAACGGTTTCGGCAGGCTGCCGGCGAGTTGCCAGCCGACTACCTCGGTCTCCTGGCCGGACTGGCGCTGGTCGGCGGTTTCACCCACGCAGACGATGGGCGTCAAGCCGGCCTGGGTGGCGGCCAGCACCTTTTCGCGCACCAGTTCGTCGGTTTCGCCATGGTTCTGCCGCCGCTCGGAGTGGCCCAGGATGACCCAGGTGGCGCCGGCGTCGCGCAGCATCGGGGCGGAGATATCGCCGGTGTGGGCGCCTTGCGCGGCGGTGTGGCAGTCCTGGCCGCCCACCGCCACCTGGCTGCCGAGCAGGAGTTGGGCAACCGGGATGATCTGGGTGAAGGGCGGGCAGACCAGCAGCTCGCAGGTCAGGCCAGCCCGGGATCCGGCGGGGTCGGGTGCAGCGTCACGCAACGGGCCGGCGATCGCGGCCGCCTGCGCGGTCAGCCCGTTCATTTTCCAGTTACCGGCAATCAATTGGCGCATGGCATGCCTCGCACTGTTCCGCTGGCCTAGTTCCCTGGCCTTCCTATCACAAAGGGTGCGACTGGCGACCAAGGCGGCGGTGAACCGGATCGCTCGCCCGTATGCGGGCGCCGGAATGGCCCGTGGCAGGCCCCTGGACGGCGGCTACGCCATGGCCATAATTTCATGTGACACCAGCGGCTTTCCACTTGATCCTATCGCCATGATGCGGCAATTCGCTGTGTCCCGGTTACACTGTTGCGGAGGAGTTTCATGACCAAATATTCGCTCGCCTCGCCCGCTTGCCTGGCGCTCGTAGCATCTCTGTTCGCCGTGCCGGCGTTGGCCCAGGCGCCGGCGCCGGTGCCTGCGGCACCGGCAGCGCCGGCACCCTCGACCCCGGCTCCCGCGGCTGCGGCTCCGGCAACCGCGGCTCCCAGTGCCGCGGCACCGAGCGCTGCCGCGCCGACGAAGGCGATGCATGCGAGCGCCCGCTCCGCACGGGTCGAACAGCTGCAGAATGCACTCAACTCGAACGGGGCCACCCTGACCGTGGACGGGAAGATGGGCTCGAAGACCAAGGCGGCGCTGATGGACTTTCAGAAGGCGCACGGGCTGAAGGTTACCGGCCGGCCCGACAAGGAGACGCGAGACGCGCTGAAGACGACCGGCTGAGCCGGGGCGATGCCATGTCAACCCGATCGGGCGGCCGTGCCGGTTTCGGCGTCGCCCGATTGGGGTTGGCGGGCGGGCTTTGATCATGCTGGCTGGTGGGTGGCATCGGCAAGCGCGCTGGACGTGTTCGTCACACCAAGGGCTGGGGAATGCTGGTGATGACGATTTGTCTTCGGAATTGCTGAAGGCAAGGCAACCCCGATGATGATCGACATCGACACGCTGACCGAGCCGGAACTGATCGATCTCAATCACCGCATTGTCGCACGGCTGCGCCTGCTCAACGAGGTGCGGGCGCATGCGGGAATGTTGGAGTTCCGGATTGGCGATCGGGTTGGGTTCCAACCACCGGGGCGGGGTTGGGTCGAGGGCATGCTGACGCGATACAACAAGAAGACGGTGACGATCATCACCGATGAGGGGCGACAGTGGAATGTGTCGCCCGACTTTCTAAGCAAAGTCAGGCCGCCGGTAGACACGGCCACCACCAATTCCAACGTCATTCCGCTAAACAGGCGATGACGCGCGTCCGGTTCCGGAGATTCCGCAGGCGTAATTGACGATGTGCGGTGCTGGCCGCGCAGATTGACTTATTATCAGTCAGTCAGCCGGTACTTGATCTGCATTGTCACGGTGATCTGTTCCTGCGGCATTGTCGCGGGAAATGGCGGCAGCGACGCGTTGCGTAAGATCGCCTGAGCCGCGTCGTCCAGCCGTGGCGAGAAGCTGCTGCTCACCAGCTTCACGTCCAACACCTTCCCTGACCGATCGACCGTGAAGCGCAGCACGACGCCGCCCTGCTCGCCGCGCCGGCGCGCCTCGTCGGGGTAGGTCTTGTGCGCCGCGAGCCAGCCACCGAGTTCGTGCTGCCAATCCGCGGCGATCGGTGCAGGGGCGGTCGTGGCGGGGGCGATCGGCGTGGATGGCGATGTCGTCTGCGCGCTGGCTTCGTCCCGGCTGACATTTGACGGCACCGGTTGCGCCTCCGCTGGTGCCGTCGCCTGCCGTTTCGGTGCCACCGGCGCCGTATGCGGCGGCGAAGCGGTCGCCATGCGGGGTGGCTTGCTTGGCTTCGGCTTCGGCGGCGGTTGACGGTCCGGCACCGGCGGCGGCGGGACCGGCAGTTGCGTGAGCGCATCGACGGTCGGCGACAGCGGCGGGACGGCTGGCGGTTCGGAGGCGTCGCCTCTCGCCGGCGGCTCCGGCACGACCGATGATTGCACCGCGGCGTCCGGCACCTCCGGTGGTGCGGGTGGTTCCGGGGCCGGATGCGGTGTCATTGCGGTCACGGTAGGAACCGCGGGAGGCTCAGCGCGTGCGCTTTGGGCCGGCGCGAACACCAATTCCACAGGCTGATCGTCCAAAGGCGCCGGTGCTACCGGCAACTGGACGAAAGTCAAAAGGAACACGCAGGCAGCGAGGTGTAGCAGCGCGGCGGCGCAAAACGCCGTCGCCGATGGCCGGCTATTGGTTCGGGGGCCTGGCCAACGCATCGCCGTTGTTCCGGAGGCGGGTGCCTCAATCGTCAAACCGGCTTGTCGCGTCCGCCAAACTGGTATGTTATAACGTATCATATCGGTTGCGAGTATGCGCCGGAACCAATCGCCTGTGAAGGAGCCCAAGACCAATGCGCGGTTACGCTCTGCCATTCCTCCCCGCCGCCATCTGGGCAGTAACGACGGCAGGCGTAGCCCATGCCGCCGATACGGACCCGGCGACCCAGCCCGCCACCGCAACCCAGCCCGCTTCCGCGCCCCAACCCACCGCTGCGCCCCAACCCGCCGCTGCGCCCCAACCCGCCGCTGCGCCCCAGCCCCAAGCTGCGCCTCAGCCGAATCCCGCAAGCCAGGCCAACGGCAACCTGTCGATGGACATCGACGTCGTATCCAAGCGGCTCGACGTCGCACGTCAACAGATCCAGCCTAGCCTCGGTGCCACCACATACACATTCACACCCGATGCGCTGAGCAACATCCCGCAAGGCGAAAGCGCACCGCTCAACCAGGTGCTGTTGCAGGCACCCGGCGTGGCGCAGGACAGCTTCGGCCAGATCCATCTGCGCGGCGAGCATGCCAACGTGCAGTACCGCTTGAATGGCGTGGAGCTACCGGAGGGCCTGTCCGTATTCGGTCAGGCAATCGAGAGCCGATTTGCCCAGAGCCTGTCACTGATTACTGGCGCCCTGCCGGCACAATACGGCTTCCAGACTGCCGGTGTGGTGGACATCCAGACCAAGACCGGCACCAGCAATCCCGGGCTGACGTTGTCGATGTATGGCGGCAGTTGGAACTGGTTGGAGCCAAGCATGGACTATGGCGGGCGCAGTGGTCCGGTGGATTATTTCATTACCGTCGACGGCCTGCACAACGATCGCGGCATCGAGAATCCGACCTCCAGCTACAACGCCATTCACGACACCACCAACCAGTTTCATGGCCTCGCCTATGTTTCCGGCATCATCGACCCGGACACGCGCATCAGCCTGATCCTCGGCGGCTTCGACGGGAACTTCCAGATTCCCAACAATCCCGGCCAATCGACGCTGCCCCTGAACGTCAACGGCACCACCACGTTCAACAGCGCGAACCTGAACGAGAACCAGAACGAGTTCGACTGCCTTCGGGGTGTTGTCGCTGCAGAAGCATATCGACACGATCGACTTGCAGATCTCGGTGTTCAACCGCACCAGCACGCTGCATTTCACGCCCGACGGGGTCGGTGACCTGCTGTTCAACGGCATCGCCCAGCTGGCTTCGCGCCAGGATGTGGCCACCGGCCTCCAGAGCGATGGAAGCTGGCGGATCAATGACCAGCACACACTGCGCGCCGGGTTCCTGGCCCAACTCGAACAGGGCAGCGCCGACACACTATCGAGTGTGCTGCCGGTCAACGCCGCCGGCATGCAGACGTCTACGACGCCGCTCCTGATCGCCGACAACCAGAACAACTCGGGCGGGCTGTATGGTGCCTACCTCCAGGATGAGTGGCGGCTACTGCCGACGCTGACGCTGAACTACGGCGCGCGGTTCGACATGGTTGAGGAATTCACCCATGAGAGCCAGCTCAGTCCACGCGCCAACCTGGTGTGGAAGCCGCTGACCAACACCACGCTGCACCTCGGCTACGCGCGCTATTTCGTGCCGCCACCGTACGAGGCTTTGACGCCGGGAAGCATCGCGAATTTCCAGGGCACGACGGCGGCGCCGGAGGTGACGCAGGACGATACCGTGCGCGCCGAGCGTTCGAACTATTTCGATGTGGGGGCCAGCCAGGTGGTGATACCCGGCCTGACGGTCGGTGTGGACGCTTACTACAAGATATCGAAGAACCTGATCGACGAGGGCCAGTTCGGTGCGCCGATCATCCTGACCGCCTTCAACTATGCACATGGCATCCAGACCGGGGTCGAACTGACCGCGAGCTATGACCGCGGCCCGCTGTCACTCTACGGCAACCTGGCCTGGTCACGTGCCATGGGAAAGGACATCAACTCTGCGCAATTCAATTTCTCCGCTGCCGACCTGGCGTTCATCCAGAACAATTTCATCCACCTTGACCACGACCAGACCTGGAGCGGCTCGGCCGGCGCCGCCTATGTCTTCAACTCCGACAGTCCTTATCCGACGCGGGTTTCGGCCGACCTGCTGGTGCAGAGCGGGCTGCGCGCGAGCACGGCAACGATCCCGAACGGAGTGGCGTTGCCAACCTATGCAACGGGCAACCTGTCCATCGTCCAAACCATCGCCACCGGCACCGATCTGCGACTGGATGTGCTGAATATTGCGGACAATATCTACGAGATCCGCAATGGCACCGGCGTCGGCGTTGGCGCGCCGCAATTCGGCATCCGCCGCACCATCCTGGCGGGCATCACGCACCGGTTCTGAGGGCGCGCGCCGGAGCGCCGCTGCCGCTGGCGCGCCGGCGAACGCTGGCCACCGGCGGTCGCGTGCTGCTATGCACGCGTCGATGAGCGACGACGACCAAGCGCCCCCGGAAAGCCTCCTGCCCTACGAGGCATGGACGCAAGACGCGCTCCGCCAGGTGGTGGTGCGCGCGGTTACGTATGCCGGCGTCCACGGACTGCCCGGCCAGCACCATTTCTACATCACGTTTCGCACCGACCATCCCGGCGTGGCGATCCCGCCTCGGCTGCGCGCCCAGTATCCGCAGGAGATGACGATCGTCCTGCAACACCAGTTCTGGGACCTGAAAGCCGACGAGCAGACCGGCCTGATCAGCGTCGGACTGTCGTTCGGCGGCACGCCGGCCTCGCTGGTGATCCCGCTGGAGGCGGTGACGGCGTTCGCCGATCCGGCGGTGCGCTTCGGCCTGGCCTTCCGACCGGCGATGCCGGAGGGGCCGGCGGACGCGGCACCGGAACCCACGGAGGAGCCCGCCGAGCCGCAAGCTGAGACGCCGCCGGAAACCACGCCAGAGACGCCCCAGGTGGTCAGCCTCGACGCATTCCGTCGCCGGCCCCCATCGAAAACGTGACACCCTGCGAAAACGTGACACCCCGCGAATGACTGGCAAGCGCTGACAGAAGGGACTGCTCGATGAACGCTCCGATGCCGCGGCCTTCTGGCTTCCTGTATTCGCCGATGTATCCGTTGGGCCCGGACCAGACGACCTGGAAGCAGCTCCCGATCGGCGGCGTCAGCACGTCGGTCTGCGACGGCCACAGCGTGCTGCGCGTGGCGCCGGACACGCTGTCCGAACTTGCCTTCCAGGCCTACCGCGAGGTGTCGCACCTGCTGCGGCCGGGTCATCTGAAGCAGTTGCGGGCGATTTTGGATGACCCCGAGGCCAGCGGGAACGACCGGTTTGTCGCGTTGGATCTGCTGAAGAACGCCAACATTGCCGCCGGCGGCGTGCTGCCGATGTGCCAGGACACCGGCACGGCGATCGTGTTCGGCAAGAAGGGCCAGCGCGTCTGGGTGGACGGTGACGAGGAGGAGGCGCTGGCGTGGGGCGTGCACCGCACCTACACCGAAACAAACCTGCGCTATTCGCAGATGGCGCCGCTGTCGATGTTCGAAGAGGTGAACACCGGCAACAACCTGCCGGTGCAGTTCGACATCATGGCCGCGCCCGGCGAACACCATGCCGACGAGTTCCACCTGATGTTCGTCGCCAAGGGTGGCGGCTCGGCCAACAAGAGTTTTCTGTTCCAGGAGACGCGGGCGATCCTGACGCCGGAGAAGCTGTTGGGGTTTCTCGAGACCAAGATGAAGACGCTCGGGACGTCGGCCTGCCCGCCGTATCATTTGGCGATTGTGATCGGCGGCACGTCGGCGGAGATGACGCTGAAGACGGTGAAGCTGGCGTCGTGCCGCTGGCTGGACACGCTGCCGACTTCGGGCAGCAAGGCGGGGCATGCGTTCCGCGACGTGGAGATGGAGGCCAAGGTGCTGGAGCTGTCGCGCCGCATCGGCATCGGCGCGCAGTTCGGGGGAAAGTACTTTTGTCATGACGTGCGGGTGATCCGACTGCCCCGGCATGGGGCGTCGCTGCCGGTGGGCATTGGGGTTTCCTGCAGCGCCGACCGGCAGGTGCTGGCGAAGCTCACGCCGGACGGGGTGTTTCTGGAACAGCTGGAGACCGACCCGGCGAAGTACCTGCCGGAGACGACCGACGATCATCTCGGTGGCGACGCGGTCGTGGTGGATTTGAACCGGCCGATGCCGGAGATCTTGCAGCAGCTCTCGGCTTATCCGGTGAAGACGCGGGTGATGCTGAATGGCACGATGGTGGTGGCGCGTGATATCGCGCACGCCAAGCTGAAGGAGCGGCTGGATCGCGGCGAGGGCCTGCCTGGGTATTTCAAGGATCATCCGGTTTATTATGCCGGGCCGGCGAAGACGCCGCAGGGCTATGCGACCGGCAGCTTCGGGCCGACGACCGCCGGGCGGATGGATAGCTACGTGGCGGAGTTCCAGAGGGCTGGCGGCTCGTTGGTGATGCTGGCGAAGGGCAACCGCTCGCGCGCGGTGAAGGATGCGTGTAAGGCGAATGGTGGGTTTTATCTGGGGTCCGTGGGTGGTCCGGCGGCGCGGCTGGCGCTGGACTGCATCCGCAAGGTAGAAGTGCTGGAGTATCCCGAGTTGGGGATGGAAGCGGTGTGGCGGATCGAGGTGGAGAATTTCCCGGCGTTCATCGTGATCGATGACAAGGGGAACGATTTCTACGAGGGAATGGAGTAACCTTGCCCCCAACCTGATCCGACCGGCCAAGGTGCTCGTCCCGACCGACGCGGACTCGCTGGCGGCGGGAACCTTGGCCGGGCGCGCGGCACACGCCATCGCCGGCGGGGCAAAGACCATCACGACGGCGAACGATCGGCAGGAACTGATTGGCGACGCCATCGCCGCCATCCTGGCCCGCTCCGCCGGCTTCACCGTGATCACGGAAGACGCCGACTTCGATATCCTCGCACGCCTATAGCCGGGCCTCACCGTGCCGTTCTACGACCGCACGCCGACCCCGGCCTAACCACTCTCCGAGCTTTCGCGCAGGGTCGGCCCGATTGGTCGCAGCACAAGCCCTGCCAATCCAGCGGTTTGCGGCACCCGCGAAATCGGCTACTTGGTCGCTGCCCAACCAATCAGAAAGCGATCCGCGGATGCGCTTCACCATCGACCGCATCGACCACGTCGTGCTGAACGTGAAGGACGTGGAAATCTCCGCGGCCTGGTATGGGCGGGTGCTCGGCATGGAGCGCGAGGATTTCGGCCCCGACAACCGCACCGCGCTGAAGTTCGGTGGCCAGAAGCTGAACCTTCGCCCGACCGACGCCGACAAGCACAAATGGGTCGCCGCCACCGACACCTCGCCCGGCACCGCAGATCTCTGCTTCATCACCGCCACCGTCGCCGAGGACGTAATCACCCACCTGCACGACCACGGCGTCATGATCGAACTGGGGCCTGTCCCGCGCACCGGCGCGCTGGGACCGATCCGCTCGGTCTATTGCCGCGATCCGGACGGCAACCTGGTGGAAATCGCGTCCTACCTGCCGCTGTGAGGTCGCCCGCGCGTCACATCGGGCTGGCAGCATTCGCAGGCTTCCTCGCCCTGGTCCCACTGGCCAACTGGATGATCCAGCATGTCGGCACGATGTGCGTGCCTAACGGCCCATGCCTGGTGCCGGTCGCGCCGGGCCTGATGGCGCCGTCCGGGGTGCTGACGGTCGGCGTCGCGCTGGTGCTGCGAGACGTGGTGCAGCGCTGCCTCGGCCTGACATGCGGGCTGCTCGCGATCGTCGTCGGCGCTGGCCTGTCGATGCTGGTGGCGCCGGCGAGCCTGGTGGTCGCCTCGGGGACGGCGTTCCTGATCAGCGAGTTTTCCGATTTTGCCGTCTACACGCCGTTGCAGCAGCGCCGGCTTATGCTGGCGGTGGTTGCGTCGTCCTGCCTCGGCCTGGTCGTCAACTCGATGGTGTTCCTGTGGCTCGCGTTCGGCAGCCTGGACTTCCTGCTTGGCCAGGTGGTCGGCAAGCTGTGGGCAGTCATGGTCAGCATTCCGTTCATCCGCCTGTTGCGCCGCGTCGCGCCGACGCCTGCCTGACCTTGCGTCTGTCGGAGTTCGATTTCGTCCTGCCGGCGGAGCGGATCGCGCAACATCCCACGCAACCGCGCGATGCCGCGCGGCTGCTGCATGTCCATCTGGGCGGGCTGGCTGATTACAGAGTGCGCGACCTGCCGTCGCTGCTGCGTCCGGGCGACGTGCTGGTGGTCAACGACACACGGGTTATCCCGGCGCAGTTGGAGGCGCGGCGCGGCGGCGCGCGGGTCGGCATCACGCTCGATCGGCCGTTCGGGGATGGGGCGTGGCAGGCGCTGGCCCGCAATGCACGCCGGTTGCACACCGGCGACCGGTTGACGTTTGAGGGTGACACCGAGCTGGAGGCAACCGTGCTCGCCCGCGAGCCCGACGGCGGCGTCACGCTGCGCTTCAATCGCGAAGGCGCCGACTTCGACCGAGCATTGCGTCACGCCGGCGCACTGGCGCTGCCGCCCTATATTGATCGCCCGGCCGGCCCGCGCGCGGAGGACGTCAGCGACTACCAAACCATGTTCGCCGCGCACGACGGCGCGGTGGCCGCGCCGACCGCTGGACTGCATTTCACGTCCGCGCTGCGGACGGCCCTGGAGCAGCGAGGCATCACCATCGTCGCAGTCACTCTGCATGTCGGGGTGGGCACATTCCTGCCGGTGCGAACCGACGACGCCTCACACCACCACATGCACGCGGAGCGCGGGCACATCAGCGGGGCCGCGGCTCGCGCGATCAATGATCGGACCGGGCGCCTGGTCGCGGTCGGAACCACCAGCCTCCGTCTGCTGGAGAGTGCCGCCGATGGCGCCGGCGCGATCCAGGCCTTTGCGGGCGAGACCGATCTGTTCATCCTGCCGGGCTACCGCTTCCGCGCCGTGGATGCGCTGATGACCAACTTCCACCTGCCGCGCTCGACGCTGTTCATGCTGGTTTGTGCCTTTGTCGGTGCCGATCGGATGCGCGCGGCGTATGCGCATGCGATCGAAACGGGGTACCGGTTTTACTCCTACGGCGACGCCTGCTTGCTGGAGCGATGAACGCCGCACGGCCTCACGAGGGTGCTTGGCGTCGAGGCCAGCCTCAATCCCTCGCGTTCGGCGACCCCTGCGGGGCTTCGGGGATTGACCCTGGCCCCGCCGCCAAGCAAGTCGCAATGATGCCGTGTATGGATCGAAGCGCGTCACCAGATGGAGCTCTACCACGACATTAACGGCACAAGAGTGCCTCCCCCTCCCTAAAAGCGAGGTGGAGGAGTCACGGGGAGCACGATGAAAAGCGCCGTGAGTTCCTTCTCCTACCGTACCATCGCCGCAGACGGCCCCGCCCGCGCCGGCGTGATCAGCACCGCACACGGCGAGATCGAAACGCCCGCGTTCATGCCGGTCGGCACCACCGGTACGATCAAGGCAATGACCACTGACGCGGTGCGCGCGACCGGCGCCTCGATTGTGCTCGGCAACACCTACCATCTGATGCTGCGCCCCGGTGCGGAACGCATCGCCGCGCTGGGCGGGCTGCACCGCTTCATGGACTGGCCCGGTCCAATCCTGACCGATTCCGGCGGCTTCCAGATCATGTCCCTGGCGAAACTGCGCAAGCTCGACGCGGATGGCGTAACATTCCAGTCCCACATCGACGGCGCGCGGCATCGCCTGACACCGGCACGATCCATCGAAATCCAGCACCTGCTCGACGCCACGATCACCATGGCGCTGGACGAGTGCACGCAATTCCCGGCCACGCGCGATCAGGCGCAGTCCTCGATGCAACTTTCCATGCGCTGGGCCGCGGCATCGAAGCAGTCATTCGTTCCGCGACCGGGCTACGGTCTGTTCGGCATCGTGCAAGGCAGCATCTTCCCCGACCTGCGGCACGCCTCGGTAGCAGCACTGACCGAAATCGGCTTCGACGGCCACGCTATCGGCGGCCTGGCGGTCGGCGAAGGCCAGGCGACGATGCTCGCCATCCTGGACACCACAGTCCCGCACCTGCCGAGCGACCGCCCGCGCTACCTGATGGGCGTC
Source organism: uncultured Alphaproteobacteria bacterium (assembly GCA_963826975.1). Lineage (GTDB taxonomy): Bacteria > Pseudomonadota > Alphaproteobacteria > Acetobacterales > Acetobacteraceae > Palsa-883. Next base: position 56,527 of record CAWGZJ010000030.1, on the reverse strand, counting down.
GGCACGCCCGACGACCTGGTCGGCGCAGTGCAACGTGGCATCGATATGTTCGACTGCGTGATCCCCACCCGCGGCGGACGCACCGCGCGCGCTTTCACCGCACACGGCATCCTCAACCTGCGCAATGCACGCTTCGCCGACGACGCAGGCCCGCTCGATCCGGCCTGCGACTGCCCCGCTTGCACGCGCCATTCCAGAGCCTACCTGCACCACCTGTTCAAATCGGCGGAGATGCTGGGGCCGATGCTGCTGACCTGGCACAACCTGACCTATTATCAGCGGCTGATGCGTGGCATGCGTGCCGCCATCGCCGCGGGCAGGCTGGCCGACTTCGCGGCGGCAACCCGCGCCGCCTGGCACGCGCCGGAGAACGAGGCATGACCGAGGACGCCCACGCCGGCCTTACGCAACTCGGCAGACCGACCCCCCTACCCGCCAGCCCCGACGCGGCGACCCTCGAACGTGTCCGCAATCCCGCCACCGGCGCCCACTACGTCGTGCGCTTCACCTGCCCGGAATTCACCGCACTCTGTCCGCTCACTGGCCAACCCGACTTCGCCCACGTCGTGATCGACACCATCCCGCGCGACTGGATCATCGAAAGCAAGTCGCTCAAGCTGTTCCTTGGATCGTTCCGCAACCATGGCGCGTTCCACGAAGCCTGTACCATGTTGATTGCGCAACGTCTGATCGCGGCACTCGATCCGATCTGGCTGCGTATCGGTGGCTATTGGTATCCGCGCGGCGGCATGCCGATCGACGTGTTCTACCAGACCGGCACACCACCTGAAGGTGTCTGGATCCCGCCGCAGGACGTAGCGCCCTACCGTGGCCGCGGGTAGGGATCCTCGGTCCCAAATCCGTGATCGCGCCTTCGCCCTCGGGTTCGACGCGATCGGCTTCTGCCGCGCCGAGCTCGGTCCCGAAGCGCGCCAGCGGCTGGTAGATTTCCTCGCCGCGGGCCAGCACGGCGAGATGGACTGGCTCGCACGCCGCAGCGGCCAGCGTGCCCATCCGCGTGCCTTATGGCCGGAAGCACGAGGCGTCGTCGCGGTGGGCCTTTCCTATGCACCGGAGGATGATCCGCTCGCCTCGCTGGCACTGCATGATCGCGGAACGATCTCGGTCTATGCCCGCAATCGTGACTATCACAGCATTTTGAAAGGCAAACTTAAGACGCTCGCGCAGTTCATCGTTGCGCGGTTCGGCCCCGCGGTGAAGGTGTTCGTCGATACGGCGCCGGTCATGGAAAAGCCGCTGGCCGCACAGGCGGGACTCGGCTGGCAGGGCAAGCACACCAATCTGGTATCGCGCCAACACGGCTCATGGCTCTTCCTTGGGGAAATCTACACCACACTCGAGTTCGTTGCAGATGCGGCGCACCAGGACCATTGCGGAACATGCTCGCGCTGCCTTGATGTCTGTCCGACCAATGCGTTTCCCGCTCCCTATCGGCTGGATGCAACCCGCTGCATCTCGTATCTGACGATCGAGCACGCCGGCCCAATCCCGCACGCGCTACGCCCGCTGATGGGCAATCGAATCTATGGCTGCGACGACTGCCTGGCGGTATGCCCGTGGAATCGTTTTGCTCATGCCACATCGACCCCCGGACTGCGTCCACGCGCCGAACTCACCGCGCCGTATCTGGCGGAACTCGCAGCCTTGGACGACACCGGCTTTCGCACCATGTTCAGCGCATCGCCGATCAAGCGCATCGGCCGTAACAGATTCGTGCGCAACGTGCTGATCGCGATCGGCAACGCCGGCGACCGGGCGTTGCTGCCGGCAGCCGCCGCTCGGCTGGGCGATGCCGATCCCGTGGTGGCCGAGGCAGCCTCCTGGGCGGTGCAACGGCTGGAAGGAGGCGACGGGTGAGCGGTCTGACCAAGCGAAGCTTCTCGCTCGCCGGCCATCGCACCTCGGTCGCGCTGGAGGCCGAGTTCTGGTCGGCACTGGCCGCGATCGCCACCGAACGCGGCCAGCCCCTGTCGGCGCTGGTGACGGCGGTGGATGCACAGCGCACGCCTGGGCAGACGCTGGCCTCGGCGCTGCGGGTAATAGCCCTTAAGCACTACCTCGCGCCGCGTTAACCATTGTGAAAGGGTTGGGTGGCCAGTCTTCCCGCATGGCCGAAAACCGCCATGACAGGGGAAAATCTCATGATCAGCCAGCCCACCGTTGTGACCACCCGACCGACCGAAACCAGCCCATTAACGCTGTCCGACCACCTGATCTCGCTGGCCGAAGAGGCCGACCGTGCCGGTTACACCAGCACCGCGCGGCGCCTCGTCAACCTGGCCTGCACGGTGTTCGACGAAGCAGTCAATCTGCGGCACTGATGCGCCTACCGGCTAACCTACCGGTTATTATCAGGCTTTACGCCGCGGCAGCCCTGCCCTACGGTACCCGCATGTTCGGACTGACGACGCGCAGCATGATGAAGACCATGAAGCCCTCCGACGGGGTGGTCCGGATGTGCGCGAGCTGACAACGCCGACATAGCACAACCGATAGGCCCCGCCGGTGACGGACGGGGCCTTTGAGTTTCTGGCACCCCGCTCCTCCGGCTTTATGTGAAGGAACGCCGTGCCATGAGCCTGAACCATCCCTCGGTCGCGATCGTCGGCGCCACAGGCGCTGTCGGGACCGAACTGATCGCCTGCCTGGAGCAGCGCGATTTCCCCCTTAGATCCCTGCGTCTCTACGCCTCACCGCGCTCGGCCGGGCGCCGGCTGGTGTTCCGGGGCGACGGAGTGCCGGTCGAGGCCCTGACCGAGGACGGCTTGGCCGGGATCGACATCGCCCTGTTTTCCGCCGGTAGCGGCACATCGCGCCGGTTCGCCCCAGCGGCAGTCGGGCACGGCACGGTTGTGGTGGACAATTCGTCGGCCTTTCGCATGGATGCCGGGGTGCCGTTGGTGGTGCCGGAGGTGAACGAGGGCGCGATCGCTTCGCATCGCGGCATCATCGCCAACCCGAACTGTGTGGCGATCATCGCCGCGGTGGCGCTGTGGCCGCTGCACCGCGCGGTCGGCATCAGCCGGGTCATCGCCGCCACCTACCAGTCGGCGTCGGGCGCCGGGGCGGCGGCCATGGCCGAGTTGCGCAACGCGACCGGGGCCTATCTGGCGGGACGGGCATTCGCGCCCGCGGTGCTGCGCCACCCCTATGCGTTCAATCTGTTCAGCCACGATACCGCGGTTGACCCCGACACCGGCAGCAACGAGGAAGAGAGCAAGGTGGTGCGCGAGTTGCGCAAGATCATGCAGGCACCCCAACTGCCGATCGGCATTACCTGCATCCGCGTGCCGGTGCTCCGGGCACACTCGATTGCACTGACGGTCGAGTTGGCGCGGCCGATCGCGCCCGCGGCGGCACGCGAGATCCTCGCGGCGGCGCCGGGCATCCGCATTGTCGATGACGTCGAGGGCAACCACTACCCGATGCCGAACGAGGCTTCCGGCCAGGGCGACGTGCTCGTCGGGCGCTTTCGCCGCGACGGCAGCGATCCGTCCGGGCGGTCGTTGGCGATATTCGTGGTAGGTGACCAGTTGCTGAAGGGTGCCGCGCTGAATGCGGTGCAGATCGCGGAGAGGCTCATCACGTAGGGCGGATTGGCCGAGCGCCATCCGCCGCGGGCGGATGTGCCGGCGGCGGATGGCGCTTTGCTTATCCGCCCGCCTACGCCCGGAGAAGAGTTGGGGGGCTTCTGTTGCCCGGTGCCCCCCGAACCGCGCTTATCGCTTATGCAGCGACAGCGAGCGCCATGTTGTCATTGGCACCTGTGATTTGGCCCGATGACGGCGGAACCATGCCGAGCAAAAGATGGGTCTTTACCACGCGTGTCGAGCCTGTTTCGCCCCCCTGCCCCGACGGATGACAAGTCCGACCGGGAAATGGTGGAGGCGCCGGGCACTGCCCCCGGGTCCACAACGCTTATTCCACGCACCGTTTATCGCCATAGCCGGCAAGCCGGCGGAGGTAATATAGGCGCTCCGGTCCCACGATGAAAGGTGGAGTCGTCATGCCCCTGACCGAGCAGCAGCAGGCCGAGATCGAAGCCGCGCGGGCCCAGCGTGCCGAGACCCGCCGACCGACAGTCCCGGCTTTGGAGGGCCTGCTGTACCAGTCGCTCCAGGTGCTGGATCACGGCTTCGTCCGGGTGATCGACTACATGGGCGACGATGCGTCGATCGTGCAGGCGGCCCGGGTGTCCTACGGCCGCGGCACCCGGCGCGTTTCCGAGGATGCCGGGCTGATCCGCTACCTGATGCGCCACCGGCATTCTACCCCGTTCGAGATGTGCGAGATCAAGTACCACGTGAAGCTGCCCATTTTCGTTGCCCGGCAGTGGATCCGCCATCGCACGGCGAACGTGAACGAGTATTCCGCGCGGTATTCGATCCTCGACCGTGAGTTCTACCTGCCGGCGCCGGAGCATCTGGCCGCGCAGTCGGCGTCGAACCGCCAGGGCCGCGGCGAGGTGCTGACCGGAGACGAGGCGGCGCGTGTGCTCGACCTGCTGCGCGACGACGCGACGCGCAGCTACGACCACTACGTGGAAATGCTGAACGAGGATGAGCAGGGCGCGCCGCGTGATCCCGAACGGGCTGGCTTGGCGCGCGAGTTGGCGCGGATGAACCTGACGCTGAACACCTACACACAGTGGTACTGGAAGATCGATCTCTACAATCTGCTGCACTTCCTTTCGCTGCGGGCCGACGCACATGCGCAATATGAGATCCGGGTCTATGCCGAGGCGATGCTGGAGACGGTGAAGGCGTGGGTGCCGGTGGCGTATCAGGCATTCCTCGACTACCGGCTGGGCGCGGTGACGCTGTCGGCGCAGATGCTGGCGGTGGTGAAGCGCATGATCGGCGGCGAGACGGTGACGCAGGAAAGTAGCGGCCTGAACCGGCGGGAGTGGGGGGAGCTAATGGCGGCGCTCGGGCGCACAGCATAGGTCGGCCCGCTTTGGGTGGGTCGTCCCGCTTTGGGTAGATTGGAGTGGTTGCCCTATGACCGAAATCAGACGCTGCGATGTGTTGGTGGACGACCCTGATCCGGTATTCGATTGGCTCCTCGCTAACATCGCCGATCGCGTCGTTCGCAAGATGGCGTACAAAACCGTCCTCGGCTGGCACATCAAGCTCGCGCTAGAGGGACAGGACGCCGTCGATCGCTTCTGGGCGCGATGGTCGGACGACGATTCGACCAGGCAAGCACAGGCCAGACGCACGAAGGTTCTGAGTTCCATCCAGCAGGGTGGTCGCGGACCAGCGGAGCATGGGGCCGTGGGCCCGACATGATCGTCGTCTTCGGCTCGATCAATCTCGACCTGATCTTCCCGCTGCCGGCCATTCCGCGCGCTGGCGAAACCCTGCTCGCACCGGGCATCCGCATCGAACCCGGCGGCAAGGGTGCCAACCAGGCGGTCGCCGCCGCGCGTGACGGGGCACAGGTCGTGATGGCCGGCTCGGTAGGGCGTGACGCGTTGGCCGCCGGCGCGCTGGAATTGCTGCGCGCCGCCAACATCGACCTTTCGCGCGTAATCGAGACCGACACCGCCACCGGCTGCGCCGCCATCTTCGTCGATCCACAGGGCGCCAACGCGATCGGCGTCGGCTCCGGCGCCAACCTCGCCGCCCGCAACACGCAGATCGAGGACGCGCTGCTCGGCCCCGACACAACTCTGGTGTTGCAGATGGAAGTACCGGCGGCAGAAACCGCGTCGCTGATCCATCGTGCCCGTGCATACGGTGCGCGGATCATCCTCAACCTCGCCCCCGCCGCACCGCTTGAAACCGCTGCACTGCGCGCACTCGATCTGCTCGCGGTCAATGAAACCGAGGCCGCCTGGCTCGGCGCCCACCTCGGCTGCGGCGCGGATGCCGCGGCGCTATACAGTGCGCTCGGCGTCGAAATCGTGCGGACCCTTGGCGAGGACGGCGCGGAGGTCGCCACCGCGTCCGACGTGCAGCGCGTGCCCGCCCGACACATCACGCCAGTCGACACCACCGCGGCCGGCGACTGTTTCGTCGGCGTGCTAGCCGCGGCCTTGGATCGCGGCGCGTCGCTCCCAGCGGCACTTGCCCGCGCCAGCGCCGCCGCCGCGCTCTGCTGTACTCGGGCCGGCAGTCAATCCAGCCTGCCCACGACCGCGGCCATCGATGCCCTGCTGCAGGCTTCGTGACGCCGGACAGCGTCGAGCGGATCGCCGCCGCCACCGGCTGACGATTGCAGACCGCACAGCGCAGTCCGCCCCGATGTGAGGCCGACCACGCGAGTACCGCACTCCCAACGTCTGCTACAGTGCCCCCACCGTTCCACCTTCCAGCCGCGCAGCGGAGAGCCACCCATGATCGTTCGAACCCTTGATGAGATTGTCGGCACGGATCGCGACGTCCGCGGCCCAGGCTGGCAAAGCCGCCGGCTGATCCTGCGCGCCGACGCCATGGGCTGCTCGCTGAGCGACACGCTCATCGCCGCCGGCACGGAGCAACACCTGCAGTACAAGCATCACCTCGAGACCAACTACTGCATCAGCGGCGAGGGCGAGGTGGAAGACCTTGCCACCGGGCGGGTGTTTCCGATCCGCCCCGGCATGGTCTACGCCCTCGACCAGCATGATGCGCACGTGGTGCGCGCGAAGACCGACCTGCACTTCGTCTGTGTCTTCACCCCCGCTTTATCGGGAACTGAAACCCACCAGCCCGACGGCAGCTATGCTGCGCCGGACGGGGCCGCCTGACCGCCCTGCCCCGCCGCGTGGCTGGGCGACCACCCTGCCGCCCCCGACGACCGATTTAAGATCGCCGCCCCGGTGTTGGTGAGCGTCTTTGTTCCTCGGCCGATCATGGACGTGGCCGGAATGGCACCTTGCGGATCCCAGCGAAACGGTCGCGGCCTATGCCTGGCTCGAGCCGGGCTTCGGTGACAGCCTCACCGGCCCATCAACGTCGAAGATCGATTTAACGCTGACTTCACTCCATCACGATCCGCGGCCCGCTCGCCCGCACAGTGCCCGCCAGCTTCGCCCACACCGCATCCGCCACCGCGCGGAACGCCTTCGCCGACTCACTCTCCGGCGCCGCCGCAACGATCGGAGTGCCGGCATCGGAGGCCGTGCGAACCTCCAGCACCAGCGGCACCTCTCCCAGGAAATCGGTACCCAGCCGCGCCGCCTCGGCCCGCGCGCCGCCGTGGCCGAACAGCTCGGCGCGATGGCCGCAATTGGGGCAACAGTAAAAACTCATGTTCTCCACCAGCCCGAGCACCGGCACGTGCACGCGCTCGAACATCTTCACCCCACGCCGCGCGTCGATCAGCGCGATGTCCTGCGGCGTGGAGACAATGACCGCCCCGGTCAGCGCCACCCGCTGCGCCATGGTCAGTTGCGCGTCGCCGGTGCCGGGCGGCATGTCCACCACCAGCACGTCCAGCGCGCCCCAGCTTACCTGGCCCAGCATCTGCTCGAGCGCGCCCATCACCATCGGGCCGCGCCAGATCATCGGCGTCTCCTCCTCGACCAGGAAGCCGATCGACATGCACTTGACGCCCCACGCCTCGCAGCGGCTGCATCTTGTCGCCCTTGACCTCCGGCCGGCGCGCGAGCCCCAGCATGCGCGGCAGCGACGGCCCGTAGATGTCCGCATCGAGCAAGCCCACCTTGTGGCCGCGCAGCGCCAGCGCCACCGCCAGGTTCACCGCCACCGTCGACTTGCCGACGCCGCCCTTGCCGGACGCAACCGCGACGATCGCCTTCACATCGGGCAGCAGCAGCGCCGCCTTCTGCCCGTGACCGCCTTGCTGGCCATGGCCACCATGCTGGTGACCGCCGGGCTGGGCCGCCGGCGCCGCCGCTTGCGGTGGCTTTTGCGCGGTCAGCACCACCGCGGCGTTCACCACCCCAGGCTGGCGCCCGAGCAACACCTCCGCCGCCTTGCGTACCGGCTCCATCTTCGCGGCATGCGCGCGATCGGTCAGCAGCGCGACCTGCACCAGCCCGTCGCGGATCTCGATCCCTTCGACCAGGCCGGCCGCGACGATGTCCTGGCCGCTCGCCGGGTCGGTGATCGCGCGCAACGCTGCGCGCAACGCCTCCGGCGACGGCGCGTCCCCTCCCGACATACTCATCCGAGCGTGCTCATTTGCTTGCAAACCTTTTGCTGGCGGTGAATATGCGCCTCGCCATCCCGACGCGGCGCAATCGGTGCTGCATATGGCGTATGATGGCCGGACCGCCAACCGCGGCGCGGCGGTCTAGGGCGGACACACCACGGGAGCATCCCACTCTATGCCTTGGAATACTGGCGGCCCCGGCCCTTGGGGATCACCCGGGGGATCCTCCGGGGGATCGTCTGGCGGTGGCTCAGGCGGATCGGGCGGCGGCGGTTCCTCGGGCGGCGGCAATGGCAGCGGTGGTGGCGGGCGGCCACCGCCCGGCGGACCAGGCGGTCCCTGGGGATCGGGCGGGCGTCCCGGAGGCGGGCCAATGCCCGATCTCGATCAACTCATCGCCCAGATCCAGGCGTTCATCCGCGGCATTCTCGGCGGCACCGGCGGTCCGCGGATGCAGCGGACATCCGGCGGGCGTGGCCTGGCGCTGCTTGGCATCGCCGTCGTCGCACTCTGGCTGGTCAGCAGCTTCTATCGCGTGGAGCCGGACGAAGTCGGCGTGGTGATGCGATTCGGCGCCTACAGCTACCGCACCGAGCCCGGCCTGCACTGGCATCTGCCCTGGCCGATCGAAAAGGTCCTGCTCCCCGCGGTCACCCGCATCAACCGCACCGAAATCGGCTATCGCTCGGGCGGCCAGCAAGCCGAGGTCGCCGGCGGCGAGACGAACGGGCGCGACGTGACCTCGGAAAGCCTGATGCTCACCGGCGACGAGAACATCATCGACATCAACCTCACGGTGTTCTGGAAGATCAACAACGCGGCGGACTACCTGTTCAACGTTCGCGACCCAGACAACCTGGTGAAGGCGGTGGCTGAAAGCTCGATCCGCGAGGTGATCGGCCGCACCCCGATCCAGCCGGCGCTGAACACGCTCCGCGCAGCAGATCGAGAACGACGTGCACACGCAGACGCAGCAGATCCTGGACCGCTACGGGGCCGGCATCGAGATCACCCAGGTGACGCTACAGGGCGCCGATCCGCCCGAGGCGGTGGTCGAGAGCTTTCGTCGACGTGCAGCGCGCCAACACCGACGCCGAGCGCTTGCGCAACGAGGCCCAGGCCTACGCACAACGACATCGTGCCGCGCGCTCGTGGCGACGCCGCCCGCATCGTGTTCGAGGGCCAAGGCGCCAAGCAGGCCGCGGTGGCGCAGTCGACCGGCCAGGCGCAGCAATTCGACGCGGTGCTGAAAGCCTACCAGGCGGCCAAGGACGTGACACTGCAGCGCATGTACCTGGACACCATGCAGGACATCCTGACGCACTCGCAGCCGCTCGTGGTGGACGACAAGCTGAAGGGGTTGGTACCTTTCCTGCCGCTCAATCTGCCGCCGCCCGGCAGACCGGCGGCGCCGCCTCCGCCGCCCTCGAGCGCCGCCGCACCCGGCCTGTCACAGGGACCCGCCCGATGAGTCGCTTTACCCTCGCGCTGGTCGCCCTGCTGGTGGTGGTGTTCATCGCGCTCGACGCCAGCCTGTTCACCGTTGACCAGACCCAGCAGGTGCTGATCACCCAGTTCGGCAACCCGGTGCGGCTGATCACGCAGCCCGGTCTGTACGTGAAGATACCGTTCGTGCAGACCGTCATTCCGTTCGACAAGCGCCTGCTCACGGTCGAGTTTCCAGGCCGGCCGGGCGACGACATCACCCTCGGCGACCAGCGGCGGCTGATCGTTGACAGTTTCGTGGTGTTCCGCATCAAGGATCCGCTGCGCTTCTATCAGGCGGTCGGGCCCGAGCAGTTCGGCATCCAAAGCAGGTTGAACTCGATCGTGATCGTCCAGCCTGCGACGGGTGCTGGGCAACAACCAATTGCTCGATGTGCTGTCGGCCAAGCGCGAGCAGATCATGGCCAGTATCCGCGACCAGGTGAACGCCGAGATGCCCGGCTTCGGCGTCTCCATCGAGGACGTGCGCATCCGCCGCGCCGACCTGCCGCAGGAGAACACGCAAGCGATCCTGCAGCGCATGCAGTCCGAGCGGCAGCGCGTCGCCGCGCAGGCCCGCGCCGAAGGCGCCGAGGCCTCGGCGAAGATCCGCGCCGACGCCGAGCGCGAGCGCACCGTGCTGCTGGCCGAGGCGCGCGCCACCGCCGACCGCCTGCGCGGCGAAGGCGAGGCCGGAGCGATCGCCATCTACGCCAAGGCGTTCAGCCAGGACCCCTGGTTCTTCGGCGTCTGGCGCACCCTGCAAGGCTACCGCGACGCGTTCGCCACCGGCGCCGCGCGGCTGGTGATCACGCCGGACAACGCCTATCTGCGCTACCTTCAGGCCCCGCCGGCCCCACCAAGCCCGTGACCCGGACCAAGCCTCCGACTACGCTTCCGGTCGCGTTGCCACCCGCCGCATTGCCGTGAGGCAATCCCCGGCCCATATCGCGTTCAGTTCCAGGGAATTTCCCAATATGCCATGTCGCCGTATACCGCTCGGTCCGCACCGCCCTTGCCGTCACGCTTGCTCTGCCGCTCGCCACGGTGACTCCGGCGCTGGTGCCGATACTGGCGCCCACCCCCGCCGCCGCGCGCCCGGCGCCCGACAGTTTTGCCGATCTGGCGGCGAAACTGCTGCCGGCGGTGGTCAACGTGTCGTCGTCCACCACGATGACGGCGCGCGCCGGCGGACCCGGTCCGGATTTCCCGATGTTTCCGCCAGGCTCACCGTTCGAGCAGTTCTTCAAGGACTTCCTCGATCGCAATCGTCCCGGCGGCCAAGGGGGCCAAGGCGGCCAGGGCAAGCCTAGCCAGCCGGCACCCGACCGGCGCATGCAGAGCCTCGGCTCCGGCTTCATCATTGATCCGTCCGGCATCATCGTGACCAACAACCACGTGATCGACGGCGCCGATGAGATCACCGTGACCCTGCAGGACAACACCTCGCTGAAAGCCACGCTCATTGGCCGGGACGACCGGGTGGACATCGCGTTGCTGAAGGTGAAGTCGGACAAGCCGCTACCGGCGCTGGCGTTCGGCGATTCTGATGCCTCGCGGGTTGGCGACTGGGTCCTGGCGATCGGCAATCCGTTCGGGCTGGGCGGCAGCGTGACCGCCGGGATCGTGTCCGCACGCGGGCGCGATATCCGCCAGGGACCGTATGACGACTTCATCCAGACCGATGCGGCGATCAACAAGGGCAATTCCGGCGGGCCGCTGTTCAACATGGACGGCCAGGTCATCGGCATCAACACGGCGATCTACTCGCCGTCGGGCGGCTCGATCGGCATCGGCTTCTCGATCCCAGCCAACCTGGCGAAGAACGTCGTCGCGCAGCTGCGCGACTTCGGGCACGCCCGCCGGGGCTGGCTCGGCGTGCGGATCCAGCCGGTGACCTCCGATATTGCCGAGAGCCTCGGGCTGCACGACACCACGGGTTCGCTGGTGGCCGGCGTGGTGCCGGGCGGGCCGGCGGAGGCCGCGAAGATCCACAACGGCGACGTCATCCTGAAGTTCAACGGCCAGGACGTGAAGGAGAATCACACCCTGCCACGCATCGTCGCGGAGACCGCGATCGGCACCGAGGTACCGGTAACGCTGCTGCGCGACGGCAAGGAGGTCACTGTCACCGCCAAGGTCGGCGAGCTGCCGGACGACCAGCAGGTCGCCTCGACGGACAGCAAGGAGGCCAAGCCGGACGATACGACCAAGCCGACGGCGATCTCCGGCCTCGGGCTTTCGCTGGCGCCGATCACGCCGGATGCCAAGGACAAATATCAGCTCGGTGCCAACCAGAAGGGCGTCGTCGTCACCGACGTTGCGCCGGATGGCACGGCGGCTACCCGCGGGCTGAAACCGGGCGACGTGATTGTCGAGGTGCAGCAGGAGCCGGTCGGCACGCCTGCCGAGGTCCAGAGCCGGGTAGACAGTGTGCGCAAGCAGAACCGCAAGTCGGTGCTGATGCTGATCCAGCGCCAGGACAACCTGCAATGGGTGCCGGTGCCGCTGGTGTCGGACGACAAGAAAGACAGCCCGGGCTGACGGTGGATCGACACTGGTGCTTACACCATGAAGCGTTGTGCCCGGCTGCGTATGCGGCTATCCGCTGGCGAGGTCGGCGGTAGGAAACCGGGTGGCGCTCGGCCGGGCGGGCTGGGTGGCAAGAGCCCGGATGGCTGATCTGACCGTTGACACCGGCGTCAGGCGAGGCGCCGCCGCTGCGGGCAAGCTGCGCGGTGTCGAAGCCGGACGAGGCATGGCCGCGCTGCTGGTCGCATGCGTCCACTGCACGTTGATGTTGGGCGGACCGGCATTTGGTGGCCGGCTTCCGCTGTTCGGCCTGTTTCGCTTCGGTCATGCCGGGGTTGATTTCTTCTTCGTTCTGAGCGGATTCATTATCTATTACATTCACCAAGGCGAGATTGGGCAGCAGCGCTTTCTGCCGGCGTATTTATACAAGAGGTTTGCCCGCATTTACCCGACATATTGGATAGTTTTACTGTTCTTTAGTTTGGTACTTTTGTACAGCCCGACAAAGGATCCGCTGGACGACGACCTGAAAAACATGGTCTCCAGCTACCTTCTGCTGCCCAGCCTGCGCGGGCCCGTCCTGGGCCCGGCCTGGACGCTGCGCCACGAATTGCTGTTCTACGGGCTGTTCGCTCTGCTGTTCTTCAGCAGGCATCTGGGCCGCGTTGCCCTGGCCGCCTGGGCCGCTTGCATCGCCTTGAACATCGGCTGGATCTGGGTTTCAGGAGACGCACTGTTCGGCGGGATCGCCGGCGATCTGGTATTTCGCATATTCAACATCGAATTCTTCTTTGGCATGGCGGTGGCTCGACTGGCGCTTGACCACCGCTGGTGGCGGCCGGGGACGATGCTCGTGGCCGGTGTGGCGTTGTTTCTGGCCGACGGTCTGTTCGAGTCATATGGCCCTGCCCTGCCGATCGAATTTCCGCCCCGCCACCTGATCTACGCGCTGGGCGCGGCGATGACACTGTATGGTCTCGTCGGCACCGAAACGGCTGGCACGCTGCGGGTTCCCGCTCCGCTGATCCGGCTAGGGGGCGCTTCGTATTCTCTGTACCTGATCCACATCATCGTTGTGCTGTTCTATCAACAACTCCTGCTTCGCGTGAAGCACTTCGTCCCGCTGCAGCCCGAAATCGACTTCTTCGTCGGTTTGGGCCTGTGCGTCGTGATCGCCGTCGCGTTCTCTGAGCGGATCGAACAACCGCTGCTGCGGCGACTACGGCGCGCCGCAGAGGTCCCCCGGCCACCGTCAATTGTCCGCGCCGCGGGAGACGCCCTGTAGCGGCGGCGCCAAATAGAATTTGGTTGCAGGGACCTCCCGATGATACATCGTCCGAGTCGAGACATGATCTATCTCCCTCGGGACAAGATCTATTTGCTGACAGGCCTGCTCGGTGCTGTCGGTATTATCGCAATAGTGTACGGCTTCGAGTATAAGGCTGCCAAGGCTTCCGAAGCCGGTACTATCCACATACTTTAAGGTCTGGTCGTGGGCATTTCTGCTGTGCCTGGCCGGGATCGCGCGTGGCACGGCACTGTCCAGGACCGAGGCCGCCACGTCGCTCGAGTTGCCGGACTGGGTCGCCTCGGTGCTGACCGCCATCACGCTGGCGTCCAGCGTCTACTTCTGGCTTCCCACCCGGCATGCGGTGCCGGTAGCGATCGCGATCATCGCCGCGTGCGCAAGCTTCCACTGGCTGCGGCGCGATCGCCTCTGCACTGCGTTCCTGCTGCTAGCCGGGTTCGGGCTGTGCTGCTACCTCGTCGCCACGGTTCCGATTGACCGCTCGGGCGCGGATATGCTGCCCATCATCGCCGATGCTGATCATTTCCTGCTTGCGGGCCACAACCCTTACGCACAGACATATTCCAATTGGTTCTATTACCTGCCGGTACAGTGGCTGGTCTTCCTTCCACTTACTGCAGCAGGCGTCGATTTGCGGTTGCTCAACCTTGCGTGTTTCGCCGTGGTCGGGTGCCTGAGCCTGTGGCTGATCCGGAGTGGGCGTCTCGACAAGATTGCGCTTCTGGGTCTCTGTCCGATCATACTCTCCCGTTCATCGATGGAAATGGTGCTCCGCGGCCAAGTCTGGCCTCTTTGGGCTCTGCTGGTGGGATTTGCCGCGACATTGCTCTCGCCGGGAAGGCTCTGGCCGGCATTCCTGCTAGGCATCCTTCTCGGGACCCAGCAACCGACGGTGGCGATCGCTGCCCTGACCGGGACCTGGCTGCTATTCCACCGCGGTGTTGCGTCAGCATGGCGGGTCGCCGTCATCGCCACCGGTGTCTTTGCGCTTATTATAACGCCATGGATGATACTGCGCCCGTCCCTGCTGGTCGATCTCTACATCCATATCCAACAGACCCTCACACCGGATCAGGCGATCGGTCAGCATCGGGGTCCGGGTCAGGTTTCAATACTCGACTTGCTTCAGAGTATGGATCTGACATCGATCAGGCGGGCGCTGCAGGCGGGCGCTGTTGCCACCGGGATGCTGTATCTGGCGTTTGCGCGTAACGTTCGCCTTGGCACTTTTCTTTGTACAGTCGGATTGGTTTATCTTGTTGCCATTTCACTCAACGTGCAGGTATTCAAGTACTATTATTATCCTGGATTCTTATTGCTTGCGATTGGGATTGCAGTACCCGCCAATCGCGTCGACATCGGACGTACAGGCGTTCGATCAGGGTGAGACCCGGCGCATGGGGCAGCAGAAAAACCAGCCGGGTAAGGCAATCCGCTCATGGTGGGCACCGAGTTAGCCCCGATTCGGATGGCAAAGGGGCGGCAGAGGATTTTCTCGCAACCGGTGTATGTCAGCTGCTTCGGCGCGCGATGCGGCCGAACAGCGCGATCTGGCCGGCAGTGGTCTCGTCCCAACCGAACTGTTCGGCATAGGCCCGGGTCGTGGCGCGTTCGGGCGGATCGGCGAACAGCCGACGCACCGCAGCCACGATCGCCTCGGGGGTGTTGCTTGCGGTGATTAGCCCGGCAGCTGAGGAGCGCACCACCTCGGGATTACCCCAGACATTGCTGGCGATGACCGGCGTGCCGCAGGCCATCGCCTCCAGCAGCACATTCGCCCAGCCCTCGCGCGAAGAGGCGAGCACCAGCGCGTCGGCAGCTCCATAGAGCGCGGGCAGTTCGTCGTGTGGGCGGGAGCCCAGAAGGCGGACGCGGTCGCCGAGCCTCAGCCGTTCGATCATCGCTGCCAGGCGCGGGCGCTCCGGCCCGTCGCCCACGATCAGCAGAGTGTATCCCGGGAGTGCCGCCAACGCCTCAATTACACGATGATGCCCCTTGCGCTCGATCAACAATCCGACGGAGATCAAAGTAGGGCCAGTCAGCCTGAGTGCCGCGCGAACGGTTGCGCGATCGTCCGGTGGGCGGAACAAAGTCGTCTCGACCCCGTTGCGCAGAACCGCGACCTTGTCGGGCGGTGCACCCAGCCCGACCAGCGCCTGCTTCAGGGCAGCGCTGACCGCGATCAACGCCGTGGCATCGCGGATGGCGCCCTGGATCAGCCGCCGCGGGACAGTGTAGCGCGGGATCAGATTGACATCGGTCCCGCGCGCGGTGATCACCACCGGCAGGCCAAGGCGCCTGCCAATCCAGGTTGCGGCGACCCCGTCCGGGTAGACGTAGTGCGCGTCAATAACGTCGGGCCGCCCCTGCGTGACGCACAGGCGGCGGATCATCGGCAGCGTGGCGCGGTAGAGCAGCCAGGGCGATACCGACATCCCCAGCTTCGGGATCACCAGATAGCGCGGATGATACATCTCCAGGCCGTGGCGCATTTCGTGCTGTGCGGTGCGCGCATGGATCCCCCATTCCCCGAACACTGCCGCCCCATTGGGAAACCATGGCACTGGAGCGATCACCGTGCTGAGCACCTCGCCGCTCGCCACCAAATGACGCAACCGGTTCTCCACGAAGATGCCGTGGTTCGGCCGTTGGGCATTCGGGTAGAGCGTGGAGAATGTCAGGAGCCGGAGCGGCGCCATGGTCGTTGGTCGGACGCATCGGGGCTTGCGGCGCGATGTAGCCTTGAGCGGCGTAGCCCGAACCCAGATGTTTTTGGAGGAGCGGACTCACGCATGGCGAACGGCCACCAGGTCTTGGAAGGCTGCGTATGGTCCTTGCCTGTCCAGATCACCAGCCAGCCGACCGCCAGCATGGTCAGGCCGAGAAGAACCGAGCTCATGCCTGTCGTCTCGCGATGGAAACCACCGAGGACCGAGACCCCGCCGCGACAGGCAGTCGCCGTCCTGAATCGGTCTCGCCCAGTGCCTGACGCACATACTGATGCGTCGCAGCCGCCGTGACCAAGATGGTGAAATAGAAATCCCAATAAGAAAGTGACAAAAAAGAGCCTGCGACCAGGTACCCTATGATCGATACCTGGATCATCTTCGCCAGGTCAACGGACCACTCCAACCCCGGAACACCCGTCGCCGATTTGATCGTCCGCCGCGTAGCAACGACGGCACACACGGTGATACCCACCCAAACGAAGAATGTTACGAAGCCGTGCTCTCCTAGCACCTCGAACCAGATGCTATGCACGGCGCGCGCGGTTTCGCCAGGAACGAATTGCCTGACGACCTGATCATAATACGGTCCCATGAAGCCGCTACCCGTCAACGGCCGATGCACCGCCATCTGCCAGGCGACATTCCAGATCGCCATGCGGCTCTCGCCCGAGGCTGTGGATTGAGCGTCGGTCAGCGTTTGCATGCGGGCCACCCAGTCGGCCGGCATAAACGCGATCACCGAGCCGACCAGAAGCGGCAGCACTATCGCGGAGCTCAATTTCGCCTTGCTCTTGAGCCATAGGAACAGAGTTACGGCGAGAAGTCCAAGCAGCGCGCCACGCGAATAGCTGCCGACGACCGAAAACAACGTCAACACCATGGCGCTGGCGAAACCAAAACGAATGATGCGGTGCTGTGAGTGCATACGCAAATAGTTCATCAAGGGTATCGTGATCAAAAGTCCGGCGGCCAAGGCATTGTTATCGCCAATCATCGTATCGGGTGGTCCCTCCACCCGGTTGGAACCACCGTGCATGATCGTGAAGCCGCCGCCCTTGATGCCAAAATACGCCAACGACAGGACCATGATCCAGACCAGTGCGTGAATGCGCTCCTTGGTCGTCAGCAGCCAACTGGTCAGCAGAAGGACGCTCATCGACTTTATGATGATGTTCCATTTCTGGTACACGTCACCTGCCGGCGCCATCGCTGTCAGCGACGTCATCGTAATGCAGATCATGAACAACGCGATGCAACCGGTGACCGGGTTCAGCGAGAAGCTCTTTGGCTCACGCGCCGACAAGCAGCCGATCAGGGTCACGACGATGACGGCCATTGCCCATGGCAGGCCGCTGGCGGGACCCCAGAGCAGCTTGTGCGGGCTCATGAATGACACCCACGACCACAACAGCACGCCGGCAAACGGCCGGATTGTCGCGATCGGCAGCAGCACCAGCATCTCGAAGAAGAATGCGATCGAACGCATATGTCAGTCCCGTTGGCTGCCGTGGTTCGGCGGCATCACAGCTTCTTCTTCAGTTCATCCAGCAAGGCCTGGGCGTCGGTTTTCTCACGGAAGTTGCCTTTTGCCCCAATGACCTGATTGAGCTGCCGCACCGCCTCGTCGACATTGCCCGTCTTACCCAGCGCGACGGCGTAGTGGTAGCGGATGCGGTAGTCGGTAGGGGCCGTCGCGCTGGCCTGCCGCAACAACGGAAGGCCCGAGGTCGAGTCACCATTCTCGGTTAGAATCCAACCCAGCGTGTCGGCGGTCTGAGTGCCAGGCAGCAGGATATAGGCCTGCAATGCCAGCGACCGCGCCTCCGGATTGCCTTTCTGCTGATACACCCAGGCAAGATTGTTGAGCGCCACGGCGTCGTGCGGCTTTTTCGCCAGCAGAAGCTTCAGGTGCTGTTCCGCGGCGTCGAAACGGCGGGTGTTGATATCGAGTTCGGTCAGCGCTTCCAGCACCACAAGATCGTCGGGATGCGCGCCCACCCAGTCGACCAGCTTCTGCCATCCATCGTCGGGCTGGTTGTTGCGTACCATCGCGGTTGCCAGCCGGACCACCAGAAAGCTCGACGGCGCGGTGGCAAAAGCAGTGCCGTAGGCCTTCACCGCGGCCGCCGGACGATCGGCGGCAAGATAGATGTCACCGGGCAATGCCAGAACCTGTCCGAAGTCGCGGTCCTGATCCGCCAGACGCTGCGCCGATGCCAGCGCCGCGTCGATCCCGCCGGCCTTCAGGTCGATCATCGTATAATCCTGATAGAACTGGTAATCGCGCGGCCGCGCCGCGAACCCTTCCTTCATGACGTTGCGGGCACTCTCGTAGTCGCCATTCTGAACGTACAGCGCCATTAGCTGGCGGCGCGCCGGAACCGAGGCGGGATTGAGTTTGAGGATCTGCTGCAAGGTGTCGCGCGCCTGGGCCTGGCGTTGCAACGCCACCAGGGCAGCGACACGCGCGCCAAGGATCGTTTCATCATTGTCGGCGCCCTTGGTGTCAGTCGTAAGGTCGAGTGCCTTCTGTGGTTGCTGGTCGCGGATGTAAAGCTGAGCCAGCCCGGCAGCCACACGAAGGTCCCCCGGGGCGGCGGCCCGCGCGCGCTCGACCCGGGCAATTGCCTTGGGGACCTGGTTGGTCTGCAACATCATGTTGACCAGGATCGACAGGGCGGGCTCGGCCGTCGGCGATTTGTCGAGCACGTCGCCAAGCAGCTTCTGCGCCTCGGCATCGTGTCCCTGCATCGACAGCACGCGCGCGAGGTTTGCCTTGGCCGGCAGGAAATTGGGCGACTTCTCGCTAATCGAGGTGAACTTGGCGCGCGCCCCGTCCAGATCGAGTTTCGCCAGCAGCAGCAGCCCGTCGAGGTTCTGCACCACGGGCGTGTCCCCCTGCACGTCGCGCAGCTGCTTGATGACCCCAGCCGCCCTGTCGAGATCGCCGGTGGCGAGGGTGGCGAAGAACAGCGCCTCACCCACCATGGGCTGGCTCGGCGCGAGCTTCAGCGTGCTCTCGAGATCGCCGATCGCATCGGTGACGTCGCCCTGGCCAAGTCGCGCCGCGGCCAATCGGGTCTGCAAACCGACGTCCTTCGGCGCCAAGGTCTCGGCTTTCTGGAACATCTTGATCGCCTGGTCGCCCCGACCGGTCGCAACGTAGGCCCGACCCAGCAGGTCGTAGGTCTCCGCGTCGCCTTGTCCGGCATCGGCAATCTTCGACAGCGTATCTATCACGCGGTCCGGCAGGTGCTGGTCGGTTTCGACATGCGCCAGCAACTTGTAACCGGACAGGTCGTTGGGCGCGTGGGCGACGTAGCGCGTCGCCGCGTCTTGCGCCTGTTCAAGCTGGCCGAGCTCACGCTTGGTCACCGCAAGCAGGTAGTAGGCGCGCGGGATCCGACCCAGGAAGTTGGAGATGCGATTGAGCGAGGCGTCGGTCGCGTGCCAATCCTTGGCATTCGCCTGCAGCACCGCCTGCAAATACACCGCTTGCACGTTGCCCGGGGAAACCGCCAGCACGGCCTGGACGTCCGACTGTGCCGCCGTGACCTTGCCGGTCGCCAGCAGCATGCTGGCCCGATCGAGCTTGGCCTGCACGCTGTCAGGCGCGGCCTCGACCGCCTGATCGAGTATTGCGGCGGAGCCCACAAGGTCGCCCTTCAGCCGGAGTGCCTGTGCCTTCACCAGCATGGCATCGGCCGACTTAGGCTGTAGCGCGAGTGCCGCATCGGCTTTCTGGAGGGCGCGATCCACTTCCCGCCGGGCGACCGCCAGCCGGGCGTCAGCCAACAGCGGCTGCACCGATGTCGGCGCGAGTTTCTCCGCCTCGATGAAATCCTTGCCGGCGTCGTCAACATGGTTCAGGCCAGCCTCGGCGACGCCGCGCGAGACCAGAAGTTCGGAATCGAGCTGCTTGTCCTTGCCGTCCGGCTTGAACTCATCGAGGATCGCCTGGAACTTGGACTGCGCCAGCATCGCCTGGCTGAGCAGCGCAAGCGTCTTGTGGGGATCGTAGCCGCGTTCGCGGGCGCTGCGCACTTCGCGCTCGGCGGCCACCGGGTCGCCGAGATCGAACTGCACTCGCGCGAGCAGGAATCGCGCTTCCGCGTTTTGCGGGTCGGCCTTCACTGCGTTCAGCAATTGGACCTGCGCGGCCCGCAGGTCACCTTTCTGCAGCGCCAATCTTGCGTTGGCGAGATAATCGGCGGCGTGGCCGCTGAGCGGCCAGGCCGCGACCATGCAGACCGTCAGAATGCCGAAGAAACGCCGGTAACGCATGCGTGCTATCCTCAATCCAGGTCGGCCTCAATCCAGGTCGGTTCGGCCGCCGCTCGTCGCGGAGTCGGCCGGCTTGCCCGTCTCTACCTCGATGCCATGGGCCTCCATCAGCCCATACAGGGTCGGTCGGCTGATCCCAAGCAGCTTCGCGGCCACCGACAGCGTGCCATTACTGTGGGCCAAAGCCATTTGCAGCACCTCGCGCTCGGCTCGCAGCCTGGCGGCGCGCAGATCAAGATCGACGACATTATCCTTCGCCGCGGTCAGCTCCAAATCCTCCGGACCAAGCTGGCGTCCCTCGGCCATCACCACCGCGCGCTTCACGCGGTTTTCCAGTTCGCGCACGTTGCCAGGCCAACGATGCGCCTCCAGCGCGGCGATCGCGGCCGGGGTGAATCCGCGCAGGGTGCGGGCAAATTCGCGATTGAAGCGGCCGAGGAACCAGTTGGCGAGCAGCATCACGTCGCCGCCGCGCTCACGCAACGGCGGGATGCGCACCGTGACAGCATTCATCCGATAGAGCAGGTCGCCACGGAACTGGCCGTCGCGCACTTTTTCCTCGACGCTCTGATTGGTGGCCGAGACGATCCGCGCATCGACCTGGATGCGGGCGCGGCCGCCGATCCGTTCGACGATCTGATCCTGCAAGAAGCGCAGCAACTTGACCTGCAACGGCCCTGGCAGGTCGCCGATCTCGTCGAGGAACAGGGTTCCCTTGTTGGCACTCTCGATCTTGCCGATGGTCTGCTTGAAGGCGCCGGTGAAGGCGCCGCGCTCGTAGCCGAACAACTCGCTTTCCAGCAACGTTTCCGGGATGGCACCGCAATTGATCGCGACGAAGGGCTGGCTCGCGCGCGGGCCAAGAGCGTGCAGCGCCTGCGCCAACGCCTCTTTCCCGGTGCCGCTCTCGCCGAGCAACAGCACCGGGACGTTGGTAGCAGCAAGCTTCTCGACGTCGCGGCACACTTTCAGCATGCCGTCATTCGCCGCGATGATCCGCTCGATCGGCGAGCGCGTCGGCGACCCGGCGGCCAGCCGGCGGTTCTCATCCTCGATCGCGGAAAGCCGGAAGGCGCGCTCGACAATGGTGTGCAGAACGTCCAGGTCGACGGGTTTCTCGCAGAAATCGTACGCGCCGTTCGCCACCGCCTTCAGCGCATTGCGGCGTTCGTTGTTGCCGGTCGCCACGATCACCTTGGTCTCCGGCGCGGTCGTGAGAATCTGCTCAAGCGCTGCGAACCCCTCGCTTACTCCGTCGGGGTCAGGCGGCAGGCCGAGGTCCATGATCACCACTGGCGGACGGTCCTTCTGTGCCGCCGCGATTGCCTGTGCCCGGTCCTGCGCGATCAGTACCTCATGTGCCGGAAACGCCCAGCGGTACTGTGAGCAGAGACCGACATCATCCTCGACGATCAGCAGTTTCGGCTTGGCCATTAGATCCTCGCTGACGTGGCGACAGGAGGCGTCTCCGCCGACGGTACCCGCACGCAGGGCAACAACAGACGCATCGTGGTGCCGGCATCCGGGCGGCTCAATACCAGAAGATCGCCGCCGGCAGCACGCAGCAATTCGCGCGCCTGGTACGCCCCCATGCCATGCCCACCCGTTTTGGTGGTGGCAAACGGACGGAACAGCCTGTCACGGATGAAATCCGCGCTCATGCCCGGGCCCTCGTCGATGATGTCGATCAGCACACTCGTCGCTTCGTGGCGCACCACAACGCGCGCGACGCCACCTGTCCCGTTGGCTGTCCCGTTGGCTGTCCCGTTACCTGGCCCGCTGGCTGTCCCGTTGGCCATCCCACTGGTCGCTTCAACCGCGTTGGTCAGAAGATGTGTCACTACCGTATCGAACACATCAGGGTCGATCGCGATACCGGCGTCCCCACCATCAGCCTCGAGCGTCACCGCCGCGCCACCGGTACGGCGGAACGCCTCAACCACGTCGCCAATCCGTTCGACCGGCTCGATCAGGGCATGGGCCCGCTCCTGCGCGCCGGCCTGCAGGCGCGTCAGCAGCCGGGTGATGCGCGCCACGGAGGCGCGCACGGTGGTCAGCATGTCACGTTGGAACTCGGGGTTGTCAGCGTGTTTTTCAGCGTTGGCGAGCAGCATGCTGAGCTGGCCGGAGACGTTCTTGATGTCGTGGATGACGAAGGCAAAGCGCTGGCTGTACTCACGCAGCTCGCGTGTCTGTTGCAGCACCTGGACGGCACGCTGCTCGGCGACCCGGCCCGCCACCTCGCGGCTGATGACGCCCAGCAGTTCGAACACCTCGCGATCCAGCTTGAACGGCGCGCGCGACTGCGTCAGCACGACAAAGCCCAGCAGATTGCCGAGGTGATTGAGGGGAACGGCAAGCCAGACGCGCGGGAATTCGGCAAACCACTGGCGCGCGACCTCTATCGCGTCGAGCCTGACGATCCAATCGCCGTCGCGAAACGCTGCGATCAGCGGATGGCCGGGCGGGATCGCTGCGGTGCCGGCGGGCAGGTTCCAGGACCCGGCCCAACGGAACTCCACCTCCTCGGGGTCGCGCACGTAGAGCGCCCCGGCCGGGCTGTCGACGACCTCGGCCAGGGCCCGCGCGGCGCGGGTGTGCAGACCGACATAGGCTTCGGGCGCCGACAGGGTTTCGATGCAGCGCATCCACTGGCGCCGGTAGTCGTAGCGGAGGCTGAAGAAATGGTCGACCAGCAGGGCGCGCAGACGCGACCGGCCGGACCCCGAGGTGAGCAGCACGGCGACCGCCAAGAGGCCACCAAAGACCAGCGTTACCTCGGCGACGAGCCCCCATTCTGCGCCGGTCCGCCGGAACACCTCGCCAACCACCGCGAGGCCGAGCAGGAACACGCCACTGATGACCAGCGTGGCGCTGTGAAACACCGCTTGGCGTGAGACATGGATGTTGACGTCCCAGCGGCGGTTGCGCGCCGCGGCCAGTGCAATGAGTGGGGCTGCGAGCGCGGTGATGCTGGCTCGGCCGATGAACAGCTCCACCGACACGCGGCGGAACAGCGCCGCGTCGGCGTAGAGCAGAAGGTCGTAAAGCGACAGCCCGGCCAGCGCGACGCACAGCAGGTTGATATGCCAGCGTTCGTCTTCCGAGGCATTCCGGTAGAGATTCTCGATCAGCAAGATGGTGCCGACAGCGAAGGCGAGCTGGGCGGCGACCTGCAGCGAGAAGACCGCGGCTGTGGTGGGCTGCAACAGCAGGTCGAGCAGGGGCATCCCGCCGACTATCAGCAGGGCGATCAGGCCCATGGTGAGGAATGCCGGCGTGAGCGCCAGTTTACCGCCGAGGCCGCGCCGATAGAGGTGCAGGATGAAGCCGTACCAGGCGGCCGCACGCAGCAGTTCGAGGGAACGCGGCACCAGGCTGAGCGGCGTCTGCCACCACACCACGACCGAGAGCGCCCAGGCCGCGGTGAGCAGCGCGGCGCCGGCCAAATAGAGGCCGGTGCGGCTCTGCTGGCGCCGGACCAGGATCAGCGCGGCGAGCGCGGTGTACAAACAGGCGCAGATGCCGTGGAGCACGGCTGTCGCCGAGATTTCCAGGATCATGCGTGCTTCACCGCGGTCTGCCTTCCTCCCAAGCCGGTTCCAGTGCGTCGCCTTGTCAAGCGCATCGCTTGATACATCGGGGCTTGATGTATCGGGGCTTGATGCATCGGGCCGCAAGCTGCCACGAACCGCTCATCCCCGGGTGTGGACCCCAGGCGGCCGCACCCTGAAATTGCGCGGGGCGCCGCGACGCCTCGCCCGACGAACAACTTGGCGTGCGCACACCCTGCATCCCGGCGCCACCGCGATTTGCTGATTTGCGTCAACTTGTCTATAGTTTTATATTGTGTCGCAGCTCCCATGGGCAATGGGCACGCTATGTTCGACCGGTGCGCGGACGGGTCACCCGTCCACCGACGATACTGGTCGGGCAACCTATGCACGGAGTGGAGGCAAAGGACCAATCTCTGGTTTCATCGCGACACATAGCATGCAAGTATACCACCTATGATTGTTTTATGCGAACTGACTCTCTGATTGCGCGATTGTCGAGGTTTGGTGATAGTGTTATCAGCCAACGTGATGGGTTCGGGCCCTACTCGGCATCTGGTTGTCAGGCGCGTAGCTCAGTGGCAGAGCGCTGCCAACACATGGCAGAGGAGGGGGTTCGATTCCTTCCGCGCCTACCATGGGGCTGCGAGCCATCATACTAAGCCTAATGGAATAGGGGACGAAGCGGTCGTGACTCTCGGTTGGCGTCGCTGGGCGGTGTTGGCAATGCTTATTGGCCCGGTGCTGGTGGGCTGCGGCAACTCGCGTGAGACCGAAAGCCCGGAGCAGTACGACGCCTGGCTGAAGACCCAGAACGCGGGTAAGCCCGATGCACCGCAAGGTGCCAGTGAATACGTCATCGGCGCGGGAGACTCGCTCAGCGTCTTCGTCTGGCACAACAACGATCTCAGTGAAGGCGGCGTCGGGGTGCGACCTGACGGGCGGATCTCCGTACCGCTGATCGACGAAATCGAGGCCGCCGGCAAGACACCGCCTCAACTTGCCCACGACATTGAGGAGCGGCTAAAGAAATACGTCCAGGATCCGCTCGTCACGGTGATTGTCCGCTCCTTCGTCGGTCCGGCTAATCGCCAAATCCGCGTCATTGGTGAAGCTACCGATCCCCAGGCGATTTCCTACCGTGAGGACATGACGGTGCTCGATGTCATGATCGCCACCAAGGGGTTGACGAAATATGCCGCCGGCAACCGGGCGATCATCGTCCGGCGTGGGCCCGACGGCAAGGAGCACAATATTCTCGTGCGGCTGGACGACCTGATCAAGAACGGCGACATCAGTCAAAACGTGGCAATGCAACCGGGCGATACGTTAATCATTCCGCAATCCTGGTTCTGATATCGGAGCCTAAGATGGACCCGATCCGCCTTCTGATTCGTCAATACATCAACGCTGCCTGGCGTCGGCGCTGGACCGGCGTGGTCGTCGCCTGGCTGGTGTGCGCCTTCGGCTGGGCGTCGATCACCTTCATCCCGAACGAGTACGAATCCAGCGCGCGGCTCTACGTCGATGCCGACGCGGTGCTGACGCCGCTGCTCACCGGGCTGGCCGCCGACTCGGCTCCACAAAGCCAACTCGAGCTCATACAACGCACCCTGCTCAGCCGGCCCAACCTCGAGAAGGTGATCTCAAAGACCGACCTCGATCTGACGGTGGCCAATCCGTCCGACCGCGAGCGGCTGATCAAGCGGCTGTCCAGCGACATCCACGTCGTGCCGCAGACCCGCAACCTGTTCACCATCACTTATCGCGATAATTCGGCCAAAATGGCACACGACGTGGTGCAGAGCCTGCTGACGATCTTTGTCGAGAGCGCCACCGGCGGAAACCGAACCGATATGGAGAACGCCAGGCGGTTCCTCGAACACCAGATTTCGTCGTACGAGCAGCAGTTGCGCGCGGCCGAGAAGCGCCGAGCCGACTTCCGCCTGAAGTACATCGACCTGTTCCCGACGGACATCAACCCGAGCACCTTTGGCGTTGAGCAGGCCCGCGGCCAGGTGAAGGCGCTTCAGGGCCAGTTGCAGGATGCGACCGGCAAGCGCGACGCGCTCAAGAAGGAAGTCGAGCAGACCCCGCCACTGCTGGTGGTAGAGAATATCAACGCCGCGGCGGCCGTCGCCAGCGGCCAGACGCGGCTGGCACAAGCCGAACAGCAGTTGCATGACATGCTGCTGCACGACACCGACCAGCATCCCGACGTGATCGCGCAGAAGCGGTTGATCGCCTACCTGGCAGCCTCGCCGGAAAAGGGCAACCAGCCGGTCACGCCGGTGGCGAACCAAGGCGATGTGAAGCGCTCGGTGCCCAACCCGATCTTCGACAGCCTGAAAGTCCGGCTGGTCGACGCCGACTTACAGCTTCAGTCGTTGCAACGTCAGCTCGATGAGGCGTCCGAGATCAGGAATTGGCTGGAGAAATTCCAGCACGAGCAGCCGGGCCTGCTGGCCGAATTCCAGAACATGGACCGTGACTACGGCGTGCTGCGCAAGAACTATGAAGAGTTGCTCGGCCGCCTGCAGTCGGCGAATATCGCCCAGGCCGCCGACACCCAGGCGGACAAGGTCAAGCTGCAGATCGTTGACCCGCCGGAAATTCCTCGTATCGCGGTGGCACCCAACCGTGTGCTGATGCTCAGTGCCGTGCTGGCGGGTGGCATGGGTGCGGGGGCGGTGATCGTATTGCTGCTCAGCCAAATGGACGCCTCCTTCAGCACCGTGGACGACTTGCGCAATCTCGGTCTGCCGGTATTGGGTGGGATCTCGATCATCCGTACCCGGTCAATATTCCGCCGCCTGATGGTCTTCGTACGCTTCGCGACCGCGGTCGGCGTGCTGGTAATGGTCTATGGTGGTCTGGTGCTACACGTCCTTCGCAGTTCGGCCTGACGCCCATGTTCGGACGCAAGCGCGCGCATCTGGTCGAGCGGGCAGTCGAACGGCTGGCGCAGTCCGGCGAGTTGGATGACTCGGCGGCACACCTGCTGGAGCACGACCAGCCCGCAGGAGCGGTTTACACGCGCGCCCACCCCGCGTCGCCCGCCGGCGTTCTGCCAGATGCTCAATCTTTGGCCGGCTCCGGCCAACACGGCGTTGGCATGCGCGGCGCTGGCGTGCACGGAACTGGCGCGGACAACACCGGCGCTGGCGACGCTGGCGTAGCCGAAACTGGGGACATCACCGTTGCCGAATGGGCAGCCGCGCCCGCGCGGAATGCCGCCGCTGCTCCGCAACCGTCGTCGGCAGATCGGGCGCAGGGGGTGGTGGACCTACCCAGCCACGCCTCAGACGGGGATACCAGGCTTGATCGGCCATTGGAGGAACCTGGACCGCACACGCTGATCCCGCGCGAAGAGGGTGCCGGGCAGCCGTTCGTGGACATGACGTCACTGTTCCGGGCCGGCATGATCGACTGGAATCGCGTGCGCAGCCGGGTGTCCGAGGAATTCCGCCTCGTGCAGCGCCAAATCGTGCGCACCGCCTTCACCGCTGCCGGGGCCGAGCCCGGGTTTTCCAACCTGCTGATGATCACCAGTTCGATCCCCGGCGAGGGCAAGAGCTTCACCTCGCTGAACCTGGCCGCCTGCATCGCTCGGCAACGCGACCATCATGTACTGCTGATCGACATCGACTCGAAGCGCGACTCGTTCTGCATGGCGCTCGGGCTCGGTGACGCCCCCGGGCTGCTCGACATTGCCGCCAATTCCGAACTCGATGCATCGCAGGTGATGGCGAAGACCGCCATCGAAAATCTTACCGTGCTGCCAATCGGCATCGAGCGCGACCTGGGGCCGGAACTGTTCGCATCCAAGCAGATGACCAAGCTGATTCAGGCGATCGGACGACGCTATGCCGACCGGCTGATCGTGCTGGACGCGCCACCCACGTTGTCAACGTCGGACCCGGCGGCCCTTGCACCGATCGTCGGACAGGTGCTGTTCGTGGTCGAAGCCGAGCGGACCCAGCGCGACGAAGTCGTATCGTCGCTTGATCTGCTACAGGCCTGCCCGACGATAACGCTGCTGCTGAACAAGGTGCAGGTGCAGACCCGCTACACCTTCGGCGCCTATTCGACCTACTACACGTCCTGACAGCGCATGCGCGGCACGGCCGGACGTTCCAGGCCGACCGGGGCCGCACTGATGTGCCATCGTGCGGCACACACGTTTTTCGGCGATCGCGCGGCACGCACGTTTTTCGGCGATCGCGCGGCACACACGTTTTTCGGCGATCGTGCGGCACGCACGTTTTTCGGCGATCGCGCGGCACGCGCGTTGTCCGGCGATCGCGCGGCACACACGTTTTTCGGCGACGGCGGGGCACGCGCGTTGTGCGGCGATAGCACGGCACGCGCTTCGCTCAGCCGGTACGCGGCATGGCTGGCGGCCGCGGTGTGCACCCCCTGTCTGATTGCGCCACGGGCGGCCGCCTTCCCGGCATCCGACGCTTCGAATCCGTCTGTTGTATCCCCAGCATCGGCGGCGTCGCCGGACGCCTCGGACGCCTCCGCCCTGGCGCATCAATTGCAACTGCTGGGCCCTTTCGGTAGCGCGGTCGGGCCCGGCTGGACGTTCACCCCGTCGCTGACCCTGCAGGAGGCGTTCAACGACAACGTCTTCCAGTCGGAGAACGATCGGCGCTGGGACCTGATCACCTATGTGACACCCGGCATCGCGATTTATGGCGACACCCAGAATGTCCAACTCCGGCTGAACTACCAGCCGACTCTGATTTACTACGCCCGCAACACGTCGCTGAACCAGATCGCGCAAAACCTCGATGCCATTGGCGACGCCACCCTGTGGCAGGACCACCTGTATCTCGACGTGCGCGCCACCGCTGGCGTGGGATCGGCCAACGGCTCGACCCCTGGCCTGGGCTTCGGGTCCAGCGGTACCGGCCAGCCGACGAATGGCATAACCGGACTGACCAAGCAGAACTCCACACAATATACCGCCTTCTCGGTCTCGCCCTATTTCCTGCAGCAGTTCGACACCTACGGAACCCTAAAGATCGGCTATACGTTGGGTTACTCCACGTCATCCAACAACGCGGGGTCGACGCCGCTGCCGACGAATACGACCGGCCCGTCGGCCAGCCAGATCAGCAACCAGGAGCTGCTGCAGTTCACAAGCGGCACCTTCCTGGAGCGGATGACCGATACGGTACTGATCAGCGGCAACCAGTTCCGGGGAACCGGAGCATCATCGCAGCCTGGCCACAACGACACCGCCAGCAATCAGGTCAATTATGCGCTGAACCGTTGGATCGAACTGTTCGGCAGCATCGGCTACGAGGATATCAACTATGGCGGGACCAACTCGGTTGGGACCAACTCGCTGGCGATCCACGACATCACATGGCAGCTCGGGACGACGCTGACGCCGAGCCCGCGCAGCACGTTGACCCTGAGCTACGGTCATCAGCAGGGCGTCGACAGCTTTAGCGCGAATGGGCTGTATCAGCTCACCGGGCGGACCAGCGTCAGTGTCAGTTACGGCGAGACGCTCGGGACCAACCTGCAACAGCTGCAAGGCCAACTCGCGCAAGAGGACATCAACAGTTCCGGCGTCGCGGTCAACAGCCGGACGGGTGCGCCGCTGTTCAACGCGAACAGCCTGCTGGGCACGCAAAATCAGTTGTATCGATCGACAACGGGGACCATCGGGACCACCACTCAGCTCGATCGTGACACGATCACGTTGAACCTTCAGTATGCCGACTATACGGCGGCGGGCGCCGGCGCGACCGGCTCCACCACCGGCTTCACCGGCACGGCAAATTGGCTACATTCGCTGCGCGACGATTTGACGCTCAATACCAGCGGATCCTACGGCATTCGCTGGTTTCTCGATCCGGGCGGAACCAACAAGTTTCTCGCGCTGACCGCCTCGCTGAACTATGTCCTTTCCGAAACGGTGACCGGCAGCCTGAGTTACGAGTTCTACGACCTGAATTCGACACAGCCGGGCCAGACGTTGTACCAGGACATTATCATTCTCAGTCTCACCAAGCGGTTCTGACGCTGACAGGGAACGCGTGTACGAACGATTTTACAAACTCACCGGCATTCCGTTCCAGTTGACGCCGGATCGGCGATTCTTCTTCAGCTCGAGCGGGCACGCGCGGGCCATCGCGCACTTGGTCTATGGGTTGAGCCAGGGGGAGGGCTTCATCGTCATCACCGGCGAGGTGGGGGCCGGCAAGACCACGCTGGTGGAGCATCTGTGGTCGCAGCTCGATCGCAACACCTACGTGACGTCGCGCATCGTCACCACGCAGGTCTCGGGCGACGATCTGCTGCGGCTCATCCTGACCAATTTCGGACTGGAAACCGGCGGCATGGACAAGGCCGCGCTGCTCGGGCGCTTCGAGAGCCTGGCGCGCGAGCAGCAGGCCTGGGGGCGGCGCTGCGTCCTGGTAGTCGATGAGGTGCAGAACCTGTCGCTCGCCGCGTTGGAGGAGCTGCGCATGCTGTCCAACATCACGATAGATGGCCGCGCCTCGGTGCAGACCATCCTGCTCGGCCAGCCGCAATTCCGCCAGACCCTCGCCCGCCCGGACACCGACCAGCTTCGCCAGCGCGTGCTCGCGTCGTACCATCTCGGCCCGCTCACCGGGGTCGAGACGCGTGCCTATGTCGAGCACCGGCTGCGCACCGTGGACTGGCACGACGACCCGCATTGGGAGGATGCCGCGCTCGACGCGGTGCACCGCCAGACCGGCGGCATCCCGCGCCGCATCAATACGCTTTGCTCGCGTGTCCTGCTGCTCGGCACGCTGGAGGAGACGCACGTCGTCACCGCCGAGATGGTCGACAGCACGGCAGCCGAGCTGCGGGAGGACCTTGGCGGCCCCGCCCCCCCTGCGCCGGCCGGCACAATGCCCGCCTCGGCGGCGCCGGCATCAGCGGTACCCAACGCCGCTGAATATCTGCTGCGCCGGATCCAGGGGGTCGAGACCGGCATGGCACGCCAGGAGCGTTTGTTCCGCCGGGTGATTGACCTGCTTGGCACCTATCTCGAGCCGCAGCGGTGAACCGGTCGGCACCCAAGCGGCCGGGGATGACCCACGCGATGCCCAATGCAATGACCGTGGACGTCGAGGACTATTTCCAGGTCTATGCGTTCTTCCATTGCATCCCGCGTGATAGCTGGGACCGCTATGCGTGCCGCGTGGAGGCCAATGTCGACCGTATCCTGGCGCAGTTCGCCGACGCAGGTGTCTCGGCCACTTTCTTCACCCTTGGTTGGATCGCCGAGCGCCACAAGGCGATGGTCCGTCGCATCGTCGACGCCGGACACGAAATGGCCAGCCACGGCTACGACCATCGACGGGTCGACGCGATGGATCCGGCGGCGTTCCGCGAGGATCTGCACCGGACCCGGTTGATCCTCGAGGACACCGGCGGTGTCGCGGTGCGCGGCTACCGGGCGCCGACGTTTTCGATCGGCCCGACAACACCCTGGGCGTTCGACATCATCGCCGAGGAGGGGCACTGCTACAGCTCCTCGGTCAACCCGGTGCGGCACGACAATTACGGAATGCCCGACGCACCGCGCTCGCCGTATCGCCCGACCGGCGGCGCGCTGTGGGAATTCCCGATGACAACGGCGCGCGTGTTCGGGCGGAACCTGCCGTGCTCCGGTGGCGGGTACTTCCGGCTGCTGCCCTACCCGCTGTTCCGCCACGGCTTCAAGGTCTCGACCGAGGGTGAAGGCCGGTCCGGCATCTTCTATTTCCACCCCTGGGAGGTCGATCCCGACCAGCCGCACGTGCCCGGCTGCGGCTGGAAGTCGCGGCTGCGCCACTACACCAACCTGTCGCGGATGTCGGCGCGGCTGGACCGCCTGCTGGCCGATTTTGCCTGGGACCGGATGGACCGGGTGTTCGCCGCACAACTCGGCAGCAGCCCGCCGGACAGTGCCGGGGCATCAGCGATACGACATACCGCGTCGGCAACGACGAACCACGCCGCGGCGGCCTGAGCGAACGCCGTGCGACGATGGCGCTGACCCTCCGCAGCTTCGAGCCGCGTCACGCCGCTGCCTGGAACGCGTTCGTGACGAGCCACCCGGCCGGCACCTTCTTCCATCTGGCGGCCTGGGCGGACGTGATCCGCACGGTGTTCGGCCACACCAGCCTGTACACCCTGGCCGAGCGCGACGGCGTAATCGCCGGCGTGCTACCCCTGGTGCAGATGAAGACTCGGCTGTTCGGCAACACGCTGGTTTCGACGCCGTTTTGCGTCTACGGCGGACCGCTTGCCGGCGACCCAGAGGCGGCGGCGGCGCTGGCAACGCATGCCGAGGCGTTACGCGCGCGAACCGGCGCCAGCGCGGTTGAGTTCCGTCACCGCGACCCGATCGATGATGCCGGGTTGGCTGGGGCCTGGCTGGCTCGGCCGGATCTGTACGTAACCTTCCGCAAGCCGATCACCGCGAGCGACGATGCCAACCTGAAGGCAATCCCGCGCAAGCAGCGCGCGATGGTGCGCAAGGGTATACAAAATGGCCTGGGATCGGTGGTCGGACGGGATGCCGACACGCTGCACGGCGTCTATGCCGAGAGCGTACGAAACCTCGGCACCCCGGTATTCGCACGCCGCTATTTCCGCACCCTGCTCTCGGTGTTTCACGATTGCGCCGACGTGGTGACGGTGCTGGAGGGCGAACAGCCGGTCGCCGCGGTGCTGAATTTCTACTTCCGCGACGAGGTGCTGCCGTACTACGGCGGCGGCACACAGGCAGCGCGTCGGGTGGCGGGTAACGACTTCATGTATTGGGAAGTGATGCGCCGCGCCGCCGCGCGCGGTTGCCGGCTGTTTGACTTCGGACGCAGCAAAGTCGGCACTGGGGCCTTCGCGTTCAAGCACAACTGGGGCTTCGAGCCGGCCCCCCTGCCCTACCGCTACAGCCTGGCCCCCGGCGCGGCGATTCCGGACCACAACCCGCTCAACCCGAAATATCGGCTGTTCATTGCCGCGTGGAAGCGGTTGCCACTGCCGATTGCCAATCTGATCGGGCCGCCCATCGTGCGCGGCCTCGGCTGAGCGCGGGATCGAGGACAGTGCGCGACCTGTTGTTTCTGTCCCATCGCATCCCCTATCCGCCCGACAAGGGCGACAAGATCCGCGCCTGGCACATGTTCAAGCATCTGGCGCGGCGGTTTCGCATGCATCTCGGATGCTTCGTGGATGATCCCGATGACGCGGCCTACCTGGCGGAGCTGCGTCCGCTCTGTGCCGATCTGGCTTGCATTCAGATCGATCGGCGGACGCAGCGTCTGAAGGCGCTATTGCGGGCACGCCCCGGGCAGCCGCTGACGCTCGGCTACTTCCAGGACGCACGACTACAGCGCTGGGTGGATGCGACGCTGGCGCGCCACGCCATCCGGCACATTTTCGTCTATTCCTCCGCAGTGGCGCGCTACGTGATGCGGGCAACGGCGCAAGGGGAGGCGCCAACGGCGGACACCGTGCGGGTGCTGGACATGGTTGACGTGGACTCCGCGAAGTGGGGTGCCTACGCGGCGACCGCGGCTTGGCCGGCGCGCGTGGTGTACGCCCGCGAGGGCCGCACATTGCTGGCGTTCGAGCGTCGTGCCGCACGCGCCTTCAATCACAGCATTTTCGTCAACGAGGCGGAATGGCGACACTTCGTCGAGCTGGCCCCGGAGGCGCGCGCTTACACTGGCTGGGTCGACAATGGGGTCGATCTCGCGCATTTCTCACCCGCCCTGGATTTTGCCGATCCGTTTCCCGCGACGGTGTCTTCCGCGGGACCGGCCTCTGGATCGCGCGCCGCACCGCGGCTGGTGTTCACCGGCCGCATGGACTATCGCCCGAACATCGACGCCGTGACGTGGTTCGCCCAGGCGGTGATGCCGAAGCTGCGCGAGCGCGTTCCCGCTGCGCAGTTCGCCATCGTCGGTGCGGCCCCCGTTGCGGAGGTGTCTCGGCTGGCGGAACTGCCTGGGGTTCTCGTCACCGGGCGCGTGGCGGACACGCGCCCCTGGCTGGCCTATGCGACAATCGTCGTGGCGCCGCTGCTGATCGGACGCGGCACCCAGAACAAGGTGCTGGAAGGCATGGCGATGGCACGCCCGGTGATCGCAACGCCGGAGGCATTCGAGGGCGTGCAGGCGATGCCGGAACGGGATATCCTGCTCGCGACAGGGGTGGAACAGACCATTGAGCGAATTATCGACGTGTTGTCCGGACGCCACCCGGACCTCGGTACGGCGGCACGCCGCGCCGTGGAGTTGCGGCATGACTGGTCGGTCACGCTTGCCCGGCTCGACGACCTGTTCCCCGATGATGCCGAGCCGGACCGACCGACCGTGCTCGCGTCCGCCGGCCCTGCTCTCCCCCCGCCCGAGGTAGCGCGATGACCACCCAAACCATGGCCCCGTCGATCCGCGGACAGATCCAGCAGAGTTTCCGGCTGACCGTCCCCGTCCTTGTGGTCGGACTGCTGTTGTTCGGTGTGTTGTTCCACACCGAGGTCGCCGCCGCGGTGGGCGTCTGGTCCGAACTCGACCGCCTACAACCACTGCTTCCTGGTCATTCCGATCGTCGCCTACCTGCTATGGGACCGGCGCGACAGGCTGGCGCTGGCGATGCCAATCCCGAACGCATGGTTCGCGCTGGCGGCAATCCCCGTCAGCATCGTCTGGCTGCTGGCCGAGCGGCTGGGCATCATGGAGGGGCGCCAGCTCATGGTGATGACGCTGGTGGAGATCTTCTTCCTGAGCGTGCTGGGCTGGCGGCTCTATTACCTTTTGGCCGGCCCACTGCTGTATCTGTACTTCATGGTCCCGTTCGGAGCCTTCATCACGCCGGCGCTCCAGGGCTTCACCACCAGCTTCATCGTGAATGGCCTCAATCTGCTGAGCATCCCGAACTATTCGGATGGTTACGCCATCGAGATACCGGAAGGGTCATTCCTGGTCGCGGAGGCATGCGCCGGGCTGCGCTTCCTGATCGCGTCCATCGCGTTCGGCTGCCTCTACGCGATGCTGATGTACCGCTCGCCATTGCGGCGCGGGGTCTTCATCCTGATCTCGATCATCGTTCCGATCATTGCCAACGGGTTTCGGGCACTCGGCATCGTCGTGGTCGGCCACATCATCGGCAATGCCGAGGCCGCCACCGCAGATCACCTCATCTATGGCTGGTTGTTCTTCTCTGTGGTGATTTTGCTGCAGATCGCGCTTGGGCTACCGTTCCGCCAGGATCACCGGCCGCTGCCAGTGCCAATGCCGGCGCCGGCCGCGCCCGCCGTTGCACGCACAATGCCGGGCCGCCAGACCTTGGGCCGCGAGACCTCGGGCCGCGAGACCTCGATCCGGCCTGGGACGGGCGGCGTCCGGGGCGTTCGTCGCCGAAGCCAGCCATGGTATCAGCGGGTGGCGAGCGTGCTGGAAGGACATTGGTCGACATTTGCCCAGCAGGCCGCGATGGTGCAATCGCGTCCGGCGACGCTGTGGGGCCTAGGCTCGGCGGCCGCGGCGGCCGTTGTGATCGCGGCAACCGGGCCTGCCGCCGCCATCGTGCTGAACCGCGGGGCGACCGCGGACTTTCCAGCCACAGTGCAACCGATCGGCTTCACCGGCGCCTGTATTGCCGACCCGAACCGCCCGACCGAGCGATCTGACGGCGTGGGCAGGCTCTGGGTGGAGCACCTGAAATGCGGACAATCGGCATTCACGTTCCGCCTCGAAGTGTTCCCGCCACGCACCCGCCCGAGCGCAATCATCTCCGAGTTCCACGACCTATCGGGCGGGCCGGGCGGAGAAACGACAACGATCGTCTATCTCGCGACCCCGGAAGGGCCGCGCACATGGCGCATCCAGGAAGTCAGTGACCCTGCCACCACCATCGCGGGATCGCTGTGGATCGATGGCCGCCCGAACTCAGGTGACGTTTGACATGCGCATGCACAGGGCCTGGGCGAGCGTGTTCGGTTCCAACTACGCGCCGGTTGCGATCAGCCTGACGCCGGAGCTCGACTGGTCGAAGCCGAGTGTCGCGCTGCGCAACCGGGCGCGCGACCTGATCTCGTTGTTCGTGCAGACCTACCAGTCGCTGCCGGACGAAATTGTCAAACTGTCGTACGCAGCGGCGCATTGAACGGCGGCAGGGACGCGGGTGACAGGGCCAATCTCACGGCTGTACACTCGCGGGCCCGTCGACGGTGACCACCGGGCCGGAGATCTGGTTGCCGGTCAGTTCAGCCGACACTTTGGTGTCGTTGCGCAGGAAGACCGTTGGCTGGGCTCGGTCGTTGCGGAACCGGTTACCAAGCAGCTCGATCCGGCGCGTCGGATTGGTCAATGCCTCCTCGCCGATAGTCACGGCCACGACCGGATTGTCGGAATTCGGACCCTTCTCCAGCACGCATCCCCGCATCAGCAGATCGCCGCCGTTCGGCAGATCGACCAGGTAGCTCGATGTGCCGTCTGGTCCATCCATGATGGTGTCATCGATCAACACGGTCCGCAGCGCACGTGACTTGATGTGGTGCCCGATATGCTGATCGACGAATCGGGACCGCTCGATATCGAGCAGGGCGGTCCGGCCGACGTAAATGCCATGCGCGCACTCCCGCACGCAGGCGCCATTGCCACGGAACTCGCTGTCAAACACGCGGATGGTGCTGCTCGGCATGGCGGCTGCCAGGACGCCGTTCTCGTTGTCGAGGAAGCGACTGTCGATCAGCGTCAGATTGGCACCCTGGGCGCGTATGCCAGCACCGTTGTACGCGGGTGCGCGGGCGCCAGCGAATGTGATGCCGCAAATCGTGATGTCGTCTCCGACAGTCACGAAGATCCCCTTGTTCTGGCAGACCCGATCACGCAGGACGACATCACCGCCGGAACGAGCGGTGATGGTCAGGTGGTTGGCGCGCCATACCGCGCAATCGGTGTAGTTGCCGGGATCGATTTGGACCGTGTCGCCGTCAGTGGCGACCGCCGCGGCCGCACTCGGCCGGACAAGGACGCGGGTCGGGCCGACCAGCAGGGTCCGCGCGTCCGCCGGCTGCCAGGCGACCGGCGTAGTCAGCAAGGCGACCGGCGTAGCCAGCAAGGCAATCGGCGTAGCCAGCCAGGTGATCGGCGTAGCCAGCCAGGCGACCGGCGTAAGCAGCCAGGCGACCGGCGTAAGCAGCCAGGGGAGGAGCGTAACCAGCCAGGCGACGGGGCATCGGCGCGGCGCGGAAAACCGGTTGAGCATGCGGACCCTGGCCTCTAGGACTGGCAGCGACGACGCTAATCAACACGCAGCCCGAGCCAGCCCGTGGGCCGGGCCAGCCCGCAGCCGGGGACACACCGTATGGCAGTCGGACGGCAGGGAACAGGCGGGTGACACGCATCGCTCTCGTGGGTGCGGGCTACATTGCCGGGGTTCACGCCGAGGCTCTTCGCGGCATTCCAAACACGCGGGTCACCGCGGTTGTCGACCCGTCCGCTAGCGCCGCGGCGGCGTTGACCGCGCAGTGCCCGGGAGCCCAGGCGTTCGATTCGGTCGCCGCGGCCCTCGCGGCCGATGCGTTTGATCGGGCGCATGTCCTGGTTCCGCCGGACCTGCACGCGCCGATTGCCGCCGAGTTGCTTGCGGCGGGCAAGCCGGTGCTGGTCGAGAAGCCACTGGCGGCGAACAGCACCGAGTGTGCCGCGCTGCTGGCCCAGGCGGCGGCCGGCGCGATCCCGCTGGGGGTCAACCAGAATTTTGTGCATCACCCGGGCTTCGCGCGTCTGCGCCGACTGGTCGAGGCGCGCGCGTTGGGCCGGCCTCGCCACGTCGACGTGCTGTACAACGTGCCGTTGCGCCAGTTGGCGGCGGGTCAATTCGGCCATTGGATGTTCGCGAAACCCGGCAACATCCTGCTGGAGCAAGCGGTGCACCCGCTGTCGCAGATCGCGACGCTGGCTGGGCGGATCGGCCAGGTGCGGGCGATCGCAGCCCCGCCGGTCGCGCTCACCCCGCGGCGGCTGTTCCACGCGAGCGTCGATGTCGTGCTGGACTGCGAACACCTGCCGGCACAGCTTCGTTTCGCCGTCGGGCAGTCGTTCCCGTTCTGGCAGGTGCGCGTGGTCTGCGACGACGGGGTCATCGCCGCGGATATTCTCGCCAATCGCTGCGTCACCCATGCCCGCACCCGCTGGATGGACGCGGTGGATGGGTTCCTGTCCGGCTCCCGCACCGCCGCGGCATTGCTGCGCGACAGCGCCGGCGGCTCGCTGGGCTATGTTGCCTCGTTGCTGCATCTGCGCCCGCGCGGCGATCCGTTCTTCGTCAGCATGCGGGCAGCGATCGCCGCGTTCCATGCGGCGGTCGATGCCGGCGTCAAACCGGCGCTTGATGCCGCGTTCGGCGGCATGCTGGTCGAGGCCTGCGAGCGCATCCGCGATGCTGCCTTTGCGGCAGCGCCGGCATCGCCGCCGGCACACGTCGCGGGGTTTCGCGGCGGGCCAGATATCGCCATCCTGGGCGGCACAGGCTTCATCGGCACCCACCTGGTTCGCCGCTGTCTGGCGGACAACATGACGGTGACGGTGATGGCTCGCTCGGTGCATGGCCTGCCGGCCGAGTTCGACGACGCAAGGGTGCGCGTTGTGCGCGGCGACATCCGCGATCCCGCGTCGGTCGCGCGCACCATCGACGGCGCGCCGATGGTGGTCAACCTGGCGCATGGTGGTGGCGGCGGATCATTCGAGGCAATTCGTGCCGCGATGGTTGGCGGCGCCGAGACTGTGGCGCGAGGCGCGCAAGCGGCCGGCGTGGCGCGGCTGGTACATGTCGGGTCGATCGCGTCATTGTATCTTGGGCCGCAGGCCGCGCCGGTGACCGGCGCCACGCTGCCCGACCCGCAGGCCGGCCGGCGCGCCGACTACGCGCGGGCGAAGGCGCTGTCCGACGCCGCTCTGCTGGCGATGCATCGGGACACCGGCTTGAAGGTGGTGATCGTGCGCCCCGGCGTCGTGGTCGGCGCGGGAAGTTCGCCGTTCCACAGCGGCCTCGGTCTGTTCAACAACGAGCAGCACTGCATCGGTTGGAACGCGGGACGCAACCCCCTGCCCTTCGTGTTGGCCGAGGACGTCGCCGACGCCACGCTGCGCGCCTGCCGCACCGAAGGCGTCGATGGGCGGTGCTACAATCTCGTGGGCGATGTGCGCTGGAGCGCGCGTGACTATATCGCGACGCTGGCGACGGCACTCGAGCGACCGTTGCGGTTCCATCCGCAATCGGCGACGCGGCTCTGGCTGGTCGAATGCGGCAAGTGGCTGATCAAGCGCGCCACCGGACGGGCTGTCGCCGCGCCAAGCCGGCACGATTTCCTGTCGCGCGGGATGACCGCAAGCTTCGATTGCGCGGACGCCAAGCGGGACCTGGGGTGGCGGCCGGTGGCTGACGCGGCAGAGTTCCGGGCGCGTGCCATTGACGTCCACCGGGTCGATCAGTGAGCGGTCGCGGCGCTAGCCTGATCGACCGTTGCCGCCCCCTCGCTGCATCCGACCTGCATTCCCGCCCTATCCCCCGCGCATCTCTTTGATGGCCACCGCCAGGCGAACGATACTGAGCGTCTTCGCAACTTTCGCGGTCGGCGGGCCGCAGGTCCAATTCGCGGCCCTGGCCAATCGTTACGGGCCGCGTTACCGCCATATGATCGTTGCCATGGATGGCAACCAGGCGTGCCGCGAGCGGTTGTCGCCATCGCTCGACGTGAGCTTCCCGGCAGTACCGATTCGCAAGGGCGCCACGCTCGACAACCTGCGCAGGTTCCGGCGGTTCCTGCGCGAACAGCGCCCGGATGTGCTGGTCACCAACAACTGGGGCTCGATCGAATGGGCGATGGCCAACCTACCCGCGATCGCTCCCCACCTGCACATCGAGGACGGTTTCGGGCCGGAGGAGCGTGATACCCAGATCCGCCGTCGCGTGCTGACGCGCCGCCTGGTACTGCGTTGGTCGACTGTGGCACTGCCGTCCCGGACGCTTGCCCGGATCGCCACCGAGACCTGGCGACTGGATCCGCGTCGGGTGCACACCATCCCGAATGGGATTGCTCTCGATCGGTTTCCAGGCAGGCGTGACCCTTCGGTCGCCGCCACCTGGCCCGGCGCGGGACCGGTGGTGGCAACCGTCGCGGCGCTGCGGGCGGAGAAGAACCTTGGGCGCCTGCTGCGCGCCTTCGCGCACGCGACCGGTGCGCAATCGACCGACGCCCCGGGGCATCTGGTCCCGGCCCGTCTGGTCATCATCGGAGATGGGCCGGAGCGCGCTGGCCTGGAGCAGGCGGCGGCGCAGCTTGGCGTGGCACACTGTGTGAGCTTTCTCGGCCATATCTCAGATCCCGCAGCTTTTTATGCAGGCTTCGACGTGTTCGCCCTGTCCTCCGATACCGAGCAGATGCCAATTGCGGTGATCGAGGCGATGGCCGCCGGCCTGCCGATTGCCGCGACCGATGTCGGGGACGTGCGCGCGATGCTGGCCGAGGCCAACGGTCCCTGCATCGTGCCACGCGACGATACGGCGCTGGCGTCCAGCCTGGCGGCATTGCTGGGCGATGCCACGCTGCGGGCCCGAATCGGCGCCGCCAACCGCGCCAGGGCATTGGAGGCGTTCGATCAGGAGCGGATGTTTGCCGCATACGCCGCGCTGCTCGATGGCGGGCCGCCGCCGTGACGCTGCCGCCCAGCCTCACGGTGACGTTGAGCGGGGTGGCCGACTGGCAGGCTCTCGGCGAACAATGGCGGGACATGGAGGCGCGCGCTGACGCCTCGTTCTTCCAGAGTTGGACCTGGATCGGCTGCCTGGGCCCGGAGCGCTACAGCGACCCGGTGCTGTTGCAGGCTCGGCGCGACGGGCGCGCGGTTGTGCTCGGCCTGTTCAATCGGCGCCGGAGCTGGCTGTTTTACACGCTATGGTTGCATGAATCCGGCGATCCACAGCTCAATTCGGTCTTTATCGAGTACAACGGCCTGCTGATCGACGCCGGGTTGGCCGCGGAAGGCGGAGCGGATGCCGCCAACTCGCTGCGCGCCGCCTGCCTCGCCGAGGTGCGTAGCAGCGCATTGCCCGGGCCGCCACTGGGCCGGCGTCTGGTTCTGAGTGGCATCGACCCCGCGCATCTGCGCGGCGCTGCCGCGATCGCAACGGTTTCCCGCCTGACAGCACGGGTGGCGCCGGCGTTGGACCTTGCCGCGCTGCGTCGCGACGGACGCCGCCATATCGACGTGCTCAGCGCCAACACGAGAGCGCAGCTCCGTCGCTCGCTGCGCGCCTACGCGGCGCTCGGGGAGTTGGCCATCCGGCGCGCCTGCGACAGTGCGGAGGCGCATCGCTTCCTCGACGGACTTGGCAGGCTGCATCAGGCAACATGGCAGCATCGCGGCCGCGCTGGCGCTTTCGCGAACCCGCATTTCGTGCGGTTCCACCACGCCCTGATCGATCGGGCGCTGCCGCGCGGCGAGGTCGAACTGTGGCAGATTACCGCCGGACCGGTGGAGGTGGGTTATCTGTACAATTTCCAGCATCGCGGCAGGGTGTTGGCCTATCAGAGCGGCTTCGACTACGCGGTTGGGGATCACCGGGCGAAGCCTGGCCTGGCGTGTCATCATTTGGCGATCGAGCGGAGCTTGTCCGAGGGCCGGAAGTGTTATGATTTCATGGCCGGCGACGATCGCTACAAACGTAGCTTTTCGGACACCGAACGTACTCTATACTGGCTAACTGCGGGGCCGAGTACAGGATCCGATCCGGCTCGCGGGAGGCGCGCGAGGCTTGGTGGCGGCGCTCACGCCGATGTGTGTAAAAAATTGGTTGTCTCATGTCTAATTTTAGTGCTTATGTCCTCGCTGTGATAGGCATACAACGATGAGAGCGGCACTCGTATCGGCGACGTCGCTAGCGGCGTTGCTGGCGTTTGAGGTGGGGCTGGACGTTGCGATCGATGCGCAACCGGCCCGCGCGCAGGCGACGTTCGGGGTCTCGTCCCAGACCCTGAACTTCGGTTATGTGCTGCTGAACTCGTCCGGCGGCACCACCGCCTCGCTGACGGAGACCGTCACGAATTTATACTCTCGCCACAACACGATCACGTTTCCAGGGGCCACCAGCCCGTTTTCAGGGGCGCAATCGATCGTCACGCTGAGCAATACGGTCGGTAGTACCGTGTCAGCGGCGAAGGTCTACACATTCTCCCCCACGGTGACTTCCTCGACCATCGCGGGGCCCAGTGATGTCGTCACCATCTCTGCCTCTCACAGCGGAGGTGTCAGCGGGACTCCAGTACCGGTCACACTGACCGGTGTCGCGGTGGCGCCGGTGGCTGGCATCACGCTCAACCCCTATGCGCGTGTCGGCGGAGGCGCCCAGACTATCGCCGCCATCACCGTGTCGAATGCCGGCGACGGCGACCTTTCCCCCGGCGGCAGCACGAACACCGCCGCGCAGTTGAAAGGCAGCATCGGCGCAATCAGCGGTTCCGTGTTCACGCGAAGCGGCTCGACGACCACCTTCTCCTTGAACAATTCGCACTACAGCGGATCGGGGACCGCGACGACCACCGCAGCCTTCAACTACGTCTACACGCCGACGTCGCGCGGCACGGGGGGCACGGGATCGCTCACGATCGCCCTGACCAACGGCAACAGCAATGGAACCAATACGCCGACGATCAGCACGGTGACACTGACCGGCACCGGTGTCGGACCGACCTACCAGAGCAGCATCCACGGCACCACTTTCAGCAACAGCACGAATGTCGGGCATAACACCGTCGCCGCCGGAACTATCTCGACCGGGACCGGCAAGGCCGGTGCCACCGCGTACGGTGGCAATCACCGTGTCCAACATCAGCGCTGATCCGGGCGCTGCGACGCTGACCGACCTGACGCTCGAGAATTTCACACTTAGCGGAACCAATGCGGCCGATTTCAGTGTCACGGGCTTCACCACCAACACCTTGTTGGCGGAAGCCGCGTCCGTCACCGTGATGCTGGATTTCAGCGGCCCGACCATTGGCGCTTACAACGCGGACCTTGCGTTTACCACCGACGAGGGCGCCGCGCTGAATGGTGCGGGCGCGGTATTCAATTACATCCTCACGGCGAATGTCCCGGAACCGGCGACGGTGCTCACCTTCGGCGTCGGCCTGGCCGGTCTAGGTTGGGCGCGTCGCCGTCGCGCCAAGCGAACCGCCGCGCCGGTCGGCTAACGCCGTTTCGGCTGACCCCGGTCGATTGGGTGGCGCGGCCTCACCCGCCCGTATCGCGCCTTGCCCAGTCGATCAGCCGCGCCGCGTTGCCGCCCCAGGTATAGCGCCGTCGCTCGATCTCCAGTCGTGCGGCCGCCCCGAGTCGCATCCGCAACGCCGCATCCCCGGCGAAGCGCAGCACCGTCTGCCACAACGCATCGGCGCATGCGGGGTCGAACAGCAGGGCGGTTTCCCCATTGGTCAGTATCTCGCGGATGTTCGGCTGATCCGGCGCAACGATCGCGCGGCCAGCCGCCATGTAGTCGAAGATCTTCAGCGGCGACGCATAGGCCACCGCGCGCGGTTGCAAGGCGATGTCGAACCCGGCCACGAGGCGCGGCACGTCCTGATGCGGTGCCAGGCCGGTGAAGCGGACACGATCGGCGATACCAAGCGCCGCCGCCTGCCGCTCCAGCGCCGCCCGCGCCGGGCCGTCGCCGACCACCACAAGATCGAGGCGCGGCGAGCCGGCATGGCCGGCCATTGCCGAAATCACCGCGTCCAGCCCGTGCCAGTCGCGGACGAAACCAACGAAACCCAGCACCAGCGGATCGGGCGCATCGGGACGCGCCGGCAGGTCGGCGAAGGCCGCCGGATCGATGCCGTT
Source organism: uncultured Alphaproteobacteria bacterium (assembly GCA_963826975.1). Lineage (GTDB taxonomy): Bacteria > Pseudomonadota > Alphaproteobacteria > Acetobacterales > Acetobacteraceae > Palsa-883. The sequence continues at coordinate 12,624 of CAWGZJ010000030.1, read as the reverse complement.
CGGTACGACCTCGATGCGATCCGGATGCACGCCGGCGGTGGCGATCATGGATTTCAATACGCCGGTCACCGCTACGACACGCGTCGCCGCGCGCCAGGTCCACGCCTCCAACCGCCGCGCGAGGCCGCGCAGGCTTAGCCCGCCGAAACGCGTGCGTTCGTCAGCGATCGGCGCATTGACCTCCAGGTAGAACGGCACGCTGATCCGGCGCGCCAGCAACGCGCCGGCGAGGTAATACAGATTGTAGCGCTCGTAGATGATGTCGGGACGGAACGAAGCCGGCAGCGCGACGCAGCCGGCGATAGGCCGGCAGGTTGTAGGCAAGCTCCGCCAGCTCGCCGAGCGCACCCGGCAGCCGCGCGCGGATCCAGGCGACCAGTCGGCTTTCCCCGCCGAATGCCGCCTGCTGATAGAAGCCGGGGCCGACCACCAGCACCTCGTGGCCCGCCTCCCGCAGCGCCGCGACCAACTGCTCGACATGGACGCTCTGGCCGTCGCGCGACTGGATGCGATGGCTGTAGAGAATTCGCATCGCGCTTACCCCGTCAGCGCCTGGCGCACCCGTGCCGAGCGCATGCCGGGCGAGGAACGCAAGGCCGCGCGGATGGCGCGGATTGGCCAGCACGACCCCGATGCGCTGGCGGCGCTCGCCCGCCCAAAGACGTTTGTAGGGATCGTCGCCGCGGCCGAAATCAATCCGGCAGATATGTTCCTGGTCCAGCAGATGCTGCAGCATCAAGGCGGTGAGCACGGTGCCCGGCGACGCGGCTTTCGCCGCTTCGTCATGTGCGAGCTTCAGCACCGTGGCCTGACCGTTGTCTACGACCCAGATCTGTGCCGCCACCGGCCGGTCATCGTGCCAGTAGAGGCCCAGCCGCAGCAGGCCTTTCGCTGCTGTCGCACGCATCAGCGCGGCGTTGAACAACGGGAACGGCTCGGTCTGCTTCCAGCTTTGCGCGTAGACCGTTTCGTAGGCGGCGATGCCGGGCTCGAGCGCGTCGCCGCCAGTGACCAACTGGAACCGCCCGCCCCCCCGACCGGCGCGCGCCAGCCGTCGGCGGATCGTTTCACGCAACTGGCCGGGTCGCGCGGCGAGATAGCGCGCCCAGTCCAGCCCGTCGACACGTTCGTGCCAGTTGCCGAAATGGGCGAATTGACGACTGGCAAGCCCGGCCGCGGCGGCACCGGCCAGCAACGCCGGAAGCCAGGGCGCATCGGCGTCCAACGCGTCGAGCCGCACAGTGGGCCAGGCCCGGCAGTAGGCGGCGAAGCTGGTGAAGGCGGCGGTCAGCGTGGCTTGGTCGGCGTCGGGATCGCACAGCGGCTGATAGCGGCAGGTATAGAGCGTGGTGAGGCTGGTGAGACGACGCAGGTTTGCCTGGATCTGCATCGGCAGCAATGCGACGCCGCGCCCCGGCCGCCGCGCCCTGTGCCGCCGCACACCACGAAGCGCGGGGCTGCGTCCGGCGCCATGCCGCAGGCGAGCACGGTCTCGAACCAGGCAGTGCTGCAAAACACATCCCGATCCGGCGCGCGATCGAACAGCGCTCGTGCCTCGGGCGGCAGGTCCGCCAGACCATCGTACACGGCCATTCCGGCCGACGCCTCAGCGCAGTAGGTAGTCGACATACCCGAGCCATTCGTGCACCGCGTAGTAGGTGACCTGCCAGCCGTAGACCGACGGCATCAGATAGAACCACGAAAAAACCGGAAACCGGTCGAGCTGCACAGGCGCCGGGATGACATTGATCCCGAAATGATGAAACGCGATCAGAGCGCGCCGCATGTGCCAGGCGTGGGTGACCAGATAGATCGTACTGATGCCGTTCGCCCGCAGGATTTGGACGGAATATTCCGCGTTCTGCCAGGTGTCGTGCGAGCGCAGCTCCATCCAGCGTACCGGGGTCTGGAAGTCGTCGCGCATGCTCTGCTCCATCACCGCGGCGATCGGTGGCTCGCCGGGCTGCAGCACGCCGCCGGTGACCAGGATCGGAAGCTGTACGCGACGGAACACGGCGGCTCCGGCACGCTCACGCTCCAGGGTCAGTCGACCCGGGCCGAAGCCCGGATCGTCACCGCCGTAACGGGTAATATCGCCGCTGAGAATGACGATGGCGCCGGGTTTGTTGCCAGGGGCGGCATCTGATGGAAGCTGTTGCTCCAAGGCAACGAGAAGCATGCCGCCGAAGAACGGCATGGACAGAGCCAGGAGAAGCACGCAGCTGAGTATTGTCAACAGTTCGCCCAGGCGGTGATGCCAGCGACGCACGACCAGCCCGGCCACCGCCAGCACGGGCAGGTTGGCCGGTGGCAGCAGCAGCTCCTCCAGGATTCCCTTCAGCAGTGCAGTTCTCCGATGGTGCGCTTGCGGCGGTGCGCGCTAACCGGACGCACCCAGCCAGTCCAGCACATGCCGCAGGCCGTCACGCAGCGCGATCGGCCGACCGAGGCCGAGCACCTGGCGAGCCAGGTCCGGTGAGCCGACGGAGTGGCGAATTTCCCCGACGCGCGGCGGGGCGTGGCGGAGGTCGGCGGGCACGCTGACGAGCGCGGCGATGGTGTGGGCCAGTTCGTTGACGCTGGTGGCGATGCCGGTGCAGACGTTGAGTACATGCGACCCTGGGAGGACAGGCGCTTCTGGGAGTACGAGCGCTTCTGGTAATATGCACGCCGCTGGCAATACCGGTGCATCCGAGGACGCGGGCGCGCTTGGCGGGCATCGCGCCATGGCGGCCCGCAGCGCGGCGACCACATCGGCGACGTAGATGAAGTCGCGGGTTTGTCCGCCGTCGCCGAAGATGTCGATCGCCGCGCCGCGCCGCAGCCGTTCGCAGAAGATCGAGATCACGCCGGAATAAGGCGAGCGCGGGTCCTGACGCGGGCCATAGACGTTGAAGAAGCGCAACCCTGTCGTCGGCACGGCGTGCACATGGCTTGCCACCACGGCGTGCAACTCGCAGGCGTATTTGTCGGCTCCGTAGGCCGAAAGCGGGCGCTTCAACGCGGCCTCGGTGATCGGCAGGTCCGCGCAGTCGCCATAGACCGCGGCCGAGGAGGCGTAGACGACCGGAACCGGCTTGGGCTGGTGGCGCACCGCGTCGAACAGTGTGATCGTCCCGGTGAGGTTAGCGCGATGGGTGCCCAGCCAGTCCTCGACGCCGCGGGCGACCGAGGCGATGGCGGCGAGGTGGAAGCAGCCATCGACGCCGGCGACCGCGGTTTTCATTGCGGCCGGGTCGGCGATATCGCCCTCGATCAGCTCCACGGTTGCCGGCAGGTTGGCGCGGGTGCCGGTGGACAGGTCGTCGAGCACGCGCACGGCGTGGCCGTCGTTCACCAACGCCTCGCAGAGATGCGAGCCGATGAAGCCGGCGCCGCCGGTGACGAGGAAGGTGGGACGTGTCATGCGGCGGGGATTAGCCTGGAACGGGCCGGGGCGCCAATGCGAAGTGGTGCGGTGTGGCAGAAGAGAGGGGCTTGCCTAGCGGATGGCGTTATGTTAGTTAGTATCACATCACCAGACAAAGCGACGCTTCATGCCCTCCGACCCGCATTCATTCGACGAGATCAAGCTGCCGTTCATCTTCGTCCCGCACGGCTCGCCGGGACCGACCGAGTTGCTGGGCGGATAGGCGGACTGGATCAAGCTGCCAGCCACTCTGGAGCCGAATAGTCGCGGCGATCGCCAAGCCGATGGGTCGACTGGAACCCGGACGCCTGAACAGCGCAGACCGGCGAGATATCAACTTCTCAATTAATGGAACACTCTTCAAATGACATGGTGGTTTTCCCGAATCTATGACGTTGCCGTTATTAGCGACAATGCCGGTTTACCCGGGAATGATCGGCTCAACTGGGCCAATTATAATCCGAGCGAAGCGACCGCAGCCCACGTCGAACCGGGACAGGGGGAGTGACGGCGATGCGCCTCGGCCGCCTGCCCCACGACCCTGCCGCGGTCGCCGCGGCGCCGTCGCTGGCAACCCACCACTACGCCGTCATGGCGCCGCCGGATCGGCTGGCCCGATCCGGCGTGGCATTCGCCCCGCAGCTCCGCAACAACGATACGCTTCCGGTCTGCACCTCGGTCGGGCTGCTGAACGGCGCGCTCGGGATCGAGGCGCTGAACACCAACGGCGATCTCGCGATTGCCGAGGGGGTCGAACTGCCGTTCTACGCCGGCTGCGTCGGGTGCGCGCCGACCGCGACGGCGATTGCCGCAACCGACGGCGCGACGCTGCTGGATGTGCTGCGCCGGCAGAGCAGCCGCGGCTTCGACATCGGCGCCGCGGCACCGCTGTCGGCGGACTTTGCGTCCATTCCGGTAACGGACCGTGCTTGCCTCGCCAACAGCATGGCGCTGCTGGGTGTCGGCTATTGGGGGGTCGATCTCTACCAGCGGGACATGGACACAGTTGGAGATCAGCCCTGGGACGATGACGGGTCCTCGGCAGGCGCCGCGGTCGGCGGTCATTGCCTTGTCGCGTGGGACTATGCCGGGCTGGGCGATACCGATACCGGGCGCCTGGCGACGTGGGGGCGGTTCCAGTCGTTCACCTGGCGATGGGCGCGGGCACGGCTGCGCGAGGCATACGTGTTGCTGTGGCCGGAGTTGCAGCGGGCGGATGGGACGAACTGGGTCGGCGTGGACGTGGATCGGCTGCGGGCGGACGTCGCGCGGTGGCTGGCAGGCAACGGGGGCGTTTGAACTCGCCGGACTGATATCGGGTCAACGCAGGGCGGCCCATGTAGGGCAGCCCATGTAGGTGTAGCCTTAACTCGCCGCGCGTCCCGTCGGTTCATCGGGATGGCCAGCGCAGCGAGGGAGGACATGGCCCCACCAAGCAAACAAGTCGCCAGTTTTGCCGACGCCGTGCACGACATTCCCGATGGCTCGGTGGTGGCGTTTGGCGGCTTCGCCATGCCCGGCGTGCCCCACAACCTGATCCAGGCGTTGCACGCGCAGGGGGCCAAAAGCCTCACCTGCATCGCCAACACCACCGGCGGCGCGCAGCAGCCGCGCATGCCAGACATCGGCATGTTGGTGGAAAACGGCCAGGTGAAGAAGGTGATTTGCGCCTTCACCGCGGCAACGCGCGCATCCGACGTGCTGCCCGTCACGAAATATTACGAGGCCGGTGAGATCGAGGCGGAGCTGGTGCCACAAGGGACGCTGGCGGAACGGCTGCGCGCCGCGGGTGCCGGCATTCCCGCCTTCTACACGCCGACCGCGGTCGGGACCGAGTTGGCCGAGGGCCGCGAAACCCGCGTGATCAACGGCCGCGAATACCTGCTGGAATACGCCCTGCCGGTGGATTACGCCTTCCTGCGCGCCACCCGGGCAGATACGTTCGGCAACCTGCAATTCCATCGCTCGCAACGGAACTTCAACCCGGTGATGGCTACCGCGGCGCGCGTCACCATCGTCGAGTTGGATGAAGACATCCTGCCCGCCGGCGCGATCGATCCGGATGCGGTGCATCTCTCCGGCATCTTCGTGCATCGGCTGGTGCGCGTGCCGCCGGCGCCGGAGGGGATCTGGCCACAGCGGCGGCAGGAGCGTCGGCGATGAGCGACATGAAAGGCCTGACCCGCCAGCAGATGGCGGATCGCATCGCGCTGGAGTTCCAGGAGGGCTGGATCGTCAACCTTGGCGTCGGCATCCCGACACTTTGTTCCAATACCGATATCGGCGATCGCCACATCATCTATCATTCCGAGAATGGCGTGATTGGTTATGGGCCGATCGCCCCGGCGGGTGAGGAAGACCTGAATCTGGTCAATGCCGGCGGGCAGAATGTGACACTCAATCCCGGTGCCGCAGTGGTGCATCATGCTGACAGCTTCGGCATCATCCGCGGCGGGCACATCGATGTCACCGTCATGGGCGCCTACGAGGTCGCGTGCAACGGCGACTTCGCCAACTGGAAGCTCACGGGTGCGAAGGGCGGCGGCATTGGCGGTGCGATGGATTTGGCGGCATGCGCGAAGCGGGTGTTCATTATCCTGGAGCATGTCACTCGCGGTGGTGCACCTCGGTTGGTCGAACGCTGCGCGTTGCCGGTGACGGCGCGCGGGGTGGTGAAACTGGTGGCAACGAATTACGGATTGTTCGAGCCGGCCGGCGACGGGTTCGTGCTGCGCGAGATTGCGCCGGGGTTTACTGTCGAGGAAGTGCGTGCGGCGACCGGGGCAAGTCTAGTTGTGCGCGGAGAGGTGCCGACGGTTCGGTTGGCGTTGGGTTGAGCCGGCGCTAGTACACCCCACCTCTCCCGCCCTTTCGCGGGCGAGGTCGTGAGGCGTAGCTACACGGGTGAGTGTCGTGCCACGGCACCACCCTCACCCTCGTCGCTTCGCGCCTCGACCTCTCCCGCGAAGAGCGGGCGAGGTGTGTACTTGTTATAGCTCTTCGACCCGTTCCACACCCGGCAGGATCTTCATCGCCTGCGCCAGCTTGGGCGAGACATTGAAGCCCCCAGGCAACGCGATCTCGACCGATTGTTCCGCACCCAGGCGCGGCACCAGGAAGACGCGGCCCTTGCCTTTGCCCTCGCGGCCCAGCAAGGCGCGGATATGCGGTACCGTCGCAGTCTCCTGCAACCAGATGCGCATTCCGGCGCCCGCGTTCGCGGCCGCCTGATCGAGCGGCGTCACGTCCTGCGCGGTGATGCGGAATGCCTCGCCTTGGAACACCAGATCCGCGGTGACCAGCACATTCGCGCCGCTGCTGATCAAGCCCCGTGCGGTCGCCAGCGTCTCTTCGAACAGCGTCACCTCGGTGGACCCGGAAGCGTCGGAGATGCGCACCCAGCACATCCGCTTGCCGGTACGGGTCATACGTTCCTTTGTCGCAACGACATTGCCGGCGATGCGCACGCGCGTGACGCCGGCACGCGCCCGCGCCTCGACCTGCGCGCAGGGGGTGACGCCCAGGCGGCGCAGCACCTGCACGTAGGCATCCAACGGGTGGGCGCTGAGGTGGAAGCCGATGGCTTCGGCTTCGAACGCCAACCGCTCGATCATCGGCCAGTCGGGCATGTCCGGCAGGCGCAGGGGTTCCACCTTGCCGGCGTCGCCGAACAGGGCGATCTGGCCGGACGCGGTTTCCTCGGCCTGCGCCTGGGCGCGGCGCAGGATCGTTTCGGCGCCAGTGAACAATCGCGCGCGACTGGGTTCCAGCCGATCGAATGCGCCGGCCTTCGCCAGGTTCTCGACCTGCATCTTGTTGAGCTGACGCGGATCGACGCGCGCGGCGAAGTCGGCCAGATCAGCGAACAGGCGATCGCCGCGCGCGTCCACCACCGCCTGCATCGCCGCCATGCCGACCTTCTTTACGGCGGCCAACGCGTAGCGGATCGCCAGCGTGCCGTCGTCGAGCCGTTCCACCGTGAAATCGGCGGCGGAACGGTTGACGTCGGGTGGCAGGATGCGGAGCGAGGCCCGCTCCGCCTCCTGCTTCAGCGCCGCCAGCCGATCGGTATTGCCGAGCGCGAGGCTCATGCAGGCGGCGATGAAGACCTCGGGGTGGTTGGCCTTCAGCCAGGCGGTCTGATAGGCGAGCAGCCCGTACGGCACCGCGTGGCATTTGTTGAAGCCATAGCCGGCGAACTTCGCCATCAGGTCGAAAACTTCGCTGGCTTTGTCAGGATCGATGCCGCGGGCGATGGCGCCCTTGGTAAAGATATCCCGCTGCGCTTCCATCTCGGCGGGGATCTTCTTGCCCATCGCGCGGCGCAGCAGGTCAGCCCCACCCAAGGAGTAGCCGGCCATCTTCTGGGCGATCTGCATCACCTGTTCCTGGTAGACGATGATGCCATAGGTCTCGGCCAGGATGTCATGCAGTTCCGGATGCGGAGCCTCGGTTATGCCGGCGTGCTTGCGCCGACAGTACTCCGGGATGCTGGCCATCGGACCCGGACGATACAGCGCGACGGCGGCCGGCAGATCCTCGAAACGGTCGGGCTTCATCTGGCGCAGCATGTCGCGTACGCCCTGGCCTTCCATCTGGAACACCCCGCCGGCGTCGCCGTGTCCCAACATCTCGTATGTCTTCGTGTCGTCCAGCGGCAGGCGGTTAAGGTCCACGGCGATGCCAAGGCCCCGCAACAGGCCCTCGGCACGCTTCAGGATGGTCAGTGTGGTCAGGCCGAGGAAGTCGAATTTCACCAACCCTGCCTGCTCGACATATTTCATCGAGTATTGCGTGACCAGAAAGTCCGAGCGGGGATCACGGTACAGCGGCACCAGTTCGTGCAGCGGGCGGTCGCCGATCACCACGCCGGCGGCGTGCGTCGACGCATGTCGATACAGGCCCTCGAGCTGCAGCGCGATCTCCAGCAGGCGCTGGATGGCCTCGTCCTCATCGCGCAACTGCTGCAGCCGCGGCTCACGTTCGATCGCCTGCTGTAACGTCACCGGCGCCGCCGGGATGTTGGGGATCAGTTCGGCGACGCGGTTCACCTGGCCGAACGGCAGGCCGAGCACGCGGCCCACGTCGCGCACCACGGCGCGCGCCTGAAGTTTTCCGAACGTGATGATCTGCGCCACGCGGTCGGCGCCATATTCGTTACGTACATACTCGATGACGGCGTCGCGACCCTCCGGGCAGAAATCGATGTCGAAATCAGGCATCGACACCCGCTCGGGGTTCAGGAAGCGCTCGAACAGCAGGTCGAAACGGATCGGATCGACATCGGTGATGGTCAACGACCAGGCAGCGACGGAACCGGCCCCCGATCCGCGGCCGGGGCCGACAGGGATCCCCTGCCCTTTCGCCCATTGGATGAAGTCGGCGACGATCAGGAAGTAGCCGGCGAAGCCCATGCTGGCGATGACTTCCAGCTCATACTCAAGCCGCTCCCGATAGCGCGTGCGGGTCGCGGCGTCGGCCTCCAAAGCATCCATGCGACGATCGAGGCCCTCGCGCGCCATGGCACGCACGGTTTCCTCCTCCGTGCTGCCGACGCGCACCTTGGGCGAAACCGGCAGCAGCGGCTTGCGGCTTTCCGCCATCACCGCGCAGCGCCGCGCGATCGCCAGCGTGTTGTCGCAGGCCTCCGGCAGATCGGCGAACAGCGCGCGCATGTCGGCCGCCGGCTTGAACCAGTGCTCGGGGGTGACGCGACGGCGATCGCGTTCGGACAGCACGCGGCCCTCGGCGATGCACAGCAGGGCGTCGTGCGCCTCGAACATCGCCGGGCGGCCGAAGTAGCAGTCGTTGGTGGCCGCCAGTGGCAGGCGCGCGGCGTCGGCCAGCGCGATCAGGCCGGGTTCGATTGCGTGGTCCAGTGCCAGGCTGTGGCGGTGCAGTTCCACCACGCAGCGGTCGGGGAACGCCTCGGCGAGGCGTGCGAGCAGTGCCTCGGCCTCCGACTTCTGCCCCTCGGCGAGCAGCCGGGCGATCGGGCCGTTGGTGCCGCCGGTCAACAGGATCAGCCCGGCGGCGTGACCGGCGAGCACATCCAACGCGAGTTGCGGCTTCTGGCCGGGGTCGGTTTCCAGGAAGCCGCGCGACGACAGGCGCTGGAGGTTTGCCAGCCCGGTCGCATCCTGTGCGAGCAGCACCAACGGATCGGGCGGCAGGCGGGGATTATTGGCGCGGGCCAGCGCGATCTGGCAGCCGATGATCGGCTGGACGCCTTTGGCCGTGCAGGCCTGGCTGAACTCCAGCGCGCCGAACAGGTTGCCGCTGTCGGTGATGGCGACCGCGGGCATTTTGGCCTCGCGCGCCAGGGCGGCGATCTTGTCGGCCTTGATGGCGCCCTCGCTGAGCGAATAGGCGGAGTGGACGCGGAGGTGGACGAAATCGGCGTGGGGCATTGGGGGGAGTATGGGGATGGGCGCCGAGTCCGGCCAGGGGATCGTGGGGCAATTGAGCGCACCGCTGAGGTGATGACGGGGTGTGTTCATTTTGATTGAAATCGCCGCGCTGGTCGTATCTCTCCCGCTCTTGGCGGGAAAGGTCGGCAAGCGTAGCCAGGGGGCGGGGGGGGCGGCGTCGGCATCCTCAGCCGTGTTGTTACGCGACACGACCTTGGTCCGCTCTTCGCGGCCCAAGCCGCGAAGGGTGGGAGAGGTGTACGCAGTGGCGGCCGGTGGAGCGAGAACCTCAATGCCCGGCTGCAAAGGAGACAGAAATTGCCGGCCTCGTTCAATGTCAGAGAGATCGAGTTGAAGGACCGGCCACGCTGGGAACCGCTTTGGCACGACTATCAAACTGTCCGCAAAATTCCTGAGGAAGTAACGGAGATGACCTGGCGGCGCTTCTTCGACGGCCTCGAACCGGTATATGCGCTGGTCGCCGAGGAGGGCGAGGACGTTATCGGCTTCGTGCACTACCTCTTTCACCGTTCGACTGCGAAGCTTGGCCCGATCTGCTATCTGCAAGACATGTTCACCGTGGCAACGGCACGCGGCAAGGGCGTGGGTCGGGCCTTGATCGACGGGGTTTGTGTGCGCGCCAAAGCCGCGGGAGCAAGCCGAGTTTACTGGAACACGGGTGAGGGCAATGCCGCAGCGCGGGTCCTCTACGACAAGGTCGCGACACTCACGAGATTCGTTCAGTATCGCAAGGAGCTGTGAACCTTCGACCCGAACTGGTGCTGTGATGCGGAGGTCAAGATATTTGTATCAAACCGAGACCACTGATCCGATTGGGCTTTTCCGATGCAGATTTCTGATGCATGATGATGGGCTGAGGGAAGAGCCTGGATCGAGAGACGGTGGCATGCGCTATTGGTGGGGTCAGCCGCCGCGGTCATTTGAGAGGGCTACATGCCGCTTCGACTGGATATGACCCCGGATATAAAACGCCGGATCGTCCAAGCGCATGACTTTTACGTTGAGCAAGTCGACAAGCGCGTCATTGCGCAGTTTCAGGATATGGAAGGCGATGCGGATCGCTACGCGAAGGCCGAGTATGAGCGCCTGTCCGCGCGCTATGGTCATGAGGACGCGGATCCGGCCGATGTTGCCGAAGCGGCCCATGACAATGCCGTTGGCTATTACACGCTGCTCCACGATCTCAGGCAGCAAGTGATTCTCGGTGCTCTGGCTGGGCTGTATCACCAGTGGGAGAAGCAACTGCGTGAATTCATCGAACGGGAACTCGTGCACGAGGTTAAGCGGGACCTCGCGATGAAATTCGCATGGTCAGGCAAACATCGGCGATGTATTCGGGTGGCTTGGCCGGTTTGGCTGGGATGTCCGGTCTCAGCCCTTTTTCCTGCGATCGACGCATGCCGCCTGATCGTTAACGTATACAAACACGGACAGGGGCAGGCGCTCGCCCAACTGGATAAGAAATATCCAAAGTATCTTCCGGATCCGATCGGTAAATTGATCCCGTCAGAGCGCCCAAAACTCGTAAATTATGAATGGTTGGCGGTGACCGAAGAAGACTTCGCTGAGATAGCGAAGGGGTTGCGAGCATTCTGGAAGAGCTTTCCCGGACAATTAGCAATCATGTGATGCTGTCCTCCAAGGCAAAAGCCAGACAGATAATTCCATTGAAGATGTCGGAGGATTTTGCTGGCAATTCGCCCCAGCATGTCTATCACCTACCTCTACGTCCACCAACGCATCGTTGAGCGCACGCCGACCGGGTGCGGCCAAGCGCGCTTATCGGTCCAGCCTACCGCCGGGACGGCCGTTCCTATATGTGATAATGCGCGGTTATCAGATATAGGGTCCGCAACCCATGGAAAACGTGCGAAAATGAGCCGCATAGGTTGATTTCCCTCGGCTTCAGAGAAGTTTGGTTTGTCTAGGCGGATTGACGAGCCGTGGCAACGCAAGCCGCATGCCGGCAGGCTATGCACTCGCCCAACACGCCCCAGATGACATGCTCATGTATTGCCGTCGCCCGACCGGCTATTCCGCTCGGTGGGTTTCATACGAACGATGATATCTCGCACTCCCGGAAGGCAAACCCGTGATGCCGCCAACTGCGAGCGCGAACGCTGGGGTTTTCCCGCCAAAATCGTTCAGCAGGACGCCTCCGATACCTACCTGAACGACCGTGAAGAAGAGCAGGAATGCAAAAATGAACGCGACTCCCACCGTGATGAGCAGCCGCTGGCCCGGCCGCCACCGACTAGGATCGAGGTTCATGAGCTGTTGAAAGGATAGGGCTTCCTGCATCCGGAGGGCGAATTCACCCCAAACGCAGATGGCCGCGCCAGCGGGGATCCAGAAGACGGAAAGATTGAACGAAAATCGGGTCAGGCGCCACTTGCGCTCTGCGGCCGAAACTGTCCGAAGCCATTCGTCAGGTAGATCGCAGCGCCTATCAGCAGAGGCACCACGCCAAAGACCACCGCTAACATCGCATATTCATGCAGGTATCGATCACGGACCTTGATAGCATAATCTGTGATTATCGACCTCGCTTCTTCTAGGTTAGCTCGCCCATCTTCGATGTCGAAATCCGGCCCACGAAACCCGCGATCGGCTGCTTCATGCAAAGCGATGAATATAGCCTGCCGAGTGTTCTTCTCATCTTCAAACAAAGCTGTAGCTACTCGAGCCGTCTTTGTATAATCCTGGCGGAGTTGTAACAGACCGTCGGGTATTCTCGAGGCGCCGGGCGCTGCAACGAAGACCAGTCGGCGCGGATCGTCAACG
>CAWGZJ010000029.1:0-29180 GCA_963826975.1 uncultured Alphaproteobacteria bacterium | reverse complement strand
CAGTCGCAGCGGCGCCCGTGCCTCGGATACTCGACCTCGTCGTGCCCGGGGGCCGAAGAGTTCTTTCAGCGCTCGCAACGAACCTTGGCTGGTGTACGCCCACCCATTGCCGCTGAGCGTCCGCATTCCTGTCCTGGCGGGGATCGCACGCGTGTCGAGCCTGCCCGAGCGTTGGATCGACCAGTTGGTCGGCGCTTAGCGCCGCCGCACCAGGCAAGTCTGCTGCATTGCTTCAGGGCGCTTTCGTCGGGATCACACCGGGCTGCCACCTCACATCCCGCGGTATTCTCAGATATTGCGGCAATATTGAGAATATCTGCTTGAGACTTTCTCACCTTAAACAGCAGCAAGTGCGCGAATGAGCACTTTTCTCCTAATTAGCGGCAGCATGACAACCAGCCCGTCGCTCAGTTTGGTCATCACCGTTCCCCTTCCGTCATGGTCGGATTTGACCCGGCCATGACGTGGGAAGGCGATGCCGGGGAAACGATGTCGGCCGGCGTTGCCACCGGAACGATCAGGCGGCAGCTTTTCGATTGAGTTCCAGCCGGCATCCACCAGCGCTACCGTCGCGTCGAGCACAGCGTTCCGCATACCGTGCTGTGCCGCGATGCTCTGCACCAGCCGGTCCACCCGTTCGATGTTCGGCGCACCGGCAAACAACGCACGCGCCGCCGAGGACGGCCGCACCAATTCGGCGGCCGCAGCGGCATATTCTCGAACGGTACAAGGCGTCCGGCGACGCGCCGAGCTTGACCACAGGTCGCGTACCCAGCGTAGCCTGTCGAGATGCATCGAGATCGGCGTCAACCGCCTTCTTGATGGTCACCGCCGCATCCGGGGTCATGCAGCGACATTGCCACTGACCAGCATGACCACTCGGCTAGCGGCACGAAGAACGAGTGTGACTTTGAGCTTGACCGGCAGGCCATTGGATCGTCACCTGATCGTACCGGATCGCCTCGATCTGCGCCTGCATCTCGCCAGGATCGAGGTGTGCTGGTCAGACGCAAAACGCGCCGCCTTGAAGTTGGTCGGCAGCGTGACCTGCAGCACGTTGATCTTTCTCCCGGCGGGCGGATTGCCTGCGGATCGGGTCCGCAAGCGTCAGCAGGCCGGGTTCGAAGTTATGCCAGACCGTTCGTCGGTGAAGCAGTGCGTGAGTTTGTCGGTCGCGAGTCCCGGGATGCGCTTCAGGTAGGGCAAAGGGGGCATGTTCATGATGGACATGCAGGGCACCCGGGAACGGGCCACCGCATCCAGCAGCTCTCGCACACCTGGGGAACGGTATTGTGGTTCCTGCATTGCCAGCGCGATCAGATCGTATTCGGCCGGATTGACTGCGCTCGGACCATCAGCGGAAAGATGACCTGGCAACTCACGCAAATCGATTTCGACCGGAGCGGACCGTCCCTTGATCGGAATGCGCACGCGGGCGCCTTCGGTGTTGAACGCCTCAACTTCGGCCGGCAGACACACCAGCTTCACTTTGTTGCCGCCGAACAATAGCTTGGTTGCCAGCAGCGACCCGTAGGACGCACCCATGATTAGAACATTGTATGTAGTCACTTGAACTCCCTTCCCTGTCGCAAGGCAGGTTGGATGACCGCCCTACCCAATCGGGACGGCGCTTCGGTCCGCCCTTAAGCCCAGTGTGGCACAGACGCCACCACAGGTTAACCGCCACCACGTCTGCGCGCCGCAACTGCCCCGCAGCTCCTCGCCCCGCAATTCACTGCGCGGCAGCCACCATTGCCGCTTCGGACTTGTGCCCTTGCTGATGGAAATAGTTCGCCCGGAAGAACGCCAAGATCAGATCGCGATATACCGCAGGCTCATATTGCGCCGGATTGTCAGCACTGACGCAGCTTGGCAGGCAGTCGATGACCACATCCGGGTTAGGGCTGTGGAAATAGGCGATCGAATATCGGTCCCTTCCCGATTTGTTGATCACCCCGTGCGGGGTCGACAGAAACCGGTTGTTCGACCAGCGGCGCATCATGTTGCCCAGATTGATCAGGAATGTCCCCGGGATCACCGGTGGCGAGAACCACTCGCCCGACGGCAGGCGGATCGCCAGGCCGGGACCTCGGTCCGTGCCAGCGCGGTCATGAAACTGTTGTCGGTGTGTGGCGCGGTTCCGAAGGTGTTCTCGCTGGTGTCCTGCTGCGGCGGGTAGTGCAGGAAGCGGCAATTGGCGTGCGCCTCGTTAGCAAAATATGGCGCGAAGTGATCGGCCGGCATCCCAAGCGCAACTGCGAAGGGTGGCAACATGCGCTGGCCCATCGCATACAGCGCGTCGAAATACGCCATCATGTCGGCACGCATCGTTGTCATCCCGTCGGGCCATTTGTTACGCCCACGCAGCGGGACGCCGGCCAGCACGTCGGGATGATCAGCGCTGCGATCGTGGCTGATGAAAAAGCTCTCGTTCTGGTTCGGCTTGGTGGCCTGGTGCACGGTGGAGGCCGCCTGGACCGACGCGTTCATCGGCAGGTAGCCGATATTGTTCTCGTTCAGCCGTAGCTGGAGCTTTGTCACCCAGCTGCAGCGCGTGAAATTGATGCGACGCGGCGAAGCCTCGATCGATGATGGTCTGCGGCACGCCGTGGTTCAGCGCGTAGAAGAAGCCGACGGTCTCGCAGGCGTGCCGCAGTTCGTCGGCCAACCGCTGCAACGCGCCCGGCACGCCGCCGAAATATGGGCCGTAATCGATCACCGGCACCAGCGCCGCCGCTGCCGCATGGTCCTTGATCGCATGCTGCCGGAACAGATGCATATGCGTCTCCCACGCCTGATGACTGGGCGACGATAGACGCTTTGCGCCGGCCTCGCCAGGACGCCGCCGCCGCCGTCGCGATGCCGGGCACCTGCGCGGCCGGTGTGTCGTGCGATCAACTTTCGCGGATGGATCCCACCCGACGCTTGCCAGCGGCGCTACTGCCGGATAGTTAAGGATATGCTTAACCAAATCGCCGCACTCGATCGCGTCTTCCAGGCGCTCGCCGACCCAGCCAGGCGCGTCATGGTAGAGCGGCTAGCCCGCGGCCCGGCTTCGGTCAGCGAGCTCGCCCAGCCGCTCGAAATGTCGTTGCCGGCGGTGTTGCAGCACCTCCAGGTGCTGGAAGCCAGCGGGCTGGTTCGGTCGGAAAAGACCGGCCGGGTGCGCACCTGCCGCATCCACCTGGGGGCTCTGCGCACGGCTGAGACCTGGATCGCCAGGCGGCGCGCTGGGTGGGAGCGCCGGCTCGATCGGCTCGGCGACTATCTCGCGGCGGAGGACGCCTCATTGGACCAAGGGAGACACAAATGACCGAGCGAACGACCGAGCACACCACCTTCGTGATCGAGCGCGTCTATGCGGCACCGCCCGTGCGGGTGTTCGCCGCCTGGGCGGACCCGGTACAGAAGGCGCAGTGGTTCGTTGGCCCGGAAGAATGGATCAAGTTCACCCACGAAAGCGATTTTCGGGTCGGTGGGCGCGAGCGGCTTTCGACCGGGCCGGCGGGCGGCGCTATGCACAAATTCGACTGCTGCTATCAGGACATCGTGCCCAACCAGCGCATCATCTACAGCTACATCATGCACTTGGACGACACCCCGATGTCGATCTCGCTGACGACGGTGGAGTTCAAACCGGAAGGTGCCGGCACGCGCCTGATCTTCACTGAGCAGGGTGTGTTCCTGGATGGCACCGACTGGGCAGAGATGCGCGAGCAGGGATCGCAAGGATTGCTCGACAAGCTGGGTGCCGCGTTAGGCGGCTAACCCGGCTTTAGCGGCGGCAGCAGGTCTGCGGCATCAAGGCCCAACTCGAACACGCCCATGTTCCACAGGCAGAAGTCCGCCGCCGGCGGCTGCATCGGCGCCAGTGCGCCATCGCGAAACAGTTGCTCCAGCCTGGAGCCTTTGAAGATGCCGTGTGCGCCGCCCAGTGTCAGTGCGGTGCGGGTGATGCGGGTCACCGCCTCGCCCACCATGTATTTCGCGCGATACAACGCTGTTGTGGTCTCCGCCGTCGGCCCCTGCGTGTCGCTCAGCCAGGCGGACCGATAGGTGATCAATCGTGCTGCTTCGAGATCGACACTCATCTGCGCGACCTGGCGGCGCACGTCCGGATGATGCGCCAATGACTGGGCGTGGCCCTGTGGCTGGCGTGCGTGCAGTACCTTGATCAGCTCGTAATAAGCCGCCACGGCGACGCCGAGATAGACCGCGGTATACGATCCCCAGAACCAATTCAAGAACGCCTGGCGAAACGGTCGCATGTCATCTGACTGAAAGACGACCGCGCTGTCGGGCACCCAGCAATCGTCCAGGATCAGCGCGTCGCTGCGCGTCGCGCGCATGCCGAGCACGTCCCAGTTCGGATTGACGCTGCGGCCGGGGGCGTCGCGCGGCACCAGCAGCAGCATGCCCGCCGAAGGGCCGGTCGCCGTGTCGGGGTAAGCCAGCACCAGAACATAGTCGGCAGCCTCCAGCATCGATGCGAACATCTTCCGCCCGGTGATCCGGTATCCGCCATCGACCCGCCGTGCACGCGCCGTCAGCCCACGCTCTCCGACCAGGGAGGTCGTTCCGGGCTCAGAGAAGTTACCGCCAATCAGCTTGCCTTGCCGCACCACCAGATCGGCCAAATGACGCTTGGCTTCGGTCGTGACCTCGGCGCATTGCAGTACCGGCATGATGACGGAGTTGTGCATGTTGAAGGCCAGCGCGGTGGACGGGCAGCCCTGGCCCAGCGCTTCATAGGCAAGCGTATGGCTGAGGAAATCGACGCCACATCCGCCCCACTCGCGTGGGAGGCTTAGCGTGAGGAACCCCGCCTCGCGGAGGCGTTGGTAATTCTCGATCGGGTGTGAGGCGTCGCGGTCGTGCTCCGCCGAGCGGGTGGCAAAATCCGCCGCCAGCGTCAGGCAGCGTTGTTGCAGACTGCGTTGGTCGTCGGTGATCTGAAAATCCACGCCCGTATGCGCTCCATGCCTGCCTCGTTGGCCAGTGCCAAGATTAACAGAAACGCGCGCGCGCGGAGCGTCAATACCGCTGCACGCCGCCGACGGCTCGCGGGAGCCTGTCGAGCATCACGCTGGTTGCTGCCCGCGACGGGCGGGCAATCGTCCAAGACCGTAAGACGAGAGCAGCGGATGCCGTTGACCGGTCATGACCTCATCGGCCAAGAAGCGTCCAACGGCGGCCGCGAGCGTGATCCCGGAATGCATCACACTGAGATAAAGCCCGTCGATCGCATCGCTGCCTCCGACGATCGGGAATCCGTCCGCCGGGATCGGCCGATGGCCAATGGCATGAGACTCAAGAGCCAGTGCGCCACCGCCGCGCAGCAAGCCCCGCATCGCGTGAAGCAGGTCGTTGGCCGCTATCGCCGCATCGGCACCGGGATCGGTCCCGTCAAAGCTCGCTGTTGCAACAAGCCGGCCTTCGGTTGTCTGCCGCACCTGCATCCCGGGCGGCATGACCAGGCCATTGAGAAGCTTTGTGTGGGGTTTGGTAACGACAAGCAAAGCCGGCGGCGCGGCAACAGGCAAGGCAAGCCCAACCGTGGCAGCCAGCGTTGGGGTCCCAGCGCCGGCGGCGATGACGACCTGATCGGCAACGATCGCGCCGGATTGCGTCTCGACGCCGATCACGCGCCCAGCCCGCAGATTGATCGACCGAACAGCGGTGTTCGCAATCACAGTCGCGCCGAGGCTCCGCGCCGCCGCCAGAAGCGTCTGGGCCGCGGCCTGGGGTTCCACCGCTCCCTCGCCTGGGGCATGCAGCGCGAAATCCGGTGGCGCGGCGAGACACGGTTCAATTCGTTGCGCCTCCACCGCATCGACACGGCGCAGGTCGTACCCCCATGCCGTGTGCTCGGCGGCGAACGCTTCGAGTTGGCCCGCCGGCAACTCCCAGAGCAATCCCCCGACCCATGCGACGCGGATCTCGGGCAGCTCGCGCTCCAGCCGGCGCCATTCGTCCATCGCGCGGATCCGGAGCCGGAAATAGCTCTCGGGATTGCCCCAGCTTGCGTTGATCCATGCCCACGAGTTGCGGGTGGCGATCCCACCGGGTTCGCCGGCCTCGACGATCGTGACCCGGGCGCCGGCGCGGGCCAGATGCCAGGCAACCGATGCGCCAATGATCCCAGCGCCGACGATCAAGACATTCCGACGATCCGGCATGACCACATCCAGTAACGCAACAAGGCGAGAATATCGACTTGACCGGGTTGCTCACGTCTACCGACGGCCCAAAGCCGGTCGTAAACCTGTCTTGAAACCTTCCGGCAAACCGTCGTTTGAACGCGCTTTATCTTGCCTGTCCAGCTAGGGGCGATCCTTCGACAATTTGGCAAACAAGACAATCATGGCCGCGCGGGCTGCTACGTTGCCCAAGATTGCGACGCCCACACCCTGAGCATAGGCGTATATCTCCAGAACACCCGACGATCCGTGGAACGCAATGCAGCTCCAGACAACGAGCCGGAGCGCTTGCGGGTCCGTCAGGCGACTGGCGCCAAACGACAGGACGGCAAGCCCGAACTCAGCGCCCGCGAGTAGATACGCGACCACAGCGGCGCTCGGTGCGAGATGGATACCGACAGCACTTGGGATCAACCCGGGCGCGACGGTCAGAACGATAGAGGCGGCCAAGGTGATGAAGCCGTGGATGACGAGCAGCGTGCGTAATCCCCTCCGGTCCATGCCCACTGCCCCATTTCCGCTTTTCAAACTGGCCCGCTACTCCAAAATCGGCACAGGGTCAGGTTGAAACGTGCCGTTCGACCAAAAATAGTGGTCGATGCCGCGGTGCGCTGACCGGCCCCGGCGGGGCGGTCGCCGGCCCGGCCGAAAAATCCCGACCTTTTTTCGTCGCAAATGTGGGCCACCTCACTGCCAAAAATGATCGGCTGCCTTTCCTATAGTCCGGTGAACCGCCTGGCCTCTACGGTCTGATCCGTAACGGACGCGGGCTTGGCGCGACAGCAAAGAGAGCCCGGAGAAACGGAGAGCAGCCATGCCGACGAATATCCAGATCACGCCCGCTGCCACCGTCGGCCCGGCCCTGTCCAGCGGCACACCGGCGTAGGGAGTGTGGCAAATGAACTCGAACCTTCAGCCACCCCGCCGCCATTCGCGAAGCTTGGCGAGGCCCCCCGAGACGGAGAAAGAAATGTGGCGTGCGTATCTCATCGCGACCGGAGTGGCGCTCGGGTTGATCGCCGCGTGGGCGGTGCTGGTGTCGTTCACGGCTTGAACCGATGCAATGGGGAGGCCGCGGTGGCGTTCGTCGACGACGTACATGATGATGCCTGCCGTCGGACTGCTGCATGGGCAGTCGAACAGGGACCGTGGCTGTGGCAAGATCTGGCGCGGCGATGGCTTGGCGTGCGTCGGCCTGAGCACCACGCCGCGTGGGACGAGGCCGATGAGGTCCCAGCCCGTCGCACCACTCCATGTGCGGAGAATTTCGCCGTTCTGGGCGGCTACTGCCGTTTGGACCGAGACCTCTCATACCAGCGGCCGAAAGTCCCGACTCTCCCCGTCATGGCCGGCCTTCGCCACTACTGTCCGGCACATTTTATGCTTGTACTCGCGCACGGCATTGATTTTACTGCGAAGGAGACGTTCGCCAACGTTATCCACCGCAGCGAGAGCCAATGCCATGCGCCACAAAGCTACCGTGTTCGAACAAATCGTCCAGCAGTTTCCCTGGCACCGCTTCGAGCATCATGTCCGCCAGCACGGCACTGACGACGACCAGCGCGGGTTCACCAGCCGCCAACAGTTCCTCGCCATGCTGGCTGGCAGCCTCGGCGGCCATCAGGGGCTGCGTCCGGTGATCGCGGCGCTGGCGCCGAACTCCGGCGCGCTGCGCTTGCTCGGCGGCAAGGCGCCGGCCCGTTCCACTCTCTCCGATGCGGTGCGGGCGAGACCGGCGGAGCTGTTCTTCGATCTGCTGCGGGAACTGATCGGCCAGCTCAGCCGCACCCTGCGACGTGTGATCAAGGCCGCCGTTCGGCTGATCGATGCCACCCAGCTCAACGTCGGTCAGCGCATGCAGCACTGGCTCGGACTGCACAAAGGCACCGTGGCCGCCAAGCTGCACGTGGTCTATGACCCGGCCGCGCAGAAGCCGGTCTATTTCGACATCACCCCTGCCCGCATCAACGACATCACCGCCGCCAAGGACCTGCTGCCGATCGAGCCGGGTGCCACCTATGTGTTCGATCTCGGCTACTACGACTTCGCCTGGTGGGCGGGGCTGGCAGCCGCCGGCTGCACCTTCGTCACCCGGCTGAAGACCAACACGCCGCTGCGCGAGGCGCAGTCGCGCCCGGTCGCTCCAGGCGGGGTCGTGCTGTCCGACCAGGTGGGCCTGCTGCCGGTTCGGCTCTGCTTCAGCCGACGCAATCCGTTCAGTCAAACCGGCCGTGCGGTGACGATCCGCATCGACACCGGCAAGGTGCTGCGGCTGTTCACCAACGACCTGAGCAGCCCGGCCGAGGAGATTGCCGCTCTCTACAAGGAGCGCTGGCAGATCGAGCTGTTCTTTAAGTGGATCAAGCAGAACCTGAAGATCAGCCGGTTCATGGGCAGCAGCGAGAATGCGATCCGCAGCCAGATCGCCGTGGCGTTCATCGCTTATTTGCTGGTCCGCATGCTGCAAGCGGCGCAGCCGCAAACCTATGCCGCGGCATTGGTCTTGCTGATCGTGCGCACCCATCTGTTCGTCCGGCGCGCAATCAGCGAGTTGCTCGATCCGCGGCACCCGCCACCA
The DNA here is from genome assembly GCA_963826975.1 of uncultured Alphaproteobacteria bacterium. GTDB lineage: Bacteria > Pseudomonadota > Alphaproteobacteria > Acetobacterales > Acetobacteraceae > Palsa-883. The sequence continues at coordinate 20,402 of CAWGZJ010000029.1, read as the reverse complement.
CCAAAGCCTCTCGGACCCGCAAATCAGCTCCAGTTGCCGATATGCAACTGACATGCCGGACAACAGTGGCGAAGGCCGGCCATACACGACTTCCTTTCGTGCGACCGGTGAAATCGTGGATGCCGGCCTGCGCCGGCCGGGACGGGGGTGGGTAGCGTACGTCAAGACTTTCGGCCGCTAGTATCAGCTCGAAAGTTCGCATCATCGTTGCAATAAGCGAGATTCTTGCGCCCGCGACCCAGGTTCCGGATGCGGTGCCGCGATCTATGCGGCTGCCCTCGACCGGGACCCCCAAAGGGGCTGAGGCGGAATAACCGAATTGACCGGGGATCGGTCGTAACATTCCGTGTCATGACCGTCCCGGGCGCTTGACCCGGGGATCAGGCCCGGCCACCCACGACTTTGCCGCTCGCAACAAAGACAGTCGTGGGTGGCCGGGCGGTCATGACTGTGCCATGAGAATGCGCGATGGCCACCCAAGACGCGAATCCGCCGCCCGCCGAAGGCCAATCCCGCCACGCCGTAGCCACCCTCTCCGCGCCATCACACCGAAGCCGCCATGCAATAATTCATGATCCATCAACCGTTCATGGTCCAATTGGCTGGGTCCCTGCCTTTTTCCGGAGGAATTGATGCCGACAAACTTCCAGGCGCAATGGACCACGGTGAAAGACGCGTTCATCAAGAACGCGCGCGAAGTTCCCCCGGAAATCTCGATGCTGCTAAGCCAGGGCAGGGACTTTGGCCCCTCGCTGAAATCCTTCGACGGCGCCCCGACGTTCGAAAAGCGTATGGCGTGCATGCCGGCTGTGCTGCGCGCCAAGACCGAATACGAAACCGAAATCCAGGCCGCGCTGAAAAAGACGACATCGAAGATCGGGCAGAAGGCACAGCAGGCCCTGCTCAAACAGATCGACAAGATCTGGCAGGAGGTCGAGCAGGCCGCCCAGCCGCCGAGGCCAACCGGGCAGATGGTCTCCGGCTACCGGCTTCGCACCTTCGACCTTGCCGCCGGCGTCAAGCCGGTATTCCTGAAGGTGGACCCCATCCTGGTGACGGTGGAGATCGAGGTCGACAAGGTCTTCAAGGAGCTGATCGACACCGGCCAGGCCGGTCTCCGCGCCGGGGAACTCGGCGACGCCGCGCTCGAGGCACTCGAGAAGGTCCGCAAGGACTTCCACGACACCATCGCCGCCGTCGATGCCAGCATCAAGAAGGACCCCACCATCCTGGCGGCGAAGACGAAGGAGGCGAACGAGGTGCTCGCCTACTACGGGCGCATTGTCGAGGACCGGATCAACCTGGCACTCCAGGCGGCCTGGAGCGCCTATCTGGCGCGCAAGAAGGATCTCAAGGACTTCCGTGTGAAGAGTGCCACGAAGATCGTACTGGGCAGCATCGGGGTCGGCGTGGCCGTGGCATCGGTGGTACTGAGCTTCGGAACGGGCTGGATGAACATCATCGCCGCCTGCAAGGGCATCGCGGAGGTCGGCAAGGCGATCAAGACCTGGGCCGAGGAAATCGACACCGTCTACACAAAGCTGGTGGACGACATCCTGCATGTCGACGACCTGAACAAGCAGCGCGACAAGGCGAAGGCAAAGGGCGAGGGCCAGAAGGCTTCGAAGGCAAAGCAGGTTGGCAAGGAGGTGCTGGCGGCTGCGCTGCCGGTCACCAAGGACATGATCAAGTCGGCCAGCGCCATCGAGGCGCGTTGCGTTCAGTTCAGCGGGCTGACCTCAAAGCTTGAAAGCAAGGCGGATGAGCTGTCAGGCAAGATCGAGCGGATCACCAAGAGCCTGACCGGCCTGCCTGACCGCATGCTAGCCACCGAGCAGATCAACCTCAACCGCCGGACGAACAAGACGGTCACCAAGCTGTTCGAGGAAATCAGCGAGCTGCACAAGAAGACGAAGCAGTGCGCGCGCTTTGCGGCGGCGGCGATGAAGGCGGTGAAGAAGCTGAAGGCCGAGGATAGCTGGCTCGGCACAACCGAGACGGCCGGCGGTGTTGGCACGAAGGGTGTGGCGATCTACGCGCTGGCGAATTTCTGCCTTGCCTGTGCCGACCATGGCAAGCAACTCATCAGCCTGCTGCCGGTTTAAGACGTTGTAGGATAAGCCTGGATGGAGAAAGACTCTCCCCCTCCCCTTGAGGGAGGGGGTTGGGGGGAGGGGTTGGTGCCAGTATCGCACCTGAGCTTCTCGCGCGCACCGACCCCTCCCCCCAACCTTGGTCCGCTTCGCGGCCCAAGCCCGCAAGGGGAGGGGGAGAATGTTTTGCCCCAGTCCGCCCCTTATCCCGACGCCCATGAGCGCTGCCCCGGCCGGTGAGTGCCGTCCCGACCGATCGCTATCCAATCCGCAACGCTAACCCCCCAAACCAACACAAGCCGCCTTTCACCCCGCCGCAACCGCGCCCTATAGTTGCCGCGGGCACAACAACCGGCCGGGCAACGACCGATCGGCCATAGGGGCACAACATGCAACGAACTGTCGCGCCGCCGCTGTCGGCCCCGGGGGCACACCCACCACCAGCCGAGGACGCGGCCACGATACGCCGTGCCGTCGTTGCCTGTGCGATCGGCCAGGTCTTCGAGATCTTCGACTTCGTCATCTACGGCTTCTTCGCCGTCGCGATCGGCCGCGCGTTCTTCCCATCGGCCGATCCGATCGCCTCGCTGCTCGCCAGCTTCGCCACCTTTGCCGTCGGCTTCCTGATGCGGCCGGTAGGCGCAATGGTGATCGGCTGGTACGGCGACCGCTTCGGCCGCCGCAAGGCGCTGGTGATCACCGTCGGACTGATGGCCTTCGCCACCGGCTGCACCGGCCTGATCCCGTCCTATGCCCTGATCGGCGTGTGGGGCGCGTTCCTGCTGGTGATATGCCGCATGCTGCAAGGCTTTTCCACCGGTGGCGAGTGGGGTGGCGCCGCGGCATTCCTGGTGGAGCATGCACCCGAAGGCCGCCGCGGTCTGATCGGCAGCCTGCAGCAGGCGGCGACCGCTATTGGTGCGATGGGCGCGACGTTCTCCGCCGCGATCCTCACCTCCACGCTGTCGTCGGAGAGCTTCTTCGCCTGGGGGTGGCGTATCCCGTTCCTGATCGGCTTCGTCCTCGGCCCGGTGGGCTATTACCTGCGCACCCGCGTCGCCGAGACCCCCGCCTTCCGGCGCGCCGAGGCAACAAGGTCGCTGACCCGCATGCCACTCGCCGAAGCGTTCACCACGCATGGCTGGGTGTTTCTGGCGGCGTTCGGACTGTCCATCATCGGCTGCGTCATCAACTACGTGTTCCTGGTGTTCCTGCCGAGCTTCGCGTCGCAGACGCTGAAGATCGACCTTAGCCACGCCTTGTGGTCCACGTCCCTGGCAGGCGTACTGTACCTTCTGCTGACGCCGATTGTGGGGCACTACTCGGATCGGACCGGCCGCAAACCGATGCTGTTCGCGTGTACTGTGACTGGCCTTCGTGATGGCCTATCCGCTGTTCCGGTTCCTGCAAACCTATCCGAATTTCTGGGGATTGCTGGTGGTGCAGGCCACCGCGCAAATGGTGTTGACACTATATACCGGGGTGATCTCCACAATACTGTCGGAGATGTTTCCGACCAATGTGCGCTACACCGCGCTGTCCGTTAGTTACGGCTTCGCCGTCGCGATCTTTGGCGGCTTCGCGCCATATATCGCCACCTCGTTAGTGCACTGGACCGGCGATCCGCTGGCGCCGAGCTACTACGTGATGGCCGCTGCACTGGTAAGTGGCATCGCCGTGCTGTTCGTCAAGGAACGCGCGCAGGAAACCGCCCTCGCGTGACGCAATATTACCCCTGGGGAACGATCCGGCAATCCCGCGCGAAGCCGCCCTCGCCTGACACGCGATTGGGCATCAGCGCCCCATCATCAACGCCCCATCGTCAACGTCGTGACAGCACCACCGGCTGTTCTTCGCCGACACCGGAAGGATGCGGCAGTATTGCAGACAACGCAGCGGGCCACTCCCAGTGCATGGCGTCGAACAGCGTGCGCATGGACGCCACGTCGCAATGGAACGGCGGCCCGCCGTCCTTGCCCGTTTGCATCAACAGAATGAATAGAAGCCCACCCGGGCGCAGCCACTCATGCAGCCGCGCCGCGTAGTCCGGCCACAGTCGCGGCGGCAGCGCGCACAGGCAGGCCTGGTCGTAAACCGCATCGAACGGCGCCGGCGGCTGCCAGGCGAACAGGTCGGCCAGCTCGACCTGCGCCTTCATGTGCACCCGTTCCAGTCGCGCCCGCTGGGTCGCCACGGCCGTCGGCGCTGCATCGACGACGGTAACGGCGAACCCCGCCTCCGCCAGCGCCAACGGCTCGGTGCTGCGGCCGGCGCCCGGCACCAGGATACTGCACGGCGCCAGCATCCCACTTTCCTTCCAATCAACGAAGGCCGGATGCAGCGCCGGGCGCTCCCAACGGGTGGTGCCCTCGCGGAAGCGTTCCTCCCAGTCGACCGACTGCGTGCCGCTCATGACGCCGCCTCACGCCGGCGCATGGACATCGCGCCCGCCACGCGCAGCGGCTGATCCCACGATGCGGCGCAGCGCCTGATCGAGGCGCCCAGCGACCTGAGGCAGATCGTAGCTGTCCCGCACCAACCGATAGGCGCTGGCTCCCAGCCGAGCGGCACGATCCTGATCGGCGAGCAGCAGCCGCAGCCCGTCGGCCAACGCATCCGGGTCTGCTGTCGCGACAATGATCGCGTCCACACCATCGCGGACGATCTCCGAGGGGCCTTCGCTGGCGGTCGTAACGACTGGCAACGCCTGCGCCATCGCCTCGAGCAGGACAATACCAAACGGCTCATGGTGCGACGGTAGGCAGAACATGTCGATGCCGTCAAAAAACGTCTGCTTGTCGTCGACCCAGCCCGGGAACGACAAAACCTGCACGAGTCCACTCTCGGCCGCAAGGCGCCGAAGCGCCGCGACGTCCTCACCGTCGCCAGCGAGCACCGCGCGGAATGCCGTGCCCTGTGCGGCCAACCGGCCCAGCGCCGAAATGAACACATCGAAGCCCTTCTTGGCCACCAGGCGTCCCATCGCGCCAATGACCGGTGGAGCGTGCATCCCGCGCCGCGGCGGCACGGCAGGCACGCGCACCATGTTGGGGATGTGGTACAAATCCTCGTCCGCGACCCCCTGGCCGCGCGCATAGCGCTTCAGGTCCTGCGTCGGATGGCACGCCGCGGTCAGCCCGCCGCAGTGCATCTTGTAGTTCTGCAGCACCCCGATCAGTGGCCCTGCCCCAGCGCGCGAAAGCAATCCCACGGCGCGGTTGCCGTGAGCGAAACTGGCGTCCGGCCGCAGCCTTCGCAGCAATTCGCGCAACCGCCCGACCGCAAACGGGTCCCACGCACCCAGATGGGGCAGCGGATGCCATGTCGCACCGCGCGCCTCCAGCGCCCCGCGTATCGCGGCATCCGGGTGGATCACCGCGTGCACCTCGTGGCCCGCAAGGGTCAGCGCATCGCCGTAGTCGAGCAGCGTCTGCTCAAGGCCGCCCAGGCCACGGCCGAGCATTGCATTCACCACGCGCAATGGCCCCGGCATGTGCGCCTCAGTCATGCGGCAGCTCATTGGCCTGCCGCAGCCAAGCGGGCAACCTGGGCGTCAGCGTCGCGCCACCGCAGACCAATGCGGCACCGAGCTTGTCCAGCCGCAACACCGCCAGGCCGATCTGATCCTGCCCGGAGCGCATCGTGCCGATCTCGATCGTATCGGACAGCACCGGCGTGCCCGGCGCCGGGAGCGGGCCTTCCACCGCAACCGGAACCAGGCGGCGCTTGATCAGACCCCGGTATTTGGTCCGCGCGGTGAGCTCCTGGCCCATGTAGCAGCCCTTCGACCAGGAGACACCGTGCAGCTCATCGAAGCCCGCCTCCAGCAACACGGTCTTCTCCGCCTCCAGGTCGCGTGAACCGTCGGGCAGCCCGAGCGCCAGGCGGTGCCGATCCCAATCGGCCGCGGATGCCGTGGTGACCAGCGGCACAGCCGACAGCAGGCGCCAGCCGGCTTCGGGCAGGCGAGGATCCGGGACCGCCAGCGCATCCACCTCGGGCACGCCGTCCCATGCGGCGTACACCTGCAACGCCTCCGCAACGCCCAGCGTCACCTTGGAGCGCAGGCGGAACCGGGTAAGCCGTTGCAGCACCATCGGCGCCTGAGCGCGCTCGCAGTCGAGCAGCAGGCGGTCCCCGTCGACGACGATGAAGAAGTCCGCCAGCCACTTGCCCTGCGGCGTCAGCAGCGCTGTCCAGATCGCGCTGCCCGGCACGGCGGCCGCGACGTCGTTGGAGACCAGGCCCTGGAGGAACGTCGCGCGGTCCTCCCCTTCGATCACCAGCACGGCGCGCTGCGGCAAGGCGGCCACCTTCGTCATGCTGCAACAATGGGTGCTGGCGCCGGCCAGGGCAAGTCCGCGTCCGGCCAGGGGAAGCCCACTGGGCAGCCCACCGGGAAGCCCGCTTTCTTCGTCTCGCCCGCTTGCGGCCTTGGGCCGCGAAGAGCGGACCAAGGCTTGCCCCCGGACGCTTGATCCGGGGGTCGGATCGCACAGCGATTCGGGTGAGGGTGTGCCGTCCGCACTGACCTCCCCGTCCAACAACCGGTCATGGCCGGGCCCGACCCACGGCTGTCCGGCAGGGTTTTTGCTGTTCAAAGCGCACGACATTGATTTCACTCCGGGTCCGACGTTTGGCGACGTCACCGGCCATGAGGAGGTCAATGCCCTGCCGCACGACAATAGCGTATTCCATTCGACGCTGAAGCTGGTGCCTTGGGACGCCTTCAACGCAGCGGTCGAGCAGCACGCGACGCGGGTGCACGCGCGCGGCTTTAGGGACAAGAGCCATCTGGTTGCGATGCTCTACAAGCAGTTCGCCGGGTACTTCGAGCCTGCGCGAGATTGCGGCCGGCCTGCACAGCCACGCCAGCCGGCTGTATCACCTGGGCGCCCGCCCGCCGCGCCGCTCGCCGATGGCCGACCGTTGCATGGGGCGTGCCCGCGAGCGCTTGACCCGAGGGTCGTTGCGGGTTTCGCAAAAAAACCACGCCCGCCGCCACCGCCCTCACCGCCATGGCCGACCCCGAGCCGGCCACCCTCCGCCGATGCCGTGACCCATCCCGACCGTAGTTGGTGCCCCCCGGGGCCGCGTCCCGGCGGCGGACTGTTGCACCGGGCGTGTCCTCGGGACACTCGACCGAGGGCACGCCCTCGGTCGCTTGACCCCGGGGGGTCGTTGCGCGTTTCGCGAAAACCCCGCCGATCGCCACCTCCGCTCGCGCCGCGATGGCGGCCGGCATGCTCTGTGAAGCAGACTGTTGCATGGGGCACGCCCTCGGTCGCTCGACCCGGGGGTCGTTGCGCATTTCTCGAAAACCACGCCTACCGCCGCCTCCGCCCTCACCACCATGGCCGATCCCGAGCCGGCCATCCGCCCCCGCCGGCGCCACCGCGACCCATCCCGACCGCGGCTGGCGGCCCCCGGCCGCAGCCCGGCGACGGACTGTTGCACCTGGCGTGTCTTCGGGGCACTCGACCGATGGCATGCTCTCGGGCGCTCGACCCGAGGTATGCCCTCGGGCGCTTGACCCAGGGGGTCGTTGCGCAATTTCGCAAAAACCACGTCCGCCGCGGCCTGTGCCTGTGCTTCCCCGGGTCGTGCCCCCGTCCGGAGCGAGCCCAGCGGCAGGAGCCTGCCCCGGCGGTAGGGTCGTTGCGCGATTTCGCAAAAATCACGTCCTCTGCGACCTGCGCCCGTCGTTCCCCGGGGCGGTGACCCCGTCCGGAGCGAGCCCAACGGCAGGAGCCTGCCCCGGCGGGAGGGTTGTTGCGCGATTTCGCAAAAACCACGTCCGCCACGACCTGTGCCCGTCCTTCCCCGGGTCGTGCCCCCACCCGTGCCGAACCCGGCGAGAGGAGCCTGCGCCGGCGGGAGGGTCGTTGCGCGATTTCGCAAAAACCACGTCCGCCACGACCTGTGCCTGTCCTTCCCCGGGTCGTGCCCCCGCCCGTACCGAACCCGGCGGGAGGGTCGTTGCGCAATTTCGCAAAATCCAAATCCGCCGCGACCTGTGCCTGTCCTTCCGCCGGGTCGTGCCCCCGCCCGTGCCGAACCCGACGAGAGGAGCCTGCCCGGCGGGGGCCAGGGTTGTTGCGTAATTTCGCGAAAAGCACGCCGCGCCCCCTGCAACCGGCGCCTACTCGGCGCAGCCAGCCCCCCAAGTCGGCCGCTCGCCCCTGTGGGACCGCACCACGGCCGACGCGGAAATCCGCCGGTGCCGGCGCTCCGCGCGAAGCGCCATTCTGCCCTTCCGTGCTCCGATAGCGAGCGGCAGGAATCGGAACCGCAAATACCGCAAACGGCGGATGCCGTGGCGCCACTGGGCCGGCACCAGCCCGCAGCCCGCTCGGATGATCGGCGTTCATCGGCGTTCATCGGCGGCAAGAATCCTTGCCTGCCTCGGCAAACCACCGCACCACCGCCAATGGCCCGTCGCCCGGCCCGCGCACAGCCGCGGAGGACCCAACCCCAACCGAGACGACGGTCCGCCCGCCCCCTCACTCCTCCCCGGCCGCGGCCGCAGCCCGCGAAGCCGGCGTCAGCATCTCCAACGGCGCCACCGGCCCGGTATACGTATAGCCAAAGAACTCCCGCCGCTCCGGCTTGGTCATGTTCTCCCACCCCGGGTACTTCCGCGCCGCCCGCTCATCGGGCACCCAGGTCCGCGCATAATCACCCTCTTTGTACTTGTAGATCCGCCGAGGCCCCGGCTTCACCGGCAACGGAGGCTCGCCTGCCGCCTCGCGCCGCAACCGCTCGATCTCCTCGTTCATCTCCGCGTCGTCGATCTCGTCGATCCAGCGGATGATCTCCGCCGGCTCGTCCTCCACCGCCGCCTTCGCCCCGCGCGCCGCCTCGGCCGGCCGCGCCGGCGCCTCCCGCATCACCCCCGCCAGCGCCGCCGCGGCGTCGCCCCAGTCGCGCGCCGGCGCCGCCGGCTGCAACCGAAGCTGCTTCAGCGACCGCAGCGCCCCGGCCATCACGCGCAGCAGCGCCGCAGCGCTGGCCCGCTGGCGCAGCGCCTGCACGGCCGAGGCATCCGGGGCGAACGCCAGCCGGCAGGCGTCGACGGCCCCGGCCTGGGTGGCGATCACCGTCACCGCCAGCATCGTCTGCAGCGCATCGCGCGGGTCGAGCGCCTCGAGCCTGTTGAGGCCGGCCTGCACCACCTCCTGCCAGGCGGTCTCGGGCGCGTCGGCGGGCGGGCGGGGCAGCGTCAGCACCATGTCACGCAAGTCCTGCGGCGGGATGACGTAGGGCGGCCTGGCCGGTGCGGCGGTGGGGTCGGGGTCGGCAGTGGACACGAGCGCGGTCTCCTAGGGGTTGAAAGTTCAACCGGCTCGCGTAGCATGGATAGGAAAACAAGTCCAGTATTATATCTAACATCGGAGCGTGATTGTGTTCGGTGCAGTGCGTCAGTCGGGCCGCCGCCAACACAAATCTTGCGGCGCCAATCAAGTGGTCTGGTACCCAGCACGACGATCCGACCGATTGAACCGTTCCGCGCCGCGGTTGGGGGTAGCGGCAATAGCGTCGGTTCGCGATCCCCGATGCAAACCCTGTGGCGCCGCAAGGCAAGCAAGAATTTTAACGCAGATGAAGAAGACGATGCACGCAAAACACGCAGATGATTCGGCGTGGTTCGCAGGGCCTGAGGTTACGCGTTTGATTTCGCGTCGTGTACGCTGGCGCCAAACGCATTGTGCCCGGTGAACGCGCAGCTGATCGCGTCCCCCGAAGGCTCATTCAGGCTGGCGCCATCTGCGTGTTTTGCGTGCATCGTCTTCTTTATCTGCGCTAAAATTCTTCCTTCGCGATGCCGCCAACAGCCGACTACGGAAGTATTGACGGGTTGCAATGTCGGACGCACGGACTAGTCCCGCACTGGACCCAAAGCAGAAGCAAGAGGTCAATACTTCCGTGCCACGGCAGTAGCAAATATACAAGCAACGATAAGCAATACGGAGTGCACAAAAAGGACGCTGTAAGCGTTATGCGGAGAGATCGCGAAGAAATCGCACGCCGACCTTCAGGTACAAACTCATCCGTAGGGCCTTGCGCGTGGAGGGGGGGGTGGGTGAGCAATCATGTAGTGAAGGGAAGAAGAAGGTTTTTAACGCAAATAGGCCAGCGGTCGCACGGACGGCGAGCGAACCCGGCAATTTCCGGGTGCGCTCCGCCGAAGGCATGAAGTTGACCCGGTTTCGTAGACGCCGGACGATTTGCATTGGAGGTGTCCGCGATGTCCAGAACGAGACGAGGCTACCCACATTTGCACTTATTTGCGTTATTTGCGTTATTTGCGTTATTTGCGTTAAAAACTTCTTCTTCCCTTCGCTACGCAATTTGTCACCTAACCTCCCCAGTCGCGAGGCCCTGCCGACAAGTTTGTACCGGAAGGAATGACGTCGGAAGGGTCGCAAACTCACCCACAGCCATCAAAATCGCCCGAGGTGCATGGTGTGGAGGGGGGAGGTGAGCAGTTACCTTCACGCGGTGTTTGAACGAACACCGCGCGAAGCGCCAAAATCCTTGCTCCTCCGTGTTCTCCGTGCCTCCTCCCTGCTTCTCCGTGTTAATAAACTTGCTTGCTTGCCGCAGATCGAGCGCAATACACGCATCGTCATAGTGCATAGTGCTCCAGCCCCACGCCCAGACAACACTGCATGCACGCCGCAGAGCCTTGATCGTCGGGAGCCTGTCTCGGGGCCGGCCACGGCCCACGACGTGGTACAGGCCTGCGGACAGCCCTTTCGCCACCTGCTATACCATTCGCTCGTGGAAAACCGTGTCTTTGATAACTATTTGCAATAAAGCATCACCACAGAGGCACCGAGTTGCAGAAAAGAATATCAAGTTGATCACGCGGCGTTTCTTCTCTGTGCCTCTGTGTCTCTGTGGTGATGCTTGCTTGCGGACACGAGGCAGACCACAGATTCCCGCAAGCATCGGGTATATGAAAACCTAACGCTTTCCCGCGTGGAACGGATGCTCGCAATACCGGCGGCACTTGCCGCTACCCACGCGTCTCGACCGACCAGCAGCGCATCGCGGCACGGGCGCCCACACTAGCGCGCCCACCCGCCCCTGATCCCCGGGTCGGACCGATCGGCCCAACCCCGCACCCACTACCGCGCCAGTACCGCCGCCGCCTTCCGCGTGTTGCCAAGGGCGTCGGCAACCTGCGCCACCGCGGCAGAGATTTCCGTCATATTGTCGTTGATCGCCACCACGGTGGCGGCGGTGGTCTGCATGCCGGACGACATCTGCTGCGTCACCACGCTCTGCTCCTCGACGGCGCTCGCGGTGCCGGCGGCGAACTCGCGGATCGCGTCGATCGATTTGTTGATCGTGCCCAGCGCCGCCACAACCTCGCCCGACACGACCTGCAGCCGCTCGATCTCGGTGGCGATCTTGTTCGTCGCGTCGGCCGCCTGCCGAGCCAGGCTCTTCACCTCGCCGGCAACCACCGCGAAGCCTTTGCCGGCCTCGCCGGCCCGCGCGGACTCGATCGTGGCATTCAGCGCGAGCAGATTGATCTGTCCGGCGATATTGCGGATCACCGCGATAATCCCCCCCATCGCCGACGAGGTCTCGACCAGGCGCTCCGTCGCCTGCCCCGCGCTCGCAGCCTGGCCCGCGGCGGCGTCCGTCGCCGTCTTCGACTGCACCATCATGTTGGCGATCTCGCGCACCGAACTCGCCAGTTCCTCGGCGCTCGCCGCCAGCGTCTGGACGGTCCCGCTGGCCGTCTGCACCGCGCCGGTGGCCAGCCCGGCCTGACCGGACGTTCGCTCGATCGCCCGATCGATCTCGCCAAAATTCCGGTCGATCAACTGCTTCAGGCTGTCCAGGGTCTCGATCTGCGCGGTGATGTTGGTGGCAAACTTCACCACCTTGAACGGTTTGCCGTTGGGATCGAGGATCGGATTATAGCTGGCCTCGATCCACACCTCTCGGCCGCCCTTGCCGATCCGCTTGAACTGCCCCGCCTGGTACTCGCCGCGGTTCAGTGCTGCCCAGAAGGCGCGGTACTCGGCGCTCTCTCGATAGGCAGGTTCGACGAACATCGAGTGGTGCCTGCCCTTGACCTCCGCCAGCGTATAGCCGAGCGCCGCCAGGAACTTGTCGTTGGCCGCCAGCACCGTGCCGTCGAGCGCGAAGCTTACCACCGCCTGGGATTTGTCGATCGCCTCGACCTGCCCTTTAAGTTCGCTGGATTCCGCCTTCTGCCGTGTCACGTCGGTGGCAAACTTCACCACCTTGAACGGTTTGCCGTTGCCGTCGAGGATCGGATTGTAGGTGGCCTCGATCCACACCTCCCGGCCGCCCTTGCCGATCCGCTTGAACTGCGCCGCCTGGTACTCGCCACGATTGAGCCGCTCCCAGAACTGCCGGTACTCGGCGCTCTCGCGGTACCGGGGCTCCACGAACATGCCGTGATGCTTTCCCTGTACCTCGGCCAAGGTATAGCCGAGCGCATCCAGGAAGTTGGCATTCGCGGTGATGATCGTGCCGTCGAGGCGGAACTCGATGATGGCCTGCGATTTGTCGAGCGCCTTCAGTGTGGCAGTTGCCTCACGGGATGCCGTCGAGCGGACAAAGCCAAGCATCAGGTTCTCCAGTGTGTGTGATGTTCGTACGTCCGGGGGGCCGACGTGACCCCGCTGCACGTCGATGCCGTCCCGGACCTACCGAGCACCGCATCGCATGGGCAGCGAACCTAGAAACCCCGGGTTAATCGAACCTTACCGGTGCCCGCATGTCCGCGCGTCCCACGCAAGAATCTCTCCGCCCGCCGAACACCAACCCGGCACCACCCAACCCGGTCCCACCCGCCCGCTACCGCCCTTCACCCGCCTGCCCGAACACCACGTCCCGGTGCACATGCACCGACATCAGCAATCCGAACCCGATCATCACGGTGAACATCGCCGACCCGCCGTGCGAGATCAGCGGCAGCGGCACCCCACCCACCGGGATCACCCCCATCACCATCGCGATGTTCACAAACACATACATGAAGAAATTCATCGCGATGCCCAGCGCCAGCAGCCGGCCATACTGGTGCCGGCAGCGCAGCGCGATCGCCATGCCGCCGATCACGATCAGGCACAGCAGCCCCATCACCGCCAGGCCGCCGACCAGGCCGAATTCCTCGCCGATCATGGTGAAGATGAAATCGGTCTGCTTCTCCGGCAGGAAATCCAGATGCCCCTGCGTCCCCTGCAGGAATCCCTGCCCCCACATCCCGCCCGAGCCCAGCGCGATCTTCGACTGGATGATGTTGTAGCCGGCGCCCAGCGGATCCCGCTCCGGATGCAGGAAAGTCAGGATCCGCGCCTGCTGGTAGTCGTGCATGTGGGCAAACACCAGCGGCGCCAGAAACGGCACCGGCGCCGCCACCAGCAGGAACTTCCACCATCGTACGCCGGCGGCGAAGAACACCGCGGCCCCAACCACCCCGATGATCACCGCGGTGCCCAGGTTCGGCTGCTTCAGGATCAGCCCCACCGGCACCAGCACCGCGAGCACCGGCGGGATCAGGAACAGCGGATTGCCGATCCGCTCCCACGACGCGCGGTGGAACCACGACGCCAACGCCATCACCAGCGCCAGCTTCATCAACTCGGACGGCTGCACCTGCAAACCGCCGAACTCGATCCAGCGCTGCGCGCCCTTGCCCACATGGCCATAGCGCGCCACCACCAGCAGCAGTGCCAACGAAACGAGATACGCCGGCCACGACAGCTTCGCGAGCATGCGGATGTCGATCAGCGCCATCGCCAGCATGATCCCGATGCCGATCGCAAAGCGCATTACATGGCGCGTCGCATAGGGTTCCGGAGACCCACCGGCACTGAACAGCGCGACGTAGCCGACGCCGGCCAGCGCGCACAGCAGCAGCATATAGATCCAGCTCACCTGCCAGAGCTTGCCGCCCAGGTCGAACGAGGCCTCGCGGATCAGCCTGCGGTCCATCATCGCTGCCTGCCCAACCCGGACGCCGCCCCAGGTGCGCCATTCGCGACGCTACCGGAGACGCCGCCCGGGATGCCACCCGGGGTGCCGCCGGGCCGCGCGCTCAGGGCCGACACCCCAGACGGCATCGGTCCCCGCATCGACCCTTGCGTCCCCGGGGGCATCGCCGGAGGCATCGGCGCGGGCATCGGTCCTTGCGCCACCTCGGCACCAGGCGGATGCGCCCGATTGGCCGGATCGCGCCCAAGCGTGTCGATCATGATGTCGCGCGCCACCGGCGCCGCCGCCGCGGCCCCGGCATTGCCGTGCTCGATCACCACCGAGACCGCATAACGCGGCGCATCATACGGCGCAAACGCAACGAACAGCGCGTGCGGGCGAAACTCCCACGGCAGCTTCGCGCTATCGAAATTGGTGCCCTCGCGCTGCTCGCGCGACACCCGGCGCACCTGCGAGGACCCGGTCTTGCCCGCAAGCTGCACCTTCGGATCGGGCAGCCGAGCCTGCGGTGCGGTGCCGCCCTGCTCGTTCACCACCGCCCACATCCCCTCGCGCACCATCTGCAGGTCGCGCGCCGGCATGACCAGCCCAGGCCAATCCGCGGCCCGAGTGCCCCGCTGCAACACCCCGCCAAGGTTGCGCGTCAAATGCGGCTGCACCGCGCGCCCGGTCGCCACCCGCGCGACATAGGTCGCAAGCTGCAGCGGCGTCACCTGGATGTAGCCCTGGCCGATGCCGCTCACGACCGTGTCGCCGATGTTCCAGTGGCCGCCCTGCCCGATGCGCCATTCGCGCGTCGGGATCAGCCCGGGCCGCCCCCCGGGCAGATCGACTCGGCAAATCAATTCCCAGACCGAATTGATGCGCCACCGCGGCAATCCGATCGATGCCGGTGCGCCGCGCCGTCTCATAGAAGAACACGTCGCAACTGTTCTTCAGCCCACCCCGCAGATCCAGTGACCCGTGGCCGTATTTCTTCCAGCAGTGGAACCGCGTGTCGCCAAGATCGAGAAAGCCGGGACACTCGATCGTATCGGTCGACTTCAGCGTGCCCGCCTCCAGCGCGGCAATCGCCACCGCCATCTTGAACGTCGATCCCGGCGCATACAGCCCAGCCACCGACTTGTTGATCAGCGGCGCGCGGCGGTTCTTCGTCCACTCCACCCATTGCGCCTGCGAAACACCCGAGTTGAACAGCGACGGATCGAACGACGGCGTGCTAGCCATCGCCAGCACCTCGCCGTTGGTGCAGTCCAGCACCACCGCGCTGGCACTCTCATCGCCCAGATGTCCCAGCACCGTCTGTTGCAACTGGGTATCGATCGTCAGGCCGACCTCGTCGCCCTGCACCCCCTCCTGCCGGTCGAGCTCGCGGATCACCCGCCCATAGGCATTGACCTCGAACTGCACCTCGCCGGCGTGGCCGCGCAGCGCCACGTCGTGCTGCTTCTCCATTCCGGCGCGACCAACGCGGATGCCGGGCAACGCAAGCTGCGGGTCGTTCGCAACATCCTGCTCGTTCGGTGGCGCGACATAGCCAACCACGTGCGAAAGCTGCTCGCCGAACGGATAAACCCGCGTGGTGCCGACATCGATCATGATGCCGGGAAGCTCGGTGGCGTTCACCTCGATGCGCGCCATTTCGTCCCAGCCGAGGAAATCCCGCACCAACACCGGAATGAATCGGCGATGCCGCCGCACGTCGCGCAGAATCCGCGCGCGCTCGCGATCCTCCAGCGGCACAATGCGCCCGAACGTATCGAGTGTCGCGTCGACGTCGTGCGCCTGCTCGGCGATCAGCACCGCGCGCCAGGTCAGCTTGTTGCCCGCAACCGTGGTGCCGAACCGATCCAGAATCCGCCCACGCGGCGCCGCGACCGCGCGCTGACTGACGCGATTTGCCTCGGCCAGCGTGGCATAGCGGCCACCCTCCAGGATCTGCACCTGGTACAGCCTGGCCGCCAACCCACCCAGCACCGCCACCTGCCCGCCCATCAACAGCAGCGCACGGCGCGTAAACACCCCGGTCCGACGAGTCTCGCGCCTCACCACCCAGCGCTCCTGCCACCAGCCACACGCGCAGCGAAGCAAGGTCAGGGCTCTGCCCTGAAACCCGCCAGGGGGCTTTGCCCCCTGGACCCCCACTAAAGGCATAGCCTTTAGGATCCATCCATTTTGTTTGGGGCGCGGGAGGGGGGACTGGGCCGGGCTGGGCGGATGCCACCGCACCGGCGAACAGCCGGTGCGGTGGCATCCGCCCAGCCCGGCCCAGTCCCCCCTCCCGCGCCCCAAACAACGGGCGGGTTCCAAGGGCTCCGCCCTTGGCGGGGATCCAAGGGGCAGCGCCCCTTGGTGGGGTCCGGGGCAAAGCCCCGGCCTTGCTTTCGTGGTGGCGGGTGGTTGGTGGCATCAGACCCGCTCCGGATTAGCGATCGTCCGGTGCGCCCGGATCAGCAGCACAGCCAGCGCCGGGTAAAGCGCCCCGGTCAGCACAGCCTGAAACAACGCCGGCCCAACCGGCATCACCCGCAACGCCAGCACCGAGGTCAGCATCCAAATCAGCCCCGCGGCACCTGCTCCCACGCACACGAACGCCAGCCACACCACCACAAAGCCCTGTTGCGTCAGAGTCCGCCGTCCTCGCCGCGCCAGGCCGTGCACCAGCAGCAGCGTCAGCACACCGCAACCGATCGGCAAATACCCCAGCAAATCCAGCAGCAACCCAATCACAAATACAATTGCCGGCGGCAGCGCGGCGGGGCGAAACAGCGACCAGAAAAACACCGCGGCGAGCGTCACCGACGGCAGCAGCACCGCCTGGTCCGCGATACCCAGCGGCACCCCGCACAGCAGCATCAGCAGCACCGTGCTGGTGGCCGGGAAGCTATGCCGCGACATGATGTCCAGCCGCCGGCGCAGCGACGGCCGCGGCCGGATACCGGGAAGCTGGTCGTCGCGCGCCATCGCGGCGCCTCAGCGCAGCCGCTCGGCGAGCGGATGTGGCGCCTCGGGTGGCGCCATGCCGTTCAGCCCATAGTCGAAAATGCGCACCACCTCCAGCCGATCGAGCAGTGCCGCTGGTTGCACCTCCGGCACGTTCGCGCCGCTATATCGCACCGTGCCAACCGGCAGGTTGGCCGGAAACGCCTCCGCTTCCGGCGAGGTCACCACCCGCTCGCCCTCGCGCGGCGGCGCCCCGTCGGACCAATAAAGCAGCCGCGGCCGAGGCCCATTGGTGCCGGTCATGATTGCGTGGCCGCCGCTCGGCTCCAGGATGACCGGCACTCGGCTGTTCAGGTCGGTGATCAGCAGCACCCGAGCGGTCCGCGCGCCGACTTCCGTCACCCGCCCCACCAGGCCGCTCTGGTCCAGTGCGATCTCGCCGCGGTGGATGAAATGGTTCGGCCCGAGTGCGAGCAGCACCGCCCGCGCATAGACCCCGCCCGCATCGGCCACCACGCGCGCGGTCACGAACGCGGCGGTCGGGTCCGGCACCCAGTGCAGATCCGCCTTCAACCGCCGGTTTTCGGCATCCAGCGCCAGCGCCGTCGCCTGCCATTGCAACAGGCGCGCGTTCTCATCCCGCAGCCGCGTGTTCTCGGCCCGCATGTCCCACAGATCGGTGATTTCGCCGATGGCATCACGCGCCCGGCCCAACGGTTCGGACAGCACGACGTAGATCGGCGCCAGCGAGTCGCCGAGAGCCATGCGGGCACGCTCCTCCAGCAGCGTGTCTGCCTTGCCCACCAGCAGCAGGGCGAACGATGCGGCGATCAGCACCGGCAAGGTGAGCTTCGACAAGACCTGCCGCGCCGGGATCGAAAGCCGGATCACGTCCGCCAAGTCCTCCAGGAATAAGCCGGCACCACAACCGAAGCACGAACTTCTCCCCCTCCCCTTGAGGGCTTGGGCCGCGAAGCGGACCAAGGTTGGGGGAGGGGTCGCAGCGGCCACCATAGCCGATCGGCCGCTGCGATCCCATCCGTCATGACCGCGCCCGGGCAATCGCAGGTGGAAATGCGGCTGAACGTGCTTTGTTCACGGTTGCGGCGGGAACCGCCAGTCGAACCGCCAGGACGTCAAGACGACGCCAAGACATGGATGGCAGGATGAATTTGGGTCGTGGGCCGGTTTGCGTTGGTGCAGAGGGCCGGCGGTTCGGCCCGAGTGACCCCGCTATCGCCGCTTCGGGTGGATTCCAGACATTCATCGGTTAACGCCCAACGTCGGCCAGTGGCCGCAGGACTAAACCGCCATCCCCCTACTGTAACGCTACCGTGCCACTGTCCCCACCCGCGACAGCTTGCCGCGACAGCGGTTTAGTCCTCCGACCCAAGCCGGCCATCGTCCCGCCCATAAGTTGAGCCAGATGCGGTCGTTCAGCTCCGCCCGACACTGGCAGGCCCGCGCCGATGGCGGTCGCTCGAGGCTCGGCAAGCCCTACTCAGAAGCGGACACGGCGCCGGTCCACGAGATCGCCGAATGCTGGGATAGCGCGGAGCCATCGACCTCCATCCTAGCTCCAGTCTTCCCAGGGGAGGCTGGTCTCACCGCTGCCCAACTCGGCTAATGCCTTTGCGATCACGTTGGAAGGCACCGCTGCGAAGAAAGGCATCGGCGCCATGGGGTCGGCTTCCTCCCGCTGCCGCTCGAGACTCCGCGTAACAATCCCAACGACCCGCCCGTCCATAGCGACGATAGGGCCGCCACTGTTGCCAGGTCTCGCGATGGCGCTAAACAGATCCATCGGCCACGACGCCTGGGTCTCAGGTATGTGGCCACAGATCTCTCCTCGCTGGAATGTGAGAGCAGGCCCTAAGCTGCCTGGTACACTCGGATACCCGGCTATTAATACTTCTTCCAGGATCGCGGCGTTTCGAAAGGCTAGATCAGGTAGTTTGGGGAGTATGTCGTCTTTCAGATAGATGATCCCGGCATCAACTTGCGGATGCGCCGTCGTATGATCTAATAATGCGACATTATCACCCACCTTTATTTCCGAAATATTTATAATATCATTTATAACGTGCGCACATGTGAGTATTTCTCGCGATGATATAAGCAAACCTGTTCCAACTGCGATGTCATCTTGGCGGGTCATCCCCGAGATATAGGCGATATCCTTGGCAATCTCGTTCGCAATAAATGGGCTTGTAAGCGCTCTCCCCAGCCATAACCAGCCTTGCCTTTGACGATTCGATAGCTCGATCATGCAGAAAAGGCGCTCGCCATGACTAGCCCCGCCCAAAGAGGTAAGCAACTGAGATGAGACCAATTTCCGAATCAATCCTTCCACATGTAACCTGATGGGCCACAAATCGCGGCCGCGTGCCTTATGATATTCCAAGAAATCCATTACGCATAATGGAGTGATGTCTTTTGGGACCGGTTGGTTCAATTCCTTTTTGAAGGAGTTAATTTTCAGAGGATCAAAGAATGTAACCAACTGTTTGCAGATAGCGGCTTGGTCTTCGATCGAAAGCGGACCGAGCTGAGAATAGCGCGCCATGTCATGCACTCCCCTGTTGTTAATAGCGAGAGCTCGGATTTTGCGACTTAGCCGGTCGCAATCGGCCAATCTACTCGACGACGAACACGTAATGTTAGCACATCCCGACCCCAGGGACCAGACCTTCTGCTTTCCACCCAAAGCGATCTTTCCGAAGCAGGCCGATCCTCCTGGCCAAGACTGAGCGGTTGTCGATTCGCGTAGCCAAGGAGAACGCTCCGGCAATATGTCGGAAACTCTGTGCAGGGACACCAGTGACGGACTGCCCGCGAAAGAATTCTCGTTCGCCACACCAGCCTGGACCTTCGGAGCCGGAGTGGTACCGTCGTGGCTACTGGTTGGCCTGTTTTGGGCGGCGTAGCCCGTCACAGTCCATGACACCCCGTTGCTGATCTACCGCCGCGAGGCATTGTGCCATGACCCTCAAGCCCATCCGAGGCGCTCCGATCGGCGCACCGATACCCGATTTTCCAATTGGCGAACCAGCACCACTGGTTGTCCCAGCATCCCCAGTTGCGCCTCGTCCTGTCGAGCCTTTGCCGTTTTCTCTCCCACCGCCCGCGCCCCCACTGTCGCCAGCGCGACCACCAGGACCGGTCGAAATTCGCGGCAGCGGCAACAGCAGCCTCACATTCCGATGCATTCCCGAGGTACCCGCCATCAACCGGTCGAGCATGACCATCTCGATCACCGGCGAGCCGACCGGGGATTATTCCGCTCGGACGATACCGCATCTCGACCTCGCGACGGACGAAGCCAAAGCGTTCCTGCTGGCGTTGCGCGACGGCGGCTCACCGATCGTCATCGACCCG
>CAWGZJ010000028.1:0-198872 GCA_963826975.1 uncultured Alphaproteobacteria bacterium | reverse complement strand
ACTGTCGATTGCGCCCAGACTGTCGATTGCGCCCAGACTGGGGCGCGGTCGAGTGACATAACGGCAAACGCCCGCGTCGTTCTATGGGCGGCCATGCGCGGGATCATCTTCCTCCGAACCACGGCAGCGGCGATGCTGGCGCGATGCTCGTATCGCCCGAATGCCCTTCACCAAAACTAACAACCGAGCCGCCCCAGGCCAGTCCCCAGGCCAATCCCCAGGCCAGTACACCGGCCAACCCCCGCGCCAGCCCGCGCGTCGTCTCGCTGATCGTCGCCAGCGCGATGTTCATGGAACAGCTTGACGGCACCGTGCTGGCCACCGCGCTGCCCACCATGGCGCACAGCTTCAACGCCGATCCGCTGCACATGAACATCGCGCTGACCTCCTACCTGCTGACGCTCGCGATGTTCATTCCCGCCAGTGGACGGCTGGCCGACCGGTTCGGCTCCCGCACCGTGTTCCGCGGCGCGATCGCGCTGTTCACGCTCGGTTCGATCGCCTGCGCCCAGGCGCAAAACCTGCCCTTCCTGGTGGCCGCGCGCATGGTGCAAGGCGCCGGCGGCGCGCTGATGTCCCCGGTCGGCCGGCTGGTCCTGCTGCGCGTGGTCTCGAAGGCCGAACTGGTGCGCGCCATGGCCTGGCTGATGATCCCGGCGACGATCGGCCCTATCCTGGGCCCGCCGGTGGGCGGGTTCATCGTCACCTATCTGTCATGGCACTGGATCTTCTACATCAACGTGCCGATCGGCCTGGCGGGCATCGTGCTGTGCAGCCTGTACATCGAGGAAATGCGCGACCCGTCGCCGCAGCGCTTCGACGTGCGCGGGCTGGCGCTGTCCGGCACGGCGCTGGCTTGTCTCCTGTTCGGCATCGAGATGGTCACCCGCGGTGTCGGCGCCGGTGTCGGCATCGGACTGATTGCGGCGGGGGTGGCAGCCTGGGTGCTGTATGCGTGGCACGCCAGGCACTGCGCGGAACCGGTGCTGGATTTCCGCATCATGCGCATCGCCACGTTCCGCCTGTCGGTGATCTGCGGCTCGCTGTCGCGGATCAGCGCCGGGGCGCAGCCGTTCCTGCTGCCGATGATGCTGCAGCTTGGCTTCGGGATGTCAGCGGCGCAGAGCGGGTTGATCACCTTCGCCAGCTCCATCGGCTCCTTGGCGATGCGCGTCAGCGCGCCGGGGCTGCTGCGCCGGCTGGGCTTTCGCAGCGTGCTGATCTGGGTGGGCGCCATCGCTGTCGCACTGGTGGCAGCGATCGCCACGATCCGGCCGGCTTGGCCGCTGCCGACGATCTACGCGCTGTTGATCGCCAGCGGCTTCTTCCAGTCGTTGCAGTTCATGGCCTACAACACGATCGCCTATGCCGACGTGTCGCGGGCGCGAATGAGCGTGGCGACCAGTTTCTATACGACCTTCCAGCAGATGGCCCTGACCCTTGGCATCGCGGTATCAGCCGCGGCGCTGGCGGCGTCATTGGCGATCCACGGCCGCCCGGAGCCACTGCTCGGCGATTTCTCGCTGGCGTTCCTGGTGGTCGCCGCAATCTCCGGCCTGGCGCCGCTGATCTCGCTACAGCTTGAGCGCACCGCCGGCGCCGAGCTCAGCGGACAAGCAGTAGCACTGCCAGGCTCCCGGCGCCGATGACCACGCAGTAATAGGCGAACGGATTCAACGCCATTGTGTCGTGGGCACGGAAGTAGCGCATCAGGAACGCGGTGCTGCCCAGCGCGGTGACGCCGGCGACGATTGCGGCCAGCGCAGCCAAAGTGAAGGTGCCGGCCGGAATGCTGGCGTGCAGCAGTTTCGGCACTTCCAGCACGGTGGCGCCCAGGATGATCGGCGTGGCGATCAGGAAGGAGAAATGCGCCGCCGCCTCGTGATCGATACCGCGCAGCAGGCCGCCCACGATGGTCGCGCCGGAACGCGAGATGCCCGGGATCAGCGCGGTGCATTGCCACCCCCCGATGATCAGCGCGTCCAGCGCCTTGAGGCTGGACAGCGGGCGGTGGGTGTGGGCGCGCAGCCGCTCGCCGAACAGCAGCAGTGCACCGTTAACCAGCAGGAACGTTGCCGCGACGGCGGGGGCGCCGAACAGGTCGCGGAACACATGTTCCAGCACGAAGCCGACGATCACCGCGGGGATAGTGGCAATGACGATCAGCTGGAAGACGCGCCGCGCCTCGGTCACCTGATGGGCGTCGCCGAGGCCGAGCACGCCCTTCGCCAGGGCCCACCAGTCACGCCAGAAATAGGCCAGCAGCGCCGTGGCGGTGCCGAGATGCAGCATCACCAGGAACGGCAGGAATGATGGCGCGTGCTGGTCAAGGTTCCAGTGCAGCAGCGCGGGCAGCACGACGGCGTGACCCAGGCTGCTGACGGGGAACAGCTCGGTGGCGCCCTGCACGATGGCGATGATGATGGCTTGCAGCGTGTCCATGCCGGGTTCCTGACCGAAACCCTGGGCCTTGGCAACGGGGCCGCGCGCGCTTGTGACCGGCGGTGGGCGTGGTCCACACTGCGGCTTGTCACGTCAGGTGCCGGGCGGGTTCGCATGTCAGGCCATCATCACGCGCATGATAGTCCCCCGGGGCACTCCCCTGGGCATTCCAGCGGTCAGTCCCCTGGGCATTCCCATGGGCACGCGCATGGCCACCATCATGCGCCGGCGCGCTACGATCGCGCCTTTGCGATCGGCGTGGCGCTGAATGGCGGGTTCGTGATCGCCGAGGTGGCGTTCGGTCTGGCCGCCAACTCCATGGCGCTGCTGTCCGATGCCGCGCACAATTTCGGCGACGTGCTGGCATTGCTGCTGGCGTGG
Source organism: uncultured Alphaproteobacteria bacterium (assembly GCA_963826975.1). Classification (GTDB taxonomy): domain Bacteria; phylum Pseudomonadota; class Alphaproteobacteria; order Acetobacterales; family Acetobacteraceae; genus Palsa-883. The sequence goes on along the minus strand of CAWGZJ010000028.1, from coordinate 196,049 downwards.
GGCGCGGCCTGGCTGGGACGGCGGCCGCCGAGTGCCCGCCGGACCTATGGGTGGGGCCGCAGCTCGGTGCTGGTGGCGCTGGTCAACGCAGCGGTGTTGTTGATCGGCGTGGGGGCGATCGGCGTCGAGGCGATCCATCGTCTGCTGACGCCCGAGCCGGTGGCGACGGTCACCGTGATGGCGGTCGCCGCGGCGGGCATCCTGGTCAATGGCGGCTCCGCGCTGCTGTTCATGCGCGATCGCGCTAGTGATTTGAACGTTCGCGCGCAGTTCATGCATCTGGCGGCCGACGCGGTCGTTTCGGCCGGCGTCGTGATTGCCGCGCTGGCGATGCGGGCGACCGGGTGGTTGTGGCTGGACCCGCTGACCAGCCTGGCGATCGCGCTGGTGATTGCGGTGGCCACCTGGGGCCTGTTACGCGACTCGATCGACCTGGCGATGGACGCAGTACCGGGCGGCGTCGCGCGGGCCGACGTGCACGACTTCCTGGCCGGCCTGCCGGGCGTGGTCGAGGTGCACGACCTGCACATCTGGGCGCTGTCGACAACAGATGTCGCTCTGACCGCGCATCTGGTGTGCGGCGATGCAGCTTCCGACGAACGCCGTCTGCACGAGCTGCACGCGGAGCTGCAGCGCCGCTTCGGTATCGGCCACGCGACGTTGCAGATAGAGACCGATACGGACGCAGCTTTATGCCGCCTGCGCCCGCATGATGTCGTGTAGGTGGTCTAGCCCGGATTGCGGCACCGTCGGCGGCGATTGGACAAGCCAGGCTACTGACGAGTATCCTGCGGGGAAGACGAGATGCGCGGAAGGGGAAGCGGATGACGAGTGTCGTCTGGACTGACAGCGCGGTGCAGGTCGCCGGCACCAAGATGCACCTGACGCGCGGCGGCAGCGGCCCGACGCTGCTGGTGCTGCATCACGACATCGGCACGCTGGACCGCCTGCCGTTCTACGAAGCGCTGGCACAAAGCTTCGACGTTCTGATACCGCACCATCCGGGCTGGGGCCAGTCCGAACGCCCGCAGTGGCTGCGCAACCCGCGCGACATCGCGGCGATGCATCAATGGCTGCTGGCCACGCTGGGCGCGCGTGAGGTGTCGCTGGTCGGATTGGGTTTCGGCGGCTGGATCGCCGCGGAGATGGCGAGCCTGGCGCCGACCGCGTTCCGCCGCCTGGTGCTGGTGGGCGCGGCAGGCATCAAGCCACCGGAAGGCGACATCGCGGATCAGGCGATTGTTTCGTATATCGACTATCCTCGCACCGGGTTCCACGACGCGAACGCATTCGAGCGGGTCTACGGCAACGTCAGCACCGATCAACTCGAAGCCTGGGACATCGCGCGCGAGATGTGCTTCCGTACCGCGTGGAAGCCCTACATGTACTGCCTGGGCCTGCCGCATCTGCTGGGCGGCGTGCAGGCGCCGGCGCTGGTGGTGTGGGGCGACGACGACAAGATCGTGCCGCGCAGCGCGGCCGACGCCTACATTCACGCGCTGCCGTCCGCGCAGTTGCAGATCGTGCCCGCCTGCGGACACTGGGTGGATATGGAAAAACCGGACGAATTGGCGAAGCTGGTCACGGCATTCGTCACCGCGAACTGATCGCTGTCACATCCCATCGAGGGAGGCCGCCATGCATCTGATGTACTTCACCGAGCAGCCGATGGGCGCCTACGACGCCGCCGAAGGGCTGCGCTACGGCGCCACCGCGCTGACCTTCTCCAACTCGAACTTCGATCCGGTCGAGGGCAGTCGGCTCTACAACGAATATTTGGAAGAATATATCCTGGCCGACGAGTGGGGCGTCGACGGCATCATGCTGAACGAGCACCACAACGCGCCGTTCTGCATGCAGGCAAAGTGCAACGTGTTTGCTTCGATCCTGGCCGCGGTGACCAAGCGGGCGAAGATCGTGCTGCTGGGCAATCCGCTGCCGCTGGCGGAGAACCCGATCCGGCTGGCCGAAGAGCTGGCGATGATCGACATGGTATCGAAAGGACGGCTGGTCTCGGGCTTTGTGCGCGGTGGCGGGCAGGAGCAGTTGGCCAGCGGGGTGAACCCCGCGTTCAACCGCGAGCGCTTCATCGAGGCGCATGACCTGATCCAGAAGACCTGGGAGGTGCCCGGCCCGTTCCGCTGGGAGGGCACGCACTACCAGCACCGCGTGGTGAACCCCTGGGCGGTGCCGCTGCAGAAGCCGTATCCGCGCGTGTGGATACCGGGCGTGCTGTCGAAGGAGACGGTGATCTGGACCGCGCAGCAGCGCTATCCGTATATCGCGCTGAACACCGCGATCGATGCGACCAAGGTGATCTGGGACACCTATTCGAAGGCCGCCGCCGAGGTCGGCTACACCGCGGGGCCGGAGAATTTCGGCTACCTGATCCGCGTGCATGTGCAGGACACGATGGAGAAGGCGCTGCAGAACGCGCGCCAGTTCATGTGGATGCAGGGCGAATTCACTGGACTGGCGCATCCGGTGTGGGCGAATCCGGCGGGCTATTTCTCGCCGTCTGGCCGCCGCGCCTTCGTGGAGTTCGCGGTGGGGCGGGCGAAGAACCCGCGCGGCAGTCCCACATTCGAGGATCAGATCGCTAGCACAATGATTATTGCCGGCACACCGGACACCGTGATCCCGCAGTTAAAGACGCTGATCGAGCAGACGCGGCCCGGTATCATGGGCATCTGGGGCAACGACGGCACGGTCTCCAAGGAGGACCGTCGCCGCTGTATCGAATTGCTGGTGAAGGACGTGATGCCGGCGGTGCGCGAACACGGCAAGACGCTGGGGCTGAAGGATCCGTGGGAGGCGAACGCGCCGGTGCATCTGAAGTATTCGACGGACATCCCCGTGCAGCGCGCGGCAGCGGAGTAGAGGATAAGTCTGGATCGAGGAAGATTTCTCCCCCTCCCCTTGAGGGAGGGGGTTGGGTGGAGGGGTTGGTACCGGGGTCATGCCGAGGTTCATCCCACGCGGACCCCTCCCCCCAACCCCCTCCCTCAAGGGGAGGGGGAGAGTCTTAGTCGACCAGGCTCTTATCCTGACGCCCACGGGGCTTAACCCGGCGATCCACGCACGGACCAGCGCGCGTGGCTACACCCGCCCGCTCAATCGTTCCGCGGCACGGCGTATTCCGCGGGATACGTCGCCTTGAACTCGGGCAGCGCTTCGCAGTGCGTGGACAGCGCGTCAAGCGCCGGATAACGACCAGGCGGCAGCAGATCAGGATCGGATATCCGAACGTAACGGATCATGCAGGCGGTGGTGATCCACGCCTGGTCGAGGCGGGTGGGCGTCGGCCAGGCCTCGGCGGCGAGCGCATGAATCGCACCCGTCGCCTGAATGCGGCAGCGTTCGATCCATTCCGGATAACGATAGGCAGAAGGCCGGATCAGCCGTTCGTACGTTGCGGCGCCGGCCTTGTCGATAGCCCCGGTCGCCAGTGCCATGCGTTGCAGGACCCGCCGGCGCTCGTGTTGCGTTACCGGAATGAGTGCCCTTTCCGGACCGACGGACTGGTCGAGCCAGTCCAGAATGGCCGCGGAGTTGATCAGCGTCTCGCCGTCGTCAAGCACCAGCGAGGGGATACGGCCAAGCGGGTTGACCCGGCGCATCTCGGCGAAATCCGCAAAAACCGAGCGGGTGTCGTGGTCGTAGGCGAAGTCGAGTAAGCGCAGCGACACCGCCACCCGGCGGACGAAGGGTGAATTGTATTGGCCGACCAGGATCATGGACCCACCTGCTATGCCTTATCCATTGACGCGCGCATCTTCTGCCGCAGCTCGAACTTCTGTATCTTCCCAGTCGAGGTCTTCGGCAACGGCGCAAACGTCACGTGCCGCGGGCATTTGTAGTGTGCGAGGCGCGCGCGGCACCACGCGATGATGTCGGCCTCGGTCACGCCGGGCGCGTCGGGCTTCAGCGTCACGAACGCATGTGGCGTTTCTCCCCAGCGTTCATCCGTCTGCGCAACGACGGCGGCTTCCATGACCGCCGGATGCTTGTACAGTACCTCCTCGATTTCCAGCGAGCTGATGTTTTCGCCGCCGGAGATGATGATGTCTTTGCTGCGGTCCTTGACCTCGACATAGCCGTCTGGGTGCTGCACCGCCAGATCGCCGGTGTGGAACCAGCCGCCGGCGAAAGCTTCAGCCGTGGCCTCGGGATTCTTCAGGTAGCCCATCATCACGGTGTTGCCGCGCAGCGTCAGCTCGCCCATCGTTGCGCCATCCGTTGGCACCGCCGCGAGGGTCGCGGGATCGCGTACCGTCGCTTCCTCCAGCATCGGGGTGTTGACGCCCTGGCGCGCCATGAAGGCAGACTTTGTGTCTATCGGCATCGTATCGAGTTCCGGCTGCCACATGCAAACGGTCGAAGGACCGAAGCTTTCCGTCAGCCCGTAGAGATGCGTGACGGCGAAACCCATAGCCTCCATCTGCGCAATCACGGCGGACGGTGGCGCAGCGCCGCCGGTGGCGATCTGGACCGGCTGCGGAAAGGCGCGGCGTGCGGTCGCCGGTGCATGGATCAGCATGCCCAGCACCACCGGCGCGCCGCACATGTGGGTGACCCCGTGCCGCGCGATCGCGTCGAAGACCGGTGCGGGATCGACACGGCGCAGGCACACATGCACGCCACCCGCCAGTGTCACGGCCCAGGTGTGGGTCCAGCCGTCGCAATGGAACATCGGCAGCGTCCACAGATAGACGCTGCGCGGCGACAGCCCAAACATCAGCGCATTGGCGCAGGCGTTCAGGTAGGCGCCGCGATGGTGCAGCACGACGCCTTTCGGGTTGCCGGTTGTCCCAGAGGTGTAGTTCAGCGAGATCGCCTGCCATTCGTCGTCCGGCAGGCCCGCCGGGAAGGCGGGATCGGCATCGGCAATGAACGCTTCGTAGTCCGTCGCACCGAGGCGTTCGCCGCCAACTGCCAGCGCGTCATCGATGTCGATCACCAGTGGCGGATGGTCGAGCGCGGCGAGCGCCTGCGCGATGACCGGGCTGTACTCGCGATCGGTCAGCAGCACCTTGGCTTCCGAATGGCGCAGGATGAAGGCGATCGAACTGGCATCGAGCCGAAAGTTCATCGGACACAGCACGGCGCCCAGCATCGGCACGCCGTTATGCGCCTCCAGCATTTCGGGCACGTTGGGAGCCATGATCGCCACCGTGTCGCCGTTGCCGACGCCGGCGCGGGCCAGCGCGCAGGCCAGGCGGCGGGAACGGTCCAGAAACGAAGCATAGGTGATGCGCCGCTCGCCATGGATCACCGCCACGCGCGGCCCGTAGACATGCGCGGCGCGGACCAGGAAAGAAACCGGCGACAGCGGCACATGGTTGGCCGCCGTGCGATCGAGATCATGATCGAAGATGGACACGGCACGCTTCCTTGCCTGCGCTGGACCCTTCGCCTAGCGTAAACCCGCATATCGCCCACAACAAGAAAAGCCGATCAGAGGACGCGCATGGACGGCGCCATCAAGCTGACAGTCGAGAACTTCATCGCCACGGTGGTCATGGACCGGCCGCCGGTGAACGCGCAAAATCACGCGTTCCGCGAGGCGATGATAAGCGTCTTCGACTCGCTCACCGATCGGGAAGATGTTCGCGTCGCGATCCTGACCGGCACGGGCAAGATGTTCTCCGCCGGCGCCGACATGAAAGAACGGCCGAACGCGGACGTGCCAGGCGAATACTGGAAGTTCAACCGCGGGGCGCGCGAGTGCTTCAACGCCATCCACGAATGCGCCAAGCCGGTGATTGCCGCGGTGAACGGCCCGGCGCTGGGTGCGGGCGCCGGGCTGGTGGCGGCGTGCGACATCATCCTGTGTTCCGAGAACGCACAGTTCGGCATGCCGGAGATCGATGTCGGCCTGGCCGGCGGCGCGGCGATGCTGCAGGCGCTGTTCGGCCATTCGCGTGCGCGGCGGATGTTCTACACCGGCTGGCGCGTGCCAGCGGCCGAACTGTATCGCACCGGCGTGGTGGAATGCTGCGTGAAGCTGGAGCAACTGATGCCGGAGGCGATGAAGCTGGCGCGGGAGATCGCATCGAAAAGCCCGATCGGCATGCGCTATGCCAAGCAGTCGATGAACACGACGATGCACATGCCGGCGCGCGACGGCTATCGCTTCGAACAGGGCGTGACGGTATTCCTGTCGAAGACCGAGGATGCGCAGGAGGCGCGGCGGGCCTTCATCGAGAAGCGCGAGCCGGTATTCAAGGGACGATAGGGACCGACAGGATGGACCTGCAACTGCACGACAAGACCGCGTTGGTGACGGGCGCCAGCATGGGCATCGGCCGCGCGATCGCGAAGGGCTTGGCCGCCGAGGGCGTGCATGTGGCCGCGGTCGCACGCCGCATTGAACTGTTGGACTCGCTGTCGGACGAGATCGCCGCCGCTGGCGGAAGGCGGCCGGCGCTGATCCGCCAGGATCTGATGTCGGAAGACGCGGCCGAGATGTTGCGCGATGCAACGCTGGCCGAGCTGGGCAAGGTCGACATCCTGGTCAACAACGCCGGCGGCAGCCGCGTGCTGCCGATCGATGCGCCGGAGGAACGCTGGACCGAGGCGATGACACTGAACTTCACCCGCCAGCGTCAGATTGCCCACGCGCTGTTGCCGCAGATGATCGAGCGGCGCTGGGGCCGCATCATCAATATTACCGGCAAGTCGGAGCCGGAACATCTGAACGCCGCCTTTGCCGCCAAGGCGGCCGTTCATGCCTGGGCGAAGGGGCTATCGCGTGAAGTGGGCAAATTCGGCATCACGGTGAACTCGATCCCGCCGGGGCGCATCATGAGCGAGCAGATCCGCCGCAACTATCCGGAAGACTACCGCAAGCACTTTGCCGAAACGGAAATTCCGGTGCGCTATTGGGGTGAACCGGAAGACCTGGCGGTGATGGCGGTGTTCCTGGCCAGTCCGCTGGCACGCTACGTTACCGGAACGGTCATCCCGGTGGACGGCGGCTTGCGGCGCTATCAGTTCTGAGCGGAGATTTCGTCATGCGCCAGATGGTGTTGGTCGGCTTTCTCCAGGCGCAGAACTGCACGACGCTTGCGAGTTCCTGGCGGCATCCGGAGTCACGCACCGACTTCACCGGCCCGGAATATTTCCAGCGCATCGCCCAGATCCTGGAAGAGGGCAAATTCCAGCTTGCATTTTTCGATGATCGGCTGGCGATGCCGGACATGTATGGCGGCGATCACGGCCACACGGTGGAACATGGCATCCGCTGCGTAAAGATGGACCCGCTGGCGGTGCTGATGACGATGGGCATGGTGACCAGCCGGCTCGGGCTCGGCGCCACCGGATCGACCACATATTACGAGCCGTTCGATCTCGCGCGGCGATTCCAAACGGTCGATCTGATGCTGAAAGGACGTGCGGCGTGGAATGTCGTTACGTCGGTGAATGACGGCGAAGCGATGAACATGGGGCGCGAGGTGCACGAGGCACACGACCTGCGCTACGACCGCGCCGACGAATTCATGCAGGTGGTGCTGGGTCATTGGCACGCCTGGGACGACGACGCGCTGGTGGTGGACCAGGCAAGCGGATTGTTCGCGCATCCCGACAAGGTGCACCGGCTGGATCACGTGGGGCGCTTCTACCGCTCGCGCGGGCCGTTCACCGTGCCGCGATCGCCGCAGGGGCATCCGGTGGTGATCCAGGCGGGGGCGTCCGATCGTGGCAAGCAGTTTGCCGCGCGCTGGGCGGAAACGGTGTTCGTTGCGTATCACGATCTGCCATCTGCCCAACGCCAGTATGCCGACATGAAAGCCGCGATCGCCGAGCAGGGCCACGATCCCGACCTGGTGACGCTCAACACCATTGCCTATCCGGTGGCCGCGGCGACGAAGACCGAGGCCGAGGACAAGATGGCGCTGATCGATCGCCTGTATCGCGAGGTGGATGGGCTGTCGTTGTTGTCCGAAGCGCTGAACTTCGATTTTGCCAAGAAGGCGATGGACGAACCGTTCACCGCGGGCGAACTTGAAGGCATGTCCGGCATGCAGGCGATGCGTGACCACGTGGTACGCGACTCCGGCAAGGCGAACCCGACCGCGCGGGACTTCCTGGACGTGACGAAACGCGGCCGGCCCGGCCAGGCGATCGTCGGCGGACCGAAGGAGATCGCCGATCGGCTGGAGCAGTGGTTCGTCGAGCGCGGCTGCGACGGCTACGTGATCGGCGGCACGCACACGCCCGGCACGTTCGAGGATTTCGTGCGCTTCGTGGTGCCGGAGCTGCAACGCCGCGGGCTGTTCCAGACCGACTATCGCGGAACGACATTGCGGGAGAACCTGGGCTTGCCGCATCCGTCGCGGGAAGGGTGGCAACTGGTAGGCTGACTTGCGATAATCGCGCTACACCGAAGGAGGCCGGGACCATGATCGAACAGGAAGTGATCGTTACGACCAAGCATGGCAGGATGCCGACATTCCTGGCTGCTCCGGACGGTGCCGATCCACACCCGGGCATCATCTTCTACATGGACGCGCCGGGCATCCGCGAGGAACTGCGCAACATGGCGCGGCGCATCGCCAAGCACGGGTATGTGTGCCTGCTGCCCGACATGTACTACCGGCTTGGCACGGTGCGGTTCGATATTCCTCGGCGTGACGACGGCATGTCGGGGGTGATTCGCGCGTCGATGAACCATCTGACCAACGCGCGGGTGGTCGATGACACCGCGGCGCTGCTCGCTCATTTTGATACGCTGGACAACGTGACCCCCGGCAAGGTCGGATGCGTTGGGCACTGCATGAGTGGGCAATACATCACGACGGTGGCAGCAAAGTCTCCGCATCGCATGGCGGCCGCGGCGTCGCTGTATGGCGTGGGGATCGTCACCGACAAAGAAGATTCGCCGCATCTGCTGGTCGGCGAGGTCAAGGGTGAGCTGTATTACGCCTTTGCCGAACACGACCAGTCCGTGCCGGAGCACGTCATTCCGGCACTGAAGGCTGCGCTGGACAAGGCGGGAACGAAACATGAGCTGCATGTGTTCCCAGGCACACATCACGGCTTCTGCTTTCCGGAGCGCGCGGTCTACGACACGCTCGCGGCGGAGGAAACCTGGCGAAAGATTTTCGCGATGTGGGACCGGAATCTGAAGTAGCCCGCGCATGGACCTGATCCTGCGAAACGCGCGTCTGGCGCATGCACCCGAGGCGCTGCCGGTCGATATCGGGGTCTCGGACGGGCGGATCGTTGCGATCCAGGCAGGCTTGGCAGCCGAGGCGGCGGAGTACGACGCCACCGGATTGCTGGTGTGCGCCGGATTTGTCGAGACGCATATTCATCTCGACAAATCCTGCATCCTTGATCGTTGCGCACCGGAAACCGATCGGCAAGCCAACGCCGTGCCACGCGTCGCTGCGGTGAAATCGACGTTCACCGTGGAGGATGTCTACGCGCGCGCCAGCCGCACACTGGAGAAATGCATCAAGCACGGTGCCACGAGGATGCGCACGCATGTGGAACTGGATGCCGGGGTCGAACTACGCAGCTTCGAGGCGATCGAGGCACTGCGACGAGACTATGCCTGGGCGATCGACATCGAGGTGTGCGCGTTTCCGCAGGAGGGGCTGACCAACAATCCGCGCGCCGACACGCTGCTGGTGGAGGCGCTGAAGCGCGGGGCGAAGGTGATCGGTGCCGCACCCAACTACGATCCCGACCACGCCGGACAAATCCATCGCGTGTTCGACCTGGCGCGCGAGTTCGACGTGGACATCGACATGCATCTGGATTCTGGCAACTCGCCGGACGCGATGGATATTCATCTGGTCTGCGAACTAACGGAAAAATACAAGCTGGGCGGGCGCGTCGCGGTCGGGCACGGGTGCAAATACTCGACACTGCCCCCGGCGGAGTTGAAGGCGCTGGCTCGGCGCATTGCCGATGCCGGGGTAGCGGTGACGGTGCTGCCGGCGACCGATTTGTTCATGATGGGGCGGGATCAGGATCACTCGGTCCGGCGCGGTCTGGCGGATGCCAATCTACTGGCGGAGCACGGGGTGAACTGTTCCATTTCCACCAACAACGTGCTGAACCCGTTCACGCCGTTGGGTGATTGTTCACTGCTGCGCATGGCCAATCTGCAAGCCAATGTCTGCCAGATCAGCCACGCCCATCGGCTGCGCGATTGCTTCAACATGCTGACGGAACGGTCGGCGCGGCTGATGAATTTGCCGAACTACGGCATCAAGGTTGGCAATCCAGCCGATTTCGTGGTGGTGGATGCGACGACGCCGGAGCAGGCGGTGCAGGAGATCTGCCATCCGCTTGCCGTATTCAAGCGCGGGCGCCGCACTGTGACGCGCGCTCGCGCGGAATTGCACAAACCACATTGAGGGTGTCATGCGGCTGTCAGACATCGCCCAGGTGATTCGCAGCAAGAATGCCGGACCTCGCCGGTTGACGCTGGATGTAATGTTCGCCTCCGACACCGACTATCAGCGCGTGGTGCAGTCGCCGGCGCTGAGCCGCGAGGCGATCGGTCTGCTGTATCGCATTCCGCCCGAGGACGTCGCGGTGATTCCTTATCCGCTCGGTCGCGCGATCAAGATCACGCTGCCGCGCGACACGGCCGGCGATCCAGGCGACCGCGATGTCTACGGCGCGCAGCAGCACGCACCGTTGCTGGGGATCGAAATATGAGCGCGTCGCATCGCATTCTGGACGATGTCCGGCGCGCCAAGCGGGTGATGCGCTTTCTGGGGGCGTCGGGCCAGCTCGGTTACGGGATCCCGACGCCGGCGTTCAATGCCGGACTGGCGCGCCGGCCCGATCTGATCGGATGCGATATGGGATCGATCGATATCGGTCCGACCTATCTCGGCAAGGGTGAGATGGCCACTTCACCGGTGGCAACAAGGCGCGATCTGCGAAAGGTGCTGCTGGGTGCTCGGCAGGTTGACGTGCCGCTGGTGATCGGCTCGGCCGGTTCCGCGGGCGCCGCACCGCATCTTGACGGCACACTGGCGATGATTCGCGACATCGCGCGGACAGAGGGGTTGCATTTCCGCATGGCGGTGATCCGCGCCGACATGCCGCGCGCGCTGCTGAAGCAGGCGGTGCGCGAGGGGCGCATGACCGGCATGGACGGCATGGCCGCGTTGACCGAACAGGACATTGACGACGCGGCGCATATCGTCGGGCAGATGGGCATGGGACCGTTTCGGCGGGCGCTGGCGGAAGACGTGGACGTGATCATTGCCGGGCGGGCGTGCGATACCGCGATCTTCGCATCCTTGCCGACGATGCTTGACTTTCCTCCGGGCATCTGCGGGCACATGGCGAAGATCATCGAGTGCGCCTCATTGTGTTGCGTGCCGGGCGGGCGCGATACGATCCTGGCGACGTTGGATCACGAAGGTTTCGAACTGGAAAGCATGAACCCGACGCGGCGCGCGACGCCGACCTCGGTCGCGGCGCACAGCCTGTATGAGCAGGCGGATCCGTTCAGCGTGACCGAGCCCGAAGGCCGGGTCGATCTGCGTGACGCGCATTACACGGCGCTGGATGATCGCCGCACGCGCGTCGCCGGTGCGCGCTGGGTGCCGAGCGCGGAGCCGACGATCAAGCTGGAAGGCGCTGCCTGCATCGGCGAACGCGCGGTGCTGCTGGCGGGCGCGGCCGATCCGCGGTTCATCGCGCGACATGCCGAGATCCTGCCTGCGGTCGCCGAAGTCGTCCGCGAACTCGTATGCGAGGACCAGCCGCAGGACTACACGTTACGCTTTCGCGTCTACGGTGTGAACGGCGTTCGCGGTGTGGCGCCGGACGGTGAACCGACGCCGGGCGAAGCCTTCATCATGGGCGAATGCATCGCACCAACACGCGAGCGCGCGGCGGAGGTGGTGCGCACCACCAAGCAATATCTCCTGCATTACGGCTATCCGGGACGATTGTCCACCGCCGGCAACCTGGCCTTCCCGTTCACGCCGCCTGAAGTGTCCCTTGGCCCGGCCTATCGTTTCAACGTCTACCACTTGATGCGCGTGCAAGACCCCGACGGGCTGTTCCCGTTGGAGATCGAAACGCTGTGACAGCGGCCAGGGAGACTGCCGGTTCGACGCAGCCCCCCGAGCCAGCACAATCAATAGCTCAGCGGCCCTTCCAGTTCGGAATGCCAATGGCCGCCCCGCACCTCGCAGAGGAACGATTCATTCGATCCCTGGTGCTTTGTCGCACTGAAGGTCATCGGCGGTGCGCCAAACTTGTCATGCCAATCCTTGATACTCTCCATGCCGGTGACGAAACTGTCCACGGTCAGGTCCCTGCCGCCATTTTTCAGCGCCTGGATCGTCAGCGACGCCGCGGTATAACCCAACTGCGCGGCGAAGTTCGGATCCTTGCCATAGAGATCCTTGTACTTCTTGGCGAAGGCCTGCACCGCCGGGCGAGGATCGTCGGCTGTCGCATACAGGATCGGCGCCATCGAATAGAAGCCCTCGCTGCCGCCGCCGGGCATTTCCGCTACCGCCTCGTCGTAACTCGCGGCCTGGCCAAGCAGGTCCACTTTCCAGCCGACTTTGTTCACCGCGGAGATGATCTGGATCGTGTCACGCACGATGGTGCCCAGCAGGATGAGATCGCATTTCGCATCACGCAACCGCGCGACCGACGCACTGAAATCGGTATCGGTCGGCTTGTGCAGCGTTTCCGCCGCCAGGGTCATGTTCATCGATTTAAGCTGGTCGCGGGCTCCGTCCATCACGTCGCGGCCGAAATCGGAGTCCTGCGACATGCCGCAGATGGCCTTCTTGTGCTTCACCTCGACGAAGTATTTCACCCCGGCGCGCATCTGGTCATAATACGACGCTGCCAGGCCGAATTTCAGGTGGTTCAGCGGCTCGTACATCGACCGCGCCGAGGTCAACGGGAAAACGTTCGGCACGCCCTTGGCAAGCTGATCCGGCATCGTTGCGTTGTTCATCGGCGTGCCACCGTTCGCCACCGCAATGAAGATGCCGTCGCGGTTGATCAGCTTGTTCATTGCCTGCACGGAGCGCGGCACCTGGTATTGGTTGTCTTCGACGATGTACTTGATCTTGCGACCGTTGATGCCGCCCGCCTCGTTCGCTTCATCGAACGCCATCCGCCAGGCATTGGAATTATTGACACCCCACATCGCCGTCACGCCAGACAGATCGGTGTAGGTGCCGATCAGAATTTCCTTGTCTGTGACACCGCGAACATCCGCCGCCTTCGCGGGGATGCCGAGCACGGCCAACGCGGCCGCAATTAGATACCACCGTCGCATGTTATCCTCCCCAGCACGTCCGCCGCGTTGTTGACGGCTGGCGGCCGTCGCGCGCTGCGTCGCCTACGGCGGTCAGGCGGCGCAGGTAAACTCCTCGATCAGAGCTCGCAACTTCTCGCCATTGGCGGCGCCACGCGCGTACTCTCCGTCAAGTCGCGTCATGGCGATCCCCAGCGCGAGATACCAGCGCGTGGTCTCCGGCGGCAGCGACGCCGTGCCGATGCAGGCGAGGCGCAGCCGGGCCAGCCCCATCTCGCGACGCACGCTGTTCAACACCAGTTTGCGCGCCATCGCAGCCATAACGCCGGTCCCCTGGGATGCTTCGCCCGTACGGACCGCCCACTGGAACAGTATCTTCTGCAGCCAACTGGCGCCATCCACTTCGGCAATGATCCGATCCCGGAAGCGCTCCCACACTATCGGAGAGGCAGCAAGTACGCTGGGCTGCACCTCTTGCAGGTTTTCGATCAGCGTTTCGTTGCTTTCGAGATAATTGCTGATGGTGCGTGTGAACAAGGCCACATACAGGCCCAACACACGCTCCATCATCCCGCTCATTGGCTGAAAGGCGACGCGCTCGTCGCCCGGGTGCTGGCCCAGTCGCGTGGCGGCATCTTCGACCACGGTCATCACGTCGCGGTGGCTGAGCGTTTCCACCATCCCGCCGACGGCCACCGGCAGGAGCAGCGCCGCCGTGCGATCCGGCGCGACCCTACGCAGCGCCGTGTCCCACCCCGCAGGATCGGCTCGGTCGCGTGCGACGCCCCGCGCGAGAAAGCCAGCCAGGCTCTCGCACATAGGGTCGTCCAATTCGCGCAGGCCCTTCATGTCGAAGATGACGATCCGTTGCAGTGCCGGGCAGGTCTCGCGGGCCGTCAACGCCTTGTCGAGCTGTTCTTCGTTCTCGACGAACAACAGCCGACAGTTGGAGTCGCGCAGCATCCGCGCGACCTGGTCCGCTGTGTCTTGCGGCACGAGGCAGGCGCCGACACATCCGATCGATAGCGTGCCGAGGTCCGCGCAGACCGCTTCCGGCCTGGTGTTGGACAGGATCCCCACGACATCGCCGCTTGCCAAATCGCTCGCCACCAGCGCCATGCCGACTTCGCGGATGCGTACTGCGAGTTCCGCCCAGGTGACTGCCATCCAGATGCCGCGCCGCTTCTTGCGCAGGATCACTTCCGGCCCGTGCGCGGTGGCACGGTGGACGACCAACGCCGGCAAGGTCGTGTGGGTATCGCCGGTCAGTGCCACAGCGTCTGCCTTTTGTAGCGCCGCTGGCCGCGCACGCCTGCTGCCTTTTGGCCGAGATAGAATTCCTTGATCGCGTCCAGCCGCATGAGGCTGGCGCAGTGGTCGGCCATCGCCACCCGCCCGACCTCCAGGATGTAGCCGTAGTCTGCAATCTTCAGCGCGATGTGGGCATTCTGTTCTACTAACAGAATGGCTACGCCATGTTCGGCGTTGATGCGACGAATGATCTCAAAGATCTGCAGCACCAGGATCGGCGACAGGCCGAGCGACGGTTCGTCCAGCAGCAGCAGCTTGGGCTGGCCCATCAGCGCGCGGCTGATCGACAGCATCTGCTGCTCGCCGCCCGACAGCAGGCCGGCACGCTGGTGTGCGCGCTCCTTCAACTGCGGGAAGTAGCCGAAGCACAGTTCCAGATCACGCGCCACGGCGTCGCGATCATGCCGTGTGTAAGCGCCCATCATCAGGTTTTCGTGCACGGTCAGGAACGGAAAGACCTCGCGCCCCTCCGGCACGTGGCACATGCCCAGACGCATCACGCGATCGGGTGCCATGCCTTGGATTTCGCGTCCATCGAACAACACGCGACCTCGTTCCGGGTCCATCACGCCGCTGATCGTGCGTAGCACTGTGGTCTTGCCGGCGCCGTTGGCGCCCAGCACAGTAACGATCTGGCCAGCGGCGACATCCAGGCTGACGCCACCGATGGCGCGGATCGGTCCATAATATGTTTCGATCGCGTCGACCCGCAGCAGGGGTGCAACGCCGTTCATGCCTCGCCCCCGATATAGGCGCGTATCACCTCGGGGTGGCTCTGCACTTCCGCGGGTGTGCCCAGCGCCATCATGCGCCCGTAGTTCAGCGCCATTACCCGATCCGACACCTGGCGCACCAGGTTCATGTCGTGCTCGACCATGATGACGGTGATACCGAGGTCTTTCTTGATGTCCTCGATCCAGAAGCCCATCACCTCGGTCTCCTCGAGGTTCAGCCCGGAGGAGGGTTCGTCCAACAGGAGCAATTTCGGCTCGGTGCACAAGGCACGGCCCAATTCCACCACTTTGCGCACGCCGTAGGGCAGGTTGGCGATCAATGTGTCCCGGTAACGTTCCAGGCCCAGGAAGGCGATGACATCTTCGGCCTTCTCGCGATGGGTGATCTCTTCCCGCCGGACGGACGGCAGGAAGCCAAGCTGCGCCAGGAAGCTCGCTCGCGTATGGCAGTGCCGGCCGATCAATAGATTCTGCAACAAGGTAGCGTTGGTAAACAGCTCGATGTTCTGGAAGGTGCGGGCGATGCCCAGGCTGGCGATGCGATGGGCGGGTGTGGTGGTAATGTCCTGCTCGTTGAACACCAGCCGGCCGGAGGTCGGATTGTAGATGCGGCTGATCAGGTTGAAGATCGTGGTCTTGCCGGCACCGTTCGGGCCGATGATGGAAAAAACCTCGCCGGGCTCGACGTCGAAGCTGACAGCGTCCACCGCGCGGATGCCGCCGAAACGGATGGAGATGTCCTGCGCGTGGAACAGGGTCATCGCAGCCGCTCTGATCGCGCGTAGGTTTTCTGACGGCGCTTCGCGGCGCGGCGATGCAGCGGATACTCCTGGAACCAGCGCTTGGTCTTGATCCAGCGGCCGTAGATGCCGGCGGGTTCGAACAGGATGCACAGCACAAGTATCAGGCCGAACAGCGATGGTTCCAGCCCTGGCATGCGGCCAATGCCGAACGGCAGGTCGTCGCGCACCATGGCGATTGCCTGCGGCAGCAGTCGCACGAACAGCGCGCCGAAGATCGCGCCATGCAACGAACCAAGGCCGCCCACGAAGACGATCGTGACGAACTGGATCGACAGCAGAATGTCGAATAAATCGGGCGCCAGGAAGCGCACGTAATGCGCGAACAGCGCGCCGGCCAGACCGGTCATGCCGGCGCTGATCGCGAAGGCGACGGTCTTGTACAGCGCCAGGTTGATGCCCATGCTCTGCGCGGAGATCTCGCTGTCGCGAATCGCCACCATGGCGCGGCCGATTGGCGATCGCAGCACGTTGGCACTGACCCACAGCACGAACACCAGCACGGCGAGCGACAGATAGTAGACGCCGGTTGCGCCCTCGACGGGCCAGCCGAAGATGGTAGGTGTCGGCACCGCGAAGCCGTCGAAACCGCCGGTGACGGAATCCCATTTCTGTAGGACGGTCCCGACGATGGCGCCGAAGGCAAGCGTTGCGATGGCGAGATACAGGCCGCTCATGCGCAAGGTCGGGATGCCGATTGCCACGCCGGCCAGTGCCGCCATCAGTCCGGCGGCCGGCAACGTAACGACGAAGGGCACGCCGGCATGCAGCAGGATGGCATTGGTGTAGGCGCCGATACCCAGGAAGGCGGCGTGGCCAAGGTTCACCAGGCCGGTGTAGCCAGTCAGCAGCATCAGCCCGACGCCGGCGATCGCGAAGATGAACACGCCGCCCAATTCGCCGACGTAGAACTCACCGAGTGTCGCGGGGATCAGCAGCAGCACGACGCCGAGCAGGCCATACCAGAACAGATCGCCACCATGACGCCAGAGCCGTATATCCTGTTGGTAGCTGGTGCGAAACAGAGTGCGCATGGTGCTATACCCGCTTGCGCAAGGCGTCGGAAAACAGGCCCTGCGGGCGCAGGACCAGGGTGCCGAGCAGCACGACGTTCGCCGTCACTTCCTGGAATCCCGCCGGCAGATAATAGCCCGACATTTGTTCGCTAATGCCGACGATCACGCCGCCGACCAGTGCACCCGGGATCGATCCGAAACCGCCCAGCACCGCCGCCGCGAACGCCTTGATCCCCAGGAAGCCCATGTTCACGTCGATCATCGACACCGGCGCCAGCAGGATTGCCGCCACTGCCGCGACGCCGGAACTGATTGCCCAGATCAGCGAGAACACGGTGCGGACGGGGATTCCCATGTAGTAGGCGGCAAGTTGATTTTGCGACGACGCCTGCATTGCGACGCCGAGCCGCGTACGGCTGAAAAACATGTACAGCACCGCGCAAAGCAGCACCGTGCCGACGATGATCGACAGATTGTCCGCGCCCAGCACCAGTCCGCCCAGTTTGACGGTTCGGTTGGTAAACGGTGTCTCGAAGCCGACTGAATCGTAGCCCCAGGTGATGCCGGCCACCGCACGAAAGATGAAGCCCAGGCCAAGTGTCAGCATCACCACGGCGAATTGCGGCTGACCGATGACGCGTCGCAAGATGAGCGCATCGAGCGCGAAGCCGAAGGCCGCGGTCAGGGCGATCGCCAGCAGCGCGCCGACCCAATAATTCAAGCCGAAATGGGCGATGAGGGCGAAGGCGAAAAAACCGCCCAGCATCATGATGTCGCCCTGGGCGAAGTTGATCATCTCGGTCGCCTTGTAGATCAGGAC
Organism: uncultured Alphaproteobacteria bacterium; assembly: GCA_963826975.1. GTDB lineage: Bacteria > Pseudomonadota > Alphaproteobacteria > Acetobacterales > Acetobacteraceae > Palsa-883. The sequence continues at coordinate 178,101 of CAWGZJ010000028.1, read as the reverse complement.
GAATCCGAGGGCGATCAGGCCGTATATACAGCCCGCGGCGGCTCCATTAATGACAAGTTGCAGCAGGCGCACTGCGTCAACCAACGTGGACGACTCCTCCCTGAGCGCCCGATCGATGCAGGCGACGTGCTTTAAGACTTAGCCGCGAGGATAGGCAGGCGGCTTGATCAGCGTCAATGCGGGCGTCCGGGCTTGGCCTCACGGAAGGGTGTGCCGGTTTCGGCCAGTTGGCGCAGCAGCGCGCTTGGCGCCCAGCGCTCGCCAAATTGCTGATGCCAGGCGGCAATCTGGTTGTAGACGTCGCGTACGCCGATGCCGTCGGCCCAGAACATCAGGCCGCCGCGGTAGCGCGGAAAGCCGAAGCCGTGCAGCCACATCACATCGATGTCGCTGGCGCGGTAGGCGATGCTTTCTTCCAGGATCTTGCAGGCCTCATTGACCGAGGCGAACAGCAGGCGGCGCAGGATCTCCTGGTCGGTGAACGCGCGCTGTGGCACGTTCATTTCGGTGGACACCTGCTTGATGATGGCGGCGACCTCGGGGTCCGGATGCGGCGTGCGGTCGCCTTTTTCGTAACGGTACCAGCCGGCGCCAGTCTTCTGGCCGTAACGGCCGAGTTCCACAAGGCGGTCGGCGATCGGCAACTTGCGGTAGTTTGGATCGGCGGCGGCGCGGCGGCGGCGGCCCGAGGCGCCGATGTCGAGGCCGGCCAGGTCGCCAACCGCGAAGGGGCCCATCGGATAGCCGAAATCGATCATGACCTTGTCGACCTGCTCCGGCAGGCAGCCCTCTTCAAGCAGGATGATCATTTCGCTGCTGAACGGGGCGCGCGACCGGTTGGCGAGGAAGCCGTCGCAGTTGCCGGCGACCCCGGCGATCTTGCCGATCTTGCGACCCATCTGCATGGTGGACAGCAATGTTTCCGGGGAGGTCTTGGCGCCGCGCACCACTTCCAGCAGTTTCATTACGTTGGCGGGGCTGAAGAAGTGCGCGCCGGCGACGTCGCCCGGGCGGCGCGTCATTTCGGCAAGCTGGTCGATGTTGAGCGCCGAGGTGTTGGACAGCAGTAGCGCACCTGGTTTCATGACCTCGTCGAGCTTGGCGAAGATGGGTTTCTTGACGTCCATCTCTTCGAAGACGGCTTCAACGACGATGTCGGCGTCCTTGATGTCGTCGTAGCCGGATACGGGTTCGATCCGGGCGAGGCGGCGCTGCATCTCATCCTGGGCCAGGCTGCCGCGCTTGACGGACGTGGCGTAGTTGTTGCGGATCCGCTCCATGCCGCGATCGAGCGCTTCCTGTGTCGAGTCCATGATTTTCACGGGGACGCCGAAATCGGCGAAGCTCATGGCGATGCCACCGCCCATCGTTCCGGCGCCGATCACCGCGGCGGTGTCGAACGGTCTCGCGGTCAAGCCGGGGGGCATGTCGGGCAGCTTGGCGACCTCGCGCTCGGCGAAGAAGGCGTAACGCAGGGCGCGGGCTTCGTCGGAGTTTTCCAGCTCCTGGAACAGTTCGGATTCGCGGCGGATGCCATCGTCAAACGGCACGGTGCAGGCGGCTTCGACGGCGGCGATGCAGTTGTACGGGGCCTTCTGGTTACGCGCGCGGCGGGCGATGGATTTGCGCATCGCGTCGAAGATGCCGGGGTCGGCTGTCGCTTCGGCGAGTTTGTCGTTGCGGTCACGCACGCGCGGCAGAGGGCGTGCGGCGGCAATGCGGCGCGCATAGCCGATGGCGCTATCGTGCAGGCCTGCCGTGTCCGGAATGACTTCGTTGATAATGCCGAGTGTTGCGGCTTCTTGGGCGGGGACGTGGCGGCCGGTGACGATCATATCCATCGCCGCCTTGGGGCCGATCAAGCGCGGCAGGCGCTGCGTGCCGCCACCGCCGGGAAGGATGCCGATCAGCACTTCGGGCAGGCCGACCTTCGCGCTGTCCACCGCGATGCGGTAATGGCAGGCGAGTGCGATTTCCAGCCCACCGCCCAGCGCGTAGCCGTGGATTGCGGCGACGACTGGTTTGCTGCTGGCATCAAGGATGTCGTAGACGCGTTCACCGATTGGCAGGCGCTTGCGACCGGTGCCGAAGCCGCGAATGTCGGCGCCGGCGATGAAGCTGCGGCCGGCGCCGATCAGGACCATCGCGGTGATGGCGGGGTCGGCGAGGCCCTGTTTCAAGCAGTCGATGATGCCCTCGGCGACGCCTGGGCCGAGCGCGTTGACGGGCGGGTAGTTGACGGTGATGACACCGATGTCTGCCTCACGGGCGAGGCTGACGAGAGGCGCTTCGGACATTGGCGTTTCCTTTGGTTGCACCTTCTCCGTCATGGTCGGGCTAGGCGGAGAGAGAACGGAGTGGTCGGCCCTTATACGTTATAAAACCGCTTCAGCGATTACGCGCATCGCCTCGACGCTGGCGCCTTTCAGCACGATGGTGCCGACCGAGCGATCCTTCGCCGCTTGCTGCCAGGCGGCCAGCCGGTCCTTGATGCGCTCGGCGGGACCGACCAGGGAGATCTCGTCGATCAGCTTGTCGGGCACCGCGGCGGCAGCCTCGGTCTTCTTGCCGTCCAGATAAAGGTCCTGGATGGTTGTCGCCGCGCCCTCGTACCCGAGCTTGATGGCAACGTCGTTGTAGTAGTTCTTCGATCGTGCACCCATGCCGCCGATATACAGCGCGAGCTCGGGGCGGATCGCGTCGCGGCAGGCGGCAACATCGGGGCCGAGCTTGGCGCGGACATAGGGAGCGACATCGAAGTTCGCCAGCGTCTCGGCGCGGCCGGCTTTCTTCATGCCGGCCAGGATCGGGTCCGATACGATTTTCGGCTGCTCCGGCGAATAGAAGATCGGCAGCACCCCGTCGGCACACTCGCCGGCGGTGCGCAGGCCGGCTGGTGTGATGGAGGCAAGGTAGAAAGGAATATCCGGATTGCCGTGCGTGATGCTGCGCAGCGCGCGACCCAAGCCGGTGGCGTCCGGACCGGCATACGGGATGACGTATTCCTCGCCGTCGAATTCCAGCGGGGCTTTGCGTTCCAGCACCTGGCGAACAATCGCGATGTATTCCTTTGTGCGCGTCATTGGTTTACCGAATCGCACGCCGTGCCAGCCTTCGACGACCTGCGGGCCGGAGACGCCGAGGCCGCACAGGAACCGGTTCCCCGACAGGATCTGCAGTGTCATCACGGTCATCGCGGCGCAGGCGGGCGTGCGCGCGGGGATCTGCATGATCCCCGTGCCCGCCTTGATCTTTGTCGTACGCGAGAGGATCCAGGTGACCGGTGTGACGGCGTCGGTGCCATAAGCCTCGCCGGTCCAGACCTGGGAGAAGCCGAGGCGTTCGGCTTCCAGCACACGTTCCATGTCGAGCTTCGGGGTCGGCCCCGACATGTCGACGGTGATGCCGAGCTGCATGGGTGCGCCTCCGTTATCGAACTTTCGTCATGATGTCGTCACGGAACCGCTTCATGTTGTCGAGCGTGGCCGCCAGCGACGCACCGAACAGGCCGAAGTCGAAGCTGGTGACACCGACCTCGGACAGTGCCTTGATGTCGCCGACATAGTCGGCCGCGCCGCCAGTGAACAATTTGCGCTCGCCGTTGACGGTGCCTTTCGGTTGCGCTTCCGGATTGGACGACACGCGGTAGGCAAGGCCAACGGCCGAGGCGGGGCGACCGGCCTTCTCCGTCATGCCGCGCAGCTTGGCGACGCCGGCCTTGTAGCGGGTCAGCGTGTCCATTGGGAATTGCGGGTTGGTGCCGATCGGATACCAGGCATCGCCATAAGCGGCCGTGCGGCGCATCGCGGGGCCACTTTCGCCGCCGATCCAGATCGGGATCGCAGCCTGAACCGGTTTCGGCGGAAACAGCACGTCGGAGAACTTGACGTATTTACCGTTGAACTTCGGCTGCTCGGCGGTCCACAGCTCCTTGCAGACGGCCATCCATTCGTCGGTGACGGCGCCGCGTTCGGCGAAAGGCGGCGCACCTATGGCGATGAATTCCTCCTCGCACCAGCCGGCGCCGATGCCCAGCGTCAGCCGGCCTTTCGACAAATAGTCGATCGTTGCGAGAACCTTCGCGGTCAGCACAGCGGGACGGTGCGGCACCACCATCACCGACGTAACGATGCGCAGCTTCGAGGTCGCTGCGGCGATGAAGGCGGCCGTGGTCAACTGCTCCAGCCGCGGCGCCGCGGCGCCGGACGGGAACTCGCCGGAATCCGAATACGGATAGCGCGAGGCGATGCTGGTGGGGATCATCACGTGATCGCTGACGGTGACGTAGTCGAAGCCGAGCGCCTCGGCCTCGGTGGCGATGCGCACGAGGCTGTCGGGCGCGATCAGGGGGCCGCTGGTTGGGGCACTGCATCCGATCTGCATTTGTTCCTCCGGCTTGAATTGCGCTTGGTTCGTCGATAGCACACGATACCCAGCCTAGCGATGCAAGGTGGCGCCGGAACGGGGGGAGCGCATGGACTACGGGATCCACTTCGGGACGCGCGGCTGCCTGGCCCAACGCGACAACATCATCGCGCTGGCACAGCGGGCCGAAGCGCTGGACTACGCTTATCTGGGTGTTGCGGACCATCTTGTGGTGCCGGTGCAGAGCAGTGTGCGCTACGCGTATACGACGGACGGCATCTGGCCGGGCGCGCCGACGGGGGAATGCTTCGACGCAATTGCGACGCTGGCGTTCCTGGCGGCGTGCACGCAGCGCATCAAGCTGTTGACCTCGGTCGCTGTCGTCCCATATCGCCCTGCGGTGCTGGCGGCGAAACTGTTCCTGACGGCCGATGTGCTGTCGGGCGGGCGGGTGATCGCCGGGGTGGGGTCAGGCTGGATGCGCGAGGAGTTCGAGGCGCTGGGCACGCCGCCCTATGCCGAGCGGGGCGCGGTGACGGATGAGTATCTGCGCGCGTGGAAGACGCTGTGGACTGAGCCGCGTCCGACGCTTGATGGCACATACACGAAGTTCGAGAACATGGTGTTCGAGCCGAAGCCGGCATCGAAGCCGCATCTGCCGATCTGGGTGGGTGGGGAAAGCCCGCCGGCGCTGCGCCGCGTCGCGCAGTATGGGGACGGCTGGTATCCGGTGTCGAACAATCAGCAGATCAGGTTGAACACGCCGGAGCGGCTGAAAAGCGGCGTCGACGGGATGCGCCGCGTGGTGGAAAAGGCGGGTCGCGATCCGGCGTCGGTGGATGTCGGCTATCTTTGGTTCCTGCCGCCGAACGAAACCGCGCAGACCGGGGCGGACGGCGAGCGGCAGTTGTTTACCGGGTCGGCGGCGGACTGGCAGGAGGACGCGGCGGCGCTGGCCGAGGCGGGGGCGCGGCACGTAATTTTCTACCTTCAGCGCCCGACAATCACGGAGACTCTGGACGTGATGCAACGCGTGAGCGAAGCGGTGGTACGCACTTCATGACACATGATGACGATCTGATCGCCTGGATCTCCCACGCGGCGCTGCCGGAGTTGATGACAGCGGCTGCAGCTCGGCGCGATGCGGCGTACGGGCGGCTGATCTCCTATTCGCGAAAAGTGTTCATTCCGCTCACGAAGCTGTGTCGTGACGTGTGCCATTACTGCACGTTCGCGGAACGACCGCGTGCAGGTCGTCCGGCATATCTGTCGCCGGAGGACGTGCTGACCATTGCGCGCGCCGGCGCCGCGGCGGGCTGCACCGAGGCGCTGTTCACGCTGGGGGACAAGCCGGAACTGCGCTATGGCGCTGCGCGTGAGGCACTGGCCGCGCGCGGGCACGCGACGACCATCGAATACCTGCGCGAAATGTCCGCTCTGGTGCTGGAAGAAACCGGGCTGCTGCCGCATCTGAATCCCGGCGTGATGACGCGGGAGGAAATTACGGCACTTCGAAAAGTTTCGGCCAGCATGGGCATCATGCTGGAATCGAGCAGTGCGCGGCTGTGCGAGCCGGGTGGCGTGCATTACGGATCACCCGACAAGCTGCCCGCGGTGCGGCTGGAGATGATGCGCCACGCAGGTGAGCTGGCGGTGCCATTCACCACCGGCATCCTGATCGGCATCGGCGAGACGCGGGCGGAACGATTGGACTCGCTGGCGGCGATCGCGGACCTGCATCGTGCGCACGGTCACATCCAGGAAGTGATCGTGCAGAACTTCCGCGCCAAGCCGAAGACCAAACAGGCGAATGCGCCGGAACCGGATCTGGAGGATTTGCTGTGGAGCATTGCGGCGGCTCGGCTGATCCTGCCCGCGGACGTGCATGTGCAGGCGCCGCCGAACCTGTCGCCTGGGGTCTACGAGAAACTGATCGGCGCGGGGATCGATGACTGGGGCGGCGTGTCGCCGGTTACTCCCGATCACGTGAACCCGGAGGCGCCATGGCCGGCGATCGCCACGCTGGCGGAACGGACGGCAAGCTTCGGCAAGGTTCTGGTGCCTCGGCTGCCGGTGTATCCGGCCTATGCACATGCGGCGGAGCGGTGGCTGGCGCCGCCGATCGCCACACGGGTGCGGCGCGCGATCGACGCGGACGGGTGGGCTCGCGATGACGACTGGGCGCCGGGGCTGACGACGATCCCGCGTCAGGCGGCGCCGCTGCTGTCGGAGGTCGATCCGCAGGTGGAAGCGGTTATCGCCAAGGCGATGGGCGGACGGCGGCTGGAAGAGGCGGAGATCGTGCGGCTGTTTGGCGCGCGCGACCTGGACTATCAGCGCGTTCTGACGGCGGCGGACGAGCTGCGCCAGGCGGTGAGCGGCGAGGTGGTTCGTTACGTCGTCAACCGAAACATCAACTACACGAACATCTGTTACTACCGCTGCAAGTTCTGTGCATTCTCCAAGGGCAAGACGCACGACGCGCTGCGCGGCACGCCGTACGACCTAGCACTGGAGGAGATCGTTCGCCGTACGGAAGAGGCGTGGGAACGGGGTGCAACGGAAGTGTGCCTGCAGGGTGGCATCCATCCGGATTACACCGGCGAGACCTATCTGGGCATCTGTCGCGCGATCAAGCAGGCGGTGCCGGGGATGCATGTGCACGCGTTCTCACCGTTGGAGGTGACGCAGGGCGCGGCGACGCTGGGGCGCAGCCTGTCGTCTTTCCTGGCCGAGTTGAAGGACGCCGGGTTGGGGACCTTGCCGGGCACGGCGGCGGAGATCCTGGACGACGAAGTGCGTGCGGTGATTTGCCCGGACAAGGTGAACACCGCGCAGTGGGTGGATGTGCTGCGCGCGGCGCACGGGCTGGGGCTGCGGACGACGTCCACTATCATGTATGGACATGTCGAGCGGCCGATCTCCTGGGCTCGGCATTTGCTGGTGCTGCGCGATCTGCAGGCGGAGACTGGCGGGATTACGGAATTTGTTCCGTTGCCGTTCGTGCACATGGAAGCGCCGATGTATTTGCGCGGGATGGCGCGGAAGGGGCCGACCGTGCGCGAAGCGGTGCTGATGCATGCGGTGGCGCGGCTGGTGCTGCACCCGCTGATCACGAACATCCAGACATCGTGGGTGAAGATGGGGCCGGAGGGTGCGGCGCTGTGTTTGAACGCGGGCGCGAATGATCTGGGCGGGACGCTGATGAACGAGAGCATCTCGCGCGCGGCGGGCACGCAGCACGGGCAGGAGTTTCCGCCCGAGGCGATGGAGGCGTTGATCAGTTCGATCGGGCGGGTGCCGCGGCAGCGCACGACGGGGTATGGAGTGGTGGGGAATGATCGGCGCGCGGCGTCGTTCGGGGCGCGGGAGTTGGCGCCGGTCGTGCAGACACCGCCGCGGAAGGTGATGGCGGAGTAGGTTGGAACGCGAGGGGATCGGTGGCGCGTTTGTCCTGACCCGCGGAAGGATTGACCTGCCGGCGCTGCGTTCGCGTTGTGTTGGTGGGGGTTGGTAACTACGACTTCGCTTGCGGCACGAAGGCAAGTCGTGGATGCCGGCCTTCGCCGGCATGACGGGGGTAGCGCCCGTCGCCTGGGCGAGTTCGCGATAGGCGCTGATGGCGTCCCGATCCAGTGGCCGGACATCCGAAATTACGTAGGCGGGGACTGCGTTTCCTTTCAGGTCAGCTCAGGCCGAGTTGGTGGAGGAAGCGCAGGGTCCGTGTCGGCATGGATGGCTCGGCGCGCAGGAACGCGTGCAGGTCGTCGGGATGGTCGATGTCCAGCGCAAACCCTGGAAGCGGAACGATGGTCGGTTCGATGCCGTGACGGCGCGCGGTCTCGAGGTGCGGGAAATAGCTGTTGTCGCCGAAACGTAATGGTATCACTTCGGGCGGCAGGCAGAGCACGCCGTTGGAGCCTTGCTTGTCATGCGCTGGGGCTATGGCGAAGGATGGGGCGGCACGGTGGGCGGCTATCAGCGTGTTGATCTCGGTGGCGGTGACGCGGGGGATGTCGCCGGGCACGACGAGCATGCCGGCGCGGCCTTCGTTGGTCAGGGTGCGGGAAATGGCGGCGACAGCGCCGGTGTGGCCGGATCGGGCGTCGTCGCTGATGACGCGGGCTCCGTAGCGGCGGGCGAGTTCGGTTGCCAGCGGGTCGAGCGTGTTGACCAGGATGCCGGCGAGGTTGGCAGCGGCCAGGGCGGTCAGCACGTCCTCCAGCATGATGGCGGCTAGGGATTCTCGTTGGGGGGGAGTCAGCAGGGGGGATAGGCGCTGCTTGGCGTTGGTGAACTCCTTGGCTGGGAGCGCGGCCCAGATGTCGGGGGCGGGGGTCATGTTGGGGGTGGAACGTGTGGGGGTTGGCATCGTGGTGGTGAGACTTCCAAATGTTGCGTGTCTCGACCCCTCCCCCCGGCCCCCTCCCTCAAGGGGAGGGGGAGAAGTAGAGACCTTGTGATCATTTCGGTGTGCCTATCGACACCGCCGCGTCCAGCACTACTCGGGCCAGCGATTCGCGATCTTCCAGTGTCAGCATCAGCGTCTTTGTCGCGATGACGCGTGGGTGGATGCCGTCCATTTGCGCGGCGTCGGCGTGGTCGACGATGTAGACGTCGAGCAGATCGCCATACCACTCGGCGACAGCGCGGGCGGACGGGTTCAGACCGAGTTCCGCCATCATCTTGGCGGTGGGACCCTTGACGGCGCGGCCGGCGATGATCGGCGAAACCGCAACGATCGGCGCGCGGCAGGCGTTCAGCGCATCACGCACGCCCGGCAGGGACAGGATCGGCTCGACGCTGATGAACGGATTGGAGGGGCAGATCACCACCGCGGTCAGCGCGGGATCGGCGAGTGCCGACAGAAACGCGGGCTGCGGTTGTCCGTCGCCCTCGAAGGCCAGTTCCTGCACCACTGGCTCGCAGCGCAGGCGGACGAAGTAGTCCTGGAAATCCAGCCAGCCGCTTTCGGCGTGGACGCGGGTGCGCATGCGGCCGTCGGTCATCGGCAGGATGCGCGGCCCAATCCCCAGGCGGCGGCATATGTCGCCAGTGACCTCGGTCAACGTCTCGCCGGCGCGCAGGCGGCGGGTTCGTTCCACATGCATTGCCAGGTCGCGGTCGCCGAGGCGGAACCAGGTTGCGCCGCCGAGCGTGGCGACGGTTGCCATGAAGTTCCAGGTCTCGTCGCGGCGACCCCAGCCGAGTTCGGGATTGGCCAGGTCGGCGAGCGTGTAGACAAGTGTGTCGATGTCGGGGGAGATCGACAGGCCGAGATGGGTAAAATCGTCGCCGGTGTTAGCAACGATCGTCAGTTCGCCCGGCGGCAGCACGCGGCTGAGGCCGAGTGCCAGCTTGGCGCCGCCGACGCCGCCGGACAGGGCGAGCACTGTCACCGAAACAAATCCTCAGCCGGCGGGCGGATCAGTTCGGCGGCCGGACTGTCGGGCACGGTCCAGGTCAGGCCGTGGACCAGGACAACGGGGCGGGCCTCGGCGGCCTGGCCTTGCAGCAAGGAGGCGGCGGCGGCGATCTCGTCGGCGAAACCGATGATGCTGACCTCCAAGGTGCGGCCGAACAGGTCAGGGGAGCCGCGCAGGTCGATCAGGCCGGGCAGGCCGGCGGCGCCGATGGCGATGCCGCACGTGCCGCGGCGCCATGCGCGGCCGAAGCTGTCGCTGATGATGACGCCGATGCGCGCGCTGTAGTGGGCAGACAGGCGCGCGCGCAGGCGCTCGGCGCTGGCGTCGGGGTTCTGCGGCAGCAGCAGCACGCGGTGGATGCCGTCGGCGGGGGCGACGTTCGACTGGTCGACGCCGGCGTTGGCCATGACGAAGCCGAGACGATGCTGCACGATGATCAGGTTCGGGCGGCTGCGCACGACGCGGGTGGATTCGGACAGGATGACCTCGACCAGGCGCGGGTCCTTGCCGACCTCGGCGCCCAGCGCGACGGCGCGCGAGCCGGGCGTGACGGTGGCGAGATCGACGATGCGGTTCTCGGCCTTTGAGACGATTTTTTGCGCGACCACCAGTACGTCGCGGTCGGCCAGCGTCCGGCCGGCGCGGGCGAGGGACGCGACGATCAGGTCCGCCAGGTCGTCGCCGGGGCGGACCATTGGCAGGCCGGGCAGGGCGAGCAGTTGCAGTTGGTCCGGGGTGGACATCGGCGGCCTCGATCCTGCGCGGTTGCGACACTTGCGGGACAAATCCCGGACTTGCGCCGCGGTCAAGGGTGGGGGCGTGGATGGGCGCGGCGGCGGGGCTTGGCGGAAGGCGCTGCCCCGCGGACCAAGGGTCCGGGGGAAGGCTTTTCCGCCCTACGTCAACTGGTTTGTTCGATTGAGCGTTGGCGCATTCGCTGGGCGTAGACGTTGATGACCAGGGCCACTAGCAGAATCATGCCACGGATCAGTATTTTCAGGAAGCTGTCGATGTTGATGTGATCCAGGCCGTTGTTCAGCACTCCCAGCACGAACAGACCGATGATCGTGTTGCCGATCCCGCCCTGACCGCCGAACAGGCTGGTGCCGCCCACCACCACCGCCGAGATGCTGTCGAGCAGGTAGGTGTCGAACTCGTTCTGCTGTGCGCTGCCGAAATAGGCCACGCCCAGCATGCCCGCGACACCGGAGCACATTGCGGAGATGATCATGACAGCGGACAGGATCGCGCGGACGTTGACGCCGGAATATTCGGCTGCCTCGCGATTGCCGCCGGTCATGTAAATGTATCGACCGAACCGCGTGTAGGTCAGGACGACGTGCCCCGCCAGCAGGAACATTGCCATAACGATCACGATCCACGGCACCGGGCCGAGCGAATGTGATCCCAGGGTCACGACCAGGGGCGGCACCGTGTAGGCGATCTGGCCGCGCACCAGCAGCGCGCAGATGCCCGCCGCGATCTGCAGCATCGCCAGGGTCATGATGAAGCTGGGAATGCCGATCCTGGTCAGCCCGAACGCGTTGACCGCGCCCAGCGCGAAGCAGGCGGCCAGCGCTATCAGGATCGCCGCCCAGCCGGGCAGCGGGATGTTGGCGATCGTTACGCTGGCATCCTGCATCGTGAAATACGCCACCACGATGCCCGTCGCATTGGCGATGCTGGCGACCGAAAGATCGATCTCCGCGCACAGGATCACGAACGTCAGGCCGACCGCGATGATGCCGGTCACCGAAATCTGCGTCAGGATGTTCTCGAGATTGCCGAGCGTGGCGAAGGAATCGCTGGCGATCCAGAAGAATGCCACCAGCACGAGCAGGGTCGCGAACGGCGCGACATTGCGCAACTGCCCGCGCAGCCAGTCCAGCGCGCCGGCGCGCGGCACCGCGGCCACTTCCTTCGGAATGTCACTCATGCGGCTTCCAGCAGCCGGTCCTTGCTGACCGGTTCGTCGGCGAATTCCCGCACCACGCTGCCTTTTTTCATCACCAGTATTCGATCGGCCAGCGACAGCACGGTCTCCGGCTCGGTCGAGACCACGATGATCGCGATCCCTTGCTCGCGCAGGCCACGCACGATCTTCACCACGTCATCCTTGGCGCCGACATCCATCCCACGCGTCGGTTCGCTCAGCACCAGCACGCGCGGCAGATGCGTGAGCCACTTCGCCAGCGCCACCTTCTGCTGGTTGCCGCCAGACAGCGTGCCGAGCGCCCGTCCGACGTTTGGCGGGCGGATGCGCAGGCGCTCGACCTGCGCCGCGGAGATGTCGCGCTCGACGTTCGGGCGCAGCCAGACACGATGAATGCGATTCAGGATCGCGATCGTCACATTCTTGAACACCGGCTCGGGCGCCGAACAGCATCATGCGCCGGCTCTCCGGCAGGAACGCCATCCCGGCCCGCCGTGCCCGTGTCGTGGACGACAGCCGCGCCGCCTGCCCGTCCAGCGTGATCCGTCCGTGTTCCGCCGGCATGACGCCAAACAGGGCGCGGGCCAGTTCGAGCTGGCCGGAGCCGAGAAATCCGTAGATCCCCAGCACCTCGCCGCCGCGCGCGCACAGCGACACGTCGCGGTATGCGCCCGCGCGGGTCAGCCCCTCGATCCGCAGAACGGTTTTCGTGTCGACCCGGCTATGTAACGGAATGTCGGCGAGGTAGCTCTCCTCCAGTTCCTCGTGGCCCGTGCCGATCATCCGGGCGATCACCCAGCGCTTGTCGACGTTCAAACATGCTTCGGTCGCCACCGCGCGGCCGTTGCGAAACACCGTTATGCGGTCGCAGATCGCCAGCACGTCGTCGAGGAAATGCGAGATGAACACGATGCTTTGCCCCGCATCGCGCAGTCGCCGCAGCAAGCCGAACAGCCGCTCGATCTCGGGCGGCGAGAGTGCCGATGTCGGTTCGTCCAGGATAATCATGCGCGCGCCGGAGAACAGCACGCGCGCCACCTCCACCAGTTGTTGCAGGCCGAGCGGCAGGCCGCCCATTCTTGCGCGCGGATCGACGTCGATCCCGAGATTCGCCAAGTGCTCGCGCGGCGCCGCGCCGCATCGCGCGCCAGTCGATCAGCCCGAACCGGCCGACGGGCTGCGCGCCGAGATGGACGTTCTCCGCCACGCTCAATTCGGGCACCACGGACAGTTCCTGGTGCACCATGCCGATCCCCGCTGCCCTGGCATCGCGCGGCGAGCCGAAATGCACCGGATGCCCATCGAGCCGCATCTCGCCCTGATACTCGGGGTGCACGCCGGCGATGATCTTCATCAGCGTGGATTTGCCCGCGCCGTTCTCGCCGACAAGCCCATGGATCTCGCCGGCCGCGGTGGAAAAATCCACCGCGCGCAGGGCCGCGACGCCGCCGAACGTCTTGGTGATCCGGGAAAGTTCCAGCAGCGCCGGCGGCGTTACGTGCGACACGGGTGGATCAGATCAGGAAATGTTCCTCCATCCACATCATTCCGGGTGCGTTTGCCTTGGTGACCACCGGCCCGTCGACGATGATGTTCTTCGGAATTCCGGGTTGGCCGGTTTTCTCGCCCGTGACCACCGCGGCGACGCCGGCCACGACCGCGCCGCCGTGGATGCGGCAGGACGGATTGCGAACCGTGGCCAGCATGCGCCCGTCGCTGACCGCGGCGAGCGCGGGCGGCATCGCGTCGCAGCCGCCGATCTTGATCTCGGTGCGGTTGTGGGTCTTCATCACGTTGTAAGCGGCGAGCGCCATGTCGTCGTTGTGGAAATAGGCTGCGCTGATCTTGGGATATTTGGTCAGCAGCGTTTCCCAGATGCGTGCGACCTTGGTGACATCCCAGTCGGCGGGCTGGGTGTCCAGCACCTGGATCTTGGGAAACTTCTTCACCACCGACTGGAAGCCGCGCGCGCGTCCTTGCGCTCCGGTGTGGCCCAGCGCGCCCTGGGTCATGATCATGGTTCCCTCGCCGCCGATCGCATCGACGAGCGCCTGGGTGACCGAGGCGCCCATGAATTCGTTGTCGGGGGCGAGGAAGCTGTGGATGTTGATCGTGTCGAGCGGCGCGATCAGCGTGTCCATGTCGATCACCGGCGTTCCGGCGTCGATCAGCTTGTTCACCGGCGCGGTCAGGGTGCCGATACCGAAGGCCTGAATCGCCACGAAGTCCCATTTCTGCGATGCCAGATTGTCGATCGCCGCGCGCTGTTTCTGTGCCGCCAGTTCGCCGTCGAACCAGGTGACGTCTACGTTGAACAGCTTGCCCCAGTATTCCGCCGCCTGCTTGCCCTGTGCGCACCATGTTGCCTGCAGGCCGGCGTTCGAGAACGCGGCCTTCAGCGGCTTGTCGGACCGCCCGGCGATCTTGCCCATCTCCTGCGCCAGGGCCGGGTTGATGCCAAACGCCGCCAGAGCCGCGCTGGCGCCTTGCAGGAACGCCCTGCGGTTGGCCATGGTCAGTCCCTCCGGTTTTTGTCGTCTCGGGACGCTAATACGGTGGTGTCCCGCGAGGCAACCGGGTCAACCGGCGGATCCGCACACACCGGCGCGATCGAGTGTGGGGCGGCCGGGCGGCGCGACGGTTATATACCCAATGCTCGCCGGAATTCTGTGCCCTGCCGCATGTCCGCAAGCAAGGATCACCACAGAGGCACAGAGGCACGGAGAAGGAAAGCCCAGTGATCAACTTGATATTCTTCTCTGTGTCTCTGTGCCTCTGTGGTGGTTCTTTATTGCAAATAATCATCAAAGACACGGATTTCCCGGAGCGAATGGTATACCAACGGCCGAAAGTGCTGACGTTCGCTGTGCCATCCCCGCCATGGCCGGCCCCCGGCTCAAGCGCCCGAGGACAGGATCCGGCCGGCCATCCACGACTTTGCTAGCCGCACGAAGGAAAGTCGTGGATGGCCGGCCTTCGCCGGCCATGACGAGTGGAGAGTCGGGACTTTCGGCCGCTTGGTATTACGCGAAGGCGCGGCGGAGTTTGGGCAGGACGACCTCGCCGTAGAGTTTGAGGAATCGTTGCTGATCCGGTCCGGGGGCGTGGAACACCAGGTGGCGGAAGCCGAGTTCGACGTAGGGACGGATCTTTTCGATGTGCTCGTCGGGATCGGTTGAAACGATCCAGCGGCTGGCGGTGCGCTCGATCGGCAGGGCGTCGGCGAGGCGCTCCATTTCGCTGGGGTCCTCGACCGACATTTTCTCCTCCGGCGTCAGCGCCAGGGCGGCCCAGTGGCGGGTGTCTTCCAGGGCGCGCTGGCGGTCGGTGTCGAAGGAGACTTTCATTTCGATCATGCGGTCGTAGTTGGCGTCGGTTTTGCCGGCGAGCGCGATGCCTTCCGCGACGTTGGGCAGCAGGGTTTCGGTGTAGAGCTTCCAGTTCTTGCCTGAGGTGCAGATGAAGCCGTCGGCGGAACGGCCGGCGTATTTGGCCACCTGGGGACCGGCAGCGGCGACGTAGATCGGCACCGGCATGGCGGGTTTGTCGTAGATCGTTGCCTTGTCGGTTTTGTAGTACTGACCCTCGAAGCTGACGCGGTCCTCGGTCCAGAGTTTGCGGATCAGCGTGATGGCCTCGCGCAGGCGGGCGAAGCGTTCCTTCATCTCCGGCCAGGCCATGCCGGTGGAAGGGACCTCGTTCAGTGACTCGCCGGTGCCGACGCCCAGAACGACACGGTTGGGGAACATCGCGCCGAGGGTGCCGAAGACCTGGGCGACGACCGAGGGGTGGTAGCGGAACGTGGGCGTGAGCACGGAGGTGCCCATGATGATGCGGCTGGTGGAGGCACCCAGGGCGCCGAGCCAGGCCAGCGCGGAGGGGGCGTGGCCGTCGGTGTGTTTCCACGGCTGGAAGTGGTCGCTGATGAAGACGGAGTCGAAGCCTGCCCGCTCCGCGAGGGCGGAGAAGGTCAGGAGTTGCCTGGGGCCGAATTGTTCGGCGGAGGCCTTGTAGCCGAGTATGAGCACGGTGGTTGCTCCCGCTGGTTGGGTGGGACGCTAGCGCCGGGTTGGGTGGGGCGGCAACCGGGGGGTGTACCCGGCTTGGTCGGGACCGGCGCCTGCGGGCCAATCGGCCGGTCTTGATGTCGACGGAGTGGCGATGTGATACGATGCGCCGTGGAGCACAGCAGATGCCGCAGCGCCTGAGCCGCGAAGAGTTTCGCCGGTGGGCAGAGGGACAGACCGGCCGCTACGAACGGATCGACGGCGAGCCGATCCCGATGTCGCCCGAGCAAATCCAGCATGTCCGGATCAAGAGCCGGATCTGGGCCGCGCTCGATCGCGCCATCACAGCCTCCGGTCTCGACTGCGAGGCGCTGGGTGACGGTGTCACCATCGAGGTAGACGAGAATACCGATTACGAGCCGGACGCCGTGGTGAATTGCGGCCCGCCGGCGCCGCCCGACGCGGTGGCCGCGGCAAATCCGGTGATCGTGGTCGAGGTGTTGTCGCCGACGACGCAGGCGGTCGACACCAGCGACAAGCTGGCGGACTACTTCCGCGTCGCCTCCATCCAGCACTACCTGATTGTCAGTGCGCGCCGTCGCGAGATCATCCATCACCAGCGGAATGGCGCGGAAATCGCATCGCGTATTGTCAATGTGGGATCGATCAGCCTCGACCCGCCAGGCATCGCGATCGACCTTGCGGAGATCTACGCGGGCCTGGGATAGCGCGACGCCAGTCTGCTCGGCTAATGCCCGCCGGAGAGCACGTCTTCGATCGCTTCGATCAGTGCGCGGGCGGTCTGGGCGCGTTCCAGCGCCATTTCTTCGGCGACAAGGTCGGTGGGCTCTACTGCGGCCAGTTCGGCTTCGGCCTCGGCCAGGCGCTTCTCGCCCTCGGCTCGGTTGAGCTCGGTTACCGGCTCCACTTCGGTCGCCAGCACGGTGCAGCGCTCCGGCGTGATCTCGGCGAACCCGCCGCCGACGAACAGCCGGTCGGTGATGGTCTCGCCCTCATACAGCGCGATGGTGCCGCCACGCAGCATGACGATCATCGGTGAGTGCCCGGGGAGTACGCCGATGTCGCCCTCGCTGGCCGGGATCACCACCATGTCCACGGGGCGGGACAGGAGGAGTTTCTCGGGGCTGACGATCTCCAACGCGACTGGCATGGGGGTGTCCTTTGGGTGGTCGTCTAAACCTTCTCCCCCTCCCCTTGAGGGAGGGGGTTGGGGGAGGGGTCGGTGCGCGAGGCGCTTCGGTGCGACGCTGGCACCAACCCCTCCCCCCAACCCCCTCCCTCAAGGGGAGGGGGAGAAAATGCGCCTCAGGCCGTCGCGGTCAGGCTTTCGCCTTTCTTCACGGCTTCCTCGATCGTGCCGACCATGTAGAACGCGGATTCCGGCAGGTGGTCGGTACTCGCCGGCGCAGATCGCCTTGAAGCTGCGGATGGTGTCGGCAACCGGAACGAACACGCCAGGGAAGCCGGTGAACACCTCGGCGACATGGAACGGTTGCGACAGGAAGCGCTGGATTTTTCGCGCGCGCGCTACCACCAGCTTGTCGTCCTCGGAGAGTTCATCCATGCCCAGAATGGCGATGATGTCCTGCAACGACTTGTAGGTCTGCAATATGCGCTGGGTCTCGCGGGCGACCTGGTAGTGCTCCTCGCCGACGATGCGCGGGTCCAGCGAGCGCGAGGTCGAGTCCAGCGGGTCCACCGCCGGGTAGATGCCCAGCTCGGCGATCTGCCGCGACAGCACGGTGGTTGCATCAAGGTGGGCGAAGGACGTGGCGGGCGCCGGGTCGGTCAGGTCGTCGGCCGGCACGTAGATCGCCTGCACCGAGGTGATCGAGCCCTTCTTGGTCGACGTGATGCGCTCCTGCAACGCGCCCATGTCGGTAGCCAGCGTCGGCTGATAGCCCACCGCGGAGGGGATGCGGCCGAGCAGCGCGGAGACCTCGGCGCCGGCCTGGGTGAAGCGGAAGATGTTGTCGACGAAGAACAGCACGTCCTGACCTTCCTCGTCGCGGAAGTATTCTGCCAACGTCAGGCCGGACAGGCCGACGCGCGCACGGGCACCCGGCGGCTCGTTCATCTGGCCGTACATCAGCGCGACCTTGGATCCCTCGGTGGAGCCGTTCTCGCCCAGCTTGATCACGCCGGCGTCGATCATTTCGTGGTACAGATCGTTGCCCTCGCGGGTGCGTTCGCCCACGCCGGCGAACACCGACACACCGCCATGCGCCTTGGCGATGTTGTTGATCAGCTCCTGGATCAGCACCGTCTTGCCGACGCCGGCGCCGCCGAACAGCCCAACCTTGCCGCCCTTCAGGTAGGGCGCCAGCAGGTCCACCACCTTGATGCCGGTGACCAGGACCTCAGCCGAGGTCGCTTGTTCCTCGAACGTCGGGGCCGGGCGGTGGATCGGATAGCGCATCTTGGCGCCGACCGGGCCGCGCTCATCGATCGGGTCGCCGATCACGTTCAGGATGCGGCCCAGCGTCTCCGGCCCGACCGGCACGGTGATCGGGCCGCCGGTGTCCACCACCTCCTGCCCGCGCACCAGCCCGTCGCTGCTGTCCATGGCGATGCAGCGCACGGTGCGCTCGCCCAGTTCCTGGGCGACTTCCAGCACCAGGGTGTGGTTGTCCAGCTTGGTGTGCAGCGCGTTCTGGATGAACGGCAGCTCGCCGTCGAACTGCACGTCGACCACGGCGCCCATCACCTGGGTGACCCGTCCGACGATGTTGCTGGCCATGCTCGGTGTTCCTTGCAGCTAGAGGCTTGCCCGCGGGCTGCGACCCGGGGGTCGCACGCGTTGGCGTGGCGGGTGAAGGTCAGACGGCTTCGGCGCCGGAGATGATCTCGATCAGTTCGCGGGTGATGTTCGCCTGGCGCGCCCGGTTGTAGTTGAGCGTCAGGCGCTTGATCATGTCGCCGGCGTTGCGGGTGGCGTTGTCCATCGCGGCCATGCGTGCGCCGTGTTCGCCCGCGGCGCTTTCCAGCAGCGCGCGATAGACCTGGATCGCCAGGTTCTGTGGCAACAGGCGGGCGAGGATGGTTTCTTCGTCCGGCTCGAACTCGTAGCTGGCGCCGCCTAGCGTGGCGGTGGCTTCCTCCTGACCCGCCGGCGGCGGGGCGGGGATCAGGCGCTGCTCGGTAACGACCTGCGAGATCACCGACTGGAAGCGGTTGTAGATCAGCGTGCAGACGTCGATCTCGCCTGCGGCCAGCATAGTGGCGACGCGCTGGGCGATGTCCTCGGCGTCGGTGAAATCGATGCGTTTCTTGCCGGCGAACGTGACGTCGCCGGTGATCCGGCTGGCCATCTCGCGGCGCAGGAAGTCGCGCCCCTTGCGCCCGACTGCGAGGATTTTGACGGTCTTGCCCTGGGTCTCGAGCCGGCGGGCGAGGGTGCGGGTGGCGCGGCCGATATTGGTATTGAATGCGCCGGCCAGGCCGCGATCGGCGGTGACCGCGACCAGCAGGTGGGTTTGGTCCTTGCCGGTGCCGACCAGGAGCGGGGGGGCGCTGGGGGAGTCGGCGACCGAGGCCGCCAGGGCGCCTAGCATGCGTTCCATGCGGAGCGCGTAGGGGCGGGCGGCTTCCGCCTGGAGTTGGGCGCGGCGCAGCTTGGACGCCGCGACCATCTTCATGGCCGAGGTGATCTTCTGGGTGGATTTCACGCTGTTGATGCGCGTGCGGAGGGCTTTCAGGCTGGGCACGACTACACCTCTACCGCGCTTGCGGGAGAGGTCGGCGCGCGGAGCGCGACGGGTGAGGGTGTTGGCCCAGTACCCGTTGCTCCCTCACCCGCGCCGCTCACGCGACGCGACCTCTCCCGCGAAGAGCGGGAGAGGTGAACGGAATAACGTTCCGCCGTCATGCGAACGTCTTGACGAAGCCGTCGAGGAAGGCGGTCAGCTTCTTCTCGACGTCCGGCTTGATCTCCAGGTCGGTGCGGATCGCGGTCAGGATCGCCGGTTCGCGCGACTTTAGCTCGCCCAGCAATTGCGATTCGAAGGCGCCTATGCGGCCGACCTCGATCTTGTCCAGGTAGCCGCGCACGCCGGCGAAGATCGCTACCACCTGCTCGTCCACCGGCACCGGGCGGTATTGCGGCTGTTTCAGCAACTCGGTCAGGCGGGCGCCGCGGGCCAGCAGCGCCTGGGTGGAGGCGTCAAGGTCGGAGGCGAACTGCGCGAACGCCGCCATCTCGCGATACTGCGCGAGCTCCAGCTTGATGCGTCCGGCGACCTGCTTCATCGCCTTGATCTGTGCCGCTGACCCCACGCGAGACACAGAGATGCCGACATTCACCGCCGGGCGGATGCCGCGGAAGAACAGCTCGGTTTCCAGGAAGATCTGCCCGTCAGTGATCGAGATGACGTTGGTCGGGATGTAGGCCGACACGTCGCCGGCCTGCGTCTCGATCACCGGCAGCGCGGTCAGCGAGCCGGCACCGAAATCGTCGCTCATTTTCGCCGCCCGCTCCAGCAGGCGGGAGTGCAGGTAGAACACGTCACCGGGATACGCTTCGCGGCCGGGCGGGCGGCGCAGCAGCAGCGACATCTGGCGGTAGGAGACGGCCTGCTTGGACAGGTCGTCGTAGAAGATCACCGCGTGGCGGCCGTTGTCGCGGAAGAACTCGCCCATGGTGCAGCCGGTGTAGGGCGCCAGGAACTGCATCGGCGCCGGGTCGGACGCCGTGGCGGCAACGATGATCGAGTATTGCAGCGCGCCGTTTTCTTCCAGCGTCTGCACGAGTTGCGCGACGGTGGAGCGCTTCTGGCCGATCGCGACGTAGATGCAATAGAGTTTCTTCTTCTCGTCGTCGCCGGCGTTGATGCCCTTCTGGTTGATGATCGTGTCGATGATCACCGCGGTCTTGCCGGTCTGGCGGTCGCCGATGATCAGCTCCCGCTGGCCGCGGCCGACCGGGATCAGTGCGTCGATCGCCTTGAGGCCGGTCTGCATCGGCTCGTGCACCGATTTGCGCGGGATGATGCCGGGGGCCTTCACCTCGACGCGGCTGCGCGTGACGTTTGTCAGCGGGCCCTTGCCGTCGATCGGCGTGCCTAGCCCGTCCACGACGCGGCCGAGCAGTCCGTCGCCCACCGGCACGTCCACGATCGAGCCGGTGCGATTGACTGTGTCGCCCTCGCGGATCTGCCGGTCGTCGCCGAAGATCACCACGCCGACGTTGTCGGTCTCCAGGTTCAGCGCCATGCCGCGGATGCCGGCGCCGGGAAATTCCACCATCTCGCCGGACATGCAGTTCTGCAGGCCGAAGACGCGGGCGATGCCGTCGCCGACGGATAGCACCTGGCCGGTCTCGGCGACGTTGGCCTCCGTGTCGAACGCGGCGATCTGCTGCTTCAGGATCTCCGAGATCTCGGCTGGGCGGATCTCCATATCAGGCGGCTCCCTTCATGGCGTACTGCAGGCGCTGCAGGCGGGATTTGAGTGAGGTGTCATACAGGCGGGCGCCGACGCGGACGACAAGGCCGCCGAGCAGGTCGGGTTGCACAGCTTCGGCGATGTTGACGTTGCCGTAGCCGGCCTCGATCAGGCGGGCCTGGAGCTGGTTGCGCTGCAGGTCCGTCAGCGGATGGGCGGATGCGACGTGGGCGGTGATGACGCCACGCTTTTCGGCCACCAGGGCGGCGAAGGCGGCGACGATGGCGCGGAGTGAGCGCAACCGGCGGTTGGAGACGACGACGCCGACCAGGTCGCGGACCGGTTTGCTGAAGCCTTCGGATTCGAGGACGGCGAGGGCGGCGCGGCGGGCGGTCTGGATGTCGATCAGGGGGGAGGCGAGCAGGCGGCGGAAATCGGCCGAGGTGTCGATCAGGCGGCCGAGGGATTCCATTTCCTGGACGACGGTGTCGAGGGCGCGGATGTCCTCCGCGTGCGAGTAGAGGGCGGCGGCGTAGCGGTCTTCGAGGCCGCCGCCGGAGGAGATGACTGTGCCGCCTGAAGCCACTGGTGGGGGTCCTGTTCGATGCGCACGCGTGATCGCGGGCGAAGGGAAGCCGGCGTCCGGACCGGCGGGCGGGCGTCTAGCATGGGGTTGGTGGGGGTGCAACGGGCGGGGTGACGGGGCGCGTCGTGAGTCCATTCGATCGTCGCTTTCCGTTACCCAAAGCGGTCGTTGGGCGGTATGTTTCAAGGTCAACCCAACATCCACCGATCGCCATCCGCGGACAGCGATCAAGCTCGTGCAGCGCGCCCGAAGGGAGGGGAGCCGCAGGTTCCTGACGACTCCCGATTGGCTTACTGCCGTGCCATCGCGATGCGGATTGCATCCTCCGGCAAGACGAGATGGTCCGAGCTCTCGGCGGCGTCGGCAATGGCAAGCTGCACGCCCTTCACCTGGCCGTTGAAGCCGTTGCCGCGCGAGCCGTAATCCTGGGATACCGGGGCGCCGGTGTCCTCGCCCACGTCGCAGCCGTCGTCGGCGGAGAAGACCATGGCCTGCGTCATCGGGATGGCGCCTTCGCCGACCTTCTTGCCGTCGACAAAGAGCGTTACCTGACCGCCCTTGCCAAGGCCGCCGCCAGCGTAGGCAAATTCCATGCGCACCTGATGGTCACCCGCGGGCAGCGCGCTGGTGGCTTCCACGTAGTAGTAATTCACACCGGCAACGTTGTAGCAGTACTTGAGTTTGCCGGCTTTCGCGTAAAGGCTCCAGCCGCCGATATTGGCGCCCTGGGCAATGATCACGCCCTCGGCGCCCGAGGCCGGCACCACGATCTCGGCGGTAACCGCGTGGGATTTGTTCTTGATGCTCAGCACGCAGTTTTCCGACAGCCGTCCCATGCCTCCGAACAGCAGCTGGGTGTTTCCCTTGATCAGTACCGGCCGGCCGGCGGTGTCCGGGTTCATCTTCTCGACAACCCGGTCGTCAATCGGCAGCACGTTGTAGCGCGTCGCTTCGATCAGCCACAGGCGCTGCAGTTCATACAGCTTCTCCGGCATCTGCTTGGACAGGTCGTTCGCCTGGCTCCAGTCCTTGCTGGTGTCGTAGAGTTCCCAGACGTCGTCGTCGAGCGGCACGGTCTTGCGGCCCACGAGCACCCATGGCGTCCCGTGCTTCGTCACCGCGGTCCAGCCCTTATGGTAGATGCCGCGGTTGCCGAACATCTCGAAATACTGCGTCTCGTGCCGTTCCGCGGCGGTCGGGTCATTGAGCGAGTACAGCATGCTGACGCCCTCGATGGGCTGCTGGTGCACGCCGTTGACGGACACCGGCTCGGGCAACCCCGCGGCTTCGAGAATCGTCGGCGCCACGTCGATGACGTGGTGGAACTGCGAGCGGATTTCGCCCTTCGCCTTGATGCCGTTCGGCCAGTGCACGATGGTGCCGTTGCGCGTCCCACCCCAGTGCGAAGCAACCTGCTTGGTCCACTGGTACGGCGTGTTCATCGCATGCGCCCAGCCCACGGCGTAGTGGTTGTACAACTCGGGCCCACCCAGCTTGTCGAGCCGCGCCATCAGGAATTCCGGGGTTTCCAGACCGGCCAGGCCATTGAAGTTGGCCATTTCATTGTACGCGCCATTGAGCGTGCCCTCGGCCGAGGCGCCATTGTCGCCGATGATGTAGTAGACCAGCGTGTCGTCGAGGATGTTGAGCTTCTTCAGACCATCAAGCAGCCGGCCGACATGATGGTCGGTATACTCCATGAAGCCGGCGTACACCTCCATCTGACGTCGAAGCACGGGCTTGAGCGCCTCCGGCATGTCGTCCCAGGCCGGAATTTCGCTGTGGCGCGCGGTGAGTTGCGTGTCCGCCGGGATGACGCCGAGCTTCTTCTGTCGGGCGATGGTTTCCTCGCGCAGCTTGTCCCATCCCTGGTCGAATTTGCCCTTGTATTTGTCGGCCCACTCCTTGGGCACATGGTGGGGTGCGTGGGTCGCGCCTGGAGCGAAATAAACAAAGAACGGCTTGTCCGGTGCCAGCGCCTTCTGCTGCGACACCCAGGCCATTGCCTTGTCGGTCATGTCCTCCATGAAATGATAGCCCTCTTCGGGCGTTTTCTTCGGTTCGACCGCCGTGGTGCCATCGTATAGCGTCGGGTACCACTGGTTCGCCTCGCCGCCGATGAAGCCGTAGAAATACTCGAAGCCACCGCCGCCCGTCGGCCATGCATCGAACGGCCCGACCGGGCTGGTTTCCCACACCGGCACTTCGTGGCACTTGCCGAACTGCGCCGTGGAGTAGCCGTTGAGCTTCAGCGTTCGCGCCAACGGCGATATGGTATTGGGCAACACGGAGCTGTATCCCGGTGCCCCGGTCGCGATTTCGGTGATGCCGCCCATGCCCGCGGTATGGTGGTTTCGCCCGGTCAGCATCGCCTGCCGCGTCGGCGAGCAGAGGGCGGTTGTGTGAAAGCGATTGTACTTCAGGCCGCCAGCCGCGAGTTTTTCCCCGTTCGGCGTCTGGCACGGGCCGCCGAACGCACTTGCTGAGCCGAACCCGGCGTCGTCGATCAGGACGATCAATACGTTTGGTGCGCCCTTGGGCGGCCGTAACTGCTCGATCGGCGGGAATTTGCTGTCCGGATCCTTGGCATCATAGGTTATCAGACCGGTTCGACCGGGAGTGGCCATCGGCAGATGCGACCGATGCCTTCTGTCATCGCTGGCCATGACCATCCCCCTTGTGGTTGTGCAATGAGGATGTTCGTCGAAGTGCAATACCAGTGCAAGCGGCGCCGCCGATGGCTGCTGTTCTGGCAGTCTTGTGTTTGCCGGTCGGGTGACCGACGACGCTGCAAGGTCGCTGGGTGATGCCTGCGCACGCTGCCAAGGTCTGACGGTTCCACAATGTCCGGGTCGGCGAGGACGACGTCGTCGAGGGCGTCTTCGTCGGGGGCAAGAACTACTTTAGCGAGGAGCTAGATCAGTTCGACTTCAGCGACGATAAGACGATCTTTTACCACACCTTTACGCGCAAACGCTTCGAGAATGAGCGCTCTCAGCAGATGTTGGTGCCGAGATGGCTACTGAAGGTGATCTACAGCAAACTTGGCAACTCGACGGACAAGGTCAAGCTGCCGTATGGGTTTGAGGTGTCTCGACCGGCCGAATAGGCTCCCTCGTGCCGGTCAGCAGACCTTCCGCACGTCCGCTGACGTCAGCCATCCGCCTCACGCCGCGCGCGCCGTGCCGCCCGGGCAAGAAGCATGCGGTCATGCACGAGGCTGGGTCTCTCGACCACGCCATCCGGCGCCACTCGGTAGATCACCAGATGCCTGGGTTCGCCGACCCGATGCTCGCGCGCCACAAGGCGGCGCGCCGACCGGAGGTGGAACGTCCGGACACCCGCGACTTTGGGAATCTCGCGCGAACCGGGCAGGGCAGGACGGCCACCGACGGCGGTCATGGCGGCAATAATAAGGCGGTTGTAGCGGGCAGCCGCATCAACGCCCTCTCGACGGGCGCTCTCGAGAAGGACGGCGTCGATCCTATCCTCGGCGTGGCCGACACGCCGGTAGGGCATTTAGTCCTTGTCGGCTGCCAGCCGGTTGCGCAGGCGCGCCATCGTCCGCTCGTGGAAGGCCTCGGCATCCTCGAGCCCGGCGATGGTCACGTACCGTCCGGCCTCGGCGTCCGCGATGCCTGCCTCGGCTTCAGCGACGATTTCGTCCTCGACCTCAAGGTCCTCGGCGAAGCGGCGGGCGGCCTCAACCAGATAGGCGTCCGCGCTCTCGGCCCGGCCCGACGCGACCTGGCGATCGACGATCTCCTGGATCTCCTCCGGCAGTCTGACCTGAATGATGCCCATTCTACCTCTGCGACGGCAGGATAACCCGCGCGCGCCGGTCAGCCTATCACAAATCGGCGGCGAAGTGTGTGCTGCGTGATCGCCAACCCGCTCATAGCTCGCCACCTCAAGGTTTGCTCCGGTTTTGCGATGGGCTTCTGGTAGGCCCGCGCCTGTGCATCCTCAAGTATAGCTTGCGATTGCAAAGGCTCGCTGAAGACAGACGCTGCCAAGCAACGCTGCGAAACCGATACGGTCATGCCTGTCGTGATATCCGGATGCTTTAAGTTTCGGAACCGGGGACAGCAGGAAATCCTGGTGCGGGCCAGAACCTCACACCGCGGTTCCCTCTTGTGGCACGTCGGACAGGCCCGCGTTCGCATAGACCTCGTGCAATGGCACGGCGATACCGATTTCGGGCAGATCCAACCTGGCGTCGTCCCCTGAGACGATCTCCGACAGCCAGCCATCCTGCCGCCGCACGAAGACGATCGCCGCCTTGTGCGTCTGTTGCAGGACCACATAGCGTTGGATCGACGGTGTCGCGCGGTATTCGCGGTTCTTGTCGATCAGGTCTGTCTCGTGGCTGCCCTCGCTGAGAACTTCAAACACAACAACGGGATCGTCGGCGACGGTGGCTGTGGGGGAAACCGGGCAGCAGACAACGATCGCGTCGGGATAACGGGCTCGCCCGTCAGCAATGATCTTAACGTTTGGGCCGAGCGGGCGACACGGCTTTCCCGCGAGCCTCGCATCCAGAGCCTTCTGAAGATTGAAGGTGATACGGTCATGCGCGATGGTTCCGCCGGTCATGGCGACCGGCTCGAACCCGTCGTATTCGTAACGCAGATCCTGCTGTTCCTCCCACGCGAGGAATTCAGCCAAGGTGATGGGCTTTTGCAGGGCAACACTCATGGCAGCGTGCATAGCATGGCGGGGTGACGCGCTCCAGGGTTCGAGCGGCGGGCCTTCGTCATCATCTCCCGCATCGCCCATTGATCGGGGGGCGACGAAGTAGCTGAAACTCTCGAATTGCGGTGAGTGCCATGTGCCGGACGGTTCATTACTGCTTTACGTGAGCGCCTGGGTGTCGTGTGGGCCGGCAAAGCCGCCGCCTCACCGGCGGCACCCGGCGCGGATCGGCGGCAGCGAATAAAAACGGTCTGCAACGCCGTCCGGATCGCTCCGGGCTCACGCTAGATGACCAGGCGGTGAAGCCCGCAGCAGCGCCGACGACTGTCCGCCCCGCCCTACGCGTTATTGGCTAGGCGGGGATTGGCTGGGGGGCGGCGGCGGTGGAGGCGGCTGATATTTGTCGGTGGCCTGCCTCGCCGGTTCATCGGACGAATGGCACGAGGTCTTGGTGCCGCTCGTCGGCTGCCCGCCAAAGGCGCAGGGGATGTCATCCTGGAAGAAGTGCGGGATGCCGGTCGTGAAGGTCTGGCGCAGACCATCGAAGAAGTCAGCTCGTGCCGGGGTCGGCGCCAGGGAAGCCAGCGCCAACACGGCGACCGGCCAGGCGAGGTGCAAAAGCCGATAAGTCTTGGGAATCAATGTCATATCTCCCGAGTTCCGGGGCGTGAGGCGCTCAGACAGCGGCCGACTCGCCCGCAATCACGTGGCCCAATCGTGGGTTGCCGAATTACAATTGGAACGTGCGATGAAACCGAAAAGACCCGCACAGGATAACGTGATGTTGGGGCAGCGGCAGTTCCTTCCCATCGCAATGATCCGCCCTGCGGTGACCAAGGCAAGCCGTGGATACCGGCATGCGCCGGCATGACGTGGGCACAGCGCCGGTGGGTTAGTCTTGCCGGTGGGTTAGTCTTTCAGGCGTGGGGTATCAGACGCCTGCCGCCAACACCCGCGAGAGGGTGAGAAATCCGCGCTAGGCTGAGACGTCGATCTCGGCCAATGGCTTGTCACCGGACGCATTGCGCTGTTCGGTGAGCGATCTGAGGGCCTGCGAAGCGGGGGCTGCCCCCGCGCCGACGCCGGCCGCGTCGGCCGGGCTGGCGAGTTGCCACGTCCTCCATGGCTGCCCGTCCTTGGTGCCGCTTATCGAGCCATCGGCTCCGGGCGTGACAGCATAGGTCGATCCGCCATGGGTGAATGAGAAGGCACCGACACTGATGGTTCCGGCCGAAGCGCCGCTTTTGATGGCGTCGGGGCTGACGGAATCCAGGATTGGGATCCCGAGGTTCGCCGCGTAGTAGAGCGCCTGTGACGGACTGCCGACGGCCGCGCCGATGACTACGGCGGTTCCGCGCTCGGCGGTGGCGGTTCCAAACTCGGCTGCGAAGTCAGCCTTGTTCCAACGGGCGGCCGTTGCTGCCACGTCAGCCGCTTTCGCGCGCGCGGCAGTCGCGGCAAATCCGTTGACCCCGGTCGCCCAGGACAGCGCGTAGTCGACCTGATCGGGGTCCATCGCCAGCGCCGTCGAGGCAATTTGCAATGACGTCGTCGCAGCGGCGCTCAGATCGACGACGACCGCGGGCTGGTCGGCGTTGCCGCCGGTTGCCTGCGGCTGGCCTGTCGACACGGCGGGCGGCGGAATGGTTGCACCCGGCAGAGGCGTCGGGCCGAGCGCAGTCGGCTCAATGGCGGTGATATCAGACATCGGTTCGTGCTCCGCGGAGAGCGGTAGCTTGGACCGGCAGTGTGCACGAAACCCTAACGCCACCCGGCGACCGGCGAACCACCGGGAAAAGCTGGCGGCGCGCGCGTGGTGTTTCGAACAGGGGTGCTGGCGCCGCGAGCCGACCTTGGTGGTGTCCTCGCGGACACATCCTGATGGACACCTGCAGTTGCACGTCCTACGGAAACCTTTCGTTAGGGGGGATCGGGTGAAATGAGGCGAATTCGCGGCCCGGACCGTTTCAAGGATCGTTCGCAGATGAGTTCCCCCAGCGCCGATGAGGCGGCCCAGGCGGCCGGATCAAGGGCGACCGCAGCCTCACGGGGTGCCGACCATGGGCTGTTCGCCCCGTTGCGCAACGCGTTGCTCGACAGCCGGCAGCGCTGGCGCGACCTGGTCAACATGGCGGCCGATTTCGCGTTCGAGACGGACGAGAAGGGCCGCTTCACGTTTGTGATGCCGGATCCCGCGCTCGAATGGTCTGCGGGAGCCTTGCTCGGACAGCCGGCCGACCTGCTGCTGGCTGACCTGACGGAAAGCGGCGGGTTCAACCCATTTCGCGCCATTCGGCCGATTCGCCGCCATCGGACCTGGCTGAAACGACCGGACGGCTCGCTGGCATGCGTGGCACTTGCCGTCGCGCCGCTGCTGGACGCCAGAGGCCGCCAGATCGGCGTGCGCGGCCTCGGGATCGACGTGACCGAGCAGGACAGCGCCGAAGCCCAGATGGCGGCAATGCTGCGGCGCAGCGAAGTGCTGGACCACATCCTGAGCGTCATGCGCGCCGAGGTGGCGACCCCGAACGTGATGAGCGTGGCGCTCGATACGCTGGCCAACGCACTGGGTGCCGAGGGGGCGGCGGTGATCAACACCGACACGGCTGGCGCAGAGCCAACGATCACGCACCAGTCGGGCTCAAACCAGGCGGGCACGCACCAGTTGGGCACGCATCAGTCGGGCACGCATCAGTCGGGCACGCATCGGGCACGCATCAGTCGGGCACGCACGAAGCCGGCCCGCACCAGGCTGGGGCGCACCTGGGTGGGGCGCACCAGGCTGGCATGCACCAGGCTGGCATGTATCAGGCTGGTGCGCGCCAAGGCCGCACGCAGCCGACCGCCGAAGCGATCGCCCAGGTGCTCGCCACCGCCGCCCACCTGGCAGCGGCGGGGTCCGACACTCCGGTTCAAGGTGCCACCGCCGACGGGCGGCCAGTGCTGGTCTGCGCCTGCCACACGCGCGTCGGTGCAACCACTGTGCTGGTGCTGTGGCGCTCGGCGGGCGCGCGGGTCTGGGACCTCGATGATCGGTTGCTGGCCGGTGCCGCGACGCTCGTGGTGCGCTTCGTTCTGGAGCAGGACGCCGTCCAGCGCGAGATCGGTCAACAGGCGCGCACCGATCCGCTGACCGGCCTGTTCAATCGCCGGGCGTTTCTGGATGAGTTGCCGCGCCATCTCGACCGGCTGGATCGCGAGGATCAGTGCGGCACGCTGATGTACGTCGATCTGGACAACTTCAAACAGGTGAATGATCAGCTTGGCCACGACGTGGGCGATCAGGTGCTCGGCCTGGCCGCGCACATGCTGCGCAACCTGGTGCGTCCCACCGATCTGGTGGCGCGCCTCGGCGGCGATGAATTCGCCATCTGGATGAACGGCGCGGATCACATGACCGCGGCCGAGCGCGCCGAGAACCTGCGCGTCAACGCGCCGCGCGTGCTGGCCGAGATCGCGCCCGGGCTGGAGTTGCCGCTGAGCATGTCGATCGGCATCGCGTCGCGGCCCGCCGGCGGCAATGAGAGCATCGAAAGCGTGATGCGGCGCGCCGACATGGCGATGTATGCGGTCAAGCGCGGCGGCCGCGGCCATTGGCGCGTATCACACAAGGCGCCGACGTGACCTGGCCGAGCACCGTGGTCGCCTCGCCTCGGCCTGCTACAGGGCCGCGCGACCCCGAGATGCGTGACGGGACTGGGCGCGGCGGAACTGGGCACGGCGGGCAGCCGCACGACGGGAAGCCGCACGACGGGAAGCCGCACGACGAGGACCGGCGGGAAGACTTGCTGCCGGGCGGGGGGCTGCCGGATGGGGGGCTGGGGGACGAGGCTGGGCGCGTTCGGCTGGGTGCCACCTCCACCACGCCCGCCGAGATCCTGCTGGCACTCGCACTCGATCCATCGGTCACGGTTCGCACCGCCCTGGTGCTTAATCCATCGGCGCCGGCGGCAGCTTTTAGCGCGCTCTCGCAAGACCCCGACGAGCGGGTCCGCACGCTGCTCGCCGGCAAGCTGGCCGCGCTGGCGCCCAGCCTGACTGAAACCGAGCAATCCCGCCTCGGCCAGCAGGCCGCCGAGGCGCTTGGGCGGCTGGTGCAAGACACCGCGGTGCGGGTGCGCGCGGCGATTGCCGAGGTGGTGAAGGAGATGCCGAACGCGCCGCGCGAGCTGGTGCTGCGCCTGGCGCGCGACGCCGAGGTGCGGGTCAGCTTGCCGGTCATTCGGCTGTCGCCGCTGCTGACGCAGGCGGATCTGCTCGCGCTGCTTGCCGCGTCGCACGCGCCGGAAGTGGCGCTGGCGGTGGCGCGTCGGCCGAGCCTGACCGGGGACGTGGCCGACGTCGTGGCGCGGACCGCCGATGCCACGGCGATCCGCGCGATGCTGCTCAATCACTCCGCGCAGATCCGCGAGTCGACGCTCGATGTGCTGATCGCGCGGGCCGCCGACCATACCGATTGGCATGCGCCGTTGGTCCGCCGGCCGAACCTGTCGCCCCGTGCCGCGGAGGCGCTGTCGCGGATTGTCGCGGACGCCCTGCTGGTCGAGCTGGCCAGCCGCGCCGATCTGACGCCTGCGGTTGCTGCCGAGCTTCGCGCGCGGCTGACCTCCAGGCTGGCGCAATTGACCGGGGCGGGCGCGCCGGCCGGCCATGCGCCGGTCGATCCGTTGACCGAGGCGCGCGGGCGTGCCGCCGCGGGCCGGCTGACCGAGGCTGAGTTGCTGGCCGTGGCAGGCCGCGGCGACGGGCGGCTGGCCGCCGCCATGCTGGCGCTGGCGGCCGACGTGCCTGTGGCGGTGGTCGAACGCGCAGCGACCCTGCGCAGCGCCAAGGGTGTGGTGAGCCTGGTGTGGAAGGCCGGGTTCAGCATGAAGCTCGCGATTCCGCTGCAAAGCCTGCTGGCGCGCCTGGCGCCGGGCATGCTGCTGACCTCCGGCGCGGGTGGCGGCTTCCCGCTGGCGATCGAGGAGATGCGCTGGCAGTTGGCGTTTCTCAACCGCGGGGTTGCGCCGGCGCCGGGCGGTCCGCACGCCGCCGCATCGGCATTCCCGTCTTCGGTTTCCGCGTCTTCGGTTTCCGCGTCTTCGGTTCCCGCGTCTTCGGCTTCCCCGGCGTCGGGCCCTGCGTCTTCAGTCCCTGCGGCTTCGGTTCCTCCAGCTTCGGTTCCTGCTTCCGCAGTCCCGGTCGTCGGCCCCGCCGTCGTCGACTAGCGCCGTATGATCGTCCCAGGCCCGGCGTCGGTGAACAGCTCCAGCAGGCAGGCGTGGGGCACGCGCCCATCCAGGATGACCGCCCCGCGCGCGCCGTTGCGCACGGCGTAGGTGCAGGTCTCCACCTTCGGGATCATCCCGCCGGAGATCATCCCCGAGGCGATCCCCGCCTCGACCTGGGCCACGGTCATTTCCGGGATCAACCGCTTTTCCGCGTCCAGCACCCCGGCGACATCAGTCAGCATCAGCAGCCGGGTTGCCTGCAGCGCGCCGGCGATCGCGCCGGCCACCGTGTCGGCGTTGATGTTGTAGGTCTGCCCGTCCAGCCCGAGCCCCACCGGCGCGATCACCGGGATCAGCCCGCCGCCGGTCAGTGCGTGGATGACGCGCACGTCGATCTCGACCGGTTCGCCGACGAAGCCGAGATCGAGCACCCGTTCGATATGGCTGTCCGGGTCGCGCTTGGTGCGCTCGAGCTTTTTCGCCCGCACCAGCCCGCCATCCTTGCCGCAGATGCCGACCGCCAGCGCGCCCGCCTTAGTGATCAGCCCGGCCACGTATTTGTTCACCGTGCCGGCCAGCACCATTTCGACCACCTCGACCATGGCCGCATCGGTGACGCGCAACCCGTCGACAAAGCTGGACTGGATGGCGAGCCGTTTCAGCATCGCGTTGATCTGCGGGCCGCCGCCGTGCACCACCACCGGGTTGATGCCGACATGCTTCAGCAGCGCGATATCGCTGGCGAACTGCTCGGCCAGCGCTTCCTCGCCCATCGCGTGGCCGCCGTACTTCACGACGATGGTGGCCCCGGCGTAGCGGCGCAGGAACGGCAACGCCTTGGCGAGCGTGACCGCCTGCTGGGTGGCGGCCTCCAGGTCGATAGTCGAGCCGGTCATTCTGGGTCCTCGGCGTGGCGCGGTAGAGTGCCGTCTCGGCCGCACGGTGCCGCGGCTTGGGCCACGCGGGCGGACGGAAGGGCACAGCCCGCTTGGCTGGGTGATGCGTGGCAACGGTCGCGGTCGGCCGCATCGGCGGTGACGGGGGGCGTGTAAGGGTGGGCGGGGAGGGGGTCAAGCGGCGGGGAGGTGGGGTGTGGGTCAGTTTGAATTTCCGACTTGCGGTGGACCGCGGGCATAGCGGGCATGCGCAAGGGGAGTCTGCTTCGCGCCCATTTCGGTCGTTCCAGGTCGCCTTGCTGCAACTCGGTGGACTAAACCGCTGTCGCGGTAAGCAGTCGCCGCAAGGTACGGCCGCACAGTAGCGGGATGGCAGCGTCCTGTCTTGGGATTGAGGGGCTTCACAACCTCACCCAAGACAGGAGCCCACCATGACCGACACGGCCATCAGCCCACTGCGCCGGCGCATGATCGAAGATATGACCATCCGCAAGCTCGGGCCGAAAACTCAAGCTGGCTACATCCGGGCCGTCAAGAACTTTGCCGCGTTCCTTGGACACTCGCCCGACCGGGCAACCATCGAAGACATCCGCCGCTATCAGCTCAGCC
This sequence comes from uncultured Alphaproteobacteria bacterium, assembly GCA_963826975.1. Classification (GTDB taxonomy): domain Bacteria; phylum Pseudomonadota; class Alphaproteobacteria; order Acetobacterales; family Acetobacteraceae; genus Palsa-883. The sequence continues at coordinate 144,968 of CAWGZJ010000028.1, read as the reverse complement.
TCGCGTCCAGCGGCCTCGGCGTCCCCAGCGTGAACGCGGCCATGACTGCGCTGCGCTTCTTCTTCAAGGTTACCCTGCGAAGGGGTGACGTCACCGAAGACATCGTGTTCGCCCGCGAGCCCCGGCGGCTGCCGGTTGTGTTGAGTCCGGAAGAAGTGGCCCGGCTGTTGGCGGCGGCAGCGGACGTCAAATACAAGGCGGCCCTGAGTATTGCCTACGGCACCGGCCTGCGTGCTTCCGAGGTTATTTCTCTCAAGGTCGGCGACATCGATAGCGCCCGGATGCTGATCCGCGTCGACCAGGGCAAGGGCCACAAGGACCGATACGTGATGTTGTCGCAGCAGCTGCTCGAGCTGTTGCGACAGTGGTGGCGGATCGCAAGGCCGCGGTATTGGCTGTTTCCCGGCCAGGTGCCCGGCGAGCCCCTTACCACGCGGCAACTCAACCGGGCTGTCCATGCGGCGGCGCAACGGGCGGGGATTGATAAGCGCATGGGGGTTCACACCTTGCGGCACAGCTTCGCCACGCATCTGCTCGAACAGAAGACCGACATCCGTGTCATTCAGGTGCTGCTCGAAACAACGAAATACTGCCCGCAAACACACGGTTGAAGAGCGGATCTACTATCCGTTCCACCCGCGGTGCGGCGAGACTGTGTTGATAATCAGGCGATTTGCCTATCGCGGTACTGAACTGGTCGTCATCCCACAGCCTGATAACTCGATCGCCTGCATACCGGCGTGGATGGTGCAGGAGTCAGCCGCGCAATGCGGCCTGCGTGCAGCGCCGCAGTTCTCCCTTGAAGTCGTTCGATCGCTGCGCGTCGAGATCGACACGCTTCTAGGCTTTCTCCAGCCCGACTCGAAGATGGAGGAAGCCAGAAATGATGCGCCAATTCGAACATCCCCAACAGAGCCTGTTCGACCAGGGCGAGCCGCGCGTCGAGTTGGCGCCCGCACAAAAGACCGAGTTGGAGACGTTGGTGAAGGTCCTGCTGCTCGAGATCGCGACAGCGCTGGCAAACGGGGAGATCGGCAATGACCAAGATCACCTCTGAGCATCTCGCGCGCGGGGCGTGCGTCTATATCCGTCAGTCGACGGCCGATCAGCTCGTGCACAATCAGGAGAGCCAGCGCCGACAATACGGGCTCGCCGATTGCGCCCGGCAGCTCGGTTGGACTTGCGTTGAGGTCATCGACGATGATCTGGGTCGATCGGCTGGCGGCGTCAACCGGCCCGGCTTCGAGCGTCTGCTAGCCTCGATCTGTGAAGGCCGCATCGGTGCCGTGTTCGCAGTCGAGGCGTCCCGACTGGCTCGCAATGGGCGCGACTGGCACACGCTGATTGAGTTTTGCGGATTGGTTGGTACCATCCTCATCGACGAAGACGGGGTCTATGATCCTCGACATCCGAACGATCGTTTGCTTCTCGGTATGAAGGGAACAATGAGCGAGCTCGAACTGTCGCTGTTCCGCCAGCGGTCGCATGAGGCACTGAAACAGAAAGCGCGTCGGGGCGAACTATTCCTCGGCGTTGCCGCTGGCTATGTGAAGGCGGGGCGCGTGCGGATCGAGAAAGACGCGGATCAGCGGGTCCAGGAGGCATTGAAGCTCGTCTTCGCCAAATTTTCCGAGTTCCAAAGTGTTCGTCAGGTTCATATCTGGCTGCGTGACGAAGGTATCGTATTGCCGGCCAAATCCCACAACGCCGAGGGGCGCGCTATCGTCTGGAAACTGCCAGCATACAACACTGTGCACAACATCCTGACCAACCCGATCTATGCCGGAGCGTATGCCTTTGGGCGGACGACGAGCAAGGTGAGCGTCGAGGACGGTCGTAAGCGCGTGAGACGTGGCCTGCGCCGCCCCGTGGCCGAATGGGATGTCCTGCTCAAGGAGCAGCACGAGGGTTACATTACGTGGGAGGAGTTTGAAAAGAACCAACGCGTGATTGCCGACAATGCCAACGGCAAAGGCAGTGCCACGGTCAAAGGAGCGGTGCGGCGCGGTGAGCTGTTGTTGGCCGGATTGTTACGCTGTGGTCATTGTGGCCGCAAGCTGCATGTGGCCTACAGCGGTAGGGTCGGCCGCTATAACTGCTACGGTGCTCGCACGAATCATGGCACGGAGCGGTGCATCTCAATTGGTGGCCTGGCGACCGATGCTGCTGTCGGCGCGGAGGTTCTGCGCATCTTGCGGCCACTCGGCATCGACGCCGCAGTCGAGGCGCTCACTGCGCAGGCGGCCGAAATGTCAGCCGCACAAAGGCAACTCGAGCTGGCGTTGCAGCAGGCGCGCTATCAGGCCGGCCATGCACGTCAGCAATACGATGCCGTCGATCCAGCCAATCGCCTCGTGGCCGGCGAGCTGGAGCGCCGCTGGAACGAGGCGCTTCTGGCGGTTCAGCGTATTGAAGGCGAGATCGCTGCCATCGTGGCTCGGAAACCACCGCCCCTGGGCGAACCGGAACGGCAGCAGTTGATGCGGCTCGGTGCCGATCTCGAACTCGCTTGGTCACATCCGGCCGCGACAGCCGCAACACGCAAAAGGATCCTGCGCACAGCGCTCAATGAGATCGTCGTGCGCAAGGAAGGCGCCGTCAACAACATGGTGCTGCACTGGAAGGGCGGAGATCATACCGCGCTGCAGGTCAAGCTGAGGCTGAATGCGGCGGGCAGGCATCATTGGCCGATTCCCGAGGATACGATGTCTCTGGTTCGCGAATTAGCCCGCCTGATGCACGATCGGCAGATCGCAAGGCTTCTCAATCGCGTTGGCAAGCCGACCGGGCAAGGCAATGGCTGGACCGAAGCGCGGGTGCGTTCATTCCGTAACTATAGCGACATTGCCGTCTATCGTAAGGACGAATGGGCCGAGCGCGGTGATGTAACATTGGAAGCTGCTGCCGAGATCCTCGGCGTCGCGAAAATGACCGTGCTCCGCATGATCCGACGTGGCGACATCAAAGGAACGCAACCATGCAAAGGAGCGCCCTGGGTCATCAAGGCTGATGATTTGGCGGCTCTCCGTGCCGGCAAGCCATCGAAAGGGTCGGTAACGCCAAATCCTGCGCAGCATCTCTTGGAATTTCAATGACATAGAAAGGTGCGCATTATGACGCTTGGCTGCTCGGGCACAAGAAGCTCGACACCACGGCGCTCTATACCCGTGTCGCCATCAAGGCGATCGGCGAGGTCACCAGCCCGCTCGACCTGCTGCTCACCGAGGTAAGACCGCCCGCCTGACGCGCCCGTTCGCATGTCGCGTCCAGCGGTCGCGGTGGCGGACATCTTCCGCCGCCATGGTCCGGCATGGCGCAACGCCAACGCCGGACGGATGAGCCTCGCGCAAATGAAGGTCATGTCGGCCATCGAGAGTTGCCGTACCGCGGCACTCGGCGGCCACGTCGAGCGCTGCGAACATTGCGCGCATGTGCGGATCGCCTACAACTCCTGCCGCGATCGCCACTGTCCGAAGTGCCAGGCCGTTGCCGCCAAGGAATGGCTTGCCGACCGCGAGGCCGACCTGCTGCCCGTGCCCTACTACCACGTGGTCTTCACGCTGCCGGCCGCGATCGGCGACATCGCCTACCAAAACAAGGCCGTCGTCTATGACATCCTGTTCAAGGCCGCGGCCGAGACGCTCATCACCATTGCGGCCGACCCCAAGCATCTCGGCGCCCGGATCGGCTTGACCGCCGTACTGCACACCTGGGGCTCGGCGCTGATCCAGAACCCTCACTCATGATGCATGGCATTATCATTTCCTGTGTTTTCAGTGAACAACGCAAGCTGATCTTCCGTGCGACCCCCTTGCAAAATTAGTTTGCCAGTGCAGTGGAGGTAATCAATAATCCTGCGAACTGGTTCGGTGTCCAAATCACTGCGACGAATTTGCCAGGGTGCACGAGGAGTTACCTGTTCACGCTTCAACAGATCGGCCTCCACCAGCCGTTCGATCGTGCGATGACTGACGCCGCATATTCGCGCAGCTTGGCTCAAACTAACTCTCTCCGGATCAGGCAGGGCCCGCTTTTGACCGACAATGGAATGGTTGCGCCTGGCTGTCGCCACGCGAATTTGATTCCATCGCTTCCCTTTGCCCGTAGAATAGCCGCGTCGGTTCAATACCGAGGCAATCTGGTCGTCGCCGTAGCGAACAGCCATACAACGAATGATGTCCAGCGCCTCCATAGGCGTGGCGGTTTCCGTTGCGGAACGCGGCCGCTCCATCGCAAGTTGCGTATGCACACCTCCCTTCCAGTGAATCACCAATTCAAGGAACTTTTTATCCTGGTCAGTGCGCACGATGATCTCTTCGATCGCTGTGCGGAAGATCATCTTCTTAAGTGCCGGAGGACAATGGTTACTCTGCCAGACTTCCGCAAAGTGATCACCCATCGAGCGTATTCTGATTTCCTCTTCAGTTGATAACGAATAGCGCTGTGCATCCAGACTGGAAAGCCGTTGCTTGACTGCCTCGATTTCCTCCAGCTTCTCGTTCCATCGCCGTTCCAACTCGCTCGCTGCAAGCCGATTGCGAGCATCTACCGCGTCGTACTGTTCGAAGGCCTTTTTTGCCTCATACACCAGTTGCTCCAGCTTGCGGGACAGGGCGGCACGTTGAGCGGCGCCGTTGGCGCTCAGTTCTTCGAGCGCTCGCAGACTGGCTTCCACTCCCAAAGGCGCGATCACCTTTAGTAGTTCTTGTCCAACCCGGCGATCTACCGAGCCGCCGCCAAAGCCTATGCAATACTGCCCGCCATCATCATAGTCGCCTTTGCAAAGATAGCGTGCATTGGTACCGCGGCCACCCCAATATCGTACATGTAGCTTGCGTCCACAGTGTCCGCAGCGGAGGAGGCCTACCAGAAGACCCTGGCCGGCACGTATCGCCGCCATCGATTCGTCCCCCTCCCGGTTCACGGAATTACGCCGCACCATCCGTCGGTTCTCTTCGTATGTGGCCCAGTCAATGTAACTTACATGATGATCGCGGATGAAGACGCGGCACTCTTCGGCGGGGCGCATCGCGCTCTGACGTTTCTCCAGCCGGCCGTCGACCAGCAAGGTCGTTACCGGGCGCCGTGCCCAAACATAGGCGCCAGCATAGAAGGGATTGCACAAGATGTCGCGGATCAGGCTCTGCGAGGGAATCTTCCAGACCAGCGCCGTTCCCTGGATCGGGTTGGCCGGTAGCTCCACGTCGTGGTCACGGAACCATTGGAATGTCTGACGCACGCTCCACAGTTCTCGAAACTTGGTGAACACGAGTTGGATCGCTTCGCAGACCCGTCGATCGGAGTGAAACACAACTTTACCTACAGCGTCGCGGGCATACCCAATCGCGAGCCTTTTGAACAGTTCGCCGCGGCGGGCTTTGGACTCCTGCCCCGCCAGCAGTCGTTGGCGTATGACCTTGAGCTCGACGACGCTGAGGGTCCCTTTGATGCCCAACACCAATTGATCATCGAGATAGTTCAAATCGTATACCTGTTGCTCGTCAGCGATTAGCGTACCAAAGATCTGACACACCTCCAGCAGCCGACACCAGTCTTTGTCCGTCCGGGATAGCCGCGATACCTCCCGGCTGCCGACGATGCCGACCTCTCCCAGTGCTACCGAGCTGAGGACACGCTCGAAGCCTTCCCGCTGGGCGGAGGCAATGCCCGCGCTCGATCCCAGGTCACTATTGATGATCTCGACCTGCTTCCAGCCCAGAGCGCGCACCCGTTCGGCCACCGCATACTGGAGGCGTTGACTTTCCGTATTCTGTCGTACTTGTTTCTCGCTGGACTGCCGAAGGTACACAATCGCCTTGCGAGCCAAATGCTCTGGTTTGATCTTGGGACTGTATACGACTTCTGTCATTGCTTCTCCCCTCCTCGTGAAAGACCGCCACCACAACGCGGGCCATGAGAGCGACGAGATCGGCGCGTGTCGCCGCGTCCATTGACACGGCATCGCATTCCTTTCGAATCATCAGGTCCAGAAGTTGAAGTTGTACCACGATGACCTCCCTCGCATCCGCTAACGGGCGTTTGCAGAAGGTCATCGTGAACACGGCCTTTGGAGTTGGGTTGTGATGCAACCAATGAAGCAAGAGATAGGAGCGTTTCCTTACCCAGGTGCGGTCGTTCGGAGATCATGATCTCGGCGCATTCTCGCGACAGCATCCAGACTGGAATCTTCAGTCGCTGCCCGCCTGGGTCCAGGACACAGACCGCCCCATCTCCCCGCTTCGGTCTGCGAAGGATCTGCAGGCTAGCACCATGAAGCGGGTGAAACGGGTAGAACACCTGAACATCCGTATTGTCCGGGCTCAGGGTATTGTGGGCGTGGGTGTCACCACCCGCACGCCCACATCATCGTGCCAGGTGGCGGCATCTCGCCGGACGGACAGCGTTGGATCGCGTGCCGACCCGGATTTTTCCTTCCGGTCCGCGTCCTCTCGCGGCTGTTCCGCCGATTGTTTCTGGAGCACCTTTCGGCGGCGTACCACGCGGGGCAGTTGCAGTTCTTCGGTAATCAGGCCGCTCTGGCGGACCCCAAAGCGTTCAAAAACCATCTCGCTCCGTTACGCACGGCCGAGTGGGTGGTCTACGCGAAGCGGCCATTCGGCGGCCCAGAGGCCGTGCTGGCCTACCTGTCACGCTATACCCACCGTGTCGCCATCGCCAACAGCCGCCTCGTCGCGTTCAACGAGTTCGGGGTCACCTTCAAATGGAAAGACTACCGCGCCAAGCAGCAACAACGCAGCAAGGTGATGACACTCGCCGTCGACGAGTTCATCCGCCGCTTCCTCATCCACGTGCTGCCCAGCGGCTTCCACCGCATCCGCCATTATGGACTGTTCGCCAATGGCGGCCGGGCCGAGAACATCGCCCGAGCCCGTCAGTTGCTCAATGTTCCAGCGGCGCAACCGCAATCCCACGACACCGCCGCCGCGGATGATGGTGAGCCCAACCTGTCCTCGTATCCCTGCCCATGTTGCGGCGGACGAATGATCGTCATCGAGACATTCGAGCGTGGCTGCACACCGCGGCATCACCCAACGCAGCGGATCCGGATCGACAGCTCATGACCGCCGCCACACGCGCGCAACGTTCCCAGCTTACTGATATCGGCGGGGTGTTCCCACGCCCGCCACCGCCAAACTTCGCCCGCGATCACGACTACGCCAGATCTGATGCGCGCGCGCCGGCCAAAATGGCGCGTAAATCGCCTCCGCATCCCGGTGTTGCCAACAAGACCGCCAATAATCCCGGTCGTGCGCTACTTCAAACGGCCAAATTCACACCACTCGCAATGACGAAATCCCCATAGGCCGGCCCCGGCGGCATCGCGAACCTCCCCGCGGTTTCCTCCCTCGAGCCTTATCGGACGCCCCGGACGCCCGCCGTCCGGACTCGTCGCTCGGCCCGTGTCGGCAGGCATCCGGGGCGTCCGATAACCCTTAACGGAAGGCGAATTCAAACTGAGACACTACCCGCGACAGGGGGGGCGGTGGGCAGTGCCGGTGCGGCGAGACCGGCGCCGCGTCGCAGCCCCATCGGGTCGGTCCGCGTAGGTTAGTGGGTCCCCACGGAGCATGAGCCTCGAAAGTGCGTGCGGCCAGCCGTTGGAGATTTTGCGCCGCGTCTCCGGGGTGAGATAGCCGTGCGTGACAGTCGGGCGCACCGTCTCGCCAACCGCCGCGATAACGATAACGCGATATCAATAACAAGACGCGAAGGCCCCGGTGCGCCGATGAAAGTTAGCTGGCGTTTTGCTGTAGGTTATCATATATAACTATCATAGACAAACATTTCAACCAGGAGACGCCCAGCATGACCCTCCCCACCAACGGCCTGACCGCGGAAGTCTTCCGCCAGGCGATGCCGCCGTATCAACTCAGCGCGGACCTGCTGACGGACATGTTTACCGCGATAGCCGCGCCGCCGCGCGACGCCACGATGGCCTGGCGGCAGACCCGCGCCACGCGGCTGGTCCACGAGGTCAGCGGGCTAATGCCGGCCGATGCGCCGCAGGCGCGGATCGCCGCGGAGATCGTCATCTACAAGGAGGCGGCGGTAGATGCCGTCAAGCGGAGCGGCACGCCGGGGATGACGGTGGAGCAGGTCTGCCGGCTGCGGCGGACCGCGGCCGTGCTGACGATCTCGACCGCGGCGCTGGAGCGCACGCTGGTGCGCCAGCAGCAGAAGCCGGTGCCGTTCTTCGGCACCGTGTTGGCGGATGGGATCGATATTGCCGCGCTTGCCACGGGGTGGGGTGAGCCGGGTTCGCCAGGGGATGACGGGGAGGGTTTGGGCGCGGACTTGGATGTGCGTGTAGGCGTGCCGGTGAACCAGCTTGTGCCGGCGGCCAAGGCAGCCCCCAGGTCGAGCGCCCTGGGGCAGGCCCAAAGGACCGGCGCCCCCCTCGGTCAAGATGCCCCACCGGGTCAAGCGCCCAGTGGCAGGCTTTGGCAGGATCTGGCCGGGCAGGGCCTACCGGCCATCACCGGAGATCCGGCCGAGGCGATGGAACCAGGTCCAGCCATGACGGAGGACTCAGGCCCGGATGACGGCGCGGAGGCGCCGGGCCGCGATGGTGGGTTGACGGATGCGCCGGTGCCGCTGGCGATGGCCGGATCGGCCCTCGGGTCAAGCGTGCGATGGCAAGCCCCCGGGTCAGCCATCCTAGGGCAAGACCTTGGGTCAAATGCCCTGGGTCGGGATCAATCCGCCATGACGAGCGGGTGGGAGCCGGCTTCGGCCACGGAGTTGGTCACGCAGAGAGACGGGCGGCCGCGTGCCGCGCAGGACGGCGATGCGACCTGCGGGGTGGTGACGCGGCTGGACCAGGGGCCTGGCTGGACGCTCGATGTCGTGCGCCGGCGCGTAGTGGGCGAAGGCGGGGCGGGGGAAGGTGGGGCGGGCGAAGGAGGCGCGGGCAACGTCGCAGCTGGCAACCTCGCGGGCGGCGATGCGGCGATTGCCGCGGCGGCGGAGCGGATCGCATGATGGTCGGCGAGGCGGCGTGCGCCTGCATCGCGGCGGACGCCGGGGCGGGCCCGGGCGAAGCGGCCAGCGTGCCGGGCAGCGGCAAGCCTCGGGCCAACCCCAACCTGGCGCCGCGGTGCGGGGCGAAGACGCGGGCGGGCTGCGCGTGCCAGGCCCCGGCGATGGCGAACGGACGGTGCCGGATCCATGGCGGGACCAGCACCGGGCCGCGCACCGCGGCGGGGTTCGCCAATCTGGCGGCCGCGCGCACGACGAGCGGGGACTATTCGGCGGCCAGTTGGGCAAGCAACCGGTACCACCGCACGATGGCGGTGCGCCTTCGGCTGCTGGTTGCCGCAAGGCAACTGCAAGCGTTTCTGCCGCCCGACCTGGCGGCGCGGCTGGCGACGGTGCCGGCGGAACTGAGCGCGCCGGTGCTCTACCCGCAGACCCCGGAAGTGGAAATCACGACAAAGACCCTGGGAAGCGGGGAACTGGATGCGCGGGGCCGGTTCGCGGCAAGTGCGCGGGCGGCGCCGCGGGGCCGGGCGGCGGAGCTGGCGGCAGCGCGGACGGACCGGGCGGCGTTGGTGCCATGGCGGGCGGCGATCGCCGCGGCGAAGCTGGCCAGGCGGGAGGCGCTGGCGGCGCGTCGGGTGGCTCGAATTGAAAACCACGACAAAGACCGTATGGAGCGGCTGCCGGGTGCTTGTCTTGGGGGCCGCGCGGTGGGGGGCGCGGCGGAGGTGGGGGGTGCGGGGACGGCGCCGGGTGTGGCGCTGGCGGGGCAGGTGCGTGGGCCGGGGGATGGCCGGGCGCTTCCGGTTGGGTGCGGCGCGGCGGGGGGTGGACACGGGGTTGGCAAAATCGCGCAACGACCCTCGGGTCGAGCGCCCGAGGGCGTGCCCGATGAGACGGGGGCTGGTGGCGGGATGGGAGCGGGAGAAGGCGGTGTGGGCGTTTCGACCCTTGCCCTGGAGGCTTCGCGCCTCGACGGGTGTGTGGCGGAAGGCGTGCCGGCCCTGGCGCGAAGCGAGAACGGCGACAAGGACCCTGTGGATCGGCCGCCGGTGCGGTGGCCTTGGGATGGGGTGAAGGGGCGGCTGTGCGGCACGACCATCAGCGGCGGTTACCAATTGGGCGTAACCGAGCCGGGCACCTGGCAGGCCGTGCTCGAGGCGTCGAACGCGGTGGAGGCGGGAAAGTCGTGGACACTGCTGGGGAGCCGGCTGCGCTCGGCTGTGCGGAACCCCGGCGGATGGCCGGATTGATGCGTGTGCGCGCAACGACCCTCGGGGTGGCGGGACCAACTGGGGGTGGATGGCGGGAGCCTGCCCCGGCGGAGGCCAGGGTCGAGGCCCGGCCACGACGGTGGGGCGTCGAGTGGCTGCGGGCAGGCCTTCGCGAAACGCGCAACGACCCTCGGGTGCCCGAGGGTGTGCCGCAAGCAACGGCTAGTCGCGTGCGAGCGGGCGGGACCGACTGGGGGGCATGGCCGCCGGGTCGAGGCCCGGCCATGACTGTGAGGGCGGGGGTGGCTGTCGGGATGAGCCTGGATAGGGGAAGCCCCTCCCCCCGCCCCCCCTCCCTCAAGGGGAGGGGGAGAGCAGCAGGTGCGGTTGCATGCACAGGACCCTGCAAGTAACGTCCCTCACACGCAAGGCGATGCGTGGAGCCGACGAAGGCCAGGGCTCTGCCCCTGGACCCCGCCGGGGGCTTTGCCCCCTGGACCCCCACCAAAGGCGGAGCCTTTGGGATCCATCCATTTTGGTTGGGGTGAGGAAGGGGGGAGTGGGCCGGCTGGGTTGCCGCCCTTCGCAGCGGCGACCAGCCGATGCGAAGGGCGGCAACCCAGCCGGCCCACTCCCCCCTTCCTCACCCCAACCAACGGGCGGGTTCCAAGGGCTCCGCCCTTGGCGGGGATCCAAGGGGCAGAGCCCCTTGGTGGGGGTCCGGGGGCGAAGCCCCTGGCCTTCGTCGGCTCCACGCATCGCCGTGGTGAGGAGGGTTGCATGGACATGACCGGGGAGCGGCGCATAGCGGCGCCGCGCGGCAGGGTATGGGACGCGCTGAACGATCCGGCGGTTCTGAAGGTCAGCATCCCCGGTTGCGAGAGCCTGGAGAAGCAGGCCGCCGATGCGTTCAAGGCGGTCGCCTCGGTCAAGATCGGGCCGATTTCCGCCCGCTTCACCGGCAACGTCCAGCTTACCGACCTGGACCCGCCGAACGGCTACACGATCTCCGGCGAGGGGCAGGGGGGTGTCGCCGGCTTCGCCAAGGGTGGCGCCAAGGTGCATCTGGCCGACGACGGCGGTGGCACCCTGCTGAGCTACGAGGTGCACGCCCAGGTCGGCGGCAAGATCGCCCAACTCGGCGCGCGCCTGATCGATGCCTCCGCCAAGCAGATGGCGGACGCGTTCTTCGACCGGTTCAGCGCCCAGGTGGCTCCGCCGGCGGTAGCTGCCGCGGCCCCGGCCAGCATGGCGAGCGCGGCCACCGCGGCCTCGCCGCGCTCCGCGCCACCCTCGGCGATCGGCATCACCGCGCTGATCCCACGCGAACCGTTTGGCTTGCCGGTGGTGGCGTGGATTGGCGGCGCGCTCTATCTGGTCATCCTCATCCTGATCCTTGGGAGCCTGCTTTAGTGCCCCCTGAGCCGCAAGCTGCCCTGCCCGTTGGCATGACCGACCTGCCGTCCCGCGTTGCCGACACGGCGACGCTGCTCGCCGCGCACGGCTACATCGCCGACCTGGAACTGGCGACGACGGTGCACCTGGCGCTGTCGATGCGCCGGCCGCTGTTCCTGGAGGGCGAGCCGGGCACCGGGAAGACCGAGATCGCCAAGGTGCTGGCGGCCGGCCTCAACCGCCGCCTGGTGCGCCTGCAATGCTACGACGGCATGGATTTGGCGGCCGCCGCCTATGAGTGGGACCATCCGCGCCAGCTCATGGCGATCCGGCTGGCCGAGGCCGCCGGCCAGACCGACCGTGACGAGCTGGCGCGCGACATCTACACCCGCGAGTTCCTGCAGGCCCGCCCGCTGCTGTCGGCGATCGACCCCGATCTGCCGCCCGCGGTTCTGCTGATCGACGAGTTGGACCGTGCCGACGAACCGTTCGAGGCGTTCCTGCTCGAGCTGCTGGCCGATTTCCAGATCACCGTGCCGGAACTGGGCACCGTGCGGGCGAAGACCCTGCCGGTGGTGGTGCTGACCTCCAACCGCACGCGGGAGGTGCATGACGCGATCCGTCGCCGGTGTCTGTATCATTGGGTGGACTACCCCGACACCGCGCGCGAGCGGGCGATCCTGGCGGCCAAGGCGCCCGGCGTGCCGGAGGCGTTGGCCGCCCAGGTCGTCGACTTCGTGCAGCGCCTGCGCGGCGAGGAGCTGTTCAAGCTGCCCGGCGTGGCCGAGACGATCGACTGGGCGAGCGCGCTGACCCACCTGAACGCCCACGAGCTGACGCCTGGCGTGGTGGATGACACGCTCGGTGTTTTGCTGAAGTACCAGGACGACATCGCCAAGATCCGCGGTGCCGAGGCTGCCCGTTTGCTGGATGCGGCGTAGTTGGGTGGTGCGCACCCGGGCTGGTGGATTGCGGTGCGCAGCGGCCCGAAGAGCCGTCGCGAAGCGGGTGAGGGGCGAGCGATCCGTCCGCTCCCTCATGAAGTCATAGTACCGGGCAGGGTGTCATAGGGCCGGGCATGGACACAACCTGGACACTGCTGGACTTGGCCGGCGCGGTCGCGCTGCTGCTGTGGGGCGTGCACATGGTGCAGACCGGCATTCAGCGGGCCTATGGGCCGGAGCTGCGTCGGCTGCTCGGGACTGCGCTGAACCGTCGGCTGGCGGCGTTCCTGGCCGGGCTGGGGGTGACGGCGGTGCTGCAATCCAGCACCGCGACCGGGTTGATGGTGACGGGGTTCGCCGCCGGCGGCGCGGTCGCGCTGGTTCCCGCGCTGGCGGTGATGCTGGGGGCCAACGTCGGCACCACGCTGATCGTCCAGGTGCTGTCGTTCAACGTCGCCGCCGTCGCGCCGGCGCTGATCCTGATCGGCGTCCTGCTGTTCCGCCGCGCCGGCGCCACGCGGACCCGCGATCTGGGACGTGTCTCGATCGGCCTCGGGCTGATGCTGATGGCGCTGCACCAGCTTGTCGGCACCATCACGCCGTTCGAGGACACGACAAGCCTGCGGATGGTGCTCGGCGCCATCACCACCCAGCCGGTGCTGGACGTGCTGGTGGCCGCGGCGCTGACCTGGGCGGCACATTCCTCGGTGGCGGTGGTGCTGCTGGTGATGTCGCTGGCGACCAAGGGCGTGGTGCCGCCGGACGCCGCCTTCGCTCTGGTGCTGGGCGCCAACCTGGGCACCGCGATCAACCCGGTGCTGGAGGGGGTGTCGGGCGACGATCCGGTGGCGCGCCGGCTGCCGGTGGGCAACCTGCTGAACCGCGCGCTTGGCTGCGTGGTGGCGCTGGCGCTGCTCGACCGGCTGGGTGTGCTGATGGTGCGGCTGGACCCCGATCCGGCGCGCGCGGTGGCGGATTTTCATACGCTGTTCAACCTGGCGCTGGCGGTGGTGTTCATGCCGGTGCTGGGGCCGTTTGCCGCGATGTTGCGCAAGCTGCTGCCGGCACGGGTGGAGGCGGAGGACCCGTCTCGGCCGCGCTACTTGGACCGGACGGCGCTGGAGAACCCGGCGATTGCGCTGGCCGATGCGTCGCGCGAGGCGCTGCGCATGGCCGACGCGCTGGAGGCCATGCTGGGTGGCGCGGGCGAGGTGTTGGGCGCCACCGACCGCAAGCGCATCGGCGAGGTGCGTCGGCTGGACGACGTGCTGGACCGGCTCAACCGGGCGATTCGCGACTACCTGAGCGCGCTGGACCCCGACGCACTGAGCGAGGCGGATCACCGGCGGCTGAGCGAGATCCTGGTGTTCACCACCAACCTGGAGGCGGCCGGCGATGTGATCGCGCGTGACGTGATGGGCCACCTGGCGAAGCGGTTGAAGCGTGGCCTGGCGATGCCGCGGGCCGAGCGAGCCGAAGCGCGTCGGCTGCTGGAGGGCCTCGCGACGACGGCGCGTGCGGCGGCGGCGGTGTTCATGACGGAGGATGCGCGCGCGGCGCGGCTGCTGGTGGCGGAGAAGGAGGCGTTCCGCGAGTTGGAAGCTGCCGCTACCGCCGCCCATTTCGCTGCGCTGCGTGGGCGCACGACCCAGGGAGCAACGCTGGGGGCGATCCAGGGGGCGACGCGCGGGGCGGCGCAGGCGACGACGCAGGGGACTGGGCTGGGTAGCGGGTCTGCGCCAGGGAAGCGGGACGACGCGGTGGATGGCTCGGCGCTGCATCTCGATCTGCTGCGCGAGTTCAAGCGGTTGAATTCCCACCTGGTGGCCGCGGCGGCCTATCCGGTGCTGGAGGGGCAAGGCGAGCTGATGTCCAGCCGGCTGCGGGCGGATCCGTAGCGTGAGGCTCGACGCAACTTGCCGTCGTGTTGCGCGGCCACGTTGTGGCATCCGGCGCGTGGTGGGTGACGAGATGGGCAGGGGATCGCGCGCGATCTGCCGCGGGCGTTGCGCGTCGGGCGGTCGGTTTCAGTGCAAGCCCCAAATGACCAAATGTGCCGGAAGCGGACGCATTTGCGCGCCGTCCGCGATTCGCCTGGTGCGCGCGTAGTCTCTTTATGGTGTCCTGATGGAACTGGCCTCGACCATCTCAGTTTAGCTTGCACGAGCCGGTGCCAATTCTGGCCCGAACACAAAGGCGGACAATCATACCATGAACTCAGATCGCATTGAAGGCGCGGCCCGTGACGTCGGCGGCAAGATCGAGGATGCGGCCGGCGGTCTGATGGGGGATGCCACCACCCAGATTCGCGGCAAGGCCGACCAGGTGGCCGGCAAGGCGCAGCAGGCCTACGGCCAAGCCGTGGACGGGGTGAAGGACTTCGCCCACGAAAAGCCTATCGGCGCGCTGTTGGCTGCGATGGGGGTCGGTGTCGCCTTGGGCTTCGCACTCGGCCGCCGCTGATCGGTGTCGCCTCGGCCGGGCATGGGTTCCGGCTGATCGGCCATACTGGCCGTCCTGTTCCGTTTAGTCGTCCCGCTTGATCGGGCCGTCGTTGGACGCACTCAACGGCGGCCCGGTGGCGGAAACCGGAGAACCACATGTTTTTGCATCGCAAGGAGCTGATCCAGCCGGTCAGCATCGGCAAGCCTGACGCGCGCTTCGGCACGTTTCTGCTTGAACAATTCGGTGGGGCTACTGGTGAATTGACCGCTGCGCTACAATATTGGGTGCAGTCGTTCCATGTTGAGGATGCTGGCATCCGCGACATGCTGCAGGACATCGCGATCGAGGAATTCGGCCATCTGGAGATGGTGGGCAAGTTGATCGCGCAGCACACCAGCAAGATCGACCAGACGCCGGTGTACGACGCGCCGCTGTTCAAGCTGAAAGGCGGCGGGCCGCATTTTCTTGACAGCCAGGGCAGTTGCTGGACCGCCGCCTACATCAATGAGGGAGGCAACGTGGTGCGTGACCTGCGCGCCGACATCGCATCGGAGGCAGGCGCGCGACAGACCTACGAGGCGCTGATCAAGGCGTCGGACGATGAGCGCACCAAAAAGGTGCTCACGCACCTGCTGACGCGCGAGATCACCCACGCCAACATGTTCATGAAGGCCCTGGAGTCGATGGGGAAGCTCGACGACCCGATGTTCGGCAACGTGCCGCCCGACGACACGGTGAAGTTGGTGTTCAACCTGTCGCAGGGCGAAGACGAGCGCGGCCCGTGGAACGAGGCGCCGGACTTCGAGTACATCGCCAAGCCGGAACCGCAGGGTGGTTTCCCGCCGTCGCCGGTCAATCCGGATGACGAACGCGGTGGCGAGGCGAAAAGCACGGCGAAGCGGCACTGAGCCGCTCGCCCGCGCTTCGGGTGGGCTGGTAAGGTCCGGAATGGCCGTCGCCTCCGCGGCGGCCATTTTCGTTTGGGATGGCGGGTGGCCGGGTCCGCTGGCTGGACCGGAAGCTCGACCTGATGCGCGGGCAATTCGTGCCAATCTTGTCGAGTGCAGGGGAATGACCCTTCTCCGGAGGTCCTGTCCGGCCGGGCCGGATTGGAGCAGTCGGCGGACCCGGAGCGGTCTTATCCACCGCCGGTGGTGAGACCGGCGGCCGGGAATATCAGCGATCCGAGCGCCTTCCGGCGGGGGAATCGAGCGCGGCTCCCTTGGAGTTGGGCGGGCAAATCGCCACATCCATAGACCGCCGAGTCGCTTGTCGGCGGTCTTGGTGGGATAGTGGCGAGGCCGCCACAATCCGGTATCTTGTGGGGAGTCGAGTGGAAGACCGCCTATATCTAGTTGACGAACCGCCATGCACGGGATCGATAATGGGGATTGTCGGAGCCGGGCCAGGGGGTTCGGCCAACTCGGGGGGAACGGACGTGCTTGATGCAGTGCAGATGCCAGGGCGCTACCAGGTTCACGTCGATCGCTCCCGCGACGTGCTGCTGACCGATTTCGGCCGCGCCACGCTGTCCGACCGCTACCTGATGCCGGGCGAGGAATTCCAGGACCTGTTCGCCCGCGTCGCCACCTACTACGGCGACGATCAGGCGCACGCCCAGCGCATCTACGACTATATGAGCAAGCTGTGGGTCATGCCGGCGACGCCCGTGCTGTCGAACGGCGGCACCCAGCGTGGCCTGCCGATCTCCTGCTTTCTGAACGAGGCGTCCGACAGCCTGGATGGCATCGTCGGGCTGTGGAACGAGAATGTCTGGCTGGCGTCCAAGGGCGGCGGGATCGGGTCGTACTGGGGCAACCTGCGCTCGATCGGCGAGCGGGTGGGCGCGGTCGGCAAGACCTCCGGCGTGATCCCGTTCATCCGGGTGATGGATTCGCTGACGCTGGCGATCTCGCAGGGGTCGCTGCGGCGCGGATCGGCGGCGGTGTATCTGCCGGTGTGGCATCCGGAGATCGAGGAGTTCATCGAAATCCGCCGCCCGACCGGGGGCGATCCGAATCGCAAGGCGCTGAACCTGCACCACGGCATCCTGGTGTCCGACGCGTTCATGCGCGCGGTGGAGGCGGACGAGGCCTGGACGCTGATCTCGCCGAAGGACAACGCGGTGGTGCGGTCGATCTCGGCGCGCGCGTTGTGGATCCGCATCCTGACGGCGCGGATCGAGACCGGCGAGCCGTACCTGATCTTCTCCGATCACGTGAACCGGGCGCGGCCGGAGCATCACAAGCTGGCCGGGCTGGAGGTGAAGACGTCCAACCTGTGCAGCGAGATCACGCTGCCGACGGGGCGTGACCAGCACGGGATGCAGCGCACCGCGGTGTGCTGCCTGGCGTCGCTGAACCTGGAGAACTGGTTCGAGTGGAAGGACCATCCGACTGTTCATCGAGGACGTGATGCGGTTCCTGGACAACGTGCTGCAGGATTTCATCGACCGCGCGCCGCCGGGGATGGAGCGGGCGAAGTATTCGGCGATGCGCGAGCGCAGCGTGGGGCTGGGGGTGATGGGGTTCCACTCCTTCCTGCAATCGCAGAACGTGCCGTGGGAGAGCGTGATCGCCAAGGTGTGGAACAAGCGGATGTTCAAGCATATCCGGCGCGCAGGCGGACGCGGCGTCGCTGATGCTGGCGGAGGAGCGGGGGCCGTGCCCGGATGCGGCCGAGTATGGGGTCATGGAGCGGTTCAGCCACAAGATGTCGATTGCGCCGACGGCGTCGATTTCGATCATTGCGGGGAATTCGAGCCCGGGGATCGAGCCGATCGCGGCGAACGTGTTCTTGCAGAAGACGCTGTCGGGCAGTTTTTCGGTGCGCAACCGGCATCTGCAGAAGCTGCTGGCGGAGAAGGGGCATGGATACCGATGAGGTGTGGTCGTCCATCACGCTGACGCAGGGGCAGCGTGCAGCATCTGGATTTTCTGAGCTGAGCAGGAGAAGGCGGTTTACAAGACCGCGTTCGAACTGGATCAGCGGTGGATTATCGAGCATGCGGCGGATCGCGCACCGTTCATCTGCCAGAGCCAGTCGGTGAATGTGTTTCTGCCGGCGAATGTGAGCAAGCGGGATCTGCACCAGATCCATTTCATGGCGTGGAAGCGGGGGGTGAAGTCGCTGTACTACTGCCGGAGTTTGTCGATCGCTCGGGCGGATAATGTGAGCGAGAAGGCGGTGGCGCCGATGGCGTTTACCGGGGTGATGGGCGTGCCGGCGAATGATGGGCAGGCGCAGTTGCCTTTGGTGGCGATGGCGGCTGCGGGGGTGGGGGTGGGTGCGACGGATTATGAGGAGTGTTTGGCTTGTCAGTGACTCTGGCGTATGAAGCGCCGACGTTAAGCCACGGTGTCCGATTTCATATCGCTGAGGGTCTTGCGCGGGGCTCCACGCGCAGTGAGTGAATCACCGGGAATGCCCTCATAAGTGTTCAAATCAAAGACCGTCTTTGTTGTCGGCGCGGGCGCCAGCAAGGAGGCTGGATTACCAGTCGGGTTTGAACTCGCGTCCAAGATAGCGGCGATGCTGGACATACGTTATCAGGATTTCAACCGGCTTGTAAGCGGCGACCAAGCCATCGCAGCGGCCATTCAGCAGTATACTCGGGGAAGCGGCGAAAACCCCAACGACTACCAGCAGGCCGCTTGGAGGATTCGCGATGCGATGCCCCAGGCTCTCTCGATAGATAATTTCATCGATGCGCACTACCATGACACGCATGTCAAAATTTGTGGCAAACTAGGCATTGTTCGCGCCATTCTTGAGGCTGAGGGCAAGAGTCGCCTCAAGCCCAAGGACCACCCCACAAATTATAATAGGAGAACAACACTCAACTACGCTGCATTGTCAGATACCTGGTATGATGCCTTCCAAAAACTGCTGTTTGAGAATGTGAGGCGTGATCAGATTGCATCATTGTTTGAAAATATCTCGTTTATCATATTTAATTATGACAGATGCATTGAGCATTTCCTGTTTCATGCACTACAGAATTATTATAATATACCGGAATCCGATGCCGCGGAATTGGTTAATCAAGCGACTATAGTGCATCCATATGGCGTCGTCGGCCCGTTGGAGTGGCAGCGTCCCGTGCAGAGCGTGGCTTTTGGTATCTGAGCGACCGGGAACCCCGTTGATCGAGCTTGCAAATCAAATAAAAACATTCACTGAACAGAACGAGAATAACAGTAACCTCCTAAAAATACATTCATGCTTACAAAACGCACAGTTCATGGTATTCTTGGGTTTCGCGTATCATGAACTGAACGTCTCCCTACTTGCCACGGGGAAGGCTCTCGCACCGAAACGCGTGATCGGAACCGCAATGGGCATCTCAAGTGGTGACACGCATGTCATAATGGGCATGTTACATAGTGAGCTCCAGATTCTGACATCAATGAGTTCCTATCACTCTGCTTCCAGGTAAAACATGCTTCAACCTGTTTCAGGAATATTTCCGAACCATGTCTTCAGGATGAGGGGCCATCGAGTGCGCGCCCGTGGCCGCATCCACCGCTCACCCCGGATGCGACAGTAGATTCTCCATCGGGATCGCCAGTACGCGCGATAGCTTCCGCAATGCCACCGCGCTGCCCGGCTTCTTGCCGGTCTCGATCTCCGCGAGATAACCGGAGCTGACTCCCGCCTGCTCCGCGAGTTCCCGCTGTGTCAGCCCACGCTTCTCGCGCCAGACCTTCACCGGGCTTTCGTCATCCAGGATGCGTTTCATCTCGTCGCCGGTCAGATAGTCCCGCCGCGCGACCTCCTTGCCGACCTGTTCCTCATACGCAAGCCGCTCGGCGATCGCGGCAAGATCCTCCAGATCCTCAAGCCGAGCGAGCAGCGCCTTCCAGTCCCGCTTGCGCAGCGTGACGGTCTTGCTGGTCTCCGCCACGGGCCGTGGCCAAGGCGCATTCATCGATAGATTTCCTTGCGATTTCCGACCCGATCGACGATCAAGTCACCAGCCTCCAACGAGTACGTCGCACGCCAGTCGCCTTGCCGAACGCGAAAGATGCCGGAAACCCCAACCAGCGGCTTCACGCCGGTGTGCGGCGCTGTCGGGTTTTCCGCGATCCTCTCCAGCCGGTCACGCAGGCGTTTCGCGTCGGCACTCGGCATCGCTGCGAACTGCCGCGCGACCCGCGGCGGGACGATCAGCGCCACGGCACATACTCGCTATCAGCGAGCGCCATGTCAAACATTCGCAATGCTGCTTCCTTTCATCGGTCGGCCGCCTTCGGGGCAGCCAATGCGAACCCCTCGGCCCCGATGCCGGGCTCGCCACCATCGGCGACACCGTCCGATGCCCTGGTGACCTACTCCAAGGTCCCCGGGGATGCCTATCTCGTTCCGGGTGTGGTCGTATGGTCTTCGAGGTGCTCAGCCCGACCTCCGGCCGCATCGACCGGATTGTCAAGCTTCGCGGATACCGGGCGGTACCCTCGATCCGCCGCTACGTCATCCTCGAGCACGCCAGCGTCGGCCTGATTGTCCTCACGCGGACCAGCAGCGACGAGGATTGGACCGCAACCGTGCTGACGGCCGAAGACACGCTTCGGATGCCCGAGATCGCCGCGGAAATCCCGGTCGCCGACTTCTATAAAGGCGTCGAACTTGCGGCGGTTCCCGACGATGACGCGAGCAAGCCACCCGCCTGACAGAAGCCGTCAGGCGTGCAGCCGAACCTACTTCTTCTTGCCGCCGCCGCCACCGCCCGAACTGGCATGCGCCGCGGGCGCCGCCGCGTGAGACGGCATGCCGCCGGGATGGAATCCGGCCGCCGAAGCCCCGGGATGGACGAATCCGCCACCCGCCATGCTGGGGTGCGCCCCGGGCGCCACCAGGGAATGGCCCGCCGGCGCCATTCCGGGATGCACGCCCTGTGCGACACCGGGATGCACACCCGATGCGACACCGGGATGCACGCCTGACGCCGCACCCGGATGCGCGCCAGGCACCACGCCGGGATGTCCAGCCAAGCTGGCGGTGTGCACCTCGCCCGGATGCGCGCCACCCTCGGGATGCACACCCTCGGGATGCCCGCCGTCACGCCGCGCCACCGCCTCATCATGATACCCACGCAAGCCATGCCCGCCCGGATGGAAGTGCTCCATATGCTCGCGATAGCGTCCCGGCGCGTCGCGCCAATGGTGGTCGTGGTCGTAATAACCCCACCCGGCATCGCCGCCATAGGTCAGGAACACCGACGCGCCGTCGATCACCGCCTCTGGCACTCCGCCGACATAGGTAATTCCGTCGCCGCCCTCATCGCCCGCCACAAACACGCAGCAATCCTGCGACTGCACGGTTTGATACGCCACCAGCAGGTTCGGCGGCGGGTTCACCCAAATGCCGCGGTGGTTGTTCAGTGCCTCGCGCTGCTGCAGTCGATACGAGTTCGGCGCGTCCGACGCCACCACCGCGCCACCATTCACCAGCGCCACCTGGGCGACGTCCGTGCCGTCGGCCAACACACAGATGTAATGACCCGGCGTGGCTTGCGGGCTGCAGCTCAGGCTGTCGCCGTTGGCCGCGATGTAGCCCTGCATCTGCCCCGCGTACGGCGCGCCGAGGCCCTGTAGCCCGTCCAGCACATAGGTCTGGTTGTCGGCCACCAGCGTCGCGGTGTCCTGCACCGTCGGGTGGGTGATCGTCGCCGGCGGCGGCGGCAGGCTGGCCCAGATGCCGCGCCGCGCCGCCTGTGCCGCGGCCTGCTGGTCGCGATACGCCTCGGGTGCGTCGTCCTTGACGCGGGCCGCGCCGTTGATCAACGCGGCCTGCGCCACGTCGGTGCCGTCCGACATCAGGCAGACGAAGTCGGCGCTGGGCTGCGCCTGGCAGGTGACGTGGTTGTCGCCCGAAGCGAGGAAGCCCTGCAGGTTCTCGGCTGCCTCGCCCTGCATGCCGTCGATGCCGAACAATGTGACGGTGGTGTCGCCCGCCTTGAGCCGGGCGGTGTCGACCACAGTCGGATGATCGAGGCTGATCGGCTCCGCCGGGGGCGGTGTGTCGGTGGTGGGGCCCGGTTGTGCGGGGTCAGGCGGTTGGGTCAGCGTCGTGGTCTGGACTGGCGTGGTTGTCGTGGTCTGGACGGGCGGTGGCGTCGGCTCCGGCGCCACGGTCGGGTTCACCTGGACGATGCCGTCCTGAACGTTGGCGCCCGACGACAGGGTTTGGATCGGGGACTTGCCGCCGGCGGGCGTGACGATCGACGCCGACGGGCTGACATCCATGTCCAGTTCGCCTGACTGGTGGGTCGCGGCCGCCAGCGTGCTCGGGGCGACGTCCATGTCCAGGCTCTGCGCGCGGACTGTCGCAACCGCGACCAAACTCCAGGCAGCGCAACCGCACAGCAGCAGGCGCCCCCGCCAACTCGTTCCACGCGTTGTCCGCATCGGGCCGTCCTCCGGGTTCGCGACCTTCGGGATCAAGGCGTCTTGCTTGGTGCCACCCAGCCTGAGGGCGCCGCGGTTTGGCTTGCCGCCGGTGTCGCACTCGCTGACCCAGCTGGCGCGACCCAGCCCGAGGGTGCCGCGGCGTGGCTCGCCGCCGGTGCCGCGCTGGCTGACCCAGCCGGCGCGACCCAGTTGCTCGGCGCCGAGGCGGTTGGTGCCGGCGCGCCGGTCGGCGTGGATTGCAGCCTGGCCAACAGGCTGGGAGACGGGCTGCCGTCCACCGGCAGAGCATTGGCCTGTTCGAAGCTGGAAATCGCGCCGCGCGTCCTCGGGCCCATGTAGCCGTCCGCGCCGCCCTGCAGGTAACCCAACCTGATCAGCTCGGACTGCGTCGAGCGCACCATTGGATCCGCGCTTGAAACCGGGCCCGGCCCCGGCGATGGCGCCATCGCAATCGGCGCGTAGCCAGGCACCTGCTCGCCCTTGGCGTACATGCATTGCGAGAATGCATTGTCGTATTGCTGCTGGATGCTCATCTGCGCATACGAACTGCCGTTGGCGCCAATCGCCGCGCCGGTGCCGGCCCCTGCTCCGGCACCGATCGCAGCGCCAGCCCCGGCGTTGCCAGCGGCGCCACCGATTGCCGCGCCGAGCCCGGCACCGATCACCGTGGTCAGCACCCCGGCGCCAACCGCCTGTTGGTTCGCGGCATCGGCCTGCCCCTGCACTTCGCTAGCCGCGAAGCTCTTGCAGGAAGCGTTATCGGTTTGGAACGCATCGAAGCTCTTGCCTGGTCCGGGCATGACCTGCACGGTCGGACCCAGCGGCGTTGCCGCACAGCCCGCCAGCGCTACCGCGACGCAAGCCGAAATGACGAAATGCCCTGCGGCGGCACGGCGGACAATCATTGCGTATCACTCCCGACAAAACTCGCGCGATTAACGAATTGTAAACGTTTCGCCACAGGCAAGCAAACATTTCGCGCAGTTGGCGACTGAGCGAATTGGCCGCTCCGGGGCACCGATTGCTTCCAGATCGCTTGCGACACATTGCATAAGATGCTGATAAGACGCCAATAACGACATGGCGCACGGAAATTGACGCGCTGCGGGTCGGCGATTTATTCCATGACGTGAACGCCCATCGGCCGCCCGGCGCTCACGCCGCCCAGCACTCACCGGGCCACGCTCAGCGGGTGGCCGTCGCCGCGCTGACGCGTTGCAGCGTGAAGCTGGTGCACGCGCCGCTGTCGGTCACCCGTCCCCTGAAGGTCTTGCCGCCGTCATCCGAACGGCCACTCAGGCCGAGCCAATTGTAGCCTTGTGGCTGCGACACCCACTTGACCGGCGTGAGCGTCATCGCGCCGCCCTGCAAGTCGATCGAACCCTCGACGATGAACGCGCCGCGCGGCACGCCTGGGCTGGTCGCCTCCGGTCCGAAGCTGAACATCGCGCGGCGACGCGGTTCGCCCGACTGCCGGAACACCTTCAATGTCAGTTGCGCCACAAGCGGCCCGCAGAAATACGCGCCCCGATATTCGGCCTCCGCCGGCGCACCCGCGGGAATGGACTGGCCCGCGCTGTTCCATCCGGCGGCGAAATCGGCATTGATGGCGAGCCTGGTGGTCACTGGGGCCAGGCGCTGTCGCGCGGCCTCGCACCCCAGCGTGAAGTCGCCGCGATTGACACCGTTCGGGCCGAGGCAGGAGCCTGGCCGCGGCAGTCCGATCTGTGCCTTGGCGAAGGCTGCGCCATCGCGATACGGCCCGTGCAAGCTGGCGAGCCAGGCGTCCCAGGCGTGCCTGTCGTCGCGGCCGGCGGTAAAGCCGGGCGGCACGCTGGTTTGCCCGGGGACCGCCGCGGCCAATGGCGGTGCCGCAGGCAGGGGAGACGGGATCGGCGACGGGGTCGGCGATTGGATCGGCGATGGGCTCGGCGCGGCATGCGGGACGCTTGCTGTGACCGTCTGGCGCGTCGCCGTCGGCGTGTCGCCGTCGTACACCGCGACATTCATCGAGACCAGGTCGTCATGGGTCAGCCATTCGACCCGCCCCGGGGTCGTCTCCACCATCTTGCCGACGATGGCCGGGGGAATGCCATTCTTGGCGGCGTCGCGCGCCATCAGTGTGGTCACTGCCAGGGACGTGTCCGTCTCCTGCTGGTTCTCATTCGCGCTGTGCACGCCCACGAGCGCATCGGACGCGGCCATTCGGTGCGGCGAGGCGGCGAGCAACAGGAAGCAGGCCGAGACGCATTGGCTGTTGGACGGAATGACCACCGGCACCTTGCGAGTGCGGATCAGATCGGCGAGCAGCACGCCCTCCGACACCAGCCCGCCCGGGCTGTCGAGCGCGAGTGCCAGCAGCCGCTTGGCCTGCGGCACCTGTGCCAGCGCCTGGTCCAGGCGCGCCGCGTCGCCTTTGACGATCGGACCACGGCCGCCGACGATCACCTCGGTCGCCGAGATCTGTATCTGCTCGAACTGCATCGCAAACGCCGGCGGCCCCGGCAGCACCAGGCTGAGCAGGCAGACCACCCATGTCGCGAGGCTCAATCGCATTCCCATAAGTCCGCCGTTGCTGTGCGTTGGTGCGCCGCGCGAGGATAGCGCGAGGGACGGGTCGTTGCCACCATGGTTGTGAGCGGGCGCCGCCGTTGAGGACTGGGCGCCCGGCACTGGGTACTGGGCACTGGGCGCCGGGCATCGGACCGGGTCGGGTCGCGTGACAACCGCAAGCGCATTTGCGATGCGAATCGGTCGGTTTCAGTTATGATTGCCGCCATCCAATGATCTTGGACGATGATTTCGGGGGAGACGCCGATGCGGCACCGGCTGACGACGGGCCTATGCGTCCTGATTGTCGCGACCTGCGTTTCACTCGCCCTGAGCGCGCATGCCGAGCAGAAGCTGGCGGTCGCCGGCGGCAGTTCGATCGCGACCGGCGAATACCTGGTGGCGATCGGCGGCTGCAACGACTGCCACACACCGGGCTGGAACCGCGCGCCGGGCACAGTGCCACTGGGACAGCGGCTGACCGGCAGTCCGATTGGCTGGCACGGTCCGTGGGGCACCAGCTACGCCAGCAACCTGCGCCTGCTGGTCCAGCGGCTGAGTGTGGAGCAGTGGCTGGGATACATTGCGACGATGCAGCCGAAACCGCCGATGCCGTGGTTCAATATGCGCTCGATGAGCGAGGCCGACCTGAAGGCGATGTACGCATATATTCGCAGCCTCGGTCCCGCTGGGGTGGCGATGCCGGTCGACCTGCCGCCCGGCGAGATGCCGACCACGCCGTATCTCGAGGCGGTGCCGGTGATGCCGAAGCCCTGAGCCGCTACGTGCCCCGGTGCTGCAAGCGAGGGAGCTACACGCGAGGGCTATAAGCGAGGGTGCTTATCGCGAAGGCGCTACAAGCCGAGGCGCCGCCGGGCCAGGGCCGCGCCTCGGCCGAGCGCCACCAGCTTCGCCGCCGCCACCTCGCGCGACATCGGCGCCATGCCGCAATTGGTGCAGGGGAACAGCCGCTCCGCCGGAACGAACTCCAGCGCGTCCTCGATCACCGCGGCAACCTGTTCTGGCGTCTCGATCAGGTCGGTCGCGACGTCGATCGCGCCGACCAGCACGTCCTTGCCCGCCAGCAGTTTCAGCAGCCGCAGCGGCGCGCGGGCGTTGATGCATTCGAGCGAGACCTGATCGATCCGGCTGGCGGCGAGCACCGGGAATGTCTGCTCGTACTGTCGCCACTCGGCGCCGAGCGTGCCTTTCCAGTCGATGTTGGCCTGGATGCCGTAGCCGTAACAGATATGCACCGCGGTGGTGCAGGCCAGCCCCTGGGCCGCACGCTCCAGGGCGCGGATGCCCCAGGTTGCCACCTCGTCCATGTAGACGTTGAAGGCTGGCTCGTCGAACTGGATGACGTCGACGCCGTCGGCCTGCAGGGCACGCGCTTCCTGGTTGAGCAGTTCGGCGAACGCCATCGCCAAGGCGATCTTGTCGCCGTAATGCGTGTCGGCGATCGTATCGACGATCGTCATCGGGCCCGGCAGGGTGAATTTCAGCTTGCGGGTGGTGTGGGCGCGTGCCAGTCGGGCCTCGGTATCGTGCACCCGGCCGCCGAGGCGCAGTGCGCCGGTGACCGTCGGCACCATCGCCTTGTACCGGTTGTTGCGGATGCCCATCTCGACCTTGTGGGCGAAGTCGATGCCGCCAATGCGTTCGAGGAAGCCGTGCACGAAGTGCTGGCGCGATTGCTCGCCATCGGTAACGATGTCGATCCCGGCGTCCTCCTGCAGCTTCAGCCATAGCAGCGTGGCGTCGCGCTTGGCCGCTTGCAGGGCGGCGCCGTCGGCCTTCCATGGTGCCCAGAGCTTGTTCGGTTCCGCCAGCCATTCCGGTTTCGGCAGGCTGCCGGCGATCGTTGTCTGCAACATTGTGCGTCCCCCCGCCGCAACCTGGCGCGTCAGTTTTCTGCCTTCAGCCTGGCGTCGGCCGCCGCGAGCAGGCGGGCCATTCGTTCCGCCCATGCCGTCTCACCGGCGCCATCGGCGATCAGGTCCTGGCGGATCTCGATCTCTACGTGCGGCAGGCTGCGGCGCTCGGCATGGCGCGGGACGCCGTAGTCGGTCACATCGCTGACCGCGTAGGGCGCGTTGTCGCCAACCGTCAGGTCGCCTTCGGCGCGCAACAGGTCGAGCAGGATGTTGGCCAGGTGTGTGTCGCGGTTGTACAGCACGCCGATCTGCATCGCGCGGCTTTCACCCTTGAACGTCGGCGTGAAGCTGTGCATCGCGATGTAGACGGTGCGGCGGCCGGCTGCGGCGCGGGCGTCGAGCAGGCTGGTGATGCGATCGTGGTACGGGGTGAAGATCGCCGCGACACGCGCGTCCTTGGCGGTCTGGGTCAGCCCGACATTGCCGGGGATCGGCGTGTGCTCGCTGATCTCCGGGATCGAACTCGGCACGCCAGGGGCGCGGTTGCAGTCGATCACCAGACGCGAATAGGTCTGGAAGACCGCGGTGGCGTCGAACGCCGCCGACAGACGCTCGGTCACGCCGCGAATGCCGATGTCCCAGGCGATGTGCCGGGTCAGCTCACTCTCCGGTACGCCGAGGCGGCCGAGATGTCGCGGGATCTCCCGGCCAGCGTGATCGGCGGTGAGGAACAGGTCCGACGCGCCGCTGGCTCGCAGCACGCGCACCGGGGCCGGCTCGTCCGCGGCCAGGAGTTTGTCGTCGCTCATGGGTCGCTTGAAGCACGCTTCGCGCCGCGGGGCCAGATTACCCCGCCGTCGCCTGTAGGGCGGATAAGCACAGTGCAATCCGCGTCTTCGTGCCCACAGCGCGCTTGCCCACAGTGCGCTTGATGGCGACGGGCGGCTATACTATGTATAGTCGGCGCAACGCCAGGAGGCGGGCATGGCGGTCACCTTGCAAAGATGGGGCAACAGCGTCGGCGTTCGGCTGCCCAGACCGATGTTGGAGCAGGTGGGCCTGAAAGAAGGTTCACAGGTCGAGGTGCTGGCCGAAGGCGACCACCTGGTGATTCGGCGCAAGCGGCTGAAGCTCGCGGACCTGTTGGCGCAATGCAAACCCGAGAACCGGCCGGACACGATCGATTTCGGACCCCCGGTAGGGCGGGAACTCATCTGATGGCGCGCGCCGGCTTTGTGCCGGCGCGCGGCGATTTCGTGCGGGTCGTGCTCGATCCGCGCGTGGGGCGCGAGCAGTCCGGCGAGAGACCGGCGCTGGTGCTCTCAGACCGGGACTTCAATGCGTTGACCGGCTACATCTTCTGCGCCCCGATTACCGCCACGCAGCGTGGCTGGCCGTTCGAGGTCCCCATCGCGCCGGGTGGCAAGGTCACCGGCGTTGTGCTGGCCGACCAGACCAAGAGCATCGACTACGCAGCGCGTCATGTCCGCTACATAGCGGGGTCGCCGAGCGGGCTCGTCGAGACAGTGCTGGAGCGGGTTTTAGCGATCCTGTCGCTGTAGCCGGCATATTTCTCGGCCGGGCAGGCACGCCGCATGCCCGAGCCGGCAATCGCACAGATATCGATCGTACGGCGGATAAACGCAGCGCAATCCGCCTCTTCGTGCCGCCCCGCGGCGGAACACCCTGCCCCCCGGATCAAGGGTCCGGGGGCAAGGCTTTTCCGTCCTACGTTTGCGGCCGACGCGACCGCCAGTCGGTGGCCGTTTCGTAGGCGTGCGCGGCCTGGAACAGCAGCGGTTCGGCGAACGGCTTGGCGACCAACTGCATGGAGATCGGCAGCCCGCCCGCGCCGTAGCCGGTGCAGATGCTGATCGCCGGAGACCCCGTCACATTAAACGGCATGGTGAAGCTGGGTTTTTCCAGCGTTGCCCATTTCGGCACCTCGGTGATGCGCGGCGCTTCGCTGACCGCCGAGGCGGAGACCAGGATGTCAACATCCTCCATCGCAGCCTTCAGCTCCAGGCACAGCGCGCGGCGCCTGCGGATCGCCGCGACGTAGTCCGCGGCGCGGATGAAGCCGCCGAGCGCGATCCTGTCGCGGAACGATTCGCCGTAGTCGTTGAAGCGGGTTTTCAGCCAGGGTTCGTGCAGCGCGTAGGCCTCGGAGACCAGGATGAGGAAGCCGCAGGCGTGGTAGTCGGCCATCGGCGACAGCGTCACGTCGCGGATTTCCGCGCCCATCGCGCGGAAATGCGCCAGCGCGTCGTCGATACCCTTCAGGGTGGTATCGTTCGCCCGGTTGTCGGTCTCGAAGAAATGGCGCGCCACGCCGATGCGCAGGCCCTTCACGCCCTTGCCGAGACCGGCGGTGAAATCGGGTGTCGGACGATCCGCGCTGGCGGGATCGTTCGGGTCGTGCCCGGCCATCGCCTGCAGCAGTAATGCACAGTCCTCGACAGTCCAGGCGAGCGGGCCGGTGTGGTCCAGCGTGTAGGACAGCGGCAGTACGCCGGCGCGTGAGCACAGGCCGTAAGTGGGCTTGATACCGGCCAACCCGCACAGCGCCGCGGGACCGCGGATCGAGCCGCCGGTGTCCGACCCGGTGCCGCCCAGCACCATGCCGGAGGCGACCGCGGCGCCGGTGCCGGAGGACGATCCGGCAGTGAAATATTCCGGATTCCACGGGTTGCGCGCCGGCGGCCAGGGCAGGTCGAAGGATGGGCCGCCCATGGCGAACTCGTGCGTCGCCAGCTTGCCCAGCATGACCGTTCCGGCCTCGGCCCAAAGTTGTACGACGCGAGAATCCTCGCTGGGGACGTTGTGCTCCAGCAGCTTGGAGTGCGCGGTGGTACGGATGCCGGCGGTGTTGTAGATGTCCTTGTGGCCGATCGGGATGCCGTCGAGTTTGCCCCGCAGCGTGCCGGCCATCATGCGCGCTTCGGCGGCCTTGGCGTCGGTCAGCGCGCGTTCCTCGGTCAGCAGCAGGAAGGCGTGCAGCGTATTGTCGAGCACCTTGACGCGGGCGAGGCAGGCCTGGGTGAGCTCAACCGGCGAAAGCTGCTTGGCGGCGATCTGTTTGGCCGCCTCGGCGATGGTCGGGATAGCGGGCATCAGCGCACCTCCGGAACGAAGATCAGGGCAGGCTCGGCCTCACGCGGCATTGGGGTGTTGACGCGGGCCAGCATGGCTTCGAGCAGGCCGTAGGCCTGGTGGATTTCCTGCTTCTGGGCAGCGTTGAGGGGCAGGCCGGCTTGCGCCACCAGGACCTCGAACTCGGCCATGCTGATCTTCGGGGGCATTGCGTTACCTCGCTGGTTGCGGACGGGCTGGGCTGGGCACCAAGGGGGTGCGGGGGTAGCGTACCATGGTCATTTCCGTGGCGCGACTCCGACCGCGTCGCTGACGCGCCGCGCCTTGGTCCGCTTCACAGCCCAAGCCCGCGAAGAGCGGGAGAGGTTTACCTTCGCTAGTGCGCGTCGGCCCAGGTGCGGCCGGAGCCGGTCTCCACTACCAGCGGCACGCTCAGCGTCGCGGCGTTCTCCATCACCTGCTTGGCGAGCGCGGACAATTTCTCGACCTCGGCCTCGGGCGCTTCGAACAGTAGTTCGTCGTGCACCTGCAACACCAGCCGCGCGGTCAGGCCCGCCTCTTGCAACGCCTTCGGCAGACGCACCATTGCGCGCTTGATGATATCCGCAGCACCACCCTGCAATGGCGCGTTGATCGCCTGCCGCTCGCCATACGCCCGGCGCGCCGGGTTCTTGTCGGCGATGCCGGGGATCCAGCAGCGGCGGCCGAACGCACTGGTGACGTAGCCGTTGATCCGCGCTTCCTCTTTGGTTCGTTCCATGTACGTGCGAATACCCGGATATCGCGCGAAATACGCATCGATGTAGCCACGCGCCTCGCCCGGCGTGGTGCCAAGCTGCCGCGCCAGCCCGAAGCCGGAAATCCCATAGATGATGCCGAAATTGATCGCCTTGGCGCGCCGGCGTGTCATCGGGTCCATGCCCTGCATCGGGATGCCGAACACCTCGCTGGCGGTGCGGGCATGGATGTCCTCGCCGCGCTCGAAGCTTTCGCGCAGCGCGGGGATGTCGGCGACATGCGCCAGCAGTCGCAGCTCGATCTGCGAGTAGTCGGCGCTGACCAGCTTGTTGCCCTTGTCGGCAATGAAGGCATGCCGGATCCGGCTGCCTTCTTCCGTGCGGATCGGGATGTTCTGCAGGTTCGGATCGGTCGACGACAACCGCCCGGTGGCGGCGATCGCCATAGCGAAGCTGGTGTGCACCCGGCCCGTGTCCGGATTGATCTGCTCCACCAGCGCATCGGCGTAGGTGGACTTCAGTTTCTGCAACTGCCGCCATTCCAGGATGCGCGCCGGCAGTTCGTGGCCCTGATCGGCCAGCGTTTGCAGCACCGAGGAATCCGTGCCCCAGGCTCCGGTCTTCATGCGCTTGCCACCCGGCAGGCCCATCTTGTCGAACAGTTCCTCGCCCAGTTGCTTTGGGCTGCCGACATTGAATTCGTGACCGACCAGGCGATGGCACTCGCGTTCCATCACCACCATGCGCTTTTCGAAATCAACCGACATGCGGCGCAGGTCGTCGGCGTCGACCTTCACGCCGTCGCGTTCCATGTCCAGCAGGATGGGGATCAGCCGGCGTTCCATCTGTTCATACAGCGCCAACGCCTTCGCCGGGCGCATGCGCGGGTGCAGCGCGTCCCACAACCGGAACGTTACGTCGGCATCTTCCGCGGCATACGCCGTCGCGCGCTCGATCGGCACCTCGGCGAAGCTGATGCGGTTGCGGCCGGTGCCGGTGACCTCATCGAACGAGATCGGCGAATGACCCAGATGCAGCCTCGACAATTCGTCCATGCCGTGGCCGTGCATCCCGGCTTCCTGCACGAAGGAGATCATCATCGTGTCGTCGAGCGGCGTCAGGATCGGGAACCCCTCCCGGCGCAGCACCTGCATGTCGAACTTGGCGTTCTGCAGCACCTTCAGCACGCTGGGATCGGTCAGCAGCGGCGACAGCACCTCGATCGCGTCGGCCAGCGCGATCTGTTCAGCGAGCACGGTGTGGGGCAGCGGGACGTAACAGGCGCGGCCGGGCGCGGTCGCCAGCGAGAAGCCGACCAGCTTCGCACGCATCGCATCCAGCCCGTCGGTCTCGGTGTCCAGCGCGACCATGCCGCGCGCGGACGCCTCGGCCACCCAGGTGCGCAACGCCGCGACGGTAGAGACGGTCTCGTAAGGGCCGAAATTGCCGCTGGGGATCGGTGTCGCCGGCGCCGGCTTGCCACCCAGATCGAGCTGTGCCTGCTTTCCCCCTGCAGAAACGCCCCCTGCAGAAACGGACGTAGCCGGCGACGAGGTGCCGGGGGACGACGGTGCATCAGGCGATGACGGGGCATCCTCCAGCTTCAGGCGGCTGATGATACTTCGAAAACCCTGCGCAGTCAGCCAGGCGATCAGCTTCCCCGGCTCCGCCGGCCGAGGATGCAGCGCCTCCAGTGGCAGCGGCAGCGGCGCATCGTCGCGCAACGTCACCAGCACGCGCGACAGGCGCGCCTTGTCGGCGTGCTCGATCAGCAGGTCGCGTCGCTTCGACGGCTTCATTCCGGGCGCGGCGGCCAACACGCCTTCCAGGTCACCGAACTCGGTCAGCAGTTGCGCCGCGGTTTTTGGCCCGATGCCCGGCACACCCGGCACGTTGTCCACCGAATCGCCGATCAGCGCCTGCGCATCGATCAGCTTCTCCGGTCCTACGCCGAATTTTTCCAGCACCTCGGGGACGCCGATCGGCTTCTGCTTCATCGGATCCAGCATCGTCACGCCGGGGCGAATGAGCTGCATCAGGTCCTTGTCGGAGGAGATCACGGTGGCGGTGCCGCCGGCCTCGACCGCGGCTCTCGCATAGGCGGCGATCAGGTCGTCAGCTTCCCAGTCGTCCAGTTCGATCGCGGGAACGCCGAACGCCTCGGTGAACTCACGGACCAGGGCGAATTGCGGGATCAGCTCCTCGGGCGGGGGCGGGCGGTGCGCCTTGTACTGGTCGTAGATTCTGTTTCGGAACGTTTTGCTCCCGGCGTCGAAGATCACCGCCAGGTGGGTGCCGACATGGTCGCGCAGCAGTCTCTCCAGCATATTGGTGAAGCCGTACACGGCGTTCACCGGCGTGCCGTCCGGGCGCGTCATCGGCGGCAGCGCGTGGTAGGCGCGGAAGATGAAGCCCGATCCGTCGATCAGGACGAGGTGGGGCGCCGTGCCGGCCTCCGCGGCCGGGGCGACGGCCGTATCAATGTCCGCTGGCGTGGCCGGCTCCTTCGTTCAGCACATAGAGGCGCGAGCAATACGGGCACATGACCAACTCATTCTCGATGTGCAGAAACACCCGCGGGTGGCCGAGTGCGCCGTCGCCCCCATCGCAGGCGACGGTGCGGTCGTCCACGTGGATGATCTCGGTGGCGATGGCGGCGCCGTCCGGCATGCGAGGTGGTCCTTAGTGATGGGGCGCAGATGATAGCCGGGCCGGTGCCGGTTGGAAACCGAGACTCTCCCGCGCAGGCCAATGGTCAGTTGGGCTCTTCGTAACGCCAAACCAGCGGCCCGACCGCGACGGCCAGCGGCGCGGTGCCGGGCAACAGGGTCACTGAGATTTGCGCTTGCGCCGCCATCCTCGGCACCCGGACGACGAACGTCGCCGGTTGGTCCGGCGGATACAGGCTCATCGACTGCGCTCGCGTGTCCCCATCGATGGTGCGCGACAAGGCCACCCGGACATTCACCGGCACGGAATTGGGATTTTCCAAGGGTCGCACTGGGATCTCCACCGTGCGTGGCCGCCCGGCCGGAACCGCGCATGTTCCACTCGGCGTCGCCCTTGTCAGTCGCAACTGGCAGTCCGGGTTCGGCGCCGCGCCAGCACA
This sequence comes from uncultured Alphaproteobacteria bacterium, assembly GCA_963826975.1. GTDB lineage: Bacteria > Pseudomonadota > Alphaproteobacteria > Acetobacterales > Acetobacteraceae > Palsa-883. Next base: position 111,192 of record CAWGZJ010000028.1, on the reverse strand, counting down.
AGCGGGAATGGCGGCACCGATAAGCAGGGAAGCCGCCAGGATGCAACGCCAATCAATTCGGTTTCTTGAGACCAAGCTCCGCCACCGCAAGTTCCAGGCCGCCAATGGCAAATCCGCGGCTTGCCACGGGGCGCCCGGGATAGGGCACCGCCACGAGTTGGATGTCGACGTGCGGCGCGGTTCCAGCTTGCCGCAACGCCGCGGTGACATCCACCATGTATCCCGCCTGGCCCATCGCCATCCCCGCCATCCCGGCATGCCCGTTCAGGAAAAACGCGAAGCTGCCGGCATAATGCGGATCGGTGATAGGCGTCTTATCCGACACTGTGCCCGGCGCGTTCACGAACACGCGAACAAAGAAATCCGCCGCGGCGGGTGGTTCCACGCGCTGAAGCGTGAGCAGCAGGCGGTTCGCCCCGGCGGCTTCGGTGACCTCACGCAGCCTTTGCGCGGGTACCGGAATGCGGGCCGTCGCCGTGCGTCCGACATTGACCTGTTGGCCACGATCGAGCGCGAAGCGGCTGCGCACCGGAATTTCCGCGTTGCCGCCTTTCTGCACGTAAGCCTTCAGTTGATCCGCCTCCTGCTGCGAGCGCACCAGCATTTTGGCGATCGTTGCACCGATCTGTGACGGTTCGTACTGGTAGGTGAAGATTGGGAACAGTTGCGTAACGCCGGCAGTGATGCTCACCGGGGCGCCGTTCTCATCGAAAAAATCGGTCATGTTCAGACCGTACCATGTCGGATCGTTTGATTCTGGTTGTTTCGGTCAAAATTCCAATCCACCCAGCAGAAGTCCAGCATGGCGTGATGGGTCCAGAAGACCGGGTCCAGCGGCGACATGAAGGTGCCCATGTCTCCACCAATCTGCGTGTGCACATTGTTGTGTGGCGTCGCCTCAAGCGGGCCATAGCCGACGGGTGGCCGCAGCGTGGTTGCCTTCGAGCTGCCGAAGATCTGGAAATTCGTTTCCTCGAGAATTGGCTCCAGCACGGAATGGGAAACGAATTCAGCGGGAATCGGCGTTCCTTGTGCGAGCTGCTTCGATGTATCGTTCAGCACGTCGCCGCTCGCGTAGAATACGTCGGGCACCGCGGGGTTATCGGTCCAATTCCAGTATGGCAGCGCGAAGGTCGCGTTTCCCGTCAGCTTTTGGCAGATGCGCTCGAAATACACCAGGTAGGCGCGGTGCCACGGCAGCAGGAACCACGTGCCGTGCGGGCAGCTATTGTTGTGGATCGATGCCTGGTTGGTCCAGTTGCGGTTGTCGGACGTCGGCAGCGCCTGCATCTTCGTGATAGCGCTGCGGTAGGTCTGCAGGATCGGGTCGTTGGAGGCGAGGTTGGCGATGTTCCGCCGCGTCGGCCGGTTGGCGATGTCCTGCAGAACCTGCTCGCATCCTCCGGTCGCCAGCGTTAAGGCCAGCGCTCCACCAGTTGCGAGGAAATCGCGCCGTCTGAAGCCGGATTGTTCCATGGCCATTGGTCGGTTTCCCCCTCATGCACTTTAGTCCGTCCACCACCGTGACGGATCGGCATCAGAGTGGCGGCTGGGCGTTTCGGCTGGACTGCCGCCCGTCGGGACGTTGCCAGATGCGCGGCGTGACGGCGCGATTTATTGCGTTGAGTATCGTTACCACCGTCGTGCAGTGGAACGTGTGATGTGGCTCACACGATCCGAACCGCCGGGAGTCACTCCTGCGGGTACCGCCACGGCTTGGCCGGCTGCGTCGTGCCTTCGTCCACTGTCCATTGCGGCAGAGAGAGCCCGGGTGCCACATCGGCAAACGCCATCCGCATGCGCGAGCCGATTCCCACCTTCGCCACCACGTCCGGCGGCGCCAGCGTGCCATCCGGCATCGTCAGATTGCCAACCACCCGCAACGCCTCGTGCTCCGACGGTTTTCCCCGTTGCGTGTCCAGATCGACCAGCAGCACCATGTAGGGCGTGTGGTCGCGGAACGCCGGCTGGATGGCATGATGCACTTCCTCGTAGGAGTGCACTTCGCCCTTGCCCTCTACCGGTGTCCAGGTCGCGTTCGGGCTGGCGCACCACGGGCAACCGGTGGTGGGCGGGTAGCGCAACAGCTTGCAGTCATCGCACCGTTGCAGGTGGAATGCGTGATCGGCGCAATGCGCAAAATACGCCAGGTTCTCGTGGTCCAGATCATCGATGCTGAGCGGCATGCCCAGATAGTCAGCGCGGATCGCCATCTTTCGCCCCTCCTTCTTGGTTTTCAGTGGCCTGCCGGTCCCTTCCATCCGCTGCAAGTGGCAACGAACTGCCAGGGGCAGGACACTAAGTCGTCAGTGGCCTGCTAGTCGCTTCCGTCCGCTGCAAGCGGCAGCGAACTCCAGGGGCAGGACACTAAGTTTTCAGTGGCCTGCTGATCCCTTCCGTCCCCTGCAAGCGGCAGCGAACTGCAGGGGCAGGACACTAGCCGCGCCGCATGATCATGGCGGAGCCGGTCATCGGGTTGGCCCAGCCAAGGTTCGCGGTCACCTCGATATCGCGCACCTGCCGGCAGCCGCCCTCACGATAGTCATAGGTATGTTGCCGTTTCCCATCCGGACCGATCGGGCAGGAATCGTCCACGTCGTGCCTTAGCTGGCGCACGTTCTCGATCACCATGTTCATGCCGTGCGTGTAGCCCTCGCACAGATGGCCGCCGGAGGTGTTGTTCGGCCGCTTGCCGCCCAGTCGCATGGTGCCATTGCTGACGTAGTCCCCGCCCTCGCCCTTCTTGCAGAACCCATAATCCTCAAGCTGCAGCATCGTGGTGAAGGTGAAGGCGTCGTACGACCCGGTGGCATCCACGTCCTCCGGCCCCACCCCGGCGTTCGGCCACAAAATATCCTTGGCGTAATAGCCCGCCACGCGCGAGATCGGACCGGCCTGGTAATGCATGTCCATGCGCGGCTTGCTGCAGCGCCCGACGATGCCGCGGATCAGCGCCGGTGTGTGGCGCAAGTCGCGCGCCCGATCCGCCCGCGTGACGATGATCGCGGTGGCGTTGTCGGTCTCCACGCAGCAATCCAGCAGGTGCAGCGGCTTGCAGATGATGCGGCTGCCCAGCACCTCGTCCACGGTATAGCGCTTGCGATACAGCGCCTTCGGGTTGTTCGAGGCGTGCTCCGAATGGATCACCTTCACCGTGGCGACCTGTTCCGGGCGCGTGCCGTAATCGTACATGTGGCGCATGAAGGTCGGGCTGAACATCTGACCGGCGCTCTGCCAGCCATAGGCGCGGCTGTGCAGCGCGTCGCCGTTGACCGGGACCGCGGACCGCGCGCCGGTGCCGCCGATCCGCACCTGCGAATAGCCGTTCATCGCGCGGAAGATCGCCACGCACTTGCACAGCCCGGCCTCCATCACGCCGATCGCGATGCCGATCAGGGCCTCGGTCGAGGACCCACCGCCGACGCAGTCCATGAAGAAGTTCAGCCGTGCGCCGATGTCGCCGGCCATGAAGGTGGCCGAGGTAGAATCGTTGCCGGAATAGGACAGCATGCCGTCGATTTCCGCTGGCTTCAGCCCGGCGTCGGCGGCCGCGTTGCGCAGCGCCCAGGTGCCCAGCGCGCGGGTGGTCTTGCCGGACCCGCGCACGTAGGTCGTCTCGCCCACGCCGACGATTGCATACTTGTCGCGCAGGTATCTGGGTGTAGTGACATCGGTATCGGCTGGCAGCGGCATTCGCGTTTTCTCCCCTTGCCAAGGCGCCGGCTTGCCCAGACGCCGGCTTGTCCAGGCGCCGGGATGCCCAGGCGCCGGCGTTCGGCACAGGCTGAACGCGAAGCAATGTAACGTCAACGCGGGACGGCTTGACCGGGGCGCACCGGGCGTGCCCTGTCGCACCCCTCGCGATGTCACGTTTTCTCCGCCCCGCCCTGCTGCTGATGCTCGTCCTGGCGGGGTGCGCGACGCATCTGGCCCCGCCCGGCCCGCCGATCGAGCCCGCACGCGAGAGCGCGGACGCCTTCGTGATGCCCGACGGGATGCGCCTGCCGTACCGCGCCTGGCTGCCGGAGGGCGCACCCTGGGCGGTGATGCTGGCGCTGCACGGCATGAACGACAGCCGCGACGCGTGGGAGATCCCGGCGCCCAGCTTCGCGGCTGCCGGTATTGCGGTGTTCTCCCCCGACCAGCGCGGCTTCGGCGATACCGCCACGCGCGGCTACTGGCCGGGCACGACCGCGCTGGTGGACGACGCCCGGCGCATGGCGGCGCTGCTGCGGGCGCGCTACCCGCATGCGCGCCTGATCCTGATGGGCGAGAGCATGGGCGCGGCCGCGCTGATGTGCCTGGCGACCGCGCCCGATCCGCCGGCCAACGCCACCTATGTCCTGGTGTCACCGGCCGTCTGGAGCCGGTCGGAGATGAACCCGTTCGAACGCGGTGGGCTGTGGCTGATCGCGGGGCTGCTGCCCGGGTTCACCGTTACCGGCCAATCAGCACACGTCATGGCCAGCGACAACATCCGGGCGCTGATCCGCCTGTCGCGCGATCCGCTGACCATCCACGACACAAGATTCGACACGATCGACGGGTTGGTGAACCTGATGGATGCCGCCGCCGCCGCTGCCCCGCGATTCAACGCACCGTCGCTGTTTCTATATGGCGGCAAGGATGAGTTGATCCCCCCGGATGCCATGGCGCGGGTCTGGCGGGACTTGCCGCCGGGGCCGGTGCGGGCGTTCTACCCCGCGGGTTATCATCTGCTGCTGCGTGACCTGGAGCGGGCGGGCCCGATCGGCGATGTCATCAACTGGCTGCTGGTTCCCGCGACGCCACTTCCCTCGGGGGCCGAGGCGGCAGCCGCGGCATGGTTGGCGCAGCAGTCGTAGCCTTTCCGGGGATCGCGGCCATCTGTTCAGGCAGTCTTTCGGCACGATCTTTCGCCCCGATCTTTCGCCCCAGTCTTTCGCTGGGGTCTTTCGCCCCAATCTTCCCCCGGGGTATGGCACCGGGTTTGCCGCCGCGCTCTTTCGCCTTCGGGCGTTTCGCTGTATGGGGGTGGCGCCGGACCCGTAGCTCAGCTGGATAGAGCGTCGCCCTCCGAAGGCGAAGGTCGCACGTTCGAATCGTGTCGGGTCCGCCAATGCTTCGCCGCACACGCACGCGCGTTGCGACCATCGTGCCCAGGTCCAGCGGCGGGTCAATTTGTCGGCCTGAATGGCTACGGCAGCGACGACGAGGGCGGAGCGTAAAATCCCCACGGCACATTGCGGTCAACATCGCCAAGGAGCCGGAGCTGACCCGGTGGGCAGCGCCCCGCCGCGTCGCCCTCACGCCGCATCGCCCTCACGCCGCGTCAGCGAGAGCCCTCGGCAGCGTCTCGGCGAACGTGGCAAGATCCGCCTCGGTGCCGGCCGAGACACGGATGCAACGGTTCAGCGGCGCCACGCCCGGCATGCGCACGAAGACGCCTTGCGCGATGAGACCATCGAGCACGCGCTTGGCGTAGGCACCGTCGCGCCCGCAGTCGATCGCGACGAAGTTGGTCGCCGAGGTCAGTGGCACAAGGCCATTCGCGTGCGCGATCGCGCCGATCCTCTCCCGTGCGCGGGCAACCCTCTCGATGACGGACGCAAGATGCGCCTTGTCGGCGAGCGCCGCCAAGGCACCAGCCTGTGCGATGCGATTGACAGAGAAATGATTGCGTATCTTGTCGAAGGCCTTGGCGACGCTTTCCTCGGCGATCGCATAGGCGATGCGGGCGCCGGCCATGCCGTAGGCCTTGGAGAAGGTGCGATACCGGATCACATTGGGCCGCGAGACATCAAGACCCGGAGCGGTCCCGGGCGGCGCAAACTCGATATAGGCTTCGTCGAGCACGAGCACGGTGCCCATCGGCACGGCGTCGAGCAGGGCTTGCACGGTGTGCGCCGGCCACCAGCTGCCCATTGGATTGTCGGGATTGGCAAGGAACACCAGCTTCGGCCGCTCACGCCGAATCGCTTCGAGCAGAGAGGCCGGATCCTCGTGGTCCTCGACATAAGGGACCGTCACCAAACGGCCGCCATATCCAGTAACGTGGAAGTTGAAGGTCGGATAGGCCCCGAGCGAGGAGACGACGGTGTCGCCCGGCTCGGTGAAGAGGCGGACCGTGTAGCCGAAGAGCGAGTCGACGCCTTCGCCGACCACGATGTTAGCTGATGACAGCCCCAGTTCCTGCGCCAGCGCCGCCTTCAGATCGTAATTCTCGGGATCGCAATACATCCAGCATTCGGCCGCCGCCTGTCGCATGGCGGCGATGGCTTTCGGCGACGGGCCGAATACGCTCTCGTTGGCGCCGATCCGTGCCTTGAACACGACGCCACGCGCACGCTCCTGCGCCTCCGGGCCGACGAACGGCACCGTCGAGGGCAACGGAGCGACTATAGACGTATAGCGTGGCTGCATCGGGCAGTTCTCCTCAGGCGATCAATGACGCGTTCTGGCGCCTGGCGCGCGGACATCCGTAGTCGATCACGGCAAGAGATCAAGATGACGGCGACCGGTAAACGGCGGGATTTTGCAGGGGAGACAGGTTGTTCCATTGTCTTTGACGCGTGAGCCGGCTTAACCTGTCCGGAGGCAACGGCTGCTATCCGGAGGTCCGAGCGTTGGTCGACACCTTCATCCCGGCCCGGCCCTTCGACTTTCCCTACGACCACCGGCTCGACCCCGCCGCGGCGGCGCTGATGGTCATCGACCTGCAGCTCGATTTTTTGTCGCCTGACGGGTACCTCGCGCAGAAGGGTTATGACCCCGCCCCGCTGCGCGCCATTCTGCCCAACGTGAACCGCGTGATCGGGGCTGCGCGGTCCGCTGGCATTCTGATCGTCCACACGCGCCAGGGCTACCGATCCGACCTCGCCGATATGACGCCCTACGAGCAGTGGCGGCGCAAGCGTGCCGGGCTGGACGGGACCCGTATCCTGGTCCGCTCGTCACCGGGGCACGGCATTGTACCCCAGATCGTGGTCGCCGATACCGACGTCATCGTCGACAAGACGACGAACGGTGCTTTCACTTACACGGATCTCGAGCATATCTTGCGGGCGAAGGGCATCTCGCACCTGATCCTCACCGGGTGCACAACAGATGTCTGCGTGCACACGACGCTCCGCGAGGCGAACGACCGAAACTTCCAATGCTGCCTCGTCGACGACGCCTGCGCGAGCGGAGACGCCTACGCCCACGCGGCGGCCGTGCACATGGTGACGGTGGAAGACGGCATCTTCGGCGTTGTCGCGAAGACCGACGATGTCGTCGCCGCGCTGGACCGGCTCCGCCCCGCTGCGCCTGCCATGCTTCGGTGACCCGGATTTCGCTGCTCGAACAGACGACGTACAATTCCGCCGGCCGGGCGGCGAATAGGTAAGCGGCGTGGCGTCACCACGGCTGCGTCTGATTGACGGGGTGGCAAGGTCAGCTGGTCATCCCCCCTTCATGCCAGGTTACTGTTGATGTAGTCGAAATTGATGTCGTCGCCCAGACCGGGTTGTTGCGACAGGTGCACGAACCCATCCGTGTCCATCGTGTCGGGGCGCGCATTCAGGTATTCCGGCACCGCGTCATAGTCCAGGAAGGGGTGCAGCAACCCGCGCTCGTACCAGCGGCCGTTCTTCTGCACCGCGGTCAAGGTCAAGTTACCGGCGCCGCTGCCATGCACCTCGCAATCCATGCCGAAGGCTTCCGCCAGATGGATGATCTTCAGGCTCGGCCCGATGCCGCCCACGTCGTGCACGCCGGTGCGGCTCAGGTCGCAGGCGCCCGCCTTGATCCATTCCGCGCGGGTGTGGAATTTTCCTTCCATGCTCTCCGGCCCGATGACCGGGATATCGAGATTGGCCGCGAGCCAGGCGTAAGAACTCATCGACGCCTCGTTCATCGGTTCCTCGTACCAATAGTATCCGAGCCTCTGCAGTTCCCGGCCGAGCCACAGCGCGTCGCTGCGCGAATAGCCGTGATAGGCGTCGAGCATCAGCGGGATGTCGGGTCCGACCGCCTCGCGCACCGCGGCGCAGGCTTTTACGTCCATCCGGGGATCGGGCGCGAATGACACCGGCTTCATCCAGGTGTGCAGCTTGATCGCCTTGTAGCCGCGGCCGAGCAGCCATTCGGCGTAGCGTGCATAGTCCTCGGGCGTGGCGAGGCCACCTTTCATTTCGTCGCCGCACATGGTGCTGCCATAGGCCGGCACCTTGTCGCGATAGGCGCCGATGAGCTTGTAGACCGGCAGTCCGAGCTTGCGGCCGGCCAGGTCCCACAGCGCCATCTCGACAATGGCGAGCGTCCGGTCACTAAGCTGGCCGGTACTGCCGCGCTGCCAGTGAGCGAGCTCCTGCCAAAGACGCTCCCGGTCGAACGGGTCGTGGCCCACCAGCACATGACGGACGAAGCCATTGATCAGGTGCGGGCGCACGACCTCGACCGGACTGAGGCAATGCCCCTCGGTGCCGTCATCGGCGGTGATGGTGAGCAGCGCCTGGCGCGCCTCGTGCGGGTCGCCCGGATGGCTGTGCCCATCGCTGTCGCGCACCTGCCGCGAGATATGGCGAAAGACGCGTACGCTTATGTCGGCGATCTTCATACCTGGCCCTCCCGCGACCGTTGCTGGTGGTCATATGCCGCGATGGCAGGTGCGGCAACCGGTGCCCCACTCTCACCGCCGGCACACGCCGCGGTTCCCTGATCCAACGGTGACTGATATGGCGTACGGCACAAGTCCGTCGGCACAGGCGGCCACAAGGAGGGACGATGCCAGCCATCAGAATCAGCCGTCGCGACGCGCTCCGCCTGACGCTTGCGGCAGGCGCCGCCACCGCCGCGCCACACCCGGGCCACGCCGCGCCGCCGGCGTGGCAACAGGCGCCGGGGCTCGCGCAGGCGTCAAAGCAGGGCAAGCTGCCGGACGTGGGACAGCGCCTGCCGACGCACCCCGAGGTCGTGCAGCCCACCGCCGGTGCCGGACGATATGGCGGGGTCATGCGCACCGCCGTGCGCGGCGATGCCGACCACAACGCGATCCTGCGCATTATCGGCAACATGGGCCTCACCCGCTGGTCTCCGGACTTCGCCAGGCCGGTCCCCAACGTGGCCGAAAGCTGGTCCACCAACGCCGACGCCTCGGTTTACACCTTCAAGCTGCGGCAGGGGATGCGATGGTCCGACGGGCATCCCTTCACCGCCGATGATCTTATCTTCTTCACCGACGATCTGCTGCCGAATACCGAGTTCTACGCCGCGCCGCCGCCGCAATACGTCATCGACGGCAAGCTGATGAAGGGCGAGAAGGTCGACGATACCACGGTGCGACTGATCTTCGCCGGACCGTACCTTACTTTTCCGGAACGGCTTGCCGGCCCACTTGGCCAGCACCCGGTGCTGTATGCGAAGCATTACTGCAGCCAGTTCACCCCGAAATACAATCCTGACATCGGCAAACTGCTGGCCGCCACCAGCCAGCCGAACTGGTCGGCGCTGTTCCGCCAGCATTGCGGCGATATCGAGACGCCGGCGCGCTGGGCCAACCCGGCGCGTCCCGTGCTCGATCCGTGGGTCATCGCCTCGCCGTATACCGGCGGCGCGACCGAGGTCGTGGCCGAGCGCAATCCGTATTTCTGGCAAGTCGATCCAGTCGGGCAACAGCTTCCTTACGTGGACGCCGTCAACTTCAAGGTGATTTCCGACATCCAGTCGATCGTGCTCGCCGCGGTCGGCGGCCAGATGGATCTCGAGGTGCGGCACGTCGCGTTAATCAACAACAAGCCGGTGTTGGCCCAGCACGCGAAATCCGGGCATTACGGCCTGATCGAGTTGGATACGACCGAGACCTCGTCGGCGGCCCTGTTCCTCAATCAGACCGATAAGAACCCACGGTTGCGTGGGCTGCTGACCAACCACGCGTTCCGCCAGGCGCTGTCGCAGGGGATCGATCGCGACGAGATCAACGAGATTGTGTTCCTCGGCCAAAGCGCGCCCTGGCAAACCAGCCCGCTGGAGCAGGATCCATTCTACAACAAACAGCTCGCAACGCAGTATCTCGACAATGACGTCGATGGCGCGAACGCGATTCTCGACAAGCTGGGACTGGACAAGCGCGACGGCGCGTATCGCCTGATGCCGGAAGGTGGGCGAGTGTTGCTGACGGCGGACGCCGATGTCGAAAATCCACAGATGATCGACGCGTTGCAACTGGTGAAGCAGCATTGGGCGAAGATCGGTGTGGAACTTGCGATCAATCCGATGGAGCGTTCGTTGTTCTACGAGCGGGCGCAGAACAATGCCTACGACATCGGCATCATGGCACTGCCCGGCGGGCTGCACCCGTATACCGACCCGCGCGCCTGGCTGACGATACAGCCGCTCGATTCGCGACAGAGCCTGCCCTGGGTGCATTGGTATCAAAGCGGTGGCAAAGCGGGTGAAAAGCCGTCCGATAGCATGATCGAGCGTCTGCAGCTCTGGGACCAGTGGAAGCGCGCGCCCAACGCGCAGCAGGCGGACGCCCTGCTGCGCCAGATCCTGCAACTCGCCGCCGATGCGTTCGAGGTCATCGGCCTCACGCGCGGCACGACAGTGTTCGGCGTGTGCACTGACCGGTTGAAGAACGTTCCGGCCAAACTCCCGATGGGCTGGGAGTATCCGACTCCGGCCCCCACCCTGCCGCAGCAATACTGGATCGCACAAAGCTAGGCGCGCCATGTCCCGCTTCATCATCCGCCGCCTGCTCGGCATGATCCCGTTCATTCTGCTGGCGTCGTTTACGGTTTTCGTTCTGATCAAGCTGCCGCCCGGCGACTTCGTGTCGAACTATGCGGCCAATCTCTCCGCCTCGGGTGAGACCGTGAGCGAGGCGACGCTGCTACAGATGCGCCGGGACTTCGGTCTCGACGCGCCTTTCCTGGTGCAGTACTGGCACTGGATCTGGGGCGTGCTGCACGGCAATTTCGGCTATTCGTTCAAATGGCAGCAGCCGGTCGGTACACTGATCTGGGAACGGCTCGGGCTGACGCTGATCCTGTCTATCTCGGCGTTGTTCTTCACCTGGGCGGTGGCGCTGCCAATCGGGGTCCTGACCGCCGTGCGGCGCTATTCGCTGGCGGATTACGTCTTCACCTTCATCGCCTTCCTGGGGCTTTCGGTGCCGGGGTTTCTGCTCGGCCTGGTGCTGATGTATATCGGCGTCACGGTATTCGGCGAAAATCTGGGTGGGCTGTTTTCGCCGCAATACCTCAACGCGCCATGGACCTGGGGCCGAGCCATCGACCTGGCTCGGCATATGTGGATTCCAATGGCAATCCTCGGCACACAGGGTTCAGCGAGCCTGATCCGCATCATGCGGGCCAACCTGATCGATCAGCTGCATCAACCCTACGTCGATACGGCACGTGCCAAGGGCTTGCGCGAAATCACCTTGCTCATCCGCTACCCGATCCGCGTCGCGTTGAACCCATTCGTCAGCACGCTCGGCTGGGTGCTGCCCAGCCTGGTGTCCGGCTCGGTCATCCTGTCGATCGTGCTCAACCTGCCGACCGCCGGCCCGATGCTGTTCGACGCGCTGCTGGCGCAGGACACCTATCTGGCCGGCGCCTTCCTGCTGCTGCTCTGTGCGCTGACGGTGCTTGGCACGTTGCTGTCCGATATCCTGCTGGCGCTGCTCGATCCGCGGATCCGCGTGCAATGAGCAGCACCGTCGCCGATGGCGCGACACCCCAGCGGCCGCCGGCCATTATCGTTTCCGAACGCTCGCTGTTCTGGCGCCGCTTCCGCCGCCACAAACTGGCCATGGCGGGGCTGGCGGTGACGCTGCTGCTGTATCTGATTGCCCTGTTGGCCGAGCCGATCGCGCCGTTCAATCCCGATCACGGCAACGCGCGGCTGGTCTACCATCCGCCACAGGCGATCCATTGGTTCGACGGTGGCGGGTTGCGTCCCTATGTCGTGGCGCATCGGCTAGCCCGCGATCCGGCCACGCTCGCCGCAACCTACGTGCCGGATCCGAATCGCGAGGTTTATCTCGGTGTCTGGGTGAAGGGCGATCCCTACACAGTGTGGGGCCTGTTCTCCGGATCGCACCATCTGTTCGGCCCGCTTGATCCGCGACAACCGGTGTTCCTGCTGGGCGCCGACCGGCTGGGCCGCGACATGCTCAGCCGCATCGTGTTCGGCGCCCGCGCCTCGCTGTCGATCGGTCTGATCGGCGTCGCCTTCAGTCTGCTGCTCGGCATCATATTCGGCGGCGTTTCAGGCTATTTCGGCGGGCGCATCGATTGGGCCGTGCAGCGCGTCATCGAGTTCATCATTTCGTTGCCAACAATCCCGATCTGGCTCGCGCTCGCGGCTGCACTGCCGAAGAGCTGGTCGCCGCTGACGACGTATTTTTGCATCACGCTGATCATCTCGCTGATCGCCTGGACCGAACTGGCCCGCGTCGTGCGCGGACGCTTCCTCGCCATCCGTTCAGAGGCCTACGTCACCGCCGCCTGGCTCGATGGCTGCAGCCAGGCGCGCATCATCTTCCGCCACATGTTACCCTCGCTCACCAGCCACATCATCGCCTCGGTGACGCTCGCCATTCCGATGATGATCCTGGCGGAGACCGCGTTGAGCTTCCTCGGCCTCGGGCTGCAGCCGCCAGCCATCTCCTGGGGCGCGCTGCTGAAGGAGGCGCAGGACGTCAACTCGCTCGCCGAGGCACCGTGGCTGTTGCTGCCCGGCGGGGCCGTCGCGATCACCGTGCTGGCGTTGAACTTCCTGGGCGATGGGTTGCGCGATGCGGCGGACCCGCATGGAAGCTAGTCCGCCCGGGTCCGACACGCCGCTGGAAGTGCGCAGTCTGCGCACCGTGTTTCCGCTCGGTGGTGGGACCGTGTTGGCTGCCGTGGACGACGTCAGCTTCACGTTGCGACGCAGCCGGACGCTGTGCATCGTCGGCGAGAGCGGCAGCGGCAAGAGCATGACCGCGCGGTCCATCATGCGGATCGTCGGGCCGCCCGGACGAATCGCGGACGGCCAGATCCTGTATCAGGCACAGCCGGATCGGCCAGCGATCGACATCGCGAAACTGCATCCGCGCGGCAGCGCCATGCGCGCGATCCGCGGGCGCGACATCGCGATGATCTTCCAGGAGCCGATGACCTCGCTGTCGCCGATCCACCGTATCGGCTGGCAGATCGGCGAACCGCTGCTGGCGCACGGGCTGGCCGATCGCAAGACGGCGCGCCGGCGCGCGATCGAGCTGCTGCGGCAGGTGGAAATCCCCGATCCCGAAGCCGCGATCGACCGTTATCCGTTCGAGTTCAGCGGCGGCATGCGCCAGCGCGCGATGATCGCCATGGCGCTCGCCTGCGGACCAAAGATTCTGATCGCCGACGAACCGACCACCGCGCTGGACGTCACCACTCAGGCCGAGGTGCTGCGGCTGATCAAGCGGCTGCAGATCGAGAACGGGCTCGCCGTGCTGTTCATCACCCACGATATGGGCGTCGTCGCGCAGATCGCCGATGAGGTGCTGGTGATGTACCAGGGACAGGTGGTGGAACGCGGGCCGGTCGAAACGATCTTCCATTCGCCGGAGCATCCCTACACGAGACGTCTGTTGGACTCATCGAAGAAGTTGGGCATGGCCGCCCCGCCGGCGCGACCGACGGTCGCCGCGACGGCGCGCACGCTGCTGCAAGTGCGCGACGTGGCGCTGACCTATCCTGCTCAGGCAACATTGTTCCGCAAGGCGCGGCCGTCCACGCAGGCGGTGCGCGATGTCGGCTTCGACCTGTACGAGGGCGAGAACCTCGGCATCGTGGGTGAAAGTGGATCGGGCAAGACCACGCTCGGCAACTGCCTGATCCGCGTGCTGACGGCAACCGCCGGGCAGATCAACTATCGCCGGCGCGACGGGGCGGAGGTCGATCTGGTCACGCTCGACCGCCCGGCACTGCGTCTGGTGCACCGTGACATCCGCATGGTGTTTCAGGATCCGTTCGCCTCGCTCAATCCGCGCATGACCGTGGAGCAGGTGATCGGCGAACCGCTGCTGGTCAACCGGATCATGTCCGGCACCGCGTTGTCGCGGCGCGTCGGGGAATTGCTGGCCCAGGTTGGGTTGCCGCGCGATGCCGGGCAGCGTTACCCGCATGCGTTCAGCGGCGGCCAGCGCCAGCGGATCGTCATCGCGCGCGCTCTGGCGCTCAATCCGCGGCTGATCATTGCGGACGAGCCGACCTCGGCGCTCGACGTAACGTTGCGGGGGCAGATCCTTGACCTGCTGCTGGAGTTGCAGCGATCGCTGGGGCTAAGCTTTGTGCTGATCAGCCACGATCTCGGGGTGATCCGCTACTTCTGCAATCGGATCGCCGTCATGTATCGCGGTGAGATCGTCGAGATCGGGCCGGCCGACGACATCTGCTTCCGTCCACGCGAGGCTTATACCCAGGCGTTGCTTGCGGCGGTGCCGGAGGCGGATCCGCGGCGGCGCAACCTGCTCAGCGCTGCATGAGCCGCAGCCGGAGGACGGACCATGAAGATCACCGCCCTGAAAACCTTCATGCAGCGCGTCGGCAATCGGCCGCGGCTGCTGGTGAAGATCGATACCGACGAGGGCATCTCGGGTTGGGGCGAGGCCTATAATCACGGTCCGGACCACGCGCTGCGGCCGTTGCTCGACTATCTGTTCGAGCAGATCAACGGCATCGACCCGCGCCGCATCGAATTCATCGTGCTCAAGCTGATGCAGGAGGCGCGCTTTCCGCCCGGTGCGCTCGGGCTCGCGGCGATCTACCACGCGCTGTGGGACATTGCCGGCAAGGCGGCCGGACTGCCGGTCTATATGTTGCTCGGTGGCAACGTCCGTGATCGGGTGCGCGTCTACTGCGGTGTGTATACAGCGCCTGATCCGCACGAGTGCCACGACCTGACATTGGCGCTGCACGAACGCCATGGCTTCACCGCGTTCAAGCTCAGCCCGTACCGCCGCGACTTGCATGCCGGACGCTGGGGCAGCTTGTGCGACGCAGCGGCGGTGTATTTCGCCGCGCTGCGGGAATGCTGTCCGGCGGACTTCGAATTCGCCTTCGACGCGCACGCCAAGATTTTCGAGCCGTATCAGGCGATCCAACTCGGCAACGCGCTCGCGCCGTGCGATCCGCTGTTCTTCGAGGAACCGATCCGTCCGGAGCACATCCCGGCCTGGGGTCGCCTGCGAGCCGCGTTGCGTGCCCCGCTCGCCACCGGCGAATGCCTCTATTCGCGCTTCGAGTTCCTGGCGCTACTGACCGCCGGCGGGGCGGACATCATCCAGCCGGACATCTGTGTGGTCGGCGGCATGACGGAGATGCGCCGGATCGCCGCCCTGGCGGAGGCGCACTATGTCACGGTCGCGCCGCACAATCCGATGGGGCCGCTTGCCACCGCGGTGAATGTGCACTTCGCGCTCGCGCAGCCGAACTTCAAGATCCTTGAATATCGGGTGCCGGAGAAGGTCGCCTGGGCGGTCGATCCGTATCTGCCGAAGAACGGGTACCTTGAGCTGCGGGATCGTCCTGGCTGGGGGATAGAGATCGACGAGAAAGCGCTGATCCGCGATGATTATGTCCATTGGGAGCGCAAATTGCCGATCCGGCCTGACGGCTCCACGGGGTATACGTGATGCGGATGCGGGTGGCACTGATCGGCCTTGGCATGGCTGTCGACAAGCATGCACGGGCACTGAGGGAGCTTGCCGGCGAGGTCGAGGTAGCGGCGTGTTGGAGCCCCCGCGCGGCGCGGCGCACCGCGTTCGCGGCGACGCATGGCCTGCCAGTGGCGGACAGTCTGGATGCGATTCTGGCGGACCGCTCGATCGGCCTGGTTTTCATCCTGACGCCGCCCTGGACGCACCTTGATCTGGCAACGCGCTGCGCCGCCGCCGGCAAGCACATCCTGCTGGAGAAACCAATCGAAGGGACGCTGGAACGGTCGGAACGCCTGGTCGCGACCTGCGCCACCGCCGGGACGAAGCTCGGCATCGTGTTCCAGAACCGGTTCCGCACGCCGCATCTGCGGCTCGCCGCGCTGCTGCGGGAGGGCCGGCTGGGCGAGCTGGTTTCCGTTTCACTCGCAGTTCGATGGTGGCGCCCCGACAGCTATTTTGCCGAACTCGATCGTGGCATGCGTTCCCGCGATGGCGGCGGCGTGCTGCTGACCCAGGCGATCCACGTGATGGACCAGCTTGTGGCGCTGGCCGGTCCGGTGGCCGCGGTCTGTGGCTTTGCCACAACCAGTCCGCTGCGCCAGATCGACACCGAGGACGTGGTCGCCGCGGCGCTGCGGTTTCCCTCGGGCGCGATCGGCGTGCTCGACGCCACTACAACGTCGTTTCCCGGCAGCCCCGAACGGATCGACATCGCCGGGCGGCTTGGTTCGGCAACGCTGGAACGGCGACAGCTTCGTGTGTGGCTGCGCGACGGCACGGTGATTGATGAGCAGGAGGACGCGGCGGATCCGGCTGTGCAGGGTGATCATCTGGCGCATCGCAGGCTGATCGAGGACATGGTTGACGCGATCGAAAGGGATCGTCAGCCGGCCGCGAACGGGCGGACCTCGCTGGTTGTGCATCGATTGATCGAGGCGGTCCTGCGTTCGGCGGAGTCTGGTCGGTTCGAACCCGTTGCGTCTTATGCCAACGGCCCTAAACATTGACGCACGG
This sequence comes from uncultured Alphaproteobacteria bacterium, assembly GCA_963826975.1. Classification (GTDB taxonomy): domain Bacteria; phylum Pseudomonadota; class Alphaproteobacteria; order Acetobacterales; family Acetobacteraceae; genus Palsa-883. Next base: position 94,520 of record CAWGZJ010000028.1, on the reverse strand, counting down.
GCCGCTGCCCCGGTCATGCCGGCGCAGGCCCATAGGCGCTAAAAATTTCCCCTTGCGTCCGGGAATCCTCTCAATTCAAACATCGGATGACACCCAATTCGCTGCTGAACGACGACTGGACCCGCACCATCGAGCGGCTCGGCGGAGCCGAGGCGCTGGCGAGCAGTGCCCGCGACACCCAGGCGTTCGCCTGGGGGCGCAAGGTCCGCACGCCGATAGTTCTGCTGCGGCTGGTGCTCGCCTACTGCCTGGGCGAATGGGGGCTGCGCTCGACCACGGCCTGGGCCACCGCCATCGGTTTGGTCGATATCTCCAACGTCGCTCTGCTCTATCGGCTGCGGCGGTGCGGCGATTGGCTGGCCCTGCTGGTCGGCCATCTGCTCGCCATGAAGGCGCCGACGCAGAGCCACGGGCGTCTGATCCGCATCCTCGACGCCACCTCGGTGCCGAAGGCGGACCGTGCAGCGAAGCGCGGCAACGGGCTGTGGCGGATCCATAGCGCGTTCGATCTTCCCAGCGAGCGGTTCGGCCAGTTCGTGCTGACCGATGAGCATGAGAGCGAGCAGTTGGATCGAATTCCAGTGGTGCGGGGTGAGATCCGCCTTGCCGACCGCGTGCATCTGCAGCCGGACCGCATTGCCAGCGTATTGCGGGATGGCGGCGATATCGTCGTGCGGGCCGGTTGGAAGAATGTCCGCTGGCAACGCCAGAACGGCGAGGCATTCGACCTGCTGGATGCCTTGCGCAACGCCGTGGATGGGCGGATCGATCAACCCGTATGGATCGCTCGCAAGCATGGTCCGGCGTTGGAACTGCGCCTGATCGCCATCCGCAAGTCCGACGCCGCCGCCGCGGAGAGCCGGCGCAAGGCCCGACGTCAGGCTCAAAAGGACGGCTACCAGATCTCACAGCAGACGCTTGCCGCAGCCGACTGGTTCATTCTGGTGACCTCGCTGACGGCGGCAGAATTCTCCGCCGCCGACGTGCTTGGCCTGTATCGTCTGCGATGGCGCGTGGAACTTGGCTTCAAACGACTGAAGAGCGTGATCGGGCTGCATGGTCCGCCCGGCACCGACGAGCGCTCTGCCAGACCCTATATCCTGGCCCATTTGCTGATGCTGTTGTTGCTCGAGCCGTCGGTCGACGCGCTGGAGGACTCTCCCCACTGGGCCTACGCCGCCTGACCCGCCCCGGGCTGTGGCGTCTGCTGCGCCAGCTGGTCCAGTCCCTGCTCCAGGCCATCATCCCACAGCCCGGCTTCGACAGTCTGCTCGCCGCCAGGCCGCTGCTCCGACGACATTTGCACGAACCGCCTAGGAAAAAGCGCGAGTACCAGAAGATGCAACGGATATTTTAGCGCCTATGGGCGCATGCCGGTATCCACGACTTTCTTTGCTGCAACGAAGGCAAGTCGTGGATACCGGCCTGCGCCGGCATGACGGGGGGTAGCGGCCCGTGCGTTAGTGTTTAGGGCCGCCGGTATTGCAACCTCAAGACGCGGTTATTGCTTTGCTGCCGCGATCAAGACCTCGATGAAGTCCTTCAGCTTCATGCCAACCCGGCCTCCGCGCAGGGAAGCCGGGCCGTTGACGTGCGACAGGATGCCGTCGTGGTAGAGCGCGCGGGAATCTCCGATGGGCGCGCTGTCCGCGGAGGTGGCGCCCGCGACGATCCCTTTTCGGTCGAGATCGTCGAGCCGCGCGATGCCGGCCCCGTCCATGCCGCCGCCGGCGTCGCTGAAGAACACCGCGTAGATGTCCAGTGGAACCACATTGTCCGGCCGACCTCCGGAAAGTGCGCCGTGCGACGCCGTTACGACAATCCGGCCCGCATCGTCGGGCTGCAGCATGCCGATGGAATCGGCGCAGATCAGCACTGGCTCGCCAGGAACGTCACGCATGACGAAGCGGGCACCCTCGGTGATGGGCGGCGGCGCGACCGTCGGCACTGTTGCCGCGCGCATGCGCTCGGCGCAGTTCCGGACGCTCTGGCCCGGCGCGCAGCCGAGCGCGGCGGCGACGCGATTGACGTAGCTGACGATGCCGTGCGCGAGCATGTGGTCGCCGTCGCCGATGTGGCATGTCCGCGCATCGGCGGTCGCCGCGGCCAGGCCGATCTGGTCGAGAAAATCCAGACCGACAATGCCGGCGTTGTCCTTGCCGATGCCGGCATCGTTCATGATCACGGCACGCACCGGCCACTTGGCCGCATTGAAGGCGTTGTAGCGGCCGCCATAGGACCCGGAGACGACGACATGCGAGCGGTGCTCGGCGCGGACGTTCGAGCAACTCGCGACCGTCAGGATTTTTACCTCTTCGTTTGCAGCGCTCATCGATTTTCCTCCGGTGCGGGATACTCTGATACGACCGAGCCGCCACCGCTTTGACGGGGCAGCCTAGATTCATGGCGATGACAGGCAAAAGTGAGCACGGTCGAGGGTCGCGCGATAGAGCGCCGGTCGTCACTCGGACGGGTGGCACGAGTCGATCGGGCTACCCGCCCGAGACGGCCGTGACCCTCGGCCGGCCGCCGTCGCCGATCTTGCATTTTCTTCGGGCGACGGAACTCGTCAGCGGCGAAACTGTTGGACCTTCGAGGCCGCTGTGTGGCCGGCTCGATCGGCCACTACCTCCCGCATCGGCCCTGCTTGAACTCCGCGCAGGAGCGACCTACAACGTTTGCCCTCTCAACGGGAGAAATCCGGCGGCGGCCAGCACCGGCGGCGGTGCCCCGCTTACGGAGCAATTGGGCAATCAACACCACCTGAGGGAGCGATCGATATGAAGTTCCGTCCCTTGCATGACCGGGTTGTGGTCCGGCGCCTCGACGCCGAAGAAAAGACCACGGGCGGCATCATCATCCCAGACACGGCCAAGGAAAAGCCGATGGAAGGAGAGGTCATCGCTGCGGGTCCTGGCGCCCGCAACGAGCAGGGTCACCTCGTGGCGCTCGACGTGAAGGCTGGCGACCGCATCCTGTTCGGCAAGTGGTCAGGCACCGAAGTGAAGCTTGATGGCGAGGAACTCCTGATCATGAAGGAGTCCGACATCATGGGTATCATCGAGGGCAGTCCGGCCGCCAAGAGGAAGGCAGCTTGACAGGTCTGCGCCTGAAAGTCCGAAAACGGATGAACCGACTAACCCAGGGAGAAGCGAGACATGGCTGCCAAGGACGTACGCTTCGGCGGTGATGCACGGCAGCGGATGCTGCGTGGGGTGGATATCCTGGCCGACGCGGTGAAGGTCACGCTGGGCCCCAAGGGGCGCAACGTCGTGCTCGACAAGAGCTTTGGCGCACCGCGGATCACCAAGGATGGCGTCACCGTCGCCAAGGATATCGAGCTTGGTGACAAGTTCGAGAACATGGGCGCCCAGATGGTGCGAGAGGTCGCGAGCAAGACCAGCGATATCGCGGGCGACGGCACCACAACCGCGACCGTGCTGGCACAGGCGATCGTCCGTGAGGGCGCCAAGGCCGTGGCCGCCGGGATGAACCCGATGGACCTCAAGCGCGGCATCGACAAGGCGGTCAACGCGGTGGTCGAGGAGCTGAAGAAGCACACCAAGAAGATCACCACCCCGGCTGAGACCGCGCAGGTCGGCGCGATCGCCGCTAACGGCGACACCGAAGTCGGCAAGATGATCTCCGAAGCAATGCAAAAGGTCGGCAACGAGGGCGTGATCACGGTCGAGGAGGCCAAGGGCACCCAGACCGAACTCGACGTGGTCGAGGGCATGCAGTTCGACCGCGGCTACGTCTCTCCGTACTTCATCACCAACGCGGAGAAGATGATCGCCGAGATGGCCGATCCGTATATCCTGATCCACGAGAAGAAGCTGTCCGGCCTGCAGCCGATGCTGCCGCTGCTGGAGACCGTCGTTCAGTCCGGCAAACCGCTGCTGATCATCGCCGAGGACGTGGAGGGCGAAGCGCTCGCCACGCTGGTGGTGAACAAGCTGCGCGGTGGGCTGAAGGTGGCGGCGGTGAAGGCACCCGGCTTTGGCGATCGCCGCAAGGCGATGCTGGAAGACATCGCGATCCTGACCGGCGGCACGGTGATCAGCGAGGACCTTGGCATCAAGCTGGAGAATGTCAAGCTGAACGATCTCGGCAAGGCCAAGACGGTGCTGATCGAGAAGGAGAACACCACAATCGTCCAGGGTGCGGGCAAAAAGGCCGACATCCAGGGCCGCTGCGGGCAGATCCGGGCGCAGATCGAGGAGACCACCTCGGACTATGACCGCGAGAAGCTGCAGGAGCGGCTGGCCAAGCTGGCCGGCGGTGTGGCGGTGATCCGCGTCGGCGGGTCGACCGAGGTCGAGGTGAAGGAGCGCAAGGATCGCGTCGATGACGCGCTGCATGCGACCCGCGCCGCGGTCGAAGAAGGCGTGCTGCCCGGCGGTGGCGTGCCACTGGCGCGCGCGTCGCTGATCCTGGCGAAGCTGAAGGCCGACAACGACGATCAGCGTTTCGGCATCGAGATAGTGCGCAAAGCGGTGCAGACCCCACTGCGGCAGATCGCCGAAAATGCCGGCGAGGACGGTGCGGTGATTGCCGGCAAGACGCTGGACAAGGACGAGTACAACTACGGCTTCGATGCGCAGAGCGGCGAGTTCAAGGACCTGGTGAAGGCGGGCATCATCGACCCGACCAAGGTTGTGCGCACCGCGCTGCAGGACGCCGCCTCGGTCGCCGGCCTGCTGGTGACCACCGAGGCGATGGTGGCCGAGAAGCCGGAGAAGAAGGGTCCACCGATGTCCCCGGGCGGCGGCCACAGCATGGGCGATATGGATTACTGACATCGAGCAGCAGCCAGGTGATCGGCAGCTCCAGGAATTACCTGAAAGGGTGTCCTTGGCGCTGCAGTATTATGCTCGGGACCAGTCCACGCGGCGCGGCGGCTGACAGCTGCCGAAAAGCCACCGCCCGCGCTGTTTAAAAAAGGCCCCGCCGGATGAGGCGGGGCAAGTTAAGGGGTGCTTGCTTCTGGACGCGGCCGCGAGAGGGTTGCCACGAGGAAGCGCAACACCTCCTACCTATGCGCCTCGATTGGTAACAACGGGGTGGCGGCTGACCGCCTTTGATTGTCACCAGAGCGCGTTCCTGTCCGCTCTCCACCCAACCCAGCGATAGAAGGCTGGCAGCAGCTACAGCCGGGTTCCACCCAAAGCGGCGGTAGCCAGGCCACCCTGGCACGATGCCGCCTCGTCGCAGGGCGTGTTCCCGATCCGCCCGCCGGGCGATACATTCCCCACCGATGAAAGCCGCACCAGCCCTGATCCGCGTAAACCGCGCCCCGGTCCTGACCCTATGGGCAACGGTGGTCGCAGAGCGGCTCGGCTACCCGCCCGAGACAGCCTTGACGCTAGGCCGGTTCGTCGCCTGGTCCAGTGCCCGCGCCAAGGCCCGCCGGTTGGGTATCAACGACGAGAAGCAAGACGCCGAGGAACGCCATGCCCACGCTGCGGAGCTGCAACCCCGAAGGCGGGACCTAGCCCGCATTTCTCACACTCTCGCGGGCGCTGGCTCGGTCCTTGTCGCGCCAGCAGGTTTTCGCACGTTGCTCATGTACCCATTGGGCGAATACACCCGGTACTGGCGGCGGCGCGAAAACCTGTTGGCGCGACAACGCCCTTCGCCATCATCCCGCAACAGTATGAGAAATGCGGGCCAGGACGGACATCCTCACCGGAAAGGCCGGTTTGACTCCGCGTAATTGGGGTCCATCAGCTCATCCAAACAGACGCCGGTTTTCTTGCGTAGGGCGACCAAGAAATCGACCGTAGGCTCCCTCTCGCCCCGTTCGTAGGATGCATAAGCGATAGCTGAAATGCCAATTAGCGACGCAAATACAGCCCTTCCCAGATTTGGAAGATCAATGCTCTCGCCGTACGTCCTGCGTATTCTGGCAAGACGCTCACCTAGGCTTTCTAGATCGATGAGATAAACGGACATATTACCCTACGGTCTCCTTCGCTGGTCAGTGGCGTGTCGCCGGGATCGGCATCTCCCAGATCAGTCTGATCCGAACCGCACGCAGAACGTCAGCCCACCCCCGATACGCACCGAGCTTGCGGTAGTCGTCTCCGCATAATTCTTCGAGATGAAAGGCCGATTCGTCGGCATGTACGATGAGCGTGGGGCAGATATCGTCGTCCGGATCGTCGGGCAGGATGACGATTGTTGCCTCACCACGCACATCGTACTGAAGCTCGACCGACCAATTCGGCACGAGATCGGCGAGTGCACCGGCGAGATGCTGGCGTTGCCCAGGTTCCAGAGGTTCTGGGCCGCCAGTTAAAGGCTGGCTCGGACGGCGTTCGGTTTGTCTGATGGACATTGGCGGGTTCCGATGGTGGCCTCGGATTAGGCTACCGAGGACCCAGTATCACATTTCACAGCAATGTCACGTTATTATTATTGATAAACGCTCACAAACCCGAGAACAATGCTTTCAGAATTACTTCTGAATAGTTTCAAACCGGTTTCATGCCAAGGAAAATCGGGCGAGGACGGGGTGTCCCAACGCTGCCGGTCGATGGTCGGGATGTGATCCGAATAGAGAGCGGCAAGCCAGTTGGCCGCAAGCATTCTCAAATCCTTAGCTGATGGAATGTAGTGATGTTTTGATAGACACACCATGCTTGTCCGTGCACGGGGGGCGTCCTGCCGGCGTTCCCAGCCCAGCCTCTTCGACTTGGGGCCTCGGACGCCAGGCACCGGCGCCGGCACGACGTGCCCGCCGGTCTCTATGGTGCGCACCGAACAACCTGGCGGTTAACCGTTGGACGGCGCGTTTCGTCTCACTGTGGCAATTCGAATGCGAAGATGCGCCCGTCGCCGGCAATGTAGAAGCGCCCCGCGGCGACAAGAATGGTGGCGAGGTGGCGTAGCCCATTCATGCCGTCCCGTGTCCCAGCCCCGGCGTATATCTCCTCGCCAGTATCGCCGCGGAAACCGTGCAGCCGGTCATCGCCCTCCGCGCCAACGGCCCAGACAATCGGCTGAGAACTGCCGTCCGTGGTGGTGACGATCGGCGCACCGCGGCCGTCCAGCCGGGCACACCAAGCCGAATAGAGCCTGTTGCCGGCCTCCGCTCGTCACCGCCAGCGCTGCGATGCCCGACACATAGGCGCCGTTTGGGCAGATAGCACCACGCGCCTGGTAGGCGACCAGCACCGCATCGCGCACAGGATAGGTCGTCGCTGCAGTGATGATCACACCGCGCGCCGCTTGGCGCACCGCAAGCGGACCGCCGAGGCCTCCCAAAGAGCTGCGGTCGAGCAGATACGCCTTGCCGTCCTTCCCAAGCGCGAGCATCAGCGGGATCGGGCTGCCGGGCAGCGTGAGCGGCAACGGTGTAACACCGCCGAGATCGAGATCGTCGTCGTCCAGCTGCTTCCAGTTGGACGGAGCGAAAATATCGCGCGGGCCAATGGGATGAGCCAGATTGGGTCCGACGCGGAACACGCCCTCCCCGTCTTGCCAGTCCCGCGCACCCTCGGTGTTGCCGGTGGAAAAATAGAGCGACCCGTCGGCCTCGCTCAGCCCCGGCTGGCGCCCATATTCCGCCCTTGGGCGCTCGGGTTATCCAGGCGCCGAGTAGCTGCGGCGGATCGATGCCAAGAGCGACGACCGCGCCATGATAGTCACCACAATCGCCGAAATGTCCACCGAACGGCACGAAGATTCGGCCATTCAGCAATGCAAGAGCGCCGCGCTGGTTTTGCGCGACCGCGCTGAAACGGACGCCGCGAGTAGCGAGCCCAGCGGCGACGTCGATCGGGAAGCCAGGCAGCACGTTGCCGTCGGCGAGCCCAGCCCATAGACGAGGTGCCGCGGTGCGCCACGGTCATCGCTCATCGCATCGAGGTACACCGCGCCACGCGTCACATCGATCACCGGCGTCCCGGTGATGCCGAGCGGGTCGATATTGCCGCACGGCAGTGCCGCACGCGGCACCGGCCGGCCAACCGCGGTGCGCCACACAACGTGCCCGGTCGCTGCGTCCAACGCGTAGACGAAATCACTTTCGGTCGTCGCGATGATCAGGCCGCGCTCCGACCCTGGCGGGCGCCAATACAGTGGTTGCGCGTAGACATGCCCCTCGACATGTCCATCGAACATCTCGTCGCGGTGAACCGTGCCCGCTGACTGCCAATTGAGGCTGGGGACAATGTAATTGCCGGCGCGATCAGGCGCTCCGTGATAGGAGGCAACGGTTGCGTCAGTGGCGGTCGCACCGAAGGCTGGTGTCGCAATCAGCATCAGAACCAGGACCTGCAGCCTCATTGCCAAATCGCCATCCAACGTCTGGAGCGAATGCCCTCATTGGGCTTTCCGGTAGTTCGCACTGGGTGTCTGATGGCATTCACCCGCCAGCCTTTTATCCCAGGTTGCCACGCCGCCGGCATTGACGCGAGCGCATTAGAGGAAACAACATTCCCCTGATCATCGTCGACAATGCCGACGCGACCGTTCGAGGTTCCTATGGCCATAACCGAAATCCCTGGCGGCCACGGATGGGCCGTGCCACTCGCGGCCGGTGATGCCGTGCGGCTGGTCAACACATTCGGATCACAAGTTGTCGATACCTGGGCGCTCGCGCGTCATGACACCAGCGAGTATCTCTCGGTCGAACATACAAGGCGCATGATCGCAAATCTGTTTCCCAGGCAAGGGGACATTTTCTACTCGAACCGGCGCTCGAAAATGCTGTCCCTGGAGAAGGATACCGCACCCGGACGGCATGACATGCTGTTCGCATGCTGCGACAAGTGGCTGTACCAGCATTACGGTTGCGCTCCCGGACATCGAACGTGCCGGGACAATTTTTTGCAGGCCCTGTTCGCCGCCGGGTTCGACGCCAACTTTGTTCCCAACCCGGTCAATCTCTGGATGAATATTCCGGTCAGCGCCGATGGGCACGTCGGCATCGAGCCGCCGGTAAGCCGGCCCGGCGATGAGGTTGTGCTGCGGGCACTGATGGACGTCCTGGTGGTGTTCTCGGCCTGTCCGATGGACGTGACGCCGATCAATGGCCCCGACAAAACCCCCCGCCCCGTGCATGCGGAGGTGCTTGCGCAAGCGGCATCGTGAAGCACGCCGCCGCGATCAGTGGCCCAGAATCCGTGACATGAACATCCGTGACACGAACATCCGCGACACGAACCGCACCGCGTGCTCGCTCGATGCAGCGGACGATGTCGAGCGCCGCCAACCCCCCGCCGCTGGGTGCCGACTGCGGCGGTAGAAGCCGTGCGGGCCAGCTACCGCCGCTTTGGGTGGGGAGAGGACGTTCCGGCCGAAGCATGAACCACGAAAATTCCGTAGGCCAGGACCTTCGGGAATTGCGTAAGTCCGGTACGGCCAAGGACGAGCCATCGGATGGTGGCCGACGAACGATTGGGCTAGGCTGATGTTGGTTCCATCGTCGTATGGAGGTAAAAGTGGCTATGCAACCAAAATGGCGATTGACCGGCGATTATTTCGAGAACTGCAACTGCGACGTCGTGTGTCCGTGCCTTGTCTCGCCTGCGGCACCGCTGACGGCGCGGCCGAGCCAGGGCGTGTGCGACGTGGCTTTGGTCTTCCACATCGACAAGGGCAGTTACGGCCAGGTTTCGCTCGATGGACTTAATGTTGCTGTGATCGGACATACGCCGGGACCCATGGCGGACGGCAACTGGACGCTTGCTGCCTACATCGATGAGCGGGCGAACGACGAACAGACCGCGGCGCTTGGTGCCATCTTCGGCGGTGCCGAGGGCGGCCCCATGGCGGCCTTCGCGCCGTTGGTCGGCACGCATCTCGGCGCAAAGAAGGTGGCGATCAAATACGCCATCAATGGCAACAGCCGTTCGGCGGAAATCCCCGGCATCATGCACATGGCGGTGGAGCCGTTGCCGAGCATGCACCCGGGCGGCGAGATTTGGGGCGCGATGGGCCATCCGGTCGCGCCGGACAAGCTCGCGTTCGGAGTGGGCACCAAGGGCAGCACCTTCGCGGACCACGGCATGCGGTGGGACAATTCCGGCAAGAATGGCCACTACGCGCCGATCAGCTGGTCGAATTAGCGGAACGCTGGTCTCCGCCCGTTGCTTCTTCGACCCTTGCCGCTGCGCCGGCCTGCTTCGTGGGGAGAAGCTGCCATGGAACGCGCCCAGACCGATTGGCTCTTGGTGCAACGCAACGTCATCCTGGGCCTGCTCTTGGCACTGGCGGCGGCTGCCTGGGCACTGCTCGCATGGCGGGGTGCGGGCGCCGACGCGGACATGGCGATGGCCTCGCCGACCATGGGCATGCACGCCCCGCTGTTCCTCGCAATCTGGGTGGTCATGATGGTGGCCATGATGTTTCCGACCGCCGCACCGATGATCCTCATCTTCCATCAGGTGCAGGCAGGCAAGCGTCGGCGCGGCGAGGCCTTCGTTGCAACCTGGGTATTCGTGGCGGCCTATATGCTGGTGTGGACGCTGTCGGGGGTTGCCGCCTATGCGGGCGCCGTCGCCACAGAGGCCATCGCCACGCACGCCACGCTATCCCGGGCCACCGTAGCGCGGGTCGGCGGCGCGGTCCTCGTCGCGGCGGGCCTCTATCAGCTCACGCCGTTGAAGGACCTGTGCCTGTCGAAATGCCGCACGCCGATCAGCTTCATCATGACCGCGTGGCGCGATGGGGTGGCGGGCGCGCTGCGCATGGGATTGCTGCACGGCGCCTATTGCCTCGGCTGCTGCTGGCTCCTGTTCGTCATCCTGTTCCCGCTCGGTCTCATGAATATCGGCGCCATGGCGGTGATCACGCTTGTCGTCTTTGCCGAGAAGACTCTGCCCTGGGGACGCCCAGTTGCCCGTGCGACGGCGATTGCGCTTGTAGGCTATGGCGTGGTGGTGCTGGTCGCACCGCAAGTCCTGCCCACCTTCATAGCGGGCGGTGGCCTGGCCATGACCGCCCCGGCCGCACCGATGAGCATGCAGACCATGCCGATGCCCGGGAGCGCCACCGCGCCGGCCAGGCAGTGAGAGGCGGAAGGTAGGTTTGGCGGGCAAATCAACGGCACATGACTGCGATCCAGGTAAGTCCGCCGGCCAATCGTCCGGCGGCCAGGAGCGCCCCTCGGGAGTGTCTCGGTTTGAATGTCCGCAGTGGGTGGAGGGCGGTCCGTCCGCTATCGCTGTTTCAACCTAGCGAACACAACACTCGGACTAGCAACCTCACCGAGCTGCGGCCGCGCGACCCAATTAGCAAGCGTCGCCTCCGCCGTCAGTCCCGCCTTCGCTAGCACTCGGGCGGATGCAACGTTGTCCGGATGGCATGTCGCCCATAAGCGATAGATAGATGGTTGCTCCATCGTCCAATGTGCGACCACTTTCGCAGCTTCCGTTGCAAAGCCTCGCCCCCAGAAACGCTCGCCTATGATGTAGCCGAAGTCAGCCTTCGGCGGAGAAAGACGAAGTTCTATCACGCCCATGAATTCCATGGGCTGCTTCCCAATAATAGCCCAAGGAAAAGCGGAACCTGAACTCCAGCAGTGAACGCAGCGTTCTGCGAATGCTTCCGACTCAGCTAACTTCCGGTGACGAGGGAAGTCCATATAGCGAGTTGGCTCCTCCTCGCCTGCGTAGGTCTGAAAGATCAGCGTCGCGTCGTCACGCCGTACCGGACGAAGATGCAAGCGCTCGGTCTCGAATGTGGTCGGGGGATGCATGGGACTCACTATATCGACCGATAATTCTCCGGCAATCGTGCGTCCGCTTTGGTTCAGCCAGTTCAAATGGACCAGTGGCCGCTTTGGGTTGGTACCGGACGGACGGCCAGGGCAAGACGGAGAGACGCTTTCAGTCCGGCAAAGCGGAGATCAGATACAGCGTTTGCAGGATTGGCGCCGGTCGGAAGTCGTTACCAAAGGCATTCAGGAACATAGGAGCCAACGCGCCCGCGCGATAAATGTGGCTGAGCGCACGGTCCACCTCGAGACGGAAGCTGTCATCGCCGTGGGGCAGCGCCAGCGCGTAGCGCTCCACCGTCAGATACTCATCGGCCAGCGCCAACTTCTGTGGTTCTTTGCTGTTCCTGATCAAGGTCGCCAAGATCGACCGGTCGGCGAAGTAGGCTGATATCCTGGCGTCGTCCAGCATCGCCAAGCCTTCCGTGTGCGTCTTGGCCGGGATGATTTCGGCGGTAAGGCCGGCATTCGTCAAAGCGTCGCGCAATTCCTGTTCCGTCGTAGTGCCGGCGAGCACGCCGATCTTCCGGCCGGCCAGCGCTTGCATATCGTGTGGGCCGTCGGGGCGAATCATCAGACTGGCACCGTCGACGAAGGTCGCAATCGAGAAATCGACCAGTTCGCGGCGGGAAAGAGTGGCGCTGGTAGGCTCGCAAAGCAGATCGGCCTTGTGTTGCTGGATTGCCTCGAATCGGTCGGACGCGGTGACAGGAACATAGGCGACGCTCAACGAAGACAGGGTCAGTTGCGTGGCGAGATGCTCAGCGACCGCCTTGCAGATATCGACCATGAGCCCAGCGGGTTCCCCGAGGCTGTCCTTGTAGGAAAACGGCGGCGCGTCCTCGCGGTAGGCGATGCGTATGGTCTTGTTCTGACGGATGCGGTCCAGTGTGCCGGCCGGAACATCGTCGGCCAGGGCGGCTCCCGCTGCGACAAGTAGCGCCGTTCCCAACAACGCCCCAACAAGCTTCGCCGTTGCTGATCTCATGACTGGCATCCTTCTGGCGTGACGTGTTGCGGGCGAGCAGACAGTGCTCAGCGCCTCGTCCAGGTCCGTGGAGACGGAGTATAGGCAGCTTCCGCCCAACAACGCATGGTCCGCTTGGGTCGAATCCGGCGGTCCGGCCCGGCCAGCTCGCCCCCGTCGCAGTGGGTCGAATCCGGCTGCATAACGCTCCCCGCGGTTACAGCCGCGTTGGGTCACAGTCAGGTGAAGGCGGCCCGCCGAGATAGGCAGCCACCGGCCCGGTTAGCCGCATTCCGTGTAATTCCTCTGGCAATACAAGCCGCGCCCCGATGATCTCGCGGTTGTCGAGCTGCAGTTCGGGTAGCCTATCCAGTCGCAGTTCGAAGAAATGCACTTGGTCCCTTCGCCCGTCCCAGATCCCGCGGGCGACGCCCCGGGGGAGCATGGAACAAACCACGAGGCCGATCTCCTCGGCGAGTTCACGCCGCGCCGCGGCTTCCGGCGTCTCACCGTGCCGAACGCTGCCGCCAGGGAAGTTCCACGCGATCCGGTATGACGAGCGCACTAGCAGCAGCGCCGCACCAACGTGGACCGCCACCAGCGCCCCTTCATGCCGGGGACGCCGCAGTCGCCACCAGAGGAGAGCGAGAGGGAAACCCAGGCGGAATGCCATCCGCCAGGCGGCGTCGATGAGCTTGGAAGATCGTGCCGGTCCAAGAAATGACATGGACCGACCTCTACCTATCTCCGACGGTCTGGGGGAGGCCTGCCCACTTGCCCGGAACCACAATTATAGCGGCCGTGCAAAGCTGAGTTCGTGTGCGTCGGGATCAATGATGTAGACCAAGCGCTCTCCTACTGCTGCAACGCAAGATCGTTGCGGGGTTGACAACCGGGGCGCCGAAGTGACCGCGGGCGCACCCAGCGCCAGGCGCATAACGCCCCCGCACGCCCGCGTCAGGCGTGCCGCGCTACGACCACGCCAACGATCGCCGCCAGTTTTTCGTAGTCAGGCATTTCGTTATACGCCTGCGCTGACAGGCGCAGCCACAATGCGCCGGCCTGCGCATGCAGCGGAACGTCGGTGCCGGCGTCGAGCATATGCACCCGCAGCGCCTTGGCACGCTCGATGGTGGCCGGCCCGGATAGCGGCAAGCGCACGACGGCCATCGCCGCGGCCAGTTCGTTGCCGTTGCCCGTTTCGGTACCGAGCCGTCCTGCCACCAGCGCCGCCGCCTCTGCCGCCACCGCCGCGTTGCGCGTCATCAGCGCGCCGCCGCCAAGGCGTTCGTGGAAGTCGAGCGCCGCGGTTACCGCGAGATAGGCACTGGGGTCCCATGTGCCCGTCCAATCGAACTCGGCCACAAAACCCTTGCCGTAGCCGTGCGAAATCGTCACCGGGTGCCGCCCGTCCTGACGGTCCGGGCGAGCATAGAGGAAGCCGCTGCCCTTTGGAGCCATCAGCCACTTGTGGCAGTTGCCGACGTACCAGTCGGCATTCAGCGCGGTCACGTCGATCGCGACCTGCCCGGGTCCGTGTGCGCCATCGACCAGCACCGGCACGCCGGCTTGGTGGCACGTCTTCAACATGCGTGCCAGCGGCAGTACCAGCGCACTGCCCGAGGTGATGTGATCCAGCACCGCGAGCCGTGTGCGCGGGGTGATCGCGGCGGCGATGGCGGCGACGATGGCGTCCGGGTGCGGGCGTGGGAACGGCAGCACGGCTTCCACCATGCCGGCACCGGCACGTTCGGTCACGTAACGTACCGTGTTCCGCACCGCGCCGTAGACATGCGAGAGCACCAGCACCTCATCGCCGGGCCGCAGGCGGAGCGAGCGCAACACGGCGTTGCAACCGGTCGTGGCATTCTCGACGAAAGCCATGTTCTCGCCCCGGCCGCCGATGAAGGCCGCCAGACGCGACGCCGCGTCGCGCAGGGCGCCGGGAAGCACCTGGCGCATGAAGCGGCTGGGTTGCGCTTCCAGTCGGCGGCGCCATTCGCTCTGTGCCGCCAGCACGATGTTCGGGGTTGCACCGAACGATCCGTGATTGACTGTGAGGTAGTCCCAGTCCAGCGACCATTCATGGCGGATCGCCCGGCCGAGGGCTGGTGTGGTGGCGTCGATCGGTGGCATGACCTTGATGTGATCCGCTCGTCTTGCGCCTGTCAATTATCGACGCTATGTCGCCGCGAAACATGGGGCCGGTTGCATCGGGGTTGCATGACAATGGGATCGCGTCATGCGTTCGCTACCGGCGCGATGCGATGACAGTGACCGCCGCGTGGCATCGCCGGACCGCCCGCATGCAATCGGAGAGAGCAGCGTCATGACAACACTGCGCATGCCCCGTCGTGCCGCTCTGGCCGGTCTCGGCGCCCTTGGCGCGGCCGAGTGGTCGGTGCCGACGCGGGCCGAAGCCCGCCCGAACATCGTCGTCGCGGTGCAGCAGAACCCCGATCTGCTCGATCCTTTTCTGGTGATCTCCAACGTCTCCTATCGAGTGCAGGACAACATCTGGGATTATTTGATCGCGACCGACTATCTGCATGACCTGAAGAACGGCCCGATGCTGGCCACGGAATGGCATCGCACCGACGACCGCACGTTGGAATTCACGCTGCGCCAGGGCGTGAAGTTCCATGACGGCAGCGAGATGACTGCGGAGGATGTCGCTTTCACCTTCGGTGACGAGCGCATTCTGTCGCCGACATCGCGTGGCTACGCGCCGAGCCGACCGTTCCTCGGCACGATCGAAAAGGTCGAGGCGACCGGTCCGTACAGTGTGCGGCTGGTCACCCGGCAGCCCGACCCGCTGATCGAGCGGCGGTTGGCCGGTTGGGGGGCGCAGATCATCAGCAAGCGCGCGTTCCTGGCAGCCAAGGATTGGGACGCCTGGGGCCGCGCCCCGGTCGGCACCGGGCCGTACAAGCTGGGTGCGCTCAAGAGTGGCGAATCCATCCTGCTGGTGGCGCACGACCAGTACTGGGCCGGCCCGCCGCCTGCCGCGTCAGTGAAATTCCAGATCGTGCCGGAAATCGCCGCACGCATGGCCGGACTGGCCGCCGGCGACTGCGACCTTGTCACCGAGGTGCCGCCGGACCAGTTCGCGACGATAGAGGGCTACAAGGACCTGGCGGTGGTCGGCGGTCCGATCATGAATCACCTCGTGTTGCTCTACGATAAATTCAACCCGCAGCTTGCCGATGTGCATGTCCGCCGCGCCCTCAGCCTGGCGATCGACCGCCAACTGCTGATCGACACGTTCTGGCACGGCAGACTGGCGCTCACCCGCTCGATGCAGCTTCCCTCGTTCGGCGCGCTGTACAACCCGAACCGGCCCTTCCCGCCGTTCGATCCCGCGAAGGCGCGCGCCGAGCTGAAACTGTCGAAGTATGATGGCACGCCAATCCCCTACCGCGTGATCGGCAGCGACTACTACCCGAACGAGGTCGCCACCGCGCAGGCCCTGGTGGCGATGTGGAAGGATGTCGGCATCAACGTGAACATCGTGCTGAAGGAGAATTTCGCGCAGGTCTTCCAGCCGCCCGGCCGCGGGATCAACAACACCTCCGACACCGCGCTGTATCCCGATCCGGTCAGCGAACTGTGGCGCCGTTACGGCAAAGACAGTACGTTGCAGGTGCAATACAAGATGTGGGCCGACGACGCGTTCAACGCCGTCGGCCCGACCCTGGTCTCCAGCCTCGACACGGCGGCGCGCTACGCAGCGTTCCAGCACATGCTGGACATTTATGACTGGGACGATCCGCCCGGTACCGTTCTGTTCGCCATCGGCATGTTCTACGCCGAGCGGCGCAGCCTGCACTGGCAGCCATATCCCGTGGAGCACATGGACTTTCGCACCGTGGCCTTTTCGGCGCCACCACAGCCGCGCAAGACTTGAGCGACGCAGGATTGGGCGTGAGCGACGCAGCACTGCTGGAGCTGCGCGGTCTCTCGGTCCGCTTTCACACGCCGGAGGGCGTGGTGGAAGCGGTCAGGGGGATCGACCTCGACGTCAGGCCGGGCGAGATCGTCGGCCTGGTTGGCGAAAGCGGCAGCGGCAAGAGCGCGACCTGTCTTGCGGTGATGGACCTGCTAGGTCCGCGCGGCGAAATCGCGGGCGAGCTGCGCTTCCAGGGCCGGCGGATCGGCGCCGACGCCGCGACCCTGCGCGGCCGCGGGATCGGCATGATCTTTCAGGAGCCGCGCGCCTCGCTCGATCCGGTCTTCACCATCGGCCACCAGTTGCGCGAGGTGCTGGCGCTGCACCGCCCGGACCTTACCGCGAACGCCACCGCCGATGAGGCCGGCGGCCTGTTGCACCGTGTTGGCTTGCCGGCACCCGAACGCCAGTTGCGCGCCTACCCGCACGAGATTTCCGGCGGCATGGCCCAGCGCGTCGCCATCGCCCTGGCACTGGCGGCGCAGCCGCGCCTGCTGCTGGCCGACGAACCGACCACGGCACTGGACGTGACCGTGCAGGCCCAGGTGCTGGAACTGCTGTTGCGGCTACGCGACGAAACCGGGCTGGCAATCGTTCTGGTAACGCATGATCTTGGCATCGTCGCGCGCTATGCCGACCGGGTCAAGGTGATGCGTGCCGGCAAGGTGGTCGAGCACGCACCGGTGCAGGCGCTGTTTGCCCAGCCCGCGCATGCCTACACACGCCAATTGCTGAACGCCCTGCCGCGCACGACCGAACGAGCGGCGCGCGTCGAGGCCGCACCTGTCGCGTTGCTGCGGGTCGTCGGGCTGATGCGGCATTTCGTCCATCGCCGGCGCCTGTTCCGCCGCGCCGCGCCGCCGCTGCGTGCGGTGGACGGTGTGTCGTTCGACATCGCGGCCGGCGAGACGTTGGCGCTGGTCGGCGAAAGCGGCTGCGGCAAATCCACCATCGCACTGATGATCGCCGGGCTGCTCGGGCACACCGCCGGCCGGATCGAATATGCCGGGCAGGACCTTGCCGCCAGATCGCCGGCGCAACGTCGCGCCCTGCGTCGCGAGCTGCAAATCGTTCTGCAGGACCCCGGCGAGGCGCTGGACCCAAGGCTGTCCTGCGGTGCACAGGTGGCCGAGCCGCTGCTGATCCATCGCACAGGTGGGAACCGGCGGCAGCGGCGTGACACCGTGCACGCCACGCTGCGCTCGGTTGGGCTGGACGAGTGGGTGATCGATCGGCGGCCGCACGAGATCAGCGGCGGCCAGCGGCAGCGGGTCGCGCTGGCCCGCGCCCTGGTGCTGCGGCCGCGCATGCTGGTGCTCGACGAACCGACCTCGGCGCTGGACGTTTCGATCCAGGCGCAGGTGATCGACCTGCTGTCGCGGCTGCAACGGGAACGCAGCCTGGCTTATCTGTTCATCAGCCACGATCTGCGTCTTGTGCTGCGCATCGCGCATCGCGTCGCCGTAGTCTATTTGGGGCGCATCGTCGAGCTGGCGGAGCCCGCGCGCCTGTTCGCCACGCCACGCCATCCCTACACCCAAGCGCTGCTGTCCGCCGTGCCGGAACCCGATCCGGCACAACGCGGGAGCCGACGCATTCTGTTGCCGGGCGAGCCGCCGAACCCCACCGACATCGGCTTCGGGTGCCGCTTCCGCCAACGCTGCGCCCTGGCGCGGCCGATCTGCGCCCAGGTCGACCCGCTTCTGGCACCCGCGCCGGACGACGCCGAGCACCAGGTCGCCTGCCATGTCGCGCAGGGTACCGCGTGATGGACGTCGTGTGATGGACGCCGGCTACGTCATCCTGCGCAAGTGCCTACGCGCGCTGCTGACGCTGTGGATTGTCGTCAGCCTCACCTTCGTGGTGCTGCGCAGCGCCGGCGATCCTGCACTCACCATCCTCGGTACCGATGCGACACCCGCAATGATCGCCGAGTTCCATCATCAATGGGGTCTCGACCGGCCGTTGCCGGTGCAATACGTCGTGTATTTCGCGCATGTGCTGCACGGCGATTTCGGCGCTTCGTTCCTCGACGGCAGGCCCGCGCTGACGGTGGTGGCCGAGCGCGTGCCGCGCACACTGCAACTGTCCGGGCTCGGCCTGCTGCTGATGCTGTGCATCGGCATTCCCGCCGGCGTCGCTGCCGCGCTCAACCGCGGTCGCGCGCTCGACCGGGCGATCGTTGCGGGCGCGGTGATGGGCCATAGCGTGCCGAGCTTCTTCCTCGCCATCCTGCTGATCCTGTTGTTCTCGGTGCGCTGGCGCCTGCTGCCGAGCGGCGGCGCCGAAGCGGCGCATACCATCATCATGCCGGCGATCACCATCGCCGCCGGCGGCACCGGGGTGATCGCGCGCTTCACCCGCGCGGCGATGCTGGATGCGCTGCGCCAGCCCTTCGTGCGCGCGGTGCAGGCACGCGGCCTGGGCTGGGCGAGGGTGGTGCGCAGCCATGTGATGCCGAACGCGGCGATCCCGACGGTGACGATGATCGGCTTCCTGCTCGGCGGACTGGTCGCCGGCGCGGTGATCACCGAAACCGTCTTCGCCTGGCCGGGCATCGGCTGGCTGATCGTTACGTCGGTGGCGCGGCGCGATCTCGCGGTGGTGCAATGCATCGTGCTGCTGGTCGCCAGCACCATGGTGTTGGCCAACCTGAGCGTGGATCTGCTGTACGTGTGGCTTGACCCGCGCATGCGTGCACCGGCGCCAGAGGACGCATGAGCACCGACGGACGGAGCATCGAAGGGCGTATGAGCACTGGGCCTGCGCGCGCGATGGTGCGGCGCTGGCCGACCCTGGTCGTGCTGGCTTTCGTCTGGATCGGCCTGTGCGTCGTCGCCGCGGCGCTGGCACTCAGGCTGGCGCCGATCGACTACCAGGCGCTCGACCTGCGCGCCCGGCTGGCGCCGCCGATGCTGTTCGGCGGCACCTGGCACCACGTGCTCGGTACCGACGAAGTCGGGCACGATGTGTTCAGCCGCCTGCTCGCCTCGATTCGCGTCAGCCTGTCGGTCGCCTTTGCCGGCACACTGATCGGCTCTACGCTCGGCACGACGCTGGGGTTCCTCGCGGCACATTTCCGCGGCTGGTTGGACGATGCCGTGATGATGCTCGCCGACGCCCAAGCGGCCATCCCGTTCATCATCGTGGCACTCACCATCATCGCCTTCTTCGGCACCTCATTGGCGTTGTTCGTTGTGGTCGTCGGGCTTTATGGCTGGCAGACCTATGCGCGCCTGGCCCGCGCCATGGCACTGTCGACGACGCGGCGGGGCTACGTGCGAGCCGTGGTGGCACTGGGCGCCCGGCCGATGCGGATCTATCTGCGCCACGTGCTGCCCAATGTCGCGGGCGTGCTGATCGTCAACGCTACAATCGGCTTCCCCGAGGTGATCCTGCTGGAGACCGCGCTGAGTTTCCTCGGTCTCGGCATCCAGCCGCCGCTGTCCAGCCTGGGCAGCATGCTGAGCTACGGGCGGAGTTATCTGGACAACGCCTGGTGGATTGCGGTGCTGCCGGGCATCGTCCTGTCGCTCTGCACGCTGTCGGTCAGCCTGATCGGCGACTGGGTGCGCGACCGGCTGGACCCGACATTACGGTGACCCGGCGCGACACTTGCGATCAGTTCAGCTCGACCTTGGCCGCGCCTTACGTGCCGGTGCCAGGCACAAAGCACAGGACGCCTCCCCACGCCGCCCAGCATGCAATCGGGCCGCCGGTGGGATTGTCGCGTCCCGCCAGCACATGCGCGGGTGGGACCGGCACCCATGCATCGGGCGCTCGCGAGCCGAACGCCTCGCGGCCAATGAACACCTCGGTGCGGCCGGCGGCGCCCCGCGTCTTGACGTTGCGGCAGTCCGCCTCCGAGCAGCAGGGATACCCGCTGCCTGGCCGGCGCAGCTCGTGGAACCACGGTGCCAGGGTCGGATCGGCGCCGGGCGGCGGGGCGGCGTCGGCCGCGGCCGTGACCAAGAGCAGTGCCAGCGTCGGAAGGCCAAGCCCTTTCATGCCGGAACTGTAGCGGCAAGGCGTCGGTTCCGACAGCCATCGACCAACGTCTGACGAAGCGGTTGCGACGCCGTCGATCCGGATTCGAGTGCTGGCCCGCGCGACCGCCTCGCGACGCTTTCGGGCGGTCGCCCGGTGGGACACGAAGACCCTTCGGGCGTTCGGTTGCGTCGAGCGCGGCGAGCATCAGCCGGGCCGCCCGCCTAAAGACTCGCTTAAGCGTTGGCGTGATAGACCGAAACACGTCCCGACCCTGTCGGAGACCACCCGGTTGCCGTCGCCAACACACGATCCGCATGCCGCTTTGTCACGCATCGAGCCCGCTCGGCTTGAGGCGATCCTGCACGCGCACGAGATGTTTGCCACCGGTCAGCCGGGCGGCAAGCGCGGCTTGCTCAAACTCCACGATCTGTCCGGCGTTGACCTGAGCGGGCGCTGCCTGATCGGGATCGAACTGAGTGGCGCCCGGTTGCACCGCGCCCGGCTGGTCTGCGCCGACCTGACCGATGCCACCCTGTTCACCGCCGACCTGACCGAGGCCGATCTGACCGAGGCGCGCCTGGTGCGCTGCGACATGCGCGGGGTCACGCTGCGGGACGCCATCATGGTGCGGTGCGACCTGGCGGGGGCAGATCTAAGGGAAGGCGTGCTGCTGACGGGTCGGTTGCAGGACAGCAAACGTGAGGCGGCCGGCCATCCGAATGAACCGGGGTCTGAGTACGCCGCCATCGGTGTCGGCATGCCGCGGCACGCCGACCTGCGCGATGCGGACCTGCAGAGCAGCCGGTTTGTCGACGCCGAACTGTGCAAGGCCGATCTGACCGGGTGCAACCTGGACCAGGCAAACTTCACGCGCGCAAATCTGACCCGCGCCCGCCTGGACGGCGTGATCATGAGCCGGACCGTGCTGAACGGCGCGCGGCTCGATGGCGTCAGCCTGACGGGCGCCGTGGTGGACGACACCGACTTCGAGGTCACGCGCGACGCCGCCCCACGGATTGCGGTCCGGCCGCCCGCCTCCCAGGACGACGTGATGGCTGCGATCTATCAGCACACGCTCTGGATCGAGCACCTCGGCAAGGCCGGCGCCCGGGCGGATCTTTCCGGCCAGAACCTGTCGGGTCTGGACTTGCAAGGCGCCCTGCTCGGGGCAGCGATCATGCGCGGCGCGGTGCTGCGCGGTAGCCGGCTGCGCGGCGCATCGCTGGCCATGGCCGACCTGGCGCTGGTGGACGCGCGCGACGCGGATCTGTTCGGCGCGGACCTGCGAGGGGCGATGCTGGATCGGGCGACACTGACGGGAGCCTGTCTCGCGCACGTCAACGCGAGCCCCCTGCTGATGCCGGGCGGGCGGTTCCAACCGGCCAGCTTCGTGCGGGCGCGGTTGCGCCGGACCGATCTGTGCGCGGCAGATCTGTCGCAGGCATGGCTGGATCAGGTGGATCTGACGGAGGCGGACTTGACATCCGCAAGGCTGACCGGCGCCACGCTGAGCCCGATCAGCCTGGCCGGCGCCAGGTTCGACGCGACGACCGAGTTCCCAGCCGGTTTCGATCCAGCTCGGCATAGCCCGGCTGCGCAGGGCCCGGTCCATCTGGGCCCGATCCCGCACGGCCCGGTCCAACAGGGCCCAGTCCAGCCGCCCGGCACGGTGCGCTGATCGCCCGGGTGCCGGGTTGTCAGGCAGCTTCGCGCAGCCGGGCCAGTTCCGTGCCCAGGTAGGCGGCGATCGCACCCGGGCCGGAGCGCGCGGTGCCGATGCGCCCGGCACGCGCCTCGGCGTCCGGATTGTAGTTTGTGTTGGTGTTCACGTCGTAGACCAGCGTCCGCCCGGTGGTATCGGTGATGAACTCGATGCCGGCGACATCGATCCCGGCGGCGGCCAGGAAGCGTTCCAACCGCGTCCGCAGCGTCTGCGGGATGCCGTCCACGATCTGGAATTTGTGCCGCGGCGCGGTACCGACCGGGCAATTGGCGTCGCCCACCGCGCAGGCATCCGCCGGGCACAACTCGAAGCCGTCGCTGGTGTCCACCTCGACGGCGTAGAGGAAGCGCCCGCCAACGAATTCCGCCCGCGTGATGAACGGTGCCGGGGCGCGCACGTACTCCTGCAGCAACTGCACGCCATCGACCGGGGCTTCGTAGGTCGGGCTTGCCACGTAGGCCGCCAGGCTCGCGGCGGTATGGAACAACTGCACTCCAAGCCCCTTGCCGCCGCGATTGGGTTTCAGGATCAACGGCTGACCCGCGAAGTATCGTTCCGCGGCCGCGACGATCAGGTCGCGCCCGGCCACCAGCACGCTGCGCGGCGT
The DNA here is from genome assembly GCA_963826975.1 of uncultured Alphaproteobacteria bacterium. Lineage (GTDB taxonomy): Bacteria > Pseudomonadota > Alphaproteobacteria > Acetobacterales > Acetobacteraceae > Palsa-883. The sequence goes on along the minus strand of CAWGZJ010000028.1, from coordinate 71,559 downwards.
GGCGATGCCGTGGCGTTCCAGCGCCGCGTACTGCCGCACCTTGCTGATCTCAAGGTCGAGCGCGTCCGGGCCGTTGACCACACGCCTGCCCCATCGCGTCAGCCAGGCGAGCACGCAGGCGGTCAGCTCGGCCGAGAAACGATGATCGCGCGTGTGGGATGACGCGCTCATTCGGTTGTAGAATATGCCCCGCGGCGGGGGCGTGGACAGGTCGAACGTCGCTTCGTGCAGAAACCACTCGGTCCAGGGCAGGCCGCGCTGGTCGAACGCCTGCGCGAGCGGCGGCAGCCAGGCGGGGTTTTCGTGCAGCACATGGATCTGGTTCACGGTGGCGGCTCCTGCATCAGAGCGGGTCAGGGACGCAGTAGTTCGGTGATGTCCGGCCTGATGCAATAGGACCGGTGGCGAAAGATAATGCTGCTCCGCCGGTCGCCGGCAGGAGATTGGTGTTTTCCGCGGCGCGCGTGCGAGAGGGGCAAATTCTCCGCGTCATACCAGTGGCCCTGATTCCTGACCGTTCTGCCGGTGTCGGCCGCTGGTATGGGTCTTGGTTTCGCGCGCGGCCGCACGCCGATTCCCCTGGGCAACCCCGCGCGCGATACCGGCGGCCCGAAATGCTGGAAGAGTCAGCATTTCGGGCCGCCGGTATCAGACGCGCTGCATCGCCCGCCAGATATGGAACGGCGTCGCCGGACCGTCGAACCCGGTCACGCCCAGCGGTGTCAGCGCGTCCAGCACCGCGTTGCCGATCGCCGGGAACATCGCGATGGCGCCGGCCTCGCCGCAGCCCTTCACGCCTAATGGGTTGGTGGTGCAGCGCGTGGCGTTGAAACTCAGATCGAAAGCGGGAAGATCATCGGCGCGCGGCATTGCGTAGTCCATGAACGATGCGGCAATCGGCTGGCCGGTTTCCGCGTCGTAGACCGCGTGCTCCAGCAGCGCCTGGCCGGCACCCTGGGCGATCGCGCCGTGCGCCTGGCCGGCGGCGATCATCGGGTTCACCAGCACGCCGTAATCGTCCACCGCGGTCAGCCGCACCAGACTGACCTGGCCGGTGTCGCGGTCGATTTCGACCTCGGCGACGTGCGCGCCGTTGGGGTAGGTCATGTGCTCGCGCGTCCATGCGTGGTAGGTGTCGAGCGGCGTGTCCAGCGCGCGGGCGCGGGCAGCGACTTCCAGCAGCGGCACAGACAGGTTGGTGCCAGCGACGCTGAAATGACCGTCGGCGAAATGGATGTCGGTCTCGGCGGCTTCCAGCATGTCGGCCGCGACGCGCCGCCCCTTGGCGATGATCTCGTCCGACGCACGCCAGATCGCCGTCCCGCCCATGTAGGTGGCGCGCGAGCTGCCGTGCCCGCCGCCGGTGGGGATCAGGTCGGTGTCGCCCTGGCACAGGCGGATCCTGGCGTTCGGTATGCCCAGGCGTGCGGCGAGGATTTGCGGGAATGTCGTTTCGTGGCCCTGGCCGATCGTCTGCGTGCCGGTGATCAGTGCCACGGTGTCGGCGTCTTCGAAACGAATATCGACGTTTTCATGCGGCGAACCACCGGTGGCCTTGATGTGATAGGCGAAGCCCAGGCCACGCAGTTTGCCGCGCGAGGCGCTGTCCTGGCGGCGCGACGCGAAACCCGCTGTGTCGGCCTGCATCAGTGCGCCATCGAAAGTTCCGGCGAAGTCGCCGCTGTCCACGCTGGAGCCTAGCGCGTTGGTCATCGGCATGCTGCTGGCGAAGTTGTGCCGGCGCAGTGCGATGCGATCGAAACCGCATTGGTGCGCGGCCGTGTCGATCAGCCGCTCCATGATGTTGACCATCTCGGCGAAGCCGGGGCCTCGGGTGACACCGATCGGCGTGGTATTGGTCAGCACCGTCGTCACGTGCAGCGCGATCGCCGGGATGGCGTAGACTGTGCCGGGCAGATGCGCGTACTGGTTGGTCTGCACGCCGCCGGCGCTGCCCACCATGTAGGCGCCGATATTCGCCGTGCTGGCGATGCGCAGCGCAAGGAATTTTCCACCCGCGTCGAGCGCCAGCGAGGCTTGCGCCTGATGGTCGCGCGCCTGGTGGTCGGACAGGAAGACCTCGCTGCGGGTGGCGATCCATTTGACCGGACGGCCGACGCGCCTGGCCGCCCATAAGATCAGGGCGTGTTCCGCGTATGCGAAGTTCTTGGCGCCGAAACCGCCGCCAACGTCGGGGGCGATGAAACGCACGCGGTCGGGCGAGACGCCCAGCGCGCGCGCCGCCAGGTCGCGGTTGCCGTGGATGTTTTGGCTGGACACATGCAACGTGTAACGATCGCATGCCGGGTCGTGGCTGCCAATTCCACCGCGTGGTTCCATCGGGTTGGTAACGATGCGGTGGTTGTCGAGTTGCAATGTTGTCGTATGTGCCGCCGTTGCGAAGGCGGCGTCGACCGCTTCGGGGTCGCCGACGTGCCAGTCCATGCACAGATTGCCCGGGACCAGCGACGATAGCAGCGGCGCACCGGGCACGCGAGCGGCGGCGGCGGTGACGACAGCGGGCAGGATGTCATACTCGACCGTAATGAGTTCGGCTGCATCGAGTGCCTGGGCGCGGGTTTCAGCGACGATCAGGGCCACCGGCTCGCCGACGTATCGAACCGTGTCCCGTGCCAGCAAGGGTTGCGGCGCGAAGGCGAAGGGTTCACCGGTCTGGGTGTTGGCCTGGGCGACGGGCTGCATTGGTTGCAGCCCGTCGGCGTCAGCATCGTCGCTGGTGAGAACGGCCAGCACACCGGGGGCGGATCGAGCCGTAGTGGCATCGAGGTGGGTGATCCGGGCGTGGGCATGCGGTGAACGCAGCAGGGCCGCGTGCGTCAGGTTGTCGAACGCAAGATCATCGAGGTAGGAGCCGCGGCCGACAACGAATCTGGCGTCCTCGCGGCGCTTCGGCGTGTCCCCGATTGCGAACCGCGTCGTCGAGAACGTACCTTCCATGCTTTATTCTCCGCACCCAGCTTCTCGCGCGCCGAACCCCTCCCCCCAACCCCCTCCCTCAGGGGGAGGGGGAGGACATTATGCTTCTACCTCGCGCACCAGCTTCCGAATCGCGTCCAGCACCCGATGGTGCGCCGCGTAGTCCAGGCTGTCGATCGTCTGCGTCTGCTGCCGGGTTACCCCGTCCACTGCTGGCCCATCGCGGATAGTGACCTCGAGAATATGTCGATCCAATTCGGGATCGAGACAAGCGAGCAATGCCGGGCGCCAAACCGATCGCGCAACGGCCAGGCCGCCGAGCAGTGCGTAGGCGCCCCAGTGCGAAACCCCGGCAACGATCAGATGCGTCGCCGGCGTGACACAGGCGATTGCCTCGCCGTGTGCGATGTGCGCGCCGATGAGCGATCGCGGCAGCGCGCCCATGCCGATCTCGTTGCCGCCATCACCGATCGCAATCGTGTCCCACGGGCCGGCCAGGAACAGATCGTCCAGCAACGTCGTATGGACGCCGATGTCGTCGCCGCGCATGTTGCGCGCGGTGCCGTCGGCGGTTCGGCCGCAGCGTTCGATCGCCACGACGAGCCGCACGCCATCCGCACGCCAGGTCGCGATGACATTGTCGAGCGATCCGTCGAGCGGTACGACGTCGACCGGAACATTACCCATCGTACCCGGTATGTCCGCTATCCCCGATAGCGCGGCACGACACGCCGGGGCGCAAAGTTCGTCGGTGCATACCCGGCACGACATTCCAACGCGACGCAACCCGTGCGCCAACAGTGCCATACCGACCGGCCCGTCGGTTTCCGCGGCCGGTGGGCTGCCGCCGGGCACATAGAACCCGGTGATCAGCCCGATCGTTCCGCCTCCCCCGTCGGTCGATCCGTCCCCGACCGCGCCGCCCACCTCGGCCAATGCTGCCACGGCGCTGCGCAATCCCCCTCGCGCGGCACTAAACAGTGGTGTGATGTTGCGTCCGACATCCTGCTGGATGACCGCCTCGATCGCATCGATCAGCGCCAGCCGGTCCCCCATCTTGTTGTCCGGCGCGCGGTCCGACGTCTACAGCGCGGCGAGTTTGGTGTTGCGCAGATCGGTGATCAGCATGCTGCCTGGCGCGTGGGTAATGCAGAATTCGGGCTTCACCGACGCGATCACCGATTGGGGCGTCACACCACAGGCCCAGAACACCGGAAGTTCGTCCGCGCCCACCGGCACCGCGTCACCATAATCCGGCTTGGCAATGTTCTTGATGCCGATCAGCTCCGGCAGGCCGATATGCACCGGCGCGCCGTGCACCGAGGGAAAGCGCGAGGTGATCTGCACCGCGCGGATCGCATCAGCGGGCTTCATCGGCCGCATCGACACGACCAGCTTGCCGTGGAACACGCCGGCCGGTACGCAGTCCACATTGGTGCGATACATCGGCACGTTGGTGCCGCAGGCGATATGACGCACTTCGATGCCGTCCTCGATCAGCGCTTCTTCAAATGAGAAGGAGCAGCCGATGGCGAAGCCCACCATATCGTCGCGCCAGAGAGGGCTGATGTCGGTCGGTTCCTCGATCAGCTCACCATGACGCCAGACGCGGTAGCGCGGCAGATCGGTGCGCAGATCGAGGTCCTCGCCAAGCGCCGGCAAGCGTGGATCGCCGACCTCGGTCACCCCCAGCACCGGGCAGGGGCGCGGATTGGCCTGCGCGAACCGCAGGAAGTCGTTCGCCAGATCCTTTGGCAGGATCACGAGATTCGCCTGCACGTTGCCTGGCGCCAAGCCCGAAGTGGGGCCGGTGAACAGCCCCTGCCGCATGCGCAGTCGCTCGGCGCGGCCGCTGCTGGCGCCGATCGCGACGAACCCGTCCATCATGCGCCTCCCGCGCGCACCGCCTGGAACTGTCCGGTGCCGAACTGGGTCATGTTGATCGGACCCTGATGGTGGTCGCTGACGCTGCCCAGCGCGACGCTGCCCTGCATCCGGCCATCCGCCACGGCGCCATCCAGCTTGTAGGAGATGGTCGCGCCTTCATACCGGGTGCGGAAGATCAGATGGATGCCGTCGGCGTCCAGGCTGCCGGTCACCGGCCCGTCGAACTGCTGCGAACTCTGGCTGCCGCTGATCGCGCCGCCCTGCTGCTGCAACGTCAGTCGATGCGAACGCTCGCCGTGCAGGAAGGACACGTGGACATCCCAGGCACCGGAGACGTCGATCTTCGGCGGCACGGGTGCGGGCTTCGCGACGGCCGGCGCGGACAGCGCGGTGGCAAGGGCGCGGCCGACCTGATCGGCCTCACCCGGTTGCAATCCAAACGGATCGACCTCGACCGAGTTCGCCGTGATCGCCATGTCGTCCAGCATCACCCGCGGGTCGCCGTTCAGCACGCGCAGGCGCAGCGCCTCGCCGTCCAGGCCATACTTCGCCGCATCCCAGCGCACGATCAGCCGCGGCACGCGCACCACGTCGTACGGGGCGACGACCTCCGTGCTGACGCCTGGCAAATCCGCCAGCCGCGCCGTCATCGTTGCAAGGTCGGCGTTCCAGCGGGCCAGTTCCACGGCGGGGTCACGGTGTTCGAACCAGACTTCCAGCGCGGCCAGCACGCCGATCACGTCTTCCTTCGACACCTTCATGCCGCGCGCGAACGCCTGGTGCGGCGAGGCATTGCACCAGGCCGCCTGAATCAAATCCTTGCGGCCGAGCAGCAGTCCGCTGGTCTGCGGTCCGCGCAGGAATTTGCCGCCGCTGTAGATTACCATATCGGCGCCGCGCACCAGATGAGGACTGGGCCTTTCGATATGTTCCGAGGCCGCATCGACCAGCACCGGTATGCCGCGCGGCCTGGCGCGCTGGACGAAGTCCTCCAGCCGGACCTTGGACGTCAGATCCTGGTTGCCGAGCACCGCGATCATCGCGACTGGCTCGATCAACGCAGCATCCAGATCGGCAACAGTTTCGATCTCGACGATCTGCGTGCCCACCATGCGGATCGCCTGGTCATAGGCGAAGCGCTGGTTCTTCATCATGATGACGCGGTTGACCCAGCCATCGGTGAATGGCAGGCGCAGCATCTTCACCGGATCGTTGCCGGCAACGCAGGCGGTGGTGGCCAGCGTCAGCGCGGCGGCGCTGCCGCAGGTGACGATGCCCCATTCCGCGCCGGTGAGTTCGGCGATGCGCCGGCTGGCGCCTTCCATTAGCTCGTCCAGGCTGACGAACTGGCGTGAGGCCTGTGCGACCGCTGCTCGGACCTCGGGCAGCATCAGGCTGCCGCTGTGCGCGGTGCGCACGCTGGCGCAGTTGATGAACGGGCGGACGCCGAGCGCCAGATAGGGGTTGGTGTTGCGGGTCGCCGCCGAAACGTCATTCATGATTCAGGTTCCTTCGTTACGCACTGCGTCTATCGAGCACCACCGCGGCGCGGCCGGCCAAGGCCGGTCGCTCCGCGGTAGTCAGAAATCAGACGGTGTCTTGCGGCGCGGCGCCGATATACTTGTATTGATGCACGATGTCGTCGTTCGGGAATTTCGAATTGTACTGCACCTGGAAGATGCTGACGATCCGGTTGGTCAGGTCGCCGTTGGCGTCGAACGACACCTCCCCTTGCAGCGTCTTCACTTTGCTTGCCTGGATCGCGTCACGCACCGCGGCGCGGGTGACCGGCTTGCCGGTTTTCGCCACCCGGTCGATCGAGTCCAGCACCACCAGCGCGGCATCATAGGCGGTGATGGAGTAGTCCGACGGCTGCGACGAGAACTTGGCGACGAAACGTTTCACCCATGGCTGCAGGTCGGCCGCATCCATCATGTGCGGACTGGCGACGGTGGCGTACCAGCCGTTCGACGACGGGAAGCCGGCACCCGACAGGATCGACGGGCCATACATGCCGTCGCCGCCGGCCTTCAGCATGTTCGGTATGATGTCGTAGGACTGCTTGACCACCTTCACTCCGGCCTGCGCGTCACCCCCGTAATACAGCAGTTGCGGGTTGAGGCTTTTGATCTTGGTGAGCGCCGTTGTGTAGTCCGCCGCCTTCGGATCGAGCCGGTCATGGCCCATGACGGTGATGCCCTTCTTCGCCGCCTGCTTCTCGAACGCGGTGGAGATGCCGATGCCATAGGCGCCGCTGTCGTCCAGCCCGTACATCGTCTTCACTTTGTGCACGTCAGCGAAGTAGTTCGCCAGGTTCGGCCCCTGATAGGCGTCGGTGGTCACGGTGCGGAAGTAGACCGCCTTGCCCGCCGGCCGGTACAGCCCGGCGAATTTCGGATCGGTGATGTCCGGGTTGGTCGAGGTCGGCGTGATAGTGGCGAGACCGCCCTGGCTGAGGATCGGCGACATCGCCTTGCCGGGCGTGCTGCTCATTGGCCCCAGCGCCGCGACGCAGGTGGCGTCGGCGACCATTTTGCGCACGTTCACCGCGGCCTGCGCGGGATCGTACTGACCGGCGGTCGCGGTGCCGTCATCCAGCAGCAGGACGTTGATATGGTAGCCCGCCGGCCCGCCTTTGGCGTTCGCCTCGTCGATTGCCAGCATGAAACCGTTCTTGATCAGCACGGCGGTTTCCGCGTCCGCGCCGGTCAAGGAAAGGTCGATGCCGACGGTGACCGATTTCTCGGCCGCCCGCGCGGCATGTTGTCCGGCGACTCCGGCCAGAGCAGACCCAGCCAGAGCCGATCCCGCCAGCAGGCGAAATGTCGAACGGCGACCGATGGAGTTCATTGCGTCTCTCCCCAGAGTGTTGTTGTGGACGTCTGGCCCTTGTTACGACAGGGCCCCTTCGCGGCGCAGCGCGCGCAGCGTGGTGCGGAAGGCATCAACCGTCACGTTCATCTCGTCATCGCCGTGGGTGGCCGAGATGGTGCCCGAGGGGCCGGAATTCACATCCACCCCGTTGACCAGCATGCCCATGCGCAACGCGGACGCGATCGCCTCGCCACGCTTGTTGCCGATCATGGTCGGGATGAACGCAACCGCATCGAACGTGCTGGGCGTGATGTCGGCATTGTCCGGATTGGTGAATACGTGAAAACCGGAATAGGAGCCGTGCACGGCCCATTTCAGTTTTTCCTCCTCCAACACCTCGTTCATCCGCTTGCGGATCGTTTCGCCATAGGCGTTGGCCTTGGCGTTGGCGTCGGTGCTGGACAGGATCTCCAGCGTGGCGATCCCGGCGGCAGCGGAGACGGGGTTGGCGTTGAACGTGCCGGGATGCGCGATCTTCTCGATCCCCTTCGCCTTGGTGCGCTTGAAGTCAAGCAGGTCGAGGATGTCGCGGCGGCCGCACACCGCGCCACCCGGCAGGCCACCAGCAAGAATCTTCGCCAGCGTGGTCATGTCCGGCGTGATGCCCAGCGCCTGCTGCGCGCCACCCGGGGAGCAGCGGAAGCCGGTGACGACCTCGTCGAAGATCAGGATGGTGCCAGCGTCCTTGGTCAGTGTGCGCAGGGTTCGCAGGAACTCCGGCAGCATCGGCATGCGGCCGAAATGCGCGCCGGTCGGTTCCAGGATCACCGCGGCGATGTCGCGGTGCTGCTCGAACAGCTTGGTCAGCTCTTCGGTGTCGTTCGGATCACACAGCAGAACGTTGTCCGCGATCCCGCCCAACACGCCGATCGAGGCGGCGCCGTCGAAATGATTGTGGTGGCCGCTGGTCATATGGTCGTGCCAGCCGTGGAAATGGCCGCGGAAGCGCAGCAGCTTGGTGCGTCCGGTGTAGGCGCGGGCCAGGCGCAGCGCCATCAGCGTGGCTTCGGTGCCGGAGGAGGTGAAGCGCACGCATTCGGCGGACGGCACCATCTGGCAGACCAGCTCGGCCCAGCGGACCTCCAGCTCGTGGCAGGCGCCGAAATGGGTGCCGCGATCGAGCGCGGCGTGCACCGCCTCCATCACCTTGGGGTGGTTGTGGCCGAGGATCAGCGCGCCGTGGCCGCCGAAGTAGTCGACGTAGCGGTTGCCGTCGACGTCCCATTTCAGCGGGCCGGCGGCGCGGGCGACGTAGATCGGGTAAGGGTCGAAGTTGCGGCTGTCATGCGCGAGGCCGCTGGGCATCACGGTGCGCGCGGTTTCCGCGAGCCTGGCGGACCCTGGGGTCATCGCTTCATAGGTGGACAGGATCGTGGCGTTCGGCAGCGTGGTCGTGGACATTGGTCAGGGTCCCCCAAGGGTCGGTTTTGGTGGTTAGAGGCGGTGAGTATAGCTCTGGTTGTAGGCTACGTCCTCCCCCTCCCCTTGAGGGCTTGGGCCGCGAAGCGGACCAAGCCCTCAAGGGGAGGGGGAGAGTCTTTTCGCTTCTCTGCTCCACCATCAGATGCGATACCGGTCATTGTAGCGTTTCAGGAATTGCCGCACCCGTTCGGTCCGAGGTGCTGCGAACATCTGGTCTGGCTTGCCTTCCTCGACGATCACGCCGCCTTCCATGAACACGATCCGGTCCGCGACATCGCGGGCGAAACTCATTTCATGCGTTACCACAACCATCGTCATTCCGTCGCGGGCCAGTTGCTGCATGGCAGCCAACACCTCGCCTACCAGCTCGGGATCCAGCGCCGAGGTGATCTCGTCGAACAGCATCAGCTTCGGGTCCATCGCCAGTGCCCGCGCGATGGCCACGCGCTGCTGTTGGCCGCCGGACAGGCGTACCGGGTATCCTGCGCCTTGTCCGACAACCCGACCAGGGCCAGCAGGTCGCGCGCCCGCGCCTCGGCCTTGGCGCGTGGCACGCCCTTCACCCGCACCGGCGCGGCGACGATGTTCTGCAGCGCGGTCATGTGCGGGAACAGGTTGTAGCTCTGGAACACGATGCCGATCATCTCGCGCGAGGTGGCGATCTCGCGTTCCGACATGCGGACGCGCTGGCCGGAGCGGGGATCGATGCGATAGCCGATCGGCAATCCATCCACCGTGACGGTGCCTTCCTCGTAGTCCTCCAGCAGGTTGACGCAGCGCAGCAGCGTGGTTTTGCCGGAGCCGCTGGGACCGATCACCACCACCGCCTCGCCGGCGGCGACCGACAGCGACACGCCGCGCAGCACCCGGTTGCTGCCGAAGCTCTTGACGATGCCGGTCATCGCCAGCATCGGCCGCGCCGTGCCGGCCGTGCCGTCGTTCAGCTTGGTGTCAATGGCCAACGAGGGAGCGTCGCTCAAGGTATCGTCCATATCGGGCCATTGCGTAGCAGATGCAGAAATAGATCAGCGCGGCGCCGATGAAAATCTGGAACGGCGCCAGCGTGCGCTCCACCACCTCGCGGCTGGCCATTGTCAGTTCCCACAGCCCGACGATGGACACCAGCGAGGTCGCCTTCACCAGATTGGCGCACAGGTTGACGAAGGGTGGCGCGGCCAGGCGCAGCGCCTGCGGGAAGATGATGATGCGCAGCAGCAGATGGCGTGTCATGCCCAGGCTGCGCGCGGCGTCCCATTGCGCCTGCGGCAGGGACTCGATGCCGGCCCGGAACACTTCGCTCATGAACGCAGCGTAGTAAAGCGACATCACCACCACGACACCCCAGAACGGCGGCAGGTCGATGCCGGTCAGCGGCAGCAGGTAGTAGACGAAGGTCAGCAGCACCAGCAGCGGGATGCCGCGCACGATGAACAGATAGACCTGCAGCGCCGAGCGCGCGAAGCGCTTGCCGAATACGTGCACCAGGGCGAGGACGATGCCGAGCAGGGTGGCCGGAACCACCGACGCGCCGGCCATCAGCAAGGTCATTCCGGCGCCGCGAAACAGGTACCAGTAGCTGTGCAGAATGGGCGCGAACATCTTCATTGTACGAAGGCCAGGCGGTGTTCGGTGAATTTGCCAAGCAGCCCGGCGACCGAGGTCAGCACCAGGTAGATCAGCGCCACGCCCAGGAAAACGTCATAGGTGTTGGCTGAGGATTCCACCCAGACCTCGGCCACCTTCATCATCTCCATTACCGCGATGGCGGCCACCTGAGAGGTGTCCTTGATGATCGAGATCGCCTGGTTGGTCATCGGCGGAATCACCCGCGCCATCACCTGCGGCATGATCACGGTGGTGTACAGCGTCCAGCGGCGCATCCCCAGCGCGCGCCCGGCCTCGGTACTGACGCTGGCTGACCGATTGCAGTCCGCCGCGATAGATCTCGGCGACGTAGCCGCCATTCTGGATGCACAGCGCCAGCAGGCCGGACATGAAGCCGGACAACGCGAACCCTGCCATCGCGAAGCCGAAATAGATGATGTAGAGCTGGATCAGCAGCGGGGTGTTGCGCACCGTCTGGATATAGCCGCCGGCGATCCAGGCCAGCGGCCCGCGCGCGGACTGTGCCAGCGCGACCAGCAGGCCCCAGACCAGGCAGATCGCGAAGGTCAGGATCGCCAACTCGACCGTGATCACGGCGCCGTCGAGTAGCGCCGGGATCAGGCGGACGAGGAAATGGAAATCAAACGGCACGCCAAGCCTTCGTTTCAGTATTTGTTGTAATCATAGAAGCGCTGCGGTGGCGGATCCTTCTTCAGCCACTTCCTGTACCAGGCCACATACTGGTCGTAACGGGAGCCGCCCCGCAGTTCCCCGACCCAGGTATCCAGGAACAGCCACCACTTGAAGTCGCCGGGCTTCAGGAAGATCGAATCGTTGCTGACATAGGCGAACGGCGTCCCGGTGGTGTCCAGCCGCACCAGGTCCTGGTTCTCCGCCTCGTAGTAATCGGCGATCGGCTTGTCGATCGCGAAGGCGGTGGCGCGGCCGGTCTTCACCGCCAGGAACAATGCGGACGGGCTGTCCAGCAGCAGTTGCGTCACATTCGGCAGTACCTCCTTGGCGCGCGCGATGGCCGGCGGCACGTTCAGGATGGCGTAGGTGAACTTCGAGTTGTTCAATTCCTGCACCGTCTTGATGCCGGCGTCCTTGCGCGCGATGATGCTGCCACCGGTATCGATGTACGGCCGGGTGAACGCGATACGCACCGCGCGGTCGCCGGTAATGGTGGTGGAGCACAGGCCGAAGTCGATCTTACCGGACAGCACGGCGGGAAAGCGGCCGTCCGACTGCAACACGACGAACTCGACCTTGTTGGGGTCGCCCAGCAGGTCCTTGGCGATGGCGTGCGCCAGGTCGATTTCGAGCCCGACCAGGTTGCCGCTGTCGTCGACAAAGGCGAGCGGCGGGGACGTGCTGTAGGTCCCGACGATCAGCTTGTCGCGCTTCAGGACGACGTCGAGTTGGGATTCCTGGGCCGATGCCGGCGCTGCGGTGGATGCTGCCGCGAGAGAAAGACGAGTGCCCCGATCAGGATCATCAAACGCTTCATGTCAGCCCCCGGTTGGCGATTTCGCGCGCGGTGCCCCCCGCGCAGGTTTGTTTGAATGATAGATTATCGATGCGCGGATGGCAGCAAGATTAATCTCACGACGCCGGCATTCGCGTCCATCTTACACGGCTCGCGTCCGCATTCACCTTACAAGGCTCGCATCCGCTCGGCGCGCTGCCGCGCCAGATGGACCGCGGCCAGCAGCGATGCGGTCAGCACGATGGTCAGCGTGGACACGGCGGCGATGGTCGGATCGATCGCGAAGCGCAGGTCGTCCCACATGCGCCGCGGCAGGGTCACCGCGCCGGAGCCTGACAGGAACAACGCCACCACCAGTTCATCGAACGACGTGATGAACGCGAACAGCGCGCCGGTCAGCACGCCGGGGCGGATCAGCGGCAAGGTCACCTGGTGGAACGTGCCCCAGGGCGTGGCGCCGAGCGACAGCGCCGCCTGCTCCAGTCGCCGGTCGAAGCCGGCTAGGCTGGCGCTGACGCTGGTGACGACGAATGGCACGGCCAGGCAGGTGTGCGCCAGCACCAGGCCGATCGGCGTGCCGACCAGGCCGTAGCGCGAATAAGCATAGTATATCCCGATTGCCACCACGATCACCGGCACGATCAGCGGGGACAGGATCAGCGCCGCGGCGATCGTGCGCAGCAATGGGGGCAGTTGCGCCAGGCCGAGCGCGGCGAGCGTGCCGAGGACGGTGGCCAGCACGACGACCGATGCGGCGATCGACAGGCTGAGTCCTGTCGCCGCCAGCCATTCCGCGCTGCCGAAATATGCGCGGTACCAGCGTACGCCGAACGCCGGCGGCGGGAATGTGAGGTAGCTGGCGGACGAGAATGACAGCACGACAATGATCAGGATCGGCAGTGCCATGAACAGCAGCACCGCGGTTACCACCGCACCGCCGGCGATTGGTCCGACGCTTATCTTTGGGCGGCTCATCACTCGGCTCTCGTTGTGCGCAGGCTCATCGGGTTGCCGACCGCAGCACGTTGTGTACCCCTGGGCGCACGCCGGGCAGCCGCTGGAACGCGGCAAGCATGGCCAATGTCGCCGCCAGCAGCGTGGCCGACAGGCACGCGGCGTACGGCCAGTTGATCAAGTCAACCTGTTGCGCGATCAGCATGGACAGCAGCATGTCGCGCGGCCCGCCGACCAGCGCCGGCGTGATGTAGAAGCCCAGCGACAGCACGAACACCAGCAGCACGCCGGCGGCAACGCCCGGCATCGACAGCGGCAACACCACCTGTTGGAACACGCGCCACGGCGCCGCTCCCAGCCCTGCGGCGGCGCGCGGTAGTGCCGGATCGATTTGCCGCAGCACGCTGGCGATCGGCAGGATCATGTACGGCAGCAGGATGTGGATCATCGCGACGTACACCGCGATGGACGTGTTGAGCAGTTTGAGCGGCGTATCGATCAGGCCCGCGGCCGCCAGCGCCTCATTGATCAGTCCGTGCCGGCCGAGCAGCACCATCCAGGCGTAGCTACGCACCAGCACGCTGGTCCAGAACGGCAGAAGAACGAGGACCAGCACCAGGGCAGCCGGCCCGCGGCGCAGGTGAACGAGCGCGAGGGCAACCGGGTAGCCCAGCAGCAGTGTGCCGATGGTGACGACGAAGGCGATGCGGAGCGTGATCCAGAAGACCTGGAGGAAGACTTGGTCGTGAGCAAGCTGCCGGAAGTTGTCGAGCGACCAGTGTGGCGAGTCGACGCTGCGAAGCAGCATGGCGGCGACAGGGAGCGCGTAGAAGACGAGCATGTAGAGGATGAGTGGGGCGGTCAGCAGGATGGGGACAAGGTCGCGGCGCTTGGGGGCGCGGGTTGTGGTCAGCGGGATGGTTGCGGTCGAAACTGCGGCGCTCATTGGTAAGATGTCGAGACGTTTTGTCCGCCGACGTGACTTGGCCTGCCCTCATACGGATAGGAGTGAGGTGGCGCTGGGGTGGAGGATTCTCCCCCTCCCCTTGAGGGCTTGGGCCGCGAAGCGGACCAAGGTTGGGGGGAGGGGGCGGCGCGCGGGAAGCTTCGGTGTGATCCTGGCACCAACCCCTCCCCCCAACCTTGGTCCGCTTCGCGGCCCAAGCCCTCAAGGGGAGGGGGAGAGTCTTCCCCCGCTCCTCCCAGATATTTGACCGTCACACAATCACCGTATCGGCGATCGACCAGACGATCTCTATCGTTTCGCCCACGGTGCGGCGCCGCGTTCCGGCACCAGAGGGTTCCTTCAGTACGATCGGCATGCCGCTATCCCCGTGGCACAGATAGCGGCAGCGCTCGCCGGCGAACACCGCCTCGGTTACCGTGGCGCGCACGCGGTTGTGGCGTGTCGCATCGGGCGTCGCATCGGGCGTCAACGTGTCGGCGAATCGCATACGCTCCGGTCGCGTCGACAGGGTGACCTCGGCGCCTGCGATCAGCTTGGCGGCAGCGTGGCCGCGCAGCGTCCCGCCGGCGCAATCGATGACCACCAGGCCATCTTCCAACCCGCGCACCACACCGGGCAGGAAATTCGATTCGCCGATGAATGACGCAACGAACCGATCGCACGGCCGATCGTAGATGTCCTCGGGCGAGCCGACCTGCGCAATCAGCCCCTCGTTCATCACCGCGATGCGGTCGGACATCGTCAACGCTTCTTCCTGATCGTGCGTGACGTAGATGAAGGTGATACCCAGATCGGCGTGCAACCGCCGCATCTCCAGTTGCAGGCTCTCACGCAATTGCTTGTCCAGCGCGCCCAATGGCTCGTCCATCAGCAGCAGGCGCGGACGGAACACGATCGAACGGGCCAGCGCCACGCGCTGCTGCTGGCCGCCGGAGAGCTGCCTCGGGTAGCGCGCCTGGTAGCCGGGCAGCCGCACCAGGTTCAGGCTGTCATCCACCAACCGCGCCCGGGTGGCACGATCGACGCCGCGCTGCTTCAGCGGGAAGCCGATATTCTCCGCCACCGTCAAATGCGGGAACAGCGCGTAGTTCTGGAACACCATGCCGATGTTGCGCTTGTGCGGTGGGAGAGTAACGATCGAGCGTCCGTCGATCGCGATGTCGCCGGCGGTCGGCACCTCGAAGCCGGCGATCATCATCAGCGTGGTGGTCTTGCCCGACCCGCTGGGTCCGAGCAGTGTCAGGAATTCCCCGGAACGAATGTCCAGCGAGACGCCGCGCACCGCGCCGACCGTGTCGTAGCGCTTCTCCAGCCCGGACAGAAAGACCGCGGCGCCCTGGCCCGCGATCACCATGCCGGTTCCGTCCATCGACTAATTCCCCGGCGCCTGGCGCACCGGGGCCTAGCTCAGCACCCACTTGTTCCAATGCCCGATCACCGTATCGCGGTTGTCGGTCCACCACGCATAGTCGTACGGCACCAGCTTCGGCTTGATATACGGCGAGCTCGGCAGTACGGCGAGTTGCGCCGGCGCGATATACTGGTCGGACTGGTTGTTGACCGAGCCATAGGGGATCAGCGACGACAGTCGCGCCTGGGAGATCGCCATGGTGCCGAAACCGATGAATTTCATCGCGTTTGCCTTGTTCGGCGCGCCCTTCGGCACCGCCCAACAGTCACGCTTCAGCAGTCCCTGCGGCCAGCTTACCGCGGCGGGCACGCCGGCCGCCTGGATCGCGGCCATGCGGCCGTTCCAGACCGAGGTCGCCACCACTTCCTTGTCGGTGAGCATCTGCACCGGCACCGCGCCGGTCTCCCACCATTTCACCACGCTGGCCTTGATCTTGTCGTAGCTGTCGAACGCCTTGTCGATGTCGATCGGATAGAGCTTGTCGGCCGGCACGCCGGCGGCCATCAGCGCGAATTCCAGTTCGGGCGTGCTCGGTCCTGCGCCGCCCAGCGCGCGATCTCCGGGAAACTTCTTGGTGTCCCAGAAATCCGCCCAGCCGACCGGTACCGCACCCTTGAAGGCGTCGGTGCGGTAGGCCATCACCTCGGCCCAGACCAGCATGTCCAGTGCATACTCGTAACGGTACACCGGATCGATGTTCGCGGTATCCACAAGGTCGTAGTCGATCTTCTCGAAATAATCGCCGCGCTTCATCAGGTTGCGCACGGTGCTCCGGCTGAGCTGAACCACGTCCCACTCGACGTTGCCGGTCTCGACCATCGCCTTCACCTTGTTGATGTCGGCACCGGCGAAGTCTTTCACATTGACGCCGGACAGGCGGCCATACGGCTCGTAATAGGCTTTGCGCTGGGCATCCTGCGCGGTGCCGCCATAGCCGGCGATGCGCAGGTCGCCGGAGCCTTTCAACTTGTCTGGGATCGAGGTGTATTCGGCAAGCTTTACCGCGTCCTGCGCGTGCGCGCCGTGCACGCCCGACAACCCGGCCACGCCGGCGGCGGTTCCCAGCGCCAGGAAGGCACGGCGATCG
The DNA here is from genome assembly GCA_963826975.1 of uncultured Alphaproteobacteria bacterium. Taxonomy (GTDB): domain Bacteria; phylum Pseudomonadota; class Alphaproteobacteria; order Acetobacterales; family Acetobacteraceae; genus Palsa-883. Next base: position 54,926 of record CAWGZJ010000028.1, on the reverse strand, counting down.
AGCTCGGTCAGGACGGGGCGGGCCATGGCAGTACTCCAGGAATACGGGGTCAGAACTCCAGAAGGTTGTCGCGGAATTGCGCGTGCGTGTAGGCGATGCGGACCAGGCCACGGTCTTGCAGCGCGGGGATCAAGCCGTCCTCGACCTCGGCGAGGGTGCGACGGTTGACGTTGGGCATCGAGAACAGGAAGCCGTCGCCGCCGGCTTCCTCCATCACCTCGCCCATGCGGGCGGCGACGGAATCCGGGGTGCCGACCAGTTCGACGGACAGTTCGGTGGCGTTGTGATCGGCCATTGTCTGGCGCAGCGTCCGGCCGGCGGCCTTGGCACGGAACTCGTCAAGCGTCTGCTGGTGGCCGTTGGTGGTGACGTCCGCGGGCAGCGGCTTGTCGAGGTCCATCTTGCCGAAATCGATGTTGGTCACCTTGCCGAGATGCGCCAGGCGCTGCGCGATCGTTGCCGGCGGCGCGGGCCGCGCGGAAGCGTTTCTTCTGCTGCGCTTCTGCTTCGGTCTCGCCGATGATCGGGGCTACCAGGAACAGCACTTTGCAAGTGTCGGGGTCGCGGCCGCAGGCGGCCATGCGGGCGCGCACGTCGTCTCGGTAGGCTTTCATCGCGGCGATGCCCTTGGTGTGGGCGACGATGGTGTCGGCGTGCTGCGCGGCGAACTGGCGTCCTCGGGGCGAGCCGCCGGCCTGCGCGATCACCGGTCGGCCCTGCGGCGCCGGGCCGGAGTTCAGCGGGCCCCGGGTTTTGAAGAAGCGGCCTTCATGGTTGGCCGCGTGCACTTTGGTGGGATCGACCAGGACGCCGCTGTGCCGATCGGCGATGATGGCGCCGGGTTCCCACGAGTCCCACAGCGCGTTCACCGCCTGCATGTATTCGTCGGCCATGTCGTAGCGCAGGTCGTGCTCCGGCATGCCGGGCAGGCCGAAATTCATTGCGGCGAAGTCGGAGCTGCCGGTGACCGCGTTCCAGCCGATGCGCCCGGAGGAAATCTGATCCAGCGAGGCGACCAGGCGGGCCAGTAGGTAGGGCGGGTAGGCGTAGGTGCCGAAGGTCGGAACGATGCCGATACGTGAGGTGACGGCGGTCATCAGGGACGCAACCACCGAGGGGTCCTGCCGCGGCACGGCGATGGCGTTTTTCAGGTAGATCTCGGTGGAACCCCCAAAGCTTTCGCCGACGTAGGAGGAGTCCTCGATCAGCAGGTAGTCGAAGCAGGCGCGTTCGAGGCAGCGCGCCATGTCGGTGAAGAGTTCCGGCACCATCCAGTTGCGGCCGATATGGCCGGTCCAGGGCTCACCCCAGGCCTGCACGCTTGAGCCTTGCAGGAACCAGCCGAGGTGGAAGGGTTTGGCGGCCATCGGCCCGCTCCTTTGCTCGCGAGTGCACGGACGCGTTCCCAGTGGGGGATTTTAGATGCAATCGATGTGCCGAGGGTAGGGGGATTTTGTCTCCCCCTCCACCTTGAGGGAGGGGGTTGGGGGAGGGGTCAAAACCCCACGGTCGGTGCGGGCTCGACCCCTCCCCCCACCCCCCTCCCTCAAGGGGAGGGGGAGAAGAAACGCACTGCCACCCGCCGCTTTGGTGGGCAGGGTGCCGCGGATCAGTGCATTAGCGCCATGGCCGGGATGTTCTCCGAGGCCGTCCAGAAGCGGCCGATGGAGTCCGCGTGGGCATGTAACGCGGCGGCGTCCTCGTCGGCCAGCGGGGCCGGTTCGTGGTCGAAGTGGTTGTAGGTGTCGGTGCCGCGGACCAGGGTGGCGGACAGGCGCGTGGTGCCGACATGGCGCACGCGGGTCGGGATGTAGCTGATGCCGATGCCGATGCGGCGCTCGGCGGTGCGGTTTATCCCGGAGCGGTGGTAGGCCAGCGTGTGGTGGAACGATACCTCGCCGGCGGTGAGGTCCAGTGGCACGGCGCGGGTTTCGTCGATCGGCTCGGCCAACGTCTGGCCGCGCGACAGCATGGCCTTCGGGTCCGGCTGGTCGAAATGCGGGCGTTGGCCGGTGGTGTGGGAGTGGGGGATGATCTGGACGCAGCCGTTCTCCGGCGTGGAATTGGTCAGCGCAACCCAGGCGGTGACGTGTTCGAACGGGGCGAGGCCGAAATAGGTGCCGTCCTGGTGCCAAGGGACGAAGGTCTCGCTGTGGGGTTCCTTCAGCCAGACCGTGGTGTGGAACACCATAAGGTCGGGGCCGATCAGCGATTCGACGCAGTCGAGGATGCGCGCGTGGCGCACCAGCGCGGCGGCCCAGGGGAACAGCAAGTAGGGTTTTACGCGGTTGCTGGATTGGCGGCGGCCGGTGGTCGTCACCACGGGGCCGCAACCGCGCTCGCAGCCGGCGCGGTAGTAGGCGGTTTCCTCGGCGGTGAGCAAGGGACGGCCGGGCAGGTAGCCGTCGGCGGCGTAGCGGGTGATGTCGGCGGTGCTCAGCATCGATGAACCCCTTGCGTCTGGTGTCGCGTGCTGCGGTTCCCCATCATGTACCATGCCAAAGCGACTGGGCCAGGGGCGGACGAGCGCCGCGTCAATCTTTGGCGCTGAGGAACTGGCGCGATGGAGGCCGTGCTTCACCCCGGGGCTTTGCTTCACCCGGCGCCATGTGTGTGCCGGCGAATGGGCAGGTGCGTCGGCAGGTGCCAGTTCCGCCAGGGGCGAACCGCGAGGGCCGCGAGGGCGGCGTTGCCGGTGCCGGCGGGGATCGCCATGGCATTGCCGGGCCGACCGGTGGTGCTGCCCAGCCGTTGACAACGCGGAAGGCGGTGATCACCGCCAGCGTGCCGAAGATCACCGAGCCGGCGGCCTGGCCAATCAACAAACCGACCGGCCCGAAATATGCGCCGTAGGTGACGAAGGGGATCGTGCCGAGGGTGGCGCGGCCCCAATTGAACACCGTCGAAAGCACCGGATAGCCAAGATTGTTGAAGGCGGCGTTGGCGACGAACAGCGCGCCAGTGAACAGGAATCCGGCGGCGAGCCAGGAGCAGAACAGATGCACGAGTTCTGCCGTCAGGCCGCCGGCGGAGAAGGCGCGAACCACCAGCCCCTGCGCCAGCGCAAGTATCGCCCAAGCCGCAAGCACGGTTACCGCCACAAAGGCAAAGCTGTCACGCAAGGCCTCGCGCACACGATCCAGTCGAGCGGCGCCGACATTCTGTGCGATAATCGGACCGACCGCGCCGCTCAACGCATAAACCAGCCCGAACGCGACCGGGGAGATGCGGTCGATCGTCGCCTGGCCGGCCACCGCATCGGGACCGAAGACTGCCATGCTGCGGGTAACATAGGCGGCGCCGACCGGCGTCGCGAAGTTGGTGAGCAGGGCAGGGCCGGCGACACGGAAGATGGCGACGACGTCACCGGCCAGGGCCTGAGGCGACGGACGGGCGATCAGATCGTGCCGTCGTGCCGCCCCCCGCCAGCCCAGCGTTGCCAGTACGCAGCGGGACAGCACCGTGCTGATCGCAGCCCCTGGCAGGCCGAGATGCAGGCCGAAGATCAGTGCCGGGTCCATCACCGCGGTGGCGAGGGCCGCGAACAGCGTGACGTTCATCGCCCGGTTTGCGTCGCCGATGCAGCGGAGCAATCCGGAACAGCACATTCCCGCTGCGAGCAGTGGCAGAAAAGGCGAGGTTATTACCAGGAAACTCGCGGCAAGACGCCGCGTATCGTCGGTGGCACGGAGCGCGTCCAGGATCGGGCCGAGCAAGGCCACGGTGCCGAGGCCGACGACCAGCCCCGCCAGCACCATCAGCGCAAGGCCGGTGCCGGCAATGTGCCGCGAGGCCGGCGCCGCGTCGGCACCGATGCTGCGCGCGACCACGGCGCTGACACCGATGGTCAGACCGATCAGCACCGAGGTCTGGAAGAAGCCGACGACGCCGGCGAAGCCGATCGCCGCGGCGATCGGCCTCTGGCCGAGCAGGGAGATGTAAAAGAGGTTCAGCAGATCGACGGCGAAGACCGCGATCAGCCCGATCGCCCCGGTCCCGGCCATGACCACGACGTGGTGCATGATGTTGCCGGTCACGAAGCGTGCTTCGCCGGCTGCCTGCGTCTGTGGCACTGCCGCGCCCTCTGAAGCCCGCGCCATCAGGCCCGGGAGGGGCGGTCAGTGCAAGCGGCACCGTGTGGCATTTTGTGCGCAGTCCGCGCCGCGGAGGCGGCGGGACACTGTGTCAGGCGTCCGTGTCGGCCTCTCCGCGACGATACAGCGCAGCATAGTCCCGGCTGCCATGGAAAACGTTGGTAATTTCCACTGTCGTGTCGATGACCCGGTAGACGATCACGGCACGCCGTTCGAACGGGACGGTGCGCAGGCCGGGTGCGAGATCATCGCGCGGACGGCCGGCAAGCGGCAGAGTTGGGATCAGCCGGCAGCGCGCGCGGATGCGTTCGACATAACGGCGGGCGACGACTGGGCTCGCGCTGACGCGCAGCACTCCGCGGAAGATGTCCTCGAGGTCGGCGATCGCGGCCGGGCGATAGCGCAGCTCAAAGCGAGGCATCGCCGGCGCCGGACGCGGCGAACAAAGCCGCGAGCCGGGCATCAGCTTCCGCCTCGGACAGAGCGGGTGCCGGGTCAGCGATCGACTGCTGGGTCCGGGCGCGCAAGGCGGCCATGCGCTCGGTATCCTCCAAGCGCTGGCGGTGCCAGGTGCGGACGGCGTCGCGCAATGCCTCACTGGTGGAGGCGTATTCGCCTTCGGCGACGGCCTCGCGCAGCAGGCGAAGCATGGCGGGTGGAAGGGTGATGGAGATCTTTTCAGCCCTTTGCATGGAGAGCTTCGAGCAGAGGTAGGACAAAATCCTACCATGGATGGCAATCGTCAACCCAGGCGCGTGGCTGGTCGTGCATCGGGGCGGCTTTCTTCCGCGTCGATCCTCTCGTCCGCCCCAAGCGTGATGTCGAACGCCCATGAGGGAAGGATGCCGAACTTGAGGCGGCCGTGGAGCGTGGCTGCTATCATCGGGCTGAACCAACGGGACCACCATCGATGAGCGCCGCCGCAACCACCGATCCGCTGCTGCAACCGTTCCAGCTCCGCCACCTGACGTTGCGCAATCGGCTGATGAGCACCTCGCACGAGCCGTTCTATTCCGAGGACGGCATGCCGAAGGACCGCTACCGGTTGTATCACGTGGAGAAGGCCAAGGGCGGCATCGCGCTGACGATGACCGCTGGCTCGGCGGTGGTCTCGCCGGACTCGCCGCCGGTGTTCGGCAACCTGCTCGCCTACAAGGACGAGATCGTGCCGTGGATGCGCCGGCTGGCGGACGACTGCCACGCGCATGGCGCGGCGGTGATGATCCAGATCACGCATCTCGGGCGGCGGACGGTGTGGAACAAGGCTGACTGGCTGCCGGTGCTGGCGCCCTCGCCCGTGCGCGAGGCGGCGCATCGGGCGTTCCCCAAGGCGCTGGAAGACTGGGACATCGCGCGCATCGTTGCCGATTACGCCACGGCCGCAGCGCGGATGGAGGCGGCCGGGCTGGATGGGATCGAGATCGAGGCCTACGGGCATTTGCCCGACCAGTTCTGGTCGCCGGCCACCAACCAGCGTGATGACGACTACGGTGGCACCCTGGACAACCGGCTGCGCTTCATCCGCCAGGTGTTGGACGCGGTGCGCGCGGCGACCGATCCGCGCTTCATCGTCGGCGTACGCATGGTGGCGGATGAGGACTGGGACATCGGCCTGTCGCGCGCTGAAGGCATCGAGATCGCCCGCCGCCTGGTGGCGACCGGGCAGGTGGATTTCCTCAACGTGATCCGCGGCCACATGGACACCGACGCAGCGTTGACACAGGTGATCCCGATCATGGGGATGCGCACGGCGCCGCATCTGGATTTCGTCGGCGAGGTGCGGGCCGCGACGCGCTTCCCGGTGTTCCACGCGGCGCGCATCCAGGATGTCGCGACAGCGCGGCACGCGGTCGTTTCGGGCAAGCTCGACATGGTCGGCATGACGCGTGCGCACATCGCCGAACCACACATTGCGCGGCTGCTGGCCGAAGGGCGTGAGACGGAGATTCGGCCCTGCGTGGGCGCGACCTATTGCCTCGATCGAATTTACGAGGGCAACGACGCTGTGTGCGTGCACAACGCCGCGACAGGGCGCGAGGCGACGATGCCGCACGTTGTCGCGCACTCTGAGGGGCAGCGTCGAAAGATCGTCGTGGTGGGCGCCGGTCCGGGCGGGTTGGAAGCGGCGCGAGTCGCCGCCGCGCGTGGCCACGAGGTCGCGCTGTTCGAGGCGGCCGCGCAACCCGGCGGCCAGATCCTGCTCGCCTGCCGCCTGGCGCGGCGCAAGGAACTGATCGGCATCGTGGACTGGCGGATGCAGCGGCTGGAGGCCGCCGGCGTGCGACCGCAGTTCTCGGTTTATGCGGGCGAGGCCGAGGTGCTGGCGCGGGCGCCGGACGTGGTCATCCTGGCGACCGGCGGCGTGCCGAATACCTCGGTGCTGGCGGAAGGCAACGATCTGGTCGTTTCAACCTGGGATATCATGTCAGGCAGCGTGGCGCCGGCCGCGCGCGTGCTGGTGTTTGACGACAATGGTGGGCATCAGGCGATGCAGACCGCCGAACTGCTTGCCGAGGCCGGCAGCGCGGTGGAGATCGTTTCGCCGGAACGGTATTTCGCCCCGGAGATGGGCGGCATGAACCACACGCTGTATGCGGCGGCGTTCCATCGCCACGGGGTGCGCGTCACCATCAACGCGCGGTTGCTGTCGGTGCGGCGCGAGGGCAATGCGCTATGTGCGGTTGTGGGCTCCGATCACGGACCGGAACGGTTCGAGCGCATTGTCGATCAGGTGGTGGTGGAGCACGGTACCTTGCCTCCGACCGACCTGTACGACGCGCTGCGCCCGTTGTCGCGCAACCTGGGGGAGATCGACCACGCGGCGCTGCTGGCCGGGCGGCGGCAGGAGGTGGTGCGTAACCCGGCGGGACAGTTTCAGTTGTTCCGCATCGGCGACGCGGTCGCCAGCCGCAACATCCACGCCGCGATCTATGATGCGCTGCGGTTGGTCAAGGATTTGTAGCTTCGCAGCCATTGGTGAGTCGGTACGGCTGGTAGTGTTTCCAACTCGTCATGGCCGGCGAAGGCCACTACTGTCCGGCACATTTTATGCTTGTACTCGCGCACGGCATTGATTCTACTGCGAAGGAGACGTTCGCCAACGTTATCCACCGCAGCGAGAGCCAATGCCATGCGCCACAAAGCTACCGTGTTCGAACAAATCGTCCAGCAGTTTCCCTGGCACCGCTTCGAGCATCATGTCCGCCAGCACGGCACTGACGACGACCAGCGCGGGTTCACCAGCCGCCAACAGTTCCTCGCCATGCTGGCTGGCAGCCTCGGCGGCCATCAGGGGCTGCGTCCGGTGATCGCGGCGCTGGCGCCGAACTCCGGCGCGCTGCGCTTGCTCGGCGGCAAGGCGCCGGCCCGTTCCACTCTCTCCGATGCGGTGCGGGCGAGACCGGCGGAGCTGTTCTTCGATCTGCTGCGGGAACTGATCGGCCAGCTCAGCCGCACCCTGCGACGTGTGATCAAGGCCGCCGTTCGGCTGATCGATGCCACCCAGCTCAACGTCGGTCAGCGCATGCAGCACTGGCTCGGACTGCACAAAGGCACCGTGGCCGCCAAGCTGCACGTGGTCTATGACCCGGCCGCGCAGAAGCCGGTCTATTTCGACATCACCCCGGCCCGCATCAACGACATCACCGCCGCCAAGGACCTGCTGCCGATCGAGCCGGGTGCCACCTATGTGTTCGATCTCGGCTACTACGACTTCGCCTGGTGGGCCGGGCTGGCAGCCGCCGGCTGCAGCTTCGTCACCCGGCTGAAGACCAACACGCCGCTGCGCGAGGCGCAGTCGCGCCCGGTCGCTCCAGGCGGGGTCGTGCTGTCCGACCAGGTGGGCCTGCTGCCGGTTCGGCTCTGCTTCAGCCGACGCAATCCGTTCAGTCAAACCGGCCGTGCGGTGACGATCCGCATCGACACCGGCAAGGTGCTGCGGCTGTTCACCAACGACCTGAGCAGCCCGGCCGAGGAGATTGCAGCTCTCTACAAGGAGCGCTGGCAGATCGAGCTGTTCTTTAAGTGGATCAAGCAGAACCTGAAGATCAGCCGGTTCATGGGCAGCAGTGAGAATGCGATCCGCAGCCAGATCGCCGTGGCGTTCATCGCTTATTTGCTGGTCCGCATGCTGCAAGCGGCGCAGCCGCAAACCTATGCCGCGGCATTGGTCTTGCTGATCGTGCGCACCCATCTGTTCGTCCGGCGCGCAATCAGCGAGTTGCTCGATCCGCGGCACCCGCCACCACCAAAGCCTCTCGGACCCGCAAATCAGCTCCAGTTGCCGATATGCAACTGACATGCCGGACAACAGTGGCGAAGGCCGGCCATGACGGATGGAGAGTCGGGACTTTCGGCCGCCGGCATCAAACGTCAATCGGCCGGCATCCGCGCGCGTCGAAGGGGCTCCGCCTCGGTAAAAATCCGCCGCCGCCTGAACGCGATCGGACTCTCGACCAACAGCATCCCGGACAGACCTTTGCCCATCATTCCGACAAACCAAGGCTCTGCCACTTCGCGCCACGGTGCATCGGTCCACGGCGGAATGTGCAGGCCCCATCTGCGGGCAAGGTGCTCGCCCACCGCACCGACATAGGCATCGCGCCGTTCCTCCCCAACCCGGGGCGGCTCCTCGTCGATCATGGCCTGACGCCGTGACGGCTCGGTCTCGGTGTAGAACGCGTCGAGGAATTCATCGAGCAGGACCGAAAAGACACCTTCGCGCCTTTCACCAAACTGGCGATACAGCCCAACGGCCTCAGCCAGCGTTGTCGGATGATGCCGCATTCAACGTCTCCGCGAACTGGCGAACGATGGCGGCACGACGGGCGTCCGGCGGCTCCTTCGGGAAGTATCGGTTGAGCAAGCTCACCATCGCATCAAATGTGGTGATGTTGCTGGCGCGGGCAAGCAGTGTGGCATCATCTTCGTCACGGCTGGCGATCCGCATGGCGCGCAGCTTCATCGCCAGAAGATAGTCGGGCTTTGCGACATAGACGCGCAGACCCACACGCGCTTCACTCGGATAGCTGCCGTATAGCGCGGTACCACCCGGCTGCCCCAAGTACATCGTGACGGCCTCGCTCAACCAGGAGCGCAACCAGCCACGACGTTCGGCAACCTCCCTGGCGGCCTGCACGAGGGCGCCGTGGTCGCCTGACTCGACATGCGCGTCGACATCGGCGGTGCGGAACGTCACCTCGAACTGAAGCAGGATTGCCGCGCCGCCATAGACCGCGATATCCGCGGTCTTTCCGGCCCGAGCCAGAATTTCCCCGAGTTCGTGGAATGCGTCCTCGATGGCAGCTCTCGACAGCTCCTGCATCGTCTATTCGACCCGTTCCGATCTGTCTCGCGCAAGATCACACCTGAGCCGAACAACGCAAATCTGAACGCGTATCGGGCCCCTGGGCCGTCGGTGGGTCGCGGAGCCGCATCTGATCAGCCTCCGTTCAAGCAACGGCGACGCACTCCTGCGGCTTGACCTTGCGCACCACCGACGCGGGGAAGCGCGCGAGTTTGTCGGCGGGGCGTACCGGGCGGCGTACCAACTCGCCGCCGCAGTTGGGGCAGCTTCCGCCCAGCACGCCGTCGGCGCAACCCACACAGAACGTGCATTCGAAGGAACAGATGCGCGCGTCGAGACTGTTGGGCGGAAGATCGCGGTCGCAGCATTCGCAACCCGGGCGCAGTTCCAACATCAGGCGTGGCCCCTTTCCTCACGCCACAAGCCGAGCTTTTCCTGCACGGGGCGGTCGGAGAAGCTGAACAGCACGGCTTCCCCATCGGGGCGGTGGTGATGCCGGTGCCAACTCGGCACGACGAATACATCGCGCGGCTTCCAGTGGAACACCGTGTCGCCGACGATCGTTTCGCCGGTGCCCTCGACCGCGACATAGACCGTGCCGTCGGTGCAGCGATACGGCGCGGTATCGAACCCGGCCGGCAACACCTGCATGCAGGCGCCAATCGTCGGCATGGCGTGATCGCCGGTGGCGGGGTTGGCGTAGCGCAGCTTGTGGCCGTGGCACGGGTCGGGGTCGCCGTTGCGCGCGAGCGTCGCCAGTGCCTCGCGCGTGCGGGCGTAGGGATAGGCGAACACCGGGGAGCTCTTCGTGGTCGGCTTCCAGTCGACCGGCAGCATGTTGGCACCGTATCGGGCCAAGCTGTCGCCTTGCGGGCGGGTCTCGGCCTGGCTTTCGGCGTTGGCCGGCTCGGCGAAGCTGACGTCCAACAGGCGGATGATCGGGATGTCCAACCCGTCCAGCCATACCACTGGCGCGTCGGCCTCGTTGCCGTGATCGTGCCAGGTCCAGCTTGGCGTGATGATGAAGTCGCCTGGCTCCATCAGCGCGCGTTCGCCTTCCACCGCGGTGTAGGCGCCGCGCCCCTCGATGACGAAGCGCAACGCGGACTGGGCGTGGCGGTGGGCGGGCGCGACCTCGCCGGGAAGGATGAGTTGCATGCCGGCGAACAGCGCGTGAGTGACCGAGGTGTGACCTTGCAGCCCGGGGTTCTCCAGGATCAGCACGCGGCGCTCGGCCTCCTTCGCGGTGATCAGGCTGCCGGCCTGCATCAGGTAGGGGCGCACGACGTTGTCGTAGTCCCACAGTACCGGGATGGCCGGCGTGGTCGGCGCGCGGGTCACCAGGGTGTGCAGACGCTCCCACAGCGGGGCGAGGTTGTGCGGGCCGAGCTGGTCGTAGAAGTGCTGGCGCAGGGCGGGTGTGGTGTCGTTCATTGGGACGTACCTCCGGGCGGGCCTGGAACGCGGACCGGTCGGTGGGAGGTTAGAGCGATGCGGCGGGAAATTCACCCCCTTCGGTGTTGTGGCCGGGTTTGAACCGTCGGCGTCAGGGCGGGCCGCTGGCGCCGATCCCTCCCCCTACCCCCCGGATTACCCGATCCCTTCCCGCCCCATGTCCAGGAACTTCTCTCGCCGGCGTGCGCGCAGGACCGCGCCGTCCAGACCGAGGAGCGGTGCCAGGGCGCCAACCAGCGCATCGCCGACCGCGGCGATCGCGGCGGCAGGGTCGCGTTGCGCCCCGCCCAGCGGTTCGGGTATTACCGTGTCGATCAGGCGCATCCGCTTCAGATCGTCGGCGGTGAGCCGCAGCGCCTCCGCTGCGGTCGCCGCCTGCGCCTGGTCGCGCCACAGGATGGCCGCGCAGCCCTCCGGCGGGATCACGGAATAAATCGCATGCTCCAGCATCAGCACACAGTCACCGGCGGCCAATGCGATGGCGCCACCGGAACCGCCCTCGCCGATGATGGTGGCGATGACGGGAACCGGGGCTTCCAGGCAGGCCTCGATTGAGCGAGCGATCGCCTCCGCCTGGCCCCGCGCCTCGGCGTCGATCCCAGGGTAAGCGCCGGAGGTATCGACGAAGCTCAGCAGCGGCAGGCCGAACCGGCCGGCCAACTCGATCAGGCGGCGCGCCTTGCGGTAGCCCTCGGGCCGTGCCATGCCGAAATTGTGCTTTATGCGGGAGTTGGTGTCGGAACCTTTCTCGGTGGCCAACACGACCACCGATCGGCCGCGAAACCGGCCCATGCCGCCGATTACCGCGGCATCGTCGGCGAACGCGCGGTCGCCGGCGAGCGGGGTGAATTCGGTGATCAGCGCAGCTATGTAGGATAGAGCCCTGGGTCGGTCGGGGTGGCGCGCGACCTGGGTCTTCTGCCAGGCGGTCAACCTGGCGTAGGTCGTGCGCAATTGGCGATCGGCCTTTTCGGAGAGGCGCGATACTTCCTCGGCGATATTTATGCCGTCGGGCTCCGACATGCGCCGGAGTTCCTCGATCTTGCTTTCCAGCTCGGCGATCGGTTTCTCGAAGTCCAGGAAATGGCGCATGGGGCGCGGGCTTTAGCACACTGGGTGACGGGGGGAAGGGCGCGGGGCGCTGGGCGGGGGAGCTACGGCCCGGCATCGCCCGCAAAGCAGTTCGCCAAAGCAGGCCGCGGGAATGCGCGCTGAAACGGCATCGCTACGGCTCGTGCGCCTTCCGGGGGGTGCCGCCGTGCAGTCGGCCAAACGTGCGCGCCAGCATGATGCCCATCAGAAGAACGCCCGATCCCAAAGCAGCGACGTCGGCCGCCGAGCGCGGATCGAAGCTTTGGCATGCGGTATATGAGAAGATATCCGACGACGGCGTTGAGAAAGCCCCAAAGCACGTTCACCGTCGAAGAGGACAGGCCCTTGCCAGGCGGTTTCGCGAAGGGGCTTTGAAACGGCCGCCCCATCACGCCGCTGACAAAATGCGGAACGGCGTTCGTGAGGAAGGCACCGCCGAGGACGTAGGACGTATACTGAAGCCACTCCATCAAGGGTTCCTTTGGTTGAGGAGAGTCATGATCTCGGCGCGGTTTGTCCGAGATCGTTTTTGGCAACGAACGAGCGCAATATGAGTTGGAAAATGGGGCGGCTGCGCGCACCCTCACCCGCCACGCTGCGTGTCCCGACTTTTCCTGCCAGCGCGGGCGAGGTGCGCAGTCCGGGCGATGCCGCCATGCGACGTAAGCCGTTTCCGCGCGCTCCGCGGTGATCTTCGTTGGGCGCCTCAGACCATCACCTCCGTCTGCCGCTCGATCTTGCCGGGGTCGAGATCCATGCCCAGTCCGGGGTGGCTTGGCGGACGCAGCACCCCGCCATCCGGCACAACCGGATGCGCCAGGAAGTGCTGGTTGATGGTGTTCCACTTCACCAGATATTCCTGCAACGGCGTCAGCAGCGGCGATTGCGCCAGCGAGAAATGCAGGTTGACCGGCGTCGAATGGCCGTGCGGGATCACCATCAGGTCGTGCACCGAGGCATAGGCGGCGATCTTCAGCGTCTCGCTCAGCCCGCCGGCCCAGTATATGTCCGGCTGCAGGATATCCAGCGCGTCGGCGTCGATGAACCGCTTGAAACCCCAGCGCGTGTATTCGTGCTCGGCACCGGATAGCGGGATTGAGGTGCCGTCCTTGACCTTGCGGTAGCTGTCGATGCGGTCCGGCATCACGCATTCTTCCAGCCAGCGCGGGCGGTACTCCACGATGCGCTCGGCCAGTTCGATCGCATAGATCGGGTCGAACGACTGCCAGCAATCCAGCATGATGTCGGCTTCGTCGCCGAGCGTCTCGCGCAGCGTGCGGACCAGGGCGACGTTGTCGCGCATCCCCTGCGGCCCGCTCATCGGCCCGTGACGGAAGAACCATTTCTGCGCGCGGTAGCCGAGCGCCTGGTACTCCGCGGCGCGCGCCCGGACGCGGCCGAGATCGCGTACGGCGAAGCCAAGCATGGACGCGTAGCAGGGCATCTGATCGCGCGTGGGGCCGCCGATCAGGCGATACACCGGCTGGTCGAGCCAGCGGCCCTTAAGGTCCCACAGCGCGCAATCGATCGCGCTGATCGCCAGCATCGCGTCGCCTTGGCGCCCGTGCACCATGATGCGGTGCATCTGATCCCACAGCTTTTCATGCGCGATCGGGTCCTGGCCGAGCAGGATCGGCCGCAGCCGCTTGGCGACGAAGGTTGCCACCATCTCGGGCAGCGGGCCGGCGATGCCGATGAGGCCGGCATCAGTCTCGATGCGGGTGAAATACTGCACCAGGGCGAAGTGCGTGGTGTCGGTCTGGATGCCGCCTTCGAAATCATCGCGCAGGCGATATTCCGGGTAGATATCGATCGGCCGCACCAGCCGTTCTTCCCAGAACGGGCCGTCGGTTTGCATCGCTCCGCGCACTTCAAGGACCCGGACTGCGGTGATCCGCATGTGGCGCTTACTCCCCAGAGTTTGATGACGGTCGAACGCCATGATCGTCCGGGAGCGGGCCGTGTGCCAAGGGGGACGCGCGCAGGGCAAATTCCCTCAAGCCCCGGGTCGCGGGCGGCTGACCGGCGTATGCCGGTCAGCCGCGCGCTGGACTATGATCCCGGCGGCAGAACCTGCTCGACGTGGAATGCCTTCGACGTGACGAGCCATGTCCCGTCGATCCTGTGGAGGATCAGGTGGTCCAAGAAACAGGTCTGCCCGATCCTGACCCGCACCTTGGCCGCGGCCACGTCGGGCGAGATCTCATCCACGCGAATGATCTCCTGATGGCGAGGGGATCCGGTCGAGGCCGGGGACGGACGGCTCTGCACAAGTTTCCGGAATTCAGCAGCCGACCATGCCATCAGCTTGCCATCCCGCATGCCGTGGACCTGGCAAAGCTCATGGAAGACCTTGGGAAATTGCGAGTTGTCGGCGTCGTACATAAGGTCAAGGTAGGCTTCGATCGCGGGCAGGGCGCTGGCTGTGCTGCGTTCCATGGCAATTCTCCTTTGCGGGGTGTGTCTGGCGGGCGGGGTCCGCGGCTGACCGGCTGCAGGTTCGCGGCTGCGTCTGGGGCTTTCGGAAGCAGGCAGAGCGGTCGATGTTTCCGTGCGATACGGGGGTGTGCCCCGGCGGCACCGAAAGGCTCTTGTGCTTGTACAGGTGATGTCTCTGCCTTCTGTCGACTTTGACTTCCAATCCCGATTGCCTGTGCCGATAGTGGCCTAAGCAGAAACCTGGTGCCATCGTTCGGGTGTCATCGCTTGAATGACTGGGAGACATCAGTCATGGACGAGATTGACGGCAGACTTGTCGGCGGTCTCATGGTTCTCGTTGCGGTTGCCGACGCAAGCAGCTTCGGCCGCGCCGCCGAACGCCTGGGCATGACGCAGTCCGGCGTCAGCCGTGCGATCGCGAAGCTCGAGGCCCGCCTTGGCGCCAGACTGCTGGACCGAACGAGCCGCGCGGTGACCCTGACCGACGAGGGGCGGGGCCTCTACGAGCGGGTCGTTCGGCACCTGGCCGGGATCGGCGAGGCCGCGGCGGAAACCTCCAGATCGCGGGATTTGGTCCGTGGACGCCTCAGGGTCAACGTCGACCCGCTGTTCTCGCGCATGGTGCTCGCTCCGAAGCTCAGCGAGTTCCTGTTATGCAACCCAATGATGGAGCTGCGCCTCGAAACCCGTGGCCGGATCGGAGATCTTGTCAGCGACGGCTTCGATCTGGCGATCCGGTTCGGCGAGCCGTCCCCCTCGGCGCTGATCTCCCGCCGCCTGCTCGACGCACGCATCCTGACCGTTGCTTCACCAGCCTACATCGCCCGCCACGGCAAGCCGAGGCACCCGGACGATCTCGCGAGCGAGGGCCACGAGTGCATCCACGCCATCGACACCGCCACCGGCCGCCCCTTCGACTGGGAGTTCCGGCGAGGCAACGAGATGGTGTCTGTCGCTGTGAATGGACGGCTGACGGTTACGGATTCCGGCACGAAGCTTGGCGTCTGCCTCGCTGGGCTCGGGATCGCCCAGGTCATAAATCTTGGGCTTGAGCAGCACCTGCGCGCCGGGGCGTTGGTCAACCTTTTTCCCGACTGGCCCGATGAGCGATTCCCCCTGTATGTGTATTATGTATCGAGGAACTACGTGCCGGCGAAGGTGAGGAAGTTCATCGACTTCGTCATGGCCTCGTTGAATCGCGAGGTCGGCACCCAAGCGGGATCCGAACCGCTTCGGGAAGCGGGCGAGGTGTCGGAATTCTCTGCCGCCTGTGTCTGATCAAATCAGCCCCTGGCCTGTGTTGTTCACCGCATGGCCGCGTTGCTCCGGTGGGTGTCGCCGACGAAATCATCTCGCGCGTGATATTCCGGATAGATATCTATCTGGCGCACCAGCCGTTCCTGCCAGAACGGGCCGAGGCACCCGATGGGCGCGCGACCGGTTCACCCGGCGGCGCTTGGTAGATGGGCGCGCATGTGGGTGCAACCGGTCCGATGCTGTATGCTGCGCGGTGGGCCTTTTCAGAGGGAACAGCCGCCATGTGGAAAAAGCGACGGATCGGACGAACCGACCTGGAAGTCACCGAGCTGGGCCTTGGAACCGCGACGATGGGCGGCAGCCGGATCAAGGTGACCCAGGCCGAGGGCGAGGCGATGGTGCGCGCGGCCTGGGACGCCGGCGTGCGCTACGTCGATACGGCGCCGTTCTATGGCGTGGGCGCGGCCGAACGTCGCGTCGGGGACGCGCTGCGCGACCAGCCGCGTGACGAATGGGTGCTGTCAACCAAGGTCGGCCGACTGCTGCGCCCACGCCGACAGCCCGGCGAAGCGCCCAATGGAGCGACCGACGGCCGCATGGCACCGATGCCCTTCGAGGTGATCTACGACTACAGCTACGACGGCGTCATGCGTTCGGTGGAGGACAGCTACCAGCGTCTTGGGCTGGCCAAGATCGACATCCTGTATGTTCACGATATCGGCGTGTATCAGCACGGCGCCGAAACGCACGCCGCCCATATGCGGATCTTGAAGGACAGCGGCTATCGCGCGCTGGACGAGTTGAAGCGCTCAGGCGTGGTCAGTGCGATCGGTATCGGCGTGAACGAGCGGGAGGTGCTGATGGAAGCCCTTACGTTCGCCGACTGGGACGTATTTCTGCTCGCCGGACGCTACACGTTGCTGGAGCAGGCGCCACTGGACGACCTGCTGCCGCTATGCGCTGAGCGCGGCACCTCGATCGTGGTTGGCGGACCGCTGAACTCGGGCATCCTGGCGGGTCGTGACACCTGGAACTATGCGGCTGCACCGCCGGACGTGGTCAGCCGCGTCAACGCGATCCGCGCGGTGTGCGACCGTCACGCCGTGCCGTTGGCCGCGGCGGCGCTACAATTCCCGCTGGCGCATCCACAAGTTGCCGCGATCATCCCGGGGCCTCGTTCGGCGGCCGAATTTACCGGGAATCTGGCGTTGATGAACCACGCGATTCCCGCAGCACTTTGGACAGATTTGCGGGCCGCCGGCCTGCTGCACGCGGCAGCACCAACGCCTGAATAAGAACCAGGGCACCCGGCGTATGACCCGCCGGGGCAGTCCACGGTCGTCAGCCCAGTACGTCAGCCTGCTGCGTCAGCCGTGGGAGTCAGCCGCTTGCGTCAACCGCGGGCGGCGCGCTTGGCAGGCTCGTGCGTGGCGGTCTGCCCCTTGCGTGCGGCCGTGGCCGCTTCCGACAGGATCGAGCGCAGGTCCCGCAGAAAGGCCGCGCCTTTTACGGTACGCTGCACCAGCACGCTGCGGCGGTCGGCCGGATCGACCTTGCGGCGCGCGAAGTCGAGTTCGCCCAGGCGGTCGAGCGCGCGCGTGATTGCTGGCTTGGAGACCTTAAGGTCGGCGGCCAGACCGCGGACCGTGTGGCCGGCGTCCATCAGATAGCAGGTCAGAAAGACGGCCAGTTGGCGCGCCGACAGATCGGCCCCGTCGCGGCGGACCAGTGTGACGGTCGTGTGCTTCAAGATCCCTACCAGTTGGTCGGGTGTTGGAGGAACTGCCATGGTCAACCCTTTCTTGATGCCAGCGGACCGCCCGCGGTTTGTCCGCGAGTTGGAATGTGGTCAGCTGGTACGACAGGCGTCCTACGTCGTTTCTGTGACAGAATGCAAGACATTTCGGCAGCAGGAGCCACCGAGCGGATCGAGCGTCAATTCCCCGCCCGTCACGTGGGCCTGACGGAACCAGCAAGTCCAGCGTGCACGAAATGATCGTGGATCGCCGTGAACAACCCGCGGATCGTTTGCGCTTCACCACCTTCGGGACGTCCGGGGCGCGTTTGATCATTCCAGGCATAGAGATCGAGATGTGCCCATTTCGTGCCGGCGGTAACAAACCGTTGGAGGAACAACGCCGCGACAATCGCGCCGGCATGTGGCTTCCCGGACACATTGTTCAGATCGGCGATCGGACTGTTCAGCCATGCGGCGTAGCCGGACCACAGCGGCAGGCGCCACATCGGATCGTGACGGGTTTCGCCGGCGCGCAACAAATTCGCCGCCCAATCATCATCGTTGCAGAACAGCGCTGGCAAATCCGGTCCAAGCGCCACCCGCGCCGCGCCGGTCAGCGTGGCGGCGTCGATCAGCAGCGCCGGCGTTTCCGCGCAGGCATCATCGAGCAGATCGCACAGCACCAGCCGCCCCTCGGCGTCGGTATTGCCCACCTCGACCGTGCGCCCACTTCGGGTACGTATCACATCGAGCGGCCGCATCGCCGTTCCGGATACGGAATTCTCCACGCAGCCGACACGCAGCGCCAGCCGCAGCGGCAGGTCAGCCTCCATCACCAGCCGGGCAAGGCCCAGCATCGTGGCAGCACCGCCCATATCCTTCTTCATCCGGAGCATCCCGGCGGATGGCTTCAGGTCATAGCCGCCGGTGTCGAAGCAGACGCCCTTGCCGCACAGCGACAAAAGCGGTGCGTCCGGCGGCGCGGCGCTGCCCGCCCAATGCAGGCAAGCCACACGTGGAGGGCGCGCAGAACCGCGGCCCACCGCGGCAACCGTCGGATAGTCCGCGTCGAGCGCCGCCCCTTCATGGATCGTGACGGCGGCGTCGTAACGCCGGCCGAGCGCCACGACGCAATCCGCCAGTTCCACCGGGCCGAGCAGGTTGGCCGGCGTGTTGATCAGATCACGCACCATCCAGATTGCGCGCGCCTCGGTCTGCGCGCGCCCGGGTTGTGCCGGGATCAACAGTTGTGCCGGCTTGCGTTCGGTGGACTGCTTCAAACTGGCAAAGCGATAGGCACCCAAACAGAAGCCGAGGACCGCGGTTTCGTGCGCCGCCTCGGTGAGTTCCAGATGCCATGGCACCGCTTCGGGCAGTCGAAAAGCCAGATTGCCGAAGGCATTGGCCGACTGATCCTCACCGAGCCCGAGCACGGCGCCGACGACACCGTCCTGTCCCGGCAGCCCCAGCCCCGGCAACAACATCAATTCTTGCGCTGATGCAACAAATCCGGATTGGCGCACGAAGCTGGCCTGGGCTGGCTGAAGTCCATCAAGGAAGCCCGCCAATTCCGGCGGCCGGATCGCATATAGCGGCCGCGTCGCTGCGGCATCCCGCACCAGGCAGCCAAGCGTCTGGTCAAGCATGTGGGCTTCCCTTCGGTAAGTGTCCTGTCATCTGCGTGGTGTGCAACCACTTATCGCGGATGCCCGCAATCCATTTTGCTTTGCCGATGGCAGATGCTAGTTTGGCATCCCCTTTGGACACTCCGATGGGGCATTCCGATGGCGTAACCGGACGGGGCACTGGATGGTGGGGTCGATCGAGTGGCTGATGTCGCTCATGGCGGACAAAGGCCAGCACCGCTATGGGCTGCACGACGTATCGCAATTGCAGCACGCGCTGCAGTCTGCGCTGTTCGTCGAGCGATCGGGCGGCGGGCCGGCACTGATCGCCGCGGCGCTGCTGCATGACATCGGGCACATGGTGCACGGCTTGGGTGACAACCCCGCCGCTGACGGGCTTGACGACCGGCATGAAATGCTCGGGCACGCGTTTCTGGTGCGATTTTTCCCGGCGGACGTGACGGAACCGGTCCGCCTGCATGTGGCGGCCAAGCGGTATCTGTGCGCGATCGAGCCGGATTATTTTGGTCTGCTGTCGCCCGACAGCGTGCTCAGCCTCAGCCTGCAAGGCGGACCGATGTCGCCGCCGGAAGTCGCGGCATTCCGTGCCGAGCCGTATGCGGAAACCGCGGTGCTGCTGCGGCGTTGCGACGACGCGGCAAAGGTGAAGGATCTGCCGACCCCGGACCTCGAGCATTTCGTGCCGTTTCTCGCGCAGTGCCATATTCAGTCGTCCGTCGGCATACCCAAGCCGGCGCGAGATCGTCCTGTGAGCTAGCACCGCCGGCTCACGCGATGCGTCGGCGGGGGGATGATTGAATTGGCCGGGAGGATTGAATTGGACGTGGACCACGGCAGCGCCACACCGGATCGTGCCGCGATCGACCCGCAGTCCGGCGAGCCGACGACTGTTCGCGCCACGGCCCGACGCAGCCACGACCACGGCACGGGCCTGCCATTGCGGCTATTGCTGCTGATCCTGGTCTGTCTGTTGCCGATGATCGCGGCGCAACTGTTTGTGCAGATCGATCTTCGGCAGGAGCGGGCCGGCCAGCTTGGCGAACTGGCGATGCGGCAGGCGGATCTGGTCAAGGGTGATTTGGTCAGCATCGTCGAGGGCGCCCGCCAGCTTGCCTCCGCAACCGGCCAATTTGCCAAGCTGGTGGCGCTGGACCCGACATGCTCCGAGCAGATGGCGACCCTGCGGCACGACCTGCCGGCCTATAAATTCATTGCCCTGTACAACGGGATGGGGCGCGCGGTTTGCGCGTCCGACCCGAATTTGGCCAGCGCGAGTGCGCCGAGGCCGGAATGGATCGCGGATCTGCTCAGCGCCAACGCGTTTCGCATCGGCACGTATACCACGATGGCGGGCATCGACGGGCCGTTCCTGCCGATGGGGTTGCCGATGTCTTCGCTTCCCGGGCAAGCGGGATCCATTTCCAGCAGTGATCCATTTGTCGTGGTCGTGGTGGCGTTGGACCTCGACTGGCTTAATCGCCACCTCGCGGAACTGCGCTTCAATCGCAGCAAGCTACTGGCCAACGCCAGCCTGGCGATCATTGATCGTGACGGCAATATGCTTGGGGGCCTGCGTGGCCTCGGGGGAAATCCGAATCGGAAGGTGCAGCCCGCGACACTCGCCCTGATCCGGCGGGATGCCGCGGGCATCGCAACCATTCAGAGTTACGACGGCAGGCAACGCCTGATTGCCTACATCCCTGCCACGCTGCCCCCGCAGGGGCTGGCGATCGTTGCTGCATTCTTTCCGCCCGACATGACCGCGGACATCGACAAGGCAAGCCGACGTGAAATCGAGTTCGCGGCCCTGTCGGCAGCCCTGGCGCTGGTTCTCACCATGCTCGCCGCACGCCGCTTCATCATCGGTCCGACGGAACGCCTGCTGGCGGCCGCGCGCCGGTGGCGCGAAGGTGATCTGTCGGCGCGCGCGGATGTCGGCGAGCAGCGTTCGGAATTTGGTGCGCTGGCGATTTCGTTCAATGCGATGGCGGCGGCGTTGCACGCGCGCGAGCTTGAGCGCGAGCATCAGGCGGAGTTGCTGGAAGCTCTGGTGACCGAGCGCACCAAGGAACTTTCGGAGTCGAACAACCGGCTGCAGGTGGCGGTCACCGAGCGCGAACGGACCGAGGTTGCGCTGCACCAGGCGCAGAAGCTGCAGGCGGTCGGGCAACTCGCCGGTGGCATCGCACACGACTTCAACAATCTGCTGGCGACCATTCTGGGCAACCTTGAGCTCATGGAGCGGCGCGTCGCCAGTGGCCGCGCCACGGATCAGGAGCGAATGCAGGCGCTGATCGAGCGTGCCACCGGTGCCGTGCAACGCGGCGCCCAGTTGACCGCGCGCCTGCTCGCCTTCGCGCGCCGCCAGCGGCTGGCCGCACAGCCGACCGATCTCAATCGCCTGATCGCGGAGGTGGTCGCGCTGGCCACTGGCGCGATTGGCCGCCGGATCCAGATTGTCACCGACCTTGCAGCGGATTTGCAGCCCGCGCTGGTGGATCCCGGCCAGGTCGAGGCAGCGATCCTGAATCTGTGCCTGAACGCGCGCGACGCGATGCCTGACGGCGGCCGGATCACGATCCTCACGGCAAACGAAGCTGCCGTTGGAAGCCAAGGCGGCGCGGGCGATATCGCGCCCGGCGAGTATATCCGATTGAGCGTCATCGATACCGGAAGCGGAATGACGCCGGAGGTGCAGCGCCGCGCGTTCGAACCGTTCTTTACCACCAAGGGACCCGAGGGCTCCGGCCTCGGACTGAGTCGAGGTCTACGGTCTGGCGCGCCAGTCCGGCGGAACCGTGCGGCTGTCGAGCGCGCCAAATCGTGGCACGGAGGTCACCATCCTGCTGCCGCGCGCCGTCGAGGAAGTGGCAACGGCGCGCGGCAAATCCAACGCCGCTCCGTTTGGCCGGCCGATCGCGCCAACTGTGGCGCTGGTCGTGGATGACGATGCGGCAGTGCGCGAGGTCACCGTGGAAATGCTGCGGGATCTCGGGTGCGAGGTAATGGGGGCAGACGACGGCGCAGCGGCGCTTGCGCTGCTGTCGGACGCCGGGTCCGGCGTGGATATTCTGATTGTCGACTACGCGATGCCGGGGATGAATGGCTTGCAGGTTGCCGCCGCTGTGCAGGAACTGGACATCGACGTGCCCATCGTTCTCATCACCGGTTATGCCGAGATGGCAGATCCTTCGGTGAGTGCCGCCAACCCGATCAGCGGCATGCTGCGCAAGCCATTCACCATCCGCGAGATGCAGGCAATGCTGACCCACCTGCGCGGCCGGCCACGACGATCGTCGAATGTGGTCCGGCTGCAGACGCCGAAACGCGGTTGAGCCGCGTCCACAACAGTTCGAAAGAAACGCCCGATCGTGCTACACTGCTCCAATGGAACGGACTGAAGCCATAGCCCGACTTAGGGAGCACGAGGCTGAGCTCAAGCGGCTCGGCGTGCAGCACCTTTACCTGTTCGGCTCGACCGCGCGAGGCGACGCGCGCGACGACTTCGACGTTGATCTGTTCTTCGATTACGAAGAGGGGAAGTTCGGCCTGTTCGAGCTGATGGACGTGAAGCACGCTGCGACCAGGATACTCGGCCGCAAGACCGACATCATGACCCGTGACAGCATCCATAGGGTGCTGCGGGCGCGGATTGAAGCAACCGCCGTGCCTGTGTTCTGATGGCCGAGAGCACGGCCTCTCCATATCTCACTGATATTGTTGATGCGATCGAGCGCGTCCGTGGCCTGCTAGGAGATATTTCGCTCGAATCCTTCAAGGCCGATTGGGAGAAGCAATGGGCGATCGAGCGCGGCGTCGAAATCATCTCGGAGGCCAGCCGCCGCCTGCCCGACGAGGTTAAGGCCAGGCACCCGGAAATTCCGTGGCCGAAGGTCGCCGGCATCGGCAACGTGCTGCGCCATGACTACGAGAACGTCTCCGCGCCTGTCATGTGGAAGCTAGTCCGGGAAGATCTTCCCGAACTCGAGCAAGCGTGCCGCGACGAACTCGCGCGCGTGCAAACTCACGCGCGCGGCCGGGGTAGCCGGGAGTGCTAGCCGACACATCGACCGACCTCTGGACCTTGTGGCCACGACTTTCAGCGGGTCCATCACCAAGGGGATAGAAGCGATCCGGGCAGGACCAGCGTCCTCGATCAGATGGAATATACACGGGAGACCCAGGGCTTGGCAGAACGTCAATACGCGCTGCTGCAACCGCGCATCCGTCCCCTGCCCGATCAGCAACTCGATGGTCTGAGCCGCGCCGGAGACAAGCCGGCTGCCGATGACTGACAATTCCGGAAAGCGGGCTGCGACGAGATTCTCGAATGCAAATGTCGACAGCGACATGCCCGCGAAGTCGTGGGCAAGCTCGCTATCCTGAATAGGTGCCAGCTCCCTCCGGTATGCCGGTGGTCTATCGTTGGAAATCCGTACTGGGACGGTAAGCCAGCGAATCTGTCCGTCGAACTCTTTCTCGATCTTTTGCGCATCCAGCAGTTCGGCATCGAACACGATTACATAGCCAAAGGGATGCACGTCATAGATGCGTGTCGGGAGATGCGGAAAACGGCTGCGTAGCTGTACGTCGATGCGTCTCACCTGCTCGGCATATGATGGCACAGATGCCTCTGGGTCACTCACATTGCCTTCCTAACTATGGTCTGCATTTGCGGTCAGACACAGAACATCGTGCAAGGATCGATAAAGTGCACTTGATATCGATGTGGCTTGGTCGATCATATTAGTGCCAAAGGAAGGGTTTTAAGGGAAAGCCCTGGCCGTCACTCGGTTGACCCGATTGCCTGGCGGCGATCGGCGCTGCCCTGCCGGCGCGTCGCATCATCCAGCGCGTGCTGCGCCGATCGCTGCGCCGCCTGTTCGGTGGCGAGCTTGCGTCGTTCCAGTGCCAGCTCCACGGCACGCATCGCGCCGCGTGCATCGCCAAGCGCGGCGCGCGCCGCTTGCGTCTCATTTGCAGCCTGGTTGGCCTGTGCCTCGGCCGCCCGCAGGGCCTGCACGGCGCGCACGCGCCAAGCGGCAAAGCCGGCCAGCGTGGCGTCACGCTCGGCGAGGGACCGCGCCGCCAAGGTCTCCCGTGCGATCGATTTGGCGCACGCCGTGCGGGCCAAGTGGGCTGATTCCTCGGCCCGGATCGCGGTTGCCAGGGCACGTATCCGGTCCTGCACCTCTAGCCGGCGCAAGCGTAGCAATGTGCCCAGCGGTTCGCGGGCCATGTCAGCGTGGCGCCAACGTTGCGCGCAGAGCGGCGAAGCTTGCCGCCAGCAGGCTGTGCTCCTGTTTGTCCTGAACCAACAGCGCCTCGATGCGTGGCGCCAGCGCAACCGCTTCGTCGACCACCGGGTCGGTGCCGGCCCGATAGGCCCCGAGGCGAACCAGATCGGCCATATCGGCCCAGGTGGCCAGAATGGCGCGGGCGCGGCGGACCAATGCGTTCTCCTCGGCGCTGTTGCAGCCGGGCACGGCGCGCGACAACGAGCGCAGCACGTCCACCGCCGGGTAGCGGCCGCCCTCGGCGATGCGCCGGTCCAGCACGATGTGCCCGTCCAGCGTGCCGCGCACCGCGTCGGCGACAGGCTCGTTTTGATCGTCGCCCTCGACCAGAACGTTGAACAGCGCGGTGATGTGGCCCGCCGTGCCGTCGGCTCGTTCCAGCCCCGGTCCGGCGCGCTCCAGCAACCGCGGCAGTTCCGCGAACGTGCTGGGCGGATAGCCGCGCGTGGCCGGCGGTTCCCCGGCGGCAAGCCCGATCTCGCGCAGCGCGAGGCAGAAGCGGGTGACGCTGTCCATCATGAGCAGGACGGACTTGCCCTGGTCGCGGAAGTGCTCGGCGACGGTCATCGCGGCGTAGGCGGCCTGCCGACGCAGCAGCGGCGAGGTGTCGGACGTGGCAACCACCACCACGGATCGTGCCAGGCCGTCGGCGCCGAGATCATCTTCGATGAATTCGCGGACCTCCCGTCCGCGCTCGCCGACCAGGGCGAGGACGGCCACGTCGCAGACCGCCTGGCGGGCCAGCATGCCAAGCAGGGTCGACTTGCCGACGCCGGATCCCGCGAACAGGCCGAGGCGCTGACCCTGTCGGCAGGTGGCGAACAGGTCGACTGCGCGGACGCCAAGGTCGATCCGTGGCCCGAGCCTGGCGCGCGCGGTTGCCGGCGGAGGAGCGGCGCGAACCACGCGCCGGACCGGGCCGAGCGCCAACCGGCCACGGTCGTCCAGCGGAGCACCGAGCGGATCGATCACGCGGCCAAGCCAGGAGTTGGCGACGGCCAGGGTACCCCCGTAGCCCAGCACGACGGCCCGGCCGCCCGGGCCGAGCCCGTCGGCGGCGCCGAATGGCAGTGCCTGCGCGAGACCGCCGCGAAAACCGACGATTTCCGCCAGAACAGGGCGGTTGTCCCGGGCGGACAAGCCAATGCGGTCACCGACCGAGGTTACCCCAGCGAGCCCGGCGATCTCCACCGCGAGGCCGCTGACGCCAGTGAGCGTCCCCTGGATGCACGTTGGCAGGAGGTCGGCCACCGCCGCCCGGCAGCCTTGGAGTTTTTCCATGAGAGATGTTTCGTGCATTGAGACCATTGCATTAGGCGTGATGAACTCGGTTGTATGTTCTTGAAGTCTACAAGTTTTCAAAGAATTTCCGAACAAAATGCACCTATTTAGTGAAAGAACTATGGACAATACACGCAATAGTGGTATCTATAATCCCCAACACCGGAGAACCGTCAATGCGCGTCCTTCTTGTGGAAGACGACATCACCGCGGCACGAGGTGTCGCGCTGATGCTAAAGTCGAGCGGTGCCGTGGTGAACCACGTCGATACCGGCGAGGAAGCCCTGGAACTCGCCCGCCACTATGACTACGACATTGTCATCCTGGACCTGATGCTGCCGGACATCGAGGGATTCGAGGTGGTCCGCCGCCTGCGCATCGGGCGCAACGACACCCCCGTTCTGATTCTGTCCGGCTTGACCCGCCCGGCCGCCAAGGTCAAAGGCCTCGGCCTCGGCGCCGACGACTTCATCACCAAGCCGTTTGATCGCGCGGAGCTGCTCGCCCGCATTCAGGCCATTGTCCGGCGCAGCAAGGGCTTCAGCCAGTCCACCCTGTATATCGGGCCGCTGCGGCTCAACATGGACAGCCGCGAGGTCACCGTCGAGGGCCGGATGGTGCCGTTGACCGGCAAGGAATATTCCATTCTCGAACTGCTGGTGCTGCGCAAGGGCATGGTGCTTACCAAAGAAGCGTTCCTCAATCACCTTTATGGCGGCATGGATGAACCGGAGATGAAGATCATCGACGTGTTCGTCTGCAAGCTGCGCAAGAAGCTGGCGCAGGCCGGTGCCGACAACATGATCGGCACGATCTGGGGCCGCGGCTACATGATACGCGAACCCGTGGTCGCGCACGAGGGCGCGCCGGCACCCACGCCGCTGCGCATCCCGGCGCTGGCGGACGGACCAGTGCTGTCAGCGGCGTGACCTGGCACACCGACTTGGCGGCACACGGACTTGGCGGCGCATAGGGGCGCTCTGCCCGCCGATGTTGTACTCCCATGGTCGGTCCTGAGCCGGCTATCCACCCCGCGCCGGTCGTTCGCGTATCGGCGAGCGCTCTCGGCGAAGATTACTTCCAGCTCGACAGATAGAACCGCGGCAATTCGTCCGGAAACGGCTTGAAGCTTAGCTGGCGGGAGAAGCCGTAGGTCTTCACGTAGGTGAACAGCGGCACGAATTCCGCCTGCTCGGTGATCAGCTTGATCGCCTCGCTGTAGGCCTTGCGGCGCTGATCCGGATCGCTCACGGCGCCACCCTGAGTCACCAGCTTTTCGACCTCCGGATCGCGCATGTAGTCGCTGGCCGAGCCGGTGAACCAGTAAGGGAAGAAGGCCGAGACGTCGTTGATGGAGTAGCTGCCCCAGCTTCCGATGTTGATCGGCGTCTTGCCGGCTTGCACCTGCTGGATCACCGCGGCGACCTGCAGGTGGTTGATATGGGCGCGGATGCCGACCGCCTGCAGGTAGCCCTGGATGGCACCTTCCCATTGCGACAGGATGTAGGACACCAGCGTGGTGTCGAAGCCGTTTGGATAGCCGGCCTCGGCGAGCAACTGCTTGGCCTTTGCCGGGTCATAGGGGTAGTGCACCGCGGCGGCCTGGTCGCAGCCGAACTGGGTGGGGAAGCACGGCGCGTCCAGCGGGCGGGAATTGCCCTGCATGAGCTGCTTCGCCATGGTCGCGCGATCCAGTGCGTAGGCGATCGCCTGGCGCACCTTCTGCTTGGTCAGCGGGTTGTCCGCCCCGGTGCGCCCGGCGGCGTCGATCTGCATGTAGGCGACGCGCATCGTCTCGGCGCGCAGCGCGGTCAGGGTCGGCATGGCGGCGACGGCGTCGAACTGGTCGGGGCTGAAGTCCCAGATCCAGTCGGCGCGCCCGCCCAGCAACTCGGCCATTTCGGTTGCCGCGTCGGCGACCTCGTGGATCTTGATGAAACGGATCGCCGGCTTGCCCTTCGGGCTGTCGGGGTAATAGCCGTCGTAGCGCTCCATATCGATCTCGTTGACGCCGTCGACCTTGGTGATCTTGTACGGCCCGGTGCCTATCGGCGCCTTGGAGAAGCCGTCGGGGCCGACGCGCTCGCGATACGCCTGCGGATAGATCGGCAGCACCATCGCGATGTATTGCAGCGCCGCCGGGAACACCCGCTTCAGCTTGATGCGCACATGATAGTCATCCAGTTTCTCAGCGCCGGCGAGGAACAGGTAGTTGCTGGGGACCGCCAGGTCCTTGTCGGCCAGCAGGCCGTTGATGGTGTAGACCACGTCGTCGGCGCTGAACTTGTCACCGTTGTGGAACGTGACGCCCTTGCGCAGTTCGAAGTCGATGGTGGTGTCGTCCACCGGCTTCCAGGACACGGCGAGCAGTGGCTTGATCTGGAAGGTGTCGGGGTCGCGATAGACCAGCCCGTCCTGGGCGTGGATCTGGACGACGTAGCCCTCGCGCAACGAGTTGTAATAGAAATCGACGTTCGGGATCGCATTGCGCGAGGTGAAACGCAGGGTGTCCGCCGATTTCTGGGCGATCGCGGGCGCTGCCCCGCAGGCGAGCCCCGCCGCTATCATGCACGCCTGCCACCAGGTTTGCCTGCGCATTCTCGCCTCCGTTGTTTCAAGCCGTCCCGGGGTGACGGTAGGAGGACGGGCAGGGCGGCCGCAAGACCGGACTTTCAGCTTGGCGAGCGCATTTCGGTAGCGGAGTGGCATTTGATGTGCTGTGGGGGAGAATGTTTTGTCCCAGTCCGCTGTTATCCTGATGCCTATGGGGCTGGTCCCGGACTGGCGCCGACGGGCGATGGGACCGGGTACGAGGCTGCCGGGGGCGCTGCAAGTGCGCGCGCCATGATCCTCGCAGCGAGCAACCTGGACATGGGCGCAAAGACACGGGCACGGTAAGCGCTGCAACAGAGGAGGTCTGCCCATGAGTGCCGAGCAAAGCCTTACGGCTCTCGGATTGATCCTGCCGCCACCCACTGCGCCGATCGGCAATTACGTTCCGTTCAGGCTGGCTGGGAACCTGCTGTTCCTGTCGGGCGTTGGGCCGCGCCGTGCCGATGGATCAATGATCACCGGCAAGGTCGGCGCGGAGGTGGATGCGACGCTCGGCTATGAGGCCGCCAAGCTGTGCGGCCTGAACCTGCTGGTCAACATCCGCGCCGCCGCCGGCACGCTGGATCGCGTCGACCTGATCCTGAAGGTGCTCGGCATGGTCAACGCGGTGCCGAGCTTCACCGAACACCCGAAAGTGATCAACGGCTGCACCGATCTGTTTGTCGCGGTGTTCGGCGACAACGGCCGGCCGGCACGCTCGGCGGTCGGCATGGGCAGCCTGCCAGGTGACATCTCGGTGGAGGTCGAGGCGGTGGTGCTGTTGAAGGACTGACTGTTGCGGGGCTGATTGTTGCGGGACTGGTGACGAGCCGGCCGGTCGGATCGATTGCGTGGATGCGCGCAGGGGCGCGAAATCTTGGGGCGCGAAATCTTGGAAGGGTGATCGTTTCCAGTGCGCGGCATCGTGCGGAGGAGATTGCGCTAGACGACCGATCGGGGAATGCTATGTCCAACGGCCCGCCGCGACGGGGAATAGGTCTATCCAGGGGGAGTTGCGTCATGCATTTGCCGTTGCGACTGCTTGTGTCGCTTGCACTGTTTGGTGTCGGTGCCACGTTGCCCGGTCCAGGGCACGCCCAGACCTCTCCGACTGCCAATCCGAGCGCCAACGACATTGTGAAGTCACTGTCGCCCACAGGGGCCAGCGGACCCAGCCGTGGCATCCGAGCGGTCAATCCGACGCCCGGCTCGACCGCACCTGGCCCGACGGCACCTGCCTCGACCGCACACAGCTCGACCGGGCACAGCTCGACTGCATCCACCGAGGCGGCGCCGTCGGTGAACCTGAACGTGCAGTTCGCGAAGGGTTCCGCCGAACTCACGGCCCCGGCGATGCAGACGTTGAACCAACTGGGCCAGGCGCTCACTCAGCCCGCGCTGGCCCCTTATCGCTTCCGCATCGAGGGTCACACCGATACGGTCGGGTCCGCCGGCTACAACAAGGAACTGTCGGATCGCCGCGCCGCCGCCGTGCGCAACTATCTCGCGGCCAACTTCAAGGTCGATCCCGCTCGGTTGGAGGCGGTGGGCATGGGTGAGGAAGGCCTGCTCGTGCCGACCGGGGATCAGACGGCCGAGCCGCGGAACCGGCGGGTCGCGGTGATCAACCTCGGGAGCTGACGCGGCGCAGCGCGGGTGGCGAAGTCGAGGATCGGCGGGGTACCTGCCGCGTGCTGCGCGAGGGCGGCGCGAACATGCAGCAACGACGTTGCCGCTGGCCATCGCCGAGCGGGGTCGGCGGTCAGGGCCGCATGACGACTACCTGCCCCATCGTCGGATCGGTCGGATGGATCGCGAACACATTCATCGGCCCCGAGACCACGCGATAACCGTACGCGGCGAGCGTCGCCACCAGCACCTCGTGGTTCGTCTTCAACCGTTCGGCGATGATGATCGGCAGGCAGCGCGCGATGGTTTGCTTGGCGCCTGCCAGGACCTCAAGCTCCATGCCCTCGACATCGATCTTGATCAGGTCGAGCCGCGTCAGATCGAAGGAGTCGATTGTGAGCGTACGGATCTCGGTCAGCGCGTCTTCCGTGTAGTCGATGGTCTGGCCAATGAACTCGTTGCCGTCCGCCTGTTTCAGCTCGAGGCTGCCGAAGCTTCCGGGTGCGAGGTAATCCGGGGTGGGAATGCGCATTGTCCCGTCGGCTGCCCCGACGGCGGCAAGGATTGCGCGCGCATTGAGGCAGTTGTTGAGCGCGATATTGCCGGCCAGGGCATAGAAGATGCGCTCCTGCGCTTCGATCGCGACCACCGAGCCCCAGCCGGTCATCGACCGCGCCCATTCCAGCGTGTGCACGCCGATATTGGCGCCGCAGTCGATCGCCACCACCCCGTCGCCGAAATGGGTTCGCCGGGCGGCGAGAAGCTGCAGGGCGTTGCCGATCTCGGCCGGGTCGTAGACGGCGTTGTGCAGCAGTTGGTGGCCGACCCCATAGGTGCCCTGGTCGGAATGGCGGTAGTCGAAACGATTGAGGATCATCGTGCCGTGCTCGGTCGCGGCGAGCACGAAGCCGATCCTTCTGGGTGGGTTGGCCATCATCCGGGTCCGTTCTGCAGAGTCCGTTCTGTCCGCGGGCAGCATAGCGCAACCTGGCAAACCCCTTACTGGTCGGGCGGGGCGGCAGCCTGTAGCCTGTCGGTTGGTGAGTTTCCGCAGCGGAGGGCCGTATGGCACGAAGCATCGCCGTCGGCCTCGGGCTGATGGAGTTTCCATTCAGCGGCCCGGCCGTGTTCTGGCGCTGGGTGGATTTGTGCGAGGCGGGCGGCATCGACTCGCTGTGGCAGACCGATCGGCTGGTCAGCCGCCAGCCGATCCTGGAGTGCATGACGGCGTTGGCGGCGATTGCCGGGC
This sequence comes from uncultured Alphaproteobacteria bacterium, assembly GCA_963826975.1. Taxonomy (GTDB): domain Bacteria; phylum Pseudomonadota; class Alphaproteobacteria; order Acetobacterales; family Acetobacteraceae; genus Palsa-883. The sequence goes on along the minus strand of CAWGZJ010000028.1, from coordinate 23,852 downwards.
GGACACGGCGGATCAAGTTCGGCGTCAACGTGGTGTCGCTGGCGATGCGCGATCCGGTGCTGCTGGCCAAGCAATGCGCGACGATCGATGTGCTGTCGGAGGGGCGGTTGCTGCCGGGTTTTGGCATCGGCAGCCCGCGCGGGCCGGAGTGGCAGGCACTGCACCTTGATCCGGCGACGCGCGGGAAGAAGACGGACGAGAGCCTGGAGATCATCCATCGGCTGTGGACCGAGGACCAGGTGGATTTCGAGGGTGTGCATTACCGGCTGACGGGCGCTTCGATCTCGCCCAAGCCGGTGCAGGCCGATTTGCCGATGTGGATCGGCGGGTCCTCGGCCGCGGCGATCAGGCGCACCGCGAAATATGGCACCGGTTGGCAGGCCGGCGGGGAGAGCGTGGCCGAGATCGGCCCGGTGATCGCGGCGATCCGCGAGGCGGCGATCGCGGCGGGGCGGCCGATCGACGAGGATCATTACGGTGCCGCGTTTCCGTTCCGCTTCGGGCGGGCGGACGATCCGGGGATGGCGCGGGCGATGGAAAGTTATCGCGCACGCACTGGGCGTGATCCGATGACGATGTTCGCGGTGGGAGACGCCGGGACGATCGTCGATCGCATTGCCGGGTTCGTTGACGCGGGGGCGTCGAAATTCATCCTGCGCCCGGCGGGCGGGGACGATGCCGATCTGCTGGATCAGACGCGGCGGCTGATCGAGGAGGTGCTGCCGGCGGTCGCGGCGCGCTGGCCGAAGCCGGCGAAGCTGGCGGCGTGATGGTGGGCGTCGGCCGGGGGTCGAGATAACCGGCGGCGCCTGCTTCGCGGCAAAACCCTAGCCAGTTGGCGCCTGCCTGGAGCGAACGGCGGGTAGTGCGTCAGCTTGAATTTACGAGCGCGCGGGGGCAAGGCCGACCGGGCACGCGGTTAGCACTTCATTCCGACACAGCATGGATCCGCCGCAGGAACTCCTTGGCCCTGGTGTGCTGGGGGGCACCGAAGAAGTCTTTCGGTGGCGCATCTTCCAGCACCCGCCCGCTGTCCATGAACAACACGCGCGTGCCGACCTCGCGGCAGAATTGCATTTCGTGCGTCACGACCAGCATCGTCATGCCGTCCTCGGCGAGTGCGCGGATCACCTCCAGCACCTCACCCACCAGTTCGGGATCCAGTGCCGAGGTCGGCTCGTCGAACAGCATCAGCACCGGGCGCATCGCCATCGCGCGCGCGATCGCCACACGCTGCTGCTGCCCGCCGGACAGTTGCGCCGGGCGCTTGGTCATGTGGTCCGACAGCTTCACGCGCGCGAGCTGCTCCGCGGCCAACTCGCGGGCAGCCGACAGCTTCATCCCCAGCACCCGCCTCGGCCCGATCGCGACGTTGTCCAGCGCGGACAGATGCGCAAACAGATTGAATCGCTGGAACACCATACCGATGCGCCGGCGCTTGCGCGCGGTGGCAGTGGCGCGGTCCGGGACCAGTTTCCCCCCCGCAACTCGCCCGCCATGTTGACGCCTTCGAGCAACACGTCGCCCTCGGACGGGGCCTCGATCCGATTGACGCAGCGCAGCAGTGTGGATTTCCCCGCCCCGCTCGGGCCGACGATCATGACGATCTCGCTCTGCATCACCGCCAGATCGACGCGATCGACCACCGGTATCTGACCGTAGATCTTCGACAGGCCGTGGATTTGCAGCAGCGGCCCCGCACTTGTCGTTGGGGCGCTCATGCGAGGCGCTTCTCGACGTATTCGGAGAACCAGGAGAGCACCGAGATGATCACCAGATAGAACACCGCGAGTTCCGCGTACAGCTCGAATGGCACGAATTTCGCGGCGATGATGACCTGCGCTGAGCGCGTCAGCTCGGTGACCGAGATCACCGACAGCAGCGAGGAGCTCTTCACCAGCGTGATCAGCTCATTGGTCAGCGGCGGGGTGATCCGGCGCAATGATTGCGGTAGCAGGATGAACAGGATCGACTGGCGGTTGGTCATGCCGATCGACAGGGCTGCCTCGGTCTGGCCGGCGTCGATCGATTGCAGGCCGGCGCGGACGATCTCGGCGATGAAGCCGGCGGAGTTGAACGCCAAGGCGACGACTCCGCTCCAGAACGATGTGAGTTCCAGGCCGATGCGTGGCAGGGCGAAGTAGATCAGGAAGATCTGCACCAGCGCCGGCGTGCCGCGAACGAAATAGACATAGGCGCGGATCACCGCCTTCAGGATGCCGAGGTCGGACGCGCTGATCAGGCCGAAGATGACGCCGACGAATGTTGCCAGCAGCATCGCCAGGATCGAGATCTCCAGGGTAACCACGGTACCCCGGAGCATGTAGGGGACGGCATACCAAATGGCGCCCCAGTCGAAGCCGTCCATGCTTTAAGCAATTCCTGGGTCGAGCGTCAGTGGCGGCTGGATATCAGGGCAGCACCTCGGGGATGGTGTTCGGGGTGGGCATAGTGCTGCCAAACCATTTCATTTGCAGTTTGTCCAGGCTGCCGTCCTTCTTCATCTCGGTAAGCTGGGTGTTGAAGAAGTCCCGCAGCGCGGCGTCCTCCTTGCGGAAGGCCATGCCGAAATACGCGGTGACGTCGGATACGCCGTCAATCATCTTGAACTTGCCCGGGGCGTCGTTCATCACCACCAGCAAGGTCGATTTCGAGTTGATCACCGCGTCGACGCGCTTGTTGAGCAGGTCCTGGTATGCCTCGGGATAGTGCTCGTACTGCTTCATTTCCTTGTAGCCGGCCAGGCCCTTGGCCTTCAGCTTGTTCTCGAACGCCGTGGCCATCACCGCGGCGGCGCTGCCGAGCTGCACGCCGATGGTCTTGCCCGCCAGGTCGTCCGCGGTTTTGACGACCGTTTCGTTGGCGCGCAGGAAGATGACGTTGCTGGCGTCGGCGTAGGGCATGGAGAACAGCACCTTCTCCGTCCGCTCCTTGGTGATGGTCATTGCGGAGATGATGCAGTCGAACTTCTTGGCGTACAGCGCCGGAATGACGCCGTTCCATGCCGTGTCGATCATCTGCGCCTTCACGCCGAGCTTCGTCGTCGCTGCTGCGATAATGTCCGGATCGTAGCCGACGATCTGGCCGTCCTTGAAGAACTCATAGGGCACGTAGGCGACTTCCATGCCGATGATCAGGCTGCCGCGCTTTTTGGCTTCCGCCATCGTGTCGGCGCGGGCCGGACGAATCGAGGACAGGCTGGCAAGCCCTGCCGCGACGGCGCCGGTGAGCAGTGTTCGTCTGAGCATGAAGCGACCCCTGGGGTTGGTTTTGGTTGGTGGGGGGAGAAGCAACCTGCGTGCCAGTTGGGGTGGGGGAGAGTCGCTCTTTTGCCCGCCCCACTGGCCCAAAAATTGCATCTATTCCGTGGCTTCCCGTACAGAGCGAACGAGGTTGAACATGGCCAGCAAGCCGCTGCATCTGGGTTGGTTCATGAATTTCACCCCCGGCGAATGGGACCATCCGCTGGCGGCGGGCGGCGCGCCGTGGGACGGCCTGTTCTACGTCGACATGGCGAAGGCGCTGGAACGCGCCTGCTTCGACTATATCATGATCGAGGACACGCTGATGGTGTCCGAGGCCTACGGCGGCACCGCCGAGATCACCATGAAGCACGCGTTGCAGGTGCCGAAGCACGATCCCTCGCCGCTGGCGGCGATCATTGCGGCGGCGACGCGCGACCTGGGTGTGGTGGCGACCTTCTCCACCCTGGCCTATCCGCCATTCATGCTGGCGCGGCTGTGTTCGACGCTGGACCACATCGCCGGCGGCCGGTTCGGCTGGAACATCGTTACATCAGGCGAAGACGGGGCGGCGCAGAATTTCGGCATGGACAAACTGCCGCCGCGCGCGCAGCGCTACGACATGGCCGATGAGTACGTCGACCTGGTCTGCCAATTGTTCAATTCCTGGGACGCGGACGCGGTGGTGATGGACCGCGACACGGGCACCTATGCCGACTATCGCAAGGTGCGGCCGATCAATTTCGAAGGGCAATTCTTCAAGGTGCGCGGGCCGCTGAACACGGTGCGCGCGCCGCAGGGCCAGCCGGTGTTCGTGCAGGCCGGCGGCTCGCCGCGCGGGCGGGCGTTCGCGGCAAGGCACGCTGATTCGATCATTGCGATCGCCAACGGCATCGACGGGATGAAGCAGTATCGCGACGATGTGCGGCGCCATGCGGTGTCGTTCGGGCGCAATCCGGACGACATCAAGGTGTTGTTCCTGATGTATCCGATCCTGGCCGAGACCGACGCGGAAGCGCAGGCCAAGCGGCAGCGCATGGTGTCGGACCCTCGGGCGATCGAGCGCGCGCTGGCCAGCATCGGCACGGTCACCGACATCGACTTTTCCAAGTTCTCGCTGGATGAGCCGCTGCCGCACCTGACCACCAACGGCGAGCAGGGCTCGCTTGACAAGTTCGCGCAGTGGGGTAGCGGCAAGACGCTGCGGCAGTTGGCGATGGATCGGTACGGCAGCGCGGAATCGGAGGTGGATTTTTGCGGTTCGCCGGAGACGGTGGCCGAGCGCATGGGCCAAGTGGCGGAGGCGGTCGGCGGTGACGGGTTCCTGATCAGCACGCCGTACCAGCGCACTAGCCGCCGCTTCATTGTCGAGGTGACCGAAGGGCTGGTGCCGGCGCTGCAACGCCGCGGCCTGGCGCGGACGGCTTATTCAGGCGGCACGCTTCGGCAGACACTGCGGGAGTTCTGAAGCGGAGCGAGACGGGTGAGGGTCTTGGTGCGGCGCGACCCTCACCCTCGTCGCTTCGCGCCTCGACCTCTCCCGCGAGCGGGCGAGGTGTACAAGGACGTCGCGATTCCACTCATGGCGAAGGTGGTCTAAAACCCGGCGGCGCTTTGACGGCGCGGGGTCTACCACACGGGGGGCGCGCATGCTGCCGATCATCGACTTCGCCGCGGTTCGGGCACACGACGCGACGGGCACGCGTAGCGTCGCCGTGGCGATCCGCGACGCCTGCCTGACCGACGGGTTCTTCTATGTCGCTAACCATGGCGTGCCGGCTTCGGTGATCGAGGCGGTGCACGCGCAAGGGCAGGCTTTCTTCCGCCAGCCGCCGGAGGTCAAGCGCGTGGCCGCGGTGAACGCACGGCACCGGGGGTTCAATGCGCTGGGCGACGCGCACATGTACGAGGCGCGCAAGCCGGACCACAAGGAGTTCTTCAGCATCGGCCTTGAGTTGCCGGAGGACGATCCGGACGTGCTGGCGGGGGAAAAACTGCGCGGGCCGAACAACTGGCCACAGGGGATGCCGGCGTTCCGCGTGGCGCTGGAGGCGTATTACGCGGCGATGCTGGCGTGCGGGGCGGACCTGATGCGCGCGGTGGCGGTGTCGCTTGATCTGGCTGCGGACTTCTTCGTTGCAAGCTACCGCAAGCCGTTGCAGCGGACTCAGATCGTCTACTACCCGCCGCAGCCGGTGGAACTGGGAGAGGACCAGTTCGGTGTCGCGCCGCACAGCGATTTCGGCTGCATCACGCTGTTGTGGCAGGACGCGAATGGCGGACTGGAAGTGCTGGAGCGCTCGACCCGGCGCTGGATCCCGGCGCCGCCGATCGAGGGGACGCTGGTGATCAATGTCGCCGATCTTTTGGCACGGTGGACGAATGATCGGTACGCCTCGACGCCGCACCGAGTGATCAACCGTTCCGGGCGCGAGCGGCTGTCGATCGCGACGTTCCATGATCCGGATTACCAGGCGGTGGTCGACCCGCGCGATCTGGGGACACCGGACGCCGATTGCCGGTATGCGCCGATCCTGGCGGGCGAGCATATCGTCGGGCGGATCGAGCGGTCGTTCGGGTACCGCAAGCGGCTGGCGGGGGTGGAGTCGTAGGCGGTGCACATAAGCTGACCAGGCCGTGCGCTGGGTGTGGGCAGATTTTCGGTGTGGTGATTAGTTCCTGCAAGTGCCTGGGGTGGAGACAACTCTCCCCCTCCCCTTGAGGGAGGGGGCGGGGGGAGGGGTTGGTGCCGGGCACACACCTGACATTCGGGCGCCCCGACCCCTCCCCCAACCCCCTCCCTCAAGGGGAGGGGGAGTAGTCACTCCTCAGTGACCCCTTATCCAATCGTGAAGTGCGCTTCGGTCGGTTTTCCGTCGCGGCCGTTGATTGGCAGCATGTCCTGCGGGCAGGCGGAGAATGCGATCACCAGATCCATCTCCGCCCGCAACGCGATGTAGCTTCCCGGGGTGGACACCGGCGGATCGAATGACAGCGTGCCCTCGGTCGTCCAGGGGATGTTCATGAACAGATTGAGCGGGCTGGGCGTCTCCGGCGGGGTCAGGCCGAGTTCGCGCATCCCCTGCGCCAGATTGTCGGTGCAGTTGTCGTGGTATTCCGTGACGCCAAATCCCTGGTAGCGATAGATGTCGCAGGCCGCCATCAGCGTGTCGTGAATGCCGCCGGAGGTATCCTGCAGCACCGTCAGGATCGGCCGGCGGTGATTGGTCAGCAGCGCGTCGCCGGGCTTGGGGATCATCCGCTGCATCCCAGCGCGGCTGTGTTCCATCGACATGAACTCGGTCAGGTCGGCGCGGTTGAACGCCCAGGTGTCGACCACCTGCTCGCCATGGGTGTTGATCACTTTGATGGTCTGGCCCTTGGCGACGAAGGCAGCCTTGCCTTTGCGGGCGGGGATGGTGATCGGGCTGTCCGGCATCGCGGTTCCTCCTGTGGTGGGTGCGGTTGTTGTAGCATGGCTTGGCATGAGACGGGCCCGGAGACGTGGCTTTTCCGCCCTACGGTGCCGGCCAGCGCGTCGTTGGAGTCCACCCTAGCCTTGCCCGCGCTGCCGCGTGGCTGACTGGGGAGGCTCGCGGGAATTGTTCGTACAGCGCGTGCGTCGCGTACCGGGATCTCGGCGTTGTAGAGCGCCTGGATGCGGGGGATCGTTGCTTCGGTGGCGAAGGTGTCGGCGGCGGCGAGGAAAAAAATCTCGAATCCGGTGTAGTCGATCGTTGCTGCGGCGGCGAAACCCGCGGCGCAGTCCTCCGGGCCGACATAGGCGCGCAGATAGGGCATTGGTTCGGCGCGGCCTTCCGGGCCGGGTTTGCCGGCCATGAAATCGGCCATCTCGGGAAAGGCAACGAAGCTGGGGCGGATCACCAGCACCTGCAGCCCGCGGCGGGAGAATGCCTCGGCGATCCGCTCGCCGCACAGCTTGCTCAGGCCGTAGGCGTCGGTCGGGTGCGTCGGGTGCGCCTCGTCGATCGGCAGGTAGCGGGGCGGCAGGCCGGGGTTGCTGGCATCGAGGCCGGTCGCTGAACTGCTGGAGCAATGCACCACGCGGCGGACGCCGGCGCGGCGGCTGGCCTCGAACAGGTTCCAGGTACCCATTGTGTTGACCTGCATGGTCGCGGCGTCGTCGGTGGCGAAGGAGCGGTCGATCGCGCCCAGATGCACCACCACCTCGATGCCTTGCAGCGCCGCCACTAGCGCGTCGAGGTCGCGCACGTCGACCCGGTGGTAGTCGGGCGGCGGAGCGGCGGGGGCGAGGATATCGAGCACGCGCGGCGCATTGTCCACCAGCGCCCGCACGACATACTGGCCGAGGCGGCCCATCCCGCCGGTGATTGCGATGCGCATGCGGGGGCTTCCCTTTTCGCTGGTGCAATCGTCAGTATGCAGACGATCGCGCGGTTGGCGAGTATGAGGACGAACGCGCCGCCCGCGCGATGGCGAAATTTGCGGCTTGGCGCGACCCGCGTGCCCCAAAACCGAGCGTGGGCATGGGGCTAGGCGACGCCGGCGCAGTAGGCCGCGCGGGCATTGGGGCGCGTGGTACGTGCCTTGCTTTGTGATGCGCCGGGCTGACGATGTCACTCTGGCGCGACGTGCCGGCTGGCTCGACGTGCCGGGGTGTTGATCGGAGTGAAGGACGCCGCATGGGGGAAACGAGGGTGGGGGCCGCGGTTGCCGGTGACGACGCCGTGCCGATCGTGCGGCTGGAGCATGTCTGGAAATCTTTCGGCCGGCTGGAGGTGCTGACCGACGTTTCGCTGTCGGTGCCGAAGGGCGAGGTGGTGTGCATCATCGGGCCGTCGGGCGCGGGCAAGTCAACGCTGCTGCGGTGCGTCAACCATCTGGAGGCGATCAACGACGGCACGATCTACTTCGAGGGCAAACCGGTCTACCGCTACACGGTGAACGGCAAGGTCGTCATCGATCCGGACCGCCGCGTCGAGGCGGTGCGGGCGCAGATCGGCATGGTGTTCCAGTCGTTCAATCTGTTCCCGCATTTGACCGCTTTGGGCAATGTGATCGAGGCCCCGGTGCATGTGCTGCGCGAGCCGGCGGCGGCGGCACAGACCCGCGGGCTGGCGTTGCTGGGCAAGGTTGGGCTGTTGGACAAGGCCGATGCCTATCCGCACCAGATGAGCGGCGGACAGCAGCAACGCGTCGCGATCGCGCGGGCGCTGGCGATGAACCCCAAGCTGATGCTGTTCGATGAGGCGACCTCGGCGCTGGACCCGGAGCTGGTTGGCGACGTGCTGCGGGTGATGCGGCAACTCGCCAACGAGGGCATGACGATGATCGTGGTCACCCACGAGATGGATTTCGCGCGCGAGGTGGCCGACCGGGTGGTGTTCATGGATTTCGGCAACATCGTCGAGGACGGGCCGCCCGGAGAGGTGTTCACCAATCCGCGCAGCCCGCGGACCCGGCAATTCCTGCAATCGATCCTAAATCGGAACGGCGCCGCGGAGGCGACGGCGTGAAGGTGCGTGCGGACGTAACGGACCAGGCAACAGGAGGCAACAGACAATGACCGACAAGCCACTTATCGACGTAAACGGCAATCCTTTGGGGCGGCGCGGCCTGATGCGCTCGGGTGCGATCGGCGGCGCGGCGGCGCTGCTGGCCGCAAGCACCGGCGGCGCGCGCGCCACCGCTGTGGCGCCGCCGCCAGTGAACGACAAGGATTTTCCTGATTTCTCGCTGGTCAAGATCAACTCCGACGATGACTCGCTGGTGAAGATCCAGAAGAAGGGGTTGGTGGTCGGCACGTCGAACGACTGGCCGTATTCGTTCCTGGATGACAAGACTGGTGAATGGTCGGGGATCGACGCCGCCTTCATCAAATACGCGGCCAAGATGCTCAATATCGACAAGATCACCGTGCAGACGGTGACATTCGACGGGCTGATCCCCGGCCTGCTGGATGGGCGGTTCGATATCGTCGGCGATTCGATCCACTATACCAAGAACCGCTCCAAGGTGGTGAACTTCTGCTTCCCCAACTACTACTATGCCGAGGCGCTGGTGGTGCCGGCGGGCAACCCGAAGAAATTTCACCAGCTCAGCGACCTGACGGGCTACACCGTGGGCACGCTGTTGGGGACCAACTACGCGGAATGGCTGCAAGCAATCCCGGGCATCAAGTTCCAGGGTTACAAGGACTGGGCACAAATCATTCCGGAGCTGGCGATTGGGCGGACCGACGCGGCGCTGTACGACCAGCCGGTGGTGGCGGCGTTGATGAAGCTGCATCCGGAGTGGAAGATCGAGATGCCGGCGGACTACGAACCGCGTACGTTCAAGAACCCGTCGGGCTACAGCAGCTATGCCTTCCGCCAGGCCGACATCCAGTGGGTCAGCGCGGTGTCATCGGCATTTCTGTGGATGGAGTACAACAACAAGTCGAAGGACATCCTGACGCAGTGGGGATTGACCGGATACAACAACTAGCGGGCGTTGGATCCAGACTCGTTGGCTTGATGTGTACGGCGAACGGCAGGATAGATGATCTTCTCACTCGACGACATGATTGCCTTCCTGCCGTCGCTGCTGCGCGGCGCGATGTTGACCATCGCGGTTTCGTTGCTGGCGTTCGGTTTGGCGCTGGTTTTCGGGCTGGCGATTGGCATCGCCCGCATTTCGCGCCTGGTGCCGCTGCGTGTGGTGGTGGCCTGTTACATCCAGTTCATCCGCGGCACGCCGCTGCTGCTGCAACTGTTCTTCATCTACTACGTGCTGCCTTATGTCGGAATTGTTCTGACACCGTTCGTGTCTGGCGCGCTGGGGCTGACGCTGAACTATGCGGCGTATATGGCGGAGGTGTTCCGGTCGGGCATCCAGGCGATCCCGAAAGGCCAGTGGGAAGCGGGACAGTCGGTCGGCATGTCACGCCGACTGTTGATGCGCCGGATCATTCTGCCGCAGGCGTTCCGCATCATCATCCCATCGATCGGCAACTTCTTTGTGTCAATCTTCAAGGATTCGGCTCTGGTGTCGGTGATCACCATGCGCGACCTGATGTTCAGCGGGCAGTTGCTGGCTTCCGCGACGTACAAGCATTTCGAGATCTTCGCGGAAGTGGCGGTGATCTACTTCCTGATCAGCTACCCGACGGCGAAGTTCGTGGAATGGATCGAGGTGAAGGCGGACATTACCAAGCGTCCGATGGTGATCGGGATGCGGGGGTAGATAAGTACACCTCTCCCGCTCTATGCGGGAGAGGTCGGGGAGCGTAGCGACACGGGTGAGGGTCGTGCAGCGGGCGCCACCCTCACCCTCGTCGCTTCGCGCCTCGACCTCTCCCGCGTAGAGCGGGAGAGGTGGATATATACCGCGTCAAACCCGCGAACTTGGCCGGTAGAACGGTTCGTGCCGCGCGGGATCGATGTAGTTGGCGTAGAACGCACGGACGTGCGGCAGTAGCGCCTTCGACAGATTGCGCCGTTCTACTTCGTCATCGGCCAGCGCGCGCTGCAAATCCTGGTGCAATGCAGTCAGCGCGGCGTCTCGATCGACTTTGGTGAACTTGCCGTCGGCATAGATTACCTCGCCGTCGCAGATCACCGTTCGCACACCGCCGCCCTTTGCCCGTTGCAACACCGCATCCAGCACCGGCGTCTCCGCATCCAGATACGGGTAGGCAATCTGCCGCCAATCCACCAACACCATGTCGGCCGCCTTGCCCGGCGCGAGGACCCCAAGATGGTCACCGAATGCCGTGGTCTTCGCTCCACCGGACGTTGCCATGCGAAACACCTGGGCGATGGTCGGCACATCGGCGTCCACCATGCCCGGCACGCGATGCGCGCGCAGCACCATGCGCATCTCCTGCAGCATGTCTCGATCGTCGTTGATGCCGGCTTCGTCGATGCCGATTGCGGTGTTGATCCCCTTGGCCTCGAACACGTTCAGCGCCGCGACGCCGGAGCGCAGACGGAAATTGGATGAGCAGTTGTGGCAGATGCAGGTGCCGGTTTCGGCGACGCGATCGATGTCGGTCGCGTTCAGCCAGACGCCGTGGCCCAAGGTCATTTGCGGGCCGAGCAGGCCGAAGCGGTCGATGTACTCCAATGCCGTGCAGCCGCCGCGCCGGTGTGCGTATTCCTTCTGATAGGCGGTTTCCACCAGATGCATGTGCAGCGGCACGTTGTAGCGATTCGATAGTTCGGCCAGCTTTGTCAGCGCGGCGTCGGAGCACCAGTGCAGGTTGGCCGGCGCGAGTTGGATGCGCGCGCGGCTTTTGTTCTGATGGCGGTGATACAGGTTCTCGAACAACGCGACATAGTCGTCGAGCGTGAGTTGCAGACGGGCGAACCAGCGTTGCGCCGGATCGCGCAGGACGGCCGGCAGGCTTGCCAGGAAATCCTCGTCGCGCTGGTAGACCAGCCGGTTCTGGTCGCGCACCGCGAAGGAGTAAGAAACCCGCATGCCGATATCCTGGTAGGCGCGGATCACCTCGTCGGTGCGCGTTTCGACCTCGGCGAGCCGGCCGGGCGCCCAGCCGTGGAGGTGCTGCACGGTGGTGACGCCAGAGGCGATCATCTCGAACGCCGAATAGAGCGTGTCGAGATACAGGTTGACGCTGCGCATCACCATGCGGGTGACGAACCACAACTCCAGCGGCATGTCGGGCGAGCCGAGCTGCACCGGGGTCAAGCCAATATGGTGATGGCCGTTGATGAAGCCGGGCAGCATGATGTCGTTGCCGGTGCCGATCACCGGGACGGTTGGATGTTGGCGTTGCAGATCGGTATAGGAGCCGATGGCAGTGATGACGCCGTCTTCTTGCAGCACCGCGCCGTCGGCGATTTCGTTCCAGGTATGACGATCGATCGCGTGGGTGATCATGGTCCGGCTGCGGATCAGCGATGCGGGCATGTGGGTGTCTCCCTGCGGTTCGGCGAGCGGTCTAGCGGTCGAAGTATCCGGCGCGCACCGCCATGCCGATCAGGTTGACGATCAGCCGGCCGGCGGTGATGCAGGTGATCTGGTTGACGTCGTCGCGCGGCGTGATCTCCACCACGTCCATTCCGACGACGCGGCCCTTGCGCACCAGGCCGTGGATGAGTTTGCGCGCCTGATGGAACGTGACGCCGCCGGGGCAGGGGGCCGCGACCGCCGGTGCGATCGCCGGGTCCATGCCGTCGAGATCGACCGTCAGGTAGTAGCGTCCGCCATCGGGGATGCGCGCCAGAATCGCGTCCATGCCGACATCGTGCAATTCCCACGCGGTGATCAGGTGTGCACCGTAGGTGAGAGCGGCCTGGGTTTCCTCGGTTCGCGCGCTGCCGCTGGCGCGCAGGCCGATCTGGAAGATCTGGCCGATGTGTGCCATTTCGGAAGCGCGACGCATCGGGCTGGACAGGCCCTCGCGCACGCCGTTCACCTCGTCGCGCCAGTCGATGTGCTGGTCGATCTGGATGAGCGTGATGGGGCTTTGGTTGTCGAATGCTTTCAAGACCGGAATGGGTACACCGTGGTCGCCGCCGAGCACGATCGGTAGTGCCCCGGCTTGCAGTATCTTGCGCATCGCCTGTTCGGTGTAGCGCGCATGCGCGGCGGGATCGCCGAGTTCGGTGCGGATGTCGCCGCAATCGACGGCGCGGATCGGTTTGCCGGCGTAGAGCGGGCCGCCAAGGTCAAAGTCGTAGCGCTCGATCGAGCGGATGATGCGTGTTGAGGCCTCGCGCATCGCGGTTGGGCCGTTGCTCTGGTCGTTGGTGATGTCCTCGAAGCTGTAGGCCTGCGCATAGGGCACGCCGAGATACGCGATGTCGGCGGCGAGGTTGTCCAGCGAGGTCGCCGGCTCCGAGTACAGGAACGTTCCGGGTGTGCGCCGGGGTGGGATGGTGAGCGACATGGTTGTATCCCTAGGGTGGGTGCAAATCGATCAGACGCGCGGCAGGGTGATAGTACACCGCTCTCGCTTTTCGCGGGAGAGGTCGGCGAGCGGAGCGGTTGAGCCGCGAAGCGGGTCAACGGTGAGGGTGGTGGTGTGGCACGACCCTCACCCTCGTCGCTTCGCGGCTCGACCTCTCCCGCGAAGAGCGGGAGAGGTGGACGTGCGCCTTAGTCGCGCAGATGCTCACGCAAGGTGGTGCCGGTGTAGTCGCGTCGGAACAGGCCGCGCGCCTGCAGGACCGGGACGACGGCGCGGCAGAGCTGCTCGAACATCCCCGGCATCAAGGTCGGGGTGAAGATGAAGCCGTCGCAGGCGTGTGCTTCGAACAGGTCCTGCAACTGATCGGCGACGGTGTCCGGCGAGCCGACGATCTGCGGACATAGTTCGCTGGTGGCGAAACGACGGGCAGCCTGGGCCAGGGTCAGTCCCTGCGCCTGGGTGCCCTGCAGGATCACGTCGAGCGAACCGCGCGAGCCGGCCTCGATGTGCATGTCGGCGAGCGGTTGGTCAGGGTCGTAGCCCGATAGATCGATACCGAGATGACCAGACATCTGCGCGAGACCGACCTCGGTTTGCACAAGATCGTTGACATAGGCCTGGCGCTCGCGCGCGATGGCGTCGGTCTCGCCGGTGATCACGTCGATGGATGGCAGGATCAGGCAATCTTCCGGTGCGCGCCCCTGCGAAATGACGCGCGCTTTCAGGTCCTGGTAGAACGCCTGCATGTCTTCCTTGCTGTGCTGCAAGGTGAACACCAACTCGCCCCAGCGCGCCGCGAAGTCGCGCCCGCGCGGCGACGACCCGGCCTGCATGATCACCGGCCGTCCCTGCGGCGACCGCGGCACCGTCAGCGGCCCGCGTGTCTTGATCCATTTCCCCGCGTAGTTGACGTACCGCACCTTGTCGGGGTCGGCGTAGATGCCGCGCTGCTTGTCCAGCACCAGCGCGTCGGCGTCCCAGCTTTCCCACAGCCGGCACACGGCTTCCACCACTTCATCGGCATAATCGTAGCGCGTGTCGCGTGCCGGCAGCTCGGCAAGGCCGAAATTCTGCGCCTCCAGGTGGCCGTGCGAGGCGACGACGTTCCAGGCGACGCGCCCGCCGCTCAACAGATCGAGCGTGCCGAGCGAGCGCGCCAAATGATATGGCGCATAGAATGTGGAGGACAAAGTCGCACCAAGACCGATATGACTAGTGACGCGGGCCATCATAGACAGTAACGGAATTGGATCGAGCAGTCCCATCTGCCCGCCGCCGCGCAGGGTGGTGGCGAAGCTGCCGCCGAACAGATCGTGCAGCCCGAGGATATCCGCGAAGAACAGGCTGTCGAATTTCCCGCCCTCCAGCACGCGGGCGATGTGTTCGTGATATTGCGGGGTGAAGACGCCGAGATCGGCTTCCGGATGGCGCCAGGCGCCGTGGTGATGCGCGGTGGGGCCCGCCAGCAGGAAGGCCACCAGATGCATCTTGCGGTTGATGTTCATGGCGTCGCGATCGTTACTTTTTCGGACAGCGACGCCGCCTTGCGCACGAAATCCAGCGGCCCGCTGAAGTCGAAAGAGTTGTAGACCGCGGCGAGATGGTTGAAGTGCGGCGCCTGGGCGAACTGCACGAAGGTCAGCCGGTGGCCGGCATAGTCGGAATTCAGCAGGTCGCGTGCGAAGGCCAGCAGCTTGCGGCGATCCTCGGCTTCCCACTGGTCATTCAGCGTGTAGAACTTGGCCAGCCAGTCGCGCGTGCCCGCGGCCTCGAACGCGGCGGCGTTGGGCGTGACGCAGATCTGACCGCCGCACAATTCGCGCGCGATGTGCATCATCTGCGGCAGGTTGGAGCAGGCGAAGACGCGCCCGGCATACAGCACCGACTGGTGCGGCATCAGCAGTCCGGCGGGGCTGCGCTGCGCCATGGTGATCGCGGCGACCAGGTGTGCGTGGATGCCTTCCCGATAGCACACCAGGTCGGCAAGCTTCTCCCGCACCGCTTGCAGCTTGTCGAGGCCGGTCTGCTGCGCGTTCAGCAGCGCCGCGCCGATCATCATGTCGGCAACGTATTGCAGGCGCAGCACGTAGGGGAAGGCGGAGTAGCGGTGCAGCGTGGCGCGGATGTGCTGCGCGGCGCGGGTGTGGCGGTAGAAGAACACGTCCTCCCACGGGATCAGCACGTCATCCAGCACCATCAGCACGTCGACTTCGTCGAAACGATTGGCCAGCGGATAGTCAGCCACGCTGCCGCGGCCGGCGAACCCGGCGCGGCAGATGTGCTTCACGCCGGGTGCGCCCATCTTGACGATGCAGCCCACCGCGTAATCCGACAGTTTCTCGTTTGTCCAGGCGCCGACTGTAGGCTTCAGGAATGCCTGGTCGGCGTAGGCGGCGGCGGTTTCGTATTTCGCGCCGCGGACAACGATGCCGGCGTCGGTTTCCCTCGTCACATGGACCATCATGTCGGGGTCCTGGTCCTGCGGCGGGCGGGAGCGGTCGCCCTTCGGATCGGTGTTTGCGGAGACGTGGAACACGTCGTTCTCCACCACCGCGCGAATGTGCCGGTCGATGTTGTCGGCGAAGCGTGGATCGATCTCGGCCAGCACGTCGCGGCCATCCAACAACGACCACATCTCGCCCACGGTCTCGTCGCCGACGCGGGTGACCACGCCGCCGATGTCCTTCAGCACCAGATCGATCGCGGTGGTCTTGTCGGTCCAGTCGCTGGTCTGGCGCGGTGGGCGGTGGAAGGTGCTGTGGCGCGCGCCGTTCTCGATGTAGGTCAGTGCGTTCTGGCAGGCGGGTTCGTACGCCATGTCGTACATCCGCGCCTTCACGTCGATGATCGGCTTGAGGGCGGGATGAGTGGTGACATCGGCCACGCGTTCGTTGTCCATCCAGACCTCGCGGCCATCACGCAGTCCCTGGCGATAGGCGTCCGCGGTCCTGATCATCACTCTCTCCTACGCACGGCGCTGATATTGCCGTAGCGTGGCAGGGGCGCAAATCACCAATTTCGATTTGGAGGCAGGGATGGCGGCTTATCGGATCGTGACGGGCGGGTTGGTGCTGGCGGCGGGGGAGACCAGCGCCCAGGCGGCCGACCTGGTGCTGAAGGACGATTGCATCAAGGCGATCGTCCCACCCGGCAGCTTCACCTCGGAAGCGGTGGAGCGGATCGATGCCAGCGGGCGGCTGATCATTCCCGGGCTGATCAACGCGCACACGCACGGCCATGGTGGGCTAGCCAAGGGCATCGGCGATCAGTGGTCGCTGGAGCTGGTGCTGAATGCCGGGCCGTGGATCAACGGCGCGCGCACGAATGAGGATCGCTATCTGTCGACGCTGCTCGCCGCGGTGGAGATGGTGCGCAAGGGTTGCACCGCGTGCTACGACCTGTCGGCGATGCTGCCGGTGCCGACGGTTGAGGGGCTGCACGAGGTCGCGCGGGCTTATTCGGATGCGGGCATCCGTGCCGTGGTTGCGCCGATGATCGCGGACCGCAGTTTCTACCAGGCGATCCCGGGGTTACTCGACGCATTCCCGCCGGAGTTGCGCGCGGTGGCCGAAACGATGCGCACCGCGCCGGGCGAGGCGACGCTGGCGGGGGTTCGGGACGCCGCCCGCAGCTGGCCGCACGCGCGTGACCGCATCCGCCTGGGTATCGCGCCGACAATTCCGCTGCATTGCTCGGATGAATTCATGACGGGGTGCCGTGACCTGGCGGTGGAGTTCGGCCTGCCGGTGCAGATGCATCTGGCGGAATCCCCCGTTCAACGCGCCGGGGCGCAACTTCGCTATGGCACGACGTTGACGGCACACCTGGAGCGACTTGGGTTGCTGGGGCCGGGGTTCAGCGGCGCGCACGCGATCTGGATCGACGATACGGAGATCGCGTTGCTGGCGAAGCATGGCGGTACGCTGGCGCACAATCCCGGGTCCAACCTGCGGCTGGGCAACGGGATCGCCGATATGCGGCGGGCGATCGCGGGCGGGGTAACGGTTGGGGTGGGGACGGATGGGTCGTCCACCTCGGACAACCAGAACATGTTCGAGGCGATGCGGCTGGCGGCGTTCGTTTCGCGGGTGTTCGACCGACCGCCGGAGGATTGGATCGGCGCGGCCGAGGCGATCCGGCTGGCGACCGAGGGCAGTGCCGCGGTACTGGGGATGGGTGAGCTGATCGGCAAGATCGCACCGGGGTACAAGGCGGATCTGGTGTTTCTGGATCTGGATCACGTCAACCTGGTGCCGTTGAACAGCGCGATGAACCAGTTGGTGAATACCGAGGATGGGGCGGCGGTGCGGGATGTGATGGTGGGGGCGAAGTTCGTGCTGCGTGACGGCGTGTTGCCGGGGTTGGACTGGCCGCGTGTCGCGTCGCGGGCGAGGGATGCGGCGGCGCGGTTGGCGGAGGCGAATGCGGGAGCGCGGCAGGCTGCCGAACGCCTGGCGCCGGTGGTCAATCATTTCTGCGTTGGGTTGGGACGGTGTGCGCATGATCTGCCGCGCAAGTTGGTGGCGGAGGTGGTGGTGGGGTAAGTGGGTCCATTGGCGTTAAAATAGCGGTGCCGGATTCCGCAATCTTCGCCTCTCCCCGCGGGAGAGAGCCTGCCCCCGGACTACGATCCGCGGGTCGGCGCGAAGCGGCGGGTGAGAGTGCCGCGAGAGGTGCCAACGATCGAGTTCGTGGCCCGACCCTCACCCGAGGCGCTGACGCGCCCCGACCTCTCCCAGAGGGAGAGGTGAAAGAACCGCGGTGACCCGATTTGGCTGTCCCCGCGCGTTATGCGACGCGCCGCAGCGTGGCCGGTGGCGGGGTGCGGCGGCCGTCGCGCTGCGGCACGCCACCGCGTAGGGCGCCGGGGTCGATGCTGCCCCAGAACGTCTCGAACCCATCGGGCAGCGCGCGGCTGTTCGGTGTTGCCAGCCACAGGCGGATCAACAGCCGGGCGCGGCCGGCCGCCACGTCATCGGCGTAGGCGGTGCGGCCGTGATAGACGACGTGGTTGTTCAGCAACTGGATGTCGCCGGGCTCGAACGGCGAACAGAGGCAGGTTTCCTCGGCGATCTCGGCGAGCAGGTCCAGCGCCTGGTTCTGCGCGTCGGTCAGTCGCGGCAGTTCGGGGAATTCCTGCGCCTGCTCGACATAGGTGCGGGAATACTGGCTGGTGATCTTGCCGTCGCGCTGGCCCCAGACCGGCAGGGCGAAATACGGCTGGGCGAAGACGCCGTCTTCGTCCTTCGGGCGGCTGCGCCAGTAGTCCTGGAACAGCAGGTCCACCAGGTCGGGCCGTTGGCGCAACATCTCGTTGTGGATGGTCGGGATGCAGGCCAGTTTCGACACGCCGCCCTCGATGCCGTTGCGCACGCACATCAGGGCGATCACGTCGCACCGGTCGGTGTGGAAGCGCAGCGGCCCAGTGGAGCGGGCGCGAGCGCGTGAGGAGACGACTTGGCCCGGTTCGGATTCAATGAAGGTCGGCTTGGCGTCGCGCGTTTCATCACGCACCTCGCCCATGATCTCGCCGGCCATGTTCTGGTACAGCGGCAGGCCGAGATGCTGGCCGAGGCCCCAGAAGATCTGCCGCAGTTCGTTGTCGGTGTAGCGCGAGACGTCGAGGCCGCGCAGTCGCACCGCGCCACGGCCGTCCTCCAGTTCGTTGTTCACCTGGGCCAGCAGGGACGCGGTGTGGGGTAGCGGGAAATCGTCTCGGCCGAAACCGAACAGGGGGGCTTGCCGGACATGCGCCAGGGCGTCGGCGATCTCCTGCTTGTGGGTTTCGTCGAACCAGAGAATCCAGTCGCCGGCGCGATCGAGTTCGTCACCCCGCCAGACCGTTCGTCCGGTGATCATCTGTCTGCTCATTGTCCAACTCCCCTGCGCGGCGGGGGTATTTGACGATTTTTCAGGCAGTGATGCAATTGGTTGGGGTGGCGCGCTTTTGGTTGTCGGGCGGAACGGCGTGGCGCATTCCGCCCTGCTTGCCGGCTTCCTTTATTCGGCGCCAACCCGGAGTGCCATCCAGCGCGGCTCGGCGTTCTGCTGTGCTTTCGGTAGCACCAGTGCCAGAATGAATGCCTTGTGCTGACCGCGTGCGGCGTCGATCGCTGCTTGTACATCCTCCGGTTTGCCGACCTCGGTGCCCTGGGCGCGTAAGATCACGTCGCCTGGCACCAGGCCGCGGTCGAACGCGTCGGTGCCGGCGGCGACGCCGTCGACCAGCACGCCGGCCTGCTGCATGTGCAGCCCGTATCGGGCGCGCAGGTCGGCGGTGAGCACGCGGAGGCTCAGGCCGAGATTGGGCGGCACCAGCATGCCCGGTCCGGATGGTTGACCGGCGTTGGTTTCGACCTCGGTTTTGGGGTCCGGCCAGGCGATTGGCGTGACTCGTATTGTGTGCTCCTGGCCGGCGCGCAGCACGGTGATCGGGACGGCCTGGCCGATGGCAGACTTGGCGATGTCGCGGAGCAGAGCGCGGTCGTCCGCGGGGGACCGGCTGTCGTAGCTCAGGATCACATCGCCGACCTGCAGGCCCGCCGTGCCGGCCGGGCCGGTTTCGTGCACTCTGGCAATGATCGAACCCACGGGTTGGGGCATGTCGAGCGCGGTGGCGATGTCCTGCGTCACCGGCTCGATCTTGAAGCCGAGATAGGCGGGCACGAAGCCTCCATCGCGCAGCAGCCGGGTGGCGACGAAGCGGGCGTCGTTCGCCGGAATGGCGAAGCCGAGGCCGACCGAGCCGGTGGTGGGGGAGATGATCGCGGTGTCGATGCCGATCACCTCGCCGCTGCCATTGAACAGCGGGCCGCCGGAGTTGCCGTGGTTGATCGCGGCGTCGGTCTGGATGAAGTCGTCGTACGGCGTGTCCATGATATTGCGGTTCAGCGCGCTGACGATGCCGGAACTGACCGACTGGCCGATCCCGAGCGGATTGCCGACGGCGAACACCGGGTCGCCGATCTGCACCTTGTCGCTGTCGGCCCACCGGACCGCCGGCATTGGCTTCTGGGCCTCGAACTTGACGAGGGCGAGGTCAATGCTGGGAACGGTCGCAAGGACCTGGACGGGAGCGCGCGTGCCATCGGAGAACGTCACATGGATATCGTGGGCGCCGGCGATGACGTGCTCGTTGGTGAGGATCACACCGCTCGGATCGATGATGAGCCCGGAGCCCTGCAGCATCTTCGGGTGGTCCGAACCCTGGTCGGTGGGGGCGCTGGCGGCGGTCATTGCGGCGGTGGGGGTGTCGGCGACGAACGAGGTTATGTTGACCACGCTGGGCAGCAGACCGCGGATCAGCTCGGCCTGGCTCGCCGGCATCACCTGCATCTGCTGCGCGGCGGCCGGCTGTGGTGCCAGGAGCAACAGGCCCGCGCCGAGGGTGAGGCCCGACAGCGTGATCGATCCGAGGTGAGGGCGCATTGTGGTGGGCTCCGTCGCGGTTGCGCCGGCGGTGCGGCGCCGGTGCGGTGTTGGTGAACGAGTTTGCGCTGATGCATGGACGTGCGTGCGGCTTTGCCTGCCGTTGGCGGACGACGATCCGGGAAGGCCACGAGATCGCGACCATCGCACCGCCGAATGTCGCGGTCTACCGAGGAGGTATTCGCTGTTCGGGGGTGAGGTAACGATCGACGGAATGCAAATGGAGGGAAGCTGGCTCCCCCATTTGCACTGTCATCAGTCAAGGTTTCGCTGAGGCTATGCTTTGCAGGGCTTGGCGGCAGCTGCTTTCTGGGCCAGCGCACCGCCCTCACCTTCGGCTGCCTTCTGGGGCAGTGCGCCGGGGCCGCCGTTACCTTCGGCCGCCTTTTGCGGCAGTGCGCCGGCACCGCCCTCACCTTCGGCAGCCTTTTGTGGCAGTGCGCCGGCGCCACCCTCGCCTTCGGCGGCCTTCTGCGGCAGTGCACCGGCACCGCCCTCGCCTTCGGCGGCCTTCTGTGGCAGTGCGCCGGCGCCACCCTCGCCTTCGGCGGCCTTCTGTGGCAGTGCGCCGGCGCCACCCTCGCCTTCGGCGGCCTTTTGCGGCAGTGCGCCGGCGCCACCCTCACCTTCGGCTGCCTTCTGTGGCAGCGCGCCGGCGCCACCTTCACCTTCGGCAGCCTTTTGCGGGCCGACGCACGCCACACTTGGCTGGGTCTGCGCGTAGGCGGTCGCCGAGGCCAGTGCCAACGCCAGGCCCGCCGCGATCGGCAGCATGCGTGGCAGGACTCCGCGGCGTTGCGTTCTGGCGATATCCTCGATCTTGATTGTGGTGGTCATTTCCATCTCCATTGGGTTGCCGTCGATGAATTGACCGCGGGCGGGTGCGTTTTATTCGCATCCGTTGCCAATCGCTTTCGCGTGGCGTTCGCCTTGTGTGGGTGTGCCGATCGGGCGCACTTGGTGCCGGTCCGTCTCCCCAGCTTGGTCCGCTTCGCGGCTCGGGCCCGCAGGGGGAGGGTTGGTGTCGGGGTTGCACGAAACCTCGTGGGCCGCCCACCCCTCCCCCCAACCCCCTCCCTCAAGGGGAGGGGGAGAAGGGTACTACGGGCTTGCGCTACGCGGCGTCGCGCCTGGCGGCCTCGGTGCCGGCCTCTAGCCCGACCGCGTGCGCCAAGCGGTCCAGGCGGCGCATCACGCTCTCGCCCGCGAATACGCCGGTGTCCTCGGCCAGGCGCAGCACAAGGCGGCCGCCGGTCATCGCCAGGCTGGTGCCGGCGAGCAGGTCGGGCGTGCCGGCCGACAGCGTGTAGGCCAGCCGCAGCGCCGTCCCCAGCACCTCGGCGCGGTGCGCGCTGGCGACATCCAGCAGTAGCCGCGCGGGGCGCAGGAACTCGCCGACTTCCTCGGCCTCGTAGCGCATGGCGATGGCCAGCGCGAGGAAGGCGCGGGCGTGGTGGTCGAGACCGATGCCGGGCTGGCGCAGCACCCGCAGGAAGGCCTGCTCGGCGCGGAATTCCGGGTGGTCGTGGCTGCCGATGTCCGACATCCAGCAGGTCGCCTCGCGCAGCCGGTGCGCATCCGGCGTTTCGGTGGGAAACAGCGGATCGGTCCAGGCGATCAGCGCCGGCGGCAGCGTGGGGTCGCGGCCCAGCCGCGCGGCCATTTCGCGGCCGGCGGCGAGCAGCGGGTCCTCGGCGCGGATCTCCCGCGGCATGCGCTGCATGAACCAGCCCTCGCGCAGACCTGACGCGCTGAACACCACGCGGCGTGCGCCGGTGGCGCGCAGCACGCGGCGCAGCGCGATGGCGGCGTAGGGCAGGTCGTCGATGCGCCGGCGCGAGATTGCCGGCAGGCGCTCCAGTGAGCGGCGGCCGGCGCTGCCGATCACGCCGGCAAGGTCGCGCGCCTCGTCGCGGCCGATCGCGTAATGGTGGACCATGTGCAGCGGATAGCCGATCTGCGCCATGTGGATGCGCGCCATCGCGCGCCATGCGCCGCCGACCAGGAACAGATCGCGGCCAATGCCTTCCGACAGCCAGGGTACCTCCGCCAGATCGGCATCGGCGATCGCGCGCGCACGCACCGGGTCCTGTTCGGATCGTTCGGCGAGGCGGATGACACCGAGCGCCGTGGTGTGCGATGCGCCGCGCTCGCCCGCCGTCAGCCGCACCAGTTCCAGCGAGCCGCCGCCGATATCGGCCAGCACGCCGTCAGCGGTGGGAATGCCGCACAGCACGCCCATTGCCGAGAAGGCGGCCTCCTCGGCGCCGGACAGGATTTGGATGGGCACGCCGGGCATGCGGGCTTGCGAGTTTGTCGACGAAGGCGCGGCCGTTGGTGGCGTCGCGCACCGCGGCGGTGGCCAGGATCTCGAACGGGTCGGCGCCCATGGCGCGTGCCACGGCGTGGTAGCGGTGCAGCACGGTGAAGGCTTGCGCCATGCCGTCTTCGTACAGCCGGCCGGTGGCGGACAGGCCTCGGCCCAGGCGCAGGACGGCTTTTTCGTTGAAGATGGAGACCGGATTGCGGGTGTGGCCCTCGTAGACCACCAGACGCACCGAGTTGGATCCCAGGTCCACCACCGCGCAACGGGGAGCATCGGCGGGCGGGTTGTAGGGCATGCGGTTAGTCCTGTGTTGTTAGTGCGCGGGGTGGGGTTGGGGTGTGGTGGGGTGTGGGAATGTTGGGTTATTGGTCGGCGCGTGAGGAGCCTCGGTGCGACCCTGGCACCAACCCCTCCCCCCAGCCCCCTCCCTCAAGGGGAGGGGGAGAATAACTGTACCGCTTGGCCAACATATGAATTGCTGCACTCGGTCAGTCTTCCGCTACGCGGTCCTGGCGGCGCACGGGGCCGGTGGCGATCCCTGGGCCGTGCAACGCCGAACCGCGGCCGGAGAGTGAGGGGTTGGTCATGAAATAATCGTGTGCGGAGACCGGTTTGCGGCCGACCGGCACGCGCTTCCAGGTGGCGTCGGCGCCGAGCTCCCACGATTGCAGCGAGTCCTTCAGGTTGACGACCATGATCTGGTCCAGCACCTGGGCGTGCACCGTAGGATTGTGGATGGGAACCAGGGTTTCCACCCGCCAGTCCATGTTGCGCGCCATCCAGTCGGCCGAGCTGATGTAGACCCGCGCATGGCGCGACGGCAGTGCATGGCCGTTGCCGAAGACGCAGATGCGGCCGTGTTCCAGGAAGCGGCCGATGATCGACTTGACGCGGATGTTCTCCGACAGGCCGGGCACGCCGGGGCGCAGGCAGCAGATGCCGCGCACCACCGCCATGA
>CAWGZJ010000027.1:0-195525 GCA_963826975.1 uncultured Alphaproteobacteria bacterium | reverse complement strand
TGGTGAATATTCGACTGCGCATTCAGCCGGAACAGGTGCCGTTGGAATTATCGTCGCCTCCCCTGCCCTCGCCCGTCATGCCGGCCGCCCCCTCACCCCACTTGCTTGTCGGCCATCCTCTCGCCGCGTCGACGCCGGCACGCTGTACGCCACTTGTCAGCGCCGATGGGTGGATGCACGCAGCCGTCCCTCTCGCTCTCAAGGATGGTGTGGCCAGGTTCACAAACGAAGTGCAACACCGGGGTAGGGCGTTTGTAAATCCGCCTATCGGCCCTCGCCGGCATGATGCTGTGAGCGCGAGTCGTGCGCCACTTGAAGCGGCTATCTCACGTCGGACCCTAACGAGACCCAGCGAGTTCGAGCCGGCGCAAAGTGTTCGGTGCGCAATCGCGCCAGGCGGGATGGCGCCAGTCGGGATGGCGCCAGTCGGGATGGCGGCTGTCGCCCATCGTGACACCAGGTGCTAAGCAAGCCGAACGGCGCCGATTCCGGGACTGCGCGCACGACACAGGAGACGCAAGGCATGGCTACCACCGCGGCAGTCGACTTTGACATCGCCACGCTACGGGCGCGCCGCACCAACAAGTGGCACAAGTTCCCCCCTGACGTGCTACCCGCATGGGTCGCCGACATGGACTTCGGCGTGGCACCATCGATCGCCGCGGCGCTGACGCGGCTGACCCAGGATCAGGAATATGGCTACGCCGCGCGGGAGGGTGCGCTGGCCGCGGCCTTTGTCCGGCGCATGGAGCGCCGTTTCGGCTGGCACACGGATCCCGCCGATACCGTCGCGATCGGCGACCTGGTGCAGGCCAGCTTTTCCTCGGTCATGGCGTTCAGCGAACCGGGCGACGCAGTGCTGTTGCAACTGCCGTCCTATCCGCCGTTCATGCACGCCATCGCGGACACCGGCCGTCGCCTGATCGCCAACCCGATGCGCGACGACGGCACGCGCTGGGTGCTCGACCTTGCCGCGTTCGAGGCCGCGCCCGACCCGAGCACGCGCGTGCTGATATTCTGCCACCCGCAGAACCCGACCGGGCGCGCCTACAACCGGGCGGAACTGGAGGCGGTGGCGGCCTTCGCGATCCGTCACGACCTGACCGTGGTGTCCGATGAGATCCATGCGGACATCGTCTATCCCGGCAACACGCATATCCCATTGGCCTCGCTGCACCCGGAGATCGCCGCGCGGACCATCACCATCACCTCGGCGACCAAGAGCTTCAACATTCCCGCGCTGCGCTGCGCTGTGATGCATTTTGGTGGGCCCGCGCTGAAGGAGCGCTTCTTCGCTCGCATCCCAGCGCGTTTGCTCGGTTCACCCGGGGTGACCGGCGTTGATGCCACCGTTGCGGCGTGGGACGACGGGCAGCCATGGCTGGACGAGATTCTGGCGCACCTGCAAGCCAACCGCGATTGGCTTGCACGCACAATTGCCGCCGAGCTTCCGGGCGTGACGATGCGGATGCCGGAGGCGACGTATCTGGCCTGGCTCGATTGTCGCGCGCTGGAACTGCCGTGTTGTGCCGGGCAGTTCTTCCTGGACCGTGCCAGGGTCGGGCTGAATTTCGGCGAAACATTCGGCGCCGGATACGCCGGCTTCGCGCGCCTGAATTTTGCGACGTCGGCGTCGATCCTGCGGCAGATCGTGGGTCGTATGGTCGAGGCGGTGCGGGGGGCTGTGCGGGCGCGGTGAATGCCTTTAACTCACACCGCCCGGTCCCGCCGCTGGAAAATCCGGCTGACGCGCCAAGGGACAGGGCAGATGATGTCGTGACTGGCTTTCGTCTTGGCTTTAGCTATGACGACGCCGCGAGGACGAAGGATTCTATTGTTTGACGACACGCGATTGGCTGGCTCGGCTGGCGACTGGCGGAACGGGAGTATTGCGGCCGGCAATTGGCGCCGCGGGTGCGAAAGCCCTGCCGCGCCTCATGTGGCTCACCGTGGCGGTCTGGCTGGCGGGCTGCAGTCCCGAGAACTTTGATCGGCCCGGCGCCGGCGGGAATGAGGCGCTCTACACCTCGATCTATCCGTACTATGCGGAGTTCTGCGCGCTGTCCCAGATCAAGAAAAAGCCCGGCTTCGGCGCCGATATTCGCGGGCAGATCGGTGGCCATTCGGTGTTCTATCTGAGTGACGCGTGCCGCGACCCGGGAACCGACTATCCCGTGCTGCGCCTGTGTGACGGAAGCGCGGACGTCCAGGGCGCGGATGCCCAGGGCACGAATGCCCAGGGCACGAATGTCCAGGGCACGCACGTCGATGAGCCCCAGGACGACGGCGTTGGGATCAGCATGAACGAGCATTTCAGCAACGCCAAATGGGTTGCGATCCCCGGGCGGGATTTCTTCTTCGACGGCGGACTGCCGCGCGACCACGGGCTGACCCGCGCGGATTACGTGGACGGCAAGGCACAGGCGAAGCAACTGGGCATCTATCGCGGGGTCACATTCCAGCCCTGGGTGTTCGACGACAAGCCCGCCGGGGTATCGCAGGAGGACTGGAAATACGAGGTTTCCATCGGGACCGACTATGCCATCAGCTTCGCTCGCGGCCGATTTTGCGCCAGGGTCCCGGTGACCCGCGCGCAGACGGCCCGGATGATCACATTCCTGAACGCGCAGAACGCGCCGTATCGTGACGGGAAGGAAGTGTTCGTATGGAGCGTGTTCCAGGACAACTGCATCCACCTGGCGCACAATGCGCTGGCCGCCGCCGGGGTATGGGACGAATGGCCGATCGACATGCCCTTGCTGTTTGCCATATTCGATTTCCCGGTGCCGAAGAACGAACTCGTCAACCTCGTGCAGCGCATCGACGATCCGCCGGATCTCGACCTGATGGCGATCTACCACGACGAGACGGCAGCGCAGTCTCTCGCGCAGTTCGGCCGGCTTCCGTGGCTGCCCGGGGCGGTGATCGAGGCACGCCCGCCGCAGCGGCCGAATGAGGTCTACGACACCGACGTGGCGCTGGTGTTCTACGACGACCCGATCACCGGGCGTTACCGGCGGCGATTTGACGCGATGCTCGGCAACCCGCGCTATGTGAACGTCGAGCAAAACCTGGAGTATTTCGCCGCGACGTATCGACGGCTCAGCGCCGATCGCAAGCCGCTCGACACCTGGCTGGCGGAGGACCAATTCCGCACGCCGGCCGAGCGGCAGCGTTTCACCGATTTCTACCATCGGTTCTACGCCTATCTGGACCATGAACATATCGCGATCGATGCGAAGCTGGCCCGGTTGACCGTCGCGGCACGCACCGACGGCGTTGCGTCGCCAACTGTGCACGCGGCAATCCGGTGACCTTGTCGCGAACCCACCTGATTGTGATTCCAACCTACAACGCGGGCCGTTTGCTGTACGAAACGGTGTGCCAGGCGTTGGCCGCGTGGGCACCCGTCTGGGTGGTGGTGGATGGCAGCACCGATGGGTCGCCTGACACCCTCGACCAACTGGCATGCGGCGACGGCCGGCTCACGGTGATCGATCGTGGGCACAACGGCGGCAAGGGCGCGGCGGTGCTGGACGCACTGCGCCGCGCCGACAGGATGGGGTTCACGCATGTACCTGGTGATGGATTCCGACGGCCAGCATCCGCCGGCCTGCATCGCATCGCTGATGGCGCTGGCATCGGCGAGGTCCCACAGCATGGTGCTGGGGCGTCCGGTGTTCGGTGCCGACGCACCGACCGCGCGCATCTACTTCAGGCGTTTGTCGAATTTCTGGGTCGATGTGGAAACGTTGTGGTCCGGCGTCGGCGACTCGCTGTTTGGTTTCCGGGTCTATCCGGTGCGGCCATTGCTGGAGGTGATGGCCGGCACAAGATGGATGCGCCGGTTCGATTTCGATCCGGAGGCGGCGGTCCGGTTGTGCTGGGCCGGGGTTCGCCCGGTGAACGTCGACGTGCCCGTGCGCTATCCTCCGGCCGATCAGGGCGGGGTATCACATTTTCGCTATGGCCGTGACAATCTGCTGCTGACCTGGATGCATCTGCGGCTGGTATGCGGCTTGCTGCGCCGGCTGCCGGCTCTGTTGCGGGCCCGCTTGCCAAGCCTGACGGCGACCGGGACATCGACCGGAGTGGTCCTGAGGCGGCCGCTGGAGTAGCTGGACCGCGGACGCTCCGCACAGGTGCCTGTTGGCGCTCCTGGGCTTATCGCCTCTGGGCGGGTGGTGCGGCGGCCCGATCCGCTGCGCCGGCATCGCACCGATCCGGCTCGGCGCGGGGTTGCCGCAGGCCGCGGACCATCGTGGCGATGTCGGCACTCTGGCTGCCGGGGAAACGGCGCCGGCGGATGGCATATTCCGCCACGAACATCAGCAGCAGCAGTGGCACATTCAGGCCGTTGATGAACAGCAACCACCATTGCTCCGGCGCGAATCGCAGCAGCAGCGCCGAGACCATGATCTGCCCGGCGAAGAAGCCACACCAGGCCATGGTCACACCCCTGGTGTAGGACTGCATGCCGGCGTGAAATCGCGGGTTGAGCCGCCGTGCCACGCGGGTCACGACATCCGTGCGCCCGGGCAGCAACGTGGCGGCGAACACGACGAACAGCGTGCCATACAACAGCGCGTGCGACGTCCCGGCCGCGAGCCGCAAGCCAAACGCGGGCGAGCGCGCCAGACCCAATGCCAGAATGCCCAGCATCGCGACCGACGCCAGCAAGGCCAGGCGCCGACGGCGTGCCGCCGCGCCGGTGCCCGGCCCGCCGATGCCAGCGATCACGACTCCGACGGCGAGCGCCTGCAATACGCCAAATGCAACGGCGACGCCGACTCCGCGCCCGGTCAGCAGAGCGAAATGGCTCGCCACCGGCGAGGCCACCGCGGCTGCCAGCAGGGCGATCCGAACGGCGGCCGTCAGACGTCCTGTCCAGCCAACAATAGCCTGCACGCCGCTTCCCTTTGTTCCGCCTCGGTCAGTGCGCCAAACCAGGTGCCCGATACAGCCCGATGCCGATCTGGTCCTTGCCGAGCAGTGCCGCACACTCCTGGTAGCACCCCTGCGGCCAGACGGCATTTGGTGATGCAGCCTTTCCGGTCCCGCAGCCGTTGCTTGATTATCAGCCGTGGCATGCGACTATGGTTGGACTTAGGGGAGTCACCGGTGACCAACATGACTGCGCTTACGCCTGCCTCCGCCGCCGCGCGCGCTCAGACCGAAGCTGAAAAACAGCTCGCCGCGCTCATCGTGGCAACCCTGCGGCTGGAGATGAATCCGGACGAGATTGTGCCGGACGAGCCACTGTTCGGCAGCGGGCTGGGCCTCGATTCGATCGACGCGCTGGAGTTGGCGTTGGCGGTCTCTCGCGCGCATGGCATCGAGCTGCGCTCCGATGACGAGCGGAATTTCCAGATATTCGCCTCGCTCGCCAGCCTGTCGCGCCACATTGCAACCCACGGGACCTCCCACGGCGCATCCCCTGGGGCGGCGCATGGCACGAATCCCCCGCAATCGCTGCCGCCTGCGTCTGCCTGATGGCCGAGCCGGCCTATCGCCTGGTCGGCCGGCCGGGCAACGCGGTGCTGTTCCACAACGGTGAAACCGCTGTCAGCGCGGCGACGTTCCTGCGGCATTGCCACGCCCTGGCGGCGATGCTGCCAGCGGGGATACAGCCAGCGGGGACACATCCGGAGGGGGCACAGCCAGAGGGGGCACAGGTTGGCGGCGCGCACATGATCAACCTGTGCCGGGACCGCTATGCCTTCACCGTGGCCTTCGCGGCATCGGTTTTGCGTCGTCACGTCTGCCTGTTGACCGGCGAGCGGTCCGCGGCGGCGCTGGCGGCGTTGGCGCAAGCATACCCGGGCAGCTATCTCGCCACTGACGAGCCGGCCCAGCACCGCGGCGCGGACACGGCGGTGCCGATCTGCGTCGTCGCGCCCGGCACGATTCCCGCGGACGATCCAAACGTGGACCAGGGCAGTAGGGCCGATGGCGGCTCTCGGCAGGGCGGCGCACCCGCTAACCCGGCCATCCCGGCGGAGCAGTTGGCGGCGATCGTGTTCACCTCGGGCAGCACTGGCGTGCCGACGCCACACCGCAAATTGTGGGGTGCCCTGGCCGAGCGGAGCCGGGCGGCTGCCGCACAGTTCGAGCTGCACGAGGCGCACCCTTGCGGCGTGGTAGGCACCGTGCCGCCGCAGCACATGTACGGGTTCGAGACGACCGTGCTGCTGCCGCTGCATGCACCGAGCTCAAGCTGGTGCGGGCCGGCCTTCTACCCTACCGATGTGCAGGCCGCATTGGCGGCGGTTCCGGAACCTCGGATCCTGGTCACCACCCCGCTGCAGATGGGCGGGCTGCTGCGTGCGGAAACGCCTTTGCCGGCCCTGCGCGCGGTGATCTCGGCGACCGCGCCGCTGGACGCCGATCTGGCCGCCGCGGTCGAGGCGCAATGGCAGACCCGGGTGCTGGAAATCTTTGGCGCCACCGAGGTGGGGTCGATCGCCAGCCGACGCACCATCGAGGGGGAGCGATGGGCGCTGTATCCGGAGGTCCGGCTGACCCCGCAGGACGACCTGGTTGTGGTAACCGCGCCCTTCGCACCCCCGGTGCCGCTCGCCGATGAGGTCGAGCTTCTGGGGCACGACCAGTTTCGCCTGCTCGGCCGGCGCACCGATATCGTGAAGCTCGGCGGCCACCGGGCGTCACTGTCCGGCCTCAACCGTGTGCTGACCGGGCTGGATGGCGTGAGGGACGGCACCTTCGTGGTGCCCGACGACCTGAACCAGCAACCAACCGCACGCCTGCTTGCGGTGGTGGTCGCCCCCGACCGCAGCGCCGACAGCATCCTTCGGGAACTGCGGGAGCGTCTGGATCCGCTGTTCCTGCCGCGTCGCGTCGTCCTTGTGCCGTCCCTGCCACGCAACGCGTTGGGCAAGCTGCCGCGCGAGGCGCTGCTGCGAATGGTCTCGCAGGACGATTTTCCCCCGGACCGGCTTTCCCCGGGCCGGCTTTCCACGGGCCCGCTTTCCACAGGCCGGTCGACGGTCCGGAATTGATGCAGGCGAGCGAGATGCGGGCGGCCGGGACGCCGGCCGCCGGATCGTTCTGTGTCCGGGCGGATCACCCGTGCCTGCCGGGTCATTTCCTGGGTGGCTCGATCGTGCCCGGCGTCGTGCTGCTGGATGAGGCATTCGCGCTGATCCTGGCGGCCAATCCCGGCTGGGTCGTTGTCGGACTGCCGAGCGTCAAGTTCGTGCGGCCGGTCCTGCCGGAGCAACTCGTCACGGTGTCGTGGCGCGAGACGGCCGAGCGGCGCATTGCCTTTACTTGCGTCGTCGCCGCGCAGACGGTGCTGCATGGCAGCGTTCTGCTGGGGCCGCCGTTTGGCCTCGGTGCTAGCTCCCACGCGGCGGGTCCGTTGCCGTCTGGCCCCGTTCCGTCTGGCCCGGCTGGGTGACGGCTCCAGCCGACTGGGCGGAGCGGCCCGAGCGTGGCGGCCGCGTGGTTGTCAACGCGCTGCTGTGGCTCGTGCTCGGTCTTGGGGCATGGGCGAGCGGATGGGTGGTGCTGCCGCTCAGCTTGTGGTTCCTGGCCACCTCCGGCGCGGCTCGGGCCGCCTCGCGCGACTATCTGACGCGCGTGCTCGGCCGGCCGGCGCGGCTGCGCGAGGTGGCGCGGCATTTCCACTGCTTTGGCTCCGCCATCCTGGATCGTGTGTTCCTGCTGGCGGGCCGCACCGCCGGGTTCAGCGTTGCGGCCGAGGGCCTGGACCTGATGGCCAGCGTCGTGGCGCGGCGCCAGGGCTGCGTCCTGCTGGGCGCGCATCTCGGTAGCTTCGAGGTGCTGCGCTCGCTCGCAGCGCAGGCACCGGCGCCGGTGTGGGCGCTGATGTTCCGCGGCAACGCCGGCGCGCTGACGCAGGCGCTCGAACGGCTCAACCCCGGCCTGCGTGAAAGCGTCATCGAGATCGGTGACGCCGCCGGCATGCTGCGGGTCAGTGAATGCATTGCGCGCGGCGAGATCGTCGGCATCCTGGCGGATCGGATCCCGTCGGTGGGTGAGCCCGGGCACCGGGTGGACAACCGCCAGATCGCGGTCCCGTTCCTCGGCGGCAAGGCGCTGTTTCCCGCCGGGCCGTTCGTCCTGGCGGCAGTGCTGGGCGCACCTGTCGTGCTGTTCCATGGCGTGCGAACCGGCCCGCAGCAATACGCCGTCCGCTTCGAACCGTTCGCCGACCGCGTCGTGCTGCGCCGGGCGGCCCGGGGCGAGGATCTACGTGTGGTGGTTGGCCGATATGCCGCGGCACTGGAGTGCGCCTGCCGCGCCCATCCGTTCAACTGGTTCAATTTCTATGCGTTCTGGGAGCATGGCGACGATGCCGAACGCGATCCGGAGCATGCGGGCGAGGCCGCTGTTGGGGCCGATGTTGGCGTCCCGGCCGGCGCCGATGCCGGTGTCGACACTGGCATCCGTGGTGGCGTCAACACTGGCGCCGCTGCTGGTGTTGGCCTGGATCTTGGCGTTGCTGCTGGGGTCGGCCGGCCCGGCGGCGGCGCAGCCCCGCATGGTCGCGCCTGACCGTGCGGCCGACGACGCTCCGATCGGGCTCGCCGACCTGATGGCAATGATGGCGGCGGTGCCGGAACGCCGGGCGGTGTTCCATGAGGAGAAGCGCTTCGCCGCGCTTGCCGTGCCGCTGGAAAGCTCCGGGCATCTGCTGTTTCGCCGGCCCGGGCATCTGGAGAAGATTACCGATGCGCCACAGGCCGAAAGCCTGGTGGTGGATGGTGGGCAGGTGTCGCTGACGGAAGCGGATGGGCGGACGCATGTGATCGATCTCGGCACTCAGCCGGAGTTGCGCAGCCTGGTGGACGCGATGCGCGGCCCGCTGGCCGGTGACGGTGCGGCGCTGGAGCGCGGGTTCAAGATCTCGCTCACCGGCACGCGGGCGGCCTGGCGGCTTGACCTTACGCCGAGTGATCCGCGGGCCGCTCGCCTGGTGAGGGCGGTCCACATTACCGGAAGTGGCAGTGATATGCGGGAGGTGTTGGTGGTGCAGGCGAACGGCGACACACAAGACATGTCGATCGAGCCATAGCGGGCGACGTGGTCGATGAACGTTCTTCTCCCCCTCCTCTTGAGGGAGGGGGTTGGGGGAGGGGTTCGGCGCGGAAAAACCGCCGAGGGGGACCGGCACCAACCCCTCCCCCCAACCCCCTCCTTCAAGGGGAGGGGGAGAAAAGACCAGTCGCTGGCGCCGCGCGGCGCCGATCCTGGGGGCACTCGCCGCCGTGGTCCTGCTGCTGCTGGCGGCGTTGACGCAGATCCAGGTTCGCGCCGACATGCTGGCGTTCCTGCCGGCCGGCGGTTCTCCCGCGGCGCGCATGGTGCTGCAGGAGGCGCGGGAGGGGTCCGCCACCGGCCTGATCCTGGTCGGCATCGATGGGGCGCCGGTTCCGGAACTCGCCCGGATCAGCCGGACGGTTGCTACCGCGCTGGGGCAATCCGGACTTTTCGCCGTGGTCGCCGGCGGCCAGGCCGCGCTGTCGGAACAGGATGAGGCGATGCTGTTCGCGCACCGCTATCTGCTGTCTCCGGCTACCACCCCGGCCGTGTTCACCATGCCGGCGCTGCATGCGGACCTGGCGGGCGTGCTGCGCCAGTTGCGCTCCTCCGCCGCGCCGCTGGCGGTGCGCTACGGGTTGGCCGACCCGCCCGGTGCGTTCCTGGCGGCCGTCCGCGGTTGGATGGGCAGCGGCGAAGTCCGCTCGATCGACGGCGCCTGGTTCGCCGCCGACCGTGACCGCGCCCTGCTGCTGGTGCGGACCCGCGCCGGCGGCATGGATGTGCCGGCGCAGGAAATCGCCACCGCGGCGATCCAGCGAGCCTTCGCGGCAGCATCGCCCGGCGGTGCGCGGCTGGTGATCACCGGTCCCGCCGTGTTTGCGCGCGATGCGGCCCGGGCGATCCGCGGCGACGTGCATCGTATCTCGGTCGTGTCGACCATTCTGGTGGTGCTGCTGCTGTGGTGGCGCTTTCGCTCGCCGTTGGTGATCGCGGCCATTGCGGTCCCGGTGGTGCTGAGCGTCGCTGCCGCGGCGCTGGTCGGTACAGCTCGTGTACGGCTCCGTGCACGGCGTTGCGCTGGGCTTCGGCATCACCATGCTGGGCGTGTCGCTGGATTACCCCGTGCTGATGATCGGCCACCGCAAATCCGGCGAACCAGCGCCGGCCACGCGGGCACGCATCGGCCCGGCGTTCATTCTGGCGGTGATCACGGCAACTCTCGGGCTGGCGGCCATGGTGTTCTCGGGCTTCCCCGGCCTGTCGCAGCTTGGCGTGTTCTCCGCCATGGGG
Source organism: uncultured Alphaproteobacteria bacterium (assembly GCA_963826975.1). Classification (GTDB taxonomy): domain Bacteria; phylum Pseudomonadota; class Alphaproteobacteria; order Acetobacterales; family Acetobacteraceae; genus Palsa-883. Next base: position 185,205 of record CAWGZJ010000027.1, on the reverse strand, counting down.
CTGGCGACGGCGGCGCTGGCGACCTGGTGGTTGCTGCCGCGTTTGGTGGTGGCGGCGAACCTCGCGCCGGTCGCGCCCGGCAGCGCCGCCTGGCTGGGGCGTGTCGAACGGCTGCGGCGCTGGCGGCTGCTGGGACTTTTGCCGGTGTTGCTGGCCGCGGTTTGGCTGATGGCGCGCGGCGGCCCGAACTGGGAGGACGATCTGGAGAGCTTGAGCCCGGTTCCGGCGGCATCGCGCGCCCTGGATGCCGAGCTGCGCCGCAACCTTGGGGCGCCCGATGTCGGCCAGCTGATCGTGGTGCGCGGCGCCGACGCCCAGACGGTGCTGCGCCGGCAGGAGGCGCTGATCCCGTTGCTGGACCGGCTTCAGGCGGACGGCCTGATCGGCGGCGCGGCGCTGGCGGCCCGGCTGCTGCCCAGCGCGGCGACACAGGAAGCCCGCCGCGACGCACTGCCGGACCCGGATGAGTTGGCGCGGCGGCTGGAGGCGGCGCGGGCCGGATTGCCATTCCGTCCGACGGCGTTCGATGCGTTCGTGGATGCGGTGCGGGCATCGCGGTCGATGCAGCCGCTGGTGCCGGCGGACCTTGCGGGCACCCCGTTCGCGGACCGGCTCGCACCGCTGCTGTTCGAGCGGGACGGCATGTGGCAGGGCCCGATCGCGTTGCAGTCCGTGCGCGATCCCGCGCGCCTGGCCGCGGCGTTGGCGGATGCCGGGATCGCAAACGCCTATGGCGCAACCAACGGCGGGGCGGCCCTGGAACATGCCGCACGCAGTGGACCCATGGTTGGCGGACCGGCCGCTGAAGGGGCGATCTATGTCGACATGCGCACCGAGCTTGGCCGCATCCTGTCCGACTACACCGCGCGAGCCTGGCGTTGGCTGGGATGGAGCGGCCTGATGGTGCTGGCGGCTTTGGCCGTTGGCCTGCGGTCACCGGCCCGGGTGCTTCGCGTGCTCGGCGCGGTGGCGGCTGCCATGCTGGTGACGGTCGCGGTGCTGACCTTGCTGGGGACGCGGCTGTCGCTGATCCACCTGGTGGCGCTGCAGCTTGTCGCCGGTGTCGGCCTGGACTACGCGCTGTTTTTCGCTCGGCGGCAACTGGATACCGAGGAGCGCGCGCGCACCTTGCGCACACTGGTGACGTGCAACGCAATGACATTGCTCACGTTCGGTATGCTGGCGGCTTGCCAAACGCCGCTATTGCGCGACATTGGTGTAACGGTCGCGCTGGGCGCGGTGTTGGCGATGCTGTTCGCCTTTCTGTTCGCGGGGGTGCGGCCATCCGAAGCGTCATTACACGCGGGATCGAACGAGAGGCCTGGTTGACCCCAAAGATGCGACCCTCACACATGCACCCCCCTCAGATGCGACCGGCCCGATGCAGCCCCTTGTGCTGACCGCGAGCACGGCAATCAGTGCCGTTGGACGGGGTGCGGGCGCGCATCTGCACGCGATGCGCAGCCGCACGAGCGGATTGCGCCGGAATGACTTCGAACCTTCCGTTGGCGGCTGGATTGGCCGCGTCGAAGGGGTTGAGGTGCATCGCCTGCCGCCTGCCATGGCGGCGTTCGAGTGCCGCAACAATCGCCTGGCCGACATGGCGCTGCGCACCGACGGGTTCATCGACGCGGTCACCGAGGCGCGCGCCGTTTATGGCGCGGGTCGTATTGCCGTCGTGTTGGGCACCAGCACGTCGGGTATCACCGCGGGCGAGGACGCGTACGGACAGCGCGACGCCGAAAGTGGCGCGCTGCCGGATGGGTTCCACTACGACCTTACGCAGGACATGTTCTCGCTCGGGCGCTATGTGCGCGCCGTGCTGGGCCTGCGCGGCCCGACGCTGGTGGTGTCCACCGCCTGCGCCTCCAGCGCGCGCAGCTTTGTCGACGCGGCGCAACTGATCCACAGCGGAGTTTGCGATGCCGCCGTGGTTGGCGGCGCCGACAGCCTGTGCCGGATGACGCTGCACGGCTTTGCTGCCCTGGAGTTGATTTCGCCGGACCCGTGCCGACCCTGCGATGCCGGGCGCGCGGGGATTTCGATCGGCGAGGCCGCGGGATTTGCGCTGCTGGAGCGGGTGGATGCCCCGCGACGGGACGGCGGCTCCCATGACCGGCTGGCCCTTCTGGGGATGGGCGCGGCCAGCGACGCCTATCATATGTCATCGCCACACCCGGAAGGAGCCGGGGCGGTCGCGGCGATGCGGCGAGCATTGCTGAGCGCCGGCCTGGCGCCGGCACAGGTCGACTGGGTGAACCTGCACGGCACCGGCACGCGGGCGAACGACGCCATGGAGGACCTGGCCGTCTTCCAGGTGTTCGGCAACACCGTGCCATGCAGCGCCACCAAAGGCTGGACCGGCCATACCCTCGGCGCTTGCGGCATTCTGGAGGTGGTGATCGCCGGGCAGTGCATGGCGAATGGCTTCGTTGCCGGGTGTCTCGGGGTAGCGGCGGCCGACCCGGTATTTCAGGCCGACGTGGCGGTCGCCAACCGGGAGCAGCCGGTACGCACCGTGGTCAGCAATTCGTTCGGCTTCGGTGGCGCCAATTGCAGCCTCGTGCTGGGCCGCGTGGCATGATCGGCGGATGCCGGGGATGCGTGGCGTGAGCTGTCTTGCCGCCCGCATCGTTGGGGTCTCGGTCTGGGGTCCGGCACTGGAAGGGTGGGCGGCGAGCCGGGCCGTGCTGGCCGGCGCGGTACCGTATGTGCCCGCGGCATCGCCGGCGCCGCCACCTTCGCTGCTGCCCCCCAACGAACGGCGGCGGACCGGCCCTGTCGCGCGGCTGGCCCTGGCGGTGGCGAGCGAGGCGGTCGCCATGTCGGGCCTGCCCCCGGATGGCTTGCGCGGCGTGTTCGGCAGCGGCAATGGCGACGGTGTGGTGCTCGACAGCATTCTGCGGGATCTGACTCAGCCGGGCGACCAGACGCGCCTGGTCTCGCCGACGCAGTTTCACAACTCGGTGCAGAATGCCGCCGCGGGATACTGGTCGATCGCCACCGCGAGCCACCAGCCCATCACGTGCCTTGCCGGCCATGACTTCACCTGGCCGGCCGCCCTGCTCGCCGCCATGGTCGAGGTGGCGACGCATGCGGCGGCGGTGCTGCTCTGCGTCTATGATCATCCGATGCCGACGCCGTTGCATGCCAAGCGCCCGCTGCTCGCGCCGTTCGGGGTGGGATTGGTGCTGGCCCCGGCGGACGCTGCGAGTGGTATGGCGGGGATCTCCGTTCGCTTCGTGCCGGAGCCGGCACCGGCCGATGTTGGGGCCGCGGCCGGCGCGCTCGACCAGTCGGCTTTGCGTGCCCTCGCCGACGGCAATCCGGCGGCTCGCTCGCTTTGGCTGCTGGAAGCAGTCGCGCGCGGTGCGGCCGGTTCGCACGCGCTGGCTTATCTCGACGGCCGGCTGGATGTTACGGTGGCGCCATGACGCAACGGACCGTGAGTGATCGCCGGGACGTTGCGCGGGAGGTTGCAGGGGAGGTTGATAGTCCGGGTGTTGATTCTGGGGGTGTCGATTCTGGGGGCGTTGATTGCGTGGGCGTCGATGGGCGCGCCATCGATCGCGACGCCATCGCGGCGCTGGTTCCGCATAGCGGCGGCATGGTGCTGCTGGACCGCGTGGTCGCATGGGACGACAGCTTCATCACGTGCCGGACACGGTCGCATTTGGACCAATCGAATCCGCTGCGCCGCACCGGCCGCCTGGCCGCGGTCTGCGGGGTCGAATACGCGCTACAGGCCGCGGCGTTGCATGGCGGTCTGGCCGCCGGCGGCGCCGCGCAGCCCGCCGGGTTTCTGGCGGCTTTGCGCGACGTCGCGTTGCACGCTGATTGGCTGGACGACAAGGCGATCGGCGATCTGTACGTGACGGCACGACTGGAGCGTCATGAGCAGGGCGGGTCGATTTATGCTCTCGAGTTGCGTACCGCGGGCGGCGGGCTGTTGTTGTCCGGGCGTGCCATCATCGCCCTGCCGCCGGCGCGCCGCCCATGAAGCGCGCGTTGGTGACCGGTGGAGCGAGTCCGTTGGGCGAGGCGATCAGCCGGCGCCTGGCGGCTGACGGGCTTCATGTTGTCATTCATGCGCATTCCGGCGTGGCGCGCGCCACTGAACTCACCGCCCGCATCCGGGCGACGGGCGGATCCGCCGAAGTGCTGGTGTGCGATCTTGCGGATTACACCGTGACCAAGACCGCCCTGGAGCGTGTCATCGCGGCCGGCGTGCCCCAGGTCGTGGTGCACAATGCCGGCACCCATGACGACGTGCCAATGGCCGGCATGTCCGAAACGCAGTGGCGCGGTGTCGTCGATGTGTCGTTGGGTGGGTTCTATGCGGCCGTGCAGCCGTTGCTGCTGCCTATGATGGCGACGCGCTGGGGCCGGATCGTTGCGATCTCGTCGGTGTCTGCCCTGATGGGCAATCGCGGACAGGTGAATTACGCCGCCGCCAAGGCCGGATTGATCGGCGCGGTGAAATCGCTGGCGCGCGAGGTGGCCAGTCGCGGCCTGACGGTCAACGCGGTGGCACCCGGCGTGATCGCGTCGCCCGCGGTCGACGCGGTGATGGATGCCGCCGCCATCGCCGCCCTGGTGCCGATGAAGCGCGCCGGCCTTCCCGATGAGGTAGCGTCGCTGGTCGCCTTCCTGGTATCCGGTGAGGCCGCGTATATCACCGGCCAGGTTGTCTCGATCAACGGCGGGATGGCGTAGGGCCGCCGCTTTGAAGCGTGCCCCGCCAAAGCTTACACCCGCCCGAAGCGTACATGGGAAAGGAGTGCCTGATGCCCGAGCTTGCTGATCCTGTGTCGACCCGGATCGCCGACCCGGCTGGCGTCCGGCGTGGCGCAACACCGGCGCCCGGTGAGGTTTGCGAATGCGATGTCCTGGTGATCGGCGGCGGGCCGGCTGGCTCGACCGCCGCGGCGTTGCTCGCGGAGCGTGGGCGCGACGTGGTGGTGCTGGAAAAGGACGCGCATCCGCGCTTCCATATCGGTGAGTCGTTGCTGCCTCGGAACACCGAGCTGTTCGACCGATTGGGGATACGCGAGCGGATCGCGGCGATCGGCGTGCACAAGCCAGGTGCCGAGTTCGTTTCGGACCCCACCGGCAAAAGCGTGCATTTCCAGTTCGCCGATGGGCTGGACCAAGCCTACACCTATAGCTGGCAGGTCCGCCGCGCGGACTTCGACGCGACCTTGTTCGCCAATGCAAAGATGCGCGGTGCGCGGGTTGCGGAGCGCACACGGGTCACCGAGGTCGTGTTCGGGATGGATGGCGCCCGCGCGCGGGTGAGTGCGACAGGACCCGACGGCGAGGCCCTGTCATACGCCCCGCGCTTCGTGCTGGACGCGTCCGGGCGCGATACGTTCCTGGCGCGCAAGATGCGCTCGATCAGGGCGAACAAGGTGCACAACACCGCGGCGCTGTATGGCCACTTCGAGGGCGTGGTAACCCGCGCCGGCGAGTTGGCGGGCTACATCACGGTTCACCTGGTCGAGGATGGCTGGTTCTGGTTCATTCCGCTGCCCGATAACGTCATGAGCGTGGGGTTTGTCGGCAACCAGTCGGCCTTCAAAGGCCGCCAGGGCAGCCCGCGGGAACTGTTCATGGCCCGCCTGCAGGCCAGCCCGACGGTGCAGGCGCGGATGGAGGGGGCCGAGCTGATCTCCGACATCGTCAGCACGGGGAACTACTCCTATGCGTCGAACGTCCATTCGGGTGACGGCTATCTGATGATCGGCGACGCATTCGCGTTCATCGACCCGGTGTTTTCCAGCGGGGTTCTGCTGGCGATGACCTCGGGCGATCTGGGCGCGGGCGTGGCGGACACCTGGCTGGATAACCCGGCAGCGGGACGCGCCATGGCCCGCCGGATGGAGCGGGAGTTGCGCGCGGCGATGCGGCGGATCAGTTGGCTGATCTACCGGATCAACACGCCGGCACTGCGCATGCTGTTCATGGCGCCGGGCAACAAATTCCGCATGCGGGATGCGTTGATCAGCCTGCTGGCCGGCAATCTGCGGGCGAACCGGCGCCTGGTGTTCCCCGTCCTGGCGTTCAAAACCATCTACTACGTGATGGCGCTGCTGCAGCGTCTCGGCATCCAGTGGCAACCGGGCGCCGTTTCCAGTTCCGCGGTTGCGGCCGAGTAATATCGGCTGTCGGAAAGATCGACCACCGGGCCTGCATCCACGTCATGCCGGCGGATGCCGGTATCCACGACTTGCGTTCGTCGTAACAAAGACAAATCGTGGATGCCGGCATGCGCCGGCATGACGTGGGAGTTGGCGGCGCCGGTGGGTCGATACTTGCGCCGCCCGGTACGAGTACCGCCGTCAGCCCGCCAACGCGAGATCGATGATCTGGATTGCGTGCGGGCGGTCGCCATTGCCAAGTGCGTGGCGCGCATCGCGAATCTCGGCGACCAGCCGGCTGTCACTCGGGGTGCTGGTCTGGTCTTGAGCAACCGAGCGATCGAGTGCCCTTGTCTCCGCCATCTCCAATGATTGCTGCGCCTGCCCCGTGCGGCCGGCGACCAGCGAGGCGCGGGCGGCGCGCAGGTAGTCACTGGTTGTCGCTGTGACGCCGGCGGAAGATGCCGGCAAGGTGGGCGCGATGGTGGATTTCGTATCGGTCGGCCCGATGTTGCTCGCATGGTTGGACAGCGGCAGCGACAGGCCGATGCCGGGCTGGTGGCCTGGCCGCGCGCCCGTGGCGGGATCGACGTTGGGTGGCGTTTGGGCCAGCGCCTGCAGCGTGGTCATGCCGAACAGGGCAACGGTCGCAAGATTCAGGTAGCGCATGGTGACTCCTTTGGGAGAAGGTTGTGTGATCGAAATGGGATTCAGATTATTCCGACGAGTGCCAGCACCACGACTATGACCAACACCAGGCCGAAACCCCCGGTGGGGAAGTAACCCCAACCGGCGCTATGCGGCCAAACCGGCAAGACGCCAATGAGCATCAAGACGACGATGATGAGAAGAAGTGCGCGCATGAATTCGAGAAGCTTAACGCTTCAGCGTGTCTTTCGCACTTCCGACAGCGTTCTGCAGCTTGCCTTCAACTCGATCGGCCTTGCCGTCGACTTTCAGCTTGGCATCGCCGGTGAGCCGGCCGACCATTTCCTTTATGGAGCCGATCATTTGCTTGCCAGCACCGAGCACTCTGTCCTTGTCCATGTTGTTGGGTCCTTGCTTGTGTGGTCGATCGAGGGCAGGCCGGACGCGGGTGGAGAAAGATCGAGCCACGCAGACAGGTCGCGTCCCTGCCTTCCACGTCTTGGCTCGCTGCCTTCTTCGACCGCGATCTTCGGATTGTGTCGGATCGGCACTCGAGGTGCTGGCGCTCGGGGTGCTGGCGCTCGGGGTGCCGGCGCTCGAGGTGGTCGTCCGGGAGCGTGTCGGTGCTTACGGCGTGTGCTTCTCGGCGCTGTTGGTCAACGCGTTGCCGGTGGCGGAGATGTCCTCGCCGGCGCCCGCGGTGGCGTGACAGGCACCCAGCAAAGGCACCGAAACGATCAGCATCAGCAGGGTCAGGGCGATCGAGAGTGTGTTTCTCATAGTCATGGTCCTTCCGTGTCGGTCTGGATGATCGGCGATCGCCCGCTCTGGCATCAGCGCCCGATCGGATGGCTTATGCTCGTCTTGGCTGGCCACAGCACCGCCGGCGGCGCCATGCGCGCCGCCGGTCAATGCGCCACCGATCAATACGGCGGTGAGCGGGTTGTCGTCAGCGGACGTTCCGACCGTCGTGCCCGCCCAGCACTGCTTATTTCTTCTCCTCGGTCTTCGCCGCGGGGGCTGGAGCTGCGTGCGGGGCAGCCGCAGCCGTGTGCACGACCGCCGGATGCACGGCCGCGCCCCCTCCCGCAGGTGCGACCGCGCGCGTTACTGCCTGGTGCGGTGCCGCAGGCGCGACCGCGTGCGTTACTGCCTGGTGCGTTGCCGGGGGCGCGACGGCGCGCGCTGCCGCCGGATGCGGTGCGGCGGGCGCGGGCGCACGTTCAGCCGGCTGCGCGGCCGCCGGATGCGCCGCCGCGGGCGCAGCGGTATGCGCGGCGGGATGTGCAACCGCGGCGGGCTCGGCCGCGTGTGCGGCAGGGTGCGCGGCGGCTGCCGGCTCAGCGGCGTGTTCAGCCGGATGCGCAACGGTGGCGGGCTCAGCGGCGTGTTCGGCAGGGTGCGCGACGGCTGCCGGCTCGGCGGCGTGTGCGGCAGGGTGCGCGGCGGTGGCCGGCTCAGCGGCGTGTTCAGCCGGATGCGCGACGGTGGCAGGCTCGGCGGCGTGTTCCGCAGGGTGCGCGGCGGTGGCCGGCGCGATCGGATGTGCGGCGGCGCTGGCAGGTGTCGGGTGGGCGGCACCCGCGCCCTCGAACTGCGCGGGACGCGATGTGGCGGCGATCGTCGGATGGCCATTGTTGTGGCTCGCCGCGAACTCCGGATTGCTGGCAGCGGCGGTGGCGTGCTGCGTCTGCTCCGCGGTCGCCGGGGTGTGCCTGTCGTTCGCGAACGCGCGTTGCTCGGCGGTTGGCTCGGCCTTCAATCCGCCCGCGCCCCCCACGTAGCTGACGTTCGAGCGGTTGACGACGGTTACGTTCTGTTCATAGGTGTTTTGGACTTGGACCGATCCGAAATTATTGACCGATCGGTTGTACGCGAAGCTGCCGTTGTTCCAGCGGCCGCCTTCGTAGCCGTTGCCACCGTAGCCAAACCCGTAGTTGACATCGCCGTAGAAGCCAACATGCGGGCCCCAGTAGCCGCTATTGAAGACGTAGGCACCGCTTGCCCAGCCCCAATACGGCGGGGTCCAAAGCACGCCGACACTCGGTGGCTGGATCCAGGTGCCCGGCACCCAATAGTAGCCAACCGTTCCGTAGGCCCAATAGCCCGGGGTCCACATGTAGCCGACCTCGGGCATCGGCGGCTGAACGTAGACCGGCAGCAGCGGCGGCGCGATCTGGATCGAGACGCCGAGCGCCACCTGCGCGTGCGCCGGGGTCGGCGCTGCCGCGATCAACGGAACCGCGAGTATCGTTGCGGCGAGCAACACGCTCTTGAGAGGCAGGGATTTGGCGATGATCATCATATTCCTCACTGCGACGGGAAAGGTTTTGAGTACGCATCCGTCCGCGTCGCCGGGGCTGCGTTTGCTATCGGATGCCGGGCCCCTGGCGAGCCGCCCGCGGAGTTGTTTTGCTTGCGATTGACCGAAGGGTGGCGGTCCGATCCAAGGCCCCAACAATTGCCAACATGGGGCCGGGGACGTTGTGCAGGCAGCCCCGGAAACTACTCATACCGACCGTCATAAAGCATGACCGTTGGTATGGGTCTTTGTTCGGTGCGCTGCCGCCCTCTGATTCCAGCGGGCAACCCGGCGCGCGATACCAACCGCCGAAATCGCTGGAAGGGTCAACGATTTCGGCGGTTGGTATCATACGAGGTGTCGGAATGATCGCACTTCGACGATACCCCCCGTCATGCCGGGCCGCCGGGTCAAGCGCCCGGGGGCCCGGCATGACGGGGGGGCAGCGCCGGATGGTCAAACCTTTCGTCGGCCGGTTCGAGCAGCGTCCCAATCGACAGGCTGGTCACCGTCGAATAGCCGCAGCCCTTGCGGGGGAGCAATGCGAGAGCAATGGCTGCACGCTACTCGCCAGGACGGTCGGGACAGCGGGCGGTTAATGGTTCAAAGGTATTCCGCCGACAAGCCAAACCACGAGCAGAATGACCACCACGAGGCCAAGAATCCCGCCGGCCCCACGTCCGCCGTAGCGACTGTAACCGTAGTAGCCGCCTCCGCCGCCGAACACCAGGACCAGAACGATGATGAGAAGAAGCAGTCCCATGATACACCTTTATTCCACGTCCGAGCGCGACGGCCGGGCTGCGCCGTCGACGCCGGATCAATTGATGCCCTAGGCAGACGCCCTGCGTTGCTTGCCGCCATCGGCCCAAGGGTCGAGGGGCTGGTTCAAGGTCTCCACACGCACTTCGGAAGCCGGGCGCACCCATCCCGCGGCGCCACTGAAGGCGGCCCAAGCCGTCCCGAGCTTCATCGGGTCGACTGTGTCGACGACAAATCGGATATAGCGGCGGACGCCGTCGCGTGTGACGTAATGTCCGACGACGCGAGCCAGGCACACACCGCGCGCGCTGGCCGTATAACCATCCAGCACAAGAGCGGCGTCCTTGACAGCTGCGGTTCCTCGCCAGGCTGCATCGTTCCTGGCGGGTGTATTCGCATTGCCATTTGCAGACATGTCGATTACGTTACGACTGAAGTCCGCCCATATGGCGCCGAGCGCCATCGCATCGGTGGTGGCCACCGGGACACGAACGCAACGATGGGTGCCGTCACGCATCACGAACGCGGGGCCAATGCGCGTCATGCACGTGCCCCGGGAACTCACTGTATAGCCGTCGAGAACCAGGTCGGCCTCCTTCATGGCGTCCTCCCACGGAAGGCTTGCGGGAGAATGGTTCATCATCGCTCCTTGCCGGTGACGTACAGCCCGCGGCCATCGGTCAGGATTGACGCCGCCTGCTGGTTTCGTTCCCATCGATACCGGGATCCGCATCCGGAGGATGCTGTTGATCTGCGATATTATTGTAAAGGCATGACGGTATTGGGCGGCCGGCGGATCTGCCAGACTCGGAAACTACTCATGCAAATCCGCGCGAGTATGAACCGAGTCGAGTGCCGTTCGATCCGCGCCGCGCCGCCGCTTGGTGCGGCAGCGCCAAGCGAGGGAGCAACGCGACAAAGGTCGCGACTTATACCGGGTGCCGGAACGATTGCCCCATTGGCCCTGCACCCCGTCATGCCGGCCCCCGGGCATTAACCTTGCGGGTAACTAGCGGTAATATGAATGCTCTCCATAGTATCCGGGACGGCCGCCAACGTAAACAGGACCACCGTAAACAACACCACCGTAACCCGGACCACCGTAACCGGGACCCGGTGCGACGACGCATCCGGTCAGGGCAAGCGACAGCAGCAGCAGCGTCATCAATGTCGTTTTCATGTGTGCCTCCTTCAAAGACCGCACCAACCCTTGTCGTATCTGGCGCGCGCATCGCATAAGGCCGGCGCCGGAACGGGATCGATGCATTTGTGCCGGTCGGTCACGATCGATCCTGCGCCCGGTCGGCCTACCTTAGAGACCGCCTTGCATCAGGCCCGATCGCGGTCCGCGATCAGCTTCAGTGCAAAATCGTCATTCTATCGTCACGAACTATCGTGGCATGTGGGGTCGATCAAGCCGCCACGACAGGGTCGGAAATCACCTACTGGCGGGCTGCCGGCCGGCGGCGTCCGGTGTGCCCGCGCGGACGCGCGGCGCGTCGACGTCGTTTCCGACGGCGACAAGGGCCAGCCGGGCCAACGCCGGAAGCGACTTCGTACCGGTCTTCCGCATGATCGAGGCACGATGATTCTCAACGGTGCGCTGGCTGATCCTGAGATCCGCGGCGATGTTCTTGCTGGGATGGCCAGCCAGCACGAGCTCCATGATCTGGCGCTGTCGCGACGTGAGACCCGCGACGTGTTGCGCCGCGTCCTCTTGCCGGGCGGACAGCTTGCTCGAGTCCCGCGACTGTTCGAGAGCACGCCCGACACTGTCGAGCAACTCCTGACGGGTGATCGGCTTCTCAATGAAGTCCGAAGCGCCAGCTTTCATCGCTTGCACCGCCATCGGCACGTCGCTGTTGCCGGTGATCATGATGGCTGGCAGATCGTGGCCCGCCTCGCGCAGCCGGCGCAGCAATTCCAGCCCGTTCATTCCGGGCAGGTAGGCATCGATCAACAGGCACGATTCGCGGCCGGGCCGGAAGGCCTCGAGAAACAATTCGCACGCCGCGTAATCCTCGACGTGCCGGCCATCGTCTTCGAGCACCTCGCGAATCGTCTGGCGTACCTGGTCGTCGTCATCGACGATGAAGATCACGGCCGGCCCGGGACTGTTGACGGTCTCGGCGGGGTGCGGCCGCGGCAAGGGCTGGCGCACGACAGACGGCGCCGCCGGCAGCAGGTGCTGGATGGCTTGCGTCAGCTCCTTCAACTTTACCGGCTTGTTGAGCTGAATGCAGTGCATCAATGCGACCCGGCCCACGATGCCGGTCGATATATCGCCGGTCAGAATGATTGCCGGGATTTCACGACCGAGTTTCTCGCGAAGCTTGGTGGTGACCTCGAGCCCATCCATCCCGTTCGGCAGATTGTAGTCCGCCAGAATAAGGTCGGGCAGGACGATCCCGCGTGCCACCAGATCAAGTGCCTCGACGCCGTCGGACGCGACAGCCGCGCGATAACCTACTTTCTTGAGCAAGACTTCAAGCAGCTCGCGCACCTCGGGATCGTCCTCGACGATCAGGATAAAATCGTCCCGTCGAACATCCGCGACCGCATCGCCGACGGCGTGGTCGTGATCCGGTTTGAGCTCCGACGGTCCCGCGCCTGGCGTAAGCGAGACCTCGATGGCGAAGACCGAGCCCTTGCCCGGCCACGAGCGGACGCGAACCCGATGGCCCAGCAACCTGCCAAGGCGCTGCACGATGGAGAGACCAAGGCCAAGGCCACGGCTTCGCTCGCGCGCGGGATTGTCGAGCTGGTGGTACTCCTCGAAGATCGCGTGAAGTTCCTCATCGGGAATGCCGATTCCGGTGTCCCAGACCTCGATGCTGAGCATTTCCTTGTGCCGGCGGCAACCCAGCAGCACCTTGCCACGCTTGGTGTATTTTATCGCATTCGACAGCAGGTTGCGGATTATCTGCTCAAGCAGACGCTGGTCGCTGTGGATCGAAAGGCCGCAGGAGATCACCCGCAAGGCAAGCCGTTTCGATTGTGCGGGATAGGTGAACTCATCCTTAAGCCGGCCAAACAGCGCGTCGACCGGAAAGCTGGCCATATCGGTGTGAACCGTGCCGGCCTCGATCTGGTTGATGTCGAGCAGCGTGTTCAACATGCCGGAGATCGCGCTGAGTGTTTCGTCGATGCGGGCGACCAGTTTCTGCGCTCTGTCGCCCTCGACGGTTTTCGCCAGCAACCCCTGAAGCAGGGCCAGTGTTTGCAAGGGTTGCCGGAGATCATGGCTCGCCGCAGCGAGAAAACGCGACTTCGCGACATTGGCGAGGTCCGCCTGCCGCTTGGCCGCGCCCAACTCGTCCGCCACGCGGCGCCGCTCGGTGATGTCGGCAAAGGTAATGACGACGCCCTCTGCCCTGTCGTCCTGGGTACGGTATGGCAATACGCGGCGGATATACCAGGCGCCGTTCTGCGCTTCGATTTCCCGCTCGATCGGCGTCAGGGAGTGCATCACCGCGTTGGCATCGGTCAGCAGGGTGCTGTCGGCAGCCAATGAGTTAAGGTCCGCGAGCGGCCGCCCGATGTCGCTTGGGATCACGCTGAACAGCGACCTGGTGGCTGGCGTGAAGAAACGGATATGCAGCCTGGTGTCGAGGAAGATCGTCGCGACATCGGTGCTGTACAGGACGTTTTGCAGATCATCGGAGGTGGTGCGCTGCCGCTCCAGCGTCTCCTGAAGCTGGTTGTTGAGGGCGGTGAGTTCTTCATTGAGCGATTGCAACTCTTCCTTCGAGGTCAGTAGCTCCTCGTTCGCGGACTGATACTCTTCATTGACGGACAACGCCTCTTCGTTGATCGCCTTCTGCTCCTCGGCGGATATTTCCAGGTTGTGGATGGCGCCCTGCAACTCCGTCCGGGTGATTTCCAGCTCGTGCTCAAGCGCGGCGACCCGCGGCAGCTCCAGCGGCGTGACGGGATGACCGTGCGCCTGCCCGGTCGCCGGTTCGTCAACAAAGCAGATCAGCAGCAGTTCCTCATTCTGGCTCACAACCGGCCGCACATCGATACCGAACGAAATCGCGCCTCCGCTATGCGTCGCCCGGCCACCACCAATGACGACGCGGGTGTTCTGCTGGCTGGCTTGCTGGATTGCCGACCGCAGTTTGATGCGCAGGTCCTGGCGCGCCATGGCGAGCACATCGTGCGTTGGGTGCCCGGGCGCGACACGCAGGTAGCGATCCGTCGGTCCCAGGGAATAGAGGCACTCATGCTTGCGATTGATCAGCACCGCCGCGGGCGCATAGGTCTCCATCACCAGGCGGCGACACAGATCGGCGAGAGCGGCGTGACGCGATGGCGCGTGCCCCGAACCCGGCCGCGCCGGGACCCGCACGCCGTCACCGAAACCCCTGGAGAAGCCGAATTCTCCCGGTCGGCTAAGTCCGATATGGCGGTACAGCCGTTCCGGTTTGGAGATGACGTCGAAACGGCCGTCGGCATTGCCGACCGTCTCCGAACCGCCAAGCAGCAGGATGCCGCCCTTGCGCAACGCGAAATGGAACAATGCGATGACGTTGGTCTGGGCCTCGGCACCCAGATAGATCAACATGTTCCGGCAGGAGATCATGTCGAGGCGAGCAAACGGTGGGTCCGTCAGCACATCCTGCACCGTGAAGATCACCATCGAGCGCAGTTCCGGCAAGACCCGGTATCCGTGGTCTTCCTTGGAAAAAAATCGGGCAAGTCGTGTCGGAGATACATCTGCCTCGATTGTCGGCGGGTACAGGCCTTCTCGGGCACTTGCGACGGCATCCGGATCGACGTCGGAGGCGAAGACCTGCACCTTGATGTTGCTTTTTGCCTCGGTAAGGCTCTCGCGAAAGAGCATGGCAAGGGAATATGCCTCCTCGCCCGTGCTGCATCCGGCGACCCAGACGCGGATCGGGTGATCGGACTGGTCATGTATCATTGTAGGAATGATCTTCGCCGCCAGAAGCTCGAACACCTTCGGATCACGGAAGAAACTGGTGACATTGATGAGCAGGTCGGTGGCAAGCAGGTCGCGTTCGCCGGCGTCTCGGCGAAGCAGATCGAGATAGCGCTCCATGCCATCAGGCTTGATCGCCACCATCGCCATGCGCCGCTCGATCCGGCGATGCAGCGTGCCCGGTTTGTACAGGGTGAAATCGTGCGCGGTCTTGGTGCGCAGGAGATCGATGAACTCGGGCAGCCAGTCGCGCGCCCGGTCCGGCGGCAACAGCTTATCGGGCATGCCGGCGAAACCCATTCGCCGATCGTATTTGATCAGTGCATCGGGAATTTTGGCGACCGGCAGCACCAGATCGACCACGCCTGTCATGATCGCGTTGCTCGGCATGCCGTCATAGGCAGCCTCATTGGGGTCCTGTGCGATGACGAGCCCGCCTTTTTCGTGCACGGCTTTCAGCCCGAGACTGCCATCGGCACCTGATCCCGAAAGGATCACGCAGATGGCGCGCGGGCCGTAAGCCTCGGCCAACGAATGCAGCAGGAAGTCGAATGGCAGGCGCGCTCCGTGACGCGCTTGCGGCTGCGACAGGCGCAGGACACCATCGCCGACAGCGAGATAGGTTCCGGGCGGGATGACATAGAGCTGGTCGCGTGCCAGCTTCATGCCGTCGGTCGCCTGATGCACGGCCATGGATGTGTGGCTGGCCAGCAGGTCCACCATCATGCTTTCGTGGGTCGGATCGAGATGCTGGATCAGGATGAAGGCAATGCCGATATTGGCTGGCAGCGCGTCCACGAGTTTTCTGCACGCATCCAGGCCGCCCGCCGATGCGCCGATACCGACAACCGAGAAGTTCCCGGATCCAGGCGGCGGGGCGCGGGCCGGCAAAGCATGTCGGCTCGATCGCGGCCGGGTCGTCTGCCCCTGACTTACATTAGCTTGTTTCATTGTCGATTGATCACAGATGTTCGCTCCCCGATTGGAAGCTTGAGCCCTTAGATTACCACATCATGCCCGCCGCAGCGACGCTCAAGCGGCATTATCGACGGTACTGAGTAGATTCCGCAGCCAGCAGCGTCGGCGTGACTTTGAACATGATAGACCTTCGGGCGGGCGCCTGACAGGGGGTTCGGGCCGGGGGGAGCGAGCAGGCGCCTGTCGCAAACCGAGGCACTACCCAAGGCGGTCAGTGGGCCGTCAGTGCAAGCATCAGGAATACCAGCAGGGCATACAGGACGACCAAGGCGAGAATATCGCTGCGAATCACAGAGGCACCATCCCCAGCGGTCTCTGTTACGATCCCAAAAGCCGGTTGCCACAAAGCGAGTGAACAGACGCTTCGGGCCGGACGTCCCACACCCAGGTCAGGGCGTTCTCAACCAATCACCTGGCAATGGGACGGTTGGCAGTCGTGATCATAGCGCGGGGCCGAGCCCGACAGGCAGACTCGGAATCTACTCAGATGGCGCCATGACACCGCAGCTCGCCATCAGCGCGCCGACGTCCTTGCGTCCGCCATGTTCATCGACTTGATGATGTCGGGGGCGGTAACCCGACATTGAGTAATTTCCGAAGCTGCTGCCGACTGCGTTCCGTCGGTTATTGTTGGGGCTGGTAAGTCTTCAGGCCGGCCGCCTGGTACCGTGTGCGCCGACTGTCTTGCGGGCGCGCCCGCGCCGCCGCGTCGCAATTGGCGTCTGTCTTTGCTGCAACCAGGAGAGCCGTGCATGCAGTCGACCCGTAATATGCTGCCCGAGGCTATCCGGGCGCAGTCCGTCGGCCCATTGAACAAGCACCTCACCGCGACGATCGATCTGCCCGACCTGATCATCGAAATCTCGCGTGGCATCGACCGGCAGCTATGGCTTGTTAGATCGCGCAATGCTCCGAAATGATCAGCGCGGATGGCGTCATATCGGCACGGAGCGGTCGTGTGAAGATTGTCGAAACCCTGGCAGATGCGGGGAAAAGTAAAGTGATGACCGCG
Organism: uncultured Alphaproteobacteria bacterium; assembly: GCA_963826975.1. Lineage (GTDB taxonomy): Bacteria > Pseudomonadota > Alphaproteobacteria > Acetobacterales > Acetobacteraceae > Palsa-883. The sequence goes on along the minus strand of CAWGZJ010000027.1, from coordinate 168,418 downwards.
CTCCGTGTGCTCGTGGTGGAAGACGACGCCGTCATCGGCGCGTTGCTCGCCGAAATGCTTGAAGGGATGGGTCACGACGTCTGCGCGGTCGAGGCGACCGAGGCGGACGCGGTGACCGCCGCGGCGCGATGGAGCCCGGACCTGATGATTGTCGACGTGCGGCTAGGCGAGGGAAGCGGCGTTTCCGCCGTCGACGAAATCCATCGGGCCGGGCCGGTGCCGCACGTGTTCGTCAGTGCCGATATCTCACGGCTTCAGGCGCTGCGACCCGACGCGGCGATCATTCAGAAGCCGTATCGCGAGGCCGACCTTGCACGGGTCATTCAGCGCGCGCTCGACGCCCCGGTCGTCTCCTGAGGCGGCGTCGACCGGTACCGCCCGCCGGCGGGGTGTCCCGTGCAGCAATGCTGACCGAATATTGGTGTGACCCACCCGACCTGCGGCGGGCTGAGGTGTCGTTCGCATAGCTGCCCTGGGCCGGCTTCCGCAGCCCAGCAATAGATGCGATCGTGGCAGCCGTCGTCAGCGAAGACGAAGGAGGATCTCATGGCAACCAGCGGGGTAGACGATCAGCGGTCACATATCTATCTGGGTCTGGCCGGTGAAACCGGGCGCGGCCGGGCTGTCCAGTCGGGCTTGTACCGCCTGGCGGACGGCGGCGACGAATGGGAGACGCTGCGGCATGGCCTGCCTGAGGCGCCGGCTGTGCGCGCCCTGGCGGTGCACCCGCTGCATCCCGAAATCGTCTATGCCGGCACTCAATCCGGGCCGTATCGCAGCGAAGATCGCGGCGAGCACTGGGAGAAGGTCAACATTCAAGACCACGGCCTGCCGGTCTGGTCGTTTCTGTTCCATCCGCACGATCCCGACGTGATATTCGTCGGCTACGAGAATTGCGAAATCTATCGCAGCGCCGATGCCGGCGAACACTGGACCCGCCTGCCGGTCAGCGTGCGCTTCCCGGAGATCACCACCGCATCGGGTGCCAACCCCGCGAAACGGGTGCTGATGATGGACGCCAGCGTCAGCGAGCCCGACCACCTGTACGCGGCCGTCGAAGTCGGCGGGACCATCCGCTCCACCGACGGTGGTGAGCACTGGGAGAATCTGAGCCACGGCCAGTATCTCAACGACGACGCGGTCGACATGCACGGAGTACTGGCGAGCCGTTGGCGGCCTGGCACGGTGTTCGGTATTGGCCGGGCCGGCATGTTCTGCAGCACCGATGGCGGCGATCACTGGCGGCACGTCAAGCTGGAGCCGCTCAACGCCAAAGGGCAGATCTATTGCCGTGACATTCGCGAGGTACCGGGCACTCCGCGCAAGCTGTTCGTGGCGGCGGGCAGCGATTTCCAAGGCGATCGTGGCGTGCTGCTGTACAGCGGCGACGGCGGCGACACCTGGACCCGCACGGACATGGGTCTGACGCCGCCGCACACGATGTTCGCCCTGGCGTTCGACGAACTCCGGCCCGCCCTGATGTCCTGTGCCACCATTGGCGGCGAGATCTACAGCAGCCGGGACGGTGGCGAGAGCTGGACGCCGCACAAGCCGCCGCCCGGGGGAACGCAGATCTACGCCCTCGCGCGCGGCTGAACGCGACGAAGGATCGGCGTGCGCGGCTGGTGTCTGTCGTGTGCGGCTCATACAACGGTCATAAAGGATGACCGTTGTATGAGTTTCTGGTTCGGCGCGCCGCCGCCCTCTGTTTCCCATGGGGCAACCCGGCGCGCGATACCAACCGGCGAAATCGTTGGAAGAGTCAACGATCTCGCCGGTTGGTATCAGATCTCCCGCGCCGCGCGCGCGCCCTCGAAGATCGCCTGTTCCAGTTGGCGCGGCGCCCAGGCATCGCCGATCGTTTTCAGCACCGGCACCCGGCCGAGCAGACCGCGATACAGCGACCGTTCGGCGCGGCCGCGCGTGCAGAGCACGACGCTGTCGGCGGGAAGCTGGCGCGTCGTGCGGTTGAGCCGCGTGACGGTTACGCCATCGTTGTTGATCGCGGTCAGCTCCTCCAGCGGTTCCATCCGCACGCCCAGCGTCAGCAGCCGCTCGTAGATCGGCCGCCAGGTCAGCAGGTCGATGTCCATGCCGATGAAGAACGTGGCAGACACCAACGCCACCTCGTGGCCGCGTTCGGCGAGCAGCTCGGCCAGCGAGGTGCCCATGTGCCGCCCGTCCCAATCGCCGATGACCACACGGCGGCCGAGATTGGCGCCGGCCAGCACCTGGCGCGCGGTGAACACATGCGCCTGGTCGGCACCCGGCAGGTCCGGCGCCGCGTCTGCGGAGCCGGTGGCGAGCACGACGGCGTCTGGGCCGCGGGCCAGCGCCGCCTCGGCATCCAGCTCGCTGTCGAGCCGGATGTCGACGCCGTGCCGGCGCGTCTGCGCGACCAGCCACTCGATGATTTTGAGATAGCCCTGGCGGTGCGGCGTGCGGGCAAGCGCCAGCACCTGGCCGCCAAGTTCATGGCTGCGTTCGTGCAGCTCGACCTTATGGCCGCGCTTGGCCGCTACCCGCGCCGCCTCCAGCCCGCCGGGGCCGCCGCCGATAACCAATACAAGCCGCTGCTCTGTCGCCGGCTGCAATACCGGCCAGAGATGCTCGCGGCCGCTACGCGGATTGTAGACGCAACTGATATCGCCGACACGCTGCGCGCGGCCGAAACAGCTTTCGTTGCAATAGATGCAGGTGCGGATTTCGTCGCCGCGCCCCTCGGTCAGCTTGCGGATGATGGCCGGCTCGGCGATGTGGGCGCGGGTCATGCCGACCATATCCGCCTCGCCGGCGGCGACGATGGCCTCGGCCTCGGCGGGGTCGGCGAGCTTGCCGATGCAGAATACCGGCACCTTGACGGCCGCGCGGACTGCTTTCGCCAGATGCACCAGCGGGCGAGGCGGCGAGGCGATGGTGGGATAGTGGATCGAGCGGCTCCACATGCTGGAATTGGTGCCGGCGCTGACATCGATATAATCGAGCGCGCCCCAGTCGACCATGCGCTGTGCGAAACGAACGCCATCTTCCAGGCCATAGCCGTCGGCGATCAGCTCGGCTGCGCTGTAACGGATACCGAAAGTAAAATCGGATCCGATCGCGGCGCGCACGGCCTGCAGCACCTCACGCGCTAGGCGCAATCGGTTGTCGGCGCTGCCGCCGTACTCATCGCTGCGCTGGTTCGAGGCAGGCGACAGGAATTGCTGCACGAGGTTGCCATGGGTGAAGGACAATTCCACCCCGTCCAGGCCGCCATCGCGACAACGCCGCGCGGCGGCGGCAAACGCGGCGACGATGGCGGCGATCTCCTCGCGCTCCAGCTCGTGCGGGATGTCGCGAGTGCGGTCCATGGGAATCGCCGAGGGCGCCATCGGCGGCTGCCCTTGCGCGCCCATGGACGTATTGCGACCGGAATGGGAGAGCAGGCAGAAGATCTTCGCGCCCTCGGCATGCACGGCATCGGCGATGCGACGATAGGCCGGCAGTACGGCGTCGCTGGTGTTGCGCAAGTTCGCAACCGAGGCGCTGGCGCTGATCGGCGCATCGTCGATCCCGGTCGCCTCGATGACGATCAGGCCGATGCCGCCACGGGCGCGGGCACGATGATACTCGATGTGCCGTTCGCTCAGCAGGCCGTTGACGGCGAAGCCGGTGCCGTGCGCGGAGGAAAAGGCGCGGTTCCGGACGGTGACCTGGCCGATGGTCAGCGGCGACAGCAGATGCGGGAAGCTGGCCGCGGTCACGGCGCGATCATTGGCCGGCAATCCGGCGTGCGTTCATCCCGGCTGGCGAACATATTTCAATCCGATATGTGGTATGCCTGGACGCTAGGCGGGGTGGCCGGTGACCGTCAAGGATGCGCCGGATGTCATGCAACGTCTTCGTGTGCTGCGCTAGCCCGCATGTCTCACACTCTCGCGGGTGCTGACTTGCTCCTGGCTGCGCCAATATCCCGCAACAGTATGAGAAATGCGGGCTAGAAGATCAAAGTGACCTGGGTCCGGAGCTGCCAGGTCGAACCGTATGAAGGGCGTAGCGCATTGTAATAGGCGCCGAGCGAGAAGTTCACTGGCAGCTTACCGCCGATCTTCACGACCTTGCCGACATTCGCGCCGACCGGCAGCGTCCACGCGTTGTCGCCGGTCGTCAGCCAGTTCGCGGTGAGGATGGGCGAGGTCCCGACATACCATCCTTCGCCGAAGTTGTAGTTGGCGAAGGGCTGCACCAGGAACATGTTGTACCTCGTGCCGCCCGGCCCCGAGGTGCCGCCGAACGACCACACGTTGTTGGCCAGGACACCCGCGACCCAGGGGCCCTTGAGGTAGACCAGCACGCCGGTCAGACCGCCGCCCCAGACAGGCGAGCCGAGGGACTTGTCACTGATTGTCGGCACCTGCACGACCGGACCGACACCCCACAGCCAACCGTTGATCGGATTGCTCGGCGAGAGAAAGGCTGAGAACGTGATCGGGCCGGTGCCGAACGGCACGGTGTGCGCCGGCTCCAGCGACGGCTGCCAGATCAGCGGCAAAATCGTGCGCGTGATGACGTTCCAGTCCTCGTTGACGTGGATGGGAATCACCGGCTGTACGTTGAGGATGTCCTGCGTGCCGTCGTGCGGACCGTAGTTGAAATTGGTGTTGTTCTGAAACGGGAAGCTGTAGAGGTTGCCGATCGGGTTCTGCAGCTTCTTGGCAAGCGCGGTCGCGTCGTCCGCGCTGCCGGCGTCCTGGTCCCCGACGTTGACAGTAGGCGCAGGGTTGGTCGGCGCCGACTGGGCACGGACACCGACCGAGAGGAATGAAAGCGCGAGCAAACCGACGCTCAGCGTTATCAGGCTTGGAGTGCCATGCATCTTGAGATGTCCCGAAATCGGTGTTGCGTGAGTTCGGTTCAGGTCAGATGCCATGCGCCGAAACGATTGACTCTTCGGCAATATCCACGTTGTCTTTCCGGCCCCCGGGTCAACCGCCCGAGGGCAGGCTCGGGCCGGCATCGATGACTTCCGTTTCTGCAACAAAGGCAAATAGCCGCCAAATCAACCTCTCTATGCGGGCGTCGTCTTTGAGTGGTTGTCCTCGCGGTCGGGCGTTTACGCGCGACGTCAGCTTGCAGGTTCGACGGCGATCGCAATGGTTTCAGAGGCTACCCCGGTTATGGTGTCGCCGACCTTGATCATCTTCATGCTCTGCTGACCCTCAGGTGTCAGCACGTCCGCGGTTCTGATCAAACCGCCGTCCGGATCAATGAGCTGAAGCGTATGTCCGGCGGGATCCACGCCGACCACCGTCGAGGTCACCACAATCGTGGTGCCGACTGCCGCGGCCGGCATCTGCCCTGGCGCCGCCCGTGCCCCGGCAGCCGTCAGGCTGTTGTCCGGCAGCTTGGTTCCCCGCGGCGACAGCACGTAGGTGACCGACGTGTGGTACCGCACATTGACTGTGTCGCCGACCTTGACCTGCGGCAGGTTGCGGACTTGGTCGCCGACCTTCAGCGTCTGACTCTTTCCTTGGGGGGTGACGAGCGTGACCATGCGGGTGCCCAGGTCGATCGCGGTAACCTTGGCACGGAACGATATGGTCTCCGACGAACTGATGCCGGCCATACCGGACGCCTGTGCCCTGGCGGGAGTTGACAGTGCCGGACATAGCATGGCCGCGGCTGCAAACAGAGTGCTGGCGGCAACGGCGCCGGCGCGCTTACGCATGTTGATGACCACTGAACGCTCCTTTAGCGGATGATGATTTCGACGCGGCGGTTCTGCGGCTCGCGCACGCCGGGGCCGGTCGGCACCAGCAGGTGGGTCTCGCCGAAGCCCTGGATGGAGATCACGCCTTTCGGCACGCCGTCCTTGACCAGTTCAGCGGCGACCGCCTGTGCACGCCGGATCGACAGACCCTGGTTGTATTGCGGTGTGCCCGAGGTATCGGTGTAGCCGTTCACCTGGATCTGGGTGTACGCGACCTTGGTCGAGTTGGCGGCGGCTTCCTGGACGATCTGCTGCGCGCGCGGCGTGAGCGTCGCCTTGTCCCAGTCGAAGAACACCAGGTAGCTGCGTGCCGGGGCGGGCGCAGGGGCCGCCATCGGGGCTGGCGGCGGGGGCGGGGGTGCCGCACCAAAGGCATAGCGGAAGCCGATCATCGCCGCGTAGTTGAACTCGTTGCCGGCTTTTATTTGAATGCCGTCAGTGGTGTAGGGGCGTCCGCCAGCGAGACCCAGAAAGCGGAACTCCGTGGTCACCGCCAAGCCCGGTACCGGCGGGATCGGGAAGGCCGCGCCAAGGATGGCCTGATACGCGAAAGCACCCTGGGTCTGGCTTCTATTGGTCGTAAACGATGTGCCGCCGAGCGACACCGAGTTGAGCTTTTCGGTGGCCCACTGGTAGCCGACGCCCCCGCCGATGTACGGCACCACGAACGGCGAAAGGGTGGTGAAGTCATAGAGCACATTCACCATCGGGCCGTATTTCTGCTCATTGCCGCCGGCCGAGAAGCTGCCGCCCGGCAAATTGACCTTGCTGTAGCCATTGTAGCGGTAGTCACCCTCGACCTCGGCGCGGAGTCCGTTGCCGAAACCCCAGCCAAGGCTCAGTACACCCACCGCACCTGCCTGGGATTGCAGATTGACGTTGTTGTTGAGCGAGACACCGTTGACCGACGAGACGCCTTGATTCTGCTGAAAGTTCACGCCGGCTCCGCCACCGATGTAGAGCCCGGTGACCGGCTGTGCCTGCGCGGCTGTTGCGAGGCTTGATGCACCGAATAACAAGAGGATGGCAAAAAGATCACGCGTTCCGGTGTCTCTGGCTTTTGTGCTCATTCCCATCGGAGTATTTCTCTCATTTGAAATCTCGAGCAGGCGAGGCGGCGTTCACGGTTGCGGCGATTGCTGATCCGTATGGAGGACCATTCCACGGTGCGCTATGCGGAATCGGCAAGCAGGAGAGAGTTTGGCGGTTCGCGGTCAAAATCGTGCGCGAGCGCGGCCATGTCAGCGAGGACGATCTTCGTGCCGTCAAGCTTGCCGGCTACGATGATACACAGGTGATCGAGATCATGCTCCACGTCCCACTCAACACCTGGACGAACTACATCAACGAAGTCGCCAGTGCCGACATCGACTTCCCCGTCGTCACCGTGCGCAAGGCGCCTGTGGGGCACGCGCCTGAGGCGCTGCCGACAGCGCGTGTCGCGTTGCCGGCGGTCGACTGACTGCAATCGCCAATCGAGGAATATGCCAATGAGCAGCCGTCCACCGCTTCCCCCATTCAGCGCCGAGACCGCCGTGCAGAAGGTGCGCATTGCCGAAGACGCGTGGAACACGCGCGACCCGGCGCGCGTTGCGCTGGGGTATACGCCCGACAGCCGCTGGCGGAACCGCGCGGAGTTCGTTGAAGGCCGTGAGGCCATCGAGGCATTCCTGACGCGCAAATGGAATCGCGAGCTCGACTACCGCCTGATCAAGGAGGTCTGGGCTTTCCGCGAGAACCGCATCGCCGTTCGCTTTGCCTATGAATGGCACGACGACAGCGGCAACTGGTTCCGCAGCTATGGTAACGAGAACTGGGAATTCGACGAGCACGGCCTGATGCGCCTGCGCATCGCCAGCATCAACGATGGTCCGATCAAAGCAAGCGACCGCAAGTATCACTGGTCGCTTGGTCGCCGCCCCGATGATCACCCGTCTTTGAGCGAGCTCGGCCTCTGAGGCCATTGGTTTCCGCCTCGCCGTTTATCACCCGGAGCGAATCAGGGCGCTGATCTCGCGGAACGGCAATGCATATGTGGAGGGGTTGAGCGAGGGTTGGAACCCGATCCAGGCTTACTGGGAGGATCTTTCGCCGGAAAATACTGAAACCTTGGCTCGTCCTGGCCGCGCGGTGTCTGCTTCGATGCGTGATCCACAAGGGAAGTACCGCGACCGTGCGGAGACTGTGACGTCGCGTCCAGGCACGACCCTGCCGGAAAGCGACACATATCATTGACTAGCCGGGTTGATCCGTTGCCCGGATGAGGGCACGTTTCGCGCGAAACGTAACCTTAAGGAGGCCGAAATCTTCGCGGCGGGCGAGAGATCGGCCCCTCGTGGCGCTCTTTGCCTGGCGGCGCCGGTTTTCAGTGGCGAAGAGGTGTTGCGTCCAATCCTGGATGCCTTTCTCGATGCCTATCCGACGGTGTCGGCGAAGCTCTATGTGCTCGACCGGCCCGTGAACTTCATTGATGAAGGCATCGATGTCGCCCTGCGAATTGCGCATTCGGCTAACTCGTCGATGGTTGCCGTGCGGGTCGGCGAAGTCCGGCGGATCATCGCCGCGGCGCCATCCTATCTCGCCAAGCATCCGCGCATCGACGGGCCCGACGATCTCGCGAAGCTACAGATCATCGCCATGACCCATTTCGGCTTGGACTCATGGAGGTTCCCCCCGATGGGTCGACGATTCCACACAGAGTGCAGTTCACGCCGCGTTTTGTTGTCAATAGTGTGCGCGCGGCGGTCAACTCGGCCGCCGAAGGGAACGGCGTGACGCGGCTGTTTTCGTATCAGGTCGCCGAACATGTACGGGACGGCCGGCTGCTGATTGTGCTGAGGGCGAACGAGCATCCCCCTTGCCGGTCCACGTCATCACCCCTGAAGGCCGGTTTTCTGTTCCGAAGGTCCGCGCCTTCGTGGATTTCGCCGTGCCCCGCTTGCGGACGCAGTTTGCGCGGCTCGCCGTAGATCGCACCGCCTGATCCTTACTCAATCCGGTTCCGGAATAGTGTCCGCCGATCTAACCATCGGCGTCGACCACAGCCTGGGCAAATGCTTGAGGAGCTTCTTGAGGCAGATTGTGCCCGACACCGCCCTTGATGATCCGGTGCGCGTATTTGCCGGAGAACTTGTTGCGGTAGGACGTGTCGTCAGGGTGAGGTGCACCATTGGCATCACCTTCAAGGGTGATCGTTGGCACGGTGATGACCGGACCTTCAGCAAGTCGTTTTTCCAGATCGTCGTATTGCCGCTCGCCTTCAGCCAGGCTGAGTCGCCAGCGGTAATTATGAATCACGATGGCAACATGGTCCGGGTTGTCGAACGACGTCGCGGTACGATTGAACGCGGCATCATCGAAGGCCCACTTCGGCGATGCGATCTGCCAGATAAGCTTCGCAAAATCGTGCCGGTTTTCATCGTAGCCGATTCGGCCGCGTTCCGTGGCGAAATAATACTGGTACCACCATGCGAGCTCAGCCTTTGGCGGCAACGGCTTCTTGTTGGCCTCGGGGCTGCCGATCAGATAACCGCTCACGGAGACCATGGCCTTGCAGCGCTCCGGCCAGAGCGCCGCGACGACGTTCGCCGTTCGCGCACCCCAGTCGTAGCCGGCGAGGATCGCCTTCCCGATCTTGAGAGCATCCATCAAAGCGATGACATCGACGGCAACGACCGATTGCTGACCATTCCGGACCGTTTCGCTTGAAAGAAAGCGCGTCGTGCCATAGCCGCGCAGATATGGGACGATCACCCTGTAGCCCGCCGACGCCAGCAAAGGAGCAACGTCGACATAGCTGTGAATGTCGTAGGGCCAGCCGTGCAGAAGAATGACCACAGCTCCATCGGCGGGACCGGCCTCGGCGTATCCGACGTTCAGGACACCGGCATCGATCTGCTTCAGTGAGGCAAACGACGTGTTGGTTCCGGGCTTAATCGGGGGCACACCTGCCCGCTTTGTCTTGCTGGTTTGTGCATTCGCAGCCCCGACCATGCCTAGCCGGGCGGCGGCGATGGTCGCCGCCGCGGCCCCGAAAAAGCGGCGCCGATGATGGTTGATGCCTTCGGACAATTCGTTCGTACGCATCGGTGACTCTCCTTGATGTCATTGGCTGCATGACCGGAACGCCAAACCTTGCCGCAATGCCTGGGAAGACCAGGTTCGAGATAGGTTCGGCTCAGACCAGGTTGATCGCAACGTCGATATTGCCGCGTGTCGCGCGGGAGTATGGGCATACCTGGTGCGCTTCATCCACCAAGGCCTGAGCGACTTCGCGCGCAATACCCGGCAGGCTGACATTGAGACGAGCCGCAAGCCCGTAAGCACCGTCCGTTGGGCCAAGGTCCACTTCGGCGTCAATCGCAAGGTCAGGCGGGACAGTGACTTTCAATTTGCCGGCCACAAGCTTCATCGCACTGATGAAGCAGTCGGTCGTCTTCCGATCGGCGATGTCGCCGGGGACGACCAGGATGTCGGCGTCGCTCGCGGCCTTGACAGATCGCGCCGTCGCGACCACCCGGTAGTTGCGATCGAGGTACGCGTTGACGAGGGCCGCGCCGATACCCTGCGAAGCGCCAGTAATAACGGCAACTTTCTGTTCGGTACCCATCGTGAGATCCCCCCATTCTTTCTTGACGCTCGTGGAACGCAGACCAATCGTTTGTCTGGTTCCGATCGGCTTAAAACTATGCTTCGTTCGTGCGGGAGCCAATACTCGCGATTCGGCAGACACTCTTCCGCTGCGTGATTGAATGCGGGATCAACGCCCCGCCATCGGTGAGGCTGCGCAAGCCGCGCCGCGGCACCAGGGGGCGGTTGTTGCTACGAGTACGGAACAACGCGGCGGCAACTATTGGCAGTCTTGTGCAAATCTCACGACCGGTTCGAGTTCTTATTGCGACGCCACTCAGGATCGGTCCCATCGCTGACGATCGCAGCGCTGCTTGGACATTCCTGCGATGGCGTCACGCGGCGCCACATCCATATCGACGAAGCGCTCAGGACGACCGCCGACCGGGTAGCAGCCGCGGCGAAGCCAAACACGGCCCCCTTCAGGTATAGTGGCGGTCCCTCAGTCGACTTGTCTGAACCGCGGCGTCGCTTTCCTGACGATGATGGTAGCCAATGCAACGACGGCGCAGATGCACGCTTCAACGCGCAGCGCGCCCGACACGCCGAACCACTCAGCGAGCGCGCCGAAGGCTGGTCCGCCCACCGGGCTGCTTCCCAGGAAACATATGGAATACACCGCCATCACCCTGCCGCGCATGTCTTCCACCGTCCGCGATTGCAATGTGCTGATCACGCTGACACTGAATAAGCCGGCGCTCACACCGTAAGCAAAGGTGGTTACGACCAGAGGTACCAAGCTGTGCGCGGCCGCCACGGCCATCTGTGTCGCCGCAAGAGCAAACGTGCACACGAGTATTGTCGGGAGGCCAGTCCGCGCATGCCGGGCGAGTATCAGCGATCCCACCGCGGCGCCCAGGCCCAGGGCCGACATCAGGGTCCCATACGTTTCGCTGTCTCCCGCGAGGGTTTCCGAGGCAATCAGCGCCAATGAAATCTGGAAATTGTAGGCCGCGGCAAAAACTACGATCATGACGATCGATGTCACCGCCAATACGGGGTCTGTCCACACATAGGCCAACCCCTGGCGGATCTGGCCTGATGCTCGGGGCACCGGTGTTCTCGGCCACAACTCCCTATGACGCAGCTTTGCCAGCGCCACCACAACGAGCGCAAAAGTCGCAGCATTGATCAGGAACCCCGGCGCAACGCCAAGGGTGGTGAGCACCAACCCGCCAAACACCGGGCCGACCATCCGCCCGGTCGCGCTGATCGTGTTCGTCCACGAGACAGCATTTGGCAGGTCGGCTGAACCCACCAGGTCTTTCACAAAACTCTGAAGTGCTGGCAGATCGAAGCACTTGACCAGACCGAGCGTTCCGGCAGCCAGCCAGATTATCCAGACGCGCACGATGCCAATGCCCGCGAGCAAACCGACCGTGAGCGCGATCAGTCCCAGGCAGGCTTGCGTAATCATCAGCAAACGGCGGCGATCACGACGATCCGCTACCAAGCCACCGTACATGCCGAGCAACAACGACGGACCGAATTGCAGTGCATTCGTCACGCCGAGCGCCAGACCCGAATGACTCAGTTCGAGGACCAGCCAGTTTTCGACCGTGATCTGCACCCAGGTACCCACATTCGAAATGACCTGTGCAGTGAAGTACAGTCGGAAGTTGTGGTGGTGCAGAGCAGACAGCATCCCATTTCGATGTGTGCTGGGTGCGGCTTGGGCTGCCATTTCCACAACAGTCACGTCACGTCGCAGCCGAGGGAAGCACGGACCGATTGCCGTGCCATACGTGCGCGGCAACGGCCGCCACGACGATAATACCTCCGAGAAGGCTGATGCCCGACGGCGAGTCACCGAAGCAGAGCCGCGACCACGCAACGGCAAGCGGTGTTTCCAGTGTGTTGATCAGGGCATTCTCGGTAGCCGAGACCAATCGACCGCCCAAGGTCAGGAAGACCAGCCCCGGATCAAACTGGGTCGTGCCGAACAGAAACAGATTGAGCATGTCGCCCATGCCGATCGCGATCGCCGAAAGGACGATCGGCAGGACGCCTCGCGTGCGCCGGTCCATCAGGCCACCTTTCCAGTGACCGGTGCATGATACCGAAGTACTGCTGACAGCGTTGCGTCAGTAGCCTGCCTCGGCGCGCGGTGCCTTGGGTTCCTCGGATCAGGCGGTGCCGTGACTTGCGGTGCGGCCGCATCACGGTTCATTTAGCCGGACGGCGGGCCACCGACCGCGTCGATGGACCCGCGCCGTTCAGGCGGCGTCGACCAGAACGACCTCCGCGTCCTCAATCCCGACGATCTCGACGGTCGTCAGATCCGTTATCGCCGCGCCATCCCGCGCCTCTATACGGACGCCACCCACATCGACCGCGCCGGTAGCGGGAACCAGATAGGCGTGCCGTTTGGGGTCGAGGGCAAGCGTGACGCGCTCGCCTGCCTTCACGGTGGCTCCCATCACCCGCGCATCGGCCCGGATCGGCAGCGCATCGTCCTCGGCGAAGCCCCTGGCCAGCGTAATGAAGCGGCCCGAGCGCTCGGCCTTCGGGAACGGCCTGGCGCCCCAGGAGGGTGTGCCGCCATGCGTCGTCGGCTGGATCCAGATCTGGAAGATTCGAGTGATGCCGCTTTCCTCATTGTATTCGGAATGGCGGACGCCCGAGCCGGCCGACATCACCTGAACATCACCGGCCCGCGTCCGGCCGACGTTGCCCATCGAATCCTTGTGGGTAATCGCGCCGTCGCGGACGTAGGTGATGATTTCCATGTCGGCATGGGGATGCGGCGGGAAGCCGGCCTTGGCGGCGATCTCGTCGTCGTTCCAGACCCGCAGATTGCCCCAACCCATCCGCTCGGGATCGTAGTAGCTCGCGAAGGAGAAATGGTGCTTGGCCTTGAGCCAGCCGTGGTCGGCGCCACCCAACCCGGCGAACGGCCTGCGTTCGATCATCTTATCAACTCCTGAACAGGACGAGGGTTCGTCCTCGCAGCCGAGCCGTAGATGGGGCTCGACGGTGACCATGAAAACAGAAAGAATGGAAAGACATTGGTTCCATTTCTCTGGGTGACCTCATGGCACTGCCGGACCTTGAAGCGTGGGCCATCTTCGCCAAGGTCGCGGAAACCGGCTCGTTTGCCGCTGCGGCCGCCGAACTCGGCGTCTCCAGCCCCACGGTGTCGAAAGCGCTGGCACGGCTTGAAGCGCGGTTCGGGGAGCGATTGATCCACCGCACCTCCCGACGCTTCGCGCTGACCGAGACCGGCCGCGCGCTTGCGGTGCGCGCCGCCCAGATCCTCGCGGAGGGTGAGGCGGTCGAGGCCGAGGCGCAGGCCAAATCGGCGACACCGCGAGGCCGTGTGCGGCTCGCCGCCCCGATGTCGTTCGGACTGCGTCACGTGGCGCCGGCGCTGCCTGAGTTCCTGGCCGCCTATCCGGAGGTTTCGATTGATCTGCAGCTCGACGATCGGATGGTTGATCTGGTGGCGGGCGGCATAGATGTTGCGCTGCGAATCGCCGATCTGCCGGATTCGAGCCTGATCGCGCGGCGGCTCTGTCCGGTGCGGCGATGGGTGGTGGGGACCCCGGAGTACCTTGCGCGCCGGGGAACACCCCGGCGCCCACACGACCTTCAGAACCACGCCTGCCTTGGCTACAGCTACCTGATGAGCGGGGAGACCTGGCGGTTCAAGGACGCGAGCGGCGCCGAAGAAGTGGTCCACGTCAATGCGCGGCTCAACGCCAACAACGCCGAGGCTTTGTGCGCCTCGCTCGATGCCGGCGAGGGGATAGCGCTCCAGCCGGATTTCATCGCCTGGCAGTCCGTCGAGGCCGGGCGTCTCATCCCCGTCCTGACTGACTGGAGCCCGCCGCCTTTGGCGTTGAACCTCGTGACGCCCGCCGGCGGGCCGCGCGCGATCCGAACTCGAGTGCTGTTGGACTTCCTCGCGCATCGTTTTGTGACCGGTTCGGCGCCATGGACGGTCACATTGCCGGCGGCTTAGTGGGCATCCTTGCGTATTGAGCTCTCCGGACGTGCCTGCTCAGGAATGCCCGGATCGTCCAACCGGTGGCGGCCTGAAGATTGCCGGTTCCTTCGGTCGCCGCTGCTGGCTAACGTCACAGCGGTGTAGCGAACGGGGTAATAAAATGACCTGTAACCTAATTCGCCCATGGCGATGGGCTGTTCTGGCGCTGGTCCTGTGTGGGCTGGCCGCGACTGTGCCTGCCCGCGCCGAGACGGTACGGGTGACCGTTTCCTACTACTCCGCGACCACCGGCCCCTATTTCGAGAAGATGGCGGCGGAGTTCCATGCCGCCAATCCAGGCATCGACGTCAAGATCCAGGTGGTGAACTGGGACAGCCTGCTGCAGAAGTTGCGCACCGACGTCTCCGGCGGTGTGAACTCGGACATTTCCATCCTCGGCACCCGCTCGCTGCTGGACTTCGTCAGGGACGGTCTGGCCGAACCGCTCGATGGGTACATGTCCCCCGAGTTCAAGAATCGCTTCATCGGCCAGTTCCTCAAGCCCAGCCAGATCGACGGCAAGACTTACGGCCTGCCAATTGCAGCCTCCGCGCGGGCGATGTTCTACAACAAGGCGATGCTGACAAAGGCCGGTTTCCCCGACGGCCCGAAGACCTGGGACGACGTCGTTGCCGCCGCGCGGAAAATCAAGGAAGCGGGATCTGCCGGCTTCGGATTGATGGGCAAGGGCACCGAGGTCGACGTGTATTACTACTACGCGCTGTGGAGTTACGGTGGCGATGTGGTCGGCTCCGACGGCAAGGCGGCTTTCAATTCGCCGGCCGGGGTGAAGGCGCTGACGCTGTACAAATCGCTGGTCGACCAGGGCCTGACGCAGGACGGCGTCACCAACTATACCCGCACCGATCTACAGGAGTTGTTCAAGCAGGGCCGCGTCGGCATGATCATCAGCCTGCCGTTCATGATCAACCAGATCGCCAAGGAGGTACCAAACCTCGACTACGGCATCGTGCCGGTGCCCACGGGCACCGTCCAGTCGACCTATGGTGTGACCAATTCGGTCATCATGTTTTCCAATTCGAAAGTCAAACAGGCCGCCTGGAAATTCCTCGATTTCCTGTTCACCAAGCAACCCAGGGTCGAATTCACCACCAGCGAAGGTTTCCTGCCAACTACCCAGGCAGAAGCCACCGACAAATATTTCACCGAGAACACGCGCCTGAAGGTGTTCGTGGACCTGCTGCCATCGGCGCATTTCGCACCCACCGTGACGGGATGGGAGGACACGGCGAAAGCGGTCAGCGATGCCGTGCAATCGGTGTATCTCGACAAGGCCGAACCGGCAGCGGCGCTGAAACAGGCAGCCGACCGGGCGAACCTCGCCCTCGGGAAATCAGTCTCGGTAAATGAGGCTTTCGATCAGCGCACCCGCCGACACGGCCGGCCGGGTGCGCGCCGATCGCCCGCGCGCCGGCCGCCTGAGCGCCAGTCGCCTGCGCCTGACGCTTGCCCCCTGGCTGCTGATCCTGCCGAGCCTGGTGCTGACGATCACCATCATTGGCTATCCGTTCTACGAAATCGTCCGCCTGTCGATTTCGGACGTGTCGCGCTTCGGGCTGGTGCGCGGCTATGCCGGGCTGGCCAATTTCAGCACCGTGTTCGCGGACCCGATTTTTCGCGATGCATTGCAGCGCACGCTGACCTGGACGGTGGGCGTGGTCGGCGGCACCATCGTCGCCTCGATCCCCGTTGCGCTGGTTTTGCGGCGGGATTTCATTGGCCGCGGCCTGGCGCGCACGCTGATCATGCTACCGTGGTCGATCTCGCTGGCGATGGCCGCGGTCGTCTGGCTATGGGCGTTCAATGCCGATTACGGCATGATCAACGCGACACTTCAGCAATTCGGCGTACTGCACACCTCGGTGCAGTGGATGGCCCGGCCGGAGACCGCGTTTCCGGTGGAAATCCTGATCGGCATCATCGTTTCTATTCCGTTCACGTCGACGATCCTGCTGGGCGGGCTGTCCTCGATTCCCGATGATGTCTACGAAGCGGCTTCGATCGACGGCGCCCGGCGGTTGCAGAGTTTCCGGCATATCACGCTGCCGCTGCTGGCGCCGTTCATCAACATCGCCATCGTGCTGAACGTTATCAGCGTGTTCAATTCGTTCCCGATCATCTGGGTGATGACGCAGGGCGGGCCGGACAACTCCACGCATATCCTGGTGACGTATCTCTACGAGCTGTCGTTCCGGCTGGGTCGGCCGGGACAGGCGGCGGCCGTGTCGCTGGCCATGCTGACCATCGTGTTCGCCTTTACGTTCGTGTATCTGCGCCTGCGCGTGCCGGAGGAGGCATGATCACGCGCCGCATGCTGCGCCGCTCGGCGGTAAGCTGGCTGGTGCTGTCGCCGCTGCTGGTGCTGGCGCTGCTGCCGTTCGCGGTGATGCTGTCGACCGCGCTCAAGCCGCTGTCCGAGGTGACGGCGTTCCCGCCGCGCTGGTTGCCGTCGCGATTTGATTGGCAAAACTTCGTGGACATGTGGACCACCGTTGATTTCGGCACCGGTGTCGCGAATAGCCTTTTCGTCAGCCTGACTGCGACCTTGCTGACCATCCTGGTGTCGGTGCCCGCCGGTTATGCGATGAGCCGGTTGCCGTTCCGCGGCATCGGGCAATACCGGCAATTCCTGCTGGTGACCAAGATGCTGTCGCCGATCCTGCTGGTGCTCGGCCTGTTCCGCATGGCGGCCTCGATCCACATCGGCGGCGCCACGCTGGTCGACACGCTTGCCATCGTCGTAGTGATCTACGCCGCCTTCAACATCGCCTTCGCGGTGTGGATGCTGGCGGCGTATTTTGGCACCATCCCGGTCGAGCTGGAGGAAGCCGCCTGGATCGACGGCGCCAACCGGCTGCAGTCGGTGCTGCGCATTTTCCTGCCGCTGTCGCTGCCGGCGATCGCGGTGACCGGGATTGTTACGTTTGTCGGCAGTTGGAACGAATTCGTGGTGGCCCTGACCATGCTGCGCGATCCGTCGCATCTGACCTTGCCGCTGAAGGTCGTCAACCTAGTGGCCGGCCGCTACACCGTTGAGTGGAATCAGGTGATGGCGGCGACCCTGCTGGCAACGCTGCCGGTGGCGGTGGTGTTTGCGGCCTTGCAGCGATATCTGGTGCAGGGGTTGACGTTGGGCGGGGTGAAGTAGGCGCGCTTTGCGAGCGCCGGCGTCCGGCGACCGCTTCGGGCGTAGAGCGCGGACATCCCACGGCCGCTGCAGGCAAACTCTCACCAGTTACGAGAATGGAGCATAACCGACCAGAATCGGAATAGCGCTGAGCGCTATCTGAGCTGGCTGTCTTTGTTGCCCCTGCGGTTGAACCCGCTGTTCACCGGACGGCGATCGCGCGCCGACTGACAGATAATGCAGGTCCGGGCTCCGGGCAGCGCACGGCGGCGCGCTTCCGGGATTTCGTCACCGCATTCCAGGCAGTGGGTCTCGCCCTCACCCGTCGGCATGCGCGCCCGCGCTCTCATCACCCCGTCCGTGATGGTATCGTCGATCTGATCCTGCACTGCCCCGTCCGGAGCCCAACCGCTCGCCATCGCCGCTCTCCGATTTCCTTATCTTCCCAAGGAGCTTAGATAGGAAATCGTAACGCCCGTTCCAAGGATCGCGATGCGCGAGCCGGTTGAACCAGCCGTGGCACGGAGTTCCTCGACGCCAAGGTCGAGAAGCTCATTCGTGCGCCAACGCGCGCCATACCGATCACGCCGGACATTACTGGCCTCGGCAGCTTTGCCGGCACGCAAATGCGCTCTGTTGACACTGTCCGAACTGTCTTTCACCGTCCGCGAGGCACTTTTCAGGTTCGGACCACACACACCATGAGCCCGTCGGACGCTGCATGGCAACAATTGATCTCCGCATTACACGCGTCCGGCCGCAAGGCTGCACTCGCGATAACCGGCGGCGGCAGTGGAGCGATCGGCGAGTTGCTGCGTGTTCCCGGCGGCTCCCGGCTGCTGATCGAGGCGCAGGTTCCCTACGACGCGCTGGCGCTTGCGGCATTTCTTGGCTTTGCGCCGGCACAGGCATGCCGTTCCGACACCGCAATCGCGATGGCACGAAGCGTATGGGCACGCGCAGCCAGGCTGGTGCCGGCGGGCACCGATCTGGTTGGCCTCGGCGCGACGGCGGCACTGGTGAGCGATCGCCCGCGCAAAGGCGAGCATCGATTTCATATCGCATTCGTCAACTCTGCCCGCACCGCGCACTGCACAGGCGTGATGGCCAAGGGCCGACGTGATCGCGCCGCTGAAGAAGACCTTGTTTCGCGCGCGATCGTGCTGTGGCTGGCCCACGCATGCGGGATTGCCGCACCGTCGCCACGCAGCCTGCTCGATGTGGATGAACATTTTGCGGAGACGGCCGTCGCGACCGTGGATACTATCGATCAGCTCTTGGCGGGCGAGGTCGATCGCGTCACCGTCCAGCCTGATGGCCAAATGATGCTGTCAGCGCCGCGACCCCTTGTGCTGTTGCCAGGTTCTTTCAACCCGGTGCACGAGGGACATTTGTTGATGGCTCGGGTTGCCGAAGAGCTCAGGCAGCAGCCCGTGGCGTTCGAAATCTCTGTCACTAACGTCGACAAGCCGCCGCTGTCGGGCGAGACGGTGAGACACCGGCTCGCGCAATTCGCCTGGAAGTCGCCGGTCGAACTCACCAGGGCGCCCACCTTCGTCGACAAGTCGCGCTTGTTTCCCGGGACTACGTTCGTGATCGGCGCGGATACAGCCGAGCGGCTGGTTGCGCCGAAATATTATGGCGATGACGAGGGTCGGATGCACGTCGCGCTCGAGGAAATCGCTAATGCCGGGTGCAGCTTTCTGGTGGCCGTGCGTATCGACGCGGCGGGGCGCGTACGCGCGCTGAAGGACATCCCTGTGCCGCGGCGCTATGCCGATCTCTTCACCGAAATCCCTGAGCACCGTTTCCGCTTCGACACATCCTCGTCCGAGATTCGCGCACGGGGACGTCCGGTGGGTAATTCATAACGAGCCCCAAGATAGCCTGCGGCTTTGCTACCGCAGGTGCACCCCCGGATAGCCGCCCAAGTGGTTGCGCTGCCGAAGTCTTCTGCCCTGGGCCAGACCACTAAATCGCTGCCGCCGAATACCTTCGGTCACCAGCATGCGGATCGCGTTGCAGCGCCTGTTGAACCTGCACGGCAAGGCCGTTCATGCCTCGACGCATGTCCGTGCACCTGTGGCCAGCCAGACCCGCACACCGGTTGGCGGCAGCATCATCCGTGCGGTGTGTGAAATCGGATGTCTATCATACGTGTCTGGCACAAAAGCAAGATCGGGAATATATGTTATTGGATGCCTTGGATGACCGGGTGGGAGGGGACTGTGCGCCTGACCATTTACACCGATTATTCGTTACGACTCCTGATGTACCTTGCCGTACGCGAGGGCCGGCTGGTGACCATCGGTGAGGTCGCCGACGCCTATGGTATTGCCAAGAATCACCTGACAAAAGTGGTGCACCAATTGGGAGTCGCCGGCGACATCGAGACAGTGCGTGGGAAAGGCGGTGGGATCAGGCTGAAGAATTCCGCTGAGAGCATCAACCTCGGCGCGGTGATCCGGCGGACCGAGCCGGACTTGGCCCTGGTGCCTTGCTTCGACAGCGTCGATGCTTGCGCAATCGGCAAGGCCTGCTTGCTGCAGGCAACCTTGCATGACGCGCTCGCAGCGTTTCTGGCGGTGCTCGACCGCACGACGCTGGCCGATGTAGTGGCACCACGACGCAAGCTGGCTGCACTGCTTGGACTCCGGCCAACCAAAGCGAGCCGCGGCCGCGCAACGGCCACTCAGCGGGCTCTATAATGGATCCAAAGATCGCGGCGTGGCGAAAACAGCAGCGAGCAGAGTTGCTTGCCACGCGCAGACAATACCCATGAGCCGACGCATTCTGGCGGGCAAGATCGTTGCCGGCAGGCTAGACCGTATTTGTGTTGGGCTGAGGCTTGAAGCGGTGGGACTCTATTGGCCGATCAAGGGAGAACCTGGCTTGTTGGCGTGGGAGCGCGCGCTGTCACACGAGAACCGCTTTGGCGCTGCGTTGGTGGCGGAGATGTCGGATGCGCTGATCTACTGCGATGCAGCCGGGACGATCCGAATCTGGAACCGAGGAGCAATTCGCATTTTCGGCTTTTCCGCTGCCGAGGCGATTGGACAGAAGCTGGACATCATCATCCCAGCCAACTTGCGCGAGAGACATTGGCTCGGCTATCGCGCAACAATGGAAACCGGCCGCACGCGCTACGCCGACGGCCAATTGCTGTCGGTGCCGGCGGTCCGGAAGGACGGCACGCGAATATCGGTCGAGTTCACTATCGTACCCTTCACGGACAAACAGGGGCAGATGGTCGGAATCGCGGCGATCATGCGTGACGCAACCAAATCGTTCGAGGAAATGCGGTCGTTGCGTAAGGAGATCGCTCGGCTGCAAGCAAGTCGGCCCGTGCAAACTGGCTGTTAGCGCACACGATGGCCGCGGCTTGGCTGCAGCGCTCGCATTGGGCGCCGCAGGCGTTTCGATGGGCACCCGGTTCACCGCATCGCGCGAGTTGCTGTGGGACCAGTCGATGAAAGCCGCCACCTTGGCGGCTGGCGGCGACCAGACCGAGCAGACCCACGTGTTCGATGTCGTGCGTGGTGCGCCATGGCCGGCGATCTATCCGGGTCGTGCGCTGCGCAACGCGTTTTCGGTCCGCTGGAATGGCCGGGAGGACGCACTCGCCGTGGATCAACCAGATCAGGAGAAGCTCTACCTGGCGTCGGCCGACAACGATTTCACCACACGCGTCGTCTGGGCCGGGGAGGGTGTTGACCTTGTGACCGATACGCCGGCCGCGTCGGAGATCATCGAGCAGGTCATCGCACAGGCCGCGGCCACACTGACTAACGGAGCCAAACTGGTAAGGGGGGCAGCGTCGGCTTCAAGATGAGCGCCACCGCAGCGCCGCCGGCCGACGCAACAGATGGAGATGTCACCTCGGCGCGCCCGCCCTTACCGCCCTTCACGCTGGAAACCGCCACGCAGAAAGTGCGCGCGGCGGAGAACACGTGGAACACGCGTGACGCGGAACGTGTCGCCGAGGCCTGCACCGAAGTCTGCGTCGTACTTCGAGCCTGACTGCACCTCACAGGGGGCGATGGCCGACAAGGACGCCAGGGCAAGCGCGAACAGGCCGCCCTGGCGTCGCGCCGGCATTCAAACGCCAGCATATTCGGTCGATATGTCCTTGCTGGTGTAGTCGGTCAGCAGCGACGTCGCGACGATGCCGATGATGGCACAGATCGCGATATAGATGGCGATCGGCCAGGCCGATTGGTAGGTAGCGAACAGCCACGTCGCGATGAACGGCGACGGCCCCCCCGCGATGATCGAGGCAAGCTGATAGCCGAGCGAGCTGCCGCTGTAGCGCAGTCGTGGCGTGAAACTTTCCGCGATCAGTGCCGCCTCCGGCCCGTACTGGGTCATCACCGGCAACAACGAGAGCGCGACGGCGACGAAGACGACCCACGGGATCGCGGTATTGAGCAAGGCGATGTAGACGAAGCCGTACACACCCATGAATAGCGCGCCGAGCATGAACATGTTCTTGCGGCCGACACGATCAGACAGATGTCCGGCGACAGTGACCCAGAGGAAGCCGAGGACAGTCTGGGTGATGACCGCAACCAGCAGGAAGTTGCGCGACATCCCGAGCACCGTTGTGCCGTAGCTGAAGATCCACGCACCGACGATGTAGCCCGGTGCCTGTTCGGGCAGGCGCAGCAGGGCGGTCAGTGCGACCTGCTTCCGCTGGCGCTTCAGCACCTCCCACACCGGTACGCGTTCGACGCGCTGGTCCTCGATCACCTTCCGGAAGACCGGGGTTTCGAGAATGCCCAGTCGGATCCACAGCCCGACGGCGACCATGATCAGGCTGAGGAGGAAGGGGACACGCCAGCCCCACGTATAGAACTGGTCGCCCGACAACCAACTGAACACCAGGACCGCCACGTTGGCGAGGAACAGCCCGGCTGGCGCGCCGAATTGCGGCCAGGCCGAGAGGAAGCCGCGGTTGTTGTCCGTGCGCGCCCATTCCATTGCCAGTAGGACTGACCCGCCCCACTCGCCGCCAACGCCGATGCCCTGAATGAGACGGATGACCGTCAGCAGCACCGCACCCCAGATGCCGATGCTATCGTAAGTCGGTATCAGCCCGATGGCGGTCGTTGCGATGCCGGTCACCAGCAGCGTGACGATCAGAGTGGCCTTGCGCCCGATCCGGTCGCCCCAATGGCCGAAGATTGCAGCCCCGATCGGCCGCCCGAGGAACCCAACGAAGAAAACCCCGAACAATTCGAGGATACCGATGATCGGCAGCGACTTGGGAAAGAACAGCTTGCCGAAGACGAGTGCGGCCATCGTGCCGTAGAGCAGAAAATCGTACCACTCGATCGTTGTGCCGACCGTGCTCGCGATGACGGCACGCCGCAATTGCGCGCGATGCTCGTCGGCCGACAGGGCCGTCAGGCGATTATTGTCGGTTGTCATGGTCCTCCCTCCGTTTGGTGGCCTTTTTCGCCGGCAACGTCGGATCGCCGGTTCGTGGTGGGATTGCCAACGGCTAGTGCGACATCGGCACCGGCGCCGTCATGCGTCCCTCGGCGGCGGGCAGCGCGTCGGGAAAGACTGCAATGTCCCTCAGGCTCATCCGCCCGTCTCCGCCCGGCGCCAATCACGAAACGACCTGTGCTATGGAAGTGCAGATCCCGGACAAAACACGCGGCCTGCAGGCTGCGGGACCGGAAACTTCCGACTGCGCACGAAGCCCAGACTCAGCATTCGACGCTGCTGCGGCGATAGTTCGTGAAACTTGCGAACCGGACCATAATCCGCGGCATTGATCTGGATCAACAATCCAGCTTGTCCTGCGATCCCAAGTCACCGGATCGTTACCTGTTGATGCACCCGTTTTTGCGAGCGCAAACGTCGCGGCAATAATGCAGCGCTGCGTGTGACAAGCCCTCGATGCCGTTCTCCAAGGACTCTGCCCCTGACCATCGAGAACTTGGAGTCAAGGTCAGCGGGACACGCCGCCATGGAGGCGGAACCATAATTCGTAGCTGGGTTGTCCTGGTGCTGCCGCCAGGCGACGTCGCATTCCTCTTCGGAATAGCCGGGTTGGCGCGAGCCCGCACGCGGCCGCGATCGCAGCCGGGTGGCAGATCATTCGAGTGGCAGATTCACGGCGACCTGGGTCAACGCCAGGCCATGCGCGCGGGCGCGGCCCTGGGCGCTGAGCAGGATCAGGATTGCGATGCAAGCGGCGACGGCACCCTGAAACAATGGCTGCAAGTACCAAGGCGTGTTCGGCACGATCAATCCGCCGTACAGCAGGAACAGCGAGATCGCGATGGCCAGCACCGCCATCACCACGATCACCGGCCCGCCGCGCATGCCGCCGCGCATGCTATCGGCCCACGCCACGCCGCGGAAGCGCCGGTTGAAACACACATTGAGCGCCCCGAGTGCCACGAACACCAGCATGAGAAGCACGGTGAACGAGCGGATGACGATGCCGATGGCCCACCCGCCAAAGCACGATTGCACCAGGAACAGCGTTGCGGCGCCCGCCGAGAGCAGCAACGCGTGATCGGGCGTCTTCCACCGCGATGCGTGCAGGAACGTGGCAGGCATCACGTGGTCCTGGGCAAACCCGAAAACCAGGCGCGAACACACCATCATCTGTGGAATGATGGTCTTGCCGACGATCAGTGCGACCACGAAATTGAGCGTCGTGCCCACGATTTTCGGCGCCACGACGCTGATCAGACCCGGCAGCGTGGCAAGCCCCGACGCCTTGCCATTGATCAGGCCGAGTGTCGCCCACCAGGGAACCGCGTGAAACAACGCGGCCGACACCGCGGTGTAGAGCACCACGGCGGCGAGCCATCCCAGGAACAACCCCTGCGGAATGGTCTTCGACGCGTTGCGCGCCTCGCCGCCCAACGCCGGCGCGCCGGTCAGCCCGCCATAGGCCGCAATGAACAGGAAGGTGACCGCGACAAACGCCGAGAAGGTTGGTGGCACCGGGGTCGACGGTGGCTGCAAGTGCAGGTTCGTCTGCGCCGAGGCAAGCGCAACAAACGTGGCTGGGTCGGTTGCGTAGCCGTAGCCGACGATCACGATCACCGCCAGGAAGATCAGCGCGGCCAGACCGACAACCAGGCGTCCGAAGATATGCACGCCGATCAGATGCGCCGCGAAATACGTCCAGATGACGACCACGCCGAACACCAGGTGACCGAACGGCGACAGCAGAACCGTCCCGGCCGGCATGCCCGCGCTGACGAAGGCCTGCGCCAGGAAGGTTCCAAACACATAGGCAATGAAACCCATCGCTGCGGTCAGGCCCACCCAATCCAGAAAACACAGCACGAAACTGATCGGCAAACTCAGGCTGCGGCTCATCCACACGTAGACCGACCCGGCGCGCGGCATCACCGAGGAGAACCGGATATACAGGAACACCTTCGGGATCAGCAGCAGCCCGGCGACGAGCATCGCCCACGGCACCAAATCCTGGATGCCGGGATAAATGCTGAGGCTGTTGGTCGAAACATAATTGATCGTTGCGCCATATTCGTGCGTCAACGCCGACGCGCCGATTGCCAGCACCCCTAGCGATTTCGCCAGACGAAATTGCTCCCCGCTCAGCCGGGCGTGATCGCCCGGCTCCGTCTGCATGCTCATTGACGTTCCCCCGTTTGCCCGGCCCCCCGGTTCGTGACCTGTACCGCGTCCGATGTATTCAAGCACGTGACATCGGGTCGCGCAGTGGCTGTCACGCGCCACTTCGTCGGTTGCCAGAGACAAGGAAGGCGGACGTGAATGGACGGTTAGCTTGCGAAACATCGGTGACAAGAGCCTTGGACCACACTGCAACAAGCGCAACCGTCACGGGCTTTCCATGAGAATGCATTCGCGCAAAGGTGGCCTGCCGGCACCGCGCGCATGCACGCGAACAAGCCGGGCTCTGCCATCAGCGCGATAACGATTGACCGACACACCCACGAGGACAGTTTGATGAGTGATCCGTATTCCACCCTCACCGGTCTCACCTGCTCGCGCACCGGCGCCCCGGTCTCCGCGGATCAGTTGTGGAACCTCAGCCCAGCCGGCGCGACGCTGCTTGCCACGTACGATCTCGATCGCGCCGCCCGCACGCTGCGGCGCGACGCGATGGCCGATCGACCGCCCACGATGTGGCGCTATCACGAGGTGCTGCCGGCGCGCACGCCCGACGCCGTGGTCAGCCTCGGCGAGGGCATGACACCGCTGCTGCCAACGCCCCGGCTCGGCGCGCATCTTGGCCTCACGCACCTGACGATCAAGGATGAGGGCCTCAATCCGACCGGCAGCTTCAAGGCGCGCGGGCTTTCGGTAGCGGTCACCATGGCGCGCGCGCTGGGTGCGCGGCGCCTCGCCATCCCATCGGCCGGCAACGCCGGCGGCGCGATGGCGGCCTACGCCGCGCGCGCCGGCGTGGCCGCGCATGTCTTCGTTCCATCCGACGCCCCGGCGTCCAACCGGGCGGAGTGCCTGCTGGCGGGCGCCGAGGTAACGCTGGTGCGCGGCTTCCTCAATGACTGCGCCGCCCTGGTGGCACAAGGCGCCAAGGATCACGGCTGGTACGAGATGTCGACTTTCAAGGAGCCCTATCGCGTGGAGGGCAAGAAGACCATGGCGTACGAACTGGTCGAGCAGATGGGCGGTGGCCTGCCGGATGTCATTGTGTATCCGACCGGCGGCGGCACCGGGCTGGTCGCCATGTGGAAGGCATTCGCCGAGCTTGAAGCGCTCGGCTGGATCGGCAGCCAGCGCCCGCGCCTGATCAGCGTGCAGGCCGAGGGGTGCGCGCCGCTGGTGCGCGCGTTCGCGGCGGGGAACGACCACTGCACGCCGTGGCTCAACCCGACAACGACCGTTCCCGGACTGCGGGCGCCGCGCGTCTTGGCTGACGTGCTCTGCCTGCGCGCCATTCGGGAGAGCCATGGAACCGCCATCGCGGTGCCGGACGCGGCGATGTTCGCGGCCCAGCGCGAAGCCGGCGCCGCCGAGGGGCTCGCGCTTTGTCCCGAAGGCGCCGCGTGCATCGCCGCGCTGCACCAGCTTGTTGCAGGCGGCGCGGTGGACCGCGACGAGCGCATCGTGGTCTTCAACACCGCCACCGGTCTCAAGTATGTCGAAATGATGCCGACGGATGCGCCGACGGTCGACGCGCCGCGGTAACGCCGAATTATGAGCATATTTCTAGCCTTATTGAGGCTGAAGAGAGTCCGCGCTGCCTTGGCGATCATCGCCGGTTTGATGGCTGGAAGCCTGATCGGCCTTCGCACCACGCATTCCGAGATTATCAAGCAAAGGCCCTGCGACATCTACGCGGCCGGAAATACACCATGCGTCGCCGCGCATAGTACTGTGAGATCGTTATACGCCAAATATACCGGCGCATTATATCAGGTGAAGAGAGCTTCAGACAACGCAACCCAAAACATCGGCTTGCTTTCGGACGGCTACGCGAACGCTGCGACGCAAGATGCATTCTGCACAAACACCACCTGCATCATCACCAGAATTTACGATCAGTCGCCCAAGCGCAACGACCTGGCCATCTCCTCTGGCGGACATTTCAAAGGACCCGGCTCGAACGGTTCCGACCTCGGCGCCGCGGCGGACGCGTTGCCGGTCACAGCAGGCGGTCACCAAGTCTATGGCGTCTCGATTTCGCCGGGAATGGGTTACCGCAACAACCGGACATCGGGCGTTGCGGTCAAGGGAAAACCAGAAGGAGTGTACATGGTTTCTTCGGGAACCCATTTCAATTCGGGGTGCTGTTTCGACTATGGCAACGCCGAGACGAGCGGCACAGACACCGGCGCCGGCCACATGGATGCGGTCAACGTAACCAGAGATTTGTCGTGGGCTGACTGCCACAACGGACCAGGGCTCGGCGTGCAGGCCGACTTAGAGAACGGACTGTTCCACTGGAACCAACGAAGCTGCAATCCTGCTGCGAATATCAGCGGCAGGCCGCGTCCCTTCCTATCAGCATGGTTGAAGAACAATGGTCAGACGCGGTTTGCGCTGAAGTGGGGCGACGCACAGTCGGGCGGGCTCAACACAATCTATTCTGGCACCCTGCCAGGCGGATATGCGCCGATGCGGCAAGAAGGCGCGATCATCCTCGGCGTTGGAGGAGATAACAGCCACGCCTCCGCGGGCTCCTTCTTCGAAGGCGTGATGACCGCCGGTTTTCCGACCGACAGCACCGATAACGCTGTCCAGTCCAACATTGTCGCGGTCGGCTATGGCGCGCCCACTGGCCTGTCTGGAACGCTGGCACCGGGATCGGAAATCTCGCTGCAAGCGACCACGGCATGCTGCACCGGAGACTATGTCCGTAACCAGAACGGCGCCGCTGTCATCGCGCCGATCACATCGAGCAGCGCTGAGCAGGACAAGGGCGACTCAAGCTGGATCGTCCGCCGCGGCCTGGCAGACAGTTCATGCGTCTCCTTTGAGTCGAGAAGCAATCCGGGCGACTTCTTGCGGCATCAGAACCTTGCTCTGCATATTCAGCCGTTCGACGGCACCGCTCTGAATCGGTCTGACGCAACATTCTGTCCGCAGTCGGGGAGGGGCGGGAAAGGAGTTTCGTTCCATGCGGTAAATTACCCAACGAAATACATTCGCCACTACTATGGCAAGGTTTATATCGCCAGCGATGGCGACGGCACGAATCCCTGGGACACCACGGCGCTTTGGACCGACGACGTAAGCTTCATCGTCAGCCCGCCTTGGTCGCCATAGGACCGAGGTTGCTCCTCGATCAACGTCCACCTTGTGGCGCCGCGCAGTTACGCCTTGACTTGTTGGGCGAGCCAATCGATCGCTGCTTGAGTGCCGCCCTTGCCGTGCGGAATGTGCAAGGCCGCCAACCCCATCTCGATAACGCTTAGTGTGCCGAGGATCATCGGCGCGTTGACGTGCCCCATATGGGCAATGCGGAACGCATGGCCGGCGAGC
The DNA here is from genome assembly GCA_963826975.1 of uncultured Alphaproteobacteria bacterium. Lineage (GTDB taxonomy): Bacteria > Pseudomonadota > Alphaproteobacteria > Acetobacterales > Acetobacteraceae > Palsa-883. Next base: position 139,936 of record CAWGZJ010000027.1, on the reverse strand, counting down.
TCGCCAATGCCGTGGCCCAGGACCACCCCACACTTTGCGTCGCAGTAGGCGCGGAGGGCATCCGGGTCGTGGCCGTTCATTAGCACGGGCGTGACGGCGTCGCAGCGTTCGCCAGGCTCGATGATGTTGAAGGCGATCACCTGGCCTTTTGCCCAAGCTCCGATCGCGAGTCGCACCGCCTCGGCCAGCAGCTGGTGGCGCCGGAACACGTTTTCCAACCCCTCTTCGAACAACAGGTCCAGCGCCTGGCGCAGGCCATACAGAAGATGTTCCGGTGGCGTGCCGGCATATTTTCTGTAATGCTCTTTGCCTTCGCGGTCGGTCCAGTCCCAATAGGGCGTGCGCAACCCCGCTGTCTTGTGGACCTCGCGCGCGCGATCATTGGCAGCAACGAAGCCCAGGCCGGGCGGCGACATCAGACCTTTCTGAGAGCCCGACATCGCGACGTCCACGCCCCAATCGTCCATGTCGAAAGGCATGCAGCCGAGCGAGGCCACCGCGTCCACCATCAGCAGCGCGTGGTGCCCTGCCGCACGGATGGCCTGACCGATCGCGGCGATGTCGTTCACTACGCCCGAGGCGGTGTCGATCTGCGCCACCAGCACCGCCTTGATGGAACTGCCCCTGTCGGCCCTCAGGCAAGCCTCGACCTCTGCCGGGCGAACGGCGCGCCGCATATCGCCCTTCAGCACCTCTACCTCGACACCCATGCGGCGGGCATGCTCGCCCCAGCCTACGGCGAACCGGCCGCTCTCCAGCACCAGGATCTTGTCCCCCCTGGACAGGACATTGGTGAGGGCGGCCTCCCAGGCGCCGTGGCCATTGGCGCTATAGATGTAGGCGCGACCTTTGGTGTTGAACACGCGCGCGACGTCGCGCAGCAGGCCGTCGGTCAGCGCCAGCAGCGCGCCGGAATAGATATCCACGGCCGGGCGATGCATCGCCCGCAACACCTCGTCCGGCACTGTGGTCGGCCCGGGAATGGCCAGGAATTGACGCCCTGCACGTACGCTCATTCGAACCTACCTCCCCACCCTGTGGCGTGGGGACCGTAGCACAATTGAAGTTTTTGGTGCACCAAGCCGTGAGCGCAGGTCTGCTTGTCGCCGTTGGATAGGTGAAAGTGGCTGTGCCGCTGAAAGCGGTCTGCGGCTTGATTGTAGTCTGCCGCTGCAAGGAATCGAGCCATGAACGCAAAGACGGTGTTGCATCCGTTCAACTACGACGGCGTTCGCCTGCTGCCCGGGCGGATGCTCGATCAGGTGGAGAATGCGCGCGCGATGTACGGCGCCATTCCCAATGACGACATTCTGCACGGCTTTCGCCGCAGCGCAGGCCTGCCCGCGCCGGGTAACGGCATGCGCGGCTGGTGCAAGGAAACCTCGGGCGTGATTTTCGGGCAGTTGCTCAGCGGCATGGTGCGCATGGGCAAGGCCACCGGTGACGGCGCGCTGGTCGAAAAAGCCGCGCTGCTGATGGAAGGCTGGGCGAAGACGCTGCCGCCCGACGGCGATTCCGGCATGCGCTGCTACGAATTCGAGAAACTCGTATGCGGGCTGGTCGATCTCTATGAATTCGGCGGGGTCGATGGCGCGTTGAGGTTGCTGGAACGCGCCACCTTGGCAGCGGTGAAGCAGTTCGATCGCACCCGCATGCGCGCCGACAATTTCTGCTTCCAGGGCGGTGCCGACCGTGGCACGCGCGAGTGGTACACGCTGCCGGAAAACCTCTACCGCGCCTATCTGCTGACCGGGAACCCGCTGTATCGCGGCAATTCGCCGACGAGTGGCTGTACCACGACTATTGGGCCCTGTTCGCTGTCGGCGCGGAGCCGAACGACGTCGTGCCCGTGCACGCCTACAGCCACGTCAATTCCTTCAACAGCGCCGCCATGGCCTATGCCGTCACCGGCGAGCGAGCGCTACCTGCGCATCTGCATCCAATGCCTATGATTTCATTCAGCGCACGCAATGCTACGCGACCGGCGGCTTCGGACCCGACGAACGGCTGATGCCGCCCGACGGCAGTCTCGGGCGCTCGCTCGATCTCTACGCGGGGCACGCGGAAATTCCGTGCGGCACCTGGGCCGGGACGAAGCTTTCGCGCTATCTCATGGGCTTCACCGGCGAGGCGCGATTCGGCGACTGGATCGAGACGATGCTGTACAACGCCATCGGCGCGGCGCTGCCTACCGAACCGGACGGGCGCACGTACTACTATGGCGATTACCGGATCTCGTCTGGCCTGAAGCAGTATTACTGGCACGAATGGCCGTGCTGTTCCGGAACGTATATTCAGACCGTTGCCGACTACCACAACATCGTCTACTTCCACGACGAGCGTGGCCTGTTCGTCAATCTCTACGTGCCCTCCGAGGTGCGATGGCGCGGTGTGACGCTGCGGCAGGAGACGCTTTTTCCGGAGTCGGAAACGGTCAGGCTGCGGCTGACCGTCGATCAGCCGGATGCATTCGCGCTGCGCTTCCGCGTGCCCACGTGGTGCACGGGAATGTCGATCGCGGTGAATGGAGCAAAGCGTGTCGGCCGCGGCATTGCCGGGCGGTTGGGCGAGCGTGGAACGCAGTTGGCAGACGAACGACGAGGTCACGCTGCGCCTGCCGATGCGCTTGCGCCTGCTTCCGGTGGATCGCCAGCATTCCGATCGGGTCGCGATTCTCTGCGGTCCCGTGGTCCTTGCACAGGACGAAGCCTGCTGCCGCCGCCCATTTGCGCTCGAGGATGTCACACAGTTGGAGAGCCGGCTTGTGTGCGACGCGGTGCCGCTGTGCTTCAACGTGGTGGACGCCGCGCCGGAGCGTCATCGACGCTGGTTGCAGCCGCTGTACCGTTTCCCCGGTTTCTGGCCGTACTGGGTGTATTTCGATCTCAAGGCGCCGCCGCTCTATTGAGGCCGCACAAGTCAAATTGTAGCAGCATCGATGAATGTTGTAACGACCTTGGTGCTGGGCGTGATCACGTGGAACCGAGACTTCAGGCAAGCGATCTGTTCCGGCTCCGCTGCGGCTCCTCGAGGCTGTCGATGCTCAAGGGGCAGCAGAGGGAGCCCGTAATTGCTCCTCGGCTGTCGTGCCGCTTATCATATCGTGAACCGCCAGTCAGTGTGGCGGACAACTGGGGCGCTGACTGCGTCCCCGGCGTCTGAACAGGAGGGATTTGGCATGGAAAGCCGCAAAGCGCAGCTGCTGGAGACGATCGAAAGCGACCGCGATGTATTGCTCCAGTTCCTCCAGGGCTTCATTCGTTGCCAAAGTCCAAATCCGCCGGGCGACACGCGCGAAGCGGCAGCGCACGTCTGCAAGTTGCTGGACCAGCGGAATGTGCCGTACCGTGTCATAGCGCCACAGCCGACGATGCCGAATATCGTTGCGACATTCACGGGAGGCAAACCGGGACGGCATCTGGCCCTGAACGGCCACATGGATGTCTTCCCGGTCGGCGATGGCGACGGGTGGTCGCAAGATCCGTGGGGCGGCGCACTGATTGACGACCGTATATACGGACGTGGCGCGTGCGATATGAAATGCGGCACTACGGCCTCGATTTTCACGTTCCTCTACCTGCGCGCGCTGCGGGACGAACTGCATGGGCGGCTGACACTGTCGGCGGTGTCGGATGAGGAGACGTTCGGGCCGTGGGGCGCGCGCTATCTGTTCGAGCACCATCCGGAGGTAATCGGCGACTGCTGCCTGAACGGCGAGCCGAGCAGTCCGTGGACGGTGCGGTTTGGCGAAAAAGGCCCGCTGTGGCTCGAGTTCACGGTCCGCACCCCGGGGGCGCACGGCGCATACACGCATCTCAGCCAGAGTGCGACCGGCATCGCCGCCAAGGTCATCGGCGAACTTTATCGGCTGCAAGATATTCCGGCTCCGGAGGCCAGCAACCTTGCTGCGGCGCTCGATCAGGCGGCGGACGTTATCGACAAAGCGTACGGCGCCGGCGCAGCGAAGATCCTGCGTCGCGTGACTGTCAACCCCGGCGTGGTGCGCGGCGGGCTGAAGGTCAACATGGTCGCCTCGGAATGCACGTTCGAGTTGGATATCCGGTTGCCGAACGGGCTTGATGCACCGCAGATCCTTGCCGAGGTTGACAAGATCGTGGCGCGCCACCCCGAGGTATCCTATCGTCAGACCAACTATAATCCGCCGAGCTGGTGCCCACCCGATGCCGAGATGGCGCAGTTGGTGCGGGCGAATGCGCAGGCGGTCGCCGGTATCGATCCGACCCCGGTCATCAGTCTCGGCGGCACCGATGCCAGGTTATGGCGCTACAAAGACTTGCCGGCCATCGTTTACGGCCCATCACCGACCGGCATGGGCAGCGTAGACGAGCATGTGACGGTCGAAGAGTTCTTCCACGTCGTCAAATGCCATGTCCTGTCGGCGTATGACTACATGTCGCGTCCAGGCTGATCGATGATTTGCCTGTTCACACGAGAGGAAATGGCAGCGCTGCTCCGAAAACGCCAGAATGCGGCCGGGGATGCCACGATCAGTGATCCGAACGATCTATAGCAGCACAATTTTTGGCAACTCTGCTGACAGGTGGTCGATGAATACGCGCACCGAGGGGAGCAGGCCGCGCCGGTAGGGAATGAGAGCCGTGATTGTGGAATCGCCGGCAAGCCAGGCAGGCAACACCTGGCGCAACGCTCCCAATCGAACGTCTTCGCGACAGATATAGCCGGGCAGTGCGACGATGCCGAGGCCGGCGATTGCTGCCTGCTTCAGGGCGATCATGTCGTCGCACAAGAGCCTTGGCGTGAGTGACATGACCACCTCGTCCTCCGCCTTGCCCGAACGACGAAGCCGCCAAACGGGCGCAACTTCCGTGCGCATCATGAACAGCGAAGGGTGGTTCCGGAGATCCTCGGGCGTATTCGGCGCTTCATTCGCGTCGAGATATGCCGAGCCCGCGAACAGGAGCCATGGCGCTGGTGTCAGAGCCCGCTGCACCAGTGTCGAATCGGGCAGCGGGTCCGAATGGGCTCTGATCGCGACGTCGTAATTCTCGCCGACGATATCGACGTTCCGGTCGGTTGCATGTGCGACGACATTGACCTTCGGATAGCGGAGGAGAAAGTCCGCCATGATATTGCACATTGCGAACTGCATGGTGGCCGTTGCCGCGGTGCAGCGCACCGTGCCGGTGGGTTCAGTCAGCCGATGGCGAATGGCGCTCTCGGCCAATTCGGCGTCGTGCAACATCATCACCGCGTGGCGATAGAATTCTTCACCGGCATCGGTCATCGCGAACCGCCGGGAGGTCCGATTGAGCAGCCTGACCCCGAGCTCGGTTTCAAGCCGCTGGATGCGATGGCTCAGAGTTGATTTCGGAATACGCAGCATGCGTCCAGCGGCGGTGAAGCCACTGCGATCAACCACCTGCACAAAGTAGAAGAAATCGTTCAGGTCAAGCATGGCCGCATCGTCCATCTGGTTGGACGCTGAGTTCGAAAACTGGCGACTTTTCGGCCGATTGTCCAGCAGCTACTTCCTGCTGTGTTGCGGCCGACGAACCCGGTCGACCGCAACCCACCTTCCCGCTGCAGGAGACGGTCATGTCCGACCCGGTCCGCGCCTATAAGCCGCTTACATCTGAAAACGCCGCGCTGGTCCTCGTTGACCACCAGGTCGGCCTCATGACTGGCGTTCGCGACTATTCGACGGGAGAGTTGAAGCACAACGTGGTGGCACTGGCCAAAGCCGCGAAGGCCCTGCAATTGCCGATTGTCGTTACGACTACCGCGCGCGACAGCATGTGGGGTCCGACCTTTCCGGAACTCATTGAGGCGCTGCCTGGAATTCCGATCATCGATCGCTCCTGCGTCAACGCCTTCGACGATCCCGCGGTTGCCCAGGCGATCAACGCGACCGGCCGCACGAAACTGATCTTCGCGGGCATCTCTCTCGAAGTCTGCGCGGCCTTCGCGGCTATCACCGCCGTTGGCAACGGCCTCGACGCCTATGTGGCCGTCGACGCCTCCGGAACGTTCAGCGAGACCAAACGGCAGGTCGGTCTTCTGCGCATGCTTCAGGCTGGCGTGATCCTGTCCGACTACGCCACGCTGATGGTAGAGATCCTCAAGGACAATGCGCGCGCCGAGGCTGCGGCCGTCTACGGCGCCATGGATATGCCCTGGGCCAAACTCGTGGGGCAGATGGCGCAGGCCTACGCCAAGTAGTTGATACGCCTACGAGACGGGGCGCCAGAACGGCTTACGGGCCCGCACGGGGTCGAGCAGCGACCAGTCCCCCTGCTCGACCTCGTGCCCTTTCGGAAATGGCGGCCGCGCCTCCAGGCCGAGCGAGGCCATGACCCGGTCATCCCGATAATAGCAGAGCAGCACGATCCGGCTGAGTACGCTGACAGAAGCGCCGCCCTCGGCGCGCAGCGCTGTCGCCACATCGGCGCGGCGCGCGGCATCCAGCACCGCGAACGGTCCTGCGGCCAGCGTGCGCAACCTGGCCAACGCGGCACGCACATGCTCGGCGTCGCGTCCGATACTGCTGACGATGTCGGCGAAGATCGTTGCGTCGTCGGCGCCCGGCACATCGTGTTTCGCGCTCGGCGGAATGATCATGCCGGCGAGGCAGCGCAGATCGGCGATCTCGGCTTCGGTCAGGGGCGCTTCAGTCATCTCAGCCTCAATCGAACAGGGTTGCCAGGCGTTGCTTCATGCGGTCGGTGATATTTGGCGGGATACTCCGATTGCTTCATCCAATCGCCCTGCTCCAGGCACCGGATGCGCATCTTCGTCTCGGCCAGGCTCCACGCGACCGCGGCGCCGAATGCCACCGCGCCAATGATCAGAACGTCGACCTTGTCCTTCATCCACCGTCCCCTGACCTGGCAGGACTGTGCCCTGTCGGTGAGACTTGTTCCAGCCGCCGGTCATGGCCCACCAGGACCAGCACGATGCCCGAGATCAGTGGCCCGATCGCAAGGAACAGCAGCGCGACATTCGTGCTGCCGGTGGCGTCGCGCACCACGCCATACAGCGCGGGACCGGCCCAGCCACCCAGATTGCCGAGCGCGTTGATCATCGCGATGCCGCCCGCCGCCGCGGTCCCGGTCAGCATCGTGCCGGGGATCGACCAGAAACACGGCGCGAAGCCCTGGTTGCCGATCACCGCGATACACAGCACCACCATCAGCAGCACCGGATGACCGGCGCCGATGAAATTGCAGCCAATCATTGCGACCGTAACGATGAACATCGTGGAGCTGGCGTGCCATACGCGCTCGCCGCGACGGTCGGAGCTGTAGCCCCAGGCGATCATGGAGACGAAGCCGAACAGATAAGGGATCGCGGCGACGGGTCCGATCCAGTCGCGGCCGACGCCAAGCCCTTTCACAATCAGGGGCATGAAAAAGACCAGGCCATAGCTGGCGTATTGATGGCCGAACTGTACGAAGCTCAGCAGCCAGACCTTCGGGCTGGTGAAGGTGCTTCCCAGCGAATAGGTGCGCACGGCTTCCTGCTGCTTGCGCTCGGCGGCAAGCCGGCTTTCCAGCCAGTCGCGCGCCTCGGGACGCAGCCAGGCAGCGCTACGCGGGCGGTCCGTCAGCAGGCGCAGCACCAGGGCGCCGGTTGCCACCGACGGCAGCGCCTCGATGATGAACAGCCACTGCCAGCCCGTGATCCCGAGCAGCCCGTGCAGATGCATCAGAACGCCACCCAGCGGTGGGCCGAGGATTTGCGAGATCACGCCTGCCGACATGAACCACGCCACCATCCGGCTGCGATGGCGGGCGGGGAACCACCAGGTGATGTAGAGCAGCACGCCCGGAAAGAATCCCGCCTCGGCGAGCCCCAGCACGAAGCGGACGAGATAGAAGCTCCAGTCGTTCCAGACGAGGGCGGTCAGGCCGGAGATGATGCCCCAGGTCAGCAGGATACGCGCGATCCAGATCCGCGCGCCAAAGCGGTCCAGGATCAGGTTGCTCGGGATTTCCATCAGCAGGTAGCCGAGGAAGAATATTCCTGCACCGAAACCGAACTGGGCGTTGGAGAAGTGCAGCGCAGGGCTCATGGTGGTGGCGGCCATGCCGATATTCGCCCGGTCGAGGCTGGCGCAGAAATAGCCCAGCATGAGGACAGGCAGCAGCCGCCAGGTCACGCGGCGCATGGTCTCCTGTTCGAGTGAGTTGATAGCGCGCGGCGACACCGCGGAGCCCATGGTCGCGTCGTTCATTCCGGCTTCAATCGAACAGGGTTGCCAGGCGTTGCTTCATGCTGTCGGCGATATACAGCGCCAGCGCCTGGATCGTGCTGGTCGGATTCACCCCGCCCGAGGTAACGAACAGGCTACCGTCGACGATGAACAGGTTCTTCACGTCGTGGCAACGGCCCCACGCATTCACCACCGACCGTTCCGGATCATTCCCCATCCGAGCCGTCCCCAGCAGGTGCCAGCCGGCATACACCAATGGGGAGACAGAATGGATCTGCCGCGCCCCCGCCGCTTCCAGGATCTCCTTGCCACGTGTGATCGCGAATTCCATCATCCGGCTGGTGTTCTCGCCGATCGTGTAGTCGATCTTCGGTGCGGGAATGCCGTGCCCATCCGTCAGCACCGGATCCAGCGTCACCCGGTTGTGCTCCTCGGGCAGGTCCTCGGTGCAGATCCCCACGTGCATGCGATGCCCGACCAGGCCGCGAAACACGTCGTGGTGGTCCTCGCCCCAGGGCAGCAGGCCCTTGGCCTCGGCCTGCACCGCCTCGGTGCCGACGCCGACCCCGCGGACGAACTGGAAATTGAAACCGCGCACGAAGCCGCGGGATCGGTCGGTCTCGTAGAACTCCTGGCTCCACAGGCTCAACGGCGACCCGCGATGCCCGTCCATAGGTTCGTGGACATACCCGATGACTTGCGCCCAAGGATGGAACATCAGGTTCTTGCCCACCAGGCCGCTGGAATTGGCCAGCCCGTTCGGAAACCGGCCGGAGGTGGAATGAAGCAGCAGCCGCGCCGTGCCCACGCCGTTGCAGGCCATGATGACGACCTCGGCCGGCTGGAACTGTGCGGCACCGTCCGCATCGTAATACATCGCGCCCGTCGCCATACCGTCTTCGTCGATCGTAACCTCCCGCACCCGGCAGTTCGTTCGCAGCTCCACCCCCGCGCGGATCGCATGCGGCCAATAGGTGACGTCGGTGCTGGACTTCGCCCCCTGCGCGCAGGCCGGCGTGCAGTGACCCAGATGGATGCAGGGCGCGCGGCCGTCATACTCCGTGGTGGCGACCGCGCTATCCGACGGCCACCAGTGCCACCCCAACCCGTTCATCGTGCGGCCGATCTTGGCGCCGCTCTTGCCCAGCGGCAGGGGTGGCATCGGCGGGGTATGCGCCGGATAGGCCGGATCGCCCACCAGTCCCGAGACCCCCGTCATTCGGTCGTTCTCTGCGAAGAACGGTTCCAGCGTCGCATAGTCAATCGGCCAGTCATCGGCCACGCCGTCCAACGTGCGCACGCGGAAGTCCGACGGGTGCAGTCGTGGATAATGCGCCGTGTACATCACTGTGGAACCGCCGACCGCGTTGAAGTTCACCACCTTGATCGGCGAAGCATCGTCGTTGATCGGATAGTCGGCCGGCCGCTTGCGGATATTGGGGCTGGTGGCGTAGTCGCTGAACACCCGCGCCTCGTAATCACGCCCGTTCGAGGGATAGTCGGACGGCTTCATCCAATCGCCCTGCTCGAGGCACAGGATGCGCATCTTCGTCTCGGCCAGGCTCCACGCGACCGCGGCGCCCGAAGCGCCGGCGCCGATGATGAGAACGTCGACCTTGTCCTTCATGCGCCGCCGCTTCCTGGTTGCCTGACGTCGGGTGCCATAGTGCCACCCTATCGCGCGGCTGCCTATGCGACGCGCCCACGCCCGGTCGGCTTGACCCTCGGTTCGGCAATGGTCAACGTTCGGTCGTGGAGGACCCGTCAACAGGGCCTGTCAGGCTATGGCTTGGCCATGGAGAGCCTCGTGCCGATGAACGGCCGGAAACTCGGCAATAAGGGAGAGAGTGTCATGAAGGTTGTCACATTGAAGAACATTCCCGAAGTTCCCGCGCCTGGCGCGGCCGAACCGACGGATGGATATTCCGGGCCCGTGCATCGCACCCGCCAGACCATCATCGAGGCGGGGGAGTTGGCGAATTTCAATTGCAGCATTGTGAACTTCAGCCAGGGATGCAACACGGGCTGGCATGTTCACGATTGCGATCAGATTCTAATCGTCACCTCGGGCAGCGGGTGGGTCGCCACGGAAATCGAGCGACTTGAGATCAAGGTCGGTGACGTCGCTCACGTCAAGGCAGGTGAGCGCCACTGGCACGGAGCCAAGGCCGATACCACGCTGGGCCACATCACCATCACTCTGGCGAGCGGCAAGTCCACTTGGGGCTGATTCTGGGCCAGGCGGGGTATTCGGCGGTCTGTCGCGAACGGATACCTCCGTGCCCACCAGATATCTTAGCCAGGATGCAGGGACTGCGCGCTCGATCCGAATAATGTAGGGGCGATTATGGCGTTGCTCATCGTTGATCTCGACAAACATATCGGCAACGCCAGGGCATGGCGCGACACGTTCGAGGGACAGCTTCCGGACCTGGAAATCCGCGTTTGGCCTGATGCGGGAATGTTGGCGGATATCGAATATCTCGCCTTCATGCATCCCGATTTCGATTCTCTTCCGCCTTTTCCGAATTTGAAGGCCATGTTCAGCCGCTCGGCCGGGGTCGAGTTCTTTATCGACCATCCAAAGCTGCCGAAAGCCCCGCTATGCAAGGTCGAGCCGCCAGGCGGCGATCCGATGATGACGGAATACGTCGTCATGCATGTTCTTCGTTTTCATCGTGACATGCCTGGTTATCAGGCGGCTCAGGCCAGGCGGGAGTGGCGCCGCACGACAATTGTGCGGCCCGAGCAAAGGCGTGTCGGATTCCTCGGCTACGGCATGATGGCGAAAGCGCCGGCGCTTGTGTTGAAGTCGCTAGGGTTCAATGTCTCGGCCTGGATTCGAAGCCCGCGGGCGGAAGGTGACGTTCCAATCTTTCACGGCCGCGACCAGCTTGAGCTGTTTCTTCAGCGGACCGACATCGCCGTCTGCCTGTTGCCGCTTACGAGGGAAACAGAAGGCATATTCTGCGCGCGCACCTTTGCCATGATGCCACGAGGGGCGATGCTGGTGAATGTCGGGCGCGGCAAGCATGTGGTGGATGAGGATCTGATCAACGCACTCGATTCGGGACAGTTATCATACGCCGCGTTGGACGCGCTGTGGCCTGAGCCTCTACCGCCAACAAGCCCGCTTTGGCTGCACCCCAAAGTCACCGTGATGCCACACGTGGCACGGCGGCCGACTGTTGCTCAGATCGTGACAGAGATCGCGGCGAATATCCGAAGCATCCAGGCCGGCGGGCGGCTTTTGCAGGAAGTCGACATCACGACGGGATACTAGCCTCTCTTATTTATAGCCGGGTCGGCGCGGCCCTTGCTTCAGGCGGCGCGTTTGAGTTTGATAGCGAGTAATCCGTTCGTGGAATCAGGTACAACACCAGAGGTACGACCATGCGACCGAACAAGATCAAGCAGATGTGGCGTGCCGGTCAATACGTGACTTTGGGCTGGCTCTCCGTGTCCCATGGGTTCACGGCCGAGGTCATGGCACGTCAGGGTTTCGATGCCCTGTGCGTCGACCTGCAGCACGGCACCGCTGAAATGAATGGCGTCTGGCCCTTGCTGCAGGCGATCTCGCAGACCGACACGGTCCCGGTCGTGCGGGTCGCATGGAACGAGCCGGCTGCCATCATGAAGGCCCTGGATCTTGGCGCCTACGGTATCATCGTGCCGCTGGTCAATACCGCCGAGGAGGCGGCGATGGCGGTTGCCGCGTGCCGCTATCCGCCCGTCGGCATGCGCTCATCGGGGCCCGTGCGCGCCGTGCACTACGGCGGCGCAGACTACGTGGACCACGCCAACGACGAGATCGTCGTCATGGCCATGATCGAGACGAAGCAGGGCCTCGCCAACCTCGATGCCATCTGCGCCACGCCCGGCCTCGACGCCGTCTACATCGGACCGGCCGACCTGTCGTTCGCATTAGGTCTGGCCCCGCGCGGCGATAATCCTGACCCGCTCCATCTCGCCACCTGCGACAAGATTCGGGCGACAGCGCACAAGCACGGCATCAAGTGCGTCATGCACTGTGCCAGCGCGGCGTTCGCGGCCGGCGCGGTGAAGCGAGGCTTCGACATGGTGATGCTGACGTCCGACCTGTCATGCATGATCGCCGGCGCACGAATGCAGCTCGATGAGCTCAGGTCCAAGACGGCCTGAGGCTGGCGTCATAGTCCTCGGAAACCTCGACCCGCGCTGTTACTGAGTCTCGACAAGGTCTGTCTGACACATTGCTATACACAACGCTCAGCCAGCCCGGCCCCACAACCGGCGCGACGCGATGCGCGCGCCCTCGGCCGCTGCGGCAAGCTTCACCCAGACGATCTCCTCCGCCACGTATTCGCGGCCGGCGAACGTGCCAAAGCCACAATCCGTTCCGGCGATCACCCGCTCACGGTCGCCGACCGCGGACACTGCTTCCTCGAGTTGCCGAGCCACAAGTTCCGGATGCTCGACAAAATTCGTTGTGGTGTCGAGAACGCCGGGCATCAGCAGCATATGCGCGGGCAGCTTATTGTTGCGCAATGCATCGTATTCATGCTGGTGCCGGGGATTGGCGAACTCGATCGAAAGTGCTCCGACATTGGCACGGTACAGCTCCGGCAGGATGGCTGCCATCGCGATGTCGTAGATATGCGGCCCGTCGTTGTTACCCCAGCAGACATGCAGGCGGATGCGGTCGCGTGGAATGCCCTCGATACCCAGATTGATAGCCGCGATGTGCAGTGCAAGCTGGCGGAGGAATTCAGCGTCGGTCAGGCCGTCGAAAAACCGATGCCGCTCCATCGCCAGGTCGGGACTGTCGATCTGCAGGATCAGGCCGGCGTCGTGGATTGCCCGATATTCGTTGGACAGCGCTTTTGCCAGGGCCATCAGATAAGCCTCGTGGCTATCGTAATGTTGATTGAGCAGCGTCGTGGCAACGATACCCGGTGACGGCGCCGTCATGAAACATTCGCTGAAGTGACCCCCCATGCGCTTGAGCCTCTCGGCGTCTTGCTTGATCGGTGCGCTGTTGACATACCGCACATCCGATAGCGCAGCCGGTGCGTTTATTACGCGTGCCGAGTGCGGAAAACGCATCGCGGCCTGCCGGGCATAGCTTGGGAATTCGCGCTGGTCCCGCGCCGGCGGACGTTTCGACTCTCCGCCGAAGCCGCACAGGCACCGCGGAACATAGGTCTGAAATCCAACGCGCGACTGTTCCCCATCGTTGCCCACGTCAACACCAGCTTCGACCTGTTTGCCGATCACTTGCCCGGTTGCCGTCTCCACCTCGCGCGCCAGCTCGGCGGTATCGATCGCCTCGCCGGCTTCCTGGCGGATCAGCAGGTCGGTCAATCGTTCGGCGCGCGGCAGGCTGCCGACATGACTGACCAGGATGCGGTCGGTGCTCATCAACATGCGCGTGGTCCTGCTTCGTTGAACGGAGGAACATCATGCAGCAAGCTATTGCGCGCGAGCAAACGGGGCGAGCTCGTTTGATACTAGGTGTCCGAAGGATCGACTCTTCAACATCGTGGCCGGCGCAGTACGGCCATTCACGACTTTGAGATGCCAACAAGGAAGTCGTGGATGGCCGGCCTGCGCCACTACTGTCCGGCACATTTTATGCTTGTACTCGCGCACGGCATTGATTCTACTGCGGAGGAGACGTTCGCCAACGTTATCCACCGCAGCGAGAGCCAATGCCATGCGCCACAAAGCTACCGTGTTCGAACAAATCGTCCAGCAGTTTCCCTGGCACCGCTTCGAGCATCATGTCCGCCAGCACGGTACTGACGACGACCAGCGCGGGTTCACCAGCCGCCAACAGTTCCTCGCCATGCTGGCTGGCAGCCTCGGCGGCCATCAGGGGCTGCGTCCGGTGATCACGGCGCTGGCGCCGAATTCCGGCGCGCTGCGCTTGCTCGGCGGCAAGGCGCCGGCCCGTTCCACTCTCTCCGATGCGGTGCGGGCGAGACCGGCGGAGCTGTTCTTCGATCTGCTGCGGGAACTGATCGGCCAGCTCAGCCGCACCCTGCGACGTGTGATCAAGGCCGCCGTTCGGCTGATCGATGCCACCCAGCTCAACGTCGGTCAGCGCATGCAGCACTGGCTCGGACTGCACAAAGGCACCGTGGCCGCCAAGCTGCACGTGGTCTACGACCCGGCCGCGCAGAAGCCGGTCTATTTCGACATCACCCCTGCCCGCATCAACGACATCACCGCCGCCAAGGACCTGCTGCCGATCGAGCCGGGTGCACCTATGTGTTCGATCTCGGCTACTACGACTTCGCCTGGTGGGCGGGGCTGGCAGCCGCCGGCTGCACCTTTGTCACCCGGCTGAAGACCAACACGCCGCTGCGCGAGGCGCAATCGCGCCCGGTGGTTCCAGGCGGGGTCGTGCTGTCCGACCAGGTGGGCCTGCTGCCGGCGCGGCTCTGCTCCAGCCGACGCAATCCGTTCAGTCAAACCGGCCGTGCGGTGACGATCCGCATCGACACCGGCAAGGTGCTGCGGCTGTTCACCAACGACCTGAGCAGCCCGGCCGAGGAGATTGCCGCTCTCTACAAGGAGCGCTGGCAGATCGAGCTGTTCTTTAAGTGGATCAAGCAGAACCTGAAGATCTGCCGGTTCATGGGCAGCAGCGAGAATGCGATCCGCAGCCAGATCGCCGTGGCGTTCATCGCTTATTTGCTGGTCCGCATGCTGCAAGCAGCGCAGCCGCAAACCTATGCCGCGGCATTGGTCTTGCTGATCGTGCGCACCCATCTGTTCGTCCGGCGCGCAATCAGCGAGTTGCTCGATCCGCGACACCCGCCACCACCAAGGCCTCCCGGACCCGCAAATCAGCTCCAGTTGCCGATATGCAACTGACATGCCGGACAACAGTGGCGCAGGCCGGTATCCACGAACTCATATGAGGTGTCCCCCGTCAAGTGGAAATTCGCTCATCTCGTGGTTTTCCCTTCCGTGGTCAGTTGCTGCCCACGGGTGCTTAAAGGGCACCCCGGCGCCTGGCTTGGGTGGTGATGCCGGGGTCAAGTCCCGCCGCCCGCTTGCGGGTGCGCGCAGCGCAGGACTTGAGGCCGGCATCACCACCCAAGCACAATCGTTCGTGTCGTTCGGCGGCGATCGGTCCTGCTCGCAGCTTCACTCCGCCCTATCGTCCAGATGCAAGTCCCAGCCCTGTCGGTCATGCGGCGTCGCGCCACATCAACTCATATCCGGTCGCCACTCAGAGTGGCTGCACCATAAACCCCCATGCTTGGGGCAGCGGGCTGGGCGATCGGGACCATTCTTTCATTACGGCGTTTTTCAGCCCGTCGTGGATGCGGTCCCGTGCCCTGGACTTCGGCGAGCTGATCAGGCCCGACCGAACCTCGGTGTGTCTGTCATCGCATGGCGCGGTGTTCCTTCATCGTTTCGTCCCGCGTTCCGCTCACGCGGCCTTCAGCACGGCACCTTGCGGCACCACGCCGTGCTTGACGTAGCGCCACAGCGCGACGAGCAGCTTGCGCGCCAGCGCAACGATGGCGATGCGCTTCACGCGCGCGCCTTGGCCCTTGATCCGCTTGTGGAACCACTGCGTCAGCGTCGAGTTCGGGCTGATGGCGCTGCCACGACCAGGCGAGCTCAATGAGGATCGTCCGCAACCGCCGGTTCCCGGCTTTGGAGATGCCCTGTTCGCGCTCCGCGCCGCCACTGGACCACGGTGTCGGCGCGATGCCGGCGAACGACCCCAACTGGCGTCGATTGTCGAAGTCTCTGTTCAGACACTCCAACGACAGCACTGTGGTAAACTCCGGCCCGATCCCGCGCAGCCGCAACAGCAACGGCGCGGCCGCCATTTCGGGCGGCGCGGCTGTCGCGGCCTCCGGCGCCGTGTCTGGCGCCGCAGCTACCCGCGCGGCACGCAGCAGCGCGTCACGTTCCGCCTCCGCCGCCTTGATCTGTTCGCACAGCAACTCAAGCCGCAGCAGGATCCGCTCGATCGTCGTATGAAGGTGCGGCGGCAGCGCGCGTCCATCGCCGGTACGCAACGTCTGCAGCACTTGCCGCGCGTCCTTCTGCAACGGCTTGAACCCGGCAATCCCCTGGTTGGCAAGCAACCCGCCGATCCGGTTGCTCAGCCGCGTCCGCTCGCCCACCAACTCGCCGCGTTCACGCGACAGGCG
Source organism: uncultured Alphaproteobacteria bacterium (assembly GCA_963826975.1). Taxonomy (GTDB): domain Bacteria; phylum Pseudomonadota; class Alphaproteobacteria; order Acetobacterales; family Acetobacteraceae; genus Palsa-883. The sequence goes on along the minus strand of CAWGZJ010000027.1, from coordinate 123,580 downwards.
GCGAATATCCTCCTGCGCCACACTCGGCGGCACCACCATCGAACACACGCCAACTTCACCGTCCAGCCACGACGCCAGGCTGCGCAGCAGCTTCTCGCCATCGATCCGGTCGGTTTTCGCGTTCCGCTTGCGCTGTGGGCCAAGGATCGAGGCCGCGTCCACCACGTGGCTCTCGACCCCCTGCGCCTCCAGCCAGCGATGCAGCCAGAACCCATCCAGCCCGGCCTCGTAGATACTCACGATCCGCACCGGCCGGCCGGTGCGCCGCTCCGCTTGCTGGCGCTGCGCCGTCAGCAGGCTCAACACCTTCTCCGTGTCGCGCGCTGCAACCGTGAAGCGCGACAGCTTCGCGCTGCCCGGCGCGCGGACGGTCAGCACCCACTTGCTCTGGCTCAGTTCAAACGACACCAGAAGTCTGGCAATCTCCGCCGTGGTGGCGGTCGGGTGGTCTTGCGGTCGGGTCTCGATACGCATCGCTTGCTCCCTCGTGCTGTGGGACGCATACCGAACCCGATCCAGCGCCCGGTCGCCACTACCACCGGCATGGGTTCTTTCTTTCGTGCGACCAGTGGGTCGAGGATGCCGGCCTGTGCCGCGGCAAGTCAGGGCGGCCGATCTTCGGCAAGAATAAGTCACCACGGAGTAAGCCGGCGGGCGGCCGCGCCGCGATGGGTGAAAATGCTCCTGCGTGCGTCCAGCCCAGGCCGCTGGCGGAGGCCATTTACGCAGTAGGCACGAAGAACACAGAGAAAGTAGTGGAATGCGCCAGCACTGGCACCGGCTAGCGCTCTCGGTGGTAGTTCTGCCGGCGGTCTTGAACCAAAGTGACCGTGGTACAGGTGATTCTGAGGTCGTATGTCGTTTGGCTGCTTGTCGCGTTATGTGCCTGTGCGTCTGAGCCGGCGTCGTCCGCGCAGACGGTCGACATAGGGCGCTTCGCCCAAATTACCGTGCCGGCTGGATATCAAATTGAGGCGTTGCGACAAGCTGCACCAGATTTTTTCGTCTACGATATAACAACAGAAGGGAGGATCGCGCTCGGAATTTACGTGGGCAATGCACCTGAGGTGTCAGATCGTGACCTGACGAAGTCGATCAAGATCGGTGGCTGTGACGCAAAGATCAACATCTCAGGGGACTCTACGAAGAGGATGGATGCTCTGCTGCATGTGAAAGCAGCCGATGGATTCCCGAGCTATTTCCATATCTATTTCAGAGGACTCCCAAGGTCGTTGGCCCAGCAATCGCTTGACATATTGTCATCGACATTTGCCCTATCTCCAACGCTGACCTGCTACCGCGAATGAACGTTTGGCCTGACCATCACGTGTGTGCCCCGGCACAGTGGTGCGCTTCGCGTGGTGCCTGAACAGACGCCCGCGCGAAGCGCCCAAAATTCTTGCTTCTCCGTGTCTCCGTGTCTCCGTGCCTCCGTGCCTCCGTGGTGGAATCCTTGCTTCCTTGGCTCGCTTGCTTATTGCAACGTACGACCTTGTTGCAACGCACGCCCCCAAACGTTCGGCATCGTAAACGCCGCCCAATGCACACCTCTGGGGCGACCAACCACGTGATACCGGCCGTCCGGCCATCCAATGAAAGATGAAACCTTTAGGCGGCCCGAATAAATCTCAACGTACCAGCGCAGACGCCTCCCCGAACCGGAAGCTGACCTTGCAGCGGTGACCGGCCGGCAGCCGCCCATCCCGATTCGGCACTTCAAGCTGGACGCCGAAGGTGCCGCTCGCCGCGTCGAACACCTGGTCCACCACCGAGACGCGCGCCTGAATCGTGCCGCCGATCGGCTCCGCCGGCTCGACCGTCGCCTCCTGCCCAGCGTGCAGCAGTGGAAAGAGCCGCACCGGCAGGTAGGTTTCCACATACAGCGGGTCGAGCTGCGCCAGCCGCAGAATGACCGCTTCCGGATGGACATATTCCCCGGCCGACATCAACCGGTCGGTCACCAGGCCGTCGAACGGGCTGCGAATTTCACGCTGCCGCAGATAGGCCTCGGACCGCAGCAGCTCCAGCTGGGTCGCCTGCCGCACCTGCCGCGCGAGGCTCAATTCCCGGTCGCTGACCGCCGCCTGCGCGCGCAGTTCGTCCAGGTGCTGCGCGGTAGCCACCTGGCGCTTGAACAGCTCCTCGGTCCGGCCCAACTCGCGCTGCGCCAGCGTCAACTGCGCCTCGCGCGCCTCGATCTCCGCCGGTACTCGACGCGCGCAACTGATCGAGCGCGACCTGCGCGGTCTCCACCTCCGAAACCAGGCGGGCAACGACCTGACCCGCATGCACGTGGTCGCCGCGCCGGACCAGCACCGCGGCCAGAAGGCCCGGAACCTGGCTGCCCAAATTCGCCCGCAACGACGGGTCCATCACGCAGTCAAACGCCCGCTCGTCGGCCAGTGTCATCGAGGTTTGGGCGACCGAAGTCTGTGTCATTGAGGTCTGGGCAACGGAAGGCTGGACCAAGGAGGTTGGCGCCACTGGGGTTTGCGCCACTGGGGTTTGCGCCACTGGGGTTTGCGCCACTGGGGTTTGCGCCACCGGCGCCTGCACGGCCAAGGTCCGGACCGCCGGGGCTTGGGCGACGGCGACGGCCGGCACCCCGGTCAAGGCAGTGCCGAACAGCAGCGCCGTCAGCAGCAGATGTTTCATTCTCCGACTCCCGCAAAACCCAATCGCTCGGCGCGCAGCCGGTCCTGCCGCAGCAGCGCCTGCCGCGCGGTGGCATGGGCCCGTTCCTGCCCCTTCTGGGCCAGCCGCAAGGCGCATCCAGCCAGCCGCTCACCCAGACTTCTCCCCAGGTGACGTCTCCCCGGGTGGCCACCCGGGACGCTCGCCCCCAGCAGGCGCCGGCCAGACCGCACCAGCAGCCGCGGCAGCCTGCCGGCAATCGCCACCAGCGGGTCATCCGCCGCCAGGATCGCCGCGACACTGCCCGGATCGCCCTGGCGCGCGGCGCGCCCGGCAAGCTGCCGATCGATCCGCCCGGCCTCATGGCGTTCCGTGAGCAACACCGCCAACCCACCGGCGACAGCCACCTCGGGGGAAATTCGGATATCCGTGCCGCGTCCGGCCATGTTGGTGGCGACCGTGATCCGCCCGGCTTCACCCGCCGCGGCGATGACCGTCGCCTCGGCCGCGTCCTGCGCGGCACTCAGCACCGCGTGCGGCAGGCCCAGCGCGGTCAACGCGAGGCTCGCATGCTGCGCCGCCGCCACCGTGCGGGTGCCGATCAGCACCGGGCGCCGCGCGGCCTGCAACGCGGCGGCATAAACGGCAACGCGGCGCCACTTGGCGGCGGCATCTGGCAGCACCTGATCGGGCACCCGCAAGCGGCGTGACGGCCGATGCGTCGGGATCCGATCAACCGGCAGCCCGTAAACCGACCAAAGCTCCTCGGCGACCTCGGACGCCGTGCCGGTCATGCCGGACAGATGCCGATAGCGCGGAAAGAACCGCTGGTAGGTCAGCCGCGCCAAGGTGACGCGCCGGCGGGTCAGCTTGCAGCCTTCCTTTGCCTCGATCATCTGGTGCAGCCCATCCGCCCATTGCCGGTCAGGCATGGTCCGGCCGCTGAATTCGTCGATGATCTGAATCCGGTCGTCGCGCACCAGATAGTGCTCGCCGCGATGGAACAGGTGCCGGGCGGCCAGCGCGTGGCGCACCAGTTCCTCGCGCACGCGCGGCATCGACCATGGTCCGGCGTGGGGCCCGGCGCGGGCCGACACCGGTTCCGCCTCGATCAGTGCCTCCAGCCGCGTCTCGCCGGCCTCGGTCAGCTCGACAACCAGCCGGCGCGACAGACTCCGCCAATCGCGCCCGATCACCAGCCGCCCGGCCAGCGCCAGCGCTTGGGCGGCGGTCGCCTCATCCACCTGGGAGTCTTGCTCGCCCGACAGGATCAGCGGCGTGCGGGCGGCATCCACCAGCACGCTGTCAGCCTCATCCACGATCGCAAAATCCAGGCCGCGCATCAGCAACGGTGGCGCGTCGCCGTCGAGATCGGCCAGCCGCAACCGCGTGGCGCTGCGATCCGGCCCCAGCGCAAGGCGGTCGCGCAGGTGGTCGAACACGACCTCCTTGGCGGTGCCGTAACAAATGGCGGCGGCATAGGCGGCGCGGCGGTGCTGCGGCGGCATGCCACCCGCCAGCGCGGCAACCGTCAGCCCCAGAAGCTGGTAAAGCGGTGCCATGGTCGTGGCATCGCGCCCGGCCAGATAGTCGTTGACCGTGATGACATGCACCGCGCGGCCAGCGAGTGACGCGGCGGCGGCGCACAGCCCGGCGACCGCCGTCTTGCCCTCGCCGGTCGCCATCTCCGCGATCGACCCGCGCCACAGCGCGGCGGCGGCCATCACCTGATTGTCGTGCGGCCGGAATCCAAGCGCACGGGTCGCCGCTTCGCGCACCAGGGCGAACAGCCGAACCAACGCGACGCGGTCCGACGCACGGCGGCGCAATGCGATACCGGCCGAGCGCGCCGCCGCGGCCAGCGCCGCATCATCAAGCTGGGGCGGCTCCACTCCGGCCTCGGTCACCACCCGCGCGAAGGCAGCCAGCCGCCGCCGCCGAACCCCTGCCCCCGCGCGCCGCAACATGCCCCCGGCACGGCAGCGCAACCATTCATCCAGCGGCCCGCGCTCCGCGTCCGCGCGTTCCGGATAACGCCACAGCGCGGGCAGCACCGTCTCAGACCACGCGGGCAAGACAGCCTCAGACATCGAGGCGCCGAAGAAACAACTGGCGCAACCCACGCAGCAGCCGCCACGCCAGCGGCTCTGATCCGTGGTCGAAACGGACATGGACGCGCTCGCCGATCCAGATATCGCGTGCATCGATGCCGGACGGGACCACATCGACCAGGAAGGTCTGCTCGAACGCCCGCAAGCCGGAGGCATCGGTGGGGTCGGTCGTGATCTCACCACCCGCGGCAAGCCCGAGCGCCGCGCTCGGCATCTCGCGCACCGCGCCGGGCAGCTCGCGCTGGATCGACGCCGTCACCGGCCGGAACACCGAGTGCGCCAGCCGCAGCTCCACGCCCTGGTACGCCGGCGCACCAGGTCGATCCGGTCCTGCGGCACGGCGACCCGCACGATGACGTCGCCGGCCGCAAGCACGTAACCCAGCAGGTCGCCGCGGCGGATGAAATGGCCGGGCAGATCCTCCGCCTCCGGCAGCACCAGCGTGCCATCGCGCGGGGCGCGAATGGTCTGTTCCGCCAGCCTGATCCGCGCCATGGCAACCGCCGCATCGGCCCGGTGCACCCCGGCCCGCAGCAGTTCGGCCGAGACCCGGTCGGTCAACAGCACCGCGTCTTCCCGCAGCCGCAGCTCGGCCCGCTGCGCCTGCAGCACCGCCAGCGCGGCCGGCAGCGCCGGCTCCTCCAGTTCCACGATCGGATCGCCCCGATGCACGAAGCTCCCCGGGGTCGCGAAAACACGGGTCACAATACCGTCGGTCCCGGCGTGCAGCATTGTGGCGTCCGGCAACTGCACCACACCGAGCGCCCAACTGCCGTACGGCAGCGCGACACCGAACAGCGCCAGCGCCGGCACGCCCGCCAGCAACACCACCGCCAGCAAGGCGCGCGACCGCCGCCCGGCCAGACGGGACGATCGCGTCAGGTGCGACAGCCCCTTGACCATCGGCCAGACCAGCAGCATCCCGAGACTCCAGGCGCCCAGCAACCCGCCCACCAGCGGGTACCGCGCGGCCAGGAACAGCGCGATGCCGAGCGTCAGAACCATGCGATAGCCCGTCGAGGCCACCGCGAAGCCCAGCAGCCAGCGCCGCTCGCCCGGACTTCCGACCGGACTGGGCTGGCTCACATCGCCGAACCCGTAATGCTGGACCAGATACATCACGTACCGATTGGCGCGTTGCGCCAGGTTCGGCAGGCCGATCAGGTCGCACAGGACGTAATAACCGTCGAACCGCAGCAACGGATTGCCGTTGAACAGCACGGTCGAGACGCCGCCGATCAGCATGACGTTGAACGCCGCCGCGCGCACCTCGCCGGGACTTGCCTCCAGCCAGACCAGCATGGCCACCGCCGCCAGCGCCAGTTCGATCATGATGCCGGCCGCGCCGACCAGCGCCCGCTGCCAGGCGCGCGGAAAGGCGGTCGCGGCCGTCGCGTCCACATAGGGGACCGGGAACAGGACCAGCAGCATCACGCCCATCTCGTGCACCGAGCCGCCCCAGCGCTTGCACGCGTAAGCGTGGCCCAGTTCGTGCGCCGCCTTCACCAGCGGATAGGTCAGCAGCATCAGCGCGAGGCTGTGCACGCTGAACACCCGATCCATCACGTCCGCCGTCAGTTCGGCCCGGTGCTCCACCGCCAGCGCGATGCCGCTGGCGACCAGCGCCAGCCAGGCCAGCAGTCCCGGCAGCGACAGCAGCGGCCGGACGAACTTCAGGGTGCGTTCCAGGAAGCGGTCCGGGTCCAGCAACGGCAGCCGCAACGCCAGCGGATTGCGCAGCCGCATCAGCCAGGCGTGGCGCTGCTGCCGGCCGCCGCGCCGTGCGATCTCGGAGATGTCGGGCGGCAATTCGCCCACCAGCAGATCGGCCCGGTGCAATTGCGCCAGCAGCAGGATGGTCTCCTCCTGCGACGGCTGGGCGGCGCCATGCCGGCGCCCCACCATCTCCCACGCCTCGCGCAGCGTCCGCCGGCCGTCCAGCAAACAGATCATCAGGTAAGCCGCGGGCGACAGCCGGTAGAACCGGCCGCTCTGGTGGTCGTGCGCCAGATGCCAGATCTGGCCGCGCATCTCGCGCCGGTGCAGTGCCGCCACCGGCCGGAGCCTGGGCCGCAGGTCGGCGACGCGATACCAATCCGCGCTGAACAGCGAGGTCGACATCAGGGCACCAGCTGCCAGAACAGCAGCCGCACCTGCTCCGCGATCCGGCGGGTCCAGATCCAGACCATCAGCCGCTCGCCGATCTCGATCCGGCCGACCCCTTGCATCCCCGGCCGCAGCCGGGGCGAGGACTCGGCCAAGGCGCCCTCCACCCGAAACACCGACCTGCCGTCTTCGATCCGGGCGACCGGCGTGACGCGGGTAACGGTGAAGTCGAGCGACTGGTAGGGCATCGCGGTGACCACCAGCTTGCCGTGCTGCCCCGGCTGGGCGTCCGCGACCTGCGCTTCCTCGACATCCAGGACAACGCGCCAGTTGTTGAGCGGGGCAAGCTCGAACAGCAGGTCGCCGCGACGGACCGCGCCGCCGATCGATTGGCTGTGGTCCCCGGCGACCACCAGGGCGTCGAACGGGGCGACGATCCGCGTGCGGGCAAGTTGCGCGTCCGCCAGCGCCAGTTGCGCGTCCGCCTGGTCGAGTTCCGCCTGCAGGATGTTGGTATCGGCCCGCCGGCGCTCGCCGATAGCACGTTCCAGCTCCTGCACCCGCTGCTGACGCTCGGTGGACCAGCGCAGCCGTTCCAATGTCAGGTCGCGGTCGTCCAGCATCGCCAGGACCTGCCCCGCGCGCACCTGATCGCCCGCGCGGACCGGCGCCTCGCGCAGGAAGCCGTCCAGGCCGGCAACGACGCCACGCCGGATGCTGCCCTCGAGCCGGGCCTGGGCGATGACGTGGTATTCGCCGTGCCAGGTGCTCGCCACGACCGCCAGCAGCAGCAGCGCAAGCATGACCAGCTTGCGGCCGGCATGGGTCGGGCCGAACAACATGCGGCATTGGCCCGTCACGCTCTCGACGGCCTTGGCAACCAGCCAGCGGTCGTCGCGCCATTTCTCCAGCAGCACCGGCCCGGCCATCGCGGCCAGCACGTCGAGCCGGGCGATCTCCTCGCCGCTCAGCGGCCGCGCGCCCGGGCGTTCCAGCAGCAGCGCGCCGATCGCGCAGTCCTGCTGCACCAGCGGAATGGTCAGGATGGCCGCGCCCGCGAAGGCTGCGAGTTGTTCCTGCGCGTGCCGGGCCAACGGCGCCTGGGCGTCCTCGGCGGTCGGCGGGAAGCGCAGGATCGCGCGCTGGTCGACCGCCTCGGCCATGGCGTCCGCGAGCTTGGCGGTGTCGTTGCTGCGCTGCTCCACCATCGCGCTGTGGGAGATCGCTTCGACCCGCATCGTCCCGCCATGCGACAACCCAAGGCTGACGCGGTCGCAGCCGAACCGGGTCGCCAACTCGGTCACCGCGCGCTGGGCGGCGGCGCGAAAGCCGGTTTCCTCGACCACCGCGCCGAGCAATTCCAGCACCTGGCGTGATGCCGAGCCCGCCGCGCCATCTCCCGGCTGGCCGTCCCCCATCCGGCCACCGGCGCGCAGCCAGCCGGCACCCCATTGCAGTTGCCGCATGGCCAGGCGCAGATGGGCGTCCTCGGCCCCGGCCAGGACGACCGCCGCGGCGCCTATCAGTTCGCCGCCGGCGAGCAACGGCAGCGCGACCGCAGCCTCGCGCGTCGGACCGCGAACGCGGCCCAGCCGCACGGCCCCGGCACGCTGTTCAAGCGCCGCCTCGACGGCCGCCATGAGAAGATCCCTGGGCGGCTCGCCGGTCGGCCAGAACGCCGCGGGGGCAAAACCGTCGGCACCGGCCAGCACAACCACGGCCTGATGCGCGCCGGGGATCAGCCTTGCCGCGAGCGCGACCCACGACGCGGCCCGCGAAGCCGGTCCGCCGGTGTCCCCCAGTTGGCGCCAGAGCGCCGGTTCAAGGATCGTTACCTCGGCGCCGTGTGGGCTTTTTGCCGTGGCACCGGCGTCATCGGCGCCAGCCAAGCCACCGAAACCAACCGCGCCGCCCGCGCCAACCGAGCCGCCGGCATCGCTCGCGCCGTCGCCGCGGACATCGCCGCCGCCCACGCGAGACCCGCCCGCCACGCCCCGCCCGGAAGCGGTTTGGTTGTCCTGCGTGCTCACATCAGTGTCGCCCATTTGACCTGGCCATTTGGCGTGCCGCCGTCACCCAGCGACCATCCCAGCCCGGCCTCCAGCAGCGTCGCCGGCGCGACCTGGGTGACAAAGATGCTGCCCGTCGCCGAGTCCGTGACCCCGTTCGGCGCGGTCGCATACGCCTCGACCGCATCGGCAGCGGTGCCGATGTTGCCGTTGGCGGTCAGGGCGACGTGATGGCCCACGACTTCCGGCCCGGTCGCGCCGGGCGCCGCGTCGATGTCGCCAAACGCGGTGCCGAGCAGCACATCGCCGCCTGCCCCGACCGACCCGAGCAGCAGGTCGCCCTGCACATCCAGGATGTTGACGCCCTCCCGGCCCAGCGCGGTCAAATCGCCGGAGGACCCAACCAACTCGATGTCCAGCGCGTTGTTCAGCGTGCCGACGCTGCCCAGCGGGGCGGTCAGGCTGATGCTGGTGCCCTCGATGCTCGGCGGCGGCACGGGTAGCGCCGACGGCAGATCCAGGATGGTGCCGGTGTTCGCGGTCAGGCTCACCGCGCCGGCCGACGACACGACGGTGCGGACCCGCAGGTCGCCGGTGGCCTCGGTCAGCGCGATGTCGCCGCTCATCGACACGCTGATGCTCGTCCCGGCGCCCAGCAGGTTGGTGTTCGCGGCCAGTCCGACGGCCGCCGCGCCGGGGTCGGTCACGCTGATGTTGCCGCCCGCTTGCAGCAGACCAATGCTGTAGGTCGCGTTGTACGGCGTGCTGCCGAAGGCGAAGATACCAGGCGGCAGCGGCACTTGCGGACCGCTATCGTTCGGCCAGGCGTTCTCAAAGCTGCCGGTCGAGGTCGCGTTGCCCAGGCTCGGCGCAATGGCGGTCACCCCCACCGTGTAGTCCGGCCCGAGCACGACATTGTCCCGCACTGCCGACAGCAGATCGAGGTTGATGTCGCCGCCGGCCGACAGCGTCCCAAGCGTCGGCAGGAAGATGAAGGCGGACGGATCGCGCAGCCGCGCCTCCACCGACAGATCCAGGTTGCCGCCGGCGCTGGCATTCAGTCCGACACCTGCCTGTGGGCTCTGCACCACCTGCACTGCCAGAAGCTGCGCCGTCGTGCCGATGTTGCCGCCGGCGTTCAGGTTGACCTGCGCGCCGCGCACCACTTCGGCGCCGCCCTGCGCCACGATGTTTCCGCCGATCGCGGTCAGGTTGATCGTGCCGATCGGGTCCTCGACGTCATTCTTCAACGTCAGGTTGCCGATACCCTGCACCGCGTAGTTGCCGATGTTGATCGTGGTCGACTGGAAGACATTGGCCAGCGCGACGCTGAACCCGGTCGCGTTGTCGACCTTCACCGTGACCACGCCGCCCGGCGTGCGCATCACCGGATCGACGCTGTTCACCACCATGTTCAGCGCCGACCAGTTCTCTAGGTTCACCGTCTGGAACGTGTCCACGAAGGTGATGCCGCCCTGGCTGCCGTCGATGGTGGACAGGTCCGGGAAAGCAAAGGCCGGCGGCCCGCTGATCCTGGTCCCGCTGTCGGTGACGAAGTGCACAAAGCCCGGGGCGTTGTTGGCGATCGGGTTGACCGTGATCGTGCCGTTGGCGATCGTTCCGGTGACGCCGGTGTCCACCACGACCTGGCCGAACCGGTTGACCACCAGAAGCGGTGCGGGACCCGACTGGATGACCGCGTTGCCGTTGAACGTGATGTCGCGGCTTTCCGCCACATCCTGCGTGATGTTGCCGGGCTGGAGGGTTCCGGGACTGAGCCCCTCGATCGCCGCAAGGATTGGGTTGGAGGCGTTGACGGTGGCGTCCACCTCGAGGCCATGGGTGGTAATGGTGGTACCGGCCGCAACCGTGATGTCGGATGCAAGCTCCCGATCCGCCACCACTTCGGGGTCCTGCGGGCCGATGCCGCTTTTGTCGGTCACGGCCATGAGCTGATTGGCAACGAATGCGTAGTTGGTCAGCAGGTTCACCTGGTCCGCGGCGGTCAGCGTATCGTTCGATCCGACGCTGACCAGCGCATCGGTTTTCTCCGTGAGCACGGCGTTGGTATGGATGCTCACCCCCACGCCGGACGCCTGGCCGTAAGTGCTGATATCCGGCGCCAGCAGGCCGAAGCTCGACTGCAGCGTGATGTCGTGGCCGGCGACCAGGCTGGCGCCATCCGCCACCTTCACCGTCAGCATTGCCGGGTCGGTCGCCGCGGGGTTCGACTGGTCCGGCGTGCCGACCACGAACGTCCCGTTGCTGTGGATCGAGACGCCGGCCGCGCCGCCGCCGGCCTGGGTATTGATCTCGCCGCTGACCGACTTGCCCGCGTTCGCGCTGACGTTGCGCGCCGCGGTGATCGAGGCGTCATGACCGATCAGCACGTTGGTCGCCGGATTGACCAGGATCGTCGCATCCGAGGTAGAGGACTTCCCGAAGAAGGAACCGCCGCCGGACTTGGTTCGCCCACTGGCCTGGACCTGCCCGCTCGCGAGCAGGGTGACATCCTGCCCGGCATTCAGGCTGGCGCTGTCAGACACTTGCACCGTGGTGACCTCGGCGTCGACCGTTGCCGCCGACCCGTTGCCGCCGCCGTAGAAGAATCCACTCGCGTCGCCCTGCGCCAACGTATTGCTGGACCGGTTGGAGGTGGCTGCGACCGTCACGTTGTCGAAACCGGTCAACGTGGTGTTCGCCCCGATCACCGCAGTCGTGCTGCCCCTGATCGTGACATTCGCCGAGGTGCCCTCGATGCCGACGGCCGCACCGGCCGACCCGTTCGCGGTCGCGGTGTATTGCTCGATGACGCTTCCAGGCAGTGCCGCCGCCGCGCCGCCGACCCCGGTGAATTGCTGCGTGCCGGTGCCCGTCGAACTCAGGGCGAACGTCAGGCTCTGCAATCCGGTGACGCCGACGCCGTCAAGCGCCACGCCTTCGGCACCCAATGTCTGCAGGCCGGCAACCGCCCCCATGCCCAGCACGATCGCGGGGCCGCCGGGCAGTGCCGACAGGCGGAACTGGTTGGCATTCACGCGCTGCACGAAATAGGTCTCGCCGTTGACCAGCCCGGCGATGGCGGCGCCGGTGGTGCGATAGGTCACCGCCTGGCCGTTGGTGAAGCCGTTGGCCGCCATCAGGATCAGGCCGCCGGCGCTGATCTGCGTCGGGTCGAGCGTCTCGGCGCCCTGGATCGCCCCGCTCAGGCTCGTCGCCAGCTTGATGGTGGTCGAATTGATCACCCGCACGTAGTACGTCGTGCCGTTAACCAGGCCGCCGATCGCCGGGCCGCCGTTCGAGCTGTAGACCACCTTGTCGCCGGTCATGAAGCCGTCCGGTTTCGCGAACTGGATCGTGCTGGTCGCGGCGTCCACCTGGGCCGCCGAGAACTGCTGGCCGAGTGTGATCTGCTCGGGGTTGGCGAGCAGGACGCTGTAGGTGCGGCCGTCCGTCAGGCCGCCGATCGGCGCGCCGCCATTGGTGTTGTAGACCACCTGGTCGCCGGTCTGCAGCAGCGTCACGCCGGTGAAGTTGATCAGGTTCTGCGCCAGTTCGACGCCGCTCGCTGCGTTGAAGCTGCCGTTCGAGATGTTGCTCGACAGCGGCGATTCCGCCAGCACATGCACACCGCCGCCGGCCGCGATGACGCTGTTCTGGTCCACCAGGGCGCTGACAATCGGCGTTCCCGTGGTGTTGGTCTTGCTCTCGCCGACGCTGCCGATCAGGGCGCCGTCGGTGCCGTTGGTAACGCCCTCGGCGTCCCCCATGCCAACCGCGATGATATCGGCATTGGCCTGGACCTTGATGTTGGCCTGTTCGCCAACGCTGGCCGAGGCATCGGGCGAGGCGTCGACATTGGCCACCGCGCCGGTGCCGGACAGGATACCGCCGGCGGCGGCATCGCTCGTCGATTGCGAAGTGGAACTGGCGGCTGCCTCCACTTCAAGCGCGTAGGCCTGCACGCTGGTTCCGTCGCCAAGGTGCGACGAGGCGAGCCCGGCGCTATCCGCCGTCGAGACCTGGCCGCCCACGGCGACGAGCCCGATGGAAAGTGTGTTGCTGTCGGCCACGGCGTCGTTCACCGCGGTGCTCCAGACCCGCAGCGTGCCGCCGGCATCGATCGTCGTGTCGTCGCCGACCGAAGCCGCGGCACTGCCGTCGTCGATCGCGGTCGATACCGCGCCGTTGCCGGAGATCAATCCGCCGCCGGATGACGCCGCGGAGCTGTTCACGTTGCCGGTCGTCGCGTGGCTGGCCTCGATCGTCACATCGCCGCCCGCCGTCAAAAGCGCGCCCTGGCCGATGGCGGCTGAGGCTTTCGATCGTAGCTCCGCATCGGCCTTGGACAGACCCAGCGCGAGCCCGCCGACATCGGTGCCCTTGGCCACCGCGCTCGCCGAACCGGTGCTGGCGGCGGTGATGGAGACGGCACCCGCGACCTGGGAGTTGGTATCGTCGCCAAGGCTGGCCAGCAGCGTCGGCGTGACGTGGCTGATCGCCGAATTCACCTCACCTGCGATGACGCCGCCGGAGCCCGCCGTGGTGGACGTGCTGGCGACGTCGTCCGCGGTGGTGGCGATGGTGAGCGTGCCGATCGGCTTGACGGTGCCAAGCTGGCTGCCCTGGCCGACGCTGGCGACGACCGTGCCTTGGACGATGCTCTGGCTGTCGACCCCACCCGCCGCGACCGCCCCGCCGGCTGCATCAAATCCTCCGGTGGACAGGTCAGCAGATTGATTGGCGGTAACGTTGACGCCGGCCGCCCGCAGCACCGTGACATTCGGGCCCAGCGTCGCCTCGACATCGAGGGTCAGCGTGGTGTGCGACACCGCGCCGCCGGCGGCAACGAAGCCGACCGTCCCGGTGTAGGCCTGAACGTCGGTCGGCTGCATGGTCGCGTCGGACGCCGACACGTTGATATCGCGGCCCGCCGACAGCACCGCCCCGTCGCTGGCACCGGCCTTGGTCGTCTCGGTCACCGTCACCAGCGCGACGCCGGCGCCAAGGGTCACCAGCCCGCCACCGACCGAACCGGCCGTGACGGAGGTGGCGATGCTGCTGTTGGCTGAAATGGTGATGTTGCCGCCCGCGACAATGCGCGGCGCGGCGCCCGTGCCGGTGTCGTCCACCGTCGCGAAGGTGCCGGAGACATTGGCCGAGTTGCCGAGCGGATTGCCGACCGTCGGCGCCCCCAGGGCGTTCAACTCCTGGGCCGCGTTTTTGGCGACCGGGCTGTCGTTGTGGTCGAACAGTTTGGTGGCCGGCACTTCGGCAACGGCGCCGTTCACCTCGGATCCCAGCCCCGCGCTGTTGCCGCTGTCGGCGCTGTTGACCTGCGACACCGTCGAGGTATCGAAACTACCGCCGATGCTCAGCACCGAGAACGCGCCGTTCAACGAGATCAGCCCGCCGGTCGCCGAGAACGCGTAACCGTTGGCGGTACGCTGGCTGGTTGCGGTGACCGATACGTTGCCGGCCGCGTTGATCAGCGATCCGGCCTCGACCTCGGCGCCCAAATGGTCGGCGATGCTGCCGACCTGGATGGTGGCGCCCGCCGCGCCCACGCCCGCCGCGACGACGCCGACCTTGCCGTCGATCGACGCGTCGTCCGACGCCTCGATATTGACGTTCTGCGCGCTGCTGCCGCCCTCGCGGCCCGGGTTCCCGCCAAAGCTCGGATCCTGGTTGATCAGCGTCCCTTGCGACCCATCCGGCGTCACCGTCGCCTCGGTATCCGAGCCGATGTGTTCGACCAGGATGGAGCCGGCGACACCAACGAAGCCGGCCGCGCCGCCGCCGACGGTATCGCTGAGCGCTTCTGTCGAGTTCGAGCTGACCGTGATCTGGCCGTTGGCGTTCAACTGGGCGCCGATCAGGGTCGCCAGGGTGACGTTGTCGATCGTGCTGGCCCCGACCGCGGCGCCGGCGCCCACAAAGCCAACCGCGACGTTGCCGGCGAAGGTGCCGACGTCCGCGTGGTCGACCGCCGCGACGGTGATGGCGGCGGCGCCATTACGCGCGTCGAGCAGCGAGTTGCGCACGAACGCGGTGTTGGTGCTGGCGATGTCGCTGTAGGCGACTGACCCACCGACCCCCACGAACCCGCCGACGATCCCAACGGTGTTCGCCGAGACATGTTCATGCGTCGCAGTCGAGACGGTGATCCGGTTGGCGTAGACCGAGGACGTGATTTCCGGGTGGTCGGCGTTGCCCTGCTGGTCGGCGATATACGCCTGGGTCTTGTTGTCGATCGTCGAGATCTGAACGGCGGCGCCGATCGCCACCGCGCCGCCGGCCGCGTTGCCGATGTAGCCGGTCACGTCGGTCGCCTGCGCCGCATGCACGAAGACGCCGCTGCCGGGCTTGCTCGCGCTGTCGATCTGCGAGGCGAGGATATGCGCGTCCGTCACGTTCGCGGTATGAATGTCCGCGACCGTGCCGGCCAGGGCGACAAAGCCGGCGGAGACGGACAGCGCCTTCACGTTGGCTTCCTCGACATCGCGCGCCGCGACAACCAAGCCGCTGGCGGACGCGACCGTCTGGTCGCCGGAGACAGTATCGATGTCGGGCACCATCAGCGGGGCGGTGTGGCCCAGGGCGACGATCGTCGACTTGTCCACCTCGGCGGTGATCTGGCTTTCCAGCGTCAGCACGGCCACCGACGCGCCGACACCGACCGCGCCGGCTGCGACCTGACCGCCATAGGCGTCGATGCCGTCGACGTCGTTGGCGATCACCCCGACATTGCCGTACGCCGTCACCGTCGAGTCTCGAAATATCGGCCACGACAGCGTTGGCGATGATGCTGACCGAAACCGAACCGCCCACGCCGACGAAGCCAGCCGAGCCGCCGGCTGCCAGCGTGTCGATCTTCGCCGCTTCCGTCGCCTTCACCACCACGTCGCCGGCCGGTGTGGTCACCGTCGAACCGCCCTCGATCCCGGCGCTGACGGTGTTCTCGATCTGGTTGTAGGCAGCGGCGCCACCGACGCCCACCACGCCGACCGAGATCTGTCCGGCCTCCGACTCGATGGTGCTGGTGTCACTCGACTGGACGAACACGTTGTTCCCGGCGGCGACCGTGCTGGCGTCGATCGTTGCCTGCAGCACGTTGCCGATCTCGTTGACCGAGACCGTCGCCGTGACGCCAACCTCACCGGCCGAGATCGCGTCGGACCCGCTGGTGACCGCCGCCGTCTCCATGCTGGCGAGCGAGACGGTCCCGGCGATGGCGTGCAAGGTGGAGTTGTCGGCCTCCGTGGTCACCTGGTCGGCGATATTGTTGGTGGCGACCGCGCCGCTGCCCGAGAAGCCGGCGGACACCGCCAGCGAGGCGGCGCCGGTATCCATCGTTCCGCCATCGGTGGCCGAGATGGCGATGCCGCCGGCGGCGAGCACCGTCGCGCCGTCGATCACCTCGGCCGAGATGTCGTTCTCCAGGTCGTTCAGCGACACCGCGGCACCAACCGAGATGGTGGACGAAATGCCGCCCGCGGCTGCCAGCGACTTGATTTCGCCGCCGCCGGTCGACCGCACCGCGACGTTGCCGGTCAGGCTGTCGACGAGGGCGCCATCGATCGAAGCGTCGGCCGCGTTGCGCAGCTTGTTGACCGCGCCGGCCGCGCCGCCGGCCGCCGAGCCGCCAACGGCAATGCCGCCGGCGAGCGATTGGATGGTCGCATCGTTCGCGGCGGTGACGTCGATCGCACCCGACTGCACGCCCGTGGCGAACACCCTGGTCGTGCTGCCCGCGATGCTGCTCGATACCTGATCGCCGATCAGGTTGTCGGTCAGCGATCCGACGATCGACGCGGTGCCGGCGGCGCCGCCGGCGAGCGCGAGCGTCTCAATGTCGCCGTCGAAAGCGCCCGCCACCGCGACCGTCGTGCCGACGACGCGCGAGCCGTCGTCAATCGTCGCGCTGGTCGAGGCCGGCGGCGGCGTGGTGTCGTGCGGATCGCTGGCGATCGTATCGTTCGGCACATCACCGATGCGGTTGTGCGCCCGCGCGCCGGCGAGTGCGGCGGTGCCGGCGCCGCTCGCCGCCCCCGATAGCGATTTGACCGTGGAATGATCGGTCGCGCCGACCTGCACCGCGCCGGCGGAATGGACGATCGCGCCGCCGGTGATCGAGGCGCCGATGCCGCCGCTGATGGTGTTCTCGGTATCCGAAACCACGCCGTCGATCGTGCCGGCGCCGCCGCCGACAACCGCGAGCGCGTCCGACTCGCCCTCGCCGTCAGCCGTGATCGACAGCGATCCCACCTGCGCGGTGCCGCCGCCGAGCGTCGCGGAAACATTGTTCGTCAGCGTATTGATGGCGATTGCCGCACCGCCCGCCGCTGTGCCGGCACCCTCGGCGTTCGCCGCCGCGGTCTTGATCAGACCGTTGTCGAGCGCGGCGATTGTCACCGCGCCGGTCAGTGTCTGCGTATCGCCGGTGACCGAGATGGTCGCTGTTACCCGGCCGTTGCTCTTTGCCACCGAGCCGCCGAACGCCGCGGTACCGGCGCCGCCGCCTGAAATGGCGATGCTGTTGATCGTGGCGCTGTCGGTCGCCTGCACCGTCGCAGTCCCGCCGGTGACGGTGGAATCCATCAGCTCGGTGGTCGCCCCGCCCGGAGTGCTGGCCTGCTCGCTGACGTTGTTGTTCGCGACCGCCGCGGCGATCGCCGCCGTGCCCGCGCCGTTCACCGCGCCGGAGAAACTGTCGATCTCGCCGCCGTTGGTCGAAGCCAGCGTCAGTGACCCGTTCGGACCGCTGGCAATCACCGCCCCCGTGCTGATGATGGCGGTGGCGGCGTCATAGATGTTGTTGGTGGTGACCGAGGCAACGACATCAGCCGTGCCGGCACCACTGCCGATCGCCGCCAGCGACTGGATCAAGCCGCTCTGGTTCGCCGTGACGCTGACGCTGTTGGCGTCGATGACACCGCCCACCACCTCGGCGGTGGCGTGGTCCGTGATGTTGTTGACCGACACCGCGGCGCCGCCCGAGGCGGTGCCGGCGCCATCGGCCGCGCCGGTGATGACCTTGATCTGGTCGGTGTTGGTTGCGCCGACCTGGGCGACCTGGGCAACGACATGGCCGGCGGCGTCGAGCTGCACCACCATGCCGCCGGTGATGTTGTCGGTCGCGACAGACCCGCTGGCGGCGACCGTCTGGGCGGCGGAGATGCCGAACGCGACCGCCCCGATGGTGGAGGAATCGGCCCCGTTGATCACCACCGTCGGCGCCGTCAGCACGGCCAGCACATCGCCGACCGTCACGTCCAGCGTGCTGCTGATATTGTTGACAGTGACCGCGCCACTGCCGGCGAAATTCTTCGCCCCGGCGGCGGCGATCGCGATCGCCAGGATGTTGGCGCTGGAGACGCCCTGCACGATGATCGGTCCGGCCACCGCGGTCAGCCGCGCGCCGCTGACCGCGACGTTGACCGTGTCATTGATATTGTTGGTCGAAACCGAGCCGGCGACCGATACCTCGCCCTTGGTCAATCCAACGCCGCC
This sequence comes from uncultured Alphaproteobacteria bacterium, assembly GCA_963826975.1. Lineage (GTDB taxonomy): Bacteria > Pseudomonadota > Alphaproteobacteria > Acetobacterales > Acetobacteraceae > Palsa-883. The sequence goes on along the minus strand of CAWGZJ010000027.1, from coordinate 105,207 downwards.
TGTCAGCACCTCGATGTTCGGTGAATCGGTCGCGCTGACATTGATGCCGCCGCCGGCGATGATGACGCTGTTCGCGCCGCCCTTGTCGTCGACCGAGGCGGTGACCGTGTCATCGATGGTGTTGAGCGCGACCGACCCGGCGAGCCGCCACCGTCGGAGCATAGGCGAAGCCGAGCGCGATCGCGTCGATCACCGGGTCCGACACCGCTTCGACATCGACCGACCCGACGGCGACGATGCGGCTGTCGCTGACCTCGGCGGTGACCGATTCCGTGCTGTTGTTGTCGGAGACGGCGGCGCCGAAGCCGACCTGGCTGGTCGCGATCGCGACCCCGCCGGACAGCGTCATGATCGTGCCGTCGCCGGTCGCGTCCACCGTCACGTCGCCGCCCGCGCTCAGCACGCTGCCGCCCACCACGTCGGCGTCGATGACCATCCCCAGGTTGTCCACCGGCAGGCCCACGCCCGCCACGAAGTTCTTCCCCTCGGCGAAGCCCGCCGCCAGCGCGCTCATGGTCGCGGTGCCCGTCGCATCGACCTGAATGTCGCCGCTGATAGCTTCGATCCGGCTGTCGCCGATCTCGGCCGTCACCATGTCGTCGGTGGTGTTGACCGAGACCGCGCCGCCGATCCCGAACTCGGTGCGCGCGACCGCGGCACCCGAAATCGACAGCAGGGTGACCAGGTCGGTCGCGCCAACCACGACGCCATCCGGACCCGTGACGGTCGAGTTCTCGATCGTCGCGCGACGGTATCGTTCAGGATGTTGCGCGCGCGCCGACCCGCCGATCGCCACGTCGTTGTTGTCGCCATCCGCGGCGCCAAGGCCAAAGGCGAAATCGTTGGTGGTCGCGTTCGCCGTAACCGCAACGGAGTCCGCCACCACGGTGCTGTGGTCGATCGTCGCGTCGGTGGTGTCCGCGAGATTGTTCCAGCCAGCGCGACGCCCAGGGTGATCGCCCCCGCGAACCCGTCGTCGAACAGGGTGGCGCCATCCGCCTTGATGTTGTCCGACGTGTTGGACACGGCGCTGACCGTGACCGCGCCGACCGCGTCGATGACCGAACCGTCGGTGACCGACGCGGCGGTGGTGTTGTCTTCCTGGTTATACGACAGGCGGATCTTCAATCCGCTGAACCCGGGCAGCAGCGCGGAGTACTTGTTCGACCCCGTCATGTTCGCGCTGACCGAGACCGCGCCGCCGGCGGCCATGCCGGAGGCTTGCGACCAGCGCCACCGCGTTGGCCGTGCTCAGGTCGAACGATACGATCGAACTCACGTTGCTCGCCGTGTTGGCGGTGCCCGTGATGTCGATGTCGCCCAGCGACTGGATGTTGCTGCCATCGGTGACCGACGCCGTCGCGTTCGCCCGCGCCGCCAGCAACCCGCCGTCGAGCGACAGGTTCAAGTTCTGGCTGTTGCTGCCGAATGAATGCGAGAACGTATAGCTGGTGTCGAGGTCCGGCGTGACGGTGTCCGTCGCTGTCACTTCGACCTTGCCGAACGCGGTGATGCGGGCCGCATCGATGTTGGCAACCGTGCCGATCGCGCCCGGGTTGGTCGCGGTGAACGCCGCGGTCACCGGCGTGATCGGGGTCAGCCCGGCAAGCTGGGTCGCCGCCGCCTGCTGGCCACCGACCGCGACGGCATACTTGTTCAGCACACCGACCATCCGTTGCCGGCCTTCGACGACGAAACCCTGCATCAGCCCGTCGAGGTAAGCCTCCAGGTTGCCCGGCCCGCCGACCGACGCCAGCGGATCGAGCAGGTCGCCCGGCACGACCGCGCCGATCGAGTAGACCGACGCCGAAATATTCAGCTCCATCCCGCCATTGGTCAGCCCAAGTCCACCGACGAAGCTGTCCGCCGTCTCGGACGACAGCGCCGCGACATCGACATCCCCGCTCGCCCGTATGTTCGCGCCGGCGTCGACCAGTCCGCATCTGTCGTGTTGCGCATCACGCCGGCGTCGGCCGCGCCGGAGATCGCCAGGTCGGCTGTCCATCAGGTTCGCGACGCCATCCCAGCTATGCGTCTTGTCCACCGCGCCGACCGCGACGGTCTTGGCGGGCTCGCCCGCCACCGGGCGCCGTTGGCGGCGAACACGCCGGCCCGGACCACGGCGCCAGTCGCGATATATGCGCGGTGGTGTTGCCGATGACCACGCCGCCGCGCTGCCGATGAACGCCGCGCCACCCGTGCCGCCGCTGCCATTGGCGACCAGATCCATCACCAGCTCGTTGGCGTCGCCAGCACCGAAACGCCGGCGATCATGGTGAAGTCGCTGCGGCGCCCGGTCGGATCGATGGCGGTCGACCGCCTTGCTCGCCGGCGAACCGAGGGACTGACATGCGCGTCGTCGCCGATCCAGGCCTCGGTGTCCGTGCGACCAGGCTGATCCCGGCCGAGGCGCCGGCGGCCACCGCGTCGCGCCGTCGACAGCGCGCCCGCCACGTTCTGGTGGGGCGTCCTGTTATCGCGATGATGCTGACCGAGCCGCACGCGACGACCACCGCATTTGCGTCGACATAGGCGTAGGTCTCGCCGCCCAGCACGATCGCGTCGGCCGATCCGGCGCCGGCGAACGTGCTGGCTACGACGTCGGTCGCGTCGGTGAGCAAATCGGCGCTGCCCACGGCAGCCACCGTGATGCCGTCCTCCGCGAAAACCTTCGCGCCCACGCCGATGTCGGCGATGGTCTTCGGATCGATCGCGAGCAGGGCGGCGGCCGGTCCGACGGCGGCCAGGCCGCCGAGCGTATCGGTGCCGGCGATGCCCATCACCTGGGTATCGCCATCGGCGAACACCAGGACGTTCTGGTCCGCGTTGTCGGGCAGGTTGCTCTGGTTGATCTTCGCGCCGGCGCCGATCTCGCCTTCGTGGTCGAATTCGGGCAATGCCGGCCGCCGACAGTTCCAGCGACGCGGCAGCCGCCGCCCCAAGCCCGGTGGCCTCAACGCCAGGTCGTCATGCGACAACGCGGTCACCGCCACGCCGTGCATAGTGTGAAGTCCGGGGTCGCCACCCGCTCGTTTCGCAATCGAACTCGCCGGCGGAATCGCGGCGACCGGCGAGTCAGGTTGTGCAGCGGATTGTTCAGCAGCACGCCGAAAATGTCGCTCAGTGCAGTCGGCAGGAATGGCGTCCCGACCTCGCCGGGCCCGGGATTGTCGGGCACGAAGCTGATGGCGAGCCGGTCGTCACCTGGGTGCCCGCGCCCTGGCCCTCGGCATCCACCACCGCGTTGGCTCAATCAGTGCCTCGGTTGTCTTGATCAGGCCGATCGCGCCGACGCCGGCGCCCGCCGACGGCTGCCAGCGCGCCATTCAACACGCCGGCGAACACATCCATCTGCGTCATGTCGGAGCGCCGTCACCACGACGTCGCCCACCGCCAACACGACGCGCGTCGCCGCCGATCTCGGCATTGGTCAGCAACTCGCCCATCTGCACGCGGCCCCGCCGCCACCGGCCCGCCACGCCCAGCGCACCGGCATCGGCTGCGTCAGGCCAGCTCGGCGGAGATTGCGCCGACATGATGCTGCCGCCAGTGCACGTTGCCGTCCACATCGGCGGTGGTCTGCTTCACCAGGTCGGAGAACTGTGCGGCCGCGCCGGCGCCCACCAAACCGGCGACCCCAAGGCTGCCAGCCATCGCATCGAGCGTCGTGTCTCGCGCGACAGCACCAGCAGGTTCTGCGTCGCGGTGCCGAGCCCACCCGACATCGATCCGCGCGCCATCGCCGACCGAAGCCGCCGTCGTCGCAAGCAGCGCAGTCCGCCGTCAGGCTGGCCGGAATCGCCGCCAGACCAGCGGACGCGGTGCCGGCTGCCTCGCTTTGCATCGACTGCGTGCCCTCAGCCTCGATCCGGATCGTGCCGAGGCTGTCCAATCGCGCCCCGGCGACGACGCTCGCCTCGGTGTGATCCACCACGAGATTGGCGGCGAGCGAAACGCCGGCCCCAGCAACCGTGCCGCCTGTTGAATCTCCCTGCGGTCGCCGCCGCGTCGGTGTTGCCCGCCGCCTCGACGTCGATGAAGTCCGGCGCATCGATCGGCGCGGTCCCCAGGATCTCTGCGTCGGTGCTGTTGTCCACCAGGTTGAGCGCGACCGCCCCAGCGACGCCTCGCGAGCGCGCCGGCGCCAGCCATCGCCTCGGCCGTGCTGGTCTCCGACCCGTCGCGCGGCACGTCCGCCTCGACGGTGATGCCCAGCGCGCTGACCAGCGTGGCGGTGCCGATCGATGCCTCGATCGTCTGGGCATCGTAATCCACCGCGAAGCCGAAGCCGACCGCGCCCAGATCGTTGACCGCGCGGGCATTGGCCGTGGCATCCGCATCGCCGGCCCCGCTGGCCAGCACCGCGACGTTGCCACCGGCGGTGACCGCCACGCCCCCGGCGATGCTGGCGCTGGTGGTGCCGAACGCCGGCGTCCACTCCCAGCGCGGCCGCCGATCCGATCTACGGCAGGTCGAGGCCGAGCTGCTGCGCGCCGTCGCCGAGCGCGCTGGCGATATTCGGCAGCACAGGGGCGCGGTCGAACCATCGCCGCCTGCGCACCCAGCCAATTCGCGACCTCCCAGTCCGCCGTGCCGCCGCTCGCACCGCCATGCTCGCCGGCCGTCGCCATGGCCTGCGCGCCGAGGTTCGAGCTGGCCCGCACCAGAATGTCGTTGCCGACGGTCGCGCCGCGATCCAGCAGCGCGGTGGTGCTGGCGACCGGCGCATTGACCGCGATCGCCGCGCCGAAGCCGCCGCCGCGCTCCCGGCACCACCGCTCGCATTGGCGCGCTGAACTGGACCTGCGAGGCCTCCAGCGACAGGTTGCCGGCGACTTCAGCGCCGTCCCGGGATCGATCTCCGCCACGATGTCCTGCGGCGCGACATTGATCGCGACCGCGCCGGCGCTGCCGCCCGATTGGCTGCCGGCATTCGCGCTCGCGTTCGAGTTCTCGGCGCCGTTGGCGGACAAGGTCAGATCCTGCGCATGCGTCACCTGGCGCCCTGCTCCAGGCGCGCATGGGTGTCGTCGAGCGCGATATCCAGCGCCACGCTGGCGCCGAGGCCGAACTTGCCGGAGCCGAGATTGGCCGCCGCCGCGTCGGCGCGTTCCTGCGAGGCGCTGCTGGCCGACAAGGTGGCATCACCGCCCAGGTCATCCAGGAAGCCGCTGCCGCCGATCGCCGCCTCGGTCACCGGGTGGGCGACCATCAGAGCCAAGGCGCCGGCCACGCCGGTATCGTTGTTCCCCACGCCTGACAACGCGTGGGACTGGATGGATCGTGGCCGGCGGGAACCGCATGCCGGCCGAGAGGGTCGCGTGCCGGCGATCACCCTGCCGTCGATGCGCGAGCTGATCTTGGGCGTGGCAACCATCATGCCGACTGCCGCGGCGATGCCGGTGCCGTTCAGCGCCGCTGTCCACCGTCTTCGCGTTCGCTGTGCTGCCCTCGTGCTGCCGCCGGTCGCGGTCATGGTCAGGGCGTCCGGCGTGCCCAGCCGGCCGGACACCTCCGTCTGGGTCGTCGAGTCGTCGACGCCGAACGCCAGCGCCGCGGCGACGCCCATGGTGCCGTCGGCGGTGGCCAGCGTCGGCGCCGTGATACCGTTCGGGTCGTTGAGGAAGGTAAGCTGGTTGCCAAGCAGCGGCCCGGCGTCAACCGACCCGCCGCGGCGCCGCGCGCCCCGGCATTGGCGGTCGTCGCTGGTTCGTGCCATCCGTCGCGGTCAGGTCGGCGTTGCCAGTCGCCACCAGTTCCCCGGCCATTTCCGCCGTCACGTGGTCCACGGTATCCCCAGTGCCAACCCGGCACCGATGGCGGCAGCCTGGCCGCCGCCGTCGGCGTTCGTGGTGGTGGTGGCGTCGCTGGCGCCGTTCGCCGTCAACGAGGCCAAAGCCGCGTCGGCCACCGCCTTGGCTGTCAGTTCCGCGGTGATCTCGTCGGTGACCACCGCCAGCGCGAAAGCCGCGCCCGTCGCGGTGCCGCCGACAGCGCCGCCCACGGCCGTGGTCGTTGCCGTCTGGCCGCCAACCGCAGTCAGACTCAGCGTCGGGTTGCCGGTGACCGAGCCACCGTCCTCGATCGCCGCGGTGATCGTCGCATCGGTGATGTCGAGCGCAAACGAGGCGCCCACCCCGAGCGGACTGCTGCCACCGGTCGGCAGGGCAGCGCTCAGCGCGGTGGCGTCGATATTCGAAGTGCTGTGTCCCGCCGCCTGCAGGCTGACCGATCCGGTCGCGGCGGCCGCGCCATTCAGCAGTGCCTGCACCGTGATCCCATCGCCGCCGATCGCCATCGCGCCGGCCACGCCGACCGCGGTCGCGCCCGCGCCGGAGATCGCCTGAACGGTGAAGCCGCCGACATCGACCGGCACGGCCGCGCTGGGTCCGGCCGCGGACAGAATGATGATGGGCGCGGAGATCGGCGCTCATCCTCGGCCACGATGATCGCCTGGCCGGTTTGCAGCGCCAGCGCTGCACCGATCCGCCGGCGCCGCCAAGATTGTCGGCCGCGGCGTCGGCGCGCTTCGTGGCGGCCACGGACCCGCCCGGCGATCAGCGAAATCTGCTCCGCGGTGATCGTCCTCAGGCGCGCCGGTCGACGGGCGATACCGTCGCGGAAACGCGCCCGATCACGACGCCGAGCGCCATCGCGGCGGCGACGCCGAACGTGCCGTCGGCGTCGCCGGCGTTGGCAGCGCGACGCCCGCCGGATTGTTCAGGAACCCCAATTCGCTGGCAATCACGTCGGTGCTTCGGCACTGCCGATCGCGGCGCCCGGCCGGCCCACCGGTTGCGGTTGTAGTGCTGACGGTCCGCCCTCGCAATCAGCGAGACGTCTCCGCTGGCCTGATCTCCCCGGCCGTCGTCGCCTGCGTGTTGTCCAGCACGATGCCGAGCCGAAACGCCGGCCTGCGCGCCCGAGATCGCGGTTGCCGGCGGTACGGACCGCGCTGGTTTGTTGTCGCATCGAGGGTGAAATTCCCCTCCACGTCACCGTCGCGCCGGTATCGAGATCGGCGCCGGCAGTTGTCATGCGCGACGGTCATCGCGAGCGCCGCGGCGGTGCGGTGCCGCCCGCGGCCCCGCCGTCGGCGGTGGTATCGATAGTCCGCTTGGCGGTCACGGTAAAGCTGGCATCGATCCCCGGCCCGGCGGACGCCGCGCCGGTGCTGAACGGGCGCCGGCCTGCATGCCGGTCTCGGCGTGAACTCACCGGCGCGATCGCGACCGATGCGCCGACGCCAGGATCCGGCCGTCGCGCCGGTGAGGAAAGCGATGGCGCCGGTGATCGCCTCGCCGTCTGGGCGGCCGGCAGTGAGGCTCGCCGGTCGGCAGCTCGACCTGCGCCGCGGCAGCGATGCCGCCGAACGCGTCGTCGATAACGTCGTTGACGCCAACGCGCCGGCGACGCCGACATTGGTGTCGCCCGCGCCGGACTGTGCGACGGCGCCGAACAGATCGCCGTGCGCAATCCGCCGGTACTGATATCGGCATTGCCGTGATGATGGACGTGCCGCCCAGCGTCGCGTTGGTACTCGACGGAAATCGCGTTCAAGGCGACGGCGGCGCCGACCCCCGGACCGCCTTGCACCGCGCTGGCATTCGCGATGGTCGCGATCGTCCGGCTGGCATTGGCGGTCGATCTCGAGACCCTGGGTCGTTGCGATATTGGCGGCACCGACCGCGGACGCGACAGTATCGTCGGCCGTGGTGCCGGCGATCGCGGCGGCGACCGTGACACCGCCGTCCGGCGTCGTCGCCTGCGACGCCAGCGCGCCTTGTCCCGCCGCCCCGTTGGCGGTTGCCCCACCCGCGGTGGCGATCGCCCGGGTGGAAACGGTCGTGGTGGAATTCGCCGCCACCACGATCGCTGGGCGCAGGCCCGCACCCCGGTGCCCAACTGCACCGTGCTGCTGGTGGTGACATCCGAGAGCGCCACCGTGCCGCCCACCGCGCTGGCACCGCCCGCACTGCCGTCTGCCAACGTGGTGACCGTTGTGTTGTCGTCGCTGTGGACCGACAGGTCGCCGATCGCGCCGATCACCGTGGTGCCGGTGACCAGCGTGGTCGCGGTGGCACTGACATCGGCCAGCGCGACCGCGGCGTCGGCGCCGACCAGCCCGAGCGGCGCGGCGTTTGCCGTGACCTGCCCGTTGACATTGTCCTCGGTCCTCGACGTCGACCGTCCCGACGGTGCCGCCGATCAGGCTGGCGCCGTCGACCACTGTCTGCGCTGTGGCGCCCAGATCGAGGGTTGCCAGGGTGGTTTGGGTCACGTGGCGGTGGTGGTGGCGACGCCTCCAACGTGACGTGCCGGCGACGATCTGGCGCCATGCACTGCGACGGCCGCGGTCGCTGTCTGGCCGCATCGCCCGTCGCACTGGCATCCAATGCGATGTGCCGGCGGTGAAGCCGTTATTGGCGTTGGCATAAAGCTGGCACCCGTGTTGACCGTGATGGTGTCGGCATTCAAGTGATGTTGCCGGAATTGCCGAACGACGGGGCGTCCAGCGTGTCCCCGTGGTCTGGCGCGTGCTGACATAGGCGCCAGGATCGACCGCGACGCTGGTGGAGCCGCTGCCGCCGCCACGGTCAGGTCCGCGCCGGACAACCGCAATTCGCCGACTTGAAGGCTGTCGTGTTGCCGCCATGCCGAAGTCCACGGTCAGCGATGCAGTCGGGCGGCGAACGTGATGCTCTCCAGCGAGTTGTTCAGGCTGGCGATCTCGATCTGGCCAAGCTGTCGCGGTATCGGCCAGCGAAAGCACGTCGGTGCCCGTGCCGGTCATGGTGACGTTGGTCGCATTGCCGCTGAAAATACCGGCTTCAGCCCGGCATAGGTGAACACCGAACCGTCCATGTTGATGCTGCCGGAGTGCGGCCCGGAGCGGTGAACGCCGCGTTGTCGACGGTATCGTTGTGGAAGACCAACGAGTCGTTGCCACCCGGGATGCCGCCCAGTGTGCCGCTGAGCGTGCCGCCCTGCTCGCCCGGAAGACGTTGAGTGTTGGTGCTGTCCCGCCGGTCAGGTTGCTGACCCCGGTGAAGCTGATCGCGGCGGCGGCGCGCACGCTGTTGACGGTTGGGTTGACGGTTGGGTTGATGGTTGGGGCGTTCGTGCCGGCACCGTTCACGCCGGCCCCGTTCACGCCAACCGGGCCGCCGGGGAAGTTGACCGTGCCGGCGTTGCGCCGCTGATGGCCCAATCGGTCTCGCCGGCGCCGGTGACGGCAGGGTGTTGTTGCCCTTGCCGCCGGTGAATGTGATCGGCGGGCGCCTTCGCGTTGCCGAACGGAGCGGTATCGACCGTCAGGCTGGTATTGCCGGTGGCGGAGGTGATCTTGATGCTGCTGACGCTGCTGAGCGCGGCGCTGGCCAGCACCTGGTTGGTTTCGCCGCGCTCCACCACCTGGACCATCTGGACCGTGGTGTGTCGTGTTGGCCAGCGTCTGCGAGACCGCCTCCACGATCACTCGTGCGCGATGGGTGGTCCACGTTGCCGGACGGCCACGCTCAACGCGTCGGCGCTGAGCAATACCCTTGGTTCCAGGGCCTCGAACACCAGGCGGCCCTCGGCCTTTGGCGTTGTTTCGCATGCGACCGGCGCTGCCGGCGGTTGCCGCAGTGCGGCCTTCAGAAACGGGAACGCCATGGTTTTGTTGTCCTTGTTGCTCAGGCGCGTGGAGTGCGGCGCGGCAGAGGGGTTGGCTCAGGTGCGTCGCGTGCGGCGCGGTGGATCGGAGTGCCTCAGATGCGTCGAGTGCGGCGCGGCGGAGGGGGTTGCTCAGGCGGCGAGCGCGGCGGAGGGGGGGTTGGTCAGGCGGCGAGCGAGGCGGGACGCATCACGGCCAGCCGGCCGAGCGCCTCCCACTGCCGCAACGAGAGCAGATGCGCGGTGATAAGCGGCAGCCAGCCGGCCCGGCGCCAGGTCAGGAAGACGTCGTCGGGCAGCTCGGCCAGTTTCTCCTCGGAAACGACATGGCAGCCGGTGACGCTGTGCGCCCGGCCGGCGGCGGTGACGTTGAAGCGGTACTCCACCAGCACCGCGTGCTCGCGCAATGCGGCGCCGAGCGCGGTGGCGGTTTCGTGCTGGCGCCGGAACTTCGTGCAGAAGTCGAGCATGCCGCGGGTCAGCGCGGTCGGCTCGCCCGCCTCAAACAGCTTCTGTCCGGCTTCGGTGGACCAGCGCGGCGAGGCGGCGTCGATCGCCAGATGCAGGCGGCCGTCATGCCGGTCCATCAGGATGAAGGGATGCCGGCGGATATAGAGCGGCAAATAGCACTCGGCCCGCCACCCGCCGTCGGTGTCGATGAACAGGTTCTCCGTTGTCCGCAGCCCGACGACCGCGACCGGCAGGGGCTTTCGGTGCCGGCGAACACGATGGGATAGTGCGCCTTGGGCGGCGAACAACTCCTCCGCCACCAGCGGGATTGCATTTGTTGCTGACACGAACGAATAATCCGACGGCGGCATCAGGCACAGGTCCTGATCGCGCGTCGAATCGAGCAACCGGATTCGGTCGTAGAACATTGCCTGTACAGTTATCATCCGTGGCGGCGCTCATGCTTTGTTCCCCTCTTTTCCAGCCGGTTGTCCAAAGTCAAACGTTCAGCGGCGCTGACCGGGTGACCCGCGGATCGCGGATGCCCGGGTCATGAACGGCGGTAGCAGGCCGTCGCGCGCAAGGAACGCCAGCAAGATGTGTCGATCTGACGAAAGATCAGACTGCGTTATCCGACAATCTGCCGTTACCCACTCGAAGTGATCGCGCTGACCGGCATTACGCGGCATTTCTTACACTTTCGGAAACGTATTTCGCCACTTCGTTTGCGGAAACGTTGCTGCCATCTGTCACGTGTCTGGTGTCGTTATTATTCCGTTATATTGCCGGTATCCGAGTGCGAACCGAAACCCCGGTCATATGTCGATTGTGTAACGTTTGGCGCTTGTTCGCCCGGCCAGTGCAAACGTGATTGGGAAGGGCTGCGGCTACGGCATTCAGGGCCGCATCCAAATCGAGCACGAAGTGAACCGGATGCGCTGTGACCTGCATCACACCAATCATGCCGGGGGCGGACCATTTCGCGCGCCGCGCCGACATAAGTCTTGCAGGCACGGCCGGCGGTCGCGCAACGACGGCCGCTGCGCGCGTGTGGTACTAGCGTCATGGAGTTTCCTCGCAGGGGCAACCTGCGTTGATGGCAACGAAGAAACGGCTCGGGCGCTACTGTGTTCGTCGGGCCGCCGCCCGCGCTTCGCCCGAACGGGCCATGCAACGAAAATTTCTCTGCGCCAAACGGGCCACTCAGCGCGCGCCATACGCATCATACGCTGGTCCCCCATGTTGCTTCGGCAAGTCGCGCCCTATCCGCGACGCAACTCGCTCATTCCGGGAGGAGTTTTGCGTACCTCGAACAGTCGCCGCTTCCAATTGCGCGCACCATCACGTCCCATTCCGCGCAATCGTCAGGCTTCTTGCCACCGTCCGGTGCGTCTTCGCGCCGCCAATGGCAGGTCAGGCCGCCACGCCGAGAGAACGCAGCGCCGCCGCGGTCAGGCTCTGCTTTGCCGTGTTGTAGCCGTCCCAGGGATCAGGCTCAGCCAACCGTTGCGTCGCCGTCGCGAGCGACACCTCATCAGCCGACGTGACACTCGCAAGTTCCTGCCATGTCACCGGCCACGCGACCGCAGCGCCGGGACGCCCACGCGGCGAATACGGCGCGACCGCCGACGCCGTACGTTCGTTGCGGAAATGGTCGATGAAGATCCGACCGGTGCGGCGGGCCTTGCTCATGGTAGCGACGTACAGCTCTGGCACGTCGGTCGCGAAACGTTCGGCAAGTGCCTTGGTGAATTCCTTCACGATCGGCCAGGGATGGCGGCGTGTGATCGGCGCCACGACATGCACGCCCTTGCCGCCGGTCAGCATCGCGAAACTCGCGAGACCGAGCGCGTCAAGCGCGGCACGCACATGATCCGCGGCCTCGCGCACAGTTGGGAAACCGATCGCCGGATCCGGATCAAGATCGAACACGATGCGATCCGGCCGGTCCACATCATCGACGTGCACACCCCAGATGTGGAATTCGAGCACGTCGAATTGTGCGGCCGCCAACAGGCCGGCTTTGTCGGCGATATAAAGGTACTCGACCTGCTTCCCATCCTTGTCGATGACGGGCACGCGTCGAATGGCTTTGGGCAGGCCAACGCCGGCGTGGCGCTGGAAGAAGCACTGCTTCGCCACGCCGTCCGGACAACGCAAAAGGCTCAGCGGACGATCGGCGAGATGCGGCAGCAGACGCCCCGAAGCTGCCTCGAGATACCGCGCCACATCGCGCTTGGTCAGCTTCTGTGCGGGGTACAGCAGCTTGTCGGGATGCGTCAGCCGCACGCCGCCCACGCTCGCGTCGTTCTCGACGTGCTGCGCCACCTTTCGCACTGGCATGGGCCTCTCCTGTCGAACGTCGTTCGCCGCCTTGTCCTCGCGCAGCCTGACAAAGCGTCCCTGCCGCACAATGCCCTCGCTGGTGAATTCCGCAAAGGCGATCACCGCCACCAGTTCCGGCCGCAGCCAGTGAACGCCGCGCATGAGGCTAGGCGACAGCGATTGATCTAATGGTGACGTGCGTCGCGCCAAACTTTTGAAGCGCTCTGCCAGGTCGGACAAGGTGCGTTCAGAGAAACCAGATCCGACGCGGCCCGCATAGCGCAAGCGCCCATCAACATGCTGGGCGAGCAGGATCGACGCGAAGGCTCGCTCGGCGGCCGACGATGACCAGCCGACGATGACGAATTCCTGCTCGTGGCCGCACTTGATCTTCAGCCATGACGCGGTGCGTCCGGGTCGATACGGTGCCGTTGCACGTTTGGCGATCATGCCCTCGAACGCCTTTTCGCACAGCGTGCGATACATTTCGCGCCCGTCGCCGATGACATGGTCGGTATATGCCACCAGCCCAGACCGTGGGACGCCAGCCAGCAGCTTGCACAGCCGTTCCTTGCGTGCGATCAGCGTTTCGCCGCGCAGATTTTCCCCGCCGAGCTCCAGCAGATCGAAGACAAAATAATTGAGGCCACCGCGCCCTTCGGACAGTGCCTGTTGCAGTGCGCCAAAGTCCGAGCGGCCTGCCTGGTCGATCGCCACCACCTCACCATCCAGCAACGCACGGTCGAGATCCAGCGCCGCGATCGCACGTGCTATCGCAGGGTAGCGATCGGTCCAGTCCTTGCCGCTGCGCGTGTAGATGCGAACGTTGTCGCCGGACGCCGCGGCCAATGCGCGATAGCCGTCGAACTTCACCTCGAACAGCCAATCCGGCCCTTCAGGCAGTGCGTCCACCAAGGTGGCGAGCGCCGGCGCCGAGAAGGCCGGCAGCTTGTCATTGCGCCGTGCTGCGTGCCGCGCTGGCCTTGTTGGCGACGCCTGAAGTTTGCTCTTCGATACCGCCCGCCTTCTCTCCGATACCGCGCCCTTGCTCTCCCACACCGCGTCGGGCGCGGCGGCGATCGCATCGATGTCGCGCCCCGATGCAACGCTGGTCGTGGCGCGCTCGGTCACCTTGCGTCCGTGCGCCGCCAACTCGTCCTTCTGCTTGATCAGCAGCCAGTTTTCGCGTTTCGCGTCGCGCTGACCGTGGAAGCGCACCAGCGCCCACCGCCCTTTCAGCCGCTCGCCACGCAGACGAAATTCCAGCTTGCCTTCGGCCAGCCCGGCGCGCGGGTCGCCAATCGGCTCCCACTCCCCCTTGTCCCACAGCAAAACCGTCCCGGCACCGTAATTCCCCTCCGGAATGCGCCCCTCGAATGTCGCATAATCTACCGGATGGTCCTCGGTGGGTACCGCAAGACGTTTGTCTGCGGGATCGAGGCTTGGACCTTTAGTCACCGCCCAGCTCTTAAGCACCCCGTCGAGTTCAAGCCGCAGATCGTAGTGCAGCCGGCGTGCCGCGTGCTTCTGGATGGTGTAGAGCCGCCCGGGCTTGCGAGCGGCACGTCCGCGCGGCTCGGGCGTCTGGTCGAACCGGCGTTTGGCCCGGTAGGTATCAAGCTCGTCCTGCCGCGCCCGCTGTGCTGCCATTCCTCAACCGGTCTTTCTGCGCGCCCCGGGCTCCCGCCGCGCATCGGCGTCCCGCCGGGCGACGCTGCGCTTCAGTGCCTCGACCAGATCGATCACCTTCGCGCCACCAGTCGACGCCTCTTCATCTATGGAGACTGGCTTGCGATGCTTCACCTTGGCATCGATCAATTCGCGCAGCGCCTCGGTGTAATGGTCGTGGAAGCGCTGCGGATCGAACGGCGCTGTCTTCCGCGCGATCAGCTCCTTCGCCAAATCGAGCAGTTCCGCATCCGGCTCGACGTCAGCGGCATCGGCGAAGAACGGCGCGGCATTGCGCACCTCGTCGGCAAATCGCAGCGTCTCCAGCAGCAACCCCTTGCCACAAGGCTTGATGGCGGCAACATATTCCCGCCCGCGCATCACAAACTGGCCGAGCCCCAGTTTCTTGGTCGCGCGCAGTGCGTCGCGCAGCACGCCGTAGGCTTCCTCGGCCAACTCGTCGTCGGGCACCACATAGCACGGCCGCTCGAACCAGATCGGATCGATCTCGCCTTGGGAAACGAATTGCACAAGGTCGAGCGTCCGCTTCGCTTCGATCTTCAGCGATTCGATCTCATCGTCCTTGAGCAGAACGTATTGTCCCTCGCCCAGGTCGAAGCCTTTGACGATGTCGTCGGTGTCCACCGGCCCGATACCCGGCACGATCTTCTGGTAGCGGATACGCTTGCCCGATGGCTGATGCACCTGATGAAAACTGATGCGCGCGCCGCCGCTGATCGCCGGGTATAACCGGACCGGCACAGTCACCAATGCCAGGCGCAAACTGCCGGTCCATAGCGGCTGGGACCGCATATCGCGGCGGGCGCGCTTCGCAGCGGTGGTGCTACGAACGGCCGGCCGCTTGCGCGCTGTCCGCGTGCGCCGTGCCGGCTTAGCTTTTGTCGCCACGGACGTTCAGCGCAACGCGCACGCCGCGGACCGTCGCGTCGGCGGACATGATCAGGCCTCGGGCGTCGCGAATGCTGACCATGCCATCCTCTCCTTCGCAGTTGCATCCAGCCGATTTAACGCCTATCGCCGAAGCTGGTTCCCCCGCCTGGCGGAGCGTTCCCAACGCCGACGCGCTCGGGTTCACGCGCGGGCCGCACGCGCGGCGCGGCCGATCACAAGCTGCCCTTCTCGGCATCCTTTGCCATCCGCAGATGCTGGCGCAAAATCGGCAACGCGGCCAGAGC
Source organism: uncultured Alphaproteobacteria bacterium (assembly GCA_963826975.1). Classification (GTDB taxonomy): domain Bacteria; phylum Pseudomonadota; class Alphaproteobacteria; order Acetobacterales; family Acetobacteraceae; genus Palsa-883. Next base: position 89,911 of record CAWGZJ010000027.1, on the reverse strand, counting down.
GAACGCCTTCAGATCCGGATCGGTGCCGTGCTCGGCTTCCTGTTGGAATGCCGACAACGCGATCTCATGATCGGTGACCTGCGCACGCAAATACGCGTTATCGAAGTCCGCGCCCTTCTGCCTGGAAAGATCCGCCAGCGTGATGACATCTTGGGCGCTGGGCTCGGTCGGCAGCGTCAACACCTTCCGCTGCGCGATTGCCGCCAACCTATGTCCGAGTTGCGTGTGATCAGTAACCATTCGCTGGGCGAACGTCCGGACCTGCGCGGATTGGGCGTTCTGCTCAGCCAGCCGCCCCATGCGCACTTCCGCCAACCCAGCCGCGGCCGCAGTCCTTGCGAAAGCCGAGTCAGGCGCCGCGGCCACGCCCGCCGTATCGGCGCCGCCTTTGGCGCTTGGCGGCATGATTTCGGCCGGAGCGGGTCCGGCCGTGGGCGCCGGCCCCGGGGCAGCCGGTGGGGTAGCAGGTCCCGCGGCGCCACCCGGCGCGGCCGTTTGCGCCAGGGCGGCAGTCGGCAACACCAGCGCGGCAATCAACGCCGCCCGTGACGCAAAATGTTTCACGGCGATGGTCCTTCCGCACCACATCATGCCGGATATAGAACGATACGCCAGCCGGCATGTCGGGACGAGGCCACGCGTCAGATCAGCTCTGGCTGGCGAATTTGTAGCTCGGCATCTGGTTGAGTTGATCCTTTGTGGCGCCAGACATGACGATCTCGTCGCCCACCACGCGCAGCTCGTTGTATGGCACCTTCACCATCTTGCTGCCAAGGCCAAGGAATCCGCCCACCGATAGCACCACGCCGGTGACAGCGTGGTTCTGATCGACCAGCAATTCGTCGATGCTGCCGATCTTCTCCTTCTGGTCGTTGTAGACCGAACTGCCAATCAACTTGCTGGCGCGGATCTGCTGATCCGCCGTGACGTAGCTGCCGCTGCTGCTATTGCTCACAGCGCCAGTCGCCGCGCTTGTCGACCTCGACATAGGCGGCGTCGCGGGGGTGATAGGCGGCGTCGCCGCGGGCGAAGTGCTTGACGGTGCGGCAGCGGTCGCCGGCGGTACCGAGGGGGACGAGGTCGGCGACGAGTTCATCGTCTGTGCCAGCGCCGGGGCCGCGAGGAACGCGGACATCGCGATCATCGTCGAAAACGAAAAACGCCTGGACATGTTGCATCACTCCCAATGGCAATAACTGCCGCACACCAAATGCTCGAGGCGATGGATTGGTTCCATCGGCAGTGCCGTCAACGGAACCCATCGCCGGCGTGCGCCTGCCCCGCGGCTTGGTCGCCTCCCGAGAAAATGACCACGGCGCCACAGTCATCGCCGCGCGTGGTTTCACCGAGATGTCGATCAACTCTCCCGCGCATCTGATCGATTAGGCGTTTCGAAGCTTATGTACCGAACAGCGCCGCGACGTTGACGACATGTGCATAGGGAGTCTGTTATGAGCGATTATCCATCGACCCATCGCCCAATCAAGAAAACCGCCACCGAGGCACGCCAAGGGTCGACACCAGGGATCGTCCGTTGGGTACTGGCGATTTCGCTATTCGGTGCAATCGCAGCATTGGCGGTTGCTTACTTACTGGTGCATGGCGTGTGAGCGTGCCGGGGAACAAGGTCCGACCGAATATCAACGCCGAAGCGGTGGCGAAAATGTAGAAGTCATACCATTACGATAACACATCGATCGTGCCGGCGGACGCGACCTTGATCATCGATTGCGGCAGCGGGGTCGCTCCAACGTGGGTTTGCCATGGGAAGTGTCACAGCTCAGTGAGACGCCGCGATCCAACACAAGAAATCAGCCGCGCATGATCGCGGACATTCCGTGCGTCATGCATCGCGCTCTATCGAATAACGCCGCGTCCATCCGCGCGCCGTGTCAGCGCAAGCTCAACAAAGCGTCATTGCCGCTTGCGCCCCCTAGATAGGCAGTCAATCTCGCGCGGTGGAATAACGTGAACGGTCCCATGCATCACATCATTGCGATGTCCGATCCCCCCCGCGCGGCCCCGCGGAAGTACCGGAAGAGCGGCCGCAAGAAACGCCACAGCCGCCGGCCGACCCCGGCGTAGAGCGGCCGCCGATCGAAGTCCCCGCCCGGCCGCCCGGAAAAGATTGACCACTGCCGCGTCGGTGGCCATTCATTCGACCGGCACCAAAGGCCGCTTCCGGCGCGCGGCCGCGGTTGGCCGCTTCGTGTCCGATTGCCAGCACAATCCGTCGACGAAGACCTCGACCAGACGCAGCACGCTTGCCTGCCAGCCGGGCTGGTCATGCATGTAGCACATGCCCACGAGCGCTCGCAGAAGATCTTCGGGGCTGATCTCGGCGCGCAACTCGCCCGCCGCGGCCGCGCGGTCCAGCAGCGCTCCCACGGCCTTGGTCAGCCGATCGAACGAATAGGCGGTGAGCTCCGAAGGGCCGTACGCGGCAAGCGCGAGCGCCTTCGCCATGCCCTTCTTCGTGGCAACGAACTCCACGTTCGAGCGCAGCCAGCGGCGCAAGGCTTCCGCCGGCGCCACCTCCGTCTTCAACTGCTCGGCGAGATCGGCGAGTTGCTCGACTTCGCGGCGGTAGACGGCCTCGAACAAGGCCTCCCGGGTCGGGAAATGCCGGTACAGCGTGCCGATGCCGACGCCGGCGCGCCGCGCCACTGCCTCTAGGCTCGCATCCGGGCCGCCGGCGCTGAACACCGCTTTGGCCGATTCCAGCACGCGCTCGCGATTGTGAACGGCATCGGCGCGCGGCCGCCTCGTGGTCTTGGCCGAATGTTCTCCCATATTGTCCATCACATTTCCCGAACCACTTGCAAAGCGGAGGCGCCCTCCGTATAATACCCGAACTGGCACAACAGCAGGGTGGTCACGTCAGTCAACCCCTGGCGCACCGTGACCCACCCTCGCCGTAGGAGTTTCTCCGGCAACGCACCTGCGACGCCACGCCGTCCTGACCTCCGCCGACAGGCCGCACCGCGGCCTGGACCTCGTTTGACGATAGCACTGATCGGAGCAGCGTATGAGCTTGTCAATTTCGCTTACCGTGAACGGTGTGGCGCGGGAAGTCGCGTTGGATGACCCGCGAGTCACGCTGCTCGATCTCCTTCGCGAACGCCTCGACCTGACCGGCACCAAGAAGGGCTGCGACCGCGGACAATGCGGCGCATGTACGGTCCTGGTTGACGGCCGACGGATCAATTCCTGCCTTGCCCTCGCGGTCAGTTACGACGGCGCGGATGTCCTCACGATCGAGGGCTTGGCGCAAGGCGATGTCCTCCATCCCGTCCAGGCCGCCTTCATCGCACATGACGGCCTGCAGTGCGGGTTCTGCACGCCAGGCCAGATCATGAGCGCGATCGGCCTGATCCAGGAAGGTCAGGCCGGCGATGATCCCGAACGTGTGCGCGAAGGCATGAGCGGAAATCTCTGCCGATGCGGCGCCTATGCCGGGATCACCGAGGCGGTGCTGGACGCGCAACGAAGCCTTACCGAACTCGACCGGAAGCATGCCGCATGAAAACCTTCGATTATGTCAGGCCAACAACGATCCCCGAGGCCGTCGCGGCTGCCTCGGAGCCCGGCGCCGCCTATCTGGCCGCCGGCACCAACCTTCTCGATCTGATGAAGGGCGGCATCACCGGCCCGAGCCGTCTCGTCGACGTCACCCATCTTCCCGGGCTCGACCGGATCGAGCACCTCGCCGGGGGCGGCGTGCGGATCGGCGCGCTCGTGCGCAATGCCGATCTGGCACATGACCCGGACTTCGCCCGACGTTTTCCGGCGGTCGCGGAAGCGTTGCTGTCCGGCGCCTCGGCGCAGCTTCGCAACGCCGCAACGGTCGGCGGCAATCTCCTGCAACGCACGCGATGCCCGTATTTCTACGACGTTGCGAGCGCCTGCAACAAACGCGTACCGGGCGCAGGCTGCGAGGCACGCGGCGGCGACACCAGGCTGCACGCGATTCTCGGGTGGAGCGAGAACTGCATCGCGACGAACCCATCCGATTTCTGCGTCCCGCTCGCAGCACTCGACGCCGTGGTCGAGATCGAGGGCAAGGCGCGGCGCCGCGAGGTTCCGCTCGAGAGTTTTCACCGTTTGCCCGGTGACACGCCCGAGCGCGAGAGCGCATTGGAACCCGGGCGACCTGATTGTCGCGGTCCGTCTGCCGGCGGAGGCGGCTGCATTCTCGGCGCATGCCCGCTACCTCAAGGTTCGCGAACGCACCTCGTACGCATTCGCGGTCGTGTCGGCCGCCGCCGCCCTGCGGATCGAGGGCGACACGATCGTCGAGGCACGGATCGCGCTCGGTGGCGTCGCCCTGAAACCCTGGCGGGCGCGCGCGGCCGAGGCGATGCTGGCCGGCGCTGGTCCGGATGAAACCGCCTTCCGCCGCGCGGCCGAGGCGGCGCTCGCGGACGCGAAACCGTCCGGCGACAATCGATTCAAGATCGAGCTTGCACGACGCATCGTTACGCGGGCTCTCACGCTGGCCGCGGCCGGAACGCCGCGGCGCGTGCCGGCACTTCCGGCCTCCCCCTTCGCCCTTCCTCCCGGAGTTCTCCATGCCTGAAATCGCACTCACCCAGGCTCCGGCTCATCTCCGGCACGGGTCGAATATCGGTCAGCCGCTCACCCGCCGCGACGGGGTCCTGAAGGTCACGGGAGCCGCCCGCTATGCGGCCGACAATCATCCGCCCGGCATGCTTTACGCCGTTCTGGCGGTCAGCAGCATCGCGCGCGGCCGCGTCACTTTCCTGGACCTGCCAACCGCGAAAGCGCACCCCGACGTCGTCGAGGTCATGACACCTGCCAACAAGCCGAGGCTGGCACAGGATCCGGACGAGAAGACCAACCCCTTCATGTTCCGGCTTGACCTGCTGCAAAACGATCAGGTGCGCTACGCAAACCAGCCGATCGCGGTGGTGATCGCGCGGACGCTGGAGGCCGCGACGGAAGGCGCTGCGCTGCTGTCACCGCGTTACGATACCGAACCGGCCAGCATCGGTCTCGACGGCAGCGAAAGTTTCATTCCGCCTGGAGTAGGGGTCGGCAACCCGGCCGAAATGCATCGGGGCGATGTCGCGGCGGGCTTCGCGCAAGCATCCAGGCGCATCGAGGCGACCTACGAAACGCCGGCCCAATACCACAACGCGATGGAGCCGCACGCGATCGTGGCCGCATGGGACGGCGATACGCTGTCCATCGACACGCCAAGCCAGGGCCTCGCGATGGCTCGGGGGCGTGTCGCGGGGCTGTTCGGAATCCCGCCGGAGAACATCCACATCCGCAGTCCCTTCCTGGGCGGCGGGTTCGGCTCCAAGGGCTTCATCGCCGGGCCGCAGGTGCTAGGCATCATGGCGGCCAGGCTGGTCGGCCGGCCCATCAAATTGGTGCTTCGCCGGGAGCAGATGTTCGGCCCCGTGGGCCATCGCGCACCGACGCGCCAGACGCTGCGCATGGGCGCGGATCGCGACGGCGCGCTTACCGCCATCGACCATCACACGAAGACGGCTTCGAGCACCTTCGACGATTTCTTCGAGCCGGCGTCCGACGCTTCGCACACGCTCTATGCAAGTCCAGCCATCGCCACGTCGCATGAGGCGGTCCGGCTCGACACCGGGACGCCACTCTTCATGCGCGCGCCCGGTGAGGCGACAGGCTCGATCGCGCTCGAGAGCGCGATCGACGAGATGGCGCATGCCTGCGGGATGGATCCCCTCGCGTTCCGGATCAAGAACTATGCCGAAGTGGAACCGATTTCCGGCAGGCCGTTCTCATCAAAGGCGTTGCGCGATTGCTACGCCCAAGGGGCTGAACACTTTGGCTGGGCACGGCGCACGCTCGCGCCACGGCAGATGCGCGATCAGGCCGGGCTGCTGGTCGGCTGGGGCATAGGTACGGCGACCTTTCCGGCGATCATGTTCCAGGCCCAGGCCCGCGCGGTCATCCGGAATGACGGCACCGGCGTCATGGAGATCGGCGCGCACGACATGGGCCAGGGCGCCTGGACGGCGCTCGCGCAGATCGCCGCCGACGGCCTGGGGCTCGACATCGATCAGGTCGAGTTCCGGTCCGGCACGTCCGACTTGCCCGATGCGGGGATCGCCGGCGGCTCATCCCATACCGCGACGGCCGGCATGGCGATCCACGGCGCCGGCGCGGACGTAATCGCCAAGTTGGCAGACCTGGCCACGGGCGATGAACACTCGCCACTGTTCGGCGCCGCGAACGCCGGCGTAATCGCACGTGGCGGCCGGCTGTTCCGCCGCGACGACGAGAGCCGAAGCGAGAGCTACGCCGTCATCCTCGCGCGCGCCGGTCGCGCGGAAATCGAGGGGCGTGGCAACAGCGCAACTGATCCGGTCACGCAATCAAGCTACGCAATGCACGCGCACGGGGCGGTATTCGCCGAGGTGAAGGTCGATCCCGAACTCGGGCAGATCCGCGTCAGCCGTCTGGTCGGCGCCTTCGCGGCCGGCCGGGTCATCAATCCGCGGTTGGTGCGCAGCCAGTATTACGGCGGCATGATCTGGGGCATATCGTTCGCCCTGCATGAGCACGCCATCATGGACGCACGCTCCGGCCGCCCGATGAACCCGAATCTCGGCGAGTACCATGTGCCGGTGAACGCCGATGTTCCGTCACTTGAAGCCATTCTCGTCGAGGAGAGTGACCCGTACGTCAACGCGCTCGGCATCAAAGGCGTCGGCGAGATCGGGATCACGGGAACGGCCGGGGCGGTGGCGAACGCGGTGTGGCACGCGACCGGGACCCGCGTTCGTCAGTTCCCGATCACCCTCGACCGCCTGATCGAGCCCGCCGGGTGACCGGCACATATCGGCCCGGTTGAGGGAGCCAGATCGACCTCGCCGACTACATCGTTGGCGCGATCGGGGCAGCGCTAGCAACGACACACTCGCGCTGCACGGCAAATCCTTCGCCTGCAGCAATGTACCTGGTGTCGGGCCAGCGCTGCAACGCCACTTCGCCAAGAGCGGTGAGCCGATACACGCCGCGCCGCGTTCGCTCGAACCAGCCGTACACGTTGCGCAGGAGAATTCGGCCGGCATCGGGTGCTACCGCCCGAAGATCGCGAGGCCGGTCACACCCCGACCGCAACAACGCGGCGCAGGCGAGGGCCTGCTGCCTGTAGGCGGTCATCACAGGCTGGCGTGTCGAGCCGCCCGGAGATGGGTCGCCACTGCGCCGCGCACGTTCGCTCAGCAACCGTGCACGGCGGCGCTGATCCGGCCGCGGTTTATATGGTTCGGGCGTGGCAAGCACCTCGATCCGATCGCGTTCGATGTTGACGGCCATCAAACCGAAGCCGATCAACCGGCAAAGCCGATGCACGCGTGGATCGCGGTCGCGTCCGCGCCGGGTCGCCGGCACCGCCAACCACACCTCATCCGCCGCACGCATGCGGTCTGTCGCCTGCAGCACAAGATCGAGGCTGAAGCCAAGCTTCATCTCCACGATCACCAGCTTCAACTTCTGCCCGTCTTGCACCGGGCCGTCTCTTACCGCGACAACATCGCAGCCGTTCACTTCGCCCTTCACCTGAAAGCCCGCGGCCTCCAGGAAGCGCTTCACGACCGGATAGAGCAAGGTCTCAGGCATGCCACGCAGCCTGCAATACCTCGCCGCGTCGGCGCAACAACTCGCGCGCCGTGGAAGGTCAATCACTCCCGCGCACGGCTATGGCGCAAGCAGCGAGAGCCAACTCGTTACCGCGGCGGATGTTCCCAGTAATGGTGCGCGTATTGCAACCGGCACGCCGCCTTAAGTGCGGCCTCGTCCAGCGCGCCTTCGCGCCCGGGCGCCAGCGGTGACAGATCCATTGGCGGCGTGCCGTCGCTGATCCAGGCGGCCAACGCCTCGCCGATCGCCGGCGAGATTGACAAACCGCCGACGCAACAGCCGCCGGCCACATACAGTCCGCGAACCCCCGGCACCGGCCCGACGGTGTGTTCGCCATCAGCGGTCATCGTCGGCAGTCCGCCGCGATGCACGCGCAGCTTGACCGCCCGCGGCCCGGCCTGGAACGCGCGCTGCAACACCGGCAACTGCTCGCGCACGGCATCCGCGAAGCCGCGCAGCACATCAAGGTCGAGCGGCATTTCATCGATGTCGAACCTGGCCGGCAGGTCGCGTCCATCGTATTGCAGCGGCGTCTGCTCATAGCCGCCCAGCATCAATCCGCCCTCATCCGGCCGCACATAAACGTTCACGTCGATAATGCGCGTGATCGGCTGCATCGCATCGACGCCCTCGATGGGCTCGGTGATCAGCAACTGGTGACGCGTCGGCACCAGCTTGACGGTCGCGCCGGACAGCGCCGCCACCGCGCGCAACCAGGCGCCACCCGCGTCCACCACTGTCTCGCAGCGTATCGTTCCATGTTCCGTTTCGACACCGCTGACGGCGTCGTTATGGGTGGTAATGCCGGTCACCAGAGTGTGCGGCAGCATGGTCACGCCGAGCCGCGCCGCCGCACGCGCGTAGCCGCCAGGGATCTGCGACGGCTCCAGGTAGAGATCGGTCGGCGAATAGATCACCCCGAGAATCCCGGCCGTATGCAGGAACGGATTCTTCGCCGCGGCCTCCTGCGGCGAGATCATCTCGATCCCGGTTCCCATGCGCCACCCGCGCTCCACTTCGCCGTTGAGCTGCTCCAGATGCTCCGGCAGGCGGGCGATCTTCAGTGCGCCGGGCTGGTGAAACACGATCTTCTCGCCGGTCTCCGCCTCGAACCCCTCGATCTTGCGCACCGCGCGCTTCGCCAACTGAGTCATCAAATCGCTGCCACGCGCCTGCGAAGTCAGCCCGGCCGCCCGCGGTGATGTCTGCGAGCCAAGCGCGTGCTTGTCCAGCAGCGCGACCTGCTTGCCGGCCTTCGCCAGATGGAACGCCACACTGGATCCCAGCGCGCCCGATCCGATCACCACGCACTCTACCGCGTCGATCATTCCCGCCTCCCGTTGCTCAGCTTGCCACCCGTCCCTGGCCCATCCGCAGCTCCAGATAGCGCGCACCCTTCCCCAGCGGATAGGCCATTACCAGATACATCGCCCCCGCCAGCAGATAGAGCTCCATCGGCATGAAATACTCGCTGCTGAGATCGCGTGCACGCAGCATGAGTTCCGGCGCGGAAATCAGCGACGCGACCGAGGTATCCTTCAGCAGCGACACCGCATAGTTCGCCATCGGCGGGACGATGATGCGCACCGCCTGCGGCAGGATGATGGTACGCATCGCCAGCGCGTTCGTCATGCCGATCGCCAGCGCTGCCTCGCGCTGGCCCCGGTGCACTGCCTCGATCCCAGCGCGATACACCTCCGACATGTACGCGGCGTAGTTCAGGCCGAGGCCGATCACCGCCGCGGTGAAGGCGGACAGCACGATGCCGGCCGAGGCGAGGCCGAAATAAATCAGGAACAGTTGCGTCAGCGCCGGCGTGCCACGGATCAGCTCGACGTACCACCCGGCGACGGCGGCAACCAAGCGCCGCCGCGACAGGCGCGCCAGAGCGATCGTCAGACCCGCGATCACCGCCACCAGGTAAGCCAGCGCCGTCATCTTCAGCGTGCCACCGGCCGCCACCAGAAGCTGCGGCAACCACTCGTGCAGGTTCTCCCAGCTCACGCCACCCGGCTCCGCGCCATGCGCCGCTCGATCACGCGGACCAAGCGCGCCAGCGGCAGGCTCATGGCAAGATACAGCGCCGCCACGGTCAGGTAGATCTGCGTGCTGAGATAGGTCTGGTCAACCAGCATGTGCGCCCGGAAGCTCAGTTCCGGCGCCGCAACGGACGATGCGACCGAGGTGTCCTTCAGCAGGCCGATCGCGAAATTGCCGAGCGGCGGGACCACCACGCGCATCGCCTGCGGCAACACGATCACCCGCAGCGCCTGCGCGGGTGTCATGCCGATCGCCAACGCGGCTTCGCTCTGGCCGCGGTGCACCGCCTCGATCCCGGCGCGGAACACCTCGGTCAGATAGGCCCCGCCGTTGATGCCGAAGCCGATGATCGCCGCCGGGATCGGATCCAGCCTGGCGCCCAGTTCGGCCAGGCCGAAATAGATGATGAACAGTTGCGTCAGCACCGGCACGGCACGGAAGACGTCCACATACAGCGTGCCGAGCGCGCGCAGCCAGCGCATTCGTGCGGTGCGCAGGCCGGCGCCCGCCAGGCCCAGCAGCACCGCGACGACAAACCCACCGAGCGTGACGATGACCGTCATCTCGGCGCCCAGCAGCAATGTTTCGATCAGGTATGGAAACTGTGCCGCGAAGCGTTCCCACGCCCCGGCGTTCACGACGTTGCCGCCGGATAGACCTGCCGATCAATCACCGCGCGCAGGAACGCCCGCGTGCGCGCCTGGGCGGGTGCGCGAAAGATCTGGTGCGGCGGCCCTTCCTCGACGATCTGGCCGTGATCCATGAAGATCACTCTGTCGGATATGTCCTCGGCGAACTGCATCTCGTGCGTCACGATGATCATCGTCATGCCCTCCGCGGCAAGCTGGCGGATCACCGTCAGCACCTCGCCCACCAGTTCGGGATCGAGCGCCGAGGTCGCCTCGTCGAACAGCATCAGCGCGGGCTGCATCGCCAGCGCGCGGGCGATCGCCACGCGCTGCTGCTGGCCGCCCGACAGCATGTCCGGATAGACGTCGCGCTTGTGCGCCAGGCCGACCTTGTCGAGCAGCGCCAGCGCGTCGCGGCGCGCCACCGCCCGCGTCTGGCGCAGCACCTTGATCGGCCCGACCGCGACATTGTCCAGCGCCGTCAGATGCGGGAACAGGTAGAAGCGCTGGAACACCATGCCGATCCGCGCCCGCATGCGCGCGAGTTCCGCGTCCCGCATGTCCACGCGCCGATCGCCGGCACGCTTTTCGCCGATCGGCTCGTCGTTGATGAAGATCTCGCCGTCGCTCGGACGCTCCAGCCAGTTGATGCAGCGCAGCAGCGTCGTCTTGCCCGATCCCGACGGCCCGATGACCGTCAGCTTTTCACCTGCGCGCACCTCAAGGTCCACGCCGCGCAGCACTTCCAGCGCGCCAAACCGCTTGTGCAGGCCGACGATCCGCACGAGAGGCCGTCGGCCTGCGTCATCCGGCATTGCTCAGGCAAACAGCGCCGAGTAGTCCTTCGGCGTATGACCGCCCGGACCGATAACACCGCCCTTGGCATCGCGATCCACGCCGATGCGCGGATTGCTTTCCGGCGGCACCAGGTAGTCAGGGTTGCTGACGCCGTATTTCGCCAGCAGCGCCGCGTTTGTCTTGGACTTCCATAGCCAGGCCACGCCGGCATTCACCGCGTCGAACAGATCGTGGTTGTCCTGGTTCATGCCCATCACGGTGTGCTGCTTGCTGGTCAGTTGCGGGAACGCATCGTCGTGCGCCACCGGGATCTGCTTCAGCCCCCAGCCGGCGTTCTGCAGGATCATGTAGTCCACCGTCGGCGGGTCCAGCACGGCAAAGTCCAGCCGACCGGCAACCACGTCGCGGATGCAGGCATCGCTGGTGTCGTACAGTTTCACCTCGGTCGTGCCCGGCACCTTCTTCATCTCCGGAACGATGCTGAAGCCGGTGACGGTTCCGATGCTGTGCCCCTTCATGTCGCCGATGGTGATCTTGGTGAGCGGATTATCGTGCTTCATGGTGGCGAACGTGCCGGCGTAATAGATCGCGTCGGTGATCGACAGCACCTTCGCGCGCGTCGGCGTCCAGCCCATGTTGCCGAGCATAATGTCGGTGCGCCCGGTGCGCACGCTTTCCACGGTGGCCGACCATTCCATCAGCGCGGGCTTGGCCTCGAGGCCAAGCTTCTGCGCGATCATCACGATCATTTCTCCATCGGTGCCGATCAGCTTGCCGTCCTTGACGCTGGTCATCGGCATGTCGCCGTTGATCGCCACGGTCAGCACGCCGGGGGTGACGGTCTTGAAGCTCGGCGGTGCGGCCACGGCGGTGCCGGGTCGCAGTCCCGCCAGCGCCGCGCCACCCACCGCGGCACCAGTTATGAATGTCCGGCGGTCGATGACGTGTGACATTGGTTGTCCCCCCTCGTTTCGACAAGCGCCGCGCAGTATTCACCGCGACGAGCGCCGTGGGCAAGGTGGTCGCGTCGAGTCGTTATCGCGGGGTTGCCTTTGCCGTCGACACGTTTCGTCCGGGTGGGATTACAGTAAGCAATCAATCGGACACAGAGTTACACCGAGTGCACACAGAGTTTCACAGAGTAGACAGAAATTGCGCTTCGCGCGAAGCGCCATTCATACTTCTGATACTTCTCAGTGTAACTCTGTGTGCACTCGGTGTAACTCTGTGTCCGATTGATTGCTTTGATTGCTTCTAAGCAAAGGCCAATGGCCGCCGATATCACTCCACCACCAGCCGCGCCGGCCGAGAACGCTCCGGCCGCAACGGCAGGCCGATCTGGAAGCGATGTTCGCCGACCTTCAGCGGCCACATCACGGGATTATCCGGATCGGTCAGCGCGAACGGTGCGCCGTCCACGTACCACACGACCTGCGGCACGTGCGGCGACGTCTTCGCCCGCAATATCAAACGATCCGCCGCCGCCGGGCTCTCCGGATTGCGCCAGACGCGGCTGTCGGCTTCCGGCGTCACGACCGACAGCCGCACTGTGGTGTCGGCCGGCAACGTTCCGGGCGTCACGGCGGACGCGCGCGCCGATCTGCTGCCTGGCAGCCACGTCAGCAGGGTCCGGCTACAGGTATCCTGCGGCGTCTCAGCGGGTCCCGCGCAGACCGGCGCCGGCACGTATCCATCGGGCACCGCAAGGTTGGTGTCGCTCAACTCGCCGGAGACAGCATGGTGCAGCGCGAGCATGATCACCCGCACCAACTCAGCCGCGCTGTCGGTGCCACCCAGCCCCGCCATGGTGCCGGCGTCGCTGCGCCCAACCCATGCCCCAACCAGGAACTCCCGCGACCAGGCCACCGTCCAGGCATCGCGATAACCCTGCGAGGTGCCGGTCTTCACCGCCACCGCGAACGGGTACTCGGTACTGCCATAACGGGCAAAACTCGGCAGCCGAGCCAGCGGATCGGACAGGAACAATCCCACCTCACGCGCCCCCGCGATGGAAAACACGCGGCGCGGCGGCGCCTCGGGCTGGCCCTGATACCACCGCAGCCCGCGCTGCATTCCGTCATCCGCCAGTCCGGCGTAGGCGTCGGCGAGCCGATCGAGGCTGGTCGGCAAGGCACCGATTGCCATCGCCAGGCCCAGGCTGTCCGGCGCGGCGTCCAGCACGTGCAGCCCCAGCGCGCGAAACAAATCGAAGCCCGCGCCGATGCCCAGCCGGCGCAACACGTCCACTGCCGGAACGTTGCGCGAGTTGGCCAGCGCCTGGCTCGGCGGCAGCGGCCCGAGATAGCGGGAGTTCGCGTTGCGGATCCCCCCGGACCGACCAGGCCCGTCCTCCAGCAGGTCCGCCGGATGCAGCAGGCCGCGTTGCAGCGCGGCGGCGTAAAGGAACGGCTTCAGCGTGCTGCCCGGGGAGCGGATCGCGCGGGTGAAATCGATCGCCCCGCCGCGCTGGTCGGCGTAGCTCTCGGAGCCAACCGCCGCCAGCACCGCATTCGTGCCACGCTGCACGACGATCGCCGCCGCCTGTTGCGCGCCGGCATTGCGCCACGGCGCGAGGTCTCCGCGCAGCAGCGTTGCTACCATGCGTTGCACATCCAGATCGAGCGACGCGGTGATCCGATCGTCCGATGGATGCGGTGGCGTGGGCGCCTCCGCCAGCATATCGCGCAGCCGCAGGATGGGGTGCAGCGCGTCCGCCGGTCGTTGCGGCGCCGGCCCCGGCTGCAACGTGGCAAGCTGCGCCACGGCGACAGCGTATTCCGCGTCGGTGATCACGTCCTGTGCGCGCAGTGCGTCGAGGATACGGTTGGCGCGGGCCCGGGCACGGTGCAGCCCGGCCGGGCGCAGCGGGTTGTAGGCAGCCGGCGCCCGCGGCACGGCGCAGAGCAAGGCGATCTCGGCCCAGCTCAGATCGGCGGCGGGTTTTGCGAAGTACCAACGCGCCGCGTGGCCGATGCCATGGCTGCCGTTGCCGTACGGCACCAGCCGCAGATACTGCGCCAGCACCGCGGCGCGGCCGTAGCGCGCGGTCAGGGCCAGCGCGGTGCCGGCCTCCACCGCCTTCGCCCAGAGCGTGCGCGGCTCCGGGTGCTGCATGCGTGCGACCTGCATGGCGATGGTTGACGCCCCGGAGCGGCGCCGCAACCCGGAGAAGTCCTGCCAGGCTGCGCGCAGCACCGCGCCGGGATCGACGCCGGGGTGGGACCAGAAGCGGTGATCCTCCAGCGCGAGGGTGGCGCTGACAACGCGCGCAGGCGGTTGATCGATCGGCCAGTAGCCGTACTCGGTCAAGCGGCCGCCGTCGCGGGATGGCGGTTCGTCGCCGAGTTGCGCGAGGAATGCGCCGTGGCGGTCGTAGACGATCGGTGTCGGCGGGGGGGATTCGAAGTGGGCGCGGGAGAGGACTATGCCGAGGTAGGGGAGAACCAGGGCGATCGCGACTAGAGCGATCCACCATTTTCCTCCCGTGCTTGCGGGGGAGGGGCGGGTTAGGGCGAGGGTAAAGCGTGCCGCTCGTTGCACCCTCACCCCAGCCCTCTCCCGCAGGCGGGAGAGGGAGTAGGACGTCACGGCGCGATCACCAGCCGCGATCCAGCGCTCGCCCCGTCGACCCCCTGCCGGTACATCATCTCCGCCGTCGCCGGCGGTTCGGTGAAGCTGCCCACCGTGCCGGCGCGGGCACGAAACCGGAACTGATACGTCCCGGCGGGCAGCGACTCATACACATACAGCACCGAGTCATCCCCGAACGCGGTGTAGGTCGGCGCCAGTGTCGGCCCGGCGGAGGGCGCGGCCTCGGCCGGCGCGGTCGCGAGGTTCGGGTTCAACGGCTCCAGCCCGGCCGCGATCGGCAGCACCACGGCCACCATCGTGCGCGCCTCGGGATTGACCAGCTCGGCGGTTTCTTCGACGACGTCGCCACTCGCCAGATGCACCACCCCGTCGGCGCCGGGCGCCAACGCCACCATCGGCGCGCTACCGCCTGGCACGCGCAGCAGCGCACGCGTCAGGACGAAGCCGTGCTGCACCGAGGTTGCCTGCCAGCCCGGCGCCGCCGGCACATACGCCGCCTGCTGCAACGCCAGCACCGGCCGCGCCCCGCCATTCGCCACCCGCATTGGCCCCGGCTGCGCCGAGGTCCAACGCGCCATCGGCACCGCATGGCCGAGCGTCGCCTGCCGCGACCCATCCGGCAGCGTAATTGTCACCGGCACATCCGCCCGGGAACCACCCAATGCCGGGACATCCCAGCTCGCAGCCAGCGCGCGCAACGCCGCGGCGTCGGCATTGGTGCTGCCCCAGCCGTCCGGGCCACCGAGGTCCACCAGTCCGCCACGCAGCAGCGCCAGCCTCGGTTCCTCCGGGGTTGCCACCGCCACCGCACGTGTCACCTCGGCCAGGCCCCGTGCCTCCGACGGCAGGATCAGCGGGTCGGCATCATAATCCGCCAGCCCCGCGTAGGCCGGCGCACCGTTGCGTGCCAGCACATGCACCCTGCTCCACAGCGTCTCCAGCAACCCGGCCACCAACGCCCGATCGGCGTTCGGCGTTGCCGCGATCGCCGAAACCACCATCGCCAGGCCGCTGGTGTTCAGCGCACCCGCGGTGCGCGCCAACTCGCTGGCATAGGCGGCGTCCAGTTTTCCTCCCGCCGCCAACGCATACAGCGCGGTGGCACGCTCCAGCAGCGCCGAGTCGGTCAGCAAATGGGGAAAGTCCGACCGCAGCGACTGGTTCAGCACCACCGCCAACCGGTCGCGCAGCGCCGCGTCCACCGGCAGATGCGCCGCCTGCACCCGGATCATCAGCTCGTACGACCACGCCGTCAGCGTCACCAGGCCGCGCGTGTGCGGCCAGAACCCGACCAGCCCGTTCTCATCCACCGCCTGAGCGATCGCGTGCAGCGCGGCAGCCGCATCGACGCCGACCCGCTGCTGCAACCGCTCTGCTCCGGCGATCGGTGCGAACGGCAGCAGCGCCAGTTCCGCGGACGCCAGCGCGATGCGTTGCTCGGTGCAGCCGAACGGATAGGCTCAGCAGGTAGTCCAGCGCACCAAGCGAACGTGCCAGCGCCGGATCGGTCGCGACCGCCAACGACCCGGCATAGGACCCCGCGCGCACCTCACCCGGCGGCGCGGGCAGCTCGGCGGAGGCACCCGGCGCGACCTCCACCAGTCGCCGTTCATGCACCGGTGGTCGGTCGGGATGGATCGGCAGCGCGATTTCGACCCCATCACCGACCTGATCGGAGTCGCGCCGCACCAGGAAGCGGATTTTCGCGGATTCGTGCCCCGGCGCCGATTGCGGCACGCTCACCGGAAAGCTCGCCTTCGCCGGCGCCCCGCCATTCCAGACGAATTTTTCCTCCGTCCCACCGGTCGCGGTCAGCCCGTCCAAGCTGAGCACGGCGGTGCCGGCGCCGCCTGGGCCTTCGACCACGCGACCGAGCACCTCGGCGTCGAACGTATCGCCCGGCCGCAGGAAGCGCGGCAGCACCGGCTGCGCAACGATCGGCTGGCGCACCCGCATCTGGCCGGTGGCGAAACCAAATCGGTCAGGCCCGCTGGTGACCTCGGCGCGCAGCATGAACACGGTCAGTGTGTCGGGCAGCTTCACCTGGATATGCGCCACGCCGTCCGGCCCGACCTTCACGTGCGGCAGATAGATCGGCACGGGGGTGAAATTGCGCCGGACCGAGATGTTCTCGATGCCGGGGTTCTCATTGCCCTCGCCGCCGCCGGGATTCTCCTGCAACGGAATGATCCCGAACGCCATGTTACGAGTATCGCGCGCGACCATGCGGGACGGCCGCTCGACGATGAATTTCGGCAGCGGATCGAGCGGCGCCTCCTTGGCCAGTGCCAGCACGGCCTGGTCCACCATCCAGAACGTCGCCTCGCCAGCCAACGGCCGCCCCGCCTCGTCGGACAGCTTCAGCGCCACCTCGACGGTCTGCGCGGGCCGCGCGGCGGCGGGCGCCTCGAACGCGACGTTCACCCGGTTCTGCACCGGCCGCACCTTGATCCACGCGGTGGCGGCGAGCGTTGTCGGCTTGCCCTGGTCGAACGGTGCCGTGGCCGAGGGCGACGGCCCCGCCAGCCGCCCGCGCATCAGCAGCACGTGCACGGGCATCCGCGGCATCTGTTCCTTGCGCACCGCTAGCGTGTACCGGCCGACGCCGTTCGCCACATCCACCCAGGCGTAGTCGAACGTTCCGCCCGGCTGCTCCGTCACCACCAGAGCGCGCGCCGCCTGGAACGGGCTTTCGATCAGCAGCGTGGCGTTCTCGCCGGGCGCGTAGTCGTCCTTGTCGGTGTTCAGCGTCACGGTCTTCGCCGGCGGGCGCGACCAGGTCACCGGCGTGTCGCCCGCCATGAAGCAATCCACCCGCAGCGTCTGCCGCCGGCCCAGGCGGTCGGCGGCGGTCACCTCGACAACGTAGATGCCCGCCTCGGTGGCGTTGAAATTCAGCGTCTGCGCCGCGTCGGTGCTGGTGACGTGGCGTTCCTCCAGCGTGCGGTCGATCTCCTGGGTGACGTATTTCGCGGTGCCCTGGGTGAAGTCGCTCGCCTGCAGCACGGAGTTCCAGTCGCGCTTGATCAGCCGCACCGTCATATCGAGGCCGGCGCGCGGGTTTCCTTCCGCATCCAACGCCAACAATTCCGCGGCGATCGCGCCTGGCTGCGCCAGATAACGCGGCATCTTCACGCCCAGCACGAACGGCGGCAGCGCCGGCACATGCGCGACGTTGCGGATCTGCTGGCCGTCGTCGCCGGTGACCGTCGCCTCGACGACGTAGGTGCGCGGCTGCGCCGTCGGCTCCAGCGTCGGATCGAGCGTAAGCTGCGCCGCGCCGCCCGCATCCGTCTTGCCGTCACTCTCCATGACAGGCGTGGAACGAAACGCCTGCTCGCCGGAGAACCGCGCGTCGCTGGAGAACAGAAACCCCTCGCGGCCAGGCGGCGACCACGTGTACGGGAAACTGCGTGACGCGCCACTTGATCGGCCGATCGGTCACCACGCCGCCGGCGTAGTAGCGCGCCACCAGCCCCACCTGGAACGGCGCGTCGAGCGGCACGCGCGGCGGATTGTTCAGCAGCACCTCGAAGGTCGGCAGCCGGTAGGCTTCCTTCTTGAACCCGGCGCTGTCGCAATCGGCTTCTTTCTCCGGCTGGAACGATACCGTATAGTCGCCGGTCGCCTCGGTCTTGGCATCGAAATGCAGGTAGAAGCCGCTGGTGTCGTCCAGCGTCACCGGATAGCGCCATTCCTGCTTGTCCGGCCCCTGCACCAGCAGCGTGCCCTTGCCCCCGGCGCCTGTACCATCGATATCGGCCAGCGCGCCATGCAGGTAGCGGCGGACGAAGCCGCGGATTTCCACCGCCTCCTCCGGGCGGTAGATCGGGCGCTCGGTGAACACATGGCACAGGATGCGCGGTTTTTCGGCCCGCGCGCTGATCGCGGTCTTGGTGAACGGCCAGCCGAGCCAGGACGCCACGCGGCTGCGTCCAGTTGCCATTGGCATATTGTTGCGGCCCCGGTGCGGTCTGCAACACCAGCACATCGGTCGCCTTCTGCACCACGATGCGCTGCGGCGCCGCCTGCCCGCCTTCATGCGGGATGTAGGTAAAAGCGCCGTCGGCGTCGGTAGTCCCCTCCGCGAGCACGCGGTATTCCTTGTCAGCCAGGCCCTCGATGCGAATTTGCGCCCCGGGAACCGGACGCGCGGTGGCCAGCGAGGTCACCGCGAAGCGGACGCGCCCGGGTTCCTCCACCGCGGTGAGTGAAAGATCGGTGACCTGCAGGCGGATCCAGTGGCGCTCGGTGCCCTGCAACGGGAGCAGCCCGATCAGGTAAGTGCCGGCCTGCCGCGGCCCGGCGATCCGCGCCAGCAACGGCTGCAGATCGAGGCCGAATTTGGCGTCCGCGCCACCGGCGGCTTGCGGCAGCGCCAGCAGTTCGGACACCGCCGGCGACCCAAGCGCCTTGATCCGCGCGGCGATGTCCCGGGCCCGGATCGAACCCGGATCGGTCCAGGCGGCGGGCTCGTTGCCGGGCAGCGGCGGCGAGGCGGCGTCGGCGGTGTCCACCCCGCCCGCCGGGAAAGGCCAAAAGTCGCGGTCTAGCGGGTCGATGCGATGGATGCGCACATCGGCATGGTCGTAACCGTGGCCCCGCACCGGCACCATCTGCGGGCCAAGCTGCTCCGCGATGCCTTGCGAGGCGTCCCATACCAGCCGCGGCGGTACCGGGTGGAAGGCAAAGCGCAGCGCCTGCGCCGCACCGGTCAGGGCGCGACCTCGCCGGTCGGTCAGGCTGCCGGGCGCGACACGCAGCGTGTACTCGGTCTCGGCGGCGAAGCTTCCACTGATCCGCAACGTCTGGCCGTCATCCGGGCCACCTGGAGCGACATGAAGGTCGTCGACCGGCGGGGCAATGCGCAGGGCGTTGCGCGCCTGAAGGATATCCAGTGGTTGCGGCGCCGCGGAAAAATTCAGCACGATGGAGCGGCGCTGGACGCCAGCGCCGGAATTGTCCGGATTGCTGCTGGGTGTGCACAGCGTCAGCCCGTCGGTGGTGCGCGACACATAACCGTCACCACAATCCAGATCGGACAGCGTGAACGGCGTGGCGGTGCGTAGCCGGAGTTCAAAGATCGGGTCGTCCAGCCCTGGCTCGTCGGACAGACGCAACCGGAGGATCACCAGCCGCTGGTCCGGCAACGGCTGGTGCAGCATGACCAGGTAGGTTTGCCTGTCGGCGCGACCGGCGCGCTCCAGCGGGCGGAGGTCGAAATCCTCGCGGGTCAGCGTCTGGCCGCCGGCGGCATCGATGCCCGGCAGCGGGCGCAACTCGATGGTCAGCAGGCGAGCCAGGGCGGCGGCATCGACAGGGTCCTGGAAGGTCAGGCTGATGGTGTCGAGATTGGCGATCCCCTCGGGCTTGTCCTGCGGCGCGGTCTGCACAGGTTCGGGCAGCAGGGGCACCAGCGTTGTCGCGCGGTTGCCGGCAGCGATGGTGACGCGGCGGAGTGGTGTCCATGGCTCGGCCGGGCGAAACTGGAGCACGCGCGGACCGAGCCAGCGCCACGCGCCCGGCTGCGCCGGGGACAGGGTGACGACGCGCTCCGGATGATCCTCGGGGCCGGCCTGGGCCGGGCCGGTGTCCGCGGGGAAGAACACCGTCACCGGGTCCCAGCGGCGCAGGAAGTGATCAGGCACGACCAGGACACCATCGGCGCGCTGCACCTGGTCGAGCGGTGGTGGAGAGTTTTGGGCGTGGGCGAGGCAGGGAACCAGGAGGAGCGCTATCAGGCAGAAGAGCGCGCAGAGCCCCGCGCGCGTCAGGACAAGGCCGGGCCAGGGAATAGTTTTCTCCCCCTCCCCTTGAGGGAGGGGGTTGGGGGGAGGGGTCGCGCGGCACGAACCTCTGTTGGGACGCTGGCACCAACCCCTCCCCCCAACCCCTTCCCTCAAGGGGAGGGGAGAGTTTCGACCACGCCCACACCCTCATCGCGACGCCGATGACCTGGAACCCTCCATGCGTCGGCATGCGCGTCTCCTGTGCCTCAGCGGGCATTGTCGGGTGGGGCGAAGCCGGCCGCCAGCAGCAACCCACGGATGATGTCCGGTGGCGGCGGATTGGGGTGCGGAACGATGCCGAGCACCGCGGGCCGTGCCAGCGTGGTCGGCGCATCGGGCGGAACGCTCGCCTCCAGCAGGTAGTGGCCCGGCGTCAGGTGCCGCAGCATCGACACCCCGCGCTGCAACGTCGCGCCATGCTCGTCGAGCAATCGCACCGCCACCCGATCCGGATCCGCACGAACGCCGAGCCCAACCGGCCCCGCCGCGGTGACGGTGAAGCCGAACACAGCGGCACCGCCAGGCGGGATGGCGACCGGTGCGCCGAGGCCCTCATTCACCTCGATCACCGGGCTGCCCGACAGCTCCAGCGCCCCGGACAGCTTGCCGTCCTGCGGCGACAGCAGGCGCAGCGTGGTGTCGCCCGCCGGCAGGTAGCGCGCCAGCGCGACGCCCTTGCCGAACAGCACGGGTGGCTCGGCACCGATCGCGACGATGGCGGGGCCAGTGCTGGCCAGCCGCAGCAGCACAGGTGCGCCGGGCGACAGGTGCAGCGTCATCGCCTCCTGGTCCAGGATCAGGCGCTGCGGCAGCGTGACGTCACATGGCACGGCGTCGGGCCAGGGCGAGACACCCGGGCCCTCGATCCACAGCGCCAGCGGCCCGGTGCCGTGCGTCACCACCGCGCTGGCGGGACCATCCAGCGGGATCGCCCGGCCCTGGCGCACCTGCCCGTCCGGGCGTTGCACCGATGCGCTCGCGTCGCCTGCCAGCACAAGGCGCTGACCCGGCCTTGCGGTCAGCGGTAACACGAAGGACCCGCCGGCGCCGAAGAAGCGGCGGAACATGCCGCCGGACGCCAGGCTCTGGGGTTCGCCGACCGTGGTCACGGCCAGCGCCACCGGCGCCGGGTCGTCGCCAGTATTGACCAGCAATGCATCGGTCCAGCCGCCGGTCAGGCTGCGGCTGAGCGCCGCGTTGCCTGCCCAGGCGGTGACGGCGTCCGTGATCGGGTCCGCCTGCTGCCAGCCCGCGACCAGCGCACCGCCCGGCGCCAGGCTGGCGTCGAGCCGCTTGATACCCGCCGACAGGCGCAGCCGGACCGCGGCATGCGGCGGCAGCGTGCCGGCGAACGCCTGGTCGACGGCGACCTCGGGTTGTGGCGTCAGGTCATACCGGCGCAGGCGTAGGCGCAGCGCCGTGTCGTCGCCGGCATTCCAGGCGGCGAGCGTCGCCCCGCCGCAGAGTGCGAAGCCGCTGCCATCCGCCACGCCCATGCCACGGCCGGCCTGCAATCCAGGCTGACCCAGCCCCGAGGCAGCAACATAGGCGCATAGCTTGGCCCCCGTGGCGCCATCCGCGGGAACAGCCCCCGTGGGAATGGCCCCCGAGGGAGTGGCCCCTGCGGGAGCAGCCCCCATGGGAACAGCGATGGGCAAGGTCGCTCGGCCCGCCGCGGGCACGCCAAGCGTAAGCTCGGCACCCGGTCCCGCCTGGACCACGGCAAGCCGTGGCGGCGTCGGGTCCGGCGCCAGCAGCCACACCGCATCTGACTGGGCGACGATTGTCCCGTCCGGCGGCGGCGCGGCCGGCTGATCCGGCGCGGACGCGGCGAGCAGCCCGGCGTCCGGTTCGGCCAGGTGCAACATATTGGCGCCCGGATCGGCCACGAGTGCCGCGTTCCAGTGCCCGGTGACGCCGCCCAGCGCCACCGGCGCCAGCGGCACGGTGCCGATCGGCACCGGCGTTGCGGTCACGGCGCGCGCGGCGAGCCGGATCGGCACCGTGCCGCCATCCACCGTCCAGACCGAAACCCGCCGGTCCGCGGCCGCATCCCCGACGGGAGTCCCCAGAATGGGCGCCAGCCCCTGGCTCTGGCCCACCGTATGCCAAGTGCCGTCGGCGGCCCGCTGCTCCAGCGCGAGGATCAGCTCTACCGGTGCCTCCGCGGCGGCCACCAGCAGGCTGCCGGCTTGCGTCGCCGGCAGCTTCACGTGCTGAATGCCGCCGCCCGGAAGCACCATGGCGCCATCACCGGCCAACGGCACGTCTTGCATGTCCCGCGGCAGCAGGAGCGTGATTTCAGTGCGGGCTGGTCGGTGGTCGGTCGCGGCCTGGTCGGCCTGATCGTTACTTGCCTGGTCTGGACTCGCTTGATCGTTGCTCGCCTGATCGTTACTTGCCTGATCGTTACTTGCCTGATCGTTACTTGCCTGGTCATTGCTAGCGTGGTCGTTGCTGCTCTGATCGTTGCTCGTCTGATCGTTGCTGGCCTGGCCGGTGCTTGTCTGGTCGTTGCTGGCGTCCTGGTCGGCGGTCTGCCCCGCCGATTGATCCATTGGCTGGTTGTCCGCGTCGCTGGCGGTGCCCTCGCTGGCCTTGCCGCTGTCGTTGGCGTCCGTGTCATTGTCCGATGTGTTGTCCTGCCTGTCGGCGGGCTCGGACCTCGCCCGCCCGGACGGAGGCAGCAGCGGCGCCAGCGCCAGCCGATAGCGCCCGGCCGGCAGGAAACGCGACAGGGCGATGTTCCAGTCATCGGTCCGCCCGGCAGCGCGGGCCAGCACATGGCCGGCGGCATCGCGCAACTCCGCGCGCAAGGGCACGCCGCCGAAGCTGGTCAGGCTCACCACCCGCGCTGCCGCCACAGCGAACGGCACTTCGGCTGGCAGCGTCACGCGCCGCGGGGTGTCGGGCTGCAATTCGTCGCTATGCAACGTGATCGTGTAGGCCAACCGATCGTTGCGGCCGAGGCTGCTGGCCGCCACGCGATACCGCCCGGCCGGCAAGTCGATCACCAACTTGGTGCCGGCCAGCAGGCGCCCGAGCGGCGGCGCGCCCGGTTTCGCCGCCCCGGCCGGAAGCGATCCGGCCTGAGGCGATCCGGCCTGCGGCGGCTCAGCCTGCGACGGGTCGGCCAGCAGCGAGGCCGCCATGCCGTCGCCGTCGATGTTCAGCGTCACCTTGGCCGGGCCGGCCAGCCCAAACGTCCAGATGTCCGGTGCACGTGGATCGTCGCGACCCGGCGGCTCCCGCCATTGCAGCGACTGCTCGGCGTCGAACGGCAACTTGTGCGGGCCGTGGCCGGTCAGCGCCACCGGTTGCTCGATCCGTTGCAGACGCGCGACGACCTGAGCCTGAACGCTCGGCGGCTGGACGATCAGCCGGTAGGCGCCGGGCAGCAAATCCTGATCGACCGAGGACAGATCGCCGGCGGCACGCAGCGGCCAGCCGTCGGCGTCCTCCAGCCGCGCGGTAAACACGCGGCCGTCGCCGAGCAGGTCGAGGTGATAGCGCCCGGCGGCGGTGATGCGGATCGGAAAGGCGACCCCGCGGCCCGGCGACAGCGTCGCGCGCGCGCTGCCGCCGGGCAGCAGGTCGGCGCCGTCGGACAAGGCGGTCGCGGTCGCGCTGACGCCAAGCCGTCCCGCCAACTCACGTGCCGTAACGTCCAGCCGGTAGCGCCCGGCGCGCAGGTAGCGCTGCAGCAACATGTTGCTGCCGATGCCATTCGCGGTTGCCTGACCCAGCACCGGAATGAACGCGGTGGCGATGTGGCCGGCGGTCTTCAGACGGCCGAGCGTCTCCACGCGGTAAAGCCCCCCCTGCCCGACCGTCAGGGCAAAGCTCGCCTGCGCGTCCCGCGCAAGATCGAGGAACGCCGGTTCGCGGTCCCGCAACGAGGTCAGCGAAGGCGCCGGCGCAGGATCGGGGGGGGCCAGTGGCGGCCGCAGCAGGGCGATCGCCACGGTGCGGGCGTGATCGGATGCAGCCAGGGTAACGGACGTGGTGGTTCCGGCATTCACCGCTCGTATCTCCAGCGGCGCGGCGCCGGCGATGTCGCGCACCTGGAGCACGCCGGGGTTTCGCGCATGCACCCGGACGTCAAGCGCCGCACCGACTGGCAGCGTCTCGACCAGGGGACCGTCGGCCAGTTCCACCGGGACCGCGCGGCTCAGCAGGTCAGGCGGGCCGCCCGGAACACGGTTGACCAGCAGCGCGAAGCGGGATTGCGCCCCGGATTGCGCATCAATCTGGTGCTCCCCCAACGACAGGACCGGTGCCTCCGGCCCAGGCTGTTCCGGCGCCAGCGGGACCAGGCCGGGCGGACCGAGCGTCAGGTCGAGGATGCCGGCCACGCCGGGTTTCACGGCCAGCGCCAGCGTGTACCAGCCGGACGAGAGTGCCCAGGTCGTCGCGGTGCGGCCATCGCCCATCGCGTTGAGCACGGCCCCCTGCAGGGTGTTGATGCGCGGCGTGACCAGCGGCCCCTCGGCGTGCACCGCCACGGTGACGACAGAAGTTGCATGGAACAGCAGCGCCGTGTTGCCGCGCAGGTTGAAGCGGACACGCCAGGCCTTGCCGGGGCCAACCACCGGTACGCCGGGAGAGGCGAGCACCTCGGGGGTGACCTCGCGCGTGCCGGTGGGATCGGCGCGGAGTTGCATCAGGATGGCGGCCGCCGGCGCCTCATCGCCGCCGTTCGCCGGTTCCCCGACGCCGAACCAGAAGCGGCCCGGCCGGTCCGCCGGCGCGCCGGCAGCCGCCATGGGACGCAGGGTGAATGCCTGGCCCGGCGCGGCCTCGAGACTGACAGTTCGTTCCTGCTGCGGTTTGCCCGGCAGGTCCAGGAGCGTGGCGCGGGCGCGATCGTTCTTTGCCATGTCGGCGGTGTTCAGGTTCGCAACGGGCGCGGTGGCACGCAGGTGGGCCTCGGCGGGCTGCGGCAGGATCAGCAGCACGCGGGCGGCGTCCGGCGGCGTCTCGAACACCTCGGTGCCGAACACGCCGACCTGGGCGGACACGCCGCCCGCCAGCAGGTCGGTGGAACGTCCCGTGCGCAGGTAGAGCGGTTCGTCCGCGGCGCCGTCCGACCAGGGCAGATTCGGGCCGCCATAGGCGGTGACCAGGTAGGCGCCGGGCGGCACGTGGCCGGACAGCAGGATATC
Organism: uncultured Alphaproteobacteria bacterium; assembly: GCA_963826975.1. GTDB lineage: Bacteria > Pseudomonadota > Alphaproteobacteria > Acetobacterales > Acetobacteraceae > Palsa-883. The sequence continues at coordinate 64,249 of CAWGZJ010000027.1, read as the reverse complement.
GGTCAGCGGGTGCGCCGGGGTCGGTGTCAGGACGCGGACCGTCTCCGGCATCGCCACAAGGTCGCGGCCGTCGCGCCACAGCTTTAGCGCCGCGAGGCTGCGGCCGGCCGCCTCGATGCGGGTGGTCGCTGCGGTGTCGCCGACCGCCAGCCAGAACGACTGGAATTGCAGATCGCGCAGCGTCGTGGCCACCGGCTGGTATCCGGGGGCGAGTTGGGCGGGGCCGGCTTCGGCGAATGCCGCGAGGGACAACACCGTCTCGCCCGTAGCGGCCTTATCGCCGAAAGCGCGCAGCTTATAGGTGCCGGTGTCGAGCAGGGCGTCGATGCGGCCGTCCTGTTTGCCTGGCCAGCCCGCGCGGTCGCCGGGGCCGGTCAGCATGTCCACAAGCTGCAAAGCCGTGCCGGTGGGGCTTTGCGCGCGAACGGCAAAGCGGCCCGGGGTGGTGACGTGCAGCAGCACATCGGTTTCGCCGGCGGTGGGAAAACGGTCGCGCTCCAGCGTCGCGGTTCCGGCCGGGGTCGCCGGCAACCCGGCGGCCAGACGTGGCGGGGCGAACGGCGCAGCGGTCTGCTCCGACCCCTGCGATGTCCCCTGGGATGCATTGGCGCCCTGGCTGCCCTGGTACGTGGGGTTTTGTTGCGCTGCCGGAGTGGGTTCCGGGACGGGCGACGCCGGGGTGGTTCCCGCCGCGCCAGGAGTGGGCGAGGCGGCTGTGACGGGCGTCGGAGCCGCAGGTGTCGGCGGGACAGCGGTGGCCGAAGCAGGCGGTGTGGCCGCGGGTGCGGTCGGTGCTGCCGAGGACGCGGTTGGTGCCGCAGACGAGGTCGGTGCTGAGGACCCGGCTGGTGCCGAGGACGCGGTCGGCGCGGCGAGAGTGGCCAGCCGGCTGGCGTAAGCCGCGACCAGGCATTGCTCCGGGTTTGTCGTCCCGCCCGCCGGCGGAGCCTGGCGGGATAGGCAGGTCGCGCGGCTCTTGGCCCAACTTCGTTGCGCCTGGCGTATGGCATCGGCCTGCGCGGCGTCGCGGCTCACGGCAGCCGCGTAGGCCGCCGCCAGGTCGGTATCGAGCTGCCGCAGCCGCGGGGAAGCGCAGATCGCCCGATCGGTGGGGTCTTGCGCTTTGCCGCAATCGAAACTCTGCGCCGCGGCCATCGCAGGCAACAGGCACGCCACCACGGCGCCTGTCAGGCTGATGCGGCGAGCATGATGCCATCCCGAAGGGACACCACGATCCGGCAGTGGAACACCTGGGCAGTAAATCGTCACGTTTCAGGCTCCGGCAGTGGCGGTCGTGTCGCGTCGCAGTGGCTGCTCGGCCGATCGGCGCAACGCGCGGTGGGTGGGCACTTGCGCATACCAACCGGAACGTTGCGAGAAGCTTAACACACCGCTGGCGATGTTCTATCGGCGTCTTCGCATGGCTGGCGACGCCGCGCCGCCGGCAACCGGCATTACAGCGGCCGTGCAAAGCTGAGTTCGTGTCCGTCGGGATCAACGATATGGAAAAAGCGCTCCCCCCACGGGGCATCGCGCGGCGCAGACGCAGGCGACAACCCGGCCGCCAGGGCGCGCGCATGCTGCGCATCGACGTCGTCGACGTAGAAAATCGCTCGGCCCCACCAGGACCATGCCTGCCCGGCCGGCGCCGCGGTCAGGTTCAGGTGGCCGCTGCCGGCATGGAAGCTGGTGAACGACGCCTGCGGTCCGCCGAATTTCAACTCGAAGCCAAGCGCCATGTAAAACGCCACCGAACGCGCCATGTCGTGCGTCGCCAGGGTGATCGCGCTCACGCTTTTGAGCATGTTCGTCTCCTCCCGGGGCACATCATGCCGCAGGACGACGGCGGCGCCCACTGCGACGGACCACGCTGCGCCGACGATCCGCTTGGGTCTGCCCTATCGGCGAGCCGCGTGCCACTATCCCGTGCGGCTTGCCCCTGCCCCGGATCGGCCGGCGGGACGCGGCCGGTGTGGCCTGAAACCTGGACGGAACGACGCCAAAAGGGAACGACGGAGATGCCTGTATCGATCAGCCAGTTGCGACCGACCTTTGCCGGAGAGGTGTCCGGCGTGGACTGTGCCAAGCCGCTCGGTCCCAAGGAGATCGCCGACATCGAGGCCGGAATGGATCAATACGCCGTGCTGGTGTTTCGCGACCAGCGGCTTGGCGATGACCAGCAGCTTGCATTCACCCGCCAGTTTGGCGAGCTGGAGAGCTACAAAACCCCCGGTCACATCCTCAAGCGCAACGATGCGCGGCTTGGCCCCGGCATCGCGGATTTCTCCAACCTCGACAAGAGCGGCAAGATCATGTCGGCCGAAGACCGCGTGTGGTTCTTCAAGCTGGGCGACCGGCTGTGGCATTCCGACAGCTCGTTCCGCCCGATCCCGGCAAAATATTCGTTGCTGTCGGGACGTATCATCCCGTCCTGGGGCGCCAACACGGAATTCGCCGATATGCGTGCCGCGTATGATGCGCTGGACGCGCGCACCAAAGCCGAGGTCGAAGACCTGGTCTGCGAACATTCCCTGCGGTTTTCGCGTGAGGCGATCGGGTTCACCGACCTGACCGAGGAGGAGATCGCCGCATTCAGGCCGGTACGGCAACGGCTGGTGCGCACCCATCCGGTGACCGGACGCAAGTCGCTGTTCCTGTCGTCCCATGCCGGTGCGATTCTGGGCTGGACCATCCCCGAGGCGCGGATGTTCTTGCGCGACCTTACCGAACACGCGACGCAGCTGCGGTTCGTCTATTCGCATGAATGGCGGGTGCATGATCTGGTGGTGTGGGACAATCGCACGACGATGCACCGCGCGCGCCGGTTCGATCACAATGAAGTGCGCGACGTGCGCCGCACCACGTTGGCGGGCGACGTCGCAACGATCGAGCAGGCGGCGTAGAACCGCAACAGGCAATAAACGCAGGAGGAAACTGATGACGGTCCGGACTCTGTTCCAAGCGGTCTTCACCGGCGCCGCCATCGTCATTGGCCTAGGGGCCGCCAGCCCCGGCGCCGCCCGCGCCGAGCAGGTCACCATCAAGATGTGGATGCACGAGCACCCGCCGCGCATCCCCATCGACAAGGCGATCATCGCCGAGTTCGAAAAGGCCAATCCGGACGTCAAGGTGCAGTACGAGGTGATCGCGGCCTCGGAATATCCCACCAAGCTGATCACCGCCTTCGCCGCGGGCTCGGGCCCCGATCTGTTCAACCACCTCGTCGTTCCTGGTCGCGCAGTACTACAACGCCCGCATCCTGGCACCGATCGACTACGTCGCGTTGGGCTATGCCGACCAGGCGGCGTTCACCAGCCAATACCTGACCGGCTTCGACGGGCATCCGCTTTGGCGGCAAGCTTTACGGCGTGCCGACCGAGGTCAGCAATTACGCCTGTTACGCCAACAACGCGCTGTGGAAAGCCGCGGGCCTCGACCCCACGCAGCGACTTTCCCAAGACCTGGGAGGAAATGCCGGCGATCGCCGAGAAGCTCACCAAGCGCGACGCCAACGGCGTGCCCATTCGCCGCGGCTTCGATTTCGACTGGCCTAGCGGCCCCGCCTATTGGCTGACGCTCAACACCATGATGCACCAGCTCGGCGCCAACGTGGTGGATGAGGCCGCCTACAAGGCGACCTTCGACGGACCGGAGGCACAGCATGTGATGCAGTACCTGGTCGACTGGGTGAACAAGTACAAACTCGGCGGCCCGCAATACACCGACAGCCGGACCGACTTCCTGGGGGGCAACCTCGCCACCGATTGCAGCTTCGGCATCTGGGGCATCCCGCAGATGCGCGACGCCAAGATCGACTACACGGTAAAGCCGTTGCCGCGCTTCGCCGACGCCAAGAACGACAACGGGCTTCGATGCTTACGCGTATTACATGATGGTCAACGCCCGGTCCGCGCCGGCGGTGCAGAAGGCGGCCTGGAAGCTGGCGCGGCTCTACATCAATCACGCGGTGCAGCTGTTCACCGGCGCCGGGCTGTTCGTGCCGCGCCAGGAGGTGATTGCCAAGACCGGCGACGCCGACAGCCAGGTGTTCCTGACGAACTGAAGAAGGCAAAATTCGGGCCGCGCGTCGTCGGCTACAGTCAGCTCGTCGACATCGTGGTGCGCGGCCGAGACGCCATGATGCAGGGCGGCCAACCGATAGCCAGCGTCCTGCCGCAGGAGAACGACGACATGAATGCGGTGCTGAAGCGCGAGAAGGCGCGCGCCGAGGCGATGCTGAAGTAGCGGCCAATCAAGCAACGCTGGAAGGCGCTTGCAGGTGCGAAGCGGGCCGGTGCGAAGATGCGGGGCCGCTTGGTCGGCGCTGGTGGGGTCTGATATTCGTCCTGCCGGTGGTCGGTTATTTCGCGGTGTTCAGCATCTTCCCGGTCCTGTTCGGCTTCACCCTCAGCCTGACCGACTACGACCTGCTGGACCCTCCGGACTGGGTTGGGTTCGACAACTTCCGTAACCTCTTCACCGACCACCTGTTCCTGACGGCGCTCGGCAACACGTTGGTGTTCGTCGCTGGTGCCACGGTGCCGGTCTGGCTCGTCTCGCTTGCTCGCGGCCCTGCTGTTCGACCAGGTCTTCCGCGGGCGCGAGGTCCTGAAGACGCTGTTCTTCCTGCCGGTCCTGCCGCCCGTCGTGGTGGTCGCGGTGGTCTGGCGGATGCTGCTGCATCCGAACGGGATCATGACCTGGCTGGCCGGCGCCTGGCGCGGTGTGACCGAGATCGACTGGCTTTCGAGCACCGTACTGGCACCGCTGGCGATGATCGCGGTGCATGACTGGGCGGCGATCCCGTTCTTCATGCTGATCTGGCTCGCGGGCCTGGCCGGCATTCCGCCCGAATTGCGCGACGCCGCGCATATCGACGGCGCCACGCCGGCTGCGGACCTTCTGGCATATCGACCTGCCGCATGCTTCGCTCCACCGCCGTGCTGGTCGCCGCGCTCGAGCACGATCAACGCGTTCCAGACCTTCACCCTGCAATACGTGCTCAGCACCGACCCGGGCGGCCCGGCCAATTCCACGCTGGTGCTCGGGCTGCTCGTGCTGAAATACGGCTTCCAGTATTTCCGCATGGGCGATGCGCCGGCGATGTCGGTCGTGATGTTCGCGATGATCCTGACGGTCACCGCGGTCCAACTCTGGTTCAACCGCCGTGTCGCTGAGGCGCCGCGCGCACCCGGGCTGTTTCTCACCGCGCCTGGTCGGCGGCGATCGTGTTCGCCTTCCCGATCTGGTTCATGGTCACCTCCGCCTTCAAGGCGGAGCCGGAAATCCAGGCCATCCCGATCCATTGGCTGCCGCATGATTTCCAGTGGCTCGAGCGCTTCCGCGAGGCAGCGGATTTCGCCCCGCTCTGGCGCTATTTCTTCAACAGCACGCTGCTATCCGCTGGTGCATGTCGCGGTCACCGTGTTCTTCGGCGCGCTGGCCGGCTTCGGCTTCGCCAAATACCGCTTCCCCGGCCGCACCGTCCTGTTCTTCTTCGTGATCTCGCACGCTGATGATCCCGTTCCAGATCCTGGTCGTGCCGCTGTTCATCGAGGTGAAGGCGTTCGGCTGGGAGAACAGCTATCCCGGCCTGATCATCCCCGGCATGATGAATGCGTTCGGCGTGTTCATGATGCGGCAATACGCCGCGGACCTTCCGGACGAACTGCTGGAGGCCGGGCGCGTCGACGGCGCCGGCGAATTCCACATGTTCCTGCGCATCGTCCTGCCGCTGCTGCTGCCGGCCGCTGACCAGCCTCGCGATCATCGTGTTCATCTGGTCCTGGGGCGCGTTCCTCTGGCCGCTGGTGATCGTGCAGGACCGCGAGCTGAACGTGCTGGCGGTCGGGCTTACCAACTACAGCCAGCCCTACCAGCACGCGCCGATGTGGGGCGCGGCGATGGCGGCCTCGACCGTCGCGACCATTCCGATCGCCTGCCTGTTCGTCTTCTTCCAGCGCTACTTCATCAAGGGCCTGACCGCCGCAGCCGTGAAGGGATAACCATGCGAGTACTGGTCACCGGAAGCTGCGGCCTGATCGGCAGCGCCGTCGTCGAACGCCTGCGGGCCGAGGGCGACAGGGTCGTCAGCTTCGACATCGCCGACGGCCACGACGTGCTCGATCCGCGCGGCTTCACCGCGGCCGCGGCTGGGTGCGACGCCATCGTTCACGCCGCCGGCGGCAGTGGCGGCGGCGATGATCCGGGCGCGCGGTTCATCACCCATAACGTCACCGGCAACTGGAACGCCCTGGCCGCCGCGCAACAGGCTGGCAGCCGCCGGGTGGTGACGTTCAGCAGCGTCAACGCGCTTGGCATCTTCCGTGGCGAAGGCGTGCCCGATTACCTGCCGATCGACGACGATCACCCGATGCATCCGCCCACTCCCTACGGGATGGCCAAGCGCCTGGTCGAGGAACTGTGCCGCTGCTTCACCCTCAGCACCGGCATCGCAACCATCTGTTTTCGCCCGCCGGCCGTGATGGGCCCGGCCCGGCGTGCGCAGTTCATCGCCGCACGCGCGGCCGATCCGGCAGCGGAATGGACGCCGTTCTGGGAATACGGCGCATTCCTTGATGCTCGTGATGCGGCAGGCGCGGTGTTTGCCGCACTGCGCTGTGCCGACCCGGGCCACCTCACCGCATTGATTTGCGCCGACGACGTCACCTCGCCGATCCCGGTCCGCGAACTTGCAGCGCGGCTGCTACCGGGCGTGCCCTGGCGCGGCCCGGAGCCGACCGGTCCGTGGCAATCCCTGGTGCGCTGCGACCGCGCCCGCAACGTGCTTGGCTGGGCGCCCAGATATCGCTGGCGGGAAGCCGAGGAATGAGCGACGGCGCCGGCGTCAGGCAACCCGCCACATTTCGCGCGGCGCCCGCTTCGTCAGCAATTCGGCAACGTCCTCGGTGATCACGACATTCTCTTCGTGGACGATCATCTTGCCGGGCGCATATTCCATCCCCGGTTCTATCGTCATGATCATGCCCGGCTGCAAAACCGTGCCGTCACCTGGCATATTCGACGGCGGCTCGGTGAGTTGCATGCCCAGGCCGTGGCCGGAGCGTCCGACATTGTTGCCGAGCGCGCCGCCGGCATCCAGGACGGCCTGCATCGCCGCCCACAGATCGTCGGTCGTCGCGCCAGGCCGCGCCGCGGCGATGCCGGCCTCGGTGGCCTGCCAAACCGTCTCATGCGCCCGCTTTGCGGCGTCGCTGATATCGCCGATGGCGTAGACGCGATCGAAATCGCAGAAATAACCGTCATAGGTCGATCCGGTATCGATAAACATCACGTCGCCCGCTGTCAGACGACGGTCGCCGGGTCCGCAGACGATTTGGGGGACACCGCCCGGTCCCGAAATGACCGGCAGGAACGGCGTCGAGTCCGCGCCGCGGCGCGCAAGATCGATGCGAAGTTCGCGGGCGACCTCGCGCTCGGTCATGCCGGGGCTGACCTGGCCGGGCAGCGCGCAATAGGCGTCGCTTGCCACCTCGCAGATATGCCGGATGTGCCGGATCTCGGCCGGCGTCTTGACCTGCCGGATTTGCCACAGGCATGGCGATCCATCGACAAATGCGAAGCCGTGCACTGCATCGCGCAGGGCCAGGAACTCGACGACCGGCATGCGCAGGGACATCTCGCGGCCCAGTTCGGCGCCGATGCGACCGTGCCGGTTCGGCAGGCCGTCGAGCACGCCGCGCAGCAGCGAACCCCCATCGTCGCTTGGCCGAGGCGCCGGCCAGGTATGAATGTTGCTAATCCAGGTCCGCGCCAGTTCAGGTGCCGCGATGTCGGGGATGACCGCGATCGGCTCGCCCTCGGCCGGCACGACGATGAACCATGGGCGGGTCGGGCTTTCCCAGAACTGAGAATCAAACCCAGAGAAATAGCGGAAGTTCGGCGGCGCTGTGACCAGCAGCGCATCGAGGCGCGCCTGACGCATCAGGCGTTGCGCCCGCGCGGTCCGCCCGGCGAATTCCTCCAGCGAGAAGCCGCGGGTCGGTGCATCAGGTGTTGGATGCGATGCTTGGGTGGGTGAGAGGGTCATGTCGGTGGCGCTCCGTCCACGTCGTCATGCCGGCGCAGGCCGGCATCCACGACTTCGCTTGCCGCACGAAAACAAGTCGTGGATACCGGCATGCGCCAGCATGACGACGTGGAGATCGGCGAAGCATCGATCATTCGGACGCCTGGCATCACACCCCGATCGCCGCCTTGACGCGGTCCGACGAAAGCGGCAGGTCGCGCAGCCGAACGCCGGCGGCATCATACAGCGCATTGGCGATCGCCGCTGCCATCGGCCCCTGCCCTGCCTCTCCGGTTCCCAGGAACGGCTGGCCCGGGCGCGGCAGGACATGGACCTCGACGCTTTCCGGTGCCGCGGGAAACCGCATGATCGGGTAGCCGCTCCAGTCCGTGCTGGTGATGTGCCGACGGTCGAAGCGCACCTGTTCGTAAAGCGTCCAGCTCGCCGCCTGCACCATTGCGCCCTCGATCTGGTTGCGGATGCCGTCGGGATTGATCGGCTGCCCGCTGTCCACCGCCGCCACGACCCGATCGAGGCGGATCCGGCCAGTCTCGTGCTCCACCGACAGGCTCAGCGCCACGGCACAGTACGCACCAAGGTTCTTGTAGCGCGCGAAAGCGAAACCGCGGCCGTGGCCAGGTTCGCGCGCCACCGGCTTGCCCCAGCCGAAACGGTCGGCGGCCGCCTGAACGACAGCGCGGCCACGCTCATCGGTCAGGTGCCGCAGGCGAAACGTAACGGGATCGGCGCCGGCGGCAATCGCGAGTTCATCCATGAAGCTCTCGATCGCAAACACATTCAGGTAAGCGCCGAGCGCGCGCATCGCGGACACGCGCAGCGGCATCTCAGGCACGAAATGCGACACCACGCGCGCGTTCGCCAGCGCGTAGATCGGGTTGCTGTTGCGCTCGCCGCCGCCCTCCGGCATCGGGATCGGCGCCGGCGGGGGAACCGGCAATTGTGTCAGCAGCGCGGCATTCTGCAGCAACAACCCGCCGACGTTCGGGCGCCGGTTATGTGTGTTGCTCCACACGCCGTAATCCCAGTCCACGATGCGGCCGTCGGCGTCGAGCGCGCCGGAGACCTCGGCCACCATCGCCGGGCCGTACGGTTCGTTGGTGTGCTCCTGCTCGCGCATCCATTGCACGCGGACCGGCCGGCCGGGCACCGTGCGCGCGATCAGTGCCGCGTCCGCCGCAACGTCGTCGGCGCCGTTGTGGCCGTAGCAGCCGGAGCCCTCGACGTGCACGCAACGCACCTTCTCCGCCGGCAGCCCGAGCAACTGCGCCAGCGCGGCGCGCAACGGGAACACGCCCTGGGTGTGCGTCCACACCGTTACGCCGTCGTCGCTGGACACGGCAAGCGCGCAGGATGGCCCGATCGCGCCATGCATCTGGTAGGGGCGGGTATAGCGGGCGCTGATCCGCTTGACCGCCGGCGCGGCCGGGTTGGTCCAGGTCAGTACCGGAATGTCACGTGCCGGCAATGACCGGATCAGCGCAGGCGCGTCGGCCTGCACCGGCAGCGTCGCGGTCTCCTGCCACTCCGCCGACGCCGCCAGGGTGCGCATCGCCTTGATCGCCTGCCATTCCCCTTCGGCAACGACCGCGAGATAGCTGCCGTCCCGCACCACTTTCACCACGCCTGGCATGCGGGCGACCGCGTCGGTGTCTGCACGCAGCAGCGTCGCACCGGCGCTGGGCTGGCGCACGGCGCGGGCATGCAACATGCCCGGCATGCGCATGTCTTGCACGTAGGCCGCGCCGCCGGTCAGCTTGGCGGGAATGTCGATGCGCGGCATCGGCGTGCCCATCACCCGGTAAGCGGCAGGGTCCTTCAGCCTGCCTCCCGGCTGCGCCCGCACATGCAGCGAGAGCCTGGCTGCAAGCGAGCCGTAGTCGCGGGTCGCGCCGCCAGGTGCATGCACCACCCCGTCCACGACGGTGAGCGCCTCGGCCGCGCCGCCAAGGTCGGTGGCGGCGGCGTCGACCAGCAGCAGCCGCGCCTGGGCAGCCGCGTTGAGCAGCGCGGTGCCGCTGTCCTGCATGGAGTGGCTGCCGGCGGTGAAACCCTCATTGGGCGTGCGCGCCGTATCCGCCGTGATCAGCGTCACGCGTGCCGGCATGATGTCGAGCTGCTCGGCGATCACCTGGATCAGCGCCGTTTTCAGTCCCTGGCCCAGTTCCGCCTTGCCGGTGAAGGCGGTGATGACGCCATCCGGCCCGATGCGGATCCAGGCATCGAGCAGCGGCGTCTCCTTCAGGCTTCCCGGCAGCGGGCCATCGTCGGCGCGCGCCGGTTCGCCCGGTAGCGCAACGGATACCAGCAGGCCACCCCCGGCCGCGAGCAGGCTTCGGCGGGAGAGTACCGCGGTCATTGTGCGGCGGCCTTCGTGGGCTCCGCCGCGCGCAGCAACGACGCGGCGCGCCGTACGGCGGCAAGAATGCGCATATGCGTGCCGCAGCGGCAGAGATTGGGATTAAGGCCGTCGCGAATGTCCTGCTCCGACGGGTCGGGCGTGCGCGCCAGCAGCGCCTGTGCGCGCATCACCATGCCGGCGATGCAGTAGCCGCACTGCGCCGCCTGTTCGGTCATGAACGCGCGCTGGACCGGGCCAGGTGCGTGCTCCGTGCCAAGTCCCTCGATCGTCGTAACCTGCCGCCCGGGCAGCAGCGCGATGGGCGTCAGGCAGGAAAACACCGCCGCGCCGTCTACGATCACCGTGCAGGCGCCGCACTGGCCCAGGCCACAGCCGAACTTGGCGCCGTTGAGACCGAGATCGTTGCGCAGCACGTACAACAGCGGCGTATCGGGTTCGGCATCGACCGCGTGCTCCTGCCCGTTCACGGTCAGCTTGATCATGTGCCGCCTCCCTGACGCCGCGCTGCCTGCACCGTTGTCTCCACATCCTGCCACGGCGGCCGATCGCTGTAGCGCGCGCGCAAATACGTCGCGAGGGCGGTCACCTGCGCGTCCGTCAGCGCGGCGGAGAACGCCGGCATGTAGGGCCCGGCGTGGCCCTCGCGCCAGGGCAGGCCGTGCAGGATCATATCAACCACGCCGCGAGAGGTCGGTGCGTTCACCGCCGTGCCAAGCGCGAGGGAAGGCGCGCCGGCGCGGGTCATCGGCGCGTCGGCGCCGTGGCAGGCACCGCAGGCGCCGTTGAATATCGCGAGCGCCTGCGGGTCGGCGACCGGATGTGCAGCCGGATTCGCCGCCCCGGTCGTTGCCGTTTGCGGCATCTGTCCGGATGGCATCAGCGAGGCGACGTATACCGCGATCGCGTGCACGTCCGTGTCCGGCACCGTCGCGAGTTGATGCGTTACCGGCGCCATCGGCCCCGCCGCAGCGCCGTGGCCGGCATCGAAGCCGGTGCGCAGATAGGTCGCCAGCGCATCGGCGTTCCAGGAGACCGGGGCGGGCGAGCCAGCCTGCAGCGGCGGGGCGTACCAGCCTTCCGCCTCGCCCCCGGCGAGCGCCTGGCCGCCCTGCTCGGCGCCGAGCAGATTGTGTGGCGTGTGGCACGCGCCGCAGTGGCTGATCGCTTCCACCAGATAGGCGCCGCGGTTCCATTCCGCGGCCTTGGACGGATCAGGCCGCCACACGCCCGGGCGAAGGAACAGCACATTCCAACCGGCGAGCAGCGGCCGCCAATTGAACGGGAAGGTCAGAGCATTCGGTGGTGCTTTCTGCTGAACCGGCGCGCGGGTCATCAGGAAGGCATACATCGCGGCGATGTCGTCATCGGTGGCGCGAGTGAAGTGTGGGTAAGGCAACACGGGATAGAGGTGCCGGCCGGCACGGTCGATGCCGTCCCGCATGGCGCGGCGGAATGCGTCGAGCGACCACCGGCCGATGCCGGTGGCCGCATCGGGCGTGATGTTGGTCGCGTAGACGATTCCGAACGGCGTCGAGATCCCTCGGCCGCCGGCGTAGGGACGTCCATTCTCTGCCGTGTGGCACACGGCGCAGTCGCCCAGGGCGGCCAGCGCGGCGCCTCTTGCGACCTCGGTCTTGGCAAAGGACGCGCGGTCCGGCGGCACGATCGGCGGCATGCCCGGGCGCCAGGCGATCGCCCCCGCGGCGCCCGCCGCAACGGCGAGGATCACCACGGCGACCACGACGTAGCGGTGCAGGCGGGTGCGCGCGGACTGTGCCATCGGGCGTGATATTAGTGGAACCGCGCCGTGCGTAAAATCTCAGGCGGCGCCGCGGTTAGTGTCAAAGTCAACTTGCGGGGCGGCGGAAATCGTACGGAGATCGAGTTTTGGACAAACTCAACGTGGCCCATCGACTTCAGCCGTGTCGGGAAGCTATCAGTACCAGGGGTGACAGTCCGGATCGCCGCGCTAGCGCGGCTCAGGGAGCGACGGGATGAACGAAACGGTCGACGTGTTGATCATCGGTTCCGGCGCTTCGGGCGCCGCGGTGGCCTGGAGTCTCGCCGAGACGAAAATGCGCATCCTCTGCCTCGAACAGGGCGATTGGGTGAAATCCACCGACTTCCCAAGCCACGGGCGGGACTGGGAAGCGCGGCGATACAGTGATTTCGCCATCAGCCCGAACCAGCGGGCGCGGCCGACCGATTATCCCGTCAACGACGACAATTCACCGATGAAGATCGCCAACTTCAACGCTGTCGGCGGCGGCACCATCATGTACACGGCGCATTTCCCGCGGATGCATCCGTCGGATTTTCGCGTGAAGTCGCTGGACGGCGTGGCCGATGACTGGCCGGTCGATTACGCGACGCTGGAGCCGTTCTTCGCCGAGAACGACCGCATGATGGGCGTCTCCGGCCTCGCCGGCGATCCGGCCTACCCGCCGAGACAGCCGTCGATGCCACCGCTGCCGCTCGGCAAGACCGGCGCCCGTTACGCCCACGCGATGAACAAGCTCGGCTGGCACTGGTGGCCATCGGACTCCGCGATCGCGACGACCGAATATGACGGGCGGGCGCCGTGCATCAATCTCGGCCATTGCACACCCGGATGCGCCCAGGGGGCGAAGGCGAGCACCGACATCACCTACTGGCCGCATGCCATCCGAGCCGGTGTCGAATTGCGTCCGCGCTGCCGGGTGCGAGAGGTTACCACCAACGAGCACGGCATGGCCGCGGGGGCGATCTATTACGACGCCGATGGGATCGAGCGGTTTCAGCCCGCGGAGGTCGTCATCCTGGCCTGCAACGGTGTCGGCACGCCACGCCTGTTGCTCAATTCGGCATCGTCGCGTTTTCCGACCGGGCTGGCCAATTCCAGCGGTCTGGTCGGCAAGAACCTGATGCTGCACCCGTGGCCGCAGGTGCGCGGCTACATCGATGAGAGGCTGGACGGCGATCATGCGCCCATGCTGACCCTGTGGAGCAAGGAATTCTACGAGACAGACCCATCTCGCGATTTCGTCCGCGGCTACACGCTGCAGTTTGCCCGCGGCGCCGGCGTGGTCAGCGAGGCCGTCACCAGCGAGGCGGCCGGCCGCCTGCCCTGGGGCGAGGACCATCACCGCGTCTATCGCCAACTGGTGTACCGGCGGTTGCAGATCGGGATCGCCTGCGAGGATCTGCCGGAAGAACACAACCGGGTCACGCTGGATCCCGTGCTGAAGGACAGCCACGGCATCCCGGCGCCGAAGATCGACTACGCCATCAGCGAGAACACACGGCGCATGATGGAACATGGTATCGCGCGGTCGCAGGAGATCCTGACCGCTGCGGGCGCCACCAACCTGTACACCTCACGCACGGTTCTCAACAGCCCCGGGCATCTGCTTGGCACGGCCCGGATGGGCAATGACCCGGAACGTTCCGTGGTAAACGCATGGGGCCGCTGCCACGATGTGAAGAACCTGTTCATTGTCGACGGCAGCATCTGGGTTACCTCAGGCGGGGTGAACCCGACCTCGACCATTCAGGCGCTGGCGCTCTATATCGCCGACAGCATGAAGCAGCGCTTGGCCACCTTGTTCGATTGAGCCACCTTGTTCGATTGAGCCACCTTGTTCGATAGGGGAAGACATGCGGAACGACGACCAGACGGAGCTTTCCCCGGCGGAAACCCGGGACCTGCGCTGCATTGCCGGAATGATGATTCCGGCGAGTGCGGAATTCGGTGTGCCCGGTGCCGACGATGCGATCATCTTCGCCGACGTCGTGAAGTCCCTGGGCCGCGACCTGGGCGACGTGCGGGCGGCTCTGGGTGCGCTTGCCGAACACGCGGGTGGCGCTTTCGCGGAAATCGACGCGGTGCGGCGGCAGGCGGTGGCAGCCTCGTTTCGGGCGCGTGGCGGGACCGCCCTGGCGGCACTCTCGCGGGTCATCCTGCAATGCTATTATCGCGATGACCGAGTGGTGCTGTCCCTGGGGCTCGAGCCGCGGCCGCCGTTCCCCAAAGGGCACACGTTGGAGCAGGGCGACTGGTCGTTGCTCGATCCGGTACGAACGCGGCCGAAGATGTGGCGCGATGCGCCCTGACGATGGGTGTGCAGGTCGCCCGCCTGATTGATCGGCCGATCATCTCGCCGTGTCAGCGGGTTCCGACAACGTGATCTGTGTCGTCACCTTGTTGACGGCCTGGCGGCAGAATTCCAAGCTATGTGCATCGCGCAATACGACACGATTCTTTGCTGGAGAACTGCAATGGTGGCCCCGCTGCCGACAAGACGTAACATCTTGAGCGGCATCGCAGCCTCCGCAGCCCTCCCGTCGTCCGCCATCGCCCAGTCAACGCCAAAGCGTGGCGGCGTCCTCAAGGTGTCCGTCTCGACGCGCACCACCTCACTCAATCCGCTGCAGATTTCCGGCCCATCGGAATACATCGCCATCGACATGCTGTATTCGGGCCTGCTGCGCATGGGCGCGGATATGAAACCCGCGCCCGATCTCGCGCTCGGCTACAGCAGTGATGCGGCGGCGAAGGCGTTCACCTTCCAACTGCGCCCCGGCGTGACGTTTCACGACGGCAGCCCGTTCACCGCCGAAGATGTGGTGGCGACCTACCGCGCCATACTCGACCCCAAGAGTGCCTGCCCGGCGAAGGCTGCGCTCGGCTCGCTGCAGGACATCACCGCGGTCGACCCGATGACCGTGCGTTTCACCTGCGGCACGCCGTTCGCCGACTTTCCGGTTGCCACCGCGCATTCCAATGCACGCATCGTCGCCGCCAGTTCGCTGCACGATCTCGTAGCGTTGAACACCCGCGCCAACGGCACCGGCCCGTTCAAGCAGGATGTCTTCAACTCCGCGCGGCTGCTGCGAGTCGTCCGCAATCCGAAATATTTCGTCGCTGATCAGCCCTATCTGGATGCGGTCGAGTTGCCGTTGTTTCCCGACCTGACAGCCGAAGTACAGAACCTGCTCTCCGGCGCGACCGACGTGATGTCGGACGTGCAGCAGGCCGACTACAAGCGTGTTGCCTCCGCACCCGGTGTGATCGGCCAGCGGGTCAAATCCGGCCGCTTCGTCAATGTCGTGTTGCGAATGGACACCAAGCCGTTCAACGACGTGCGGGTGCGCCGCGCGCTCGCCATGGCAATCGACCGCGATGCGTTGGTGGAACTCGTGCTCGAAGGCCTCGGCCAGCCGGCGCGCGACAATGTGATTTCGCCGCAATACCGTTACTATGCCGAGACGCCTGCCGAGCCCTACGACCCGGCCGCCGCGAAGAAGCTGCTGGCCGAGGCCGGCTATCCGTCGGTGCTGAAAATCCCGCTGATCTGTTCCAATCGGCCGGCGATCCGCTCAACCGTGGGTGTCGCGATCAGGGAGATGGCGCAGACCGCCGGTTTCGACATCGATGTCCAGACCATCCCGCACGACACCTATCTCGCCAATGTGTGGATGAAGGGCAATTTCTACATCGGCTACTGGGGGATGCAGGCCACCGAAGACGCCGCCTTCACCCTGCTGTTCACCTCGCATGCAGCGTTTGCTGACACCGCGTGGAACAACGCCGAGTTCGATGCGCTCGTTGCCGCCGGCGCGGCCACGCTCGACGACGCGAAGCGGCGCGAGATTTACGCGAAGGCACAGCGTCTCATGACGCAGGACAAGCCGTCCCTGATCCCATTCTTCCAGGATGTGCTGACGGCCAATCGGGACCGCGTGAAAGGCTGGACCGTCAGCCCGTTGCAAAAGACGTATTTCATCGAGCGCGTCTGGCTGGGCGCCTGATGATGGCGGAGATCGAAACCACCGCCGCCGATGGCAGGCCGGTGCGCCTGCGCTTCACCGCCGCCGAACACGCTGAACGCCTTGCGCGCACGCGGCAACTGCTGATTGCACGCGGGCTGGATGCGCTGCTCGTCTTTGCCCAGGAAAGCCACTACTGGCTGACCGGCTTCGACACCTCGGGCTACGTGTTCTTCCAGGTCGGCGTCATCACCGCCGACGCGCGCCCAACCGTTCTGCTCACCCGCCGGCCGGATCTTGCGCAAGCCCGCGACGCCTCGCTGTATGACGACATCCGGATCTGGCTCAACGCCGAGGATGCCGATCCCGCCGCCGATCTGCGGGACATCCTGATCGAGCTTGGCCTGCGCGGCGCGCGCGTCGGTATCGAATACGCAACCTACGGGCTGACGGCGGCAAATCATCGCGCGGTGGAGGCGGCGCTGGGCGGGATCGTTACGCTCGCCGATGCCTCCGATATCGTGCGCAGCCAGAGGCTGGTGAAATCTCCCGCCGAGCTCGCCTATGTCCGCGAGGCCGCGCATCTCGCCGACCTGGCGATCGAGGCGATGGTGGGCACGGCCGCGGCCGGGCAGCTCGATAGCGTGGTCACCGCGGCCGGGGTGGCGGCGATGCTGTCGGCGGGCGGCGACATGCCGGCGACCGGACCGCTGGTGAATTCCGGGCCGCGGGCGATCTATGGCCGCGGCATCGGCGGTCCGCGGCGGCTCGACGCCACCGATCAGATGATGATCGAGCTGGGCGCGTCGTGCTGCCGCTATCACGTGTGCACCGAGGAGACCGTGGCGATAGGGCCGCCGCGCCCGCGCCAGCTTGAGCTGTTCGCGCTCGCGACCGAGGCGATGGCCCAGGTGCTGGACCATGCACGCCCCGGCCGCGCACTGGGTGAACTCGACGATATCCACCGCGGCGTTCTCGATCGGGCCGGGCTGGCCCGTGAGCGATTCGCCGCCTGTGGCTACGCGCTCGGCTGCACATTTCGCCCGACCTGGATGGATGTTCCGCCGATGATCTATTCGGGGAATCCGCTGATCATGACCCCGGGTATGGTGTTCTTCGTGCACATCATGGTGCCGGACAGCGTCAGCGGCGTCGCCGCCGGGATAGGCCGTACCTTCATTATCACCGAAGGCGCGGCGGAGAACCTGTCGGCGATCCCGCCGCAACTGCATCTCTGCTGAGGGCAACACCATGTTTTCCGGCACACCCACGTTGCCTTTTACCCGCGAAGAACACCTGGCGCGGCAAGCGAAGTTGCGCACGGCCTTGGGCGAGAGCGGGTTCGACGCCATCCTGGTGTTCGCGCAGGAGAGCCATTACTGGCTCACCGGCTACGACAGCGGCGGCTTCGTGTTCTTCCAGTGCGCCGTGGTGACCACCGAAGAGACGCCAATCACGCTGCTGACGCGCCGCCCCGACCTGCTGCAGGCGCGCCAGACCAGCACGATCGAGGACATCCGCCTGTGGTGGGATGCCGAGGATGCCGATCCGGCGGGCGCGTTGCGCGAGATCCTGCGCGAGAAGGGTCTGGCCGGAAAGCGCATTGCCGTCGAAATGAATACGCATGGCCTGACGGGCTGGAACCTGCACCGCATCCAGATTGCAATGGCCGGCTTCTGCACGCTGGAATTCGATCGGCACATGATCCGACTGCTGCGCCTGGTGAAGTCCCCAGCCGAGATCGAGGTGATGCGCCAGGCGGGCCGTCTGCTGGATGACTCGCTGGCCGCGGTGATCGCCGCCGCGCGGCCAGGGGTGATGGATTCGGCGCTGACCGCGACCTATCTGTCCGTCGTGCTTGGCGGCGGCGGCGACATGCCGCCCAACGCGCCGCTGTTCAATTCCGGCGCGCGCGCGGTCTATGGTCGCGGGGTCAGCCAGCCGCGCCAACTCGAAGCGATCGACCAGATCGTCGTCGAGTATCCGGTCGCGCTGCGTCGCTACAACGTCAAGACCGAGTGGACCATCCTGCTCGGGCAGGCGACGCAGGCGCAGCGGCACATGTACGAAACGGTCCGCGCGACGCTGGCGCGGATGACCGAGATCACCCGTCCCGGCACGACGCTAGGCGAGATCTTCGATACGCATGCGCAAGGCCTGGACGATGCCGGATATCGCGCGCACCGCTTCGGTGCCACCGGCTACTCGGTCGGCTTGACCTATGCACCCACCAGCATGGATGTGCCGCCGATGATCTATGCCGGCAACCCGACGCGCTGCGAGCCTGGCATGGTGCTGTTCTTCCACGTGATGCTCGGCGATTCCGACACCGGATACGCAATGGGCGTCGGCCATACCTTGCTGGTGACGGACGGCGCGGCCGAGTTGCTGACCGGCCTGCCCGATGATCTCACCGTGATCACCTGAGCGCATGCCATTCCAGCGTGACCACATGAACGCATGAGCGCCGCCTGGCTGCTGCGTCGCCTCGGCGCGATCCTGCTGGTGCTGCTTATCGTCTCCTTCACCGTGTTCGGCATCACCCAGCTTTTGCCGGGCAATGCGGCGGTGATGATCCTTGGCGAGTTCGCCACCGCCGACCAGCGCCATGCGATGGAACTGACACTCGGTCTCGAACATCCCTGGTGGCAGCAGTATCTGCACTGGCTTGGCGGCATCCTGCGCGGCGACTGGGGCATGTCGGTCGGCCTGTCGCGTCCTGTGATCGGGTTGATCGGCGATGCGTTCGGGCGCTCGGCGGTGCTCGCCGGTGCGACCCTGGTCATCGTCTGCATCATCGCGATTCCGGTCGGCGTGGCGGGTGCCCTGCTGCGCGGTACGGTGTTTGATCTGCTGATCGGGCTGTTCGCCTATCTCGGCGCGGCGGTGCCGGAATTTGTGACCGCGACGCTGCTGCTCGTGCTGCTGGCCGGACCAGACAGCGGCTGGCTGCCGGCCGGCGGCTACACACCAGTCGCCGACGGGCTTGGCGCCTTCGCGTCGCACATGGTGCTGCCGGTGATGACGCTGTCACTGATACTCGTTGCGCATCTGTCGCGCCAGGTGCGCAGCGAGATGTCGGAGGTGCTCGGCTCCGATTATATCCGCGCCGCACGCCTGAAAGGATTGTTGCCGCGGCGGATCGTTCTGGCCCACGCGCTGCGCAACGCGCTGACGCCGGCTGTTGCGGTGCTGTCGCTCGACATCGGCTACCTGCTCGGCGGCATTCTGGTCGTCGAGGAGGTCTTCGCCTGGCCGGGCCTGGGCCGGCTGCTGATCTATGCGGTGCAGAACCGCGACCTGCCGCTGATGCAGGCGGCAACGCTGGTGATGGCCGGCGCCTATACCCTGTCCAATCTTGCCGCGGACATCATCATCGCACTGCTCGATCCGCGGGTGCATTATGCGTAGCGCTTTGCGCCAGCCGACGCTGCTGGCCGGGCTTGCCATGCTGGGCATGGTCGGCGTCGCGGTCGTACTGGGGCCGTGGCTCGCGCCATACGATCCGCAGGCGTTCCATGTTCAGGCTCGGCTGCAGCCGCCATCGTCCGCGTTCTGGCTGGGCACCGACCAGTTCGGGCGTGACCTGCTGTCCCGCCTGCTGACCGGGGCGCGGCCGACCGTGCTGTTCGGGCTTGGCGCCACGGTCCTGGGCGTTGCAGCGGGCGGATTGATCGGTCTGGTTGCCGGCGTCTCCGGCGGCTGGGCGGACGCGATGATCATGCGAGTGCTCGACGGATTGATCGCCGTCCCGGACCTGCTGTTCGCACTGCTGATCGTCACCGTTCTGGGCAACGGCATGGGCAATGCGCTGCTGGCGGTGGCGATCGCCTTCACGCCGGGGCTGGCGCGGATCAGCCGCAGCACGGTGCTGTCGTTGCGTGGACGCGACTACGTGCTGGCTGCCGTGGCACGCGGCGAAGGGCGCGCCTGGATCATTCTGCGCGAGGTGCTGCCCAACGCGCTCGGCCCGGTGCTGGTCGAAGCGACGATCCGCGTCGCCTTTGCGGTGATGATTGGTGCGACGCTGGGTTTCCTCGGCCTTGGCGCGCAGCCGCCGTCCACCGAATGGGGACTGATGATCGCGGGCGCGCGGCAATACATGGCGCGCAACATCTGGACTGTGCTGGTGCCGAGCATCGCGATCGCGATGGTGGCGCTCGGCTTCAATCTCACCGGCGACGCGCTACGCGATCGGCTGGATCCGCGTGGCCGGCGATGATGCTGACCAGTTACGAGGGCGATCACGGAGGCGGCGATCACGTGGGCCCCGATCACGTGGGCAATGACGCGGGCTCGCAGATCTCCAGGATGGTCAGCAGGTAGATGCGGACCATGTCGAGGTAGTCGATGATGTCCACGCGCTCGTCCGGCATGGTGTTGTAGCGCCCGCCGGGGCCACAAACGACGCCTTCCATTCCCGCTGCGCGATAAAAATGCGCAGCGTCGGTGCCATAGAAGCCGGGCGGAGTGATTGCCCCGGTCGGCTGGTCCGTGCCGCGTACGGTGCGGTAGGCGCGGTTGATCGCCTGCACGATGCGGCTGTCCCTGGCGACCTCGAAGGACGGCATCATCGGGCGGCCCGCCTGGTGCTCGGGCGTCAGCGTGGCGCGCAGACCGGGAAAGCGCGCCTCCAGCGCGTCAAGCTGTGCGCGCAGATCGGCCAGCGCGCCCTGTTCGGTCTGCCCGGGCGCGTAACGGCCGGAGCCCTTGATCCGCACATAGTCGGCGACCTGCGGCGGCCGCCATTCGTGCAGCTGCTGGCCAAGCGCGCCGTGCACCACGCCGACATGCACCCGGTTGATCCGCGCCTGTTCCGCCGAGGCCGCACCGGCGAACGTCATGGCGTTCAGCCGGGGGATCAGGTCGCAGGCAGCGGCGATCGCGTCGACCGCTTCCTCACGCTTCGACAAATGCCGCGTGTTGCCGAACAGTTCGATGATGAAGGTGAAGGCGGCCGCGTGCATGGTCAGCGCCGCCAGGTCGGTCGGCTCGGAATTGACGAAGTAGTCCGCGCGCAGCCCCTGGCGGATCAGCGCCAGGGAACCGACGCCGCCCTGCAGCTCGCCGACCACGTAGGTCAGGATAACGTCGCCCTTGAGCTTCACGCCGGCATCCACCAGCGTCTTGACGGCGCAGTAATATGCGGCGTCGCCGGCTTTCATGTTGGACACGCCAATGCCGTAGATGAAATGCTGGTCCACCTTTCCGGCCCAGGGATCGACCGTCCAGCCTTCGCTGACCGGGTTGGTATCCACATGGCCGTTGAACAGCAGGCTCTTGCCGCCACCGGTGCCGCGCAACCGGCCGACGGCATTGACGCGGTCGGCGCCGCCGGAGATGTCGGGCGGCGCATTCGGCGGCTGGTCCACCGGCGTCAGCTCGGCTTCCAGCCCCAGGGCGCGCATTCGTTGCATCATGAAGGCGGCAAGGTCGCGCTCACCCGGCGTCTGGCTGTAGCTCTTGTGCCGCACCATCGCGGCAAGGAAGTCGAGGCAAGCCGTTTCGTCGATCCGGCCCAGCAGCCGGCCCGGCAACCCGCCTGGCAGATCATCGGCGATCATGTGGTCCCTCATCCAACAGGGGTAGGCGATGCGTCCATCAGCGCCCGCGTGTATGCGTGTTCGCGGCCACTGCCGAGCGCCTTGATCGGCAACAGATCCACCAGCTCGCCAGCCCGCATCACAGCCAGGCGGTGGGCGATCTGGCGCACCAGGTTCAGGTCGTGGGTGATGAACAGATAGGCGGTGCCATGACGATGCCGCAGGTCCAGTAGCAGCTCGATCACCGCAGCCTGCACGGATACATCGAGTGAGGCCGTGATCTCGTCGCAGATCACCACGCGCGGCCGGGCTGCGAACGCACGGGCGATGGCAACGCGCTGTTTCTCGCCACCCGATAGCTGATGCGGCCAGCGCCGCGCGTAGTCCGCCGGCAGCCGCACCTGCTCCAGCAACGCCGGCACCTCGGCGTGTGTGCCGCCGAACAGCCGCAGCGGGCGCGCCAGAATATCGCCGATGCGGTGACGCGGATTGAGCGAGGCGTCCGGATTCTGAAACACGATCTGCACCGCGCGGCGGTAGGCCCGGTCCATGCGCGAAATCGGTCGCGCATCAAGTCGGATCTCTCCGGACCAGTTGGCGAGTCCGCTCAGCGCTCGCGCTACCGAGGACTTGCCGGACCCGGATTCGCCGACCACGCCGAGAATCTCGCCGGCGCGCACCGTCAGGCTGATGTCGCGGGCGCCGAAAATGTCCTTCCGGCCGAACAGCCGTGGCCGGCCATAGCGCACCGAGATGTGTCCGGCGGCGAGCAAGGCGTCGTCCGCGGGTGCATCCGACACCAGCCGGCGCTCCGGCCGCGGCACGGCTGCTACCAGCCGGCGCGTGTATTCGTGCGTGGGCGCGCGAAAAATGCTTGCCGCCGGTGCCTGTTCGACGATCCGTCCGCGCTGCATCACCGCGACCCGGTCGGCCACCAGCGATACCACCCCAAGATCGTGGGAAATGTAGAGGCCCGCGACGCCGGTTTCCCGCCGCAACCGGCGGAACAGCTCCAGGATGCGCGCCCCAGTGATGACATCGAGCGCGCTCGTCGGCTCGTCGAACAGCACCAGTTCCGGTTGCGGCGCGAAGGCGCTCGCGATGACCACGCGTTGCTTCTCGCCGCCCGACACCTCGTGCGGGTAACGACGCATCATCGCCTCCGGGTCACGCAGCTCGACGCGGTGCAGCCAGGCAATCCCCTCGCGCCATGCCGCGCGCGGCGACAGGCCGCGATGCCGCTCCAGCATCTCCGTGAGCTGCCGCCCGAGCGTCAGTGTCGGATTGAGCGATGTGGATGGGTCCTGGAACACCATGCCGATCCGCCGCCCGCGCACCGCAAGGATATGCCGCGGTGCCATCCTGGTCAGATCCAGCCCGTCCAGGCGGATAGCGCCGCTGCGTTCCCGCGCGTTGCCGGCGAGATGCCGCATGATCGCCATCATGAGTGTCGTCTTGCCGGAGCCGGACTCGCCCACCAACCCGAGCACCTCCGCGGGCGCAACCTGAAGCGACACGTCCTCGAGCGCGCGAAACGGGCCGGCCTGTGTCTCGTAGTCCAACGTATAGCCGGCGATCTCGAGCAGCGGCGTGCCGGCGCTCATCGTTCGGAGCGCTGGTTCAGAGGGTCCCATATCCGGTCGCCAAGCCGCTTCCATCGGCTATCCTCCGAGCCGCGGGCGGATAATTCGCTCAAAAGCCTGAACCTCGGCCTCCGGCATGTTGTAGCCGCCTGCAAGGTCGTGCGCCGGGAACAAGAATATCTCCTCAATACCTGCTTCCTCGTGCGCGCGCAGCAGCCGCTCTGCGCAGCGCTCCGGCGAGCCGAAGAGTCCGATTGCATCCGCGATCCGGTGCGCGCGGTCATCGTGAATGCAAGCGGGGTCGTGCGTTTCTGCAAGCTCGAAGCCGCACTCGCGGAGCCAGCGAAGGTTCGATGCGCTCGGATAGTTCAGGAACGGCTTTCCTGGCGCGAACCAACTCCGCACCCATCGCGCGCCCACCTGGGCGTCGGGTCCGAGACCGAGTGTGACCACGAACACCACCGGGAAGCTGGCCAGGGAGCGGCCGGCCCGCCTGGCACCTGCTTCCAGGTGGCGGCGCGCGGCGCGGACGGAGGCCGGATGGACGCCGACCATGAGAAAGGCGCCATCGGCCAGTTCACCTGCGAGTTCGATCATCCTAGGCCCGGCCGCGAGCAGATACACCGGCGTCGGTGCCTCGCTGCGATTCCTGAGACGGGTCGACGACGGACCAAACCCGACTTCCTCACCGGCAAGCAGGCGGCGGAGGTCGCGGATCGCGTCACGCATGAAGCCCAGCCCCGCACGCGGCTGGCCGATGCTCCGCGTCGAGATGAAGCCGGGAGCCACGGTCAGACATATGCGTCCCGGCGCGATCTCCTCCAGGCTGTGGGCGAGCGAAGCGAGAACCAAAGGATGCCGAACCACAGGACTTGAGGTGGCCGGGAACAGCCGCAGCCGGTGCGTCGCCTGGGCTGCGAGTGCCAGTGCGAGGTATGCATCGCGGCCACTGGACGGATGGTCGTGGATGCCCACCCCGTCGAAGCCCGCGTCCTCACAGCGGGCGACGAACGCAGCGACTTCGGGCAACGGTCGGCCAACCGGAACGCGCAGAGCGACGCGAGGCCGGGTCATCCGGCAAGCTCCATCATTTCGTCTCTGACCGGACGGCCGGGAGGGTAGAACGGCCGGTAAATTGCAGCAGAGCTGCTGGCGGCGTCATCCCTCAGTCTCATTCGTCACCCCCCTGCCGCCAACCCCGGTTATCGTGACAATGCCATTTTGAGCAGATCGTGCATCGATGCAGCACGCCGCAGTTCCGCTCGCGGCCGATGGCGTACCGGCCTCATGGGGCGCTGAGGTAGGCCGTCTCGCCATGCAGCGCCGCGTCGAGCCCGCGTTCCTGGTCGGTCTGCTCGACTTTGACCGGCGTCACGCGATCGATCAGCCAGAGCATGCCGTAGGTGAAGCCGAACGCCCAGGCCGACGACAGTACGATCGCCACGAGTTGCTTCCCCAGAAAACCGGCGTTGCCCCCGAACAGGCCGTCGGTTCCAGCGGGGTTGAATGCCTTGGAGGCAAACAGGCCGAGCAGCACGATCCCCAACGCGCCACCGACGCCATGCACGCCCCACACGTCCAGGGCGTCGTCCCATTTCAGCCGGTTCTTCAGCGTAACGGCGAAGTAGCAAACGACCCCGGCGGCAATTCCGATGACGACTGCGGCGATCGGCGATACATAACCCGCCGCCGGAGTGATCGTTGCAAGGCCGGCGACTGCCCCAGTGAGCAGACCGACGAAGCTTGGCCGTTTCTCCTGCCACCAGCCGACCATCATCCAGGCGATGGCGGCGAACGATGCGGCCACGTCGGTATTCAGGAACGCGACTGCCGTCACCGCATCGACGCGGAATTCGCTACCGGCGTTGAAGCCGTACCAACCGAACCAGAGGAGACCGGTTCCCAACGCGACCAGTGGTACGCTGTGTGCGCGCTCGACCACCCGCCGTCGGCCAACATAGAGGACCGACGCCAGTGCCGCGAGCCCTGCCGTGTTGTGCACGACGATGCCTCCGGCAAAGTCCAGCACGCCCCATTGCTGCAGGACGCCGCCGCCCCACAGCATATGCACGAATGGAAAGTAGACGACGAACAGCCAGAGGGTCAGGAATACCATATAGGCCTTGAACGAGACCCGGTTGGCGAAGGCGCCGGTGATCAGCGCCGGCGTAATGATCGCAAACATCATCTGGTAGGCGATGTGCACCATCAAGGGAATGCCGGGAGTGGGCGATGGCGTCGCGAGCGTGACACCGTTCAGGAACGCCATGTCGAGATTGCCGATGACCCCGCCGGCACCTCCGGAGAAGCACAGCGAGTAACCGACGACGAACCAGATGACGGTCGTCCAGCCCATCGACACGTAGGACTGCATCATGATCGCCAGCACGTTCCGGCGACTTACCAGCCCGCCGTAGAAAAAGGCGAGGCCCGGCGTCATCAACATGACCAGGCTGCTGCAGAGCAGCATGAAGCCGGTATTGCCCGTATCCAGCTGGGTCATCTGTTCCTCCCGTGATTTTTTGTTTTGAGTGCTCGCGCTTGTTCTCTGACCTGGCACTCCTTACCCCATAGATCCTTATGCTCTCTCCCTGCACTACTCGCGAAACAGCACTGATGGGTCGGGCGTGTATCGGGTGAGCTTTGCACGATCGAGCCGCACCCCCAGGCCAGGCCCATCGGGGATGGCGAGATAGCCCTCGGCATCGAGCGCGAACGGCGTCTCGGTGATGCCATCGAGATAGGCGCTGCCACCGATGAACTCGACCAGGTCGACGTTCGGCAGTGCCGTTGCAAGCTGCAGGTCCGCCGCCAGACCCAGGGCGGTGTTCCAGCCATGCCCCACATAACGCACGCCAAAATCGTCGGCCATCCAGGCGATCCGCCGCTGCTCGCTGATGCCACCGACCTTGGTGACATCGGGTTGCACGATATCGAACGCCCCGCGCGACAGCCACGGCAGGAACGATTGCCGCCGCGTCAGCACCTCGCCGCCCGCGATCGGCACCGGACTGACCCGGCGCAAATGGCAGAAATCATCGATCGCATCAGGACGCAACGGTTCCTCAAACCAGCCGACATTGTAGTCCTTCAGCATCTCCGCCGTGCGCATCGCCCATTTCAGGCCCTGCGGCCAATGCGCGTCGCTGGCACCGGCATCGACGAACAGCCGGTTTTCTTCTCCGGCGGCGTCGCGTGCCGCCTGGACGATCGCCTCGTCCAGCTTCGTATCGTCCCGGCGCCCAAACGGACCCCAGCCGATCTTGAACGCCCGAAAACCGCGCGCGCGATATAGTGCGACCACATCGTGCATCTCCGCGGGTTGTTCCATCAGCAGCGAACAATAGGGCTGCACCCGCGTCCGGTAGCGCCCGCCCAGCAACTGCCCGACCGGCAGGCCGGTCGCCTTGCCCAGGATATCCCACAGCGCGATGTCGATGCCGCTGATCACATGCGTCAGCGTGCCGCCGCGCCCCATCCAGAATGTGTTCTGGTGCAGCTTCTCCGACACGCGCTGCGGTTCGAGTGCGTTCTCATCACGAAACAACGGCTCCAGCACGCGCAGCCCCGCCTGGACCAGACGGCCATCCGTGTAGACGCTGCCGTGCCCGGTGATGCCGGCATCAGTGTAGACCGCGATCAGCGCGTGGATGGAATCTTCCGGTTTGATCTCGGCGTCCCAGCCGCCCTTCGGGGTGTCGCCGATCAACGGCGCCACCTCGATCGAGGTGATCCTGATCGTTCTGGCTTCCATGCGCATTCCCCCCTGGGCGCGTTCCTCCTGGCCCGCCCGGACCCTACACCTCGCACGCACGTCGCGGGAGAGGTATACGCAGTACCGCCCACACCCAGCCCGGAGACGCCAACCATGCCGCGTGTCCTGATCGCCGAATGCATGCAGGAGATCTCCTCGTTCAATCCCTTGCAGTCCGGCTATGACCATTTCTCCATCCAGCGCGGCGAGGAACTGTATCGCCAGGCGAACCTGAACAGCGCCATCGGCGGGGCGCTTGCGGTGTTCCGCGACGCATCCGGCGTCGCGATCGTCCCGGCCTACAGCGCGCGCGCCGGTAGCGCGGGGCTGCTGTCGGCTGCCGGCTGGCAGCGTCTGTCGCAGGAGTTCGTGGCTTCCGTGGCCGCCAACCTCGCCGATATCGACGGCATCTATGTCTCGCTGCATGGCGCCATGGGTGCCGACGGCGAGTTGGATCCGGAAGGATTTTTGCTGGCCCAAATTCGCCGGTTGGCCGGGCCGCGGATGCCGATCGTCATCTCGCTTGATCTGCACGGCATCCTGACCGATCGGATGCTGCACCAGATCGATGGATTGACGATCTATCACACCTACCCGCACGTCGATTTCGCCGACACCGGGGCACGGGCGGCGCGGCTGTTGTTGCGCCTCATGGCACGGCCAACCAGGTCCGTGATCGCGCGGGTGGTCATCCCCGCGCTGGTGCGCGGGGACGAGCTGATCACCAAGAGTGGTTGCTATGGCGATCTGGTTCGCGACTGCCAGCGTATCGAACGTGACGGCACGGCGTTGGCGGCCGGCATCATGATCGGCAACCCGTTCACCGACGTGCCCGAATTGTGCAGCCAGGTGCTCGTTATGACCGACAGCGATGCGGCGCGCGCCCGGCAGGAGGCAGTGCGTCTCGCGCGGGAATTCTGGCCCCAGCGTTTCCGCATGCAGGGCAAGCTGATTTCCCTTGAACGGGCGGTCGCTCAGGCGCGCACCATGGTGGGGCCTGTGCTGTTCACCGATGCTGCCGATGCGACTTCCTCGGGTGCGTCCGGTGATTCCAACGCGATCCTGGTGGGCCTGCGCGCCCACTTGTATGACAAGCGCGTGCTGGCGCAGATCGTCGATCCCTCGGCCGCCGCGGCGGCGCACAAAGCCGGTGTTGGCGCCACCATCGAGGTGACGCTGGGGGGCTGCCACGATCCCGCGCGGTTTCCGCCGATGTCGGTGCGGGCGCAGGTGCGCCTGCTGTCGGACGGCCACGCGCGGTTGGAGACTATGCGCGCCGAGTTAGATGCGGGCCGAACGGCGGTGCTGACATACGACAACGTTACGGTGGTAGTGATGAGCCGGTCGGTCAGCCTGTTCGACCGCGCGATGTATTACGCCGTGGGACTGAACCCGCGCGATTTCGACCTGATCGTGGTGAAGTCTCCGCACACCGAGTACCACATGTACGACGAGTGGGTAGAGAAGAACTTCAACATAGATGCGCCCGGGGCGACCTCTGCGAACATCCGAATGCTCGGGCACACCGTCTGCGCGCGCCCGATGTATCCGCTGGACGAGGACGCCGTTTTCACCCCGGCGGCGCAGATATACGCGAGATCGTAACGGAACGACAGGGCGGAGAAGCGTAGCGCATTCCATCATCTTCCTGCAGCGTCGGCGGAATGCGCTACGCTGTTCCGCCCTACGCACCACGCCCAGCCGCTTACGCAACACCCCCCGCCGGCGGCAGCGTCCCATCCACCGCCAGCAAGCAGGCGACCGCCCTGCCATCCGGCAGCACCGCAAGCGGCGGATCGACTTCCCCGCAGCGCGCCTCGGCAAACCGGCAGCGCGGCGCAAATCGGCACCCCGTCGGCACCGCGGTCGCACTCGGCACGTCGCCCGGCAGCACGTGGCGATGCCGTGGCCGATCCGGGTGCGGCACAGGCACCGCCGACAGCAGCGCCCGCGTATACGGATGCGCCGGACGCGCGAACAGCGCATCCGCCTCGGCCAGCTCAACGATGCGCCCTAGATACATTACCGCGATGCGCGTGGAGATATGCCGTACCACCGCGAGGTTGTGCGAGATGAACAGGTACGTCAGCCCCAGCCCCTGCTGCAGATCCTGCATCAAATTGATGATCTGTGACTGCACCGAAACGTCGAGCGCCGAGACCGCCTCGTCGCACACCACGAACTCCGGCTTCAGCGCCAGCGCCCGGGCGATGCCGATACGCTGGCGCTGCCCGCCGGAGAATTCGTGTGGGTAACGATGCGCTGCCTCACGCGGCAGCGCCACCAGGTCCAGCGTCTCGGCCAGCCAGCGAGCGCGCTCGGCGCGGTTGCCCAGCCGATGGATCGCATACGCTTCGGTAATGATTGCTCCAACAGTCTTGCGCGGGTTGAGTGAGCCGAACGGGTCCTGGAAGATGATCTGCAGGTCGCGCCGGCGGGCGCGAAGTTCGCGGCGGCCGAGATCGGTAAGATCGGTGCCTTTGTGCAATATCATGCCCTCGGTCGGTTCGATCAGCCGCAGGAACAATCGTCCCAGCGTGGATTTGCCGCAGCCGGATTCGCCAACCAGCCCCAGCGTCTCGCCCTTGCGGATTTGCAGATCAACGCCGTCGACCGCGCGGACCAAGTGCGCCGAACCCACGCCGCCACGCAGCTTGAAGTATTTGCGCACGCCGCGCGCCTCGATCAGCACCTCGCCCGCTGCCGGACCACTCACGCAGGCAGTTCCCCAAATGGACGCGGGCAGGCGGCTTCTTGCTCCTGCAACAACGGACGCAGCAGCGGCGGCGCTTCCTCGCACACCGCTTGACGATACGGACAACGCGGCGCGAACCGGCAGCCCGGCGGCATGTTCAACGCACTCGGAACGGTTCCGGGAATCGTCGCCAAGCGCAGGCGGCGGCTCGTGATATCCGGGATCGAGGCAAGCAGCACCTGGGTATACGGATGCGCCGGCGCATCGAACAACGTGCGTACCGGCGCGGTTTCCGCCACCCGTCCGGCATACAGCACCATGACCCGATCGGCGATCTCCGCGATCACCCCAAGGTCGTGCGTGATCAGGATCAGCGACAACCCGGCATCGCGCTGCAGACCGCGCAGCAGGTCAAGAAGCTGCGCCTGCACGGTAACGTCGAGCGCCGTGCTCGGCTCGTCGGCGATCAGCAGCCGCGGACTGGCGGCGAGCGCAATCGCAATCATGACGCGCTGCCGCATGCCGCCGGACAGCTCGTGCGGATACGCATTCAGCCGGCTGCGCGGTGAAGGGATCTCCACCTGCTCCAGCAGTTCAAGTGCCCGCCGGCGCGCCGCCCCGCCGCGCATCCCGCCGCGCCAGCGCAGCACTTCCTCGATCTGCGTGCCCACCCGCATCACCGGATTCAGCGAGGTCATCGGCTCCTGGAAAATCATTGCCATGTCGCGACCGCGATGCGCGCGCCAGGCCTCGCGCGGCTGGCCCGCCAGCTGATTCCCTAGCAGGGCCATGCGGCGCGCTGACATTGCCAACGCCGGCGGTAACAACCCCATGATCGACAGCGCCAGCATGCTCTTGCCGCTGCCGGATTCACCGACGATGCCCAGCACCTCGCCGGGAGATACCCGAAGCGACACGTCTTCCAGGATCGTGGGATGGCCCGGTTGCGCGCTCAGGCGGACCGTTAACCCTTCAACCTCCAGGATATTCATCGCTTAAGGCAAGGCCAGGGCTCTGCCCTGGACCCGCTGGGGCCGTGAGGCCCCAGACCCCTTGAGCGCTGCGCGGCCAATCATAGTTTCATGCGCGGGTCGAGCACGTCACGCAACCCGTCACCCAGCAAGTTCAGGCCTAGCACCGACACCACGATCGCCAAGCCTGGAAAGATCATCGCCCACGGTGCTGTTTCCATGAAGTCGCGCTCGCCGGCGATGATGTTGCCGAACGTGGGCGTCGGCGGTGGTGGGCCGACACCGATGTACGACAGCACCGCTTCGGCCAGAATGGCGATCGCGAACACGTAGGTCAGCCGAACGATCAACGGCGCCATCGCATTGATCAGCACATGACCGAACAGCAGCCGAAAATCGCTGGCCCCTAGCGCACGGCCGGCCTCGACATATTCCATCTCGCGCACCACCAGCACCGAGCCACGCACGATGCGCGCCGTGTGCGGGCCGGTGGCGATGCTGAGCGCGATGACGACGTTGGTGATCGATGCACCCAGCACCGCACTGATGACGATCGCCAGCAGGATCGCCGGAAACGCCATCAGCGCGTCCATCAACCGCATCAGCGGATTATCGAATCGGCGGAAATAGCCGGCCAGCGCGCCGATCGTGGTGCCCGCGATACCCGTGACTACCACCACGAAAAAGCCGATCTCCAGCGACGCGCGGCCGCCATAGATCACCCGCGACAACAGGTCGCGACCGAAATGATCGGTGCCGAACCAGTGTTCCGCACCCGGGGGAAGCATGCGGGCGCGGAAATTGCTGCGCATCGGATCGTACGGCGCCAGCACCGGGGCCAGCACCGAGACCAGCACCACGAACAGCACCAGCACCGCGCCGGCGACAAACGATCGGTTGCGCAACAGCCTGTGCATGAACGGCCCGGCCAACCGCGCAACGTCGCTGAACCAGGTCGGGCCCGGATCGATTGCCGCGCTACTCAAGACGCACCCGCGGGTCGGCCACAGCGTAAAGAATATCGACCACCAGGTTGACCAGCAGGTAGATTGCCGCGACGAACAGCAGCGTGCCCTGGATCACCGGGAAGTCCCGGCTGAGCACGGCGCCAATGACCAGCCGTCCGACCCCAGGCAGCGAGAACACCTGCTCGATCACCACCGCCCCGCCCAGCAGCGAACCGGTGACGATACCGAGTACGGTCAGTATCGGCACGAGCGCGTTCGGCAGGCCGTGCCGTGTGACCACGATGCTCCAGGGCAGGCCCTTGGAGTCTGCCGTGCGGATGAAATCCTGATGCAGCACCTCCAGCATCGCCGACCGCGTCATGCGCGCAATGAATCCCACCTGAACGGCAGCCAGCGTAAACGCCGGCATGGCCATGCTGTGCCACCATCCCGAGAAATTCTCGGCAAGCGGCACATAGCCGCCGGCGGGAAACCAGCGCAGGTCGACGGCAAAGCCGAAGATCAGCATCAGGCCGAGCCAGAACTCCGGCACCGACAGCCCAAGCAGCGCCAGCACCATGATCGACTGGTCGGTCCAGCTGCGATGACGCATCGCCGCCAGAAGTCCGGCGACGATGCCCAGCAGTGTCGCGAAGACCAGCGCCAGCGCGGTCAATGACAACGTGACCGGCAGCCGCTCGATGATCGCGGCGGTGACGCTGCGATTCAGCAGGATCGACTGGCCGAGATCGCCATGCAGGATGCGCTCGTACCAGGCGATCACCTGCAGATAGAACGGCTCGTCGAGACCGAGGCGGTGGCGGACCTGCGCCAACTGCTGCGGCGTCGCGCCGGGATCGAGGAACATCGCCGCTGGATCGCCCGGCACCAGCCAGATCACCGCGAACGACATCAGCGAAACGAGGCCCAGCACCGGCAGCGAAATGAGCAGGCGCCGGGTGATGAAGCGCAGCAACTACCGCCCTGCCACGGTTTCAATTACGCCAATGCCCAGCACGCGAGTTCCCGACACGCGAACGTGCGGCTCGTGACACGCGCCGGTCCGTCGCCTGGTCATGTGTCCAACCACGTGCCCCACAGGCGCGGAATGCGGTAGGGTGCGAAACTTTTAATCTTGGATGACACCACCTGGAACATCCCGTAATTGCCGAGTGACACCACCACCGCGTTCTCGTACATGTGGGTCTGGAACTGCGCGAAGATGGCCTTGCGCTTGTCCATGTCCAGCTCTGCCAGAAGGTCGGCGTACAGCTTGTCGATCGCCGGGTCGTCCTTGATCTGCGAGATACCGTTCGACCAGATACTCATCAGTTTGGCGGGCCCCTCGTAGGGCTCGATGCCTAGGCCGTGCGTCCAGAAATGCCAGCCGGTCGGAGTGAAGCCCAGTGTAGAGACGGTCGGCCAGTCAGAGACCTTGACCTCGATCTTGATACCGATCTGGCCGAGCTGTTCCTTGATGTCCGTCGCCGTGTCCATGTCGGGACGCGTGTTATCGGTGATGAAGGTCAGCGTCTCGCCTTTGTACGAGCTTTTCGCCAGCAGCTCCTTGGCTTTCGCGGGATCGTTGACGTTGTAGAGCTCGGTCCCGGCCTTCGTGTAATACGGCGAATAGCCGTAGAGCAGGCCGCCATCCAGCTTGTAGATGTCGGGATAGGCGATCGCCAGGGTCTCTTCCATGTTAAGGCAGGCGGCCACCGCGCGGCGGAAGTTGACGTCGTTGCAGGGCGCCTGCGCATGGTTGAATTTCGCGATCTGGATGGCGAACGGCAGCAGCTTCAGCACCTGGAAGCGGCTGTCGCCCTGCAACTTCTTGGCAGTGGGTCCGTCGGTCGTCTCGTTGATCAACGCCTCGCCGGTCTGCATCGCGGCGTTGCGCGCGCCGGACTCCGGCATGAAGCGGAACACCGCGCGCTCGATGAACATCTCCTTGCGGCCAGCGAAACCGTCGCGCTCTTTGTAGTTTGGATTGGGTGTGTAATCCGCAAAGCGCTCCAGCGTTGCGTGGCTGTCCGGCGCGTACTCCACGAACTTCATCGGGCCGGTGCCAATGAACTTGAAGTCTTTCGGATCCTTGCGCGCTTCCTCGGCCGGATAGATCGCCAGCGGCGTGCCCGGCGACGACAGGGTGTCGAGGAAATTCGACTGGACCTTCGCCATGCGGACGGTGACTTCGAGCGGCCCGGATGCCTCGATCTTGTCGACACCGCTCAGCAGAACCTTCGCCAGGCCGATCTTCTGGTAACGCTCCAGCGAGGCGACGGCATCGCCGGAATCCATGGTCTTGCCGTTGTGGAATTTTACCCCGGCGCGCAGTGCGAAGACGTACGTGAGCCCATCCTTCGAAATATCCACGCCTTGGGCAAGATCGGGCACCACGCCGGCATGCTCGTCGCGGGCATACAGCGTCTCGTACATGTGCAAGTTGATGTCGCGCGCGACCTGGGCGGACGTCAGCTGCGCGTCGAGCGAGGGCGGTGCCTGCGTCAGGGCGACAGTGACCGTGCCGCCTCGTTTCGGCTGTGGCGTGCCCTGCGCTGACGCGGTACAGGGCAATCCCGCCAGAGACGCCGTCAATCCCGCCGTGCCGGTCTTGAGCAGACCACGCCGCGTCCAGTCGGCCATCTTTCAGTTCCCCCAGAGCATATCTGTCGCCCATGCGCCAGCCTGGGCGACACCGCAGACTTTGTTTGCCGGGATCGTAGGCGGTGCCGCGGCACCGTCAATATGTCTGCATGTCTGCCCTCGGGAGAGCACCACGGGCGCCCGGGTCTGCCGGCGCAGTGCGTCAGCCGGTGTCTCCCACGGCATGATGTTCATCTCGCTGCCGCCGGACGTGAAGCCACGCCGCACCGGCTCCACTGCCTGCCCATCCGCGACGAACCACAAGCGCGCATGCGAGACACCGATACGGTAGGACACGCCATCGGAATGATGAATGCCGCACCCCATTGCGACCTTCAGCGGCCGCGCAAACCACATCACGGCCCAATTTCGCCCATTACACTCGATCAAGAGCGGAACAACTGCGCGAGCCGTATCGACATCGACACCATCAAACATTCGATCGTCTCCGTTCCGAGATGATCCGACCGTCCTCCATTTCGAGCGTCCGGTCGAAAAGATCGGCAGAGCGCGTATCATGCGTGACAACAGCAACCGATGTGCCCATCGACCGCGCAACAGAGTGCAGCAGCTCCATCGCCTGTCTGCCTCGGGTGCTGTCGAGCGCAGCGGTGGGCTCGTCCGCGAGCAGAAGGCGCGGATTGTTTGCCAGGGCGCGGGCGACCGCGACACGCTGTTGCTCGCCGCCCGACAACCGCGCCGGATGGTTGGCGGCGCGGTGGGTGACATCGAGCAGGTCCAGCAGCTCCATGGCTCGACGGTTCGCCGCGCAGACCGGCACGCCGCCGATGAGCATCGCCAGGGCCACGTTGTCCGCCGCGGTGAGAAACGGGATCAGATTAGGCTTCTGGAACACGAAGCCGATGTTGCGGCGGCGAAAGTCACGGCGATCGGCCTCGCAGGCGACCAGATCGGCGATCGGCGCGCCATCGAATAGCACAGCGCCGTTGGTCGGGTTTTCCAGCCAGCCCGCGACCATCAGCAGCGTGGTCTTGCCACAGCCGGATGGCCCAAAAATGCCAACCAGCTCTCCCGCGTGCAGCGCGAGAGACACGCTGTCGAGCGCCCGGACCGCACTGCCGTCCCCGGCGTGATACTGCACGGAGACATCGCTCAGTTGGGCCACGGGTGCGCCGAAGCTCATGCCAAGACCTCCTTGGCACGAACGCGCAAGGCGCGGGAAATACCGAACCAACTGCCCAGGACGCAGGCCAGGATCAGGCCAGCGAAGATCGCCGCCAGATCGGCTGTCACGAATTCGAGCTGCCGTGGAAAGTAGGGAAACACCAGGTACGATAAGCCGAGCGCGATGGCATAGGCGCTGATCCCGATCAGCAGCGCCTGCTGCACGATCATCGCGAGGATGAAGCTATCCCGCGCGCCGATCAGCTTGAGCATGGCGATCTGATGTAGTTTCTCGACGGTGCTGCTGTAAATCGTCATGGCAATCACGACGCCGGTGACCGTCATCAACAGCACCGCGAAAAACAGGATCTGCAGCCGCAGGCGCCATAGGCGGCCATTCACCAGTGCATCGCGCTCTTGCTGCGCAGTCAGGGCGGTGACGTCACCCCATGCCGCCATGCGTTCGGCAACTTCAGTAACATTAATACCCGGCTCCAGCGACACAA
The DNA here is from genome assembly GCA_963826975.1 of uncultured Alphaproteobacteria bacterium. Classification (GTDB taxonomy): domain Bacteria; phylum Pseudomonadota; class Alphaproteobacteria; order Acetobacterales; family Acetobacteraceae; genus Palsa-883. The sequence goes on along the minus strand of CAWGZJ010000027.1, from coordinate 28,325 downwards.
CCACGGCAGAAAGCCGGGCCGGCTGGTCGGCCATCGAGCCGATTCCCTGCGTCCGATCCAGCAACACCGCTTCACTCGGCCGCGCACTGGTAACGTCCAGCGCATCGGCAATCGTTACAAACAGGATGCCGTCACCCGACATATCAACCTGCCCATGCGTCAGCCCAACAATGGTGTAGTCGTCATGGCCAAGCCGCACGACCTGTCCCGGAACGAAACCAAGGCTTTGATCGGCGATCGCTTCGTAGTGGGATGATTCGATCAGCCGTCCCGCCGACAGGTCCACCCACTCGCCGTGGTCCTTGGGGAAATCGAGACCGGTAATGGCGACCCGCACACTGCGGCCGGCAATGTTGAATTGCAGGTTGTTCTGCACAAACCGGCGTGCCTCGCGCACGCCTGCGACGCCCTCTGCCCGCTGATCCAATGCCGCCGAAATCGCCGAGGTTTCCGCGAATGGGCCAATGCGCCCGCCCTCGGTGAGCCAAAGCTCGCCGCCCATCGCATCGATGATGAACAGCGCATCATGCACGATGCCCCGATAAAGACCGGCAATGCCAATGCAGCCCATCAGCAGAAAGGCGACACCGAGTGAGGCGAACAGGAAGCGCAGCGGATTGAAGCTGACCTCTTTCCACGCCAGGATGTTCATGGCTGGGCACTCGCATTCGCGGACCAGCGCATTGGCGCCCAGGCATAGATACCTGCGGGATGCACCAGCACCGTCTGGCCCGCGGTAATGCCGTCGCTAACCTGGATCAGATTGCCGCAGACGGCACCGGTTCGAATTTGTTGCCAGTGTGCCCGGTGATCGTACCCGGCAATCCACACACCTGGCTGACCCGCGCGCGGCGCCAGCGCCGATTGCGGCACGGCGATGGCATGCGGGATAGTTTCAGTCGTTATCGTCACCAGCGCACGCTGGCCAATGGCCCAATGCGGCGGAAGCTCCGCCGGCGTGACGTCAACGGTGAACTCTCGCGTTGTTGTGTCGACGCTCCGTCCCAGGCGCAGCACGCGTCCCTGAAACACGCGACCGGGAAAGGATGTCAGTCGCAGCTCGACCGGTTGCCCCGACGCGAGCTGGCTCATGACCGATTTATCCAAACGGGTCGATACGATGATGGAGCGCGGATCGGCCAGCTCCGCGATGGACGAACCTGGCGTGACGATGTCACCGAGGCTGTGATTTCTCTGCGTAACGACACCGCTGATGGGCGCGGAAATGGTGTATTCCTGAAGTTGTGCCTCCATCGCGCGGGACGCCGCGGCGGCGGAGTTGGCCGCCACTCTGGCGTGTTGGACACTCGCCTGGTCGCGCGCCAGATTGGCCGTTGCCTGATCGAGCGTCGCGCGTGCCGCGTCATGATCTGCTCGCGTTGCATCGGACGTGCGAAGCAACGCGGCTTTCCGGTCAAAATCCAACTGCGCGTGCACGAAGGCCGCCCGGGCGCTCAGCTGATCATTCTCCGTCTCCTTGACATGCAAACGGGCCGCCTCGGCGTCGGCCTGAGTCTCGGCCACTTGCTGCACGACATCGGGCGCATCCAGGCGGGCAATCAGCGCGCCCGCCGTCAATACATCATTCTGCTCGATCGGCAGTGCGGCGATGCGGCCCTGTACGCGCGCGCTCATCTCGACTTTCTGCAGCGCGTCGAGCAGACCTGGGCCGGATACCGTCACCGGGAATGGTGCGGGCTCGACTTGCACCGCATCAACCTGGCGCGGCACGACGTAGCGCCAGCCGAACAAACCGACTGCCGCCGCCAAAACCATCACAAGCCACAGCCGAGAGCGTCGACGTGTCACCCGCGGCGGTGGCGGTGGTAGACCGATGTCGATTTGGGCAGCGATCCCGCCATCCATGGCGCGGTTTCCTTCCGGGTTTGTCTGTCGTGACGGAGCGGATAGCAGCCAACGTCAACCGGGGGCTGTTGATTGACTCACAGCCGTTCAGGATAAAGTGGCGCCAACGGGAAGCTGGGCAGAGTAGCCAAGTTCCGCGAAGGCGAAGGTCCAGTTGGTCGCGACACGCTCTTGCTCGGTCGAGGAGAGTGCGAACCCGTTCTTTCGATAGCTCGCCTGGCTCTCGATGTAGCGGCGCAGCGGTGGCTCGGTCTGCACGAAACCCGGTAGCGACAGCTCCTGGTACAGCCGGCGCATCTCCCCCAGCGGATCGCGCTGCAAATCGTCGAACCGGACCTCCGCGAGGTTGCCCGGCGAAATCAGCGCGCGATCGACGAAGAACTGCCGCATCATCTCCTCATAGAGCGTGAAGACGGTGTCCGACCCGCCGTTGCCGTCGAGCGTCTGTAATGTGGTGAATGCCGTAATCTGGCGATGCAGATTACGCGTGGAGGCATAAACCTCGTACGGCGAGCGATGGATGTGAACGAACTTCGCATTGGGAAACAGCTCAAGCAGCATCGGAATGCGCGCGGTGTTGACTGGGTTCTTCAGCACCAGCCGCCGGCCGCCGGCATAAATCGCCGCCACTTGCAGAATCCGCCGATAGCGTCCCTTCACTTCGGCCCCGATATGGGCGGACGCATCCCGCAGCAGCACATACCTGGCGAAGAAGGCACGCGCCTCGCGCGGGAACATGAATTGCGAATAGAAGGAGTAGGCAGTGGTCTTGCCCAGTGCGACCTCTTCCTCCTGTGGCAAATCCATTGGCCAGACCATGTTGTCCATTGGCCGATGCTGCGGCAGCACGCGTTCCAGCAGGCGCTTCAGCAATTTCCCCCCGATCAGTGAGCAATCAGGAGCGATTGCCTGGTACATCGTCAGCCAACCAAGCGACGGATCCTGACTGAACAGGTTGTGTAAATGCGTGGTGCCGCTGCGCCAATGTCCGATGATGAAGATTGGCGGTTCACTGATCGGCGTGCGCGCGATCCGACGCCCGTAGCAGACAAATTCGGCGAACCGCAGTGGTTGCGTGAGCAGACTGGTGGCAGCGATCAACAACGCACGCGGCCAGTAGCGCAGCGAAACGTCAGGCAGATGCCGCACAAGCCGCAGGATGTTGGCGGGACGGATGAAGCTGTTGAACGTGAGCTGGTACCGAAGATTGATCCAGAACCCATTCCGACGCGCGGGCGCGGCACGATGATGTGTCATGTGGAGGCCCTCACTGGCTGATGCGAAGACAGCAGGTTGACTGCTGATTCCAGGACGACACGCCGCATCGGAAATGGCACAAGGCGAAGCAGGCGCAGCAGCAGATATTGCCAAGCAGGAAAGTGATAGACGCGCCGTCGCCGCCGAATGCCGCTGACGATCTTTGCTGTCGCACGGTCGAGCGGCATGCAGCGGCGGGCAGGCACGCGACCTGCCGTCATGTCGGTGGCGATGAAGCCCGGGCATATGGCTGTGACACTGATCCCGGTACCCCGCAGCAGGAAGTGAAGACCCTGCATGCCGGAGTTGAGCGCCGCCTTGGACATGCAGTAGGCGGTCATGCGCGGCACGCTGTGTTCCGCGGCCAGGCTGGAAATTGCCACCACCTGGCCTCGGCCACGCGCGCGCATTGCCGCCGCGGCGGGTACCAACATGTTGAACGTGCCGCAAACATTGGTGGCGAGCGCCCGCTGCAATGAACCAAGATCGAGGTCCGGAGCGGACTGTTCCTCGGCGACGCCGGCACAGGCGATAGCCAACTCGATCGGACCCAGCGTCCGCTCGATCTCCGACACAATGACCGCCATCGCGTCCCGGTCGGTGACATCGCCCGGGAAAACGAACATCCCGTGGCCGCCATCATCACGCAGCGTCGCGAGACGATGCATTCGGCGCGCAACCACCGCAACAATCGCGCCTTGCCGAAGATAATGCTGCGCGAGCGCACGGCCGATGCCGGAGGACGCGCCGGTGATGAGGACAACCATCTATCAGCCCCCCGCCGTCGCGCTGGTTTCGGCAGAGAATCGGTCGAGCAGCGGATGCACCACGCGGCGGAACAGCGGTGTCGCCAATGCCAGCAGCATCATGATGCCGAACGGGTACGGGTAGTTCGGTGCCGGCGTGTGGGCCAGGGTGTGATACGGCTCCAGCGGACGCGCATGGTGGTCGCCATGGCGCAGCAGGTTGAACAGCGCCAGGTTGCTGATACGGCAGTCGATCGACCATGCGTGGTGCGGCCGTACCGGCTCGTAGCGTCCTCTGGCATCCGCGCGGCGACGCAGCCCATAGTGCTGGATATAATTCGTCCAATCGAGCACAAGCATTGCAACCAGGCTTTGCAGAAGGAAGAACACCCCGCTCGCCCAGCCGCAAAAAGCAACGGCCAGCACGAACCACATCACCGACAACCCGTACCAAACCACCAGTTCGCTGCGCCACATCGATTGGTGCAGCCGGTCAAGCCGAATTTGTTCAAGACGCAGCGCTGTCCGAGGATTGTCGATCAGGGTGCGCAGCCAGAAAGCGTACAGGGAGTCGCCGCGCCGCGCCGAGGCAAAGTCTCGGTCGGTGCCGACGTAACGGTGATGCAGCCGCACGTGCACGATCTTGAATGTGCCCAGACAGGCGGTGGACAGCAGCACGCCGCCCAATGCCTGGTCGAACAGGCTGCGGCGATGGATCAGTTCATGGGCGACGGGGATCGCGAACAGCGCATTGAAGAGTCCAATCGACAGCAACCAGGCAATGCTGCCGATCGGACCCAGGCCCGCATCGGTCCAGTGCGCCACGGCAACGCCGAGCGCCGCGATCTGAGCTGGTACGGCGATGATCGGCAGAATGCGAAAATAGAAGTTCGCGGAACGGGAGATAGGTCTGGCGGGCGGCCGATCGGCTTCGGTCGATCCGAGAACTGACAGCAGCGGCACGATGCAAAAGGCAACGACAAGCGGCAGGAAGGCGGAAACATCAGCCCATCCCAAGATGCGCCCGAGCATCGCGGAAAGGACAACCAGTCCTGGCACGGCAAAACTCAGGAGATAGCCGAGGCCGCTGGTAAACTCTTCGTCCATGCTGGGTGAGTGCGTCATGTTTTCCTCCTCAGAACACGGTCTGCACGACCGAGGCGACCATGCCGGCACTCACCGGCACAAAAGCGATCTCGTCGCCACGTTCCAGCACGCCCTGCTCCTGCGCGAGAGAGATGCCGAGTGGAATGCTGGCGGAGACGACGTTGCCGAAGCGCGGAAACACCTCGAGGTAGAGACGGTCGCGCGGCACGCCGTATTTCGGCATCAGTGTCTCGTAATGGGTCTTCGATGGCGCGTGCGGGAAGTACCAACGTTTTGTTGTGGGGTCGGGTACGGTACGCTGCACCAACGGGCCAATCAGTTGTTCAGCCGCCTCGAACAGCTCGCGGCCGAACGAAACAAACTTGTTCGGTCCATTCAGCCCGATACGGTTGGATGGAGCGACGAATTCGGCGTAGCCCGGTAGCGGAATTGTGCAGAGATCCGCGAAATCAGTTTGTGACGAATAGTCGAAGCGCCATTCCCGATCACTCGGCAGCAGGATCGTTGCCGTCGAAGCTTCGCCTATGGTGAACATCGGGAAAGTGTAGGACAACGAGTCCAGTGTCTCGATGTCCCACTTGTCGTGCAGTCCCAGGTGGAATTCGCCGTTGATGATCATGGCGTTGCGGAACGCACCGCTGCGCAGCATCAGATGGGCGATCTGCATGGCGCGCACCCAGCTCATGCAGGCATCGGTGACGTCGAAACAGTTGGTGGTCCGCATGCCGCGGGCGCGGGCGTAGAAATAGGCATTGGCCGGCTCCAGGAAACCACGCCCGACACCGCAATAGATCAGCAAGTCGATATCTTCCGGCACCATCCCGGCGCGTGCCAGCGCGTCGTCCATCGCGCCGAGGATAACGTCCGCGGCCTTCTCGCCTGCCGCGATGTCGCGGACGTGGCGGGTCTTGGCGCCCAGCCGGCCGAACAGCGTGTCGATCGTGCGAAAGAAGACCGCTTTGCGGACCTTGGATGCTTGGGGATTCTGCCGATCCAGCATCTCGATCATGTCGCTGTTGGTCATGACGCGAGACGGCACACGGTAGGAAATTGCGGCGACTTTCACTGGAACGACTCCCTTTAGCGAATTGGTTCCGACGGGGCCGTTCGACGCCGCCAGATGACGGCGCGGTGTGTGGCATGTCGTGGCTTTTGGCTGGTGTAAGTTGAACTCACAGAGCCCGCGAAAAAGTCCGTGGGCGACGTATTCTTGCCATGCCGGACCATCTTACGCCCGCGGATTGTTCCGACTGGGAGCCCCGTCACAAAACCGGGGGCACGGCTGGACGTGGGGAGCTATGGTCGGGGCTACGATTGCCCAGCGCCCGGCGCCGTTATTGCGGCTGAAGCGCCTCCTGCGGGATGTTCATCCGGCAGCTTGGCAGCGTGTCAGGCTGACAGATGGCCTATCAATCGCGGACCTGCGCCGGGTCATTCAGCTGCTTATGGGGGAGTGTCCAGAGAATGCGGTTTATGCCGCGTTGGCCGAGCGCTCGTTTTGGTTGGCGTGTGGTTGAACGAGATGTCCCGACCCTGAGCCGAACGTTCCATTGTAGACTGCGCAGCGGACCTGGAGCAGGAGGTCGGCACCTATTCAGGACCAGCGCATCTGCTGCGACTTGTTCATTCGCCGATTTGCGAGAGAAGTTTACGGTTCCCTCAGTGGGTCGTGTCCCGAGTGGTGGTGTAGGAGCTGTGGGTAAGTGGCCCGCCGCGGCGACCGGCAACGAGCCTGATGTGGGCGGGCCACTTACCCACAGCGGTGGTCACCGTGGTGCTCCTGGATAGGGTTGGATTGCGAGACGCAACTCTGACCTTGGAGATCACCGCGATGACTGACGACAAGATCGCCCTTGGCGAGCCTCTGGAGAAGGGTTCTGATGCCACGTTGCTACGCGAGATGATCGACTTTGCGGCGAGGCGCCTGATGCAACTGGAGACCGACGCATTGTGCGGCGCCGAGCATGGCGAACGCAGCGAAAACCGGCTCAGCGGCTGGCCCGGAATGACCTCGGGCCGATGTCACCAACGCGCGCAGCAACAGTCCGACCGTATCGACGAGGACATGGCGCTTCTTGCCCTTGATCAGCTTGTGGGCATCGAACCCATGTCGATCGATGTAGCGTCCCCTTCTTTTGCGCTCTTCACGTTACCGCCCCTTCTTCGAAGTTAGATCGCCCGCCCGCTGTGTCCGGTGCAGTGAGAAACCAAGCAGAACCATCGCAACGTCGCGCGGAACGGTGGGCGGGTGACTAAGGGGACCTTGGAAACAACACGTCGGGTGTCGGTTGGTAGCTGAGAGCGGATTGCTGATCTATCTTTGCCAATTGCCATTGAGATTCAGCGAGAAGGAGCCTCACAGTCGTTTCCTGCCATCCATCCAACCGCCCGCTTTGGAGCGCCGCATCGAGGCGCTCGATATTGGCGGTAACAGCTAAGCGATCGTAACGTTGCATGTTCGCCTCTAATCTTCGCGGGCATAATGCAGTCTGTCGCATGGAGCGGTAAGCGGGGGTTAAGGGGGAGCGGGTACCGGTGGTTTCGGCGGTCGCACACCCGCTCCCGTGGGTGCTATTTCCAACCAATCTCGGGGGGAACCGGTGGTTGACGGCCTGGCGGATCATGGGCACACGTCACGCGCGAGTTGTAAACTCGGAATCTACTCATTTTAGACGCTGATGGAGGGCAAAACAACCATAGCGTGTTGGCGCCAAAGCGGTGTAGCCACAACTCCTGCCCGTTGTGCCCGACGCAGGGGGCGGCGGTGTCGCGTGCTGCCTGTTGTTGGGACACAGATTTTGGCGAGGCTGAGCCGCCAGACGATCGCGCGCACCATGAACGACGAGCAAGTCCCGCTGTTCGGACAGGGGAGCCAACGGGGCAAAATCCGGCAGAAGCGTCTGGTTCGCCAACTGTTGTACACGCCTACCGTGATTGGCACTTTAGTCCCGTTCAGCACCGAGTGGGTTGATGGGTTTTGTCCGCGTTGGGATCTGGGCTTCTCCGCTCTGACGTTGCTCCACGTTGTAAAGAAACCGTTACGGGTGTGACCCGGCTCACAGTGTTCCGAAGAGCCCAACTGCTACGAAGTTGCAGCGCCGAGAGGCGCCGCCGGATCACACATTCGGCAATCGAAACCCGATAGTGAAAGGACACCTCAATGAAACGATCACTCACCGAACAGCCGCGCGAGGCTCTGGTAACTCTGACACCGGAACAGGCCGGAGCGGTTTCCGGCGGCCTACTGCCCGCCGTTGGCCCCGCTGTGAGCAAGGCCGGTTGCTGCTTGGGTTGCGCCTCGTTCGGCCGGCCCGGGTTCGCAGCCCTGGCTGCCGAGACCGGCGTCGCCTGATCAAGACTCCCAGACTGAAGCCGCGCAACGCGCGAGGACGCCATGCCCTCACCTTTCAACGGTCCCGCGCGGGCGCGAGCACACGGGGTCGGCGTCATCTGGTGGCCGGAGCTGGATGTGCTCTGCCGCCCGGACGAAGGCCTCGTGCAGGTGATCGAAGCGGAGCCCGAGACGTTCTGGATCCCCCGGCAGGACGCGCCCGGTCGGTTCACCTCGCCTTTGTCTCAGACCCTCCGGCATCTCCCGCAGCCGAAGCTGCTGCATGGTGTCGGCGCGCCGTTCGGCGGTAGCGTGCTGCAGCCCGCAGGACATCGCGAAACATTGGTCGGCGACATTGCGGCTTTGCAGCCGGACTGGATCAGCGACCATCTCAGCTTCAACCAGTTCAGAGCGTTTGGTGCGAACAGCGAGGAGCCGGTCAACACCGGCTTTCTCCTGCCGCCGGCGCAATGCGCGGATGGCGTTGCGATTGCGGTTGAGCAGATCCGCCGCCGCAGCGCCATGGCCGGTGTCCCTGTCGCGTTCGAAGTGCCGGTCAGCTACCTGCCGAAGCGGCCAAACGAGATGGAGGACGGCGCCTTCGCGAACGCGGTCGCGACCGGCGCCGATTGTGGCATCCTGCTCGACTTGCATAACCTGCTCTGTAACGAACGCAACGGCCGCCAGACCGTGGCCGCGTTCTGCGCCTCGATCCCGCTCGATCGGGTCTGGGAGATTCACCTGGCGGGCGGACATGAGGCGGCAGGGCTATGGATGGATGCACATTGCGGGCTCGTCGAGCCGGCATTGATGGACATCCTGGAGGAGATCGTTCCACGGTTGCCGGCACTGCGCGCAATCATGTTCGAAATCATGCCGGATTATATCGAGTCCGTCGGGCTGTCGCCAATCGCGGCCATGCTCGGCCGGCTCAACGACGTGTGGAACAGGCGCCCCCTGCTGACCGTCGCGCCGATGCCGCGACGGACCTTAGCGCCCACCGAGCACATCGAGCCCGACCAGGCACCCTCAGCCCAGATCACTTCAGCTACGTGGGAGTCGGCGATCGGGGCTGCAGTCGTCGGGATACGAGGAACCGAGCTACCATTGCAGCTTGCCAATTGGGTCGGCGAAGTCGAATCCAGGCTATTGATATACCGTAATTATTCGCAGGAGAACCGAGCCAGCAACTTCGTCGAAACGACCCCGCAGACGATTCGGCATCTCTTGCGGAACATGGGTGAGGCAAAGACGCGCGCTTGCCTTGCCAGCTTCTACCAGAAGGCGACCCCTGCATACGCGGCGTTGGATGATGCGCGCGCGTTCCTGGACTTTGTGTCTGCCACCGGCGGTTCGGTGCCCGGGCTGGATAGCTGCATCGCCAGTGACCGGGCTCTGCTCGCCGCGGCTTCAGCCCTGATCTCGGTTTAGACATCGAGGAGATTTGAAGCCGCGGCCAGGGCTGGACGCTCCGGTGTGAGCTCCGCCACAGGCTGTCGTGAACACGACCTTTACGGTGCACGGTTGCGGTCCATCCCGACCGTAAAAGCCAAAACAAAGGATGATGACTATGAAAACCCGCCCATCAAGCATCCCCGCGAAATCGGTGCCAGGCGATGCGTCCGAACCCGTTGAACTGACCGGAGTGGAGCCGACGATGGTTGCCGGGGGCCTCAATCCTCAGCCACTTCCGCCCCGCGTGGACCCCGAAATGCGGGCGTAAGGCCGCGAAGGGCATCTCAGGCAATCTCGACCCGAGGACTTTCGAAACAATGTAGCCTGACCCCTGCGAGTGATCCTGAGGTGATCAAATGATTTATTTGGGTTAGCCCACTGGTGGATTGCCGGGCACGCGTCGTCGAGTTGGCGTGCCCGGCCGGCCGCTTGTCGAAAAGCTCGGCGAGCGGAATGAGTGATCTGCCCACGATCCGGCTGAAATCCACCCGCAGTTGCTGTGTGGCTAATCCCGACTTCTCACACTCTCGCGGGTGCTGGCTCGGTCCTTGCCGCGCCAAGGGTATTTCGCAGCTTGCCAATACACCCGGTATTAGCGGCGGCGCGAAAAACCCCATTGATCCCTTGGGGGCACGACCATGACCATCGCCATCATCCCGCGACAGTGTGAGAAGTCCGGGCAAGGATATTGCCTCGACGTTGCGTCGCCGACGCAATGCTTTCTGTCAGAGAACAAAGGGCCGAACCGCCCTGCGGCACTGCATCCCAGGACCAGACGCCCGAATGATCGACTTATCGACGGTGCCCTCATTGTCATGTCGTCGCAGCCCGGCATGACGTAAAGGGTGTGCTGGTAGGTCAATCTGTTCAGCACCCGGTACAACGCCTGGCAAATGGCATCCGGTACCGTCCAAACGATTGCGCCGTTTTCAATCTCTATCCGGGCCATACCTTGAGCCTTGTGAGCTTGCCCACAGGTCGGCCTGTGATCGGCGTCATAGCGATTGCGCGGATCGCACATGCACGATGCGCCACGACGTCAACAGGGTGCCATTATGGCAGAGTTTCGCCTCTTCCGACCGGAAGCGATCACGTTCCAGCGCGATCCACTGCGATCAGTCGAGCCGCTGCCAGCATCGCCGAGAGCGGCACCACTGACTTGCCTGTTGGCGGCGATGGTGTGCGCGGCGATCGGATTTCTCGCGAGCGGCGACTATGCGCGCAAGGAAACCGTCTTCGGGTTTCTGAGGACCGACAGTCGGTGTATCCAAGATATTCCCACCACGCAGCGGGCTCGTGATAGCGGTCGATGTGACCGAGGGGCAGCTCGTTGCGGCAGGTGCACCACTGCTCACGGTTCAGGTCGGCCAGACCGACGACCAGGGAAGCGACGTCGACGGGGCTGTGCTGCAAGCGTTGACACAGCAGCGGGCCGCGCTGCTCGAACAGATCGAGCTGGAACAGGCAAGGACAGCGGAAGAGCGTGCCCGGCTGCGCGATCAGGTGGTCGGCCTGGGCAGGGAGACGACGGCCCTTCAGGCCCAGCTCGCGGAGCAGCACCTGCGGTCCGCAGTGGCTGAGGAGCAGGTCACGAAGGTTCGTGAACTTGTAGCCAAGGGCTACATTTCCGTGGTTGAGTTCAAGCGACGCCAGGACAACTATTTCGCACAGCGGCAGAACGAGTTGGCGCTGGCCGGGCAGATTGCCGAGAAGCAAAGCGAGGCCAACCAGCAAGGTCACGCGCTGGACGAATTGCCCGGCCAGCTGGCCGCCCGGCTGTCGATACTGCGCGGGGCAGCCGCGGACCTCGAAGGGCGTTTGGCGGAGACGTCAGGTCGCCGCGCCTACCAGCTCCGCGCCCCTGTCGCGGGTCGCGTCTCGGCGCTGCAGGCACGGGTCGGGCTTGTCGCCGATCCGACGATCCCTCAACTCGCGATCGTGCCGGCAGGAAGCCTGCTCGAGGCGGAATTGCTCGTTCCGGCTCGCGCGGCAGGTTTCGTGGCACCTGGCCAGACTGTACGCCTCGCGTACCGAGGCATTCCCATATCAACGGTTCGGCCTGCATGGCGGAACAGTGCGAAACGTATCCGGCACACTGCTACGTCCGACCGAGATCGTCGGGCCGATCGCAGTTCACGATCCGTCCTACCGGGTCGCCGTGACGCTTGATCGACAGAGCATCGAAGCATTTGGACGGGAATTTCCGCTCGGCGCAGACATGACGTTGAAGGCCGACATCGTGTTCGATCGGCGGTCGCTGCTCGACTGGGTCCTGGATCCGGTGCGTAGCCTGCGTGGCAAGTCAGCATGACCGATCATTCGATCATGGCTCGGAAAATTCCCGACATTCGTCAATCCGAAGCGGCCGAATGCGGTCTCGCCTGTCTCACGATGATTGCGTCATACTACGGCCAACGGACCGATCTTGCCACCCTGCGACGCCGCCATCCGGTTTCGCTGAAGGGCATGACACTCGTGGGCGTTATCGAGGCGGCGCAGCGGATCGGACTCGTGGGCCGGCCGCTGCGCCTTGAGCCCGAAAGTCTTGCGCGATTGAGGCTGCCGGCGATCCTGCACTGGGACATGAGCCATTTCGTGGTGCTCAAACGCGTGGCACGCAACGGTCGGATTGTCATTCAGGATCCGGCACTCGGTGAGCGGCGGCTACAGCCGGGAGAAGTCTCCAACCATTTCACTGGCGTGGCGCTCGAGGTTTCTCCTGCTGCCGGCTTCCAACCCGGCGACCGCATCATCAAGCAGCGGCTTGCCGATCTGATCGGCCCGACGCGTGGCCTGGCCTCTCCTTTGGTACAGACGTTGGTCCTGTCGGTGATCCTGCAGGTCTATGTGCTGACGGGGCCCTTCTACATGCAGCTCGCGGTTGACGAGGGTGTCGTCAACGACGACCGCGGCCTGCTATCGGTGCTCGCCTTCGGTTTCGGGCTCGCCATGCTGTTCAACGCCGTAGCCGGGCTGTTGCGCTCGCGCATCCTGGTCTACCTGCAGAGCCGACTTGCATTTGATATTGGCAGCGGACTGTTCGCACATCTGCTGCGCCTGCCGCTCACTTTCTTCGAGCGCCGGCACGTGGGCGATCTGGTGTCCCGCTTCGGCTCCATCGAGCCGATCCGCAACCTGCTGGCCGAGGGCCTCATCTCGGCGCTGGTCGACGGTGCGATGGCCATACTGACCGCTGGCATGGTGTTCCTGTATAGCACCAGGCTCGGCGTGGTCGTGCTCGTGGCGCTGCTCGTCTACGCGGTGCTGCGACTGACATTCTACCGGATGTTCCGGCAACGCTCGCTCGACCTGGTACACGCCCGCGCGCGCGAGAACACCACCTTCATTGAGACCGCCCGGGCCATCCAAAGCATTAAGATCTTCAATCGGGAGAGCGGACGAAAGGCGCTGTGGTCAAACCGGTACGCCGAGGTGATGGCGACCAATGCCGGCGTGGAACGACTGAAAGGGGGCTTCAAGGCGATCAACGACGTTGTCTTCGGCGTCGAAAATCTCGCGGTGATCTATCTCGGTGCGCTCGCCGTCCTGGATGGGCGCATGACGATCGGGATGCTGTTCGCCTTCATCGCGTACAAGCAACAGTTTGTCGACAAGGCGGTGCGCCTCATCGAGAAGGCGATCGAGTTCCGCATGCTGGACCTGCATCTGGAGCGGCTCGCCGACATCACTCAGGCCGAGCCGGAGCCGGGTCTGGACCTGACCAGCTACCGCCCCCCACCGGTTGGCCGCATCGAGGTGCGCAACCTGTCCTTTCGCTTTGGGCCGAGCGAGAGCTTCGTGTTCGAGCATGTCAATTTCGTCGTCGAGCCAGGCGACTATCTCGCGATCATCGGCCCGTCTGGAGGCGGCAAGACGACGCTGATGAAGGTGATGCTGGGATTGCTCGAGCCGACCGACGGTGAGGTGCTGATTGATGGCCTGCCGCTTGGCACATTCGGCGCGCGCGCGTTCCGCGACCATGTCGGTGTCGTGATGCAGGACGATCAACTGCTGTCGGGTTCGATCGCCGACAATATCTGTTTTTTCGACCACGAGTTCGACCACGCACGCATGCAACATTGTGCTGAACTTGCCTGCGTACATGACGACATCATGCGCATGCCAATGTCTTATGACAGCCTGATTGGCGACATGGGCTCGTCTCTGTCCGGCGGCCAGCGCCAACGCATCATACTCGCCCGTGCACTGTATCGCCGGCCCAGGTTGCTGTTCATGGACGAGGGTACCTCGCATCTTGACACCGACATCGAGGCAAGGGTGAACGCGGCGATCCGCGGGCTCGGCCTCACGCGCATCATCATTGCACACCGACCGGAGACCATCGCCTCCGCTTCACGCCGAATCACCATCGTGAACGGCCGGCTGCACGAGGTGGCGCAGCCGGATTCCAGTTCGCAACGATGTGCGATGTCGAGGGTGACCTATGCGGCAGCGGTCGATGTGGCCGAAGCCGTGGCGTGATTTGTGGTCGTGGAATTCATCATCGCCACCACAACGGAGATCGACAGAGAGCGGCAAAAACCTGGGCGTCAGGCTGCGAACGGGGTGATTGTCGTACCGGACCGACCGTCCAAGACGGCGATGGTGACTGGTCGCCTCTCGGATCAGTGGCTGGTTTCGACATATTAGAAAATCCCCCCGGTGTTCCCGGCTGGATCGCGGTCTTCCTGCAATCCTCTTCGTCGCAGACAGTCTCGCAGCGCCGTGGCTATCTCTGTCGCAACGATTGGCCACGACACCACATCTGAAATGCCGGCAATCACCAGTGCGTTGGCGCCAAAGTCGGCGACCGAAGCTGTCGCGAGCAGGACCGGAAGACCCGGTGAGATTTCGTGCAGCGCCGCGGCCAAGTCGAGTGAAGCTGTCATGGGGGCAAGGTGACCTACCACCAGCACATCGAAGCGTTCGGGTGATTCCCGGCACATTGTCTGTGCGTCTGCCGCACGCGTGACCCCAACCGGCTCATAGCCAACTGCCGCCAGAATCTCCTCGTCTCTGAGTAGCCGTCCAGGGTCACCCTCAACAATAAGTACCGTATCGCCGTGCCCGAACGGGAGCGTGGCAATATGGTCGGCGTGCGTGACGCCGGTCGCGCCAACACGGGGCAGCCAAACTTCGAATTGGCTCCCGACCCCACGGCGCTCCGCACATTCATCGCGCCGCCATGCTCGCGCACGATATCGCGGGTCGTCGCCAGCCTCAACCCATTGCCGGTGGCGCGCGTGGTAAAGAATGGTTCGAAAATCCGTCCCAGAGCCGCCTCATCAATGCCGCTTCCGGTATCGCTGACCACCACTCATATATGGCGTGCACAGGTTCAGCCGCACCTGCTGACCCCAAGTCAGCACGATGCAGAAAGTATTCCCCGACAGGCGGGATTTTAGCGGCATGACTGCCATGCCGCAGCTTGCAGACAACTCTCATGCGTGATCGCCATATGGCGGCGACGCAGCAGAAGGACCCTGCAAACGTGAAAGCAGCCCATCTCGCAAAGCCGGCAGCGCAGCACCACGGATTCGCGGTCGGCGCACCAGGACCGCCGCAGGTCAGGGCCCAACGTCGGACCCCTTTTGCCATCGTGAACTCGGAGCTTCCAGACATGCAGACTTACGACAACGACCAGCTTGACAGCCTTCGGGCGGCGCTGCTGGACCATCCGCTCTACGCTGACGTCGCTTCCGTCGCTGATCTCAGGCGGTTCATGGAAGATCACGTCTTTGCCGTTTGGGATTTCATGTCGTTGCTGAAGCGGCTTCAACAGGACGTGACCTGCACCAGAATACCGTGGTTCCCGGCGAACAATGCACGGGCCGCTCGGCTCATCAATGACATCGTGATCGGCGAGGAGACGGATGTCGATCTGGATGGCTCCAATGTCAGCCACCTCGATCTCTACCTCCGCGCCATGGCGGACGTCGGCGCCAGCACACTCCAATTCGACACGTTCTGCTCACTGGTGCAGGACGGCATTCCGGTCGAAGCCGCCTTGATGCGGATCGGTGCACCGCCGCATGTGCAGGCTTTCGTTGCACATACGATGGCGCTGGCCAATTCGGGCACGACGGACGAGGTCTTGGCAGCATTCTTCTACGGTCGCGAAGACATAATCCCGGAGATGTTCCGCAGACTTCTCCAAACTCTGTATGACGCAAGGCAGAATGACGATCGTTTGCGTCATTTCATCTATTACATCGATCGGCATATCGAACTCGATGGAGATAGTCATGGGCCCAAAGGGCGGGAGCTGCTGGAAGGCCAGGTCGCGAACTCGCCACATAGGACCGAGCGGGCTCTGCGTGCGGCGTGCAGTAGCATCAAGGCCCGGATCGATTTGTGGAGCGGCACATTGAGCAAGCTTCGCAGCAGCCGGAATGTGGAGACCTTGGTCCAAATGTAAGCCGTTCGTGGGCGTGGGCGACGCGGACGTCAGCATCACGAGCAAATGCCATAGCCCTTCGGAAGCATGGTCCGCAGCGCCCACGTGCTCATTGGCCGGGAGTCTTTGCTTGCAGTTGAGGCTGTTCCCGTCCAGCTCGCCGATGCGTGATCAATCCCTCCAGGGGGGCGGTTATCTCGACCGCGATACCACGACCGGCAAGCGGCGTCAGCGCCCCGTCGGATCGGCAGTTGGTCGCAACCGGAGAAGAAGGAAATCGCACATGCGTTACGAGAATTTGCTAATGTTGGTTCCCGTGTGCTGCGTCGGATGTGCAGCGCCGCCCGGGCCAAACCCGGTGATCGCACAAGGCCGGCCAAGTCCCGGGGAACCCGTGCTGTCGCAGGTCACGGCGACGCCCATGGCTGGCAACCCCGATTGCCGTGACTACACTGCGCTTGCCACGATCGACGGCGAGCAGAAGAAGATTGTCGGAAAAGCGTGCCGGCAGAGCGACGGCAGTTGGGCCATCGCAGAAGGGCCGCCTGCCAATCCAAACCAATACACAACTATCTATTGGCCACCAACAGATCCATATTATGCCGACTACGATCCGTGGCTATGGGACGCGCCAATCGGCATTTCGATTGGAGCCCCGTTCTTCGTCGACGTGCATCATCACTTCCATCCATTTTTTCATGCCGGGCACTTCGGAGAATTCCACCACGCCGCCCACTTCGGCGGATTCCATGGTGGCTTTTCGCACCATGGCTGAGCCCGACTTTCCGCGTGTCAGGTTGCCGCTTAAGTAGGAACCCATCACAAAACCGGGGCGGTGTAACTGATCACCGCGCCGGCGGGCAGGACGGCCTCCACCAATTCGGCGTCGAGCCCCGCTGCTGGCGGCGAGACCCCGTGTCGGCGGAAACCGGTCTCCACCGCGCCCGGCTTCAGCGCTCGGACCAGCCGATTTGCCGGGCATCGCCCGTCGCAGCCCCACGCGGATTCGCGCTGAGTAGTTTCCGAGCCTGTTCCCGGAGCATCGCGGCTGCGTATTGTCATGCTGGCGAGATCAGGTGCTCGAGACGCCAATCTCCGAGGCTTTCCGAGACTCGTGTCCGACCCAGATCAGGCGAGTGAAACATCATCGCCCGCGGATATGATCGACCAACATCGTTGTTAAACAGCATTGGAACACCATTGGCGGAGTTGCGCGCCGACCCGCGCACGCTGGACCCACGAAACACCGAGAGAATTGCCGCGTTGCGACGCCCGGCCAAATGTTCGAGGAACGCACCGATGCACTGCTCGCGCCTGAGACCTCCAGGTTAGCTGGCCAGGGACATCATGGAAGCGCGCGCCTGGCCTCGCCTCGCGGTTGACCTTGTCCGACGCAAATGGTTGCCCGTCGTTGTCCTGATGGCGGTCGCATTTGGCTGCTACCTCGGATGGCGTCACTTCGACGGCAACGGGGCCGCGACGGCGGCCACCAAGGGCGGGCCGGCACAGGCTGCGATCCCAGTCACCGTCGCGCCGGCGCAAAAGGCCGATTTCCCCGTCTATCTGAACGGACTTGGCACCGTGGAACCCTACAAGACCGTTCTCGTGCGCAGCCGCGTCGACGGCCAAGTCATTTCGGTCGGCTTCAAACAGGGCGAAATGGTCGCGCAGGGCGATATCCTCGTGCAGATCGACCCACGGCCCTATCAGTCGGCGCTCGATCAGGCGGTGGCCAAGAAGGCGCAGGACGAGGCAACCCTCAAGAATGCGCGGCTCAATCTGGAGCGCTACAGCACGCTCGAAAAGCTGGATTTCGCTTCGCGCCAACAACTCGACACACAATTGGCGCTGGTCGCGCAACTCATCGCGCAGGTCAACGGCGACCAGGCGGCGATCGACAACGCGCAGACTTAACTTGGGTATGCAACGATACGATCGCCGCTCGCAGGGAAAACCGACTTCCGCCTGGTTGATCCAGGTAACATCGTGCACGCGACCGACACTCCGGGAATTGTGACGATCGTGCAACTGCAACCGATCTCGGTGGTGTTCACTGCGACTGAGGAAGACGTGCCGCGGATCAACAAGGCGCTGGCCGCAGGGACTGTGCCGGTGACCGCATTGAGCTCCGACGGAACACAGGCGCTGGCGCGGGGCGCCCTCGCGCTCGTCAACAACGCGATCGATCAGGCGAGCGGCACTATCCGCATGAAGGCGACCTTCGAGAACGCCGACAATGCCCTGTGGCCTGGCCTGTCGGTCTCGACCCGCTTGCTGGTCGATACGTTGAAGCAGGCCGTCGTTGTGCCCGAGGCCGCGGTCCAGCACGGCCCGAACGGACTCTACGCTTTCGTCGTAGGCACCGACGACAAGGTCGCGGTGCAAAACATCAAGGTCGGTTCGGAGGGTCAAGGCCAGTCGGTCGTCTTGCAAGGGCTGTCCGCCGGCCAGAATGTGGTGACCGAAGGTCAATACCGGCTGCAACCGGGTGCGTTGGTCAAAGCGACCACGGCGAGTTCTTCGGGCACGCCAGCGCCGGCCGGCACACCTGCACCAGCGGGCACGCCTGCGCCAGCGGGCACGCCAGCAAAACCGACCACGCCTGCAAAAGCGGAAGCGGCCCCGCCTGAGACAGCCGCGCAAAACACCCAAGCCAAGGCGCCCTGATCGTGGCCGACGGCATTTCCGCGCCGTTCATTCGCCACCCGATTGCAACCTCGCTGTTGATGGTTGGCATCCTGTTCGTCGGCATCGTCGCCTATCCGAAATTGCCGGTCGCACCGCTGCCGCAGGTCGATTTCCCGACCATTCAGGTGTCGGCGATGCTGCCGGGTGCCAGCCCTGACACGATGGCGTCCGCCGTGGCCCAGCCTCTGGAGACGCAATTCGCGCAGATGCCCGGCGTCTCGCAGATGACCTCGATCAGCACGCTTGGTTCGACCGCGATCACCATCCAGTTCGACCTTGATCGCGACATCGACGGGGCTTCGGGCGACGTGCAGGCAGCGATCAACGCGGCCGGCGGACAGTTGCCGAAGACGCTGCCGAGTCCGCCGACCTATCGCAAGGTCAACCCGGCGGATTCGCCTATTCTCCTGCTCGCAGCGACCTCCGACACGCTGCCGCTCACCACGGTCGACGACGATGTAGAGACCCAACTCGTTCCGGCGATAAGCCAGATGTCAGGCGTGGCCCAGGTGACGGTCGGCGGCCAGCAGAAGCCCGCGGTTCGCATCCAGCTTGATCCGGCGAAGCTCGTGGCGAAGGGCCTGTCGCTCGAGGATGTGCGCACGCCGCTGTCGGTCGCGACCGCCAACGGCCCGAAAGGCATGCTCGACGGCGCGACGCGCTCCTACACCATCTATACCAACGATCAGTTGACGGCGGCGAAGCCCTGGAACGACGTCATCGTCGCCTATCGCAGCAACGGGCCGCTGCGCGTGCGCGACATCGGTGCTGCGATCACCGGGCCGCAAGATACGACACAGGCTGCCTGGGCCGACGGCAAGCGCGGTGTCTTCCTGGTCATCTTCGAGCAGCCGGGCGCCAATGTCATTACGACCGTCGATCGTATCCTGGCCGGCCTGCCGCAGCTCGAGGCAGGCATACCCAAGTCGATCAAGATCTTCACCCTCAGCGACCGCACGCAGACAATCCGCGCGTCCGTCCACGACGTGCAATTTACGCTACTGCTGACCATCGCGCTCGTGGTGATGGTGATCTTCCTGTTTCTGCGCAGTCTGTGGGCAACGATCATTCCCAGTATCACCGTGCCGCTGGCGTTGCTCGGTGCCTGTGCGCTCATGTGGACCGCAGGATACAGCCTGGACAATTTATCGCTGATGGCACTGACGATCTCGGTCGGCTTCGTGGTCGATGATGCAATCGTGATGCTCGAAAACATCACGCGCTACATCGAAGCCGGCGAGGAACCGCTCGCGGCCGCGCTGAAAGGCTCGTGCGAGGTGGCATTCACCATCGTCTCGATCAGCATCTCCTTGATCGCGGTGCTGATCCCGCTGCTGCTGATGGGCGGCATCGTCGGGCGGTTGTTCCGCGAATTCGCGGTCACCCTGTCGATGACCATTGTTGTTTCCGCAACGGTCTCTCTGACGCTGACGCCGATGATGGCCTCGCGTTTCCTCAAGTCGGCGAAGGATGCCCATCATGGGCGTCTCTATGAATGGAGCGAGCGCGGCTTCGATAGGCTGTTGAAGGGCTACGAACGCGCTCTCGACCTTGTGCTCGGGTTCCGCTTCATCACACTGCTGGTTTTCCTCGC
The DNA here is from genome assembly GCA_963826975.1 of uncultured Alphaproteobacteria bacterium. Lineage (GTDB taxonomy): Bacteria > Pseudomonadota > Alphaproteobacteria > Acetobacterales > Acetobacteraceae > Palsa-883. The sequence continues at coordinate 7,884 of CAWGZJ010000027.1, read as the reverse complement.
GACGCTTGTGCTGTCGGTCGTTCTCTTCGTGATCATCCCGAAGGGCTTCTTCCCGCAGCAGGATACCGGGCTGATTACCGGCATATCCGAGGCCGCACAGGACATCTCCATCACCGACATGATGCGCCATCAGCAGGCGCTTGGCGCAATCGTCATGAAAGACCCGGCCGTCGCGCACGTAGCGATGTCCGTCGGCGGCGCCGGCAATCCGCTCAATACCGGGAAGATGTTCATTACGTTGAAGCCACGCGATCAGCGCACCGCGACCGCGGATCAGGTCATCGCGCGGTTGGCGGCGCCGCTCGCCAAGGTCGAAGGCGCCGCATTGTACCTGCAATCCGCACAGGACGTGCGCGTTGGCGGACGCGCCTCACGTACCCAGTACCAGTACACCATGGAGGGATCGGACCTGGACGCGCTGAACCAATGGGCGCCGAAGATGCTGGCCAAGATGCAGACGCTGCCCATGCTGCGCGACGTGGCGTCCGATCAGCAGACCCAAGGGACGACGTTGACGCTGGTCACCGATCGTGATCAGGCCTCGCGCTATGGACTGACGGTGCAGACGGTGGACGACACGCTCGACGATGCCTTCGGTCAGCGTCAGATCGCGCAGTATTTTACCCAGCTATCGACCTACGAAGTGATCATGGAGGTGCTGCCGGGCTTGCAGGGTGACGCGGCGACGCTCGACAAGATATTCATAAAGTCACCGACAACCGGCGGCGAGGTGCCACTTGCCGCCTTCGCGAAATGGACGGCGACGCCTATCCAACCGCTGTCGGTCAGCCACCAGAGCCGGTTTCCGGCGGTCACCATCAGCTTTAACCTGGCTCCGGGGGCGTCGCTCGGCCAGGCGACCAACGCGGTCGAGGCCGCCCAACGCGAAATGAAGCTGCCGGCTACCATTACCGACAGTTTCCAGGGCACTGCCCAGGCATTCCAGCAATCACTCTCGACGGTGCCGCTGCTGATCGTGGGTGCGCTGGTGGTCGTCTACCTCATTCTCGGCATTTTCGTACGAGAGCTACATCCACCCGATCACTATCCTGTCGACATTGCCATCGGCCGGTGTCGGGGCGCTCGCGATACTGATGCTGTTCCATTTCGATTTCAGTCTGATTGTGCTGATCGGCATTATCCTGCTCATCGGTATCGTGAAAAAGAACGGCATCATGCTGGTTGATTTTGCCATCGTGGCTGAGCGGGACGAGCATCTGTCCGCCCATGACGCGGTGCGCCGCGCGGCCTTGCTGCGGTTCCGGCCGATCATGATGACCACCATGGCGGCGATGCTCGGCGGAATACCGCTGATGCTCGGAACCGGCACTGGATCGGAGATCAGGCAGCCGCTCGGCTACGCCATGGTCGGCGGCCTGCTTGTCAGCCAGGTACTGACGCTATTCACGACGCCGGTGGTCTATCTGTATCTCGACCAGCTATCGGATTGGGTCTTGAGCTGGCGATCGGCCGTGCCGACGGCGGGTGCGGCCTGTGGTCTCGGACGGTGGTTCCGCAGCGACGGTGCGTCGCTGAGCTTGGTAGTCTGACTGGCAACGGCCCGACATGATGACTCTTCCATCATGTCGGGCCGCTGGTATCAGTCGCGCCCCAGCATCTCCCTGGCGGCGGCGACGATTCGTTCCGGTTGGAAGCCAAACTTCTTCTGCAGCTCCTTGAGTGGCGCGGAGCCGCCAAAGGTCTTCATGGCGATGACCTGGCCGGCGCCGCCGACATAGCGGTCCCACCCCAGGGCCGAAGCCTGCTCTATTGCGATACGCGCCGTGACCTTGGGGGGCAGCACGCTGTCGCGATACGACTGAGGCTGGTGCTCGAAGATATCCCACGAAGGCATCGAGACCACGCGCGAGCGAATCCCCTGGGTCAGCAACGTTTCATGTGCATCAACGGCCAGAGCGACCTCGCTGCCGGTAGCAATCAGGATGATCTCGGGCGAGCCACCCGGCGCGTCCGCCATGACATAGGCGCCGCGGGCAACACCGGCAGCCGAGGCATACCTGCTGCGATCGAACGTCGGCAGCGGCTGGCGCGACAGCACGATTGCCGCCGGCTGATGGCGAAGCTGCATGATGGTGCGATAGGCCTCGACGACCTCGTTGGCATCGCCGGGGCGCAACAGCACCAGGCCTGGAACGGCGCGCAGCGAGATCAGTTGCTCGACCGGCTGATGGGTCGGCCCGTCCTCACCATCGCCCATCGCGTCATGGGTGAACACCATGATCGTGGGGATCTCCATCAGGGCGGAAAGCCGGATGGCAGGGCGCGCATAATCGCTGAAGATGAAGAACGTCGCGCCGAACGCCCGCAGCTTCGACAACGACATCCCGTTGACGATCGCCGCCATGGCATGCTCACGGACGCCGAAATGCAGGTTCCGGCCGCTTGGCGTTGCGGCTTCGAAATCACCGGCGCCGTCAAACTTGAGCGCCGTCCTGTTCGAGCTTCCGAGGTCCGCTGAACCACCCAGGAACCACGGAATGTTCTGGGCCAGCACGTTCAGCACCTGGCCGGACGCGTCGCGGCCGGCGATCCCCTTGGGGTCGGAGGAAAAACTTGGCAGGTTGCGATCCCACCCCTCGGGCAGTTCGCGGCGCTGCATCTGCTCGACCTCGGTGGCGAGCGCGGGATATTCCGTCCGATAAGCGGCAAACAGCTTCTCCCAACGGGTGCGCGCCTCGGCACCGCGCCGGCCTATACCGGCGTCGAAATGCTGATACACACCGTCGGGTACAAGAAACTTCGCGTCCTCCGGCCAGCCATAGGCGCGCTTTGTGAGTTTGACTTCTGCTTCACCCAAGGGCTCGCCATGCGCCGCCGACGTATCGACCTTGTGCGGCGAGCCATAGCCGATGTGGCTGTCCAGGATGATCAGCGTCGGCCGGCCCTTGGTCGCGCGGAACACCGCGAGCGCATCCTCGATCCGCTGCAGGTCATTGGCATCGCCGACCCGCAGCACGTTCCAGTGATAGCCCATAAAGCGGGCCGCGACGTCCTCGGAAAAGCAGAGGCTCGTGGGGCCGTCGAGGGTGACGTGGTTGTTGTCGTAGATCCAGCACAGGTCGTCGAGGGCCAGATGCCCGGCCAGAGATGCCGCCTCCGACCCGACGCCTTCCATCAGGCAACCGTCGCCACAGACCGCGTAGATGTTGTAATCGAAAATATCGAATCCGGGCCGGTTGTAGCGCGCGCCGAGAAACTTGCGCGCGATGGCCATGCCGACGCTGGTGGCGATTCCCTGGCCCAGCGGACCGGTGGTCGTTTCGACGCCGGACACCCAATGATATTCGGGATGTCCGGGCGCCTTGCTGTCGAGCTGGCGGAAGTGGCGGATGGCGTCCAGCGTCACCGACGGCTGTCCCAGGCGCTCGTAGTCGGCATTCACCGCCTGCACCCCTGTCAGATGCAGGATCGACCACACCAGCATCGATGCATGGCCATTGGACAGTACGAAACGGTCGCGGTTGGGCCAGATCGGATCCTTCGGGTCGAAATTCATGACCCGGTTCCAGATCGCGTAGACCAGCGGGGCCAGTGCCATCGGCGCGCCGGGATGTCCGGACTTCGCCTGCTCAATGGCGTCGATCGAAAGTGTGCGGATCGTGTTGATCGCCAGTTGATCGAGTTCGTCGTTATTCATGCCGCTGCGCTCCCAATCGCTACACCGATGCCGTGGCCGGCTACGCTTTCTTCTCGATATGCCCGCCGAACTCGTAGCGCATGGCCGAGAGCAGCTTGTCGGCGAAATCCGCCTCGCCGCGGGAGCTGAACCGCTCATACAGCGCCGACGACAGCACATGGGCCGGCACGCCCTCGTCGATGGCCGCCTTGATGGTCCAGCGGCCTTCGCCGGAATCGGACACCCTGCCGGCGAAATTGGCCAGCTCCGGATCCTGCATCAAGGCCGACGCCGAGAGATCGAGCAGCCAGGACGCAACCACGCTGCCGCGGCGCCAGACCTCCGTGATGTCAGGCAGGTTGAGATCGTATTGGTAATGCTCGGGTTCGCGCAGCGGCGTCGTTTCGGCATCGACCGCGCCGGTCTTCTTGCCCACGTTGGCCGCCTTGAGAACGTTCAGCCCCTCGGCATAGGCGGCCATCAGGCCATATTCGATGCCGTTATGCACCATCTTGACGAAGTGGCCCGCGCCGCTGGGCCCGCAATGCAGATAGCCCAGTTCGGCTGTGCCGCCCACCTTTTCGCGTCCCGGGGTGCGCGGGATGTCGCCGCGGCCCGGGGCGAGGGTGGCGAAGATCGGGTCGAGACGCTTCACCACGTCGGCCTCGCCGCCGATCATCATGCAGTAGCCGCGCTCCAGCCCCCAGACACCGCCACTGGTGCCGGCTTCGACATAGTGGATGCCCTTGGGCGCCAGCTCTTTGGCTCGGCGGATATCGTCGATGTAATAGGAATTGCCCCCGTCGATCAGGATGTCGCCGCGCTCGAGATGGGGCAGCAGATCGGCGATGCTCTTGTCGACGACACCGGCCGGGACCATCAGCCAGACGGCGCGTGGTTTCGTCAGTTTCTTGATGAACTCGGCGAGTGAGGCCGAGCCGACAGCTTTTTCCTTCGTCAGTTCTTCGACTGCCTTCGCGGACATGTCGTAGACGACACATTCGTGCCCGCCCCTTATGAGCCGGCGCACCATGTTTGCGCCCATCCGGCCGAGGCCGATCATTCCAAGTTGCACGTGCCAATCCCTTCTTGCAGAGCGATGTTGCGATTACAAAGCGATGCCCCGATCGGATCCCCTCAGCCGAAGGCACGGACGATGGAAGCAGAGGTGGTGGTCACAGCCTCGCGGCATCACGCGGACCTTTTCAGCTTGCGGTAGCGCCGGATCAGATTGTTGGTCGAGCTGTCATGTTCGAGCTTGGGTTCCGCGGCACTCTCCAGTTGCGGAACGATGCGTTGCGCGAGGACCTTGCCCAGCTCCACGCCCCATTGATCGAAGGCGTCGATCTGCCAGATCGCACTCTGGGTGAAGACGCTGTGCTCGTACAACGCAACGAGTTTTCCCAATGCGCCCGGCGTCAACCGGTCCAGCAACAATGTGTTGGACGGCCGGTTGCCCTCGAACAGCCGGTGCGGCACCAGCCAATCCGGCGTCCCCTCGGCCTTCACTTCTTCCCGCGTCTTGCCGAACGCCAGCGCCTCTGTCTGGGCGAAGACGTTGGCCAGCAGGATGTCGTGATGCCGGCCCAGCTTGTTGAGGGTGTGACCGAAGCCGATGAAATCGCAGGGGATGAGTCGGGTACCCTGATGGATGAGCTGATAGAACGAGTGCTGGCCATTGGTGCCCGGCTCGCCCCAATAGATCGGGCCGGTGTCGTAATCCACGCGGGTGCCGTCCAGCGTCACGTGCTTGCCGTTGCTCTCCATCGTCAGTTGCTGGAGATAGGCGGGAAAGCGCTTCAGGTATTGCTCGTAGGGCAGTACGGCGACGGTCTGGGCACCGAAGAAATCATTGTACCAGACAGAGAGAAGGCCCATGAGCACGGGCAGATTGCGTTCGAACGGCGCGGTGCGGAAATGCTCGTCCATCTGGTGGAAGCCGTCGAGCATGGCGCGAAAATTGTCCGGGCCCGTGGCGATCATCGTCGACAGGCCGATGGCCGAATCCATGGAATAGCGACCGCCGACCCAGTCCCAGAAGCCGAACATGTCATCCGTGTCGATGCCGAATTTCGCGACCTCCTCGGCATTGGTCGAGACGGCAACACAATGCTTGGCGATCGCCTTCTCGTCGCCCTTCAACCCGGCCAGCAGCCAGTCTCGCGCCGTGTGCGCGTTGGTCATGGTTTCCAGCGTGGTGAAGGTCTTGGAGGAGATGATGAACAGCGTCTCCTCGGCATTCAGGTCCTGCACCGCCTCGGCGAAATCGGTGCCGTCGACGTTGGAGACGAAGCGGAAGGTCATGCTTCGCTCGCTGTAATGTTTCAGCGCCTCGTAGGCCATGACGGGACCAAGGTCGGAACCGCCGATGCCGACGTTGATCACGTTGCGGATCCGCTTGCCGGTATGGCCTTTCCAGTCGCCGCCGCGGACGCGATTGGCGAAGTCGGCCATCCTGTCCAGAACGGCATGAACCTCGGGCACCACGTTCCGACCGTCGACGAGGATCGAAGCGGTTCGTGGCGCGCGCAGCGCCACATGCAGAACGGCCCGACCTTCCGAAACGTTGATTCTTTCGCCGCTGAACATGGCTTCGATGCGCTCGCGCAAGCCTGACTGTTCGGCGAGTTGCAGCAGCAGCTTCAGCGTTTCGTCGGTGATGCGGTTTTTCGAATAGTCGAGGTAGATCCCAACGGCCTCGGCGGCCAGGCGCTCACCACGTTTGGCGTCCTCGGCGAAGAGCTGGCGAAGGTGGATCCCCTCGATCTTCCGGTGATGGTCCTGCAGAGCCATCCAGGCGGAACGCTTGCGCAACGGTGCGACGGTCATCGGCCGTGTCCCCCAATAAAGTTGATCCGATAAAGTTGATCCTGGGCCCCGCGCGGCGCCAGTGTCTCGGCGCTCAGCCGACCCTTCGCGTCGCCGCGCTTTTCGATTCGATGCACGACATCAAATCGTTCCACGACTCGACGAAGGATTTTGCTCCCTCGTCCTGGAGTTGCGTCGCCAGAGCGTCGACGTCGATGCCCGCCTTGGCGAAGCTCGCAAGCACTGCCTCGGCGTCGCCCCCGTCGGCCGCCATGATGTCACCCACCTCGCCGTGATCGCCAAAAGCCTTGAGGGTGCCCTCGGGCATCGTGTTGACGGTGAACGGCGCAGCAAGCGCCTTGACATAGAGAATGTCGGAGGCCTTTGGATCCTTGGTGCCGGTGCTGGCCCACAGCAGCCGCTGCGCGCGCGCGCCCGCATTCGCGGCGCGATGCCAGCGCGCCGAGCCAAGCAGGTCGTGGTAGGCCTTGTAGGTACGCTGGCCGATGGCGACACCCAAACGGTTGACCAGCGCCGCTGGCACCTTGCTCGCGACCGCGACGTCCCACCGGCTGACGAAGACCGAGGCGACCGATCCGACGTCGGGATTGAGCCCGGCCGCGATGCGGCGTTCGACGCCGCGCAGATAGGCATCGGCCGCCGCCACGTATTGCTCGCGGGAGAACAGCAGCGTGACGTTGACCGGGACGCCGGCAAAGATCGCCGCCTCGATGGCGGGCAAGCCTTCCGGCGTGCCGGGGATCTTGATGAAGAGATTGGCCCGCCCGGCCCTGTCGTGCAGGGCCTTGGCCGCCGCAAGCGTGCTGGCGGTGTCGTGCGCCAGCAGCGGCGACACTTCGAGCGAGACCCATCCGTCGACGCCGTCGGTGCGCTGGTGAATGGGTTTGAACAGGTCGGCCGCCCGGGTCAGATCCTCCAGCGCCAGATCGAAAAACAGGTCCTCGCCCGATCGGCCCGCCCGCACCTTCTGGCGGATCGTGTCGTCGTACGTGGTACTGTTCTTGATGGCGTGGTCGAAGATCGTGGGATTGGAGGTGAGCCCGGTCACCGAGAGCTCGTCGATGTAGTGTTTAAGCGTCCCGCTGCTCAGCAGATCGCGGGTGATATTGTCGAGCCAGATGCTCTGGCCCAGATCGTGCAGCTTCCCGGTTGCGTTCATTGCGTAACCTCCCAAGCATAACGTCGTCGGTCCCGATGCCGCGGGCCGACCAGGACAGTCGCCATCGCGCGGATCGGCTTTGCGTTCGACCGCCACGCCATATGCCCAAATCTGGGTGCGAGGGCTGACGGAAGCCCCTTAACGTGCCTGATCCGTGCTTCACAATGTCGTGGGCACCAGTGAGCCACCCAAACGTGATCCGGGACGGCCGCCGAAGCCTCAAAACCACACATGCGCCCTGAACCCGAACACTGCCGCA
>CAWGZJ010000026.1:0-150968 GCA_963826975.1 uncultured Alphaproteobacteria bacterium | reverse complement strand
AAGTGGGTAGCGCCGGTGGGTCAATCTTTACCGCCGCTGGTATAACAAGTCTGCCGCTGACCCCGGGCGCTGCCTTGCAGGTGGCGTCCGGCGCGGTGGCAAGCATCGGTTCGGAGCACGCGGAAATGGCCAGGAAGAAGGATCGGGCATTTTTCATCTGCCCACGTTGGAACGAGGTAGCGGAGGCGCCCCGAGCCGGGGCGACACCGATACCGATCCGCGTCCATGAGAAAACACTGGCCGCGATCGAGGCGGGTCGACCGGTCGCGCGATCAACGCTCCGCAAGGCATTGCTGGCAGCGCGTCAGGCGTCCGGGGAGATGTTTGATGTCGATGCCTACATCGTGGACCGGCGCTCCGCTCACTCGCAGTGACTTGCCGCTACAAGCGGGCGCCGGAGCGCACCTTGCGCACGCTGCCGATAAGCGCGGTGGCAATCCGATCGAACACGCACGGCTGGAACGCAGCCGCCAGGTCGGGACACAAGCGGTAGTGCCCCAGCAGAGACGGTGCACCGGCGCGCCCCGCAGCACGCACGCACCGCCACCAGATCGTTCCGGTCACGTGCGCCAGCGCCGCCCGCTGCCGCGCGTCGATCCCATGCAGCGCGCAGAACCCCGCCAGCAGCCGCGTCAGGTACAAACCGAGCCGTCCCAGCGTCGCCCCGTCCCGCACCGGCTTGCGATCCGACAAGTGCCGGATCACCAGCGTCGCCGCGTCGTGTGCGTCCTGTCCCAGCAGCGGCGCATAGGCTGCCGCAAGCACCCCGACTGCATTGGCGTTCAGCGCGTCCTCCCGCCCATACGTCGTGTTGCTGGCGTGCCAACGATAGACGGTCAGCACCTCGTTCAGCCGCGCGATCTCGCCCACCGCCAGCAGCCGATGATACAGGTCGAAATCGTCCGCCAACTCGCACTCCGGGCGCATGAATGCCCCGAGCCTGCGCACCGCGTCGGCCCGGAACATCACCGACGACCACGTCAGCGGATTGTCGACATGCAGCAGCCAGCGGATGAGCGCCGGGTCGCCGCCGGGCACATGGTCCGGTGGCCGCCGCCGCCCGGCCGCCTCGATCTCAATCTCGGTCGCCAGCAGCACCACCGCGGGGTGCGCGTCGAGATACGCCACCTGGCGCGCCAGCCGTTCCGGATGGGCCAGATCGTCATGATCCAGCGCCGCGACATACCGCCCGCGCGCCGCGACAAAGCCCGCATTGCGCGCCGCCACCACGCCGCCATTCACCGCCTGGCGCAACACGCGCAGCCGCGGATCGCCGATCTCTGCCAGCACGCGCGGGGTGTCGTCGGTCGAACCATCGTCCACGACGATCAGCTCGAAATCAGCAAAGTCCTGCGCCAGCACGCTGGCGATGCTGTTGGCGATGAAGCCCGCCCCGTTCCACGTCGTCATCAGCACGCTGACGGTGGGCGCCCCCCCGCCCATCATTGCCCCAGCCTCATCGGCCCAGCCTCATTGCCCCACGCCTCATCGCCCCACGCCTCATCGCCGGGCCATTATCGCTTGCATCATGCCGCGCCTCGCGCCATGTCGTGTTCGGCGGGGAAGATCGCGGCTGGACGGCCGCCGCCCCGCATGGAGGAACCATGGGTAGCTTCAGCATATGGCACTGGATGGTGGTGCTGCTGGTCGTGCTTCTGCTGTTTGGCGGCGGCAAGGTCAGCGGACTGATGGGCGACTTTGCCAAGGGCATCAAGTCGTTCAAGAAGCACATGGCGGAGCCGGACGACGCCTCGATGGAAGCCAGCGCGGACAAGCCGGCCGGCACGATCTCGGGCCCCGGCGCCCAGGCCACCAGCGCCCAGGCCGGCGCGAAGGCGCACGCGCGCGACGCCGCTTGACGCGGTGCGGCGATCGGGGAGCCTCGCGGCGGCGCTTGACGCGACGCGCCAATCCAGGAGCATTGCGTCAGTTCCCCTGACGGAGTGCATCGCATGGCCACGCACCGCCTTACGCCGACCCCGACCACCGTCCGGTGGGGCACGTTTGACGCCGCCTACCCGCCGCTGATCACCGTCAAGTCGGGCGACACCGTCGTGCTGCAATGCGTCTCCGGCGGGCCGGAGGTGATGCCGCCGCCGGGCTCCGGCCTGACCATCCCACCGGCACTCGCCGCGCTGCATGCCGCCAACCCGCCCAGGGTCGGCGGCCACATCCTGACCGGTCCCGTCGCGGTGGCCGGCGCGCAGCCCGGCGACATGCTGGAAGTCCATATCGACAAAATCGAATTCGGCGCCGACTGGGGCTATTGCGGCTTCCGCCCGCTGATGGGGACGCTGCCGGAGGATTTCCCCGAGCGCTTCCTCAGCCACATCCCGATCGACCAGACGCGCCGCGTTGCCAAGCTGCCCTGGGGAACGGAACTGCCGTTGGCGCCGTTTTTCGGCGTGATGGGGGTCGCACCGCCGCCTGACTGGGGCACCATTTCCACCAAGGAACCGCGCGCGCATGGCGGCAACATGGACAACAAGGAGGTCGGCGAGGGCGCCACGCTGTTCCTGCCGGTGTGGGTCGCGGGTGCGAATTTCTCCGCCGGTGACGGCCACGGCGTGCAGGGCGACGGCGAGGTCTGCATCAACGCGCTGGAGATCTGCCTGACCGGCACGTTTACCCTGACCCTGCATAAGGGCGGTGGTGCGCGCGCGCCACTGCTGGCCTATCCGCGGGCCGAGACAGCGACGCATTTCATCAGCATGGGGATGCACGAGGACCTTGACGTGGCGATGAAGACGGCGCTGCGCGAGATGATCGCCTTCATCTGCAGCCGCTCCAACCTGTCGCGCAACGAGGCGTATCAGTTCTGCTCGCTGGCGGTGGATTTCCATGTCACCCAGACGGTGAATGGCGAGAAGGGTGTGCACGGACTGCTGAAGAAGGGGCTGCTGTTCTAAGCCTTTATTCCGGGGTGAGGCGGACCACCTTCGGGTCATCGCAAGCGGCGGGGACGTCCGACCTGCGGAAGCAAGGTCCACCACGAAGACACGAAGAGCACGAAGCAGGAAATTGATAGCGCTTCGCGCGCAGCGCCATGGATTGCCTTCTTCGTGCTCTTCGTGTCGTCGTGGTGGACCTTGCTTTTTGGCCGACTATTCGCCACCCGCGTCTCGGTTTTGGCCGCCGAGCGTGCCGACCGCACCCGGAAACGCCTCCCGGTATCGCCCGAGAATCAACCCCTGGTGATCGAATCGCGAGTTTTCCACAAGTTTTTGTGGTCCGACCGTATTCTCCTGTTGTGTGCCGCAAAATGTCCCACTACCATATTTTGTGGTCGCATAGTCAGGAGACCCACGAAATGGAGTGGAGTGAGGAGACGATTGTCCATCTGCGCGGGCTGTGGGCAGATGGCCTTTCCACTGCCGAGATCGGTCGCCGGTTGGGTGTGTCGAAGAATGCCGTGGTGGGCAAGGCGCATCGGCTCGATCTGCCGGCGCGACCGTCGCCGATACGCCGGGACGGCCCCAGTTCGGGCCAGCCGCGCCGGTCCGTGCCCCGCACCGTCGGGCCGACACTTCCGCCGCTGTCCAGCGCCCAGCCGCTGGCGGCACTGATGCACAGCGTCGTGCCGGTGCGGCCCAGGCCGGTGCCGGCCCCGGTGCAGGTACGCGTAGCCGCGCCAGCGCCGCGCCCGTATGGCCGCCTGGTGGCCTGCTGTTGGCCGATTGGCGAGCCTGGCACGCGCGAGTTCCATTTCTGTGACGCCGAGTCGATGCCCGGCAAGCCATACTGCGTCGAGCACGCGGCACTGGCCTACGTGAAGGTGCGCGACCGGCGCGAGGACGCAGCCTGATACCGGCACGCTGACGGGCTCATCGCAACGGTTGATCCCAGGGCGTCATACCAGCGGCCCTAATTCCTGACCGTTCGGCCGGTGTTGGGCCGCCGGTATGAGTTTTGGTTTCGCGCGCGGCCGCCCCGCCAACCCCGCGCGCGATACCAGCGGCCCGAAATGATGGAAAAGTCATCATTTCGGGCCGCTGGTATCAGACGCGAACAGGGCTGACCATTGAGTTGGCCGGTCCGTGTGCGGGTTGCCGAAGCGAGCGTCCTTTGCAGCCGTCGGCCCGCTGGGACCGCCCTTCGCAGCTGCAAAAACCGCGCCGACACGTAGGGATTTGTTGCGGCAAGGGGGCGCGATGGGTATCGTCCGCCTCGGTAGTCACGCGGTCCCGCACGTCAACGAGGACAGGCACCTGCCAAAGGGATGGGCGTTCCTGACGGGAAGTTGGACATCAGGTCGGGATGCCCCTGTTCACTCAGGGTGTCGCCTGATGCGCACCCGCAGGCAGAAAGGCAGCACGTCGATGCCCAAGGGCACCGTCAAATGGTTTAATCCGACCAAAGGTTACGGATTCATCGCGCCCGATACCGGCGGCAAGGATATCTTCGTCCATATCAGCGCAGTCCAGAAGGCCGGGCTGCGCAGCTTGAACGAGGGACAAAAGGTCGGCTTCGAGGTCGAGCAGCAACAGAACGGCCGCTCGGCCGCGGTCAATCTCAGTCCGTCCGACTGACTTTGCTGCTGGCCGGCCTTCTCCGGACCTGCTGGGGACCGATACCCGGGCAGCCGATACCCGGGCAGCCGATACGTGAGGGGCCGGCCGCCGGTCGGAATTGGTACGATCCGAGCCACCATCTGGCTGGTGCCTGGTGGGGTCGGAACGCGTGCGTCTCATTGAAGGCTTGCGCGATGCGCGGCGGTTGTCTAGGCAGACTCAGGAAGGGAACCGCCCGGTATGAGTCACACGCTGCTGCGATCACGTCGCGGTTCCGGCCCGGATGGCGGCGGCCCGCGCCCAGCACTCGACGCCGACGCCGTCCGTGACGCCTACCGGCGCTGGGCCGGGGTCTACGACGTATCGTTTGGCGGGGTGTCGATGATCGCCCGCCGTCGCGCGGTGGCGCTGGCCAACCATCACACAGGCAGCCGCGTGTTGGAGGTAGGGGTTGGAACCGGCCTCGCGTTGCCGCACTACCTGCCCGAAAAGCGGATCACCGGCATCGACCTGTCGGCGGAAATGCTGGCCCAGGCCCGCAAGCGGGTGGCCCAGGTTGGCTTGCGCAACGTCGAGTCACTGCGCGTGATGGATGCCGAGGCGACCGATTTCGGCGACGCCAGCTTCGATATCGCGGTGGCGATGTTTGTGGCCTCGGTGGTGCCGGACCCGCCGCGGCTGCTGGCGGAGATGCGCCGGGTGGTCCGCCCCGGCGGCACCATCTTGTTCGTGAACCATTTCGCCGCGAAAGCCGGCCCGCGGTGGTGGGTCGAGCGTGCGATGGCGCCGGCCTCCCGCGCGCTGGGCTGGCATCCGGATTTCGCCATGGACGCGCTGCTGAACCCGGCCGACCGCGCGCAGGCACAAGCGGTGCCGGTGCCGCCGTTTGGGATCTTCACGCTGGTGCGGCTGGCGAACTAGGGCCTTGCGTCGTCGATTTTGCGGTGATCACGCAAGTCGTGCGGTGCGGTGCGCGCAGTGGACTGTGCTGTCCGTGTGCTTCGCGCCGTCACGGTTGCCACGTTAGCCGTAACGGTCGCCGCGTTAGTTGAACCGCCAAGGCGCCAAGACGCCAAGATATCACAGCCCATACAACATCGGCGCTCGGGCAGATCAGGCGCAGCCGCCGGTGTGTAATGTCGTCTGACCAGCACGGCGGAAACCATGCGGGGAAAAATTCGTCGCCGCGGGAGACCTTGATCTGAGGCTGATCGTCCGGTAGGCCACAGCCCAGAAGCCGGGCCATGTCGCGGCCGGGGCGAGACGTGAGCGGGATGAACGGGTTGATGCGCAGCTTCCGGCGGCAGTGTGCCGCACTGATTGCTACCTTGGTCGCCGCACTCGGCTTGATCACGCCGGCACTGGCCCAACAGGTCTACGCACCACGCCCGTGGGAAATGGGGATGCAGCGGTCAGGCGGGCCGCTGAAAACCGAGATCATCGACCTGCACGACGAAGTGCTGGTGCTCATCACCCTGATCACCCTGTTCGTCGGTGGGCTGCTGTTGTGGGTGATGTGGCGCTACAACGCCAAGCGGAACCCGACGCCCAGCCAGACCAGCCACAACACCGTCATTGAGGTTCTCTGGACGGTGGTGCCGATCCTGATCCTGGTGGTGATGGCGATCCCGTCGTTCCGGCTGGTTTACTACTTGGACCGCACGCCGGATGCCGACCTGACGGTAAAGGTGACCGCGCACCAGTGGTACTGGGAGTACAGCTACCCAGACAAGGGCAACATCGACTTCTCCAGCTACATCGTGCCGGATGACCAGTTGAAGCCGGGTCAGCTTCGGCTGCTGACAGTGGACAACGACCTGGTGGTGCCGGCGGGCAAGAACATCCGCGTGCTGGAAACCAGCACCGACGTGATCCACAGTTTCTTCGTGCCTTCGCTCGGCGTGCAACGCTACGCGATCCCGGGCCGCACGATCGAGACCTGGTTCCGCGCCGACAAGCCCGGCATCTATATTGGCGAGTGCAACCAGATATGTGGCACCAACCATAGCCGGATGCCGATCGTGGTGCGCGCGGTAACGCCGCAGGAGTTTGACGCCTGGCTGGTGGAAGCGAAGACCAAGTTCGCCGATGCCGGCAGCCCGGCTGTGGCTTCTGCCGGGCCCCCATCGGCCTTGCCAGCATCTGCGGTGACCCCACCTGCCAGGACAACATCGGCAGGAGTGGCGGCGGGCAAGGTAACCGGGGGCAAGCCGTTCAGCCTGCTGGCGGCGGCACAGGTTCAGCGCTGAAGCGGCGAGCGGCGCGCGAAGGAGACTGAAGATGTCGACCACCACCCACGATGACGCCCATGGTCCCGGCTCGTACGGCCATGACGCGCATGGGCACAAGCCGGGGTTCTTTCTGCGCTGGCTGTGCAGCACCAACCACAAGGACATCGGCACGCTCTACATCGGCTTCGCGGTGATCGGCGGCCTGGTGGGCGGCATCCTGTCGGAGATCATGCGCGCGCAGTTGATGGTCCCCGGCAACCACATCGTGGAATCCGGGCAGGAGTGGAATGTCATCGTCACCAGCCACGGGCTGCTGATGATCTTCTTCTCGGTCATGCCGGCGCTGATCGGCGGTTTCGGCAACTGGTTCGTGCCGCTGATGATCGGCGCGCCGGACATGGCGTTCCCGCGGCTGAACAACATCAGCTTCTGGCTGCTGCCGCCGGCGTTCGTGCTGATCTTCACCGGCCTGATGCTGGGTGAGTCGGGCACCGGCTGGACACTGTATCCGCCGCTGTCGAACGCGACCTATGAGCCTGGGATCGGCATGGACTGCTCGCTGTTCGCGCTGCACCTTGCCGGCGCGAGTTCGTTGCTCGGCGCGATCAACTTCATCACCACGATCTTCAACATGCGCGCGCCTGGCATGACGCTGCACAAGATGCCGCTGTTCGTGTGGTCGATCCTGGTCACCGCGTTCCTGCTGCTGCTGTCGATCCCGGTGCTGGCCGGCGCGATCACCATGCTGATCACCGACCGCAACTTCGGCACCTCGTTCTTCGATCCGACCGGCGGCGGCGATCCGGTGCTGTTCCAGCACCTGTTCTGGTTCTTCGGCCACCCCGAGGTCTACATCATGATCGTGCCGGGCTTCGGCATCATCAGCCACGTGATCTCGACCTTCAGCAAGAAGCCGATCTTCGGCTACCTGGGGATGGCCTACGCGATGGTGGCGATCGGCGTGATCGGCTTCGTGGTGTGGGCGCACCACATGTTCATCTCCGGCATCGACGTGGATACCCGCGCCTATTTCATGACGGCAACGTTCGTCATCGCGGTGCCCACCGGGATCAAGATCTTCTCCTGGATCGCCACGATGTGGGGCGGTTCGATCGAGTTGAAGACGCCGATGCTGTGGGCGATCGGCTTCCTGTTCGTGTTCACCCTCGGCGGCGTCACCGGCGTGGTGCTGGCCAATGCCGGCATCGATGAGGTGGTGCACAACACTTATTACGTGGTGGCGCATTTCCACTACGTGCTGTCGCTGGGCGCGGTGTTCTCGATTTTTGCGGGATTCTACTACTGGATCGGCAAGATGTCAGGGCACCAGTATCCCGAGTTCTGGGGCAAGGTGCATTTCTGGATGACGTTCGTCGGGGTGAACCTGACGTTCTTTCCGCAGCACTTCCTTGGGTCTGTCCGGCATGCCGCGCCGCTATCCCGACTATCCGGAGGCATTTGCCGGCTGGAACTTTGTGTCCTCGATCGGCGCGTTTATTGGCGGTGCCGCGTTCCTGGTGTTCCTGTATGTCGTGTTCCGGACCTTCACCTCGAAGGAGCATCTGGCCGATAATTATTGGGGCGAAGGTGCCACGACCCTGGAATGGACGGTGTCGTCGCCGCCGCCGTTCCATACGTTCGAGGAACTGCCCCGGATTAGCTAGGGGATTGGCGAAGGCTTGCGTATGTCCGGCGATTGCGATTTTGGTGCACACCCTTCTCCCCCTCTCTCAAGGGGAGGGGGAGAAGACCTACACCTCCCGCCCGGCATGAGACCTGCCCGCGTATGACCAGCGTTACCGACAGCGGCCGGACTTTATCGCACCCAGACGCGTCCGCGGCCCTGACCCAGGAAGCCGAACTGAGCGACTGGTTTGCGCTGCTGAAGCCGCGGGTGATGACGCTTGTCGTGTTCACCGGGCTGATCGGGTTGTTGGTGGCACCGGGGCATTTGCACCCGGTGCTGGCGTTCACCGCGGTGCTGTGCATCGCGGTCGGCTGCCGGCGCCTGCGGCGCGATCAACATGTGGTATGACCGCGACATCGACGCGCTGATGCGCCGAACCCGCAACCGGCCGATCCCCGCCGGACGCATCGCACCGGGGGAGGCGCTGGGCTTCGGCGTCACCCTGGCGGTCGCCTCGGTGGTCATGATGGGCCTGGCGATCAACCTGGCGGCCGCCTCGGTGCTGGCGCTGTCGATCGCCTTCTATGTGTTCGTCTACACGATGTGGCTGAAGCGGCGCACGCCGCAGAACATCGTCATCGGCGGCGCCGCCGGCGCGTTCCCGGCGGTGGTCGGCTGGGCCGCGGTGACCGGCTCGGTCGACCTGGTGCCGCTGATCCTGTTCGCGATCGTGTTCTTCTGGACGCCGCCGCATTTCTGGTCGCTGGCGCTGTGGGCGAACGACGACTATCGCCGCGCCAACGTGCCGATGCTGCCGGTGGTGGCGGGCGCGAAGGAAACCCGCCGGCAGATCGTGCTGTACACGCTGCTGCTGGTGCCGCTGTCGCTGGCGCCCTGGGCATCGGCTTCTCCGGCCCACTCTATGCGACAGCCGCGACGGTCCTGGGTGCCGGCTTCCTGGTCTGTGTCTGGCGCGTGGCGCGCGATCGGCAGGATGCGGCCGGGGTCAGCCTGACCAGCGACGCGCCGGCGCGGGCGGCATTCAAATACTCGATCATCTATCTGTTCGTGCTGTTCGCCGCGCTCGCGGTCGACCGGCTGGTTGGATGAGGCCGGGATGGACACCGACGATGGCAGGCCAACGGCGCGAGACGCAGCCAAGGACCTTGCGCGTCGTCGCCGCGCGCGCAACTGGGCTCTGCTGGTGGTGCTGCTTGGCTTGTCCGCGCTGTTCTATGCAATCACCCTGGTGAAACTGGCCAAGGGCGCGATGAACAGGCGACCTGGCAACCTGTGGATGTCCGTTGCGCTGGTGAGCGTGACGTTGGCCATGCTCGGCGCGTCGTTCGCCGCGATCCCGCTGTATCGCGTATTCTGCGCCGTCACCGGCTACGGCGGCACGCCGCAGATCGGGCCGGAGGGGTCGCCCGGGGTCGCCGCCGGCACCATCACGGTGCGGTTCAATGCCGACGTGAATCCCGGCCTGCCCTGGCGGTTCGCACCCGAGCAGGAAAAGGTGACGCTGAAGCTCGGCGAGCAGCAGGTGGCATTCTACACCGCCCGCAACGAGGCGAAGACGCCGGTCACAGGCATCGCGCTCTACAACGTCACCCCCGACAAGATCGGCAGGTATTTCCACAAGACCGCCTGCTTCTGCTTCAACCAGCAAACGCTCGCGCCCGGGCAGCAGATGGAATTCCCGGTCAGCTTCTGGGTCGACCCGGCAATCGCCACGGACCCCAACACCGCCGACGTGCATGTGATCACGCTGTCCTACACGTTCTTCCGCACCCTGGCCGACGCGGCGAAAACCGGCGCACTGGCCAAGGCAGGGCCACATGTCGGACCGTATACTGGCCCGGTTGTGACGCGATGAGTGAGCCAAAGGAAGGCCAGGCAGGACTTCCCCTCCCCTTGAGGGAGGGGGTTGGGGGAGGGGTCGGAGCCAGGGCCGCACCGAAGCTTCTCGCGCTCGAACCCCTCCCCCAACCCCCTCCCTCAAGGGAGGGGGAGGAGTTTGGGCCTTCCTTCGTTCACCCTTGAACGGGCGGGCGATTTCGCGATGATGCGTGAGCCGTGCCGGGGCGGTTTCCCCGGTCAATATGAGTATGGATCAGGCATGAGCAGCGACGCGCACGGCGCCACGGTTCCCGCAGGTCACGGCCTGCATCACCCCTATCACCTGGTTAACCCCAGCCCGTGGCCGATCGTCGGCGCGCTGGGTGGGTTTTGCACCGTGCTCGGCATTATCCTCGCCGCGCATTTCGGCAACTACCTGGTGCTGCTGCTTGGCGCTGTGCTGGTGCTCGGCACGATGTTCTTCTGGTGGCGCGACGTGATGAAGGAAAGCCGCACGCCCGGGCTGCATACGCCGGTGGTTCGCCTCGGCCTGCGCTACGGCATGATCTTCTTCATCTCCAGTCGAGGTGATGTTCTTCGTCGCCTTCTTCTGGGCGTTACTTCAATTTCGCGCTGTTCCCGGACCTGCAGGGCAACGGCCAGACGGTGTGGCCGCCGAGCACGATCCACAGCTTCGATCCGTTCCATGTGCCGATCCTGAACACGATGATCCTGCTGCTGTCCGGCACCACCGTGACCTGGGCGCATCATTGTCTGCTGGAGCGCGATCGCAAGGGCCTGGTCATGGGGCCTGGGCCTGACCATCCTGCTGGGCATGAGCTTCACCATGTGCCAGGCGATCGAGTATTCCAACGCGCCGTTCAAGTTCTACGGCGGCGGGGTGTATCCCTCGACGTTCTTCCTGGCGACCGGCTTCCATGGCTTCCACGTGATCGTCGGCACCTGCTTCCTGATCGTCTGCTGGTTCCGCGCCCGCGCCGGGCATTTCACGCCGGAGCGGCATTTCGGCTTCGAGGCCGCCGCCTGGTACTGGCACTTCGTCGATGTGGTCTGGCTGTTCCTGTTCAGTCTGCATCTACTGGTGGGGCGCCAGCCCGGTCTGTCGCTGGCTGATCTGCCTGGTGGCGGAGTCCGCCGCCCTCGGTTCTTGAAGCGGCTTTGCGATGCCGGTGCCCGCGGTGCGGACGCGGCAAGCTGTTCTCCGGGGTGCTGACCGTGCGCGAACGTTGCGATGTCTGCGGGCTGGATTTGCGCGCGCACGACGCGGGTGACGGGCCGGCGGTCGGGGTGATCCTGGTGCTGGGCGCCATCGTCATGATCCTGGCCTTCTGGGTGGAGTTCCATTTTTCCCCGCCGCTTTGGGTGCACGTGGTGTTGTGGCCGGCGGTTACCTTTCCGGCAGCGATCCTGATGATGCGGCCGGCGAAAGCGGCGCTGGTCGCCCTGCAGTACCGGCACCGAGCCTCCGAGATGGGATTGTGACCCGGGCTGCCGGTCCTCTTTCGGGCGGGCGGTTGCCGAACGGGCAACTTTCAGGAGAGCGGTTGCCGAACGGGCAACGTTCAGGAGGGCGGTTGCCAATCCGCAAGCTTATCGGGCCGGCGCTGATGACTGTCGTCATGCTGTTCGTGCTGCTCGGCCTTGGCACCTGGCAGGTGCGGCGGCTGGCGTGGAAGGAAGCCATCCTGGCGCAGATCGCGCGGGCCGAGGCGGCGCCGGCAATTCCCCTGCCAGCCGGGTCGTTGCCAGCCGGGCCGGGGCGTCGATCCCGGCGCCGTTCACCAAAGTCGCGGTCACCGGCACGCTGCTGCACAACCTGTCGGCGCTGTATGCCGCCGAGGTGCGCGACACGCGCGCCGGCCCCGAGCTTGGCGCGCTCCTGATCGAGCCGCTGCAACGCGACGGGCGCGCCGCCGCTGCTGGTCGATCGCGGCTGGGTGCCGATCAAGCGTCACTGCCCCGGTGGCGCAGCCGCCGGGGCCGTCACTATCGCCGGTTATGTCCACCAGGCGGACACGCCGGGATGTTCTCCCGCCCATGACGATGTCGCCGGGCGCCATTTCTATACGCTGGACCCGCGCGGCGATCGGTGCGGCGCTCGGCCTGGACCGCGTCGCGCCGTTCATCCTGATTGCGATGGGTCCGCCGCCACCGGAAGGGTTGCCGATTCCGGCCGACCACCTGCCTCGGCCGCCGAACAATCATCTGCAATACGCAATCACCTGGTATGGCCTGGCGGCCGCATTGGTGGTCATCTTCACCGTTTGGGCAAGGAAGGCCGCACGCGAATGACCGCCTATGAACGACTGGCCGACCGCTTCACGCGCATCGCCACGATCGGCGAGGCCGGCTCCGTGCTGGGCTGGGACGCCGCGGCGATGATGCCGCCGGGCGGCGGCGCAGCCCGCGGCGATCAACTCGCCGTGCTGGCCGGACTGGCGCACGGAATGCTGACCGCACCGGAGATGGCGGACGACCTTGCAGCGGCCGAGGCAGCCGGGCCTGATCCGGATCCGTGGCGCGCCGCCAATCTGCACCTGATGCGCCACGCCCACACCCGCGCGACCGCCCTGCCCGCGGATCTGGTGGAAGCCCAGGCCCGCGCCAACTCGGCGTGCGAGAAGGTCTGGCGCGAGGCGCGCCGGACCTCCGATTTCGCACTGGTCCGGCCGCATCTGGCCGAGGTGCTGCGGCTGGTCCGCGAACAGGCCGCCGCGTTGGCGCCGGCGCTCGGGCTGGCACCATATGATGCGCTGATGGACGGCTACCAGCGTGGCATTGGCGCCGCCGACGTGGCGCCGGTCTTCGCCGCCTATGAGATCTTCCTGCAACGCGCGATGCCGGAGGTGGAAGCGCGGCAGGCTCGCCAGCCTGCCCCGATCCGTCCTGCCGGCCCGTTCCCGATCGCCACACAGGAGACGCTGTGCCGGCGGTTGTCCGAGCGGCTGGGTCTCGATTTCGACCACGCGCGGCTCGACCGGTCGGCGCATCCGTTTTCCGGCGGCACGCCGACCGATGTGCGGATCACCACCCGCTATGACGAGGCCGACTTCACCCAGGCGGTCCTCGCCGTCGTGCACGAAACCGGGCACGCGCTGTATGAGCGTGGCCTGCCGGCGGATTACGCCCGCCAGCCGGTCGGCGAGGCCGCGGGCATGGCGGCGCACGAGAGCCAGTCGCTGATCGTCGAGATGCAGGCCTGCCGCTCGGATGCGTTCCTGGCGCTGGCTCGGGCCCGAGTTGCACGCGACGTTCGGCGGTGATGCGGCGCCGTATCGTCCCGCCAATCTGGGGTGCCTGTGGCGCCATGTGTCGCGCGGCTTCATCCGCGTGGATGCCGACGAGATGACCTATCCGGCGCATGTCATCCTGCGTTTCCGGCTGGAGCAGGCGCTGATTGCCGGGGACCTGACGGTGGCGGACCTGCCGGGCGCATGGAACGATGGGTTTGCCCAGCTACTGGGCCTGACGCCGCCGGACGACGCACGCGGCTGCTTGCAGGACATCCACTGGTACGACGGGGCGATCGGCTATTTCCCGAGCTACACGCTGGGTGCGATGGCGGCGGCGCAGTTGATGGCTGCGGCTCGGCTCGCGTTGCCGGCGCTGGATGCGGCCCTGGGCAAGGGCGATCTGTCGCCGCTGATCGGCTGGCTGCGCGCGAAGGTGCATGGCATGGGCAGCCTGCTGGGGTTCAACGACCTGCTGCGCGCGCGCGACCGGCAAGCCGCTCGACCCGGCCGATTTCCAGGCCCACCTGACGGCACGGTATCTGACTCCGTAGGACCAAGGGCGGAACAGCGTAGCGCCTTCCGCCTCACGGGTTATGCCAGGCGGCCGAATGATCGACTCTTCGGTGCTACCCCCCGGTCGTGCAGGCGCAGGCCGGTATCCACGAGTTTCTTTGCTGCAACGAAGGCAAGTCGTGGATACCGGCCTGCGCCGGCATGACGTGGGGGTAGCGTCCCGTGCGTCAATGTTTAGGGCCGTTGCTATCAGGCCGTCACATTGACTTTTCCCGGGGCAGTTGCTGCGGGCGCCGCGGCTGAGCTCGCCGGCGCTGGCGGCAGCGTTACCGTTTGCCCGAGCGCTTTGGCGGCTGCGAGGATCTGCTTGCCAAGAGCCGAGATCGTACGGGCGTCCACGCCGTGCGTTTGGTCGTAGACGTACTTGGCCTGTAGTTGCTTCAGCGCGGCCTGCTGTTGTGTGGTCGATGCCCCGGCGGATCCGCTTGGTGCCGGCGCGCTGGCGGTTCCACTCGATACCGGCTTGCCGGCGGCTCCGCTGACCACCGCTCCGGTAGCGGCGGATGCCACTGTTGCCGCATTTGGAGCCGGTGCGGCCCTTGGTGTCGCCTGGTCGGCCGCCGTGGTACTACTGATGGTGAGGGACATGTTCGAGTCCGATCGATAGCTAAGGATTTGGTCTTGCCGTCACTTTTTGCCGACCGCCGGACCATCAGCGCATCGCATCGATAAGAAACGGTGAATTTCGTCTATTTTGGCTCGATCTTGAACTGCACCCACCACGTGCCCACCACCACGTGCACGTCGCAACCGTCGACCCGCCGGCGGCGAGGTCCCCGCAAGCGGCTTCGCCCGCGGTTTGCTGGAACGGCTCTACGCGGCTAGACGCATCAGGCCGCCAGCAGTTCCCGCGCCAGCGCTTCCCATTCCGCGTCCAGCGTTCCCGTTGCAGGCGAGCGGCCCGCGCGGTTGTACCAATAGCGCGCGTTGGACAGATCGCCCTCCTTGCGGTGCAGGTAGGCGTGTACCGAGGACCCCGTCTTGCCCTCGTCCTGTTGCGCGCACTCGTGTGCCTGCGTCCAGTTGTCCTTGGCGTCCCACCACAGGGTTTGCAACGCCAGGCTCAGCCCGGCCGGCGGCTCGGCCAAATGCAGCGTGCCGCGCAGTTCATCAATGTCCATCATCCCATCTCCGCCCAAGGTTCAGCTTTCTGCAAGCAGGCGCCTCAACTTGTTCACCGCCGAGTCCGGCGTGGTCAGCACCCGTCGGCCAGTCGCCGCGGCGATCGCCTGCGCGGCCCGCGCCAGGCTGAACTGGCCCAGCGCAATCACGTCACACGACCGCAGTGCCATCGCCGCATCGACCGCTGCCCGATCATGCGCCGCCGCGTCGCCGCGATCGAGCGCGGCCAGCGCGCCCCGCGCAAGCTTGGGGATGACAGCGATTCCGGGAGCGACCGTGGTGAACTCCGGCGGCATCGAGTCGAGCGTCGGTGCGAAGGTTGCCAGCAACCCGATCCAGCCACTCGGTCCAACCAGCGCCAGTGCGTCCTCGATCATCGCCTCGTTCGGCTTTAGCACCGGCATCGGCGCCAACTCACGCGCGCAAGCCTCGATGCAGGGTCCGAAGGCGGAGCAGGTGAACAGGATGGCGTCGGCGCCGCTGGCCTTGGCGTAGCGCGCCAGGGTCAGGAATCGCACCGTCATCGCTGGCGTCAGCACGCCGTCGCGGGCGAGATCGGCGGAGAGGGAATCATCCAGCAGATTGGCCAGCCGCGCCGCCGGCCACAGCCGCGCGAACGCTTCCTCGATCGGCGCGATCGAGTGCTTCAGCGCGTGGATCAGCGCGATGCGCATCAGGGCAGCGTCTCCGTCCGGGTGTAGCGGCGCCAGGCGCTCATCTGGATCGCCGAGGTCAGGCAGTGCACCACCACCGGCCTGGTCTTCACCGCGAAGGCGCGTGCAATGCCGTCCTTCACCTCGGCTTCGTCGCGGATGGTGATGCCCTCGGCGCCGAATGACCGCGCCCAGGCGGCGAAATCCGGATTGGTCAGCCGCGTGCCGTCCATGAAGGGTCGTTCCGGATAGCGCACATAGCTGTGCATCCCGATCGTGCCATACATGCCGTTGTCGGAGATGATCGACGATCGGATTGACGCCGTATTGGCACGCGGTGGCGATCTCGTTGCCCATCATCAATGTTCCGCCGTCGCCGAGGAACGCCACCACCTGCTTGCCCGGCCGGCGCAGCGCCGCGGCGACGGCCATCGGCATGCCGGACCCCATCGCGCCGACCACCGAGGACAGGAAGATCTGGCCCTGCCGGAAGCCGATATAGCGATGGACGAAGCTGCCGAAATTGCCGGCGTCCGTGGTCACCGTTGCGTCGTCGGCAAGGTGCTTGTCCACCTCGCAGACGATCGCGGCGAAATTCACGCCATCGGTCGTCGCGTCCCACTCCTTGGCCAACAGCCTGCGATGGATCGCGTGCAGCCCGTCCACCCAGCCGCGCCGCTTGCCCGCGCCGTCGGGCGTGCCGCGCTTCAGCAGCGCCCTGATCACCTCATGCGGGCTGCACGGCAGGCCAAGGTCCGGGCTCCAGACGCGGCCGATCTCGTTGGCATCCGGCCAGACATGCACGAACGGCAACTGCGGCTGTGGCGCGGCGGGGAACTGTATAACCCTGGCTGACCGTGTCGGTCATTCGCTCGCCCAGCGCAACGATCAGGTCGGCGCGCTTCATTTCGGCGATCAGTGCCGGCGGCACGCGGATGCCCATGTAGCCGCCGTAGTTCGGATGCATCGCGTCGAACAGCTGCGGCCGGCGATGCGTCGGGTTGATCGGCAGCACCCAATTCTCGGCCAGCCTGTTCAGGTCGGCGAACACCGATTTGTCGTACATCGCGTCGGCCAGCAGCGCACCGCCCACCAGCACGAGCGGACGCTCTGCCCGTTCCAGCATCGCCGCCAGCCGATCGAGGTCCTCGGCGCGCGGCCCGGCCGCCACGCGCGGGCGCGGCTGGTCCAGTTCGGCGTCGGTCTCCTCGTCGAAGATGTCCTCCGGCAGGATCACCGCGACCGGACCCTGGGTGCCGCTTTCCGCGATGTGGAACGCGCGGGCGATGGCTTCCGAGGCCTGCTCGGGCTCGTTGACCTCGATCACCAGCTTGGTGACGTCGGACAGCAGCCGCGAATAGTTCTGCTCCTGCAACGCCAGGCGGCCGAAATCCTTGCGCTCCACCTGGCCGACCAGCATCACGATAGGCGTGGCGTCGTGATAGGCCGAGTGCAGCGAAACCATCGCGTTCGACAGGCCGGGACCGCGCGAGACGACGCAGCACCCCGCGCGCTGGCGCAGCCGCCCGTCGGCCACCGCCATGAACCCGGCACCCGCCTCGTGCCGGCAGACGATCATGCGGATGGTGTTACGCTGGAGCAGCGCGCTGGTCAGGCCGACATAGCTCTCACCGGGCACACAGAAGAGCTGGTCGATGTCGTGGGCCTCCAGGCTTTCGGCCAGCAGGCGGGCGACGGTCTGGGGCATGGCGGACGGTGCCTTCCTGGTCTTGTTTCGGCCTGCGCCTGCGCCCTTAGTGTCCCGGACAGCGGATCAGCGGATAGGGGAAGTCCGCGCAACGCGGGAAGCTGATCTGGTTCTCGCCTTGCCGCTGCACATGCAGCACGTCCGCCGTCTCGCAACCGAAGCCGACCTCCTGTGCGGCGCCTGGAGGCCCGAACAGCGTCCCGCCCTCGGCGGCGGGCTGGACCGGTGCCACGAAGCGGAACTCGGCGCCGGTCGCTGTCGCGCGCACGGTTTCGATCTGGCGCTGCGCGTAGGTCACGTCGGTAAGGACGGCGCGCATTGCCACGTCGCGGGTGAAGATGACCACCGGCAGGGCCAGGCACTGCTCCGCGCTGAGCGTCACCGGCGGGGGATACAGGCCGCCGATCCAGGTGCCGAAGAGCCAGGCATGTGGCGGCAGGCCCGGGGATTGAGCTCGGGTCGGGAGCGCTCCGGCACATGACAGCAGAGCGAGCAGGCAGATAGCGACGCGGCGCATGCGGTTCCTCGGCGTCGTTGAAGGGTCAAGGAGGATACGGCGCAGCTTGCCGGTCGACCAGTGGCCAGTGGTCAGGGGGCGGCGGTCAGTGCTCAGTGGTCAGTGATCGGTGGTCAGTGATCGGTGGCCGGTGTAGGAGGCTCGCATGCTCCGTCGTCTGTACTTGCGCACGCTGGCGCTGGCGGCTTCGCCACGCGCACCCTGGTGGCTCGCGGCGATCGCCTTTGCCGAGGCCAGTTTCTTTCCCATTCCTCCCGACGCGCTGTTGATCCCGATGGCTCTGGCGCGGCCGGATCGCGCCTGGCGGCTGGCGTTGGTGTGCACGATCGGCAGCGTCGCCGGTGGGGCGTTGGGCTATTTCATCGGCTATGCGGTATTCGACCAGCTCGCCCGCCCGCTGATTGCGTTCTACGGCTACGGCCCGCGCTTCGCGGCGTTCCAGGCGATGTATGCGCAGTACGGGTTGTGGATCATCCTGATCAAGGGGTTGACGCCGATCCCGTACAAGATCGTTACCATCGCCTCCGGCGCGGCGCATTTCGACTTCGCCGTGTTCATGGCGGCGAGCGCGCTGACCCGCGGCGCGCGGTTCTTCGCGGTGGCGGCGCTGTTGCGGTTCTTCGGTGCGCCGGTGCGCGATTTCATCGAGCGGCGGCTGACTTTGGTCACCAGTCTGCTGGCGGCGGGCGTGGTCGGGGGGTTCCTGGTGCTGCGCCTGTTCTGAGGCTGATCAGGAATTGGGGGCACCATACGATCTGCTCAAGATCGCAGGCTAAGCCGCCCGAAGGTGGGACCGGAGCGCTGAGTCGTTGCTTGGAAACGCTGTGCTTGGTTGCATCGTTTGCGGGCGTTCGGATCTGGCCGGATAAGTGAAGTATAGTAACTATAACTTGCTGCTGCATTGTGCTATACTGGTCAGTCCAACTTGCCCCAAGGGAAACCACGCCTGTGTGCAACCCGAACTTCCGTAGTCGCCCGTTGGCGGCATCGCGAAGGAAGAATTTTAACGCAGATGAAGAAGGCGATGCACGCAAAACACGCCGATGGCGCCAGCCTGAATGAGCCTTCGGGGACGCGATCAGCTTCGCGTTCACCGTGCACAATGCGCGTCGCGCTAGCGTACACGACTCGGAATCAAACGCGCAACCCCAGGCCCTGCGAACCACGCCAAATCATCGGCGTGTTTTGCGTGCATCGTCTTCTTCATCTGCGTTAAAATTCTTGCTTGCCTTGCGGCGCCACAGGGTTTGCATCGGGGATCGCGAACCGACGCTATTGCCGCTACCCCCAACCGCGGCGCGGAACGGTTCAATCGGTCGGATCGTCGTGCTGGGTACCAGACCACTTGATTGGTCCCGCGAGATTGGGTTGGCGGCGGCCAGGCTGACGCATTGCACCGAACACACCCACGCTCCGGTGTTAGATATAATAATGGACTTCTTTTCCTATTCATGCTACGCGAGCCGGTTAGACTTTCAACCCCAGGAAACCGCAGCCGTGTCCAATCCATCCCCCGACTCCGACCCCACCGCCGCATCGGCCAAACCACCGTACACCATTTCGCCGCAGGACTTGCGCGGCATGGTGCTGACGCTGCCGCGCCCGCCGGCCGACGCGCCGGAGACCGCCTGGCAGGAGGTGGTGCAGGGCGGCCTCGACAGGCTCGAGGCGCTGGACCCGCGCGATGCGCTGCAGACGATGCTGGCGGTGACGGTGATCGCCACCCAGGCCGGGGCGGTCGACGCCTGCCGGCTGGCGTTCGCGCCGGACGCCTCGGCGGTGCAGGCGCTGCGCCAGCGGGCCAGCGCCGCGGCGCTGGTGCGCGTGATGGCCGGGGCGATGCGGTCGTTGAAGCAGCTTCGGTTGCAGCCGGCGGCGCCGGCGCGCGACTGGGGCGACGCGGCGGCGGTGCTGGCGGCGGTGATGCAGCAGGCGCCGGCGCGGCCGGCCGAGGCGGCGCGCGGGGGCAAGGCGGCGGTGGAGGACGAGCCGGCGGAGATCATCCGCTGGATCGATGAGATCGACGACGCGGAGATGAACGAGGAGATCGAGCGGCTGCGCCGCGAGGCGGCGGGTGAGCCTGCATTGCCGGTGAAGCCGGGGCCGCGGCGGGTCTACAAGTACAAAGAGGATGATTACGCGCGGACCTGGGTGCCCGATGAGCGGGCGGCGCGGAAATACCCGGGATGGGAGAACATGACCAAGCCGGAGCGGCGGGAATTCTTTGGGTATACGTACACCGGGCCGGTGGCGCCGCTGGAGATGCTGACGCCGGCGTCTCGTGCTGCTGCGGCGGCTGGGGAGGAGTGAGGGGCGGGGACCGTTGTTTCGGCTGGGGCTGGGTCCTCCGCGGCTGTGCGCGGGCCGGGCGACGTGCCATTGGCGGGCGGCCGGCGGTTTGCCGAGGCGAGCAAGGATTCTTGCCGCCGATGAACGCCGATCATCCGAGCGGGCGGCGGGCTGGTGCCGGCCCGGTGGCGCCACGGCATCTGCCGTTTGCGGTCTTTGCGGTTCCGATGCCTGCTGCTGCGGTCGGAGCACGGAAGGGCAGAATGGCGCTTCGCGCGGAGCGCCGGCACTGGCTGACTGTGGACTACCTGGACAAACCTGCGCCAGCACCCGAGCGCACAACGTCCTCGCAACCTGGGTGGTCCAGTTTTGGATGTCGCCCCTGGTCCAGTTTTGCGTGTTGCCTGACATGGTGCAGTCCCACAGGGGCGAGTGGCCGACTTGGGGGCTGGATGTGGCGAGTAGGCGCCGATTGCAGGGGCGCGGGTGCTTTTCGCGAAATTGCGCAACAACCCTCCCGCCGGGGCTGGCTCCTCACGCCGGGCTCGGCACGGGCGAGGTAGCGACCCGGGGAAGGACGGCCAGAGGTCGCTGCGGATGTGGCTTTTGCGAAATTGCGCAACGACCCTCCCGCCGGGCTCGGCCCGGGCCGGGCTCGGCACGGGCGAGGCCACGACCCGGGGAAGGACGGCCAGAGGTCGCGGCGGACGTGGGTTTGCGAAATCGCGCAACGACCCTCTCGCCGGGCTCGGCCCGGGCCGGGGCACCACCCGGCGGAAGGACGGCCAGAGGTCGCGGCGGATGTCGCTTTTGCGAAATTGCGCAACGACCCTCTCGCCGGGTTCGACCCGGGCCGGGGCGCGACCCGGGGAAGGACGGCCAAAGGCCGCGGCGGACGAGGGTTTGCGAAATCGCGCAACGACCCTCTCGCCGGGCTCGGCCCGGGCCGGGGCACCACCCGGCGGAAGGACGGGCATAGGTCGCGGCGGATGTGGGTTTGCGAAATCGCGCAACGACCCTCCCGCCGGGCTCGGCCCGGGCCGGGGCACCACCCGGGGAAGGACGGCCAGAGGCCGCGGCGGACGTGGGTTTGCGAAATCGCGCAACGACCCTCTTGCCGGGCTCGGCCCGGGCCGGGGCACCACCCAGCGGAAGGACGGGCACGGGTCGCGGCGGACGTGGGTTTTCGAAATCGCACAACGACCCTCCCGCCGGGCTCGGCACGGGCCGGGGCGCGATCCGGGGAAGCGCGGGCACGGGTCGCGGCGGACGTGGTTTTCGCGAAATGCGCAACAACCCTCCCGCCGGGTTCGACCCCGGCCGGGGCACCACCCAGCGGAAGGACGGGCACAGGTCGCGGCGGATGTGGTTTTCGCGAAATGCGCAACAACCCTCCCGCCGGGTTCGGCACGGGCCGGGGCACCACCCAGCGGAAGGACGGGCAGAGGTCGCGGCGGACTTGGTTTTTGCGAAATTGCGCAACGACCCTCTCGCCGGGTTCGGCACGGGCGTGGGCACGACCCTGGGAAGGACGGGCACGGGTCGCCGCTGCCGTGGTTTTTGCGAAATTGCGCAACGACCCTCGGGGCAAGCGCGCTGCCGGCGGTGTCCGTGATCAGCGGCTTGCTGGGACTGCGCCTGTTCCGAACCTACCCTTCGAACCGGCCCGCACTTGCCCGCGCTTACACCCCCAGCACTCACACCCCAGCCTCACACCCCGGCACTCACACCCCCAGCGCTCACACCCCAGCCTCACACCCCGGCACTCACACCAACGTGCTTAGACCCGCCACAATTCGTCAGTATTCGCTGGTTTCACTGGAAGCGTTTCATACCCACCAGCAAGCCGGAGCCAACCACGTGTTGCATCGTCGCATGTTGCTGCGCGGAAGCGCCTTCCTGTCGCTGGCCGGGTTGCTTCGCCCGGCGCCTGCCGCCCATGGCGCGCCGGCGCAGCCGCCTCCGTTCGATGCCGCCACAGTGCGCGACATGGCGCGCCAGTTGGCGGAGCAACCGTACAAGGCACCCGATGCCGCGCTTCCCGCCGAACTGCAGAACCTGGACTACCAAGCTTATCGCTCGATCCGGTTCGATCCGAGACAGGCGCTGTGGCACGACCAAAAGCTGCGCTTCACCGCCGAGTTCTTCTCGCGCGGATTTCTCTACAAGGAACGCGTCGACGTCTTCGAGGTGGCGAACGGCCGCGCTACGCCGATCCACTACCGCCCCGAGCTGTTCACCTTCGACAAGGTCAAGGCGCCGACTGGCGATGTCGGCTTTGCCGGCTTCCGCCTGCACTATCCGCTCAATCGCCCCGAGTATTACGACGAGGTCTGCGCGTTCCTCGGCGCCAGCTATTTCCGTGCCGTCGCCAAGGGTCAGGGCTACGGCATGTCGGCCCGCGGCCTATCGATCAAGACCGCTGACCCGACCGGCGAGGAATTCCCGCTGTTCAAGACATTCTGGCTGGAGCGTCCGGCGGCGGATAGCGATTCGGTCGTGATACACGCACTGCTGGACAGCCAGAGCGCGGCCGCCGCGTTCCGCTTCACCATCCGCCCCGGGACCGACACCGTGTTCGACACCGAAACCACGCTGTACCCGCGCGTCGACATCGCCGCGTCCGGCCTGGCGCCGCTGACCAGCATGTTCGTGTTCGATGCCAACGATCGCGTCGGATTCGATGACTATCGCAACGCGGTGCACGATTCGTCAGGCTTGGCGCTGCAGATCGGGCAGGATGGGCATATCTGGCGACCGCTCGCCAATCCACGCGAGCTGCAGGTCAGCGCCTTCACCGACAGGAGCATGCGCGGCTACGGCCTGCTGCAGCGTGAGCGGTTGTTCGCCGACTATCAGGACGCGGAGGCACGCTACGAAAACCGTCCATCGGTGTGGGTCGAGCCGATCGGTGACTGGGGCGAAGGCATTGTCGAGCTGGTTGAGATTCCCAGCAAGCAAGAGGTGAACGACAACATCGTTGCCTTCTGGCGCCCGCACGACCCGTTGCGCGCGAAGGGTGAGTACAATCGAAACTATCGGCTGCATTGGTGCCGGACACCGCCCGGAGATCGGGCGGTCGCCTTGGTGGTCGCCACACGTTGCGGTCAGTCGCTGACCGGCAAGAACCGGCTGTTCGTCCTCGACTTCGTGGGCGGCGCACTGAAGGAATGGAAAGCGGATGCGCCGCCGACACTGGAAAGCGGTTGCACCAAGGGGCAGATCGTCAACGCGGTGGCCCAGGCCCTGCCCGATATCGGCGGTTGGCGGGTGAGCCTCGAGCTGGATCCGCAGAACAACACGCTCGTGGAGCTGCATGCCAGGCTGACCGGCGACGGCAAGCCCTTGACCGAAACCTGGATCTATCGATGGACACCAGCCTGACCGACGCTCACCCCAGCGATACTCGCCCCAGCGATACTCGCCCTAGCGATACTCGCCCGGGTGCCGCCGGGGCGCCGGCGTTCCGGGCGTTGCCGCAGGAGACGCCGCTGGCGATGCCGACGCAGTCGTTGCGGATCGCGCCGGCCGCATCGGCTCGGCCTGCCTCGTCGCCGCGCGGCATTGGCTTGCGGCGCCTGCTGGTGATTGGCGGCGCCACCGCGCTGAGCGTGGCCGGCGACGTACGAGATGTACCTGGTGCTGGGGGCGAACGGGCTGATCCCGCTCACGGTCTTCATGCTGCTGCTGTTCCTGGCGCTGTTCGCCTGGATCGCCCTGTCGTTCACCAGCGCGCTCGCCGGCTTCGTCTCGCTGATACTCGGCGGCGGCAGACGGTTGATAGAGCGGGACCTCGCGCTGCCAACGACCCGCACCGCGCTGTTGATGCCGACCTACAACGAGTCGCCGTCCCGCGTGACGGCAGGGTTGCAGGCGATCGACGAAGCGCTGTGCGGCCTGGGCGCTGCCGACGCGTTTGACATCTTCATCCTGAGCGACACGGTCGAGCCGGAGGTGTGGCTCGACGAGGAGGCCGCCT
Source organism: uncultured Alphaproteobacteria bacterium (assembly GCA_963826975.1). Classification (GTDB taxonomy): domain Bacteria; phylum Pseudomonadota; class Alphaproteobacteria; order Acetobacterales; family Acetobacteraceae; genus Palsa-883. The sequence continues at coordinate 126,665 of CAWGZJ010000026.1, read as the reverse complement.
TCCTGGCATTGCGCCAGCGCACCGGCGGCCATGATCGGATCTTCTATCGCCGCCGTGCGCAGAACACCGCCCGCAAGTCCGGCAACATCGCCGACTGGATGCAGCGGTTCGGCGGTGCCTATCCGCAGTTCCTGATCCTGGACGCCGATAGCGTGATGACCGGCGAGATCCTGGTGCGCCTGGTCGCGGCGATGGAGCGCCATCCGGATGTCGGGTCTGATCCAGACGCTGCCCGTCATCACCGGCGGCACCACACTGTTCGCCCGCCTGCAGCAATTCGCCGGCCGCGTTTACGGGCCGCTGATCGCGCACGGCATCGCCTGGTGGCACGGCGCGGAGAGCAATTACTGGGGCCACAACGCGCTGATCCGCACCCGCGCCTTCGCCGAGCAGGCCGGGCTGCCGGAACTGCGCGGCCGCAAGCCGTTCGGCGGCCACATCTTGAGCCATGACTTCGTCGAGGCGGGGCTGATCCGCCGCGGCGGCTGGGCCGTGCACATGGTACCCGGCCTTGCCGGCAGCTACGAGGAAAGCCCGCCCTCGCTGCTGGATTTGGCGGTGCGCGATCGGCGGTGGTGCCAGGGCAACCTGCAGCACGTCGCGGTGTTGCCGGCACGCGGCCTGGCGTGGATCAGCCGGCTGCACCTTTTGACCGGCATCGGCTCCTACCTCACCGCGCCGCTGTGGCTGCTGTTCCTGCTTACCGGCATCCTGATCGCGCTGCGGGCGCGTTTCGTGCCGCCGAATTATTTCCCTGGGGTGGGCAAGTCGCTGTTCCCGCAATGGCCGGTGATCGACCCGGTGCGCGCCATGTGGATGTTCGTCGGCACCATGGCGCTGCTGTTGGCACCGAAGCTGCTGGGCGCTATCGCCGTGCTGCTGCATCGACGCGAGCGACGGGGCTGCGGCGGCGGTGTCCGCCTGCTGGTCAGTGTGCTGATCGAGACGATCATCTCCGGCTTGATCGCACCAATGGTGATGCTGACCCAGTCGGTCGATGTGTGCCAGATCCTGCTCGGCCGCGACTTCGGGTTGGAGCACCCAGCGGCGAGATGACGGCAGCGTGAGCCTGCGGGAGGTCGTTCGCCGCTATCGACGCCACACCGTGCTGGGGCTGTTGCTCGGCGCAATCGCGTGGGCGGTGTCACCTTATCTGGCGCTGTGGATGCTGCCGGTGGTGCTGGGGCTGGCGCTGGCGATGCCGCTCGCCGCGCTGACCGGAAAACGGCGCGCCGGACTTGCCCTGCGCCGGTTGGGGCTGTTGCGGATCCCGGAGGAGGTGGAGCCACCGCCGGTGCTGGTGCGGGCGGCGGACCTGGCCAGGGTTGCCGAGACCGGGCCGGGCGTCGATGCAGTCGCGCGCATGCTGGACGATGCCGGACTGCTGGCCGCGCATCGGCGAATGCTGCCGCCGCCACGGCGGCCGCGGATCGACCCGGTGGATGTCGCACTCCTGGTTGGCCGTGCCAAGCTGGACGAGGCCCTGTCGGTGGACGAGGCGTGGGCCGGCCTGACACGCGCCGAACGGACCGCTGTGCTGTCGGATGAGGCCGCGCTGGCGCGGCTGGGGGAGCTGCGACGGGGTGGCGTGGGGTGAGTATTGTGGGTTCTCCCCCTCCCCTTGAGGGAGGGGGTTGGGGGGAGGGGTAGGTGCGGCACACTGTTGGCAGCGGCACACATTGGCAGCGGCACACCATTGAAGGACTGGTGCCGTTGCGACCCCTCCCCCCAACCCCCTCCCTCAAGGGGAGGGGGAGTAGTTGTTAGTAGCTCTGCGGCCTACGGTGTGGGTACGCTCAGCGCCGCGGCATACGCTGCGACGGTGGCGGCGAAGCCGTGCTCCAGTGCGTCCGCGGTCAGCTCGTGGCCGATCGAGGCCTCGGCCAGGAACGGCGCCGCCTCGATCAGCGGTGGAATGTTGCGCAGGTTCAGGTCATGCCCGGCATTGACCACCAGACCCAGGTCGTGCGCGCGCCGCGCCGTCTCGCCGATCGCGGCCAGCAGCTTGGCGTGGGTGCCGGCGTGAAACGCCGCGGCGTAGCTGCCAGTGTAGATCTCCACCCCGTCGGCGCCGGCGTCCCGCGCGCGGGCGGGGACCTCGGGATCTGGGTCGATGAACAGGACCACGCGGCAGCCGAGCGCCTTGGCGGCCACGATCGCCGGGCGCGCAAGGTGCATCTGCGCGGCGTCGAGCTTCCAGCCTTCCTCGGACGTGAAGGCATCCGGCGCGTCGGGCACCAGGGTGCATTGCTCCGGGCGCGTGTCGCGCAGGATCGAGGCCAGGCGTTCGTCCGGGTAGCCCTCGATGTTGAACTCGATACGCGGGCGCATGGGATGCAGCAGCGCCGCCAGCGCCGGCACGTCCGATCCGCGGATATGCCGCTCGTCCGGACGAGGATGCACCGTGATGCCCATCGCGCCGGCATCCAGCGCGATGCGGGCGAAGTGCAGCAGGTCGGGCACGCCGGTGCGGCGCGAGTTGCGCAGCAGCGCGACCTTGTTGAGATTGACGCTCAGTCTTGCCATGCGGCGATGCTAGCAGACATGCCGGCCGCGCCAAACCTGCCGCTCCGCAACTATTTGGTAACAACTAGCCGGCTAACCATCAGCCGGCTGACTATTGGCTGGCTGAGCCTTGGTTGGCTGAGTGGTGGCTGGTTGGGTCGTGGCTGGCTGAGTCTTGGCCGGCTCCTGGGGCAACGTGGCTACGCGGGCGGCAATCCCGTTGCGCTACGGAGTTGATATCCGCTACACTTGCGCAATCGGACTGCCAGCACAACATAATGCCGGAGAACCTCCGCGGATGGATCAGACAACCGCCACCGCGCCACGACACGCACTGCAATACGACGGCAGTATCGGCGAGCTATACGGTATTTTCCTGATCAACCTGCTGCTCACCATCATTACGCTGGGCATCTTCCGCTGCTGGGCGATTACCCGCTACCGCCGCTATCTCTGGTCGCACATGCGCTTCCGGAACGAGCGCTTCGAATACACCGGCCGCGGCATGGACTTGTTTCTCGGCTTGCTGATGGCCATTGGCATTCTGTTTGGTCTCGGCCTTGCCGCCGGCCTTCTGGCCTTCCTGCTGGGCAAGCTCTATCCGGGGCTTGGCGTGCTGCCGATTCTGGCGTTGTACGTAACGATCTTCATCCTGGCATTCGCCGCGCGCTTCTCGGCGCAGCGTTACCGACTCAGCCGCACGGTATGGTGCGGCATCCGTGGCGGCATGCAAGGTTCCGCACTGCGCTACGGAGTGCGGAGCTTTCTCTATGCCCTGATGCTGCCGTTTACGCTGTTCCAGTTGGTTCCCTGGACGCAGGTGCGCCTGGCGGAACGCCGCATCAATGCCAGCCGGTTCGGCAGCGCGGCGTTCGCCTTCCGCGGGCGCGCTGCCCGGCTCTACCTGCCGTACCTGGCGACCCTGGTCGGTACCCTGCTGCTGTTTGCGCTGATCGCCGGCGTGTTGTGGGCCGACCTTGCACCGTCGATCGTGCCGCTGCTTGGTGCCGACAGCAAGGACCCGCGCCTGATCCACACGATCGAGCACGCGATGCTACTGGGGTTCGTCGGCGCGATCCTGTTCGGCATCGGCTCCGCCCTGATGAGTTGCTGGTACTGGGCGCTGCTCGGCCGCCACATCATCGGCAACACCACGCTTGGTCCGTTGAGCCTCGGCAGCCTCGTCACCGGACGCGGCCTGCTATGGCTGGTGCTGGGCAATGCGCTCATCTCACTGTTCACGCTTGGGTTCGGCCTGCCGATCGTGGTGCATCGCTCGGCCCGCTTCCTCGCCCGAACGCTGCTGGTGACCGGCACGCTGGATGAAGCGGCGCTGCGGCAGAGCTCGCTCGCCATGCCGCGCACCGGCGAGGGCATGCTGCAAATGCTCGATCACGGCAGCATGTTCTGAACATTGCCCGGCGATGGCGCGGTTCTTCGACGGTGCGCGTGCCGCCGCGCACGAGGTGACACCGCGGTTCGCAGCGGATGCGCTGCTGATCAGCACAAACGATGGGATCGTGCTGGCCACCTGGCCGATCGCCGGCATCGTCGCGCGCGACCGGCCCGACCGGTCCGGAATTGTCACGCTGTCGTGCGGCGAAGCCCCGGCGCGGCTGTTGACCGAGGATCCCGCGCTGCTCCACATGTTGGCCAGGGCCGGTGTCCGCCTGTCGCCGCCGCGGCTATGGCGCCCGCGGCACTGGATTGCACTGGTCGGCGCGCTGATCGCCGTGCTGGTGGGCGGCGCCCTGCTGCTCGACCTGCTGCCGCGGATCGTCGCCGTGTTGCTGCCGGCCGCCTGGGAAGACCATCTCGGGTCGTGGGTGGAACGTTCGGCGGCGCGGGATCATCACCGGTGCACCGGGCCGGACGGACAGCGTGCCCTCGACATCCTGGTCGCCCGGCTGCGACAAGCTGGCGGCATCGACCGGCAAGTCGGCATCGCCGTGCTCGATGATCCGATGGTCAATGCCGTCACGCTGCCGGGCGGCCGCATCCTGGTGATGCGCGGGCTGATCGACGAGGCGGACGACGGCGCCGAGGTTGCCGGCGTAATCGCGCACGAGATGGGCCACATCGCGCATCGCGATCCCGCGACGTTGCTGTTGCGGCGCATGGGACTGGGTATGGTTGCCGCGGCGCTGGGCTGGAACGACACGCTGGGCGGTGCCGCGAACCTGGCACAGGGCTTCCTGGCATTGTCCTATAGCCGCCGTGCGGAGGCCGCGGCGGATGCAGCGGCGCAGCAGTATCTCAGCCGCGCCGGACTGCGGGCCGACGGGCTTGGGAGGTTTTTTGCGCGAATGGAGACGCTGGAAGACCATGACGACGGCATTCCCTGGCTGGCGACGCATCCGCCGACCGAACAGCGCCGTGCCCTGGCCACACGCTCGACGGCTGGCGCGCCGCCGTTTTCGGACGCCGAGTGGGCCGCGCTGCGTGCCATCTGCAACTGAACTTGCGATGGCCGTGCCAGCGGCGTTTCATCCGTGCCAGGAGGAACCAACATGCCCGACGTGATAGCGACCGGCGAGGCGTTGGGGGCGCGGATCACCGGCCTCGATCTGGCGCGGCCGCTGACGGATGAGGCGTTCGGGTTCGTGCTGCGCGCGATCGCCACACATGGCGTGCTGTGCTTTCCCGACCAGGACCTTGATCCGGCGGCGCAAGCAGCGTTCAGCCGGCGGTTCGGCGAGTTGGAGGTGCATGTCTCCGGCGCCTTCCAGGTTCCCGGCCAGCCCGAGGTGATGATTCTGTCGAACATGACGGAGGGTGGGAAGCCAATCGGGCTGGGCGATGCCGGGCAGGATTGGCACACCGACATGAGCTTCAGCCGCACCATCGCGTTCGTGAATGTGCTGTATGCGCTGAAAGTGCCGCGGCGCGATGGTCGCGTGCTCGGCAACACCGAATTCTGCGACATGGCGGCGGCGTACGACGATCTGCCGAGGGAGTTGCAGGCGCGGTTGCAGACGCTGACCGCGACACATGATTTCGAGAAGTTCTGGGAGATGATGCGGGCGCGTGGCGGCGAGGCGACCACGCGCGCAAGGCTGACCGAAGCGCAGCGCGCGCGGAAGCCTCCGGTGTCGCAGCCGGTGGTGCTGGTGCATCCGCTGTCGGGGCGGAAGCTGCTGTATGCCAATCCGGGGTATACGATGCGGATCGATGGGATACCGGCGGCGGAGAGCGACGCGTTGCTGGAGTTGCTGTTCGCGCATCAGCTTCAGCCGAAATACCGTTACGCGCATCGATGGGCCGAGCGTGACGTGTTGCTGTGGGACAACATCCGTACCATCCATAATGCGGTGGCGGATTATGGACCGGATGAACATCGTTATGTGCGGCGCTGCCAGGCGAGCGCGGATCTTGTGTTCCAGCCGGAATTCGCCGCGCTGGCGGGGGTTTGATCGCAGCGACCGCGCGGTCGATCCCACTCGGCTGGGGCAATGCCGACTACGAAACATCCATCAACCCTGAACTGTTGGTGGCCGCAACATATTGGGCTTTCTACTGACTACTGACAGCCTTCGCGATTTCGCTGGGTGCCCCGTCTGGTTCGACGTGTTGCAAGACATCGCCAATCTCCGCGGTGATGGTCTGAAGTCTGCCCGATCCGCTCCGGACGCGACGACCTGATCGTCCGACGGAGGCCAATTAACGGAAATATGAACCGCCGGCCCTGATTCCGCCGCCTTGGCCGCGCCTTCTTGCCCCGCATGAACTGGGCGCTCTCTGATATCCCGTGGCATGACGCGCTGGCGCAGGTGTCGGCCTGGGTCCGCTACACGATCCTGGTGCCGGATACGCTCGCCCAGGCGGCGTGCCTTGCTGTCCTGCTGCTGGCGGTCTTGCCAACCGCCCGAGCGTTGCGCGCCGCCTTGCTCTGGCAGTCCGACCGCCTTTCGCCCGGGCCGCTGCGCCCAGTCGCTTCGGCGCTTGCCCGCGCCGGTCCGGCGATCCTCCTGCTGCTGGTCGTGTGGTTCGCGCGCCTCGCGTTCAACGCGGCGGGCTCCCGGGCCGACCTCCTACGGCTGGCGGAAAGCCTCGTCCTCGTCTGGGTGCTGATCCGTCTCTCCTCGCGCCTGGTGCAGAACGAGGCGCTGGCGCGCGCCTTCGCGGTCGCCGCATGGATTATCGCCGCGCTGAATATCGCCGGCCTGATCGGACCGGTGGTGAACCTGATGGACGCGATGGCGGTCCCGATCGGCAATTTCCGCCTGAGCATACTGCTGGTGCTGAAAGGCGCGATCACGCTGGCGGCGCTGATCTGGGTCGCCCATACCGTCGCCCGCCTGGTGGAACACCGGCTCGATCGTCTTTCCATGCTCGCCCCGGCGATGCGCGTGCTGGCGGGCAAGCTCACGCGGCTGGTATTGGTGGTGCTCGCCGTTGTGCTGGCACTGGGCTCGATCGGCATCGACCTGACGGCGTTCGCGGTGTTCTCCGGCGCGATCGGCGTGGGCGTCGGCTTCGGCCTGCAAAAGGTCGTCTCGAACCTGGTCAGCGGCGTGATCCTGCTGCTGGACCGTTCGATCAAACCGGGCGACGTGATCGAGCTCGATGGCACCTACGGCTTCGTCAACGCGCTGAACGCACGCTATGCCGCGGTGACGACGCGCGACGGCAAGGAGTTCCTGATCCCGAACGAGGACCTGATCACGCAGCGTGTCACCAACTGGTCGTATTCCAATGACCTGATCCGGATGCACGTGAAGGTGGGCATTTCCTACCAGTCGGACCCGCACACGGCGATCCGGCTGGCGCTCGAGGCGGCACGCGAGGTGCCGCGCGTCTTGGCCGAGCCTCCGCCGAATTGCCTGCTGGTGAATTTCGGCGATAGCGCCATCGATCTGGAATTGCGCTTCTGGATCAGCGATCCGGTGAACGGCACTGCCAACGTGCGCAGCGCCGTGATGTTGCGGATGTGGGATTTGTACCAAGCGAACGGTATCGAGCTGCCCAATCCACAGCGCGACATCACGCTGCGCAATCCCGAGTCGCTCGCCGCCATCGTGCGGCAGGCTCAAACGTCCGCCGCGGTCCCGGAAGAGGTCGCACCACGCCAGCGCCGAAGGTGAGGGTGAAAAATGCGGCTTCAACGCCTCGGCGGATGCGCCTTCACCCCGGTCTCGTTGACATCAATTCCCCAGCCCGGCCCTTTGGGAATCACCATGTCCCCGTTCTCGATCACCATCGGCGCACTGAACAGGTCATCGCGCCAGGGCGCGCTGTCCACGTCGGTTTCCATCACGCGCAGGTTCGGCACCAGGGCACAGAAATGTGCGCTGATCGCTGACGCCAAGTGGCCGTAGTAGTTGTGCGGCGCGACATTGACCTCGTAGGCTTCAGCCATTGCGGCGATCTTCAGCGACTCCAACCAGCCGTTCCAGATCACGTCGACGATCGCCACATCCATCGCGTATGCATCGAGGAATGGTCGGAACGCGCGCCGCCCCACCACGGACTCGCACGACGCGATCGGACACGGTGCGGCGCGCCTGATCACCGCCAGCGCCTCCGGGTCCCACGTGTCCAGCTCCAGCCAGGTCATGTCGAACTCGGCCAACGCTTTGGCGATCTTAATGTAGCCCTCGGTCTTGAAGTGATAGTTGGTGTCGAGGTGCAACTGCATCTCCGGTCCGGCGCCGGCGCGGAACGCCGTCAGCAGATCGGTGATAGCGCGCAACGTGCTGCGATCGAGATTGAGTGCCGGGAAGCCCGCAGTGCGCCCGAAGCCGGGCTGAAAGTTGGTCAGCTTGCCGTTCACCATCGGCAGCACGTTGGTTTTCAGCCCCTTGAAGCCCCGCGCCTTCACCTCGGCACCGAACCGTTCCACGTCAGCATAGGTATGCAGCGGTGGTGTTTTCAGTAAATCGGGGTGCCGCACGCGGTACGACCCGCAATGCGACCAGTAGACCTGCACGCGATCACGCACCGGGCCGCCGAACAGTTCGTAGACCGGCACACCGAGGGCTTTGCCCTTAAGGTCCCACAGCGCGTGCTCCAGCGCCGCGGCGGCACGCGAGTTGACCCCGCCGGGTGCCTGCACCGTGCGTTGGTACAGCGCGGAGGCGATCTGCTGCACAGGGCGCGGGTCCTGACCAATCAGCGCGTCTCCCAACGCGTGGATCACCGCGGTCAGGCCAGGGCTGCCGCTGCCCTCGGTGTATTCCGACCAGCCGATCAGCCCATCGTCGGTGGTGACCTTGAGGAACGAGAATGTCGTCCACGCGCCGTCGGCGTGCAGGTCTTCGATTTTGGTGATTTTCAAGTCACGTCTCCTTCCAAGGCTTCGCCCTATTCCCGCACACGTTCCAGCTTGCCGAGCACGAAGATGTACGACAGCACCCCGGCGAAGGCGATGCAGGAGATGAAGGTCAACGGCAGCGTGAAGTCGCCGCCGCGCAGCAGAAAGCCGACGATGATCGGTCCGGTGATGCCGGCGATGCCGCCAATACCGTTGAAGATGCCACTGGCCAAGCCCATCAACCGCTCCGGCGCGGTCGTGGAGACCAGCGCCCAGTGGATCGTCGCCATGCCGTCGCCGAAAAAGGCGATCGACAGGAACATGATGATCAGCGCTGGCTCGTTCACGAAATTCGCGCCGAAGATGAAGGTCGACAGCACCAGCCCGGTAATCAGCGGCGCCTTGCGTGCGAAACTCAGATCGTAGCCGCGCCGCACCAGCGCGTCAGACAGGGTGCCGGAACACAGCACACCGATGAATGCGCCGAGGAACGGGATGCCGCCATAGATGCCCGCCTTGATGAATGTCAGGTGGCGATAGGTCACCAGATAGGTCGGGAACCAGGTGAGAAAAAAGGAGGACATGGTCGCGGTCGCGTAATGGCCGAAATACACGCCCCACAGTTTGCGCCGCCCCAGCACAATGCCCAGGTCTCGCCACACCGACGTGCTGCGTTCCTGGCGCCGGCGGACGATGCGGCGCGACATGTCCGGGATACCGCCGCTGCCGCGGATCAATTCGATCTCGGCGTCGTTGACGCCGGGAAACTCTGACGGATCACGGTAAAGCGCGCGAAACACGAAGGCCCAGACAAGGCCGAGCACGCCGGTGGCGAAGAAGATCCACTGCCAGCCGAAGCTGACCTTCAGCCAGGTCAGTACCGGCGTGAGGAACGCCAGGCCGACGAACATCGCCGAGCAGTAGACCGCAACGCAGGTCGCCCGCTCGCGCTCGCCGAACCATGTCGTGGCGATGCGGTTGTTCATCAGGAAGCTCGGCGCTTCGAAGAAGCCGATCGCCCCGCGCATCGCGATCAAGACAAGCATACCGTTGGCCAGGCCAAGCGTGAAAGTAGCAAGCGACCAGCAGAAGATGGTGACGGGATAGAGAATGCGCGGGTTGACCCGATCGACCACCCAGCCGCCGGGCAGTTGCATGCCGGTGTAAAGCCAGCCGAAGGCGGAAAACACGACGCCGAGCCGCACCGGGTCCAATCGGAAATCTGCGGCGATGCCGGGCGCGGCGATAGAGAGATTGGCGCGATCGAGGTAGTTGATCACCACGGTGACAAACAGCAGACCCATGATGACGAAGCGGCGATTTGTCGCCTGCGCGCGAACCACCGGCCGCGCGATCGTTGCGCTTGGCATCGTTCTCTCTGCTGTTCTTTTGCCGCGTAGAGCGTGCGGCGCCGGCGAAATCGGGTCAACCTGCGCCGACCGCAACCCTCATCTGCCTCGCGCCGCGCAGCCGGCGTCCGGTCATGCCGGACCGGCCGAGGCTAGCGTGCCCAGCACGCGGCTGATCTCGTCCAGCGCGGTCGGGTCTTCGATCGTCGGCGGGATCGGCGCGGCCTCGCCGTCGGCGATCTTGCGGATCGACCCGCGCAGGATCTTGCCCGACCGGGTCTTCGGCAGCCGCGCCACCACGCGAGCATCCTTGAACGCCGCGACCGGACCGATCCGCTCCCGCACCAACGCGACCAACTCGGCGCAGATCGCATCCTCCGGCCGGTTCACGCCGGTCTTCAGCACCACCAGGCCGATCGGCGCCTGGCCCTTCACTTCGTCCTTCGCGCCGACCACCGCGCATTCCGCAACGTCCTGGTGCGAGGCCAGCACCTCCTCCATCTGTCCGGTGGACAGCCGGTGGCCGGCGACGTTGATAATGTCGTCGGTGCGGCCCATCACCGAAACGTCGCCGTCCGCGTCGATCACGCCGGCATCCCCGCTGCGATACCAGCCCGGGAAATCCGCCAGATAGGCGGCGTGATAACCCGCGTCGTTCTGCCACAAGGTCGGCGCGCAGCCGGGCGGCAGCGGCAGGCGCACACACAGATTGCCGGTCTGGCCTTGCGGCAGCACATGGCCGTCATCATCTAGCGCGCGCAGATCGTAGCCCGGGCAGGGCCGCCCGCCGGAGCCGGGCTTCGGCGTGAACAGCCCGTAGTCGCGGAAGCCGCTGGTGATCGCCCAGCCCGTTTCGGTCTGCCACCAATGATCCACCACCGGCTTGCCGAGCAACTCCGCCGCCCAGATCGCCGTCGGCGGATCGCATCGCTCGCCGGCCAGGAACAGGGCTTCCAGCTTCGACAGATCGTACTGGTGGCGGAATTTTCCGCTCGGGTCCTGCTGTTTGATTGCCCGCATGGCGGTAGGCGCGGTGAACAAGACCTTCACCCCGTGCCGCGCGCAGACGCGCCAGAACGCGCCCGGGTCGGGCGTGCCGACCGGCTTGCCCTCGTACATCACGGTGGTGCAGCCGCGCAGCAGCGGGGCGTAGACGATGTAGCTGTGGCCAACCACCCAGCCGACATCGCTCGCCGTCCAATAGACGTCGCCGGCATCCAGGCCATAGATCATCCGCATTGAGTTCCACAGCGCCACCGCGTGCCCGCCATTGTCGCGAACGATGCCCTTGGGTCGGCCTGTCGTTCCGGATGTGTAGAGAATATACAGTGGATCGGTCGCTGCCACCGAAACCGGATCATGCGGTGCGGCCGTTGCCTCGGCATCGGCAAGATCATGATCGCGCCCGGGCATCAGCACAGCCGGTGCCTGCTCGCGCTGCAGGATCAGGCAGGCATCGGGTTTGTGCGGCGACAGCGCAATCGCTGCGTCGAGCAATGGTTTGTAGTGCACCACGCGCCCAGGTTCCAGGCCGCACGAGGCCGAAACAATCACCTTGGGCCGCGCGTCGGCGATGCGGGCCGCCAACTCGGCGGCAGCGAAACCGCCGAACACCACTGAGTGGATGGCGCCCAGCCGGGCGGTCGCCAGCATGGCGATCACTGCCTCCGGCACCATCGGCATGTAGATCACCACCCGGTCGCCGCGCGTGACGCCGAGCGCTGCCAACGCGCCGGCCAGCTTGGCCACGCGCAGCGTCAGTTCCGCGTAGGTGAAGTTCATGATCTGGCCGGTCATCGCACTGTCCCAGATCAGCGCCGGCTGCGCGCCCCGCCCCGCGGCGACGTGGCGGTCCAGGCAGTTGTAGCTGGTGTTCAGCATCGCGCCCGGGAACCAACGCCCGTAAGGGCCGGAGGCCGGGTCGAACACCGCGTCCCAGCGTCTGTCCCAGGCAATGCCCTCGGCCGCCGCCTGCCACCAGGTCGCACGGTCGCCCATCCATGCACCATAGGCCGCCGCATAGCCGGATCCGCTCGGGGCGTCATTCATGACCCGTTCTCCCTGGTCCCCGGAGTTGCGCGCCGGGTGCGCCAGGATACCATCCGGACGCTCTATCACCAGGACCAGGACCACCGCGCTTTCATTGTCCCGACACTGGGTCCCGATGCTGGCGTGGCCGGTCCCCCAGGATTGGTTGGCAGCCACTTGAACGGGCTGTTCTGACCGATCACAGTAAACTGACGTTGGCGGCGATCGGGGCACTCGTCCACTGATCAAGTCACGATGAGCATCGGCAATGCGTGAGGTGAACGATGACATGGCGCAGGAATGGGGCGATGGACTTGCAAACGGTAGTCACATTGCTGGCTGGCGGGATGTTGATCTACGCGGCATGGCTTACGTCCATCGTTTTTTCCGCCGCAAACGGCCACGGCCCGCTGTTGATTGCGGCCTCGATGTTTCCCCCGATCGGCGTGGTGCACGGCGTGGGCGTGTGGTTCGGCGGGTGGTGAGATTTGGGATCCACTCACAATCACGAACCGAGGACGCTCGAAGAAAGGGCCTTTCGTCAACGTCGTATTCGCTGTTCGTCCATCCACCGCAGGGCGGCGTCGCCCGCGTAGGTGAGAGAAATGCCGGTTAGCTGGGGTCCAGGAGCCAATCCAGGCTGACCGCGGTTTTCTTGCGCAAGGCAACCAAAAAACCGGCCGTGGGCTGCGCTTTGCCGCGTTCATAGGAGTTGTACGCGGCTACTGGAACTCCCAGCAGCACCGCAAACAAGGCCGGGTCCAAATTTGCCATGTCAATACTCTCGCCGTAGGTCTCGCGCACGTTGGCAATACGCTTCCCCAAACTTGCGAGATCGATAAGTTCAGCGGGCGACACCGTATTGCGCCTCATTGGTCAGTGCAGCGTCATTGAGAAAGCCATTTCCCAGATGAGCCTGATCCGAACCGCGCGGAGAACATCCTCCCACGCATGATGTTTGCCGAGCGTGCGGTAGGGATCCCCGCATAGCTCTTCGAGATGAAAGGATGACTGATCCGCATGAACAATGAGCGTGGGACCAATGACATCGTCGAGATCCTCGGGCAGGACGACGATGCTTGCCTTGCCAAGCACGTCGTAGTGAAGCTCGACTGACCACATCGATCCAAGCCCGGCGACAGCCGTGGCAAGATGCTGGCGCTGCCCCGGTCCTAGACGATCGGGGTTGCTTGCGGAAGTGAGGCTCACGCGGTCTTCGGTCTGTCTGATCAACATCGCTGGGTTCCGTTGTGGCGACGCATTTAGGTCCTAAGCCGCTTTATGTCCTTTTTTGGGACAAAACGACAGTCTTATTATTGGATATCTGTCTCTAAAAGACCCGAAAATGCTCTTGCCTTCTCTCGTGCCGGCGGCCTGGCCATTTGGCGCGGTGCCAGCCGCGCAAATGCTTGTCGTGGTGGCGCGTCTCCAAGCCATTTGTGTTAGCGCCGACGTACGAATGTCCAGTAGAGCGGCGTCCGCCCGGCAAGCAGCGCCTTGGCCTCGTAGCGAGTGGTCGGCCAGTCCGCCGGCCGCGCGGTTGCCGGGGGCGGGGCGTCAAACAGCGTTTGTTCGTCCATCACCTCATTCACCCAGGCTTGGTAGGTCGGGTCGTCGCTGGCCACTAGCCAGTCCGCGCCGGGTTTCAGCACCCGCGCCAACTCTCGCAGCAGCGCCGGGTGCACGAAACGGCGCTTGGTATGCCGCGCCTTGGGCCATGGATCGGGAAACAGCAGAAACAGCCGATCGAGGCTGGCCCCCGGCAGCAGGCGCAGCAGCACGCGGGCGTCATCGGACCAGAGGCGCAGGTTGCCGGGTAGCGGCGCTATTGCTTCCTGATCATGCGGCACCAAGCGCGACAGCAGCGAACAGATGCCGTTGTCGAACACCTCGCAGCCGATCAAGGCGGTGTCGGGATGCGCCGCGATCTGCGCCAGCGCGTGCTCACCACCACCGAAGCCCACTTCCAGCCAGAGCCTGCGCAGGCCGGGCGCGAACGCGGCGAGCGGGTCGGTGGCGTACTGCTGCGCGAAGGCCAGGCGAGGCAGCGTGACGGCGAGCAAGACTTCTTGTCGGGCTCGCAGCTTGTGACCGCGACCCCGGCCATATAACCGATCCGGCGGCGCCTTTAGGCTGCCACCCTCAGATGGCGGGCGCGCGTCACCCACACGCTCCGACATGTCCGACCCGCGCCATCACGCTCTAGCGCCCGAAAGCGGCTTGCAGCGCCGGCACCAGGTCGGTCCTCTCCCAGGTGAAGGTGCCCTTCTCCTCGTCCGGCGTGCGGCCGAAATGTCCATAGGCGGAGGTGACGGCGTAGATAGGCCGGTTCAGGTGCAGATGCTCGCGAATGCCTCGCGGCGACAGGTTCATCAGCTCTCGCAGGGTCTTCTCCAGCCGCGTCTCGTCTACGTCCTTGCCGGTGCCCTGCAGGTCCACATAGACCGACAGCGGGCGGGCGATGCCGATGGCGTAACTGATCTGCAGAGTGCACTTGTCGGCCAGGCCCGCGGCGACGACGTTCTTGGCCAGGTAGCGGCAAGCATACGCGGCCGAACGGTCCACCTTGGTGGGGTCCTTGCCGCTGAACGCGCCGCCGCCGTGCGGAGACGCGCCACCATAGGTGTCGACGATGATCTTGCGCCCGGTCAGTCCGCAATCGCCGTCCGGTCCGCCGATGACGAACTTGCCGGTCGGGTTCACGTGGAACTCGGCTTCAGGGCACATCCATCCCTTCGGCAACGTCTCCTCGACAATCGGCCAGAGCAAGCGCTTGATCTCGGCTTGCTCCAGTTCTTCGATATGCTGGGTGGAGACCACCACCGAGGTCGCGCCCACCGGCTTGCCGTCGACGTAGCGCAGGGTGACTTGGCTCTTGGCGTCGGGCAGCAGCCCAGCCACCGATACGTCGTTGATGCGGCGGCGGTCGCGGATGTGGCGCAGGATCTCGTGCGCGTAAAAAATCGGTGCTGGCATCAGCGATTCGGTCTCGCGGCTGGCATAGCCGAACATGATGCCCTGGTCCCCCGCGCCCTCGTCCTTGTTGCCAACCGCGTCAACGCCTTGCGCGATGTCGGCGGACTGGGAATGCAAATGGCAGTCGATCTCGGCGGTCTTCCAGGAAAACCCGGGCTGGTCGTAGCCGATGTCGTGGATGGCCATGCGGGTCAGATGCGTCAGCAGCTCGTGCGTGACGGTCTCCGGCCCGCGGGTTTCGCCGGCCAGGACCACGCGGTTGGTGGTCACCAGCGTCTCACATGCGACGCGGGAATAGGGGTCGGCTGCGAGATACGCGTCCAGCACGGTGTCGCTGAGCCGATCGGCGACCTTGTCGGGATGGCCTTCCGAGACCGACTCGGACGTGAACAGGAATTCGCCGGTGTCGCGCATCGCGTTTGTCTCGGAAAGTAGGGGGTTGAGTGGGGCCTCAGTGTGTGGCCGAAAGGTCTGGAGGGGTCAAGGGAAACGAGCCGGCGGCGGAGCAATCGGGTAAACAGAAGGTCAAGGCGCTGCCTGGCCCCCTCTTCAGCCGATGTCGGCAGCTTGACACCCGAGAGGGCCGCTGCTTATCACGCGTACGCCGGGCATGGGTGCGTAGCTCAGCGGGAGAGCATCGCCTTCACACGGCGGGGGTCACAGGTTCAATCCCTGTCGCACCCACCATGTTTCCGGACTTGGCATGATCAGCCGGAAAGCAATAACGCTGCGGCAGACCCGCGCTGCTGTCGCTCGGCGGTGTGTAACTCGAGCACCCAAAGGGGTGCAGCGCCGCTGGCATCATCCACTTCCCTCGGACGCTCCACCGCCTCGGAATTGTAGCATTTCGAGGCGCAGTCTCAACGAAGGTTGGCCGCGGGTCCGGCGATGCGCATTTCGGCCAGGCCCGAGCGCAGGCCCTTATCGGCATCGCCGGATCAAGCCCCAAATGCGTCACGATTAGCGATGAGTGGCGAGGGACCGTCGGTTTCGTCCAAGGAGATCCGCGATCGGTGCGGTTCATCACCGCGACGACGCTGGCCCTGGCGGGGAGCGGCGATGGCCGCGTGCTGATCCGGCTGCCCAGGCCACGCCGGCCACGGAGTCATTAAGTGTTACTTAGGTCTTTAGCCGGAAAATCGGTCGTCTCGCACAAGTCCAACACCAGGAGATAACCGATGCCGCGCCTCGGCCTCGCCACCGCATTCGTAGCCTTGGTTGCTCTGGGCACGACCGCCTACGCCAGCACTATCGCCATTCATGGGTCCACCACCGTGTCCGGCGCTATCCTGATGCCGCACAAGGCAGACATCGAGAGGGCCTCGGGCGAGACCCTGGATATCGTCGCCAACGGTTCCGGCCGCGGTCTCGCCGATCTGGCCGCCGGCAAGACCGACATGGCGATGATCTCCGCCCCGCTCGAAACCGAGGTCGCGGCGGCCAATGCCAAGACGCCCGGCAGCCTCGATCCAACCAAGCTCGTGGCGCATCAGATCGGTGAGGCGCAGGTCGCATTCGTGGTGCATCTCTCGAACCCCGTCACCGCCCTGACCCTGGCTCAAATCACTGGCATCCTGTCTGGCAAGATCACCAAATGGAGTGAGGTTGGCGGCACCGACCAGCCGATTGTCATCATTGCCGCCGGGCCGGGTGATGGCGTGCGCTCGGTGGTGGAGAGCCGCCTGCTTGGCAGTGCATCGATTGCTGCCCACGTGCGCGAGATGGCGAACGCACCGCAGATCGCGCAAGTGGCGGCGCAGTTGCCAACCGCCTTCGGCGTCACTTCAGCGGCGTCGGTGCGGCCCGACGTCACTGTGCTCAAGACCGACCAGACCATCGGCCAGCCGTTGATCCTGGTCACCATCGGCCCGGCCACACCGGACGCGACCAAGGTCATCGAGGCAGCGACAGCCGCCGCACGCTAATCACGCTCGGGCGTCACGCGGTCGCGTGGTCCTCAAGGAGATGATGGCGTGACCGACAAATGGCACAGCATTGCGGTGAAGCTCTATCTGCTCGTGGGGCTTGTCGTCGTGCTGCTGGCGGCGCTGATTGCGATCGCAGTTCATGCCTCGGGGAAGATGGGCCTTGCCGGCGCCGGGTTATATCGCGGGGTGCAAGGCGTCAGTCAGGCGGATCGGATTGAAACGCTGTGGGAACGCGCGCGCGGCTTGGCCGCACGTGTGCCGGCCGAACTCGATCTGAACAAGCAGCAGCAGTTTCACGCCGTGTTCGACGACTCGCTGATCGCGATCCGCGCGACGCTCAAGGCTCAGCAACGCGACGATGATGCCGCGCTGTCGACGCTGATTGCCGCGGTGGACGGCAGCGTCACGACCGCGGCCCGATCGGCGAATGAGGTGTTCCGGCTGGGGGCCAGCTTCGCTCAGGATCAGGCCGTCGGCATACTCAATGGACCTTTCGCGGCAGCCGAAACGCAGATGGCGCAGCGATTGGATCAACTCACGGCGTACCAGAAAGCGGCGGCGGCGCAGGACCTTGCGCGGCTCAACAGCGCGCGGCGGGCCATGGGATGGATGATCGGCATCGCCGGTGTGCTCGCCGTGGTGCTTGTCGGCACCATCGGCATGCTGCTGGCGCGCGGCATCTCCGGCCGTATCCGGCTTCTGACCGGAGTGATGCGCGGCCTGGCTGGCGGCGATCTGGCTGGCGGTATCCCGTGCGCGGGCGACCGCGACGAGATCGGCCAAATGGCTCGCACGGTTGAGGTGTTCAAGCAAAACGCCATCGAGACCGAGCGGTTGACCGATGAGCAGACCGCGGCACGCGACGTCAAGGAGCGGCGGCATGTCGCCATGGCGCAACTGACGCAGGATTTCGGGACGTCGGTCTCCCGGGTCATGGCCGCGCTGGCCCGCTCGACCGAAACGATGCGCGGGGCGGCTGGGGCAATGTCGACGGTCGCGGCCGGCGCGCATCGCCAGGCAACCGGTACGGCCGAGCGCGCTGGGCAATCCTCACAGGGTCTAACGTCGATCGCCGCGGCCATCGAGCAGATGACCGCCAGCGTCGACGAGATTGCACGGCAGGTGGCGTCCGCGGCGCAGGTGGCGCGCACGGCCAGTGACCGGGCTGCCGCGAACAATGCGATGATGCAGGGCCTATCGGACGCGGCATCACGGATCGGCGAGGCAATCCACCTGATCGACGGCATTGCCGCCCAGACCAATCTCCTGGCGCTGAATGCGACGATCGAGGCGGCGCGCGCCGGCGAAGCAGGCAGGGGATTCGGTGTCGTCGCCGGTGAGGTCAAGGCGCTGGCCCGACAGACAGCCCACGCCACGGCCGCAATCGGCGCGCAGATCACGGCGGTACGTGGCGCCGCGGAAAACGCTGTGGTGGCCATGACCGAGATTGGCACGGTCATTGGCAAGATGGACGCGGTGACCACGGCAATCTCAGCCGCGGTGGAGCGGCAGAGCGTGACGACACGGGAAATCGCGTCAAACGTGCAGGCGGTGTCGAGCGCAACGCACAAGGCGGCGCAGGCCATGGAGGAGGTAGTCGACGCGGCCGATGAGGCCGGCCGCGTCAGCCGCACAGTGCTGGACGGCGTTATGGATATCGGACGCGAGGCGAACACCATGCGTGCCGAGATCGAACAGTTCCTGATCGCGGTGGGCGACGATACCGGCGGGCGACGCCAACATGAGCAGGTTTCGGGCGCGACGGCGACGGTGCGGATGCCCGGACAAGCGGCTGCGACGGAGACGCTGCGAGACATCACGCGCGTCGGGGCGTCCGTGGCCGGCGAGTGACGACTGCTGGCGGGGCAGAAAATGGAACTCGAACTCCCGATCGCCGGCACGGTGTTCGCACGCGCGGTGCGCCGTGGCGGTAGACCGCTGTCCATAGTGCGCCGGCTGGAGAGCGAAACCGCCGATCGCGTCGAGCGCACCATCGAGGCTCTTGGCGATCAGCCGGTGATCGCCTGACCTCTGCTCGCGCCGTATGCGTTACGGCATCGCTAATCTTGCCGACTGGCGGGCTGTCGGTTAGGGATACCAGACTGGTATCCCAGCTTGGTATCACGAGATCCCGCAGATGTCACAGATGCTCCAGATCTACGAGCAGCTCCGGGCGATGGTTCTCTCGCTCGACCTTGGCCCGGGCGAACGCCTGACCGAGCGCTGGCTGGAAACCCAGTTCGAGGGTTCCCGCACCCCGATCCGGGCCGCGCTGCTGCGCCTGGAGACGGAGGAGTTGGTGCGACGCGACGGGCGCAACTGGATGGTTGCGCCGATCGATCTTGGGGAGATCGCCGCATTGGCGGAATTCCGCGAGCCACTGGAGACCACCGCGGTGCGGCTGGCCTGCGCGCGTGCGACGGACAGCGATCTTGAGACGGTGGTGGCCCTGCTGGACTCCTGCCGCCCCGACGTGCCGCGCGAGGCGTGGCACCAGGCCGGCACTGATTTCCATGTCGAGTTGGCTCGGCTATCGGGTAACGCGTTCCTGCTGAAGGCAGTGCGTGGCGTGATGACGCGCCTGGCGCGCGCACGGTGGCTGGAGGTGCTGACCGAGGCGTCGCGCGAGCAGGCCTGGGCGGAACACCGCCGCGTTCTGGAGTTCATTCGCCGGCGCCTGCCGGACGACGCGGCGCGCGAGGCCGCTGCACATGTCCGCGCCACTCGCGACCGGTTGGTGCGCTCGCTGGATGAGGATCGACGTGGGCTGCGCGCGCGGGGGTTTGCCGTGATCGGACAGGAAGGCCCATGAGCGGCAAGAGTGAGGCGGTTGGGCTGCCGGGGACGGGCGTCCCCGGGCCGGCATCGAAGACTCCAATCCCGCGGATCGGGGTTCGGTACACTGGCGGCGCAACCTTGTGGTCTGCGTGTTCGGCTGCTTCACCACCATCGTTGCGATGACGCTGCTGCTGCCGTTTCTGCCGCTTTATGTCGAGCAGCTTGGCGTCACTGACCACGCCGCGATTGCGGAATGGTCAGGCGCGGCGTACGGCGCCACCTTCTTCACCGCCGCATTATGCGCTCCGCTCTGGGGCCGGCTGGCGGATCTGTACGGCCGCAAGCTGATGCTGATCCGCGCCAGCCTTGGAATGGCGGTGGCGATGTCGCTGATCGGCATCGCGCAGAATGTCTGGCAGTTGGTTGCGCTGCGGCTACTGGCCGGATTTCTCGGCGGATATGCGTCCGGCTCGATCGTGCTGGTCGCGACGCAGACGCCGAAGAGCCGGACGGGCTGGGCGCTCGGCGTGCTGTCCTCAGGCGTCATGGCAGGCAACTTGGCCGGCCCGCTGATCGGCGGCTTCCTGCCGCCGGTGATCGGCATCCGCTGGACGTTCTTTGCAGCGGGCGCCGTGATCTTCGTGACGTTTGTGGCAACGACGTGCCTGATCAAGGAGGAGAAGCCGGCGCCGGGACCAGGCAAGACGCGACCACGCGGCGGCTGGGTGGCAGTGCCGGACAAGCGGCCGGTCATTGCCATGCTGGCCACCGGGTTGCTGCTGATGCTGGCCAACATGTCGATCGAGCCGATCATCACGGTCTATGTCGCGCAATTGGTACACGAGGCGAGCCGGGTAACGATGGTGGCCGGCCTGGTGATGTCGGCGGCGGCGCTGGGCAGCATCCTGTCGGCCTCGCGCCTGGGCAAGCTGGCGGATCGGATTGGGCACTGGAACGTTATCATGCTGTGCCTGGTGGTTTCGGCGGTACTGCTGATCCCGCAGGCCTATGTCACCACGGGATGGCAGCTCGTGGCCTTGCGGTTCCTGATGGGGCTGTCGCTGGGTGGCCTGCTGCCGTGCATCGCCAGCGTCATCCGCCACAGCGTGCCGGACGGTGCGGCGGGTGGCATGTTGGGGTATTCCACGTCGTCGCAGTATGCTGGACAGGTGGTGGGACCGCTGGCGGGCGGTTTCATCGGCGGCCATTTCGGCATGCGCGCGGTGTTTCTCGGCACCTCGGTGCTGATGGCGGCGGGGGCATTGTATAATTGGATGAGCAAGCCGCGAGACCAAGCCTGATCGTCCCGTAGCGAATTGAGGGCTGGTTGCAATGCCTCTGCAAGTAATGCCAATTCGGGACTTTGTCGTCCTGCTCGATCTTGATGGCACGCTGGTCAACTTGCGGCCGGGCATCGTCGCCAGCTTGCATGCCGCGTTGCGTGAGTTGGGGCATGTGCCTGATCCGGCGCTGGACCTGACCTTCTTCATTGGCCCACCGATCACCGATGCAATCGCAATGCTGCTGCGCCATTACGGCGATGATCGCGTGGAGTTGGGGGTGACGACGTACCGCGCGCATTACGGCGCGACGGGCATGTTCGACAGTCATGTCTATCCCGGGATCGCCGAGGCAGTGGCTGCGTTGCGGTCGGCTGGCTATAGCTTGTTCGTTGCCACATCGAAGCTGACGGTTTTTGCCCGTGCGATCCTGGAACGGATTGGGCTGGCGAATGCCATGACCGGCATCTACGGCTCGGAGCCGGGCGGCGCGCTGGATCGCAAGGATGCGCTCATCGCACATGTACTGGCGCGCGAGGGCATCCACCCCGAACGGACCGTCATGGTCGGCGACCGTCGCGAGGACATTGCCGGCGCGCACGCCAACCAGGTGCGTGCCGTGGGGGTTCTGTGGGGGTATGGCAGTCAAGCGGAACTGCGGGAGGCAGGCGCCGCTGTATTGGTGGCGGAACCGCGTGAACTGGCTTCTGCTGTCGGGGCTTTGATCGGCGGCGACCTTGCGTAGTGCTATGTGGGACACCCGGGCGGCAGACGAGCGCGCACCGTGCAGGTGGAGAAACCGACATGGCCGAACCATTCGATCACGCGACACTCGGCGCGCTGCGTCACGCAGCGGAGGTTGCGATCCGTACCAGCGCGAACCCGAAACGCGGGATCGTCATCTGGGTCGTCGTGGTCGGAGACAATGTGTTCGCCCGGTCGTTCCGGGGGCCATGTGCAAAATGGTACACCTCGGCGGTCGCCGACAGACAGGCAACGCTCGAATTGGATGATGGGCGCTGGCCGGTCAGCGTCACGCCAGTGACGGACCCGGCGGTGATCGCGGAGGTCGGCCAGGCTTATCTCGGGAAATATGCGGCCAGCCCGTATGCGAAAGAAATGGTGCGGGTTGAGATTTTGCCGACCACTGTGCGCCTCGACCCGCGTTGATCCCTGCTGCGCGGCGCACCCGTCAGGCGCGATCGGCAGCGCGGAGGCGGTTGTGTGTGAATAGAAGCTCGGGCAAAATTGACAGACGAGGGCTACGACAGCTCATCGCCGATCAAACGTAACGGTCCGAATCATTACGTCCCTCTCCTGGCCGCGGCTTGCGCGCGTGGCAGTTAATACCAACGGCCCTAAACATTGACGCACAGCCCGCTACCCCCGGTCATGCCGGCGAAGGCCGGTATCCACGACTGTGTGCCAGGCATGGCGCTGATCTCGGAGGTGCAAGTCCTCTACGGGCCGATTGGCCGGAACCGTTAGCCGAAGGCAACTGCGTTGCAGCGATGCAGAGTGGGGAGGAAGCCGGAGGCAAAACTCGGAGCTGACGAACAGGAACCGGATACGAGGCCGGTGCGGTGGGGTAACCCGGCAGTGGACGGGGAAGCCCAAAGGCCAGTCGGACACGCGCACAGGTAAATCCGGCAGCGCTCGAGGGAAGGATCAGTGTTTTACCCTGGGAGATCTCCCGATCTCTCCAGACGATCGGAGCAGGGGGCCGGCGACGGCCTCCGATGGGCCGGGAGAAGTCAGCAGAGGCCATAGTAGTCCGGGCAACCGGGCGAAGGGCTGAATTCGACAAGCAGGGAGCAGCTTGGACCAATCGATGGACGTGAAGCGGCAGCAAGGCGGCGCGGACCAAGGGGACCTTCTCGACGAAACCCTGAAGGCCGCGTTGCGCCACGGCGCCAGCGGGGAAGGCGGAGCCGGACCTGGGGCGACTGAGGAGCCACAAGCGTCTGCGGCATGGGATCATGAACGAGCCTTGACGCGGCAACAAAATGCCGCGCTGAACCTTGTCGGAAACCGCCGTGATACGCGATCCGTACGTCCGGTGGTGTGAGAGGGGCGCTCCGCGAGGGGCGCCCCTACTCGATTGTCTTCGTTGCAGCAAAGAAAGTCGTGGATACCGGCCTTCGCCGGCATGACCGGGGGGCACCGTCGGTGGGTCAATCTTTTCGACGGCTGGTATAAGTCCAAACGAAACGGCCTGGTGGGATGGGTGCGCGCCCTCTCACTCTGGCCTGGCGAAAACCTATGGTGGTGCGCCGGCGATAAGTTCGCCCTGCATCGTCTCCAGCCGCCGCTCCGCGACAGCGAGGTAGGACGAATCAAGCTCGATTCCGATCCCCTGGCCGCCTTCCAGCGCCGCCGCCAGCAATGTCGTGCCAGTGCCCATGAACGGGTCCAGCACCGCCGGATTGCGGACCCCGTGCAGTCGGATGCACCACCGCGGCAGTTCCAGCGGGAAGGTGCTTGGGTGGTGGAATTTCTCCGCCTTGCTCTGCACCGTGTCGTACGGGATGTGCCAGGTGTTGCCGCGGCAACGCAGGTCGCGCGCATGCCCGCGCCTGGCAATGTTCGACTTATCCTTGAACGGCACGCCGATCGCCAGGCGGTCCAGCTTCACCGAACCAGCCAACGTCATATGGAAAATATGCTCGTGGTTGTGGTGCAAGAACCGCTTGCCCCCCACCGGCTTGTAGTGCCCGACCGAGTTCCGCCCGATCGCGATCGACTTGATCCAGGTGATATGGTTCTGCAACACGAACAACTCGCGCAGCCGCACAATCAGTTCGAACGGCAGCCAGGGCGACTTCGCCGAACCGGAGATATTCAGGAAAAACGACGCCTCCGGCCGCATCACCCGGCGCAACTCAGCGGCGACGCGCAGCAGCCAATCAAGATAATCCTGTTCGAGCCGGCTGTCCTGATAGCGTCGGTAGGCGACGCCGAGGTTGTATGGCGGCGAGGTGACGATCACGTCGACCGACTCGGCCGGTAACCCGGGCAGCACGGCCAGGCAGTCCCCGTGGATCAGCCGATGCTCGCCGATATGTACTTCCTCGTCCGGCATAACGCCGTGGTCCACTCCCTATGCCCCCGGGATCGCTCGGGGCAGCAACAGATAGGCGGTGCCAGGCTGCTTCATCCGGCCCGCCATCGCCTCTGCCTCGGCACCCCAGCCGAAGAAGATGTCGCCGCGCACCGGCCCCTTGATCGCGCCCCCGCGGTCCTGTGCCAGCAGCAGATGCCGCCAGGGCGCGCCGTCCAGCGGGTTGGATGTCACGGCGAACACCGGTGCCCCCATGGGCAGGAAGCGCCGATCGACCGCCAACGACCTGCCTGGCGTCAACGCGACGCCAAGCGCGCCCGGTGGCCCCTCATCGAGCGGCGTGTCGGGCAGCAGCGTGAAGAAGACATAGGACGGGTTGGCGTCCATCAACCCCGGCGCCTGGTCCGGGTGGGACATCAGCCAGGCGCGGATCGTCTGCAGACTGACGTTCTCGCGGGTCAGTTCCCCGCGTTCGATGAGCAAACGTCCGATCGGCACATAGGGACGACCGTTCTGTCCGTCATAGGTCACCCGAACGATCCGCCCATCCGCCAATCGCACGCGACCGGAACCCTGAATCTCGAGGAAGAACGCGTCGACCGGATCAGCCAGGAACAACAACGCCAGGTGCTGCGACGCGAGGGCACCGTGCTCTATTTGCGCGCGGTCGTAATACGGCACGAGTTGGTTGCCATCCAATCGGCCTGATATCGAGCGTCCCTTCAGGTCGGTCGCGAACGCACCAAGATCGGCCCGCACGAGATCACGTGGCCGACCCAGCAGCGCCGTCTGGTACCGGCCACCGCGCTTCGTGGCGCCTTCCACCTGCGGTTCGTAATAGCCGGTGAACAATCCCTGGGCTTGGCCGCTCTCGCTGATCGCATAGGCTTGCAATTCGCGCTCCAGCATGGCCCGCGCTGCGGCATCATCGTCCGTCGGGACTGCAGTGGCGGCGGCGCATAGCGGCCTCCACTGCCCGGCGGTCCCGCCGAGCCGAGCCGCCGCCCCGTCGCCGCCGAGTTCCGCGTCGGGTGGCAAACCCGCCAGTAGCGCGCATTCGCGCCGCAGGGCCGGGATCGCCGCCGACTGATGGTCTTCGTTCCAGCCCGGGACGGCACTGAACAGCACCGCGGTCAGGGTAGCAGCCGGCGTCGGTGTCGGAGCGGGGGGCTGTGTCGGCGCCGTCCCGGCGCACGCAGCAAGCGCCAGCGCCGCGGCCAGCCACACGGCGAATCGCATCAGGCGCTGCGGGCCGCGACCAGGCGCCAGGCGGGGTCGCGCGAGGACAGATCGCGCTCGAACGTCCACAAATCGGTAATCTCGGTTACGGCGTCGGTGCCGGCGACCGGGTTTCCCGCCTGATCGCGAGTCAGGCTGATCTGGTCGGAGACGAACTTCACTGTGATGTGCGCGACCGTGCCGTTCAGCTCGGCTTCCTCGATACTGACGCCGGGGATCGCGCGCATCTCGCTGACCTGTTGGTGCCCGGCCGCCTCGTGGGCCGTGATCGCCTGGTCGAATGCACGGTAGGTATCGTCCGCCAGCAGATTGCGCAGCGTGGCTCGGTCGCCCGAAGCGAAGGCCGCCACAATAAGGCGGAACGCCTTCTCCGCGCCGTCCAGGAAGCCAGCCGGATCAAAACTGCGATCCACGGCCTGCATGCGGGCGAGCGTCTGGCCGAGGGCACTCACCGGCTCGGGGACGGCGCGGCGCGTAGCAGCGGGCACCGGCTCTGCATGTCCGTCGATCACGGGTCCGTGTGGGGCCGATCCGGCCGGCGGTTGATACGGCTGAGGCGGCCGCTCGTACCCGGTCCGCCGCCCCAGGATGCTGCGCAGGCGCAGCACCAGGAACGCGGCGATCATGCCAAATAGCACCAGGTCGATCGGAAAGCCGCCACCACCCATGTCCGGTTTCTCACCTCCGCAGATGGAGAGATAGGTGGGCGGCGCCCGCAACACAAACGAAACCGCACGGACAGGGGTGGGGATTGCCGCGTCGGCGGGCCGCCTGTAATGCGGCGGGATGATCCTGTTGCGCCATGGACAGAGCGAATTCAACCTCCATTTCGGCGCGACGCGTCGCGACCCAGGGGTGGTGGACGCCAAACTGACCGAGCTTGGGCATGCTCAGGCCGCGGAGGCCGCCGAGCGTCTGAAAGGCGAAGGTATCCGCCGGATCATCGTGTCGCCATACACCCGCGCCTTGCAGACCGTCGCCCCGATCGTCGCGGCGCTTGGCGTGCCGGTGTTCGTCAATCCGATCGTGCGCGAGCGCTACAAGTTCGCTTGCGACATCGGCTCGCCTCGCACCGAGCTGGAACGCGCATGGCCATCGCATGACTTTTCGACGATCGACGAGATCTGGTGGCCGCCAGTTGAGGAACCCGAGGAATTCATCCTTGGCAGAGCGAGATTGTTCCGAGCGGAAATGGCCGCGTTGCCGGACTGGTCCGATACGCTGGTCGTTTCCCACTGGGGTTTCATTTTGTCGCTGACTGGGCAGAGCGTGATGAACGCACAGTCTTTACGCTGCGATCCGACCACCCCAGGACCTGCCGAGATCACCTGGCGGGTTTAAGCCGCCACCGGCCGCGGAACTGGCGGGTTGGTGCGTGGGCAAGGTTCGTGCTACCGGGCGCGCGGTGGGTGCGCTGGCAGCGGCGCAGCCTGAAACGGAGCATTCGATGTCAGAGACAACGCCCGCATCTAGTCCGGGTGCCACCCCTCGTCCACCCCCGCTGGTCGTTAACATTCAGTATGTCAAAGACCTGTCGTTCGAGGTCCCGGGAGCGCCGCAGATTTACTCCCAGTTGCGCGGGCAGCCGCAGGTCAACATCAATCTCGATGTTCAGGCGCGGCGGGTGCAGGAGGGCCAGAGCGTCTTCGAGGTCGCGCTCGTCATCCGCGCCGAGGCGCATGAGCCGTCTCAGGGTAACGGCCAGACCGCCGCGGTGCCGGCAACCGTGTTCGTCGCGGAGCTGACCTACGCCGGTGTTTTCACGTTGAATGGTCTGCCGGACAACGCGGTCGAGCCGGTGCTGCTGGTGGAATGCCCACGAATTCTGTTCCCGTTTGCGCGCAACATTCTCGCTGACGTGACACGGGATGGCGGCTTCCCGCCGGTGCTGCTACAGCCGATTGACTTTGTCGCGCTTTGGCAAGCACGGCGAGCTCAGGCGCAAGGCACCGCACCGGAGCCGGTCCAAGCATAGCGCGGGCGTCGTTTTCCGGCGGCCCACCCCCGGGGAAAACGACATCTCGCGTCAAGCCGGCTGGGCGGACTGCAGCGCGGCGTGCGCCGCACTGAGGGCCGCGTCGATCTCTGCCTGCTGCGCCGGCGTCGGTGCCGCGCCGCCCTCAATGAGTGACACAGCGGTTTGTGCCGCGGCGATTACCTGCGGGGCGACGGTGATACCCATCTGGATGAGTTGGATCAGGGCAGTAATAAGCGCGATCGGCATTGATCAGGTTCCTTGTTGCGCGAGTGTGGGCACGAGGGTCAGCAGGGCCGCGACGGCGGCCTCGGCAGTCGCCACCGATGTTGGATCGCCATCCGCGGCCTCCGCCGCTTTGACCAAGGCGTAGGCCTGGGCGTCGGCGGTCTTGATCTGCGCCGTGATGCTGGCTTTGGAGCACAGCGGGGCGTTGTTGCCTCCGGCGGTCGCCGGAGCAGGCGCGCAAAGCGGCAGCGTGATGTAAGCCGTCGCTGCGCTCTCGGCCGCCGTAAGGCCGCTCTCGAGCGCGGCGATATCGGCCGCCGGGTTACTGCCGGCGCCTGAGCAGGCACCCAGCCCGAGCGGCAGCATCATGATGTAAGGCACGTATGGGCCGACGCCGGGCACCGCCCGGATCAGCGTCAGAATGTTCATATTGAAAGTCTCCATGAAAGTGAGGGAGGGGTCGGTCGCCGCGCTCCTCGCGGGTGGACCCTTGGGCACAAACCGGGCCAGGCTCCGGTATGCGGCAGGCTGTAAGGCGCGGGCTATTGGCGGGCGGCTGCCGAGTTGCTTGGAGGCGACTGAAATATGACAGGACCCGGCGGAGCACCCGCGCGCACCGCCACAAATCCGATAAGGCCGATCACCACTGTGATCACCAGGAGGCCGACCCCCAGGATTGCAACATTCGAACCGCCGTCTAGGCGCCTGTCCTGTCGGGTCAGCGAGTTGGCCGTGATAATGGCCTCACCGCGATCCAGCCGGCTTATGATGCCGGCGATCTTGTCATTGATGGCCATGGTGTTGCTGGCGAGAAGCGCCAGGATGCCATCGATCTGCTTGACTGTAGCCCCTTCGGATTTGGTAATTGCTGCGGCGTTGCTTTCATTTTGTGCCGCGGCGGCTTCCTTCTGGGCCTGCAGCGCGGCGTTCACCGCGACCTTCGCTGCATCCTCGGCGGCGCGGCTGCGAATATCGCGCTCGTCAAATTGTAGCTGAATACCTTTTCCGAGAGAGATCGTCTCTGCCTTGAGGCCTTCCATCCTCTCGCCGAACAAGTCCATCAAATGCCGGACTTGTTTATCGATATCGTTTGGCACCCGGTTGACATGATCGGCCAGGAGCTTGGTCGCAATGTCCATCCCATTCAGGCGCGCCTCGATGACCTCGCGCAACGTCCCCTGCTCGCGCCGAAGTTGCTGGGTGGTCAGAAAGGTTGGATCGGGGACGGGCGTAAAGGTCCGCGTCTCAGGAATACCCCGTCCCATACGAGATGCTGAATCAGGCATGATTTCACCTTTGGTGGTTAGTCGGTCAGCACGGTGTCGGCCCTGGTTAACCGCTTGTGCAACGAAACCAGGATCTGGCGGTCACGCATTCTTCGGGTGCAAGCTGGAACAGCGGCAACGCGACCAGGCCGTCGCCAGACTCTCTGTCGCCGACATGCCGGTCTACACGGCCGCTACGTCGCCCGCTGGATTGCTGCCGGCGTCGCGGCAGTCTCGCAGGCAAAGGTAAGTGCCAGAGCCGCCATAAACGGCAGCGCCGAGCGGATGGTAGTCTTCATCGATTGTCTCAGGGCGGGATGCTCACTTCCCTGGCCTCCTCGGGGGCGCCGAAAAAGAGAACGGTTGTGCGGCGATAGCCGCGCACGATCGTCAGGTCATCGGGCTGCAAGGTACGCGGCCGGGTCTGTGGCGGCTGGTTCGACGGGGACCGGCAGCGCGACGACGCGAACCGGCGCGCTGGTCGATACCGTCGGGTCCGCCGCCAGCAGTCTGCCGACGCGCGCCGCCACCATCCCGGCAACGGCGTCCGGTGTCATCCCGAGTTGCTTCAGCGCGTCCGGTGCACGGGACAGCAAATAGTTGGCGCCGATGGCGATCGCCGCGTCCTGGCCGCCGGACAGTGTCAGGTCGTGCCCGTGGAGCACAGCCTGCCGGTAGGCCTCACCGGCGGCGGCGTTGGCAATGGTGTCGACCTTGGCCGCGAGGTCGGCGGCGTTGGCGACGTGGAAGCGAACCAGCAGCGCGCGCGTGGCGACGCCGAGTGCCGAGGTCGCGGCAGTGAGCAGCAGCAGCGCCACCGGCGCCACGATCGGCGAGAGATCGACAGTCATGCGGGATGTCCTTGGTGGTGCCGGAACACACCCTCTCGCCCGGAAGGCGACGGTGGGCGGTGCTCTCAGCCGGTGGAATGGGTGGAATTGCCGGCCGAGCAGCGCCCGGCCTCATCACGTAACAAGCCCTTCAACGATTTTCCCGCGACGCGCGCTTCCCAGTGAAACTTAAGGCGGCACCGCTCGGGCTTTGGCAGGTTGCGGGTGCTCCTGCAGCGTGGATGGACGCACCTTCTGCAAGGAGTCCCACTGTCACCAGCACCGCCCGAACCAGAGACCGAGAGATGCAAATCCCGCATTCTTCGCCAATCGCGACAGCCAATGCACTTGCATCAGCTTCACCAGAGATCAAGGTCGCCCAAGCCGCGGCATCGACGGTCCCAGGCACATGATCAGATCGAAAATGAAATACACCAGCGCGATGCAGATGATCGCCCAGATGATGATTGTGATCGCTTTTACAACAAAGCCAAGCACCTCGCCGCCCAGCCCGAGCCTGGGGATCACGAAACTGACCAGGAGCCGCAGGAGCGCCACGACGGCGCAGATGACGATCAGCCAGACCAGGAACTGTTCGAGCCATACCAAACTGAAGCACATCGCCGCTATCTCCCAACCAGGAACAGGATCAGCAGGATGACCAGGATCAGCCCGATCCCACCCCCACCGTAGTGATACGGCCCCCATCCACTGCCGGCGCCGAAATACAGGCCGCCCCCGCCGAACAGCAGGACCACGATCAGGATCAGGACAATCAGCGGCATGCGCGGGAATCCCTTTGTTATTGTCTAGATATATTCTGTTTCGTTAAAGTTACCAATACGTCACATCGGCCGGCGAAAAACTCCCGGAGCACCACCCTCGCCAGCCCGACCAGGAACTCGCATGGGGCGCCGCGCCGGCCCCAGGCTGGCGGGTCAACCCAGGCTGTTTGAGTCCTCGTCACGAGCGCGGAAATACCGGTCGATGTCGAAGCGGAGCTGCGGCTTGTTACCAGCCAGCTCCAGCACGCCCCAGGTGTTGCGGATCAGGTCCGTCTCCGGATCGAAGTTATTACGGAGCAGGGTCGACCAGCGATCGACATAGGCGCGTTTCGCCTTGGTACCGTGCCAATCGTGCTCGATGCTGCCAGGCACATAGCCGATGTTTCCGGCGAGGTGCTGGCGGGCACGGTCCTGCCATTGTAGCAGTGGACGCAGGTAGCCGTCGTCGATGGCGGCCGGCACGCTTTCGCGCACCCGGCCCACCAGCGCCAATGCCATGTGGTGGTCCGCGGCGCCCAGCGCGGCGGTCTCGATCAACCCTCCGAGCAATGTAAGCGAGCGGCGTGTCGCGGCCCAGGCGTAGCCGGGATGCGCGAAGGTGTAGCTGTTGGATGCGATCGGCGCGTCGTCGCAGACCAAGCGGCAGAACGAGCGATGCACTTGCAGATGCTCGTCGTTCGGACCTAGATCGTAGCAATCCGACCAAGGCTGCACGACGTCGTATTGCTGCAGCGCATGCACTGTTTCTGTCGCCCAGTCAGGGCGGCGAAAGGTGACGTCCGCGTCGATCCATGCGACATTGCCCCAATCCTGCGGCAGGCGGCCAAGACCGATGTTGAGCAGGTTTTCCTTGATCCAGAGTACGCTACGCGCGCGAACCGGCACATGCGTGATGTGCGGATTGTCGGCGAATTCGTGGGGGCGATCGCCATACGCGCATTCCACCACAGTGAGATGCACGCCCGAGTCCAGCATGTGCTCTTCGAATTGGTGATACAGTTGCGCGCGGCTGTGCCACCGGATCGGATTGGCGATCGCGGTGACAACATGCAGAGTGTCCATGACGCTCCTATGAAATACGTTGCTGGATCAGGCGGGATGGCTCACCGGGCAACCAGTGGTGCTGCGCTTGCGGCTCGCCACCGCGTAGCTGCCGAATGGGCGATCAGGATCGGCGTTGGGCACCACGATGCTGCGGTGGTAGTCGGCCCAGTCCTGTGCTGCGAGCCCATCCATGTCGCCATTGAACCGGCTGGAAGTAAGGGTGGCGTCGCCATAGACGCTACGCGGCAGCGGCTGGACTTGGGCTAACGGGAAGTCCGGGCGTAAGCGGATTGGCGTATGAGTGCGGGTCAGCCGCATGTTGATGAACAATGGGCCAAACCAGCGGTCGGTCTCGACAATGCCCTCGTACAAGACATGCCCACCTGGACAGGGCAGGTTGGCCGGCGCGCGCACCAGCAGGCTCCAGTCGGGCGCGGTCCGCACCATTAGCCCGGTCCAGATCTGCAGCGTGCCGGGCTCGGGTAGCGAGGTCAGGAAGGGCGGCGAACAACCCTTGAGCATGTCCGGGGCTGCCTCGTCGAAGCGGCTGGCGAACCAGGGGAACTGTGCCGAGGGGAGCAGCGGAAGCCAGTCCTCCAGGCTGTCGTGGTGCCAGAAGATATCGTGGCCGTCCCACAGGACTTGCAGGTCGGTCGGCGGGAACACCCACCAGCCGAAACCGGTGGCACTGCGCACCGCCTCGCAGTAGCGATACGCGCGAGTCGGCAGGGTTCCGATCGCGGATCGATCAGCCCGCTGCGGCGGTCGAGCCTCCTCGATCAGCCGATGAAAATGCACGATAGGAGCTTCAGCTTGGCTCATGTGCTTACGCCTCGCGTTCCATGAACGGCCACGCTGCGGCACAAGCCAGATCACACCACTTGAATGGCGCATCTCGCTGGGCCCGGGTGGCCGACGTTTGGGGGACGGATCGGAGGACAACGAACGCACTTCGCCCGTTGACCGGCTATGCATAGCCTGAGCTAGGCGCCACGTCAAGTATTATTTCCTACAATGTCAGGAAAATTTGCTGTGACATCACAGTTCAGCAATTCGGTATTGGCTGGAGTGACAGCCGGATCGGACCTCACGCCGTATTTTACCGCATGCCATTTTCGGCGTAGCTTTCGCCACGTACATGAAGCGGAACCCCAGCGGTGGCAGTCCCGGCGGCAGGCGCGATCGACTGTGACATCCACCCGGCATTGCCGGGCACCCACGTTCTCGTGCCCTATCTCGATGAGTACCTGGCGCGCTCATGTGCTGATGCGCGGCCTTGATCGCGACGATTACGGTCTGGCGGCGGTACCCGCCAACGCGCCGATCAATGTGCGTCCTGACTGGAACCCACCGAAGGCCAATGCCGGGACCGACCCGGACCTGCTTCGCCAACAAGCACTCGATGGCTTCAAAACACGGTTCGCCATCTGCAACGTGCTGCACGGGGCCCAGGCGATCTTCAGTGAGGATTTGTCCGCCGCCTTCTGCCGCGCCATCAACGACTGGGTGGCCGCCGAATACCTCGACCGCGACCCGCGGCTGCGCGCCTCGATCGTGGTGCCAATGCACAGCGCTGAGCTCGCGGCGAAGGAAATCGAGCGCAAGGCCGAGGACAAGCGCTTCGTCCAGGTGCTGGTGCTGGAGATGGGCGAGCTGCCGCTCGGCCGCCGCCAGCACTGGCCGATCTATCGCGCAGCGGAACGTCATGATCTGCCGATCGGCATCCACGCCGGCAGCAGCTTCCGCCATCCGCCGACCAATCTCGGCTGGCCGACCTACTATTTGGAGGACTATGTCTCCTGGTCCACCGGGTTCGCCGGCGTGCTGAACTCGCTGATCTCGGAAGGTGTATTCGTCGAGTTTCCGCGCCTTAAGGTCGTGTTGATGGAATCCGGCGTCACGTGGTTGCCGGCGTGGATGTGGCGCGCCAACAAGACCTGGCGTGGCATCCGCGCCGAGGTGCCGTGGTTGGAGAAGTCCCCCGCCGATTACGCGCGCGAGCATGTCCGCCTGACCGTCCAGCCGTTCGACGGCCCGCCCCGCGCGGATCAGCTCCAGCACCTGCTGGAAGAGATCGACTGCGATGACATGCTACTGTTCGCCACCGATTATCCGCATTGGCATTATGATGGTGCCGATGCGCTGCCCGATGGCCTGCCTGCCGACCTGACGCGTAAGATCCTGGTCGACAACGCGCTGAAGACCTACCCTCGCTTGTCCTCGTGAATGGAGGAATTGCCGCGATGAACGTCACCGTCCTTGAACGCCAACCCGATACCGAGACACAAAGCCAGCTCGGCTTTGTCGATTGCGATGTGCACCCGTACACCAAGTCGTCCGCCGACCTGGATCCGTTCCTCTCGGAGCGTTGGCGCGAGCATCGTCGGACCATCGGCGCGCGGTCGCGTTCTCCATTCAGCAACGCGCCGAACTATCCACGCATGTCGCCCGGCACTGGGATGCGCATCGACTCCTGGCCGGAGGATGGCAGCCATCCGGGATCGGACCTCGGCCTGATGCGCGCGCAACTGCTCGACGCGTTCGGGGTGGCATATGGGATGATGATGCCGCTGCTCGGCCGCGGCGGCGATGAGCGCAATGTGGAGTTTGGCGCAGCGCTGTGTGCTGCTGCGAATGACTGGCAAGCCGCCGCGTGGTGCGACCCCGAGCCGCGGCTGAAGGCCTCGGTCCAGATCACCACCGAATACACCGAGGCGGCGATCAAGGAGATCGAGAAGCGAGCCGGCGACCGCCGCTTCACCCAGGTGATGATCCCGCCACGCGGGCTGGAGCCGCTTGGCCGACGCCGCTATTGGCCAATCCTGGAGGCCTGTGCCGCCAACGGTTTCCCGATTGCTCTGCACCTGGGCGGCACCAGCGGGCATCCTTCCACCGGCGGCGGCTGGCCGTCGTTCTATCACGAGGAACACCCGTCCTATCCGCAGAGCAAGGAGGCGCTGGTGACCTCCCTGGTGATCGAGGGCGTGTTCGAGCACATCCCCAACCTGCGGGTGGTCCTGGTGGAAGGCGGTTTCGCCTGGCTGCCCTCGCTCTCCTGGCGGCTCGACAAGCACTACAAGCGGCTGCGGGCCGAGGTGCCGCACCTGAAAAAGCTGCCGTCCGAGTATATCCGCGACCACATCTGGGTCTCGACCCAGCCGATCGAGGAACCGGAACGGCCGCAGGACCTGCTCGCCACCTTCGAGTGGATCGGCTGGGACCGCATCATGTTCTCGACCGACTATCCGCACTGGGACCAGGACGATCCGCGCTACGCGATCAAGGTGCCGATCCCGGAGGTCGAGCGGCAAAAACTGTTCCGTGGGAACGCGATCGCGTTCTATGGCCTCGACTGAGACGGGGGCCTCGACTGAGACGGGTCTCGGCTGAATGCCGCGTCACGTCGTTGCCTCGGTCGACGAGATCGCCCCCGGTACCTGCAAGATCGTCAGCGTTGCCGGGCGCGAGATCGGCGTGTTCAACGTCAATCGCGCATTCTACGCGCTGATCAACCGCTGCCCGCATGAGGGGGCGCCGCTGTGCCGTGGGCCGATCCTCGGACGTTTCGAGTCTGATCACCCCGGCGAATACCGGCTGACCCGCCAGGGAGAGATGCTGCGCTGCCCTTGGCATGGCTGGGAGTTCGATATCAAGACGGGCCAGTCCTGGTGCCATCCCGACAGCGTCAAGGCGCGCACTTATCAGGTGGCCGTGGTGGACGGCGAGACGCTGGCCAAGGGACCGTTCGTTGCGGAGACGGTGTCGGTGACGGTGGAGCGGAACTATATCGTCGTCGAGCTTTGAGGCGGTTGGCGGTCGGCGGTTGGCTGGTTTGAACCGGCCAGCCGCGGTACCCGCCCCGGTTTGTCAAGGCGCGGCAAAGCAACAAAAAGGGCCCGAAGCGTCTCGCTTCGAGCCCTCGCGTCTAACGGCGGCAAGCCAACCGGTTGGCGGCGGCCCGTCAGTTGTTGCTGCGGTTGCCCATGATCTGCAGCAGCAGCATGAACAGGTTGATGAAATTCAGATACAGACTCAGCGCGTCATACACGCTGCGTTTCGCCGCCGCGTCGACCCCGTCTGCGTAGGCATACTGGGCATACGTCGCCTTGATGCGCTGGGTGTCGTACGCCGTCAGCCCGGTGAACACCAACACGCCGATGATGCTGATCGCGAACTGCATCGCCGAGCTGTGCAGGAACATGTTCACCACCCCGGCGAGAATGATGCCGATCAGGCCCATGAACAGGAAGCTGCCGAACCGGCTGAGATCGGCCTTCGTAGTGTAGCCGAAGATGCTCATTCCGGCGAACGTCGCCGCGGTGATGAAGAACACGCGGACGATCGAGTCACCTGTGTAGATGACAAAGATGCTCGTCAGGCTGGCACCCATCGCGGCGCAGAACACCCAATACAGGGCCTGCGCAGCCGATTTCGACAGCCGGTTCACCCCCATGCTGAGCACCAGGATAAAAGCCAGCGGCGCGAAGATCGAGATCATCGCGAGCGGGGTTGGTTGGTTGTGGACGGTCACCCCGAACTGGGTGACAACGTCGCGGTAGAACGCCGCCTTGAGCGGGGTGTTCGCAATCGCATAGGCGACGATCCCGGTCAGCACCAGACCGGAGGTCATCCAGTTGTAGACCCGCAACATGTAGGCGCGCAGCCCCGCGTCCAGTACGGCAGCGCTGGTCGCAGCCGAAGCGCGCGGGTAGGTCCGGAAATCTGGACTGATGGCCATGTCTCGTATTCCTGTGTGGCGTGATGCCGTGGGCGGTCAATATTGGCGAACGGGTACGCCGGTTCAAGCCGGATCCGATCTCCCCCCGGTGACCTCCCGCGGTCTCACTCGTTGCGCAGAAACGGTGCGGCTTTGGCCCGCAACGCGGTTGCCGTGCCAGCGTAGCCGAAAATCAGCATTGTGGCGAGACATACCGAAAGCGTGGTGGCGAGGGCCCCGGGCAGGAAGGTCCAGTCGCTTTCCATAATATAATGTGCCACCCCCCAACTCGCCACGCTGCCGACCAGCGCCGCGATCAGACCGGCGGTCAGGCCGAGCACGCCGAACTCCACCAGCCAGGCGGCGCGGATCTGTGCCCGGCTGGCGCCCAGCACCTTCAGCACCACCGCCTGCTGTGTGCGCCGCCGCTGACCGGCCGCCACGGCGCCGATCAGCACCAGCCCGCCGGCAAGCAAGGTCAGCGAGCCGGTCGCCGCCAGCGCCGCTGCCACCCGGTCCAACAGGTCGGCCAGTGCGGCCAGGATGTCGGCGACCCGGATGCCGGTGACGTTGGGTAGCGCATCTGTGACCGTTCGCAGCAGCGTGCCCTGGCTTGCCTGCGGTACGTGTACGGTGGCGATGTGCCCATGTGGAGCGCTCGACAACAACCCGGGACTGGCGATCATCGCGAAGTTCAGCGACAGCGAGCGCCAGGCGATGTCACGCAGGCTGGCGACCCGCAGGTCGATATCGCGGCCCAGCACGTTCACCCGGATCACGTCGCCGATTCGCACTCCCCAGCCGCGCGCCAGGCCGACATCGAACGAGACCAGCGGCTCGCCGCTGTAGTCCGAGGACCACCAGTGCCCGGCGACGATCCGCGTGCCCTCTGGCGGGGTTGCGGCGTAGGTCAGTCCGCGGTCGCCGCGCAATGCCCATCGCGTATCGGGCGTGGCTCGGACCTGGTCGGCCGGCACGCCGGCGACGCTGACGATGCGCGCGCGCAACGCAGGGACCTGGCGGAGGTCGGCGACGCCCGGCGTCGCCCGCACCAGCGCCTCGAACCGGGGAAGCTGGCTGTCCTGGATGTCGATGAAGTAGAAGCTCGGCGCGTCCGCCGGCATCTGTTCGGCGATTTGATACCGTAGATTGCCCTCGATCAGCGCCACCGCCGCCAGGGTGGACAGGCCAAGCCCCACTGAGACCAGCAGCATCGGCGCCGCAGTGCCGGGCCGGTGCAGATTGGCCAGCCCCAGCCGAACCCAGGGCGCGCGCATCCGTGGCGCAAGGCGGGCCAGCCGCACCAGGGCGGAGCCCCCGAGTCGGAACAGCGCCAAAGTCCCCAGCGCGCCGGCACAGAACCACAACGCGAAGCCACGGTCGGCGGCAGTGGCGATGGTCAACGCAACCAAGGCCGTGCCGACGCCAGCGGTCGCCGCCAGCAACCACGGCGCCGGTCGCACGCGTTCTGGCAGCAGGCCATCGCGGAACAGCGCGCCGCCGGGAATGCGCGCGGCGCGGCCAAGCGGCAGCAGGGCAAAGCCGAGCGCGGTGAGCAGGCCGTACACTGCGGCGAGCGCGAGCGCCGCCGGATAGAGCGCCAGTACCTGGCGGTACCGGCAGCAGATCGCGCAGCAGCCAGACCGCCAGTGGCGGCAACGCCGCCGCCGCCACCAGGCCGATCAGAATGCCGGCCAGCGACAGCGCCAGGACCTGGATCAACGCCACCGCGAACATCAGCCGGGCCGAAGCACCCAGGCAGCGCAATGTGGCGATGGTGCGCGTGCGCGCCTCCAACCAGGCTCGCACCCCGTTGGCGACGCCGATACCACCGACGAGTAGTGAAGTCAGTCCGACCAGGGTCATGAACAATCCGGTCTGCCTTATGAATTGCGCCACCGCGGGTGCCGCCGCGCGCGGGTCGCGAATGCGCCAGCCCTGGTTGGGGAAGGCCGCGCGCAGGTCGGCCGTAAGGCCGGCCGGGTCGAGGCCGGCCGGAAGCAATATCCGGAGGCGATAGGTAACCAGCGAGCCCGGCACGATCAATCCGGTGGCAGGCACCGCTGCCAGCGGGATCACCACGTGTGGACCGAACAGCGCTGGCGTCGCCAGCGCGTCCGGCTCTGTCGTGAGCGCGGCGTGGACGGCGAAGCTGGCGCTGCCTAGACGCGCGGTGTCGCCGGGATGCAGGCCCAGCCGGTCGAGCACGACCGGGCTGGTCAGCACCCCAAAGCGCCCATCCTGCTCGGCCAACGCGCCCGCGACCGGAAGGGATGGGTTGGTCTGGACGGTGCCGACCAGCGGCCAGGCCGAGTCGACGGCTTTCAACTCGACCAGCGTACGCTCCCCGGACGTGGCGACCAGCAGGGTACGCAGTTCGACGATGTCGGACAGGCGCACGCCGCGTCCGATTAGCCACCCACGCACGGCCTCGGGCAGGCGTTGCGAACCGGAATCGATCTCAAGGTCGCCGCCCAGCAGGCGGCGACCGTCGGCAGCCAAACCACGCTCGGTGGCGACGCTTAGTGTGCCGACTGCGCCGATCACCGCGACCCCAAGCGCCAGGCAAGCCACGACGATGCGCAGCCCGCGTACACCGCCGCGTAGCTCGCGGCGGGCGAGGCGAAGGGCAAGCATCATGGGTTGCGGTCCTCCCCCTCCCCTTGCGGGAGGGGGTTGGGGGGTGGGGTTCGTGCCGCACGGACCCCTCCCCCCAACCCCCTCCCGCAAGGGGAGGGGGAGAAGAGGGTGTGGTCGATCTCCGTCACCCGGCCGTCCGCGATGTGGATCCGCCGTTCGCACCTTGCCGCCAGCCCCGCATCGTGCGTCACCAGCAGCAGCGTGGTGCCGGTGCGCTCACGCAGTTCGAACAGCTTGTCCATCACCGCCTCACCGGTTGCCTGATCCAGGTTGCCGGTCGGCTCATCGGCCAGCAAAAGCCGTGGCTCCGGCGCAAATGCACGCGCCAGCGCGACCCGCTGCTGCTCGCCACCGGAGAGTTGCCCCGGCAGGTGGGTCAGGCGATGCCCCAACCCCGCCGCACGTAACGCCATCGCCGCCCGATCCCCGGCGTCGCGCCGCCCGGCCAGTTCCAGTGGCACCGCCACGTTCTCCAGCGCCGTCATCGTCGGGATCAGATGAAAGGCCTGGAACACGATGCCGATCGCATCGCGCCGCAGGCGGGCCAAGGCGTCCTCGTCCAGCGTAGTGATCTCCTGGCCGGCGAAGCGGACCGAGCCAGCGCTCGCGCGCTCCAGGCCGGCCAGCACCATCAACAGCGAAGTCTTACCTGACCCCGACGGCCCAATCAGCCCGGCGGCCTCTCCGGCGGTGATATCGAGGTCAATCCCGCGCAGGATGTTGACCGGTCCCGCGGCCGAGGGCACGGTCAACGCAAGGCCGCGCACCGCGACGAGCGGCTGGGCCGAAGACGGCGGAGTAGCATCCATGGCGGCAGCATATGGCCCCCCAGGCCGGTTGCGGAAGGCCGTGGCAGCGGTGGCGGCGGGGGTGATCATGCTTGCGCTGCCGGTCACGGCCAGACCGGTACACCTGTTGGTGCTAGGGGATTCGTTGACCGCAGGCTATGGTCTCGGCCATGCGGACGGCTTCCAGGTGCAGCTTGACGCGGCGCTGGCGCGGGATGGCCGCCAGGTGCAGATCATCGATGGCGCGGTGTCCGGCGACACCACCGCGGACGGCCGCGCCCGGTTGGCCTGGGTGCTGGGTGACGCGGCTGATGCCGCGATCGTCGAGCTCGGTGCCAACGACGCACTACGCGGCGTCGATCCCGAGGTGATGGAAGCCAACCTGGCGGCGATTCTCGATACGCTGGCGGCGCGGCATATCCCTGTGCTGCTATGCGGGATGTACGCACCGCCCAACATGGGACGCGACTACGCAAGCAACTTCCAGGCGGCGTTCGAGCGATTGAGCCATCGACCGGGGGTGCTGTTCGACCCATTCTTCCTGGCAGGCGTCGCGGAGGATCCCACGCTTAATCAGGCGGACGGCATGCACCCCAACCCGGAAGGCGTGCGACGCATCGTCACCCGCCTGCTGCCGCTGGTGGAGAGGCTGCTGGGTGAGGTGAAGATCGAATGAGGCTGTTCGTCGCGCTGGACCTGCCGTGGACGCTGCGCCAGCGGCTGGCGTCGCTGGCTGGCCTGGGGATTCCGGGTGCGAAATGGGTGCCGCCGGAGAACTATCATCTGACGCTGCGCTTCATCGGCGAGGCGCCGCGCTATCTGGCAGAGGAGATCGACCATGCCCTGGCGGCGTTGAAGGTGCGGGACTTCGCGTTGACGCTGGCGGCGGTGGGCACGTTTGCCAAGGGTGGGCGCCCGACGGCGTTGTGGGTCGGCGTGGAGCGCAATCCATCGCTGGATCATCTGCGGGGCAAGATCGAGACAGCGTTGCAGCGAGTGGGGCTCGAGCCGGAGCGGCGCCGGTTCAATCCGCACGTGACGCTGGCCCGGCTGGACAACGCAGCCGAGGCGAAGCTGGCCGGATTCGTGCAGGCGCATAACCTGTTCCGCTCGGAGCCCGTGCCGGTAGAGCATTTCACGCTGTTCAGTTCCCTGTTGGGGAAGGAGCAGTCGGTTTACACAGCGGAGGTGGAATACCCGCTGGGATGACTTCGTAGGGCGGAAAGGCGTAGCGCCTTCCGCCACTCCCGAAGGCACGAGAACGTCAATGCTCTTCCGGTAGCGGAATGTGCTGCGCCTTTCCGCCGAACGTTTGCCACCCCACCACCGCCCGGTATCCCAACTCCGCGAGAACCTCTGCCGTATGCTCACCCAACTCCGGCGCGGGTCGGCGCACGTTACACGGCGTCTCGCTGAACTTCATGGGGAATCCCAACATTCGCACCAACCCGTGCCCGGGTTGCTGGACCTCCAGCACCATCCGCTGCGTCTGCACCTGCGGATCCGCGAACACCTCATCGACACCACACACCGGTCCACATGGCACCCCAGCCGCATTCAGCGTCATCACCCAGTGTTCGGTGGTCCGCAGCACCAGCTTGCCACCAACGATCGCATTGATCCGGGCCCGGTTCGTCACGCGCACTGACTGGGTGCGAAACAATGGGTCATCCTTCAGCTCCGGCACGCCAAGAGCATCCATCAGCCGGCCAAAAAACGAATCATCCGGCGGTGCCAGGGCTACATGCCCATCGCGCGTCGCGAACAACCCATACGGCGCAGCGATCGGGTGATCGTTCCCGGCGCGCGGCGGCACCACGCCGGTCGCAAAATAGTTCGTTGCAATATAGGCCAGCAGACTGATCAGGCCGTTGGTCAGACTGACCTCGACCGCCTGGCCTTCGCCGGTCGCCTGAGCACGCCGCAGCGCCGCCGTGATTGCCAGCGCGGCGTACAGCCCCGCCACGAGATCACTGATCGGCAGACCCGAGCGCAACGGAGGATCATCGGCGTTGCCATTCACGCTCATGAATCCGCTCATCGCCTGGGCAATGAAGTCGAAGGCAGGACGATCGCGATACGGCCCATCGCTGCCAAATCCATTGATGCCGCACACCACAAGGCTCGGACGCAGCGCCTTCAATCGCGCCGCGTCGAAGCCCATCCGTGCGAGCACGCCCGGGCGGTAATTCTCGACCAGTACGTCGGCTCGCGCGATCAGCCGTCCAAGCACGTCCCGCCCCTGATCGGTCTTCAAGTCGAGCACGATGGATCGCTTGTTGCGGTTGAAATTCGCGAAGTACCAGGACAATCCGTCACGCATCGCCCCTTGGCCGCGCACCGAATTGCCTTCCGGTGCCTCGACCTTGATCACGTCGGCGCCAAGGTCAGCCAGCAGCGCCGTGCAGAACGGTCCTGACAACACCCGCGTCAGATCGACAATCCTGACCCCGGACAATGGCATCGCGTCTCCTTGCCTACAGGGATTGGCCGCGCGGGGATTGGCAAGCGAAGCACCGCTCCCGTAAGGTTGCCGCCGGCAATCCCGGGAGGCAAGCTACATGGCACCGAATGCGAAGCGCGTGTTCTATGTGGAGTATTTGTCCTCGCCACTTTACGCGCAGGTGATCGGCCAGCGCCCTGACGTGCAACTCGACCGGGTGGAGAACAAGCTCGATTACGCTGCGGCGGCGCCGATCCTGTCGGCTGCACACGTGTATCAGGCCGGTGCATCCCGCCAGGTGCTGGCGAAGCACTACCACGTGACGTCGGCGCTGCTGGAGCAGACGCCGAACCTGGTGGCGGTTTCGTCCAATGGTGCCGGCTACGATCCGGTCGATGTGGATGCCTGCACCGCGCACGGCATCATTGTGGTGAACCAGTCGGGCGGCAACAAGGAGGGTGTCGCCGAGCACGCGTTGGCAATGATGCTGACGTTGTCCAAGCGCATCATCGAGACCGATCGCCGCATGCGCGCCGGGCCGAATATTCCGCGCAATGCCTATATCGGCCGCGAGTTGCTGAACCGCACGGTGGGCATCATCGGCATCGGCAATGTCGGTGGCCGCCTGGCCGAGTTGTGCCGCGGTTTGTTCAATATGCGTGTGTTGGCCTACGACCCTTACTTGAGCGCGGTGCAGGT
Source organism: uncultured Alphaproteobacteria bacterium (assembly GCA_963826975.1). Taxonomy (GTDB): domain Bacteria; phylum Pseudomonadota; class Alphaproteobacteria; order Acetobacterales; family Acetobacteraceae; genus Palsa-883. The sequence continues at coordinate 83,854 of CAWGZJ010000026.1, read as the reverse complement.
AAAGGCGCGCGGGGCGGAGAAGGTCGAGCTGAACGACCTGCTGCGCCAGGCCGATTTCGTTTCAATCAACTGCCCGTTATCACGTGAGAGCCGCTACATGATCGGCGCGCGGGAGTTCGGGCTGATGCGCCCAGACGCCTATTTCATCACTACCGCGCGCGGCTTCATCCACGACGAGAATGCGCTGGCCGAAGCGCTAGCGGCGAAGCGGATCGCCGGCGCGGGCCTGGATGTGTGGGAAGAGGAGCCGCCCCCACACGATCACAAGCTGATGGCGTTCGACAACGTGCTGGTCAGCCCGCACACGGCCGGCGCCACCGTGGAATTGCGCGAGAACATGGCGCGCATCGCCGCGGAGCAGGTGCTGGAAATCCTGGACGGCAAGCGCCCACCGCGGCTGATCAACCCGGAGGTATGGCCGGCCTATCGCGAGCGGTTCGCGGGGATCATGGGGTTCAGTCCGGTACAGTAATGGTACAACCAAGGCTGCCTGTCTTGCTACGTCGTGGCCATGCCTGACCCGGCGGTCGACCACACACCGCCGGTGCCGTGGATGACTGCCGGGTCAGCCGCCGCCATGACGAAGTATTATAAGGGCAGCCATCATTCGATCAGCGCACGCCATAACGTCCGGCCGAGTTGCCGGCAATACGCCCAAACACCGAACCGGACATCAACCCCGCGCCACCCAGGTAGTTCTGGTAGAACACGCCGCCTACCAACTCGCCCGCGGCGAACAGTCCCGGAATAACCCGGCCGGTGGTGTCCTCCACCTCGCCGTCGGTGGTGATCTTCAACCCGCCGAAGCTGAAGGTGATCCCGCAGGTGACCACGAATCCGCTATACGGAGGCTCGTCGATCGGCAGCGCCCAGTTCGACTTGGGTGGCGTGATGCCCTTGGTGCACTTGCCGTCCAGGATCGCCGGATTGTAGTCGCCAGGCTGGCACGCCGCGTTGAACGCCTTCACCGTGCGCACCAATCCCTCAGCGCTGATCTCCAGCTTCTGCGCCAGCTCCTCCAACGTGTTGGCCTCGGCCTTCGTCACCTGGCGGATACGATATTCATCGCGCACCATCTTGATCGTCTTTTGGTCGAAGATCTGCACCGCCATGCGCTGCGGCTGCTTCATCACCTCGCGGCCATACTTCGCATAGGTGTGGTTGCGGAAGTCAGCGCCCTCATCGACGAAGCGTTCGCCATTGACGTTGACGATGATGCCGATCGGGTAGGAGTGCTTCTGGTAGTTGTCCAGCACAACACGGTCGCCGAACGGTGGCGAACTGATGTCCCACTGCACCGCGTGGCAGGTGGACCAGCCGCCGAACGCCGCGGCCCCGATATCCAGCGCGGCCTTGATGCCGTCGCCCGTGTTGTGCCGCGTGCCGCGCACTTTCGCCATCTCCCAGCCGGGACCGTAATAACGCACGCGCATCTCCGGATCGGCCTCGAAACCACCGCAAGCCAGCACCACGGCCTTCGCCGCGATGTCCTCGTAGCCGTCCGGGCCAAACACCGTGACGCCGGTGATCTCGCCCTTGCGATTCTCGATCAGCTTGCGCAGCGCGGTGTCGTAGCGGACCGGGATTTCGTTGCGCTCGGCGGAGCGGAACAGGAAGTCGACCAGGCCCCAGCCACCGCCAACCGCCTCGACCGCCATGCCGCCAAAGAAGGTTTGCACCCCGTTCACCATGTAGGACTGGCGGCTGAACATCGGAATCCAGCGTACGCCCTTCTGGCGCATCCACACCACGGTCTCGCGCGAGCGATTGACCAGCAGGTCGGCCAATTCGGGCTCGGACAGATTCTCGGTGACCTTCATCAGGTCATCCATGTAGATCTCCGCCGTGAACGGCGGGATATACATCTGCCCCGCTTCGCTCTCCGACAGATCGACCAGCACGTCCTTGCGCAGGTCCTCGACGCCGTGGTGCACGAAGCGAAAGCCGCCGGCGGTGAAAGTGGAGTTGCCGCCGCGCTCTTCCTCGCTCGCCTTCTCCAGCACCAGCACCTTGGCGCCATGTTCGCGCGCGGCGAGGGCGGCGCACAGCGCGGCGTTGCCGGCGCCAACCACGATCACGTCATACGGGCCGGTGTCCGGCATGGCAGTTCTCCTAGAGGTGCGGGGCGACGTCGGCGGAAGCCGCGAACGCACCCTGTCCTACCGTCTCCTTACGAACGGTTGCCCCGCCGTGCAAGGCGTCGCACAGTCCCGCCCGCTCCGCGCAAGGAGGGAGCATTGATGGACCAGGAAGCCCCCGACCGCGCCTGGCACGAGATCGTTCGCGACACGCTGAAGCGCCACAACGTGTCGCTCGTCACCTACGTGCCCGACAACGTGCTGCGCCCGCTGATCGAGCTGATCGAGGCCGATCCGTTCTTCACCTGCTTCGTGACCACGCGCGAGGAGGAAGCCCTCGGCATCGTCGCCGGCGCCTGGATGGGCGGCACGCACGGCATCGTGCTGATGCAGACCTCGGGCTTCGCCACGTTGCCCAACGCCATCGCATCGCTCGCGGTGCCGTTCCAGATCCCGGTGCTGCTGATGGTGTCCGAGCGCGGCACGCTGGGCGAGTTCAACATCGGCCAGGCGCTGGTGGCGCGCACCATGCGTCCGGTGCTGGACAGTCTGGCGATGGAACACCACACACTCACGCGCCTCGACGAGGTCGAGTTCATCATCGACCGCTCGATCCGCCAGGCCGTTGCCACGCAGGCGCCGGTCTGCTTCATCCTTTCGCCCCTGCTCACCGGGGGCAAGGTCTTCCAGAAGTAAAGGAGCGGACCCATGGCGCTGACAGCGAACCAGCCGCTCCATCGTGGGCAGGCGAAGATCATGAACCGCTTCGATATCACGCAGCGGATTGTTGCGCGATTGCACCGTGACGAAGCGGTGATCGGCGGGATCGGCTACACCAATTTCGATCTCTGGGCGGCGGGGCGCCGGCCGCAGAATTTCTACATGCTGGGCTCGATGGGGTTGGCGGTACCGATCGCGCTCGGCGTGGCGATCGCGCAGCCGCAGCGGCAGGTGATCGCGCTGGAGGGCGATGGATCGATCCTGATGCAGCTTGGATGTTTGACGACCGTTGCGCATCGGGCGCAGAAGAACCTGACCATCGTCATCCTGGACAATGGCACCTACCAGATCACCGGCGGGCAGAAGGCGGCGAGCGAGCTGGGTGCCGATATCGTTGCCATTGCGCGTGGTGCCGGCATCGGGCAGAGCGCCTGGGCCGCGGATGAAAGCGCGCTGGAGGAAATGGTGGATGTCGCGCTGCGTGAAGACGGGCCGTGGTTGATCGGTTGCCGGATCGATACCGGCAAACCGGTGGACACCACGGAGCGCGATCCGGCGCGCATCCGCGATCAGTTCATGCGTGGGCTGGGCGTGAAGAAGTAGTATCCAAGTCATGCCGGCGAAGGCCGGTATCCACGACTTGCCTTTGCTGCGACAAAGACGCGTCGTGGATACCGGCATGACCTGGCGAGTGGCGAGACGCAAGCAAGACATTATCGAATCCCCGCCCGCATAAAACTCTGCACGAACTGACGCTGGAACAGCAGAAACGCAATCAGCAGAGGCGCGCTGCTCATCAGCGTCGCGGCGGTGATGATCGACCAATCGATGCCTTGATCGGTGGAGGCGAACACCGACAGCCCCACCGTCAGCGGCCGCGTGGTCACCGAGTTGGTGATCACCAGCGGCCACAGGAAGTTGTTCCAGTGATACGAAACCAAGACCAGCCCATAGGCGATGTAGGTCGGCCGCGCCAACGGCACATACACACGCCACAACCGGCCAAGCAACGAACACCCCTCCAGCCGTGCCGCGTCATCCAACGGTTGCGGCACGGTCAGGAAGGTCTGCCGCAGCAGAAAGATGCCGAACGCCGAGCCCAGATACGGCAACGCGATCGCCACGATCGTATCCACAAGATGCAACTGCGCCAGCAACCGGTAGTTCTCCACCAGCAGCACGTCCGGCATCACCATCAATTGCAGCAGCACCACGGCGAACAGCAAGTCCCGCCCGGGAAATGTCAGCCGCGCAAATGCAAAGGCGGCGAGCGTGCATAGTACGAATTGCGCCACGAGGATAAGGCTGACCAGCAGAGTGGTGTTCAGCAGGTAGCGAGCAAACGGCGCCGCCTGCCATGCGGCCCTGAAGTTGGCCAGGGTCAGTGGTGCCAGCGGATCGAAATGCGTGGCATAGGCTGCCGGATGGAACGCCGCCCACGCGGCATACAGCAATGGCAGCAGCCACAGGATGCCGAGCATCCAGGCACCCACCGTCTCCAGCCACCTATCCCAGGGTCGGTGCCCAGACACCATCATGGGACAAGCATCATCGGTAGTGCACCCGCCGGCCAAGCACGCCGAACTGCAGCACGGCCAACGCCCCTAAAATCGCCAGCAGCACCACCGTCGCCGCCGCGGCACTGCCGGTGTCCCAGAAGCGAAAGCCGGTCTCGTAGATGTAGAACAGCAGCAGCGCAGTCGCATTGTTCGGGCCGCCGCGCGTCATCACCACCACATGGTCGATCACGCGGAATGCGTTGATCACCGCGTTGACCAACACGAACAGCGTGGTAGGCATCAGCAGCGGCAACGTCACCCGCCGGAAGTAATTCCACCAGGACGATCCCTCCAGCGCCGCGGCTTCCTTCAGATCGGTCGGCATGGTCTGCAAGGCGGCAAGGTAGAAGATCATGAAGAACCCTGCCTCCTTCCACACCGCCACCAGCATCATCGCCGGCAGCGCGGTCGCGGGATCACCCAGCCAGTTATGCCGGCCGCCGCCGAAGAAACCGACGATACGGTCGAACAGCCCGTAGTCCGGCGTGTAGAAGAACAGCCAGATATTCGCGACCGCGATCATCGGCAGCATGGTCGGCAGGAAATACGCCATGCGCAGGATGGCGCGCCCGGGCAGCGCCTGGTTCACCGCCAGCGCCATGACCAGCGCCAGGATCACCGCAGCCGGAATGGTCGCCGAGGCGTAGACGGCGTTATTGCGCAGAGCCTGCCAAAACACCGGGTCGCCGATCAGGCCGTCGTAGTTGTCGAGGCCCACGAACGGCGACGGCCGGCTGCCGTGCGGCGTGGCGTACAGGCTGTCGATCAGCGTTGCGATCGCCGGCCAATGGGTGAACGCCACCAGCAGCACCAGTGCGGGCAGTAACAGCAGCCAGGCTTGAATGGTATCGTGGCGCATCGGTTGCAACAGCCTTCACACGCAAGCCGCTGCGGCTGCCGTTTCCGCCATTATCGCCGCGACTGATCCGACCATCCGTTGCGACACCGACAACGCGTAGATGGCCTGGTCAAGCCCGGCCACGACGATCCGAGAGTCCGGCAGTCGATTCCGTTGCGGCATATCTCAAGCCCGCTTGTACGGCTTCAATATCCGATCCGCCTCGGTCTGCGTTTCCGCCATAGCCTGCGTGGGCGTCTTGCTGGCGCCCAGGCAGGCCTGGATGTTGTCAGTCAGCACTTTGTAGACGCGCTGGTTCTCGTGCACCGACAACTCGCCCGTCGCCACTGGCAGGAAGGTGCGCGCGACATTGGCCGCCGGGAACCTTGCGACGTAGTCCTTCAGCGCCGGCGTCTCATACGCCGCGGGGCTGGTCGCGATGTATCCGGTGCGTATCGACCAGTCGGCGGCCCGATCCGGCGCGGTGATCCAACGGGCGAAACGCAGGCTCGCCGCGCGCTCGCCGAGCGAGGCATTCTTGAAGAAATACATGTTGCCGCCGCCCACAACGGTGTGCGGGCTGACCTTGCCGGCGAGCCCCGCCACGCCGAACGGGAACTTCGCGTTGGTCCGCACATTGGTCAGGTTGCCTGTGGTGTGCTGGATGATCGCCGCATTGCCCTGGAGAAAATCGGGCGAGAGTTGCGGCCAGCTCGACACGCCTGGTGGTGTCGCACGGTGCTCGGCGGCAAGATCGCGCCAGAACGTCGTTGCCTCGATCGTCTTGGGCTGGTTGAAGTAGACCTCGGTGCCGGCTTCGTTCATCAACTTCTGCTCGGCCTGATTGGCCAGCGCGCCGAACGTCCATTGCGCGTTGCCAAGATCACCGGCGACTTCAATGCCCCAGCGCGCCACCTTGCCCGACGCGTCGCGCTTAGTCAGCCGCGCAGCCGTCGCCCCCAACTCCGCCCACGTGGTGGGGAATTTCTCCGGGTCCAGCCCGACTTCCACGAACGCCGCCTTGTTGTAATAGAAGATCGCGGTCGAGCGCTGGAACGGTACCGACCAGGTCTTGCCCTCGGCGTGGCTGTTGGCCATGAACGCGGGATAGAAGCCGTCCAACCACTTCTGCCCGTCGGCATCCAGTCCGATCTCGTCGAGCGAGACCAGTATTTCGGCGTCCTCCAGGCTGTGCATTTCGGCCGCCAGCAGCACCGCGAAATGCGGACCGGAGCCGCCGCGGATTGCCGTGGTCGCCTTGATCAGGGTCTGACTGTAGTCGCCGGAATAGACCGGAGTTATCGTAATACCGGTTTCTTTGGCAAAGTCCGCGCAATACCCATCCATGATGGTTTGTAGTGGACCACCAACCGCAATCGGATAGTAAAAGGTCAACGCTTTCACCTCCTGCGCGCGCAGCAGCGCGGGGGCGGCTAGCGTGGTCACTGCGAGACCGGTCGAGGCAGCAAGAAGGCGACGGCGTCGGATCATGACATTTCCCCCTGGGTCACAACGTTTCTTGGTCTTAACGGCCCCGCCAGCCCGCATTTCTCATGCTGTTGCGGGATGCTGGCGCAGCGCATCGTCCTGCCGGCAGGTCTTCGCGCCGCCGCCAATACCGGTTGTATTGGCAAGGTCATGCGGCCACGGCCTCCATAGCGACATCCAGGTCATCGATCCGCCGGCCGGTTGCGGCATCGAACAGGTGAAGCGGGGCGTCGACGGCCAGGTGCACCGGGGTGCCGGTCGCCAGTGCGACGCGGCCCGGAAGCCTTGCCAACAGCGTGGTCGCGCCCACCATGCAAGCCAGCACCGTGTCGGCACCGAGATATTCGGCATCCGCCACCTGCGCGGCGATCCCGACCTCTGCCAGCCGCAGGTCTTCGGGCCGGATGCCGCCCAGCGTCGGCCCCAAAGCTAACCCGGGCGCGGGTCGCACCAGGATTGGGCCGTCGCTGCCGGCGATCGCCATGCCGTCAGCATGTCGTTCCAATGGAAACAGGTTCATCGGTGGTGTGCCGATGAACCGGGCCGCAAATTCCGTGGCGGGACGCGCATAAATCGCTGCCGGTGGTGCGTCCTGCTCGATGCGGCCGTCGCGCAGCAGCACGATCTGGTCGGCCATGCTCATGGCCTCGGTCTGGTCGTGCGTTACATACAGCATGGTGATCCCCAGGCGCCGTTGCAGCGCCAGGATCTCCCGCCGCATTTCGGCACGAAGCTGCGCATCCAGGTTCGACAGCGGCTCATCCATCAGGCAGACCGGCGCTTCCGCAACGATCGCGCGGCCGAGCGCCACGCGCTGCTGCTGCCCGCCTGACAGTTGCGCGGGCCGGCGTTCCAGCAACTGTCCGATGCCCAGTATCTCCACCGCGCGATGCAGCCGGCGCGCTCGTTCCGCCGACGCCACGCGTCGCGCCTTCAGGCCGAACAGGATGTTTTCGGCCACCGACAGATGCGGGAACAGCGCGTAGGATTGGAACACCATCGCAACGCCGCGCGCGGCCGGTGGCAGATTGGTGACGTCGCGCGCGCTGATCTCCACTCGCCCATCGCTCGCCGTCTCCAATCCGGCGACGATACGCAGGCAGGTTGACTTGCCACAACCGGACGGACCTAGCAGCACCGCGAAGCTGCCAGGGGCGATATCCACCGAAATGCGATCGAGTGCGACTGCCTGACCCCACAGCTTGCTGACGCCAACAAGCCGGACGGACGCCCCCGGCGAAACAGTCGACTCGGCCCGATCGACGCGCGGCATGCGGCGGTGTCCCCCCGAACCCATCGTCATTCTAGTACGGCGCTTCCAAGGAACGACTCCTATCACGATGTATCCGAGACCGGCTCGCCGACTCATGGACGGAACCCGATGATACGGCGGTTTCATGGAATTGCCGCACTAGCGAGTGCCGGCCGCAGCCCACGGCACGATGCCGGCCCACCCCCGCATCCAGCCTAGGGCGGAAAAGCCTTGCCTCCGGACCCTTGATCCGGGGGACAGCGCCTTCCGCCGCCGGCCCACCCGGCCGCACATTGTTGCCTGCACCATGCCCTCTCGCACCTGACCCGAGGGCCTGTCCTCGGGCGCTTGACCCGGGGGTCGTTGCGCGATTTCGCGAGAACCCCGCCGTGCCGAACCCGGCGAGAGGGTTGTTGCGCATTTCGCAAAAACCACGTCCGCCGCGACCTGTGCCCCTCCTTCCCCGGATCGCCCCCCGCCCGTACCGGACCCGGCGGGAGGGTCGTTGCGGAATTTCGCAAAAACCACGTCCGCCACGACTTGTGTTGATCCTTCCCCGGGGTCGTGGCCCCGCCCGTGCCGAACCCGGCGGGAGGGTCGTTGCGCAATTTTGCAAAAACCACGTCCGCCGCGACCTGTGCCCGTCCTTCCCTCGGTCGTGCCCCGGCCCGTGCCGAACCCAGCGGGAGGGTCGTTGCGCAATTTCGCAAATCCGAGTCCGCCGCGACCTGTGCCCCTCCTTCCCCGGATCGCCCCCCGCCCGTACCGGACCCCGGCGGGAGGGTTGTTGCGCGATTTCGCAAATCCAAGTCCGCCGCGACCTGTGCCCGTCCTTCCGCTGGGAGGGTCGTTGCGCAATTTCGCGAAAAGCCCCCACGCCCTGCAACCGGCGCCTACTCGCCACAGCCTGCCCCCAAGTCGGCCACTCGCCCCGATGCGACTGCACCACGGCCGAAGCGGAAGCCGCCAGCGACAGCCCACCGCGCGAAGCGCCATTCTGCCCTTCCGTGCTCCGACCGCGAGCAGCAGGAAGCGGAACCGCAAATACCGCAAACGGCAGATGCCGTGGCGCCACCGGGCCGGCACCAGCCCGCCGCCCGCTCGGATGATCGGCGTTCATCGGCGTTCATCGGCGGCAAGAATCCTTGCTCGCCTCGGCAAACCGCCGGCCGCCCGCCAATGGCACGTCGCCCGGCCCGCGCACAGCCGCGGCGGACCCAGCCCCAGCCGAAACAACGGCCCCCGCCCTCACTTCTCCCCAGCCGCGGCAGCGGCGCGGGACGCCGGCGTCAGCATCTCCAGCGGCGCCACCGGCCCGGTATACGTATAGCCAAAGAACTCCCGCCGCTCCGGCTTCGTCATGTTCTCCCACCCCGGGTACTTCCGCGCCGCCCGCTCATCGGGCACCCAGGTCCGCGCGTAATCACCCTCTTTGTACTTGTAGATCCGCCGCGGCCCCGGCTTCACCGGCAACGGAGGCTCGCCCGCCGCCTCGCGGCGCAACCGCTCGATCTCCTCGTTCATCTCCGCGTCGTCGATCTCATCGATCCAGCGGATGATCTCCGCCGGCTCGTCCTCCACCGCCGCCTTGCCCCCGCGCGCCGCCTCGGCCGGCCGCGCCGGCGCCTGCTGCATCACCGCCGCCAGCACCGCCGCCGCGTCGCCCCAGTCGCGCGCCGGCGCCGCCGGCTGCAACCGAAGCTGCTTCAACGACCGCATCGCCCCGGCCATCACGCGCACCAGCGCCGCGGCGCTGGCCCGCTGGCGCTGCGCCTGCACCGCCGAGGCGTCCGGCGCGAACGCCAGCCGGCAGGCGTCGACCGCGCCGGCCTGGGTGGCGATCACCGTCACCGCCAGCATCGTCTGCAGCGCATCGCGCGGGTCCAGCGCCTCGAGCCTGTCGAGGCCGCCCTGCACCACCTCCTGCCAGGCGGTCTCGGGCGCGTCGGCCGGCGGGCGCGGCAGCGTCAGCACCATGCCGCGCAAGTCCTGCGGCGAAATGGTGTACGATGGTTTGGCCGATGCGGGGTCGGGGTCGGCGGATGGATTGGACACAGCTGCGGTTTCCCTTGGGGCAAATTGGATCGGCCTGTGTAGCACAATGCAGCAGCAAATGACAGTTAGAATGTATCACCCATTCGACTCGATCCGAACCCCCGCAAACGATGCAACCTGGCACGGCGTTTCCAAGGAACGACTCCTGTCACGATGTATCCGAGACCGGCTCGCCGATCTATGGACGGAACCCGATGATAGGGCGGTTTCACGGAATCGCTGCACCAGGCGTGCCGCGCGGCGGCAGGCGAGAGGGCACACGCGGGGGGCGCGCCAGGGGACTCGTTGCGCGACATCGGTCGGTGTGTCTACTTGGCGGGAATGGTCCGCCACGTGTCGTTTGCGTGGAACCCACGCCGCGGCGGATCGCGAAATTGCCGATGGCCAAGAGGGCGCTGACCATATGACGATCTTATCCGGCAAGGCACGGCTGGCCGGCATCATCGGCTGGCCCGTGGAACATTCGCGCTCGCCGCGGCTGCATGGTTTCTGGTTGCAACGGCATGGCATCGACGGCGCGTATGTGCCGCTGGCCATCCGACCGGGGACGTTCCCGGTGGCGGTGCGCGGCCTGGTTGCCGCCGGATTTGCCGGCGCCAATGTCACCGCACCGCACAAGCTGGCGGCGTTCGAGATCTGCGACACGGTGGAGGCCTCCGCGCGGCGTGCCGGCGCGGTAAACACCTTGGTGTTCCAGGACGGGCGTATCACCGGCCGCAACACCGACGGTCTCGGCTTCATCGCCAATCTGCGCGCCCATGGCGTCGATCCCGCGGCAGGGCCGGCCCTCGTGCTGGGTGCCGGCGGCGCCGCCCGCGCTGTGGTCGCGGCACTGCGAGACGAAGGCGTGGCCGTCACCGTCGCCAACCGCACGCGGCAGCGGGCGGACGCCCTGGCGCGCGATCTGCCCGGCCTCACGGTGATCGACTGGTCGGCGCGCTCCGCGGCACTGGCGGACCACGCGCTACTGGTGAACACCACGTCGCTCGGGATGATCGGGCACCAGTTGCTCGAGATCGACCTCGACCGCGCCCGACGTGGATTGGCCGTCGCCGACATCGTCTATGTGCCCCTTGAAACGCCACTATTGGCCGCGGCTCGGGCTCGCGGCATGCCTACGGCGGAGGGGCTGGGAATGCTCCTGCATCAGGCGGTGCCAGGCTTTGCCGCCTGGTTCGGCGTGACCCCCGTGGTGGACGACGAGCTGCGTCGTTTCGTGGCTGGTGACCTGCTCGGACGATGAAGCCCCGCAGACGATGAAGCCCCGCAGACGATGAAGCCCCGCAGACGATGAAGATCATCGGCCTGACCGGTGGTATCGGCATGGGCAAGTCAACCGCCGCCGCGGCATTCCGCCGCGCCCACATCCCGGTGTTCGACGCCGACGCAACAGTACACAAGCTGCAAGGCCCGGCGGGACGGGCGCTGCCGGCGATCGCGGCCGCGTTCCCCGGCACAGTGCGCGACGACCGGCTGGACCGTGCCGCGCTGCGCGCCGCCGTCCTGGGCCGCCCCGAGGCGTTGGCCCGCCTCGAACACATCGTGCATCCGCTCGTTCGCGCCGAGGAACGCGCCTTCCTTGCCCGCGCGCGTCGGGCCGGCAGCCGCGCGGCGGTCCTCGACATCCCCCTGTTGTTCGAGACCGATGGTGGGCGCCGTGCCGACCTTGTCGTCGTTGTCTCGGCGCCGCGCGACATCCAGGCACACCGGGTCCGCCATCGCCGACGGATGAGCAACGCGGAGGTCGCGGCGGTGATCGCCCGGCAGATGCCGGATGCCGAAAAGCGGCGGCGTGCCGATGTGGTGGTGCGCACCGGCCTGTCCAGGCATCATGCGCAACGCCAACTCCGGCGGTTGATCAGGGAGCTGCTCGCATGACCCGATCGGTCCTGTTCGACACCGAGACCACCGGCCTGGACCCCGCGCAAGGCGACCGCGTCATCGAGGTCGCAATGCTCGAGCTGATCAACGATCTGCCGACCGGGCGGCATTTCCACCGGCTGATCGACCCCGAACGCGACGTGCCGGAGGACGCCACCCGCATCCACGGCTTTACCCGCGCCGACCTGTATGGCAAGCCGCGCTTCGCCGAGATCGCCGCTGAGCTGATCGCATTCGCCGGCGACGGAATGCTGATCGCGCACAATGCGCCGTTCGACTTCGGCTTCCTCAACGCCGAGCTTGCCCGGCTCGCCCTCGCCCCGCTCGATCCCGAGCGCATGATCGACACCCTCGCGATGGCGCGGGTGCGATTCCCGGGCATGCCGAACAGCCTGGACGCGCTGTGCCGCCGTTTCGAGATCGACCTGTCAGCGCGCACGACGCACAACGCCTTGCTCGACTGCCGGCTGCTGGCCGAGGTCTATGTCGAGCTGACCGGCGGCCGGCAGCGCGGCCTGTCGCTCACGCTGGACGCGGACAGCCAGGCTACAGCGGTCTATAGCTACACCGGCTCGCACGCGCCGCGCCCGATCATTCCGACCTTGGCGGAGCTGGCACTGCACCAGGCCTTCGTGGCGCGGCTGAACGATCCGCTATGGGCGCCGGCATTACCGGACGCCGCCACGTCAAACCGGTAGCAGCGCCAGGCAGTTTCCGCGCAGGCCGGCCCGACACAGAAATTCGGCTATAGTGCCGGGCGACGGCCACAGGGCGGTCTGCACCACCTCGGTCAGGCCCCATAGCTCGACCACAGCGTCGACAGCGCCTGCCAAAGCGGGGTCAGTCATCAGCAGTACCGGAGACTCGGATCGTGGCACGCCACCGTCATCAGAACGTTGCCGCCATCCTGTCCAACGGCATCCATGGCGGCAACGACCGCCATCGGCCGGCATCGCTGCAGGAACGGCAGCAACTCCTCATAGGAATTGACCCGATCAACGGAGATCTCCAGGAAGTCGCAAATCTCCCGCATCTCCGCGGAGATTTCCTGCCCATCCTCCAAGACCAGCACCAGCGGCATCCGACGGCCCGGGGTGACGCGCGTTGCGCCGCGACGGTGGCCTGGCCGGCTCCCCGGCTGGAGTATGCGAAGCTCCGGATCGGTAAACTCTGGGTCGGTAAACCCCGGGTTGGTAAACATCTTACCGCCAGTCAGGATGGCCTCGGCTGTGATCGCGTTTTGCTGATATGTCATCATGTCCTCGGTCGCTGCGCTTGCCCGCAAGTGGCCGGCACGAACTCTGGTCCGTCACGTGGCGGCGAGGCCAAAGGTGCGCTTTCATCACGATCGGGTGAAGATCCGGCACCGTCAGCGCCGCATCAGGGTCTGTGATTAGCCCGTCAGCACGCGTGAAATCGCCGTTCGCTTATGTCACTCGCCTTATGTCACTCGCCTTATGTCAATAGCGTGAGTGCCTCCTCCGACCCGGCGAGGATCTCGATCAGCCGCACCTTCTCGACCAGCGACAGGCCCGCGTCGGACGCCACGTTGCGCACCACCCCGGCGGTCTCGCGCAGCAGTGCGTCATAAGTCGGCGCGCTGCCAAGGCGGCGAGCCTCGGTCTCCAGCGCGCGAAGCTGACGTGCTGTCGTCTCAAGCCGCTGCAACGCATCCGGTTCGGGCGCCTGGAGCAATTGGTGCAGCGGTGCCAGGAACTCGGCGGCCAGGCTGTTGGCAAAGCGGGCGCGGCAGCTTGTGTCCAGCCGATGCCGGATCGCCGCCAGCCGGACGCGGCGGGCCGCCGGCGCGGACTCGTCGCCCAATCCTTCAAGCAGACCGACGATGCGATGCACGTGGGCGCCGGCCGCGCCTAGATCGGGCCCCACCATCTCGGCCTCGGCGCCGTCAGGCGACTCCAACCCGGCGAGCTGCGTTTCGGCCACCAGGTCGAATGCGGCGCGCAGGCTTGGACCGCCATGTCGCGTGGTCCAGGTGTTGGCCCGAGCCAGCACCGCGTTCGCCTCGGGAAGTCGGCCAAGCAACGCCGCAAGCACGAGGCTCCATGCCTCCGGCCCGGCTGGTGCCGCCATGGCCAAGGCCGCATCCACCACGGCAAGGTCGACCGGCAGCCCGGCGGCGGCCTCCGCGACGACGGTTTGCAGTTTGACGGCCTGCTCCAGCACGGCGGCGGTGCCCACGGCGAGCGGCCGGTACAGGCCCGGCGGCAATCCGGCCGCGGCCCAACCGGCTGGTTGCGGCGCGCTCGCCAAGATAGCGGCTGCCTCCGGCCACAGTAGCTGGCCGACCCGCTGCACCGTCGCGGCATCCTCGGCGGTGCGCCCGGCGATGGCCGCCTCGATCTCCGCCGCGCGCGCACCAAGCGCGGCGTGCACCATGCCCGCGAGTGGGGCCACTGCCGTACGCGGCACCGTCGGCGTTCCCGCGCGAAACCGTCCCGCCGGCACGATCACCGGGTCGAGCGGCAGGAACAGCAGCCGGCTGAAACGCAGCGGACGCGGCGGGCGTATCTGGCTGAGGCGTGCGCGCAGCGGTGCTATCAGCTCATCAGCCGCGCCGCGCTCGGCCATGCGGTCGATCAGGGCGACAACCTGGACGATCTGCGCGTCATTCACCTCGGTCAGGCTGCGCCGCATCTCCCGCATCTCACTTCGTGCAGGCGCGGCGGGGCGTGCCGGTCCGGCCGGGCGTACCGGTCCGGCGGGGCGTGCCGGTGCGATGGGGCGTGGTGCGGCGGGTGCCGGTTGCATCTGGCGTCTGTCCTGCCCGAACTAAGCCGCGAGCGCGCGCAGGTGTTCGTTGCGCGCGACGCGCTCGAAATACATGGCGGTCCGCCAGTCGATGTTGGCCATCACCATCCTGGGCAGGTTGCGGGTCGCCTCGGTGTCGATCTGCTGATCCAGCCAGGAGGCGACCTCCCGCGGCAGCACCGGCACCATCAGGGAGATCTCCATCAACGCGGCGCGGCGGTCGGCGGTCGTGGTGCTGTTTTCCCACAGGGCGCAGATCTGCTCCCAGCCGTCCACCAGCCACTCCGTCCGGGCCAGCCGGCGGGCAACCGGCTCGGGCGCGGTGACCCATTCCTGCAACAATTCGGTGATGGTCCGCGCGCTGGCGCGGGCCTCGGCCAGCGTGGCTTCGGCACAGGTGACCGTCACCCCGGCGATGGTCGCAGCCACGCTGGCCTGGGCGCCGCTCTCGTCGGGATTCTCAAACGCCCACTGAGCCGCTGCGACACGAAAGCGGGAAATCGCGGCGAGCAGCCGTGGCACACGCGCGGGTGGGTCCTGCTGCTCGAGCCCGATCGGCGTCAGCACGCCCGCCAACTGCTCCAGGTCGCTGAACACGGCCTCTGCGCTGCGGCCCAGGCGCGGCGCGATATGCTCCAGACTGTGCTTGGCACGCCGCTGCAGGGCTGGATGGCGGTCCATCACTTCGGCCTCATCGACGACACCGGTGGGGTCGATCTGCCGCACCGCGGCGACCATGAGCAGAAAGTTGGTCGCCAGCCGATCGCGCGTCTCGCCCGCTTGCGCGACGCCCGCCGCGTCCGCGGCCTCCTGTCCCGCCAAACCCTGGGCCGCCACGTCCCGAGCGGCGGCTCTGATCGTTCCCGGCGTGATGCCCTGTCGCTCGGTGATCCGAAGATACAGCGTGCTGTCGTGCACCGTCGGGCGGGACAGGCGGCAGATGCCGCTCCAGGGCAGGATGTAGACCCCGCGTCCGCCGGATGGGTTGGGGACGATCACCTCGATCCCGCCACGATCGGCCGGGCGCACCCGAGCGCCAGCCAGCATCGGCGAGGTGAACGGAACGGCAACACCGCGTTCCAGGAACGTGGTGGGATGGTGCGATGCGACCAGCGGCAGGGTGGGCAACGACATGATGGCCAGGGTGCTGTGCTGCCGCGATGATACGCGCCAGTGATGAACGAAGCGTTTGCGCCGGCGCATTGAAGCCAGAACTCTCCCCCTCCCCTTGAGGGAGGGGGTTGGGGGGAGGGGTTGGTGCCAGTGTCGCACCGAAGCTTCCCGCGCCCCAACCCCTCCCCCACCCTTGGTCCGCGTCGCGGCCCAAGCCCTCAAGGGGAGCAGAAGAATGCTTTACCCCAGCCGCGCCCGGCCCATCCGTCGCGGGTGGTTCACCCGATGCGCCTGACCCGCCCGGTCTTGCTGTCCATGGTGAACCGGGCAATCACCGACCCCTCCGCGGTGGCGAAGGCGAACCCGATCCTGCCGTCGGGCGCCGCCGCCACCTCGGTCACCTTCCAGGTGCGGTTGCCGTTCCACAGCAGGAATGCCTCGGCGATCTTCTGCACCTCGGGCGCGGTCAGCTGCCGGTCATCCGGACGGAACAACAGCGCGAAGGTCCCCATCCCGTGCATGGCGTGGCGATGCCAGCCCGGCCCGCCGGGATGCGGCCCCATCCGCCAGCCGCCCCCAGCCGACGGACCGTCCCCCGACGGACCGCCCGCCGGCGGATCGACCGCCACGGCGGGCGGTGCCGGCTGCGCGCCAGCATGAGCAAACAGGCCCGCCGCCGCGAGCCCGCCGAGCGAAACAGCCGCGGTCGCGGCCAACAACAGTTTACGCATGACAAGGTCCCCAACCGTTCAACGATCCAAATATGCGCCACCGACGTTGCGCCCATGCGCCACCGCCGCGACGAAGTGCAACGGATTGCAACATGCCCTGCCGCTGCCCCGCGTTCGTTCGTATGATGCCGCCATGGACGCGACACCGCACATCCTGGTGGTCGACGACGACCGCGAGATCCGTGACCTGCTCGCTCGCTTCCTCGAGCGCCACCGCATCCGCGTCACCGCGGTGCGCGACGGCCGCGACGCGCGCCGCGCCTGGACCAACGGGCACTATCATCTCGTGGTGCTCGACCTGATGCTGCCCGGCGAGACCGGGCTCGACCTGGCACGCTGGATGCGCAGCCAGTCGGACGTGCCCATCGTCATGCTGACCGCGATGGGCGAGGAGACCGACCGCATCATCGGCCTGGAGCTCGGCGCCGACGACTACGTGCCCAAGCCGTTCAACCCGCGCGAACTCCTGGCCCGGATCCGCGCCGTGCTGCGCCGCGCCGGCGACGCGGCGGACAATCGCGCCGATTCGACCGCGCGCGCATTGCTGTTCAACGGCTGGACCCTGGAGCCGTCCCGCCGGCGCCTGCTCAACCCCGAGGGCGCCGAGGTCACACTGACCGGCGGCGAATACGACCTGCTGCTGGCCCTGGTCGAGCGTGCCAACCGCGTGCTGACGCGCGACATGCTGCTGGACCTGCTGCGCGGGCGGCAGGCCGGCCCGTTCGACCGCGCGATCGACGTCGCGGTCAGCCGCCTGCGCCGCAAGCTCGAGGATGACGGCCGCAACGCCCAATTGATCAAAACCGTCCGCGGCGGCGGATATGTGCTGGCTGCAACGGTCGAGCGCCGGTAAAGTACGAATGTGAAGCTCCGAATCTGGCCTCGCAGTCTGGCCGCCCGGACGGCGTTTGTGCTGCTGGTCGGGCTTATCGTTGTCCAGGCGGCCGGGCTGGCGATCCACGCCATGGACCGCATCGATCTGCAGCGCTTGTCGGAGGCTCGCAACCTCGCGTTCCGGATCGTCGGGATCTATCGGACCGTAGAGCTGACCGCGCCGGCAGACCGCTCCGGCGTGCTGGAGGAACTGCATCACGGCCCTGATCTGAGTGCTCAGCTCAGCGACGCCCCGCCGGTTCCCAACCTGCCGGAGATGCCGGAGCCCGAACAGCGGTTCTGGCGCGTCAACCTGAACCTGATCGGCGTACCGCAGCCACACCATTGGCGCGGAATGCAGATATTTGGCGGTCCGGAATCCCACCGCATCGTCGTCGGCCTGCACCTGCCCGACAACCAGTGGCTGAACGTCAGCGCGCAACTGGAGCCGCCGCGGCCCTGGCACTCGCCGACCTTCCTGGCCGCGTTCGGCTTGATGACTGTGGTGGCGGCGGCGCTGACGCTGTGGACGGTGCGGCGGCTGACCGCGCCGGTGCGCACGCTGGCGGCGGCGGCCGAGGCGTTGGGCCGCAACGTCAACGCCCCGCCGCTGCCCGAGGACGGCCCGCTCGAGGTCGCCACCGCCGCCGCCGCCTTCAACACCATGGCCGCCCGCATCCGACGCTTCGTCCAGGACCGCACCGAGCTGCTGACCGCGATCGGCCACGACCTGCGCACCCCGATCACCCGCCTCAAGCTGCGCGCCGAGTTCATGGAGGACGACGAACAGCGGCGGAAGATGCTGTTGGACCTGGACGACCTTGAGGCGATGGTCTCCGCTACGCTGGCCTTCGGACGCGACGCCACCTCGACCGAGCCGGTCTCCGCGCTCGACCTTGCCGAGCTGCTGCGCACCATCCTGGACGAGGCCGGCGACGCCCAGCCCGACGCGGCGGACAAGCTGCACTACGACGGCCCGCCGCACCTGACGGTCCGCGCGCGGACGCTGCCGCTGAAGCGCGCCCTCGCAAACCTGGTCGCCAACGCGGTGAACTATGCCGGCGGCGCCCTGGTGCGGCTGATCCCGCCGATCGATGGCGTATCTCATGCGGCGCTGACGATCGACATCGAGGATGACGGCCCGGGCATCCCGCCGCAGGAGCTGGACCGGGTGTTCGAACCGTTCCACCGCGTGGAAGCCAGCCGCAACCGCGAGACCGGCGGGGTTGGCCTTGGCTTGCCGATCGCGCGCAACATCTTCCGCGCCCATGGCGGCGACGTGACCCTGGCCAACCGCCCAACCGGTGGCCTGAAGGCGACGGTAACGCTGCCCGTGTGATTTGTCCCCTTCACCTCTCCCGCAAGCGCGAGAGGCCAAGCCTCCTTCACCTCTCCCGCTCTTCGCGGGAGAGGTCGAGACGCGAAGCGTCGAGGGTGAGGGTCGCGCCGCCCAATAACAGCTTGCCGCCCGACGCCCGTCACTCCCAGCCACGGCCGGCTGTCCCTCACCCCCGGACCCGCGCTTGCCGTCATGGCCGGGGTTCCTCGACCCGGCCATCCGCCCCCCGACAGTGGAACCCGCAAGACCGCGTCCCGGCAGCCGGTGCCACCGCCGGGTGTGGCGGCAGACTGTTGCATGGGGTCGTGTCGGACTTTCACGAAAGGCCCACGTCGCCACCCGCACCATCCTCAACACCCGCTCGCAGCCTCACCCGATCGAGACCCCGGTGGCCGGCGCCAGCAAGCAGACTGTTGCATGGGGTCGTGTCGGACTTTCACGAAAGGCCCACGTCGCCACCCGCACCATCCTCAACACCCGCTCGCAGCCTCACCCGATCGAGACCCCGGTGGCCGGCGCCAGCAAGCAGACTGTTGCGTGGGGTCGTGTCGGACTTTCGCGAAAGGCCCACGTCGCGCCACCCGCACCATCCTCGACACCCGCTCTCAGCCCCATCTGATCGAAAGCCCGGTGGCCGGCGCCAGCAAGCAGACTGTTGCATGGGGTCGCGTCGGGATTCCGCGAAAGGCCCACGCCGCCATCCGCGCCATCCCCAACGCCCGGTCGCGGCCCCACCCGATCGAGACCCCGCTGGCAGGCTCCAGCAAGCAGACTGTTGCATGAGGTCGCGTCGGACTTTCGCGAAAGGCCCCACGCCGGCCACTCCCGCACCAGCCGCCATCCCGCACTCACCGTCATGGCCGCGGCCCGACCCGATCATCCGCCCCCAACTGATGCCGCCATGCGCGCCATCCTCAACACCCGCTCGCAGCCCCACCCACTCGAAAGCCCGGTCGCATGCTCCGGTAGGCAGACTGTTGCATGGGGTCGTGTCGGGATTTCGCGATCCGAGCCATCCGCCCCCACTCAGCCCACCACCCGCGCCATCGATCGGCCCTGCCGTCTGTTGCACGGTCCCCCTGTTGCACAGTACCCCCTGTTGCACGGCACCCCCTGCAGCACGCGCCCCAAGGGTTGCCGCCGCGATGTCCAATCCACCGCCCTCGCCAGTGGCCCGCCCTGCACAGTCCAGCCCGAGCGGCGCGCCGCACTGGTGGCCGTGCCGGGCGAAATCAGCTGGCCGCCGGCGCCACGCCGACAGCCGCTTGCGCGCTGACCCGGGGACGAACGACATCGAGCACCCAGCCGGGCCCTTGGTCCAACCGCGTCACCACTCCCTCGGGGGTCGAGCCAGCACCCAACCCGATGTCGGCGGCCGACCGCTGCATGGCAGACTGTTCCATGGGGTCGAGGTCAATAATCTCTCCCCCCGTCATGGTCGGCCGGCCCTGCTCCGGGGCGCTCGACCCGGCGATCATCCCCGCCATCCCCGCAATCGCCGTCCCCGCGGTCGGGACCTCCTCAGCGCAAGCTGCATCCTCCGCCGCATCACCGGTCGCCGGCCCCACCGGATCAACTTCGGTGGCAACCCCCGGCGTGGCCGGCTGTTGCGCAGGCCCGTCCCCGACCAAGCCCGGAGACCCATTGCCCCAAGCCGCATCCAACGCCGCGACATCGACGGCATCCGCCAGCACCGTCCCGAAGAACGGCGCCGGCTTCTGCTGGCTCCGCTCCAGCGTGCGTACCAGCACCCCCGCCGTGCGCACCAACTCGCCCGCGACGCGACCCACCCGGCACATCTCCGGCACCGTCAGCTCCGGCGCATGAACCCGCGCGGCGATCGTCTTGGCCATCTCGCGCACCATCAGGATATCCGCCGCCAGCCGCGCCTGCGTCGCATTCGCCGGCATCAGCGTGGAGATCTCCTGGGTCAGCCGCCTGATCCGCGCATGCCGCCAGGCCGTCGAGGCATCACGCGGCGGCGGCGCCAGCGCGGCGAACGTCGCCTGCAGCAGATCGTCGCTGAGCTGATACGGCGGCATGATTTCGCGGATGACCTCCGCGGTTATTCCGTTGGATGGTGCGGACATGTGGAAAGCCTCCCGGTGAAATTGGCTCGACAAAGATAGATAGTTACTATAACTATCAGCACAAGCAAACAAGCATCGGCCCCGATCCCGGGCGGATGCGGCAACCGGCCAGGCAAGCCAATGGTCACACGGTTGCACCGAGTGCAGACAGGGTTTCACTGAGCTGACCGCAATGGCGACGCGCGCGGAGGACTCTTGCTCCGGGTTGACAGCCCGCGCAGCGCCATTTGCTTTCTCTCAGTGAAACTCTGTGTGCACTCGGTGGAACTCGGTGTCCGATTGATTACTTGCTTTGCGTGCTTGCCGCAGCCCGCCTGGCCACCACCTCCCCGCCCCCCGAACCCGCAACGTGAGAAATCGACAGCGGCGACGGACATCAGTCCAACAGCCACGGCGCCGCCGCCGCCTGGGCGATCTGCCGCACCTGGTTGAGCAACCCCGGACCCACCGGGATCCCGTCCCGCGTCCGCTTCTCCGCGTTGTTCCACTGCGGGTCACCGGCGACCATCACCGGCTGCGCCGGATCGACTGGCTTCGTCGCCCGCAGGTCGTTGCAAAACCGCGTCACATCGGCCGTGAACTCATCCTGCTCACGGAACAGGCCCGGATCGATCGCCATGAAGAAGTGGCCGATATCCATCCCCTGCGGCTTCTTCGTGTGCATCGGATCGGTGATCAACGAGGCGCCGGACAGGCACGACGAAAGTATGTTCACCATCGCCGCCAGCCCGTAGCCCTTGTAGCTGGAATTCTCCGGCGACCCGCCAAGCGAGGTCAGGAAACCGCCCTTCTCGCGTGCCTCTAGCGGATCGGTGCTGGGCAACCCCTCCTTGTCCAGCACCCAACCGGGCGGGCACGGCAGGTTCTCGTTCGCCTTGTTGCGGATCCGCCCGGCGGCCACGGTGGTGGTGGCCATGTCGAGCAGGAACGGTTTCTCTCCCCCGGCGGTCGGCGCGGCAAACGACCAGGGGTCGGTGCCCAGCTTCGCCTCCTTGCCGAAGGTCGGCGCCACCTGAATGCCGGACGCGGACGTGCCGGCCATGCCGATCAGCCCCGCCTTCGCCGCCATCAGCGTGTAGTAGCCGGTGGCGCCGAAATGCGCGGAGTTCCTGACCGCCGCGATCGCCATGCCCGACTGCTTCGCTTTGTCTATCGCCACCGTCATGGCGAAGTGCGCCGGCACATGGCCAAGCCCGCCGCCGCCGTCGACCAGCGCGGACACCGGCGTCTGCCTGATGATCGTCGGCCGCGTATCCATTTTGGCCCGCCCATTGCGGCGCAGCCGGTCATAGCCCGGGATCATCGACATGCCGTGGCTGTCCACGCCGTGCAGGTCGGCCCACGACAGAATGTCGGCGGTGGTCTCCGCGTTGTCCTCCGGCATGCCCCAGCCCAGCAGGATGGCTTTGAGCTGCGCGCGATGTGCCGCATACGGTGCCGGCATGACGTCCCCCTCGATGGTTCGCTGCCAGCCTTGCGCGCGAAGAAAGTTCCGGCAAGGGTGGCCGGAGTGTGGGTGGCCGGGGGTGTGTGTATGCATATGTGTGACAACACTCCCCCTCCCCTTGAGGGCTTGGGCCGCGAAGCGGACCAAGGTTGGGGGGAGGGGTTGGTGCCAGGGTCGCTCCGAAGCTTCACGCCGCACCAACCCCTCCCCCAACCCCCCTCAAGGGGAGGGGGAGTGTCAAATACACCCCCCGTCCATCACGGCTAAGCAACAGTCGGAGAGTGTAATGGCATCGGTCGACAGCACGGAATTGTTACACACCCGCTATGGGCTGGACCAGCAAGCCGCACCCGTACCCCCGGCGGTCGCGGCACTGCTCGACCGCCGCGTAACCCGACGCTACCGCGATGAAGACATCCCCGATCCCCTGCTGGACGCACTGCTCGGCGCCGCCCAATCCGCCCCCACGAAATCCGACCTGCAGCAATACTCGGTCGTGGTGATGCGCGACCGCGAGCGCATCAAGCGCATCGCCGACTGGATCGGCACCATGGACTGGATCGCGACCGCACCGGTATTCCTGGTCTGGTGCGGCGACATGCGGCGCGGCCAGCGCCTGTGCGACCTGCACGGCATGCCGCACGCCAACAACAACCTCGACACGTTCCTCAACACCGCGGTCGACTGCACGCTGGCGATGGGCCAGTTCATCGCCGCCGCCGATGCGGCCGGCCTCGGCACCTGCCCGATCAGCTATGTGCGCAGCCATATCGAGAAGGTGACGCCGCTGCTCGGCCTGCCCGCCGGCGTCTATCCGGTGGCCGGCCTGACCGTCGGCTGGCCGGTATTCCGCCGCCCGATCGCGATGCGCCTGCCCCCTTCCGTCGTCGTCCACCGCGAGCGGTACGACGACACCGCCCTGGAAACCCACGTCCAAGCCTACGATGCACGCCGCGGCGCGCGCGAGCCGATCGCCGCCGGCAGCCTGAAGAACAACGATGTCTATCCACCCCGCGATGGCGTCGGCTGGAGCGAGAATGTCGCGCGCCAGCTCTCGGTGCCGGAACGTTTCGGCTTCGCTGCCTACCTGAAGACGCGGGGGTTCGAGCTTGCCTGACACCGCGCCGCTGCTGGCAACCCGTCCCGTCACCGTCCGCGCCCGCCACGCCGCCAGCCTGGTGGCGCTGCGCCACAGCACCTCCGGCGAGCCCGAGGTGCTGATGGGCATGCGCGGCGCGCGCCACCGCTTCATGCCGAACCGGCTGGTTTTCCCCGGCGGCGCCGTCGATCGCGCCGACCTGAGCGCGCCGGCCGCCACGCCGCTTGCCGCACACACAAGGGCGCTGCTGCAGAAGAAGGCCAACCCAAGCCTGGCCCATGGACTGGGCATCGCCGCGGCGCGCGAACTGGCCGAGGAAACCGGGCTGACGCTCGGCGATCCGCCGGCGCTGGACGGGCTGGACTACCTGTGCCGCGCCGTGACCCCGCCGCCCGGGCCGGTGCGCTTCAACGCCCGCTTCCTGGTGGTGGATGCCGCGCGCCTCTCCGGCACCCTGGCGGGATCGGGCGAGTTGGAGGACCTGCGCTTCGTCGATCTCGAGGTGGCGCTGGCGCTCGATCTCGCGGCGCCGACACGCTTTGTTATCGAACGGCTGCGCGAATGGATGGCGCTCAGCGATGCGGAACGCACCGCCCCGCGCCGAACCGCTGTGCTGACCCGCCAGGACTGGCGGCTGGAGTAAAGTGCGTTCGGGGATATTTGGGGTCAGCGGGCTGGCTGCATACCTCTCCCGCGCTTGCGGGAGAGGTCGAGGCGCGAAGCGACGCGGGTGAGGGTCTTGGTGCCGCACGACCCTCACCCGCGTCGCTTCGCGCTCCGACCTCCCGCGAAGAGCGGGCGAGGTAGATGGAGTTCCGGCCGGTGTCAGCGCCGGAACAGCGGACCGGCGCTCGGTTGGCCGAGCAGAAAACCCTGCACCTGAGCGCAGCCATGCTCCTGCAGGAAAGCCAACTGCGCTTCGGTCTCGACCCCCTCGGCGGTCACCTCGAGCCCCAGCGCCTGACCCATGGCGATGATCGTCCGCACAATCGCGTCGGACTGCGACGAGGTGCCAAGGTCCTGGACGAAGGATTTGTCGATCTTGATCCGATCGATCGGCAGCACGCGCAGATAGGTCAGGTTCGAATACCCGGTGCCGAAATCGTCCAGCGCGATGCTCACGCCAAGCTGCTTCAGCGTCCGCAGCACGGTCAGCGCCCGGCTGGTATCGTCGATCAGCACGCCCTCGGTGATTTCCAGCTCCAGCCGATCACCCGGCAGTTTGTAACGGATCAGGTTGGCTCGCACCGTCTCCACCAGGTCCGCCTGGCGGAACTGCACCGGCGACAGGTTCACCGCGACGCGCCACGGCTTTTCCCAGGTGGCGGCCTCGGCCATCGCATGATCGAGCACCCAGCGCCCGATCGCCGAGATCTCACCGGAGCCCTCGGCCAATGGGATGAACTCGGCCGGCGCGATCGCCCCGAGCACCGGGTGGGTCCAGCGCAGCAACGCTTCCTGCCCGCCGATCGCCCGCGTCTCGACCGCGCAGATCGGCTGGTAGCGCAACGACAGTTCGAATTGTTCGATCGCCCGCGCCAGGTCGTGCTGCAAACGGACATGCGTCGGCTGGTCCGCCACGGGGGTGGCCGCGGGGCTGGCGGTTCGCGCGCTGGTGCGCTGGGTGTGGCGCGGGGCGGACTTGCCAAAGCGCAGCAGCGCCTGTTGCGCCAGGTCACGCGCCAGCCATTCGACCTCCCACGACGGGTGAAGGCCGAAATTCGGCGGGCTGATCGGACGCCCCGGCGACAGCAACGCGCCGAACCGCGCAAACGAGAGACGCCCCCCCGTCGGCCGGAAAGTGATCTCCACAGCACGGTCCATCACCAGAAGGTCGGAGAAATCCGCCTCGGATGCCATCGTGTTCTATACCCCCGCCCGGGTGTCCCCGACTCCCGCCCCCGGCTCCCGCCGGTACGCGGTCGTTTACCAGAGACTTCCGACAAAATAGTGTCGGGTGATGGCTTTGTCGCCCCGTTCACCCCAATATTGCGCCATGTTCCGCTCTCTCTACAGGCATGGCTTTGCCCGCATCGCTGCCTGCACCGCGCGCTGCACGCCAGCCGACCCGGCCGCGAACGTAGCAGCAATTCTGTCGCTCGCCGAGACCTGCGCGGCGGATGGCGCTGCGCTCGCCGTGTTCCCGGAATTGTCGGTGTCCGGCTATGCCATCGATGACCTGCTGCTGTCCGACGCGTTGCTGGATGCCACCACGCAGGCCCTGCTCACGCTGATCGCCCGCTCCACCGAGTTGCTGCCGGTGCTGGTCGTCGGCGCACCGCTGCGCCACGGCGCGCGGCTCTACAACTGCGCGGTGGCGGTCCATCGCGGCCGGCTGTTGGGCGTGGTGCCGAAGGTGCATGTGCCGAATTACCGCGAGTTCTACGAAAAGCGGCACTTTGCCCCGGGCGAGGGCGCGGCGGGGCAGTCCATCGCCATCGGACCGCATCATGCCCCGTTCGGGCCCGACCTGCTGTTCACGGCCGAAGACCTGTCCGGCCTGACCATCCATGCGGAGATCTGCGAGGACGTCTGGGTGCCGATGCCGCCGAGCGGGCTCGGTGCGCTGGCCGGCGCGACCGTGCTGGCGAACCTGTCGGCCTCGAACATCACCATCGGCAAGGCCGATACCCGCCGCCTGCTGGCACAGTCGCAATCAGCGCGCTGTCTCGCTGCGTATCTGTATGCCGCGGCGGGGACCGGGGAATCGACGACCGACCTGGCATGGGACGGCCAGGCCTCGATCTTCGAGAACGGCGCCGTGCTCGCCGAATCGCCGCGCTTCCCCGCCGAGGCGCAGCACGCCGTCGCCGATATCGACCTCGACATGCTGCGCCAGGAACGCCTGCGCATGGGCAGCTTCGACGACAATCGTCGGCTTTACGCCGGCGCAGTAGCGGCGTTCCGCCAGGTGACGTTCCGGCTGGAACCGCCGCGCACCGACCTGGGGCTGAAACGCCCGCTCGCGCGCTTCCCGTTCGTCCCGGCCGATCCCAAGGCACTCGAACAGGACTGTTATGAGGCCTACAACATCCAGGTCACCGGCCTGATGCAGCGGTTGCGCGCCACCGGGATCAAGCGGGTGGTGATCGGCGTGTCGGGCGGCCTCGATTCGACCCAGGCGCTGATAGTCGCGGCGCAGGCGATGGACCGGCTGGGTCTGCCACGTTCCAACATCCTGGCCTTCACCATGCCGGGCTTCGCCACCAGCGAGCACACGATGACGAACGCGCTGGCGTTGATGCGGGCGTTCGGGGCGACCGGGCGCGAGCTGGATATCCGCCTGACCGCAACCACGATGCTGCAGGCGCTGGGCCATCCGTTTGCCGAGGGGCGGGCGGTCTATGACGTCACGTTCGAGAACGTGCAGGCCGGGCTGCGCACCGACTATCTGTTCCGGTTAGCTAACTACAACGATGCGATCGTGGTGGGCACCGGCGACCTGTCCGAGGCCGCGCTGGGTTGGTGCACCTACGGCGTCGGCGATCACATGTCGCACTACAACGTCAACACCGGCGTGCCGAAGACGCTGATCCAGCATTTGATCCGCTGGGTGATCCACTCGCAGCAGTTCGCCGTGGAGGTGTCGGCGACGCTGGAATTGATCCTGGCCACCGAGATCTCGCCCGAGTTGGTGCCGGTGGACGTGGGTGAGATACCGCAAAGCACCGAGGCGAAGATCGGCCCGTATGCGTTACAGGATTTCAACCTGTACTACACGCTGCGCTTCGGCTTCCGCCCGTCGAAGATTGCCTACATGGCGTTGATGGCGTGGGAGGATCCGGCGCGCGGCGAATGGCCGCCGGACTACCCGGAGAACCCGCGGCTGGCGTATACACTGAAGGATATACGCCACTGGCTTGGCGTGTTCCTGCAACGGTTCTTCGGCTTCAGCCAGTTCAAGCGTTCGGCGACACCGAACGGCCCGAAGGTGGCGGCGGGTGGGTCGCTATCGCCGCGCGGCGACTGGCGCGCGCCGTCCGACGGCAACGCGCGCATCTGGCTCGAAGAACTGGAGCGCGAGGTCCCCGAGGCATAGGAACCCCCTTTTCTCCCCCTCCCCTTGAGGGAGGGGGTTGGGGGGAGGGGTACCAACCGCCCGGGAGGGGGCCGGGGCGCGGAGACACAGAGAAGAATATCAAGTTGATAACTTGGCTTTTCTGCGCCGTGCCTCCGTGCCTCCGTGGTGATCCTTGCTTGCGGACATGCGGCACGGCACAGATTCCGGCGAGCATTCGGTATATCATCGCGCTTCGCGCGAAGCGCCACCGGTTACCTTCTTCGTGCTCTTCGTGTCTACTACGAAAATACCCTCTGGTGGCGGCCTTGGCTGGTGCGGGGTCCACATACTTACGCGGCCTTCGCGGTGATCTGCACCTCGTACCCCATGGCGCGAAGCCGCTTTGTCAAATTGATGGCGATACGGTGATGGTTCAACCGGTCGAGGTAATCCGCGCCGAGTTCGCGGTAGTCGGATCGATCGGTCAACATGCGGTAGGCGACCACCAGGGTCTTGTGCGCGATAGCAACCGCCGCACGCATCTTACCGCGTTTGGCACTGAGGCGGCGGTACTTCTCCGCGTAATAGCTGCCGCGCGCTTTGCCCGCGGCAATCGCCGCGGTGACCATGGCGGTCTTGAGCCAGACGTTTCCCTTGCGTGTCTTTCCGCCCTTCTGGCGGCCCGCGCTCTCGTGATTGCCGGGGCAGAGACCCGCCCAGGACGCCAAATGCGCGGCGCTGTGGAAGACGCTCAAGTCTACGCCGATCTCCGCGATCATCGCGCCAGCGGTCACCCAGTCGACCCCCGGAATTTGCATCAGGCGACCGAGTTCCTCGTCATAGGGGGCAAGCTTCTCGCTCAATCGCTCATCCAGTTGCGCGAGGTCGGCCTCCGCCGCGGTGATGCGCTGCAATTGCAGACGCAACATGAACCGGTGA
Organism: uncultured Alphaproteobacteria bacterium; assembly: GCA_963826975.1. Lineage (GTDB taxonomy): Bacteria > Pseudomonadota > Alphaproteobacteria > Acetobacterales > Acetobacteraceae > Palsa-883. The sequence goes on along the minus strand of CAWGZJ010000026.1, from coordinate 55,583 downwards.
TGCTCGTCGATACGACCGTCCAACGCGCGCGCGAGTTCGGGCTGCTTGCGCCGCATCCGTCCGCGCGCGAGTTGTGCCATGTCAGCCGACGATTGCGCCCCCTCGATCAGCGCCCGCAGCATCGCCCGGCCCGAGACACCGAACACGTCGCTGACCACACCGGACAGCTTGATGCTGGCGCTCTCCAGCAGCTTGATCAGCCGGTTCCGCTCCGCCGCCTGAGCCTCAACCAACTTGCGCCGGTAGCGCGTCAGATCGCGCAGGTCGCGGATCGGACGGGGTGGCACGAAACTGTTGGCGATCAGGCCATGACGCGCGAGGTCGCTGACCCAATCGCTGTCCTTCACGTCCGTCTTGCGGCCCGGCACATTCTTGATGTGGTGGGCGTTGCCGACGATCAGCTCGAAGTGTCCCTCGAGTTCCGCGTGCACCGGTTTCCAGTAGACCCCGGTACTCTCCATCGCCACCAGGGTGCAGCCGGACGCCCGCAGCCAGTCTCGCATCTCCCGCAACTCCTGGCCCGTGGTGCCGTAAGTGCGGATCTCCTTGGTGGACCGTGCACCAGCCACGCCGCTGTTCAGGCAGGCAACCACCGTCTTCTGATGCACGTCCAGGCCAGCACAACACTCAACGATTGCTTCCATCTTCTCCTCCTTGAAGGGTGCAACCGCTTACGCCGCGCGACTTATTCAGATTCTACTACGCGTGCTCCCCGTTGCCGGGGGCGACAAAGGGCAATACCCTTAAGGCGGCGCGGATCAAACTTCGTGGCGGGGACAGCAAAACCACCGCAGACACTTTCGACCTCTAAGCGATCACGGCCGCAGAGTGTCGTGCTTTGGTCCGTGCCGCCAACCCCACGTCCAGGCACCCGCAGGACCATTTTCATCCATCGCGGTGCGGCCGCCCGCCGGCCGCTGGCTTACTTCGTGGTAAATCCTTCTCATAGTGGATCGACCACCCTCGCGCCCAGCACAACAATACCCCCGAATTCAGCGGAAATGGAGCCGACGATCAACACTCGATCGTCAGCAAATGACCCGCTCGCCCATAGGGGACGAGTTCGCCGTCCCGAGTCACCACCACCCAGCCGCAGGCTCGCGCGGTCGCCGCAATGATCCGGTCAGCCGGATCGCGCGGCGGCGTGCCAGGCAGAGCGGTCGATGCGATCAGGATCTCCGGTGACATCGGCGCCAGGCGCATGCCGGGCAACGCCAGCAAGCGCCCGAACCAAGACTCCGCAGACGATGCGAGGACAAGACGATTGCGCGCGACCAACGCGCCGATCTCCCAGGCAGAGATCGGGGAGACAAACACGCCCGGCCCTGCCTGGGCATCCGCTATCGCCGCGCGGCTTTCCGCGGACATCCGGTCAGCATTCACCAGCCAGATGGCGGCACAGGTGTCCAGCAGCACCGCGCGGGGCGCGGGTTGGGTCAGCCCTCGGCCTCCCACGTCTCGCCGGTGCCGCTGGTCAGGTCGGTCCCCGGCATCACGGTCACGCTGCCGCGGAGCGCACCCCAAAGGTCGGGCAGCGGGCGCTGAAACGGCACCAGCGCCGCGATCGGACGCCCGTGCCGCGTCAGCACCACGCGATCCGCCTTGCCCTGTGCCACGGCGTCGATCAGTGCCAGGCATTGGGATTTGAAGGCCGTGACGTTGATCACGGGCTCGTCGACCTCGGTCGTCACGGCTCTGTCTCCTTCGTCGTGGACCATATCATATGGTCCATATGCCAGGAACCACAATCCCAGCCATCACCCAGGCCACCCACCTCACCCCGGCCCTCCCCGTTCGGCGGTTTCCGGCATCCCCAGCGCGAAGACGACCAGCGCCACGAGCGCAGCGACACCGGAGGCGAGAAACGCGGCACTGTATCCGAAGTGATCGACGATCACCCCGGCCTGCATCCCGCTGAGCGAAGCGCCAATTCCCTGGACCGTGGCAATGGCGCCCTGGGCCAGATTGTAGCGCCCGGTGCCGCGCATGATATCGGCGATCACCAGCGGCGTAAGGGCGCCGAATATTCCGGCACCGACGCCATCGAGCAACTGGACGCCAATCAGCCAGGCGCTGTTGTCCGACAGGGTGTAAAGCACCGCGCGAAGCGGCAGCACGGCGAACCCCGCCAGGAATAACGGCCGGCGTCCCCAGGTGTCGGCGGTGCGTCCTACCAGCAACGCAGCCGGCAGCATCACTAGCTGGGCCGCGACGATGCAGGCCGACATCATGGCCGTCGCTTCCCTGGGATACGAGGCCGCCAGCTTCTGCCCCACCAACGGCAGCAGCGCCGCGTTGCCCAGGTGGAACAGCATGACGCAGAAGCCGAAGATCACCAGCGGCCGGGATCGGAACAGGACGCCGTAGCCGGCGGCCCCGGTCGGCCCGTCCGCCGCATCGGCCTCGGGTTCCAGGTCCCTCGCACGGTTGTAGTCGATGGCCCGTGCGGGAATGGACAACACCGCGATCATCGCCAGCACGGCGAAAACCGGCACCAGCAGGAACACGGCACGCTGCGAGAACACATAGCCCACTGCGCCCGCCACCAAGGCGATCGCGACATTCCCCATATGGTCGAACGCCGAGTTGCGTCCCATGCGCCGGGCCAGTTGTTGCCGCGCGTATAGCCCCAAGGTCAGCGCCGCGATCGCGGGACCGAAGACATCGCCGGCCACTGCCATCAGGCTGTTGGCGATCGCGACCGGCCAGAAGCCCGGCCACGCGAAGATGATGACGGCCATCACCGCCAGCACGGCAAGCGCCAGGATGATCGCGCCTCGCTTCGCGCGGGTCTCGTCGATCGCCGCACCGATCGGGGTCTGCACGGCAAGCCCGAGCAACCCCCCGAGGGTCGTCACCAGCCCAACTTCGGACTGGCTCCAGTGCTGCTGGGTCACCAGGAACACGTTGAGATAAGGCCCGAGCGCGCCGCGCACGTCGGCCGCCAGGAAATTGACCGCATCGAGCGAGAACGGCGAGACACCCTTGCGTTCGGACGCCGGCCTCACCGCCACAGCCAGAGCGTCCCGATCACCAGGGTGATCAGGGTCAGCGGCGCCCCGACACGGAAATAATCCCAGAACCCGATCACCACGCCCCGCCGCGCTGCCTTCTCCACCACGATCAGGTTGGCGATCGAGCCCAGCACGGTGAAGTTCCCCGCCAGCGTGGACGCCATCGCGATCACCTTCCAGGCCGTCGCCTGGTCGGGCAGGGCGGCCACGAACGGATGCAGCACCAGCACCGCGGGAACGTTGCTGACCAGGTTCGACAGCACCGCCGTTACCAGGCTCAACACCGGCACGTCCGCCAGATGCAACCGCGCCACATCGGCAATGATCGCCGGAGTCAGCAATTGCCGCTCCGCACCCGCAACGATGATGAACAGGCCGGCGAACATCAGCAGCAGCGACCAGTCGATCTCGGCGTACACGCGAGCGCTCTTCACCCGCCGTGTCAGCAGCAGCAGCGCGCCGATGATCACCGCCGCCTTGGCGGGCGGCTGGCCGGCGAAGAACAGCGCAATCACCGCGCCGACCGCCGCCAGCGATCGCCACATCAGCGCCTGGTTGACCCGCAGCCGCGGCGCCGGCGCATCGAACGTCGCGCCATCGGCGAACTCCGCCCGATGCAGCAGCGCGATCAGCCCCGCGGTCAGCACCAGCCCGACCAGCGCCACCGGCGCCAGCGCGGCGGCGAAGCTGGTATACGGAATGCGCGAGAAACTGCCGATCAGCATGTTCTGCGGATTGCCGGTGATCGTCGCGGTCGACCCGACGTTGGACGCCATCGCCACCGCCAGCAGATACGGCAACGGCCGGCGCTTCAGCGCCAGCGTCAGTTCCAGCACCAGCGGCGCCAGCACCAGGCAGATCGCGTCGTTCACCAGGAAAGCCGAGAACACCCCGGCCACCGCAACGATCGCCCCCAGCAGCAGCAGCGGCCGGTGCGCTCGCCGCGCCACCCACGCGGTCGCCAGCGCGAAAAAGCCGGACAGCCGCAGATTGGCCACCACGATCATCATGCCGAGCAGCAGCGTGATCGTATCGAGATCGATCGCCCGGTACGCATCGTCCAGCCCCATCGCGCCGGAGGCCACCATCAGGCAGGCGCCCACCAGCGCCACGCCGGCACGATCGATCGACAAGCCCGGCACCTTGCCGATCGCCAACGCCAGGTAGCTCGCCAGGAAGATCCCGCCCGCGGCAGTCCGGCGCGCGGCGCCGTCATCGTTCGGCAACAGCCAGGGCGCCGCCGCGGCGACCAGCGCCAGCAGCACCAGCAGGGCAATCAGGAAAAAGCTGGCCAACTGGGGGACAGCGACGGCCCGTGCGGCGCGGCCGCGCATTCAGTGGTTCGGCCAGAGACCCGGCGTAGCCACTTCCAGCGAGTGGCCGTCGGGATCACGGAAATACAAGCTCGTGCCGCCGCGCCGCCAGGTGACGCGGCTCTCCACCGCGATGCCTAGCTGATGCAGATGTGCCTCCCACGCGGCAAGCTCGCCCAGCGGGATAGCGAAACACAGATGTGCCGCGCCGCTGGCGCCGTGCGGCGGGATGAAACCGCCCGGCACGGGCGCCGGCGCGTCGGTCGTGCCGTGCCGGAACAGCAGCAGCACCTGGCTGGGTGCCACGCCAAGAGCGCACATGCGGCCATCCTGGAAGAACACCTCCAGGCCGAAGACGCGCCGGTAGAATTCCCGCGCGCGATCCAACTCCGCCACATACAGCGAGGTCTCCAGCACGCCGCCCAGGCGTGGAGGCTCCGATTCCATGCAATCACCACATCGCCGTGGGGTGGGGCCGTAGGGTGGGTAAGCTCTTGCGCCACCCACCATCGTCAACGCAACGCTGGCTTCAACGCAACGCTGGCGGTTTGGGGTTAAAGCGGTGGGTGGCGCAAGAGCTTACCCACCCTACGGCGGCGGCGCTTCCCCGGTGCGCTAATCTGCCCACCGGGATACCATCGCGCCACCGCCGTACCGTCGCCTTCACCTCTCACACGTGAACGACGCGGCCGCTGGTTCAACCGGCCGCCGCTCAGAACGCGTCACGCTGCCGTCCGCCGATCGCGCCGGCCACGCAGGCGATGAAGGCACCGATCAGCATGGACACGGCGGTGTAGATCGAGAACCCGGCAGCAGCCTTGCGTGCCGCATCCGCCGCCTGCTTCGCCTTGTCGACCGCCTGCTTCTCCTGCGCGATCACCTCATCGACGCGCTTGCCCGCGTCGGCCGGCGCCAGCCCGGTGCGCGACTCCACCAACTGCACGAGATAATCGTGATCGGGCTGGCTGATGTCGCCCGTCGCGCTGGTGACCAGAATGCGGCCCGCCTCGGCCTTGGCTTCCGCGGTATTGCCCTGGGGATTGGGCTGCGCGGGCCGGAACAGCATATCGAGCAAGTAGCCGCTCGGCTCGCCTGCCGGTGCAGTGGTGCGGGCCGCCCCGCCTTGCGCCGCCCCACCAACCGCGGACGCGACCATGGTGCTCGCCGCGCGCCCGATACCGCTGGCCGCGCTCGTCGCCCCCGAGGCAACAACCGCAACGACGAAGAGGGTTGCCACCGCCCAGGCGACGAAGCCGGTCGCCGTGTCGCGGAAACCGACCTCTTCGGTGTGCACGTCAGTGAGGCTGGGTCGCAGGCGCCCGGCCAGATAGCCGCCAAAGAAGGCCGACACCCACTGCACAATGATCAGCCATATCGCGCCGATCACGGTGAAGGTCATGACAGAGGGGTTGTTGCCGAACGGCGACACGGCGCTAAAACCGAGGCCGGACCCAAGCGAGATCAGCATCACCGATACGGCGGCGGCGACGGCCGCGCCGCCGAGAGCGGCAGCCCAGGAGATACCGGCGCGCGCCATGACCGGCCGCGCCAGCGGCAGTTCGCGTGCGGCAATGGTCTCGCGCATCAGGGAATCGGTGGTGACGGACATGCCTCGGCTCCCACTCAATGCCACAACAGCAGCAGCAGGATGATGATCGGGATCGGCACGCCGAGGAGCCACAGCAGGATGGGCATTTTAATTCTCCTTGATTATCCGCACGGGCCGTCGTGACATTGCGTGGCAGCTAAACGTTGCAGGGGTCATTGGGTTCCCGAACTTGCCGGGACCGTCGCCTGTTCAATTTTCCGCCAGGCATGGAACCGGATCGTAATGATAATGATCGCCGTGGTGGCCGGGCGAGTTGTGTAAATGGTCGGAACACTCTGCGAGCGCCCGTTGCGGCTAGTAGCTTGTTCGCGCCGGTGACCAGGGCTGTTCAACGCTCGCAAGTTACGCACTACTTTGCCAAGGCGAAGCCGAGGTTTAGCTCGGAAGGTCGGTTCGGCACGGACCCATTTGCGTCATTTGCGGTTCAATCTTCTTCGCTCGCCCCCGGTACCCGACGATGAGCCGGAGGTCGACTGCGCGAGGGCCGCTCCGCCAGTAAGGCAGGCTTTTAACCGCAAATGAACGCAAATGGGCCGGTAACCGAGCAGGCACCGAACGAGGCGCGCGATGTCCGTGCGCGGGTTGCCGGACACGATGCTCTATCCACGTGGAGCGTTAATGGAGAGCGTTGAACAGCCCTGCGCCAGTGACCCTCACGCGGCGCGCAGCGTGAACTCCACGTGCACGGCATCGTACGGAAACTCGATCTTGCCGTCGTCGGTTCGGCGCAGCACGCCGGCGTCGAGCAACGCGTGCGCGTCGCCATGGACACCCTTCACATCGCGGTGGACGCGTCGTGCCGCCTCGCGCAGGCTCATGGATCCCTGACCGGCCATTGCCTTCAACAGGTCCCAGCGCTTTGTGGTCAGCACGTTCCACAGCAGATCGGGCGTGGCGAAGCTGATCCGCGCCGCGGCGTCCCGCTTGCCGGTCTTCCAGGCACGCGCGAAGTCGGTGAGGGAGCCGGCAAGCGGCTGTACATCAAGCGTTACGGTTTTCATCCAGCCACCTTCTCACATCGGCGAAAAAGTCCGCTACCAGCCGGTCGGGATCGACAAAGCGGTACGATTGCTCGCGATCGCCGATATGGCGGTGGTCGCCTTTGCCAGCCTCGTTGTCGTAGCGCAACATGCAGACACCATGGGCGACGAAAGCCAGCCGGTACCTGTACCCATGCGAGCTTCCCCTGACTGGCTGTGGCAATTCCCACAGGACCAATTCGGCGAACGCGGTCTCGGATACCACCACCCGACGGTCGAACAGCAGTCGCGCCTTCATTGTTGGCGACAATGCCAACACCGACGCGCGTTGTCAATTGCTACAACAATCCGTCCCGCACCGCTGATGTCGGAAATGGACGATCGAGCCGGCCAGCGGCCCCGTATCCAATATCAACGTTGTCATTTGGCTAAAATATTCCCTCAATTCTCTTGGCGGCGTGGTAAAGGTATCACTGGTTCGCCGCCACACATGCTTAACGTCATGTCATGAAGCGCCTTTTCATTCGAGGGTCTCTGATTCGCAAAGCCTCGCGGGTGACGCCGGCCGCGCGCGCGACCTCTGTCATTCCCCGCGCACGCGCGAGAACGCCAAACGCCCGAGCAACATAAGCGGCGTTGCCGCTCCCCAGGGCGTCGTTCAGAAGCTCGGCCTGCGCTTCGGGCGAGGTCAGGTAGCGCGCCGCATCGAATGCTTCCGTCTTGACCATCTTTATTCCTCCAACTCCGCCGCCAATGCCTTGGCACGTGCGATAGTGCCAACCGCACGTAGACAGACCTGGGTTTGGCGACCGAATGAACCGCCAAGACGCCAAGACGCCAAGTCTCTCTCACGACCCGAACCCGCTACCTGATCCCCAAATCTTCTTGGCGCCTTGTTGGCGTCTTGGCGGTTCACCCTTTCGCCGTGCCCCAAACCGCACACAGCGCGAATTCCAAATGCGAATGCCCTGCCGAGTTGCCCCACTCGGGCCAAACCGGGCGTCGATCCAGGGCAGCAAGAAGCCGGCATTCATGCCCAGCGGGCAACACAACGCGCCCCCCAACCCCGCCCAGGGTGACATCCCGCAGCACCCGCGCTACTTCCTACCCATCATGACCAGCAGCAACGACATCCGCGCCGCCTTCCTGGACTACTTCGCCCGCAACGGCCACACCGTGGTCGAAAGCTCGCCGCTCGTGCCGCGCAACGATCCCACGCTGATGTTCGCCAATTCAGGCATGGTGCAGTTCAAGAACGTCTTCACCGGCCAGGAGAAGCGCCCCTACGTCCGCGCCACCACCGCCCAAAAATGCGTGCGCGCCGGCGGCAAACACAACGACCTGGACAACGTCGGCTACACCGCCCGCCACCACACCTTCTTCGAGATGCTCGGCAACTTCTCGTTCGGCGACTACTTCAAGTCCACCGCCATCCCCTACGCCTGGGACCTTGTGACCAAGGACTTCGGCCTGCCGAAAGACCGCCTGCTGGTCACCGTGTTCTCCGAAGACGACGACGCCGCCGCGATCTGGAAGAGCGTCGCCGGCCTGCCGGACGACCGCATCATCCGCATCCCGACCGCGGACAATTTCTGGCGCATGGGCGACACCGGGCCATGCGGGCCGTGCAGCGAGATCTTCTACGACCACGGCCCTTCGATGCCGGGCGGCCCGCCGGGCAGCGACGATGCCGACGGCGACCGCTTCGTCGAGATCTGGAACCTGGTGTTCATGCAGTACGAGGAAGGCCCGCCCGGCTACCGGGTGGACCTGCCGCGCCCCTCGATCGACACCGGCATGGGGCTCGAGCGCGTCGCCGCGATCCTGCAGGGCAAGCACGACAACTACGACACCGACACGTTGCGCGCGCTGATCCTGGCCAGCGCGGAGGCCACCGGGCAGGACCCCGACGGCCCGTTCCGCGCCAGCCATCGCGTCGTGGCGGACCATGTGCGCGCCACCTCGTTCCTGATCGCCGACGGCGTGCTGCCGTCCAACGAAGGCCGCGGCTACGTGCTGCGCCGGATCATGCGCCGCGCCATGCGCCATGCGCTCCTGATGGGCGCGCGCGAGCCGCTGCTGCACCGGTTGGTGCCCGTCCTGGTGCGCCAGATGGGCGTCGCCTACCCGGAGCTTGGCCGCGCCGAGGCGCTGATCATCGAGACGCTGCTGCTGGAGGAAACCCGCTTCCGCCAGACCCTGGAACGCGGCCTGCACCTGCTGGCCGAGGAGACCGCCCGCCTGGGCGATCGCCAACCGTTGCCCGGCGCCGTCGCCTTCCGACTGTACGACACGTTCGGCTTCCCGATCGACCTGACACAGGACGCGCTGCGCGAGCAGGGCCGCACCGTCGATCTCGCCGGCTTCGACGCGGCGATGGCGGAACAGCGCGCCCGCGCCCGCGCCGCCTGGGCCGGCTCCGGCGAGGCGGCCACCGAACGTGTGTGGTTCGAGATCAAGGAAGGCATCGGCGCCAGCGAATTCCTCGGCTACTCGACCGAGCGCGCCGAGGGCGAGATTCTTTCCCTGGTAGTCGGTGGCCATCCGGTCGAGGCGGCTGAAGCCGGTGCGGAAGTCGCCGTCGTGCTGAACCAGACCCCGTTCTACGGCGAAAGCGGCGGCCAGGTCGGCGACACCGGAATAATCACCGGACCCGACGGGCTGCGCATCGCCGTCACCGACACGCAGCGGAAGCTGGGCGATCTATTCGTGCATCTCGGCCGCGTCGAGGCCGGCACCGCGCATGTCGGCACACCCGTCGTCGCCGAGGTCGATCACGCCCGCCGCACCGCGATCCGCGCGCACCACAGCGCCACGCACCTGCTGCACGAGGCGCTGCGCCAACGCCTCGGCACGCATGTCGCGCAGAAGGGCAGCCTGAACGCACCGGACCGCCTGCGTTTCGACATCAGCCAGCCGCGCCCGCTGACCGACGACGATATCTCCGCCGTCGAAGCCACGGTGAACGCGCGCATCCGCGAGAACTCCGAAGTCGTCACCCGCCTGATGACCCCCGCCGCCGCCGTCGAACTCGGCGCCATGGCATTGTTCGGCGAGAAATACGGCGAAGAAGTCCGCGTCGTCTCCATGGGCGCGCCTGAAGGCAACAAACCCGCCTGGTCGATCGAACTATGCGGCGGCACGCACGTCCGGCGCACCGGCGATATCGGCTACTTCAAGATCGTCGCCGAGGGCGCCGTCAGTGCCGGCGTGCGCCGCATCGAAGCAGTCACCGGCGAAGCGGCCGAGGCGGTCGTGGCACAAACCACCGGCCGGCTGAACCGCGCGGCGCAGGAACTACGCGCCAGCCCGGCCGACGTTGCGGACCGCGTCGCGGCGCTGCTTGAGGACCGCCGGCGGTTGGAACATCAGGTGACGGACCTGCAAAAGAAGCTCGCCACCGGCGGCGGTGCAGCCGAGATCGAGGAAATAAACGGGATCAAGCTCGCCGCACGCAACCTCGGCGAGGTGCCCGCGCGTGAACTGAAGGGCCTGGCGGACGCCATCGGCAAGCAGCTTGGCAGCGGCATCGTGGCCCTGGTCTCCACCGCCGAGGGCAAAGCCAGCATCGTCGTCGGCGTGTCCCAGGATCTCACCGGGCGGTTCAACGCGGTCGAACTGGTGCGCACAGCCTCGGCCGCGATCGGCGGCAAGGGTGGCGGCGGCCGGCCAGACATGGCCCAGGCCGGCGGCCCGGACGGCGACCGCGCCGACGCCGCACTGGAAGCGGTGCGGTCCGCGCTGCACAGGTAGGTTCGGAAAAAACTCTCCCCCTCCCCTTGAGGGAGGGGGTTGGGGGGAGGGGTTCGTGCCGCCCCAGCCCGCGCCTAACTGAGCTTCGTCTTCTTCGATGTCGCGTTCGATGTTGCATGATGCGCCAACGAACCATGCGTGGCGTGCGCCTTGTGCGACGTCGACGCATGGTGCACGCCCGAGTGATGCGACGCCACCTTATGGTGCGCGCTCGACTTGTGCGGCGCAGCGGCGCCGGTGGTCGTCGCCGAGGCACCAGAGGCAGCCAGCACGGCCATCGGAAGTGCCAGGCCGAAAATGGCAAGAAGGGAGCGGCGGGAGGTGATCACGGTGGGACTCCATGGAGGTGCAGCTTGTCGGGGTGCCCAGCTTAGACCCAGGTGCAGGACAGACCTGTAACAGGCTGACTTCCTTGCAGCATCGCGCCCGATTCGGGCAAGCGATTTTTACCACCGCCGAACGGTCCCGCCGCAAATCCCCCTGCCTCGCGCCAGCAGGGGAATCGCATTTGGAGTTTGCTTGACAGGCTCACCGAGTTCAGCACCGACCACGCGCTGACCGATCCTCGGCAAATTCGCATTTCGCGGCCGAATGAACCGCCAAGACGCCAAGAAGATTTGGGGATCCGGAGGGACCGGGTGACGGGTCATCCGATCCCTGCTGTTCTTGGCGCCTTGGCGGTTCACTGTCTCGCCGCGAACCGCAGATAGTGCGAATTTCAAATCCGATTGTCCTGCTCACGCCAGCGTCGGCCGCATACCCGCCCGCGCCTAATATCGGCGCCTCACAACAAACAAAGCGCCTGCAATTCGCGTCGCAACGTCGCCGGCAGCGCAGCCTCGCCAATGGCCCGCGGCACAGCGGCCAGGTCGGGTGGCGCGTCCGGCGCCGACAGATAGCGCCACCCTTGGAACGGCTTGGTCGGCCGCCCGGCCAGCGGCACCAGCTTGGGATGCAGCACCAACCCCGCGCAGGCGCTGCCGTCGTCCCATTGGTCGTGGATCACGTCCAGGATGCGCTGTCGCGCCAGCATGCTGCCGCTGATCACCCAGTAGATCGAGCCGCCGTCGAGCACCTCGGCCGCGCGGCGCGGAAAATTCCGCGTCCGGTGGCGCAGCGGAGGGTTACGCTCGGCGCGGTCGGCCTGCAGCTCCCGCAGGCGCGGGATATCGCGCACGCCAACCGCCAGTTTGGTCAAATGCAGCATCGAATACGACTCGTCATGGCGCGCCAATTCTGCTCGCCCCACCGGCCACCGCAAGACGCCCTCCGCAACACGGGCGCCGCACACCAATTCAGAAACGCGATTGATCTTCCTTTCCGGGCGCAGCACAGTCGGCCAACGGGGCAAACCCGCTCCAAACAGGGGAGAGTTCATTCATGTCTTGCTTTACCAGTCGACCCGCGCTCCGGTTGCTCGCCGGCGTGGCGCTGGCGGTCGGAGTTGGTTCGATCGCGCAAGCCCAGCAGGGCACCGGTTCCGCCACATTGGATGCGGTCCGCGCGCGCGGACAGGTGTTGTGCGGCACCGCCGGGACGGTGCCGGGGTTCTCGCTGCCCGACAGCCAGGGCGTAATGAAAGGGCTGGATGCGGATTCCTGTCGCGCCGTCACCGCCGCCGCGCTGGGCGATATCAGCAAAACCAAGTTCGTAATCACAACGACACAGAATCGTTTCACCGCGCTGCAGTCGGGCGAGGTCGATGTGCTGTCGCGCTCGACCACCTGGACCCTGGGGCGCGAGGGCAACCTGGGCCTCGAGTTCGCCTGGGTGAATTACTATGACGGCACCGGCTTCCTGGTGAAGAAGTCTTCCGGCGTGAAACAGGCGAAGGAGATGGACGGCGCCACGATCTGCGTGCAGCCAGGCACCAGCACCGAACTGGCGATCGCCGACTTCTACCGGCTGAACAACATAAAATGGACGCCGATCCTGATCGCCGACCAGAGCGAAATTCAGGGCGCATTCCTGTCCGGTCGCTGCGACGCCTACTCCACCGATGCGTCGGCGCTCGCAACCTTCCGCTTCAGCCAGGGTCCGAAGGCCGACGACCTTGTGCTGTTGCCCGACATCATCAGCAAGGAGCCGCTGGGCGTGATGGTGCGCAAGGCGGACGACAAGTGGTTCGATATCGTGCGCTGGACCTTCATTGCGATGATCAACGCCGAGGAGAAGGGGATTACCAGCCAGAACATCGATACGTTCAAGGACAGCACCGACCCCGATATCCGCCGCCTGCTCGGGCTTGAGGGCGACATGGGCAAGGCGCTCGGCCTCGACAACAAATGGGCCTACAACGTGATCAAGCAGGTCGGCAACCTGGGCGAGATGTGGGACCGCAACATCACCCCAATGGGCGTGCCGCGCGGCATCAACAACATCTGGACCAAGGGCGGGCTACAGTACGACCCGCCGATCCGCTAAAACCGCCACTTACCTCTCCCGCTCTTCGCGGGAGAGGTCGAGACGCGAAGCGTCGAGGGTGAGGGTGCTGCGCGCCATCCCCCTCGAAAGCGCCCGAATACCTCACGCCAACTCAACCAACCAACGCGCGGATCATCTCCAACTGATCGGGGTCCTCGAACGGGCACACCAGCAGCACATCGTCCAGGCCAAGCCCTTCCATCCGCTTCAACCGCTCCCGCGCCTCCGCCGGCGAGCAGATCAGGGAAATCCTCACCCGATCGAGCCGGCTGGCGAACACCGGATCCGGGCGCAGATCGGTGAACACGTAGGCCAGCACAATACGCTTGCTGCCCGCCCGGATGGATCCGAACACCGCTTTCGAACAATCATCGCAACCTCCTTTCAGGGTATTGCGACGACCAATTGGCTCCGTCGTCGCCTGCCTCGAAGAAAACTGCCTCCGGCAAACCCGACGCGGTTCAGGATTGAGTGAGATGCCGGACCTGTGACCACGCCCGGCAGGAGAAGTACAGTTAGATCGGCCGTCATAGGCTGGCCGGCGGTCGCCGTCGCTACAGAGCCACCTCTACCTGTGCTGACATGCAATTCGACTGTCCCATTTTCGTCTGTGTTTCTGGTGAGTCCGTCAAGGAAACGCCAGATTGGCTGTCCTTTCACACCGCCGGCTCGGGTCGCGGCCAACGGACGGCAGATATGGGAACCAGCGCATGAACGCCATCGTTCTCATCGCGCTCCGGCGGCCCTATACGTTCGTCGTCCTCGCGATCCTGATTCTGCTGTTCGGTGCCATATCGGTGCTGCAGACAGCCACCGACATCTTCCCGCCGATCAGAATACCGGTCATCGCTGCCGTCTGGACCTATAACGGCCTGTCGCCGTCCGACATGTCGGGTCGGATCATCTACTACTACGAGCGGACGCTCACGACGACCGTCAGCGGCATCGAGCACATCGAGAGCCAGTCGTACTACGGCAGCGGCGTCGTCAAGATCTACTTCCAGCCCGGCACCGACATCGCAGCGGCGCAGGCGCAAGTCACGGCGTCGTCGCAGACCGTGATCAAGCAACTGCCCGCGGGCACCACGCCGCCGAACATACTGGTGTTCGATGCGTCGTCGGTGCCGGTGCTGGACCTGCAGGTCGCCGCGGAGAACATGACGCCCGCGCAGGTCTACGACATCACCTCCAACCTGATCCGTCCGGCGCTTATCTCGGTGCCCGGCGTCGCGATTCCGGCACCCTATGGCGGCACCACGGCCGACGTGGCGGTCGACCTCGACCAGTCCAAGCTGCTCGCGCATGGCCTGACCGCAAAGGACGTCGGCGCAGCCCTGGCTTTGCAGAACATCGTGCTGCCGGCCGGCGACCAGAAGATCGGTCCGATCGACTTCATGGTCGTCACCAACGCGACGCCGCTGCAGATCGCGGCGTTCAACAACTTGCCCATCAAGCAGGTCGGCAATGCCACCGTGTACCTGCGTGATGTGGCCGACGTCCACGAGGGCGGCCCGCCGCAGCAGAACATCGTCATGGTGAAGGGCCAGCAGGCGATCCTGCTTCAGATTCTGAAGACCGGCGACGCCTCCACCCTGGCGGTGGTCGCAGGCGTAAGGGCCAAACTGCCCGAGATCCTCAAGACGCTGCCGTCGGGCATTTCGATCAGGCCATTCAACGACGCATCGACGTTCGTGCGTGCCTCCATACAGGACGTGGTGCAGGAGATGGTGACCGCGGCGATCCTCGCCGGGCTGGCGGTGCTGATCTTCGTCGGAAGCTGGCGCTCGACGCTGATCGTGGCGGCATCCATCCCGCTTTCCATCCTGTCGTCGATCATCGGCCTGGCAGCCGTGGGGCAGACCATCAACGTCATGACCCTTGGTGGCCTCGCCCTGGCGGTCGGCATCCTGGTCGACGATGCCACCGTGATGATCGAGAACATCAACAGCCATCTGGAGATGACCGAGAAAACCGGCGGCGAGGTGGACCTCAAGGCCGCCATCATCGAAGCCTCGAACCAGATCGTCGTCCCGACTTTCGTCTCCACGACGTGCATCTGCATCGTTTGGTTGCCGCTCTACGAACTGGGCGGCGTCGCCGGCTACCTGTTCCTGCCCTTGGCCGAGGCAGTGATCTTCGCGATGATCGCCTCCTTCATCCTGTCCCGCACCCTGACGCCGACCATGGCGGCCTACCTGCTGCGCGGCCAGGTTGCCGCGCTCCAGACCACGTCGCACGACGCACGGCCGGGCGTCTTCGGACGCTTGCACCAGGGCTTCGAAGCGGGATTCGAGCGTTTCCGGGACAGTCACCGAGGCTTGCTCGAGAGGCTCGCGCCGCGCCGCGGCCTGTTCAGCGCCGCTTATCTCATGCTCGCCTTGGCGTCCCTCATGCTCCTCGTCTTTGTCGGACAGGATTTCTTCCCGAGCATCAAGTCGGGCGAGATCGAGATGCACATGCGCTTCGCGTCCGGCACCCGCATCGAGGAAACCGCGAAGCTCGCGGTGCTGGTAGACGAGCAGGTGCATCGGCTGCTGCCCGGCCATGTCATCGGCAGCTTGCTGAACTGCGGCCTGCCCGTGAGCGGGATAAACCAGGCCTACAGCACGACCGGGACGATCGGGTCGCAGGATTGTGACCTGTCGGTCTCGCTGGACAGCCAGGCATCGCCGGTCGCGAGCTACCGCAAAATATTGCGGGCAGGGCTGGCCGAGCGCTTCCCGGGTGCGCAACTCAGCTTCTTGGCCGGCGACATGACGGCGCAGATCCTGAACTTCGGCCTGCCGTCGCCGATCGACATCCAGATCAGCGGGCGCAACCTCGACCAGACCTATGCCTACGCGGTCAAGCTGGCGGCGCGCGTCAGGAAGGTCGCCGGCTCGGCTGACGTGCGCATCCAACAGATCATGGACCAGCCGACCTTGCGGCTGGTCACCAATCGGAGCCTTGCTTCCGGGATCGGCGTCAACGAATCGCTGATCGCCGACAACGTCCTGGCCACGCTGTCGGGCAGCGGCCAGACGGCGCCGACCTACTGGCTCGACCCGAGCACCGGCGTGGCGCACTTGGTCAATCTGCAGACGCCGCAGAACCAGCTGCAGAGCATCAACGCGCTGCAAACCATACCGGTCAGCGACACCGCGGGCACAGGGTCCACCGCCCAAGGGCCCACCGCCCAGCCCGAGATCGTTGGCGGATTGGCGAGTGTCAGCACGACGGCCATCCCCGGCGTGGTGTCGCACAGCGCGATCATGCCGGTCGTCGACATCTACGCAAACGTCGAGGGCCTCGATCTCGGCGCCGTCAGCCGGGCGATGCAGGCCATTATCGACGACATGCAGAGCGAGCTTCCCAGGGGAGCAGCCATCGTCCTGGCCGGCCAGGCCCCGACGATGCAGTCAGCCTATGTGCAGCTGCTCGGCGGCCTGGCGTTGTCCATTGTCCTCGTGTTCCTGGTCATCGTCGTGAATTTCCAGTCGTGGCTGGACCCGCTGGTCGTCGTCATGGCTCTGCCGGCTGCGCTGGCAGGGGTCACGTGGAGCCTGTTCCTGACCGGCACGACGCTGTCCGTTCCGGCCCTGACCGGCGCCATCATGTGCATGGGCACGGCGACGGCGAACACCGTGCTCGTCGTGGACTTCGCCCGCGCGCGGCTGGCCGAGCATGGCGATGCGGTAGCCGCCGCGATCGAGGCGGGCCACGCCCGGATCAGGCCCGTGCTCATGACGGCGCTCGCGATGATCGTGGGCATGTTCCCCATGTCGCTCAGCAACACCACGAACGCGCCGCTGGGACGCGCAGTCATCGGCGGGCTGATCGTGGCGACCGTCACCACCCTGGTATTCGTCCCGTGCGTATTCGCAATCGTCCACGGCGGCCTGGCTCCGCGGCCGTCGCAGCCACAGGAGCAGGCAACGTGAGCGCGCCGAAGCACGAGGGACGCGCCCAGGGACACGCCCAGGGACGCGCCCGGGGACGCGGTTTGATCGTTGCGGGCGTGGGAGTAGCCGCGGCACTCGTGCTCGCCGGTTACGGCATCTGGAGCCGTCAGGCCGCGCAGGCCGACCTTCAGCAGGTTGCCGACGCGGCGGCGATCCCGCTCGTGCAGGTAACGATGCCCAAGCCGGGACCGAAAGAACGAACCCTGACCTTGCCCGGAAACGTCGCCGCCTGGAACGAGGCGCCGATCTATGCGCAGGTCAGCGGCTATGTAACCCACTGGTACAAGGATTACGGCGCGCACGTGCAAAACGGCGAGCAGCTGGCCGAGATCGATGCTCCTGGGCTCGACGCGCAATACAAAGCCAGCATGGCCCAGCTGGACACAGCCGTGACGAACTCCAATCTCGCGGAGGTCACGGCCAAACGCTACACCGATATCAGGAACTCGCCTGGGGTTTCCCAGCAGGAGATCGACAACTACGTCTCCGCGGCCGCTTCCGCAAAGGCTCAGGTCGCCGTCGCGCAGGAGAACGTCAAGCGCTACTACGCCATGATCGGGTTCGAGAAGGTGGTCGCGCCGTTCGCAGGGGTGATCACCGCGCGCCAGGTCAATATCGGCGACTACGTGACCAGCGCCGGGGGCGATGCCGCCGTCCAAGGCTCCGCGAAGCCCCTGTTCAACGTAGCCGACGTCTCCAGGCTCCGTGTCTTCGTCGCGGTCCCGCAGTATCTCGGTGCCGTGCTGTCATCCAACATTACGGCGACGCTCACGTTGCCCAACGCGCCGGAGAAGCCGATCAAGGCCCAGTTCCTCACGATGGCGGAGGCGGTCAATGCGTCCACCCGGACCATCGTCACGGAACTCGTGGTGGACGAAGGTCACCAGCGCTGTTTCCCGGAACATACGTCGATGTCCACCTTACCGCGCCGGGTGCTCCGGATCTCCTGATCGTGCCGTCCCAGGCGTTGCTGTTCCGGGCCGAGGGAATGCAGGTCGCAACGCTTGGAGCAGGCGACGTCATCCACCTTCAGAACGTCACCGTTGGCGACAACCTTGGGTTGGACATCCAGGTCCTCGCCGGGCTGACGGCGACCGACAAGATCGTCGCAAACCCATCGCTTGGGCTGTTGGAGGGCCAGAAGGTGAAGGTCGTCCAGCCCACGCAGGGCGACGAACCGAAGGCGGCGGCCAATCCGGCCAAGTGATATACCCATTGCTCGAAGGAATCTGTGCTCTGCCGTACGACAGGAAGCAGAAAATCACCACAGAGACACAGAGGCACGGAGCAGAAAAACCAAGTGATCAACTTGATATTCTTCTCCGTGTCTCCGTGCCTCTGTGGTGATTCTTTATTGTAAATGGTTATCAAAGACACGGATTTCCATGGGTAAGTGGTATACCAGCCGCCGAAATCGTTGGAAGCGTCAACGTTTTCGGCGGTTCGTATCAGTCGCGGTAGGGATGCGCATTACTGCGCGCCCCCCCACGGAACTGTAGGTGCGGCACCGTTCAGGGCGTCTGGTCGTGCGGACATGGCACGGACACAACGCAGCCTCCTCGGCCGTGACATTCCGAGGCAGCTTTCATCCAATTGATATAATGAGAAGACCTGGCTGTGCGGGGAGAATCGCGCCAACCAACACCAAGTCAGCCAACCAGCGCGCGGATCATCTCCAACTGCTCGGGATCATCGAACGGGCACACCAGCAGCACATCATCCAGGCCAAGCCCTTCCATCCGCTTCAACCGCTCCCGCGCCTCCGCCGGCGAGCAGATCAGCGAGATCTTCACCCGGTCGAGCCGGCTGGCAAACACCGGGTCCGGGCGCAGATCGGTAAACACGTTCGCCAGCACGATGCGTTTGCCGCCGGCCTGACGGTACATCCGCACCCCGGTCTCCACGTCAGCCCATTCCGAAAAGATGCCGGACGCGATCCAGCCCTGGCATACCCGCGCCGCCAGGTCGATCCAGCGTGCGCTGCGCCACGCGCCCAGCAGCAGCGGCGGGCCGCCCTCGGTCCCTGGCCAGACCGACAGCGCCGGACCAGCCACCGCTTCCCCGCCCCATGCAAGGCGCATCACATCCAGCGACGTGGTCAGCGTCTTGAACCTGGCGTCGAAGTCGGCACCGACAGCCTCAAAATCCGCGCGGGTAGAACCGCTGCCGACGCCGAACATGAACCGCCCGCCCGAAAGCAGATGCAGCGTCTGCGCGCGATGGGCGAGTTCCACCGGGTGGCGCAGCGGAACCTGCAGCACGCAGGTGCCCAGTTCGATCGTCTTCGTGGTACCGCACAATGCCGCCAAAAGCAGCAACGGATCGGTGGTGGGCTGCCCGCGCCCGAGCGAATCAGGAACCCACAGCCCCGCAAACCCGAGACTTTCGGCAAGCTGCCCGAATTGGACGACACGATCGATAGTGCCAGCGCCGGCGATAGTGCCAGCGCCGGTGATAGTGCCAGCACTGACCACAGTCCCGATGCTGGCGGCGTTCGCCAACGGATGCGGGATCATCACGATACCAATTCTCATACGTCATCCTTTGCGGTGCTGTGGTCTCAACGGCCCGACGCAACGAGCGGGCCCCCCGTGGTCGCTGCAGGCCCGCCGGTGTGCTGCGGGACACCAATGTCTACTGCGGGTCACCAGTGTGCTGCGGGTGAAATGTGTCCTTGTCGATATGCCTTGTTGATCTTACCCCGGCGATGGCGCCACAGTCGGCAGTGACCAGGAAGGCACCCAATGCAGGGCCTTCCGGCACAAGCCTTGCACGCTCGCACGGCGGAACACAACGATGAGGGGGGCACGCGCCAGCCATGTCCGGTACCACCGCCGACCCACGCCTGATCGCGGCGCGCGCCGTTCCGAAGAAGGCGCTACGGTTATCCTGGTCCGACCCGCGTTTTCGGGCGATCTTCTGGCAGATCGTCATCGTCGGCATCGTTGCGCTGATCGTCTGGTATCTGGTCGGCAACACCAACCGCAACCTCGCCGCCCGCCATATCGCCACCGGCTTCGCCTTCCTGGGCCGGGTCGCCGGCATTCCGATCGGCGAATCGCTGATCCCCTACAACCCGGCGATCGATACCTTTGGCAGGGCGCTGATCATCGGCATCCTGAACACGCTCAAGGTCGCCGTGATCGGCGTGGTGCTGGCCACCATCCTCGGCACCCTGGTCGGCATCGGCCGGCTGTCGCAGCAACTGGCTGCTGGCAAAGATCACCGCCGTCTATGTCGAGACGCTGCGCGACATCCCGCTGCTGCTGCAGTTGCTGTTCTGGTACGCGCTGCTGGAGGCCTTGCCCGCCCCGCGTCAGGCGCTGCACATCGGCAGCCTGATCTTCCTGTCCAACCGCGGCATCAAGCTGCCGGAGCTGGTCTGGGAACCAGCGGACACCTGGGCGCTGGTCGCCTTCCTGATCGGCGTGGTCGGCACCTGGCTGTGGAACCGCGCACGCCCGCCAGCGCCAGGAGGCAACCGGACGGCGTCCCGCCGTCTGGCCTGTCGCCTTGCTGCTGCTGATCGTCTTGCCGCTGGCGGTGTGGGCCGCCCTCGGCGCACCGACCGCGGTCGAGTTGCCGGTGCTGCAGCGGCTTCAACTTCCAGGGCGGCGGCACGATCAGCCCGGAGTACTTCGCCCTGCTGCTCGGCCTGGTGCTCTACACCGCCACCTACATCGCCGAGATCGTGCGCTCCGGCATCCAGGCGGTGGCGCTGGGCCAGTGGGAAGCCGGCGGCGCGCTCGGCCTGCGCCGCGGCGCCGTGCTGCGGCGGATCGTGCTGCCGCAGGCGCTGCGGGTGATCGTTCCGCCGATGACCAGCCAGTACCTGAACCTGACCAAGAACAGCTCGCTGGCGGTCGCCATCGGCTACCAGGACATCGATGTCGATCGCCAACACGACGCTGAACCAGACCGGCCAGGCGATCGAGGGCATCGCCTATCATCATGGCGGTCTATCTCACCATCAGCCTGTCGATCAGCCTGTTCATGAACTGGTACAACGCGCGCATCGCGCTGGTGGAGCGCTAGACGATGAGCCAAACCACCGTCGATCGGTCGCCGAGCCGCGTTACACCGCCGCGCGCGACCGTCCGCCGACCGGCACCACCGGCCCCTGGGCCTGGGCCAGGGCCAACCTGTTCGGCTCCTGGTGGTCCACCGCGGTCACGCTGGTGCTGGGCTACCTGATCCTGCGCTTTGCCGTGAGCTTCGTCGCCTGGGCGCTGTCAACGCGGTCTGGACCGTGCCGTACAGCCCGCAGGGCGTGCGCCAACACCGCGGTCTGCCAGAACGCCAAGGGCATCGGCGCCTGCTGGGCGATCATGCCGGACAAATACCGGCTGATCCTGTTCGGCCGCTATCCGTACGACCAGCAATGGCGGCCGGCGATCTGCGTCGTGCTGTTCATCGCGCTCTATGTCGTCTCGGCGATGCGCCGGTTCTGGCGCAAGGAACTGGCGCTGATCTGGATCGGGACGCTGGCCGTCGTCGGCGTGCTGATGTGGGGCGGCGTGCTGGGCATGCCGCTGGTGACCGAGGACCAATGGGGCGGCCTGCCGATCACCCTGATCCTCGCGACCTTCGGCCTGGCCTTCGCGTTCCCGCTGTCGGTGCTGGTGGCGCTCGGCCGCCGCTCCACCAGCCTGCCGGCGGTCAAGATGCTTTGCGTCCTGTATGTGGAACTGATCCGCGGCGTGCCGCTGGTCGCCGTGCTGTTCATGGCCAGCGTGATGTTCCCGCTGTTCATGCCGGACGGGGTCAACATCGACAAACTGCTGCGCGCCCAGGTCGCCTTCATCCTGTTCGCCGGCGCCTACCTCGCCGAGGTGGTGCGCGGCGGCCTGCAGGCGCTGCCCAAGGGCCAGGCCGAGGCGGCCGACGCGCTGGGCCTGAGCTACTGGAAGAAGACCGGCTTCATCATCCTGCCGCAGGCACTGCGCCTGGTCATTCCGCCCCTGGTCAACACCTTCATCGGCTTCTTCAAGGACACCTCGCTGGTGTTGATCATCGGGCTGTTCGACCTGCTGACCATGGGCACGGTCGCGCTGAGCGATCCGCCCTGGCAGAGCTTCTCGACCGAGGTCTATCTGACGCTTGCCGTGATCTACTTCGCCTTCTGCTTCGCCATGTCGAAATACAGCCGCGGATTGGAGCGTGAGCTCGCCCGCGCCCACCGCCGCTGAGCAAGGAAGCCGCATGAGCCCATGAGCCAGGCCGTCCATGACATCCCGCACATGGCCGACACCAAGGCCCCGCCGGCCATCGTGCTGGACAAGGTCAACAAGTGGTACGGCGCGATGCATGTGCTGCGCGATGTGTCGCTGACCATCGCGGAGAAGGAACGCGTCGTGGTGTGCGGACCGTCCGGCTCCGGCAAGTCCACCATGATCCGCTGCATCAACCGGCTGGAGACGCACCAGGAGGGCCACATCGTCGTCGACGGCACCGAACTGACCGACGACACCGCGCGCGCTGGACACCATCCGCCGCGAGGTCGGCATGGTGTTCCAGTCGCTTCAACCTGTTCCCGCATCTGACCATCCTGGAGAACTGCACGCTGGCGCCGATCTGGGTGCGCAAGATGCCGAAGGCCGAGGCCGAGGAACTGGCGATGAACTACCTCACGCCGCGTGAAGATCCCCGAGCAGGCGAAGAAATACCCCGGCCAGCTCTCCGGCGGCCAGCAGCAGCGTGTGGCGATCGCTCGCGCGCTGTGCATGCGGCCAAAGATCATGCTGTTCGACGAACCGACCTCGGCGCTCGATCCGGAGATGATCAAGGAGGTGCTGGACACCATGATCGAGCTTGCCGAAGACGGCATGACCATGGTCTGCGTGACGCACGAGATGGGGTTCGCCCGCCAGGTCGCCGACCGCGTGGTGTTCATGGACCGCGGCGAGATCGTCGAGAGCGGCACGCCGACTGCGCATGTTCGAGGACCCGCAGACCGACCGGCTGAAGCTGTTCCTCAGCCAGATCCTGCGCGGACATTGAGCGCGGCGCGAAAAGCCCGGGCGTCTTGCGGCTCGGCAAGCAAGTAATCAAGTGCACACAGAGTTACACAAAGTTTTCACGAAGTTCCACCGAGAAAGCAAGCAATGGCGCTTCGCGCAACTGTTCCTGCTTCCTTCGCGCGAAGCGCACCAATACTTCTCTCGTGAAACTCTGTGAAAACTCCGTGTAACTCTGTGTGCACTTGATTACTTGCTTCGTCCGCGCCGATCCCGGACTGAATCCGCTCACCACCTCAGACCGCCGAACGCAGCACGAAATACAGTGCACCCGCCAGCAGGATCGCCGCCGGCAAGGTCAGCACCCAGGCCATGATCATGCTGCGCACGGTGGCCCATTGCAGCCCGGCGCCGCTCGCCGCCATCGATCCGGCAACGCCGCTCGACAGCACATGCGTGGTGGACACCGGCAGGCCGTACAGGTCCGCCGCCCCGATGGTCAGCGCGGCGATGATCTCGGCTGACGCGCCCTGCGCATAGTTCATGTGCGTCTTGCCGATTTTCTCGCCGACCGTGATCACGATCCGTTTCCAGCCGATCATCGTCCCCAGCCCCAGCGCGATCGCCACGGCGACCTTGACCCAAAGCGGAATGAACTTCGTTGCATCATCGAGCGCCTTCTTGTAAGCGCCGAGTGCGGCCGTCTCCGCCGGCGTGAACGCCACGCCGGCCTTTTGCAAGTCGCGGATTGCTTCCGAGACCATGAACATCTCGTTGCGAATGTTCTGCACCGCCGTCGCCGGAACACGCGCCAGCGTGCCGTACTGTGACGCTTGCGCCGCGATGTCGCCGGCGACCACGGCCAACGCCGAGTAGGTCAGCGCGTTATCCACCTGGCGCAGCTTGAGCGCGTCGGTGACCAGGCCCCGCGCCGTGCTCCCCGGCACGACGCCCATGCCACGCCCGGCAAACACCGCCTCGGTCTGCTGCGAGGCGGCGATGAACCCCGCCATCTGCAATTCCGGCACCGCACGATTGAGCGCATAGGCGGTGGGCAGCGCGCCAATCAGGATCAGCATGATCAGCCCCATGCCTTTCTGGCCGTCATTCGAGCCGTGCGCGAAGGATACGCTGGTACAGGTCAGCACCAGCAGGGCGCGCACCACCAGCGGCGGCGGCTTGTTGCCCACCGGGGCGGTGTACAGCGAGCGCACCCGGACCAGTGCCCGCATTGCCAGCAGCAGCAGCGCGGCGCCGATGAAGCCGACCACCGGGCTGAACAGCAGCGCGCGGAACACGCCGGCCGCCTGCGACCAGTCAACGCCCGACACCCCAGACCCGGGCTCCGCCATCAACTGATTGGCCAGGCCAACGCCGATGATCGAGCCGATCATCGTGTGCGAAGAGCTTGCCGGCAGGCCGAGCCACCAAGTGCCCAGGTTCCAGACGATGGCGGCGATCAGCAGGGCGAAGATCATCGCGAATCCGGCATTGCTGCCGACCTGCAGGATCAGCTCGACCGGCAGCAGGCTGACCACTGCCCAGGCCACCGCACCCGATGACGCGAGCACGCCAAGGAAGTTGAACATGCCCGACCAGAGCACCGCAACCTGTGGTGGCAGGCTATGCGTGTAGATCACCGTCGCGACCGCGTTCGCCGTGTCGTGGAAGCCGTTCACGAACTCGAAGCCGAGCGCGATGAGCAGTGCCAGTCCCAGCAGGATGAACACACCGATCGCCTGCGGCTCCTCGCCGGACGCCGAGACATCGGCGGTTATGCCGTGCAGGATGAACCCGACGCCGACCAGCAGCAGCGCGATGAAGATGATAATGCCGGTAAAGCCGGTCTGGGTGTTGAGGTTGGGGCGGCCGGGGTGAGGGGCGAGATGCGCGTGGTGCGGCGTATGCGTCGGACTGGCGACGGCTGCGTCGGACATGAAGCTTCCCCGGCTGGACCTGCGTGGGCCGGCAACGTGGCGTCAGTTCGGGTCGTTAACCATCACCAATTGATGACGAATCGATGGCATATTTGTTACACTTCGGGTCAGTGGTCAGTGGTCAGTGGTCAGTGGTCAACGACCAATAGCGAACGCCTGCCCCGTGCCCAGGCGCCGGAGCGGCAGCAGGCACAGCAGCGCCACGACCGCCGCGATCCCCAGGCCGCCGAAGATCGCCGGCGCCGGCAAGCTCGCCACCAATGGCGCCGCGGCGGTTGGCGCGACGGCCTGCGCCAACAGTTGCGGCAGCGCCAGCCGGCCGAGCCGCGTGGCATAGCCGCGCGGTCCGAACAGGAACATCGGCAGCGTGCCGCGGCTGATCGTCAGGATGCCGTTGCTCATGCCGTAGGCGACCGCGAAGCCGACCGCCGGACCGCCGAGCAACAGCGAGGCAACCCCCAGCGGCAGCAACGCCGCACCCATCCACGACCCCGTCAGCGGATCGATCCAGCGCCCGAACGACCATTCCAGGACGCGGCCAAATACCTGCGACGGTCCGAACAGCGCCGCGACACCCACCGCCGCCACCGCGTCCAATCCGACGCCGCGCAGCAGGGTCAACGCATGCACCGACACCACGGCGCTGATCGCCGCGCGCACGCAGAAGAACGCTCCCAGCAACAGCAGCACGAACAACCCGCCGTGACTGGTGGTCTCGGTCGTCGCGGTGGTGGGCAGGACAGGTGCCACCGGTGCCGCGCGCGGAATCAGGGCCAGGATCAGCGGCAGGTTCACCGCGAGCTGGACACCGGCATAGATCGCCGCGGTAGCCCGCCAATCGAAGCGGTGGATCAGCGCCACCCCGGCGGGCCAGCCGATCGTGGACGCGAACCCGGCAAGCAGCGTGACGCCGACGATCGCCGGCCGTGCCTGCGATCCCAGCAGCCCGCCGATGGTGGCGAAGGCGGCGTCGTACAGCCCCATCGCCATGCCGGCGCCAATTACCGTCCAGGCCGCATACCAACCGACCAGGCTGGGCCAGGCGCCCAGCATCAGCAGCCCCGCCGCCATCACCACCGTGCCGGTCGCCAGCGCCCCCCGCCCGCCGTGCCGGTCAATCCAGGCACCCACGCGCGGCGACACCAATCCCGCCACCAACAGCGACCAGGAATACCCGACCAGCAGCTCAGTCGTGGAGCAGTGCAACGTGGCGGCGGCCGGGCCGATGATCACCGCCGGGAGATAGAACGTGGTGGCCCAGGCCAGCGTCTGGGTGAACCCAAGCACCAGCGCGAGGCGGTGAGAATCGGTCATTCGCCCAGCATGGGCGCGGTCCGGTGCGCGGGCTACGCGGTGCCCTCGCCGATTGGTGGCAGTTGTCCGGTCATCCCGGCCAACACCTCCGCTATATGGCGCGCCTGGGTGGCATGTCCCTCGCGTTTCAGCCGCCCTGCGATGTTCAGCAGGCAGCCGAGATCGCCGGCCAGCACGGTCTCGGCCCGGGTCGCGGCGATGTCGGCGGTCTTGTCGGAGACCATGCGCACCGAGATGTCGGGGTATTTCACGCAGAACGTGCCGCCGAACCCGCAGCAGACCTCGGGATCGGCCATTTCCGTGATGGTGGCGCCGACCGCTTCCAGCAACCGGCGTGGCTGATCCTTGATCCCCAGTTCGCGCAATCCGGAGCAACTATCGTGATAGGTGACGGGGCCGCCCCGATAGCGTGCCGCCGGCTGCGCAAGGCCGCGCACATCGGTCAGGAAGCTGATCAGCTCGAAGGTCTTCGCCGCCAGCGCGTCGGCTCGGGCACGCAGGTTCGGGTCGTCATCGAACAGTTGCGGCAGGTGGTGCTTCAGCATGCCGCCGCAGGAGCCGGACGGAACCACGACATAGTCGTAGCCGCCGAACGTCTCGACGATGCCCCGGGCCAGGTCGCGCGTGGTTGCGCGATCGCCGGAGTTGTAAGCGGGCTGGCCGCAGCAAGTTTGCGCGCGCGGCACCTCCACCTGGCAGCCGGCCTCCTCCAGCAGATGGATGGCGGCGAACCCGACCGTGGGGCGGTAAAGGTCCACCAGGCAGGTGACGAACAATGCGACCCTAGGCTTCGTGTCCGACATGGCGGCGATCCTACAAGCAGGATCCGGTCCCGCCTATCGCGTGCCGGCCCAAAATTCTCCCCCTCCGAGCCTGTGAATCTTTCTCGCATTCTGCGCAGGGCTGTGGATTTGGCGGTTGCGGCGCGGGAATCACCGTGATTCCCTGCTGTCCACAAGGTGCGGGAACGCCGATGTCGGGATCTCGGGGTCTGTTTTCGGAACTGGCGGAGCAGGTGGCTGTCCATCCGGAGCCGGGCGAAGCGCCAGCCGCCCGGCTGCGTATGGCCCAACGTGACCAACCCGAGTTCCAGGTGGTGGATCTGGATAGTCTGTTGCCGTCGGACCACCCGGCTCGGGCGGTGTGGGTTTTCGCCGCGGCGTTGGACCTGAGCGAGTTGCTCGCCGTGATCAAAGCCCGCGCGGGCGAGCCTGGCCGTCCGCCGGCGGATCCGAAGATCCTGGTGGCGCTGTGGCTGTATGCCACGATCGACGCGGTGGGGAGCGCGCGGGAGTTGGCGCGGTTGTGCGAGGCGCATGTTGCCTATCGGTGGCTTTGCGGCGGTGTGTCGATGAACCACCATACGCTGGCGGATTTCCGGGTCGCCCAGGTCCTGCTGCTGGACCGGTTGCTGGCGCAGGGCGTGGCGTCGCTGGTTTCGGAAGGGCTGGTGACGCTGGAGCGGCTGGCGCAGGACGGGGTGCGGATACGGGCCTCGGCGGGTGCGAGCTCGTTTCGCCGGCGCGACCGGTTGGAGAGCCTGCTGGCCGAGGCCGAGGCGCGGGTGGCGCAGCTGAAGCGGGAGCTTGAAGCGGACCCGGCGGCGAGCACGGCGCGGCAGCAGGCGGCGCGTGAGCGAGCCGCACGTGAGCGAGTTGAGCGGACCACGGCGGCACTGCGGCGGATGCAGGAGCTCGAGGCAGAGCGGGCACGTCGCGAGAAGACCCATAAGAAGGCGACGCAGAAGCAGAAGGCGCCGCGGGCGTCGACGACCGATGCCGAGGCGCGGGTCATGAAGATGGCCGATCATGGTTATCGGCCGGCCTACAACGGGCAATTCGCCAGCGATCCGCAGACACAGGTGATTGTTGCGGTGGATCTCGACACCACCGGCTCGGACGGCGGCCTGATGGCGCCGATGCAGGAGCGGATTGCCGAGACCTACGGGCAGACGCCGCAGCAGTATCTGGTGGACGGCGGCTTCAGCAAGCTTGACGACATCGAGCGGGCGCATGCCGCCGGCGTCGAGGTCTTTGCACCGCCGGCGAACAACAAGCACCAGACAGACCCGTTTGCTCCGCGCGAGGGTGATGGCCCCGGGACGGCTGCTTGGCGCAAGCGGATGGCGAGCGACGCGGGCAAGGCGGTGTATCGCGAACGCGCCAAGCATGAGTGCGTCAATGCGCAGCTGCGCAACTGTGGCGTGGTGCGTCTGCTGGTCCGCGGCCGGGAGAAGGTGCGAGCGGTGCTGTTGTGGTTCGCGGTGGCACATAATCTGCGGCGTGCCATGGCGCTGCGTAGCGACGTGGCTTCGCCAATCGCCGCGGCCAGTGGGTGAGGTGTGTCCGAAGCATGACGGGGTACAACCAGGGCGAGTATCGGCACCGAGAAAACCAGATGAACGGGCGACATCGCCGTGTCCAACCGCCGCCCCGACCATCCCATGCCTCCGGCTCGCTCCGCGTCGACCACCGCGCCGGTCGACGCAGGGAATTTGCTTCACAGCCTCTCCCCTTGAGGGAGGGGGCTGGGGGGAGGGGTCGAGCGCCACCGACCGTGCCTGCTCGACCCCTCCCCCCAACCCCCTCCCTCAAGGGGAGGGGGAGAACCTCTCTCGCCACGCCCCTGATCCCGATCCCGATCCCCATGGGATTGGACCCGGCCAGCCCCCTATGCTACGGCCGATCCATGTCCCAGTCCGACTCCAGCCCGCTGATCGTGGTGCTGAACGGCCCGAACCTGAACATGCTCGGGCTGCGCCAGCCGCACATCTATGGGTCCGACACGCTCGACGACGTCGAAGTGCTCTGCGCCGAGACCGGCGAGGCCGCTGGGCCTGGCGATCGACTTCCGCCAGACCAACGGCGAGGGCGAGCTGGTCACCTGGGTGCAGGAATGCCGCGGCCGCGCCGCCGGGATCGTGATCAACCCGGCGGGCTACAGCCACACCTCGGTCGCACTGCTGGACGCGCTGCTGGCGGTCGAGCTGCCGGTGATCGAGGTGCACATCAGCAACATCCACCGCCGCGATGCGTTCCGCCACCATTCCTATGTCTCGCAGGCGGCCATCGGGGTGATCTGCGGCTGCGGCATCCAGGGCTATGCGCTGGCGCTGACCGCGATCGCCGACCTGGTGCAGAACCGCGCATGAGGGTCCCGGCATGAGCAGCATCGCATGAGCCGTATTCCGTTCGATGCGGATGCGATCCGCGCGCTCGCGGCAATCCTGACCGAAACCGGCCTGACCGAGATCGAGATGGCGGAGCGCGACAGCCGCATCCGCGTGGTGCGTGCCGCGCCGGTCGCCGGTGTCGCGCCCCCACCCGCCGCTACCCCTGCCTTTGTGCCCGGTCGTTCCGGTGGCACCGTCGGCAGCGGCGCAGGCGGCCGAGGACGCCCATCATCCGGGGGCGGTCACCAGCCCGATGGTCGGCGTCGCCTATCTGGCGCCCGAGCCTGGCGCGCCGGTGTTTGTCAGCGTCGGCCAGGCCGTCGCCGCCGGGCAGACCCTGCTGCTGATCGAGGCGATGAAGACCTTCAACCAGATCAAGCGCAACCAAGGCCGGCACGGTGACGCGGATCCTGGTCAGCAGCGGCGCGCCGGTGGAGTACGGCGAGGCGTTGATGATTCTGGAATGATCCGGTGTTCCAGAAAATCCTCATCGCCAACCGGGGCGAAATAGCGCTTCGCATCCAGCGTGCCTGCCGCGAACTGGGCATCCCGACCGTCGCCGTGCATTCCACCGCCGACTGCCGAAGCGATGCATGTGCGGCTGGCCGATGAGAGCGTCTGCATCGGCCCGCCGCCGGCGAAGGACAGCTACCTGAACATTCCGGCGATCCTGTCGGCCGCCGCGATCACCGGCGCCGACGCGCTGCATCCCGGCTACGGCTTCCTGTCGGAGAACGCCAATTTCGCCGAGATGGTGGAAGCACACGGGCTGACCTTCATCGGTCCGGCGACCGCGACACATCCGCATGATGGGCGACAAGATCGCCGCCAAGGCGACGATGGCGGCGCTCGGCGTGCCGCTGGTGCCGGGTTCCGAGGGCGCGGTGGCGGACCTTGCCGCGGCGCGCATGGTCGCCGGGCAGATCGGCTATCCGGTGCTGATCAAGGCTGCCGCCGGCGGCGGCGGGCGCGGCATGAAGGTCGCGCAGCGTGCGGACGAGCTGGGCGAGGCATTCAGCCTGGCGCGCACCGAGGCGCGCACCGCGTTCGGCAACGATGCGGTCTACCTCGAGAAATATCTCGATCGCCCGCGCCATATCGAGCTGCAGATCATGGCCGACGCGCACGGCAACGTGGTGCATTTCGGCGAACGCGACTGTTCGTTGCAGCGGCGGCACCAGAAGCTGCTGGAGGAGGCCGGTTCGCCCGCGCTGACAACGCAGGCGCGCGACGCACTGGGGCAGGTGGCGACGCGGGCGCTGGCGAAGATCGGCTACCGCAATGCCGGGACGCTGGAGTTCCTCTACCAGGACGGGCAGTTCGCCTTCATCGAAATGAACACCCGGCTGCAGGTGGAACATCCGGTGACCGAGATGGTCTGCGGCATCGACCTGGTGCGCGAGCAGATCCGCATCGCCGCCGGCGCGGAACTCGGCTACCGGCAGTCGGACATCCGCTTTTCCGGCCATGCGATCGAGTGCCGCATCACCGCCGAGGACCCGGTGACCTTCATGCCGACGCCCGGCCGCGTCACGGCGTTCCACGCGCCCGGCGGGCTGGGAGTTCGGATCGATTCCGCGCTGTATGCCGGCTGTGCCGTGCCGCCGTACTACGACAGCATGGTGGCCAAGCTGATCGTGCACGCGCCGACGCGCCCCGACGCGATCAGCCGGCTGCGCCGCGCGCTGGAGGAATTCGCGATCAGCGGCATCCAGACCACCATCCCGCTGCATCAGCGGATCGTTGACGCCGCATCGTTCCAGGCGGGAGATTATACGATCCACTGGCTGGAGCGATTCGTCGCGGATGGGTAATATACCCCTTGCTGGAAGGAATCTGTGCTCTGCCGTATGACAGGAAGCAGAAAATCACCACAGAGACACAGAGACACAGAGCAGAAAGAGCAAGTCATCAGCTCGATATTCTTCTCCGTGGCTCTGTGTCTCCGTGGCTCTGTGTCTCTGTGGTGATCCTTTGTTTCTATCATTTATCGAAAGCATGAATTTCCATGGATAAGTGGTATACCAGCGGCCGAAAGTATTGACGTACGCTGCCCACCCTCGTCATGGCCGGCCCCCGGGTCGAGCGCCCGAGGACAGGCGGAGCCTGCCCTTGGCGAAGGCCGGGGGGCCGGCCATCCACGACTGTCTTTTCTGCAACGAAGGCAGGTCGTGGATAGCCTTGGCAACAGGCCGCCACGCTGGCCGCAGGTCAGCTACCCCAGGGGTTTCCGAAACAGATGTGACGTTGCCTCACGCCGATAGCCAAGTGCCTCGTAGAAAGCATGAGCATCGGCGCGTGAAACCTGCGTCGCCAGCGCGACGGATCGAAAACCACGATCCATGGCCCACGTCTCGGCTGCCGCCATCATGATCTTGCCCACGCCGCTACCCCGACATGACTGGTCCACCACCAGTGCCTGCACGATCACCTCGGGCGGTTTCTCGAGGGCCGGCCGTGCATATATGTGGCACAGCGCGACGACACGTTGGTCTTGTTCAGCGACCATCAGCGCATGGTCAGCCGACCGAACGACCGCATCGTAGCGCCGTCGAACTTCCTCGCCATCCAGCTCATACCCAAGCTGCGAGAGCAGCCCTTGCGAGACAGAAACATCCCCTGCCGTCATTCGCCTGACCGAGATCATCGTCTATTCCGCTCGCATCATGTTCCCGCGCCGAACGGTCCCGACGTAGCAGGACCGTCGCCCAGCATACCCAGCAACTCCGCATGCACGCTATCCGCGACCTCGATGCCGTCCTTCGCGGCGATGCGCCTGGCGTGCCGGGCGTCGGACGGCAACCGCTCCGACCCGGCCTCGCGCAGGGCCGCCAGCAGCGTATCGATGCGGGCGGAAAAACCGCTGCCCGCGGTGCGGGTCGGATCGATCAGCAGCACGAACTGCCCACCGTTGGAGGTCTGTGCGCCGGGATAATCGGCCGAGCGGTCCTCGAACCCAAAGCGCCCGCCGGTCAGCGCCGCCGCCAGCACCTCGATCATCAGCGCAATGGTGGCACCCTTGTGCCCGCCGAACGGCAACAGAGCGCCGCCATCCAGGATCGCGGCGGCGTCCTGCGTGGGCCGGCCGGCCGCGTCCACCCCGACACCCGGCGGCACGTTGTGCCCGGCCCGCTGCGCCCGCAGCACCTCGCCCTGGGCAAGCACGCTGGTGGCCTGGTCCCACACCAATGGCGGCCCATCGCCGCGCGGGCAGGCAAAGGCGATGGGGTTGGTGCCGAGCACCTTCCGCCGGCCGCCGAACACCACGATGCGGCTGCGCGAGTTGAGCACGGTCAGCGCGATCAATCCGGCTTCGGCGAACGGCTCGACGTCCGGCCACAGCGCCGCGAAGTGATGGGCGTTGCCGGTGCACAGCGCCGCCATGCCCTGGGCGCGCGCCATGGCGCTCAGCCGGTCGCGCGCCGCCGCCAGCGCCACCTGGGCGAAGCCATTGCGCGCGTCGGCCAGCAGCAGGGTTGGCGCAACCTGAGTGACCGTCGGCACGGCCCGGCCATCCACCCAGCCGGTCCGCATCGTGGCCAGATAGCCCGGCAGCCGGAACAACCCGTGGCTCGTGGTGCCGTCCCGCTCCGCTGCAACCACCACGCCGGCGACGATCGCGGCGTTGTCCGCCGACAGCCCGGCGCGGACGAGAATGCGGCCAACCAGGTCCTGCAACGCGGCTGCGTCAAGACGCATCGATCAGCTCCGAAGTCGGTCGGCGAGACCGGCGCCGACATCACGCAGCCAGAACATATAACGCCCCAGCACGCATCACGTCCTAATACAGCGATTCCATGAAACCGCTCATATCCACGGCTCTATATGACGAGACACACACTGCGGCAGCTCCGCAAGCGGAAGAATTTTCAGCCGCGGATGAACGCCGATGAACGCCGATAGTCCGGTTTTGTGGGAGGGTGATTTGGCACAACTCCCGGGTCAGTTACCGGTGCATCGGCGTTTTCGGCGTTCATCGGCGGCTAACATTCCTTTCTTCCTGATAACGCAGCTACAGCCAACCGGAATGCGACGAGCGCCGGCAGCAACGCACGTCCAGGGGACCGATTGAAATCGCGATATACCGCCTGGTGGAATGCAAGGCGGCCTCCCGGCGAGACGCGCTCAGCTGCGGGCAGGTCCTGGTATATTGCTTTCATGAAACTGCTCATGCCGGCGAGGTTCTGCGGAACGTCTCCGGCAGCCGCAGATCCGTCCGCGTTCCCTGGGCCGCGGCCGAGACGGACGCCCACTTGCTCCAGGTTGCCAGGCGTCCCTCATAGATCTCACGCACCATCGCACCGGCTGTCGCGCCCAGCAGGATACGCAACGGCGGCTCCCCGGCGTCCACCACTTTGAAGATCGCTTCGGATGTCGCCTGCGGATCACCCATGCTCTCCGAGGCGAACGCCGCGAAGAGCTGTTCCTTGACCCGAGCGTAGGCCGGTATGGGCGAGGCAGTCCGGATGGAACTTGGATCGGCAAAATCCGTGGCGTAGCCGCCAGGCTCGATCAGTGTGACCTTGATGCCGAAGGCCGCGACCTCCTGCGACAGCGCGTCCATCAGCCCTTCCAGCCCCCATTTGGATGCATCATACATCCCCACGGTCGGGAAGGCCCCCACGCCGGCGATGCTGGAGACGGCCAGGATATGGCCGGATTGCTGCGCCCGCAGGATCGGCAGTGCCGCCTGCGTCACCCACAGCGCACCAAACAGGTTGGTCTCGATCTGACCACGTACCTCGGCCTCGCTGAGCTCCTCGACGGCACCAAACTGGCCATAGCCGGCATTGTTGAGGACAACATCGAGCCGCCCGAATGCCTGCTTGCCTTTCGCCACGGCCTCGAATGCTGCGGCCCGGTCCGTGACATCCAGCGCCAGCGGCAGGACCGACCGACCATATAAGGTCACCAGCGGCTGCAGCACGGCTGGATTGCGCGCCGTCGCGACCACCTTGTCTCCGCGCTTCAGCGCCGCCTCTGCCCAGACCCGCCCAAAGCCGCGGGATGAGCCTGTGATGAACCACACTTTTCCGTCCGACATGATTGCTCTCTTTTTCAGGGTTTCTGACGTTCTGACAATTAACAATATTTCGTCAGACGCATGACGAGATGACATTTCCCGTAGGAATGTCAAGATAGGAGCCATGGACGAATCGACGCACCCTCCATCAAAGCGACAGCGCGCCCTCGATGCCGGCGCGCGCGTCTTCCTGCGCTTTGGCTTTGCGCGGGCGACCATGGGCGACATCGCGCGCGCGGCCGGCATGTCGCGCCCGGCGCTCTACCTGATCTTTTGCGGCAAGGAGGAAGTGTTCGAAGCCGTTGTCGCGCAATGGAGCGAGAACAGTCTGGCGCGGATCGCCACTGGCCTCGCCACCCGATCGACGCTCGGCGAGAAACTCCGCTTCGCCTGCGAGACCTGGTGCGTAGAGGGAGTGGAACTGGCTCTTGCCAACCCGGACGTGCGCGACATGACCGGACTGCCGGCGGTTCGGAAAAGCTATGCCCGGTTCGAGGCCTGCCTGACCGACATCCTGCGGCAGCCGGCCGAGCGGTCGGGCCTTGGCGTTGCAGCCGGCGACCTGGCGCGCGTGATCGTCTGCGCCATGCAGGGTTTCAAACAGACCGCCCGGAGCGGTGCGGAGATGCGGCACCTGATCGCTGTCCAGGTCTTGGCGATCGAACGCGCCCTGGCCGCCATTCCGCAATCAGGTGATCGCTGATCGTTCGCCAGAGCGTGGTCAAGGAAGAGAAGACTCTCCCCCTCCCCCCAACCCCCTCCCTCAAGGGGAGGGGAGAGTCTTCCCCACCCCGGCTCACGGCGGGATTG
The DNA here is from genome assembly GCA_963826975.1 of uncultured Alphaproteobacteria bacterium. Lineage (GTDB taxonomy): Bacteria > Pseudomonadota > Alphaproteobacteria > Acetobacterales > Acetobacteraceae > Palsa-883. The sequence continues at coordinate 20,336 of CAWGZJ010000026.1, read as the reverse complement.
CCGCCTGCTCCAGGATCATCAGCGCGCGACGCAGGCGCAGGATGCCACCGCGGGTGAGGCCGGCGTTGCACATGCGCTGCCCCTCGGTCGACAACGACGAGACCTCGACCGGCGGCGGCTCGGTCGCGGCATGGATCGCCTGGCCGAGCCGATCGAGCAGCTTCTGACAATATTCCGGCGTGTCGGTTGTCACCACAACGGGTGTCGACTGGCCGCCCGCCCTGCCGACGAGCAAGCCACCCATCAGCAGCAGGCCAAGACCAAGACCAAGGGAATGAGCCACGCGCAATTCCATGGCGCGCAACGTAACGGGGTCTCGGTCACCACCCGGTGGGGATGGCATGACAAGTGTGTCACCCTGTGGCTGGCAGGCGCAGTGTGGCGCGTAAGCCACGCCCCGCATCCTCCGAATGCCCGGCATCCTCCAGGCGTAACGTGCCACCGTGCAGCTGCGCCACCGCCTGGACCAATGCGAGGCCGAGACCGGACCCCGGGGTGCTGCGCGCCGCCTCGCCGCGGAAGAAGCGTTCGATGGCGCGGGACCGATCCTCCGGCGGAATGCCGGGACCCTGGTCGGCCACGGTGATCTCGATCCACGGCAGCGACGCGACCGCCGACAGCCGCACCTCGCCGCCGGGCGGCGAGAACTTGATGGCATTGTCAGTCAGGTTGCTCACTGCCTGGCGCAGCATTTCGGGATCGCCCCGAACGCGCAACATGGGGACTGGCGAGTTAGGCCCCGCTGGCTCTGCCGGGGCATCCAGCACGAGACGCAAACCCTGTGCCTCGGCCAGCGGCTCGTAAAGCTCGGCCACGTCAGCCAGCACCGCGGCAAGATCGAGCTCGGTGAAAGCCGACCGGCGCGACCCCGCCTCGATCTCGGAAATCCGCAGCAGCGCCTGGAACACGCCGACGATGCCGTCCAGATCGCCGGTGGCGCGCTCGATCGCGGCATGCAATTCGTCCGGCGTCGAGGCATGCAGCGCCGCGTCCTCCAACCGGGCCCGCGCCCGGGTGATCGGCGTGCGCAGGTCGTGCGCGATGGCGTTCGACACCTCGCGCACGCCCTCCATCAGCCGGCCGATGCGGTCGAGCATGTCGTTGATGGTCTCGGCGAGTTGGTCGAACTCGTCGCCGCGTCCGGAAACGCGCACGCGGCGGCTGAAATCGCCGGCGGAGATCGCCGCGGCGGTGGCCGAAACGTTGGCGAGAGTGCGGCGGAACAGACTGCGGACGATGAAGGCGCCGGCCAGCGCCATCACGGCGACCACGATCAGCCCCCACAGCAGCGCGTCGGTCAGCAGCGTGCGCAGCTTGGCGCGTGCCTGCACGTCGCGCCCGATCAGCAGGTGGAAGTCGCCGGGCAGGTCGTAGCGCTGCACCTGGGCCAGTGCCGGCGCCCCGGCGCGCGTCACCGCCAGCTCATACAGCACATCGGCGCGCTGCACCGGGTCCGGCCAGGATCGCAGATTGCCGGCGATCTGTTGCATATGCGGGTCGACTAGCAGGTAGATCGCATCGTCGTCGATGTTCTGCTCCAGCCGCTCGCGAATCGTCAGCACCAGCGCCGGCAGCCCGCCTTCGTCCCAGCGTTCCGACAGGCCCTGCGCGTCGGCTCGGATCGCCGCTTCGGTCTGCCGGTCGAGCAGGCCCGCGGTGGCCCACCACAAATACAGCGCGAGCGCCGCGGCGCTGAGCGCCAGCAGCACGGCATAGACCATGGCGAAGCGGAAGCCCGCGGAGTGCAGCAGGTGGGGTACGCGCCCACCCCCGGGACGGCGGTCTTCGGGATGCCCACCTCCGGGACGCGGGCCCCCGGGAAGGCGATCAGCGGCACGGCGATCCGCGGCGCGCCCATCTTGCGGCCGCGCATCTTCCGGACCCGCATCTTCCGCCTGGCCATCTTCCGCCTGGCCATCTTCCAAACGGCGTTGCCCGGCCTGGTCCGGCGGCCCGTCAACCGCCGCCGGCGGTGCGGTAGCGTGATCGTTCAAGCGTCTTCGGCGCGCAGCATGTAACCGGCGTTGCGCACGGTGTGGATCAGCCCGCTGGGGAACGGCTTGTCCACCTTCTGGCGCAACCGCGAGACATGCACGTCGATCACGTTGGTTTGCGGATCAAAATGATAGTCCCAGACGCCTTCCAGCAGCATGGTGCGGGTGACCACCTGGCCGGCGTGCCGCATCAGGTATTCCAGCAGGCGGAATTCCCGCGGCTGCAAATCGATCTTCTGTCCGGCGCGCTTGACCTGGCGTGACAGCAGATCGAGCTCAAGGTCGTCGACCTTCAGCTTGGTTACCGGACCCTCACCCTTGCCCCGGCGGGCCAGTGCCTCGACGCGCGCCAGCAGTTCGGCGAACGCGAACGGCTTGGCGAGGTAGTCGTCGCCGCCCGCCTTCAGCCCGCGCACCCGCTCATCGACATCGGCAAGCGCCGACAGGATCAACACCGGCACGGCGTTCTTCTGCGCGCGCAGGGTTTCCAGGATGCGCAATCCGTCGATACCGCCGGGCAGCATGCGATCGAGAATGACCGCGTCGAACGCCTCGCTCGCGGCCATGAACAGGCCGTCGCGGCCATTGTCGGCTTGCTCGACAACGTGCCCGGCCTCCTTCAGGCCGCGCACCACGAAGCCGCCGACGTCCTTGTCGTCTTCAACTACCAGGATGCGCATGATGATCTCCGCGAGGCTTCTCTGCTCCGGCCGGTCTGTTCCAGTCGATCTGTTCCAGAGGGGCCATCGCAGTCGATCCGCCGTATTGGGTTGTTCTATTCGGTCAGGTTGTCGGGGCGGCGGCCCACGGTGACCGGGATGTCGAATTCGCGCGCCTGGCGACGAACACGCAGCCGCACGCTTTGGCCGGGTGGCGCGGCCGCGACGGCGCGGATCAGGGCCCGGCTGCTGTCGATCGCGTCCCCGTTCACCCCGATGATCACATCGCCGGCGCGCAACCCGGCGCGCAAGGCCGGGCTGCCACGTTCCACGTCGGCGACCACGACGCTGCCCGCCGCGCCGCCGGATGATCCCGCCGTGGATGACCCGCCCCCGAATGACCCGCCCTGCGCATCGTCAGCATCGCGCAACGCCACGCCGAGCCAGCCGCGATCGATATGGCCCTTGGCGCGCAGTTCGGCGACGATCGGGCGGATGATCTCGCTGGGAACGGCGAAGCCGATACCAACCGACCCGCCGCTGGGCGAGACGATGGCAGTGGTCATGCCGACAAGTTGACCGTCCATGTTGAAGGCGGGGCCGCCGGAATTGCCCGGATTGATCGGCGCATCGAGCTGCAGGAAATTGTCGAACGGCCCGGCGCCAAGGTCGCGGCCCATCGCCGAGACGATGCCGGCGGTGACCGAACCGCCGAGGCCGAACGGATTGCCGGCCGCAAGGATCCAGTCGCCCACTTCAACGGTGCGGGAATCCCCCCAGCCAACCGCCGGCAGCGGATGCGGTGGAGTCACCTGGATCACCGCGACATCGGTCAGTTCGTCGCTGCCGAGCACCCTGGCGGGCAGCTCGGTGCCGTCGGACAGCGCTATCTTGATCTGCGTGGCGTGATCGATGACGTGCCGGTTGGTGACGATTATCCCGGTGGGATCGATGATGAAGCCGGACCCCGCGCTCATGGTCTCGGTGCGCTTGTCGCCGAACTTGCGGCGGAATTCGCGACCCAGCGGGGTGTCACGCAATTCGGGCGGCGCCTCGTTCAACAGCTCCTTGCCGGTGACCGACTCGGTGACGGCGATATTCACCACGGACGGCAGCACGCGCTTGACCAGGGGCGAGAAGCTGTCGGGGGTTCCGCGCGCAATCGCGGCCGGCGGTGCCCCCGCGCAGGCGCCCAGCAGCAGCAGCACGACCGCCAGAGGCGCACCAAGCGGGCGACCCCAACCGGCTGGAACGGAGTGATTCATGGCGGTAACATGGCGTGCGTGGGCAGACCCCACAAGAATCTGACAAAGATTACACGTTACGACCGCGTGAGGGCATGTTGCCCAAGGGCGCATGACTCTGCGGATGACTCTGCGCGGGGTTCTCCGGCCAGGGATGCTTCGGGTAGCGGCCTCGCATGTCGCGGCGCGCATCGGCCCAGCCGCCGCGCCAGAAGCCGGCCAGGTCGCCGGTGATGGCGATCGGTCGGCCGGCGGGCGACAGCAGCGCGAGCTGTGGGCTGATGCGATTGCCGGCGAGGGTCGGGGTGCGGTCCAGGCCATAGAACGCCTGCGCGCGGGCGGAAGCCAGCGGCGGGTCCTGCAAGTAGTCCACGCTGGCACGGCCCCCGGGCAGCGGCAGGTGTTCCGGCAGGTCGTGATCCAATCGGCTGGCCAGTTTCCAGGGCAGCGTCCCGCGCAGCACGGCGATCAGGTCGAGGCGGCTCAGATCGGCCAGGCGGCTCATGCCGGCAGGTGCGGCGCGAGCCAGGACGTCGACGGTCGCTGCCAGCGCCGGGTCCGACAGGTCGGGCCAGTCGGTCTCGGGTTCCAGCCGACGCAGCAGTGCCGCGCGGGCCTGGAACTGGCGGGCGGCATCGGTCCACGGCAGCGGGCGCAGTTCCGCGGCGGCTACGGCCCGGGCCAAGGCGGTGGCGGTCTCGGCCGGGTCGGCGGGCAACGTGCGGTCGGACAGGACCAGGGTGCCGAGCCGGCGGCGGCGGCGGGCCAGCACCGCGCCGGACACCGGGTCGAAGCCGGTTTCCGACGTTTCGGTCACGCGTGCGGCAAGTGCGGCGGGCAAGGCATCGGGGTCGAGCGGCGCGGCGAGCCGGATCTGCGCCGAGGCGCGCATCTCCAGCGCGGCGACCGCCAACAGCTTGGCGTTGGCCAGGGGATCGGTGCGCGGCAGCCGGGCGCCACCGCCGCCGGACAGGCGGAAGCTGCCGGGCTCACCGCGTCGCTGGGCGATCCGATCGGGGAATGCCGCGGCCAACAGCCGGCCGGGGTCGCCCGCGGGGCGTGTATCGGCCGGCAGTCGCAGGCGGCGGCGGTACTGGCCGGCGGCCTGGCGGATGCGGGACAGGGCGCCTCGATCGGCCGCCGGGTCACCGTCGGCGATCGCCGCGATGCGCAGCGCGATGTCGGCGGAAGTGTCGGGGCCGCGCCGGGGACCCCGCAACGGGTCGCGTTCCTCGAGCAGTGCGGCGAGGGTGGCGGCGAGGGCAGCTTCGGCGCTGGACTCGGCGGACAACAGCATCGCCGCCAGGCGTGGGTGCGCGCCGAGCTGCGCCATGCGCTGGCCGGTCTCCGTGATGCCGCCCGCGTCGTCGAGAGCGCCCAGTTCGTGCAACAACGCCTCGGCGGCGGCCAGCGCACCCGGCGGAGGCGGATCGAGAAACGGCAGCGCCTCGGGCTTCGTGCCCCAGGCGGCGCAGGTCAGTGCCAGGGACGACAGCTCCGCCTCCAGTATCTCCGGACGGTCGAACGCGCCCAGGCCACGGTGCAGCGCCGGGGTCCATAGCCGAACGGCCACGCCCGGCGCTTCCCGTCCGGCGCGGCCGGCACGCTGGTCGGCCGCGGCGCGGGAGATGCGCAGCGTGGTGAGGCGGGTCAGGCCGGTGGATGGGTCGAGCCTCGGCGACCGGCGCCAACCGCCATCCACCACCACCCGCACCCCCGGCACCGTCAGCGAGGTCTCGGCGATCGAGGTAGCCAGCACGACGCGGCGCTGCTCCGCCGGGCGCAGCGCGCGATCCTGTTCGGCGGGGGGAAGTTCGCCGTGCAGCGGCAGGACCAAGGCACCGCATCCATCCAGCGCGGCCTGGGCGCGGCGGATCTCCGCCATGCCCGGCAGGAACGCGAGGACATCGCCGGTGTGCTCGGCGAGCGCGGCGCGGACCGCGCGGGCGAGGGCCTCCGGCAGGTCGCGCGGCTGAGCGATGTCGCGCGCCGCGTGGATGACGGTGACCGGGAACATGCGCCCGGCGCTCTCGATCACGTCCGCATCCGCCGGCGCACCGAGCAGGGCTGCGAGGCGCCCGGCGTCGATAGTGGCGGACATCGCCAACAGGCGGAGATCCGGTCGCAGGACGCGTTGCAGGTCGCGGCACAGCGCCAGCGCCAGGTCGAAGTCGAGCGAGCGTTCGTGCACCTCGTCCAGCAGCACGGCGGCGACGCCGTCGAGGCCGGGATCGGATAGCAGGCGGCGGATCAGCAGGCCCTCGGTGACGACCTCGATGCGGGTGGCGGGGGAGACGGCGGCATCGAGGCGGGTGCGGTAGCCGATGGTCTGGCCGACCTGTTCGCCGAGGAGAGACGGCCATGCGCGCCGCGGCGGCTCGGGTGGCGAGGCGGCGGGGTTCCAGCACCAGGATACGGCCGTCGCCGCGCCAAGGGGCGTCCAGCAGGGCAAGCGGCACAAGGGTGGTCTTGCCCGCGCCAGGCGGGGCGACCAGCACGGCGTTGCGGCCGGCAGCAAGGGCCACGATGAGCGCGGGCAGGGCCTCGGTGACCGGGATGTCGGGGAGCGGCGGCATGTGCGGAGACGGGTAGCATGCTCACGCCGCCGGGGAAGACTCTCCCCCTCCCCTTGAGGGCTTGGGCCGCGAAGCGGACCAAGGTTGGGGGGAGGGGTTGGTGCCAGTATCGCGCCGAAGGTCCTGCGCACACCAACCCCCCCTCAAGCGGATCATCCACGTGTTCGCCGCCCCGGAACTGGAGCACGTGCCGTTGGCCACAGTCGGCCGCGAGGACGGCGAACCGGACGAGGAGTAAGCGCAGCGCGCCAGGGCGCTCGATACGCTGTTCGGCCCGCGCTGAGGCGCGGTCCCACCGCTGATCCGGGCCGTTCGTCTTGACGAATTTCCCGTTTGTCCCCCGCATTGGCGTATATCCCGCGCTACACTCCCCACGCCGCAAGCCCAAGGAGAAACCCGCATGACCGAGCCAGCCCGTGCCGCGACGGCGCACCTGCCCCGCTCGATCGCCACGGTCTCGCTCAGCGGCACCCTGCCCGAAAAGCTCGACGCAGCCGCCACCATCGGCTTCGATGCGGTGGAAATCTTCGAGAATGACCTGCTGACATTCGACGGCTCACCCGCCGATGTGCGCCGCATCGCCGCGGACCTTGGCATCGCCATCGCGCTGTATCAGCCGTTCCGCGACTTCGAGGCGATGCCGGAACCACAACGCGCGCGCAACCTCGATCGCGCCGAGCGCAAGTTCGACGTCATGCAGGCGCTCGGCACCGATCTTGTGCTGGTGTGCAGCAACACGCTGCCCGCGGCGATGGACGACGATGCCTGCGCTGCGGCGGACCTTGCGGAGATGGCCGCCCGCGCAGGCGCCCGCGGGTTGCGCGTCGGGTATGAGGCGCTGGCCTGGGGCCGCCACGTCAACCGATGGCGGCACGCCTGGAAGATCGTACGGCAGGCGGACCATCCCGCTCTCGGACTGATCGTCGACAGCTTCCATACGCTGGCGATCGACGATGATCCGTCCGGCATCGCCGACCTGCCGGCGGAAAAACTGTTCTTTGTCCAGCTTGCCGACGCGCCGCGCCTGACGATGGATGCGCTGTCCTGGAGCCGGCATTTCCGCAACTTTCCCGGCCAGGGCCAGTTGCCGGTGGATGATTTCCTGCGCGCCGTTCTGGCGAGCGGTTACCGTGGCCCGATTTCGTTGGAGATATTCAACGATGAATTTCGTTCCGCGCCCACCCGATTGACGGCGCGCGACGGACTGCGGTCCTTGATCCTGACGGAATCCGGCGCCGGTGCGCTGGCGCTGCCCGCACCGCCGCGCTTCGATGGGGTCGAATTCCTCGAATTCGCCGTCGACGAGGAAACCGGCCGCGAGCTAGGGGAATTCCTGCGCGCGCTGGGCTTCCGCCATGCCGGGCATCATCGCTCCAAGGCGGTGGAGCTGTTCCGCCAGGGCCGCGCCAACCTGATCCTGAATGCCGAGCAGGACAGCGCCGCGGCCGAACACTTCCAACTGCACGGCCCTTCGGTCTGCGCCATGGCGCTGCGCGTCGACGACACCGCGCGTGCGGTGGCGCGGGCCGCGGCGTTGCTGGCCCCGGAATGGCACGAACGCGTCGGCCCCGGCGAGCGCCGCATCCCGGCGCTGCGCGCGCCCGACGGCACGCTGATCTATCTGGTCGGCCCCGATGACGCGGGCCGCAGCATCTACGACGACGACTTCACGCTGTTTGCCCAGACCGCGCCCGACAGCGGGCAAAGCAGCATCGATCACGTTGCGCAGGCGCTGCCGCACGGGCGGATGGACGGCTTCGTGCTGTTCTACCGCGCCATGTTCGGGTTGCAGGCGCAACCGCTGTGGGAACTGCCGGACCCTTACGGACTGATCCAGAGCCGCGCCATGGTCAGCCCGGACGGCAGCATCCGACTGCCGTTGAATATCTCGGAAAGTCGCGAGACGGCGACTGGGCGTTTCGTCACGGCGTATGCCGGTGCCGGGGTGCATCACATCGCCTTCGCCACCGACGACATCGTCGCCGCGGTGCAGCGCTTCACCGCGCTCGGCGCGCCGGTGCTGCCAATTCCGGCGAACTACTACGACGATCTGGCCGCGCGCCACGGGCTGGAGGATGCGCGGCTGGCCGAGCTGGCGCGGCTGAACCTGCTGTATGACCGTGATGAGCGCGGCGAGTTCCTGCATGCGTATACCGATACGTTCCACGACCGGTTCTTCTTCGAGATCGTGGAACGGCGCGGCTATCAGGGCTTCGGCGCGGTCAATGCGTCCGTGCGCATGGCGGCGCAAGCGGCGCGGCGCGATACTGGGCTCTCGACACGCATGGCGCTGCTGTAGGGGCGGGTTCCGATTTACCTCGCCCGCTCTTCGCGGGAGAGGTCGAGGCGCGAAGCGACGAGGGTGAGGGTCGCGGTGCGAGCAAGACCCTCACCCGTCTCGCTTCGCTCGCCGACCTTGGTCCGCTCTTCGCGGCCCAAGCCCGCAAGCGCGGGAGAGGTGTACCGATCACGTAACAACATCCCCCCGCCCTCAACGCCGATCCAGCGTCTGCAACGCCTCGGCCACCGTCTTGTGATCCTCGCTCGCCGCCGGCAACAACGCCAACAAACGCCCCCAGTCCCGCCGCGCCGCATCCCGATCGCCATTCCGGATCGCAACCACACCAAGATACCACAGCACCTCGGGCCGATCCGGCGCCACCGCCTCGATCTGCGTCAGCAACGTCACCGCACGAGGCGGAATCGCGTCGTCCGGCTTGCGGTTGCCCAACATGGCCTCGACTTCCTGCAACGAAATGTCGACATCGCCCGGCTTCAATCGCGCTGCGTGGTCGAAGGCATCCACGGCCTTGTCGGTCTCTCCCAGCACCGTGTAGGCGCGGCCCAGACGCAGCCAGCCATCCGGATCGTCCGGCGCGCTCGCCATGCGGGCGGCAAGCTGCGCCACCATGCCGCGGATCATCTGCTCGCGTTGCGCCGGCGGCATGTTCGCCGCCGCCTCTGTCTGATCCCGCGTCGGTGCGGTCGCGGCGGCCGGCTGCCCGGCAGGCAACGGCGGCGCGGCGATCCCGGCCGTGCTCGCCGCACGGGCGACCTGCCGGCCGATCGCGTCGCGCATCGGCGAGCCTTCCGGCAGATCGGCGGCCAGCGCCTGCCACGCCGTGATCGCGCGCCGCGGTTCGCCAGCCTGCGCGTCGGCCAGCGCCAGGTAGTAGCGCGCGATGGGGTTCTTCGAGTCGCGTTGCAGCACCGACACGAACGCCGTGCGGGCCGGCGGTCCGACGATGCCGTCCGCTGCCAGCACGAGCATCTCGCCGTATCGCGCCCAACACCTCGGGGTCGTTGTTGCCCAGCGCGATGGCGCGTGAGTAGGCATTCGCGCTGGTTTGCCAGTTGCCCAGCATTGCCTCGGTGCGGGCATACAGCAGCCAGTTCCGCGCGTCCTTCGGATCGGCCTTCAGCTTTGCGGCAAGCGTCGCCGCGGCGTCGGCGATCTCGGCCTGTTCCGCCTGCCTTGCCGGTGTGGTTTCGTGTCGCTCGGCGAACGGCACGTCCGGCACGCCCGGCGCACCCAGGTGCAGATACAGCAGGCCCGCGCCGCCGGCGACAATCAGCGCCGCCGCGATCGCCAGCGCGCGGCTGCTGCCCAGACGCGAAGTTGTCGCGCCCGGGGCGGTGCCCATCCCTGGATCAGTCTCGGGATCAGCCGCCAGCAGCCGCCGCTCGATCTCCAGCCGCGCGGCGGCCGCCTCGGCGTCGCCGATCACCCCGCGTGCGACGTCTCGCGCCAGTTCATCGAGCTGCGCACGATAGACCGCACGATCGAACTGCCGCCGCTCGGCCGGTGCGCGCCAGCCGTGCAGCAGCGGCAGCAGCACCGCCAGCAAGACCACGGCCGTCATGCCGGCCAGCACCAACGCCAGCGGCATCACTGGTCCCCACGCATCACTGGTCGACGTCCCGCAGCAGGTGATCCAGTCGTTGCTGTTCAGCATCGGTCAGCGGCGGCACGGACGCCGGCGCACCCGCTCCCGGACGCCGGCGCAGCCAGATCACCGCGCTCAACCCGGCCGCCAGCAGCAGCGCGCCGGGGCCGTACCAAAGCACGTACGTCGCCGGCTCGACCGGAGTGCGCAGCAGCACGAACTGGCCGTAGCGCGCGACGATGTATTGCACCGCCTGCGCATCGGTGTCGCCCGCCAGCAGGCGCTGGCGCAGCAGCACGCGGATGTCGTGCGCCAGGTCGGCGTTCGATTCGTCGATCAACTCGTTCTGGCAGACCAGGCAGCGCAGCGTTTGGCTGATCGCCCTCGCCCGCGCCTCCAGCGCCGGGTCGGCAAGTCGTTCCTGTGGCGTCACGGCGAACGCCGGCGCCCCAAACGGCGGCACGATCGACAGCACAGCGCTCAGCAGCAGCGCGGCCAGCAGTGGCACACCCAGCGATGCCAGCCCGCGCCTCACGATGCGTTCAGGGACTTCAACAGCGGCAGCAACTCCTGTTGCAACGCCTGTTCCGTCAGCGGACCGACAAAGCGCTTGCGGATTTGCCCGGTCTTGTCGATCACGTAGGTCTCCGGCACGCCGTAGACGCCGAAATCGATCCCGGTGGTGCCGTCCGGATCCAGCCCGACCGCGTGATATGGATCGCCGAGTTGCGCCAGGATGCGCCTGGCATCCTCCGGCCGATCCTTGTAGTCGATGCCATACAGCGCGACATGGTCCTGCGCGGCCAGGCGCATCAGGATCGGATGCTCCACCCGGCACGGCGCGCACCACGACGCGAAGAAGTTCACCAGCACCACCTGGCCCTTCAGCGCGCCGAGCGCCAGGTTCGGCCCGCCACCCAGCGTCGCGAGATCAAACACCGGCGCCGGCTTGTCGATCAGCGCCGAGGGCAAGATCTCCGGGTCGTGATCCGGCCGCAGCGCCAACCCAAACCAGGTGACGAGCGTCAGGAACGCCAGCAGCGGCAGCAGGTAGAACGCTTTGCGCACGAAGCCTCAGTCTCCGCTGGCGGGCTGTAGTCTTTGCTGGGCGAGCATCCGTCCGCGCGCCCGCGCCGCGACGCCCACGCGCCACCGCCGGTCGCTCAGGCTGACCATGCCGCCGCACGCCATGATTACGGCACCGAGCCAGATCCACGGCACCAGCGGCTTCCAGTAGGCGCGGATGGTCCACGCGCCGTTGGCGTCGCGGTCGCCCAGCGCGACGTAGAGATCGGCCAGCAGGTTGGTGCGGATCGCGGTCATGCTGGTGGTCTGCTGTTGCAACGGAAAGAAGCGCCGCTCGGGATGCACCGTCGCGATCAGCGCGCCGTCGCGGCGGATCTCGATCGACGCATCGTCGGCGACGTAGTTCGGTCCAGGCATTTTGTCGACCCCGGCCAGACGCAGCACATAGCCACCGATCGGCAGGTCGCCGCCGATGCGAACAAGCTGGATGTTCTCAACCGCGAACGAAGACGCCGAGATGCCGGCGACGGTGACCGCCACGCCCATATGCGCCAGCGTCATGCCATACGCGGCGCGCGGCAGATTGATGGCGCGCCGCCAGGTCTCACTGATCCCGCCGCGGAACAACCGCACCCGCTCGGTCCATTCGACCGCGGCGCCGGTGAACACCCAGGCGGCCAGCGCAATGCCGAGCACGGACAGCACGCGCGCGCCCTGTGTCACCACAAGGCCGCCCGCGGCCACCACCAGCGCCACCGCGAACGCCGCCCACAGCCGCTGCAGCGCGCCCGGCAGGTCGCCGCGCTTCCACGCCAGCAGCGGTCCGACACCCATCGCCAGCAGCAGCGGCACCATCATCGGGGCAAAGGTGCTGTCGAAGAACGGGAAGCCGACCGACAGCTTCGGCCCACCCACCGCGTCCAGGAACAGCGGATACAGCGTGCCGAGGAACACCGTGGCGCAACCGCACACCAGCAGCACGTTGTTCAGCACCAGCGCGCCCTCACGCGAGATCGGCGCGAACAGTCCGCCGCCCTTCAGGTTCGGCGCCCGCACCGCGTACAACGCCAGCGATCCGCCGATCACCACCACCAGCAGCAGCAGGATGAACACGCCGCGCCGCGGATCGCTGGCGAAGGCGTGCACCGAGGTCAGCACACCTGACCGCACCAGGAACGTTCCGACCAGTGACAGCGCGAAGGTCAGGATCGCCAGCAGCACGGTCCAGCTTTTCAGCGTGTCGCGCTTCTCCGCCACGATCGAGGAATGGATCAGCGCCGTGCCGATCAGCCACGGCATGAACGATGCGTTCTCGACCGGGTCCCAGTACCACCAGCCGCCCCAGCCCAGCGTGTAGTAAGCCCACCAGCTTCCCATCGCGATGCCGATGGTCAATGCGCACCACGACGCCAGCGCCCACGGCCGCACCCAGCGCGCCCAGGCGGGATCCACCCGGCCCTCGATCAGCGCGGCGACGGCAAAGGAGAATGATACCGAGAAGCCGACATACCCCAGGTAGAGGAACGGCGGATGGAACGCGAGGCCGGGATCTTGCAGTACCGGATTGAGCCCTTCGCCGTTCGGCGGCGGCGGGAAGGCGCGCAGGAACGGGTCCGAGGTCAGCAGGATGAACAGCAGGAAACCGACGCCGATCATCCCCTGCACCGACAATACACGCGCGCGCAATTCGGCCGGCAGGTTGTCGCAGAACAGCGCTACCAGCGCGCCGCACAACGACAGCATGAACACCCACAGGACCATCGAGCCCTCGTGGTTCCCCCACACGCCGGTGATCTGGTACAGCAACGGCTTGTCGGTGTGGCTGTTCTGGATGACGTTGACGACGGTGAAGTCGGACGTGATGTAGGCGTACATCAGCGCCGCCATCGCGGTCGCGATCAGCGCGAACTGGGTCAGCGCCGCGGAGCGCCCCACCGCCATCCAGCCGACATTGCGCCGCGCCGCGCCGACCAGCGGCAAGACCGACTGCGCCAGCGCCACGAACAGCGCCAGGATCAGCGCGTAGTGCCCGGCTTCGATGATCATTCGGCGGTGTCCGTTGAAGTGGCTGCCTGATTCAATGTCACGGCACTCAATGTCACGGCCGCGCGCTTGCACCGCAAAGGAAGGTTTTTTAACCGCAAATGAACGCAAATGGGTCCGTGCTGAACCGCACTTCCGAGCACATCACCGGCCTGTACTGCTTCGCTCATGCCTGCCCCGTACTTATACCAACGGCCCTAAGCATTGACGCACGGGCCGCTACCCCCGTCATGCCGGCGAAGGCCGGTATCCACGACTTTCTTTGCTGCAACGAAGGCAAGTCGTGGATACCGGCCTGCGCCGGCATGACGGGGGGTAGCACCGAAAAGTCGATCATTCGGGCGGCTGGTATTACTTGTCTGTGCTGGAGAACCCCTGCCGCGGGCAGCATGGTCAAGGTTTTGGTAAGGCTTCGCTGCCAGCATCGCCACGAAGAACATTGAACCGCAGACGAATGCAGCTGACCGCAGAAGAGACTGAACTCAACCGGCTTTCCAAAGCGATCATTGGATGCGCTCTGGCTGTTGCCAATACGCTTGGACCGGGCTTCGTCGAGAAGGTTTATGAAAATGCGCTTGCGCACGAGATTCGCAAGACTGGACTTACGGTCGCACAACAATACGGGGTCGTCGTCAGGTACGATGATATCATCGTAGGAGAGTACGCCGTGGACCTGCTGGTTCAGGGTTCGGTCGTTGTCGAGCTTAAGGCCGTCGCGGCACTTAACAATATCCATCGTGCCCAATGCCTGAACTACCTCAAGGCCACCAGCTTGCGCATGTGTCTCTTGTTGAACTTCGGCAGACCACGCCTCGAAATTAGGCGTTTGGTTCTGCGCCTTTGAGCCACTGCACCTATTCGCGTTCATCGTTGGCAGATTTTGGGAGCCAATGTTGCAAGGAAGAAATTTGAACCGCAAATAAACGCAAATGGGTCCGTGCCGAACCGACCTTCCGAGCTAAACCTCGGCATCCTCCTGGCGCGCCGATCAAGCTCGGCAACCCATGCCCCGAAATTGCATGCATATCTCGGTGCCGATACGGCCGCTGGCCCATTTGCGTTCATTTGCGGTTAAAAAACCTTCTTAACTATTCTGGCCCAACGCCGCACAGCCATCATCCCGTGTAGCACGCACTCTGCCACGTTCCCATCCCCACACCCACCGCTAAGCCGCCGCCCGCTGCTCCGGGCGCAGGATCACGCGCAGCGCCTCCACCAACCGATCCATCATCGCATCGGTATGCAGCGGCGTCGGCGTAAACCGCAGCCGATCCTCGCCGCGCGGCACCGTCGGGTAGTTGATCGGCGTCACATACATCGCGTGCTCATCCAACAGGCGCTGGCTTACCGCCTTGCAACGCGCCGCATCGCCAACATGCAGCGGCACAATATGACTGTCCGAGGCGATGCGCGGCAGCCCCGCCGCATCGAACCGGCGCTTCAGCGTCGCCGCCCGCTCGAACAGGCTGGCCCGGCGCGGCGCGTCGGCACGCACAAGCCGCACCGAAGCCAGCGCGGCCGCGGCCAACATCGGCGGCAAAGAGGTCGTGAAGATAAACCCCGGTGCCACCGAGCGGATGTAGTCCACCACCTCGGCATCGCCGGCGATGTAGCCGCCATGGCAGCCGAACGCCTTCGCCAGCGTACCCTCGATGATATCGATGCGATCCGCGACGCCGTCACGCTCGGCCACGCCGGCGCCGGTGGGGCCGTACATGCCGACCGCGTGCACCTCATCCAGGTAGGTCATCGCGCCGAACCGCTCGGCCAGGTCGCAGATCGCACCCAACGGCGCGGTGTCGGCGTCCATCGAGTAGACCGATTCGAACGCGATCAGTTTCGGCGTGCCGGCCGGCGCCGCGCGCAACAACTCCTCCAGATGCGCCATGTCGTTGTGGCGGAAGATATGGCAGGCGCAGCGCGCGCCCTTGATGCCAGCGATCATCGAGGCATGGTTCTTCGCGTCGGAGAACACCTGCCACAATACGTCCGGGCCGGCGGGGCGCGAATTCAGCACCGTCGACAGCCCCGCCTGGTTCGACACGAAGCCCGAGGTGAACAGCAGCGCCGCCGGTTTGCCGTGCATCGCCGCCAACTCGGTCTCCAGGGCGTCATGCGCCGGGCTGGTGCCGCCGATGTTGCGCGTGCCGCCGGCCCCGGTGCCCATCGCGCGGGCCGCCGCGCAGGCAGCCTCGATCACCGCCGGATGGCCGCCCATCGCCAGGTAGTCGTTCGACGACCACACCAGCACTTCGGTCCCGTCCGGGCGGCGGTAGTACGGGAACTGCTCAGCTTGCTTCCGCAAAGGCGTGAACTGTCGGTACCGCCCCTGCGCGCGAATGTCGTCCAGGGACTGACGGCAGAACGCGTGGAAACCAACCATTCCCAGGGGACCCTTGTCGCGCGGTGAGAAGCCATCAGCCAAGTCGGACCCTCGTCGCATCCGCGAGGGCCAACCGCAGCCCGGCGTGCGCCGGACGCCCGTCAACGGCAACAGTTAGGGTCACATTGAACCGGATCAATGCCGCGCGGCGACAGCAAGGGCGGTACTGCGCCGGTTTCCCATTGGCCATCTTAACGCGCCGGACCCGCGGCGGCAAAGCCGCCGGCGGGTCGGGCGCCGGTTGATGCCGCGAGCGTGATTCGATTGTTGTAAATCGCGTGTTACGAGCAAGACATGTAATCCCAAGTATCCAAGAGAAGCCGACAGGAGCAGCCGCGATTGACGTGCTGGATAAGCGGGGTCACCGCATCGCGCCGTATTCTGGCTTGCATGCTGGCGATTCCGCTCCTGATCCTGCCAAATCCGGCCACGCGCGCCGCCGACCCGCTGCCCTATGAGGTCAACCTCGCCACAACCGGCAACAAGGCGATCGACCAGGTGCTGCACGATGCCTCCACCCTGATCTCGCTCCGCGCCAGTGCATCCGTCGGCCCGGTTGCCCTGACGGCGCGCGCGCACGACGACGCGGAACGGTTCGCCGCGGTGTTGCAAAGCTTCGGCTACTACAAAGGCAAGGTCGATCTCACGATCGACGGCAAGCCGCTCGACGACCCGGGGCTGGTCGACGCGCTGGAGGCGGCGCCGGCCACACCGCCGGCACAGGTTGCGGCCCATTTCGACCTGGGGCCGCCGTTCCATCTCGGCGCGGTCACCGTCACCGGCAGCCTGCCGGCCGGGATGCAGGATCAGCTTGGCATCCGCACCGGCGATCCGGCGCGCGCGGCCGACGTCCTGGCGGCCGGCGAGCATCTGCTGACAACCTTGCGCGACGCCGGCTACGCGATGGCCACGGTCGCGCAGCCAGTCGCCACGCTGCACCCGGATCAAGACGCGCTCGATGTCGCGTTCGCGGTCAACGCCGGTCCGCGCGTCGATCTGGGCGCGATCACCATCAGCGGCCTCAAGGACGTGCATGAGTCCTATGTCCGCAACCGGCTGACGCTAGGTCCGGGACAGGTGTTCGACCCGGTGGCAATCGAGGCCGCGCGCGCGGACCTGGCGGCGCTCGGCGTGTTCTCCGAGGTTCGGGCGGAACCGGCCGCGAAGCTCGATGCCGACGGGCGGCTGCCGGTGACCTTCGTGGTGACCGAGGGGCCGCGGCACCTGGTCGATATCGGCCTGGCCTATTCCACCGACCTCGGGCTGAGCCCCTCGGTCGGTTGGCATCACCGCAACCTGTTCGGCAATGGGGAGCAACTCAATCTGACCGCCAGCGCCTCCAACGGCGGCGATGCGGACACCGGCTTCGGCTACAAGGTCGGCGCGCAATTCATCAAGCCGGATTTCCTGGCCCGCAACCAGTCGCTGCAGATCGAGGTCGACGCATTGCGCCAGGACCTGCAGGCGTACAAGCAGGACGCCCTGCTCGAAAGCATCACGCTGACGCGCCCGCTGTGGCCGCACTGGACCGGCAGCCTCGGTCTGGCCGCCGAGCAGGAGTACATCGTGCAGGAGACCGTCGGGCGCAACTACAACCTGATCGGCGTCCCCATCGGGCTGAAATACGACTCCACCAACAACCCACTGGAACCGACCAAGGGCATCCGCGCCTCGTTCGGGGTGACGCCGTGGAAGTCGCTGTCCGGCGGCAGCGCAACCTTCGTCACGCTGCAGGCCTCGGCGTCGACGTATTTCGATCTGACCGGCAACGGACGCAGCGTCGTCGCGGTGCGCGGCCTGCTGGGGCAGATCAAGGGCGCCGGTCAGTTCAGCCTGCCGCCGGACCAGCGCTTCTACGCCGGTGGCAGCACCACGGTGCGGGGATTTCGCTACCAGTCGGTGGGCCCGCAATTCGCCGACGGCAGGCCGACCGGCGGTACCGCGGTCGGCGCCGGCACGATCGAACTGCGGCAGCGCCTGTTCGGCGACTGGGGTGCCGCGGCCTTTATCGACGCCGGCCAGGTTACCGCCAGCGGCACGCCGCTCAACAGCATATGGCGCATCGGGGCCGGGGTCGGGGTGCGCTACTACACCTCGATCGGGCCGATCCGGCTGGATGTCGCGGTGCCGGTAAATCGCGCTCCAGGCGGGGATGCGCTCGAGCTCTATATCGGGCTGGGTGAGGCATTCTGATGCGGCGCGCGGCAAGATGGGCGGCCCAGGTGCTTGGCGGTCTGGTGCTGCTGGCGGCGTCGTTGCTGGCGTTGCTGCTGGCGGTGGTGGTCGGCGGCAGTGCCACGCAACCCGGCCGAACGGCGATCGAGCGCCTGGTTCCCGCGGTCTCAGGCGGGATGGCGCGTGTCACCGGGCTGTCCGGCTGGCTGTTCGGCGCTGCGCGGATCGGCCGCATCGAGGTCAGTGACGCGAACGGCCCCTGGCTGACGATCGACGACTTGACGCTCGACTGGTCGCCGCTGCGCCTGTTCGGCGGCGAGGTCATAGTCCAGCGCATCGCCGCCGACCGCGTCGCGGTGACACGACGCCCGGTGTTCCCGGCGAGCAACAGCAGCAGCACCGTCGGCCTGCCGGCGCGGGTTGATATCGCGGCGTTGCATGTTGGCCGCGTGGACCTGGCGGCGCCGGTGGTGGGACAAATCGCCGGCTCCATGCTTTCGCTGACCGTCGATGGCATGGCGCGGTTGCAGGCCATCGACGCGGGCACCGTGCGGCTCGCGGTGCATCGCCTGGACGGGGCAGGGGCATACACGCTGGACGCCAGCTTAATCCGGCCGGCGTGCACGCGGCGCTGCATCTGGACGAGCCGGCGGGCGGGCTGATCGGATCGCTGGCCACGTTGCCGGCGATCGGCGCCATTGCCGCCGACGCGACCCTCAACGGGAAGCTCAGCGCGATCGCCACCGATGTCACGCTGAACGCGGGGCAGTTGCGGGCACGCGTGACCGGGCAGGTCGATGCGACCGGGCGCGCCGCGAACCTTGAGGTGTCGGCCGACGCGCCGGCGATGGCGCCAAGTGCCGACCTGTCCTGGCGCAGCATCGCACTGAAGGGGCATGTAGATGGACCGTTCGACAAACCGGAGGCGAGCGCCACGCTGGTTGCCGAGGGGCTGTCGCTCGGCCAGGCCGGCATCGCCCGCATCACCGCCGACATTCAGGGGAATGCCGGTCGGCTGACATTGAGCGGGGCGCTGGACGGCATCCGCCTGCCGGGGCCGCAGCCCGGTGTGCTGGAGGCCGCGCCGCTGGATGTGACCGCAACCTTGCAGTTGGACGCGGCGGATCGTCCGGTGACGTTCCGCCTTCAGCACAAGCTGTTCAGCATCGACGGCACGGCGGCGATCGCGGGCCAGCAGCACGCCGAGGTGCATCTCAACGTGCCCGAGATTGCCCCGCTCGCCGCCGCCGGCGGGGTTGCTGTCGCGGGACGCGTGGCACTGACCCTGCGCGCCGATCGGCAGGGCGAGGATACGCGCGTCGCCGTACAGGGCAACGTCGGCGTTACGAGCCCGCCGGGACCTGTGGCGGCGTTGCTCGGCCAGGACACCAAACTTGATGTGCTCGCCACGCTGCGCGGTCAGACGGTGAACCTGTCGCGGCTGAACGTCGACAGCGGAGCCTTCTCGGCGGGCATGAGCGGCACGGTGGCACCGGGTGCGTTGGACCTCGATTGGCGTGTGGCTGTCACCGACCTGACGAAGATTGATCCGGCCGTGAATGGTCCATTCAGCGCCACGGGCAAAGCCAGTGGCTCAGCGGACAATGTGTCGGTTAGCGCCGATCTGACCGGCGACATCGGCACCCCGGGCATCACGCCAGGCAAGATAACCGCCCAGGTGAGGCTGGCCGGGTTGCCCAACGCGCCGACCGGTCATGTCTCGGTGCAGGGCACGCTGCTGGGTGCGCCGTTGCAGTTGTCGGTCGCGGCGGCACGCGAGAACGGCCCGGGGGAGAATGGCCCGGGGGGAAATAGCTCAGGTGGAAATAGCCCAGGGGGAAATAGCCCAGGGGAACCAGGGAACAGCCCAGGGGGAAACAGCCCAGGGGGAAACAGCCCAGGGGGAAACAGCGCGGGGGGGAAAAGTCCACCGGCAAACAATCTTGTGCGTGTCGTGATCGAGCGGGCCCAGTGGAAGAGCGCGCACGCCGACGGCGCGCTGCTGATCCGCCCCGCCGCCGTGCTGCCGCAGGGCCAGGTGTCGTTCGCCATGACGCGGCTGGGCGATCTTCAGCCGCTGCTCGGGCGGGCGCTGCGCGGCGGCATCAGCGGCAAACTGGACTTCGACGGCGGCCGGTGCCAGCCTGACCGTCACGGCGACCGATGCCGGCCTGCCCGGCACTGCGACCGTCACGCGTGCGGTGCTCGACGCCAAGGTCGGTGACCCGACAGGGCACCCGAACCTGAATGGAAGCCTGACGCTGGATGGGATTGCCGCGGGCGGGGTGAGTGGCTCGGCTCGGCTTGAAGCCAAGGGATCGCTTGACGCCCTGGCACTGCGGTTGACCG
>CAWGZJ010000025.1:0-16373 GCA_963826975.1 uncultured Alphaproteobacteria bacterium | reverse complement strand
ACGGACAGCACCTGGGTGGTGATGCCGCTGGCGTCCATGTCAGCGAGGCGGGCGTCGCCAAGGTCGGCGAGTTCGTTGCGTTTGGTGGTCTGCGCCCAGACGAAGTCAGGGCCGGGGAAACCGCGGCGGGCGATCGCGTCGGGGGAGACGCCGGCGACGATGCGCGGAACGGTGTAGTGTTCTTCCAGGGCGACGATGCGCATGTGGTGTTTCTCCCGGGCGGTTGGAGCGGGAGGGTGGCATGGTGGTGGCGTGGGCGCCATGCGGCGGTTGGATCGCCTTCGCAGGCACATGCTCCGGAACACGGCAGGTCCTGTGTTGGCCATTCCGGACCGAAACGGCTAACCTTGACCGCCCCGGAGGATGACATGGACAACGCGACGCGTGTGGCAGACGGCGGTTGGACGGCAGACGAGTCTTTAAGAACCGACCAACGCGAGTTCGGCGACGCGTGGCGCTAGGAACTTATTGATTGTGAGATCGTTGCGAACGCGGCGCCAACGCCGGATCATGCTGCCATCGTCATGGGTCTCGGAACCGCGTTGGGCAACTGCCTGCGTGGCAACAAGGACGGCTGTTGCACCGAGGCGGGTAGCGGCGCCGCACCGCGAAACCAGCAACTTCCCGCCGCCCGCATTCCCGATGCCACGGTGCGCTGCGGTGATCTGCCACGTGTTGTCTTCGACGTGGTTTCGCCATCCGAGTTACGGGCGTGGCGAGCCAGAAACCAAAAGCGGCGCCATTTGCAGGATGTCGAGGGTGTCCAGGAAATCGTCGAGATCTATCAGGATGAGGCAGCGATCCACATCTATCGGCGGGAGGACAGCGGACAGTGGCCCTTTGACTCCGTGGGGACGGGTCGGACGCCATCTTGAGCCTGCGCAGCGTCGGCCTCGATGTTCCGCTGTCGGAAATTTACGAATTCGTGGTCATACCCGATTAACTGAAGTCATCGGCTTCGCGGAGAATGCCGCGAAGTCCGTGCCGGCTGTATCGGCACGGAAGTCGGCGACGGCCGAGACGCGCGAAGCGCCGACCAGAGGCGCGACGAATGCCCGTTTGTCCTCCAACGCGTGAGAGATGAAGAGATCCCATTTCTGATCCGACATGGCATTCATTTTCCGGCCACATCCCTCTCCACCCTCGTAGATCAGGACCTGACGATCGGCAGCCGACGAACACGGACCGACCGCTCGGTTACCGTCACCATCGCGCCACCCTTGAGCGCGTCCTCGATGCCCGGCCAGATGCGTTGCAGCAACGCCGCGAGCGCGGCCGCGTCAACACCTTCTTTCCGGATGCGTATCACGGAGGGGTCGCGCTCGCCGCTGATTGCCAGCAGGCAATGGAAATCGGCGTCGAGCGTGACGCCGATGCGCGCCTCGGTTCGGGCTCGCTGCAGGATGTCAAATCATCAGCGCGGCTCATGCCGATTTCGGACACGTGGATCACGTCCCAGCCAGCTTGCTTAAGCAAAGCGGCGGTTGATCGCGGCAAGCCCTGATCGAGCAGCAGGCGTCTCACACCGCCTCGAGCGGCTGCACGCTTTCGTCCAGGTTCCGCGCGGCGAATTCCAGCGCCTGACGCATACTCTCCGAAGTTCCAGCTCGGGTATTCGCGGCGCAGATCGTCCCAGTTCGGATAGACCGCGAGCGCCTCAATGACACGCCGCACCGACAGGCGCATGCCGCGGATGGTCGGCTGACCGTTGAGGATAGTCGGAATGCCAGTGATTCTGTCGAACGTGACCATTGGTTTTGCCCTGGAATTTTCTACTTGGGCGAACCTAGCGCGAGCCGGCGCCGGGGACAACGCACGGATGCACTAACGCGCGTCCGCGATCAAGTCTCGGCTTGGTCGGAATCGGCGTGATCGCCTGCCTAACGGCGGAGCATGGCGAACTATCGCTTGCCTGCGCCGTCTCCAGTCCCACTCCCTTGGCTCCGCCGCCGGACCAAATCTCGACCCGATCCCCCTCACCCCCCGATCCGCGGCAACACCTTGTCGGTCAACAGCCGGAACGACCGCCCGCTCATCGGCGCCGCCATCAGATAGGTCATGCCGATCTCCTCGCCGAACGACTGGATCTGCTCGGCCACGCTCTCCGCGGTGCCGTGGATCATCACGTCGTCCAAATAGAAATCGATCGGATCCTTGCCGCCGAAATCCCGCGGCGGTCCCTGGCGCACATTGCCGATGTGCTGCGGGCCGACATAGGAGGCGATCGTCCATTCGGCCACGCGCTTCGCCACCGCGCGCGCCTTTTCTGCCGTCTCATCGACGGCGACCAGGCGCGCCATCGGGATTGTCCGGCCGGCGTCGCTGTAGCCGGCCTCGATCAGCTTCGCCGCGTAGTGCCGGCGCTTCCTGATCAGATCGGCGCGGGATGAATGCGGGTCCATCAGGATCGAGTGGCCCTGACTCGCCGCCCACTCGATGGCGGGCGTGGATGACGCCGCCATCCATACCGGCGGGTGCGGCGCCTGCAACGGCTTGGGCAGCACCTCGACGCCGTCGTACTGGTAGAACCTGCCTTGGTAGGTAAGCCGCTGGCTGGTCCAGGCCTTCAGGACGATGTCCACCGTCTCGTGGAAGCGGGCTGCACTCTCCTCGCCCGGAATGCCGAAGGCGGCGAACTCGCTGCGCTCGAAGCCCCGCCCCGCGCCCCAGTTGACCCGGCCGCCGGACAGCACGTCCAGCAGCGCCACCTCCTCGGCGAGCCGCAGCGGATTATAGAACGGGGCCAGCGACACCGCCGTGCCGATCCGCAGCCGCTTGGTGCGGGCCGCGGCCATGGTCCCCATCATGTGCACCGACGGGCAGACGGAGAAGCTGGAGAAATGATGCTCGGCGAGCCAGACGGCGTCGTAACCCGTCTGGTCCATGATGGAAAAGCGCTCGAGCGCCGTTTCGTAGACCGAATTGAGCGGCACGGACCGGTCGCGCCAGCCGAAGAACTGCAGAATGCCGACTTTCATTTTTCGTTCCGTATCCACATGGCAGAAATCGCACTCAGAACGGCTTCAGGACAATGCTCAGCGCATCCTGGATCCTACGTTTCGCTTCATCATCGTCGGCGAAAGACGCGACCAGCTCGCCCAGCCGATGGACCCCCAGCGTGGCAAGGTCGAAAGGATTGAGCACGCAATCCTGCCCCTGCACCGCAAGTTTCGGCGCAACACGCGCGTGTTCGCCGCCAAGCGAAGGCATGGCATCCGGCCGCACCAGAGGAGCTACGACCCGGGTTGGCATCCGCGCGAAATCGTCCGACTGAAGCACGATGACGAACGGGCGCACCGCACTCCGCGAGGGCGTTCGGTGCACGCTGAACTGCGCCGCCGCGATCACCGGCTTTGGATTTCCTCGGACAGGCTGCCGTGCGCCGCATAGAGAGCGGAAAAAGCGTCGATCGCTCGCTCTGTCCGCCGCTTTTCGGCTTCCGCCGCGGCGGCGCGCTTCTCCAGGTCTGCCGCGAGCAGTGCCTCGACGTGAGCGGAAAGGTTGCCGACCTCGGACTTGCACCGCTCGACCAGATCGGCGTTCAGGTTCAGGTTCACGGGGCGTCTCGGCGCGGAATGATCGAACCCCACAGGCGCCTCCTATGCGCAGCCCTGCGCAAAGTAGGCGGGCCGTGCCGGTCTCACAAGGTCGGTCTCACAAGAGCGCTGCGTCCTTGGAACAGTCTCACTGCCCTGCCCGGCCCGCCGCTTGCCTACTCCGCGGCCCAGGTAACAAACTGCCCCGGACACGGGCAGGCGCCGCGAGGCAACCGCGCACCCGCAAGCGGGAGAAACCACATGGACCTTAAAGGCGCGGTCGCCCTGGTGACGGGCGGCAACGGCGGGCTCGGGCAGCGCATCTGCCACGCGCTGGCGAAGGAAGGCGCGCACATCGCCGTCATGTATGCGCAAAGCCGCGACCAGGCGGAGGGCGTCGCCCGCGAACTGACCTCCCGCTACCAGATCAACGCCGCGGCCTTCGCCTGCGACATCACCGATGAGGCGGCCGTGCAGCGGCTGGTCGGCGATGTGACCGAGCGCTTCGGCCGCCTCGACATCCTGGTCAACGACGCCGCCTACAACAAGGCGATCCCGTTCACCGACCTCGACAATCTCACGCAGGAAGTGTGGGACAAGATCATGGCGGTCAACCTGACCGGGCCGATGCGCCTGACCAAGGCGGTGGCGCCGATCATGAAAGCGCAGGGCCGCGGCCGCATCGTCAACATCTCATCCGTGGCGGGGCTCGGGCCGCACGGGTCGTCCATTGCCTATGCGGTGTCGAAGGCCGGCCTCATCCACCTCACGCGCTGCATGGCGGTGGCGCTGGCGCCCGAGACGCTGGTCAACTGCGTGGCGCCGGGACTGCTGGAGGGCACGCGCGCGACCGCCAATCTGCGGCCCGAGATGATCGAGCGCAAGGCGCGGCCACCTCGCTGCTGAAGAAGGCCGCCGACAAGGACGACTGCGCCGACATGGTGGTCACCATGTGCCGCACCGAAACGATGACCGGCCAGACGGTCGTCATCGACTCCGGACGCACGTTCCACTGAGAACCGGCCACTGAGAACCGGCCGCGCGCGCGCGATGAGCGCATCACATCGGCGGTACCAGCCCGTCCTTGCCGACGCCGACGCGTTGCGCGACCAGACTGCCATCCGGCTGGCGGGCCGCGGTGATGATGACATGCGCGCCGGGCACCAGCATTGCGGCCGTCGCGGGTGCATAGGTGATGATCGGCGCCTTGTCCGGCACCACAACGGTCTTCACCCCGTCCTTGTAGCGCAGCGTCAGCGTGCGGCCCTGGGTGACCACGACGTCACCTACCGTGCCGTTCGTCATCGTGCTCTGCGGTTCAAGATCCCAGGGATGGTTGCCCTCGCCGATGCCGCGCATGCTTTCCGGAAACACCTGGATCTCGAACGCGCGCAGGGTTCCGTCGGCCTGCGGCATGGCGGCCGTGCCGATATAGCTGCCCGGCTTGATGTCGGTGATGTTGGCCGCGATGATCGCGGTGACGCCGATATCCGGCGCGATCGCCAACACGACTTTTTGCCCCTCGCGCGAGGTCACCGCCATGGTCTTGGCGTCGGCGGCGTCGATCGTTCCGCGAACGCGGACCGGCGTGGCAGTCTGCGCGAGCGCCGCCACGGCCACGCAGCAGCCGAGCGCGGCGGCGAACAGTATGCGATGGGATTTCATGTTCTCTCCAGAGCGGGGGGAAGCCGATGTCTGAGACAGACGCCCGCCATGGCTGCTTATTCCATCACTCCGGCGCGCAGCTTGCACGACGACTGGCGCGTTCCCGGACTACTGGCGCGTTTGCGCATCGGCGCACACGGCTGGCGGCGACGGGCGGTCGCTGCTGGCCGCAAGGTCTCCTGGCTGGTTGCCACCGTCACGCGGTCGGCACCGCAGCGCTGTCGGGGCGGGACCTCAGGCGAGGGTGTGAAGCACTTCCTCGTCCGTGGGGAACCGGCCGGTTGCCTTCTTGGAGAAGCGCAGCCCGCCGTCCACCGTGATCTCGAACACCCCGCCGCCGGATTTGAGCAGCCGCACCTGGGCGGTGGGGGTGTTTCGCAAGATCATGTCCCGCGCCTGGTTGGCGCGCGGTTCATAGCCTCACATGCCGCAATATTCGATCTCGACCTGCATTGGTTGGGCGCTCCTGTAAGGTGTCCGGCCGACAGGGTCGCACCCGGCTGGCGGGTGCGCAAGCATCGTTGCCACTGATACCGGGCGCACGAATGATCGGCTCTTCGGTGCTACCCCCGTCATGCCGGCGCATGCCAATATCGACGACTTTTTGCTGCCCATTTCAGCGACGCGGATAAAGCGCGCAGACCACCTTGCGATCCGCTGTCGCGACCCTTTGGTGCCGGACGGCGCGGCCTTGCCCTGGCGGCGGGCGGCTGGCAGGTAGCGCCGCCTCTGTGTGAAAGATATGTCACCCCTGCCCCCTGCCCTGTTCGCCACTCCCCTGTTCGCCCGTGGCCTGGTCAACCCTGGCTTGGCCGCCCCTGGCTTGGCCGCCCCTGGCTTGGCCGACAGTGGTGTCAGGCTTGCCGTCGTGCAGCCATTGCCGGGGATCGGCGACATGATCTGGCACCTGCCGCACCTGCGCGCGCTGGCGACGGCGGTGGGCGGGGCGGTGACGCTGATCACCAAACCTCGCTCGGGCGCGAACGAGTTGCTGGCGGCAGAGCCGGCGGTGCGCGACATCATCTGGCTGGATCGCAATCCCCGGGGGCGGCGTGGGCGGCATGACGGGCTGCGTGGCATGCTGCGGCTGGCGGCGGAATTGCGGGCGCGGCGGTTCGACGCCGTGGTGCTGCTGCACCACAGCGTGACGCTGGCGACGGCAGCGCGTCTGGCCGGCATCCCGGTGCGCGCCGGGTATGGCTATGGGGCGCAGCGCTGGCTACTGAACCGCGGGCCGATGATGTCGCGCCGGATGATGCGCGAGCATCAGTTCCAGCGTGCGACGGCGTGGCTGCGCGCGGCCGGCGTTGCGATGGCGGACGCGGAGCCGGTTCTGGCGATCGCTGATGCGGCGCGGCAGGCGGCGTCGGCTCGGCTGCAACATGTGGCTCGGCCGTTCGTTGCGATCGGCATCGGCGCGTCGGAGCCGTCAAGGCAATGGGGTGCGGCGGGATTTGCGGCGCTGGCGCGTGGGTTGCGGGCAGCGGGGTGGGACAGCCTGGTGCTGCTGGGCGGGGCGGCCGAGACGGCGCTGGCGGCAGAGATCGAGCGCCTGGCGGGGGATACGAGGCTTACCTCGGCGCTTGGCTGGAGGCTCGATGAGGTCGCTGCGTTGCTCGCCGAGGCGACGTTCTATGTCGGGAATAATACCGGGGTCATGAACATGGCCGCCGCGGTCGGCATCCCGACCTATGCGCTGTTCGGCACGACGCTGGTGTTCGAGCATAGCCGGCACATCATTCCGATCGCCTCGCCGCCGGACAAGGCCGCGGGCGATGACGGGATGGCGCGGATCACGCCCGAGGCGGTGCTGGCGGCGATCGCCGGCGGGATCGGGGGTGCCGGAGTGGGTTGATCGTTCCGGTGGGCGTGCGAGAGCGGGGGTGGTGTCCGGTCGGTGTTGGAACGGCGGCGTCGGGTTGCGCGCTGTTTACCTCTCCCTCTGGGAGAGGTCGGAGCGCGTCAGCGCTCCGGGTGAGGGTCGCCCAGCGAATTAAATCGTTTGTGCCGCTCGCAGCACCCTCACCCGCCGCTTCGCGGCGACCTCTCCCAGAGGGAGAGGCGAAAGGGGCGCGCGCGGTCAGGCGATAGCTTCGGCCTCGATCTCGAAGTGGAGCGCGGGGTCGGCGAGGCCGGCGACGAACAGCAAGGTGGAAGCCGGCGGCTCGGTGGGGAAGAACGCGCTGCGGGCGGCGCGGTAGGCGGTGAGCCAGTCGCGATTGGTGAGGAAGGTGGTGACCTTCACGACGTTGGCCGGGGTCATGTCGTGCGCCTCGAGCACGGCGCGGAGGTTGGCGAAAGCCTGGGCGATCTGATCTTGCGGGGCGTCGGGAATGACGCCGTCGGGGCGGATGCCGATCTGGCCCGACATGATGAGGCGCCGGGCCGGGGCGGTGACCAGGACGCCATGGGTGTAGCCCGTGGGTGCGCGGACGCTCGGCGGGTTGGTGCGGACGGTGGTCATGGCGGTGCTCCGTGGATGGTGGAGAGGTGACCGCGCGAGCATAGCTGGTGGGCCCCGCGGTTGCACCCTGCCGAGTGACACGCCGGATGTTACGCGATCGGCTGCTACGGGAAGTCGCTGAAAGCGTCAGTGGCGGAATTGTACGCCTGCACGGTGCCGGTCGCGATATCATACACCCAACCGTGGATCCGCAGCGCGCCCTTTGCCACGGCCGTCCGCACACTGGGATGCGTGCGCAGGTTCTCCATCTGCACCACGACATTCAGCCGCGTCAGCCGGTGCAGCAGCGACGCTTCATCGGTCGGGCCACCGTCGCATTGCAAGCGCCGCACGGCCTCGCCACCATGGCGTAGCCAGCGGTTGGTGGCTGGCAAATCATTCAGCTTTGCGGGATGCAGCAGGCCATGCATCGCTCCGCAGTCCGAATGGCCACAAACAATTACATGCCTTGTTCCAAGAGCAGTGATGGTGGACTCGATGCTTGCGGACACGCCCACCGCGATTTCTTCATACTCCGGAACGATATTGCCTGGGTTGCGCTCGACGAACAGCTCACCGGGGCCGGAATGCGTGATGAGCTGCGGAACGATCCGCGAGTTGCGCAAGTCAGAAACAGCGCCCTGGGCGCCTGTGACGCGGCCAGACGCTGAAACAACGCGCGGCGAGTGGGGAACACATGGGAGCGAAATCGAGCAACGCCGCGGCCCAAAGCGTCAAGCACATCGTCAGCCTGATCCATCCATGCGCCCTCGATTGCGAGCCACACGCAGAAGACACTACCAGATTTACGGGCGGTGGAAAGCGGTCGCGTTGATTGGATCCGCGTCAGCGGCGCTGCTTCACACCACGGGTTGATATGGCCGGACAGTCACCTTCGGCGGACCCGGTCAAATCGTCACAAGACCGATTCGAATGGGCGAACTGATCGGCTGGAAGTCGGTCGCATGGGACAGATCGGTGAGACTTCGGCCAGATCTGCTCCAAGCAGACACAATCGAGTGTGGCACGTTTGTTCCATCAGGCAGCATCGGGTGTTCCACCAGGAAGCTTCGGGCGATGCTGTCACGAAAAATCAGGCGATCTGTCAGGAACATCACGTGAACCTGTCATTTTTGGGGATCCAGGCCGAACTGGGGATGCTCGCGATCGGAGTGTTCCTGTTCCTGTCGCTGCTGCTTGCCACCGGCGTCGGCTATCATATTGGGTGGCGGATACGCCCCGGGCGGCTTGCGCAGGGTCGCGACCTGTCCGCCGTCTCCACACTGACCGCTGGGATGATTGGGCTGCTCACGTTCACCCTGAGCCTGTCGATCAACTTCGCGCAGAACCGGTATGAGACGCGCCGTGAGCTGGTGCTGGCGGAGGCGAACGCGATCGGGACGGCCTGGCTGCGGACGAAGCTGATCGACGGCGATGAAGGACCCACGATCGCGGCGAAGATCGAGGAATATGGCCGAGCCCGCCTCGAGTTCACCCTGGCCGCTTCGGATGCCGATGTCCCCGTGCTGGTCGCGCGGACGAACGCCCTGCAGACTGATATATGGCGGATCGTGCAGGTTGTTGCGCACCGATCGCCGACCGCGGTGACGGTCGCGCTGGTCAATGCGCTGAACGAGATGTTCGACGATTCGGCCTCACAGCAATTTGCCTACCAGAGCGGGGTGCCGGGGAAACTCATGCTGGCGCTTTATCTCGGCGCGCTGCTGACGATGGGTGCGCTGGGCTATCAGTTCGGCCTGGCCGAAAATCGACAGGTGGTGTTGTCGTCGCTGTTGTTGCTGATGTGGTCGGGCGGGATGCTGCTGATCGTAGAACTGAGCCAGCCCCGCATGGGCGACATCCGCGTGGACGCCGGGCCGCTGCTCTGGGTCATCCAGGGGTTCGGCCAGAAGTAGCGGGCGACGGCGCCGCCCGTTCGCAGGCCACTGGCGTGCGTCGGTAAGGCTCGGATCGCGGCAGCCGCCGTGGTTGCCGAAAACGCATAGCGTGCTGAGCTATCGCTGTGCGAGACGCTTGTTAAGGACGCCCGTTTTCCGGCCTCAGGGCGACACCCACATCGGCATGCCGGCGAAGGCCGAGTATCCACGACTTACCTTTGTTGCGACAAAAGACAAGTCGTGGATACCGGCCGGAGCCTGTCCGCGGGTGCTTGACCCGGGGGCCGGCATGACGGGGGCGCAGCGTCGATGCGTCAATCGTTTCGTCGGTTGGCCGGGCGCGACGGGCGGCACGGAGGCGGGCCATGCATTGTCGTGGGCCGGACATACTGCCGGAAGAGACATCGCCGAGGGAAACATTGACGGCGGCGGGGTGATCGGCGACAACGCCGCCCCTCGGATGGCGGGCGTAGCTCAGGTGGTAGAGCGCCAGGTTGTGGTCTTGGATGCCGTGGGTTCGAGTCCCATCGCTCGCCCCATCCCAGCTTCTTCGGTGCTTTGAGTACGCCGCCCGCCGCGATGATCCTGGCCGGCGGAGTGGCGCAGCGGCCGCGCGGGGTGCAGGTGTTCACCGCCGGCCTCGCGATGCCCGCGGACGCGATGCCCGAGGACGCAATGCCCCAGGGCGCAATGCAACGGGTTGATTTCCCCGCGGCGGCGTGGGACCCATTCCACAATGTCAACACGCCCGACGACCTGACAGCGGCCCGTGTGCTGGCCAGCCGCCGGGAGGCGAGGTGGAAGCCATGACCAGGACGGTCGCGATCGCGGGGCTAGGTGCCATCGGCCTGCCGCTGGCGCGCGCGCTCGATGCCGGGGTGCCGGGCCTGACACTGGCCGCGGTCGCCGCGCGCGACGAGGTCAAGGCGGTGGCCAGGCTCAGCAGTTTTCGTGCGCCGCCGCCGGTGGTCAACCTGGCGGACCTTGCCGAATGCGACATCGTGGTGGAGGCGGCGCCGGCCGCGGTTTTCGAGCGGGTGGCCAACACGGCGATCGAGGAGGGCAAGGTGTTCGTGCCGTGCTCGGTTGGCGCGCTGTTGCCGCGGATGTACCTGGTGCGGCGGGCCCAGCAGACCGGTGCGCGCATCGGGTGCCCACCGGAGCGCTGCTCGGGCTCGATGCGGTGCGCGCGGCGGCCGAGGGGCCGATCGACAGCGTGACGCTGGAGAGCCGCAAGCCGCCGGCCGGGCTGGATGGGCGCCGTACCTGGTGGACACGGCATCCAGGTGATGGGGATCACCGAGCCGCTTTGCGTGTTCCGGGGCAATGCGATGGATGCGGCGGCGGGGTTTCCGGCCAATGTCAATGTGGCCGCGGCGCTGGCACTGGCCGGTGTCGGGCCGATGCGCACGCAGGTCGAGATCTGGGCCGATCCCGGCGTTACGCGCAACACGCACACCATCCGCGTCGAGGCCGCGGCGGCGCGCCTGACGATGACGATCGAGAATGTGCCGAGCGAGGACAACCCGCGCACTGGCAAGATCACCACGCTGTCGGTGCTGGCCTGCCTGCGTGGCCTGGTCAACACGCTGAAGGTGGGGAGCTGAGGTCGGTGGGGAAGCGCTGATCGTCTTCAGCTTCGCGATTGCCGTGGGCCAGCCCCCGCGGCCGCACTTCCGCCGGCGCAATTCCTGCATTGCCTACGCCCGCATTGCCAAATCCCGCATTGCATGTGCGCCGCGCGGTCAGCAACATCGGGCTGACCACAACAGGGAGACGTGAGTGATGACCAACCAGCTTGGCCGGCGAGCGCTGGCAGGCGCCGCGGCGCTGTTGCCGGCCGCCGCGCTGATCGGCAGCGCACACGCCCAGGGCACGCCCGCCCAGGGCACGCCTGAAAGCACGTTCGACCGGGTGCGCCGGACCAAGACGCTGCGCATCGCGGCGCTGCCGGGGGAACTGCCCTATTTCAAGAAGGACATCAGCACCGGCGAATGGAGCGGTGCCGCGATCTCGATGGCGAAGGACATCGCCAAGGCGTTCGACGCACAGCTTGCCTACGTCGAGTCCACCTACGGCAACTCGGTGCTGGATTTGCAGTCCAATAAGATCGACCTTGCCTTCTCGCTGAACCCGTCGCCGGCGCGGGCCTTGTCGGTCGGCTTCACCCACCCGATGATCATCCATCCGTTCGGCTGCCTGGCGAGGCAGGGTCTTGATCCGAAGACCTGGGGCGACATCGACAAGCCGGAGCTGAAAGTGGCGTTCGACATCGGCTCCTTGCACGAGGTCGTGGCGCGCCGGTTCGCCCCCAAGGCGCAGTTGACCGGCTTCACCAACCGCGACCAGGTGGTGCTGGCGCTGCAATCGGGCCATGCCGACGTGATCGTGCAGGCCGCGCTGATCGGGCTGACCACCGTCGGGCGCAACCCCAGCCTGGGTCCGTTCCACCTGCTCGGCAGCCCGACGGTGGCGCTGCCCACCGACCTTGCGGTTCAGCACGAGCCCGACACACGGTTTGTCGAGGTGATCAACGCCTGGCTCGACTTCAATCGCGGCATCGGGCAGATCCGCGAATGGCTGCTGCAAGGTCTGGAACTGAACGGTGTGCCGCGCGACGCGGTGCCGGCGGAACTGAGCTTCTAGGGAATTCGACCGGGCCGGCGCAAAGGCGCGCCGCTCGGTCGGGTCGGTCCGGGGTGCATGGTCTATCACTGGGATTTCTATTTCCTGCAGCGCTACATCCCGCTGTTGTGGAAGGGCGTGGCGGTCACCCTGGCCTATACGGCGGGCACCATCTTCCTGGGTCTGGTCATCGGCCTGCTGGTGGGGCTGGGCCGGCTGTCACGCTCAAAGCTGCTGAATATTCCGCTGATCGGCTTCATCGAGGCGTTCCGCTGCACGCCGTTGTTGGTGCAGATCGTCTGGTTCTACTACGCGCTGCCGGTGCTGCTGGGGATCCAGATCCCGGCGACGGCCGCGGCGGTGATGACGCTGTCGTTCTATACTGCCGCATTCTATGCGGAAATATTCCGTGGCGGTATCGTTTCGATCGAGCCGGGCCAGTGGGACGCGGCGCGCGCGTTAGGGTTGTCGCCCTGGAACATGATGCGCAAGGTGATCCTGCCGCAGGCGATACGGCGGATGATCCCGCCGTTCGTCAATCAATCGATTACCCAGCTCAAGAACACTTCGCTGGTTTCTACCATCGCGGTGCCCGATCTGCTGTACCAGGGGACGTTGATCACCGCCGACACCTACCGCCCGCTGGAGGTCTATACCGTGGTGGCGTTGATCTATTTCGCCATGCTGTTCCCCAGCACGTTGCTGGCGCAGGCTTACGAACGCCGTCTCGCAAGGGGAAAGTAGCGAACACTCCGTCATGCCGGCGCATGCCGGTATCCACGACTTGATGTTGTTGCCGCAAAGAAAAAGTCGTGGATACCGGCCTTCGCCGGCATGACGGGGGTAGCGGCCCGTGCGTCAATGTTTAGGACAGTTGGTACAAGATAGCTGAATGCGCTACGCTTGTCCGCCCTACGTTGAGACGTAGGCGTGTGATCGGATCTTGCGGGATCGTTTGTTACGTCTTCGCGTCGGGCAGGGCTGCGTCGATCTCCTCGCTGGTCAACTGCCAGGCATTGTCCAGTTCGCGACGACGTCACGCATGAACGCCTCGGTCAATGCCAGCGCGCGTGCCGGGTCCCCCAGGTGGTCGGCGAGCAGCGCCAAGCGAGCTGGCGCGGCCCGTCGCCGCATAGGTCCATTCGAACCCGGTGGGGCTGAACCGCTTGAGGTCGAAGCGCAGGTCGAGCGGCGCGCCGTCCACCGTTACCACGGCGCCGTCCAGGCTGCGGCCTCCTTCGTAGACTTCACGCGGTGCCCCCCATATGATGACGCTGCGCACGGTCTCGCCCCGTTTCAGCGCGGCGAACCCCTCGTTGATGCCTCCAGCCGGATGCGGGCGGAAATCATCTCGTCCAGATTGAGCTGGCCGTCCAGATAGGCCCGCGCGAGCAACGGAAAATCCTGGCCGGGGGGCCCCGCCGTAGGAGGACCGGATGATCCGCTTCTCCTGCATCAGGCTGCCCCAGCGGAATGCCATCGGCTCGGCCACGCCGATCTTGCCGAGCCAGATCACCTGGCCGCCCGGGCGCACGGCCTCGACCGACAGCGGAAGC
This sequence comes from uncultured Alphaproteobacteria bacterium, assembly GCA_963826975.1. Lineage (GTDB taxonomy): Bacteria > Pseudomonadota > Alphaproteobacteria > Acetobacterales > Acetobacteraceae > Palsa-883. Next base: position 2,650 of record CAWGZJ010000025.1, on the reverse strand, counting down.
CTGCCGGCGCGCCGGCCGCCTCGATCACCACGTCGGCGCCGCGCCCTCGGTCAGCGAACGCGCCAGGCCGATCGCGATGGCCTCGTCCGGCGGGACCGCGTGGGTCGCGCCGAGGGCGCTGGCCAGCTGGCGGCGCGCCGGGTTGGGATCGCTCGCGATGATCGTGCCGGCGCCGGCCAGCCGGCAGCCCTGGACGGCCGACAGCCCGACCGCGCCGCAGCCGATCACCATCGCCACGGCGCCCCAGCGCAGATCGGCGATCCGCGTCGCGGCGCCGACGCCGGTCATCACGCCGCAGCCGAGCAGCGCGGCGCGGTCGAACGGCATCGCGTCGGGCACGCGGATCGCGCTTTGCGCCGGCACCACGCAATGGTCGGCGAAGCCGCCGAGATACATCAGTTGATGCACCGGCACCGCGTCGCAGGACAGGCGCGGCGCGCCGTCGAAATGAAACGCCTTCGGGCCGTTGGCCAGGAATTGCGCGCAGAGGATCGGCTGCGCGCGCTCGCAATAGAAGCAATGGCCGCAATGCGGATTCCAGACAGCACGACACGATCGCCGCGGCGAGAGGTCCATGACGCCGGCGCCGATTTCGGCGACCTCGCCGGCTGCCTCGTGGCCGAGCACGGCGGGGAGCTTCACCGCAAGTGCGCCCTCGATCGCTTCGAGATCGGTATGACACAGGCTGGCGGCACGGATGCGCACCAGCACGTCACCTGGCGCGAGCGGTCCGACGTCGATCGTTTCGATCGCCATTGGCGTGTTGGTCTGCCGCAGCACCGCGGCCCGTGCTTGAACCATGTGCGAAGGTCCCCTCCGACAGCGCATCGCGTAGCATGAAACGCGGCGATGGTCAGGCGAGGGAGGGCAGCGATGGCGGACCGAGGCTATCTGGTGGTGCGGGCGGTGGTGGCAGACCCGGCGGATCGTGCGGCTTTCGACCGCTGGTACGCCGACGAGCATCTGCCCGATGCGATGAAGGCCTTCGGTGCGCTGCATGCCTGGCGTGCCTGGAGCCGCACCGATCCGTCGGTGCATTGTGCGTTCTATTCGTTCGACAACGTGGCGAATGCCGAGGCAATCACGACCTCCGCGGCGATCAAGGGGCTGATTGCGGAATTCGATGCGCGCTGGGGCAAGAGAGTGACACGCATGCGGAGATTTTGGCGGTCAGCGCGTAGCGGGGGCGCCGGGAGGCATCGACTGCCTGGTGAAGAACAGTTTGCTGGCGGACTGCTCGACCGGATGAGCACACGGTTTCGTGCGCCAATTGGCGGTTGACGCAACCCGGGCACGGAGATGACGAGAAATCCTTGTCGTTGCTCTCGGTCTGCGCAACGACCGCATTTGCCGCGGGCACCCGGCTGATCGTCAGCCTGCGTGGTGCCAAGCGATCAGGCACGGAGGATCTCACATGGCCGATCTTGTCGACTATGACAAAGTCGTTTATGCTGTAAGCAAATTCGTGGCCGACTGGGAAAAAGCGATCAAGGACGCGGCACAGAAACTCGCCGACATCCAGGCGGAAATGGACAAGATGGAGGCGCTCAAGAAACAAAGAGACGCGGCAGCAAAAGATGCGGAAAAAGCCTCGAAAGACCTCTCGGACAAGATATTTGGCCTGAAGGTATCACCGAAAGCGGACCCCAAGCCGTTCGACGGTCTTCCCGATGCGATCAAGAAGATGATCACCAAGGGTGGTCTTCCGCTCGGCAAAACCGGCGTTACATTGGTCCCGGACAATTGGAAGTTTGACCCGCCGCCGAAATTCAAGGTCAACAGTGGTGGGGTGAAGCTGAAGTTTGATTTCTGACGCGCTTCGCCTGTCATCTTCGGCGCCGCCAGACCCCGCAACATCGCGCGATCTGGCCGCCGTCACCCTGCGGCGGTAAGCTTCCCGCCAGTCGAACGCAGGGAGGGACAGATGGGCGCGAAGATAGCGATCATGGGCACGGGCGCGGTTGGCGGCTATGCCGGGGCGCACATGGCGCATGCGGGTGAGGATGTCACGTTCATCGATCCGTGGCCGGACCATGTCGAGCACATGCGCGCGCATGGGCTGAAGATCAGCCACATCAGAGACGTCGAGCCATTCACCACAAAGGTGCGCGCACTGCACCTGACCGATGCGCAGCAGTTGGCCAAGGAAAAGCCGGTCGACATCGCCTTCGTCTGCATGAAGTCATACGACACCGAATGGGCCGCGACACTGATCTCGCAGTATCTCTCGCCCAACGGGGTTTACCGTTTCGCTGCAAACTGCATGAACGAGGAGACGATCGCCGGCGTCGTAGGGTGGGGCCGCACCGTCGGCTGCATCGCCAGCTCCATCACCGTCGATCTGTGCGAGCCGGGCCATGTCCGCCGCGCGGCGGGCAAGAGCGGGTCGAAGCACACGGTGTTTCGGACGGGCGAGGTGCATGGCCGTGTCACCGACCGGGTGAAGGAGATCTGCCGGCTGGTGTCGCTGGCCGACTCGGCGATGGTGACGGAGAATCTGTGGGGCGAGCGCTGGTCGAAGCTGGTGACCAATGTGATGGGCAATGGGCTGTCGGCGTGCACCGGGATGATCACCAAGGACTTGATGAATGAACGACACGATCCTGCATTTCTCCGCCCGGCTGGGCAGCGAGGCGATCCGGGTTGGCCA
>CAWGZJ010000024.1:0-20448 GCA_963826975.1 uncultured Alphaproteobacteria bacterium | reverse complement strand
TGCTGTAGTTCACCGCGACGTTGGCGCCGGCCCGCGCCAGGATCAGCGCGATCGCGCGGCCGATCCCGCGCGATGCGCCGGTTACCAGCGCGATGCGGCCGGAGAGGTCGATCTGGTTGGTCATGGGCTGCGCCGGCACTCAGTCCGAAAATACCAGACTTGGCGGCAGCAACCGCCCATGACTGCAATCCCAGAACAGCCAAGCATGATGGTGCTGTCCATGATTCGTGCGCTCGCCCATGTCGAACCACTGGATCCGTTTCGTCAACACCACGACCCGGCTGAGCGGCCCCGACGAGATCAGCACCGCGGCGCGCTGCCCCGCCATCCACTGGAACCGAACCAGCAACGCCAACTGGCCGTTCGCGCGCTCGGTCAGGATCAGCGCGTGACGGACAAATCTCTGGAAGTTTAGCGAGGCGTTGTTTGCGCGCACTATTTCGCCACCATCGCCGTAGGGCGGATTCGTTACCATTGCGTGGCAGCCGGGGGGAAACGTGGTGCACGCGAAGAAATCCACACCGCCGCGGCCGAACCCGCGATCGACGAGATCGGTGGCGACCACCTGGTAACCCGCACGGTCGAGCACGCGCGCCATGGCTCCGTCGCCGCAGCACGGTTCCCATACGTGGTTGCGCAACGTTACGTGCTTCAGCAGGGCGCCGGTTACCCAGTCGGGCGTTGGGTAGAAATCGTGCACCTGCCGGTCGTAGCCGGAGATGTGGATCGGACGGAATTCCAGCTCGGATGGTGTGGTGGTGGGTGTCGGGGGGGTTGGCGCGGTGTCGGCTGTCATGCGGGTGTCTTTGCTCGAGCAGTGACGGGAATCGCCGTGCCGATCATGCACCACTCCCACCCTTCGTGGCACCGGTCGGCGGGCGGAGCGTTACGGGTGAGGGTCGTGCCGCGGCAGGGCCCTCACCCTCGTCGCTTCGCGCCTCGACCTCTCCCGCGAAGAGCGGGAGAGGTGCAGGTAGGGTTGAGGCGGTTAATTCAGTTTTCCGTGGCAGTGTTTGTATTTCTTGCCGGAGCCGCATGGGCAGGGGCCGTTGCGCGCGGCGTTGCGCCAGGTCGCGGGGTCGTTCGGATCGATCGCGTCGGCCCGCACCGAGCGCACCGAAACCGGCATCGGCGCCGGACCGGAGCGCATCTCCATCCTGGAACCCCCGGCGTTGGCCGGACCGGTGCCGTCGTCCGCGGGGCCGGCGAATGCCAGCTCGGGTTCCGGATGCAGCTCGAACATTTGCAGCGGCCGGGGCGGCGGCATCGGCTGCGTGGGGCCCTCGGGCGCCAGCTCGACGCGCGCCAGCATCGAGGTCACGCGTTCCTTCAGCTCGTCCAGCATCGCGTTGAACAGCGCGAAGGCCTCGCTCTTGTATTCGTTCAGCGGGTCGCGCTGGCCGTAGGCGCGCAGGCCGATGCCCTGGCGCAGATGGTCCAGCGCGTAGAGATGCTCCTTCCAGACCGCGTCGAGCACCTGGATCAGCATCGACTTCTCGATGAAGCGCATCAGCTCCGGGGTCATGTTGGCGGCCTTGGCGGCCATCATGGCGTCCGCCGCCTGCATGATGCGCTCGCGCAACTGCGTCTCGTCGATGCCTTCCTCATGGCCCCAGTCCACCACCGGAAGATCCATGTTCAGCAGGCGGCGCAGGTCCTCGGTGAGCTCGGCCAGCTCCCACTGCTCGGCGAAGGCCTTCTCCGGGATGCGGCGGGTGACCATCAGGTCGATGATCTCGCTGCGCATCTCGGCGACGGTTTCCGAGACGTCGGTGGCCTTCATGAACTCCTTGCGCTGGGCGTAGACCTCCTTGCGCTGGGCGTTCATCACGTCGTCGTATTTCAGCACGTTCTTGCGGGTGTCGAAGTTGCGCGCCTCGACCTTCTTCTGCGCCTTTTCCAGCGCCTTGTTGATCCACGGATGGACGATCGCCTCGCCGTCCTTCAGCCCCAGGCGCTGCAGCATCCCGCCCATGCGGTCGGAGCCGAAGATGCGCATCAGGTCGTCTTCCAGCGACAGGAAGAAGCGTGAGCCGCCGGGGTCGCCCTGCCGGCCGGACCGGCCGCGCAACTGATTGTCGATGCGCCGGCTTTCGTGGCGTTCGGTGCCGACGACGAACAACCCGCCGGCCTGCTTCACCACTTCGTGCGCGGCGGACACCTCGTCGCGGATCTCGGCTTCGCGGGTCGCGCGCAGGCCGGGGTCTTCGATGCCGGCAAGCTCGTGCTTCAGCCGCATGTCGAGGTTGCCGCCGAGCTTGATGTCGGTGCCGCGGCCGGCCATGTTGGTGGCGATCGTTACGGCACCGGGCGCACCGGCCTGGGCGATGATCTCCGACTCCTGCTCGTGGAAGCGGGCGTTCAGTACCTCGTGCGGCACGCGCTTGCGCTTCAGCAGCGCACTGATCTGCTCGCTTTTCTCGATGCTGGTGGTGCCGACCAGGACCGGCTGGCCGCGCTGGCGGGTGTCCTCGATCAGCTTGGCCAGCGCCTCGTATTTTTCTTCGGCCGAGCGGTAGACCTCATCGTCTTCGTCGGCGCGGATGCAGGGGACGTTGGTCGGCACCTCGACCACGTCCAGCTTGTAGATTTCGCCGAATTCGTCGGCCTCGGTCATCGCCGTGCCGGTCATGCCGCCGAGCTTGGGATACAGGCGGAAATAGTTCTGGAAGGTGATCGAGGCGAGCGTCTGGTTTTCCGCCTGCACGGTGACGGCTTCCTTGGCCTCCAGCGCCTGGTGCAGGCCGTCGGAATAACGCCGGCCCTCCATCATGCGGCCGGTGAACTCGTCGATCAGCACCACCTTGTCCTGGCGCACGATGTAATCGACGTCGCGGGCGAACAGCACATGGGCGCGCAGGCTCTGGTGCACGTGGTGCACCGCGCTGACGTTGAAGATGTCGTACAGGTTGCCCTCGGTGAGCACGCCGGCCTCGCGCAGCATGTCCTCGACACGCTCGGAGCCTGCCTCGGTCATCGAGACGGTCTTGAACTTCTCGTCTTTTTCATACACCGACTCGTCGCGCACCAGTTCGCGCACCACGGCGTCGACGCGGCGATACAGGTCGGAGCTGTCCTCGGCGGGGCCGGAGATGATCAGCGGCGTGCGCGCCTCATCGATCAGGATGCTGTCGACCTCGTCGACGATGCCGAAATTGAAGTCGCGCTGGACCATGTCCTCCAGGCGGTACTTCATGTTGTCGCGCAGGTAGTCGAAACCGAATTCGTTGTTGGTGCCGTAGGTGATGTCGGCGGCGTATTCGGCGCGGCGCTGGCTGTCGTCCAGACCGTGCACGATCACGCCGACATTCATGCCGAGGAAACGGTAGATCTGGCCCATCCATTCGGCGTCGCGGCGGGCGAGGTAGTCGTTCACCGTGACGACGTGCACCCCCTTGGCGCTGAGAGCGTTGAGGTAGACCGGCAGGGTGGCGACCAGCGTCTTGCCCTCGCCGGTCTTCATCTCGGAGATCTTGCCGTCGTGCAGCACCATGCCGCCGACCAACTGGACGTCGAAATGGCGCTGGCCCAGGGTGCGCTTGCTGGCCTCGCGCACCACCGCGAAGGCCTCCGGCAGCAGTTCGTCGAGGGTCGCGCCGGCGGTGAGACGTTCACGGAACTCGCCGGTCTTGGCCCGCAGCGCGTCATCGGACAGCGCTTCGGTCGCCGGTTCCAGCGCATTGATTTGCGGGACGCGGCGCTGATAGGCCTTGAGGGAACGGTCGTTGGCGGTGCCGAAAACGGCGCGGGCGAGGACAGCGAACATGAGACCCTTCTGCGACAGCTTGTCCGCGGCGGCCGGCCGGTCGGCCGTCTTCGGGGGCGCGCAAGCACGGCCCCGCCCGGAGGTGCCGGACGGAGCTTCATTCAGATAGGACCCACCGAGGCCCCGGTCAACGACAGCAGGGCGACGGTAGTGTCTCAGTTTACGAGCCGCGCCCTGGCTCGGGCGCGCAGCGACAGGATATTTGCATGAACGATCCGGGGGGTGTGGGTCGGTGCCGGTTGCAAACGGAGACACCGCTGCCCCTCGACCGCTGGGGTCCGGACTGATAGATCGGCTGACGCCACTGGCGAGGGTGCGATGCCGCGTTGGATAGCCGGTCCGGTCCTGGGGCTGTTCTGCGCTGTTGTCCCGGGTTTGGCGATCATGCATTGGACGGCAGACGGCCATTGGACGGCAGAGGCCTGGGCCGAGATGCTGTCGACCGGCGTGCTGTCCGATGAGAGCGACGAGGCGCATGTCGATTCGTCGGGCGCGGCACAGGTCGCTCCGTTTACCGGCTTGCGGCCGCCTGACACGAAGATCGCCAATACGGCGGGGGTCGCGCCGGACCCGGTGGTGGCCAATGTTGAGGGCCATCCGATCTATCTTTCCGACCTTGGTGACGCGATCAAGTCGCTGCCCGAGGCGCTCCAAAAGATGCCGTTCGAGGTCATCTACCCGACGCTGTTGGATCGGATGGTCGATCACGAGGCGCTGGTGCTGATGGCCCGCGCCAGGAAACTGGACGAGGATCCGGCGGTGAAGCGTCAGGTCGACGCGGCGAGCGCGCGCGTGCTGGAGGGGGCGCTGCTGGAGCGCACGGCGGTCCCGCAGGTCACCGAAGCGGCGATCCAGGAACGCTACGCGCGCGATTTCGCCGGCCGGCCGGCCACCGAGGAGGTCCATGCGCGGCACATCCTGGTGAGCAGCGAGGACGAGGCGAAGCGGCTGATCAGCGAGCTGAACAAGGGCGCGGACTTCGCCACGTTGGCCCGGCGGTTCAGCAAGGACCCGGACAACGCGCGCGGCGGCGATGTGGGTTTCTTCCGCCACGACCAGGTGTGGGCCGGATTTGCCGACCTTGCCTTCTCGTTGAAGCCTGGCGAGGTCGCGCCGAAGCCGATCTTCAACGAGTTCGGCTGGCATGTGGTTCAGGTGCTGGAGCGCCGCAGCGTGCCGCCGCCGAGCCTGGAGCAGGCACACGACGCGATCCGCAAGGAGTTGCTGCAGGAGGCGGTGCGGCGGGTTGTGGCTGAGGCGCGCGAAGGGCTGCGCGTGCACAAATTCGATATGGGTGGCGCTCCGATGAACGGCCTGGCCGGCCCGCCTGATGCGCCGGTGCGGGGTGATGAGGCGGCGCCGGGTGCGAGCGATCAGCCGAGCACGGTCGTGCCGGCGTCCGCTGCGAGGCCGGCTTCGAGTTTGGCGCCGGATAAACCTGGGGCGCCGGATAAACCTGGGGCACCAGCGAAATCCGCGGCGCCCGCGAAACCCGGGGCGCCGCAGAAACCCGGGGCAACGCAAAAATCCGGGAACTGAGCACCGCGCGGCGACGGGCAGGTGATCGCATTTGGCAATGCTGCTGAGCATGCCTTGTCTACGGTAGTGATGAGCAGTTAGTTGAACCGCCAAGACGCCAAGACGCCAAGCCGCCAAGGGATAGGTGGCGGATCCGGTGCGGTGTGGCGTGTTGAGCCGACAGAACCTTGGCGGCTTGGCGTCTGGGCGGTTCAACTAACTGGCATCAGAGGATCGCCGCTGCCGCAAGTTTCAAACGCAATTCCCCTGCGGCGACGGGGTGGTTGCCTTGTGGCAATCCGGTGCTTCCGCCATGATCCGCCGCCTTCTTCGACAGGAATGTTCATGCCTATTCGCGGACCCCGCCTGGCCGTCAACGTCCTGCGCCGGCTTCTTGTGGCTGGCTTTGGGGGATTGGCGTTCGTCGCCAGCGTGAACGCCCAAACCCCGGCCCCATCCCCGGCCCCGACGACGCCACACGCCGCCGGGCCCACGACCGGGCGCGCGCCCGCGAGTGGGGCCGTGACGAGTGCGGCGGCGCCTGACCCGGTCGTGGCGAAGGTGGACGGGCAGCCGATCCACCTGAGCGAGCTGCAGGGCGCGGTGAAGGATCTGCCGCCCAACGCGCGCGGCATGCCTCCGGCGACTTTGTATCCGATGCTGCTGGAGCAGATGATCGATGGCCAGGCGCTATCCATCGAGGCGCGCAAGGCGGGGTTGCAAAAGGACCCGGCGGTGGAACGCCAGATCGCTGCGGCCACCGATCGGGTGTTGCAGACGGCGATGCTGGGCCAGTTGATTGGTCCGATGGTGACGGAGGACGCGCTGCGCGCCCGCTATCAGCGTGATTTTGCCGGAAAACCGGGCGAGGACGAGGTGCACGCCCGCCACATCCTGGTGGACAACGAGGACCTGGCCAAAAAGATCATCGCGGAGCTCAAGAAGGGTGGAGATTTCGCCGCGCTGGCCAAGGAGTACAGCAAGGATCCGGGGTCCGATCACAGCGGCGACCTTGGCTTCTTCCACAAGGATGAGATGGTGCCGGAATTCGCCACGGCCGCCTTTGCGATGCAGCCCAACCAGATCTCCGATACGCCGGTGCATACGCAGTTCGGCTGGCACGTGATCCAGGTGCTGGAACGCCGGCATAGCAACCCTCCGACGTTCGAGCAGGCACACGACGAGTTGCGCCAGAAGGTGGTGCAGGAGGGTGTGCAGACGGCGTTGGCTGACGCCAGGTCGCACGTGACGGTGGAGAAGTTCAACCTGGACGGGTCGCCCCAGCGCGCGACCGACACGGCCGAGCCGCCGCCCGCCGCCAAGCCCTGAGTTCGGGGGTCCCTGGCTCTGGGTGCGCCGCGCGAACCGGCCGACCGGCGGACGCAGCGCCCGGAGCGAGGACAAGCCGAGAGCAAGCAAAGTCCAGTGTAAGCAAAGCCCAGCCCGCGCAAAGTCCAGACCACGCAAATTCCATGGCAAACCCGGCTGGGAACACGCAACGTCTTGGGGCAGCACCCAGGGCAAACAGTCACAAGAAATGTTTAGGGGAAACGCGATGGCCGTACCGACCTCACCGCTTGCCGTGACCCTGCCTGAATTGCCGCCGCTCGCGGGGGTGCGCCTGGGTGCGGCGGCCGCGGGTATTCGCTATCAGGGCCGCAACGACCTGGTGATGATGGAGTTGGCCGGTGGCACGACGGTCGCCGGCGTCTTCACCTCCAGCAAATGCCCCGGCGCGCCGGTGGATTGGTGCCGGGCGTCGCTGAAGGGCGGGCGGGCGCGCGCTGTCGTGGTGAACGCCGGCAATGCCAATGTGTTTACCGGGCGGGCCGGGCGCGAGGCCTGCGCGGCGACCGCCGAGGCGGCGGGGAAGCTGGTCGGCAGTCCGGCGCGGCAGGTGTTCGTCGCCTCGACCGGGGTGATCGGCGAGGTGCTGCCGCACGATCGGCTGACCGCGGCGCTGCCCGCGCTGCACGCGGGGCTGCGCGAGGATGCGTGGGAAGACGCGGCGCGCGGCATCATGACCACCGATACGTTCCCGAAGGCGGCGACCCGCGTGGCGCAGATCGGCGACGCCCAGGTGCGCATCACCGGCATCGCCAAGGGCAGCGGCATGATCGCGCCCGACATGGCAACGATGCTGTGCTTCGTGTTCACCGATGCGAAGCTGCCGGCCGACGCCATGCAGACCATGTTGCGGCGTGGCGTGGACGCCAGCTTCAACTGCACGACGGTGGATTCGGATACATCCACTTCCGATACGGTGCTGCTGTTCGCCACCGGGCAGGCGAAGCATCCTCGCATCCCCCCGGCCGATGGGTCCGCGGCGCGTGGCCGCATGTTGGCGGACTTCGCGCGCAAGCTGGATGAGCTGCTGCTGGACCTGGCGCTGCAGGTGGTGCGCGACGGCGAGGGCGCGCAGAAGCTGGTGCGGATCGAGGTCAGTGGGGCGACGACGGCGCGCTCGGCCAAGCGGATCGCGATGACGGTGGCGAATTCACCGCTGGTGAAGACGGCGATCGCCGGTGAGGACGCCAACTGGGGCCGCATCGTGATGGCGGTGGGCAAGGCCGGCGAGCCGGCGGACCGCGACAAGCTGTCGATCGCCGTGGGGGGCGTGTGGATGGCGCGGCATGGCGGGGTGGTGGCGGGGTATGACGAGTCGCCGGTGGTGGCGCATATGAAGGGGCGCGAGGTGTCGATTACGATCGATCTTGGGCTGGGGCGGGGGAAGGCGGTCGCGTGGACGTGCGATCTGACGCACGGGTACATCGATATTAATGGGAGTTATCGTTCTTAGGCGGGGGTCCGGTTCTACGCATCGACGCGCGATCGGTTTGCGCGGCCCGAATGAAATGGACGGACAAGTGGTAGGCAGCGCCGGGAGTCCGGGGCTGGTGCCATGGTGCCCATTGGGGGGCGCCACGCGGCTGTTGGGCCGCCCTAGCAGCGGCCCTGATTGAGCCCTTGGGGAGCCCCAGGCACGCGGTTATGCCAAGGGCTCATTCGGGCCCGGGATTAACCCGGCGGATAGTACGCCGGCGGGGCGTAATATACTGGCGGCGCGTAGTAGACCGGCGGCGCATAATAGACCGGCGGTGGCGCGTAAATGTAGGGCGCCCCAATGAAAACGCCGCCGCGCCAGCAGCACCCGCCTGCCCAACCGCCGCCGCGCCAACCCCAGCCGCCGCCACCGTGCCAGCCGCCGCCACCACCACCGTGCCAGCCGCCGCCGCCACCGTGCCAGCCGCCGCCGCCACCACCGCCACCGTGCGAGTTGGCATGAGCAGGCGACGGTGCTGCCAGCGGCAGTGCCAGGGCAGCGGCCAAGGCGGCGATGCGAAGTGTTGAAGAAAGGACAGCGCTCATGGCTTCTCACTCCACCGTATCTTACCATCATATAGGTAGCGATCGCGGCGGGAGTATGACCGAGGGTGTATCATAACGTGACGGCACTGGTCGGCGGTGCGCGGCACGGTCGACCGGGCGCTGCGGCGGACGTTGGCGAGATGCTTGCTGATCTGGTCTGGCACAACCTTAAGTTGTGCAACGGCGACAAGTGCGTTGTTCGCTGCCAGTGACAGGCGGGCCTCGCGCGGCCAATTCCGGGGCACGCAGCCGCTTACGGTCGAATACGCCCCGCGGCGATTAAGTGCCGGGCTCCGGCCGGATGCCCCGCCGCGGTCGAGTGCCTGGCTGCGGTCGAATGCCCCGCCGCGATCGCGTATTTGCCGGTGCCTCCGAGACGAACTTCATATCGGCAACGGGAGAGCATGGTGCGGACATCGTGGGTCTTTGCGATCGGACACATCTTCGCGATCGCATCGGCCGCGAGTCTTGCGGGCTGGCCGGCACTGGCGGATTCGGGTCGAGTTGCTGCGCGTCCGGCGCAGACTTTTCGTGGCTGGGGCATGTCATTGGCATAGGAGGCGAACGATCTCTACGGCGGCGGACGTCAGCCCGCGCAGATCAAGGACCCGCAGCTCCAGAGCCGATATATGGATCTGTTGTATGGCGACCCGGCGACGCGGCTGACGCTTGGGTTCAATGTTGCTCGGTACAACATCGGCGGCGGCGATGATCCCACCCACAAGAGCATGCGGGCCGACGCCCAGATGGAAGGCTTCCAGGCCGGCCCCGCCGCGGTGTTCGACTGGACCAGGGATGCGGCACAGCGGCGAATGCTGCATGAAGCGAAGGATCGGGGGGCGGATATTTTCGAGGCCTTTTCGGTTGCTCCGCCGTACTGGATGACCGTCAGCGGCAGTTCCGCGGGCGGCACGGTGGCGCATCAGGACAATCTGCGACCCGACATGCGCGCAAGCTTCGCCAGCTACCTGGTGACCGTCGTGCGACATTTTCGCGACGTGGAAGGCGTTCGTTTCGAGGACCTGGAACCGTTCAACGAACCCGACCTGAGTTGGATGGCGGGAGGCAGGCAGGAGGGGTATTCCGCCTCGTATGCCGCACAGAACGCGCTGGTTCCGATGTTTGCCAACCTGTTGCGACAGGACGGCCTGGCTACTTTTGTGGCAGGCGTGGACATGAACAACGCCGATGATGCGGTCGGCGGATTGGCCGAGTTGAGCCCAATCGCGCTGGCCTCACTCGGCCGGCTGAATACACATGGCTACAATTCCGCGAACAACCCGGCGAAGTTGCAGGAGTATAAGTTGCTGGCTCGGAAGCTTCGCAAGCCGATTTGGATGAGCGAGCTGGGATGCTGCTTTCCCCACCAGGGTGACGGAACGGAGATGTGGGGCGCCTTGTTCATGGCCGATTCCGTGCGGATGGACCTGCGGGACCTGGGCGCCGAAGCGTGGGTGCTTTGGCAGCCCGATTGGAACGTGATCGCGTTCGACGCCAAGGGCGGAATGCCGCAACTGAAGAAACAGTTCTACGTCCTCGCCCAGTATACGCGGTTCATTCGGCCGGGGTTTCAGATCGTCTCGGCAGGCGGCGCCTTCAATACGCTTGCGGCATATTCCGCGGCGTCGAAACGGCTGGTGCTGGTCAGCACGAATTGGGACACCGCGACGGCCAACGATCTGGACCTTGGGGCATTCGGCGGGCTGCCGCCGTCGGTCGCGGTCTATCGCACGACGGCGGGCGACGCCGTCAATCTTCGGGGCGGAAGCATTGCGCTGTCGTCGAGGTCCCACGTGATCGATACGTTGCCGGCGAGATCCGTCACGACCTATGTCGTCGACGGCGTCTCGCCGGTGGCCGTGCCGTCGTCCGGCGACGTCGAGGGCACGCATCAGATTGTCTCGGCTGCGACGAAGCTGTGTTTCAACATCATTCGCAACTCCACGCAGAGCGGCGACGCTGTCATTCCGTATCCATGCGGCGGCGGCTTCGCCAACATGGAGTTCAATTTCGTCGATCAGGGTGGTGGCTTTTACGCGATTCAGACGGTGAATGGTGCACCGGGCATGTGCTTGAACATCGCTGATGGCGCGGTGTCGCCCGGAGATGGGAAACGGCCTGGCGGGCCGGGCAACCTGATCCAGTGGAGTTGCGACGGCCGTTCGCTGGCGGACAACGAGATCTTCAAGCTCGTGAATACCGGCGGTGACCGTGTGCAGATCCGTGTCAAGAGCAGCGGGCTCTGTCTCGAGGACCCTGGGAGAGGCGGCACCATCCGGCAGAACCGGTGCAATCCGTCACTGCCTGGCCAGGCGTTCATCCTGGCCGAGTAGCAGACCCGCTAGACGGCGTTTGGCGGCCGCGCCGCGGTCGCGCGAGCGATCTTCGGCGCGCTACAGCAGGAACACCGCCATCAGGACCAGCACCAGGACCACCAGGATGACCATGCCGAGAGTGAAGCGGGTGAACCCATGCAGGAATTGTTCGCGGTCGGCGAGGAACGCTTCCTGTGTGTCGGGCCCGGTGAAGACGGTGCTGTGTTCGGCCATGCGGTGCCTCGGTTGCGGAAAGGTGGTTTCGTTGGGTTCTATGGCAGCGCCGAGCCCGGCGGCAAGGGGTTGTGCGGCGTAGTGTCTCGGTTTGAGACGGTGCAGGTCTCAAACCGAGACACTATCGCGGCGGCGCTTCCGGCGAAGGGGTGTTGCGTAGCGCCGCTTCCGGCGGCAGCGGGTTGCGCAACACGGCGTCACCCGGCGGGGCGTTGCCCGGCTGGCCGGAGGCGAACAGCCGCAGCGCCAAGGGATAGATAATATGCTCCTGCGCCAGGACACGCGCGGCGAGCGATGCTTCGGTGTCGCCCGGCAGCACCGGGACTGCCGCCTGAGCGAGGATCGGGCCGTCGTCCATCGTCTGGGTGACCAGGTGCACCGTGCAACCATGCAGCCTGACCCCGGCGGCGAGCGCCCTGGCGTGCGTGTCGAGGCCCGGGAACGCCGGCAGCAGGCTGGGGTGGATGTTCAGCATGCGGCCAGCCCAGCGCTCGATCAGGAACGGCGTCAGCAAGCGCATGTAGCCGGCGAAGCAGACGATCTGGATACCAGCGGCCACCAGCGCCGCGTCGATCGCGGCCTCATGCGCGGCGCGATCGCCGTTGAAGTTGCGGTGCTCCACCACCGCGGTCGGCACCCCGAGCGAGGCGGCCAGGGCAAGCCCGGGTGCCTGGGCGCGGTTGGACAGGGTCAAGGCGAACTCGACCGGGTAGGCCGGATCGCGCGACGCCGCCACCAATGCCGCCATGTTGGAGCCGCGGCCGCTGACCAGCACCGCCGCACGCTGCTTCATGCCGACCTCTGTTGGGTCCACGTGGGAGTCATCGTGAAGTCAACATCGGAATCAACATAGGAATGAACGAGGGAGTCAATATAGGAATCAACCTGGGAATCAATGTAGGAATCAACATGTGAATCAATGATGGAATCAACATGTGAATCAACGTCGGAGTCAGCTTGGGGGCCAGCCGTCGGGCAGCGCGATCCGCACCTCGGCCGGGCCGTCGGCGGCCTCGATATGGCCGATACGCGTGACGGTTTCGCCGTGGTCGCGCAGCAGCGTCGCCGCGGCTTCCACGTCGGCTTCGGCGACCACGACGGCCATGCCGATGCCGCAGTTGAACACGCGCAGCATTTCGGCCGGCACGATGCCGCCGGTGCGCGCCAGCCACGCGAAGACCGGCGGGACCGTCCAGCCTGGCGTCAGCGCGGCGATGGTGCCTTCCGGCAGCACACGCGGCAGGTTGCCGGGCAGGCCGCCGCCAGTGATGTGCGCGGCCGCCTTCATCAGGCCGGCACGATGCAGCGCCAGCAGGGGCCGCACGTAGATGCGCGTCGGCTCGAGCAGGGCCCGCGCGAGCGTGCGGTCGGATGTGCCGATGGCGGGGGCTTGCGTGCCGAAGGCGGTGGCTTGTGTGCCGAAGCCGGTGGGGGCGAACGGGGCCGGCGCGTCCCAGGGCAGGCCGCTGAGCTGCACCACGCGGCGGACCAGCGAGAACGCGTTGGAATGCAGCCCGCTGCTGGCCAGGCCCAGCACGGCGTCACCCGGCGCCACACCGCGCGGCAGCAGTGTGTCACGCTCGGCGGCACCGACCGCGAAGCCGGCGAGATCGTAGTCCTGGCTGGCATACAGCCCGGGCATTTCGGCGGTCTCGCCGCCGACCAGGGCACAGCCGGCCTGCTGGCAGCCCGCGGCGATGCCGGCGATCACCGCGCGCGCCTGCCCTACGTCGAGCTTGCCGGTGGCGAAGTAGTCGAGGAACAGCAGCGGCTCGGCGCCCTGCACCACGAGGTCGTTGACGCACATCGCCACCAGGTCGATGCCGACGGTGTCATGCAGCCCGGTGGCGATCGCCAGCATGAGCTTGGTGCCGACACCGTCGGTGGTGGCGACCAGGATCGGATCGATGAACCCCGCCGCCTTGGGGTCGAACAGCGCGCCGAAACCACCCAGGCCGCCCAGCACGCCCGCGCGCGTGGTCGCCCGCGCCAACGGCTTGATGGACTCGACGAGCGCGTCGCCCGCATCGATGTCGACCCCGGCGTCGGCATAGCTGAGGCCGTTGGGGGAATCGCCGCGGGCGCGTTCGGCACTGGTCATGTCGGCCCTCGATACGCTAAGGCGCAATGCGGACGCAACGCCGTGTCGTCCGGAACACGCCTTAAGTACTGCCCTGGTCATCGCCCTGGTTAACGCCCTGAGTACCACCCTGGTTACCGCCCCAGGTACGACCCCGGTTACCGTCGTGATTGCCGCTCTGATTGCCGCTCTGATTGTCGCTCTGATTGCCTTGGGGGGGATTCCGCGAGGAACGCCACAGGGAAGGCCCCCGAGGAACGCACCCGCAGGGAAGGCTAGCTTCGATGCCCGACGGATCCGACGCGGGTCACGCGCGTACCACCACGCTGCTCACCCTGCCGAATGTCATCACGTTCGCCCGGCTGTGCATGGTGCCGATGGCGGTGTGGTTCGTGCTGGAGCACCGGCTGATCGTGGCGTTCTTCCTGTTCCTGGCCGCTGGCCTGTCCGACGCGCTCGACGGCTGGCTGGCCCGGCGCAACGGCGGGGGCAACTCGGTGGGCGCGCTGCTCGACCCGGTGGCGGACAAGGCGCTGCTGGTGTCAATGTATATCACCCTGGCGGCGGTGAATGAGTTGCCGGATTGGCTCACCATTCTGGTGGTGTTCCGCGATCTGGTGATCGTCGGCGGGGTGATCGTGCTGAGTGTGCTGGGGATGCCCGTGGTCATTCGCCCGCTGTTGGTGTCCAAGCTGAACACCGCGCTGCAGATCGTGCTGGTGGCGGTGACGCTGCTGCTGGCCGGCTATGGACTGGATGCGCCGCTGGCCAAGCTGGTGCTGATCTGGGTGGTGGGGGCGACCACGCTGGCTTCCGGCGCAGCGTATGTGTGGAAGGCCGCGCGGGTCAGATGATCCAGGCCGGGACGCCCGGCGGGCGCACAACCGGGCCCTCGCCCGGAACCCCAACCGGGGGCCCACCAATCGCGGGCCCACCGACCGGGGGGTTACCGACCGGGAGCTCACCAACCGGGGGGCTACCGATCGGAGGGCCACCAACCGAGGCCCCACCGACCAGGGGCTCACCAACCGGGGCGCCAATCGCGGGCACTATCGGGACGCCGGGTGGAATTCCGCCCGGCGACAGCCTGCTGCGGCAGGCTGGGCAGCCGAACGCTCGTGCCCACGCCACACGCGCGCAGCGGATCGGTGCGGTGATCGGCCTGCTGGTGGCGGTCTGGCTGGCGCTGCAGTTGTTCGCCTCCGTGCTGCTGCCGTTCGTCGCCGCCGCCGGAATCGCCTACGTGCTCGACCCGCCGACCAAACGGCTGACCGAGTTCGGCATGCCGCGCGGTGCCGCCGCACTGCTGATGGTGCTGGCACTGATCGCCGCGGTGCTGCTGTTCGCCCTGCTGCTGTATCCGTTGATCCTGGCGCAGGTGGGCATCCTGTTCAGCCGGGTGCCGCAATACGTGCAGTTGGTGCAAGCCTGGGCGAACCAGCAAATCGCGCATCTGCAGGACAGCTTCGGCTCCGACGTGGTGAACGACAAACTGCGCGACCTGGTCAGCAGCCAGGCCGGGTCGATGCTGTCGTTCATCGCCGGCGCGCTGTCGCGGCTGATCGGCGGCGGCTTCGCGCTGTTCAACGTGCTGACGCTGATGGTGGTTACGCCGGTGGTGGCGTTCTACCTGCTGCGCGACTGGCCGCGTCTGGTGGCGAAGATCGATTCCTGGCTGCCGCGGCGTTACGCCGACGCCAGCGCTTGTCGGCGATCATGAACAGCCGCGCGTCGCGCGGCTTGACGCCAAGCTCCGCTGACGCCGGCTGCATGCCGTAATCATATTCGCTGATGGCAAACGGCCGCCATGCGGTGGGCTGCTCATCGCGCAGCAACGGCAGCAGCGAGCGGCCTTCAAGTCGATGCAACTCTTTCGCCGGATCGGCGCCGGCCACTTGCAGAAACGTCGGCGCCAAGTCGATCGCCTCCACCAACTCGTCGCACATGCTGCCGCGCGTTTTGTCGGCAGCTGCCGATGGATCGTAGATGATCAACGGCACCTTCACCGACGGCTCGTGAAAGAAATCCTTGTCGCCGAGCCAATGGTCGCCGAGATAATCACCGTGGTCGGCGGTAAAGACGATCATCGTGTTGTCGAACAGGCCTTGCTGCTCCATGAAACGGAACAGCACGCCCATCTGATCGTCGATCTGTTTGATCAGACCCATATAGACCGGGATGACTTCGCGACGCACTTCGTCGCGCGAAAAGGTCTTGCTGACGCGATGCTCCATGAAGGCGCGATAGACCGGATGCGGATCGCGCCGCTCGCTCTCCGAACGCACCGCCGGGATGACGTCGTTCGCGGCGTACATGGTGTTGTAGGGCTCGGGCGCAATATAGGGCCAATGCGGCTTGATGTAGGACAGATGCAGGCACCACGGCGTGTCGCCGGCCTCGCGCATGAAATCGATGCCGCGCCGAGTCATATAGGGCGTCTCGGAATCCTCCTCGCGTACGCGCGCGGGTTTACGCGTATGGCGCATTGCCCAGCCTGAGGCGAGCGCATTGCCGTCGCCGTCGGCGGCGTTGGCCCAATCGTGCCACGGGTTCTCGCCGTCATAGCCTTTGTCGTTGAGATAGGCGTTGTAGCGCGGCCGCCGCGGCGAATAGCGCATGCCGTCCGGGCCCATGCCGTGCAGGCCGTCGTCGCGCTCGTAAGGCTCGAAACCGCATTCGGCGACGCGCACGCCGATGATCGAATCCGGATCGATACCGAGGCGCGTCATGCCTTCGACGTCGGCCTCCATATGGGTCTTGCCGACCAGCGCCGTGCGCATGCCGAGTGGGCGCAGATAATCGCCCAAAGTCATCTCACCGACTTTGAGCGGAAAGCCGTTCCACGCCGCGCCGTGGGATTGCACGTAGCGGCCCGTATAGGTGCTCATGCGCGAAGCACCGCAGATCGGCGACTGCACGTAGGCGCGGGTGAAACGCACGCCGCGCGCCGCCAGTGCATCGATGTTGGGGGTTTTAAGGTGCGGATGGCCGTAGCAGGACAGATAGTCCCACCGCAGCTGGTCGCACATGATGAAGAGGATGTTCTTTGCTTGCTTCGGCACGTTGTGGCGGCAGTCCGGCTTTTGACGCACGAATGATCGACGTTAGCACATCGCCTTTGCACAACAACAACAGGACCTCGGCCGGCGCCATGAAAGCGCTTGCCAAAACGACCGCGGTCGGCTGCATTGCCCCCCCTGAGTGCCGGAACCCAGCATGCTCGAGCGACCCGAGCCCGCGATCCCTGCCCCGTTCGTATCCTCGGTGATGCGGGTGGAAGACGGCTGGATCGACTACAACGGCCATCTCAACATGGCCTACTATAATGTGCTGTTCGACCGCGCCGTCGATGAGGTCTATGAGATCTTGGGCCTCGGCTTGGCCTATGTCGAAGTCAGCAGGCACTCGACCTTCACCGCGGAAGTGCATGTGCGCTATCTGCGCGAGCTCCATGCTGGCGACCCGGTGCGCGTGACCTTCCAGCTGCTCGGCTACGATGCCAAGCGGCTGCACTATTTCGAAGAGCTCCATCACGCCGAGGAGAATTGGCTTTCCGCCACATCCGAAAACATGGCGCTGCACGTCAACATGGACGCGAAGAAGACGGCGGCATTTCCGCCGGATATCACCGCGCGCCTTGAACGCATGCGCGTCGCCCATGCCACGCTGCCGTTGCCGGAAAGCGCCGGACGGCGCATCGCCATGCCCAATCCGCAATGACAGGTTCTCTCATGGTCACAATCCGCGAACACAAGATTCCGAGCGCCGATAGCAAACCCTACATCGCGGTCGAAGGGCCGGATCGTTGCTTTATGGTTCTGCGAAAGCGGCGCTTCAAAGATCGGCCGGCTCGATCCGGATCGCGGCACGTTCACCGAATTCGCGCTGCCGACGCCGAACGCGACGCCGATCGGCATCGCGGCGGGTGGCGACGGCAACATGTGGTTCTGTGAAAAGACAGCCAGCAAGATCGGCCGCATCACGCCGGACGGCAAAATCACCGAGTTCGCACTGCCGACGCCAAATGCCGGGCCGGACGGCATCATCGGCGGGCCCGACGGCAATGTCTGGTTCTCCGAGAGCGACGTGAGCCGCATCGGCCGCATCACACCGGACGGCCGCATCACCGAATTTGCCGACGGCATCACGCCGGGAGCGAACCGCTGTCCATCTCGGTGCGCGACGGCGCGCTGTGGTTCAGCGAAGCCGCCGGCAACCGCATCGGCCGCATGACCATGGACGGCAAGGTCACCGAATTTCCGATCCCGAGCCACGATAGCCAGCCGCGCGCCATGGTGGCCCATCCGGACGGCAGCATCTGGTTCGTCGAGACCTCGACCAATGCGCTCGGCCGCATCGACCGCGACGGCCGCATCACCGAGCATCCGGTGCCGACGCCGAACGCCTCGCTGCGCGGCGTCACCGTCGGCGCCGACGGCGATCTTTGGTACACCGCGAACTTCGCCAACAAGATCGGCCGAATGGCGCCCGACGGTACTGTACGCGGCGAATACGATATTCCAACGCCGAATAGCGGCGCGCGCTGCATCGCGGCGCTGGCCGACGGCCGGTTGTTCTTCTCGCAGTACGACGCCGGCTCGATCGGCGAAGTGGTTCTGCGCTAAATCAAAAATCCGGGAGAGGTAATGTGAAAAAATTCGCACTGCTTATTGCTGTCCTCGTGGCTTGGCCGGTTGCCGGCAATGCCCAGGATTATCCGACCAAGACGATCAGGATGATCGTACCTATCTCAGTCGGCTCGATCACCGACGTCGCCGCGCGCCTGACCGCGCAAGCGCTGCAGGAACGGCTCGGCCAGCCGGTCGTGGTCCTCAACAAGCCGGGCGCCGCCATGGTGCTCGGCGGCAGCGAATGCGCCAAGTCGGATCCGGACGGCTACACGCTGTGCGTGGTCAGCCCCGACACCATGTCGTTCAACCCGCTGACCGTTCCGAACCTGCCGTACAATCCGGAGAAGGATTTTGCGCCGGTCATCGACATGTACCACGTCATCGAAGGGCTGATGACGCCTTCGGGGACGCACATCAACTCGATCGACGAGTTGCGCGCCAAGGCGGCGGCGGAGCCGGGCAAGCTCAATTACGGCACGCTCGGCGAGCGCACCACCACCGACGCGTTCCGGCAATGGCTCGGCGAGCACTGGAAGACAAATTTGGTCGCCATTCCCTATAAGGGCGGCTCGGAGATCATCGGCGCGCTCCTCGACAACACCATCGACGTCACCAAGATCGGCGTCGGCAACATGACGAGCCAGCTCAAGGAGGGAAAGATCAAGGTGCTGGCGCTGCGCGCCTCGCACCGCTCGCCGCAACTGGCCGACGTGCCGACCTTCGACGAAGCCGGCTTCGGCGCATTTCCGGGCGGCCCGATCTATTGGGGCATGGTGGTGCCGACCGGCACGCCGGCCCCGATCGTCAAGAAGCTGCACGACGCGCTGTTCGACATCTTTCGTGGGCCAAAGTTCGCCGACTTCGCCAAGCAGAATTTCCTGGAGCCCGCGGCCGGCTCGACCGAGGATTTCGCCGCGTTTCTCAAGAAGGACCGCCAGGACGCCGCGGTGCTGGTGGATAAGTATATGAAGTGACGGCACGCAGTGCCGTCATTCCGGGCGCGGCGCAGCGCGGAGCGGTGCGCTGCAGACCCGGGATCGTCGCAAGCTCCGACTCTCCCGCGCGCCGAGCCCGGAACGATCCCGGATGCCTCGCAAAAGCCGCCCGCAGGTGCCATCTTTCTCTGCGTGAAAATCACTGGTTGATCCGCCTTGGCTGACCCGTTGAAGCGCACCGTCGAGCCTGTCGCACCGCCGGCCCCTGCCCCCGGCGGCATTGCCGCGCGGGCGCGCGCGGCCGCGGGCGGCGGCGCGCCCTATCTCGCCGGGCTCAATCCGGAGCAGCGCCTCGCGGTGGAGACGCTCGACGGCCCGGTGCTGGTGCTGGCCGGCGCCGGCACCGGCAAGACCCGTGTGCTCACCGTGCGCATCGCCCACATCCTCAGCCTCGGCCGCGCCCGGCCGGGCGAAATCCTCGCCGTCACCTTCACCAACAAGGCGGCGCGGGAGATGAAGCACCGTGTCGGCCAAATCGTCGGCGGCGTGGTCGAGGGCATGCCGTGGCTCGGCACCTTTCATTCGATCGGCGTGAAAATCCTGCGCCGCCACGCCGAGATGGTCGGGCTGAAATCCGACTTCACCATTTTGGACGTCGACGACCAGATCCGGCTGCTGAAGCAGCTTTTGCAAGCTGAGAACATCGACGAGAAGCGCTGGCCGGCCCGCGTGCTGGCAATGCTGATCGACGGCTGGAAGAATTGCGGCCTCACCCCCGAGCAGGTGCCGCCGGGCGAAGCCGCCGTGTTCGCCAACGGCAAGGGGCTGAAACTCTACAAGGCGTTTCAGGAGCGGCTGAAAATCCTCAACGCCTGCGACTTCGGCGATCTTTTGCTGGAATGCATTCGGCTGTTTCGCGAGCAACCCGACGTGCTCCGCCAATATCAGGGCCGCTTCAAATTCATCCTGGTGGACGAATATCAGGATACCAACGTGGCGCAGTATCTATGGCTGCGGCTGTTGGCGCAGCGTAGCAGCCAAGCGACGGGCACAAATCTTCCCTCTCCCCTTGCGGGAGAGGTCGGTTCCTCGCGCAGCGAGGAACCGGGTGAGGGCCTTCTGCCCCAGGCGCACGCACTCCCCTCACCCGCGTCGCTCGCTGACGCTCGCTCCGCGTCCTCTCCCGGAACGGGAGAGGGAAAGAGCAAAAACATCTGCTGCGTCGGTGACGACGACCAGTCGATCTACGGCTGGCGCGGCGCCGAGGTCGACAACATCCTGCGCTTCGAGCACGACTTCCCCGGCGCCACGGTGATCCGGCTCGAACGCAATTACCGCTCCACCGGCCACATTCTCGGCGCCGCCTCGCACATCATCGCCCACAACGAAGGCCGGCTCGGCAAGACGCTGCACACCGAGGATGAGCTCGGCGAAAAAGTCGCCGTTACCGGCGCCTGGGATTCGGAGGAAGAAGCCCGCGCCGTCGGCGAAGAGATCGAGCAGTTGCAGCGCCAAGGCCATGCGCTCAACGAGATCGCCATCCTGGTGCGCGCCTCGTTCCAGATGCGCGAATTCGAAGACCGCTTCGTCACGCTTGGGC
>CAWGZJ010000023.1:0-45232 GCA_963826975.1 uncultured Alphaproteobacteria bacterium | reverse complement strand
ACGTAATACGCGCGCAAGTGCGGGAGGTCGATCGGATCCTGTCGGCCTGGGTACGCGGACAGGCCCTGTGCTGCGTGCTGCTGGCGGCCTATTATGTGGTGGCGCTGTCGCTGGCGGGACTGGATCTGGGGCTGCTGGTCGGGCTGGCCGCGGGGCTGCTGTCGTTCATTCCCTATGTCGGGTCCATCACCGGCGGGGTGACCGCGATCGGGCTGGCACTCGCGCAGTTCCCGTCCTGGCATAGCGTGATCGTGATCGCCGGTGTCCTGGTCGTCGGACAAATCCTGGAAGGCTATGTCATCTATCCACGCTTCCTCGGTGACCGCGTCGAGCTGCCGGCAGTGTGGGTGATCTTCGCGCTGTTCGCGGGCGGCGCGGCGTTCGGCTTCCTGGGCGTGATGCTCGCAGTGCCGGTGGCGGCAACAATCGGCGTGCTGTGCCGCTTCTGGCTGCGACGCTACCTGGGCAGCCCACTGTACCTGGACCCCCCTAACCAACCGGCCGGAGGCTGACGCGGGCCCGGGGCTCGGCGCTTGGGCAAAGCCCCCTGGCGGGTTTCAGGGCAGCGCCCTGACCTTCCTTCGCCCAAGCGCCAAGCCCAAGGCCGGCGTCAGCCTGCGGCGGCGTGGGCTGTGGTGTTCAGGCGGCTGCGCAGGGTTGCGTAGGCGAGGTTGATGGTTTTCAGCCGTTCCTCGGCGGCGCGATCACCGCCGTTGGCGTCGGGGTGGTGGCGTTTGGCGAGTTCCTTATAGCGGGTTTTCACTGCGTCGAGGGTAGTGGGCCAGGAGAGGCCGAGGGTTGCGAGTGGTTCGCGCAATTCGGCTGGGGTTTGTTCCGGCGATCGCCGCGCTGTGCCGCGCAGGCCGGCGGCTGCGAGGACGTGCAGCGGGTCGTGCAATATCTCTTCGTCCCACGCCGCGGTGCCGAGTCGGCCGAGCGGCCAGGTGGGGCGTTGCCATGACGTATCGGAGCGCAGTGCCGCCTCGATCTGGCCCGGTGTCATGCCTTTGTAGTAGTCCCAGGCGGCGTTGTAGGCGCGCACGTGGTCCAGGCAGAACCACCAGTAGTCGCGCAGGCTGTTGCGGGATTTGGGCGCGCGGTATTCGCCCATCGCGGCGCAGTTGGGCGCCTCGCAGCCGTGGCCGGGCGAGTCGGGGTCTGGGGCATAGGCCCGCGGGCGCGAGTTGCGTCGGATCATCGGCACAGCGTTATGGCAGAAGATGGGGGTTGGCAATGTCCGCTTGGCAGGTCCTATTGGCAGCCTGGCCGAGCGGGAGGATATCTGGGGAATGACCTCACGCGCCGCAAGATTGGAAGCCGAGTTGACGCGGACATTCGCGCCGCTGTTGCTGCGGGTGGTGGATGACAGCGCGCGCCATGCCGGGCACGCCGGTGCGCAGGCCGGCGGCCAGACGCATTACAGCGTGCTGCTGGTTGCGGAGGCGTTTCGTGGGATGACCAGGGTGGCGCGGTCGCGCGCGGTGCACGCGGCGCTGGCGGAGGAGTTCAGTGGCGGGATGCATGCCCTGGCGCTGACGCTGCGCACGCCGGAGGAGCATGCGGCTGCCGAGTAGCCGGACGCTGGTTGTTCGTTTTCGGTGGCCTGCTGATCTCGCTTCGTCCGCTGTGCGGCCGGCAGCATTGTTTTGTTGCCAGTTCGACGTGCGGTCGGCGGGCTGTGTCTGCCCGCGTGGGCGGCGAATTTTTGGGGCGGGAAGCCGGGGCGGGCGCGGGCGCTGCCGCGGATGGCCTGCTGGCGGGCTAGGCGGCGAACCTGGTGCGTCGGCCGCCGCCGGCGAGCAATTTCTTCTCCAATCTTGTGCTGTGGCGGTGGCGTGCGCAAATTCCTGCTACGGTAGACCCGCGATCAACCAGCCGGAGACGTTCTTATGGCCGACAAGGAACTGGATCGACTGGATCGCGAGATCCTGCGCCTGATCGCCAGCGATGCGTCCTTGTCGCTGGGGGAGATCGCGGAGAAGATCGGTTTGACCTCAACTCCGTGCTGGAAGCGTATCCGGCGGATGGAGGAGGCAGGCATCATCATCAGCCGCATTGCCAGGATCAATCCGGCCAAGGTCGGCTTGCCGGTCGCCGCCTTTGTCGAGGTCGAGACAGCGGATCACTCCGCTGGCTGGCTGCAGCGCTTCGCCGACGTGGTGCGCGATACGCCCGAGATTGTTGACGCATGGCGGATGAGCGGTGACGTCGACTACCTTTTGCATGTCGTGGTGCCCGATATCGCTGCGTATGACGCATTCTATCGCAAGCTGATCGCGGCGGTGCCGTTGCGCAATGTCACCAGCCGGTTTTCCATGGAGCGGCTGAAGGACGCGCCGCTGCCGATCTGATGCCGGCTGGTTGAAACGGTGTCGGTTCGGTGCTTCGGGTTATACTTGGGGCTGGAAGCGGGCGCCTGGAAGAGTGGCGCGCCGGCGCTGGGTGTGTGTCATGCGGGCGGATGCCGACATTCGCGATTTGCGTTCGTGCGGCACGTCAAAGTCGTGGATGCCGGGCCTTCGCCCGGCATGACGGGGTAGCACCGAAGCGTCGATCATTTGGACGCGCGGTATTATGCGTTCGTCATTCGGGCCGATACCGGCCGTTCGACACGGCGCGCCCGCGGTGAAACGAATCCGATACCGTTTCCCGCTAAACTCCCCTGATGAGTTCCAGGAAATTGGACATGACAGTCCGGTTCATGAGCGGAGCCCGATCTCTCGATCATTGCTTAACAGGGAAGCAAGCGTATGCCTGGCCAACGCCGTCTCGGTAGCCGTCTCGATAATCGTGGCACCGTCAGCATCTTTGCCGCCGTGCTGGTGACCATCCTGGTCGCGATGGCCGGCCTGGTGACCGAGTTCGGCGATGCCCTGCTGGCGCGCGTGGATACGCAGCGGGTGGCGGACCTGGCGGCTTACAGCGGTGCGCTGGCGTACAATGCCAACAACACCACCGCCGCCCTGACCGCCGCGGTCGACCGGGTTGCGACGCTCAACGGGATTGCCACGAGCCAGGTCACGCCCTCGGTGGTCGCGTCGCCGAACGGGGATGGCAACAATGCGGTGCTGGTGACCGTCACCACGACCGTGCCGCTGGCGCTGTCCCGGGTGCTGGATTCCGCGAGCCAGCTGACTGTCAGCGCGAGCGCATACGCCGAGCTGAAGACGAGCGGCGCGGGGGCGGGGTGCATCATCGCGCTGAACGCGAGCGGGACGGGCGTGACGTTGAGCGGCGGCACCGCGGTTTCCGCGCCGGCCTGCGCGGTGGCGTCCAACAACACTGTGTCGGTTCCGTGCGGGACGACGATCACGACCATCCTGGTCGACTACAATTCGGCGTCGGCGCCCAGCGAGCCATGCAGCGGCATCCAGGCGCCTTCCGGCAAGTCGGTCAGCATCTCGAAGAAATCGACCAGCGATCCGCTGAGCGGCAATTCGGCGATCTCGACGTTGGTCGGGCATATCAGCACTGTTGCCGCCATGACGTCGCCGAGCGCACCGACGGTACCGACCGGCGGCGGCGACATCTACTTCGACTACAATACCTCAATGACGCAGACTCAGGCTATCACAGACGGCTGTTCCACGGGGCCATTCGCCAACAATACATGGACCCTTACATGCACCGGGTCCGGCCCGTTCAACTTCGGCAATATCACAGTGCACGGCGGCATCACCGTCCTTTTCAACGTCAGCGGTTCGGCCTCGACGACCTACAATATCAATGGCTACATGCAGAACAACGGAACAGCCATAACTTTCGGCCCGGGCACCTACAACATCGCGCGCGGCGTGCAGACCAGCGGCGGCACGATAACGACCTTCGCTGCCGGCACCTACAACATCGGCCCCAGCAGCACATCGACCTGCAGCGCCGGTACGTTCAGCATCTGCAATAACGGAACGACATTGACGTTTGGCGGTCCCAGCACTTTTGTCCTGTCGTCAGGCATCTACAATTCCGGCGGATCGACCTTGTCGATGGGCGCGGGCTACTCGTCAAACAGCTACCAGATCGGGTCGAGCACAGGCACCAGCGGCAATGCGCTGAATCTTGGCGGCGGCAGCAGCACGACACTTGGGGACGCCACGGGTTCCGGCAATGTGTTCCAGGTGGTCGGGATGGTGAATGTCACCAGTGGTGGCGGCAGTTGCCTCACCTTGCCGGCCGCGGGCGAACACGACATCAACGGAAGTTTCGCGACCGCCGGCGGCACCACTCTCGGCGCCGGCATCTATACGATCAATGGTTACGTCGCACTTGGCAGCGGTGGCGGCGGCGATGTGACCTGCAACGGTTCGACCGTGGGGATGAACGGGACCGGCGTCAGCTTTGTCATCTCGGCGGCGTCCACGCCATCATCCGGCACCTGCTCCGGGCAGGCGTTCTGCCTTGCCGCCGGGTATGGCCATGTCACTTTGGTGTCGCCCAGCACCGGGAACGCGACGGACTTGATCGTGTTGGGACCGGATTCTTCCACTACCAATACAGCCGGCGCGACCTTTGCGGAAGGGTCCAGCAATACCAGCCTGTCCGGTGCGTTTTACATACCGAACGGCGCATTCACCTTGAGCGGCGGAGCCAGTGTCGGCAATGGCACCGGCCAATGCCTGGAAGTCATCGCGTCACAGGTCACCCTGACGGGAGGAACCGCTCTGGCATCGAGCTGCACTGGCCTGGGTGGCGCCAGTTCCAGTTCCGGCGCGGCCATCGTACTGGTGCAGTGATCCCAGGATGGCGCCGATCATGCGTTCGCTGATCGAGGCGGTGCGGCGCGGGCTGTTCGCGCGGCGGAGCTCCGGCATTGCGGCAATCGAGTTTGCCCTGCTCGCACCGGTGTTCGTGATGGTGTTTGCCGGCACGGTCGACGTTGGCAATGCGCTGTACACACAGACCCTGCTGGACAGCGCCGTCGCGGCGGGAACCAACTACGCCCTGGTGCACGCCGCGAGCGTGACGGCGAACACCAACCCGTCGACGGGAACGGCTTTGGCCTCGGAGCTGGCGAGCGAGATCGCGACGATCGTTTCGGGCAGCAACGGCGGGACGGCGGCGAGCACCACCGTCGTGGTGAACAATGGGCCGACGGTGTCGATGGCGGGCGGCCTGACGGTATCCAGCGGCACCACCTCGAATGCCAATCTATGCTATTGCCCGACGGGTTCGCCGCCGAGCTGGACCTGGGGCAGTTCGGTCACCTGTGGCAACAGTTGCACCGGCGGCGGCATTGCCGGGAAGTTCGTCACTGTCACGGCCAGCTACAGCATAACGCCGTTCTTCCCCGCCTATACTTTTGTGCACAGCGGCACGATGACCATGGGATCGGCGGCGCAGGCCCAATGAGGCGCCGGTGGCGCGATCTGCGGGCGGCGCGGCGAGGTGTGGTTGCGATCGAGTTCGCCATGGTTGCCGTGCCGCTGATTATGCTGACGCTGGGCACTGTCGAGTTCGGCCGGCTGATGTGGACGCGGCAAGCTCTTGAGGCGACCGCGATACAGGTGGCGCGCTGTGTGGGCGTGCTGGCGAGCTACTGCGAATTGGGTGGGGCATACAGCGCCACCGACACGACGGCTTATGCCGAGCAGGTTGCCGGCGGATGGGGTGTTACGCTGACGTCTTCCGCTTTCACCATCAGTTCCAATGAGGCCAGTGGCGCATGCGCCGGGCTTTCCCAGGTTTCGATAAGTTATACGTTCCAGACCGTCATTCCGGGGTTGCTTTTCATGCTGTCCGGCGGCGAGGCGTTGACGGCGCAGGCGTGTTTTCCGAACCAGACGTAACGGCAATCGACCTGTCGCGCGTGACGTGCGGCCGGGGTTGGCCTGGCATCAGTGGTTGCGGGTCCAAAAGGTTTCGAGGGCGCGCTGAGTAGCGGCCGAACCTTCGGGGGCGGCTTTCATGCGCCGGCTTCCGGGCGGCGGCTTTAGGGCGCCTTGACGCCGGATAGGAAATACTGCCTCCATAACGACTCGTTAAAGGTGTAGATCTTCCGCGGTGGAGGCAAAGTTGAGTGGCTGCGCCTGACCACGTTCGCGGGCGGTGATATCGCGGCGAGAGCCGAAGCCGCGCCGGACGATGATGGAGCCGACCGAAATGACCGTACGATGCGCGCAGTCGTCGTAACCGTCGGAGCCAGTCTGGTCGTGGGTGGCCTTGCGGCGACGGTCCGCCACGCAATTCTTTGGCAACAATCGGGCATTTGGACGCCGACCCAATTCAGCGTCCTGTGGTATGGGCTGGGCGGCGTCGAGCCGGACAGGTTGGAATGGCTCGGCATCGGCGGAGTTATGACGTGGCTTCTGGACCAGCCCCTGAACGTGGTTTTGTTCGTAGTTGGAGGGGGCGTGGTCTGGATCGGACTTGCGTTCGGGCGACGGCGCTAGCCTGGATTGCTTATACCGGGTTGCGGAGGGATTGATATCAGGCTCCGTAGCAGGTCATGGTCCGCGCGCAAAAACCGTCGGTGCGAGCCTGGCCCTACCCCTCCCCCCAACCCCCTCCCTCAAGGGGAGGGGGAGAGTCTTCCTCTGGGTCAATCCGCTCGTGGCGCTTGACCTGTTCGCGGTAGTTCTCGCGATAACGATCGCTGACCTGCTGATGGACCGCCAGCGCGGCGGCGTCGCGTTCCGCCGACGGCGGCTCGACCGGATCGAAATGCCCGTAGGTGTCCACGCCGCGAACCAGCATAGCGCGCAGGCGGACGGGGCCATTCACCCGGGCATGGGTCGGGATGTAATTCAGGCCGATGCCCACGCGGCGGTGCGCAGCGTTATTGGGCGCGGAACGATGGACCGCGAACTCGTGATGTAGCGAGAATGATCCGGCGGGCAGGGCCATCGCCACCGGGTTCCGCTCGTCGAGTGGCTCGGTGATGGTCTGGCCGGCGCGATTGATGCTGTTCGCGAGGCCCAGGGCGGCGTGGCGCATCTGGCGGGGCGCGCCGCGGCTGGACAGCATCTCCATGCAGCCGGCTTCCTGGCTGGCATCGGTCAGCGCGACCCAGGCGCAGACCTGCTCATGCGGATCGAGGCCGAAATAGGTGCCGTCCTGGTGCCAGGCGGCGAACGTCGGCGAACCTGGCTCCTTGATGAAGAAGGTGCTGGTCCAGACCAGGATGTTGGGGCCGATCACGGCCTCGACCGCGTCGAGGACGCGCGGATGGCGGATCAGTGTGTTGAACCAGGGGGAATGGGCGTAGGCGTGCGAGCGCCATTTGATGTCGGCATCGGCGACGGGTGAGCCCAGTTCCGTCTCGAACCGGTCGAGGCCGGCGAGGCAGGTCGCGACCTCCTGGGCCGTGAGGGCCGGAATGGGGAAGAGGAAGCCGTTGTAGCGATAGGACTCCACTTGTTCCGGTGTCAGGGCCTGCATGGGTTGCGGTCCTCCTGCGTTGACTTGTTGGGAGTGGGGCTTGGCCAGGCCGGCTGGTGGGTCGGTCGGGCCGGCTGGTGGGTCGGACCGGCTGATGTTTTGGGTGAGTTTGTCACGCGATGCGGGCGTTGCAAATGGCTGTCGAGGCGCGTGATCGGGGCCGGATCGCAGTAAGTAATCAATCGGACACAGAGCTACACGGAGTGCGCACAGAGTTTCACTGAGAAGACAGCAATGGCGCTTCGCGCGAAGTGCAGCTCGTACTGCTTGACCCGGGGGTCGGCCATGACGGGGGAGAGTCGTTCCTTTTGCCGTCCGGTACAACTCTATGTTCGATTGATGGTTTTGATTGCTTGCTGCGCGGCGATGCACCCATGCCCATGCGCCAAAGTAAAGTCGTGGATACCGGCCTTCGCCGGCATGACGGGGGCAGCGGCCCGTGCGTCAATATTTATGGCCGTTGGTATTACTCGGCAAGCATGGTGTTCATGCCGCCGACCGCGAGCGAGTTTGCAGGCCGGGCGGCTACGTGGCCGCGGCGGATTTCGTCCTTGCTACCATCGGCTGCCCCACGGGCGACGCCAGCCAATTCTGGAACCGCCGCTCCAACGGCCGCCACCGCGGACGAGCCTGATGATCAGAAGCAGCACGATGGCGCCTATGGTGGCGTTGAGGATCGCACCGATAACTCCCATGCCAAGATGGATATTGAGCCGGGGCAGCAACCAGTCGCCGATGAAGGCGCCGACCACACCGATTACCATGTCACCGATGAGGCCAAAGCCGGTTCCCCGGACGATTTGACCGGCCAACCAGCCGGCGGCAAGACCGACGAATAATATGACAAGGAGGCTCTCGCTCGAGAGGTACATTTCGGTTGCCTTATGACACGGGCCATTTGCGCTGCTTCGGGGGCGTCGCGGAAGCGACACGATTGCCGAGCGCCGGCTGTGTCGTAGAGGGATGGGAATATCGTCGGTAGCGTCGGAAACTACCTATCTCATCTGGAGTGTCGTGCCCTGCGTTGGCGGCTGGCCGCTTGTCGTAGCGGCTGGCGTTCGGGCCTTTCGGCGAGGCCCGTCGCCTATCGAAGGAACTTGATGATCACAATAGTCACTGGATCGATTTGAAGCTGCACCAGGACAGACCGCAAGCCGGCGCTGCCCCATCCTGCCGCGATGGGCAGCCGGCTCCAATGGGCAGCCGGTCCGATGGCAGTCTGCATTATCCGAGCAGACGGCGGGTTGGCTATGGCGTGCGGACCACCGTGGTCGTGGTGGCGGGTGCCATGTAGGCCGGCGCCGGCGTCACATACGTGGTGGTGGTGCCGGAGGGCGCCATATAGGCAGGCGTCGGGGTTACATATGTGGTGCTGGTGCTGGTTGGCGCCATATAGGGCGCGCCCGGCACCGGGGTCGCGTACGTGCTCGTGGTTGTCGTTGCGGGGGTGTAGGTGGTCATCGTCGTCTGCGGAGGCGGGCTCTGCGCGACGCATCCAGCCAGGCTCAAAAAAGCCACCGGGAGAAGCGGAAAGTAGCGCATGGAACATTTCCTTGTGGTCTGACGGTGCAGCAGAGTTGGCGTCTTCCAGGCACCAACCGCAGGGTCGGAACCTTGGTAGATCGTTCCTGCCTTTTACCGATCATGCACACCGCACGGATCAGCGAGGTGTGGAAACATAGGAGCAGGCATGTAGGGGGGACTACGCGCCTGCTCCTATGGGAGCCATATCAACCAGTAAATCCGATAACTCGGTAGGTTGATGGTTTCGAGCATAACCACAAGCCACGTAGGAGCGGCAAAGTCGGAAACTACTTACGCCGGGCGGCCGAAAGTCTTGACGTACGCTATCCACCCCCGTCGTGGCCGGGGGCCGGCATCCACGACTTCACTGGTCGCACGAAAGGAAGTCGTGGATGGCCGGCCTTCGCCGGCCATGACGGGTGGAGAGTCGGAGCTTTCGGCCGCTGGCATTACGCCGGGCGGTGGCGCAGCGGCTTCAACGCGCCGCCCCACGCGATGACCTGATCGAGCATGCCGGTGACCGTCGGCTCCAGATGGGGACCGGGCTTGAACGTCGAGAAATTCTCGAAATCGGTGAAGAGGGAGAGGCCGACCTGCGCGCGCACATCGGCGAGCTCGACATTGCTGACCACCTGGCGGAGTATTTCCACGGAGCGCGCCCCGCCACTACCGCCATAGCCGACGAATCCGACGGACTTGTTGTTCCATTCGCGGTACAGGAAGTCGATCGCGTTCTTGAGCGCGGCGGACGGGCCATGATTGTACTCGGGCGTCACGAAGACGAAGCCGTCGAACTGCTCGATCTTCGCCGCCCAGGCTTTGGTGTGCGGTTGGCTGTACTGACCCATGGCTGCCGGGGCCGGCTCATCGAGCAAGGGCAGGTTGAAATCCTTGATGTCGACGATTTCGAACGCGGCGTCGCTTCGCTTGCTCGCGATGTCATAGACCCAGCGCGCGACGGCCTCGGCTTTGCGTCCCGGCCGCGTGCTTCCGATGATGATGGCGACTTTCAGCATGTGTCGGTTTCCTTTTCGTGAGCGGACGATGTCGGGCGTCGCCGACATGGCGTGAAGCGGGCTCTCGGCCAACCCAAGCCGGCAGAGAGAGATCCTTCGCTCCGCCTTTCTTGATGAAGAGTGGTGGCTGGCGGTTCCGTCGATAAGGCAGTATTCTCCGCATGAGCTATTCGGAATTGGCGATCAATGCGCGGACCAGAGCTGGCGGAGATGCACGCCTTCGTTACCGTTGCGGAGCGGTGCAGCTTTGCCAACGCGGCCGTCCAGCTAGGCGTCTCCCGCTCGCGACTGAGTGAAACCATTCGCGAACTCGAGGGCAGGCTTGGCGTGCGGCTGCTCAACCGCACGACGCGCAGCGTGGCGCCGACGGCGGCGGGCGAGCGGCTGCTCGCGCAGATACGTCCAGTGCTTGACGACTTTGGCGCCGTCCTCAACTCGATCAACGCATTCCGCGACAAGCCGGGTGGACTGCTGCGCCTTACCGTGCCGCCACCGGCCGCCAGCTTCATGCTGGCGCCGCTGCTTTCGCGCTTTCTCGCGCACTGCCCGGCGATCGACCTGGAGATCTCCGTCGACGGTGCGCTGACCGACATCGTTGCCGGGCGCTTCGATGCGGGAATGCGCGCCGGCGACCTTGTCGAGCGAGACATGATCGCGGTGCGCATCGGCGAGGGGATCCGCAGCGTGGTCGTCGCCGCGCCCGACTACCTGGCGCGGCACAAGCGGCCGACGACACCGCAGGACCTTGGGGCGCACAACTGCATCCGCTTCCGTTTCCCGAGCGGCGTGATCGTTCCCTGGCAATTCGAGAAGAACGGCAGGCAGGTGGAGGTGGCGGTGGAGGGCCGCCTCACGGTCAACGATCCCGAACTCGCCGTCAGAGCAGCGCTGGACGGTGTGGGCGTGCTCTATACGGCGCTCGGCTATGCCGCGCGGGAGATCGAGGCGGGTCGGCTGGTTCCCTTGCTGGAGGACTGGCGGACGCGGTCGGCGGCGATCTTTCTGTATTATCCCAGCCGGCGGCAGGTGCCGGCGCCGCTGCAGGCGTTCATCGAGTTCCTGCGGGAGAACCTGTAGGCGCGTGGAGGCGCGACGGCGGGATGTGGCGCGCGCACGCTATCACACCAACCGTCATAAAGAATGACCGTTGGTGTGAGTCTCTGTTTGGCGCGCCGCCGCCCTCTGATTCCGGCTGGCAACCCGGCGCGCGATACCAGCCGCCGAAATCGTTGGAAGAGTCAACGATTTCGGCGGTTGGTATCAATCCCCGGTGCGGAACGCTTCCTTGGGTGTGGCGGAACCGATCCCCGGGCGTAACCACGCATCGGCACCGACAATCGCGCCGTGCCGCGCCTCGATCGGACAGCAAAGCGCGGCGATCGCCGGGGCGATGTGGGCGGGCAGCGGCAGGCTGCGCGGATCTTCTCCGGGCATCGCCTGGGCGCGCAGCCGCGTGGCGATCGGACCGGGCTCGAACAGGTTTACCCGCAGCCGGGTGGTGCGGGTTTCGGCGGCCCAGGTCAGCCACAGGTGCTCCAGCGCCGCCTTGGTCGCGCCGTAGGCACCCCAATAGGCGCGCGGGTCACGCGCCAGGCCGTCGGTGAGCACCACGGCGCGGCCGGCCGGGGCGGCGCGCAGCAGCTTGTCGCAGGTGCGGATCAGGTGCCAGCCGGCGGCCAGGTTCACACCGACCACGTCGGCCCAGTCATTTGGCTGGATGTGGCTGACTGGCGTCAGGCGGCCCAGCGCGGCGGCGGCGTGCACCAGGATATCCAATCGGCCGAAGCGTTGCAGCAGGCTTGGGCCGATTGCTTCGAGCTGGTCGCCTTCGGTCAGGTCGAGCGGCAGCAGGGTTGCCTCGCCGCCGGCGGCGCGGATCGCGTCGTCGGTTTCCTCGAGGCCGCCCTGGGTGCGGGCGATCAGGATCGGGCGGGCACCGAGCCGCGCCAGTTCGATCGCCACCGCCGCGCCGATGCCGCGGCTGGCGCCGGTGACGAGGGCTATCTGGCTGGTGAGTGGGTGGGAAGGGGGTGGGGGCATTCGGGGTTTTCGGTGTGGGTTGGGGGCCGTTGTCGTGGTGGGGGGTTATTGCCGTTTGCTTGGGGGAGCGGTGAAGCGTCGGGGCGCTAGCGGGTCTGGTGTGAAACTGGCACCAACCCCTCCCCCCAACCCCCTCCCTCAAGGGGAGGGGGAGAGTCTTTGTCTGTCCTCCCGGTTTTCCCCGTCTTCCCGGCCTCCCCCTGTCTGCCCGGTCTTCCCTGTCTTCTCGGGCTTACTCAACCAGCAGGCTGAGCTGGCGGTCGGCGTTGTCGCCTTGGTCGGGGCGGGGGATCGGGTAGTCGCCGGTGAAGCAGGCGTCGCAGTAGTGCGGCTGGTCCGCGTCGCGGCCGGGCTGGCCGAGCGCGCGATACAGGCCGTCGATCGAGATGAAGGCCAGGCTATCCACGCCGATCAGCCGTGCCATCGCGTCCACGTCGCGCGCCGATGCCAGCAGCTCGCTGCGCTCCGGCGTGTCGATGCCGTAGAAGCAGGAATGCGTGATCGGCGGCGAGGAGACGCGCATGTGCACCTCGGTGGCACCGGCGGCGCGCACCATCTCGACGATCTTGCGGCTGGTGGTGCCGCGGACGATCGAATTGTCGACCAGGATGACGCGCTTGCCGGCCAGCACCGGGCGGTTGGCGGAGTGCTTCAGCTTCACGCCGAGATGGCGGATGTGTTCGGTCGGCTCGATGAAGGTGCGGCCGACATAGTGGTTGCGGATGATGCCGAGCTCGAACGGGATGCCGCTTTCGGTGGCGTAGCCCATTGCGGCGGGAACGCCTGAATCGGGCACCGGCACGACGACATCGGCCGGGACACCGGATTCGCGGGCGAGCTCGGCGCCGATCTGCTTGCGCGAGGTGTAGACCGGGTGGCCCTCCATCACCGAATCGGGGCGGGCGAAATAGATGTATTCGAACACGCAGAAGCGCTCGCGCGTGCGGCCGAACGGCTTGATGGAATGCACGCCCTGGTCGTTGATCACGACGATCTCGCCGGGTTCCACGTCGCGGACGAACTCGGCGTTGACGATTTCCAGCGCGCAGGTTTCGGACGCCAGCACCCAGCCGCCGGTCGGGCCGGAGTTCGGCACGCGGCCGAGGATCAGCGGGCGGACGCCGAGCGGATCGCGCACGCCCATCAGGGCCTCGTTCGACAGCGCGACCAGGGAGTAGGCGCCGACCACCTGCTTCAGCGCGTCGATCAGGCGGTCGACGACGGTGGAATACAGGCTGATGGCGATCAGGTGGACGAACACTTCCGAGTCGGTGGTGGACTGGAACAGGCAGCCGCGGCGCACCAGGGTGCGGCGCAGGATGTGAGCGTTGGTCAGGTTGCCGTTGTGCGCGACGGCGAAGCCGCCGAACTCGAAATCGGCGTAGAGCGGCTGGACGTTGCGCAGGATGGTGTCGCCGGTGGTGGCGTAGCGGTTGTGGCCGATGGCGTTGGTGCCGGGCAGGCCGGCGATGACGCGGGCGTCGCTGTAGTTGTCGCCGACCAGGCCCATCCCCTTGTGCTGGTGGAAGCGGGCGCCGTCGTAGGTGACGATCCCGGTGGCTTCTTGCCCGCGGTGCTGCAAGGCGTGCAGGCCGAGCGCGGTGACGGCGGCGGCGCTGGGCAGGTTCCAGACGCCGAAGACGCCGCACTCTTCCTTCGGTTTGTCGTCGTCTTGGTGGGTTGGGTCGTGGCGGGCTGGGTCGTGGTGGTGGGCGGTGAGGGGGGGCATCGGCAAGCCTCCTAATTCCGCGTCTGAACGCGTGGCGATGGTCCCACGGCTCGCCCCAGCGGCTGGGCGTGAAGCAAATCCTGCGCGGTCGTCTGCTTGGCGACCGGCGGCGCGTTCGGCCGATGCAGCCCGATGCCGGGCGGCAGGTGGTCGGCCACCCAGGCGGCGCCCTGGTAGGTCAGCGGCAGCAGACGCGCGCGCAGCACCACACCGGGCCATTGGTCGATCGGGATCACCATGCCAGCCAAGATGTAGGCGAACACCACCAGAAGCGCACCCCGGGCGAGACCGAATACCAGCCCCAGCGTACGATCAAGGCCGCCAAGCGCCGAGCCGCGCACCAGGCTGCCGATCCAGCCGCACACCAGCATGAGGATGAGCAGCGAGCCGATGAACAGCGCCGCGGCGGTGACGGGTCCGACCCATTCGGGGGACGGGATCCACCGCTCGAACTGCGGGCGGGCGAGCGGGGTTCCCCAGTAGGCGAATGCGGCGGCGCCGGCCCAGGCGCCGAGGCCCAGGATCTCGCGCACGAAGCCGCGCGAGAGGGCGAGCATGCCAGAGACCGCCACGACGCCCAGCACGACGAGATCAACCCAGGTCATCCGCCCGCCATGAAAGGGTCACGTGGCGGGGTATATCCCCTGTTGGGCGCGCCGCGCCAAGTGGGGATCGTGGGGTGGTGCGGGGGAATCGCGGGGTGGCTGGCGCAGCGTTGTTCGTCTTTCTCGCACCACGTCTTTCGCACCACGTCTCTCGCACCGCGGGAGGAAGTGCTTGCGGCGTGAGACACTGGCCGAAACTCAAGAATGTCCCGATGAGGACGATCGCGCCGCCTTGCCGGACGTAACCGCGATTGACATCCACCGACGGTATGTGTACACAATGTTGTGGTCACATAGAGGGTATCATGGCTCAACCCGAGCAAGACGAGAAGGTGCCACAGCCACAACGGGTCGGCGTCCGCGAGTTTCGCGGGGACCTGAGCGGTTTTTTGCGCCGGGCTCGGCAGGGCGGCTCGTTCCTGATCATGTCGCGTGATCAGGTGCTCGCCGAGGTCCGTCCACCGCCACCAGAGGCGCGGGTGCGCCGGCGGCCGGGTTCCCTGCGCGGCAAGATCCGGATGGCACCCGATTTCGACGCGCTGCCGCCGGACGTGTTGGCGGCGATGGAGGGCGAGCAGGAGTGAAGCTCCTGCTCGACACGCACGCTTTGCTTTGGTGGCTGACTGACGATGACCAACTTGGATTGCAGGCAAGGGAACTGATCGCAGACCCCGGCAACGACGTCGTGGTCAGCGTCGTGTCGCTGTGGGAAATTGTCGTTAAGGTCCGCGTCGGAAAATTGGAGGCCGATATCAGGGAAGTGGCGGGCACCATTTCGCGTGAGGGATTCGCTGTCCTGGGCATCAGCACGGCGCATCTGCTGGCACTGGCGCGGCTGCCGATGCATCACCGCGACGCATTCGATCACCTGCTCATGGCGCAGGCGATCGAGGAGGATGCCACTTTTGTGTCCGCGGACCGCAACGCAAGCCGATATCCGGTTCGATGGATCGCCTGCGCGGGTGCTCCGGCGTCACCGGCGCCGGGGAGTCGTAGCGGCGGCCCCTGACCGTAGGTCAAGGGAAGCCGCGATGATTTTGTGTACATTTCCGAATCCCTACCGATGAGGCGGCGAACACGCAATGCTCCGTAGTTTTGCAGCGACACTGTATCCAAGTATCCCCGTCGCGTATCGAAGCGATTATCCTGTAGAGGAGGCGGTAAAACGGCTACGTGAGGCCGTTAAGCCAACCATATTCCATTCGCTATTCAAGCAATCCGCTGTTGGCGGAGTCCGAAAAGATCGCGTGCGACTTCAAAGAGTCATCCCCTTCTTTGGCAACAGCTTTAAACCGATATTCGTCGGCGCGTTTAAGGATACGGCAGATGGAGTCATCCTTGAAGGGGTCTTTACAACCTTCATGTTTTCGAAAATCGTCATGACAGTATGGTTCGGGTTTTCGTTAATATGGACACTTACTGCAATTTTTGCCGCCGCAGGTATTATTTTTGCAAAAGGCAATATCTTGACATCATTTAACATGTTGTACGCGATTTCCTTTCCGGTTTTTGGATTGTTGTTTATGGCATTTGGATATGGACTACTCCGGTTCTGCTGGTGGGTCTCCCGAGCAGACATGGATTTTTTGTCTAGAACTATCACTCATGCGCTCACTAAGTAATAAAAGGCAGGTTCCGCTGGCGGGCCGTCGCCCGCAGCGCTTCTGCTTCCGTGCTGGCCGCACGCGCCAACGGAGTATCGTGCGGCAGCTTCAGCCGTGACCGGAGTTCGGTCGGGCGGAGACTACTGGGCGTCCGGATCGGTCGCCGGTCCCACCTGGAGTTTCTGGCGAACCAGGTCGCGGTTGTTGTGGTCGTGGGTCGGACCGATCGGATGCAGCAGCGTGAAATACACATAGGGATGAGTGCCGCTGTACTCGAAACTAAAGTCCGCGGGATCGTCCTGGTCGCGACGCCCGGCGGATTTGTCGTCTTCCGGCGGGAGCGCATGCCCGGCGCTGTCGGCCATTGGCCGGTGCAGGCGCCTGGCAATGTCGGGACTTCGCGGGTCCAGCAGGCTTGGGTATGCCTCGCCGGTCAGGGACGGATCGGCGCTCCAGCGATCGAGCCAATTGATCTCGCGCAACAGATGCTCTGCGCTGGTTTCGATCAGCCTGCCGCCTGGCGCCAGCCGCACGATGGTATAGACGAAGGCCTCGATCTTGTTCGGCCCATATTTTGTGTCGATACCGAGGACGATGAAATGTCGCAGCACTGAATTGTAGCTCCAGGAGAAGCGATAGATACCGTTGAGCACCGGCGTGCAGGTGTATTGGGCGGGATCGGTGATATTTGACGGATAGCTTGTGACGGTCGGCACTGCATATTCGGTGCCGTTCCACCCCCGCCAGGAGGTCCGGTCGAACAGCCGGTCGGTGCGGTAGATACAAGTGCCGTTGCGGCCGATCTGTTGCCCGTCCGGCGGTTGCCGCGCCGGCACCGCCGAGGGCACCTGCTGCACGAGCACATAGTAATAGCCGTCCCAGCGAATGATGTTGCTGACCGTGAGCAGTCCGCTCAGTCCCGGATTGTTGCCGGCGTTGTCGGCGGGGAGCAGATAGGGGTGCGGCGAGGCGAGCACGGGAGCGTTGTAGTCGGCATCAGTGCCGAGCCGGCCGGTCCTGTAAAGCTTGAAATGGTGTCCGCCATCGGTCGAGGCGGCACCGACCATGTTCCAATAGCTGCACGCGTTGCCGGCCAGGAAGAAGGCTTGGGTGATCGTGCAGTATTTCGACGGGTGGCCCGGCGGAGCGGTCAACTCGCCGTGAAATTCGTTGTGCACGAGTGCGAATATGTGGTTGCCGTCGGGCGTGTAGACCGATTGCATCCACAATCCGGTATCGTAAGATTGCGGCACGCCGAGGGGTGAGGCGTAGGATGCCGGAGTAACCCAGGTGACACAGTTTCCGCCGGGTTGTCGGACCCGCTGCGCCTTGGCGAGAATATCCTGGCCAGGTTCCGGTGGCGAACCAACCGTTGCGAAATATGCGGGTGACGCGCTGGCGAACCAGAACACGCGACGGCCGCCATCGCCGAGAAACGGCCTGGCCGGGACGTCGGAATAATCGGTGGC
Organism: uncultured Alphaproteobacteria bacterium; assembly: GCA_963826975.1. Lineage (GTDB taxonomy): Bacteria > Pseudomonadota > Alphaproteobacteria > Acetobacterales > Acetobacteraceae > Palsa-883. The sequence goes on along the minus strand of CAWGZJ010000023.1, from coordinate 27,871 downwards.
ATCGCATGCCTGGGTCGCGTGGCTCCATACGATCTCGGGTGCCGCGTCGGGGTGCAGAATACGGACCTGGGGTGCGTCGTCGGGCGCTTGGCCTCGGGCCGTCTGAGGCAGGGCGAGAAGATTGATCGCCATCAAGAGCAGGAAGCAATGCGCCAGGGTCTTCATGGCCAATCCCATTCGATACGTACCGCAGCGTAGGTGATCCATCGGGTTGGGCTCAACGTGCTTGGGCGTGGTTGACGGAATCATGATCCAGGATGCTCGAGGGGCGGGTAGCGGGGTTGGGCGGGGGGTGTCTGCTCCGGCTTCACGTTGTCTCATCCTTGGAGATCGCGTCCCTTGGACCAACGCTCTTCCAACCAGCGGCAAGCCGCTCTGGTCGGACACTCCCAACTTGCCGTAATGCATGGCTGTCACATATAGGGTATAGGGCCAATCAACGTATTGAAAACATGGAAAGAAACTACCAGTCGGCAGTGCCCCCCAGATCACTGGGAACGACTCAGTCAGCCGGCCGCAGCACGAGAATGGCGGCATCCGAACCCAAGCCGAAGAATCCTGCGCGTGCAGCGACGAACAACCGGTCGAGGTCAGGCACGAAAAGCGAAGTGCGTGCGCCGGAGGCCGTCTTGAGCGGATTCAATCGGCGATACTGGTCCCCCTGCTGCTGCCAGGCATCCACGCTCCCATCGCCGCAGCTGACATAAACACGGCGGCGTTTCGCATCGAAGAAAACATCGTCAGCATCTCCGCAGGCCATGAGCGTGCTGATTGGCTTTCCGGTCTTCACATCGAAGGTGACGAGGCGGGCCGGGCTGCGGAAAGCCGTCACGATCGTTGCGTGCTTCGCATCGAGTGCCATCGGGAAGTTGGCCCGAAGATCCGGCACTGGCCAGGACGCCGTTTGCCTGCTGGCATCCATATCGACGACAGCGATCTGGTGCGCATCCGGCACGTTGACGAATGCGCGGCGATTGTCGGGGTCCAGCTGGAAACCCTCGGGATGAGCCGGCAGAGGAATGCGGCTTACGAGGGAAGCCTTTGCCGGATCGATCACGGCAAGGCCGCCGGTGCCATATCCCACCACGAAGTTTCCGGTGCGCGTATCGAGCCGGATATTATCGGCATCATCGCCGAGATCTACTGCGCCGACGGGCGACAATTCCGCGCCGTGGAACAAGCGCACCGAGCCGTCGCCAGCGCTCGCAACTGCCAGTACATCGGCATTCGGCGCATAGGCGACACCTTGTGGATCTTTGAGGCCTTCAATGCGGCGGGTCACGGTTCCCGCCGTAAGATCGATCGCGTCCACTGTTCCATTACCGAGTTCGGCAACGAACAGGCGCTTGCGTCCGAGATCAACTGCCAGGTGATCGATGCGGCCGGCAACACCCTTCAGCGCGATCGTGCGCTCCAGCACGAAAGGGGCCGTCGGTTCCGCCGCGTGCCCGCCGCCGGCCGCCATGCAAGGCAGCGTCGTCAGAAGGACGCAAAACAGCGTCGTCAGAAGGACAGCGATCGACCTCTTTCTTGTGCCCATGAAACTCCCCTGAGTATCCGTCAGCTTCGCGCGAGATTGATCTTGTCGAGGGCTGCGTGCAGACCTTTCAGGAAGCGCTACGCGCGCCGCATGCCGCGAGCCGTTCCCTGGCGAGCCGTGCTATCTCTGCCGGCGCGTGCTCAGGAATAGGCATCACCGAGCTCACATTGATTTCACACAGCACGTAGGTGTCTTCGCTGACGGCAGTCCGGGGGCCGACGGCAGTCCGGGGGCCGTAAAGAAAGTCGGCATCCCAAATGATTGGCAGAGCATCACGCGTGATGCCGAGGAGCTGCATCATCTGCGGCACCCACTCGCCCTCCATCTTCTGCCGCAGCGCCTGAAATTCCGGCGCCGTTGCCGGATGCATGATGCGAGGACCGGGCTGGGCTTCGGGCGATGCCGCGCCCTGCGGCGGCGGCGGTATGAGCGCCTTGATAAACTGGTGCCCGAAGCCAACGACTTTGTCGGCGCCTATGTAGCAACGGATCATTCCGTCCGGCAGACGATTCTGGAACGGCTGGTCGATGATGCAGCCGTCGTCGGCGAAATAGAGGGCGCAGCCCGCCATGAACTCAGTGAGGGGCAGGATCTTCGGCTCACTGCCCCGCCGTGCTTCCAGGACGGATACGAGGCCGCCGGACGCAGCTTGAACTTTCCAAACACCCTGGCCCCCATTGCCGCGATTTTGCTTGATGACGCGCGGGCCGTGCGCTTCCAGGCGGCGCGGAAACTCGTCGTGATAGGCATCGAAGCTGCGATACAGATGGGTATCGGTGCCCCAGCCGAGATGCCGCGTCGTATGGAGCACTTCCTTCACGCCCATTTTTTGTGTCACGTCGGGATGGGTGCTTACCCAGATGCCGCGAGACGCGATCTCGCGCAGCATCGCATCGAGCTGAAACCGTGTTCGGCCGTCGGAAAGCGGATCGACCCAAACGAGCACACCATCCACCGTCAGCAGTTGGCGGCGCACGTCGGCGGCCGCTTCCTCGCAATAAACGGCCGGTTCCGCCTGGATGTTGAGCGCGGCCAGGGCCGCGAAAATCTGCTGCCAGCGATTATTGTCAGGCGTCGCCTGGCGGCGGGTTTCGGGATCGCCGCGCCAAAGCAGCGCGAGCTTGCCAGCGCTATCCCCAGCGGTGTCGGTGGTCATGGCACCACACCGAAGGCCAACTGTAACACCACACCCGCGATGGAGCAGGCGAGCAGCGTTTGAATGACGCCAACCTTGAAGCGGAAAATCGCAAGGGCGGCAGTGACCGCCAAAATGGTGGCGAAGATATCGAGGCTCGGCAGCACGGGTAAACTCAGCTCGAGTGCGAAACCTTGCCACGGCACGGTCTCACGAAAGATCACATGAACCCCGAACCATACGGCGAGGTTCAGAATGACACCGACGACCGCGGCCGTGACGGCCGACAGGGCGGCTGCGAGTGCGCGCACCCCGCGCAAGGCCTCTACATAGGGGGCACCAAGAAAGACCCAAAGGAAGCAGGGCGTGAAGGTGACCCAGGTGACGAGCAATCCCGCCAGCGTGGCCGCCGTCAGTGGCGGCAACGCGCCTGGCGTCCGGTAGCCCGCGAGAAAGCCGACATATTGAACCACCATGATCAGCGGACCGGGCGTGGTCTCGGCCATGCCAAGGCCCGTCAGCATCTCGCCGGGGCGGAGCCATTGGTGTGTTTCGACGGCTTGCTGCGCGACATAGGCGAGCACCGCATAGGCGCCCCCGAAGCTGACGACGGCGACTTCGCTGAAGAACACCGAGAGCCGCGTGAAGATGTTATCGGAGCCGAGACACAGGAACAGCAGCGCGACCGGGCCGAGCCACAGTGGCAGCCAGGTCGCAACGACCTTGACCGCCTGCGCAAGCGATGGCCGGGCGTGATCGGGGATATGTTCACCCAGGCGATCGTCGTCGTGTTTGCCGTGTCCGGCACGGCCGCCCACAGCGTAGCCCAGCCGATCCGCGGCGAAGCCGACGAGCGCCGATGCCACCACGACGATTGGGAAAGGGATGGCAAAAAAGAACAGCGCAACGAACGCCGCGGCGGCGATCGCAACCGCGAGCCGAGACTTGAGGGCGCGGCGGCCGACACGCAGCACGGCCTCGATGACGACGGCGAGCACGGCAGCTTTAAGGCCGAGGAACAGGCCGGCGACGAAGCCGACATTGCCCCAGATGACGTAAATCCAGCTGAGCGCCATAAGCGCGATGACGCCCGGCACGACGAACAAAATGCCAGCGACCAGACCGCCGCGCGTCTTGTGCATAAGCCAGCCGATATAGATGGCAAGCTGCTGCGCTTCGGGTCCCGGCAAGAGATGGCAATAATTCAGCGCGTGGAGAAAGCGGGCTTCGGAAATCCAGCGCCGTTCCTGGACGACGATGCGATGCATGACGGCGATCTGTCCGGCCGGTCCGCCGAAACTCAGCAACGCAATATGCAGCCACACCTTGAAGGCTTCGGCGAAGCTGACGCCGTGCGCCGGCGTGACCGCGTCCGGCGGTATCGCCACCGTTCGTTTGACGGTCGCGCTCATATCCGGCCCCCGGCCGCCGGCGTCGGCCAGTTGTGGCTTTCGCCGACTGCATCCCGCGCCCAACGGTAGAAAGCGTCATAGAGCGAGAAACTCGCTTCAAGTTGCACAAGATCATCCTTGTGCATGCGCGATAGGCCGAGGGACGCGGCGAGCAGGCCGGCCGCCTGGGGTGCGAGATCGAGGCGCGCAGTATCGGCGGCGCGCACGATGACGGCGAGACGATCAAGCGCCTCGGAGTGCAGACCGAATTCTTCGATCATCACGTCGAACGTGCAGAGTTCGCCGCGATGGCTCCAAAAAATGCCTTCGAGGTCGAACGGCGTTGCGCGGAACCGTTCGGCGACATCCACGACCTCGGCGGGAGCGACGAAAAGGATGACCGCAGATGGATCGACGAATTTGCGGATGAGCCAAGGGCAAGCGATGCGATCGATCTTCGGGCGAGCGCGCGTGACCCAGACAGTGCGCCCTTTGTCATCCCGCTCCGGCACGAAATCCGGGCGCACCAGCAAGCCGTTGCTTGCCACCCAGGCCTCGAAGCCGCCATCGAGCGATTCGGCGCGCGCGCCGGCGTGACGCAGCCACGCCGCGACGCCCTGGCTCAGTTTCTGTCCGCGTTGGCAGATCACGACGACGGATCGGCCGGCATACTCGTTAGCCCAGGACGAGACCGTGCGGTAATCGCGCCGGATGCTCGCCGGCAACATACGTGGATTGGAGGCGTGGTCGGTGTCGATGCGAACATCGACGATCAGCGGCGTGTCGGGCGTTCCGATGAGCCGAGCGAGCTGAGTCACATTAATGGTATCAGGCGTGGCCATGAGCGTCCCTTCCTCACTTGGAGGTGCGGAGACGCGATACTTTGGCCGAAGCCTCACGGGGCGATCGCGACCGGCCCCTTGGAGCCAAAATGGATAGGGTCCCGGCCGTTGTCAACGGAGGGCTAGCGAGGCTGCGCAGCCCTAAGCTGTCGCGGGCCAGGGATGGCGCAGGCACGGGCGGCGCATACAGTGGCCCCTTCCTCGCCGCTGAATTCGAGATTACCGACGCATGGAGCACCCCACATGGCAGATGAGCGGGAAGCCGCGGAGCACGTGACGCTTGCTGCGCTGTTCATCGCATTCCTGACGATCTCGCTGTGCAGTTTCGGCGGCGGTCTGGTCTGGTCGCGCCGTATCGCCGTCGAGCAACGCCAGTGGATAAGCGAGGCGGAGTTTGCGGACATACTCAACCTTTGCCAGTTCATGCCCGGCCCGAATGTCGTTGGCATCGCTGTCTGTGTAGGGGCGAAACTACGAGGCTTGATCGGTGCAATCGCCGCCGTCTCCGGCTTTGTTCTGATACCCTGGACGATCGGTCTATCGTTAGGTGTGCTCTACCTCCAGCACGCTCATGTTGCGGTCTTTCAGAACATTCTTAATGGGGTTTCCGCTGCGGCGTCCGGGTTGCTCATCGCGACGGGGATCAGCGTGCTAATGCCCTATCGAAGCCGTCCGCAGGCCTTGGTTGTTGCCGCGCTCGCTGTCGGCGGCATGGTGCTTACCAAACTGCCGCTTCTCATTGTCCTATTCAGTCTGGCGCCACTCAGCATTGCCGTTGCGGCAATCCTGAATGCGCGGACGCAATGAACAGTCCTGCTGTTCTTATAGCGCTAACCGTCCACCTCGCCATATTGTCGTCGATCAGCTTCGGCGGTTTTCCCACGGTCCTGGCTGATGTTCGCGATTTCGTTGTCGCCTCTCACGGTTGGATGACCGACCGGGATTTCGCTAACTTTTTTGCACTCGCGCAGGCCGTCCCAGGGCCGAACATGATCCTGATGATGGGTTTCGTCGGCTGGAAAGTGTGGGGAATCCCGGGAGCCCTTGCGAGCGCGCTTGCGACCTTCGGACCTCCTTGCGCCATGTATTTCGGCGCCTACCGCATTTGGGATCGGTTTCGTGATGCCCCTTGGCGGCAGATCGTGCGCATCGGCCTGGTTCCCGTAACCGTTGGGCTCATCGTCGGAAGCGGAATCGTGATGGCGCGTGCGGCTGATGCTACGTGGCAAGCCGTTGCAATTACAGTTGCTACGAGTGCCCTCATGCTTCAAACCCGAGTCAACCCACTTTTGATGCTCCTCGGCGCGGGTGTGCTAGGTGGTCTCGGTTTGCTGTGATGCCCCGCTTCGGCTCTCGCGCTGTCCCATCCTTCGAGATCGCATCCCTTGGGCCGTCGCTCCCCCGCCCGACGGCGCCATCACGCCTCCGAGCGTCCCTTCCCCGAGAATTGCGCCACCAGATCAGCCAGATGCCCGATCTCCTCCAGCCGCAGGCCCTCCGGCGCGGCGGCGGGGCGGTTGCCGCGGGCGACCCGGCGGGGCAGCGTGGCCTGGCTGAACCCGAGCTTGGCGGCTTCCTTCAGGCGGGCGTCGGCCTGGGCGACCTGGCGGACCTCGCCGGACAGACCGACCTCGCCGAAATAGACCATTTCGGGGCTGGTGGGCTGGTCGGTCGCGGCGGAGGCCAGCGCGGCCCTGCGGCGTTCGCAAGCCCCAGCATGGCGGGTCGCAAGGAGTTGCCAGCGCATCAAGTTGGACTTGTGTTGCCAAAGACGGACCGGCTTTGTTGGTCAACCACGACCTGCTATGGTCGGACAATGACAAAGCTCCTCGACCAGGCGGTGGCAGCGGCGCGCAGTCTTCCCCCGGCGGCTCAGGACGATATCGCTCGCGCTATTCTCCAGCTTGCCGGGACAGATCACGAGGCGTCGCCCGAGGAGCGCGCTGCCATTGGGGTCTCAAAGGTCGCCGCTGCCCGCGGCGAATTTGCGACCGACGAGCAGGTGCGGGCCGTGTGGCGCAAGCAGGGGTTGTGAGGCTTCGGTATACACTTCCGGCCCTCACCGATCTCAGTTCAATTCTCGACGATATCGCGGCTCGTTCGCCGCAGGGTGCCCACCGCGTTCAGCACCGCATCCAGGCTCCCTTCGACCTTCAGGTACTTGCCATCAGCCGGAGACCATAGATGTCAACTCGAGGAAAGCGATCGGCATGCTCCTCGCGTCGGCTGAATGATTGGTGCGGCCGAGGGCAAGGTCCACTAGTTCTGGGTGCCGCTCATGCAAGAAATGCCAGGCCCAGAGCCTCCGTTCTGTCTCGTTCATGCCCAAAGCCCGTAGCAGTGTCGGAATCGTGCTCGTGCCGATCGCCGACTTATCGCCTCGCCAGAGCGAGACGATATTGCATGACGTGCTCGTGTAGCCGTGCGTTTGCATGGCTCGGAAAAGTCCCAAATTACTAATTCCGCGGCTCTCCATCTCGGTAACCAGCCACTTACCGCTCGTCTGCTCGAGGCGCTCGCCAGGGACAGAATTCGGGTCACGCGGGAGACGAACATCGCGCATTACACGCGCCTCCCCGTCATTTCTTGAAGTTTCGCCGACACATCTCTCTCCAGCTTTACCCATCCCACGGCGCCGTTCGGGTGATCGTAGTAAATCGGAGTCTGCAATAGTCGTGCATCTTCTAGATGCCAGGGTACAACCCACCCGGCACATATTGCGTCCGCCAACTTATTCGCTGGAATGCAATGTCTATCGGCATTGACCATCAACGCTCGCATATCTAGCGGAGCCCCGCAGCCCACAAGACGAACGACCCCAACGACCGTTCCGGATCCCTTACGTATGAGTCCGACTGTCTCGCGGATTTTGGTTGCTCTGCTCCTCATCTCCCAAGTTTTGCGGCCGGCCAAGATCATGCCTATCCACGGTTCCGCAACGACGAGCGCACGGACTATCATCTGCGCATACATTGTTCAGCCCTCCCTTGAAAGAGTTTGGGCAATCTGATCTTGTAAGTCTTCTCGGCTTACGGCAGTCCATGCGCCACGGGCGCGAACAATGCCCCAATTGCCAACAGAATTGCGCCGTCGCCACCGAGGCACGTCCATATGGGCCAGGGCGTGCAGCGCCTCGTAGAAGTCTGAGTACTGCCGCTCCGCACCCTTCGCGCCAACTGTAAAACTCAAGCCTGTGCGTCCACGAGTAGGTCGAGCAACATATTTTGGTATAAAAGGTACTCCGTCGCCGTCATGCGGCACCAAGATGTTTCCTTGCGCGTCGGATGTTACTGCTTTCTCCGGAGTAAACGGGTACTGGTCATCGGCCGTGTCACGCCAGCGAGAAGCGCAGAAGTCCCTCCGTCGAGAGAGCCAGTCTCTCGCAGCTTCAGCCTCGATAAAACCTTCAGCATTGGTCGGCAGCTCGCCTGCGCTGACAGCGTTTCGAACAGCTGCAATCGACACCCCGGACAGCATCTGCACGCCTTTAGCCGGAGCTTGACCACCAAAATCTAGCGCCCCTCGGGCCATCACACCTTCCCAGACCTCTCTTTCCGGGAAAGCGAACAGCAGCCCGCCATGAGCAATCATGTCCTGAGCTGCGGCTAGAAGCGCTCGGACTCTGACCTCCCGGCTTTCGACCGGTGTAAAGTCAGGAGGTTCACGTGGCGCGATACCTTGGCTCGCGTAGGCAGCGGCGTCCCACCATAGCTGCGTGCGATCCACAAAATCGTATTCCTGACTGGCGATCTGCTCCAGAAACAGGCGCCATCCTAGCCGGTCAAACTTCTCAGCTGACCCGGCGTTTACTTCTTGCGGTTCGGGTCCATAGAGCAAGCCACGGATACAGGCGTGCACGTGAGCATCGCCGAAATCACGCGCTAGAGCCTTCCCAAAACGCCAAAGAGTGCCGGGCATTTCGCTCGCCACGTGAAGGTGGAAGTCAGCAAGCGCATCGCCAGATCGAAGCGGGAAAATGTGTGATGACGCGTTTGGGGGAGCCATATGATCTATCCTTCACTGATTGCCTCTGGCCGCGTGTGTAAGCGCGCCCGGCTCCGCTGTAAAGTCCTTTTATGACGGATGGCGCACATTTTACCTCTTGGCAGCTAACAGTATGGATTTAGTGTACTATCGCGGTCGGAATTGAAGTGGGAGAACATGCACAGTCCGTGCGCAGGAATGTCGGAAACGGTCGCCCGAGCTTGGTGAAGTGACGATCATGGCTCCGTCCCCGAACGTCAACCGACCATTCAGACGTCGCAGGCTGTCACTGCAACCACCTGTCGCACCCTAGAGATCGCATCCGTCGGACCTTCCTTCGCCCACCCGATGGCCCCGTCACCCCTCCGGCCGTCCCTTCCCCGAAAATTGCGCGACCAGATCAGCCAGATGCCCGATCTCATCCAGCCGCAGTCCCTCCGGCGCAGCCGCGGGGCGGTTGCCTCGGGCGACCCGGCGGGGCAGCGTGGCCTGGCTGAACCCCAGCTTGGCGGCTTCCTTCAGGCGCAGGTCGGCCTGGGCGACCTGGCGGACCTCGCCGGACAGACCGACCTCGCCGAAATAGACCATTTCGGGGCTGGTGGGCTGGTCGGTCGCGGCGGAGGCCAACGCTGCGGCGACGGCGAGATCGGCGGCGGGTTCGGTGATGCGCAGGCCGCCGGCGATGTTGAGGTAGACGTCGGTGGCGGTCAGGCGCAGGCCGCAGCGGGTTTCCAGCACGGCGAGAAGCATCGACAGGCGACCGCCGTCCCAGCCGATGACGGAGCGGCGGGGCGAGCCGCCGGGGTTGGGGGCGAGCAGGGCCTGGACCTCGACCAGGACGGGGCGGGTGCCTTCCAGGCCGGCGAACACCGCTGAGCCGGCGATGTTGCCGCGGCGCTCGGCCAGGAACAGGGCCGACGGGTTGGCGACTTGCGCCAGGCCCTGGTCGGTCATTTCGAACACGCCGATCTCGTCGGTGGCGCCGAAACGGTTTTTGACCGCGCGCAGGATGCGGAACTGGTGGCCTCGGTCGCCTTCGAAATACAGCACGGCGTCGACCATGTGCTCCAGCACGCGCGGGCCGGCGATGGCGCCGTCCTTGGTGACGTGGCCGACCAGCACCAGGGCGAAGCCGGCGGATTTGGCCAGGCGGATCAGTTCGAACGCGGCGGCGCGGACCTGGGCGACGGTGCCGGGGGCGCTCTCGATGCTGTCCAGCCACATGGTTTGGATCGAGTCGATCACGACCAGCGCCGTGTCGGGGGCGCGTTCCAACGCGGCGGTGATGTCGCGCAGGTTGATCGCGGCGGCGAGTTCCAGCGGGGCGTCGGCGACGCCGAGGCGGCGGGCGCGCAGGCGGACCTGGTCGACGGATTCCTCGCCGGAGATGTAGAGCACGCGGCGGCCGGCGCGGGCGAGTGCGGCGGCGGCTTGCAGCAGCAGCGTGGACTTGCCAATGCCGGGGTCGCCGCCGACCAGCACGGCGGACCCGGCGACCATGCCGCCGCCCAGGACGCGGTCTAGTTCATCGATGCCGGTGCTGGCGCGCGGTGGTGGCGCCGTTTCGCCGGCCAGGCCGACGAAGGCGACCGCCTTGCCGGCGATGGCGCGGGAGGGGCTGGCGCCGGGGGCGGGACCGAGGCGGGGTGTGACGGCTTCCTCGACGATGGTGTTCCATTCGCCGCAGGCCTCGCAACGGCCGGCCCATTTGCCGGCGACCGCGCCGCAGCTCTGGCAGACGAAGCGTGAGGTGGATTTGGCCAATGCGGTCAGGGTCCGGCAGGGCGGATCGCGGGCGCGTAGCGATCGAAACCTCGGTACGATCTTGGCGCCAACCCCTCCCCCCAACCCCCTCCCGCAGGGGGAGGGGGAGAGTTGTCCTTGGGGTACGTCACGGGCTGGTGGTGAGCATTACCTCGCCTGGGGCGGTGCCCTTCACGGTGCTGACCAGCATCTCCCACTGACGGGCGCCCTGCGAGGCGGTGTATTCGCGGTGGTGCAAGTCCTTCTCCTTGGTGTCGTCGTCCTCGCGCGTCATGGTGAAGGCGATGTGCGACATCTGCAGGACCTGTTCCAGCACATTCACCACCTCGGCGCCGCTGGCGGACTCGGCCATGGTGGAGCAGGCGCCGGAGTTTTCCGAGATCAGCACCAGTTTGCCTTGCTTGGTCGAGGCATCGAATACCTCGCCCGGCAGGCCGTAGAGGAAGGCCTGCTGCCCCGCCGTGGGCAAGGGCTGGATGCCGGCTTTTGGCGCCCATGCGCGCAACCCGGTGGGATCGCCGGCGAAGCGGACGCAGGATTGCATGAACAGGCCGACCACCTGTGCCGCGGCGCCGGAGCCGGGGACGTCGTCGGCACGCGCGGTCAGCGCGACCGCAGCGAGCGCGCAGGCGCAGAGCGGCAGACGGTGCCATGGTGTCATGCAGCCCCCCTCCTGGCCCGATGTGCCTGGCGGCCCGGTGGCGCCAATGCGCGGTAAGGTTTGTGGAGACTAGCGCGTCACGCGGTCTTGGTCGATGAGATTGGATGAACAAATTTTGAGATTTCACAGTATTTTTGCGGTGTGTGGTCCCCGTTGTCTCGCGCCGCCGCGGCGCGGATCGAACTTGTCGCGACGGGCGACGGGCGACGGGTGACGGGTGACGGGTGACGGGTGACGGGTGACGGGCGACGGCGGTCGACAACAGGCGGCCGGGACGGGCGGCGAGGTCGGCCCGATAAGGCAATTATCCCGGTATGTTCCTTGGTAACCATTTGGATACCTCACCTCGTGTATTGGGGTCAGGCAACCCAAAAACGATCCGTGCCGATCCGCTCGCCCGTTGCCTGCCTGCCCGCAAGGTGCCCATTGACGAACCTGTTCCGCCGTCTGTCTTCGGCCTGCGCCGCCGCCTGGATCCGCGCCCTGCCTGCGTTCGGCCACGCGGCGCGTGAGCTGCAGATCCAGAACCACCGCTTCGATGTGGCGCTCAACAACCTGACGCAGGGCGTCTGCTTTTTCGACGGCAGGCAGCGATTGATCCTGGCCAACCGACGCTATACCGAGATTTACAATCTGTCTGCGGAGTCGATCCAGCCGGGAGCCACGCTGACGCAGATCGTCGACCTGCGGTTCGCGTCCGGAGCGTTCCCCGAAATGAGCCGCGACGAGTATCTGACGTGGCGCGACTCGATCGCGGTTTCCGCCGAGCCCAACGACACCATCGTCGAGCTGAAGAACGGCCGGGTCATTTCCATCCATCACCGGCCGATGCCGGATCACGGGTGGGTGGCGACCCACGAGGACATCACGGAACGGCGCGAGGCCGAGGCGCGGCTGGCGTACATGGCGCGGCACGACGCGTTGACCGGATTGCCGAACCGCCTGCTGCTGCGTGAGCGAATGGTGCAGGAATTGGATCATGGCGCGCGGGGCGACAGCCTGGCGGTGCTGTGCCTGGACCTCGATCATTTCAAGAACGTAAACGATACGTTCGGCCATCCGGTTGGCGATGCGCTGCTGTGCGCCGCGGCGGATCGATTGCGTGCCGCGGTGCGCGAGGAGGATACCGTGGTGCGGCTCGGCGGCGACGAATTCGCCATCGTGCAAATCGGCGCCGAGCAGCCGCATCAGGCCACTTCGCTGGCGGAACGACTGATCGAGGCGCTTGGCCGGCCGTTCCAGTTGGGGGCCCATCAGGTCACGGTTGGCACCAGCGTGGGCATCGCGCTGGACACGCGCCGCGGGGCCGACGCCGAGACGTTGCTTAAGAGTGCCGATATGGCGCTGTATCGCGCGAAAGCGGATGGTCGCGGAACCTACCGATTTTTCGAGCCGATCATGAACGCCGAGGTGCAGGCGCGCCACGCGCTGGAGACGGACCTGCGTCGGGCCGTGGCGAACAACGAGTTTGAACTGTTCTTTCAGCCGATTCTGGACACCCAGACCTATGCGCTGAACGGTCTTGAGGCGCTGGTCCGCTGGCGCCACCAGGAACGTGGCCTCGTTCCGCCGATGGAATTCATCCCGCTGGCCGAGGAGATCGGGCTGATCGTACCGCTGGGCGACTGGATTGTTCAGGAAGCCTGCCGGCAGGCCGCAAGCTGGCCGAGTGCCACCACCGTGGCGGTCAACCTGTCGCCGGCGCAATTCAAGAACCCGCGCCTGGTGGCGACCATTCGCGGCGCGCTGAAAGCCTCGGGATTGCCGGCGGAACGCCTCAAGCTGGAGATCACCGAGTTGGTGCTGCTGCAGGACACGCCGGCGACGTTGAAGATTCTCGATCAGTTGCAGAGTCTCGGGCTGAGCATTTCGCTGGACGATTTCGGCACCGGGTATTCGTCGATCGGCTACCTGCGAAGCTTTCCGTTCGACACGATCAAGATCGACCGCTCGTTCATTCGCGACCTTGGGGTCAAGCCGGATGCGCTGGCGATCATCCACACGATTGTGGATCTTGGCCGCGCGCTGGGCATGTCCGTCATCGCCGAGGGTGTCGAGACGACCGAACAGCTTGCGACGCTGCAGGGGGAGCGGTGCAGCGAGGTGCAGGGCTACCTGTTCAGCCAGCCGCTGCCGGCCGCGGAGATTCCCGCGCTGATCGCGCATTTGGATGCGAGGAGCCGGGTGGCTGCCTGAGCGCCGCGGCAGCATATTTTCGTGTCATTACGGCGCCGCCGCGGCACCGGCGGGCGACGCGGGATCAGCGCCGTTATGGGGCACGACCGGAACAGGGGCGGAGCACGACGGTCGTGCGGTTGGCGCGAAGCGCTGTTGCCATCTCTGCCACCACGCGGGTGGTAAACAGGGTTGGACGGGCTGCCAGTGTTCGGGATGGCGTAGGGTGCTGAATTTCTGGAGTCTCGGTGGCTGGATTGTCATCGGGGCGATTCTCGGCGCCGGCTCCATCAAACGGCGGACCGAGCGAAGCTTCACGCATGCTCGCGAGATGATCAGGGAGGCCGGGCCGGACAGTCCTGAGAAGCGCATGGTCGTCGCCAAGATGACGGGCGAGCGCCACGGCGGAATTATCTTCTTCGGGCTACTCGGCGCCGTTGCTGGCGTTGCCATCTGGGCAACTGCGACGCTCCTTGTGTGGTTGACTGGCTTCCTGCCTCCCAGATGAGGGAAGCCGCGCGCGCACCTCTTCCTGACAGGCTGCCACACCGGCAAGTCGGCAACGGGCGCCCATGTGGCGCCTGTTCTGATTGATGGTCTGTAGCCACGCCACACGGGCTGCCAGGGCGTGCTTACCGTGCTGTAAGGCCGGTCAGTCTGGTTCTAACAGCGCGAGAATCGCCGTAGCAGTTTTATTGGTCCCAGATTTTTGGCCTGCCATGATGTTTCACAATACTGATAATCGGACGAAACATCAACGCTAACACACTGGCAAAGCTGGCAGCATAACGATAATATTCGCGAATTGAGGGGATTTTTAGGGTTAGTGGTACAGAATTTCACGGAATAGACAGCAATGGCGCTTCATGCTGGTGGCTGGTGCGCTGGCCGAAGTGACCTTGCGCGCAGCGCCATTTGCTTTCTCTCAGTGAAACGTTGTGTCCAGTCAGTGAGACGCTGTAACCGATGGCTTGCTTGCTGCCGTAGCCCTTGATCCGGGCGCGGATGCAATGCACCAACTATCTCAAAGCGATCGGCCTGCGGCTCTGCCTGCTCCATATAAGTCAATCAGTTCCAGACCGGGGCTTTTCGCATGCCGCTTCCAGGGAACGGAATCACCCCGGACGTGATCCGCGATGTGACGCCGCCGTCCTGCCTCCGCGGCGGTCTGCTGGACGGTACGTTCCGCGCGTTGCCGCGGCCGCCTCCACATGGCGCCCCAAAGCTGCGGCAGGTGCGGACACGTCGCGGCTGGTGCGGCCGCAAAAGCAGCCGGTGCGGTTCCGCGGAACCGAGGTGGATGGAGGACGCAGTCGATGTCGCCGCGGTGAATGAGGTTTGGCGCCACGGGACTCTCGCCTCTGCCGAGGCTGGTCCGGTGAACCGTGGGAACGGCGCGCGCCCGACGCCCTCACGGCTGGCGGGCAGGTGCCGCGGGGCGATTGGCGGCCGGCGGGCGCCTGGCCGGGCCGACGGCGACGGACGCGAGAGTTTCGACAAACGGTCGCGGCCGCACGTTATTACTCTCGCTCCCCTCGCGGGCTTGGGCCGCGAAGCGGACCAAGGCTGGGGGGAGGGGTCGGTGCGGTTGGGACCTTTGGTGCGATACTGGCGCCGACCCCTCCCCCCAGCCCCCTCCCTCAGGGGGAGGGGGAGAAGCACGACCAATATGGCCCCGACCATCCTTGGCCGGACGATACCCTGGCGCGCGGTGCCTAGCCGACGGCCCGGCGCCACTGCTATTGCCGGTGCGGCATCTCTCGGAGTGGACCTTATGTGGCAGTTCTGGATCGACCGCGGCGGCACCTTCACCGATATCGTCGCGCGCGATCCGGACGGCCGCCTGACGACCCACAAGCTGCTGAGCGAGAACCCCGGGCGCTACCGCGACGCCGCGCTCGCCGGCATCAAGTCGGTGCTGGGCGTCGCGCTCGACCAGCCGATCCCGCCGGGCCTGATCGAGGCGGTGAAGATGGGCACCACCGTCGCCACCAACGCGCTGCTGGAGCGCAAGGGCGAGCGCGTGCTGCTGGTGGTCAACCGCGGTTTTGCCGACGCGCTGCGGATCGGCAACCAGGCGCGCCCGCGGCTGTTCGACCTGGCGATCACCCTGCCCACCATGCTGTACGAGCAGGTCGTTGAGGTCGGCGGCCGCGTCGGCATCGACGGCGAGGAGATCGAGACGCTGGACGAGGCCGCCGCCTGCCGGCATTTCGCCCACGCCCGCGAGGCCGGCATCAACGCCTGCGCCATCGTGCTGCTGCATGCCTGGAAATACCCGGCGCACGAGCAGCGCCTGGCCGAACTGGCGCGCGAGGCCGGGTTCACCCAGGTCTCGGCCAGCCACGCCGTCAGCCCGCTGCTGCGGCTGGTGCCGCGCGGCGACACGACGGTGGTGGACGCCTATCTGTCGCCGATCCTGCGGCGCTATGTGGATCAGGTGGCGGCGGAGCTGGCCGGCACTCGGCTGTATTTCATGCAGTCGAACGGCGGGCTGGCCGAGGCGCACGCGTTCCAAGGCAAGGACGCCATCCTGTCGGGTCCGGCCGGGGGGATCGTCGGCGCCGCGCGCACCGCTGGCATGGCGGGGTTGGACAACATCATCGGCTTCGACATGGGTGGCACGTCGACCGACGTCGCGCTGTATGCCGGCGGGTTCGAGCGCGCGTTCGAGACCGAGGTGGCCGGCGTGCGCATGCGGGCGCCGATGATGGCGATCAACACGGTGGCGGCAGGTGGCGGGTCGATCCTGCATTTCGACGGGGCGCGGCTGCGCGTCGGGCCGGACAGCGCGGGCGCCGATCC
This sequence comes from uncultured Alphaproteobacteria bacterium, assembly GCA_963826975.1. Taxonomy (GTDB): domain Bacteria; phylum Pseudomonadota; class Alphaproteobacteria; order Acetobacterales; family Acetobacteraceae; genus Palsa-883. The sequence goes on along the minus strand of CAWGZJ010000023.1, from coordinate 11,574 downwards.
GGGACCGGCGTGCTACCGGCGCGGCGGGCCGCTGACGGTGACCGACGCGAATGTCTGCGTGGGGAAAATCCAGCCGGCGCATTTCCCGGCGATTTTTGGGCCCGGCGGCGACCGGCCGTTGGACGCTGACGTGGTCGGGGAAAAATTCGCCGCGCTGGCGCAGGAGATTTCGCACGCGACCGGCCAGCCGCGCTCGCCGCACGAGGCAGCCGAGGGGTTCCTGCGCATCGCCGTGGCCAACATGGCGAACGCGATCAAGCAGGTCTCGGTGCAGAAGGGCCACGACGTCACGCGCTTCGCGCTGCAATGCTTCGGCGGCGCCGGCGGGCAGCACGCCTGCCTGGTCGCCGACGCGCTGGGCATGGAGACGGTGTTCATCCATCCGTTCGCCGGGGTGCTGTCGGCCTATGGCATGGGGCTGGCCGACCAGGCGGTGATGCGCGAGCAGGCGGTGGAAGTGCCGCTGACGGCCGATGCCATGCCGGACCTGGAGGCGCTGGCCGACCGGCTGGCGGTGGATGCCGGCGCGGCGCTGGCCAACCAGGGCGCCGATCCCGCGCGCATCAACGTCGAGAGCAGCCTGCATCTGCGCTACGCCGGCACCGAGGCGGCGCTGATCGTCGGCCTGACCACGCTGGATCGGATCGTTGCCGATTTCACCGCGGCGCACCGTGCGCGCTTCGGCTTCGCCACGCCCGATCGCTCGCTGGTGGTCGAGGCGGTGGCGGTTGAAGCGACCTGCCCGGGGGATGTGGTGCAGGAGGCGACGCTGGCCGCGCGCGAGACCGGCGCGCCGGTGGCGATCGATCAGGTCGGCATCTTCTCGGGCGGCCAGGCGCACGATGCGCCGGTGTTCGACCGCACTGCGCTGCTGGCCGGCGACCGTATTGCCGGCCCGGCGCTGATCCGCGAGGCGAATGCGACCACCGTTGTGGAACCGGGCTGGACCGCGGAGATCACGAAGCTGGATCATATGACGTTGCGCCGCACCTCGCCGCTGCCTTCGCGTGTCGCGGCCGGGACGGGCCGGCCTGACCCGGTGCTGCTGGAGCTGTTCAACAACCTGTTCATGAACGTTGCGGAACAAACCGGCGCGGTGCTGCAGAACACGTCGATGAGCGTGAACATCAAGGAGCGGCTGGATTTCTCCTGCGCGATCTTCGATGCCGAGGGCGGGCTGGTGGCGAATGCGCCGCATGTCCCGGTGCATCTGGGCGCGATGGGCGAGAGCGTGCGCACGGTGCTGCGCCTGCGCGGCAAGACGTTGAAGCCGGGCGACGTGGTGGCGCTGAACAATCCGTATAACGGCGGCACGCACCTGCCGGACGTGACGGTGATCACGCCGGTGTTCGACGGCCGACGGGAAAGATCGATCCTGTTCTTCGTCGGCTCGCGCGGGCACCACGCCGATATCGGCGGGATCACGCCGGGCTCCACCCCGCCCGGGTCACGCACGCTGGAGGAGGAAGGCGTGGTGATCGACGACTTCCTGCTGGTCGATGGCGGGCATTTCCGCGAGACCGCAATTCCGCGCACTGCTGGCCGGCGCGAAATACCCGGCGCGCAGTCCCGATGTGAATGTCGCCGACATCAAGGCGCAGGTCGCCGCCAACGAGAAGGGCGTGCAGGAGTTGCAGCGCGTGGTCTCGCAGTTCGGCTGGGACATGGTGCAGCGCCTACATGCGCCACGTGATGGACAACGCCGAGGAATCGGTGCGCCGGGTGTTGGACCGGATTGGCAACGGCAGCTTCAGCTACACGATGGACAACGGGAAACCGTTGCAGGTGGCGATCAGCGTCGATCGCGCCAGCCGCAGCGCGGTGGTGGATTTCACCGGCACCGGCAGGCAGGACGAGGCCAACTTCAACTCGCCGCCGGCGGTCACGCGCGCCGCGGTGCTGTATGTGTTCCGCTGCCTGGTCGGCGACGATATTCCGCTGAACGATGGTTGCCTGAAGCCAATCAAGCTGATCATTCCGTCCGGCACGTTCCTGTCGCCGGAGCCGGGCGCCGCGGTGGTGGCGGGCAATACGGAAGTGTCGCAGGCCACCTGCAACGCACTGTTCGGCGCGCTGGGGTCGATCGCCTGCAGCCAGGCGACGATGAACAATTTCATCTTTGGCGACGCGCATCGGCAGTATTATGAAACGATCTGCGGCGGCACCGGGGCGGGGCCGGGGTTCAATGGGACCTCGGCGATCCACTCGCACATGACAAACACGCGGATGACCGATCCCGAAGTGCTGGAACTGCGCTACCCGGTGCGGCTGGAGCACTTTGGTATTCGCCGCGGATCGGGCGGGGACGGGAAGTGGCGCGGCGGCGATGGCTCGGTGCGGCGTATCCGGTTTCTGGAGGCGATGACGGCGGTGATCGTTGCGTCCCGGCGTAACGTCGCACCGTTCGGGCTGGAAGGCGGCGAGGACGGTGCGGCGGGGCGCCAGTGGGTCGAACGCGCCAATGGCAGGCACGAGTTGCTGACCGGCACCGACAGCGCGGAGCTTGCGCCGGGCGATGCGTTCGTGATCGAAACGCCGGGGGGTGGGGGGTATGGATCGCCCGCGTGACGGGTCATACCGGCGGCAGTAACGATTGGCCCACGGGTGGTGCCTGCCGTCACGACGGGGCAACGCGGATATCCACGACTTCACTGGTCGCACGAAAGGAAGAACCCATGCCGGTGGTAGTGGCGACCGGGCGCTGGATCGGGTTCGGTATGCGTCCCACAGCACGAGGGAGCAAGCGATGCGTATCGAGACCCGACCGCAAGACCACCCGACCGCCACCACGGCGGAGATTGCCAGACTTCTGGTGTCGTTTGAACTGAGCCAGAGCAAGTGGGTGCTGACCGTCCGCGCGCCGGGCAGCGCGAAGCTGTCGCGCTTCACGGTTGCAGCGCGCGACACGGAGAAGGTGTTGAGCCTGCTGACGGCGCAGCGCCAGCAAGCGGAGCGGCGCACCGGCCGGCCGGTGCGGATCGTGAGTATCTACGAGGCCGGGCTGGATGGGTTCTGCCTGCATCGCTGGCTGGAGGCGCAGGGGGTCGAGAGCCACGTGGTGGACGCGGCCTCGATCCTTGGCCCACAGCGCAAGCGGAACGCGAAAACCGACCGGATCGATGGCGAGAAGCTGCTGCGCAGCCTGGCGTCGTGGCTGGACGGTGAAGTTGGCGTGTGTTCGATGGTGGTGCCGCCGAGTGTGGCGCAGGAGGATATTCGCCGCCTGTCGCGTGAACGCGGCGAGCTGGTAGGCGAGCGGACGCGGCTGAGCAACCGGATCGGCGGGTTGCTTGCCAACCAGGGGATTGCCGGGTTCAAGCCGTTGCAGAAGGACGCGCGGCAAGTGCTGCAGACGTTGCGTACCGGCGATGGACGCGCGCTGCCGCCGCACCTTCATACGACGATCGAGCGGATCCTGCTGCGGCTTGAGTTGCTGTGCGAACAGATCAAGGCGGCGGAGGCGGAACGTGACGCGCTGCTGCGTGCCGCGCGGGTAGCTGCGGCGCCAGACACGGCGCCGGAGGCCGCGACAGCCGCGCCGCCCGAAATGGCGGCCGCGCCGTTGCTGTTGCGGCTGCGCGGGATCGGGCCGGAGTTTACCACAGTGCTGTCGTTGGAGTGTCTGAACAGAGACTTCGACAATCGACGCCAGTTGGGGTCGTTCGCCGGCATCGCGCCGACACCGTGGTCCAGTGGCGGCGCGGAGCGCGAACAGGGCATCTCCAAAGCCGGGAACCGGCGGTTGCGGACGATCCTCATTGAGCTCGCCTGGTCGTGGCAGCGCCATCAGCCCGACTCGACGCTGACGCAGTGGTTCCACAAGCGGATCAAGGGCCAAGGCGCGCGCGTGAAGCGCATCGCCATCGTTGCGCTGGCGCGCAAGCTGCTCGTCGCGCTGTGGCGCTACGTCAAGCACGGCGTGGTGCCGCAAGGTGCCGTGCTGAAGGCCGCGTGAGCGGAACGCGGGACGAAACGATGAAGGAACACCGCGCCATGCGATGACAGACACACCGAGGTTCGGTCGGGCCTGATCAGCTCGCCGAAGTCCAGGGCACGGGACCGCATCCACGACGGGCTGAAAAACGCCGTAATGAAAGAATGGTCCCGATCGCCCAGCCCGCTGCCCCAAGCATGGGGGTTTATGGTGCAGCCACTCTGAGTGGCGACCGGATATGAGTTGATGTGGCGCGACGCCGCATGACCGACAGGGCTGGGACTTGCATCTGGACGATAGGGCGGAGTGAAGCTGCGAGCAGGACCGATCGCCGCCGAACGACACGAACGATTGTGCTTGGGTGGTGATGCCGGCCTCAAGTCCTGCGCTGCGCGCACCCGCAAGCGGGCGGCGGGACTTGACCCCGGCATCACCACCCAAGCCAGGCGCCGGGGTGCCCTTTAAGCACCCGTGGGCAGCAACTGACCACGGAAGGGAAAACCACGAGATGAGCGAATTTCCACTTGACGGGGGACACCTCATATGAGTCGTGGATACCGGCCTGCGCCGGCATGACGGGGGGCAGGGCCGGCATGGCGGGGGCTGGGCCGGTGGGTGCAAAACGGTTGACGGAGAAGGAGAACATGTCCGAGCCGGAGTGGCAGCGCTCCAATCGCGCGAACTGGGACGAACGGGTCGGCGTGCATCTCGGCCCGCGCGGCTACACCCTGGCGGACCTGCGGGCTGGGCGGGGACGGCTGTGCGCGATCGAGCAGGCCGAACTGCCTCCAGTCGCCGGCAAGCGCGTCCTGCATCTGCAATGCCATTTCGGTGCCGACACACTGCGCCTGGCGCAGCAGGGTGCGACGGTGGTCGGGCTGGATTTCTCCACGCCCGCAATCGCGGCGGCGCGGGCGTTGGCCGATGAACTCGGCCTGGCGGACCGCGCGCGGTTCATCGAGGCGGACGTCTACGACACGCCGCAGGCGGTTCCGTTGCCGCACGGGTTCGACCTGGTGTTCGTCACCTGGGGTGCCTTGTGCTGGCTGCCGGACATCCCGCGATGGACGAAAATCGTCGCCGCGGTGCTGCGCCCGGGCGGGCAATTGTATCTCGCCGAGGGCCACCCGACCGCCTACGTGCTCGACGACGAAATCCCCACAGCCGAGGGCCGGCCAGGCTTCTTCGCCCCCTATTTCGTGCGCGACCCGATCCCGAACGACGACACGCGCGACTACATGGATCCCGAGGCACGGCTGGCGCACTCGCGCACCTACAACTGGATCCATCCGCTAGGCGAACTGGTCACCACCCTGATCGCGTCCGGGCTGACGCTCGACTGGCTGCACGAGCACGACAGCGTCACCTGGCGCATGTTCGAGTGCCTGATGAGGGACGCGCAGGGCCTTTATCGGTGGCCCGACAAGCCCTGGCTGCCGCTGTCGTTCTCGTTGCTCGCGACGCGTCGTGGCGCGTGATCAGTGCTCTATTGCATTCTCTTAAGGTAAAAGATGATAAACACCCCGGAAACCTCCGAAAGGTGGACGAATCGTGTCTCGCCTGCGTGCCGTGCTGTGGATGCTGGGGCTTTGCGCGCTGTCGGCGTGCGGGTCGGGGGGTGGGGCGCGGGTTGGCGACTACGTGGGCGTCAGCGCACCGGTGGAGTGCGCCCCGTTCGCTCGGGCCCTCACCGGGGTGCAATTGAGCGGCGGCGCCGAGGACTGGTGGCAGCAGGCCGAGGGCCGCTACCAACGCACGTCGAGCCCGGCGGTGGGCGGCATACTGCTGCTGCGGCGTTCCAGCCGGCTGCCCGACGGGCACGTGGCGGTGGTCACGCGGGTGATGTCCGCGCGCCAGGTGCTGGTGACGCAGGCCAACTGGGTGCACCACCGTGTCACCGAGGACCAGCCGGTGATTGACGTTTCGGCTGCCAACGACTGGAGCGTGGTGCGGATGTGGTGGCCGCCGTCGGGACAGATGGGGATCACCGACTATGCGGCGCTCGGGTTCATCCTGCCCGATCGTCCGGCTTCGCATGACCAGTTGATCGCCGCGACGCCGCGCGCGGTGCGGGTGGCGGAGAATGAGTAGTGGGCGGTTGGCGGCGGCCGCCTGCCTTGGGTGGCGGAATGATCCGGTAGTGGCGCGGATTGCGGATCGGCGCGGTCTTGGACCAGCGGCCGAAAGTCCCAACTCTCCACCCGTCATGGCCGGCCCCCGGGTCAAGCGCCCGAGGACAGGCTCCGGCCGGCCATCCACGACTTGCCTTCGTGCGGCAAGCAAAGTCGTGGATGGCCGGCCGGAGCCTGTCCTCGGGCGTTTGACCCGGGGGCCGGCCATGACGAGGGGTGGGCGGCGTAGGTCAATACTTTCGGCCGCTGGTATTAGACCGGACGATTCCGGCCGGCCGATGGCAGGTCATTCCGGGTGTGCGAATGATTGGCGCCGTAACGATACCCGCCGTAACGATACCCATCGGCGTGCCGGCCCCCGGGTCGGGCGCCGGAGGGTCGATCGTTTCGCCGGCTGGCAGCAGATCAAGGGGGAAACGCAATGAGCGACAACGATCGCGCGCGCAAAGTGGTCATCGCCAGCTTCCTAGGCTGGATGCTGGACGCGTTCGACTTCTTCATCATGGTCTTCGTGTTCAGCGACATCGCCAAGGAATTCGGTGTGTCGATCACCGCGGTGACCGTCGCGGTCACCCTGACGCTGGCGATGCGCGCCCTCGGTGCCGTCATCTTCGGCCGGCTGGCCGACCGTTACGGCCGCCGGCCGCTGCTGATGATCAGCGTGCTGAGCTACTCCGTCCTGGAACTGCTGTCCGGCTTCGCCCCGACGCTGACCAGCTTCCTGGTGCTGCGCGCACTGTTCGGCATCGCCATGGGCGGCGAGTGGGGCATCGGCAGCTCGCTGACCATGGAAACCATTCCACCGAAATGGCGAGGCTGGGTCTCGGGCCTGCTGCAATCGGGCTATCCCGGCGGCTACTTCCTCGCCACCCTGGCGTTCTACGGGGCCTACCCGCTGGTCGGCTGGCGCGGGTTGTTCATGCTCGGCGCGGCGCCGGCGCTGCTGGTGCTGTATATCCGCCGCAACGTGCCGGAAAGTCCTGACTGGACGGCACGCCAGGCCGCGCCCCGACCGTCCATCGTTTCGGTGCTGCGCCGGCATGTCGGACTGACGATCTATGCCGTGATCCTGATGACCGCGTTCAACTTCTTCAGCCACGGCACGCAGGACATCTACCCCAACATCTTCCTGGGCGTGCAGCACCATTTCGATCACGCCACCATCACCACCATCGCGCTGACCTACAACGCCGGCGCGGTGATCGGCGGCATCCTGTTCGGCGCGCTGTCGCAACGCATCGGCCGGCGGGTGACGATCGTTCTGGCGGCGTTGCTGTCGCTGCTGGTGCTGCCGTTGTGGGCATTCGGCGACACCGCACTGATGCTGGGCATCGGCGCCTTCCTGATGCAGATCTGCGTGCAAGGCGCCTGGGGCGTGATCCCGGCGCACCTGAACGAGCTGTCGCCGCCGAGCATCCGCGCAACGTTCCCGGGCGTGGTGTATCAACTCGGCAATTTGCTGGCGTCCTACAACGCGACGCTGCAGGCCAGCATCGGCGAGTTGATGGACCACAATTACAGTTGGGCGCTGGCCGGCGTGGCCGGCACGGTGGCGGTGGTGATCGCCGTGCTGGTTGGCTTCGGCGTGGAGGCGCACGACGTGAAGATGGGCGAGGACGCGGTGCCGGAGGTCGTATGACGGACGGCGCCCGCCCGATACCTGGGCGACCCATCGTTTGAATGTCGGTTCAAATGACGCCATCAGCGCGCATCCCCGAACATCCCGACGATCGGCAAGCCATTCTGGCGCATCGCCGTAACCTGAAAATGGCGCGTTCGGCCCAGGCCTTTGTCCGCGGCAGCACCGCCAAATTCTACGAGTGGCTGGACAGCAAGGAGGGCCACGCCGCACCCGAAGGGCCGCCGATCTGGATCTGCGGGGATTGCCATTTCGGCAACCTCGGACCAGTCGCCAATGGGGACGGCGAGATTGCCATCCAGATCCGCGACCTGGACCAGACAGTGATCGGCAATCCGACCCATGATCTGATCCGGCTTGGCTTGTCACTTGCCATGGCGGCGCGCGGCTCGGACCTGCCCGGCGTCACGACGGCCAGAATGCTTGAGGAGATCATTCGGGGTTACGATGCTGCGCTGGGCGAAGATGCCGCGGATCTCGACTTGCGTGATCACCGACCAGAATCCGTCCGCGTCGTGATGCGGCAGGCGACGAGGCGGACCTGGAAGCAACTTGCGAACGAACGCATCGAGGACCAGAAGCCGACAATCCCGCTTGGGAAACGGTTCTGGCCGCTGTCTGCCGCGGAACGGCGGGCCGTCGAGCAGCTATTCGACACCGAGCGGCTGCGCAAGCTTGCGACCTCCCTTCGGTCGCGGAATGATGATGCGGTCGTCGAGGTGCGCGATGCCGCGTATTGGGTCAAGGGTTGCAGTTCCCTGGGGCGGCTCCGTTTCGCAGTCCTGCTGCGCGTCATCGGCGAGCAGCCCAAAACCGGCGGCCTTTGCCTGATGGATGTGAAGGAGGCCGTCCAGGCAGCAGCGCCCAGACATGCGAAGGTCAAAATGCCCAGGGACAACGCGGAACGCGTGGTGGAGGGCACACAGCACCTGTCCCCGCATTTAGGCGAGCGCATGGGTGCCGAGCACTTATTGGAACGATCCGTGTTCGTGCGCGAGTTGCTGCCGCAGGACCTTAAGCTGGAAATCGACCAGCTCACGCGGGAGGAAGCGATGAAGGCCGCGCGTTTCCTGGCGTTTGTCGTGGGCAAGGCGCACGGTGAGCAGATGGATGCGCCGGCGCGCCGGAAGTGGCGTGCCGAGCTGGGCCGCAGCCGGTCGAAGCGACTGGATGCGCCGTCGTGGTTATGGTCGAGCGTCGTAGCCTTGATCGCCAGCCACGAAGCCGCATATCTCGAGCACTGTCGCCGCTATAGCCTGGAAGAGACGTCGTGACCGGTCCCAAGTACGCAACCCATTCAGCGCTTAACCCTTTCTTCGACATAGTCCAGGAGGGGCTGGCCGGTCTGGTTGATGGCGACCATTATTTTGATACTATTGCCGACCACGCGGTGTTCGAGTTTCGATATATTATCGCTGGATGGCCCAGGCGGGTTGCGGGTCGTGAGGCGCTGGTGAAGCTGTATGCGGGATATGGCGACAATATCGTCCTGCGTGGAGCAGATGCGCTCATTACGAATCGATGCCAGGATCCTCGTGTCGTAGTTCTCGAATACGAGGTGCATGGTACAGATAGTCAGGAACGGCGCCGCGTACGACAACCGCTTCATCTCGGTCGTCACCATCGAACACCGTAAGATCGTGCAATGGCGGGACTATATGGACTCCCTGGCCTCGATGACTGCGCTTAGCGCCTGACGCTGAAGCGGGACCTGCTGGATAGGCCATGTTGATCGCCACGACACTCGCAGTGCGTCTGGCGGGGAACGCGTAGCGCCGCCTTTATGGCGCGGCAACGCACCCCCGCACAGAACCCGATTGAGCGCTTAGCGGGTCGCCGCCCATTTTCGTGCCGCCATGAAGCAATCTGCAAGCGACGGCCAACGCCGTCGTACACCGGAAGCGGGCCGCATTTTCGCTCGATCCGGCCCCACGGGAACCCCGGTGCGCGGCGCGCCGCTTTCCCGCGATCTCAAGCAGCGCCGCGCCAAGGAGATATCTCGCATGTCGACGTATCCGCGTGCCGGCGGCCGGGCCCGCCTGCGTGCCGTGCTGCCCGAGAAACCCATCCTGCCCGATAAGCAATGTACCCCGCCAATCGATCCCGCGCGCGCGATGCGCGCGGCGCTACGCGACGTGCGGGACGAGGAGGTGCTGGTCATCGGCCCGCATGGCCTGGAGGTCATGTGCGACATGCTGCGCCGCGGGGCGCGCTCGGTGACGCTGCTGCGCATGGACAAGCGCCCGGAGGCACACAGCGTCAGCCTGGTCGTGGTGCCGGAAGCGCCGTCGATCGAGTGGCTCGCCTGCGTGCTGGGTCACGCGCGCCGGGCGTTGCTGCCGGCCGGACGCCTGGTGCTGCGGGTTGGCGCGTTGGCCGGGCGCCAGTTGGTCGCGCAGATCACGCGCATGCTTCGAATCCACGGCTACACCGCCATCGTGGCGCGGCAGTCCGGCGATGAGCTGGTGCTGAACGCCGAGATGCCCGGCTTCGGCCGACAGCTTCACGCCTGAACGGAGAGCTCGCATGCCTGATCTCATGCCACAATCCATGCCTCATCCGATGCCCTCGCTCGCGCCCCCGCTGGTGCAACGTATCCGCGGGTCGTTGACTGCGCTGGTCACGCCGTTCAGGGACACTCAGATCGACGAGCCGGGCCTGAGGCGACTGGCCGCCCGCCAGATTGCGCACGGCACCGCCGGGCTGGTGGTCTGCGGCAGCACCGGTGAAGCGCAGTCGCTGTCGATGGCTGAGTTCGCCCGCGCGGTCGCTTTGGTAGCAGAGGTCGCCGCCGGGAAGACGCCGGTGATCGCGGGCTGCACCGCATCCTCGACCACAGTCGCGCTGGCGCTGGCGGAGGCCGCGGTGCATGCCGGGGCCGACGCATTGCTGTGCGCGGTGCCGCCCTATGTGAAGCCGGCCCAGGACGGCATCGCGGCGCATATCCGCGCGATCGCGCACTGCGCCGATCTGCCGGTGGTGCTCTACGATGTGCCCGGGCGGTCCGGCGTGGCGATCGCCGACAAGACCGTTGCGCGGCTGTTCGAGGCCGAGTTGATCGTCGCCATCAAGGACGCGACCGCGGACCTGTCGCGCCCGCCTCGGCTGCGCGCGCTGTGCGGCGACGGCCTGGTGCAGCTCAGCGGTGATGACGCCACCGCCGCGGGCTATCGCGCCATGGGGGGCGATGGGTGCATCTCGGTCACCGCGAACGTTACGCCGGCGGTGTGTGCCATGCTGCATCGCGCATGGGACAGTGGCGATCGGCGCGCCTTCGCCGCGGTGCGCGACCTGTTGCATCCGCTGCACACCGCGCTGTTCGTGGAGAGCAACCCGATCCCGGTGAAGGCCGCGCTGAGCCATCTTGGCCTGTGCGGCGACGATGTGCGGCTGCCGCTGACCCGCGCAACCCCGGCGACCCAGGAGCGGCTGCTGCGGCTGCTGCCCAACCTGATGGTGACCGAGGAGCACGCCGTGGGCCATGCGGGCTACGCCCTGGCGAGTTGAGATTGGCCATTCGTCGAGCGGCATGGCCGGGCTTCACCCGGCCATCCGCGCACGACTGCGACGGATGGCTGCGTGATCGCCGGGGTCGGCCATGACGGGTGGAGAGTTGGGACTTTCGGCCGCTGGTATAAATCGATGAACACGGCGTCCAATTCATATTTTATTTTTACGCACCCGGGCGCATTTGCTGTGGTGTGTTGTTGCATATCTGGAGAACTCAAGTGCTGAAAATTCTTGGAGCTGCACTGTTGCTGACCTCCGGGTTGGCGATCGCCGCCGTTGTGCCGGCGCACGCGCTGCAAGTCGTGGTGACGCAGGTGGACAAGAACACCGACGGGACCATGACCTACCACTTTATTGGC
>CAWGZJ010000022.1:0-240100 GCA_963826975.1 uncultured Alphaproteobacteria bacterium | reverse complement strand
TGATTATCAATGGCTTGCGAAACAGTGCAGTAAATGTGCAGTAAAGTGAGGTGGTTTGGAAGGTTTGATAAACCGCTAAGTTTTAAAGAGGGCAGAATCTTGATACCATTTTGATGTGATGGCGTAATTTCTTTGTATGAAAATCACGCCTTCGCTTTTTCATGCCCATCTCAAATGCCCGACCAAATGCTGGCTCAGATTCACCGGCGAACCAGCCCCAGGTAACGTCTATGCCGAATGGGTGCAAAGGCAAAATGAATGATACCGCGTTGCCGCAATTGAACGCTTGCAATCTGAAGTGCCGCAGGAAGAATGGGCCGTAGCGCCCGCCCAGGAAAACCTCAAAACGTCCAAGTGCCGGCTGGGGTTCGATGTTTCAGAACATCCGACAACCTGAAGAACGTTCACGCGATTGAGCCTGTTCCTCCAGCAGGCTGGGCATCGCCAGTTTATACCAATCCGCTATGTGTTCACCAACAAGCTCGGGAAAGACGAGAAGCTGCTGCTGGCCTTCGATGCGCTTGTGCTCTCCGAATACTTGGACGTGAAGTTAGCCTTGGCAAAATCATTTATGGCGACAACCACGCCATGCTCAAGGTGAAGATTTCCGCCCTGACCGGCGGTGTGCGAAAACGCATCGAGAGAATCGCAGTATCGCTCTTCCAGCCCATCTCCACCCGACCTGGTTTTGAACCGGCATTGCGGCGAATGTGAATTCCAAATCCGATGTCGGCAAAAAGCCATTGAGAAAGACGATCTCAGTCTGCTTGCTGGCATGAGCGAAAAGGAACGCCAGAAATTCCACAACAAGGGCATTTTCACCGTGAGGCAACTCTCCTGAATAGATTCCTGTTGGAGCAACAGCCGAATGTCCTGTAATCATCCTCATCCGCGCGCGCCATCTTGGTTAGGATGAGATCAATGGTCGCTGGCCGGAAAACCGCCAATTTCTGCAAACCCATGGCGAGTCGCAGTGGCGGTTGATCCAGTCCGGTTGCAGGATCACTTCGAGTTCGCGAAATAAGTGGGCCTCCGCGTACGACCTCGATGATCGACGTGCACATGTTCGGCCCTCCTACTTCGCCAGATACTTGCCGAAGAAAGCCCATATCTTGCTCCAGCCATCCATCGCCTGCTCAGGCCGTACAGCGGTCGGTGCCAATAGAAGAACCCGTGGCCGGCACCGTCGTAGCGATGGAACTCATAATTCTTGCCGGGCTTCTTGAGTTCGGCCTCGTGCTGGTTCACCTGCTCCGGGCTCGGTGCGCGATCGTCGTTGCCGAACAGGCCGAGCAGCGGGCAGCTCAGGTCCTTCGTCATGTCGATCGGCGCGACGGGCGTCTTCGCGTTGAGCTCCTCCTTGCCCATCACCACGCGGCCGCCCCATTGTTCGACGCAGGCATCGATGTCCTTCCGCTGGCAGGCATAGATGAAGGCGTGCCGGCCGCCCGAGCAGGAGCCGATGAGACCAACCTTGCCGTTGTGATCAGGCTGCGCGCGCATCCACTTCACGGCGGCTTCGGTATCGCCGACCATCTGGCTGTCGGCAATGCCGCCCTCGGCGCGCACCTTGGCGGCGACGTCGTCGGGGTTGCCGTCGCTGCCGCCACCCTCGCGCTCGTAAAGGTTGGCGCAGATCGCGAGATAGCCGTGATGCGCGAACCGGCGCGTCGTCTCGATGTAGAGCTCGCTCCAGCCCGGTAGATGGTGGATCAGCACGACGCCCGGAAACGGGCCAGGACCGGATGGCTTGGCCACGTAAGCCGTTATCGGCGTTCCTTTGTCGCCCTTGATGGTCACGTTCTCGCAGGTCATGCCTCGGTAGAATGACATCGATCTTCCTCCATGGTCCTGGGTCTTACGCCTCCATCGGGCCACCGGAGCGCCGCGCCGTCAACGGTGGGGCTGAACTCGCCGCGCCGTTCGACGCGGTAGCAGTGATGGGCGCGAAACAGCAGAGATTGGGTCGAATTCGGAACAGCCACTTGGGAGTGCGCAAGGGCGACAACCAAGAAATCTCATGTGATGAAATCCTGTTCCTCCAGTTGACGCCGGAGGTCGATCACCAACAAGATCGCTCCGTCCGCGGAAAATCCGAACGTCTCGTTGCTCGGGCCTGATCGGTCCAGGCCGGCGACCAAGCGAGGAACCGGTCATGATTGTGAAGTCTAATACCAACGGCCCTGAACATTGACGCACGGGCCGCTGTCCCCCGTCATGCCGGCACAGGCCGGCATCCACGACTGTGTGCCAGGCATGGCGCTGATCTCGGAGGTGCAAGTCCTCTACGGGCCGATTGGCCGGAACCGTTAGCCGAAGGCAACTGCGTTGCAGCGATGCAGAGTGGGGAGGAAGCCGGAGGCAAAACTCGGAGCTGACGAACAGGAACCGGATACGAGGCCGGTGCGGTGGGGTAACCCGGCAGTGGACGGGGAAGCCCAAAGGCCAGTCGGACACGCGCACAGGTAAATCCGGCAGCGCTCGAGGGAAGGATCAGTGTTTTACCCTCGGAGATCTCCCGATCTCTCCAGACGATCGGAGCAGGGGGCCGGCGACGGCCTCCGATGGGCCGGGAGAAGTCAGCAGAGGCCATAGTAGTCCGGGCAACCGGGCGAAGGGCTGAATTCGACAAGCAGGGAGCAGCTTGGACCAATCGATGGACGTGAAGCGGCAGCAAGGCGGCGCGGACCAAGGGGACCTTCTCGACGAAACCCTGAAGGCCGCGTTGCGCCACGGCGCCAGCGGGGAAGGCGGAGCCGGACCTGGGGCGACTGAGGAGCCACAAGCGTCTGCGGCATGGGATCATGAACGAGCCTTGACGCGGCAACAAAATGCCGCGCTGAACCTTGTCGGAAACCGCCGTGATACGCGATCCGTACGTCCGGTGGTGTGAGAGGGGCGCTCCGCGAGGGGCGTCCCTACTCGATTTCTTTGTTGCAACGAAGGCAAGTCGTGGATACCGGCCCGCGCCGGCATGACGGGGGCAGCACAGAAGAGTCTCTCATTCGTCCGCCGGTATGAATTCGACATTGGTACCAGGTTCCCTGCTGGCCCCCTTGGCAGTCGCCATTTCCACCGCCAGCGAGCCTGGCCCAGGCTCAGCTCCTCACGAGCGCGTATTGATCACCCAAATCCGATGAAGCTGGAACCACGCCCATGACGTCCATCATCTTCGCTACATTGGGTCCGCCCGGGACGAATCACGAATTCGTCGCTCGAAAGTACATCGACTTCCACGAGCTTCATGCAGCGACGCTGCGTCTTTCGGATACGGCCACGGCGGGCGTAGAGGCGATCCGCGATGGAGCAGCTGATTACTTCATCCTATGCGCCGTTCACCCGGACACACCGAATATCGTTGGCCGCTTTTTCCGCGAGGTGTTCATCGTCGATACCTTCATCTCCCCCAGCCTGCCGCTAGCCGTCCTGACACGGGCCGATGTGAGCAAGCCGAGGTCGATAGGCGTACCTGCACCCCGCCACGACCGAATACATAGACACCAGCAAATGGGAACAGGTAGCCAAAATCACGACTGGTTCGCTTCACACGGTTGCTGACGGTTTGCTCAAAGGCCGATACGATTCCGGTCTGGTCTATCTGAACTACGCACACCGATACCCAGCCCAGCTCCGGGTTGACCAGGAGATCGGATCGCCGGATGACGCGTGGCTCGTGCTCGGCCGAAAGCGAACATTTGCCGATCCGATTTTGGCATGGAAGGACGGCCCGATCTCGACGCAATTTGCCGAATTCGCACGCGATTGATTGCCCTAAACATTGACGCACGGGCCGCTACCCCCGTCATGCCGGCGCAGGCCGGTATCCACGACTTTCTTTGCTGCAACGAAGGCAAGTCGTGGGTGCCGGCCTTCGCCGGCATGACCGGGGGGTAGCACCGAAGAGTTGATCATTCCGCCACTTGGTATAAGCGGCCCCACGACACATCGGCCCCCAACTCGCAGCCTTACCCCGCTTCCGCCACACCCACCCGCCCGGTGAGCCAGTCGACGCTGATCGTCACCCGCCGTTGCCCTGCGCGCAGCACGACGCCGCCGCCCGACGATCCGCCATCCGGCGCAAAACTGATAGCCTGATCCCCGGCAAGCAGCACGTCCGACGGAAAGGCCAGTATCACGCCACCATCCAGGCGATAGCCGCCCGGCGCAAAACGCACCAGCACCGGCCGTTCCTCGGCAATCGCGCGGGCATGGGCCTGACGCAACGTCCCCACCACCCGGCCCGCCACCGCATCAAGATCCAACCGCTCGCTGTGCGCCGGGCCATGCGAGACCACCAACCCCACAAGCAGGCTGATCACGACCAGCACGACGATCATCTCGATCAGCGTGAACCCACGTTCGTTCCGGCAAAAGACCGTCATCGTCCGATCGCTACTCTGGGAACTGTTCGCCACAACTGGCCACGCAGCGTCATCGCAAGGCCCGCCCCGCTGCCACACGCCCCCCACAACGACAACTGCGTTCGGCAGCGCCGGTCTCCCTCACGACGCTCCCTCACGACCCTCTACTGCAGATATACCACAACGAACCCGTTCAGCACCGCGCGCACCTGAAACGCGTGCGCCTCGCAGAGCCCCAGCGGCAGGTCGCCGGCCAGTGCGGGATTATGGGTCAGCGTCCGCACAGCGACCCCGCACATCACCGTGTTGACCGCGCTCTGAGGAAACTCCTCGGTCAACCGCGGATCGATCCGCGCGTAATAGTCGCGCTTGCGCAACTCGCGCGACATCAGGTCGATCACCGAGGGCGCGCCACAGATCGTGTGCATCTCGCCCGCGCGGGCCCGTGCGACAGGTGACAGCACAAGAACTGCCGCCAACAGCGCGATCAGACGGGCCATGCCATGCCTCCCACCTCGATGATCCCATCGCCATGCAGCCAAACCAGCCACAATGCGGCCGCGAGGCACACCCCGAACGGCAGCGCCGTGGTCGCACGCAGCTTGCGACCCGACAGGGCAAGTCCGCCTGCCAGCGCCAACGCCAGCAACGCCGCGATCAGTACGACCAGCGGCAGCGCGGCAAGCCCAAGCCAGGCACCGGCTGCGGCAAGCAGTTTGGCGTCACCGGCGCCGATCCCTTCGCGGCCGCGCACCAGACGGTAACACAGTGCCACCCCACGCAGCCCGACATATCCGGCGATGGCGCCGGCCGCGTGGTCGGCGAGCGCCACCGGCTCCATTGCCAGCGTCAGCCCCAGGCCCGCGAGCAATAGCGGCAAGGTCAGCACATCGGGCAGCATCATCCAGCGCCAGTCGATCCACCCGAGCGCCAGCAGGCTCCAGGCCAGGGCGCAGTCGGCCCAAAGCCGCCCGACGTCCGGCTCCGCCAGCACCGCCCAGCCCGCCACACCGACCGCCGCCAACTCGACCACCGGATGGAACGGCGCGATCGCGGCACCACAAGCGCGGCATCGGCCGCGCTGCCACACATAGCTGGCCAGCGGCACCAGGTCCCGGACGCCCAGCGTGACGCCGCAGTGCTCGCAGACCGATCGCGCCAGCACCACCGGCCGATCCTGCGGCAGGCGCCGGATCAGCACGCCGAGGAAGCTGCCGATGAACGGTGCCGCCGCGAGCACCGCCAATCGGCAAGACAATTCAGTTACGGACCAGGTCGGCACGTGCATCGCGCCCCCCAGTCAATCGGCGCACCCTTGTCACTCACCTACGGTCACTCGCCCCCAAACCTGATCGCCAAGGTTTCATTTGCCTCATCCGCGCGGCCACACACAATGCCGCGATCACACGGGGCCAACACAAAGAAGGTGCCTTTGCAGCCGATCGACGCCGAGCAAGCGATGACCGCGCTCGCCGACCTGCTGGTCGCGCGGGGGCAGTGCGACGGCCGGACGATCGAGCGCGCCCGCGGCGTGGCGACGGAAACCGGCCAGCGCCTCGACCTTGTGCTGATGCAACTCGGCCTGCTGACCGAGCGCGGGCTGGCCGAGACCTACGCGGCGCTGCTCGACCTGCCGATCGCCGCCCCGAGCCGTTATCCGCTCGACACGCCGCTGGTCGCCGATGACCTGCCGCCGCGCTTCCTGCGCCAGGCCCATGCCATGCCGGTGGCGGTCGACGCGGATGCCGTCGTCCTGGCCACGGCGGATCCATTGGATGACTTCACTCCCGCCGCGGTCGCCGCCGCCACCGGCCGGCAGGTCCGTCTGGAGATCGCCATCCCGGTCGAGCTGGAGGCAGCACTCGAACGCCTCTACCCAAGCGAACAGCGCCCGGAGCCCGAACCGGAAGCCGCCGCCACCCCGCTGGAAGACGACACCGAACGGCTGAAGGACCTGGCCAGCGAGGCGCCGGTGATCCGCCTGGTCAACCAGATCATCACCCGCGCGGTGGAGACGCAACGCCTCCGACATCCATATCGAACCGTTCGAGGATCGGCTGCGCGTGCGCTATCGCTACGACGGCGTGCTGCACGAGGCCGACAGTCCGCCGAACCGGCTCGCCCGCGCCGTCACCTCGCGCATCAAGATCATGGCGCGGCTCGACATCGCCGAGCGGCGGCTGCCGCAGGACGGCCGCATCCGCCTCGCCGTGCGCGGCCAGGAGGTGGATTTCCGCGTCTCCACCGTGCCGTCGCTGCATGGCGAGACGGTCGTGCTGCGCATTCTCGATCGCGGCGCGGTGGCGTTCGACTACGCCACGCTGGGCCTGCCGCCCGCCGTGATCGACCAGTTCCGCGCCGCGCTCGCGCTGCCGAACGGCATCGTGCTGGTCACCGGCCCGACCGGCAGCGGCAAGACCACGACGCTGTACACCGGCCTGCTGGCGCTGAATTCGATCGACCGCAAGATCGTGACGGTCGAGGATCCGATCGAATACCGGCTGCACGGCATCACCCAGATGCAGGTGCACGCGCAGATCGGCCTGACCTTCGCCGAGTTCCTCAGCGCCATCGTCCGCCAGGACCCGGACGTGATCATGGTGGGCGAGATCCGTAACCGCGAGACCGCGCAGGTGGCCGCGCAGGCCGCACTGCTCGGCCGCCTGGTGCTGTCCACGCTGCACACCAACTCCGCCGCCGCCGCGGTGACCCGGCTGCGCGACATGGGAGTGGAGGACTACCTGCTCGCGGCGGTGCTGCGCGGCGTGCTGGCGCAGCGCCTGGTGCGCCGGCTGTGCCCGGCCTGCCGGCAGAGCCACCCGGCGCCGGCCGAACTGGTCCGTCGTTTCGACCTGGCCGCGCGCGGCAACGGCTCACCGCCCCTGCTGTTCCACGCGCCGGGCTGCGCGGAATGTCGCAACACCGGCTATCGCGGCCGCTTCGCAATCGCCGAATTCCTCACGCTCGACGCCGAGATCGAGCAACTGATCTTCGCCCGCGCCGACCACAACAGTATCGAGCGCGCCGCGGTCGCCTCAGGCATGGCGACGCTGTTGCAGTGCGGCCTGGATGCCGCCCTGGCCGGCGAAACCACCATCGAGGAAGTGGTGCGCAGCGTGCGCGCGGAAACCTGAGCGATGCCGAGCTTCCGCTATCGCGCGCTGGGCCCCTCCGGTGAGACGCTGCACGGCGTGATGGAGGCCGCAACGGAAGCCGACGTGGTCGCGCGGCTGCAACGCCAGGGCAGCCTGCCGATGCACGCCGAACCCGCCGAGCACCGGTCCTGGTTGGGCGCACTGCTGGCAGGTCGAATTCGTCGGCGGCCGGGCGCTGCGGCGCCAGGAGGTCGCCGATCTCATGCGTGAACTGGCGACCATGCTCGGCGCCGGCCAGGACCTCGACCGCGCGCTGCGCTATCTGGACGAGACCGCGCCCAGCAAACGCGTCCGCGGTGTCGTCGTAGGTCTGCGCGACAGCGTGCGCGACGGCAGCTCGCTGGCCACCGCGCTGGCCCGCTTGCCGCGTGGCTTCTCGCGGCTGGATGTCGCGCTGGTGCGAGCCGGGGAGACCAGCGGCCAGCTTGCGCCGACCCTGGCGCACCTTGCCGACCTGCTGGAGCGCCAGCAGCGTCTGGTCGCCGCGGTGGTCTCGGCGCTGATCTATCCGTGCCTGCTGGTCGTTGCCGCGATCGGCGCAATCACCTTGCTATTGACCGAAGTGCTGCCGCAGTTCGTGCCGTTGTTCGAGCAGAGCGGCGCCAAGCTGCCGGAATCGACCCAGTTCCTGATCGCGGCCGGCGACTTCGTCTCGCGGAACGGCGCTGGTCATGCTGCTGGCAGCTGGCCGCGCTGTTCCTGATCGGCCGCGCCGCGGTGCGGCTGCCGCGGGTTCGGCTGCTGCTGGACCGGCTGCTGCTGCGGATCCCGATCGTCGGTGGCCTGCTGCGCGAGATGCTGGCCGCGCGATTCACCCGCGTCCTGGGCACCTTGCTGGTGAACGGCGTTGCGCTGATCGCCGCCCTGGGCATCGCGCGCGACGCGGTGGGAAATCAGGCTGCCGTCACCGCGGTGGATCGGGCCGCGGCCAGCGCCCGCGCCGGGGGCGGGCTGGCCGCGCCGCTCGCGCAGGCGCGGGTGTTCCCGGTGCGCACAACGCATCTGCTGCGCGTGGGCGAGGAGAATGCCGAGCTGGGCCCGATGGCCCTGCGCGCCGCCGAGATCCATGAAGAGCGGACCCGCCTCATCCTGCAACGCATGGTAGCGCTGCTGGTTCCGGCAATTACCATCCTGATGGGAATTGCGGTGGCGGCCATCGTCGGCTCGCTGATGACCGCCATGCTCAGCCTGAACGATCTCGCCGCCGGATGAGCATCCCGTTCGCGAACTTGGCCGCCGCGCGACGGCGTGCCAAGAATGTTACAAGCCAGACGGAACTGGCCTATCATAGTGTCGGGAACAGTGTCGGGGGGAAAACGCCAGGTGGCCGCCGGCATGCTGCGTGACATCCTCGGGTGGTGGCTAAGGCAGATGCGCGCCTTCCTGCCGCATCGCCTGCTGCCGGGGGACGCGCGCGCCGACGCGTTGCTGGCAATCGTCGATGGCCCGCGCGGGGCGCCGTTGATCCGGTTCGAGTTGCGACGACGGCGCAGGACCACGCCGCTCGGACGGCTCGCCGTCAACGACACCAGCCAGCGCCCCCCCAACGCGGTTGCCAGGTGGCGCACCAAACACGTGGTGCTGCAGCCCGATCCGACCAGCGTGCTCGAGCGGCGCGTGGTGCTGCCGTTGGCGGCCGAACGCGATGTGGCGAGCGTGCTGCGCTACGAGATGGATCGCCTGACCCCGTTCTCCGCGGAGCAGGTGTTCTGGGCGGCGACCGTCGAACGCCGCGATCGGACCGCCGGGCGGCTGGAGCTCAGCCTGTCGCTGGTGCCAAAGGCTGCACTGCTGCCGGTGTTTGCCGTGCTGTCGCGCATCGGCCTGACCGTCAGTGCGATCGAGGCCACGAATCGAGTGGGCGTGGCGCGGCGCATCGATACGCTCGCGGCAGCTTCCAGCCGCCGGCCCTGGCAGGTCATCGTTGCGGCAGCGGTCGCGGTGCTGGCGATCGTCGCCGTGGTCACGCCGTTCGTCACCCAGAGCCTTGCGCGCACCCAGGTCGAGGCGCGCATCGCGGCATTGCAGCCGCGCCTCACCGAGGTGGAAGCGTTGCGCAAGCGGATTGCCGCCGGAACCGCGGGAAGCGACGTGATCGCGGCGGAACAGGCACGGCTCGGCGATGCCTTGCAGGTGCTGGCAACCATCACCGACCTGCTGCCCGATGACACCGTGCTGGCCGATCTGACGCTGCGCCAGGGCAAGCTCGATATCAGTGGCCGCTCGCTCGTCGCGCCGCGGCTGATCCCGGCCATGGCCGCCGATCCGATCGTGCACAACCCCGCTTTTGTTGCGCCAGTGACACGCACGTCCGACGGCAAGGCCGACACTTTCGTGATCCACGCCGAGCTTGGCCCCTGACATGGAAGCCGCGCTGCCCGAAGGCCCCCGCGGCCGCATGCTCGCTCTCGCGCTGACGCTGACGCTGCTCGCGGTGCTGTGGGTCGGCTGCGTGCAGCCGTTGCTCGACTGGCATGCCGCGCGCGCCGAAGCACTGACGCAACGCCAGGCGCTGCTGCAGCGGATGACCGCGCTGGTCGCTGATCTGCCTGAGTTGCAACGCAACTCCTCGAGTTCTCGCGCGCCGGCCGCATCGTTGCTGGAGGGAGGCTCCGATGCGATTGCCGGGGCGGCCCTGCAAGGTGTGGTGCAACGAATGGCGACCGAAGCGGGCGTGCAGCCCAACAGCATGGAAACGCTGGCCGCCGACCAGCGCGGGGCCTATCGTCGCATCGGCCTGCGCGTGGCGATGGCGGCGCCCTGGCCGGTGCTGGTCGACCTGCTGCACGCGATCGAGCAGGGGCCGCCGCGCATGCTGATCGATGATGTGTCCCTGCGTGCGCCGCCGGTCGAGTTGCGGACCGCGAGTTCGCCGGTCAGTGCCGCGTTTACCGTCCTGGCGTTTCGCCCGGCAACATCGGCCCAGCCGTGATGCCGCGCCTGACTGGATCGCTGCTCGCCGGTGTCGCCTTGGTTGGCGTCGCATTGGCTGGCGTCATCGTCTGGGAACTCTCTGGTGCTCCAAACGATAGCGATATGACGCCACTGCGGCCGCGCGCGCCGGCCACGGCGGCCGCCGCGCAGGTGCCCGGCAACGATCATCTGCCCGCCTGGGTCGCCAGCGTGCTGGCCCGGCCATTGTTCAGTCCGGACCGTCGGCCGGAAGTCGGGGCAACGGCCGTCGCTGGCGCCGGCCTGACCGGCCTGCCACGGCTGACCGCCATTCTGGTCGGCCCATTCGGCCGCAGCGCGATCTTCGCCGGGCAGAGCCGCGAACCGATCGTCGTCGCGGAAGGCGGCCGCATCGCCGCCTACCAGGTCACCGCCATCGAGGCGACGCAGGTGCACCTGATCGGCCCGCACGGGACGCAGGTGATGCAGCCGAGCTTCGACCAGGGCACCGCGGCACAGCCAACAGGGCCAAAGTCCGGCCGGGCCGCATTGCCGCGATGAGGCCGCGCACCGCCTTGGCGTCTGCCGCCCTGCTGGGCGCGCTACTCGCCGCGCTGCCGGGCTGCCAACGGGCGGAGCAGTCCGCGATCTCGCCATTGTCCGAATTGCCCGGCACGGCAGCGGCGGCACCGCCACGCATCAACGGTGGTGTCGGCGCGCCCCAGGCGACGCCGCCGGCACAGGTGTCCTACGGCGCGCCCGCGGCACCCTCGCTGCCGCCATCGGAGGGCGGCCAGCCAAGCGGTGACATCTCGCTCGATTTCGCCGACACCGACATCCGCGAGGTCGCCACTCAGATTCTCGGCAACATCCTCAAGCTAAACTACACCATCGACCCCTCCGTGCACGGCACAGCGACGCTGCGGACAGTGGCGCCGCTGGCACGCAGCCAATTGTTGCCGACGCTGCAGACGTTGCTGGCACAGAATGGTGCTGCGCTGGTGCAAACCGGCAGCCTGTATCGCGTCGTGCCGACCGCCCAGGCCGCCGGTACGCTGGCCGGCGATGGCACGTCGGGCACCGAGGTGGTGCCGCTGCACTACGCCTCCGCCGAGGATCTGGCCAAGGTGCTGCAGCCTTATGTCGGCGACGGTGGCAAGATTGCCGCCGACCCGGGCCGCAACGCGCTGCTGATCAGCGGGGCGCCGCAGGCGCGCGAGAGCCTCGTCGCGCTGGTGCACGCCTTCGACACCGACGTCCTGGCGCGCCAGTCCTACGCCTTGCTGCCGGTCTCGTCGGGGGACGTGAAGGATATCGCCGGTGCGCTGGAAGATGCGTTGCGCGGCCATAATGGCGGAGCGCTGGCCGGTCTGGTGCGCGTCGTGCCGCTGGAGCGGATCAACGCGGTTCTGGTGATCTCACCACAGCCGCGTTACGTCGATGAGGCACGCCGTGTCTATGCCCTGATCGATCGCGCCCACGAGCAGACGGTGCGCGGCTGGCATGTCTACTACCTGCAGAACAGCCATGCCGACGACATTGCCTATGTGATGCAGCAGGCATTCACCCCCAACAGCGTCACCGCGCAGCCGACCAGCGCGACGCAGGCGGCGCAGCGCATGAGCGCCGGGGTGGGTGGGCTGGGCAGCAGCTTCTCCGGCGGCGGCGGCTCTTCGGGCCAAGGCGGGTTTGGTACGGGCGGCTCCGGCGGCTATGGCGGCCTGGGCACCGGTGGCCTGGGCGCCGGCGGTGGTCAGTCCGGCGGCATCGGTGGGATCGCGGTGCCCGTGGCCCCAGGGCCGGGAACCGGTCAGGCGGGCGCCCCGCCCGGCCAAGTGCCGGCAGCGGGCAACCCGCTGCTCGGCCCACTGGACACCGGCGCCGGCGCCGGCGGCGCGAACCCCGACTCGCTGCGCATCATTCCCGACGAGCAGAACAATGCCGTGCTGCTCTACGGCACGCGGCGAGAGCTCGACACCATGCAGGCGATGCTGCGCAAGATCGACATCCTGCCGTTGCAAGTCCGTATCGACGCCGTGATCGCCGAGGTGCAGCTCAATGACAACCTGCAGTACGGCACGCAGTTCTTCTTCCAGGCCGGCGGCATCAACAGCATCCTGAGCACGGCGCAGCAGACCTCAGCGCAGACGCCGTCTGCTGCGCCGTTGAACCTGAATTTCCCCGGCTTCTTCATCGGCGGCCACGGCCTGGGCGGGGCGCCGTTCGCGATCAACGCCTTGCAGGCGGTGACCCAGGTGCACGTGCTGTCATCGCCTGAGTTGCTGGTGCTGGACAACCAGCCGGCACGCCTGCAGGTCGGCGACGTGGTGCCGTACCTTTCGCAGACATCACAGAGCACCCTCAGCCAGAACGCGCCGATTGTGAACTCGATCAACTACCAGCAGACCGGTGTGGTGATGCAGGTGACGCCGCGGGTCAACAGCGGCGGCCTGGTGACGCTGGACGTCGTGCAGGATGTCAGCGACGTGTCCAACACGATCACCACGCAAGGGATCAACTCGCCGACCTTTCTGGATCGCAACGTCACCTCCCGCGTCGTGGTTCAGGATGGCCAGACGATCGGCCTGGCCGGGTTGATCCGCGACAGTGCCACGGTCGGCAACCAGGGCATCCCCTGGCTGAAGGACGTGCCGATCCTGGGATTTTTCGCCGGCAATCAGAACAACGCGCGCCAGCGCACCGAACTGCTGATCCTGATCACGCCGCATGTCATTTACGACCAGCGCAATGCGCGGGCACTGACCGAGGACCTGCGCGAGCAGCTTATCAACGCCGCCGCGGTGCCTGATGAGCTGAACGGGCTGCGTCCGTCCGGGTCGGCCGATCCGGGCGCGCGGCTGCGCCAGAAGTTGAAGTTGCAGCCATGATCACTGGTTGCAGATCGTGTTGTCGGTTCCCGTGCCGCCGGGCGGGCCCGCCGAGCACAGATCGTAGTCGTGCCCACTGCGTGTCGATGGATTGCGGTACTCGTACGGGTGGTTCCACGGATCGGCCGGCGCATGGGCGTCCTTCAGATAGGGACCGTTCCAGTTCGCCACATCGGCCGGACGCGCGACCAGCGCTTGCAGTCCCTGCTGGGTGCTCGGATATTCGCCGATATCGAGCTTGTACAGATCGAGCACGGACTCCAGCCGCTGGATCAACTCGCGCGCCACGGATGCGCGTGCGGTGCCGAGCTGGCGCAGCGCCGCGGGGGCAACCAGACCGATGAGCAGACCGAGGATCACGATCACCACCAGCAACTCGAGCAACGTGAAGCCGTCCTCGGTTCGGGTAAGGAACGAGGTGCGATGAGCATTCCGCTGCTCGCCTGCATGGCCACCGTTGCCACGTTTTACCACTTGCCGCCCCGCGTCCTGCCGGCGATCCAGGCGGTGGAAGGCGGCGTCATCGGCTCGCAGCATGTGAATACCGACGGCACTCAGGATCTCGGGGTGATGCAGATCAACACGCGCTGGGTCGAGCCGTTGTCCCAGGTCGCCCATATGCCGGTCGTGGCGGTCCGCGCCCGGCTGGTTTACGACGGCTGCTTCAACATCGCCGCGGCGGGCGCGATCATGCGCGCCTATCTCAACGAGGCGCACGGAAATCTGATGTTGGCAATCGGCTTCTACCATTCGCATACCCCCACCCTGAATAGAGACTACCAGGCAAAAGTGCTGGTGTCCGCTTCCCATTTATTCGGTGGCGCCAAGCGTACCACGACGGGGCTTCACCCGGACGTGCGCGAATAATTGAACCGTACGGTCGGCGGGCACCGGCACGGTGCAGCCGCGCCGACACGTCTCTGTGAGTCATCGGACGGTAAGACGCGTGTCATAGCCACTTCACATGTTACCGGCAACATCCGCCCGTGTCTGTGCCTCGTCAATGGAAACGGTAGGGATGTAGATCGATGAGTACCTGTAGGAGTAGACTGCTGAGTTGTGTGGGATTGGCCGCGATGATCACCCAGGTTATAGCGCCCGCGGCCCTTGCCGCGCCGCCACTGGCGCCGCACGACCTGGATACCACGACACCGATCAAGCACGTCATCGTGATCTATGGCGAGAACCGCAGCTTCGATCATGTGTTCGCCACCTATCGCTCGCCGAGCGGCGATCATGTGCAAAACATGTTGTCGGAAGGCATCGTCAACGACGATGGCACGCGCGGTCCGAACTTCGCCAAGGCGGTGCAATACCAGGCGAAGGACGCCACCACGTTCAGCATATCGCCAACCAAGACCGGACCATACACCGACCTGCCGCCGCCCAACACCTCCAGCGCGCCGGAAGCCGCCAGCAACGAGAGCCCGCCGCCGTTCGCGACCATCGCCGCCGCCGAAGCTGTCGATTACGGCGTGCTGCCGCGTGACATCTATCTGCTGACGACCGGTGCCACCGGTCTGCCGAACGACCACATCGACACGCGCATCAATAATGTGATGCACTTGGCGCCTGGTCCGTTCCAGCTTACGCCCGGTGTGCCGTACGACGCCTACGCCGCCAGTCCGGTGCACCGCTACTATCAGAACTACCAGCAGTCCGATTGTTCCGCGGCGCATGCAACCGCGGAAAATCCCAGCGGATGCCTGCACGACCTGTATCCTTGGGTCGAGGTGACCATCGGCGCGGGCAACAACGGCGCGAAGCAGCCCGCGGGATTCAATGACGAAAGCACCGGCGAAGGTGCCACCGCGATGGGCTTCTACAATGTGCAACGCGGTGACATGCCGTACTTTAGGCAACTCGCCGACCGTTACACGATCAGCGACAACTATCACCAGCCGGCGATGGGCGGTACCGGGATGGACAGCATCATGGCCGGCTTCGGCGATGACATCTGGTACAGCAACGGCAAGGGTCAGGCGACAACGCCCCCGACCAACGAGATCGAAAATCCCAATGCGCAAGCTGGTACCAACAACTGGTACACCCAGGATGGTTATTCCGGCGGCTCGTACAGCGCCTGCGCGGACACCAGCCAGCCCGGCGTCGGTCCCGTGGTCGATTACCTGAAGAGCCTGAAGGTCGCGATCGCGCCGAACTGCCAGTCCGGCCACTACTACCTGCTGAACAACTACAATCCCGGCTATTTCGGCAACGGCACGGTAGACACCACCGATACGTTCACCATCCCGCCCAGCTCGTCGCCCAGCATCGGCAACGTGCTGCTGGCCGGACAGGTGTCGTTTCGCTGGTATGGCGAAGGCTGGGACCAGTACGCCGCCAATCCGAATGATCCGACCAACGTCTACTGCAACATCTGCAACCCGTTTCAGTACCAGACCTCGATCATGACGAACCAAGGCCTGCGGGACGAGGTGCTGAAGGACACTGCCGACCTCTACAACGACATCCAGGATGGCATCCTGCCGGCCGTCACCTTCGTCAAGCCGGGCAGCCTGAATGACGGCCATCCGGCGTCGTCGAAGTTCAGCATCTATGAGGCCTTCGTCCGCAAGGTCCTCACGGAACTTCGGCACAACCCCGAACTGGCGAAATCGACGGCGGTGTTCATCACCACGGATGAGGCCGGCGGATACTACGACTCCGGCTATATCCAGCCGCTCGACTTCTTCGGCGACGGGCCGCGGATTCCACTGATTGTCGTATCGCCCTACTCCAGGGGCGGGCACGTCAACCACAGCTACACCGACCACGTCTCGATCCTGAAGTTCATCGAGGCCAACTGGGGGCTGCCGACCATCTCCGGCCGCAGCCGCGACAACTTGCCGAACCCGGTGCAGGAGAAGCACAATCCCTACGTGCCGACCAACAGCCCGGCGATCGGCAACTTGATGGACGCGTTCGACTTCGATCACGGCGACAAGGGTCACGACCACGACCACGACAGCCAGGACTGATGACAGGCTGACGACCAAGCCGCGGATCACGGAGGCGGGGCGAGGTTGGCCCCCCTCCGCTGCCGCTTCGGCGGCGCGCGGCTTTACCTTGCTCGAGGTACTGGTTGCGTTCGTGATCGCCGCACTCGCGCTGGGGGTGCTGTTTCACGCCGGATTGGACGGCCTGCGTTCCGCGCAGGCCGCATCCCATTATGAACAGGCGGTCGCGCGCGCCCGCTCGCACCTGGCGCTGGCGGTCCATGCCAGCCCCCTGGCCGGCGGCGATTGGCGCGGCGACGATGGCGGCGGCTTCACCTGGCATCTGCGCGTCGCGCCTGTCGCCAGCGCCGCGGCGCAACCGGCCTACGCGCTGACGCCACTGCGCACAGCGACCATTCCGGTAACGCTGTATGCCGTGACGGTCTGGATCGCCTGGCAGGACAGCAGCCTGCGCGAGGTGCGCCTGGAGACCGAGCAGGTCGGCCAGGGCGTTCGATGAGTGTGGCCCGATGAGTGTGGACCTGCCACGACCGGGCCTGACCGCCGCGCCGCAGTCCCACGGCTTTACCCTGCTCGAGTTGCTGGTCGCCCTGGCCGTGTTCGGCTTCCTGCTTGTCGGCCTGACGCAGGGCACGCGTTTCGGCCTGCTCGCCTGGGCAACCAGTGCGCGTCTGTCCGTCGGCAATGACGACCTTGATACCGTCGACGCCACGCTGCGGCATCTGATCGAGGGGATCAATCCCGGCGACGATCTCGATCCCGCGCCGATGTCCGGTGGCAGCGATCGGCTCGACTGCATCACGGCACTGCCGAATGCCTCCAACGCCATGCCGGTTCGCCGTATGCGCGCTGCATTGTTGGTCGATGGCGCACACCGGTTGGTGCTGCAATGGCGGCCGTATCTCAATGCGATGCATCTGGGGCCGCTGCCGACGGCCACCGATACCGAATTGCTGCGCGGCGTGGCGCGGCTGGAACTGTTCTACTCGCGGCCCGGCGGCGGCTGGGTCAGCACCTGGCGCGGCACCGACCTGCCGACGCTGGTGCGCGTCCGGCTGCTGTTCCCAACTGGCGATTCCCGTCACTGGCCGGATATCGTCGCGGCACCGCTACTCGATCGCCCATGACCCACCGCAGCATCCGCCAGCGCGGCTACGCGTTGTTGATCGTGCTGTGGTCGTTGGCACTGCTCGCCCTGCTGGGCACGCAGGTGCTGGCGACCGCACGGCAGGAAACCCAGCTTGCGCGCAACCTGCGGGACGCGGCGGTGCTCGAGGCGGCGGCCAACGGCGCGGTGCAAGACGCCATCTTCGCCACGCTGGACACCTCGGGACGTCATTGGGACCCCGACGGCATCGCGCGCATGATCCAGGTAGGACACGTTCCTGTAGCGGTCCGTATCGATGACGAATCGGAAAAAGTCAACCCGAACTTCGCCTCCACCGCTCTGCTGCAGGCGTTGCTGACGCAGCTTGGCACCGATCCCGGTACCGCCGCCGCGGTCTCGTCTGCCATCGCCGAGTGGCGTGACGCGCGCAGCGTGCCGGGCCATCCCAGCGCGGCGATCGCCCGCTATGCGGCGGCCGGCCGCGACTACGCTCCGACCGGTGCGCCGTTTGCCAGTGTCGATGAACTTGGCGCGGTGTTGAACATGACGCCGGTGCTGCTGGCGCGGCTGCGGCCCCACCTGACCGTGTTTACCGATGGCGATCCGGGCGCGGCGGCAAACGATCCCGTTATAGCGCGGGCACTTGCCGCCGTGGGGCAAACCGGCGGTACGGGTGAAGCGGGGAACAGCGGTCTGGTGTCGATCACCGCTGAGGCGCGCGGACCGGGACGCGCGCGGTTTGCCATCCGGGTAGTGGTGCAAACCAACGCGCAGGCGGGCGGCCGGGTGTATCAGGTGCTGGACCGCCAACTTGTGTGGGACGGCCTGCCCTAGCCCGTCGGTATGTCGGCATAATCGAATACTCGATTCAGTTGTCGTTAAGTTGAATTGAAGCGCGGCTTAACGCCATGTTAGGCGTGGTTGGCTAGCAATGATGACGCATTGTCACACTTTGCACAACTTCACCAATCCTAGTTGGGGAGGAAGGGGAAACCATGGAAATCGGGCAGCGCCAGCATCGGCTGGCGCAACGTTGTGCTGCCGCCTGCATCTTCGCGGGCGCAGCATTCGCGATGCTGGTAGGCGCCGCACCTGGCGCGCAGGCCGACGAACACCTGAATCTGATCGCCAAGATCGACGTCGGCGGCAAGGGTCTCGGTGCATTCGACATCAGTTATGTCGATCCGCGGTTGCAGCTATATGTACTGGCGGACCGCACCAACGCCTCGGTCGATTTGATCGATCCCGTCAGCGATACGTTCATCGGCCGTGTCGGCGGCTTCAAGGGGGTCGTGCTGAACACTAACGGCACCGCGAACAACAACCTGTCTGGGCCCGATGGCGTGATCACCGTGAATCACACGCAAATCTGGGCTGGTGACGGTGACAGCACTGTGAAAGTCATCGACATTGCCACGCGCACGATCATCGATGTGATCTCGACCGGCGGCAAGTTCCGCGCCGACGAGATGTCCGTGGATACGCGCGACCACATCCTGACGGTGGCGAACAATGCGGATAGCCCGCCGTTCCTGACGATGATAGACACCGACACGCACAAGGTGATCGGGCACATCGGGTTTGACGGCACGAACGGAACGCCGAATGCCACCAACGGCCTGGAGCAGTCGCAGTGGTCGCCGGAGACCGGCATGTTCTATGTCTCAGTCCCGCAGGTCGGTCCCGATCCGGCCGATGGCGGTGTGTCCGTCATCGATCCGCAAAGCCAGATGGTGGTTGCGACCTATCTGGTGCGCGATTGCACCCCCGCCGGCCTCACGTTGGGACCGCATCGCCGGGCGCTGCTTGGGTGCGGCTCATCGTTTGGCACCTCGCCCAATGTGCTGACCCAGTCTGTCGTGATCGACATCGCCAACGGCGAGATCAAGGCGAATATCACCCAGGTCGGTGGGTCGGATGAAGTTTGGTACGATCGCGGCTCGAATCACTACTACCTCGGTTCGCGCAGCAACACCGACAACACTGGCAAGATCTCGCCCATCCTGGGCGTTGTCGATGCGGACACAAACAGGTTCGATGGCGGCCCTAGCACGTCGACCACGGCGCATTCGGTGACCGCCGACGCATTCAACCGCCATGTGTTCGCGCCGATCGGGTTCGTGCCGCCCACCTCCCCGGCCGGCACCGATCCGACCAACCCCTGCCCGACGCACGGCTGCATCGCAGTCTACGAACCGTCGCACCGGGACATGGTTGAGGCGAGGGATCACGGGGAAGGGGATCACGGCGAGGGCGATCACGGCGATCACGAGCACTAGATTCCGTCTGAGAATTTCCATCCGCCTCGGTAGCCAGGGCTGCCGAGGCGGTGACGCGTCCGGGTGGTATCGGTGGTATCGCACGCGGAGTTAGCCTTGGCGAAGTAGCACAGTGCTGGGATGATCCGGAGCACCCGCGAGACGGAGAACGGCGATTTGCACGCCTCCTGCAACTTCTTATGATCGCCCTCTGCGCGGTCCCGTGTGGCGGTCGACGCGCGGTAGACAGGGCGCTCTTCGCGAAAGCGAAGGAGCCATTTCTGTGCGATTTTCTCAAGCTGGCGAACCGCTAACCGAGCCACGCTAGTTTCAGCAGCTGTCTCGGGTGCTCGAACTGGCCCGGTCCGGCACAAGGTTTTCTGCGACAATTCAAAGTGTTGCGGCGGTCGACAGCACATCGGCGCGGCAGCGCGCGAAGCCGTCGCCGGCGCGCGGTCGACCCGCGCAGCCACGGTCCTCGGAGCCATCATAAACGCGACGCATCTCATAGACCCGATACATGCCGGGATCAGAAGTTTGCATGCGTAAAAATCCGCCTCCGGGACCACTCTGATTGGCAGCGGGCCGGTCAACACCCGGGGCCACCGTTCGCGGGATGCCCGGCGCGCTGCGAACTGTCACGAGCCAACGATCCGGGAGACGATTGCCGTGAACCACCGTACCCTCACGAAGCTGAGTACGCCCGCGAAGAGACGCACTCTCGCCGGCGGGATTGGTGTCGCTGTCTGCGCTGTCGGATTGACCGCATGGCGCCTCGACGCCGCCACACCGCCACCGCAACCGATTTCCACCGTGCCGTCGGTGCCCGTCGTCGCGGAGCCGGTGCAGGTTTCCGACGTGCCGATCGTGATGGCGGGGCTCGGCACTGTGGCTGCCTACAACGTCGTCGACATGCAGGCCCAGGTCACCGGAACGATCGAGAAGATCGGGTTCGTCGAAGGGCAGGTCGTGCATCCCGGCAGTCTCATCGCGCAACTCGATCCGCGGCCGTTCCAGGCGACACTGGCGCAGGCGGCAGCCAACCTGGCCCGCGATCAGGCGCACCTGACGAACGCACAGACGAATCTCGGGCGCTATGTCCCGCTGGAGAAGCAGGGTTTCGTGTCCGCCCAGCAAACCACTAACCAGGCATCGGCGGTGAGCCAGCTTCAGGCGGCGATCGCCAGCGACAAAGCCGCCGTCTTCAACGCACAGACCCAGCTCAGCTACACCACGATCACGTCCCCGATCGATGGCGTCACCGGCATCCGTCGCGTCGACATCGGCAATCTCGTTCAACCGAACTCCACCACGCCGATCGTGACGATCACGCAGATCCAGCCTATCTCCGTCGTGTTTACCCTGCCGCAGAAGGACGTGCCGCAGGTGCAGCAGGCCATGGCCCACGGCACCCTGGCGGCCGTCGCGTACGGCCAGGACGACCACACCCAGCTTGGCAAGGGCAGTCTGCTGCTGGTGAACAACACGATCAGCCAAAGCTCCGGTACCGCGCAACTGAAGGCGACATTCCCCAATGCGAATCGCGCGCTGTGGCCAGGAGAATTCGTCAACGTCCGGCTGATCGTCAGGACGCAGCACAACGGCCTGAGCGTACCGCTCACCGCAATTCAGCAGGGGCAGAGCGGCACGTTCGTCTATGTCATCCAGCCGGATGGCACGGTCCGACAACGTCCCGTTACCGTAGCGGAAACCCTGGATGGCCGCGCCCTGGTCGACCATGGATTACAGTCGGGCGACAGGGTCGTGACGGCCGGGCAATATCTCCTCAGCAATGGTGTCAAGGTTGCCGTGGTGCCGCCTGACGATCAGCGCGTGCAGAACTCCTCCGAAGCGACTGCGGGAATGTTGTGATGAGCATCCCCACCCCCTTCATACGGCGACCGATTGCAACCGCGCTGCTGATGGCCGCGATTGTTCTGCTCGGCGGCACGGCGTATCGCCTGCTGCCGGTCGCGGCATTACCGAACGTTGCGTTTCCGACGATCTCGGTCACCGCGCAACTGCCTGGCGCGGACCCGCAAACAATGGCGTCGTCGGTTGCCACGCCGCTCGAAAAGCAGTTCGGCGAAATTCCATATCTCGTGCAGATGACGTCCACCAGTTCGGTCGGCTATACGCAGATCACGCTGCAATTCGCCCTGAACGACGACATCAACGCCGCCGCCCAGCTCGTGCAGACGGCGATCAACGCGGCCGCCGGCCAGTTGCCGAAAGACATGCCGACCCCGCCGACATATCACGAGACCAACCCCGCAGACGCACCGGTCCTGGTGCTCGGCCTGACCTCGGACACGTTGCCGATCACGACGGTGGACGATTACGCCGAAAGCATCCTGGCACAGAAATTATCACAGGTCCCCGGTGTCGGATTGGTCGGCATTGGCGGCGAACAGCACCCGGCGATCCGGATTCAGTTGGATCCGGCGCAACTCGCGGCCAACAGTTTGGACCTGGAGGATGTCCGCACGGCACTGACAAACGTGAGCGTGGATCAGCCGAAGGGCAGCCTGTATGGCAACAACCGCGCCTATACGCTGCAAACCAATGATCAGATCCTTTCGCCGAAAGACTGGAACAATCAGATCATCGCCTATCGCAACGGCGGACCGATCAAAGTCTCTGACGTCGGCAAGGCGGTCATCGGACCGCAGGACGAGACGCTGAAAGGCTGGGTCAATCAGCAGCGCGGCATTGTCCTGGCGATCCAGCGGCTACCAGGCGCCAACGTGATCAGTACGGTGCAGGCTATCAAGGCGGCGCTGCCGCAACTCGAGGCATCGATCCCGCCCTCCATCAAGATTTCGGTGATCTCCGACCGCACCACGACAATCCGTGCCTCCGTTGCTGATGTCCAAATGACACTGCTGCTGACGATCGGCCTGGTTGTTGGCGTGATCTTCGTGTTCCTGCGCAGTTTCTGGGCGACGATCATCCCCGCCGTGGCGGTGCCGGTATCGATCATCGGCACGTTCGGCGTCATGTATATCTTTGGCTACAGCCTGGATAATCTGTCGCTGATGGGTCTGTCCATCGCGGTCGGTTTCGTTGTCGATGACGCCATCGTCATGGTCGAGAACATCGCCCGCCATATCGAGATGGGCAAAACGCCGATGCAGGCCGCCTTGGATGGGGCAGGGGAGATCGGCTTTACCATTCTGTCGATTTCGATTTCGTTGGTTGCCGTATTCATTCCGCTGCTGTTAATGAGCGGCATGGTCGGCCGGATGTTCCAGGAGTTCGCGGTCACCGTGACGGTTGCCATCGCCGTCTCCGCGCTGGTGTCCCTGACGCTGACCCCGATGATGGGTGCGCGATTGCTGCGCCACGAGCACGCCGACCAGCAAGGTCGCCTGTCGCGCGCCTTGGAGTGGGGCTTCGATGCCTTGCTGGCGGCATATGACCGCGCCTTGATCGTCGCGCTGCGGCATCGTTTCACGACGCTGATGGTGATGCTGGCCACAGTCGCGGTCACCGGATGGTTGTTCATCGTCATCCCCAAAGGTTTCTTCCCGGAGCAGGATACCGGCCTGATCCTGGGCGTCACCGAGGCCGCCGAGGACGTCTCTCCCGCCGCGATGGGCGCGGTGCAGCAGCAAGTCATCAAGCTGGTGCTGAAGGACCCGGCCGTGTCGACCGTCGGCGCCTATATCGGTGCGGGCGGCGCCACCTCGACCGAGAACCAGGGGCGCATCTTCATCGCCCTGAAGCCCCAGTCACAGCGCGCGCCGATCACCCAGGTCATAGCTCGGCTTGACAAGGCGATGGGCAAATTGATCGGCGTTCGTTTGTTCATGCAGCCTGTGCAGGACATCAATATCGGCGGCCGTCTGACCGCGACGCAGTACCAGTACACGCTGACCGACGTCGATTTCAGCGAGTTGAACCACTGGGCGCCGGTCGTGCAGAACGCATTGGCCAAACTGCCGCAAGTGATCGATCTGACCAGCGATCAGCAATCCGCCGCACCGCAGTTGACCCTGAAGATCAATCGCGACGTCGCGTCGCGCCTGGGCATCACCTCGGCCGCGATCGACAACGTGCTGTATGACGCGTTCGGTCAGCGGCCGATCTCGCAACTGTACACCAGCCTCAATCGGTCCTACGTCATCATGGAGGTAAATCCGGGCTTCCAGCTTGGTCCGGATGCGCTGCAGCGGATCTATGTCAAGTCGCAGACTGCCGGGATGGTCCCGCTGAGCGAACTGGTCACCCAACAGCCGACAATGGCGCCGCTGTCGGTCAATCATCAGGGCCAGTTCCCGTCGGTCACGCTCAGCTTCAACCTGAAGGGCAACGCGCCGCTCGGGCCGGCGGTGACGGCGATCGACCAGGCAATGGCCGCGCTGCACGTTCCGCCAACGATCCAGGCCAGCTTCCAGGGCAACGCGCAGGCGTTCCAGGCGTCCCTGTCCAGCACTCCCATCCTGATCCTGGCTGCGCTTATCGCAGTCTACATCATCCTCGGCATGTTGTACGAGAACACCATCCATCCGTTGACCATCATCTCTACCTTGCCCTCGGCCGGCCTGGGTGCCTTGCTGATGCTGCTGGTATTCGGTTTCGGTCTCGATGTGATGGGGATCATCGCGATCATTCTGCTGATCGGCATTGTCAAGAAGAACGGCATCATGCTGGTCGACTTCGCGCTTGAAGCCGAGCGCACTCGCGGCCTGTCGCCCGAGCAGTCAATCCACGAAGCCTGCCGCATGCGGTTCCGGCCGATCCTGATGACCACGATGTGCGCGCTGCTGGGCGGGCTGCCGTTGATGCTCGGTTCCGGTACCGGATCAGAACTGCGCAAGCCCCTGGGCTACGCCATGGTCGGTGGGTTGGTCGTGTCCCAGGTGCTGACGTTGTTCACCACCCCGATCATCTACCTTTACATGGAGCGGGTTGCGCAACTGTTCGCCCGGCTTCGCGGACGGCCCTCACCGCGCATCGAGCTTCCGGCCGAATAAGCTCGGCCGGGGGCTGCCAACGGATGCGTCGAAGCGGCAGCCCCTCGGACGATTGCGGAAATTCACGAAGATCAGGCGCCGAGCGAAAGCTCGGCGCCTGCATTTTTGATCCGGCGTGCCCGGTGTGCTGTAATGGCGCCGTGGATCCTCGGATGGCTGGTGGTGACAGGCTGGCGAATGCAAGACAACGGTCGATGTTGACGCACCGCTGAGCACGGCCGTGCAGGCAGCGACCTTGCTGCGGTCAGGCACCCACCAATCCGTGGTTATGGCGCAACCGACAGTAGCGACGGTCAATCATGACCTGGAACTCGTTCGACCTTAATCTCCTGGTCGTGTTCGACACGATCATGCAGGAAAAAACACTGACCCGAGCCGGTCAGCGGCTTGGCATGAGTCAGCCGACAGTGAGCCACGCGCTCTCGCGCCTGCGCCACATGCTCAAGGATGAACTCTTCGTGCGCACGCCCGAGGGCATGCAGCCTACCCCGCGCGCGGAGCGCATGCTCGAACCGGTTCGTGCCGCTCTGCAGGAACTGCAGGTGACGCTCGAGGACGACGAGTTCGATGCAACGCGAGCATCGCGCAGCTTTACGATTGTTGCGAACAACCACGCGGCCCGTGCCGTTATCCCGGCCTTCGCCCGTCGGGTGGCAACGATGGCGCCGTCGGTTGTGCTTGACGTTCGACCGGTGGGGTTGCTGCACGTACTCGACCAACTCGACGGAGGAGGCGTGGAACTTGCGCTGAGTACGCTGATCGAGGGCGGTGATCGATTCAAATGCGTCGGTCTGCTGAACGATGAGTATGTCGCGCTTCTGTCAAACGACAACCCCATTGCAGCCGAGCCTGAGCTGTCGATCGAGTCCTTCGCTGCGCTGCCCCATGTCAGCAGTACGTCGGGCGGTGACGACACCAATTTCATTGATGACGCACTCGCCGAACGTGGCTTGGTACGACGCGTCATGGCAAAGGTACCGCTGCACTCGCTGATATTTTTGCTGATCGGCTCCAATTCAGTCGCCGTCGTGCCGCGGCGCGTCGCCGCGGACCTTGTCGCCATTTGTCCCCTGACGATGCGACCGTTGCCCTTTGCTTCGCCGCGTGTCTCACTCTCGATGATTTGGCACCGCCGGCTCGACAACCATCCCGCCCATCGCTGGTTGCGTGGAACGCTGCGGGCGGCAGTCATCGGCGCATAGCACGGCGTGAGTGACCCGATTCTATCGACCGGCCACCCCACCGTAGGAGAGTTTCCCAAGGCGCGTTAGGTTGCCCCGATCGACAATAAGGTAATCGTCGCGGATCGGCGCACCGTCGAACCAGCATTCCAATACCTCACGCGTGCCCGCGGCATAGCGCGCCTGCGCGGACAATGAAGCTCCCGCGATGTGCACCGGGACACCAGCCGGGAATGGCTGGCCGTCAATGTCCGCCGCATACCCCGCGAGCCGCCCGGTCTTCAAGCCGTCCGCAACGGCAACGGGATCGCAGATCCCGCCGCGGGCAGTGTTGACCAGGTAGGCGCCGCGCTTCATTCGCGCGATCATGTCGGCGTCAAACAACCGCGCCGTCCCGGTATTTAATGGGCTATGAATCGTCACCACGTCGCATGACGGCAACATTGCCTCGGTGCAGGAATGATAAGTCAGGCCAAGCTGGTTTTCCACCGCCAGCGGCAGGCGGCGTGGATCAGTATAGTGCAGCCGCACGTCGAATGGACGCAGCCTCCGCAACACGGCAAAACCGGCTCGTCCTGCACCCACGATGCCAACGCGCATTCCCTCCAGGTCGTATGCTCGGGCGGCGTAGTCAGCAATCTTCCGATCCCGCCAGGCGCTTTGATCGGACGCCGGCGCCACATTATGAACCAGCGACAAGATCAGCATCACCGCGTATTCGGCGGCGCTGACGCTGGATGAATAGGTAATCTCCGCCACCGTGATGCCGCGTTTCGCGGCAGCCTCGAGATCGATATGATCCGATCCCACACCCGCCGTGATCACCAGCTTCAAGTTGTGCGCCTTGGCGATCCGCTCCGCGGACAAGCAGGCCGGCCAGCACGCCTGCGAGATGACGATCTCCGCTTCCGGCAACGCTCGCTCGAACGCTGAATCCGGGCCGTCCTGCTGCGACGTTACCGTCAGCGTATGGCCGCGCTCAGCCAGGAATTGCGCCAGGCCAAGACGCCCAGACAGGTCGCCGAGAAGTTCTCCCGGCAGGAAATCGACCGTCGCCGGCGACGGCAAGGTTTGCCCGTCCGGGTACAGCCCAATATTCGGTATCGCGCCCTTTGCATCGTCACCGGGACGGCTTGCCACGGGGGCATCGTAAAGCAGGCACAGAACCCTGGTCACGTTTCGCCTCCATACGGAATCCACCGCCCGTCGTTGCTCTGATGGCACCAACCCGGCGCGCGTACTTCTCGTCCGAAGAGTAGATCGCGATAGGTGCCGTCACGACGAATGATATCCGTGCATGTGCCCATGCACGCGGCGACACGACCATTGCATGTATCGGCGACATTGGCGGTTTAGCGAACGGAATTGGCGACCGTATCAGCGGCGATACATCTTGTCTGACGAACGGTGGCGACCAGCGTGGCAGCCGTTCGCGTGGGTGCCAATCATTTCCGGAGATACGTGCAATGGATCCGCTGTCCCGTCGCAAGATGCTGACGTTCAGTGCGGTCGGCGCTGCTGCTGCCGCCGCGATATCCTCAACCGCCCGTGCCGCCACGTTCGGCAATCCCGACCAGCCGCCGCAGGGTGCCATCAATGCCAATCCCAACAGCCTGAGCGACCCCGGGCCACAGAACCCGGCGCTTGGATCGCAGTTCCCGGCATCGCTCAATCCGCCGGCGACCGATGTCGGTGACATGCCGGAGTTCTGGGCGTCCTTCAACAACGCGCACATGCGTATCGAGAATGGCGGCTGGGCACGCCAGGTCACGCAGGCGGATTTCCCGATCTCCACCGCCGTGTCCGGCGTCAACATGCGGTTGAGCGCCGGGGGCATCCGCGAGCTGCATTGGCACCTCGCCGCCGAATGGGCCTACGTGACCAATGGGCACTGCCGCGTAACGATCCTGGACACCGAGGGCCGTGCCTCCGTGCAGGACGTCAAGGCAGGTGACATGTGGTATTTCCCGCCCGGGCAGCCGCATTCGCTCCAGGGTCTTGGACCTTACGGCTGCGAATTCCTCATTGTGTTCGACGATGGGGCTGCCAGCGAATTCAACACGCTTCTGGTAACGGACTGGCTGGCGCATACGCCGCCGGAAATCCTGGCGCAGAACTTCGGCGTCCCGGCACAGACGTTCCGTTCGATCCCGCTGCACGATCTCTATATCTTCCAGGGCAAGACGCCCGGCCCGCTCGCGGCCGATCAGGCGGCGGTCGCGTCCGGCGGCGTGCCGCCCGATCCGTTCACATTTTCGTTGAACGACACAACGCCTCGCCGCAGCAATCGTAACGGCAGCCTGCTGGTCGCCGACAGCACGACGTTCAAGGTCTCCAAAACCATCTGCGCCGGGCTGGAAACGATCAAGCCCGGTTGCATGCGAGAGATGCATTGGCATCCGAACGCCGACGAATGGCAATACTACATCAAGGGCCAGGGGCGCATGACGGTGTTCGATGCCGGCCCGCGCGCCCAGACGGCAGATTTCCGTGCCGGCGACGTCGGGTTGGTCAAGCGCAGTATGGGCCACTATGTGGTGAATACCGGAACGACGGATCTGCTGTTCCTGGCCGTGTTCAAGACCGCGCAGTACGCCGAGGTCAGTCTCTCGGACTGGTTGGCTCACACGCCGCCGGAACTGGTTGCTCAGCACCTGAACATCGATCCTGCGATCCTGGCGCGGTTTGGAAAGGACGATCCGGGGATCCTTCCGGCGTAGCCGCTTGCTGGTACCCACTACCATTAAGCAAATTCGTCCTTACCTGAACTCGATCGCACGCACACGACGAATGGGACCGCCATGAGCGACCAGCACACAGACCAATCTCGTTCGGGCGATAAATCGGGCCAGATGGCGGATGAGATGCCGGTGTTCGCGCCCTACGATTCGCCGGCCGGCGGTTGGGGGGCATTGCACGCCACTGCGAAGGCGCTGCGTGAGCAAAGCATCGCACTCAAAGGCTCCAAGACACTGCTGTCCATGAACCAGCCGGATGGTTTCGATTGTCCAGGTTGCGCATGGCCCGATCCGCGCCACACCAGTTCGTTTGAGTTTTGCGAGAACGGTGCCAAGGCCGTTGCCTTCGAACTGACCAAGCGCCGCGTCACGCGCGAATTCTTCGCAACCCACAGTGTCCAGGAACTTGAACAGCAAAGCGACTACTGGCTAGAGCAGCAAGGGCGGCTGACCGAGCCGATGCGCTACGATCCCACAACCGATCATTACGTCCCGATCGACTGGGCCGACGCTTTCGAATTGATCGGCCGTGAACTCAATGCCCTGGCCAGTCCAGACGAAGCCGAGTTCTATACCTCGGGACGCACATCGAACGAAGCCGCATTCCTCTACCAGCTCTTCGCCCGACGCTTCGGAACAAACAACTTGCCGGATTGCTCGAACATGTGCCATGAGCCGACTAGCGTCGGCCTGCCCGAGAGTATCGGCGTCGGCAAAGGCACCGTGCTGCTCGATGACTTCGCGCATGCCGAGGCGATCTTCGTGATCGGTCAGAACCCCGGCACCAACAGCCCACGAATGATGACCGAGCTGCATAACGCGTCGCGCCGCGGCACGCCCATCGTGGTGTTCAACCCGTTGCGCGAGCGCGCGTTGGAGCGCTTTGCCGCGCCGCAGGACCCGGTCGAAATGGTAACGCTCGGTGCGACAAGGATCGCCAGCGAGTATTGCCAGGTGCGCATCGGCGGCGACGTGGCGGCGCTCAAAGGGGTGATGAAGCTGGTGCTGGAGGCGCACGACGCGGCGCTGGGCCGCGGCGCCGAACCGGTGCTCGATCTCGCCTTCATCGGCGAGCACACACATGGTTTCGACGAATTCGCCAACGACCTTCGCCGAACCGAATGGAGCGACATATTGCGGGCCTGCGGCCTGCCGCGCGACCAGTTGCAGCGCGTCGCGGCGATCTACATCGGCGCACGCAGCGTCATTATCTGCTACGGCATGGGCATCACCCAACATCGTTGCGGCACGGCGAATGTGCAGCAAATCGCCAACTTGCTGCTGCTGCGCGGCCAGTTCGGCAAATCCGGCGCGGGCATCTGCCCGGTGCGCGGGCATTCGAACGTGCAGGGCGACCGCACCGTCGGCATTGACGAGAAGCCCAAGCCCGAACTGCTTGATCAGCTCAAGAGAATTTTCAACTTCGAACCTCCACGCGCGCATGGGCACAACGTCGTGGCGGCCGTGCAGGCGATGGCGGACGGGCGGTCCAAGGTCTTCGTCGGGCTAGGCGGCAATTTCGTCGCGGCCGTGCCGGACAAGCCGATCGCGGAAGCGGCAATGCGCCGGACACGGCTGACCGTCGCGATCACCACCAAGCTCAATCGCGGCCACCTGGTTCATGGTGAACAGGCATTGATGTTGCCTTGTCTGGCGCGCAGCGACATCGACGTGCAGAACGGCGACCGCCAGTCAATTACCGTCGAAGACAGTATGTCGATGGTACACGCGTCCTCCGGCCTGGTAGAACCACCAAGCAACGCCTTGAAATCCGAGGTCGCCATCGTCTGTGGCATGGCGATGGCCACGCTGCCCGATTGCGGGATCGATTGGGATTTCTTTGTCGCTGACTACAGCCGGATCCGCGACAAGATAGCGGCGGTGTTCCCGCATTTGTTTGCCGATTTCAACACGAAAATCCGCCAACCCGGGGGCTTTCACCTGACCAACCCGCCGCGTCAACGCATCTGGAACACTGCAACAGGTCGGGCCAATTTCCTCATCTTTCCCGGCGTCGAGGAAGATCCGCCGGTCGCGGATACCGCGATGTTGCGGTTGGCGACGCTGCGTAGCCATGACCAATACAACACGACGATCTACAGCCTCGATGATCGCTATCGTGGCGTGTTCGGTGGTCGTATGGTGGTGTTCATGAATGCCACGGATATGCAGGCACGCGGCATCGCGCCGGGATCCTTGGTTGAGATCGAATCGCTCGCGGATGATGGAAAGCGGCGCGTGGTGGGTGGGTTCCGGGCAAAACCTCATAGCATCCCGCAGGGATCGATTGGCGCCTACTATCCGGAAACCAATCCCCTGCTGCCGCTTGCCTATCATGACAAAAAAAGTGGGACGCCGGCGGCCAAGTCAATTCCGGTTCTCGTGCGCCCCGCGGAACCCGCAGTTCCGGCCTGATCATCCCCCTTATTCATCGGGCCGCGGTTCCTACAGGTTAGGACTAGGCGAGTGGCTCCCCGGTTGACCTTGTCGGCGCCATGTCGAACACTCGACATGGGAAGGCAAAAGGGGGGCGAGCCATGCGGACGAGCAAAATCGTGGCACTCGGGTTGCTGCTCGCGGCCAACGCGGCGGCGGCGCGGGCCGCCGACACGCTCGTGGTCTGCACCGAGGCCAGCCCAGATGCGCTCAACGCCCAGCTCAGCACCGCCAACACCAGCTTCGACGTCTCCGAGCAGATCGCCGATCGCCTGGTGGAAATGAAGATCGGCGGCTCCGACCTGATACCTGGGCTCGCGGAATCCTGGACCATCTCACCGGACGGTCTCACCTACACGTTCAAGCTGCGCCATGGGGTGAAATTCCAGTCGAACGCCAACTTCAAGCCCACCCGCGACTTCGATGCCGACGACGTGGTGTTCAGTTTCCAGCGCATGCTCGACAAGACCAACCCGTTCTATCAGAGCGCCAACGGCAACTTCCCGGAATTCATCGACCTGGTCGCGCCAAACCTGCAATCGATAGACAAGATCGACGATCACACCGTTGCGCTCAAGTTGAAGGCGCCGCTGGCACCGCTGTTGCCGTCGCTGTCGATGCAACCCTTCTCGATCCTGTCTGCCGAATACGCGGCGGCATTGCAGAAATCCGGCAAGCTCAACGCGCTCGACCAGGAACCGATCGGCACCGGACCGTTCAGCTTCGTGCAATACCAGAAGGACGCTGTGGTCCGCTTCCGTGCCTTCCACGACTTCTGGGGCAACGGCGGCGCGCAGCCCGACCGCGTCGCCAAGGTTGACAACCTCGTCTTCGCCATCACCCCCGACGCGTCCGTGCGCTACGCCAAGCTGCGCACCAACGAATGCCAGATCGCGCGCTATCCGAACCCGGCCGATCTGCCGGCGATGCGCGCCAATCCGGACCTTAAGGTGCAGGAAGCCGCGATCGCCGGCACCAACTACATCCGCTTCCGGGTCGATCGGAAACCGCTGGACGACAAACGCGTGCGCCTGGCACTGGCCCAGGCGATCGACATGACCGACCTGGTAAAGGCCGTGTTCCAGGGCGGCGGCACGCCGGCGGCCTCGCTGGTGCCGCCGTCGCTGTGGGGCTACGACGCGGCGCTGAAGCCGTACAAATACGACCTTGACGCCGCCAAGAAACTGCTGGCCGAGGCCGGCTACCCGAACGGCTTCACCATCGACCTGTGGGCCATCCCGGTGGTGCGCGCCTACATGCCGAACGGACGGCGCACCGCCGAAATGATCCAGGCCGACTGGGCCAAGATCGGCGTCACCGCGAACATCACCACCTACGAGTGGGGCGAGTATCTGAAGCGCTCGCGCGCCGGCGAACCCAGCGTCGGCATGCTCGGCGGCACCTGGGATTATCCGGATCCGTCGGAAATCCTGCTTGGTTTCATCTGCAACAACCCCGGCAACGCGTCGCATTGGTGCAACCAGACCTATACGGACGCGGTGCAGAAGGCGAATGTCGTTACCAACCAGGCCGAGCGCGAGCAGCTCTATATCACCGCGGACCAGGCGGTGTACGACGACGTACCGCTGGTGCGGCTGGCGGACGTGAATGCCTATGTTCCCGTGCGCAAGAACGTCGAGGGCTTCAAGCTGCATTTCCTCGGCGGCCAGCCGTTCGGCGGCGTCTCGCTCGGCAAATAAGGAGATCGTGCCATGCAACTCGCCCTGTCTACCTGGCAGGAGGTCGAGGACTACCTGCGGACCTCCCGCGGGATCATCGTTCCCGTCGGCTCGACCGAGCAACACGGCCCGAATGGCCTGATCGGTACCGATCATCTCGATGCCGAATTCGTCGCCAAGGGCGTCGGCGACAAGATCGGCTGCCTCGTCGGACCGACACTGACCATCGGGATGTCGCAGC
Source organism: uncultured Alphaproteobacteria bacterium (assembly GCA_963826975.1). Taxonomy (GTDB): domain Bacteria; phylum Pseudomonadota; class Alphaproteobacteria; order Acetobacterales; family Acetobacteraceae; genus Palsa-883. Next base: position 207,224 of record CAWGZJ010000022.1, on the reverse strand, counting down.
ACCATCTGGGCTTCACCGGGTCGGTTACGCTGCGGCCTTCGACGTTGATCGCCGTCGTTGGCGATGTCGTCCACTCGCTGCTGCGCCACGGCTTCGAGCGGTTCCTGTTCATCAACGGCCATGGCGGCAATGTCGCCACCGTCACCGCGGCGTTCGATGAGATCTACACCGCGGTGTCGCTGCGCGGCGACACCTCGCCGGTGCGATGCAAGATGGAGTTCTGGTCGTCCGGCCCGCGCTGCCGGGCCCTGTCGGCGGAACTGTATGGCGACGCCAACGGCAGCCACGCCACCGCCGCCGAGGTATCGCTGTCGCAATACTACCATCCGCAATCGATCAAGCACGCGCAGATGTCGCCCAAGGTCGCGCCGCGCAGCAAGGGATTTTTCGATAGCGCGGACTACCGGCGCCGCTTCCCCGACGGCCGTATCGGTTCCGATCCTTCTCTGTCCACGCCCGAGCACGGTGAACGTCTCTACGCCGCCGCCGTCGAGGATATGGCCGAGCTCTACCGCAGCTTCACCACCGCGGACTGAGCCACAAGCCGCGTGGCTCTGTTCCTCGCGCGCCGGCTCGGTCTGGTGCTGGTGACGTTCTTCGGCATCACCGTCTTCGCCTTCGGACTGATCCACCTGATCCCGGGCGATCCGGTAACGCTGCTGTTCGGCGAACGCAACGTCGATCCGGCACAGCTTGCGGCATTGCGCACCGAACTCGGCCTGGATCGCCCGCTGATCGTCCAGTACGGCCTGTATGTCTGGCGCGCGCTGCACGGTGATCTCGGCACCTCGCTCGCCACTCATGACAGCGTGATGGGCGAGTTCCTAACCTATTTCCCCGCCACCATCGAGCTTGCGGTCAGCGCGATGCTGCTGGCGATCCTGCTCGGCGTTCCCGCCGGCATCATCGCGGCGCTGCGCCGTGGCGGCACCACCGACTATTCGGTGATGGGTCTGGCACTGGCCGGCTATTCGATGCCGATCTTCTGGTGGGCGATCCTGCTGATCCTGTTGTTCTCGGTGACGTTGGGAATCACGCCGGTCAGCGGGCGCATCGACATCGCCTACGACATTCAACCGGTCACTGGCTTCATGCTCATCGACAGCCTGCTCTCCGATGACAGCGGTGCGTTCCGCTCGACGCTGTCGCATCTTGTGCTGCCCGCCGTGGCGCTCGGAACCATTCCGCTCGCGGTGATCGCGCGCATGACGCGCTCCGCCATGCTCGAGGTGCTGAATGAGGACTACGTGCGCACCGCGCGCGCCAAGGGCCTGTCGCCGCTGCGGGTGGTGGGCCTGCATGCGCTGCGCAACGCGCTGCTCCCGGTGATCACCGTGGTCGGCCTGCAGGTCGGCAGCCTGTTCGGCGGCGCCGTGCTGACCGAAACGATCTTCGCATGGCCCGGCGTCGGCAACTGGCTGATCCACGGCATCCAGCGGCGCGACTATCCGGTGCTGCAGGGCGGCATCCTGATGGTCGCCACCATCGTCATCCTGGTGAACCTGACGGTGGACATCCTGTCCAGCATGGTGAACCCGCGCATGCGGCACCGCGCATGAGCGCCAGTCTCGCCGCATCCGACACGCGCCTGGCCGACCTGCGCCGGCATTTCCTGGCCAGTAGGGGCGGGATGATCGGGGCCGTTCTGATCACGATCCTGATCCTGGCTGCAATGTTTGCCCCGTTGCTGGCCCCGTTCGGGCCAGACGCCCAGATGCGCCAGGCAATCCTGCACCCGCCGGACGGGCTGGGCGGCGTCTATCCGCTGGGAACCGACGATGTCGGTCGCGACGTGCTCTCCCGCCTGCTGTTCGGTGCGCGGCTGTCCCTTTCGATCGGCGCGGTCGTGGTGACGCTGTCGTTCCTCGTCGGCACGCTGCTCGGGCTGACCGCCGGCTTCGCGGGCGGTGTGATCGAGGCGCTGGTGATGCGGCTGATGGACATCATGCTCGCCCTGCCGACGCTGCTGCTGGCGATCGCCGTGGTCGCCGTGCTGGGCCCCGGCCTGTCGAACGCGATGCTCGCGGTGTCAATCGTGCAACTGCCCGGCTTCGTCCGACTTACGCGTGCCGCCGTGCTGATCGAGCTCGGCAAGGACTACGTCGCCGCCTCCCGCATGGCCGGCGCTGGGCGGCTGCGCTTGATGTTCCTGACCGTGCTGCCCAACTGCCTGGCGCCGCTGATTGTGCAGGCCAGCCTTGGATTTTCGGCCGCCATCCTCGACACCGCCGCGCTCGGCTTCCTCGGCCTCGGCGCGCAGCCACCGACGCCGGAATGGGGCACCATGCTCGCCGACGCATTGCAGTTCGTGCAAAGCGCATGGTGGGTCGTTACGTTCCCAGGGATCGCGATCCTGCTCACCGTGCTTGGCTTCAACCTGGTGGGCGACGGGCTGCGCGACGCTCTCGATCCGCGTTTGAAACGTGCATGAGCCTGCTGGAAATCCGCAATCTGAACGTCACATTTCCGACCGCATATGGAACGTTGCACGCGGTCGAGGCGCTGGACCTGGATGTGGCGGACGGCGAGGTGCTGGGCATCGTCGGCGAATCCGGCTCCGGCAAGTCGGTGGCGATGCTGGCGGTCATGGGGTTGATCCGCCCACCGGGACGCTTCGGTGCCGATGTGCTGCGCTTCGACGGGATCGACCTGCTGGCCCTGTCGCCGCGCGCCCGCCGCGCCCTGGTCGGCAAGGACATGGCAATGATCTTCCAGGAGCCGATGACCAGCCTGAACCCGTGCTTTACCGTCGGCTGGCAGATCGCCGAGACGCTGCGCGTCCATCTGGACCTGTCGCGCACCGCCGCCCGCGAGCGCACGATCGCGCTGCTGCGCCGGGTCGGGATTCCGGCTCCGGAACAACGGATCGGCGCCTTTCCACACCTGATGTCGGGCGGAATGAACCAACGTGTGATGATCGCGATGGCAATTGCGTGCAATCCGCGCCTGCTGATCGCCGACGAGCCGACCACGGCGCTCGATGTGACCATCCAGAAGCAGATCCTGGACTTGCTGAGCGAGTTGCAACGTGAGAATGGCATGGCGCTGGCGCTGATCACGCACGATATGGGGGTGATCGCGCAGTCCGCCCATCGTGTGCAGGTGATGTATGCCGGCCAGGCGATGGAGACCCGTCCGGCCGCCGCGCTGTTGAACGCGCCCGCGCATCCTTACACTGAAGCGCTGCTCGCCGCCCTGCCCGAGCATGCCGACGCCCGCCGCCGTTTGGCGACCATTCCGGGTGTGGTGCCCGGTGTCGCCGATCGCCCGGACGGCTGCCTGTTCGCGCCACGCTGCCGTTTCGTCTTCGACCGTTGCGTGCAGCGCCCACCGGTAACGGCGCGCGGCGACGGCACCGTGCGCTGCTACGCGCCGCGATGACGCTGCTCAGTGCCACGGACCTGACCCGGGTTTATCCAGTCCGCGTCGGGCTGCGGCGGCGGAAAGTGCCGCTGTACGCCGTCAGCGAGGTCTCCTTCACCATCGCACCCGCCCGCACGCTCGCCGTCGTCGGCGAAAGCGGCTGCGGCAAGTCGACGCTTGCGCGCATGATCACGCTGCTGGAACGTCCCACCAGCGGTACGATCACGCTGGACGGCCGGCCGGCCGATCCCGTCGACGGTGCCACGCGGCGCGCGGTGCAGATGGTGTTCCAGGACCCCTACGGCTCGCTCAATCCGCGCCGTACCGTGGCCGAGATACTCCAGGAACCGCTGACGATCGCCGGCACCCACGCGCCGGCCGAGCGGCGTGAAGCCGCCCTGGCGATGATGGACCGCGTCGGGCTGCGGGCGGATCAGGCGGCACGGTATCCGCACATGTTCTCCGGCGGCCAGCGCCAGCGCATCGCCATCGCGCGCGCGCTGATGTTGCGGCCGCGCATCGTCGTCGCGGACGAACCGGTCTCCGCGCTGGATGTTTCGGTTCGCGCGCAGGTCCTCAACCTGCTGCTCGATCTGCAGGACGAGTTCGGCCAAGCCTACCTGTTCATCAGCCACGACCTGTCGGTGGTGCGCCACATCGCCGACGCGGTGCTGGTGATGTATCTCGGCCGCGTCGTGGAACACGCCCCGCGGCAGGCGCTGTTCGACCGCCCGCGCCATCCGTATACCCGCGCGCTGCTGGCTGCGACGCCGGGGCTGCGCGCCGCGCGAGTAACGGAACCCGTCCGTGGCGAGCCGCCATCACCGTTGGATCCGCCGAGCGGTTGCGCCTACCACACGCGCTGTCCGCATGTGACGGAGCTCTGCCGGCACGAACGCCCGATGCTGCGTACGTTGCAGGGCAGTCAGGTCGCCTGTCATCATAGTGAGGACATATCGTAGTCGCACCATAACGGTGCCGCACGAACGACCGCGCAGCAGCGGGGTGCCGATCCCCACCCGGTTGGCACAGTTGGGCTAGCTCCGAGCATCCGTGGGACGGTAGCCGAGCGGGGCCGATATCCGGCCGCCGATGTTGCGGACGATCTTGTGGAGCAGCACCTGTTCACGCTCGATCCGATCGGACGGGCCGGCCAACAGCAGCACCTCGTTCACCACACCGTCGCCGCGCATGATGGGCACCGCGATCCCAATGGCTGAATCGCACTGCGCCTTGGATTACTGTAAGCTAATGCGAAATCCTGGTGTAGACGCATGGCAACACTCGAGTCACGCAGCGTGATCGGACGTGTCGTGCTGACCACGGACTGAACATCCTCCGGCAGAAGAGACCTGACACATGAGCGATCCTTACGCCCGCTATACCCGTCTGCGATTCGATCGGCCGCATCCCAAGGTGCTGCGCATCACCATGGACAATGGCCGGATGAATACGGCCGACGACGCCATGCACGGCGAGCTGGCCGATATCTGGCGCGATATCGATCGCGACCCGACGGTCAACGCCGTGGTGATCACCGGCGCCGGGAAGGTGTTCTCCGCCGGCGGCGACTTCGGAATGATCCGACAGAACATCGACAATTTCGATGCGCGTGCCCGTCAGTGGAAGGAAGCGCGCGACATCGTCTACAACATTATCAACTGCTCGAAGCCGGTGGTCAGCGCAATGCGTGGCGTCGCCGTCGGGGCCGGACTGGTCTGCGGCATGCTAGCCGATGTGTCGATCGCGACCAAGGACTGCCGCATCATCGATGGGCACACACGGCTTGGCGTCGCCGCGGGGGATCATGCCGCCATCATCTGGCCGCTGCTGTGCGGGCTGGCGAAGGCAAAATATTATCTTCTGCTGTGCGAGCAGGTGCTGGGCGCCGAGGCGGAGCGGATCGGCCTGATCAGCTTGGCAGTGGAAGATGCCGAGCTGGATGCCAAAGCCGTGGAGATCGCCACGCGCCTGGCCGAGGGCGCCCAAAGCGCGATCCGCTGGACGAAATACGCGCTCAACAACTGGCTGCGCTCCGCCGGTCCCACGTTCGATGCGTCGTTGGCGCTGGAATTCCTGGGATTCACCGGACCCGAGGTGAAGGAAGGCCTGACCTCCCATCTGGAGAAGCGCAAGCCGAACTTTCCACCCGATTCGGTGGTCTGACAAATCCGCTCATTCGCCGGCCCCGCCGCCGCCAGTCCCGCGTGCTTTCACCATTCGCAGCGGGTTGTAGGTAATCGCCACCGTGCCGTCCTGCTTCCTGACGCGATTGAACGTGCGCACCAGGCCGCGGTTCGGACGGCTGGCGCTGCGGCGGCTTTCGATCACTTCGCATTCCACATGGATCGTGTCGCCCGCGAAGGTCGGTGCCTTTACGTCCAGCTCCATGTGCAGGAACGCAAAACCGGTATGCTGCATCGTCGAATGCACCAGCAACCCCTCGGCGAACGAGTAGACCATCGAGCCCGGAACGACCCGCTGCTTGATGTCGCTTTCGTTCTTGAGGAATTCGACGTTGGAGAACAACACCTCGGTGATGCCTGTGACGCCGATGAAGTTGACCAGGTCGGCTTCGGTCAATGTACGGCCGATGGTGCGGAATTTCCGCCCGACCGGCAGATCCTCGAAGTAGAGGCCAAGCCCCAGGACTTCGTAGCCGTCTATTTCGACCATCCCTCTTTCCCCCGCGCGCCACTGCAGTTTCCCGAAGTTTTCTGAACAGCGTGCCATACCCCGAACGCGGGCAACCAGCCCGTCAAGCCCGATTCACGACATGGTCAGGCCGCCGGAGACGCTGAGCGTCTGCCCGGTAATGTATCCCGCGTCGTCGGACAGCAGGAACGCGATAGCGCCCGGATAGTCCTCGGGCTGACCGATCCGCTTCAGCGGCACGGCGCGTGCCATGGCATCGGCGATCTTCGCGCCGTCGGAAGAGGCCGCCTTCACGCTGTCGAACAGCGGCGTGTCAGTCGGGCCCGGGCAGATGACGTTGAGCGTGACGCCCCTGCGGGCTACTTCGCGTGCCATCGTCTTGGTGAAGGCAATGATGCCGCCCTTGCAGGCCGAATAGACCGCCTCCCCCGACGAGCCCACACGCCCAGCGTCGGAGGCGACGTTGACCACGCGGCCGAAGCCGCGCCTGACCATGCCCGGAAGCACCACATGGTGCAGATGCAACGGGCCGTACAGGTTGATGCCGATGATCCGGTCCCACAGGGCGATGTCGGTATCGAGGAAATTGCGGATCGCGTCCCAACCGGCGATGTTGGCAAGGAAATCGACCGGCCCGACGTCGTTCTCAAATTGGACGACGGCTGCTTCAACCTGTGCCCGGTCGGTGATGTCGGTCTGCCTGACCCACGCCTTGCCGCATCGTGCGGCGGTCTGTGCCGCTCCGGCCTCGTCGATGTCCAGGATACCGACCTGGCATCCCTCCTCGGCCAGGCGGATTGCGGTGGCTCTGCCGATCCCACTTGCGCCACCGGTCAGCAACACGCGCCGGCCTGAAAGTCCTCGCATCAACGATCCTCCTTGTGCTTCAGCAAGCCGGAGGGAAACATTGGCGGCGATCGCTCCGGCGTTCGACATTTAGAATGCCAAAACGGAAAGCCGCGATGCAAAAGTAGCGGGTGTCAGGAAACGCGGCGTCATTCCGCGAGTCGCCAAAATCGGGTCAGGCGATCGGATGAACGGCACGGATCACGCCTGTCCCGGGCGAGTGGGGACAGGCGGGCGCCGGCACCTCCCGTTATGCCGGCGAAGGCCGGTATCCACGACTTGCTTTGTTGCAGCAAAGAAAGTCATGGATACCGGCCCCCCGGCCTTCGCCAAGCGCAGGCTCCACCTGTCCGCGGGCGCTTGACCCGGGGGCCGGCATGGCGGCGGCATCGCGGCAGAGCCGATCATTCAGACGGCTGGAATTACACTGGTGAGCCCGGTGGGACTCGAACCCACGACCCCAAGATTAAAAGTCTCGTGCTCTACCACCTGAGCTACGGGCTCTCGCGCCAGCCTGGTCCCATCCAAGCCAGACGCTATTTCACATCCGCCATAACGCGCATGTGCACGATGCGATCCGGGTTCTGCACGATCCCGCTGCCCCCCGCGCCGCGCTTGAGCTTGTCCACGAAATCCATGCCCTGCACCACCTGGCCCCAGATGGTGTACTGCCCGTCCAGATGCGGCGCCGGGGCGAACATGATGTAGAACTGGCTGTTCCCGCTGTTCGGATCCGCCGTCCGCGCCATGCCGCAGGTCCCGCGCAGGAAATGCCGCTTGTTGGTGAACTCGGCCGGCAGGTCCGGCAGCTTCGACCCGCCGGTGCCGGTGCCCGTCGGGTCACCGCCTTGCGCCATGAACCCCTCGATCACCCGGTGGAACGGCGTGTTGTCGTAGAAGCCCTCGCGAGCCAGCGTCTTGATCCGCTCCACCGTCTTCGGCGCAAGGTCCGGAAACAGCTCGATCACCACCCGCCCGTAGGTCAGGTCCAGGTAGATCGTGTTCTCCGGATCAAGCTTCGGTTGAGCTTCGGCGTGCTCGCTCATGCTGGCTTCCATCAACAAAGGGGCGACCGCAAGGCTTGCGATCAGGGTACGGCGGTTCATTCGGGCCCTCCCAGGGGGCGATCACAAAGTGGCACCCGTCGCGTGGGCGACGGGGGCGCCTCGATGCCCGCTCAGCGGCCCCGGGTCAAGCCAACCCGGTCAGGCGCATCCGTTCATGCGCGGTTGAGCCGGGCCAGGGTTCGCGCCAGCGTCAACGGCGGCACAAAGGAGGAAATATCACCGCCCAGCGCCGCCACCTCCTTCACCAGGCGCGAGGCGATGAACTGGTGCCGCTCGCTCGCCATCAGGAACACCGTCTCGATATCGGGAGCCATGCGGTAGTTCATGCCAGCCATCTGGAATTCGTAGTCGAAGTCCGAGACGGCGCGCAGCCCGCGCACTATCATCACGGCCCCGACCCGGCGGGCGAAGTCGACCAGCAGGCCCTGGAATGGCCGCACCTCGATCACCGTGCTGTTGCGTGCACCAATCTCGGCGATCTCCGCCGTCACCAGTTCAACTCGCTCTTCCAAGGTGAACAGCGGCCCCTTGCCGGTGCTGATGGACACACCGACAACCAACTTGTCCATCAGCCGCGCGGCGCGGGCGATCACGTCGACATGCCCGTTGGTCACCGGGTCGAAGGTGCCCGGATACAGGCCGACGCGCATCCGCCCGTTGAGCTCAGCCATCCAGCCCGTCCTCCGCCGCGTCTTCCACCGCGTCCTCCACGATGGGAAAGACGCTTGTCACGTGCTCGTTGGCGTCGACGCGGAACAGCGTGACCCCCATCACCTGGCGCCCGGTGATCCGCACCTGATCGGCCGGCACCCTGATCAGGCGGCCGGCATCGGTCACCAGCATCACGTCGTCGCCTGGCCGCACCGGGAATGTCGCGGCCACGGCGGTGCCATTACGCGGTGCCAATGTGATATTGGCAATCCCCTGGCCGCCGCGCCCGGTGACGCGGTACTCGTAGGCGGAGGTGCGCTTGCCGAAACCGGCATCGGTGACGGTCAGCAGGATTTCTTCCCGCGCCTCCAACTCGGCGATGCGCTCCGCGCTGAGCATGAGTTCGGCCGTGACCTCGTCAGGCGCGGCGATCTCTTCCGGTTCGGCAATTTCGGCGCTGGCGTTGGTTTCATCGCCGTTGACGCGCGCTTCCTCGCCGTTGCCGTTGCCGTTGCCGTTGCCACGACGCTTCGCCGCGGCGTGCCTCAGATAGGCGGCGCGTTCGTCATTGGTGGCCTCGACATGGATCAGCACCGACAGGCTCATCACCTCGTCGTTCTTGCCCAGCCTGATGCCGCGCACGCCCGATGAATCGCGCCCGGCGAATACGCGCAGCGTGTCGTCGGTCACCTGGAACCGGATGCAGCGGCCGCGCCGCGTCGCCAGCAGCACGTCATCGCCGTCGCGGCAGGTGGCGACGCCGATCAGCCGGTCGCCGTCCTCCAGCTTCATCGCGATCAACCCGGACGCACGTACATTGCGGAAGTCCGACAGCAGGTTGCGCCGCACGGTGCCCGACGCGGTGGCAAACACCAGGTGCAGGCTGTCCCACAGCGTCTCGTCCTGCGGCAGCGGCAGCACGGTGGTGATCGTGTCGCTGCCGAGTTCGGGCAGCAGGTTGACCAGTGCCCGCCCCTTGCCGGTCGGTCCGCCCTCCGGCAGGCGCCACACCTTCTCGCGGAACGCCTTGCCGCCGGACGAGAAGAACAGCACCCACTGATGCGTGTGCCCATTGAAGCTGCGCGTCACGAGATCGTCGCCGCGGGTCGAGGCGCCGGCACGCCCGCGTCCGCCGCGGTTCTGTTGGCGGAAGGTTTCCAGCGTCGTGCGCTTGATGAAGCCGTCGCGGGTGATGGTCACCACCATCTGGCCCGGCTCGATCAAGCTCTCATCGTCCTGGTCGGCCAGCGCGTCGATGATATCGGTCATCCGCGGACTGGCGATCTCTTCGCGCGCCGCGACCAACTCCGCGCGCATCACCTCCATCCGCCTGACATGGGACGCCAGCAGCTCCAGCAGTTCCTGGATCTGCTTGCCGATCTCGATCAGGTCGGCGTGGATTTTTTCCCGTTCCAGCCCGGTCAGCCGGCGCAGCGTGATCTCCAGGATGCCGCGCGCTTGCTCCTCGGTCAGCCGCACGGTGCCGTCGGGGGCGATCACGTTGCCCGGCTCATCGATCAGCGCCAGCAGCGGGCCGATATCGGCGGCGGGCCAATCGCGCGTCATCAGCGCGGCGCGGGCCGAGGCGGCATCGGCGCTGGCGCGGATCAGCCGGATCACCTCCTCGATGTCGGCCACCGCGATGGCGAGGCCGACAAGCTGGTGAGCGCGGTCCCGCGCCTTGGTCAGCTCGAAGCGGGCACGCCGCTGAATGACCTCCTCGCGGAAGCGCACAAAACATTGCAGCGCGTCCTTCAGCCCCATCTGGCGCGGCTGGCCGTTGTCCAGCGCCAGCATGTTGATGCCGAAAGTGATCTGCAGCTGGGTGAAGCGGTAAAGCTGGTTCAGCACCACGTCGGGCGTCGCATCGCGCCGCAGCTCGATGACCACGCGCATGCCGTCGCGATCGCTCTCGTCGCGCACGGCGGTGATGCCCTCGACCTGCTTCTCGCGCACCAGTTCGCCGATGCGCTCCAGCAACGTCTTCTTGTTCACCTGGTAGGGGATCTCGGTGATGATGATCGCCTGGCGATCACGCGCCATCTCCTCGACCTCGGAGCGGCAGCGGATGGTGATGGATTCGCGCCCGGTGTCGAACGCTGCGCGAATGCCGGCGCGCCCGATAATGGTGCCCCCGGTGGGAAAATCCGGGCCGGGAACAATCCGCATCAGCGCGTCCAGCGTGATGTCGGGATCATCGATCAGCGCCAGCGTGGCGTCGACGATCTCACCGGGGTTGTGCGGCGGGATGTTGGTCGCCATGCCGACCGCAATGCCGTTGCCGCCGTTGATCAGCAGGTTGGGGAACTGCGCCGGCAGCACCCGCGGTTCCTGCTCCTGCTCGTCGTAGTTCGGCTGGAAATCGACGGTCTCCTTGTCGATGTCCGTCAGCAGCAGCATCGCCGCCTTGGCCAGCCGCGCCTCGGTGTATCGCATCGCCGCCGGGTTATCGCCGTCGACCGAGCCGAAATTGCCCTGGCCGTCGATCAGCGGCAGCCGCATCGAGAACGGCTGCGCCATGCGCACCATGGCGTCGTAGATCGAGGCGTCGCCGTGCGGGTGGTATTTGCCCATCACGTCGCCGACCACGCGGGACGATTTGCGGTACGGCTTGTCCGGGGTGAAACCGGATTCGAGCATGCCGAACAGGATGCGCCGGTGCACCGGCTTCAGGCCGTCGCGCGCATCGGGCAGCGCGCGCGCCACGATCACGCTCATGGCGTAATCGAGGTACGAGCGGCGCATCTCCGTCTCGATCGTCACCGGCTGGGTGTCTTCCGGCGGGCTCGGCGGGCTGTCGTCGGGGGTGTCGCTCAAATTTGGCTCGGGGGGTTCGGATTGAGGCCGGTCTGGCCGCGTGCCGCCGGGGGGTATCCCGATGGCGTTTCGCTGCGTTGCGGCACGTCGTCTAGATAGGCGGATTCGAGACTGCTGGCGAGTGGGCCAGTCCGCATATCAGGCGCTACTTTGCCCTGCGCTGCGGCGTGGGCCTGAGCCCCGAAGCGGGTGGCGATCATGCCGCGTCTGTCTCTTTGGACGGCTCTTTGGATGGCGCCGCGATACGGCGGCCCGACTCCCTCGCTGGCCTAATCCGCCGCCGCCAACACCCCGGTGCGCGAGTGTACCGCCTCGCCAAACGCCTCGAAGATACGCCGCGAGACCGGGTCGGTCTCCCAGTCATATTCCGGATGCCACTGCATCCCGACCGCGAAGCCCGGCGCGTTGACCACACGCACGGCCTCGATCTGGCCGTCGGGTGCAATCCCCTCGGCCACCAGCCCCGGCGCGAGCTGGTCGATGCCCTGGTTGTGCAGCGAATTCACCGCGATCTCGGTCGCCCCGGCAATCCGGTGCAGCCAGCTTCCCGATACCACCCGCATGCTGTGCGCCTTGCCCTGGCGCACCCGGGCCGACGGGTGCATCGGCGTCGAGTGATCGATCCGGTCCGGCAGATCCTGCAACCGCTGGTGCAAGGAGCCGCCGAGCGCCACATTCAGCTCCTGGAACCCGCGGCAGATCGCCAGCAGCGGCACGCCGCGCGCGATTGCGGCGCGGATCAGCGGCAGGGTGGCGCCGTCCCGCGCCGGGTCCTCGGGGATGCCCTCGGGGTGCGGCGGGCCGCCATACAGGCTGGGCTGCACGTTCGACCGGCTGCCGGTCAGGATGATCCCGTCCAGCCGATCGAGCAGGGTTTCCACGTCGGCGTGGTCGCCGTTCGCCGGGATCAGGATCGGCACCGCGCCCACCACCTGGTCGGTGGCGCGGACATATGTGTTGGAGGCGGCGTGGTTCGGCATTCCGAAAACACCGAACTGCTTGGTGCAGCAACTGATCCCGACGAGAGGCTTCACGGCCGGCACGCTGGTTGTTTCGTGGAGGATAATCGCCGAGTCTTGCGGCAAAAAGAAGCCAAATTTTTCCACCTCCGCCATGCGCCCGCCGCACGCCCCGGCTGCACCCGCCCTGCTGCACCCACCCCGTACCGCCCAGGCACCCAGCAACTTTCGAGATGCCTTCGGCCTGCCTTGTCTTTTCGTGCGCGTTCCGGTAGCGACGACATAACGGCATTCGTGCCAGGGCAGGGGACGCGATGGGAAATACGCTCAACCAGCCCAAGCCGCCGCAGGGCGCGCAGCTCACCCGCAAAGAGGGCTCGCTCAAGCCCAAGAACATCGACAAGCTCGATCCCGACAAATACGCTAGCGGCCTGAAGAAGGACAACGCGATGATCGGCGCGGGGCACGCCGACATGAAGACGCCCCGATCGTCGACCTGATCGAGGACAACCCGTTCGGCGTCCCGGTCCCGCTGCGCGAGACGCTCGGCGCGGCGCTCGCGGAACTGGAACGGCGCGCCGCCGCCTGATACACGGCGCACTTGGTCAAGCCGGTGCTCGCACCTGGCAAAGCGGCATTCAGCGAGTGATCGAGCGGTAGGTTTGGCATTGCCGTCCGGCCGAGCGGGCTCTCCATCGGACCGGCTCCGCATCATCGACCAATCCGGTTACAATGCCTATGCACCTTATGCCTTGGACGCAAGATCGCGAAAGCCATAGCGTTGCGTCAGCGTCAGCCGAAATGGAGCCGCCATGAAGTTCGGACTACTCAGCCAGATCCAGGTGCCGAAGCCCTGGACCGAGACCACGGAGCGGCAGACCTACTGGGACAATCTCGACCAGGCGGTAGCCGCGGAAGCCGCCGGCTTCAGCTATTTCTGGCTGACCGAGCAGCACTTCTTCGCCGAGATCGGCCATTGCGCCTGCCCCGAAATGGTTCTGGCGGCGCTCAGCCAGCGCACCACCACCATCCGGCTGGGCTTCGCGGTGATCCTGATGCCCTGCCACAACCCGTTCAATGTCGCCGAGCGCGTCGCCACATTGGACGTGCTCAGCAACGGTCGTTGCGAGTTCGGCGCCGGACGCGGCACCGCGGCCTACGTGGTGGAAGGGCTGGGCTTCAACGCTGACGCCACCCACGCACGCGCGGTCGGGCGTGAGGCACTCGAAGCGGTGGTCCGCATGCTCGAACAGGAGCATTTCCCCGGCTACAAGAGCGAACACTTCGACCTTCCGCCGCGCCAGGTCGTGCCGCGGGCGATCCAACGTCCGCACCCGCCGATCTGGTACGCCGCGTCTAACCTGGAAACCTTCGAACGCGCCGGCCGGGACGGCGTCGGCGTGCTGAGCGTCACGCGCTACACGCCGGAACAGATGAAGCCGAACGTGGAGGCCTATCGCGCCGCGATCCGCAACGCCAAGCCGGTCGGCCGTTTCATCAACAACTATGTCGGCGCCTTCGCCGTCGGCTGCGTACACGATGACGACCGCATCGGCCGGCAACTCGGCTGCGCCACGGCGCGGTTCTACTATGGCGACAACGACGCCGAACTGAACAAGGTGCGCTTCGGCTCGTCCGAAGGCGTCGCGGCGATAAAGGCGCGCATGGCCGGCTATAGCGATGACGACATGATCGAGACCGGCATGGCGATCGGCGGCAACGCCGACAGCGTGTGCCGGCAGGTCGAGCGCTGGGCGCGGGCCGGGCTGGACCAGATGATCTTCATGTTCCAGGTCGGCCGCCTGACGCACGACCAAGTGAAGCGCTCCATCGAGATCATCGGCGAGAAGGTGATTCCCCGCTTCCCTGACTGATATACCACTTTTCCATGGAAACCCATGCTTTTGATTAATGATAGAAACAAAGAATCACCACAGAGGCACAGAGGCACGGAGAAGAATATCGAGCTGATGACTTGCTTTTTCTGCTCTGTGCCTCTGTGTCTCTGTGGTGAGTCTTGCTTCCTGTCATACGGCAGAGCACAGATTCCTTCGAACGAGGGGTATACCAACCGATGTCGAAACACGATTTCCGCGCCACCGAGTTCGCCGACCGCGTCGCCCGCACCCGCGAGGCGATCGGCGCCGCCCGGCTCGACTGGCTGCTGGTCATGCACCCGATGTCGTTGCACTGGCTGATCGGCACGGAGGCGAAAAGCTATCAGGCGTTCCAATGCCTGGCAGTTTCGGCCCGCGCCGGTCCGCTGGTGATGTTCACCCGGTCGTCCGAGCGGTGCGAGTTCATCGAGGATAGCCTGGCCGATGAGGTGGTCGGCTGGGGCGGCGGCGAGCCGGAGGACCCGATCGAAGCATTTTCGCGACTTGCGGTCCGGCTCGGCCTGCGCATCGCGCGCGTCGGGCTGGAAACCCCGCCTTACTATCTGCATCCGCATCACTACGTCCGGCTGAAGGATCTGCTCGGCGCGGCGCTGGTCGCCGAGCCGGTCAACCTGGTGCACACGCTGCGTGCGGTGAAATCGCCGCGCGAGATCGCGTTGATCCGCCAGTCCGCGCGTATCGCCGACCTGGCGATGGGCGCCTGCGTCGGCGCGGCGGCAGTGGGACGCACCGAACTGGAGATCGCCGCTGCCGTCTACCAGACCTTGATGGTGAACGGCAGCTCCCTGCCGGCGAGCGCGATCAACCTGGTGACCGGCGACCGTTGCGGCTTCGCGCACGGCGCGCCGACGCTGCGCCGGCTGCAACGCGCCGACCCGGGCAACATCGAGTTCGGCGCTGCCTACAAGCGCTACACGAAAACGATCGGCCGCCAGTTCAACCTCGGCCCGCCGGGTGCGCGGGTGCGCGAGCTCTACGACGTGGCCCGCGCCGCGTTCGAGGCGTGCTTCGCCGAAATCCGCGACGGCGTGCCCGCGATCGTGCCGCACGAGGCCGCGAAACGCGTCATCGCCGAAGCCGGAATGGACCGCTACCGGTTGCATACCACCGGCTATGGTGTCGGTCCGGGCGTGCCGCCGTCCTGGGGCGAGCCGCTCAACATGTTCGGCGGCAGCACCGACGTGCTGCGCGCCGGCATGGTGGTGTCGATCGAGCCACCGGTGTTCATTGCGCCGGAACGGCTCGGCGCGCGCATCATCGACAACGTCCTGGTGACCGAGACCGGCGCGGAGTTGCTGTCCGATTACCAGCTGGATCTGATCGAGATCGGTTAGCCGCGGGCACGGTCCGCACTCCCAACGAACACTCTCCCCACGAGCGCTCTCCCCACGAACACCCTCCCGGCGTGCCCCGCCAAACCCAACCGCGCGCGTCTCACGCCGCACCTGCGAACCCGCCGGCTTCCCAGCCTTCCCCCCACCCGGCATGATGCCCCCAGCACAATCATGCGACGCCAGCAGGGGCAAGCGACGCCAGCAGGGGAACGATCCATGGCCGATGGCAGCATCGACACGCGCACAGCGCGCATCTCGGTCGAGGAAGCGCTGGCGATGCATGCCAGCGGCCGGCCGGGCAAGCTGGAAATCCGCATCACCAAGCCGCTGACCACGGCGCGCGACCTGTCGCTGGCCTACTCGCCAGGCGTCGCCGAGCCCTGCCTGCACATCGCGCGCGATCCTGACCTTGCCTACGACTACACCACCAAGGGCAACATGGTCGCGGTGATCTCCAACGGCACCGCGGTGCTGGGCCTGGGCAATCTCGGCGCGGTCGCCTCGAAGCCGGTCATGGAGGGCAAGGTCGCGCTGTTCAAGCGCTTCGCCGACATCGACGGCATCGACCTGGAGATCGGCACCGAAGACGTCGATGAGTTCATCGGCGCAGTGCGCTACCTGCGCGGCTTCGGCGGCATCAACCTGGAAGACATCAAGGCGCCCGAGTGCTTCGTGATCGAGCAGCGGCTGCGCGAGCTGATGGACATCCCGGTGTTCCACGACGACCAGCACGGCACCGCGATCGTCGCGGCGGCGGGCCTGATCAATGCCTGCCATCTGACCGGGCGGGAATTGCGCGACACCAAGCTGGTGGTGAACGGCGCCGGCGCCGCCGCGATCGCCTGCGTGGAGCTGCTGAAGGCGATGGGCATGCGCCCGGAGCACGTCATCCTGTGCGACACCAAGGGCGTGGTCTACCAGGGCCGCACCGAGGGCATGAACCAGTGGAAATCGGCGCACGCCGCATCGACCAACGCGCGCACGCTGCTGCAGGCGCTGGAGGGCGCCGACGTGTTGTTCGGCCTGTCGGTGAAGGGTGCGCTGACCCAGGACATGGTGCGCGGGCATGGCGGACAAGCCGATCATCTTCGCCATGGCCAATCCCGACCCGGAGATCACGCCCGAGGAAGCGCGCGCCGCCAGCCCGCACGCGATCATCGCCACCGGGCGCAGCGACTATCCGAACCAGGTCAACAACGTTCTCGGCTTTCCCTACATCTTCCGCGGCGCGCTGGACGTGCGGGCCAGCACGATCAACGACGCAATGAAGATCGCCGCGGCCGAGGCGCTGGCCAACCTGGCGCGCGAGGACGTGCCCGATGAGGTGCACAGTGCCTCGGCCGGGCGGCGCCTGACGTTCGGGCCGGAATACATCATTCCGAATGCGTTCGATCCGCGGCTGATCTCGCGGGTGCCCCCGGCGGTGGCCAAGGCGGCGATGGACAGCGGCGTGGCGCGCCGCCCGTTGCCCGATCTGCGGCGTTACGCACGCGGATTGTCCGGCCGGCTCGATCCCACCGCCGGCGCGCTCGACGCGATCATGGAGAGTGTGCGCGACAATCCGAAGCGCGTGGTGTTCGCCGAGGGCGAGGAGGAGAAATCGGTGCGCGCCGCGGTCGCGTTCCGCAACGCCGGCTATGGCACGCCGGTGCTGATCGGGCGTGAGGACCGCGTGCAGGCGACAATGGCGAGCCTCGGCCTCGGCGTGGCGGATGGGCTCGAGATCCACAACGCGCGGCTGTCGCACAAGAACCGGAAATACATGGAATTCCTCTACAAGCGGCTGCAGCGCCGCGGCTTCCTGCAGCGCGACTGCCAGCGCATGGTGAACCAGGACCGCAACGTGTTCGCCGCTTGCATGGTGGCGACCGGGGATGCCGACGCAATGGTGACCGGGCTGACGCGATCGACCGCGGTCTGCCTGGACGACATCGGGCACGCCATCGATCCAATTTCCGATCGGGTCGCTTTCGGACTGACGCTGGTGCTGGGCAATCGGGGCAAGACAATCTTCATCGCCGATACGCTGATGCATTTCCGCCCGAACGCCGCGGAACTCGTGGATATCGTCATGGGGGCGGCCACCGCGGCGCGCCAGTTGGGCCACGAACCGCGCGTGGCGCTGCTGTCGCACTCGACGTTCGGCGATCCGCCGAATGACCGGACGATCCCGATGCGCGAGGCGGTGACCATGCTCGACACGCGCAAGGTGGACTTCGAATACGACGGCGAGATCAGCCCCGACGTCGCGCTGGAGCCTTCGATCCGTGCGCTGTTCCCGTTCTGCCGGCTGACCGGGGATGCCAATGTGCTTGTCATGCCGGGGCTGCATTCGGCGCACATCACGGCGCGCCTGATGCAGCATCTGGGCGGCGGGACCACGATCGGGCCGCTGCTGATCGGGATGGAGCGCCCGGTGCAGATCATGCAGATGGACGCGTCGGTGAGCCAGATTGTCGATATGGCGTGCCTGGCGGCGTATCAGGCAGCAGCGACATAAGCATGGACGCCGGCTGCGACGATCGCTGACCGTCAGTGTGCTTCCCGGCGCGGCGGCTGCACGCCACCGATGAAACGTGCCGCCACCGGATCGGCCAGCATCGCCGCCCAGGCGTCGAAATCCGCCGCGCAGGGCGGGCGCAGCGTCAGGCGCTCGGTCTCCAGCCTCGGGCCCAGCACGGCATATCCTTACACGGCCAAATCGGTGCCGAGGTGGAACAGGCAATCGCCACGCACCGAGCGGCCAGGCATCCGCTTGCACAGCACGAACCCGTCGCGCGCGAACTGCGTCGTGACCGGTTCGGCCCACGGCGTTTCCGGAAAATGCATGCGCGCCGCCGGCTGCCCGGCGCGCACCATGTCGCCGAGTTCCACCAGCGGCTCGTACAGCCCGTTCTCCGGCGCATAGACGAAGTAATCCGGGCCGCCGACTTCCAGGATGCGGCTGGGGCCATCGGCGGCGATGCGGTCGGCCTCCGGCAGGATGCCCAGATGCACCATCAGGTTGTTCACCCCGCGCTCGGCAACGCGCAGCGCCGCACGGGTGACATGGCCGGACCCGCCCAGCTCGGTGCCCAGGCTGCGCACGCCCTGGCGCGCCGCGGCACCGGCGATCGTGCGGTCCGCACCGATATTGGTCTCCGCCACGTAGGCCAGCGGCGAGGCAAACGACTTCAGCAGTGCGAGCGGCGCGCTCATGTCGGCATCGTGCCGATAGCCCGGCAGCAGCACCGACGGCACATACATCAGCGACGACCCGCCCGAGTGCAGGTCGCACACCAGATCCGCCAGCGGCACCACCTCGTGCTCGATGTAATAGGCGATCTGTTGCGTCACTGTGCCGTCCGGGTCGCCGGGAAAGCTGCGGTTCAGGTTGCCCTCATCGATCGGCGAGGTGCGCCGCCCGGCCATCGCGGCGGGGAAGTTGGCGGCGGGCAGGATGATCACGCGGCCCCGGATGCGCGCCGGGTCGAGCGTCTTGGTCAGGTTGCACAGCGCTACCTGGCCCTCGTACTCGTCGCCGTGATTGCCCGACATGAACAGCGCGGTCGGGCCGTCGCCGTTCTTCAGCACCACAATGGGGATCGGGATGAAGCCGTAGGCCGAGCTGTGTACCGAGTGGAACAGCCGCAGGAAGCCGTGTTGGCGGCCGTCCTTGGCGAAATCGACCTCGGGGATGATGCGGGTTCGGCTGGCGGGCATCGGCGGGACCTCTCGGATTGTTCTTCAGGACGCACTTGCGGCGCGGCTAGCAGATGTGCAATGTGCCCCCTGTCAGCAACAACTGAAAGGAGGTGATCCAGTGTCTCATTGTTTGATCGCGGCGCCGAGGGCCGTGGCCTGGATCTCCACAGCGAACGCTAACGGGGTCGCCTAGGGCTTTTCGGGCTTCGACGCCCACAGACAATGCTGAAGGCTCCGGGGCGTAGGCCTCGGAGCCTTCTCCGTTCACGGGGCAGCCAATCATCGGGTCAGCCAAGGCAATCGGCCACCCAGCCCCGGCGCGCAACTCCTTCTTTACCTCTCCCTCTGGGAGAGGTCGTCGCGAAGCGGCGGGTGAGGGTGCCGCGACAGGCACCAACGACCGACTTCCTGGCGCGACCCTCACCCGGAACGCTGACGCGCTCCGACCTCTCCCGGAGAGAGAGGTAAAGCGTGCTTCGCCGGCATGACGGGCTGGATGCCGACTGGCC
Source organism: uncultured Alphaproteobacteria bacterium (assembly GCA_963826975.1). GTDB lineage: Bacteria > Pseudomonadota > Alphaproteobacteria > Acetobacterales > Acetobacteraceae > Palsa-883. The sequence goes on along the minus strand of CAWGZJ010000022.1, from coordinate 187,441 downwards.
TAGCGCCCACATTTCGCGGCGCTGCCTAACTCAACGGTGACGGCACTGGCCGCGGCCCATCGGTGTAGCGGCTGAACCGGAACGCAGCCGGATCGACCACCGGCGCATCCCCCGTAACAAGGTCCGCCATCAGCCGTCCCGCACCCGGACCGATCCCGAACCCATGCCCGGAAAATCCCGTCGCGATGAAGAACCCCGGCATCGCGTCAACCCTGGAGATCACCGGCACCAGGTCCGGCGTCACATCGATCATGCCGCCCCAACGCTCGGCGATCCGCATGTCGCGGAACGCCGGAAACGCAACGGAGATCGCCTTCTGCGCCCCATCCAGGATAGGATGATGCGGCTCCGGATCGAGCGTGCGGACCTTCTCGAACGGCGTCACCTCGTCCATCGACCAGCTGCGGGGAACCCGCCAATCCTCGATGAACTTGCCCCCCAAGCGCAGGCGCGTCATGCGCCAACTCTGCTTTATCGTCGGCAGGAAATCCGGCAGCAGCTTAAATGCATCGGAGGTCAGATCGAACACATTGGCGCTCCAACCCCCCACGTTGTAGCCACCATCCAGCCGCTTGCGGAAACCAAACCCGTGACCGCTCGCCGAGGTCTCCGGCCCGCCCGACATCGGCTCCGTGCGCATCACCGAGGACAACACCTTGAGCTGCGGCAACCGGATGCCGTTATTGCCACAGAACAACCGCGACCACGCGCCGCCCGCCAGCACCACGGAATCACATGCGATCCGCCCCTTCTCCGTCACCACCGCGGTGACTCGCCCGGCCTTCGTTTCGATCCCGCGCACCGCGCATTGGGTAAGCACGGTCGCCCCCAGGCGGCGCGCCGCCACCGCAATCGCCGGGGCCGCCATCTGCGGCTCGCCGCGGCCATCGCTGGCGGTATACAGCGCGCCGGCCCATTCGCCGGTCAGCCCGGGTAATTTTTCCGCCGCCTCGGCGTGCGTCAGCATGCGCGTGTCAAGCTGATACGGCTGTGTGGCATCCAGCCACGCAGCCCTCTTGGCCAGGTCGTCCTGCGTCTTGCACAGATAGATGATGCCGCAACGGCGAAAGCCGGTTTCGCCCTCGACCGCCTGGTTCATCTCGCCCCACAGGCGCAGCGCCTCGATCGCCAGCGGGATCTCGCGCGGATCACGCCCCATCTGGCGGCACCAGCCCCAGTTGCGGCTGGATTGCTCGCCGGCGATGTGGCCTTTCTCGCACAGCACGACGGGCACGCCCTTGCGCGCCAGGAAGAACGCCGTGCTGGTGCCGATGATGCCGCCACCGATGATCACGACGCCGGTGCGGGCGGGCAGTGTTTCGTCGGAAACAACAGGGTCGACGCGCGGGGCCATGGCTGCACTCCTACCGCTGCCGCCAAGGCAACGTGCGCGCTTTCCAGCCCGCGACTTGCCCGCGATGCCCGGCGCCGTCGGGCGGCCCCTCGAACCCCTCGGCGACATTGTAGGCGTGCCGGAACCCGGCTGCCTGGGCCGCCTGCGCCGCCGCCAGGCTGCGCTGACCGCTGCGGCAGATGAAATACAGGTGTTGATCGGCGGTAAACCCGGCCTGCGCGAGTTGGTCCGCAAAGTCCGCGTTCACCTGCATGCTCGGATACACCTGCCACTGGATCAGCACCGCCTGCTTGCCCGCCAGTGCCAGATCCGGCAACCCGACGAAGTTCCACTCGGCATCCGTGCGCACGTCGACAAGCTGCGCCTGCGGGTTCGACTTCAGGGCTTCCCAGACCTGGGCTGGCGGCACATTCTCAACCATCTGGCTTTCTCCGGCGGGGCGAGGACGCGATGACACAATCATATCACGGCACACGCTGGCAGAACGACCTGGCTGCCGCAATCGGCGAGACACCGCTGATCCGCCTGCGCGGCGTCTCCGACGCAACCGGCTGCAACATCCTGGGCAAGGCCGAGTTCATGAACCCCGGCGGCTCCGTCAAGGACCGCGCCGGCCTCTACATCATCACCGACGCGGAACGCCGCGGCGCACTGCAACCGGGCGGCACGGTGGTCGAGGGCACCGCCGGCAACACCGGCATCGGCCTGACGCTGGTCGGCAACGCCCGCGGCTACCGCTGCGTGATCGTCATGCCGGAGACGCAGAGCCAGGAGAAAATCGACTTCCTGCGCATGATCGGCGCCGACCTGCGCCTGGTGCCGGCCAAGCCGTATCGCGACCCCGGCAACTACGTCCACGTCTCGCGCCGCCTCGCCGAGGAGACCGGCGCCGTCTGGGCCAACCAGTTCGACAACCTGGCCAACCGCGAGGGCCACCGGATCAGCACCGGCCGCGAAATCTGGGAGCAGACCGAGGGCAAGGTGGACGCCTTCACCTGCGCCTGCGGCAGCGGCGGCACGCTGGCCGGCGTCGCGCTGGCGCTGAAGGCGCACAACCCGAAGGTGCGCATCGTGCTGGCTGATCCCGAGGGCAGCGGCCTTTATGGCTGGGTCAAGAGCAACGACCTGACGGTGTCCGGCAGCTCGATCACCGAGGGGATCGGCCAGTCGCGCGTGCCCGGCAACCTCGAGGGCGCGCCGATCGACGACGCCGAGAAGATCCCGGACGCCGAGGCGCTGGGCTACATCTACGACGTGCTGATCCATGAGGGCCTTTCGGTGGGCACCTCGGCCGGGATCAACATCGCCGCGGCGGTGCGGGTGGCGACGTCGATGGGTCCCGGGCACACGGTGGTGACCATCCTGGCCGACGGTGGCGGCCGGTACCAATCCAAGCTGTTCAACCCGGAGTTCCTGCGGTCGAAGAACCTGCCGGTTCCCTCCTGGATGGCCTAGCCCCGGGGGCGGAACCGCGCCGGACGGAAAAGGGCGGAAAAGCCATGCCCCCGGACCTTTGATCCGGGGGGCAGCGTCTGCCGCCACCGGCTCCGGCCGGCGATCCACCTTTCCACCATCCGCTCGTATCCCCAACGGGCCGTTCCCGGCTGCAGACTGCTGCATGGCGTCGTTACCGAGAATTTCGCATTCGCCGCCTTCACCCGGGCCCGGCGAGCGCCAACCGCCGGTCGCGACACGACGCCCGCCCACCAGCCCCACCCGCGTCGAGCGCCCCCCGGTCTCACGGTTCACAGGGTTGGTGTCGCGGGTTGCAAAGTGACACTGCTCCCCCTCCCCTTGAGGGCTTGGGCCGCGAAGCGGACCAAGGTTGGGGGGAGGGGTTGGCGCGCAAGACACCTGCCGGTCGCCATGGCAGACTGTCCCACCACAGCGGGGTAACTGATGGCAGACAGTTGCATGGGGTAGCGTCGCGATTTTGCGAAAAGCGCGTTGGCGCCATTCCCACCGTCGCCATCATGGCCTCGCCCCGACCATCCGTCCCCCGGGAGTTGCCGCCGTCGCGGTCCAGCCTCACCACCAGCCGGTAGCCGGCGGCCGACTGTTGCAGGGGGTCGTTGCGCGAAATGTCGAAAACCACGTTGGCGGTCGCGTGCCGAAAGGAGTGCGCCAGGCACCACCCACACCCATTGTCGGGTCGTGGTCGGGTGGCAGGCTCCGCGCGGTCCTCGTCGGCAGTAACGCGACAGCCTCCATGGGCAGCGAGGGGAGGGAACCGAAAAAGATTGCATCTGCGACCTCGGTGGTCTGAAAGTTAGTCAGTATACTTTACCCCAAATCGCCCATCGACGCCACACAAACCGCCACCGGAGGAACACCCAGCCGCCGTCCCGTTCACCCCCGCCGTGCGGACGGCCGCCGTCGTTGTGCACACCGGCCCGCTGTCTCGCGGCGGCACACCGTCGCGCACCACGCGCCGGCGACCAGGTGGTGCTTCATAGAACCGTCACGGGACAGACGCATCGCGGTCCGGCAACGCTTGCGGATGGACCTCGATCTCGCCCTTCCGCCCGCGGCACCAGGTGCCGGCGCCGAAGCCCCGCATCGGGCCGCACACTTCGCGCCGGTGCCAGCGGCGCCCGATACCCCGTCCCTGCCGGAAATCCGCGCCGCGCTGCGCGCCCGCCTGCCGGGCATCGGCCTGCCCGTCGACCTGGCCCTGGCGCCGATCGACCACCTGTTCGACCACGCCGGATCCACCCTGAGCTTCGCCCACGCGCCGGCCTGCTACTACGCCAACCACCAGACCAGCTACGAATCCTTCCTGCTCGCCTTCCTGCATCTGGCGGTCACCGGCGTCCCGCTGCTGGCCGTCACGCATCCCGGCCTGTTCGACAACGACTACGGCGAGCACTGCATGCTGCTGGCCGAGCAACTGCGCCGCCTGAACCACCCCGCCGCCGACGCCATCCAGGTCGTCGCCGTGCCGCATGAACTCAAGCCGGCGCGCGATTTCCTGCTGGGCCTGCCGGACCACCTGCAAGGGCGCTCGCTGCTGGTGCATGTCGGGGCCTGGCGCGAGGTGCACGAGGGCCAGCCGGTCAACACCATGGCCAAGGACCTGATGGAGGTCACGCTGCGGCTGCACCGCCCGGTCGTGCCGATCCGCATCAGCGGCGGGCTGCCCGCGCGCTCGCTGGGCTACAAGTTCCATCTGCCGTACCGCATGGGGCGCCTGACCATCGCCATGGCACCGCCGATCGATGCGGCGACGCTGCTGACGCTCGATCCGCTCGGCCAGCGTCGGCTGGTGCTGGCGGCGATCAACGCCATGGCCCCGCCGGCCGGCACCTATGCCGGCCGGGCGAACACGGCGCTGATGAAACGCTGCCTGAGGCGGCACGTGCAGACCGGGTCCTCGGCGCTGAAGTGCTTCCTGATGGAGGCGGTCGAGACAATGCCGGACCCGTCGCGCGAGACCGAGAAGCTACGGGATTTCATCCGCCACGGCGTGCTGCCAAGCGAGGGCGTGGCGGATCCGGAATGGTTCGCCCGCCAGGCAATGTGGATCAGCGATGGGCGTGGGTTGAAGACGGTGTAGGGCAGGGGAGGGGAGCCGCCGGCCCTTCAACGTCATGGCCGGCCCCCGGGGCAAACGCCCGAGGGCAGGCGGAGCCCGCCCTTGGCGAAGGCCGGGGGGCCGGCCATCCACGACTGTCTTTGATGCAGCGGACGAACCCACGCTAAGCGGCGCGAGTGCGCCGCCTTCGCTTGAGCCGTGCCCAGCCGCGCGCGATGCGGGTCCGGATATCTCGTGATATCGAGATATTTCGATGCCGTTGTGGACTTCCCCGAGAAGCTGTCGAATGCATTAGTTCGCGTACAGCTTCGCCGTTATCCAGCTCCGGTGCATCCTACTCCCCACCTCTCATTCCTTGTTAAATAATTGAAAACGTGAGATAAGCAGGCTATATCGAAGGTGCGGCGGTTTTTCGGGTGTCAGGAGCGTCCCCACAACATAGAGGACGAATTCAGATGCAAGGCGGCGGTATAAATGACTCCGAGGCGTGGGCGCAGGCGCTCCCCTGACGGCAGTGGATGGGCAGGCAATGCTTCGCAGACTGCAAGCCCGCCTTCCTCCTCGTGAGCTTGGGATGAGGTTGCAAGCCATAGCGGCGGCTAGTGCCTTTATCGATAGGTGCGAGGTCGTCGATGGAGTGCCGGCCCAGGTTCGCAGAAGCTTCAATGTGTCGGGTGATAGACAAAATCGGCGAGTTGATATCGAGGTCATTAGTGGCGTGGCGTTCGTGCAACCTCCATTGCCGTCAGCAACCGTGACACACCGAGGCGCATCATGATAATTACATCGGAAATTAAATTTCCAAAATTTCGAGAAGATCGGAACCAATACGACCAATCGCAGAGAGAATGGTTGGACGTTTTCAACGCCGCTTTGGAACCAATCAATCAGGCTGGTTGGGAGGATTGGCTGCGAGACCCCTTCTTTGAGGGCACTCCAATTTTCAGCCGTGTCAATCGCCGTGCGAAGACAGGGAAACCGCAAGGAATCATAATCAATCAAATCTTGCCGTCAGACGACGATCTGAGTTTTCGGGCGTACTTAGACGTATTTGCGCCGGGTTCCGACGCTGACCTGGTGGAGCATATGGTGATCACGAGCACGCTCACGGAGCAGTCAAAGGACAAAGCCAAAAAATTGATCAATGCCTACCTCGTGCAAAAGCTTTCACCGGAAAAGATTGCGCGCTTGTGTGAGGACCTCACCGAGTGATCCCTTCGATACGGAGAGCGAATAACTGATTGTCACTTAATCAAGTATATTAGTGCCCAAACTTTTGCCTGCCTTACCAGGCCACCACCCAACCCACCCCCTACCCAACCGGCAAAAACTCCGCCTCATGCGGCGGCCCACCAGCAAACAGCCATTCCACCCCCGCATCCGCCCGCAGTGTCACCAGCGAGGAACACACCGTCCCAAACCCGCCACGCGGCACAACGTTGATCTGCTCGCCCGCCCCACCCTCGCGGTCCGCCAAGATCGCGCGCCAGGCCGCCCACCCATCCGCATCAGGCGCCGCCGCCGCGCGGAACCGCGGCAGATGCCGAACCACCCGAGGGCTCTCCGCATCATCCGGATCAAGCGCCGTCACCATGTGCAGCCCCGGCGTAAGCGGCGTCGCCTCCACCAGCCCATACCCCAACCCACGCAGGAACACCGCCTCGCCGCGATCGGCCACCACCAGATTGAAACTCCGCCACAGCTCCGCATCCCGCCCGGCGATCGCCTCGGCAGCCTCGCGCGCGGAGCCACCTCGCAGCGCCAGCAACGGCAACTCCCCACGGCTGCGCTTGCCCGGCGCCGGCCCCAGGCTCCCCACGCGGTTCAGCACCGCCACAACCACGCCGGCACCGTTGATCCCCATCCACGTCCCGCCACCCAAACGGTCGCGGCCGGCGACGACATCGGGCTGCTCCGGCCAATACGCCGCGGGCGGGTCCCAGGCGCGCGCCAGCGCCTCATCGCGGTTGGCGGCGAGGTGCACCGGGAAAGCGTGCCCGGGGCGAAACAGAATCACGACAGTACACATGCCGCCACATGCTGGCGTCGCGCGCGGCGGAATACCACGTGCCGCTCACGCTCCGGCCGCAGCGCAGCCATGCGCTCGATCACCAACCGCACGTCCCGCGCGAAATCCCGCCCCGCCACGACGCGCCGCCCCACGACGAGCCACGGCACGACGGCCCACGCCAAACGCGCCAAAGCCACCGCCAACCACGACTGCAACGAAAACCCGCGGCTCTCAGCGGCTCGCGGTCTGCCCCGGCTCCGGCCGCAGCACGACACAGGTCGTCCGAGTGTGCGCCAGCGCCGAGCAGGCGCCTTGCGCCCGCGCCGCGGTCAGGCCGACCACGCGCGCGCGCCATAGCTGCTCGCCATGCAAGGTGACATGGTCGATCCGAGGCTCGCCACCCTCGGCGGCACGATGCGCCGACGCGGCGGCCTCGCGCGCCACCCGCTCGGTTGCATAGCTGCCAACCTGGACCCCCCAACCGCGCACGCTCCCGGCGCTCGCCCCACCCGCCGGCGCGCTTGTCGCCGCACTGGCCGCCGCATTGGCTGCCCGGTTGCCCGCCGCATTCCCCACCTTATTTCCCGCCGAGGCATGCATCTCGTTCAGCGTCGCGGCGTGCGCCGACCCGACCAGGCTCGGCGTGCGGCTGGCCATCACTGTCTCGCGCGCCGGGGGCGCCACGCCCATCGCGTCAAAGCCCTGATTGAGCAGGACCGCCATGTGCACATCCCGCGCGGCGTTGGACCCCACGCCGAGCTCAACCCCGATCAGCCGCACCCCACCCCGCACCGCGCTGGTCACCAGGTTATGTCCGGAGGCCTCGGTGTAGCCGGTCTTCATGCCGTCCGCGCCCGGATACGATCTCAGCATGTTGTCGTGGTTGAAGATCGTCCGCCCCTGGAACGTGAAGCTGGCGGTGGAGAAATAGCGGTAGTCGCCCGGGAAATCCGACACCAGCCGGCGCGCCAGCACCGCCAGGTCGCGCGCCGTGGTCAGTTGCCGATCGTCGGGCAGGCCGGATGCGTTGGTGAACGTGGTGTTTGACATACCCATGGCCCGGGCGCGCAACGTCATCATCTCGGCAAACCGGTCCTCGCTGCCGCCGAGCAGCTCACCCAGCGCCGCCGCCGCGTCGTTCGCCGACTTGGTCACCAGGCCAAGGATCGCCTGTTCCACGGTCATTCGCATGCCCGGGACCAGTCCAAGCTTCGACGGTTCCATCTCGGCGGCATGGGCGGACACCGGCACCAGTTCGTCGGCGGTGATCCGCCGGTCGCGCAGCGCCTCGAACACCATGTAGAGCGTCATCAGCTTGGCGAGGCTCGCCGGGTGGCGCGGCGCGTCAGGGCTGACCTGCTCCAACACATTGCCGCTGGCCACGTCGACCACGATGTCGCTGTAGCGATCGGAGCCGATCTGCGCGCGGGCCGGCTGCGGCACGGCCGCCAGCAGCGCAAGCGCCGCCCCCAGGCACCACAGCCCGCGCCAGCCTCGCCCCGGCAAGCCCGGCCTGTCCAAATCCCACATTCGCAAACCCGACGCCCGCAATCCTGACGGCCGCAAACCCGACGCCCCCAATCCGGACGCCGCCAATCCGGACGCCCCCAATTCCGACGCCCAACGACGCAGTACCGCGTCCATCCGTGTCGATCTCCTCGCCGGTAATAAAAAATTCTAGGAGCCGCCGCGCGACCTTGTCCAGCCGAAAGGCGAGCGATTCACGAAAAAACTGAACGGGTTACCCACCGATTCTTCGATCCCGCAAAACCGCTGAACGAGTCGTTAAAATCTTTTTTGTGCAGTGCACAATATCCTGCTTGATTGGCAATTTCGATGGGCCTATATCTGCGTCGTGTTGCGGTGCAGCATACGAAACGAAATTCATCGGACCCCCCGCGTGCCGCCGCCGACCCCCGCTGCGGGCGGCAACGGGTCGTTCCAGCCAGGAGAGACACGAATGTCAGGAGAAACACGCATGGCCACCAAGACCAAAATGGCAGACACGGTTGCTGCAGTAAACGAAACCGCGGCCGCCGCGGCCCAGCAGGGCTTCGAACAGACCGTCACCAGTCTGAAGGACGGCATGGCCCAGGCCGCCGCCGGCTTCGAGCAGACCCAGGCGAAAATGAAGGAAGGCGTGGAGAAGGCAATGAAGACCGCCGAGGAATTCGTCGCATTCGGCCAGGGCAACCTGGAAGCGCTCGCCAAGTCCGGCCAGATCTGGGCCGCCGGCGTGCAGGACCTGCAGAAGCAGATCGCCGCCACCGCCCAGGCCTCGTTCGACGAGGCGGTGTCAACCTTCAAGGCGATGACCACCGCGAAGTCCCTGAAGGATGCGTTCGACCTGCAGACCAGCCTTGCCCGTGGCGCAATCGAAAAGACGCTGGCCGAGTCCGGCAAGCTGACCGACGCCTCGCTCAAGCTCACCGAGCAGACCCTGGCGCCGATCACCGCCCGCGTCACCTTGGCGGTCGAGAAGTTCGCCAAGACCGTCTGAGCGGCGTTCGCAGGTTCGCGGCGCCGCCGTACCCCCTCCCCCCGGTTGGTGGTGCCGTGACGAAGAGGCCCGGGCCATGCGCCCGGGCCTTTTCTTTTGTCCCGCAGGTGCCGGCAGATCGCGGCCCCCCGGCGACCGGTCAAAGCTCCGGCTTCCCCGCATGCTCTCGCGTGCCCCCGCTTCTTACGCCCATCCCCCATACCCATTGCCTGCACCCCCCCGGGTCTTTGCGATTGCCGGCGAGGAGGCCCTTTCATCCTGCACCACCCTTCCGATATGGTTCGCGTCTTGTGGCAGGCGCGCGGCAGCCGGCGGGGACGTCGGCGGCGGGCGGATACGGAAAACAGATGAGCGATACCGACAGGCGAGGTGGGGACGGACCGAACACCGGCGTCGTGGTCAAGACGCGTCCCAAGACGCGCAAACCCGCGATGTACAAGGTCCTGATGCTGAACGACGACTACACACCTATGGAATTCGTCGTCCACGTCCTTGAACGCTTCTTCCAGAAATCGCGCGAGGAAGCCACGCGCATCATGCTCCACGTCCATCGCCGAGGCGTCGGAGTATGCGGGGTCTATACATATGAGGTCGCCGAGACCAAGGTAACTCAGGTCATGGACCTCGCACGGCAGAATCAGCATCCGCTCCAATGCACTATCGAGAAGGAGTGATGGGCCTTGCCCCATCGATAGAGAGGGTGATGGCACACGCCATCATCGAGAGAGAGTGATGACAATTGCCATCATACAGCCCACTTGCCTTCGCTTAACCCATTGGCGGTAAGCTGCCCCCACCCGGGACCGGCTGTGTCCGAGTTCCTGGACCAGAGCGTGCAGGAGCGCGCGCAGGAGCGTCGGATATCATGTTGTCACGTAACCTCGAACAGACGCTGCATCGGTCATTGTCCCTGGCCAGTGAGCGCCGGCATGAATACGCCACGCTGGAGCACCTGCTGCTCGGCCTGTGCGATGACACAGACGCCGCCACGGTGCTGCGCGCCTGCGGGGTCGATCTCGACAAGCTGCGCTCGGATCTGTCCGAGTTCCTCGACAAGGACCTTGCCGGCCTAGCCACCGACCGCGCCGGCGACCCCAAGCCGACCGCCGGGTTCCAGCGCGTGGTGCAACGCGCCGCGATCCACGTGCAGTCGTCCGGCCGCGACGAAGTCACCGGCGCCAACGTGCTGGTGGCGCTGTTCTCGGAACGCGAAAGCCACGCCGTCTACTTCCTGCAACTGCAGGACATGACCCGCCTCGATGCGGTGAACTTCATCGCCCACGGCATCGCCAAGGCGCCAGGCCGCTCCGCCCAGCGCCCGGTGCAGGGCTCCGGCCCGCAGGCCGAGCACCACCCGGAGCAGGAGCGCGAGGAAAAACCCAGCCGCCGCAACCAGGACGCCCTGTCGAACTACTGCGTGAACCTCAACAAGAAGGCGATCGCCGGCAAGATCGACCCGCTGATCGGCCGCGACTCGGAAATCGAGCGCACCATCCAGATCCTGTGCCGGCGCACCAAGAACAACCCGCTGTATGTCGGCGATCCCGGCGTCGGCAAGACCGCAATCGCCGAGGGTCTCGCCAAGCGCATCGTCGAGGGCGACGTCCCGGAGGTCCTGGCGAAATCCACCATCTACGCCCTGGACATGGGCGCGCTGCTCGCCGGCACACGCTATCGCGGTGACTTTGAGGAACGCCTGAAGGCGGTGGTCAACGAGTTGGAGGCCCAGCAGGCCGCCATCCTGTTCATCGACGAGATCCACACCGTGATCGGCGCCGGCGCCACGTCAGGCGGCGCGATGGACGCATCGAACCTGCTGAAGCCGGCACTCGCCTCGGGCAACCTGCGCTGCATCGGCTCCACCACCTACAAGGAATTCCGCAACTACTTCGAGAAGGACCGCGCCCTGGTCCGCCGCTTCCAGAAGATCGACGTGAACGAGCCGTCGATCGAGGACGCCGTGAAGATCATGCGCGGCCTGAAAGCCAACTACGAGAAGCACCACCGCGTGCGCTACACCGAGGAAGCCATCCGCGCCTCGGTCGAGCTCTCCGCAAAGTACATCCACGACCGCAAGCTGCCCGACAAGGCGATCGACGTGATCGATGAGGTCGGCGCCAGCCGGATGTTGCTGCCCGAGAACAAACGCCGGAAAACCGTCACCCTGCGCGACGTCGAGGAGATCGTCGCCAAGATCGCCCGCATTCCCCCCAAAAGCGTCTCCGCCGACGACAAGGAAACGCTGCGCAACCTGGAACGCGACCTGAAGTCCATGGTGTTCGGCCAGGACAAGGCGATCGAGGCGCTCGCCGCCGCAATCAAGCTCGCCCGCGCCGGCCTGCGCGAGCCGGAAAAGCCGATCGGCAACTACCTGTTCTGCGGCCCCACCGGCGTCGGCAAGACCGAGGTCGCGCGCCAGCTTGCCTCCACCATGGGCATCGAACTGGTGCGCTTCGACATGTCGGAATACATGGAGCGCCACAGCATCAGCCGGCTGATCGGCGCGCCGCCAGGCTATGTCGGCTTCGACCAGGGCGGCCTGCTGACCGATTCGATCGACCAGCATCCGCACGCCGTGCTGCTTCTCGATGAGATCGAGAAGGCCCACCCCGACCTGTTCAACATCCTGCTGCAGGTGATGGACCACGGGAAGCTGACCGACCACAACGGCAAGACCGTCGACTTCCGCAACGTCATCCTGATCATGACGACCAACGCCGGCGCGTCCGACCTGGCGAAGGAGGCGATCGGTTTCGGCCGCGACAGCCGCGCCGGCGAGGACGAGGACGCCATCAAGAAGCTGTTCACCCCGGAGTTCCGCAACCGGCTGGACGCCACCATTGCCTTCTCCGGCCTGACGCCTGAGATCGTCGCCCGCGTGGTGGAAAAATTCGTCATGCAGCTCGAGGCGCAGCTTGCCGATCGGAACGTAACGATCGAGCTGTCGTCGGCGGCCAAGGAATGGCTGGCCGAGCGCGGTTACGATCGGCTGTATGGTGCCCGCCCGCTGTCCCGCGTGATCCAGGAGCACATCAAGAAGCCGCTGGCCGAGGAGCTGTTGTTCGGGAAGCTGGTGCGTGGCGGCGCGGTGAAGGTGACGATGAAGGACGGCAAGCTCGACTTCGAGTTCATCGAGACCTCATTGCCGGCGCTGCCGAAGCCGGACGAGGACGGCGACGGTGGGTCGGACAAGGAACAGGAGATCGCGGAGTAGGGCGCGGATCGGGGCCACGCGCCGTCCGCCCACCCCGGGCACGACCCGGCCCCCCAGGCGCCGCCCGCCCACCCCGTCATGGCCGGCGAAGGCCACTGTTGTCCGGCATGTCAGTTGCATATCGGCAACTGGAGCTGATTTGCGGGTCCGAGAGGCTTTGGTGGTGGCGGGTGCCGCGGATCGAGCAACTCGCTGATTGCGCGCCGGACGAACAGATGGGTGCGCACGATCAGCAAGACCAATGCCGCAGCATAGGTTTGCGGCTGCGCCGCTTGCAGCATGCGGACCAGCAAATAAGCGATGAACGCCACGGCGATCTGGCTGCGGATCGCATTCTCACTGCTGCCCATGAACCGGCTGATCTTCAGGTTCTGCTTGATCCACTTAAAGAACAGCTCGATCTGCCAGCGCTCCTTGTAGAGAGCGGCAATCTCCTCGGCCGGGCTGCTCAGGTCGTTGGTGAACAGCCGCAGCACCTTGCCGGTGTCGATGCGGATCGTCACCGCACGGCCGGTTTGACTGAACGGATTGCGTCGGCTGAAGCAGAGCCGCACCGGCAGCAGGCCCACCTGGTCGGACAGCACGACCCCGCCTGGAGCGACCGGGCGCGACTGCGCCTCGCGCAGCGGCGTGTTGGTCTTCAGCCGGGTGACGAAGGTGCAGCCGGCGGCTGCCAGCCCCGCCCACCAGGCGAAGTCGTAGTAGCCGAGATCGAACACATAGGTGGCACCCGGCTCGATCGGCAGCAGGTCCTTGGCGGCGGTGATGTCGTTGATGCGGGCAGGGGTGATGTCGAAATAGACCGGCTTCTGCGCGGCCGGGTCATAGACCACGTGCAGCTTGGCGGCCACGGTGCCTTTGTGCAGTCCGAGCCAGTGCTGCATGCGCTGACCGACGTTGAGCTGGGTGGCATCGATCAGCCGAACGGCGGCCTTGATCACACGTCGCAGGGTGCGGCTGAGCTGGCCGATCAGTTCCCGCAGCAGATCGAAGAACAGCTCCGCCGGTCTCGCCCGCACCGCATCGGAGAGAGTGGAACGGGCCGGCGCCTTGCCGCCGAGCAAGCGCAGCGCGCCGGAGTTCGGCGCCAGCGCCGCGATCACCGGACGCAGCCCCTGATGGCCGCCGAGGCTGCCAGCCAGCATGGCGAGGAACTGTTGGCGGCTGGTGAACCCGCGCTGGTCGTCGTCAGTGCCGTGCTGGCGGACATGATGCTCGAAGCGGTGCCAGGGAAACTGCTGGACGATTTGTTCGAACACGGTAGCTTTGTGGCGCATGGCATTGGCTCTCGCTGCGGTGGATAACGTTGGCGAACGTCTCCTTCGCAGTAGAATCAATGCCGTGCGCGAGTACAAGCATAAAATGTGCCGGACAGTAGTGGCGAAGGCCGGCCATCCACGACTATCCTTCGTGCGAGCGACAAGTCGGTAAGTAAAATCCACCTCCGACTGAGCTGGACTAGTCGCGACCCCTCGATTTACCCCGCGTCCCGGAATCCAGCGTCAGTTCGTTCTCCGATCCGGCCGCGCGATTAACCAATAGACCGCGCCGACGAGCGCGCCCTCGACGCCGCCAGGCCACAGAACACCCGACATGATGCTCCGATCAGTAAGGGCAAACCGAGCGCCAGACAGCCCCTGACCAAGAAACAGCGGAAGTAGCACGGAGAATAGCACCCAGGTTATGCCGCCGATTGCGAGACCGGTCGCGACCGCAGCCCACGCGGCAGTCACACCGCGTCCTTTCAGAACAGAATAGGCGGGGACCCCAAAAACGAAGGTGCCTCCGTAACTCGCAACTACGGCGAAGATCGGTATCATCATCGTTCCGGCCGTATTCACGCCGCTGAACGCCAATATCAATAGCATCGATAGCGGAACGGAAAGCGGTGCGAGAAAGAAGGCTATTACGACGCGGATATCATCGTCGTTTGGGCCGTCCGCATTCGCACGACCTCCTGGGTTCATGATGCCAAGTGACCGCGTGTGTGATCGGCGAGTATCCGGTGCGCCTCGGCCTGGACGGACTCGGCGTCGCGCACATTGCCCTCGACGAGGTCGCGCACGCTCGCATCCACGCTTTCGATGACGGTCTGCGAGGCGGGGTGGCTGGTCCGATCGTCCATCCTGCCGGCTCCTTGATGGCGATTCACGTGGTCCTGGTAAGCTACCCCGTTCAGGCTGGCCCGGATTTCTCACACTGTCGCGGGATGATGGCGAAGGGCATTGTCGTTCCAAAGGTTTTTCGCGCCGCCGCCAATACCGGGTGTATTCGCAAGGCGCGAAAGGCCTTTGGAGCGGCAAGGACCGAGCCAGCACCCGCGAGAGTGTGAGAAGTCCGGGCTAGGGGCCTCTGTCCCGCGTCACGTGCACTCTCTATCACCTCGATCAGGAATAAGTCAGCATCGTATCAACTACATGCTCGATCAACAGCCGGGCGTCCGATTCAAGCGCCACCAGCGCATTAGCCTCGCCGCTACCACGCATGGCCTTACCTTCGTCCGTCAGCGTCCGCAGGTCACAAACAGTCATCCCGCGCGTCAGCGCCCCATTCAGCTCCACCTGCACATTGCAGTGCCGGTAAGTCAGCATGTCATCGCGCACATAAGGCACCACCGCGCAAACATCGTGCATAGGCGCAACGTTCAGCCCAAAGTATCGCTGCTGCTTGCCAAGGTAAAATTCCAGCAGATTACCGATATGACCAGCAACCTTCCCCCCGGTTCGCAGCCGGCCGATGTCGTCCTCGTTGGCACCCGTCCGGGACGTGACGTTGTAGCCGACCATGCGGATCGGCGCGCCGCACCCGTACATCATGCTGGACGCCTCAGGGTCCGCCCAGCAGTTGAACTCGGCCACCGCCGTGATGTTCCCCACACCGGTTGTCCCACCCATCACCGAGATCTCCCGCAGCCACCCCGCGAAGCGTGGCTCGCGCTTAATCGCCATGGCAACGTTGGTGGCCGGGCCGACCACCGCCAGGACCAGCTCGTCTTTGTGCTGCCGGGCCGTGTCAATTAGGAAATCGACGGCATGCTGGTTGATCGGACTGCGATCGGGCTCCGGCAAATCGGTGCCATCCAGTCCGGTCTTGCCGTGCGCATTGGCGGCTTGGCTCCGCGGCCCGGCGATCGGCTCCGCGCAACCCTTCGCAAGCGGGACCTGCAAACCGCCCAGCGTCAGCACCGACAACGCGTTGCGCGTGACGTTGTCGAGCGAGTTGTTGCCATGGACCGTGGTGATGCCAAGCAGGTCACAGTGCCGCGCCGCATACAGGATCGCGACGGTGTCGTCATGGCCGGGGTCGCAATCGATCAGGATCTTGGTACGTGCCATCCGGTGCATTCCGTCCCCTACGTTGGCCAGCGCCGCGCGCCGCCCTATAAACAGGTTAAGTCTATAATCTCCGGGCGTCGTCAAGGCTGTCCCGGCCCAGAGGGAAGCCTCATGCAACTGGCACGGCGGGCGGCGTTGGCGGGTCTTGGACTGGGCCTGACGGGGCTGACGAGGCGGGCAGGCGCGGCCACCGCCCTCAAGGCGACCTGGAATGGCTGGCCCGACAGCCAGGTCAAACCGCTGTTCGACGCGTTCAACAAGGCCCATCCGGACACCACCGCCAGCTACGAACTGGTCCCGTTCTCCGACCTGTTCCAGACATTGGAAGTTCGCCTCGGCGCCCGCACGCCGGAGCCCGACCTCTATTCCTGCGACAGCCCGCTGTCGGCGAGCTACGGCGTGCGCAATCAGGCAATGATCCTGGACGATGTGCTGGACCGCAGCCAGTTCTCCAAAGCCGCGGTGGATGCCGGCAGCTTTCGCGGCAAGCTGTATTCCGCGCCATTCGCCAGTTCGTCGCAATTGCTGTTCTACAACCGTGCCTACTTCAAGCAGGCCGGGCTGGAGCCGCCGCCCGCCGACGTCACCAAACGCTGGACCTGGCAACAGGTCGTGGACGCCGGGCGCAAGATGGCCGACCCGGCGCAGAACCGCTGGGGCCTCATCATCGAGCAGGCGGAGCGGCCATATCAGTTGCTGCCGCTTGGCCAATCGTTGGGTGGTGTCGCACTGAGCGCCGACGGCCTAAAGTCCAGCGGCTTCATCGACAGCCCCGAGTTCATCGAGGGCTTCACCTTTCTCCAGCGGCTCTACACCGACTGGAAGGTCTCGCCGCCCGGCGTGTTCGATCCAAACGTCACGCCCGACCTGTTCGGCTCCGGCAGGGCAGGACTGTTCCTCGGCGGGACGTTCAACCTGGACCTGTTCCGCAACAAATATCGCGACTTGGATTGGGGCGTCGCACCGCACCCCTTCTTCGCTCAAGGCAAGCCGGTCACCCCGACCGGGTCCTGGCACATCGGCGTCAACCCGCGCACCCGCAACAAGGACACGGTGACCGAGTTCGTTCGTTTCATGACTGGACCGGAGCTGCAGGTGGAATGGTTCAAGCTGCGCCCCTACGTCCCGGTGCGACACGACGTGTGGGACAAGCTGCCGGAGGTGTTCGCCACCCCGACCTGGAAGATCATCCGTTACGAGGTCGAGAACACCGCGATGGCCCGGCCGTCCACACCCGGGTGGCGCGAGTACGAGGACCTGTTGCGCCAGACCTTGCGGGACATGCAGACGGGCGGCGACGTGAAGACCATGCTGACGGAAGCCGCGGCCAAGATCGACCGGCAGTTGCTCAAGTACAGCAAGGTCTGAGCCGCCCACGTGCGCGCCAAGTGGGTGCCCTATGCCTTCCTCGCACCCGCCCTGCTCGGGTTGTTGCTGTTTCGGCTGGTGCCAATCCTGCTGGCGCTCGGCGGTGGATTTACCGGCACCGATCTGACCGGCGAGACCTCGTTTCAGGGCCTCAACAACTACACTGGACTGGCCAGCGATCCAGAGTTCTGGAACAGCGTGCGCGTGACCCTGCTCTTCAACGTGATCATAAACCCACTCCAGGTCGCGCTGGCATTCGCACTGGCGCTGCTGATGGCGAAACCCGGCCGCGGCGTGGGCACGCTGCGCACGGCCGTGCTGCTGCCGATCACCGTGTCGATCGCGTTGACCTCAGTGATGTGGAACCTGCTGCTGGATCCCGGCGTCGGACCGGTGAACGGATTGTTGCGGAGTCTCGGCCTGCCGGCCCAGCCGTTCTTCCACAGTGCCGGCCAGGCGCTGCCCAGCCTGATTGCGATCTGCACCTGGCGTGGCGTCGGCTACTGGATGTTCTTCATGCTGGGCGGCCTCGCGGCCATCCCGCCGGAGGTCAACGAGGCCGCTTCCATCGATGGTGCCGGGTCGTGGCGCCGGATGTGGCACATCACGCTGCCGCTGATGCGCCGGTCCTTCGGCTTCGTGCTGATCGCTGATACCGCCGCCAACTTTCTGCTGTTCGCGCCGGTTTACATCATCACCGCGGGCGGCCCGAACGGCAGCACCTCCCTGCTGATGTTCGAGGCATACCGCGCCGCCTTCACGCTGCTGGACAATGGCCGCTCCCTGGCGATATCGACCGTCATCCTGCTGATCGTCGGGGTCGTCGCCGCGCTCGAGCTGCGGTTCTTCCGAGCAGGCGACGTTGCATGAGGCGCGGCGCATGAGGCGCGGCGCATGAGGCGCGACACCGTTCCCCGCTACGCCGCCATGATCGCGCTGGCCGTGCTGGCCTTGCTGCCGCTGTACTGGTTGCTGATATCATCGGTCCGCCCGGCCGGGGATATCTTCCGTTACGGCAGTGGATTTTCCTGGTACACGCTCATACCCCGGCAGCTGACCTTCGAAAACTACGCCGAACTGACGCGCGGCGACTTTCCCCTCGCGATCGGCAATTCGGTGCTGGTTTCCGTGGTGACGGTCGTTGCGGCCCTGCTGATCAACTCGATGGCGGGTTTCGCCTTCGCGGTGTTTCGGTTTCCCGGCCGCGCCACCCTGTTCGTGCTGGTGCTGGCCAGTTTCATGATGCCATTCGAATCGATCGTGATGCCGCTCTATACCCTGATCCGCTTCCTGGGGTGGACCGACAGCTACCAGGCGCTGATCCTGCCGGAGGTTGCGAGCGGCCTGTCGATCTTCCTGTTCAGTCAATTCTTCAGCGCCGTTCCGCGCGAGCTCTACGAGGCCGGCCGCATCGACGGCGCAAGCTGGTGGCAGGTCTACTGGCGTCTGGTCCTGCCGCTCTCCGGCCCGACCATCGCCACTGCCGCGCTGATGCAATTCATCCAGCAATGGGACGCGTTCTTCTGGCCGATCGTCGCCGCAAGTTCGCCGGACAAGGTTATGATCCAGGTCGCGATAGCCCGGCATGCAAACATGGAGACGGCGAATTGGGGTGGCCTGTTCGCCTCGGCTTCGGTGTCGGTGCTGGTTGCCGCGCTGCCGTTTTTGGCGCTGCAACGCTACTATGTGCAAACCATGATGCATTCGGGCGGCAAATAGCTCGGCCCGCAAGCGGATAGGCGGTGCGGAGCTGCAATCTATCTGTTCGATGACACAACAGATACGCCCAGCGCCGCGCCCCCGGTGCGGGCCGCCCCCGGTGCGGGTCGCCCCCGGTGCGGGTCGCCATTGACGCGCTGATCGCCTGGCCTGCCACTTCGCGCAACCAGGCACCGAGGATCGCGGCGCGATGGACGCAGTCGGTGCGGCCAGCCCCACCGGCCGCGTCCACCACCAACAGTGATCACACCGGCGCGGCCGCGCGCGCCGTGGCAGCATAAGCCTCAAACCACGCCTCCACCGCCGCCCCCGCCATCGGCCGCCCAAACCGCCACCCCTGGCCAATATCGCACCCCGCCCCGATCAGCCGCTCCTCAACGACGGCGCTCTCAACGCCCTCGGCCACGACATCCAACCCCAGCTCGTGCGCCAGCGAGATCGTTGCGCGGATGACCTTCCACGCCTCGGGATCGGTTTCGCACCCGGTCACGAACGACCGATCGATCTTCAACTCGTTGAACGGCAGCCGCATCAGCGACAGCAGCGACGAATGCCCAGTGCCGAAATCGTCGAGCGAGAGCCGCACGCCCTTGATGCGCAGCCGCGTCAGCACCTCGGTGGCGAGCACCGGATCGGCGATGGCCGCGCCTTCGGTGATTTCCGCGATCAGCGCGCCGGACGCCACGCCCGCCTGATCCAGCGCGGCCTCGATCTCCTCCGGCAAGGTCGGGTTGGCCAGCACCAGCGGGGAAATATTCACCGCCACGCCGCAGCCAGGATGCCAGTCGCGCCATTGTCGGCAGGCAGCGAGCGACTCACGCAACACACACCGGGTCAGCTGCGCGATCAGCCCATGGCGTTCGGCGAGCGGGACGAAAAGATCGGGCGGCACCGGCGCGCGCCCCGCCGGCTGCCAGCGCGCCAGAGCCTCCAGTCCGACGACCTCGCGGCTGATCAGCCCGACCTTTGGCTGAAACCCGACTGTGATGTCGCCGCGTTCCAGCGCTTCCGCCAGCTCGGCGACGCTCGGCACGGCAACCGGCGCCGCATTGTCGGCTGCCTCATCCCCAGGAACATGGTGCCCGGCACGCCGCGGCACGTCGCGCAGCATCGCACGCAGCGTGGCCGGCACAATCGGCTTTGCCATGGCGCCGGCAAGCCGCAGGTCCAGTGCCTCGGCCTGCCGGCAACTGGCGGCGCGGTCCCGCGCGTCCATCCCCGATATCAGCACGACCAGCGGATCCGCCCCGCCACCGCGCAGCATGTGCAACAGACTGACGCCCTCGCGCGCGCCCAGTGACAGATCGAGCACGATGGCGTCATACCGCCGGCGCGCCAGCCACTCCGCTGCTTCATCGAGATCCGCCGCGCCGTCGACAGTGTATCCTATCGAACTCGGCGACACGGGTCACTATCAGGCGCTGGATGCGTTCATCATCCACCACCAGGAGACGCCGGAGGCTGTCAGTCATTGCATGGTCCTGCTGGATGCGCCCGCCGGGCAGTCCGCCCGCGGCACCGGCAGGATTTCAGGGAAGTGTTGAGAACAAGTGAACAAACCTTGTCCGATCTACCCGACGACCCGCCGGCCGGCCCGCGTCGATCCGGTCCCCTACACCCGACCCGGGCTGCTATCGCGCACCGGATTGCCCGAAAAATCAGCCCGCCGCGGCGCGCCAAACGACACCTCCTACCGGCGATCGTTGACCTCTGCTTACCGGTCAACGATTAGGGTTGGCGGGATGAGATGGCTTTGGACGATCACACTCCTTCTGGTGGGCCTTCTGGTGGGTTTGGCGACGCCCGGCGCGCCAAATGCCCAAACCGTCCTTGGCGCAACCACGATCCCCGGCAGCACCAGCCATTTCTTCACCACCAGCGATGACGTGCAGCTCCACTATTTCGAGGCGGGACCGCGCACCGCGCACACCATCGTCTTTGTGCCCGGCTGGACCATGCCCGCCTGGATCTGGCAGTCGCAGATCACCGCGTTCTCCCACACCTACCATGTCATCGCCTTCGACCCGCGCGGCCAGGGCGAACTCCGAGATCGCACCCTCCGGCTACGACCCCGAACGGCGCGGCCGCGACATCGGCGAACTGCTGATCCATCTCGGCCCGGCGCCGGCACTCGTGGTCGGCTGGTCGCTCGGCGTGCTGGACACCCTGGCCGAGATCCATGTCGAGGGCGACGCGCATCTCGCCGGCCTGGTGCTCGTCGACAACTCGGTGGGCGAGGAACCGGCGCCACTGCCGCGCAAGCCGAGCCCCAAGCCCCGTGGCAGGCCGCAGCCGCACGCCAACTTCATGCGCGACTTCATCCTCGGGATGTTCCGCACGCCGCAGAGCCCGGCCTATATCGACCGGCTGACCGAGGTGGCACTGCACACGCCGGAACCGGCCGCACGCGCGCTGCTGTCCTACCCGGTGCCGCGCAGCTACTGGCGTGAGGCGGTCTACGCCACGCGCGTGCCGGTGCTGTATGTCGTGCGCCCGGGCCTGTCCGGCCAGGCCGCGAACCTGCAGCGCAACCGCCCCGACACTGAGACCGCGGTGTTCAGCGACGCTGGACACGCGCTGTTCGTCGACGACGCGGCGCGGTTCAACGCACTGATGCAGGGCTTCATCTACCGGCACGTCTGGCCGTGACAGCACTGTTCCCGCTGTTCCTGGTGTCGTTGACGGCACTGGGCTGCGAGATCGCGCTGACCCGCTACTTCGCCGTCGCGAAATGGTCGGAGTATGGCTACTGGGTTATCTCCATCGTCATGGTGGGGTTCGCGCTGTCCGGCGTGGTGCTGGCGCTGTGGCGTGACGCACTGGTGCGCCACGGCAATCGGCTGCTGTCGGTGTTGCCGGCGCTGCTGATCGTAGCCGGTGCGCTCGGTTACCACGCCACTACAATAAACCCATTCAACCCCTTGCAATTGCAAAACCAGGCCACCTGGCTGCCGCAGTTCGGCTACATTGCGCTGTACTACGCCAGCCTGCTGCCGTTCTTCTTCCTGGCCGGCCTGTTCGTCAGCCTGAGCTTCGTGTTGCATCCCGGCCGAACCGGCCTGGTCTACGCGTTCGACCTGACCGGCGCGGGCGCCGGCGCCGCCCTGGTGCTGGCGCTGATGTTCGTCGTGCATCCGTTCCACCTGGTGCCGGCGCTGCTGCCCGCCCTGGCGCTGGCGGTGCTGTTCGTGCCCGGCCGGCGCTGGATCATCGTGCTCGCCACGCTGCTGGCACTGGTCGCGGCTGAGGCTCTGCTGCTGCTCGATGACCAGGCACAATTCAACGATTTCAAGCCGATCTACGCCCCGCTTCACACGCCAGACGCGCGGGTGCTGGCGGAGTTGCGCTCGCCGCGCGGTGACTACCTGCTGCTCGACGACTTCACCGAGCGGGTCGACACCGACGTGTCCAACGACGCCGGCATGCTGGGGCTGCCGGGCCCGCCGCGCAGTTTCGGCCTGTATCGCGATGGCGACCGGATCGCCTCGCTGCCCCGACCCGGCAAGATAGATGTCGGCTATGCCGGCGCCGCACTGGATGCGCTGCCGTACCGGCTGATCCCGGGCGCGCGCGTGCTGCTGATCGGCGCCGGCGGAGGATTTCGCCCCGCCGAGGCACTGGCGCTGGGCGCCCGTCAGGTCACCGTCGTGGACCCGGAGCCGGTGCTGCTGAAGGCGCTGCGCCACGGCCTGGGCGCGTCGCCGCCGCTGGCCGCCGACCCGCGCATCCTTGTATCCGCCGCCGGCCCGCTGGCGGCGGTGCGGCCGACCGGCCCAAGCGGTCAACAACAGCAGGGGCAGCCACCGGGGGGGCAACAATACGACCTTATCGACATCGCCAGCGATTTCCTCGACGCCGCCGAGGCGAACGCCACCGCGTTCAGCGTCGAGGCGCTCGCCGCCGACATCGGCGCGTTGACCGCCAACGGGCTGGTCTCGATCCCGGTATCGATCCGCGATTTTCCGACCTACGCCGATCGCATGCTGGCGACCGCGCGGGCCGCGCTGCTGGCCGCCGGCATCGCTGACCCGGCCAGCCATGTGGTCGCCTACCGCTCCGCCTGGAACGTCCGCATCCTGCTGTCGCGCGTGCCCTGGGATGCCGCGCGCATCAGGGCGGTGCGCCGCTTCTGCGATGACCGCTCGTTCGACGTATCCTGGTACCCCGGCATCGACGTCGCGGCCGCGCGAAGCAAGCTTTACAACGACCTGCCATCCGTGTCGTTCGCCGAGGGCACGACCGAGTCCACCGGCCCCGACGACTCGATCGCCGATGAGGCCGGCGCAATGCTCGAGGGCCAGCCGACCGCGTCGCGCCAGGCCTTCGACCTGACCCCGATCACGCTGGACCGCCCGGCGTTCTACGCCGTTCTGCGATTGGATCAGCTCGGCACCATCCTCCGGCGGCTGGAGATCCTGCCACAGCCCGAAATCGCCGGGCTGGTGAACCTGGCGGTGCTGGCCCAGGCGGTGGTGATCGCCGTCCTGGTGCTGCTGGTGCCCGCGGTGGCGCCACGGCGCATCCGCAATCGGGCGGTGGGGGTGCTGCGCCCGATCGTCTACTTCCCGGCACTCGGCCTGGGGTTCCTGTTCATCGAAATTTATCTGATCGGCCAGGCCAGCCTGTGGCTGCACGACCGGACCAGCGGGTTCGCCCTGGTGCTGACCGGCATGCTGGTGTTCTCCGGGCTGGGAAGCCTGGTGGCGGACCGCGTGTATGGCGCGGCCGGGCGCGCCGTCACGGTGGCGACGCTGGTGGCGATCGCCTGGATCGCGTGTGTCCTGCTCGGCTTGCGGCCGCTGATGCTGGCAACGCTGTCCCTGCCGTGGCTCGCCCGCGCCGCACTCGTGCTGGGGGTCGCGGCGCCCGTGTCGCTGGCGCTGGGGCTGCCGTTCCCGCTCGGCCTGTCGCGCCTGGGCCGTGATGCGGGGGCGGACGGGGTAGGGGCCGGCGGGGCAGGGCCGGGCGGGGCAGGGGCCGGCGGCGCGGAGGGCGGCGGGATGCTACCCTGGGCCTGGGCACTCAACGGCGCGTTCTCCGTGGTGGCGACACCGCTCGCGAACCTGATCGCGCGCGAGGCGGGCTTCGACCGGGTTCTGTTCTGCGCCGCCTTGTTGTATGTGCTGGCGTTGGTTACCTTTCCCCTAGCAAGAAAGACAGCGGTGTGGCCCGATTCGGCGGTGCGGTCTCTCGTCGTGGATTGATCGCCAGTGCTGCGGCGTTGGCGACATCGCGCAAAGCTTTCTCAGCCCCCGGGTCATCGCCCGGCGCCTGGACGCACGAGGCGTATGTGGCGGCGATGCGCGCATCCGGCCGCCCGGTGAACCAGACCCAGGCGCAATTCGACGCGATCCAGGCCCGCAAGCCGGCGGCGATGAAGCGGATCGAGACCTACCTGAAGCAGCACCTGGGCACCGCCGATCCCGCCGTCATGGCGGCATTCCAGGCGGTGCCGCGCGACTACTTCCACTACTACTACGAGGCGCACCAGGCGACGCCCGGCGACGCGTATGAAGACACGCCGAAGCCCTGGGGGCTGGGCTACGGCTCCGCGCTGTCGGACTACCTCGGCCAAGCCTACATGACGCAGATCTGCCAGCCGAAGCCCACCGACGTGACCCTGGAGATCGGCACCGGATCGGGCTTCCAGAGCGCCCTGCTGTCGCGCATCGTCGCGCAGGCGTATTCGATCGAGATCATCAAGCCGCTGGGCGAGGCCGTCGGCAAGATCTTCGCTCCGCTCGGCTACGACAACGTGCACACCCGCGTGGGCGACGGCTATTACGGCTGGCCCGAGGTCGCCGCCGGGTTCGACACCATCATCGTGACCTGCGCCGCGCAATACGCGCCACCGGATCTGTTCAAGCAACTGAAGCCGGGCGGCCGGATGGTCATTCCGATCGGCCAGCCATTCAAGCGAGGCCAGGTCCTATACGTCTACACCAAGGACGCCGAAGGCAAGATCCACTCCAAGCGCGACATGGGCGTGTTCTTCATCCCAATGACCGGCGCGATGATGAAGCTGCCCCCACCACCGCCAGGGCAGGGAGCGATGGTCGCGACGCCAAAGGTCGAACAGGTCAAGACGACGACGGAGTAGAACCTCTGGCCGCGACGTTCGCGGATGCTACTCCTGCATCTCCTGCAATTTGTCGAGCAGCGGGGCGGTGAAGTCTTCGGTGAGCACAACGCCCATTTCTATCAGCAATTTATGCGTGTGTTCCACTGCCGCCGCGGCGCCGTCGATAGCTTCACCACCGATATGGCCGAGACCGAGGCCGGCGCTGGTCGCCAGCCCGACGGCTTTCGCGACGTATTTTGCCCATTTGCCGGTTTTCTCTTCGACCGTGGAGAAAGTCGTTTTCCAGTCGACGACGTTCTGCTTTGCTTCGTCGATGCGGCGGTCCTTGTCGTCGGCGCACGCCATAAGGGCCAGATAGGATTTGGTGGCGGACGCAATCATGGCAATCCACTCCTGGCGCTGCGTGGCCGACATGTCCTTCGCAGCCTCCTGGGACTTCATCAGCGTCTGGTAATTGCCCAGCAGCCTTTTCCAGTCCGCCAGCTCGCGCTGCAGCTGGTTGTAGGAGGACGACAGGGTACGGATCTTGTGCTCGTATTCCGTGATATGGTCGTTGCACGTCGCGACACTTGGGACATCGACGCCAAGCACGCCCTTGATGCCGTTGAGAATGACTTCAGTGGCGATCGCCTCGGGCTTGTCGGCCGAATAGAAATCCACGACGAGCTTGATCTCCTTGGTGATCGCCTTCGCCAGCGTGTCGATGCTCGCGGCGCTTTTGCCGACGATCTGCGCGATGTCCAAGGCCTGGCGAACGATCGCGATGATGGCGAGCGGGGCGGTGGCGCCGAACGAGGCGGCGGCGTGCGCCGCGTGGCCGGCGATGAGCCCGCTGTCGAGGATCACGAAGCCGGTTTTGCCAGCACGCACCTTGATGATCGCCTTTTCGGCATTCTTTTGCTCGCGGATATGGTTCGTGAGCCAGGTGCCGAAAGAGATGCCCGTCCAGTTCTGGCAGCCGGTGAGCTGCTGCTTGACCTCGATTGCAAAATTGCTCAGGCTGAAGTTGACCTCATCAAGGTATTTCTGCTCGGGCTCGGCATGCAGTATGCTCATTAGCGTTGTGTAATGGTACACCGCGGTCTTGACATCTTCAGCCACTGTTTTGATTTTGCTGCAGCAGCCGGCGATCCGCTCGCCCAATATCTTCTTGAAAGCTTCTTCCTGCTCGCGTTTCCACCGCTCGTTGTCGTCCATCAGCTTCCAGATGCTGGCGGCGGTGGTAACGGTGACGGAAAATGTCTGCGCAGGCGGCGTCTTTCCGGGACTTTGCAACTGGAAGACCTTGTCAGGATCGACTTCCTTGACGGCCTTGATGATCTGGGTGCAGGCACGGTCAATGTCGCTGAAAATAGGGCCGAGGTGAACCGCGAAGCCTTTGGTCATCTCTTCATCGTAAGTGAAGGTTCTGGCGACCATCGATGCGGTCTCGCCCGATTTGACATCGGCCAGGGCGCCCTGCAGCGGGCGGATGGCGAAGAGCCGGTCTTTCTTCGATTTGGCCTGCTGCTTTACGTCCGCCAAAATTCCGCTCATTCCGAGGCTTCCTCCGTCAGGGGGCTGTACTGCGTCTGAGGCAAAACCAGCGGCTCTGGCCGCGACTTTGTTCTAGACTCGCTTTTCAAGCTGGGCGCCGAGCGCCGCGACTGCCTGCTGCAGGTGGCCGAGGAACGGGATGCCGTCATAATCTTCATCGGACACTTCCTGGAGCGCTTTCAGGTCCTCCTCCTGCTCAAGCTTGCTGGAGTAGGCGTTCAGCGCTGTGACCGCGCGGGCGCGGGCGGCGTGGCTTTCTTCCGGGTCGGCTGCTTCATCCAGTTCGGCGAGTTCATGTTCAAGCAGCCCGCCGTCGCTGGGGATGAGGGAGGTGAGGCTGGCGGCGGCGGATTGCAGACGGGGATAACGAGCGTCTGCCTGGAGCTCCGGATCCTTGAGCAGGGACACGACAAACGTTTCGAGCTGCGTGCGTGCGTGATCCTGAGCGTCCTGCCATTGGCGTTGCAAACGCCGGTAAGTGACCCGGTCGCCGGCCTCTGTGGCGGCCTCCGCGACGCGGGCCGCCCTGGCGGCTAGAGCGATGTCGTTGGCCAAAGCCTCGATGTCGGTTGCTGCTTTGCCCGGATCGGCGGCGGACAGCGACGCGCGTTGCCGTTTGACCCGGGCGAGCAGGTCCGCCCGTGCGGGCGGCGGCAGCACGCCGGCCTGCGCGTTCAGGTCGTCGAGCCATTCCAGCAGCGTTGCCGCGTCCAGCCCATCTTGCATGGCGGCGTCCGTGCCGGCCCCTTTCCCGGCAACAGCGGCAACGGAAACCCCCAGCACGCGCTGCACCCACTCGGCCTCGTTGTCCACGTCGGTGCCCCCTCCTCGTTCCGCCAGCTCATCCAGCTTGGCTTGGCCGAAACCGTCGCCTGGCAAGACACGTCGAGGTGACGGTCGCGCCCGCAGCCGCCTATAGGCGCGGGACCATGCAAAAATCCGCGTCTCGGGGGGAAACGAATTGCCTTGATCATCGTTATCAGCGATTCTGATACCATGTCACGCCCCGGCGATATCAACCCCGCTCTGCTTCGCAGCTTCCTGTGCATCGCCGAGACCGGCAATTTCAGCCGCGCCGCGGAGATGGTTGGACGGACGCAGTCCGGTGTCTCGATGCAACTGCAGAGGCTGGAGGATTTGCTCGGTCAGACGCTGTTGCTGCGCAGCAAAGGTGGCACGGTGCGGCTTACCGCCCATGGCAGCCAGTTGCTGGGTCGCGCAAAACAGATGCTGGCGTTGAACGACGCCATCTGGACCGATTTCCACGCGCCGGACATGCAGAGCCAAACCGTTCCGGACGACTACGCATTGCCGATCAAGGCACAACGAGAGGCCTTCACCACGCAAGTCATGATGACATTGCTGACGAATGAGAAGTTTACTGAAGCCTACGCAATGGTGATGCGCGCCGTCGAGACTGGTTCATCGGTTGATCCAGCGTGCATCAGTCCGAAAGAGGATGAGCTGTATATGGCTCTGCTAAGCATGCTGGAATATATATCGATCAACTTTCTCTCGAATTCAATGGACAGGGATATAATACTGCGACAAAGGAAGTCGGGACTTCTAAAAGTGTATGAGAAACTGGCTGGCTACATAGAGCATAAGCGTCAGGTATGGAACCGTCCGAACGTCTACCGATCGTTCGAGTTGCTCGTGAGAGACTATATTTTGAGGGATCATCACGCTTGACGCTGCCCCCACCGTCGTGCCGGCGCATGCCGGCATCCACGGCTTGCCTTCGTGCAGCAAGATGTCGGTTGGACCGAAGCAAATGTAACTGCTCACCTACCCCCCCAACACCATGCACCTCGGGCAATTTTTGATGGCTGTGGGCGAGTTTGCGACCCTCCGACGTCATCCTTTCCGGTACAAACTCGTCCGTGGGGCCTCGCGCGTGGGGAGGTTGGGCGAGAAACTACGTAGCGAAGGGAAGCAGAAGTTTTTAACGCAAATAACGCAAATAGACCCGTTCTGGTCGGGCTATCCAAGTCAAACCTCGGCCTCGTCTTGGCTTTATAAATGCCTTCGGCGGAGCGAACCCGGAAATCGCCGAATTCGCTCGATGCCAGTACAGACCGCTGGCCTATTTGCGTTTTTTGCGTTAAAACCTTCTTCTTCGTGGCCGCCGCGCAGCACCGGCGGCCAGCCGAATGAACGCAACATGGACCCGTTCTGGTCGGGTTTTCGCGGTCAAACCTTGACCTCGCCCTGGCATTATAAATGCCTTCTGCGGAGCGCACCCGGAAATTGCCGGATTCGCTCGGCGTCCGTACGACCGCTGACCTATTTACGTTCATTTGCACGTAGGGCCTCGGGCGCGGGGGGTGAGCAATTACAAGCAAATATCCGTCACGCCACGCTTTTTGCCGAGTGTCAGCTTTCTTAACAACGACAGGGTCTTTGTGCGTCCAAACGGTTCCCGGGCCAGATCGATCAGTTCTGTCTCTGTCGCCTTGTCTCGTCTACGACATTGGCCTCGATGGCATCCAGCAGGCGCGCCGGGAAATACCGTGGCACGCCTTCGCCAATAAACCCGACGCGGGTGCGCCGATTGTCCGACGGCCAGCGGTCGAGCCAATCGGGCGGCGCGAAAACATGCCGCACGCCGTGGATCAGCGCCGGGCGCCCCGGCATCTCGGCGACATCCACCAACCCCTTCATACGCAACAAACGCTCGCCGCAATGTTCCACCAGCGCTTCGAGCCACAGCGTCAGCGCAAGCGCGGGCAGGGGGCTTTCGCGCATCAGGCTGAATGTCGCGATGCCGTCGCCGTGGGACGCGGGCAGCAACGCCGCAGGCGGGAACGATCGGCGCGTCCACCACCACCTAACGCGGCGCGGCACACCGACCCCCGTGCAGGCGGGCGTCCAACCGCGACCACCGTCCCCACACAAAATTACACCCAGCCCCTTGCATCCGAGCGTGTTCGGATATATCTGATATTCAGCTATATCGAAACCCACACGGAGACCCCATGTTCCATCGACACAACCACGACCACCACGACCGGCGCTTCACCCGCGGCGACCGCACCCACGACCATCTGCACCTTGATCGCGGCCGGCATGGCCGTGACGGCCGCCACGCCGGTCTCGGCCGCTTCTTCGCCCATGGCGACCTGCGCGTGGTCGTCCTGCACCTCATCGCCGAGAAACCCCGGCACGGTTACGAAATCATCAAGGCGATCGAGGAGCAGGTCGCCGGCGCCTACAGCCCCAGCCCCGGTGTGATCTATCCGACGCTGACCCTGCTTGAGGAACTTGGCTACGTCACGGTCAGCGCGGGCGAAGGCGGCAAGAAGCTGCACGAGATCACCCCGCAAGGTCGCGCTTTCCTCGAGGCCAACCGCCCCGCGCTGGAAACCCTGCTGGCCCGCATGGCCAAATCAAGCCGCGCGCGTGGCGAC
The DNA here is from genome assembly GCA_963826975.1 of uncultured Alphaproteobacteria bacterium. Taxonomy (GTDB): domain Bacteria; phylum Pseudomonadota; class Alphaproteobacteria; order Acetobacterales; family Acetobacteraceae; genus Palsa-883. Next base: position 157,377 of record CAWGZJ010000022.1, on the reverse strand, counting down.
GGACCCGCGCCGCAGATCCTGCGCGCGATGGAGAACCTGAACCTCGCGCTGCGGTTGCGCTTGTCGCGCGGCCCGCTCAACGAGGCCCAGAACAACGCCGTGGCTGCCGCGCTCGACGCCGCCGCCACCGCCGTCGAGCAGACCTGACCGCCGCGCAACCCATGCCGGCCGCACCACGCAAAACCGCGCGCCCCGGCGCCCGGCCAGCCTGACACCGTCAACCCGTCGAAAGGCGAAACCATGACCACCACGCCACAGTCTGAAATCGAGGCGCAGACCCCCTGCGGCCTCAATCACCTTGTCCTCAACGTCCGCGACATTGAGGAATCGCATCGTTTCTGGACCGAGTTGCTCGGCTTCCGCCACGTCGGCACATCGCGTCGCCCCGATCCAAGCGGGAGGCCCCCGATGCGTTTCTACAGCGGCGAGCGGGACGGCAAACTGCGTCACCACGACATCGCATTTGTTGAGGCATCGCCGCCCGCCAACCCCGCCGTGCATCCGCAGGCGCTCAATCATGTCGCCATCGAATACGCGACGCATGAAGCGTGGCGCAACCAGATCGCCTTCCTGACCGCGCGCGGCGTGGCGCTTCACAGGCATGTAGAGCGCGGCGTCACCCACAGTATCCATCTGACCGATCCCAACGGCTACGAGATCGAACTGGTCCATGAACTGCCGCGCGCATTATGGGAGAACGACATAGACGCGGCCCTCAACCAGGCCACCCTACTCTCCCCCTCCCCTTGAGGGAGGGGGTTGGGGGGAGGGGTCGGAGCGCCACCAAAGGTCGCGAGGGGTCGGCACGCCACCAAAGGTCGCGAGAGGTCGGCGCCCCCCAGAGGTCGGAAGAGGCCGGCGCGCCACCACCCTAACCCGCCCCGCTCGCCGCCCTCCGCATGCCAATGACCGACAAACCAACTCAACCAATCAATCCCACGTCCGCCGCCTCATCTCATCCACCACCTCCGCCTCGATCGCATCCAGCAGCCGCACCGGAAAATACCGAGGCACACCCTCGCCAATAAACACAACGCGCGTGCGCCGATCATTCGACGGCCAACGATCAAGCCAATCGGGCGGCGCGAACACATGCCGCACACCATGGATCAACGCCGGACGTCCGGGCATTTCCGCGACATCCACCAGTCCCTTCAAACGCAACAACCGCTCCCCGCAATGTTCCACCAGTGCTTCAAGCCACAGCGTCAACGCCAGCGCGGGCAGCGGGCGATCGCGCGTCAGGCTGAACGTAGCAATGCCGTCGCTATGGGACGCCGGGGGAGCAGGCGCCCGCGGGAACGATGAGGACATCGGCGCATCCACCACCCCCGCAAGACGCACCACGCGCGCGTCAGCATCCGCCAAGGTAAACAGCACATCCGGCGCAATATCACCAGCGACGGCGCGCAGCACCGGCGCACCCGGATTGAGCGCGGCCAGTCGCACACCCAGGGCACCGGCCTCGCCCGCAACATCGGTCTTGGTCAGCAACAAACGATCGGCCAAAGCCACCTGACGACGCGCTTCCGGATGACGATCGAGCGTCGCCTCGCCATGCTGTGCGTCCACCAGTGTCAGCAGCGTATCGATCGCATGGTGCCGCGCAACGTCACGGTCCGTCATCAACGCCTGCAGGATCGGCGCCGGATCCGCCAGGCCCGAGGTCTCGATCAACACCCGGTCATAGAAAATCTCCCCCGCGTCCCGCCGCGCCCGCAAATCAAGCAACGTCGCCAACAAATCAGCGCGCACCGCGCAGCACAGGCACCCGGTGCTGAGCGTCAGCAGGGCCTCGTCGCTCGCCGCGATCAGTTCATGATCCAAACCGATCTCGCCGAACTCGTTGACTATCACCGCGGTGCGCGCGAACGCGGGATTGCGCAGCAGGCGCGCGATCAATGTCGTCTTGCCGCTGCCGAGAAACCCGGTGACGATCGAAACCGGCAGCAACGCGCTCAGCCAGTCCCCACTGGCCCAGTCCCCATCAGCCCGTTTCCATCGGGCCAGTCTCCATCGGCAGCGCCGGATCCATCGCCCATTCCGACAACGAAGCGTCGTACAGCTTCACGTCGGTATGCCCGAGCATCACCAACGCCAGCGCATCAGCGCTCGCGGCAATGCCCCCGCCGCAATAGGTGATGACCCGCTTGTCCAGCGCGCCAACCCCGGCGAAGCGCCTGCGTAACTCGTCCGCCGGAAGGAACACGTTGGTTTCGGGATCGACCAGATGTGCCGCGGGCAGGTTGACGCTGCCGGCGATACGCCCCGGGCGGCCATAACTGTTGCCGCCGCTGCCGGTGTGCTGCTGCGGCAGCAGTGCATTCAACGTGCACACCGCGGTGTCGCCGATCGCCGCCAGCACCTGCGATTTGTCGACCATCAGGTCGCGCACCTCGCGCACGGCGAAATCGCCGGCGGCGCGCGGCGTCGCCGGTCCGGTCTCGACCGGGCGGCCCTCGCGCGACCATTTCTGCCACCCGCCGTTCAACACCGCGGCATTGTCGAACCCGAACACCCGCAGCAGCCACCACATCCGCGTCGCCCACCAGGCGTTCGCGGTGCTGTAGGTGACCACGCGCGTCGCTGCATTTACCCCGAACCGCCGCATCGCAGCCGCGAAGTCATCCGGCGCCTGTCGCATGAACCGCAAGCGCTGCGAGGTGTCGGACACGTCGCGCAGCATGTCGATGAACTGCGCGCCCGGGATATGGGCTTTCTCGAAATCCTCGCGACCCGGAACGACCTGGTAGGTGGCCTTCGGGTCCGGGATCAGGTGCGTGGTGCAGTCGAACACCAGCACGTTCGGGTCGGTCAGATGATCCGCCAACCAGTCGGTTTCCACCAGGAATTCCGGGTGGACGAAGCCGGATGTGTTCATGGGTTATGTCCTTCCCTTGGTATGAAACTGGTATGAGACTTCTCCCCCTCCCCTTGAGGGAGGGGGTTGGGGGGAGGGGTTGCAACCGCTGCAATCCTGCGTGTGACCCACCCCTCCCCCCAACCTTGGTCCGCTTCGCGGCCCAAGCCCCCAAGCGGAGGGGAAGAACCAACGCCTCCCCTCAATGCCCCGGCGCCAACTCCGCCAACTCAATCAGCACATTCCCCGTCGAGACCGGATCGAGAAACGCGATCCGCGCCCCAGCATGCCCAATCCGCGGCGTCTCATCGCGCAGCTTCACCCCTTTCGCCTTCAGCTCCGCCAGCGCGCCATCGATATCCTCCACCTCAAAACATATATGGAACAACCCAACACCCTTCTCCTTGATCCAAGAGGTAACCCCCGAACTCCGGCCCCTGACCCTCCAGCAATTCCAAGTAAGTCTCCCCCACCGGCAGCATCGCCAGCCGCGTCTGCCCGATCTGCTCCTCATACTCGACCTTGATGCCGAACGTATTCTGCAACAGATCCATCGATTGCTTCAGACTGTCCACCGCAATCGCGATATGCTCCACGCGCTTGATCTTCATCGCCGCTCCCCTTCAGGAAATCGTCACGCCGCTGTCCACAGGATAAACCTGCCCGGTAACCATGCGGGATTCCTCGCAAGCCAGAAACAGCGCCATGTCAGCGATGTCGGTCGGCTCGATCAGCCCCAACAAATGCGAGTTCGCCAGCTTGTCGAGCGCCGGATTGCCCGCCACCAGCTTGCGCACCCGCTCGGTCATCGTCGCCGAGGGCGCGATCGCGTTCACCCGCACCTTCTGCGCCGCGAACTCCACCGCCATGGACCGCGTCATCGCCGCCACGCCCCCCTTCGCCGCAGTATAGCAGTCCCGCCCAGGGATCCCCATCAGCGCAACATTAGAGGACATGTTGATCACCGATCCGCCACCCGACTTGATGATCGCCGGAATCCCAAACCGGCACCCAAGGAACGTTCCGAACAAATCCAACTTGATAACGCGCCAGAACTCGGCGATTGGCGCGTCCACCGCCGTCCCGTCCTCCGCAGTCGAGCCACCAGCATTGTTGTGCAACACATGCAGTGCCCCGAAATGTGCCACGGTGGCCTGCACCGCCGCCTGTACACTCGCCTCATCGGTCACATCGGTGTGCACCGCGATCGCGCCATGGCCCGCCAGGTGTGCCGTCTCCTCGCCCGCCGCCGCATTGATCTCCGCCACCGCAACCTTCGCGCCCTCGCGCGCAAACAGGATCGCTGTCGCGCGGCCAATTCCAGTTCCCGCACCCGTAATGAAGGCCACCTTGCCCGCCAGCCGACCCATCGTTCCCCCCACCAATTCAGTGCACCGATCTGCCCAAGCGCTCGGCAAACACGCCGCTACACCGACAACCCGCGCAGCATCTCGCGGAACGCCAACATGCCCGGATCGTCTAACCCCACGGAGCGTTCCGCGAAAATGCGAGCGCGGCCAATTTTCGCCTGCTGCCCGCGCATTCGCGTCATCGTCTCATCCACCGCGCCGCTCGCCGCCGCCAGCATATCGGGCGGCCCCACACCATCGATCGCGCGCGCCGCGGCGTCCAACACATCCAGCACGGTCTTGTCGCCAAGCGAGGCCTTGCCGCGCGCCATCATCGCTTCCAACGCACCGCGCAGCAGCGCAGACAGTTCCGACCAGGGCACCTCAGTCCGGCCGCGTGTCGCCTTCGCCGCCGCCATCAGTCCGGTCGCCAGCAACGTGCCGTAACTCGATCCCGACACGCGTGTCATCGCCTGGGCACACGCCAACAATGCCATGCCCACATCGTCCGGCAACGTCGGCAGCACGTTCGCCAACTCCCGCCCGCCGCGCTGCATCGTGACCCCGAGATCGCCATCGCCCAACTGGCCATCCAACGCATTCAACGCGTCGGCCACCGTCTCCATGTGCGCCGCGATGCGCCGCAGGCCATCAGCCAAAACCCCAGTGGTTAGCGACGTAGTTGCCTCCCCAGTGCTCGCACCCATCAAGTCAGACCTTCCAGAACGCGCACTCGGCAGGCGCCTTCAGCAACCGCTCCAACTCGTCGTCCAGCTTGCACAGCGTGAAAGACACGCCAGCCATCTCCATCGAGGTCGCATAGCGCCCAACCAGCGGCATGACGATCGTCGCGCCAATATCCCGAAACCGTGCCGCAACCTGGCGATACAAAATATAGAGCTCCTCCGGCGGGGTCGCGCCAAGGCTGTTCACCAGCACCGAAACATGATCGCCGCGTCCCACCGGCAGATCGGCCAACAGCAGGTCGAGCATCTCCGCTGCGATCGCGTCCGCCGTGCGCAACTTGCCGCGCCACACACCAGGTTCGCCGTGGATGCCCATGCCCATCTCCATGTCATCCTCGTCGATCGTGAAGGTCGGCCGGCCCGCCGCCGGCACAGTGCACGACGTCAGCGCTGCACCAATCGATCGACACGCATCCGACGCCTTCTGCGCGATGCGCGTGACCGTTTCGAGATCGGCGCGCGTCTCCGCGGCGGCCCCGGCGATCTTGAAGGCATAGACCATGCCGGCAACACCGCGCCGCTTGGTGGCCTCGGCCGCCGGCGCGCTGGCCACGTCGTCAGCCAGCAGCACCGTGGTAGACGCAATGCCTTCCATGTCCACCACGTCGCCGGCCATGTCGAAATTCATGCAGTCGCCGCCGTAGTTGCCATACAGCCGCAGCACGCCGGCGCCCCCATTGGCCGCGCGCATGGCGTCCGCCATCTGGTCCACCGATGGCGAGGCGAACACCTCACCGATCGCGCAGGCATCCAGCAGGCCGGTGCCGACATACCCGGTGAAGATCGGCAGATGACCGGACCCGCCGCCGGAAACGACGCCCACCTTGCCCGCGATCGGCGCGCCTGGCCGCTTGATCACCCGTCCGTCGCTGCCGGCGCGCTGGTAGTACTCGGGATGCGCGAGCACCAGCCCTTCCAGCATCTCGGCAACATAGGCGTGGGGATCGTTGAGGATTTTCTTCATTGGCGGCCTCCCGGTGGTTTATGTGCAGGCGTGGCGACAAACGAACCGATAACGCGTAAGCACGGCGCTCGCAATCAGCAGGGGGATCCGTTCTTCCGTCATGCCGGCGAAGGCCAGCACCCACGCCTTGCCTTCGTGCAACGAGCTAAAGTAATTCCCCCTACAGGCTCAACTCCCGCGTCATCGCATCGATCCCGCCAACCGTCAGCGGATACATCCGCCCCTCCAGCAACGCACGGATCATGTTGGTCGACCGCACATGCCCCCACCCGCGCTGCGGCGACGGATTCAACCACGCAGACCGCCGATAATGCGAGGTCAGCCGATCGATCCACACCCGTCCCGATTCCTCGTTCCAGTGCTCCACACTGCCGCCCGCCATCTCGATCTCGTACGGGCTCATCGCCGCATCGCCAACAAAGATCAGCTTATAGTCCGGCCCATAGGTCCGCAGCACCTGCCAGGTAGACATCTGCTCATCATGCCGCCGCCGGTTGTTCTTCCAAACCCGCTCATACGGACAATTATGGAAATAGAAATACTCCAGATGCTTGAACTCGCTGCGCGCCGCCGAGAACAACTCGGCCGAAATCCGCACATGATCGTTCATCGACCCGCCGATATCCAAAAACAGCAGCACCTTTACCGTATTGTGCCGCTCCGGCACCAATTTCAAATCCAGCGTCCCGGCATTGTTCGCCGTCGAGCGGATCGTATCCGGCAAATCCAGCTCCGTCGCCGCACCCTGCCGCGCGAACCGCCGCAGCCGCCGCAACGCCAATTTGATGTTGCGTGTCCCGATCTCGACATCATCGTCCAGATCACGAAAATCCCGCCGATCCCAAACCTTCACCGCGCTGCGATGCCGAGACTCGTCCTGCCCGATCCGCACCCCCTCCGGATTATACCCATACGCCCCGAACGGCGACGTTCCCGCGGTCCCAATCCATTTCGACCCGCCCTGATGCCGCCCCTTCTGCTCGCGTAACAACTCGCGCAGCCGGTCCATCAGCACATCCGGCCCGCCCATCGCCTCGATCTGCTTCATCTCCTCCGGCGACAGCAATTTCTCCGCCATCTTGCGCAGCCACTCCTCGGGGATTTCCCGCGTGGGATCACCCTGCACGGCCTCCAACCCCTTGAAGCACTCCCCAAACACGCGATCGAAACGGTCCAGATGCCGCTCGTCCTTCACCAGCGCCGCGCGGCTCAGGTAGTAGAAATCCTCCACGCTGTACTCAGCCACATTCGCCTTCATAGCCGCCATCAGCGCCAGGTACTCGGTGATCGACGCCGGTACGCCCGCCTGGCGCAATGCAAGGATGAAGTGCGCGAACATCACGGCGCCCCTAGCCGTACACCTCTCCCGCGCTTGCGGGAGAGGTCGGAGCGCGGAGCGCTCCGGGTGAGGGCCTTGCCGCGTGCACTACCCTCACCCGGCATCGCTTTGCTCGCCGACCTCTCCCGCCGGTGCGGGAGAGGTGTACGCCTGCAGCACCGCTTTTTCTCGCGCCGACCATGCGCCTAATGCCCCCCACGCCGAGCCAGAAACGCCAGCCGCTCGAACAAATGCACATCCTGTTCGTTCTTCAGCAGAGCGCCATGCAGCGGCGGGATCACCAGGTGCTTCTCCTTGCTCCGCAGCGCCTCCACCGGCAGATCCTCGACCATCAACAGCTTCAGCCAATCCAGCAACTCCGAAGTCGCCGGCTTCTTCTTCAACCCCGGCACCTCGCGCACCTGAAAGAACACGTTCAGCGCCTCGCGCGCCAGGTCACGTCGAATATCCGGATAATGCGCCTGTACGATCCGCTCCATCGTCTCACGATCCGGAAAGCGAATGTAATGAAAGAAGCACCGGCGCAGGAACGCATCCGGCAACTCCTTCTCGTTGTTCGACGTGATGATCACCACCGGCCGGTGCGTCGCCACCACCGTCTTGCGCGTCTCATAAACAAAGAACTGCATCCGATCGAGTTCCAGCAACAGATCGTTCGGAAACTCGATATCCGCCTTGTCGACCTCATCGATCAGCACGACGACCGGCTCGGACGCCTCGAACGCGTCCCACAGCTTGCCGCGCACGATGTAATTCCCGATGTCGTGCACCCGAGGATCGCCAAGCTGCCCGTCGCGCAGCCGCGACACGGCATCATACTCATACAGCCCCTGCTGCGCCTTGGTGGTGGACTTGATGTGCCACTCGATCAACGGGTGGCCCAGCGCGGCCGCTACCTCATGCGCCAGCACGGTCTTGCCGGTGCCCGGCTCCCCCTTGACCAGCAGCGGACGCTGCAACGTCACCGCGGCATTCACCGCGACTTCCAGGTCGCGCGTCGCGATGTACTTGTCGGTACTCTTGAACCCGGCCACACCTTGCTCCCGTCCGCTGTCCCCCTGATTGTCGGGGCCAGCGCAGCGGGCCGCAAGTCCGCCGGTTACACCCGCTTGCGCCGGCGGACGATGATGCCCCCGCCAGCCCGGTCAGCAGCAGCGCGATCGACGTGGGCTCCGGCAGGTCGGCGATAAGCTGGCCACCGTCTGTCAGGTTGTAGGTCAGCCCGTCCAGGTAGGCGTTCCAGCAGGTTGGCGGCCAGGTTAAGTGGATCGTGAGAATTCCTCAACGAAACGAAGACACGCAGTCCCAACCCGATCAGGCGGCGATCCCTTCCACCGGCGGCAACGGTGCACGGCCACGGATCATGTCGGACGCCTTTTCGGCAATCATCATGGTGGAGCTGTAGGTATTGGCCGACGGCATGCTCGGCATGATCGAGGCATCCACCACGCGCAATCCCTGCATCCCATGCAGGCGCAGTTCATCGTCAACCACCGCGGAGGGATCCGTCGCCGGCCCCATCCGCGCCGTGCCGATCAGGTGATACGCGGTGGAGCCATACTGTCGCGCATATCCCATCAACTCGTCGTCGCTCTGCACCGCGGCTCCCGGCAGATGATCGCCATCGAAATACCGCGCCAGCGCCGGCGCTTGCAGCAGCTGTCGCGCCAGCTTCATCCCGCCCAGCAGCACGCGCCGATCGATCGAATCGGCCAGGTAGTTCGGCTGGATGATCGGATCATGGAACGGATCGACGGAGCGCGCCCGCACATACCCAACACTCTCCGGCCGGTGCTGCCACACCCCCGCGGTCATCCCCGGGAAATCGTCCAGTAACCCAACGAACCCTTGCTTGTAGCTCGCTGGACTGAACACGCCCTGCAGGTCGGCGCCATCCAGCGCCTCATCCGACTTCCAGAACCAGTGCACCAGCGACGGCGTCACCGCCAGGATCGACGGCTTGCCCAGCGCCCAGCGCGCGATCTGCCCGGCCAGCCCGAAGCCGTGCGACATCTCGTTGATGGTGCGGGCATCCTTCACCCGCGCCACCATGCGGATCGCGTAATGGTCGCGAAAATTCTCCCCCACACCGCGCAGTTCGTGCACCACGGGAACGCCGAGCGTACCCAACAGCGGCGCCGGCCCGACGCCGGAAATCTGCAGCAGTTTCGCGGTGTTGACGGTTCCGGAACAAAGGATCACCTCACGCCGCGCCCGCACCTCGTGCTGCGTCACCCGGTCGCGGTCATCAACGTAGCGCACGCCGACCGCGCGCTTGCCCTCGAACAACACCGCGGCCGCTCGCGCATCGGTGCGGACATCCAACGTTCCCCGCGCCCGTGCGGGATGCAGGAACACCCGGGCCGCGGAATGCCGCCACCCTCGGAAAATCGCCCGCTGGAAATACCCGACGCCCGCCTGCTTGTCCGAGTTGTAGTCGTTGTGCCGCGGCATCCCCATCGCCACCGCGCCGTCGATGAATGCCTCGCACACCGGATGGATGAAATCCATCGTGGTGACCGGCAGGTTGCCCTCGCGTCCGTGAAACCGATCATCCGCCACGCCGATCCGCCGCTCGGTGCGCTTGAAATACGGCAGCACGTCGGTGTAGCCCCAGCCGCGATTGCCGCGCTGCGCCCAATGGTCGAAATCCGCCTTCTGGCCGCGGTTGTAGACCATGCCGTTGATCGAACTCGACCCGCCCAGCGTGCGCCCCTGCGTGGTGGGGATGCGCCGGCCGCCCGAGCCTTCGCTCGGCTCGGTGGTGAACTGCCAAGTATAGGTAGGGTTGAACAGCATCTTGATGAACCCGGCCGGCACATGGATGTAGGGATGCCGATCCGGCGGCCCGCATTCCAGCACGCACACGGTGACGCCTGCGTCCTCGGTCAGCCGGCTGGCCAGCACCGATCCCGCGGCCCCGGAGCCGATGATCACGTAGTCGAACGTGTCGCCGAGCGTGTCGCCCGGCGCGGCAGTCCGTTGCGTCGCCATGAAATCTCCCGCCCCCGTGCCTCGCCCCAGTGCCTCGCCCCAGCGCCCCAGTCCCGGTTATCGTATCCGCGGCCGTTGCAACGTCGGGGATGGCCACATAAGCTGCCCCCAACAGGCTGGGTTCGTCCACGGGCAGCACCCCGTGGTTCAAGCAACCAAGAACACGGGGAGCGTTGAGATGAAGCGTCGGGACGCATTGGCGGCGATCGGCACGGTTCTGGCCACCGGCGCGGCATGGACCGCGGCACGTGCCCAGACCACGCCCGGGGTGACCGCGACCGAGATCAAGATCGGCCACACCATCGCCTATAGCGGCCCGGCATCGGCTTACGGCGTGATCGGCAAGCTGGAATCCGCATTCTTCAAGATGGTCAACGACCAGGGTGGCGTCGCCGGCCACAAGATCAACTTCATCTCCTATGACGACGGCTATAGCCCGCCGAAGACGGTGGAGCAGGTGCGCCGCCTGATCGAGGAAGACCAGGTCGATTTCCTGTTCAACACCCTCGGCACGCCGACGAATTCGGCGATCCAGCGCTACGTGAACCAGAAGAAGGTGCCGCATTTGTTCGTCTCCACCGGCGCGGACAAATGGGGTGACTACCAGCACTTCCCCTGGACCATCGGCTTCCAGCCCAGCTATCGCACCGAAGCGCAGATCTACACGAAATACATCCTGGCCAACGTCAAGGATCCGAAGATTGCGATCCTGTACCAGAATGACGACTTCGGAAAGGATTATCCGGCCGGCGTCAAGGATGTCCTCGGGGACAAGTTCGACAAGATGGTGACCACCGCCACCTACGAGACAACCGATGCGACGGTGGACAGTCCGATCACCTCGCTGCAAGCTTCCGGCGCCAACGTCCTGCTGGTCGTCGCCATTCCGAAATTCGCCGCACAGGCGATCCGCAAGGTCTATGACCTGGGCTGGAAGCCGACCTTCATCATGAGCAACGTTTCGATTTCGGTGGGCTCCGTGCTGACCCCGGCGGGGCCGGAGAAAGCCGTCGGCATGCTGTCGACCAACTATTTCAAGGACCCGGTGGACCCAAACTGGGCGAACGACAAGGGCATGCAGCAATGGCGCGATTTCATGGCGAAGAACATGCCGGGCGCCGATCTGACAGATGCCAGCTATGTCTTCGCCTACGGCGTCAGCCTGGCGATGTTGCAGGTGTTGAAGCAGTGCAATGGCGACTTCTCGCGCGAGAATGTCATGAAGCAGGCGACCAACCTGCATGACGTTGAACTCCCGACGCTGCTGCCGGGCATCAAGGTCAACACCAGCCCGACCAACTACCACCCGATCCGGGCATTGCAGATGATGCGCTGGGACGGCAAGACCTGGGTGCTGTTCGGTCCGGTGATCGAGGGCGCCAGCACCTAGAGCGTGCCCATCGTGACCGCACGCGGCGTGCCCGAAGTACACCTCTTCCGCCAGCGCGGGACAGATGTGACTAAAGCACTTCCGCGCCATCGTGACTTGTTCTGATCCAACAATATACCTGATGCCGGCCGCCGACCCGTCACCCTTGCTGAGCGTCCGCGATGTGGCCGTGCGCTTCGGCGGCGTCGTGGCACTCAACGGCGTGTCCTTCGACGTCGGGCGCAATCAGATCTGCGGGCTGATCGGCCCCAACGGCTCCGGCAAGACCACACTGTTCAACTGCATCAGCGGCTTCTATCGCCCCAGCGCGGGCCACATAACGTTCGATGGCACCAGACTGACCGGGCTGCCGCGCTACCGCATGGCGAGCCTCGGCATCGGCCGCACCTTCCAGAACGTCGCGCTGTTCCGCAACCTGAGTGTGCAGGACAATGTGCTGGTGGGCGCGCACCACAACGGTCGTTCCGGCTTCCTCGCCAACGCGCTGCGCCTGCCGGTGGTGCGGCACGAGGAGCAGCAGGCCGCGGTGCGGTTGGCACCTCTGCTGGAACTGCTCGATCTCCGCAGCGTCGCGCGGGTCGAGGCCCACGCCTTGCCATTCCCCACGCAGAAACGCGTCGAGCTGGCGCGCGCCCTGATCAGCGCGCCCAGCCTGCTGCTGCTGGATGAACCCGCCGGCGGCCTCAACCACAGCGAGGTCGATGAACTGGCCGCGCTGCTGCAGCGCATCCAGACGCATTTCGCGCTGAGCATCCTGCTGGTCGAGCATCACATGAGCCTGGTGATGCGTGTCTCCCATCGCGTCGTGGCGCTGGAGTTCGGCCGCAAGATCGCCGACGGCACGCCGAACGAGGTGCGCAACGAACCCGAGGTGATCCGCGCCTATCTGGGGGACGCGCATGCCAACGCCGCCTGAAACCCCCACACCGCCCGAGGTTCCCACACGCCCCCAGGCCCCGACACGGCCCGAGGCCCCGTCGCCGCTCAAAACCCCGCCACTACTCGAAGCAAAGCGCCTGCATGCCGGCTATGGCGAAACCCGCGTCCTTCACGGCATCGACTTCGTGGTCGTGCAGGGCGGTGTCACCGCGCTGCTCGGTGCCAATGGCGCCGGCAAGACCACCACACTACGCGCCATCTGCGGCATGCTGCGCCGCAGTGGCGAGATCAGGCTGGCCGGCGAGCGCATCGACACCGCGGCGACCGAGGACATCGTGCGCCGCGGCGTCGCGCACGTGCCGGACGGCCGCGGAACGTTCCTGGAGCTGACGGTCGAAGAGAATCTCCGCCTCGGTGCCTACACCCGGCCGAAGCAGGAAGCCCGCGCCGACATTCAGCGCACGTTCGACTACTTCCCGCGCCTGGCGCAACGGCTGCGCCAGCAGGCCGGCACGCTGTCGGGCGGCGAGCAGCAGATGCTGGCGATCGCCCGCGCGCTGGTGCTACGACCGCGCCTGCTGCTGCTGGATGAGCCGTCCTTCGGCCTGGCACCGCTGATCGTCGCCGAGATCTTCGTCATCCTGCACCGCATCCGCGCCGATGAGGGCGTCAGCATCCTGCTGGTCGAGCAGAACGCGTCGCTCGCGCTGGACTTCGCCGATCACGCCTATCTGCTGGAAACCGGCCGCATCGTCGTCGCCGGCCCGGCCGAGGAAATCCGCCGCGACGAAGCGGTGCGGCGTTCGTATCTTGGATATTAGGGCAGCGCGATGACGGCAGCGGAGAACACAAGTATTATGCAACATAATAGGACCGACCTGGGGCGATCGATTGTCCGCAAGGAAATCAGATTCACCACAGAGGCACAGAGACACAGAGAAGAAGGCCAAGACGCTTCGCGCGAAGCGACATTGTTTTCCTTCTCTGTGTCTCTGCGCCTCTGTGGTGAATCTTTCTTGCGGGCCATCAACCGCCCCAGCCAACCGACCTGTGCGACACACCCATGATCGAAGGCGTACTGCATCAGATCATCTCAGGCATCGCCACCGGCGGCATCTACGCCTCGGTCGCGCTCGCACTCGTAATGATCTACCAGGCAACGCACCACGTGAATTTCGCCCAGGGCGAGATGGCGACCTTCTCCACCTACATCGCCCTGACCCTGATCAACGCGGGCCTGCCCTACTGGGTGGCGTTCGCCGGCGCGGTCATCATCTCGTTCGCCATCGGCGTGGCGATCGAGCGCATCCTAATGCGCCCTATGGCCAATGCGCCGGTGCTCGCCTCGGTCGGCGTCTTCGTCGGCTTGTTGCTGATCATCAACAGCCTGTCGGGCTGGCTGTTCGACTACACGATCAAACAGTTTCCCAGCCCATTCGGCAGCGGCAAGCCGATATTCGGCGGCTTCGCGTCGAGCCATGAACTCGGCTCGACCGCCGTAACGCTGCTCGTCCTGACCGTGGTGTATCTGTTCTTCCGCCACACCAGGCTCGGCCTTGCGATGCGCGCCGCAGCGTTCAATCCGGCGTCGGCACGACTGGTCGGCATTCGGGTCGGCTGGATGCTGGCGCTCGGCTGGGGCCTGGCGGCCGCGATCGGCGCGATCGCCGGGATGATGGTGGCGCCGATCGTCTTCCTCGATCCCAACATGATGGCGGGCATTCTGCTCTATGCCTTCGCCGGCGCCTTGCTGGGCGGCATCGACAGCCCGCTCGGCGCCGTGCTCGGCGGGTTCGCCGTCGGCGTGATCGAGAACCTGATGGGCGCCTACGTGGTCGGCACCGAACTCAAGCTGAGCGTGGCGCTCATCATCATCGTCTGCGTGCTGGTAGTGAAACCATCAGGCCTGATGGGCCGCACCGTGCAGAGCCGGGTGTAGCCGGTGCGCGGGATACTGCCGGCGACCCTGCCCATCGGCCTGCCCGGCGCCCTGGCCGGCCTCGTCGCGTTGGTGGCGGCGGCGTTCGTGTTCAGCGACTACCACCTGTTCCAGCTGACCATGGTCTTGGTCTACGCAATCGCGATCCTGGGCATGACGGTGCTGACCGGGATCAACGGGCAGATCTCGTTGGGCCACGGTGCGTTCTATGCGATTGGCGCCTACACCACCGCCGTGCTGATGACCGCCTGGAACGTGCCCTACTGGGCGACCTTGCCGGTGGCCGCCCTGATCTGCGCCGGCTTCGGCTTCCTGATCGGACTGCCGGCGCTGCGCCTGGGCGGCCTCTATCTCGCGCTGACCACCTTCGCGCTCGCCGTCGCCGTGCCGCAGGTGCTGAAATACAAAGCGATGGAACACTGGACCGGCGGCGTGCAGGGCCTGGTGATCGACAAGCCGGACCCGCCGTTCGGCCTGGCAATCAGCCCCGACCAGTGGCTTTATCTGTTCACGCTGGCGGTCGGCGCGCTGATATTTCTGCTGGCCTGGAACCTGACGCGCGGACGGATCGGCCGGGCCATGATGGCAATCCGCGACCACGCGCTGGCCGCCGAGGCGATGGGCATCAACATCGCTCTGCTGAAAACCCGCACCTTCGCGGTCAGCGCGATGTTCACCGGTGTCGCCGGTTCGCTCGGCGCAATCGCCGTGCAGTTCGTGGCACCCGACAGCTTCGGCGTGTTCGTCTCGATAACCCTGTTCGTCGGCCTGGTGGTGGGCGGTGTCGCCTCGATCCCGGGCGCATTGTTCGGCGCGGTGTTCATCGAGTTCATCCCCAACCTGGCGGACCAGGTGTCAAAGGCGGCGCCCGGCGCGGTCTACGGAGTAATCCTGATCGCCTGCATGTATGTGATGCCGTCCGGTGTCGGCGGCGCGCTGGCGCGGCTGGCAAGCAAGGTCAGAGCTCCGCCCTGAAACCCGCCAAGGGGCGCTGCCCCTTGGAACCCCGCCAAGGGCGGAGCCCTTGGAACCCGCCCGTTGATTGGGGGCACGGGAGGGGGGAGCGGGCTGGCCTGGGCTGCCGCCTTCACACCGGCAAGGGGCCGGCGTGAAGGCGGCAGCCCAGGCCAGCCCGCTCCCCCCTCCCGTGCCCCCAATCAAAATGGATGGAGTCCAGAGGCTTCGCCTCTGGTGGGGGTCCAGGGGGCAAAGCCCCTTGGCGGGGTCCGGGGCGGAGCCCCGCCTGCTCTTGCAGCAGTCTCAACGTGCTATAAGGTATCGTTCAGTCGAATCGGGTTGGGCGATGTCGTTCGGGCGTGAATTCAAGCGGCGCATACGCGGTGTGACCGCACCGGTGGTGTTCCTGGCGGTCACCGGATATTTCTGCTGGAACGCCGTACAGGGGCCGCACGGCTTGAAATCCGCCACCGCGCAACAGGCGGTGCTCAAGCAGGCGCAGGCCGACCTGGCCGCGGCGCAGGCCGAGCGCGACGCCTGGCAGCGGCGAGTCCAGGCGCTGGAGAACGACCATCTCGACCGCGATATGCTGGATGAGCGGGCTCGCGCGCTGCTGAACCTGGCGAACCCAAACGACATCATCGTGCAGTACCGATCCGAAGGATCGCCTGTTCTAGCTTTCCCCCGATTACGTTGCTATACCGGAATTCTCGTCCGCCCCCGGATTTTCTGTCCACCCCGCGGTACAAGCTCGTGAAGACGACCGCCAGCACGTCAACCAGGAAAATCCCGTCAAACGTCCCGGCTCCCCCAATCGAGGTAACCTGCGAGCGAGGCAATCCCGCTGCGAAATGCACCGTGCCAGTGTAATAAAGCTGCTGGATACCATCGGCCCGCGCAATGCCATGTCCGGCGCCAAGCCAGGCCCGCCCCCCTGACAAGCGTTTAACCAGATTACGGTTAATCCCACCTATTGCGTTGCACAATCACGGTATTTCCGCTGCAAACCTTGCCCGCAAGTGGCCCCGGCGTTACCTGTTGGCCGGCATTCGGGGCGCAGGGGAGGCGGGCATGGCACAGGCGGCCACAAAGCGCGGCAAGGCGCGTGACGCGTCGGCGGACCCGGCGGCGGACAGGGATCTGCTGCTGAAGGCGTATCGCGACATGCTATTGATACGCCGCTTCGAAGAGAAGGCAGGCCAGCTCTACGGCATGGGGCTGATCGGCGGCTTCTGCCACCTTTATATCGGCCAGGAAGCCGTCGTCGTCGGCATGACGCTCGCCATCACGGACACCGACCAGGTCATCACATCCTACCGCGACCACGGCCACATGCTCGCCAAGGGCATGGAGGCACGCGGCGTCATGGCTGAACTGACCGGGCGCGCCACCGGCCACTCGCACGGCAAGGGCGGCTCGATGCACATGTTCAGCAAGGCGCAAAACTTCTTCGGCGGCCACGGCATCGTCGGCGCACAGGTCAGCCTGGGCAATGGCCTGGCCTTCAGCGATTGGTATCGCGGCAACGACCGCGTGTGCCTGACCTATTTCGGCGAAGGCGCGTCCAGTCAGGGGCAGGTGTTCGAGAGTTTGAACCTCGCGGCGCTGCTGAAGCTGCCGACCGTGTTCGTCATCGAGAACAACAAATACGGCATGGGCACCAGCATCGATCGCGCCTCGGCCTCGAAGGACCTGTCGCAGAATGGCGTGCCCTGGGGCATCCCGGGCATGCAGGTGGACGGGATGGACGTGCTGGCGGTGAAGGCGGCGGGCGAGGCCGCGGTGGCACATTGTCGCGCCGGCAAAGGGCCGTACCTGCTGGAGGTAAAGACCTACCGCTACCGCGGCCACTCGATGTCCGACCCGGCGCGCTATCGCACCCGCGAAGAGGTGCAGATGATGCGTACCCAGCACGATTGCATCGAAGGCGCCCGCCACAAGCTGGAAGCCATGGGCGTGGACGAAGCCACCATCAAGGCGATCGACGACGAGGTGAAGGCGATCGTGCAGGAGGCGGCGGACTTTGCGCAATCCAGTCCGGAGCCCGATCCCGCGGCGCTCTACACCGACGTGCTGGTGGGGGGCTGACAATGACGACGCAGATCCTGATGCCCGCGCTGTCGCCCACCATGACCGAGGGCAAGCTGGCGCGCTGGGTGAAAAAGGTCGGCGAGGACATCCGCGCCGGCGACGTGATCGCCGAGATCGAAACCGACAAGGCAACGATGGAGGTCGAGGCGGTCGACGAGGGCAAGCTGACGCAGATCCTGGTCGATGAAGGGACCGAGGGCGTGCCGGTCAACACGCCGATCGCCGTACTGGCCGCAAACGGGGAAGATGTCTCCGCGGCCCCCGCGGCAAAGCCCGTTGCAAAGCCGGAAGAACCGGCCCCGCGGCAGGAAGCCAAAGCCGCGGCGCCGCCTCAGCAGGCGAAGACAGCTCCGGCGCCACAGGAGGCGAAGGCGCCTGCCTCCGGGCAATTGACCCGCGACACCGCCGCGCCTGCGGCTGAAAAGGATTGGGGGCCGACCAAGCCGATCACCGTCCGTGAAGCCCTGCGCGACGCCATGGCGCTGGAGATGCGTCGCGACGCCGACGTCTTCCTGATCGGCGAGGAAGTCGCCCAGTACCAGGGCGCCTACAAGATCAGCCAGGGCCTGTTGGACGAGTTCGGTCCCAAGCGGGTGATCGACACGCCCATCACCGAGCACGGCTTCACCGGCATGGCGGTCGGCGCCGCACTGAACGGACTGAAGCCGATTGTCGAGTACATGACATTCAACTTCGCCATGCAGGCGATGGACCAGATCATCAACTCGGCGGCGAAGACGCTGTACATGTCGGGCGGCCAGATGGGCTGCCCGATCGTGTTCCGCGGCCCCAACGGCGCGGCCTCGCGCGTCGGCGCGCAGCACTCGCAGTGCTATGCAAGCTGGTACGCGCATGTGCCGGGGCTGAAGGTGGTGGCGCCATGGTCCTCGGCCGACGCCAAGGGATTGTTGCGCTCGGCGATCCGCGATCCCAACCCGGTGATCGTGCTGGAGAACGAAATCCTCTACGGCCACACGCACGAATGCCCGGTGGACGACGACTTCATCGTGCCCATCGGCAAGGCGAAGATCGAGCGCGCCGGTACCCAGGTCACGCTGGTCGCGTTCAGCATCATGGTCGACGTCGCGCTGAAGGCGGCCGAGGCGCTGGCGGGGCAGGGGATCGATGCCGAGGTGATCAACCTGCGCTCGCTGCGGCCGCTCGATACCGAAACGATTATCGCCAGCGTAAAGAAAACCAGCCGGCTGGTGACGATCGAGGAAGGTTGGCCCTTCGCCGGCATCGGCGCCGAAGTGGCGATGCAGGTGATCGAGGGCGCGTTCGACTGGCTCGATGCGCCACCGGTTCGGGTGCATGGTGTGGATGTGCCGCTGCCCTACGCGGCGAACCTGGAGAAGCTGGCGCTGCCGCAGCCCGATTGGGTGGTGGATGCGGTGAAGAAAATCATCTGAGCGGGGGGAGCGTCATGGCCACCAACATCCTGATGCCGGCGCTGTCGCCCACGATGACCGAAGGCACACTGGCGCGCTGGCTGAAGAAGGAAGGCGAGGCGGTGAAGGCCGGCGACGTGATCGCCGAGATCGAAACCGACAAGGCAACGATGGAGGTCGAGGCGGTCGACGAAGGCGTGCTGGGCAAGATCCTGGTCGCCGACGGCACCGCGGGCGTGAAGGTCAACGAACCGATCGGCGTGCTGGTCGAGCAGGGCGAGGCGGTTCCCGCGTCTGCGCCGACTGCTGCCGCGGCGCCGGCGGCACCGGCCCAGGTTGCCGCACCGCCGCCGCCGCCGTCCGCCTCTGCAACGCCGGCCGCCGCCCCACCGGCCGCGCCGGCTGGTGCCACCTCGGCGGCAACAGCCGCTCCTGCACCGGCGGTCGCGAAGGGCAATGGGCACGATACGGTGGGCGACCGGATTTTCGTTTCGCCCTTGGCGCGCCGCATGGCGTTGCAGACGGGGATCGACCTCGCTGCATTGAAGGGCAGCGGGCCCAACGGGCGCATCGTCAAGGTGGATATCGAGGCCGCGCTGAGTGGCGCCAAGCCAGCCGCCGCCGCTCCTGTGGCCACCCCGGCCACCGCGCCACCGACGCGCGGGCCCACCGCGCCGATCACGATCACCGCGCCGCACACGCTGGTGCCGAACTCCAACATCCGCAAGGTGATCGCGCGGCGCCTGGTCGAGGCAAAACAGACAATTCCGCACTTCTATGTCTCGATGGACATCGAGATCGATGCGCTGCTGAAGCTACGCGAGGAGCTGAACGCCAAGTCACCGAAAGAGGGTCCCAGCGCATTCCGGCTGTCGGTGAACGACCTGATCATCAAGGCCGCCGCCATCACGCTGCGCCGCATCCCCAAGGTGAACGCCAGCTTCACCGAGGACGCGATCGCGATGTACCATGACGTCGACATTTCGGTGGCGGTATCGATCCCCGACGGGCTGATCACGCCGATCGTGCGCAAGGCGGATCAGAAAGGTCTTGCCGCGATCAGCGCCGAGATGAAGGACCTGGCCGCCCGCGCGCGCACCGGCAAGCTGAAGCCGGAGGAATTCCAGGGCGGCGGCTTCTCGATCTCCAACATGGGGATGTACGGCGTGTCGGAGTTCGCCGCGATCATCAACCCGCCGCAATCGGCGATCCTGGCGGTGGCCGCCGGGCAGCAGCGCCCGGTGGTGAAGAACGGCGCGCTGGCGATTGCCACAGTAATGACCTGCACAATGAGTGTCGATCACCGCGTGGTGGACGGCGCGCTAGGCGCGGAATGGTTGGCCGCGTTCAAGGCGATTGTGGAGGACCCGCTGAGCTTGATGCTGTAACGCCATCACTCCCTCTCCCCCTTGTGGGAGAGGGTTGGGGTGAGGGGGCGGCGTTGCAGACGCCTCGCCCTCACCCGAACCCTCGCCCGCAAATCCGGAGAGCGAAAAGAAGGAGCCATCCGCTGCAACATCCGCCCTTCACCCTGCGCGAAGCCGCGCCCGAAGACCTCCCCGACATACTGCGTCTCGTCCGCGCCCTCGCCGACTACGAGAAACTGCTCCACGCGGCCGTCGCCACCGAAACGGACTTCCACACCGCGCTCTTCGGCCCCCACCCGCGTGCCCACGCCGTGCTGGCGATCGCCGACGACCGCGCCGTCGGCCTTGCAGTCTGGTACTACACTTTCAGCACCTTCACCGGCCGCCCCGACATCTTCCTGGAAGACCTGTTCGTGGAACCCGCCTATCGCGGCCGGCGCATCGGCCTCGCGCTGCTGCGCCATCTCGCACGCCGTGCCGTCACGGAAAAATGCCGACGCATCGACTGGCGCGTGCTGAACTGGAACCAACCCTCGATCGACTTCTACGAACGCATCGGCGCGCGCCCGATGCAGGACTGGCACGTGCGCCAACTGGGCGGCGCCGCCCTGATCGCGCTCGCCGAAGGAGCAGACAATGGCTGAGCAGAGCTTCGACCTGATCATCGTGGGCGGCGGTCCCGGCGGCTACGTCGCCGCCATCCGCGGCGCGCAGCTTGGCCTGAAGACCGCGGTCGTGGAGCGTGAAAACCTTGGCGGCATCTGCCTGAACTGGGGCTGCATCCCGACCAAGGCGCTGCTGCGAACCTCGGAGATCAACCATCTGCTGCACCACCTGCCGGACTACGGCTTCGCGCCGGTGGAAGCGAAGTTCGACCTCGACAAGGTGGTGAAACGCTCGCGCGCGGTAGCGAAACAACTTTCGTCCGGCGTCGCGCACCTGATGCGCAAGAACAAGATCACCGTGTTCGACGGCACTGCCAAACTCGCCGGCAAGCAGACGCTGGCGGTGGAAAAGGACGGCAAGCCGGTCGCTACGTTGAAATCGCCGCACATCATCCTGGCCACCGGCGCCCGCGCGCGGCAGCTTCCCGGCATCGAAGCGGATGGAAAACTGATCTGGACCTACCGCGAGGCGATGGTGCCGCCGGCAATGCCGAAATCGTTGCTGGTGATCGGTTCCGGCGCCATCGGCATCGAGTTCGCCAGCTTCTATCTCGATATGGGTGCGCAAGTAACGGTGGTCGAAGTCCTGCCCCGCATTCTGCCGGTCGAGGACGAGGAAATCAGCGCCTTCGCCCACAAGGCGTTCGTGAAACAGGGGATGAAAATCCTGACCGGCGCCGCGGTGAAGGCGGCGAAGAAAGCCGCCGACAGCGTAACGGTAACCGTGGAAGCCGGCGGCAAGTCGCAGGACATCACCGTCGATCGGGTGATCTCCGCCGTCGGCATCGTCGGCAACGTTGAAGGCATCGGCCTGGAAGGCAGCGGGGTAAAAATCGATCGCACGCATGTCGTGGTGGACGGCTACGGCCGCACCGGCGAACCCGGCATCTACGCCATCGGCGATCTCACCGGCCCACCTTGGCTCGCGCACAAGGCCAGCCACGAAGGCGTGATCTGCGTCGAGCGGATCGCCGGCCTGAACGACGTGCATCCGTTCGAAACCGGTAACATTCCGGGTTGCACATATTGCCGCCCGCAGGTCGCCTCGGTCGGCCTGACCGAGGCCCGCGCGAAGGAAGCCGGCCACGAGGTCAAGGTCGGACACTTCCCGTTCATCGGCAACGGCAAGGCGATCGCGCTCGGCGAGCCCGAGGGCATGGTGAAGACGGTATTCGATGCCAAGACCGGCGAACTGCTCGGCGCCCACATGATCGGCGCCGAGGTGACCGAACTGATCCAGGGCTACGTCATCGCCCGTGAACTGGAAACCACCGAAACCGAACTGATGCACACGGTGTTCCCGCACCCGACAATCAGCGAGACCATGCATGAGGCAGTGCTGGACGCCTACAAACGCGTCATCCACTTCTAGGCGCCCGGCACTTCTGAGCACCTGCCACTTCCAACCGCCCAACCTTCAGGCTTGTCGCAGCCTCTTGAACCCCCTAGGCTTGCTGCATCGCACAAAAAAGCGGCGCAGCCGCGATCTGGGGACTTGGGTTATGCATGACCTGACTAGACGTGGGGTGTTGCTCGGCGCGGCGGCGGCCGGGACCGCGCCCGGCTTGCTCGGCGCGCGCAACGCCCACGGACAAACCGCCCAAACTCCGGCCCCCAAACGCGGCGGCATCCTGACCACCATCCTGACCCCCGAGCCGCCGATCCTGGTGCTCGGCGTCAATAATCAAGGCCCTACCGCGCTCGCCGGCGGCAAGATCTACCAGGGGCTGTGCAAATACTCCTTCAAGCTCGAACCGCTACCGGAACTGGCGAAAAGCTGGGCCCTGTCGGACGACAAGAAAACCTACACCTTCAGGCTCCAGGACAACGTAAAATTCCACGACGGCACACCGATGACGGCGGACGACGTCATCTTCTCGGTCACCAAGTTCTGGGCCACGCTGTCGCCGCGCGCCCGGGCGATCTTCGCCAAGATCAAGGAGGCGACTGCACCCGATCCCCACACCGTCGTCTTCACACTCGACTCGCCATTCGAGCCGTTCATGCTGATGTTCGACGACTCCGCCTCGGGGATCGTGCCGAAGCACATCTACGACGGTACCGACTATCGCACCAACCCCGCGAACCAGCATCCGATCGGCACGGGACCGTTCCAGTTCGTCGAGTGGCAGCGCGGCAACTTCATCCGCATGAAGCGTTTCGACGACTACTGGAACCCGGGCGAGCCATACCTCGACGAAATCATCTACCGTATCATTCCGGATAGCCAGAGCCGTGCGCTCGCGTTGCAGACCGGCCAGGTGCAACTAACCCAGGCCAACGACATCGAGCCGTTCGACGTGCCGCGTTTCAAGGCGATGCCGAACCTGACCGTGGAGCTGAACGGCTGGGAATACGCCTCGCAGGTCTCCTGGTTCGAGATCAATCACCGGGTCAAACCGCTAGGCGATGTCCGCGTCCGCCAGGCAATGAGCCACGCGATCGATCGCAACTTCATCCGCGACCGGCTGTGGTTCGGCATCGGCAAGGTGGCGACCGGACCGATCGCCTCGACAACGAAATTCTATGATCCGGCGGTGGCCAGGCTGCAGGCCTACGACCCCGGCAAGGCGATGCAATTGCTGGATGCCGCCGGGCTGAAGCCGAATGCGAAGGGCGTGCGCTTCACCATCAAGCAGCTCGCGTTGCCCTATGGCGAGGTGTGGATGCGGCTGTCGGAGTACTTCCGCACCGCGATGCAGAAAGTTGGCATCGAGGTGACGCTGGAGACCACCGACGCCGGCGCCTGGGCGCGGCGCATTGGCGACTGGGACTACGAGACCTCGACGAACTTCCTGTCGCAGTATGGCGATCCGACGCTGGGCGTGGAGCGCAGCTACGTCTCCACCAATATCCAGAAGATCACCTTTACCAACACCGGTGGCTACGCCAATCCGAAAGTGGATGAATTGTTCGCAACGGCGCGCACTGCCGCCGATCCCGCGGTGCGCCAGCAGGCGTTTTCCGCGGTGCAGAAGATCCTGTGCGACGAGATCCCGCAGATGTGGCTGATGGAACTCGCTTGGCCGACCATCCACGACAAGAAGCTGCACAACGTCATCCGCACCGCGATGGGCCCCAACGGCGACTTCCAGGACGCGTATCTGGCGTGAGGCGTGTGCGTGTGAGCCGCGCCTGAGATGGGGGCGGCACGGTTCTGGCGCTTCCTGGCGCAGCGCCTGGTGAAGATGGCGGCAATGATCGTTGCCATCGCGGTGGCCAACTTCCTGCTGATCCACGCAGCCCCCGGTGATCCCGCCAGCGTCATCGCCGGCGAAGCCGGAGCCGCCGACCCGCAATTCCTCGCGCAGTTGCGCGCGCAGTTTGGCCTGGACCAGCCGCTGTCGACGCAATTGCTGATCTATCTCGGGCATCTGCTGCACGGCGATCTCGGCGTGTCGTATCGCCAGGGCCGGCCGGTCGCAGCGCTGATAGCGGAGCGATTGCCGGCGACGCTGCTGTTGACCGGCACGGCGTTCGCCTTCGCGTTGGCGATGGGCATGCTGCTCGGCGCGCTGGCGGCGCAACGTGTCGGACGTTGGGCGGATTTCGGCAATTACCGTGTTGGCGCTTGGGTTTTTCGCCACACCGATCTTCTGGGTCGGGCTAATGCTGGTGCTGGTGTTCAGTGTGTGGCTGGACTGGCTGCCGAGCTTCGGGATGAACACCGTCGGCGCCGACTACACCGGCTGGGCGGCCGTTGCCGATACGGCTCGGTATCTCGTGCTGCCGGCGCTGACGCTCGGGCTGTTCTACATGGCGGTCTACGCGCGGCTGACCCGCGCCTCGATGCTGGAAGTGGCATCGCAGGATTTCGTCCGCACCGCCCGCGCCAAGGGCGTGCCGGAGGGCCGCATCCTGCGCCGCCACATCCTGCGCAACGCGCTGTTGCCGGTGATCACCTATGCGGGCATCCAGGCCGGGCAGTTGATCGGAGGATCGATCCTGGTCGAAACGGTGTTCGCCTGGCCGGGCGTAGGGCGCCTCGCGTTCGATGCGCTGCTGGCACGGGATTACCAGTTGCTGCTGGGGGTGTTTCTTTGCACCTCGGTGCTGACGGTGGTGTTCAATCTGGTTACCGATGTTGTTTACGCCTGGGTCGATCCGCGGGTGCAAGTCGGATGATGGCTCAAGGATCTTCTCCCTCTCCCCTTGGGGGAGAGGGCTGGGGTGAGGGGTCGGCGCGCGAGAGATCTCGGCGTGACCCTGGCCCCAACCCCTCACCCCAACCCTCTCCCTCAAGGGGAGAGGGAGAAAACCCACAATGACCGACTTCCTCCGCGTCTTCTCCCGCAACCGAGGCGCCGTAGCCGGCATCATCGTGCTGGCCCTCGTCGCGATCCTCGCTGCCACCGCCGGCATCCTCTTCCCGTTCTCCCCCTGGGACATGCGAGGCGCGCCATTTGCCCCCCCAGGCGACCCCGACTTTCTCCTAGGCTCCGACAGCCTCGGCCGCGACGTCGCCGCCGGCATCGCCTACGGCGCGCGCGTCTCGCTACTGATCGGCGGCGTCTCCACAGTCGTTGCGGTGCTGATCGGCGTCACCCTCGGCGCCGTCGCCGGCTACGCCAGCGGCCTCATCGACGACGCGATCATGCGCTTCACCGAGTTCTTCCAGACCGTCCCCAGCTTCGTTCTCGCCGTCGTTCTGGTGGCGATCTTTTCACCCAGCCTGGGCTCGATCGTCGCCGCCATCGCAATCGTCTCCTGGCCGCCCGTCGCGCGCGTCATCCGCGCCGAAGTGCTATCACTACGCACTCGAGAATTCGTGCAAGCCGCCGAGGTCCTAGGCCGCTCGCGCCTGTCCATCATCAGCCGCGAGATCCTGCCGAACGCGCTGTCGCCGCTTATCGTGCTCGCCAGCCTGATGGTCGCCAGTGCCATCCTGCTGGAAAGCGGGTTGTCGTTTCTTGGCCTCGGCGATCCCAACCTGATGTCCTGGGGCTTCATGATCGGCGCCGGACGCAGCGTGATCCGCCTGGCGTGGTGGATGAGCGTCTTCCCCGGCATCGCCATCTTCCTGACCGTCCTCGCGCTCAACCTGGTGGGCGAGGGCCTCACCGACGCGCTAAACCCCCGCCTGGCGCGCCGCCGATGAGCCTGCTCGCCGTGGAAAACCTGACCATCACCTTGCCGCCCGGCAGCGACCGCACTGAAGCCGTCAGCGACATCGGTTTCGCTGTCGAACCGGGCGAGAGCCTGTGCGTGGTCGGTGAGAGCGGCTCCGGCAAGTCGGTCTGCGCCGCCGCGATCATGGGCCTGTTGCCGCCGGCGCTGCGCGTGCAAGGCGGCATCATCAACTTTGAACGCACCGACCTGCTGCGCCTGTCGCCCACCGCGCTGCGCAACCTGCGCGGCGCGCGCATCGGCATGATCTTCCAGGAACCAATGACCGCGCTGAACCCGCTGATGCGCGTCGGCGAGCAGATCGCCGAGGTGCTGAAAGTGCACCGCGCAAGCGGCGCCGCCGCGCGCGTGCCGGCGCTGCTGGAAGCGGTGAACCTGCCCGATCCGACCCGCATTGCCCGCGCCTATCCGCATTTGCTGTCCGGTGGCCAGCGCCAACGGGTGATGATCGCCATGGCGCTCGCGCTGGAACCCGCGCTGCTGATTGCCGACGAACCGACCACCGCCCTGGATGTCACCACGCAGATGCAGATCCTGCGGCTGATCAAGGAGATCCAGACCCGCCGCGGCACCGGCGTGCTGTTCATCACCCACGATTTCGGTGTGGTCGCGGAAATCGCCGACCGCGTCGTGGTGATGCAGGAGGGCAGGGTGGTCGAAGCCGGCCTTGCCGCGACCATCCTGAACGACCCGCAACATCCTTACACCAAGGCATTGATCGCCGCCGTGCCGCATCGCTCCGCGCCACCCCCGCAAGCCGAAGCCGCGCGCGTGCTGGAACTGGTCGGCGTGCGCAAGACCTACTGGCGCGGCGGCGGCCTGCTGAGCCGACGCAGCCGCGTGCCCGCGGTGCAGGACGCCGACATTACGCTATTCAAGGGCGAAACGTTGGGACTGGTCGGCGAAAGCGGCTCAGGCAAATCCACCCTTGCACGCTGCATCGTTCGCCTGATCCAGCCCGAGGCAGGTGCCATCCGCTTCCACGACACCGACCTGACCAGCCTGACCCGCGCTACCTGGAAACCCTTCCGCAAGCGCATCCAGATGGTGTTCCAGGACCCGTTCGCCTCGCTCAACCCGCGCCGCCGCGTGGGCGAGATCATCGCTGAAGGCCCAATGGCGCACGGCACATCCCGCGCCGCCGCGCTGGCCCGCGCGCGCGAGCTTTTGGCGCTGGTGCAGCTCGACGCCTCGGCCGCGGAACGTTTCCCACACGAATTCTCCGGCGGCCAGCGCCAGCGCATCGGCATCGCCCGCGCGCTGGCGCTAGACCCGGAACTGCTGATCGCCGACGAACCAGTCTCCGCCTTGGATGTCTCCGTCCAGGCCCAGATCCTCGCCCTGCTGGAGGAACTGCGCCGCACGCTGGGCCTGACCATGCTGTTCATCACCCACGACCTGCGCGTGGCGGCGCAGATCTGCGGCCGGGTGGCCGTGATGCAGCGCGGTGTCATCGTCGAACAGGGCGACACCGCGAGCGTGTTCGCCGCCCCCAGCCACGCCTACACGCGCAGCCTGCTGGATTCGATCCCGGGACGGCACTGGACGCCGCCGGTCGATACGGCGCGGCTTGGTCCGGCGCTCGCTCCATCTGCGGAATGACCACCGCTACAGCAACCCAGCCGCGATGTTCACGGTCAGCGCCAGGATGACGGTGTTGAACACGAACCCCAGGAACCCATGCAGCGTCGCCAGCCGCCGCAGCTTGCGCGAGGTGATCGCCACGTCGGACACCTGGAACGTCATCCCCAACACCAGCGAGAAATACAGGAAATCCATGTAGTCCGGATGTTCCTCCTCCGGAAAATTCAACCCGCCATCCACCGCCGGTCCGTCGCCCGACACCTCGTAGTATTCGTGTGCGTAACGTAACGCGAACGTCACCTGCAGCATCAGCCAGGTCAGCAGCAGGGTCACCGCCACCAGGCCGACATGCAGCAGCTTGCTGGTCCCCTTCAGTTGCGCGGCAGCACCGAATTCCCCGGCGATCGCCACCATGCTGATCGCCACCGCGGCCACCATCAGGGCGAAGATCGTCCACTCGCCCTCTTCCTGCGCCGCCGCGTGCGCCGCCATGTTTCGATGGTCCTCAGTCAAAAACAGCATCAACGCGAGCAATAGGAACACACCCACGCCGATGTCCCAGGCCAGGATCGAACGAGCCATGGCAGTCGCACCGCTAGGCAGCAGCGGCAACGCCACCAGCCCGCACACCAGGCCGATGAACAGCCGACGCCGCGAGGCGACGATGCGCCAGGCGGTGGTCAGCACGCCGTCCGACCGGCGCATGCCCCCACTCATTCCAGCGCCGCCAGCAGCCCCGCCATCAGCCGTCCGCGTGCGGCCAGGCTGTCGATCACAATGTGCTCATCCAGTGTGTGTGCATTGGCGCCCTGCACGCCCAGCCCGTCCAGCGTGGCGATCCCCATCGCGCCGGTGAAATTACCATCCGACCCGCCGCCGGCGCTCTGTGGTGGAATATCGAACCCCAGCCCGCGCGCCACGCCGCGCGCCACCTCGTGCAGCGCCACGGTCTTCGCATTAGGCTCCCACACCGGCCGCGTCACCCCGCGCGTCACCTTGAACTGCACCTCGTTCGACGACGCCCCCAGCGCCAGCATGCGCGCCACCCCGCGGTCCAGGTCCTCCTGCCGTTTCGCCATCGAAAGCGCCTGGCCGGTGCAGGTGGTCGATACGCAGTTCACCCATTGCCCGCCCTGGATCACGCCCACGCTGAAAGTGCAGTCGGGCGTGGTCATGTCCTCGATCTCGATCAGCTTGCGCGCCATCTCGCGGATCGCCGACCGCCCCTCGGCCAACCGCGCCCCGGCATGGCTCGGCCGGCCGGTCGCCTCCAGGTTGAACCGCGCGATGGCATAGCGCCCGGTCACCACCCCGCCGTCGGGACGCGCCGGCTCCGGGATCAGCACGTAGCGGTGGCGCGCCGCCTCGGCCTCGATCAAGTCACGCGTCGAGGGGCTGCCGACCTCCTCGTCGCTGGTGAACAACACGGTTATCGGCAGGTTGGTCGCCACGCCGGCGCGGGCAAGCTGACGGATCGCCTCCAGCGCCAGGTAGTTGCCGCCCTTCATGTCCAGGATGCCCGGACCCCAGGCGCGCCCACCCTCGCGGCGGAATGGAAGTTTCGTAAGCGTCCCGATCGGGTGGACGGTGTCGAGGTGACCCATGACAAGGATGCCGGGGACGTGCGGCGTCGTATGGGGAAAACTGGCCCGCACGCAGTCGCCGAACCCCATGTGCCCGGTGATCCGCTCGACCCGCGCGCCGGCGATCACCAGTTCGCGCGCCGCCAGGTCCATCATGCGATTGACCGCGGCGGGATCGTAGGTCGGGCTTTCGCACTCGATCCAGGGGCGCAGGCCGTCCAGCAACGTCTCGGCGTCGAACGGCAACTCGCGCGGGTCCATCGTGATCTCCTGTATTGCCTAACCCGCAGCAAACCGGAGTGGCGGCGCTACGGCAACTGCGCCGACGCCGCACCCGCGCCGGCGCCGTACCCGCGAAAGCTGCCGTCAGGTGCCCGCCTCGGCGAGCGCGTCACGCACCGAGGCGACAGTGTCATCGACATCACGATCCGTCGTCGTCCAGTTGCAGACGGAAATGCGCATGACCCGCATGCCCTGCCACGTGACCCCGCCGAACCACGCGACGCCTTTCGCCTGAATACGCCCGATCACCGCATCGGTCTGGCGGTCGTGATTGCCGTCGCGCGCCAGAAACCGCACCAGGCCCTGATTGATGGTCGGCCGGACGACGATCTCCGCGCCGGGCAGCGCGCCGATGCCAGTGACCAGCCGATCGGCGTGAGCGCAACAGCGGTCGACGATATCGGCGATCCCGGAACGACCGAGCGCGCGGATCGCGGCGTATGCCGGGAACCCGCGACCACGTCGCGACCATTCCGGGTTCCAGTCCTTTTGGTTGCGCAGGTGCTCGATCGGCACCGCATAGCTGGTGTCTTGCGCAAATGCCGCGCGATGCGCCGCCGGGTCGGCGACGAAAACCAGGCCGCAATCGAACGGCAGGTTCAACCATTTGTGCCCGTCCGTCGCCCAGGAGTTGGCCCGCTCCGCGCCGTCCAGCAGGTGGCGGTACTTTTCACTTGTCGCCACCCATAGCCCGAACGCGCCATCCACGTGGACCCATGCGCGATAGTCGTGGGCGATCCGACAGGCTTCGGCAAAGGGATCGAACGTTCCGGTATTAAGGTCTCCAGCCTGCAGCGTAACGATCGTCGGCGCATCGGGCGACCCACGCAGGACGCGCTCGAGCTCGACCGTATCGATCCGCCCGATTCGGTCGCTGGGCACGATCTCGATTGCATCCGTGCCCATGCCCAGCAGGCGCACCGAACGAATGATCGATTCGTGCCGGTTCGCCGCGGTCAGCACACGCAGCGCCGGCGCACCCGCGAGGCCTTTCGCCTCAACGTTCCACCCCCGGTCGCGCAGCAGCTTATGCCGGGCGGCCGCCAGCGCCGTGGTGTGCGCCATCTGGCAGCCGGTCACGAACGCGAAGGACGCCGATGGCGAGATCCCCAGCAGTTGCTTCGCCCAGTCGCCGCAAACCTCCTCGACGACCGCCTCGGCCGGCGCGGTCACATTGGAGGCGGCGTTCTGGTCCCAGGTGGACGTGAGCCAATCCGCGGCGAGCGCCACCGGCAGCGTGCCGCCGATGACCCAACCGAAGAAGCGCCCGCTGGATGATCCGAGGATGCCGCCTTCGGTATCGCGGACCAGCTCGTCGATGACCTGCACCGCGTCGGTGGATGCCTCGGGCACCGGCTTGGCCAGACGCGCGCGCAGTTCCTCGATCGAGGCGGTCGTTGCGATCGGCCGCGAATTCACGGTGTCGATGTATCCGGCTGCGTGCGCGGCGGTCCGGTCGAGCAGGTGCTTGATGGTCATGTGCTCATATCCCTGGTGTTTGCGGGCGTCCCTGGGTTGCTTGCAGGTGTGCCTGGCGTGTGCGGGCATCCGTCCTGCACCGACGATTGGCCGCCGGCGGTTTTGCGAGTCGCTTACGAGCCTCCGTCCACGCGCCTGGGCGTGCGGGTGCGACGTTGCCGAACGCTCGCGACTGATAAATCGAAGTTAAGTCGATATGCTTCGGTCATGGCCGAAGGGTCGAGAATAAGGTGCCCGCCGTGCCGGTTTTGTCGGCTTCCGGCGTGAATACCGCCCTCGGTTCGCCGGGGCGGCGACGCCATGTCACCCTGCGCCCGTTTCCGCCCCGACGCCACGACGGCAAACGGATCGGCGCGGCGGCGCCACGCCGACCGCGCCGAGCAACGCCGAGTAAGCGGCGACGCTGCGCCAGCGGCGCCAGCACCGCGCCGAGCAAGCGGCGACGCTACGGCAACTGCACCAGCGCCGCACCCAGCAAATCGAAGAACCCGTCGGCGTCCAGCGTCTCCGGCAACACCACGTTGGCCGGCCGGCCGGTGCGCCCCCATCGGTCGATCACCGTCCGCCCGCGTCCCGGTCCCGGCCCGAGATCGACCTCCACCGCGCAGTCGCGCCCGGTGAACAGGTCCGGCCGCAGCAGCCACGCAATCGCGCACGGATCGTGCAACGCCGCGCCACGCCCGCCAAGGCGCCGCGACAACGGCACGGTGGCCTGGATATCGCACGCGGCGCGCAGACACCGCCCGCCACCGCCAGTCCGCAGCGCCGCCAGCCGAGCTGGCGTGCATAGCGCCTGCGCGGTCAGCTCCAGCGTCACCAGCACCACCGGCCGGCCGCAGGCCAGCACGATCGCCAACGCCTCGGGATCGTTCAGCGCGTTGAATTCGGCGGCCGGCGTGGCGTTGCCCTCGCTCCAGGCGCCGCTCATCAGCACGATGCGCTCGACCTTCGCCGCGAGCGCCGGCTCGGTGATCAGCGCCAAGGCGAGGTTGGTCACCGGTGCGATCCCCACCAGCGTCACGGGTTGCGCCGCCGCGCGCAGAATGCGCCGTATCGCATCCGCCGCCAGTTCTGGCGCCGCGGTCCCGCCGGCGGGCAGCGCCACGCCCCCGAGCCCATCGACACCATGCACGCGCACCTCGGGGGCAAAACTGCCGAGCAGCGGGCGGTCCGCGCCGGCGAACACCGGCACTGGCGGCCGCCCCGGCGCGCCGGCCAACGCCATCAGCGCCAGGGCGTTCGGTAGCGTGCGGTCCAGCCCGACATTGCCACCGGCGACCGTCACCGCCAGCAGCTCGATCTCCGGCGAAGCCAGCGCCAGAAACAGGGCGAAGACGTCGTCGGTGCCGGGATCGCAGTCGAGGATGACCGGGATTTTGTCCTGTATCGGCAAGGTATTTGCGCTCCTCTCTACGTCCTGCCCGCGCGCGACCCGCCGGGCATCCCCGCCAGCACGGTGCCGCGTGGGATGTCGGGGTCAAGCCCAGGCATGGCGGCAGGGGGGACCATGACGGAAGGGGGGACCACGACCGCAGGGGGGGACCACGACCGCAGGGGCGATCACGGTGGCGACGCGGTGCCATTTCGACAGGCGGCGAAGCATGCCCGTGCGCCGATCGGGCAGGATCGTCGCACAGCCACCGCAGGAGGCACGCCATGACCCTCACCGTCTTCATCCGCTACCAGATCGACCCATTCAAGCGCGACGCGTTCGAGGCCTACGCGCGGCGCTGGCTCGAACTCATCCCGAAATGCGGCGGCGACCTGGTCGGCTACTGGATGCCGCACGAGGGCACCAACAACATCGCCTACGGGCTGATTTCCTTCCCCAGCCTGGCGGAGTACGAGGCGTATCGGGCACGCCTGCGCGGCGACAGCGAGAGCCAGGCCAACTTCCGCTTTGCCGAGGAGCAGCGCTTCATCCTGACCGAGGAGCGCACATTCCTGCGCCAGGTGGCATAATGGCCGTCGGCATGATGCGTGTGCCGCCCTGGATCAAGGAGGCAAACGGATGATCGCGGTGATCTTCGAGGTCTGGCCCGCGCCCGACCGCAAGCAGAACTACCTCGACCTGGCCGCGGCGCTGCGCCCGTTGCTGGAGCAGATCGATGGCTTCATTTCGATCGAGCGGTTCGAAAGCCTGTCGGAACCGGGCAAGATCCTGTCGCTGTCCTTCTTTCGCGACGAGGCCGCGGTGCAGGCCTGGCG
This sequence comes from uncultured Alphaproteobacteria bacterium, assembly GCA_963826975.1. Lineage (GTDB taxonomy): Bacteria > Pseudomonadota > Alphaproteobacteria > Acetobacterales > Acetobacteraceae > Palsa-883. Next base: position 124,183 of record CAWGZJ010000022.1, on the reverse strand, counting down.
CAACACGATGGAGCACCGCGCCGCGCAGGCACAGGGCCGCGCCGGCGTGTTCCGCGATTATCGGCTGCGCATTGCCGGTGTTGTCCGCGACTACGGCATGCACCAGCGCGAGCAGGCGCCCGCCGACAGCCGCGCCCGGCACGGCTGAGAGTGCGTCGCAAAACTCGGTCGGAACCCGGGCGCCACAAGCGGCGATCGCGCCTGACGAACCACGCTCAGGCCGCCGCAACCTCAGGCGTCACGCCAATCGTGTCGGTAACAAAATCAGGCCCCGGCCGCCCAAGCAGGAAGCCCTGCACCTGGTCGCAGCCATAATGCTGCAACATGCGAAGCTGTGTTTCGGTCTCAACGCCCTCGGCCGTCACCTCCAGCCGCAGGCTGTGAGCAAGCGCCAGGATGGCACGCACGATAGCGTCTGATTCGCCGTCCTCGCCAAGATCCTTCATGAACGATTGATCGATCTTCAGCTTGTCGAACGGGAAGCGGCGCAGATAACTCAGGCTGGAGAATCCGGTGCCGAAATCATCCAGCACGATACGCACGCCCAGCCGCTTCAGCGCGCGCAGCATGGATAGCGTGCGTGCCGTTTCTTCGATCAGCACACCCTCGGTGATCTCCAGTTCCAGCCGTTCCGGCGCCAGGCCGGTCTCGCGCAGAACGTCCTCAACCAGCTGCGGCAGGTCGTCCATCCGCACCTGCACCGGCGACAGGTTTACCGCGATCCGCGAGACCCCCGGTACCGCCGCGACGGCGGCGCAGGCGGTCCGCAGCACCCATTGCCCGATCGGCACGATCTGGCGATTCCGTTCGGCCAACGGCACGAAGATGCCGGGCGAAACCGCCCCCCGCTCGGCGTGCTGCCACCGCAGCAGCGCCTCGTGGCCCACCAGCCTGCGGCTTCCCACCTCGAATATCGGCTGGTAGTGCAGCCGCATCTCCCCGCGCGCGATCGCCTGCGGCAGATCGCGTTCCAGCGCCAGGCGCTCCATCAATTCGCTGTCCATGCCCGGCGTATAGAAGTGGCTCGCGCCGCGCCGCTCCTGCTTGCCGCGGCGCAGCGCCACATCGGCGGCGCGCAGCAATGTCTCACCGGTGGCACCGTTCTGCGGATGCAGCGCAATGCCGACGGTCATGCCGATCAGGATCTGCTGCCCGTCAATCTCCAATGGCTCAGCCAGGCCGCTGAGCAGCCGCTCCGCCAGCACCGCCGCATCATCCGGGGCCTCGATCCGCGGCTGGATGACGGCGAACTCGTCGCCACCAAGCCGGGCCAGCGTGTCGGTGTCGCGCAACCGCGCGCTCAGTCGGTTGGCCACCTCGATCAGCACCCGGTCGCCGACCGTGTGGCCCAGCAGGTCGTTGACCTCGGTGAACCGGTCAAGGCCACAGTACAGCAGCGCAACGTCGTGCCCGGACCGCTCGGCCATCGCCAGCGCCTGCGCCAACCGGTCGCGGAACAGCACGCGATTGGCGCAGCCGGTCAACACATCGTAGTGCGCCAATTCGCCGATGCGCTGCTCCGCCGCCTTGCGCTCGGAGATGTCGCGCACCACCACCACGGCCGTCGGCTCGCCGTTCTGAGTGATCGAGCGGCTCAGCAGTTCGACCGGGCAGGCCGAGCCGTCATGTGTGAGCAGTGCTGTTTCAGTGGCCTCCGTCCGAGCGCCCGCGGCGACCGGGTAGAGCAGGTCTCGAGCTTCCGCCACGAACAACTGCTCCAGCGGGAGCCCGACGAGCGCCTTCGGATCCCAGCCACCCATCCGGCCGAGCGCGCCGTTGGCGTCCATGATAAGGCCCCGCCGGCAGAACAGGATGCCCTCGAACGTCGCCTCGGAGAACTGGCGCAGCCGGCTGGCTTCGTTCGTTGCCAGCCGGGTCAGATGTGCATCCACCGCGGTTCCCGCCAAGCTTAGCAGCAGGATGAACAAGGCGATACCGCCAATCGCGACCGCCAGACCACCGCTCGCCACCAGTTCGCCGTCCGAATCACCCGACGTCCACGAATACAACTGGACCCCGGCCATCGCGGTGAAATGGAGTCCACATATCCCCAAAACCAGCAGACCGGTCGCCAAGGCCCGCTGCCGCGACCCGGCGGCGAGCATTGCCGCGACCGACAGCAATATGCCGATCACGATCGATGTGACGACAAAATCGTAATCGAAAACCAACGTTCCGGCCGGCCGCAGCGCCTCCATGCCGGTGAAGTGCATTGCCGCAATGCTCACCCCGATCAGTACCCCGCCCAGGACACCCCATGCGGTGGGCCTCCCGGTCGGCTCGGCGCCCTGCACCCACGCCAGGGAAGCCGCCGCGCTGCCCACGATCACCAAAACCAGGGAAATCGCTGTCGCACCCAGCGAATACACAGCCGCCACGCTGGTTTCGAACCCCATCATGGCGACGAAATGAGTGGCCCAGACACCGCAGCCGAACACCACGGAGGCGGCCGCCACCCATGCTCTTCGCAGGGTGTCATGCCCCGCCGCGGCGCGGCCCAGCATGTTGACGTAGGCCAGGCACGCCAATGCGCAGATCACCGCTGCCAGGGCCACCAGCAGCGGGTTATGATAGAGGGCAATGCAGGCGACGACCCGCAGCATGCAACTCTTGTATCCTCGCGGTTGGTTCGATCCGCGACGATGCTGGGCGCCAACTCGCTAGTGGAAGGTTAACGCTGGCCGGATTAAATGGCGGCGCCCGGAGGTAAGGCGCCCGGGGGGAAGAGGGGGCAAAATGACCGACCGGATCGACCACATCGCGCTGCGGCTCATCGAAAGCCGCATCCGCAACGCGCGCAGCCACGGATCCGGCGCGATTTCGCGCGCGGTGCGCCGCGTCATCGTGACGATCCGCACCGCCGACGGCCTGATCGGCTGGGGCGAGGCAGCGCCCTGGGCGCCGTTCGGCAATGTCGCCGAGACAACCCTGGGCGCGCTGGACGCGGCCCTGCGCCCGGCGCTGCTCGGCGCCGACCCGGCCGCAATCGCCGCGCGCATGCTCGATTGCGCGCATGCCATAGCGTTCCATCCGGAGGCCAAATCGGCCATCGAGATGGCGCTGTGGGACATCGCCGGCCAACGTGCGAACGCCCCGCTGCATGCGCTGCTGGGCGGCGCGGTTCGCGACACTATCCCATTGTCGTTCTCCATCGCGGATCCCGATTTCGCCGCCGATCTGGCGCGCGCGAAGGAGATGTTCGGCCAGGGCCACCGGATCCTGAAGGTGAAGACCGGCTTTGCCGGGCACGCCGAGGATCTGCGCCGCCTCGCCGCGCTGCGTGATGCGCTGCCCGATCTCGATCTGCGGGTCGACTACAACCAGGGGCTGGACCCGTTCGATGCGCTGGTCCGGCTACGCGACGTCGAGACCCTGCGCCCGACCTTCATCGAGCAGCCCGTGGCACGCGGCCAGGAACCCGCGATGGCCGCGCTCGCCGCCGCGCTCGACACGCCGATCATGGCCGACGAAAGCGTCTACGATGCCGCCGAGATGCTGCGCGCCGCGCGCGACGGCATCGCCGACTGCGTCTCGATCAAGCTGGGCAAGTGCGGCGGCATCGGTCCGGCGAGGGCGCTAGACGCGGTCGCCGCGGCCGCCGGGTGGCCGACCTACGGCGGCACGCTATGGGAGGGCGGCATCGCGCTGGCCGCCGCCGCGCATGTGCTGAGCACGCTGCCCAACGTGACGCTCGGCTGTGAGTTTTACATGCCGAGCTACGCGCTGGAGCAGGACGTCGTCGCCGACGTGTTGCGCGCCGGCGGCGGCTGCGTGCGCGTGCCTGACAGGCCGGGGATCGGCATCACGATCGATCCGGCGGCGCTGGAAGCGCAGACCGTGGCGGTGCTGTAACGCTCGTCCGAGTGCATTTCGGTTGGAACGTCAGCTACCGATGCAAACCAGCGGTGCCGGGTCGCTTGTGGGCGCCTCACAGGGACCCGCGGTCAGGGAAACGCCACGCCTTCAACTCCGCTTCGACGAAGGCAGCGAACGCACGGGCCTTGGCGCTTGGCATCCGGCCCGTCGGGTAAACCGCGAACAGATCGATCGACGGCAGCGTCCAGTCCGTCAGCACCGCGCGTACCTCGCCCGACTCAAGCTCGGGGCTGAACATCCAGGCCGAGGCGATCGTCACGCCCATGCCGGCCATGACGCCAGCCCGCACGCCCTCGGCCGCGCTGACGCGCAACCGGCCCGATACGCTGACCGACAGTTCGGTTGCACCCTGCCGGAACGTGTAGGTGTCGCCTGCTGAGTCCGGGACGTAGACAACCACGGAGTGCTCCGCCAGTTCGGCTGGCGTAGCCGGCACGCCCGCCCGCGCGAAATAGGCGGCGGTTCCGACCACGCATCGCGGAGCAGACGCGAGCTTCCGTGCCGTCAGTGACGAGTCGGCAAGCGTACCCATGCGCAGCGCCACATCCACGCCCTCCTCGACCAGGTCGATCACCCGATCATCGAGGATCACGTCCATCGTCAGGTCAGGATGCGCCGCAAGGAATGTCGGCAGGCGTGGGACGACGTGCAAACGCGCAAAGGTCACCGCCGCCGAAATCCGCAGCTGGCCGGTCAGGCTCGCGTCGGCGCCGCGTGCGGCCGTGTCGGCCTCGTTCGCTTCCTCGATCGCGCGCTTCGCATGGTCATAGAAGTTCCGCCCGGCCTCGGTCGGCGACACCGCTCGCGTCGAGCGCATCAGCAGCCGCACGCCCAGACGCTCCTCCAGCTGTGCGACGGTCTTGGACACCGCCGGTTGACCGACATTCAGTGTCCGTGCCGCAGCCGAAAACGATCCGGTCTCGACAACGCGGACGAAGGTTTCCATCGCGGCCAGCCGGTCCATCCCTATTCCTCCAAGGAATGAGGTTTATGACCTCACCGCGTCTGCCGCGCCAACCCTCGGCGCCTCACGTTCATCGCGACGGCATCCAAGCCGTCGGCACATATTCGGGAGAGGCGGATCTCGCCGCGCGAGGCGCCGCGGCCGCCTTGAGTGGCCGGCTACAGCTCACGCCGAGCCGGGCTCCAGCGATAGGGAAGCAACGATGTCGAGACTCCAAAATAAGGTCGCCGTGATTACCGGCGGCACCAGCGGAATTGGACTGGCGGCGACGCAGCGGTTCGTCGCGGAAGGGGCGTTCGTCTATGTCTTCGCCCGCCGCCAAGAAGAACTGGACAGGACGGTCACCTCCATCGGCCGGAATATCGCCGGTGTACAGGGCGACGTCCGCAAGCTCGAAGACCTCGACCGGCTCTACGCCAAGGTCGCCAGCGAAAAGAGCAGGATCGATATCCTCTTCGCCGCGGCGGGCATCGTCGATCCTCAGCCGCTCGCCCAGATGACGGAGGAAAGCTTCGACAAGCAGTTTGCGGTCAACACGCGGGGCCTGGCCTTCACAGTCAGCAAGGCACTCCCGCTTCTGAATGATGGCGCGTCGATCATCGTTGTCACCTCGATCGCCGACAGGAAGGGCATCGCCGGTCTGGGTGTCTACAGTGCCACCAAGGCGGCAGTCGGCTCGTTCGTCCGCTCGTGGACGCCCGAGCTGGCGGATCGTGGGATCCGGGTAAACGCGATCTGCCCGGGCCCGATCGACACGCCGATCTTTGAACAGGTGGCGCCGACCCCCGACATGGTTGCCGAGCTGAAGGCCGCGGATGCTGCGAGGGTCGCGCTCAAGCGGCTTGGCCGCCCGGAGGAGATCGCAGCGGCCGCCGTTTTCCTTGCCTCTGACGAGGCAAGCTTCGTCGCAGGCGTCGACTTCCCCGTCGATGGCGGCATGACCGCGGTTTGAAATCGTTGGTCGGCTCTCGCGATCCCCTGGTTTCGGGAGTGCTCTGCTCCGCGCTCCCCGGAGCCGCACTCCTGAGGCCCAGGCGCTAATTCTAAGAAGCTCAATGAAGGAAGTAGATCGATGAGTGCCGTTGCTGGCACGACAACCGTAGTCACAGGAGGAGCGCACGGCATCGGTGAGAGGCTAGCCGAGGACATCGTCGCGCAAGGCGGCAACGTGGTAATCGGCGGCGTGAATTGTGACTTCGGCGAGATGCTGTCTTGCAGATTAGGCGAGAAGGTTCCGTCCTTCGTACTGAAGGAAGCCAACGGCAAGACCGTCCCCGCGCCCGAGCTGCTCTCGCAAGGTCTGCTCGTCGTGAGCTTCTACCGCGGTGTCTGGTGTCCGTACTGCAATATGGAACTGCAGGCATCGCAGGAGGCATTGCCGGCGTTCCGCGAGCTCGGCGCGCAGCTCGTGGCAATCTCCCCACAAAATGCCGTGAACAGTCGCAAGTCGCAACGCGCCAACGGGCTTGATTTTCCAATCTTGTCCGACCCAGGCAACGAGACGGCGGCCGCCTTCGGGCTGCGTTTCGCGTTGCCGGACTATCTGATCGAGCTGTACAAAAGCCGCAAGAACGACCTGCCGGCCTTCAACGGCGACACGAGCTGGACACTGCCGATGCCGGGCCGGTTTGTGATCGGCCAGGGCGGGGTCATCCGCTACGCGGAGGTCAACCCGGACTACACGCGCCGGCCTGAACCCTCCGACCTTCTGCCGGCCTTGCGCGGTCAGATAGCCCGTGCAGCGTAGCCGGCGTCCGGCCATCTCTCACAGGACGACGAATGACACAGGAGCAGACCATGTCGGAAACAGAACGGGTTGATGCGCTTGTCCTTGGCAGCGGTCAGGGCGGCAAGTTGCTTGCGTGGCACATGGCGCGGGCGGGCCGGCGCACCGCCAGCGTGGAGCGGCGCTACATCGGCGGCTCCTGCCCCAACATCGCGTGCATGCCCAGCAAGAATGAAGTCTGGAGCGCACGGGTCGCGCACTTTGTTCGGCATGCGGCGGAGTTCGGCACGACAGTTGGAAGCGTCGCGACCGACATGGCGAAGGTTCGCCAGCGCAAGCGCGAGATGGTCGAGCACGAGGTCGCCCTGCACCTGAAGAACTACCGGGAGAGCGGCGCCGAACTGATCATGGGAAGCGGGCGCTTCGTCGGGCCGAAGACGCTCGAGGTGCAGCTCAACGACGGCGGCACCCGCGTGCTCATGGCCGAGCAGGTTTTCCTCAACCTCGGATCGCGTGCGGCCATGCCGGCCGTACCCGGCCTGGAAGCTGCCCGCCCGCTCACGCATATCGAGGCGCTTGAGCTGGATGTCGTGCCCGCGCATCTGATCGTGCTCGGCGGCGGCTATGTCGGCCTCGAAATGGCGCAGGCGTTCCGCCGGTTCGGCAGCCAGGTCACAGTCATCGAGGCCGGCTCCCAGATCATGGCCCGCGAGGATCCGGACGTCGCGGACACCATGCAGCGGATCCTGAGCGAGGAAGGCGTTCGGCTTCTGCTGTCTGCCAACACGCTGGACGTGAGCGGCCGTTCCGGCGGCGAAGTGACCCTGACCATCCGCACGCCGGCCGGCGAGGAGAAGATCCAGGGAAGCGACATCCTTGTCGCAGCAGGGCGCGTCCCCAATACGGCCGGGATCGGGCTCGAAGAAGCCGGCGTCGAGCTGGACGCGCGCGGCTACATCCGCGTGAACGACCGGCTTGAAACGACGGCACCGAATGTCTGGGCGCTCGGTGAGTGTGCCGGCAGCCCGCAGTTCACGCACGTATCGGTCGACGACTTCCGCATCATCGCGGACAACCAGGCCGGAGCGAACCGCAGCACGCGCGACCGGCTGGTGCCATATTGCGTATTCACCGATCCGCCGCTCGCTCACATCGGACTGAGCGAACGGGACGCGCAACGCATGGGCATTGCCGTGCGCGTCGCGACACTGCCGATCGAGGCAGTGCTGCGAGCGCACACAACGGGCGAGACCTCCGGCTTCATGAAGGTCCTCGTCAGCGGAAGCGACGATCGCATTCTCGGCTTCACGATGATCGGCTCCGAGGCGGGCGAGGTCATGGCCGCGATACAAACAGCGATGCTGGCGGAGCTGCCTTATCCCAGGCTCCGCGACGCCGTCATCGCACATCTAACGATGGCGGAGGGGCTGGGGTTCCTGCTCGCGAACGTACCGCCTCGTTGAAGGCGCCAGACATCCCAACTCAAGAGGAGATTTCAATGGGCAGACTGTCGCATAAAGTCGCGGTCGTCACCGGCGCATCCAAAGGGATCGGCGCGGAGATCGCCCGCGAACTGGCGGCCGAGGGCGCTTCCGTTGTCGTGAACTACGCGAGCAGCCGGAACGTCGCGGACAAACTTGTGGACGAAATCGCCGGCGCCGGTGGGAGGGCTGTAGCGATCCAGGGCGACGTCGCAAAGGCCGCGGATGTCGAGCGCCTGCTGTCCGAAGCGGCACGCCATTATGGGCCGATCGACATCCTGGTGAACAACGCCGGCGTGTACGCGTTCAGCCCGATCGAATCGCTCACGGAGGACGAGTTCCACCGCCATTTCAACATCAACGTGCTTGGCGTTCTCCTGTCGATCAGGGAAGCGCTCAAGCACTTTGCGACAAACGGTGGCAGCGTCATCAACATCAGTTCGGTGGTCAGCCGGCTGGCACCACCTGAGAATGCGCTCTATGTCGCCACAAAGAGCGCCGTGGACGGCATAACCCGCTCGCTTGCGAAGGAGCTTGGCCCGAGAAACATCCGGGTTAACTCGATCAATCCGGGCGTCGTGGAAACCGAGGGAACGCATGCCGGGGGCATCATCGGCAGCGAGTTCGAGCGGCAGGCGGCGCAGCAGACCCCGCTCGGCCGGATCGGACAACCGAGGGATATCGCGGCCGTGGCGGTGTTCCTGGCGTCGGACGATGCCCGTTGGGTGACCGGCGAGACCTTGTTCGCATCGGGCGGCTTGTGAAGCCGCCGCACGGCTCGTGCAGGCGTTTGCGCCTGCCGGTTGAGCAGGCCGTACACCGAACGAAGGTGAAGTTCCGCCCTGGGTGTTTGCACTGAAACATTGACGTGCGGGCCGCTACCCCCCGTTATGCCGGCCCCCGGGTCACGCGCCCGAGGGCAGGCTCTGGCCGGTATCCACAACTTTCGTTGCTGCAACGAAGGCAAGTCGTGGATACCGGCCGGAGCCTGCCCTCGGGCGCGTGACCCGGGGGCCGGCATAACGGGGGGTAGCACCGAAGAGTCTAATCATTTCGTCTCCCGGTATTACGCCCGCAGCAACCCGCCCATCGCCGACGCGCTCTCGCTACCCGGGAACACCTGCGCCAGCGCGGCGCCAGACAGCCCGAGCTGCCCCGCAAGCAGCCCCTTCGCCACCGCCCGCACATCGACCGTCGGCGCGAGATCGCGGTTCTCGAACAGCTTCCCCGACCCCAGGCCGGGCCAATCCGCGCGCACCCGCCCGCCCGCCACCGCGCCGCCCAGCACAAACGCCACCGTTGCCGTGCCGTGATCGGTGCCCTTGTCGCCGTTCACCCGCGCGGTGCGGCCGAACTCGGTCATCACCAGGACCGACGTCCGCCCCCACGCCGGTCCCAGCGCCGTCTTCATCGCCCCCAGCCCCGCGTCGAGCGCGTGCAGCGGTTGCTCCAGCCGCGGCATCTGCGCCACGTGCGTGTCCCAGCCGTTCACTTCCATCGCCGCGATACGCGGCCCGTCCGCCGCCGCCAGCAGCCGGCCCGCCGCCTCGGCCAGCGCCGGGAACGCATATTTGTCGCGCCCGCCGGCCTCGCCTGGCGCCCCATCGGCGGACATCACCTCGCCGGCGAAGCCGCGTGCGCGCAATCCCTCGGCAATCGCCGGTCCGATCAGCCGATCGTCAACGTTGACCTCGGCGATGCGTGCGTAAAGATCCGGTGCCGGCGTCGCGAACCCGTGCGGCGCCCAGCTTGCCACCGTCGCCGATCCGCGCAGCAAGAGCGGCACGGTCACGCCAACCGCCAGCGCCCGCCCGACTGGCGACGTACCACCTGGCTGCGAGGCCGGTGCCGGCGGCAACGCGGCCACCGCCCGGTTCAGCCATCCGCTGGTCAGCCGGTGGTCGGCACCGCTCTCCAGATAGTCCTGCGCCTCGAAATGGCTGCGCGAGCGATACGGCCCGGCGGCGGCATGCACCGGCAGCATCTCGCCCGCCTGATACATCGCGTGCAGGTTGGCCAGCGCCGGATGCAGCCCGTAGAAGCCGCCGAGATCGCGCAATCCGTTCGGCTGGCCGGGCAGGGGGGGTATCAGTTCCCCGCGCAGGTCGCGCAGCGCCGGATCGCCATACGGCACCACCACCGCCAGCCCGTCCATCGCCCCGCGCAGGATCACCACCACGAAGCGTTGCTCGGTCGGCGCCGCGGCCAGCGCCAACGAGGCGCGTCCGGCCATACCGAACAGGCTCACTGCCGAGCCCAGGCCCAGCAACGCGGATCGACGTGCGAGCTTCATCATCATCAGCGCCTTTGGAATTCAGGGGAGGCCAGCAACAACGTCATCGCGTCGCGGCGCGAACCAGCGTGGCGCATCGCCATCAACGTCTGGTCATGCAGCAGCGGACCCAGTACCGCGTCGGCCAGCTCGACCGGATCGTTGTCGCCGATGCGACCGGAGAACCCGTAGGCCCAGTCGACGCGCCGCATCATCGCTTCCGGCGCCGCCCAATCGGCTGCCCGGTCGGCCCAGCCGTTCGGCGCCGGCGCGTTCCACAGCGGCTGGCCCAGCCCGCCAAGAATTCCCACCAACGCGGGCATGGCGGCGGCATCCAGGTTCAGCGCCCGCGCGCTGGAGATCACCAGCTCCTGCGGCGTCTTGAATTTTGCGCCCGGTTGCCACGCCGCCGGCAGCGTGGTCAGCGCCATCGCCGCCGCGCCCAGATTGCCGTGCGTGTCGCGCAGCACGCCCTCGATCTGCCGCACCGCGTCCGGCGGCGGATCGTCGGCGATGAACTGCCGGACCAGCTTGGTGGCGAGGAACCGGTGCGTCGAAGGATGGTTGGCCAGGAAGTGCAATGCCGCCACGCCGCCGGCCTCATCGGGCGGGAAGGTCCGCCCCATCAGCACCGGCGTGCCGGGCTCGTGCGCCGGGCGGCGGAACAGGAAGCCGGGCGGTTCGGCGCGCAGGTCCACCGACCAGCCGGTCAGGATGCGGGCGAAATTGGTCACATCGGCCTGAGTGTAGCCGGCGGCCGGGCTGACGGTGTGCAATTCCATGCATTCGCGCGCCAGGTTCTCGTTCAAGCCGCGGTGGCTGCGCTGGCCGGCCACGCTGTCAGGCCCGACAGACCCGGCATTCTGCAGATACATCAGCATCGCCGGATGGCGCATCACGGCCAACAGCATCGTCTCGAACCGCTCGGTGACGTTGGGGCGGATCGCCTCTTCGATGAACGCGCCGACCAACGGGGCGCAGCCGCCCTGGCGGATCGAGACGGTGAAATGGTTGGTCCAGAACCACACCAGCCGCTCACGGAACGGCGCCGGTGTGGTCAGGGCGTTGTCGAGCTCCGCCTTCGCGTCGGCGTCGAACACCGCGCGTGAGAACGACACCGGCGGCCGCGGCGGCGGCTGGCCACCCGCCGTCGCGCTACCCTCCGTCGCGCTGCCCGCTGGCACGACGCCCGCTGTCGGGCCGCCCGTCGCCGCACCCGGCGTCGCACCCGTCGTCACCGGCAATGTTGCCGCGGCCGTCTTTGCCGCCCTGCGTCGTTCGCGATCGGCGCGCAGCGCCCCGAGCCCCTTCGCGGTCGACGGGGCAGACGCAATTCGCGCCGGATCGGGGCCGCGCAACTGCGCGGCCAACCACCCGGCCGGATCTGTCGGCGCCGGTTCCGTGCCCCGTCGACCAAGCCCGAACCGCACCAACGCCTGTGCTGCCTGCGTGTCCATGCACGCCAATCTGCGCCTAAACAACGTTTCCGAGTGTGACGAAGGGTGAGCGCATGGTTGCCCCGCGCCCCGTATCGCCGCGTCACCAATAGTTTAACTTGCAAATCGCCATCTTCTGGCCCACTTCCACGCGGTACATAGCCGGCCAACGGTGGCCGGAACTTCCGCGGGCGCGCGGGGCAAAGGCCCTGGGGCGCCCGTCGTGGTATAGGAGGCCTATCGTGCCTGGCACGTCCTCGACCGGATCCGCAACATCGGCATCACCGCGCATATCGACGCGGGCAAAACCACGACGACGGAGCGCATCCTGTATTACACCGGCGTCTCGCACCGCATCGGGGAGGTGCATGACGGCAACACCACCACCGACTACATGGAGCAGGAGCGGGAGCGGGGGATCACCATCACCTCCGCCGCGGTGACGTGCGAGTGGAAGGACCACCGCATCAACATCATCGACACGCCCGGCCATATCGACTTCAACATCGAGGTCAACCGCAGCCTGCGCGTGCTGGACGGCGCGATCTTCATCATCGAGGGCGTGGCCGGCGTGCAGCCGCAGTCGGAGACCAACTGGCGCCTGGCCGACCGCTACAACGTGCCGCGCATCATCTTCATCAACAAGCTGGACCGCACCGGCGCCGATTTCTACCGCGCCAACCAGACGCTGAAGGAGAAGCTCGACATCGTCGCGCTGCCGCTGCAACTGCCGATCGGCATCGAGGACAAGTTCCTCGGCGTGGTCGATCTGGTCGAGATGAAGGCGATCGTCTGGGAAGGCGGCGAGCTGGGCGCGAAGTTCCACGACGAGCCGATCCCCGCCGACCTGCTCGAGCAGGCCAAGGAATACCGCCAGACCCTGCTGGACACCGCGCTGTCGGTCGATGACGCGGCGATGGAGGAATATTTCGACAAGGGCGACGTCTCGGTAGCCACGCTGAAGCGCTGCATCAAGACCGGCACCATCTCCGGCGCCTTCCGCCCGGTGCTGTGCGGCACCGCCTTCAAGAACAAGGGCGTGCAGCCGCTGCTCGACGCGGTGATCGACTACCTGCCGAGCCCGGTCGACGTGCCCGGCATCAGCATCGCCGCCGGTGAAGGCGAGGAAGACGGCGAGCATTCCGACCGCCGCCGCATCAAGGCCGACCCGAACGCGCCGTTCGCCGGCCTGGCGTTCAAGATCATCAACGACAAATACGGCACGCTGACCTTCGTGCGCGTCTATGCCGGCACGCTGAAATCCGGCGACACGGTGCTGAACACCACCAAGGATCACCGCGAGCGCATCGGGCGGATGTTCCAGATGCACGCCGACAAGCGCGCAGGAGATCAAGGAAGTGTCGGCCGGCGACATCGCCGCCTTCGTCGGCCTGAAGGACACCGGCACCGGCGACACGCTGGCCTCCGCGGACGACCCGGTGGTGCTGGAGCGCATGGCGTTCCCGGTGCCGGTGATCGACATCTCGGTCGAGCCGAGCACCAAGGAAGCGGTCGAGAAAATGAGCATCGGCCTGCAGAAGCTGGCCGGCGAGGACCCCAGCCTGCGACTGCGCACCGACCAGGAAAGCGGCCAGACCATCCTGTCCGGCATGGGCGAGCTGCATCTGGAGATCATCATCGACCGGCTGCGGCGCGAATACGGCGTGGAGGCGAATATCGGCGCGCCGCAGGTGGCGTATCGCGAGACCATCACCCGGCCGCACACCGAGACCTACACCCACAAGAAGCAGACCGGCGGGTCCGGCCAGTACGCCGAGGTGAAGATCACCTTCGAGCCGCTGGAGCGGAACGGCGGCGTGGTGTTCGAGAACGACGTGGTCGGCGGCTCGGTGCCGAGGGAATACATCCCGGCGGTGGAAAAGGGCATCCGGGTGCAGGCCGATACCGGCGTGCTGGCCGGCTTCCCCACGGTGGATTTCAAATACACCCTGGTGGACGGCAAGTACCACGACGTGGACAGCTCGGCGCTGGCGTTCGAGATCGCCGCCAAGGCCTGCTTCCGCGAGGGCATGAAGAAGGCCGGCCCGATCATCCTGGAGCCGATCATGGACGTGGAGGTCACCACGCCGCACGACCATGTCGGCGACGTGGTGGGCGACCTGAACCGTCGCCGCGGCATGATCCAGAACCAGGAGAGCTCGGGCTCCACGGTCATCGTGCGCGCGCATGTTCCCCTGAAGGAGATGTTCGGCTATATTTCGGACCTGCGCAGCATGACCAAGGGCCGCGCGTCCTTCACCATGCAGTTCCACCACTACGATCCGGTGCCGCGCAACATCGCGGACGAGATCATGGCCAAGAGCGCCTGATGGGGAAGCCGGCCTTGAGTGGTGTCCCGGCCCTGAATGGCGCGCCAGCCCCGAATGGTGAGCCATCCTTGGGTGAAGCCAGCCTGATGTGGGGCCTCGCATGACGGTAGGCCACTAGATGTCAGCGCCCCGTCTGCACTGGACGAGGGGGCGCGCGGAGCGGGCGGCGGGCGAGGCCCGCGCTCTGGAATGGATCGGGCTGGACGACGCGGGCGAACCCATCGCCCGCGTCGTTCGTCTTTTGGGACCCCTCTGGTCGGGCTGGCGGCAATACCGCGCCGTCGCCCTGGACGCGGAGGCCAAGATCATCCAATTGCGTCCCTCGGTGCCGGAAGGTGGCGGCTGGCTCGCCTGCATCGGCGGCCAGGTGGTGGGTCGCGCCGCCCTGCCCCTACAGGCGGTCCGCACCGCCGAGGCAGCCCTCGGCGGCGGGGATTAGTCCGGCAAACCGAGCCGGAGCGGGTCACCATATTGGTTTGTTCGTCCCGATCCGGGATGCTAATGTTACATCGACAAGCCTCACGCGGGGTTGGATGCCAACGCGAAACCGATATACGCTCGCGCGGTCATCCGGGAAAGTCCGGCTCGACGTGCGAGGCGGGCCTGGGGTAGCTGTGGCGTCGTTGTAATGACCGGCGCCGCGGGCGTGAAGATTGAACGAAGGGAGATACGTCGATGGGTATGGCTGCCAAATCCAAAGATCCGGCTGCCGAGCAGATCATGGCGGTGGCGAAGATGAAGCCACTGCTGGCGCTGTCCAAGCGGGAACCGGTCAACGCCGCGGTCGCGCTGACCTCCGATGGCGAAGGCGTATGCCTTCTCGACAAGAAAATGAAGCCGAAGAAGGTGCTGGCCATGCTCAAGGCCGATGCGGCCAAGGCGAAGATCCAGTTGCAGGCCTCCACGTTCCGCTTCGGCAAGGCTGAGGTCGACACCGACTACGACCCGGGGATGGTGCGCTTCTTCGTCAACAAGGAAGCGCCGGGCAACATGCGGGCCAAGCTGGTCGTGGTGTTCAAGCAGATCGCGTATCAGAAGGTCGAGTTCAACGTCGATCCGACGTTCGAGGACGAGGCGGAGGATGACGAGCAGGAAGGCCAGGAGACGACCGCCGCAACCCCGCCGATCCAGCCGACCACCGCGGCACCGCCACCGCCCGCGCCACCCCCGCCGCCGGTCGACCTTAGCGGCCTGGTCAGGACACTGGCGCAGTTGATACCGGCAATTCCGAAGGTCGCGGTTGGCGATCCGGCGCTGCAAACATCCCTGGTCGCACTTGCCGGTACGGCGCAGGCGAGCCTGAAGGCAGCCCAGGCAACCCCGACAGCAACGGACCTCCCCGTCAGGGCGCAGCAGGATATCGACGCATTGCGCACCGCCATCGCGACGGCAATGGAGCAGGCCAAGGAGAAGGCTCAGGGCGCCGGTGGCGCCGAGGGCCTCGACAAGTCAGGCCAGATCTGGCTCGCCATCCGCAAGAAGGTCGAGACCGACATCGAGACGCTGCGCCAGCGCATCGTCGACACGTTCAAGGACGACGCCATCGCACCGCAACTCGACACGAGTTATAAGACGAAGGTCGCGTCGGTGCTGGCGACGTTGGACGATAGCCTCGCCATTACGCTGGGGGCGGCCACGAAGGCGACCGATGCGGCGCAGCGGACGAAACTGATCGCGGACGCAAAGACCATCATGCAGAAGTACGCGCAGTATGTGACCAGCGAGCCGCTGCTCAAGGACCTTGACGAGAATCCGTTCGTGCCACTGACAATCCGCGCGACGGTCGGCGGCACCCTCTCGACGCTGTCGAAGGCGATCCACTGAGGCGGATCGGGACCGGTCAGGGCGGCTGACCGGTCCCGACGCCGGCGAACGTCACATTTCGCTGACGTTCGCAGCACCGCAAGCATCCACGATGAACCTTCGGCGCGGGCAGGGTTGATGCCCGCGTGATGTTGGTACGGCCGATCCTGGATTGATCATGGTTGCGGTGGTCTTCGGAACGGCTCGAGGACAGCTCTCCACTCTCGGCCGCGGGCAGGCGCATGGACGTTCGTGCCGATGCACGCTGATACCAACGGCCCTAAACATTGACGCACGGACCGCTACCCTCCGTCATGCCGGCGAAGGCCAGTATCCACGATTTTCTTTGCTGCGACGAAGGCAAGCCGTGGCCTTCGCCGTCTTGCCGGGGGGCACCGCGGAAAAGTCTATCATTCGAGCGCCCGGTATAATACCAGGCGCCCGAATGATCGACTCTTCGGTGCTGCCCCTCGTCATGCCGGCTCCGGCTGGTATCCACGACTTTTTTTGTTGCAACGAAGGAAGTCGTGGATACCGGCCTTCGCCGGCATGACGAGGGGTAGCGGCCCGTGCGTCAATGTTTAGGGCCGTTGGTATAACGATCTCCAATTGAAGATTGACGCAACCGACGCCCGTGCAGCTTCGCAACCAACGGATATGATAGGCTGGCGAGGACGCATGGAAAGGGGCGGCACCGATGCAGTGCAAGACGGGCGCGGAGCACATCAAATCGTTGCAGGACGGGCGGACCGTTTACCTGGACGGAAAACTCGTTGCCGACGTAACCACACATCCGGCGTACCGCAACGCAGTGGCCTCGGCAGCTCTTCTCTACGACTACCAGTCACGCCCCGAAAACCTGGAACTGATGACATTCGTTCCCGAAGGCGGCACACGAAGGGTGAACCGAAGCTGGCAGATGCCGCGCAGCTACGACGAACTTGTCCAGCGGCGCAAGGCCCTGCAGGCGTGGGCACAGGTGAGCTACGGATTCATGGGCCGCTCGCCGGACCATGTCGCCTCTGCAATAATTGGCCAATGCATGGGCCTCGAGGTCTTCAGGAAGCATGGACCGGCGCGCGCCAAGGCGCTTGCCGATTACGCGGACTATGCAACGAGAAACGACCTTTACGCCACCTATGTGATAGTCAATCCGCAAGCGGATCGCTCCCGGGACTGGGGTGACCAGGCGGAAGAACTGGTCGCGCAAATTGTCGACGAGGACACCACCGGATTGACGATCCGCGGCGCCAAGATGCTGGGCACCGGCTCAATCATGGCCAATGAGGTGTTCGTCGCCAATCTGCAGCCGCTCAAGCCCGGGGAGGAAGCGCTCGCCTTCTCCTGTGCCCTGCCGATGAACGCCGCGGGCCTGTGCGTGCTCTCACGCAAGAGCTACGAGGCGCACGCGGTGTCGGTCTACGACAACCCGCTGTCCGCGCGCTTTGACGAGAACGATGCGCTGCTCTACTTCGACAACGTCAAGGTGCCGTGGGACCGCGTGTTCGTGCATCGCGACACCGACATGTGTCGTGCCCAGTTCCACGATACCCCCGGGCATATCTTCCAGAACTACCAGGCCCAGATCCGGCTGTCGGTGAAGCTGAAATTCCTGGTAGGTCTCGCGCACAAGATAACCGAGGCGATCGGTACCACCAACATGCCGCAGGTGCGCGAGCAACTCGGGACCTTGGCAGCCAACGCCGGCATGGTCGAGGCGATGCTGTCCGGCATGGAGGCGTCGGGCAGCAGGCGCGGCGAGTTCTACCTGCCGAACCGGCATTTGGTTTATACCGCGCAGGTGGTGACACAGGATCTCTATCCGCGCCTGATAAACTTGCTTCGCGAACTGGCCGGCGGCGCACTGATCATGCTGCCATCGTCGTTTCGTGACTGGACCAATCCCGAACTCGCGCCGATCCTGCACAAGACGCAGCGATCGCCGAACTTCAATCCCGAGGACAAGGTCAAGCTGCTGAAGGCTGCCTGGGATGCGATCGGGTCGGAGTTCGGCTCACGGCACACGCAGTATGAGATGTTCTATGCAGGTGCCCGCTTCGTCGCCGCCGGTCACAGCTACCGCACCTTCGATTGGGGCGCGGCACGTGGCTTGGTGGATCATTTGTTGTCGACGTACGACCTTGCCGAAGTCATTACATCGAAGCAGGAATGAGCGGCACCCAATCGTCACGGTCGGGCTTGACCCGGCCATCCACGCACCGCCGGTGCGGCAACGGATGGGCAGGTCAAGCCCAGCCGCGACCGGGAAGCGCGTCCGCCAACCAAACCGACCCGCCACACCCCAAGGTGTGCGCTTGACAGCCGCCCGCCTTGCGGGCTGAAAGTCAACATAATCAGACCTGGGGTGCGACGCGAATTCGCAAGCCCAAGAGGCGGGGAAACGACAATGACACGCACGACAACGCGTTGGGCTGCGGGCCGGCGGACAGCCATCAAAGGCGGGATGGCCGCGGCGGTGGCGGCAATGCTGCCGGCGGGTATCGCCGAGGCCCAAATGCAAAGCATCCCGCGCGACCGCACCATGGTCCTGATCGGCATCAACAGCCGCGACGGCCGCTGGGTCGATTACGAACTGTGGAACCCGTACGCGATCGGCGCGAACCATCAGAACGGGCCGAACCTGATCTACGAGCCGCTGGCCTACTACAGCGCGTTTGCCGACAAGCTGTACATGTGGCTGGCCGAGAGCTACCAGTACACGCCCGACTTCAAACAGCTTACGATCAAGACCCGCCAGGGTATCAAATGGAGCGACGGCACCCCATTCAGCGCGGAAGACGTCGCATATACCTTCAACACCCTGCGCGATCTCGGACCCAAGGTGAAATGGGGCATCGACGTCAGCCAGGCGCTGGATGAAGCCACCGTCACCGATCCGAACACGGTGGTGCTGAAATTCAAGATCCCATCGCCGCGGTTCTTCTTCTTCGCCACCTACAAATACGACATCGGCATCTACATGGTGCCGAAGCACATTTTCCAGGGCCAGGACTGGGCCAGCTTCAAGGCGTTCGATCTTGCCAAGGGCTGGCCGGTGACGACAGGACCGTGGAAGGTCGTGGAGTCCTCGCTGCAACAGAAGGTGTTCGACCGCCGCGAAAGCTGGTGGGCGGCGGACCAGAAGCTCGCGCCGATGCCGCACATATTGCGCAATATCTGGCTGCCCTATGTCGGCGAGCAGGAATCCGCCCAGGCGCTGATCACCAACCAGGTCGATTTCGGCGGAGCCCTGCAACCCGCCACGTTCCCCACGGTAATCCGGCAGAACCCGAAGATCACTACTCATGCCGGGCAGAAGCCGCCCTGGGGCTACGTCGACTGGTGGCCGCTGTCGCTCTACGTCAACAACGAGGTCAAGCCGTTCGACGACAAGGACGTGCGCTGGGCGATCAGCCACTACATCGACCGCAAGCAGATCATCGATGTCGCCTATCTCGGCGCCGAGACCGTATCATCCCTGCCGATGCCGCCATACAAGCCCCTGCTGCCGTATTTCGACGCGGTGAAGGACCTGCTTGCAAAATACAACACGCTGGAATTCGACCCGAAGAAGGGCGACGCCCTGTTGGAGGCAAAAGGCTTCAAGAAGACAGGACAACATGTGGCAGGGACCGGACGGCAAGCCCTTCACGCTCGAAATGATCGGTTTCGGCGCTTCCGGTCCTGCCATCGGCCCGGTGCTGTCGCAGATGCTGAAGCGGCACGGCGTGACCGCCAGCCTGAGCCTGCCGCCCGATTTCGACAGCCGCTTCCAGAAGGGCCAGTTCGTCGGCTCGATCTACGGCCATGGCGGCAGCATCCGCGAGCCATACGACACGCTGCGCCTGTATCAAGGCCAGAGCATCGCGGTGCCGGGCGCGCATGCGGCGAATTTCAGCCGCTGGAAAAACCCCGAATACGACAAGATCGTTGATGAGGTCTACATCACCGATCCGGAGAACGTCGCCAAGCTGAAGGACCTGTTCCACGCCGCGATGGAAATCTGGCTGCCCGACCTGCCGGACATCCAGCTGGTGCAGAACTACCACCGCATCCCGATGAACACCGCGCGGTGGACGAACTGGCCGACCGCGGACAACCCGTACGTCAACGGCGCTTCCTGGCACCTGACTTATAATCTCGTGCTGTGGAACGTGCAGTCGGCGCAGGCCTGACGCGGCCATGACGGACCTGACCCTGCCCCGCCGCGTGTGATCAAGGCGGGGTTGGCGACCGGCGCTGCGGGGATGCTGCCGGCGGGTATCGCCGACGCACAGCCCGCCGAGGTGCCGCGCAACCGCACGCTCGTGCTGATCAAGAACGGCGGGCGCGACGGGCGTTGGGTCGATTACGACCTGTGGAATCCCGTACTCGATCGGTGCGAACCATCAGAACGGGCCGAACCTGATCTATGAGCCGCTGGCCTATTACAGTGCCTTTGCCGACAAGCTGTACATGTGGCTCGCCGAGAGCTATCAGTACACGCCGGATTTCAAGCAACTCACGATCAAGACCCGCCCGGGCGATCACCTGGAGCGACGGCACGCCGTTCAGCGCGGAAGACGTCGCATATACCTTCAACACCCTGCGCGATCTCGGACCGAAGGTGAAATGGGGCGTCGACGTCAACCAGGCGCTGGATGAAGCCACCGTCACCGATCCGAACACGGTGGTGCTGAAGTTCAAGATCCCCTCGCCGCGGCTTTTCTTCTTTGCAACCTATAAATACGACATCGGCATCTACATGGTGCCGAAGCACATCTTTGAAGGCCAGGACTGGACCAGCTTCAAGCATTTCGACCTGGCCAAGGGCTGGCCGGTGACGACCGGGCCATGGAAAGTGGTCGCGGCATCGCTGTCGCAGAAAATGTTCGACCGCCGCGATTCCTGGTGGGCCGCCGAACGCAAGCTGGCGCCGATGCCGCAGATGCTGCGCAGCATCTGGCTGCCGAACACCGGCGAGCAACAGACCGCTCAGGCGATGATCACCAACCAGTCGGACACCGCCTACGACATGCAGCCGGCCAGCTTCCCGACGATGTTCCGCGGCAACCCCAAGATCACCACCCATACCGGGCAGAAGCCGCCATACGGCTATGTCGATTGGTGGCCGATCTCGTTGTATGTGAACAACGAGCTGGCGCCGTTCAACGACAGGGACGTGCGCTGGGCACTCAGCCACTACATCGACCGCAAGCAGATCGTTGAGGTGGGGTTCCTCGGCGCCTCCCAGGTTTCCGCCCTGCCCCTGCCACCCTATAAGCCGCTGCTGCCGTATTTCGATGCGGTGAAGGATCTGCTGGCGAAATACGACACGCTGGAATTCGACCCGAAGAAGGGCGACGCGCTGCTGGCAGCCAAAGGCTTCCGCAAGCAGGGCGGCAAATGGACGGACCCGGACGGCAAGCCGCTTGACCGTGGCGATCATCAGCGGCCCGCTTGGCACCTTCGGCCCCGCGATCGGGCCGGTGGTCTCCGAGATGCTCAAGCGACACGGGTCGATGCCAGCCTGACGCTGCCGCCCGATTTCAACGACCGCTTCCAGAAGGGCAATTATGTCGCCTCGATCTACGGCCATGGCGGCAGCATCCGCGAGCCGTACGACACGCTGCGGCTGTACCAGGGCAAGAGCATCGCGGTGCCCGGCGCACACCTGGTGAACTTCAGCCGCTGGAAGAACCCCGACTTCGACAAGATCGTCGACAAGGTCTACGTCACCGATCCACAGGACACGCCACGCCTGCAGGAGTTGTTCCGCGCCGCGATGGAAATCTGGCTGCCGGACCTGCCGGACATCCAACTGGTGCAGAACCATCACCGCATCCCGATGAACACCACCTACTGGAAGAACTGGCCAACCGAGGACAACTCCTACATCAATGGCGCTTCCTGGCACCTGACCTTCCCGCTGGTGCTGTGGAACCTCCAGCCGGTGTGATGCGCCATGCAACTGCTTTATATCGTCAAACGGTTCGGCGTGTTCCTGATCATCATCTGGCTGGCGGCGACGCTCAACTTCTTCCTGCCCAAGCTGTCCGGACAGGACCCGGTGCGCACCAAGCTGCTGGAGTAGGCGGCGCTCGGCGGCTACGTGCACGCCGGCATCGAGGACATGGTGAAGGAATACCAGCAGAAATTCGGCCTGGATAAGCCGCTCTGGCGGCAATACCTGAACTATGTCGAGCGATGTTTCGCGGGGCGACCTGAATTACTCCATCGCCAACTACCCGCGCACCGTCGCCGGCATGATCGCCGACGCGCTGCCCTGGACCATCGCATTGCTCGGCCTCACCACGCTGTTCTCCTTTGCCGCCGGCACCGTGCTCGGCGCGCTGCTGGCCTGGCCCGGCGCGCCGCGCTGGATGCGATGGCTGATGCCGCCGCTATGGGCATTGCACGCCATCCCGTTCTTCCTGCTCGGGCTGGTGCTGATGTACCTGTTCGCCTTCCAGTTCCAGTGGCTGCCGATCTTCGGTGGCTACAGCGCCGGTGCAAATCCCGGGCTGAACTGGACCTTCGCCCTCGATGTGCTGCGCCATGCGGTGCTGCCCGCGCTGTCCATCGTGCTGGTCTCGGTGGGCGGTTGGGCGCTCGCCATGCGCGGGATGATGGTCACCACGATGGGCGAGGATTACGTCACCTTCGCCGAAGCAAAAGGCCTGCGCAGCGCGACGATCTTCAGCCGCTACTGCATTCGCAATGCGATCCTGCCGCAGGTCACCGGCCTAGCGCTGGCATTGGGTCAGATCCTGTCCGGCGCGGTGCTGGTGGAGGTGATCTTCGGCTATCCGGGGATCGGCGCGCTGCTGTTCCAGGCGATCGAGGAGAATGATTTCTTCCTGATCCAGGGCATCGTGTTCACCGTGATCGTGGCACTCGGTTTCGCCACCTTCGTGCTTGACGTGATCTATCCCTGGCTGGACCCGCGCATTTCCTATCGCCGGGCCTAGCCGGCGATGCTCGGCTATCTTCACCGTAACGTTTCGCTCATGGTCGGCGTCGTGCTGCTGGGCATCCTGGTGGTGTTCATGGTGGTCGGCGCGTTCACGTCGATACCAGCAATGCTCAGCCGCTGTCGGTGCCGACGCTGCAGCCGCCGTCCTGGGACTATCCGTTCGGCACCGACCGCCAGGGCCGCGATCTGCTGGCGGTGATGGTGGCGGGCACGCCGCTGACCTTGTGGATCGGCTTCGTCGCCGGGTTCATCGGCGTAGGCGTCGGTGCCGTGCTGGGCTTCACCGCCGCCTATTACGGCCGGGTCGTGGACACGCTGATCCGCAGCATCGCCGATATCGGCCTGACCATCCCCGGGCTGCTGGTCCTGATCATCATTGCCGTGTCGCTGAAGGGCAGCCTCACGGTGAACCAGATGGCGATCGTGGTCGCCTCGCTGGCATGGCTCAACCCGACACGCACCATCCGATCACAGGTGCTGACCCTGCGCGAGCGTGGCTATGTCGAGATTGCCCGGCTCAACGGCATGCGTGGGCCGGAGATCATCTTCCGCGAGTTGATGCCGAACCTGCTGCCGTATCTTGCCGCCACGTTAGTTAGCAGTATTTCCGCCGCCATCCTCGCATCGATCGGGCTGGAGGTGCTGGGCCTCGGCCCGGTGGAGGCGCCGACGCTAGGCATGACGCTCTACTGGGTGTTCTTCAACGCCGCGATCATCAACGGCTGGTGGTGGTGGTGGGCAGCGCCGCTGGTGGTGATCGTAATGGTTTTCCTTGGATTGTTCTTCCTCACCGTGGGGCTGGACGAGATCGCCAATCCCAGGCTGCGGCGCGCCGCATGACACCCGCGGCGCCGCCTGCCTCACTCACCAACGCCGCCGTCCTGCGGGTCGACGGACTGCGCGTCGCCTATGACGCACGAACGCGGTGCGGTGCGCGCGGTGGACGACGTCAGCTTCACGCTGCGCCCGCGAGAACGTTTCGGCCTCGCGGGTGAGTCCGGCTCCGGCAAGTCCACCATGGCGCTGGCCATCCTGCGCATGATCAAGCCGCCCGGCCGCATCGAGGGCGGCGAGGTCTGGCTGGAAGACGTTGCCCTGTCGCGCCTGACCGACGAGGCGATCCGCCGGTTGCGCCTGGCCGGTATCGCGATGGTACCGCAGGGCTCGATGAACTCGCTCAACCCGGTGGTGCGCATCCGCGACCAGATCGCCGACGGGCTGGCCGATCACGGCGACCGATTGTCGCGCCGGGACCTCGCGGCGCGCGTACATGAACTGCTCGGCCAGGTCGGGCTGCCGCCGCAGGTGGCGGAGAAGTATCCACACGAGTTGTCAGGCGGAATGAAGCAGCGGGCGTGCATCGCCATCGCGATCTGCCTGCGCCCGAAGGTCATCATCGCCGACGAGCCAACCAGCGCGCTGGACGTGGTGGTCCAGCGCCAGGTCATGGAAACGCTTGGCAGCGTGCAGGCCGGGTTGGGCGCCGCGGTGATCCTGATCGGCCACGACATGGGCCTGATGGCGCAGTTCGTTGACCGGTTGGGCATCATGTATGCCGGGCGGTTGGTGGAAGTGGCGCCGATCCGCGACATCATCGCAGCACCTCGGCATCCCTACACCCGCCTGCTGATCGAAAGCCTGCCATCGCTGGAACGCCGGGGCACGCTGCGCGGCATTCCCGGCCTCGCCCCGCTGCTGCGCGATCTGCCGCCCGGCTGCGCCTTCCATCCGCGTTGCCCAATGGCCGAGGAACGCTGCCGATCGGACAAGCCCGCGGTGCGCCCGATGGGGCTGGACGCCACCGTTGCGTGTCATCTCGCATGACCCCGCTGATCGAATTGCGTGATGCCAGCAAGAGTTTTCCCGTCGGCACGATGGGGCGGCAGCGGAAGGTCGCGCTCGATCGGTTCTCGTTCGCGCTCGATCCGGACCGCCCCAGGATCATTGCGGTAGTGGGCGAAAGCGGCAGCGGCAAGACTACACTGGCACGGCTGCTACTGGGCCTGATCGAACCGACCGAAGGCGAGGTCCGTTACAAAGGCGGCGACCTGCGCGGGCTGTCGGCGGCCGGTCGGCATGCGTTCCGCCATGAGGTGCAGGCGATCTTCCAGGACCCCTACGAGGTGTACAACCCGTTCTATCGGGTGGACCATGTCCTGACGACGCCGGTTCGAAAATTTCGCCTGGCACGATCGGCGGCGGACGGCCGCGCGCAGATCGAGGACGCATTGCGCGCCGTCGGGTTGCAGCCGGGCGAGATTCTCGGCCGTTACCCGCACCAACTATCCGGCGGCCAGCGCCAGCGCATCATGGTCGCCCGCGCGTTGTTGCTGCGCCCGCGCCTGATCGTGGCGGACGAACCGGTATCGATGGTCGACGCCTCGCTGCGCGCCACCATCCTTGGCAGCCTGCGCAAGCTGCACGAGGAGCGGGGAATCTCGATCCTGTATATCACCCACGACCTTGCCACCGCCTATCAGGTCGCGGACACCATCCTGGTGATGTACCGCGCCGCGGTGGTGGAAGCCGGCGACGTGGAACTTGTGGTGAAATCGCCGCAGCACCCCTACACGCGGCTGCTGATCGGGTCCATTCCGCGCGTCAGCACGGTGCGTGACTGGGCCGCCGAACAACCGCAGGTGGAACGGAACATCGCAGCGAGCGGCTGTAACTTCGCCGATCGCTGCCCGGCAGCGATGGCGCGCTGCCTGGCCGCCACGCCGCCGTTGTTCCACACCGCGCCAACCCGCGCCGCTGCCTGCTTTCTCTACGACGATTTCCCCGTTCTGCCCCCCGGTGAAGTAGCAACAGTGTTGGCCCCCGCGTGCGATGCTGTGGCGAACACTGTTGGTGGCGAGCCCGAGGTTGCCGACAACGTTTGACTACATCATCGTCGGCGGTGGATCCGCCGGATCGATCTTTGGGAAGACTCTCCCCCTCCCCTTAGAGGGAGGGGGTTGGGGGGAGGGGTTGGTGCCAGGGTCGTACAGAATGCTTCTCGCGCGCGTACCCCGCCCCCCAGCCCCCTCCCTCAAGGGGACGGGGAGAACCCTCTCCAACCATAACACAATCACAACGTCGTCGCACAGGCTGAGAATTACCCATCGCGCTGGACACCCCAGCCGCAAGCGCTTACAACCACCACTAATCGGTTGGCGTGCTGTCCAAGGTCCGCAAACCGCCTGACCGTCCCTGGCCAAAAGTGATACGTGGTGAACCCCTCTTCGACGCATCCCATCGACTGTGACATCCACCCGGTAGTCCCCAACACGCGTGCATTGCTGCCGTATCTGGACGACTATTGGCGCGAACACATCATCCGGCGTGGCCTTGAGGCGGATAACCTGGAGCTCAGCAGCTACCCCTCAACGGCGCCGCTCAACAGCCGCCCCGATTGGCGCCCATCCCGCGGCGCGTCCGGCGCCGACTTCGACCTTGTGCGGTCCCATGTGCTCGACACCTTTCAATCGCGGTTCGCGATCTGCAACGTCCTGAACGGCGCGCAGATCATGCACAGCGAGGATCTGGCCGCCGCCTTGTGCCGCGGGATCAACAACTGGATCGTCGCCGAGTGGCTCGACCGAGACCCACGGCTGCGCGCATCCATCGTCGTGCCAGTGTGCAGCGCGGACCTCGCAGCAGAGGAAATCGAACGTTGCGCTGCCGATAAGCGCTTCGTCCAGGTGCTCATGCTGGCGATGACCGAACTGCCGCTGGGGCGGCGGCAGAACTGGCCGATCTACCGCGCGGCGGAACGCCTCGATCTGCCGATCGGAATCCACGCGGGCAGCAGTTTCCTGCATCCGCCGAGCGCGATCGGCTGGCCGTCATACTATCTCGAGGATTACGTTTCGCAGGCGCCAGGCTTCGCCGCCGTGCTGAACAGCCTGGTTACCGAGGGCGTGTTCATCAAATTTCCCCGCCTGAAGGTCGTGCTGATCGAGTCCGGCGTGACCTGGCTGCCGGCCTATCTGTGGCGCATCAACAAGACCTGGCGCGGGGTGCGCGCGGAAACCCCGTGGCTCGATCGTCCACCGTCGGAGATCATTCGCGAGCATGTGCGCCTGACCATCCAGCCGTTCGATGATCCGGACGAGCAAAGCCAAGTCGAGACCATCATCGAAGAGATCGGCTCCGACAAGATGCTGCTGTTCTCGACCGACTATCCGCATTGGCACTTCGAGGGCAGCGAAGCCGTACCGGACGGCTTGCCACATGATCTGATCAGGAAGATCCTGGTCGATAACCCTTTGGAAACCTATTCGCGCCTGTCCTGATCCGGCGGACGCAGCAGAAGACGGAGACGATGCAATGAACGTTACGGTACTGGATCGCAAGCCCGACACCAGCAATCGAAGTATCACCGGCTTCATCGATTGCGACGTGCATCCGTTCTTCAAGTCGCCGGATGAGTTCAATGAATTCCTGCCGCAGCGGTGGCGGGATCATCGAAAGACGATTGGCGGGCGCTCGCGCCAAGGCCTCGGCAAGGCGTCGAACTATCCCCGCATGTCGCCCGGAGACGGTCAGCGCATGGATGCGTGGCCGCCGGATGGCACGCATCCCGGGTCGGACCTGCCGTTCATGCAGAAGCAACTGCTGGACCTGTTCGACGTTGCCTACGGGCTGCTGGCGCCGCTGGTCGGTGGCGCCGGGGGAGAACGGAACGTCGAATTCGGCGCCGCCATGGCCACCGCCGTCAACGAATGGCAACTTGCGCGCTGGTGCGATCCCGATCCGCGCCTGAAAGCCTCGGTGCTGGTGAATGTGGAGCACCAGCAGGCCGCCATCGCCGAGATCGAGAAGCGTGCGGGCGATCGCCGGTTTGTGCAGGTGCAGATACCGCCGCGCGGGCTGGAGCCGCTCGGCCGCCGCCGCTACTGGCCGATCCTGGAGGCCTGCGCGGCGAATGGTTTCCCGGTCTCGCTGCATCTCGGTGGCACCAGCGGCCATGCGTCCACCGGTGGCGGTTGGCCGTCGTTCTATCATGAAGAACATCCGTCCTACGTGCAGAGCATGCAGACGCTGGTGACCAGCCTGGTTTGCGAAGGTGTGTTCGAGCAAATTCCGAACCTGAAAATCGTGCTGGTCGAAGGCGGTTTCGCCTGGCTGCCGGCGCTGTGCTGGCGGCTCGACAAGCACTGGAAGCGGCTGCGCGAGGAAGTGCCGTTCCTGCGCCGCAAGCCGTCGG
This sequence comes from uncultured Alphaproteobacteria bacterium, assembly GCA_963826975.1. Lineage (GTDB taxonomy): Bacteria > Pseudomonadota > Alphaproteobacteria > Acetobacterales > Acetobacteraceae > Palsa-883. Next base: position 96,149 of record CAWGZJ010000022.1, on the reverse strand, counting down.
AGTACGTGCATCAGAGCATCTGGCTGACCACGCAACCGATCGAAGAACCGGAGCGCCCGCAGGACATGCTGTCGACACTGGAATGGATCGGTGTTGATCGGATCATGTTCTCCACCGACTACCCGCATTGGGACCAGGACGATCCGCGTTTCGCGTTCAAGGTCGCGCTGCCCGAGCAGTGGAAGCAGAAGATCTACCGCGACAACGCCCGTGCTTTGTACGATCTCGACTGATCCCGGCGCCGCACCATGACCCGGCATGTCGTAGCCACGGTTGACGAGATTGCGCCAGGCACCTGCAAGGTGGTGACGATCAAGGGGCGTGAGATCGGCATCTTCAACATCAATCAGGAATTTTTTGCGCTGATCAACCGGTGCCCACATCAGGGCGCCCCGCTCTGCCGCGGAAAAATCCTGAGCCGCCTGGAAGCGCCGATGCCGGGCGAATACCGTCTCACGCGCCCCGGTGAGATGCTGCGCTGCCCGTGGCATTGCTGGGAGTTTGACATCCGGACCGGCCAATCCTGGTGTGACCCGGGCAGCGTCCACGTCCGCACCTACGAGATCCAGGTGGAGCAAGGTGAGGCACTGGCCAAGGGGCCGTTCGCGGTCGAAACCGTTCCGGTGTCAGTCGAACAGGCGTACGTGGTGGTGACTGTTTAACGCGGGTTCAGCCTAACTGGGACTTCGTGCACCTCTCCCGCCGCTTCGCGGGAGAGGTCGGAGCGCGCAGCGCGACGGGTGAGGGTGCTCCCGTGGCACGCCCCTCACCCGCGTAGCGGGCGCGCCGCGACCTCTGCCACGAAGAGCGGGAAGGGTGCACGCGTTGACCGGCTGGCCGACACCGCTGCCGGTCCGCTCCGGAAACGCCATCTATTCGTTGGTCCTCAATCGGAACCGTTGGATCTTTCCGGTCTGTGTCTTCGGCAGGGCGTCCAGGAACTGCACCGCGCGCGGATACTTATACGGCGCAATCATTGCCTTGACGTGATCCTGCAGACGTTTCCGTGTCGCATCGTCAGGCACCACACCTTCTGCCAGCACGACATGCGCCTGGACGATCTGCCCGCGTTCCGCGTCGGCCATGCCAACGACCGCGCACTCCTTCACCTCAGCGCAAGCGAGCAGAGCGGCTTCGACTTCCGGTCCGGAGATATTATAGCCAGACGAAATGATCATGTCGTCCGAGCGCGCAACGAAGTGGAAATAGCCCGCCTCGTCTTGCATGAAAGAATCGCCCGTCAGGTTCCAACCATTGCGGACATACGCGAGCTGGCGTGGATCGTCGAGATAACGGCAGCCCGTTGGCCCACGCACAGCCAGGCGGCCGACCGTGCCACGCGGCAGTTCGTTCATGTCGTCGTCGACGACCCGTGCCTGATAGCCGGTCACCGGTTTCCCGGTCGTGCCCGGGGCCAAATCGTCCAAGCGATTCGAGATGAAGATGTGCAGCATCTCCGTCGCGCCGATCCCGTCGAGTATTGGCTTGCCGGTCTTGCGCATCCATTCGTCGAAGACCGGGGCAGGCAGCGTCTCGCCGGCGGACACCGCGATGCGGAGTGACGAAAGGTCCGCGCCCCGGTCCATCGCCTGCAACATGGCGCGGTAAGCCGTGGGTGCGGTGAAGCTGATCGTTGCCTGATACGTCTGGATGATCTCGATCATGTTCGGCGGTGACGCGTTCTCCAGCAGCGTCGCGGCTGCGCCGAAGCGCAGCGGAAAGATCGCCAGGCCGCCTAACCCAAAAGTGAAGGCAAGGGGTGGTGATCCAACGAACACGTCGTCAGGCGTCACGCGGAGAACTTCCTTTGCGTAACTGTCCGCGACGATCAGAAGATCGCGATGGAAATGCATCGTTGCTTTCGGCTCGCCGGTCGTCCCCGACGTGAAGCCCAGCAGCGCCACGTCGTCCCGCCCGGTGGCCACGGCCTGGAACCTGACGGATTTCCCAAGCGCCAGCCGGTCGAGTTCGGCATCGTGGTTGGCTGTCCCGTCAAAACCGACGACCGTCTTCAGGAACGCACTGTCCTTGGCGCAGTTGACCAACTCGTCCATCAGCCGCGTGTCGCACAGCGCCAGGGAGACCTCGGCTTTGTCGACGATCTTCGTCAGTTCGCCGGCGCGCAGCATAGGCATGGTGTTGACGACGACGGCACCCGCCTTCGTGGCCGCCAGCCAGCAGGCAACCATGGCCGGATTGTTGGCGGAACGTATCAGAACACGGTTGCCGGGTCTGACCGCGTAATCCTCGACCAGGGCGTGCGCGATACGGTTGCTCCAGTCGGTCAGCTCTTTGTAGGTGCGGCGTCGACCATTGCCGATCAACGCCGTGTAGTCGCCGAAGCCTTTGTTGACCATTGCATCGGTGAGTTCAACGGCGGCGTTCAACCGTTCCGGATACGCGAAGCCGTCGAGCGGCAGGTCAGGCCAGTCTTGCGGCGGCGGAAGCCTGTCGCGCGTGAATGTATCCAGATGCGCCGAAGGTCCCAACATCGTATCCCTCCGCAAGTGCTTGCCCTGCAACAAGCCTCCCGCGAGTCACCATTGCGCACTGCCGCCCGCCAGCGCCCATCAGTGATGCTTCGGACCGCGAAGCGTCGGACTTGCCGGTGGCAAATTAGTTGAGATATAAGATATTGACCAGAGGGCGATGTCATTCATGCGGATCGTCTGCGCAGGCGGCGGGCCGGCGGGCCTGTACTTCGCGATCCAGATGAAGCGGCGCGATCCGTCGCATCGGATCTCTGTGGTCGAGCGCAACCGTGCGTACGACACGTTCGGCTGGGGTGTGGTGTTCTCCGATGAGACGCTGCGTAACCTCCAGGGCGCGGATCCGCCGACCACGCAGGAAATCCTCGACAGCTTCGCGCATTGGGACGACATCGATATCCATTTCAAAGGCAGGACGATCACCTCCGGCGGCCACGGCTTCTGTGGTATCGAGCGAAAGCACCTGCTGAATATCCTGCAGCGTCGCGCCGAGGAATTGGGTGTGGAGCTCATTTTCCAGCGCGAAATCGACGACATTGCCGAGTTCCCCAATGCCGACCTGATCGTTGCCGCGGACGGCATCAACAGCCGGATCCGCGGCCGCCACGCAGCGCATTTCAAGCCGCAGATCGACGTTCGGAAGAACAAGTTCGTCTGGCTCGGCACGCATCGCGTGTTCCCAGCGTTCACTTTCATCTTCGTCGAAACGCGGTGGGGGTGGTTCCAGGCGCACGCGTACCGCTTCAACCGCGATACCTCCACGTTCATTGTCGAGACCACGGACGACAACTGGCGCGCGGCGGGACTCGACCGGCTCGACGCGGCCGGCGCGATCGCCTTCTGCGAACACCTGTTCGCGCCGTGGCTCGATGGGCACCGGCTAATGGGAAATTTCGGCCCTCTGCGCGACACGCCTTGGATCAGTTTCCCGCGCGTCGCGAACGAGACCTGGGTGATGGGTAATGTCGTGCTGATGGGCGATGCGGCCCACTCGGCGCATTTCTCCATCGGTTCGGGCACCAAGCTCGCGCTGGAGGATGCGATCGCACTGGCGCGCGCCTTCGACGTGCACGGCGCGGAGGTGCCCGCCGCGCTAGGCGCCTATGAGGCCGAACGCAAGATCGACGTCCTGCGCATCCAGTCAGCGGCACGCAACTCCACCGAATGGTTCGAGAACGTGGCGCGCTACACCCACCTGGAGCCGGAACAGTTCGCCTATTCCCTGCTGACGCGCAGCCAGCGCATCAGCCACGAGAATCTGCGTCTGCGCGATCGGCCGTGGCTCGAGGGGATGGAGCGGTGGCTGGCCGAGCGTGCCGGGCATCCGACGGGCCATTCCACGGGCCGCCCAATCCCGCCGATGTTCCTGCCGTTCCGGCTGCGTGATATGCACCTGGCCAACCGCATCGTGGTTTCGCCGATGGCGACCTACAGCGCGCGGGACGGCGTGCCCAACGATTTCCACCTTGTTCACCTCGGCGCCCGCGCGCTGGGCGGGGCCGGTCTGGTGTTCACCGAAATGGTTTGCGTCACGCCGCAGGGTCGGATCACGCCGGGCTGTGCCGGATTGTGGTCAGAGAACCAAATGGACACCTGGGCGCGCATCGTTGCGTTCGTGCACGCGCAGTCCGCGGCAAAGCTCTGTCTGCAGCTTGGTCATTCCGGCGCTAAAGGCTCGACCCAACTCGGCTGGCAGGAGATGGACGCGCCGCTGCCCGACGGGAACTGGGACCTGATCGCGCCGTCCGCAATCCCCTGGAGCCCGCGCAACCAGATCCCCCGCCCGATGACGCGCGACGACATGGATGCGGTGCGCGATGCGTTCGTGACCGCGACGCGCTACGGCGCTCGGGCCGGGTTCGACATGATCGAATTGCACGCCGCGCACGGCTATCTGCTGTCGGCATTCCTGTCGCCACTGACCAACCAACGCACCGACGCGTATGGCGGATCGCCGGAGAACCGGCTGCGCTTCCCGCTGGAGGTGTTCCGCGCCATGCGCAAGGCGTGGCCTGCGGACAAGCCGATGTCGGTGCGCATCTCGGCGACCGACTGGGTGGAAGGTGGCATCACCGGCGATGACGCGGTGGAAATCGCCCGCGCGTTCCAGCGGGAAGGCGTCGACCTGATGGACGTGTCGGCCGGTCAGACCTCGATCCGCGCGCAGCCGGTCTACGGGCGGATGTTCCAGACGCCGTTCGCCGACCGTATCCGGAATGAAACCGGCATTGCGACGATGGCGGTGGGGAATATTACGGAACCAGACCACCTGAATGCCATCATCGCCGCCGGTCGTGCCGATCTGTGCGCGCTGGCCCGGCCGCATTTGTCCGACCCGCATTTCGCACTGCGCGCCGCCGCCGGGCTGGGTTACGCCGATCAGTGGTGGCCGAAGCAGTATCTGGCCGGGAAGGCGCAGATCGAGCGGCTGACACGGCGCACGGAAACGGATTATTCGGCGGTGATATGACCGACACTCGCATGCCTCGTCTGCGCTCGGCGGTCGGACACGAAGCCAACCCGCTTCCCGTCATGGCCAGGCTTTACCCGTCCATCCATGCACCGCGGGCGAAGCGCAGATGGCCGGATCAATCCCGGTCATGACCGGTTCAGCTTCCACAGCCCACAACGCCATTGTCACAGGCGGCGCCAAAGGAATTGGGCTGGCCATCGCCCGTCGGCTTGCCGCCGACGGCGCGGCCATTGCCTTGATTGGCCGCGATGTCGTGGCGTTGCAGCGCGCCGCCGGTGAACTCGGTGCTCGTTACGCTGTCGCCGACGTTACCGATCCGGAAGCACTTACCTCGGCGATCACCGCGCTCGGTCCGTGCGACATCCTGGTGAACAACGCCGGGGCAGCGATCTCCAAGCCGTTCGCGAAACACGACGTGAAAGACTTCCAGGCGATGCTCGCGGTGAACCTGCTGTCCGCGGTCGCCGCCTGTCAGGCCGTGCTGCCTGGCATGCGCGCGCGGGGCTTTGGGCGTGTCGTCAACATCGCCAGCACCGCCGGCCTGAAGGGCTACGCCTATGTCACCGCCTATGCCGCCGCCAAGCACGCGCTGGTCGGCTTCACCCGCGCACTCGCACTGGAAACGGTGAAAGACGGCATCACGGTGAACGCGGTCTGCCCGGGCTTCACCGACACCGACATGCTGTCCCGCGCGGTGGCAACTATCGCCGCCGCCGGAGGACGTTCAGAGGACGAGGCACGCAGCAAGTTGGCGTCTGGCAATCCCGCCGGACGGCTGGTTGCAGCCGCAGGAAGTGGCCGAAGTGGTGGCGTTCCTGTGCCGGCGCGACGCTGGCGCAATGACCGGCCAGGCAATCGCCGTCGCTTACGGAGAGGTATGAGATGACACCGCAGCCAGGCAAGCATTCCCGCTGGGAGGTCGCTGGCAAGGTCGCGACCATCACGCTCGATCGTCCGGAGAAAAAGAACCCGCTCACCTTCAATTCATATGCCGAGTTGCGTGACACGTTCCGTGCGCTGGCGCTCGACCAGACCATCAAGGTGGTGGTCATCACCGGGGCGGGCGGCAATTTCTGTTCCGGTGGCGACGTGTTCGAGATCATCGAACCGCTGACCCGCATGAAGATGCCGGAGTTGCTGGCTTTCACCCGGATGACGGGCAACGTGGTGAAGGCGATGCGGCTCTGTCCGCAGCCGATCATTGCGGCGGTGGAGGGCGTGTGCGCTGGGGCGGGCGCGATCCTGGCGATGGCGGCGGACCTGCGTTATGCGACTGCCGAGAGCCGCACGGCATTCCTGTTCACTCGCGTCGGCCTCGCGGGTTGCGACATGGGTGCCTGCGCGATCCTGCCGCGCATCATCGGCCAGGGACGCGCGGCGGATCTGCTTTACTCCGGCCGCGCAATGACGGGGAAGAGGGCGAACGCTGGGGCTTCTTCAACGCGCTGCATGCGCCGGGACAGGTGCTGACCGCCGCCCACGCGATGGCGGCGCAGCTTGCCGATGGTCCCACCTTCGCCCATGGCATCACCAAGACGATGCTGCACCGCGAGTGGAGCATGGACATCGATAGCGCCATCGAGGCGGAGGCGCAGGCTCAGGCGATCTGCATGGCGACCGAGGATTTTCGCCGCGCCTTCGAGGCCTTCGCCGCCAGGCGGCGGCCGGAGTTCAAGGGCGATTGAGTCCGGGGGAAAATCGGATGAGCGATCAAAACGAAACCGGCCAGCGTGTGCTGCAGCCCGCATCCTGGCCACGCCCGCGCGGCTATGCGAACGGGATCGTCGCCGTCGGCGAGACCATCTTCCTCGCCGGCCAGGTGGGTTGGGACGCGCAGGGACGTTTCGCGGACGGCATGGCGGGCCAGGTGGATCAGGCACTGACCAACATCGTGACCCTGCTGGCTGAGGCTGGCGCGGCGCCGCGGCATCTGGTGCGGCTGACCTGGTATGTCACCGACCTGCGCGCCTATCGTAAGAACCAGATCGCGATCGGCACCGCCTACCGCCGCATCATCGGCAAGCACTTCCCGACCATGTCGGTGATCGGCGTGTCGCAATTGGTGGAGCCGGCGGCGTTGGTGGAGATCGAGGCAACCGCCGTTTCGCAATCATTGCGCGCGTGAACACTCATGATGTGGACTGGCACGGGCTGAGATAGCCAAGCCCGCACCCTGTTGTCGGACACGCTTGAAAGCCGCCCTGGCGCGCTTTGTAGCGCAGCAGTGCGACCGGCAGGACACACATAACGATGCACATGTGACATAAATCGCAATCACGCGATGCCGAGCCGTGTGCTCGTTCTGCGACCCCTTCAATGGCGCCCGTCAGGCGTGGGGGGACTGCAATGGTCCGATCAATCACGGGCCCGTTGCATTGAAGAGGCTTCCGAACGCGGCCGCCGCCCAATCGTGTGATAGCCGGTGCGGATGGGTTGGCCACTGCGAGCGCAAGAAAGTCTGTCTAGGCGAATAATCCGACGGTGCCAGCAGGACGCCGACCAACGACGCCACCACCAAAGCGCCAAAAGCAACCAGGATGGTGGGGGTCATTGTCGGGCTCCTGCTCGGGATACTTTCAATCACTGTCACCAGGGGCTCAGCCGTTGTTGTAGGCCGCCGGCGGACGGTGATCACTACCCTGGTCATACACGCTGGAGGCGTGTGCCGCGGGGATCAGCGTGGCAGTCCCAAGCGCGACGCCCAGAACGGCCGCGAGGGTGAGGAACATGGTCTTCATGGTGTTCTCCTGTTGCGCATGTTGCGCGATGCATCATCTGTCGGTGGCGTTCATCGCCGCGGTCCCAGTTGGTCCCTGTAAGCGACCCGGCAATCACAATAATTGGCATGGGACCATGCTGAAATTCGATGAGGTGGATCACGACGATCACCACCTGGGCCGCGCTAAGCGGGGACAGAGAGGCCGGTCTCAGTTGTACGGTGGCCGCTAACACGGACACCGGGCGGCCGACGAACTGGCCACTCGTCCGGTAGGCTGGTCCGCCGTGGCTCGGGGATTAAGGGCGTTCGATCGCACCAATTCCTTCGCCATCTATTGTTTGGTGCGTGATGTTAGGCGCCCAAGCGGTTCGCCGCCTCGTGCAGGCCCAACATCACGCACCAACGCTGCTCCCGGTTGTGCGACGGACGCGCGCGGTCCCCCCGGCACACAACAATCAGCTGTGTGAACCACCCTGTAGCTGTCGATAGAGTTGGTCCACCGTGGCCGCCGCCGAGTCACGCTGCGATGGCGTCGGTGCTACCCCGGCCGCCTCTTCGTTGTGTACCACTTGCGCCTCGGTTGGTTGGTGCGCGCGCCAGTCCCAGACATTGGCGTTACGGGCTGGCACCTGCTCTCGGGCGAAAGCAGTGGCGGGTGCCGCGAGCAGTGCGACCGCCAGAGCCGCCACTGTCACGCGGGATGAAAATCGTTTCATGATTGCACCTCTCACGTAAACACCCAGGTCGTTCGCCGCTCACGGGGCCGCTTGGCAGGTGCAGCCTGTTCCACGCCGCGTGGACCGCGCCTGGGTGGCACGGAGCATTATTTGGATCCGACGGACTGGAATAAAAGACAGAATGATCCAGTCACACCGGTATGCGCGGGACACGGCCCATGCACATTACGAATAACCGATTGTCGCCTCCCGCGTGGAACGACGGACAATGCTTTGGCGGCATAGCACCATTCAAACGTCGCATTGGCACAGCGGACCCGGGACGGCGACATTGCCGTCACCGAACATCATTCAACCGCGGTACGACTGCCCTTGCCATTCCGGACAGGACCAGTCACCGGACCGAGCAAAAGGAGACGGTTATGGCCTCTACCGTCCTCAATACCAGCGTTGACGGCAATCTGACGCGCTACCTTCGCGAGATCAGCAAGTTTCCCATGCTGTCGCTACAGGAGGAGGTTGCCCTGTCGCATCTCTGGCGTGACCGGAATGATCTCGACGCGGCTCACAAGCTGGTCACCTCACATCTGCGCCTCGTTGCCAAGATCGCCATGGGCTATCGCGGTTACGGCCTGCCTGTTGGCGACCTGATCAGCGAGGGCAGCGTCGGGATGATGGAGGCGGTGAAGCGCTTCGACCCGGAGCGCGGGTTCCGTCTGGCTACCTACGCCATGTGGTGGATCCGTGCGGCGATCCAAGAGTACATTCTGCATAGCTGGTCGCTGGTGAAAATCGGCACCACGGCCGCACAGAAGAAGCTGTTCTTTAACCTGCGGCGGCTGAAGGGCCAGATGCAGGCGATCGAGGACGGCGACCTGAAACCGGAACAGGTCAGCAAGATCGCCACCCTGCTGGCGGTGCCGGAACAGGATGTGGTCAGCATGAACCGCCGCCTCGCCGCACCCGATCACAGCCTGAATGCGCCGGTGCGCGCCGACAGCGAGGGCGAGTGGCAGGACTGGCTGGTCGACGAATCGGAGAGCCAGGAGACCTCGATCGGCGAGCATGAGGAACTGACCGGACGGCAGGCCCTGCTGGCCCCCGCGCTGCAGACGTTGAATGCGCGCGAACGCCGCATCCTGGAAGAGCGCCGGTTGAAGGACGAACCGGCGACGCTCGAGGACCTGTCGCAGGAATACAACATCTCACGCGAGCGGGTGCGGCAGATCGAGGTGCGCGCCTTCGAGAAGTTGCAGAAGGCGATGAAGGCGCAGATCGCCGAGCGGCGATTGCGTGTGTTGGCGGCGTAGCACCTCGGCGGTTCAGCTACCCAACGCATGGCCTGGACAATGGAGAGGCAAGGAAAACTCGGCGGAGCCAACGAGGCGCACGCCTCACCTTATAGCGCCCCAACTTATTTGTCGCCGCGGGCCGGCGCTAGAACATGGGAACCAGCTTTCCGAGCAAAGCCCTGATTCCGACACAACACTTATCTGCCTTTAGCATAAACGATCAGCGAAGCCCGTGCGTACATATAACTTTGCCCGAGGCCAAATCGGACATCATGATCGAAATGGAAAATCCAATGACCCACAAATTGGCAATGGCAACGGCGATCACGGCAATCGCGCTCGCCTCCGCGGTTGCGGTTGGCCCCGCGGAAGCTCGCGGTGGCGGCGGCGGAGGTTTCCACGGCGGTGGAGGTTTCCACGGTGGCGGTGGGGGATACCACGGCAGCTTCGGAGGTTTTCGCGGTGGCCCTGGCAGGGTAGGCCGCTTCGCTGGTCGCGACCTTCATGGGTTCCGGCCATATTCCGGTTACAGCGGTTACTATGTCCCGGGCTGTTACGCGTACGGCTATGCCCCGTATGGCTGCTACGGCGGTTATTATGGCCCCGGCTACGCCGGATACGGTTACGTCCCATACGGCGGCTAATGGCGGTTAGGAGTGGCTTGGCAAATTCGGCCGGCCAATTCCCGTGCCTTCTGCCACCATCATGAATGGAACAGACGACCAAGCTGCCGGCCGATAGACAACAAACTCGGGTGGCATGCCGAATTGCAGACGGAACCTGGATCGCCTGCCGATGGCAAGGGAGTGGCTGTCGCTTGGCGTCGATGAAGCGACCAGCTGAACGTGTGGGCCACCATTAGGCATCGGCAGCCGGATCACGTGCCCCGGGCACGACAGAACAAACGCGCAGCGATTATGAAGAGGCCAAGCGAAGCCCCACCACGCCCGCCGATGCCGGTTCGTGCCACCTGCCATACATAGTACCGCGCCGTATGGTCTGCAAGACCGTGCGTGGCGATCACTTCATCCGCCCAGAGCACATATCTTATGTCGGGATCGGCATTAGCGTGACGCCGCCGGCGAACCATATGCCCCCGCGTCCGCCAAGCGGAGATGAGTCCAATGTCTCGGCGCACCACGTCATACGCACTTGTTTGTTGCGCAGCCCTGCTCGCAATCGGATTGATTGTGTCGTCGGCATCGGCGGCGCCGACGGACAGCCCTCTCGGCACGTGGTCGACGGCAAATGGCCACGGCGTCGTCGCGATCGCACAATGCGGCGACGCGCTCTGCGGCCGGATCGTCGGCATCGACCGCGATCCGACGGACGCAATGCCGACCGATGTGCACGGGCGTCCGCAATGTGGACTGACCATCATCACGAATGAAAAACCCGCCGCGGACGGCACCTGGGTGGGCCAGATCACAGACCCGCGCGACGGAGCCACGTATCAAGCAAAGCTGTGGTTGGGTGAAGGCGGCAACCTGCACCTGCGCGGCTTCATCGGCTTCCCACTGCTGGGTGCCACCCAGATTTGGCACCGGTTCACCGGACAGCTGACCGCTGAATGCGGTCTGGCGTGAACGTTGGCATCGGTCTGAAGGAGAACCATCATGGCGCACCATATCCCCCCGATCGGACGTCGCGGTCTGCTGGGTCTGGCAATCGCCGCTTCGGTCGCCACCACCACATGGCGGCCGGCCAGCGCCCAAAGCACGCGCGACTCCCCGACCGCTCCGGTCGAGCAGCTTAACGACGCCTTGCTTGCGTCGACGAAAGCGGCCGGCGGCACGCCGTTTGCGCAACGTTATAACGCGCTCGCCCCGGTGGTCGAGCAGGTCTTCAACCTTGAAGCGGTACTTGCGGCCTCGATCGGTCTCTCCTGGACGACCTTGCCAGAGGCAGAGAAGGCCACGCTCACGACGGCATTCCGCCGCTACACCGTTTCGAGCTACGTCGCGAACTTCAACAGCTACAATGGCCAGAGTTTCCAGGTTTCGCCTGCGGTCCGCGCTGTTGGAGACAGCGAGGTAGTGGTGCAGAGTCAAATGCTCCGCACCAATAATTCGCCGATCAAGCTCGATTACGTCATGCGGCGCTTCCCGGCGGGATGGCAGGCGATGGACGTGCTGACGGACGGCTCGATCAGCCGCGTTGCCGTGCAGCGCTCGGATTTTCGCGAATTGCTCAGGGCCGGTGGTGCGTCGGCGTTGGCCGACGGACTCAACCACAAGGTCGGTAACCTCTCTGGCGGCATGCTGGGATGAAAGGCGCAGGTTCCGGCGCGTCGTTCCTGCAACACGCGCTCGTTCGTGTCGTCGATGTGTGCCGCCGGCGTGCCTGGACAGTGGTGCTGCTTGGTATACTGCTCGCTGCGGGTTCTGGCTTCTATGCCAGCGGCCACCTGGGCGTGAACACCGACACCGACCAGATGTTTTCCGCATCACTTCCCTGGCGCCAGCGGGCGATGGCACTGGACCGCGCCTTCCCGCAATTCCAGGGGCTGCTTGTCGCTGTGATCGATGCGCAAGTGCCGGAAGAGGCGGAGGAAACCGCGCGCGGCCTCGCGCGTGCGCTCAGTCCCGACCAGGCACTTTTCAGCATGGTGAGCCGGCCGAGCGCGTCGCCCTACCTTCAGAAGGAAGGGTTGCTGTTCCTGTCGACGCCTGAACTCACACGCCTGCTGAACCAGACGATCGATGCGCAGCCGTTCCTGGGTACGCTTTCGGCGGACCCCACCGCGCGGGGCCTGTTCTCCGCGCTCGGGCTGCTCGGGCAGGGTGTGACGCACGCCGATGCCGACCTTGCGCCCTATCGCGGGGAACTTCAGTCGTTCCACACGGCAATGGCGGCGGCGCTTGCGGGTCATGCGCAGCCTCTGTCGTGGCAGCAGATGCTGAGTGGTGGGCTCGGCGATCTCGGCGGCAAGTATCAATTCGTACTCCTCAAGCCGCGACTCGATTTCCACTCCCTGCAGCCGGGTGGCGCAGCGACCGCGGCGATCCGCGCCGCGGCAGCGAAACTTCCGTTCGTGCAGAGCGGCGCGGCGCGCGTGCGCATCACCGGGCCGGTGGCGCTGGCTGACGTCCAGTTCTCGACGGTCGCCGAGGGCACCGTCACCGGGCTCATCGGCAGCGTCGCTATGATCGCGCTCTGGCTCGTTCTCGCGGTCCGGACCTGGCGCCTGATCGTGCCGATCCTCGGGACGCTCGGTCTCGGACTGATGCTGACACTGCTGTTCGCGGCGACGGCGGTCGGCACGCTCAACCTGGTTTCCGTGGGATTTGGCGTGTTGTTCGTGGGCATCGCCGTGGACTTCGCCATCCAGTTCGCCGTCCGCTTCCGCGAGGCCAGACACGACGCCGGCGACCAGGCAGAGGCACTGCGCATGACCGCGCGGCGTGCGGGCAGCGCTATCCTTGTCGCGGCGCTTGCCACGGCGGCAGGGTTTCTTGCATTCGTGCCGACCGACTTCAGCGGCGTCGCCGAGCTGGGGCTGATCGCCGGTACCGGAATGTTGATCGCGTTCCTCTGCACGATGACCTTCCTGCCCGCGGCGATCACCGTCTGCCGCGCACGCGACGAGCGTGCCGAGGTCGGCTTCGCCTGGGGACGAAGGGCGGATACGTTCCTCACACGCTGGCACGGACAGGTCCTGATGGGGTTTGGGGTGCTGGTTGTGCTGGCGCTGGCGCTCGCGCCGAGGCTCACGTTCGATTCCGATCCGCTGGACACCCAGAGCCCAAATACTGAAGCGATGCGGACGTTGCGCGATCTGATGAACCAGCCGCTGAGCAACCCCTACAGCATCGATATCCTTGCCCGTAACGTAAACGAGGCGCGCGCGCTGGCCGAGAAGCTGCGGCGCTTGCCGACGGTCTCCAGCGTCCTCACGATCGAGAGCTTTGTGCCGGCGGAGCAGACTGCGAACCTGCCGCTGGTCGCTGACACGGCGGGCATTCTGGGACCGACCCTGCTGCCGCCAGCCGACCCGCGGCCGGCGACGGCGGCCGAAATCCGCGCCGCCGCGCGCGCCGCACAGGCACAGATCGATCCGGCCCTGCACCTGCTTCCCCCAGGTGATCCGCTGAACGCCATCGCCGGCGATCTGCGGGAAGTGTCGAGTGCGCCCGATAGCACGGTGAGTGCGGTCGGTGGCGCGCTGACGCGGTTCCTGCCGCTTGAACTTGACCAGCTGCGCACCGCGCTTGGCGCCACGCCGGCTAAGGTCTCGTCGGTGCCGCCGGATATTGCGCGAAACTGGGTCCTGCCAGACGGGCAGGCACGGGTAGAGGTGCTGCCGATGGCTGCCGCGCGCAACAGCCAGGGGCTGCACCGGTTCGTCGCGGAAGTGACACGTTTGGCACCCGATGCGGGTGGCACGGCGGTGACAGTGGTGGCGACGAGCAACACCATCGTCGGCGCGTTTCGCTCCGCCGCTATGGCGGCGCTGCTCGCGATTGCGGTGATCCTAGTCGTGGCGCTCGGCCGGCTGCGCGACGCGGCGCTGGTTCTGGCACCACTGCTGCTTTCGGCTGCGCTTACTGTGCTGGTAATGGTGCTGCTGCGGCTTCCTCTGAACTACGCCAATATCATCGCGTTGCCGCTGCTGCTGGGAGTCGGCGTCTCGTTCAACATCTATTTCGTGATGAACTGGCGCGCCGGCCGGCGGCAGATGCTGGCCTCGGCGACAGCACGGGCGGTGGCGTTCTCCGCTCTTACCACCGGCACCGCTTTCGGTTCGCTTGCCCTTTCGGGACAGCCCGGAACGGCGTCGATGGGCGCGCTGCTGCTCATCAGCCTCGGTTGCACGCTGGTGGCGAGCCTGGTTTTTGTTCCGGCGCTGCTCGCGGCCCTGGCACAGGTGCGCGGCCGCCGACCGGCCGCGCATCCGATCGCCGCCTCCGGTGACGACTGATCCGGATGCGTGGCGCTTCGCGAAGGCTCTGGAGCAAGACGACGCTCGCGCTGCATCTCGACCGAGCTGCGCGAATGAACGAGGTCGCCCCCACTGCCCAGCTTAGCCAACATTTCTCATACTGTTGCGGATTGTGGCCCAGGGCAGTGTTGGGCACTGCTGCGCCGACAGGTTTTCGCGCCACCGCCAATACCGGGTGTATTGGCCGAATGAGTTTAAGCGAGGTGCGAAAACCTGCTGGCGCGACAAGGACCAAGCCAGCGCCCGCGAGAGTATAAGAAATGCGGGCTAGGGTGGGATTTCGGTGCCGATTGACAGCAGGAACAGCAAGGGCCTCGGACCGAGCGCTGTCGTCAGGCCTTTTGAAGTGGCCGCGTCCGCTTCGGCCAACCCAAGTACGGTCGCGACGCTGGGCAAGACAAGCTCAAGGTCCGGCAACGACCCCAAGGCGGTGATCCACGCCCCGTCGGCAAATTCCGCCAACAAGCGCCGTCGCAGCGCCATGCCCGGTCCGGTCTTGTCGATGCCAGCACCGGCCCGAGTGGCAAGCCGATGTGCCGCGACAAGATCCGCGAGTTCCGCGAGGGTCGCCTCGCGGCCGGTGAGATCGGACGTTGGCGCGGCGGCGCTGGTGGAAGGCGGTGAATCGCCGTGTCGGGCGAGCGAGATTGCGCCTGGGTCGGGAGACATCGAGACGTCTGCGATGAAACGATAACCGCGACCGGAAATCGTCTTGATGAAATCCCGATCAGGCCCCAGCGCCTTGCGCAACGTCGAAATCTGGAACTGCAGGGTATTCTCCTCGACCACCGCTCCTGACCACACGCGGCTCATCAAATCGTCCTTGGTGACAAGTTTGCCGTTTGCCTCGGTCAGAACGATGAGGACATCGAGTGCCCGGCTGCCGATAGGCACGGGCACTCCGTCGGCGAGAAGTTCATGGCGATGCCGGTCGAGGCGAAAACGGCCAAACCGTACCGTATTCGGAACATCGCATTTGGACATGGTCATGATCCCCCTACTGAGAACGCGCGCGGCCCTGTCTGCGAATGCTCGCGCCGGCGAGCAATCCGCCACGTGGACGACGATGCGCCGTCGTCCAGTGCGGCAATATCTCCAGCACCGTAGACAACTCTGCCGGCCATCGCGGTGAGGCCGGAGAGATTGTCGCAGGTCTCGCTTGCGGAAAGGGCATTGCTCACCCCGAGATGAACTTGCGCACAACTTAATGGCGCGGGTCGGCGCGTTCTATTGCACATGCGTAGTGTGGCGATATCACCGTGGGTGATGGCGATTACACCTTGGTTTATGCCAGCCGCCCTAGTAATTGACCCAGCGATGGTGCCTCCCGAAGAGTCGATCATTCGGGCATTGAATACTCAGAAAGTGGGATCACCGAAAAGTGGAGGGGGACCTATACCTTGGTGTATCGGGGCTTATCCGTGACAAGCTTGAGCCTGTCCGCCATTCGCGTAAGATCGGGCAAAGATAAAGCCTGCATTTTTCGCATCACCTGGCCGCGATGGACTTTCACCGTGATCTCGCTGATGCCCAAGTCGCCGGCGATCTGTTTGTTAAGTCGACCCTTCACGACCTGGGCCATGACGTCGCGTTCGCGAGGACTCAGCGTCTCGAAGCGTTCGCTCAATGCGGCCAGCGTGCTTTCGGTCTCGCGCCGCTCGCGATCGCGCGCAAGGCCGAGCTGGATCGCGTCGAGCAGGTCCTGGTCGCGGAACGGCTTGGTCAGGAATTCGATCGCACCCCCCTTCATTGCCTGCACCGACATCGGGATGTCGCCGTGGCCGGTGATGAAGATGATCGGGAGATGAATGTTCGTCGCCAGGAGCTCACGCTGAAAATCGAGACCGCTTGGTCCTGGCAGTCTCACATCGAGCACCAGGCAGGTGGGGCCGTCCGGGCGTCCCGCCTGCAGGAATTCCGGCACAGATGCGAAGGATTTGACACTCAAACCGACCGATCGCAGCAAATTCTCGAGGGCCCCACGGATTGCGGGGTCGTCATCGATGATCAGGACAGTAGGCGCCGCCTCAGTCATCGTTGCCCAATCCGTGCGAGCTAAACCAAAGTATAATGGTCTTTACCGGCCCCATGGACCACCCTTCATTAGGCCCGCTCGATCAAGCGCTGACGCAATGGCTTGGCACGCCTCGCCAGTGGTAGTCCCGAATTGAATGCCGGAGGCCACATTGTCCGAAAACGCGCTGATCTCGATCATCGATGACGATGAATTCGTTCGCGAGGCTTTAAGGGGACTCCTGAGATCGCTAGGGTTCACGATCGAGGCTTTCCCATCAGCGCAGGGTTTCCTGGAATCGGTTCGTCTCCGTGAGACGTCCTGTCTGATCGCGGACGTGCACATGCCCGCAATGACCGGGTTGGAGCTGTACGATCGCCTGGTGGAATCAGGCCATGCCATTCCGACGATCCTGATCACGGCCTACCCCGAGGATAGCATGCGCGCCCGCGCCCTGAACAACGGCGTGATTTGCTACCTGAGCAAGCCGTTTGCGGAAGACGACCTGCTTCGATGCGTCCGCTCGGCTCTGCAGCGGTGAAACCCGGCTGAAGGGACTCATGAGCCGTACACTTCCGCAGGCAACGTAAACTGAAAGGCGGCACCATTGGGCAGGTTCGCGGTCACCCACAATCGTCCACCATGAGCTTCAATGATCGACCGGCAGATAGATAGGCCCATTCCTAAGCCGTCGGGCTTGGTTGTGTAGAATGCCTCAAAGATGCGCTGGACATTTGCAGGATCCAACCCCGGACCCGAGTCCCGCACGGCGACGAAGACAATGTTGGGCTCGGTTCGGCTGGTGTTGATCTGCAATTCTCGAGACCCCACGTCGGTGTCGGTCATCGCCTCGATGGCGTTGATGATCAAATTGAGGATTACCTGCTGCAACTGTACCCGATCGCCTTGAATGAGCGGCAATCGCTCCTCGAGTTCTGTACGCACAGTGATGCAATTCTTCGCCACTTCACCGCGCGTCAGGCCGATGACCTCGAGAATCGTTTCGTTGATCTCCAGGCTGTCCTTCCGTTGCGGCGTCTTCCTGACCAGGGCATGGATCCGCCTGATGACCTCGCTGGCTCGAATGCCGTCTGCGACAATGCGTCCCAGTGTCTGTCGGACCTCATCCACATTGGGCGGTTCGGCGCTGAGCCAGCGCAAGGCGGCCTGGGCGTTGGTGACCGCCGCTGCTATCGGCTGGTTGACTTCATGAGCAATCGAGGCGGATAGCTGTCCCATCGTTGCAATGCGGTTCGCATGTGCCATCTCCATTTGAACCTCGCGGTATCGCCGCTCGCTTTCGCGCAGCTCCTGCTCGGACCGCTTGCGTTCCGTCAGGTCGACCACGAAGGCCACGCCCTCGTCTTGCCGTTCGCCAAACCCGGCCGCGCCGACCAGCACGGGCACGCGGCTGCCGTCTTTCCTGAAGAACTCCTTCTCGTATGGGTGGGCGGTGCCGTTGTCCTTCAATTCCGCCACGGACCGTTGGTCAGCGTTGCTCCACTCGGCGGGCGTCAGCGTCGTCCAGCGCACGCGACCCGAGACCAGATCGTCGCGATCGAATCCTATCAAGCCGAGGAACGTTTCATTTGCGTCAGTAATATGACCTTGGAGGTCCCACATGAAAATTCCGATAATGTTGGAATCGACCAGGCGCCGAACCTTCGCCTCGCGCTCCTGAAGATCGCCATAGAGACGGGTGTTCTCGAGCGAGATCGCCGCCTGCGCCGATAAAACTTCGAGCACCGCGACCCGATCTGATGTGAAGGCATGCGTGGTAAGGGTATTTTCGAGGTAGAGCAGGCCAGTCAACCGACCCTGCCTCATTAGCGGCAAGCACAGGACCGATCCTGGTCGCTGGCGTTGGAGGTATTCGTCATTCAAGAAGAGAGCGGCCTTGGTGCCATCATCAAGAATCACGCTTTTGTGCGTACGGATGACGTAGCGCAGCACGCTCTCGGGATACGCCGGATCAGCGATCGGCGCCTGCCGCAGCGCCACGCCCACCTTGTCGCCGCTCGTCAGCGCTTCCGCCTCAATGCGAAACTCACCATCTTGCGGCAGGATCAGCAGGCCGCGATTTGCGCCAGCATCCTGGAGCGCAAGCGTCATCAGCGTCTCCACCAATTTGGGCAAGACGATCTCGCTGGAGACGGCCTGCGAAGCCCTGACAACTGCGGTAACGTCCAATTGCTGGGCTGTCGGGCTGCTCATCCCCGGGCGATAGGGTTCGGCCGTGGCTAGACGCGGATAGAGCTGTTCCAACTGGGTTACCTTGCCGGCGGCACCCCACAGCGCATAGCAGGCGCGTGCGTTGTGAAGATGGGCGTAGCCAGCGGTTGCAAGATCACGGTCCAACAGGAAGCGGCCTGCCAGCTCGTTGGAAAGCGCCTCGTTCTGGATGAAACCGTTCTCCCGCGCCGAACCGATGGCCCTTTCGTAGAGGTGTATGGCATCAAGCTCGCGGCCTTCGATACGAGCGATCTCGGCGCCCACCAGCGCTGCCCGGTTTTCAAAATTCTCCGGGCAGTTCTCGGCCCACTGTGCGAGCTGCCTGTGATGAGCGGCCAGCGCCTCGCCATGTCTCGGGCCGGGGTTGACCTGTGCAAATCCGCATTGCGCCGCCCAGGATAGCGCGCTGTAGAATTCATACTCCGCCACTTCAAAAAATGACGGCGACGTCCAAAGCAGCTGTTGAGCCCTTAATGATGCCTCGATCGCCGACGAATAGTCTGCCGCGAAGAAACGAGCTTGCAGCTTGCGGATCCAATACCAGCATTCGGGAAGGGCCAAACGCGGGTCACCCGCCAAATGGCTCTCGAACTGAACCTCATCAAATTGGGTATCGTCAAAAGAGCCGAATATGGGCGTCAGGCCGCGGAGAGTGCGAATCAGCCGGAGTTGGGTCGTGATGATGTCGATGACCAGACCAAATCGCGCTTTCTGTGCAAAGTCGAGGCCGTTCTCTGCTTCGTGCTGCACATCGCCGAGCGGGTCTCCGGTTGCGATAAGATTTGTATTCAGATTGTTGCAGCTATACGCCGCAAAAGTGAGATCACCAATTTTGTACGCGGCATCGAAGGCACGACGCACTAAATCGCGACCGGTCCGGATATGCCTCGTCCATGGCATGACGAGATTCCCGAAGGACATATACGTACGAGCCTGGAACCGATGCAATCGATGCTTCTCTACCAGATCGTAGCCGAGCTGGCCGAACCGAAATCCCGCCCGATAGTCACCAAAGCGGGGGCCGGCGATCATGCCAAGCCAAACATAAGCGAAACACGACCCGTCGCTGTTGCCATGTTCCAGACTGAGATTAATCATGCGACAAATAGCCAGCGCCAAAAGGTTCGCGTCGGTAAACAGCGCAGGTGTCACGACCTCTGTCAGAACATCAAGTTGCGCAAGGGATTCCGGGTCGCTCATCAGGGGCAAATCAATGATCTCTTCAGTTGTGCGATCACCAAGATGCAACCTGATCCGCTCGTACTTCGCGGTCCACCTCATTTGCCGACGGATGAGGTGACCAATACGTGCCGCCCTGTTGGAGATACTCAAGGCATACCTGAACACAGCGATCACTTTGATCCAAAGTGGTATAAAGCGTCAGGCGCAAACGCGCGACCGCGGCGACGTGGTGCACGGTTCTGGCGTATTGCGCCAGCATTGAAAGCCGGCGTTCCGCTGCCGCCATATCCGCGGTGAGCAATTCGCACTCGGCCATGTGCAGTTCTATCGTGAAGATCAGATCGTAGTTGCGATCCCAGGTCTCCTCAGTCAGTAGGGCGCGGCTGGCAACGAGGTATGCAAGCGCAGACGCATACGCGGTAGAAGCCTTGGCGCGCCTGCCCGCAATGAAGTTCAATTGCGCGACCCGCTCACGTTCGTCTGAAGTGTCGATCAGGTGCGAACCGCGATTGTACTGATTGACGATCTCGAAGATCGTCTCTTCAATCTCAACCGGCGCGGTCTGCGACGCAAGGAGGCGGCCAATTCGAAGGTGGAAAGCGGCACGCGCGCCTTCTTGTATCAGCGAATATACCGCTTCCTGGACGCGATCATGCAGGAACTTGTAGCCGCCCTCTAAGCGGAAAACGAGCCCAGTCCTGACGGCATCCCAAAGGTCGTCGTGCACATCCTGCATTAAATCCTGATAGACCATGGACATCACGGCAAACGTCGCGCTGTTACCCAAACAGGCAAGCTGTTGCAATGCTTTTTGCGTCCTGATGGGCAGTCGATGCAACTTGCTGACCATCAGATCCACAACGTTGTCTGTATAACCCTTGGCATGAATACGCTGCAGGTCCCAGACCCATCGGGCCCCGGCGTGATCGAATGTGAGCATCCCCTCTTCGGCTAGCGCCGAAACGAACTGAATGGCAAAGAATGGGTTGCCCGCCGTCTTTTCGTGCACCAGTTGCGCCAGAGCAGCGGCGCGTTCCGGTTCGCAGTGCAGGGAATCCGCAACCAACTGTGTCAGGTCTTCAAGACCGAGCGGCGCCAGGATGATCTCCTGGACCATCGATCCGGTCTTGCGGATTTCCACGAGCTTGCGCATCAGCGGATGGGTGGAATCCACCTCATTGTCTCGGTAGGCACCGATCAACATCAGGTGCCGCACATCCGGCTGCGTCACCAGATCCTCGAGCAAATCCAGCGTTGCCGCGTCCAGCCATTGCAAATCGTCGAGGAACAAGGCTAGCGGATGTTCTGGTCGTGCGAATACGCCGATGAATCGGCGGAATACCAACTGGAAGCGGCCTTGCGCATCCTGCGTAGGCAGGTCAGGCACGGGCGGCTGCTCGCCTATGATGAGCTTAAGTTCCGGGATCAGGTCTTCGATGAGCCGTCCGTTCGGTCCTAATGCCTGACGCAGGGCATCGCACCAAATGTTCAGCTCGCCTTCGTTCTTACCCAGCAGCGGACGAACCAGGCTCTGGAAGGCTTGCGCCAAAGTGGCATACGGGATGTCGCGTTTGTATTGGTCGAACTTGCCCGAAGCAAACAGCCCACGCGGCAGAACGAGCATCTTGTGCAGCTCATTGACGACCGAGGACTTGCCAACACCAGAATACCCAGAGACGAGCACTAACTCCGGCGTGCCAGTCGCTACGACGCGATCGAAGGAGGCGAGCAAAGTGTCGATCTCGCGCGCGCGGCCGTACAGTTTCTCCGGAACATGTAGCCGGTCCGGCGTGTCGTGTTCGCCCACAGGGAATTCGTCGATACGGCCTTGATCTTGCCACGCAGCAAGGCAACGGCGGAGATCACTCTCGACGCCGGCCGCCGTCTGGTAGCGTTCCTCAGCCGTCTTGGCGAGAAGCTTCATGACAATTGCAGAGAGAGTGGATGAGATGTTCTTCAAACGCTCGCTGGGCGGCACCGGGTTTCGGGCAATATGGCAGTGGATCCACTCCATGGGATCAGCGGCCGTAAAAGGAAGACTCCCTGTGAGCATCTGGTAAAAAGTGACACCGAGCGAGTACAGATCGCTGCGAGAGTCGACGGAACGGTTCATCCGCCCGGTCTGTTCAGGCGCCATGTAAGCGAGCGTCCCCGCGATCAATTCAGGAGGTTCAGGCGCCAGCCGCTCGCGTGGAAGCCGAGATGCAATGCCGAAGCCAGTGAGCCGTACGTCTCCATTCGCGTCGCTCACCAGGATATTGGAAGGCTTTACCTCCTTATGGACGAGGCCGCGTTGGTGCACTTTGCCCAGCGCCGCAGCGAGGTCGATGCCAAGGTGTAAGAATCGTCCTACCGCCATAGGCGCGCCGAGGATTCGGACGAGCGGCTCGCCCCCCGGGTCATTCAGCACCAGAATAGTCCGCCCGTGCTCGCGCAGAAGTGACAGCGGCTGCACTGCCCACGCGCGGTCCAGTTCGTCCCTCAATGCGTACTCGTGAGTGAGGCGATTGAGAGTGGCTGCTGTCGGAAGGTCCGTAGCGGGCAACACGATAAGCTCGGTGTTTCGGTTGCCGTCAGCATCATCAAGCCGCCTCCTGCACAGAACGCGATCGCCATCCTCCCACAACACCTGGAGGCTGGTCTCCTCGGAAGTCCCGAATCGGGACAATGAGTTCATCCGTCAGACTCCGCCATCAGGCCGGTTGGCCGAGATTGGTTTGGCAGGTGTTCCGTGGTCGTTCGCCTAAGAGGTGACCGGCGTCGAGATCGGCCAGGACTATGCCACGCACGCGGCGGCGTGACGATCTTTGCGCATGGCATGCCTGGCGTGGTCCATGGTCAAGTCCGCCGGTAGCCAACGATATCCGGACAGAAATGCTCGATGACCATCTTCGGAATGATCAAGCCGCCGGCCATCGCCAACATGATGAGGATGGCCGTCGAGCCGTCCGCGATGGTAGCCAACAGCAGGTCCGGCGGTGCCGTCACGCCTAGCGTGGCCAACTCGACGACGCCGCCGCCCATGCGGAACAGGAACACCCCCGGAATCAGCGAGACCACGGAGGCAAATGCAAATGCCGCGAACGGCAACCGCAGGCGATCGGTGATCGGCGTAGTAACGATTCCGACGAACAGACAGGCGATGAGCGCGCCAGTCTCGATGCTGCCACCGGCGACCGAGATCATCGCCCAACGGGCGGCGTGGGCGACCATGCCGATCAGGATCGGAATCGGCAGCATCCGCCACGGCATGGCGAAGAACGTGCCATAGGCGGCAACGGCGATGCCCGCCGCGATCACGTCATAGGGTAGCGGTACTGCAACAGACGGGCTGGAAACCGGCAGCGTAACTCCGCCAATCGCCAATCCCACCAACAGACCGGTGCATATCATGACGACGATCAGGCACGCATAAAGAATGCGCGACGCGCCCAGCGCAATCCGTGCCCGCGCAAGGTCGATCGTGCCGTTCAGCAGATGCGGGCCGGGCACCAGCACCATGCAGGGGCAGACCGCGACGAGGCGCTGCATCGTGCTGAGGTGGAGATGGACCACGACCGCGCCGATGGCGCCGGCCAGCAGAGCGGCGCAGAATGGCTGAACGAAGGGGTTGGTGCTGATCCTCGCGAGCCATCGTCTGAGCAACGCCCCAGCACCGGCGCTGAAAGCGATCAGAATCAGGCTCAGCAGATGGGCCGCTCCGAAGATCACGCCGAGCGAAGCGGCTCCTGCCGCGGCCATAGACGCGAAGCGCGCGAGAGCGATGGGTGGCTGGCGCTGGATGGCCTCCAGCGTCGCCTGTGCCGTTTCGGTGTCGATGCGCCCATCGCAAAGCTGGTCGATCACGCCCATCGCGGCGGCAACCTTGCCCATGTCCACGCCCAACGGGTTGGCAACGACCGTCTTGGCCCGCGAGCCGTCACCGTCGTCGATAATGGCGGTCAGTTCGCCCCACCGTGGCAGCAGGTTGGCGCGAAAGCCGAGCAAACCGGCCAGCCGCACCGTCGTCTCGATCGTCCGTTCCGTGGTCTGACCGTTGACGAACAGGAGTGTGGCGGCGAGCAGAATCAGCTCCAGCACCTCCGCCGGTTCACTCCGCACCGGGCCGGAACGTTGCCGGACCGTTGTCACGCCCCCGCCCACCATCCCTCGCTATGGACCGGCGGCGACGTACGGCCTGACCATCTTGGCCGGATCGACGACGCGATCGAATTCTTCCTCCGAAACGAAGCCAAGCTGCAACGTCGCCTCCTTCAGCGTAAGGTCGTGGTCCATCGCGTGGTGCGCGATCTTCGAGGCCTTGTCGTAACCGATCACCGGCGCAAGTGCCGTAACAAGCATCAAGGAACGATCGACATATTCCTTGATCTTCTTGCGGTTCGGCCTGGTACCCTCGACCAGGAATCGCCGGAAATTCGTGCAGCCGTCGGTCATCAGGGTGATCGAGTGGGTCAGGTTGAAGATCATCAACGGCTTGTAGACGTTCATCTCCAGATAGCCGCCGGCGCCGCCGAAACCCACCGCGACGTCGTTCGACATGACTTGCACCGCGACCATGGTCAGCGCCTCGGCCTGGGTCGGGTTGACCTTGCCGGGCATGATCGATGACCCCGGCTCATTCTCCGGGATCAGCAGTTCGGCAAATCCGGCGCGCGGACCGCAGGACATCAGGCGGATATCGTTGCCGATCTTGTAGAGCGAGACCGCCAACGTGCGGAATGTGCCGGAGAGCTGCACCAGGGCGTCATGCGAGCCCTGCACGGTGAACTTGTTGGGGGCGCTGACAAACGGCAGCCCGGTCAGCCGCGCGATTTCTGCCGCGGCCGCTTCGGCGAAGCCCGGCGCGGCATTGATGCCGGTGCCGACCGCCGTGCCGCCCAGCGCCAGCCGGTAGACGCTTGGCAGCGCGTCGTCCAGCCGCTGCAGATCGTCCGCCAGCATGCCGGCATAACCCGACCATTCCTGACCAAGTGTGATCGGCGTCGCGTCTTGCATGTGGGTGCGGCCGATCTTGACGATGTCATCCCACTCCGCCGCCTTGGCCGCGATCGCATCATGTAGCGCCTGCACCGCCGGGACCAGCCGCTGGATCACGTTGACGGCGGCGGCGATGTACATCGCCGACGGAAACGAATCGTTTGACGATTGCGACATGTTGACGTGATCGTTCGGATGCACCGGCGTCTTGCTGCCGAGCTTCGTGCCGGCAAGCTGGCAGCATCGGTTGGAGATCACCTCGTTGACGTTCATGTTGAACTGGGTGCCGCTGCCCGTCATCCAGACGTGCAAGGGGAACATGTCCTGATGCTGGCCGCTCAGGATTTCGTCGCAGACCTTGACGATCAGCGCATGAGTCGGGTCGTCGAGACGCTTGCCGGCGTGATTTGCATTGGCCGCCGCCTTCTTCAGCACGGCGTAGGCGGCGATCATCTCGCGCGGAATCAGATCTTGCCCGATGCTGAAATGCTCGAGCGAGCGCTGTGTCTGGGCGCCCCACAATCTGTCGGCGGGAACGTGAACCTCGCCGAGACTGTCGGATTCGATACGAAAATCGGTCATCATTCTTCTCCCGATCTGTTGTGGATCATCATGCCCGGCGTCTCAGCCCGCCTTCTGGTAGGGCCGATAACGGGGCTCCCAAACACCAGCCGCGACGCGTTGGTCGAGCGTGGCCGCATCGCATTTCTCCGCGACACCGTCGGCCTGCGCCTGGCGCGCGACGGCTTTCCCCACGGCGACGGCAACCTCGCGCATCCGGCTGACCGGCGACAGAAGCCGTCCCTGCTTGTCCGTCGCGGTCGGCGACATCCCTGCAACGGCCTTGGCGGCCGCCATGAACATCGCGTCGGTGACCCGTCGCGCGCCGGAAGCCAGGATGCCAAGCCCCATGCCCGGGAAGATGTAGGAGTTGTTGGTCTGGTCGATGGGGATCTTCCTGCCTTTCCACTCGACGGGCGCGAACGGGCTGCCGGTGCCGATCAGTGCGCGGCCGTCGGTCCACGCGATAAGCTGCTCGGCCGTCGCCTCGCTGCGCGAGGTGGGATTGGACAGCGGGAAGATGATCGGCCGATCGACATGCTGCGCCATGGTGCGGACGATCGTTTCGGTAAAAGCGCCGGCCTGGCCTGAAACGCCGATCAAGACCGTCGGCCTGGCGTTGACCACGACGTCGAGCAGACCGATCTCGCCAGGCTTCTCCAGCTTCCAACCGGCAACTGCTTCCCTGCTCTGCACGAAGGGCTGCTGGGCCAGCGTGATGTCTTTCATGCCGTCAATCAGCAACCCGTAGCGGTCCACCGCGAAGAAGCGCCGGCGTGCCTCGTCCTCGCTCGCCCCTTCTTCGACCATCGCCCGCAGGAGAAGCGCCGCAATCCCGCATCCGGCTGAACCCGCGCCCAATAGCGCGATGCGCTGCTGGGTCAGTGGCACGCCGGTCACGTTGACGGCCGCCATCAGGGTGGCGGCGGCGACCGCGGCGGTGCTCTGGATGTCGTCGTTGAAGGTGCACAGCCGGTCGCGATAGCGCGCGAGCAGGGGGCCGGCGTGGTAGCCGGCGAAATCCTCCCATTGCAGCAGGACATGCGGCCATCGGTCGCTGACGGCGGCGACGAATTCCTCGACGAATGCGTCATAGTCGGCGCCGGTGATGCGCGGGTGCCGCCAGCCGACATATACCGGGTCGTCGAGCCGCTCCTGGTTGTTGGTCCCGACATCGAGCAGGACCGGCAGCGTCTGTTCCGGACGGATGCCCGCGCAACCGGTATAGAGCGACAGCTTGCCGATGGAGATGCCCATGCCGCCGGCCCCCTGGTCGCCAAGGCCGAGAATCCGCTCCCCGTCGGTCACGACGATGACGCGCACGCGGTCGAAACGCGGGTCGTCCAGGATCTGGCGAATCCGGTGCTTGTTGGGATAGGACAGGAACACGCCGCGCGGTTTCCGCCAGATCTCACTGAAACGCTGACAGCCCTCGCCCACCGTCGGCGTGTAGACCAGCGGCAGCATCTCCTCGATGTTGCGCACGAGCAGCGCGTAGAACAGCGTCTCGTTGGTATCCTGCAGATCGCGCAGGAAGGCATAGCGCTCGAAGTTGGTTTCGAGCTCGTGCAGAACTTTTAGCCGGCGTTCCACCTGATCATCGAGCGTGCCGATATGCGGCGGCAGCAGCCCATGCAGGCGAAACGTGTCGCGTTCGGCCTCGGTGAAGGCGGTTCCCTTGTTGAGCAACGGCGTATTGATCAGCTCATAGCCCATCACATCCGTCTCGGTTTGCGTGTCCAAGCTGGAAACATCGGTCATTTCGGTACTCCTTGGATGCCGGAGGCAGGTCCCATGGCGCATGGTTCACTGCGTCGGCGGTTGCGGTTTTGGATCGATCTCGACGGTCGCAGTTGTGCCGGATACCAGGAGCACGCCATCCGGCAGCTGATCGATTTTAATATGCACTGGAACGCGCTGGGCAAGACGTACCCAGGTGAAGATCGGATTTACCGAGGCGAGCCCTACACTATCCGGGGCCGCATTCGGAACGTTGATGCCGCGAGCGATGCCGTGGACATGACCGCGCACGACCTGGCGGTAGCCCATGAGCTTGGCCCTGGCGGGATCGCCTTCGTGGATCGAGCCCAGGTTGGTTTCCTCGAAATACCCGTCAATCCAGAATGAATCAGCATCGACAAGAGTGATCTCATTCTGACCGACATTAGCATAGTCGCCGAACTGCGCTACCAGGTTGGTCACCCAACCGTTGACCGGGGAGTGGATTTCCGTGCGCCACAGGTTCACCCGCGCCTGGTTCAAATTGGCCTCGGCTTGCTGATATTGCGCCTGGGCGGCCAATGCCTGGAACTCGTAGGTCTGTTGCTGCTCCACGGAGGTCGACAGATCATTCAGCTCCAATCGTCGCTTGGCCTCTCGTTGCAGGTTCACCTGAACGATCTGGGCCTGCTGCGTTGCTGCGTCCGCGAGACTGACCGCGAGCCTGTAGTTGGTCGGGTCAATCACCATCAAAAGGTCGCCCTTGTGCACGAATTGATTGTCCGCGACCGGTAGTTCGACAATTCGTCCAGCGACCTCCGATGCCATCGTGACGACATTGACGCGCACCGTGCCATCCCGCGTCCAGGGGGTCCCCATGTAGGCATCCCACGTCGCCCAGCCCAGCAGCACTGCAACCGCGATTGTCCCCAGCGTAATAAGTGTGGGAACTATCCGAAAGCGCGAGTTGGCAGTCGCGCGCTCGCTCGCCGGGGGTTCCGCGACATCGCTGCCGTCATCCTGCGTCTGCGCGGCGCAATCGCATTTTGTGTCGACATCAACCATAAGCGGGCCTCAGGTGCGCAACAACGAGGACGATGGACGATAGCACGATTAGGTAGATCGCGAATACGAACAGTGCCGGGTGCCAGACCTGCCGCAACAAGCGGAACCGCGTCGCAACTCGACGCAGCCCGATCGTGATCAGCCACGCAACCACCATTATCACCGAGATCGGCGCGACGTAGACGCCGAAGAGGTTGATATCGGTGAACCTCATCGGAGCGCTCTCCCGTCGAAATAGGGGGCATGCCGAGTGAGCGCCTCGGACAATGCAAGAATGCTTGCGCGTGCCCGAAGCCTGATCGGAAACCCTGGGCTGGTGTTGGGCAATGCGGCCAATCTCTGGTCGACGCGGGCAAGGTGTTCGGTCGCAACAGCACTATGGCCCGCTGCCACGGCGTCCAGCGCCGCGTCCAACTCGAACCGCGGATGGAACAGCCGGGCGACACGGCGAAGCCGGATGATCTCGGTCCCGACGGAGAGGGCGGCCAGAAGCTGCGCGCGCTGCAGCGGCTCGGCCTGCTCCGGTAGCACGGAGAGGCGGTTATAGATGCGGCCTTCCCAATCTTTTGCTGTCCGGGGAACGGAACCCGTCGTCAGACGGCGCAAATCCCGCAGCGTGAGCACCAGCAGCCGACGGGTCCGCAGAGCGGGCGACAAGGGCGGCAGCAAGCGGAACGCCAGCACGGCAGCGCCCACGCCCACGACAATCGCCGATGAGGCGTTGTAGAATTGCTGCGGGTCGTAGACCATCTGGTTGGCGGGCGCCAGCAGCGGGACGAAGAGGGAAGCCATTGCTATGAACATCGGTGTCGGCCAGGTCCGGAGCATGAGCGCACCGGTCGGCACCAGGACAAGGCCAAGCGCGATGCCGAACCCGGCGAAGCCAGCCAGGCTGGGCAGAACCGCGAAATCGACAATCGCTGCGAGAGCAGTGGCCAGGGTGATACCAACCATGAAGCTCGTCGCGACGCCGTACGCCTGATCGGCGCGCGGCGCGAAAATGATGACGGTGATAGCGGCGAAGGTGATGGCTCCGGCACCGTTGGGCCATGCGGTCGTGATCCACACAAGCGCAACCGCAACGATCGTGACGAACGCACGTGCCGCATTGATGACGGCAGGCAGGAAATCGGGAATGCGAAGCCGGATGCCGTGGCGGCGAAGGGCCGGGCGCGCAGGATCTTCGACGAGCAGGCCTAGCACGATGAGCGCGTGTGAAATGCCAGCCAGGATCTCCGCTCCCTGGTCGGCCAGCAGCCGCAATGATGGTGCCTGGGTCGGCAAAGCGCGCAATGCCCGCATTGCCTCACCGCAGGCCCGGTGCAGTCGGATCGGATTTTCCAGGAAGCTCGCCGGCTCGCGTTGCAGCGGTGCCGCTCGCAACGCCGTCGGGAACTTCCGCAGCACGGCGCTCGCCTCTGCGCGAGCCTGATCATACGGCAGCCGCGTCAGGTGCGTTGCAATGGTACGCCAGCCGGCCAAGGCGGCGAACAGACCGTCCACCGCCATCTGGAAGACCGGCGAATGATAACGCAGCCAAGATGATTCTCCGATCGCCTCGTCGATGACCGGGTCGAGCGCCACGACACGCCGGATCAACTCACGCCGCGTGTCCGGCAGATCCGGCCCCGTCAGCGACAAAGCGCCGGCACATCGGGCCATGACCTCTGCGGTGACTGAACCAAACAAGGTGGCCAGCCGCCGCTGGGCGCCCCCAAGATCGGTTGCCGCGAGGACGACGCCGGCGCAGACGATACCGATGCAGATCTCGCTGGCGCGGGTGATAGCGAGCGTGAAAACCTGCCCATTCGTACCGCCGACCGCACCGAGTTCGTCGCTCGCGATGATCGCCGCCGTGTAGCCTGCCAGCGCCGCGGCATAAGTCGCGTAGTTCCGCAGCAGGGTGGCAACGAAGGCGCATCCGGCGCCCCACAGTGCCAAGCCGATGAAAAAGCCAAAACGATCTTGCGGAAGGATTGCAGTCAGCACCACGATCGCCACAGCGCCGATGACCGTGCCGATCAGGCGGAACCAACCCTTGCGCAGTGATGCGCCGAGGCTCGGCTGACAGACGATGGCCGCGGAGGTTCCGGCCCAATAGGCGTTGTCGAGCTCGAGCCAGAACGCGATGTAAAGCGCGAGGCACACCGCAGCCCAAAGGCGCAGGCCGAAGAGCAGCGCAGGCGCCGCGGACCGTAGCGCGCTCGCCAGGCGCTGTGCATCGGGCCAGTAGGACCGACGCGGAGGCTGGAGCCAAAGTCTGGCTTGGTTCATGCGACCGTTCCACTATCGCGTTCGACTGCAAATCCGATCGCAAGCGCGAACAGGGCGAGGCCCGCGGGCAAGGCCAGTGACCACAAACCGAGCATGACCTCGCACGCCGCGCCGACACCGCAGCCAATCGCGAAGCCCACAATCGCCGGTAGTGTCCGCACGGCTCGGTTGCGCGCCTGGGCAGTTTCGGCCGGATCGCCGCCGCGCAGCACCTTGCCGATGTCCACCGCGAAGTGGGTGACGTTGGTCGTCATCACCGCCGTGGTCGGCACCCCTTTGAAGGAGACCTGCACGAGTGCGTGCTGAACGGCCATCGCCGAGACGCCGAACATGCCAGCGACGGCCGCATATTCCGTATGCGGACCGACCTGTGGGCCGGTCGCGACGCAGAGAACCAGAAAGCCGCCACGTAACAGAAACTGCAGCAGCAGCAACGGGCGAAGCGAGGCAACGCCGATCGCTTCCAGGCCGGATGCCAGCAGTATCGTCAGGCTGATCACGACAATGAAGACTGGAACCGTCAGTATTTTTGAGATCTGGGACTCGATGCCGCCCGCAATGTGCGCAGCCAGCACCACGAGGTTGCCGGTGATGTCCGCGGTGAACAGCCCATTGAGGCCGAGAAAGCCGATGACGTCCGTGCATCCCGCGGTGACGCTCAGCGTGACCAACAGCGCCCGGACGGCGGGCGTTTTATCGATCGACGGCCGCGACAGCGACATCGAAGGGCCTTCAGCTTCTGGCCGCACCGTACCCCTCCATCTTCCGGCACCGACGATCGTGTCGAACTCCCCCGCGTCCGATGGCTCAGGTGAGGTTATCGGCCACCAGTTCCCACACGTCGCCCGCACGACCGGCGAGCACGGCCTTAGTCGCTGCGCCGGATGGCATCCGTAACGAAGTTCAGCGTATCGCCCGGCACGCCCCAGCAGTGCTTCACGCCGGCGGCTTGCAACGTTTCAACAACGATATCGGCAACTCTTTTGGCTATTTCAGGTCTCCTGGATGAAGCCATGAACGCGCCTGGGTATCGATGTCGGTCGCCCAAATGCCGACATCAAGCGAGCTGGCCGCCACGACAAATCCTGGACCCGGCAATGGAAGCGGCCAGAGCAACGCGAAAGGCGAACAACCGGACTTCCGCCAAAAAATCCTGGTGGCCAGTGTTCGCTTGGGTCTTCACTCG
The DNA here is from genome assembly GCA_963826975.1 of uncultured Alphaproteobacteria bacterium. Lineage (GTDB taxonomy): Bacteria > Pseudomonadota > Alphaproteobacteria > Acetobacterales > Acetobacteraceae > Palsa-883. The sequence continues at coordinate 64,347 of CAWGZJ010000022.1, read as the reverse complement.
GTCCCACTGCCGGAATCGCTGCAATGGGACCGCCGACCTTCAGGCCCTTGACGCCCTCGACGAGGATTCGGCGAAGACGTCATGGAGACCCGGCATCGACGGTCAGGCTACCCTTTGCAGGGCGCGGCTGCCGCTGCCTGCTGCGGCAGTTGCGGATTGTTCCCGCCGTCGGCCGCCTTCTGCGGGCAACCTGCGCTGACCGTGGTCTGTGCATGGGCAGTGGCGGAGGCCAATGCCAACGCCAGACCCGGCGCGATCGGAAACATTTTCATGAAGTAAGTCCTCTCTGTCCCAATGACTGCGCCCAATTCAGGTTTGGTCGATGCCGATATTCAGCGCTGGCCAACCGCCTGGTGGTTGGGAGTCTACGGCCGGATCGCCAAAGAAGTCCTTGGTCCGTTGCTGAGTTTTTGTGAGATGATCTGTGCAGGAAACGCCAACAATCGCGGCTGAGTGAAGCGCTGCGGACGATCGGCACGGATGAAGTTGTCCACCGACAGCAGCAACCCTTCAAGCCCATATTTGCCGCGTTCTATCACCGTGAATGCAGTAGCTCTATTGCTAGCGTCATCGTTACTCAATGCGATACTATGCCGGTCATGGCTCCATGCGTGGCGACGCCAACCTGCGGGAACATGGCGTCGATATGGCAGGGAACGAAAAGTCCGATCCTCATGTGTCACGCCTCCAATTTACGTGGATCTAATAGTGCTCCGGGGTCGACCTGACCTTGCCGCGAAAGACGCTGTAGCTCACGACGGTGTAGATCAGCATCAGGGGGAAGACGAAAATGCCCTCTCCCCAGAACATGAAAGCAAGACTGGAATGCGGCGCCGCCGCTTCATCGACGGTGATGACAAAGGGAATCATGTAGGGCCAGAACGAGATCGCCAGCGTTCCAAACGCTGCAACGAAAATAACTGCGACCATGTAGAATGGCCATCCGTCCCGGTGGCTGCGAACGCTTGCCGCCAGGACCATCGCCGCCGCGGCACCGATCGCCGGAAAGACGAGCAGATATGGTCGTTCGATCCATCGGCCCATGAGTTGAAGATGTTCGGCCAAAGCGTAGATGAAGACAACGATCAGAAACACGAGCACGCCAACCGCGAGCCGGGGTATCTGGTGCCAGGCGGCGTCGCGGACCTCGCCTTCACATTTCTTGACCAGCCAACAGGCGCCCAGCAATGCGTAGCCCAGGCACAATCCAATCCCGCAAAGCACGGCAAAGGCACTTAACCAGCCGAAGTCACCGCCGGAATATTCGCCGTTTTGGATCGGAAGGCCCTCTACGAGGGCACCGACCGTCAACCCCTGGATGAAGGTCGCGGCGAACGAACCTCCAATGAAGCTCCAATCCCAAATCCAACGCGCTCGTTCCGTCTTGTGGCGAAACTCGAACGCCACGCCGCGAAGGATCAGGCCCGCCAACATGACCAGAAGGGGAAGATAGAACGCAGACAGGAGCGTCGCATAGACGACCGGGAACGCACCCCACAATATGACGCCGGTCACCACCAGCCACGTCTCGTTGCCATCCCAGATGGGCGCGACCGCGCTCAACATCGCGCTTCGCTTCGCCTCGCCGTGCGCCAGTCCGAACAGCATCCCGACGCCGAGATCGAACCCATCGAGCAACACGTAGAGCAAAATGCTGATGACCAGGAGCACCACCCAGAACATGATCATTGTTACTCTCCGGCCAGGTTGTGCCCAACGTCTGAAGCCGGCTGCCCATCGACGACCGACATGGGGCGATTGGGTGTCGCGCCGCTCGGTGGCAGCACCAGTGGCCCCATGGGACCAGCCCGAAGAAGCCGGTAGATGTAAAATGTGCCGAAAGAGAATATGAAGGTGTAGACCGCGCAAAAGACCACGAGCGAAACCGTTGCTTCCCGGGCCGTCAGGAAAGGCGTCATCGCGTCGGCTGTTCGCAGGACCCCATAGACCGCCCAGGGCTGGCGACCCACCTCCGCCGTGAACCAGCCCGTCAATATCGCAACGAACGGCAGAGGAAAGCTGAGGAAGATCAACCAAAGCAGAAAGCGGCTTCGGTCGATGCGTCCCTTGATGTTCAAGTAGGAGCCGATCCAGGCAAGCGCCAGCATGGCCAGTCCACAACCGACCATGATCCGGAAAGTGAAGAACGGGATCACGACCGGTGGCCAGTTCTCCGGCGGGATGCTGTCGAGCCCGACTTCCGCGGCCTCGAGATTGTCAGAGTCTATCAGGCTGCCGAACGGTGCGGGCAGCGTGATCGCGAACAGGTTGCGCCGCTGCGCGACGTCCGGCCATGCGAGCAGTACTTCGGAGGCCGGCTTCTCGTCCTTCCACCGCGCCTCGATCGCGGCCATCTTCGCAGGCTGGTAGTGAACGACGTACTCGCCGTTCAAGTGCCCGAACAGGAGTTGGACCGGCACCAGCACGGCTGCGAGGAACAACCCCATACGCAGCATGATATGCGCTTCGGCGGCATATTTCTGTCGCAGCATGTACCAGGCGCCGGTGGCGGCTACGCAGAAGGCGCCGGTTAGATACGCCGCCAGCAGCATGTGCGGAAATCGCACCCAGAGCACCGGGCTGAAGACGATCTTGGCCCAATCGTCGGGAACCGCAACGCCATGATCCATCACGTAACCGGTCGGGACCTGCATCCAGCTATTGTTGGCCATGATCCAGAAGGCGGAGAGCGTGGTGCCCAGCGCAACCATTGCGGTCGAGAACAAATAGAACCAAGGCGCGACGCGGGAACGACCAAAGAGAAGTATGCCGAAGAAGCTCGCCTCGAGGAAAAAAGCAGTGAAGGTCTCATACGACAGCAGCACTCCCTGGATGCCGCCCGTCATCCGCGCCAGGATGCTCCAGTTGGTGCCGATCTGGAAGGCCATGACGATGCCGGAAACGACACCCATCCCGAACGCCATGCCAAAGATCTTGAGCCAGAACTCGAAGACCGCCCGATACGCCGGGCGGCCGGTTGCGAGATACAAGCCTTCGAGGATCGTCAGCCAGGCTGCCAGCCCGATGGTGAATGACGGGTAGATGATGTGGAACGAGATGGTAAAGGCGAACTGGAGTCGCGACAGAATCAGCGCGGTGGTGTCCATTGGGCGCCGCCTCTAGCGCCACAAATTCGTTCTTGCGAGATCCAGCAACTCGTCGCCCCGGCCGCTCATTACTGCCTTCAGCATGTAAAGCGTGAAGCCTTTGGCCATCTCCACCGTGACGGCGGGAGGCATGGCCAGCTCGGTCCGGCTCACGACGGCGTCGACCAGCACCGGCCCGTCATGGGCCAGTGCCGCGGTGATGCCTTCGTCGACCTCGGCAGGATCCTCGATCCGGATTCCCCGCACGCCGACGGCTTCGGCCATGGCCGCGAAGTTCGGATTGACGAATTCCGTTCCGGTGGCGAGAAACCCGGTGGATTTCTGTTCGAGCTCGATGAAGCCGAGGGCGCCGTTGTTGAAGACGACGACCTTCACCGGCAAGCGCAACTGCACCATGCTGAGGAAATCGCCCATCAGCATGGAAAACCCGCCATCACCCGACAGCGAAATGACCTGCCGTCCCGGGAACGCGCACTGCACGCCGATCGTCTGCGCCATCGCGTTGGCCATGGAGCCGTGCCAGAAGGACCCGAGAAGCCGCCGCTTGCCGTTCATCGCCAGATAGCGAGCAGCCCACACCGTCGGCAGGCCAACGTCGCAGGTGAAGACAGCGTCTTCGGTGGCGTGATCGCTGATCGCTTTGGCAATTTGCTGCGGGTGAATCGGTCGCTTGCCGGGCGTGCCGACGGCCAGTTCATCCAGGCTCTTGCGCGTCTTGCGATAATGTTCCGTCGCCTGATCGAGATGCCGGCGGTCACGATTTTCCTCAAGCAACGGCAACAGCGCCCGGAGCGTCGGGCCGACGTCACCCACGATGCCTAGGTCCACCGGCGCACGGCGGCCGATCTGTTCTGCTCTGATATCAACCTGCGCAATGCGGACGCCCGACCCCTGAGGATAGAACTGTCGGTAGGGGAAATCAGTCCCGAGCATCAGCAGCACGTCGCAATCGAGCATGGCATAGTAGCCCGACGCGAAGCCGATCAGTCCGGTCATGCCGACGTCGTATGGATTGTCCCACTCGGTATGCTCCTTGCCACGGAGCGCGTGCACCATCGGCGCCTTCAGTCGATCGCCGAGCGCAAGGAGCTGATCATGGGCGCCCTGACACCCCGAGCCGCACAACACGGTCACACGGCTCTTGCCGTTCAGCAGGGCCGCCAACCGGTCGAGATCCGCCGGCGCAGGGGTCACGACCGCCTTGGGCGGCAGCAGGCCCGCTACCTTCGGGGCCGGCGCGTTCGACGCCGGTTGCAGGGCGACGTCGCCAGGTATCACCACGACCGACACGCCGCGCCTGCCCAAGGCCTGTCGGATTGCGACCTCCAGGGTACGCGGCATCTGGTGCGCGCCGGAGATCAGCTCGCAATAGTGGCTGCACTCCTGGAACAGTGTCTCCGGATGAGTTTCCTGGAAATAGCCAGAGCCGATCTCGGCCGACGGTATGTGCGCGGCGATGCCGAGCACGGGAACCCGCGAGCGGTGACAGTCGAACAGGCCATTGATCAGATGCAAATTGCCGGGTCCACAACTGCCGGCGCAGACGGCGAGTTCGCCGGTCATGTGCGCTTCGGCGCCCGCCGCAAAGGCCGCGGCCTCCTCGTGGCGCACGTGCACCCATTCGATCTTGCCCTGGCGCCGCAGCGAGTCAGTCAGCCCGTTCAGGCTGTCGCCAACAATGCCGTAGATTCGCTTCACGCCGGCCGCGGCGAGGATTTCGGCGAATTGATCCGCTACCGTTTTGACCATGTCACTCCCCCTGCGTTGAAACGTCCCCGCCAACGGATGATCGGCGATGGGCTACGCGCACACACCGAACGCCGTTCAGCAACCGAGACGGCCATCGCCGTCCAGTGGGGTGCTTATCGTCCGTTATCCTCGCCATTTCGTAATGCGCCGGCGATCTTTCAGTAGCGCAGCACGATCATTTTCTCGTGGGTCATGTCGTGCATGGTGTAGGGGATGCCACCGACGCCGTAGCCCGATTGGCGACGACCGGCGAAGGGCATCCAGTCTGTCCGGAACGCCGTGTGGTCGTTGACCAAAACCGTGGATGCGTCGAGCGACCGTGCCGCCGTCAGTGCGACATCCATGTCGCGGGAGAAGACCGCAGCCTGGAAGGCGAACTGCAGGAGGTTCCCTCGCGCAATGGCTTCGTCGAGGTCGGTGTAACCGTAGACGCAGGTGACCGGTCCAAAGACCTCCTGCTGCGATACGCGGGCTGTCGCGGGCGGATCGATGATCACGGTCGCCCCGTAGACCCGTTCGCTGATGCGCTCGCCACCGGTCGTGATCACGGCACCGGCGTCACGGGCCTCGGCGACCCAGGCGGCCACACGATCGACTTCCCGGGGAAGGATCAGAGGTCCCATCTCGGTCTCCCGCAGGGTAGGATCGCCGACCCGTAATGCGCGCACCCGTTCCGTCAGCCGATCGACGAAACGTTGCATGATGTCGGTGTGCACGAAAATGCGCTGCACCGATACGCATACCTGGCCGGCATGGTAGTAGCCGCCCTTCACCACCGGCTCGACGATCGCGTCGATCTCCACCGAGCGATCGACGATGACGGGAGCCGCGCCGCCATGCTCGAGCGCGCAACGCGTGCCGGGCGGCAGTTTCGAGCGCAGGTACCACCCGACTTTCGCGGAGCCGATAAAGCTCAAGAACGCGACGTTCGGATCGGTGGCAAGGCGTTCCGCCAGCGCATTGTCCTCAACCACCAGAAGCTGGCACCACTCGGACGGCAGCCCGGCCTCGTGAACCAGTTCGACGAAACGCCGGCAACTGAGCGGTGTCGTGTTGGCCGGCTTGATAATGACCGGGCAACCCGTGGCGATCGCCGGCGCCACCTGATGCACGACGAGGTTCAGCGGATGGTTGAATGCGGAAATCGCGGCAACGACGCCGATCGGTTCCTTGGTGGTGAACGCCCAGCGGTCGCGGGATGCCGGTGTCAGGCCCATCGGGATCTCGCGCCCGGCGAGATGCTCCAACTCGCCGGCGGCAAACTCGACTCCGTTTATGGCGCGGGTGGTTTCGACCTGCGCATCGACCAGCGGCTTGCCGCCCTCTCGCGCGATGAGCATCGCCAGTGCGTCGAATTCCCGCTGCATGAGGCCTGCCAGGCGGCGCAGGATCTCGATGCGCTGGAAGGCTGGCAGCCAGCCGCGGCGATTGGCGAAGCACCGCGCAGCGCGATCGAGCTTTGCCATGAGACTGGCTTCATCATCGACCTGTATCTCGTCGATCGGAGCGCCATCGAACGCCTGTCTGACCAACATTGTCGCTCTCCCGTCGGTAGTGTGGAATCCGCTTATTGGAATTCGGCGAGTTTATGCGCCAGTTCGTCGATCAGTACGCGTTTGTTCTCGGAATAATCCACTGGCGCGACGACCAGATGCACGCCGCCGGCGGTGAATGCGGCTTCCAGGGTCGGGAGAAGCTGATCCGCCGCGGCAACGTGCACCCCTTTAGCGCCGTACGCCTCGGCGTATGTTACGAAGTCGGGATCGCCAAAGGACAGGCCGAAATCATCGAAGCCCATCGCAGCCTGTTTCCAGCGGATCATGCCGTAGCCATGATCGTCGATGATCAGCACGACGAGGTTGAGACCAAGTCGGATCGCGGTTTCCAGGTCCTGCGAGTTCATCATGAACCCGCCATCGCCGCACACCGCCATGATCCGGCGCTCGGGATACAGCATGGCCGCCATCATCGCCGAAGCGACGCCGGCCCCCATCGACGCCAGCGCATTGTCGAGCAGGATGGTGTTCGCGATATGTGTGCGGTAATTGCGCGCGAACCAAATCTTGTACATGCCGTTATCGAGACAAATGATGCCATCATCGGGCATCACCCGTCTGACGTCGGCGACGATCCGTTGCGGTGCCATGGGATAGCGCGGATCGTCGGCACCTTCGCTGATATGGGCGAGCACGTATTCGCGGATCTGCATGAAATAGCTGGTGTCGCGCGGCAGCTTGCCGTGCAAATGGTCGGCGAGGCGCGCCATGCTGTCGGCGATGTCACCGATGACTTCGGCATGCGGAAAGTAGATCTGATCGATATCGGCGCTGTTGAAATCGACATGCACGACCATTGGGCCGCCGTCGCGCATGATGAAGGGTGGTTTCTCGACCGTATCGTGGCCGACGGCCAGGATCAGGTCGGCGCGGTCGATCGCCAGGTGGACATAATCGTTCTCCGACAGCGCCGTGGTGCCGACGAACAGCGCGGAATTGCCGTCAACCGCGCCTTTGCCCATCTGGGTGGTGAAGAACGGGATCTGCAACAGACGCACCGCGGCGGAGAGCCTGGGCGTCAGCCCCGGGCGATTGGCACCGCTGCCGAGCATCACCAGCGGATGTTGCGCCTTGGCCACCAGCGCAGCGGCGGCGGCAATCGCCTGCTCGGGTGCGATCGGCCGCTGCGCAGGTGTCACCGGCACGACATGGACATGGTCGGCCGTCTGCCCCGCGATATCCTCGGGCAATTCAAGGTGCACCGGCCCCGGCCGTTCCTGCTGTGCCGTGCGAAACGCGTCGCGCACCAGGGTCGGGATGTTTCTGGCGTCCAGGACCTGCTTCGCCGCCTTGGTCAGCGGACGCATCAGCGACACCGTATCGATGATCTGGAACTGCGCCTGCCGGCTGTGCAGGATCGGCTTCTGCCCGGTGATGATCACCATGGGCATGCCGCCGAGCAGGGCGAAGGCGGCCGGGGTCACCAGATTGGTGGCGCCAGGCCCCAGCGTGCTGAAACACACGCCGGGTCTGCCCGTCAGGCGGCCATAGGTGGCGGCCATGAACCCGGCGACCTGCTCGTGCCGCGTCACGACGAGCTTGATGCGGGAGGTACGCAGCGCTTCGAGGAAATCCAGGTTCTCTTCGCCAGGCACGCCGAAGATACACTCGACGCCCTCGTTCTCCAGCGCCCGGACCATCAGGTCGGCGCCCTTCACGGCGGATGTCTGCACGGCGGACGCCTCCTTAGGTGAGTTGCCCAGGGTGAGCGAAATGTGAGGTAGTGCCGGCTGCACCGAATTTCACGTCCTTGGCTTCTTTTCCGGCGCCGGCGATCACGGCAATGGCGACCGCGGCCATGCCGGCGACGAGAGCCAGCCCGATGGCATAGTTGCCGCCATGGCTTTGGGCAATGCCTGCCTGAACGGTTGCATTGACTGCCGCGAGCAGGTTACCCAACTGATAGACGAAGCCTGGAAGCGTGCCCCGTACTCCCTCGGGCGACAGTTCGTTGAGGTACACCGGCACGACGCCCCAGGCGCCCTGCACCATGACCTGAATCAGGAACGCGCCGACGGCGAGCCAGAGCAGGCTGTTCGAAAACGCCCAGAGCGGAATGATCGGCAGCACGAGCAGTGCTGCCAGAACGATCGTGTGGCGTCGTCCGAACCGCTGCGACAGCGCACCGAACGTCGTGCCCCCGATGATCGCGCCGATATTGTAGATGATGGCGATGCCGCCGACGGTCCCGGTCGGCAAGTGATGCTGCAGCTCCAGGAATGTCGGATAGAGATCCTGCGTTCCGTGGCTGAGGAAATTGAACGCGGTCATCAGCAGGATCATGAAGATGACGGTCCGCCAGTGGCTGGTGACCGCGCCGAGCAGATCCGGTTTCTGGTGCAATGTCTCCCGCCAGACGGGTGATTCGGGCACGTAGAACCAGATGAATGGAACCAGTAGTATCGGGACCGTTCCGATGATGAACATGCCGCGCCAGCCGATGCTGGGGAAGAGCAACGCGAAGACCGCGGCGGCGACCAGGTAGCCGACCGCGTAGCCCTGCTGAAGGATGCCCGAAACAATGCCGCGCGTGTTGGCCGGAACGACCTCGAAAACGAGGGAGGCGGCCACGCCCCACATGCCGCCCATCGCCACCCCATACAAGGTGCGCAGCACGAGCATGACCGGCAGGGACGGCGCGTAGGCCGAGGCCAGTTCGATCACCGAATAGCACAGGATATTGATCATCAGAACCGGTCGACGGCCGTAGCGATCGGCCAATTGCCCGAAGATCAGCGCGCCGACCGGCCGCGCCGCCAGGGTCAGGACGATTGCGAAAGACAGCTCCGTCACGCTGGCGCCGAACGTCTCCGCGAGGGGACGCAGGACGAAGACCAGGACAAAGAAATCGAAAGCGTCGAATGTCCAGCCGAGGAAGCCCGCCAGAAATGTGTTGCGTTGCGCCGCGGTAAGACTGCGTAGATCGCTGATCATCGTCATGGCGCGCTGGCTCCCAAGCATTTATAACGTAAACGGAATACTCGGCCGGAAAACTCGCTGATACCCCGAAGTGGCCAGGCCCTCTTGACGAGGAGGTTTATCGCCGAGCCCACAGGCGCAGTCCTTGGCGTGTCCCTGAGTTTTCATGAGATGATCTGACTACGAAACACGAAGCGGCCGCACATCACGTCGCTTCATCCCTAGTGCAGCTTGACGACTGGCCGGGATCTCTGTGAGAAACCGCGCGCCAAGGTTCCCAGCAGCGTCTTCCAGCGTCCATACAGTGCGATCTGGTGCATTATATACAGTGATCGATACATCAATCGCGCGAAATAACCCGCGACGAACAGGTTTTTGCCGACGAGGAATCCCATGAGGCTGCCGACCGTCGTGTACTCGCCAAGCGACACCAGAGAGCCGAAGTCGCGATACGCGTACGGCTGTAGCGGTTTGCCACCAATGCGCCGGGATATCTGCCTGAGCAGATGCGAGGCCTCCTGGTGCGCGGCCTGTGCACGCGGCGGCACCGGTGTGGCATGTCCCGCCCACGGGCAGGCGGCACAATCGCCGATCGCGAAGATGTTACTATCCCGTGTCGTCTGTAGCGTTGGGGTGACGACAAGCTGGTTGAGCCGATTGGTCTCGAGCCCGTCCAGGTCCCGCAGGAAGGCAGGGGCCTGGATGCCCGCGGACCACACGACGAGTTCGGCCGGCAGGAACTCACCATTGGCCAGGCGCACGCCATCCTGCGTTACCTCACTGACGCGCGCACCGGTACAGACATCGACGCCGATCGCCTTCAGTAGCTTCAACGTGGCATTGGAGATACGTTCCGGCAGTGCCGGAAGGATCCGATCCGCCCCCTCGATCAGAATGATGCGGATGTCGCGGTCGGGGTCGATCCGATCGAGACCGTACGCCACGACTTCACGGATGGTCTGGTACAGTTCCGCGGCGAGCTCCGTGCCGGTCGCACCAGCCCCGATGATCGCTACATGAAGTTGGCCCGGACGCGGCGGCCCACCCTGGGCATCGGCGCGGATGCAGGCGTTGACCAGTCGCCGATTGAAACGCGCCGCCTGCTCGGTCGTCTCAATTGGGATCGCGTACTTTGCGACGCCTGGCGTTCCGAAGTCGTTGGCCAGACTGCCGATGGCAATTACCAGCGTATCATATCCGAATGATCGAGGTGGTGTGATGTCCTTGCCTTCGTCGTCGAGCATCGCGGCGAGGTGTACCTGCCGGCCCGCACGATCCAGTCCGATCATCTCGCCCAGGCGATAGCGGAAGTGGTGCCAATGCGCCTGGGCGAGATAGTTCAGCTCGTGCTCACCCGGGTCCATGCTGCCGGCGGCCACAGCGTGCAGCAGCGGCTTCCATAAGTGCGTGCGTGTTCTCTCGACCAACGTGATCTCGGCGGTCCGCCGCTTGCCGAGTGTATCGCCAAGGCGGGTGGCCAGCTCCAGTCCCGCCGCGCCGCCGCCCACGATCACGATCCGATGCGGAGTCCGATCGCCGATCGTGCCTGCACTTGAAGCTGACACTTCATGCAGATCCGCCGGTGCGATAGCGTTGGGCACGCGTCACCTCCTCGCCGAAGAAAGTCCGCCGGGGCGCACGGCTACGTCATCCCGCTCAAGGCCATGCCGTTGCCGACAAATACGCGTCCGGTAAAAGCGCAGCAACCGGGGCGAACAGATAAGCGATCGAGAACGCGAACAGGCCAACCTGCAACGACTTCGGCTATCCTTCATCGGTTAGACCAGATGTCCGTTCTCCGGCGATGCGTTCTGCCGACACTACGCGGGTGAACGAGGTCTCCCGCATAGGCAGGCGTGGAGTGGGATTTGGCTGCCGATTGACCACAGGAATTGCCGGGGCGGGTGCGGCTTCCCGGGTTTCTCGGCCTGCACAATGCGGACACGCCGGGGAGGTATCAGGCGCGACGCGCGCCGTCAGGTCTGTATGGACACCTTGATCGTGTCACGCAGCCATCGATGGGCAGGCAGGCTGTCCAACCTGCGATGCCAGATCATCCATAGATCGATGTGCGGCGTGGGAAACGGCAGTTCCTTCAGGACGAGCGGTGTTATGCTTGCCAGGTAAGTCGCAACGCGGCGCGGCACTACCGCCAGTCGGTCTGAACCCACCAACATCGAGACGATCGAAAGTGACGACGCCCGTGTGGCGACAGTGCGCGCCAGTCCTCGCTCTTCCAGAGCCTCGTCGATGAACGCGGTCGCGTCGTCCGAGTTGGATCCGATCACGATATGCGGAATGTCCGCGATTCTCTCGATTGACAGTTGCGCGTCCTTGGCAGCGCAGTGTGCGTTGTTCAGGAGCACGACGTAATCGTCATCCAGTATGCGCACACACTTGAACCGCTCGGCGCCGTCGACCAGCGTGGTGAGCGCCACGTCCAGCCCGCCTGCGTCCAACTGGTCCAGGACGCTCCCCTTATCCAGCGATTTGAAGTCCAGGGTGACTCTCGGCGCTTCGTTGCTTGCGTTGCGTGTCAGCGCGGGCGCCACCGCGCGCGCGGCGTAGTCGTTCACTGCGACGGTGAAGCCGCGCGTCGAGTTGGCGGGATCGAACGACGCGGGTTTCAGTGCGATGCTCAGCGCGCGCAACGCATTGCCCACAGGTTCCGCCATCTGTTCCGCGTGGGGGGTGGGCTGCATCCCCTCGGGGGTGCGGATGAACAAATCATCATGCAACATCTGGCGCAACTTGGCCAAGGCGTGGCTCGCGGCGGGCTGACTTAGACCGATACGTTTTCCGGCGCGCGTTAGGTTGCGCTCGTGCATGAGCGCATCGAACACGATCAACAGATTGAGATCGATAAGGCCCAAATCCATGCCGGAATCGTTCAGTGACAGCGTCGCGCCAATTTTCTCTGGCGCGTCGCGCCTGGTGGCGACGTCGTCGTTTATCGATCCTTCACGTGTCACACCTGGGGCCTCTAACATGGCTCGTTCCATATCTTTCAGGTCCGCTCGGCTTCGTGCCTCGCTCGACCGATCGGGCATGCCTCACCGGCACGGCACAGCGTTGCAACAACAATGGTGTCGCTTAAGGTACTACGTCAGCGGAGTGCCGCTTGCATCAGGTGAAATCAGCGATTCTATCCTATTTTCAGCGCCCAGCCGCTTCTCCCCATTCCGAGTGATGTCCGCGCTTTCTGCTGCGACGGGCGAAGACGTGGCACGGCGCTTTTTTGTGAGCGACCCGGGTCACGTCGGCCACGTCCAAACCACGCGGGCACGACTGACTCTCTATCCAATTGGCGCATGTGCCGATGCCAGATTGCGTGGGAGCGATGGTGCAATAGACCACCAATATTCGCTGGCGATGACGGGACCAACCACGACAGACCCGCCCACCAGAAGGCTCCCAGTTCCGCCATCAGGGCCGGTCTGTCCAACGAGGAGAGAGTGAGATGAAGGCCATTCTACTTGCGAGCGCAGTCGCGCTCGGGCTTTCGACCGGTGCCGCGTTCGCCGCGGTGACGCCAAATGGGGATGTTCCGGCCGTTGCCAAGCTGGCCTTGCGCGCGCAGACCGCGCAGCAGCTCCATAGCATTGGGACCGTCCCGGCTGAGCGTGGGATTTACACGGATCCGTCGTGGTCGAACCCGACCGGCCAGGTGGAGTATGGTCCGCACGGCACGATCTCGCTGTATGCGGCTTCCAATGGTGGCGAGCGGTGACATGCGCTGCCGCGGCGATTCCATACGTGATGCAAAGAGGGGGTAAGCTGTCATGCAGTCCCTGACGGTCGGAACGGTGCGCCGTCGCGGCGCCCCGCCGTTCCCAACGCATAATCGTGCTTGATCCGCGACAGACGTTCGGGGTGCCCATCGCGAACGGACCGCACAACAACATAGGCATTCCCGGCTCGTCTTTCACCACCAGATCATCTCATTAAAATTCAGCAAGACGCCAAGGACTACGTTGCGGAACAGGCGGTAAGCTTCGACATCTTGAGGGGACGGGGCTCCTCGGGGCGCCCACGATGCATAGCGATTGATATTGACCGCGGAGTTAGCAGCGTGGTGCGCCACGGGTCGATTTCTTCGAATGCGGATCTGGTCTTCCTCCCAACCGGATTCGTGAACGGCCGTGCTTATCTCCCTCCAAACGGCCGTACTTGCGGCCGGCCCTGCCCCAGGGCCGGCCGCCCTTTTTTAGCCAACGTGAGGGCGGCGACTCTGCGGGTCCCAGAGAGCGAATGGTCATGAACGTCACCCTGGCTTCGCTGAAATTCCTGGACGCGGTCGCCGCCGGCGGAGGCCCACGGTTTTACCCGCTGACGCCTGGCGCATGGCAGAAGATGCTGAGTCGGGTACCGGTTCGACCAGTCATGCCGGGGACACAGATATGGAAGAGCCAACGATACCGGTTGGCCCCATGGACTCGACCCGAATGGTTGTCGTCCGCCAGCATGGCGTCCGGTCCCGCCTACCGGTGGTAATGTATTTCCACGGCGCCGACTGAATCCTGGATGGTTTCGATACACATCAACGGCTCGTTCGGGACCTCGCACGCGGGGCGCGCACGGCTGTCGTATTCGTCGACTACCACCGGTTGCTAGAAGGCCAATAACCGCGCATGTTCTGCGCTCGTACCGTACTACTTAATCGCCACAGATGCACAGGGGCCCGGCGAGGAATATCAAGCTGATCACCGGGCTTTGCTACTCTGCGCCTCCGTGGTGGTTCTTGCTTGCGGGCACGCCGCAGCGCACAGATTGCCGCAAGCATTGGTATATTACATCACGCCGCAAGCGAATCGGGTGCTGTCACCGACTTCCGCAACTTCTCCAGCGCCCGCACCTCGATTTGCCGCACCCGTTCGCGCGAGATGCCATGATGCTGCGACAATTCCTCAAGCGTCGTTTGCTTGTCCTTGAGCCACCGCTCGACAACGATGTGGTGCTCGCGCTTGTTGAGAATCTTCAGTGCACCTGACAGTAGCGCCTTGCGTATGCTTAGCTCTTGATGCCGCGCGATCACGATTTCCTGGCTGTCCGTCTCGTCGGGAAGTGCATCTTGCCACTCGTCTTCGACGTCGGCCCGCACCGGAGCGTTCAGGCTGTAATCCGGCGCGGTGATGCGGCGGTTCATGCTGATCACCTCCGCTTCCGGGACGTCGAGCGTGCGCGCAATGCTGGCGGTTTGCTCGGGCCGCAGGTCGCCATCGTCGATCGCCTGGATCTGGCCCTTCAGCCGGCGCAGGTTAAAGAACAGTTTCTTCTGCGCCGCGGTGGTGCCGATCCTGACCAGGGACGAACTGCGCAGGATGTAGTCTTGGATCGCGGCACGAATCCACCACATGGCGTAGGTGGCGAGGCGGAACCCGCGATCCGGGTCGAATCGCTTCACCGCCTGCATCATGCCGATACCGCCTTCGGAGATCAGGTCCTCGACCGGCAGACCGTAGCCGCGATATCTCATGGCTATCTTTGCCACCAGCCGAAGATGTGATGTGACGAGTTTATGCGCGGCGGCTACATCCTGCTGGTCGCGCCAGCGGCACGCCAATTCCAGCTCTTCCTGCAATGACAGCATCGGAAACTTGCTGATCTCACCGAAATAGCGGGGCGTGATGCGTTCGGATCTTGCTTCGATAGCGGCGTAGCCCATGACACGTCTCCTTTGTTTACTTCATTGACCTACACGTTGCACACGTCGACATTTGAAGTCATTGGTGATCGCCTGAATTGACCTGAGATGCTCTGGTCAACGAGCGCGTCGTTCGTCCAGCACGCAGACGAAACAGCGAAGCGCACACGTCAGGTCCATGCTCTAGCCATTTTCCATGCGCAGCCTGACGTCGCAGCGGGGCGGCGTCGGACTTCATCGCGCCGAGCCCGAGGGTTCGAGAAAACCCAACATGTCGGCGTTGACTTCGTTTTTCCGGGTGATGGTCAGGCCGCGTGGCGCACCAGGGTAGACCTTCAGGATTGCGTTCTTGACAATTTTCGCGGCCGGGAGCCCCGCGGCGCCGATCGGCACGATCTTGTCGTCATCGCCATGGATGGTGAGGGTCGGACGGTCAAATTTCCGTAGATCCGCGGTGAAGTCCGTTTCGGAGAACGCCTTGATGCAGTCGAGCGTACCCTTGATTGATGCCTGCATCGCCATGGACCAGAACCAGTCGAGCGCTCCCTGCGAAACCTTGGCGCCCTGGCGGTTCGCGCCGAAGAAGGCATGGCTGACGTCCTTGAAGAACTGCGACCGGTCAGCGCGAACGCCAGCGCGAATGCCGTCGAAGGCCGCGAGTGGCGTGCCATTGGAATTACTCGCCGTCTTGATCATAAACGGCGTGACGGCCGAGATCAGACCAATCTTCGAAACCCTTGTCGCGCCATGCCGGCCGATATAGCGAGCGACCTCGCCGCCGCCCATGGAGAAGCCGAACAGGGCGACGTCCTTGAGATCGAGGGTCTGGAACAACGTCGCAAGATTGTCGGCGAACATATAGTAGTCATGCCCAGTCCACGGCTGGGTCGAGCGGCCGAAACCACGGCGGTCGTGGACGACAACGCGATAGCCGTGCTCGGCCAGAAACAATGCCTGGTCCTCCCAGCTATCGGCGTTGAGCGGCCAGCCATGCGAGAGTACGATGGTGGGCCCGTTGCCCCAGTCCTTGTAGTAGATCCGTCGGCAGTGGTGACCGCGCCCATGAAGACTTCCTTTGCTGGTACTATGCTGGTGATTTGAACTGGGCACGTGTGCCGGTGGCACCGCCCACAACTCTGAAGGTTTCCATGGGTTCGCCTCTCGTGTGGTTCACCGCGATGATTTGAGTGCGCCGTCGTTGCCAGATGCCTAAGCGACTCACGCTGGTAAGTCCTGGGCGCAACATGAGTAGTTCTGGGGTATTCTGAAAAAGGTCGGCTGCGGCAGAGCCGAGCAGCCCTGAGCCATCCACCAGCCCCCGCCTGGATGGGCGCCATTGCCTGGTCCTGGCGATACTTTGGACCGACGCGTTGTCCGGCCGTGTCGGTGGCCCATCGGGCGCGAGTAGCCCAGCGTGGTCTATTGATACTTCGTTGGCCTTCTCGACGCGCCAACACGGTCAATTGATGCTTGGGTGCCATCGACCCGAGTATCGAAGTACTGCCGGCGACCAGGTCACAATTCGCTGCGTATTATACTGAGTATAAACGAATTCCTTTGAAACGTGGAAGCTCGGGCTGGGGGCCGAGCACGCCAACGTTACACACAGGCACGTGAAAAAACTTGAAATACCCTGAAATCGAATTGACGATTGCTCGCCATGGACCCCGAGCTCGAAACGCCGGCGGTAATCGACTTCGGGCGTTTCCGGGTCCTGCCACATCGCCGCGAGTTGCTCGCGGATGGCCGGCCGGTGGAGCTCGGCGGCCGCGCGTTCGACGTTCTGATGGCGCTGATCGAGGTCCGCGGAGCTGTGATCACCAAGGATGCGCTGATGGAGCGTGTCTGGCCGAACCGGATCGTCGAGGAGAATAGCCTGCAGGCCCAGATCTCGGTGCTGCGCAAAGCCTTCGCAGCGGACCGCGACCTGATCCACACGGTTGCCGGGCGAGGTTATCAATTTACCGGCGTGGTTCGCACGGTCTCGACAGGTCCTGATGCGCTGCCGGTCGCGACGAGGGCAATCCCGTTTCCCGCTGCGGTCCATTCTCTGACGAACGTGCCGGAATCGGTTTCCGAGCTGATAGGACGCGACGACGAATTGAACGAGATACTCGACCTGACCGCTGCGCACCGCCTTGTCACATTGACCGGTGCCGGAGGCATCGGAAAGACCCGGCTTGGCATTGAAGTCGCGCGACACCTGCTGCCGAGATTCGCCGACGGGGTTTGGATCGCCGAGTTGGCGCCCTTGTCCGATCCCGCCCTTGTCCCGGTCACCGTGGCCGCGGCGCTTGGCATCGAGTTCCCGGGAGACGTGTCGTCGCAAGGCGGGGCGTGGACCGGCGGGGCGTCGCAAGACGGGACGTCGGGAAGCGTGGCATCGGTGGAACGGGTCGCGAAGGCGCTAGGCTCGAAACAGCTCATGCTGATGCTCGACAATTGCGAGCATGTGATCGACGCAGCGGCACAAATGACCGAGGCGTTGTTGCGCGCGAACCCGGCAGCGCGAGTGATCACCACCAGCCGCGAGCCGCTACGAGTGGATGGCGAGTGGATTTTCTCGGTACCGCCGCTTGCGGTGCCGATAGAAGATAGTCCGGACAGCCGGGACCCTCTGCGGTATGGTGCGGTTCGGCTGTTCACCGAGCGGGCCCGGGCGGCGAAGCCGCATTTCTCGCCCGACGGGCGGGTCATGGCCGCGATCGTCGTCATCTGCCGGCGCCTCGACGGCGTCCCGCTCGCGATCGAACTCGCCGCGGCGCGCGCCCGCGCGTTTGACATCGAAGAGATCGCGTCCCGGCTCGATGATCGTTTTGACCTGCTCACTGGCGGAATGCGGACGGCGCTCGCACGGCAGCGGACATTACGGGCGACGCTCGACTGGAGCTACAACCTGCTGCCCGAGATCGAGCGACAGATGCTGCGTCGCCTGTCCGTCTTCGCCGGCGGTTTCGCGCTGAAAGCAGCAGGCGCAGTTGCCGCATCCGACGGGATGACTTGGTCGGGGGTCGTCGATTGCGTGATGAATCTGGTCGGAAAATCCCTCATCGCAGCAGATGTCAGCGGTCCGGAAGTGCGGTGTCGCCTGCTCGAGACGACACGGGCTTACGCACTCGAGAAACTCACCGAAAGCGGCGAGGTCGAAGGTACCGCACGACGCCACGCCGAATACTTCCGGGATCTCCTTGAGCAGGCTGCGGAGGAATCCAAGACGCGCCCCCTCGCCGAATGGCTGGCGGCTTACGGGCTCGACATCGATAACGTGCGGATAGCGCTGGACTGGGCCTCTTCACGCGGCGGCGATGAAGCGATCGGCGTAGCACTGACCGTCGCGTGTGTGCCGTTATGGATGCAGCTGTCGCTGCTGGGCGAGTGCCTTGCGAGAGTCGAGAAGGCTTTGGCTGCGCTCGATCGCAGTGCCGCCCATGGCCCCCGGACGGAGATGCTGTTGCGGGCCGCGCTCGGCACCTCCATCATGTATACACGTGGACCGGTGGACGAAACCGTATCGATCTGGGTGCGTGTGCTCGAACTTGCCGAGAGCATGGAAGATACCGAGTATCAATTGCGAGCGCTTTACGGGATCTGGCTGTACAAGGTTCTGGTGTGCGAATATCGTGCGGGGCTGGCGTTGGCGCAGCAACTGCGGCGCGTTGCGGGGCGACGCGCCACCAAGACCGACCTCGCGATGGCTGATCGCATGATGGCAATGGCGCTGCATTACCTCGGCGATCAAGCGGGCACGTGCGCCTGCGCGATTCGCACGCTCAGCGCGCCAGTTACTGCGAATCGGCACGTTCATACCATGCACTATGGCGTGGATCAGCGAGTGGGAGCGCTGGTTCTGCTGTCGCGAGCGCTTTGGCTGCAAGGGTTCGCGGACGGGGCTATACAAGCCGCACAAGCCAGCGTCGACGAGGCCGCCAAGGTCGGCCACGCGAACTCAGTGTGCCTCGCGCTGGCCGACGCGGCCAGTCTGATCGCGATTTTGGTGAATAATGTCGAGGATGCCGAACGTTTCGGAGCGATGCTGATCGAGCATGCTGATAGGCACTCTCTTGGCGTCTGGCACACCTATGGCCTTGCAGTGCGCGGGCGACTTTTCACGGGGAGTCGTGCGGCCTCGGACGGTGTGCCACTTCTAAGATCAGCGCTCGCCGATTTGCGCGAGACGCCGTTCGATGTGCGTTTTCAACTCTACCTCGTATGGCTGGCGGAAACGTCGGGAAGCTCCGGACAACCGGTCGCCGGTCTTGCGGCGATCGATGAGGCACTCGAACGCGCGGAACGTACCGAAGAACGCTGGTACCTGCCTGAACTCTTTCGGCTCCGTGGCGAGTTGCTGCTGCGGGCCGGCGCTTCGGGCGCTGCTGCATTGGCGAGCGAATGTTTCGTGCAGTCAATTGATTGGGCGCAAAAGCAGAAGGCTCTGTCCTGGGAACTGCGTTGCGCCACGAGCCTCGCCAGGCTGTGGCGCGACCAGGGCCGGAGTGAAGCGGCGCGCGAACTTCTGGCACGTGTGTATGATCGGTTTACCGAGGGCTTCGCGACGGCCGATCTCAGAGCGGCAAAGGCGCTGATCGACGAGTTATCGCCAACAACAACGAGCCTTGGGCGGACGTCTGACTGGAAGGGCGAGTAGCGAATCGTCACCTGGAACACGGACCGTCGTTACTCCGGTTGATGCTCGACGTTAGGCCAGCAATTTCATGGCTGCATCGACAAGGTCGCCCCTCAGATCAGTCGGTTCCGCCATCAGACCGGTGACGTATGCGCCGTTGATGATCAGCGCTATCTGAGACGCGGTGCGGTTGGGATCACCCGCGCCAAGCTTGGCAACAATAGCCGCGAGCCTCGCCTGCAGTTCCTCCTTGTTGGCCCGGGCGACGACGCGGCCGGGATGGTTCTTGTCGGGAAACTCCGTCGCCAGATTGAAGAACGGACAGCCGCGATAGCCGGGGCGCCCGATGCGCTCCGCGATGCCGGATACCAGCGCCTCCAACAGGGCGCGCGGATCATCCGCGTGCTGCTCTTCGACTCGATCCCACCGCGCCCAGAACGACCGATCCTGTTCGGCAGCGAAGGCAGCGATCAAAGCGTCCTTGGATTCAAACAGGCGATAGAGGCTGGTCTTCGACACGCCGGATCGCTCGACGACTGTATCAACGCCGATGGCGCGGATGCCCTCGCGGTAGAACAACTCGCTTGCCGTCGCGAGGATGCGCTCGCGGGCGCTCACTTCGCCCTTTGGCGGGGCGCCCCGCCGGGGTCGGGCTACTGCCTTCATATCCGCAGGCTCCTCTCGCACCGATTTCCTGATTGACAAAGTGACAGACCTGTCTGTAAATGTCAAGTGACTTACAGGTATGTAACTTTATGGAGAATGGCGATGCGCGCGATCGAGGCAAAGACTTTCTCGGGCTATGACGGGCTGCGGCTGACCGAATTGCCCAAGCCGCAACCGGTAAAAGACAGGGTGCTGGTCCGCGTCACGGCCGCTGGCGTCACGCCGCTCGAATACACGATCCTGTCGGGTGGACACCCTCGAGCCAAGCCGCCGCTGGTGCTGGGCAATGAGGGCGCGGGTGTCATTGAGGACGCCGGCGACTCCGGGCTCGCGGTGGGAAGCCGCGTGATGTTCACGGGACCCTACGGCGTCGGTGAGAATGGGACGTGGCAAGAATGGCTGCTGGTGAGGCCCGAACATCTGGCGCTCGTGCCGGACGCGATCGACGATGTCGTCGCGGCCGGCCTTCCGGTGGCCTATCTGACAGCGCAGGTCACGCTGACGCTGGCCGGCCTGAAGCCGGGCATGACGGTGCTGGCTCCGGGGATCGGCGGGTCAGTCGGCAACGCGACCTATCAACTCGCGCGGGCGCAGGGCGCCGGCAAGGTGATTTCGACGGCCGGCAGCGCGGGGAAAGCCGCCAGGGCACGCGAGCTCGGCTTCGAAAACGTAGTCGACCTTGCCACAGAAGGTCTCGCCGACAGCGTGCGCCGAATAACGGCCGGCAAGGGCGTCGATATCGTTATCGAGAGCATCGGCGGGGCCGTGACGAGTGAGGCGTTGAGCAGTCTTGGTCTCGGCGGTGTCCTGATCACGTTGGGCTATTCCGCCGGACGCAAAACCACGATCGATGTGACCGACCTGATCTGGAAGCGCGCGCGGATGGCCGGCTTCTCACTGTTCGCCCAATCACCGACCGCGATCGCCGCCGCGTGGCGGGACATCATCCCGCTGATCGTGAGCGGATCGGTCAAGCCGATCGTCGAGCGGGTCTATCCGTTCGGCGAGGCCGGCGAAGCCTTGCGCCATCTGATCGAGGGTCGGCCGTTTGGCAAAGTCGTCCTGAAGGGGTGATCGATTTGGCAACCGTATCTTCCACTGACATGTTGAAGGAGAATGAAGTGACGCAGGTGGTTGAGGAAAAGAATGCACACCCCCTAAACGGCAATGGCTTTTATCGCTTCAAGATCGGCGACTTCCAGGCAACCGTGATCTCGGATGGTTATGGTGACTTTCCGGTCTGGCCGGTCTTCGCGACGAACGTCTCTGAAGCCGAACTTGCCCCTGTGTTGAAGGCAAACTTCATGCAGCCGGCGATCCAGGTCTCGAACAACGTCCTGGTGGTCGACACGGGACGGGGGCGTATCCTTGTCGATACCGGCTTTGGTGAGAAAATCGGCCCATCCTTCGGCAGCTTTCCCGGCCTCGAGGCGAACCTGCGCCGGGCCGGAATCACGCCAGAGAGCATAGATCTGGTCGTGATCTCGCACGGTCACCTGGACCACATCGGCGGTTTGGTGACGAAATCGGGTGCGCTGGCGTTTCCGAGCGCTCAGTTCGTCTTTGTCGATACGGAGTGGAACTATTGGACTGGCAGCCGCTACGAAAGCGAGGTCAACAGTTCGCCGATGCCCGACCCGTTCAAGAAGGCCACGATTGCCGCGGCAGAGAACTTGCCACCGCTCGCCGACCGATCCCGGTTCGTTAAGCAGGGCGGCGAAATCACAAGCGGCGTGCACTATGTTCCGGCGCCGGGACATTCGCCGTCCCATGCCTCAATCTTGTTCACCTCGGGCAAGGAGCAGTTCACGCATATGGGTGACATCGCCCATAACCCAGTGACGAGCTTGCAGCACCCCGACTGGACGCCCCTCTTCGACTACGAGCCAGCGCAGGCGATCAAGTCGCGCAAGGTCATCCTGGACCGCGTCGCGACCGATCGGGTGATGGCCATGGGCTATCATTTCCCGTTCCCGGCGATCGGACACGTCGTCCGACACGACACGGCATACCGCTGGGAAGCCGTCCAGTGGGCCTGGTAGGGGCATGCCGTCCCTTTCGTGCGAAAGAACTCAGGAACGCATATGATGGACCGCTATCAACAGATTGTTCTCGCGTCTCGGCCGACGGGGGTGCCGGTCGCAGAGAATTTCCGGCTGGAGACCGGCCCTATGCCGGTGCCCACTGACGGCGAGATCCTGGTTCGCGCCCGTTACCTGTCGCTCGATCCCTACATGCGTGGTCGCATGAGCGCGGCGAAATCCTATGCCAGGCCGGTCGAGATTGGTGAACCGATGGAAGGCGAAACGATCGCCGAGGTCGTTGAATTGCAGCATCCGGACTACCGGCCGGGCGACCTGGTCCAAGCACGAAGCGGTTGGCGCACGCACGCGGCGATCAGCGTCGACGGGCTGCGCCGCGTCGATCCCGCTCTGGCACCGATCACGACGGCCTTGGGCGTGCTGGGCATGCCCGGATTCACCGCCTATTCGGGCATGAAGGTGATCGGCCAGCCGAAGTCGGGCGAGACGGTCGTCGTCGCGGCGGCCAGCGGCCCGGTCGGCTCGCTCGTGGGCCAGCTCGCCAAACTGGCCGGCGCCCACGCTGTCGGAATCGCCGGCGGGCCGGAGAAGTGCGCGTATGTCCGAGAGGAGCTCGGCTTCGATGCCGTGGTTGATCACGGGTCCGAAGCGCTTGCGGAACGGCTGGCCGAAGCCTGCCCGAACGGCATCGACGTCTATTTCGAAAATGTCGGCGGCCCGATCTGGCAAGCGGTTCTGCCGCTGCTCAATCGCTTCGCGCGGGTGCCGATGTGTGGCGTCATCGCCCACTACAACGGCGCCCCCGGCGCCGAGCAGGATCTGTTGCCGGCCACGATGCTGGCGATCGTGCGTCGCAGCCTGCTGATGCGCGGCTACATCAACCTCGAATTCGTCGACGAGCACTACGACACCTTCCTGCGGGAGGTCGGCCCAAAAGTTCGCTCCGGTGATATTCGCTATCGCGAAGACATCGTCGACGGCCTCGAGCAGGCTCCGGAGGCTTTCATCGGCATGCTGGCCGGCCGGAACTTCGGTAAAGCGCTCGTTCGCCTTTCGTGATGCCCGGTCTTTCTCGTGATATACCATTCGCTCGGGGGAATCCGTGTCTTTGATTGCCATTTGCAATAAAGAATCACCACAGAGGCACAGAGACACAGAGAAGAATATCAAGTTGATCACTTGGCCTTTCTGCTCTGTGCCTCCGTGTCTCTGTGGTGATCCTTGCTTACGGGCATGCGGCAGGGCACAGATTCCGGCGAGCATTGGGTATACCAGGTCCATCACGACAGGTTTGTTCGCACGCAGATGCCCTCGTCCCGGAGAATGCAATGAGCTCTACACAAGAACGCTTCAGCATCGCCGTTCTGGACGACTACCAGAACGTCGCCCTTTCTCTTGCGGATTGGTCCGTGCTCGACGGCCGGGCGTCGGTCACCGTGTTCAACGACCATCTGGCCGACGCGGACGCGGTGGTCGAGCGGCTGCAGCCGTTCGATGTCGTGTGCGTGGTGCGGGAGCGCACGCCCCTCACGCGGGCGATCATCGAGCGTCTGCCGAGGCTTCGTCTCATTGCCTCCACGGCACTCCGCAACGCCTCGATCGATGTCAAAGCGGCGGAAGAACGCGGCATTCCGATCGCTCACACCGGCTACACCTCGGCGCCGACCATTGAACTGACCTGGGCCCTAATTCTTGCCGGCGCCCGCAATCTCGTCGCCGAGACCGCCGCACTGCGCAACGGCGGTTGGCAGCGATTCATCGGCGATGACATGGCCGGGGGAACGCTGGGCGTTCTCGGTCTCGGCAATGTCGGCGGCGCGGTGGCGCAAATCGGCAAGGCGTTCGGCATGAACGTGCTGGCCTGGAGCCAGAACCTGACGGCCGAGCGCGCGGCGGAAGTAGGCGCCGAGCTGGTCTCCAAGGAGGAATTGTTCAGGCGGGCCGATGTCGTCTCCGTCCACCTCGTCCTGAGCCGTCGGACGCGCGGTCTCGTTGGCGCTCCTGAGTTTGCGCTCATGAAACCCACAGCCCGCCTGGTAAACACCTCACGCGGACCGATCGTGGTCGAGGCGGATATCATTGCCGCGCTCAAAGCCCACAAGATCGCAGGTGCGGCCATCGACGTCTTCGACCAGGAGCCGTTGCCGCTCGACCATCCGTTCCGCGCGCTGCCGAACCGGCTGGCCACGCCACACATCGGCTACGTCTCGCGCGGCCTTTACACCCGCTTCTATCGGGACACGGTAGAGAACATTCGCCACTGGCTCGACGGCCAAGCAGCGGGCTGAGGCGTCCCGCGGGGATCCGTCGGCGTCCGGCCTGTCGTTCCAGATGCTTGATCGTGCCCAGGACAAGAATTTCCGGCCGGTCCGGGTATCGCGGCGATCATCAACAGGAGTAACGACTGTGGGCAGACTACAGGGAAAAGTGGCGGTCATTACCGGTGGCACGACAGGAATAGGTTTCGCCGCGGCAAAGCTCTTCGTCGAAGAAGGGGCCTACGTCTTCATCACGGGCCGCCGCCGGAAGGAGCTTGACGAGGCAGTGAAAGCCATTGGTAGCAATGTCACCGGCGTCCAGGGCGACGTCTCCAAGCTGGTTGATCTCGATCGACTCTATGACACCGTCAAGGCGCAAGGGCGGCGAATCGACATTGTCTTCGCCAATGCCGGCCTCGGTGAGTTTGCCGCCTTGGGCAGCATCACTGAAGAACATTTCGACAAGCTGTTTAACACCAACGTGAAGGGAGCGCTGTTCACGGTCCAGAAGGCCCTTCCGCTATTGAATGACGGGGGCTCCATCGTTCTCACCGGCTCTGTCGGCAGCGCCAAAGGGACGCCTGCTTTCTGGGTGTACGGCGCGACCAAGGCTGCCATCCGCAATTTCGTGCGGGCCTGGACCGTCGAGTTGAAGGACCGCCGCATCCGCTCGAACGTCCTCAGCCCGGGTCCGACCGAAACACCGCTAGTAGACCGTCAGCCTCCCGAGGCTATTGCGAGGATTGTATCCACCATCCCGATGGGACGCATGGGCTCTCCCGAAGAGATTGCCAAGGCCGCGCTATTCCTTGCCTCGGATGATTCCAGTTTCGTCACGGGCATCGAACTATTCGTCGATGGTGGCAGGGCACAGATCTGAGCAGGTGGTCAGAATCGCTCGCCGACCAGCTCCTCGCTCCTAGCCCAGAGCGCCTTGGCGTGCTCCGGATCGAGGGCGTAGGGCATGACGCCAGGGGTCACCAGGCTGATCAGCCCTTCCGCGACCTGCGACACCCGGCAATCCTCGCAGTACCGACCGCCGACCTCGTCGGCCGGGGCGACGAAGGCCGCCCAGACCGATGTCGCAGCTCCCTGGGGGATCGTCTTGATCTGGAAGGGCGGCCGCCCTTCGGCAGCATTCTGGGCGTTGATCCGCTCCACGGTCGTCTCGAGCTCACCGGGCCGCAGATGGCGGCCGAGCTCCGTCATGATTCCGCCCGGGTGCAGCGCCGTCGCCCTCACCCCGCGCATCTTGTGCCGCCGGTCGAACTCCACCGCGAACAGGATGTTGGCGGTCTTGGACCGGCCATAGGCGATCCTCGGGTCGTGGGGCGTGCGCTCGAAGTTTGGATCGTCGAGGTCCACGTCCGAATAGCGGTGGCCGGCGGAGGAGACGTTCACCAGCCGGCCGCCCAGCGCGATCAGGGAGGCGATGCGGTTCACCAGCACGAAGTGGCCGAGATGGTTGGTCCCGAACTGAGTTTCGAAGCCATCGGCGGTGTGCCCGAAGGGCGTCCGCATCAGGCCGGCATTGGCGATCACGGCGTCGAAGGGCCGCCCATCAGCGAGCAGGGCGTCGGCGCAGGCGCGCACGCTCTCAAGCGAGGCGAGATCCAGCTCCACCAGCTCCAGCCCGCCGCCGTTGGCCGCCTGCGGCTGGATCCCGGCCGTCGCCCGCTTCGCCTTGGCGAGGTCGCGCGCGGCGCCGACCACTTGGGCTCCATGCGCCGCGAGGGCGCGGGCGGTCTCTACCCCAAGGCCGGCCGACACGCCGGTGACGAGCACGCGCTTTCCGCGAAGGTCCTTGCCCGAGAGCACGTCGTCTGTGGTGGACGTCGATCCGAAAGGTCCGGCCATGGCAATCTCCTTCATCAGTGGACGCACTGCTCCCGGCGCCGGCAAATCCATTGTCCGCCGGCCTGATTTGGCGTAAGAGGAGAGTATCTCCGCTTTAGATACGGAGAGACTCTCCGTTTATCAAGGGGCGTATTCGGCGTGGCCGATGAGGGCGAACTCGCTGCTGTCCGTAAGCCGAGAGCCGATGCCGTGCGCAACCGCGTCCGCTTGCTCGAAACGGCGAAGGCCGCTTTCGCAGAAAAGGGATCCGGTGCCAGTCTCGATGAGATCGCGCGGACCGCTGGTGTCGGGGCCGGGACTCTCTACCGCCATTTCCCCACCCGTGACGCGCTGGTCGCGGCGGTTTATCGCAACGAGACCGAGCAGCTTGTCGCAGCCGCCGACCGCCTCGCGAAAACGCATTCTCCGGTGACGGCGCTCCGTGAATGGCTGCTGCTGTTCGTGGACTACATCGCTACCAAGCACGGGATGTCCGAGGTGCTCAATTCGATTGTCGGCGGAGCGTCCGATTTGTACTCGGCGTCTACGGCACAGGTGAAACAGGCAATTGCGAAGCTGGTCGATCGCGCGGTCGCGAGCGGCGACATTCGTCTGGAGCTTGATTCGGTCGACCTGCTGCGCGCGCTTGCCGGCGTTGCGAACATAGGCTTGGGACCCGATGGTGAGCGGGCCGCCAAACGTCTCGTCGACATCTTGATTGCGGGCGTCCGGACCCGGACGTAAGCCGTCAGTGCCCTCGGTTTGGTGCGGACCTCGCGCGCCGTTCAAATTCCGCGAGGCGTCTAAAGGGCCATCCCACCGTCGATCGTCAGGCTGGAGCCCGTCATGTAGCCGGACTCTCCGCTCGCTACATAGGCGACGAGACCGGCAATCTCGTCGGGATCGCCGACCCGCTTCAGGCGCCAATCCGTGCCTTGAACACGACGCCACGCGTACGCTCCTGCGCCTCGGGGCCGACGAACGGCACCGTCGAGGGCAACGGAGCGACTATAGACGTATGGCGTGGCAGCATCGGGCAGTTCTCCTCAGGCGATCAATGACGCGTTCTGCCGCCTGGCGCGCAGCTATCCGTAGTCGATCAGGGCAAGAGATCAAGACGACGGCGGCCGGCTAACGGCGGGAGGGGCGGCTTCGCCACGTCGCCTCACTCCGGGGCCGCGCCGAGCGCCCCCGTCGAAAGCGCGAGCGTCGCGGCAGCCGATAACGCCGTGCTGTAAGCATCCGTGGACGCATTCTTCGCCTGCAGAAGCTGGGTTTCCGCAAGCGTCAAGTCGGTGATCGAGCCAACGCCGTTACGGTAAGCGGCCAGCGCCGAATCGAACGTCGTCTGCGCGGCCGCTTCCAGGGTCTGCGATGCCGAATAGGCAGACAGGCTGGTGTGAAGGGCGTTATCCGCGAGCACGATCTGGCGCACGGCGTCTTCCCGCACCTGCGTCAGCCGGGCGTCGGCGCTGTCGGCTTCCGCCCGAGCCCGGGCGAGCTGCGCGTCGCGCGTTCCACCGTCGTAAAGCGGGATTGTTACCCCGGCGAAGATACTCCCGCCGAGGTGGTTGCCGCTGATGTTGACTGTCGGCGGCTGCTGACCACCGGAAGGGAGGCTGGTCACGTTGAGGTTCCCGGTGGTGTAGGTGCCGTTTGCCGACAGGAACAATTTCGGCAGGAACTCGGCCTGCGCCGCCCGGACATTTGCGAGGCTCGCTTTTTGCGCAGCGTAGGCGCTCTGCATGTCCGGGCGCCGGGCAAGGGCTTCTGAGATTATGCTTTCGACGGGCGCTGCCGTTGATGGCGAGAGCTTGCGGCCCGAGGCGTCGGCGATCTTGATTTTTGTCAGCGGCGAGATGCCCATTGCGGTGATCAGGGCGAGATAGGCGTCCTGTGCCCCGCCGGTCGCCTGTACTACAGCCAAATTGGCCTGCGCGGTCCCCTGGCGGGCCTGGGCGACCTCGGTGACCGTCCCGAGGCCGTGCTTGTAACGGTCCTCCGCGGCGGCTTGGACCTCTTGCGCGTTCTTCAGGGATTGCGTCGTGGTGTGGAGACGCGCCTGGGCGGCGGTGTGGTTATAGAAGGCAACGGCAACACTGTAGATGAGCTGCTGGTGTGCGGCGGTGAACGTGATGTTTGAGATCACCGATACCTGCTTCGCCGCGTCCACCACGGCGGCGCGCTCCCCAAAGTCGAAGAGAAGCCATTGCAGGGACACTGCCGAGACCGTGCCATCCAGCGAAGGGTTGCTGCTGAAGCTCGTCCCCAGCGCCGTTTGGCGGCCGCTGCTACCCTGATACCCACCGATGGCGGTCGCCGTGATGTTCGGGAGAAAGGCGCTCTCGGCAATCCCGGCAGCAAGCGCGGCGCGGCGCGCGTCGTTCCAGGCGATCCGTGTGGCCGGATTGCTCGACTCTGCGAGATCGATCAGTTCGGATAGCGAATAGATCCTGGTGGTATCGACGCTGGGTGGCGACGGAATCTTTCCGAGGACCGGATTGGCCGGCAGTACATAACCTTCTGCCGTGGGCCGGCCCTGGGGTTCGCCGGCGATGATCTCGCCGCTCTCGGCGGTGGCGGGTACCCACGGCCGGTCGGGCCGCTCCGGCGCCATGTCGAGTGCCGAGGTCGCGCAGCCGGCAAGCCAGACCAAGGATAGCGCGGCGGCGACGGCTTCTTTACGCCAGCGCATAGTCGGCCATTTCTTGCGCTGCATATTCGGATAGGTTCGTAACGAGCTGTTCCAACTTCGCGAGCGGTGCCTCGACCGCCGCCGAGATCCCGCTTGAGCCAGCTTGGTGCGGCCCAGCGGGGTGCGGCCCCCCGGGGTGCGGCATTGCCTCGGAACCGCTGGGCGCGGCCGCTGTCTCGGATGTGGGACCTTCGGGCTGTGCGGCGGCGTCGAGACTCTCCGCGAGTCGTTCAAGGCGCAGCGCCGTGCCAGCGAAGCCGGCGGGCTCCTGATCGGCGCCAATCAGCAGCGGCCCCTGCAGCGACGACAGGATTCTGGCGACTTCCCGTCTCTCGTCCAGCCAAGCCGGGGCAGGCCGGATCGAGGGCGGCTCATAGCGGGTCAGATCGAGATCCTGCTCGATGACCGCGAGGCTGGCGCGCGCCTCCGCGGCGATCCCCCAGCGCCTCGGCGCGCTCGCCGCCGCGGTCAGGGCGGCGACCTGATGCAGCAATCCTTTGATCGCCGGATCGATGCGTCTGGCGATCGTCACCGGCCAGATCTGCGTGAAGACGATCGCGACAACGAGATCGCCGAACAGGATGCCGATGGTGCGATCGCGCGCGATCGTCATGTCGAAGGCGGGTGCCGCGCCCTGGACCACGCTGAGCAGGAACGCGAAGGCGAGTTGAAACCCGACATAGGAGATGCGCGGGCCACCGGCGGCGATCCAGCCGGAGACGAGAGCGGCGAGGAAAACGACGCCCAGCAACCCGCCGATCGACGTGACATTGGGCATCAGGAAGACGATGGCCGCGAGCCCCGCTGCGGCGCCGAGGCCGCACCCCAGGACACGAAGCGCCTGCTTCTCCACCGTCTCGGCCGTGGTGCCGAGCGAGACGATGTAGCAGGTGATCAGGCAGGTATGGATACCGGGCCAGTCCAGCAGCAGATAGACGACGTAGCAGAACATCGCCGCCCCGGTTGTCTTCAACGCGTACTGGACGTGCGCCGGATTGGTGAAGGCGTCCGGCAGGAAAAGGCCGCCTTTGGGCTTTGCGCCGGGGTGTGGCGATTTGTCAGGCGGGGGCGATTTGTCAGGCGGGGGCGATGGGTCAGCCTGCGGCGATGGGTCAGGCGTGGGTGGTTCCGCGAAGACCGATAGCGCCGTGCGCAGGCCCGAGAGCGCGGTTGCCGCGACCGGCGCCAGTCCCGCCTCGTCCGCGTGGCTCTCGAGGGCGATTTCCACTGGATAGCCGCCCTTACCAAGGATGGCGGCCATGCCATCGAGGGTCTCGGCGATGCCGCGGCGAATGGGGGCCGGGAGCGAAATCCCCGCGTCGCTCATCAGGAAGTCGACCACCGACAGGATCACAATCATCGATCGAGCCGCCTGCTCAAGGGCCGCGATGTCCCGCGCGGGCGATGTTCGTTCTGCGCCGGCCAGCTTCAGCCAGACCGGGATTTCGCCGGGCCCTTCGCGCAGGCACTCGTCGAACGCCTTCCGCGCGCCGGTCGCCTTCGCGCCAGTCGCCTTCCGCGCATCGGTCTCCGGCGCGAGAAGCATCGCAGCGGCGCGGCGAAGCCGATGCGCCAACGCCCGCTCGGCGAGGCGCCTCGGGGAAGGTCCGAGGACGAGGTTGACCACGATGGAAACGCCGGCGGGTATGCCGACGAAGAGCCAGACATAGAGAATTCCGCGTGTCGCGAGTTCACCACCCGGCACGGAACCTAGAAGGTCCAGCGCATAGGCCGTGATCAAGGCGACGGTCCCGGCGATCGGCTTGAGCTTGCTCGCGGACGCGGCGAAGGTCAGGCAGAATGACACAAGCGTCATCGCCGTAACGCGCCATAGCGGCTGCTCGATGACCTCGACGGTGAGCGCCAGCACCAGGCCGATGATGACCGTGATCAGCAGAAGCATCACCACGCTCGTGACCACGCTCGCCGCTCGATCCGGCTTCATCACGAAGAACGCGACATAGGCCGTCAGGGCCGGCTCGGGCGTCTGGTAGAACTCGGCGACAAGGGTGGTCAGCGCGCAGATCAGCGCCAACCGAACCGCGAACTCGAGCCGGCCGGGAAACGGCGCCAGCAATGCTCTGATCTCTTCGAAGCGGGGCCGTTCGAAGCCGGGCCCTTCGAGGAAATACGGGCGTCGTTCACCTGCAGCTGGGGCCATGCTTCATCTCGACGATTGCTGTGGCGCCGAGCCTCACGAGAGTCTGCGGGGGATCGACAAGGCGGATGCGGACGGGAAAGCGCTGAGCGACGATCACCCAGTTGAGCGAGCGCTCGACGTAAGGGACGGAGCGCGGGAGGTTGACGCGATCGGTGTCGAGCACGCCGGAGCCGAGGCCCTGGACGACACCTTTCATTGCGTCTCCGCGGTCGATCATCGAATAGACGGTCGCACAATCGCCGACGGCAATGGCGTGCAGATCGGTCTCGCGGAAGTTCGCGACCGCGAACCACTCCTCGTCGTTGACCAAAGTGAACAGGCTCTGCCCCGGCGCCACCATCTCGCCGCTCAGGACGGAGAGACCGACGACACGTCCCGCATGGGTCGCGCGGACGGTCGTGTCCTGAAGATGACGCTCGGCGATCGCCAACTCGGCCTGGCGCGCCTGTACCGTCGCGATCGCGGCCGCGTCCGTATCGATCGCCTGGACGGCGGCGGCTTGTCGCTCGCGCGCCTGCTGCAGCGAGGTCGTGGCGTCCCGCTGCGTTGTCTGGGCCTGGTCGAGCTGCTGGATCGGCAGATAGCCCTTGGCGGCGAGCGGGCGAAGCCGCTCGACCGTGCGGGTGGCAAGGTCGAGGTTCGTCTCGGCGCTGCGCGTCTGATCGGCCGCGACGACCGCGGTCGATCGCTGGGTCGACAGGAAGCGCCGCTGCGTCTCGAGAGCGGCTTTTGCGACGTCCAGGTTGGCACGTGCCTGGTCGACAGCGAGCTGGTAGGGCACCGGGTCGATCTGGAAGAGCAGGTCGCCCTTCCCGACGTGGGAATTCTCCTCGAGAGGAATGTTGACGATCCGGCCGCCGACTTCCGCCGCGACGTGGACGACGTCGGCATCGATGCTCGCGTCGTCGGTCGTCGGCATGATCGAGCTGCGGTGCAGTACGTAGAGGCCGAAGCCAATCGCTGCCGTAATGATTGCGAGCGAGACCAGGATGGTCCAAGGAGCGCGATGGCGCGTGCCTGCCGCTTTCATCGCGCGAGGGCGCGTATCTGCCGCCTTCATGGCTACTGCCCGAACCAAAGCAGCCACGCGATAAGGCCGCAGCACAGACCGATCGCCGAACAGACAAAAAGCTGAAACGGCAGGACGCTGTCGAGGCCCGAAGCAACGAAGCCGGCGCGGGCGGCGATTGCCGCGACAATCCCGATCAGCGCGCACAACATCCAACCCGGGAAGTACGAGCCAGCGATCACGAAGGAGGGAGCGCCGAGCACTGCGAATATTGTCAGGATGCCGCATCCCGCGGTTGTGCGAGCTCTTCGAGGCGGTGGTTCCCGGCGATCTCAGGCGCCGCGGAGCAAATCACCGCGCCGCTCAGCTTCTCCTTCACGAGTTCGATCGTGTCGGATCCGGGAGGTCGAGGGTCGCGATCCCGACCTCCGGCTTGAAAGCATCCATGTAGCAAGGGATGAAGAGACCGACGTGATGCATCATGCACGCTCCATCAGGGGCACGCTCCATAAGGGCTGACCTCGTGGCGTCTCCATCCCCTTGCCGGGGGATGGGCGCTTTCGATTTGGGGGATGGGGAGATCACCCGCTGCCGCGCCCCTCGGCGGGACGGCTCAGTTCCTCGAGCAGGAAGACGAACGATTCGTATGGCCGCCCGGTCGCATGACGAAGCCCCATCTCGCAGATCCGGTTCGCCGACAGGTAAGCCTCTGCCGGGCGAGCATCCAGCACCGCCTTGATCTCGCGCGTCGCCGAGACAACCAACTCGGGATGCAACAGCCCGCGGTCGCCCGCGGTGCCGCAGCGGGTTGTTCCGACCGATACCTCGACCTCGTCGGCCAGGTGTTTGGCAATTTCCCTGAGCGTTCCCGCCAAGCCGAGATGTGTCGTCGAGCAGGTGGGGTGGACAGCGATTTGCTTCAGCGTCCGGGCAATGGTCAGGTCAGGCAGGAGATCCCGACACCACGTTATGGCGTCGACGATCGTGAGGCTCTGGTACCTGAACTTCCGTTCCGCATCGAGCTTGGTCGTCATATCTTCCACCAGACCGAGCGCGCAGGACCCCGCATCGACGACGATGGGCAGCGCACCGCCATCACTCCAGCGCCATAATGCGTTCGCAACCGCGTTTGCCATGAACTCGTTGCCCTGCCGGTACGCCTTCGACTTCCAGGGAGTCGAGCAACGGAAGCCACCGACATCGGGTGGAATCCACAGGGGCTTCCCGGCCCGTTCGGACAGTGCCAGCGGAGCCTGCGAGAGCGAAGGGGCCGGTGGCTGCGCCGGATCACGACCGAAGATCCGATTGATGCATGCCGGGAAATAAACCGCCGTCGCTCCGTCGCGGTCCGTCCGCGGCAAAGCACGCGCCGGGCGTGCCATGGGGCCTGGGACAGCCGGCAGGTCATCCAGGCCAGCGATGGATCACGCGCCGAGAGCGCCGGCGCTCGTCTGATGCCGTCAGGGGATGTTTTCGACGATCATCTCCCACACGTCGTGGCCCTTGCCGTGCAACATGGCTCTCGCGGTATAGACCGCCATTCCGACTACGGCCTCGGGACGAACGAACGGGGACGGCGGCATGACCAGCTGCATCGGATTGACCTTCACGTCCAGCAGGGCCGGACCGGGCTGTGCGAGCCAGTCCACGACCGCCTTCTCGAGCTCCCCGGCTTTCGAGACGCATCGTCCCCAGAGACCCATCGCCTCGGCGACTTTGCCGAAGTCGGGGTTTTTCAGGTCCGTGTACATCGGCTCCATGCCGGCGGATTTCTGCTCGATATCGATGAAGCCGAGTTTGCCGTTGTCGAAGACCACGATCTTGATCGGCAGGTTCTCCTGCACCACGGTCAGCAGATCGCCGAGTAGCATGGTAAAGCCGCCGTCGCCTGCCATGCAGACCACTTGTCGGCCGGGCTGACATTTTTGCAATCCGATGGCCGACGCCGTCCCGCTCGCCATCGTGCCGTGCAGAAGGCTGCCAAGGGTCCGCCGCTTGCCGCGTGTATCGACATGGCGAAGCGTCCAGACCAACACAGTGCCATCGTCAATCGTGAACACCGCATCCTCGGCCGCATGCTTGTTGATGACCTTGGCGAGGTACGTCCCGGGAATGGAGGCATCCGGACCGGACACGGTTTCGGCGTCTGCCGCGGCCCGGTCCTTCCGGTGGCGCTCCAAATGATGGGAGAGGAAGCGGTTCTCCTCATGCTGCACCAGGCGGGGCAGCAGCGCGTCCAAGGTCGCCTTGATATCGCCGACCGCGCCGATCGTGACCGGGTGCCTACGGCCGATATGGGTCGGATCCGCATCAATCTGGATGATCTTGGCCTTGTCCGGATAGAACTGGCTCCAGGCGAAATCGCACCCCAGAAGCAGCAGCACGTCGCAGTTGAGGATGGCGTGGTAGCCCGCGGGCTCGCCGATCATGCCGCTCATGCCCACGTTGTAGGCATTGTCGTATTCGACGAAATCCTTGCCGCGTGAGGTGTGCGCCATCGAGGCTTTGAGCCGCGCCGCCGTAGCGACCACCTCGTCATGGGCCCCCGCACAGCCGGCGCCGGCATAGATCGTGATCGCGTCGGACTTGTTGAGGATGGCGGCGATCTCGTCGAGATCGGCGTCGGTCGGGCGAACGAGCGGGCGCCGCGCATGAACGGTGTACGGCAATTCGTCGTGCGCGGGAGCGTTGGCGATGTCCGCCCGCACGACCAGCACGGCGACGCCGCGTTTCGTCAACGCCGCCTGGCAGGCAGCGACCGTCTTGCGCCGGGCCTGTTCGGGCGTCACGATCATTTCGCAAAAGACGCTGCAGCCCTTGTATACTTCACTGAAGTCGACCTCCTGGACCGACTGGAACCCAATGTCCTGCTGAACGATCTGGCTCGCGATCAGGATGACCGGCGCGCGATTGCGATTGGCCTCGTAGAGCCCGTTGATGAAGTGCAGGCTGCCCGGGCCGCAGCTGCCGGCGCAGGCTGTCAGGTTTTCGGTGAACGCCGCCTCGGCCCCTGCCGCGAAGGCGCCAGCCTCCTCATGCCGCATATGGACCCATTCGATCTCGCTGCGATGGATGGCGTACGCGATCCGGTTCAGCGTGTCGCCGACGATGCCGTAGCACCGCTTCACGCCGGCTACCTGAAGCGTTTCGATCAGTACATCAGCCACTCTCTTGCTCATGTCGGTACCTTACGTTTCGCCTCATAGCCTGCCCCAAGCTCCGTCCTCGACCCATTCCCCCAATGGGGGATCAAGCTGAGCTGTCTTGGGGGATGATGTGACCGCGGCAGGCCGCCGACCGCTTCTTCCGCGCCTCAAGGTCGTATAGCCTTGCCCGGGAAGCGCGATTGCCCGAATGCCGGGCGAGCGATGTTTCAAAGGGAGAGGCGCCTTTGACAAAGCCGCGTTCGATGGGCTCCGTGGGCGGGCCACCCGCTCCCGAGGTCTCGAGGCTCGGCGGGAGGCATCTCCAGTTCCTTGCTACCAAGGTCGTCCCACCGCGGTGCCAGGGACTGATAGAACGTCCGCGGCTTCTTGGCATGATCTCCCAACTCTCCACAAAGCGCTTGGCCGTAATCATGG
The DNA here is from genome assembly GCA_963826975.1 of uncultured Alphaproteobacteria bacterium. Taxonomy (GTDB): domain Bacteria; phylum Pseudomonadota; class Alphaproteobacteria; order Acetobacterales; family Acetobacteraceae; genus Palsa-883. The sequence continues at coordinate 28,500 of CAWGZJ010000022.1, read as the reverse complement.
GGCCTGCAGGGTTCGGCAAGACCTCGCTGGCGGCTGCCTGGACGCAGGAGCTTCAACGGACCGGGAATGCCGTCGCCTGGCTGACCATCGATCGGGACGACGACGAGCCGACGACGTTCGTCTTTTATCTATGTCACGCTTTACGAAGAGCCAGCGAACGTCTGGCCACGGCTGCTCTGGAGCTGATCCAGGAGAGTTTCCTGATCAACCCACGTGCCGTTATTTCGGCACTTATCAATGATCTGGCCGATCTCGACGACGAGATATACATTTTCTTGGAGGATTATCACTGGATCGACGATAGCGAGATCCACGAATCGTTAGCTTTCTTCCTGAAGCACGCCCCCTCTCACTGCCACGTTATCCTGACCACCCGGACGGAGCCGGATTTGCCACTGGCTTCGCTTCGCGCGCAGAACCAACTGCTGGAGATCGATGCCTCGGCTCTCCGGTTCGATCTCCAGGAGGCACGGGACTTTATCGAGCTCGAGCTTCCCGACACGCTCGTACCCGCCGATGTCAGGCTGTTGGTTGAGAAAACCGAGGGATGGCCCGCCGCCCTGCGGATCCTGGCGTCCACCTCCGCCCGGAGACACAAGGATTTCGGGGAATATCTGCGCAAACTCTCCGGCACTATCCGCCCGATCGGCGCCTATCTGCGTGAACTGCTCGATGGTCTTCCGCGCGACTTGTTTCAGTTCATGCTGCGGACCGCGATCCTCGATCGGTTTTGCGCGCCGCTGTGTGAGGCCGTTACTGGCGCGAAGGCGAGCCAGGAACTGCTTGGCTCGATAGAGAAACGTCAGCTGCTTCTCACGCCGCTCGATCAGGAAGGAAGCTGGTTTCGCTATCACCCGCTCCTTGCCGAATATTTGGGCCAGCAGCTGGAGTCTGAGCTTGGGAACGAAATTCCAGGCCTGCATCAGCGTGCGTCGCTTTGGTATGCGGCCCAGGAATTATGGACCGATGCCGTCCAGCACGCGATCGCGGCCGGCGATTCGGTCCGAGCGCTGGAATGGATCAAGAATTGCGCGATGCCCTTGGTAAAGCGAGGTGATCTCTTTACGTTACTTGGTTGGCTGCGGCTGTTCCCGCCGGGCCTCCTGCGCGGCCAGCCGGAAGTCGGGCTGGCGATCGCCTGGGGCCTGGCCCTCGCAGTCCGGAGTGACGAGGCGCTCGAGTTGCTAGGGGAACTCGAGCGTAACGTGGACGCCAGCCATTCGGATGCTTTCCAGAGCGAATGCGAGGCGATCCGCTCGGTGGCGCTCGCTCTGAAAGACCACAGCGAGCCGGCGCTTTCCATCGCGCAGGACTGCCTGGGCCGAACGACGGATCCGTGGTGCGCGAACGTTGCATCGAATGTCGTTCGCTTTGGATATCTGAAGCGTGGCGATCTGAAGAAGTTCCATGCGACACCCTGGATGCCTTACTCTCTCGACGAGGACAGGCGAAACGTCTTCGCGTCGGTCTATTACCGTTGCCTGCAGGGAATGGCGGAAGCGCAGCAGTTGCGCTTGGCTTCTGCCGAACGCTACCACCTGGATGCTCTGCGGCTTGCCGAACAGCACGTCGGCCCGAACTCGGTCGCGGCGGCCTTGCCGGCAAGCCTGATCGCGCGGCTTCGATACGAGCAGGGGCGCCTGGATGAAGCTGAGTCGCTGCTGATCGACCGCGCGCCGCTGATCAACGCCGGTGCAATGCTGGACTGCGTGCTGAGTACCTACTTTGTCATGGCGAGGATCGCGATACACAAGAGGAACCTGGCGCGGGCCCATACCTTGCTGGAATGGGCCGAGAACCAAGGCAACGCGCGTGGCTGGGGACGTCTCAGCGCTGCCGCGGTGTCTGAACGAATGCGCCTGTGCCTCAATGAGGGTCGCATCGATGAAGCCGTCGAACATCTCAATCGGCTGGACCGCCTCGCCGTGGAATACCCCGCGCCGGGCAATTGCGCCTGGTCCGACATCCATCGTTACGCCACGTTCGGACGCGCCTATGTCGCCACGGCACAGGAGCGCTTTGACGACGCTATTTCAATTCTGACCGGACTGCGGCGCGAACTGGAGAACGTCGGTAACCGTCTTTTCGCGCTCAGGGTGGAGGTGTTCACAGCTTCCGTGACGTTCAGGACGAAGCAGGTTGCCGAGGCCTTGGAAGCCTTTGGCCGCATCGTTGCCGTGTCGGCAAAGGCAGGCATCTATCACACCATCGTGGATGAAGGAGCTGTCGTCGGGCCGTTGCTTCTGGCGTACCAGGAGACCGCCGAGCGAGCGGGCGGCTCTGGCGAGCTTATACCTTACGTGTCCAACGTCGTCGCGACGTGGCGGCTTCGCTATGGATCCGAGTTCGCAGCAGCAGCCGTTAACGAACTCGTCGGCTGCCGGACCATTGAGCCCACGCGAAGGCGACATACTCAAATTGATCGCCGGCGGTCTATCTAACAAGGAAATCGCCAGGGATCTTGCCATTGCCCCCGAAACGGTCAAGTCGCACATAAAAAGCATCTTCATCAAGCTGAACGTCGAGCGGCGCGTGCAGGCCGTGTCTCGGGCGCAAATGCTGGGTTTGGCTGACACTCATCGATAAACGGCGGTTTCTGCCGCAGCGGGCGGGCGCCGTGCCGAGGGCGCCCAACCTCCCGCGCAATCGGCCGCTCGCGCAACCTCCCCCACCGGCATCAGCTCCGTTCCCCCGTCCGGGGGATGGGGCTCGCTGTCGCCCTCCGCCAGGTTGGCTGTGGCGACGCACGGAGGGGCCGATCATCCGCCGCATAAGGCATCCGCGTCGGCGGCAGACCCCGAGCGGGCCGGCGGTTGTCGGAACCGGTCGCCACTCGCCTGCAGCACGACGTCACAGAGTCGCCAGTGTGGGACTGCTACCCCCCAACGGGGGATAACGCTGCCGTGCCGCCCTGGTCAAACTCCCCACAGGTCAGGTTCCGACAGACGTTTCCCGACCGACCCATAACCGAGGACACGCGACCATGCCCAAAGCGTTTTCAGTCCCTGTCACACCTCAGGGAAAGTCCGCGCTGGCGACACTGCCGCCGTGGCACTACTCCAGCGATTGCGTTGCCATTGAATACTGGGCTGATCCTGGTGCGATCGAGGCCCTTCTGCCGCCTGGCCTCACACCGGATAAGAAATCCGACGGGCGTGCCTTCTTCTGGTTCCTCGACTGGCAGTTCACGGGATCCAATGACGAACTGACCGACCCCGCCCGGTATCAATATCGCGAGGCGTTCGCTCTGATCGAAGCGGTCTTCGACGGGTTGCCGGTAAATTACTGCCCCTATATTTTCGTCGACAACGACGCTGCGATTGCGCGCGGCTGGGCGCAGGGATTCCCGAAGAAACTGGGCAGCATCCACCAGACACGGAGCTTCTCCGCGGCGAGCCCGGCCGCGGCGCCGCTTGCCCAGGGAAGCCGCTTCGGTGCGAGCGTCGCTGCACACGGAGAGCGGCTGGCAACGGCCCGCATCCAACTCGAGGAAAGAATCGCCGATCCTTCCGCGGTCTTCAAGCGTCCGACAACGATGCGCCGGTACTTTCCACAACTCGCGGCCGGCCGCCAAGAGCAGCCACCGGTGGACGAGCTCACGATGTCGTTGACGGACAATCTCGCGATTGTCGACGTATGGGCCGGGTCGGCCGAGCTACGGATCCCCGAAGTGCAGGGCGAGGACATGCATCTGATCGCACCACTACGCGTCGGCCGAGGCTATCGTTTCGGGATGGCATATTCCGTTACCGACCTGCGCATCCTGAAAAACTACGCTGGTTGAGAGACCGCGCCGGCATCGCTCCCGGCGCTCTCCAACAAAGTCGAATTTCCGGGAGTCTTGAGGATGACCAGGACCGCAGCGGACTGCATGGCCGAAGCCCTCGGCGCTATCAATGACTTACGCCGATTTGCCGCCTCAAACCATCACTTACTCCGTTTTGACTACTCGGCCGGTGTAGTTCTTCTGCGGTCGGCAGATCGGCGGGGGAGATCCCCACTGAAGGCGGCATCGTTGTTACAGGAGGCATACTGATGTCTATTCATGATGGCGAGTACTTCCGACAGACCCATCGGGCTCAGGCCATTTCAGCGCGCGGACCGTTCTCCGCGCCAAAATTCCCGCAACGAGCAACCGAACCGCCGCGCTCGGAGCAACTGCCATGGCCCAGGAACCTGTCCGGCGAATTGGCATCCATTGCCGAGCTGATGGCTGAGCCAGCGGACGCTGGCGAGAACGCCGACGGCGCATGTTCGTCCGGATGTCGCAAAGAGCACAAGCTCCCTGCCGCTTCGGCTGCTTCATGGATCGCGCGGTTGATCTGCCGGGTTGAGATCGGATCGGTGGCACTGAGTTCGGGGAACAGCCAGCCATGCGGCAACATAACGCTGCGCCGCTTGCCTTCCTTCCACCGCAGCCGCAACAGCGCGAGCAGCTGGCGCGAAAGCATGGCGTTGCGATCCTTGCGCGGATTTGGTCAGACCTTGTCGCATCCCGATGGTTGCGCATGTCGGGTTGGGAGGAAGCTCGCGCCGGCCGGATTGGATGCACTCTGTGGCTTCGGCATTGTGGCGGCTTCCGCATCTGCTGACCGGCCATCCGCCGCCTTCGCTCGGGGGTGCGCGGGCATAGGGCTCCGCCAAAGGCATGCCAAGGTATCCGGCAATGTCCCGCCAATTTCACATAGACAGCTTAGATCGCCTTTACCCCGGCTGTAATCTAAGCAAAAACGGCCCCGGAGGACTCCTTGCAACTGCTTGATTTGCTGGAGAAAATCTGGAGCGGGCGAAGGGATTCGAACCCTCGACCCCAACCTTGGCAAGGTTGTGCTCTACCCCTGAGCTACGCCCGCGCTCCGTTGGCTTCCCGGAGGGAAGCAGGGCGCGGTTTCTAAGCGGGTTTCCCCTGGTTGGCAACCCGGCGACTTGCTGGCCGGCGACTTGCGGGACAGGTGGGAGCATCAGGAGTTCTGGTGTCCGAGCGGTCTCGCTAACGGCGGGAGGGGCCTCCCGCCCGAGGAGTCACACGATCGTCGAAACCCAAGCGGCAGGCGTGCGACCGTAGGCGCTCTTGAAGTGCCTCGACATATGGCTTTGATCGGCAAATCCAGCCTCGATCGACGCCTCGGCGAGCGAGGTGCCGTTGCTCAGCAATCGGCGCACGTGATCCAGTTGGCGCAAGGTGCGGAAGCGGCTCGGGCTGGTTCCAAACAACGCGCGAAACTGCCGCGCGAGCGTCCAGCGGTCGAGCCCGGAGAGTCGTTCAAGTTCAGCCATCGAGTGGCGGCGCTCCGGGCTGGTGGCGATCAGGTCGCGCACGCGCGACAGCGCCGCGACGGCAAGCGCGGCCGATTTCGGCAAGCCGCCCGATGAAGCGACGACAAGCAATTCAGTCATCGCGACGACGACCTCGATGCGCGATACGTCATCGATTTCCGCGTCGATATCCCAGGCGTTGGACGACAACCCTTCCGGCAACAGTGACGCATCCACGACAGGGCATCGGACGAAAGGAAGTGCTCGACCGCCGAGTGCGTCCTGAATGAGCCGTGGATCGAGATAGATGATCCGGTAGCCAAAGCCTTCCTCGGTTCCCGCCGCCCCGTCATGCACTTCATCGGGATGCAGGACGTGACATTGGCCTGGCAGGCAGTGCCGTTGCTCACCGCGATATCGGAAGGTCTGCACGCCTGCAACGGTGATGCCGATCGCATAGGTGTCGTGGCGGTGCGGGCAGAAGGCGTGGCCCTGGAAATACGCCTCCAGTCGTTCGATCCCGGCGGCCCCGGACCCGATCCTGATGCGGTCCGCGCGACGGGCCGCGTCATTGCGTGATGAACGCCCGCACAATCGTTCAAGACGGCCGCTGCCGCCCTGCCTCAGGATTGGCTTCATCGGGCAGAACTACCAGAAATCCAATGACCGGCCAATTCGTGCTCGCGCCCCAGATGTTGCGCCTTGGACGTCGCGCCATGTCACGGCGCTGATCATGGCGGCTGTCGTCATCAAGGGCAGGCCGAGTCCGTGCACGGTCGGCACAACCACCGTCAATGCACATGGAGGGTATCGATGAAACCGCATGGCAAGGTAACGAAATATGTCCGCTTCGAGCGCGCCGGAAGCATCGCGTACGGGATCTGGGAGGGCGATGTGGTCAGGGAACTCCAGGGCAGCATCTTTGGCGGCGCGACGTTGTCAGGGCGCGAGTTTCCCGCATCGCAAACCAAATTCCTGGTGCCCTGCGAACCGTCCAAGGTGATCGCAGTCGGCCTGAATTATGCCAGTCACCGCGTGCATGTCGAAAGTCCGGAAGGCGTGCTTCTCAATGCCGCCGGGCGACCGGTTCCTTCGAGCTATCCCGGCGTATTCGCCAAGTTTCCGACCTGCCTTATCCCGGACGGCCAGGCCATCGTGCTGCCTGACGATGCCACGAATGTCCATTTCGAGGGAGAGATGGTCTTGGTGGTCGGAAAACCGGCAAAAAGGGTTTCGGCCGAAGCGGCGTCGGAGTATGTGTTTGGTGTGACGATTGGCAATGATGTGGTTGATCGCGAATGGCTGCTCGACGATTTACAATGGTTTCGTGCCAAGGGATCGGATGATTTCGGCCCTATCGGACCTGCGATCGTCACCGGCCTCGACTACGGCAACCTCAAGCTGGTAACCCGGTTGAACGGCGAGGTGCGACAGTCGGCGAACACGAATGAGTTGGTGTTCTCGCCGGACGAGATCCTCAGTTACTGCAGCCGGTATGTAACCTTACTGCCGGGCGACGTCATTTTCACTGGCACGCCTGGGAAGACGCAGCCAGTCGCCATGGGCGATACGATCCAGGTGGAGATCGAAGGCATTGGTGTGCTGCGGAACACCATTGCGTCAAGGTAACCACCAATCGTCAACCTTCTTGCTGTCGGTAACTTGGCTGATCGGATCTGGTCTTGTCCGATCTGGTAGTGCCATGTTGTCACGTTTCGAGCGGGAGTTCGATGAGATGAGCCTTGAATTGGTTCGCGCCTTTCTGGCGGAGACCGCGCCTGACGTCAGCATCGTCGAATTGGGCACAAGCAGCTCCACCATGACGCTTTCCGCCGAGTGGAACATCGCACCCGCGCAGATTGCCAAGACACTGTCGCTGAGGGTCGGAGAGCGGAACCTGTTGCTTGTCGCCTGTGGGGACTCTCGCCTGGACAACAGGAAGATCAAGTCGGTATTCGGCGGCAAGGCCCGAATGTTGCCGGCGGAAGAGGCGGCGGCGCTGACCGGGCATCCGGTCGGCGGTGTTTGCCCGTTCGGATTGGCGACGCCGTTGCCGATTTATTTCGATGTCATGCTCAAGAATTATGCCGAGGTGGTGCCGGCGGCGGGCTCGACCCATAGCGCAATACGCATCGATCCCCTGCGGATGGCCGAGCTGGTCGGGGCGGAATGGGTGGATGTCTGTTAGGGTCCCCGACCTGGGACCTGACCGTCTGGGACCTGACCGTCTGCCACCAACGCGGCAAAGGAGGTATGCTCCCGCCCGGAGGGACACAATATGGACGATGTCACGCGCGACCGTTTCACCTTCAGCGATTTCCGCCTGCAAAGCGGCGAGATATTGCCGGAGGTTACCATTGCCTATTGCACCCGCGGCCGGCTTGCGCCGGATGGGCGGAACGCCGTGCTGGTGACGCACGGCTATACCAGCGGGCATCAGATGATCGAGCCGGAGGGCGGGTCCTCGGAAGGGGCCTGGACCACGCTGGTCGGGTCCGGCGCGCCGCTCGATACCGAGCTTAATTACGTCGTCGCCTCCAACATGCTGGGCTCCAGCTTCGGTTCGACCAACGCCGCGTCGATCGATCCGCGTACCGGCAAACGCTACGGTTCGCGGTTTCCCGCGATTACCCTGGCCGACATCGTTACGGCGCAGCACCGGCTGCTGGAACATCTCGGCGTGAAGCACCTGCGCGCGGTGGTTGGGCCGTCCTATGGCGGCTTCCAGGCGTTCCAGTGGGCGGTGAGTTTTCCCGCGTTCATGGACGCCATCGTGCCGGTGGTCTCCGCGCCGAAGGCCCGGCTCAACATGACGAGCGACACAAGCGCGCGCTTCGAACGCGATCCCAACTGGAACGGCGGTGACTATTACGAAACCGCCGGCATGGTCGCGACGATGACCGAGTTGCGGGCCGAGACGCTGCGCCGCTATGGCATGACCGATGAGGCAACGATCCGTCGCGCCGCCACCCTATGGGCAACCGTATTCGATGCCAATTCGCTGCTGATCCTCGGCCGTGCCGCGGAAGCCTATGACGTCACCGCCGAACTCGACCGGATTCGCGTGCCGGTGCTGTATGTGCTGTCGCGCACCGATGCGCTGTTTCCGCCAGAGCGTGCGCCGGGCGTGATGCAGGCGCTGCGCGATGCCGGCGTGGACGCGGCGTATTTCGAGTTCGACAGCGACAAGGGCCACCTGGCATCCGGTGCGGATGCCGGCAAATGGGCGCCGGCGCTGCGCGACTTCATGCGCCGCGTGGGTGCCGCCGCGTGAGGCAGCCTGGCCTCGCACCATAGCCACCTACGCGGCGCCGTGGATTGCCGGCTGCCGCGGATGCCGGCGGCGGGCACAGAGTTGCCCGATTTACGCCCTGCCCGATTTACGCCGTGCCCGATTTAAGCCGTGATCGGGCGTTCCCCTGTCGTGCGGCACATCCACCGCCTTCGGAGGATCCGGCATGGTTCGGATGTTTGCGTATGTACTGATACTGATCGTGCTCGGTCTTGCGATCGGGCCGGTGCGGGCCGCGGCGACGGACCCAACGCCTGCCCCAACGCCTGCCCCAACGCCGGGCGCGACCCCCGCCCCGACGGCCACCCCCGCCATCACGCCGGCGCAAGCCGCGCAGGTGCTGGATGTGCTCAATGACCCGAGCAAGCGGGCCGCGTTCGCCGATACGCTCCAGGCGATTGTCAAAGGCCTGCCTGCCCCCCAGGCTGCCGCCAAGCCGTCGGTCGCGGCACCGGCAACCGGCCTGCCGATCCGGCTCGCGCCGAACAGCATCGGGGCCCGGGTGTTGATGGGCGGCTCCAGCTTCCTCCGGCATGCCGCGGACCAGGCGCTGCTGGCCGTGGCCGCGGTTGGCAATCTGCCCGGGCTGGGCCACTGGATCGCCTCACTGTTCGCCGATCCCGCCAGCCAGGCCAGGCTGCTCGATGTGGGCTGGCGCATCGTGCTGGCGGTGATATGCGGCCTCGCCGCGGAACGGGCGATCCGCCGGGGCCTGCGCCGGCCGGCGGTGGGGCTGGAGGCAATTGCGCCGGAGCCGCTTGTATCGGCGCGGCCTGGACGCCGACGACTGGCCGGCACCCGCACACTGGCGCTGCGGCTGCCGGTCCTGTTGGCGCGGCTGGCGCTCGGGCTGGTACCGGTGCTGGGCTTTGTCGTCGCCGGCCACCTGCTGGCCATCAGCGTGCTGGGCGGCGAGAAGCTGGCGCAATTGGCGGTGCTGGCGGTAATCGACGCCTATGCGCTCTGCGCCGCCATTCTGGGTACCACACGACTGATCCTGCTCCCGCCGCAGCCTGGTTTGCGGGTGTTCGCCGTGCCTGAACCTGCCGCGGTCTATGCCATGCGATGGCTCCGCCGGATGGTGGTTGTGACAGTCGGCGGCTACGCGATCGCCGAGGTCGGATTGTTGTTCGGCCTGTCGGACGAGGCTTACCTGGCCCTGCTCAGTCTGGTTATCCTGTTCGACCATGCGTGCCTGGCGGTGATCGTGTTGCAGCAGCGCGACACGGTGCGCGACTGGCTTCGCGCACCTGCGGGTGCCACCGGCACGTTGGCAAGCCTGCGGAATGGCCTGGCGGCGATCTGGCACTGGATCGCGCTGACCGTATTGGTCGCGCTGTGGCTGGTGCGCGCATCGCAGGTTCCTGGGGGCTATACGCGCATCCTGTATCTGTTCAGCGTTACCGGTGCGGTGCTGCTGGTGACCTGGGCGATGCGCGCGCGCACCCTGCGCTCGTTGGATCGTGTGCTGCGCCTGGAGCCGACGATGACGTCCCGCTATCCGGGGCTGGAGACGCGGCTGAATCGGTATCGTCCGGTATTGGACGCCACCGCCGAAGCGGTCGTCTACATCGTCGCGGTGCTGGCGCTGCTGGAACTCTGGGGCCTGGGTGCGTTCGGCTGGCTGTTTGCCAGCACACCAGGCCGGCAGCTGATCTCGACTGTCATCACGGTCGTGGTGACGCTGCTGCTGGCGCTGCTGGTGTGGGAAGCGGTGGACGCCTTCACCGAGCGGCACCTGGCTCGGCTGGCGTCCGAGGGGCAAGTTGCCCGTGCCGCGCGGCTGCGCACGCTGCTGCCGATGCTGCGCACCACGCTGCTGATCGTCATCCTGCTGGTGGCCGGCCTGATGGTGCTGGGGGCGATCGGGGTGAACACCGCGCCCATGCTGGCCGGTGCCGGCATCGTCGGCCTGGCGATCGGCTTCGGGTCACAGAAGCTGGTGCAGGACGTCATCACCGGCATCTTCCTGCTGCTGGAAAATGCCATGCAGATTGGCGATTGGGTCACCGTCTCCGGCCTGTCCGGGACGGTGGAGGCGCTGTCGGTGCGCACCATCCGGCTGCGCGCGGGCGATGGGTCCGTGCATGTGATCCCGTTCAGCTCGGTAACCAGCGTCACCAACACCAACCGCGGGTTGGGCAATGCCTCGGTCAGCGTCAGCGTGGCGTTCGCGGAGGATACCGACCAGGTGTGCGACGTGCTGAAGGACATTGCCGCGCATATGCGCACGGAGCCGCCGTTTGAGACCCAGATGCTGAGCGATCTGCAGCTTTGGGGCGTGGACAAGGTGGACGGGTCGGCGGCCACGATCGCCGGGCAGATCGTGTGCACCGACGCTGGCCGCTGGGGCGTGCAGCGCGAATTCAATCGACGCATGAAGAAACGCCTGCAAGAGTTTGGAATAGAACTCTATAATCCGCTGCGTATGCTCGTCCTGCATAACAACTCGGCCGATCGCGGGGGCAGCCCCACAGTAAGCACCGGAGCCATCGCCGGAGCGAAGGAGGAGCGGGCAGCACCGTGACGCCGCTTCGTTTACTTGCGTTGGTCCGCTCACCTGGTTGCGTTGGATTGGGCGCGTGGGGGCTTGACCCGGCGGGGGCGACCCAGCATTTTCCATTCCCTTACGAGGATCGCAGCGATGGCCAAATCCAATGTGGTTCAGATCAAGCTGGTATCGAGCGCCGACACCGGCTTCTTCTATGTGACCAAGAAGAATGCTCGCGCGCAGACCGGCAAGCTGGAGTTGAAGAAGTACGACCCGGTGGCGCGCAAGCACGTGTTGTTCAAGGAAGCCAAGATCAAGTAACGCGGACGGTCGCCGCCGCGCGTCTCCTTGCGGCACCGTGGCCGGGGGGCCGACGATCCGGGGGGCGACGATGCTGATCACCCACCCACAAGCGCGATGCTGATCACCGACGCACAAGTGCATATCTGGGCGGCGGATCGACCGGACCGGCCGTGGCCGTCAACCGGGCGCTCGTCGCCGCACCGGCCGGAGCCGCTCGGGGCGGACGACCTGCTGCGGCAAATGGACGCCGCCGGCGTCGACCGCGTGGTGATCGTGCCGCCGTCATGGGAGGGTGATCGCAACGACCTGGCGATTGCCGCTTGTCGCGGTCACCCAGGGCGCTTCGCGATCATGGGGCGGCTGGAATTGTTGCCGGCGGATCCGATGATGCTGGCCGAGTGGCGGGCGCAGCCGGGCATGCTGGGCCTGCGGTTCACTGTGCGTCCGGAGCACACCTGGCTGACCGACGGCAGCGCCGATTGGGCGTGGCAGGCGGCGGCGCGGCACGCATTGCCGGTCATGATTTCGTGCCCAGGTGCGCTGCCGATCATCGACAGCCTGGCGGGACGGCACCCCGGCGTGAAGCTGGTGATCGATCATCTGGCGTTGATTCGCACCAAGGACGCAGCGGCGTTCGCCGACCTGCCCAAGCTGCTGGCGCTGGCGCGGCATCCGAACGTGGCGGCGAAGGCCTCGGCGCTGCCGTGTTTCTCGTCGGAGGCTTACCCGTATCGCAACCTGCACGGCTACATCCATCAGGTGTTCGATGCCTTTGGACCTAAACGAATGTTCTGGGGCACCGATCTGACGCGGCTGCCGTGCAGCTACCGCCAGGCGGTCACCATGTTCACGCAGGAACTGCCCTGGTTGAGCGGGTCGGACCTGGAGTGGGTGATGGGCCGGGGCGTGTGCGAATGGCTCTGCTGGGACCTGCCGGCGTGACGCCGCCGCCGTCGGGTAAGCCGGCCGACCGCCCGGTGGCGGGATGGCCGGCCGATCGGCCGCTGGCGGTGTCTTTGAGTATCATGCTGGAGGGCTGGGCAGAGGGCAGTGCACCCGGCATTGGCCCGATGGGCAACCCGCTGAAGCCCGGTGTGCGTGATCTGCAGGCGCTGTCCTGGGCGGAGTACGGACCGAAGGTGGGCGCGTGGCGGCTGCTCGACCTGCTGGACCGGGCGGGGCGGAAGGCGGTGTTCTACATCTCGGGCGTGGTGGCGGAGCGGTATCCGGACCTGCCCGCGGCGATCGCCGGGCGTGGGCACGCGGTGGCGGCGCATTCGTGGTGCCAGGGGACACTGCCGCCGTACATGAGCCCGGAGGCAGAGTGGCAGGACATCGTCCGTTGCCGCGACGTGCTGGCGGCGACGGCCGGGACGCGCCCGCTGGGGTGGCTAAGTCCGCGCTGTACGCCGAGCTTGGAGACCTCGCGGTTGCTGGCCCGGGCGGGGTTCGTCTGGCACGCGGACATGTTCGATAGCGACGTGCCGTATCGGATCGACACCAGCGAGGGGACGCTGGTGGGGATGCCGTTCACCATGGAGGTGAACGACATGCCGTTGTACGTTCGCTATGGCAATGAACCGGAGGCGTTTGCCCGGACGCTGGCACGGATCATCGAGGGCTGGGAACGGCTGGGCAGTCCCTTCGTGTGCATCGACATCACTGTGCACGCCCATGTGTTTGGCCGGCCGTATGGTGCGATCGCGTTCCTGGACGCGCTGGAGTTGGCGGGGCGGAGTTCGGTCTGCTGGATCACGAACCACGCCGAGCTCGCGGCCGGTATGCCATTCGCCCGTGGAAATCCGTGTCTTTGATAACCGTTTGCATTAAAGAACCACCACAGAGGCACCGAGACACTGAGAAGAATATCAAGTTGATCACTTGGCTTTTCTGCTCAGTGCCTCCGTGTCTCTGTGGTGATCCTTGCTTGCGGACATGCGGCAGGGCACAGATTCCGGTGAGCATTGGATATATGAGGTAATGCCAGCGGCTGAAAATCTTGACGTACGCTACCCACCCCCGTCGCAGCCGGCCCCCGGGTCAAGCGCCCGAGGACAGGCTCCGGCCGGTATCCACGACTTCACTGGTCGCACGAAAGGAAGTCGTGGATGGCCGGCCTTCGCCGGCCATGACGGGTGGAGAGTCGGAACTTTCGGGCGCTGGTATGACGTAGGGCGAAAAAGCCTTGCCCCCGGACGCTTGATCCCGGGGGTAGCGCCTTCCGCCCTACGTTGGTTTCGACCCTACGCCGCGAACTCAATCAACTGACGCACTGGCGCGCCTGACTTCAGCTTCGCAAACCCATCATTGATCCCTTCCAGCTTGATCCGGCCGGAGATCAAATGATCCAGCTTCAGGCGGCCTTGCCGCCATAGTTCCAGCAACCGCGGCATATCGACGCGGAAATGATTGCCGCCCATCGAGGTGCCTTGGATCTTGCGGTCGCGCAGGAAGTCCGCGCCGTGCAGCTCGATCTTCACCCCGAACGGAATCATGCCGATGATCGTCGCCACGCCACCCGGGCGTAGCATGGCGAAGGACTGCTCGGCGGTCTTCTTCGTCCCGATTGCCTCGAACGAATACGGCACGCCACCACCGGTCATCTCCTTGACCATCTCGACCGGATCGGCGTTCGACGCGTTGATCGTGTCGGTGGCGCCCATCTTCTTCGCCAGTTCCAGCTTCGACGCCACCGTATCGATGGCGATGATCCGCTCGGCACCGGCCAGCGCGGCGCCGTTGACCGCCGACAGCCCGATGCCGCCGCAGCCGATCACCACCACCGTGGCACCGGGTTCGACCTTGGCGGCATGGAACACCGCGCCGACGCCAGTCATCACGCCGCAACCCACCAACGCGGCGCGGTCCAGCGGAATGTCCTCACGGATCTTCACGATCGCATGCTCGTGCACCAGCATCTGCTCGGCGAACGCTGACAGGTTGAACGCCTGGTTCAGCACTTTGTTGTTCAGCTTCAGCCGCCGCGCCGCACCGGGTAGCAGTTTCACCTCGGTGTTCTCGCACAGGTTGGTGTGGCCGGTGACGCATTGACTGCATTCGCCACAGAACACCGACAGGCAGGTGATGACGTGATCGCCCGGCTTCACATACGTGACATCGGCGCCGACCGCTTCCACCACCGCGGCCGCCTCGTGGCCGAGCACGACGGGCAGCGGAAACGGATACAACCCCTCCATGAAATGCAGGTCGCTATGGCACAGGCCGGCGAAGGCGGTGCGCAGCAGCACTTCGCGGCGCTTCGGCTTGGCAAGCTGAACCTCCTCGATGGCGAGCGGCTGGTTCACCTCATGCAGCACGGCGGCTTTCATGGCGTGGTCTCCCTTTGGGCGCGGATCATTTCCAATGTTTTTGGTAGTACGGTTCCTTGTCGGCACCTTCCAACATGATCGCATGGTCGGTGGCGAAATAGTCGGCGTAGTGCAGCACGTAGGCTTCGAAGTTACGGCCATGGAACGGTGAGTTGCCGGCGTGCGTCGCGACCGTGCTGACCACCGTGTGCGGCAGGCCCAATTCCTTCAGCAGCATGGCGCCGACCACCCCATGCTGCAGCTCGTGGGAAAGCTGCGAGTAGCTGACCTTGTCGGGACTTTCCCGCACATACATCAGCGGCTTGTCGACGTCATGCAGGATCAGGATCGGCAGCAGGATGTCATGGTCGAACGTCTTGCCCCAGTCGGCGGCGGCGCGGGTGGCCAGATCGACACCCGCGCGGGCCACATCGTTGACGTGATCCTGCAACCGGTAGTGCGGCGCGCCGGGGGAATACGGCATCTCCGCCAGTTCCTGGTAGGGACTGGACGACCAGGTGCTGACCCAGGCGGTGACGATCTTCTCCCGCACGCCGGCGGACACCATGTCGAGGCCGAACAGCCATTCCTCGACCGCGCGACGGCGGGAGTTGCTGGTGCGGTCGATCACGTAGGGGTTCATGCGGATCCTCCCGTGTTGCGCGCATGTTGCCCGCTTCGTGACGGGACGCAATGGTTGCTGGCTGAGGTGCTGCGGGGACGGCCATGACACCGAAGCTTGCCCTGCACATCCGCCTTGCATCCTACGCGCGATCGCGCTATGTCGCGCTCCATGGTTCGAATGACTCCCCACCTCGCGATTTTGGTACCGCTGGTACACCCCGGCGGCCTAGGATCGCGCACTTGTTGCAGTTTCCCGAAGCCGCCCCTGCCAAGGCGGCTTTCGTGTTTTTCGGACCATCCCACTCGATCGCGCGCCACGGCAGGAAGCGGCCTCCCAGTTGAAGGAGGTCCCACATGGGCCGGGCAAATTTCGATTTCGATGTCATCGGCGGGCCGGCGCCGCCGCGGACGCAACCCCAGCAACCGGCACCCGCGAAGCCGGCTTCCGGCGGCAATGGCGCGCCCGGCGCGGCGCCGCCGCCCGATACCGGCGCGACTGCCAAATAGTCGGCTCCCAAATGGTCGACTGCTAGTCTTTGCCGCGATGGTCTAGCCTGCCGCCGGTTGGTCAACCGGCGGGGAGATTCGACGTGGCGCTGCACTTTGAGCGGTTGGAATACGATCAGCGGCTGAGCGCGGCAGTCCGTACGCTGGCCGCGCGCGGCCTCGACGGCCTGCTGATGTTCCAGCAGGAGAGCATGTACTACCTGACCGGATACGATACGTTCGGATTCTGCTTCTTTCAGTGCCTGTATCTTGGTGCCGATGGCCGGCTGGCGTTGCTGACGCGCTCGGCGGATTTGCGCCAGGCACGGCACACCTCGCTGATCGAGGACGTGCGGGTGTGGACCGATGCGCAGGGCGCCGATCCGGCAGCGCAACTGCGCGACATGCTGGACAGTGTCGGCGCGCACGGCAAGCGCCTTGGGATCGAGACCAATGCCTACGGCCTGACACATTTCAACGGCAAGCGCGTGGACGCGGCGCTGGATGGGTTCTGCACGCTGGTCGAGGCATCGTCGCTGATCGATGAGTTGCGCGCGGTGAAGTCCCAGGCCGAGCTGGCGTGCGCCAGGCGCGCCGGTGTGCTGGCCGATGCGGCGCTGAAGGCGGGGCTGGAGCAGGTCCGCCCCGGCGCCGACGAGGCGTGGATCCTCGCCGCGATGCAGGCGGCGATCCTTGCCGGCGGCGGTGACTATCCCGGCAACGAATTCATCATCGGCTCGGGCGAGGATGCGTTGCTGTGCCGTTACAAGTCGGGTCGGCGCATGCTGTCGGACGACGATCAGCTTACGCTGGAATTCGCCGGCACCTGGCGGCACTACCACGCTGCGATGATGCGCACCGTGGTGATCGGCACGCCGCGTCCCCAGCATCTGCGCATGGCGGAGGTCTGCCAGGAGGCGCTGGCGCAGTGCGAAGCGAAGCTGCGTCCCGGCTACACCGCCGGCGAGGTGTTCGAGGCGCACGCGCGGGTGATGGACGCGCATGGCATGTCGGCGCATCGGCTGAACGCCTGCGGCTACAGCCTGGGCGCACGGTTCACGCCGAGCTGGATGGACCCGCCGATGTTCTATCAGGGTAACAGCTTCGTGCTAGGCCCGGATATGGTGTTCTTCGCGCACATGATCCTGATGGACTCCGACACCGGAACGGCGATGACGCTGGGTCGCACCTACATCCTGACCGACCGAGCACCCGAGCCGCTGTCGACGGTGCCGCTGGACCTGCTGCGGCGTTAGCGCAAAGCTGCGCGGTATGACAGCACCCATGCCTGCACCGATCATCACACGCTGCTGCATTGCCGGCGGCGGCCCGGCCGGCGTGATGGCGGGGTTCCTGCTGGCGCGGGCCGGCGTCGATGTGGTGGTGCTGGAGAAACATGCCGATTTTTTCCGCGATTTTCGCGGCGACACCATCCATCCCTCGACCCTGGAGGTGATGCACGAGCTGGGCCTGCTGGATGAATTCCTGACGTTGCCGCACAGCAAGCTGGTGCATCTCGGTGCGCAGGTTGGTGATACTTTCGTGCCGATCGCCGATTTGTCGCACCTGCCGACGCACTGCAAGTTTATCGCCCTGATGCCGCAATGGGATTTCCTGGATTTCCTGGCGCGGCAGGGGCGGCGCTTTCCGGGGTTCCACATGATGATGGGGGCGGAGGCGACCGGACTGCTGCGCATCGGCGACACCGTCACCGGTGTCACCGCGACGACCGCGGACGGGGCGCCGGGGGAAACGATCGAGATCCGCGCGGAGTTGATTATCGCCGCCGACGGACGGGCCTCCACGTTGCGCCCGCTGGTTGGCTTCCAGCCGATTGAGTTCGGTGCGCCGATGGACATTTTGTGGTTGCGGCTATCTCGTCGTGCCGGTGATCCCACCGACTCGCTTGGCCGGCTGGATGCCGGGCGCATGATGGTGCTGATCAATCGCAACGAGTATTGGCAGTGCGCCTATGTCATTCCGAAGGGCGAGATCGATAGGGTGCGCGCGGCGGGACTGGAAGCATTCCGCCAGGATATCGTTCGCCTGCTGCCGGTGTTCGCCGATCGCGTGGCGGAGTTGAAGACGTGGGACGACATCAAGTTGCTGACCGTGGCGGTGGACCGGTTGGAGACCTGGCACAAGCCCGGGTTCCTGTGCATCGGCGACGCGGCGCACGCCATGTCCCCAATCGGTGGTGTCGGCGTGAACCTGGCGGTGCAGGATGCGGTGGCGACGGCCAACATCCTTGCGCCGCGGTTTCGCGCCGGCGGCGTGACGGAGGCCGATCTGGCCGCCGTGCAGCGCCGTCGGGAGTGGCCGACGCGAATGACGCAGCGGCTGCAAATCATCGCGCAGAACCGGGTGATCAGCGGCGTGCTGCGCGGCACCACCACACCGCGTCCACCGCTGGTGCTGCGCTGGTTCGGCAGGCTACCATTCCTGCAACGAATTCCCGCGCGGGTGATCGGGATGGGCTTTCGCCCCGAGCATGTCAGGACGAGCCCAGCACCTTTGCCGTCGCCCCACTGATCGCGCCGAGTTTTTCCCCGTTCGCCACGCGGTCCTGCGTGAGCAGTCCGCGCGCCTGGCGTTCGATTGCGGCTCGGGCTTCAGATTCCGCTTCTCCGGGGGGCAGCACCAGCACGCCGCTTTCATCGCACAGCACCGCGTCGCCCGGCATCACCGCGACGCCGCCGACCGACACCGGTTTGTTGAGCCGTCCGCCCAGGTCATAGATCCGCGTGGTGATCGGCGCGATGCCACGGCACCACAGTGGGAAATCGGACGCCTCGACTTCCTCGAGATCGGTGCAGGGGCCATCGACCACGCCGGCCTTGGCGCCGGCCGCCTTCGCGGCAACGGTCACGCCGCCGCCCCAGCAGGCGTGGCGATCATCGCCCAGGCGATCGACCACCAGGATGTCGCCAGGACGCAGCAGGCCCAGCGCATGGTGCAGCAGGGTTGAATCCGGACCCGGAATGGCCAGCGTGATCGCGGTGCCGGCGACGCGCTTGTGCCGCAGCAGCGGCTGGATGCGGCGATCGCAGAAGCCCCAGTGCCGCCAATGGCCGACCGTCGCGGTCTCGGCTTGCTCCAGCAGCGCGACTACCTCGGCGCTGATCCGCGGTGGCATCGGATCGATATCGTATTTCGGCATCCTGGGATTCCTTCAGTGCGTGACACCAACAAGCCGGCGCTCCGGGTGTACCACAAGCCACAACAACGCGCCGGCAACCCCGGCCAACGCAATTCCGATCAGCGCGCCGGACCAACTGCCGGTCCAGCCCACCAGGTACGCGGTCAGCACCGGCCCGGCGACCCCCGCGGCATTGCCCCAGAAATTCGTCCAGCCCGACACGATGCCGGTGGCGCCGCCGCCAAGGTCCTGCGTCGAGGGCCAGATCGATACCTGGGTGACGCCGACCGCACCGAGCGACAGGCACAGCAGCGCCATCATCGGCACCACGTTCGCGGTGAGCGCCGCCGCCATCAACGCCAGCGCGCTGACCACGAAACCGGCCATCGCCAACGGCACACGCGCCGCCCAGATCGAACCGGTGCGACGCAGGATTACATCGCCCAGTGCCCCGGTCAGGAACACGCTGGCGAACATCGCGACCCACGGCAGCGAGGCATAGACGCCCATCGCCGCGAGCGAGACCTTGCGCTCGTTCACGAGGTAGGTCGGCAGCCATGTGGTGTAGAAACTCTGGATCAGCACCAGGAAGAAATACTGCACGCCGATCGCCCAGAAGCGCGGGTCCGGCAGGCAGCGCAGGAACGCGCCCGGCGGAATGATTTCCGCGTGGTCGCGCTGTCCCGCCTGGATGTGCGCGGCCTCAACCGGGGTGATCGCGGGATGTTCGGCCGGGCTGTCGCGGAACCACAGCCACCAGGCGACGCCGAGCACAATGCCCAGCACGCCGAAGCCGTAGAACGCCCAGCGCCAGCCGAATTGCAGGATCACCCAGGTGGTGATTGGGGCCGCCGCGATCGGACCGAGATACAGGCCGCCGAGCAATATCGAATTGCCCTTGCCGCGCTCGCTCTGGGGGAACCAGCGACGGATGGCGACGATGGAACTTGGCCAGTCGGCCGATTGCCCGACGCCAAGCAGCGCGCGGATGGTAACGAATGAGGTCAGGTTGAAGCCGAGCGGCGTGGCGGCCGTCAGCACGGACCACAGGACGTTCGCCCAATACAGCATGCGGCGCGGGCCAAAGCGCTCCGCCAGCCAACCGGCGGGCACCTGAAGCAGTGCGTAGGTCCAGGAGAACGCGGTAAGGATCCACGACATCTCGACCAGGGTGAAGCCGTATTCGTGCTGGATGGTCGGCGCCGCGACGGTCATTGCGTTGCGATCGAGCGACATCACGAAGGTGATCGGTCCGATCAGCAGGAACATCAGCCGCCAGCGCAGGCCGCCGGTTGGTGTCGTCACGAATGATCTCCAAAGGTCGCGCCGCATCATCGCGGATGCAACGCGGTGGGTAAACAGTTCGAATGAGCGTAGGGCGGAAAAGCCTTGCCCGCGGACTTGATCCGGGGGCGAGGCTCTTCCGCCCTACGTCAGTTACCTCAGCCCTTGGGGCGCCGGTCGATCACGCGTCGCGCTTTGCCTGCCGATCGCTCTATCGTGCCGGGTGGTTCGATGGCCAGTTCCACCGTCAGACCGACGCGGTCCTTGATGCGGGCTGTGGTCAGTTTCGCTTCGGCGGCCAGCAGCGTGGGGTCAAGCGCGTTAGGGCGGGCTTCCACATGCACCGTGACATCGTCCATGCGGCCGGTGCGCGTCACTTCGATCTGGTAATGACCGGTCAGAATGTCGCTGCGCAGCAACTGTTCCTCGATCTGCGTCGGGAATAGATTGACCCCCCGAATGATCAGCATGTCGTCGCTGCGGCCAGTGACCTTCTCCATCCGCCGCATCGACCGCGCGGTGCCCGGCAGCAGGCGGGTCAGGTCGCGCGTGCGGTAGCGGATCACCGGCATGCCGACCTTGCTCAAGCTGGTGAACACCAGTTCGCCGGGGGAGCCTTCGGGCAGCACTGCACCAGTGTCAGGGTCGATCACTTCCGGATAGAAATGATCCTCCCAGATATGCGGACCGTCCTTGGTCTCGATGCACTCATTGGCGACGCCGGGACCCATCACTTCCGACAATCCGTAGATGTCCACCGCGTCCATCGCGAATCCGGCCTCCATCTCGCGGCGCATCGCGTTGGTCCAGGGTTCGGCGCCGAACAGCCCGACCTTCAGGGAGCAGCCGCGCGGGTCCAGTCCCTGGCGGCGGAATTCATCGAGGATCGCCAGCATGTAGCTGGGTGTGACAGCGATGATGTCGGGGCGGAAATCGGTGATGAGCTGCACCTGCCGCTCGGTCATGCCGCCGGACATGGGCACGACCGAGCAGCCGAGTCGTTGCGCGCCGTCATGCAGTCCCAGCCCACCGGTGAACAGCCCGTAGCCATACGCATTGTGCAGGATCATCCCCGCCCGGCCACCCGCAGCATAGATTGATCTGGCAACGACAGAGGCCCAGACCTCCAGGTCCTCGCGCGTGTAACCGACAACGGTCGGCTTGCCGGTCGTGCCGGACGAGGCATGGATCCGCGCGATGCGCTCGCGCGGTACCGCGAACATGCCGAACGGATAGTTGGCCCGCAAATCCTGCTTGGTGGTGAATGGGAAATTCGCCAGGTCGGCCAATTCACGAAAATCTTCCGGATGCACACCGGCGGCGGCGAAGGCGGCCTTGTAGTGCGGCACGTTGTCATAGGCATGCCGCAACGACCAGGCCAGCCGCGCGCGTTGCAGCGCGGTGATTTCGTCGCGCGACGCGGTTTCGATCGGATCGAGACCAGGATGGTCCATCTATGCCTCCGCGATCCGGAATTTTTCCCCCGTGGTGCGGGAATGGCCGCGAAACTCCGCCACCACGGCGCCGTCGCCGCCGGTGACGCGCACGTCGTAGATGCCGGAGCGGGCACCACGTGTGCGCTCGACCGCCTCCGCCGTCAGCGTTTCGCCAAGATGTGCGGGGCGGATGAAGGTGATCGCGCAGTGCTGTGTCAGCGCGTGCAGTCCGTGGCTGTTGCAGGCAAACGCCATGGCGGAATCGGCGAGACTGAAGATGAAGCCGCCGTGGCAGACGCCGTGGCCATTCACCATCGCCTCGCCGACCGTCAACGACAGGCGCGCCAGACCCGGCGCCACGTGATCCAGACGCATGCCGAGACCAGCGCTGGCACGATCGTCGCGCCACATGGCCTCGGCGCTGGTCCGGGCGAGCGCGTCGGCGTCCATCAGGCGCGGCCCGTGAAGCTGGGTTTGCGCTTGTCGAGGAACGCTTGCACGCCCTCGGCGAAGTCCGCGCCGCGCCCGGCGATACCCTGCAGTTCCGCTTCCAGATCGAGCTGCGCGGCCAGCGCGTCGGTCCCGAATTCGCGCTTGATCAGCGCCAGCGCCGCCGTTGGGCCGGCGGCGAGGCGCGCGGTGAGCGCCTCGGCCTCTGTCATCAGCGCATCGTCATCGATGCATTTCCAGATCATCCCCCAGGCTTCGGCCTGCGCGGCGGTGACCGGCTCACCCAGCATCGCCAATGCGCGGGCGCGCGCCTCGCCGACCAGGCGCGGCAGGAAGAAGCTGGCGCCCGAGTCCGGCACCAGGCCGATGCGCACGAAAGCCTGGATGAACTGCGCGCCGCGCGCCGCCAGCACGATGTCGCAGGCCAGCGCGAAGCTGGCTCCGGCGCCGGCAGCGATGCCGTTGACCGCGCAGACCACGGGTAGCTGCAGGTCGCGGATCCGCTGCACGACGCGGTGGTGATAGGTGCTGGCCAGGCGCTGCAAATCGGGCGGGCCGTCGGGGCCGGGGATCACCGTCGGACCTAATTCCTGACCCGAACAGAAACCGCGTCCTGTGCCGGTCAGCAGCACGGCGCGGCAGGTCTTGTCCGCTTCGGCGTCGTCCAGCGCGGCGAGCAGCGCTGTCAGCATCGCCTCGTTTACCGCGTTGAGCTTGTCGGGGCGGTTCAGCGCCAGCTTGCGCCAAGTGCCGCGCGGCTCGACGCGAATCGTTGCTTCCATGCGGCGTCTCCTGCCCGTGGTCTGGCGCGGTCGCTGCCGATATACTGCGCGGACAACGCCACGGCGCAAGGCGCACGGCCGGTCGGGGTCCGCTTGGGGTGACGACAAAGGGGATGAGCAATGGCAGCAGGACCGCTGGTGGTGGCGTTTGCGCTGAAGGAAGCGCAGCGCGCGATCGTGACCGAGGCACTGGGCGGGGCAGGGGAGGTGGTGTTCCTGCCCGACCTTGACGACGCCGGCCGCGAGGCGGCACTGCGCGGTGCCGGCGCCGTATTGATCTGGAACACCAAGGAACTGAAGCCGCACGAGTTGGCCTTGATCGGCGGCGCGAGGTTGTTGCAGTCGATGACCGCCGGCGTCGATTTTCTTGAGTTCAGTGCCTTACCGGACGGCCTGCCGGTCGCCAGCAACGGCGGCGCCTATGCCGAGCCGATGGCGGAGCACGCATTGGGAATGGCGCTGGCCGCGGCAAAGCGGCTGATCGTCGAACACACCGCGCTGGCGTCCGGCGCGTTCAACCAGTTCGTGCAGAACAAGATGCTGGCGGGCGGTGTGTTCGGCGTGTTCGGGTTCGGTGGCATCGGTGTGGCGACCGCGAAACTGATGCGCGGCCTCGGCATGCGGATCCACGCGATCAACCGGCGTGGTGC
This sequence comes from uncultured Alphaproteobacteria bacterium, assembly GCA_963826975.1. Classification (GTDB taxonomy): domain Bacteria; phylum Pseudomonadota; class Alphaproteobacteria; order Acetobacterales; family Acetobacteraceae; genus Palsa-883. Next base: position 4,999 of record CAWGZJ010000022.1, on the reverse strand, counting down.
CACCGATGCAGACGTGGACTGGATCGGTGGCGTGGATCAACTGGACACGCTGCTGGCGGCGTCCGACGTGCTGCTGATCAGCGCGCCACTATCGCGGACCACGCGCGACATCATCGATGCGGCGGCGCTGGCACGCATGAAGCCGGATGCGATCCTGATCAATCTGGCCCGCGGCGAGCTCATCGACGAAGCTGCGCTCTACGCACATCTGCGGGCACAGCCGCGCTTCACCGCCTGCATCGACGCGTGGTGGATCGAACCGGTGCGGCACGGACATTTCGCCACGAACCAGCCTTTCATGACGCTGCCGAACGTGATCGGCTCGCCGCATAATTCCGCGTCGGTATCGGCCTCGCGCACCGTGGGGCTGCGGCGCGCGACGGAGAATTGCCGGCGCGCGTTGCTGGGTGAAACACCGCATTTCCTGGTGCGGGAGGAGGAGAAGCTGCTTTAGTCCAGGAGTCCGCAAGTCTTGACGTACGCTACCCCCCGTCGCGGCCGGTGCAGTCCGGCATCCACGACTTCACTGGTCGCACGAAGGCAAGTCGTGGATGGCCGGCCTTCGCCGGCCATGACGGGTGGAGAGCCGGAACTTTGACGGGTGGAGAGCCGGAACTTTCGGCCGGCATGACCGGGGCGCAGGCCGACGTTAACTCGGCGGTGCCGGCGGTTCGGGGGGCTTTACGCCCGAGGCGGCGGCGACCTCGGCGGCGAAGTCATCGGCCTTCTTCTCGACGCCCTCGCCAAGCTGGAACCGAGCGAACCCATGCAGCTTCGCCCCGGCCTTCTGCAGCACCGCCGCGACCCGGCTTTCGCCGTCATGCACCCAGACCTGCTCAAGCAGGACGGTCTCTTCATAGTATTTCTTGATACGGCCTTCGACCATCCGCTCGATGATGGCCTCGGGCTTGCCGGACGCGCGCGCCTGCTCGCTGAGCACCGCCTTCTCACGTTCCAGCGCGGCGGGATCGACGGCGCTGATATCCAGCGCCTCTGGCCGCGCCGCGGCAACATGCATGCCCACCTGGCGCCCCAGCGTTTCCAGCACCGCCAGCTCGCTGCTGCCTTCGATGGCGACCAGCACGCCGATCTTGCCCAGGCCGGGCGCGACCGCGGTGTGCATGTAGCTGGCCACCGCGCCGTGCGGCACGCTCAGCACGCGGGCGCGGCGGATCGTCATGTTCTCCCCGATCGTGGAGATGAGATGGGTCAGTTCTTCCGCCACCGTGCGCCCGGTGTCGGGGAAGGCGGCGGCGGCGATCGCGGCCAGGTCCTCGCCGACATGCAGCGCGACCTTGGCGACGGCGCTAACGAACCCCTGGAATGTTTCGTTGCGTGCGACGAAGTCGGTTTCGGCGTTCACCTCGACCATCGCCGCCTTGGCCGGAACCGAGGCAATACCGACCAATCCCTCGGCCGCCACGCGTCCCGACTTCTTGGCCGCCGCGGCGAGGCCCTTCTTGCGCAGCCAGTCGACCGCATCCTCTAGCACGCCGTGGGTCTCGGTCAGCGCGCGCTTGCAGTCCATCATTCCGGCGCCGGTTTTCTCGCGCAGCTCCTTGACCAGCGCCGCCGTGATCTCAGCCATTACACCGTCTCCACATCTTGTCGCCCGGGATCCTGTCGCCCCGGATCATGTCTACAGGGCGGGCGGATCAGCCATTCAGGCATGTGCCGCATCGACCGCGGCCTCGACTTCGGCCATCGCGCCCGGCGGCAGCGCTTCGCCCGCGCCGATATCCTGGCCCGATGCCGCCATTTCGGCGCTGATCCCATCCAGCACCGAGCCTGCGATCAGGTCGCAATACAGTGTGATGGCACGGATCGCGTCGTCGTTGCCCGGGATCGGGTAGGTTACGCCCTGCGGGTCGGAGTTGCTGTCGAGCACGGCGACCACCGGGATGCCGAGCTTGTTGGCTTCCTCGACCGCCAGCTTCTCCTTGTTTGTGTCGATGATGAACAGGATATCCGGCAGGCCGCCCATCTCCTTGATGCCGCCCAGCGCGCGTTCCAGCTTGTCGCGGTCGCGGGTGATCTCCAGCACCTCTTTCTTGGTCAGGCCATGGGTGTCGCCCGATACCAGGTCCTCGATCTGGCGCAGCCGCTTGATCGAGCCGGTGATGGTCTTCCAGTTGGTCAGCGTGCCGCCCAGCCAGCGGTGGTTGATGTAGTACTGGCCGCAGCGCTTGGCGGCGTCGGCGACATACTCGGCGGCGGCGCGCTTGGTGCCGACGAACAGCACGCGCCCGCCGGCCGCGGTGACGTCGCGGACGGCGCGCAGCGCGCGGTCCAGCATCGGCACGGTCTGCTGCAGGTCGATGATGTGGACCTGGTTGCGCACGCCGTAGAGGTACGGCCCCATCTTGGGGTTCCAGCGGCGCGTGTGGTGGCCGAAGTGGACGCCGGCTTCCAGAAGCTGGCGCAGGGTGAACTCAGGCATCGCCATCGGCGTGTCCTTTCCTATCGTCCGGTTAGACCTCCGCGGGGCTCGCGCCAAACGGGCACCGGACCCGGATTTCCGGGAAAGGCGCCCCGCGTGTGAATTACCGGCGGCCCGAGACAAGCCCGCGGCACCACCGGCGCGCGGGGATATGGCGGAGACGCCGCCGAAAGGCAAGGCCGGACGGGTGTCCAAGGGCGTCAGCCGCTCTCTGCCGCCGTGCCCGGCATGCCTTGCCACACCAGGGCGACCGTCTTTTGACGCGGTGGGACCACTGGTCCGGGGGGCGGCGTCCGTCGCGGCACCCGTCCATCCCCCGAGCTGCCGGCCGCGCTGTTCTGGCGTTGCATGGCGCATGCCCTGGGGCACTTGACCTCGACCGCGTCCGCCAGCGCCGTCCCGAGGAACGCCCCCTGACTTCCGCTGAGACCGCTCCAGCGAGCGCGGCGACGCACTCGCCGTCCGATGCGCCCGCGCCGGGGCCGGCGCGCCACGGCATATCGATGCCACCGTCAAATCCGGCGCACGGGCCGGCGTCGCGAGCGTATCCGCCAGTTTCCGCACAACCGGGATTTGCGCTTGCCGCCAGGCCGCGGCCGCATCCGGCGGCGGCAGCGCGGCGAACGTGGAATGCGGCAAAGCGTCGTTGAATTGATACGGCGGCAGCATCTCGCAGATGACGCCCTGGGTGATTTCGTTGGACGGATGCGAAATGAGGCAAGGCTCCTGCCGGAATTGTCTTGACACAGATAGATATAAATTCTAACCTTCACATCAAGACAAACGCGCATCGACCCCGAAGCGCGGGCGGATGCAGCAGCGAGCAAGGAAGCCTCCGGCCATGCAGTTTCACGGAGTGCAGACAGGGTTTCACTGAGGTGATTGCAATGGCGCCCGGCGCGGAGAATTGGCGCTCCGGCTGGGCTTCGCGCGGCGCCATTTCCGTTTCTCAGTGAAACTCTGTGTGCACTCGGTGGAACTCCGTGTCCGCTGGCTGCCTTGCTTGCTGCCGCGTCGAACTCGCCGAGGCTTGGTCAGCTATCGCAGTCGCGGTCCCGAATCCATCCCCAGATACACTCGCCCCCCTATAGGATACCACTCCGGCGCGACCGTGACGGTCTGCCCCACAACGTGCAGATCGCGCCAGCACTCAGCCAGGCGGCTCTCGCGCTTGAACGACGTGCTGCCACCATGCCGGTACACCAAATCCATCGCCTCACGCGCGCTGTCGGCGGCGTAGGTCGAGGCCAACCGGCAGCGAGCCCGTTGCTCCAGCGTGGTCTCCCCGCCAGCCGCAATCGTGTTCCACAACTCGGCGATCATCGCGCTGCGGTACACCCGCCCGGCATTCAATATCGCATCGGCCCGGCCGACGGCGTCCTGTACCTGTGGATTCTCGCACAGCATGCCGGTCCGGCCGCGCGGCGTTTTTTCCACCGCCAGCGCGATCAACGCGTCGATGCCGGCGCGCGCGATGCCGGTGATGACGGAGCTATGATGCGGGCCGACCCACGCCTGGCTCGGCAGCGCGTAGGTGATCCCCGACCAGCGCGACCATTGGTTGTCCAGCGGAACACCAACGTGAGGACACGTGCGCCGTTCTGGTAGAAAAACATCCTTCACCGTCCAGTCGAAGCTGCCGGTGCCGCGCAGTCCGGCCACGTCCCAACTGCCCGGAACGATCTTCGCTGCCGCGCGCGGAAACACCCCCCGCCAATACAGCGAGCCACCGTCCGGGCGGCGGCGCGGTTGTCCGCCGTCAAGGATCTCGAAGCTCCCCAGCATCCAGGAACTCTCCTGACACCCGCTGCCGAAAGTCCAGTGCCCGTTGACGCGGTAGCCGCCCGCCACTGGCACCGCCGTGCCGCCGCCCTGCACGGCGGTGCCGGCAATGACGGTCGCGTGCCCGGGCGGGTAGATTTCGTGGACGCCCTCGTCCGGCAACCCGAGCGTAACGAGTTGGCCGATGCCGTTGTTGGCGAGGTTCCAGCCGACCGAGCCGGCGCCCTCGGCCAGCAACTCCACGACGCGCAGGTAGGTCAGCGGGTCGACCTGCAGGCCGCCCAGCGCACGCGGAATTACCAGGCGGTAGAAGCCGGCGGCGTGGAATTGCGCGACCAACACTTGCGGCAGGCGCTGCTCACGCTCGATCTCGTCATGATAACGGCGTAGCACCGGCTGCAGGGCGGCCGCCGCCTGCACCACGGATTGCGCGTCGATATCCGCCGGTAAGCGCGTTTCCTCGGCTATCGCGTCCATTGGCTCCTCCTGCCGCCATTCCGGTCGCCAAGCCTGGCCGCGGCCCGTCGGCCGGCCGTCGTTGCGCCGGATCAGTAATATCCGCTGCCACCGTTGACATGGACTGTCTGGCCCGTAATGAAACCACCGTCGTCACTGACCAGGAACAAGCAAGTGGCAGCGATCTCGTCCACCGTCCCCTGGCGGCCCATGGGAATGCCCGCGGCACTCGGCGGCCGTCCCTGGTACCATTCGGGGTTTGCGCGCATTGTGTCGATGCTGCCCGGGGACACCACGTTGACGCGGATGTTGTGCGGGGCG
>CAWGZJ010000021.1:0-26772 GCA_963826975.1 uncultured Alphaproteobacteria bacterium | reverse complement strand
TCTGCGCATACATGACTGCGATGTGTGCGCCTTCCTTCGCCAGCGCGTGACAGATGCGCTGCCCGAGCCCGCCGTTGCCGCCCGTCACCAGCGCGACCGCGCCCTTAAGGTCCATGTGGTTTCTCCTGCGTGTGGGTGCGCGGTTGTCTCGCGGCGCCTGCCCGTATCCGGGGCAGTTTGTTACCTGGGCCGCGGAGGAGGCAAGCGGCGGGCCGGGCAGGGCAGTGAGACTGTTCCAAGGACGCAGCGCTCTTGTGAGACCGACCTTGTGAGACCCGGCACGGCCCGCCTACTTTGCGCAGGGCTGCGCATAGGAGGTGCCTGTGGGTTCGACCATTCCGGCCGAGACGCCCCGTGAACCTGAACCTGAATGCCGATCTGGTCGAGCGGTGCAAGTCCGAGGTCGGCAACCTTTCCGCTCACGTCGAGGCACTGATCGCGGCAGACCTGGAGAAGCGCGCCGCCGCGGCGGAAGCCGAAAAGCGGCGGACAGAGCGAGCGATCGACGCTTTTTCCGCTCTCTATGCGGCGCACGGCAGCCTGTCCGAGGAAATCCAAAGCCTGTGATCGCGGCGGCGCAGTTCAGCGTGCACCGAACGCCCTCGCGGAGTGCGGTGCGCCCGTTCGTCATCGTGCTTCAGTCGGACGATTTCGCGCGGATGCCAACCCGGGTCTAGCTCCTCTTGTGCGGCCGGATGCCATGCCTCCGCTTGGCGGCGAACACGCGCGTGTTGCGCCGAAACTTGCGGTGCAGGGGCAGGATTGCGTGCTCAATCCTTTCGACCTTGCCACGCTGGGGGTCCATCGGCTGGGCGAGCTGGTCGCGTGTTTCGCCGACGATGATGAAGCGAAACGTAGGATCCAGGATGCGCTGAGCATTGTCCTGAAGCCGTTCTGAGTGCGATTTCTGCCATGTGGATACGGAACGAAAAATGAAAGTCGGGATCTTGCAGTTCTTCGGCTGGCGCGACCGGTCCGTGCCGCTCAATTCGGTCTACGAGACGGCGCTCGAGCGCTTTTCCGTCATGGACCAGACCGGTTACGACGCGGTCTGGCTTGCCGAGCACCATTTCTCCAGCTTCTCCGTCTGCCCGTCGGTGCACATGATGGGGACCATGGCCGCGGCCCGCACCAAGCGGCTGCGGATCGGCACGGCGGTGTCGCTGGCCCCGTTCTATAATCCCCTGCGGCTCGCCGAGGAGGTGGCGCTGCTGGATGTGCTGTCCGGCGGACGGGTCAACTGGGGGGCGGGGAGGGGCTTCGAACGCAGCGAATTCGCCGCCTTCGGCATTCCGGGCGAGGAGAGTGCGCCCCGCTTCCACGAAACGGTCGATATTGTCCTGCGCGCTTGGACCAGCCAGCGGCTTAGTTACCAAGGCCGGTTCTACCAGTACGACGGCGTCGAGGTGCTGCCCAAGCCGCTGCAGGTGCCGCACCCCCCGGTGTGGATGGCGGCGTCATCGACCCCGCGATCGACTGGGCGGCAAGTCAGGGTCACTCGATCCTGATGGACCCGCATTCATCCCGCGCCGAACTGATCAGGAAGCGTCGGCATTACGCGGCAAAGCTGATCGAGGCCGGCTACAGCGACGCCGGCCGGACCATTCCGATGGCACGCCTGGTTGCGGTTGATGAGACGGAGGAAAAAGCGCGCGCGGTGGCGAAGCGCGTGGCCGAGTGGACGGTCGCCTCCTATATCGGCGCGCAACACGACAATGTGCGCCAGGGACCAGCACGAGATTTCGGCGGCAAGGATCCGATCGATTTCTATTTGGATGACGTCATGATCCACGGCACCGCGGAGAGCGTGGCAGAGCAGATCCAGTCGTTCGGCGCGGAGATCGGCATGACGTATCTGATGGCGGCGCCGATGAGTGCGCGGTCGTTCCGGTTATTGACGGATAAGGTGTTGCCGCGGATTGGGGGGTGAGGGGGATCGGGTCGAGATCTGGTCCGGCGGCGGAACCAGGGGAGTGGGACTGGACACGGCGCAGGCAAGCCATAGTTCGCCACGCTCCGCCGTTAGGCCGGCGATCACGCCATTTCCGACCAAGCCGAACTATTGATTGCGGCCGCGCGTTAGTGCATCCGTGCGTTGTCCCCGGCGCCGGCTCGCGCTAGGTTTGTCCAAGTAGAGAATTTCAGGGCAAAACCAATGGCCACGTTCGACAAAATCACTTGCATTCCGACTATCCTCAACGGTCAGCCGACCATCCGCGGCATGCGCCTGTCGGTGCGGCGTGTCATTGAGGCGCTCGCGGTCTATCCGAACTGGGACGATCTGCGCCGCGAATACCCCGAGCTGGAACCGGAGGATATTCGTCAGGCGCTGGAATTCGCCGCGCGGAACCTGGACGAAAGCGTGCAGCCGCTCGAGGCGGTGTGAGACGCCTGCTGCTCGATCAGGGCTTGCCGCGATCAACCGCCGCTTTGCTTAAGCAAGCTGGCTGGGACGTGATCCACGTGTCCGAAATCGGCATGAGCCGCGCTGATGATGTTGACATCCTGCAGCGAGCCCGAACCGAGGCGCGCATCGGCGTCACGCTCGACGCCGATTTCCATTCCCTGCTGGCAATCAGCGGCGAGCGCGACCCCTCCGTGATACGCATCCGGAAAGAAGGTGTTGACGCGGCCGCGCTCGCGGCGTTGCTGCAACGCATCTGGCCGGGCATCGAGGACGCGCTCAAGGGTGGCGCGATGGTGACGGTAACCGAGCGGTCGGTCCGTGTTCGTCGGCTGCCGATCGTCAGGTCCTGATCTACGAGGGTGGAGAGGGATGTGGCCGGAAAATGAATGCCATGTCGGATCAGAAATGGGATCTCTTCATCTCTCACGCGTTGGAGGACAAACGGGCATTCGTCGCGCCTCTGGTCGGCGCTTCGCGCGTCTCGGCCGTCGCCGACTTCCGTGCCGATACAGCCGGCACGGACTTCGCGGCATTCTCCGCGAAGCCGATGACTTCAGTTAATCGGGTATGACCACGAATTCGTAAATTTCCGACAGCGGAACATCGAGGCCGACGCTGCGCAGGCTCAAGATGGCGTCCGACCCGTCCACGGAGTCAAAGGGCCACTGTCCGCTGTCCTCCCGCCGATAGATGTGGATCGCTGCCTCATCCTGATAGATCTCGACGATTTCCTGGACACCCTCGACATCCTGCAAATGGCGCCGCTTTTGGTTTCTGGCTCGCCACGCCCGTAACTCGGATGGCGAAACCACGTCGAAGACAACACGTGGCAGATCACCGCAGCGCACCGTGGCATCGGGAATGCGGGCGGCGGGAAGTTGCTGGTTTCGCGGTGCGGCGCCGCTACCCGCCTCGGTGCAACAGCCGTCCTTGTTGCCACGCAGGCAGTTGCCCAACGCGGTTCCGAGACCCATGACGATGGCAGCATGATCCGGCGTTGGCGCCGCGTTCGCAACGATCTCACAATCAATAAGTTCCTAGCGCCACGCGTCGCCGAACTCGCGTTGGTCGGTTCTTAAAGACTCGTCTGCCGTCCAACCGCCGTCTGCCACACGCGTCGCGTTGTCCATGTCATCCTCCGGGGCGGTCAAGGTTAGCCGTTTCGGTCCGGAATGGCCAACACAGGACCTGCCGTGTTCCGGAGCATGTGCCTGCGAAGGCGATCCAACCGCCGCATGGCGCCCACGCCACCACCATGCCACCCTCCCGCTCCAACCGCCCGGGAGAAACACCACATGCGCATCGTCGCCCTGGAAGAACACTACACCGTTCCGCGCATCGTCGCCGGCGTCTCCCCCGACGCGATCGCCCGCCGCGGTTTCCCCGGCCCTGACTTCGTCTGGGCGCAGACCACCAAACGCAACGAACTCGCCGACCTTGGCGACGCCCGCCTCGCTGACATGGACGCCAGCGGCATCACCACCCAGGTGCTGTCCGTCGCCGGCCCAGGCGCTGACCTTGTGCCGGGCCAGCCGGGCATCGACATTGCCCGCGCCTACAACGACGCGCTGGCCGAGGCCTGCGCCCGCCACCCCACAAGGTACCGAGGCTTCGCGCACCTGCCGATGCTCGCCCCCGACGCGGCGGCGGATGAATGCGAACGCACGGTCAAGCACCTCGGCTTCCATGGTGCACTGGTGAACGGCGCTACCGACGGGCGCTTCCTCGACGACCCGGCATTCGAGCCGATCCTCGCGCGGGCGGAAAAACTCGATGTGCCGATCTACCTCCACCCCGGCATCCCCACCGAACCCGTGCGCCACGCCTACTACGACAACCTGCCGGGCAATTTCAGTTTTACCCTCGCGCTGTCCGCCTGGGGCTGGCACGCCGACACCGCCATCCACACCCTGCGCCTTGTGCTGTCAGGTGCCCTCGACCGCCATCCCGGCCTGAAGATCGTCATCGGCCACATGGGCGAGGCGTTGCCGTTCATGCTGGACCGTATCGACGAGACCACCGGCGCCACGGCGAAGACGCACCTCCGTCGCTCTGTGCGCCAGACGATCCTCGATCAGGTGTGGATCACGACCAGCGGATTCTTCACCATGGTCCCGTTCATGGCGGCGCTGATGTCATTCGGCGTCGACCGCATCCTGTTCTCGGTCGACTACCCGTTCGCGTCGAACGCCCGCGCCCGGGCATTCCTGGACGCGCTGCCGGTCTCACCGGCCGATCGGGCAAAGATCGCCCACGGCAACGCCGACCAGTTGCTGCGGTTGCCAGCAGATCATATCTGACCAACTCTTCGCGTTCAGAGGGAGACCCAGAACATGACCGACGCCAAGCTCGCCCCCAACCTTCCGGGCTGGATGCAGGACCATGCGAACCGCTATTTGTCCAGCGGCGGCACCGAGGGACACATCTACAAGATGACCCAGCCCGGCCGCCCGGAGATGATGGTCCCATCACTGCTGTTGACGACGACCGGTCGGAAGTCCGGCGACAAATACATCTTCCCGCTGTTTTATGGGAAAGACGGTGACAGATATTTTGTTATCGCATCGAAAGGCGGAGCGCCCGAGCATCCCGGCTGGTATCGTAACATCCTCGCCGATCCGGACGTCGAAGTTCAGGTCGGCACCGCGAAGATGAAGGCGCACGCCAGGACCGCCGCCGGTGAAGAGCGCGCGCGGTTGTGGAAGAAATCGCTGGAGTTCTGGCCGCCCTATGCCGACTACCAGCTCAAGACGGACCGCGAGATCCCGGTGGTGGTGCTGGACCCCGCCGGTTAGGCGGCCGAAGGGTCCGTCAGCGTCCCGCTATCCATAGGCCGGGGAACACACGCGGCCCAGCGTGCTTCGGCGCTGTGCCCGCGTCGTGATACCGGCGTGTCGACGACTTGCGTTTGTGCGCCAGGCCAAGTCGCAGACGCGGGCCGCGCCTGACGCGCGCCACACCTGGCGTCGGCGCGCCGCCGCGCCTATACCGCCGGTCCGCCTATCCCGCCGCGGCGCTGATCCATTCCGCCGGGACCGGCTGCGCCCGCTGGTCGCCAACCAGCTTCTGGCGGCGCGCCTGCTCCTCGGCGCTGATCGAGGCCGGGTCCTCGCGGAACTCCGGTCCCAGGGCCATCGCTTTCTTCACCGCCGGCCGTTCGCCGATTTCCTCCACCCAGCGCTTCACGTTGGGAAATTCTTCGATGTCGATGCCCCGCGTGGCCCAGCTTGAGGCCCACGGATAACAGATCATGTCGGCGATCGTGTATTCGCCGGCGGCGAGATAGCGCTTGCTGAACAGACCCAGGTTCATGACGCCAAAAATGCGATGCGCCTCGTTGTCGAAGCGGCCAATGGCATAGGACAGGTCGCCATTCTTGCCGCTGGCGAGCGCGCGCCGGAAATGGCCTTGCTCGCCCAGCTTCGGACCCTGATTGGCCATTTGCCAGCTCACCCATTGGGCCACGTCGTATTTTCCGCGCGGATCGGCGGGGCAGAATTTTCCGGTCTTCTCGGCCAGGTAGGTCATGATGGCGCCGGACTCGAAGATCGAGATCGGGTCGCCGCCGCCCATCGGTTCGTGGTCGACGATCGCCGGCATGCGGCCGTTGGGGGAGATTTTCAGGAACGCGGCGGTAAGTTGGTCGCCGCGGCCGATATTGATGGGCTTGAATGTGTAGGGAAGGCCGAGTTCTTCCAGGAGGATAACGATCTTCTTGCCGTTTCCCGTCGGCCAGAAATAGAGGTCGATCATGCGGATACTCCCTGCGCGAGTGATGCCCCAGTCGGACGCCCAGCGGTGCGGCCTTGCCACTCTTCCGATATCGCCTGCACCGGTAGCGGAACGTTCGTTCCCCGATGCCACGCAACTCCGCCGCTGCCGACTGAGCCTAACTTACTGCACTCCCGGCGGTCAAACACACGCCGGAACTTCGGTATCCGCATGCCCTCGAACACAACCGTGCCGCGCAATTGACCATCCAGCCTGTCCAGCGTAACGACCAAGGCTGTCCAGCCTACATGCCATGTCCGTCGCCGTCGGACGCGCGGAGAGAGTGATGCCTGACCGGACCTTGACCACGGGCGCGGATCCCGTCTTGCGTTGGTCTCGCGAAACGCCGCACGCGATCGCGGTGATGGAAAACAACGTTTCATACTCGTATTCCACGCTGGCGAGGAATCTCGCGCAAGCGGCCAAGATGCTGGCGATGGCCGGCCTATGTCCGGGCATGATCGTGGGGATCGAATGCGAGGTGCGCTATCTGCACCTGGTACTGATATTGGCCTGCGAAGTGCTGGGCGCCGCCCATGCGACGATGGAGCCGTCCGATCTGACGTCAGACAGCGCATTGTTGCCGCACTGCGACCTGCTGTGTGTTCAGACAAACAACGATCATTTATCGAGGCACGCGCGGGTCGTTCAGCTGTCGCTGGAATTTGTTCACGCGATGTTACGACAATCGGTCGATGACAATGACCTTGAAATCCTTGCCAGTGCTTATCCCGCCGGCGATATCGTCAGGATCGGCAAAACCTCAGGCACAACGGGGCCTCCTAAATTCATGGGCTATGCCCGGGATGCGCTTCGCAGCGCGGTCGAGATCGTTGCGTATCTGCTGAAATTCGACGAAACGCGCCAGAATTTTATCGCGTTTTACTCATTCATTATGATGCGAACATATAGCGGCACCATGTCGGCCTTTCGGTTCGGGGCGACCGTCATCTACAGCATGGGATGGGAAATCGCCGCCAATATTCGCAAGCTTCCGGCATGCCACACGTTTCTGCTGGTCGGCGCGGCGGTTGACCTGGTGACCTCGGAACAATTCCGGGACGGGCGACTGGACTCATGTTCATTGTGCGTGGGCGGCGGGTTCGTCCCCAGCGCGCTCAGGGCCAGGCTGCGGCAATCCGTGACAACCGATCTGCGTGTCGCCTATGCCACAAATGAAACCAGGGACATAACGACCGATGACGGCGACGGGCCGGGAACAGTGCTGCCGGATGTGGCAGTCAGGATCGTCGACGATTCCGGGCGCGACAAGGAACCGGGTGGGTCAGGCAGGATCCTGGTACGCACGCCGGGGATGGCAAGCGGCTATCTATGGAACGATATCGAGACAAAAGCGCATTTCGCGGACGGTTGGTTCCTTACCAGCGACATAGGGTTCATGCCGCAGCCGGGTAAGCTCATTCTGCTGGGAAGGGCCGATGACATGATCAATCTCGGCGGCCTCAAGTTCGCCCCGTACCCGATCGAGGAGCAGATCAGGGCCATCGACGGTGTCATCGATGCGGTCCTGATCGGTTCGCAGAACGCAGCGGGGTCCGACGAACTGCACGTTTTCATCGAACGAAGCGACCTTGCCTTGGATCGCACGATCGCACCACGGATCACCTCGCTGCTGATCGGACGCGTCTCGGCGTACCACATTCATTACGCGGACCAGATGCCGCGCACCTCGACGGGCAAAATACAACGCAATCTGCTCAGGCAGTCCCTGTGTGGGTGAAGCCGGTTCCCGCGGCAGCGCTCGATCGACTTGTGGCTTGCCCAGGGACGGGCATAAACCGCTATGATGGGGGATTGTCACCAGCGAGCCACCAATGCCCCAGAGCCTCCCCAACGACCCCACCACCGCCATTCGCACGGCCACCGACCGCATCGAGCACGACCTGATCGAAATCCGCCGCGACATCCACGCCCACCCCGAGCTCGGCTTTGAGGAAGTCCGCACCGCCGGTGTGGTGGCCCGCGAGCTGACCCGCCTGGGCATCCCGCACCAGACCGGCATCGGCAAGACCGGCATCGTCGCGCTGATACAGGGCGGCCGACCCGGCAAGGTGCTGGCGATCCGCGCCGACATGGACGCGCTGCCGATCGAGGAACGCACCGGCCTGAAGTTCGCCAGCCAGACCAAGGGCCTGATGCATGCCTGCGGCCACGACATCCACACCACGACGCTGCTGGGCGTGGCGGCGGTGCTGAAGGACCTTGCGCCGCAACTCGCCGGCACGGTCAAGCTGGTGTTCCAGCCGGCCGAGGAAGGCATCGGCGGCATGCGCGCCATGCTGGCGGACGGCCTGCTGGAAGGGCCGCACATCGACCTCGCGCTGGGCTTCCACAACTACCCGGACATGCCGGTGGGCCGCTTCGGCTACGTCCACGGCCCCTGCCTGGCCGCCGCCGACCGTTTCGACATCGTGGTGCACGGCCGCTCCGGCCACGCCGCCTGGCCGCACGTGACGGTCGATCCGCTGGTTGCCGCCGCGTCGCTGGTCGTGCAGTTGCAGACCATCGTTTCGCGTGAGGTGCCGCCGATGTTTCCAGCCGTGGTCACCGTCGGAATGATCCAGGGCGGCACGACCTACAACATCATCCCCGACAGTTGCGCCATCAAGGGCACCGTCCGCACCCTGAACGCCCCGGCGCGCGACATCATCGAGGCCGCGATCGCCCGCCTGGCGGCCGGCATCGAGGCCGGCATGCGCGTCACCTGCAAGGTCGACTACCACCGCGGCGTGCCGTCGCTGGTGAACGACGACAGCGTTCTGGAACCCACCGTCGCCGCGGTGCGCAAGCAGTTCGGTGACGTGGCGGACGAAGGACAGCCCAGCCTCGGCGGCGAGGATTTTGCCCTCCTGTCGGACCTGGTGCCCGGCTTCCAGCTTCGCGTCGGCTCCGGCGCCCCGGGCCGCGCCGACAAGCTGCACAACTCCGATTACCAGCCCGATGAGCGCTGCATCGGCCTCGGCGTCCAGGCGTTGTCGCGCGCTGCGCTGGAGATTCTTGCCCCGTGAGGCTGTGCGTCTACGGCGCCGGCGCGGTCGGCGGCTATCTGGCGGGTTTTTTGGCCCGCGGCGGCGCGGAGGTCTCGGTCGTCGCGCGCGGCGCGCACCTGGCGGCGATCCGCGCCGACGGGCTGCGGGTGGAGACCCCTGACGAAGCCCTGACCGTCCGCGTGGCGGCCAGCGACGACCCGGCGGACCTCGGGCCGCAAGATGCGGTGCTGGTGACGGTGAAGGCGCCCGGCCTGGCTGACGTGGCCGCGCGCATTGCCCCGCTGCTGCGCCCGGACACCGCGGTGGCGTTCGTCATGAACGGCATCCCCTGGTGGTATTTTCACGCGCTCGATGTCCACCCGGGTGGCGCGCCCGAGGGGAAGACAATCCCGCTGCTCGACCCCGCTGGCGCCTTGGCGCGCACGGTGGGCCCACACCGGGCGATCGGCGGCGTGTTCTGGCCCGCGTGCTCGGTGCCGCGCCCGGGCGTTGTGCGCCTGCTGACGGGCGCCGGCCGCGGCACCTCGTTCGGCGAACCGGACGGCTCCATTTCGCCGCGCCTGCAGGCCCTGGCCGACACGTTCCGCGCCGCGGATCTGCCGGTCACGCTCAGCGACCGCATCCGCGCGCTGATCTGGCACAAGCTGGTGTTCAACCTGAGCGCCGGCCCGCTCTGCGTGCTGACCGAAACCGCCGTGAAGGATACCCACACCGAACCGGCGATGGTCGCTACCTCCCGCGCGCTGCTGGCCGAGGCGATGGCGCTGGCGTCATCGATGGGTTTCCCGGTCGAGTTGGACATCGACCAGGTCGTGGCCACCAACACCAAGCTGGCGCACCGTCCCAGCATCCTGCAGGACCTTGAAGCCGGCCGCCGGATGGAGATCGACGCGCTCTATTCGGTGCCGCTGCAGATGGCGCAGGCCGTGGGTGTGCCGATGCCGACCTTGGAAACCCTGGCCGCCCTGATCCGGGTGAAGGCCCGTGAACGCAACCTCTACTGACTGTTGAGTAGGGCGGAAGACGCTGCCCCTCGGGTCAAGCCCGCGGGCGTGGCTTTTCCGCCCTACCTGGCTACCGAGCGTCCAACCGCGAACGCAACAAGCGCGAAATTTACCGCCTGTCCTGCCCGCTTATCAAACCGGATCGCGCGCCGGAACGGTGTAATCGAAACCTTCCGACCCAAGCTGCCCGCTCAATTGGTCCATCCGGTGCCGGACCAATTGCGGCGGCTCCGACGGCCCGGGCATGTACAACGGCTTGCCGCCGTGCCCAAACTCGAATGCGGTCTCGCACGCCCGCCAATCGACGTCGCCGAACAGCCGCTCCACCGTGGCAAAGTCCGGATGCGGCTGGAACCCGAGCGAGCCGGACCACAACACCAGATCGTGCAACAGCTTGCGCGCGTGACCGGGATCGACCGGCACCAAAGGCGTCGCGTCACCCAGCATGTCGAGATAGGTGGCCAGTTGCCGATCTTCCATCGCGCGGAACATGACATCCTTGACGCCCTGGCAGAACACATCGAGCAGAAAGCCGGCGGCGGTGACCTGGCCAAGCGCACTTCCGCGCGCGAGGACCAGCGTTCCGATCCCGGTCTCATGCAGACTCTCCGTGAGCAGACAATGCAGGACCGGCGCTGCCGCGGCTCGCGCCACCTGCCCAGCCAGCGTGTTGCCGCCCGCCTCGGCCTTGCGTTTCTGTGCCACGATTGCCTTGCGGCGATTGGCCTTTGCGCCGCGTCGCGCCGCGATGTTGCTGGTTCCCATCGACCACCATCCAATTCGCTGTGTGCCTGAGCGACCGTACCGAGGCGCCGGCGAGTCGGTCCATCGGCGTGTCGACGGTGCGCGGATCGGCGTCCTCAACAGAGCTAACCAGACGCGCTAGGGTGTCGCCGTGGAGACCGTCCCGCGCGGCGAGGGCATCGCTATGCAAGATAAGCCGAACTTCGTCCTGGTCCCCGACCCTGTGCCTGACGCGCCACCTGCCGAGGCCCATCCCCAGGCGCCCACATCCCAGGCGCCCACATCCCGGGCGCCCACGTCTCTGGCGCCCACGTCTCTGGCGCCTACGTCTCTGCTGGCCCACCTGCGCGCCCTGGTTGCGCCGTTGATCGCGCTGCTGCCGGGTGGTGCCGCGCAATCCGCCGTGCCCGCCACCACCCCAACCCGCCCCCGCCTGATCTTCGGCTTCGACGCCACCGCCTCACGCGAGCCCGCCTGGGACACCGCGCGAAAGGTCACCGACTCGATGTTCCGCGCGCTGCCCGGCGAGCTTGACGTGGCGCTCGCGGTCCATGGCGGGTCGCTCCTGCACACCTTCACCGATTTCACATCCAATCCCGCCACCTTGCGCGATCGCGCCGCCGCCATCCGTTGCATGTCCGGGCGCACACAGCTTCTGCCGATCCTGTCGCGGGCCCTGACCGCGCCTGGCGTTCGCGTCGTCACCTACATCGGCGACGTGTTCGAGGAATCCCCAACCCGCGGCCGTAAGCTCGCCGACGCGATGGGTGCGCGCGGCACCCGCCTGATCGTGCTGCACGATGTCGCGGACTGGCTCGCCCGCCGTGACGCCGAGTTGTTCCAGGATCTTGCGCGGCGCACCGGCGGCTGCGTGCTGCCGTTCGACGCCAATGCCCCTGACCGGCTGCGCGAGTTGCTCGCCGCGGTTGCCGTCTATGCCGTCGGCGGCACCGACCTGCTGGAACGCAAGCGCGCCGACCTGCCGGCGGCGGCGCTGCTGCTCAGTCACCTTCGCCGCGACTGAGGCCGCCGTGGTGTGGTTGTCTCGATCACGGAAGGAATAGCTGGCATGAACAGCACGCCAGCGGGTAATCCGGACGTTCGCCGCCAGCGATCCACCATAGTGATCTGGATCATGGTTGCGTTTCCGGTCACGATCGTCCTGTGGCTTGGCGTCTACTGTCTCTTGCCGCCGCTGGCTGGCATGGATGATCCAGTCGCCAGGCTTTTCTTCGCTGTCAACTGTTGCTGCGTGGCAATCCTGTTGTGCTTCGCGACCGGCATCGAGGCGGTTTCGCACGAGCGCCTGCAATCACCGGGCATCGACCCTTTGGCCGGCTATGAAACGCTGCGACTGAAGATCAATCTTCGCTACCTGCAGCACACGCTCGAACAACTGCTGATGTTCGTTCCGGGTCTGATCGGCCTGGCGTTCTACTGTTCGAACGGGTCAGCGATGCGCGCCGTGGTGGCTACGACCGTGGTCTGGATCGTCGCCCGGGCCGGCTTCTGGATCGGCTATCATTACGGATCGTTATACCGCGCCATCGGCGCGCCCGGCATGGCACAGAGCATCATCGTCCTGTGCTACGTATGCGCTCGGTTTGGCTACGAGGTCGCGGGGCTTCCGGGCGCCATCGTGCCGCTGACGCTGTTCGGCGGTATCGAGGCCTATCTTTTCTACGCGACCCGATCCCGCGCCGCGTGAAGCCCGCCGCATGAAGAGAGACGGAATTTCTAACGGAGACATCGGTCCGGCGCATTGACCACCGACCGGCTCCGCCCGCAGCATCGCCCAGTCCAACAGGCAGGAGAACAGGCATGGACGCCGCCGAGCTTCGCGCATTGCAGGCGCCCCTGAAACAGCGCTACCGCGACACGCCGCAGGCTGCGCGTGTCACCTCGCGGGCCGAGGCAATGCTCGATCCGTCAGCCATAGCCTGCAAGGTTCCAGGCTGGCACGATACCGTCACCGCCGGCCTGCATCCGGCCACCGGGGGTGACGGCGCGCTGGCCTGCTCGGCCGACATGCTGCTGGAGGCGCTGGTCGCCTGCGCCGGCGTCACCCTGCGCGCGGTGGCGACCGCGATGGGCATCACGCTGCGCTCGGGCAAAGTGATCGCCGAGGGCGTGTGGGACGCCCGCGGCACACTGGGCATCGACCGCGCGGTGCCGGTGGGCCTGACCGATATTTCACTCCGCTTCGAGATCGATGCGGAGGCGGATGCGGCGAAGCTGGCACGCCTGATCGAGACCACCGAGCGCTATTGCGTGATCTATCAGACACTGAAATCTCCGCCGGTGCTCAGCGTGGCGGTGGCGTAGGCCTGGGTGCATCAAGGAACCGAACCATGACCAAAATACTGATCATCCACGGCGCCGGCATGAACATGCGCGGCAAGGTGCAGACCGAGATCTTCGGCACCATGACGTTGCCGGAATATGACCGGCATATCGGCTCCTATGCGGCCGATCTCGGCTTGGAGATCGACACCTTCCACTCCAACACCGAGGGTGACGTGGTCAACCGCCTCTACGCCGCGGACGATCAGGGCTTCGACGGCGCCATCTTCAACCCCGCCGGGTTCTCGCGCGGCTACCCCGCGCTGGTCGCGGCGATCGGCCAGGTGAAGTTCCCGACCATCGAGGTGCACATCTCCAACCCGGTTCGCCGCGGCCCGGTATCAGACACCGCAACGGTCAGCCGAGGGATCGTGGCCGGGTTCGGCGTGGAGGGGTACTATCTGGCGCTGCGCGGATTGCGGGCTCTGGTTGGGACGTAACCCTCGTTACGCTCGCGCCACGGTGGTCTGAACCTGCGCCACGTGGCACCGCCCGGCGTAACAGGCCACGCCGGGCGGTGCGCCCGTCTTTTCCGATGCCTTCACGGCCGCGTGATTATGTGCAAGCGTGCGCTTGACCCATAGCGACGGCGCCGTCCATCGGGGGCAGCCCGCGGCGAAAGTTGCATATCATGGCGCCATCGCGTCCGACGGGCCGACCCATCGGTAAACCCCTTATCTTGACGGCACTGCTTGTTGTGTGCGCCGCTCCCGCACAGAGCGATACGCTCCTGAACGCCCACCCGCGGACGAATGAGGCCGCGCATACGCTCTACGCAACCGCCACATCGCCTGCACGCCCGGTCGAGGGGTTGGGCGTATATCGTTGCGGGAACTACGCGGTGTTTGCCGGCTCAACCCTCGCCACGGTGCGATACTGGATTCAGCACGGCGCAACCCCTCAGCAGGCCGCGGAAATGACCTCGCGAGGCGGCGCCGATGCATTTGTCGCTGAAATGGCTGCGCAAGCTCCAGATGCAGTTACGCCGGACGATTTCCGCAAGCAGACATTGGTTGACTGCCTGAAAGCGGCGGCGGAGCGGAAATAATGCCGCTCTGGCAGGCTTGCGCGCGGCGCACCGTGCACCATCGCTGCGCCGCCGAACGCTGATCGGCACCGGTTCGTTCGATCTACGGCAAGTAAGAATTGACCACGAAGACACGAAGAGCACGAAGCAGGCAAGTGAATGCACTTCGCGCGAAGGGCCGTCACCTTCCTTCTTCGTGCTCTTCGTGTCTTCGTGGTGCAAATCTGCTTGCAGGCCAAGCGACGCCCCGGACATTGTCGTGAATCGCGCCCCGTCCCAACACCGCGTCGGTTCCCGCCGAACCAAACCTGCTCTAGCATCGTGGCGACGCGCAGGAGGAAAAATTGGCTCCGGAACAATGGACTTCGAAAAACGGCCTCGACCGCCGCACATTCCTGACGCTCGCCGCTGGCGCTGGCGCCGCGGCAGTGCCGGGGACCAGCTTCGCCGCCGGCCAAGCCGTGGCGCTGATCGCCGACCCGGCCGACCCCATCGCCGCCAGCGCCCCGGTCCAATGGGCGGCCGCTGAGCTGCAAACCAGCCTGACCGCTCTCGGCGTGTCGGTGCAGCGCCACGCCACCGCGGATCAGGCGCCAGCAACCGGACCACGCATCATCCTCGCCGGCGCACGTGCCCCGGCGGCGCAGGAAATCCTGCGAGCCGCCGGAACCACGGTCCCGCAGACGCCCGAAGCGCTTGCCCTGGTGCCGTCCGGCACCGCCGCGGCGCCAATCCTGCTAGGTTGCGGCAGCGACGTGCGCGGCCTGGTTTATGCCGTCACCGAACTGACTGACCGGCTGCGCCAATCCGGCGATGCCACCGCCGCACTACACCAGCCGACCCCGCTGGTGCAAAGCCCCGCGAACAAAATCCGCAGCATCGCCCGCTGCTTCGAAAGCGTCGTTGAGGACACCGCCTGGTTCCACGACCGTACCATGTGGCGTGAATACCTGACGATGCTGGTCACCCACCGGATCAACCGGTTCAGCATGACCTTCGGCGTGCAGTACAATTACCCAATGGAGGTAAGCGACGTTTATTTCTACTTCACCTATCCATTCCTGTTCGCCGTCCCCGGCCACGACATCCGCGTCCCGGGCCTGCCGGACGATGAACGCGACCGCAACCTGGCGACACTGCGTTTCATCGGCCAGGAAACCGCCCGCCGAGGCCTCGACTTCCAGGTCGGCCTATGGACGCACGGCTACAAGTTCGACAGCCCGCGTGCGAACTATCTGATCGAGGGCATCACGCCCACCAGTCACGCGCCCTATTGCCGCGACGCCCTGGCACTGCTGCTGAAATCCGTCCCCGAGATCAGCGGCATCACGTTTCGGATACACGGCGAGAGCGGTATCCCAGAGGGCAGCTACGATTTCTGGAAGACGGTGTTCGACGCTTTCCCCGGCGCCGGACGCAAGATCGAGATCGACATGCACGCGAAGGGCATGGACCAGCGCACGATCGACATCGCGCTGGCGACCGGCATGCCGGTGAAGGTCTCGCCGAAATACCTGGGCGAGCATCTCGGCCTGCCGTACCAGGAATCCGCGATCCGCGCGGTCGACATGCCGCCACCCGGCGGCGCCGACGATCCGCATTTCGCGCTCAGCGGCGGCAGCCGCAAATTCACCCGCTACAGCTACGCCGATTTCCTCAACGAGGATCGTAAGCACGGCGTATTGTTCCGCATCTGGCCGGGCACGCAGCGCGTCCTGCTATGGGCCGATCCGGTGTTCTTCGCCGGCTACGGGCGATACTCCAGCTTCTGCGGCGCGGACGGCGTGGAACTCGACGAACCGCTGTCGTTCAAGGGCCGCATGGGCTCGGGCCGGCCGGGCGGCCGGCTGGCGTATGCGGACAAATCGCTAGTACCCGCCTATGATTGGGAGAAATACGCGCTGACCTACCGGCTGTGGGGCCGGCTGACCTACGACCCCGACGCGCAAGCCGAAACCTGGCAGCGTGCCTTCGCCCACAGCTTCGGCCGCGCGGCGGTGCCGGCTGAGTCGGCACTATCGAAGGCCAGCCGCATCCTGGCGCTAATCACCTCGGCGCACGGGCCGTCGGCGTCGAACAACTCTTACTGGCCCGAGATCTACACCAACATGTCGGTGGTGCAGGACGAACTCGGCCGTCCCTACTACGACACGCCGAAGCCGCCACGCTTCACCACGGTAGAGAGCTTCGACGCGCGGATGTTCGCCCGTATCGATGAGCACGCGCGGAGCCTGCTGTCCGGCGAGCCCGACGCGCGCTACAGCCCCATCGAGGTCGCGCAATGGCTGGACGCCCTGGCCGCGGGTGCGGAGACCGATCTGCACACCATGCCCGGCGACATCTCGCGCAATCCCGAGCTTCGTTGCCTTGTGATCGACGTGCGCATTCAGGCCGCGATCGGCCGCTTCTTCGCCGCCAAGCTGCGCAGTGGCGTGCTGTGGACGCTATTCACGCAGACCCAGGAGCAACAGGCAGCGGAGGCAGCGCTATATTTCTACCGCGTCGCCAGGACCGCCTGGGCGCAGGCCGCGCAGACCGCGCAGGTCTACGACGCGGAGGTATCCTACGGTCCGGAACCCTGGTTGCGCGGCCATTGGCGTGACCGCCTGCCGGCGATCGATGCCGACATCGCCGAGATGGCGCGCCTCGCCGGCGACACCAACGGCCAGGTGCGCGGCGACCGCGGTCGGATACTTGCCGCGATCGCGTCCGTGCACGCCGAGGAGGCGCGCACACGGGTCAACGTGCGCCTCGCCGCGCCGGCGGGTTTCGCGCCAGGCGCACCGGTCACGCTGACGATCGCCGTGGCCGACGAGGATATCACGACAGCGCGGTTGCACTATCGCCACGTCAATCAGGCCGAGGCGTGGCAGGTTGCGGATGCTACCCCAGGCAATGGCGGGTTCACGGCCAGCGTTCCAGCCGCCTACACCAGGACGACGTTCCCGCTGCAGTATTATTTTGAATTGCGTGGCGTGCAGCGAGCCGATCTGTTCCCGGGGCTGGCGGACGATCTCGCCAATCAGCCCTACGTCGTCATACGGCGCAATCAGGCCGCCTGAGGTGATCGGAAGGGCAACTAAACCGCGTCGCATGGTCGCCATTGGCGTGCGGCGCCGCGAATCGCGGAATTTGGGCCGTCGCCGGTCCGCGGATTGAGCCGCCGGATATAAGTGTGAACCAGATCGTTGAGACGCAGGCGATGAAGTGCCGCTACGGCACCGACCTCGCCAGGAGGCGTGCGACCTCTGCTTGAGCGGCGGCAGGTCATTGACGAGCACGTCCCAAACCAGAAGATGGTCGATGCTCCAGTAACCATGGATCAGGCGATTGCGAAACGCGATCACCTTTGCCCATGGCACACCTGCCGTTGCGCGGGTCGCCGGAGACAGGCGGCTTGCCGCCTCGCCGATCACCTCAAAATTGCGGATGACAGCATCCTGGATCAATCGCTCTCGCAAGTAGGCGTCGCGGCCGCCTAAGACATAGGTTTCGATGGCCGCGATGCTGTCGGCAATGTGCGCCAGATAGGGCCGGTCGGACTTCACACGGGTCGCGCTTCGGCTTCAATGAACGGCCGGAAATGCGGGCTCAGGCTGCGTGACAGGATCAGATCAACGCGGCGGTGGAGCAGCGCTTCAAGCTCTTCGGCCAACCCCAAATAATCGCCGAAGCCGCGCTCCGGACTCAGATCGATCAGCAGATCCACGTCGCTATCGGACCGTTCCTCGCCGCGCGCGACCGAGCCGAACAGCCGAAGGTTGGTCGCGCCGTGCCGGCTCGCGATGCTCAATAGAATATCGCGCTGCCGCTGGATCTCCTCACGTAACGACATCACTCAATCTCCCCAGGTCGCCGCCACCTACCGCGCGTTGTTGCCGCCACCCTTGCCCGCGGCAAAGCGCACCGCCTCCTCCGCCGCGCGCACCAGCGCACGCGCCTTGTGCCGGCACTCCTGGAACTCCGCTTCCGGAACGGAATCCGCGACGATGCCCGCCCCAGCCTGCACATGCATAGTGCCGTCCTTCACCAGCGCCGTGCGCAGCCCGATGCAGGTATCCATCGTGCCATTCGCCGCGAAATACCCAATGCACCCGCCATAGATATTCCGCCGGTCCGGCTCCAGCTCCTCGATGATCTCCATCGCCCGGACCTTCGGCGCCCCCGACAGCGTGCCTGCCGGAAAGCCCCCCACCAGCGCATCCAGCGCGTCCAGCCCTCGGCGTCAGCTTCCCCTCGATGTTGGACGACATGTGCATCACATGGCTGAACCGCTCCACCGCAAAACTCTCGGTCACCTTCACGCTGCCCAGCGCCGCCACCCGCCCCACATCATTCCGCCCCAGGTCCAGCAGCATCAGGTGTTCCGCGCGTTCCTTCGGATCGCCCAGCAGCTCGGCCTCCAGCGCCTGGTCCTCCTCATACGTGGTACCCCGCCGGCGTGTCCCGGCCAACGGCCGGATCGTTACTGTGCCGTCGCGCAGCCGCACCAGTATCTCCGGGCTCGACGCCACCACGGCGAACCCGCCGAGCTCCAGATAGACCAGGAACGGCGCCGGATTGATCCGCCGCAGCGCGCGGTACAGCGCAAATGGCGGCAGCACGAAGGGCATCGAAAACCGCTGGCTCAGCACGATCTGGAACGCATCGCCGGCGAAGATGTACTCCTTGCAACGATCCACCGCCGCGAGGAAATCCGCCTTGCTGAAGTTCGACGAAGGTGCGGCGGGATCGGGCAGCATCACCGGCAGCGCGGGATGCGGCAGCGGCCGTTCCAGCGCGGCGTCCGCCGCGGCCAGCCGCGCCTGCGCCTGGTCCCACGCCGCCGCGGCGCTGACATCGGCCTGCGGGTAGATTGGTGCGACCAGCGTCAGCTCGTCGTTGATGTTGTCGAAGATCGCGAACAGCGCCGGGCGGATCATCAGCCCATCCGGCACCCCGATCACGTCGCGGTTCTTCGCCGGCAAATCCTCCATCAGCCGCACCATGTCGTAGCCCAGATAGCCCACCAGCCCGCCCGACATCGGCGGCAGATGATCGGGCACCTCCAGCCGCGTCTCCGCGATCATTGCGCGCAGGCTGTCCAACGCGCCGCGCGTCTCCGGCACAAAGGCGTGCGGCGCCGAGTGCGCGTGCCGGTTGACCTCCGCGCGCCCGTCGCGGCAGCGCCAGATCAGGTCCGGGTCCATGCCGATGATCGAGTAGCGCCCGCGCGCCGCGCCGCCTTCCACGCTTTCCAGCAGGAATGCGTTGGGCTTGCCGTGCGCCAGTTTCAGAAACGCCGCTACCGGCGTCTCCAGGTCCGCCACGCCGCGCCGCCAGGCCAGCGAACCGCGCCCGTCGTCATAGGCGGAGCGGAAGGCGGCGAAACCGGGTGGAACGGCGACGTTCATGGCGAATGCCTTCGACCTTGCACGTTGGATGTTATGGGCACGTTGGATGCTATGGGCACGTTGACAGCCATGAGCACGTTGACAGCAATGGACACGTTGACAGCGATGGACACGTTGACAGCCATGAGCATGTTGACAGCCATAAGCACGTTGACAGCGATGGACACGTTGACAGTCATGGACACGTTGGTTGCTTTGGAATGGCCTGCCAAACCCCTGCGTTCGCCGCAAGTGGCAGCGAACGCCCAGGGGCAGGACACTACGGGCCGCTGATGCTGTCCAGGTTCTGTTGATTGATGCGCGGCTGGGCGCGGTCGCGCAATGTCTGCGCGAAGATCTCATTGACATCCTGGCCCAGCGATCGGCCGAGGAACGCGCGCACCTGGTCATAGCCGGCGGGATCGCTCTTCCGGTCCGGCGCCACGATCTCGGCCGGCGCGGCGACGATGAAGCCGTCCGGGGTTTCCACCATGGTCGGCTCGCCCAACTTCAGGTTGAACAGCGGCCGCAGCAACTCCGTGGGCACCCCCTGCGCCGCCTGCTCCCGCCCGGTCAACGGCGTGCGCGTTACCGTCACGCCGGCGACGGCCGCCGCATCGGCCAGCTTCTGGCCGTGCTGCACGGCGGTCAGCAGCTTGGCGGCCGCTGTTTCCTGCGTGTGCCGCACGGCGTCATGCGTCCAGTCCGCCAGCACTGCGTCCTTCACCTGCTCGAACGGCTTGGGCGCCGGTGGAATCACGTCCTCGACGGTCAGTGCGTAATAGGACGACACGCCCGAGCCCTTCGGCGGCACCTCGGTCAGCCGTGGCGGGTCGCCCTTGTGCGCCTGGAACGCCGCGGCGATCAGCGCCTGGCGCAGCGCGTCGCCGCCCGGGATCGGTGCCGGCTTGCCGTCCAAGGTGTTGCCCTGGGCGTCCATCGTGCCGGCGACCCCGACCAGACCCAGATCGCTCGGCAACTCGTCCAGCCCGCTGCCGGAGGCCAGGATGTTGTCCACCTTGTTGGCCCGGTCGTAGATCAGGTCGGCCGCCTTCTCATCCAGCACAAGCTGGCGCAGCGCGTCCTTCACCTGCTCGAACGACTGCGTGTCTCCCGGCGTGACCTTGGTCACCTTCAGGATCTGCCAGCCCGCCAGGCTCTGCGTGGGGTCAGAGACCGTCCCCGGCGTCGCGCTGAATACCGCGTGACCCAGCTCCGCGGTCGGCAACCCGCTCTCGACCACGTCATCCAGCTCGATCGCCGAGCCGCCCGCGTCCTTGGCTGCCGTCTGCATCGCCGCCCAGTCGCCGCCGCTGCCCGCCGCGCCGCCGCCCGCCGCGCCGGCGCTCGCTCCCCCGGCGCCCGCCGCACTGCCCGCCACCGAACCGCCACGCCATTGGCCCGCCAGCGCCTGCGCCTTGGCCGCGTCCGGCACCTGGATCACCTGCACCGACCGCCGCTCCGGCTTCACGTACTGCGCCTTGCGCGCGTCATAGGCCGTGCGCAGCTCCGCATCCGTGATCGGAATGTCCTTCGCCAGCGTCTCGGGCGACAGCACCGCCGCCTTGATCCGGCGATACTCGGGGCTGCTGTAGAAATCCGGGTGATTATCGTACCAGCGCCGCAGCACCGCCTCGTCCGGCGCCGGCGGGGCAGGGACGGCATTGAACGGCAGCTCCACCATATCCGCCGACCGCTTCTCGAACTGGTAGGCGAAGATCTGATCGACCAGCACACCGGGCGGCACCGCGCCAGCCGCCACCGTCTCCAGCAACTGCTTCTCCGCCAGGTTGCCCCGCACGATCTCCAGAAACCGCGGCTCGGTCAGCCCGTTGTTGCGCAGCACCGCCTCGAACGTCGCGCGGTCGAACTGCCCCGTCGCGCCGCGGAATTGAGGAATGGCGAACACCGCCTGACGCACCGCTTCATCCGGCACCACGATGCCCAGCCGCCGCTCTTCCTGCGTGATCACCGCCTGACCGACCAGCCCCTGCACGGCCGCGCTGGCGACCTCGCGGCGCATCTCGGGGGTGACATCGGTGCCCGGCGGCAGGCGTCGCGACAGGTCGCCCATCTGCTTCTGGAACGCCTGCTGCGCTTCCGGCACCTCGATCGTCTCGCCGCCCACCTTGGCCACCCAGGTGTCGGTGCCAACCAGCCGCACCACGTCGCCCACGCCCCAGATGACAAAGGCGACGACCATGAGCAGGAAGAACCCGCGGGCGACCCAGGTATCCAGGTAGCGGCGAAATGTAGAAATCATCCAATCAATCCCAATGGGCGCATCGATGGGGGCCCAACCTCAGTCGGTTCGGGCGGCCCGTATAGGGGCGGAGGCGCGGCAAGGCCAGGGGAGGGGGGCATGGTAGTCGGTCAATTTGGACGTCACCTGTCGATCGCAAGCATCGGTACGGAAGTCGCTTGGCCTGAACGGCTGGATTTGTTAAGGGTTATCGGACGCCCCGGATGCCTGCCGACACGGGCCGAGCGACGAGTCCGGACGGCGGGCGTCCGGGGCGTCCGATAAGGCTCGAGGGAGGAAACCGCGGGGAGGTTCGCGATGCCGCCGGGGCCGGCCTATGGGGATTTCGTCACCGCGAGTGGTGTGAATTTGGCCGTTTGAAGTAGCGCACGACCGGGATTATTGGCGGTCTTGTTGGCAACACCGGGATGCGGAGGCGATTTACGCGCCATTTTGGCCGGCGCGCGCGCATCAGATCTGGCGTAGTCGTGATCGCGGGCGAAGTTTGGCGGTGGCGGGCGTGGGAACACCCCGCCGATATCAGTAAGCTGGGAACGTTGCGCGCGTGTGGCGGCGGTCATGAGCTGTCGATCCGGATCCGCTGCGTTGGGTGATGCCGCGGTGTGCAGCCACGCTCGAATGTCTCGATGACGATCATTCGTCCGCCGCAACATGGGCAGGGATACGAGGACAGGTTGGGCTCACCATCATCCGCGGCGGTGGTGTCGTGGGATTGCGGTTGCGCCGCTGGAACATTGAGCAACTGACGGGCTCGGGCGATGTTCTCGGCCCGGCCGCCATTGGCGAACAGTCCATAATGGCGGATGCGGTGGAAGCCGCTGGGCAGCACGTGGATGAGGAAGCGGCGGATGAACTCGTCGACGGCGAGTGTCATCACCTTGCTGCGTTGTTGCTGCTTGGCGCGGTAGTCTTTCCATTTGAAGGTGACCCCGGACTTGTTGAACGCGACGAGGCGGCTGTTGGCGATGGCGACACGGTGGGTATAGCGTGACAGGTAGGCCAGCACGGCCTCTGGGCCGCCGAATGGCCGCTTCGCGTAGACCACCCACTCGGCCGTGCGTAACGGAGCGAGATGGTTTTTGAACGCTTTGGGGTCCGCCAGAGCGGCCTGATTACCGAAGAACTGCAACTGCCCCGCGTGGTACGCCGCCGAAAGGTGCTCCAGAAACAATCGGCGGAACAGCCGCGAGAGGACGCGGACCGGAAGGAAGAATCCGGGTCGGCACGCGATCCAACGCTGTCCGTCCGGCGAGATGCCGCCACCTGGCACGATGATGTGGGCGTGCGGGTGGTGACACCGACGCCCACAATACCCTGAGCCCGGATAAAACGAGTGTTCGGGTCTTCTACCCATTTCACCCGCTCCATCGTACCACCCTGCAGATCCTTCGCAGACCAGAGCGAGGTGACGGGGCTGTTTGCGTTTTGGACCCAGGTGGGAGGCGACTGAAGATTCCGGTCTGGATGCTGGAGCCGGAGTGCGCCAGGACCATGATCTCGGAACAACCGCATTTGAGCAAAGAAGCACTTCTGTCTCTTGCTTCATTGACTGGTTCACAACCCGACTCGAAAGACTGTGCTCACGATGACGATCCGCGAACGCCCGTTGGCGGATGCGAGGGAGGTCATCGTGGTGCAACTCCGACTTCTGGACCTGATGGTCCGAAGAGAGCGCGACCCCGTGTCAATCGACGTGGCGACACGCGCCGCTCTGATAGACCTGATGGCACGCGTTGTTGTGGCGGTTTTTCACGGGGAGGTAGGGGCCAATGACAGACACAATATGCAGTCACAAGATCAAACCGGAGCACCTGGCTCGCAAAGCGATTGTGTATCTTCGGCAGTCCAGCGAAAGGCAAGTCATATATAATAAGGAGAGTCAAATACTCCAGTATGCGATGACCGAACGGGTGCGCGCTCTGGGCTGGAAACAGGTTGAGGTCATAAATAGCGATCTGGGGTCGAGCGCAGGGATTGCTGCTGCCCAACGCGAAGGCTTCGAGCGTGTTATCAGCCAAGTCGCACTGGGAGAGGTGGGAATTGTCGGCAGCCGGGAGGTATCGCGATTATCCCGTACCGACAAAGACTGGTGCCGTCTCCTGGAGGTATGCCAGATATTTGGGACCCTGATCGCTGACGAGCAGCAGGTATACGATTTGAGCTATCTCGATGACCAGCTAGTGCTGGGCATTAAGGGGACACTTAGCGTCGTAGAACTCAAAGTCATCCGTCAACGACTGCTCGCAGGTCAGGAGTCCAAGGCAAGACGTGGCGAAATGTTCAAAAGACTGCCGGTTGGATATGCAAAAGACGCTGTCGGCAAGGTCGCACTTTATCCCGATCAGCGGGTCTGTGAAGCGGTCCGACTTGTATTCGCGAAGTTTCGGGAGCTTTGGAGCGTGCGTCAGACATTCCACTGGTTCCGAGATCACGACATTGAGCTGCCGGCCAACCCGATCCGAGGAACGAAGCTGGTCTGGAAGACTCCGTCGCAGAGCCTGATCCGCGACATCTTGGGAAACCCTTTCTATGCTGGTGCCTATGTGTGGGCGCGACGTCCGGTTACAACGTTGCTGGTCGATGGTCAGCTTGAGAAGCGTCAGGGCGCGATGCGTCCTGCCGAAGAATGTCGCGTCTTCATCCGCAATCATCATGTAGGCTATATTGACTGGGCGACATACGAAGAGAATTGACGAATCATGCAGCGTAATTCTGTGAATCGGGAGGGAGACGAGTTGATGGCGGCGATACGCGCTGGCCAAGGTCTTCTTGTGGGGCTCATCCGCTGCGGGCACTGTGGACGCAAGCTCCATGTACGGTATTGGGGTGGCAGCGGTACAAACGCGCGATATCTTTGCAAGGGCGACTACGATGATGGCGGACAGTATTGTATCGGTTTTGGTGGCAGCGCGGTAGACCGCAGGGTGGGACAAGAGTTGTTGAAGGCGATAGGGCCTTTGGGCATAGAGGCCAGTCTGCGAGCTGTGGAAGAACTGAACGCCAGCGGCACCGCTCAACGTACCGCCTTGTCGCGCAAGCTGGAGCAACTCGAGTATGAGGCGAGAAAAGCCTTTGAACAGTACGACGCCGTTGATGCTCGCAATCGGCTTGCAGCCGGCGAGTTGGAGAGGCGGTGGAATGAGAAGTTGGAAGAAGTCGAGGTAGTCAAGCAAACGCTTTCCAACCTGGATGCGCAGCGCCATTTGTTGTCGACCGAAGAGGAAGAGAGAATTCGTTCGATAGGTGACCGTTTTTCCGAGGTTTGGCAAAATAGTCATTGTCCCCCGGCACTCAAGAAGATGATCTTCCGTACGGCCATAGAAGAGATCATCGTTCGCACTGATCAGGATAAGAAGTCCCTTGAGCTGGTGCTTCATTGGAAGGGAGGCATACACACACAGCTTTCGATGGACCGGCCACGTTCCGCAACGGACACCGCCACCCCCATTGAAGCGCTGGAGATCATTCGTTGTATGGCAGTTCGCTTCGGCGATGACCAGATTGCCTCTGTATTGAACCGTCGCGGCTATTCTACCGGCAAAGGGAAGCGATGGAATCAGACTCGGGTGGCCACAGCCAGGCGTAACCATTCCATTGCCGGTCAAAAGCGAGCCCTACCTGATCCGACGCGAGTTAGTTTGGGCGAAGCAGCGCGCATATGCGACGTCAGTCATCGCACAATCGAACGGTTGGTGGAGACCGGCATATTGGAGCGTGAACAAGTAACCCCTCGCGCACCGTGGGAAATTCGTCGCAGCGATTTGGACACCGCGCCCATTCGCAGGATCATCGATCACCTACACCGTACGGGTAAACTGATTTTCTCGGGGGGCTGCACGGAACACCAACTTGCCTTATTCACCGAAAATCAAGGAGATGATAATGCCAGGTATCCTGTGTGAGGGTGCTGGATCAGCGCCGAGCCCCAGGTGTGCAGTACGGCGGTCAAGCCGATCCGGGCGCCGAGATGCTTGGGGTCGGCCGCAATGGTGATGAGCGTCTCGGCCGCGGCCTTGAACAGGATGTCATAGACGACGGCCTTGTTTTGGTAGGCGATGTCGCCGATCGCGGCCGGCAGCGTGAAGACCACGTGGTAGTAGGGCACGGGCAGCAGGTCGGCCTCGCGGTCGGCAAGCCATTCCTTGGCGGCAACGGCCTGGCACTTCGGACAGTGGCGATCGCGGCAGGAGTTGTAGGCGATCCGCACATGCGCGCAATGTTCGCAGCGCTCGACGTGGCCGCCGAGTGCCGCGGTACGGCAACTCTCGATGGCCGACATGACCTTCATTTGCGCGAGGCTCATCCGTCCGGCGTTGGCGTTGCGCCATGCCGGACCATGGCGGCGGAAGATGTCCGCCACCTCGACCGCTGGACGCGACATGCGAACGGGCGCGTCAGGCGGGCGGTCTTACCTCGGTGAGCAGCAGGTCGAGCGGGCTGGTGACCTCGCCGATCGCCTTGATGGCGACACGGGTATAGAGCGCCGTGGTGTCGAGCTTCTTGTGCCCGAGCAGCCAAGCGTCATAATGCGCACCTTTCTATGTCATTGAAATTCCAAGAGATGCTGCGCAGGATTTGGCGTTACCGACCCTTTCGATAGCTTGCCGGCACGGAGAGCCGCCAAATCATCAGCCTTGATGACCCAGGGCGCTCCTTTGCATGGTTGCGTTCCTTTGATGTCGCGACGTCGGATCATGCGGAGCACGGTCATTTTCGCGACGCCGAGGATCTCGGCAGCAGCTTCCAATGTTACATCACCGCGCTCGGCCCATTCGTCCTTACGATAGACGGCAATGTCGCTATAGTTACGGAATGAACGCACCCGCGCTT
>CAWGZJ010000020.1:0-68676 GCA_963826975.1 uncultured Alphaproteobacteria bacterium | reverse complement strand
GGACCGTCAGCCGCAGCGTCCGCTTCGGCGCCGCCGCCAGGCGTCCCAAGACCCCCAGCGCGCTGAAGCTCAGGCCGTGCTCGCATTCAAGTTCCCCCTCGAGCTCCCGCGTCAGCCGGCGACCAGACTCCAGCAGGCCCACGAACGCCAGCGCGTGTTGCGGTGAGAGGCACGCCACACCCTCCTCGCCGAGGAAGTACGCCGCGCGTGTCGCGACATCGCTCGGGAGGGTCGCCATCTCAGGCTCAGGCGCTCACGGTGGCATCGCCGGCGAGGCCACCCGCCGGCGCGGCGGCCGCGATCCCGGCCGCAGAGAGACCCTCGCCCCGAGCCGGGTCCGCCGCGATGAGCGCCGCGTTCCCCGACGGGTCGCGCACCAGCATTCCCGCCCCGCGCGACTCGTGTGCGACTCCCGCGCGCGCGAAGCGCTCGCGCACCACGTCGACGGCGATGGTCGCGCGGCACATAGATCGTCCAGTGCCGCAGCCCCACCGCGTCCGTCGGCGCAGCCGGCACACCCTGTCCGCGCCACGTGTTGAACGCAAGATGATGGTGATAGCCGCCCGCCGACACGAACGCCGCCGTGTCACCGAGCTCGACGATCTTCTCGAAGCCGACGAGATCCGCGTAGAAGCGCAGCGCCGCCGCCGTGTCCGCGACGTGCAAGTGCAGGTGCCCCACACGCACGCCCGCCGCGCCGCGCCGCGCCGCATCTGCCTCACCACCGAGTCCCAGTAGCCCGTCGAGGTCAAGCGGCTGCGGCCCACCCGCGAACAGGCTCGAGTCGCGGATGTCCGGCCACTGCTCGCGCGGGCGGTCCGCTGCTAGCTCCAGGCCGTTGCCGATCCGGATCTGCCAAGTAGATCGCCTCGTGCGTGCCGTGGTCCGAGGCGCCCTGGATCGGCGTCCGTGTCACCGCGAGGCGCACCGCCGCGCGCGCCAACTCGACGCGCGAGGGGTACAGCAGCGCCACGTGATACAGACCCGCATGACGACCCGCCCGTCTCGCCGAGCGATTCGCAAAGAGCACCAACAGGTCCTCCGTACTCGTACTCGTACCGAGGGCAGCGCGCGCGGCCTCGCGGGTTTGCACGCGCAAGCCGAGCGCCTCTGTATAGAAAGCGATCGCACGCTCGAGGTCGCTCACAGTGAGCTCCACCGGACCGAGCCGCGTGGTCGCCGGAAGCCACTCCGCAACCCGCGCCGGAGCCTCAGCCTCAGCCTCACTTGCTGGCGCACCCGTAACTATCGACGTACTCACGGCAGATCCATCTCACTCAATTCCAATTTGCTTGCTAGCGCAAGCATAGCAGAGCCGCTCACCGCTGTCGATGTCCTCGCCACGGTCGACGTCCGCGTCACTCCCACCGACGCGCGCCCGCCGATTGCGACCAGCGTCGCCCCGGCAGCAGGCTCGCGGCGATCATGAAGCTCCACGCGGCCGCGAAGTCGCCCGCGGTGTGCGGCTGCTGCCAACACCGCGACGAGGATCGCGAAGCCCAGCGCCGAGCCGATCTGCCGGCCCGTGGTCTGCACCGCGATCCCGGTCGCCAGCCGCGCGGGGGCGAGCGTCGAGGCGACGGCGCCGGTCAGCGACGGGATCATCAGGCCGACGCCGACTCCGCCGATCATCATGCCCGGCAGGAAGTCGGCCGCGTAGTGGGGCGCGCCGGTCAGGTGCGTGACCCACCAGACGCCGCCGAGCGCGAACAGCAGCGCGCCGACGGCGCCGACGCGGCCGGGGCCGAAGCGGCTGCCCAGCCGCGCGCCGGGACCGCGCTCAGCGCGGCCATCGCCGGGCCGGGGAAGATCATCAAGGCCCGCGGTGAGGATCGGCTCGTGCCAGACGCCGGTCAGGAACAGCACGCTCGCGAGCAGCATCGCGGCGAACGCCATGAAGAACAGCAGCGACGCGGCGTCGCGAGGCTGAAGGCCCTGACTTTGAGCAGCGCCGGCTCGACGATCGGGGAGGGTGGGTGGCGATGCGCCGGGCGACGAGCGCGATCAGCAGCGCCGTGAGCGCGAACAGGCCGAGGATCCGTGGGCTCGCCCAGCCCCAGCTCGCGCCCTGGATGATCGCCACGACGAGCGTCGCCATCGCCGCGGTGAGCAGGCCCGCGCCCAGGAAGTCGGGGCCTGCGCCTCCGGGTGGCGGACCTCGCGCAGGATGCGCCAGCCGGCGATCAGGCTCGCCAGGCCGACGGGGACGTTGACGATGAACACCCAGCGCCAGCTGACCTGCACCAGCAGGCCGCCCAGCGGCGGCCCCGCGGCGGCGGCGATCCCGCCGACCGCGGCCCAGATGCCGATCGGGATGTGGCGCTGCTCGGGCGGGAACTCCGGCAGCAGCAGGCCCGAGCGAGGCGGGCATCAACAGCGCCGCGCCGAGACCCTGCACCGCGCGCGCCGCGACGAGGAAGGGATCGACGGCGCCAGCGCGCAGGCGGCCGAGGCCGCCACGAACAGGCCCTGCCGAGCAGGTAGGAGCGCTTGCGCCCGAACGTGTCCGACCAGCGCCCGGCGGCGATCAGGAACGCGGCGAACACGATCGTGTACGAGTTCAAGACCCACGACAGCGATCTGAGGCTCGTGCCCGGGAAGTCGGTGTGCATCTGCGGGAACGCGATGTTGACGATGAACACGTCGAGCCCGGCCATGAACACGCCGGCGACGACGACGATCAGCACCTTCCACCTGCGCTCCATCGTTCTCACGCTCCTGTCTGAGTTCGGATGATCGAGTTGCATCAAGAGACGCACCTAACACAGAGAGTTTTATGACGCAACTAAGTGGTAGGATGAGTGGAGATGCTGAGGAACGACTACGAGGATCAGAACTGCTCGATCGCCCGCACGCTCGAGCTCGTCGGCGAGCGCTGGACGATCCTCGTGCTGCGCGACGTGTTTCTCGGTCGCAGGCGCTTCGATCAGATCCAGCGAAGCCTCGGCGTCGCCCGCAACGTGCTCGCCGCGCGCCTGGACCGGCTGGTCGCCGAGGGGATCCTCGAGAAGGTGCCCTACCAGGAGCGCCCGCTGCGCCACGAATACCGGCTGACCGCCAAGGGCCTCGACCTGTGGCCCGTGACCGTCGAGCTGCTGCGCTGGGGCGACCGCTACGCCGCGCCCGACGCGGGCCCGCCGATCGTGCTGCGCCACAAGGGCTGCGGCGGTGAGCTCGGCGAGCGTCGCATCTGCGCGCGCTGCGGCGAGCCGCTGCGGGCAGCGACGTCCGCGCCGAGCCCGGCCCCGGCGCCCTCGCGGCCTCTGAGAGCGCCGCCACCCGCTGAGCGTCGCCGCTGAAGCACCGCCGCCCGGGCTCCGCGCGGCGGGACAGGACGTCCCGCCCCAATCCGCCTGCCGACCGCGCCCCGGCCTGCGCGGATGCGCCCCAAGGCCTTACCGAACTTTCAGCCTCAACTCACGTTCCTCCTACACAAGCCGGCGAAGCTCCCCGCATGAGTCCTCCGAAGGTGCCCTCGCCGCCGCTCCCACCCATCGAACACGGCACACCCGCCCGCGCACACTCGCGCTGACTCGCCTCTGGCCCGAGCCACTCGCACTCGCGCTGCTCGCCGGCGTCTGCGTCGGGCTCGGGTTCGAGACCAAGATGCTCATCGCACTCGTCGTCCTGCCCGGGATCGCCGCCGCGTGGGCCTGGCGCCGGCCGTCGCGCGCGCCGGCGAATAGGGCGCCTCTCTGCACAGGTGGACCGAGCGCCTCCAGCTGCAAGGCGGACCGAGCGTCTCCAGCTGCACAGGCGGACGGAGTGCCTCCCCTCGCGAGACCCCGCCGCGCGCGTGTGCGCGCGTACGCACGCGCGCGACGGGGTCCGTTTGCGGGTGCCACCGCCATGCTGCTCGTCGGCGGCGCCTGGCCGCTACTCGTCGAACTCACGCCCGCCACCGACCGACCCTGGATCTCGGGCACCGCCGATAACACCCGTCCTCTCTCTGATCTTTGGATACAACGGCCCTCGGTCGTATCGAAGGTCAAAGCGGCGGTCCGCAAGGCGCACGGCGGCTCGAACGTCTTCGGCGGCTCCACCGGGCCGCTGCGGCTACTCAATGAAGCCCTCGGCGGGCAGGCCGGGTGGCTGCTCGGCTTCGCGCTCCTCAGCGCCGTCGCGATCCTGATCGCCTGCCGCCTGCGCCGCGCCGACCCGCGCTCCGGATGGCTACTCGCAGTCGGTGGCGCCTTCTGCACCACCGCCATCGTCTTCAGCTTCGCGCAGGGCATCTTCCACCCCTACTACGTGTCCCTGCTCGCGCCCTTCAGTGCCGCCCTCGTCGGCGCCGGCTTCGCGCAGCTCCTGCACAGCGGCATCCGCATGCGCATCCTTGCCACCCTCGCGCTCGCCGCCGGCGTCGCCAGCGAGCTCGCCGTCCTGCACGACTACCCCACCGAACTGCGCTGGCTCACCCCCGCGCTGATCCTCCTCCGCACGCTCGCCGTCGCGCTGCTACTCGTCGGCGCCCCACGCCTGCGACTCGCCGCGCTCACCGGCGCGCTCACGCTGCTACTCGTCGCGCCCGCCCGCTGGGCCGTGCAGACCCTCGGGCACGCCACCAGCGGCACCTTCCCTGCCGGCGGCCCCGCGCGTAACCCCGCGAGTGCGTTTGGCGCGGCCCCGGCGGCGCTGCCCGTGGAGCGCGCGGCATATTTCCGCGCGCGCGCCCCGGTTTCGCCGGTGGAGCGCCGGGTGCCGCCACCAGGGCAACCCTAGCCAGGCGGCGACGTGGTGGATGTGATGCTGTGGCTGCGCGATACGCCGGCGGCCAGCGGGCTGTTCAATGTCGGTACCGGGCGGGCGCGCAGCTATCGCGACCTGGCCCATGCGGTGTGCGACGCCGCCGGCGTGGCGCGGCGCATCGAGTTCATCGACATGCCCGATGCGCTGCGCGGCCAGTACCAGTCGTTCACCGAGGCGGGCATCACCCGCCTGCGCGCCGCCGGTTACGCCGGGCAGTTCACCCCGCTGGAGGAAGCGGTGCGGCGCTATGTGCAGGAATACCTGACGCAGCCTGATCCCTTCCGATGATCCCGGTCCTGCTGTTTCCCAACTTCGATCCGGTGATCGTGCAGATCGGGCCGTTTGGCATCCGTTGGTACGCGCTCGCCTATATTTTCGGGCTGGTGCTGGGCTGGCGGCTGACGCGCCGGCTGGTGCAGTTGCCGCCGGTGGTCGCGACGCCGGTGCAGGTGGACGATTTCCTGACCTGGGCGACGCTCGGGATCGTGCTGGGCGGCCGGCTGGGCTACGTGCTGTTCTACCAGCCCGGCCTCTACCTGGCGCATCCGGCGCGGATCCTCGAGGTCTGGCAAGGCGGCATGAGCTTCCATGGCGGCGCGATCGGCATGGCGATCGCGATCACCTGGTTCTGTCGTCGCAACGGCATCCGGCTGCTGGCGTTCGCCGACCGGATTGCGGTGTGCGTGCCGATCGGCCTGGGATTGGGGCGGGTCGCCAATTTCATCAATGGCGAGCTGTGGGGACGCCCGGCGCCCGATTGGCTGCCGTGGGCGATGATGTTCCCGACCACCGGCGGCGGGATGGTGCCCCGGCATCCCAGCCAGATCTACGAAGCGCTGCTGGAAGGGCTGCTGCTGTTCAGCGTGATGTTCACGCTGTCGCGATGGGAGATGTTGCGCGCACGCATCGGCTTTCTCACCGGGGCGTTCCTGGTCGGCTATGGCGTCGCCCGCATCACCGGGGAGTTCTTTCGCGAGCCGGATGCGTTCCTGGGGTTTCTTCCGTTCGGCACCACGATGGGCCAGGTGCTGTGTGTCCCGATGCTGATCGCGGGTGCCTGGCTGATCGCGCGGGCGCGGTGATGGGCTGGTTGCGCTGATGACCGGTTGGTGTTGATGGCCCGGTGGAACTGATGGCCTCCTTGTTTGTGGCCGCCTTGTTTTGAGCCTCCGGCGTGGTGTTCGCCGCCGACGCGGCCGATCAGGCGCGACGGATCGCTGGTGCGTCGAGATAGGCGACGCCGAAGTCGGGCGCGCCCTCTATTGATATCGCGGCGTCGAGCCGACCAACGCGAAGTCACTCACCGCCGATGCCTTGCGAGAAACCCGCACCTACCTAAGGTTGCTCGCCGCGGCTCGGCGAAGCGAGTTGCGACAAGGCTACAAGGCGCTTGACAGACTAACAAGGAACATGTTATCTACACTCACTTGTAGACACTGAAGCAGCGCACCATGCCCTCTGACTCGCATGTATTCGACGAGATAAAACTGCCGTTCATTTTCGTCCCGCATGGTTTGCCGGAGCCGACCGAGTGGGTGCAGCGCCACCCGGACTATATCAAGCTTCCAGCGACGCTCGAGCCGCGCGCGTTTTAACGTAATAAGGGAGGTCTCCATGGCCAGTGTATCAATCTCAAAAACGGCAGCAGAAAAAATATTGAAAGAGAAAGACATTCGTTCTCGGTTTTCAGGGCGGCCTGTAATTCCTCGTTTGCATTATTATCGGCGCAGCTACTCGACATTGAACGACGGACGTACCATCGAGTACGGCTCGGGCTTTTCCCTGTCATTTGTCGAATGCGACGATGCAGGTGACGATCAATATTTGTCTATCGATCTTGGCAGGGACTGCACTCTTCTGGTGGGACCTTCAACAATGTTCCAAGCTGGAGTGCATTCCATCGATTGGTTCGACCAGAAATTCAAGTTAAGTGGTCCTGTTTGCTGAGGGCGTAACTTCTGATCCCCTTCGCGAAAAGCCAGCTTGGCATGATCAAGAGCGCGCCGCTTCGCGCAGAGCGGTGAACCGCGCAGCTCGGTTCTCCCTGTTCCGCAATGACCTGATTTCCCCCATCCGCTTCCTCGGCCGCTCTTGATCGTTGCCACGTACCAACTTAGAGAGGCAGATATCACCGGGCAAATAAATGACGAACCCACTGGAACGCCTGGATGCGTTCATGGCGCGGGCAAATGCCGCGTACTACGCCACGCACGATCCGTTCGCCGATTTCACCACCGCGCCGGAGATCAGCCAGGTGTTCGGCGAGATTCTCGGGCTCTGGGCGGCGGTGGCGTGGCAGGGCCTGGGCGAGCCGGATCCGGTGCTGCTGGTGGAGGCCGGGCCGGGCCGTGGCACGCTGATGGCGGACGCGCTGCGGGCGATCGGGCGGGCGGCGCCGGCGTTCCGCACCGCGCTGCGGCTGCATCTGATCGAGAACTCGCCGCGGTTGCGCGCCGTGCAGGCGGGGGTGTTGCCGGGGGCGGTGTGGCATGACGGGTTAGAGACGGTGCCGGAGGCGCCGCTGATCCTGCTGGGCAACGAGTTCCTCGATGCGTTGCCGATCCGCCAGTTCGTGCGGCGGGGGGGGCGTGGATGGAACGGTTTGTTGAGGATGGGCGGTTTGTCGAGGTGGGGGTGGCTTCTCCCCACTCCCCTTGAGGGAGGGGGTTGGGGGGAGGGGTTGGTGCCAGGGTCACACGGAAGGTTCGTGGCGTCGAACCCCTCCCCCCAACCCCCTCCCTCAAGGGGAGGGGGAGTAGATGTTACCAGTCCCGATGGTGCGATCCTTGAATGGAACGAAGCTGCCCGGGCGTTCGTTACCGCGCTGGCCCGGCGCTTCGTGGCGCACCCGGGGGGCGCGCTGTTTCTTGATTACGGGCCAGCGGCAAGCGATTTCGGCGACAGCCTGCAAGCGCTGAGTGGCGGCCAGCCCGCGGATCCGCTTGGCCCGGCCGGAGAGGCCGACCTGACCGCGCATGTCGATTTCGCTGCGCTTGCGGCGGCCGCGCGTGCCGTCGGCACCGACGTGCATGGACCGGTGCCGCAGGGGGTCTTCCTGACCCGGCTCGGCCTGTTCCAGCGTACCGGCGCTCTGGCACGCAGCCAACCGCCGGAACGTGCCGCGGCGCTGGTCGACGCCGCGAGCCGGCTGGCCGAACCCAGCCGGATGGGGCGCCTGTTCAAGGCGCTTGCCTTGTCCTCGCCGTGGGGCCAGGCGCTGCCGGGGTTTGAGTAGGGTGGTTGCGGCGCGCGGCGGCTGGCCCGAGGCCCTATTTGTCTTCCAGGGTGAAGCCGGCCTTCACGGTCACCTGGTACTGGCGGACCTTGCCCTGGTCGATGCTGCCGCGGATCTGCACCACCTCGAACCACCCGAGGTGGCGGACCGTCGACGACGCCTTCTCGATCGCGCGATCGATCGCCTTGGAGATACTGTGATCCGATGTGCCGACCAGCTCGACGATCTTGTAGACTGGCTCTGCCATGGTTGGTGCCTCCCTGGGACGGAGCGGTCCCGCGCGTCACGGCGCGTGGCGGTGGCCGTCGGCGTTGCCGCGACAGGGTCGTATAGCCCATCCGCCGCGTGTGCGTCGTGGGTCATGCTGGTGCCGACCTCGCACGTGTTTGCGTGGATTGTTTTCATTGGGGTGATTGCGTGGCGTGGCTCGCGGAAGCCATGCGGCGGCCGCCGTAGCCACACGGGTTTCGACGCGCCCGTGCACATGCGCCACGCCGAGGCAACCCGACCGCAGTGCCAGGCGGCGGCGCGCCCAGTGAAGAGGCAGGGTCAGTCTCGGGTCGCGGCGAGCGGGTCGAAATGCGGCGCCGCTCGCGCGGTGCACCGCCAAACACGCCCGGCGACAGCGATCCGCCGATCGCCGTCGCCGGGTCGGCAGTGTCAGGTAGCAGCGCGCCGACGGCGGCGGATCGCGCCGACGCCCACGAGCGCACTGCCAAGAAGCGCGATCGAGGCTGGCTCAGGAATAAGT
Source organism: uncultured Alphaproteobacteria bacterium (assembly GCA_963826975.1). Taxonomy (GTDB): domain Bacteria; phylum Pseudomonadota; class Alphaproteobacteria; order Acetobacterales; family Acetobacteraceae; genus Palsa-883. Next base: position 59,941 of record CAWGZJ010000020.1, on the reverse strand, counting down.
TGCAGATCGATCGCGGAACTCACTTGCCCGTAGACATTTTGGCCGGACGGTGGGGCGAACGTGATCGTGTAGACCTCGGTGGTGGCATAGGGTGCGGTCAGCCCTGCGGGAAACGGAGCGCCGCTATTCACCGTGGTTCCGCCGCCCTGTGTGAACGTCGTCGTCGACAGGAGTGTGCCTTCCGCGAACACGTCCGACGTAGGGCATCCTGGGTTAAGGTTGGTGCAGGATGTTACGTAGGTGCTTTCCACGACTTGCGTGGCCGTGTTCGTTGTTTGATTTCCTGCGCCCAAGGTGTTGGCGGCCGCGAATGTATTCGCGAACTCGCTGAAGAACGTAGCGAAGGGCATCACCGGGAACTGGTTCAGTTCCGATACGTAGATGGACACCGTTCCGCCGCCGTCGTGTTCGCCCGATACGGTGAGCGAGTTGCTGAGCAACTGAGGCTCAGGCAGCGGTGGCGTGCCCTCGGCGCTGATGGCGACGTAGACCCCCGACGATCCGACCTGCTTTGGACTGGCCGGCGAGCCGTAGGAGAACGGACCGTTGCCGCCGGGAGCACTGATGACCGTCGCAATCGCGCCGTTGCCGTCCTGTACCCCGACGTATAGGGGCGCCGAGTGGGCCCCCGTTCCCCATGCCATCAGACCGCCGAATGCAGCAGTCGCGATTAAACTCTGGCGTTCAAGTTAGCCTCCTTCAAGTTCATTGCCCCAGCCACGTGTGTGGCCGGCGGTCCGGGTGGACGAGCCGACGTGGCGAAATCCGGAAACCATCGGCCGTTGACGCGACATCGCGCCATGGATAACGGAATTTTGACGAGCAATATGCGTGCCAACGCTCTGAAGCTAACGAAAACAATGGGATACGCAGGGCTGGCGGCCGTCTGTAGCCAATTTGTAAGAGTTTCCGACACCTCGTCCCGTGCAGCGGAATGGAAGCCCAGGGGGTGGTGGGTTCTCGCCATCGGGGCCATCGGCGCACGCGGGTTCTGCCGGCACGGATCGACGTGCGTGTAGTTTAAGTCATTTATATCAATGACTTATGATGAGGAGCAAGGTGTGACGCCAACTAAAGCCCAATATGCGGCACCGCGCGCCGCGGGAACGGCGTTGCAGCCGTTATCTGTGCGTTACTCTCTTATTTATTTACCATTATATGTGTAAAGTTCTCCGACACCGGGCAGCGCGCAGTGCTTCGCTGTTCCTGTGTGCGAACAAGTCGCTCCGCGAGAGGGGGTCTTGCGAGGTCGCTCCGCGACGTGGCCCTACTGCCTGTCCACCGGTTCGACGTCGCGGCGCAGGGGGTAAAAAGGCGATGCGCTCGCAGACAACACGGCGTTGCGAACGAGCGCGCAATCGGTCGGTGCGACGCGGCTTCCGCTATAGGGGTTTGCCCGCGCTGCTTTGCCAGTTCGTCATCAAGGTGTTGCTCGGGCGAGTTGGGTCGGCGGCTTTGCGCGCCGTCGCGACCCCGGCGATCGGCAGGCCGGCGGGATCCAGGTGGCCGATCTGCACAAGCACGGAGGCCTGATCCCAGTAGATGTGCTCGTGCACCAGCTTGCCGTCGCGGAACCGGACGATGGCGACAAGCGGGATCTCGACCTTGCGGCCGGTCGGCGCGATGCCGGGGAGCATCCAGTCGATCTCGGAGGTATGGGTGAAGCTGAAAATCACCTCGTCGACGAGGCTGTCGGCACCCACGGTCCGGCTGATCAGCGCGATGGAGGTATCGGGCGGGTTCGCCCCGATGAAGTGGTATTTGTAGAAGCGCTTCAGCTCATCGTGCCCGACACCGCCGGCCATGGTGGGGATGTGGTTGACGTAGGGTTGGTCAACCATCGTGGCCATTGTCGCATCGACGTCGCGGGTCTCGAACTCGGTGCGGGTGTGCTCTTCCCAGAGAGCGGCGAGATCATGGTCAGACATGCAAGTCTCCTCTGGTGGGTATCGGTCGGACCGACCTTGCACTCGCGTATCAACCCAACCATGTGGGGGTCGCGCGGTGCAGGCGATCGACCGACGGCAGAATACCAGTTCGGGACAATTGTTGCGATTTCGGGTATTGCGATTTCAGGCACCAATTTGCGCTTAGGCCCGGGTGTCGGGCGCGGAAAGCAAAAGTTCGACGATGACGCAATCGCGCCAGATGCCGTCGAGCTGGCCATGGCGGTGGTAGATGCCGACCTCGCGGAAGCCCATGCGGCGCAGCAGCGCGCGGCTGGCGGTGTTCTCGGGAAACACGCGCGACACCAGCTTCCACAGTCCGGCGGCGGCGGCCGCCTCGATCAGCGCGGCCAGCGCCACGTGGCCCGCGCCGCGCCCGCGCCAGTCGCGCCGCACATAGACCGAGAACTCGGCGATGCCGGCGTAGCAGGGTCGGTCGCGATAGGCTGAGCTGGAGGCGAAGGCGACGACTGTTCTGTCGGCGTCCTCCACGACGACGATCGGACGGAAGCTGTCGAACCAGCGGACGATCTGCTGCGGCGAACGCGGCTCGGTCTCGAAGGTGGCGACGCGATCCTCGATGCCCTGATTGTAGATGTCGGCGATCACGGGCGCGTCGCTCACCTGGGCGGCGCGGGCTCGGATCGCGTTAGCGTAAGCGGTCATCCGCCAGCACCCCCTGCCGCACCGCCGCGCCGCGTTCGTACCAGGCCCGGCTCGACAGCACGACCTTGACGACGGAAAGCATCACCGGAACCTCCACCAGAACGCCGACCACGGTCGCCAGCGCGGCACCCGACTGGAAGCCGAACAGCACAATCGCGGTGGCGACGGCCAGCTCGAAGAAGTTGGACGCGCCGATCAGCGCCGAGGGACCGGCGACGCACCATTCCACGCCGAGCTGGCGGTTGAGCCAATAGGCGAGGCCGGCGTTGAAATAGACCTGCAGCGTGATCGGCACCGCCAGCAATACGATCACCAATGGCTGGTGCACGATCTCGGGTCCTTGCAGGCCGAACAACAACACCAGGGTCAGCAACAGGGCGGCGAGCGAGACCGGGCCAAGGCGGCGCAACGTGCGCTCGAGCGCTGGTGCGCCGCCTGCGGCCAAGCAGGCGCGGCGCCAGAGTTGCGCGGCGATGACCGGCACGACGATGTACAGCAACACCGACAGCAGCAGCGTGTCCCATGGGACGCTGATCGAGGACAGGCCGAGTAGCAGCCCGACGATCGGCGCGAAGGCCAGCACCATGATCGCGTCGTTCAGCGCCACCTGGCTGAGGGTGAAGTGCGGCTCGCCGTCCACCAGGTTCGACCAGACGAAGACCATCGCGGTGCAGGGGGCGGCGGCCAGCAGGATCAGCCCGGCGATGTAGCTGTCGAGTTGGCCGGCGGGCAGCCAGGGGCGGAACAGATGGCCGATGAACAGCCACCCCAGCAGCGCCATGGAGAACGGCTTGACCAGCCAGTTCACGCCGACGGTGGTGGCGATTCCGCGCCAGTGCCGGCCGACCTCGGCGAGCGCGGCGGGATCGATCTTCAGCAGCATCGGCACGATCATCAGCCAGACCAGGATGGCGACCGGCAGGTTGACCCGCGCCATGGTCGCGCCGCCGAGGAGCTGGAATGGGGCGGGAACAAAGGTGCCGAGCAGGACCCCGGCGGCGATGCACAGCGCGACCCAGATGGTCAGGAAACGCTCGAACCCGCCCAGTCTCGCGCGCGGTTGCGCCCGCCCGAGCGTGTCTGCTGACTGTTGCACTAAGCGCACTCCCTTCGTCTCAGCTTGTCACACGGCCTCATCGCAGCATGGGGCCTCATCGCAGCATGGGCGCGGTAGCGGATCGCGTCAGCTCCTTCAACCTTAATTCCATGTCTCTGGAATTCTGGAATTTACTCTTGTCTTGGTTCCGGAACGGGCGGTATAGTTTCCGCCGATAGTTCCAGAAACATGGAAACACAGGGAGAGAAACCCATGAAGCGATGTGACAAGCTCGTGGATGCAGGCAGGCGTGCATTCTTTGCGCGCACGGCGGCAGTGGCCGCCGGGGCTGTCGCAACCGTGGCGATCCCGTCAGCAGCGCCGCGGGCCGCACCATCCCTGGCGCTGGTCACATACCCTTCCAACAAACTTGCCAATGTCAGCGACCTGCAGCCCGACGTGCCGAAGGACATCACGTATCCCGACGCGGACAGCCCGGGCGTGCTGCTGAAGCTGGGCCATCGCGTCGAAGGAGGGGTGGGTCCCGAGGGCGATATCGTCGCCTTCAGCACGTTATGCCCGCACAAGGGGTTCCCGCTGGTCTACGGCGCCAGCGACCAGTCGCTGAACTGTCCCGGTCACTACGGTCGATTCGATGTCGAGAAGGGTGGCCTGCAGATCTTCGGGCACGCCACGCAAAACCTGCCGCAGTTCCGCCTGGTCGTGGACCCAAGCGGCGACATCTACGCTGTTGCCGTCGACGAGCTGATCTACGGCCGTCTCTCCAACGTCCTTACGGCATAGGAGGCGCGTCATGGCCTACAAGCGCAATATCGACCGCCTGCCGATCCCCCCGAATGATGCGCAGGTCCACAACGTCGCCTGTCACTTCTGCATCGTCGGATGCGGCTATCAGGCTCTGTCCTGGCCGGTTGATCGCCAGGGCGGTACGCAGCCCGGACAGAATGCTTTCAACGAGGACCTGAGCAAGCAGCAGGGCGCCATGGCGACGGCGTGGTTCAGCCCGTCGATGTATAATATCGTGAAGCAGAACGGGCGGGACGTGCATCTGGTCATCAAGCCCGATCCTAACTGTAGCGTGAATTCGGGCCTCGGCTCTACACGCGGCTCGAAGATGGCGGAGCTCTCGTATTCAACCGTCACCGGCACGCAGGCCGAGCGCCTGACCGAACCGCTCGTCTGGCGCTATGGCACCTTGACGCCGACCTCCTGGGACGACGCGATCGGTCTGGTGGCCGAGGTGACGCGGCGCGTGGTCGACAGCCAGGGCGAAGACGGCCTGATCGTGTCCGCATACGATCATGGCGGCGCCGGCGGCGGCTACGAGAATACCTGGGCGACCGGCAAGCTCTATTTCGAGAGCATGAAGGTCAAGAACATCCGGATCCACAATCGCCCGGCGTACAACAGCGAAGTGCACGGCACGCGCGACATGGGCGTAGGCGAGCTGAACAATTGCTACGAAGACGCCGAACTCGCCGATACGATCATGGCGGTCGGCACCAATTCACTGGAGACGCAGACCAACTACTTCCTGAACCATTGGGTGCCGAATCTTCGGGGCACCAGCGCCGACAAGAAGAAGGCCGAGTTCGGCACCGAGCCGACCGGCCGGGCCAGGATCATCTTCGTCGATCCGCGCCGGACACCGACCATCGCGGCCTGCGAGGCGGAGGCCGGGCCGGCCAACGTGCTGCATCTCGCGATCAATCCGGGGACCGATCTCGCGCTGTTCAACGCGCTGTTCACCGAGGTCGCCACCAAGGGTTGGGTCGACCGCGCCTTCATCGCCGCCAGCACCAGCGGCTACGATGATGCTGTCAAAGCGAATCAAACCACGATCGAGCAGGCGGTGCAGATCACCGGCCTGAAGCCGGAGGATATCCGCAAGGCGGCGGAGTGGATCGCCGAGCCGAAACAGGGCGGCGCGCGGCGGCGGACGATGTTCGCCTACGAGAAAGGTTTGATCTGGGGCAACGACAATTACCGTACCAATCAGGCGCTGGTGAATATCGCCCTCGCGACCGGCAACGTCGGCCGGCCAGGTGGCGGTTGCGTGCGGATGGGCGGGCATCAGGAAGGGTATGTGCGGCCTGACTACCCAGGTGGGAAGCCCGCGCCATACGTCGACCAGCTACTGATCGGCGGCAAAGGCGGTGTCCACCACATCTGGGGTTGTGATCACTTCAAGACCACGCTGAACGCGACTGAATTCAAGCGCGTCTACAAGCGACGTACGGATTTGGTGAAGACCGCTATGGACTCGGTGCCGGCGGGCGACCGTGAAGGCCAGATCAAGGCGATCATGGACGCGATCGGCCAGGGTGGGTTGTTCGTCGTGGACGTGGATCTCGTCCCGACCCAGATCGGCGGCTGCGCGCACGTGATGCTGGCCGCCGCGACAGCCGGCGAGGCCAACCTGACGAGCATGAACGGTGAGCGGCGCATGCGGCTGACCGAGCGCTACATGGACCCTCCGGGGAGCGCCCTGCCGGACAGCCTGATCGTCGCGAAGATCGCGCAGGCGCTGGAACGAAGCTGGCGCACGGCAGGGAAGACGGATGTCGCGGACAAGTTCAAGGGGTACGACTGGAAGACCGAGGAAGACGCGTTCATGGATGGCTACAGCAAGAACGCGGACGGCGGGCAATTTGTGACCTATGAGCGCCTGCGGGCCATGGGGACGAATGGGTTCCAGGAGCCGGCTGTCGGCTTTCAGGACGGCAAGATTGTCGGGACCAAGCGGTTGTTCACCGACGGCAAGTTCAAGACGCCGGACGGCAAGGCGAAGTTCGCCACAGCGCAATGGCGCGGTCTGCAGGCTCCCGGCAAGCAGGCCGAGAAGGACAAGTTCCGCTTCCTGATCAACAATGGCCGCTCGAACCAGGTCTGGCAGTCGGTCTATCTCGACCAGCACAATGATTTCGTCTGGGACCGCTTCCCATTCGCCTACATTCAGATGAACCCGCAGGATGTTGCCGAACTCGGGCTGAACCCCGGCGATCTGATTGAGGTCTATAACGACAACGGCAGCACGCAGGCGATGGTTTGGCCGACGCCAACCGCGCGGCGGAACGAGACGTTCATGCTGTTCGCGTACCCCACCGGCGCCGTCGGAAATACCGTCAGCAAGGGCGTGAACGAGTTGATTCTCCCAAATTACAAGCAGACATGGGGAAACATTCGGAAGCTCGCGGACGCACCGCAGGTGACGCGTCACCTGTCGTTCAAGACCCAGGAGTACAAGGCCGCAAGCTGACGCCCGGACACGACCGGGCCATTCGACTGCATCGCTCGAAGGGTTCGCGCACCGAAACCACGTAACCAGTTTTATGGTTGCATTTCTCCGGTGCGCGTGCCATGTGTCGGGGCATGGACATCGATACTGCAGCCCGAGGCTTGGCCGAGCTGGGCAATACCACCCGCCTGCAGATCGTCCGCCTACTCGTCCAGGCGGGCGGCGAGGGCCTCGCGATCGGCGCGTTGCAATCCCATTTGGGCGTGCCGGCCTCGACGCTGGCATTTCACCTGCGCGGGCTCGTCTCCGCCGGCCTGGTGGCACAGCGACGCGAGGGACGCATGGTGCGGTGCACGCCCGAATATGCGGCGATCGATGCAACGCTTGCCTTCGTCAAGGAGCACTGCTGCGCGGGCTTTGGTGACGCGGACGTGTCAGCATCGCCTGGGTCAGCAGCCCCACCTACGACGCGGCGGCGCCAGGCGCGTGCCGCGTGAGGTTTTGTGTGCGTAGATATAACCATAAAACCAGAGATATAGGAGTATCCGGTGCCACAAGCTGAAACGACACCGGCCGCCATCTTCCCACTCCCGCCGCGGCTCAGCGCGCGAGCGCTCCATTTGGGCTTGGTCCCTCGCCTCGGCGGCGCGCTGGCCCGCGTCGATTACGTGCTGGTCGCACTCGGCGCATTATTGCTTGGTCTGTGGGCATACAGCCCGGCACAGGCGCGGAGTACGTTGCTTTATGTCGCCGGCGAACTGGCGCACATCGCTCCCTGGCTCGCGGCGTCGGTCGCGATAGCCGCGGCTGCGCGCGCGACCGGCGCCGATGCGCTGGCGGCACGGGCGTTCACCGGTCGCCAAGGCCGCATGATTCTCGTGGCTTCCCTGATCGGCGCATTGCTGCCGTTCTGCTCCTGCGGCGTGATACCGCTGGTGGCGGGTCTGCTCGGCGCGGGCGTACCGCTCGCACCTGTCATGGCATTCTGGATCGCGTCGCCGCTGATGGACCCAACGCAATTCGTCATCGCTGCGGGGACGCTCGGCATCGGCTTTGCCGTCGCGAAGCTGGTTGGCGCGATTGGCATGGGATTGTTGAGTGGCTTCGGGACAATGGTGCTGATCCGGATCGGCTGGCTCGACGCACCTGCTGCGTTGCGCATCGCGCCCGCCGCGTCAGGTTCATCTTGCCGCGGATCGAACGCGCCGCCGAAGCCCGTCGCCGTTGCCTCATGTTGCGGGTCGGCAAAGCAGGCGATCGCCACTGCCGGCACGACAGCATGCTGCGCTCCGAAGCGGTCGCCATCGCAAGCGGGGATTGTCTGGCGCTTCTGGACGGAGGCTACCCGATCCCAACGATTCCTGGCGACCGCGACGACGACAGGTTGGTTCCTGGTGCGCTGGCTTGCCGTTGCCTACGCACTCGAAAGCCTGATGGTGGCGTGGCTGCCGGTGGGCGCCGTCGGGACCTGGCTGGGCGCGGGAGCCGGACTGCTCGCGGTGCCGCTGGCGGTCGCGATCGGCATCCCGGTCTACCTCAACAGCTTTGCCGCCATTCCGTTCGTTTCCGGTCTGATCGGCCTCGGCATGAGTTCCGGCGACCGGCCTTGCGTTCATGCTGGCCAGCAGTGCGACAGGCTTCCCCGCGATGGTCGCGGTCTGGGCCTTGGTCAAACCGCCTGCCTTCGCACTCTATATCGGGTTTGCCGTGATCGGCGCCGTCATCGCGGGCTACGCCTACACGGCGGTGCTCGCCGCCGCCGATTATGCAGGCTGAGCCGGCGATGCAACTTCACCATTCGCCACGCGTGCGTCGGCCATGAGCGTCACTGCCTCTGCCGGGCCAAGCCGACGCCGGAGTGTCGTTGTCACAACTCTCGGTGTGACCCAAACGCTTGCCTGGGGATCGACCTATTACCTTCCGGCGGTGATGGCCGACCCGATCTCGGAGAGCCTTCACCTTTCGCGGTCCTGGTTCTTCGGCATCTTCTCTGCCGCCCTGTTGCTGTCAGGCCTGCTGGGCCCTGCGGCAGGACGGATGATCGATCGTCGCGGTGGTCGCGATGTGCTGGCCTGCACTAATCTGGTGTTCGCGGCGGGCCTTGCGATCCTGTCGGCAGCGTCTGGCGTTATCACCCTGTCGATCGCCTGGGCCGTCATCGGTATCGGCATGGGATTCGGCCTGTATGAAGCCGCCTTCGCAACGGCCGCCAGCCTCCACGGCCGTGAGGCGCGCAATGCGATCACCGGCATCACCCTGTTCGCGGGCTTCGCCAGCACAGTCGGTTGGCCGGCCAGCGCCCTGTTTATCGACGCATTCGGCTGGCGCGGTGCATGCCTTGCCTGGGCGGCGCTGCACCTATTGCTCGGCCTGCCGCTGAACCGGCTGCTGGTGCCGAAGGCACTCGCCCCCGTGATCGAAACGGTTCAGCCGCACACGACGACCGAAATGCCCTGGACGATGATCGTTCTGGCCTTCGTGTTCGCCGCCTGCTGGTTCGTTGCGGCGGCGATGGCGACGAACTTGCCTCGGTTGCTAGAAGCGCTCGGAGCAACGCCGGCCGCCGCCGTGGCCGCCGGCGCCTTGATCGGCCCGGCGCAGGTTGGCGCGCGGCTTGTCGAGTTCAGCTTGCTGCGCCGCGTGTCCCCCCTGGTCTCGGCGCGGCTGGCGACTGTGCTGCCTGCAATCGGCGCAGCTTGTCTGGCTGTCTTCGGCGCCCCTGCCGCGATGCTGTTCACCGTCCTGCACGGCGGCGGCAACGGCCTGCTGACGATCGCGCGGGGTACCCTGCCGTTGGCTCTGTTTGGCGCCTCCGGCTACGGACTGCGCACCGGGCTGCTGGCGGCGCCCGCCCGGATACTGCAGGGCGGCGCGCCACTGCTGTTCAGCCTTGTGCTGGATCGGGGCGGGCCCGGCTACGCACTCTTGCTGTCGGGCGCGCTGACCAGCATGTCCTTCGTCGCATTACTGTTCCTGCGCGGGACGGCGCAGGCGCCTGCGAAAGCCGGCGTGTCTCCCTAGTCTGCTCCGGCCGGCACGCGCCGCGCGTCCGCGCCCACAGGCAGCAGCACCGTGATCGCGAGGCAGATCGCCAACATGATGGCCGATCCCCAAAGACACGCCTGCATCCCGCCGTTCTGCGTCAGGATGCCCGACAGCAGGATGCCCATCAACCGCCCTGCGGCATTCGCCGCGTAATAGAAGCCGACATCCTCGGCCGCCTTCTCCGATCCCGCGTATGCCAGGATGAGATAGGAGTGCAGCGAGGAAATCACCGCGAAGGCAAAGCCGAAAACCAGCAGGCCAACGACCAGCACCAGGTCGGGCCGAGGCACGCCTGGCGCGGCCATCAGCAGGGCGATCGCGACGGGGATGACCGTCAGGATCGCGCCCCACACGCGCGCGGCGGGAACCTCACGGGTCAGTCCGTCGCGGCTCCGGGCCACGACCGCCGGCGCGACCGCCTGCACCGCGCCATAGGCAATGGTCCAGGCCGCGACGAAGCCGGCGACCTGCATGTATTTCCAGCCATAGCCGTAGAGGAACACCGGCAGGCCCACGACGAACCACACGTCGCGCGAGCCGAACATGAAGACCCGCGCCGCCGCCATCAGGTTGATAGCGCGGGTTTTGGCGAACAACTCAGCGAAGCTCTTGGACGCCTTCGCCTTGCCAAGCGTGCGCGGCAGCGACAGCAATACGCCGGCCAGCACGACGGCGAGCATCGCCGCCATCAGCCAAAGGGCAGGGCGGAACCCGACTACCTGCAACAGGAAGCCGCCGATGAAAAAGCCGGCGCCCTTGGTGGCGTTCTTCGAGCCGGTGAACCACGCCACCCAGCGAAACAACTGCCCGGCACCCTGCTGCGAAGTTGCCTTGATCGCGCTTTTCGAGGCGGTCTTGGTCAGGTCCTTGGCGACGCCGGCAATTCCCTGCGCGGCCACCACCCAGGCGATCGAGGCAACCGCCCCCCAGGCCGGGTCCAGCGCCGACAACATGCCGAGACCGGCGATCTGCAGGATGAGGCCGGAGGCCAGCATACGCGGGATGCCGAAGCGCACCGCCAGCCAGCCGCCGCCAAGGTTGGCGAAGATGCCGGCGGTCTCATACAGCAGGAACAGGAAGGCCAGCATGAACGGCGTGTAGCCGAGGCTATAGAAGTGCAGCAGCACCAGCATCCGGATCGCGCCGTCGGTGACGGTGAACAGGAAATAGGCGCTGGTGACGATCGCGTAGTTGCGGACGCCGGTGTGGGCTGCGGACATCAGGCACCTCGCGCGATGACGATGTTGGCCAGATCGACCATGCGGCAGGCATAGCCGACCTCGTTGTCATACCAGGCATAGACCTTGAGCAGCGTGCCGTCGGTGATCAGGGTGCTTGGCGCATCGACGATCGCGCTACGGGTGTCGTTGAGGTAGTCGACGGAGACCAGCGGACGTGTCTCGAAGCCGAGGATGCCGGCCAGAGGACCTTCCGCCGCGGCGCGGAACAGTGCGTTCACCTCGGCCGCGTCGGTCGGTCGGGTCAGTTCGAAGACGCAATCGGTTAGCGAGGCGTTCAGCACCGGCGCGCGGACCGCGTGGCCGTCCAGCCGCCCGGCCAGTTCGGGATAGATCAGCGCGATGGCTGTGGCGCTGCCGGTGGTGGTGGGTTGCAAGGACAGCATCGCCGAGCGAGCGCGGCGCAGATCCTTGTGCGGCGCATCTACCACGACATTGGTGTTGGTTGGGTCGTGGATCGTGGTGATCTGGCCGTGCCGGATACCGATCAACTCGTGGACGACCTTCACCACCGGTGCCAGGCAGTTGGTGGTGCAGGACGCCGCAGTCAGCAGACGGTGCCTCGCAGGGTCGTAGCTGGTGTCGTTCACCCCCACCACGACGTTGAGCGCCGCTTTGTCCTTGACCGGCGCGGCGACGATCACCCGCCGCACGCCACGCTCGAAATATGCCGCGAGCTTGTCCTGGGTCAGGAATTTGCCTGTGCACTCCAGCACGATGTCGCAGCCCAGGTCGCCCCAGGCGACCTCGCCCGGGCTGCCGGCGCCGCTGAAGCTGATGCGCTGATTGCCGATCCTGATAGCGCGATCGTCCTCGACGCCAAACAATTCGCGCCAACGGCCGTGCAGGCTATCGAACTCCAGCAGATGCGCGGTGGTGGCGGCACCGCCCTTCACCTCGTTCACATGCGCGATATCGAGGCGGTTGCCGGCGCGCGGGTCCTCCGAGGGGCGATAGATGGCGCCGAACGCAGCGCGTAGCGTCAGCCGCCCGACCCGGCCCATGCCGTTGATGCCGATTCGCAACGCTCAGGCTCCGCCGCTGCGCGCCAGTGCGCCGACCGGCCCCTCGCCGATCTCGTCCAGCCGAGCGCGCAACGCCATGCGGTCCAGCGTCGCGAACGGCAGGCTGGTGAAAATCTCGATGCGGCGGCGTAGGCTGGCGTAGAGTTCATTAAGCATGGTCGAGCGCTCGGCCGCGCCGCCGGTGAACTTGGCGGGATCCGGCATCGGCCAGGCGCCGGTCACGGCCTTGTCGCCGAAGTCCGGGCAGGTTTGGTTGTCCAGCGTATCGCAAAGCGCGATGACGAAATCCACCCGAGGCGCGTCACGCCCGGTAAACATGTCCCACGACTTGCAGTGCAGCGCCGACACGTCGTGGCCGAGCGCCTGGAGCTTGGCGGTAACCTCCGGCATCGGCACCTCGGCCGGGTCGGATCCGGCGGAATAGGCGTTGAAACGGCCGGCGCCGATCCGCGCGAGGATTGCCTCGGCCATGATCGAGCGCGCGGAGTTCCGCGTGCACAAGAACAGCACGTTGAATGCCGGGGTCATGGTGTCGTTCTCCTCTGGGATCGGCGGCAGCAGGCGCGCAAGATCGCCACACAGTTCCGGTCGGCCGGCACAACAGGACTCAGTCAGGAAGGCGAGCACCCCACGAAGTGCGACGAATCGGACGGCGTAGATCATCTGTCGGCCGTGGCGCGTGGACAGCACCAGCCCGGCACGCTCAAGCGCGCTGAGATGGAACGAGGTGGTCGAGGTGGGCAGGCCGAGCCGGTCGGCGATCACCCCGGCCGGCAGCCCGTCGGGCCCGCGTTCGATCAGTAGGCGCAGGGCGGTCAAGCGACTTTCCTGTGCCAGTGCCGCGAAGATTTCGACGGCGGCGTCAATTTCCATGCTTCCAGACTACTCGAAATATTCTCCGCCGTCAGATGTCATTTTCGTGTCATGTCGTCGCCGGCTTGCGCGCCTCGATCGTCGCCGAGCAGACGTAATTCTCGATCCCCCGGCCGGCTGCCCAGGTTGCCATGTACTCCCGGCTCTCCGGTTTCACCTCGATGCTGACCTCGGCGAAGCCGGCGGCGCTTAGCCATTCCTCGATCGCGGCAGGCGAGGCGGCGCCGGCGACACAGCCGCACAGCAGCGCCTTGTCGGCGGCCAGTTCCGGTGGCAGCGGAACGATGTTCACCACGTCGGCAATTGCCAGACGGCCGCCGGGCTTCAGCACCCTGAACGCCTCCTGGAACACCTGCGCCTTGTCGGGCACCAGATTGATGACGCAGTTGGAGATGATGACGTCGGCGGTGTTGTCGGCGACCGGCAGGTGCTCGATCTCGCCAAGCCGGAACTCGACATTGGTTGCACCGAGGCGTGCAGCGTTGTTGCGCGCCTTCTTCAGCATCTCGTGCGTCATGTCGACACCGATCACCCGACCGGCGGCACCGACCTGGCTTGCGGCGAGCAGGCAGTCGAAGCCGGCGCCGCTGCCAAGGTCCACCAGCACCTCACCCGGGCGCAGCGCGGCGATCGCCTGCGGGTTGCCGCAGCCGAGGCCGAGATTGGCGCCCTCGGGCACCGCCGCCAAATCCGCGGCGGTGTAGCCCATGCGGCTGGCCTCGGCGTCGACCTCCGGCGCCGGGCCGCAGCAGGCGGTCGTGGGACCGCAGCAGGAACTCGCTGGCGGCGGTGGCGATGCCACCGTAACGGGCGCGGACCAGGTCCTTGATCTCGGCGGTGTCCATGGCTGTCCTCCTTGGAATGCGGTTTCGGGGGTGCGATCAGGCCGCGGCGTCACGGGGCATCGCCGGCGCGGCGTCCACCGGGTCGCAGACGGGTGTGCTGCAGATGGGCGTGTTGCAGGTGGGCGTGTTGCAGATGGGCGGATTGCCGGCGGGACCGCGAAGCTGCGCGTCCGCGCCGCGGCCGCAGCAATTGTCGGTCAGGTAGAACACCAGCCCGTTCATCGCGGCGAAATCGGCGGCATAGATCAACTGGCGGCGGAACCGGCGCTGCGTCACCAGGCCGGCGCGGTGCAGGTGCTGCAAGTGGAAGGTCAGGGAGGACGGCGGAATGCCCAGGCGCTCGGCGATCGCCCCGGCCGGCAGCCCATCCGGACCGCGCTCGACCAGCAGACGGAACAGCGCCAGCCGGGTCTCATGCCCAAGGGCGCTCAGCGCCGCGACTGCCTGGGGAGCATCCATCGATGGCCTCACCGTTCGACGAAGCTCGAAATTACGGCTGGGTCGGCGGCGTGTCAACGATTATTCGAGGAATATCGAATTAACATGCTCACTCGGCGCCGACGGAACTGTCGTGATCCTGGCCGTTCGGGGTCGCGAGGACGCGCTCAGGCGGAAAGGTGATGCGCACGGTGGTGCCCTGTCCCGGTGTGCTGTCGACTATCAGCGTGCCACCATGCAATCCCATCAGCCCGCGGCTGATCGCCAGGCCCAGGCCGGTGCCGCCAAAGCGGCGGGTGATCGAGTGATCGGCCTGCTGGAACGGCTCGAACAGATGGCGCAGGACCTCGGCGTCCATGCCGATGCCGGTGTCGGTAATGATGACCGCCAAGCTGCCATCGCCAGGCGCTTCGATGCTGGCGGTCACCGAACCCCCAGCTGGGGTGAACTTCACGGCGTTGGCGAGTACATTCAGGATCACCTGGCGGATCGCTCGCTGGTCCGCGCGTACCATGGCTCCACTTGGGGCTCCACTTGGGGCTCCACTTGGGAACCCATTGGGGATCCCATTGGCGACCCCACTTGCCGCTCCGCTTGGCTCGCCGGCGCAGGTCAGCCGGACCTGGCCTTCCTCGGCGCGCGACGCCAGCGCCGCACAGCCCGAGCGCAGCACCTCGGCCAGATTGACCGGCTGGTCGCTCAGGTCGTAGTGGCCCGCCTCGATCCTCGACATGTCCAGAACGTCGTTGATGACGTTGAGCAGAAGGTGGCCGGCGGCGTTGATCTCCCTGGCGTATTCGACATTCTGGGCCGCGGTGCCATCGGCTGGCTGGTCCCGTATCAGTTCGGAAAAGCCGATGATCGCATTCAGTGGCGTGCGCAACTCGTGCGTCATGGTGGCGAGGAATTCCGATTTCGCGCGGCTCGCCGCCTCGGCCTGTTCCTTCGCGTGGCGCAGTTCCGCCTCGGCCCTGATCGTGGCGGTGATATCGCGCCCAGAGCCGCGATATCCGGTGAACTTGCCCGCATCGTCGTAAACCGGGTTGCCGCTGATGCTGACGTGGTGCATTTGCCCGTCCCGGCCGAGGCGATGGTAGCGGAAGTCGCGGAACGTTTGCCTGGCTTCAAGATCGGCCTTGTGCGCTGCCCAAGATGGTTGGGTCAGATCGGCGTTGTTTCGCGCCCAGCGGGTTTGCCCGAGGTAGGATCGGTCGTCGGCATTCACGATCGGCGACTCGTCCGAGACCCAGGTGAAGCGCAGCTCGGCATCCTGCTCCCAGAACCAATCGGAGGCGGTCGCGGCGTAGTCGCGAACCCGCCGCTCGCTGGCACGCAGAGCCTCCGCGGCGCGCTGGAGGCGGCGAAACTGCGCGGCGATCACGCCGAACAGCGAGACGATGCCGATGGTGCCGGCGAGCACCGCCAACGTTGTGACGACGGCCTGATGCCGCCACCCGGCGAATGCCAGCGCCTCGTCGATCGTGACATCGACGACCATGTCATAATCGCTGACCGGGCTGGCCGCGACGATGAGGGGTCCGGGGCCCAGATATCCCGGCGACAGATAGGTGCCCCCTCCGGCCGCCATCGTTGCGTACCAAGCCGATTCGGGCGGCAGGCGCTTGCCCGTCGCCGACTCGCCGTTGGGGTAGCGCGCCAGGACCAGCCCGTCGCGCCGCAACAGCGTGATCGACTCGCCAGTCTGCGGCAGGATCGCCTGGTAGCGCCCGGTCAGATATCCGACGTCCAGCACGCCGACGATGGCGCCCAGAAATTCGCCGTGCGGCCCGTCGATCCGGCGAGCGAGGAAAAGGTTCATCATGTCGCTGATCCGGCCGCGCTGGACCTCGCCCAGGTATGGCGCGGTGTCGTCATGTGCCGCGAGGTAGCGAAAATAGTCCCGGTCGTGCACGTCGGTGCTGGGGGGTGGCCATCCGCGGGAGGTGTTCACGATCCTGCCGGTCGCGTCGATCAGGGCAATTGCACTGGCCTGCGGCAGATCGCGCACCCTTGTGTGCAGCAGATCGAAGATCGCCGCGTCGGCCATATCGTGGCGGAACTGTTCCGGCGTCAGGATGCCCATCCCGACGATGTGCGACTGCACATCGCGCAGCACCACATCGACCACCCTGGTGTAGCGCGAGGTGTCCTCGGCCAGAATCTGGGAAAGCTGCGTCAGGGCGTGCCGCTGGCCGTTGAACGTGGTCTGATACTGCGCACGGATATCCAGGCTCGCGACCGCGATCATGACGGCTATCAGGCCGGCGCCAAACACCCACAGGGCGCCTGTGGAGCGCAAGAACCCGTACGCCCGTACACTGTCATGTCACGATCGTTCAGCCTGCTCCCCTTCCTTCGGGCGTTGCAATCCGTGCGGCGTGACGCGAGCCCGGGACCCGCATCTGCCGTCCTGGTGCCGCCCACGTAGGTGTGTGTCGGCGCGGCTTTTATGCCATGCCGCTCTGCGATAGACGGACTGGCGTTGTGGCCGAAGAGTATAACATGAATGTGATCGCCGAATTCTTGCGTGCCACCAGCCTATCGGTGCGGCACGGCTTTTTCACCCGCCGGGGTGGCGTCTCCAGCGGCCCGTTTGCCAGCCTGAATTGCAGCCTGTCGGGCAGGGATGAGCGCGACAACGTGTTGGAAAATCGCGCTCGCGCCGCCTGCGCAGTGGGTGCCGAACCGAGCGGTCTGGTCGGGGTCCACCAGGTGCACGGCACCGAGGTGACTTATGTGAGCCAGCCGTGGATGCTGGGCAACGGGCCGCGCGCCGACGCCATGGTGACCGATCGCCGCGGCATTGCGCTCGGCATCGTGACCGGTGACTGCGCGCCGGTGCTGTTCGCCGATGCTGATGCCGGGATCGTCGGGGCGGCCCATGCCGGATGGCGCGGCGCGGTCGCCGGGGTGCTGGAGGCGACACTCGCCGCCATGCTCGCACGCGGCGCCGTGCTTGGGCGCATCGGTGCCGCCATCGGCCCTTGCATCGGCCAGCCCTCCTATGAGGTCGGGGCCGACCTGCGCGATGTCGTGGTCGACCGCGACCCCGCCGATGCGCGGTTCTTCGCGCCCGGCCATCGCGCATTGCATTGGCAGTTCGATCTGCCCGGCTACTGCGCCGCGCGGCTCGCGGCTGCAGGGGTAGGCGCGACGGAGGTGCTGCCGTTCGACACGCTGGCTGATGAGGCACGGTTCTTCAGCCACCGCCGGCGCACGTTGGCGGGCGGCGGGCTGATCGGGCACCAGATTTCGATTATCACCCTGGCATGAGGTTGGCTTCTCTGCGTCGGGCTCTGCCGGCGCGGCTTCTTCCGGCGGTGTTGCTCGCCGCGGAGTTGCTGCCGGCGGTGCTGCTGCCGGCGGTGCTGCTAACAGCGTGCGGTGAGTTGCCGCAACCGTTCCTGGGCAATCCGGGCGCCACTGCGCGGATCCTTGCGCAGCCGCCGACGCCACGGCTTGCGGTACCCATTCCGGGCCAGGCGCTGCTGCCCGACCAGGCCGCCACGACGTTCGCGAAGGCGCTGGCCGACGCGCTGCAAACCCAGGAGGTGCCGGCGGTCGCGGGGCCGGATCAGCCGGGCGATTGGCGTCTGCAGGTGACCGTTGGGCTGCACGAGGCGACCGTGGTGCCGGTCTACTCGGTGATCGATCCCAAAGGGCAGAACAAGGGCAGCGCCGAGGGCAAGCCGCTGCCCAGTGCCGATTGGGCCGCCGCGGCACCTGCAACCCTGTCGCGCGCTGCGATCGAGGCAGCCCCCGGCATTACCGACCTGCTCACCCATATCCAGGCCGCCATGCAGCATGCCGATCCGAACAGCCTGTATAACCGGCCGGCCCGCGTTCAGTTGTTGCCGGTCACCGGCGCGCCTGGCGACGGCGACCCGGCGTTGACGCGGCAGATGCGCGCGACCCTCTCCGGACTGGGCCCGATGGTGCAGGATACGCCTGCCGGGGCCGATTTCATTGTGCGCGGCACGGTCAGGGTGGTGCCGATCGGTGGCGGTCAGGAGCGGGTGGAAATCCAGTGGAGTGTGGCCAATCCAAGCGGTGACGAGCGCGGCCGCGTGGTGCAACTCAACGACATTCCGGCGGGTACGCTGAACGGTTATTGGGGCGACGTCGCCAGCGCGGTGGCACAGGAGGCCGCCGGCGGCGTGCGAGATGTGATCCTGCGCCAGAGCGGGCGTGCGCCCGGGGCGCAAGGACCGGGTGAGCAAGGGCCGGGCGAGCAAGGGCCGGGCGAGCAAGGGCTGGGTAAGCCAGGGCTGGGGCAAGCCGCCAAGCCGGCAGCCGGCCGGGCTGGAGGGGTTCAGGCGCCGACGCAGGGATCGTCCGCCAGAGGCTTGCCGGCGTCGCCGTGATCCGCAAACCCCACTGGTCACGGTTCTGCCATGTTGCTAGAAGGCGCCGCACCGCCGGGGGCCGCATCGGATGAAGATTGTCGCCTGCAACAGCAACCGGCCGCTGGCCGAGGCGGTGGCCGCGACGCTGAACCTGCCCCTGACCCGCGCGGCCGTCCGTCGCTTCGCGGATATGGAGGTGTTCGTGGAGATCCACGAGAACGTCCGCGGCGAGGACGTTTTCGTGGTGCAATCGACCTCCTATCCGGCGAACGACAATCTGATGGAGCTGCTGATCACGCTGGATGCTTTGCGGCGAGCGTCGGCGCGGCGGGTGACGGCGGTGATCCCGTATTATGGCTACGCGCGGCAGGACCGGAAGACGGCGCCGCGCACGCCGATCTCGGCCAAGCTGGTGGCCAACCTGATCACCGAGGCGGGCGCCAACCGGGTGCTGACCATGGATCTGCACGCAGCGCAGATTCAGGGGTTTTTCGATATTCCGGTGGACAATCTCTATGCCGAGCCGCTGTTTACCCGCGACATCCGCGAGCGGTTCGACGGGCGCGACATCATCATTGTTTCTCCGGACGTCGGCGGCGTGCAGCGCGCCCGCAACATCGCCACCCGGCTGAACCGCGACCTGGCCATCATCGACAAGCGCCGCGAGCGCGCCGGCCAATCCGAGGTGATGAACGTGATCGGCGAGGTCGAGGGCCGCGATTGCATCCTGGTCGACGACCTGGTGGATTCCGGCGGCACGCTATGCAACGCCGCCGAGGCGCTGCTAAAGGCGGGTGCCCGCTCGGCCAGCGTCTACACCACGCACGGGGTGCTGTCGGGTGGCGCGGTGGCGCGCATCGCGTCCTCGCCGATCGAAACGATAACGATCACCGATTCGATCCTGGCGACCGAGGCGGTGCGGCTGGCGCATAATATTCGCCAGATCAGCGTGGCGCCGCTGATCGCCGAGGCGATGCGGCGGATCAGCGAGGAGAGTTCGGTCAGTTCGCTGTTCGATTGAGTGTGTTGAACAGGTAGGGCGGAAAAGCGTAGCGCCTTCCGCGTCTTGCAGGCCGCAAACACCGCGGGGCGCCGATTGTTACGTGTGGTTATTACGTTGGCGGAAGGCGCTTCGTTTTTCCGCCCTAGGCGCACAACGCGTGCCGCGCTCCTGACTTGAACGCCCCGGCCGGACCGGTAGCATCCGGTGACGCCCACCCAGCGGGCGAGGGAGAAGACCGTGCGCCAGATGACACTCGTTGCGTTCCTGCAGGCACAGAACTGCACGAACTTCGTCGGCTCCTGGCGGCATCCGGAGGCGGCGGCGGATTTCACCTCGGCCGAATACTACCGCCGCATCGCCCGCACCCTGGAAGCCGGCAAGTTCCACGTCGGCTTCTTCGACGACCGCCTGGCGATGCCGGACCGTTTCGGTAGCGACCATACCCACACGGTCGCCAACGGCATCCGCTGCGTGAAGATGGACCCGGTGACCATCCTGACCGTGATGGGCATGGCGACGGAGCGGCTGGGCCTCGGGTCGACTTATTCCACATCGTATTACGAACCGTTCCATGTTGCCCGCGTGTTCGCCACGCTGGATCTGATGACCGGCGGGCGCGCGGCGTGGAATGTCGTTACGTCGTTGAACGACGGCGAGGCGCTGAACATGGGCGAGGCGGCGCACCCCGCCCACGACCTGCGCTACGACCGTGCCGACGAGTTCCTGGAAGTGGTGATGGGCCATTGGGATGCGTGGGAGGATGACGCGATCATCCTGGACAAGACGGCCGGCCGCTTCGCCGATCCGGCCAAGGTGCATCGGCTGGACCACGTGGGAAAGTTCTTCAACTCGCGCGGGCCGTTCACCGTTCCGCGCTCGGCGCAGGGCCATCCGGTGATCATCCAGGCCGGCCAGAGCGGGCGCGGACGGCGCTTCGCCGCGCGCTGGGGGGAGTTGGTGTTCGTGGTCTATCATTCGCTGGCGCAGGGCAAGGCGGACTACGCCGTGTTCAAGGACGAGATAGCCCGTCATGGCCGCGACCCTGACAGCGTGAAGGCCTGCACCGGCATGTACACCGTGGTCGCCGAGACCCGCGCAGAGGCCGAGGACAAGGTGGCGTTGATCGATACGCTGCCACGAATGGCCGATCAGCTCTCGTTGCTGTCGGAGTTGGTGAATTATGATTTTTCCAAGAAGGGGCTGGATGACAGCTTCAGCACCGAAGAGCTGGCAGAGCTCACCGGCGGTCAGGCGGTGGTGGATCGCGTGATCAAGGTGACCGGCAAGGCCAACCCGACGGTGCGCGATTTCATCGAGGTGACCCGCCGCGGCACATTCCACGACCATCCGCGCTTCATCGGCAGTGCGAAGGATGTCGCTGACGGGCTCGAGCAATGGGTGACGGAGCGGGCCTGCGACGGCTTCGTGGTGGCCGCCTCGCACGTGCCCGGCGCGTATGAGGATTTCGTCCGCCTGGTGGTACCGGAACTGCAACGGCGCGGCATCTATCACAAGGACTACGCAGGCCCGACGCTGCGCGAGACGCTCGGGCTGCCGCGCCCGGCGGTCGGCGCGTGGCGCAGTGTCGCGGCGGAGTGAAGCTGCTAGACTGGGACATTCGTAAGGAGGGACAACAAATGAAACTGTACTATGCACCCGGCGCCTGCTCGCTTGGCATCCATGTGCTGCTGGAGGAGATCGGCAAGCCGTATGACGGCGTGGTCGTCAGCCTGCGCCAAGGCGAGCAGTTCCAGCCGGCGTTTACCACGGTCAACCCGAAGTCGAAGGTGCCCACGCTGGAGCGCGACGATGGCTCGGTGCTGACGGAGTTTCCGGCTATCGCCTATTGGCTGGCGCGCACCAATCCCGGTGCAAAGCTGCTGCCCGAGGACGTCGAAAGCCAGACGCGGGTGCTGGAGGCGCTGGATTACGCCGTCTCCACGATGCACATGCAAGGCGCGTCGCGGTTGTTCCGACCGGCGAACTACACGCCGAACGCGGCGGACGAGGACGCGGTGAAGACGCGCGGCAAGGAGATCTTGGACAAGGGGTTGGCACTGCTGGACAAGGCGCTGGCCGGCAAGGATTACGTCGCCGGGGCGTTCTCGATCGCCGACGCGGCGTTGTTCTATGTGGAGTACTGGGCGGCCAATCCGCTGAAGCTGACAGTGCCGCTGCCGCCCAACTGCGCCGCGCACTACCAGCGCATGCTGGCACGCCCGGCGGTACAGCGGACGCTGAAGGCGGAGGGGTTGGCGGCGGCCTGACGGTGGATCTCGGTCCGCCCCTGCAAATTACCCGAACTGCCTTCTGGTTCCTGCGTCACGGCGAGACGGACTGGAACGCCCAGGGGATCTCGCAAGGCAACGTGGACATTCCGCTGAACGCCGTCGGCCTCGCGCAAGCAAGGTCGGCGGCGTTGCTGCTGCGCAATCGCGGGATCGCTACCATCGTGGCCTCGCCGCTGTCGCGTGCACGTGTCACGGCCGAGATCGTCGGCGAGGCGCTGGCGTTGCCGGTGCGGATCGATGACGGACTGCGTGAGGTCGCGTTTGGCGTGCAGGAGGGCCAGAAGATGACCGGCTGGTTCAGTGACTGGATCGATGGGGCGTTTACTCCGGAGGGGGCGGAAACGTTCGCCGCGCTGCGCGCCCGTGGGATCGCGGCAGTGAACCGGGCTCTGACGTTGCCGCCGGTCGTGCTGGTGGTGGCGCATGGCGCGCTGTTCCGCGGGCTGCGGTCTGCCATGGGGCTGGAGACGAATGTGCGCACGCAGAATGCGATGCCGCTGTTCTGCGAACCGACGGCGTCGGGGTGGAGGTTGACGCCGGCGGTTTGAGGGAACGGTTCGAATCGATCATTTATCCATTTGCGTATGCTCCAACTCGTGTGTCGGTTACTTCGCGTCCGTGGGTGCCCTACGGTGAATGTGACGCACTGCGATTAGGGGCTATAGCGATTGCCAGCAATGCTGGGTTCCCTGCAGGGGAACTGGCGGACGTGGCACGCTTTTCGCGCACACCAGCAGAGGCTTTTGGAGGCATGATGTGGCTTTTTTAACTCAGGCGGAGACGGCTGACATCCGGGTCCGGGACGTGTCGGTAACCGAGGAGGAGCTGTCCGTTGGCCTGATGGACGGCCGCACGATCACGGTGCCACTGGCCTGCTACCCGCGCCTCGCCGACGCGACGCCGGCGCAGCGGGCGCATTGGGAAATATCCGGAGCTGGATATGGCATTCATTGGCCAGACCTGGATGAGGACCTTAGCACTGAAGGCTTGCTGCGCGGCATCCCGGCATCACACGGCTCGGCAACGTGGCGTTCGCCGTTCGGCGCGTGAATAGCGGTCGGCATTCTTTCGGATTGAGATTTGCGGCTCCGATCCCATGGCTCTGCGATCTGACATCGCTAAAGCGCTGTCGGTTCCGATCCGCGGCCCAATCAAGCCGAGCTATCTCCAGGTGCAGCGGTCGCGATCTTCCGCCACCCGGTTCGCCTACACACCGCTGGGCCAGAGCTTCTTTTGCGGCAAGCCGGTCACCCACATGTACGATGCGATCAACCTCGGCGCGATGCGGGTGCTCTATTCCGATGAAACGATGCGCGGGGAGATCAGTTGCTGTTTGGCATGAGCTGCCGGCCCAAGCTCAGCCCACGAACGAGTGCAGCGATTCCAGGAGACCGCTCCTATCATCGGGTTCCGTCAATCGGTCGGCGAGCCGGTTTCGGATACATCGCGATAGGAGTCATTGCCTGGGGACGCCGTACTAGGTTGCATCGTTTGCGGGGGTTTGCATCGGGTCGGATAAGTCACAGGAATTAACTATCATTTGCTGCTGCATTGCGCTACACTGGTCGGTCCAATTTGCCTCCAAGGGAAACCACGCCTGTGCCCAATCTGTACTTCCGTAGTCGCTTGTTGGCGGCATCGCGAAGGAAGAATTTTAACGCAGATGAAGCAGGCGATGCACGCAAAACACGCAGATGGCGACAGCCTGAATGAGCCTTCGGGGGATGCGATCAGCTTCGCGTTCACCGTGCACAATGCGCTGGGGCCGGCGTGCACGACTCGAAATCAAACGCACAACCCCAGGCCCTGCGAACCACGCCGAATCATCTGCGTGTTTTGCGTGCATCGTTTTCTTTATCTGCGCTAAAATTCTTTCTTGCCTTGCGGCGCCACCGGGTTTGCATCGGGAACAGCGGGCCCCGACGCTATTGCCGCTACCGCCATCCGCGGCCTGGAGCGGCTCAATCGGTCGGATCATCGTGCTGGGGGTACTGGACCACTTGGTTGGTGCCGCGACATTGGTGTTGGCGGCGGCCCGGCTGACGCATTGCACCGAGCACAACCACGCTTTGGTGTTAGATATAATACTGGACTTATTTTCCTATTTATGCTACGCGAGCCGGTTAGACTTTCAACCCCAGGAGACCGCGCCCGTGTCCACTGACAACGCCGACCCCACCGCCGCACCGGCCAGACCACCCTACGTCATCCCGCCGCAGGACTTGCGTGACATGGTGCTGGCACTCCCCCGCCCGCCGGCAGACGCGCCCGAAACCGCCTGGCAGGAGGTGGTGCAGGGCGGCCTCGACAGGCTCGAGGCGCTCGATCCGCGCGATGCGCTGCAGACGATGCTGGCGGTGACGGTGATTGCCACCCAGGCCGGGGCGGTCGACGCCTGCCGGCTGGCGTTCGCGCCGGACGCCTCGGCGGTGCAGGCGCAACGCCAGCGGGCCAGCGCCGCCGCGCTGCTGCGCGTGATGGCCGGGGCGCTGCGGTCGTTGAAGCAGCTTCGGTTGCAGCCGGCGGCGCCGGCGCGCGACTGGGGCGACGCGGCGGCGGTGCTGGCGGCGGTGATGCAGCAGGCGCCGGCGCGGCCGGCCGAGGCGGCGCGGGGTGGCAAGGCGGCGGCGGAGGAGCCGGCGGAGATCATCCGCTGGATCGACGAGATCGACGACGCGGAGATGAACGAGGAGATCGAATGGTTGCGGCGCGAGGCGGCGGGTGAGCCTGCATTGCCGGTGAAGCCGGGGCCGCGGCGGATCTACAAGTACAAAGAGGGTGATTACGCGCGGACCTGGGTGCCCGATGAGCGGGCGGCGCGGAAGTACCCGGGGTGGGAGAACATGACCAAGCCGGAGCGGCGAGAGTTCTTTGGCTATACGTACACCGGGCCGGTGGCGCCGCTGGAGATGCTGACGCCGGCGTCGCGCGCTGCTGCGGCGGCTGGGGAGGAGTGAGCGCGGGGGGGCGGACCGTCGTCTCGGTTGGGGTTGGGTCCTCCGCGGCTGCGCGCGGGCAGCGCGAAGCGCTGTTGGCGGCGGTGCGGTGGCTTGCCAAGGCAGGCAAGGATTCTTGCCGCGGATGAACGCCGATGAACGCCGATGATCCGAGCGGAACGCGGGCTGGTGCCGACCCAGCGGCGCTGCGGCGCATTCCGTTTGCGTTGTTTGCGTTTTTTGCGGTTCCCCTTCTTCTTGCTCACTCTCGGCGCATGGAAGGGCAGAATGGCGCTTCGCGCGGAGTGCCGGCACCGGCGGAGTTCCGCGTCGGCTGTGGTGCGGTCCAACGGCGGCGAGCGGCGGGTTTGGGGGCTGGTTGTGACGGGAAGGGGCCGGTTGGCGGCCGCGGACGTGCTTTTTTTGCGAAATTGCGCAACGACCCTCCCGTCGGGTCCGACCCGGGCGGGGCCACGACCCCGGGGAAGGATCAACACAGGTCGCGGTGGGTTCGGTTTTTTGCGAAATTGCGCAACGACCCTCCCGCCGGGGCAGGCTCCTGCCGCCAGGTTCGGCCCGGACGGGCCACAACTCGGGGAAGGACGGGCGCAGGTCGCGGCGGCCGTGGTTTTTGCGAAATCGCGCAACGACCCTCCCGCCGGGGCAGGCTCCTCTCGTCAGGTTCGGCCCGGACGGGCCACGACTCGGGGAAGAACGGGCACAAGTCGTGGCGGACGTGGTTTTTGCGGAATTGCGCAACGACCCTCCCGCCGGGGCAGGCTCCTCTCGCCGGGTTCGGCCCGGACGGGCCACGACTCGGGGAAGAACGGGCACAAGTCGTGGCGGACGTGGTTTTTGCGAAATCGCGCAACGACCCTCCCGCCGGGGCAGGCTTCTGCCGCCGGGTTCGGCCCGGACGGGCCACAACTCGGGGAAGAACGGGCACAGGTCGCGGCGGACGTGGTTTTTGCGAAATTGCGCAACGACCCTCCCGCCGGGTTCGACACGGGCGGGGGCACGACCCGGGGAAGGACAGGCACAGGTCACAGCGGTCGTGGTTTTTTGCGAAATTGCGCAACGACCCTCCCGCCGGGGCAGGCTCCTGCCGGGCTCGGCACGGGCGGGGGCACGACCCCGCGGAAGGACAGACACAGGTCGCGGCGGACGTGGTTTTTGCGAAATTGCGCAACGACCCTCCCGCCGTGGGCAGGCTCCTCCCGCCGGGTTCGGCGCGGAGGGGTTTTTGCGAAATGCGCAACAACCCTCGGATCAGGTGCCCCGAGGGTGTGCGCGATGCAACCGTCCGGCACCGGCCTTGTGTCGACTACGACCGGGTTGGGTCTTTGGGGCCGCGCACCCTCACCCTCGTCGCTTCGCGCCTCGACCTCTCCCGCAAAGCGCGGGAGAGGTGAATATGGCAGCGTGGCGAGTGCGGGTGGGCCGGCGTCGTGCCGCGAGTTGCGGCCGGCACTCGCTGGTGCAGCGGACCCATGAAACGGCTCCTATCATCGGGTTCCGTCCATGAGTTGGCGCGTCGGTCCCGGATACATCGTGATGGGAGGCGTTCCTTGGAAGCGCTGTACCAGCCTCAGCCCGCCAACCCCTGTCCTAGCGCCGTCAGCATCAGCCCGATCGACAGATCCAGCCCCACCAGCCCGATCGCCGCCAGCGTCGAGACCTCCAGCGCCAGCTTGATGGCGAACCATTCCAGCCATAGCGCCCAGCCGATCGCGATCAGCGACGCGGTCTCCTGCACCAGGGCGGGTGCCCCCAGCAGGCCCGGCACCGCCGCCAGTACCAGCAACAGGTATTGCACGACGTTGCACCAGTTCCACACCACGATGAAGCGTGACCAGCGCGGCATGCATCCCATCGCCTCGACCACTGGGCGCGACAGCAGCGCGAAGCCGATCCAGCCGATGACATAGCTCAGCAGGTCCAGCGCGAAGTCATGCGCTGGCACCGGACTCGCATCCGCGCTCAGCAGGCGCAGGCAGATGAAGGCAGGCAGTGCCACCGCGATGGCCCAGAAGCTGCGCGCGGCGCCAGCCATGTCGCTGTCGGCATGGCGCAGTCCGTCGGTCCGGCCGCGGGCCAGCAGCAGCGCGGCGTGCATCCCGCTGGCGATCGAGCGCGCATACACGGTGACGGCTTCCATCATTCCGCCGTCATCCCTGTGGCGGGGTGCCGCCGAAAGCCAGCGGCAACAACCGCGGGCCCAGCACAAGCAGGATCGTGGCGAGATTGACCCCCGCCACCAACAGGGCCGCGCGCACCGCGCCCAGGCGTAGCCCGTGGCGTGCCAGGAACCAATGCAGCCAAAGCCCGTAACCGCCCAAGCCCGCGACGACCAGGACGAGGCCCACGTTGCTCGGCACCCCGAGCGCCAGCAGGAACCCCGCCAGCACGACCAGGAACACCGCCAGGACCGGGATCGCCCATTGGCACCAATTGAACGCCACCGCGAACCGGGTCCAAGACGCGGCGCGGCCCCACCTGCGTGCCACCTCGTAGGACAGCACCGCCGGCGCCAGCAGGGCGCAGAGAGTCGCGAGCAGATCGGTCAGCGCGGCGAGGCCCTCGCCTTGACCCAGCATCAGCAGCGCGCCGACCAGCGGAAAAGCCACCAGCGGCGCCAGGCTGCCGACGAAGGCCTCCGACGTATCGCCGAACTGCGCCAAGCCGTCTGCTCGACCCGTCGCCACGCGGAAGATGCCGAGCAGGATGTTGCGCGTTCGCGGCGGCGCACGGCGCACGGTGCCGCTCATCCTGTTTCTGGCGCTGTTTCTGGGGCTCTTGACGGGTCTACCTGGGATGGTGCCAGCAACACGTCGAGCGCGGCACGATAGATGCCGGCCAAGGCTCGCAACTCCGAGACCGGCACGCGCTCGTCCGCCTGGTGCATGCTGGAACCGACCAACCCGAACTCCGCCACCGGACAGTAGCGCGCGATGAACCGTGCGTCGGAGGTGCCGCCGCCGGTGTCCAGCTTCGGCTCCACGCCGCTGGTCGAGGCCACCGCGCGGCGCAGGGTCTCGACCGCCCCGCCGGGCTGGGTGATGAACGACTCGCCGCTGATCGAGATGTCGGCGTCGAATTGCTCGGCGTGCTGTGCCAGCACGGCGCGCAGCCAGGCGGACAGAGAGGCCCCGGTGTGGCGGTCGTTGAACCGGATGTTCAGCGCGCCGCGTGCCGCCGCCGGAATGACGTTGGTCGCGGTGTTGCCGACATCCAGGCTGGTGAATTGCAAGCTGGACGGCTCGAAGAACTGCGTGCCGGCGTCGAGCGGCGCAGCGGTCAGCGCGGCGGCGGCGCGGACCAGGCGGTGCACCGGGTTGTCGGCGCGGTGCGGGTACGCGACGTGGCCCTGCGTGCCGTGGACCGTGATCGTTGCGTTCAGGCTGCCGCGGCGGCCGATCTTGATCATGTCGCCCAGGCGCACCGGGCAGGTGGGTTCGCCGACCAGGCAGAAATCGGGGATTTGATCGTGCTGGTGCATCCAGTCCAGGACGCGGATTGTCCCGTCGATGGCGTCGGCTTCCTCGTCGCCGGTGATCAGCAGGCTGATCGAGCCTGTTGGGGTTCCGCGCTCCAGGTGTTGTGCGACCGCCGCGACGAAGGCGGCGATACCGCCCTTCATGTCGCAGGCGCCGCGGCCGTAGAGCACGCCGTCGTGGACCTCGGCACCGAATGGGTCGTGGTGCCAGTGGGCGGCGCCGACCGGGACGACGTCGGTGTGGCCGGCGAAGCAGATGTGCGGGGTGCCGGTGCCGAGGCGCGCGAACAGGTTCTCGATCGCGCCGTAGCGTAGACCGGTGACCGTGAAGCCCAGGCGGTGGAGCGCGTCGGTCAGCACATCCTGCGCGCCTGCGTCGGCGGGCGTGATGGAGGCGCAGCGGATCAGCGCCTGGGCGAGTGGCAGGGGGTCAGTTAGTGGGGTGGTCATGTTGGCATTCTACTGCCTCCCGCCTTGAGGGGGAGGGTCAGGGTGGGGGGACAGTGCCGCGTCTGACCCCCCACCCCAGCCCTCCCCCTCAAGGGGGGAGGGAGTAGATTCGTCCAGCGCCATCCTACTCAATCGCGCAGCAATTCGTTGATCGAGGTCTTTGCCCTGGTCTGCTCGTCCACTGTCTTCACGATCACCGCGCAATACAGTGAGGGCCCCGGCGAGCCGTCCGGTAGCGGCCGGCCCGCCAGCGAGCCCGGCACCACCACGGAGTAGGCCGGCACCCGACCGACATGGATTTCCCCGGTTGCGCGATTGATCACCTTGGTGGACGCGCCGATGAACACGCCCATTGACAGGACGGCGCCACGCTCGACGATTACGCCTTCCGCTACCTCGGACCGGGCACCGATGAAGCAGTCATCCTCGATGATCACCGGATTGGCCTGCAGCGGCTCCAGCACGCCGCCGATGCCGACCCCGCCGGACAGATGGCAGTTGGCGCCGATCTGCGCGCAGCTTCCCACGGTGGCCCAGGTATCCACCATCGTGTTGCGCCCGACATGCGCGCCGACATTGACGAAGCTGGGCATGATCACCGCGCCTGGTGCGATATAGGCCGAGCGGCGCACCACCGCGCCCGGCACCACCCGGAAGCCGGCCTGCTTGAATCGGTTCTCGCCCCAGCCGGTGAATTTCAGCGGCACCTTGTCCCACACGGGGGCGCCGCCGGGGCCTTCCATTGGCGCCGAGTTGGTCAGGCGGAATGACAGAAGGACCGCTTTTTTCAGCCACTGGTTGACCTGCCAGCCGCTGGGGCCGGCCTCGGCAACGCGCACCTTGCCTTCGTCCAGGGCGTCCAGTGCCGCCTCGACCACCGCCCAGGCTTCACCCCGTGTGGCGTCACCCCGTGTGGCCGGGGACAGCGTCTCGCGCTGCTCCCACAGGCGTTCGATCGGCGGTTCCAGAGGGTGCTGATCCATCCGTGCGCGGTTCCCCAGGTTGCGGCGGCGGACGATGGAGAGACCCCGGTCCGGTGTCAACGCGAGCCGGTGGTGCGGGCAGGGCGGTTGTTTCGGTGATGTGTGCGGCGACCGAACGGTGGGGCTGATGTTCAGGGGTCGGGACATCAGCACCTCCCGGCCGCCGCGAATTCCACACGCGATCGCCCCGGAAGAAGTCCTTTTGGGCCGGTCTGGCTATTCTTCGCCTGAGCCATCGGCTATGTCGCCGCCATCCTCGCTGGGGAGCCGCCTGCCATGACCTACCTCGTTGCCGCCGACCTGCCGACCGCGCCGGCCGGCGAGCGGTTCCGGGCACTGCTGGCCCGTCCGGGCATCCTGCAACTGCCGGGTGCGCACAACGGCCAGGCGTCGCTGCAGGCGAAGGCGGCCGGGTTCGACGGGCTATACCTGTCGGGCGCGGCCATGACCGCGTCGATGGGCCTGCCCGATCTCGGCGTCATCACTGTCGACGAGGTGTGTTTCTTCATTCGCCAGATCGCAAGGTCGTCGGGGCTGCCGGTGCTGGTTGACGGCGACACCGGATATGGCGAGGCGCTCAACGTCATGCACATGGTCCGCTGCTTCGAGGATGCGGGCGCCGGCGCGGTGCATATCGAGGATCAGTTGCTGCCCAAGAAATGCGGCCACCTGAACGACAAGAAGCTCGCGGATGCGCATGACATGGCGGCAAAGATCGCCGCCGCGGCGAAGGCGCGACGGCACCTGTTCATCGTCGCGCGGACCGACGCCGCTGCGTCCGAGGGGATGGATGGCGCAGTGGCGCGCGCCCGGCTGTATCTGCAAGCCGGGGCGGATGCGATCTTTCCCGAGGCGCTGAACACCGCCGAGATGTTCCGCGAGTTCGCCCGCCGCATGCCCGGGGTGGCGTTGCTGGCCAACATGACGGAGTTCGGCCGCACGCCGTTCTTTACCGCCGCCGAGTTCCAGGACATGGGCTACAAGATGGTTATCTGGCCGGTCTCCGCGCTGCGGGTCGCCAACAAGGCGCAGGCGCAGCTCTACGCGGTGATAAAACGGGATGGCGGGACGCAGAATATGGTCGATCATATGCAGACCCGCGCCGAGCTGTACGCGACGATCGGCTACCATGACTATGAGGCGCTGGACGCCTCGATCGTGACCACCATCATTCCGCCAGGGATGCCGCAACGTGCTTGATCGCCGGCGGGTTCTTGCGTGGCTGGGGGTCGCGCCGCTGGTGGCCGGGGTTGGGTGGGCGGCGGGCGCGCAGGACAAGGAGCCTACCGGGCCACAGCCGGAGCTGCCCAAAGAGAAACTGGTGATCACCACGCATGATGGCGTGCAGCACGTGTTCAACGTGGAGATGGCGTTGAAGCCGGAGCAGCAGATCACCGGGCTGATGTTCCGTACCAGCGTCCCAGCGGATGGCGGGATGCTGTTCGACTGGGGCACGCCGCGCGACTCGCAGATGTGGATGAAGAACACGCTGGCGCCGCTCGACATGGTGTTCATCAACCAGGACGGCACCATTCGCTCGATCGTGGAGAACACCGTGCCGCAGAGCCTGGCGGTGATCGACAGCCGCGGCCCGGTGCGCGCCACGCTGGAGTTGGCGGCGGGGACTGCTGAGCGGCTGGGTCTGCGGGTCGGCGACAAGGTCGCGCAGCGCGTCTTCGGCAACGCGCGGTAGTCGACGCGCGGCCGGGCCCATCTCGCAGCCAGGTCCATTGTGTAACAAAGCCTTGCGCCCCCGTCACCGCGCCCATAGGTTCCCCCCGGGTCAAGCCTGGGGGCATGCGGCCCAGCGGACGGGGCGTGGCGCAGCCTGGTAGCGCGCGTGTTTTGGGTACACGAGGCCGCCGGTTCGAGTCCGGCCGCCCCGACCACTGCGAGGGAATGGGATCGCCGATGCGCGCTCGCATCTATCAGCCGCCGAAGAATGCCATGCAGTCGGGCCGCGCCGGGACCGGGCATTGGGTGTTGGAGTTCGAGCCGAGCGGGCGGCGCGTTGCCGATCCTCTCATGGGCTGGATCGGTAGCGGGGACACTCAGTCGCAGGTGCGGTTGTCGTTCGCGACACAGCCGGAGGCCGTGACCTACGCCGAGAAGCACGGGATACCGTACGATCTGGAGCTGCCTCAGGTCCGGCAGATCAAGCCGAAGGCCTACGCCGACAACTTCCGCTATGGCCGGCGGGAGAATTGGACCCATTGAGAGCTGCGGCGCTCGGCAACTGATTGCGACGATAGCGAATACGGAACGGTCGCGCCGGGACAGGCGGGCCATGCGATCGGAGCATGAGAGGTTCCGCCCGGCTTGACCTGGATGAGCGTCGGCAGGTACCTGAAGCTCGGCGCGGCCGGATAGCCGGCAAGCACCGCCGCGGCGCCCTTAGCTCAGATCGATAGACCAACAGCCTTCTAAGCAGGAAATCCGCCGGCGCCGTCCGCCGGCCGCGACTCGCACCGCTCCCACAACCTATTGAAATCACGTCTTCCTTGGTCTCCCATCGTCTCCAGTGATATGCGGGCATCGCGCGGTTTTTGGTCACCAGCGCGAGCAACAGGCATACCGAGACGAGCAACAGCCATGCGCCGCGACCTGACCGACGCGCTGATCCGTACCCGGTACGCACCGGCAGGCGGCCGGCTGGAAATCTGGGTCGGACGCTGCAAGGGCCTCGTCCTGCGCGTCTCTGACAAGGGCCGCGTGACGTTCCACGCCCGCGCACGCGGCGCCGACGGGCGCAAGCGTTTTGCGGCCCTCGGCACGTGGCCATCGCTCTCGCTGGTACAAGCGCGGACCGAGGCGCGCGTCACGATCGGCCTCATGCAAAAGGGCGGCGATCCAACGGCGGAGCGACGCTCGGCGCGCGCGGAACGCGTACGAGAGGCGGCGGTGCCGAGCCTGCGTGAACTCGGAGCGGCCTGGGCGAACGCGCACGCCCGTGACACCAGCCCGCGATATCGGGCCGAGTTGATCGCCACGGTCGGCCGCAGCTGCGGCGATCTCGCCCGTCGGCCCGACCCTGGCATCGCACCTGGGCCTGCGCTCATGGCTCAGCGGATCGACACCATAACGATCGAGGACATCGCCTGCGTCGCCCAGGCGGCGCGCGCGCGGGGCGTCGATGAGCATGGGGCAGAGCGCTTCACCGCCCTGGTGCTGGCCCCCGCCAGAACCAAGAACCGACGCGGGCACCGAGTGCCGCTGGCGACTGCCGCCGCTGCCGAGCTGCAGGCTCTCGCGCCTCCCGGCGACGCTTGGTCACCCGCGACCGGCCTGGTGTTTCCCGGAATTGCCAGCCGAACCGCCGGGCTCTGTCGTGCACTACGTCAGGCAGCCGGCATTGACGACTGGACCTGGCACGATCTCCGGCGCACGGCTGCGACGGCCATGGCACGCCTCGGCTGTCCGCGGGAGCACGTCGAAGCCGCGTTGAACCATATCAGCCCGCGTGGTGGCCTGACCGGAATTTATCAGCGGTACCACTTCGACCAGGAAGCCGCGCGGGCGCTCCTGCGCTGGCAGGCAGCGGTCGTCTTCGTGGGGACAATGGGGATCTCGCGAGCAAAATGGTCGCGGACCCACCGGGTGGCGTTGCGGCCGCCGCGAAAGGCGGCCGGCACGCCGGCATAGAGAACGATGGCACCCGCGGCGATACGCCCTGCGTCCTGTGCGCCTTGGCGGAGCACAGGAACAGCAAAGCGAGCAACGGACTGAGCGATGGATGCGAACATGATGGTGTTCTTTCGTGTGAGGGATTTCGCTAGCACTCCAAGAGTGGCTGCTGAACTCCCTGCTCAGTCGAGCAGGTATCCCGCCTCGGTCTCCATCACAGGAGACCGAGGCGACGATGATCGGTCCTCGTTGACACCACGGTGGATAACTTTGGTGATGGCAGCATGGATGACTGCGTGTTGATTGGGGGGAAGCTTTGGGTTGGTAAGCAGGCGCTGACGGGCGCCTACGACGTCACGTGAACGACGAAGACCTTCCTGCGTCTTGATGGGAAGTTTCGAGCCGAGGAGGATCAGCATAAGGAGATCGTTCCTTGCTCGCCGATGCGCGCTATTCTGGCGCATGCCACCGACCGGGTTGCGCGTCTCTTCGTAGGCGACTTGATAGGTGGCAGCCATGAGGTCGGCACCGAGCACCACGCCAACGGCTTTCGCTCTGGCGGAGAAGGTGCGGCCGCGGATGAGGGAAGCAGCCGGGCTGCCAACTGTCGAGGCGAAGAACATCGGTTGGCCTTTCGCCAGGTAAACACTGGCTGATCGCGCTGCGGGTCTCTGCAGCGCGACGGGCTCATTGACGGACATTGTGGTTGTGGGCAGCGAGGCCGATCGGGGTCGAACTGCGTGCAGCTGAAACCGCGTCCCGATCAGGACACATCGAACTGCACGAACGCTGTCATTCAGTTTCATTTCATATGTGGTGTTTCGATGCGAAATACCAACATATCGCGCCTGGTTCGGGGCATTTCGGAGGATGGTCGCCCCGATGATCGTTTGCCTATTGCATATTCCACTTGTCGACCAAGCGCCTGGATTGCTTGCACTGCGGGCCCGAAGCGATAATGCCCGCACCCATCCTGTCGCCGTCCGCGGCCGTCGGCCGCCGCCACTGGAGGCCGCCGATACCATGCCCGATGGACGCCAGACCGCACTCTCGCCTGACCAGGCCGTGGACCGGCTGGAGGCGATGCATGCCGAGGCGGTGCAGGCACAGCGCGATGCGCTGGCGCGCTTTGCCGCAGGCGGTGCGCCGCCGGAACCCGAAGAGCGGCGGCGCTTCCGCTATCCCGAACTTCGCCTGGTGTGGAAGCCGAGCGGCCCGACCCCGGTGACGCGTCGCGCCTGGGGCAAGTTCCAGGCGCCCGGCGCTTATGCCACCACGGTTACCCAGCCCGGCTTCTTCCGCCCTTACCTGCTCGAGCAACTACGGCCGCTGGTCGCGGAATACGGCGCCTCCATCCAGGTGCGCCGTCAGCGACCAGGAGATGCCCTATCCCTACGTGCTCGAGCGCGGCGACGAACTCGCACACAGCGACGTCTCGCCGGCCGAGCTGGCACGACATTTCCCCGACACCCTTACTGTCGGCAGTTGGCGATGAGGTCGCGGACGGACTGTGGACCGTCCGAGCAGGGGCAGCCCCGGCCCCTGGCGTTGTTCGATGCGGTTCGCGTCGATTACTCGCTGCGCCGCCTGCTGCACTACACCGGCGCCGACTGGCGCAGCATCCAGCCCTGGATCCTGCTGACCAACTATCAGCGCTATGTCGATCAGTTCGTGTGCTGGGGTCTGGATGAACTCGCGACGGCCGCGCAGCCCCTACGACCGTCTGATCGCCCCCGGCGGGGCCTTCGCCAGCCGCAGCGACGACCCGAGCGCGGCCGAGGCGCGGCTTGCCGCCGCGCCTTGGCACCGTTTCCAGATGCCCGCCTATCACCTCGCCCGCGCCGATGGGCGAGGGCGGCGTGACCATCGTCAACATTGGCGTCGGCCCCTCGAATGCCAAGAACATCACCGACCACCTCGCGGTGCTGCGGCCGCATTGCTGGCTGATGATCGGCCATTGCGGCGGGTTGCGGCAGTCCCAGGCCATCGGGGACTACGTGCTGGCGCACGGTTATTTCCGGCGCGATCGGATCCTCGACGACCTGGTGCCACCGGAGGTGCCGGTGCCCGCACTGGCCGAGGTGCAGGTTGCGTTGCAGGAGGCGGCGGCGCGGGTGACCGGGGAGCGGGGCGACGCGCTGAAACGGCGGCTGCGCACAGGCACCGTGGTGTCCTACGACGACCGCAACTGGGAGCTGCGCTGGTCGCAGGAGCGGCGGCGCATCAATCTCTCGCGCGCGATCGCTGTCGACATGGAGAGCGGCGCATTGGCCGCACAGGGATACCGGTTACGGGTGCCCTACGGCACGCTGCTCTGCGTCTCCGACAAGCCGTTGCATGGCGAGATCAAGCTGCCGGGAACGGCCAACGCCTTCTACGAGCGGGCCGTCGGCGAGCATTTGAGCATCGGCATTGCGGCACTCGATCTGCTGCGCGGCGACCTTGGCGCACTGCATTCGCGCAAGCTGCGCAGCTTCGACGAGCCGCCTTTCCGTTAGGATCGCAGGACCATGCATCGGAAACGGCAATGACCGACAAGCCGACCTTCGTCCTTACGAGCGCCCCTTCGCTTAATTCATCGATGGTTGCCGCTTGATTGTCGCATCGCCGGCAGGTGCTCTGACGTCGCGTAAGGCGGCGTTGGTGTCCTGCACATCACGACATACCCCGACCGCTCCAAGTGCTCGACCAACCGCTCGGCGGTGATCTGCGGCATCGCTGGGGCGCTGAACGCGCCGGACATCCGCACCTCGATCGCAGCACCGTCCCCTTAACCGTTATTGCCCAAGACCGTCTCAGTCAGACGGTTTTTCGGCTGTCAGCGAGGCCCTTGCCCATGAGAAGCCCGAGGTCGCCGGGGCGGTCGCTGTACTCTCGCATCATGCGGTAGGGCACCGCGGTGATCTCCGCGATGACGTTCAACTTCTCGGCGACGTCAAGCGCGCTGAACTTCCTGGACCTGGGTCTGCGCTCGAACAAGGCCGCGACTGCCTGGAGCGTGCGCACGGGCACGATGCCCAGCACCCGCACGTGCTCCGGAGTGATATCGCCAGAAGTCAGGGTGCGGCTCGGCATCACGTAGGCCACCGACCTGGTCGCCTCCCTACTATCTTTCAGCTTGGCCCCGGAGACCTTCGCGCCGGGCGGCGGCGTCGTGGTCAGGTCGCTCGCCCGAAAATCCAGCTCGGCCCCGTTGTCCTGCGCGATGAAAACCTGGTCCCCGTCGCACTCCAGCACCGTGCCGCTGCGCCGGCCGTCGCGGTGCCAGACCCTCTGTCCCACCGAAAACATACTCTCGTCCCCTTCAGCCGCGCGCGCAATCCACAGCATCCATCGCCTGTATGGCATCGCCAGTTTCTCCAGGCGAGGCAAGGCGGGCTCGGAGTTGGACCTACTACACTTCCTGATGTCCACCCCAGAGAAATCAGGTCTGTCTTCGTCTCTGTCGACAAACACGCCCGCTGAAGACGAAATGAAAGAGCTGGCTGGTGAGCGCCCATCGTTGCCGTTGAGCGACGCAACGGAGCTTCCCGAAAGCGGACCGGCAGACAAAACACCTTCGCCAAAGTTGAGTATTATGTTCCGGGTGCCGAACTCCTTGTGAGGATTTCCGACTGTTTCGCCAGCTTGCAGCAACAGCGCATGTTGCACCTCGGCTTCCTGACCAGCCTCCGGCCGCGGCCGGCCAGCCATCGGCATCATCACGCAACCTCACCCGCAACGAAGCCGCTGGCCCAGGCCCATTGGAAATTGTAGCCGCCCAGCCAGCCCGTCACGTCCACCGCCTCGCCGATCACGAACAGGCCCGGCACCGTATTGGACTGCATGGTTCGTTGCGACAGCGCCGTGGTGGCAACTCCGCCCAGCGTTACCTCGGCCTTGGCGTATCCTTCCATACCGGTCGGGTAAACCTCCCAGGCGCGCAAGGTCGTTTCCAGATTGGCGAGATCACGATCCGGCACCTCGCAGATCGGGCGGGCGGCAGCGTTGGGCGGCAAGAAGACATCGGCGAGACGCTGCGGCAGCATGTCGCCCAGCACACCGCGCAGTCCCGCCTTCGGGCGCCCCCGTTTGCGTGCCTGCAGGAACCCTCCCGGTACCTGCGGCAACAGATCGATGTGCACTGCCTCGCCCTCGCGCCAGACCGAGGAAATCTGCAGGATTGCAGGGCCTGACAAGCCGCGATGCGTGACCACCATGCCTTCGTCGAACCGCATCTTGCCGCAGCTTGCACCGACGCGGGCCGACACTCCCGCCAGGCCCGCCATCCGGGAAAGCTCCGTGCCCCCGAGCAGCAAC
The DNA here is from genome assembly GCA_963826975.1 of uncultured Alphaproteobacteria bacterium. Taxonomy (GTDB): domain Bacteria; phylum Pseudomonadota; class Alphaproteobacteria; order Acetobacterales; family Acetobacteraceae; genus Palsa-883. The sequence continues at coordinate 22,142 of CAWGZJ010000020.1, read as the reverse complement.
GGCACCAGCCCCGGGCGGATGCCGGTCAGTTTCAAGCCGAAGCGCTGCGCCAGGTCATGGGACAATCCGGTGGCGCCGATTTTCGGGACCGATAGGCCGCCGGTCGCCAGCACCAGGGAGGTGGCCTCAATCGGGCCGGCATCGGTTTCCACCCGAAATCGGTCGGCGCGCGACACCTCGCCGATCCGTTGCTGCAGCCGGATGTCCGCGCCGACGGCGGCACATTCCGCCAGCAGCATCGCCACGATCTCCCGCGCCGAGCCGTCGCAGAACAATTGCCCCAGCGTCTTTTCTTGCCAGGCGATACGATGCCGCTCCACCATGTCGAGGAAGTCGTGCGGCGTGTAGCGTGCGAGCGCGGAGCGGCAGAAGTGCTGATTGGCAGACAGGAACCGCTCCGGCCCGCAGTGCAAATTGGTGAAGTTGCAGCGCCCGCCGCCGGAAATCAGGATCTTCTCGCCGGCCTGGCGCGCATGGTCCAACACCACCACGCTGCGCCCGTGCCGCCCGGCCGTGAGTGCGCACATCAGGCCGGCGGCGCCGGCGCCCAGGATGACGACGTCAGTGGCTTCCATGATCCAGCGGACGTGGGCCGGCGCAGGGGGGCGGGTCAAGGGCCGGAACTGGCGAGGGCGCTAGCCTAGCGTATCTCTCGGCAAATGCGGCGCGCGCCGAACCCACATCCGCTCAAAAACGGCTATTCTCCGTTCGGCGCCTCTGCGCCCATCTCCGACATGCGCGGTGGCTCGCGAGCTTCCCAATAGGCACGTCGCACGCTTGATCGCGGCGACGCTGCTGCAGCTGATCCATTGCGGCGATGCCCAGTGGCCAAGAGGGACAGAGAGCCAATCGCACGCAGCTCCCACACCGCCAGAGGGTGCTCTCGCCCGACGCCGGGGCGGAGGCCTCGCCCCATTGAGCGCGCACACCGAGGCGCACGGCGGCTACGGTTCAGGCGTCGGAAGCGATCTGGCAGCGCGCCTCATCAGCGATCTGGTGAAGCGCTTCAGTAGGAGGCGATCCGACGAGGCTGGAGCCAATGCCATGATCAACCCAGGCGAACCCGTTGATGGGGACCTGAGCGAGCGGCGACATCTTTGCGTTTTGCTCGGTCGCCATCGGCCCGGCGAGTATGACCGCCGCGTCCCATGGTCGTCGTACGTGCGCAGCGCCGCCGATCCGTGCGCCATCGCGACCAGGCGGCCGCCCATGAAGCGATAGTCGGAGCCGGAGAGGTCCGGGACGGCCACAGACCACGCGATCGGCTCGGCATCGTCAGTTCCAGCGGCCGGGCAACGATCGTACGAGTTCCAGATCTCGCCGTCCGTGGCGTTTGCACGCCCCGCTCCGTCAGTGCACGCGTCCCGGCCGCGTTGTTGCGGACTAGCCGAGCGTGACTTCGGCCTCGATCACTTCCAAATCGGCGGTCATGACCATACCCTTGGTTTCCGGCCCCAGATAGACCGCGATGATATACACGACCAGCGAACCGATCGTGCCGTACATCATCGGTTTGGCGAAACCCATGCCCTGGTTCACCGCGAAGTAAGTCAGGATCGGCGCCACGGCCGCGCCCCAGACCGCGCCCTGATGATAGATGAATCCGGCGGCGGTGGCTCGTACCTCGGTCGGGAAGCGTTCCGACAGCCAGCCGGGGTTCAGCGCATCCTTGCCGCCGAAGAAACAGATGAACACCAGGAAGAACCCGAGGAACAAGGTCCCGTCGACCTGCGTGATATACATCGGAGTGATGAACAAGGCGATGATCATGGGGGCCATGAGCGCCCAGCGCCGTCCGACGCGTTCCGACAGGGCGCCCCAGAAAGTGCAGGCGGCAAACGTGAGGATGTTGCCCCAGAACACCGGAACCGCGGCCTGGGCCGGCGTCCACCCCAGTTGCTTCGTCAGATAGGTGCCGAGCATGGCCCAGACCGCGTAGTAGGCGCAGAAGTTCGCGGCCATCCACAGGCAACCCGTGAGGGTGTTGTATAGATATTTGGGCTTGAAGATCGCGAACAGTGGCAGGGTGACCTGCTTTTGCGTCACATTCTGGATCTTCTTGTTTTCCGCCCAAACCTCGGGCTCTTTCACGTACATGCGGATCCAGACGCAGGCCAGGGCCGGTAGCACGCCCAGGATCAGCATCCCGCGCCACCCGTAACCCTTATGCCACGCTTCCAACGGTGCGTACAGGAAGCCATACGCCAGGGCGGACAGCGCGAAGCCCAATCCCCAGGACCCCTGCAATACGCCGGACATCAGCCCGCGCGACCGCGCCGGCCACGATTCCATCGCCAGCGCCGCGCCGGCCGGCCATTCTGCCCCCATGCCGATGCCCAACAGCGCCCGGATCACGAACAGGAAGGTAAAGCTGGGCGAGAAGCCCGCGAGGAAATTGCAGATGGAATACCAAAGAATGGAGATCATCAGAGGCGCTCGGCGCCCCAGCCGATCGGCCAGCCAGCCGGATGCCGTCGCTCCACCCAGGCGCATGACCAGCGTGACCGAGAAGATCGCCGTCACGTCGATCAGCGGAACCCCGAACTCCTGCGCAATCGGCGCCATGATCAGAAGGAAGACGGTGAAGTCGAAGGCGTCGAGCGTCCAACCCATCCAGGCGGCGCAATAGGCGTACCATTGGTCCTTGGTCGGTTCTTTCCACCACGGAACGTTTGTCGCGTTTCTGGCGTATCCGGACATCGATTTGAACTCCCTGCTTCTCGCCCGCCTGTCGGATGAGCTTATGTTTGCCCATTCCGAGCGCATCGTAGCAACGGCTTCAAGTCTGATGCAACCAGTTCCAGTGCGAGGCCGACGTGGGTCTTCCCGGTGCCGGATGGCCCAAGCGCAATGCAGTTCTGGCGCTTCTCAATCCAATTCGTGGCGCGCCAGTTCGAGAATCAGCGCCTTATTGAGCGAAGACTGGGCGTTGAAGTCGAAAGTGTCGAGGCTTTTGGTCTGTGGAAACCGCATCGCCCGGATGAGGAGATGGCCTGACATGGGAGTTTTGCGCGGGCGTTCACGCCGCGGCCTTCACTCGAGCCGAATCCAATCTGATTTCCCAGAACCCGGCAAGTCCGCGAACGCACGTCCGCTCCCCGACATCATGCGTGAGGCACCTGCCATTCGCTCGCCCGGTCTGAATATCCGGGATGTCGCAAGCGGCGGTTTCTGCTTGGCCACCACTCGCTGACCTCGGTGCGCGACGAGGCACCGGATCGGGGCCAGCCCGCCCTACAGGGCAATCACGTTAACGCGGCCGATCGATCCGCCATCTCCTTCCGCAGCGCCGCCGCCGATCCAACGCTAATTCCTGCCACCAGCGCCGCCACGCGGATGCTCTGACCCTCGGCGAGCGCCGCGCGGGCCGCGTCCAGCTTCTTGGTCGTCAGCCCCGGGCGACCGATCGCCTTGCCCGACTTCGTCCCATTCGCCCTGGCGCGGGCGATACCGGCGTTGACTCGTTCGACGATGATGGCGCGCTCGAACTCGGCAAACACGCCGAGCATCTGGAAAAACGCATTGCCGGCAGCGGTTGACGTGTCGATGCCCTGCTGATGCAGGAACAGGCCGACCTTGCTCTGCTTCAAGGTCTGCAACGTGTTCAGCAAATCGGTCAGGCTGCGTCCCAGGCGGTCGACCGCCCACGCCGCCACGATGTCGAACCGGCGGCGGACAGCGTCCTTCAGCAGCCTGGCGAGGGCGGGACGCTGGTCGCTGGATCGGGCACCGCTGACGGCATGGTCTTCGTAGACCTCGGTGACCGTGTACCCGCACCGTGCGGCCCATGCCTCAAGCTCCCGGCGCTGGTTGGTGGTGGTCTGTTCGCCGGTAGAGACCCGGAGATAGAGCGCAACGCGCTTGGCCATGTCTGATGTCCCTGGCGACACTGGCACTCTACTAAATGATCGATCATAAATCAAGTATTTTATGATCGGATTTTCGATGCTCAAAAGATGGCGGAATTGCTGGGGTCGGTTAGCAGGATTTGGGAGGGGGTTTTTGAACGCGGCGGGTACGGTCGGAATCTTGGGACGCATGTCGCCACCGGGTGTCAGCATTAAGGTGCCGCCAGGGGACCCGCGCAGCGGCCAGCGGCCGGAAGCAATGCCATCAACAGTTCGATCTCCCCGGAATTGGCGTGGATGTCCGAGCCGTCGGAGAACTTCCGGTACCTAGTTGGATCAACGTCCGCGGCTGCAGTGAGATCGCGCCCGGCCATCGGTCAGTATGACCGAGAGACACCCATAAGGAATCGCCGGCAGAACCGGCACGCCCGTGTGCCGCGGCACCAGCAAGGCGATCTGCTTCGGCAAGAGCGTATCGCATCCGGTTGCAAGATGCGGTCCGTGCTGCTCCGTCGCACCAACCAGCAGGATGGCAAGATCCATCCCCTGCTGCACCAATGCGTGAATTTCGGGACTGGTCAGCATGTCGCAACGCAGTGGCGAGCCATTCATGGCGGCATCGTTGCGAGCAAGGGGGGCGAACCTGGGGGGAGTCGTATCGTCCTGCATCGTCCTTGCGCAATCTCGCCACAAGTTTTTCGATATCCATGCGGGCAATCCGCGGTGACCTGCGCGGGTTGCCCTCGCCGTTACGGGTCGGTTTAATCGCATGATCAACGGAGATGCTTCGCCGGGCGCGCGACAGGGGCCAATAACCATGCACTCACCATCGCCGCCGGCCACGTTTGCCCAAGCCCGGCAAGCTCGCCACTGACGACAACGTCCGACGATACCACCAGACCGCCCGCAGGAGGCCGCCGTGTATCAGCCGATTAATCTCTTTGATCCCGCGATCTACCGCGGTGTCCGTCTGCCACATCTCGAGGCCGAGCCGTTGCCGCATTCTTGCTATACCTCGCCAAGCTTCTTCGACGCTGAAATGGAAACGATTTTTTTGACGCAATGGATTTTCAGCGGTCGGGGCGATCAGATACCACAAGCAGGCGACTACATGACCGCCACTGTCGCCGGCACGCCGCTGGTGATCGTGCGAGGCAAGAACATGGAAATCCGCTGCTTCGTGAACTCCTGTCGGCATCGCGGTACACGGCTCGTGTCCGGTAATGGCAACGCCAAGCGTTTCCTGTGCCCCTACCATGCCTGGTCATTCGACCTCGATGGCCATCTCAAGAAAGCGCCGGGGATGAATCAGGTGCCCGGCTTTCGCCTGGAAGACTACGGGCTGCAGGAGATCCGTTGCGAGGGCTGGGGTGGCTTCATCTGGATCAATCTCGATGACGGGGCGCCGCCCCTGCTGGAATACCTCGGGAACCTGACGAGCGATTTCGCGAGTTACAAGTTCGAGGACATGGTCTGCACGCGGATGAAGGAATACGACATCCGGTGCAACTGGAAGGCGTATGTCGAGAACGCGATGGAAGCCTACCACACGCCCTTCGTCCATAAGGCCACGCTGGGGCATCAGCGCTGCACTGTGATGGACAGCCGCGGCGCGTGGTGCGCCCTGCACGAGGCCCGCGCCGGGACAGAGGCTGTGCTGAAAGGCAACACCTCACCGTTTCCGCCGATTGCCGATCTGCAGGGACCGCCAGCGAAAGGGACCATTTTCGCGCTGATTTATCCCGGCACCATGTTCGGCTGTACCCGGGACTGCATGTGGTGGCTGGACTCGCAGCCGGTCGCCGCCGACCGCACGCGTGTCGTTATCGGCTCGTGCTTCCCGAAATCCACCGTGGCCCGTGCCGACTTCGACAAACACGTCGGCCTGTACTATGGAAGATGGGACAAATCCATTCCGGAGGACAACTGGATCTCCGAACTTCAGAATGTCGGCCTGGCGCCCCGTCTGCGCATCAAAGGCCGCCTGGGGATCGAGGAGCCACTGGTGCACGTGTTCAACAACTGGGTGCTCGACCGCGTGCTCGGCTGACCTGATCAATCGCTGACGGAGTGGTATCGTGAACGACCCGGCCCTTATCGAAGAGACCAGACGGCGGCTTGCGGAAGCGGGTGTGGAATATTGCCTCGCGACCTATGTGGACGTGCACGGCGTGCCGAAAGCCAAATCCGTGCCGCTTGTTAGTTTCGCGAAGATGGCGCGCGGGTCGGAGCTTTTCACGGTGGGTGCGATGGAGGGCATGGGGCTGATCGGTCCGCAGAAGGACGAATGTGCCGCCGTGCCGGATCTGGACTCGCTGATCGTGCTGCCATGGGATGGGCGCTACGCCTGGTTCGCGAGCGATCTGTATTATCATGGCGAACCCTACCCGAACTGTTCGCGTACGATCCTGAGGCGGGCGCTCGCGCGGGCGACGACGCGCCGGCTGGTCTTCAAGCTGGGTGTCGAGGCCGAGTTCTACGTGTATCGCAAGGAACCCGATGGCTACCACCCGCTGACACGCCAGCGATTTCTCGGCCCGTGTCCGGCCTACGACGTGTATCAGAACATGCAGGCGATGCCATTCCTGGACCCGATGGTGCGCCATATGAACACGCTTGGCTGGGAGGTCTACTCCTTCGACCAGGAAGGCGGCCATGGCCAGATCGAGTTGGATTTCGCCTACACCGACGCGCTAACGACCTGCGGCCGCCTCATCTTCATGCGTTTCATGGCCAAGCAGGTGGCCAGCTCGATCGGCGCGGTTGCCAGCTTCATGCCCAAGCCGTTCAGCAATGACTTCCGCTCAGGCGCGCATTTCAACATGTCGTTGGCCTCGGCCGCGGACGATGCAAACATCTTCGACCACTCGCATAGCCCGGTCGGCGCGCTCGGTGAGCGCTATCAGATCGATTTTCCCGATCCCGCGTTTCATTTTGTCGGCGGTCTGCTTGCGCATGCACCGGCGCTGACCGCGATATGTTGCCCGACGCATAATTCCTACAAAGGCCTGATCGCGCAAGGCGATATGCCCGACATGTCGTGGGCACCCGTGCTGCGCTGCTACGGCCGCAACAACCGGTCCGCCATGATACGTCTGCCGATGAATTGGCCCTGTGTTGAAAACCGCTCACCGGACATCAGCGCCAATTTCTATCTTGCCGCGGCGCTGTCGGTCGCGGCTGGCCTGGACGGGATGGAACACAAGACCGATCCAGGCGTGCCATGGAACGAAAACTTGTATGAGCTCGTTGATGGTCGCCCCGTGGGGGCCGGGGCCATGGCGGAACCCACGCCAGACCGACTGCCGCGCACCCTGATCGAGGCGCTGGACGCCTTCCGGTCCGATCCTCTTGTTGCCGAGGTGTACGGCACCGAGTTCCGCGACATCTTCCTGCGCCAGAAAACCAAGGAGTGGGATCAGGCGTTCTATCGCGTCTATCAGGAGGAGCGTGAACAGCAGGTGGAGTATGTCTGACAGCTCGCTGCCATCCCGTAAGATCCGTGTTTGTATTGAGAGCAGCAGCGAAACGCCGCTCCGGCCATCAAGGAAAATCCGGCGAATGTGAAGCTGATTCGCGTCACGCGACGGTACAAGTGACTTTGTTGCTCGCTGGTTGCATTCTCAACCTGATGATCAGGATTTCGCCTCATGAGTAACGTGATTGAGACCGCACTGATCGTGGGAGCTTCCCGCGGGCTCGGACTTGGCCTTGCCCGTGAATATTCAAGCCGCGGATGGCGCGTGATTGGAACGGTGCGGAGCGCCAGCCCGGCAACCGGTCTCCACGCTCTGGCCGATGAGACCAAGGGCCGGGTTCGGATTGAGATGGTCGACATCAACGTGCCCGAACAGGTCGCGGCATTGCGCGAGCGGCTTGCCGGTGAACCGCTGCACCTGCTGTTCGTCAACGCCGGGATATCGAACGGCATTGGGGAGACGGTGCCGCTCAGTTCCACGGAGGCATTCACACGCCTGATGGTCACCAATGCTTTGAGTCCGTTACGGTTCATCGAGGCATTCGCTGATCTGGTTCCGACGAACGGTGTGATTGCCGCGATGTCGTCGGGGCTGGGGAGCGTCACGAACAACACACGCGCGGGCTGGGAGATATATCGCGCCAGCAAGGCAGCCCTGAACACGATGCTACGCAGCTTTGCGGTACGCCGGGGCGAAGGGCGCACGGTGCTGGCGGTGGCACCGGGCTGGGTCAAAACGGACATGGGTGGACCGAACGCGGTACTCGATGTGGGGACGAGCGTACGCGGTATCGTTGACGCGATCGTCGCTCGGCGAGGGCGGCCGGGCGCCGCGTATGTCGATTATCAGGGGAATGATGTCGCATGGTGAGGCACCAGACATGGTCCGAGCTTTGGATGAAAGGGTGACATCATGACGGGGACGTTCCGGTGAACCAGTCAGCGAATGTTCCAGCCGCACAGACGGCCTTTGTGCTCGGGGGTGGAATTGTCGGAGCGTGCTGCGCTCTGGCTCTGGTGCGCCGCGGCTTCGACGTCGCGCTGATCGAGAAGGACGCGCCGGGTCGTGCCGCCTCGTTCGGCAATTCCGCGAGCATTGGGCTGGCATCGGTGCCGCCCACCGGCATGCCCGGCATGATGCGCGATCTGCCGCGTATGCTGCTCGACCCGATGCATCCGCTGGTCATCCGCTGGCGCCATCTGCCGCAAACCTTGCCGTGGCTGCTGCGGTTTCGCCGGGCGCTTGCGCCGGCGCGGGTGGAGGCGATCGCGGGGGCACGCGCCGCCCTGCTCACCCAGGCCGGCCACGCCTATGACTCCCTGCTGGCGGAGATCGGCCGGCCGGAGCTGATCCGCCACACCGGTCTGATCTTCGCATATGAGTCCCGCGCCGCGTTCGAGCACGCACGTCGCGGCATCGCGCTGCGTCGGCGGCATGGCATCGAGGCGCGGGAACTCGACGGCGCCGCCTTGCGGGCGCTGGAGCCGGCCCTCTCCGATCGTGCCGTCTGCGGCGTGCATTATCCAATCGTGCAGACTGTCGTAAATCCGCTGAGCCTGACGGAAGCAATTGTCGATGCCTTCCGCGCCCGCGGCGGCCGCGTGCTACGCGAAGAGGCACGCGGCTTCGAGCTGGGCCCGCACGGCGTGGCACAGGTGGTCACCGATGCCGGCCGCCACGCCTGCGATCTGGTGGTGCTTGCGGCCGGTGCCTGGTCGCGCCAACTCGTTGCACTGCTGGGCGAGGCCGTCACACTCATCGCCGAGCGCGGTTATCATGTGATGATCGAGAACGCGCCACACCTGCCTGCCATCCCGGTTGCCGCCGGGGATCGCAACGTGTCGATCAGCACGCTCACCACTGGCCTTCGCATGACCACGATGGCCGAGCTCACCACGATCGATGCGCCGCCGGATCATGACCGCGCGGTGCGTGTCTTCCGCGGCGCGGCCGGGTTGATCCGTGGGCTGGAGCTGAACATTGCCAGCCGCTGGGTCGGCTCGCGTCCTTCGACACCGGATTCCTTGCCGGTGATCGGCCGCTCGCCGCGGCATCGCAATGTGATTTACGCGTTCGGCCACGGCCATCTCGGTCTGACCTTCGGCGCGGTCACCGGCGCTATCGTCGGCACCATCGCGCGCGATGAAAGCCCTAATCTCGACATCACGCCCTATCGTCCCGATCGCCGGTTCGACGGCTCACATCTGCCCGGACACAGGCAGCGTGACAGCGGAACGATCACCGTGAGCATATTGCCACGATACCTGGTCATCGGCGCCGGCAACGGCGGGTGCGCAATGGCGGCCGAGCTGGTGCTGCGTGGCCGCAATGTCGTGCTGTTCGATTATCCCGCGTTCGAATCCCGCCTGGCTCCGCTGCGCGTGGCCGGCGGCATTCACCTGGAAAGCCGGGTTGCCCATTTCGCGCACGGCGTCGGCGTGCATTTCGCGAGGCTGCCGGAGCTCAGCACCGACATCGCCGCCGCCGCCGCGGCGACGGACGTCATCATCGTCGTGGTGCCCGGTCAGCACCACGCGCAGGTGATCGAAGCTATCCTGCCGCATCTGCGTCCGGGGCACCTGGTTCTGCTCAATCCTGGCGGCGTCGGCGGCGCCTTGCTTTGGGCCGATGCGTTGCGGCGCGTGGGACACCAGGACATTCTTCTCGCCCAGGCCGCTGACCTGCTGTATGCGGGGTTCCGGACGCCCGAAGCGAAAGTCGTTGTTGCCGACAAGAAGAAGCGCGCGTCGCTCGGCGTGTTTCCACATCGGGTGCACGACCGGGCGATGGCGTTGCTGGCGCACGACTTCCCGGAATTCGTGCTGGCGGCGAACGTGCTGGAGGCTGGATTGCAAGGGCCGGGCATGCTGGTGCATCCGCTGCCGATGCTGATGAACGCGGTGCGCATCGACCGTGAGGCGCCATTCACCTACGACGCGTACGATATCACGGCTTCGGTGGCCCGCGCGGTGACGACGCTCGACCGCGAACGCCAGGCGATCGTCGCGGCGCTGGGCGGTCATGTGCAGCCGATCGAAGCCATTCTCACCGACTATTACGACGTGACCGGTGCCGACTTCCTCGACGTGGTGCAGAAGGTTCCGGCGTATAGGGGCGCCACCGCGCCGAAGGACTTCACCCATCGCTACATTGCGGAGGAAGTGCCGACGCAGCTGGTCCCCGCCTGCGGCATCGCCGGCGCGCTGGGCGTACAAACACCGGTCATGGTGGCGACGACGGTGCTGGCCGGCGTGGTGGCGGGTGAGGATTATATGGAAACCGGCTGGACGCCCGGCAGGCTCGGGATTGATGGGCTCGATCGGGTCGCGCTGCTTCGTTACCTCGACGAAGGATGAAGCCACGGGGTGATCAGCACCTGGCCCGCATTTCTCATACTCTCGCGGGTGCTGGCTTGGTCCTTGCCGCGCCAACAGATTTTCGCACCTTGCAAATACACCCGGTATTGGCGGCGGCGCGAAAACCTGTTGGCACGACAATGCCCGGCGCCATCATCCCACAACAGTATGAGAACTGCGGGCTAGAGAGGTCCCTGTTGCGTGTCGATTGATATCCAGGGCGTGCTCGGCGGTACGCTGAAGTCGGACTGAAAACCCCTACCGAAGACCCTCCTCGAAACGGCTCTCGCAGACGGCGGATTTCTGCGGAATGCAGCCCCCCGATTGCCCATCGGAAATGCCATTAATTTCCGGACCGACAGATCGGAGCCATGAAGATCCGTCCAGATCAATGGTTTGGCGTGGCCCGATTCCAATGGGTTTTCTGGACCCGTCGGTTGGACGGAATTTCCCAGCCATCGTATGCGTGCCGCTGTGGCAGATCTCACTCGTCCCCCTGCAGGACGTGCCGGTTCGCACGGCCCCCCGCATCGCGGCCGCGGCAGCCCTGCTCTGGCAGTTGGCCGTCGGCGCCGTGCTCGCCAATGCCGAGCCGCCGTCCGCGCCAGCAACGGACCAAGTCGCCGCGTCCGTCTGGGCCGCAGAACAAGGCGATCTCCGCGCGGCAGCGCTGCGGGAGGCGGAACGACGCTATCATCTGCCGCCCTCGCTGCTGGTCTCGATTGCCCGGGCGGAGAGTGGACGACCGATTACCTCCTTCACCGACATACGTCCGTGGCCGTGAACTATAGATGCCGACGGTAGTGGCCTGTTCCTGGACAGCATGGCAGCAGCGATCGCCTGGTTACGACAACAGGCGCTTCACCACAGTTTTGTCGATGTCGGTTGCATGCAGGTCGATCTGCATTACCACCCCGACGCCTTCAACACTTTGGACGAAGCTCTCGATCCTGCCGCCAACGCAGACTACGCCGCACGGCTCCTGGTTGACTTGTACCGTCGCGAGGCGGGTCGCAGTTGGGATATCGCCGTTGGGCTCTATCACTCGCACACATCGCTGCTCGCCGCAGAATACAGCGACCGTGTCGCGTTGATCGTCGGCGACGTTTTGCACGGCACCCTCAAGGGTGTGCCGCTCTATACGCGTGCCGTTCGTCAGGGCACGCTGCGGCAGCCATTGGGCGGCGGCAAGGTCGCGCTGATCAACGTGCACCGCCAACCGACCAGGTGGTCGCGTCATCCATTCACCACATGCCAGATCGAGCAGCTTCTCGGACTCTATCTCAATGGCACGCGGCGAAGCGCAGGGTGCGTCGAGGCGGCGCGGTAGGCGATTCCGAACTCCCTGGTGTAGGCGATCTTCATGAACCCGGAAGACGTGTTGCCGACGTGCCAGGTGCGGACCTCCGGGGGCTGTTCCGCAGCACGGCTGCCGGTGCCGTCGCTGCCGAGTGAGGTCCCTACTATACCGGCCCAGGTAATCGCTTCTGGAGGATGCAGCGGAGCCGCCAAACTGGAGCGTCGCCTGATGTGGCGAGCTGCTGCAGAAGGCATGGAACCGAGGGTCGGCTCGGCGCCCCTTCCGGCCATTCCGCCAGGCGCGCAGGCCGCCGCGCAAGCCACGCGGTTTGCGGCATAGCGGGGCGCGCCCGGTCACGATTTCACGGTGGATGCCGTATAGATCTCCTCGATGGCCTGCGCGAGCGCCGCGTTGAACGCCGTGTCGCTCATGGAAGCCCGCAGCTCCTCAAGCAGCGCGCGCGAGAAGCTGGCGATCATGCCGTGGTTCCGGGCCAGGCGGTGGCAAGCATCGGCCCGGGTATAGCCACCCGACAATGCAACGACGCGCAGCACCCGGTCGTCGGCGATCAGGTCCTTGTAAAGATCCGGCGTGTCCGGGATCGTCAGCTTCAGCATCACCTGCTGGTCCGACGGCAGCGCATCAAGATGCCGGGCCAGCGCATCCCTGAGAAGCGCCTCCGCCTTCGGCTTGTCGGGGCTCTTGATGAGAACCTCCGGCTCCAGAATGGGAACGAGGCCGTGCCTCGCGATTTGGGCGCCGATCTCGAATTGTTGCCTGGCGATCGCGGCGATGCCGGTTTCGGACGCCAGGTGGATCGTTGAGCGCATCTTGGTGCCGAAGACATTGAGCCTGACCGCCCGATCAAGCAGCGTGTCGAGCCCCGGGATCGGCTTCATCAGACTGACGCCGTCGGTTTCCGCCTCCAGCCCCTTATCGACCTTGAGGAACGGCACGCAGCCACGGTTTTCCCAGAGGTAGGACGGAACCGGCTTGCCCTGGGCCTCGCCATCCATCGTGCGCTCGAACAGGATCGAGCCGATCACCTTGTCGCCGGTGAAGGACGGCGCCGTGATCACCCGGACCCGCATCGCGTGCATGAGGGCGAACATTTCGTCCTCACTGCCATAGGCACTCTCCGGAATGCCGTAGAGGCGCAGTGCCCCAGGCGCCCTGGTCCACGGGGCGACGTTCCGTTCATGTGGTTCTTTCCGCTGCCCGGCACGGCCGAGCCGCTCCCATCCGGTTCCACGGGGGCCCTGTTGCATAGCCGCTTTGAAGCCTGCAAGCGTGAAGTTCGTGGTAGTTTCTTCGACTCGCATTTCAAGGCATTCGACCGCCAGATGATGCTAGTAGACGTACTCGGCGCGCTCTATGCAGGGCAGGCTGCGTTCGAGGATACTGCTCGGGCTATTCATGATCTTGCCACCGGCCTGCGCGATGGATGGGGTTTCTGGAGCCGCAAGCGCCGTCAATCAGCCGCTGATAGCATGGGGCAGTACGGCGGTCTCGCTTCCGGACGAATCGCCGCACAAGGGTTTTGGGCAGCGGCCGCACCAGTGGCTGTCACGGCGATTGCCATGGCCGCAGTCATTGCACCGCACGCCGTGGAGCGGGTCGCTTTCGTTGCCACCAAGGCGGATCACGTCCCCGGCCTCAGCCGGGCCAATCTGAGGGACTTGCTCGAGGCGTTGGCTCGGCGCGCGGGCAAGACGTGGGCCCAGAGCAGCGCGACCGTATCGTACCATGTGGCGGCTTCCGTGCGACCCACCGAGGATGGAACAGCCGAAATCGGTGATCGAACGGTGGAGGTCGTCAAGGGCGTGATCTTGGGCGAGAACAAGGTACGGCCATTCTATGTGGGACAGGTGCCATCTGATATTCCCCCTGCTGGGTTCTGGACTGCGCCATTCTTTGAGATGCCGGTTTTCCGGCCACCGATCTTTGATGCCAGCGGCTTGACTGGCATTCCTCACCTCGGCCTGGACGAGGTGCTCGACGCGGTGATTGGAGACCTATTGTGACGGGCGAAGTTCCCCGTTTCCTGGACGCGGAGCCGTCAGCGAGCGCGCGACAGCACGCCGATGTAGCAAATGTGGCCGGGCAATCGACACCGGTCATAGAGACGCCAGTTCTGTTGGACGCCCAGCAGGATGCGCGCGAGGCGATCGGTGCCGACTGGAGCTCGCGTCATATTGCGACGCGTCGCGCGCCACGCGGCTCGGTCGCCTACGCAGCCGCCGGTCTGGCCATCATTCTGACGAGCTGGCTGCTGCTTTCGGTGCTCGTTTCAGTCGTTCGGTTTTTCGATATGTCCATCAGTCTGGGCAGTGTCGCGCTAGCGCTCTACGTGGCCGGATCGGCCCTCGTGACGTATGCAGGCGCCGGCGAGTGGCGGCCGTTGCGAAACCTGCATGAGGTGGATGCATTGCGGGCGGTATTTGCCAATGCGGCGGGGGGACCTTGATGCGTCGCGCAAATTATGCCGCGTGTGGCTGGAGCGGATCGCGCCACGCCTGCCCGAAGCCGGCGGGGTCGCCGCGGCATTAGGGGAAGTCCGGGCCGTCGCGCAACTCCGTGTATTGACTCGCAATCGGCTCGCTGCTCCGCCTGATGCCGCCACGTACCGGATCGGCATCAACGCCGCAACGGACGCCGGCGCGCAGGTTACGCTGTCGCCGCACGCGTCATTGGACGGTGTGATCGTCGCCGTACGTGGTATCCGCGTCATCCATCAGGTCGTGTTGCTGTATGGACTGCGGCCACTTCCAGCGGTGACAATTGCGCTGCTAGGCCGCGTCGCTCGGTCCGCCGTCGAGACCCGTGGTCACGGATCTGATGTCTCAAGCGATAGCTGATGTGGTAGGAAGCGTCCCGATTATTAAACAACTAGCGGCCGTTCCTGGTGCCGGCGTGGCTGGCTTCCGGCTCTATCGGCTTGCGCGGATTACCGCCAAGGCTCTCGATGGCAACCTGTGTCTTGTCCGAGGGACCCACGTCAATGAGCGGGATGTGGTCCTCATTCGGACTGCGTCCACATGAGGTAGGCAAGGCGAGGGCAACGGACGAACTCGTTCACCATGCGGGCCGGGACGAGCGGGGTATCGCCGGTGATGGGCGGGGCAGGGTGGTCGAAGGTGAGTTGGGCGGGTAGGGAGGCGTCTGTAATCAGGCGCGCCGCGTTTCCGCGGCACGTGTGCTGCGGCCTCATTGAAGCAATGCCGGGTACGGCACCGATGTCTCCACCCTGACCGGGTTTCCGCGGCCCATGTGCCGCGGCCTCATTGAAGCAGCTGAAAATTCACCCGATGCGTGGCGGGCGCATTCTCCGTTTCCGAGGCCATGTGCCGCGGCCTCGTTGAAGCGTGGGTGAAGACATCTAATGGACGCGGACGTAGAACATGGTTTCCACCGCCGCCTGCTGTCCCGGTTTCTGCTCGGCGAGCTCCCGACCTATCCGCACCACCTGCCGCGCTGAGTTGCGATGAACGATGACCGCCTCATGATCGTGGCTTACGACATTGGGGATTCCCGCCGCTGGCGGCGGGTTTTCAAGACCATGCACGCCTACAGGGAATGGCTGCAGCTCTCCGTCTTCCAGTGCCGGCTCTCGGCCCGCCGCCGTGCGGAGCTTGAAGCGCGGCTGCGCGGGCTCGTGAAGGCGGGTGAGGACCACATCCTGCTCATTGACGTGGGTCCCTCGGACAAGACACAGGTTGCCATTGAGAGCATCGGCAAGACCTTTGCAGGTATCGAGCGCCGCACCATCGTGATATAGATACCGATGCTTGGGACGCTTCCCGGATTTCGCCGATCAGAACCGAGCGGCTCGATGATGCCTAATCGGCAACCCTCTACTGGAATAGTGTTGTTCTTTGATAATCTAATACGTGAGACCTCGTTAAGCTGTGACCGTTCCTCGGGATTCGCGCGCTATCGCTCGAAAACTGATCGCAAACCTCAACAGGCACAGGAGCCTACGAGCCAGCAATTTCCGTGACACATGTGCTGCGGCATCATTGAAGCATGCTGACCATTGGGCCGACCAACTTGTCGCCGGTCGCCGTTTCCGCGACACATGTGCTGTAGCCTCATTGAAGCAACCAGCTTGCCAGCGTGTTGCGCCAAAGCTGGCGATGTTTCCGCAGGACATGTGCTTCCACTTCTCGGATAAAGCTGGAACTTCTTCAACCGCTCATCAGAAAAGTCGCTCAGTGGATCAGAGAGTTCATGAGGCCGTGAACGACAGATTTGGTGATCTGGTTCTCAAAACACCAGAAAAGAGGAAACAGAGAGACGATTCTTCATCAGAGGAATTCAGTCACAGGAGTAGAAGGAGAAATCGGGAGATTCGAGATAATAGTGAGGATGAGAAGCAAACAGTTGGTTCTAAAGGCAAAAGACCAGTGCTTCGTCCAACCTCACCACCTGTACAGACTAGACCAGTTTCTAAGAGTACAGAAAGAAAGAAAACCAGATTTGATCTGAAGAATGAAGAGAAAAGAGAGTAAAAAAGAACACAACGAGAGGTACGAGAAGAAAGAAGTGAGCGTGACGTTTTTCGCCGCCAACTTCGCCCGTGCGGACAAGACGGCCGGGGCGTTCACAGCCCGCATTTTTAATATCAATGCCTTAGGGCGCTCGTTGCCCAGCCGAATCGGCTCGAAAATCGCCTATTCTTGGGCAATGTGACAATGCCCGCCCAAGGTCGAGATGTTCTATTGGGGGGTGATCCTGTTCTCCCAAACCTCGGGCACGGCGCTCGGCGAATGGATGGCCGACACAACCGGGCTCGGCTGCGAAGGCGGGGCGCTTGTATTCGCCGCAGGCTTTGTGCTGGTCGCGGGGGGATATTTCTACACGAACGTCTCGCGCAACCTAACGTAGCCGCGAGGAGAGAACGGCTTTGAAACTTCGGGTCGGCTATGAACTGCAATACGAGTTCCCGCAGCCCACTCCGCTGATCGCAATGCTCAATATTCATTTCTCGCGCGTTGCCGATCTGGCGGCGCCGGATCACATCGTTATCAGCCCCTCGGTTCCGATCTCCTGCTACCGTGATGGTTTTGGCAATTGGTGCAGCCGGATTCTCGCGCCTGCGGGCCATGTGCGCTTGTCGACTGACGCTGTCGTGACCGATTCCGGTCAGCTCGATCCGGTGGTGCCGGGTGCCGGCCAGATCGCGGTGGAAAAGCTTCCGGACGAGGCCATCGTCTTCCTTCTCGCGAGTTGTTTCTGCGACAGCGATCGGCTGTTGGATACTGGCTTGGACTCTGTTCAAAGATACGACGCCCGGTTGGGCGCGCGTCCAGGCGATCTGCGATTTTGTTCATCAGCGCATCAATTTCGGTTACGAGCACGCGCGGGTGACGAGGACAGCCTCGGAAGCCTACCAGGAAGGTCGCGGGGTTTGTCGCGACTATGCGCATCTCGCGGTGGCGTTCTGCCGCGCCTTAAACATCCCGGCGCGCTACTGCAGTGGATATCTGGGCGACGTCGGCACCCCGCCACCCTTTTCGCCGGGCGATTTCGCGGCATGGTTCGAGGCCTATCTCGGCGGGCAATGGTATACGTTCGATGCGCGCAACAATGTCCCTCGGATTGGCAGGGTGTTACTGGCCCGGGGACGGGATGCCGCAGATGTAGCGATCACAACAACGTTCGGCCCCAATACCCTCTCGAGCTTTCGGGTCTGGACGGACGAAATTCCGGAAGGGCTGGCATGACCGGTGTTGCTTCCGAAATCTAGAATTGAGCGTACCGATGATGTAGCCCGCCAAGGATCGGATGCGCAACAACGGCTTTGTCACATTAGCGGGTTTTACTTGCTTCTACTGTCTTCCCGGGGAGAGCCCGACTACGCGATTCCAATACCTTAGCCTCGCCTCGCCACGATCAAAACCCGGCTTCTACTTGCTCAGTGTGACAATGCCTCGATCACCATTTCAAACCGCCCCCGCAATCTCGAAGCTGTTTCTGGGATGGTGTTCCAGAGCGGGTTAAGGATAGCCAACACAGCTCCAGTGTCGATTTCATTTACCGCGGTATCCCATAAAGGGGGCAGCGTGAACTTGCAAAGTCTGCCGCCATTGCTGCCCATGTTTTTCACCCCAACTCCCTTCGTGCGCGGCGAGAAAATTCTCGACCATTTGGCCAAACGTTTTGTGTGGTGCTGGCCGATGATTTCGTCGTTCAACAATGGGGTTTAAACCCGTAGCCAGGGTAGCCCGAAAGGAAGCAGCTATTTCCCGGGCCTTGGCTAGCGGAACTGAGGTCACACCCCCTAAACCTGCTTCGTGCTGCTTCCCATGCTGTTGAAACATGAAGGTCCAACGCTTTACTCCACCCTTGTCAACGACGAGATAAAGGTCCCCACCATCGGCATGACGACCAGGTTCCTTGACCGTGGCCACCGTTCGCGCTGACAAACGATTGAGTTTTTTCATCCAAGTTTCCTCCAGGCTGGCCCTTCGCGTGCGCGCGTAAGGTCACCCTAGATACCATCCTAGACCAAAACGGATTTATGCAATTTTTTGATAGACGCTGATGGACAAAACAAGCCGTCAAGTTTTTGTTTTCACATGAGAACAAGGCCACCTATGGATGGCCATAAATAGGCCTGTAGCGGACGGTCGGCAATCCATACCCGCCAAACGAGGAAAGGCGCACCAAGGAGGCCCGCGAGGCTAAGCACGAGCTTATTGACGTCTTCAGCCGGATTGAGCGCGACGCCGTAAACGAGGCGCAGAATCAACCATGCGCCGACCCAAATGGCGAATGCCGAGAAAAGGCCGACAAACCATCTCGGTGGATTTTTGAAGAAATCCACTGGCCACCCTTCTTCCGGCAGCTTGTTCCATAGGCCCAGTACGATCGGCAGTTTGCCCCGCAGGAAAAGCACTGAGGCGCTCACTCCCGTGAGCGTCCCCTTTGTAACCACCGCCGTCAACCGCTTGAATTGGTCGCCCATCGCTGTCACACTGGTTCAGCCTATTGTCGTCTATGTTTGGTGGCGGGAGAGCTTAGTGTTTGGTCTTGGCGATGGGAAGCTGGGTCTCCTACGTGCCAAGAATTACGCACCGCGAAGTCGCCTCAATAGAATTAGCGACTTACAGCGTGCGGAGATCAGGGGCGAATGTCTGCTCCCCACCGAGGCTGTGTGAGTTCGGCTCAGAGTTCTCGATGACGGGAGTTGACTCTTTGCGGAAGTGCGCCTGGCACGACCGAACTGGCCTAATCCGAGCGCCGGTTCTCTGTAATGGCATACAGGTGCCAAAAGTCCCCCATCATTCACCTTTGCCCGTTCAACGATACCAGCACGGTATGTGCCTTGCTGCGCAAACGCCAGGACGAAAACCAAAATTTCCTCGTTGTTGTCGCCATCCAAGTCGGCGCGCATTAGTTCGCGGATGATAACGGAAAACCCATAGTCGCTGTGAACAGTAAGCGACCACTCTGACTGCTCCTCGATCTGCGCAATGCCAGCTCTATTTTCCGCGCCGCATCGCTTTTGACCGGAATGATGTGGTCGATTTCGAGTTCACTCCAAGCAACTGGCTCACCCGTATAAGCGCACTTCCGTCCGTGCGCTTCCCAGAGTGCAAGTCTTGCCGCTGTGGTAATGGTCTTGCGGTTGTCCATCGCCTATAGATTATTGAATCAGCCAAGAAGATCTGTTCGACACTTTGCACGAACAATGGCCTCAATCTAGGGGCGTGAATGTAAGCTTCCGTGCCACAGTTGCGATGTTTGGAAATGGCGCGCTGGCGTCATTCAGGCGGCTTGAGCGAATGACCGGTTTCCACCGATACTGTTGAAAAACTCCGAAAACGGATTGCAGTAAAATTTCGTCCAAGTGACATTCTGAGCGAAAATCGGTGCTCAATGAGGTGGACCCCGTCATGAGGACCAGGGGCAGTTGATTCCTAGTTGGAGATCGAGTCCGTTCCTTTATCCTTCTTATCATGCAGCCAGAGGCTGCGTCTGCTGCTGTGGGTCTGTGGGTAACGCTCTTGCGTTGTCCACATATCCACAGCCATCGCCAGCCAATGCGGCGGCGGCGTCATGCTGGACCGCCATCGGCGTCCGGTTTCGCAGCGCCCGATGAAAGCGCTTTGTGTTGTAAAAGTCGATCCAAGCGGAAATGCCGGCCTTGGCTTCGTGCCCGTCGGAGATAAGATGTCCTCGTGTTTCAGGGACCGTCAAAGGCGCTCGATGAAGACATTGTCCATCCAGCGTCCGCGTCCGTCCATCGAAATTTGGATTCCAGCTTCGAGCAACGCACCGGTGAAGTCCATGCCGGTGAACTGGCTGCCCTGGTCGGTTTTTTTTTTTTTTTTTTTTTTTTTTTTTTTTTTTTTTTTTTTTTTTTTTTTTTTTTTTTTTTTTTTTTTTTTTTTTTTTTTTTTTTTTGATAAATCTTGTGTCCCGGCGCGGGTTTCGACGTGTTCGGCTTAGGGCCGAGCGCCACAATGCCCATGGTTCGCATGATCCGCTGCACGCGCTTGCGGTTGATGTCGTGCCTCTCCGAGCGCAGTTGCAGCGTCATCCGCCGCGAACCATAAAAAGGATAGGCCATGAACAATTCGTCGATCCGCCGCATGAGGATGAGATCGTTGTCGTTGGCCGGCCTTTTCGCCCGGTATACGCCCGCGCGCGCCACACAAAGCAACGCGCATTGGCGCCTAATCGACAGGGCTTTGTCCGCGCGATCGAGCATCTCTCCACGATCCGGCGCGCTCATCTTCCGGACCTCCGCGCTAAAAAATCCCGCTCCACCGCGAGCTGCCCAATCTTGGCGTGCAGCTTCTCGACCTCGCGCTCGCGCGCCGTCTCGGCGTCGAGCCCCACGCCCGCGTCGAAAGCTCGCGCTGCGTTCCCCAGAAGCTGCTTCTTCCAGGCGTAAATCTGGTTCGGATGGACCTCGTGGCGCAGCGCCAAATCGGCAACCGTCGCCTGCTCACGCAAAGCCTCCAAGGCGATCTTCGCCTTCATGCCCGCGTCGATCTTGCGTCTCGTCTTCTTGGTCATGGTTCGCTCCGTCTATCATGACGGAACGGTCGTATTCCAACTTAGCCGTTGGTCCTAAATTCGGGGACCACTTCTCAATGCCACCCCAATGCGGCTACGGTGGTCACCTGCTACTTCAACGTCAACTTCCGCGTCCCCCCAAATCTTTTTTCGATTCTCCAGCCCACGGCTCTACAAATTATGGTCATCGCCGAAAACAGAGTTTTTCAACAGTATCCACCCAATTGCAACATTCGGCGTGCCAGCAAACCCCCTCACAAAGGGCAGTCTAAACTCCCATGATCCCAAGACTTGGTTCAAACGCCGCAGAAAATCCTGGACGCTCAACCTACCATCCGAAAGCTGAGTGCGGAGACAGAACACAGGATTACAACGTTATCAATGAGTTACAGAAATATAGGAAATTCCGGCTTAATTCATATCCCCGCCATGTTCTCAAGATCGTGATTTCCAAGGGGAAAATCAGCCGTGGTCAATCGGCTCAAAACCCTCAAAATCAAATCGCACGACACTCATGCACGCAACCAAACCCCTACTAATGATTGGAACCCCTCGTTAAAAGGTGCCCATGGGCACCTTTTTCTCCGCTTGCCACCCTGGCAAGTCGCCAAGGCTATTACGGCGTTTCCAATAGTGGGCACTCCTTAAAATTCCCCTAGTAATATTGAATTAATATTAAGAAGGCGAAAACATTCTATCCCCCTGCGTTTAACAGGGAAAAAAAGCCGATATAACATTAAAATTGAAAATTACGGTCAAAACATTTTGGGTAATTTACAGCACTTCTTTAGGAGGTAATCCTGCCAATAAGAATTTCACTAGTAAGCCCATTGATACAGCCTTCTCTTTGGCCGCTCGATAAGCCTCTTGTTTGCTCTCAGCCCAACAGTAAGTATTAGTTTGACCATTCTGATTAATGGCGATTCGGTAACGAGATTGTTCTATTGAAGGTGCTGGTCTCACGGTTCAATGCCTTCCGCGAGGAGCAATTCGTTGAGGTGATGACCTCGGATTTGAACCATCAGGGCCACGGGCGTAGTCCCATCGTCAGATCGATCCGCCATTTGCCCGGCTGACCGGCGGCGTAAAAGCGATAGCCCGCCTCCGCCTCGACGAAACCCTCCATCGC
>CAWGZJ010000019.1:0-279473 GCA_963826975.1 uncultured Alphaproteobacteria bacterium | reverse complement strand
CTATGGCCTCATTGAAGCATGGTGCTCGAGCTGAGCTTTGTGGCGATGCAGAAGCGTTTCCGCGGCACGTGTGCTGCAGCCTCATTGAACCGAAACGCCGGGCGAGTATTTTCCGACCATCATGCCATGTTTCCGCGGCACATTGTTCCCCACGTATGCAGGGATGATGCCGGCGACGAGGTGCTGCGCTAGTTGGCGTGCCGCACCAAGCGACGCATCAGCAGGCGACCACCATTGCGCTCAACTGTCGGTGGTTTCCTGCCCCCGCAACCAAAATATCAGAGCTAAATCAATAAGATAGAAACCGCCGCCGTGGACAAACATCGCAGGCGCTTTAGTTGTGCCTATGTGGTGTCCGTGAGGGCGACCGATCCGCAACGAGGGCAAGAAATCTATTGCGCTGGTTCGCTGGGTGGCGGAGCCAAATCAAGTTTCATGCTGTATACAGCCCGGTATCCGAGGCTCCGATAGCCGGACTGCCGCTTGCCCGCCATCTTCGCGAGCATCGGCTCATTGTCGTCGGCATAGTCATAAATGACAACATCGCGTTTCGCAGAGTGCAGACGGTGCAGCCGCCCGGCATACTGCGCAAGAATTCCTCGCCAGGAGATTGGCATCGTCAAGAATAGGGTGTCGAGCCGCGCATCGTCGAAGCCTTCCCCGAGAAAGCGGCCCGTGGCCACCAGGATCCGTTCCTCGCTGTCTGGGATTGTCGCCAAGGATTCGATTGCCGCCCGCGACTGCCGAGCGCTCATCCCACCACGGAGAACGATGACGTTCTTCGCGAATTTTGACAGGCGCCCCGGCAAGTACGTCGAGATGATCCTTGCGTTCGGTGATGACCACTGGCGACCGACCCGCCTCGAGCGCCGACAGGATGTCATTAAAGATGAGATCGTTCCGATCCGGGTCGTGGGCGAGCCTTGCATAAAGCTCCTGAATTGCCGGTTTTTCGTCCGGATTGCTTCGGGTGATCTGGAACGCTGTGCGCCGGAAAACGACCTTATGGTCGAAGGGTCGAGCCGCTGCTTGCTTCTTGGCATCGACGCGATGACGGATTGGACCGCATTGCATGAAGATAATCGGGTGGTGTCCATCCTTCCGGGTAACCTTGCAGACAGGCCAAGGACGTATCGGGCCTTTGCCTCTCGTGCGATGGCTTCGAAACCCACGGCCGACAAATGATGGCATTCGTCGGCGACGACATGTCCGTATTCGGCAACTTGATCGGAGACGGCGCCCTTCCGAACCAAGCTTTGCATAAGGGCAATGTCGACGACCCCGGTCGGCTTCTTCTTCCCGCCATGGATAACGCCGAGCTTATTCAGAGGAATGTCGAGGAAGGCTTGGAGACGCGCCACCCACTGGTCGAGAAGCTGCCGCCGATGGACAAGGACCAACGTGCTCCGATCCCGCACCGCGATCATCTTCGCGGCAATGACGGTCTTGCCGAATGCCGTGGTTGCCGCGAGTACCCCCGTTTCGTACTTGAGGAGGGCTGTGGCAGCTTCGTCCTGTTCCGGCGTCAACTTACCCAGAAACGTTGCCCCGAGGAGCTGCCCTTGCTTGCGTTCGTCGCGTAGCTCGGCAGCGATGCCAGTGTCACCGAGAAGACCCAGCAGATCGTCGAGGCATCCTCTCGGGAGGGCGATATGCTTCGAGAACAGCTCGGCACAAGAGATGATGCGTGGCTTGCCGAACGTTGGCAGTCGCATAGCCTGTGCCGCGTAGAACTCGGGGTTTTGAAATGCTGCCAGCCGTGCAATGCGGTTCACAAGCGCCGGCGGAAGCTTCGACCGGTCGACGTAAATCTGATTGCCCAGCACGACATCGACCGAGGCTGGTAGCTCGCCCTCGATCGATGGCTCCTTGCTGCGCCGGGACGGTAGTGCGGCCCAGGGTTCATCGTCCTCCTCCGTCGAGGGGATCCGCACGCCCATAATCTGCCCGGCGGCGGCGGCTTCGGCCACGATCGATGTCAGTTCGCGCCGTGACAAATGGCGGATCGTCGACAGATATGCCCATTGATCTTCGTATGGGTGGAAGTCGTCATCGAGGAAAACACTGTTGCCATTCTCGCGTGGCCGGTTCTGCAGCGGCAGTGCGATCAGATTGCCAAATCCACCGGCGGGCATCGTGTCCTGGCTGGGAAAGAACCGATCATACGAATCGAAGCCAATGTCGGGGCAACGATCCATCGTCGCCGTGACCAGAAGCGCGCCGAGGCGTCTGGCATCCGTCGCTGGAACCGGTTCGGCGAAGAAAATCCAGGCGTGCGCGCCATTGCCAGAGCGCGATCGTTCGATGGCGATCGGGACGCCTTTTGCCCGCGCGGTATCACGGAACGCGGCAACATCTTGCATCCAGGACTTCTTGTCGAAATCAGCAGCAAGGAACCAACACGTCTCGTCCGGTAGCATGGCATAGACGCCCGCAGTGAAATCCGCCGAACTGCCGACCGCTTTCCCCGTGAGATGCGAGTGGACGACATCGTCCGCGAGAGGGACGAAAGCCTGATTTCGGGCATTCTCCACATTTGACCTGCGGTTTTCCGCAAACTCCTCGGACCCACTCGTTTCGGCACATGGGGGCATAGCCGGCTTTCCCCGTTCTCGGATTTTCCCATCGGCGCGGCAACACATCCCCTCGTCCGCGAAACAGGCTCCGGAAAAGTGCTATCTTCGCGGCAGTCGGCGAACTCATCGTGACACGGGCAGTGGGATGGCTCGGCTGTTTGGCCTCCTCTGCCGCCTGCGCACGCTCCAGCACGCCCAATCGTTCGGCGATCTCCGACCGCTCCCGATTGAGCGCGGTCAGCCGACCCCTTAGGGTTGCAATCTGTCGAGCGATATCATCCGTGCAGGCGATCGTATCTTGCCCCTTGATCGTGGAAATGCACTCGGAGGCCTGTTCGGGTTTTCGTAGCAAGCGCCCGACCAACCCTAAATGCTATCGTTCATGGCGGCCAGCCGCACAACGAACCGGAGCGCCATTGAACCGCAGCCGGCTGGTGGATCCCCAGTCGCCGCACCGGCTCCGGCAGGCGGGTGCACGATGCATGACCCGGAGAGACAACGGCACTGGGACCACGCGGGTACTGGGCATCCTGGTCGGTGCCGGCACCCTGCCATGCCGGCCAGCCTAGTCCTGCCGCTCTGAGCGGCCGCCAAGAAGGTGGTGGGCGTCAGCATCGACAAACTGCAGTGCACGTTGCTGGACGACCGCGACGACTATCTGCGTAGCATCGCCGAATTCCGCCTGAATGGTGCCACAAACCGCCCAAGCGTCGGCCCGATGGTGACACCGGCCTACCGGTTCATTCTGGCGGCCAACCTCGACCCGACACTGCTCGGCTACGGCGTCGCTGACGTCGCCGTCTACCTCCGCGCGACCTCGGTGCCCCGATCGCCGGCGCAGAGCTGACGGAGGGCGAGCGCTCCGTCCCGGCAGCGATCCGACACCAGTCGCCGTGATGCCAGTGTGGCCCTTCCAGACGGTGGGCAGGAGCGGGGACGCGCTGCTCGGCTCGGCGAGCCTGCAAGGCATGGACCGGATGGTCGACGCGCGGCGCGTCGAGCGCGAGCATGACTTCGCGCCGGTGCGGTCCGCCCGGTGTTGGTTCAACCACTGAGCCGATGCGGCGGGCAAAGGCGAGACGGTCAGGGCGGTACGGTTGACGGGAGGCGACGGCTGTTAGTCCTACTGCGTCATTCAATCTGCTCGACCGGCCGCTGACGCATGCGGCCGCAACACGGTCATCGTGGCAGGATGTGAAGCAGAATGCGCGCGAGGCGGAAGCGCAGCGTGGCGATCGAGTTCGGCATGTGGCGTTGTGCACGCAACGGCAGATCCTCAGGGTCGGTAACTGGCGGGAAGGGCAGATTGCGAGCCTCGCCGGGCGCGGGCAGGTCCTGAGGGGGGAATCGTCGCCTTTTCGGAGACCAGGAATCCGTAGGCTGCAACGCAGAGACTTGCGTGATGGTGAAAGCCGCGCCAGCCGTGGCCTTCGTAGTGGCCGAGGCCGACCTCTTGCTTGAGTTCGAGATAGTCGCATTCGATCCGCCAGCGGAGCTTGGTCAGATCGACCAAGCGCTCGAACGAGACGTCGGCCGGCAATGTGGAAAGCCAGTAGTGGTCCGGGTCGGTTTCGCCGTCCGGCCACTCGATCAGCGGCCACTCTTCAACCGCGGGTTCGTTCCGCTTGGCGTCATCATGTGCCGGGCGTACCCGCGGTCGGGCGAACCGCGAAGTCAGTGGTGTGTTGCTGCCGTCCCGCCAAGTGATCTGCCGCCGAGCATCGGCGGCCAGCTCCAGAGCCAGCGTCTTGGCCGAGACCGGCCGATGCGTCTCGTCACGGCGCAACCGATTGGCGGGCCGGCCCCGGCCTGAATGAGGCGCCGGCAGCAAGGGCGCCTCGCCGGGCCGCCAGACCGTCGTGCTGGGCAGGATGCCGACCGCGTAAGGCAACCCAAGTTCCGCGATCCCAGCTCGAAAATTGCTGTCATTGCCATACGCCGGGTCAGCCAATGCGACGCCCGGCGCAACCCCGGCAGCCAGAGCCTGGCGCATCTGCTGCAAGGCGATCTCGGGCTTGGTCTGGAACCGAATGTCATCGGGCACACCGGCAACAGTCCGGCGAACCGGATCGTCGGCCCAGCCCTTTGGCAGATACAGCTTGGTACGCAACGGGCAGGCTGCCCTGATGGGTGGCCACCGACAGGCTCACTGCTACCTGGCAGTTGTCCTGCTTGCCCGACTGGCCGCAATACTGCCGCGCCATACCGACTGAGTGGCTGCCCTTCTTCGGAAAGCCGGTGTCATCGATGATCCAGGCTTGGATCGGTTCGGTTCGGGTCATGGATGGCAGCATATGCTCGCGCACCCGGCTCAGCACCGCCTGATCAGACCACGGTGCTTGCGCCACAAGATGCAGCAGCGACTGGTGCTGCGCCGCCGTTCGCGCCGGCGCAGTTACCGCCGCCAGTGGTTCGACGCTTTTGCGGCCCGCGGCGGACAGCAGCCCGACACAGTAGTCCTCGAATGGTCTGACCCGGTCGGCATGACCCAACACCGAGCCCAGGTCTGCCGCATACGCGCGAAACCGCGCTGCTGTCCCCGTCCCATCGTGAAGATCCATCCCACCCCTCCCGGAAGGTTCGCATCTCCACTGCTACCAAACCGCAATCGCGTCGGGCCAAGCGCAATCTGCCTCGGTCACCCGACTTTTTTGCGACTCAGTAGGACTAACATCCTCTGCCAAAATAATGCCAAGCAATTCAATGCATCTGGCGCCGACCTCGTGGAGCCAAGGGGAGTCGAACCCCTGACCTCCTGAATGCCATTCAAACGACGATCGCCTCCGCTCTGGAGATCAGCCTGTTCATGCACAGATCCGGCCCGACCAAAGCTGGCGCTGCGGATGGTGCCTCAATTGTTGGCAGAACTGAGCTAACCGGAATTCGCCGGCGTCGATGCCCGCCAGGCGGCACTGCCCGATGCGTTGCGTTTCGTACTGCCCGACCGCCTGCTGTCTTGCGCCGATCCGATGCCACTGCCGTCGTGTCGGTGCGTCTGCTCGTGGAGAAGCGCGCAGGGCTGGTGGTGCACAGGGGCGGCACCACGCAGTTGGCACTGTGCGATCTGGTACCCGTCGGACCATCTGCCCGCCGACGGACTGCGGCGCATCGGCGAAGCCGAGGGTCGCGTCCCGATCCGATCACTTCGGCAGTCTAGCGCAAGGCACGCCGACCGTGTACCCATGACAGACAGCGCCGGGTGCGCGAATTCGGCCGGGGAAGGCAACATGTGGATCGGCGTGCGCGCAAGAAGAGAACTACGGCGGCGCTTGGCTCATTTGTGGTCACCATACGGTCACCACCGCCCCGAAATCGCAATGAACGGCGGCTAACCCCTTGAGCGCCCTTAGCTCAGATGGATAGAGCAACAGCCTTCTAAGCTGTGGGTCACTGGTTCGAGTCCAGTAGGGCGCGCCAATTTGCGCCAAACGTTTCGATCGAGGCGCCGGCTTTGACAGCCGACCCAGTCGATGCAAGCGTCTTCAAAATCGCGCAAGGCCCGCAAGCGGCCAACACCGCGCGATGCGGGGAGGCGCCGTGAAGATCGACAGCATCCGCCACGCGCCGGAGCAGATCGCCGCCTATCGGCGCGCCGGATATTGGACGGACGGAACGACGCTGGACCTGCTGGAACGCCATGCGCGTGAGCAACCCGATCGGTTGGCGCTCGTCGATGCCCGCGTGCGGCTTGGTTATGCCGCGTATGCGCAACGCAGCCGCCGCCTGGCCTGCCTGTTCATCAGTCTCGGCCTGACCGGCGACGACGTCGTCGCGCTGCAACTGCCGAACTGGACCGAGTTCGCCATCGTGGTCAACGCGGCGATGCTTGCGGGCATCCCGTTCTGCCAGGTGCACAGCGACTTCCGCTCGCGCGAGATCGAGTTCGTGCTGCGCTACACCGGCGCCGCCGCCTTCATCTGCCCGGTGGCGTTCCGCCGCTTCGACTACCTGGCGATGGTACGCGAGATGCGCCCCGCCCTGCCCGGGCTGCGCTACGTGATGGCGGTGGGATCGGATGTGCCTGACGGCATCTTCGACCTGCGCACGTATCTCGACCAGACCGGGCTCGATCGAGACGGGCCGGTTGAAGTCTCGGACTCGGCGCTGCGCGCGCGTCGTCCGCATGGCGATGGCCTGGCACGCGTTGCGTTCACCTCCGGCACCACGGGCGACCCGAAGGCCGTCTTGCACCTTCACAACACGACGAACAGCGCGGTCCGCTTTGCCAATCGCGGCCACGCCATCACGCGCGACAGCGTCGTGCTGGTGTTCCTGCCGGCCGGGATGAACTGGGGCCTGCTGAACGTCCTTCAGGCGTTGGTGGCTGGCTGCGCGCTGATCATGCTGGATGTATTCGACGCGGTCGGCGCGATGCGGCTGATCGAGCGCGAACGGGTCAGCTATTTTTGCTGCGCCCCGGCGCACCTGGTAGCAATGCTGAACAGTCCTGATATCGAACGGTTCGATCTCGGGTCGTTGCAAACCGTGGTCACCGGCGGCGCGTCCTGTCCGATCGAGGTGATCCGCGCCTTCCGCACCCATCTGCGCGGCGATCTGCTGGAACTCTACGGCATGCTGGAAACCGGTTTTCAGAGCTGGACCCGGCCGACCGACGATCCCGAGGCCGTGTGCGGCACGTGCGGCCCGGCGATTCCGGAGGTACAGTCGAAGATCCTCGATGAGCACGATCGGGAATGCCCGCCGGGCACGGTGGGCGAGATCCTGTCGCACGGTCCCTCCGTCACCATCGGCTACTATAACAATCCCGACGCCAATGCTCGGTCCTTCACCGCGGATGGTTGGTTCCGCACCGGCGACCTGGGCACCTTCGACGCGCACGGCCTGCTGCGCATCGTCGGGCGCAAGAAGGAAATGATCATTCGCGGCGGCGCCAACATCTATCCGCGCGAGATCGAGGAAGTGCTGTACCAGCATCCGGATATCGCGGACGCGGCGGTGATCGGCATCCCCGATGCGCGGCTCGGCGAGCGCACCTGCGCCTGCGTGGTGCCGCGCCCCGGACGTACGCTGGGCTTTGACGACGTGGTGGGTTTCCTGCGTCCGAAGATTGCCACCTACAAGCTGCCCGAGGTGGTGGAGGTCCTGGCTGACCTGCCGCGCACGCCGACCGGCAAGATCCAGAAAGAGCCGTTGCGCGCCTTGATCCTGGGCAGGCTGCGATCCGCCCAGGGGACGACGGCTCAGGGCACAACCGCCCAAGGGACGACCACCCCGAGTACGACCCCGAGTACGACCCCGAGTACGACCGCCCCGGGGACAACAGCATGAGCGGCGCGGCCGGAACGATGCGTATTATCGATCTGCACTCGCACTGGGCCACGCGGCGCGGCTATGTGCTGCAAACCGAGGCCGAACTGGCGCGGCAACACGGTACCTGGCGATCGAGCCCATCGTATCGCACCGAGGAAGAGATGGCGGGCGACTTCGCGCAGGCGAACGTCCGCGCCATCCTCGATTTCGGCTTCACCAAATTCGTTCCGCTCGAGCAAGCGGCACCGCTGCACGATTACGCCTTCGCGACGCAGCGCCGTTTCCCAGAGGTGATCATTGGCAACTGGCTACACTTCCAGCCGGAACTTGGTACGCCGGCGCTCGCCGAGTTCCGTCGCTGTCTGGACGCAGCCTCGGGCTTCGTCGGACTGTGCGCGTCGGGTGGCGGCGGCCTGCCAGCAGGCGATCCGGCGTGGTTCCCGTTCTACGATCTGTGCATCCAGGCCAGGGTGCCGGTGCTGATCTTTGTGGGGACGACCGGCCTCGGCGCCGGCTTCCGCGGCGGCATGGGCATCGTGCTCGACCACTCCCACCCGCGGCATCTCGATTTGGTAGCGGCTCGGTTTCCCGAGCTGACCATCATCGCCGGCCGTCCCGCCTGGCCGTGGCAGTCCGAAATGATCGCCATTCTGTTGCATAAGGCTAATGTCTGGTACGAGCTGCACGGCTGGTCGCCACGCTATCTGACCGATGAGCTGAAACGCGAGATCGCGCGCCGGTTGCAGGACCGGGTCATGTTCGGCGCCGACTATCCGTTGCTGACCTATGATCGGCTGCGTGCCGACTGGGCGCAGCTCGGCCTGTCCGATCAAGTACTCGAAAAGTTGTTCTACCGTAACGCCGAACGGCTGTTGGCCGAGTTCGGTCACGACCTGACGGCGGGCGCCGCGCGGCAATGAATCTTGGGCTCGCCGGACGCGTCGCGCTGGTCAACGGCGCCAGCCAGGGCATCGGCTACGGCATTGCGCACACGCTGGCGGAAGAAGGCGCGCGCCTGGCCATCACCGCGCGCCGCACGCCGGCGTTGCAAACCGCCGCCGAACGGATCACGCGCGAGACGGGGGCCGAGGTCCTGCCGATCCAGTGCGACATCCGCCGCGCCGCGGATTGCGAGCGCGCGGTTGCAACGACGGTCGATCATTTCGGTGCGCTGCACGCTCTGGTCAACAACGACGGCGCGCCGCCGCTTGGGGGGCTGCTCGAGTTCGACGACGAGGCCTGGCGCAAGGCCGTTGAGCAGAACCTGATGAGCGTCGTCCGCCTGACGCGCGCCGTGGTGCCACACATGAAAGCCGCGGGCGGCGGCAGCATCCTGAACATCACCGCTATCTCGATGCTGGAACCGAAACCCGGGTTCGGGCTGTCAGTGGCCACCTGGGCGGCGGTGATGGGCTTCGCCAAGACCGCCTCGATCGAGCTTGGCCGTGACGGCATCACGATCAACACCATCGCCCCCGGCCTGGTCGAGACGCCGCGGCTGCACAGGGTCACCGAGCAGTCGGGCAAGGTGATGGGCGACTTCGCCGCCGGGATCCCGCTCGGCCGGGTCGGCACGCCGGCGGACATTGCCGCGCTGGTGGCGCTGCTGGTCTCGCCGCGTGGCGCCTACATCACCGGAACGACAATTCCGGTGGATGGCGGCCTGCTCGCAGGCGTGCGGTAGTTGCCCGCGGCGGCGTATCAAACCGGCCCACGAGGCACCGTTTACCGCGAATGTCGGCGAGCGGGTGTGCAAGCGGCTGGATGGTCGTCTCGGTCGGGGTTCGATCCGGATGACGGACCCCGCCGCCCGGCCTGAGATGCGGGATGCGGACGCCGGGGAGACACCGTTTCGCGAATGGAGACACCGTCCTGCGAATCATGTACGATTCGCGACTCGATAGTCACGTGAAGCCAACCTGCGCGGACAGGACCGGGCGAGCTTCCCCACAGGCGAACCTTGTGGACGCCGCCGGGCGCGTCTGGCTACAAGGCACAAGGCTCGCGAGAAGCCGAGCGTGAAGCGCAATAACGATCGCGCGGGGACGATCAGGTGGGGACTCGATGACAACGATGGGACAGCCATACCGACGATCGGCTGATCGTCGCGCTGCCGTCCGGCGCTCGCCCGGCACCTTCACCGAGCCGGATGGCGTGTGCGCGCATACGTGATTGGCTTCATTTTGGGAATGTATGGTGTTCTGACGCGCCGCGCTGAGCGACCGCGTGACCACGGAGCAAGATTGTGCGGATCGTGAACGTCCTAAAGCAGAACGACCGGAACGGTGGCAGGGCCCGCCGGGCTTGGTTGAGCCAGACTGGGCTGAGCCAGACTGGGCCAAAACCGGGCATGATCGGCCTGGCCGCGTTGCTCGTGGCGTCTGCCCTGCCAGCTCCTGCCGTCGCGCAGACCTCGCCCACGGCGGTGCCGCAGGGCTCGCCGATCCCGCGCATCCTGCCCCCGACACCGCCGTCCGTTTCGGCCCCAAGCCTGACGGCCCCAGCGCCGGCACCGAGCACGGAAGTGCCGGCCCAGCCGGTGCGGGTGACCTCGGTCTCGGTCGAAGGTGTGACCGCCTATCCGCTGCCGGACATCACGGCACTGACCGCCGGGCTGGTCGGCCCAGCCGTCCCGCTGACACAGATCGATGCCGCACGCATCGCGATCCTGCAGCGCTACCGCGCCGACGGCTACGTGCTGTCGGCCGTTTCGGTCAACTTCGATGTTCCCAGCGGCCGGCTGCGCTACATCGTCACCGAGGGACACATCGCCAGCGTCAAGCTTGACGGCGATATCGGCCCGGCCGGCACGCAGGTGTTGCGCTTCCTCAATCACCTGACCGAGGTGCAGCCGATCAATTCGGCGACGCTCGAGCGCTTCCTGCTGCTGGCCCAGGACGTTCCGGGGGTCACGCTGCACGCGGTCCTGCAACCTTCCGCCGACGACCCGGGTGCGTTGAACCTGATCGCCCAGGTCAGCCGCCAGGCGGTATCGGGCCTCGCCACGGTCGACAACCGCGCCTTCGTCAACACCGGACCGATCGAGGCGCTCGGCGTCGTCGACTTCAACAGCTTCAGCGAGTTCGGCGAGCGGAGCGAGGTCGAACTCTATCACACCTTCCCCAACAGCGAGACGTTCGGCCAGGCCGCCATCGAGACGTTTCTCGGCGGATCAGGCCTCAAGCTGCGCGTCTATGGCGGTGCCGGGGCAACCGTACCGACCGGCCCGCTCGCCCTGCAGAATTATATGGGCACGACAGATGTGTTCGGCGCACAATTGAGCTACCCGGTGATCCGCTCACGCCAGCAGACGCTCAATTTGCACCTGACCTTCGACGGCATCCAATCGATCGTTGATCTCGGCACCCCATCGGTGCAGAGCAGCTACGACTCGTTGCGCGTCCTGCGATTGAGCGCCGACTACGCAATGACGGATCTGCTGCTGGGCGCCGACCGTTCGGCACTCAATTCCGTCTCGGCCCGCGTCTCCCAGGGCCTGCAAATCCTCGGCGCCTCGCCCAGCAACGCGCCGAACGCAGCGCGGCTGGGCGAGCAGACCAATTTCACCAAGTTCGACTTCCAGCTCAGCCGTACCCAGACACTGTTCAGCCCATGGCAGGGCTCGTCGCTGGCGCTGATGGGGCTGGTTTCCGGACAGGTCACCGGCGACATTCTGCCACTGTCGGAGGAGTTCTACCTGGGCGGCATGCAGTATACCCGCGGCTACTATTCGGGGCAGGTCACCGGCGATAAGGCGCTCGTTGCTACCGCGGAGCTGCAGCTCAATACCGCGCTTGACTTGAGCGCGGTCCGCCTGCCGCCGGATGCCTCAACACAGTTCTACCTGTTCTACGACTGGGGTGAGACCTGGAACAATCAGTCAACTGATCCGAATGTCCACCTCACTTCCGCTGGCGGTGGTATGCGCATGCAGGTCACGTCGCGCGTGGAGCTGGATTTCGAAGGCCTGGCCCGGTTCAATCGTTTTCCCACCGGGTCCGGGGCGGGCGTTTCGGGGCTATATGGCGGTGCATTCTACTGGCGGGTGTTGGTACGGGTACTAAATCGAGGCCTGCGGGGGAGAAAACGCCGCAGCGCCAGCCCGTCCGAAACGGAGGAAACTTGGATGGCGTATGGACGGCGGCGGACACGGGACAGGCAGGAGCCAGTCAGACTGCTTGGGACGGCACGACGCAGCCGGTCCGCGCTGCTGCTGGGAACGGCGTTGCAGGCAAGCACATTGCTGGTTTTTGCCACCCCCGGCCGGGCGCAGCCCGCGCCGAACGCGCGCCCGGGCGGCGGCGTGGTGACGGCGGGGAGTGCCTCGATCGGCAGCAGCGCGAGCACGACGACGATCACGCAAAGCAGCCAGCGCGCGGCGATCAACTGGCAGAGCTTCAATGTCGGGTCGCGCCAGACGGTGGATTTCGTGCAGCCGTCGTCATCCGCGGTGGCGCTGAACCGGGTGATCAGTCCGAACCCGTCGCAGATCGCCGGGCGGATCGACGCCAACGGGCAGATCATCCTGATCAACCAGTCCGGCGTGATCTTCTACCAGGGCGCGCAGGTGAACACGGCGGGGCTGATCGTCTCGGCGGCCGGGATGAGCAACGTCAACTTCATGGCTGGCAAGCTGGTGTTCGACCAGGCGGCGCAGCCGAACGCGGCGGTGGTGAACCAGGGGACGCTGACGGTTGGGCAGGCGGGGCTGGCGGCGCTGGTAGCGCCGCAGGTGGTCAATTCGGGGGTGATCACGGCGAAGCTGGGCCAGGTGGTGCTGGCCGGGGCGAAGACGGCGACGCTCGATATGTATGGCGACGGACTGCTGTCGCTGGATGTCGGCAACGCGGTGACGCAGGCCCCGACCGGGCCGGGCGGCAAGCCGGTGACGGCGCTGGTGACCAATACGGGGGTGATCCGGGCCGACGGCGGAACGGTCCAGCTCACGGCGCGCGAGGCCGACGGGCTGGTGCAGGACCTGGTGCGGGCGGGCGGGAAGATCAGCGCGGACAGCGTTGGGCCGAAGGCTGGAACGGTGGTGCTGGGCGGGCTTGGCGGGTCGATCGTGCTGAGCGGCGTGGTGACGGCGGAAGGTCGGGCGCCGGGGAGTGTCGGCGGACAGGTGCAGGCTGACGCGAGCCAGGGGGTGGTGCTGGCCGCGGGATCGCGGATCAACGCGTCCGGCGCGGCGGGTGGCGGCACGGTGGCGATCGGCACCACGCTGGCACGGGCGAAAGGCGGGCCGGGGACGGCCTCGGCGCTGACGGCGCAGACGGTGCAGGTCGCCCAGGGGGCGCGCATCGCCACCAATGCCACCGCCAATGGCAACGGCGGGCGGGTCACCGTGCTGTCGAGCCTGTCGACCAGCATGGCGGGCAATATCTCCGCCAAGGGTGGGCCGCAGGGCGGTGATGGCGGGTTCGTCGAGGTCTCGGGCGACGTCCTGACGCTCACCGGGCTGGTGAATGCTACTGCGCCGCTGGGCAAGACCGGTACGCTGTTGCTTGACCCGACGGATCTGTGGATCGCCGACAGCAGCCCGCCCAACGCGCCGCCGGGCTTTTCCTATTTTTCGCCGACAACGCTGGAGAACGAAGACGCCAATATCGTGCTGTCGGCCACCGGCAATCTGTTCGTCGCCACCACCAACGGCACCAGCAACACACTCTCCCTTAACGGCTTTTCGCTGAGCCTGACAGCGGCAAACAATCTGACGATCGATCGCGGCTTCAGCATCACCGCGTTCAGCATATCGCTGGCCGCGACCAGCGGGGCGATCACGCTCGACGGTTCGTCCGGCGTGACGGGCGGCCTGATCACCGCGAATCAGCTCCGTGCGTTGGGCCCGACCAGCCTGCAGGTGGAGCAGGGAGATGGTTTCGACGGCGGCGTCACGATGAGCGCCGGCACCGGGATCGCGCTGGCGGACTCGACGCTGGGTAGTGAGACCGTCCCGATCGGAACGCTCGATCTGTCGACCGGGGGCGGCGCGGTGACCCAGGCCGCGACGGGCGTGATCGTGGCTGGCACGCTGACCAGCAGCGGCGGACTGAACGGCAACATCTCGCTGCTTGGCACGGCCAATGACATTGCCGTCGCAGGGGATCTGGTCGACACCGGCGGCGACATCACGCTGGTGGACAATACCGCCAACCTGACGCTGTCTGGCACTCTCAGCGGTAACAATCTGTTCTTTGAAGTGGCGCAGGCGGGTGGCACGTTGTCGCTCGGCCAGCCGGCCCGATTTAACGCCGGCACCACGGCCAAGCTCACCGGCGCGTCGGGCGACCGCATTTCGCTGGTCGCGGACAACCTGACCGAAACAAAGGGCAGCAGCATCACCGTTGTCGGCGGCTCGGTGGAACTCGCCCCGTTCTCTTCGATCAACACCAGCCTGGGGGGCACGATCGGCGTCTCCAACGGCCTGGTGGTCGATCAGACGTTCCTGAACATCATCAACACCGGCGGGACCGGCACACTGGTGGCCGGCGGCTTCACCAACGTCCCGGCCAACGCGACCGCGCCGCAGCCCTCCGCTGCGACGGTCTCGGTCGACGGGTCGGTTGATCTGAGCGGCCAGGAAACAACGCTTGACCTGCTGGGGAGCGGCGCGATCACCGAGCCGGGCGGCCCGCTTACGGTCGGCACGTTGTCCGGCAATGCCGGATCGGTGACGCTGGGCAACAACACCAACGACATCGGCACGCTCGGCAGCTTCGCCGTGACCAACGGCGCATTGACGCTGGCCGACGGCGGCAATGCCGGCGCGCTGACCGTCACCGGGCCGGTGACCGCTTCCGGCGACATTACGCTGACCACCAGTGCCACCGGCGCGATCAATGCGACCGGCAGCATCGGCGCGGGATCGGGCGCAACCCTGTCGATCACCTCCGGCAGCGGCGGAATCACGTTGAGTGGCAACGCTGACCTGACCGGAGCGACCGTCAACCTGGATAGCGGATCGGGCGGGATCTCGCTCATCGGCAATGCGGTGGTGGGGCAGGCCAACGCCGTGGTCGATCTGACGGCGGGCGCCGGGGGGGTCACCGAGTTTGATTCCAGCGCGATCATCGCCGCGACGTTGCAGGGCAACGTGGCGGGTCCGGTAACACTCGGCAACGACAATACCGTGTTGACGGTCGGTTCGTTCTCGGTGGGCGGTGGGAGCAGCACCTTCACGTTCACGTTGAGGGACACCGGCACGCTGGCCGTCACTGGTCCGCTGACGGCGACGGGGGACGTGGACCTGAACGTCATTGGGACAGGCTCGGGCGATGCGATTACCGTCACCGGCAGCATCGGCGCCGGGGGAACGCTGACCGCCGGGTCCGGTCTGGGCAATCTCGCCCTTGGCACCGGCGCAGTGCTGACCGCTCCGACGATCTCCCTGTTCTCAAACGGGATCACGTTCACTGGCAACGCATCGGTGGGTGGGGTGGGGTCGGTGGTCAACTTGGAGTTGTTCGGCGGGTCCATCACCGAGGCCAGCACCAGCACCATCACGGCGGCGACGCTGGAAAGTACACCATTCGGCAGCCAAGGATCGGTGTCGCTGCTGGGTACCCTCAATGCAATCGGCTCGCTTGGCACATTCTCCGTCGGCGGCTCCTCACTCGACAGCTTCACACTGGTCGATTCGATACCGCTCACGGTGACCGGGCCGGTCAACGCCAACAACCCTCCCTTTAACTCTCAGAACGTGGTGCTGGAGGACAGCGGCAGCATCATCGTGAACGGCTCGATCACCGCCTCCGGCGACATCATCCTGGCGACCGGCGGCGCGGGTCCGATTTCGCCGCCGCTGGCAACGGCGAACCCGCTGATCTCCGTGCCGGACGCGACGATCACCTCCACCGGCGGCTCGGTCAGCCTGCTGGCAGGCGTCGGCGGCACGGTCCAACTCGGCGCGAACCTCGAAGTTGGCAGTACCTCGGGCACCCTCGTCGCAGGGGCTGGTCAACTGGTGACGCTGCAGATGGATTTGCTGTCGGTGGTCGGTGCCTCCAAGATCACGGCACCGAGCGGCACCATCGAGGTCGCGCCGGCGACCCAAGGCAATACGATCGATTTTGCCGCCTCCGGCGACAACATCCTGACGATCCGGGGCTCGGCGATCACCGCGATGAGCGCCGGCGCGCTGCGCCTCGGCGCCGTAACGATCAACGGCACACAGACAACAACCGCCGGGGAGATCGAGTTCGACGCCGCGGTCGACCTGACCGGACATGCAACGACGCTGCTGCTGTTGGCAAGCGGCCCGATAAGCGAGACCGGCGGCCCGCTGACCGTCAACACGCTGACTGCGACCGGCACGTCGATCGATCTGCCGAACGCCAACAACGCGATCGGCACGGCCGCGAACCTGTTCGCGACGGCTGGCGACATCGTGCTGGTCGACGATCCCACGCTGGTCCTCACCGGCAGCCAGAACGCCAACAACCTGTTCTTCGAGGTGGACGCCGCGGGCGGCACGCTGCAGGTCGGCTCGAACACCACCGGCGCGACGCTGATCGCGACGGCGGCCAGCAACCCGCGCATCTCGCTGGTCGCCGACAACCTCACCGAGGGGACCGCGGCCAGCACCATCACCGCCACCAATGGGTCGGTCGAGCTGGCACCGTTTACAACAACGACCGCGGTCAGCCTGGCCGGCAGCCCCGGCGCCCACCTGCTGATCGATACGACCCTGCTCGGCGACATCAGCACCGGCACGCTGGTGGTCGGTGCCTTCACCGATGTGCTGTCCCAGGCCACCAGCCCCGCTGCCTCGGCGGCGTCGATCTCGATCGACGGGCCGGTCGACCTGACCGGCCATGCGACAACGTTGCTGCTGGAGGCAACCGGCCCAATCACCGAACCCGGCGGCCCGCTGACCGTCAACACGCTGGCCGCGGATGGCACGGCGATCAGCCTGCCGAACGGCAACAACGCGATCAGCAACCTGGGTCCTCTCAGCGCCACCACCGGCAACATCGCGATCGCCGATTTGTCCGCACTGACGATTGTCGGGTTGGTGGATGCATCGGCCGGCAACGTCTATCTCGAAACATCGGCCGGCGGCGGCATCACGTTTGGCGCCTTCACCGTTGAATTGGTGGCAGGTGGCACCGTTGGCTTGCAAACCAATGCTCTGGTCAATCTGGGCAGCACGGGTGCAACGGGCGTGGTGAACACCGGCGCGGGCGGCACGTTCGAATTGTCGCCCGATACCGCCAACCCCGTGACGCTCGGCACACCGAGCGGGCTGGCGCTGACGGACCTCACCGGCATCACCGCCGGCACGCTGCGCATTGGCGCGGTCACGCAGCCGGGCAACGCATCGCCGACCATCATCGCCAGTACGGTCACGATCGGCGGCAATTTTGGCGCGAGCGGCGTCGGGTTGGAGCTCGACGCGACCGGACAGGTGACGGAGAGCACCGGTGTGGCGCTGACCGCCGGGTCGCTGACCGGGACCGCCGCGGACTTCCGGCTGGCGAACACCGGCAATGCGATCAGGACAGCCGGCACCCTTACCGCTACCAACGGCGACATCGTGCTGGTGGATGGCGTTGACCTGGCGCTGACCGGAGCGCAGAGTGGCAACAACCTGTTCTTCGAGGTGGCGGCCGTCGACGGCACTTTGTCACTCGGCAGGTTTATCAGGCAGGTAGTCCCGACAACACTGACAGCGGCAGCCGGCGATCGTATCTCGCTGGTCGCGGACACCATTTCCACGCTGGCGGGAAGCACCGTCACAGCCACCAACGGCGTCGTGGAGCTGGCACCGTTCTCGCCGATCAATGCCAGTCTGTTGGGCAGCAATGGCCTGGTGATCGACACGCCGCTACTGACCGCTATCGCCCCGACCGGCACGCTGGTGGTCGGTGGTTTCACCAACGTGCCGAACGGTGCGACCACGCCGGCTGCCTCAGCGGCTTCGGTCTCGGTGGACGGGGTGGTCGACCTGACCGGCATTGCAACGACACTGCTGCTGCAGGCAAAGGGCCCGATCAGCGAACCCGGCGGGCCACTGACCGTCAACACGCTGGCCGCGGACGGCGGTGTGATCACCCTGCAGAACCCGAACAACGCGATCAATTTCCTGGGCGGCGTCAACAGCATCAGCTTCGCGTTGAACGACAGTATCGCGCTTTCGCTGGATGGCGGCCTGATCGCTTCGGTCAGCGTTTCGATCACCGATCCTGTTTCAATCACGCTGACCAGTTCCCTGACGGCGCCTGCAATCACATTCTCGGCCGGCGTCGGCGGGATCGCGCTGAATGGCGGCTCGGTGTTGGGGCAGACGGGCGCGACGGTCGATCTGACCAGCACCGGTGGCGTGAACGAGGCCGCCGGCGCGACGCTGATCGCCGGGACGTTGCAGAGCACGGGTGGCGTGACCGGCGGGGCGGCGGATTTTGCCGGGACCGCGAACGCGATCGCGACGCTGGGCAGCTTCACGGTGACCGGCAATCCGTTGACCCTGTCGGATACCGGCACGCTGAGCGTCACCGGTCCGGTGGCCGCCAGCGCGGTAACGATCGGTGGTGTGGCCGGCAGTACCGCCCACCAGTATCGTCGCGACCGGCAGCATCGGCGCGGGCGGCGTCTTGTCGGTGACCGCGGGCAGCGGTGGAATCACGTTGAACGGCACCGCGCAGTTCACCGGCACGACGGTCGATCTGAACGCCGGAGCGGCGGGAATCGCGCTGAACGGCACCTCGGTGCTCGGGCAAAATGCGGCAACGGTTGATCTGACCAGCACGGGCGGTGTGAACGAGGTCGCCGGCGCGACGCTGATCGCCGGGACGTTGCAGAGCACGGGCGGCGTGACCGGCGGGGCAGCGGATTTTGCCGGCACGGCAAACGCGATCGCGACGCTGGGCGGGTTCACGGTGACCGGCAATCCGCTGACCCTGTCGGACACCGGCACGCTGAGCGTTACGGGTCCGGTGATCGCGAGCGCGGTAACGATCGGTGGCGCGGCCGGCAGCACGCCCACCAGTATCGTCGCAACCGGCAGTATCGGCGCAGGCGGTGTCCTGTCAGTCACCGCCGGCAACGGCGGGATCACGCTGAACGGTGCCGCGCAGTTCACCGGCACGACAGTCGATCTGACCGCCGGGACCGGCGGGATCGCGCTGAACGGCACCTCGGTGCTGGGCCAGAGCGGGGCGACGGTCGATCTGGCCAGCACGGGCGGTGTGAACGAGGTCGCCGGCGCCACGCTGATCGCCGGGACGTTGCAGAGCGCAGGCCCCGTGACCGGCGGGGCGGTGGACTTTGCCGGGACCGCAAACGCGGTCGCCACGTTGGGCAGCTTCACGGTAACCGGCAACCCGTTCACGCTGTCAGACACCGGCGCACTGAGCGTCACCGGGCCGGTAGCCGCGACCGTGGTGACGATCGGTGGTGCGGCCGGCAGCACGCCCACCAGTATCGTCGCGACCGGCAGCATCGGCGCTGGAGGCGTCCTTTCGCTGACCGCCGGCAGCGGCGGGATCGCACTGAACGGCACCGCACAGTTCACCGGCACGACGGTCGATCTGACCGCCGGGGCGGGCGGGATCGCGCTGAACGGCACCTCGGTGCTGGGCCAGACCGGGGCGACCGTCGATCTGACCAGCACGGGCGGTGTTAGCGAGGTCGCCGGCGCGACGCTGACGGCAGCGTTGCTGCAAAGCGGCGGGATCAGCGGCGGGCCGGCGAACCTTGGCGGCACGGCAAACGCGATCGTCACGTTGGGCAGCTTCACGGTGACCGGCAACTCGCTGAGCCTGTCGGATACCGGTGCGCTGAGCGTCACCGGTCCGGTGATCGCCAGCGCGGTGACGATCGGTGGTACGGCCGGCAGTACGCCGACCGCGATCACTGCAACGGGCAGCATCGGTGCGGGCGGCGTCCTGTCGCTGACCGCCGGCAGTGGTGGGATCACGCTGAACGGCACCGCACAGTTCACCGGCACGACGGTCGATCTCAACGCCGGGGCGGCGGGAATCGCGCTGAACGGCACCTCGGTGTTGGGGCAGACGAGCGCAACGGTCGATCTGACCAGCACGGGCGGCGTGAATGAGGTCGCCGGTGCGACGCTGATCGCCGGGACGTTGCAGAGCACGGGTGGCGTGACCGGCGGGCCGGCGGATTTTGCCGGGACCGCGAACGCGATCGCGGCGCTGGGCAGCTTCACGGTGACTGGGAATCCGCTGTCCTTGTCGGACACCGGCACGTTGAACGTCACCGGTCCGGTAATCGCCAGCGCGGTCACGGTCGGTGGTGCGGCCGGCAGTACGCCCACCGGTATCACCGCGACCGGCAGCATCGGCGCGGGCGGCACCCTGTCGCTGACCGCCGGCAGCGGCGGGATCGCGCTGAATGGCGCCGCGCAGTTCACTGGGACGACGATCGATATGAGCGCCGGGGTGGGCGGGATCGCGCTGAACGGGACCTCGGTGTTGGGGCAAAGCGGGGCAACGATTGATCTGACCAGCGCGGGCGGCGTGAACGAGGTGGCCGGGGCGACGCTTATCGCCGGGACGTTGCAGAGCACCGGTGGCGTGACCGGCGGGCCGGCGGACTTTGGCGGAACCGCGAACGCGGTCACCACACTGGGAAGCTTTACGGTGACCGACGCCGCGCTGAGCCTGTCCGACACCGGTCTGCTGAGCGTTACCGGTCCGGTGATTGCCAGCGCCGTGACGATTGGCGGCGCCGCCGGCAGCACGCCCGTGGGCATCGCGCTGCTCGGCGACGTCACGGCGCCGGCGATCACGCTGTCGGCTGGCGGCAATGGCATCGCGCTGAACGGTACGTCGGTGTTGGGGCAGAGCGGCGCGGCGGTGGACCTGACCAGCGCCGGCGGTGTGAACGAGGTCGCCGGCGCGACGCTGATCGCCGCGACGCTGCGGAGCACGGGCGGCGTGACCGGCGGGCCGGCGGACTTTGGCGGCACCGCGAACGCGATCGCCACGCTGGTCGGGTTCGCGGTGAACAACAACGCGCTGAGCCTGTCGGACACCGGCGCGCTGAACGTCACAGGTCCGGTGACCGCGAGCGCGCTGACGATCGGCGGTGCAGCCGGTAGCACACCTACTGGCATCACGCTGATCGGCAACGTAACGGCGCCGACGATCGCGCTGTCGGCCGGCGGCAGCGGCATTGCGCTGAACAGCAACTCGCTGCTGGGACAAAGCGGCGCGACGGTGGATCTGACCAGCGCGGGCGGCGTGAACGAAGACGCTGGTGCGACGCTGATTGCCGGGACGTTGCAGAGCACCGGCGGCGTAACCGGCGGGGCGGCGACTTTT
Source organism: uncultured Alphaproteobacteria bacterium (assembly GCA_963826975.1). Classification (GTDB taxonomy): domain Bacteria; phylum Pseudomonadota; class Alphaproteobacteria; order Acetobacterales; family Acetobacteraceae; genus Palsa-883. The sequence goes on along the minus strand of CAWGZJ010000019.1, from coordinate 258,340 downwards.
GCCGGAACCGCGAACGCGATCGCCGCACTGGGTGGCTTCGCGGTAAGCGGCAATCCGCTGACCTTGTCGGACACCGGTCCGCTGAGCGTTACCGGCGCGGTGAGCGCAACCACGGTGACGATCGGGGGCGCCGCCGGCAGCACGCCCACCAGCCTGGCCGTGGGCGGCAGCCTGAGCGCCACCAGCGCGGTCACCCTGACCGCCGGCGCGATCTCGATCCCGGGCCTGGTCAGCGATGGCGGGTCCGGCACGACGACCCTCACCGCTACCACCGGCGGGATCGCCGAGAGCGGAACACTGATCGCCGGCACACTGACCGGCTCGGCCGCGGGTGCGGTCGGTCTCATCGGGGCGACACCGGGCAGCAACCAGGTGGCAACGTTGGACGGCTTCACCGCCCCCGCCTTCACGCTGGACGACGGCAGCAACCTGCTGGTCAGCAGCGTGCTTAACGCGACCGACATCACACTGAGTGCGCCGACGAGCCAGATCACGCTGGCCAGCGGCGCATCGATCGTCACCGGCGGCGTCACGCCCCCGAGCAAGCCCGGTCCTCTGATCGCCGCGCAGGAACCGTCGAACGGCGCGCCCGGCGCCTATATCCAGGCCGCGACGTTCACCCAGGTCGGCACGTCGACGCTGCTCGGTCAGGGCGCCGGAACGCCCACGCTGCAGATCAGCATCACCAAGAGCGCGCTGTTCGATCCGCCACTTGGCCTGCAGGCGGGGTCCGGCTGGCTGATTCTCAACCTTGGCGCCGGGACCGCCGGCGGCGATGTCTTCGTCAGGGCGCTCAACGTGACGTATGACGCGCCCGGCAGCGCCAACCTGTTTGGCACCATCGACGGCATCAGCGGTAAAGTCGCGGCGGCGTCCGGCTTCATCCAGCCGTCGGTGAACGGGGCATACCTGTTCAACGGCTGCGACATCGGCGCGCCGGCGTGCCTGGGCGGCACGCCGTCGCAAGAGCAGAACGATACGGCGGTGCTGGGAACGCTCTTCCCATTCCTGCCGGGGGCGCCGCCGCCGCTGATCGGCCTGACGCCGCTGGTGCTGCTCGCCGACCCGGTGGCCACGCCTGCATGCACGCTAGCCGAGCCCGGCGTGGCTCCGCCCAATGGGTCCGGTCCGAGTTGCGCGCTGACCGACCCCGACGTGGTCCCCCCCAACGTTTCATACGTGGATTACTGACCATGCGAGTCCTCATCATCGCGTGCGCGTTGACCGGCCTGCTGGCGGGTTGCGCGCGGCCGCCGCCGACGGCCTATACCGGCGGCAATCCGGTGTCCGCCGAGGCCGCGAAGGGCGTCGCTCTGGGCAACGACGCCAGCGGCGAAAGCTGCACCCAGTTGCCGTCCGACGTGGCCGACGCGGTCGATGTGTATTGCGGCGCCTGGCAGCTTCCGGCCGCGCGCATCCGCTTCATGCCCGCGTCCACTGCCTCACCCGCCGAACTGGCGAGCGGCGGCGCGTGGCGCAATACGCTCGAACTTCGCTACACCTGCGCGCCACCGGTCGGCAGCAGCATACTGGATGGCCAACCGGCCGAGCTGTTGCAGTGCACGCGCCGTGTCGGCGGCTGGCCGCAGGTCGGACTGGTCGCGTCGGTGGGCGGCCGCGTCTATCTGGCGGACGGGATCACCTCGAGCCTGCCGGTCATGGAACGCTCGATCGGCGTGCTGTCGGGTCGTGCGACGGCCGGCACTTCTGTGTTGCCGCCCTCCGCGGTCGATGCGCTGATGGCCACGCGGCTGGCGGCGCGCGCCTTCAGTGCCAGCGACGTCGGCGAGTATGAACGGCTAATGGCGCTCGGCGCCCGCGCCAACCTGGCCGAGAGCTTCGCCACCGCTGAAACCGCCTATCGCGCCGCGCTGGTCGTGCAGCAGAAGGCACTCGGGCAGAACAATCCCGACACGGTGAACGCGCTGATGCACCTTGCGTTGCAGGTGTCCGACCAGGGCCGCTTCGCCGAGGCCGACACATTGTTCCAGCAGGCCGACACGCTGGCGCCGCGCGCCACCGACAAGGCGGCGCCCGCCCGCCTGCTGCATTATCGGGCGCTGCATGCGCTGAACCAGGACCATAACGACGAGGCCTTGGCCCTACTGGCGCGCGCCGAAACCGCCTACCTGCCGCTGATACCGCCGGAGAGCCTGAACGCCAGCGCGGCGCGACCGATACAACTGGCGTCCTCCGGCACGACGGCCAGCGACCTTGCCAACCTGCCGAGCGAACGTCTCATGGTCGATCCGACCGCGCAGTCCGCGCTGATGGGCCTGATCGAGACGCTGCGCTATCGCGCGATCGCGCTGCGGCTGATGGGCCGCCCCGCCGAGAGCAGTGCCGCGATCGCCCGCGCCGAGGTGCTGGCTTCCGCCAACCGGATGGAGGTCCCGCTGGTCAGCGCCCGCCTGACCCGCACCGTCGCCACGACCAACGCCGCCGCCGGAAATGCGGGTCTGGCCGAGGCCCGGCTCGCGCGCTCGCAGCAGGACTTCACCCAGGTGCTGCCGCAGACCAGGCCGGTGGCAGAAACCGAACTGCTGCAGGCGGCGGACTATGTCCGACAGGGCAAGCCTGACCCAGCCATCGCGCTGTGCGACCAGGCGACCACGCTGCTGCGCCAGTTGCGCGCGGGCATCGATTCGACGCTGCTGGAACCATGTCTGACGGCCGAGGCCGCCTCGGCGGAGCGCGATCCGTCGCACGGGCAACCGCTGCTGGCGCGGATGTTCGAGGCCGCACAGCTTGCGCAGGGCAGCATCACCAGCCGGCAGATCGGCGAGGCCGCGGCTCGGCTGGCGGCTGGGACACATGACCCCAAGGTCGCCGAGGCGATCCGCCGGCGCCAGGACGCGGCACAGAAACTCGCGGACCTCTACCGCAGGCGTGACGCGCTGGCGCATCCCGCCCCGCCCGGTACGGTGCAACAATCTGCCGGAGAGCTCAGTCCGGCCGATCTCGACAAGAGCATCGCGGCCGCGCAGAGCGAACTGGCTGATGCCGACGGAGCGCTGCAGGCCGCCGCGCCGAACTACGGCCAGCTCGTGCAGGAGGTGGTTCCCGCCGCCGACGTGCTCAAGGCGCTGGCGCCGGGTGAGGCGTTTGCAGCGATCACGCTGACCGGCCATGGCGGCTGGACGTTCCTCTTGCGTGATGGAATGATCACCGCGAAACCGGTGCATGGCGATGAGGCAACGATCACCGCGCTGGTCCGCCAGGTGCGTGGCAGCATCGAGATGACCACCGATAAGCTGCCGACCTTCAACGTTGCGGCATCGCAGGCATTGTACACCGATACGCTGGGTCCGGTGGCGCCGCAGCTTAGTGGTGCGAAGGCGCTGGTGGTGGCCCCGTCCGGCCCGTTGCTCGCGTTGCCGTTCGCGGTGCTGCTGACCGGTCCCGCCAGCGCAAACGAACTAGCGAGCGCGCCGTGGCTGATCCGGCAGGTCAGCGTGGCGCATGTGCCCTCGGCGGCTAACTTCGTTGCGCTGCGCAAGGCGGGGGTCTCGGCGGCGCCGCAACCCTGGTTGGGCTTCGGCGGTTTCCGTCCGGTGACCCTGGCGCAGGCGCGCGCCAGCTTCCCGGCCGCGGTTTGCAGCGACAGCGCCGCCCTGCTGGCATCGCTGCCGCCGCTGGCCTCGGCACTGCGCGAGCTGAATGCCGCGCGCGTGGTGCTTGGCGCGTCGCCGTCCGATGAGATGCTGAACGCCAACTTCACCGTTCCGGCGGTGGAGCGTGCCGATCTGAAGGACTACCGCATCCTGCACTTCGCCACGCATGCGCTGCTGCCCGCCGAGTTGCGCTGTGTGGATGAGCCGGCGATCGTCACGTCCGACCCGCCGGGGGCGCGCGATGCGTCGGGGGCGCTGCTGACGGCGAGCGACATCGTCGGGCTGCATCTGGACGCGGACCTTGTCATTCTCTCGGCGTGCAACTCCGGCGGGCCGGGTGGCGCGGTGGCCGGCGAGAGCCTGTCAGGTCTGGCGCGGGCATTCTTCTACTCAGGGGCGCGCTCGCTGCTGGTGACGCACTGGTCGGTCAATGACCAGGCGGCCGCCTATCTGGTTGTGGATACGCTACGCCGACTGCATGAAGCGCCGGCCGATGGCGTGGCAGCGGCGATGCGCGGGGCGGAGTTGGGGATGCTCGATGCGGCCGGTCACTCCATGCCGGCGGCGCTGGCGCATCCGTTCTTCTGGGCGCCGTTCGCGGTGATCGGGAATGGGGCCGGCACGCGCCAGGTGGCGGCGGATGGCCGGACGAGGCTTGCTGCGTTCTGAGCGGACGGCGGGGATCTCCGGGCGACGTCGCTGAGGTCGGTGCGATACCCACGTCGTCATGCTGGCATGACCGGGGCTAGCGGCCCGTGCGTCAATGTTTAGTGTCGTTGGTATAAAGCTACGAAGTCGGTGGTTTCTGCTTGGCCGATGCAGCCCAGTTACGAAATATGTCACGCGTTTCGTCGTCCATCGGAAAGAAACTCTCGATGCGCAGCTCTTGCAGCGTGATGTCCTGGGGCGTGCCGAGTGTCGCTATCGTCGTGAACAGCCGTAGCTTGGTGGTGCCCTTCTGAAAGTGCATCGGCAGCACCGGGCCTTCAGTGGCGAGCGGCACGACAGGTGACATCACGGATCGTACGTCCTTGTAATTCAATAGTCGCTCCAGCAACTTGGCCGTCTCGGCAGTGCCGTCCGCAGCCGCGTCAGCCTCCACGCTCCGCAGAAAATAACGAACAATTTCCGCCCAATTCGACAGGTGCGGCCGCAGCACGTCAGGGGCAACCAAGGCATCGGCGAGGTTGAGCGCGACGCCGGGAATGACCGGTCCGACGAGGAACTCGACCAAAGCGATCGCGCCGTTGTTGGCTTGCAGCACGTTCCAGCGGCGGTCTACGACGACGGCGGGAAACGGCTCTTGCTGGGTCAGCATGTAGTCGAGGGCGTTGTGGATCGGGGCGAGCGCCTGCGCGCCGAGCTCGGTTTCGGTCCACACGGGCGCATAGCCCGCGGCAAGCAGCAGCTCATTCGAATGCCGCAATGGAACATCGAGGGCCGCCGCAAGGCGAAACACCATCTCTCGGCTCGGTCTTGTGCGACCAATCTCCAGAAAACTGATGTGGCGCTGCGAGCAGTCCGCCGCCATCGCGAGCTGAAGCTGCGAGAGGCCACGCCGCTTTCGCCACCAAACGAGACGCGGGGAAAAGCTGGGTCGGGCTTTCATGACTACCTGGCATGTAGTTGATCGATGCTTCAACGCCGCGATAGTGCAGAGGCAGAACGGCAGTTGCAACGCTGGTGGCTCGGCGCCGCCAGCTTGCCGCCAGAGCGGGATTGGATGCGGGTTGGATGATGAAAGTCGCATTTGCCGGGCCATTCGCCGTGCGGATCGCGGAAGCCGTGCGAGCACGCCTGTCGCTGCCGTGCGAGGTCATAGTCGATGACGAGGCCGGCATCGTCTCGCGATTGGGCGATGTCGATGTGCTGGTCTCGATGGGGTTCTCGGCACGCATGGCGCGGGCCGCACCGCGGCTTCGTCTGGTGCAGGTGCCGGGCGCCGGTCTCGATCGCATCGACCGCGACGCGCTGCGGCCGGGCACGTGTCTGGCAAATGCTTACGGTCATGAGGCTGGCATCGCCGAGTACATCATTGGCGCGATGATTGCGCTTACGCGATCGTTCGGACGCCTCGACGCCAGGCTGCGTCAAGGTCAATGGGAAAGTCAGTGGGCCGTCGGTGCGGCCGCACCGCCACTGTGGCCGGAGCTGGCAGGCAAAACCCTTGGCATTCTGGGATTTGGCCACATCGGGCAGGCGCTCGCCCGCCGCGCGGCAGCTTTTGATATGCAGGTGTGTGCCGTGCGACGACAAGCCCAAACGGATGTCCAAACGGATGTACTGGCGGCATCTCGTTCATTGGCGGTCCGGAGCGGCTCGATGACGTTCTGCGACTGGCGGACTACCTCGCCATCACGCTGTCGCTCTCGCCCGAGACGCACAACCTGATCGATGATCGGCGCCTGCGGTTGATGAAGCCGACAGCGTTCCTGATCAATGTCGCGCGCGCCGAGATCTGCAACGAAGCAGCGCTCTACCGCGCGCTTGCGTCAGATCGCCTCGCGGGTGCGGCGCTCGATGTCTGGTACCGATATCCGACCTCGGCTGAGCCAAGACCAGCGGCGACACAGCCATTTCACGAGCTCGGGTGCGTGATCATGACCCCGCACGTATCCGGCTGGACGGAGGGCATGCTCGATGCTCGGGCCAATCTGATCGCGGACAACATCGGGCGGACAGCAAGGGGAGAACCGCCGCTCAACGCGATCGATCTGGGCGATCGATCTGGCGTCCTGAGAGATATCGGATGAAAGTCGCGCTGCGTCATTGGTCGTTGCGATTACCGTTTTATTACGGGTGGCTGATCGTCGGAATCGCGTTCGTGACGATGGCGATCGCGGTGACGGCGCGCACGGCATTCTCATTGCTGTTGCCGCCACTCATCGATGAGTTCGGCTGGGATCGAGGGCTTGTCGCCGGTGCCTTTTCCTTCGGCTTCCTGGTTTCCGCAGTCGTTGCACCGATCTTTGGCCGGCTCATGGACAGAAACGGCCCGCGGGTCGTCATCGGGAGTGGCGTGTGCCTGATGAGCATTGGGCTTCTCATGGCACCGGCGATCGAGAAGCCATGGCAGCTCTATGCAACTCTCGGTGTCCTGGTCGCTGTGGGCGCAGGCCTCATGACCTACACGGCGCATTCGCTCTTCCTGCCGAACTGGTTCGTGCGCCGCCGTGGCCTGGCCATCAGCGTCGCGTTCTCCGGGGCCGGTGTCGGAGCGATCGTTCTGTTGCCCTGGTTGCAGACGATCATCGGTCGTGACGGTTGGCGAGCATCGTGCACGACCATGGGGCTGCTCGTGCTTCTCGTCATCGGTCCTTCGACTCTGCTCCTGCGGCGGAGACCAGAGGACATCGGATTGCTGCCGGACGGCGCATCGCGCACGGCCGCGGTGAACGATAGGCGCCGAACGTCCAACGTTGTTGATCCTGCCTGGGCCGCCATCGAATGGACGCCCGCACGGGCACTGCGCACCAGCCGATTCTGGTGGATCGTTCTCGGGTATTTTTGCACGATGTTCGCCTGGTATGCCGTCCAGGTCCACCAGACGAAATACCTCATCGAGGTCGGGTTCACACCGCTCGTGGCGGCGTGGTCCCTGGGGATCGTCAGCGTCGTTGCGATACCCGGGCAGATTGGCCTCGGCGCATTGTCCGACCGCGTCGGACGGGAATGGGTGTGGACGGCGGCATGTGGCGGTTTCGCGATTTGCTATGCCGCACTGATCGCCCTTGAGCCGGCTCCGTCACGCCCACTGCTGTACCTGATGGTGGTGTCGCAAGGTTTTCTGGGATACGCGGTGACCTCGGTCATGGGGGCCATTGTCGCGGAGATTTTTGAGGGACCGCACTATGGCTCCATCTTTGGCACCGTTACGGTCGCATTGATCGGCGGCGGCGCGGCCGGACCATGGGTGGCGGGCGTCATTCACGATGCTACCGGAAGCTACCGGCTTGCCTTTCTGCTGGCGATTGCGTGCTGCGTTATTTCCGCGGCGGCGATCTGGATTGCGGCACCTCGGAAGGTGCGCATGGTGCCCGGCCGAATCCGGCCGTGACGATTGAAGGGGTCGGCGATCGAGCGACGCTGGGCCTTCGAGCCGTTGCGTTACAGCAGCACCAGATCATCCCGGTGGATCAGCTCGTCGCGACCGCGCCAGCCCAGGATCGTTTCGATCTCATCGGATCGATGGCCGATGATCTGTTCCGCATCGCCGCTGGCATAGGCGCTCAGCCCACGTGCCAGCGCCGCGCCGGCCGGATCGACCACCACCACCGGATCACCACGCTGGAACGCGCCCTCGACACCGCGCACGCCCGCGGGCAGCAGCGACCGCCCGCCCTTCAGCGCCCGCGCCGCGCCGGCATCGACCGTATAGGTGCCCAACGGCGCCAGCGAGCCGGCGATCCAACGCTTGCGGGCCGAGCGGCCTTCCGGCGCCGGCAGGAACCAGGTGCAGCGCGCGCCGTGCTCCAGTGCCGCCAGCGGGTGCGCCGTGTGGCCGTGCGCGATCGCCATGGCGCAGCCGGCCTGCGTGGCGATGCGCGCCGCCACCAACTTGGTGCGCATACCGCCCGAGGAGTAGCCGGGTGGCGGCTCTCCCCCCATCACCTCGATCTCCGGCGTCAGCGTTTCGACCACCGGGATGTGCGTGGCGGCCGGGTCCCGCCTAGGGTCCGCGGTGTAGAGGCCGTCGATGTCGGACAGCAGAATAAGCTGGTCGGCCTGCACCATCTCGGCGACGCGCGCGGCCAGGCGGTCGTTGTCGCCGAAGCGGATCTCCGTGGTTGCGATGGTGTCGTTCTCGTTGATCACCGGGACGCAGCCCAGGCCGAGCAGCGTGCTTAGCGTCTCGCGCGCGTTGAGGTAGCGGCGGCGGTCCTCGGTGTCGTCCAGCGTCAGCAGCAGTTGCGCGGCGGTCAGGCCGTTGGCGGACAGCGCCTCGCTCCATGCCTGGGCAAGACGGATCTGGCCGACCGCCGCGGCGGCTTGCTGTTCTTCGAGTTTCAGCCGGCGGCGAGTGAGGCCGAGCGTTCGCCGGGCCAGCGCGATGGCGCCGGAGGAGACGACGATCACCGCCACGCCGCGAGCGCGCAGCGCGGCGATGTCGGCGGCGATGCCGGCGAGCCAGGCGGCGCGGGGGGCAGCCTGATGCGGGTCGACCAAGAGGGCGCTGCCGATTTTCACCACCAGGCGCTGCGCGGAGATGAGGGAGGGCGTCATGCTCGGTCGGTGGTGGCGGGGAGGGGGGTTATGCGGAGGCCGGAGTTGAGCCTTTTTTCTCCCTCTCCCCTTGAGGGAGAGGGTCGGGGTGAGGGGTCGGCGCGCCCCAACCCCTCACCCCGGCCCTCTCCCTCAAGGGGAGAGGGAGTAGCAGCAGAAGTGGTGATCGTGCGCTGCAGCGCGCGTAGCACTTCGAGGACGCCTTGGCCGGTGACGCCCGACAGTCACCATCACCGGCCGCCCCGAGGCCTTCGCCAGCGCCGCCCGACGTGCCGACACCTCGCGCGGGGTCATCGCGTCCGACTTGTTCAGGCCGATCAGCTCGGGCTTGTCCGCCAGGCCGCCGCCATACTCGGCCAGCTCGGCGCGCACCGTGCGCCAGGCGCGCACCACATCGCCGGCGGCGCCATCCACCAAATGAAGCAGCACCGCACAGCGCTCGACATGACCCAGGAATCGGTCGCCGAGACCCGCCCCGTCATGCGCGCCCTCGATCAGCCCTGGGATGTCGGCCAGCACGAACTCTTCCATCGCCGACAGCCGCACCACGCCAAGCTGCGGATGCAGCGTGGTGAATGGATAGTCGGCGATCTTCGGCCGCGCTGCCGAGGCCGCCGCCAGAAGGGTCGATTTCCCGGCATTCGGCAGCCCGACCAAGCCCGCGTCGGCGATCAGCTTCAGCCGCAGCCAGACCCAACGCTCCTCGCCAGGCCAGCCTTTGTCGCGCCGCCGCGGCGCCCGGTTGGTCGAGGACTTGAAGTGCGTGTTCCCGAACCCGCCGTCGCCACCTTGTAACAGCACAACACGCTTGCCCGGGCGATCGAGGTCCGCCAGCAGCGTCTCGCGGTCGTCGCCGAGCACCTCGGTCCCGACCGGCACCTTGATCACCACGTCGGGCGCACCGGCGCCGGTGCGGTCGCCGCCGCTGCCGTTGCCGCCTTTGCGGGCGCGGAAATGCTGGGTGTAGCGGAAGTCGATCAGCGTGTTCAGGTTCTGCACCGCCTCCAGCACGATGTCGCCGCCCTTGCCGCCGGTCCCGCCGTCCGGGCCGCCGAACTCGATGTACTTCTCGCGCCGGAACGCGACCACGCCGTCGCCGCCGTCACCGGAGCGCAGGTAGATCTTGGCCTGGTCGAGAAACTTCATGACATTCCGGTTTGACGGTTGGCTGGTTCGACGGTTGGGCTCAAGCGGTGGGCTGGAACGACAACGGGGGCCGGCTGGCGCCGACCCCCGCTAGACACGCAAAACGGGACCGACGCGTTATTCGGCGGCCACCGGCAACGGTCGCACGGACACGTGTACGCGCCCCTCGGCCTTGCGGGTGAACTCCACGTGTCCGTCGACCAGCGCGAAGATCGTGTGATCGCGGCCCAGGCCGACATGCTCGCCGGGTTTCCATTTGGTGCCGCGCTGGCGAAGGATGATGTTGCCGGCGATCACGCTCTGGCCGCCGGACTTCTTGATGCCGAGGCGCCGGCCTTCCGTGTCGCGCCCGTTGCGCGAAGAGCCGCCTGCCTTCTTGTGTGCCATGACCCGTTACTCCTGCGGGACAACCCCCGGCGCGGTGGCCGGGGCTACGTTTTCGGGGTTCTCGCCGGCGACGACGGCGAGCGATTCGGCGGCAGCCGGACCCGGCTCTGGCGGCGTAGCTTCGGGCTCGGCGATGGGGGCAACGTTCTCAGGGTTCTCGCCGGAGACGACGGCAAGCGATTCGGTGGCATCGATGGCAGCCGGGGCAGGTTCAACCGGTGCAGCCTCGGCCGCCGCTTTCGCTGCCGGCGTTTCACTCAGCGCCTCACCGTCCCTGGCGAACCCGGCGACGCGCAGCACCGTGACGTGCTGCCGATGGCCGTTCTTGCGTCGGCTGTTCTGCCGGCGGCGCTTCTTGAAAATGATGACCTTGTCCAGCCGGTCCTGCGCGATCACCGTCGCGGTGACCGAGGCGCCGGCAACCAGCGGGGAACCAACGGTCAAACCACCCGCGCCACCCACGGCCAGCACGTCGGTGAAGGTGACCGTCGAGCCGGGCTCGGCGTCCAGTTTTTCCACCTTCAGCACCGCGTTCGGCGTTACGCGGTACTGCTTTCCGCCGGTGCGGATCACGGCAAACATGGCGGTCAGTTCCTCAGGTCAACACGTCGCGGGCGGTCGGGAAGGCCCGCCGCCGGGAAGCGGGCCTTATAGCGGCGGCGGCGCTTGTGTCAATGCAGTGCCGCCTGGGTGGTGGTGCCTGCGTCCGGCTGATCGACCGCCTGTGTGTGGTGGTCGGCCGCCATCAGAAGGTACACCGCGGGGACCACGAACAAGGTGAACAATGTGCCGATTGCCAATCCGGTCGCGATCACCAGCCCCATGTCGAAGCGCGACACCGCGCCGGCGCCGGAGGCGGTGATCAGCGGCACCACACCCAGCACCATCGCCGCGGTGGTCATCAGGATCGGGCGCAGCCGGATGCCCGCAGCCTGCTCGATCGCCTGGCGCTTGGTGCGACCCTCGCGTTGCAGCCCGTTGGCGAATTCCACGATTAGGATGCCGTGCTTGCTGATCAGACCCATCAGGGTGACCAGTCCGACCTCGGTATAGATGTTGAGGCTGGCGCCTTTGACACCGAGAGCGACGAAGAACAGCGCCCCGGCGATCGACATCGGTACCGAGACCAGGATGATGAACGGATCGCGGAAGCTTTCGAACAGCGCGGCGAGCGCCAGGAAGATGATGATCAGCGCGAAGCCGAAGGTGGCCACGAAGCCGCCGGATTCCTGCTTCAACTGGCGGAACTGTCCGCCGTAGTCGACCGAATAGGCCGGCGGCAGCGTGCGCGCGGCGAGATCGTCCAGGAACGTCATCGCCGTGCCCATCGTAACCCCCGGCGCCACGACGCCCTGGATCAAGGCGGCATTGAGCTGCTGGAAGTGGTTGAACGACTCCGGCTCCGTGTGGGTCACCACGCGGGCAATGGTCGACAGCGGCACCGAGGCGCCGCTGGCGGTGCGGATGTGGTAGTCCAGCACCTGCGCGGGGTTCAGCCGATAGTTCTGCTGCACCTGCGGGATGACCTTGTAGGACCGTCCGTCGAGCCCGAAATAATTGACGTAGCCGCCGCCGAGCATCGAGGCCAGCGCGCCGCCGACATCGCTCATTTTCAGGCCCATCAACGCGGCCTTGCTGCGGTCGATCTGCACGGTGACCTGCGGGTTGTCGATGCGCAGGTCGGTATCGAGGAAGATGAACAGCCCGCTGGCCAGCGCCTGCTGCAGGAAGCTCTGCGTCACGTCGTTCAGTTGCAGGAACGGTTCGGTGGTGCCTATGACGAACTGCACCGGCAGGCCGATTCCGCCGGGCAATGGCGGCGGCTGGAACGCCACGACGCGTTGCCCGGCGATGCCGGCCATCGCCTGCTGCACCATCGGCTGCAACACCGCGGTGGTGCGCGCGCGCTGATCCCATGGCTTCAGCACCATGCCGCCGATGTTCTGGCCGGGCACATCGAGCTGGAACACATGCGCCATTTCCGGAAAGCTGGCGAAAGCCTCGTAGACCTGCCGGTCGTACAGCAGGCGCTGCGCCAGCGTGGCATTCGGCGCCGAGGTGGCCGAGGTGATGACCACCCCCTGGTCCTCCTCCGGCGCCAGTTCGGTGTTCGCGTCCGTGTAGAAGAAATAGATGCTGCCGAGGATGATCAGCGCGAAGGTCGCGGTGACCGGCAGATAGTTCAGGCTGCCGGCGAGCCAGCGCTGGTAGCCGCGGTGCAGCGTGCCGAAGCGGCGATCGATGAAGCCGACGAGCCGCGATTCCCAATCCCGCGCGCCCGCCACGTGCGGGCGCAGCAGCCGCGAGGTCATCATCGGCGACAAGGTCAGAGCGATGATGGCGGAGACCGTAACCGCGCCGACCAAGGTGAAGGCGAACTCGGTGAACAGTGCGCCGGTCAGGCCGCCCTGGAAGCCGATCGGCACGTAGACCGCGACAAGCACGACGGTCATCGCAATGATCGGCCCGGCCAGCTCGTGCGCTGCCTGTATCGCCGCCGGAATGGGCTGCATGCCGTCTTCCAGATGGCGGTTGACGTTCTCCACCACGATGATCGCGTCGTCCACCACCAGGCCGATCGCCAGCACCAGCGCGAGCAGGGTCAGCAGATTGATGGAGAAGCCGAACAGCAGCATCATCGTGAAGGTGCCGATCAGCGACAGCGGAATCGCGATGACCGGGATCAGCACGGACCGCGGCGAGCCGAGGAAGACGAACACCACCACGGTGACGATCAGCACCGCCTCGACCAGCGAGCGAACCACCTCGTTGATCGAACTGGAGACGAAGTCGGTCGAATCGTAGACGATCGCCCCATTCAGGCCTTGCGGCAGCCCCGCCTGGATGCCCGGAAAGATCGCGCGCACGCCCTTGATGACGTCGAGCAGATTGGCGCCCGGTGCCACCTGGATGCCGATATAGACGGCGCTCTGGCCATCGAAGCCGACCTGTGATTCATAGTCGTCGTTGCCGAGCGTGACATTTGCCACGTCCTTCAGCCGGACGATCGCCGGGCCGGATTGTTTCAAAATCAGATCGCGGAACGAGTTGAGCGTGTGCAGGTCTGTCGAGGCACTCAGGTTGACCTGCACCATCTGGCCTTTGGTGGTGCCGACGCCGGAGATGTAGTTGTTGGCGGCCAGCGCCGTCGCGACGTCGGCCGCAGTCAGGCCCTGCGCGGCAAGCTTTTCCGGATCCAGCCAGGCACGCAGCGCAAAATATTTGCCGCCCAGCAACTCCGCGGTTTGCACCCCGGGCACCGCCTGCAATTTCGGCTGCACGACGCGCACCAGGTAGTCGGTGATCTGGTTGGCGCCGAGCACATTGGAATTGAAGCCGATATACATTGCATCGATGGTCTGCCCGACCTTCACGGTCAACACCGGTTGCTGCGTGCCGGACGGCAACTGGTTCAGCACCGAGGCGATCTTGGTGTTGATCTCGGTCAGTGCCTTGTCCGCATCGTAGTTCAGCCGCAGATAGACGGTGATCGTGCTGACGCCGGACTGGCTGGTGGACTGCATGTAGTCGATGCCGTTCGCCTGCGCGATCGCGTTCTCCAGCGGCGTGGTGATGAAGCCGACGATGACGTCCGGGTCGGCCCCGTAGTAGATCGTCATGATGGTGACGACGGCGTTCTCGGTCTTCGGGTATTGCAGCACCTGCAAGGTGCCCATGGCGCGCAGGCCGAGCACCAGGATCAACAGGCTGACGACGGTTGCCAGCACCGGGCGGCGGATGAAGATGTCGGTGAAGCGCATGGGTCCGTCTCCTGCCCGCTCAGCGGTCGATTATCGCTGGGGTGGGATTGTCGGCGGTCTGCACCTTGTTGTTGATCGCCACCGGGGCGCCGTTGTGCAGCTTGATCTGACCGGCGGAAACCACCGTGTCGCCGGGCTTGACCCCGCTCAGGACCGCAACCTGGTCACCGCGCGTCGCACCTGTCGTGACGAAGCTCTGCTTGGCGACCAGCGCTGGTTGCCCAGACCCGGTCTGGGCGTTCTTCTCCACCAGGTAGACCGTGCTGCCATATGGATTGTAGGTGATCGCGGTCTGCGGCAGCGTGATCTGCTGCTCCGGCGTGCCGGCCTCGATGCCGATTGTCGCGAACATCCCCGGCAGCAGTCGATGGTCCGGGTTCGGCAGGGTGGCGCGCATCTGCACGTTGCGCGAGTTGGTATCGACCGACGGGCTGACCGCGATGATCTTGCCTTGGAATGTTTCATCGGGGAACGTATCGATCTTGGCGGTGATGGCCTGGCCGACCGCGACGCGGCTGAGCGCCTGCTCGGGCACCGAAAAATCGACGAACAGCGGATCAAGCGCCTGCAGCGTGACGACCGCGGTGCCGGCGGTGAGATACTGGCCAAGATCGACCGCACGAATGCCAAGATGCCCGGCGAACGGCGCACGCAAGGTCTTCTTCGCCAGCACGGCACGCTGCTCGTCGGCCTGCGCGCGCGCGTTCTTCAGATTGTAGCTGTCGGAATCGACCACCGACTGGCTGACTGCCTGGGCCCGCAACTGCCGCTGGTCGCGGTCATAGTTGATCTGCGCCAGCGCGGCGCTGGCGTCGAGCGCGGCGAGTTTCGCGGTGTCGTCATCTGCACGCAATTGCAGCAGCACCTGGCCGGCCTTGACGTCGTCACCCGATTTGAAATCGATCCGATCGACCACGCCGGCGACCTCCAGCGACAGTGTCGCGCCGTTCACCGCGCGCAGGCTGCCGACCGCCTGCGCCTGCGGCTGCCAGGTCTGCGTTGTCGCGGTGACGGTGGAAACCGTCTGCGGCGGGTTGGCCAGCGTGGCCAGGAATTGATGGATCATCTTCGCCTTGAACTGCTGGAAGCCGAAGTAGCCACCCAGCACGACGCCGAGGACCACCAGCATCAGGATCATTCGCCGGATCATCGTTACGTCTCCATCAGTTCTGCAGCGCCGCGGCGAGCGGCGGCGTCAGGTGGTCGGGGCCATTCGTTTCGGTCTCAACATCGGTGCGATGCCACCAGCCGCCACCCAGCGCCTGGAACAGCGCGGCGGTGTCGGCGAAGCGGGCCGCCTCGGCCTGGACAAGTGACACCCGTGCCTGTTGCCAGGTGCGATCGGCGTTCAACAGGGTCAGGTAGCTGATTGCGCCGGCCTGGTACTGCACCTGTGCCAGCGCGAGGCTGTCGGAGGCGGATTTTTCCGCCGCCGCCTGCTCGTGCAGCGTGTCGGCGTCGAATTGCAGCGCGCGCAACGCATCGGCAACGTTCTGGAATGCCTTGATCACCGTGCTGCGATACTGTGCCGCTGACTGTTCCAGCCCGGCCGCCGCGGCACGCTTCTTATGCAGCAGGGTGCCTGCGTCGAATAGCGTCTGCGTAATGCCGCCCACGATGCTCCACACCCCGGTCGCCGGCGTGAACAGATTGGTGAATCCCGTAGCAGTGGTGCCGAGCGTGGCTGAGATGTTGAATTGCGGCAGTTGATTGGCAATCGCAACGCCGAGGCTTGCGCTGGCGGCGTGGAACTGCGCCTCTGCCGCGCGCACATCGGGTCGCTGGTCGACAAGTTGCGAAGGCAGGCTGAGCGGCAGATCGACCGGCAGAGTAAGGTCGGCAAGGTCGAACCTGGCATCAAGCTCTTGACTGGGGAACCCACCGACCAACGCAGTGAGCTGGTCACGCTGCTGGGCGAGTTGCTTGCGCAACGGTGGCAGCGTTGCACGGGATTGCTGGAGCGTGGCCTGCTGCGTCAGCAGATCCGCGCGTGACGCACCGCCCGCGGCCAATTGCTGGCGTACCACGTCAAGCTGGTCGGCTTCGGCCTTGATGATCTCTTCGGTCGCCGTGATCTGTCCGCGCAACGATGCCTCGTTGATCGCAGCGACCACCAGGTTGGAGGTCAGCGTCAGGTAGGTCGCCTCAAGCTCGAAGCTCTGATACTCCGCCTGCGCACGCAACTGCTCGATCTGCCGGCGTGTGCCGCCGAACACGTCGAGCGCGTACGATACGCTGAGCTGCGCAGTGACCAGGCTGAACGTGGGACTCTGGTTCGGCGCACCGAAACTTGCGCCGCTGAGCCGCTCGCGCTCCGGTTGGAAATTGGCACTGGCGGTCGGGAACAGCGCGCCCTCGCCGGCGTAGGCGTTCTCCCGCGCCTGGCGCAGCGCGGCCTGGGCGGCATCGATGTCGGGATTGGCCTTCAGCGCACGTTGCACCAGTTCGTCCAGCGGTGGGTAATGGAACAGCGTCCACCACTCGCCCTGGATATCCTGGCCCACTTCGAAATGCTGCGCGGCGCCCGCCTTGGCATCGGCGGTCGCCCCCGGGTCGGCCGGCTTTTCCGGGGTGTAGCCATCCACCTGCGGCGCGGCCGGGCGATGGAAGTCCGGGCCAACCGCGCAGGCGCCGAGCAGTAGCGCCGCTACCAAATGGGCATGAGTGCGCAATGTCATCGCATCACACTCTCGGGCACCACACTCCCGGGCATCACACTCTTGAGCGAGCGACAGATCGCGCGCGTGTGCTGGTTCACGAGGGCCTTCACCGCGTGGACGCGGGTTTCGCCGATCGTGTTCCACTTGAGGGCGCGAACCACCGAGCGGCTACAGAAAATCTTCGCCTGACCGAGGATCATCAGCGCGCGGAGCACGACCTGCTCATCCTCGGCCGGGCGGTCCACCAGGCGGCCGATCAGCGCGCTGCTGGGCACCATCACAAGCTGCCGCATGATCTCGTTCAGCGGATCGAGCGCCGCGGTGTGCTCGACCTCGACGCGAGAGACGAAGAGGCTGCGGCTTTCGCGTTCCGGCAGGCTGTCATCGAGGAACAGCGTGACCAGCGTATCGACCAATTCACACAGCAGGTTGACGAGTTGGGCGCGGCTCGGCGCACCGCTGTCGAGTGCGTCGTGCACGCGGGCGGCGATTGGGGCGATGGCCTGCGTGGCCTGCTCACCTATATGGGCGATGGCGGCGTGGTAGAGGCCTTCCTTGCTGCCGAAATAGTATTGGATGGCCGGCAGATTGACGCCCGCCTGTTCGGCGATTGCACGGGTGCTGGCGCCGTCGAAGCCCTCGGCGGCGAATAGCGCGAGCGCGGTTTCCAGGACACGACGACGCGTGTCCTCGCCGCGCTGTTGGGCGCCGGGTCGATATCGATTGGCGGGAAGTGGCATGGTGTCCTCGGGTGGCGGCGGCGATTTATATCGAACGACCGACATTGTCAATCAGTTGATATTTTTTTGATCTTGCCGGGAAGGTCCCCCGTCAGCACCGGGCGTGACCAGTAAACCGCGCCAGCGCGCGGTTCGGCCCCACCTGCAGGACCGCCGCACCCATCGCCGGTTGATGAACCAACTACCGAGCCAGCGCATCAACCCCAGCGCATCAACCCCAGCGCATCAACCCCGGCGCATCAACCCCGGCGCATCAACCGACGGGAAGGATGGTTTTCCCCCACGGCAAAGCGAGCGCGAAGGCCCCATGGCCGAGGCCCGCACCGCAGCATCATGGCCCGGCTTGGTGGCTCAGCGCCGCGCGCGATTTGCCACAACACGGTCCCGGTCCTAGGCTCCCGCCACTGAATTGCCCGTCGAACGGAGGGAACACAATGAAAGTCGGTGAAGCGGTTGCGGAGATCATGCGGCGCGAGGGGATCGAGATCCTTTGCGGCTATCCGGTCAACCACCTGCTGGAATACGCCGCGGCGGCAGATATCCGGCCGATCATTGTGCGCCAGGAGCGCATCGGCCTGCACATGGCGGACGCGATTTCGCGCATGACCTCCGGGCGCAAGATCGGCGCCTTCTGCATGCAGCACGGCCCCGGCAGCGAGAACGCTTATGGCGGCGTCGCGCAAGCTTATTCCGAATCCGTGCCGCTGCTGGTCATTCCCCAGGGCTATCCGCGGCGCATCGCCGGCATCGATCCGAACTATAGCGCCTCGCGCGAAATGCGCGGCGTGTCGAAGATCGCTGAGTACGTGGTCGTTCCGTCGGAAATCTCCAACGTCATGCGCCGCGCCTTCAACAACTTGCGCAACGGGCGCAGCGGCCCGGCGATCGTGGAAATCCCAACCGATATCTGGGGCGAGGAGATCGGCGAACTGGACTACACGCCGGTCACCAAGGCGAAGTTCGGCCCCGATCCCGCGGATGTGCGCAAGGCCGCCGAGGCGATCCTGGCGGCCAAGCGTCCGGTGATCTATGCCGGCACCGGCGTGCACTGGGCGGAGGCATGGCCGCAACTTCGCAAGTTCGCCGAGTTGCTGGGCGCGCCGGTCACCACCAGCCTGGGCGGCAAGAGCGCGTTCCCGGAGAGCCATCCGCTGTCGCTGGGGTCCGGCGGCAACGCGGTACCGAAGCCGGTGCATCATTTCGTCGCTAACGCCGATCTGATCATCGGCATCGGTTGCTCGTTCACCGAAACGAACTTCGGCATCAAGTTCCCCAAGGGCAAGAAGTTCATCCACGCCACGCTGGATCCGAACCACCTGAACAAGGACGTGGTCAGTTCCATCGGCCTGGTGGGTGATGCGGGCCTGACGCTGAATGCCCTGATCGGCGAGTTGTCGCAGACGATCAAGTCGAACCGTGACATCGCAGCTGTCGTCAGGGAGATTACCGAGGTCCGTGCCGAGTGGATGGCGCAATGGCAGCCGTTGCTGAATTCCAACGAGGCGCCAATCAGCCCGTATCGCGTTATCTGGGAGTTGATGGCCGGGACCGATCCAAACGAGACGATCATCACGCATGACGCCGGCAGCCCGCGTGATCAGATCTCGCCGTTCTGGGTTTCGACGGAGCCGATGTCGTATATCGGCTGGGGCAAGACCACGCAGCTCGGGATGGGTCTCGGGCTGGCGATGGGTGCCAAGCTGGTGCATCCGGAGAAGACCTGCATCAACTTCTGGGGTGATGCCGCGATCGGGTTCACCGGCATGGACTTCGAGACGGCGGTGCGCGAGCGCATCCCCATCCTGTCGTGCCTGATGAACAACTTCTCGATGGCGATCGAGCTGAAGGTGATGCCGATCTCGACGGAGAAGTACCGCTCCACCGACATCTCGGGCAACTACGCCAAGATGGCCGAGGCGTTCGGCGGCTATGGCGAGCGCGTGACGGATCCCGGCCAGATCAAGGCGGCGATTCAGCGCGGCATCGAACAGACCAAGGCTGGCAAACCGGCGCTGCTGGAGTTCATCACCGCGAAGGAAACGCGGGTTTCGAAGTTCTGACAGACTGTCATGGCCGGCCCTGTGCCGGCCATCCACACCTTGGCTTCTCGCCGCAAGCAAAGAGGTGGATGGCCGGGACAAGCCCGGCCATGACGATGAAAGAGGAAACCTCCAAGCAACAATGGCCAATGTCTCCATCCGCGACGTTCGCAAGCGCTTCGGCACGACGGAGGTGCTGCACGGCGTGAGCGTCGAGATCGATGACGGCCAGTTCGTCATCCTGGTGGGCCCGTCCGGCTGCGGCAAATCGACGCTGCTGCGCATGATCGCCGGGCTGGAAAACATCAGCGCGGGCGAGATCGCGATTGGCGGGCGGGTGGTGAACAATGTCGCGCCGAAAGAGCGTGACATCGCCATGGTGTTCCAGAACTACGCGCTGTATCCGCACATGACGGTGCGCGACAACATGGCCTTCGCCTTGATCCTGGCGAAGGTGCCGAAAGGCATGATCGAGCAGCAAGTGGCGCGTGCGGCGCAGATCCTTGGGCTGACGCCGTATCTCAACCGCTACCCACGCCAACTGTCCGGCGGGCAGCGCCAGCGCGTGGCGATGGGCCGCGCCATCGTGCGCGATCCGCAGGTGTTCCTGTTCGACGAGCCGCTGTCGAACCTGGATGCCAAGCTGCGCGTGCAGATGCGCGCCGAGATCAAGGAGTTGCACCAGCGCCTGACAACCACGACCGTCTACGTCACGCACGACCAGATCGAAGCGATGACGATGGCCGACAAGATCGTTGTGATGAATGCTGGCAACGTGGAGCAGATCGGCGCGCCGCTGGAGCTGTACGACTACCCGCGCAATCTGTTTGTTGCCGGCTTCATCGGTTCTCCGGCGATGAATTTTCTGAAGGGCCAGATCGAAGGCGGGACGTTCCGCGCCGTGGGCGGTCCGGCGCTGCCGTTGCCGGGCAAGGCGAACGGATCGGAGGGCAGACCGATCGTGTATGGCGTGCGCCCGGAACATTTCCAGCTCAGCGCCCACGGCCAGCCGGCGACGGTGCATGTGATCGAGCCGACCGGATCCGAGACCCAGGTGATGGCGGATTTTGCCGGCACGCCGATCATCTGCGCCTTCCGCGAGCGCGTCACCGCGAAGCCCGGCGAGACGATCCGCATCATCGCCGACCCAGCCCTGGTGCACCTGTTCGACGCCGGCAGCGGCCAACGGATGGGTATCTGAAGGCTGCCTCGCCCGGCGCACCGGCGAGGCAGCGTTGTGGACACGGCTTTACGTCGCGCGAGCAGCGGCGGAAGATGCGCGCAAACACCCGGCACACCCTAGGTGGCCGCGGAAAGATCGAACGATCGCCAACCTGGGAGGGTAACAAAGATGGCCTATTTCACGCGGCGCGAGTCACTGACGCTCGGCGCGGCTGCGCTGGGAGCAGCTTCGATTCCGATCATCGGCGCGAAGGCGGCGGTCGACGACGTTCCGACCGCGGATGTCAAAGCGCCCGAGTACAAGATCGAGAAGGGCGCCGCGCTGCACGTGCTGCGCCCGGCCAAGTTCGTTGATCCCGACGAGGTCTACTGGAAGCTCAACACAAAGAAATTCATCGACACAACGGGAATCGATGTGAAAGTCGATTGGGTCAGTTGGGAGGATCTGCGGCCGCAAACAGCGGTGATCGCCAATACCGGGGCCGGCGCCGACATTGTTTGCGGCTTCGCTTCCGACCCGCACGTCTATGCGGACCGGCTGCTCGAGATGACCGATCTCGCCGAGTACCTCGGCGCCAAGTACGGCGGTTGGTACCGCCTGGCCGTGCTTTACGGCACCAAGTGGAAAACCAATAATTGGATCGCCCTGCCGATTGGCGGCGGCACCGGTCCGTCCGTCTACCGTACGTCCTGGGTGAAGGAAGCGGGCTACGACAAGATCCCCGAGGACCTGCCCGGCGTGCTGGACCTTTGCCAGAATTTGCAGAAGATCGGGCATCCCTGCGGGTTCTCGCTCGGCCATGCGCTGGGTGACGCCAACGGCAACTGCTCCTGGGCGCTCTACGCGCACGGCGCCTATCTGGTCGATGAGAACGGCAAGGTCGCCATCGACTCCAAGGAGACCATCGCCGCACTGAAGTACATGGCGGAACTGTACAAGACGATGATTCCCGGCACGATCTCGTGGAACGACGCCGGCAATAACCAGGCGTATATTGCCGGACAGATCGGCTTCACCTTCAACGGTGTATCGATCTACTACGTGCTCAAGAACTCCCCGGACCCGAAACTGCAGGCGATCGCGGCGGATACCATGCATCAGCCGCAACCGCGTGGACTGGCCCCGCATTCGCCGCAGTCGGCCGGCCCGATGAATGCGATGGTGTTCAAGAGCACCAAGTACCCCAACGCGGCGAAGGAGTATATCCGCTTCATGATGGAAGCGGACCAATATGGCCCGTGGCTTTCCAATTGCCTCGGCTACTGGTCGGAGTCGCTCAAGGCATACTCAAAGATGAAGTTCTGGACAGCGGACCCGAAGCTCGAGGCCTATATCGGTGCGATGGATTCGCCTTACTACTCCGGCTACAAGGGACCGATCACTGCCGCCGCGGCGACGGTCGAAGCCAACTATACCGTGGTGGACATGTTCGCTGCCGTCGCCACGGGGAACATGACCCCGGAAGCGGCGGCGAAGCAGGCCGCGCGACAGGCCGAGCGCTACTACAAGAAGGCCTGATCGGAAACCCGCGCGAGAGCCTGCCCGTCAGGGGCAGGCTGCCGCGCCAAGGGGCGGGGGACGATCCCGCGGAGCATCATGGACGCAACCGTTGACGTTTCAATCCGGCACCTGCGTCAGAGCCGCAAACCGGATAACTGGCTGGCACGACTGTTCGACTGGAAGCCGTTCCTGGTGGTGCTCTGCATGTTGCCGACTGCCGGCCTGCTGCTCGTGTTCCTGACGTATCCGCTGGGCCTGGGCATCTGGCTTGCGTTCACTGATACCACGATCGGCCATCCCGGCGAGTTCATCGGGCTCGACAATTTTGTTTCGCTATGGGATGACTCGATTTTCTGGATGTCCGTCACCAATACGATCTTCTACACTGCAGTCGCGACGGTTGGGAAATTCGCGCTTGGCTTGTGGCTGGCTCTGCTGCTCAATCACCACATCCCGTTTAAGGCCTTTATCCGCTCGGTCGTGCTGCTTCCCTGGATCGTTCCGACCGTGCTTTCGGCGATCGCCTGGTGGTGGATCTATTCGCCGCAGTTCTCGATCATCTCCTACGTGTTGGTCGACGTGCTGCATTGGCGCGATCAGTACATCAACTTTCTCGGCACGCCCTGGCACGCGCGCTGGTCACTGATCGCGGCCAATATCTGGCGTGGGATCCCGTTCGTTGCGATCACCTTGCTGGCCGGCCTGCAAACCATCTCGCCGTCGCTCTACGAGGCGGCCCTGCTCGACGGCGCCACCGCCTGGCAGAAATTCCGCCGCATCACCGTTCCGCTGCTGATGCCGATCCTTGCCGTGGCGCTGACGCTTTCCGTTCTGTTCACCTTCTCCGACTTCCAGTTGGTCTACGCCATCACGCGTGGCGGGCCGTTCAACACCACCCACCTGATGGGGACGCTGGCCTTCCAGCGCGCGATCCCAGGCGCGCAATTGGGCGAGGGCGCGGCGATCGCGGTGTCGATGATTCCATTCCTGCTTGGGGCGACGCTGCTGTGTTTCTTCGGCGTCGGGCGGCGCAAGTGGCAGCAGGGCGAAGCCAATGACTGAGCAACTCGCGCCAAGTTCGACGGCCGAGGTGGAGGCCATTGCCGGCCGCTCGATCGACGTTCCCGAGTTGCTGTCGTGGGATTCGCGGCTGCGCCGGACGGTGACGATCTACCTGCCGCTGGCACTATTCGTCTTCGTCCTCCTGTTTCCGTTCTACTGGATGGCGATCACCGCGTTCAAGCCCGACAATGAGATGTACGACTACAAGGAGTACAGTCCCTTCTGGATACACTCACCGACGCTGCACAACATCGAAGTATTGCTGTTCGAGACCAACTATCCGCGCTGGCTGATGACCACGATGGGGATCGCCGTTGCCGCCACATTCCTGTCGGTGTTCGCCAGCGTACTGTCCGCCTACGCAATCGAGCGTCTGCGTTTCAAGGGCGCGCAGCATGTCGGGCTGGCGGTGTATCTCGCCTATCTGGTTCCGCCATCCATCCTGTTCATCCCGCTCGCCACACTGATCTTCCAGTTCGGACTGTTCGACAACCCGATCGCGCTGATCCTGACCTATCCCACATTCCTGGTGCCGTTCTGCACCTGGCTGTTGATCGGCTACTTCAAGTCGATCCCCTACGAGTTGGAGGAATGCGCGCTGATCGATGGCGCGTCGCGCCTGCAGATCCTGCGGCGAATCACCCTGCCGCTGGCGGTGCCCGGCCTGATCTCGGCCGGCATCTTCGCCTTCACGCTGTCGTGGAACGAGTTCATCTACGCGCTGGCTTTCATCCAGTCGACCGACAAGAAGACGGTTCCGGTGGCGATCCTGACCGAACTGGTAACCGGCGATGTTTACCAGTGGGGCTCACTGATGGCGGGGTCGCTGCTGGGCTCGGTGCCGGTGGCGCTGATCTATTCATTCTTCGTGGAATACTACGTTTCCTCGATGACCGGGGCGGTCAAGGAGTAAGGACGGCCGAGGGATAGCGAGTGGCGGCGCGGTATTGCTATGTCACCCGAAGGTGTCCGCAATCTCTCGCCGAACGACGGGCGGCCGATCCGACGATGGAGCGAGACCGCGAAACTGGCGGTGGCAGTTCGGCCACCGCCGGGTTTGGCTTCACCGATCAGGCATGATGCAATGTGTCCACGTGATGCGCACTTGAAGTGACTGTACTCGGCATCGGGTCGAACGCGCCCGCCGATCCGGCAACGCCAGTGGCGGAATGGATGCTTGCTGTATCGGCCGAATGGGCACCCTGGGCAGGCGTGCTTAGCAAACCGAGGCCGGAGGACGGCGGCACGAAATTGGCCAGGGCGGTAGTGGCGGTGCTGCTCGCCGCGGCGGCGACGAACGCGAGGCCGTGCGGGTTGGACAGCCCGGTGACGATGGGCGTGATCTTGCCGGTGGTCGGATCGATCTGCACCAACTCGTTCTTGCTGGCGATGTTAGCGTACAGATCGTTAGTGTTCAGCCCGGTGACCGAGACACGGATGATGTCGTTGCCGCCCTGGTTGGAGATGTAGAACGTCCCCGCCGTGGCGTTTGGCATGATCGCGTCGTCACCGACGAAGCCCGCCGGCATCTGCACGAACGATTCGGTCTGCTGGGTGGTTCCGGGGTCCTTCACGAAGATGTAGGCGCCGTCTGCCTCGCCGGTCAGCAGCAGGTCTCCGTTGGGCAGCAGCTTGAGGCTGTCCGGGTCGGTCATCGGCAGCGTCTGGTTGGTCTGCCCGGTCACCAGGTTGGTGCCGGTGTCGCCCAGGCTCAGGATGCCCTGCGTCTCCAGCGTGCCGATCGGCGCCTCGCCGTTCAGCAGTTGCACGATCACCGGATCGCCGGGGTTGGCCGGGTTTGTTTCGCTCATGAACACGCGGCTGCCGTCGAACACCACGTCGTCGAAGCCGCGCGACGAGGTCGGCCCGTAGACATAGCCCGAGCCATATTTCAGTGTGCCGCTGACCTCACCGGTGGTCGGGTTGATGAAGCGCAGCGTGGCGTTGCCATCGTTGTTGAGCAGCGCCCAGACATTGCCGGTGACCGGATCGTATTTCAGGCCGTCGGCAAGGCCGGTGAGGGTGTAGGTGTGCTCGACCTGGCCGAGCATGCTGTATTCGACAATGGTGCTGTCGCCGCTGGCGCCGGTGCTGTCCGCGCCGTTGCCGTATTCGACCCAGATCGAGCCGCCGCCGATCGTGATGCTGTCCGGTGCGCTGCTACCCGTTGGTGCCTGTGCCAGGATGTGCTGGCCTTCGACGATCGGGGATTGCGTGGACGGGGTGGAACTCGGTGACGACGGCGGTGTGGTCGGATGGCTTGTCGTGACAGGCGTCGTGACCGCCGACGCCGCGGCGGCGACGAACGCCAGGCCGTGCGGGTTGGACAGCCCGGTGACGATGGGCGTGATCTTGCCGGTGGTCGGATCGATCTGCACCAACTCGTTCTTGCTGGCGATGTTAGCGTACAGATCGTTAGTGTTCAGCCCGGTGACCGAGACACGGATGATGTCGTTGCCGCCCTGGTTGGAGATGTAGAACGTCCCCGCCGTGGCGTTTGGCATGATCGCGTCGTCACCGACGAAGCCCGCCGGCATCTGCACGAACGATTCGGTCTGCTGGGTGGTTCCGGGGTCCTTCACGAAGATGTAGGCGCCGTCTGCCTCGCCGGTCAGCAGCAGGTCTCCGTTGGGCAGCAGCTTGAGGCTGTCCGGGTCGGTCATCGGCAGCGTCTGGTTGGTCTGCCCGGTCACCAGGTTGGTGCCGGTGTCGCCCAGGCTCAGGATGCCCTGCGTCTCCAGCGTGCCGATCGGCGCCTCGCCGTTCAGCAGTTGCACGATCACCGGATCGCCGGGGTTGGCCGGGTTTGTTTCGCTCATGAACACGCGGCTGCCGTCGAACACCACGTCGTCGAAGCCGCGCGACGAGGTCGGCCCGTAGACATAGCCCGAGCCATATTTCAGTGTGCCGCTGACCTCACCGGTGGTCGGGTTGATGAAGCGCAGCGTGGCGTTGCCATCGTTGTTGAGCAGCGCCCAGACATTGCCGGTGACCGGATCGTATTTCAGGCCGTCGGCAAGGCCGGTGAGGGTGTAGGTGTGCTCGACCTGGCCGAGCATGCTGTATTCGACAATGGTGCTGTCGCCGCTGGCGCCGGTGCTGTCCGCGCCGTTGCCGTATTCGACCCAGATCGAGCCGCCGCCGATCGTGATGCTGTCCGGTGCGCTGCTACCCGTTGGTGCCTGTGCCAGGATGTGCTGGCCTTCGACGATCGGGGATTGCGTGGACGGGGTGGAACTCGGTGACGACGGCGGTGTGGTCGGATGGCTTGTCGTGACAGGCGTCGTGACCGCCGACGCCGCGGCGGCGACGAACGCCAGGCCGTGCGGGTTGGACAGCCCGGTGACGATGGGCGTGATCTTGCCGGTGGTCGGATCGATCTGCACCAGCTCGTTCTTGCTGGCGATGTCGGCATACAGATCGTTGGTGTTCAGCCCGGTGACCGAGACGCGAATGATGTCATTGCCGCCCTGGTTGGAGATGTAGAACGCCCCCGCCGTGGCGTTTGGCATGATCGCGTCGTCACCGACGAAGCCCGCCGGCATCTGCACGAACGATTTGGTCTGCTGGGTGGTTCCGGGGTCCTTCACGAAGATGTAGGCACCGTCTGCCTCGCCGGTCAGCAGCAGTTCCCCGTTGGGCAGCAGCTTGAGGCTGTCCGGGTCGGTCATCGGCAGCGTCTGGTTGGTCTGCCCGGTCACCAGGTTGGTGCCGGTGTCGCCCAGGCTCAGGATGCCCTGCGTCTCCAGCGTGCCGATCGGCGCCTCGCCGTTCAGCAGTTGCACGATCACCGGATCGCCGGGGTTGGCCGGGTTTGTTTCGCTCATGAACACGCGGCTGCCGTCGAACACCACGTCGTCGAAACCGCGCGACGAGGTCGGCCCGTAGACATAGCCCGAGCCATATTTCAGGGTGCCGCTGACCTCACCGGTGGTGGGGTTGATGAAGCGCAGCGTGGCGTTGCCGTCGTTGTTGAGCAGCGCCCAGACATTGCCGGTGACCGGATCGTATTTCAGGCCGTCGGCAAGGCCGGTGAGGGTGTAGGTGTGCTCGACCTGGCCGAGCATGCTGTATTCGACAATGGTGCTGTCGCCGCTGGCGCCGGTGCTGTCCGCGCCGTTGCCATACTCGACCCAGAGCGAGCCGCCGCCGATCGTGATGCTGTCCGGTGCGCTGCTGCCCGTTGGTGCCTGTGCCAGGATGTGCTGGCCTTCAACGATCGGAATAGGCGTGGACGGAGTGGAACTCGGTGACGTCGGACGGCTCGTCGTGACCGGTGTCGTGACCGGCGTCGTGACCGCCGACGCCGCGGCGGCGACGAACGCCAGGCCGTGCGGGTTGGACAGCCCGGTGACGATGGGCGTGATCTTGCCGGTGGTCGGATCGATCTGCACCAACTCGTTCTTGCTGGCGATGTCGGCATACAGATCGTTGGTGTTCAGCCCGGTGACCGAGACGCGAATGATGTCATTGCCGCCCTGGTTGGAGATGTAGAACGCCCCCGCCGTGGCGTTCGGCATGATCGCGTCGTCACCGACGAAGCCCGCCGGCATCTGCACGAACGATTCGGTCTGCTGGGTGGTTCCTGGGTCCTTCACGAAGATGTAGGCGCCGTCTGCCTCGCCGGTCAGCAGCAGGTCTCCGTTGGGCAGCAGCTTGAGGCTGTCCGGGTCGGTCATCGGCAGCGTCTGGTTGGTCTGCCCGGTCACCAGGTTGGTGCCGGTGTCGCCCAGGCTCAGGATGCCCTGCGTCTCCAGCGTGCCGATCGGCGCCTCGCCGTTCAGCAGTTGCACGATCACCGGATCGCCGGGGTTGGCCGGGTTTGTTTCGCTCATGAACACGCGGCTGCCGTCGAACACCACGTCGTCGAAACCGCGCGACGAGGTCGGCCCGTAGACATAGCCCGAGCCATATTTCAGGGTGCCGCTGACCTCACCGGTGGTGGGGTTGATGAAGCGCAGCGTGGCGTTGCCGTCGTTGTTGAGCAGCGCCCAGACATTGCCGGTGACCGGATCGTATTTCAGGCCGTCGGCAAGGCCGGTGAGGGTGTAGGTGTGCTCGACCTGGCCGAGCATGCTGTATTCGACAATGGTGCTGTCGCCGCTGGCGCCGGTGCTGTCCGCGCCGTTGCCATACTCGACCCAGATCGAGCCGCCGCCGATCGTGATGCTATCCGGTGCGCTGCTGCCCGTTGGTGCCTGTGCCAGGATGTGCTGGCCTATGACCTTTGTCATTTCGCGCGTGTCCCCTTCCGGTTGGCCACCGTGTGGCCGACGCGCCCCACATATCGATCGCGGGATTGCCACGCGCGACACGTCCGCGTGGTCTCACAACGATAATCAGATGGAAACAATTCACGTGAAAGGCGTCGAACCGAAGGCGCGACTATCGAAGCGCGTCGTCGAGACCATCACGGGGCGGTGAACATTCTCGCGCCTGAGATGTCGGCCGGTGGAACGCGCTGATGGCGGCGTCGCTGCCGGGTTGGGCGCGGGCGGCGTTGATCTATTCCTGCTTCGTGAAATACTACGTTTCCTCGATGACCGACGCGGTCAAAGAGCAGGGGCGGTGAAGGAATATCGAGTGGCGGCACGCACCGGCGCAGAGTTCCTGCGCGGACTGAAGGATTCCCGAGAACTCTGGCTGGGCGACGAGCGGATCGATGATCCGGTCTCGCACCCAGCGCTGTCCGGCGCGGCGCATGCGCTGGCCGCGGTGTTCGACCTGCAGCACGAGGCCGCGGATGTCTGCCTGATGCCGGACCCGGAAACCGGCGAGGCGATCAATGTCAGTCATATGATACCGCACTCGCGCGCCGACCTGGATCGGCGGCATGCGAGCCTGGAGCGCACCGCCGAATTCTCCATGGGTCTGATGGGGCGAACACCCGACTACGTGAACGTCACCTATGCGGGGTTCGCCGGGCGTCATGACGAATGGGCAGCCAACGGCAACGAGCAGGGCGCGGACAACCTGGTGCGCTATCAGAAATACATTGCCCGGGCGGATTTGTCGCTGACCCACGCGATCGTTCACTCGACCGTGGACCGCACGCGTGGGCCGGTGCCGTCGGGGCTTGATCCGGTGCAGATGCACAAGGTCGAGAACACCTCGCACGGCATTCTGGTGCGCGGCTCGCGCGTGTTGGCAACGCTGGCGCCGTTCGCCGACGAGATCGCGATCTACCCCGCCGCGCCAATGCCCGACGCCGCCCCCGCGCACGCGCTGTGTTTCTGCATCCCGATGGCCACGCCGGGGCTGAAGTTCCTGTGCCGCGACAGCGTCTCGTTGGGCACCAGCCGGATTGACCACCCGCTGTCCAGCCGCTTCGACGAGCAGGACGCTTTTGTGATCTTCGACGACGTGGAGGTGCCGCGCGACCGTGTGTTCGTCGACGGCGACGTAGAGCTGTACAACAACGTCGTCCGCACGAGCTGGTGGCCCAACATGATGCAGCACCCCCTGGTGCGGGCCGAGGTGAAGCTGCATTTCGCCTGGGCGCTGGCGACCCTCATGACCGAAACAATCGGCGGCGCGCAGGTCGAAGCGCAGCGGATGCTGGGTGAGATCTGGACGTTCGCCGAGCTGGCGCGCGCGGCACTGCGCGCCGCCGAGGCCAACTCATACGACTATGGCAACGGCCTGTGGTGCTGCGACATCCGCCCGCTGATCGCGCTGCGCACCAGCCTGCCCCGCTGGTTCCCCAGGGTAAACGAAATCATCCGCGAGCTCGGCGCCCACAACCACCTGACTACCCCCACCACCGCGCAACTCGCCAATCCTGATCTGCGGCCGTTGCTCGATCGCTATCTGCACGGCGCTGCGGGCATCGACGCCACGCGCCGCGCCCGCGTATTCCGCCTGGCGTGGGATTTCGTCGGTACGGCACTCGCCAGCCGTAACGAACAATACGAACGGTTCTACATGGGTTCGGCGGCGCGCAACCTGCTGCACGCGCAGCAGCGCGCCGACCGCACCCGGGCGTTGCGCCTGCTCGAGCGCTTCCTCGGCGAGGAGGCCTGAAGGAAGGTCAGGGCGCTGCCCTTAAACGCGCCAAGGGGCAGCGCCCTGTGGTGGGGTCCGGGGCAAAGCGCCGCTAGTCGCGGCGGTAGGTCCCGTTTTCGATGGTGATGAAGTCGGAGCGGCTCAGGCCAAGGTCACGCAGTTCGCGTTCATCGAAAGCGAACAACTCGTTGAGTTCGCGGGAGCGGCGACGCCGTGCCTGCCAATAGGCGACGGCGCGGTTGACGGCCCGCCGCAGAATGGCGGCCGGATTGTGCTGGGCGACGCCTGATGCGGCGCGAGATTGGATGACGGTGGCCATGACGGCGCCTCCTTGTGCAGTGCAGCAATTGCTGCGCCGCAGCATAAGATCGCCCAAGGGTGATAAGTCAAGGGTCCTGACCGATTCGTGCATCACGCCGTCGTGAGGTCGGGCAGGATGCGCAGCGCGTTGTCGCGCTCGATCGCGCCCAGCGTCGAGCCGTGGAACGCCTTGCCGAGGCCGGCAACGTGTTCGGCGGCGGTGCGGTAGGGATAGTCGGTGCCGAAGACGATCTGTGAGGTGGGCACCAGTTTGGCCAGGGCGTCGAGCGTTACCGCGTTGGCGATCTGGGCGGTGTCGTAATAGAAGCGGCGCAGTTCGTGGTCGACGATCTCGCGGGTGAATTTGCCCTTGTAAGGCGGTGTGTTGACCATCTGGATCTCGAAGCGCTCCGCCACCGCGGTCAGCACACCGCCGCCGTGCGAGAAAACGAAATTGATATCCTTGTAGCGTTGCGAGGCGCCGCTGAAGATCAGGCTGGCGATGGTGCGCGTGGTGTCGGCGCCGTATTCGACCGTTTGTGCCGGCACGTCCCGCACGAGGTTGACGCAGCAATTGGCCCCGGTGGGGTGGGTGTAGACGGTTGCCTTGCGCCGGTTGAGTTCGTCGAACACCGGCGCAAACTCCGGATAACCGAGCCATTTGTTGCCGTAGCTGCTCATCATGCCGATGCCGTTGGCCTTGAGCACATCCAGTGCGTATTCGATCTCCTTCAGGCTTTCATCGACGTGCGGCATCGGCAGCATGGCGAACATGCCGAAGCGCCCGGGATGGTCGATCATCAGGCGCTTGGCGTAGTCGTTCGATTCGCGCGTGATACGAACCGCGAGATCGCGCGGCAGGAAGCTCACCTGGGGTGTGGTCGGCGACAGGATGGCGGTGGCCACGCCGGCCTGGTCCATGTCATCGATCGAATGTTGCGGCGTCCAGTCTCGCATGGGCGGCGTGTCGAGCCTGGCGGATTTGAGTGCGTCCAACCATGTCGGAGCCACGAGATGGTGATGCACATCGATGCAGCGCGGGTTAGGTTGTGCGTGTACGGGTGTGGCAAGACCGGTGGCCGCAAGTGCGGTCGCACCGGCAATGAACCCGCGCCGGCGGATCGACCGCGGCACGCCCGGCCGAGACATGTCCGGCCGAAGTGTAGAGGTGGGCTCACAGCAGAAACAGCGTATCACGGCGTGGCACTTTCGTAGGGGTAGATAAGGTCACCTGATTTGTAGGCAGTCGGCAGCAGAACGATCTCGGTCGCCGGATCCTTGAACTGGGCGATGTCATGGCCCTGGATGCCGCGGAACTGTGTCCAGATGATGCGCGCCGCGGTCCATTCTCCTTCGTTGCCGAACGCGATCTCGCCGACGATGGTCTTGAAGCTGTTCGCGTGGATGTAGTCGGCGAGCCTGGCGTCATCGAGGCTGCCGGTCGCGGTGACCGCCTGCTGCAGCACCTGCAGCCTGGCGTAGGTCCAGGGCGGCAGGAACCAGCCTAGCGGGTCAACCCCCTCGGCCGGCGCCTTGGCCTGGTAGCGCGCGAGGAAGTCCATCACACCGGGAAACCGCAACGCCGGGGACGGCAGCCAGTTCTCGTTCACCACCACGCCGTCGAGCAGCGGTCCGAGCTGGGTTTTCAGCGCCGTGGTCTGCAGGCCGACCAGATTGCCGCCGAACAGCCGCGCGCTGAGGCCGACCTCGTGCACCGCGCGCAGGATGCCGGCGGTGTCGGCGGGATATGATGCGACGTAGACGATGTCGGGATTGCTGGCGCGGACGGCGCGCACGATCGGCGTGTAGTCGGCGGTGGTGGGCGGATAGGTGCCGTCATAGACGATGCGCAGCCCGGCGGCCTTGGCGTTGTCGCGCGCGCCGCTCGAGGCATTGCGCGAGAACTCGGCATCGGCCGCGACAATCGCAATGGTGCGTGGCTTCGGCGTCTCCGACATTGCCAGATCGAAATAGCCTTGCGAGAAGGCGTGCATCGGATCCGGCCCGGTGGGCAGCATGGAGAAGTAGCGTGGATAGTGGAACTCGTGGTTCACCGCGAGGCAGAACACGCTGATGAACAGCTTGCCGTGCGCCATGGCGACCGGCATCGCCGGCGCGGTCATGTTGGTGGCGTAAGGCGAGACCACCAGATCGACGTGATCGACGTCCAGCAGCTTGGTGTAGATGCCCGGGACGTTGGCCGGATTTGACTGGTTGTCGTAATAGATCAGCTTGACCTGCCGACCGAGCAGGCCGCCTTTGGCGTTGACATCCTCGGCCCAGAGCTGCTGGGCCAGCAGGCCGGATTTGCCGACCACGGCAAGGTTGCCGGTGAGCGCCTCGGCGAAGCCGATGGTGATGGGCTCGGCCGCGGTGACCGGGTGCCGGGGAACGCCGAGCGCCATGGCGAACGCGACAACCAGCAGCAGGGTGCGCGAGAGTTGGCGCGACAGGCGGCGGGCGACGCTTGGTCGCATTTTTGTTTTCTCCCGGACGAATCGCGGGAGTGTAACTTGCCGGTCGAATGCCGGATAGGAGCCGCCGACGCGATCCTCCAGCCGCACCTTCGCCGGGAGCCTCCTGTTCTCACGGTTCATAGGGTTGATGTGCAGCATCTCGAATTCGCCGCCCTCGCCCCGGCCAGACGGCCACCGGCCATAACGGGCCGCGTGGCACCTGACCGCCAGCCGTCCTTTGGCCGGGAGCACGCGGTTCTCACGGTTCATAGGGTCGATGTGGACCGTCTCGGATTCGCCGCCCGCGTCCCGGTCAGGTGACCGCCGGTCCCCGCGCGCCGCATGGCACCTGACCACCAGCCGTCCCTTCGCCGGGAGCACGCGGTTCTCACGGTTCATAGGGTCGATGTGGACCGTCTCGGATTCGCCGCCCTCGTCCCAGTCAGGTGACCGCCGGTCCCCGCACGCCGCATGGCACCTGGCCGCCAGCGGTCCTTTCGCCGGGAGCCCGCCGTTCTCACGGTTCATGGGATTGTGTCGCGGGTTGCAAAGTAACAATACTCCCCCTCCCCTTGAGGGAGGGGGTTGGGGGGAGGGGTCGGCGCGCAAGACACCTGCGGTGCCGAACGCCGACGTCGACCTCCGTTTCTCACGGTTCATGGGATTGACACCGGGATTTTCAGAACCGCCGTCCCCACCCCCGCCGGGCAGGCGCCGCTCTCCCGTCGCGGCGGCGTCCCGGCCCGCCAGTAGCGCCGGCACCCGGTGCGCACCTTCCTCACTGTTCATGGGGTTGATGTGTAGCGTCTCGAATTCGCCACCTCCGTCCCGGCCAGGCGACCGCCTGGCACAACGCGCCGCACGGTACCTGGCCGCCAACCGTCCTTTCGCCGGGAGCACGCGGTTCTCACGGTTCATAGGGTCGATGTGGACCGTCTTGAATTCGTCGCCCTCGTCCCGGTCAGGTGACAGGCGGTCACCACGCGCCGTGCCGCACCGGGCCGCCAGCGGTCCTTTCGCCGGGAGCCCGCCGTTCTCATGGTTCATAGGGTTGATGTGTAGCGTCTCGAATTCGCCACCTCCTTCCCGGCCAGGCGACCGCCGGCCCCCACGCGCCGCACGGCACCCAGCGGCCAGCCGCACCTGCGCCGGGAGCACGCCGTTCTCACGGTTCACAGGGTTGATGTGCAGCATCTCGAATTCGCCACCTCCGTCCCGGCCAGGCGATCGCCGGCCACAACGCGCCGCGCGGCACCTGGCCGCCAGCCGTCCTTTCGCCGGGAGCACGCCGTTCTCACGGTTCATAGGGTCGATGTGCAGCATCTCGAATTCGCCACCTTCGTCCCGGTCAGGCGCCCGCCGGCCACAGCGTGCCTCATGGTACCTCGCCGCCAGCCGCACCTTCGGCTGCACCATGCGGTTCTCACGGTTCACGGGGTTGACGCGCAGCATCTCGAATTCGCCGCCGTCGTCCCGGCCAGGCGATGGGCGACCACAACGCGCCGCATGGCACCTGGCCGCCAGCCGCACCTTCATCGGCAGCACGCCGTTCTCACGGTTCACGAGGTTGATGCGCAGGTTCTCGAATTCGCCGCCTTCGTCCCAGCCAGGCGACCGACGGGCACTACTCGCTGCACGGCACCTCGCCGCCGGCCCCTGGCGCCCCCGGGCCACTCCGGCCCGCGGCAATCGCGGCACTATCGATCCGGTCTGCCCGCACGACGCCGAAAAAAACGGCACCGGCTTCTGCTGGTGGCGCACCAAGCAGCGCTCCAGCGTCGCGGCCGAGGCCAGCAGCGCGGCCGCGGTCCGGCGCAGCCGGCAGACCTGCTCCACCGCCGGCCCCGGCGCGTTCGCCCAGGCGAGGGTGTGCTCGATCGCCTCGCGCACGATGACGATCTCGGCGGCGATCCTCGCCTGCGGCGCGTCGGCCGGCATCATCCCGGCGACCTTACGCACCAGCCGGGTGGCGCGCTGCTGCCGCCAGGCCATTGGGGCGTCGGGCGGCGGCAGGGGCACAGCGGCGAACATCGCCGCCGGCAGATCGGTGTCCAGGTGATACGGCGGCATGGACTCGCGGATCACATCGGCGGTGATGCCCGTTGGTGGGCAGGGTCATACTCGGGAACGCCTGGGCTAAAATGCTTGACTGGGATCGTCATCTACACTAACGGATAGACAAAGGCCAGATAACTTTCACCGGCGTGCCGGTAAGGCGGGCAACCGGCGGCCGGGTGGTAGGCCAGTTTGAACGTCGCCAGCCGACACAAGGCAGGGGCGGCCGGATCGCTTTGGCCTGAACCGCCGTATTCGACGCTTTGCGGACG
Organism: uncultured Alphaproteobacteria bacterium; assembly: GCA_963826975.1. GTDB lineage: Bacteria > Pseudomonadota > Alphaproteobacteria > Acetobacterales > Acetobacteraceae > Palsa-883. The sequence continues at coordinate 222,937 of CAWGZJ010000019.1, read as the reverse complement.
ATCCTGCAACTGGGGTGGATTGCACGCCCGAACGGCGGCTTCCCGTGACCTGGGAAGAACCAACCCAGATAGCGGTCGACTGCTTCAACGCCGGCGCGACTATCCTGCACATCCATGTGCGCGACCGGCTGCAAGCCATGCAGGAAGGCGGCAGCGCGTGTGCTATACTGATTCGGGTAGGGCTTTAACTCCGCCGCCCGCATCGCGAGGCTGCAATGACGACAACACCGACCGACGATCCCGTGCTCGTCCGCTTCCGCAAAGCGCTGGATGAGTTGTACGGCGACCGCCTCGAACGCGTTGTGCTGTTCGGATCACGCGCGCGCGGCGACGCACGACCGGGTTCGGATTACGATGTTGCTGTTTTTCTGAAAACCCTGCCTGACCTCATCCATCCCCTCATTTCCAGGCTGAGCGTGTCGCGTAACGAAGGAATCCGGCGGGTCTGGAAAACTTTCTGAAAAAATCAAGATGAGCCTGTCCGGATTCGCATTGTGCCGCCTGTCATGTATCGGTTGCCTCAAGCCCGCAATTGGCGAGTCTCCCCGCATGCAACACAATTCGCGGGGCCACCGATGCAGCCGAACCAGACCCTCTGTTTCACGCAAGTGCAGCGTTTCCTTGCCAACCTGCTCGATGGCGACATGCACGCCAAGCGCGTCCTATCCCTCGCCAATGCCACCCTCGGCGTCATCAAAACTGCATCCCTCGCGGTCAACACGATCGGGCAGGGCCTTGCCCTGGCGCGCGGCCTGGTGACCAAGCACGCCATCAAGCAGGTGGACCGGCTGCTGTCCAATGAAGGCATCGACATCGATGCCGCGCTGCGCCACTGGGTGCCTTATGTGGTGGGACCTCGCACCAGCATCAACGTCGCCATGGACTGGACCGACTTCGACGCTGATGGCCAAGCTACCATTATGCTATCGTTGCTGACCCGCCACGGCCGCGCTACCCCGCTACTGTGGCTCACCGTCGACACCGCCACACTCAAGAACCATCGCAACGAGTATGAGTATCAGGTTTTGGTCCGCCTCGCCGACGCCCTGTCAGCGGGCATCAAGGTCTGCATTGTCGCCGACCGCGGTTTCGGCGACCAGAAACTCTATCGGGTTCTCATCGAACAACTGAAGTTCGACTACGTCATCCGCTTCCGTGGCAATATCGCCGTCACCGCCGCGAATGGCGAGGTGCGCACCGCCGCCGCCTGGGTCGGACCCGGCGGACGCGCTCGCGTTTTGCGTGGGGCCTTGGTGACGGCCGAGCGCTATCAGGTCGGCACCGTTCTGTGCGTGCAGGACAAGGCGATGAAACAGGCCTGGTGTCTTGCCACCAGCAGCACCGAGGCTACGGCCAAAGCTTTGATGACCCTCTACGGCAAGCGCTGGGGAATCGAGTGCGGCCTGCGTGACACCAAGGACCTCCGCTTCGGCATGGGCATGGGATCCATCCATGTCAGCACGCCAGATCGACGTGACCGTCTGTGGTTGCTCAACGCGTTCGCCATCGCGCTGCTGACACTGCTGGGCGCGGCCGGGGAAGCGTTAGGCTACGACCGATACCTCAAGTCAAACACCGCCAAACACCGCACCCACTCATTGTTCCGCCAGGGCTGTATGCTCTACGAACTTATCCCCACCATGCCGGAGTTGCGGCTGCTGCCGCTGGTCGAGCGGTTCGCCGCAATGCTCGCCGAACTTCCGGTCTTTGCCGATACTTTCGGGGTGGTTTGAAAATGAGGGGAGTCATGAGCTGCCTGACAGATGGGCGGAACTGGATCGGCTCGCACAGCTGCGCGTGGAAATGATCGACGCGACCGGAGCTTTCTTTGATGCCAAGCCCTACGCTGCTTCGACCTACGCGGAACGCTTGCCCCTCATGCATGAAATTCGCGTAGATGGTCTTGATCTGTGAAGCCCGAAGCTGATCCCTTTCTGGTCAAGGCTCACAAACTGCTCGACGAAGCCGATGGCATGCTGGCGATGAAATGCTATGAGATTATCCCCTCCACGCAGGTATGTGGCGACCGTGGAATGTTGCCTTCTAGCCGGCATATTTTCCGCGCCAAGCGCGCATAGACCACTCGCGCGAATCGCCTCTAGTCTAGTTATGTGGACCACGCATTCCCCGCGCTAGCCGCCGCTCGCAAATCCCTGATCGTGGGGGTCTCGTGGTCGGCGGCTGATCCTGACGACGGAGCAATGACTTTCTTAGCTCCCTTGGAAGCAGACGGCGTGACGATTGCTGGCCTTTCGTTACGTGGCGTCTGCTATCAGAGGGAGCCAGACCGCGCGGTCACGCTTCAGCTTGAGGCAGCGATGCCTAGGTTGCGGACAAGGGTGCCGCTGGCCCGTCTCGACTGGCGCCCGCTCAATGGCGGTCATCGGAATCCGAGGAGGGGCATGCCTTCCCATGCTGGTCGGTTCCTTCAGGGTACCCATATGCATCCGTTCGACCTTAACTGGGTCGCTGCAAACGAGGCCATGCGAGGCGGCAATCTTCCGTTCGCGCGCTCCGTCGCCGACGATCCGCCCACGTTCGAGGAAGCCCTTGACATGGCAGGAATTGAGTTTAGAATCAATGACATACGCCTGATAGAAGTCCCCCTTTGGTCGGCTAGGCTGTTGTAATCAATGTCCTTCTCGTTCATGACCTCTGGGACTCGGCGCAGCGCTCCTTCAGCCGTTGAAAGGGCGATGGCGCAGCTTGTGCGCATTGAACAGGACGGTGGAACCGCCCGCGTGCAACTCCCCCTGTTCTACCCGAGCGGAGCCAGCGTCGCGGTCAGCGTAGAGCGAGTAAAAAGAGGCTACGTCGTCTCCGACAACGGTCTCGCGTATCGCGAGATTGAGATGGTTGGCGCCGAGAGGTCGTTTGCCCGAACTGCGCGCGGCGCAACGGATAGGTTCGGCGTGGAAGCGCGTCCGAAGACCATCTTTGTCGCTACCCCTGTCGAGGGATTGGCGACGGCTATAGCTGACGTGGCCGGTGCATCAGCATGGCTTGCTCAAACCGTCATCGACGGTATAGCAGACCACCACCAAAACAAAATCGCGGAACATCTTTATGGCCGCCTTGTCCATATCTTCGGCCAAGCAAAAGTGGAACCGAAAGCCAAAATCGTGGGCGCTTCTACTAATGACTGGGAAGTCACATCCCTGGTGCATTTAGGTGGCCGAGACGCAATCTTTGACGTGGTGTCCAATCACCACGCATCGGTCTTTTCGACCGCAACCAAGTTTCACGACTTGGCGCTTCTTTCTCATCCTCCCGTCACCATAGCTGTAATCCAGGATAAAAAGGCTATGGGCGCATACTACGGCATCCTCGCGCAGGCTGGTCACGTGATCCAGGACAACGAACCTGACTCCGTGATCGTTAGGGCAACCGCTGCGTAGGAGGTCGCGCATGACATTGACACAAGCGATCAGGACGGGCCGACTTGCTGAATTCATCGCTCAGGAAGAAAAGCGAGGCATCGGCGCCGTGGATCGCGCGGAGTTAGACCGCGTGATCCACATTCTTGCCACGATCCCAATCAAACCGACGCGATCAACAGATCGAACATCGCGTTTCCCATCTGCCGGTGGTTTGACCGGAAAGCGAACTCGTTAAGATAGCGGTCCATATACTTGGCCGACACATGAATGTGCGTGCTACGGATCGAATTCTTGAACAGGCTCCAGAAGCTTTCGACGTGGTTAACGTGGTGCGTCGCGCCCATCACTTCGTCATAACGGGCATATTCCTTAGCACCATGCCTCACCATACCGCGCTGGTATCCGCCACTGTTCAGTAAGTTCTAGCTCATCAGCTCGTCAGTCGAGACGATTGCCCCAGCCTCCACATTCTCAAGCACCACATTGCGCAGCGTGTCCTTCTTCACGTTCGGGATCACCGCGGTTTCGATCCTGCCATCACGCTGCTTGAGAACCATCACGATTGTCTTGCCAGCCGCGCCACGACCGCGCTTGCCGGCGCGGTACCCGCCAACGTACGCCTCGTCCAGTTCCACGTGACCACGCAGATTTCCGTCGCCGTCCGCCTTGTCCATCAGCTTCCTGACCTGCTGTCCCATCCGCCACGCCGTTTTGTACGTGACACCAAGCGACCGCTGCAGTTCTTTGCCGCTTACTCCGTGGCGCGTGGCGATGAACAGATAGATTGCATAGAACCACACTTACAACGACGTGCGGCTATCCTGAAAGGTCGTGCCAGCCGCCGGGTAAACGTGATGGCCGCAGCGCGCGCACGAATAAGCGTGCCGGTTCGCTAGACGATGGAACGTCGCGAGGTTCAGGCACTTGTCGCAAGGATGCCGCTTGCCGTAGCGCACGTCCATGATGTGATCGAGGCACGCGTCATCGCTCGGGAAGCTCTCAAAGAACTCGCGCACCGAAAATGCCTGGACTTGGCTGGGGTTGCTCTTGCTGGTCTGGCGGCGGTGCGGCTTGACTGACGTCCTTTCGATGACGCCATTCCGACCCCAGTCTTATACCTGCGTCAAGGGGATAATCCCGAAATACTATGACGCGGCGGGACCCACGGCTTACCTCGCCGGATTCCATGCTACGCAGGCTTTCATCTTCGAGCACAACGGACGGGCTGCAAAAACTCACAACGGAGTCCACACTGGGTTTCAGCGCCTCACCAAAGACACTCGCACCCTCGATCCAAAATTGCGCGCGTTTCTCTCGCAGACCTAAAACCTGAAATCCATTGCCGACTACGAGACCGGCCCCGGCTCCGAAGTGTCGCCGGAAAAAGCGGCGGAGGCCGTTGAGATGGCCAAGCGCTTCGTCGCCAAGTTGGCCGAGCTGGTCGAGGATGCCGCCGGAAGTCCGACGCGCTGAATTAACCCGCCTGTCGGCGCAAGATGGAAATGTCACCGGGCGCGCAAAGTAGAAATGACACTCCCGGGCGGCGGACAGGATCAGCGCCACACGGCATCACTGCCAATCGCTGGGCGAGGGCGACGGGGTCAAGGGCCGAAGCCGGCACTTGCCGGTGCGCGAAGCGCAGCCCTTGAGGCCGTCACCCTCGCCCAGCAGAATGAAAACGCCGTGCGACCAACCGCGATGTGGCTGACGAATTCAGACCGGCGCCACAACGGCAATGCCACGCGGTGCGCGTCCTTTCGACGGCAGGCCTGGCGCCTCAAGGTTGTTCGGCGGCCGCTGCCGCGCAACATGTCTCCGTTGCTGATTCGGTGCATACGCGGCCTGCTGCGTCTTGACTTGTTCCAACACGGCCGACAGCCGTTTGTTGTCGACGATGGTGCCGGGATCGACCGTCCGGATCTTGTCGAACACCCGGAACCCCAGCGCTGTCCCGTCGAACTGAACCGCGAACCGGCCATCCGGGTAGTTGACGATCTCGACCTTCTTGCGCACCAACCCGCGCGCCAGAGGTGTCGGGTCGAGCATGAGCATCATCCGATCATAGTGCAGGGTCAGGTTTTGCGTGACCGTCCGGTCCTCCCGCCAGGCCAGCACCTCATCGAGGTCGTCTCCCGCAGATAGCGGCCGATGCAGGTCCTTGGCATTCGCCGGGTCACGGCCAAACCGGCCATTGTAGTCGGCGATAAACCCAGGCAGCCACGCATTCGCCGCGGCGATCGTCGATAGCCCGGCCAGCCGCAGCTCCTTCACCAGCCGGTCCTGCAATGTGCCGAACGCACGCTCGACCCGGCCCTTTGCCTGGGGGCTGTTCGCGCAGATGATGTCGATGTTCAGCACCGACAGCGCGCGGCCAAACTGGGTGATCCCCTCGCCACCCACTGCGTCCTTGTTGTTCACCCGAAATATGCCGTGCTTGTCGCTGTACAACGCTACCGGCTTGCCATGGGTCTCCAGGTAGCTGCGCGTCGCACGGAAATAATCAAACGCCGACTCTGAGACAACGAAACGCAGAAGCATCAACCGGCTCGTCGCGTCGTCCACGAAAGCCAGCAGCGTGCATCGCTCACCGCGATCCTCGAACCAGGCGTGATCCGAGCCGTCGATCTGTACCAGTTCACCCAGACAATCGTGCCGCCGGCGCGGCTGATGCGGGGAGGGCAGGCGATGCCGCCGATCGATCCACAGCCCGTCCGCGATCATCCAACCGCGCAAGGTCTCGTGCGAGATCGAACAGCCGTGCTGCGTCGCAAGCTTCTCCGCCGCCATGGTCGGGCCGAAGTCGGGATACCTCTCGCGCACAATCGACAGCGCAAGGGCTCGAACCTCGGCTGGCAGGCGATGGTTGCTCGGTTTGCCCCGGTGCTTGGACAGCAGGCTCGTGGCACCGTCCTGCTTGAGACCACGCAGCAGACGAAACACCTGACGCCGCCGCAGGCCGATCAGCACACAGGCGTCGGCGACACGCAAACGACCTGACTGAACTCGCAGTAGCACCTCAAGCCGGCCGAATTCCTGCTTGCTCATCGACACCACCAGCATGGTGCACCTCCCGGGACCCCAGTGCCCGGGCAAGTGTCACCGCTACTTTGCAGAGGGGTGTCATCTCTATATTGCCGCTACACCGCCGGACCGGCGAAAGCACATTATGCAAGGTCGCAGCGGGGGCTTTCAGCCGTGGGGATGCGCCTTTTGGAACGCCACCGCAGCATGCAAAAGCCAGTCGAGCGGATGCGCTCGACAATAGTTGTCCACCCACGCCCACACGGCCTCGTCGTCGACCCCAGTCAGCGGATCGGGGCCAGAACTGCTGGCGGCATAGGCGACGCCGGAAAGGAACCCCAGAACCCATTGCTCAGTTACCCAGGACCTGACGTTGTTCGCGCGGCGCGATGCAGACCATGAGCCGCAAGACTCCGTCGCAGCCCCGGAGGGCTGGAACGACCCCGGCGGCTGCGCTCCCGCGGTGCCGATCATCAGGACGAAAAACCAAAGCATCAGAGGCAGCGGGATGCGCCGGATGACCACTGTCAACTGGCGAGCCACCTTCACGTGTGTTTCCCGGCGATCTGGTCTTTCAGGTCCATCAGCCTCCTTGTTTCCGCCTGGACCTTCGTCACCTCCTCCGGATCAAGGGGAGAGCCATGCGGATTCGGAGTAAGCGGTGCTCTATGGCCCTTGGGGTGTTGCGGTGATTTCGGGTTTCCCTTCTGTGACCCAGTGCCAGGGCATCAATTCGTCAATGCGGTTCTGAGGCCATCCGTTGACCAGACGGGTCAGCAAGTCGGTCAGATAGACCTGCGGATTGACCTCGTTCAGCTTGCAGGTTTCGATCAGCGAGGCCAAGCAGGCCCAATTTTCTGCTCCTTCGTCACTGCCTGCGAACAGGGAGTTCTTTCTTGACAGACAAACGGGGCGCATAGCGCGCTCGATACTGTTGCTATCGAGCTCGATGCGGCCATCGTCGAGAAATCTCTGCAGCCCATCCCAATGATTCAGGGCATAGCGGATCGCCTCCGCGGTCGGACCGCGGGGGGGCAGTTTCGCCAGTTGCGTTTCGAACCAGATCCGCATCGCGCTGACCAGCGGCTTGCTCTCGGCGCGGCGTGCAGCCAATCGATCAACCGCCGTCTTGCCGCGCGCGCGGTCCTCAATCTCGTAGAGGGCGGCAATCCGCCGCAGCGCTTCGATCGCAGTCGGTGCCTTCGCCTTGGCCAGATCGTAGAAGCCGCGGCGAACATGGCTCCAACAAAATGCCAGCGTGATGGAAGGGTCGGCGGACTTTGCGCCGACGAGCTCCTTGTAGGCCTTATAGCCATCGCACTGCAGGATGCCTCGGTAGTCGCCGAGCAGCGCCACGGCATGGATATGCCCTCGGCCAGGCGCGTAGCTATAGACGACGGCAGGGGGTTCGCCGCCGCGCCACGGGCGGTCGTCACGTGCAACAGCCCAGAAATAGCCCTGCTTGGTCCGCCCACGTCCGGGGTCGAGCACCGGCACGACGGTCTCGTCGGCGAAGATGTGCGCCGAGACCAGCATCATCGCGCGCAGCCGTGCCACCACCGGGGCGACCTCGGCCGCCGCATATCCGATCCAGAACGACAATGTGGCGCGATCGAGGATGACGCCCTGCCGGGCCATCATCTGCGCCTGCCGATACAGCGGCTGATGATCGGCAAAGCGCGCGACCGCCACCTGCGCGACCAGTGCCTCGGTCGGGAGGCCGCCTTCGATCAGCCGCACCGGCGCGGGCGCCTGCACCACGGTACCGACACAGGTTCGACAGGCGAACTTCGGTCGCCGGGTCACGATCACCCGGTACTGCACCGGGATAACATCCAGCCGCTCCGACTTGTCTTCGCCGATCACCGTCATCGCGGCCCGGCAGCAAGGGCACGCGGTGTCGTCCGGAACCAGCGTCACCTCGATCCGCGGCAGCTGGGCCGGCAGGGCGCCGCGGCTCGCCCGCCGCTTGGCCGCATTGTCCTTGCGCAGCTCGCGATCGCGCTTCTCGGCTTCCGCCTCGCCCTTGGCGATCGCCTGCTCGAGAGCTTCCAGCCCAAGTTGCAGCTGCTCTTCCGGCAAGCGCTCGGACTTCGGACCGAACTGCATCCGCGTCAGCTTCAGCAGCAGATGGCGCAGCCGGTCATTCTGTGTCAGCAAGATGTCCCGCTCGCTGACCGCCACGTCACGCTCGGCTCTGAGGGCGTCGCATTCGGCCATCGCCGTCAGCACCAACGCGCGCAGTGCGGCAACATCCTCAGGCAAGTTCTGCGACGTATTGTGCGTGGCGTCGGTCATAGGCGAATCTTACACCGCAACGGTCGGCCTGAGAATCCCTTTTGTCGTCTGAACGCGCGTCCAATCGAGGCCGTCAAATAACGCAACGAACTCGACCACCGAGAGCCTAATCACCCCATCCACGATCGGTGGCCAGCGAAACGATCCCTGCTGCAACTGCTTCCAGATCAGGACCAGGCCACTGCCGTCCCAGACCAAGATCTTCACCCGATCGGACCGTTTCGCGCGATAGACGATGACCACCCCAGAGAACGGGTCCTCCGCCAGAACTTCCTGCGCCAGCCCGGCCAGGCTATGAGCCCCTTTTCGAAAATCAATCGGACGTGTGGCCAGCAGCATCCGAGTGCCGGCGGGAATGTTGATCATGGTCGTGGCACCGAGGCACGAACCGCCCGCAACACCGCCGTCAGCTGCGCATCATCCATGCCGGAGACCACTCGCACTACGGCGCCCGCCAGCTTGACCTCGATCACCGCGGCTGCCGAGGCTAGGCGTGGCGCCGCCGTGGACGGAATGGCTTCGGTGACGATCGGAACAAAGACAGGCGTGGCGGGACCGGGTGTTTTAGCCAGCACGGGCGTCAGACCCTGGCGCGCTGCGCGTCGCCAGCCAAAGACCTGCTGCGAACAAACCTGCCAGCGCCGAGCAACTTCCGAGACACTCGCGCCAGGCAGCAGCGTCTCCGCAACTATCCGCGCCTTCTCATCCCCCGACCAGCGACGACGTCGACCAGGCCCCGTCAGGACCTCAACACGCCGATATTCGCTCTTCACGTCATCATTAACGTCAAACATAACGATAGCTCGAAGCCCCCTGCCTCAGGCAGGACAAGCACTTCCGCGGCCGCCGTTAAAGAAGGGCGGCAGAGCACCGCTTACGATTCGGACCCCATGCTGCGCGGTGACGTTCATGCAATTTGCCAAGTTGTCGATCGATCTCCGCCAGCCTCTCCGTTTTCTCGCGATCATCCAAGTGCGTCCCCTCCTCTGACCATCGGCTACGCAATGGTACAGCACTCACCACGAGCCGCACACCGGCTCGGGGCCGAGACATGACGTGTCGGTATAACCGGCATTATGGCAAGCACAGCGACGCCCAACCAACTGGTGCTTTCCGGAAACCGCGAGCCCGCGAGGAGCGCTCCCACCCCACCCAAGAACATCCGCAGCCGCGGCATGCCGAATGGAACTGTCCGAGCCTAGGGCACGCCAGCACATCCGCCCGCCAGTCCTACTGTTGGCGCGCCACCAACACACCCAATCCAGCCGCGCGAGCGCTCGAGACATGCGGCTCGACACACTGTGCGTCCGCCGCCGCCACCAGCCGCCGCATCGCCTGCGCGAAGTCTTCGGCCGCCTCGCCGGCCTCTCGCAGCCATGCGGCAATTTCGTGCCCCGGCGCGGCGAGCAGTTCCGCTTCCAAACCGTCCAGCAATGCCGCCAGGTCTTGTTCCGCATCCCAATCAGTCGTCGCGCGCTGTGTCATGGCGCGCGCTTCCGTGTGGCGAACGCCGCGGGCAGCTCGGCCCGCAGCAATGCGCGGCGCATGCGCCGCCGCGCGCTATCGGTCCTCCACCAGCGACAGTCCGTGCAGCACGCGGATGTCGTCGGCCGATTGTCCGTTCGCCAGCCCGGAGATGATAAGCAGCGCCACCCTGTCGCCGGCGAACAGGCGATAGATGGCGGCAACCGCTTCGCAGGCGGCCAGCACGCGCTCCTGGTCCGCCGCCGGGCAGGCCACGTCGTGGGCGTCGGCCTCGGCGCCGGCGCCGAACGCAATCAACGTCGCCTCGCGCCGCCGCCGCCGCCAGACCTCGTCGCAGACGCTGCGCATCACGCCAGCCAGGAACACCAGGAACGGCACCCCCTGTGGCCATTGACGTGATCCGTCCAGCGCCCGCGCCAGCGCCTCGTTCAGCAGGTCGGACCAGTCGATCCCGGGCGGCAGCCCGCGCGCCCGCAGGCGTGCCAGCGCGCGCAGCCGCAGCAGGTCGATCTCCGACAAAGCCGCCAGCGCGCGCGACACCTCCGCCGCCGAGCCGGCTGCATCCACGACACCGCGCTGCTCAAGGATCGATACGTCCATCACTGGTCTAGGCGCACCGCGCGCCCGCGCTCGGACACGCGCACGCAAAAATATCGTGTGTCCGCCCAGGCGCACGCCACGCGCCTTTCCAGCAGACAACAGTTGGAGAGACCCCGTGGATATCGACACCGCCCGCCGGGCCTTCGCCGAGGAACTGCGCTACGTCGCCCATGTGCGATCAGACCGCGTGATCGCGGCCTTTGCAACCGTGCCGCGCGATCGCTTCCTCGGCCCGCCGCCCTGGCAGGTCTTCGACTTCACCGACGGCTACTGGGAGCTTCCGGGCGACGACCCGGGCGCGGCCTACCACAACGTGCTGTTCGCCATCGACGCCGCGCGCGAACTGAACAACGGCCATCCGGAATTCTGGGCGCGGCTGCTGGACAAGCTCGACATCCGCGCGGGCGACAAGGTGTGCCACGTCGGTGCCGGCGTTGGCTATTACACGGCCATCATTGCGGAACTGGCCGGCGCCGACGGCGCGGTCGTTGCGGTCGAGATCGATCCGGGGCTGGCGGAACGGGCACGCGCCAACCTCGCGTCGCGCGCGAACGTCCAGGTGATCGCGACGGACGGCGCAGTGTTCGATCCGGGGCCGGTCGATGTGATCGTTGTGAATGCCGGCGCGACGCAGCCGATGCGGGTGTGGCTTGATGCGTTGATGCCGGGCGGCCGGCTGCTGCTGCCGCTGACGGCGGAGAATGGCCACGGCACGGTGTTCCGGATCGAACGCCTGGCCACGCCGGGAACGTTTGCCGCCGCGGCAATTTCCGGCGTTGGGATCTACCCGTGCGCCGGTGCGCGATCGGCGCGGGCGGCGCGGCTTCTGGCTCGCGCGCTTGGCGATGGGGGGCAGCGCTTCGTCCGTTCGCTGCGGTTGGACCAGCACGCGCGGCAGGGCACGTGCTGGCTGCACGGCGATGGTTACTGCCTGTCACTCCAGCCATGATGCGGCGCCGCCGCACCTGTCTCGATCGGTAACGGAACTCTACGCGTTCACCGACCGCATGATGTTCGTCCACCGGTCGACCATCGGCAGCACCGTATCGGCCTTCTCCGGCGGGAACATCGGCACCACGCGCGTGACGCCCATCTCGGCGAAACGCTTCAACCTGTCGAGGTCTTCCCCAAGGCCGAACAGGCTGACCTCGATGGAATTGGGATCACGTCCGGCTTCGCGCACCATTTCGCGGAACTTCGGGATAGCGTCGGCGATATCGCCGCGTCCCGCCACCGGGATCCAGCCATCGCCGTAGCGGATTGCGCGCCGGGCGCCGTGCGGGAAAGCGCCGCCGACATGGATCGGCGGGTGCGGCTTCTGTACCGGCTTGGGCCTGGCGATCATCACGTCGAAATTGACGAATTCGCCATGGTATTCGGCCTCCGGCTTCGTCCAGATTTCCTTCATCGCCTCAATGGATTCGCGCATTCGCTTGAAGCGGGTCGCGTAAACCGTGCCGTGATTTTCCATTTCGTCCTGGTTCCAACCACCGCCGACCCCGAACAGGAAGCGTCCCTGGCTGACCTGGTCGATCGACGCGACCAGCTTGGCTGTTTGGATCACGTCGCGTTGCTGCACCAGCGCCACACCGGTGCCAAACTTGATGGTGTGCGTCACCTGGCTGGCCGCGGCCAGCACCACAAACGGGTCCATCGCGTCGTAGTACTGCTTCGGCAGGTCGCCGCCGCCCGGAAATGGCGTCTTGCGCGAGAGCGGGATATGCGAATGCTCGGGCGCCCAGACCAACTCAAAGCCGCGCTCCTCAAGCGCGCGGGCAAGCTCCATCGCCGACATTGAGTACTCGGTGAAGAACATCGCGCCACCAAACTTCATGATACGGTTCCCAGCTGGTTGTTGTTTCAGGAACAGAGGCTAGTCGAGGGCTTCAGCCCGCGCCACTGGCGCATCGTCGGGCGGCTGCCAGACGCGCATCGTCTGAGGCTGGACCGAACCCATGAAACCGGCTGATCGGGGACGCCGGGGTTACGCGGCTTCCTTCGCCAGCTCGATCAATATGCGCAAGTAGTCATCGGCGGTCTCGACGTGGCGGTCGACGCCGATGCGGATGCGAAATTCGTGCGCCCGCAACGAGAAGTCGGTGATGTTGTCGGACTCGTCGAGCCAGCCGCACAACGCGTGCAGCTCGCGCAGCAGCGGCGAATCGCCCAGGTCGCGCAGCCGGTCCGCCAGCGCCTGCAGTTCATGCGCGGCGCGGGCGCTTTGGGTGTCGTTCGCGTTGGCATCCACCTGGCGCAGCCGCCATTCGGCAACGGCTTCCAGCTCGGCGACTTCGGGGGGATCTTCGTCCGGGATCATCGCTCGGATTGACGCTGGCAGGCGGCAGCCCGGCTATTTCAGCACAGCCAAGCCGGCGAGGCCGCAGGCGTAAGCGGCCAATAGCACCGCGACGATGCCCCACATGTAGGCCTTGCTGGGCTTCTCGGCGAGGCCAACCGCGATGTCGCTTTTCAGCTCGATCCGCAGGGTCTGGACATCAGCGCGCGTGTTGGCCAGTTCCGCCTTGGTCGCCAGGTGCGGCAGGGTCGCGGCCAGCATGGTCTCGAGCCTGATGAAGCCCATTTCCAGCCGCTGGACCGCGGCATCGAGGCGATCGACCTTGGAGTCGAGACGATCGACCTTCGTGTCAAGGCGATCGACCCGCGCGTCGAGATGATCGACTTTTGTCTCGAGCCGATCGAACCTCGTCTCTAGCCCGATGATCGCCGCGGTCACTTGGCGCCCATCCTCCTCCAGGCGCACAACGCGCCTTTCCAGCGACGGATCGTAGGGTCCGCCGTCGCGGTCGGCAAGCGGGGTATCGGGCATCGCAACGGGCTCCTGGGGTGGATCCCGGCAACTATGCAGCGTGCGCGGTTAACAAGGCGCTGACCGGCCGGCGCCGGAGATCATGTCGTCTCAGGATCGGGTATCCGATCACGACGCCCGACCACTGACAACCGACCATTGCCAACAACTATCTAGGCGACAGCACCATCACCATCTGGCGGTTTTCCATCCGCGGCATCTGCTCGACCTTGGTCACCGGGTCCATTTCGGACCGGATACGTTCCAGCACGCGCACGCCGATTTCCTGGTGTGCCATTTCGCGGCCGCGGAAGCGCAGGGTGACCTTGACCTTGTCGCCCTCGTCGATGAACGACTTCATGGCGCGCATCTTCACCTGATAGTCGTTCTCGTCGATGTTCGGGCGGACCTTGATCTCCTTGATCTCGATGACCTTCTGCTTCTTCCTGGCTTCGTTTTTCTTCTTTTGCTGCTCGTATTTGAACTTGCCGAAATCGAGGATCTTTACCACCGGCGGATCGGCGTTCGGGCTGATCTCCAGCAGGTCGAGGCCGACGGCGTAGGCGCGCTGGACAGCCTCTCTGGCGGTCATCACGCCCTGCATCTCGCCGTCCTGGTCGATCAGTCGCACCTGGGGGGAACGAATGTCCTCGTTCACGCGGGGCCCGTCGCGGCTTGGCTGCGCGGGCTGTGGGGGTCTTGCTATGGGTCGCTCCTGTCGTGGTTGATGGGTAGGCCGCTTGCGGCAGTCGTTCGCCAGTGTGACCGATCCGGGTGGGATCGATCAAGCCGGCGGCCTTTACATGCGCTCGGCGGGGCGGCGCGCCAAGGGCTTCATATCGGGTTCCGTAGAAACCGCCGCTTTAACCCAAGATCGCCGTTCCCGGGATTGGGGCGCGACGTTCGCCGCTTGGTACTGGTCAAGGTCCCCGAAACAGCAAGGCCACCGCAGAGGGCCCAGACGAAGCATCGTGGCGCGTCGCCCGATCTACATTCTCTGCGCGCTCTGCGCCCTCTGCGGTGGTCTTGCTTACGGTTGGCCGAACGCCCCAATTCACCGCAAATCGGGCGGCGTCGCCTCGGCCGCGAGGATTGTGACCGCCTCGTCCAGGGCCAGCACCTCCTGCGCCTGGCTGCCCAGGCGGCGCAGCGCCACCGTGCCGGACTCCGCCTCCTTGCGGCCGACCACCGCCAGCACCGGGACATGTTGCAGGCTGTGCTCGCGCACCTTGGCGTTGATTTTCTGGTTGGTCAGGTCGGTCTGCACCACCAGTCCCGCCTTGGCCAGCGCTGCCGCGACCTTCTCGGCGTAGGCGTCGGCGTCGGAGACGATGGTGGCGACCACCACCTGCACCGGCGCCAGCCAGAGCGGGAAGCGGCCGGCATAGTGCTCGATCACAATGCCAAGGAATCGCTCGAAGCTGCCGAGGATTGCGCGGTGCAGCATCACCGGGCGGTGGCGGGCACCGTCCTCGCCGACGTATTCCGCGTCCAGCCGCTCCGGCATGTTGAAATCCACCTGCAAGGTGCCGCATTGCCAGTCGCGCCCGATGGCATCGCGCAGGACGAATTCGAGCTTGGGGCCGTAGAAGGCGCCCTCGCCGGGGTTTACCGTGTAGTCCACGCCGGCGGTGGCGCAGGCCTCTTTCAACGCGGCCTCCGCATGGTCCCACACCGCGTCGGCGCCGACCCGCTGGGCCGGGCGGTCGGAGAATTTGACGCTGAATTCCGGGAACCCGAAATCGCGGTAGATCGACGACAGAAGCGCAACAAAACGAACGGTTTCCGGGGCGATTTGAGCTTCGGTGCAGAAGATGTGCGCGTCGTCCTGGGTGAACGCACGCACGCGCATGATACCGTGCAGCGCGCCGGACGGTTCGTAGCGATGGCACGAGCCGAACTCCGCCATGCGCAGCGGCAGTTCGCGGTAGGAACGCAGGCCCTGGCGGAAGATCAGCACGTGGCAGGGACAGTTCATCGGCTTCAGGGCGAGGATTTTGTCCTCGTCTTCCACCTGGGCGATGAACATGTGCTCGCGGAACTTCTCCCAGTGGCCGGAGGCTTCCCACAGCGCGCGGTCGAGCAGTTGCGGGGTCTTGACCTCCTGGTAGCCGGCCGCGTCGAGCCGGCGGCGCATGTAGGCTTCGGCGATGCGATACAGCTTCCAGCCCTTGGGGTGCCAGAACACGCTGCCGACGGCTTCTTCCTGGAAATGGAACAGGCCCATGTCCTTGCCGATGCGGCGGTGGTCGCGGCGTTCCGCCTCCTCCAGCATATGCAGGTAGGCGTCGAGTTCTTTCTGGTCGCGCCAGGCGGTGCCGTAGATACGCGACAGCATGGCGTTGCGGTGGTCGCCCCGCCAGTAGGCGCCGGCGACCTTCATCAGCTTGAACGCGGTGCCGACGTCGGCGGTGGTGCGCATGTGCGGGCCGCGGCAGAGGTCTATCCAGTCGCCCTGGCGGTACAGGGTGATGACCTCGCTGCGCGGCAGGTCCTGGATCAGCTCGGCCTTATACTTCTCGCCCTTGTCCTTGAAGAACTGGATGGCTTCCTCGCGGTCGATCACCTGGCGCTCGAACTTGGCGCCACCGGCGATGATTTCCCGCATCTTCGCCTCGATGGCGGGGAAGTCTTCCGGGGTGAACGGCTGGTTGCGGGCGAAGTCGTAGTAAAAACCGTCGGCGATGGCCGGGCCGATGGTGACCTGGGTTCCGGGAAACAGCGCCTGGACGGCCTCGGCCAGGACATGGGCGGCGTCGTGGCGGATGAGCCCCAACGCGTCGTCGTCTCGGCGGGTGACGAAGACGACCTGGGCGTCGTGGTCGATGCTGGTGTCGAGATCGACCAGCTTGCCGTCGAGCTTCATTGCCAGGGCGGCGCGGGCGAGACCGGGGCCGATTGCCGCCGCCACCGTGGCGCCCGTCACCGGCGCATCGAAGCGGCGCACGGAGCTGTCGGGCAGGGTGATGGCGGGCATCGGCCGGGTCCTTTCAGGTGGGCTGGTGGTTCGGGGCAGGTGTATGTGCGGTCCGGCGCCCGCAGGGCAAGTCCGCGGTACCGCAGGGCCGGGGGAATTGCATTCGACCGCGGCGGGACTGTCCACGGTTGCCACCCATCCTTGGCACCGGACCGCGACCCCACCAAGGCGCTCCCGGGAACGAGCGCTGCCCCTGGGTCAAGCGCCGGGTGGCAGGCTCTGGTGGAGCGAGGCTCCCGGAGGCAGGCATAGAGCCTGCCACCAGGCGCTTGACCCGGTGGGTCCCCGAGCCGGCCATCCGCCACCCGCCGTTGCCGCCGTCGCGGCGCATGCTCATCGCCAAGCCGTCGCAGCGAGCAGGCAGTTGGATGGGCTCGCTACGCGATTTGTCGAAACCCGCGTTGCCGTCATGCCCGGGCTCTCCTCCAGTACCGTGTGACGTTGCATGGGGTTTTTGCGGTGGGTCGGCGATTTCGCATCCGCGACCCACCATGCCACCGAACCCGGCCGCCACCCCGGCCACGCCGTCCGCACCGTGCGCGGCCAGCTTCGCCGCGTCGGCTCCGGCACCGTGTGACGTTGCATGAGGTTTTTGCGGTGGGTCGGCGATTTCACGTTCATGCCCCGACGTGCCACCGAACCCGGCCGCCACCCCGGCCACGCCGTCCGCACCGTGCGCGGTCAGCTTCGCCGCGTCGGCTCCGGCACCGTATGACGTTGCATGGGGTTTTTGCGGTGGGTCGGCGGTTTCACATTCATGCCCCGACGTGCCACCGAACCCGGCCGCCACCCCGGCCACGCCGTCCGCACCGTGCGCGGCCAGCTTCGCCGCGTCGGCTCCGGCACCGTGTGACGTTGCATGAGGTTTTTGCGGTGGGTCGGCGATTTCACGTTCATGCCCCGACGTGCCACCGAACCCGGCCGCCACCCCGGCCACGCCGTCCGCACTGTGCGCGGCCAGTTTCGCCGCATCGGCTCCGGCACCGCGTGACGTTGCATGAGGTTTTTGCGGTGGGTCGGCGATTTCACATTCATGCCCCGCCGTGCCACCGAACCCGGCCGCCACCCCGGCCACGCCGTCCGCACCGTGCGCGGCCAGCTTCGCCGCGCCGGCTCCGGCACCGTGTGACGTTGCATGAGGTTTTTGCGGTGGGTCGGCGATCTCACATTCATGCCCCGCCGTGCCACCGAACCCGGCCGCCACCCCGGCCACGCCGTCCGCACCGTGCGCGGTCAGCTTCGCCGCGTCGGGTCCGGCACCGTGGGACGTTGCATGGGGTTTTTGCGGTGGGTCGGCGATTTCACATTCATGCCCCGCCATGCCACCGAACCCGGCCGCCACCCCGGCCACCCCGGCCACGCCGTCCGCACCGTGCGCGGCCAGCTTCGCCGCGTCGGCTCCGGCACCGTGTGACGTCGCATGAGGTTTTTGCGGTGGGTCGGCGATCTCACATCCATGCCCCGCCGTGCCACCGAACCCGACCGCCAACCCGGCCACGCCGTCCGCACTGTGCGCGGCCAGTTTCGCCGCGTCGGCTCCAGCACCGTGGGACGTTGCATGAGGTTTTTGCGGTGCGTTGGCGATTTCGCATCCGCGCCCTGCCGCGCCATTGAACGTCGCCACCCCCGCGGTCCAGCCACACCACCACCGCGTAGTCAGGCGCAGACAGTTGCATGGGGTCGCGACGGTATTTCTCGAAACCCGAGTTGCCGCCATTCCCGCCCTCGCCGTCATGGCCGACCCCAAGCCGGCCATCGCCCTCCGGCCGATGCCAGCGCGCGCCGCTCATCCACCAGCCGGAGCCCGCGCAGGGGCGAACTTGCCGGCGGCATCAATTGAGGCAGACAGTTGTGTGGGGTCGTGACGCGATTTGTTTGAACATGTGTTCCGGCGGCCATTCCGCGCCTGTCCGTCAGGGCTCCGTTCATCCGACATTCGCCAAGGTGGGCTCCGGCGATCTGCCTCCGGTCAGGCCTGCCCTCTCGGTCCATCCTCACCCCACGCTCCTGGCTCAATGGCTGAGTGCCCGACCCGGCGGGCCGAGCGCCGCGCACCATCGCTCCGCGCGAAGCGCCATTCGGTCTTTTCGGCCCCGCCAGCCAGCCAAAGAAAAAGCAGGTTGAAACGCAGATCAGCAGGGATAAGGCAGGATGCACGCAGATGGTCCGGCGCGGCTGAACCGACATTGGGTCAAATCGAACCCAGTGGCCGTGCGGGCGCTCCGCGGCATCGGCGTGCATCCTGCCTTATCCCTGCTGATCTGCGTTTCAACCTTCCTGTTGCCTGACCAGGGCCGAACCCTACGAAGAGGCACATCGTGATCGCGCGATGAAGCGCCCAGGCCGCATGCCGGGGATGCGGGTCGGACAAAGGAATAGGCACAGGCGTGGCCTCCAGCGGGACAAGTTCAGCCCGCCAATATGGCACAGACCACGAAAATATGATAGTTAATTCTAATCACATACGCGACTCGATTTAACCGCCCGCGCCTGCCCGGAAAGGGACATTCAAAACTCCTGGCCGGCGCTCTGATGATTGATCGACTGGTGCTGCCCACACCATAGCCCGCCACGGGCCTGGCCGGCGGACGGGCGAAGCGCCAGGTCTGGGTGCCGGGACATCTGGGGATACTCTCTCCATCGCAATCAAGCCAAGCAAGGATTCCACCACGAAGACACGAAGAAGGTTAGTGGTGCGCTTCGCGCGGTGTGTGAACGGACACCCGCGCGCAGCGCCACGAATTGCAGTTCCTTCGTGTTCTTCGTGTCTTCGTGGTCAATCCTTGCTTGCGCATTACAATGCGCACCCCCAGCGTGACCGCACACCGCACTCACGGGGGGAACAACATGCAACAGCGCTCGCTCGGCAACTCCGGCCTACGCGTCTCGCTGGTCGGACTGGGGTGCAACAATTTCGGCCGGCGGATCGATGCCGCCGCGTCGCGCCAGGTGGTACACAAGGCGCTGGACCTGGGCATCACGCTGTTCGACACTGCGGACGTCTACCGCAGCGAAATCGGCGGGTCGGAGGAGTTCCTCGGCCAGGCGCTCGGCCCGCGGCGCAAGGACATCGTGCTGGCGACCAAGGTCGGCATGCGGATGGACGACGCGGGGCGGCAGCGCGGTGCGTCGCGGCGCCATATCATGCAAGCGGTGGAAGCGAGCCTGCGGCGGCTCAACACCGACTGGATCGATCTGTATCAGCAACATCAACCCGATCCCCTGACCCCGATCGAGGAAACGCTGCGCGCGTTCGACGACCTGGTACGGCAGGGGAAGGTGCGGTATATCGGCTGCTCCAACCTGAAAGCATGGCAGGTGGTGGAGGCGCGCTGGACCTCGCGCCTGCTGGGGCTGACGCATTTCGTTTCGGCACAGGACGAATACAGCCTGCTGTCACGCGAGCCGGAGCGGGAGCTGATCCCGATGTTGGCGGCGTATGGGATGGGACTGCTGCCATATTATCCGCTGGCGAGCGGGCTGCTGAGCGGGAAGTATCGGCGCAACACCGCGATGCCGGAGGGGGCGCGGCTGCGCGTGCATGCGGCGCGCTACGGCGACCGGTTCATCAACGACACGAACTGGGCGGTCGTGGAACGGCTGGAGACGTTCTGCGCCCAACGCGGACGCACATTGCTCGAGCTGGCGTTCGGCTGGCTGGCGGCGCAGCCCTGCGTTGGCAGCGTGATCGCCGGCGCAACACGCCCGGAGCAGGTGCAGCAGAACGTGCAGGCGGTGGAATGGGCGTTGACGCGGGAGGAGATGCGGCAGGTGGACACGATGTCGGGCGCCTCGGTTCGGTAGCAGCAGCGGGTTGAGCTGTCTTCGGCAGACCGGGCGCCGCGTCGCCCCAGCACTGCGTCGTGTGATACGGGGCGTCCGAATGACGGACTCTTCGGCGACACCCACCCCGTCATGCCGGCGCAGGCCGGTATCCACGACTTTCTTTGCCGCGAACAAAGGCAAGTCGTGGATACCGGCCTGCGCCGGCATGACGGGGGGGCAGCATACGTTAAGACTTTCGGCCGCCGGTATGAGTAGTTTCCGGGGGCTGACGACCAACACTTACAAGATTAGGTTCAAGTCCACTCAGTTCTCCAATTGATCCATTCATCGCTTACAAGCGCTGATATTGGCGAGCCTCCGCACAACTCGAAAGGTCAGCATTATGTCATCTTTCTCCTTTCCGATCGCGCGGCCCGTGCAGGTCACGCGTTCGATCGCCGTCGCGGCACTGCTGGGCGCCACGATGCTAGCCGGTCCGCTGACCGCGGCGCGCGCCGCTCCCCCCACGACTTCCCCCATCCAATTGGCCCAGGCGGTTGTCCCCGCATCAGTTGCGCCCGCGGCGGTTACGCCTCAGACGCCAACCACCGCCGCGACGAAGGCGGAGTCCGTCGAGGAGCGTATTACCAGCCTTCACACGGCACTGAGCATCACGCCGAATGAGGAATCGGATTGGAACGGCGTCGCAAAGGCGATGCGCGACAATGCCGCCGCCATGCAAAAACTGTCTGCGGACAAGCATGCCCAAGCCCCGGACAGCATGACCGCGGTGGACGATTTGAAGACCTACGAGAAATTCGCCCGGGCGCATGTCGCCGGACTGAAGACCCTGACATCGTCGTTCGAGAAGCTGTACGCGTCGATGCCGGACCCGCAGAAGAAGGTCGCCGATCAGGTGTTCCAGAACTTCGGTCATCATCAGGGCGGCGCGGCGCATAGCTAGCGGGGTCCGCGGCCACGCTTGGCGACGTGACATCACGCTTATCAAATGAGGTCGTTATGACATGCATTATCCAAACTAGATCAAATCGCC
The DNA here is from genome assembly GCA_963826975.1 of uncultured Alphaproteobacteria bacterium. Lineage (GTDB taxonomy): Bacteria > Pseudomonadota > Alphaproteobacteria > Acetobacterales > Acetobacteraceae > Palsa-883. The sequence goes on along the minus strand of CAWGZJ010000019.1, from coordinate 201,551 downwards.
GTATGTCGGCGAAGCTTGCGGCAGGGCTGGTGCTCGGCGCGCTTGTCGTGCTCGGCGCGTCTGTTGGATCGGCGCGCGCCCAACAACACCGAGACGACCACCATGGCGGGGACCACCACGGTGGTGGTGGATCCGGCGGGTGGAATGGTGGTGGTCGTGGCGGTGGCGGTGGCGGTGGTGTGTATTATGCGACGCCGCCGGTGATCTACGGCGGCCCGGTCTATTATGCGCCGCCGGTGGTTTACGGCCCCGCCGTCGGCATCGTGTTGCCGGGCGTCGCTATTGGTATCCAGTAGGATTCAGCCTGATCCGATGGCGGCCGCCGGCAGCGATGCCGGTGGTTCGCCGTCGTCTTCATCGTGGTGATCGCACATCCTGTTCATCGGGCCCTGGCTGTTCATCGGGTCCTCGGCCGGTTGGTGCAGCGACCCCCGCGTCCCGCCGCTTGCCAAGGAACTGTTCAAACGCCCCCAAGGCGGCCTCGGACACGTAATGTTCGATGCCCTCGGCGTCCTGCTCGGCATCCTCGAGCGGAACCCCGACCGCCAACAGCAGGTCCACAACCAGGCGATGCCGCGCCCGCACCCGGGCCGCCAGCGCAATCCCCGCGTCGGTCAGGAACACGCCGCGATAGGGACGCGCCGTCGCCAGTCCCTCGCGCTTCATCTTGTTGACGCTCTTGTTGACGGTCGCGTGCGACACGCCAAGGCGACGGGCAATGTCAGTCACCCGCGCCTCCCCGGAGGTTTGCAGCAGGTCCGCGATCAGCTCGGCGTAGTCCTCGGACAGCGCCGTGGAATGCGCGACGCGGGTTTTGCGGAACCGCGCCGCGTGGCTGCGCTCGGTAGGCAGGACCGCGGCCTGATCGGCGGGCGCGCTGGCTCTGAGCATTCGCCCACGATGCTCCTGGGCTGGTGGGGAATCAATCATCGCACATTATGTAGCACTGTCTAAACTTTGTTGGCAACGCCCAAAGCGACGCGCCAGCAGGCGATGCGGCCGGCGCGCGCGGCCTGGCGCGTGCGGCCTCAAGCGATGCGGCCCCAGGCGATGCGGCCCCAGGCGGCGGCCCCAGGCGACGTTGCCCCGGGCGACGTGGGCCTTGGGTGTGCGCCACCGCCCCTGCCGGCGCCATCCCGTACCGGCGCCATCATAAGGCACCACCGCCATCACAACGCAGCCTCTTGACATGAGTGTAGCCATGGCAACATTAAGCAGCCAAGGCAGATGGGGCGAAATTCGTGAGCGACATCGCGAGCAGGCAGGCAATGAGTGACCGCACGACCTTGGCGATCCGCGAGGCGCTGGGTGGCGGGCGCATCGGGCTGCGTTCCTCGCTGCTGTTCGCCGGCCCGGCGGTGATCGCCTCGATCGCCTACATGGACCCGGGCAACTTCGCCACCAACGTCCAGGCCGGCGCGAAATTCGGCTACACCCTGCTGTGGGTGGTCGTGCTGGCCAACGTGATCGCCATGCTGTTCCAGGCGCTGTCGGCCAAGCTGGGGATCGTCACCGGGCGAAACCTCGCCGAGTTGTGCCGTGACCAGTTCCCCACGCCGGTGGTCCTGGCGATGTGGGCTGCCAGCGAGGTGGCAGCGATGGCCACCGACCTGGCGGAGTTCCTCGGCGGCGCGATCGGCCTGTCGCTGCTGTTCCAGATGCCGCTGCTGGTCGGCATGATCATTACGGCGATCGTGACCTATGGCATCCTGACGATCCAGCGGCGCGGATTCCGCCCGATGGAGGTGATCATCGGCGCCTTGGTCGCGACGATCGGCATTTGCTACCTGATCGAGATGTTCATCGCCCCGGTCGCCTGGGGGCCGGCGGCGCTGCATTCCGTGCTGCCGCTGATGCCGAATGCCGAGGCGCTGACGATCTCCGTCGGCATCATCGGGGCGACCGTCATGCCGCACGCCATCTACCTGCATTCCGGGCTGACCCAGGGGCGTGCGCCGGCGCGCGACAATCGCGAGCGTCGCAAGCTGCTGCGCTTCTCCAACACCGAGGTCGTCATCGCCCTGTCGGTCGCCGGCCTGGTCAACATGGCCATGGTGATGATGGCGTCCGCCGCCTTCCATGCAGGCCACCCCGAAGTGGCCGAGATCCAGACCGCCTATCACACGCTGACACCGTTGCTGGGGATCGGTGCCGCCGGGGTGTTCCTGGTGTCCCTGATTGCGTCCGGCGTATCGAGTTCCGTGGTGGGCACGATGGCCGGACAGATGATCATGCAAGGCTTCGTCGGCTTCAGCATCCCGATCTGGGTCCGCCGGCTGGTGACGATGGTGCCCGCCTTCATCGTCGTCGGCCTCGGCACGGATGCAACGCTGGCGCTGGTCGTCAGCCAGGTGGTGCTCAGCCTGGTGCTGCCGGTGCCGATGATCGCGCTGGTGCTGTTCACCCGGCGGCGCGACATCATGGGCCAGTTCGCCAACCGCCGGTTGACCGACGTCGCGGCGATCCTGGGCACCGTGATCGTGCTGGTGCTGAACGTCGTGCTGCTGTTGCAGACCTTCGGCGTTGCCATTCCCGGCCTGCCTGCCGCAGGGTAAATCCACGATCGGGTTCAGCCCGCGAGCGGGCGATAGCGGAAGAAGGCAGCGGTGATGGCATCAGGCAGGTTGTCCGCGTGACGCGGCGCGGGTGCGTGCCGGGCCTTGCCGCGCTGGCAATCCTGTTGACCTGCGCGCCGGCGCTCGCGCAACTGGCCGCGGGGGACGCGGATTTCTGGAATCGCGACACGCTGAGCGGCGACTGGGGCGGGCTGCGTGCCTCGCTCGCCCAGCAGGGCGTCACATTTGTCCTGCCCTACACCGGGGAGGTATTCGCCGACGTCTCCGGCGGAATGAAACGTGGCGCCGCGTATGACGGGCTGTTTCAGCCCGAGGTCGACGTCGACCTGCAAACGTTGCTGCACTGGCAGGGTGCCAGCTTCAGCGCCTCGATGATCCAGGCGCACGGCCCGTCGATGTCGCAAGGCTGGGTCGGCAATCTGCTCAATGTGTCCGGCGCCGACGCCGTGCCGCCGGCAACCCGGCTGTATAATCTTTGGCTGCAGCAGAACCTCTTTGGCAACGTGCTCTCCGTGCGTGCTGGCATCATGAACGTGGAAGCCGAGTTCCTGACCAGCACGACCGCATCGTTGTTCATGAATTCAACGTTCGGCTGGCCGGGCTGGACCGCGCTCGACCTGCCCGGCGGCGGAGCGGCCTACCCGCTATCGGCGCCCGGTGCGCGCGTGCGCATCCAGCCTGCGTCCGAAGGATTTTACCTGCAGACCGCGGTGTTCAGCGGGGATCCGACCGGACATGACGGCTCCAACAGCCTGAGCACCGGCATCCCCAGCGGGACGGTGGTCAGCTTCAATGGCGGCGTGTTCCTGATTGCCGAGGCCGGCTACGCGATCAACCAGGGGACGGACGCGAAGTCCCCGCCGGTGGACTACAAATTGGGTGCCTGGTACGACACCAGCAACCGCTTCCAGGACCAGCGCTACGCGACTGATGGGCTGTCGCTCGCCGATCCGGCATCGACCGGCATTCCCCGCGACCACAGCGGGGACTGGGGCATCTATGGCGTCGTGGATGTGCCGCTCTACCCGACGCAGGATGGCGGCGGGTTGTCCGGCTTTGCGCGCGCCGGCGGCAGCCCGGGCGATCGCAACCTGATCGCGTTCTATGCGGATGCCGGACTTGCCTATCAGGGCCTGCTGCCCGGCCGCGGCGCCGACACAGCCGGTCTGGCGGTCGGCTTCGCGCGCATCGGCAACAACGCGCGCGGACTTGATCGAGACATGCAGGTGTTCGGCAATCCGCTGGCCCCGGTGCGCAGCCAGGAGGTCGTGCTGGAGCTGAGCTACCTGGTGCAGGTGACGCCGCATTGGATGACCCTGCAACCCGACCTGCAATATATCTTTAACCCCAGCGGCGGTGTGTTGAACGCGAATGGCAGTCCTCGGCGCGACGCGCTGGTGTTGGGGCTGCGCTCGAAGCTGACGTTCTGAGTATCGGGCCGGCCTGCCTGGCGGCCGCGAGCGGCGTGGCCCGGCCGCACCGATTGTCCTGGAGGACGGTATAAAGACCGCATTATGTTTTCGACTGAGTTTCATATAGAAACAATATTTCCAGGCAGCGGAAAACGGCATTACGTCGTTGTTTTTGCCGCCGCTGCCGAGTAAGCGTGCGATCACTGGCGGCGAATTGGGCAGATTGCATCATCTGCTGCACATCGTTATGGCATCGTATGTATGGATTTTTTATATCGCGACGCTCGCGCAATCATAGGAATTTTACTCACCCAGGCGCATACCTCGGCTTCCTGGTGGACCAACGTTTATGCAACGGCAGACATGAATTGAGCCTTGGCGCTTGCGACGCTGAACGGAAGCAGATGCCACGGCCACGCCGGCCAGGATTGTCAATCCAAACACTTTGGAGCGTTGTGCTGTACGGGCACCGTTCAAATACAAAGGGGATGCAGATGCATCGTCTGACGACTACGCTTGCCCTCGGAGCCGGGCTGCTCGGTGGGGCATCCACCGCTGCGTTCGCGCAGCCCGCCGCGCCGGCATCGGTTGCGCAGAATCCGCCCGCGGTGTCACCAGCCGCCCCGGCGTTGACACCGGTGACACCGGCGGCACCAGCGACCTGCACGGGAACCCCCGATCCATACAAGAATTACGCGTGCCTTGATACCTACCTCGGCACGGGCATCCTTCAGCGCTTTGTCAACTACTACAAACTCGAGTGGGGCCAGGCCGGGCCGCCGACGGACCCGAATGCGCCGCCCGGGCGTAAGGCCGGCTGGGATCCGGCACCCGAGACGACCCCGCCCATGCCGTTCACCGACTGGCCCTATGGCGGCACCACCACGCTTGGGGGAAACCGCACGGCGTCGGTCGACAGCCCGTTGATGGTGGCGATCGCCAATACCGCACCGGGTAAGTGGCTGAACGATACCGGTATCCAGATCTACGGCTGGCTCGATCCGGGTGGAAATATCAGCACCAATAGTCATAGGAGGCTGGGCAATGCGCCCGTCGCCTACGCCGCATACCCAAACACGATACAGCTCGACCAGGCGGTGATCTATGTCGAGCGCACGCCCGACACCATACAGACGGATCACGTCGACTGGGGCTTTCGGCTATCCGCGCTGTACGGCGAGAACTACCGCTACACGATATCCGACGGCATCGCGACCTATCAGTTCACGAAGTACAACGACCAGTACGGCTACGACTTCCCGATGCTCTACGGCGAACTGTATATCCCACAGGTCGCCGAGGGCCTGATGTTGCGCCTCGGGCGTTACATCTCCATCCCGGACATCGAGGCTCAGCTCGCGCCGAACAACTACATGTATACGCACTCGATGGCGTATTCATTCGACAACTATACCAATGAGGGCCTGGAGGCCACGCTCGCGATCACCCCCCATGTCATCGTGGAATTCGGCATCAACGTCGGTACCGAAACAACGGTGACGAATGTGGGACAGACGATCGCCAATCCCAATCCCAACCCTCTGTTTCAAGGCACCAGAGTCCCGAAAGACCCCGGTGCGCAGCTTCCGTCGTTTTCCGGCTGTCTTCGCATCAACTGGAACGGCGGCAAGGACAACTTGCAACCTTGCTTTGACGGCATCAACAGTGGGGCCTGGGGCTATAACAACCTGCAATGGTACGGGTTCACTTACTACCACAAGTTCAACGACCAGTGGCACGTCTCGCTGGAAGGCTACTGGGAAGGCGAATATGGCGTGCCAAATGCCAGCAACCCCCTGGTCACCAATTCGTCCGGAACCGGTTTCGCCCAGACCGGCGGGCCGTTCGCTCAGTTCAATTTCAACGCGCCGAACCTCGCACACTGCCGCACCGCGACGGCGCTGCGGTGCAACGCGTATGCCGAGGGCGTTGTCGCCTACATCAACTACTCGCCTGATCCACTGGACAACTTCTCGATCCGCCCTGAGATCTATTATGACCCGCAGGGCCAGCGCACGGGCACGCCGGCAACCTACTACGAGATCGGCTTCGGATGGCAGCATTGGCTCTCGCCGCAGATCGAGTTCCGCCCGGAGATCGACTACTACCACTCCAACGGCGCGAACGCGTTCAACCTCGGCACCAAGAACTACACGTTGATCGCTGCCGGCGACGTCATCGTTCACTTCTGAGACTTGCGCCGGCCCGAGTTACTCGGGCCGGCTGCAATAAAGAATCGCCACGGAGACACGGCGACACGGAGAAGAATATCAAGTTGATCACTTGGCTTTTCTGCTCCGTGCCTCCGTGTCTCTGTGGTGATCCCCGCTTGCGGACATGCGGCACGGCATCGATTCCGGCAAGCATTGAGTGTATTACCCGGGCGGATTCCCGCCGCCGGCACGCGGCAGGATCAGCCGCTCGACCGCCATGGCAAAGCCATCCTCTTCATTTGACAGCGTCACGGCATTGGCATGCCGTTTCACCTCCGGGTCGGCATTTCCCATGGCTATGCTGAACCCGCTGCGGCTGAACATTTCGATGTCGTTCTCTCCGTCGCCAATCGTCGCGATCGCCAAAGCAGGGATGCCTAGAAGCTGAGACAGCCGGTCCACTGTACCGCCCTTGTTGGTTCCCGCGGGGGTCACGTCCAGATAATAGGCCTGTGAACGCACGACTGATGCGCTTGCCCCCAGTGCCTGGCGTACCACCGGTTCGCAGGCGGCAAGGCGTTCAAAATCGCCGCTGACGCCTACGATCTTGCCGACCGCGTCGACATGGTCTTCAAGGCGCTCGACGATCGTGGGGCGGACCCGAATGGTTCGTTCTTCCCGTGGAACATAGGCGCCGTCGGGCGTTTCCGCCAGCCAGCGATCGCCGACGAATGCCCAGATGTCGACCGCGAAAGAGCGCAAGAGGGCGATTGCCTCGCGTGCGGCGTCCGGCGACAGCAGCCGCTGCTCGAGGACGGTCAAATCCGGCATCACCAGCGCGCCGCCGTTATAGGCGCCCATCGGCAACCGCAAGTCGAGCGGCTCGACCAGCATGCGCAGGCCGAACGGCGGCCGGGCGCTGACAATGGAGAACCCGATACCCGCCGCGCCGAGTTGCGATACGGCTGCACGGCTGCGGTCGGTCAGGACCTTGTCGGTGGTGACCAAGGTTCCATCCACATCCGATATGACGAGCCGGATGCCGGTCATGTCAGACTTGCTGCGCGATCGAATTGGTGGATCGCCGACCTGTCCCGCTTTGACGGCGGCCGCGCCGAAGGTACCCGCCCCGAAGACACCCGCCCCGAAGACACCGGCCCCGAAAACAATGTTGCCGTCACCGGCTGCGCTCCGCTGGGCTCTCCGCGGCCGCCGCATCGGCAAACAGCCACAGCGCGCCGGCCGGATGGACGCGCGCGGCCGGCAGCTTTTGGTCACCCTGTCGAAGCCGGACGAAGATCTCGCGTTTCTCCTTCCCGGTAACCAGGAAGGCGGCATTGCGGCTGCTCTCCAGTGCCGGATAGGTCAGTGTGATGCGCGCTTCGGATTTGGCGCCGATGACGGCGGCGACCCAGCGCTCGCGCTCCATAAGCACGGCCGTGCCCGGGAACAGCGAGGCCGTATGCCCATCCGGACCCAGCCCCAGAAGGGTCACATCGAACAGCGGACGATCCGGCTCGAGAAACTCCGCACCGTAGAAGGTTTTCAGCTCGCGCTCGTACGCGGCTGCCGCTGCTTCGGGGCTGATACCTTCGGTCGGGACCGCATGGATGTTGGCGGCGGGGATCGGTGCGCGCGTGAGCATCGCCTGTTGCACCATGCGATAATTGCTGAGCTCGTCATCATGCGGCACGAATTGCTCGTCGCCCCAGAACCAGTGCGTTCGCGACCACGGAAACACGTCGCGATAGGGCGGTGCGGCCAGATGCTCATACAGAATCTTCGGCGTTGATCCGCCGGACAAGGCTACGGCAACAGCGCCGTCCTTGGCTCTCGCCACTTCGAGCATCCAATCCGCAACCCGGCGCGACAGGGTCTGCGGATCATCGAGAATTTCCAGTTTGGCATCGGACGGCTTAGCCATGAGAGCCTCCTGCTCGGTCTTGCCGCATGCTCGAGGTGCGTATTACGCCACGCGCGAGGATCACGCGACCTCCGTCCCCAGAATGAATTTCCGCACCGCCTTGGCGAACCCATCGTTTTCGTTGCTGTCGGTGACCGCGCTCGCCTGTGCCTTCACCTCGTCACTGGAATTTCCCATGGCGATGGAAAAGCCGCTCTTGCGGAACATCAGGACGTCGTTCGGCATGTCCCCGATGGTGGCGATCTGCTCGGGCGGAATATTCAGCAGCCTGGACAGAGTGGTCACCACGGTCCCTTTGTTGGCTTGCGGATGGGTGACGTCCAGATAGTACGGTTGCGAGCGGGCGGCGCTAACCTCGTCCCCCAGGGCTTTCTGCGCCGCCTTCTCGCAGCCGGCAACCGACTTCGAGATCGTCGGACACGCCGACGATCTTCACCGCCCGCGCCAGGTGCGCATCCGTGAACGATGGCACGACCTTGGCGTCGAACTTCACAGTCCACGCCTCGCGCGCCACGTGCGGTGCAGCCTTGTCACGGATCAACCACTCTTTGTCCGTGTAGACCCAGGCATCCAGTCCCTGGTCCAGGATCAACTTCACGGCCTGCGCGGCCGCTGCGGGATCGAGCGTGTGGCTTTCGATCACCGAAAAGTCGGGGTTGACGAACACGCCGCCGTTGAAACCGGCGATGGGACATTGCAGACCCAGCGGCTCGATCAGCATGCTCATGCCGCGCGGCGGCCGGCCGCTGGTGATGGTGAACGCGATGCCGGCGCTGTGCAGATCCCGGACCGCCGCCTCGGCGGCTTCGGTCAGCACCTTGTCCTGGGTCACCAGAGTGCCGTCCACGTCCGCCAGCAGAAGCCGAATGTTTCGCTGTCCGTTCATGAGTGTCGTTCCGCTGACAGTTCGACTGGCCGCCACGTCCGGCCGCCATCCTCGGCCAGCAGCGCGTCGGCGGCTTGCGGACCGTCGCTGCCGGATGGATAGACCGGAATATCGGTCTTCTCAGCCGCCCAGGCATCCAGCACCGGCTGCACGACGCGCCAGGCCTGCTCCACCATGTCGGCGCGCATGAACAGCGTCTGGTCGCCGATCATGACGTCATAGATCAGCGTCTCGTATCCGACATTGGGCTCCTTGGGGAACCAATCACCATAGCGAAATTCCATCTTGACGGCGGCAAGGTCCACCACCGGCCCCGGGCGTTTGACCTCGAACTGCAGGGAGATGCCCTCGTCCGGCGCGATGCGCAGCACCAGCCAGTTGGGCCGCAAGGCAGTAACGTGGGTGTCCTGGAACGCCGTATAGGGTGCCTGTTCGAAGCGGATTGCGATCTCGGTCATGCGCCGTGACATGTGCTTGCCGGTGCGGATGTAGAATGGCACGCCGGCCCAGCGCCAGTTGTCGATTTCCAGCCGCAACGCGACGTAGGTCTCGGTGTTCGAGTTTGGCGCCACGTCGGGTTCGTTCCGGTAGGCGTCGACCGGCTTGTCCAGCACCGTGCCGGTGCCGTATTGACCGCGCACCGCCTGTGTCGGCATGAGGGCGGGCATTGCCGCGAACACTTCGGCCTTCTTCGAGCGGATCGCAGCGGCGTCGAAACCCGAGGGCGGCTCCATCGCCACCATCGACAACAGCGTGAAGACGTGGTTCGGGACCATGTCGCGCAGGGCGCCGGTCGCCTCGTAGAACTTGCCGCGCCGCTCCACGCCGACCGTTTCGGCGACGGTGATCTGCACATGGTCGATCCGGTCGCGGTTCCAGATCGGCTCGAACAGGCCGTTGGCGAAACGGAACGCCATGATGCTCTGGACCGTATCCTTGCCCAGGAAGTGATCGATCCGGAAGATCTGGTCCTCGTGCAGCGTGCGCAGGATACGCGCGTTCAGCTCGCGCGCCAACTCCAGGCTGTGACCGAACGGCTTTTCGATCACCACGCGGCGCCAGAATTTGTGCTTGCCGTTCTGGTCCGCTTCCTGGTCGGTGAGTTTGGCGGTGCCGAGCTGCTCCACCACGGTGCCGAAGAACCGGTCGGCAATGGCGAGGTAGAAGATCGCGTTGCCCTGCGTGCCATGCGTCTTTTCGGCATTGCCCAGCGCGCCGCGGATCTTTTCGTACAGCTCGGGCTTGGTCAGGTCGCCCTGTACGTAGGACAATTTCGCGGCAAGCCGCTGCCAGACCGCGTCGTCGATGTGATCGACGTTGAACTCCGCCGCGGGGTTTCCGACGAAGCTTTTCAGCATGTCGTAAAGATGGTCTCGCCAGCTTTCGGCCGTGCCGGGCGCGAGATCAACGCCGATCAAGGCGAAGTTGTCCGGCAGCAGTTTGGTACGTTCAAGGTTGTAGAGTGATGGCATCACCAGACGCTTGGTCAGATCGCCGCCGGCACCGAAGATGACCATGGCGCAGGGGTCAGCCGGACGCGCCTGGCGCCGCGGTGGCTGCTCGATAACTTGTGCGGCCGGCGGCGTCCGAAGCGGCTGGGTACCCGGCATCGTTCTACTCCCGTTGCAATTCGTGTCGCCGCGTTGCGGCCGATTGTTCCGGATAGGTCTCGAGGTCAATGGGCTTGTTCCCCTCGACGTTCCCGCCGCAGCCCAGGCGCATCGGCACGTAGATCCGCTCGCCAGGCCTATGCTCCCAGGGCGAAGGCGCGGGCGGTTCGTGACGACTGTCATCGTCAATTGGTGCGTCAGTACCTGTGAGCAACGGCGGTGCTACCCCGAACGGTCAATGAACAATGCACCATGATTGATCGGGATCAAGTGCCGCATCGGCCGTCGCGATAAGGTGATTTTGAGAATGGCCGGGCCAAGCCGGTGAGCGTCATGATAAGGGCCTGGATCGGGGAAGACTTTCTCCCCCTCCCCTTGAGGGAGGGGGCTGGGGGGAGGGGTAGGGTCGGGCTCGCACTGAGGATTTTTGCGCGCGGACCCCTCCCCCCAACCCCCTCCCTCAAGGGGAGGGGGAGAGCCTCTCTCGCAACGCCCTACCCGTTAACGACCTGCTGCAGGAACTCGCGCACCTGGCCGCGCAGCTGATCGGAACCGCGGGCCAGATCACCGGCGGCGGACAGCACTGCGTCGGCCGCGTCCCCGGTCTTTCGGGCCGCATCCGAGACGTGCCCAATGCTAGCTGACGCCTCCGCCGTGCCGGAAGCCGCCTCCTGGATGTTGCGGGCGATCGCGCTGGCCGCCAGGCCCTGCTGATCCACTGCCTGGGAAATCGTCGTGGTGATCGCACCCATCTCGTCGATGATGCGGGCAATGCCCTCGATGGCGCTCGCCAATTCCCGCGTCGCCTGCTGCATCCCGCCGATCTGCACGGCGATTTCGCCCGTCGCCTTGGCGGTTTGGGCGGCCAACTGCTTCACCTCTGACGCCACCACGGCGAAACCGGCCCCGGCCGCGCCCGCGCGCGCCGCCTCGATCGTGGCGTTCAGCGCCAGCAGGTTGGTCCGCCCGGCAATCTCGCGGATCAATGCGACCACCGTCTCGATCCGCACCGCGGCCTGGCTCAATTCCGTCATGCGGGTGCTGGTGTGGTTCGAATTTTCAACCGCCCGCGCCGCCACCGCGACCGACAATTCGGTCTGGCGGCTGATCTCGGCGATCGACATCGACAGTTCCTCGGCAGCGGCCGCCACGGCCTGAACATTCGCCAACGCCATGCCCGAGGCACCGGACGCCGCCGTCGCCTGACGGGTGGCTTCCTCGGCGCTGGCGGTCAGCCCGCTTGCAGTGGATTGCAGGCCATGGGCCGCGGCGCCAATCGAGTCGATGACCGAGCTGACTGTGCTGTCCAGGCTGTTGGCCAGCCCCAGCACAGCCTGGCGCTTCTCGGCTTCCGCCCGGCCTTCGGCTTCATGGCGTTCGACGGCCATGCGGTCCATGGCGATCATATGGTCCCGGAAGACAGCGACCGCGGCCGCCACCTGGCGCAACTCGTCACGCCGGTCGCGGCCCGGGATATCGATGCTTTTGTCGCCGCCCGCCAACCGTTCCATCACGCCGGCCAGCGTCCGCAGCGGCCGGGTGATGCCACGGCCAATCACCAGCGCCAATGCAAGACCCAGCACAAGGGCCAAGCCGACGCCCAGGCCCAGCAGCAGGTCGGCCCGGCGGTGCTCATCGCGCATCGCCGCGAGCTGCGCCTCGGTCAGGCTCTGCGCCGCGGCGATCGCGGTCGCGGTCGCCGCGTTTACTTCCCGCAGCAGCGCCGTCTGCTTCTCCTGGGCCTCGGTCAACCGCGTCAGGCCCTTTTTATAGTCGCCGATCTGGGCAATCAGCGCCTTCAGTTTCTGCTGGGTTTCCACCTTGGTGACGCGGTAGAGCAGGTCCACGGCGGACGTCTCGATATCACCCACGATCGCGGTGATTGTCTTCGCGGCCGAGGGATCGTGGCGATAGACCAGCGCCTGCTCCGCCAGTCGCGCGCGCAGAGCCAACGCTTCGACCTGCAGCGCGGACTCGCGCAAGGCCGTGGCCGCGCCGAGTTGGGATACCTGATCGTCGTACTGCGCCGCGACGGCGACCAGCTTGTTGGTGAACTCGGTCTGGATGCTCTTGATCGCGTTGACGACCGCGTCGACCAGCGCAGGCAACGCGGCCCGAGCGGCATCGGGGTCCTTGGTCAACAGGTCCCGCCATGCGGTGGCGGCGGACACAAGGTCTGGACCGGCTTTTTCTGCGCCCGGCCGGTGGACGACGGTCTTGGTAGTCATCTGAAGCCAGTCCAAGGCGTCGACGACTGCCTGCCTTGTGTCCGGGCTGTCGGTCAACAGCGCATGGGTTGCCGCATCGCGAACGGTGCTGACGGCGTCCATCAGGAACGGCAGGATCGTCAGCGATGTCGCGGCCGCTGCGAGATCGGCACGGCCGGTTTTCTCGGTTTCGACTGCCGCGCGCAGGGCCTCGCCCTGCGCCGTGGCAATCTCGGTCGCGACCGTCTTGAATTGGCCGATCAGGGCAAAGCGGCTCGCGACCAGCGCATCGCGGTCGCGTTCCTGCACCGCGTATTCGGCCAGGTTCCGCGTGAACGCGTCGATCGAGCCCTGGACCCTGTCGATCGCGCCGCCGTCGTCGTGAACGACGAGCCGGAGGGTGCCGATGCCCGCCCGTACCCGGTTCAGGGGATCGACGAGTGCCAGCGCGCTGGGATCGCCGGTGGCTACCGCGCGTTCTCCCGCCAGTGCCAGGGCGTCAACCTGGACGGCGACATTCTGCCCGGCGGCGGCAACATCCACCCGGCGCGCATACCCGCTCAGGCCGAGCCAGCCGACGGCGGCCACACCCATCGTAAGGCACAGGACAAGGAGAAACCCGCCAAGAAGCCGCAACTTGATCGACACGATGGAAACCCGACGCATGTGGTTGGTCTTGCGTCGCAGCTTGGGGGGCGCGGATTAACAAAATCTTCGCGCGGGCGATTTTTGGTGTGTTTGGTGGGCCCCATAGGCATCAAGACAAGCCCATGGCGAGAGAGGCTCTCCCCCTCCCCTTGAGGGCTTGGGCCGCGAAGCGGACCAAGCCCTCAAGGGGAGGGGGAGAATGTTTTGCCCCAGTCCGCCCTTAATCTTGCTGCCTATGGGGCGCGTCTTGATGCCCACCGGGGCGGCCGGCCGCCCCCCGGGTCGAAATCAGCTTTGGGGCGGCTTGCTCGTCACGATTTGCTGCGGCGGGTCGCTGACAGTCCACAGATGCGGCCCAGTGGGCCGTGCCACCGGCGCCTCCGGCCGCTGCGCGGGTAGCGGCTGCATCACGTTGCGCGGCCCGGTCACGCCGAGCGATCCGCATGCATCGCCACTGCGCGACATGGTCACCTGCGGCTTCGCCCCGTTGCCCGGATAGGCATAGGTCACGCGTTCGCTGCAGACGCCCGGACCGCCAGAAACGGAGGTGAATATCACACCGGACCCGGCCGCGTTCGCCGGCATGGTGCCAAACGCCGCGCGGATCATCTGATCCATCTGCGTCGGCCACATCGGCTGGGCGAACGCCGCGTTCATCTCAGCCATCATGTGGCCCATCATCGCGTCCTGCTCGGCCACCATGCGTAGCAACGGATCGCCGGCGGGCAGCGCCGCGGCGTCTTGGGTCGACGGCATCGTCACAGCATCCGCTGCCGGCAGGATCAGCACCACCGCTCCGGGCGGGACGGTGATGGTCCGCGCGTCGGAAGATGACCCGGCCAGAGCAGACCCGGCGTGGGCGGCCAAAGGAAGCGCCAGACAGGCGCCGAGCAGCGCATTGCGTGCGGTCATTAGTCGCATCCCTCCAACAGGTGAAATGGCGACGAGAAGCCTGTGACATAACGCTTTTCAGCAGTGCGACCTCCCGATGACTTTTCTGTCAGATTAAGTTCGGAAGAGGGGCCTTGGCGCACCGGCGCCTTGGTCCGCGCCGAAGCCCCGGCCGTGATGGCGCGCTGGTCACCACAAAGCTATCGACCCTGGCGCAGACTAAATGCATCAGCGCCGCACCGCGGCGATCAGAAATTCCTTGTTTCCCTCCGGCCCGGTGATCGGGCTGTCGGTGATGCCGAGCACCTGCCAGCCTGCCAGCCCGGTCCACCACGCGCGGATACGCTCACACACCGCATCGTGCACCGCGGAATCGCGGACGACGCCCTTGCGGCCGACCGCCGAGGGGCCGGCCTCGAACTGCGGCTTGATCAGTGCCACCGCCCAGGCGTCCGGCCCGCACAACGCCAGAGGCGCAGGCAGCAGCGTGGCGAGACCGATGAAGCTCGCGTCGCAAACCAGCGCGCCGACCGGATCAGGGACCGCCGCCGCATCCAGGTAACGCGCGTTGGTTTTCTCGTGCACCGCAACCCGAGGATCGGTGCGCAGCCGCCAGGCAAGCTGGCCATGCCCAACATCCACCGCATGCACCCGCGCGGCGCCATGCGCCAGCAACACATCAGTGAAGCCGCCGGTCGACGCACCAATGTCCAGGCAGACGCGCCCGGCCGGGGACAAGCCGAAATGCCGCAGCGCATGGTCCAGCTTCAGGCCGCCGCGGGACACCCAGGGATGATCCTGGCCACGCACCTGCAACGGCGCCTCGTCCGCCAACAGATCGCCGGCCTTCGCAACCCGGCGATCGAGGCTGAACACCTTGCCGGCCAGAATCAACGCCTGAGCACGCGTGCGGCTTTCCGCCAGCCCGCGATCCACCAGCAACTGATCGGCGCGCCGCCTCATGGCAGCCAAGGAAGGTCAGGGCTCTGCCCTGAAACCCGCCAGGGGGCTTTGCCCCCCTGGACCCCCCACCAAAGGCGGAGCCTTTGGAATCCATCCATTTTGTTTGGGGTGAGGGAGGGGGGACTGGGCCGAGCCGGGCAGCCGCTCTCAGGCGGGCCGATCGGCCCGCCTGAGAGCGGCTGCCCGGCTCGGCCCAGTCCCCCCTCCCTCACCCCAAACAACGGGCGGGTTCCAAGGGCTTCGCCCTTGGCGGGGTTCCAAGGGGCAGAGCCCCTTGGTGGGGTCCGGGGCAAAGCCCCGGCCTTCCTTCGCGGCCGCGGCATTGCGACGGAGGTGGGTGCATGCCATATCCGGCCGCGTTGGTGGGACGCTGTCCGGCGCGTGGCCGGCCTGAGATTCCGGGGAGTTTGCATGCTACGCGTTGTCCTGGCTCAGCCTCGCGGCTTTTGCGCCGGCGTCGAGCGGGCGATCGAGATCGTCGAGCGCGCGCTGAAGAAATATGGCCCGCCGATCTACGTCCGTCACGAAATCGTGCACAACCGCCATGTGGTGGAGGATCTGCGCACGCGCGGCGCGGTTTTTGTCGACGAGCTGGACGAGATCCCGCACGGCGCGCGCACTGTGTTCAGCGCTCATGGCGTGGCCAAGCAGGTAGAGCAGACCGCCGCGGCGCGCGGCTTGCCGGTGCTGGACGCGACCTGCCCGCTGGTTGCCAAGGTGCACAACGAGGGCAGGCGCTATGCCGCCGGCGGGCGCGAGATCGTGCTGGTCGGCCATGCCGGCCATGCCGAGGTCGAGGGCACCATCGGGCAGATCCCGGCCAAGGTGCATCTGGTGCAGACGGTCGAGGATGTCGCCCGGCTGGAGGTTGCCGATCCGAACATGCTTGCCTACGTAACGCAGACCACGCTGTCGGTCGACGACACGCGCGGCATCATTGCGGCGCTGAAGCAGCGGTTTCCGGCGATCATCGGGCCGGACGTGCGCGATATCTGTTACGCCACGCAGAACCGCCAGCAGGCGGTGCGGGACCTTGCCGGACAGGTGGATTTGATCCTGGTGGTGGGTTCGCGCAACAGCTCCAACTCCAACCGGCTGCGCGAGATCGGCCAGGAGTTGGGCCGACCTGCCTATCTGATAGACGATGCCGAGGCGCTGCGGCCGGAGTGGTTCGATGGCATCGGCTCGGTCGGCGTGACGGCCGGGGCGTCCGCGCCCGAGATGCTGGTGCAGGGCGTGCTGGACGGCTTGCGCCGGTTCGGCGAGATCGAGGTGTCCACGTTGGCCGGCGTGGCGGAGGATGTGCGTTTCCGCTTTCCCGCCGAACTGGCTGACGCCTGAAGGAGAGACTTGCATGGCCGTGCCTCTGAACCAGGCGATCCGCGTTGGCGCCTATGTGTTGAAGCAGCATTTGATCGGGCGCAAGCGCTACCCGCTGGTGCTGATGCTGGAGCCGCTGTTCCGCTGCAACCTGGCCTGCGCCGGCTGCGGCAAGATCGACTATCCGGCCGAGATTTTGAACCAGCGCCTGTCGGTCGCGGAGTGCATGGAGGCGGTGGACGAGTGCGGCGCGCCGGTGGTGGTGATTGCCGGCGGCGAGCCGTTGTTGCATCGCGAGATCGATCAAATTGTGCAGGGCGCGATAGCGCGCAAGAAGTTCGTGATCGTCTGCACGAACGCGCTGCTGCTCGAGAAGAAGATGGCGCTGTTCAAGCCGAGCAAGTGGTTCACCTGGTCGGTGCATCTGGATGGCGACCAGCAGGAGCACGACAGGTCGGTGTGCCAGGCTGGCGTCTACGACCGAGCGGTGGCAGCGATTGCCAAGGCGAAGCGGGCCGGATTCCGCACCATTATCAATGCGACGTTGTTCTCCAACGCCGAACCCGAGCGCACCGCGCGGTTCTTTGACGATGTGATGGCGATGGGGGTGGACGGGATCAGCGTGTCGCCGGGCTATGCGTATGAGCGGGCGCCGGATCAGCAGCATTTCCTGGCCCGGCGGCGGACGAAGGAGTTGTTTCGCGGCATCTTCGCGGCGCGCGACAAGAGCAAGCGACGCTGGGCGTTCAACCAGTCGTCGATGTTCCTGGATTTTCTGGCGGGCAACCAGAGTTTCCATTGCACGCCGTGGGGCAATCCGACGCGAACATACTTTGGCTGGCAGCGGCCGTGCTACCTGCTGGGCGAGGGTTATACGAAGACCTTCAAGGAGCTGATGGAAGAGACCGACTGGGACCGTTATGGGACCGGAAACTACGAGAAATGTGCCAACTGCATGGTGCATTCCGGATATGAGGCGACGGCGGTGACCGAAACGATCCGCCGGCCGTGGAAGGCGTTGGCGCAGGCGGTGCGGGGGATTCGCACCGAGGGCGAAATGGCGCCGGAGATTCCGTTGGATCGGCAACGTCCGGCGGAGTACGTGTTCAGCCGGCACGTAGAAAGCGCGGTGGCCGAGATCCGCTCACGCAAGGCCGAGCCGGTCCCCGAGGCGGTCGATTGACGCGACGTGGTTGAGTAGGGCGGAAAAGCCATGCTCCCGCGCTTAACCCGCGGGTAGCGCCTTTCGCCATCCTTTATCCTGCCGACGGATGCAATTGTCGGCGTAATACAAGCGGCCCGAAACATTGACGCACGGGCCGCTACTGCCCGTCATGCCGGCGCAGGCCGGCATCCACGACTTTTCTTTGCGGCAACAAGGAAAGTCGTGGATACCGGCCTGCGCCAGCATGACGGGGGCAGCACCGAAAAGTCGATCATTCGGCCACCGGTATTATATGCGCAGACGATGCTTTATTTGTTGATCGTCGCGGCGCCTGCCTTGGCACAGACCTCGTCTTGCGAACCGGCGCCGCCGGATGCGCCGATGGCGCCGATCATCTTGCCATCTTCGACCAGCGGGATGCCGCCGCGTGACGCGATGACCCCGTCGAGCGAGAGCTGGTAGACGAGGCCGTTCTGCACATTTGTTTCGAACGCCTTGGTCTCGCGGCGGAACGTTACGGCGGTGCGGGCCTTGTGTTCAGCGATCGTGGCCGAGGCGAGCTGCGCGCCGTCCATGCGGGCGAAGGCGACCAGGTTGCCGGCGGAGTCGACCACCGCGACGTTCATCTTCCAATTGTGCTTCGCCGCCTCGGCGACCGCGGCGGCGATGGCCGCTTGCGCGCGGTCCAGCGAGATTGGGACGCCGTAGGGCACATCGAACGGCATCTTGTCGGGTATCACGTCGAGCGGATTTGCCGCCGGCGCCGACTGCGCTTTGGCGGCGGGACCGCCAAATGCGAAAACGGACAGCACGACGATGGCGATCGCACGCGGCTTCATGCGGATGTCTCCCCGGTAGGTTTGTTTGGCCTGGGTTGGTGCCAGGCCGGTTGCGGCATTTCTACCAGGGAACGCTGCGATGACGACATAACAAATTGTGTGAGTACGGGTGGTTCGGCGGTCTGTTGCGGGAACTCAGGTTCGGGTCTGCCGGCGCCAAAGCTCCCACCGATGTCGTAACGAACGTCGCAGCGCGCGCAGCAGTAGCGGCAGCAGGCGCAGGCGTGATGGGGAAGGCGGCCCCATGTCGTGTGGCCCCGCGTCGTGCGGCCCCGTGTCGTGCGGTTTTGTGTCGCGCAGCCGAGCTTCCAGAGTGCGGGCGACGGTCTCGGCCAGTTCGGCGGCAAAGGCGCGCACGATCGGACCTCGGCCAAGCTGCGCCAACGGGCCGCGTAGCGCGTAGGTGGTGGTCAGCGTGAGGGTGCAACGGTCCGCGGAGGACGCGGTCAGGGCAAAGGTCGCGCTGGCGCGCAGGTGCGTTCTGCTCGCGAGGTCCTGGCCCTCACCATCGACGGTGCCGGTGTGGTCCGCGCGATAGGTCACGCGGGCGGTGCCGGTGAAGTGGGCGCGGATCGGGCCGAGCGCCGCGGTCAGTTCGCCGGTCAGGTGGTCGGGGGTGGTGGAAGTCAGGCGGGCGCCGGGGACGCATTGGGCGATCAGCGCGGGGTCCTGCAATGCGGTCCAGACGGTGTCGAGCGGGACGGCGAGGTGGAGGGTTTCGGTAATGGATTGATCGGTGGGGGTGGCACCCCTCACCCCAACCCTCTCCCCCAAGGGGAGAGGGGGCGTGGTAGATCGGCCGGTGCCTCCCTCTCCCGCTTTTGGGATAGGGCCAACTACTCCCTCTCCCGCCTTCGGGAGAGGGCTGGGGTGAGGGTCTTGGACAGCGTCGGCCTGAGGGTTCGGGATTCGGCCGCACTTGGGACGCTCGCGCAGCACACGCTGGATGGCATGCACGATCCCGGCGTAGCCGGTACAGCGACACAGGTTGCCGGCCAGCTCCAGGCGGATGCGATCGGCATCGGCGTCCGGCAGCCGCAGCACGATGTCACGCGCGGTCACCAACATTCCGGGTGTACAATAACCGCATTGCAACGCGTGCTCGGCGGTGAAGGCGGCGCGCAGCAGGGTGATGATCGGGTCGTGCTCCAGCCCTTCAATCGTTCGTACGTCGGCGCCCTCGCAGGCCGCGGCGAAGGCGATGCAGGATCGTGCCGGAGCGTCATCGATCAGCAGCGTGCAGGCGCCGCATACGCCGTGCTCGCAGCCGAGATGTGTGCCGGTCAGCAACAGGTGCTCGCGCAGAAAGTCCGCCAGGTGGGTGCGCGGCGCGACCCGCGCGCGGACGGTGTGGCCATTCACCGTCAGCGACACCTCCGTTCGCGCCGCGGCTTGCCCCAAGGTCATGCCAGCCCCGCTTGCGCCAAGGCGCGGCCCAGCACGACGCGCTGCATCTGCGTGTCCACCGCATCCAATCCGGGTAGGTGCGGCGCATGAGTCACCGCTTCGCCTTCCAGCACGATTGGTGGGCCGCCGGTGGCGCCGATCACCGCACGAGTGGCGCCGCGGTCCACCAGCACCGCCGCCATGGCGTGGGCGAATTCTCCAGGTTTGCGGCAGGCCTTTACGTAGCCCCAGCGCGCCGCCGGCGACAGTTTTGCAATCCGCACCGCACGCAGCAGTTCCCCCGGGTGCAGCGCAGAGCGAAATGCGCCGCGGATGAAATCGCGCAGTGCCAGCGCGCGGTCTTCGGTGGTCAGCGCCTCGGCGCCGAGCGCGGTCAGCACCGTGACCCAATCCGCTGCCGGATCGGCGTGGCAGAGGCTGCCGCCGATCGTTCCGCGGGTGCGCACCGCGCGGTAGGCGATGCCCTCGGCCACGCGGGCCAGTATGTTCAGGCCGATATCCGGCGCGCCCCCATCAGCAATCGCGGCATGGGTGACGCAGGCGCCGATAGTTATGGACGAAACGGTTTCGCTGACCTCGCGCAATGTGGCCAGGTGGGTGATCGGCACCAGCAGCGCCGGGCGGGCGAGGCGCAGGTTGAGCATCGGCCCAAGCGATTGCCCGCCGGCCAGCGCGCTCGCGTCCGGCTGCCTGAGCAACGAAGCAGCATCGGCAAGCGTCGTCGGTCGGATCAGGTCGAACGCGGCGGCCTTCATGCCGGCACCCGTGCTTTCATCAGCGCGGTCAACAGGCGGCGGGGCGTGATCGGCAGTTCGGTGATCTCCACACCGAGCTTGTGCAGCGCGTCGTTCACCGCGTTGGCGATGGCGGCTGGCGGGCCGATGGCGCCGCCCTCGCCGATGCCTTTCTGGCCGAATGCGCTGTATGGCGACGGTGTTTCCATGTGGGCGATACGTGCGTCGGGCACCTCGGTTGCGCCGGGCAGCAGATATTCCGCAAGCGTGCCGTTCAGCGGCTGGCCGTTGGCGTCGAACGGCATTTCCTCATACAGCGCGGTGCCGATGCCTTGGGCGGTGCCGCCGAGCACCTGGCCGTCGACGATCATCGGGTTCAACAGCACGCCGCCATCTTCGACGATGGCGTAGTCGATGATGCGGACCTCGCCGAGTTCGGTGTCCACCTGCACGACGGCGGCGTGCGCGGCGTAGCTGAAGGTGCCGGAGTCGCGCAGCGGCTTGTAGCCGGCGGTCACTTCCAGCCCGCCCGGATCGACCGAGGCCGGCAGGTCCTGTGGGCGGCGATACCAGGTGTGCGCGACTTCGCTGATCGCGACCGAGCCGGTGGCAGAGGCGACGACGCCATTGCCCACGCGCACGGCATCGCTGCGTTCTTGCAACAGATGCGCACCGATCGCCCCGATGCGTCCCGCCAGTTCGCGGCAAGCCGTGGCGACCGCTCCGCCGGCCATAACCGCGCAGCGCGAGCCCCAGGTGCCGGTGGAATACGGCGTGAACGCGGTGTCCCCGTGCACCACCATGATCTTGTCGAGCGGCAGGCCCAATATTTCGTGCGCGACCTGGGCAAGTGTTGTTTCCAGTCCCTGGCCATGGCTTTGGATGCCGACGCGCAGTTCCAGGCCGCCGTCGGGGGTCATGCGTGCGACCGCCTGCTCGAAGCCCGGGATCATCGGGATGCCCCAACCGGCGTAGACCGAGGTGCCGTGCGCGCCCTGCTCGCAGAAGATCGACAGGCCGATGCCGGTGCGGATTGGCCCGGTTTCCTGCGCCTGGCGGGCGCGGATGGCGGGCAGGCCGATGGCGGCGACGACGCGGCGCAGGCATTCGGGATAGTCGCCGCTGTCGAAATGTTTCCTGGTGATGTTGTCAAACGGCATCGATTCTGGCGGCACCAGGTTGCGCAGTCGGACGGCGTGTGGTTCCAGCCCTGCCTCGCGCGCGATCGCGTCGATCATCAATTCTATGACGAAGCAGACGCCCGCGCGCGCGACGCCGCGATAGGGCAGGATCGGCGGTTTGTTGGTGGCCGCCGACCAGGTGCGGCAGCGGTATGCGTCCATCATGTAGGGGCCGGGCAAGATGGAGGCAACCTGCGCGGCCTCCAGGCAGGCGGAGAACGGATAGGCGGAATAGGCGCCGGCATCGACCGTGGCCTCGGCGTCGATCGCCAACAGGCGGCCGTCGGCCGTTGCGTAGGCGGTGATCTCGTACTGGTGCTCGCGGCAGTTGGCGTTGCCGGTGAGTTGTTCGCGGCGGTCCTCGATCCAGCGCACCGGGTGGCCGAGGCGGCGGGCCAGCCAGCCGGCCACCACTTCCTCGGCCAGCAGAATGCCCTTGTAGCCGAAGCCGCCGCCGACATCGGGCGCGACGATGCGGACCCGGCCTTCGTCGAGACCAAGGCATTCGGCCAACCCGGTGCGCACGATGTGCACCAGTTGCGCGGAGCTATAGACCAGGAGCTGTTCCAGTCGGCGGTCCCAGACCGCGACCACGCCGCGGCCTTCCAGCGGCGACATGCATTGCCGCGCGGTGCGGAACGAACGCCGCACGACGATCGCCGCGTCGGCGCGGATGGCGGTCAGGTCGTCCTCGACCACGGTTTCCAGGAAGACGTTATCGCCCCAGTGCTCGTGCACCAGCGGCGCGCCGGGGCGGCGGGCGGCCAGCATGTCGACAACCGCCGGAAGTTCGTCGAAGTCGATGGTGACAGCGGCGGCAAGGTCTTCGGCCTCGGCTCGGGTGGCGGCGACGCAGACGGCGATCGGCTCGCCGACATGACGCACCTTGTCGTGCGCGAGGATGGGCTGGTCGGAGATTTTGAAGCCGGGCAGGGCGGAAACGACCTGCATCGGGCGAACGTTGAGGTCCGCCGCGGTGAAGATGCGCCCGGCGGCGTCGGCGGGCAGGTGGATGCCGCGGATGCGCGCGTGCGCCAGCGGGCTGCGCACGAAGGCAAGGTCTTGCATGCCGGCCAGGCGGATGTCGGCGATGAACTCGCCGCGGCCGCGCAGGTAGCGGTCGTCCTCCTTGCGCGGCGCACTGTGGCCGATGCCGCTGCCGGTCTGCGCCATGGATTGCTCCCTTCGGCCTTGATGTTGCAAAGTCTTGCAATGCCTGCGCCAGTTGGGGATCGTCCCAATCGGCGAACGTCAGTGTGCTGACGGTTTGGGCTGGCGGCAAACGGAGAGGCACCAATGGACCAGCACTTCGATATCCTGCTGCGCGGCGGGCGGGTGATCGATCCGGCGACGGGTCGCGACGGTATTGCCGATGTTGCTGTCAGCGGCTCGAAGATCGCGGCGATCGAGGCGGGTATTCCGCCGGAGGCCGCGACGCGGGTGATCGATGTCGGGGGAAAACTGGTGATCGCCGGGATGATCGATACTCACGCGCATGTCTACCAGCATGTGACCGGACGGTTCGGGTTGCAGCCGGACCTGGTGGGTGTGCGTTCGGGTGTGACCACGGTGGTCGATCAGGGCGGGCCGAGCTGCATGACGCTGGGTGGGTTTCGGCACTTCATTGCCGAACCCGCCGCGACACGGGTGCTGTGCTTCATTTCCGCCTATCTGGTGGGCGGGCTGGAGGGGCATCTGTATCCGGAACTGTATGGACCGGGACAGCTCAATGTGCGGGCGACTGCGAAGGTGGCGCGCGAGAATGCGGACCTGGTGCGAGGGATCAAGGCACATGCCGAGATCGGCGGTGCTTCGCGCTGGGGGCTGGAAGTTATCAAGCTGGGTAAGGAGATTTCCCGGCAGGCGGGAATCCCGCTGTACATCCATCTCGGGCAGTTGTGGCCGGTGAAGGACGGCGCGACGGTCGATGCCGATGAGGTGGTGCGCGCGCTGATGCCGCTGATGGAGCCGGGCGACGTGCTGGCGCATCCGTTCACCCGGCATCCCGGCGGATTCATTTCGGAAGAAACCGGCGAGGTGCATCCGGTAGTCTGGGCGGCGCTGGAGCGGGGCGTGACGGTGGATGTCGGGCACGGGTCGCATTTCAGCTTCTCGATGGCGCGCAAGGTGATCGAGGCGGGGCTGCGGCCGACCACGCTGGGGGCCGACATGCACGGCTACAATGTGCGGGTGCCCGGTGTGGGGGATGCGGCGGAGCGCGCCGAAAATCCGTTCGCGGGCGTGGCGCCGTTCAATTTGACGCACGCGATGACGGAGCTGCTGACCTTGGGTGTGACGCTGCCCGAGATCGTGGCGATGGTGACCAGCCATCCGGCGAAGATGCTGAAGCTGGAGGACAGTCTTGGATCGTTGCAGGTAGGGCGTGAGGCGGATGTTTCGGTGTTGGCGTTGCGGCGCGGGCGGTTTGAACTGCGCGACAACAGCGGGGAAGTGGTGGTGGCGAGCGAGATGATCGGCCCGGAGTTCGCGTTGCGGGCGGGGGCGCGGTACGACGCGGACAGCCCGCTGGTGCCGCCGGCGATGGAGTTGGCGGCTTAGGCAGCCAACAAGTGCGTAGGCCAGGGCGCGGCCGACGCGAGCCGGAGGATGGCCGGGTCAAGCCCGATGAGCGTTAGGATAAGGGCAAGGCCGGGGTATAACGTTCTCCCCCTCCCCTTGAGGGAGGGGGTTGGGGGGAGGGGTTGGTGCCAGGCTCACACCGCAGCTTCATGCGCACCGACCCCTCCCCCAACCCCCTCCCTCAAGGGGAGGGGGAGAACGTGACACCCCAGCCACGCCCCTTCCTCCCCAACCGCATTCAAATCTGCGAATAACCCGAACCGGGGGTATCGACGCCGCGGCCGTGCGCCTCGGTGATCCAGCCATACTCCTTCAGAATCTGCTGGCTGTAGGTCACGCGTCCGTTCACGGTCGATGCCGGTTCACTCGCCAGTAGCAAGGCGGCGCGTGCCATCAGGATCGGTGGCTCACCGCGCGGGTCGTCCATGCCGCTGACCAGCTTGTGATGCACCGTGCCCGGCGTCGGCACCACGCGTGACGGCGATACGGCCGCGACGGTGATGCCGCTGTATTGCGCCATCTCCTGCGCCAGCCCCTGGGTGAAGCGCTCCAGTGCCGCCTTGCACGCGCCATACAGCACGCCGCCGCGCACCGTCTTGTCTTCATAAGGGCCGCGTCCCGGCCCGATCGCCGACCCCGAGCTGATGTTCACGATCGCCCCGGCCCGCCGCGCGATCATGTCGGGCAGCACCGCCTTCGACATCATGAACGGGCCATGCACGTTGACCGCGAAGGAGCGCATCCAGCGATTGGTCGGATACTCCGCCGTCGGAATGTAGTAGGTGAGTGCTGCGTTGTTCACCAGGATGTCGATCGGCCCGTAGGCGGCACGCGCGGCTTCCACCAACGCGACGCAGTCGGTCTCGGAGGATACGTCGGCGGTCACCGGCATCGCCTCGCCGCCTGCCTCGCGAATCGCGGCGACGGTGCCCGCCAGCGATCCGGTCAGCAGTCGATGGTCGCCCTCGTTCAACGTTCGAGCCGCGCACACGACTTTCGCGCCTTCCGTTGCGAACAGTTTGGCGATCTCGTGCCCGATGCCGCGCGAGGCTCCGGTAACGATCGCCACCTTGCCGGTCAGCTTGCCCATGACGTTTCCCCCGTGTTGGTCCGCGACGTGCAGACCCGGGCCAGCCTGCCGCAAAATGCCGCCATGGTGTAGACTGGATTGGAACAGGCAGTGCGAAGGGGAGAGATCATGCAATTGGGCACATTGCTGCCGCTTGGCGATATCGGTGGCGATCCGGCGGTGGTGCGCGACTACGCGCAGGGGCTTGAAGCCCTGGGCATCCACTTCCTGGAAGCGCCGGACCACGTGCTGGGCGTGAATGCGGCCAGCCGACCGGATTGGGACCTGAGTCGCAACACCTCGGCTGATCTGTTCCATGATCCGTTCGTGCTGTTTGGCTTTCTTGCCGGCTGCACGTCGAAGCTTGGTTTTTCCACCGGCGTGCTGATCCTGCCGCAGCGGCAGACCGTACTGGTGGCGAAACAGGCGGCGTCCCTGGATGTGCTGTGCGGGGGGAACTTCCGCCTGGGGATCGGTGTTGGGTGGAACGAGGTGGAGTTCGTCGGCCTGAACGAGGATTTCCACAACCGCGGCCGCCGCTCCGCCGAGCAAATCCAGGTCATGCAGGCCCTGTGGGCGGATCCGCACGTGACGTTCAAGGGACGCTGGCACACGATCGACGATGCCGGGATCAATCCGCGTCCGGCCTCGGGGCGGGTGCCGGTGTGGTTCGGCGGACATCACGAGCAGACGCTGAAGCGCATTGCCAAATATGGCGATGGCTGGATGCCGAATGCGTTTCCGCCGGACCAGAGCGCGTTAGATGTTTTCGAAACGTTACGCGCGCTGACGCGGGCGGAGGGTCGTGATCCTGCCGCGGTTGGGATTGAAGTGTGGACCTCGTGTGGGGCTGGCCGCGAGGCGGACTGGCGCAAGGAGACGGCGTTCTGGAAGGCGGCGGGTGCGTCGCATATTTGCCTGACCACGACGTTCAATCGCCGGCATCACCATCGGATTGCCGGGCATACGGTGGCGGATCATCTGGCGGCGGCGAAGCGCTATCGCGAGGCGGTGGGCGATTTGCTGTAGGGGGTATGCACCTGTTCTCCCCCTCCCCTTGAGGGAGGGGGTAGGGGGAGGGGTCGGCGCGCCACGAACCTTGGGTGCGACCCCGCGACCAACCCCTCCCCCCTACCCCCTCCCTCAAGGGGAGGGGGAGAGTCGTAGAGTCTCAGACCCCTGCACCCTTACCCTTTCCCGAACACCGGCTTGCGCTTCTCCACGAACGCCGCCATCCCCTCGCGCTGATCGGGTGTGCCGAACAGCGACAGGAACAGCGCGCGCTCGTAGCGCACGCCCTCGGTCAGCGTTGTCTCGAACGCGCGGTTCACCGCCTGTTTCGCCATCGACACGGCGATGGGTGACAGGCCGGCGATCCGCTCGCCGATCTTGATTGCCTCAGTCACAAGCTGATCGGCTGGAAACACCCGCGAGACGAGATTGGCGCGCTCGGCCTCGGTCGCATCCATCATGCGCGCGGTCAGGATCATGTCCATCGCTTTCGACTTGCCCACCGCACGGGTCAGCCGCTGCGTGCCGCCGGAGCCGGGGAAGATGCCCAGGTTGATCTCCGGCTGGCCGAACTTCGCGGTGTCGGCGGCGACGATCATGTCGCACATCATCGCCAACTCGCAGCCGCCGCCCAGCGCGAAGCCGGCGACCGCGGCGATCACCGGCGTTTTCACCTGCAGGATGGTTTCCCATCGGCTGATGAAGTCCTCCTGGTAGGCGGCGGGGTAGGTGCGGCCCTGCATCTCCTTGATATCGGCGCCGGCGGCGAACGCCTTTTCGCTGCCGGTCAGGATAATGGCGCCGATTGCCGGGTCGGTGTCGAAGGCGAGCAGTTGTGTGCCGATCTCGGCCATCATCTGGTCACACAGCGCGTTCAGCGCCTGGGGCCGGTTGAAGCGGATCAAGCCGACCTTGCCGTGGGTCTCGACCAGGATGGTCTCGTAGCTGGCCATCTTCTGTCTCCGTT
The DNA here is from genome assembly GCA_963826975.1 of uncultured Alphaproteobacteria bacterium. Taxonomy (GTDB): domain Bacteria; phylum Pseudomonadota; class Alphaproteobacteria; order Acetobacterales; family Acetobacteraceae; genus Palsa-883. The sequence goes on along the minus strand of CAWGZJ010000019.1, from coordinate 174,008 downwards.
GCTGAAAGGTTGATCGTACACCTCTCCCGCTCTTCGCGGGAGAGGTCGGCGAGCGGAGCAAGACGGGTGAGGGTCGTGGCGTGCGGCTCGACCCTCACCCTCGTCGCTTCGCGCCTCGACCCCCGGATCAAGCGTCCGGGGGCAAGCCTTGGTCCGCTCATCGCGGCCCAAGCCCGCGAAGCGCGGGAGAGGTGAACGCGCCGGCCGCCAGACTACCGCTGCACCCGCGGGCAATAGAACGTGCTGCGGCCGGATTGCACGATGCGCTTGATCCCCTGGCACATCGGCTTGCCGGGGCAGCGCTCGCAGAGCTCGCCCTCGTGGCCGTAGACCTTCCAGGCGTGCTGGAAATAGCCCAGTTCGCCGTCGGGTTGCACATAATCGCGCAGGCTGGATCCGCCCGCGGCGATCGCTTCCGCCAGCGTGTCCTTGATTGCCGGCACCAGCCGCGTGGCGCGCGCGCCGGGGATGGTGTGCGCCGAGCGCTGCGGACTGATCGCGGCGCGGAACAGCGCCTCGCAGACATAGATATTGCCGAGGCCGGCGACGATCTTCTGGTCCAGCAGCGCCGCCTTGACCGGCGTGCGTTTGCCGGCCAGCGATTGGGACAGGCTGGCCAGGTCGAACGCTGCCTCCAGCGGCTCCGGCCCGAGGTCCGCCAGCAGGCGATGGGTGTCCTCCTGCTCGGTCGGCACCAGATCGACCGAGCCGAACCGGCGCGGATCGACGAAGCCGACGCGCCAGCCCTCATCGGTCTCCAACACCAGGTGTTCGTGCAGCGTGACGTCGTTGCGGCCGGCGCGCTCGATCAGCATGCGGCCGGACATCCCCAGGTGCAGCAGCACGCTGTCGCCGCCATCCAGGCGCATCAGGATGTATTTGCCGCGCCGGCGGAAACCCAGCACCTGCGCACCGGTCAGCCGGCGTGCCAGGCCGAGGGGCAGCGGCCAGCGCAAATCCAGCCGGTGCGTCGCGGCGCGCACGATCCGGCGGCCTTCGAGCCGGGCCCGCAGGCCGCGCATCACTGTCTCGACCTCGGGGAGTTCCGGCATGGGCGGCGAGCAGGCTATACCTGCGTCCCATGAGCGACAACCTGGGCACGACAGACTTTGGCTTCCGTCAGGTGCCCCGCGCGGCCAAGGCCGGAATGGTGCGCGCAGTGTTCGACAGCGTGGCGCCGCGATACGACTTGATGAACGACCTGATGTCGCTCGGCGTGCATCGGGTGTGGAAGCGCATCCTGCTGACGGCGCTCGATCCCGCGCGGGGCCGCACGCTGCTGGACCTGGCCGGCGGGACTGGTGATATCAGCCTGGGGTGGACGCGGTTGGGTGGCGGCAAGGTACTGCTGAGCGACATCAACCCCGCCATGCTGGAGGTGGCGCGGGATCGGGCGCTGGATAGTGGGTATGTTGCGGGCGTCGACTTCCTGGTGGCGGACGCCGAGCACCTGCCGCTGCCGGATGGCACGTTCGATCGTGTGTCGATCGCTTTCGGGCTGCGCAATTGCACCGACAAGGACGCGGTGTTGCGGGAGGCGCGGCGCGTGCTGAAGCCGGGCGGGCGGTTTTTCTGCCTGGAGTTCAGCCGCGTGCGGGTTGCCGCGCTGATGCCGGTGTATGATGCGTGGTCGTTTCGGGTGCTGCCGCGGCTGGGGCAGCTTGTTGCGCGGGACGCGGATAGCTATCGGTACCTCGCGGAGAGTATTCGGACATTTCCGGACCAGGAGCGGCTTGCCGGGATGATGCGGACGGCGGGGTTCGCGCGGGTGGATGTGCGGAATCTGTCGGGTGGGATCGCGGCAATTCATTCCGGGTGGCGGTTGTGATCGGCTTCGCGTCGTTTGCCGACGTTCCTCGCGCGCTATCGGCGCACCCTGATGATGGGGCCCGGATGTTCGATCTACGGCAAGTACGATTCACCACGAAGACACGAAGAGCACGAAGCAGGGCAATCATGGCGCTTCGCGCGGAGCGCTATAAACTTCCTGCTTCGTGTCTTCGTGGTCAATCTTGCTTGATTGTAGAGCGTGCGACGCCCCGGCCAGACGATGTCGCGAACTCCCACGCCGGACCAATCAACAGGCCGAAATTCCAGGATGGGCGGAGCATGAGCAATCTTTCCGGCAAGCGCATACTGCTGATCGTTCCCGGCGGCATCGCGGCTTTCAAGATCCCCGAGCTGATCCGCCTGTTGCGCGGCCGCGACTGCGGTGTGACCTGCGTGCTGACGCAGTCGGGCGCGCAGTTCGTTACGGCGCTGACATTGCAGGCGCTGACCGAGACCAAGGTCTACGGCGACCTGTTCTCGCTGACCGACGAGAGCGAGATGGGCCATATCGAACTTTCGCGCAGCGCGGACCTTGTCGTCGTCGCGCCGGCGACCGCCAACATCCTGGCGAAAATGGCAGCCGGGATCGGTGATGATCTGGCGACGACGTTGCTGCTGGCGACCGACAAGGCCGTGCTGGCGGCACCGGCGATGAACGTGCGCATGTGGCTGCACGCCGCGACTCAGGCCAACATGGCGTTGCTGGCGTCGCGCGGTGTTCAGGTGGTCGGGCCGGAAGAGGGCGCCATGGCCTGCAACGAATATGGCCCTGGGCGGATGTCCGAGCCGCCTGCCATCGTCGCGGCGATCGAGGCGATGCTGGCGCCGGCGCGTTCGCTCGCTGGCAAGCACGCGATCGTCACCAGCGGACCGACGCATGAGCCGATCGACCCGGTGCGCTATATCGCCAACCGCTCGTCGGGGCGACAGGGACACGCGATTGCCGCGGCGCTCGCCGCGTTGGGTGCGCGGGTGACGCTGGTCAGCGGACCGGTCGGCGTGCCCGATCCAGTCGGCGTCACTCTGCGCCACATCGAATCGGCACAGCAGATGCTGGCGGCCTGCCAGGAGGCGCTGCCGGCGGAGATCGCGGTGTGTGCCGCCGCGGTGGCCGATTGGCGGGTGGCCAGTGCAGCATCGGGCAAGATCAAGAAAGTGCCGGGTGCCGCGCCGCCGACGCTGGAGTTGGTGCCTAATCCCGACATCCTCGCCACGCTGTCGGCGCCTGGCCCGCGCCGCCCCGCGCTGGTGGTTGGTTTCGCCGCCGAGACGGATGACCTGATGGCGAACGCGCAGGCGAAGCGCGCCCGCAAGGGCTGCGACTGGATCGTGGCGAATGACGTCTCACCGGAGACCGGCATCATGGGTGGGGCGGAGAACGCGGTGCACCTGATCACCGCCGACGGTGTGGAGGACTGGCCTCGGCTGGCGAAAGATGAGGTGGCGCGGCGGTTGGCGGCGCGCATCGCGGCGGCGTTGGCATGAATACGGGCGTGCCCTGGGTGGTTCGTCCGTTGACCTTGGCGGACCTGCCGGCTTTTCGCGTGGCGCGGCTGGACGCGCTGCGGCTGCATCCGGGCGCGTATGGCAGCGCCTATGAGGAGGAGGTCGAGTACTCGCTTGACACCATGGGCGCGCGTTGGCCGGTCGCACCGGGGCTTGTGCTGGGCGGGTTCGTCGACGACCGCCTGGTTGGCATCACCGGGCTGCTGGTCCAGCCGAGGGTGAAGACGCGGCACAAGGGGTTCATCTACAGCGTCTATGTCGATCAGGCGTTTCGTGGGCTTGGGCTCGCGGCCGGTCTGGTCCAAGCGGCGATCGCGGCGGCGCGCGAGGCGGGGTTATGTTTCGTGACGCTGACTGTCGCGGTTGGTAACGACGGTGCTCGGCGCATCTACGAACGCATGGGGTTTCGCACGTTTGGCATCGAACCGCGCGGCTTGCTGGTGGACGGCGAGTTCGTGGACGAGGAGATGATGGTGCTGGATCTGGATTGATCCGGTATCGCATGGAGGGCAGATGAGCGTGGTGATCCAGGTGCGCCGGCTGCCGCACGGTCAGGGCCTGCTGTTGCCGAGTTATGCCACGGCAGGCGCCGCTGGGATGGATCTGTTGGCAGCCGTTGATGCACCGGTCACCATCGATCCCGGCAAGCGCGCGCTGATCCCGACCGGGCTTGCCATCGCGTTGCCTGCGGGCTTCGAGATGCAGGTGCGCCCGCGTTCTGGGTTGGCGTTGCGTAATGGCATCGTGTTGCCGAACAGCCCTGGCACGATCGACGAGGACTATCGTGGCGAGGTGCAGGTGATCGTGTTGAATGCCGGGGATGCGCCGTTCACGGTTGAGCGTGGGATGCGGATCGCGCAGGCGGTCGTTGCGCCAGTGGCTCGGGCTGAGTGGCGGGAGGTCGACAGCCTGGATGACACAACGCGGAGTACCGGTGGTTTCGGCAGCACGGGCGTCGGCCGCATCACGCCTTGAGCTTTCGCATGACCCGCAAGTCCGCCGCCCGCGCCGCCCACGTGAGCGACGATGCGAGGGTCAGTAGCCGGACGCTTGGACCCCTTGCCCAACCGGCCGGACACGCCTAGGAGGGCCTTCGTGCGCAGACGATCAACAATCTGTGAAACAGTGCATCTAGGGAGGCTGCCCTGCCGACGGCGGAACAGGACCAGTGGATCGCGCGGGTGCTGGGGGTCAGCAGACCGGGCGGGAACGGCGAGGTCGCGGGCGGCGCGGACGTTATCGCGCTCTGGCAGGATGCCACCAAGGCGATTGACGGCAGGCTCGCCGGGCTGGCACGCGAACTGCGCACCTACGGGGACGTTGACTTCAACCAGCTCGCCGACAAGGGCGTCCATCAATTGCTGGACGGCACCGAAACCGCAGCACTGACGGCTGCCCTCACGGCCTACAACGCCACGGCGGGGGAAAGCCGGCAGAAGGCGGCGGCGACGCTGCGCCAGGAGGTCGCGAATTATCAGGGGTTCCTGGAGCGCAGCGGGCTGGTCGAGGCGCTCGACGACAATCCGTTCGAAGTTGATGTGGAAATCTATACAACTCTGAGCAACGCATTGCGCCGGATCGACGGCGGGCTGCCGAAGCTCGCGTAGCACGGGATCGGTGCATGGCATTCTCCAGTGATATCGAAACGACCGAGGACCAGGGCAGCAAGAGGCGCTCGCGGGGCAAGTCGGTTTCGCCGCTTAAGCGTAGCTGGGGGCTGAACACCCTGCCGCTGGCGAGGCTGCGGTCCCAGTCCGGGCCGGAGCAGAATGCGCCGCCGCCGATGCCGCCGCCGAAGTCGCGATCGCCGGTGCTGACGAAGAAAATCGATGCTGCGTTGATGACGTTCGAGCAGCTCACCGCTCGCATCGGCCACGAGCCGCACTCGGACCGGCTCAAGGGGCTGTGGAAGCGCTCCATCCACTACAAGGAGATGCGCACCGAAACCAAGAGCATCGAGGACGCGTGCAAGGGATCGCTTGCCGACCTTGACGAGGCGGCGCTGATCAAGAGCCTGGAGGATCTGATCAAGGCCGGCGAGGCTTATGCCGAGCAGCACAAGGACGTTCCGAACAAGGTTTCGGTCGGCAATGACGTGTCCGCGCGGGCGCGCGACCGGAAGGAGCTGCTGAAATCGGTCACCGACGACCCGGATTACAACGCGGTCAAGGACCACATCACCATCGAGCAGGCGCTGGACTGCAAGGCGCGCGGGATCCGCTTCAAGGATTGCGCGTTCGGCACGCTGAACGACAGCAAGACCTCGCGTGTCAACGACAAGTTTGGCGCCGGCAACGCCAACTCGGTCAGCAAGATCGAATTCACCGACGGCGACGTGCGGGTGTTCAAGGCGGAGAAGCTGCGCGAGGACCAGCCGTTGGACGGCGCCACCGCGATCGGCATCGACAAGAACTCGCCGCACAACGGCAACCGCAACATCGCCACCTCGGCGATCTCCGACCTGCTGGGCCTCAAGGTGATGCCGAAGGTCAACTTCGGCCTGCACAAGGACCCGGAGACCGAAAAGGTCGAGGTCGGCCTGATGATGGGGCTGGCGCCGGGCAAGCCGCCGGCGCGTGGCGTGTGGGAGGATTTCAAGACGCAGCAGTTCGGCAAGATTGGCGAGCTGATGAAGAACCGCGACTTTGATGGACTGCTGAAGTGCAAGCCGAAGGTCCGGTTGAAACCCCCGAGCGGGCCCGGCTGGGAGAAGGAAGTCACCAAGCTGCTGCCGCCGTGGGGGGACACGCCGCCGTCGAAGAAGGCGCAAGCGGCGATGCAAGAACAGCTCAACGGGCTGGAATGGTGCGACGTCCTGACCGGGCAGACCGACCGGCATGCGCAGAACTACTTCGTCGAGGTCAACGGCGACGACGTCAAGGTCACCGGCATCGACAACGACATGGCGTTCGGCAAGAAGCAGACCAAGGCTTCGGTCACGAAGAATGAGCTGGACGCGCGCAAGACGCCGCCCGGCCTGCCGTCGCTGATCGACAAAAAGGTCTACGACGAGCTCATCAAGAAGACGTTCGAGAGGGACCTGCTGCCGCAGATTGCGGGGCTGCTGACCGACGAGGAGATCGAGGCGTCGCGGCAGCGCTTCAATGAAGTCAAGGAGCACGCGGCCATGCTGAAAGAGGGCGGCTATGTGGTCGAGGATTGGTCGACCTGGCAATCGCCTGGCGAGGAGAAGCTCTCGCCGCGGCAGTTCCTTGCCCAACTTCAGACAACCGCGGCGAAGGATATGGGGAACGCCGAGAAGAGCGGCGGCCTGTTCGGCCGCGACTTCGCCAAGATGTTCGACGAGGCCGGCCTGTGAGCGGGTCTGAAGCTACCGCCCCGGTGACCGGCATGAAGGCGCTGGAGCAGGCGTTCCTCGACTACCGCGCGCAGGGACTTCGCGTGCCTTCAGTGCCGCACACGCTGGTCGACAAGCTGACGCACCGCGGCGGCGACACGTACACGACCGAGCCGATGAGCCTGGAGGACCGCGCGGCGGTGATCGCGCTGGCGGCCGACCCGCGCGCACCCGACCAGATCGGATTTGGCCAGATCGGTCACGGCATCGCCTCGTGGTATTTCTGCCTGCGCATGATCGCCGGCCCGCTCGCGGTCTTTGTCCGCCTGAACTACGGCGGTGCGTATGGTGACGCCGACTCCGAGCGGGACGATATCAACGCCGTCCTGCTGCAGACGGAGGAACTTGTCGTTGCTGCGGCTGAAGCGAGGGCGAGCGGCCGGCTGCCGAAGGGTGAGCGCGCGCTGGTCGTGTTCGACGTGCTGGAAGGCAATATGTGGCGGGTGGATGCACGTGGGGCGGAGGTCGTGAGCGACGACCCATTCTCCGAGGCGCTGGACTGGCTGCAGGGCGCTACCGGCGCGGGTTGATTCCTGCCGCGGGGCCGTTCGCCAGTATGCTCTCTGGGGGGCGCATAATATACTCCTTGCTTGATGGAATCTGGGCTTTGCCGCGTGGCAGGAAGCAAGAATCACCACGGAGACGCGGAGAAGAAACAACCGGCGATCAACTCGGATTGTGCAGGTGCGAAATTGCGTCGTACCGAGCCCGGGGCACGGACATCACGCACGATTCCCATTGATGAAGCCGGCAGAAAACACGAAAACCGAACGGCAAATAAAGTGGCGATTATGGCGGCCATCAATTGATGGCACTCGGGGGCAGACCAAACATCAGTGCGGTGGATATAATACAAGAGAGAATACATCCAGATCATAACCCACCAGTCGCCTCTCTCGTCTTCGGAGGACAAGGCGATATAGACTTACCGGGAAACCGCAAACCGAGGAGAATAGGTGATATACCCAATGCTCGGCGGAATCTGTGCCCTGCCGCGTGTCCGCAAGCAGAAAATCACCACAGAGACACGGAGGCACAGAGCAGAAAAGCCAAGTAATGAACTTGATATTCTTCTCTGTGTCTCTGTGTCTCTGTGCCTCTGTGGTGATTCTTTATTGCAAAGACTTATCAAAGGCACGGATTTCCCCGAGCGAATGGTATGCCAGGTTGCCGAATGATCAACTCTTCAACATCATGGCCGGCGCAGTACGGCCATTCACGACTTTTGTGCTGCCAACAAGGAAGTCGTGGATGGCCGGCCATGACGGGGGGCGGCGTACTTCAATCATTTCGCCGCCTGGTATGAGTTGTCAACTGGGAGAATGTGGAGGTATGCCGCAGATATCGGATGATAGATATCATCCACATTCCTGATCGTGAGCTTCTTCGGTATCGTCTTGAATATCGGAAGCCCAGGGTATCATACCAGGCGCCCGAATGATCGACTCTTCGGTGCTGCCCCCCGTCATGCCGGCGCTATCCACGACTTGCCTTCGTTGCAGCAAAGAAAGTCGTGGATACCGGCCCCGGGCCGTCGCAGGGGCTTGCTTCGCCCGCATGACGGGGGGTGGCGGCCCGTGCGTCAATGTTCAGGGCGGTTGCTATCATATCCGAACAGCGACGGGCGGCTTTCGTGGCATCGCTCGAAGCCGCGGTCGGGGAAGGTGAGCGGGGCGGCTTCCGCACGGCTGAGGACGTCGAGAGGGCGGTCCAGTCGGCGATCAACGCAGCGTCCGCCCGGGCGGCGTGACGCCCGGCTTGGTCGCGCCGCCGGCGCGGCGCGAACTGCACGAAGCTGCGGTCTGGATCGCGGGAGAAAACCCTGGCGCGGCGGAGGCAATCCTGAGGGCGTCGGGCTTTATGATTTCTCGAAGTCGTTGAGCGCCACGTACATCTTCGCATCCGTGGATATTTCGTCGAAATCCTTATCCTTGGTGTCGGCCTTCACTAAACCGCATGATGTTTTCAGCGCGTTGAAGGTGTTGATCAGCAGTTTCCGTTTGGCGTTCAGGTCATCGACGTCCTTTGAGAATTTTTTCATGTTCTTTTTGACATCGTCGAGACGCGTCGTTTCTTTGACGAGCGGATCGATTTTCGTGATCAGATCGGTGATGGAATCCAGGATGCCGGACTTTGTTTTGTCGGCGCTGATCTCCTTCTTGATTTTCGTCAGGTTGGCCTTTCGTGTCTTAAGGTCCTTAAGAATTTCATCGAGCTGCATCATGATGGTTTGTTTCCCCTGCGTGTTCTCGCCTGGATCGGCAGTCAGCTTCTGCGACCGTGCCTGCACCGAACATACGTGACTGATTTCGCAGTGTATATGAAATAAAAAAGCCGTTACCAGTCGATAAATGCACGCAGGTCAATTCCGCGGCAGCCGCACCGCCTCGGGCGCATCCGGGTTCTGCGCCCGATGGCGCAACAGATGATCCGCCAGCACGCAGGCCAGCATTGCCTCGCCCACCGGCACGGCGCGAATGCCCACGCACGGGTCGTGGCGGCCCTTGGTGGTGATCTCGGTGTCCTGGCCGGCGCGGTCCACCGTCGCGCGCGGCGTCAGGATCGAGCTGGTCGGCTTCACCGCGAACCGCGCGACGATCGGCTGGCCCGTGGAGATGCCGCCCAGGATGCCGCCCGCGTTGTTTGCCTGGAACGTTACCTCGCCGTTGTGCATGCGCATCTCGTCGGCGTTTTCCTCCCCGGTCAGCGCGGCAGCGGCGAAACCGGCGCCGATCTCCACCCCCTTGACCGCGTTGATCGACATCAGCGCGGCGGCAAGGTCGGCGTCCAGCTTGCCGTAGATCGGGGCGCCGAGGCCGGGTGGTACGCCGTCAGCGATCACCTCGATCACCGCGCCGGCCGAGGAACCGGCCTTGCGCACCGCCGACAAGTATTCTTCCCAGGTCTGCGCCATTATCGAGTCGGGACAGAAGAACGGGTTGTTGTCCACTTGGTCCCAATCCCAGCGCGCGCGGTCGATCCGGTGTGGGCCGATCTGCACCAGGGCGCCTCGGATGCGCACGCCCGGTCCCAGCACCTTGCGCGCAACCCCGCCCGCGGCGACGCGGCTGGCTGTCTCACGCGCCGAGGACCGCCCGCCGCCTCGGTAGTCGCGGATGCCGTATTTCAGCTCGTAGGTCAGGTCGGCGTGGCCGGGGCGGAACTTCGCGGCGATGTCGGAATAGTCGCGCGAGCGCTGGTCGACGTTGTCGATCTGGAGCGCGATTGGCGTGCCGGTGGTCAGGCCGTCGAACACGCCGGACAGGATGCGGACCTGGTCGGGTTCCTGACGTTGCGTGGTGTACTTGCTCTGGCCGGGGCGGCGGCGGTCGAGCCAGGGCTGGATGTCGGTTTCGCTCAGCGTCAGGCGTGGGGGGCAGCCGTCGACAATACAGCCGATCGCCGGGCCGTGGCTCTCGCCCCAGGTGGTGACGCGGAACAGGTGGCCGAAGGTGTTGTGCGACATTGGACAGGACCGCTCGTTGTTCTCCCCCTCCCCTTGAGGGCTTGGGCCGCGAAGCGGACCGAGGTTGGGGGGGGTCGGTGCCGGGGTCGCACCGTACGTCCGTGCCGCTGCGACCCCTCCCCAATTTCATGCGCCCCAACCCCTCCCCCCAACCTCGGTCCGCTTCGCGGCCCAAGCCCTCAGGGGAGGGGGAGAAGCGTGACGGCTTTATCCGCTGGCCTCGACGATGGCGATGTCCGGGGCCGCCGGGTTCTTCATTCCGACAATGTGGTAACCGCAATCGACATGGTGCACCTCGCCGGTCACCGCCGCGGAAAGATCGGACAGCAGGTAAACGCCGGCGCCGCCGACCTCCTCGATGGTGACGTTCCTTTGCATCGGCGAATTGAGCTGGTTCCAGCGCAGGATGTAGCGGAAGTCGCCGATGCCGTTGGCGGCCAACGTCTTGATCGGCCCGGCGCTGATCGCGTTCACGCGGACACCGACGCCGCCGAGATCCGCCGCCAGATAGCGCACGGACGCCTCCAGCGCCGCCTTCGCCACGCCCATGACGTTGTAGTGCGGCGTCCAGCTCTCGGCGCCGAGATAGGTCAGGGTCAGCAGGCTGCCGCCGGCCGTCATCATCGGCACCGCCCGCTGGCTGACCGAGACGAACGAGTAGCAGGAGATGTCCAGCGCCTGCAGGAAGGCGGTGCGCGGCGTGTCGAGGTAGCGGCCGCGCAGATACTGCTTGTCGGCGTAGGCGATGGCGTGGACCAGGAAGTCGAGCTGCCCCCATTGCTGCTTCAGGCTGTCGAAGGTGGCGTCGATGCTGGCCTCGTCGGTCACGTCGCACGGGTAGACCAGTTCGGAGCCGGCCGAGGCGGCCAGCGGGCGGACGCGCTTCTCCAGCGCGTCTCCCTGGAACGTGAAGGCCAGCTCCGCGCCTTGGGCGGCACAGGCGGCGGCGATACCCCAGCCCAGCGAGCGGTCGTTCGCCACGCCCATGATCAGGCCGCGCTTGCCGCGCATCAGGGTGCCGTTGGTTGGGACACTGTCGAGCATATTGGTCCTCGGCTTCATTCTGGCCGTATGGTTTCAAACTCGTCGCACAGCCACGCGCGGCGGGGCAAGGGGGCGGCGATCTTTGCGTGGCGCGCCTTGGGCTTGGCGCGCCGTGGCTGAGGCGACAATGTGCGCTAGTTTACAGGAGCCGCCTATGGCCGATCCGCGCCCGGAAGATACCGACCCGTTTGCCAGGTTCCACGCCTGGATGGTGGAGGCGATCGAGAGCGAACCGATTGAACCGAACGCGATGACGGTGGTGACGGCGACGCCGGCCGGCCGGCCCTCGGCGCGGACCGTCCTGCTGAAGGGCGCTGATGACCGCGGTTTCGTGTTCTACACCAACAAGGAAAGCCGCAAGGCCGACGAACTGGCGGCCAACCCGCGCATCTGTCTGCTGTTCCACTGGAAGGTGCTGGCCCGGCAGATCCGCATCGAGGGCGTGGCGGAGCACGTCACCGATGCCGAATCGGATGCGTATTTCGCCAGCCGTGCGCGCGTCTCGCGGCTGGGTGCATGGGCGTCGGCGCAATCCCGCCCGCTGGCCGCGCGGGCGGAACTGGAGCAGCGCCTGGCCGACTACGAGGCGGAATATCCGGGGGAGGATATTCCGCGGCCGCCCTACTGGGCGGGCTATCGGGTGATCCCCGAGTATTTCGAGTTCTGGCAGAACATGCCGTTCCGATTGCATGACCGGACCACCTATACGCGTGACCCCGGCAGGCGCGCGCAGGCCGGCGGCGGTTGGACCGTTGGCAAGCTTTTCCCGTGACCTAATGAAGTACCCCGGGCGAGCATTCCCGGGTGAGCATCCCGGACGAGCAGCAAGAGACCGCCGCGTTCCTGCGCGGGCTGGCGGGGCAGGATCCGGCCGAGACGCATATCTCGGCGGTGTTCATCGGCAGCGACACTGTCTGGAAACTGAAGAAGGCGGTGCGCCTGTCGTTTCTGGACTTCACCGCGGTGGAGGCTCGGCACCGCTATCTGCTGCGCGAGCTGGAGGTCAATCGCGAGGCCGCGCCCGGGCTGTATCATGATGTGGTGCCGGTGGTGCGACGGCCGGACGGCGCACTCACACTTGGTGACGCCCGGGCATTTGGTGACGCGCGGGCACTTGCCGACGCGCGGCAGCCCGGAGGCGACGCTCGGGAGGCCGAGCCGGAGGCCCCGGAAGCGGAGGCCGCGGAAGCGCAGGCTCCGGAATCGGCGCCTGTGGACTGGGTGTTGCGAATGGCCCCGGTCCCGGCGGCGGACTTCCTCGATGCCATCGCGGCACGACAGGAGCTGACGCCCGTGCTGCTGGACGCGCTGGCCGACACGGTCGCGGGGTATCACCGGGGACTGCCGCCGGTCGCCGGGACCGATGCGGTTGCCGCGATGCGCCACGTCGCGCGCGGCAACGCAAGTGCGGCGCGCGACGCGGGTCTGCCTGCGGCGCGGATCGAAGCCTGGCTGCACGGCGAGCTGGCGGCGATCGAGCAGATCGCGCCGTGGCTCGCCGCACGCGCGGCCGGTGGCTTCGTGCGTCGTGCGCACGGTGATCTGCACCTGGGGAACCTCTGTCTGTGGCAGGGGACGCCGGTGCCGTTCGATGCGATCGAGTTCGACGAGGCGATGGCGACGATCGACCTTGGTTATGACCTGGCGTTCCTGTTGATGGACCTCGATCACCGCGTGGCGCCTGGGGCGGCGAACCGCGTGCTCAATCGCTACGTGGCGCGCACCGGTGATGCCGCGCTGACGGGCGGGCTGCCGGTCTTCCTGTCGATGCGCGCAATGATCCGCGCGCAGGTCGAGTCGAGCCGCGGCAACCGGGACGCTGGGGTCGCCTATCTGGACCGGGCCTTCGCGTACCTGGCGCCCGCGGCGGCGGTCGTGGTGGCGATCGGCGGTTTGCCGGGGACTGGGAAATCCACCCTGGCCCGCGCGTTGTCGCCGAGCCTGGGCGCCGCGCCGGGGGCGCTGGTGCTGCGCAGCGACGAGATCCGCAAACGCCAGCACGGCGTGGCACCGGAGCAGCGGCTGCCCGAAAGCGCCTACGGCCCGGCTGCCAGCGACGCGGTGTTTGCCGAGCTTGCTGCCTCGGTGGCCGTCGTTGCCGGCGGCGGACATGCCGTGATCGCGGACGCAATGTTTCTTCGGCCGGCGCAACGGGCCGCGGTTGAACAGGCTGCGGCGGGTGCCGGCGTGCCGTTTCTCGGGTTGTGGCTGACCGCGCCGCGCGACCGGCTGGAGGCGCGGCTGGCCAGCCGGACCGGTGATGCCTCCGACGCCACGGTCGCGGTGCTGGATGCGATGGCCCGCCATGATCGCGGCGGCGGCGACTGGGTGACGATTGAAACCGGTGATGACGGCGCCGGCGATGGCGCCACCGGTGATGGTGACGGCGGGGATGGCGCCACCGGTGATGACGGCGCCGGCGTTGGCATGAAGGCGTTGTCACAAACGCGACAAGCGATGCAAACTCGCTTTGGGTCGCACATCCAACAGGAGGCGTGCTAGAAACGCAAACCAGACCCGCACGGGAGGAGTACCAATCCATGGCCATCCGCAAGCTGCTGTTGCCGCTGACCGGCACTGCCGTCGGCGAAGCGGCATTGTCGACCGCGCTGATGATCGCCCGTTCGTGGAACGCGCACGTCACCGCGCTGCATGTGCGCGTCGACAGCCGCGACGTGGCGCCACTGGCCGGCGAGGGCCTGTCGGGGGCGATGATCGAGGAAATGATGTCGGCCACCGAAAAGGAGTCGAGCGAACGGGCCCACGCGGTGCGTTCGATGTTCGATCGGTTCGTGGCGCAGCACGAGGTGATCGTGTCGGAGGCACGCCCCGACGCCGACTGCGCCACGGCCAGCTTCGCCGCGGTGACCGGGCGTGAGGAGGACCTGGTGGCGCAGCAGGCCCGGCTGGCGGATGTGACCGTGGTGCCGCATCCCGATGCCGGCGAGGACGTCTCGTCGTCCGATGCGCTGCACGCCGTGCTGTTCGATTCCGGGCGGCCGGTGATGATCTCGCCGCGGACTGCCCCGGCGGCTGTCGCCACGCGGGTGTGCCTGGGATGGAACGGGACCGCCGAGTCCGCTTCGGCGGTGCTGGCGGCGCTGCCCTGGCTGCAACGCGCCGACGCGGTTCGGATTCTGTCGGCGGATGGTTACCAGCGGCGCGGACCGGCGGCGCCGGAACTGGCGGCCTATCTCGCGCTGCATGGGGTGCACGCGGATATCGTGATGTTCAAGTCGATCAATGGTGTGGTCGGCGCTGGGCTGCTGGCGGCGGCACGCGATTTCGGCTGCGATCTGCTGGCGATGGGGGCGTATTCGCACTCTCGGCTGCGGCAGTTGATTCTGGGTGGGGTGACGCGGCACGTGCTGGAGAATTCGTCGCTGCCGGTGATGATGAACCGGTAGGGTTTGTGGGCGGCCGGGAAGGCCCGTTGGTCATGCCGGCCCGGTTCTGCGCTTGGGTTCGATCTGGTCGGCTCGTAGCGTTATGACCTCCGGACCACCCGGCAGATCGGCAAATTCAACAGCGTACGCCACGCCTTGGTCATAGACCGCAACGACTGTGCCGGACGCATCCTTTGGAACGCTGCAGCACTCAGCATGGACGCTGCGTGTCACACGCACGATTTCATGCTCCGCAATCGGCAGAGAAATGCTGGTGCCGTTGGCCTTTGGCCCGTCGTGTGAGGCGGTGTCCATTGCGCGACGGATATCATGCAAGTGGTGCCGAAAGAAGCTTCTGTCGGCTCATCCGTATCGGGGCCCTGATCCGCCGCAATGTACCGGGCCTGCCCGCAGCTGAGCGCGTCTCATCGGGAAGCCGCCTTGTTTTCCGCCAGTCTGCAGGTCGCGATTTCGATCGGTCCACTGCACGTACGTTTCTGCCGGCCCTTGTCGTATTCGAGTTTGTTAGGGTTACGTTATCAAGGAGACAGGAATTTTAGCCGCCGATGAACGCCGAAAACGCCGATGGACCGGTAACTGACCCGAGAGTTGTGCCAAATCACCCTCCCACAAAACTGGACTATCGGCGTTCATCCGCGGCCAAAAATTCTTCTGCTTACGGAGCTGCCTCAGCGTGTGTGTCTAGTCATATACTAGATGCGGAGTGGACTGATAAATCACGGCGCGGGGCGTGTTTTATGCTTTGCGCCATAACAGCAAAATTCCACCGAGCGCGCGCAGAGTTTCACCGAGACGAAGCCGAAGCCGAAGCCGACGCCGCTGCGCGCAAGACAGAACAGAAAGGCAAGTACAATTCAGCGAGAATACCGATCTACGACGGTGTAAGTGGAAGCAAGCCCAACGCTTGAAGCAGTGTACCCAGAAGTCCGGTGAGGAAGGCGAACGCGAGGCAGGCCAGGAGCACCAACACCGTCTGGAATGCTATCCGCCGAGTACCGGTCTGGGCTCAAGGCTTCTTCAGCGTGGCTGATCCGCGCGGCGGCCATTCCGGCTTGTGATAGCCCAGCGGAACCGAGGGACGCGCCCAATAGGGAGGCGTCTCGGACAACTGTGCGACAGGCCTGAGATGGCGCAGAAGGCCCCCCGGCGTCTCGGTCATCGTCGACCAGCGCTCAAGCTCGTCTGGAGCGAACTCGGCAGGCACGCCCTGCAGCGCCGCGGCCGGCACTTCGCCGCGATCGACAATCCACTTACCCACCTGGGCAAGCGAGATGCGCACCAGCCAACTGCCGCCTTCCCGGACACGCCGGGCCAGCGCGACCATCGCACCGAACGCCATCAGGTATCCCGTGCAATAATCGATGGCGGAGACCGGATAGAATTGGGGTCCCGGGACCTTGCCTGGTACGATCTCGGCCTGGCGGGACGTTATGCCGCTGACCGTCTGCACGACCGTGTCGAAGCCGCGACGCGAAGCCCAAGGCCCGGTATGGCCAAAGGCACATAGCGACACATAGATCAGCCCCGGCCGGATCGCGGCGAGTGCCTCGGGCGACAGGCCGCGACCACCAAGTGTCCCGGGCCGGTAGCCCTGCGAGAAAACATCCGCTTCGCCTACCAGGCCGCGCAGAGTGTCGACATCGCGCTGCTCGCGCAGATCGAGATGCGCCGAGAGCTTGCCGTGGCCGGTGTCGAATTCCTGGTAGCCAAGATTAGGCAGATGCGCGCCGGTGATCTTAAGCACATCGGCGCCATGCTCCGCGAGCGTGCGCGCGCATGTTGGGCCGGCAAGCACCCGCGTCAGGTCGAGCACGCGGACGCCCGACAGCGGCCGATCGCCACGTGGCAGGTCCTGGGGAGGGCTGTCGCCGATCCGCACGATTTCCAGCAGCGGCAATGCGGCGACCGCGGCGGCCTGCGGGTGCCTCGCCCATTCCGCCTGCGTGCGAACCATGCCGCCGGCGCCCTTGGCGGCAATGATGGCCTCTTCCAGATCGGCGGCGTTCCAGCTCGCAACCGCCTGCGCCACCGCCTCGCGATCTTCCGCGACGCCGAGCACCTTGAGCGCGGCGGCGCGATGGTTGGGGAAATTGCAATGCAGATAGCTCCAACGTCCGTCCTTGGTCGGATAGACGCCCATGATCGTGTTGCGCGCGGTCGAGATTTCCCCCTCGCCGAGCTTCATGTAGTGGCCGCTGCGCAGCGAGGCTGTGGCCTGGCGCAGATCGACGGCGACAGACTGGCGGCGCCCGGAGCGGATCTCCCACAACTCGGCGGCGGCAAGCCCGGTCGCGGCCAGGGTCGCTGCGCCGGCCGCGCCAATGCGGAACGGCGTCGGCAGGACGGGGTCGGTCCCGCCGGTGAATTCCACCGTCTCCGCGCGTTCCGCGGGCCAACCGGCGATCGGCAGGATCGTGCGCAAGGCACTGTGCGGCATGTTCGGAATCTCCCCGTTTCAACGCGGTGGAGAAGCATGCATCGTTTTCAGGAAGGCGGACAGACGGCTGCTCGACTTATGGTGGTCAACGGACAAATTGCCTGACTCGCGCCAGGACCCAGGCCCATTGATGAGGTGACGACCAGGAAGTGAGGACGGGCCAAGACGGTGGCCGCGTGCGGGGCGGGTAGTAGGTCAGTTCGAATGTCCGCAGTGGGTGGTTTGCCGCCCGACAGCTATCCGGCAACGAACCTGCAGAAGCGGACGTTTATTCGTTCTACTGGCGCCCGAGCACAACGTGCGTCGCGAGGTCTGATGGAGTGGATTTCATCACGCGGTAGCCGAGGGCAGGGAGATCCAAACCCTCGAACATCGCCTCGCCTCGTCCGAGCAGGACAGGCGAAAGCGCAAAGTGCAGTTCATCGATCAAGCCGGCCTGCAGGTATTGGCGAACGGTCGAGACGCCGCCTCCGATCTTGACGTCACGCGCTCCCGCGGCGTTGCGTGCGCGCCGTAGCGCGGCGTCGATCCCGTCCGTGACGAAGTGGAACGTGGTGCCGCCCTCCATGACGATTGGCTCGCGGGCATGGTGCGTCAGGACGAACGTCGGAGCGTGATAGGGCGGATTGTCTCCCCACCAGCCCTTCCAGCCGTCGTCCAGCCATTCCCCGCGCACCGGACCGAACATGTTCCGGCCAAGGATGAAGGCACCGAAGCCGTCCATCGAGCGGTGGGCAAAGGTCTCGTCCACGCCCTCCGAGCCACCGCCACCGCCGAACATGGCCTTGAACGTCTTCGTTCCGAAAAACCAGCTGTGGAGCTCCGTCCCGCGCTTTCCCAGAGGATCCTGAAGGCTCTGTTCCGGGCCAGCTCCGAACCCATCTAGCGACACCGAAAACCCCGCGACTCTGACACGTCCCACACTGGCCTCCTCTGCTGCTTGCAACATGCTGCCTTACTAGTATCTGCAATCAGAAAGGGCGAGCGCGGCATTGGTGGGGGACGAGACCCGAATTTCCGCAACGGGTGGACTTCTGTCGGTCCGGTGTCGGGCGGCCGGTCGGGAAAAGCGCACCGATCCTGCCACGCTGATCGGACGAATGTCTAAAAAGCCAGCAGGTTATCGCGGAATTTTTGGTGCGGGTAGTCCGTGCGCGTCAGCCCTCGCCGCTGCAAAGCTGGCACCAGGCCATCGCAGATCTCCAAGACGTAGCGGCGCGTGAAGTCGCTGTTGAACAGCAGGAACCCGTCGCCGCCGACCTCCTCCATCACCTCCGCCATCAGCCCCGCCACGTGATCCGGGGTGCCGGTGTAGTCGATGGTGGACTTGATCGCATATTCCATGGCGAGGCTGCGCGGCGTCCGGCCGATGTATTTCGAGACCTCGGACTGGTGGCCGTTGCTCGTCAATTCAGGCAGAGGCTCGTCGAGGGCGAACGGCGACAGGTCGATGTCGGCGGTCATCGACATCTGGGCAAGGTACATGTCGACATGCGCGTGCTTGGCCTCGTCTTCCTGCCGGCGGCGCTCGCGCGCTGCCTCCATCGACACGTCTACCACGGGATAGGTGAGGAACAGGATCTTGATGTCGTCCGGATTCCGCCCCAGGGCGGCGGCACGGGCCCGCACATTGGCGCGGTAGGATTTCATCTGCGGTATGCTGTCACCGATCGCGATGACCGTGTCGGCCCAGCGCGCGGCGAAGGCCTGGCCGCGAGGGGAACCGCCCGCCTGGCACAGCACGGGGCGGACCTGGGGCGAGCGTGGCGCATTCAATGGCCCGCGGCAGCGGAAGTATTTTCCCTCGTAGTCGATCGGATGCACTTTCCGCCCGTCGGCGTAGAGCGGCGTCTTCGTGTCCAGCACCACCGCGTCCGGGTCCCAGGATTCCCAGAGCCGCGTGACGATCTCGGCGAACTCGTCGGCCCGCTCATACCGCTCGTCATGCGGGAATTGCCGGTCGTGCCCGTAATTCTGCGCGGCGTGATCGCTCGAGCCGGTGACCATGTTCCAGCCGACCCGCCCGTCCGTCACGTGATCGAGCGTGTTGACCAGCCGCGCCAGCAGGTAGGGGGGATACTCGGCCGTGGACAGCGTCGGCACGATGCCGAGATGCTTCGTCGCCTGCGCCATGTAGGGCACCAGCACCGCCGGATCCATCTTCGGCGTGGCCGCAGCGTATTTCAGGTAGACGTCATGCGACTGTCCGTAGGAACGCGGCACATGGGACGAATCCTCGATGATGACATAGTCGAAACAGGCCCGTTCGAGGCTGCGCGCGAGATCGACGAAGAGATCCGGCTTCAGCCAGTTCACGGCGGTATCGCCGGCCCACTCGTACCGCCATGCCTTCGGGCTGAAACCGCGCGAGACGAACCAGGCGAGGTGAAACTGCTTTGGCACGATCTTTCCTTCCGATGAGCGCGGCCCGATGAGCGCGGCGACAAGCCGACACGGGGGGAGAGCAAACGCCATGCCAATCAATCCAGCGAGACGATTATCGGCAAGGCACGCAATGGAGTGATACCAACCGCCCGAAATGATGACTCTTCCATCATTTCGGGCGGTTGGTATCGCGCGTGGGGTTGGTGGGGCGGCCACGCGCCAAACCAAGACTCAGACCAACGGCCCGACGCCGGCCGATCGGTCAGTCATTAGGGCCGTTGGTATGAAAAAATACCCGGGCCGACGGGCGACCACTCAACATCCCAGCCCGATCCGGTCCGCTCTCAAAGCAAGCCGAATTTGTACCTGTATCTGCTCTTCGCATTCCCTACCCGAGCGTGGACGAACCGGGTTCCAACAGTGACGGCCGTTGGGCTCTGATGGCCACATGCCTGCTTCCGGCGCGCCTACTGCCAGGTCTGGATAACCGATATGGGGTGGAGCGGCCCTCGACTTCGGTCAGCGAATGACCGCTTTCGGGACGACCGGCACGACGTTCAAGCGACGCACTCGGTCGACAGCCGACATTCAAACTGATCCACTACGCCGGTGCGATGCAAAGAGGTGGTGGGACAAGACCCGCCCTACAGCGCGCGGTTGGCGCGGGCGAGCACTGCCTCGAACAACACCTGGCAGCCGGCTTCGGCTTCCTCCGGCTGGATGCTTTCGGCTTCGTTGTGGCTCAGGCCGTCCTTGCACGGGGTGAAAATCATCGCCGTCGGCACGTGGCGCGCGACATAGACCGCGTCGTGGCCGGCGCCGGAGACGATCTCGCGCGCCGAGTAGCCAAGCTTCGCCGCACCCCGGCGCACCAGCTCGACGCAGGACGGGTCGAACGGCTGGGCGGGAATGCGGAACAGTTTGGTCAATTCCAGCGCCACGCCGCAGTCGCGGGCGATAAACCCGGCCTCGCGCGGGAACTGCGCGTCGAGGCGGTCCACTTCGGCCTCGTCGGGATGCCGGAACTCGACGGAGAAACGCACCTCGCCGGGGATGACGTTGCGGCTGTTGGGCAGGACGTGGAGCTGGCCGACGGTGCCGCGGCCGTCCTCGCCGCGGGCGCGCATCATGCGGTCCACCAGGTCGATGACGCGGGCGGCGCAGACCAGCGCGTCCTTGCGGGCCGAGGGCGGCGTGGTGCCGGCGTGGCTGTCCTGGCCGATGGCGACGGCGTCGTACCAGACCTGGGCCTGGGCGCCGGTGACGATGCCGATCTGCTTTTCCTCGCGTTCCAGGATCGGGCCTTGCTCGATGTGCAGCTCGAAGTAGGCGTCGGCCGGGAAGGGGGCGGCGGGCTCGGGGCCGTTGTAGCCGATGCTGTTCAGGGCGGTTTGCACCGTTACGCCGTCGGTGTCGGTCAGGCTGTACGCCTTGTCGAGGGTGAAAATGCCGGACCAGACGCCGGAGCCCATCAGCGAGTGGCCGAACCGGCTGCCTTCCTCATCGGTCCAGTTGACCAACTCGACGGGGGCCTCGGTGACGATGCCCAGGTCGTTCAGGCTGCGGATGACTTCGAGGCCCGCCAGCACGCCCAGCGCGCCGTCGAATTTGCCGCCGCTGGGCTGGCTGTCGAGGTGGCTGCCGAACAGCACCGGCAAGCGGTTGGGGTCGCGGCCGGGGCGGCGGGCGAACATGTTGCCGATGGCGTCGACGCGGACGGTGAGACCGGCGGCCTCGCAATGCGCGCGGAAGCGGTCGCGGCCGCGCTTGTCCACGTCGGTCAGCGTCAGGCGGCGGACGCCGCCCTTCGGGGTGGCGCCGATCTCGGCCATGGACATCAGCAGGTCCCACAGCCGCTTGCCGTCGATGCGCTGGTTGGTCTGGGCTGGCATGGGGAACCTCGGGTCGGTGCGGGGCGCTGATTGGTGCGCGCGGTGTCTGGTCGCTGTGCGGTTATGGCTGCTGCGCGGGGGGCATCTTGCCGAGCGCGCCGCTTCCTGCAAAGTCACATCCGGGACGCAACGGTCGGTGAACAGTGGTCGGGACGCGCATGATCGCAGGCATGGTGCTGATGGCCGGCCTGTCGTTGACGGGCTGCAAGCTGATTGACCAGACGACGTTCGCGCCGGCGCCCGAGGCGACGGCGGTGCCGGTGACGCTGCCGCGGATCGACAAGCGCGCGCCACTGGTGACGATCGGCTACGATCAGCCGGACCCACAGTACCACGAGATGCTCGGCTACGCGGTGCACGCAGCCGAGGCGCGCAGCGCGGCGGTGCAGTACGACGTGTTTGCCGTGGTGCCGGCCAAGGGGGCGCCGGCCCAGCAGGTGCAGGCGGCCGGCGAGGCGCAGCAGGATGCGGTCGGCGTGATGAAGGCGATCATGGCGCTGGGGGTGCCGGCGGAGCGCATTCATCTTGGCGTGCGTTCGGACCCGGGGATCGTTGCGAACCAGGTGCGGGTTTACGTCCGCTGAGGGGTGCGGCGCGCGATGATGTCCGGGCTCACTGCGCCCCCTGTGGCGCGAATGGCTGACGGGACCCGGGACGGATGTGCAGCACTGTGACCACGCCGCTACGCTCGTCGATCGCGTAAATGATCCGGTAGACGTGCCGCCGGCGGCCGTAGAGCAGATGGCGGAGTTTGCTGTCCTCCGGCGTCACCGGACTTCTGGCTGGGTGTTCGTCGCGGCTGAGAACAGCCGCTTCAAGCCCGTTGAGCCATGCGCGAGCTTGTTCGGAACCGGCGGCATCGATATTTCGGCAGATTCTTCTGAGGTTCCGGATTGCGCGAGTCGTCAGTTCAACGCGGTATGCCATATTCTGCGCGAATCTCGTTGAAGACCTCGCGCGCCGGGCGGGTGCGTCCGGTGGCCAGATCCTCCAGCCCCTGGCGGATGCCCTCGGCGGCGCTGGCCGCTGCCGCCAGGTCGAGCAGGTGCTGATACGCTTCTGCATCCTGCACTACGGCGGCGGCCTTCCCGTTGACGGTCAGGATGACCGGGCGCTTGGTTTCCCGGAGATGCCGCATGAATTGCGCCGAGTGATTGCGGAATGCGGTCATGGGTTGAATATCCTTGGTGATGTCCATCAGCGATACGCCTCCGCAATTCGTGTTACCTTATTCGGTACTATCACATGCAGGGCGTCGGCAAGATAATTATCCCAGTGGGTCACCGGGTGATGCCGCAAGGTGCGAGTCGAAGTGGGCCAGCGCACGGGGCGAATGGTGCGAAGGGCGGGCGGTCAAAGACAATCGCACGGGTTGCCTGATGGTGAGAGCGGACCGTTCGGCGGTCGCAACGTGACATATGGCGGCTTTGCGACGCCTGAACGCGCTCCCCAACTGCCGCTCATGCAAGCGGCCCACTCTTCAACGTCATAACCGGCGAAGGCCGACCTTCCACCGCTTTGATGTCGGCAGCAAGGACGTCATGGATGGGCCCCTGCGCCGGCCATGACGTGACGCGGCGCCGGTGGGTCAGTTCTTTCGCTATCTGGCATCAGTCTGAAGAAACCAAAAAATAGACGCTTTCGTGACAGCGCAGTATGAGGGGCCCGCCCTCCACGGAATCGGCGATCAACGAGCTCGGCTGGCTTCGTCCGCCGCTCGTCAGCACGACCGGTTGTGCGGTCGCGCAAGCGGTCAGGATGAGGCCCGGCAGGATGGCGGCAGCGATCCAGTCCATGGCGCCCTCCCGAGTGGTGTCATTGCTGGGGCATGTTAGCACCGGTAGACCACTCCCGCCTTCGCCGGCTACGGTCAATTCGACGGCTGGCAAACGCGCCCGGTGTCGTGCGCGACTCGTGGTCCGTCCAGCACACCGAGTGAACGTTCGCGACCACATGCCAGCAAGCCGCTACGGCTGGCTGACCCGGAGCCCTATCCAGACCGGAGTGGGCACGTCCTGTGCCTTTTTCAGCACAAGCGCCGCAACATAGGGCCGGTGCTGCGCTCGTGCGGCATCGATCGCCGCCTGCACCTGCTCCGGCGTTTGCACCTGCTCGCCATCCTGCATGCGCAGGATCACGTCACCGCCTGACAACCCGCGCGTGGATGCCTCGGTGCCGGCCGCGATACCGTTGATCACCACGCCAGCCTGCGCAACGTCCAGCCCGTATTTGGCTCGGACCTCACTGGTGATGGCACTTAGACTGAGCCCGAGATCTGCCGGGATGGTCAGCTTCGGCGCCGCCGCCATGGTGGAGTTGGCCTTGATCTCCGCTGCGGTTTGGGGCCAAACCTTGATGTTGACCGGAACGATACGCTCCTGCCCGTTATGCAGCACGGCAACGGGCACGGTCTGGCCGACGGTCGTCTCGGCTATGAAGCGCTTCAGTTCGCGCGAATTCTCCGGCGTACGATCGCCGAAGCGCAGCACGACGTCGCCGACCTGCAGGCCCGCTGCGGCTGCCGGACCGCCATTCGTCAGCGATGTGATGATCGAACCCTGTGGCGACGGCATGCCCAGCGCACTGGCAAGATCCGGAGTCACGTTGTCGACGGTGCCTCCCACCCACCCGGGTCTGACCCAGCCGTCACGGATCAGCCGCCCGGTCACAAATATCACATCTGCCGAGGGTTGGGCGAAGCCGATGCCAACCGAGCCGGTGGTTGGCGAAATCAGGGCGGTGTCCATGCCAATCACTTCGCCTGCCGCGTTGACCAGCGGACCGCCGGAATTGCCGTGATTGATCGAAGCGTCGGTCTGGATGTAGTCGTCGTACGGCGAAGCGTCGATGTTCTTGTCGAGCGCGCTGACGACACCGGAACTCACCGCCGTGCCGAGACCGAGCGCGTTTCCGATCGCCATGACCGGGTCGCCGATCTGCAACTTGTTGCTGTCGCCCCAGCGCATCGGCACCAGCGCGTGCGGTGTCTCCACCTTGATCACCGCAATGTCGATGACCGACGCAGTGGCCACCAATCGTGCTGGCGCGGTCTGGCCGTCGGAAAACGTCACCTGGAGCTGGTAGGCACCATGAATGACGTGGTCGTTGGTTGCGATCAATCCGCCCGGGTCGATTACAAAGCCCGACCCCCTCTCCGTATGGGACCCAGTCGCCACCGCCACGCCGCCTTGCGTGCTGCCTGGCATGGTCGAGACTATGCTGACGACGCTCGGCAGCAGGCGTCCGATCATCTCCGGCTCGTTGTAGTTCATCATTTGCTGTGCCGCTGCCGGCTGAGATGCCAACGCGGCGGCTAAAGCCATCGCGAGAAGTGTGAGGGAACCGACGTACGACTTCATGTAGCGGCCTCCTTCCGACGGTAGCTCATGTCTTGACACCGCATCGATAGGCAGCGTTCTCGGCGTACGCGCATCATTGCGAGGGGCGTTGTTCCCTTCGGCGTGCCCAAGATCCCGGGTCCCCTGGGTTGCTTCAATCGTGCGCAGATCGATAGGAGCAACTGCCTTGCCTCACTATGCAGATTCGGCAGCGATCCGGGTGGATGAGAGATTTCCTGCCCTCATGCGTCAAGCGGCTAAATCCGGATAACATCTCTTCACCGAACCCAGACACGAGTCCTATTGGCCAAGCTTGTCCGGGAGGCGGCGAAGGGATTCAACCCTCGACCCCAACCTGCAAGGTTGCTCACTCACAGCGCCCGCTTTCGAAACCGCACTGGAACTCCGAGAACATCCGGGATGGGCGCAGAGCAAAGATTAGGTCACTGCCTTCTGCGGCAGCTTCCCGGCAGCTTCCCGGCAGTTTGTGTCTGAGGGCGTCTACATCCTGGTTGGAACCGGGATTGCGGGCGGACTATCGACGTTTTCGAGCTTTGCCTATGCCGTCGCCATGCTGACGACGGCCTCGACGGCAAGCGCCGTCGTCGCGTCGGCCTATGTCGTGATCAGTCTGGTGCTGGGCTACATCGCAGTCATTGCTGGACTGAAGCCTGGCAGGCAACGCTCGGCATGAACCGATCCGCCTCGGGTGCCCCTACTGGTGATGGTCCATGGCGACAGTTCGTGCACCCGTCTCACCGGGCGATCAGCGATGCACCCTCAAGGGGGAGGAGAAGCCAGAAGTCAGGTGCAGCCGGCTTCGCGTAGGAGTTCGGTCACTGCGTCCTCGGGCACGTCAGTCGCGGTGAACGCCTGGCCGATGCCGCGCACCAGCACGAACTTCAGCGCGCCGTCCTGCACCTTCTTGTCGCGGCGCATGTGGCCGATCAACGTCGCGGCGGAGAAGCGGCGGTTCAGCATCGCCAATTCGGTCGGCAGCCCGACTGCCGACACATGCGCGATCACCCGCTCCGCGTCCGCGGCGCTACAATGGCCGAGCCGCGCCGACAGTTTGAACGCCAGCCCCAGCCCGATCGCGACGCCCTCGCCGTGCAGCAGGCCGCCGGAGTAGCCGTATTCCGCCTCCAGCGCATGCCCGAAGGTGTGACCCAGATTCAGCAGCGCGCGGCCGTCGTTGGGCTTTTCCTCGCGCTCATCGTCGCCCACCACCGCCGCCTTGAAGGCGCAGGCGCGGCGGATCGCCTCGGCCTGCGCCTCGGTGTCGCCGCCGACCACGCCGGCGCCGTGCCGCTCGCACCAGGCGAAGAAGCCGGCGTCGCCGATCAGCCCGGCCTTCACCGATCTCGGCATAGCCGGCGCGCAACTCGCGCGGCGGCAGGGTGGCCAGCGTCGCGGTGTCGGCCAGCACCATGCGCGGCTGGTAGAAGGCGCCGGCCAGGTTTTTGCCGTGCCGTGTGTTCACCGCGGTCTTGCCGCCGACCGAGCTATCGACCTGGGCGAGCAGCGTGGTCGGCATCTGCACGAACGGCAGGCCGCGCAGCACGGTCGCCGCGGCGAAGCCGGCAAGGTCGCCCACCATGCCGCCGCCCAGGGCGATCACCGCGGTGCGGCGCTCGACCCGCGCATCCAGCATCTGGTTCAGCACGTCGACATAGGTGTCGAGGCTCTTGCTGGCCTCACCGGCGGGCACGACGATCTCGCTGGCGGTGATCGCGGTTTCGGCCAGGCCCTGGCGTAGCGTGGGCAGATGCAACGCGGCGACTGTTTCATCGGTTACGATCACCGCCCGCTTCTGCGGCAGGCGTGGCGCCAGAAAGGCCCCGGCGCGGCGCAGCAGCCCGTCGCCGATCACCACGTCGTAGCTCGCGCTGGACAAGCTGACCGTCAGCCGGCGCGGTGCCCGCCACGCCATCAGTCCGTCGAGCACCAGGCTGGTGGTGGTGTCCGGCGGCTCGTCGGTGCAATCGACGATCACGTCGGCCTCGGCGTAGACCGGATAGCGCTGGTCCATCAGGCGCTGCATGATCTCCGCCGGGTCGCCGCCATGCAGCAGCGGGCGGTGGCTGCGCCCGGCGACGCGGCGCACCAGCATCGGCAGGCTGCAGCGCAGCCAGACCGAGACGGCTTCCTCGCGCACCACCGCGCGCGTGTCGGGGTCGAGGAACGCGCCGCCGCCGAACGCCAGCACCATCGGGTCGCCGGCCAGCAGCCGGCGGATTACCCGGCGCTCGCCATCGCGGAACGCCTGCTCACCATAACGTGAGAACAACTCGGGGATGGTGCAGCCGGCCGCTGCCTCGATCTCGGCGTCGGCGTCGCGGAACGGCAAGCCCAGCCGCGCGGCGAGGCGTCGGCCGATCGAGGTCTTGCCCGCGCCCATCAGCCCGACCACGACGATGCTGCGTCCGGCAAGCGCGTCGGGCAGGGGGGTGGCGTCGCGGAGGACGGTGTTGCGCGTCATGGCTGGCGAGGCTAGCACACCGGCGGACACCGAGGCCACGCGAGGGCCCGCAACCGGAGTCGGCCGCTACGTCATGGTGCGCGTGTTCCTGATCATCCTCGCCGCCGGCCTGATCGCGCTTGCGGTGGGGTTTCTGTATCTGGGGGCATTCCCGCCGGGGGCTCATGTGAAGACGATTGAGAAAGTGCTGCCGAACGACAAGTTCCAGAGCCATTGAGCCAGCGTCACTCAGCTCGGGAACGGTGAATGGATCGCCACGTCGAGGCGTTCCTGGAGATGCTGGTTGCCGAGCGCGGCGCGGCCCGCAACACAAAGCTGGCCTATGAAGCGGATCTGACCGATTTCGCCGGTTTCGCCGCCGCGCGCGGGCAGGCGCCGGCGCGGGCGGATGCGGCGGTCCTGCAAGCCTACATGGCGGGGCTGGCGCGGGCGGGGCTAGCGGCGCGCACGGCGGCGCGGCGGCTGTCGGCGCTGCGGCAGTTCCATCGGTTCCTGTTGCGCGAGGGGGTGCGGGCGGACGATCCGACCTCGCTGCTGGATGCGCCCAGGCTGCCGCGCGTGTTGCCGAAATACCTGACCGAGCAGGAGGTCGATGCGCTGCTGGAGGCTGCCGGGAAGCGGCCCGGGATCCATGGGGTGATGGCGCGGGCCGCGCTGGAGATCCTGTATGCGACCGGGCTGCGGGTGTCGGAGTTGCTGGGCCTGCCGCGGCGGGCGCTGGCGGGCGATGCGGCGGTGCTGATGATCCGCGGCAAGGGCGGCAAGGAGCGCATCGTGCCGCTGTCGGACGCGGCGAAGGCGGCATCGGCGGAGCTGGTGGCGCTGCAGGAGGACGGTGGGCGTTGGTTGTTTCCGGGACGCGATGGCCGATACGCGCTGACGCGACAGGGGTTTGGGCAGATGGTGAAGCTGGTGGCGCTGCAGGCCGGGCTCGATCCGGCGCGGGTGTCGCCGCATGTGCTGCGGCATTCATTCGCGTCACATCTGCTGGCGCATGGGGCGGATTTGCGTAGCCTGCAGTTGCTGCTGGGGCACGCGGATATCGCTACGACGCAGATCTACACGCACGTGCTGGCGGAGCGGCTGCAGCGCCTGGTTGAGATGCATCACCCGCTGGCGCGGGCAGCGGTGCGGTCGTCAGGGTAGGGCGGATAAGCAGGGTAGGGCGGATAAGCGGAGCGCCATCCGCCGTTGCGGCGCGGTGCGTGGCGGATTACGCGCCCTTCGCTTGCGACATGCGCACGCGGGGTCAGGCCAAGCGGCTGACGGCGCCCTGTAGCGCGCGTCGTGCGGCCATCGCGTCGGCGGCGAGCGCCGGCAGGGCGTGTAGCTGCCTGGGTCGTCTGAGGACCGAGGCGAAGATGCGCCCCACAGCAATGGCGCCATGCCGGTCGGGTGGGATCAACGCGGCGGGTGGCAGGTCGCGCTCGGCCGGATCGCAGATCGCGCGCAGCACGGCGAAGGGTATCCCATGGCGTGACGCCACCAGCGCGACGGCGCCGCTTTCCAGATCGACCGCGGCCGCGCGGGTGGCCGCGAACAGCGCGGTTTTGGCCGCCGCGCTGGTGACGACGCTGTCGGCCCCAAACATGATAATCGGCGAGGGCGTGCCGAGGTGCCGGCCCAAGGCCTGATCGGTCGGCAGGCGATGCCCGTCCGTCAGGACCTCATGCGGTATCAGCAGGGCGCCGGGGCGCAGTGCCGGATCCAGCCCGCCTGCCAGGCCGAAACTGACCAGAGCACTGACGCCGCTGCGCACCAGGCGTTCAGCCGCCAACAGAGCGCCGGCATAGGTGCCGCCACCAATAGCAATCGGCCAGCCAAGCGGGCGCGCGACGCGCGCTTCCGCCGCCAAACCGACGACAAGTCCCGGTTTGCACCCCAAAGCCTTACCTGCCTTCAGTTGCCGCGCCAGATGTCGCGGCATCGCGTTAGCCCCAAGGGTTGGGACTAGCGCCCATTTTCACGCCAACGCAAGTCATGCACGCGCGGAAAACCGGGCGCGCCAGGGGGCGGGGGCGGGGCTTTGCCCTTGCATCCGGGTGCTTCGGGTCCGTCAGACGCCCGGCGTACCGTCTACCGCAGCCTGGCCTGAATGAAGGCACCCGCATCGCGCAGCGCGGTGATCCAGAAGCGCAACGCCCAGGTCGATGCCGTGTTGTCCCGGGTCATGCGCCGCGCCGCAACCGGGGTGTCCGGCTCCTGGCGCCGAGTTTCGTTGCGATTTGCGACTAGGTGCAGGCGCCTTCGAGATTGGCGATACCAAAAGCGCCAATCACGGGAAATAGCCGGGTTCTTACCAAGATGTGCGAAACGGTTTGATCGAAGCGATCGACCATGCGCCAACCGACGCCCGGCGCATGGTCAAGTGCGATTTGGCAACTGTGATACTCGCCGGTGAAGCCGTTGTAGAGGAAGGAGGCCACGAACTCCGACCTGGATGGCGGCGTGGAGAAATGCCCACGCAGGACAATGGCGTCGTGACCCGGAATGCCGTCGAGGACAGCGCCCCGGCTGCTTTCGATCACGGCAGACGGAAATTCCTCTATCTTGATTTGCTCCTGATCCGACTGCTGGTCTTTGGCCACAAAGTGATGCGTCTCGAGGCGGATTGCCTTGATCGCGCCGTTCTCGAGAGACACGCCGAGACACTGGAAATCGCCGTCATCGCTCTTGTCCATCAACGCAAGCTGCTGGACCGAACTGGAATTCGTGCAGGTCCTGCCGGGCCGGACTGGCGTGGCGGCCTGGGTCTGCGGCGCGATGGCGGCAAGGACGGTGGAGCCGGCAAGTGTAAGTGCAACGGTGCCCGCCAAAGCGATTGTTCGTCCGTACGATTTTCCATGCATCATAGGCGGCCTTCGCTAGTTCATTCGAACCGCGGGAGCGCCCCTCGGCCGGGCATGCGTCAGCTCCCAATCCTCCCGCATGTCTGCTCCCCGCTATTCCGCCGCAAGGCAGCGCCCATGCCTTAGTTGGTATTCTTACCAGTCGCGTGGGCATCAGGTTAACGGCGGGGCTATCTACCGCCATCTCTGCGACATCACCAGCTTGTTCCACCACGTCGAGGGAAGCCATCCGACCCGAAGCTTTGAGAAGTTCTGCTGGCAATCAAGCGTTAAGGTCGGGATATGCGGCCGCCGAAGTAGCACATAGGTAGTTTCCGAGCCTGTCGCGGCAGGAGCATCGGCGTTAATGATTACATCCGGAAAACGCAACAGGGACGGCGCTGTTCCGCGGTGTTGGTTTTGGCGGTCGGTCAATGGCGCCGACAATGCGCCGGTCGCGTTGGTCGTTTACGCCGGCGAACCCGGCGGTGCGCGCCGCCGTTGCTTGAGACCGCACGATCACGTCGGCGAGGGCGCCGACCGTATCCACCGTGAGGCTTTGGTATCGGGATATGAGCGAACCAACCCAACGGATCGAAACCCAACGGATCGGAGCCCAACGGATCGAAACCCAACGGATCGAAGCATTGCGCGACCTTGACCCGATCGGCGGTCGCCCTGGGCTCATCGAGGTCGGGAGCGAAGCTGGCGTTTTGGCGCATCGCATGGACGCCAAGGCAGAATTGGGCAGCCGAGCGGACCTCGCGATCGGTGTGGCAGGCATCCGCCCACCCGTCAACGGTCCAGCAGTCGAGCACCGAGACGGCGCCAAAACCAGTCTGGCACTCAGTAATCTGCGGGCTCTTGTTATCGTTACGGTGCTGGCCTTCCATTCGGTCCTGGCGTATCTTGGTTCATTGGGAACCGCCGCGTTCGCGTTCGACGATCCCCCCTATAAATGGCGGGCCTTTCCCATCGTCGACAGCAAACGCTGGTTCGGGTTCGACGTGTTCTGCGCCTGGCAGGACGTCTACCTGATGTCCCTGATGTTTTTTCTCTCGGCGTTGTTCACCTGGCCGAGCCTCACGCGCAAAGGCAGCGGGAAATTCCTGACCGACAAATTCCTGCGGCTGGGTGTGCCATTTGTCTTTGCCGTGACCGTGGTGATGCCGATCGCGCTTTATCCGGTCTACCGGGTGACGGCGGTCGACGCGAGCCTGGTCGCCTATGCGCGGCATCTGCTGGCGCTGCCGTTCTGGCCGAACGGACCGATGTGGTTCTTGTGGCTGCTGTTGGCGTTGACCATTGCGGCGGCCGCGCTGCGCCGCCTGGCACCAAATTGGGTTGAATGCCCGGGGCGGTGGTCGTCCCGCGCCGGCGTTCGTCCCGGCCGATATTTCATCGGCCTGGCGACTGCGTCAGCCCTGGCCTATGTCCCCCTGGCGCTGGCGTTTACGCCGTGGAGTTGGTCCGATCATGGGCCTTTCGCCCTGCAACTCAGCCGCCCGTTGCACTATGCGGTGTATTATTTCGCGGGTCTCGGGGTTGGCGCCTATGGCCTGGAGCGCGGACTGCTGGCGCCCGAGGGGATGCTGACGCGGCGCTGGGCGGTTTGGCTTGCCGGCGCGCTGGTGGCTTTTCTGCTGTGGATGGGGCTGACCGCCCTGGCCATGACCTACACCACATCGGCTCCGTTCGGCCTGCAAGTTGCCGTCAATATCGGGTTTGCGGTCGCATGTGCCAGCGGCTGCTTTTTCGTGATCGCGGGTTGCCTGCGGTTCGCGACGCTGCGTTCACGGATATTGGCCAGTCTGGCGAACAACGCATTCGGCATTTATTTGCTGCACTACCCCTTTGTCGTCTGGCTGCAATATGCCTTGCTGGGCGTGGCGTTGTTCGCCATCGGGAAGGCCATGATCGTGTTTGGCGGCACGTTGCTGCTGGGCTGGGTGGCAACCGTCGCCATGCGTCTGGTGCCGTTTGGTTCACGATTGATCGGGGCGGAGCGGCTGGTGTTGTGGGACGCACCGTTGTTCCAAGGGACTCGAGCCGGGAATCGGGCGGGGAATGCCGCGGGAAGCCTGGTGCTGGAACGCCGACATCGGGGTGATGATCGGGAATTTCCCCCAGCGAACCTGGCGCGCTAGCGGCCCGAACGTCACGGGATCGAACCCACAATGTCGTTGGTCATCAAGCTCGCAGCCCGCAACCTGTTGCAAGACCGGCTGCGTTTCGTTGCGACCATTATCGGCATCGTCTTCTCTATCGTTCTCGTCATGATCCAGATGGGATTGTTTTTGAGTTTTGAGCGCATGGTGACAACGATGATCGATCATGCCCAGGCCGACCTTTGGATCGTGCCGTTCGGGACCAAGTGCTTCGAGGATCCGTCATTGCTGGATGAACGTGACCGAACGCAGGCGTTGGCGGTGCCTGGCGTTGCCGATGTCATTCCGGTTGTGATCGGTTTCACCGAATGGGCGGTGCCGAGTGGCGGGACGACACCCGTGTTCATTATCGGTTCGACCGCGAGTGCCGCGGGATTGCATCCGTGGAATTTCGTCAAGGGCAACCTTGGCGCGCTGTCGGTTGCGCACGCCGTCGCCATCGACCAGACCTATTTTGGCCGGCTGGGCGTGACGCGAATTGGTGACAGCACGGAAATTCGTGAGCAAAAGGCCGAAGTGGCGGCGATCACCAATGGCATAAGGTCATTCACGACGACGCCCTATGTCTTCACGTCGCTCGATCGCGCGCAGGCCTACATGGCGACCTCGTCGAACAAGGTGTCGTATTTTCTTGTGCATGTTGCAGCCGGCGCGGATATTGGCGAGGTTCGCCAGCAATTGCTGGCGCACCTTTCCAAGGTTGAGGTTCTGACACCCGATGAATTTCGTCGCCGCAGCCGGGCGTTCTGGCTGTTCGGAACCGGGGCCGGGGCCGCCCTGTTCGCGGGTGCGCTGCTCGGTGCGATTGTCGGCACGGTCATCGTCGCCCAAACGCTGTATTCCAGCACCAAGGACCATCTGAGCGAATTCGCCACGCTGCGCGCCATCGGATCATCAAGCATGTATATTCACAAGGTTATCATCTGCCAGGCGCTGCTAAGTGCGGTCGTCGGCTTCTCGCTGGCGGCTTGCATCGGCCTGATCATTGTCAAATCCACCGCCGAAACGGCGTTGCCGATCCTTATGACACCCGAGCTCACCTTGGGCCTGTTTATGCTCACAGTCCTGATGTGCGTCGTATCGGCGGTCTCGGCCATCGTGCAGGTGCTGCGTATCGATCCCGCGTTGGCATTCAAGCAATGATCCAGCCGGTCATCGAAGTTGTCGACGTCGTGCGACGCCTCGGCAAGGGGGCGGGTCAGGTGGAAGCCTTGAAGGGCGTCAGCCTGTCGCTCGCGGGCGGCCAACTGACCCTGCTGATGGGACCCTCCGGCAGCGGCAAGACGACATTGCTCTCCGTGCTGGGCTGCATGTTGACGCCAACGGAAGGCACGGTGCGGGTCCTTGGGCGTTCCACGGCGGGGGCTCGGCCCGGCGAACTGGCAAAACTCAGGCGCGAGCATATCGGGTTCGTCTTTCAATCCTATCGGCTGTTTCCGACGCTGACGGCGATCGACAACGTCCGACTGGCATTGGACGTGCGCGGCGAACGCGGCGGCGGTGCGATCGCCCGGGCCAAGGCGGCGCTGCTGATCGTGGGTCTGTCGCACAAGGAGAATGCTTTCCCGTGCGAGTTGAGCGGCGGTGAGCAACAGCGCGTCGCGATCGCGCGCGCGATCGTGGGAAACCCCTCCGCCATCCTCGCCGACGAGCCAACGGGGGCACTGGACAGCGAGAACGGTTTTGCTGTCATGACGATACTGGCGCAAGTCGCCAAGGACCCGTCGCGGGGGGTGTTGGTGGTCACGCACGATCCGCGCATCTTGCCGTTCGCCGATCGGATCATTCACATCGAGGACGGACATATCCGCACCGACGCATGTCGGAAGGGCGCAGATCCGGTCAGTCCCCGACGCGCATCATTGGCGCTGCAGGCGTCTCATGCCAAGTAGCGAGAGGATTGCTTCTTCGGCAACGCCCGCATCGTCATGCCGGCCTACGCCGGCAAGACGTGGGCGCGGCGCCGATGGGTCGTTCTTTCCGGTCGTTGGTATTATACCAGGTAGCGAAACGATTGCTTCTTCAACGTCATGGCCGTTTCGTATCAGAATCCGAACGCCACGCGCTTCGAATTGCCGTGCCGTAGGTTGCGGTAGCGGGCCAGCGCCATCACCGGGAAATAGCGGCGATAGCCGTGGTAGCGCAGGTAGAAGACGCGCGGGAAGCCGACCGCGGTGTAGGGCAGTTCGGTCCATTCGCCATCGTCGCGCTGCGTCGCCACCAGGTAGTCGATACCGCGCACCACGGCGGGATGGTCGACCGCGCCTGCCGCCATCAGGCCAAGCAGCGCCCACGCGGTTTGGCTCGCCGTGCTCTCCTTGTATCGGCCGTGTGGGGCGTCGGCGTAGCTTTCCTCGTCCTCGCCCCAGCCGCCGTCCTCGCGCTGGACTGCGACCAGCCAATCCACCGCACGGCGCATCGACGGATCATCCGGCGGCACGCCGGCGGCGTTCAGCGCACACAGCACCGACCAGGTGCCGTAGATGTAGTTGGTGCCCCAGCGGCCGAACCAGCTTCCGTCCGTCTCCTGCTCGCGTTTCAGGAACCCCAGCGCACTTACCAGCGCCGGCGCGTCGGCCGGCATGCCGATCTGCGCCAGGAACGACACGCAGCGCGCGGTGACGTCCGAGGTGGGCGGATCGAGCAGCGCGCCGTGGTCGGCGAACGGGATGTGGTTGAGATGGAGATGCGTGTTCTCGGGTTCGAACGCGCCCCAGCCGCCGTCGGAGGACTGCATGCCGATGATCCAATCGCGCGCCTGCGCGATGGGCTGCGCGTAGGCCGGATTCCCGTTTCGGTGAAGTAACATACCGACCACGGCAGTGTCGTCCACGTCGGGATAGTGCGGGTTTTCGTATTGGAACGCCCAGCCGCCGGGCGGCAGGTTCGGGCGCCGCACGCTCCAGTCGCCGACCACATCGGTGATCTGCCTCGGCTCCAGCCAGGCACAGGCACTGTCGGTCTCGATCCCGGCCTCGGCCAGCGCATGCCCGGCCAGGCTGGTGTCCCAGACCGGCGACAGGCACGGTTGGCAGTAGGCGCGATCATGCTCGATCACCAACAGTTTGCGCACCGCGCGCCAGGCGGTCCGCGCCGGCGGGTGATCGGGTGGATAGCCCAGCGTATCGAACATCATCACGCTGTTGGCGATCGCCGGATAGATGCCGCCCAGCCCGTCGTCGCCGTTCAGCCGCTCGGTGACGAACGCCACCGCCTTCGCGACGGCGCGCTGCGTGCCGCGGCGGGGGAACCAGGGCTGTGCCGCGCGCAGTACGACATCGACGCCCTTGAAGAACCGGCCCCAGGCCGAGCGATACGGCCCACGGATCCAGTCGGTGACCCGGTCCGGCGGCGTGCGGAACAACTCCGGGATGTGCACGCCGCGCGGGTTGCGTGCCCACGGCTGTTTCGCCATCAGCACCAGCAACGGAACGATCACCGTGCGCGACCAGTATGATACCTTGCTCAGGTGGAACGGAAACCACAACGGCAGGTGCATGATCTCCAGCGGCATCACCGGCACCGCGCGCCACGGAACTTCGCCGAACAGCGCGAGTTGGGCGCGGGTGAACACGTTGCTGCGCTCCGCTCCGCCGGCTTCCAGGATCGCCTCGCGTGCCCGGCGCATGTGCGGGGCGTCGGGGTGGTCGCCGATCGCCTTGAGCGCGAAATACGCCTTCACGCTGCAAGAGAGGTTGAACGCCCCGTCGTGGAACAGCGGCCAGCCGCCGTGTGCGCCTTGCGCGCTGCGCAGATAGACGCCGATCTTGCGCTGCAGGTCGGCGTCGATGCGATCCAGGAAGTGCTCCAGCAGGACGTATTCCGCCGGGATTGTCGCGTCCGCCTCGAGCTCAAAGACGAAGTGACCGTCATCGTGCTGGTGCGCGCGCAGGGCCGCGGCGGCACGGTCCGTCGCGTTGGCGAGGCGGTCATTCGGGGCGGCGGCGTCCATGCGCGGGACTATACGGGGGCGGCGTCGGCGGGTGAACGGTCTGCGCGAGCCGCGCTTCAGTCCGGCTCCTAAGCCGGCGCGGCCCGCGGGCTAGGGCAGCTTCGCGCGAATGAAATCGGCGGCAGCGCGCAGCGAGGTGCGTGCCTCGGGCAGGACCGGCGCAAAGATTTGCCAGCCATGGGGCACTGACGGCGAGATTTGCAGCGTCGCCTCGACACCGACGCGCCGGGCGGCTTCGATCACGCGGCGCGAATCATCCAGCAGGACTTCGCTGTCGCCCACCTGGATCAGCAGCGGCGGCAATCCGGTAAGGTCGGCATATACCGGCGAGACCAGAGGGTGCGTCGCCGGCGTGTCGCCAAGATAGTGGCGCGCTGTCGGCGCGACCCACGTGCCGAAAAGCAGCGGGTCAATTTCGTTATTGTCGATGATGCTGTTCCCGGTGACGGCGAGGTCGGTCCAGGGCGAGAACAATACCGCGGCCGCCGGCAGTGGCTCCCCGGCGTCGCGCGCGGTGACGAGCAGTGCCAGAGCAAGGCCGCCACCGGCGGAATTGCCGGCGAGCGCGACGGCGGAAGCGGGCGTGCCCGTGGCGAGCAGCGTGCGATAGGCAGCCAGCGCGTCGTCGAGCGCCGCCGGAAACCGATGCTCGGGCGCCAAGCGATAATTGAGGGCGAACACACTCGCGTTGCTCCAGGCGGCCAGGCGCGACGTTATCGACCGATGCGTGCGGGCCGACATCGCGACATAGCCACCGCCATGAAAATACAGGATGTTCCGCTGATGCGCCGTGTGGCTGGGATCGGCGGGCTCGATCCATTCGCCCTTGAGCGTAGCGGTAGATTCCGTGCGAATCCGCCAATCCGGTGCGAGCTTTGCGCCAAATGGCACTTTGCCGGTAAGTGCGCGCGATGCCGCGATATCCTGACCGAGACGCGATTTCGGTTTGATCCAGCGGCGCAAGGCCCAGGTCAATAGTTCGTTCTGCCAGCTCATGCGTCGCAGCCGGGCGTGATCCGCCGCGGGCAGGCGCTGCACGCCGGCCGGATGATCCAGGTTGCGGACGTGATGTCACCGCATCGTGAAATCACGCAATGCCGCTGAGCGGGCCGGTCGCCACATCGCGGCCATATCTCAGACCTTATGTTCTGGACTGTGGTTACTGAACGCGCGGCTTCCGGGACTGGTGAAATGACCGCACGGCTTGACCTGATCGAGCCCTCGGCTGGCGACCACGAAGTGAACGGCGACGCCCGCGCCGTGGCAGCCGGATGCGGGGTGGCGGCGAACGGTGACGCCGTGCTCGCGATACCTTGCGCGGGTTCCGGGCAGGATCGGCGAAAGCTGTCCCGATCGAGTGTGGCGCTCAACAATTTGCGCGGCATCGTTATCGTGACGGTGCTCGCATTCCATTCGGTCATGGCTTATCTGGCCTCGTTGGGTCCGGCGGCGTCTTCGTTCGACGATGCGCCATATAAGTGGCGCACATTCCCAATCGTCGACAGCCATCGCTGGCTCGGGTTCGACGTGTTCTGTGCGTGGCAAGACGTCTATCTGATGTCGTTGATGTTTTTCCTGTCGGCGCTGTTCACCTGGCCGAGTCTCGGACGCAAAGGAACCTGGAAGTTTCTGGCTGACCGCTTTCTTCGGTTGGGTGTGCCGTTTGGTGTCGCGTTGACCATCGTGATGCCGATCGCACTGTATCCGGTCTATCGCCTGACGGCGATCGATCCGGGTGTGACCGCCTACGCGCGGCATTATCTGGCGCTGCCATTCTGGCCCGCCGGACCGATGTGGTTCTTGTGGCAGCTATTGGCGTTGACCGCGCTGGCCGCGGGCCTGCATCGTTTTGTGCCATCCTGGATCGAGTTGCTTGGCGCCTACTCGTTGTCCGCCCGCACTCGGCCCGGTCGGTATTTTGTCGGCCTGGCGACTGCGTCCGCTCTGGCCTATGTGCCGCTGGCGGTCGCCTTCACCCCGTGGGATTGGGTCAATTACGGGCCGCTTGCACTGCAACTCAGCCGGCCTCTGCTTTACGTCGTGTTGTACTGCGCGGGTCTCGCGGTTGGGGCTTGCGGGCTTGAGCGCGGGCTGCTCGCACCCGAAGGGACGCTGGTACGGCACTGGGCGGTCTGGCTTGCCGGCGCGACGGGTGCGTTCCTGCTGTGGATGGGGTTGACCGGCCTCGCAATGACTTACCCGTCCGGCGCGCCGGTCGGCTTGCAGGTGGTCGTCGAGGGCAGCTACGCGGTTGCCTGCGTGAGCGGTTGCTTCGCGGCGCTGGCGGCCTGCCTGCGGTTTGCCACGATGCGGTCGCGGATATTGGACGACCTGGCGAGCAACGCCTTCGGCATGTATTTGCTGCACTACCCCTTTGTCGTCTGGCTGCAATTTGCCTTGTCGGGCGTGGCACTGTTCGCCGTCGCGAAGGCCGCTGTGGTGTTCGGCGGCACGCTGATCCTGGCATGGACCGCGACCGTCGCGGCGCGTTTCACCCCGCTGGGTGCGCGACTGATCGGCGCGGAGCGGCTGGTGTTGCCGGCACGCTCCCGATCGCGAGTTCCCGCGGCGGGGATGCTGGCGGGCAACTGGCCGTCCAACACCGGTGAGAAAACGATTCTGACGCACGGACGTGACCGCACCTGGCGCGACATTGCGCCGCACGGCCAGACGCCATGCCGTTGATCATCACACTTGCCGCGCGGAACCTGTTGCAGGATCGGCTGCGGTTCATCGCCACTGTCGTCGGGATTGTTTTCTCGATCATTCTTGTCTCAATTCAAATGGGACTGTTCCTGAGCTTTGAGCGCATGGTGACGACGATGATCGATCACGCGCCGGCCGACCTTTGGGTGGTGTCGCGCGGGACGAAATGCTTCGAGGATCCGTCATTGCTGGATGAACATGATCAGGCGCGTGCCCTGTCGGTCGAAGGTGTCGCGGAGGCGGTGCCAGTGCTGGTCGGGTTTGCGCCATGGGCCGTGCCGGGCGGTGGCACGACGCCGGTGTTCATTATCGGGTCGCATACCAACGGGCCGGGACTGCATCCCTGGCACCTGGTCGACGGCGATGCCGGCAATTTATCAGCGTCGCACGCCATCGCGATCGATCGGACTTATTTCGGCCGGCTGGGGGTCGCGCGGATTGGCGACAGCGTCGATATTCGCGAGCAATCGGCCCGCGTGGCGGCGATTACCAACGGCATAAGGTCGTTCACCACGACGCCCTATGTCTTCACCTCGCTCGACGATGCGCAAGCCTATGTAGGGACCTCGGCGAACAAGGATTCCTACCTGCTTGTGCGGGTAAAGGCCGGCGCGGATATCGACGGCGTTCGCGGCCGGCTGCTGGCGGCCCTGCCGAAGGTCGAGGTTCTGACACCCGGGGAATTTCGCAGCCGCAGCCGCGCTTTTTGGCTGTTCGGCACGGGCGCCGGCGCCGCCCTGTTTGCCGGCGCGCTGCTCGGCGCGATCGTCGGCACGGTCATCATCGCCCAGACGCTGTATTCCAGCACCAAGGATCATCTGGGCGAATTCGCGACGCTGCGCGCAATCGGATCATCGAGCTGGTATATTCACAAGGTCATCATCAGCCAGGCGCTGATCAGCGCGGTGGTCGGCTTCGGCGTGGCTGCTTGCATCGACCTGATCATTGTCGAAACGACTGCCGCAACGGCGTTGCCGATCGTCATGACGCCGGCGCTGACCTTGGAACTGTTTTTGCTCACTGTCGTTATGTGCATTGCGTCGGCCGCGGCCGCAATCGTCCGGGTGCTGCGCATCGATCCAGCCGTGGCGTTCAGGCAATGACCGAACCGATCATCGAAGCTGTCGATGTGATGCAGCGCCTGGGCAGCGGCGCCGGCCAGGTGCAGGCCTTGAAAGGCGTCAGCCTGGCGCTGGATGGCGGAGAACTTACCCTTGTCATGGGACCATCCGGCAGCGGCAAGACGACGCTGTTGTCCGTGCTGGGCTGCCTGCTGACGCCGACGGCGGGAATGGTCCGGATACATGGCCGTTCGGCCTTGGACCAGCCTGGCGGGCTGGCAAAACTGCGACGCGATCATTTCGGATTCGTCTTCCAGTCCTATCGGTTGTTGCCGACGCTGACGGCCGTGGACAATGTCCGGTTGGCATTGGATGTGCGCGGTGAGAGCGGCAACACCGCGATCGCCAAGGCGAGGAACGCGCTGCTGATCGTTGGTCTGTCGCACAAGGAGAATGCGTTTCCGTGCGACCTTAGCGGCGGCGAGCAACAGCGGGTGGCGATCGCGCGCGCCATTGTGGGAAATCCATCGGCTATTCTCGCCGATGAACCGACCGGGGCGCTGGATAGCGAGAATGGTCTCGCTATCATGTCGATCCTGGCGCGGATCGCCAGGGATCCGCGCCGCGCGGTCCTGGTGATCACACACGATCCGCGCGTGCTGCCGTTTGCCGATCGGATCATTCATCTCGAGGACGGGCGCATCCTGGGCGAGGAGCAGCCGAAGATCAGGAAGCCGTTCCGCACTCCGTTCTTGCCGAGGGTGGTTGGTGAGTCCTTGGCCGGCGATTAGTCCCGGGAGATTTTGACATGTCCACCGTGACCCAACTTGTGCGTCCGCCCGCGCCGGAACCTCGACCCACCTCGTTGGGTCCGGTTGGTCTGTTGCGGGTGCTGCAGAAGAACCCCATCGAATGCTGGGCCGAGGAGCATTTCGAGCAACCGGTCATCACCGCCAGCCGCGCCATTGGCCATGTGTTGGTCATCAACGACCCGGGCGCCATTCGCCGGGTGCTGTTGGACAATGCCGCCAATTATCGCAAGGACACGTTGCAGCAGCGCGTGCTCTCGGCGGGGCTGGCCAACGGCCTGCTGAGTGCCGAGGACGAGCAATGGCGCGTGCAGCGTCGCACTCTCGCGCCGATGTTTTCGCGCAAGACGGTCAAGTCCTTCGCGCCCGCCATGCGGCAGGCGGGGAATGCGCTGGTGGAACGCTGGCGGCTGCGTGGCGAGGGATCGCGAATCGACGTGGCTGCCGAGATGACACGTGTCACGCTGGATGTGCTGGAGCGCACGATCTTTTCCGACGGCCTTGGTTGCAATGCCGAGGAACTGCGCGCCGCCATGGCGATCTATTTCGAGACCATTGGCCGGATCGACCCACTCGACCTGTTCGGCGTGCCGGCGTTCGTGCCCCGCCTTGGTCGTCTGCGCGCACGCTCGACGTTGCGGTTTTTCGATACTGCCATCGACGAGATCATCGCGACACGGCGACGGCGGATGGCGCAAGGCGCGGGCAGCGTGCCGAACGATATCCTCAGTCTGCTGCTGGGTGCGCTCGACCCGGCTACCGGTCGTGCGATGACCGAAGCGGAGGTGCGGTCGAATATCCTGACGTTCATTGCAGCCGGGCACGAAACGACTGCCAATTGCCTGAGTTGGTCGCTGTTTCTGCTGTCGCAGTCGGCGGAGTGGCGGGACCGCGTCGCGGCCGAGGCTGGTCGCGAGATCGATGGGCCGATGACTGGGGTTGCCGACCGCCTGGTGGTGACGCGGGCGGTGGTGGAGGAGTCCATTCGCCTGTATCCGCCGATCGCCGCCATCAGCCGGATGGCGATCGGTCCCGATGAACTGGCCGGGGTCGCCGTCAGGCGGGGCTCGATGGTGGTGATCGCGCCCTATGTGCTGCATCGGCATCGGCGCTTGTGGCGCAATCCAGATTATTTCGACCCCGGTCGCTTCCTCGGTGATGCCCGCATGCGGATCGATCGGTTTGCGTATCTGCCGTTCGGCGCCGGCATGCGCACCTGTATTGGCTCGGCCTTTGCGTTGCAGGAAGCGACGCTGGTGCTGGCGACGATCATGCGGCATTTCGCACTGGAGTTGGCACCAGGGCACGCGGTGTGGCCTTTGCTGCGGGTGACGTTGCGGCCCGCGGGTGGTCTTCCCATGACGGTCCGGCGCGCCGCCTGAGGTGCCGGCAGCGGCGGCTTGTTCCGGTGGCGAACTTCGAGTGCGGCA
This sequence comes from uncultured Alphaproteobacteria bacterium, assembly GCA_963826975.1. Classification (GTDB taxonomy): domain Bacteria; phylum Pseudomonadota; class Alphaproteobacteria; order Acetobacterales; family Acetobacteraceae; genus Palsa-883. The sequence continues at coordinate 131,909 of CAWGZJ010000019.1, read as the reverse complement.
CACTAACCGGTCAGCAGCGCCGCGGCGGTTTCGCCTGACCTGATGGCTCCCTCGATCGTGGCGGGCAGGTCGGTGGCGGTCCAGTCGCCCGCCAGTACCAGATTGGCCAGGTCGGTGCGCGCCGGCGGCCGGCGGCGTTCCTGCGACGCCGTTGCCGCCATGGTGGCGCGCCGCTCCTTCACCACGCGCCACGGCGGCAGCCGCCCACCCAGGCGCAGCGCTGCGCGCACATTCGGCCAGACCGACGCGACGATCCGGTCAGCGTCCGATTCCGCCAGCCGGTTGGCGGCACTGGTAGTGGTGGAGATGTAGCCGTCCTTGATGAACACCCACTCCGCGGCACCGCCGATCAGGCCGATGAAGCCGGCCGGGCCGGGATCCGCCTCGATCCGGAAGTGCACGTTGACAATCGCCTCGAACACCGCGGGCACCATCAGTCCAGGCAGCAGGTCCGATGCCACCCAGGGCGGCACCGCCAACACCACGCTATCCGTGGGGCCGAGCGAAATCGCGCCATCCGGCCCGGCCAGGCCGGTTACCTGACCGTCGATGATTTCCAGGGCGGCGATCCGGCGCCCGAAGTGGAATGTGGCGCCTCGCCCGGCCAGCAGCGTCACCGCCGGGTCGATCAGCGCCGCGGACAGCCCGGCGCGCGGAAACATCGGCAGGCAGGCATTGCCGCCGGCCATCATCGTCTCGCGCAGCACCGCCGCCAGCAGCCGCGCCAGGCCCTGTTCCGGTTGGGTATTGAGCGCTGCGATGGCCAAGGGTGCGATCAAGGATCGGTACAGCGGTTCCCGGCGGAGCTCGTGGTAGACCGTCGCGTCATCGTCGATACGCAGAATTCGGCGCAGCGCGAGATAGTCCATCGCCCTGGTTCCCGGCACGCGCCGCGCACGCGACAGCACCCACCAGGGAAATCGCCCGCGATTTGGCCGGATTGCCCAATGCTGATCATTGGCCAGGTCATGGAAGGGGAAAATCGGCTGGTCCGGCCTGGACATCGCCGCGCGGCCGCCAAACGCATCGAGGTAGCGCATCGCGGCGTGGTTGCCCGACAGCAACAGATGGTTGCCATTGTCGACCGTCAGACCCAGCTCGCGGTCGAAATAGGACCGGCACCGCCCGCCGGCGGCTGGCGCGGCCTCATAGACCGTCACGGGTCGCCGGGCCGCGGTCAACGCGACGGCGGCCGACAGCCCGGCGAGGCCGGCGCCAATCACGTGGACATGACCGCTCATGGATGGAAGGCAACGGCTCCAGGGCATGGAGCGGGTGACGGGAATCGAACCCGCACCACCAGCTTGGAAGGCTGGGGCTCTACCGTTGAGCTACACCCGCGTAAGGGAGCGATGATTTACCGGGCGGGGGGCTGGGGCGCAATCGCCCCGGCCTTGCTTCCCGCAGGCGATGACACTGTGGCCAAATCCGCCAATTTCGAGCATGTGGGGCGCAATGGCCCACCGGAGGACGAAGCTATGGCCGGCCCTGTCGACACTGTCGTTGCGTCCGCCCGCGAGTTCCTGGGCGAGCGCATCACCACGAACGCCACACTGCGTGAGCATCACTCGCACGGCCAGGACACCCAGCCGCCGGTGCTGCCCGATGCCGTGGCGTTCGTCGAGACCACGGAAGACGCGTCGCGGTTGCTGGCGCTGTGCCATGCCGCGGGCGTGCCGGTCGTGGCGTGGGGCGCGGGCACCTCGCTGGAGGGGCATGTGACGCCGGTGCGTGGCGGCATCACGCTCGATCTGTCGCGGATGACGGGCATCCTGCAGGTCAGCCAGGCGGACATGGATTGCCGGGTGCAGGCGGGGGTCACGCGCGACCAGCTCAACACGCACCTGCGCGATGCGGGGCTGTTCTTTCCGGTCGATCCCGGCACGTCGCTTTGCACCTTGGGCGGGATGTGCGCGACCCGCGCGTCCGGCACCAACGCGGTGCGCTACGGCACGATCCGCGAGAATGTGCTGGGGCTGACCGTGGCGCTGGCCGATGGGCGGGTGATCCGCACCGGCGGGCGGGTGCGCAAATCGGCCGCCGGCTACGACCTGACGCGGCTGTTCGTGGGGTCCGAGGGCACGCTCGGCGTGATCACCGAGATCCAGTTGCGGCTGCACGGGATTCCGGAGGCGATGTCGTCGGCCACCTGCCAGTTCGCGACGCTGAAGGACGCAGTGGAGACAGTGATCGCCATCCTGCAAATCGGCATTCCGGTGGCGCGCATGGAACTGCTGGACGAGGTGCAGATGGCGGCCTGCGTTGCCTATTCGAAACTGGAGGGCCTGGAGTCGCTGCCCACGCTGTTCTTCGAATTTCATGGCACCACCGCCTCAGTCGCCGAGCAGGCGCAGCAGGCCGAGGAGGTGGCGGCCGGCTATGGCGGGCGCGGCTTCCGGTGGGCGACCGACGCGGCGGAGCGCAACAAGCTGTGGCAGGCAAGGCATGACGCGCTATGGGCGTGCCTGGCGCTGAAGCCCGGGCATAAGGGGATCGCGACGGACGCGATCGTTCCGATTTCGCGACTTGATGAGGCGATCCTGGGGACGAAGGAGGATATCGCCGCGTCCGGCCTGACCGCGCCGATCGTCGGGCATGTCGGGGACGGGAATTTCCATACTGTGATCCTGGTGCCGCCGGAGCCGGACGGGCTGGCGCGGGCCTGGGAGCTCGACAAGAAGATCGTTGCTCGCGCGCTGGCGTTGGGTGGGTCGTGCAGCGGCGAGCACGGGGTGGGGATCGGCAAGCGCGAGTTCCTGGAGCAGGAGCATGGGGCGGAGGCGCTGGCGGTGATGCGCTCGATCAAGACGACGCTGGATCCGCGGGGGATTTTGAACCCCGGGAAGATCTTTCTGAATTGAGTGGGGTTTGGTCAGTTCTCAGCCAACAGTTGCGAAGCGAGCTGCGGGCCCGGCGCGACATGCTTAGCCCTGGTAGGGCTCGACCAGGCCTTGATCCGGCGGTTGCCGGAGAATGCCCGCCGGGCTCACTGCCCGGGCGGCACCATGGTTGAAGCGGCAAGGTATCCTGCTTCGCATCGCGCGAAGCGGATTACGCGATGATAGGGTCAGGCAATATGCAACACGACATTCCTATCGAGAAGCCTCTTCATCTAGTCCCCGATGACCCGTCGTTGCACCCTATGAAACTGGTTGAGTACCACCAACCAGCCTTCTGTGCGCTCATCTCCGAAAACCGGCGATTTATTTGCGAAAACCTCCACTACGGTTGTCGCGAGTTTCGTTCCAGGACCCTCAAGGAGATTCTGGTAGCATGGATGGAATATAAGGATGACGATGGATGGGAACGCTTCCGCACTTACATCGATTTAATAGAGAAGGAGATCGCGTCGATTTTGACAGCGCATAGCCGGCTTTATTGGAACCATCTGACGCGCAGAATTCCTGTTATTTATCCAGACGTACCAAGTCGAGATTTCCCCCCGGGAACAAAGATTCATGTCCGGGAGATATTCTATTTAGCGATAAACAAGTTGTCCAACACGTCTATGTCCGACGATATAGGGTCTGCTGATCAGATGATGCCCGAAGCGGTATTGGGCGGCCATTTCCTTCCTCACTTCCAGACGAACCTAGCGCTTTGGTCAGGGAACTTCGCGAGCATTTGGAAACAAATAGTAGAAAACAAAACCGTAGTATTACGAAAATTCTCTGTCCAAGATATGGTATGGGCGTTTCGGGCCATGGGATTGTGCTATGAGGTACTGGATCGCGACCGCGCACCTTCGCGCATTGGGGCGGGGATCAGCCATAGTGTGGAACGGAGGTACCGAATGTTATCGACAGATGAGTCCCCACCATTAACAAGCTAATCCATGACTACGATAGGCGGAGTAGCGAAACTCCATCTATGACAGGTGTCGTCGGAGTTTGGCTTACCTCGCAGCAGGACGTCGGATCCCCGTCCATGTTTGTGCCACTCTACAACCACGCCGATGAGGACGGGTCGACTTACCTCCGGTCGTTCGGCGTCCGTCCCGCTGATGACACGCCATTTGTTCCTAACTTCCTCATCGGTTGGCTGGACATTCAACGATTCCATCAGGCACATGAGTTCCTCGCTGAGCCGTTCAAGCGCAGGTATGGTTACGGTTTTTGGGAGTTTCTCGTAACTCTGTACGGACTAGGGCTGATCATCCTATTGTCTCCGCGGCTGGGAATGCTATCGCGTGATCCATTTCAAGGCTACTTCGAGCCTTACGGCCAGGGTTTGCGTCTATTCATAAATGCCCTCAGAAGGGGCCAGGAATTCGTTGCAATGAGCGGGGACCATCTTGCTGATATGGTATGGCAACGGATCAGAGGCCTTCCCAATTCGAGAGCGACAACCGTTGACGATATTAGAAAATGTCTCGGCGATTTAACGCTGACTCCCGACAAGCATCACCAGATTAGGCTGTGGAGCGGCGGGCGGCAATTTCCGGTTATTCCATTTGATGGCGGCTACCTTATCGATGGACAAGGCCTGGTAAGTCTGCTCAGGACGATGTTCGTTGATGTCCAATTTGATCAAGGTCCGCGCGGACCGGTGTTTGAACGAGCTTTTCGATTGGCTCTGGCTGAGGCCGGGTTTCCAGCGGAAAAATCTGGCAGAATCAGAACCCATTCAGGAGAGATGAGAGAGATCGACGCATCGGTCCGCATCGGTGGCGAGCTTATCCTGTTCGAATGCCGAGCGATGGCGCGCCCATTGTTGTATGACTTGGGTAAGCCATCAGTCCTTCGGAAGCGGACAGAAGATCTAGCGAACAAAGTCAAGCAGGTCGCAAGTCTGCGCGATTTTATAAGGAGAAACCCTCGCGGCCGCAATTACAATTTTGAGTGGGCGCAAGCGATTTCCACATTCGTCGTGAGTCCGTTCGTGGAATGGCTTTGGGACACGTCGAGCGAACTGTGGCACGATGGCACGATGCCAAGGATCCTTCAGGCCGATGCAGCATTGTCCTACCTGCGTCAGCGTCGAGGGGAACAGAAGGTATCCCAACCAGATAATGCATAATCAGTCCGGTGAACGGTGGTTGTCGTAGTATCGTCGTGACGCCGGGTCAGGCCGTGCGCTGATAGCGAAGCGGACGAAGCTGACCGAGGCCGGCGGCCAGGACGGCACCCGCTATGTGGCAGGCGGCAATTGCCAGCAGGGTGATCGCGAAGGCACGGGTCACCGTTGCCGGATCGGTATGGGTTCCCAGAACGTTATAGAAGAGGCCGCCCAGGACGGCGATGCCGGTCGCCGAACTCACCTGCAGCGTCGAGCTGACCATGCCGCCGACCAGACCCGCGCGCTTGGGTTCGACCCGCTCGACGATCACCCGCACCATGGTCGGGATCGACATGCCGATGCCAAGCCCGATGGCCAGCAGCGCAAGCCCCAGCAGCGGTAACGGCGGCATTGTTCCGGCGGCAGATTGCATGCTGACGACCGCGGTCGCGATGGCACCGCCGGCGGACACAACGAAGCCGAGCGATGAGGCCGCCGGTCCCGCCCAGCGGCCGATGAAGGGACTGGCGGTCGATCCGGTCAGGAAGCCGGCCGAGAAGGGCAGAATGGCCAGCCCCGCCTGCAGCGCCGTGCAGCCGAGCGCGGTCTGAAGATAGACGGCATAAACCAGGAAGAATGTTGCGATAGCATACAGCATCATGATGGCGCCGAGACCGCGCAGCAGGCCGGGTGAGCGGAAAATCTCGAATGCGACCAGCGGATCGCCGCCGTGCCTGGCAAGGCGGGTTTCGTAGCGGCGGAACAGTTCGATGAAGATCGGTGTGGTCAGCAGCATGACGATCGACCACCAGGGCCAGCCGCGCTCGCGTCCCTCGATCAGCGGCACCACGAACGACGCAAGCGCCATGCTGGACAATACGACGCCGCCGGCGTCTAGGCGTGCGTGGGCAGCGGGGCGTGTCTCGCGCAGCAGGGGAACGGCTGCGATGAACGTAATGACCGCGATCGGCAGGTTGATCAGGAAGATCAACCGCCAGCCCAGCCCGGCAATGTTGGCGTCGACCAATACGCCGCCCAGCAATTGACCGACTGCCGATGCGAGGCCGATCGTGACACCGTAGAGTCCCAGCGCGGTGCCGCGCTCGCGCGGGGGAAACAGGGCGTGGATCGAGGCCAGCGCCTGCGGCGCCATGGCGGCGGCGGTGAGCGCTTGCAGCAGCCGCGCCAGGATCAGCGTCAGCGGCGACCAGGCCAGGCCGCAAAAGGCCGAGGCCAACGCGAAGCCCGCGAGGCCGGCCAGGAAGATGGACTTGCGGCCGAACATGTCGCCGAGCCGGCCGCCGGTGATGAGGAACACCGCAAACACGACGGCGTAGCCGGAAATGACCAGTTGCACATCCGCGGCCCTGGCCCCCAATCCCGTCGTGATCGACGGCAGGGCGACGTTGACGATGAAGAAGTCGGCCGGTGCCAGGAAGGCACCGGTCAACAGCACGGCGAGCGCGGCCCAGCGGTTCGGGTCGAGCGCGCCGGCATCGCGCGTTGCGATTGCGGATAGCGTGGCCATGACGGGGGAGGACCGTTCGTTCTACGTTTCGGTATCACTGGGCCGATTTGCCGCCGTCTACCGAAATGATCTGGCCGGTGACGAACGATGCATGATCGGAGGCGAGAAAGACGATGGCCCGAGCGATTTCCTCCGGCGTCCCGGAGCGCTTGAGCGGCACGCCCGCGATCAATCCGGCCTTCCTGTCGGCATTGCCGGTGAAGCGGTTCAGCATTTCGGTTTCGACCGGACCGGGAGCCACCGCGTTGACGCGTACGCCGAATGCCGCGCCCTCGAGCGCCGCCGCCTTCGTCAGCCCTTCGACGGCGTGCTTGCTGGCCGTGTAGATGGATGCGCCCGGCGCACCCTTGTGGCCCATCGTGGATGACAGGTTGATGATGCTGCCGTGCCCTTGCGCCTGCATCACGCGCATCTGGTGCTTCAGGCTCAGCACGGTGCCGAGCACGTTCGTGTCGAAGGTGGCGGCGTAGCTTTCCGCGGTCTGCTCGGTGACCGGGCCCGGCTTGCCTTCGGTGCCGGCATTGTTGACGGCCACGTCCAGCCGGCCGAAGCGTGTGACGGTCTGATCGATCAGGCTGCGCACGTCGTCGTCGTGGCGTACGTCCGCGCGGATGTATTCCGCGGACCCGCTGAGCGCGTTGAGTTCGGCGGCCAATGCCTGGCCGGCTTCGTCGCGGCGGCCGGAGACGACGACGTGGGCGCCGGCGCGGGCGAAAGCCAAGGCGGTGGCGCGGCCGATGCCGGTCAGCGCACCGGTGATGAGAACGACCTGGTTGCTCATGGTGGTTTGTCCTTGATAGCGCCGGGGCATCGCACCATCGTGGTGGGATGTGACCGGCGCGATGCGTAAAGCTGGTTGTGGCCTGCGATGTGGGTTGCGCTGGCGAGGAGGAAAAAGACTTTGTAAGCTGTGCCTCATACCTTGAAGGCATGGCGATCATGGAGCTGCGCCACCTGCGCTATTTCGTCGCGGTTGCCGAGGAAGGCAGCTTCACGCAGGCGGCTGAAAACCGGCTGCATACGGCGCAGCCGTCCCTGAGTAGGCAAATCCGGGATCTGGAGACCGAGTTAGGGGCGCAGTTGATTGTCCGCGGGCCGCGCGCATTGGAGTTGACGCCGGCGGGCCGCGTGTTCCTCGATCATGCCCGCGTCATCCTGCTGCAGGTCGAAGCGGCGAGCGAAGCCGCGAGGCGGGCCGCGCAGCCGGCCAAGACCTCTTTCGTCGTCGGTTTCCTGACCGGTTACGAAATGGAATGGCTGCCAAGGGTGCTGGAAGCCCTGAGCGATGCGCTGCAATACACCGAACTTATCATCCACAGCGCTTCGTCTCCGGAGCTTACGCAGGGTCTGCTGAATGGAAAGATCGATGTTGCATTTCTGCGCCCGAACTATGAGGCGCACGGGCTGGAGTTCAGGATTGTCAGCAATGAAGCGCTGTTCGCGCTGCTGCCGGCGGACCACCGGCTGGCATCGCGCAGGTCGATCCGCCTTGATGAGATCGTGGGCGAGCCTTTCATCAACTTTCCCAAATCCTATTCCCCGGTGTTGCGGCGCGTTATCGACGACTATCTCGCCGCGTCAGGGGTCCATCTCACCACCGCGCATGAAGCCGAAACCCTGCCGATGGTGATCTCGTTGGTGCTGTCGACCGGGGGGCTCAGCTTTGTGCCTACATACATGCAAAAGCTGCTGCCGCCTTCTGTCGTGAGCCGGAAGTTGCACGGTCGGGCACCGACGATCGCGCTGGCCGTTGGCTACAACAAGACCAACACGTCGCCGCTTCTGCAACGTATTCTGTTGAAGGCTGGCGATTCCCTCGCGGCTGCTGAGCGGGCGCCCACCTGACTATCCAGCCGCGAATTGCTTGCCGGTCGGTGGATAGCTGCAATACGGGTTGGCAGCGAGCGGCATGCGTGCAGACGATCACGGAAATTTGGGCGGCGGACTGCAACAAACGGCGCCGAGCCGAATTATATGAGTAGTTTCCGAGCCTGCTGCCTCACCGTGGTGTTACCCACATCGGAGGGCAGAGCAAACGGGATTCGTTTGCTGAACGGCGTTGGGAGGACACGACATGCTCAGATTTTGGCTGGCGGCCACCACGGCGCTTGCGATGACGACCGGCATTGCCGTGGCGCAAACCTCGTCCACGATCGGGCCTACCGCACCGCAGCAACCGCGCGTGGAAGAACCGATCATGACGTTGGGCGCGTCGGCGGGGACGATCGGGAACGTCGCCTCGGCGGCCCCCACCATTGTTCCTGACGCGGGCAATCAGAACCTGCCGGTTTCCACCGGGAATGCAGGCCCGATGGCACTCATCCCTATTTCGGGCGCCGGCAGTCAGGGCATGTCCATTGACAACGGCAATGCGACGAGCGCGATCGTTCCGGGTCAACCGCCGAAGCTGATTTCAGCACCAGAGTAGGGCGGGGGCTGCGCTGTCGAGCGTCGTGCCCGCGGCCAGCCGACCGGGTTGTTGAACGCCACTGATTGGCCGTGCCCGTCCCAGCGGCATCACCGTAGGAGATGTGCCTGGGTTAACTGGAAGGAAGCACCCATGCGTTATTCAATGTTGCTGCCCGCTGCGCTGCTCGGTTTGGCCGGGTGCGTTCCGGTGCAAGTGCCCGCCGGGTCACAGGTGACCGCGACATCCATCACACCCGCGCCGGCTGGCAGTCTTTCCCCAGTGGTGACCACGACCTATGTAGCCCCGGCACCCGCGGTCACGTACGTGGTGCAACCGCAGACGGCCACGACAACCATGTACGTGACACCTGCGCCGATGACCACCAGGTATGTGATGCCTACTGTCGACGCGTCGACGCCGCCACCGCAGCGGTAAGACACAAAACGCCGCAGGTGGCGGTGCTGGGGACAGTCGCGGCTTTACGTGCAGCCCGGCAGGCGCGGCGGATTATACCAGGTGGCGAAAATTCCGACCCTCCCCCCGTCATGGCCGGCGAAGGCCGGCCATCCACGACTTTGCTTGCTGCACGAAGGCAAGTCGTGGATGGCCGGCCTTCGCCGGCCATGACGGGGGGAGGGCAGCGTACGTCAATCATTTCGCGACCTGGTATTACACGTTCACTTTCCGCATCAATCCGGCGAGGCTGTCGATCACAGGAAGCACCTTGTCCGCCTTGTCGGATTCGAGGTTGAACACCACGCGCGCGACGCCAAGGTCTGCGTAGCGTTTCATCAGGTCCGGGTCCTGCTTGGGGAACCAGACGGTGATCTCGATCGACTTGGGATCGCGTCCGGCTTCCGTGGCCATCTGGCGAAATTGCGGGATCATGTCGGCGATTTCGCTGTAGCCGCCGCGGGCGGCCTGCGGGATCCAGCCGTCACCATAACGAACCGCGCGGCGGGCGGAATAGGGAAAGGCGCCGCCGACGATGACCGGCGGATGCGGCTTCTGCACCGGCTTTGGCCAGGCCATCATCGGGTCGAAATTCACGAATTCGCCGTGGTATTCGGCTTTGGCCTGGGTCCAGATTGCCTTCATCGCCTCGACATTTTCGCGGGCCAGCTTGTGGCGGGTGGTGAAGACGGTGCCGTGGTTTTCCATCTCGTCCTGGTTCCAGCCGTTGCCGATGCCGAACAGGAAACGACCGCCGGAGACCTGATCGATCGAGGCCACCAGCTTGGCGGTCTGGATCGGGTCGCGTTGCGCCACCAGGCAGATGCCGGTGCCGACCTTGAGCGTCTTGGTGGCCATCGCCGCGGCCGTCAGCGTGACGAACGGGTCCATTGCGTCGTAGTAGCGCTTCGGCACATCGCCGCCGCTGGGGAATGGTGTCTTGCGGGAAAGTGGGATGTGCGAGTGTTCGGGCGCCCAGACCGATTCGAACCCGCGTTCTTCGAGGGCCTGGCCGAGCTCGCCCGGGGCCATGGAATAGTCGGTGAAGAACATCGATGTGCCGAAGTTGAGCATGGTGGTCTCCGTGGTGCGTGGCGGCGATGATGGGCCGGGTGGCTATGCCAGGCTCTTTGATGCCATTTCGAAGGTGTTGCTGGTCAGGTTTGGCGCGTCCAGGATACGTTGCAGTTCCGCTTTCATCAGCGCCTGGCGGGCGGTGTCGACGCGGCGCCATTGGCCGAGCGGGGATACCATTCGCGCCGCCACCTGGCCGTTTGTCGGGTCGAGCGCGATGATCGTATCGGTCAGGAACCGATAGCCGCCGCCGGACGCGTCGTGGAATCGCACCGGGTTGCCGCCGGCGAAGCTGCCGACCAGCGCGCGGATGCGGTTCGGGTTGCGCAGATCGTAGTCGGGGTGTCGTGCCAGCGAGCGGACCGCATCCAGCGTGCCAGGCAGCTTCGAAATCGCCTGGATCGCGAACCATTTGTCCAGCACCAGCGCGTCATCATGCCAGGCGGTGTGGAAGGCGGTCAGGGCAGCCTCGCGCTCCGGGCAGTCGATGCTGGACAACACGGCGAGCGCGGCCAGGACGTCCGTCATGTTCCGTCCGGCATCGAACTGTGCCTTGGCCAGTCGCACGCCATCCGGAACGATCGCCAGATACCCCAGGCACGTGTTGCGCAACGCGCGGCGGCCGATCGAGACGCCATCGATCTGGTAAGGGCCGGTGTCGGTCAACCGCTGGTAGGTGGCGTGCAGCGCGTCGCGCAGTTCGGTACCGATCGCCGCGCGCACGCGCTCGCGCACCGCGTGGATCGCATCGACATCAGCGACTTTCATCTGATCGGCCAGGAAGGTTTCGCTCGGCAGGCTGAGCGCTTCCGCGGCGAAGGCGGGGTCTGCGTCACCCAATGCGAGGGTCGCCGCCATCGCCTCGATCAGTGCCGGCTCGACCGTGGGCGTCTCGCCGCGGCGGAACGCGGCGACGAGACCCAGCAGCAGTCCCGTCGCGTATTGCTGCGCGGACTCCCAGCGCACGAACGGATCGGTGTCGTGGGCCGCGAGGAAGCGCAAACGTTCCGAGGTCAGGCCGGACAATCGTACCGGGGCCGAGAACCCGCGCAACAGCGACGGGGTCGGCTGGGTCGGCACGTCGACGAAGGCGAAGTGCTGCTCGGCTTCGGTTACCAGCAGCAGACGCGTGCCTTCTTGCGCGACGGATTCACCGTCCAGGCGGATCGGCAACGCTGCCCCACCGGCGTCGAGCAGTCCCATCGCCAACGGAATGACCAAGGGTTGCTTGTCGGGTTGGCCGGGTGTCGGCGGGGTGTGTTGCGTGACCGTCAGCGTGTAGCGTTGTGTCGCGGCATCGTAGTTGTCGGCGACAGCGACTTCCGGTGTGCCGGCCTGGTGGTACCACAGCCTGAACCGCGCCAGATCGATCCCTGACGCGTCCTCCATCGCCTGCGCGAAATCATCGATCGTCACGGCCTGGTTGTCGTGCCGGGCGAAATACAGGTCCATGCCACGACGAAACGCTGCCTTGCCCAGCAGCGTGTGCATCATGCGAATGACCTCGGCGCCCTTGTTGTAGACAGTGGCGGTGTAGAAATTGTCGATGGCGATGTAGCTGGCCGGCTGCACCGGATGCGCCAGGGGTCCGGCATCCTCGCGGAACTGCGCCGCGCGCAGCGCCCGCACGTCGCCGATCCGTTTCACCGCGCGGCTGCCCTGGTCGGCGGAGAATTCCTGGTCGCGGAAAACCGTCAGTCCCTCCTTTAGGGAAAGCTGGAACCAGTCCCGGCAGGTGACGCGGTTGCCGGTCCAGTTGTGGAAATATTCGTGCGCGATGACCGACTCGATCCCCTGATAGTCGCCGTCGGTCGCGGTTTCCGGCTTCGCCAGCACGTATTTGGTATTGAATACGTTCAGCCCTTTGTTCTCCATGGCACCCATGTTGAAGTCGGATACGGCGGCGATGTTGAACACGTCCAGGTCGTACTCGAGACCGAATACCTCTTCGTCCCAGGTCATCGAGGTCTTCAGGGAGCGCATCGCATGGGCGCAACGATCTTCGTCGCCGCGGCGCACCCAGATGCCGAGATCGACGTGGCGGCCGGAACGTGTGGTGAAATTGTCGCGCACCGAAACCAGGTCGCCGGCGACCAGTGCGAACAGGTAGCTGGGTTTGGGGTGCGGATCGGTCCAGGTGATCCGGTGCCTGCCGCCGCCCAGGTCCTGCACTGTCCCCGGATTGCCGTTCGACAGCATCACCGGGCAGCGCGCCCGGTCGGCGATGATGGTGACGGTGAAGCGTGCCATCACGTCGGGGCGGTCGGGGAAGAAGGTGATGCGGCGGAACCCTTCGGCCTCGCATTGGGTGAAGTAGCTGTGGTTTGATACGTACAGGCCGGTCAGTTCGGTGTTGTCCTTGGGCGCGGTTCGGGTCTCGATCGCCAGCGTGCAGGTGTCCGGCGCATCCGGAATGATCAACGCGCGATCATCCAGATGGTACTGATTGGCGCTGAGGGTTTCGTCGTTACATGTCAGACGGGTCAGCGACAAGCGTTCGCCATCCAGCTGCAACGGTGCGGTGCGGTCGGTCGATGCGGGATTGCGCCGCATCGCAATTCGGGCGGTGACCTTGGTCGCGGCCTCGTCCAGCTCGAACGTCAGATCGACGGTGTCCACCAGGTAGGCGGGCGGCGCGTAGTCGGCCAGCCGCACCTGACGCGGCGCGGCCTGGGCGGCCACCGAACTGGCGTCGTTCAATCGATACGGCATGTCGCCTCCGTGTGGTGAACGTCGGCTTGCAGGGTAGCCTGAACCGGGTGGTGTGGGCGAGGGCCGGCGGGTCATGCGTTGGCGAGGGCGTGCGGCCGATCGCGTGCGCGTGTGCGAATTGCGGGTGCCGTTGACGCCGCCGATCGGCTGGCCGAACATCCCGTTTGCGGCAGCGTCAATCAGAAACGCACCGCACAGGGGGATCGGCCATGCTTAGGAAACTCGCGATAGCGCTGTCTGCCTGCTGGCTATTGACGCTGACGCAATTGGGGCCGGCCGCGGCACAGGGCGGCAAGTACCACGAAGCCCCGGCACTGGCGGAACAGGTGAAGGCCGGCAAGTTGCCGCCGGTCGAACAGCGGCTGCCCGAGCAGCCGCTGGTGGTGCCTGTTGTCGAGAAGATCGGCGAATATGGCGGCCTGTGGCGGCGCGCTTTCCTTGGCCCGGCCGACGCCAACAACTATGTCCGGGTGGTGTACGACGGACTGTTTCGTTTCACACCCGATGGTGCAGACATCGAACCCAAGATTGCCCTAGGTGCGAAGGCGTCGGCCGATTTCAAGGTCTGGACGATCCTGCTGCGGAAGGGCGCCCGTTGGTCCGATGGCGCGCCGTTCACCGCGGATGACATCGTCTTCTGGTTCAAGGATGTCCTGCTGAACAAGGACCTGATGCCAACGTTGCCGACCTGGACCCAGAACGCCGACGGAACGGCCATGAAGGTGGAGAAGGTCGACGACTACACGGTGCGGTTCACCTACGACCGGCCAGCCACATTGTTCCTGTCGGAAGTTGCCAACCAGGACGGTCCCGACCAGAGCTATGCCATGTTCCTGCCGGCGCACTATCTGAAGCAGTTCCATCCCGCCTACACCCCCAAGGCCGATGTTGATCGCCTGGCGCAGGCCGCGAGCTTCAAGTCCTGGACCCAACTTTTCTTCACCAAGGCCGTGCCGTACCAGAACCCGGAACGCCCGACCATGGCGGCTTGGATGCCGGTCACGCGGGTGAGCGACCCGGTATTCACCGTGCGGCGCAACCCCTATTATATCGGCGTCGATACGGCTGGCAACCAGCTTCCCTATATCGACGAGATCCGTTTCACCTATTTCGCGGATCAGCAGGCGCTCAATCTCGCCGCCATTGCCGGCGACTTCGACATGCAGGCGCGGCACATCCAGATGACCAACTATCCGGTGTTGAAGGACCAGGAAAAGACCGGCAAGTACCACGTTCTGATTTGGCCGACCTTCGGTGGCTCGGACGCGGTGGTTGCATTCAATACCACCTACACGGCTGATCCGGCGATCGGCAAGCTGATGGCGACCAAGGATTTCCGTGTTGCACTGTCGTACGCGATCAATCGCGACGAGATCAAGGAGTCGGTGTTCCTGGGCCTGGGTGAGGCGCGTCAGGCGGTACCGGCGCCGGGGCATCCCTATTTCCCTGGTAAGGAATGGGCGACGAAATACACCGAGTTCAATCGCGACGAAGCCAACAAGATGCTGGACGCGCTTGGTCTGACGACGCGCAACCCGCAAGGCATCCGGCTGATGGCGAATGGCAAGCCGGCGACGATCGAGATCAGCGTTGTGCCGGCGTTCGGTGCCTGGCCCGACGTGGCACAGCTTATCGCCAAGGACTGGGAAGCCGTCGGCATCAAGACCGTGGTGCAAATCCGCGAGCGCGCGCTGCACACCCAGATGCGCGAGTCGAATCAACTGATGACTGAGATCTGGAACGAGGACACCACGGCGTTCCCGTTCACCGGCGGCGCCAAGTTTGATCCGCGCAACTCGCCGCTGCAGACGCTGACGATGGGACCGCTTTACTATCGTTGGCTGACCTCGGGCGGCAAGGAGGGTGTGGAGCCAATCGAGCCGCTGAAGCGGATCATGCAGCTCATCGACACCGGACGCAGCGTGGGGCACGACGGCCAGGTGCAGGCCGCGCAGGAGTTATTCCGCATATGGGCGGACAATCTGTTCGAGGTCGGTACAATCGGGCTGACGCCGATGGTCCAGGGTGTCGTGGTGGTCAACAGCAAGCTGCATAACGTGCCGACGACGCTCGGCAACGACTGGCCGTTGCGCACCCCCGGCAATGCGCGCACCGAGCAGTTCTTCTTCTCCAAGTGATGCCGGCGATCGCACGGACTGACCCACTGGCGCCGCACCCACGTCGTGATGTTGGTGCACATCCACGACTTTGCTGTTCTCGGGACGCAAAGTCGCGGATGCCGGCAGGCGCCGGCATGACGCGGGTGCGGTGGATCAGCCTGTCATTTGGGTCGTTGGCATGACCCGCTACATCGTCCAGCGCCTGCTGCTGTTGCCGTTCCTGCTGCTGATTTACTCGTTCGTCATATTTGCGATTATCCATGCGCCGCCTGGGGATTTCCTGACAGCGTACGTGGCGACGCTATCGGCGACCGGTGGCGCGATCAGCGCTGATCAGGTTGCGGCGCTGCGGCACGAGTATGGCCTGGATCAGCCATTCATCGTGCAGTATCTGTTCTGGGTGCGCGATCTGCTGCACGGCAATTTCGGCCTGTCGCTGGAGTATCAGCGGCCGAATGCGGACCTGATCAAGGAGCAGCTTGGGCTGACGATGGCGCTGGCGGCGATGGCGTTCGTGCTTACCTGGCTGATCGCGGTGCCGGCGGGGATCTATTCGGCGACGCATCAACGCTCGGTGGTTGACCATGTGCTGACGGTGATCAACTACGTGGGTGTGGCCACGCCAAATTTCATGCTGGCGCTGATCCTGATGTGGATCGCATTCGCTTATTTCGGCATAAGTATCACCGGACTGTTCTCCTCGGGGTTCGCCGATGCCCCTTGGAGCATGGCGCGGGTGGTCGATCTGCTGGAGCATATCTGGCTGCCGGCCGTGGTACTGGCCATCGCCGGCACCGCGCGGCTGACGCGTATCATGCGGGCGAACCTGCTGGATGAGCTGAACAAGCCGTATGTTGTGACGGCGCGAGCGAAGGGCATGCGCGAGTGGCGGCTGGTGTGGCGCTATCCGGTGCGGCTGGCGCTCAATCCGCTGATCAGCACGATCGGGTGGTATTTGCCGCAACTGTTCTCCGGCAGCCTGATCGTTGCTACGGTGATGAACCTGCCGAATATCGGTCCGCTGCTGCTGCGTGCGCTGGTCAATCAGGATATGTACCTGGCCGGGGGGATCCTGCTGATCTACTCGTTCCTGACGATCGTCGGCACGCTGCTGTCGGATATTGCGCTGGTGATGATGGACCCGCGCATCCGGATGGAGACGTAGCGGCATGTCGGACGTGCAGGTCGCCGTCGGTGCGGCGGTTGAGGATCGGGTCGCCGTTGCGTCCAATTGGAAGCTGGTGTGGTGGCGGTTCCGCCGGCACCACCTGGCGTTGGTCAGCGCCGGCATTTTGATCTGCATGTATCTTGTGGTGCTGTGCCCGGCGTTCTTCAGTACCGCAGAACCCGGAACGAACCGACGCGCGGCAGGCGTTCATTCCGGTGCAGACGCTGCATTTCTTTGATGACGGCTGGAACCCCTGGGTTCCGGGGATCGCCGGCAAGCGCAATCCGGTGACGCTGCGGATGGAATGGACCACCGACCCGCAACGCAAGGTGCGCGTGCAGTTCTTCACCGCCGGCGAACCATATCGGGTGCTGGGTTTGTTCGGCACCAACATTCACCTGATCGGTGCCGCCGATCCTGGACAACGCATCTTCCTGCTTGGGTCCGATCGGCTCGGGCGTGACCAATGGTCGCGCATCATGCGCGGCACACAGACCTCGATGACGGTTGGCTTGGTTGCGGTAACGCTCAGCGTGATTTTCGGCGTCGTGCTTGGCGGCATTTCCGGGTATTTCGGCGGTGCTATCGATCTGGTGATCCAGCGGCTGATCGAGCTGCTGCAATCGGTGCCGACCATTCCGATCTGGCTTGCCCTGTCGGCGGCGTTGCCGCGCGACTGGACGCCGATCCAGGTGTTCTTCGCGATTACTGTGATCCTGTCATTGATCGGTTGGACCACTTTGGCGCGCGAAGTACGCGGCCGCTTCCTGGCGCTGCGCGAGGAAGACTTCGTGCTGGCCGCGCGGCTGGCCGGATGCAGCCGGATGCGCATCATCCTGCGTCACATGGTGCCGACCTTCATGAGCCACATCATCGCCACCAGCTCGCTTGCCATTCCGGTCATGATCATCAACGAAACGTCGCTGTCCTTCCTGGGTCTTGGCATTCGACCGCCGGCGATAAGCTGGGGCGTGTTGTTGCAGGAGGCGCAGAACATCCAGACGCTGGCGCTGGCGCCGTGGCTGCTGATGCCGGGGCTGATCGTGATCGTTGCGGTGCTGGCGTTCAACCTGGTGGGCGACGGCCTGCGCGATGCCTCCGACCCCTACAGCCACTGAACCGCTGCTGCAGGTGCGCGACCTGCGCGTGTCGTTCCGCATGGACGAGGGCACGGTGCGCGCGGTCGATGGCGTCAGCTTCGATGTGTTCCCCAGCCAGGTCGTCGGCATCGTCGGCGAGAGCGGTTGCGGCAAAAGCGTAACGATGCGCGCGGTTTTGCAACTGATCGATCCACCGGGACGCATCACCGGCGGCGAGATCCTGTATCGCCAGGGCGGAACGTCGATTGACCCGGCGCGCCAAAGCGCGACGCCGATCGACCTGGCACGCCTGCCGCCGCGTGGCCGGCTGATGCGCGCGCTGCGTGGCGCCGAGATCGCGCTGATCCCGCAGGAGCCGATGGCGGCGTTCAGTCCGGTGCACACGGTTGGGGCGCAGATCATCGAGGCGATCCTGCTGCACGAACGCCAGGACGGCCGCACGATCGGCCGCGACCAGGCTCGTGCGATGACGGTGGAGTTGTTCCGCGATGTCGGTATCTCGATGGCCGAGCAGCGGATCGATGCGTATTCGTGGCAGTTGTCCGGCGGGCTGCGGCAGCGCGCGATGATCGCGATGGCGCTGTCGTGCAAGCCGCGCCTGCTGATCGCCGACGAACCGACCACGGCGATCGATGTGACGACGCAGGCGCAGATTTTGGCGCTGCTGCGTGAGCTGCAACGCAAGTATCAGACTGCGATCATCTTCATCACGCATGATCTCGGCGTGATCGCGCAGATGGCGCACTACGTGGTGGTGATGTACCTCGGCCGCGTCATGGAAGAGGGTCCGGTGGATGAGATCTTCCATGCGCCGATGCACCCGTACACCAAGGCGTTGCTGCGCTCGATCCCCAGCCTGCAGACCGAGGTCCGCGCCGCGCTGCCGGTGATTGCCGGGGCATTGCCGCATCCGTTCAACCGGCCCGCCGGGTGTCCGTTCCATCCGCGTTGCGAAGACATCATGCGCGAGCGCTGCTCCACCGCGGTTCCGGCGCTGCATTCGCTCGGGCCTCGGCGCGCAGTGAGTTGTTTCCTGCACAGCGACCTGGCCGAGCCGGCATGACCGCGCCGCTGCTGGACGTGCGCGGACTGCGGAAATTCTTTCCGATTGCGAAGGGATTGCTGCATCGTGTCACGGGCCATGTGCGCGCGGTCGATGACGTGAGCTTCACGGTGCAGGAGGGCGAGACGCTCGGACTGGTGGGCGAGAGCGGCTGCGGCAAGACGACGACGGCTCGGTGTATTCTGCGCGCGATCGAACCGACGGGCGGACAGATATTGTATCGAACCGGCGACGACGCGGTGGTCGATCTGGCACCGATGTCGGCGCGGGAACTGGCGCCGCTGCGCAAAGATATCCAGATGATCTTTCAGGATCCGTTCGGGTCGCTCAATCCGCGTATGACATTGTTTGACAATGTGGGCGAGCCGCTGCTGGTGAACGGTGTGCGCAACCGGCGGGAACGGATGGACCGCGTGGCGGAACTGCTGCGGCTGGTGGGACTGCGGCCGGAGTTCATGCACCGCTTCCCGCACGCGTTCAGCGGCGGGCAGCGGCAACGCATTGGGATCGCGCGCGCGCTGGCGACCGGCCCTCGGCTGGTGGTGGCGGATGAGCCGGTGTCCGCGCTGGATGTTTCGGTGCAGGCACAGGTGCTGAACCTGCTGCTGGAGTTGCAATCGAGGCTGCGGCTGACGTTTCTGTTCGTGGCGCATGATTTGTCGGTGGTGCGCCACATCAGCGACCGTGTCGCGGTGATGTATGTCGGGCAATTGGTGGAGCTGGCGCCCACCGCGGAGATTTTCGGGCGCCCGCGGCATCCTTATACGGCCGCGCTGATGCGCGCGGTGCCGGTGCCCGATCCTCGGGTTTCCTGCGACGATGGGATTCTGCGTGGGGAAGTTCCCAGCCCCGCGGCCCCGCCTCCGGGGTGTTATTTCCATCCGCGCTGCGTGTTTGCCGAGGAGCGGTGCAGGAGGGAGGCGCCGCAGTTGCAGGAGGTGACGCCGGGGCATTTTGCGCGATGTCATTTCGCGGCGGAGTTGGAGTTGGGGGTGGGGTGACGGGCGTTGTGGGCCGGGGTGTTTGCGGAACGTTCCAGGCGATTTTGAGATCAGGTGCATGGCTTGGTCTCGCGCTGCGGCGTTCCGCCTTCGCCTAGATCCCACCAGATTCCGGCGAACGCGGCGATGCCCTCGCGTGCCGGGGCGATCAGATAGTGCTCATCCGGGCCGTGCTGCTTGCAGCCGTTGTAGCTGTGCGGAATCCATACGAGCGGCACGTCCAGATGATCGACGAAGACGTCACCCGGAAGGCCGCCCGAGGAATTCGGAATCACCTGCACCCGCTTGCCGAGGGATCGCTCCATGCTCGAGACGGTCCAGCGCACCCAGGCATGCGCCGGATCGGTGCGGCTCGCGGGCATGCGGATGCCGGCGTTCTCGATCCGCACGCTGTCGAAACCTTCGGCGTCCAGGTGTTTGCGCAACGATTCGGCGAACGTTGCCGGATCGCTGTCCACCGTGTAGCGGATCTGGCAGTGCGCGCGGGCGTTCGGCGCCACGGCGTTGACAGGGTTCTCGGGCCTTCCCGACAGCATCGCCAGCACGATGAAGCTGTTCCAGCCGTAGATCTTTTCCGCTGGGGTCAGGCCGGGCTCGCCCCACTCGGGATCGACGCGGGCTGCCTCGCCGCCGCCGCCGACCGGGCAGCCGTCCAGCACGGCGCGCACGCTGGCTGGGACGCCATTCCCTGGCAGCCAATCGCGCACCAGGATCTTGCCGCGGCGGTCGATGATCGCGCCCAGCGCGTGGGTCAGCACCACCGCGGGGTCGGTGGTCAGGCCGCCCCAGTGCCCGGAATGCACGCCGCCGGGCCGCAGGTCCACCACAAGATCGAAATGAAACGTGCCGCGTGTGCCGGTGGCGATCGTTGGCATTTCGGGCGTTACCCGCGGGCCGTCGCTGGCGATCAGCACGTCGGCGCTCAGCGCATCGGCGTGCGCAGCGACGAACTCGCGCAGGCCGATAGAGCCGCGTTCCTCGCAGGTCTCCAGCACCATGCGCAGGTTGAAGCCCAGCTTGCCGCCGCGCTCCGCCAGCACCGCCTCCAGCGCCGACAGGTTCAACGCGTGCTGGCCCTTGTTGTCGGCGGTGCCTCGGCCGTACCAGCGGTCGTCTTCCACCGTCAGCACCCAGGGGTTCAGGCCGGCGCGCCACTGATCGTCCAGCCCGCGCACCGTGTCGCCGTGGCCGTAGGTGAGCACGGTGGGCAACGACGGGTGCTCGATCCGCTCGGCGGTCAGGATCGGGCCGAAGCCGTCGCGCGGATTGGCGTGGACCGCGACGGAGAAGCCCAGCCATTCCAGCCAGGGCTGGATCGCGGCGCGCAGGTAGCGATCGACGTCGGCCTCGTGGCCGGGGTCTTGCGAGGTGCTGGGAATGGCCACCAACTCCGTCAGGCGATCGCGAAACCCACCCTCATCGAAGAATGCATGCGCGCGCGCGATTGCCCCGTCCCGAGACGCCATCCGTAACCTCCTGTTCCTGGCCGGCAGTTCCCGACCGGCGCCTCCTATCGGGCATCGCCGATGCGTGGTCAAATCAACGTCGGATGCGTGGGGGATCACAAATTGGTTGACACATTTGGTGCGGTGCCACGGCACGGCTGGGCCAGGATGGTGCCGGAGCTGCATGTCACGGATCTTGCAACGAGCTTGCGGTTCTGGCGCGATATTCTGGGGTTTGCGGTGGCCTATCAGCGGCCGGCGGAGCGCTTCGTCTACCTGGAACACGCGGATGGTGCGCAGGTGATGCTGTGCCAGCGGCATGGACGGTTCGAGACCGGACCGATGCTGCCGCCGTTGGGGCAGGGCGCGATGTTTCAGGTCTATGTCGATACGATCGAGCCGATACTTGCCGCGCTGAATGCCGCGAGGTGGCCGATCTATCTGGGACCGCGCGAGGTGTGGCGGCGCACCGGGGAGCAGGAGAGCGGTCAGCGCGAGGTCTTTGTGCAGGATCCGGATGGGTATCTGCTGATGCTGGCGAATTCGATCGGCCGGCGCGCGGCGGCGCCGATTGGCGGGCGTTGAGCCTCGTCGGCATTGACGCGCGGATGGATTGTTTCGGGGTATGCAGCCGCTTTGCCATGCCCGCTCCCCTGGACAAATGCCCAGGGTGAGGCTTGACCCGGGTATCCGTAGGAGTTTGACTACAAACGCTGAAACCGAACGAAAAAAACGGAGGAAACCAATGAACGTCGATCGTCGTCATCTGGTCTTGCCGGCACTTGCGGTTGGTATGTTGGCCGCCGTTCCGGCGTTTGTGCCGTCGGCGTTCGCATCGGCGGCCGACGAGGCGACCGTCACACAGGACACCGAAGCACATCGCGCTGCCTTGATGGCGGCTGATGCGAAGGCGCTCGACCGGCTTAGCGCGCCGGAGTTGAGCTACAGCCACTCCGATGGCCATATCGAGGATAAAGCGACTTTCATTGCCAATGCGACCAATGGGAAGACGAAATGGCTCTCGCTTGCGTATAACGACACCACGGTTCGCGTGGTTGGTGACGCCGCGATCGTGCGTTTCAAGTTTGTTGGTGAGAATCAGACCGGGGACAAGAAGAACCAGGTCAATCTTGGGATTCTTATGGTGTGGCAAAAGCAGCATGGGACGTGGAAGGTGCTGGCCCGTTGTTCGACGAAACTTTGATTGTTGGGGTACGGGAAGGGGTTTGGCGGATCGGTCGGGCCGGGGATTTTCGGATCGGGGTTGGGGTGGTGCGTGCGGCACAACCCTCACCCTCGACGCTGCGCGCCTCGACCCCCGGGACAACTGCCCGGGGGCATGCCTTGGCCCGCTCTTCGCGGCCCAAGCCCGCGAAGAGCGAGCGAGGTGTAGTCGTTCGATGCGTACTTCCGGCAGCCCGACGAATGCGTCCGGCGCGATGATGCGGGAATGGCAGGCGAGCGCTACCTCGAACCCGCCGCCCAGCGCGGTGCCGTGGATCGCCGCCACCACCGGCTTCGGGCTGGCGTCCAGCGCGCGGACGATTTCCTGCGTTGTTACCGGGGTTGGGCCACCGGCCGGGGCGTGGTCGAACTCGCGGATATCGGCGCCGGCGCTGAAGGTGCGCCCGTGGCAGGCGATCACCGCGGCGCGCAGGATGGCGTCCTGCATCACGCGCGCCAGCGTGGCGATCAGCCCCTTGCGCACGGCTTGCGACAGCGCGTTCACCGGTGGGTGATCCAGCAGGATCGGCCCGACATCGCCCATGCGCTCCGTCGCTTTGTCTGGTGGCTTGCCGGCTAACGGCTTGTCCATTGGCGGCATTCCCCCGGGGCCTGGTCCGACTAGCGCATGCCGTTTTCAAACCGAGACACTACCGCTTTGCGCCCGTCGTCCGGGAGACTAGCTTAACCGGTGGGAGGATCGGGCGCAGCGCCCATCCAGACAGCAACATCCGAGGTGGTTCATGGACGCAGAACGGGTCGGACGCATGGGACGGCCGCGTGGCTTGCCGTTCCGTATCAACAAGATCGGCCATGTCGTGCTGCATGTGCACGACATCGAGCGGTCGACGAAATTCTACACCGAGATGTTGGGCTTCAAGATTTCCGACATCTACGCCGGCGATGACATGCTGCCGGGCGGCGCGGTGTTCCTGCGCGTCAGTGCCGACCATCACGGGATCGCGCTGTTCAAGGCGAGCGGTGCCCCGGAGCCGGGTCGCGGCATGAACCACGTGGCGTTCGAGCTGTCGACGCTGGACGAGCTGGTGCGGTTCCGCGACCACCTGCGCAAGCACGACGTGCCGATCGACTTTGACGGCCGCCGCCGCGCCGGCGTGCAGCTTGCCGTTGAGTTCCGCGACCCGGACGGGCATCGGCTGGAGGTGTATTGGGGCATCGACCAGGTCGGCAGCGACGAGCGCGTCCGTCCGCCCGAGGAATGGAAGGGTGCGACCAGCCTGGAGGCGGCGATCGCCGACCCGGTAAAAGGGCAGGACACCAGTTTGGCGGACCCGAAGCTGCTGGTTGGGTGAGGGGTGGGCTGAGAGACGACTTCTCCCCCTCCCCTTGAGGGAGGGGGTTGGGGGGAGGGGTTGGTGCCAGTGTCGCACCGAAACATCAACGTCGTACCTGAAGAACCCCTCCCCCCGTCCCCCTCCCTCAAGGGGAGGGGGAGAGTCTCGTCCTCGGGCGTTGTGTCCTTGGCAACTTCTGCGTGGTAAGCCCGCCGCATGGGCTACTGGGGTAAGATCATCGGCGGGGTGACCGGGTTCGCGGTGGGCGGCCCATTCGGCGCCGTGGTCGGGGCCGCGCTTGGCCATGCCGCGGACTCCGGCGCCATCCCCAACGTCCGCCTGCCGTTCGGCGCCGAGCCGCGCATTGCAATGTGGAGCCCGGCTCGCGTCGCGGCCTTGCTCGGGCGCAAGGACCAGCTCTTCGCCATCACCGCGGTCGTGCTGTCCGCCAAGCTGGCCAAATGCGATGGCCCGGTGTCGCGCGCCGAGATCGACGCGTTCAAGCGGCAGTTCCGCATTCCGCCCGAATCGGTGCGCGATATCGGCCGGCTGTTCGACCAGGCGCGCGACAGCACCGACGGGTTCGAGGCCTACGCCGACCAGCTTGGCGAGGCGTTCACGGACAATCGCGGCATGCTGGAGGATGTGCTGGGCGCGTTGTACGCGGTTGCGCTCGCCGATGGGCCGCTGAACCAGGCTGAACATGCGTTCCTGTCGCGCGTGCATCGCGGCTTCCGGCTGGACCAGGTTGCATGGGACCGCGCGCGCGGCGCGATGCCGCGGGCGCCAACCAGCGATACGCCGGATCCCTATGCCGTGCTGGGTGTGCCGCGCTCCACCAACGGCGAAGACCTGCATGCGGCGTGGAAGCAGTTGATGCGGGAGAATCATCCGGACAGCCTGGCTGCGCGGGGCGTGCCGAAGGAGTTCATCGCGCGGGCCAGCGACAAGGTGGCGCGGATCAATGCCGCGTGGGACCAGATCAAGCGCGAGCGGGGCCTGTGACGCTGGCGATCCGCGAGTTGCCGAGTCCGAACCAGGACGACCGGCCGGCGGACGTGCCGATCGATATGCTGATCCTGCACTACACGGGTATGCGCAGCGCCAGGGAAGCGATTGAGCGGTTGCGCGATCCGGCGGCGAAGGTGTCCTCGCATTATGTGGTGGACGAGGATGGCTTTGTGCTGCGCCTGGTGGCAGAGGAGCGGCGGGCGTACCACGCCGGCGTGTCGGTACTGGCGCGGGCATTCGGAGCTGAACGGGCGCTCGATCGGCATCGAGATCGTCAATCCCGGGCACGAATTTGGCTATCGGGACTTTCCGCTGCTGCAGTTGGCGGTGGTGTGCGACCTGTGTCTGTCGATCCTGTCGCGGCATTCGATCCCGGCGCGCAATATTGTCGCGCATAGCGATGTGGCGCCGGATCGGAAGGAGGATCCGGGCGATAAATTCGCCTGGGAGGATTTGGCGAAGAACGGTGTCGGGGTGTGGCCCGAGGGGGTGCCGGACCTTGGCACGGGCGGTGTGGTGCGCGACGCGGCGGGCTTGCGGGGTGCGCGCGCGGCGCTGGCGGATATTGGCTATCGGGTGGTGCGGGAGGGCGGGCTCGATCCGGCGCTGTCCAGCGTGCTTCGGGCGTTCCAGCGGCACTGGCGGCCGGAGGCGGTGACGGGGCAGGCGGATTCCGGGACGCTGGCGCGGGTGTTGGGTGTGGCGCAGTTGGTGACGGGCGGGTAGCGGGGTGGTGGACGGCGGAATCGGTGCGGCATGGTAAGGTTGATTGGGGGCGTTGGGCACTCTGGCGGACTCGTGCGGCGATGCCATGGAAACACAGGTTTCCGCGATGCAACGCGATCAGTCGAAGACGCGACGGATAATCCGCGGGCAGAGGGATTTCTTGGCCGCCGGTGAACGCGGATGAACGCCGATGTGCCGGTTTTGCCCTCAACCGCCAGACTCTCCGGACGGACACTTAACGCGTTGGCCGCAGTGCCCGAGCTCTGATGCAGCCGGTTTTGATGCGTCTCCGCCGCCTGCCGTGGCCGGTGTTCGCCGGCCTGACGGGTTTTTTGCTGGCGCTGGCGATCTGGACCGGCGCCAGCGATACGGTGCGCGACCCGGCGCGGGAGCGCGCGTTCGATCGCCTGGCGCCGCTGCTGTTCCGCCCGGCGCCGACGCGGCCGGAGGTCGTGATCGTCGACATCGACCGTGCCGCGCTCGCCCACCTTGGCGCCTGGCCGTGGCCGCGCGGACAACTTGCCCGCGTGGTCGCGGCGGCGGCGAAGGGAAAGCCGGCGGTAATCGCCCTGGATTTGCTGCTGGCCGGGCCAGACCGTTGGTCCGCCAATGACGATCTCTTGCTGGCGAACGCCCTGGGACTGGCGCCTTCGGTGATTGGTTTCGTTTTAGAATCTACGACGGTTGGCCTCGACCTGCCCGCCACCCCGGTGCTTGCCCGCCGCAAGATGTTTTTGCCGGGCCTGTGGCGGGCGCCGGGCATGGTGGGGCCAGTACCGTCGTTGACCGGCGCCGCGGCGGGTTTCGGTGCGCTGGTCATGGCGGCGGACCCCGACGGCCCGATCCGGCGCGTTCCCTTGCTGGTGATGACCGACGGTGTCGCGCGCCCAGGGCTCGCCGTAGAGACGATCCTGCTCGCGCGAGGAAACGGTGCGTTGATGATTGACGACGATGGCGCTTTGCGGATCGCCGAATTCGCCGCGCCACTCGGATTGGACGCGCAGCTTCGCCTGCCAGGGCCACCGGAAGACTGGACCGGTCAAACAATCCCGGTCACCAGGCTGCTGGATGATCCGGCCGTCCGTGCGTCACTGGCCGGGAAGATCGTCCTGATCGGCGGCAGCGCCCCTGAACTGGGCGGTCTGCGCGGGACCGCCGCCTCGCCCGCGACCCCGTCCGTTTGGCTGCAGGCGCAGGCGATCGCCACCATTCTGCGTGGGAACGTCGTTGTCCGGCCGGACTGGGCTGGCACCGCCGAACTGATCGCTTCGCTCTTGTTGGGAGCGATCGGTCTGTTGCTGGCGGCTCGGACGCGGCCATCGCTTGCCGCCGTTCTGATTCTGCTGATCTGCTTCGGCTGGAGCTGTGCCGCCGTCGCCGCCGCGCCCGGCAGTGGCCTGCTGATTGACCCGGTCGGGCCGCCCGCGCTCGCGCTTATCGGCTTCATCGCGGCCGTCCTCGCCCGTTTCGCGCGAGAGGAGTGGCACGCGCGCATGCTCCGGGTCAGTTTCGAGCAACATCTCGCGCCCGAAGTGGTTCGCCGAATCGCAGCCGACCCCGGTGCGTTGCGACTGCGCGGAGAGATGCGCGAGATTACCGCCTTGTTCACCGACATCGAGGGCTTCACCAGCATGACCGAGCGCGCTGAACCGGCCGATTTGGTAGCGCTGCTGAATTCTTACTTCGAGGCAACGACCCGGATCATCACCGACCATGGCGGCATGATCGACAAGATCGTCGGCGACGCAATCCATGCGATCTTCAACGCGCCGTTCTCGCTCGACGAGCACCCCGCCCGCGCGGTCGCCAGCGCATTGGCGCTGCTGGAGGTGTCGGAGACGGTTCGCGCCACGCCGCTCGGTCGGCAATTGCGGCTCGGCCGCACACGGGTGGGCATCGAGACCGGATCGGCGATCGTCGGCGATGTCGGCGGCAGCCGGAAACTGGACTACACCGCGCACGGCAATGCGATGAATGCCGCGGCGCGGCTGGAAGCGGCAAACAAGGATTTCGGATCGAGCATCTGTATCGGTCCCGGCACGGCCGCGCGGCTCGATCCAGCGTCGCTGCGGATCATCGGCAAGCTTGTGCCGCGTGGCCAGAGTAACGAGGTCACCGTCTATACGCCGGTTCAGGTTTCCGCTGCATCCCCAGGGTGTTCAGACCGGGGGCGGGGTGAGGTGAGGCCGGGTGGTGGGTAGGCCTTAACGCGCGAACTGGGCCATTGCCGCGGCGACGCGCGCCTGCCCCCAGACAGCGGGCGGTGAAGGTTCGGCCCCCGGTGCGGCAAGGTTGCTGCCCTGGCCTGGGTCCAGCCGCACCGCGGTGTTTGTCCCGACCACCATGACCGTGCCGCGTTCGGCGAACACGCCAAAGACGCCGGCGCTTGGACCGGCGAAAAACCGCGTACCGCGGACTGCGATCAACCCGAATGGCGAGCGCACCACCGAAGCGTCCGCGCCGTCTTTCGGATCGTGATCGTATAGAATTGCCCCCCGGTCCAGGTTCAGGATGCCACCGGCGTTCACGATAAATCGGTCAATTCGCAATTGCGTCTCGGCGCCAAGCCGGACCTTTGTCGTGGCCCCCAGGAGCAGGCCCAGCGAGGAATCGACGCCGGTGCCAACAGAATCCCCGACGAACACGGCCGTGCTGGGCGTCAGGGGGTGTTGCGACGAAACGGTGCGCGCGAAACAATCGCCGCGCGATGTTTCCACTTCTCCCGCCCGGACCGCGGCGGCTGCATGCGCTCGCGTCGCGCGCAAGGCCAGGGCCGCCGCCAGACCGCGTAGCACCGTGCGTCGTTCCGGTCTGTTCATCATGAGGCGTGCACATTAGGGCCTGTCATCAATTAAACCAAACGACGCTGGCCGCGAGCTGGACGGCGGCCAGGAAGTTGCGCGCGGTCTTCTGGTTGCGGGTGGCGATCGCACGAAACTGCTTGATCTTGGCGAAGAAGTTCTCGATCGGATGGCGCGCGCCATAAAGCTCTCGGTCGTGGTCGCGCGGCGAGGACCGGTCGATTCGCGCGGGATCACTGCGGTCTTACCAGCGGCAAACAGCGGTTCAAGTACGCGAGCATCGGCGTCGAACGCCTTGTCGGCGATCAGCGTATCGGCCTGCATCGTGGGCAGCGGGTGGTCGGTCCCTACCAAGTCGTGTGTCTCGCCGCTGGTCAGGAAGAAGTCAATCGGGTTGCCCAGCGCGTCGACCAGGGCGTGGATCCTGGTGCTCAGTCCGCCGCGCAGAAGGATTTCTTAGCCGCCGATGAACGCAAATGAACGCCGATATGCCGGTTTTGCGAGCGCGTTATTCTGTCGAGCCGCGGGTCGGTCACCGCTGCATTTGCGTTCATCGGCGTTCATCGGCGGCTGAAATTCCTGGCTTCTTGATTGCGCAGCCGCAGCCACATGGAATGCGGCAATTCCCGCACGATGGGACCGCTTGAAACCGCCGCACACCGACAGGCGGAAAACCAGGCGGCTTCCCGGTGACCGGCGGCTGCAGTTACATTGTTAGTTCGAAACCACTGGTTTCGATGATGTTCTACAATGAGCCGCACATGCGTGGGCGGTGAGGTCCGATAGGGCTGGTTTCTTGGAGACGCGTACCAGGTTGCATCGTTTGCGGGCGTTCGGACCTGGTCGAATTAGTGAAACATATTAACCATCATTTGCCGCTGCGTCGTGCTACGCTGGCCGGTCAAACTTACCTGATTGGAATGACAGGACCTAGAAAATCCCGTGCAGGAACCAGCTCAGGTCGCCGGTTTCCGCATCGACGCCGTCGCCGCGGCGGAACAGCCAGAAGCGGCGGCCGTCCTCGTCCTCGACCTGGAAGTAGTCGCGCATGGCGAGGGTCTCCGCATCGCGCCGCCACCACTCGCCATGGATGCGCTCCGGCCCGTCGGCGCGGCGCACGCGGAAGCGCTTGCGCCGCCAGGTGAAGGCGACCGGGGGGTGATCGGGCAGCGGTGCCAGCGCCCGCACCGGCTGCGGCGGGGACAGCAGGCGCATCGGGCGCGGCAGGTCCGCTTGCCAGGTCCGGCGCGTGGGTGGGGCGAGCGGGGGGATGCGCCGCACGGAGCGCTCCGGCACGTCGGACTCCACCGGCGCGACGCGATAGACACGCTCAGCACCCAGCCGGTTGACCAGCCGGTCCAGCAGCACCGAAAGATCGGGGGGCGCCTCGTCCTGCAGCAGCATCGCCGTGCGGGTCCCCGCCTGGGTTATCGCTGTTTGGGTCATCCCCGCGTGGGGCATTGCTGTTTGGGTCATCGTCGTCTGGGCCATCGTCGTCTGGGTTTGGGCGAATGGCTCGACCAGCGGCAGCGTCAGCCGCATCGCCTCGACGCCCGGGCCGGGATCCACCGTCTCCAGCCGTTCGTCGAGCAGCCGGGCGAGATGCGCGGGGTCGCGCGCCGGCCGCGCGGTGCCGACGCGGATCGCCTGTACGCTGCCGTCGATGCGCTCGAACAGCAGGTCCAGCCGGCGGGCGCCCAGGCCGGCGTGTTCCAGCCGGCGGCAGACCGAGCGGGTCAGCCGGGCGATGACGGTGGCGAACGCTTCGGCGGCGAACAGCGGCTCGACGAAGGGCAGGCGGCGGCTGATCAGCTCCGGCGGGTCGAGGGGAACGATCGGCTCGAACACCTGGCCCAGCGCCTGGTCCAGCCGGCGCAACAGGGCGGTGCCGAAGCGCCGGGTCAGTGGTGCGCGGGGGGCGGCCATGAGCTGGCCGATCTGTGTCAGGCCGAGGCGGTGCAGGGTGGCTACGGTGTCGTCGGGCAGGCGGAGCGCGCGGATGGGAAGTGGGGCCAGTGTGGGTGCGGTGGTGCCGGGTGGGACGATGGTAGTGTGGGGGGTGTGGGCGATGCGGGGGGTGTGGGTGATGTGAGGGATATTCTCCCCCTCCCCTTGAGGGAGGGGGGTGGGGGGAGGGGTTGGCGCGCCACAAGCGTCGGTGCGACCCCGGCACCAACCCCTCCCCCCACCCCCCTCCCTCAAGGGGAGGGGGAGAATTTTTCTAACTTTCTCCCCATACCGCGCCACGGCGTGCGCGGCGCCCGGCGTATCAGCAATCGCTGCGCGCGCGGCAAATCCGGCCCGCTGCAACCGCTCGACCAGGTCAGCCAGCAATGCCGCCTCCCCGCCAACCAAATGCGCGGCGCCGGTGGCGTCGATCCACACCCCGTCGGGCGGATCGGGCGCGGTCAACGGTGCATAGCGCAGGCACCAGGCGGCGAGCCGGCCGAGCGCCGCCGCGTCTGCGTCCGGCTCGGCCTCCATCACCGCCAGGCCGGGGATGCGCGCCGACGCCTGCGCCAACGGCAAGCCGGGGCGCAGGCCCAGCGCGCGCGCCGCCGCGTCGGCCGCCGCAATGACGCGGCGGTGCCCGTCATGCGCCGAGGTCACCAATGGCGTGCCGGCGGGTGGAGTGCCAGCGGGCGGAATGCGGGGGGATGGAACGCCAGCGGGCGGAATGCCGGGGGATGGAATGTCAGCCGGCGGCGTGCCAGCCGATTGCCCGGCGATCGATTCCCTGGCGGCCTGGCAACGGCGCAGCCGATCGGTCGGGAAGCTCGGCAACCAGAGCGAGATGACCCGTCGCATCGCATGCCTCCACGATCCAGGTTGCGGGTTCGCCGCCGCGGCAACGCAGCAGCTCCAGCCGCCAGCGTGCCCGCCCCAACCCCGGCGTGTCCGGCGCCTGCGGCAGCGGCGGGGCCGAGGGCAGCGCGGTGAGCCGCCAGCGCGTCACCGCGGCGTTCGGCTCGGCCAGGGCGGGGGCGTCGTGCGAATGCACGCGGGACGAATCATGCAGGCGCGACCGGCGCAGCACGATGGCGGTGACGCCGGAGGCCTCGGCGGCAAGCTGCAGCCGGCGCGAGGCGGTCAGCGTCAGCCCACCCTC
This sequence comes from uncultured Alphaproteobacteria bacterium, assembly GCA_963826975.1. Taxonomy (GTDB): domain Bacteria; phylum Pseudomonadota; class Alphaproteobacteria; order Acetobacterales; family Acetobacteraceae; genus Palsa-883. The sequence goes on along the minus strand of CAWGZJ010000019.1, from coordinate 100,671 downwards.
GACCTCGCCGACCACCCCGGCCAGGCCGCGATGGCGCAGCCCTTCCTCCATCACCGACAGGACCTGCTTGCCCGCGTTGGCCAGGATCAGCCGGTCGGGGTGCAGCCCGACGCCGGCCAGCGCCGGGGCGAACAGGTCGTCGCGCGCCAACGCCCACAGCACCGGGCCGCGCAGGCGGGCAAGCGCGCCGGCGGCGAACAGCGCGGCCGCGGCAGCGTGCTCGGTGTCCGGGCCGGTGCCGGCGGCCTCGTGCAGCGCACCGATGGCGAGGCCGCCATCCGGCAGGTGCCGGTCAAGCGCGGCGATGCCGAAGCGGATGGCGGGCGCGCGCCGGTGGGCCGGGTCGCGGGCGATGCGCGCGATGCGGGAGCGGAGGTCGGTCAGGACGTGGCTGGGTATGGCTTGCATGGCTCACACGGAAGGAGAACTTATAGTGAACGAGGTGGCTGGAAAAGAGGACTCGCGTCCTAGGGTGTGTCGTTGGATGAGACTCCGAACGACTCCAAGCCGCTAAAATGATTTGTTGATTTGGGATGGTAATGCGGAATCAAACACCCGCCGCCTCGGGCTGCGCACCGGGCGCAAGGCAAGCAAGAATTCACCACGGAGGCACGGAGACACGGAGACACGGAGAAGACAGCAAATGCGCTTCGCGCGCACCGGTATCGACTTCCTTCTCCGTGTCTCCGTGCCTCCGTGGTGAATTCTTGCTTGCCGGGGATCGACCGGACGGGTCCTATCCAAGCAGCGTCGTGGCAGGGGGCGATCGAGGGGAGATTGACCATGAACAAGACCATTGCGATCACCGGGGCCGCCTCCGGCATCGGCAAGGCGGCGACACGCCGTCTGGCCTCCCAGGGGTGGGAGGTGTTTGCGCTCGACGTGGCACGGATCGCTGTCGCGCCCAACGTCACGCCATTGCACTGCGACGTGTCCGATGCCGCCAGCATCGCGACGGCGTTCGAGCGCATTGCCGCACGCGCGCCAAAACTGGATGCATTGATCTGCTGTGCCGGCATCCTGCGGATCGGCCCGATGGCTGAAATGGCGGTGGAGGAGTTCGATCGCGTCTTCGCCGTCAACACGCGCGGCACCTGGCTGTGCGCGAAGGCGGCGTTCCCACTGCTGAAGGCGGCGGCGCGGCCGGAAGCGCCGGCGCGGGTGGTGCTGCTGTCCTCGGTCGCGGCGCTGCGGCCGAAGATTTCCGCGGGTGCCTACGCGGCGTCGAAGGCGGCGGTGTCGCACCTCACGCGGGTGATCGGGGTGGAGTGGGCGGAGCACGGCATCCTGGTCAACGCGCTGGCGCCCGGCACGGTCGATACGCCGATGATCCATGCGGTCAGCGATCCGGCGACGGCGGGGCGGTATCGGCCCTCGAGCATCTCGCCGGTCGGGCGCATTGCCACGGCGGACGACGTGGTCGATGTGATCGGCTTCCTGCTGAGCGATGCCGCGCGCTATGTGACCGGCACCACCATCCCGGTCGATGGCGGCACCCAGGCGGCGTTCGTGCCGCCCCAGGGTGATTGACCCAAGGGGGAATTGCCTCAAGAGAATTGGCCCGGGGAACTGATCGTCGATTGATCGGAGGTTGAAACATGCGACCGTTGCTGGTCCTGGTTGCGTTGCTCTCCCTCACTCTGCCGGCGCGGGCGGAGGAAAAAGTGCTGAACGTCTACAACTGGACCGACTACATCGATCCCAAGGCACTGGAACGCTTCACCAAGGAGACCGGGATCACTGTTCGTTACGATATGTACGACAGCCTGGAAACGCTGGAGGCCAAGCTGCTGGCGGGTCATTCCGGTTACGACGTGGTGGTGCCGACCAGCGAGCCGACCTTCTCGCGTCTGGTGAAGCTGGGTGCGCTGCGCGTGCTGGATCGTGCCGAGGTGGCGAACCTGAAGAACCTCGACCCGACCATGATGCGGCTGGTTGCGACCTCGGATCCCGGCAACGCGCATGGTGCGATTTATCTGTGGGGCTCGACCGGGCTTGGCATGATCCCGGACAGGATCAAGCCGCTGGCGCCGGACCTGCCGATGGACAGTTGGGCTGTGCTGTTCAAGCCGGAGAACGCGCGGCGCATCGCGCCTTGCGGCATCACGATGATGGACTCGGCGATCGATGTGATCCCGTCGGTGTTGAAGTACCTTGGCAAGGACCCGAACAGCAACGATCCCGCCGATCTTGCCGCGGTGGAAACGACCTTGATGGCGATCCGGCCGTTCATTCGCACCTTCGCCTCGGGCGGCGCGCTGGAGGCGCTGGCGGCCGGCGAGACCTGTCTGGTGCTGGATTATTCCGGCGACGTGGCGCAGGCGGCGTCGCGCGCGACCGAGGCGAAGCGCGGCGTGGTGGTGCGCTATGTTGTGCCGAAGGAGGGCGCGCAGCTTGCATTCGACATGCTGGCGGTCCCGGCCGATGCGCCGCATCCGGAAAACGCCGAGCTGTTCATCAACTTCCTGCTGCAGCCGGATGTGATGGCGGGCATCACCAACGCGGTCAGCTATCCGAACGCGATGCCGGCGAGCGAGGCGATGATCCGCAAGGACATCCTGGACGATCCGTCGATCTACCCGCCGGCTTCGGTGCGGCAGCAGTTCTTCACGATCGGCGCGGTGCCGCAGACCGCGGAACGGGCACGCACGCGGATGTGGGCGCGCTTCAAGGCCGGACAGTAGCGGGTAGTGTCTCAGTTAGAAACCGGCACCGGCCCGTCGTTGCCGGGCGCTGGGCTGCTGCTGGACGCTGGACCGCTGCTGCGCGTGCGCGGGCTGACGGTGCGGTTCGGCGCGACGACCGCGCTCGATCGTCTCGATCTGGATGTGAACGCGGGCGAAATGTTCGTGCTGCTGGGCGCGTCCGGGTCCGGCAAGACCACGCTGCTGCGCGCCATCGCCGGGTTCGTGCGCCCGGACGCTGGCGGCATCACGCTGGATGGCGTCGATCTCGCGCCGTTGCCGCCGCACAAGCGGCCGGTCAACACGATGTTCCAGTCCTACGCGCTGTTCCCGCACCTGAATGTCGCGGCGAATGTGGGGTTCGGACTGCGCCGGCAGGGCGGCTCGCGTGCGGCGGTCGCGGCACGGGTGGCGGAGATGCTGGCGTTGGTCAGCTTGCAGGGGTTCGAGGCACGCAGGCCGCATCAGTTGTCCGGCGGGCAGCAGCAGCGCGTGGCGCTGGCGCGCAGCTTGGCGCCCAACCCGCGCCTGCTGCTGCTGGACGAGCCGTTGTCGGCGCTGGATCGGAACCTGCGCATCGAGACGCGAGCGGAGTTGGCGCGGCTGCAACGCCGGCTTGGCACCACGTTCATCGTGGTCACGCACGACCAGGAGGAGGCACTGACGCTCGCGAACCGCATCGGGGTGATGCAGGGCGGGCGGCTGGCGCAGGTCGGCACGCCGGCCGAGGTGTATGAGCGCCCGGTCAGCCGCTTCGTCGCCGAGTTCCTGGGTGCGGCGAACGTTCTGCCGGCGATGCTGCGGCAGAACGGGCCGGATGGCGCCGTGCTGGACCTGCCGGGGTTGGCGGTGACGATCCGTGCCGCGACGCGGGCGCCGGACGGTGCGATGCTGCTGGCACTTCGGCCGGAGCGGCTGCGGCTGGACGATGCGGCGGACAACCAGGTGCGTGGGGTGCTGATCGAGCGCGCCTATGCCGGGGAGACGCTGATCCACACGATAAGGTTGGGCGATGGCACGCTGCTGCGGGTCAGCGAGGCGCTGCGCGACGGGCTGCGCGCGGGGGAAAAACCGATCGGCGCTTCGGTGACCGTTGGGTGGCGGAAGGAGGCTTGCATTCTGCTGCCAGGGTGAACTGACATGGTATTGGTATGCAAGGCTCTAAGACTCTCCCCCTCCCCTTGAGGGAGGGGGTTGGGGGGAGGGGTTGGTGCCAGGATCACACCGAAGCTTCGTACCCGCGGAACCCCTCCCCCCGCCCCCCTCCCTCAAGGGGAGGGGGAGAAATTGCGGCCGGCCGTACCACACTACGCAGCGAACTGGTCTACCAGCACGCGGCATTATCGGCACACCCACGACGTTCCGCCGTCCTTATGGTCCCCCCCAACCAATCAACGCAGGAGGACCACCATGACCGCGACCCAGCCCGATAAGGCACAACAATTCCGCGCGCTGCACCACGCCCCCGGCGCCTTCGTCATCGCCAATGTGTGGGACGGCGGCTCGGCGCGCATGATGGCGACCCTGGGGTTCGCGGCACTGGCGACCTCGTCCGGCGCTTCGGCCGGCACACTGGGGCGGCGCGACGGCAAGGTGACGCGCGACGAGGCGATGGAGCAGGCGCGCGTGATCTGCGATGCCACCGACCTGCCGGTCTCCGCCGATCTCGAGAAGGGTTTTGGCGACACCCCCGAGGTCGTTGCCGAGACGATCCGATTGGCCGCGGCCACGGGACTGGTGGGGTGCTCGATCGAGGACGCCACCGGCAATCCGGACGCGCCGATCTTCGACCTGGGCTATGCGACCGAGCGGATTGCCGCGGCGGTGGCGGCGGCACGGGCGCTGCCGTTTCCGTTCATGCTGACCGGGCGGACCGAGAACTTCCTGCGCGGGCGGCTGGACCTGGACGACACGATCAAGCGGCTGAAGGCGTATGAGGCGGCGGGCGTGGATGCGTTGATGGCGCCGGGACTGCCGGATCTTGCCGCGGTGCGCGCGGTGTGCGCGGCACTGGTGAAGCCGTTCAACTTCATGGTCGGCATCAAGGGAAAGTCGTTCACCGTCGCGGCCCTGGCCGATGCGGGCGTGAAGCGGATCAGCCTGGCGACGTCGCTGTATCGCGCGGCGATGACCGGGCTGCACGCCGCGGCGCAGGAGGTGCGCGAGCACGGAACGTTCGGCTATATCGACACGTCGCTCGCGACACCTGAGATGAACGCGTTCCTGCGGGGCTGATCCATCCCGCGATCATCATCCCGCGCGCTGGTGCTGGCGCTGCCCTGGGCGTGGCTCGGGTTGTTTCTGCTCGCGCCGGCAGCGATCGTGCTGAAGATCTCGCTGGCGGCGCCGGTCGATGGGGTGCCGCCGTACAGTGCGTTGCTGCAATGGGGCGCGGGGTGGCTGCCGCGTGTCGCGATCAGCCCGGACAGCTACGCGCTGATCCTGAGCGATCCGCTCTATCTGCACGCGCTGCTGCTGAGTGCGAAGGTTGCGGGGATCTCGACGCTGGTGTGCCTGCTGGCGGGGTATCCGATGGCGCTGGCGATCGCGCGGGCACCGGAACGATATCGCAACGCCCTGCTGCTGGCGGCGATGCTGCCGTTCTGGACCGGGTTCCTGATGCGGATCAACGCCTGGATCGGGTTGTTGCAGGATGACGGCTGGATCAATGCGATGTTGGTCGCGCTGGGGCTGGGAGCGCATCGGCTGCTCTACACCGACACCGCGATGTATCTGGGGATTGTCTACACCTATCTGCCGTTCATGGTGCTGCCGCTGTATGCGCGGCTGACCCGGTTGGATCCGGTGCTGCTGGAGGCTGCGGCGGACCTCGGGGCGCCGCCGTTGGCCGCGTTCTGCCGGGTGACGTTGCCGCTGTCGCTGCCGGGAGTGTGGGCGGGGATGCTGCTGGTGTTCATTCCGGCAGTGGGCGAATACGTCATTCCGGAGCTGCTCGGCGGCCCGCAGGCGCAACTGGTCGGGCGGGTGCTGTGGGAGGAGTTCTTCGCCAACCGCGACTGGCCAACGGCATCGGCACTGGCGGTGGTGTTGCTGGTAGTGCTGTTGATTGTGCCGGGGCTGTTGGTCAACGTCGCGCGCCGGCGATCAATCGCGTAATACCAGCGGCCCTAAACATTGACGCACGGGCCGCTGCCCCCCGTCATGCCGGCGAAGGCCGGTATCCACGACTTTCTTTGCTGCAACGAAGACAAGTCGTGGATACCGGCCTGCGCCGGCATGACGGGGGTAGCACCGAAGAGTCGATCATTCGGACCGCCGGTATAACGCGGCGAACGCGCCGGCAGGGGCGCGCGCGTCCTGCTGCCAGTTACGCACGTCGAGGCATTTGCCGTATTGTCAGAAATTGCCTATTTTATGGAATATCGGATTTACGGAGCGCGCGATGGACGACGGCCGGGTTGTGGCAACATACACCGCCACCGATCTGAACAAGGCCGGCGGCAAGGTGCTCGATGATGCGGCCCAAGGCGCCGTCCGCATCAAACGACGCGGCACCAGTTACCTGCTGATGCGGGAGGAGACGCTGGATGGCCTGCTGGCCGCGGCGCGGGATGGGCGGCCGCAGTCGCTGGAGGACCTGGTGCGCGGCTATGACGCCGCCAAGGTCAAGTCGCTGACCCGCGGATTCCTGACCGACACGCCGGCCGGCAAGGAGCGGCTCTGAGTGCCGCGCCGCGGTGACGACTTCGCGCACGGCTACACGCCGGCGCTGGGCGACGTGGTGCATCTGAACTGGGCACCCTCGGAAGGGCGAGAGATGAAGGGGCCGCACTATGCGTTGGTGCTGTCGGCTGATCTCTATAACGTCGGTACGGAGCTTGTGGTGGTGTGCCCGGTGACCTCCAAGGTCGCAAGTTGAGCGACTTCGAGTTTCCCGTGCGGGCCGGCCGGGTGAACGGCGCGGCGATCCTGTCGGAGTTGCGATCGCTGGACTACCAGGCGCGCAGCATCCAGTTCGAGGGCAAGCTGCCAGCCGCCGACATCGCCGAAGCCAATCGGCGGGTCCGCATGATCTTTCCATAGCAACGCGCCGCGATGACCCGATCCCGCGCGCTGCTGGCCTGGTTGATCGTCTGCTACGCGTTCCTCTACGCGCCAATCGGATTCCTAATCGCATTCAGCTTCAACGCCTCACGCCTCGTCACCGCCTGGTCGGGGTTCTCGCCGCGCTGGTACGTTACGCTGGCGCACGACCCGCAATTGATTGGCGCGGCACTGCTGTCGTTGCGCATCGCCGCTGCCTCCGCCACGCTGGCGCTGATCGTCGGCACGCTGGCGGGCTATGGGCTGGCGCGGTTCGGACGGTTCCGCGCGCGGGCAGCATTCGCCGCCGCGGTGGCAGCGCCGCTGGTGCTGCCGGAAGTGATCACCGGGCTGTCGCTGCTGCTGCTGTTCGTGGCGCTGGAGCAGGCGGTCGGCTGGCCTGTCGGGCGGGGCGCGATGACGGTGACGCTGGCGCATGCCTCGGTGTCGGTGGCCTATGTCGCGGTGGTGGTGCGGGCGCGGCTGGCCGATGCCGGCATGGAATTGGAGGAGGCGGCAATGGACCTGTATGCCGCGCCTTGGGTGGCATTCGCCCGAGTAACGTTCCCGCTGATGGCGCCGGCGCTGGCGGTGGGGTGGCTGCTGGCGTTCACGCTGTCGCTGGATGATGTGGTGGTGGCGAGCTTCACCTCGGGGCCGGGGGCATCGACATTGCCGATGGTGGTGTTCTCGTTGACGCGGCTGGGGGCGACGCCGGAGATCTACGCGCTGGCGACGGTGATCGTTGGCGTTGTGACGGCGATTCTGCTGGTGGTGGCACGGCTGCAGATCTATGTGCGGTAACGGAACGTTGCGGGCGTCGAAAGGATTGACACTTCCGCGGGGGCGCGCTCGTCATGCCGGCGAAGGCCGGCATCCACGACTGTCTTCGTTGCAGCAAAGACAGTCGTGGATGCCGGCCTTCGCCGGCATGACGAGGGCCGGCATCAAGCCGCAACGCGAGCCGGCCCCGCCTTCGCAGCCTCCGCCTCCAGCGTCTTCACCTGCAGCAACGCCTCCAGCGCGAGATCGGCCGCCGCATCGGCGAACTCAGCGAACACCGGGGCGATATCGCTGGCCTCGGCCTGCTTCGCGGCGGTCTTGCCGGCGCGCACGAACGCCTGATCCACCTGCTTGAACAACTCGCAGCGTTCCTGCCAGACCTCCGGCCGCGTCTCCTTCGGATCGATCTTCTTCTGCACCACCGCAACCAGCCCGGCCAGATCGCTCGGCGGGACCTTCGCGACCTTGTTGTACTGCTTGTTCACCGCCCCGTACAGCTTGGCCAGGGCGATCATCGTCACTGCCGGGTCGGGCAGGTTCTCCTGCCAGGAATCTTCCTCCCAATGCCCTTTCACCGAGCCGTCGTCGGGGAACTTCGCTTCCAGATAGGCTTTCACCTTGGCAACGTTGGTGCCGGGGTTTTTCAACGCCTCCTCATCGATGCCGCAGGCCATCGCCATGCTGACCGCTATCGGATCCTCCTCCTCCACCGCGCCGTAGCCGATGGTGTATTTGGCCAGGGTCGGGTTCATCTTGCGCACCTTCAGGCCCAACCGGCGGTTCTTCGGATCGCGGAACGCTTTCTTGGTCATTTGCCAGGCCGCGCGCAGCTTGGCGGTCTGGATGCCCTGCAACGTCGTCGCCAGGGCCAATTGCACCGCCGAGGCGGCCGGCACCGCGGGCGCGGCATGCGGAACCGCTGCCGCCACCACCGCAATGACCGCCTTCAACCCGTTCATCGCCGCGTTCAAGGTCGCGGCGGTGATCTGGAACTCCATGTTGCCGACGACATTGTCGATCGAGGACCCATAGGCGCTGGCGGTCCCGCGCGCGCTCTTGCGCTCCTTCAGGACGTCATACAGTGCGCGTGCCCGCTCGTAGACCTTCTTGGCGTTGGCGGCGAGCTTGACCATTTCGGTGCCGACCGCGGCGTAGGCGACGAATTGTCCGGCCACGTCCGCCGCCCCGGTGCCGATTGCCACCAGCAGGCTCAGGATCGCCTGGTCGCGCTTGAGCTCGGAGATCAGGTCCTCGATCTTGTGCTGGTTGCGCGACACCTTGTCGTCGCCGCGCAACCTTGCCTTGAACGCCTCGACCTCTTCCTTGGTCTCCGCCTCCAACTCCTCGAGCAGCGCTTTGTCGTTTTTCTCGGTGAACTCCTTGCGCAGCGCCTCCATGCGTTCGTCCGCGGCACTCTTGACCTTCGGCTCCTCCTTCTTGGGCAAGGTCGCGTCCAGCTTGCCTTGCACGTCCTTCCCCGCGGCGGTCACGTCAGCCTTCAGGTTGGCCTGCACATCCTTTGACGCCGGGTCGTAGGACATATCGGTAGCGAACCCGCTGGCGGTGTCCTTGCTGCTGCCCTCGCGCACGCCGATGTCGCTGGCCAGCGGCGGGCACGCCGCCGCGATGTCCAGCAGCAGCCGCGCCACCGAGCCGCGCGCCTCCTTCAGTTGTCCGTGCCACAGCAGGTCGGCGATCTTCGCGGCCCCGTCGGAGCCGGCGATGGTCAGCATCTTGCCGACGCTGTCGTTGATCGCCTGCGCGTCCTCGCCCTGCGCCGAGGTGCTGCCGTATTTATCGATGACGGCGGTCATTCCGCTGCTGACCAGGGCGCCGAGGAACTGACCAAACGTCGTGTTCTTGCTGCGCCCCTCCTTCATCGCCTCCTGCACGACCGTCTGGGCCGCCGTGCTGCCTACCGTGCAGGCGGCACTGACCAACCCCTGTAACGCCGAGTCCCCGGTCTTCGCGCCGACGCACTGGCCGAACATGTCGGGCAGGTCGGACAGGAAGCCGTTGATGTCGTCGGCTTTCAGCTTCCTCCGCCGCCTGGTGTCGGCCAGGTTGGCGCCGTCGACGAAGGTCTTGGCCAGCTCGGTCGCCCCGGTCAGCGCGTCCTGCACCGCGGTGCCGTCATTGCCCAGCGCCTCCAGCACCGTCTTGGTCATTCCGGCGCCGACATCGATCGCATTCTTGCTGTACTGCGCGATGTTGCGGCTGACATACTGGTCGGGGTCGGCAAGGTCCTTCTTGTACAGGGCGTTGGTGGCGTCCAGCATCTTCTGCGTCTTGCTGAGACCGTCCTCGATGAAGGTGTCGGGCAGGATCTTGGCGCGCACCAGCGGTTGGAACAGCTCGTCGACGATCTCGTCGCGAGTGAACAGCGGCACCGGCGGGCCGTCGATCACCGTGGATCCGTCCTTCGACAGGATCTTCGGCTTGCTGGTTTCCGCTTCAAGCTGCTTGCGCAACGTGCGCAACACGCCGTACGCGTCGGTGACGCCCTGCTGGATCTCGTCGAAATCCACCCCCGACGCGCCTTCCTTCCCGCCCTTGGTCAGCTTGGCGTTCTTCATGTCGCGCACGTCGCCTGACTTCGTTACGTCGCCGTCCTTGGCGAGGAAGTCGCGCTGCTGCGTCACCTTGTTGCGCTTGAGGATCTTGCTCTTCCCGGTGTTCGCGAAGCCGACGTCGAAGGCTTCCTTCAGTTGCGGCTTCAGCGGATCGATCACGCGCATGGCGCTGTCGAGCAGGAACTGCTTGCGCTGCTCGTCGGCGCGCGCCTGCTCGGCGCGGGCGTTCCTCAGCTCTTGCTCGATCCCCGACAGACCGTCGCCATCATCCCGCGCCGCGTCCCCGTCCCGGGCGTCCGCATCGTTGACACCTTGGGGCAGCGGCAGCTTGGCGCCGACCATGCGCCCGATCCAGTTGATCTGTTCCGCCTGCATCATGATAGCAGCCTTCCGGGATGCGCGCGCTCAGGTGGCGCGCGTGACGTTCAGCTCGATATCCGACAGCGCGTTGCTGAGTTCGACGAATGGGACTTCAACACCGAACGGGTTGCTCAACGCCAGCATGCGCACGCGGTTGTCGCTGTCCATCACCCGGCGCAGGCGCCGCACCTCACGCAGCGCGGCCTCGCGCGCATCGGCGACCGCGTCGTCGTCGTCTTGTTCCATGCCCTGCACGGCGGCGGTGAAGGCGCCCACATCGAACAATCGCGACACCGGGTCGAGCACCTTCGCCTTCATTTCGCCGGCGGCCTGGCGCACAAGGTCGTCCGCCTCCTGCGCCTGCTGCACCACAGTCGAGGCGAGCTCGTTCAGTTGCTCCCGCACGCCGGTCACCGCGGTGCGCCAGCGCACGTCCAGGTCCTGCAGCCGCTTGCGCGCCGTGAAGTGGTCGCCCTGCGGGCCGCTTTCCGCCTGGTCCAGTTCGCGGGTGACCGAGGCGGCCAGCGCCTCCGCCGCGCCCGCGTCGCGGTTCTCGGCCAGCGCCGCGATCCCGCGGTCCAGCTCCTTGCTCAGGTCCGCGGCCAGCTTGTTCAGAAATCCACGCGCCTTCTTGCTGGGATTCTCCTTGTAGCGCTCGCGCCGCAGCTTCAGGTCGCTGTCGCGCAGCAGCAGCAGCGCCCGCCGCGCCGCCTCGATGCGCTTCTCCTCGGCCACGGCGCTGCTCTGGGCGGCATCGATCTCGTTGGTTTTGTCGTCGCTGCGGTTGGCGTCCAGCAGGTCCTTCAGCTTGTCCTGCAACTGCTTCAGCGTGACATCCTCGGGCGTGAGCTGGGTCTCGAGCCGGTCCTTCAGTGCCTCGGCCTCGCGCTGCATCTGTTTCAGATAGGCGCCATACGGCTTGGCAACGGGTGATCGCTTGCCGCGGGCGTCCATGATGTCCAGCAGAAGCTGCGTCGCTTGCTTCGCCTGGGCCTCGGCGGTCTTGATCTCGGTCTCCCATGTCGTCTTGGCGCTGTCGATCTCGGCCTTCAGCGCCGCCACGTCCGGTTGCAGCGCGCGCGGATCGATCGAGATCAGGTTGTTTTCCCAACCGGCCAGCTTTTCGCCCCACTCCTTCAGGCGCGAGGCACGGGTGGCGAATTTCTTGTCCTTGCCGAGATCGTCCACCTTCTCGGTCAGCTTATTGATGGCCTCGAGCAGGTCGCCGAGCGAAGGCGGCGCGTCGGGGCCGGCCTTCGCGTTCGGCTTTGCCGCCCGTTGCGCCATGCTCTCCAGGTCGCGGATGCGCCGGTCAAGGTCATCCAGCTCGGCGATCGTGCCGCGCACCGCCGCGATGTCGCCGCTGTTCACCAACGCGAGAACCGCCTCGACGGTGCCCTTCAGCTCCGCGCCGAGTTCGATCTGCAACGCCCGTTCGGCATCGTTCTTGAACCCGGCAATGCCGAACGTCGCCTTCTTCACGCCCTTCTTGAAGAAGCCGGACACCTTGCCCGGTTGCTCGCCCTCGATGAGCTTCGTTGCCGCCGCGATGCGGTCCTGCAGGGCCGCGGCCTGCGCTTCCGCCTGTGCGCGCAGCTTGTTCAGGTTGTTCGGGCTGGATTCGGCAAGGCCGGCCGTCAGCAGGTTCAGCACCTTTTGCAACTCAGCGGTCAGGGCGACGATTTTCGGTTCCGCTAGCGGACCGTCCTTGTTCAGTACCGGCATCGCCCTCCGCCATCATCTTGGGCACCTGGCTGAGCAAGCCAAGGCTCGCCAGCAGAGCGGCGTTGCTGCCGGCGGCCTGCGTGGTCTTGTCGCGGATATTTTCGCACACCAAACGGTATGCGCCCTGCCAGCCCTCGAGCTTCGCCGCCTCGGGCGTGGCGGTCTTGCGCCATGTCTCGAAGTCGCTGTCGAGCATTTCGTATTCCAGCATCAGGCCGCTGGCGTCGAATTCTTCCCGGGTCAGGATGCGCGGCAGGTCCTTGGTCAGCCGTTGCTCCAGCGCGGTCAACCGCATCCCGATCTCGGTGGTGGCGCCGTCGCCGACGCCGCGCGCCTTGCCTTCAGCCGCCAACTCGGACTTCAGCCGCTTGCAGCCGGCGGCCAGATGCTCGGCATTGGCCTGCTTGTCGTTGGCAAACACCTTCGCCTCGCCGGCATGCTGCGCCACGTTCTGCAATTCGCGGTCGCAGGCGTCGAGGTGGCGCATGACCTCGGTGGCCACGGCGTCAGTGGCGACGCGGCACATCGGGCGCAGATCGTCCTGCAACCGCTGCACCAGCGCCGTGACACGGTCGCGTGCCTCGGGCGTGGCGGCCTTCGGCGGCTTGCCCCGCAGCAGGCCGAGACCGAATGCCTCCAATTGCGCGCGGCGGCGCTCGGCATCGACCGCGGTGGGGGGTGGCGTGGCGGCGCCGGAGGGCAGCGCCTTCTCGGCCGCCGTCAGGGTTGCCGCGGCGTCGCCAAACTCACCGGCGTCGATCTCGCGCTGTGCGCGGCTGAGCATCGCGCTGATCTCGGCCTGTTCGTCGATCGTGCCGGGCGCGCGGGCCATGGCGGCCAGCGCGGCGTTGCGCCGCTGCTCCAGCACGCCGCGCGCGCGGCCAAGGTCGCCCAGGCGCTTGCGCATGTCGACCATCAGCAGGTCGGCGGCGATGTCGATCTGCTTGAAGTCGGGCGCGGCCGAGAAGAACGCGCCGCGGCAATCGTCGTAGCGGGCGCGCCAGTTTTTGATGTCGGCCTCGGGCGCCTTCTCGAACGGGTCGTCCAGAGCGTTGCCGATCGCCTCCAGCTTGCGGGCCAATTCCGGGTTCTTGTCCTGCCGGGCCGCGCCGGCCTTGCGCGCGGCGGCGATCGCTTTGTCCAGGTTGTTGCCGGCCACTTGCAGCGCGTCGCGCAGGTCGCCGAACGCCGGGCGTTTGTCCTCGCTCTCGGCGGTCGCCGCCGCGGCGTCGCACTGGGCGATGACGTCGGTTGCGGAACCTACCGCGGCGGCGACGCCGGCATCCCCGCTCAGCGCCGGATCGCCCTCGATCGCGGCGATGGTGTCCTCGATCCGGGTCTTGCGCCGCAGGTAGTCCTCGATGGTGGTGCGGGGATCGAGCTTGGACTGCAGCTTCTCGAGCTTCTGCTTGGTCCCCGCCCATTTGGTGCGCGTCGCGTAGCGCAGCGCGAGAAAGCGCGTGACCTTTGGCGATTCCGTCCCGACCGCGGCATCGGGCGCCGCGACTGTCGCTTGTGTGTCCCCCACGCCCGGTCCCCTTTGCCGTCCCGTTTGCCGGCCCGTCTGGCGAATCGCCCCGTCTGCTGAATTGCCTAACGCGCGGCCTCGAGTGTCATGGCCAGCGCGCCCAGCGCATCGCGCAGATCGCTGCCAAGGTCGCCCTGCTCGAAGTCCTCATCGCTCGCGAAGCTGGTCAGCTCGGCCAATTCCTCCGCCCCGTCGAGCAGTGCCACGTAATCGTCGATCAGGTCGTGCGCCCGCTTCGCCAGCGCCGCCCGATCTTTGTCGTCCTTGGCCTTGTCGCCCTTGGCCTTGTCGCCCTTGGCCTTGTCGAGCGCATCCAGCGCGTCCGCGAGATCGGGACCGAAGTCAGGCAGCACATCGGTCAGGTCACGCGCGGCTTCCTGCACCTGTTCGTAGCGCGGGTCGTTCTTCACTTCCTGGTCGGTCAGGATGGCGGCGGCGAGCGCCTGAAGGCGTTGGCGCGCCGCCTCCTGCGCCGTGCGCCAGGTCAGCAGCAGCTTGCCGTATTCCACCCGATGGCCCGCCTCTTTCGCCACGGTGGCCATGAACGCGGCGCGCATCGCCTCGGCGAGCGCGGCTTCCATCACATCCAGGGTCAGCGAGGCGTCCGCGAGCTGGTTGGCGTCGATGGCGGCCTTGGCCTGCTGCCCCGAGGCGACGATGCGGCCGGCCGCGTCGTGGTCGGCCAAGGTGCGGACCATCCCCAAGACCTCGGCCAGCCGATCATGCAGTTCGGTGGTGAAATCGAAGTTCGGCTCGGCTGCCTCGCCGAGCGGCACGGCGACGCCCAGCACCCGCGCAATCCATGTGACCTGCGTCAGCCGATCGTCTGGCATCGTGGCGCTCTTCCGGGAGGGGCGAGTCGCATAAATCAGCGCGGCCTTGCGTGGCAAGTTACGATGGTGTGACCACCCCGGGTTGTCCTGTTGCTGAGCTTGCCCGTCGTCGCACAACTGCTCCTGACACGCCTGCCCCCCACACGACAGCATTGAATGGTGCGCCGGTTGCCGCGATGTCCCCGCTCCGATAGGGTCCGCCGCCGATTTCGCGGGACAAAACCATGTCACTCACTGCCGAACGCCTCGACCGGATCCAGCCCAGCCTGACCATCGCCATCTCGACGGTTGCGCGGCGGATGATCGCCGAGGGCAAGAACGTCATCAGCCTGTCGCAGGGCGAGCCGGACTTCGAGACGCCGCGCAACGTCAAGGACGCCGCGATCCGCGCGATCGAGGCCGGCGAGACGAAATACACCGACGTCGCGGGCACGCCGGCGCTGCGCAAGGCGGTGGCGGAGAAGTTCCGCCGCGACTCGGGGCTGGACTACAAGCCGGAGGAAATCATCATCTCCACCGGCGGCAAGCAGGTGATCTTCAACGCCATGTTGGCCACGCTGGACGCGGGCGACGAGGTGGTCATCCCCAGCCCGTGCTGGGTCAGCTACCCCGACATCGTCACGCTGGCCGACGGCAAGCCGGTGCTGGTCCCGTGCGGGCAAAACCACGGCTTCAAGCTGCGCGCCGAGGACCTGGAAGCGGCGATCACCGACAAGACCAAGTGGTTCATGCTGAACAACCCGTGCAACCCGACTGGCGCCGCCTACAGCAAGGACGACCTGAAGCCGATCTGCGAGGTGCTGATGCGGCATCCGAACGTCTGGATCTTCACTGACGACATCTACGAAAAGCTGGCCTATGACGGGTTCCGGCCGGCCACCATCCTGGAGGTGGAACCACGCCTGCGGTCCCGCACCTTGACAATGAACGGCTGCTCCAAGGCGTATGCGATGACCGGCTGGCGCATCGGCTTCGCCGGCGCGCCGGTGGCGCTGATCAAGGCTATGGACAAGCTGCAAAGCCAGTCGACCTCGAACCCCAACTCGATCGCCCAGGCGGCCGCGGTGGAAGCGCTGACCGGTCCGCAGGAATTGATCGAGGCGATGCGCAAGGTGTTCGAGCAGCGGCGCAACCTGGTTGTCGCGGCGCTGAACAAGGCGCCCGGGCTGCACTGCCACAACCCCGAGGGCGCATTCTACGTGTATCCCTCGATCCATGGCTGCATCGGCAAGACCAGCCGGGGCGGCAAGAAGATCGTCAATGATGAGGCGTTCGTGACGGCACTTTTAGAAGAAGAGGGCGTGGCGACAGTGCACGGCGCGGCGTTCTGCTATCCGGGACATTTCCGCTGCAGCTACGCCAACGCGACCGAGGAACTGACGGAAGCCTGCACGCGCATCCAACGCTTCTGCGAAGGTTTGCACTGATGCCCCCAACTGAACCGGCAACGAAACCGGCAACGAAACCGGCGCTCGCTGAACGGCTGAAGCGGGTCCAGGTCGCCGCCAGCGTCGCGATGACGATCAAGGCGCGCGAGCTGCGTGCCGCCGGCAAGGACGTGATCGCGCTGACCATCGGCGAGCCGAATTTCGACAGTCCACCGCACGCGATCGAGGCAGCGCACCAGGCGGCGCTGCGGGGCGAGACAAAGTATCAGCCGCAGGACGGGGCGCGCCCGTTGAAGGAGGCGATCCAGCGCAAGTTCAAGCGCGACTCGGGGCTGGATTTCGCGCTGGATGAGATCGCCGTGTCGAATGGCGGCAAGCAATCGATCTTCAACGCCATCATGGCAACGGTCGATCCGGGCGACGAGGTGGTCATTCCGACACCGTCGTGGATCGCCTACGCGCTGATGACCCGCCTGGTGGGGGGCGAGCCGGTATTCGTGCCCTGTCCGCAAAACAACGGCTTCAAGCCGCGTGCCGAGGATATCGACGCGGCGATCACGCCGAAGACGAAGTGGCTGATGCTGAACAACCCGAACAATCCATCGGGCGCGGCGTGTTCGGCCGACGAACTGCGGGCGATCGCCGAAGTGATGCGCAAGCATCCGCATGTCTGGATCATGTCCGACGATATGTACGAGCATCTGGTGTTCGACGGATTCCAGCACGCGACGATGGCGCAGGTGGCGCCGGATATGCGCGACCGCATCCTGACCGTCACCGGTGTGTCGAAGACGTACGCAATGACCGGCTGGCGCATCGGTTTTGCCGGCGGCCCGCGCGATCTGATCAAGGCGATGGTGAACATGCAGGGCCAGGCGACGGCCGGCGCCTCGGCCGTTGGCATGGTGGCGGCGACCGCGGCGCTGGATGGACCGCAGGACGGCGTGGCGGAGCAGATCGCCGCCTATCAGCGCCGGCGCGACATCGCGGTGGAGATGCTGAACGCCTGCAAGGGCATCAGTTGCCACAAGCCTGAAGGCGCGTTCTATGTATTTCCGAACGTCGCCGGCTGCATCGGGCGGACCACGCCGGGCGGGCGCAAGCTGGCGACCGACCAGGATGTCTGCCTGGCCCTGCTGGAGGAGAAATACGTCGCCACCGTGCACGGCGCAGCCTACGGCATGAGCCCCTACCTGCGGGTCAGCACCGCGGTGGCCGACGACACGCTGGTCGAGGGGCTGCGTCGCATCAGGGCGTTCTGCGACGTGCTGCGCTGAGCCGCGCGATGGGGCGCAGCCGGCGGACGACGTTTCGGCCCCGGACTGGTGGGCTTCACATTGACGGACCCGAGACTGGCGGACCCCAGACTGGTGGGCTCTTGACTGGTGGGCTCCCAACTCGCGGACCCCAGACTGGCGGACTCCAGACTGGCGGACCCGAGACTGGTGGGCTTCAGATTGACGGACCCGAGACTGGTGGGCTCCCGACTGGCGGACCCCGGACTGGTGGATCCCAGACTGGTGGGCCCGAGGCTGCCCGACCACGGTCCGGCTGACCTGACGTGCGGGTCGTGCTGCTGGGAACCGAGTTCGGCATGACCGGCGCGGGGCTGTTGCTATTCCGCTGGGCCGCGCATCTGCGCCGGCGCGGCCACGATGTTGTCGCGGTGCACGACCCCAAGATGGCCGGCCCGCTGCGCGAGGCGTATCTGGCGCAGGGCGTCACGCTCGCGGAGCGCTTCGACGTCGACCACAACATGCTGGTCATCTGCAATACGGTGATGGCGGCGCGCTATGTGCTGCAGACCGCCCGCGCCGCCCGCACCGTCTGGTGGCTGCACGAAGGCGAGGTCGGCCTGCCGTTGCTGATCAAGAATCCGGGGGCGGAACAGGCGTTCGGCGCGGCGCATGCCGTGATCTTCCCGTCGGCCGCCATTCGCGACCGTGTCTATCGCTCATACCTGCTGGGTGTGCCGGAGGCGCGGCTGCATGTTGTGCCGCCTGGCCTCGATCCGCTCGATCCCGCCGAGGTCGAGGCCGAAGCGCCGCCGCAGGACCGGCCGATCCGCTTGATCTCGGTCGGTTCGATCTATCCGCGCAAGCGGCAGGCCGATCTGATCCAGGCCGTCTCGCGGCTGACCGATCTGCCGATTGAATGCCTGCTGGTGGGCGCGATGGTCCTGCTGGAGCCCGATGCTGCGGCGCTGACCAAGGCCGCGCCGGGCCGCTTCGCCTTCACCGGTCAGATTGCGCATGCCGAGGCACTGCGGCTGATCGGCCGGTGCGACATCTTTTCGTTGCCCTCGAGCAGCGAGTGCCTGCCGATCGCGCCGCTTGAGGCCGGGCAGCGCGGCAAGGCGGTGCTGCTGTCGGACCTGCCGGCGCATGAAGGGGTGTGGCGGCACGGGGTGAATTGCCTGATGCACCCGCCCGGTGATGTCGATCTGCTGACGCATCTGCTGCGCGTTCTGGCGACCGACGCGGCGCTGCGCACGCGGCTGGGGGCGGCTGCGCGGCGCACCGCGTCGGGGTTCCGCAATGATTTGTTCCTGGCGCGGCTCGACATGGTGCTGGCAAGTCTGGGGTGACTTGGCTTGCAGGTGGGCGACGGAAGGTCGGGGCTTCACAGCGGGGCAATTGCATTTGGAATTCGCACCGTCCGCGGGTTGGGGCGTGAGCAGTCAGTTGAACCGCCAAGACGCCAAGGCGCCAAGAAGAGTGGGGATCAGATAACGGATTCGAACCGGATTCGGGCGATGAGAGAGACTTGGCGTCTTGGCGTCTTGGCGGTTCATACGGCCGCCAAACCCGGATCTGCCCCAGATCTGCCTAGAGCGGTCTACGAGCGATCAGCACGTGGTCAGTGCCGACGCGGTGAGCTTTTCAACAAAATTCCAAGTGCAATTCCCCCCTGGGCTCGACCCTGAAACCTGCGCCGTGCGCCGTGCAATCATATATGTTGATATATTGATTCAACATTGACGGGCCGTCCTGCTGGCGCAAAATCCGCCTGCCACGTGAACCAGGAGCATCACGATGAAGGCGCATTTCGACACCTTCGCGCAGTACAACGCATGGGCGAACCGGCGGCTCTACGACGCCGCGGCGGATTTGAGCGATGCCGACTATCGCGCGGATCGCGGTGCGTTCTTCAAGTCGATGCACGGCACGCTCAATCACCTGCTGGTCACCGACCGCATCTGGATGCAGCGCATCACCGGGCAGGGCGACGCGCCGGATCGGCTGGACGCGATCCTGTTCGACGATCTCGTGCCGTTGCGCAGCGCGCGCGAGGCAGAGGATCGGCGCATCGTTGCGCACGTGACCGGGTTGGACGCGGCGCGGCTGGCCGGCGTGATCCGCTATCGGCGCGTTTCCACGCCCGAAATGTTCGAGCAGCCGCTGGCACCCGCGTTGGCGCATCTGTTCAATCACCAGACCCATCATCGCGGCCAGGCGCACATGATCCTGACAAGCCTTGGCCGCAAAGCGCCGGAGCTCGACCTGCTGTATTTCCAGCGCATTGTCACGGCCGGTACGGCTTGAGCGGAAGTTGCGTCGCGTGTCCTGTCGTGGAGGCGGTGCGATCAAATCTTGGCCCGCTCGACGGTAGAGTCTCAGTTTGAAACCGGCACCGGCCCACACCCCCGCCCGGCCATACCGCTTGGTCGCGCGCGGGCTTTCGTGCTGAATCGCGTCCAGCATGATTGTGTGAAGTTGGACCCGATCCGCGGATGGACACACCAGCAGTCTCGATCCGACCCGGCCGCGACGCCGATGCCGCGGGCTTCGTCGCGCTGATCGGCGCCTGCTGGGGCGAGTATCCCGGCATCGTGTTCGACGTCGACGCCGAACTGCCGGAACTGCACGCACTGGCGGGCTACTATGCGGGCAAGGGCGGCGGGCTGTGGGCGGCGGAGGCGGATGGGCGCGTTGTCGGCATGATCGCCGTCGCACCGCTGGGCGGCGGTGTTTGGGAGATTTGCCGGCTCTACGTGCTGCTGCCCTGGCGTGGCGTTGGGTTGGCGCATCGCCTGCTGGACCAGGCGGAGGCGCATGTGCGCGCGTCGGGCGCGACCCGCCTGGTGCTGTGGAGCGACACCCGCTTCGAGCGCGCGCACCGCTTCTATGAGAAGCGTGACTATGTGCGCAGTGGACCGATCCGCGTGTTGCAGGACCTCTCGAACACGCTGGAATTCGGCTACGCCAAGCCGGTGGATGGGGTTGAGGTGCTGGACGCGGCCGCTTCTGCCTCGGCGGAGCGGCGATTGGCGGAAATCCTGATCGCCTGCGTCGATGCCGGGGCGAGCGTGTCGTATTTGCCGCCGCTGCGCGCGGACATGGCTCGGGCGTTTTGGCGGCGCACGGCTGCCGACGTGGCGAGCGGCGAGCGCATCCTGCTGGGCGGCTGGCGCGACGGGGCGCTGGTGGGGACCGTTACGCTGGAGTTGTGTGCGGCGCCGAACCAACCGCATCGGGGCGACGTGCAAAAGCTCCTGGTGCATCCAACGGCGCGCCGAACGGGGCTGGGACGGGCGCTGATGCAGGCGCTGGAGGACGCGGCGCGACAGGCGGGCCGCGACCTGCTGGTGTTGGACACGCGGGCCGGCGATTTCGGCGAACGTCTCTATCGGGCCGAGGGTTGGATCGAGTGCGGGCGGATTCCGGACTTCGCAGTCAACGCCGACGGTACGCTATGCGAGACGGTGTTGTTTTGGAAGCGCCCCGCGCTTACTGCGCAAGCGGTTTAATCCGGGTCCGGCCCCTCTATCGCCGCATAGCCGCTGCCGAATGCCGCGTCGCGCTGCTGGAACGCGTGCTTCACGCCGTGCGCGCGCATCGTCTCCTTGAACGCGCGGGCTTTGGGCGCCAGGTGGCCGCGCGCGTCGATCTCGGCACCGATACGCTGGATCGTGCGGGCGCCCATCAGCTCGAGGCCGAGATTGACCAGCCGCTTGTTGGCCGACAACAGATGCGGATCGACCAATCCCATGCGGTCGGCCAGTTTCATTACCTCGGTCTGCAGCCGCGCGGCGGGGAAGGATTTCAGCGCCAGGCCGATGCGCGCGGCGTCCTTGCCGGTCAGGCTGTCGCCGGTCAGCAGCAGCCGCTTCGCCCATTGCGGGCCGCAATGGTACAGCCACATCGAGCCCGGCGGCGTGCCAAGGTCGCGCACCGGCGGGAAGCCGATCCGCGCGTCGTCGGCCACCAGGATGAGGTCGCAGAACCAGGCAAGTTCGGTGCCGATGCCAATGCAGGAACCGTGCACCTGGGCGATCACCGGCTTGTGCATGTCGAACAGCATGACGCGCAGGCGCTGGCCCTGTTCCAGGCGCCAGACATCGTCGTCGATCTCCTGTCGGCCGCGATATTCGGGGCCACGCTGGGTGGAGAACTCCGACAGATCGGCGCCGGCACAGAAATGCGGGCCGGCGCCGCGCAGCACGACGCAGTGGACGTCGTTGTGCTCGTCGGCCTCCAGCAGCGCGGCGTTCAACTCGCGCAACAGCGTCAGGCTCAGCGCGTTGCGCCGCTCCGGGCGGTTCAGGGTGACGATCGCGGTGGTGCGTTGAATCTCGTAGGTGATCTGCGTCAGGTCCATGGTTTCCTCCCGGTTTCCTCCCGTGCACCAAGCGGCCGATGTTAACCGCTACCCGAAGAAGCGGGTGAACCAATCGATCACCGCCTCGGGTGCCTCTTCGGGAAGGTAGTGGCCGCAATCGACCGCGCCGCCGGTCACCGTTTCGGTGCAGTACTCGCGCCAGATCGCCGGCGCGTCGTACCACTTTGCCACCCGGCCCTTGCCGCCCCACAGCACCAGCATCGGGCAGCGCACCTTATGCCCCGCCGCGCGGCTTTCCCGATCGTGCACCAGGTCGATGCCGATGGCGGCGCGGTAGTCCTCGCACATGCCGCTGATGTTCTCCGGCCGCCGCGCGGCGGCCAGGTAGTCGGCCAGCGCCTCGGGGTGAAACAGGGTGCTCGGACGTGGCGAGCGGCTGGTGTGGTGGTGGAACCAGGCATCGGGCGCGGCGTTGATCAGCACCTCGGGGAACGGATGCGGCTGGGCGAACCAGAACCAGTGATAGTAGCTGAGCGCGAAGTCCATGTCGGTGCGTTCGAAATGCTCGATGGTCGGAATGATGTCGAGTGTTGCGAGCTGCTCGACGCGGTCGGGATAGTCGAGCGCCAGGCGGTGCGAGACGCGGCCGCCGCGGTCGTGGCCGGCCAGGCGGAAGCGCTGGAAGCCGAAATGATCCATCACCGCGATGATGTCCTTGGCCATCTCGCGCTTGGCGTAGGGCGCGTGATCCGGCGTCACCGGCGGCTTCAGGGATTCGCCATAGCCGCGCAGGTCGGGGCAGATCACGGTGAAGCGCTTTGCCATCGCCGGGCCGACGACGTTCCAGATGCAGTGCGACTGCGGATTGCCGTGCAGCAGCAGCAACGGCGGGCCGGAGCCGCCGTGGCGCAGGCGAATGCTACCGCCCGGGACCGCGACCTTGGTCAGCGTGAAGCCGTCGAAGAACATCCTGATCCCCCTCGCAGATGCGATCGAAGCCCAGAACGTTGAACCCGATCGCGGACTGGCGCCAGCACGGGTCGCGGGTGAAGGTGGCGCGCAGCATTGCCGACGTGGCACGCGACTCGTCGTCCACGCCGATCAGCGCCAGCACGACACGGTTGGCGCCGCCAACGCGGGCATTTAGTTGTGCGGCCGTATCGGTCGGTTCGGCGATCGACAGGCGCAGGTGGTCCGGTGCCTCGTTGACGAATGCGCCGACCACGCCGACGCCGTCATTGCCGCGCGCCAGCAGCACCACGCCGCCATCGGCCAGCGCGGCGGCAGCGGCGGCGGTTGCACGCGCCGGCTGCATGGTCTCCTGCCGTGTCATCAGCCCGACCAGCGCGACGGCTTGGATCGCAAGCAGCGCGCCGCCGAGACCGAGGCACCAACGGCGTGGCAGGCTGGCCAGCGCGCCTGCCAGCAGCAGGCCGGCGAAGGGGGTGGCGAACGCGAGGTAGCGCAACTCGATGGGCGTGGAGTTGAAGATCACGCCGAGGAGCAGCAATCCCACCGGTGGCGCCAGCACCGCGAGCGTGAGCAGCACGCGGGGGCGTGGCGCGCCGATGCGGTGCCATCGCAGGGCGGCGAGGCCTGCCAGCAGTACCCGCGACAGCCGCCAGGCCTGCGGTGACGGCGGTGCTCGCGGTGCTCGGGACGTACAGCGGTATGCCGCCGAACAGGTTGGCGGCGGTGTATTGGGCGAGCCTCGGCAGGCTACCGAGCAGGGAGAAGGGGGGGAACTGGCCCGGGCGGCTGGAGCGCTGGGCCAAGAAGAACCAGAGATCGGCGGGCAGGAACAGGGCGACGCCCACGGTGGCGGCGAGCCAGCGGCGAGGGTAGGGGGCCAGCCACAGCAGAACCGCGCCGGCGACGAAGATCGCGAGGTAGTTGCTAAGGGTGGCGGCACCCAGGCACAGGCCGGCGGCGAGGGCGGATCGTGTGTGAGCCGAGGTGGGGGTGGAATTAAGCAATATACTCCCCCTCCCCTTGAGGGAGGGGGTTGGGGGGAGGGGTTGGTGCCAGGGCCCCTCCGAAACGACGTACCGCGACGACCCCTCCCCCCAACCCCAACCCCCTCCCTCAAGGGGAGGGGGAGAAGCCTGCCTACCCGGCCTATCCTGCCAATCCTGCCAATCCTGCCAACCTTGCCAACCATGCCTATCTCGCCTCAACGCCAGCCAGACCCCGGCCAGTGTCAGCGCCTGAGCGAGCGCGAAATCCCGGGCGATCGCGCCGGTGTAGGTGAACCCGTAGCACCCGGCCGTCAGCAGGATCGCACCCGCCGGCGGGATGCGGGCGAGCCGCGCGATCGCGCCTACCAGCGCCAGCGCCAGGACACCGTACAGTACCGATAGCAGACGCACGCCGAACATGCTGGGGCCGGCCAGCCAGCGCCATGCCGCCACCGTCCAGAAATACAGCGGTGGGTGCACGTCGGTGGTGCGCAACTCCCGCGCCACCTCGGCCAGGCTGGCGTGACCCGCGAACGCCGCGCGGGCCCGCGCAGCCGTGAAGACACCTGCCGGCCACGCCGGGCGCGGGGTTCCGGCGGCCAGCAGCAACGTGTAGCCCTCATCATACTCCGCGCCGCGCAGCGACGCGGTGGCCAGCAGCACGCCGGCACCGATCAGCAGCGCGGCCGCGGCGGCCCAAGGGATTTGTTTACGGTTCGCCTGCATGGTTCCGACCGGACCCATTAGCGGGAGAACATTGACGTGAGGTTGATCGCGCGCCTGCTGACCAGCGTGTTCGTGCTGCTCGCCAGCCTCCCGCCGGCGGGGCACGCGGCGCCCGCGCCCGCGCCCGTGCCCGAACGCCCCGCGTCGCCCGCGCCCGAACGCGTCGCGGCGTTGGCACATGGGGTCAATCTGACCAACTGGTTCCGCTTCCCGCCTCGGGCGGACGACGACGCGCTGCGCACCTACCTGGATGATGCGGCGATCGCGGCGCTGCGGCGGGCGGGCTTCAGCTTTGTCCGGCTGGCGGTGCAGCCGGAGCTGCTGGAGGCCGTGCCGCACCGGCTGGAGGTGTTGGTCCAGGTGATCAGGCGCCTGCAGCGCGCCGGGCTCGCGGTGGTGGTGGGGCCGCATCCGACGACCTGGCATCTGGAGCAGAGCGCCGCGGACCGCTCTCGGCTGCTGGCATTTTGGGGGCGTGTGGCGCCGGCGCTGCGGCCGCTCGACCCACGCCTGACCTACCCCGAAATCCTGAATGAGCCGGTGTTTGCCGGGGCGCCGCGGGCGTGGCAGGCGTTGCAGGACGACGCGCTGGCGACGGTGCGTGCGGCGCTGCCCGGCGCGACGGTGATCCTGACCGGGGCCGATTGGGGGGGCATCGACGGGCTGGTGGGGCTGCGCCCGGTCGCCGATCCCAACGTGATCTACAGCTTCCATTTCTATGAGCCGTCGGAACTGACGGCGCTGGCCGCCTATCGCCCGGGCCTCGATCGCGCGGCGCTGGCCCGCTTGCCGTTCCCGATGGACCAGGCGGGGGACAATGCGGGGGAAAAGGCGGAGGACGAGGCGGGCTGCCGTGCCGCGGCCGACAGTACCGCAGACGCCGCGACACGCGGGCTGATCACGTTCGTTTGTTCCATGCGGTGGGACGCCGTCCGGGTCGGCGCGCGGATCGAGCGCGCCGCTGCCTGGGGGCGGGAACATCACGCGGTGTTGCTGCTGGGCGAGTTCGGCGCTGCCCGCGCGTTGAATGCGCCGGCGCGGTTGGCCTGGCTCGACGCGGTGCGGCGCGCTTGCGAGCAGCGCGGCATTGGCTGGGCGCTATGGGGCTACGACGATACGATGGGGTTCGGCATTGATCCGCGTGCTCCGGTGCGCCCGGCATCTGTGGGATCGATGCCTGTGGGATCGAAGCCTGTGGGATCGAAGCCTGGGGGATCGAAGCCTGGGGGATCGACGATGGACCGCGCCACTCTGTCGGCACTCGGACTTGACACCGCAAAGTGATGAATTCTCGCGGTTAGGTGATTTGACCTAAGAAATGTCATTCCAGGGTTACAATTCGTCACGTCCGAAATGACAATGCCCCATAAACCCGGCGTTAAAGTAACGTCCCAAAGAAAAAGCCCCCGGTACGAGACCGGGGGCAGTTAAACAGGGAGGCTTCACGTCTGGGAGACGCAGGGGCCAAAGGCCCCTTTCCAGCTACAACAGCTGGAACACTGGTGGCAGAGCCACCGTAACCATCGAAATTGAAAGTAGGGATTGCCATTGAAGATTGCCAATCCCAAAACCCGAAAGGCCGCCATGCTCGGATCGCATGACGCACCGCATCAATTATGACAATGCTGTGTCGCAAGCAGCAGCGCCCGAGCGCGCGCCTCGCGTGGGCCCGGGTGGCACCGCGATCAATGCAGTTCGGCAAGCCGGGTCAGCAGGAAGTCGCGGAAGACGGCGACGCGCTTGGAATTGCGCAGCTCCTCCGGGTAGACGAAGAACACCTCGACCTTCGGCCCTTTCAGCTCCGGCAGCACGCGCACCAGGTCCTGCGTCTCGGACGCCATGAAGTCCGGCAGCACGCCGATGCCAAGCCCGGAACGGACCGCCAGCAGCACGGCTTGCGTGCTGTTCACCTCCAGCGCCGCCCGCCGCGGGTTGCCCGGACGCCGCCCGGCCTCGGCCAGCCAGTTGATATCGGCAACCGGCGGATGGTACTCGCCGAACAGCACCAACCGGTGCGCGTCGAGGTCCTCGGCGCGCTGCGGCACGCCGTGCCGCTTCAGATAGTCCGGCGAGGCGACGACCAGCCAGTCGATGGTCAGCAAATGCCGCTGCACCAGATCAGGCTGCTTCGGCGGATGCATGCGGATCGCCACGTCGGCCTCGCGCATCGCCAGGTCAAGGTCCAGATCGTCCAGCAGCAGCGAGACCGAGACATCCGGGTACATCTCGAAGAACTCGTGCAACCGTGGCGCGAGCCACGAGGCACCGAAGCCGACCGTCGTGGTCACCTTCAGCCGTCCGGCCGGCCTCTCCTTGCTTTCGGTCAGCAGCGCCTCGGTGATGGCCAGCTTGGCGAACACCTCGCGCACCGTGCGGTTGAGCTGCTCGCCCTGCTCGGTGAGGATCAAGCCGCGGGCGTGGCGGTGGAACAGCGGGACCTGCAGCGCCTCCTCCAGGGCCGAGATCTGCCGTGACACGGCGGACTGGCTCAGGTTCAGCGTCTCGCCCGCGTGCGTAAAGCTGCCAGCCTCGGCGACCGCGTGGAACACGCGCAGCTTGTCCCAGTCCATTGTGGAGCCTCTCCCCTGGCTGGCGGTGTTCATGCCAGCGCGGACCGGGAGTGTAGCCGATGTTTCACGAATCGCGCCCAGGGAAAAGATGCGCGAAATGATGAACGAAATGATGAGCGAAATGATGAGGGAAGTGACCGGGGGGACGTGACCGGGGGGACCTGATCCTGCGATCGGGCGATCGCTGCGTGCCCCGGCATCATGGCTTGGCCCAGGCCGCTTCGCGCGCATGGACCTCGGCGCCGGCGAGGAACTTCTCGGCCTCGAGCGCGGCCATGCAACCGGTGCCGGCCGCGGTTACCGCCTGACGGAAGATCTTGTCCTGCACGTCGCCGGCGGCGAAGACGCCGGGGACCGAGGTGCGGGTGCTGCCGGGCATGGTGCGGATGTAGCCCTCGGCGTCCATCTCGAGCTGGCCGCGGAACTGCGCGGTGTTCGGGGTGTGGCCGATAGCGACGAACACGCCCTCGACGGGCAGCAGTGTCGCGGCGCCTGTGTGGACCTCGCGCAGGCGCAGGCCGGTGACCGTCTCCGGCGACCCTTCGCCCAGGATGTCTTCGACCACGCTGTTCCAGACCACGCTGATCTTCGGGTTGGCGAACAGCCTGGCCTGGAGGATCTTTTCCGCGCGCAGGCTGTCGCGGCGATGGATCACGGTGACGTGGCGGGCGTGGTGCGTCAGGTACAGCGCCTCTTCCACCGCGGTGTTGCCGCCGCCGATGACGGCGACCGACATGTCGCGGAAGAAGAACCCGTCGCAGGTGGCGCAGGCCGAGACGCCGGCGCCGCGCAGCCGGTTTTCGGACGGCAGGCCGAGCCAGCGGGCGTCGGCCCCGGTGGTGATGATCGCGGTATCGGCCAGGAAGACGTCACCGGAGTTGGCGGTGAAGCGGAACGGGCGCGCCGACAGATCGGCCGCGACGATCATGTCGTAGACGGTGGTGGTGCCGACGTGCTCGGCCTGCTTCGCCATCTGCTCCATCAGCCAGGGCCCCTGGATGATGTCGGCGAAGCCCGGGTAGTTCTCGACGTCGGTGGTGATCATTAGCTGGCCGCCGGGTTGCAGCCCGGTCACCATCGTCGGCCGCAGGCTGGCGCGCGCGGCATAGATCGCCGCGGTGTAGCCGGCGGGGCCCGCGCCGATGATCAGGACGCGGGCTTGGTGGGTCTCGGGCATCGGATCGATCCGGTTCTGTGCGTTGCCGACCATATCGGTCGGATTCGGTGCAGCACAAGCAACCGGCGCGCGGGTGGGGTTGGCGGACTTATCGGAGCGCGTCCAGATGGCTGGCCAGCTCCTGCCGGCTGAATGCCAGCTTGTAGTCCCAGCGGCCGAACTCTCCCGTCGCGTTGACCGCTGCGCACCAGCGGTGGGCGGCCTGGGCTTTCACCTCGGACAGCCCACCCCAGTCTGCCCCCTTCATTTCGGCGATCAGGAAATGGTCCGCCGCGTCGTTCAGACGAATGACATAGTCGGGCAGGTATTCCGACGGCTTGCCGTTGTGCAAATAGGGGACCGTGAAGTTCAGCCCGTCGTTCTTGATGTAGGCGCTGATCGCGGGATGCCCGTCCAGCAGTTCGGCCGCCGCAGCTTCCCCGATCGAGTTGATGATCACCAGATTGACGTGGCTGCGCATCGCCTCGCGCACGCGCTTGCCGGTGAACAGGCTGATGTCCACGGTGGCGCAGGGACGATCGCGATCCAGGTCGGGAACCTCGGGTGCCTCGCCCGCCTCCGTGTCCGGACGGATGGCCGCCAGCAACCGCTCGGTGATCCAACCATAGTAGGGCGACAGGAACGCGTCGATGCGCTCGGCGGGAGGCAGCGGGTCCACCTTCTCCGCAATATAGCGCTGCACGATTCCCAGTACCTGTGGGAACAGCACATGCGGCGGCGCCTCGCAGGTATCCTGTTCCACGTAGTGCCGTGTCAGGTCCGCCGCCATCTGGAAACATAATTGCTGCACGCGATGATCCCGACGGAACGCCGCCAGATCGGCACGAATCAGCCCGCCAGGTGCCAGCGCGCTTGGTCGGCCCTGATTGAGCATCGCCGCCAGGTCTGACTGCGGCGGAATTGCGGATGGATCGAGCACCATGCGCGCCACCGCGGGCCAATCCTGCACGGCGATGTGATTCCGCACGCCGATCGAATAGCCCAGCACCCGAGGAACGGTGATGGCGAATTGCGACTTCTGCGGCACCGCGTGGATGCGGCGTTGTGGCGGCCGCGGCTTCGGGGTTGCGCCGGTTGCCTTGAACGGGACCACCTCGAACGGTACGCCGAATATCTGCGCCACTTCCTCGTCGAACCGGTCGTCATTATTCGGGTCGGGGTTGTAGAACCGCCGGCGCAGAGCACGCCCGACCACTTGCTCGCACAGAAGCTGCGATTGGAACGGCCGCAGCCCGATTACATGCGTGACCGTGTTGCAGTCCCAGCCCTCCGTCAGCATGCCGACGCTGACGATGCAGCGGATGTCGCGGCCCGGCGGGTGAAGCGGGTGGTCCAGCTTTTTCGCCAGTTCCTCGAAACCCTCCGGATAGATCGGCCTTCCCTGCGGATCGGCCGGCCAATGCGTCTTGCCGACCGTATCCAGGATCAAGCGCATCCAGGTGTTGTCGTCCGACTTCGCGTTGCCGGTGTCGGTCTCGTGCACCACGCCGGTATCGATGCGGATCGTTACCGTGCGATCCGGTGTGTTGCGCAATTCCGGCTTGTTCAGCGACGGGATATTCGGTGGCCGCTTGTCCTCGCCAATCCACTCGTACAACGTGCGGGCAATCCGCTTGTTTTTGCACACGAGGATGAACACCGGCGGCCTTGGATCGTCGTCCGTCGCCCATTCCTTGCGCTTGTCGTTCCACATCCCGCCGAGAATCTCGATCGGCTGATGTGACCATTTCAGAATTGCTTCCGGCTTCGGACTGCCGCGCTTCGTGCCCCGTTCAGCCGCCGTAAGTTGCGGCAATATCCACGCCCAGATGTTGAAAAAAGCCGGCATCGGCGCGCCGCTTCCGTCACGCGCGACGAGTTGCGGCACTTTCACCAACCCACTCTCGATGGAGTTGGTCAGGCTGAAATCGCTGACGACCCAGGGAAACACCGTGTTGGTCGCGTTTCCCATCCGCCCGAGGTAGTACGGCGTGGCACTCAGGTCGATACACATGTTGATGCCGCGCTTGCTGGCGATCTTGTCCAGCCCGTCGATCCAGACCGTCGCCTCCTTGCGGTTTACCTCTTCGTCTTCGGCGTCTTCGTCATCATCGTCTATCGGTTCGTCGTCATCGTCGTCGTCAATCTTCGGCGGAATGCGATAGGCGTGGTGCGCCTCGTCGTTGATCACCAGGATGTTCTGGCGTCCGCCGGCCTCCTTCAGAACGCGGTCCACCAGCGCCGCGTCGCTCTCGATGTAGCGCGTGACGGTAACTTCCGCTTTTTCCACGTTGCCGGCTGCATCGGTTTGTTCGCTACGGACGCGGATCGTCCCGGCGGCCTTGGCGGCGGCGTAAGCCTGCGGCGTGTAGTAGCGGCTGCCTCGCGCCGAGGTCATTTTGTCAGCGATTACAATTTTCTCGTCGCGGATCTCCGGCTTGCCCGCCTTCACGACCCGCGCGCCGCCGCCCCCCTCCGGCGTGCCCGGCTCGAATTCGTGCCAGTTCTTGATCAACACCCGACCGCGCGCGAGGTCCGCCATCATCGCCGGGGGCACAAGGTCACGCGTGCGATACAGGCTGGCATCGCCGGTGCGCGGATCGAGCTCGCCCAGCCGCCGGCGGATCGTCACGTTCGGGCAGACGATCAGCACCGTGTCGGAGAACCGAGCGTCGCCGCGATCGGCCTGCTTGTTCAGGATCGACCAGGCGGCCAGCATCGCCGCAACGGTGCTTTTTCCCGTGCCGGTCGCCATCTTGCAGCAGCGGCGCTCGAAACCCGGATAGCCTTGCGCGCGCCGTTCCGGTGCCGGATCGTCGCGCGGGATCGTCACGCCGGTCAGGAAATCCGTCCGCGCTTCGGTCAGGAAGACGATGGTTTCCACCGCTTCCTTCTGGGCAAAGAACAAACGCGGGTCGCGGCCGTCGCGTTCCCACCATGCGAGCAGTTCGGCGGTAACGCGTGAAATTCCGGGCCGGTCGGCCGCGCGCCATTCCGCCAGGCGGGCGCGGATGCTGTTAACCAATGGCATCTCGCGCCAGAGGCCACGGCTGCCGGCGGGACCCTGCACGCCGGCGCGCGGATCGCGGTACCAGTAGCCGGCGGTGCGGCGGCCAGGCAGGCGCTGCGGCGGCTCGCCTTCGCGCAGGTCCCAGTATTCGGCGGGTTCAACGAACGGCGAGTTGAGGATCGGGGTGGGGACCTCGAACCCGCCACTGGCTTCCAGTGCGCCGCTCATGCGCGTTGTCCGAGGGGTTTTGCGCCATCGGGCTGGTCGGTGCTGACCGTGGCGTCTGCAAGTGTTAACGCAGAAAGTCTTGACGCAGAGATCACAGAGAACGCAGAGATCGCAGAGAAGCGTAGAAAGCGAATTAATGCGCTTCGCGCGAAGCGCCAACCGCCTTCCTTCTCTGCGCGCTCTGCGTTCTCTGCGATCTCTGCGTTAGGACTTGCTTTCTTATGAAACAGCGCACAGGCGCGGAACATGGTCATGACCCGACTCATGACGCCGTTAGCCGCCGGATCACCGGCAGCTCGTTTCCGCGCTCGTCGATCACTTTCACCGCGATGTCGGCGCCCAGAGGCGCGGCGAACGGCGCCGACATATCGCCAGCCAAATGTTGCCAAACCGCCTCATCATGCGTCGCCTTCAACGCCTTGCGCAAACTGTCCCACGCCGAGGTCTTCGGGAAGAACACCTGATCGGCATGGAACACCATGCCGTTATACGCGGTGTCCAGCATCCAGCACGGCACGTCGTCGCCGGCGGCGTGGTGCGGCTGCATGGTGATCGGATCGAACACGTCCAGCCCGAGCAGCTTGACCTGCCAGCGCGGCGTGCCGTCCTCGGCCGCTTCGTCCAGCCGGGTCACTTCGATATCCGGCGCGCCGCATACCGAGAAGATCTGGCTGGAGCGCTGGTTCTTCAGCAGGTCGCCCATCTGCAGGTCCATCGTCGCGGCGACGAAGGTGGCGGGCAGGCCGAGCACGTCCTCGCCGGCGTCGATGTCGGCGCGCGCGTCGGCGGTGATGGCGAAGCCGATGACATACAGGTGGCGGTAGCCCTTAACGTTGGCTTCCTTGGCGGCGTCGAGCACCGCCTTGGCGGTGACCGGACCATCGGCCGGGCCGAACAGGATGGCGACGGCGAGCGAGGAAAACGGCAGGCCGCCGGTGTTGGTTTCGTGTGCGGCGTCGATCGCCGCGGCGAGTGGCACGGCGCCGCCGGAGGCGTCGAGATCGACTTGTGCTTCGGCGGAGAGGGAGAGTGAGCGGCCGGGGCGGCGGATGGATTTCAGCGTGACTTTGCGGTTGCCGGGGAGTGCGATGGTGGGGGAGCGGCGGAGGACTTCGATCATCCGTGCCACGTGGTCGGAGGGTTCGTCTTGCGGGGTTGTCGGTGTGGGTTCGTCGGCGAGTGGTTGGGGTGTGGGGAGCGTGGCTTCGACGACGAAGGGCCCAGAGATACGCGTAATGGAATCGCTAACTTCCGGGCGGTCCACTAGTACTTCCTCGTCTGGCGGCCCATTGTTCGCGATAGCTTTGAGTGTGATGTGCGGGACAATACCGCCCACTTCCTCGCCTTTGCGGTTTTGCTGACGGGCATAGATGAAGCCGCTGGCAGGACCGGCAACCTCATCACGAAGTTTGTACCATGCGAAAGTACCTGTAAGCAGGCGTTGACGCGCAAGAGCGAGCGGAACGCGGGAGGTATCAATGCTGATCCAGCGTCGCCCCCATTGCTCGGCAACATAAGCGGTAGTTCCGGAGCCACAGGTAGGATCGAGAACCAAGTCACCAGGGTCGGTAGCCATCAAAACGCAGCGCTGTACTGCGGTTGGATGTGTCTGCACGACATATCTTTTTGGGTCAGAGAAGCCTGAGGTGACAGTGTCTTCCCACACGTTCGTAATTGGAAACGCAGGGAAATCGCTGATGAACCGCACATAACATAACGTGTTGCCGATTTGCATGATGCGTCTTGCTGTCTTGAGGCGCTCCATCCCGTCCACGCCGGTCTTCCAATAACCGCGAGCAGGTCGGATAGTCTTTCCCTCAAATTCGACCGGAAAGTCGCCAGGTGGCCGCTGGCTGGTCAGTTGATCAGGCCGAAAGAAGCGCGAGGCAACCGGTGGGTCGTCGAATTCCGTTGCGAGCGCCCTGCGCCTTTGCCCATCCGATAACTCGATCCAAGTGTATTGGTCCGCCCCATCACCGCCCAATCGCTTCGGATGGTAGAGCTGACGGTACTTCATGCGCCCTCGGTCCCGAGCGTACCACATCAGGTAATCAGAAACGCTGGGAAGTAATTCGCTAGTTGCGCTGGTAGTCTTCTTGAACGAAATGATTCCTGCAAAATTTTCTGCGCCGAAGACTTCATCCATCACTTCTCGAACATGGTGCAAGTTCTCATCGCTGATCTGCACGAACACACTGCCACTCGGCGTCAACAGATCGCGCGCCACCAGCAACCGGTCACGCAGATACGTCAGGTATGAGTGCAATCCCAACTGCCACGTATCGCGATACGCCTGCACCATTTCCGGCTCGCGCGTCATGTCCGCATCGTCATTGTTCGTCACGTCGCGCTTGCGCACGAACGGCTGGAAATTCGAGCCGAACTTCACCCCATAGGGCGGGTCGATATAGATCATCTGCACCTGCCCGCCCAACCCCTCGAACCGCAGCAGCGAGTTCATCACCACCAGCGAGTCGCCCAGGATCAGCCGGTTCACCCACTTGTTGCGGTGCTGATACGCGTCCACCTGGCGCGACAGCGGCATCCGAGGATCGCCGAACAGATCGTCCATCTCGCCCTGGTCCGGCCGCTTGCGATGGTCCTCCAGCGTCTTGATGATCGCCGCGGTGGACAGCCGCTCATGCACGAACAGTGGCAGCGTCGGCACCTCGAAGCTCTGCCGCTCGGCCTTGCCGGTCCAGTTGAGGAACGGTGTCTGCATCCGTTTCAGCGCTGCCACTGCATCCTGCAACCCGGCCACGCGCAGCAGCGGTTTGCCGTCGGCGCCGTTCAGCGCGCGCGGTTCGGGGAAGTCGTGCGGCGCCGGCAGTGCGGCGGCGCCCTCGATGCAGGACAGCAGGAAGGCGGCGGTCTCGCGCGCCGGATTGGTGTCCCAGTCGAGCGTCGGGGCGAGGCTGCTATCGTAGCGATAGGCCGTTGGAGGCGCCTTCGCCCTGAAGCGAGGCGCGGCACCGATTTCGGGTCGAGCGACGGTTTCCTGGCTGTGCACGTAGCGCTGCACCCCGGCCGCGGCGGCGCTGCGCGGCCTGGCTTGCGTCCGGGTCACCTTCGCCATGTTGTTGCCGCCGCCTCCTTGCCACGACGGGGATGTTCGCGCGGCAATGACATACTATGCAAGCACTGCACGCTAGGCGTGTGCCCTGTCGTCTCAACCCGCGCCGCTGGCATGGGTCGCCAATGCGGCTCAGTGTCGGTTTGTGTGGCGTTGGCGAGCAAACTCCTGTAAGAAGGTCTAACTATCTTCTAGTCCGACAGGAGCTCCGATGCAAGCCTTTTCAGTCGCAGTCCATTCATCCTTGCGGCCACCGTCGTGGGCCGGTCGAAGCGGCCGCCGTCTGTGGAAGGCGACAACGCGGAAAGAATTTCATGCAACGTGAGGCGATGGGATTTGACGGTGCGAGTGCCGGGCCGGGGGTTGCCGCAGGCGGAAGGCTCGGATCGCGGAATCCCGACAAGGACCCTTGGAGCGGACTGCGGTGGGAATTGATGTCGCGGATGCCGGTCTGCGGCTGGCCACCGGCAGAACGCCCGGATCGGGAAAGCCCGACGGGACCCCATGCAACTGTCTGCGGTCGGCTTTGGGCGTGCGAGTGCCGGGTCCGGGGTTGGCCTCGGGCGGAAGGCTCGGATCGCGAAATCCCGACAAGGACCCTATGGAGCGGACTGCGGTGGGAATTGATGTCGCGGATGCGGGTCTCGGGGCTGACGGCGGGCAGCCGGCTCGGATCGGGAAATCCCGACAGCACCCCATGCAACTGTCTGCGGTCGGCTTTGGCCATGCGGATGCCGGGCAGGGGGCTGACGGCGGGCAGTCGGCTCGGAATGTGAAAGCTGGACAGGACCACATGCAACTGTCTGCGGTCGGCTTTGGCCGTGCGGATGCCGGACCGGGGGCTGACCGCGGGCAGTCGGCTCGGAATGGGAAAGCCGGACAGGACCCCATGCAACTGTCTGCGGTCGGCTTTGGCCGTGCGGATGCCGGACCTGGGGCTGACCGCGGGCAGTCGGCTCGGAATGGGAAAGCCGGACAGGACCCCATGCAACTGTCTGCGGTCGGCTTTGGCCGTGCGGATGCCGGACCGGGGGCTGACGGCGTGCAGCCGGCTCGGGTCGGGAAATCCCGACAGGACCCAGTCAGCGCCCGAGGGCACGCCGTATGCAACAGTCTGCCTCACGAGGGCTGTCCACGAGAGCGCAGGTGGCCGCAGGCGTGGTTTTCGCGAAAACGCGCAACGACCCCATGCAACAGTCTGCTTTACGGGAGCATGCCGTGGCCGCCATCGCAGTGAGGGCGGAGGTGGCGGCGGGCGTGGTTTTCGCGAAACGCGCAACGACCCCCCGGGTCAAGCGCCCGGGGGCGTGCCGTATGCAACAGTCTGCCTCACGAGGGCTGTCCACCAGGGCGCAGGTGGCCGTCGGCGTGGTTTTCGCGAAAACGCGCAACGACCCCGTGCAACAGTCTGCTTTTCGGGAGCATGCCGTGGCCGCCATCGCAGTGAGGGCGGAGGTGGCGGCGGGCGTGGTTTTCGCGAAACGCGCAACGACCCCCCGGGTCAAGACCGAGGGCATGCCCTTGGGTCAGGTACGAGAGGGTGTGCGCGATGCGACAGTCTGGCATTCAGATGGTCGCGGCTACGACCGGGTTGGGTCTGTTGGGGCGGCACACCCTCACCCGGGTCGCTGCGCGACCCGACCTTGGTCCGCTCTTCGCGGCCCAAGCCCGCAGGCGGGAGAGGTGAACAGGCGAAATGCGCAACGACCCTCGCGCGTCAAGCGCCGGAGGGCATGCCCCATGCAACGGGCAGCGGTGGGATCGCGGCCAGCCGTCTGCCGGAGGATGTATAGACTATGATCCGTTCCGGGCGCGGCCCAGCGAGTAACAGCCCAGCGAGCAAAGGCCCGGCCGGCGGCGACGTTGGCAACGCGGTCCGGCCGGTTAGCGCGCCACCGACATTTGGCTGGTCAGAGACCCGTTCATGTGGACCTCCATGCTTCCCGGGGCCCGTGGCGCGGGTTGCGCCTGCGCTCCGGCGGCCGGCGTGGCATCGGGGTCGTAGGCGCACCCCGGCAGTGTCGCCATCCCCAGCAGCACTGCCACACACAGGGTCCGTCGCCAATTCATGCTGCATTCCTTGGCAAATCGCGGCACCTGGGCGGCACGCCGGATCGTGCCATTCGGCGCAAATGGGCCTATGTTGACGCCAATCAACCGACCGGAGGATCCCGCCATGGTCATCGTCCAGATCAACTACCGCCGCCCCGACATGCCGAAAGCCGCGTGGGAGGCACGCTACACCGACGACCGCGCCAAGCAATTCCTCGAGGTCGCCGGCCTGCAATGGAAAGTCTGGCTGGACGGCACCGATGAACGCCGCGCCGGCGGCATCTACCTGTTCGCCGACCGCGCCGCGGCCGATGCCTACGTCAACGGCCCGATCGTCGCGCGCATGAAGGCCAATCCCGATGTCCAGGAGCTCGACATCCGCATCTTCGACGTGCGCCAGCGCATGAGCGAGATCACCCGCGCGCCGCTGCCCTCGTTGCCTTTGGCAGCGGAGTAGCCATGCCAGCGCAGCCCACCCCGACGATCGCCAGGTTGGCGGAGTCCGAGCCGATCTCCTTCGGTCCCCTGTCGCACTACAACAAGTTGATCGGGGATGGCGTGCAGCCGATCTTCACCGGGGTGCAGACCTGTGCGCCCGGCTACCAGACGGCGCTGCACTGGCACCCTTATGTCGAGTACCTGTTCGTGCTCGAGGGCACGTTGGAGGCGTGGGTCGAGGGCCACCAGGACGAGCCGAACCGGCTTGGCGTCGGCGACATGATCGCGCTGCCGGCGAACACACCGCATGTGTTCCGCAACCCGGGGCCGGCGACGTTGCGCCTGCTTGGCATCCATCATTCGCCGGAGCGTGTGGTGAACCGCGTCGAGGGTGGCGCCAGGCCGGTGTGAGGTGATCCGGTTCAATGTCACGCGGCTCGCCAGACCTCGCCGTCGCGCGTCACCTTGCCCTCGTGCTCCAGCTTCAGCAGATGAGCCAGCACGTTTCGCTCCGCCGCCCGGCGCAGCCGTGGATGCACTTGCGAATACAGCGCGTCCATCAGCGTGTAGGTGTTCGCCGCCCCGGCGCCGAGCGCGTCCTCGATCGCGCGCTCCCGCGCCATGCGATGCTGCAGCAGTTCGCGCACCAAGTCGCGCGGGTTGGGCAGCTTCGGCCCATGGCCCGGCAGGAACACCTCGTCATCGCGCTGCAGCAGGATGTGCAGGCTGGCGAAATATGCCGCCATGTCGCCATCCGGCGGACTGACCACGCTGGATGACCAGGACATGACATGATCAGCGCTGAACAGCACCTTCGTCCCGTCCGACGCGTTCAGCGCGAAACATAGATGGTCCGACGCGTGGCCGGGCGTGTGCAGCGCCAGCATGCCCGCGACCGTGTCCCCGTCGGCGAGCTTGATGTCCGCGTCGAACGTCGCCAGCCCACTGTCGCGATATCCCGCGGTCGGTGCGTCGGTCGCCTGCTGCAGCGCCGCCGCGGCCCCGACATGGTCATGATGCGTGTGACTTAGCAGGATCAGCGCCACCTGGCCGCCGGTCGCGCGCATCACCGCCTCGACATGCACCGGATCGTCCGGCCCCGGATCGAGCACCACCAGGCCGTCGGTGGTGTCGATCAGATAGGTGTTGGTGCCGTGATAGGTCATCGGCCCGGGATTTGCCGCGACCACGCGGCTGATCCCGGGAAGCACCGGCTGCGACACGTCGCGCTCCGGCTCAGGTTCGGTCAAAAACGGCATTGCGTCCTCGTATGTCCTGCTCGCAGATGCAACATAGCCGGCGCGCCGGCCAGGGCAATCGGCGGAGGGAAGCAAGGTCAGGGCGCTGCCCTGAAACCCGCCAGGGGGCTTTGCCCCATAGGCGTTAACTTACCGCTTGACCCGGCTCGACTCGGTAGGATTCTCGGGGCGGATGCAAAACACGGCATCTCTCCCATCGGATCAGTTCGAC
This sequence comes from uncultured Alphaproteobacteria bacterium, assembly GCA_963826975.1. GTDB lineage: Bacteria > Pseudomonadota > Alphaproteobacteria > Acetobacterales > Acetobacteraceae > Palsa-883. The sequence continues at coordinate 62,510 of CAWGZJ010000019.1, read as the reverse complement.
AGCCTGTTGCACCAGCTTCCCGGCACTGTCGATCTCGACCAGATTGCCCGGCAGACCAAGGCGATCGAGCGCCAGCGCGAGATCGGCAGCGGCGCCGACCTGCTGCGCCTTGCCCTGGCGCGCGGTCCCGGTGGCTTGTCGCTGAGCGAAACTGCCGCCTGGGCAACCATGCTCGGCCTCGCCAAGATGAGCGACCCGGCGGTCAAGAAACGGCTCGACAAGGCGGTCGAGTTCCTCGACGCCGTGATGGCGTGCCAGTTGGCGGACAAGGCTCCCGGTGCCGCGGTGCGCTGGGCTGGGCGCATCCTGCGCAATGCCGACGGCAGTTGCTTCCGCGAGCGCGGCAGCAAGACGACCAGTTGGCGGCTGCATGCGGTCTACGATCTCGGCCGCGGCGGCTTCTCGCAGCTGGAGCTGACCGACAAGCACGGTGCCGAGGCGATCGAGCGTGGCGCACCCATCCCAGGCGAGATCCGCATCGGCGACCGCAACTTTGCCCGCGCCGCGAGTCTGCACCGCTTCCGCCAGGAAGGCGCCAATCAGGCCGATTTCATCGTTCGGGTGGGTTGGAACGCCTTCAGCCTGATCCGCCCGGACGGGTCCGACTTCGATCTCATCACCCATCTCGGTACCCTGCCGGCCGAATTGGCGCCGCACGAAGTGATCCTGCGCGCCAGGGTTGGCGTGCTGGACCCGCCGCTGCCGCTGCGCCTGATCGTCCGGCGCAAGACCCCGGAGACGACCGAAGCCGCCCGCAACAAGTTGCGCGCCGAGGCTTCGCGCAAGCAGAAGGTGCTCGATCCGCGCAGCCTGATTGCAGCGGAATTCATGATCCTGGCTACCTCGCTGCCGGCGGAAGGCTATCCGGCAGAGGAAGTGCTCGCCGTCTATCGCCTGCGCTGGCAAATCGAACTGGCGTTCAAGCGACTGAAATCCCTGCTGCGGATGGACCGCATTCCGACCCGCACCGAGCGGGCGTCACGAAGTTGGCTCACCGCGCATCTCATTCTGGCCCTGTTGTGCGACGATCTCAGCCAGGAGTTCCTGGAGTCTCCCCCTGAGGACCTGCTCGATGCCACCTACATCCCCTCGCTCTGGCGCGCGTGGGACATTACCCGGCGCGTGCTGCTGCTTGCTGTCCTCGGCAGCCTCACCGTCGATGATCTGCTGCACGCCGGACCCAATGTCCACCGCCGGCTCGCCCACTCCAGGCGAAAACGAAGACCACATGTCCGTTACCCCATCCGGCGGTAAGTTAACGCCTATGGGGCGCTGCCCCCTGGACCCCCACCAAGGGCTCCGCCCTTGGCGGGATGTCCAGAGGGCAGCGCCCTCTGGTGGGGTCCGGGGCAACGCCCCGGCCTTGCTTCCCTTCACCCGATTACCCCGCCGGCCAACTCCGCGACCCGGCGGACGCGTTCGCGGTGCCAGTTGTAGAGGCCGGCGCCGATCAGCACGGCGGCGCCTGCGAGTGTCGACCGGCTTGGGATTTCACCGAACACCAGCAGGCCGAAAAAGCCGCCGAACGGCAGCATGGTGTATTCGTATGGCGCCAGGGCCGAGACCGGTGCCAGGGCGTAACCACGCGCGAACACCCAGTGGCCGAGCCCGTTGGCCAGTCCGACCACGACCAGCGCCGACCAGGTGAACAGGCTCGGCGCCCCGGCGGGCGGATAGAACGGCAGCATGAAGGCCCCGGCCAGCGTGTGCGCGATCAGCAGCCAAATCGCGAGGCAAGGTGCTGTCTCGGTGGTCGCCAGCAGGCGCGTCATGATGCGGGTGAGCGCCATGATGACGATGCCGGCCAGCAGCAGCGGTACGACCGGCTGCCACATCTCGCCCTCTGGGTGTAGCATGATCAATACGCCGCCGAAACCGACAACGGTGGAGGCCAGGCGGCGCCAGCGGATGCGCTCGCCTAGCATCGGTATGGCCATCAGCGTCATCAGCAGCGGGACGGTGAAGCCGATGGCGTAGGTGTCCGCCAGGCTCATTGTGCGCCAGGCGATGTACCAGGTGAGCGAAACGAACGCCGACAGCGCGGCGCGCAGCAGGACCATGCCCCAGCGCTTGGGCAGCAGCATGCGCCACGGCTGCGGCACCGGCTGCGCCAGTGCCAGGCCGGCAATGCCCAGCGTGCCGAACACGCCGCGACCGATCATCGCGCCCGCCACACCGGCCTCCGGCAGGACCAGTTTCGTTGCGACATCGCCGACGGTCAGCAGGAAATAGGCGACGACGACGAAACCGATGCCGCGCAGCGTGTCGCTGGCGGTGTCGGTCAACACGCCCGGCGCCGCGACCGCCAGGACCCGGGGTGCTGGATCAGACATGCAGGTCAGGCATGGGGATCAGGCATGGGGATCAGGCATGGGGATCACGCATGAAAATCAGGCATGGGGATCAGGCATGACGGTCAGGCAAGTGTCGCCTCGGCCGACATGCACACCGCGGCGTCAGGGTCGCGGCTTTCCAGATGCACGCCGTCGCCCTGCCGCCACGCCAGCAGGGCTAGCTTGTTCTGGTGGAATGCCGGCCGCCGGCCGCGATAGGCGAAGCTGGCGATGCGCGCGCCCGGCGAGCGCCGGCGCACCATGTCGGCGAGCCAGGTCGCCTGCAGCGGCCCGTGCACGACGATGCCCGGATAGCCCTCCTGCCGCATGGTGAAGTCATGATCGTAATGAATTCGATGCGCGTTGCCAATCAGTGCCGAGTAGCGGAACAGCAGCACCGTGTTCGGATCGACGACGCGTGACACCGCATCGGTGGGTGGCGGCGCAGCGGGGTCAGCCGCCTTCACCGCGGCGCCCTCGGCGCTGCGGTAGACGATGTCCTGCTCTTCTTCGATCGCCACGCCATCCGGTCCGCTGATGCGCGCGCCGACCGTGACGAACACCAGGCGGCCCGACGCACCGGACTTCTCATCAATCTTCAGGATCGTGTTGACCCGCGTGACGGGTTGGCCGGCATGCAGCGGCGCCAGGAACCGCACCCGCCCGCCGGCCCACATGCGCCGCGGCAGATCGTGCACCGGGGGCATGAAACCGCCGCGCTTCGGATGGCCGTCCTCGCCCAGCCCGTGGGCCGGCGTCCATTCCTGGAACAACATCCAGTGCCCGAGCGGCGGCAGCAAGCCGCCGGGCGCCAGTTCCGTCTCCGGAATGTCGAGCGTGGCGGCGAGGCCGTGGATCAACGGCGGCCAGACCGTGTCGGAGGTGGTCTCGGTCTTGCCGACATGCTCCTGGTATTGCATCGCGCCGTGGCTCCGCTTGATGCGCGCATGCTTGCCCTCGGGTTGCGTCGCCGGCAAGCGGATGCGGTTGCAGGGACCGCCCGTTCCGGCCCCCCGCCCATCAGGCCGCGCTGCGCATCTCCGACAGAAACCCGTTCACCTCGCGCTTGAGCGTGGCGGATTGCGCGCCGAGCTCCTCGGCCGCCCCGAGCACGCGCTGAGCCTCGGCACCCGTGCGTGTCACGGCCGCACCGACCAAAGCAATGTTGGAACTGACCTCCGAGGTCCCCGCCGCCGCCTGCTGCACCGCCCCGGCAATCTTCCGCGTCGCGCTGCCCTGCTGGTCCACCGCCACTGCAATCGTGCCCGCGATGTCGGCCATGCGCTGGATCGTGCCGCCGATCGAACGCAGCGCACCCACCGCCTGGGCCGTGGCAACCTGCATCGCGGTGATCTGCGCGCCGATCTCTCCGGTTGCCTTCGCCGTTTGCGTCGCCAGCGATTTCACCTCGGAGGCCACCACCGCGAAGCCCTTCCCCGCCTCCCCGGCGCGCGCCGCCTCGATCGTGGCATTCAGCGCCAAAAGGTTGGTCTGTCCGGCGATGTCGCCGATCAGCCGCACCACGTCGCCGATCCGCCCGGCAGCCTCGCTCAGCCCCGTCATGCAGCGATCCGTGGCAGCCGCCTCGGTCACCGCCTGACCGGCGATGCTGGCTGAATCCGTCACCTGGCGGCCGATCTCCGCGATCGATGCCGCCAACTGCTCGGCCCCGGCGGCGACGGCATTGACGCTGGCGGTCGCCTGATCGGACGCCACGGTAACGGAATGGCTGCGCGCGCCGGCGTCGCCTGCCGCCGTGCCGAGCGCGCGCGCGGTTTCGGTCATCGCCTCCGCACGCTCACCGACCGCCGCGGCGATCCTGCCGACCGTCCGCTCGAACTGGTCCGTCAGCCGCACCTGGCCGGTCAGACGATGCCAGATCACCATCAGCCCGGCGCGCGCGTTGCCGCGGTCGCGAATCTCGGAGATCGTCCGCGCCAGCGTTTCGTCGCCGAGGCTGAGCTGATCGCGATACGGCAGGCTGTCCGGCGCTTCGAGGCGCGCGCGCAATGCGTCCCTGTCGCGGTCGAAGATGTCGAGGCTGACCCCCTGCAATCCCTCGCCCAGGCAGTCCCGCGGACCTTCGTGCGGACCGGCGGTCGGCAGTTCCAGATGTGACTGCACAAGACCAAGCAGCTCGCGCGCCGCCGGATTGAGGTAGGTGATCCGATGATCGCCGACGGCTTCCACGCGCATCACGCCGATCGGCATCTGCTCTATCATCTGGCCGCGCACAAAGGCCTCGCGCATGGCGCGCTGCAACATCGCCAAGGCCGCGGCCATGCGGCCGATTTCGTCCTTGCGCCCGGCATGACCGACCTCGATCGTGTCGTCACCCGCGGCCAGACGCTGCATCGCGCGGGTCAGACCGCGGATCGGGCTCGCGATCAGCCAGGTCATGAAGCCACCGGACACAATCAGCACGGCCGCGATGACGCCGCCGCACAGCAGGATGCGCCGTCGCGCCGCCGCGGCATCGGCCATCGCCTCGGCATGCGTGGTCTCGGCCCGCGCGGTCAGTGCCCGGACGGCGGCGGCGATGCCATCGTCCATGGTCTTGCTGGCGGCGGCGATTTGATCGTTCGCCAGGACGCCGAGCTGCCGGGTCTGCTCGATCAGCTCGATTGCCGCCTGCGCGACGCCCTTGCCCAGCAGGTTGACGGTGCTTGCATCGCTCTTGATGCCGTCGTCGGTCAAGCTGCCCACCAGGGCGGCCATCCGCGCTTCCGCCTTGCTGGCGGCGTCCTTCACCTCGTTGGCCGCCATCGAATTGCCGGTCGCAAGAAACGCCAGCGCGCCGTTCTGCAGCCGATCCATCGCCAGCGCGTAACCGGTGAATTCCTCGCGCGCCTGCGTGAGGGTCGCCGACACCACGGCCTCGGTCGTCGCGCCCCCGCGCACCGCGTCGACGCCGGTGCGCGCCCCTTGGCCGCGTGCCAGATCGTCGCGCAGCGATTGCAGGCTTTGATCGTAGACCGGCCGCATCTGGAACAGCCGCTTCTGGCGGGTCGCCAGCACCGTCTTGCGCAGCTCGGCTTCCTGGGTGAGGGCGGCGGCGAATGCATCGAGCCCGCCGAGCGCCGCCTCAAGATCCCGGCGCACGACAGGATCCGGCACGGATTGGCGCGCCTGCTCCAGCGCATCGTGCGCCCGCCTCACATCGTCCGCCGCGCGGGCGGCAACGTCCTTCAGGGCGCCGAGCATCTGCTGTTGCGGCAGCTCCTGGCTCACCACACGCAGTTCCTGCGTGGCGATGAGCGCATCCTTGACCTGGCGTTCCGATCGCGTCGCGCCGGTCTCCTGCGCACGCAGCTCGTCGAGCCGGTCGATGGTCGTCAGCCCGAGCCAGGCGAGCGTGCCAAGCATCGCCAAGGCGCCGACGACGGTGGCACCAAGCTTGACGCCAATCGGCAGATCACGCTCGAACCGCATAAAGTCATGTTCCTGTCTGGGCAGCTTCTCGGGGCAGCTTCGCGCAACGTGACGCCGGATCATTAATCGCCGATGAATGACCCGGACCCGAACAGGTGCGGCGCTAGTACAAACGACCCGGCGGGCGCGGCCTACGCGAGCACCGGGCCGGTCCTACGCGAGCAGTGGGGCAGGCACCGCGTTCCATACGGTACCGACGGTCCCCCGCGCGACGGCTGCCTGGCGAGCAGTGATCATGCAGGCGCTTGTGCGCCGGCGTTGGCACGCGCTCGTATTCCAAAAACAACTCCGACCGGCCTGGCAGGCCAAGGTTTCCGCCATCGGGGTTAATAAATCCAACACTGTTCGACCCGATGATGCCCCTCGTACCCGACGCGAGCACAGTGATGGCGCGCCCGACCGACGACGTGAAGAACTGGATGAACATGTTCCGCTGGATCGTGAAGCTGATCCGCGACGACTACGAAGTGGACGAGAAGCAACTGGTCCGCACCGCCGCGCTGGAGACGGATTGCGGCCTGGTCATCGAGCAGCTCGAGGCCGTGCTGGCGATCATCGCCGAGAGTTTCCAGCTCCGCTTCCCACCCAACACACTGGACGAGGTATTGAAGCTCGAGGAGCTGTGCATGCTGGCGAGCTGGATGAAGGGCCTTTACAAGCGGCCGGATTTCATTTCTGATTCGTTCGAATCGAGTTGTCGCGCGCTAAACGCCGGTTGCGGCTGACCGCGGCATGCCGCGGTCGGCCGGCTATTGGACCTTGCCGGCGCGGCGGCGCCGCGTTGTCAGCAAACCGGCCAGCCCGGAGCCGAGCAGTACCATGGACGCCGGTTCCGGCACGGAGCTGCTGAAGCCGTCGTAGCCGATCGACTGCATCATCGGGAACTCGGGCGAGGCCGTCGTATAGCTGGGCACGATGCCTTCGCTGGCGAACGCCGATTGGACGAAGCCGTTCGGGTCGAAATCCGCGAGGTCGGCAGCGGGGTTATTGTTGAAATCGACGATGTCGGTGACCCCCCCGTCCACCGACAAATATGCCGAGGTACCGTTGCAACTGGAGAAGCTCGGCGTACCGGGCGCCGAGTAGCGATAGAGATCGAGCACGCCTACGTTGGGATATGCGGTCTTGCTGCCGCCGCACGGAATATTGTTCAGCGCCGATCCCTGGCCGCCGCCGCCCAGAATTTCGTTGGTTTCGTGCTCCATGGTAGCGATCGCGCTGAACTGACCGCCAGCCGGGGTGGTGGTGTAGTTGAGTGGCAGTCCGGTGTTGAGCGTGACCACGCCATCAAACGCTTGACCGCAGGTCCCAACGAAGGCGCCGGTCGAGGTGTAGCAGCCAGTCGTGGCCAGCCCGAGCACCACCTGCGTGTCGGCGGTGGTGACCATCACCGAGCCGCCTGGGCCGGGCTTGTTGCCCGACGCCAGGTTGGCAATCGCGGTAGCCAGCGTCGTGTTCGTGGGATGCGACGCGGAATCGGATGCCAGCAGCGCGGTGTACGACGAGTAGGAAACCGGGACCTGGACGGTGTTGCTCTCCGCCAGGAAACTGCCGCCGCAGCCCGGCGCTCCGCTGCCGCCGCACGCCGAGTAGACGATATTGACCGTCCCCGGGTTGGAATAGAGCGAGTTGATCGTGCCGATGGCGGCATCGATGGAGCTCTCGATCGTCGTGGCATTGGTGGCGCCGCTGATCGAACTGGTGAACGTCGGAACGATCGTCAGCGCCTCCACCGGGTCGATCGCCGCCGAACCGGCTATCAGGGCACCGCACCAGGCGGCGGAGGCAAGCAAATCCCAAAATCGACGCAAGTCATTCATCCTTTTGACGCCAGCTTGCCGCGAACTCACCCGGCCGGCCGGAACCTAAGCAACAATCCCGCCAAAAAAATTTCCGGTTTGCAAACAATGACTTGGCACACACCACCCGAAATAAATCCAGTCATATGTAAAGAATCCCGACAGCCACCAACCAACGCCGACCCCCACCGCCCATCCCGGCTGCACGACCGCGCCAGCCGCCGCCGCGCCAGCCGCCGCCAGGCCGTCCGCACCGACGCGGCTGCGGCTTCCACCCCTACGGATCCAGCCCGCTGGACAGATGACCGCGCCCTGGTCACGCTGTCGCCGAGAAACACGCCGCACCGCACCACGCCGGGAGACACGCATGCTGTTCGACCTGACCACCCTCAAGGACGAGAACGCGTATAAATTGCTGGTTTCCACCGTGGTCCCTCGCCCGATCGCCTGGGTAACCACCCAGGACGTGGACGGATCGGTGAACGCCGCGCCGTTCTCGTTCTTCAATGCCGTCTCCGGCAAACCGCCGGTCGTCGCGATCGGCATTGGCGGACGCGCGCCCGGCGACGTGAAGGATACCGGCGGCAACATCCGCCGCACCGGTCAGTTCGTCGTCAACCTCGTCAGCAACGCGCTTGCCGAGCAGATGAACATCACCGCCATCGACTTCGACAAGGAGATCAACGAACTGCAGCAGGCCGGACTGACCACCGCGCCGTCCACCCATGTCGCGCCGCCGCGCATCGCCGAAAGCCCGGTGTCGTTCGAGTGCGAGCGCCTGGTGATCGTGGAGGTCGGCGTCGATCGCGCGGTCGTGCTGGGCAGCGTGCTGGCAATCCACATCAAGGACGAATTCGTGCTCAATCCCGAGCGCTGCTACGTCGACACCCCCAAGCTGGACCTGATCGGACGCATGCATGGCGGCGGCTGGTATGCCCGCACGACCGACCGGTTCGAACTGCCGCGCATCCCGGTCGAGGCCTGGCCGATGCGCCGCGAAGCCGCCGAATAAGGCCCCCCGCATGCCCTCGGGCGGTTGACCTGAGGGTCGTGTCGGGATTTCGCGAAAGTTGCGCCGCCGTCATTCCCCAAGCTGCCGCCGGACCCGCTCTCGCCGTCATGGCCGGGCCTCGACCAGGCCACCCGCTCGGCGCCCCCGCTCGGCGCCCCCACCCGCCACATTGACGCCGCCGCGGCCGCAGCCTAAATCCCGCGCCGGGCCACGCCCCCCCACCGGGGCGCTTCTCTTCTGAAAGGGAGAGCCGTCATGGCAACCGCCACGCGTCCGGACCTGCGTCCGGCCAATCCCAATTTTTCCTCCGGCCCCTGTGCCAAACATCCCGGCTATTCGCTGGACGCACTCGCCGGCGCGCTGCTCGGCCGCAGCCACCGCGCGGCGGCACCCAAGGCGCGCCTCATGGAGGTCATCCGGCGCTCGCGCGCCATCCTCGGCATCCCCGCCGACTGGCGGCTCGGCATCGTGCCCGCCTCCGACACCGGCGCCGTCGAGATGGCGCTGTGGTCGCTGCTCGGCGCCCGAGGCGTCGACGTCGTGGCATTCGAGAGTTTCGGCGCCGGCTGGGCCAACGACATCCTCAACCAGCTCAAGCTGAAAGACGCCCGCCTGTTCGAGCTGCCCTACGGCAAGCTGGGCGATCCCGACGCGGTCGATTTCTCACGCGACGTCGTGTTCACCTGGAACGGCACCACATCGGGCGTGCGCGTCCCCAACGCCGACGGCATCCCCGCCGACCGCGCCGGGCTCACCATCTGCGACGCCACATCGGCCGTCTTCGCGATGGACCTCGCGTGGGACAAACTTGATGTGGTCACCTGGTCCTGGCAGAAAGTGCTGGGCGGCGAGGCGGCGCATGGCATGTTGGCCCTGTCGCCGCGCGCCGTGCAGCGGCTGGAGACCTACACCCCGCCCTGGCCGCTGCCGAAGATCTTCCGCCTGACCTCGGGGGAAAGCTGATCGAGGGCATCTTCAAGGGCGAAACGATCAACACGCCGTCGATGCTTTGCGTCGAGGACGCGCTGGATAGCCTGCGCTGGGCCGAGAGCGTCGGCGGCCTGCCGGGCTTGATCGCGCGCTGCGAGGCCAGCCTCGCCACCATCGCCGCCTGGGTCGCGCGCAGCGACTGGATCGACTTCCTCGCTGAGGCGCCGGACACGCGCTCTTGCACCTCGGTCTGCCTCAAGCTGACCGCGCCGTGGGTAGTGGCACTCCCCGTCGAGGCGCAATGGGCGGTAGCGAAACGAATCGCCGCGCTGCTGGAAACTGAAGGTGTGGCTTACGACATTGCCGCGCACCGCGACTCGCCACCGGGCCTGCGCATCTGGACCGGCGCCACGATCGAAACCGCGAACGTCGCCGCGCTGCTGCCGTGGCTCGACTGGGCGTACGCCACCGCGGCGGCCGAGCAAGCACCCGCAAGGGCCGCCGAATAGTTCGGCACCGTTCACGACGTCGGATCGACGGCAAGAAAGCTAGGTTCACCACAGAGGTACAGAGCCACAGAGAAGGCAGACGATGGCGCTTCGCGCGAAGCGCATTCATTTCTTCTCTGTGTCTCCGTGTCTCTGTGGTGAAACTTCCTTGCCGGAGATCGAGCGCCCGGAACCCGCATCACGCACACGCACAGAAAAAGCACCCCCCGATGCCCAAAGTCCTGATCAGCGACAAACTCTCCCCCGCCGCCGTCGACATCTTCAAGCGCCGAGGCATCGAGGTCGATCTGAAACCCAGCCTCTCGCCCGCCGACCTGCGCGCCATCATCGCGCCCTACGACGGCCTGGCCATCCGCTCCGCCACCAAGGTCACGCGCGAACTGCTCGACGCCGCGCCGAACCTGAAAGTCGTCGGCCGCGCCGGCATCGGCGTCGACAACGTCGACATCAAATCCGCCACCGCCCGCGGCGTCGTGGTGATGAACACCCCGCACGGCAACACCATCACCACCGCCGAGCACGCCATCGCGATGATGTTCGCGCTCGCCCGCCAGATCCCCGAGGCCTCCGCCTCCACCAAGGCCGGCAAGTGGGAGAAAAATCGTTTCATGGGCGTCGAGCTCACCAGCAAGACGCTCGGCCTGATCGGCTGCGGCAACATCGGCTCCATCGTCGCCGACCGCGCGCTTGGCCTGAAGATGAAAGTCATCGCCTACGACCCATTCCTCGCCGAAAAACGCGCGATGGAACTCGGCGTCGAGAAAGTCGACCTAGACACGTTACTTGCCCGTTCCGACCTTGTCACGCTGCACACGCCCCTGACCGACGCCACCCGCAACATCCTGTCACGCGAGGCGCTGGCGCAAACCCGCAAAGGCGTGCGCATCATCAACTGCGCCCGCGGCGGCCTGCTGGATGAGGCCGCCCTGGCTGACGCGATCATCGCCGGCCACGTCGCCGGCGCGGCACTCGATGTGTTCGAAACCGAACCGGTCACCGCTTCGCCGTTGTTTGGGCTCGACAACGTCGTCTGCACCCCGCATCTCGGCGCCGCCACCGCCGAGGCGCAGGAGAATGTCGCGCTGCAGATCGCCGAGCAGATCAGCGACTTCCTGCTGACCGGCGCAGTGGCGAACGCGATCAACATGCCCTCGGTGACCGCCGAGGACGCGCCGCGCCTGAAGCCGTACATGGAACTGTGCCGCGCCCTGGGCAGCTTCGCCGGCCAGTTGACCCAGGCGCGCGAGGGCTCGATCCGCCGCGTCGTCATCGAATACGAGGGCCACGCCGCCGCGCTGAACCAGCGCCCGCTGACCGCCGCCGTGCTGGCCGGGCTGATGGCGCCGATGATGGAAGGCGTCAACATGGTCAATGCCCCGGTCGCCGCGCGCGAGCACGGCATCGACGTGGCCGAAACGGTGCACGACCGGCCCAGCGAATACCAGACGCTGGTGCGCGTCACCATCGAGGCGGACAAGCTGACCCGTTCCGTAGCCGGCACGTTATTCGCCGGCGCCCGCCCGCGCCTGGTAGAGATCAAGGGCATCCGCGTCGAGGCCGACTTCGCCCCGCACATGCTCTACGTCACCAACCAGGACAAGCCGGGCTTCATCGGCCGCTTCGGCGCGACGCTGGCCGGCGCGGGGATCAACATCGCGACGTTCCACCTGGGTCGTTCCGGCCCCGGCGGCGATGCGATCTGCCTTGTCTCGGTCGACGAGCAGGTGCCGGAAGCAGTGCTGGCCATGGTCCGCACCCTGCCGCTGGTCATGCAGGCAACTTCGCTGGCATTCTGATCGCCATCGTCACGGCCGGGCTTGACTCCATAGGCATCAGGATAAGGGCGGACTGGGGCAAAACATTCTCCCCCTCCCCTTGAGGGAGGGGGTGGGGGGAGGGGTCCGCGCGCAAAAATCTTCAGCGCGACCCTGGCACCAACCCCTCCCCCCAACCCCCTCCCTCAAGGGGAGGGGGAGAGTCTTCCTCGACCAGGCCCTCATCCTGATGCCTATGGGGCTCGACCCCCGTGCGAAGCGCGTGGTTACGGACCGATCGCATACCATCCGAGCCGCGATCAAAAGATCGAAACCGCATTCCCATCCTCAGATTTCGTTAACGTTTACGGCGCAAGATGCAACTGTCGGGCAACACACCGACGTGGACGAAAGACTTGTCAGCGGCTCAGGTTATCGTTCAAGGGCAAGTTCGCATGGCTGCGTTATCAGGCTCGACAACCCCGCGGATCGTGGCGTTGTCGGCGAACGTCACAGCCGCTCGCCGGCCGGCCGGCACGCCGAGCCCTGGCGGTCGTCTCCGGAATCCGCCGCGAATTTTATCCCGCCATGACCCCGCATTCGGTTCGAGCCGGGCTTCCGGCTGCACGACAGCCACGCAACCTTAACCGCCACAATAGAGAAACCTGTTCCCTACCCGGAACGCACTGCAGGAATGAACACATGCTGCTCAGCAAACTCCCCCTCGCCGCACTGTCCCTGTTCGCCATGCTGGCGACCAGCGCGCTCGCCAACGACGCGGACTTCAAGATGGTCAACAAGACCGGCTATAAGATCGACAGCGTGTATGTCTCGCACGCTTCCAGCGATTCCTGGGGCAAGGACATCATGGGCAAGGATGCGCTCGACGATGGCGACGCCGTGAACATCACGTTCCCGCATGGCGGCACGGCGTGCAAGTTCGACATCAAGGTGAAGTACAGCGACGGGGACACCGCCGAGTGGGCCAACGTTGACCTATGTGAGTACGAAACCATCTCCCTGTTCTGGGATGGCAAGAAGACACGCGCGGTAGGCGAGTAGACCCGCCGAACGGCGGCTTTCCGCGCTCGTCGGCAGGGTCGCGCGCCATGACGTTGCTGCGGGTCGCGGCCAGCTTCCGCCGCGGCGCTGCGGCGATCGGTCCGATACCATCAAGGGAGTGTCACAGTGTTTAAGACGTTATTTGCCGTTTGCGCGCTGTATGGCGCGTTGCAGTGCGCCGCCTATGCCGCGTGTTCCTCCGACGACGCGATGAACAAGGGGTCGGACATATCCGACGTGCTCCTGGCGAAGGTCCAGGCCAATCCGGATGGCACGTCGAAGCTCATGACGGAGCTGGGCGACATCATGGGAAACGGCACGGTCACCGAGCAGACCTGCACAAAGCTCGACGCCTTGGCGGTGCGCGCGAAGAAGCTGTAGCGGCAGGCACGCACTTATACCAACGGCCCTAAACATTCACGCACGGGCCGCTACCCCCCGTCATGCCGGCGCAGGCCGGTATCCACGACTTCCTTTGCTGCAACGAAGGCAAGTCGTGGATACCGGCCTGCGCCGGCATGACGGGGGTAGTACCCGAAGAGTCGATCATTCGGGTAGCTGGCATTCCTGCGGATGGTATTACCGCCCCGCGGCCAGTCCCACCCCGCGCGGTTCCCCTGACTACCGCCCGGTAAACGCCGGCATCACATCGCGCGCGAACCAGCGCAACTGCTCTTCGAACTCGGCCGGCGACAGCCCTTCCGCCCAATGGACCATGAAGTCCTCCAGCCCCGGGTATTTCGCCTCGACCGACTTGATCCCATCGATCACCTGCCCGGGCGTGCCGCAGAACCACGCCTTCTGCGCCACCCCGTCGCGCAACGACGGAGTGCGAGACGGTGCCCCCGGCGTGCCCCAGGTCCGCCCGTGCTCGTCGGCGTAACGCACGAACCCGAACGGCGCGAACCATTTGTAGCGCTCGTCGTGCGCCGGTTCGACGCGGCGTATCGCCTCCTCCTGGCTGCCCGCCAGGTAAAGCCCAGCGCCCCACATCATGTCCTCGCCGAGTTGCGTGTGCCGGCCATGCGCGGCACAGGCCGCGTGGTAGGCGCGCACCACGTCGTCCAGGATCTTCTCGCCATTCAGCGTCACCATCGCCTTCAGGCCGTATTTCGCCATCATGTCGATGGTCTTGCCTGACGCGATCGGCATCCAGATCTCGACCGGCAGGTGCTTCGGCCGCGGCACCACGGTGATGTCCTTCAGCCGATAGCCGCGATAATCGACCGCCGGCGGTGCCTCGAAATACTTGCCCTTGAAGTGGAACGATTCCTCGTTGAAGCAGGCCAGCAGCAACTGCAACTGCTCCTCGAAATATGCCCGGTTCGCCTCTGCATCGATCAGCGGCGCGCCGAACGTTTCGACCTCGCGCGTGTGATAGCCGCGCCCGACGCCCATGATCACCCGTCCGTCGGTGACTATGTCCGCCATCGCATAGTCTTCCGCCAGCCGGATCGGATGCCACATCGGCAGCACGTTGAACGCGCAGCCGAATTTCAGCCGCTGGGTCTGCGTCGCCAGCCACAGCCCAAGCTGGATCAGGTTGGGCAGGCATTCATAGCCCTCGCGCTGGAAATGATGCTCGGCGGTCCACAACGCGTGGTACCCCACCTCATCCATCACGCGGGCCATGTGGCGCGCGGTCCAGAACACTTCGCTCAGCCGCTCGTTCGGATAGCGCCGCTCGTTCGCCGGCGTGCCGGTCAGGCCGACATTGTCCAGGTCGATCTGCCCGACATACAGCACGTGGAACCGTTTGATCATGTCACCATCTGGCCTTTTTCCTGGACGCGCCGCACAGCGCATCCCGCCTTCCCGATGCCGCGCAGTATGCCGATTTGGCGCCGCGTTTGCTACCTCGGCCCTGCGACCCGGGCCGGCGCCAACCGTGCGCCAGTCAACGCGGTGCCAGTGCAAGCGCCGTAGCAATCGACACCCCGGGGCAGCCTTGCAGCGGATCGGCCGGGCTGCCCACGAAGCGGCCGGGCGGTGCCCGTGCCGTCCGCCCAAGCAGCGGCGCGAGCGCCCGCGCCAGCATGATGGAATGGACAATCTGGCACGGTTCGTTCAGATGCAGCGGCGTATTGAAGAAAGCCGCGAGCGGGTAGCGGCTGCGATTGGCCAGCACCAGGAAATCGCCGCCGTGCGCCAGATAGACCGCCTCGATCGCCGCCTGCGTAGCGTCCGGCAGCGCCACCACGTCGAGCCCGGTTGGCAGCCCGCCGATCACCCGCACTCCATGCAGGTGCGCCCAGGTCACGAAGTCCGCGATCTGACCGGCACCGTAACCGTCCCGGATCGAGCCGGCAGCGACCGCCGGCATCGCCATTTCCGCGATCATCGCCTGGTTGGCCGCGCCGCGCGCCGCGGTGTGGCCAACATGGTCGCCCCACGCATTGTTCGTCCCCGCGATCTCGCCGCGCGGATCGTGAAACCGCGCGGCGACCAGCGACATCTCGATCACGCTCATCACCGCCGTGCGCAGATCGAACGCGAAGAACGCGGCCAGCCATCGTTTCGCGGGCAGCTCGCCGAGCGTTGTCCAGTCATGGCGGAACATGATGGCGGCGTCCGGCCCCAGCACGGAACCCAGGCGCCTGGCGATGTATTGTTCCTGCTCCATCGGCATGTAGACGACATCGCCCGCATGCAGCCGCGCCCGCCAACGGATGAACAGATAATCGAGGCCGATGCCGACCGCGACGCCACCATTCACGCAGGGCAGCTCCAGCATCGGCTCGATCACCTCGCAGCGATGCGAATAGGGGCCGTTGGAGCCCGCCAGGATCACCAGCTTGGGGCCATGGATCGTCGCGGCGCGGGTCAGTTTTGCATCGATCTCGCGGGCCAGGAAACCCAGCTCCAGCGGTCGATCCAGTACCACACCGAACAGCACGCCATACAGCAGCAAAGACGCGAGCGCGGCGCACACCAGCCGGCGAAAGCCTCCGGCGCTCGAGGCGATACCCACCCGAAATGATGACCGCGCAATCATGCCGGATACGCATCACGCGCGGGGGTGCCGATCGCACCCGGGCGACTGCACGGTTCCACGGGCGCGGGCTCGCGTGTGTCGCGGCACCGCAAGCAATCAAGCGCACACAGAGTTCCACAAAGTGCACACAGAGTTTCACCGAGAAGACAGCAATGGCGCTTCGCGCGGATATACGGGTTAGCTTCGCGCGCAGCGCAATCAATACTTCTCTGTGAAACTCTGTGTGCACTTTGTGGAACTCTGTGTCCGCTTGATTGCTTCCTGAGAACCACCCGGCATTCCATCGCCAAACGCCTCCCTAAAACCGGAAATACAAAAACGGTGCCGCGTACGGCGCGAAGAACAGCGCCTGCGCGGTGAACGCGAACCCCGCGGTCAGCGCCCACCCGCGCGCCCGCTCCGACAATTCGTGCACGTGCGGCAGGCTCAGCACGATGACCCACCCCAGCGCCAGGCAAACCGACACCTCCGGCAGGGTCAGCGTGCGCGCCTCGCCCAGCGACATCAGCACCGGCACCGTCCGAGCGATCGAGGCCAACGGCGGCCATGCGTCGACGATCATCTGCGGCAGTGCGATCCCGTTCAGCCCCGCCATGCCGCGCAGCATCCCAAGCATCGAGTCCACCCCGTCGGCGCGAAACGGCACCCAGGCAACCACCACCGCCAGCAGCGTCAGCGCCTGGCCGACCGGCCCCGGCAGCCGCCAGCCCAGCCTGCCCCACAGCCGGTGCACGATCAGATACAGCCCGTGCAGCCCGCCCCAGGCGACGAAGGTCCACGCCGCGCCATGCCACAGCCCGCCCAGCAGCATGGTCAGCATCAGGTTCACCCCGCGCCGCACCTCGCCATGCCGGTTGCCGCCCAGCGGGATATACAGATATTCGCGCAGGAACCGGCTGAGCGACATGTGCCAACGCCGCCAGAAATCAGCGATGTCGCGCGCCTGGTACGGGCTGTTGAAATTCAGCGGGAACCGCACATTGGCCATCCGCGCCAGTCCGATCGCCATGTCGGAATAGCCCGAGAAGTCGAAATATATCTGCAATGAATAGGCGAGCACCGCGTACCACGCCTCGACCAGGGTCAGCGCGGTGCCGTGCGACACCGCGCCGAAGCCGACATCGGCAAACCCCCCGAACGTGTCGGCCAGCACCAGCTTCTTGCCGAGGCCGAGCAGGAAGATCGTCAGCCCGGCCGCAAGGTTCGCCGCATCCGGTCGCGCCAGATGCCGGGCCTGAAGCTGCGGCAGAACCTCCGACGGCCGCACGATCGGGCCGGCGATCAGATGCGGGAAGAAGCAGACCAGGGCAGCGTAGGGCAGCGGGCCGACCTCCGGGCAGCGGGCGTGCGCGCTGTCCACCAGGAACATGATCTGCTGGAACGTGAAGAAGCTGATCGCCAGCGGCAGCACGATGCCCAGCGGCGCCGCATGCGGGGCAGCAACGTGCAGCAGGAAGTCGGCGTATTTGAACCAGCCCAGCAGGCCGAGATTGAAGCCGACGCCGCCGACCAGCCAGCACCGGGCGGCGCCAGGCCGGCCGGTGCCAGCCCGGGCAGCCTGGGCCAGCCGCAGGATGCGCTGCCCGAGCAGGTAGTTGGCCCCGACCGAGCCGACCAGCAACGGGATGTAGCGCGGGTTCCACCAGCCGTAGAACACCAGGTCGGCCGCCACCAGCCAGACCAGCGCAGCGCGTGCGCCATACCACCGGCCAGCCAGGAAGAAGCCGCCGAGCGCCAGCGGCAGGAAGCCCAGGATGAACTGTGGTGAGTTGAACAGCATGGCGGGCCCAGGCGTCAGCTTGGACGCGCCGGCCTAAGCAATGGTAAACCGCGTGCCAGCGGCCGAGGCCAATCCCGCCTGCCACCCCGAGGGCAATAGCCGCCGGCCCAACCTCCGGCCCCAGGCCGCCCCTGGTCAGCTCAGAGCCAGGCGCGGGTCAGGGCTAAACGTTGGTCAGGGCCAAAATCGGATCAGGGCCAAAGTCGGATCAGGGCTTATGCTCTTGTTGCTTCGGGGCTGCCGCGGCGTGGGGTGCGGGCGCAGCGTGGGGTGCCGGTGCGGCGTGGGGTGCCGGCGCGGACGGGTGCGGAGCCGAAGGGTGTGGTGCGGAGGCCGCCGCATGAGTGGGTCCCGCAACGTGCGGCGGACCCGCCGAGGGCGCATGCGGCGTGACGGCGCTCGGGTGCGCGGCGACGTTGGTGGGGCCATGCACCGCCGATGTCGGCCCATGCACCGCTGGCGCTGCCCCATGCACCGCTGGCGTCGGCCCATGCACCCCTGATGTCGCCCCTTGCACCGCCGGTGTCGGCCCATGCACCGCCGGCGCTGCCCCATGCACCGCGGGCGTCGGCCCATGCACCGCTGACGTCGCCCCTTGCACTCCGGGTGTCGCCCCGTGCACCGCGGGCGTAGGTCCATGCGCGCCGACGGCGGCCGGCGTCACGGCTGGCCTGGCGGCGACCACGCCATGACCAGCGAACTCGCCCGGACGCGCGGTCGCCGCGATCGGCGGCTGGCCATGATTGGCCGTGTAACGCAATTGGGGATTGCTGGCCGCCGCGTGCTCGTGCGTCGTCTGCAGCGAGGTCGCCCCCACATGCTGCTCGTGCGCGAACGCTTCCTGCTGCGGGGTCGGCCGCGCGGCGATGCCGCCGTTGCCGCCGTTGAAGGCGACCCGGTTGTTGTTGTTGATGACGGTGCTGTTATAGACGTTGGTGACGTGGACATTGCCGAAATTATTCACGCTGCGATTATAGGCGAACGCGCCGTGATCCCAGCGCCCGCCGTAGTAGCCGTCGCCCGTGTAGCC
Organism: uncultured Alphaproteobacteria bacterium; assembly: GCA_963826975.1. Taxonomy (GTDB): domain Bacteria; phylum Pseudomonadota; class Alphaproteobacteria; order Acetobacterales; family Acetobacteraceae; genus Palsa-883. Next base: position 43,874 of record CAWGZJ010000019.1, on the reverse strand, counting down.
GAAGCCGTAGTTGACCCCGCCATAGAAGCCGACATGCGGGCCCCAATAGCCACCGTTCCAGGCATACACGCCACTGTTCCAGCCCCACCAGCCCGGCGTCCACAGCAGGCCGACCGCCGGCGGCTGCACCCAGGTGCCCGGCACCCAGTAGTAGCCGTCGTCTCCATACGCCCAGTAGCCCGGCGTCCAGATGTAGCCCGGGGCAGGGATCTCCGGCTGCACGTAGATCGGCAGCACCGGGGGCGCGATCGTGATGGAAAGTCCAATTCCGATCTGGGCGTGCGCGGCCGGCGTCGGCGCCGCCAGTGCGAGCCCGATCAGCAACGGCGTGATGACCTGCAAGCGTCGCATGTTCGTCTCCTGGTGCGAATTGAGGAGACACTAACATTGCAGCACCCCAGACAGCCAGTCGATGCGCCGCCGCTCCCCAGGGCAGCCGCGAGGGCAGCCGCGAGGGGAATGCGTTTGGAATTTCCGTGACAGGCTCACCGAGTCAGCACCGACCGTGGGCTAATTGCTTGCAGGCAGATCTGCGTTTTGGCACCCGAATGGCCGACTCTTCGGCGACACCCAAATCGCCATGCCGGCGAAGCATGCCCTGCGGAGGCGCGGGGACGGCATGACGCGGGCGCAGCGCCGATGGGTCAACCGTTTCGGTGGCTGGTATACCATTCGCCCGGGGAAATCTGTCTCTTCGATAACTATTTGCAATAAAAAATCACCACAGAGGCACGGAGACACGGAGAAGAATATCAAGTTGATCACTTGGCTGTTCTGCTCCGTGCCTCCGTGTCTCTGTGGTGATCCTTGCTTGCGGACATGCGGCAGGGCACAGATTCCGGCGAGCATTGGGTATGTCAAGCCAACCCGTGCACCATCCCGGTGCCCCAAACAGCATGACGCGCCCAAGCGTCAGCTTGAGCGCGCCAGTCTCAGCCCTGGTAATCGCCCGGCCGGCGGCCGATCGAGGCCGCCGGCGTGGGATCACCCGCGTGCGATCAATTATGCTGCTCCTTCTGCGGTGCCGGATGAGGCGCGGCCGCCGGGTGAGGTGCTGGTGCCGGCGCCGGACGAGGTGCGTTCGCCGCGTGGACAGTCGGTGCCGGCGCACGCGGCGCTTCGGCCACCGGATGCGGTGCCGCTACAGTCGGGCGCGGAGCCTGGGCCACCGGATGCGGTGCCTGCACCGCCGGACGCGGCGCCTGGGCCACCGGATGCGGTGCCTGTGCCGCCGGACGCGGCGCCTCGGCCGTCGGGTGCGGCGCCTGCACCGCCGGACGCGGTGCCTGGGCCGTCGGGTGCGGCGTCTCGGTCGCCGGACGCGGCGTGGTCACCGCAGGATGCGGGGTCCCGGTCCCCGGCCGAGCCTGGTTCGTCGCGTTGGCACGCGGCGCCTCCGGAGTGACCGGATGCGCGCCCTGTGTGGCGACGCCCGGATGCGCCTCAGTGGTCGGCGTGCGCCCAGCCGGTGTGGTCACGCCAGGATGCGGGGTCGCGGTCCCCGGCCGAGCCTCGTTCGTCGCGTTTGCCCGCGGCGCCTCCGGAGTGACCGGATGCGCGCCCTGTGTAGCGACACCCGGCGTGGCGACGCCCGGATGTGCCTCGGTGCTCGGCGTGCGCCCAGCCGGCGTGGTCGCCTCATGCGAGGCTTCCGTGCCCGGCCGCACCGCGCCCGGAGCGCCAGCAGGACGTTCCGCCGCGCCATTCGCGCCCGGCGCGCCATTCGGGCGGGTTTCCGCTGTGGCGGCGACCGGTCGGGCAGCAACCACCCCGCGGCCGGAGAACTCACCCGGGCGCGCGGTCGCAGCGATCGGCGGTGCACCGTGATTGGCCGTATAGCGCAACTGCGGATTGCTGGCGGCGGTCCGCTCCTGCTGCACCTGGTTCGTGGTCGGCGCGACATGGTGCTCGTGCGCGAACGCCTCCTGCTGCGGGGTCGGCCGCGCGGCGATGCCGCCGGTGCCGCCGTTGAAGGCGACCCGGGTGGTGCTGTTGTTGTTGATGACGGTGCTGTTATAGACGTTGGTGATGTGAACGCTGCCGAAATTGTTCACGTTGCGGTTGTAGGCGAACATACCGTGATCCCAGCGCCCGCCGTAGTAGCCGCTGCCGGTGTAGCCGAACCCGTAATTGATGCCGCCGTAGAACCCGACCTGCGGGCCCCAGTAGCCGGCGTTCCAGGCATACACGCCACTGTTCCAGCCCCAGTAGCCCGGCGTCCACAGCAGGCCCACTTGCGGCGGCTGCACCCAGGTGCCAGGCACCCAGTAGTAGCCACCATCGGCATAGGCCCAGTAGCCTGGCGTCCAGATATAGCCCGGGGCAGGTATCTCCGGCTGCACATAGACCGGCAGCTCCGGTGGCGCGATTGTGATGGACAGACCGATGCCGATCTGTGCGTGGGCTGCCGGTCCCGGCACGGCCATCGCCATGCCAAGCACCAACGGGGTGATCAAATGCAGGCGTCTCATGTTTTTCTCCTTGTATGAGGCGCAGGGCCGAGACCCCGGCCGATTGGCGTCCTTTGGCATCGCCCCCCGCACGACAACGGGCCGAGGCGGATTGCCTCGCATTGTTGGCCGGCCCACCCTGCGATCCTCCCCGGATCACGGGTGCGGACATTCTGGCTGCACATCCTAGTAACGTTGCGAGTGCGGCGATCGAATGGCCGGGGCTGCCACAATTTCGCGCTACCCGGCTGGCGGTTGCGCAGCGCGCCAATTCCGCTCGGCGCAAATTGTTGCTAGCTGACCGCCTGCGATGACCCATCCCCTCCACCGATGCCGCCCTTCCAATGCCCGCGCGATGCCGCCCAGCGATGCCGGCGCGATGCCGCTCCCGCGATGCCCCCGCGATGCGGCCCCACCGGTGCCACTCTCACGATGCCACCCTCGCCATGCCACTCCTGCCATGCCACGCTCGCCATGCCATGCTCGCCATGACTGACGACGATCCGATCAACCTGGCGCTGCTGCCCGCCGGCCTGCGCGACCTGCTGCCGCCCGACGCCGAGACCGAGGCGGCATCGGTGGAATCGCTGATGGAGGTGTTCGCCGCGCACGGCTACGCGCGGGTGAAGCCGCCGCTGCTGGAGTTCGCGGATAGCCTGCTGGCGGGCACCGGCGCCGCGGTGGCCGAGCAGACCTTCCGGCTGATGGACCCCGACAGCCAGCGCATGATGGGCCTGCGGGCCGACACCACTCCCCAGGTGGCGCGCATCGCCGCCACCCGCCTGGCCGCCGCGCCCAGGCCGCTGCGGCTGTCCTACGCCGGCCAGTGCCTGCTGGTGCGAGGCAGCCAGCTCGCCCCCGACCGGCAGATCGCCCAGGCCGGCATTGAGCTGATCGGCACCGAGGCGCCCGCCGCCGATGCCGAAATTGTGTTGGTCGGCGCCGAGGCGCTGGCCGCGATCGGTCTGACCCAGTTCAGCTTCGACCTGACCGTGCCGACGCTAAGCCCGGCGCTGCTCGACGACGCCGGCATCACCGGCCCCGACCGCGCCGCGCTGGCCCGCGCGCTGGACCGCAAGGACGCGGCCTCGGTGCAGCGCCATGCCGGCGCCCTGGCTGGAACGCTGACCGAACTGCTGCTGGCCGCGGGCCCGGCCGACCGCGCTCTGGCCGCGCTGGCCGCGGCGGACCTGCCGCCGGCGGCGCGCGACCTGGCCGACGGCCTGGCCGCCACGGTCGCCGCGATCCGTGCGCGCGCGCCCATGCTCCGACTGACCATCGACCCGGTCGAGTTCCGCGGCCTGCGCTATCACACCGGCGTCTCGATCACGATCTTCGCCCCCGGCCGGCACGAGGAACTGGGCCGCGGCGGGCGCTACCTCAGTGGCGACGCCGAGCCGGCAACCGGCCTGACGCTTTACCCGGACGCGATCCTGCGCGTGGCACCGCCGCGCCGGCCGAGGCCGCGCCTGTATGTGCCGCTGGGTGCCGACCAGGACGACGCCGCGCGCATGCGCCGCCTGGGCTACGCGACGATCGCCGGGATGACGGCAACGGATGATGCCGCGGCCGAGGCAACACGCCTCGGCTGCACTCATCTTCTGAAGCACGGCGCCGCTGTATCACTCGCCAGTGGTCAGTCGCCAGTTCTCGGAGGATAAGGCGCGGCGATACTGGCTTCTGACAATTGACAACTGAAAACTGACGACTGGAGGCATGCAATGCCGAACGTTGCCGTGATCGGCGCCCAATGGGGCGACGAGGGCAAAGGCAAGGTGGTGGACTGGCTCGCCAGCCGCGCCGATGTCGTGGTGCGCTTCCAGGGCGGCCACAACGCCGGCCACACGCTGGTGGTGGGCAACGAGACCTACAAGCTGTCGCTGCTGCCGTCGGGTCTGGTGCGCGAAAAACTCGGCATCATCGGCAACGGCGTCGTGATCGATCCCGAGGCACTGCTCGCCGAGATCGACAAGGTCGCGGCCCAGGGGCTGCGCGTCTCGCCGGCGACCTTACGGATCGCCGAGAACGCCGTGCTGATCCTGCCGTTCCACGGCGCGTTGGATCGCGCGCGGGAAGCGGCGAGGGGAGAGCACAAGATCGGCACCACCGGCCGCGGCATCGGCCCGGCCTACGAGGACAAGGTGGCACGCCGCGCCATCCGCGTCGCCGACCTGGCGGAGCCGGAGACGCTGTCGCTGAAACTCGACGAGTTGTTGCGCCACCACAACACACTGCTGGCCAGCCTGGGTGCCGAGACCTTCGACAAGGCGGTGCTGCTCGCGCGGCTGCTGGAACTGGCGCCGCGCATCCTGCCCTATGCCGAGCCGCTGTGGATCCGCCTGGACGAACTGCGCCGCGCCGGCAAGCGCATCCTGTTCGAGGGCGCCCAGGCGGTGATGCTGGATGTCGATCACGGCACCTATCCTTACGTGACCTCATCGAACACGGTGGCGGCGACGGCGGCCTCGGGCGCCGGCATCGGCCCGGCGACGATCGGCTTCGTGCTGGGGATCGCCAAGGCCTATTCGACACGTGTCGGTTCCGGACCGTTCCCGACCGAGCTGCACGACGCAATCGGCAAATTGCTGGGCGACCGCGGTAACGAATACGGCGTGAACACCGGCCGCCGCCGCCGTTGCGGTTGGTTCGATGCCGTTCTGGTGCGCCAGGCGGTGAAGGTGGGCGGCATCAACGGGTTGGCCCTGACCAAGCTGGATGTGCTGGACGGCCTGCCGGAGCTGAAGGTCTGCACCGGCTATCGGATCGAGGGCGAACTGTATCACCACCTGCCGGCTGCCCCGCGCGCACAGGCCGCCGCGACGCCCGACTATGAGGTCATGGAGGGCTGGTCGGGGTCCACCCGCGGTGCCCGTTCCTGGGGCGCGCTGCCGGCGCAGGCGATCAAATATGTGCGCCGGATCGAGGAACTGGTGGAGGCGCCGGTCACCCTGCTGTCGACCAGCCCCGAGCGCGACGACACCATCCTGATGAAGGATCCGTTCGAGGGATAGGCCCGACTCTCCCCCTCCTCTTGAGGGCTTGGGCCGCGAAGCGGACCAAGGCTGGGGGGAGGGGGCCGGGGAGAGCGGCCGGGGAGAGGGGCGGGAAAAAGGTGCCAGGATCGCCCCCACGCTTCCATCGAAACGGGGCATCCCAGCAGCAGGATCAAGCATGTTCGAAGTGAGCGTCGCACTGCTGTTCCTGCCGGTCCTGGTCGGCAGCTTCTGGATCGGACAGGTCGCGCAGCGCTTTCTGCGCGAGGTTCATCGCAACCGCGAATCCGTTGAACTCCATCCGCGTGCTGATGACCCTGCTGGTGACGTTCGTGGCACTGGTTCTGGGATTGGTGATCTCGTCCGCGCAACGGCGGGTCGATTTGCTCGGAGCCGGCCTGCGTGGCCTCAGTGTCAACATCGTGGAGCTGGATCATCGGCTGCGCGAATACGGGCCGGAGGTCGATCCACTCCGCGCCGACCTGATCCTGTACACCAAGGCGGCGATCGCCGACACCTGGCCGGATGACCCGCCACCGCCCGGCGATTATCCGCGTCATCTTAACCCCATGATCAAGGGCGGTGTGGAGAGCGTCGAGCTTAGTAATGTACTGAACCGGATCGATCTCGCAATTCATCGCCTGACGCCGGAAGACGAGTTCCATCGCTCGATCGCGTCCACTCTGAAATCCCGCATGACGGAGCTGTTGCAGCAGCGCTGGAACCTGATCGAGAACGGGCAGCCGTCATTGACCTGGCGGTTCATTGCAATCCTGATGTTCTGGCTCGCGATGATCTTCGTCATCGCCGGGCTCACTTCGCCGCGCAACACCGTGGTGATCCTGGTGACAGCCTTGGCGGCACTGTCGCTGTCGTCCTCTGTCTTTCTGGCGTTGACTTTGGACCGGCCGCTGACCGGGACTTTCAAGATCCCTAGTGCGCCATTGCAGGACGCGCTGCAGCACCTTACCCAACCGCCACTGCCGGCGGGTGCGCCGTGATTGCGGTCGGCGCGCCCGACCCAACGTGGCCCTCCCGTTGTCTCCGCGCCAGGTCTTTCCTGCGGAGCGATTGACGCCCCGAACCGTTGGCCTTGAACAACGGCAATCGACCCCGGTCATCTACCCCGGTCATCTACCCCGGTCATCTACCCCTGGGCGCCCAGCCGCCACCCCGCTATCCTCCCGCCAACCGTGCAGGAGGAAACCGATGGCCCCGAAGATGCCCCCGAAGATGATCGTGATGGACAACCCGCTCAGCGCGATGGACATCGCCCGCGAACTCGCCCCACCCGGGATCGATATGATCGTCGCCCGCGCCGACAGCCCGGAGTTCAAGGCCGCACTCCCCGACGCCGAATACATCGTCGGCCTCGGCGAGGTGAAGATGGACGACAGCTTCTACCGGGCCGCCCCGAAACTGAAGCTGATCCAACTGCTCAGCGCCGGCTATGACCGGGTGGACATCGAGGCGGCGCGGCGCGCCGGCGTGCCGGTCAGCAACAACGGCGGCGCCAACGCCATCGCGGTTGCCGAGCACGCCATCATGCTGATGCTGGCGGTCTGCCGGCGGCTGACCTGGCAGCATTCGATGACCGCGTCCGGCCGCTGGCGCGGCAACGATGTCGCCAATGTGCGGCTCTATGAGTTGTACGGCCGCACGCTGGGCATCATCGGCCTGGGCAATATCGGCAAGAAGGTCACCCGCCTCGCGCAGGCGTTCGGCCTCGCCGTGCAGTATTTCGACACCGCGCGGCTGAGCGAGGACGCGGCCGACGCGCTCGGCGTGCGCTTCCGGCTGTTCGACGAGGTGCTACGGACCTCCGACATCGTTTCGCTGCACGTGCCGCTGACGCCGCAGACGCGCCACATGATGGGAGCCGCGCAGTTCAGGCAGATGAAGCCCACGGCCTATCTGATCAACACCTGCCGAGGCCCGGTGGTGGACGAGAAGGCGCTGATCGAGGCGCTGGGCAGCGGCACGATCGCCGGCGCCGGCCTGGATGTGTTCGACCAGGAGCCGCCGCCCGCCAACAATCCGCTGTTTGGCATGGAGAACGTCATCGTCACGCCGCACTACGCCGGCCCCACCTGGGACAACCAACAGGCCCGCTTCCGCAACGGTTTCGACAACGTCCAGCGCGTAGCGCGCGGCGAGAAGCCGCTATGGATCATTCCGGAGCTGCGCTAGAGCGACTGTCCCGCGCTACACCTCTCCCGCACTTCGCGGGAGAGGTCGCGGAGCACTTGCGACGCGGGTGAGGGTCGCGCCGCCGGACCACCCTCACCATTGATCCGCTTCGTGGCCCAGGGTCGGCAAGCGGAGCGGTATCCGCAGTTCCAGTCACAATGAACCTGCTCCGGTGATCAGATCCCAACACCCACAACCACGGCGTCAGCCCACCAGATCGGCGACCCGCGGACAAAGCCCAACCACACCTCCCGGAAGACTCTATCCGCCAGCCCGCGTCTCCGGCATCGCCAGCCGGACCAGCGCCGTCCCCGCCAGCCCGGCGACGACAAGGCCGAGGAAAGCCACGCGATCGCCGGCAGTATCCGCCAGCCAGCCCGCCAGCGTCGTGCTCAGTGTCGCCCCGCCAGCCGCGGCCAGCCCGAATATGCCGATGCACAGGTTGAACTTGTGCAGCCCGCGCGTCACGTCGTCGGCGATCAGTGGCAGCATGACGCCGAACACCGCTGCGCTGACGCCGCTGATCGCCTGCAGTGCGACCAGCAGAAACGGGTTCGGCAGCAGCGCCAGCAGCACGCCGCGCAACGGCAGTGACGCCCAGCCCAACAACAGCAGCGGGCGCCGTCCGTGCCGCTCGGCGGTGCGGCCCACCCAGGGCGACAGCAGCGCCACCACCCCCTGGGGCACCACGATGCAGGCGGCGATGATCAGGCTGGCGCGCGTGCCCTCAAGCTGGGTCACCTCGCCGGCGGCGATCGGCAGCATCGCGGCGTTCGACAGATGGAACAGCGCCACGCAAGCCGCGAACACCAGCAGCCGGCGATCGGTGAGCAGTACCGCCAGCTCGGATCGTTCCGTTCCGATCTTCGTTGCCGACCCGCTCTTCGCCGCATGGCTCGTCGCGACTTGCGGCGGCGATGGCGCCGCATCGACGAACGGCGCACCGCGGCTGAACGGCCCCCCACTTGTAAACGGTCCCCCTCTTATGAACGGTCCCCCTCTTATGAACGGTCCCCCTCTTATGAACGGCAACGTCGCCAGCGCCGGCAGGCAGAGCGCCGCGGTCAACACGAACACCGAGCGCTCCGAGACATAGCTCCCCATCACCCCCATCACCCCGGCCGCCAGCCCGTTGCCCAGCGCCGCGAAGCGCGCGTTGCGCCCGAGCCGCTCGCCCAGGGCGGCATGTCCGACCAGCCCCAGGCTGACCGCGGCGATCGCGGGGATCAGCACGCAACTCGCGAAGCCGTGCAGCACCTGCGCCACCAGCACCGGCAGCAGCACCGGCCAGACCGCCAGCAGCAGCGCCGAGGCGCCGATCGCCACAATGCCGGCGGCGGCCGCGGCGCGCTTGCCACGCAACGCGTCTACCAGGGCGCCCGCGGGAATCTGGCTGACCATGGCCGTCATCGCGCCGAGGCTGAGGGCGAAGCCGATCTCCACCTGGGTCCAATGCCGCGCGGTCAAATACACCGCGACGAACGGCCCGAACCCGGTCTGCACGTCGGCGATGAAGAAATTCAACAGATCGAGGCCGCGCCTGGCGCGGGGTGTGGCCGGATGCTCGGCCGGCATCGATTATTGCGGTCCCGGCTTGGGTTCGGTCGCTGCCGGCACCACCACCGGCGCTGCTTTCTCCGGGTTCTTGTACTCGGGCGCCGCCTTGATCTCGTCCAGCGTCAACGACAAGACGATGCGTTGGGTCGGTTCGGCGGGCTCGAAATGCAGCGCGCTCCAATGCACCGCGATCTTTCGGCTGCCGACGCCCATGAAGCCGCCGAAGTCGAGCACCGCGGCCACCGGCTCTCCGTTGGCGTCCACCAGCACGTCCACCAGCCGCGCGATGTCCTTGCCGGCCGGCCCGACGACACGGAGTCCCAAGACGGGCATCGCATCTGCCGGGGCGACTTTCTGCAGGGCAACGCTGGACGGCAGCTTCGCGACGGATGATGCCGGGGCTGTCGCCGGCGTGGACGGTGCCGGCGCCGTGGGCGGCACTGAGGCTGCTGGTGGTGTCGAGGCTGCCGACGGCATTGACGATGCCCCCGACGCCGCCGGCGATGGCGGCGTCGGCAGTGCTGGTGACGCCGACGGCGCCGCTGGCGTTGCCGGTGCTGCCGGTGCTGGTGACGTCGGTGGTGTCGGTGACGTTGTCGGTATCTCTGGCGCTGCCGGTGCGGTCGACGTTGTCGGTATTGCCGGCGTTGCCGGTGCCGGTGCAGTCGACGTTGACGGTGCTGTCAATGTTGACGGGGCCGTCAATGTTGACGGTGCCGGCGGCGGAGCAGGCACCGGCGGCGGGGCCGGCGCCGACGTAGCGGCTGGCGCCGATGTGGCAGTGGGCGCGTCCGGCGCGGCCGCCGTCAGCAGCAGCAACGCCACGATCAGCGGAGCCCGCAACCGGCGTCGCACACGAATGACGCGCGCGGTCATGCGGCGCCCAACGCCGCCCGCCGCCTGAGCGACGCCAGCACGATCCCCGCCGTGATCAGCGCGATGCCGACGGCGTGATACAGATGGAACCGCTCGCCCAGGAACAGCACCGCCAGCACCGCGCCGAACACCGGCATCAGATGCATCGACTGGCCCGCCCGCGCCGCGCCGATCAGTTCGATGCCACGGTTGAAGAACAGATAGGCGATGAAAGAGGGGCACACGGCGATATAGCCAAGCGCCGCGAAGGCCTGCCAGTCGGTGCCGATCGTCGCCCCGGTCGCACGTTCCCACACGAAGAACGGCAGGATCATGCACGACCCCAAGCCCATCGTCGCTACAAGGAAGCTCATCGGATGCGTTCGCGGCCGGTGGCGGAACATTGCCGCGTAGCTGCCGTTGATCACCATCGCAGCCAGCACCCAAACATCGCCGCGATTGATCGACAGGTGCAGCAGGCTGCTCAGCGAGCCTTGCGCGGCGATCGTTGCCACACCGGCGAGCGAAACAAGCACGCCCACCGCCTGTGCCAGACTGGGACGGTCACGGAACAATCCAAACGCCCACAGCAGGATCACCAGCGGCATCGCCGACTGCAACAGCAGCACGTTCAGAGCGGTAGTCTCGGTCAGGCCGATATAGGACATCGTATTGTAGCTGGCGATGCCGGTTGCCGACAGCAACAGCATCAACTTCCATTGTTGGCGCAGCACCGGCCAGTCCCGCTTCAAATGCGGCCAGGCGAACCCAAGCCCGATCAGGAACGCGCCAGTCCAGCGGATATACGCCAGCGCCACCGGCGGTACCAGGCCGGCCACGCCGCGGCCCAGCACGATGTTGCCGGCCCAGAACAGATTGGCCAGCGCCAGCAGCGTCCACGCCGACGACCAGATATCGACCGACGGCCGACGCAGCGCGACCGCGGTCGGTTCCTGGTTCGCGCTCAATACGCCCCCGCCCAGCCGTCCCGCCGCGGATCGGATCCCGCCATGCGCACGCCGTTCTCCAGCACGCGGATCGCCTGCACGCTGCACGGGCCTTCCAGCGGGCCAACACGATTCAACCGGTGGCCAAGCCGTTCCAGCCCCGCCAGCACATCCGCGCCAAAACCGGGCTCGATCGTCAGCCGACCGTCACCCTCATGTGGCCAATTCGCTCCCTGACCCGACTGGCTGGAGGTCCATCGCGGTGACTCCAGCGCGCATTGCGGATCGGCGTCCAAATCCATCATCGCAGTCAACACCTGCAAGTTCACCTGCACCTGGTTGTCGGCGCCGGGTGTGCCCTCGACCGCCCAGAGGTTTTCCCCCTGAACACCATCGGCGCGTTCATCGTGTGCCGTACGCGCTTGCCCGGCGCCAGCCGGTTGGCGTGACCTGGCGCCAGGTGCCAATACGCCATGCGGTTGTTCAGCAGCACGCCGGTGTCGCCTGCGGTGACGCCGGAGCCGAAGCCGGAGTTGATGCTCTGGATGCCGGACACCGCGTTGCCCGCCGCATCGACGACGGCGAAATACGTCGTGTCGCCAACCGCGGCCTCGGGCTCGGCCAGCGCCAGGTCGGTGGCGCGCGACATGTCGATCGCGGCCGCACACTCATCGGCATAAGCATCGGACAGCAGGCGATCCAACGGCACCTCGCCGAAGCGCGGATCGGTGCCGAAACGTTCGCGGTCGAGGAACGCGCGCTTCTTCGCCTCTACCAGCACATGGATGCGCCGCACCGGATCGAGCGCCGCCAGATCGAAGCGCTCGGCGACCTTCAACATCTGCAACATGGTGAAGCCGGTCGAGTTCGGCGGTGTCTGGGTGACCCGGAAGCCGCGATAGCGGACCTCGATCGGCGCCTGCTGTTGCGGCTGGCACGCATCGAGATCGCGCGCATCGACCAGCACGCCGGCTTCCTTCATCCCCGCGACCAGCCGCGCGGCCAGCGCTCCGCGGTAGAACGTTGCGGCTCCGTCCGCGGCGATTTCCTCGAGCGTGCGCGCCAGATCGCGCTGGACGATCAACGACCCCAGCGCCGGAGCACCGACCTCGACCCCGCCCAGAAACACCGCGCGGCTGCGCGCGTCGGCGGCCAGGAATTGCCGCACATCAGTGACGAAATGCCGATAGTGATGACTGACGGCAAAGCCTTCCCGCGCATGCGCAATCGCCGGCGCGCATAAGGATTGCCACGGCAGCACGCCGTGCGCGGCGTGCATCGCGCCCAGCCCGCCGAGCAGGCCGGGCGTCGAGACACTCAGTGGCCCACGCACCGCGATGCCGCGTGCGCGAAATCGTTCCGGGGTTGCGGCGAGCGGCGCGGCGCCGGTCGCATTCCAGCAACGCGAGACACCATCGGCCGCCGTGTACACCTGATAGAATCCGTCGCCGCCCAGTCCGGACATGCCCGGCTCCACCACGCCGAGCGTGAGCGAGATCGCCACCGCGGCATCCACCGCGTTGCCGCCGGCGCGCAGCGTGTCGAGCCCGGCCTGCGTTGCCAGCGGATGGTTGGCGCCGACCGCGCCGTTGCGGCCCATGATCAGCGGGCGGTGTGCCCGGGGGGAGAGGTAACCGGGCGAAGCAAGAGACATGTGACGCTCCTTCAAGCCAGATGCGTGGTGAAGAAATCGGCGACCGCGCGGTAGACGCGGGACCGGTCGGCGGGACGAATGAAGCCATGGCCGGCGTAATCGAAACTCAGGAACGTCACCGGCTTCTGCCGTTCCGCCAGGGCGGCGGCGAACTGCTCGCTCTCGCCGTATGGCACGCGCGGATCGCGGGTGCCATGCGCAAGCAGCACCGGCACCTGGACGCGCTCGGCGCGATGGATCGGCGAGATGCGCGCGAACAGCTCGGCGTCACGCACCGGATCGCCATATTCCGCCGCGCGATGGTTGCGCCGCCACGGTCCGGTGCCCGCCAGCAACGTAACGAAATCGGCGATGCCATAGTAGCAGACCGCGGCGCGCCATAGATCGGGGTGTTCGGTGATCGCCGAGTTCACCATGAACCCGCCATAGGACTGGCCCATGATGCCGATGCGCGCCGCATCGATCGCCGGGTGCGCCGCCAGCCAGTTCCGGCCATGCGCCAGGTCCGTAACGCAGTCGAGACGTTTTCCGACGTCGTCGCTTTCCGTGTAGGCTCGACCATAGCCCGAACTGCCGCGCACGTTCGGCATCAGCACCGCGAAACCCTGGGCCAGTAGCATCTGGATGTCGGGCCGGAAATTTGGCCGCGTCTGCGACACCGGCCCGCCATGCACCCAGATCACCGCGGGATGGCCGTCGCGCGGCGCGGGACCCGCCGGCAGCGCCAGCCAGCCGGGAATGCGCACGCCGTCGAAACTATCCCACGTCACCAGTTCGAGATCGACGAACCGCGCGGCATCGGCGAATTGCGCGGGATCGACGAACCGCGCGGGATCGGCGGACTGCGCGGGATCGACCGTCACCTCCGGCTGCAACAGCGGGCGCACGACCCCGTCGCGCCACAACCAGATCGACGCGGGAACGGTCGGCGCCGCCACGGTGAACGCGAGACTTGTTCCGTCCGGCGAAAAAGCCGGCTCGCTGATCACGCCGCGCGGCAGGCCGGCGACGATCGGACGCTCGCCGTCCGCCGGACCGACACGCAGCACGGAATAGCCGCGATCGTTCTCGATCGTTGCCAACATCGCGCCGTCGCTGGACATCGACCATGCCTCGACGTCGCGCCCATCCGCCGCGTATACGACCGCGACCGCGCCACTATCCGGATCCAGCCGGCACAACCGCAGGAAATTGCTGCCACCATGATCGGTCAGCGCCAACAGCGTGCGCCGATCGCTCGCCCATCGCACGCTCTGGTAGTTCGTTCCTGATACGGTTGGAAACGCCGCGGCCCGCCCCGACGCAAGATCCAGCAGCAGCAACGACATGTCGCCGTACCCGCGATCTTCCAGCAGTGTCAGCACCGCGCCATCCGGGCGAAAGCCCGAGACGCTGATGATCCCGCTGCCCGGGCCGCTGGCCTGGTAAACGCACTCGCGCGCCCCGCTGATTACATCCTGCACATAGACATCGAAATGCGCCGGATCGCGCGCGTTGGCGGCGAAGGCGATGCGCGCGCCGTCGGGCGACCAGGCGCCCCAGTCATGGATCACCGCCGGATCGTCGGTCAGCGCCCGCGGCGATGCATGTTCCATACGCGGATCAATCGCGGCCGGATCAATCGGGCCCGGATCAATCAGGGACGGATCGATCAGCAGAAGCTGCTGGCGCTCGTCCCCGCCGCGATCGATGCCATAGACCAGCCGGTCATCCGTCGGACTTCGCCGCAGAAGCGCCAGTTTCTCGTCATGATCGGTCAGTTGCCGCGCGGCGCCGGTGTCCAGATCCAGCGCCCAGGCCTGTGGCAGGCCCGCACCACGCAAATGAAACAATGTCCGGCCGTCGCGGGCGAACACCGCCGTCCCCGCGGCGCCGATGCGCGCATATATCTCCGGTGCTATCCGCATTCGGTTCCCCCCCCCGACAGCAAGCGAGCTAACCACGCCCGGCCACCGGCTGCCACCAGGGCAGGCAACGGGGCACGGTTGACGCTCGCGCATAAGGTGCCGTGCCCGCCGGCCGACGACCTTGCGAAGAGCCGAATCGCCGGAAGGCCGGTACCGGTACAAGTGCGCCGATCAATCCGACCCACCCGGCACATGATGCGATGGAACGAGCGCGTCTGCCTCAATCACGGCAGGGCTTGTGCTCGGCGCACCGCATACACACATCCTCTGCGCCCCCATTGTCATCCCGACATCCGATAGCGCCTGTATGGTTGCCGTTAGGGGCTCCCAGAACCCCGAAAGGATTCGCGATGACACCGCAGTTTCTCCGCCAGGAGGCAGCACGATTCCGAGGCATGGCCGACACCGTCGACCGCGAAGCCTCAAAGCAGAGGCTGCTCAAGATGGCGATCGACTACGACGCTCAGGCCAACGCCGCCGAGGAACCAGCGGGCCAACCAGCCGAGGTCGACGCGCCGGCGGACCCCGTGGTGGCTGAGGCGATCAAGGTCAAGGCAACCAGGAAGATCGGCAAGGAATTGAAGGAAACCTGTTAGCCCAAACCTGCCAGCCCGGACATCTCGCACTGTCGCGGCATGATGGCGAAGGTCATTGCCCTGCCCCAGGGGATCAGTGGGGCCTTCCGCCGCCGCCGATCCCAGATGTCCTGGCGGCAGCGCGTAAAGCCCCCCTGCAACCATTTTGCAGCCTCGCGGTGATATCATGCCGCGGAATGTTTCGGTTGGAATCCCATGCCGGGTCGCACAATAGATCTCCAGCAGACCTTCCCCGCCAGGCCGCTCCGGCCCGACGAACGTGACCTTGTGGCGGAGTGGTTGGCCGCGGCAGGCAATGTCTCATCGGCCTACGTCAGTGAACGACGGACTGATGACCCGGCCATTTACCGCCGGATTGCCATTTCCGCGGACGGGGATGGTGCATTCACACACCTGATCCACGCGCCGTTTCACAGTGACGTCTGGATTGTCCTGCATGTCCGTCACAAACCGGAAATCCACCACTTCGAGTCGCTTCAAGACGCATTGAACTTCGTCCGCCCGGTGTTCGGTCAACCGGTCTTCGGCCAGCCGGCGGCCCGCCTCGCGGACGGGCCGGGAGATCAAGATCGAGACCACCAGGATGGCGCCGGTCGGGCAGCGGAAAGACGCCGTCTGGACCGGCCGCAGTTCGATGGCGATCCGTTCCGATAGACCCGACCCGAGACGATCATTCGGCGCCGCACCGCGCTCATTCGAGTTGCCGCGCGACACGACCTCCGCCAATGAGGGGTGGATGCGGCGCAGGCGCCCGCAACACCCCCGAGTACTCATGGTGGCAGGCCATTGTGCAGCCTCCCCGGCTGGTGCTGTGATGCCCGGCCAAGCCAGTTCCAGCACGGGCCAGGTGTTGCAATAAGGTCCCTCCAGCCATGCCTCGCATCGTCCTCACGCGGGAGACCGACTGGGACGGTTGGCGCACCGCCACCAGGGCACATGTGCTCGCCGGCACGCCCCCGGAGACCCTGATTTGGTCGATCGGTGCGACCGCCGACCCACTGCCCGACGGCAGCGGCAGCTTCGGCGTACCCCGCGCGCTGGTGGCGCTCGCCGCCCAGGTGATCCAGGCGCGCGATCCCGACCGGTTCGACCTGCTCTACCGCCTGGTCTGGCGCGCGCAGGCCGGCGAGCCGGTGCTGGAACAGCGCGACGACCCGGAACTGACTCGCGCCCGCCACCTCGCCCTCGCGGTGCGGGCCGAGGCGCACCGCATGCGCACCCACCTGCGCTTCCTGGCGGTCCCCGACACCAACGCCACGCCGCCCGGGCCCACGCCGCCCGAGCCCACGCCACCCGGGCCCACGCTGCATCTCGGCTGGTACACGCCAGCGCATTTCGTGCTGGAAGCGAACGCCCAGCTCCTCGCCCACCGCTTCGCCAAGCTCCACTTCGCCATCCTGACCCCAGACGCCAGCGCCTACTGGGATGGCACAAGCCTGCACTTCGGCCCCGGCCTTGACCCCGCCCTGGTGCCGGACGACGCCGCCCTCGCGGCGCAATGGCACGACTACAGCTCGGACATCCTGGCCAGCGCGCGCAGCGGCACTGCCATCCCGCCCGCCGAGGCGCTCGATGAAGACCCACGCCCCCCCGACCGACCGCCAATCGGACCAGTCGTCCTGCCAGCCCACCGCGACCCAGCCCTGATCGCCGCCGCGCGGGACGCCAGCGCCTGCCGCCGCTGCCCGCTCGGCGATCCCGCGACGCAAACCGTGTTCGGCGAAGGACCCGCCGGCGCGCCCCTGCTGTTCATCGGCGAACAGCCCGGCGATCAGGAAGACGTGATCGGCCGCCCCTTCGTCGGCCCCGCCGGCCAGGTTCTGGACCGCGCGCTGGAAGAAGCCGGCATCGATCGCCGCACCATCTACATCACCAACGCCGTGAAACACTTCAAATTCACCCCCCGAGGCACCCGCCGCATCCACCAAACCCCGGAAGCCCCGGAAATCCAGGTCTGCCGCTTCTGGCTGGACGTCGAACGCGTCCAGCAACGCCCGCGCCTGACCATCCTGATGGGCGGCACCGCCGCCCGCGCGGTGCTCGGCCGACCCGTCACCATCGGCCGCGAGCGAGGCCGACCCCTCCGCCTGCCCGACGGCACCCAAGCCTTCATCACCGTCCACCCATCCTTCATCCTGCGCGTGCCCGACGAAACATCCCGCGCCCGCGAATACGCCGCCCTCGTCGCCGACCTGCGCGAGGCATCGCGGCTGGCGTGAACGAAGGAAGCCGGGGCTCTGCCCCGGACCCCACCAAGGGGCAGCGTCCCTTGGTGGGGTCCGGGGCAAAGCCCCGGCTTCCTTCGTTCACGCGACCCCCGGTCTCTGCTAGAGGGCCGCTGATGGGGCGTGGCGAGCGCATTGCGATTGGCAGCATCGGCGTAGGCATTGTGGTGCTGGCGATGAAAGCTATCGCCTGGTGGCTGACCGGCAGTGCCGCGTTGTTCTCGGATGCGTTGGAAAGCACCGTGAATGTCGCGGCTGGCGTGATTGCGTTTGCGGCGTTGCATGTCGCCGCGACGCCGGCGGACGCCAATCATCCATACGGGCACGACAAGGCCGAGTTCTTTGCCGCGGTGATCGAGGGCGTGTTGATTGTCGTCGCCTCGTTATTGATTTTTCGCCACGCGTGGCAGGTGTGGAACAATCCGCGCCCGCTGGGGAATCCCTTGCAGGGGATTGGTCTCAATGCCGTCGCCACGGTGCTGAACGGCGTGTGGTCGGCGGTGCTGCTGCGTGTTGGTCGGCGGCTGAGTTCGCCCGCGTTGGTCGCCGACGGCCGTCATCTGCTGGCCGATGTCGTGACCTCCTGCGGGGTGACGCTCGGGGTTGGCGTGGTGGTGCTGACCGGCTTTCTGCCGCTCGACCCGCTGCTGGCGGCGGCCACCGGGGCCTATGTGCTGATTGCCGGGATTGGCGTGATTTCGTCGTCTGTGGGGGGGCTGATGGACGCCGCGCCGCCGGCCGCGGTGATCCAGCGAATCCGTGCCTTGGTCGCCGAGAGCGCCGAGGGCGCGCTGGAGGCGCACGATTTGCGCATGCGCTATGCCGGGCGGTTAACTTTCCTGGAGTTTCATCTGGTGGTGCCGGGGACGATGACGGTGGCCGACTCGCACGCCATTTGTGATCGGATCGAGGCGACGCTGAAGGCCGAGATGAACAACCTCGAGATCACCATCCACGTCGAGCCGGAGGTCAAGGCGAAGCAGCATGGCGTGCTGGTGCTGTGAACTGGCGGTCCGCCGCGGACGCTCGCCGCCGCTCGCCGCCAGCGCGCGGGATCGGTGGGCCACTGCAAACCAGGTGCCGGTGTCCTGAGCCCGACGCTTGGCAGTGATGGCGGACTTCGGGAGCCTGGCCGGTGATGGCGGACGTCGGCAACCTGGTCAGTGATGGCGGTCTTCGGCGCCAGGGTGCCGGACAGCGCGGTGCCGGACGGCGCTCGGCGCTGAGCTTGATGCGGCAGCGTCGATCGGAGATGGCCCTGCGCTGGGCCGCGTTGGTGTCGTTCGCCTTGCATGCCGGGGTGCTGGCGGCATTGCTGATAGTGGTCGACCGGGCGGGGCAGGGCGCGCACGAGGCGATCGACGCGACGCCGATGGTCGAGTTGATGATGATTGAGCAGAAAGGGCAGGATCGCACCACCGGTCACGCGCCACCGCTGCCGGATCAGACCGCCAAGACCGCGCCCGCGGTGCCGTCCGCTGCGGCGCCACCGGCCCCGCCGCCCGCACCGCAGCCGCCGGCGCCGCAACCGCCGACGGCCAATAGCGCATCGCCGTCACCGCCGCCGCCACCGCCCGACGCGCGGCAGGCCGAGGTGTTGCCGCTGCCGCCGCCCCCGTCACCCGCCACGCCGCCGTCCCCTGCCGTCCCTGCGCCGCCCAAGCCCCAGGTGGCGGAGCGCACCGCGCCGCCGCGTCCCCCCAGCCCGACCCAGCCTGCCGTCCCGTCCCAACCTGCCCTGGCGATGCAGGCTCCCGCGCCAGCCAGCCCCGCACCGCCCGCGCCCAACGCGGACTCCACCCCCCGGATCAACCTCGGCGGCACCGACAGCCTGAGCAACGTTCTGGTGGAGGGCGATGCGGTGATCCCCGCCGGCCCGGACCCCAAGGTGCGCAATCGCGAGCCGGAGTATCCCGATGAGGCGGTGCGGCGCGGCGAACAGGGCCTGGTTATCCTGCTGATCCGGGTCTCGCCGCAGGGCCTGGTCGCCGGCGTGGACATCGCGCGCAGCTCTGGTTTCAGCCTGCTCGATCGTGCCGCGCGCGACGCGGTGGTGACCTGGCGCTTTGTGCCGGCCGTGCGGGACGGTCAGCCGGTCCCGTCAAGCATGCCGCTGCGCATTAATTTCCAACTCGATTAGTGCGCGCGGTTCGATTAGCACCCACCAGAGCCCAGCAGGTGCCCGACAGGTTGCCCAGCAGGTGCCCAGCAGGCGTTCAGGAGGCCCGGGTCATGGTGCGCATCGACAGAGTGGTGACCCGCGGCGGCGACGGGGGAAAAACCTCGCTCGGCGACGGCAGCCGGGTCGGCAAGGACGCGCCGCGGATCGAGGCGCTGGGCGCGGTGGACGAGGCCAACGCGGCGATTGGCCTGCTGCGCTGCGCAGTGGCCGGCGTGCCGGAGACCGATGCGATGCTGGCACGCATCCAGAACGATCTGTTCGATGTCGGGGCCGATCTTTGCGTGCCCGGACCGGATGGCGACCGGCTGCGCCTGACGGCGGTCTCGATCGAGCGGCTGGAAGCGGAGATCGACGCACTGAACGCCGGTCTGGTGCCGCTGACCAGCTTCGTGTTGCCGGGGGGAACCGAGGCGGCCGCGCGGGCGCATGTGGCGCGCGCCGCGGTTCGCCGGGCCGAGCGCGACGTGGTTCGGCTGGCGGCGGCGGAGGTGCTGAACCCGGTCCTGATCCACTACCTCAACCGCCTGTCCGACCATTTGTTCGTGCTGGCGCGCGCCTGCAATGCCGATGGCGCCGGGGACGTTCTGTGGGTGCCGGGCGGCGGCTGAAACTGGCCCGAAGGATAGCCCCGAAGGATAGCCCCGAAGGACAGCGAGATACAGCGCACGCCGTCGCTTCTCCACCTGCCCTGCCAACGGGTTGGGTTGCGAAGCGACCCGGGTAAGGGTGTGCCACCCGCGCCGCTCTATCCGGCCTCATGGTGTCCGGGAAGTTGCGACGCATCGCAACAAAAAAGCCCCACCGCGGAGGACGCGAAGCTCGTGGAGCGGGTTGATCGCGCGTCGCTGGGCGCGTCATCCCACCATCCTCTCCCACCGGCCTCTCGTGCCAGGCACGCCGACCGGACACCGGCCATAGTAGTTGAAAACCGCAACCGAAGCCCGAAATCTCGTCCGCCCGCAAAGGGCAGGTCGTTCGTTCGAAAATTCGGGCAACACACGAAAACAAGGAGGACGCCATGTCTCACTTCATGATTCGCTGGCAGTTCACCGACACCTCGGCCAAGGCGTTGGTCGGCAAGCCGCACGATCGCACCGGCGCGGCGAAGGCACTCGTCGAGGGCTTCGGTGGCAAGCTGCACAGCTACTACATCGCCTTCGGTGAGTATGACGGGGTCGCGATCTGCGAGTTCCCGGACAACACGCACGCCGCCGCCTGCTCGATGTCCGCGGCTTCCACCGGGGCGTTCGCCCGCTTCGAGACGACGACATTGCTGACCGCCCACGAAGCCGAGGCGGCGATGAAGCAGGCACACAACACCAAGACCGGATACAAGCCGCCGCACGCCTGAGCCGTCGCTATGCCGGGGCCAGGTCGAACCGGCGGTTGAAGCGCGCCACGGATCGCATCGCGGCGGGCCACTGTGTGGCCGGCGGACCGGGACTCCCGGCCGCCGGCCACGCGGGGCGATGTGAACGACACCGTCCTCGAGGCTGGGTCGTCTCTTCGCGGCGAGTTCTCGCTCGCTCCGCCGTGGATTCTGCTTACCGACGCGGGAACACCCGGGGTCCTTTGCCCGAACGCTGCAACCATGCCGCCGTTCCGCGCGGTCGCGCGGCGGCGCGTGACCACGGTGACCGTGGCCACAAGTGCCGATCACTCGGCGGCGGCGGCCTCCACCGCGCGCTGCTTCGCACTCGGGATGTTCAGCGAGAACAGCGCGATCAGCGCAGCGATCCCGGTGAACACCGCCAGCCCATACAACCCGCCGGAATAGCTCCCCGTAGTCTGCTTCAGCCAGCCGACCAGCGCCGGGCCGAGCGCGCCGCCGACATTGCCGATCGAGTTGATCCACGCCAGCCCCGCCGCCGCCGCGGTGCCGGTCAGCAGCATCCCCGGCATCGACCAGAATGGCCCCTTGGTGCCGTAGAACCCCGCGGTGGACAGGCACATCCCGACCAGCGACCACCAGGTGCCCATCGTCATCCCCGCCATGACCAAGCCCACCGTGGACAGCAGGCAGGTCACAACCAGGGTCCAGCGCCGGTCGCCCGAACGGTCGGAGATCCAGCCGAAGAACATCATGCTCAGCGCGCCGCAGACATACGCAAGCATCGTGGCGTAGCCGGTCAGCATGTTGGTGGCGCCGAGCGACTTGATGATCTGCGGCGCGAACAGCAGCAGGCCCAGGCTTGGTGTGACGATGCCGAGGTAGTTCGCCGACAGCAACAGGATCCTCGGGTTGACCATCCCCTGCCAGATGCTGAATTTGCCGCCCGCCTCCACCGCGCGTCGTTCCGCCGCCAGCCGGCCGACCAGCCAGTCGCGCTCCGCCGGCGTCAGCCACGCGGCCTTCGCCGGCTTGTCGGTCAGCCACGCCAGCACCACGAACCCGATCAGCACCGTCGGGACTGCTTCAAGCAGGTAGATCCACTTCCATCCGGCGATGCCCAGCACGCCGTCCATCCCAAGGATCGCCGTGGAGATCGGCGCGCCGAGCGCCACCGACACCGGCAGCGCGAGGGTGAACCCCGAAACGATGCGCGCCCGGTGGTGATCGGGGAACCAGTAGGTGAACAGCAGGATGATGCCGGGGAACAGCCCGGCTTCCGCGGCGCCCAGCAGCAGGCGGATCGACAGGAAACTGTTCGGTCCGACGGCGAAAGCAGTGGCGCCGGAGATCAACCCCCAGGTGATCATGATACGCGCGATCCACAGGCGCGCACCGACCTTTTCCATCACGATGTTGCTGGGGACTTCGAAGATGCAGTAGCCGATGTAGAACGCCGTGGAGCTCAGCCCGTAGACCCAGGCGTCGAGGCCCAGGTCCTTGTTCATCGTCAGCGCGGCGAAGCTGACGTTGATGCGGTCGAGGTAGCAGAAGAAATAGACCAGCATGCACAGCGGCAGCAGACGCAAGTAGACCTTGCGCATGGCGGATTGCTCGATCGTGCGGTCCATCTCGTGTCTCCCTTTTGTTAGGTGTCCGAGACGGTCCGAATGCGGGCAGCGGCGGCTCTCGGCGATTGGTTGGCGAATTAGACACATAGGGAACACGCGGAGGCAATACCGCGCCGCGGCGCCGGGCGTCGGGGCGGAATTGTCCCGCGGACGCTTCGGTAAGGCCGGTCGCTGGGCTCCCGAGGTGATTTCGTCGGTCGGCTGGAATTAGTATCGGATTAGATGATAGCGTTTGTCGGAACTTTGGCGCGCAAGGGCGAATGCTGGTGCTCTGCCGACCTGATCCAGCGCGGCCTTCGGTATTATACGGGCAACGCGGTCGTCGGGCGCATAGCCAATTCAGCTTGGCGGAGCCGGGTTGGGTCGGGTCTGGCTGAGCAACGCAGCAGCCTCGACTAGATCCGGCAGGCCACGACCCCGGTGAAGGATTCGTAAAGGGCCGCAAGCCGTGAATGCGCGTCCGCAGCTCATCCTTCAGCTTGCCAGAGTCGCGCTAGCCTGACTGCGGCTCGAAGTTCCCGGAATCTCGCCTGCTGCTACGGGCTACGGCTACGGTCGAACAGGTCGTTGGCCAGCTTCTCGATTTTCGGCCGCCACGCCAGCTTCCCCAGCCACTCAGCCGGAATCGACGAAGCGCCGTACAGTGCGCCGGCGAGTTGCCCCGCGA
Source organism: uncultured Alphaproteobacteria bacterium (assembly GCA_963826975.1). GTDB lineage: Bacteria > Pseudomonadota > Alphaproteobacteria > Acetobacterales > Acetobacteraceae > Palsa-883. The sequence continues at coordinate 20,690 of CAWGZJ010000019.1, read as the reverse complement.
CCGCGGCGACGCTGTCGGCATCGTCTCCGAGGTTAGCCGCCGTCAGCACCGCGTCGCGGAAATTGCCGGTCTGCCAGACCGACCACAGCGCCGCCTCCAGCGTGTTGACGACGTAGCCACTGGAACTGATCTGCGCGCGCGTCTTGGTCCGCCACTCGCCCGCCGAAATGAACAGCACCTTCGGCACCAGGGACATCACCCGCTGGCGCGTCGCGGCGTCCTTGTCGGCGCCGGCCAAAGCGTCGAGCAACTGGGCGATGAACAGCTTGCAGGCGTCCAGGCACTCCGGGTGGGCATGGGTCGCGCGCGACTGCTTGAGCGCGAGGAACTCCGCGCTGTCATGGTCACTCTTGGCGAAGATAGCCACGGGCGCCAGCCGGACCAGCGAGCCGTTGCCGGCGGATGAGGGTTCCATGCGGCCCGACGCGGCGAACCCGGTCGCGATATAGTTTTCAATTGCTGCCCGGGTGGTGATGCCGATATCGAAGCATCTCCCGGGCACGGTATTCTCGCCATGCTCCAGCCAGCCGCGCAGGCGGAGCATGAAATCGTCCTGATCGACGGCGCCGGTCGCGAGCAGCGACTGCGCGAGACACAGCGCCATCGTGGTGTCGTCCGTCCATTCCCCCGGTTGAAGGTTGAACGGACCGCCCCCCACCATGTCGGCGAGCGGCGGGAAACTGTCGCGCGTCTTGAATTCCGCGGCCGCGCCGACCGCATCGCCGACGGCGAGGCCGAGCAAGCAGCCGAGCGCGCGGTCGCGTGCCTTATCGGGGCTCAGCGTCGGCCAGACGGGTGCCGGCAGCGGTGCCTGGAGTGGGAGCGCGGCTACGGGCACCGGTGCGCTGTCAGCCAGCGGTGGCGGCGATCCGCTCTCCATCTTCTTGATCATCCGTTCCGAAATGAGCGGCAACAGATACTCGTAGCGCTCGAGCTTGCGGGCCATCGTCACCGGGTCCAGGTCATCGCCTGCCGAGCCGCTCATCAGACTTCCTTAAGAACGACAGTAACACATGTGCGGTCGTTCTCGTCAAGGTGACGGCTGCTGCTAATAACGTTGAACGTGGTGCCGGGCAGGTACAAGATCTCGTCCTCACTGGGATATTTTGACAAATTCTTTACGTCCTTGCCGCTCTTTCCCGTTATTTCAAAACGCCATGGTCCATCAAATAATGGCTTGCTCGTGGAGCTACTCCAAAAGGCCTTAATCGTGTAGGTGGGTTTCTGGAAATCTTCGTCATCACCGGAATACCGCTTCCGCAGGCCACGCAACGTTCGTCCTCCGGGCCAGTCTGGTAATTTCTGAAGAGCTGCGCAAGCCAGCTCATTTTTGATTTTGACCTGGTCCACGGTCGGTTCTACCAAGACACGATTAGCCATCTCGCTGAGATCGTATTCCGGCAGCGGGTCAATGCCTAGCAGAAGCCCATTCATCTGCGCGTAATCACCGCAGGTGTACGAGTGAATGGCAACCGCCTCGCCCGGGCTCAGGAGATTGATCTCGGGAGAACCCAGATCTCGTGCCTTCTTGTAGACTGTCACAAGCCGTTGCTCGAAAACATCTTTGCCGTTTTTGTCGAGTCCCAGCGCCGCCTTCATCTTCGCTTCGGGGCCATCAGGATTGGCTGTGATCAGATCCCTGGCCTTCTTAAGCACATTCGAGTCAGCAACCTTGTCCTTGAAGTCCGCCTTCAGCTTGTCGTGGTCGGATTGGAGCGTCGGCAACTCGTCGATTGCCGCCTTGGGTTTAGTGAGGCCGAGCGCTTCCAGCTTCGTCAGATCGTTCTTCAACTTGGTGGCGCCGCCCTCGAGCGCTGCATCGGCGTCCCTCTTGCCGGCGGCGGCGTAGTCGTCCGCGTCTTGGCGGATTACGTCGCGCCGCGGCTTTGTGTTGGACCATGCGACGCGCAGGTTGCTGGTGGCGGTTGCCGTCGCGATGTCGGCCAGCAGCGCCCGCGCCCGGCTCAACTCCTGGGCGATCTGGTTGGCTGTGGCATTGGCCAGCGCATCGCGCTGCTGGGTCAGCGCGGCCAGCACCGCGTCGGCGGCATTTTTTTGCGGGGCCTCGAGGACGTTCGCGTTTGCCGCCGACAGGGCGGCCAACGCGGCGTTCACCTGCGCCAGTTTGCCGGCGCGGTCAGCAAAATGCTGCGCCGCCTGCGCGGCCTCCGCCGCGATCGCGTTGGCATCGGTCGTCCAGCCGTCCAGCAACGGCAGCGCGCGACTGAGTGCGGCCAGGTCTTGGTTTGTCACTGCATCGATACGGCGGTTCTGCACATCGGCGAGCCGGGTCTCCAGTGGAGCGCGGAACACCGGATCGGGGATCTGTTGGATCGCCAGATCGGCCTGGCTGATGGCCGCCGCCGCCTCGTCGGACTTCTGGCGCACTGGGGCGGCGGCGGCGGCCCACACGTCCGCTTCCGCCTTCGCGCGCTCGGCGAGGGCGATCAGGCTAAGCTTGACAGGATCGAGCGCCTCGCATTTGGCTTGGTTGTTCGGTTGCTGCATCGCCGCGGTGATGCCCTGCTCCAACGTGCGGAGCCGGGCGACGAAGGCTGGATTGGCCGCCAGCCCTACTCGCGCCACCTGCGCGCGGGCATCCGCAAGCGCCTTCAGCGCGTTGCCGTGACGCACGGTGACGAGCTGATCTGAGACAACCACACCACCGCTCATCACGCGCACGAAGCGATCGAGGGTGACGCTCATGGCCTGTGCCTCATGTCCCCGATACCGCGATCACGGCTTGGCCGCGGCTTGCAACGCCGCCGCCAACTGCGCCAGGGCCGGCACCAGTGTGGCGCGGATCGTGACCGGTACGCCGAAGGGATTTCTGTCGCACACTTCTACCTGCTCGCTGTTCTCCAGGTGCTTGCGGAAGGCGTCGATGAAGCCGAGCGCTTTCGGCCCGGCTTTCCGCAACGTCGCAGGATCGCCATCGCCCAACGCCAGCAGCGTCGTCATCAGCGGCACTTTGTGATTGCCGGTGAGCCCGTTCAACCCGAACTCCGCGATCTCCTTGAGGCTGTCGTCATCGCTCTGCCGCAGCACTGCCTGCAGGCCCGCGATCTGCTGATCCACTGCCTCGCTTGCCGCCTGCCAGCCGTGCTGCGCCGCCCTCCAATCCGGCGCTGCCCGGCCGAGGGTCGCCGCCGTTCTCGTTGGCAGGGTGACACCGAGAACACGTTTCACCCATTGCGCCTTGGCGTCGCCATCGAGCAAGCCGCCTGACATTGTGGCTCTGCTCCCCTTTTGCGGGTAGCGGATCGCATCCGGCCCGCCGCGTCAACCTTTTCCTCTCCCGGTGGCGCGGCGGCGGGCCCACGGGGGAAACGCTGATTGGTGAGCGCAGAGCATCAGCTGCATTGTCGTATCACCTTCCATTGGAGAGCCGCTTATTCCATTGGAGAGCCGCTTACACGCGCGGGGCGTACTGCTGACGGAAAGTGGCGTGCCACGGAAGCCATTTTCCGGCCTCTTCCCGTGGATTGCTGCCGAATTCTGTCCGGACGGTGCCAAATCTGTCTATACTGGATCGGAAGCGTCGCGATCTCCTGTGCCCAGGGACCCCACAAGGGCGCTGCCCCGCAAACGAGAAAGGAAGGGGGAGCAGAGGTGCCGCCGCTACTTCCGCTGGATCCGCTACCTGTTGCAGGATCGCAGCCTTCTGAGAACCAGATTCGACGATCCGATAATCACCATCGCGGATCGGCGCCTGGGCAGCATGTTGATGACTATTTGCGGCAATCGGTTTGTTACGCAGGTTTATATCGGTGGCGAAGGGATCGATAGTTGTTGCTTAACCGTGATGCTCCAAGGGCGGGCAAACGTACGACAGGGAGAAATCGAAACCCCCCGACAGGTACCAGCCCGGGGCGGCGCTAACGTCGGGGCGTCGACGGCGCGGCCCGGCGGCTTCCGACGCCGCGCCGGCCGGGCTGCCCAACCGCGCAGCGCGCCGGCGGTGGAAGCGCCTGCAACGGCACCTGCGCCGGGGCTCCGGCATGCGCCCCCATCCCATGACATGCCACTGACCTGCGGCGCCGCGGCCTCGTCGGTCTTTGCGCTGGCCAGTCGATTGCCCTGACCCCAACGCCTGCGGGGCTTGACCCGGCTCCGGCACGCACCACAGTGCGCTCGCCTGCCCGCTCGGCCGAGGGTCCCCGATGAACCGCACGCTGTATCCCGGTGGGAACCCCAACGCGCCGCCTCCATCGACCGAACCCGCCACACTGCGCGCAATGCCGCTGTGGCCGCTCGCGGCGACGCTCGCGGTGCAGACGCTGGCCACCATGGCGATGCTGTCGCTGCCCGCGGTGGCGCCCGAGGTGGCACGCGATCTGCACTTGCCCGGCACGCTGATCGGCACCTTCGTGTCGCTGGTCTATACCGTCGGCATCGTCTCCGCGCTGGGCTCGCCCGGCTTCATCCACCGGCACGGCGCCGTGCGGGTCTGCCAGGTGATCATGCTGTCTGTCGTGGCGATGCTGCTGTCCGCGGCGACCGGGACGGTGGTTGGGCTCGCCCTCGGCGCGGTGCTGCTCGGCCTCAGCTATGGTGCCAACGCGCCGGCGGCGACCCACCTTCTGGTGCCGCAGACCCCGCCGCTTGTGTTCAATTTGGTGATGTCGCTGCGCCAGATCGGCGTGCCGCTGGGCGGCGTGCTCGGCTCCCTGATCGTGCCGCCGATCACCGTCCTGGCCGGTTGGCGCGTCGCGCTGCTGATCGAGGTGATCCCGGCGCTGCTGCTGTGCCTGGCGCTGCAACGCCCGCGCGAACGTTGGGACGCCGGGCGCAATCCGCGCTACCGGCTGCCCGGGCCGCGCGGTTTCCTGCTGCCGTTCCGGCTGCTGCGCGAGGACACGCGGCTGGTCCCGCTGGCACTGGCGAGCTTCCTCTACTCCGGCATCCAGCTCTGTTTCATGGCGTTCATGACGGTGCACCTGACCACCGTCGCCGGCTTCGACCTGATCGGCGCCGGACAGGCGTTGGCCGCCTACCAGATCACCGGCGCGGTCAGCCGGCCGATCTGGGGCTGGGCCGCCGACCGGTTCCTGACCCCTGCGCGGACTTTGGCGGTGCAAGGCTTCATCATGGCTGGCGCCGCGCTGGCGGCCGGTCAGTTCGGGCCGCATTGGCCGGTCCCGCTGGTCGTCGCGGTTGCCGCGGTCGCGGGCGCCTCGGCCGGCGGCTACACCGGCATCGCCTATGCCGAATGGGCACGGCTGGGTGGCGCGCGGCGGACCGAGGCGACCGGGCTCGGCACCGCGCTGATGTTCTTCGGCGTCACCGTGATCCCGTCGGCCTTCGGCCTGGCGGTGACCCTGCTGCACGGCTACGCCGACGCCTACGCCGCGCTCGGCGTGCTGGCGCTGATCGGCGCCGCCCCGATGTGCCTGCCGACGCGCCGTCTTGCATAATGCCGCGACGGGCATAATGCCGAGGCGGGCATGATGGCAGGGTCGATACGATGGCGGGGCCGATATGATGGCGGGACGGGCGTGACAGCGAGCCCGGCATGACGTCGAGGCCGGAATAATGCCGGGTCGCGGCAACCGCCTGACGCAGGCCGATCGCGAGGCCTGGGCCGGCTTCGCGCGGCACATCGCCCCACTGCCCGGCCGCACGCCCCAGTCCGTCCTGGCCCGCATGCCCGGCAACGCCGAGGCCGCCGCGCCAGGCCCGGCAACGCCACCTTCGCCGCGGCCGCCGCCGCGCCGCGCCGAGGCACCAGCGAGGCCAGGCTCCGGCGCCTCGACGCTGTCGATCGGCGGACCGCCCGCCGGCGTCGACAAGGCGACCTGGCAACGCTTCCGCACCGGTAAGCTGGCCGCCGCTCGCAAGCTCGATCTGCACGGCATGACGGCGCAGCGTGCGTTCCATGCGCTGTCCGGATTCCTGCGTGCCGCGCATGCCGAGCGCCTGCGCTGCGTCGAGATCGTCACCGGGCGCGGAAGGCCCAGTGGAAGCCTGGATGGAAGCACCGGTGGAAGCACGGGTGGAAGCACGCGTGCGAGCGCGCGTGGAAGCACCGGTGGGGAAGCGGGCGGCGAGGGCACCGGCGTAATCCGGCGCGAATTCCCATCATGGCTCAACCGCCCCGACATCCGCCCGCTGATCCTGGCTGCCGCGCATCCGCACGCGGCCAACACCGGTTCGGTGCGGCTGCTGTTGCGGCGCGTCCGATGACCCCGTTCGGCGCCCGCGTGCGGGCCTTGCGGACGCAGCGCGGCATCACGCTGAAACGCCTGGCAGCGGAGCTGCAGGTCTCGGCCGCCTATCTGTCGGCGCTGGAGCATGGCAAGCGCGGCGCGCCGAGCGCCGGGCTGGTGCACCAGGTGAACGAGTTCTTCGGCCTGATCTGGGACGACGCCGAGGACCTGGCGCGGCTGGCCCGGCTGTCGCACCCGCGCGTCAGCGTCAACACCGCCGGACTGACCCCGGAGCAGACCGCGCTGGCAAACCGGCTCGCACAGACCATTCATCGGCTGCCGCCGGAGACGGTGGCGGCGCTGCACGCCGTCCTGGATGCCACCGCGCCGCAGCCGAAGCCACGGCTGCGGCGCGCGGCGGGGCAGCTTCGGTAGCGGCTCGTGACCCACGCAAGTCGACCGGCGCCTGGGTTTGCAAGCGTCACCGGCCGGCATCGGTTTGAACCTCAAACGCTACCGCGTCCGGTGAACGGTGGACGCACGCAACCCCACCCGGCATGATCAGGCATCTCTGGATGGATGAGGCCGGTCAGTGTCGAGTGTGACGATCGAGCGTCGCGCCCACGTCATCGTGCTCGGCAACGAGAAAGGCGGCTCCGGCAAGTCCACCGCGGCGATGCATCTGATCGTCGGCCTGCTGCGCGAGGGCTATCACGTCGGCGCGCTGGACCTTGACGCACGCCAGGCGACACTGGGGCAATATCTCGCGGCGCGCCAGGCTTTCGTCACCGCCCGCCGTGCCGATCTGCCGCTGCCGCGATTTGCCTCGGTCGAGCGCAGCACGCTCGACAGCCGCGCGGCGGCCGAAGCGGACGAGACCAGCCGATTCGACGCGGCGCTGGTCGGCATGGCCGATTGCGATGTGATCGTGATTGATTGTCCCGGTGCCGACACATTCCTGAGCCGGCTCGGTCATTCCCGCGCCGATACGCTGGTGACGCCGATCAACGACAGCTACGTGGATTTCGCCATGCTGGCCAAGGTGGATCCCGACAACCACGAGGTGGTTCATCCGACAGTCTACAGCGAAATGGTGTGGCAGGCCCGCAAGCGCCGCTTCGCGCGCGATCGTGGACGGATCGACTGGATCGTCATGCGCAACCGGCTGGGCGCGACCGAGGCGCGCAACAAGCGCGACGTCGGTGCCACGTTGGACGCGCTGGCCAAGCGCATCGGCTTCAGGACGGTGAAAGGCTTCGGTGAACGAGTGATCTTCCGCGAGCTGTATTTGCAGGGACTGACCCTGATGGACGTGCGTGAAGCGGGGTTGGGCATTCACCTGTCAATGAGCCACATCGCGGCGCGCGCCGAGGTGCGGGCGCTGCTCGGCGCCATCCGCCTGCCCCCGGCACGGCTGCAACTCGTGCCGCCGGCGGCCGACCAGGTGATAGCCTGAATGGCGGCGAGGTCCGGCCTGACCCGCTTCTTTCGTTCACGCGGACGCGGCGGACAGGTTGTGCGCTCCTGTTGCGGCATGTGGGGCGAGGGGGTATATGCCCGCGGCTTGCCGCCCGGTCGCCGGCGTAGCTCAGCGGTAGAGCAACTGATTCGTAATCAGTAGGTCCTCGGTTCAAGTCCGAGCGTCGGCACCAAGGAAAATCAATGCATTAGTGCGCGGCCGCCGTTCTAACATCTGCTGTTGGAACGGTGGTTGCTGACACTGTGTGGTTCGCCTGGCGCGGCACTGGTCGCGGCGCGTCCACCCTTGCCGAGGTTGGGGTCGAGGGTTCGAATCCCTTCGCCCGCTCCAGATTATCCAAGTTATCATAATCCCTTGGTCGGTGGTTCAAATTCACCCGCCGCCACCATCTGAATTCAAGGACTTATGCGCTCTAACGAGGGACCGTCCGCCACCCTTCAGGCATTGACCCAGGCGTCCAACGGCCGCATTTGAGGCAAGGTCAGGGGCCTCTTACAACCTCCGGTCTATTCGTGCACCAAGGCGTCTGCGGGGCATCGATGTCGGCGATCGCTGGCAGGCTCTGGCGGACGCGTTTGCGCCGGTCGCTGGCGCGGGAGCTACGCCTTCAACGACATGCACGCCATGATGGCTTTCGTTGGCGCGCAGCGCCGCGACCTCGCGGAGCAAAAGCTGGCGACGCAACGTAAGGCCATTGAAGGCGACTGCGACAACGCCGGCTTCACCCGTGACGTTGGTCATCCCGTGAGCCGCGCGATTCAGGCGTTCAGCGACGGTCGGTACGACCAGGCGGTAGGGCTGATCCGGCCGGTGCGTGGGATCGCCCATCGTTTCGGCGGCAGCCATGCCCAGCGCGACGTTATCGACCTGACACTGGTCGAGTCCGCGTTCCGGTCTGGCGCATACGATCTTGCCAAGGCGCTGGCGGCCGGACGGATCGCGTTGAAGCCCGCCAACCCGTTGGCACGCCTGCTGGCTGACCGGACTGGATGGACAACGAATTAGACCGCTCCTGCCTGGGTGCGCTCGGTCTCCCATGCGTCCGGTTCGTCGAAATGGACGAATTCCTCGAAGATTTCGATCGACCTCTGCCCGATAGAAATCGGCTGACACGCCTGCGACCAGACGCGGAATGCCCCATGGCATGCCGTTCAGGCCACCGGACACGATCCCGGCGCTGACGACGGCGCCGGTATTGAACAAATGGATGTTGCGCAGCACGGGCAGCGTTCCCGGCCGCTGCTCCACGAGTTCGAAATGCGGCCCCAGATAAGGGAAACGGCCGGCCGCTGGGTCGGCCTCGGCGGGCGGCGGCGTGTAGCGGTCTTCCCAAAGCGCAATATCCTTGACGATCGCGGAGAACTCCACGCGATCCGCGAGATCCACGCCCACCCCGGTGCCAAGGATCAGGAAATCCGCCTCATGCCAGGCTTGGGGCACTCTGACTCGTATCTGTGCCGCATCAAAAACCACGTCCAGGATCGGCGCCGCACCATGCAGTCGGACGTTGGGGTGACGCATCGTCCGCTCGACCGTATCCTGCGGCGGCGGCATGGGCATCGCCAAGAGTTGGCGCATGAACCGCCACCGGTCCGCGTCGGGCAAATCCGGAAAGTTACGGAAGAAGCCTCGGCTTTCCAGCAAACGGTATGAATTGACTGTCGGCAGCTCCGGACGGCGGAAGAACAGATCGACCGACCCGGCCCCCGCCTCCAGCGCCGTCGCCGCATTGTCGAACGCCGACGCACCGGCGCCGACGACCGCGACCTTGCGCCCCGCGAGACGGGCGAAATCGATCCGGTCCGTGGTGTGCGCCCAGACATCGCGCGGCAGGTTGGTTCGCACGAAATCCGGCACGCGTGGGACACCGGCCCCCTGCATGCCGCTTGCCAGCACGAGCTTTCGCGTCAGCGCCACGTCAGGCCCGTCCGGTGTCAGCAGATGCACTGCGAGCAGTTCGCGGCGCGGTTCGATCCGCGTCAAGCGCACGCCGTTGCGCACCGGCAGTCCCAGCGTCTCGCGAAACCATACCAGGTAGCGCATCCACTCCTGGCGGGGGATGCGCACCAGCTCGTCCCAGGACTGTCTACCGTACTGCGCCTGGTACCACGCGCGGAAGGTCAGGCTGGGAAACCCCAGGTCGGGGCCGGTGAGGAATTTCAAAGTGCGCAGTGTGATCATCCGCGCGTAGGTCACCCACGGGCCTTCCTCTCCAGGCGGGTTCTCATCCAGCACCGTCACGCCGTCGATACGCTCGCGTTGCAGCGCGAACGCGATTGCCAACCCGCTCTGTCCGCCGCCGACGATCAGCACGTTATGCACGGCAGTGCCATCCGCATCGCGGCAGTGCATGACCCATTCGCGGTCGGGATAGTCGAACAGGGTCAGTTCATCACGCACTTGGCGCGCCAGCACATCAAGGCCTATATTCGTGGGCGTCACGCGCTGGTTCTCCTTCGCCGATCCTGGATTCAACATAGCCGGCCAAGGCCGTACCGAAACAGGGTGGCGTCATCCGCTGTCGTGTCATCCCCCTGTGCACGAGCGCGGAGCCGCCGACGCTTCCGCTTGTACCGCAGGTTTCTCACGCCAGCACATGCGCGGTGACATGGACCGGCTGCCCCGACACTTTGTCATCCACCCCCAGGCGGCGACCCGGCCGCGCGGCCAGCAGGGCACGCGTATAAGGCGTCGCGGGTAGCCTTGGTGCACGAATAGACCGGAGGTTGTAGGAGGCCCCTGACCTTGCCTCAACGACGGCCATTGGACGCCTGGGTCCTGCCTGAAGGGTGGCGGACAGGCACCGGACCATAGGATAGGCTGGCCGTCCCACGCTGCTGGTTTCGCAAATTCATGCCGTATAAGTTCACCGAAGGCCGTCGCCACAAGTTTTCCAAGGCCAGATACCGGGTGTCGAACTGGCCGGAATACGATGTCGCGCTGGTACGGCGGGGAAGCCTGACGGTGTGGTTCACCGAGCAGGCGGTGGCGGCATGGCATGCGCCGGCGACCAGAGAGCGGGGTGGCCAGCCAATCTATTCGGCGATCGCCATCGAGACCGGCCTTGCGCTTCGCCTGGTGTTCCACCAGCCGCTGCGTCAGACCGAAGGTCTTCTGCGTTCGATCGCCGATGTGCTCGGGGTCGATATTGCCATCCCTGATCATACGACCCTCAGCCGTCGCGGTGGTGGCCTGACAATCTTGCTCAAGCGGCTTGACCATGCGGAGCCACTACATCTTCTTGTCGACAGCACAGGTCTGAAGATTTACGGCGAGGGAGAATGGCTCGATCGGAAACACGGCATTCGGTCGCACCGGCGGTGGCGCAAGCTGCACCTGGGGATTGACGCCGTCACGCATGAAATCGTTGCCTCGGAGCTGACGCCGGACGATGTCGGTGACGCCTCCGAAATACCGGCGTTGCTTGATCAGATTGATGCGAGGATCGCATCGATGACCGCGGACGGCACGTATGTTGGAGAGGCCGTCTACGGCGCTGTCGCCAAACGTCATCCCGAAGCCGCGATGATCATTCCCCCTCGGGCGACGGCAGTTCCGAACGAATCAATGACGACGCAGCGCGATCGACGTATTGCAGAGATTGAGAAACATGGACGCATGAATTGGCAGCGTCGTTCAGGCTACAATCGCCGGAGCCTGGCCGAAACCGCAATGTATCGCTACAAGACCGTTGTCGGCCGGCGGCTTCACGCCCGGACTCTGCCCAATCAGCAGACCGAGGCAAAGATTGAGTGCAACGTGCTCAACCGGATGACCACGCTCGGCATGCCGGCCACCGTCCGGATCCGCTGATACGCGCGGCAAGAGGGGAGACATAATCAGCGATCTATTCATGCGCCAAGGCGGCGCGATATGGCTTCGACGAACGAGCCCCTCTGCTGCGCATCACGCCCGCGTGTAAATTCCGCCCCCGCGAGACTGTATTGCATTCCTCCACCACCCCCATAACCGGCGCGCACTGGACCGGGCAGACCCATGCGCTAATATCACGCTAGGGTAACTTGGCAGGAATTGAGTGTCCGCGCCTCCGTGCGGAGGGTGATGGCTATGTCGAAGTCGCTATTCAGAAGCAGGCCGGTCGTAGAGCGGACCGCCGTCTATGGTTGACCTTAGCGGCTCGCAGGCAAACAGCGTCATTTCATTTGGACCATTCCGTTTGTATGCGGGCGAAAGACTGCTGAAGAAAGGGGACGAGACACTCGTAGTGGGCGGCCGCGCGCTCGACATCCTGATCGCGCTGGTCGACCGGGCTGGGGAAGTCGTCACGCGGAAGGAGCTGATCTTGCGCGTCTGGCCCGACGTGACAGTCGAAGAGGCAAACCTCCGCGTCCAAATCAATGGTCTTCGGAAGGCACTCGGCGAGCGTCGTAAGGACGCGCGCTACGTCGTGAACGTCCTTGGTCGCGGCTATTGTTTTGTTGCATCGGTGACACGCTCGCCGGCACGACACATCTCCCCGCCTGTCGAGGCTGTCGCCGCACACCCGCGCAAGAACCTGCCGGCGCGGCTGACCCGAATGATCGGCCGCGACGGCATTGTCCGCAGCCTGTCGGAACAGCTGATGCTGTGGCGCTTCGTCAGCATTGTCGGCCCCGGCGGCATGGGCAAGACCACCGTTGCCGTCTCCGTCGCCCACCTGTTGGTCGACGACTTCGACGGAGCGGTGTTCTTCATCGACCTGGCGGCGCTGACCGATCCGCAACTCGTGCCGACGGCGGTCGCGTCGGCACTCGGGTTGATGGTGCGAACCCCGGACCCGCTAGTCAGTTTGCTGGCCTTTATTAATGGCAAGAAGATGCTCCTCGTGCTCGACAATTGCGAGCACGTGATCGACGTCGCGGCGCCCTTGGCTGAGCGCGTCGTTAGCGAGACACCACAAGCGCATGTGCTCACGACGAGCCGCGAAGCGCTTCGGGCCGAAGGTGAACATGTCCACCTGCTGTACGCGCTCGATTGTCCACCCGAAGACGCCGATCTGACAGCGACGGAAGTGCTCACCTATTCGGCTGCTCAGCTGTTCATGGAGCGGGCCGCGGCGAGCGGCCACGGCGAAACATTGAGCGATAGTGATGCGCCCGTCGTCGCCAGAATCTGCCGCCGTCTTGACGGAATCGCGCTTGCCGTCGAACTCGCCGCCAGTCGCGTCGGCTCCCTTGGGATTGGTGGGACCGCTGAGCTACTCGAGAATCGCTTCGGGTTGCTGTGGCATGGCCGCCGCACCGCGCTGCCGCGGCACCAGACGCTGAATGCGATGCTCGATTGGAGTTATAGCCTGCTCGCAGAGCACGAGAAGGTGATCCTGTGCCGGCTGTCAATCTTCGTCGGGGACTTCACTCTGGCAGCCGCCGGCTCCGTCGTGTCCGAGGTCGAGGCGGACGATCCAAACCTCATGGAGGCGATCGCAAGTCTGACTTCGAAATCGTTGATATCAACGCCGCTCATTGGCGGAACGATACACCTTCGGCTGCTTGACACCACGCGCGCGTACGCCGCGGCCAAGCTTGCTGAGCGTGGCGAAGCGGATCGCATCGCCCGCCGGCATGCGGTCTTTTGGTCCAAATTTCTCGAACATGAGGAGGCTATTCGGTCGATGGTCGGCGAACATGATCTTTCGGGTTACGCCCCATATATCGGCAATGTGCGGGCGGCACTCGAATGGGCTCTGTCCGAGCGTAGCGCCGTTGCCGTCGGCGTCGAGCTCGCCGCCTGGTCGGCTCCGCTGTTCGTGGGATTGTCGTTGCTGGAGGAATGCAGGCGTTGGTGCGAACGGGCGATGGTCACTCTCGACGAGGTTGGTCGTGGCACGCGGCAGGAGATGATTTTTCAGGAGGCATTGGCGTTGTCGTCGATGTTCACCAGTGGAAACAGCGAACGGGTTCGTGCCGCCATCGATCGCGGACTTGTGCTTGCGGAAGGTTTGCAGGATTGGTCACACCAAATACAGCTTCTCTCCAGCCTGCACATCTTTCTCATGCGGATTGGCGATTTCCGCGGCGCTTTGACGGTCGCTGGAAGAGCCAGTGCGGTTGCGCAAACCGCCGACAACCCGGCCGGCCTTGTCGTGGCGGAGTGGATGCTTGGCAGTTCTCATCTTTGGATGGGAAACCAGGTCGCCGCGCACTTCCACTGCAAACGCGGAATGGGGCAAGCGATCCAGCTTGGCACCATCAGTGCCAACTTTTTCGGTTACGATCATCGTCTCCGCGCGCTCAACGTACTCGCCCGCACCTTGTGGCTGCGCGGCTTCTCCGATCAGGCGCTTAGAGTTGCTCGACTTGCAATAGATGAAGCGATGGACCGAGGTCACCCGGTGTCGGTCTGTATGTCACTGATCTACTGCTCTGCGGTTTTCCTCTGGACCGGAGACGTCCGAACAGTGGAAGAGCTTATAGAGCGGGCTATTGCATTCGCCGAACGATACTCATTAGCTCCCTACCGCGCCTTCGGCGTCGGGCTAAAAGGCGAACTGTCTGTCGCCCGAGGCGAGCCCGAAGTCGGTCTGCGGTTGTTGCGGGATGCGCTGGAGAACTTACACTCTGAGCAGCACAACATACTATTCACGGTCTTTGCCAGTGCCCTGGCAGAAGGACTGCGTAAGGTGGGTCGTTCTGAGGAGGCACTTTCCACCATCAACGTGGCTATCGCGCATGCGACAAATTCCGGAACGGTCTGGCAAATGGCCGAGCTTCTGCGAATTAAGGCTCAGATTCTTGCGTACAAGCCGCGGCAAGATCAGGCATCGGCCATTAAGTACCTGACTAAAGCGCTCGAAGTCGCACGCGAGCAATCGGCGCTTGCCTTTGAGCTCAGGTCCGCAATCGACCTGGCTCGCTTGCTGGCCGAAAGCGGACAGCGCGATCAGGCCAGGCAGGTATTGGCCCTCGTCTACGACCGTTTTACCGAGGGATTTGAAACGTCAGACCTTCGGATCGCGCGACAGGTCCTCGAGGATCTGGCGTAAGAGCCATTGCTCGCCGATCAGCGCCCGGCCTGCTGCCCGGCGTGGACCCGCGGACCGACCTCGCTACCCGTGTTGGATTCCGCAGTGGCTGTCGCAACCATGGCGGCGCCAGGTTAGCGCCGCTCCAGCGCTGCTTGCACCACTGGTGCGCCCCGGTCATTATTATCGTCAAAATTATATATCGGCATTCTGGGTCAGACCACACAGGGCAGACGGGTGCACATGGATGATCGCGACAACCCACCTGTAAACATCGTCGTTTCGTTTGGCCCGTTCCGTTTGTTTGCGTCGGAGAGGCGGCTAAAGAAAGACGAGCAGCCGATCCCGCTCGGCGACCGCTCGCTCGACATCCTGATCGCGCTGGTTGAACGAGCCGGCGAAGTCCTCACCCGCAAGGAGTTGATCTCCCGCGTCTGGCCAGATGTGACGGTCGAGGAGGCTAACCTCCGCGTGCACGTCACTGGCCTTCGTAAGGCGCTCGGGGACGGGCGCGATGGCGCTCGCTACGTGGTGAATGTCCCTGGCCGGGGGTATTGCTTTGTCGCGCCAGTGACACGCACGAGGGCACCACAACAACCCTTACCGGCGGTCGAGGCCCCCGGCGCCCACCCGCCTCGGAGCCTACCGTCGCGGCTGAGCCGAATGGTCGGCCGCGACGGCATCGTCCGCGCCCTGTCGGCACAGCTGATGATGTGGCGCTTCGTCAGCATTGTCGGCCCAGGCGGCATCGGCAAGACCACCGTTGCTGTGTCCGTCGCCCACATGCTGGCTGAGGGTTTCAACGGGGCGGTCTTCTTCATCGATCTGGCTACGCTGACCGATCCCCAGCTCGTGCCGACCGTGGTCGCGTCGACACTCGGCTTCATGGTACAAACTCAGGACCCACTTGTCGGTCTGCTGGCCTTTATCGGCACCAGGAAAGTCCTCCTCGTGCTTGACAATTGCGAGCACGTGATCGACGTCGCGGCACCTCTGGCTGAACGTATCGTCAGTGAGGCGCCGCAGGCGCACGTCCTGGCGACCAGCCGAGAATCACTGCGGGTCGAAGGGGAACATGTCCACCTGCTGTACGCGCTCGATTGTCCACCCGAAGACGGCGATCTGACAGCGACGGAAGTGCTCACCTATCCGGCTGCTCAGCTGTTCATGGAGCGGGCCGCGGCGGGCGGCCACGGCGCCGCGTTGAGCGATAGTGATGCGCCCGTCGTCGCCGGGATCTGCCGTCGTCTTGATGGAATTGCACTGGCCATCGAGGTCGCGGCAGGTCGCGCTGGCACCTATGGGATTCAGGGTACTGGGGATCTACTCGAGAAACGATTTGGGTTGCTCTGGCAAGGCCGCCGCACCGCACGACCAAGGCATCAAACCCTGACTGCTATGCTCGACTGGAGTTACAACCTGCTGTCCGAGCGCGAGAAGCTGGTCTTGTGCAGGCTGTCAGTCTTCGTCGGAGTCTTCACGCTGCAGGCCGCAGCCTCGGTCGCGTCCGAGACTGACGCGGATGTAACCGACGCGGTCGTGAGCCTGGTCGCAAAATCGCTGATATCCACGGCGGAGATCAACGAATCGACATATTATCGGCTGCTTGACACCACTCGCGCATACGCCGCGAGCAAGCTCGCTGAGCGTGGCGAAACGGACCGCATCGCCCGACGACACGCCATCAGCTACTCGAGGTTTCTCGAATATGATGAGACGGTCCAATCAACGTTCCGTGAAAATCTTTCAGGTTACTCCCAGCATATCGGCAACGTGCGGGCGGCGCTCGGGTGGGCATTCGCCGAAAGCGGTGATGTCGTCGTAGGGGTCGAACTTGCCAGCTGGGCTGCTGCCCTGTTGATCGGACTGTCGTTGTTCGAGGAATGCCGACACTGGTGCGAACGCGCGCTCGCGGCTCTCGATGACGCAAGTCGCGGTTCCAGACGGGAGATGATTCTGCAAGAGGGACTGGCACTATCATCGACTTTCACCAAGGGCCATAGCAAACAGGTTCGCATCGCGATCGAACGTGGGCTCGCGCTTGCGGAAGGTTTCCAGGATCGTCCGCGGCAGCTTCGCCTTCTCGCCGACCTGAACCTGTATCTGATGCGGATTGGTGACTTCCCCGGCGCACTTACGGCGGCGGAACAGGGGGGCGCCATTGCGCGAGCTGCCCGACTCCCGGCGGGAATTGTCTGGGCGGAGTGGCTTGTGGGCATTGCTCATCATCAACTAGGGAACCAGGCTGCGGCGCAACTCCATTTCGAGCACGCTATGGCACTAGAGATTGAAGTTGGTGCAAGCAGCCCCAACTGGAACGGCTATACCCGGGTTGGCATCCTCGTTGGCTTCGCGCGCTCCCTGTGGTTGCGCGGCTTTCCCGATCAGGCTCGTAGAGTTGTTTCCACGGTCATCGATGAAGCGGCGCGCGAGGATCACCCGGTTCCGATCTGTATTTCCCTGCTCTATGCTTCGACCGTCTTCCTCTGGACCGGTGAATTGTCAAGAGCCGCCGAGCTCATCAAGCAACTGATCGAATATGCAGAGCGACACTCACTGCGGCCGTACGGGGCCACCGGCATCGCTCTGAAAGGCGAACTTGCCATCGCCCGCGACGATAGCAAAGCAGGCGTCGAATTGCTACGCACCGCGCTCGCGACCATGCACGCTGAACAATACAATGTCCTCCTCACAGTTTTCATCGGCGTCCTGGCGGAGGGTCTACGGAAAACCGGACAATTCGAGGAGGCTCTCCTCACTATTGATGATGGTATCGCGCGCGCGACAAACTCCGGAACGGCATTCTACCGGTCTGAACTGTTGCGCATTAAAGCACAGATATTGGTATCCATGCCGCGACCGGACCGCATGTCCGCCATGGGTTTCCTGACTGAAGCCATCGCTGTCGCGCGCGAGCAGTCCGCGCTCGCGTTGGAGCTACGGTCAGCTACCACTCTGGCTCGGCTGCTTTCCGAAAGCGGACAGCGCGGCCAGGCCCGGCAGGTGCTGACCCTCGTCTATGACCGTTTCACGGAGGGACACGAAACGGCGGACCTTCGGATCGCGCGCCAGATCCTCGAGGATCTGGCGTAATTGGGTTTGCTGTCAGATCGGCGTCCGTGTCGGCTGCCCGGCGCGGAAGCACGCGAACGGAGCTATGGCCGCTGGAATGGGCTCACCCGCAGCCCACATCACGATGTCGCGATGGCCCCTATTGCGTCGCGTCCGGGCCGCTTTTCGCTTTTTTACAGAATACAGTGCGCTCGGACGACCATTGTCAGCCATGGTCGCGGGAGAACGGCTATTCGCGGTTCATGGCTGCAAGGTCTCTTTCCATGCCATCAGGCGCTGGGCAGAACGGATGCTCGCTGCTGACGATCACGTTTCCGTTTGGCGCAATTGCGAGGTCGAGCGGGCTGAGCTGCGGATCCGCGATCTTCCAGGACGGCTTGATACTCCGTTCCGGACTGAAGGCCAAAATGGTGTTGTCACCTTCGCTGCCCGGACCGATGCCCGACGCCAGAAAGTGAGTGCAGTCCTCGCCAAATGCAAACCCGCGCGGAAACGGGACCACCGCGGGCGGAAGCACAATGTCGCCCGGCCCATCGAGCGTCGACGCAAACGCCATGATGGTCCGCGCGGTGCACAATCCGACATAGTATCGGCCATCGGGTCCGAAGTTGCCGCCGCCAGGCTTTAACCCGGCTATCACGCCGCTCTCGCGTGCCACACGGCCCTTGCCGTCGAGCGCCAGAATTCGGTTCGAGCCACTGTTGAGAAAGAGCATGACCCCATCGGTGCCGAGGCCGCGCGGATCGACGATCCGAGCATCTTCGCTGAACGATCCGGGCTGCTCTCCATCCTCACCGAACGCCAGCAGCTTGCCGTAACCCGCGCCGTTCGCGCCTGAGGCGCTTGTCACGAGGAGAACCATGGCATTTTCTGGCGTTATCACCTACGCATTCACGTGCGATCCCGCTCCCATAACGCACGATCCACACCAACCAGCTTCGATGTGGGCATAGCTTTTATTCCGGGTCGGAATGGTCACGCGGCGTGGAATAGGGAAGCCCCCGAGTACCTCTGCCGGACATGCCAGAGGGCGGCTGACGACCGTCCAGCAGTGTCAGCGCGTCAGGGCGCGGAAACGGCCTGATTTACAATTTTTTACATCAGACAATAAGCCAAAGCTCACCAACTGGGGCATGCTGTTGGGAATACCGCTACCCGCACGGTTGTGAATTTATATGCAGACCTCCCACTCTTCGTCCAACGTGCCAACGACGCTCCCGCCCCTTGTTGCTGCATTTGTCGAGGCGACGAACAGCTACGATTTAGAGCGGCTAATGGCCACATTTGCTGACGA
Source organism: uncultured Alphaproteobacteria bacterium (assembly GCA_963826975.1). Taxonomy (GTDB): domain Bacteria; phylum Pseudomonadota; class Alphaproteobacteria; order Acetobacterales; family Acetobacteraceae; genus Palsa-883. The sequence continues at coordinate 1,734 of CAWGZJ010000019.1, read as the reverse complement.
TGCGCTTGTCAACGATCAGCTACGGGACTACTGGGGCAAGGCAGCCATCAGGCGCTGGGCAGAACGGGACATCATCGGCGAGGGACTGACGATCGCAGTGACGAAGGTCGTGAAGCACTACGGCAACTTCATCGTTACCGCCAATATCGATGGCAATTTTGATAAACGCGGTTTGCCAGACCCGCTTGTCCTGGCTTTCTATTTCACACCTCACACTGATCTCATCATCCAATTGATCATCTTGCGCAATCGCCAGGATATCTAACGGCGGCCCAAGGCCCCCGGCTTGTCCAACTCATAGGCGATCGGCTTCTCGTGCGCCCATCGCGATTAACAAGCTCTTGCAACGCTTAACTCGCCTCCGGAGAAAAACCGCGCGACGGTTGCACCTGCAACCAAGTGCTTCGGGCTGCCGCGGGTCTCACCTTTCTATTTTCGTCGCGTGCGGAACGAAACAGGGAGCGAGCGACGCGAGTATCGCGCAAGGAGAGAATTGCGCCCAATTAATAGGAGGGTAAGATGAGCAATCGCGACTCAGTCACTCTCGCCCGTCAACCTGTCGGCTCGGATCAGAGATCCGCAGATTCATCTGCCTCTGGAAAGGAGACTTTCGCGGCAAGGTCGGTGCGGATGACCGTCAACGGCCGCGACTGCACCACGATGATTGAGCCGAGGACGACTCTTCTCGAGGCCCTGCGCGGGGCGTTGTCGCTGACCGGAACGAAAAAGGGCTGCGACCGCGGCGAATGCGGAGCATGTACGGTGCACGTCGACGGCCGCCGCGTGCTCTCTTGTATGTGTTTGGCCGCGATGCAAGAGGGCAAGCGCATCACCACGATCGAGGGCCTGGAGCAAAATGGAGAGCTCCATCCCGTGCAGGCCGCCTTCATAGAACACGACGCCTTCCAATGCGGCTTCTGTACCTCAGGGCAGATCATGTCGGCAGCGGCCATGATCGAAGAGGCGAAAGCGGGATGGCCAAGCGCCGCGACGCTAGACATCACGAAGCCGTTCACCAGGGGCGATTTGTCGCCGCAGGAGATCCGCGAGCGAATGAGCGGCAATCTCTGCCGCTGCGCCTGCTATCCCCACATTGTGGATGCCGTGGAAGCGGCGGCACGGAGCTGAGCCGTGCATCCCTTCAGTCTTTCGCATGCACCTGATGTCGCGAGTGCGATTGCCGCGCACGCTCGCGACCCTGGGCTCGCCTTCATCGCGGGCGGTACGGACCTCATCGGGCTTATCAAAGATCGCGCCGCACTCCCGGAACACCTGGTCGACATCAATGGCCTGTCCGAGTTGACCCTGATCAAGCCGCAGCCCGGAGGCGGCATCCACATCGGCGCGTTGGCTCGCATGAGCGATGTCGCAGCCAATCCGGAGGTACGGGAGCGCTTTCCTGTCATTGCCGAAGGGCTGTTGTTTGCCGCCTCTGGTCAGCTCCGGAACATGGCCTCGATCGGCGGCAACATCATGCAGCGGACTCGTTGTGCGTATTTCCGCGACGACGATGATCCACCTTGCAACAAAAGGCGACCGGAGTCCGGCTGTTCCGCTCTCCACGGCATCAATCGCAATCATGCGATTTTCGGATGGACTGAGTCTTGTGCCGCCACGCACCCCTCTGACGTGGCCGTTGCATTCGCGGCCATGGACGCGATCGTCCTGGTTCGAGGCAGTTCGGGGGAGAGATCCATTCCGTTTGCCGAATTCCACCGCCTGCCGGGTAGTACC
>CAWGZJ010000018.1:0-101066 GCA_963826975.1 uncultured Alphaproteobacteria bacterium | reverse complement strand
CGCACAGGCCCTTCTTCAGGCTCTCGATCACCAGCACGCCGGCGGCGAGGTCGATCCGGTCCGCGGTGAGCGCCAGCGCCTCGGACAGGCGGCAGCCGGCATAGGCCAGGGTCATGCAGAGGGTGCGCACCAGGCGGTCGGCGCGCTCCGCCTCCCGCAGGAACGCCGCCCGCTCGCCGGCGGTGACGTATTTCCGGGCGCCGTCCGGCGTGTAGAGCCGGATGCCCAGCAACGGGGGAGGGAAGGGGGCTTGGCGGCGACGCCCGCCCGCGCGTTTTGCCGGGCGGCGCTGTCGGCGGCTGGCGCGGGGACGGCCGTGCTGGCTTGGCCGCCGGTGCCGCCGGTCGCGCGTTTTGTCGCAGTGCCGCTTGCCGGCCGGCGCACGGTCATCCGGGACTGTCCCGATAGCCACGCCGGCGCTTGGCGCGGGCGGGCCGGGCGAGGGCGTTGATCGCGGCGCCGGCGTCGGGGTACGGGTCGAGGCGAACGCAGCCCGGCGCCCCGATGCGGCGAGCCCATCACAAAACGGGGGCAGAGCCGGGTGTTGCTCGATCACCAGCCCGCCCACGGCGCATCACCCCCAAACGGCCTGCCCCCGTTTTGTGATGAGCTCGGAGCACCAGTCGGCCGCACCGTGACACTGAATCCGCTTTCACGTATCAGCGACGACGTTGCGCGGGCGACGCCCGACTCGGCACTCAAGAAGGTTCTGTCGCAAATATTTCTAATGGACGAGCGAAGCCCGAGAGGCCAGATTATCTTATTCTGCCAGTGAATAGAACTGCTGCGCCGAACACAGCTCCCCTCTCAGCAGCAACTGACCCTTGCGGATCATGTGCATCAACTCAACGCCGGCTAGGGTCACGGCTGCGGACCAGAATGATTTGAACCCGAGCATCGGTCGTATCTGTCGCTTGATGGCTCGGTGATCCTGCTCGACGATGTTGTTGAGGTATTTGATCTGGCGCATTTCAATGCCGGCATTGTGGTCAGTATTGTAGCTTCCGATTGCCGCCGTATTGGCACCGCTCTTGTCGATCGTGATCTTTTTGGGTGTACCGTTACATCTTATCGCCTTGCGCAGAAAACGAAGGGCGGCTTTGCAATCCCGTTTGGCGGTCAGTAGGAAGTCCACTGTGGCGCCGGCCTTGTCGACCGCTCTGTACAAGTATTTCCAGACGCCCTTGACCTTCACATAGGTCTCGTCCAATCGCCAACTGGATCCGACCGAACGCTTGCGCGCGCAGAATTGCGTCTCCAGCAGCGGAACGTATTTGAGCACCCAGCGATTGAGCGTGGAATGGTCAACCTCCACGCCGCGCTCATCCATCATTTCCTCGAGCTGCCGGTAGCTGATCGGATAGGCCACGTACCAGCGGACGCCCCACAGGATCACGTCCCGCTCGAAATGGCTACCCTTGAACTCAATCATCACCCGCCGCCCTGCCGTACCCGTTGTCGCTGATCATACACCGCGGCTGTCTCAGGCGAAGATTTGCGACAGGGCTTCGTGCTCGGTCACGGCACGCCATTCTTCGCCGGCCCCCGGCCACCGCTCCGCCTTGTGGCCAGCGATCGAATTGGCGAGGACACGATCAGGTTGACGTACGTTCCAGCTTAATCACGCAACTGGCCAGACGGACTGCGCCGATGCGTCAGGTCGGCTTTGGGTCGATTTGCGACACCAACTAGACAGAAAGTCCGCAGCATTGAGGTTAAAGAAGGTCCAGATCAAGGGTGCGCAACCAACTATACTCACGTGCGCGCGTTCGTACGCTCAACACGCCCCAAAACCACCCTCGTACGCCCATCTACACCGGCGACCGAGGTAGGGCCGGTAACCACCGACCATCCGATTCCGAGCGGATACTCCCGATGGCACCACCTTGTCGTCTCCTGCCATTTTCTGACAGGGTCCGATAGCAATCTACGCCGGCTGGCACGTCAACCGAATGGCGTGTTTGCCTGGAGATCGGATGGATGGCGCGGACAACCCGATTATTGGCACTTCTGCAGATTCTGCGCGGCAAAAGCCGGCCAGTGACGGCCTCGGCCCTCGCAGACGAGTTGGAGGTGTCTGAGCGCACCCTCTATCGCGACATTGCCGAGCTCTACAGCGCAAGGCGCGCCGATCTATGGAGAGGCCGGCATCGGCTATGTCCTGCGGCCCGGTCTCTTCCTCCCGCCGCTCATGCTGAGCGAGGACGAGACCGAAGCGGTCGTGCTGGGGCTGCGCTATGTCGATCAGCGCGGCGACGAGGTTTTGGCGAAAGCCGCGTTGGACGCCCTCGCCAAGATCGCGGCGGTGCTTTCCCCCACGGCGCAGGAGACGCTCCAAAATCCAATCGCCTTGCCCGGGCCGCCGGGCTGGGGCTTCCCGGCCAATGAAGTCGACCTGGCGGCGCTGCGGCGTGCGATCCGATCCCAGGCGAAGCTGAGGATCGACTATGAGGATGCGGGCGGGGCGAGAACCAATCGGGTCATCTGGCCGATCGCGCTCGGCTTCATGAACGAGGCCCGCGCGCTCGTTGCCTGGTGCGAATTGCGGCAGGGCTACCGCACCTTCCGCACCGACCGGATCGCCTCGGCCCAGGAGACCAGCGAGCGTTACAAGGGACGCCGCAGCGTTCTCCTGCAGGGCTGGCGCGCGCAGATGAATCCCGATGAGGGGCGCGCATTCACTCCTGACAGAAACTGACAGGACCCTGTCGTAGGGTGCTCGCCAGCCACCGAGCATTCGACAGGAGACATCAATGCCAGAGACGGACATCACCCACCGGCTTCCGCCGATCATCGCCGCCTACGTAAAGGCGAGCAACGAGGCCGATTTCAACGCCTTCCTCGGTGTTTTCACCGATGGCGCCCTGGTGAACGACATCCAGCGCGAGTTCTGGGGCGAGGTGGCGATCGGGAAATGGGCCGAGCGCGAAATCTTCGGCGCCCACGTGACGATGGAGGTCATGCGCGCAATCGATCATTACGGCGACGTCATCGTCAACGCGAAGCTGGACGGCACTTACGACAAGACCGGCCTGCCCGATCCGCTGATCCTGACCTTCTATTTCACCGTTCGCGAAGACAAGATCACGATGCTGATCATTTTGCTCAACAAGCCTGCGGAGAATCAGTGATGGCCGGCGAGATGCGATTTTCGGTCGATCCGACCGAGTTTGCCGGCAAGCGGGTTCTCATCACCGGGGGCACCAAGGGCATGGGCGAGGCCATGGTGCGTCGCTTCCAATCGAGCGGCGCCGCCGTCGCCACTACAGCACGCTCTTTGCTGCCTCACGGCCAAGCGCCCGACCTGTTCGTCCAGGCCGATATCGGAACGGTTTCGGGTGTGCAGCAAGTGGTCGGTCGCGTTCAGAACGAATGGGGCTGGCTCGATATCCTCGTCAACAATGTCGGCGGCACGGAAACGAAGCCCGGAGGGTTCGAGGCGCTCTCGGACGAGGATTGGCAAAACATACTGAACGTCAATTTGCTCGCGGCGGTTCGCCTGGACCGCGCCTTCATTCTCGGCATGATCGAACGACGGTCGGGCGTCGTGATTCACATCTCATCCGTCTCGCGTCGCCTGCCATTCTCCAATTCCACGCTCGCTTATGCGGCGGCCAAGGGTGCCCTCAGCACCTACAGCAAGGGCCTCGCCAAGGGTGTCGCACCGGATGGGGTGCGCGTCACCATGATCTCGCCCGGCTTCATCGAAACCTCTGGCGCGCACGGAATGATCATGGATATCGCGCAGAATGAAAGCATCAGCGAGGAGGCCGCCCGTCAACGGATCATGGACATGCTGGGTGGCATTCCCATTGGCCGTCCAGGCCTGCCGGACGAGGTGGCGGAGCTGGTCGCTTTCCTCGCCTCCGATCGGGCCGCGTTCATCAGCGGCGCCGACTACGTCCTGGATGGCGGGACGATTCCGACCGTTTAACGGATTTCATATCCGCTAGCCTGCTCTGTTTGGCCGCCTGCACCTCCGCGCTCATTGAGTAGACGACTGTGCCGATTGAGATATGGCCAGGCGTCGAATTGTCCAACACTCGCTGATTACCGCCGGGACGAAGTAAATCTCAGACAAAGTCTGACGCGCAGCCTCCAGACAGGAACTGAGAGGCTCAGTGGCTACATCTCATGGCGATCCCGCCAACGTTGAACCTCATTCTTCGACATCACGGAGCCAACTCATGACCAATTCAAAATACGCCGCGTTCTTGGCGCTTGACCCCTTCTTTGACATCGTCATGCAGGGGTTGGTCGGCGCGGTCGATGGCGACCACTACTTCGAGGCGGTCGCCGACGATGCGGTATTCGAATTTCGATATGTATTCCCTGGCTTTCCGACGAAGGTCGATCGGGCGTGACGCGCTGATGGCGCTCTACTCCGGATACGGCAACAGCACCACTCTGCACACCGGGGATGCGCTCATCGTGCACCGATCGCAGGATCCTCGTGTCCTAATCCTCGAATATGAGGTGCATGGGAAAAAGATCCGGACCGGGAACTCTTACGATAACCGGTTCATCTCAGTCGTAACCATCGAAGATCGCAAGATCGTGCACTGGCGAGACTACATGGATTCGCTGGCCGCCTTCACCGCGGAGACTGGCCCAAGCGCATGAGTTTACGTCTAAAAGACGCCTTCTGTAAGGTTCTGAACGTCGTCCTTGGCGCGCGTCTTCTACCAAAAAAAGTGCCCGCTTATCCGCGGCGATGATGGCTGGGTGATGTTCCGGACCGACCTTCCAGCTCAAAGCAGGTAATGCACAAAACAACACGCCTCGCTTAGCGAATGACCGGTTTCCGGCTCTCGCCGATCAGCGCCGGATGACTAATTCGGGTCGCGAGGAGAATTTCAAAGTGGCCACTACCGGGGCTCTCCATCGTTTTCCGGCGCGACCGCGTCAACGTCGCGGCTCACCTCGTCAGCGAGCTTGCGTCCGCGCGCGAGCCGTCGCCCGAGCGCCTCGACGAACCCATCATAGCGTTCCCGGCCTTTGGTATGAGCGGCGGCCAGTGCGGCGTCTGGCAATGAAGGCGTGCTAGTCAGCCAAAAGCGCACGAACACCGCCAGCGCCTCGTTGGAAATGCCGACGTGCCGCTCGATCCGCTCCAGGTGGCGCGTGATGCGATCAAGCCGGCGTGCAAGAGCGGCCTCCAGGCGATCGGCGCCGTCGGGCGACAGATGCGAGGCGAGCGCCGCTTCGACGACGAGCGCTTGCGTCACACCCTTACGGTTGGCGTAGTCGGCGAGCTTGCCGGCGAGGTCCGGCGGCAGGCGGAAGGTGTGCTTCGTCCGCATGCGGGCTCACATGCCAAGATCGTCGGCGCGATCGAGCGGCGCCTGGCGCGTGGCGGCGCTGAAGTTACGCTGCATGACGCGCTGGCGCTGCACTTCGTCGTCCGGCTCGTCTTCCAGTGGTTCGAATTCCTGGACGGGCTTTCGCGGCTCGGCGACGACCTCTTCGTGCTCCGGCAGTTCCGGCTCGCGCCGTATGCCGGCATTCGCCGGGTCCTCAACGGCCGCCGCGGACGACGTGATCACGGCGTCACCCCAATCTGCGCGACGCAGTGGAGGCGCGCTTCCTCCGGCTGGCGGCGAGCCAGGCGAAGTCAGAGCGGGTAGCGGAAGGATGCGACCCTTCATTTCCGGGTCCTCGAAATATCGCACCTTCTTCGCGCGGATCGGGTGGCACCCGGAGACCAGGATCACACCCCGACTAAACTAAAGTCCAATAGACGGCGTCCCCCGACGTGTCTCAGCCTCACCGTGCGATGGTATGGACCTATCATCAATGCGAGGAATCGAGGCGCTGGGCGAGCCCATCTGAGACACGTGGGTGACTCCAGCGCGCACGACCCGGGCTCGATGGCTCCTGACCCGCGAGAGGCGATCAGTTCATTGCACACCAAAAGGGGGTATACACATGGAGGCCATGGGGACGAATAGCTACCCAGCAAAGTCGACCGCGATCTCGCGCGCAACTCCGATCGTGTTCGTTGTAGACGATGATAGCTCAGTCCGCGTGTCTCTGGATCGGCTGATCCGTTCAGCGAGTTGGGAACCACAGACCTTCGGGTCTGCGCAGGAATTTCTCGCTCACCCACGCGCATGCACGCCCAGCTGCCTGATCCTGGACGTTGGTTTACCCGATCTTAGTGGGCTCGAGCTGCAGCAGCAAATCGCCGTCGACCGCGTCGAGACGCCGATAATATTCATCACCGGTCAGGGCGATGTGCCCATGTCCGTCAAGGCGATGAAGGCCGGCGCCATCGAGTTTCTGATCAAACCATTCAACGACGACGAGCTTCTGGGCGCGATCGTCCGGGCGATTGAGCGCAGTGAAGTCACGCTTGGCACGGAAACCGAGACACGCTCCCTTCGTGACCGTTATGAAGCACTCAGCAACCGCGAACGGGAGGTGATGGATCTTATCGTTGCCGGCAGGCTGAACAAGCAGGTCGGCGGCGAGCTCGGGATCAGCGAGATCACCGTTAAGGCGCATCGAGGCCGGGTGATGCGTAAGATGCGGGCTGGGTCCTTTGCCGATCTCGTGATGATGGCAACACAAATCCACCCCGAGCGCTAACCACCGGCCGAGGTTTCCACGCCATCGTTGCGGAGGCCGCTGATTGTGATCAGTCAAACGAGCCGATCGCGATCACCAGCCACGGTGATCAAAACCTCGCTGCTCACCACGCCCGAGGAACGCATGGCGGATGGCTTTATTTGGCTCCTGGTCGCTGCCACTGACGGTTGAACTGGTTTCGCTTTTCCTTGGAGTTCGTCGGGTTTTCGGTGATCGTAATCGTGATCGCGTTGCGCTTGCGGAGACTTTCGCCTTTGAGCTTGATGCGATGTGCGCGGTGAATGGCGCGGTCCAGGATCGCGTCGCGCACGGTGGGATCCCCGATGATCTCGTGCCAGCGACAAATAGGGACCTGGCTGGCTATTCAGGAGCGATCCTTTTTGGTCTCGGTCATCGATGATCTCCGGTAGATCGCGCCGCTGCTCCGCGTTCAAGGGCTCACGCCGCCCTCACCGGCGTGATCTTGATCGCCGGAACCGATGATCACGATCCGCCGGAATCCATGATCATGATCCACCGGTTTGGGTGATCACGATCAAACGGAATCAGCGATCACGATCGACCGGAACGTGCACCATCATTCGTCTCCAACTGAGGAATGCGCGCCGAGGGCCGGGCGCGATCCCGCTCGGCCACCTCGTCTTCGATCCGCGCACTTCCGCGTGCGAGCGATGTTATTGATCCGCTGCGTGCGATCCACCGCGCCCGAGTGCCTCGCGAACGCAAAGCAAGAGGTCCGCTTCCTCGACCGGCTTGCGTAAGTAACAGACAACGCCGTCGTTCAACGCGCGTCCGCGTACGGTATCGTCCGGATATGCGGTGATGAGGATCGTGGGAATTGCGTGACCGGCGTCGATCAGGCGCCCATAGAGCTCCACACCCGTCATCTCGGGCATGTTGATGTCGGCGATCAAGCAAGCGGTCTGGTCGAGACGGGGAGAGGCGAGAAATGCAGCTGCCGAGCGGAAGGTCTCAGCGGTGAACCCGAGCGACCGCATGAGTCGCCTGATCAACTCCCGGACGGCCTGATCATCATCAACGATTGAGATCAACGACTCTTTGAGCAACCCGGCCTCCGGCCTGCAACCACACTGCACCCAGGCGGCGCCGCAAACGTGGTCGCCAGAGTCCTCCGATACTATGGCCGGACGGGCTTAAGTGGTTCTAAACTATGGTTTAGATGGTAGATGCTGCCGTATGGAATAAGACCATGGTCCGCATCGGTGAGCCGCTGAGTGGATGACAATTATCAGGCGGCTCTCGCCGGGTGAGAGGGGTCTCACTTTAGTGGTGGTGCCATAATGATAAGGGGGGGTGGGATGGCAGAAGCAAAGCCGACGGTCCTGATCATCGATGATGACCCGGCAATCCGCGGCTCCCTTAGTCGTCTACTTCGATCGGTCGGCCTCGATGCGCAGCTCTTCGAAATCAATCCCCGACTTTCTGCAAGCCGAGCATCCGAATGGCCCAAACTGTCTGGTGCTCGATGTGAACTTGCCAGGGCAGAGCGGTCTCGATCTCCAGCGCGAGCTGGTCGCGACCAATAGACAGAATTCCCATCATCTTCATCACCGGTCACGGCGATATTCCTATGACCGTGAAGGCGATGAAGGGAGGCGCGATTGAGTTCCTTACGAAACCGTTCGAAGACCAGGAGTTGCTTGACGCAGTTCAGCTCGGTCTTGCGCGCGACCGTGAACGTCGCGAACAAGAAGACGTGTTGCGAACGCTGAAAGAGCGATTCGAAGTCGCTGACACCTCGCGAGCGCGAGATCATGATCCATGTCGCACAGGGCCGTCTCAACAAGCAAGTCGCGGGCGATATCGGGATCAGCGAGCCCACGGTGAAAGTCCATCGCAGCAACTTGATGCGGAAGATGAAAGCGGCGTCGCTACCGGAGCTTGCCCGAATGGCGGATAAGCTCGGTCTGGTGCGCGAGAAGCCCAAGCCTAAGTGAACGATCGCATCAGCTCTCCTTGCTCCGGGGTGCGCCGCCGCGGTTCATGGCATCAATGCGCTATCAGGCAGCCGGTCCCGGGCGGTCATTCAGAGTGAACTGAAAAACGGCGCCGCGTGGCACATTGTTGCTCGCGCGAAGCAGACCGCCGTGAGCCTCGACGATAGAGCGACAGATCGACAGCCCCAATCCCAAACCGTTGGGCTTAGTCGTGTAAAAGGCGTTGAACAGCTGCTCAACGGTATTCGGCGCTAGCCCCGGACCAGAATCTCGCACTTCCACATGCACGCCGGTGCCGGCATTCCCGGTGTTGATGAATATCTCGCGCGCCTCTTCTGACGTGCCGCTCATCGCTTCGACAGCATTCATGATCAGATTAAGGATCACCTGTTGCAGTTGGACCCGGTCTCCTTCGATGAGCGGTATGTCATCGTCGAACTGCGTCTGGATCGACACGCCGTTGTTCGTCGCTTCTCTTCGAGCCAGCCCAATCACCTCGCGAATCGCCTCATTGATGTTGAGATGGCTCTTGCGGGGCGGCTCCCTTTTGATAAGGGCACGAAGTCCGTCGACGATTTCGCCGGCTCGACGATTGTTGTCGACGATATCCTTGAGCGCCTCCCGCACTTCAGTGAGGTCCGGTGGATCAGCGTTCAGGAAGCGCAGCGCGGCCTGCGCATTGGTCATGGCGGCGGAGATCGGCTGCTTCACTTCATGGCTGATCGATGCCGTGAGCTGGCCTACTGTGGCGACGCGGTTGTTATGGGCCAGCGCCATCTGCATCTCGCGCAAGGCGTCTTCCCCCCGCTTGCGCTCGGTCAAATCGAGCACGAAAGAGACGCCCTGGTTCTCGCTCTCTTCGAAGCTCGCGTCACCGACCAGCACAGGCACACGGCTGCCATCTTTGCGGAAGTATTCCTTCTCGAACGGCTGCAAGCTCCCGGCGACCCATAGCTCCGGCGTCCATTGTCGTCGATGTCGGTCGAGCCATTCCTCGGGCGTCAGAGCGCTCCAGGAAAGCCGACCGGACACGAGATCCTCTCGATCGTATCCCACGATCCGGAGAAATTCGTCATTGGCCTCAAGAATCTGACCTTCGAGATCCCAGATCAGTACGCCGATGATGTTGGATTCGACCAGGCGCCTGATCTTTGCTTCGCGTTGCTGCAAATCGCCGAACAGACGAGTGTTTTCCAGCGAGATCGCCGCCTGCGACGCGAGCAGCTTCAGCACCGCGATCCGGGCTGGCGCGAACACCCGGGGGGCCAGGTTGTTTTCGAGGTAGAGCACACCAATGAGCTCGGCCTGGTTGATCAATGGCAGGCACACAATGGAGCGGGACCGACGCTGACGGATGTACGGATCTTCGTTGAACGGAGGCTGCGTCGCGGCATCGTCCAAAATCATGCTTTCCCGGGCGCGCATGACATAGTGCAGGACCGATTCCGGCAGCGCGTCCGCGGTCGTGGGCTGGTCACGAAGCTGCACGGCAGCCGCATCGCCGCAGGTCGCGGCTTCCGCTGCGATCCGCAACTCGTCCCCGCGCGCAAGCACCAACAGGCCACGCTCGGCACCCGCCTGCTCGATGGCGGTACGCATGAGGGTGCCCATGAACTTTTCCGGCACGATCTCGCCCGAGGCGGCCTGCAAGACCTTGATGACCGTCGCGAGGTCGAGCTGCTCGACCGGCGCCCCGATGGTGCTCATCGGTCCCGCGGTGCTCATTGGACCGAGTGGCGGCCCCTCCGACTCGAAGCTGCGGATACATTTCGTCGAGCTGCCGCACCTTGCCATCGGCGCCCCAACGGACATAGCCGTAGCGCGCGTCGCGCCGGTACATCTGGGCTATCTTGTCGAATCCACGTTCCGCGTAAAAGCGCGCCGTCAGTTCGTTGGCGAGCGCCTCATTGTGTATAAAGCCGCTGCTGTGCGCCGAACGGATGGCCTGTTCGTAGAGATGTTCGGCTTCGAGTTGCCGGCCTTCGATTCGGGCTATCTCCGCCTTCAACAGTGCGGAGCGTGTCGCGAAATTCTCAGCGCAATGCCCCGCCCATTCGTCTACCCGCGCATGGTGCGACCTCAGCGCGTCCAGATGCTGCCGACGGTCGTCGGCCTCCGCGGTATCGAAAGAAGCCGCGCACGCGAGCCCGCCATAGAACTCGTATTCGGCTTCTTCAAAACGACCGAGTGAAGTCCAGAGGAGCCGTTTCGCCCTCGTTGACGCCTCTATGGCTGCTGCATAGTCGCCGGCGAAAAAGCGCGCCTGCAGTCTTCGGACCCAATATCTGCACTCGGCCGCAGCCAACGCCTGGTTGCTGGAAATTCGACGCTCAAACTGATGCTCGTCGAACTGCTCGTCGTCGAAACACCCGAACTTTCGCGTCAGGCCGCGGAGCGTCCGGATGAATGCGAGCTGCAGGGTATTAAGGTCACAGACAAGACCAAACTGTGCTCTCCTCGCAATCTCAAGGCTGCTTTCGGCCTGGCGTTGCACGTCTGGAAGCGGATCGCCCGCCGCTAGCAGGTTTGTGGTCATCTCCTCGCCGTTGAACGCCACATAGGTGATGGGGCCCAACTTATTCGCAGCGTCGAGTGCACGATGCAGAAGATCCCGGCATGCCTTGATAGGCTTGGTCCAGGGCATTACGCGATCGGCGAACGGCTGATAGGTCGGAGCCTGAAACCGCCGCAGACCGCGCTGCTCGACCAGTTCGTAGCCAAGCCGCGCGAGCCGATAGCCTGCTTCGTAGTCGCCGAAATGCGAACCGGCGAGCATGCCAAGCAGTACGTAAGCGACGCACGAACCGTCGCCGTGGCCATGCTCGAGCCCTAGAGCCACCGCATGACATATGCCCAAGGATAGAAGATTGACGTCCGTAAACGTCGGCACGAGTTTCGAAAGAACATTCAAGGTCGCGAGCGCGGTCGGGTTGTTGGTCAGGGGCAGATCGATCAGGTCCTCGATAGCGTAACTCCGGAGCTGAGCGGAGATCCGATCGTATTCACGACGGGCTTCCTGCATCGACGGATGAGAGGACCATTCAATTCCCTGCTTTCGCAGGTAATCCAGGCAAACAGCGATTGCCCGTTCTACCTGGCCGCGTGACACATACAGGTCAACACGCAGGCACGCGACAGCGGAGTCCTCTATCGCGTTCGCGGTGCGGGTTGAAAGCTTCTCCAATCGCAGTGCCCCGGTGGACACCGCGCCGGTCAAGAATTCACATTCTGCGCAGTGCAGCTCCAGCTCAAAAATGAGGACGTGCCTGCTTTCCCAATACTCCTCCGAAAGGAGCGCCGCGCCGGCACTCAGGTATCGGAGCGCCGAGACGTAGGCTGTGGACGCCTTGGCACGTTTGCCGGCCGTCAGATTGAGTTCAGCGATCCGCACACGTTCGCTCGCCGTGATGTTAGCGAGATCGCCGCGGTTGAACTGACCGGCGATTTCGAAGATCGCGTCCTCACGCTTGTCCAGCGGGACGCGCGTCAGCAAGAGCCGCCCTATTCTCAGATGTGCGTCAGCCCGCTTTCGCTCCGGAATGAAAGAATACGCGGCCTCCTGAATTCGATCGTGAGCAAACTTGTAGGAGTTATCAAGCCGCAAAACCAACCCGAGTCGCAAACCGGCCCATAGGTCTGCATGCGCTTCGTCTTCGGTAGTTTCCAGACAGATCGCTAGCGTATCTAAGTCGGCGCTGTTGCCGATGCAGGCAAATTGCTGGAGAGCGAAGCGGCTTTCCGCCGGCAACCGGTTCAGCTTTTCGACCATGAGGTCGACGACGTTGTCCGAGTGACCTTTGCCGCGAATCTTGTCCAGGTTCCACCGCCATCGTCCCTTCGTGTAATCAAAGACAAGCAAGGCCTCCTCGGCAAGATTGGAAATGAATTGGATGGAAAAGAACGGATTTCCCGCAGCTTTCTCATAGACCAGCCGTGCGAGCGCCTTCGCTTCCGCGAGGTCTGACCGCAGGGTCTCCGCCACTAGCAGCTCTATGTCCTCGCAAGCGAGAGGTGCGAGGATGATGTCGCTCACTGGCGCACCGCTTTCGCGGATCTCCGCAAGCTTCCGCATCAGCGGATGGCTCGGGCCCACTTCGTTGCTTCGGTAGGCGCCTATCAGCAGCAGATGATGCACATCCGGCTGGGTCAGTAGGTTCTCGATCACATCGACCGTCGCGGCATCGAGCCACTGCAAGTCGTCAAGAAACAGCGCGAGCGGATGCTCGGGTTTGGCGAATACGCCGATGAACCGCCGAAAGACCGATTGGAAGCGGGCCTTGGCATCCGTCGGAGGAAGATCGGGCACAGCCGGTTGCTCGCCAATGATTAATTTCAGTTCAGGGACGAGATTCAGGATGAGGGCCCCCTCTGATCCCAACGCCTGAAGAAAGTCAGCGCGCCACTTGCTCAGCTCCAGCTCGATTTTGCCCAAAAGGGGCCGAATCAGACCCTGAAAGGCTTGCGCCATAGTGGCGTAGGGGATCTCGCTGCGGTTCTGGTCGAATTTGCCCGAGGCAAAAAGACCGCGCGGGGCCACTAAGACCCTGTGCAATTCGTTGACGACTGAAGACTTGCCGATCCCGGAATATCCGGAGATCAGGGCCAGTTCAGGAGTTCCGTTTTTCACGACGCGATCGAGGGAGGCGAGCAACTTTTCGACCTCGCGCTCTCGCCCATACAGCTTCTCGGGAATCAGCAGTCGGTCGGGCGTGTCCTGTTGACCGAGTGGAAAATCATCGACCGAGGCCCGGTCTTCCCATTCAGCCAGGCAGTGTCGCAGGTCGCCCTCGACGCCAGCCGCCGTCTGGTAGCGTTCCTCGGCCGCCTTGGCGAGCAGCTTCATGATTATCGCGGAAACCGCTACCGGAACGTTTTCCCTTCGCTCGCAGGGCGGTGCCGGCTTTCTCGCGATATGGCAGTGCACCCAATCCATGGGATCGTCTGCCGTGAAGGGCAGCGAGCCAGTGATCATCTGGTAAAAGCTGACGCCCAGCGCGTACAGGTCGCTGCGGGCATCGGTCGAGCAATTCATGCGCCCGGTCTGCTCGGGCGCCATATAGGCGAGTGTACCGGCGATGACCTCAGGTGGGTTTGGCGCCTGCCGCTCACGGGGCAGGCGCGATGCGATACCGAACCCGGTAATCTTGACGTGTCCAGTCGTCCTGTTCACGAAGACATGGGCCGGCTTGATGTCTTTGTGGACCAGGCCGTGCCGGTGGATTTGGGCGAGAGCCGCGCTGGTGGCGATGGCGAGGCACAGGAAAGGCCCGATCTCCATGGGCCCGGAGAGCACTCGCTCGAGTGGCTCGCCACCCGGATCCTCCAGCACCAGAAGAAGCCGGCCACCATCATGCTTAAGTTCCAGTGGGCGCACCGCCCAGGCCGTGTCCAACTCGTTCCGCAGGCCATATTCATGCGCGAGGCGCTCAAGGCTCGCCGGCGTGGGCTGGTCCGTAGTGAACGTCACGGTCAGCACGACGTCCGGGCTGCCGTCCGCATCCGTGCGCCACACCCGGCTTAGGACACGTTCGCCGTCCTGCCACAGCACCTCGCGGCTGCCACTCTCCAGAGCGCCCGACGGTGCAGGTTGGCGCATCGGCAGTGTCGTTAACCGAGCGAAGTGAACTGAAGGATGACGCAAGGTTCTTGATTGGAACTTGCCCATAAACGGCCGCCATGGGGCGTGACGATCCGTCTGCTGAGGAACAGACCTATGCCGACGCGACGCGGCTTCACTAGGTCGAACGGCGGCAATCGCGCGTCGCAAAATCCGCAACGACTGAGGGAGAGAGCCAGCCCAAGGGATCCCAATTTTGAACGGGCCACGCGTTGCATTGCTTCCGGGGTTCTCCGTGCGTCCGATCATCCTAGCTCGTTGATTTCATGGAGGTCAAAGCAGCAGCCTAAGTTTTGCCCGGCACCGGGGGGTCCGCTTTCCGTGTCGCCCCTCGAATCACGGCCACTCCATCGCATAGATGGTGCCAAGCAGGATGGCGCCAGGCCGACATCAACGGTCGCACCATATCGATCGGGCGAACTTCTTATTGAATTCCCGAATTGGGTAGATGCGCGCGAATTCGCCGTGTGTGTAGACGCCGGCTACGCAGCCCTTCATCGACGGCACCTCCGGGCGCCATCACTTCATCTCGAGTGTCAATCGGCGTCCAAAATTGACCCACCCTTGGTGGAGGCTTGTGCCGGTAATCCATAGGGGGGAACCGTGCGCGGTGGAGTGCCCTGCAAGGGGGCTGACGCAGCGGCGCCCCGGGGGTTCCTGTCGCCCCCCCGGCGCAAGCCGCGTGGGTGGTAGGGCAGAGAGGGGTCAGCCTCGGCCGAACCCGCGCGGCGGGATGATCGCTTGGAGTTCAGTGAGGTCCAGCTCGCAGATCGCGGGCAATGCTTCGGCGGTCGCACTGTCCTGAAGGCTGAGCGCGTGAGCCCAGCGATGCGTGGGGGGCCGTCGATGACCACGTGATCGGCATCGCGGGCGAGTTCCGGCGCCTCGCGATGCAGCGTGTCGCGGGCAAGCCCGATGACGCCGAACAGCCGGCGAAACCCTTCCTTCGCGCGCTGCTCGGACCAGTCGAGGACAGCGCCCTGCGGATCCGCGTCGATCAGCACAATGCGCTTTCCTTCCTGGGCCCATTCGCCGGCGAGATGCAGCGCGAGCGTCGTCTTGCCGACGCCGCCCTTCTGGTTGAGGAGCGCCACGATCATCGCGGTCGCCTCGGGGTTTTCCACCGTTCGCGGCAGTCACCAGCAACAGAAAGGTTAAATTCTCGTAGGTTACCTTCGGAGGCGCTTGAATAGGTGCAGCCTGGAATTCCTGATCCTGGGACTCACGGCGAGAGAGAAGTTTCGCTGAGACCCCGACGGTCTTCGACGCGGCACAGAACAAAGTCGACGGCCAGACTGCCGAATGCTGGATCGACAGGGCTCTGCCATCGACCGGGTATTATGCCGGGTATATCGAACACTTTATCCATAATTTACCTAAAACTTTCAAATTATCAAAGGCCCCCGATCGACTCCCATCCCCTCCGCCAAATCTACGCAGCACTGAGATGCGTTATCCTGTGACAACCCGTTGCGACTAAACTCGTTGCCGGTTTCGGACGGCGAACCTCAGTTGCCCTTCTTCGCACGCGGCGTGCGAGCGGCAGCGATCAGCTTGGCGAGTTCGCGCTGGGACATGGCCGAGGTTTTCTCCAGGTAATCACAGATCAGGCGAAGATCTTCGTCGTCATATTGCTCGACGAGCGCCAAATAGGCTTGGCCTATCGCTTCATATCGCGGGATGACTGAGGCGAGGCTTTCAAGCCGCACGCGGACAAAAACCTTGCGGCGGTCCGCCGTGTCGCGCCGGCGTTCGATGAAGTTCCGCTTTTCGAGACGATCGAGGATGTGGGTGATCGCGCCGCTGGTCAGTCCGCTCATGTCCGAGAGTTGGCCGGCGGTAAGGGCGCCGTCGCAGCTCTGAAGGATGAGGTCGACGCATTTGGTGTCGGTCGCGTTGAGTCCAATGGTCTGCGCGATCGCCTGATGCAGGAAAACCGTCTGCGTGCTCATCGTCCGGCCGAGACCCCACAATTTCTCCAGGAGCGCAGCACGGTCAGGCCTGTCCATGACACCCCTTGACATCGAGATACCTGCATTAGTAAGATACTTACAGGTTAAGATATTATTCCGGTCGGCTGGGTGGGACAAGCCATGGCGGCAGCAGAGCGAAAGGATGCTGGAATGGAAGGCTGGCTCGCGCGCTGGTATGCGCGGACCAGGCAAACCGATATGGAGGATTTCCGGCGACAGGCGGCGGAGATGGCGGCGCGCTGCGGCGGGCGAGGCGATGTACTGGAGGTCGCACCGGGGCCGGGTTATTTCGCGGTCGGACTGGCGAAGCTAGGCGATTTCCGGATCACTGGGCTCGATATCAGCCGTACTTTCGTTCGGATCGCGTCGGAGAACGCGGCGAAGGCCGGAGTACAGGTCGATTTCCGGCAGGGGAATGTGTCGGCGATGCCGTTCGCCGATGCTTCATTCGACTTTGTCTATTGTTCAGCCGCGTTCAAGAATTTTGCCGAGCCGGTGAAGGCTCTCGACGAGATGCACCGGGTATTGCGGGATGGCGGCGAGGCCGTGATCGTCGATTTGCGCAAGGATGTACCCATGGAGGAGATCGACGCCTATGTGCGGCGGAGCGGACGAACAGTATTCGATGCATGGATCACGAAACAAACGTTCCGCCAGTTGCTGATCAGGCGGGCTCACACGCAAGAGGCGCTCGAACAAATGGCGGCCGAGAGCCGGTTCGGGGTGTGCCGAATTAAGGTGGAGTTGATCGGCTTGGAGGTCCGGCTGACCAAAGCGGACGATCGCGGCCTCTGCGTCAATCCGATCGTAGGGCCATAACGTAGACATGGCGCTCATCATCGTCGGTCGTGGTCCACCAGTCGCCCATTTCACGCCGTCGCGCGATGGTCTAACCGAAGGCCTCTTGGCTTCTCATGTCCTTGAGCAGAGGCGGTTAGTGATGCGAACCTTCGTGGCGTTGATGCGCGGCATCAATGTGGGGTCGACGCGCAAACTGCCAATGGCAGACCTGCGGGCCTCGTGTCTCGCGCTCGGGTTGAACCGCCCGGAAACCTACATCCAGAGTGGCAACCTGATCGTCGATGCCAACCAGGGAGCTGACGATCTGCGTCGCGTATTGGAACGGGAATTGACCTCACGCTTCGGGTTCACAGTGGACGTCATCGTCCGCAGCACCGCGGACTGGGGACAATATGTCGCCGCCAACCCCTTCGCAGGCGATGCGGATGCGCTGCCCCGGATGGTGCATCTGTATCTGCCGCGCGATCGGGTAGAGCCGGGCGCTGTGTCGGCACTTGAGCAACGGGCCGGAAGCGGGGAGCGGATCGTCTTGGCGGGCGGGGCGCTCTGGATCGACTACGGCCCCAAAGGTGTCCACGGTTCCAAGCTCAGCCCGCTCCTCATCGACAAGGCATGCGGCTCGCCGACAACCGGCCGCAATTGGAACAGTGTGCTGAGGATCAGCGAGATGATCGAGGCACGGGGTTAGGGATTGCCGGGCGGATCGATCATAAGGCTACAGCGCCGACATAGCGCTCGTGCTCTGCCCGGTCGCGCCGATCAGGCGGTCTCGTACCAGAAATCGAGCACATCACCGGTCCGTTGCTCGGCGAACCGAGTGACGATCCGGGTGCCGATCTTCAACTTTTCCGCCGCCGCGCGCGGATCCGTCAGATCGACGCCCTTGAAGTAGCCGCCCAGCGCGGTATCGGCACCGTCCAGCAGCACGTAGCCGAAAGCATAGGGCGGATCGGGCAGGTTCTTGAATTGCTCATAGACCATGGTGAACGCCTCGATGCGTCCGCCCGGCCCGACCTTCACCCATTCGGTCGTCGGCAGCAACGTCTCATCCGAGAACGACCGCGGCGGCACCAGCACGCGGCCCGACTTGGCGCAACGCCGGCCATAGATTTCGCGTTCGTCGCGGATGCTGGCGTGTAGAACCAGCTCGCGGTCTCGCCGAGCGCATGATTGTAGGTGATGTTCCAGACTTCCTGGCGTCTCAGCAGTTCCATTGTCGTTCCCTACGCCTCGATCACCATTGTGCCGAAGATCTGGTGATCGCCGCCGTTGCCGCTGGCGATGCCGAGCCGCGCGCCCTTGCACCTGGTGCTCGCCGGCGCGTCCCCAGACCTGCAACGCGACCTCGGCGACGCGCGCCATTGCCGGTCACCGCGATCGCATTGGTGCACAGCGTGCCGCCCGACGGGTTCACCGGAATCCGGCCGCCGAGTTCGAACTCGCCTTCGCGCAGCCTCGCGATCGACTTCGCCCGGCTTGACACCAGCCGGCGGCGTCGATGGCATGGAATTCGGTGTTGCTGAACGGCGCGTACAGCTCGGCGACATGCACCTGGCTGCGCCGGATCGGTGATACCCGCCATGCTGTAGGCCTTCTCGAACGAACGCCCGAGCGCATAGGCGTCGGCGTGCTCCGCCGTCGGGTTGTTGCCCATGCGGTCGCCCATCCAATAGGTTTCCGCCGCAATGGCCGACGCCGGTGATCCACACCGCATCCAGGTTGCGTTGTCCCGGATGAAACGTTCGGACGCCAGCACCATCGCCGCGCCACCGCTGGATTGCGGGCAGCAATCCAGCAGCTTCATCGGCCATGAGATGTAGCGCGACGTCAATCACGTCATCGATCGTCACGACCTTGCGCAGATGTGCGTTGGGATTGAGCGACGCGTGGCGACGGTTCTTCACCGTTACCCGCGCCATGTCCTGCCTCGGTCATGCCGTAGAAGTTGCATGTAGCGGACCGCCGACATCGCCAGCATGTTGATGGTGCCGAGGGGCAACGGCCGTTCGTAGGTCGGGTCCCAGATCTTGTTCAGCACGGTCTGCGAATCGCCGCATTCGCCGACCTTGTCGGCCCCCGCGGTCAGCACGACGTCGCAGATGCCGGACGCGACGTGGTAATACGCGGCGGCAACCGCTGGAGATCCCGGTGGCGCCGCCGGTGTTGATGCGCAGGAACGCGCTTGTTGCGCCCGCCCACCGCATCCACGCCCAGCCGCTCGGCATTGCCGATACCCACCATCGCATCCGGCGACAGCGAATAGACGACGGCCTGGATGTCGTCGAACGAAAGCTCGGCATCCTTCATTGCCAGCACGACGGCCTCGCGCACCAGGTCCGGATAGCTCGCATCGTCGCGACGGGCAGTGAACTGCCGATTGGCCAATGCCGATGATGCCGACACGATCGTGCGCCTGCCGGCGGTGCTCATGCCGGCGCTCCCTGCTCGCGGCCAAGCACGATGGCCGCCTGATACTGCATGGCGAAGCCGCTGCCGGCCTGTGCCAGCCCGCTGCGCACGTTGCTTGTGCTGGTGTGCACCGGCATGGCCGCGCACCTGGTCGGCGATCTCGGCGAATGCGGATCAGCCCGGTGCAGAATACTGGATTGCAGGTCTGCACGCCCCCGGACAGATTGACCGGCAAGCGGCCCCCGCGCGTGAACCTTCCGTCGCCGACCCGCGCCGCCCAATCCCGCCGGGCGCACAGGCCCAGCGCCTCGTACGCCAGCAGCTCGGCATAGGGCGTCGCGTCCGTTATCTCCACCACATCGAGCTGTGCGATCGGATCGGTGATGCCGGCCTCCGCATAGGCCTGTTGCGCGGCCGCCTGCAGCGCCGGGGCGGTGCCGAGATCGCGGTCGCCCAGGAAACTCGGTTCCGTCGCCCATCCCATGCCGCGGACCCAGGCGACATCGACAATGCCGCGCTCCGCGATGAAGTCGGCCGTCGCTAGCACCATCGCCACGCATCCCGTGACCGGGGTCGTGGTTGTCCCGGCGGCCAACGGCCAGCGGGCCACCCCGGGCGCCGAACGCAACGGCGGATCGGGATAAGCCAGCGCGCCGTGACGCCGGTTCTTCGCCAGCACCGTCGCCGCCACGTCGCGCAGCCCGGGCACCGCATGCTCTAGCGCCGCGGCCTGCAACGCGTGCGCGGACAGCTCGTCCAGCGGCAGCCTGCGATGGAAATATGGATCGGTGGCAAGCCGTTCGGCTTCCGGTATCGATCCGGCTTCGGTTGGGCTCCAGGCGACGACGAGTTGCGTGCGGAATTGGCCGGAGGCGACGCGCAGCGCGGCCAGGATGAACGCGTGCTCGGACCCGGACGGCGTGGAGAGGATGTCGCGATCGACGCCGCCCACCGCGCCGGACGCCATCATCACCGAGATCGCGCGGCCGTCGAGCTGGTCGTTGCAGCCGACGATGATGCCGTCGATATCGTCGATCGCGATGCCGGCGTCGGCCAGTGCTTGCTGCGTGGTGTCGTAGATCACTTCCTCGAGTGACCGATCCCGGCCGGCGATTGCGGGCCGGATCGCGCAGCCGATTACGCCGGGTTGGACTTTGTATGGCATCGCGTCATTCCCTCGCTGTCATCTCGATCGATCGGAAATCGGCCCGTGCAGTCGACGGCCGTGCCGAAGCCGCGCCGGCACTTCGCCTGCGGCGCCTTGCGCGTGGGACCTGGGCGCGCCCGGAAATAAATCCGCCAAATAGGGTGCGGTCGGCGCCCACCTGTCATGCCGGCGAAGGCCGGTATCCACGGCTTGTCTTTGTCGCAGCAAAGCAAGTCGTGGATACCGGCCTTCGCCGGCATGACGGGAAGAGCGGTCGCAGGCATCACACGATGATTCGTTTATTTCTCGGCGTCGCCCCAGGGTGCGCAGAATGGCGGCGTGCATGACCGCTAGACGACCGCGACCGGGGTCAGCGGGCTTCCGGTACCGCCGACAACGGGCAGCGGGGCAGCAACGAACAGGAACTGACCGCGATTTTGTTCCGCCAACGGCTGCAGTACCAGGCCCTCAAGCAAGGGGATGCCGAAGTCGCGGATCAGCCGCTGGTGCACGGGGAATACTGTCCCCGTCGGGAACGGAATGGCCTCGATCGCGAAGTTGTCCGCGCCGACCATCGCGACGCCGCCTTCCGCGAGCCACAGCGCGGCTTCGACGTCGATGCCCGGTTCCTCATCGAACGACACATCGGGCGCATTGGCTTGGTTTTCCTGCCAGCCGGTGCGGATCAGCACCGCGTCGCCCGGTTCGATCGCCACCGACGCGGCATCCGCCGCACGCATCAGGTCGGCGCGGCCGATCGAGGCGCGCGGGCCGAGCGGGCCGCCGTTCAGCCGGATTAGATCGAGCAGCACGCCACGCGTGACAATGGGCGGCATCTTGTCGATGCCGCAACGCAACGCGCCGCTCGTGCTGCGCGTTCCCTGGCCGGGGAAGCCGTTGTACAGGCAGTCGTCGCACCAGGCGTGGCACAGCGCATCGATATGCGTGCCGATATGCAACGGCATGACAATGGTGTCTTCGGCGAACTGGAAGCCGCCCGGACGGCGCGCGCCCGCGGCATAGTCGCCGCCATCGCGCCCCATGAAATGCTGCACACCGGCGCGGTGCTTCGGAACAGGCGTGCGCGTGGAAAGCGGCTGTGCCAGGCTGACGACTTGTCCGGTCCGCACCAGCGCGGCTGCACGCCGTACCGTATCCGGACCGATATGGTTCAGCGCGCCGCGCTCGTCCTCGGCCCCCCAGCGTCCCCATGCCTCCTTGCTCATGTCGGCGCCTCCGCGTCGCGGCGCAGCCCGTCAGCCATCTGCTTCAGGTCGCGCCGCATCAGCTTGCCCGTCGTCGTGACCGGAAGCGCATCGATGATCTCGATGAGGTCGGGCACCTTGTAGCGCGAGGCCACGGCGCGGCAATGCGCCACGAGTTCGCCCGGCGTTGGCAAGGTGCCCGGCTTCGGCACAACGAAGGCGGCGAGCAGTTCGCCCTGCTGCCGATCGGGGACGCCGACGACGCCCACCTGCGCGACGGCGGGATGGCGCATCAGCACATCCTCGACCTCCGCGGGGGAAATGTTGATGCCGCCCTTCTTGATCATCTCCGACACTCGTCCTGCGAACACCAGGTCCCCGGCCTCGGTCAGATGGCCGCTGTCGCCGGTGCGGAAGAACCCGTCCTTGGTCAGCGCCGCTTCGTTCTGGCTGACGCTGCTGCCCAGATAGCCCCGCATGATGTAGCCGCGCACCTCGATCAGCCCGATCTCGCCCGCCGGCACGGTCGCGCCGGTCGCCTGATGCACAATGCGCACCTGCACGCCGGGCAGCGGTGGTCCCTGGCAGTTAGCACGCCTGTCAAGCGGCCAATCGTGTGGCGTGACGCAACAATTGCCGTAGCTCTCGGTCTGTCCGTAGATGTTGCAGATTTCGTGCGCGCCCAGCACCGTCGCCGCCGTGATCACGTCTTGCGGCGTGCCGATGGTCAGACCGGTGCGCAGGGTTCGCGTCCGCTCCGGCCGGAAGGCTGGATGCGATACGATTGCCGCGGTGATCGAGGGCAGCGTGTAGATCGCCGTGCAGCCGTGCCGCTCGATCAGCGCGATCGCCTCGCCTGCTTCGAATCTGGGCTGCAGCACCAGCGTGCCGCCATGCGTCAGGACCGCGGACATCGCGTTGGCGCAGCCCAAGGACCAGAACAGCGGCGGGGCTAGCAGCACGCGGTCACCCGGCCGGTAGCCCTGCCGCTCGCCGATGTTGAAGCCGTTCTCGATGATGCCGTAATGCGTCAGCGGAACGGATTTCGGCCGGCTGCTCGATCCGGAAGTGTAGATTATGATTGCATCGTCCGCGGCACTGGGTCCTTCGCCGGGCGGCAACGGCCCGATCGGCTCGGCGGCCGCCAGGTCGGCATAGGACCTGAAGCCGTCGTCTCGCCGTTCGCTCAGCAGAATGATGTCGCGCAGCCGAGGGTAAGCCGCGGACCGCCAGGGTGCGCCCGTAGTGGCTTCAGGGATCAGCGCATGCAGGTCGGCGGCGAAGTGCTGGTCGCCGAAGCGGTCCAGCGCGATCAGCACTTGAACGTCTGAATCCGCCAGCAGCCAGGCCAGTTCGTCGCGCTTCGACCAGGTGCTGAAGGCGACCACGACGGCACCCAGGATCGTTGCGCCGAAGAATGCCTCCAGCCATTCCGGTCGGTTATTGATCAGCAGGCCGACGCGATCGCCGCGCCGCACGCCCAGGCTGCGCAGGCCCGCGGCGATCCGGCCCGCGCGCTGTGCGAACTCGGCGTAGGCGATCACGCGATCACCGCCGATCACGGCCGGCGCGTCGCCGTAACGCTCCGCCTGTTCGAACAACAGGTCGGCAAGCGTCCGGCTGAATGGTGCTTTCATCGGCGCGCCACCGTGTCTAGGCCGGGCTCAGCGGACAGCCAAACAGACTGACCGGCGGATAGGCTTCCGGCGTCGGCGTCGTGCCGATCAGGTTGAAGAGGTCCCAACGATGCTTCGCTTCCGAGGGTGGCTTCACCTCCCACAGGTACATCGTGTGCGGCACACAGCCATTGGCCATGATGCGCACGTTGCTGTTGTAGAAGTCGTCCAGCGGAAGCTCGCGCATCTTCGCGGCCGCGGCATCGGCGTCCAGCGTGTTGGCCGCCTTCACCGCCTTCAGCCAGTGCAGCACACCGGCATACGCCCCGGCGTTGTACTCGGTCGGCGGCTTGCCCATCTTCGCCACGAAACGTTCCGTCCAGGCGCGTGTCTGCGGCGACTGATCCCAGTAGAACGAGTTGGTCAGCACCAATCCCTGGCAGACATCCTGACCCAGCGACAGCACATCCGGAACGATCATCAACAGTGTGGCAAGGCGCCGGCCCTGCTTGACGATGCCGAACTCGGCCGCCTGCTTGATGCAGTTCTGCAAGTCGGTGCCGGCGTTGGCCAGGCCGATGACCTTCGCGCCCGAGGCGGCCGCCTGCACCAGATAGCTGGAGAAGTCGGCGGTGCCGAGCGGGGCGCGGACGCTGCCCAGCACTTTGCCGCCGGCTTCCTTGACGAACTGTTCCGTATTCTCCTGTAACGAGTGACCGAATTCGTAGTCTGCGGTAATGAAGAACCAGGTGTCACCGCCGGCCTTCGACAGAGCACCGCCGACGCCCTTGGCCAGCGCATAGGTATCGGCGACGAACTGGAAACCATACGGGGAGCATTGCTTGCCGATGAACGCCGTAGAGGTCGGTGTGCTCATCAGGAAGATGCGCTTCTTTTCGTGCGAGATCTGCTGGATCGCCAGCCCGGCCGAGGATGCCGCGCCGTCTACCAGCACGGTCACGCCGCGATCGTCGATCCACTCGCGTGCCAGCGCCCCGGCGGTGTCGGCTTTGTTCTGATCGTCCGCCTGTAAGACCTCGAGCGGGCGGCCGAGAACCGATCCGCCGAAATCCTGAACCGCCAGTTCTGCGGCAACCTTGCTGCCAGGGCCGCCCACATCCTTGTACGGACCGCCCACATCGCTCAGCAGGCCGATCCTGACCGGCGCCGAGGCGGTCTGCGCGCGGATGGTCGCCGGCTTCGCCAACGGTGCCGCCGCCAGCGTGCCGACCAGTGCGCGACGTGTCATCGTGATCATGATTGTTTCCCACTGTCTCCGGCGATCGTGGTCAGGCCCGTCGCCGGTATTTGTTTCAACTTGCGAAAAGCTGCGGCGGCCTGCACCGTCGCCTAGGCCTGCAGGCGATAGACCCTTGCGGCTACGTCATGAAACAGCAGCGACTTCTCCGCGGCGGACGCGCCTGCGGCGATGCGCTTGAAGCCGTTCCACAACACGGGGTAGCTGCACATCGCCTTGTCCACCGGGAAGTTGCTCTCGAACATGCAGCGCGCTGCGCCGAAATCCTCGATGCAGGCTTCCATGTATGGACGCCATGCGCGGGCCAGGTCCTCCGAGGAGGGCGGGACCGGCCGCTCGTGCAGGGCGAAGCCGGCCACCAGCATCCCGAGGCCGCCGAGCTTCACGCTGACATTTGGGCACGCAGCGAGTTGCTTCATGTCGCGCCGCCAGTCGGCGAACACCGCGTTGCGCCTGCCTTCATAGGGGCCGATGCCGAGCGGGCCGCCGACGTGATCGATCACAATCGGGATGTCGGGAAATTCCCACGCCAGATCGGTGAGTTCGCCGATCTGCGTGTGATAGAGCCAAGCGTCGAAACTCAGGCCGAATTTTCCCAACCGCGCGAAGCCGTCGCGGAATGCGGGATCGGACATCATCCCGGCGGGCGGGGGCGCCAGGATGCTGGCGACGAAATCTTCGCTGCGTGCGGTGACCTGGCGAACGCCGCGGAACCGCCCGCCGGCCGCCGCCAGGTGCGCTTCCAGCACCGGTTCGACGGCCGCGCCAAGCCGCAGATCCACATGCCCGACGATCCCCGCGCAGACCTGCGTCCTGACGTGCCGCCGCACCGCCTCGGCGGCCACCGCGGCAACGAACATCGTTTCGCCGACGGGACGCAACGGCTCCGGGCCGTCAGTGCGGTACGCCCAGCCGCACTGCACGAAGACGGTCGCCACGATGTTGTGGCCGGTATCGGTATCGGCGAGCAGCGCATCGAGGAAATACCGGTCGCCGCCGCGTTCCCACAGATGGTGGTGCGGATCGACGATCGGCAGCGCGGGGTCGAGCGCGTCCTCGGTCCGTTGCCGGAGCCAGGCCGGATTCGGATCGGGATGCTGGAAGACGCGTGGCGAAGCGGCGGACATGGCGCGGTCTCCCATGATCACGCGGCCAGCACGGGATCCTGGCCCGTGATGGTCGTCCGATGCATGACGCGGCGCTCGCGCGGATCGAAAGGTGTCACCTGATGCATGGTGCAGCGATTGTCCCACATCAGCACGTCATCGGTTTCCCAGCGGTGCGTGTAGACAAAGCGAGGATCGGCCGCGATCTTGGTCAGCTCCGCGATAAGCTGCCGTGCATCCGCCGACGCCATGCCCTCGATCGCGTCGTTGTAGATTGGGCTGATGTAGAGCGACTTGCGCCCGGTGACCGGATGCTTGCGGACCATCGGCTGCCACACTGCCGGCATCGCCGCTTTTTCCTCCTCGGTCAGCGGCTTCAGCTTGGCTTGTGTGTGCATGTGCCCGAAATTGTGCTGCGCCTTGCGGCCGTCGATCTGCTGCTTCAGCGAGTTGGGCAGCGAGTCGTAGACGAGATACATGTTGGTGAACTGCGTCTCGCCGCCGGTGCGGCTGACCTCGACGCCATGCAGCAGCGCGCCTGTGCAGGGGATCTGCCGATAGCTGCTGTCGGTGTGCCAGAACTGCGCCAGCGCTACCTGTTGCGCGACCGGATGGTCCGGCGGCATCAGGATGTTGTTCTCGTCCACGTTGGAGACGCGGAAGATCTCCTTCACGCGCTCCGACCGGATGATCTTCTGGTGGAAGATTTCCGGTTCGCCGAAATAACGTGTGAAAGCGACGTGCTCGGCATCCGTAACGTGCTGGTCGGGAAACACCAGAACCAGGTGTTCCATCCAGATGTCGTGCAGTTCGCGGAATGTGTCCGCGCCGAGTGGCTGGCGCATATCGACGCCGCGCACCTCGGCGCCGAGCGCCGGGTGCAGCTTGCGAACGGCGAGGCGGGAAGCGGTCGCTTCAGTGTGTGCAGACATGGCGTGACCCTCTGTTGCGTTATTTGGCTGCGGCCGGTCGGTGCCGGCTTATTCGGGATGTTCGGCGAACTGGAAGCCCATCGCGCGGGCGTGGTAGAAGAAGCCGCCGTCCTGCACGATCAGGAACATGGCTTGTTCATTGCCGCCGTTGTGGTGCGAGTGCACGGCGGTCGGTGGCGTGATGCTGGTGGCCCACGGCGCCCAGTCCTTGCGGCGGCCGTCCATCACCGAATAGCACTGCGCGCCCTTGATGATCAGGCTGACGGCGACCGCGTTGTGGATGTGCGGCCGCTGCGACTGGCCACCCGGCAGTGAGTTCATCGCGACCGTGAGCGTGGGCAGGATATTGCGGCTGGCTTCCTGCTCCGCCGAGGAGAAGATCAGCGCCGATCCAGGGATTTGCTCGGTCCGGCCGATCTCGTAGATGAAGTCGATCTGGCGGGCGATCTCGTCGGCGGTGAAATGCACGATCGCGGTCGGTGCGTTGCCGTCTGCCGGCGGGCGCAGGTGCTCGAAGGCAAGCTGCGGTTCGTTGGTAACGATCCACAGCACGGCGTCGGCGGCTGCCGCATGTGTATAGGCTCGACCGCCCGGCACGATGAACAGGTCGCCCGTGCCCCAGGCGATGCGCTCGGCGCCGCTATCGGTGCTGCCCGCGCCGCGGATGACGTAGCAGATGATGCCGCTGGCGGCGAATTCGGTGGTCAACGCCTCGCCGGACCGGATGCGCGCGTAGCGGGCCAGCACCAGTGGCGTGGTGGCCGGAAATGGGCAGGCGAGTTGCTGCGACAGATCGCAGGCGATCAGGCCGGTCGGCGCCCCCGGGTCCAGCGCGGCGACGGGTTCCGCGGTGAACAGGTGGTCCGGGACTGGCGGCAACTGCACATTGAACGCGTTGCCGGTGTTGAAGTACCGGCCGCGGGCCTGGGCGGCCGTTGCCGGATTGCTCGGCCGCTGCGCCGGCATCTCGGCGATGGTCCGTGGGCGGTCTGTCGATTGCGACATGGCGTTTTTCCCCCTTTCCGGCGGCGTTTAGGGCGCCCCCCGGAGCCTTCGGCATGCTTGACGTCTCGGACCCTAGCTGCCGTTGGCGCAGAAGTCAATCGAGTGTTTTAATCAAGCGAGTGATTGTTGTTGAGTTGCAAGAGCGGCCGTGCTAACCGGAAGGCCGCCGGGCGGCGCACGTCCGTCTGCAGGGAGTGCCCCATGGATCAAATCGCGAAAGGCAAGCGTCACCCTGCCTCGGCCGGCACGCCAGGCGAGCGCGCCCGGACACGCATCCTGGATACGGCGGAGGCGCTGTTCGCCAATGAGGGTCCGGCGGCGGTGACGCTGCGCTCGATCGCCGCCGCGGCGGACGTGAACGTCGCCGCGGTGAACTACTATTTCGGCTCCAAGGATAAGCTGTTCGAGGAGATGTTCCTGCGGCGCATCGTCCCGCTTAACGAGGACCGGTTGGCGCGGCTGGCGGCGTGTATTGACGCCGCCGACGGTGCGCCGACCCTGGTGGACATCGTTACGGCGTATGTGATGCCGGCGCTGCAGCTTACTGATGTGGCGAACGACAGCGCGCGCGCCATCGTCGTGCAGTACTCGCTGGGCCGGGTCCTGGCCACGCCGGAAGTGAACCAGATGCTGGCGCGGTACTACGCGCGGGTGCGCGAGGCGTTCGTTGCGGCGTTGCAGCACGCGGTGCCGCACCTTGCGCCGCATGAGGTGGTCTGGCGGTACTACTGGATGGGCGGCAGCGTCATGGTCGCGCTGGCGGTGCCGCCGGGGATGATCGAAGCGCCGGACCTGGCGGCCGCAGCGGTGGAACCGACGCCGCGCGGCACCATGCCGGCCAATCTCATTACCTTCCTGGTGCACGGTATCCGCGCCGCCAGCAGCGTTGGAACGGACATGCCGGACAGCGCGGCGACGACGGCGCGGCCCGGCAGGCAAGGACGCGGCGTTGGTGATACGCTTGTCGACTTCGCCCGAGGCGGGGATGCATGATCGCCTCATCATCAGCGACCGTCTGATATACCCAATGCTTGCGGGAATCAGCGCTCTACCGCGTGCCTGCGAGTAAGAACCACCACGGAGGCACGGAGCGGCAAAGCCAAGTGATCAGCTTGGCGGGGCGGGGGACATTGCTCCGCCGCCCGGGTGAAGTTGACATCGGTCAAGGCGGTGCCACCTGACAGCGGCAAAGCGGAGGAATGACCGATGGAAATAGGCGTTATCGGCCTGGGCCAGATGGGCAGTGCGATCGCCCGGCGGTTGATCGGGGCTGGGCATCGCGTCACCGTCTACAACCGCACCCGTGCTCGAGCTGAAGCGCTGGAGGTCGCCGGCGCCGTCGTCGCCGACCGCCCGGTAGGTGCCAGCACCGGCGACGCAGTGATTACCATGCTGGCGGACGACCAGGCGGTCGAGGCGGTCGTGTTGGGCAACGACGGCGTGCTTCAGGGACTGCGCGAGGACGCCGTGCACCTGTCCATGAGCACAATCACCGTCGCCCTTTCGGAGCGCCTGGCATCGGCACATCGCGCAGCCGGCCGGCAGTATGTTGCGGTGCCGGTGTTCGGGCGGCCGGACGTCGCGGAGTCCGGCAACCTGTTCATCGTCGCCGGCGGCGAGGCGGAGGCGATCGCGCGTTGCCAACCCCTGTTCGACGCGATTGGGCAGCGAACGTTTGTCATCGGCGATACGCCGCAATGGGCCAATCTGGTGAAACTCAGTGGCAACTTCCTGATCGCGTCGATGATCGAAAGCCTCGGCGAGGCCGTCGCTCTGATGCGCAAATCGGGCGTGGACCCGCAGCGCTTCATCGACGTCATCACAGGTAGCCTGTTCGCGGCACCGGTTTACCGAACCTACGGCAAGCTGATCGTCGAACAGCATTTCCAGCCGGCGGGGCTCGCCATGGCCCTGGGTCTCAAGGACATCCGGTCCGTACTGGCGGCCGCAGAGGCGCAGCATGTGCCGATGCCGGTGGCGAGCCTGCTGCGCGATCATTTCATCACCGGCATCGCACGCGGCGGCGAGGGCCTGGATTGGTCCGCGGTGACACGCGTGGCAGCCGAGGCTGCGGGACTTTAAGACAGGCACTCGGTTGCCCGAAGCCGGGGCGTCTCGCAAGCGTTGCTGCGGAATTTGCCGGGGTAGACAGGCATCATGCGGGATACTTCCATCCGCACCTACCGCGCAAAGCGGGATTTCACGGTCACAGCCGAGCCGCCGCCACGCACGCGCGCGACGAAAAGCGAGCGGCAACTGTTTGTCGTTCAAAAACATGCGGCCCGGAGCCTGCACTGGGATTTTCGGCTGGAGCACGGCGGGGTGCTCTGGAGTTGGGCCGTGCCAAAAGGCCCGTCGCTGGATCCGGGCGACAAGCGCCTGGCGGTGCATGTCGAAGACCATCCGCTCGATT
Organism: uncultured Alphaproteobacteria bacterium; assembly: GCA_963826975.1. Taxonomy (GTDB): domain Bacteria; phylum Pseudomonadota; class Alphaproteobacteria; order Acetobacterales; family Acetobacteraceae; genus Palsa-883. The sequence goes on along the minus strand of CAWGZJ010000018.1, from coordinate 71,035 downwards.
ACGCGGAATTCGAAGGCAAGATCCCGGAAGGCCAGTACGGGGCAGGAACGGTAGAGATCTGGGACCGTGGCACGTGGTGGCCTGTGGGCGACCCCGAGGATGGGCTGCGCAGCGGCGAGTTGAAATTTGAACTGAAGGGACGGCGGCTGAAAGGCGGCTTCGTGCTGGTGCGCCTGCGGCCGCGCGAGCGCGACCGTAATGAGAACTGGCTGCTGATCAAGGAACGTGACGCGTATGCGCGCGACGGTGCGACCGCAACGGTGATCGAGCGCGATTGATTGATTGCAATAACAGCACGATATGCAGAGGGCCGCCCGCAGGCTGCCGCCTTGACCACCGTCGATGTCGGCGAAGTTGACGGCGGTGAAGGCGAACGTGCGGCGGAGGCGGCAGGCTTATACCAGTCATCGAAACGATTGACCCATCGACGCAGCGCCCCCGTCATGCCGGCGAAGAGTTGATCATTCGGGCGCCTGGTATCACAGGCACGTTCAGCGGGCGCGATGGCGGCATTGCGCCCGCCCGACGGCGTTGGACAATCATCGAATTATCTTCCGTTCCCGGAACGTCCGGATTTGCGCCGGGGTATAGCCGAGACCAGTGAGCACATCCTCGGTGTCGGCGCCGAGCTCCGGTGCGGTGCCGATCTGCGCCGGCGTCTCGGAGAACTGCCATGGCGTTCCGTGCACCTTCAGTCTCTTGCCGTGCTTCGGATACTCGACTTCGGTCACGTAGCCGTTGGCCAGTACATCGGGATCGTTGGAGGCTTCGAGCAGCGTGTTGATCGGAGCGGCGACGATATCCGCACCGCGCAGTCGGGCAACCCAGTCGTCGCGTGCGCCGGTGGCGAACAGGTCATCAAGCGTGCGTAGCAAGGTCGCCCGCTTCTCGTCGGAGTTGATGATCACGCCAAGGTCGCCGAAGCCAGCCTGCTCCAGCGTCGGGTAGAAACCCAGCGCAGTCATCGCGGTTTTCCAGTGCCGGGCGCCGTTGAGCTGGAACACCAGCGGCTTGCCGTCGCGGTCATTGAAGCTGGCGCTGATCCCGGGGCGCTCCGGCGTGCCGGTGACGCGGGCCTGGCCGGTGACCGGGTTGCGGTCGCGCCACATCGTCGTGGTAAGTGTCCATCCCATCAAGCGGATCTGCCCGCCGAGCAGCGAGCAATCGACTTTCTGTCCGATGCCTGTTGCTCGGGCGTGCGTCAGCGCGGCAAGGGCGCCGCCGAAGGCCAGAATGGCGCAGGTTTCGTCGGCGACCGATACGATTCCGGTACGTAGCGGCTGGCCCGGGATCGAATAGGCCTCGGCGATTCCGCCAAGCGCCTGTGCCATGGAATCCGTGCCCGGCAGGTCAGCGTGCGGTCCCTTCGGGCCGTAGCCCGAGATCGAGATATACACCAGCCGCGGATTGATTTTTCGGAGGTCTTCATAGCCGAAGCCGTTCTTTTCCGCCGCGCCGGGGCGAAAGTTCTGGCCGAATATTTCGGCCCGGGCGACCAGCCGGTGCAGGATCTCGCGTCCTTCCGGCGCCTTCAGATTCAGCGTGACACTCTTGACGCCCCGATTGTTGGTTTCAAAATAGGTACTGGGAAATCCTGGCATGACGGTACTGCCGCGAGAATTGTCGCCACCTTCCGGCACTTCGATCTTGATGACCTCGGCGCCCAGGTCGGCCATCAGCATATAGGGCACCGTGCCGGCCTGCGCGGTGGAACAGGCGACAACCTTGACGCCGTGCAGTGGACCGTTGGGTGCAGTCATGGGCGACGACCTCCGATGTTCCGCCGTGCAGTGTGACGACGGCGCGGTGCCTATGTTGCGGTTGGCGTGGTATCGTGCACCTCCGCCACGATTTCGAACGACCGCTTGCGCTTGCCGTGGTCGAAAATATTCGCTGTGACCATCAACTCGTCGGCGCCGGTGCGCCGGATGAAATCCACCAATCCGCTGCGAACGGCATCCGGTGCGCCGACGATGGCGCAGGCCAGGGCGTCGTCCAGCATCGCACGCGCGTAGGGATCGAGAAGCTGATCGATGTCCGCCACCGGCGGCGGCAATTTGCCGGGCTGGCCCCGGCGCAGGTTCACGAAGGATTGCTGCAAGGACGAGAACAGGTAGCGCGCCTCGGCATCCGTCTCCGCGGCGATGATGTTGACGCCCAACATCACATGGGGGCTTGCGAGTTGCGCGGATGGACGAAACCTTTGCCGATAGATCGACAGCGCCTCGGTCATCATTGCGGGCGCGAAATGCGATGCGAAAGCAAAGGGGAGCCCGAGGATGGCCGCGAGTTGTGCGCCGTAGGTGCTTGACCCAAGGATCCAGATCGGCACGTCCAGTCCGGCGCCGGGAACGGCCTGCACGGCCTGGCCCGGTTCGGCGGGCTGGAAGTAGCCCATGAGCTCGACAACGTCCTGCGGGAAGTCGTCACCGCTGCTGTGCAGGGTCCGGCGCATCGCGCGCGCGGTGACCTGATCGGACCCGGGCGCGCGGCCGAGTCCCAGATCGACGCGCCCGGGATGCAGCGCGGCCAACGTGCCGAACTGCTCGGCGATCAGCAGCGGCGCATGGTTCGGCAGCATGATCCCGCCAGCGCCGATGCGAATATGATTTGTGCCCGCCGCGATATGCGCGAGCGCCACCGCCGTCGCCGCGCTTGCGATCCCGGGAAGGTTATGGTGTTCGGCCATCCAGTAGCGCCGATAGCCCAACGCCTCGACGTGGCGCGCGAGATCGAGCGAATTGCGGAGCGACCGACCGGCGTCGCTTCCCTGGGTAATCGGCGAGAGATCGAGAACAGAAAGTGGGACCATGGGGTTACTATGGCCCCACATGCGCGGTGCGGGAAGTCGGCAGCGTCGCGGTTTGACCGGCACCCGCCCGCATCGGACGCATTGCAGAGCCACCCTTGGCCGCCGCGACGGTCGAAATGGTAATGGATTTGGATATGTTCGGCGATATGGATGCTTACGCATTCCGATTGGCATTGCGGGAAGACCTGCCGTTGGGCCACCGATGCTGGAGCCATCGCCACCGATTGTGGCTGGCCCGTTCGGTTGACAATCTCACCCGGGCACCATCGACTGGCCGCAGTGCATTATCGGTGGGACCTTCGACATGACCACACCAGTTGACGTTCTGATCATTGGCGCCGGTGCCTCGGGTGCGGCCGTCGCCTGGAGTTTTGCCGAGACGAAAATGCACATCCTTTGCCTTGAGCAGGGCGACTGGATGAAGCCATCCGAATATCCCAGCGCGGGCCGCGATTGGGAGGCGCGTCAGCTCAACGATTTCAGCCACAGCCCGAACCGGCGCGCGCGTGACACCGACTATCCCGTCAACGAGGACAACTCGCCGATCAAGGTCGCCAACTTCAATGGTGTCGGCGGCGGCACGGTCCTGTACGCGGGGCATTTTCCGAGGTTCCATCCGTCCGATTTTCGCGTGCGCACGATGGATGGGGTGGCTGACGACTGGCCGGTCGATTATGCGACGCTGGAGCCGTTCTATGCGGAGAACGACCGCATGATGGGCGTGTCAGGGCTGGCCGGCGACCCGGCCTACCCACCGCATGAACCCATGATGCCGCCGCTGCCGCTGGGCAGGTCGGGCGCGACGCTCGCGCGCGGGTTGAACAAGCTGGGCTGGCACTGGTGGCCGTCCGACAGCGCAATTGCCTCGGTGGATTACGAAGGCCGGGCGAAATGCATCAATCTCGCTCATTGCACCTCGGGCTGCGCGCAGGGTGCGAAGGCGAGCACCGACATTACTTATTGGCCCGCGGCGATCCGCGCCGGCGTTGAGCTGCGGACGCGCTGCCGGGTGCGGGAGATCACCACCAACGCGGATGGCATGGCGTCGGGTGTGGTTTATTACGATGCCGATGGGGTGGAGCATTTCCAGGCGGCCGAGGTCGTAATCCTTGCCTGTAATGCCATTGGCACGGCGCGCATTCTGCTGAATTCCGCGTCGGCTCGGTTTCCGAACGGGCTGGCGAATTCCAGCGGTTTGGTGGGTCGGAACCTGATGTTCCATCCGTATGCGCGGATCGCGGGGTATTTCGATGAGGAGCTCGATGGCTATCGCGGCCCGGGCAATTGCATCTGGAGCCAGGAGTTTTACGAGACGGATCGGTCGCGTGGGTTTGTGCGCGGATATACGTTTGAATTCTCGCGCGGCCAGGGGCCGGTGATGGCGGCAGTGCATGGCATGCAGATCGGGCGCCTGCCGTGGGGCGCTGATCATCACGGCGCGTATCGCAAACTGTTCTGCCATCGCACCGGGATGGTGGCAATCTGCGAGGACCTGCCGGAGGAGCACAACACCGTTACGCTCGATCCGGTGCTGAAGGATTCCAATGGTATTCCGGCGCCGAAGATCAACTACACGCTGAGCGAGAACAGTCGCCGCATGCTGGATCACGCGGTGGCGCGGGCCAGCGAGATCCTGCGGGCGGCGGGCGCGCATGATGTTTGGCACGAGGCGCCGCTGACCGATGGGGGTTGGCATCTGATGGGGACCGCGCGCATGGGGACCGATCCGGCGCGGTCGGTCGTGAATGAGTGGGGGCGCAGCCATGATGTGAAGAATCTGTTCGTCGTTGATGGCAGCATTTTTGTTACATCAGCCGGGGTGAATCCGACGCGGACGATTCAGGCGCTGGCGCTGTATGTCGCGGACAGCATCAAGCAGCGTTTGGCTACGTTGTTCGATTGATTGTCGTGTTGGAATGACTATCCTGTTTGAATGAGATGACAATGCAGGACGGTCCTTTCGTCGCTGTTGGTCGGGCGTTGTCGACGAATCAGATCACCCCACCAGATTCTTCGGCACATCCCGGAACGGGCGGTCATTGTCCGTCCGCGGCTCCTTCGGCATCCCCAGCACGCGCTCGGAGATGATGTTGCGCTGGATCTCGTCCGTCCCCCCGGCAATCGAGCCCGCCGGCACCGACACCAAAATCTCCGCGATCAACCCGCCCATCGCCCCATCTTCCCCGCTTAACATCGCGTCGGCCCCGCTGATCAGCGTGTGAACCCGCGCCGCGGCGCGCGCCACGTGGCTCGACACCAGCTTGCCGAGCGAACCCTCCGGCCCCTGCGGCCGCCCCTGCATCTGCGCGGCCCGGGCGCGCCGCGCGGTCCACTCCGCCGCCTTCGACATACACAGCAGCTTCGCAATCTCCTGCCGCACCACCGGATCGCCGATGCGCCCCGTCGCCTTCGCCCGTTCTACCACCAAATCGACCCGCCCCGCCCGCTGCGGATACCACTTGTAAGGCTCCATGACGGTGACGATCTCGGCCCGCTCCTCGTCATACACCCGCCCCACGCGGTCGGACGCCATTCCCCATGTCCGAATGCCATCCGCGCCCCGCCGCTCATGCATCAGCGTTGTCGTCGCCACCGCCCAGCCGCGGCCGACCTCCGAGACCAGATATTCCGGCGGCACCTCGGCATCGGTAAAGAACACCTGGTTGAACGACGCATGGCCATTCATCTGCCGCAGCGGGCGCACCTCGACGCCTGGCTGGTGGATGTCGAGCACGAAATACGACAGCCCCTGATGCTTCGGCACGTTGACGTCGGTGCGTGCGAGCAACAAACCCCAGTCGGCATGATGCGCGCTGGTGGTCCAGACCTTCTGCCCGTTGATCACCCAGCGGTTGCCTTTGAACTCCGCCCGCGTCGTAGCGCCGGCAAGGTCCGATCCGCTGCCGGGCTCGCTGAACAACTGGCACCAGGTGTCCTCGCCGGTCAGGCTGCGGCGAAGGAATTTTTCCTTCTGCGCGTCGCTGCCGTGCACCAGCAGCGTCGCCGCGGCCAGGCGGCGGATGCCGGTCTTGGCGACGCCGACCGCGCCGATGCGCTTGAATTCGTCATCGACCGCGGCCTCGAGCGCCATCGGCAGTTCGCGGCCGAACCAATCCTTCGGCCAGCTCGGCACGCCCCAGCCGGAGTCGATCAGCTTGTTACGCCACTCCACCAGGCCGTAATCGACATTCCAGTTCGCCTCCAGCCAGGCGCGCACCTCGGCGCGGACGGATGCTTCGGTCGTTTCGCTCATGGGTTCCTCAGCTCTGATGGTCGAAGAAACTCCCGCTCCTCTTGCGGGCCTGGACCGCGAAGCGGACCACGGGCTGGAAGTAGGGGTTTGTGCCGCGTGAACCCCTCCCCCCAACCCCCTCCCTCAAGGGGAGGGGGAGTGGTTGATTTGTGTCCCTGCACCATTACACGTTCCACGCACGCATCATCATCTCACGATGATACGTGGGATCGCCGAGGAACACCTCGGAGCTCTTGGCGCGCTTGAACCACAGGTGGGTATCGTTGTCCCAGGTGAAGCCGATCCCGCCGTGGATCTGGATCGTGTGGATCGCCGTCTGCATATACGCGTCCGACGCGCAGGCCTTGGCCAGCGAGGCCAGCGCCGGCAGCTCGGCATCATCCTCGGCTGCCGCGGCGGCGGCGTAGTACGCGGCCGATTTGGCAAGCTCGACATCGACCAGCATGTCAGCCTGCTTGTGCTTCATCGACTGGAACGACGCGATGCTGCGGCCGAACTGCACCCGCAGATTGGCATAGTCCAACGCCGACTGCCGCAGCCGCTCGGCACCGCCGACCATCTCGTTTGCCAGGCACACGGCCGCCTGCGTCATTGTCTTCTCGAACGGACCCGCACCGCCGCCCTCTTCGCCTAACAACTCCGCCTCGACGTGGGAAAAATCGAGCCGCGCCTGCTTGCGGGTCGGGTCCAGCACTTTCAGCGCGCGGCGGGCCAGCCCGGGAGCATCGCCGGGCACGGTGAAGAACGACAACCCATCATCGCCGGTCGAACCCGGCGCGGCGCGCCAGCACCACGATCAGGTCGGCCGAGTGGCCGTCGAGCACGAAGCTCTTGACGCCATCCAGCCGGAACCCACCGCCGACCGGAGTCGCGATCGTTTCAACCCCCGTCGCATCCCAGCGTGCGTTCGGTTCGGTGAATGCGAACGTGGCAATACTCTCACCAAGAGCGATCGGCGGAAGCAGTGCGCGCTTCTGCGCCTCGGTCCCGACATTCATGATCGCGGTCGCGGCCAAGGCGATGGAGGCGAAATAGGGCGCGCAGAGCAATGCGCGGCCCATCTCCTCCAGCACGATGCCGAGTTCGACGAGCCCAAAACCCTGGCCGCCATAAGCCTCCGGGATGTGCACGCCGGTCAGGCCGAGAAGCTGGTTGAGCTCGCGCCAGTTCTCGCGCTCCCAGCCCGCCTCGGTCTCCATCAGCCGCCGCACCACGGTCGGTGGCGATTTTTCCCCCAGGAACCGTCGCAGCACCGAGCGGAATTCCTCCTGCTCGCTGGTGAAACTGAACTGCATGCGGTCTCCTCCCCGGGGTGCCGTCGCATTGATCGTGGCGCACACTCGCGTGCGGGTCTACCGGGGCGAACCGGGCGGCCGTGGTCGGCGAAGGCGACGCCCAATAGCCGGGCCGCTTATGTCGGCTTGGAGGGCGACCATTTGTAGACCCGCCGCAGAGTCTCACCCATCAGCGCGGTGCGATCGGTGTCGGACAAGCGGTCGGTGACGCGGAACGCCTCGACCCCCTGCTGGTATGTCAGCGATGCGACCGCCCGGGTCCAGTCAGTTCCCCACATGCAACGATCGAATCCAAATGCATCGAATATGCGGGCAAGCGGATCCCACAGATCACGGTACGGAAACGGTTCGTGCGACAACGTGCCGGCTCCGCTGATCTTGACTGTGATGTTGTCGTGCGCCGCCAGGGCCAGCAGCTTCGGCAGATCGGCGAATGGCTGCGCGGGGGCTGGCGGCTCGGGCGGTTGTTGCAGCCCGAGATGGTCGATCACCACCGCCGTGTCGGGATTGCGGGCAGCCAGCAGGCCGGCCTGCGCCAGCCGCCCGGTCGCCATCAGGTTCACCGGCAGGGCATGCTGCCCGGCGGCGGCCAGAACGCGGTTCAAGCCTGGATCGGCGGCGTCGGTCGATACGCCGTCACGATTGAGCATGATCCGCACGCCGACGGTGCCATCGATGGCCGCCCACTCGGCGATTGTTTCGGCCACGGCGGGATCGGCTGGGTCCACCGGTTTGATCAGCCCGAACCGGCCGGGATGCGCGGCGTGAACCTCGATGGCGTAACTGGCGTCGTAACGATACATGCTGAACGGCGACACCAGCAGCGCACCGTCGACACCGACGGCGTCCATGGCGGCCACCATGTCGTCGCCGGTGACCTCCGCCGGTCCGCGCAGAACACCGGCCCACGGCCTGCCGGGGTGATTGCGTTCATAGGCGTGCACCTGGGCATCGATTGTCAGCATGATTGACTACCTTCTTTGCTGTGATCAGGCGCCCACACCCCAGGCGATGGCGTTGCGCAACAGCGTAATGAACGCGTCGCTTTCCCACGCGCCGCGAAACGTCGGGGGGACCCGGTCCTCGGCGTCCGCCGTCCGCATCGCGCGAATGGCCGGGTTGTGGCAATGGCCAAGCGCGAAGTAGGTCACGCCGCCGCTACCGACCTCGCGCGTATAGCCGAGCACGCGCGTCTGTCCATCGGGTTGCAGCGAAGTGTCGCTTGCGTAGAGCGTCCCGATGCTGGGTGACACGGCGCCGGGGCCGTAGTCCGCGGTCAGCAGGATCCGCGTCGAACCCGGGTCCTGCAACTCGATGAAATACGGCTCGTCCTCAAGGTCGAACGACGCGCCGAGCCCGTTTGTGATCGGGTGATCGGTGTCGCGCACGTCGACACGTATTTTGCAAATCGGCGGGTGGGTCAGGAAGTAACTGCCCAGAACGGCGTGGTGCTCGGTTTTGACGGTGCGGCGCTGGCGCATGCCCTCCACCCGCTCCGCGCGGCCGCCGCTGGTGCCATGCAGACCGAGCCAGTGACCGCCTGCCTGCAGCCAATGCCGGATGGCGCGGCACTGCGCGGCGTCAGGATACGGGCCGGCCACGTAGGTGATCAGCAACCGGGTCACGGGCAGCCATTTCTCGACATCCGCGTAGTCGTTGGCAACCGAGGCCGGAACGTCCCGTTCGGCCAGCAGCCCCAGCAGTCGCAGGCGCGCATAGTCGTGGTCGTGTCCGGCGGGCGAGCCGGGCGGAAAACCGCCAGCAATAACATGCGCGCGGCCGGCTTCTTGGCCCGTCATCGGATCGCCTCCCCTGCCCCGTTCGTCGGTCGCAAATGGTCAGTGCCGAGTTTCTCACCTTCCCGGCGTTTTGGCTAACCTGCGCTCCCATCCGGCCCGGGTGGTGGTGTCCGCGCCGGAGCACTCTCTCTCTATCCGCGCCGCTCCGAGGTCGTTGCACCGGGCGATCGGCGGTGTGATCCTGACCGCCGCGTTATCCATTCCTGGAGTTCTGGCTGTATGAATGGTTTCGGCGGAACGTGCCTGAGAGTGAGCAGCGTCGTGGTGTGAAGGGGGAATTGCGAATTGAGCGGACGGCAGGGGCAGCAAGCCAGCCCGAACGCGGCGGCGACAACAGGTGATGACCTGGTCAACAGGGGCGTCATCATCAATCGTCCGGTTGGATCGTCCGCTACCGGCGCGCGGACCTTTATTGTCACTGGATTGCATCGATCCGGCACCAGTCTGGTGGCATCGATCCTGCAGCAGGCCGGTGTTTTCATGGGTCGCGACATCAATGACTTCGTGTTTGAAGACGAGGAAATGCTGGCGACGCTGCGTGCTGGTGATGTCGACAAGCTGAAGCTATTGATCCGGGATCGGAACGCCGACTACGGCACCTGGGGCTTCAAGGCGCCATTGCTCTACACAAGTTTGCAGCCTGAACAACTCGCGCTGTTCGACAACGCCCATCTTATTGTCCCATTCCGCGATATTGCGTCGATCGCCGTCAGGAATTCGCTCTCTGAGTATAAGGACGCGATGGCGGCTTTGCGCGACGCTGTCAGCCAACTGGATTCCATGGTTGGTTACGTTGGCAGTGTAAGCGCCCCTAGCCTTTTGTTCAGCTACGAAAAAGCCCTGATATTCCCAGGGGATTTTATCGAGACTTTCATGCGGTTCTGCGGATTACCGAGTAATGCGGCTTTGTGCGCCCGACTGGCCAGCCTGGTCGAGCCCAACCGCAAGGACTATCTTGCGCGAGCGCGCCGCGTTTATCACGGCAAGGTCGACGGCGTTGAGGGCGGAAGCATCTTCGGGTGGTGCCAACTGCTCGGATCGACCGACCCGGTGCGGCTTGAAATGTTCATCGATGGTGAATTGGTCACGTCGTTCCTGGCTGGCGTGTTTCGGCAGGACTTGCTGGACGCCAAGATCGGCGACGGCGCACATGGTTTCGTTGTCGAACTTGGTGCGCTGCGACCGAAACCGGATGCGTTCATCCACGTCAGGGTAGCCGGTCGGCCGATCGAACTGGACAACAGCGGCCAGCGCCTTTCGCACTATCGATCCAAGCCGGGTTAAGCCCAGCCTCCCCGCTGTCCGGATTACGCCACGCTTCGCGGCGCGCCACGAGGTGAAGACACGCGCTTTGCTGATATGTGCTCTGCATTGTCGAGCGATGAACTACTGCGCCAGGCTCTTGCTGCGGCGATGCGCAGCATCCATACATGCCCGGTTGGCTGTAGCGGCATTACCGGTCCGGCCGAGGCGAATGGCGGTCGGCCCGGCTCCCGGGTCGTCCCGCCTGGACTAACAACCCAAGTGCGGGCAACCCAAAAGCGGGTAGCCCAGAAGCGGGCAACCTGGGAGCAGGAGGGGACCATGGCTTCAGCGTCTATGGCGGCGCAGCGCGCCGATCTCAGCGTCGGCCCGTTGGAACGCGAGACCATGGCCCGGGTGCGCCGGCGCCTGATCCCGTTGCTGTTTCTCTGCTACTACGCCGCATATCTCGACCGCGTGAATGTCGGATTTGCGGCACTGACAATGAACAAGGCGCTCGGCTTCAGTGCCACGGTCTTCGGGCTGGGAAGCGGCATCTTCTTCGTGGGCTACTTCCTGTTCGAGATCCCCAGCAACCTCATCCTCGCCAAGGTCGGCGCCCGCCGCTGGATCGCGCGCATCCTGGTGACCTGGGGCATCATCTCCGGTCTGACCGCCTTTGTCTGGAGCGCCAACTCGTTCTATGCTATCCGATTCCTGCTCGGTATTGCCGAGGCTGGCTACTATCCCGGCATCATCCTGTTTCTGACCTGGTGGTTCCCTTCGCAATACCGCTCGCGCATGATCGCCCAGTTCATGACGGCCATTCCTGTCGCCGTGGTGACCGGCTCGGTGTTCTCCGGCTATCTGCTGGGGCTCGACGGCGTGTTTGGTCTGCAAGGCTGGCAGTGGCTGTTCGTGATCGAGGCAGTGCCGGCGCTGGTGCTCGGCGTGGTGGTCTTTTTCTACCTCACCGACGGGCCGGCGGATGCGCACTGGCTGCGGCCGGAGCAGCGCGAATGGCTGAGCAACAGGCTCGCGGCGGAGCGGTCACAGCGCGAGTTGATCCGGCACTATCGATTGGGCGAGACATTATGCAACCCGCGCGTCTGGGCGCTGACGCTGATCTATTTTGGCCAGAACGTCACCGGCTATGGCGTGGTGTTGTTCCTGCCGCAGATCGTCAAGCGCTTCGGCATGAGCAACGTGCAAACCGGCTTCGTCACAGCGCTGCCCTACCTTTTCGGCATCGTCGCCTTGATATTGTGGGGCATCCATTCCGACCGTACGGGCGAGCGCAGCAAGCATTGCGCGGCGGCCTGCCTGATCAGCGCGGCGTGTCTGATCTCGTGCCTGGCATTCGACAGTCCGGTGGCCATGATGGCTGCGATCATTGCGGCCCAGTGCGCCGCCGCCGGCATCGCCCCGACCTTCTGGGCGCTGCCGACAGCGATGCTGACCGGCAGCGCGGCGGCGGGCGGTATCGCGCTGATCAACGCGGTCGGCAATCTCGGCGGCTTCCTCGGCCCCTACCTGATGGGGCTGATCCAGGACGCAACCGGCAGCTTCCCGCTGGGTTTGCTGGCGATCGCCACCGGCTCGATCGTTTCGGGTGTGGTGGTGCTTGCTCTCGGCCATGACCGGCGGCTGGAAAAGGTGCCGGCGGTGACTGCCTGACGCGGAACGCCGACAAGCGGCGGCTTGTCGGGTACGCATCATCGGGTGATGGCTCGAGCTTGCGCGGCTTTTGCATCGTGGGATCGACGTTGTTGTGCATGCTCTCGGCACGGGTGGCCTTTGGGCTTCATGGGTCCGGCTGCCGTGTGATAGGCTGAGGTTCGGCTGCGGCACCGAAGCATCTTGCGCCAGGAGTCAGAACCCGATGGACCATCCCGTTCAGACCTTATCCCCGCCAGCGGGTGCCGGCGCGATAGCTCACCCACTGGATCCGCTGACCGCGCCGGAAATCGCGCACGCGACAGCGATCATCCAGGCGCATTTCCCCTGGGGAAACGATCTGCGTGTCGAAACGATCGACATCGAGGAACCCGAGAAGGCTGTCGTGCGCGACCATGTTCCGGGCACGCCATTTCCCCGTATCGTCCGGTTCAACATCTACCGGCGAGGCGTGATGGGCGTCTGGCAGGGCCGAGCCGACCTTGAACGCGGCACGGTCATCTCGGAAATTTTCAGACCCGAAGCACGGGCCATGGTCGCGGTGGAAGAGGTTCTGCTGATCGAGAAGACGGTGAAAGCCGACCCGCGCTTTCAAGCGGCACTGCGCCGCCGCGGCCTGCTGGCCGAAGTCGACAACATGTGCATCGACCCGTGGACGGCAGGAGAATTCGGCTACGAGGTCGAGCACGGCTGGCAGGGTGCTCAACTGTTTCGTCTGGATGCGCAATTTCCCACTCGACAACTACTACGCCCACCCGGTCGAGGGGCTGCACGCCCTGATCGACCTGAGCACGCTGGAGATCCTGCGTGTCGATGATCATTTCGAAGCCGCGGGCGACTACGTTCCGGTGCCGCGCACGCCGCTCAACTTCGATGCCGACGTGCTGACGGAATTTCGGGCACCGTCCGCGCCGCTCGACGTGGTGCAGCCGTCCGGTCCCGGCTACCGCGTGGCGGGCAACCAGGTCACCTGGGAGAATTGGGATTTCCGCGTCGGCTTCAACGGCCGCGAGGGACTGGTGCTCTACACGATCGGCTACACCCACCAGGGACGGCGGCGGCCGGTGGTGTATCGCGCCTCGATCGCCGAGATGGTCGTGCCGTACGGCACGCCGGAGCGAAGCCATTACCGGAAAAACGTGTTCGACAGCGGCGAGGTCGGGTTTGGCCGGATGGCCAATTCGCTGACGCTCGGCTGCGACTGTCTGGGGGCAATCCATTATTTCGATGCCGTGGTCCCGGACGTGTTCGGCAACCCTCGCACGATCGGCAACGCGATCTGCCTGCATGAGGAAGATGCCGGGCTGTCCTGGAAGCATTTCGATGTTCGCACCGGCCGCACCGAGGTTCGTCGGGCCAGGAAGCTGGTGATTTCGTCGATCTCGACGATCGGAAATTACGAATACGCATCATACTGGTATCTGCACCAGGATGGCCGGATCGAGTACGAGATGAAAGCAACCGGCATCATCAATACCGCCGGCTGCCATCCCGGCCAGCCCGGCAAGTACGGGACCGAGGTGGCACCGGGCGTTGTCGGCCACATTCACCAGCACATATTTTGCGCGCGCCTGGACATGGAAGTCGACGGGCCGAACAACACCGTGGTCGAGTGCGACACGATCGCGCCGCCCACCGGACCGGAGAACCCGTACGGCAACGCGTTTTATGTCGCGGAACGGCCGCTGACGACCGAAGCCGAGGCTCGGCGCAACAGCGACTTCGCACGGATGCGCTATTGGAAGATCGTCAATCCGGGCGCGCGGAACTGGGTCGGCACGCCGACCGCCTACAAGCTGGAGGCCGGATCCGCGGTGCAGCCGTTCACTGACCCCGACAGCCCGTCGGGGCGGCGCGGCCGGTTCATTCAGCACCAGATTTGGGTGACGCCGTTCCATTCCGAGGAACGCTTCCCGGCCGGCGAGTTCGTCAACCAGTCGCGTGGCGATGACGGGTTGCCGGCGTGGACCGCGCGCGATCGGGGCGTCGAAAACACCGATATCGTGCTGTGGCACAGTTTCGGACTGCATCACCTGCCGCGCCCGGAGGATCATCCGGTGCAGCCCTGCGTCGTCTGCGGCTTCAAGCTGCTGCCGTTTGGGTTCTTCGACCAGAACCCGGTGATTGACCTGCCGCGCATGCAGAACGCGGCGAGTTGCTGTGCCTAGCGCGCGTAGCATCCACCAGCCAACGCCGTAAACGTTTCGCTTGTTCCCGCCTACTGAGATGCTCGGCTGGGGCCAACCAGAGTGGCGCCTCCGTCGACGACCAGGGTGTGGCCAGTGATGTAGCGGGCCTGGTCGGACAGCAGGAAACGCACGGCGCCGCCGATGTCCCAACCGGTGCCCTCGCGCTTGAGGACGGAAGCATCGCGGCGGGTGTCGCGCGCCTGTTCCGTCATGCCGCGGGCGTAGACCATCGGTGTATAGACCGGTCCCGGCGCGACGCAGTTGACGCGGATGCCCTGCGCACCGTGGTCGACCGCCATCGCCTTGGTCAGCGCGATGACCGCACCCTTGGAGACGGAGTAGGCCGTCAGGCCGCGCGGGCGCAGCGCGGAAATGGAAGAGACGTTGACGATCGATCCGCCGCCGGCGGTGCGGATCATCGCGGGGATGGCGTGCTTGCACGCCAGGAACATGGTGTCCACGTTCACGTGCATGACGCGGGCCCAGTTCTCCTCGGTTTCCTCGACAACGGTGCCCTTGCTGCCGATACCCACGTTGTTGTCGAGGCAATCGAGCCGGCCCCAGCGGGACACTGCGTCCTGCACCATGGCGGCGCATTGCTTGGAATCCGTAAGGTCGTAACAGGCGGCAACCGCTTTGCCGCCCTCGTCGGCGATCATCGCCGCGGTGCGGTCGGCGAGCGTCAGGTCGCGGTCGACGACCAACACGTTGCTTCCGGCGCGCGCCAGCAGAATGGCCGCGGCGCGGCCGTTGCCAATGCCGTCACCCACCGCCCCGCCACCGGTGACGATCGCCACCTTTCCTGCAAGGCCCCATTCCTCGTTCGGCGTCATCGTGCATGCTCCTTGGATACGTCCCTGGCGATATAGATGATGACACGCAGCTTCGGTATGCCGGCAGCCCGCCTGGGGAAACGCTGGCGCGGGAGCCAAGATCCAACGGGGGCATGATCGAAGGGGCCATGATCGGCGATGGCGGGCCGCGAGGCGGCCGATATTTTTAGAACATAACGGGAATATACCGACCGTGGGGCAGCAATCGCCTTGTCCCCGCTGGTAACGCCGCCCCGCCGTGACAAAATAGGCGGACGTGCCAGACTCCCTGCCGACCCCGTGCTATTCGTGAAGACAAGATGACCAATTCCTTTCCCGTGGGCCGGCTCCGCCCGCCGCCCGATGCCCCGGTTGATCCCGCGCGCCTGCGCGCCGTGCACCGAGCGGTGTCGGAGTTGCGGCGTGGCACGCCAATTCTGCTGACGGGGGGGCTGCCCGGCGCGGAGCCGCTGGCCCTGCTCGCGGTGGAAACCGTCGGCCCGCGTGGGGTCGCGGAACTGGGCGCCCTCGCCGCCGACCCGCCGGTGATGCTGCTGGCTCCGGCGCGCGCGGCCGCGGTGCTGCGGCGGCGTTCGTCCCAGCGTGTCCAGGCGGTGGCGATCCAGGTGGCCGACAGCCTGGCCGATCCCGAGAAGCTGCGTGCGCTCGCCGACCCGACCACGGATCAGCCGGTGCGCAAACTACCAGCTGAGGCCAAGTTGCCCGCCCTGGCCCGTCCCGCGCTGGCGCTTGCCAAGTTGTCGCGGCTGCTACCGGCGGTGTTGGCCGCCCGGGCGCGGCCCGATGCGCTGGCCGAGGCCGCGCGGCTGGGACTGCTGAGCGTCAGCGCGGCCGATGTGCTGGCCTACGCCAACGGCGCCGCGGCCAGCCTGCGCCGCGTGGCCGAAGCGCAGGTGCCGCTGGGCCTGGCGCCCGACGCGCGCATCATTGCGTTCCGCACCGAGGACGGCGCGATCGAGCATCTGGCGATCGTCGTCGGCAAGCCCGAGCTGGCGGCCGCCCCACTGGTGCGCCTGCACTCGGAATGTTTCACCGGCGATCTGTTGGGCAGCCTGCGCTGCGACTGCGGCAGCCAGTTGCGCGGCGCGATCGGCCGCATCGCCGAGGAAGGCGCCGGCGTGCTGCTGTATCTGGCGCAGGAGGGACGCGGCATCGGCCTGGTGAACAAGCTGCGCGCCTATGCGCTGCAGGACCGCGGGCTGGACACGCTGGACGCCAACCGCGCGCTGGGCTGGGGCGCCGACGAGCGCAGCTTCCTGACTGCCGCGACGATGCTGGAGTTGCTGGGGATCAAGCGCGTCCGGCTACTGACCAACAACCCGAACAAGCTGGCCGCGCTGGCCGCGTGCGGCGTGGAGATCGTCGGGCGGGAGGCGCACGCCTTCGCGCCGAACGGGGTGAACGACCAGTACCTGGCGACGAAGGCCGAGCGGTTCGGCCACCTGCTGGGCGAGTAGCAAATTCAGGTGCCCATGCAGGCGCCCATTCAGGCAATCGTCCATCGCGACGGACGGCTGGTGCTGGCCGGACAGGTGTTCCGCGCGGCGTTGGGGCGCGGCGGCGTGCGGGGCGTGGACAAGCAGGAGCGCGACGGCGCGACGCCCGCCGGCGTTCTGCCGCTGCGCCGGGTGCTGTACCGCGCGGATCGCGGGCCGCCGCCGGCATGTGCGGTGCCGATCGAGCCGCTGGCCCCGGATGACGGCTGGTGCGATGACTCCGGCCATGCCGACTACAACCGGATGGTGCGCCTGCCGCACGATGGGCGTTGCGAGGAACTGTGGCGCGCCGATGCGGTGTATGACCTGATCGGCGTGCTGGGGTGGAATGATACGCCGGTGATTCGCGGCCGCGGCGCCGCGATCTTCCTGCACGTTGCGCGGGCGGATTATGCTCCGACCGAAGGGTGTGTGGCGCTGGCACTGGGGGATTTGCGGCGGCTGCTGGCGGACGGGGTGACCGAGCTGGTGGTGGTATAGCGGCGCGGAGACTGCGGTTCTGCGCGTATCGTCCGGCGATTGTGTGGTGAGTTATATACCCAACGCTCGCCGGAATCTGTGGCCTGCCGCATGTCCGCAAGCAAGGATCACCACAGAGACACGGAGGCACGGAGCAGAAAAGCCAAGTGATCAACTTGATATTCTTCTCCGTGTCTCGGTGCCTCTGTGGTGAATCTTGCTTGCAAGTAGTTATCAAAGACACGGATTTCCCCGAGCGAATGGTATACCAGCCGACGGAATGATCACCCCTTCCGTGGCGCCCCCGTTATGCCGATCCCGGTCCACCCATCAACCACCTGCCGAAACGGCCTGAACTCGGCGGCATCGCGCTGCCCCAGGGCGGCCAGCAGCATCGGCCAGCTACGCAGCCCCTCGTCCAACGACGACAGGCGGAAGAATTCGTTGGGCGCATGCACATCCTCGTCGGGCATGGCCAGGCCATACGCCAAGGTTCCGATACCCAGCATCTCGCGGAAGATCGCGGAAATCGGCAGGGTGCCGCCGGACCGCACCACCACCGCGGGCCGTCCATGCAATGCCTGCTGCACACGGGATGCCGTCACCAACAGTGGATGGTCGTCCGGCAGGGTGGGCGCCGGGGTGCCGCCATGTTCCGGCGCGAAGCTCAGCGTCACGCCGCCCGGCAGCAGACCCTCCAGATGCGCACGCAACGCGGCGCGGGCGCGGTCGGGATCCATTCCCGGTGCCAGGCGCATGGTGATCTTCGCGTGCGCCTCGCTCGGCAGCACTGTCTTGGTGCCCGCGCCGGTGTAGCCGCCCCACATGCCGTTCAGCTCGATGGTCGGGCGGATCGTGGTGAGTTCCCGCACGGTGAAGGTCGGATCGCCCCAGGACGTGCCGCCGATGCCGGCGTAGAATTCCTGTTCGTCGAACGGCAACGCGGCCGCGGCAACCCGCATCGCATTGCTGATGGGCAGCGCATCGTCGCCAAATCCGGCGACCTGGATGCGGCCCTGGCGGTCGTGCAAGCCGGCGATCAACGCGGCCATCTCGACCACCGCGTTGCGCACCGCACCGCCGTACCGCCCGGAATGGCCGTCCTTCGCGGCGGTGCGCAGGGTGAACTCGACCCCCGCCAGCCCGCGCCCGCCAATCCCCAGTGTCGGGATCGTCGTGCTGGCCCGCGCGCCGTCAGCCGACAGCATCGCATCGGCCTGCAGCTTGTCGCGGTGCCGCGCCACGATGCCGCGCAGGCTGGGGCTGCCGCTTTCCTCCTCGCCCTCAAGGAACAACTTGATGTTGATCGGGCAGCTTCCCGTCACCGCCAGGAACGCGCCGATCACCTCGATGGCGATCGTGGTGGACCCCTTCACGTCGGACGCGCCACGCGCGTAGAGCCGTCCGTCGCGCTCGGTGGGCTCGAATGGCGGCGAGTGCCACAACTCCAGCGGGTCCGCCGGCTGCACATCGTAGTGGCCATAGACGATGATCGTGGGGCGGCCGGGTGCGTCCATCCATTCGCCGAACACTGCTGGCTGCCCGGTGGCGCCCCCTGGGCCGTCCCCTGGGCCACCATCCAGCAATTGCACGTTCCGCAGGCCGATGGCGCGCAGCCGGGCGAGCAGAAAATCCCGCGCCGCCTGCATGTCGTCGGCGAAGGCCGGGTCGGTGGACACGCTGGGGATGCGCAGCAGCGCCTTCAGCCGGTCCAATATGGCCGGGCGCTCCGCGATGAGGTGCGCGATCACCCTGTCTGGCATGGCGAACATCCCCCGCAACGACGATTTTGGCCATGTCGGCCAGCCTGGCGGGTAGCACCGCCTTGAATGTCCCAGGCACCAATTCCGCGCGCGTCTGGCAGGGTTGGCACTGGCCTACCGCCCGTTATGTCCATTCCAGGGCGCCGGCGTCAATTCACCGAACTGATGACGGCAGGGGTCGATCTCACGCATGATAGTGTTCCCATGTGTGGGAAAGGGAGTAGGAAGCCCCATGTCCGACGCCCGCCCGATCGTGCCGTTCTTTCTGGTCATCGCGGACCATGACCGAGGCTTCTTTTCGGTCGAAGGTCCAATGACCGACGATCAACCCTGGCAGTCCGCCACCCGTCGCGCCCGGGATGGCGAGCGGCACGTTGTCTGTGGTCCGGCCGGGCCGGATCGCGACGCGCTCGCCGCCGACTACCAGGAGGCCCACAAACTGGCCGGGGTTCCGCCGGGAAGCATCGTGCGGCCCAATCGGTAGCCGACCGCTATCGACAGGATCGGCATCGCCCGCGGCTTGCATATGCCGGACGCCGTGCCGGTTCGGATGGCCGGGCGCCGGACAGGTGTTTGGTATCGCAAACAGCCAGCGTCGGCGCTTTGAGCCACCCCCGCCATTCATCGTCAGGTCAGCACGTTGTTTCCCACATGGATGGAACCCTTCACGCAGGTTCGATCCACGGCCACAGCGGTTTTCGTAACTCCACCGCGCGCGACTTTGTTGTTGCTGATCTCGGCGTTCGTTGCCCGGCCGATGAAGATGGCGCTGTTCGCGGTTGCACCGTAAAACTTGCCGGCGCCAAACGCGCTGCCACGAATGAACGTCTGGCCAATGGCGTTGTCGATGATCCTGATACCATCGGCGTAGCTGACGAAGATCGCACAGATGAACGAATCATCGATGCGGTTTCCCTGGGTGGTGACTGGCCGTCAGACTATGCGGCGTACAGCAGATCCCGAGCCTCCTCGTAGATTTCCATGTCCTTGCCAAAGGAAATCGCCGCGGCCCGGACGCCGCAGACCAGATGCGTCCCGCGCCAAGGCTCGCGGGTGGCGTAGTATTCTTCCACGATCGCCTGATGATGCTTGAAGGCATGCATTTCGGTGAAGCTGTCGTGACAGACGATCTGGCCAAGACGCTGGATCAACGCCTCGGCGTTGTAACCGCATTGCACATATTGCTGAGCCAGGTTCACCGTTTCGTTGACTTCCGGCGCCGCTTCCGTATTCACCAGATCGGTGATCGTGGTCCAGTCGATTGGCGGCTGCTGATGGATGCTTTGCGTAATGGCCTCCAACAAAGCGTCCTGTGACCGCGGGGGCAACGCAGCGACGGCGGCCATATCCGGTAGCGTCGCGGGGGCCATCCGGTACTGAACCGATTTCACCTCCGGTCCGGTATGCCACAGCAGCAGTATCAGCAATTTGTTTCGCAAACTGAGACCGTCGAGCCGCAGCAGGTAGCGCCTCAGGTTGGCACTGGTATGAAGGTGAACATCCATCGGGTCCCCGGTCAGGGAGCGCAGGAAGAGACCCGCAGCGCCGATGGACAGGGCTTCGCCGGCGCCTTCCAGGGACAGGCCATCCGCCAGCCCTTTTGCCAGCAGCACGGGAATTTCGCGAAACTGTGCGCACCGGCCGATGGCTTCGCCGATCTGGCCGATGACAATCGTTTCGTCGTCGCCGGTTCGCAGGCGCAGGGGCCTGGTCAGAAGCTGATGCTCTTCGATCAGCGCATCCACTTCCGGAACAATGCGCTGGCTGGGGAAGCGCGCGACATAGCGCACGGTCGGCCGCATCAGGATGGGCAGATACTCTTGCTCGACGAACTCAAAGGCGCGCCAAGTATAGGCCGGAAATATGAAGTAGTGATCGTCGATCATGTTCTTCGGGATGGCGACGGTCAGCAGGAGATCAAGTGCTTCGATCCGGGGCACATGATCCCACAACCACAGAAAGAGATGGTCCGCCTTGTTGCTCTCGCCCCGATTGGCCGCGGTGAGGAAGGCAGCCTTGGTTGCCTCGACGCCGCCGGCGTCCATCGGGGCGAACTCCAGCATACTGTATGGTCCGGTTACCGGGTCGTGGATGTGCTTGTTCGACAGCGCCACGTGTTGCAATACCGGAAGGAATCGGTCTTCGCCTTCCAGGCGCCCGACCAGCTTCGACACTGCGTACAGGCCTGCCAGCGGATGCAGCGGGCCACCGTGATGACCCGGCGGGAGGTCTGAGGAGCGCACAACCGCGAGCGCCGACGCCGTCAGCATGGTCTGCGTCGCGACCCCGCCACGCAGCTTGTCCAGCGTGCGATCCAAAATCTCGTCTCGGGGGGTTTCTTCGACGAACCGGACCAACGGTTCGATGGCATCGGAAAAACGAACGCGATCCGGCATGATCAGCCCTCCGTGAGTGCGCCAGCGCGCGGCGATTGTTGAACACGCTCGTGTCGCAGAGCTTCGCCAATTCGCTGGCAAACCAAAGTGCAGCACGAGGTTTTCTTCAAGTTCATCATCGTGCGTGGGACGCGTAATGTCAACGTCGAATCAGAGTCATACATGGGATTTTCCCTAGTGTGGCGCACTGTGTGTTACTTCCGACCCAGTCGGTCGCATTGCCGTTCGACTGACGTCCGACGATGGACAATCGTAAACGGATGTGTCTGGACGCGGCGGCATTTCGCGCGGCGTCATCGTTGTGTGTTCCCACTCATGGTCGCGGCTCCGAGCACCTTGCTGAGAAACTCAGCCGCGCGCCGACCGCGCGGCTGATGGAAGAACTCCGCCGGCGGTGCCTCCTCCAGAATGCGGCCGCCATCCATGAAAATGATCCGGTCGGCCACGTCAGCCGCGAATCCCATTTCGTGCGTGACGACCAGCATTGTCGTTCCGCTTTCGGCGAGGGATTTCATGATCGCCAGCACCTCGACCACCAGCTCCGGGTCCAGCGAGGAGGTCGGTTCGTCGAACAGCATGACGCTCGGTTCCATCGCCAGTGCGCGGGCGATCGCCACCCGTTGCTGTTGCCCGCCGGACAACTGCGACGGATAGGCGTTCGGGTAGTCCTGCAGGCCCACCTGCTCCAGCAGTTTTTTCGCCCGCGCCGTTGCCGCCGCGCGACTGAGACCTTTTACACGCAGCGGCGCTTCGGTGATGTTCTGCAGCACGGTCATGTGGCGCCACAGATTGAACGACTGAAACACCATGCCGACCGAGGATCGCAGGCGCATGATTTGCGCGCGGCGCGCCCGGTTGCGCCGACCGAGTTCATCAACTGCGCTCAGCATCGGCGTGCCGGTGAGCAGGACCGAGCCCGCGTCCGGCTCTTCGAGGAAATTCAGGCAGCGCAGCAGGGTGCTTTTGCCCGAGCCGCTGGGGCCGAGAATGCAGATCCGCTCGCCACGGCGGACCGTCAGATCGATGCTGTCCAGCGCACAGGTATTGCCGAACATCTTGGAAAGGCCTTGGACGCGGATCAGCACGTCCCGTGTGTCCGTGTTCAGCGCCACAAGGCCGACCAGGCGGACCGAGCGCTGCCCTGCGGCACGCTCGCGACCATATGGCCCGAGCGCCAGCGTTCAAGTTGTCGAAAGGCCCGGATGACCACGGTAATCAGCAGCCAGTAAAGCGTCGTTATCGTAACGTAGATCTCGACCGGACTGAACGTGTCGCCAACGATGATCTGGGCCGCCATCGCCATCTCCGGCACCGTAATGACAGAAAGTGCTGCCGAGTCCTTGATCAGCCCTACAGTCTGGTTGGTGAGCGACGGGATCAGCAGACCCCAGGCCTGCGGAAACACCACCCTGCCCATGGTCACCACGTAGCGCAGCCCCAGCGCGCGCGCGGCATCGGTCTGGCCCTTCGGGACGGATTGGATCGCCGCCCGAATGGATTCGGAGAAATTCGCCGCGGCGTACAACGTGAGTGCCAAGAGACCCGCGGTGGTCGCGCTGAGTGCCATGTCGAAATAAGCCAGGCCGAAGAACAGCAGGAAGGCCTGGATCAGGAATGGTGTGTCCCGGATGATTTCCACGTAGGCGATCGCCGCCCAGCGCAGCGGCGCGGGCCCCGATAGCCGGGCAATCGCCAGCATCAGACCCGCCAAAAGCCCAAGGACCGCGCCGCCGGCGCAGAACAGGACGGTGCTGACCAAACCGAGCAACAAGGCGGGCATGCCGTTGACGATAACGCTGACATCGAACCGCACGACCGCCGCGCCTATTGGTAGCGGCCGACGGCCAGTTGTCGCGTGAGCCGGGCCAACTGTCCCAGGCAGAAGCACATCACGAAATAGATCAGCGCCGTTTCCACCCATGTCGGCAGCGGCTCGAACGTGCCCGCGATGATCTGCTGCGCGGTTCGCGTGAGTTCCACGACACCGATGATCGAGAGCAGCGCGGAGCCTTTTACCAGGGCGGCGAACTCCACCGTCAGCGGCGCCAGGATCAAGGTGAACACCTGGGGCAGAATGATGCGCAACCAGATCCATCTTGCGGGCAACGCCAGGGCGTGGGCGGCCTCAATCTCGCCTTTTGCGATCGATGTCAGGGCGCCGCGAATCATCTCGGAGATGTAGGCGCCGGAGCTGAATGAAAGCGCGATGACGCCGGCGACCACGCGATCGACGTCGATGCCCACTGCCGGCAGCAGGAAATAGATGACTAGGATCTGCATGAAAAGCGGCGTTCCGCGCGCGATATTGGAATAGAGCGCGGCGCCGGCGCGCAGCGGTGCAACGCTGGATTGGCGCATCATCGCGGCGATCACGCCCACGAGCGAGCCGATCACCGTTGCGAAAGCGGAGATCTTGACCGTCACCCACGCCCCGCCCGCCAGAAAGATCAGGTCGTGCGGCACGTCGGTTCCTCAGCGGGCGGCACGGCGCTTGGTTGCAGGGATTGGTACGGGGTGCGCGGGGGCACCGGGGCGGCGGCTCTGTTACTTCGCACCCGGAGGCATATAACCGGAATTAGGCACGTCCATGGTGAACCCGAACCATTTCTGCTGCAGCTTCGCCATCTCGCCACTCTTGCGCAGGATCTCGAGCTGATCGTTGACCGCCTGACGCAAGTCGAGATCGTCCGCGCGCGCCGCCCAGCCGTAATAGAATGGCTTGCTGATCGGCCCGACAATTTCGAACTTCCCTGGGTGGTCCTGCATCATCTTGCCGAGGGGCAGCGTCGTGTCGCAGATCGCATCCACCTGCTTGTTCGCCAAGCCGAGCAAGTAATCCGGTGCGCTCTGGAAATACACGATCTTTGCGGCCGCCTTGTTCTGGGCCTTCAACGAGTTGTTGTAGCCAACAAGGATGGCCGTTGGGCCGCTCGGCGGCACGCCAGAGCCGATGTTGACGCCGGTAAGGTCGCCAACTGATTTGACCTTGGGATCGCCCTTGCGCTTCATCAGTGCGACCGGCGCCGCGGCGACAGGTTGGGTGAAGGCGTATTTGGTGACACGTGCTTCATTCAGGATCATGGCGGTGCAAATGAAATCGTATTTGCGCTGGTCGAGGCCGACCAGGATGCCGGAGAACGGCACGTCGAGTTGTTCGAGCTTGACGCCCCAGGCCGCGACGATCGCGTGCAGCAGGTCTTCGTCATAGCCGACGATCTTGCCGTCCTGCACGAACTCGAAGGGGTTGTACAGTGCTTCGGTGGCGACGACGATGGTTCCGCGCTGCTTGATCTGGGCAAATATGCCTTCAGCCATTGCCTGATGCCGCGGCGCGGCAAGCAGCAAAAGGCACGCAAGCATCAGGCAGGCGAGACGGCGCGATAAGCGAATGACCATAGACACACTCCTGTTACGGGGTGACTATGGCGAGACCTCCGGTGGGAACGTGAACCATTCCCTTAGCCTTGGATACCTTGTATACGGACTGGCTTGCGTCGTCAAGCTTGTGCGAGGCGGGTTGATGCGGGGTTGGCGCGGCGCGGGGGGAACTCGCTCGCCTTCAGGTAGGAGCTTGGTACGGGGGGTGCATTGATGGTGCTTGCGCGCCTACCCCTCCCCCCAACCCCCTCCCTCAAGGGGAGGGGGAGGAGTTTGCGGTTTGGTCGTTGATTGTTCTTGCTGCGGCAATCGTGAACTCGGTGGACATCGGAAAGGCGTGGCTGATACACCGCTGTTTAGTGACCGCAGCACAGGTGACCAGTGATCGAAAACCCAATCCCCTGGCCGAACGGCGCTCGCTGCGCGGTGGCGATCACGTTCGATATGGACGGCGAAAGCCTCGTGCACATCTATCACAACAAGACGGCGCCGAATCGGGTCGCCTTGGCATCGATGCTGCGCTATGGCCCGGAAACAGCGGTGCCGCGCATCGTCGATGCGTTCGCCAAACTTGGCATGAAGCAGACATTCTTTGTGCCGGGATGGTGCATCGAGCATTATCCTCGGGCGATCGAACTGATCCTGGCCGGCGGGCACGAAATCGGCCATCACGGCTACATCCACGAGAACCCGAACAAACTGAGCCCGCAGCAGGAGCGCGATTTTCTCGGCCGCGGGATCGACTGTATCGTCAAGGCCACCGGTCGGCGCCCGCAGGGGTATCGCGCACCGTCGTACGGCTTCTCGCGCCACACCCTGGATCTGTTGCTCGAGCAGGGGTTCTCCTACGACGCCTCGTTGATGGGGCAGGACATCCCTTGCCTGATCAGCAACGGACAGCGGAACCTTGTGGAGCTTGCCTCGGATATCTCGCTCGATGACTGGACCCAATATGCGTGCATCAGGGAGTTCGGCTGGATGATGCCGATCGCCTCGCCCGCGCGCGCGATGGAAGTGTTTCGCGCGGAGTTCGATGCCGCGTGGTCGTATGGCGGGATGTGGATCGCGGTGTGGCATCCGTTCGTCTCCGGCAGGCCATCGCGGTGCGACGCGATGGTAACGCTGGTGGAATACATGCAGCGCAAGGGACAGGTGTGGTTCGCGCGCCTGGACGAGATTGCGGCCCATGTGACCCGATGCGTGGAAAGCGGGGCATGGTCGCCACGTGTGGAACGGTTGCCGTTTGCCGAGGAAGCCCTGGCCGGCGTTCCATGGAATGGAGATGTGCAGGAGTAGTCGCCCAAACGTCCGACGTGAGAACCAAACACAAGCGGAAAGATGTCCGCGCCCGGGAGCATGCGTCCATGAGTGTTGAAGGTAGGAAGCGGGCAATCGCCCTGCTGGCGGCGTGTCGTTACGAGTCCGGACATAGTGCCGCGACGGTGAGCCGGACGGCCGGCGGATGACAACCGATCTGGCAACCGGCGGCTTTCTCTACCGCGCGGTGATGGACGCGTTGCGCGCTCGCATCGCCGAGGGCCTTTACCTGCCCGGAGATCGGATACCCGGCGCCGAGGCGCTCGCGGATGAGTTCAACGTCAGCACGATCACGATCCGTCGCGCGATACGGGAATTGTCGCTGGACGGCATGCTGATCGGCCATCAGGGACGCGGCGTCTTTGTCACATCCCGGCGGCGCATCGTCCGCTCGGTCCGGGTCGACCAGGTGTCGCCCATCGAACAGGAAATGCGCGCCAACGGAATTGAACCGGGACTGCGCGAACTCGGCATGACGCTGGTGCCGGTCGGCGACGAGCCTTTCCTGGCCGGATTGCAGGGGGCGGACGGGCATGTCCATCGCCTCGAACGAGTGCTGCTCGCCGACGGGGAAGCTGTCGGCCTGGACACTCTGTGGCTGCCGCGCTGGCTTGCCGCGCGTCTGCGCGGCAAGCTGCACGGCCGCTTTATCCTGTCGCAGCTTGCCGATCTCAATATCCTTGCGCACAGCTTTACCTACCAGGCCGAAGCGATCATCGCGACCGACACCCAGGCCGCTCTGCTGAGCGTTGCTTGCGGTTCGCCGCTGCTGGTGGTGCGGTATTTTCCGATCGGGACCTCGGGCCGACCGCTGTTGGCGGGCAGGACTATTACCCGAGCGGATCGTTTTACCTACGAGTTCAGCGGCCACGGAACGGCGGCGCAAGTCGGCGCCGTCCCACGCAGCGCGGCGACGACCCGGCCAATCGGTCGGCCCGCGCCCGGGCGTAGCCGAGCCAGGACGGCCGCGCGATGACGGCGGCTTGCGTCCGTGTGAGAGATACGGGTTAGCCGAGAACAGGCCTGCAACTAATCGATCGGCCTGTTTGCCCGACTGGGGCGGCAACATATACGGACGCAAGGAGACTTGACGATGTCAGCCAGCCCTTCCGCCGCCGCCGCCGGACAATTCAAGGTCGGTGGCGACATCACGATCAACCGGCTCGGCTTCGGTGCGATGCGCATCACCGGCCCGGCCGTCTGGGGGGAACCGGAAGATCCGCGAACCGCTCGCGAAACATTGCGCCACCTACCGCAACTCGGCGTCAACCTAATCGATACCGCGGACAGCTACGGCCCGTTCGTCAGTGAAACGCTGATCCGCGAGGTGCTGCATCCCTACGACGGGATGCTGATCGCGACCAAAGGCGGCCTGACCCGTCCAGGGCCGCATGCGTTTTGGGAGCCGCTCGGGCGGCCCGCCTATCTGCGGCAATGCGTCATGATGAGTCTGCGGCGGCTCGGCGTCGAGCGGATCGATCTGTGGCAACTCCACCGTATCGATCCAGGGACGCCGCGCGACGAGCAGTTCGGCGTGATCGCCGATATGCGCAACGAAGGTTTGATCCGCCATGTCGGGCTGAGCGAGGTCGGCATCGACGACATCGAGACCGCGCGGAAGCTTTTCCCCGTCGTAACGGTCCAGAACGAATACAATCTTATCGACCGCAAGAGTGAAGCCGTCCTGGAATATTGCGAGAACCACGGTATCGGATTCATTCCGTGGTTTCCGCTGGCGGCCGGCGACCTGACGCGGCCAGGGTCCGCTCTTGCCGGGATCGCGCGGCGGCTTCGCCTGACGATGTCGCAAGTGGCGCTTGCATGGCTCCTGCGGCGATCGAGGGTGATGCTGCCGATTCCCGGCACCTCGCGACCGGATCATCTCGTGCAGAACGTGGGCGCCGCCGCGGTGCATCTCAGCGATGCGGACTTCGCCGAGTTGGATCGGCAAGGCCGAACCGCGGGCTGAGGTTCGGTGCAGGCAGGCGCCTGGCGGGGCACGCGGCGGGATGCGGCTTGACGGTGGGGCAGCGCGCTGGCACCGTCCCGTCGACGTGGTCACGCCTTGGTCATTCGTGCGGGCGGCAATTGCGCAGCCGATCGTTGCCGTGTAGGAAGAGTACGATCAAGCAGCATTCGGAGGCATCCGATGGCATACGACGTCAGTCAATTGCTGAAAATGACGCAGGCGGAACTGGACACCCTGTTCAAGGCCAGCGAGCCGGGCCCGATCCCGAACGGCGAGGCCAACGGCACCGCGATCATCGCGCCCGGCACCGTCTTCTCGCCGGAGATCGCGACGTTCATCAACGTGTTCGCCTGGCAGGGCAAGGTGTTCGACGCGCAAGCCGGGCTGCTGCGCAACCGCATCACGCCGTTCGGCATCAACGCGATCATCGCCCGTGTCTATGTGGCGCCGAGTTGGCTCGACCAGCGCGACTGCATCGTGCTGGACTACTCGCAGACCTCAATCGTCGCGCATTGGGTTCGTGACGAGATCCGGCTGATTTCGCCGGGGCTGTATCTCGGCTTGGTGTACCGGGACCAAACCAGGCTGATCGACTTCGCCCTTCAGTTCTGAGCGATGCCCGAGAGCTGAGCAGTCCCGCGTGGCATGACACCGCAATCGCCCTTCATGGTGGTGGCGCCGATACGACATGGACAGATCGATGCGCTGCGTGAGGTGCTGCGCGGGATGATCAAGGCGCCGGGCGTCGCCGATCCGGACAATGCGCTGATCCCGTTCGGCCGGTTCGAGCGGCTGCATTTTGCCCGGCTGGTGGTGCTGGAGGATGCGACGCTCGCCGATCGAGTCGCAGGTGGCGCACCGGCGTTGCCGCTGCCGGTCGCGCTCGCCTTTCTCGGTGATTGCGATGGACCGGCCGAGGCGCAGCTTGCGGAATTTGTCACGCTGGCAGAAGCGGGTTTGCGAACGATTTTCGCCCACTGCGAGGATTACGACGACGCCACCGACCTGATTGCCTGGCTGCAGGCACGCTCGGTCGCGCCCGCCACCTTCTACGCCAACTGGGTCGGACGCACGGTCCGCCAGGTTCACCAGGAAGCCGCGCTGCATCAGGCGCTGCGAAGCAGGCTGGCTCTGCACGCGCAGGACGAGCCGCCGCAAGCGGTGCGCGCGGCGCTGCTGGACTACGTCGCGGGCGAACAGCGCAACGGGCGGCTGCCGCTGTCGCCGTCCGAACCGACGCCGCCCGACTGGCAGGTCCGCCAGGTGCTGGATGCCATTTGGGTGCCGTTGGTGCTGCTTCTGCTATTGCCGATCTTCCTGCTGGCTGCAGTGCCTTTTCTGATTGTGCTGCGCCGGCGTGAGCGGACCGACATCGAAATCTTTCCGCGCCCGACGATGGCACACGAGGCAGCGTTGGCGGCGATCGAGGATCTTGACGTATCCAATCAGTTCAGCGCATTCGGCAGCTGCAAGCCCGGCGCGTTCCGGCTTTGGCTGCTGCGTTTCCTGCTCTGGGCGGTGCAGTACAGCACGCGGCATATCTATGTGCGCGGCCGGCTGTCCCGCGTTGGCACCATCCATTTTGCCCGCTGGGTGTTGCTGGATGACAATCAACGGCTGCTCTTCGCCAGCAACTACGATGGCAGCCTGGACAGCTACATGGATGACTTCATCAACAAGGTCGGCTGGGGATTGAACCTCGTGTTCAGCAACGGCATCGGCTATCCGCGCACCAAATTCATGGTGCTGGGAGGGGCGAAGAACGAGCAGGCGTTCAAATACTACCTCCGCCGCCACCAGCTTCCGACCGACGTCTGGTTCAAGGCGTATCCCGGGCTGACGGCGCTCGACCTGGCGCGCAACAGCCGCATCCGCGCGGGGCTGCAACCGGCGGCGATGAGCGACGATGCCGCGCGGCGTTGGATCGCGCTGATATGACGCGCCCGACCCACGAGGCCGAGGATGTGCAGGGCCTGGCGCAGTCCGGCTATACGCCGCTGACCGAGGCATGCTTCCTGCTGCTGCGCGTTGTCGACCCGGCGGCGGCGCGGGCCTGGCTGGGGGCGGCGCCGGTGACAACTGTGGCGGACTTGGCGCGCCACCAGCCGACTGCACTGCATGTCGCCATCACAGCCGGGGGGCTGCGCGCACTGGGCCTGCCCGAAGCGGTGCTGGCCGGATTCAGCGCGGAGTTCCTGTCGGGCATGGCAGGCCAGGCGCAACGATCCCGCCGGCTTGGCGATGTCGGAGCGAATGCCCCGGCGAACTGGGAGTGGGGCGCCCGCGAGGTGCCGCATGTGCTGGTGGCGCTCTATGCCGAACCGGGCGGTCTGCCGGCGCTGCGCGCATCCGTCGCGACCGCCGAGTTCAACGGCGGGTTTGCAACGATTGCCGACCTGCCGACGTCGGACATGGGCGGGCACGAACCGTTCGGCTTTACCGACGGGGTCAGCCAGCCGAGCTTCGATCTGTCGAACACACGCCGGCCTGATGAGCCGGGCGATGCTTCCCTCGCGTACGGCAACGAGTTGGCCGGCGGGGAGCTGCTGCTCGGCTATCCGAACGAATATGGCCACATCACCGACCGGCCGCTGGTCGAGCCAACTCTGCCGGGCGCCGCGGCGCTGCCGCCGGCCGCCGGGGTTGCAGGGCACCGGGATCTCGGGCGCAACGGCACCTACCTGGTGTTCCGCCAGTTGGCGCAGGACGTGCGCGGTTTCTGGCGCTTCGCGGTGGCAAACGCGGCGGCGGCGGGTTTGGATGCCACAGGCCTGGCCGAAGCGATGGTGGGTCGCCGCTTGTCCGGTGAGCCTTTGCTGCCGGTTGGGCCGGAACGCCTGCGCGGTGTGGGACCTGACGCGGACGACGTCCGGCTCAACAACTTTACTTATTCGTCCGATCCGGGCGGGCAACGGTGCCCGCTGGGCGCGCATGTGCGCAGGGCCAATCCACGCAATGGCGACATGCCGGGCGGACGGCAATCGCTGCTGTCCCAGGCGATCTGCCTGCTGGGCTTCTCCGCCGGTGACGATCTGCGCTATGACGTGGTTGCGTCCAGCCGCTTTCATCGGATCCTGCGCCGCGGCCGGGAATACGGGCAGGCGCCGACACCGCAGCAGGCGGCCGCCGATGTCACGCCGGACACGCCCGAGGTGCCGACCGGGCTGCACTTCATCTGCCTGAATGCCAACATCTCCCGGCAGTTCGAGTTCATCCAGAATGCGTGGCTGATGAGCGCGAAATTCGACGGGCTGATCAATGAGGCGGACCCGTTGCTCGGCAATCGCGAGCCGTTTCCCGCGGGTCAGGCGACCGACGGTTTTGGCCGGCTGAGCGGGGTGCCGCGTTTCATTGCGGTGCGTGGTGGTGCGTATTTCTTCATGCCAGGGCTGCGGGCACTGCGGTTTATCGCGCAGTGCGGGTCGCCGCGGGCGGAGTGGCCAACGTAGCGCGGAAAAGCCTTGCCCCCCGATCAAGTCCGGGGGCAAGGTTTTTCCGCCCTACGGCTGGGATGCTACCTGGTCTTGTTGCGTTATGATTTTACCACCAGCTTTCGTGGCACATTCGCCAAGCACTCTACGCCGGTCTGCGTGATGGCGATGCTCTCGGTGATCTCGAGGCCCATGGTGTCAAGCCATAGGCCGGTCATGAAGTGGAACGTCATGCCGGGCCGCAATTCGGTGCGATCGCCGGGGCGCAGGCTCATGGTGCGCTCGCCCCAGTCGGGCGGGTAGCTCACGCCGATCGGGTAGCCGGTGCGATTGTCCTTGATGATGCCGTGGCGTTTCAATACGGCGAAGAAAGCGTTGGCGATGTCCTCGCAGGTGTTGCCCGGCCTGGCCGCGGCGAGGCCCGCATCCATGCCTTCCAGCGTGGCCTGTTCGGCATCGAGAAACGCCTGCGTCGGCTTGCCGAGAAACACTGTGCGCGACAGCGGGCAATGGTAGCGCTTGTAGCAGCCGGCGATCTCGAAGAAGGTGCCTTCGCCCGACCGCATCGGGCGATCGTCCCATGTCAGATGCGGCGCGGCGGCATCGGCACCCGAGGGCAGCAGAGGCACGACGGCGGCGTAGTCCCCGCCGAACCCTGCGACGCCGCGAACGCCGGCGTCGAGGATCTCTGCCACCAGATCGTTCTTGCGCATGCCGGGTTCGACCGTTTCGACGATCCGGGTGTGCATGGCCTCGACGATGCGGGCTGCCACTCGCATGTAGTCCAGCTCGGCCGGGCTCTTGACGGCGCGCTGCCAGTTTACCAGTGCCGTCGCATCCTTGAACCGTGCGCTCGGCAGGTGGTGTTGCAGCGACGCGAAGGCGGCGGCCGAGAAGTAGTAGTTGTCCATCTCGACACCGATGACGGCCTTGTCCCAACCGCGCCCGGCGATCACTGTTGACAGGAAATCCATCGGGTGGCGCTCGGTGGATTGTACGTAATGGTCCGCGTAGCTCACTATATTGTCATGGCTTAGCCAGGTGGTGCGCACGGCGCCCGCCGCATCTTGTTTGCGCCCGTACCAGACCGGTTCAACATCCTTCGCGAGCAACACGCATTGATGAACATAGAACGACCAGCCGTCATAGCCGGTCAGCCAGTTCATGTTGGACGGATCGGTGACGATCAGCAGGTCGATGCCAGCGCGCTCCATTGCCACACGGGTCTTGTGCAGCCGATCGGCGAACTCGGCACGGGTGAAGTTCAATCTTGGTTCGATCATGTCAGTGGTCCCATCATCCAGCGGCAATCGGCTGGCTGCCGAACACCTCATTGCCGGTCGGCTCAATATGCGGCTTGTTGTTCATCCGCTGGCGGAAGCGCGACAGCTCGTGATACATCCGCCGACGCGCGCGGCTCTGATTGCCGAGCGGCCGATGCTCGGCGATGCAGTGCCACGGGTTGAACGACAGATTATCGCAGAAGGCGAGCTGTTCGGGCGAGGCGAATTTTTGCCGCGGGATATGCACCCGAGCCGCCGGCACGAAGGGCGAGAGCTTCTCCGGCCAGCGAACGGCAGCGTTCTCGATCGGCATCCGGAAGGGGTCTGATTGCAACTGCAGCATAAGGTCGAACTCGACATCCTGCGCGTCCAGCGTGCGGACCATGTTGTCGCGCAGGTAGTTGTCGGGCGGGGTCAGGGGCAGACGGGGAATCCTGCGGTAGACCGTCGAACGGGGGTACACCGAATACATCATCGCCTGCCCCTCGCCGAGCAGGTATGGTACGCAGCTCCAGTAGCGCTCGCCCAGCGGATTGCTCTGCGTTTTGTTCCACCACGACTGCATCATCCCGTCCAGCAGATGCGAGTCGCCAGGTTTGGTGAAGTAGAACAGCGGCCGGCCTTTCAGGATCCAGGCCTGCAGGTTGGCGTTGGCACGAGTATTGGGCGTCACGAAGGTCGGTGTGCAGATCGACAAAAAATCCTGCGTGGCGGTTTCATCGTCGAGCAGCTTCGCGCCCGGGACGCCCATCAGTTTGATGGCGCAACTGACGAAGCCCACGTCGTCGATGTCGCGCGGCCAGTCCGGGCCGGGGCCGGAGAAGCGAACCCACGCGGGATAGGTTTTAGGCTCGGCGAACACGCCCTTGCGATAGGCCGGCGGCATATCGTCGCGGATGGTCACGGTGCCGCGCACCAGACCGTGCGTCTTGGTGTTGCCGCCACGCTGGTAGTTGCCGGGCGGCCAGTGCTGTCGCATATATTCTGACATCGTATCTATGATCGACTGCAGGTGCTGTTCCTCGTCCGGCTCCGCGCGTTCTTCGGCGATGGCCAGACCCTCGGGGCGACGCTGCAGGTTGATCAGGTACTGGATCAGCGCCGCGCCCGGCTCGCGCAACACGCTGTCCAGCGGAGCACGAAAGAACGGCTCGAACCGCCGCTCGACATGCAACAGGGAGACGATGGCGTCATGCAACGTTTGCCAGAACATGGGACGATGTCCTCCCCTTCGCGCCGGGCCTTAGGCGCGCGAGTCGCTTTCGTCTCGCATGGTAAGCATTTCCTGCCCTCCGGGAGCAAGATTCCGCGCCCGACAATGCGACGGCGGCGCGACCTGGGCAGGAGACCAAAGGATCATACGGCATCCGCCAGGATGAGTTCGGCTGCGCGCTCCCCCACCATCATCACGGCGCTGGCGATGAAGGTGCCGGGAATCCGCGGAAACACCGAAGCGTCGGCCACGCGCAGCCCACGCGTGCCGTGCACCCGCAGCGCACCGTCCAGCACGCCGCCAGCCTGCCGCGGGCCGATCGGGCAGGAGCCGGCCGCGTGGTGGCCCCAGGCATGGTCGCGCACGAACTGTGTCAGTTGCTCGGTCGTGTTCACGTCCGCGCCGGGGAGTATTTCCGTCTCGATCACGCCCTGGCTGATCAGGTGCGCGGTCATTCGCCGAACGAATCTTATACCTGCGACGACGGCGGCCATATCGTCATCCGCGCCCTCGCCTTCGAACGAGTTGAACAGGATGTCGGGCGGGTCGCGCGGATCGGCCGAACGCAACGTAAGACGACCCGCACGATTGGCGGTGTGCGCCTTCAGGATTGCCCAGGTGAGATGGTCGTGGCTGTCGGCGATCAGGCGCGAGTAGCCGGGGAAATAGCCCTGGAATCGTGCCAGAAGGCCCATGCAGAACAGGTCCGGCAGGGGGACGCTCGGGTTGGAACGGCGCTCGACGGCGATCGCCGAGCCATTGGAGACGTACATTCCCTCGCCGCGCATCCATTCCCCATACAGCTTGTCGCCGTGTTCGAACCGTGCGCCGTCCAGCACCGTCCAGGGCGTGGTCATGCGGTTGACCACACTGACCTCGTAACGGTCCTGCAGGTTGCAGCCGACGCCGGGCAGATCGACGACCGGCGCGATGCCGAAAGCCGCCAGCGAACCCGGATTGCCGATCCCGGACAGCATCAGCAGTTGCGGCGTGTTGAAGGTGCCCCCGGCCAGGATGACATCGCCGCGGGCACGCAGCAGGTGCGTCTCGCCGTCGGTGCTTTGTATGGCCGGATTGGGGGCGTGCGCCCGGTAGAGGCGTTCGCCCTTGCGGTACTCGACACCGACGACGCCGCCGTCCGCATCCAGCACAACCCGCGTCGCCAGCGCATTGGTTTCGATCCGTAACCGGTCCGGAAAACGCGCCGCCACATCCAGCACCCGCTCACGCGTGCCGATGCGGCGATGGCGATCGGTGGACAGCGGCGTATAGCACAGCCCCTCGAACCCCTCGCGCGCCAGGCGGCGATCGTTCGGATCGGCGTGGCCCTGGAACAACCGCCACAGTTCCTGCACCGGCCGCCCCTGGTCGTCCAGCGCAACCAGGGCCGATCCCAGCAGGACGCGCAGCAGCGGATCGTCCTCGATCGCGTTGGGCGGCAGCGCGCGCTCGGTGCGCAGCCAGCCACGCCAGCCATGCCCGGTGGGATCGACGCCCAGCAATCCCGGCATTCGCCATTCAGGGCGGTGGTGGCAATCCTCAATGGCGCGGAAATGCCGGGTCATTGCCGCACCGGACCAGCCTGGATCGCCGGTCAGCGCCGCGATCGCGTCCCAATCGGCATCCGGCGCGGCGAGGAAGATCATTGCATTATGCGCGGTGCAGCCGCCCAGACCGGCGGCGCGCGGATACAGCACACCACCCAGCGCCGGCCGGTCGTTCGGGTCACGTTCCTGCTGCGTTTGGTCGGCATAGTGCCGGACGAAAAAATCCCAGCGCAGCGCGGGGTTTTCCGACGCGAACGGATGAAAGGCCGGCACGTCGTAGTCATCGGGCAACCGCGGATCAAGGTCGGTGCGCGGGTCGCCACCGGCTTCCAGCAAGACGACACGCCGCCCGGACTCCGCGAGCCTGGCCGCAAGTGTGCCGCCGCCCGCGCCCGCGCCGACGACGATATGATCGCAATCGGCATCGGCAACGATGCAGGCCGCGGACACTGCGGTCAGAAGGTCTTCAGGAACGCGATCAGCGCGTGCTTGTCGTCATCCGACAGCGGCGGTTCCCCGGCCAAGCGGTCGGTGCCGAAATAATGCCCGCGGTTGACCACGAAGTCCGGGCACTTGCTGAGCGCCAGCATTGGTTGCGCGAGACTGGCGAATTTCTGCCGCAGTTCGTCATCTGTCGCCCCGGGCGGCGCGCCCCCCAGAACACTCCGCAGCGCATTCGCCAAGGCCAGCATCTTCGCGGCATGGGCCGCCTGCTCCCCCGCATCGTTGCTCTCGGCCAGGATCTGGATGTTGGCCAGCAGGTTGACCGGAACGCCCGCCGGGATTGGTCCGATGACAAGATCGCCGGAAGCCGCGAAGACCTGCGGCAGCAAACGATGCAGCAATCCTTGTTCCGGCCGCAGCACGTCCGGCACGTAGCCCTGCGGGATGGTGATGGTGCTGCGCACTGTCGTCCTGTCGATCACGCCCGGCACGGCGTCGCCGAGGATCGGGTCGCGAGCGCGCTTTTCCGGCCACAGCAATTGCTCGATCGAGGCCTGGAACACTCGCATGCGTGCATCGACCGATGGATCCTGCTCGAACGGGCCGAGGCTGTTATTGAGCAGGAACGGTGCGGTGGACCACAGGCTGATCAGCGACGGCGGCCTGGTGTAGCCGCGCCCACCGGCCGGCATACGCCATTGGTACGGCTTGCCGGTGAACGGATCATGCACGGTGATCTCGCCGACCGACGGCAGATCCTTGTAGTCCTCGGACGAGAAATTATCCCAGATGTTGCCGCGCAGCGCGTTGGTCGCGAGCGGACTGCAGGCGTTGGTTTGCAGCAACGTCACCGGCACGCGGAACTCGGCCGACAGGAAGTTGCCGACCAGGAAATCGGGCGCGTTCACGATGTCGCGCATTTGCCGCTTGTAGTTGTCGGTTTTGGTCCACGACCAATAGGCGTTCCAGCACGACAGATAGCTTGGGCCGGCGCAGCCGTTCGGATCGAGTCCGGCAACCGGGGTCGGTGCCTTGCTGGAATGACAGCGCGCGCAGGTCTCGGCGAACACCGTCTTGCCGCGGTCCAGCACCGCCGCGTCCGTTTCGAGATATTTGGCACCGCCCGGCGCGTTGCGCAGGTAATCGGGACGCGCGGCCTTGAGGAAGAACAGCGCGGTTGCCGGGGTTTGCGCCTCGGTCACCTTCCAGTAGGTCGAGTTGCGCTCGGCCGTTGCGATCTCGATCGGCGTGATCGGTTTGCCGCCGAGGACGGCGTTGAAATGCGTCAGCCATTCCTCACTGAACAAACCGATATTGATGTAGACGCGGTTGAGCGCGCCGAGCGCGCCGACTGAATCCGAACCGTCCTTGAGCACCCGCGGCGTGAACACCGTGTCGGGCGGCTGATAGAAGCGGGTCAGCGCGGGATCCTTCGTGTAGTCCTGGAACTGCTTGTTGTTGAGTTCCCCGCCGGCGAGATGCTCCTTGCCCCAGCGCATCGCCTCGGCGAGCCGCGGCCCGAGCTCGTAGATCGCGTTCATCGTTCGCGGATTGTTGATGCTGTCGGTGGATACCAATGAGGTGTCCATCGCGCCGGGACGATAGGTGTGAACAAGCTGGAAGAAGAAGTTGCTGGCCCGGCTGTCATAGATGAACAGCCGATCGACCCACATGAATTGCGCGCCGACGGTGGAGCTGAGATCGGCGAAGGCGGGATGTGTGGGATCGGCGGGCGGATGGACCGGGCTGGGCCCAACATGGCAGAATCCACAACTCATGCCGACGCGGTATGGCCGGATCAGCTTGTCGTTGTCATAATATTTCTCGTCGGTGTAGTAACGTTCCGGATCCCATGCGCGCTTCGCCGCGTCGTCGAAATCGGGATTGGGGAACAGCCGCAGGCCGACGATGCCAGTCGGCTCGCCGTAGTACGACCCTACCGGAACCGTGCTGCCGCGCGCGCCGATCGCGACGCCCGGATATTTCTTCGCATCGGCGAACGGATCGGGCGGGCAGTCGGCGCGGCGTTTGTCCAGCCACAGACCGAAATGATCGGGATCCGGCCCGGTCGGCATGTCGAAGCACGGCTCATTGATCGCGCCCAGATAGCTCCAGCGTGTGTTGCGGTCGAATTTCAGGCCGGGGTGGGAACTGATGACCTTCAGCAGGTCGAAAGCGCCGAACGTAGTGGCGGTCATGCCGTCCCAGAACCGGTCGTTGCCGCCCGACCACACCAGCCAGGTGTTGCGTCCCTGGACCTCTTGCGGGGTCAGCGCGATGCCGCCGTCCATGTCGTGGAAGTAGTCTTCGGCGGCGGCGGGAAACGAGGCGGGTTCGCGCCCCGCGCGCAAGGCCTCGTCTCGGACAGGGCCGCCGTGAAGCCACGCGTAGCCGGCGACGGCCGCGATTGCCGCCACGAGCAGCACAAGGACCAGCACACCCCAGCGTCGCATCGACATTCCCCCGGTCGGTCGAGCTAGGAACCACACCTGCCAACCGCGTAACAATAGGGCGATGGCATCGACGATGGCAAGAGCGGCGAGCGTCGCGGCTCGGCATCAAATGATCTCGATTTGGCTTCGTGTGGCGACATTGGTGCCGGCGTGGCATGCGGGCAGGTGTATTATCGTAGCTTGGGCGGGCGGGTTCGCTTGGCGGCCTCGGTGGTACGACGCGGATAACGCCTCTGGCGCCGCGTCGCCGGCATCGATATGTTTGGACCATCGCATCGGCCCGATGCTTCCGTGGGCGTGCGCCCGCTTGGCTGGGCTCGATGAAATGGCAGCGTGCGAACCTTGAATGTGTCTGGAGAGGTCATGCCCAAGACCATCGTCTTCTGCGCCGACGGGACGTGGAACGGCCCGGGTGAGCCCACCGATGAGGACCAGTCGGCGGCGCCCACCAACGTCTTCAAGCTGTTTTCGAATCTTGCCGGCCAGGACTTGCCTGGAACTTTGCTGCTCGCGAAGGAACAGGAGCGCGCGCTGGTGGACGACAGCGGTGCCGTGCTGCAAATCGCCAAATACTTGTACGGCGTTGGCGATTCCAGTAACTTCCTCGTCCAAATCCTTGGCGGCACGGTCGGCGCCGGTCTGATCACACGGATCGTGCGCGGCTATACGTTCATTTCGCGAAACTACCGGGCAGGCGACCGGATCTACATCATCGGGTTCAGCCGCGGCGCTTACACGGCGCGTGCGCTTGCCGGGATGATTACCGATCAGGGCCTGCTGGATGCCACCCAGATCGACCTCGACGACAAGACGGCTGCGTATCGGCTCGGGTCCGCTGTATGGTACGCGCATCTCAAGACGGTTCGCCGGGCCAATCCGGACCTGCTCGGGCGGTTGCAGGAATACGTGCTCGATTTGCCGGGTTTCCTCGCGAAGCCGCCTGCCGTCAATCAACTGATCCGGACACAGATCGAGACGGTCGCGGTGTGGGAGACTGTCGGGGCGCTTGGCATCCCCGAGTTCAACGTGAACGAGGCGCGCGTGGATGCCTTCCAGTTCGCGGATACCAAGTTGAGCACCGCGGTGCGGCACGGCATCCATGCCGTTGCGGCTGACGAGCAGCGCGTCGACTTCACGCCGACGCTCTGGGATGCCGATCCGCGCATCACGCAGGTGCTGTTTCCGGGCGCGCATGCCGATGTTGGCGGGGGCAATCCTGCCAGCGGCGATGAGAGCGCCCTGTCGGATTGTGCCCTGATTTGGATGATCGCGCGGCTTACCGACCTTGGGGTCCGGTTCGCCTTCACCCCCACAGCCACCCCAGTGCCCGATCCGGCGGGCGTTGCCCACCAACCCTGGACCCATGCGCCGTGGACCTTCCTGGTGCATCGTCCCCGGGTGTTTCCGTCGGGATTAGGTCTCACCCAATGCCTGCTCGATCGCCTGCGTGGCCGACCGGTTGGCGCGGCGCCGGGAACGTCGCTTGCTCGATATGCGCCCGGAAATTTGGGGGATTACGTGGTCGGCACCGATCCCGCGAACGGCGTTGTTATGGCGTGAGCGTGGGCGCGGTTTTCCGGGGACGTTTGTCTTGCGTATCGATAGCGCTATCAGAACGTCATACGGCGGGTCGTCGCCCGCTTCATGGGGGAGCTGCGTAGAACAGGTAACGCGCTGTATAGCGCATCCTCGCCTGCGCCGTTGCCTGCGTTGCATCGCAGATCGTGGCCGGAGCCGCCCCGCCTTGCGTGTCGACGCGCCGCACCAGGTTGACGCCGCTGAGAAGCCCGTGTCCGTCGTGCGCTTTGACCCGCAGCAGCAACCAGGCAATGGCGTGCGGTTCCGACGCGGGTGCCTGTGCGACGACCTCGCCGACGATCTTGCTGCCGTCCTCGAGCTGCCAGCTCGGTCCGGCGAAATGGGTGCCGATCTGCCGTCCGGTTGCGTCGAAGAGTGCTGCGTCCGGGGCGATGAACACCCAGTGGTAGCCGTCGCTTGCTTGTTTGCAAGTATAGATCTGGACCCCCTGCGCCGCGGCTTCCAGGAGCAGTTTGGCGCTGGGTGGTGGGGCTATGCGCTGCTCTTGGGCGGTTGCATGGGTGGCGGTGGCTAATAGGGCAAGGCCGGCAAGCGGGCGCATCAAGCGGTGGTCCATTATGGGGGTCCTCGGTCGGGATGGTTCGTTGCTGATGATTCGGGTCCGGCTGAGTGGGTGAGCGTAGACCTATCTTGCCCTGCGTGGGAGATGTCGGCGAGCGGCGCGGTTGAGCCGCGATGCGGATCAATGGTGGGGGTGGTGCGCGCGGCAACATGGTTTCGGTCTGCCTGAATGTGGTTTAATCTTGCGTGGGGCGCATTCGCATATGCGTCCGCAGCCGGGAGACGTGCCATTCAGCGATGGCCTGTATATTTTGTCGCGGCGCTGCTGGGCACGATGAACGCTCGTGCTGGTGAGCTTTGCCACTTTGCGGGGACCACCGACTACGCCGGACAGTTAGACGTTACAACTAATGTCAGCACGCGCGCTCCTGACGGCACGATGACAGTTGATGTGATTGGCCGCTTCGTCGGCACGCCGATGCCCTTCGTGCATATCAACTATCTGATGCAGGAGATCAGTACCTGGAAATCCGATCAGTTGCAGAGCGTGGCGGTGAACAGCCGCTATATCCTGGACGGTCATGTCGTGCGACAGGAATGGGATTTGTTCGATACCGGAACAGCCGGACTTGAAGGGTACCGGCTGCAGGGAAAAACACTTGACGACATTCGGCGTCGATACCCGACGTTCGTCCGGCACTGGGATCCCGCGGACTTTGGTCAGCCCTGGGTGCAGGACTATCGCCTGGCCGATGCGGAGCGGCGTCCCGACCTTGATCTGCCAGCCTCGTCCGTGCGGCCCGATCTTCGCTCGCCGCTGGCGCTGGCGTTCTATTGGAGCAGGCGGATACCGGGCAATGGACAGACCGCGATGGTGTTTCTGCCGGGGTTCAAGAAAGACAAGCGTGTCGACCTGACGATTGCCGCGGCACAGCCGCCGCGTGAGGGGCGGCAGCTCTGGCAAACGACCGTTCGGTATCCGGGTCTGAGCATGACCCACCCATCCACCGCGAAGGCGTGGATCTCGACGGACGGGCATCTGTTGCAACTCGAGGGAACAGTGCAAAGCGGAATGTATACTGGGTACGGTGTCATTCGGCAGGAGAACTGCAGTGGTACGGCAGAGCCGTCGAGTGCCCGGCACGGATAGATTAGGTATCCGCGCATCCCCCGACTGCACCATCGCCGTGTCGTCATTCCGGGGTCGAGGTCAGTGACGATCGTTGCCGGCGCCTGGATGGCCAGCCCGGCCAGGAAGGCAACCGTTTGATCCGTTCCCGAAAGTTAGTGCTTCGCCGCGAAATTCCGGGCCATTGAACTGAAGAAGGCGTAGAGCGCATCTCCGGCGATCACGCCGGCGCCGAAGATCTGCATCGTTTCGGTGCCGCCGGCCTTGATCAGACGCTCCCACACCGCGCGGCAGGCCACGCCGGCGATTACCGCCCAGCCGGCGACAGGAAAGGCGATCAACAGCCCGGTCGACAGCAGCACGCCAAGCTGGCGCTTTGGGCCGCCGAGCGCCTGGACGATTGCGCCGGGGATTGCCCACATTAGCAACGACATTGCAACTGAAGCGGAGGCGCCCGCCTTGATGGTTGCGACGTAGACCTTGTCCACCGGCGCCACGAGGTTCTGCGCGAAGAAGCTGGGATAGGCGATCAGCACAACAATCGCCGCGACGACAAAGGCGAACATCGCGGCGATCAGTTGCTGGCGCCTGCCGTCCATCTCGAAGCCTGGATCGGTGCCGTAGCCGCGCAACATGTAGCCGGCTTTCAAATCGTACCCCATGTCGGAGAAGGCCGGGCCGGTCGCCGCCGAGAAACCGACCAGCAGCGCCAGCGCGACCGGGGGAAAGCCGATCAGCATGCCGATCACCAGCGTGATCAGCGCCACCGCGAAGGCGGGGAACCAGCCGGAGTGCATCGCCGCAAGCCCGACGATTACCTCGTGGATCATCGCGGCGAAGGCGGCGTAGAGCA
The DNA here is from genome assembly GCA_963826975.1 of uncultured Alphaproteobacteria bacterium. Classification (GTDB taxonomy): domain Bacteria; phylum Pseudomonadota; class Alphaproteobacteria; order Acetobacterales; family Acetobacteraceae; genus Palsa-883. The sequence continues at coordinate 28,704 of CAWGZJ010000018.1, read as the reverse complement.
CGAACAGCAGCAGCATCGGCAGCGACAGCGCGGCCAGCAGCCCGCCGGACAGCGCGATCACCACGGCAACCGCAACATAGGCGGCGAAGCCGAGGCCGAGTGTGCGGCGGACCTCCGCGGTCGGGCGGGTAGTGCCGATGTGACCGGCGTGGCCACCGCCGCGACGCAGAATGATCAGGCCCACCTGCACGAGCGCGACGATGCCGGCGCCGACCATCATGCCGTGTGGGATATAGGCCGCGTTGATGTCGCCTTTCGGAATGATCGTGGTGAATAACGGGTGGTTGAACAGCAGCGCCGAGTAGCCGCGCAGCAGCAGGCCGATGCCGAACATGGTCAGCGCCCAGATGTTGCCGATGAAAGCAACGCCGAACGCCGACATCGGAATCCCGGCCAGCCAGTTGCCGGCGATGCCGAGCACTACGCCGATGCCCAGCACCACGGCCTTGCGCCCGCCTTCGTCGCCGGCACGGATCGCCTCGGCCGCGGCGGCGCCGGGTGGCCAGGCGCCGGTGGCCGGGAATACTTCAGAGTCGAACAGGCGATATAGCATGTAGCCGTCGATCAACATTGCCAGCGTGACGCCGATGAACATCGGCATCACAAGATCGGCGCGGCCCAGCACGAAGGGTATGCCGATCGGCAGCATCAGCGCGTTGCCGGCGCCGAACGTGGCAGCCGAGATCGCGCTCTGCGCCAGGTTCTGCACGTGTACGGAACGATAGCGGCGGAACGCGGCCAGCGGGATGCGTGCCAGCACCATGCCGGCCAGCGCGCCGATCAGCGAGGTGTTGGCGGTGATGCCGAGCGTAACGATCAATTGCACGCCGATGATCGCGCCGATGACGCAAAGCGGGGCGATCAGGGCGAGCGAGGCGACCGTCATGAAGCGCGGATGCGCGCGCGGCTTTGGTTTCGGTAGCGCACGGTTGGTCGTGATTTCGCTCATGCAAGCCCCCTTGTGTTCGCCCTGGAGCGTTTGCCCCAGGGTTTCAGTCCCAAGGTGTCAGTCCCCGGGGTGTACGCCCCTTGGTGGTCGCGGTTATTCCGCCGCTCGGCCGGATTCCCGCCGCCAACCGTAATCGCGTTCAGCGGCTTCAGGCGAGACAATTCCCTCTGCGACATCACGCTCGACCAGCGTGGCCGAGCGCTCACGCGGGTCGCCATAACCTGCGCCACCGGCCAGCCGAACTTCCACGATGCGGTCGGCGCGGGTCAGTGTGACCAGTTGCCCGGTGCCACAGTCATGCACCACGTTGCCGGCGGGATCGAGCACCACACCGCGCACGTCCCCGCCGTGCCGGCCGCCGGCCAGGCCCTCGACAGTGACGCCGACGCCTTCGGGGTAGACGCTGGCCAATGTCGACAGGCCGTCGTCGTACAGCTTGCGCAACCGTGTGCGCACACCGGTGCCGCCGCGGTGCTTGCCGGGGCCGCCGGAATCGGTAACGAAAGCCTTCTCGACTACCAGCACCGGGGCGCGCTGCTCCATCAATTCCACCGACGTGTTCGCCGCCGAGGTCGGATACAATAACGCCGACTTGCCGTCGCGGTGCAGCGATCCGCCCTGGCCCGCACCCATGAAGAAATGATCGGCATAGACGCTGCCGTCGGCGTTGCGGCCGTAGATGTTGATCGCGACCGGCAGGCCGGTGGCAGCCTGCACGCGCGAGGGTGCCGCGTCGGCAAGGGCGCGGAAGATGTTGGGGGCGATGTACCAGCCGACGCGGGTGCGCAGGTTGACCGAAGCCGGTTTTTCGCAGTTCAGCACTGAGCCGAGCGGCGCCTTGACGGTGAATGGGCGGTAGCAGCCGGCGTTGCCGCGGACCTCCGGGCTCAGCATGCATTTCAGCGGATAGGTGGCGTGCGCGACGGTGTAGCTTTCGGTACAGTTCAGCCCGCCTTGCGGCAGTTGCGCTGGGGCGCCGGTGAAGTCGAGCTCGATGGTATCGCCTGAAACTGTCAGTTTCAAAGGATAGCGCAGCGTTTCGCCCAGCGGGTTGTTCCAGATCTCGGAGTGATAGACGCCATCGGGCAGCGCGCTGATCGCGGCGCGCATCGCCTGCTCGGCGCGGGTCTGCACGACATGGGCGAGCGCGCGCAAATCGTGCATGCCGTACTCATCCATAAAGGCCAGCAATCGTTCCGCGCCCAGCGCGTTGGCGGCGACGAAGGAGTGGATGTCGCCGAGGACCTCCTCGCTCTTGCGCACGTTCTCGGCGATCAGGTCTATCAGGTCCTGGTTGGGCACGCCGGCGCGGTATAGGTACATCGGCGGAATCTGGATGCCTTCTTCGTAGATCTCTCGCGCGCGCAAGCTGTCCTTGGTGCCGCCGATGTCGCCGACATGGCCGACAGTGCCGGTCAGGGCGACAAGCTGGCCGTCGCGGAACACCGGGGTGACCACCGCGATGTCGAACAGGTGTCCGGCGCAGAGCCACGGGTCGTTGGTGATCAGCACGTCGCCGGGCCGTAACGTTTCGGCAGGGAATTTCCGCAGCATGGCTTGGACGGCGTTCGGCAGGGTCAGGTTGAACACCGGCATGGCGCGCGGCGAATGGGCGAGCGATTCGCCGGCGGCGTCCAATAGGTCGCAGGCGAAGTCTTGCGTTTCCGACACGATCAGGCTGAAGGCGGTGCGGCAGACGGTCTGCCACATCTCCTCGACCACGGTGATCAGGCGGCTCCACATGATTTCCAGCGAGACTGGATCGGCCTCGATCGCCGCCGCGGCTTCTGCGAGCGGGGTCGTTGCGGTGATGCGCGCGGCTGGTGCCGCGGCGAGGCCGATGGTGATGCGCAGGCTGCCGCTGGTGTCGACCGTGACGACGTCGCCAGGTGGGATGACTGTGGTGGCCTCGCGTTCCTCGATTATTGCGGGGCCGGTCAGGTGGGTGCCGGTGGTCAGGGCGTAACGGTCGTAGACAGGGGTGTCGATGAAGCCGCCGTCGAACCAGGCGGGGCGCGTGGTTTTGATTGCGTCGCGACGCGATTGATCTGCGTCGCGGCGCGGTGGTGGTTGGGGATTGGCGGAAGGCGCTTCGCTTTTCCGCCCTACGAGGTGGCCGTCTGTTTCGGTCAGTGCCAGCGTGGGTGTCTTGCCGCGGCATCGTACGCGGAACGAGATGGCCTGCACGCCGACACCGCCGTAGACCGAGGTGTAGCGCGCGGCATATAAGGTTGCGAAGGCGGTGCGGATCGCCGGCAACGAGGCCGCGGTGATCGCGCCGTCGGGAAGCGATACGTTGATCTCGTGCATCTGGCCTTCCAGCCGCATGTCGGCGGATCGTTCGGTGACGATGTTGGCCGGCGCTACGCCCGCGCTGATGAGACGTTCGCGCGCCTCGGCTTCCAATGCGTGCAATGCGGTATCGATTATCGCAGCGGCGTCGGGTGCGTCGAGCTTCACCGGATGGCTGCGCACCTGCTCGAACGACAGCGGCGCGGCGAGGAAGCCGAGTGCCGATGCGGCGCCGGACGCTGGCGGAATGATCACCTCCTTGATCCCAAGCACGCGGGCCACCTCGGCGGCGTGCGCCGGGCCGGCGCCGCCGAAGCCGACCATGGCGTAGGCGCGCGGGTCCTTGCCCTTCTCCACGATGTGAATGCGCGCGGCGGCGGCCATGTTCTCTACCACAAGGCGGTGGATGCCCCAGGCAGTGTCGATTGTGGACAGGCCGAGGCTGGCGCCGACGGTGGTGAGTGCGCGTTCCGCGGCGGTGCGATCCAGCGCCATGCGCCCGCCGAGGAAGAAGCCGGGATCGTAATAACCTAGCAGCAGGTTGGCGTCGGTCACTGTGGGCTCGGTCCCGCCCAGGCCGTAGCAGGCGGGGCCGGGATCGGCGCCGGCCGAGTGTGGGCCGACGCGCAGCAGCCCGACCTCGTCGATGGCGGCGATCGAGCCGCCGCCAGCGCCGATCTCGATCATGTCGATGACGGGTGCCTTGATCGGCAGGCCGGAGCCTTTCTTGAACCGGTGCACCCTCGCCGCTTCCATCATCGGTGCGATCTCGGCCGCGCCCTGCTGGATCAGGCAGGCCTTGGCGGTCGTTCCGCCCATGTCGAATGAGATCACGTCTGTCTTGCCGGCGGCGGCGCCGAAGAAGGCGGTGGCGAGGCCGCCGCCGGCCGGGCCGCTTTCCAGCAGGCGGATCGGGAAGGCACACGCGGTTACCGGCGACAGCAGGCCACCCGCGGAATGCATCAGGTAAAGCTGTCCGCGGAAGCCGCGTGCGTGCAGCTCGCGTTCGAGTTTTTGCAGGTAGCGTGCCATCAGCGGCTGCACGTAGGCGTTGGCGCAGGTGGTGACGGTGCGCTGGTACTCCCACAGTTCGGCAACGACTTCTGACGAGATCGAGACTGCCAGATCGGGAAAGGCGGCACGGATGATCGACGCTGCCTGGCGTTCATGCGCGGGGTTGCGATAGGCGTGCAGGAATGCGACGGCGATTGCTTCGGCCCCGTCGTTGACCAGGCGCTGTGCGGCGGCGCGGACGGCGGCCGGATCGAGCGGGGTGATTACGTTGCCGTCGCGATCAATCCGCTCGGGCACTTCCAGGCGATGACGGCGTGGCACAAGCGGGGCGGGGAACTGCAGGAACAGGTCGTAGATGTCGTAGCGCTGCTCGGTGCCCATCTCCAGGATGTCGCGGAAGCCTGCGGTGGTGATAAGGCCGAGGCGGGCGCCGGTGCGTTCGATCAGCGCATTCGTTACCAGGGTGGTGCCGTGGATGATGTCGGTGATGTCGGCCAGCGTCAGGCCGGCGGCGGCCAGCAGGTCGGTCAGGCCGGCCAGCGCACCGATGGACGGATCGCGCGGCGTGGTCAGGCATTTGTGCAGGCGGATCTCGGCGTGCGCGGCGTCGAGCAGGATGAAGTCGGTGAAGGTGCCGCCGATGTCGAAGCCGATACGGTAGCGGTCGGGGTGGAGCATGCGGTGGTCCTTGTGGGGTGGGTCTGTAGGCTTAACGCGGAGTGTATGTCTGGCTTGGGGGTGACCGGATTTGCAATCGGGCCGTCCGCACGGGGCGGAGTGGGTTGGTCGGCAGCGCCACCGACCTTCGGTGCGATGTTGGCACCACCCCCTCCCCCCAGCCCCCTCCCTCAAGGGGGAGGGGGAGTGTTGGCCCCTGGTGTGCCCTTGTCCTTGCTGCGGTCACCGCCGATGTTGCGCTATTCAGCGGCAAGTCCTTGCCGTGACCTGCGCAATGACCTTACCTTCTCCTGGGTATACAGCTCGCTCCAGTTGGTGAAGGCTCGATCCGTTACCTTGCGGGGATCGTAGCCGCGCTCTGGGATTTGCATCCGCTTGCCGGCGATGTGGACATGGCGAATACGCGATTTGTCTTGCAAGATCGCAATGTTCTCCAGCGGGGAGCCGTCCACCGCGATGAAGTCAGCGAAGCGGCCAGGTTGCAGCACGCCGATCCGATCGCCCTTGGTCATGAAACGCGCGGTGACTGAGGTGGCACATGCCAGCGCCTCGGCCGGAGTGAAGCCGAGATCATCGACGAAGATTTCCAACTCGCGCGCGTGCCATTCGCCGTATGGCGTGACCGCGAAACCGGAATCGGTGCCGGTCATCATCGGGATGCCCGCCTTGCGCGCTTTCTGTAGATTGCGGCAGCCGATTTCGTACTCGCGTTGTACGTCGGTGATGCGACCCTTGATCGCCGCGGGCTCGTGCGGCTGGGTGAAATCGATGATGTTGCGCGGAAATGTCATTGTCGGGCCGATCGCGCTGCCGGATTTCGCCATCTCATCCAGGCACTCGTCATCCAGATAGTAGGCATGGAAGATCAGATCGATGCCGGCGCGGGCGGAATAGAGCGTCGCCTCCCGACCGCGGGAATGGGCAACGACCTTCTTGCCGAGGCGGTGCGCTTCGGTGACCATCGCTGTGGTCTCGTCCTGGGTGAAGGCGGCGACCAGCTCGCCGTTGTCTCGGGTCAGGGTCCCGTCCATGGCAAGCTTGATGCAGTCGACACCGTTTTTCACCTGGACGCGGATTTCCTCGATAGCTTCGTCGCGGCTGGTGACCAGGCGGCCGATCGAGGTCTCGGGCGCGCCGATCCAACTGGGATACCAATCCGTCAGGCCCTGCCGCGTCGTGATGTAGCGGCCGGCGGCGGTGACGCGAGGGCCATCGAACAGACCGAACTCGATGGCGTTGCGCACCGACAGGCTGATCTGCCCGGCATCACCCGGGGCGCAGATGGAGGTGTATCCGGCCGCGATCACCTTCTGCGCGAAAAACATTCCGCGCAGCGTGCGGAATTCCAGCGGCTGATAGAGATCGATGTCCTCTTCGCTCTTGGCATTGCCGTAGGCCAGATGCGTGTGGACATCCAGCAGGCCGGGCATGACAAACAGCTTGCTGTAATCAAGCACGGTGTCGTGCAGTGCGACCGGCGGCGCGCCTGTATCGGGACCTGCGTAACGGATGATGCCGGCATCATCATAGGTGATGGTGCACGACGCATGAGCCGTCTTTTCGTCACTGGCAAACAGACTGCCGCAGCGCACATGCGTGGTCATGGCTTGGATCCCCCTGGGTTGGGCCGCATGCCTGGCCGACGCAGCCGGGCGCGGTGATGCTATAGACTTCGCGCCTGGGACCGCAACCTTTGGAGTGTGGATTTGCCGATGCATGCCGAAATCGCCGGTACGGGATTCGCCGGGCGGACCACCGCGATCGCACTGCGACACCGTGGATGGAGCGTCCGGGTGCATGAGAAGGACGCGGCGCTACGCGCCTTCGGCGCCGGGATTTTTATCTGGGAGAACGGACTTCGAGTGCTGCACGCGATCGGCGCAGCCGAGGACGTCGTGCGGGGCGCACACCAGGCCCCGGCTCAGGTGCGCGCGGCGGAGCTGGCGCGCACAGCGCGCTTGGCAGCGGCATGCGGTGGGACGATTCCGGCATGCGTGCAGCGCTGCACGTTCCGACCGTTACCGGGCCGGAGGAGTATGCGACGCTTCGGTTCAGCTAGTGTTTGGATGAAGGACCTTGCAGGGCAAGCGGCGGTCGCATCAGAAGAACACCTGCAAAAGATCGAAGATGCCGCCGGCGTTGACGAGATCGATGCGCTTCAACCGAATCTTCCAGGCGCTGTCTGCTGAAATGAGATGGTGGGTCACGCTGCCACCGTGCAGCCGTTGCTCATCGTCGATGAATTCGATCATCTGGAAGCGCGATCGAACAACCAGTGTGCCGTCGGCGTCGTGGCCAGTCAGCCGGACGTTGCCAACCAGGCGACTGGTGCGCACGGGCACACCGAGCGCGCGCGGATGGCGCAGCCGACCGATCCGCGCCTGCATCAACGCGCGATCCTCGTAGAATAGCGAAATCTCGCACAGCGGATCGGTCTGTTCGGGATACGAGGGAACCCAATAGCGGGCGTCGTCGGTGAACAGAGCGAGCCATGCGTCGCAGTCGCCGCTGTCCAGCAATTCGGCCTCTTTGTAGAGGAAGCCTGTGACATCGTCGGTTTCCGTCATGGTGCGGTCGCCGCGCCCATGTAGTCGCGCCAGGCCTGGAACTGGTTGCGGATATAGGCCTCACTCATGGATGTTGAAGGGTCGTTCGTGCCGCGGCGGTAATCGATCCACTCGATGCCCTCGGCCGCGACGCCCTGCTGCACGCGCGCGTAGATCGCGAAATCGTCGTGCTTGATCAGCGAGGATGGCGAATGCGCGGTATTCGCCAGCACGATCGTCCGCTGGAACAGGTTCCGCGGCGCGCCGACCAGGCGCAGAGACCAGATTTCGATCAATGTACGATCGACCGCTTCCGGAATGATAACGCGCATCTGCAACGATGTCGCCTGCACCGAGGCGCTGGGATAGAACATCGTGCTGAGCCGATTGTCGCTGAGGATATGGTCGGTGTGTTCGGCGCCATGCAGGGCGACGAGCTCTTCGCGATAGGCGCGAAATTGCGGATCGGTGGCGGGGTTGGCACGGAACGCTGCCATTTCCGTGTGGCCGAACGGAAAGATGCGCACCGGCAGTGCGGCCATGCTCTCATAGGTCTGGCCATTGGCGGCGATCACGCTAAGCGCGAAGGCGCTGTCGCCGATCGGGGTCGGCTGTTGTTTCGTACCGTCACGGGCGGGGTCGATCGAGGGCTGGTGCACGATCATCGGGTGCAGACCGTCGTGCATGTTCTCCAGATAGATTTTCCAGTTGTTGCGCTGGCGGACCCGGAAGCAACCACCGGCCACCTCCAGCCGCCCGCCCGGGGCGCGGTCCAGCATATTGTCGATCGCGCCTTTGGTGGGGCCGAGAAATTCGTCGAGGTCCGGCCCGGTTGCGGCGAGACTGGCGAAGACGAAGCCGCGATAGGTGCCCACGCGGGCAACCGGGGCCATGCCCAAGGCGGGATCGCCGGTATCGAATCCGGTCCCATCATAGCCTTCCATGCACGGCACCGATTGCAGGCGGCCGTTGGTCCGGAAGGTCCATGCGTGATAGGGACAGCGGAAACGATTGGCGCAGCCGGAACGTTCGGCGACGACAAGCGCGCCGCGATGCCCGCAGCGATTGTGCAGCACCGCGATATCGCCGCTCTCCTGTCGCACCACCACGAGTTGGCGGCGGGCGATCGAGGCGCGGATGAAGGAGCCGCCTTCGGGAACCTGGCTCTCGTGCCCGACATAGCACCAGGCACGCGCGAAGATACGTTCCATTTCCAACTCGAACAGCGCGGCATCCGAATACACTCGGCGGTGGACTCGGCCGGGTTGCACAAGGTCGGCAACCTTGCGATCGATCGCGGGTGGTTCACTGGTCATAGGTCTTGCGCGCCCGCTGCAATACGGCCGGGGGGACGGCAATGCCATCCGCCGTGGCCGTCGCGCTGTTCAGATAAAGGTCAAAGGTCTTGTAGGGCACTGGAACCATCGTGGCGGGATTGGCCCCGAGCAGAACGGGAACCGCCACCGACTTCGCCCAGGCGACGCCAAGCTGGTATTGATCCACGCCGTAGGACGCCAGCGCCCCGCGTGCGACGCTGGTGGTGTCGAGCGAGAACAGCGGGATCTTGTTGTCGCGCGCCGTTTTCACCACCGCATCGAACGCCGAGGCCAGGGTGTTGTCCTGTGGCGTGAAGAACACGTCCACCCGGCCGACCAGTGATTCGATCGCGGTCTTCACCTCGGCACTCGAGGCGATCTGCGCCTCGACCCAATGCAGGCCGCGCCGCGTCGCTTCGGCTTTGGCCAGGGCGTTCGCTGCGGTGGAATTGGTTTCGGCACCGTTGTAGACGGTACCGATGGCTTTGGCGTTCGGCAGGATTTCGGTGATCAGGGCGATCATCTCCGCCGCCGGCAGGACACCATACAGACCGGTGATATTGGTCCCCGTCGGCTTGTCCACCGACTGGAGTATCCCGGCGTCCACGGGATTCGTGACGCAACCGAATACCACGGGAACGGTTGTGCCTCGCGCTACCTTGATCGTGGCCTGGACGTTCGGCGTGGTGCAGGGTGCCAGCAGGTCGACGCGATCGGCAACGAATTTCTCGGCGATGTCGCGCGCGGTGCCGACATTGCCTTGGGCGTTCTGGTACTCGAAGATCAGGTTCTTGCCCTGCACGAAGCCGGCATCGCGCAGGCCATCGATGAAGCCGCGGCGCGTTTCGTTCAGGGCGGGATGGTCGACGATCTGGGAAAATCCGACACGATAGGTCTTGTCCGGTGTCGGCCCGGGCGCCGGCTGGGCGTGGACGGGATGGAAGCCCAGCAGCAGCAGTAGGCCGAGCACGGGCACCAGCCCGGCGATGACAAACCGGGGCAGGAAGCGTTGCATATGTCGTTTCCTCTCAGTCATTGCGAGGAAGACTAGCCCCGGGTGTGGGCAGCTACCAGCGCTGCTCCATCGACACTGCGTCCAGTCGCTCGGCCATTCGGCGCAGGTCGTTCGCGCTAGGTTCGTTCTGCTCTGTCGTTTCGGTCAGCACTGGTGCCGCGCCGTCTCTTGGCGCATAGCCAATGGTGCGTTTTGTCGTTTCGATGTCCCAGCGCATGCCGGGATTGTTGCTCATCAGATTTAGCACGGCGAAGCCGACGTTTTCGGCCAGCACCGCGCGTTGCATCGCCTGGCAAAGGTCGCGGTTGGACAGCCACATCGCCTGCCCCCAGCCGCCCCAGCCCATATGCGCCCCGGGCTGGTTGTCGCCACGCTGCAGGTAGCCGATGCGAAAGCAGATCACTGACAGTCCGCGGCGCGCATGCGCGCTGTGGCCCATCCGCTCGCCCACCAGTTTCGATACGCCGTACGGGTTGATTGGATACGGTTCCATATCGGTGGTCAGCGCGCCATGGCCCGGCCGATGTCCGGCCATCACCCAGTTGGAACTGGCGAACACCACGCGGCGCACGCGGTGCGCCACGGCGGCTTCGAAGACATTCGCCGTAAGGTCGATGTTCAGCCGCTGTGCCGAGGCCCAGGAAGTGCGTGGGCTGGGGTTGCCGGCGAGATGGATGACTGTGTCGACATCTGCAAATTGTGCCACCCAGGCGTCATTCCATTCCGCCAGATCGGCCGGCTGGATTGCGGCATCGCCGCACGCGTCGATGTCCAGCAGACGCAGCGTCCAACCCAGCGTGCAGAAATGCGCGCGCAGCTTGCTGCCGATGTTGCCGGCGGCGCCGGTGATCATTACGGTTCTATCCATCTTCAATCTCCTGCCCGATCGGTGAACCGATCGCGTTGCCGGTGTCTTTCTGCACGGCCGCCGGCGCTGGGTCCACCGGCAGCACCAGACGAAAGATGGAACCTTCGCCAGGCCGGCTTGTCACACTGACCTCGCCGCCCAGAAGGTTGGCGAAGCTGCGGGTGATCGCCAGGCCGAGGCCGGTGCCGCCGAACTGCCGCGAGGTGGAGCTGTCGGCCTGCACGAAGGCCTGGAACAACCTGCCAAGCTGCGCCTCGGTCATTCCAATGCCGGTATCTGCTACCGTGAAGCTTATCATGGCTGGCTGTTGGTCCTGGCCTCGCTCTTCGCGCCGGACAGTCAGCGAAACCGTGCCATGGTCGGTGAACTTGCAGGCATTGCTGAGCAGATTGAGCAGAGACTGTTTCAGTTTAGTTACGTCCGAACGGATCGCGCTGATCTCGGGCGGGCAATCGAACACCAACGCGTTGGCTTTGCGCGCGGCGAGCGGTTCGACCATCAGCCGGACCTCGTGGGTCAGTGCGGCCACGTCGACGGGCTCGATGAACGCTTCCATGCGCCCGGCCTCGATCTTCGCGAGATCGAGGATATCGTTGATCAGTCCGAGCAGATGCTGGCCGGCGTTCTCGATCTTGCGCAGGTCGGTCAACGACGCCGCTTCCCCGGCATCCGCCGCATCTTCTTGCAGCAGCTGGCTATAACCGATGATCGCGTTCAGCGGCGTGCGCAGTTCGTGGCTGATATTGGCGAGGAACTCCGACTTGACCTGGGAGGCACGCACCGCCTCCTGCCGCGCTGCTTCCAGTTCCTGCTGACCGCGTTTCATTTCGGTGATGTCGCGGTAGATCGCCACTGTGCCGCCGTCGGATGTGCGCCGCTCGCCCACCTGCATCCATCGATCGACGAAGCGGTATTCCATCGTGCCGCGTGGATCGTGATGCCGGCGGATCCGTTCCGCGACCCAGGCAGTCATTCCGCCTGGCCCGGGATCGATCAGCCCGCGCGTCGCCGCCGCTTCGATCACCGCGTGGAACGGTGTGCCAGGCGACATCAGGTCGGCGAGTTCCGGCTGCAGTTGCACGAAATTGGCATTGCACAGCACCAACCGATCCTGCGCGTCGTAGAGCACGAAGCCTTCGTCGATGTTGGCGAGGGCGTCGTCGACCAACTGGCGCTGCGCCTGCGCTTCCCGCTCCAACCGCGCGCGTTCGGCCTCGCCTTCACGGAACAGCGTGACCGCGCGCGTCATGGCGCCGATCTCGTCGCGTGAGGGCGGCGGCAGCGGGGCGAGCAGGTCGCCGCGCCGTGTCGCCTCCAGCGCGGTGACGAGTTGGGCGAGCGGCCGCAGGATCGAGCGCAGGACTAGCACCGTCAGCACCGCGGCCAGCAGCAGGGTGAACAGCACCACGGCCAGCGCGGTGCGTGCCGCGGAGGCGCCGGCGGCCACGACCGCGTCGCGCACGTCCTGCTCGCGCTGGCTAAGCGTGCTTTCCAGGTTGACCAGGAGCACGTCTACCTGGCGGCCGTGCCCGCGCGCCTCGGCCAACCGCGCGTTGCCGACCACGCGCTGGCCGGCTGTGTAGGCGTCGACCGCCTGCATGGCCTGCGCGTCGAACGCCGCCACTTCACGCCTGATTGGCGCGACGATGTCCGGCTGCCGGTCGGCCAGCTTGTCCAGGCGCTGTTCCAGCGCCGTGCGGGCGGCGGCGGCGTTACGCTCCGACAACATGAGCTGGCTCACGGCCAGGTCGGTCAGCCAATAGCGCAGGTCGCCGAATGCCTTGTCGACCGCGTGGGTATCGTCGATCAGCGTCACCAACCGCTGCTGCTCGTCCGCGGTCGCGACGGCGCGGTCGAGCGTGCGGATCAGGTAGACATTCGTTGCTACCGCGAGCCCCGCGAGGATCAGCGACAGGGCGATCAGCCTGGTTGCGATCGATACGCGTCCGAGCGGGCTGGAGCGCATCACGCTCAGTGCAGCAGGGTAATGCTGATGACGCCGCCGAGATCGCCTTCGGCGAATCCCTCACGGGGATAGCCGGTGATATCCGTGCTGCCCTTCGGCGTGCCGTGGCAGGCGAGGCACGAGGCGGCGTAATATTCCGGCACCATCACGCGGAACTCGGTGCCGCCGGCTTCCTGCACGGTCGCGGCGTATGGGGTGCCGCGCACCCAACCGGGTGCCAGGAATTTGTCGGTGATCACCTGCGTTTCGTAGGCATCCGGCCGAGCGGCACGGTTGCGCACGCGGTCGAGCGGCGCTGTCACCTTGATCGTGGCGGCGCCTTTGGCGCGACGGTCGAATTCCTCGCTGACCAGGCGGCCGAACACCGCCGGAATGAATCCCTTGAAGCCAACGCCCTTGGCGTTGATGTCCGGCTGCGCGGCGTCCATTACCACGACGATGGAGTCCATCAGCGCGCGCATCAGCGTGCCGTCGCGCGAGGCCGGATCGATCGTCGTTGGGTCCGCGCCGGTGGCGGACTTGTAGCGCGCGACGGCGTCGGCGAGGACGGTCTTGCCATCCAGGCCCTTCGGGCCGAGCGAAGGGTCGTTGATCCTGGCCTGGTTGGCGGAGACCACGGCGCGGCCGGCCTGCAGCATGGCGGCGAGGCTGTCGGCGATGGCGCGGTCCGCCGCGGGATCGGCCGGGGTGGCGGCTGACGCCTGGGTCAGCAGCGTGAAGGCCAGAAAGAGTGCCGCGAATGTGCCGAGTTTATGGGCGAGGATCATTGTTGTTGGGTTCCCGATACGGCGTCGATGCCCGTGCCGGCGACGCACTGACCGTTTGGATCAACTCGATTAGCGTTGGTTCGTTCGCTGCCGGTTGTCAGCCGATGTATAGCATCGCGGGGTCTTGCCTGGCGACGCATTCCGGCGGACGGCGGTTGGTCGGTGCTGGCCGCGCCCATGTCAGGGCATGACCCGGGCGTCCATCGCGGTCACTCAGCTTCCCTTGAAATTCGGGGCGCGCTTCTCGTGGAACGCGGCGACGCCCTCGCGGAAGTCGTCGGATGAGCGCAGCCGGCTGTAGCAGTGGCCTTCCATCTCGATTGCGATAGAGAGTGTGGCGTCCTCAGTGTCGTTCAGCAGCTTTTTGGCCGTGCGTTGGGCCAGGGGGGCGAATTGAACCAGCTCGCGCACGAGGGCGTCGGTGGTGGTTTCCAGGTTGGCGTCGGGGACGATTTCCGTTACGATACCCCAGTCTAGCGCCTGCTGTGCGCCGATGCGGCGGGAGCGCATGACGATGTCCTTGGTGCGCGTGATGCCGACGATGCGCTGGAGGCGGGCGGAGCCGCCTGATCCGGGGATCTGGCCGAGCTTCTGTTCGGGGAGTGCGTACTGTACTGTTTCGGAGGCGATGCGGAAATCGCAGGCGAGCGAGATTTCGAAGCCTACGCCGAAGCAGAAGCCTCGGTTGGCGGCGATAACCGGCTTTGCGCAACGGGCGGGCGCGGCGATGTTCCAGGCGAGGTTGGAGACCTGCTCGGGTGAGGCTTCGAGGAAGCCTTGGATGTAGCCGCCAGAGGAGAAATGTTCGCCGACTGCGCGCAGGACGATGATGCGGACGCGGCCGTCTGCGTCCAGTGCCTCGAAGGCTTGGCGAAGCTGGTCGCGTTGGGGCATGTGGATCGTGTTGAAGGGTGGGCGGTCCAGGATGATGTCGCCTCGGTGTTGGGCGGGGGTTATCTCGACGCGGAAGCCGTCGGGGGTTGTTGTGGGGGGTTCGGGCATGCTTGCGGGTCCTGTTCCGGGGTGGGGTGGTGCTTGTTGCACGCAAGGAAGCATTAACACAGAGATCGCAGAGGCGCAGAGTGCGCAGAGAAGGCAAGATTATGGCGCTTCGCGCGGTGCGGTCGCGGCACCGTGATTGAACTTGATACGATGGTGGCCGTTGTCGGTGAGCGGTTCCTGGTGGATCGGCATCGGCGGTCAAGCATCGTTGGTGTTACGTAATATGTCTTGGGCGGCGAGCGCGGCGCGCATGATCGGTGCGTAGCCGGTGCAGCGGCAGAGATGGCCGGACAGCATCGTGCGTAGGGCGTCTGCCGATGCGTCGGGGTGGGTGCGCAGGAAGGCGTCCAGCGACATCAGGATGCCTGACGTGCAGAAGCCGCATTGTAGTGCGTGGAACTCGCGAAAACATTCCTGCAATACCGAGAGTTGGCCGGGCGCGGGGGCGAGGCCTTCTACCGTGCGGAGGTCGGCGCCGTCGATCTGCACCGCGAGGACGATGCAGGATCGTGCCGGTTCGCCGTCGATCTGGATGGTGCAGGCGCCGCATATGCCGTGGTCACAGCCGACATGGGTGCCGGTGGCGCCGAGGCCGTGGCGCAGGGCGTCGTGAAGCAAGGTGCGGGGTTCAACTTCGACGGTGACGGGGCGGCCGTTGAGGGTGAAGCGGACCTGGTGGCGGCGGTCGGCGGTCAGGAGCGGCATTCTATCGCCTGCTGCATGACGGCGCGACCGACGCGGCGGACCAGTTCGCGGCGGTAGCGGGCGGTGGCGTGCAGGTCGTCTCGCGCTTCGAGGTTCCAGGCGAAGTCGTTGAGTGCGTCGTCGAAGGACGCGGGGTCGGCGGGGAGGTCGATCGCGGATGGGCGGTCCGCGACGCCGCCGATTGCGAGGCGGACGGTGGAGGGGGTGGCGACGGCGGCGCAGGCGATGATGGCGAAGTCGCCGTGGCGGCGGGCGATTTCGCGGAAGGCGTAGCCGGTGTTTGGGCGTGCGGTGGGGATTGAGATGGCCTCGATGATTTCGTTGTCGGCTCGGGCGGTTGCCATCATGCCGGTGAAGAATGCTTCGGCCGGAATGTTTCGGTGGTGGCGGTGAGAGCGCAGGTGGATCGTTCCGTGTAGGGCAGTTAGAATAAGGGGGAGTTCGGCGCTGGGATCGGCGTGGGCGACGGAGCCGCAGATGGTGCCGCGGCTGCGGGTTTGGGTGTGGCCGAGATGGGGGAGTGCGGCGGCCAGGAGTGGCTGGCGTTGTGGGAGGTCGGGGAGGCGCTCGATGGTGATTTGGCGGACGCCGGCGCCGATGCGGAGTGTGTGGCCGTCGTCGGTGATGTGTTGCCAGTCGGGGATTTGCATGATGTCGATCAGGAGGCGCGGGCGGGCGAGGCGCATGTTGAGCATTGGGAGGAGGGATTGGCCGCCGGCCAGGACGTGCGCGTCCGCGCCGGCGTGGTGGAGGGCGGCGAGGGCTTCGGTGGGGGTGGTGGCGCGGAGGTAGTCGAAGGGGGCGGGTTTCATTGGGTGGGGTGTGGGTTGGGGGTGGAGTTCGGCTAAGATCGCATAACCATCCGCTCGGCTAAGATCGCATAACCATCCGAATGTGAAATCGGTACGATGTTCGATGTCACGCCGATCCTGGTCGCTAAAGATCGTAGATCGACTCCAATCACGGCGCGAGCGAACAACATTACTGGCAGGTCGGGGCCACCTTCCACAGTTTCCATTGCAACTACTACCGAGTTGCCCTTGGCTCCGATAGTTTCAAACAACCGCAAATGCGACAGCTCGCCCGATAGCTGCGCGCCGACCCTCTTTAGAATGCTGGCGCCATTATCAAGAGTTACCGCGATCGGCTTACCCTCGAAACCATCTAGCTCGGTCGCCGTCAGCAGCCGGCCACCGAGGATGATCTGGCCTGGCAGCATCAGCGGCACGGCACTGTCTTCCCGAACCCGATAAGCGACCTCTACCCGCGCCAAAGCCGGAACGCTTTCGATCTCCGTACCCTCCTCGCGGCCTTCGGGAGGCGGAAGTCCACTGAACAATGCTCCGACTATCCGGTGTATGTCCACGCTACGATCTTCGAAGCTCAGCGTCGGCCGGCTGGTTCTAGGATCGGGCATCTCGGCAGACAGCGATAACCCCTCGCCATTGCGTGGCCGGAGCAACCGTCGCGCATAAGTTTGCGTTCCGCGCCGCGCAATAACCAAATTGTGGTCGTGGCCAGCAGATGTCTCGGCCTCTGCTATTGCAACGGATCCCGCTGGGATTGCGAATCCCATCGTATCATGTCGGATGTAGAACAGGACTTTGTCGTCGAACCACGTGCTCGACAGAATCTCCTCGGCGTCGTCCTGACTGCCGCCGCTCGGCAGATACCCTGTAAACGCGGCAATGTCCTGACAGATTCGTACATCAAATGCGGGCGCCGTCATTGCATGTAGCGCGACGACGTTATTGTGCGTTTCCTCCTGTGTAAGCGGCTCGCGCCAGCGGTATCGCCGGAACTCCTCGTGCACCCTCTCCATGCCAGTGCGAAGTCGCCGAAAATCGTCATCAACGCGCTTAACATCGGCATAGCTGATCGACGACTTATCATGATGCGACGCATTAAGAATGCGGCGCGTCTCCGCGCCCTGTGCCATCCCTGGGTCCGAGCAGAAGCGGCCGACCAACGGACTTTTGAACAGCTCGTTTGATCTGCCCGCAACCAGTCCCCGTAACCGGTCGAACAGCGGGATCAACGACGGCGCCTTGGTGGTAGTGGAGTAGGCGGGATATGCGGGGTCGTCGAATAGGTCGCCCAAGCGCGCTTCGAGAAAGATCCGCGCTTCGTTGGCATAGTCCTGAGCGTCGATTGCAAAATCAATGTTGTTAATAAAGGCTAGGCGCTTGCGGTCGAGTTCCTCTATGGCCAACGACGTCTCCAACGTTCGCCGCGAGGCATTGACAGGATGTACCGATCGATGCTCGACCAAGTCGGCGGTCCGGGCTTCAGCGACAAGCGTACGTCCGAAGCCACGATCATGCGTCGTCGCCAAGATCTGCGCACCGTCGGTGGCCAGCCGTGAGAGCGTGCGAGCAAGACGTTGGCGGTTATGATAGTCTAGAAGATCCTGCGGATCGTCTAGGATCAGCAGGCTGAGCCCGCCGCTGGTTTTCATAACGTGCTCACGGAAGGCGAGGTAAAAGCCAAACAGGCTTGCGCGCAACGCAGACGCGTTCGAGACGTGCTGAGCCGGCGCTCGGATGCCGTCCCAGCCAACTTGGATGTCAATGATGCCCTTGGCGTCCATTCCAATTTGCTGCGGGCTTGGCGAGAACGTGGTAGCGTTTTGATAGACCTGATCACACCAATATTCGGACCGATCGTGCAGCAGAATCCTGAGGTTATCAACCTGCGCCCGCGCGAGGTCGCCTATCGGGATGATCGCAGCGAGCGCCTCCGCCGCCTTGGCGCCCGCGCTGATTCGGCCCGCCTTTTTGTTTCGAGCGGTTAGGGTGGTAGTCATCCGCTCGGTCAGCGTGATCGCAGCCGAGATTGGCGCCACGCCCTTGACGATCAAAGCCAGTTCATCGAGCTTTGGGCCTATCGCTTCGTTCGGAGCGTCGGCTTCGGTCGGGCCGCGCCTGATCGCCGCGAGTGCCGCCACGAGGTCCTCGCGATGCGCCGCAATCCACTCTATGAACGACAGGGCTCGTTCGATCCGCCTAAGCATCTTCGCCAAACCCGTGGTCGCCGCGCGCAGGATATCCGGCAGTTGGTCGATCGCGGGCTCGGCAAAGGCGGGAATAGCGTCAAGCACTTTGGCGCTGAGCGCCCGGACGCTCGGCCGAAGCGCTGCCAGCGTGCCCGTGAAACCATCAGTCGCAAATAGGTCGTCAGCGAGGCCGGAACGGAGAAGTTCGGCTGGCGCTGAGGGCAGGTCCTTACTAAGCTCGCCGCGCAGCGCCGCCGGCAAATCGCGCGAGAGCGTGCCAGTCCAGCTCGCCGCCCACTGGGGTATAGTTTTCGAGACGAAAATACTATCTTCACGTGCCTGCTCAAGATGATCGACAACCAGTATATTCGTCTCGGGATCAATTACCCCCTTGAGAGTGGCTCGGCACACACTGCATGTGTCATTGTAGGCCTCGTCATGCTCCGCCATCCAAGCCGCCACGCGTGCGTAGAGTTGGGTGCGTCGTGCCAGCGTAGGGTTGGCGCCGAGTTCAGCGAGTGTTGCGGCCTCTTCGCGCACTGACGCCAGCAGCCCGCGGACGCTCGTGATCTCGTCCGGTTCGAGCTTTAGCGCTCCCAGCCGCTCGATGCTTGGCAGCGTGGTCAGCTTCTTAAGCTGATCGACTGCCGGGCCGATACAACGTTCGAGATTCTCGCGATCTTCAGCCCTTTCAGCATCGAATGCGTCACCTAACACATCTTTTGCAGCGCAGAGACCGTCGGCCTTCAAAGTCACGAAATGCCGGTTGAGCGCCTCGATCTCAGCCGCCGAATTGGTGTCCGTGACATTCGGAACCGGCGAGGCGGGCGCCATCGCGGGAAAATCCTGGATGCGCTGCCGGAGATCAGAACGCACCTGACCGAAAAGGAGTTCGATCTCGGCAAGCTGCTCCTGCCGCTCTTTCGTGATGGCGCCGGAGATGCGTGTTTGAATCTTGCTGGCGTGCTTGGCGAGGTCAATCAGGTCGGCGAGACCCGTCAGCCGCGCGACCGCCACGCCGAGTTCCGAGGCGCTTCCTACCTGAAGGAAAGGGAGCATCCCCGGCATTGTTGTGCCGAGACGGAAAGCGATCGGATCAACACCGAGATCGGCCGGCGCAGACGAGATTTCTACCAACTTTCCATTCGCCTTGCGCGATTGCGTCCGCCGAATGGGCGGCAAGGCGTTGCCGCCCTCATCGGCGAACGTGAGCTCGACCCAGGTATCGGCGGGCACAGCCTTCGCCGATGCCGCCGGCATCCAGGTCGCGCGGTTGGGAAGCGGTGTCACTGGCGTGATTAGATGCTCGCTCGCATCGTGCTCGTCGCGGTCGATTTGACACGAGAATTCTAGCGAACCGTCCCCAGGGAGGCGCTGCGCGCGTAGGAGCTGTCCAGTTAGGCACCAGATGACAGCATTTGCGAGCGACGTTTTCCCCGAGCCGTTCCAACCCTCGAACAACGTGATCGCCTTGACGAAGTCGAAAACAAAGTCTTCAGGCGGATCGTCGGCGGAGCCATAGGCGTGGAGACCCGCGAACCGGTGAGCGACTAGCTTCACTAGGTGTAGAACTTTTCGCTCCTGTTCGCCGCTCAGTGCGGGTGCTGCGACCGTGGGTGGGGTGTTAGCAATGCAGTCGATGATCGCCTCGCAGTCCTGGCCCTGCAAATTGGCGCTCCACTTCGAGCGATTGCGGCGGTACCAGTCCAGCACTGAGCGTGACTCAGCCTTGAGCAAGTCAAAGCGTATCGATTGGTCAGCAATGACCACGCGGCCAGAGACGAGATCGGCGAGCAATATGTCGATCGTGAGGAGGTGCAACGGGCGAGCGATCGGCTCGTCGGTCTCCGGGATGTCTACACCATCCATCCGATCCTCCTCCAGGAATTTACCTTTGCGCTCAATCTCTGCGCTTTCGGCTCTTGATCTGTTCAGCTTCCTACGCCGTCCATTGTCCGGCGCAGGACGACCGTAGCGCGTCGGGGCCATCGTTGCGATGCGAATAACAGCGATTGCAGCTTTCCATCCGCTACAGACGTTCAAACCGACCCATAATCACTAGGTAAATTTTCCTTTACATGCCATCATGTTCATGGGATGTTCCAACATACACAACCTGCGGAGCACCCCAAATGACCCCTCCCCCCACCCAAGCCCCCGCCCTCCCGCTCGACCCCGGCACCCTCGTCACCATGCAGAGCGCCATCGTCGATGGCCTGCCGCCGCGCCCGGGCGCCGGGGAGGCCGAGAAAGCGGCACAGCGCGAGGGCGCCTTGGCCTTCCTCGCCGCGTTGCGCCCGGACGATCCGGTGCAGGCGATGCTCGCCGTCCACATCGTCGCCTCGCACTACGCCGCCATGGAGTATTTCCGCCGCGCGGCGCGGGACGGCCTGTCGGTGGAGTTGCACCTGCGCACCATAGGCAAGGCGGTCGCGCTGTGCCGGATGATCGCGCGCTCGATGAACGATCTCGCCCAGCGCCAGGGCATTCCCGTGCTGCGACCGGTGGCGGCGCGGCCGGTGGTTCGGGCGGCGTTGGTGCCTGCCGCAAACGTGCAGCCGGCGCCTGAGGCGGCCCGGGTGGAAGCGCCGGCGCAGCCTCCGGTGGCGGGGAATTGGCACGAACGCCGCGCGCGCGAACAGGCGGTGCGGCACCTTGCCGCGGTAGCACAGCGGGCGGGCCTCGGCGCGGGTGCCGTGGTCAATGCCATGCAGGAGCGGTTGCGTGCCGAGGTTGCGGCGCGGGCGGCGGCTCCGGTTGTGGCGGGCGCGGTGTGATCGGTAGGGAATACCCTATGAACCGTGAGAGTGGCGAGGGGTGCGGCGTTGCAGGGTAGGAAAGAATTTTAGCGCAGATGAAGGAAGCCGATGCACGCGGAACACGCCGATGGTGCGGTGGCGCACGGCCTGTGAGCCACGCTGGAGCATCGGCGTGTTTTGCGTGAATCATCTTGCTTATCTGCGCTGAAATTCTTGCTTTGCGATGTTGGCAACGGGTGTTGCGGACGTGTTGAGTTGGGGCGGGGCGAGAGCAAGTGATCGGAAGCTCTGCGCGCAACGGTATTGGTGCGCTGGCGGCGTGATTGTGGGGAAGACCCTATACAACGTGAGAGGCCGGTGCCTGTGGTGGCTTGTGTCGCCGCTAATACCAGGCGCCCGAATGATCGACTTTACGGTGCTACCCCCGTCATGCCGGCCCACGGGTCGGCATGACGGGGGGTAAAGGCCCATGCGTCAATGTTTAGGGCTGTTGGTACGCCGTGACCGCCCGCTCCCTATCTGCCGTGAGCTTCGGGGCGGAGACCTAGCCAGCGCAGCAGGCGGGAGAGAATACCGGGGCGGCGGGCGCCCGCCTTTGCGGCCAGGGCGGTGAAGAATTGGGCGATGATTACGCGGGCGGCGCCGTCCAGCAGGCGGCCGCCGAGGGAGGCGACCTTGCCGCCGATGGTGGCCTCGTAGCGGTAGGCGATGGTGGTTTGGCCTGGGGGGATTCTTGGAGGGTGAGGTGGCCGGTGCCTTGGGCGTGGCCGAGGGCGCCGTTGGCTGTGCCGGTCAGGGTTAGGGAGTTTGGGGGGTGGAGGTCGGAGAGGGTGATGGTGGCGCGGTAGGTGCCTTTTATCGGGCCGATGCCCAGGGTTACGTCGGCGTGGAAGGTGGTGTTGGAGAGTTGGTGGATGGCGTGGGCGTTGGGGATTAGGGCGGTTAGCGCGGTGGGGTTCAGGAGGGTGGCCCAGATTGGGTCTCGGGGGGCGTTGATGCGGGCTGAGCCTTCGCCGAATAGGGTGTGGTTGTGGGGGTCGGTTCGAACACCATTGTGCGCCGACCCCTCCCCCCAACCCCCTCCCTCAAGGGGAGGGGGAGTAGTGGGTTTGCGCAATTCCACCCCCCGCTGACGTTCGGGTCCGTGCAGGTGCTCGGCCAGGTGCGCGGGTTGTAGCGGTAGCGTGATGTCCGCCAGGCCTAGCGCGTCGGCGACGGCGTTGGCGATGCAGACCGGGGTGGACATGCAGTTGCCCTCGCCTACACCTTTCGCGCCCAGTGACGGTGAACGGCGACGGGGTTTCCATGTGCAGGATGAGCGGTTCGGGCACCTCCATCGCGGTCGGGATCAGGTAGTCGGCGAGCGTGCCGGTCAGGAAGGTGCCGTCAGGGGCGTAGGTGTGCTGTTCAAGCGTGGCGGCGCCCAGGGCGTGGGCGAAGCCGCCGGTGATCTGGCCGGCGACCATGCCGGGGTGCAGGATGCGGCCGCAGTCGTGCATCGTTACGTAACGGTCGATGTGCAGCTCGGCGGTGGTTGGGTCGACCTCGACGGCGCAGATGTCGAAGATGAAGCCGTGGCAGAGTGAGGAATTGACCTCGTCGGCGGCGTTGGGGGCGGTGAGTTCGGGGGGTGTCCAGAAGACCGTTTCGCGGATGGCCTGGTCGATGTCGGTTGGTAGCGTGGCCGGCGCCCAGTGGCTGGCGGCGGCCAGGCGGGCGAACGATACGGCGTTGTCGGGGTTGGCGCGGGATCGCACTCGGGCGTCGGCGAACTCCAGGTCCGCGGCGGCGACGTTGAGCTGGGCGGCGGCGATGCGGGCGAGTTTGTTGCGCAGGCGGGTGGCGGCCAGGTGGGTGGCGCCGGCGACGGCGGGGGCGAAGCGGCTGGAATAGTTGCCGGATGCGATCGACCAGGCGTCCTTCGCGGTGTCCATTTCGGTGGCGACCTGGATGTCGGCCGGGCGCAGGCCGAACACGTCGGCGACCACCTGGGACAGTACGGTGCGATGGCCCTGTCCTTGCGGCACCGAAGCGACGTGCACGTTGACCGCGCCTAATGGATCCAGACTGACGGTCGCGGTGGCATGGGCGCCGTTCTTTGGTCCGGCGCGCTGGCGTTCCTCCGGCGTCAGGACGGCGGTGATGTAGCCCATGTTGGAGACGCTGGGTTCGACCACGGCGGCATAGCCGATGCCGTACAGCCGGCCCCGCGCGCGGGCGGCGTCGCGGCGTTGCAGCAGGTCGGCGTGGCCGCCTTGGTCGAGCGCCGCGGCGACGGCCGCTGGGTAGTCGCCGGAGTCCAGCAGCGCGCCGCTGGCGGTGCGGTAGGGGAAGGCGTCCGGGGGCACGAGGTTGCGGCGGATCACGTCCAGCGGGTCCAACCCGAGCTGCACGGCGATTTGTTGCATCAGGCGTTCCAGCGGGAAGTAGACCTGCGGGCCACCGAAGCCTCGGTTCAGGCCGGTTGGTGTCTTGTTGGTCAGGACGACACGGTTGCGGATCGACATGTGGCGGATGTCGTAGGCGCCGGTCATGTTGCCGTGCATGCGGTAGAGCGTCGCCGGCTCTGGGGCGCGCAGGTGGGCGCCGCAGTCCTCGACCTGGTCCCAGTCGAGCGCGAGGACGCGGCCGTCCGCTGCCACGGCGGCTTGCAGGGTGGTGACGCGGTTGGTGGCGCAGGCCGAAGCGGCCAGGTGCTCCAGCCGGTCCTCGACCCATTTCACCGGGTGGCCGGCGATGCGCGCGGCGGCGGCGATCAGGACGATGTAGGGGAAGACGCCCTGTTTGACGCCGAAGCTGCCGCCGGATTCCGCGGGCGTGCGGAGGCGCAGGCGGTTGCCTGGGACACGCAGCGCTCGGGCGATCACGGCGTGGATGGAGAACGGGCCTTGGAAGTTGGCCAGGACGTCGTAGCTGTCGTGGTCCGGGTCGTATTCGGCCAGCACGCCGTAGGTCTCGATGGGGGTGCAGGCGTTGCGCGGGTAGTGCGCGGTCACGCTGACGCGGTGCGCGGCGGATGCGAACGCGGCGTCGGGGTCGCCGTAGCGGAAGCTGCGGTCGCTGGCGAGGTTGCCGGCCAGGCCGGGGTGCAGCGCCGGGGCGTTCGGCGCCAGCGCGGCCAGGGGGTCGATGATGGCGGGCAGGACGTCGTAACGGACCTCGATCAGGTCGAGCGCGTCCTCGGCGATGTAGCGGTCGCGCGCCACCACGATGGCGACCGGTTCGCCCATGTAGCGGACGCGGTCGGTGGCGATCGGCCAGCACTCGATCGGCGCCTTCACGCCGACGACGAGGCTGCTGGTGAGGGCCTTGACGGCATCGCCCGCGAGCACTGCCGCGACGCCCGGCAGGGCTGCGGCGCGGGAGGTGTCGATGGCGGTGATGGCGGCGTGTGCGTGCGGCGAGCGCAGGGTTGCCGCGTGCAGGGTGCCGGGCGGGGTGGCCGTGTCGTCGAAATAGCGGCCTCGCCCGGTCAGCAGGGCGGCGTCTTCGATCCGCGGTATCGAGCGGCCGAGCCAAGGGGCGGCTGGTTGCGCGGCGACGTGCAGATCCATCGTGC
Organism: uncultured Alphaproteobacteria bacterium; assembly: GCA_963826975.1. Lineage (GTDB taxonomy): Bacteria > Pseudomonadota > Alphaproteobacteria > Acetobacterales > Acetobacteraceae > Palsa-883. The sequence goes on along the minus strand of CAWGZJ010000018.1, from coordinate 4,273 downwards.
GGTCGCGCTCCTTGGTTTGGCGGGCCGTTACCGATCCGATGTTCCCGGCTCGGCCGGCCTGCCCCGAATCAGGTTGACCATCTCGTCGGGTTCCGCAAGGCTTCGGCCGGGTCGTGTGGCGTATGGGCTGTCCGTTGGGGGACCCGCGGGACGCACTTCGCCACGCCGGCCGGGCTGTCACCGTTTGCAACGATCGCGCATCACCGCGGACACAGTCTCGCCGCATGGTCGCCTTATATACGGTATCAGGTTATACGGTGGGGGACCGCTGCATTGCCCGGACGATGGGCTTACCTGAGTGAGTGATTGCCGTCACACGGGTCGGGATGGCAAAATGTTAGGGGTGCACAACGTCGAAATGCCCAACGAGCGTGGGCTGGCCGAGACGGGAGAATAGACGATGGCAAGCGAACGACCGGTTCTGATCGTGGATGACGACCCGGCGCTGCGCGCGACGCTGGCGGAGCAGCTTACGGTCGATAGTGAGTTCTCGGCGGCCGAGGCGGCGTGCATCGCCGAGGCTGACACGCTGCTGGCCATGCCCGAGGCGCGATTCGACGCGGTCATCCTGGATGTCGGGCTGCCCGATGGCGACGGGCGCGACTACTGCGTGCGGTTGCGCGGCGAGGGTCACCGCATGCCGATCATCATGCTGACCGGCTCCAACGCCGAGAACGACGTGGTGCGCGGGCTTGACTCGGGGGCGAACGACTACATCTCGAAGCCGTTCCGCCTGGCTGAGTTGCTCGCCCGGCTGCGTGCGCAGTTGCGCAGCTTCGAGAGCAGCGAGGACGCGGTGTTTGCGATCGGGCCGTACATGTTCCGGCCGGCGGCCAAGCTGCTGCAGGACCCGGCCCGGGGGCGGCGCATTCGGCTGACCGAGAAGGAAGCCGCGATCCTGAAGTTCCTGTATCGCGCGGGCACTCATGCGGTCGCTCGGCAGGTGCTGCTGAACGAGGTGTGGGGCTACAACGCATCGGTCACCACGCACACGCTGGAGACGCACATCTACCGGCTGCGGCAGAAGATCGAGCCGGACCCGGGCAATGCGCGCCTGCTGATCACCGAAGGCGGCGGGTATCGGCTGGATCCCGAGGGTGCGCCGGCGATCGCAGCGTGATCTCGCCGGACGCCGGGGCGCGCGCGTAACAAGCGCGCCTCGCGTTCGAGTTGGGCGGCACCCAGGTGCCGTTAGACCTGCATCGGACCCCGCATCGGACGTGGGGAAGCGGGCGCTACAGCGCCAGTTCGACGCAGACCGGGACGTGGTCCGACCCGCGGTCCCAATCCCGCGCGTCCTTCAGCACGGTGTGCCGGCGTAGCGCGCCCTGCAAGTCGGGGGTGATCCAGATGTGGTCGAGCCGTCGCCCTCGGTCGGACAGCCGCCAGTCGCGGTTGCGATACGACCACCAGGTGAACAGTTTTTCCTCCGCCGGTACGAAATGGCGGACGGCGTCGACGAAGCCGGTGTTCTGCCAGGCGAGCAGCCCAGCGGTCTCCGGCGGGGTGTGGCTGACCACGTCCAGCAGTTGCTTGTGGCTCCAGACGTCGTGCTCCAGCGGCGCGATGTTCAGGTCGCCGACGAGGACGGTGCGTGCAAGACCGCTGCGGGCGGCGAACCAGGCGCGGGCCTCGGCGATGAAATCCAGCTTGTGCCCGTATTTCGGGTTCTGCACGCGATCGGGGATGTCGCCGCCGGCCGGGACGTAGAAATCGTGCAGCTCGACCGGGCCGCCCTTTGCCTCGACCGAGACGGCGAGATGGCGGCAGTCGCCCTTGGCGCACCAGTCGGGGGCGGTGTCGAGCACCTCGATCGGCCGGCGCGAGAAGATCGCCACGCCGTTGTAGCCCTTCATCCCGCGCCATGCGGCGTGCGGGTAGCCGAGTTCGACCTTGGCCTGATGCGGGAACAGATCGTCCGGCACCTTGGTTTCCTGCAGGCAGATCAGGTCCGGGTCGAGGGCACTGACCAGTTCATGCAACAGGGGAAGACGAAGCCGTAGTGAGTTGATATTCCAGGTTGCAACGCGCAGGGTGCCGTTGGTTGCGGCGCGCGGCACACCGCGGCGCACCGCCATCAGGCGATGCGCGTCCGCACAGTGCCGACGCCCTCCACGACGCCCTCCAGCAGATCGCCACGCTCCACCGCCGCGACGCCCTCCGGGCGTGCCGGTGAAGATCAGGTCGCCAGGGGCGAGGCGGACCAGGCCGGAGAGGTAGGCGATCGTCTCCGGCACGCTCCAGATCATCTTCGACAGGTCCGAGGTCTGGCGGACGTCGCCGTTCACCTTCAGCTCGATCAGGCCAGTGGCGGGGTGGCCGATCTTCGCCGCGGGGACCATCAGGCCGATCGGCGCGGAGTGGTCGAAGCCCTTGCCCATGTCCCAGGGCTTGCCCTCCTTCTTCGCCGCGTTCTGCAGGTCGCGGCGGGTCATGTCGAGGCCGGCGGCATAGCCCCAGACGTAGCGCAGCGCGTCCGCCTCCTTGATGTTGCTGCCGCCTTCGCCGAGCGCGACGACCAGCTCCATCTCGTGGTGGAGCTGCTTGCTCTGCGGCGGATAGGGCATGTCGGCGCCGTTCAGCAGCAGGGCGTCGGCCGGCTTCATGAAGAAGAACGGCGGTTCGCGGTCCGGATCGCTGCCCATTTCGCGGGCGTGCTCGGCGTAGTTGCGGCCGACGCAGAAGACGCGGCGGACCGGGAAGGCGCCGCCGCCGGCGACCGGGACGGCGATGACGGCGGGCGGGGGGATGACGAAGTCGGCCATGAGGGCTCCTGCGGCGGGCGATGCAGGACCATAGCGGTGTGTCGGATCGGGGTGAATACGTGATGGATGGTCGCCGAGGGTGAGCGTATTGGAGTTGGCGGCGGCCGCGAGGTGGCAGTGAACCGCGCAGACGCGGAGCCGCCAAGGTTCAGGTCGGCGCCGGCGATGGATGTGCGCAAGCGGGTCTGTGTGAATTGGTGCGAAGGGGCGGTGGGGCGGGCCGAGTGACCTGGGTGCCGCCGTTTCGGGTAGGAGCGGTCCTTGGGCTACGGCGTTGGGAGGACGCGGCAGGACGCGCGGTCGTGCCGAGCGCGAGTTGGTTGGCCGGCGCGGTGCTTGCCATACTGGGGCCTTATGCGGTGGTGGACCTCCTCGTCCGGAAAACGATCCATTGGCGGACAGCCCCCGCGAAGCGCCTTGCAGCCTGCTACCCCGCGTTCGCCACGTGGCAGAGGTGCAGCACCGGCTGCTGCTCATAACCAAGCAAGAAGGAAGGGAAATCCCGTTACTGACTTTCGTGGTCAGTGATTCGGTGGCCGGAAATGAAGGGCTCATCGTCGGTGGGCGGTTGCGAGGGGCGCGTCAGGGCTTCGTAGGTCCGACATAGAGCGCGCCACTCGCCCCCTCGCACTACGATATGCACCAGCGGTGCGGAGCCCTGACCACCGCCCTCGCCGGGCATCGCGGGCTGGGTAATGGCGATGCTTGTTCCAACCCCAACGCGGAGCGGCCGCATTGCATGAAGAAACGAGCGAATCCCGTAGTCCGGCCAAGCCCACACCGACGGCTTTGGCTGCGGCGTTGTCGGATCGACTAACCTCGGCCGAGCTTCAAGGTCGCGACAGTCGTCGGCCGCAGGGAGCGCGCCGGCCCGAAGCGCGGTGGTCACTCGGTGGATCGTCGCAGCGAAATCGCCTACGGAAGGGCGCGCCGCACGGTCCCCGGTCGACTGCAACCACAGCGAGCAAAGAAACCCACCGTCGGACTCGGTTGCGCTGGCAAGCACGAGTCCCGGCCAGGACGCCTCGAAACGCCTGCGCCAGAATTGGCCCATACCGCTTTCGACAGGAGCTATGTCCCGAAGCTTGATGCGATGTGGCGCCAGAAATGTCAGCCACAACGTTTCCTCGTCGGCACGGTAGTCAGACGCGGCTGGCATGGCCCCCTCACCCTCACGCAGAAACGAGGTCGCGCACGATCGCGGCAATCATGCGATTTGGCCATAGCGGCGAGCGGATCGCCCTGACGACCTCCGAGTCATAGGCGGCCGGCGTCCGAGGGCGCAATGACCGTGATCATCGGGGTGGCCTGTCGGTCCCTGATTTGGCACATGATAATCCGGTTTATCGGGCGGGGGCATCTCCCGCCGACCTTCACCTGTCGCCACTCTCGATCGTGTCGCGGGCGACTATCGATCCATAGCGATTGATCGCCGCCGACTCGACCTTTAGGAACGTTCCATCATAGGCTTGGCCCGAAATCGTTATAATGAGGGAGAAACAGCGTGC
>CAWGZJ010000017.1:0-180776 GCA_963826975.1 uncultured Alphaproteobacteria bacterium | reverse complement strand
GTTATGTGGCCTGGACCGTCTACGTATTGCTCGAGTTCGTCGCCGGGCTGCGCGATCTGGAGGGATTCTCGCACCTGATCCTGTTGTATTGGCTGCACCAGGTGCGTGCCCCGGAGATGACGGTGACGCCGCCGTTCGACGGCCAGCCGCGCGGGCTGTTCACCACGCGATCGCCGCGGCGGCCGAACCCGATCGGGCTTTCGGTGGTGGCGCTTGACGGATTTGCCGCGCCGGATCGGCTGTCCGTGCGCTATCTGGACTGCCTGGACGGCACGCCGTTGCTGGACATCAAGCCCTATCTCCCGTCGACCGATGCCGAGCCCGCGGCGACGATGGGATGGCTGGCAAAGCACAGGACGGCGCAGCGCTGAGCGGACTTTCGCGGTATTATGTAGCAACCGCCAAGACAAGATACGCGCCCACTCGCGGATGATTTCCTACCATATCCGGAATGACGACCGGAAGCCCGCAATTGGAAAGCTTCCCTGCGCCCGATCCGCCGCACCCGCGCATCGCGCGACACCGGAAGCCGCTGCACATCCGCGACCTGGTGCGGCAGTCCTGACGACCAAGCGCCTCATACCAACGGCCATAACGAATGACCGTTGGTATGAGTCTTTGTTCGGCGCGCCGCCGCCCTCTGATTCCCGCTGGCAACCCGGCGCGCGATACCAGCCGCCGAAATCGTTGGAAGAGTCAACGATTTCGGCGGTTGGTATCACGCCCGATTGGAAGTTGACTGAGGCCACGATCAAGCGGGCGCGGGAGGCGCTGCGGTTGCTCCGGGTCAAGGGCGTCGTGCGGATAGTCGGGGGACCGGTGTTGAAGCGGTGCCGGTGGGTGCTGGTGGAGAGGTAGAACCCACCAACAACGCACGACTCCGCTTCAACGCCAGACGCGAATCGGCCATCAGTCGGGCTGTTTCAGAGTGCGCAGCTTCCATCCGCCATCGCGCGGCAGCCAATTCGATCCGCATGATCCCAAGTGTCGGCGACCCACGATTGGGCATCTCAATGTCCTTTCGGGTCCGCTCGGTGGGGGAAGTAGAAGGGGAGCAGGCGGCCTGTACGGTATTATGTAGCGGGCGGATCGTCGTACCATGAAGGCCACACGCGTCCGCTTGCGGGAGACGTTCGCCAAGCTACAGGCGCGAGGCATGGCGCAGGTGGTGGGAGTGGGGAGGGCAACTCGACGGGCGTTGGTGGAGCGGTAGGAGCCAACACCGGCGCACGAGATTGCTTCAACGCCGGCTTGCCGCCCGCCACCGTGCGTGCCATTCCGGCACGGTCAGCCCTCATACGCTGCCGCTGTGCGGCCAATTTGCTCCGCATGTTCGGTGCACTTTGCGAGGAGGATGAAAAGGGAGCGGGCAGGCGGTGCTTTGGGGGCTAACGCGCGCCCGCCCCCAGTCAATGTATTCCCAACCAACCTCCAAAAATCCGGGCGGTTGATGGACGCGACCTTAACCACCATCCGATGCAGGCTGACAAACTCGGAATCTACTCAGAGCCTGGGAGCGGCGCTTCCACTTGGAATGCAATTCACGGCGGCACAATTCCCTGCCGCGCCTCACATATTGGCTGGCGCGTTATCGCAATCTGTCGTCTACGCGCTGGCGTAAAAGGCGGATGGACGGCCGGGCCCGGGGTGGCGTCCACCCGCAGCGCTTCGCCGGACCGACGCGGCGTGATGTGGAAGGCGGGCAACGGGTTTATTTTAATTCACAAATAACCGGGCCGCGAACGTTCATTAACTATCCGGATAGATTGTCTTGGAAGCTCACACATAACGCGCCAGCCGGGCAATCCTGATTTTCCGAGCAACTGATTGAGTGGGCGGCGGCCTGCGACTGAAACGTAGGTGGGGGAAGGGGTCCGCGCGCAAAAATCTTGGGTGCGAGCCCGGCTCTACCCCTCCCCCAGCCTTGGTCCGCTTCGCGGCCCATGCCCTCAAGGGGAGGGGGAGAGTCTTCCTCGACGACCCCGGGATGGCCCGTTCAACATCACGTGCAATGCATTCCTTCCGACATGGTATTATACCATCGCCCGTGAACGCGCCGTGAAGCAGTCATTTCTGGGCGTCGCTTAACCTACTCCCAGGGATGGGGGACGGGTCGTTCATCCGGGGGGCCGAGTTGCTCAGTGGTGTTGGGCAAGGAGGCGCGCATGGGATGCTTCTGCGCAACGGCGATGGAGCCGCTAGGGTCGCAACTGTCGAGGTTGCGCGAGCAAGCCGAGACCGCGGTCGAGCCGGAGGGCGCCCGGAAGGTGACGGCGGTGTCCGACTGGCTCGCCGCGCGCACGCTGCCGGCGGAGCCTTGGCGACCGGACCCGGCATGGCAGGATCTGCGGCTGCCGACTCCGTTGCTGCCGCCGGGCGCGCTGGCGACGATCTCCGGGCTCGCGCATCTGCGCGCGCAGGCGCTGTCGCAGTTTGGCACCGACCTGCTGGACCCCGCGCAGGCGGACGCCTTCACGCGTATCGTTGCTACCATGAACGATCGCTTCCGCCGACAGCCGCCGCAGCGGGTCGACGCGCGCGAGTGGACGAAACTTGCCGCGCAGAACGATGCGGCGGATCGCGTCGCGAAGGCGCTGAAGGACTCGCTGCTGAAGCCGTCTGAGGAGCAGTTGGAAGAATACAACGAGCCCGGCGGCGTGCCGATCCGGCAATGGGGCGACCTGCTGCGCCCACTGCGCCGGCTGGCGCCGTTGATCGCCGCCGCGCGCCAGCTTGATGCGGACGTGGCCGACCCGGCGCAACTCGCCGATGCGCTGCGCCGGCTGTCCCGGCTGACGCTGCCGCCGCTGGAGGCGCCGGAACACATGCAGGAACTCGGCTCGGCGCTTTCGGCTGTGCAGCGGCTGCGGTCGAGCTTGCGGGAGAACCCGTTGGAACGCGGGCTGGCGCACGCACGCGCGCGGGTGCGCCGGAAGCTCGAGGCGGTGGAGCAGGCGCTGACGCGCACCGTGCCCGTGGAGCACGACGGCGTCGAGCACCTGTTGACAAAGCTGCCGCGGCTGCCGGTCACGCCGACGACGCTCGCCACCGCTGACGTCGTGCAGGCGGCGCAGCAGGCGGACAAGCTGGCGGCGGTGGCGTGGAAGGTGCCGGAGCAATTGCCGTTGGTGTACACAGGGCTGACGACCTGCGCGCTGGTCGAGCACCTTAAGGACGCGCTCGGCACGTCGCCGGTGCAGGCGAGACCGTGTGACTCCCACTGCGACGCGGCGGCGTTGTTGCGCGCGGCGAAGCTGGGGGCGGCGAAGCTGCCGGCGGCGAACGCCCCGGCCGTGGCGGCGTGAGCCGCCAGGCGCGCTCAGCGCACGCGTGACACCGGGAACGCCGGTGCCCGTGTGTCCGCGTGTGCGGGCCGAAACGCCTGGAGCTCGCGCGAGATGTGCTGCGCCGCGCCGACCGCGAGGCTGCCGAGGAAGCCCGCGTCCTCGGGCGATACGTTCGCCTTCACCCGCACCAGGCACAGGCTCGCGGTGACGGCGCCGGGGGCGTGGAAGATCGGCGCCGAGATGCCGATCAGCGCCGTGTCGATGTCGCTCGCCACCAGGTAGCCGGTGCGGCGGATGGCGCGCAGCCCGTCGCGGAACTCGGTCCAGGTCTCGCCGAGGCCGGCGGCGGCGATTTGCCCCCCGTGGCTCAGCATCAGGTTGCGCAATTGCGAGGTCGGCAGGTGGGCCAGGATCACGCGCGAGGGCGAGCCGCGGAACAGCGAGAACGGACGGCCCCGCTCCATGCTCATGGTGATGCTGGGATCCGTTTTGTCCTGCAGCACGGTCAGCACCCGCAGGCCGTAGAACGTGCACAGAAGCTGCCCGCCCTGCACGATGTCACGCAGCTCCGCCATCACCGGCGGAACGATCTGCAACAGCGGGTCGGCAAGGCGGATGTTGCGGTCGAACTCGATGAAGCGCGGGCCAAGGACGTAGCCGGCGCCGGACACCGGGGCCAGGAAGCCGGCGTCGCATAGCGCGCGGACGTAGCGATAGACGGTGGCGCGTGCGAGCGCGAGGTGGTCCACGAGCAGGTCCACCGTCCAGACCGGGGCGTCCGGCGTGAACAGGTCGAGGACGCCGAAGACGCGCGCGATGCTGGTGTCGCCGTGGCCGGCACGACCATTTTCCACCCGTAGGGGCACTACGTTCTCATCCATCGTCTTGGACCCTCGCCGGACGGGAGCCGGGCCTGCCGAAGCGGGTGCGTGGGGCTGGCTCGACGGTTCGTCGCGGTCTGATAGCGTGATTCGCGGTTTGTGGGAAATAGAGGAAATTCTCTCATAGCGGGATTTTGTGCATTTTCTTCTTGCGGCCGGGAAATTCTCCGATTATGAGGGTTCTTGGCGTTCCAGGCAGGCGAACGGGCTGGGGCACCGGTTCCGCGCCCGAATGGGAGTGAAATAGGATGGCCGAGACACAAGTCGCGAGCGAACCGGTCCGCTGCGACGGCGCCTTTTTCGACGCGATTATCATCGGTGCCGGCATGTCGGGCCTGTATCAGCTTCATCGCCTGCGGCAACTCGGGCTGCGCGTGCTGGTGCTGGAGGCCGGCACCGGCGTGGGCGGCACCTGGTACTGGAACCGCTATCCGGGCGCGCGCTTCGATTCGGAAAGCTACTCGTACGCGTATTCCTTCTCGCAGGAATTGCTGGACGAATGGGACTGGGGCGAGCATTTCGCCGGCCAGCCGGAGACGTTGCGCTACCTCAACCATGTTGCCGACAAGTTCGACCTGCGCCGCGACATCCAGTTTCGCAGCCGGGTGGCGGCAGCGCACTACCAGGACGCGGCGCGGCGGTGGGATATCACGCTGGAGGACGGCAGGAGCTTCGCCGCGCGCTTTCTGATCACCGCGGTCGGCCCGCTGTCGGCGCCGACCATGCCGGCGATTCCGGGGGTGGACAGCTTCAAGGGCCATTCCTTCCATACCGCGAGATGGCCGCATGAGCCGGTCAGCTTTGCCGGCAAGCGGATCGCGGTGATCGGCACCGGGGCCACCGGGATCCAGACGATCCAGGAAGTGGCCAAGACGGCCGGCCATCTGACGGTGTTCCAGCGCACGCCGAACTGGTGCGCGCCGCTGCTGAACGCCAAGATCGGCGCCGAGGAGATGGTGCGGATCCGGGCCGGCTACCCGGAGATGTTCCAGCGCTGCCAGGAAACCTTTGCCTGCTTCCTGCATACGCCCGACCCGCGCGGCACGTTCGAGGTGCGCGACGAGGAGCGCGAAGCGTTCTGGGAACAGCGCTATGCAGAACCCGGCTTCGGCATCTGGCAGGGGAATTTCCGTGACATCCTGACCGACCGCAAGGCGAATGCGGCGCTGTCCGATTTCGTTGCGCGAAAAATCCGCCAGCGGGTGAAGGACCAAAACGTTGCGGAGAAGCTCATTCCGAAGAACCACGGCTTCGGGACACGGCGCGTGCCGCTGGAGACGAAGTATTACGAGGTCTACAACCAGGACAACGTGACGCTGGTGGACCTGCTGGAAACGCCGATCGAGCGGATTACGCCGACGGGCATCACGACCAGCGATGCCGAATACGCATTCGATATCATCATCTATGCCACCGGCTTCGATGCCATCACCGGCAGTTTCGACCGTGTTGACATTCGTGGTGTGGGCGGGCAGCGCCTGAAGGAGAAGTGGAAGCACGGGCCGCTGACGTATCTGGGTGTCATGGTCGACGGTTTTCCCAACATGATGATGTTGATCGGGCCGCACATGGCCCTGGGCAATATTCCGCGCAGCATCGAATACAATGTCGATTGGGTCACCGGACTGATGCGCCATGCGCGGGACCACTCGCTGACGCGCCTGGAGGCGACGGAGGCCGGGGTCACGACCTGGACGGACCACGTCAAGGAATTGGGCGTCGGTCTGCTGTCCAATGAGGTCAATTCCTGGATGACCGGCGTCAATCGGAATGTCGAGGGCAAGCAGGTCCGGATCATCAACCGCTACAGCGGCAGCGCCCCGGCCTATCGTGCGAAATGCGACGCGGTCGCGGCGAACGGGTACGAGGGACTGGTTCTGGGCTAGCCCGCATTCGTTGCAACAGGATAATCGCGCGCGGCTTCGTGCAGAAATGCGCGGACGTAGGGCAGGATGGAACGCGCGACTTCCAGGTGGAACGTTCCGGCAGACATACGCCACAGCACGATCTCGCTTTTGGCGAGCACGGTGCGGGTACACATGCCGACGGGAAACGCCGGCTGGGCTAGGTCGAGCGGGCAGCCGGCGTTAAGTACGTCAGCCGCCGTGCTGCCACTCAGTTCGATCCCGCATTGTCGGTGGCTGACATCGACCAGTGAGTGCGGGCAGCCTTGCATCGCCTGCGCCAGCGCCGGGGCTATGAAATCGGATGCGGGCGTGAGGATCAGCCACTCGTCCGGGCCCAGCCACAGCGCGCTGCGGTTGCCCGCGGTGACGGCACGGCAGGGCTGCAACGGCAGTGCGAACCCGAGTGGCGCCGCGGCGGCCCGCGTCGCCGCGGCGCGTCCGCGCAGGATCAGCCTTGTGCAGGCCGGAAGGTCGGTCAGATGCAGCGCGGTGTCAGCCATGCAGGCGTGCCCCCTGCGGATCATGGAACACCGGCGAAACAACCCGCACACCTATCGCGCGGTCTGCCATCGGCGCGAAGAGATGCTGGTCCATCCGCGCTCGCCCATTTTCCAGCAGCGCCAGCGCGATCGAGCGGCCGAGTGTCGCACTGTTGTACGACGAAGTAACATGCCCCAGCACGCGCATCGGCACCGACTGCTTCGGATCGTCAACAATCTGCGCGCCGTCCTGCAGCACCGTGCGCGGGTCATCGGTCAGCAGCCCGACAAGCTGCTTCCGCCCGGTTGCAGCCAGCGCCGGCAATGTCAGGGACCGCTTGCCGACGAAGTCTTGTTTGGTCTTGCCGATCGCCCACGTCAGACCGAGATCGTCAGGTGTGGCCGTTCCATCGGCTTCCTGACCGGCGATGATGTAACCTTTCTCGGCGCGCAACACATGCATCGCCTCGGTGCCATACGGGGTGGCGCCGCCGGCGGCGATCGCGTCCCACGCCGCGCCGGCCGCGTCCGAGGGGACATTGACCTCGAAGCCGAGCTCGCCGGTGAAGCTGACGCGGAACAGGCGGGTCGGCACGCCGCTTATATGGCCCTGTGCCAGCGCCATGTGCGGCAGCGCGAGGTCGATGTCCTGGATCAGCGGGGCCAGGATATCCCGGGCGCGCGGGCCTTGCACGGCGATCACCGCCCATTGTTCCGTGACGGATGTCAGCCAGACATCCAGGTCCGACCATTCCGTCTGCAGATAGTCTTCCATCATTCCGAGCACGCGTGCCGCGCCGCCGGTGGTGGTCGTGACGTGGAACCGATCGGTGGCCAGCCGGCCGATGATGCCGTCGTCCAGCACGAACCCGTCCTCGCGCAGCAGGATGCCATAGCGGCAGCGCCCGACTGGGAGTTTTTGTAGGGCGTTGACATACATCCGGTCGAGGAATTCCGCGGCGTCGGGACCAACCACCTCGATCTTGCCGAGCGTGGAGCCGTCGAACATGCCAGCCGCATTGCGCACCGCACGGCATTCGCGCGCTACCGCGTCGTACATCGTTTCGCCAGCGCGCGGGATATAAAGTGCCCGCCGCCACTGACCGACATCTTCGAACACCGCGCTCAGCGCCACCGCGCGATCGTGCAGCGGCGTCTGCCGCACCGGATCGAACAGCATGCCGCGCGAGGCGCCGGCGAAGCTGCCGAAGGTCACCGGCGTATAGGGCGGACGAAAGGTGGTCAGCCCGACCTGCTCGGGTGCCATCGCCAGCGCGTCGGCCGCGATGCCGAGCGCATTGACGTTGGCGGTCTTGCCCTGGTCGGTCGCCATGCCGGTGGTGGTGTAGCGCTTGATGTGCTCGATCGAGCGGAATCCCTCCCGCACCGCCAGCGCAATGTCCTTGGCGGTGACGTCGTTCTGGAAGTCGACGAAGGCCTTGCCGCCCGTGCCCGCCATCGCGCCGAGCATTCCGCCCTTGCCGGGTGGTGGCGCATCGACTACGAACCGATCCGTGTGCGCACCGTCTGCCAGCGCTGCCGCCAGACCGAACACACCCGCGCAGGCGCCTACCGAGCGCACCTGCTTGTGTGGCGCTCCTGGCACGAAGGCCTGACAGTCGGTATCGAACCGTAATGTCCCGCGTGCCTGGGAGTGTAAATGCACGCTCGGGGTGAACCCGCCGGACATCAGCACGACGTCGCAGGGAATGGTGGTGCCGTCGCCAAGCTTGACCCAGGTGACGCGCTTGCGCCCGCCGGTCGCAGCAATCGTGGCACCGCGAATGATGCGGAGACCGTTGTTGTTCGTGCGGGCGTTGCCGGCCGTTGCGGTGTCGACTGTGCCGGGTTCGTGACGAACATCGATCAGCGCGGCGACGGTGATGCCTGCGTCGCGCAGCGCATGCGCCATGTGATAGGCATCGTCATGCGCCGTCACTACCACGGCGCGGCGTCCGGGCAGCACACCGTAACGTTGCAGATAGGTGCGCGCCGCGCCGGCCAGCATGATCCCCGGACGGTCGTTGCCCGGAAACACCAGCGGCCGCTCCAGCGCGCCTGTCGCCAGTATCAGCTCGCGCGGCCGCACCTGCCACAGACGCTCGCGGGCCTGCGTGGGAGCGGGTGCCGCGAGGTGGTCCGTCAGACGTTGCGCGAGGCCCACCATGTTATGCGGGTAGCAGCCGAATGCCGTGGTACGCGGCAGCAGGGTCATGCGTGGGTTCTGTGTTAGCGCGGCAAGTGTCGCGTTGAGCCAGTTCTGGGCTGATGCGCCATCGATCGTCGCGGCCGTTTCCGACAGCAGCGAGCCACCCATTTCCGCTTGTTCGTCGCATAAGATGACCCGAGCCCCGGAATCCGCGGCGGCGACTGCGGCTGCGAGACCGGCGGGTCCAGCGCCCACCACCAGCACGTCACAATGCGCATAACGCTGTGCGTAACGATCCGGATCAGGCAACGACGGCGCGCGGCCGAGGCCGGCGGCGGCACGGATCAACGGCTCGTAGATCCGATGCCATGCCCAGGTCGGCCATTTGAAGGTCTTGTAGTAGAAGCCGGCGGGAACCAGCGGCGACAGAACATCGTTGACCGCGCCCAGATCGAAGCCGAGCGAGGGATAATGATTCTGGCTTTCCGCCCGCAGCCCGTCGTACAGCTCGACCTGGGTGGCGCGCAGGTTGGGCGTGCGGCGCGCGTCGTCGCGAACGATGGTGACTAGCGCCGACGGTTCATCGGCTCCGGCTGCCAGCACCCCGCGCGGCCGGTGATATTTGAACGAGCGCCCGAGCAGGTGCACGCCGTTCGCCAACAGCGCCGAGGCCAGCGTGTCGCCTTCATATCCCTGATACTCTCGGTGATCGAAGCTGAATCGCAACGTACGCGTGCGATCGATGCGTCCGCCCGACGCGGTGCGAAACGCGCTCACGGCGGTGGATCGCCAGGTTTGTAAGACCAGGCGCACGAATGATCGACTCTTCGGTGCTGCCGCCCTGTCATGCTGGCCCCCGGGTCGGCCCAACGGGCCGCCCGAGGACAGGCGGAGCCTGCCCTTGGCGAAGGCCGGGGGGCCGGTATCCACGACTTGTCTTCGCCGCAGCAAAGAAAGTCGTGGATACCGGCCTGCGCCGGCATGACGGGGGGGCACCGTCGGTGGGTCATTCTTTACGGCCGCTGATATAGGTCGCCACGATCTCATCGGTCGTGGTATCACGCACCGCATTGAAGAAGCGCGCGCAACCGTGGGTGTGGCGCCACCGCTCGCGATGCGTTCCTTTCGGATTGGTGCGCATGTGGAGATACGCGGTCCACTCTGCATCGTTGACCGAAGCGGGATCAGTCGGGCGCGCAATATGCGCCTCGCCGGCGTAGCTGAACTCCAACTCCGGCCGCGCACCGCACCAGGGGCAGGCGATCAGCAGCATCAGTGTGCCACCGCCGCCGCGGCGGCCTCATCGATCGTTGCGCCATCGCGGAAACGCTGCAGCGAGAACGGCGCGTTGATCGGATGCGGTTCGTCGCGTGCGATGGTCCAGGCGAATACATGGCCGGACCCCGGCGTTGCCTTGAATCCGCCGGTGCCCCAGCCGCAATTGACATACAACCCCGGCACCGGCGTACGTCCGACAATCGGAGAACGGTCCGGTGTCACATCGACAATTCCGCCCCAGTTGCGCAACATGCGCAGGCGACGGAACATCGGGAACAGTTCGCAGATCGCATCCAGCGTGTGTATCGCGATGTGCAGCGCGCCGCGCTGGGTGTAGGAGGTATACGCATCCGTTCCGGCCCCGATCACCAACTCCCCTTTGTCCGACTGGCTGATATAGGCGTGGATGGTGTTCGACATCACGACGCAGGGCAGCACCGGCTTCACCGGTTCCGACACCAGTGCCTGTAGCGGATAGCTCTCCAGCGGCAGGCGCAGTCCGGCCATCGCCATCACCACGCTGGTGTGCCCGGCCGCCACGACGCCGATTTTTGGCGCTCGGATCGTGCCGCGAGTCGTTTGAACACCGGTGGCCGCGCCGGCAGTGTCGCGGTCGATGGCGGTGACCTCGCAGTTCTGCAGGATGTCGACGCCCAGGGCGTCCGCGGCTCGCGCATACCCCCACGCAACGGCATCGTGCCGCGCCACGCCACCGCGACGTTGCAGTGCCGCGCCGAGCACCGGGTAGCGCAGGTCGGTTGCGACGTTCAGCGGTGGACAGAAGGCCTGCGCCTGAACCGGCGTCAGCCATTCATTGTCGACCCCGGCGGCGCGGTCGGCGTGCACGTGCCGCTTGAACACCTGCACGTCGTGGTGGGTGTGCGCCAGCATCATCACCCCACGCGGGCTGAACATCACGTTGTAGTTCAGTTCCTGCGACAGGCTTTCCCACAGCCGAACCGCGTGGTCGTACAGCGCCGCGCTCTCGGCAAACAAATAGTTGGAGCGGATGATCGTGGTGTTGCGCCCGGTGTTGCCGCCGCCGATCCAGCCGCGCTCCAGCACCGCGATGTTGCGCAACCCGTGCTGCTTTGCCAGATAGTAGGCCGTAGCGAGGCCATGTCCCCCGCCGCCGACGATCAGCGCGTCATATTCCGGCTTCGGTTCGGGCGAGCGCCATTGCGGCTGCCATCCGGTGTGGCCGCCCAACGCATGGCGCAGCAGGGACAGGGCGGAGAAGCGTTGCATGCGGACGATACCCAGGCGTGACGATCGGGCGGATGATACCGCCTATGCTGTGCGACCGTAATACAGCGTGATGGTGTGCGTCGCCTCGGCGAAGAACAGCCACCGCTCGACCAGCAGCCCGAGCAGCGCGGCGATCGCTGCAACCGGTGGGACGAATGGCAGCAGCACGATCGGCGCAATGAAGCCCAGCACCACCGCGACGACCCGCAGCCGCGCGGCATGCTTGCGGGCGATGCGATAGCCCATCTCGCGCAGCAGGTAGTTTTCCTCGGTGTGCGGCGGATCGAGCGAGCGCACCGTGCCAAGTTTCCCCAACCCGGTCGCGTCCGCCGGGGTGCGCGCGCCGGCGCCGGAATCGATCGATCGCCAGTAGGCCAGTTTCGCCGCCAGCGTCGCCGCGGCCACCACCACGGATGCATAGGCGAGCCACGGGTTCGCATGCCAGAACGTTGCGACACCGGCCAGGCAGGCGCCGCCGGAAAACAACGCCGCCAGCAGGTAGATCGGCAGCACGTATGGATTGTGCCACTGCCGGATCGGTTTCAGCGATGCGTAGATCATTCCGGTACAGATCACCGTGACCGCTGCCATCACGGCACTGGCGAAGCCGATCGGCCCGGGCGCGCCGGTGATCAGCCACAGCAGCGGAAACAGCACCGCCGGCACATAGGCGATCAGCGCCGTCACGCCCTCACGCGACAGCCAGGAAGTGCGCCATTGGGTGATCGCCCGCCACGAACGTTCAGGATGCCCGAGATGCAGCGTGGACGACATCAGCCCGACGGTGATCAGCGCCAGGCCGAGCAGCGATGCGGTGACGCCGAAGCCGGCCGCCATGGGCAGCAGGCCAAGCGGCGCCAGCAGCCCAAGCCAGAACAGCACGCCGTAGCCGGCGCCCGAGGCGGTGGTGAACAGGATGACAGATAGCGCGGGATGCATGGCAGTGCTCAGCGCGACAGGGCGCGGTCGATCCACCGCAGGAACGGGTTGGCGACGCTCTCGACTGGTGGTTCTGCGGGTTCGATGTGGCGGGGTCGCTCGCGCGGTGGCAGGTATTTGTTCACCGGCTTGTAGCCGAGTTCCGGCATCAGGTCGTAGCCGCCGCGTTCGGCGACCAGGCGGGACACGGCGCTGTCCGGATCACCCAGGTCGCCGAAATGGCGTGCCTGCGCCGGGCAGGTGGAAACGCAGGCGGGGACACGGTCTTCTACCGGAATGTTCGTGTTGTAGATGCGGTCGATGCAGAGTGTGCATTTCTTCATCACGCCGGCATCTTCGTCGAACTCGCGCGCGCCGTACGGGCAGGCCCAGGAGCACAGCTTGCAGCCGATGCAGGTGTCCGGGTTGACCAGCACGATGCCGTCTTCGGCGCGCTTGTACGACGCGCCGGTGGGACAGACGGTGACGCAGGCGGGTTCCTCGCAATGCAGGCACGATCGAGGGAAATACACCGTGCGGCTGTCGCAGCCTTCGCCGGCCTCGTAGCTGTGCACGCGGTTGAACCAGACGCCTTGCGGCTTCGCCTGATACGCCTCGAAATCCGGCAGGGGCGCGGAATGGCCCGAGGTGTTCCACTCCTTGCAATTCACGGCGCAGGCGTGGCAGCCGACGCAGGTGTCCAGATCGATGACCAGGCCGAGCTTTTTCGCCCCCGGCGGCGGGATCGCGGTCATTGCGCGTGCTCCCCGGCATTGAAGCGCAGCAGGTGCGGTGGAGCGGTAAGTCCAGGTGGACGCGGCAAGGTGCTGTAATGCGGTTGGGTAATGCCGGCCTCGGCTTTTTCGACGCGCACCCGCAGGTCGTACCATGCGGCCTGGCCGGTGATCGGATCGCTGTTGGATTGAACCGCGCCGTCGGCTTCCTTGCGGAACTCCGAGATCACATGGTTCAGCAGAAAGCCCTCGCGCGATTCCGGCGCATCCGGACCCAGGTTCCACGCCCCGGCGCGCTTGCCGATCGCATTCCAGGTCCAGACCGTATCCGGATTGACCCCCTCCATCAGCCGCACCTGCCCCTTCACGCGGCCGGTCCGGCTGATCACCCACACCCAGTCGTCTTCGGCGATGCCCAACGCGGTCGCGGTGCGGCGGTTCATGTAAAGATGGTTGCGATCGTAGATCTGCCTTAGCCAGGCGTTCTGCGATCCCCACGAATGATACATGATAGACGGACGCTGGGTGATCGCATGCAACGGCCAGGCGGCCTGCTCGGGCGCGGTGTCCTCGACGGGCGGATACCAGATCGGCAGGGGATCGAAATAGCGCTTCACCCCCGCGCGCTTGGCGTCCGGTGGCTGCACCGGTCCATGCCCCTCGGCGGCCAGGCGAAACCGTTGCAGCGGCTCGACATAGAGTTGCAGCACGATCTGGTTGGTATTCGGTATCAACCCCATCGCGTGCGCATCGCGCAGATACGCCGCATTGGCGTGCTTGAAGTACAGCTGCTCCTGCGGCAGGTGATGCCGCCAGAAGCACTGGTTCTCGACATAGCGCGCAAGCTGGTTGGGGTTCGCCGCTCCCTTGCCTACTGCCGTTCCATCGGCGCCGCGCCACCCGCCGAGTGGACCGATGCCAGGGCGTGCGCTCGTGATTGGCGATGTAGTCGGGATAGTCGCTGTAGGCCGCGCTGCCATCTTCCTTGACGAATCCAGGGAGTTTCAGCCGCGCGCCAAGCTCGATCAGCACGTCCTGGAACGGGCGCACGTCGCGGTCGGGTGCCAGCACCGGCTGGCGGATGGCGTCCGCCGGACCCTCCGGGCCGCCGATCGGCCGGTCCAGCAGCGAAATGCAGTCCCAACGTTCCAGATACGTCGTGTCCGGCAAAATCAGATCCGCATACGGCACGGTTTCCGAGAAGAACGCGTCGGCATAAATCACGTGCGGAATGCGATACGCGCCGGTGGCCGGGTCCTTATCGGCGAGCATGCGCATGGACTCGCCGGGGTTCATCGACGAATTCCACGCCATGTTCGCCATGTACATGAACAGCGTGTCGATCTTGTACGGATCGCCCGCCCAGGCATTGGCGATCACCATATGCATCATGCCGTGCGCGGCGATCGGTGCGTCCCAGGTAAACGCCTTGTCGATGCGGATCGGCGTGCCGTCGTCCTCCAGCAGCAGGTCCTGCGGCCCCTGCGGGAAACCCAGCGCCATGCCCGGCATCATCGTATTCGGCTTGCTGCCCTTTCCCACCGGGGCGGCGCCCGGCGGGATCGGCTTCGGATACGGCGACTTGTAGCGCCACGACCCTGGCGTATCGATCGCCCCCAGTAACATCTGCAACAGATGGATCGAGCGGCAGGTCTGGAACCCGTTGGAGTGCGCGGAAATACCGCGCATTGCGTGCATCGATACCGGACGGCCGATCATTTTCTCGTGTCGCCGTCCCGATGTATCGGTCCACGGCTGATCCAGCTCGATCGTCTGATTGAATGCCACGTCGGCCAATTCGGTCGCGATGCGGCGGATCGTCGAAGCCGGGATGCCGCAGCGTTCCGCTACCGCATCGGGTGCATATTTGCCATCCAGGTAGCGCTCGGCGAGCAACTGGAACACCGGCCGCGCGCGGCGTCCGTCAGGCAGCACGAATGCGCCGACGACGCCGGGCCGCATGCCGGGCGTCGATGCGTCGACCGGGGCCCGCGTCGCGCGATCCCACGCCAGCGGTTTGCCGTCGGCGTTGCGCGCGAACAGCCCGTCATCCGCGCCGCCCGGATTGTCGATTACCAGCCAGATCGCGTTGCTGTAGCTGGCCAGAAAATCCAGATCGATCCGATCGGTCCGCAGCAACTCGTGCACCAGCGCCAGCACGAACAGCCCGTCGGTGCCGGGGCGGATCGCCAGGAACTCGTCCGCCAGTGCCGAATAGCCGGTCTGCACCGGATTGAGGCTGACGAATTTTGCCCCCCGCGCCTTCAGCTTGGCCAGGCCGGTCTTGATCGGATTGGAATCATGGTCCTCGGCGACGCCGAACATCAGCAGGTATTTCGTACGGTCCCAGTCAGGTTCACCAAACTCCCAGAAGCTGCCGCCGATCGAATAGAGGCCCGCGGTCGCCATGTTGACCGAGCAGAACCCGCCATGCGCGGAAAAATTAGGCGTGCCGAACTGCTTGGCCCACCAGCCGGTCAGGCTCTGGCTCTGGTCGCGTCCGGTGAAGAACGCCAGACGCTTGGGATCGCTGGCGCGCACCGCGCCCAGCCACTCGGTGGCGAGGCCCAGCGCTTCGTCCCACTCGATCTCCTTGAATTCGCCCGCGCCGCGCTCGCCCACACGCAACAGCGGCTTGCGCAGCCTGGCCGGCGAGTAGTGCTGCATGATGCCGGCCGAGCCCTTGCCGCACAGCACGCCCTTGTTCACCGGGTGATTGCGGTTGCCCTCGATGTAGCGCAACCGGCCGTCCTTCAGGTGCACCTTGATGCCGCAGCGGCAGGCGCACATGTAGCATGTGGTGTATTTCACCTCGTCGCCGACGGTGGGCGACAGGTCGATCACCTCGGCGGCGGCCGACAGTCGGGTCATGCGGTTCCTCGTGTGGCTGCTGGCGCGGAAGTCATGCGGTTCTTGTAGGCGATGAGCTTGTCCCGCGAAAGACTCGCCAGGGAGAAAGTCATTCTCACCCACACTATGGCCCGGGGAAGGATATCGCTTTCCGCAGGAGCTGTACGTGTGAACGCGCCTGGCCCGCTGACGCCATCGCTTGGAACCAGGACGCCCCCTAAAACCAGGACGCCTTGTCCACGGGGTTGCGCAACGGTGTCCCATCGGCGAAAGCGCGGCAGTTGTCGCGCACGATCTCGAAGCGCCGCTCCTCCAGGTACGGTCCGAACCCGGCGCTGTGCGGCGTAATCAGCACATTGGGCATGCGCCATAGCTTGTGGCCCGCCGGCAGCGGCTCGATTTCGAACACATCCAGTCCGGCACCGGCGATTTCGCCGGCCTCCAGCGCCGCCACCAGATCGTCCAGCCGTGTGGTCATGCCGCGGCCGATGTTGATGAAGAACGCCGACGGCTTCATGCGCTGGAAGCGGGCGCGGTGCATGAAGCCCTCGGTCGCCGGCGTGTGCGGCACGGTCAGGATGACGAAGTCGGCGCGCGGCAGCAGGTCGTCCAGCGCTTCGGGGCGATGCATCTCCGTCACACCCGGCGGCGCCGTCTCGCGCCGCGCGTCGGTGCCGATCACCGTGATACCGAACGCCGCCGCGAGCCGCGCGGCCTCCGCCCCGATGCCGCCCAGGCCGACAATCAGCGCGGTAGCCTCCGG
This sequence comes from uncultured Alphaproteobacteria bacterium, assembly GCA_963826975.1. GTDB lineage: Bacteria > Pseudomonadota > Alphaproteobacteria > Acetobacterales > Acetobacteraceae > Palsa-883. The sequence goes on along the minus strand of CAWGZJ010000017.1, from coordinate 164,282 downwards.
CAGATGGATCACGCCGGTATCCAGCCGCCGCGGCTCCCAGACGCCCTTGAGCTGCTGCGGAATGTAGTAGTGAAACCCGCGCGCGAACGCGAGCACGAAGGCCATGATGTGCGCGCCGATATGGTCGTTGAATATCTCGCGCATGTTGGTCACCACCAGGGGGTGCGCGACCAACTCGGGATAGAAATAGCCGGCGGGCGGCGCGATCTGCGGCGATTGCAGCCAACGCAGCTTGCGCGCCCGGGCGAGCAGTTGCGGGTGCAGGCGGCCAAACGCGGCGTCGGCGTCGATAATGGCCGCATTGGCCTGCGTTTCATCCTCCGCCACGACGATGTCGAGGTCGGGTTGTCCGGCGGCGAGGCGCTGTGCCCACTCGCGCGTCGTGGCGGTTTGCGGCGGCAGAAAAACAAAACGAAACGACATCTGGGGTTCCCTCCGGTCGAACCTGTTGGCGCCAGGCTATCAGATCGCGCTCCGGCCTGCACCTGCGCTATGGTGGCGGGCAGGCGGAGGCAACCGGCATGACCAAGGATGAACTGACGGCGTGGGCACTCGCGAATGGCTGGAAGATGGTCGGCGGGCACCCAAGCCTGTCGAAGCCATCCCGGCCTGCCGATGCGATCGTCCGGATGGTGTTGAAGACGACTGTCGTCAATGTCGAGATCAGGAAGCCGGCGGGCAAGTGGGAGAAGGTCTCGGGTGCCAGCTACGGCGATGTTGCGGCGGACCCCGAGACCGGCGTGCCGCGCGGTTTGGGTCTGGTGAGCACGCCGGGTTTCGCGAAGCTCATGCAGGAAAATCGGGACAAGATGGTGTTTGGTGGGCTGACCGGACCAGGCCGCGCGCCGCGCCCGTGACGTTCGCACTTTCTGTGGTTCGCGGCGAGACAGTGAACCGCCAAGGCGCCAAGACGCCAAGAAGGTTGGGATCGGATGACCCGTCACCCGATCCCTGCCGATCTCCAAATCTTCTTGGCGCCTTGGCGTCTTGGCGGTTCATTCGGCCGCGAAATGCGGATTTGCGTCTGGTTCATTCGGCCGCGAAATGCGGATTTGTCGGGGGACCGATCAGCCCGTGGTCGGTGCTAACTCGGTGAGCCTGTCAAGCAAATTCCAAATGCAATTCGCCTGACGCCAAAGGCATGATGTCGCATTACGCCAGAGTTTATTGGCACGATGCGAGATCGACACCCCACGAAGCGATCCGGGTCCCGCTGCGATAGCACCCCATGATCCACATCCCGGCGTAGCGGTCGCCATTGAGCCACTCAGCCGTTCCGATCCCATCCGGCAGATTGTCTCGCCATTCGCCGGCGTAGCGGGATCCATCGACACGAACCTCGGTCCCGCGGCCGTTCTTCTTGCCATCCCGCCATTCCCCGTCGTAGCGGCTGGCGTCGGCGTAGGTGTAGACGCCATGGCCATTTTTCTGATCGTCCCGATACTGGCCATCATAGCGGTCGCCGTTGGCGTAGGTGTACACGCCGTGGCCGTTCTTCTCGTCGTTCCTCCATTGGCCGGTGAAGCGTTCGCCGTTGGCTAGCGTCATTACAGCGTAACCGTTCATCCTCCCGTCCCACCATGTGCCGCTGACCTGCGCGCCCGGCTTGTCACCTCGGAACCATTGCAGGGTACCAGGCCCCTGGACGAGGTTATTCCAGCATGCGCCAGACCATTCGATCAATTCGTCGGGTTGTGGATTGGCGTCCCAGACCCGGCATCCGGTGCGAGCGTCTGCGATCCAGCCGGGTTTGGGCGATTGCCCGAACGCCGTCGCGGAAACCAAGATCAGCGCCGCTGCGAGGATTGCCCGTCGGTCCATGCGTGGCGTCGATCAGGCGTGGCGTCAATTCATCGCGGGCATGTTAACAGTCCCTGGAGGTGGTCGGGCAACCTCAGAGCCTGGGCAGGCCTGTTCAGCCGAGATGATGGTCTGATGAATTACGCCGCCTGCCGCGACGCATCCGTTCCGCCGGAGGACAACGTCGAGATCATCGGTCGGCATGTCCTCGTCGCGCAAAACCCGCAGACGATGACCATCCTGGCCGAGCGGTTGGCCCGTCACTGGAATCGATCGGGACGGCCGCAAATGCTTCTGCTGAGGACCAGTCTTCATCCGGCTGGAAGGACGGCATTCCCAATCCCATATAGTTCAATCGGGCCGGCCCCATTGAACACCCGGCCCATGGAGAAAACCTTGGTCACCCTATTGCCCGCACCGCTGGCCTGCTGCCGCTGGGAGCTTGAACAGCGTCACATGACGCCGCCCTCGAATTTCGTCCTGCGGATCGTGGTTGAAGAAGACCCCAAGCTGGTTCGGAGCCTGAACGCATACTATGCGGATGCGACGCCTGATGGCGGGCTGGACACCGTGGAGCGGGATGCCCTGCTGGATACGCTCGGCAGGCACTTCACCGGCCAGGCATGGCCGCGGGCTGGCGGCATGCAGGTCACAAGGCGGTTCATGGCCGAGCTTCAGCGGGCGATGACGAGGGCGGGTTGGACGGTTGATCTGTTAGCTGTCGCCTGAAGCAGGCGATGATACTGTAGCGGCCTGGGGTCAGTCTGACGGAGGCCGATATGCGAGCGAGTTACACCCGCCTATACGCCGACGAGCAGGGCATATCCCGAATTCGAGGATTTGGGTGTCGAACTGATCCCTGGCTTCGCAACTCCTCCGGCGGAACCGCTGCACCTCGCACGGTTCGTTCCAGCGGACAGATGCTACTGGTTGGGGGCGCCCACGGACTGGAAAGGCGATGCCGCACATCCAACTCCACGCCGACAGATTTTGGTGACCGTTCAGGGCGAGTACGAGGTGTCTGCCGGCGATGGCACGCGGAGGCGATTTCCCGTTGGTAGCATTGTCCTGGTGGAGGATATGACCGGAGGCGGCCATAGCACCAAGATCACGAGTGCAGTTGAGGCTTTGGTGTTTGCGGTCGGCCTGCCGGCCGAAGATACTGATTGCCGAAGATACTGATTGCCGAAGATACTGATTGATCGTCATCGGTATGCGCAGAGCCGTCGAAAGGAAACGACATGATCCGATTTTTGCCCCTCATGCTGTTTCTCGTGCTTCCCGGGTGCGCCGATCAGTCGAGGGGCGCAGCCTTGAATGAGTGCCAGCTACGGAACTTTCTCCAAAGCCCGGCCGACCAGGACTACCTGGTTCCGGACTGCATGAAAGCCAAGTCCTTCGATATGGTGGTCGGGTGTCGCCCGGAATTGAGTGCGGACGACTGGAATTGGCAGGTACCGCCAGCCGCCTACGATGATCCAACCTGTTATCAGCCGGTTGGCTCCGCCGCCTGGGTAGCTACCAATTTGTCGCCGTTGTGAGATGCTTCCGGTGCCAAACCGCCCATTGTCGAGGCGCCGATGCGGTCGTGGTCTCGAAATGCCGCCAAGCGGTTCATGGCCGAGCTTCAGAGGGCAATGACCCGGGCGGGATGGGCGGTCGATCGCTTCGCTCTGGCATGATGGCAGGCACATGCGGCACGCACGACCACCCGTGTTGGCAAGCCGTCATGCTCATCGTGTTGACGATCATCGCGGGTTGTGACGCACGGAGGCCTGATTTCATTTCACGCATTCAACAGAACTGTGCCGCGGGTGACCAATGGGCTTGCAATCAGGTCGATGCACTCAGTCGCCCGATGCCGGAGGAAGAGATCAAGACACATGATCAGGTCAAAGATGACGTTGATGCGATCCTGCGAGGCATCGACAGGGCAAGGACTGCGCCACGTGTCGGCTACCCGGATGTTCCGCTCATCACTGGTGAATTGCCAACTTTAGCGACCATCACCAAGTGTCCGCGTTCCGCAACATGATGTTGGAGACCAAATTGCCTCGCAAACCAAGCCTTTCTCGTTACCTCCGCAACGCGCGCATCGAGCGTGGTTTGACGGTTGTCGAAGTCGCAGAGCAGGTCGGCGTCAGTCCCGCGAGCGTATATTTCTGGGAACGGGATCATTGTCGACCACGGGCTGAAAACCTGCACGCACTTTGCAAGGTGCTGAAGCTGCCGATCAGGGCGACCAAGGCGATGGCGGCGGAATAGGACATCATGATCCGCCTCGGATGGCAGACAACGCCGTGCAAACCATGGCTTGTGATTGAGGACCGTCTGACACCGCCTTGCAACGTCCCGGCGGTATGCTTCGGTGCGGTATGCCTCGGTGCGGTATGCCTCGGTACCGGGCTGTCAGCCGTCAGGGAGAAGCATAATGGGCGTCGGCATTCTCGCACCGGTTCCAGCCGCCATCCTGGCGTCCGCCGTGCACACCCGCGTGGAGGCTGGCGCGTGGAGGCTGGCAGGGTCGCCTTTGGCAGCAATGCGTGGGAGTTGTTCGCCAAGATCGACCAGGAATATGGCGAAGGCTTGCCAGTGCTGATCTATTCCACCCATCACTATGGCGATCCCGACAAGCTGTGCGCTCCTGGCTACGCGACATTTCGGGGCACCTGAAGCAAGCAGACATTGCCGATCACGATATGCCGGAACGAGCCAGACGGCGTTGCTTGCGCCAACGCCGCCACCTTTTCCTACGAAAAGATAACACGACCCAACTTGCGCTCGGCACTACCCGCAATTCGGTCGTGACGCATTTTGAAATCAGTGAAGATGATCGGCTACCATCCAGAACGCCGACCATGCGCCCAGCGCCAAACTCAGGAGGCCGATTATCCGGATGATGCCGATCGGAAACCAGGGCGGATACAACCTAGCTGCAATTCTCGGCCAGAAGGTGAAGAGAGGGCCGATTACGAAGCTCCCAAACAGCCAAACGAGGTGCTTGATCTCCACACTTACGAATTGCTGCCGTGCCGAGAGGGCGCTCATAAGTCCCGACCCATGGTGCGGATTGCTCGATCGGTCAGGTAGGGAATGATATCAAACTGCGTCAGTACCCGCAATTCATGTCCCATAATGCTTAGCAACATAGATAAGGGCGTCCATCTGCGCTCGTGTGAGTTTCCCATCCTGGACGGGATTGGAAGGGTCGTATTTCCAGTCTATTTCGAGCATCAGATTGTAAATCTCACATGGCAACTTCGTGGTTAAATCGACGGTGACGACGGATTTCCTCTCGCCGTCGCCCAGTTCTGTCATAGTTACACGGTCGAAAACGAGATACATGTGGGTTGTTACGGTTCTTGCAGTTATGGTCTTGGCGTCCGCATCCGCGACCAAGCAGATCGCACTTCCTATAGCGCCGTTATGCCCAGGATAGGTGCCGTGGAAGATGTCACCTACCTTGAGGTTTTGAAAAAACTCGACGAGTTCCGTGGTGTCCATCATCGCCCCTAATCAACATTCGCGGTCTTGCACAGAGGATCGTGTTCCCGTCGCCAATCACCAAGATTGCCGGGCCGGTGAAGGCCGAAATCTTGAAGAAATCCAAGGGCCGTTTGAAAAAAAAGCTATTTTGACCGCTAAGTCATTGAAACAACTGGAGGTCCGGGGCGGAATCGAACCGCCATACGCGGATTTGCAGTCCGCTGCATCACCACTCTGCCACCGGACCCCGAGTGAGGCGCCGCTATATCGGGTGCGGTGCCCCACATGGTCAAGATGCCAGGGCGGGGGGGTGCCATGCCCCGGCGCGGACGGGTCGCCGCCGGGGTGGTGTTGGCGCTGCGGTCGGCGTCGCCGCGCGCCAGGTAGGCGTGGTGGCACGTCATCTTGTGGGCCAACGCGCGGGCGACCTCGGCGTTCGCGGCGCGCGCGGTCAGCAGGTCGATGCCGTCGCGCACTTCGGTGACCTTGGAGAACACGACAGTCGCGCCGGCGCGGAACAGCAGGTCGGCGGCGCGTCCGACATTGCAACCCATCAATACTTCCGTAGTCGCCCGTTGGCGGCATCGCGAAGGAAGAATTTTAGCGCAGATGAAGAAGGCGATGCACGCAAAACACGCAGATGGCGACAGCCTGAATGAGCCTTCGGGGACGCGATCAGCTTCGCGTTCACTGTGCACAGTGCGCTTTGGGCCAGCGTAAACAACTCGGAATCAAACGCGTAACCTCAGGCGCTGCGAACCACGCCAATCATCTGCGTGTTTTGCGTGCATCGCCTTCTTCATCTGCGCTAAAATTCTTGCTTGCTTCGCGGCGCCACCGGGTTTGCATCGGGGATCGCGGACCGACGCCGTTGCCGCTACTCCGAACCGCTGCCCGGGGCGGTTCAATCGGTCGGATCATCGTGCTGGGTACCAGACCACTTGATTGGTGCCGCGAGATTGGTGTTGGCGGCGGCCCGGGTGACGCACTGCAGCGAACACAGCCGCGCTGGTGTTAGATATAATACTGGACTTATTTTCCTATTCATGCTACGCGAGCCGGTTAGACTTTCAACCCCAGGAGACCGCGCCCGTGTCCACTGATGACCCCGACCCCACCGCCGCATCGGCCAGGCCGTCGTACACCATCCCACAGCAAACCCTGCGCGGCATGGTGCTGGCACTCCCCCGCCCGCCGGCCGATGCGCCCGCGACCGCCTGGCAGGAGGTGGTGCAGGCCGGCCTCGACAGGCTCGAGGCGCTCGACCCGCGCGATGCGCTGCAGACGATGCTGGCGGTGACGGTGATTGCCACCCAGGCAGGCGCGGTCGACGCCTGCCGGCTGGCGTTCGACCCGGACGCCTCGGCGGTGCAGGCGCTGCGCCAGCGGGCCAGCGCCGCCGCGCTGCTGCGCGTGATGGCCGGGGCGATGCGGTCGTTGAAGCAGCTTCGGTTGCAGCCGGCGGTGCCGGCGCGCGACTGGGGCGACGCGGCGGGGGTGCTGGCGGGGGTGATGCGGGAGGCGCCGGCGCGGCCGGCCGAGGCGGCGCGGGGTGGCAAGGCGGCGGCGGAGGAGCCGGCGGAGATCATCCGCTGGATCGACGAGATCGACGATGCGGAGATGAACGAGGAGATCGAGCGGTTGCGGCGCGAGGCGGCGGGGGAGCCGCCCTTGCCGGTGAAGCCGGGGCCGCGGCGGATCTACAAGTACAAAGATGGTGATTATGCGTTGACCTGGGTGCCCGATGAGCGGGCGGCGCGGAAGTACCCGGGGTGGGAGAACATGACGAAGCCGGAGCGGCGGGCGTTCTTTGGCTATACGTATACCGGGCCGGTGGCGCCGTTGGAGATGCTGACGCCGGCTTCGCGGGCTGCCGCCGCGGCTGGGGAGGAGTGAGAGGCGGGGGAATCAGTTCTCGCCTGCGCCGGGGGTGGGCTCCTTGGCAACTGTCCGCGGGGGGTGCGAAGCGCTGTTGGCGGCGGTGCGGTGGCTTGCCAAGGCAGGCAAGGATTCTTGCCGCGGATGAACGCCGATGAACGCCGATGATCCGAGCGCCACGCGGGCTGGTGCCGACCCAGCGGCGCTGCGGCGCATTCCGTTTGCGTTGTTTGCGTTTTTTGCGGTTCCCCTTCTTCTTGCTCACTCTCGGCGCACGGAAGGGCAGAATGGCGCTTCGCGCGGAGCGCCGGCACCGGCGGAGTTCCGCGTCGGCTGTGGTGCGGTCCCACAGGGGCGAGCGGCGGGCTTGGGGGCTGGTCGTGACGGGAAGGGGCGGTTGGCGGCCGCGGACGTGTTTTTTTGCGAAATTGCGCAACGACCCTCCCGCCGGGTCCGAAGGGGGCGGGGCCACGACCCCGGGGAAGGATCGACACAGGTCGCGGTGGGCTCGGTTTTTGCGAAATTGCGCAACGACCCTCCCGCCGGGTCCGAAGGGGGCGGGGCCACGACCCCGGGGAAGGATCGACACAGGTCGCGGTGGGCTCGGTTTTTGCGAAATTGCGCAACGACCCTCCCGCCGGAGCAGGCTCCTGCCGCCGGACTAGCGCCGGCCGGTTGCGCCGCCCCGGGGAAGGGCGGGCGCAGGTCGGGGGGACGTACTTTTTGCGAAATCGCGCAACGACCCTCCCGCCGAGGCAGGCGCCTGCCGCTGGGCTCGCACCGGCCGGGTGCGCTGCATCGGGGAAGGACGGGCGTAGGTCGTGGGGGACGTGGTTTTTGCGAAATCGCGCAACGACCCTCCCGCCGGGGCAGGCGCCTGCCGCTGGGCTCGCTCTGGGCGGGTGCGCTGCATCGGGGAAGGACGGGCGCAGGTCGTGGGGGACGTGATTTTTGCGAAATCGCGCAACGACCCTCCCGCCGGGGCAGGCGCCTGCCGCTGGGCTCGCTCTGGGCGGGTGCGCTGCATCGGGGAAGGACGGGCGCAGGTCGTGGGGGACGTGATTTTTGCGAAATGCGCAACGACCCTCCCTGTGGGGCAGGCGCCTCCCGCTGGGCTCGCTCTGGGCGGGTGCGCTGCATCGGGGAAGGACGGGCGTAGGTCGTGGGGGACGTGGTTTTTGCGAAATGCGCAACGACCCTCGGGTCAACTGCCCGAGGGCATGCTCCTCAGGCAACAGTCTGCATGCAACAGTCTGCCACGGGGGCTGCGATCCGGCAATCGGGATGGGTCGCGCCGACATCGGCGGGGCGGATGCTCGGCTCGGCGGCTAGCTATCGGGGGGAGGCCAGAGGCCGCGGAGAACGCGCCTTTCGCGAAATCCCGACACGACCCCATGCAACAGTCTGCTTCACAGATCATACCGGCTGCCATGGTGGTGAGGGCGGAGGTGGCGGCGGGCGCAGTTTTTGCGAAAACGCGCAACGACCCTCGGGCCGAGCGTCCGAGGGTGCGCCCTTGGGTCTGGTGCGAGAGGGTGTGCACGATGCAACGGTCTGGTACCTGAGCCGGATCACGGCCGCGATCGGGTTGGGTCTTTGGGGCGGCACCACCCTCACCCGGGTCGCTGCGCGACCCGACCTTGGTCCGCTCTTCGCGGCCCAAGCCCGCAGGCGGGAGAGGTGAGTGCGGCGGCGCGTCGGGGGCCTGGCGGATGGGAGCGGCACACTACCCACTGTCCGACCGGGCGTGCGACCCTCTATAACCTGTCCGGAAACAACCAGTGCAGAGACCAGCATGGACGTGGCCGCGCCGATCGACCCCTTCGCCGATCCTCGCAACCGGATGGTGGACAGCCAGATCCGCCCCAACAAGGTCACCGATCCGCGTATCCTGGGCGCCATGCGCACCATCCCGCGCGAACGTTTCCTGCCGCCCGCCCTGGCGTCGCTGGCTTATGCCGACAAGGACGTGCCGGTGGGCAGTGGCCGTGTGCTGATGGAGCCCATGGTGACCGGGCGGATGATCCAGCTGATCGCCCCGGAGCCGGGCGAGCGCGCGCTGGTGGTCGCGGCCGGCGTCGGCTACGGCGCCGCGGTGCTGGCCGCTTGCGGCGTGCGGGTGACCGCCCTCGAGGCGGACGAGGCGCTGCTGGCCGTGGCGCGCAGCGCGCTGTCGGCGATTGCGCCCGGGGTCAACCTCGTGGCTGGTCCTTTGGCAGCCGGTTGGCCGCAGGATGCGCCGTACGACATCGTGCTGATCGAAGGCGCGGTGGTGGCGCCCCCGCCCGCGATCGTGGAGCAACTTCGCCAGGAGACCGGGCGGCTGGTGACGGTGATCCGCGGGGCGGCCGGGCCAGGCCACGCCGTGCGTGGCGAGGCGACACAGGCCGGGTTGCAATTGTGGCCGGAATTCGATTGCGCGACGCTGCCGATCCCGGCGTTGCTGCCGCCGCCGGCATTCTCGTTTTAGGCGTGGGCAACTGAACGTGGTCAGGTTCCAGGTGCGAGCAGACCAGATGCCGGCGTCGAACCGGTCAGGCGGACGCCGAACGGTTCAGGAATGGCTTGGCGTGCGATGCGCCGATGTGGCACGTCTGTGTCCCGGCGGTGTGGTGCGGTGCGGGACGATGTCGCCTTGGCAGGCAGCCGACAGAGCGAGGATCGGGGGATGAAGCTACGCGATGACGCATTAACCGGGGGGCGGACCAAGGCTGGGACCAAGACTGGGACCAAGGCTGGGCTGGCCGGCGCCGGCGCGCTGATCCTGTTCGGACTGACCCAGGGCGTGCCGGCCTGGGCCCAATCGGCACCCCCGCCGCCGACGGCCCGGGCGACCAACCCGGGCAGCGCCGGCGCCCCCGGGGTGCCGCACACCTTGAGCCAGGCACTCGCCGCGACCTATGCGTACCAGCCGGCGCTCCAAGCTGAGCGCGCCAAGCTGCGCGCGACCGATGAGGGCGTACCGGCGGCACTGTCGGGCTGGCGGCCGACCGTCATCCTGAGCGGCGGCATCGGCTATGGCGACGGTGTCAGCCGCAGCTATTTGTTCACCACGGGGGTCAATACGAAGGAGCCACTGCAGCGCGACCTGGCGCAGGCGACGGCAACCGTCACCCAGCCGATCTATACCGGCGGCAAGGTGCAATCCACCGTCAACCACGCCAAGAACGCGGACATGGCGGAGCGCGCCAACCTGATCGTTCAGGAGGAACAGAGCTTTACCGATACGGTCAACGCCTACGTCGGCGTGATCCAGGCGCAGCAGCTCCTGCAGTTGAACGTCAACAACGAGCAGGTGCTGAAGAAGCAGCTTGACGCCACCAACGACCGGTTCCGGGTCGGCGAGATCACCCGCACGGACGTGGCGCAGGCCGAGGCGGCGTTGGCCGGTGCCACGGCATCGCGTGAGACGGCGGAAGGCAACTTGCAGACGGCACGCGCCACCTATCAAAGGGTGATCGGCTTCCAGGCACCGGCCGACCTGGCCGAACCGCAACCGCTAAAGCTGCCGGTGAAGTCCGAGCAAGACGCCGCCGGCCTTGCGTCAGGGAACAACCCCACCGTGATCCTGGCTTTGTTCAACGATGCCGCGGCAAAGGACGCGATCGACCAGGCGTTCTCCCAGCTGATGCCGCAAGTCAGTCTGCAGGGCCAGATGTTCCAGCAGAACAACACCGGCGCCCGCAACGCGCAGACCAACGGCTACCTGGTGACCGCCAACGTATCGATGCCGATCTACCAGGGCGGGTCGGAATACTCGGCGGTCCGCCAGGCGCGGCAGACCCAGCAGCAGACCCACAAACTGGTGGACGACAGCCGCCGGACCGCGGTGCAGACCGCGGTTGCCGCCTGGGACACGCTGATTGCCGCCCGGGCGACGGCGGACAGCACGCGCGTGGCGATCCGCGCCAACGAGGTCGCGCTTGAAGGCGTGGAGCGCGAGGCGATCGTTGGCAGCCGCACCACCCTGGATGTGCTGAACGCGCAGCAGGCGCTGCTGAATTCGCAGACCCAGCTTGTGCAGGCATTGGCGCAGTTGATCACGGCCTCGTATGGCGTGGCCAGCGCGATTGGGCGTCTGACCGCACGGGACCTGAACGTGCCGGTGCCACTGTACGACGAGACGGCGTATTACAACGCGGTGAAGAACAAGTGGTTTGGGCTGGGTGATTACGCCACCGACCAGCCGGGCCGCTGAGACGGTTGGTGTGAGGCAACGAAGCGCATGAGCGAGTCCGAACGCGCAAGATCCGGCGCCGTCGCCCCTGGTTCCGCAGCCGGGGCTCCGCCCGCCGCGGGCGGTGATCCGTCGATGGAGGACATCCTGGCCTCGATCCGGCGGATCCTGGCCGAAGAGGAAGGCGGCGCGGCGGCGCCGGCCTCACCCGCCGCCGCGGCCGGCATCGCCGATGGGGTGTTGCAACTCGACGCGTCGATGATGCTGCCGGATCCCGTTGTGGCGCCGGAGCCACCCCTGCCGGAGGTCCCGCCCGCACCTGCCGCGCTCGAGCCTGCGCCCCCCGGGCCTGCGCCGCCCGCGCCTGCCTCGCCGGCGCCTGGCCAATTCGCGCCTTTGCAGTTCGAAAACACGATGTTTGCCCCCAACGAGAACTTGATCGGAGCGGAGGCCTCGGCCGCTGCGGCGACCTCGGTTGGGTCATTGGTGCGCACGCTGACAGCCGAGCGTTCGACCCAGGTGTACACCGGCGGGCCGACCATCGAGGACATGGTGCGCGCGGAGTTGCGGCCGTTGCTGAAGCAGTGGCTCGACACCAACCTGCCCGGCATGGTCGAGCGGCTGGTGCGGACCGAAATCGAGCGCGTCGTCGGCCGCGCGGTACCCTGACGCAAAGACATCGGCGGCCTCCCGCGGGACCTGGGGCCGCGGGAGATAGGTGATGCTGGACAAGGCCTTCAATCCGTCCGAGATCGAACCGCGCCTCTACGCGGGCTGGGAGAGCAGCGGCGCGTTCGCCTGCGATCCGGGGTCCAGCGCGGCGCCGTTCACCATCATGATCCCGCCGCCGAACGTCACCGGCAGCCTGCACATGGGCCACGCGCTGACCTTCACCGTGCAGGACGTGCTGGTGCGCTGGCGGCGCATGCAGGGGCGCGACGTGCTGTGGCAGCCGGGCACCGACCACGCCGGCATCGCGACGCAGATGGTGGTTGAGCGGCTGTTGGCCGAGCAGGGCAATGTCGATCGGCGCGCCATGGGGCGCGAGGCGTTCATCGAGCGCGTTTGGCGGTGGAAGGCGGAATCCGGCGGCACGATCACGCGGCAGTTGCGCCGGCTGGGTGCCTCGCTCGACTGGGCGCGCGAGCGCTTCACCATGGATGATGGGCTGTCGGCGGCGGTGCGCGAGGTGTTCGTTACGCTGTACCGCACGAAGGACGCGGACGGCAGGGGCCTGATCTATCGCGACCGGCGGCTGGTGAATTGGGACCCCAGGCTGCAGACCGCGATCTCCGACCTTGAGGTGGAGAACCAGGAGATCAAGGGCCAGCTCTGGCACATCACCTATCCGATCGCGGGTTCGATACAAGGGGAGCCTGGCCAGTTCATTACGGTTGCGACCACGCGGCCGGAAACCATGCTGGGCGATACGGCGGTGGCGGTGCATCCGCAGCACCCGACGCTTGCGGCGCTGATCGGCCGCCAAGCCATCCTGCCGCTGGTGGGCCGCCTGATCCCGATCATTGCGGACACCTATGCCGATCCGGAGAAGGGCACCGGCGCGGTGAAGATCACCCCGGCGCATGACTTCAACGATTTCGCCGTGGGCCAGCGGCATGGGCTGCCGATGCCCTCGGTTTTGGATCGCCAGGCGCGCGTGACCGTGGCCGAGATCGCCGACGCGCTGGCTGCCGTGGATGGCGTCGCCGATCCTGCTTTCGTGCGCGGGCTGGAGGGGCAGGATCGATTTGCCGCGCGCAAGTTGATCGTCGCCGAGTTGGAGCGGCTTGGGTTGCTGGCGAAGGTCGAGACGCACGCGCACCAGGTGCCGCACGGCGATCGCGGCGGCGTGCCGATCGAGCCGTTGCTGACGACGCAGTGGTACTGCAACGCCGAGGTGCTGGCCAAGCCGGCGATCGAGGCGGTGGAGACCGGCAAGACGCAGTTCGTGCCGAAGCAATGGGAGAACACCTTCTTCGCGTGGATGCGCGAGATCCAGCCGTGGTGCATCTCGCGGCAGTTGTGGTGGGGGCATCGGATTCCGGCGTGGTACGGACCGGACGGCGCGGTGTTCGTTGCCTACTCGGAGGATGAAGCCAAGGCCGAGGCGCGGGCGCACTACGGCAACGATGCGGCGCTGGTTCAGGATGAGGACGTGCTGGACACATGGTTCAGCTCCGGCCTGTGGCCGTTCTCCACACTGGGCTGGCCGGAAAAGACCAAGGAGCTGGCACGCTATTATCCCGGCGACGTGCTGGTGACCGGGTTCGACATCATCTTCTTCTGGGTCGCGCGGATGATGATGCAAGGCATCCACTTCATGGACCGGGTGCCGTTCCACACCGTCTACATCCACGGTCTGGTGCGCGACGAGCGCGGCCAGAAGATGTCGAAGTCGAAGGGCAACATTATTGACCCGCTGGAGTTGATCGACCGTTACGGCGCCGACGCGCTGCGCTTCACCATCTGCGCGCTGACCGGCCCGGGGCGCGACGTGAAACTGGGCGCCGCGCGGGTGGAGAGCCAGCGCAGCTTCGTCACCAAGCTGTGGAACGCCGCGCGGTTCTGCGAAATGAATGCGATCGCGCCCGATCCGGCGTTCGATCCGGCTGCGGCACGGCTACCGCTGACGCGCTGGATCCTGGATGCGGCGAATGACGCCGTCGCGCGGGCGACAGACGCGCTGGAACGCTACCGCATCGACGAATATGCCGCGGTGTGCTATCGTTTCACCTGGAACATTTTCTGCGACTTGTTCGTGGAATTCGCCAAGCCGGTGCTTTCACCCATCATGGCCGGCCCCCGGGTCGGGCCGGAAGACGCCGCTTCCTGCCCCGTCATGCCGGGCCCCCGGGTCGGGCCGGGACACGCCGCTTCCTCCCCCGTCATGCCGGGCGAAGGTCCGGCATCCACGACTTTTGTGCTCGACAAAGTCGTGGATGGCCGGGACAAGCCCGGCCATGACGGGCGCGCACCTGCACTGGGCCAAAGCGATACCGCCGATGCACGCGAGGTGCGCGCCACCGCGGCGCATGTTCTCGGCATCGTGCTGCGGCTGCTGCATCCGGCGATGCCGTTCGTCACCGAGGAACTGTGGGACCGTTTCGGCTATGGCGCCCAGTACAGCCTGATCCGTGCGCCCTGGCCGACACCGGTCCCAGTGACTGACGGCGCGAAGGCGCGCCACGAACTGGACTGGGTGGTGCGGCTGATCACGCAGGTCCGCGCCGTGCGCGCCGAGATGAACGTGCCGCCCAGCACGCCAACCCCGATCCTGCTGCGCGATGCCACGCCCGAGACGCTGGCGCGCGCGTCGCGCTGGATCGATGCGATCAAGCGGTTGGCGCGAGCGTCGGAATTGCAGCCGCTGACAGGCGAGATGCCGAAAGGCTCGGCACAGGCCGTGCTGGACGAGGCGACGGTGATCCTGCCGCTGGCCGAAGTGATCGATCTTGGCACGGAACGGACACGTCTGGCCAAGGAGCGTGACAAGGCCGCCGGCGAGGCAAGGAAGATCGCGCTGAAACTTGAGAACGCAGACTTCGTCTCCCGCGCCCCCGAGGATGTGGTCGAGGAAAACCGCGAACGGCTGGCTGCCGCGCAAGCCGAGGTGGCACGGCTGGCGGCGGCGCTGGCGCGTATCGAGTGACGTCACAGCCCGGTGGCGTATGCTCGCCAAAATCTGTGCTCTGCCGCATGTCCACAAGCAAGGACCACCACAGAGACACGGAGGCACGGAGCAGAAAAGCCAAGTGGTCAACTTGATATTTTTCTCCGCGTCTCCATATCCCGGTGTCTCTGTGGTGATTCTTTACTGTAAGTAGTTATCAAAAACACGGATTTCCGCGAGCGAATGACGCCACGCCAGGGGCGTCGCCAGCTAGTCAAGCTGACCGCCGCGCCAAGGGCCGACCGCCGCGCCAGGGGTTGAGGCAGCCGCCCCGCGCACGCACACTCGCGCCCAGCCCACGCGCCGAGCGGGCCGAGAGTGCGAAGGACAACGACCCCAATGACCGAAACACTGCGCGGCGCCGACATCGTGGTGCGCACGCTGGACCGCGCCGGACATACCACGATCTTCACCCTGTCCGGCAATCACATCATGTCGCTGTTCGATGCCGCGATCGGCTCGCGGCTCGACCTGATCCACACGCGTCACGAGGCGGCCGCGGTGCACGCCGCCGACGCGTTCGGCCGGCTGACCGGCCGGCCCGGCCTTGCCATGGTCACCGGCGGTCCCGGCCATGCGAACGCCACCGCGGCGCTGATGACCGCGCTCGGGCAGGAGGCGCCGCTCGTGCTGCTGTCGGGCCATACCGAAACCACTCAGCTCGGCCGCGGTGGCTTCCAGGAGCTGCGGCAGGCGGAGATGGCGGCGCCTGTGGCGAAGGCGTCCTGGATGGCGACCGACACGGCCGGCCTCGGCATGGAGGTCGCCAAGGCGATCCGCATCGCGACCTCTGGTCGGCCCGGGCCGGTGCACCTCAGCCTGCCGTCCGACCTGCTGGATGCCGAGGTCCCTGCCACGGCGATCGCCTGGCCGGAAGCCGCCGACTTCATTGCGGAGCCGGTGGCGCTGAGCGACCCGGCGGCGGACACCGTGCTGGCCTTGATCGCCGGTGCGGCGCGACCGCTCCTGATCGCCGGCCCGCACCTCGCCAACCGTTCCGGGCGCGCATTACTGGATGGGATCGAAAACGCAACTAATGTGCCGACATGCATCGTGGAAAGCCCACGCGGCTTCGCTGATGCGACGCTAGGCGCGTTCACCGACCTGGTGGCGCGTTGCGACCTGATCGTGCTGCTGGGCAAGGCGCTTGATTTCACCTTGAAGTTCGGCGCGGCACCTGCCGTTGACCCCGCCTGCCGCTTCGTGATGATCGACCCGGACGCAACGATCCTGCAACGTGCCATCCGTGAGAAGGGACGGCTGCTCGCCTTCGGTTGCGTCGCCGACACACACCAAGCGGGCGAAGCGCTGATCCGCCGTGCCTCGGCGCACCCCCCGTCAAGCACCTTGTGGCTGAAAGAGGCGCGCAGCCACTTCACCGGCCGGCCCGCGTCGTGGGAAACACTCGCCAGCCAGACCGTGGACAAGCTGCATGCAATCGAGGTGTTCCGCGCCCTGAAGCCCTACGTCGAGAGCAATCCCGACACCGTCCTGATCTGCGACGGCGGTGAGTTCGCGCAATGGGGCCAAAGCCTGCTGAGCGGCGAGCGGCGGATGATCAACGGCGTCACCGGCTCGATCGGCAGCTCCTTGCCGATGGCGCTCGGCGCACGCGTCGTAGAAGGCGCAGCACCGGTGTTCGCCGTGCTGGGCGACGGGACCTTCGGCTTCCACATGGCGGAATTTGAAACCGCGGTACGCCGCAACCTGCCTTTCGTCGCCGTGGTCGGCACCGATGCGCGCTGGAACGCCGAATACAATCTGCAAGTTCGCGACTACGGCGCCAACCGCGCAGTCGGCTGCGAGCTGATGGCGACACGTTACGATTTGGTCGTAACCGCGCTTGGCGGCCACGGCGAACTGGTGCGCCGACCACAGGAGATGCAAGGTGCGATCGAGCGCGCCCTGGCCAGTGGCAAACCCGCCTGTATCAACGTAATGATCGAGGCAATCCCGGCGCCCACTGTGCGCCGCACGGCCCAGACCGGTTGACTAACGACACCGACATCACGACAAAGTCGCCTAACTAACAATCGAGAAGGGAAACCACCATGCTTCGCATCCACGGCTCGGCCCGCTCGCGCACCCTTCGCACGCTCTGGATGGTCGGCGAACTCGGTCTGGAGTACGAGCACGACGACGTGCTGCCGCGCGCGCCCCGCACCCGCACGCCGGAGTTCCTGGCGCTGAACCCGAACGCCCGCGTGCCGGTGATCGAGGACGACGGCTTCGTGCTGGCGGAATCGATGGCGATCAACCTGTATCTCGCGAAGAAGCACGGCAAGCTCTACCCGTCGGGCGCGCACAACGAGGCGCTGGCCTGGCAATGGAGCCTGTGGGAGACCGACCGCCTGGATCGCCAGATCGTCGCCTACGCCAATCACACCGCGGTGCTGCCGCAGGAGCAGCGCGACGCGGCGCTCGCCAAGGCGATGTGGGACGAGATCGTTCCGGCACTGGACGTACTGGAGATCGCGCTGCAGAAGTCGGCATGGCTCGCTGGCGACGAATTCACGGTTGCCGACCTGAACGTTGCCTCGGCGCTCTATCGCGGGTTGATCCTCGACCTTGGCCGCTGGCCCGCAGTGACCGCGTGGCTGCACAAGTGCTGGGACCGACCCGCCGCCAAGCGCGCCCGCGCAATGCGCGAATAGCGCGGGTCAAATCGACGGTCCGGCGATTGCGGACCGCCGAGCCGGATCGCCCACACGGATCGCTCGCACGGACCGGCCACACGGACCACGCACACGGATCGCTCGTACGGATCAGCGGCGTCGGCGAGCCTGCCGTTGCCGCATGGGCTGCCGGTGACGGCGCGGCAGCCGTTCAATTCGGCAGGCCTTACCGGGCGGCATCTTCCAGCCCGGCAAATCCTGCCGAGCGACCCAGCCAGCCCGGCCTGATCGCCGCGCGGAACCACGGCTTTCCGCGGCGATCGCCAGGCGCGGTGGCTGGCACGCCTCCTGCACTTACACTGCATGCGTCGCACAGCGTCGCCCAGGAAAGTCAAGATGCTCAGTTCGGTATCAGGCCAAAACGACCTCTGGGCGCAGCTTGCCGCGATCCGGGCGGCGCAGTCCGCCTCTGTTTCTGCCTCCACCTTCGGCCAGGGCGGCACATCTCCTTCGACCACCGCGACGACACCGCCCGCCGACGCGGCGACAGGCAGCACGGTGACCGCCAGCACCACGCCGATGCTGTCGAGCGGCCTGCTGTCCCAGTTGCTGTCCCTCGGCAGCGTTTCCGGTGGCGGCGCGGACGGCACAAGCGGGATCACTCAGGGGTCGGGATCGAGCGGCGTTGGCTTCCCGGGCGGCGCTCCGTCGTTCCAGCTACCAGGTCTGTCGGGCGGTGAAGCGGGTTCCGGCGGTGGCATCGCCAATCTCTTCGCCGATCTCCAGTCTCTCATCTCCAACCTCGGTGGCAGCCTGGCATCCGCCGGCACCACCGACGCATCGAGCAGCACCGACGCATCGAGCAGCACCGACGCATCGAGCACCACCGGCGCGTCAAGCACCACCGGCGCGTCGAGCGCGACGGCCGCCAGCCTCGTTGGCACGGGCGGCACAGTCGATCTCAGCGCCGCGCTGTTGCAGGAACTTCAGTCGATCGCCGCTGACCTTGGCGGGAACGGCGCAGCCCAGGCCGGCTCCGCCGTCGGCAGCACCGTGTCGAGCGGGCTGACCGTTCCGCCGGACGCGACCGGCAATGCCTCCGGCGACAGCACCGCATCGAGCGATACCAACGACGGTGGCATTGGCAGTGCCACCGCCAGCGCATCGGCCGCCGCATCCCCGCAGAGCGCGACCGATCTGCTCATGCAGCAGATCGCCCAGGCGGTAACGGCCTACATGCAATCCTTCGCGGGCAGCGCCACCACGCTCGGCGTCTCGCCGACCAGCATCACTGCGTAGGCCCAGGGCAATCTGGCGAACCAAGAGAAGGTGAGGGGTCCCCTCTGAAACCCGCCGGGGGCACTGCTCTCTGGACGCCCGCCAAAGAGCGGCGGCCCTGGCGTTCTCTCGAGTTCGCTCGATTGCCTCCGCGTCAGCCACCGTTTCCAGCGCCGCGAGTTAGGCGCTAGTCGCCGCTCAGCGTCAGCAACGCGGCGGCGTCGGGCACTGCCTGGATCCGTAGAATCGGCTGGCCGGGGGCGCAGGCGCCGGTGATGACGTCGAGGCGCCCGCACCAGGCGTCAGTCGTCACGCTGGTGGGACGGCCGTACCAGCCGATCGCCGCCTCGTGCATTGCATCCGCGTCGGCGGGGCCACGGCCAACGATGCGGTAGGTAATGCGGACGACGACCTCCCGCCCGACCGGTGCATCCGGGTTGATCCCAACCAGGCTGATGCGCAGTCGCCCGTCGCGGGTGCGTGCGTCGATCGTGGATATGCAGGGCGTCGTCGGTGTTGGCGCGCAGGCTGGTCGACGCTGTTCGATCGCCGCACCGTTGATCCCCTGACCGTGCAGCTGCTGCAGCACTTCGGATGCGGTCATGCCGAGCTCGAGGGACAAGATCTCGAACCGTGTGCGGTCGCCGGCGTGCGCGATCTGTCCATGCAGGATCACCAGTGCGGCGGCGGACAGCAGGATGGCGCGGAGCGGTGGCATGGCAGCGCTTTTCATCGTTGGCGGGTTAACGCGAGGTGAAGGTTCACCTCGTTGAGGCGCGCCATCCGCACCTGCTGCGACCTTCCGCGAGTTGGCGTTTTCGCTGCCGGCGGTATAACCGGGCGCTCGATCACGTGGCAGGAAGGGGAACGCAGATGCTCACCAAACGTTGGGATAAAGCCAGGTTGCCATCCCGCCACGTCACGGTGGGACCCGATCGGGCGCCGCACCGCAGCTACTACTACGCGATGGGCCTGACCGAGGACGAGATCAACCAGCCCCTGGTCGGCGTTGCCACCTGCTGGAATGAGGCGGCGCCGTGCAACATCGCGCTCAGTCGTCAGGCCCAGTCGGCGAAGAAGGGCGTGTCGGAGGCCGGGGGTACGCCTCGGGAATTCACCACCATCACCGTCACCGACGGCATCGCGATGGGCCATCAGGGGATGAAGTCCTCGCTGGTCTCGCGCGACCTGATCGCCGACAGCGTCGAGCTTACGATGCGCGGACATTGCTACGATGCGCTGGTGGGCCTCGCCGGCTGCGACAAGTCGCTGCCCGGCATGATGATGGCGATGCTGCGGCTGAATGTGCCCAGCGTGTTCATGTATGGCGGCTCGATCCTGCCGGGAAAATTCAAGGGCGAGGACGTCACCGTCGTGGACGTGTTCGAGGCGGTGGGCCAGCACGCGGCCGGCAAAATGAGCGCGGAAGATCTGCACGAGCTGGAATGCGTGGCGTGTCCCTCGGCCGGCGCCTGCGGCGGCCAGTTCACCGCCAACACGATGGCGATGGTCAGCGAGGCGATCGGCCTGGCGTTGCCCGGGTCCGCCGGCTCGCCGGCGCCGTACGAGGATCGGGATCGTTTCGCCGTTGAGTCAGGCCGCGCGGTGATGCACCTGGTGGAGAACCAGATCCGCCCGCGCGACATCGTTACGCTGAAAGCATTGCAGAACGCGGCGGTCGTCGTGGGTGCCACGGGCGGGTCCACCAATGCCGGGCTGCACCTGCCGGCGATAGCGCATGAGGCGGGGATCCGCTTCACCATGGACGACGTGGTGGAGATCATGCGCCGCACGCCGTACATCGCCGACTTGAAGCCGGGCGGGAAATACGTGGCACTCGACGTGCACAAGATCGGCGGCATCCCGGTGATCATCAAGGCGCTGTTGGATGCCGGGCTGCTGCATGGCGACTGCCTGACGGTGACCGGCAAGACGCTGGCCGAGAACCACAAGGACGTGGTGTTCCCGACCGATCAGGACGTTGTCTATCCGGTGTCGAAGGCGATCTCGAAGACCGGTGGCGTGGTCGGGCTGCGCGGCAACCTGGCGCCCGACGGCGCAATCGTGAAAGTCGCCGGCATGGAACGCGACCAGTTGCGGTTCGAGGGCACCGCACTTTGTTTCGATTCCGAGGAAGAGGCGTTTGCCGCGGTGCAGTTGCGCGCCTACAAGGCGGGCGATGTCATCGTCGTGCGCTATGAAGGTCCGAAAGGCGGACCGGGAATGCGCGAGATGCTGTCGACCACCGCGGCGATCTATGGCCAGAGCCAGACCAAGGGCCGCGACGTGGCGCTGATCACCGATGGCCGCTTCTCCGGCGCAACGCGCGGCTTCTGCGTTGGCCATGTGGGGCCGGAGGCGGCGGTGGGCGGGCCGATCGCGCTGCTGCGTAATGGCGACAAGATCGTGATCGATGCGGAGAAGGGTTCGATTGACGTCGTGCTGTCCGACGCCGAGCTGGCCGCGCGGCGGGCGGAATGGAAACCGCGCAGGACCGATTACAATGCGGGGGCGATCTGGAAATACGCCCAGTTAGTGGGACCGGCGCATCTGGGTGCGGTGACGCATCCGGGCGCGGAGGCGGAGACGCACTGCTACGCGGATATCTGACCGGCCCGGGCAGGGCCGGCATCCACGATTTGCCTTTGTCGAAGCAAAGAAAAAGTCGTGGATACCGGCCTTCGCCGGCATGACGGAGTGTGGACAGCGCCGGTGGGTCAATCTTTTCGGGCGTTTGACCTGGGGGCCGGTCATGACGGGTGGAGAGTCGTTCTTTTAGCCGATTGGTATAAGCGGACGGAATTTCCTACCTGCCCTGGACTGGCACCGGGGCAACCGATGCCTCGGCGTCGAGTGCGGCTTCGTCATCCGGATACTCGACAGGCCGGGGCTGGAACCATCGCTGGGCGATCAAGGTCGGCACCACCGCGCTGAGGATCACCGCCGTTACCAGAATGGTGTACTGTTGCTGGTCGATGATGTTGTTGGTCAGCCCATACAACGCCGAAATGCTGCCGAATGTCAGCCCGGTCGACATCAGCAACGTGGTGTACATGCCGTCGCGCGGCTTGAACCGAAACAACCGTGTCACCGGCAGGATACCCACGAACTTGGTGACCATCTTGATCGCCAGGAAGAACAGGATCAGCCCGCCGCCGGCGACCACCGCGCGCGCTTCCACCAGCGAACCCGCCTTGAGGAAATAGAACGGCGTCAGAATGGAGAACGCCACGATACGCATGCGGTGCGGCAGTTCGCGGTCCTTCACGAAGGTGGGCGCCAGCGCGATGCCGACGAGGTAGGCGGGCAACACGGCCTCACTGCCGGCGACGCTGGCCAGGCCGCCGAGGAACAGCAGAACCAGCGCCACGAACTTGGTCTGCGGCTCGCTGACCCGCTCGCCCAGCATCGCGAACAATCTTGGCGCGTATCGCGGGATAAGGAACAGCGCCACCGCGGTGACGCCGACGAAGGTCGCGAGCCACACATTGTAGTTGGCGAACACCAGCCCAAGCGCCAGCACCGTGCCCAGGTCTGTCACAAAACACGCCGCGAGGATGATCTTGCCGAGGTCGGTCCGGTTGAAGCCGGTCTCGACCATCACCGCGTAGACCACCGCGACCGAGGTCGTGGACATCGATATCCCGGCGATCTGAGCCTGCGGCCAGGGCCAGCCCACCGCGTAGTGCGCCAGGAACAGCACGCCCAGGTAGGGTGCGAAGAAGCTGATGACGCCGATGCTCATGCTCGACCAGAAATGCCTGCGTACCACTTGCGGATCGATCTCGGCCCCGGCCAGGAAGGTCAGCAGGATGGCACCGAAGCCGGCGAGGAAATTGACCCAGGGCGCGAGCGGCAGCCCGATGAGATTGCCGGCGAAGGCGCCGACCACGATTTCCACCAGTGCGACGGATATCGAGACCCAGATCGACAGCACGGAGGCGACGAGTGCGAGCCCGATCCACAGAGAAGATGCAAGCCAGACGGCGGCCATTGCGTTCTCCTTGGCGTTCCGTGGCGGGCGACCCGCCACTGCGGTTCAACCTGGATGCGAAGGAGACAATCGACCCCACCGCATGCTGTCGGCGGTAGGGGTCATCAGCCCTGTCGGGCGGTTCTGGGGAACCCCATCCCCATGTGGCTCGCATGGTAGAGCGATCGTCGGCTCGGTTCAATGTGGCCGTTGCGGGACTGTGCGGTGATCGAGTGACCGCGGGCGAGAGCGGGCTGCCTGTCATCGCGAGGCGCGAAGCAACCCCAAGGGTCAAGACCGAGGGTACGCGCGGCAATCCCCTGCGGCGTGCGCAACCACGGTAGGGGGTCGAATTGAGGGTTGTCCTTCAATCCAGAGCGGCGGTAGCCGGGTCGCTTTTGAACCGCCGGATTCGACCCGGAGCAGTAGTTCGAAGCCGCTACCTGATCGGTCACAATCGGCCGTTTGCTGCCATTCCGCTTTGGAGCACACTACCCAAGGAAACAGACGTTCGGTATCATCACGTTGCGGGCTCGCAGAAATGGTGGCGAAACCGCTATCTCGCGAGCAACTAGCGTACGATAGGCCGCTGCAAGGTCAGCGGACCCGACCGAAGTCGGACTAATTCCTCCTTCAAGGTGTGGTGCATTATGCGACAGGATATCAAAGCAGCGGTTAGGCCGGTCCTGTATCAGACCGATTGCGAAGAATGGCCCTACTCCCACGGGGGCTCTCTCTTTGTCGTTAATTTCGGGGGCAGGTGTTACGGCCTAACTTGCAGGCACGTCATCGGCGATGAGGGCGCCAGTCAGCTATTCGTCGCGCCTAGCCCCGTTCTGGCAATTGGTATGCGCCCCGCCTCTATTGAGAGGGTTGCGCGGATCGACGACCCAGAGAGTGAACTTCAAGACATTGCTCTCATCTGCTTTTCGGATGAGATTGGCCCGGAGTTCTTCGGCGGCACGGCGTATGTTATCGGTCCGGGTACGGCAGGGACGAGCGACACCGCCCATATACTGAAGGTCTACGGCTTCCTAAGCACGAAAACTCTCGTCGATTGCGAAGCCGAAAGCATCACAGGCGGATATTGCGACTTGCAATTCCATGATGTGGGTCCAAGGTCGTTAGACCCGTTTCTCCGGCAAGCCCTCGCAACCTATGCCGGCCATAACTTCTACAGCCTAGACGGCATTAGCGGCGCACCGGTTTTTGACGAAACCAAAGGCCGGCTTTGCGGCATGGTCGTCCGAGCTGGTTTGAACGATCTCGGCAACGCGATCCTCTGGTACATCGATATTTTTCACATCATCAAGTTGGTGGAAGCCGTGCATGCGGGATCATCTAAGCTCAGTTTCCTGATATATCCTAACCAACTTTGACTTTCTGACAAAGCGGCTGATCCACATAATGCCAAACGAGCTCGATGAATGACTTTCGCCGATTTTGCATCGGAGGTTACGACTGCTTGTGGATCGCCACCCTCTTTGGCTAGATGACCGCGATGGGCGCGAAACAGCATTAGTTGGTCGGAAGCAGGCGGCCCTCTGTCAGGACGGAATCGTGATGATCGTTGCAGATTAGCCTAGAGAGTTCGTTTTGGTAGATTTAGCCGTTTAGGAAAAATTTGCTCAACGCTATTCACTATATCGCGAAAACGTCTTACGTGGAATGGAGGCTTGTAGTTGGGCCCAAGACGGGCTGCTTGTGCCGAGGGAGACTCTCTCCCCGACCCCTTCCAGCCTCTTTCAATCTGTTGGGCAACCCAAGGCCGAATATCGTCACTCAGACCCCCAAAGTCCTTGAACCAGTAGTCGGCGAACTGACGGAAGCCATCGCTGATTTCATATCCACCGCCGAGGAGCATCTCGATAGCGTTGGCTGCCGCTATGGGCCAGAACTCCTCATGCATAACAGATGATACGATAGCGTAAGAGCCATCGAACCCTGTCGTGACGTTGCGGATATTGCAGGCCGCCATAAACGCAGCCATGGCGAGTAAAGCATGCTCTGGGTTCAGAAACATGTTGAAGAGAGCTGCCTTCAGATCCCTAATCTCTTCGACATTGACGATCTTCTCGGCAATGACGACCACGACCTCGGCCACTCGCCTTTGCAAATGATCGGGTATAAATGCGGTGTCCACGCTGGAGCGAAACGCTTTCAACGCGGAGGCTACGCCCTCGCTTTTGGCAACGTATTCCAGCGCATTGAGCTGGTGTTCGATTAGGACAGGAGTGGGCAATTCTGATGTGAAAAGTTCACCTAGTGCTCGCCTCGTCTGGTGCTGCATAGTTGTGTCGCACAGCAGTTGCAGCCATCGCTCGAAGGCTTCTGCATTGCTTTGACTGTCTGGGATGAGCGCCCTCGGGTTCACAATGCGTATTCCAAACTCCCCGGTCAGCCGCTCCATCTCCGGCTGGTGATCGTACGCTATTAGGTAGGAAGCAGGCGTTGCGCCGTGGTATGCGCGCTGGATTTGCTGCATAAGCTCCCGCAAGTTCTCGTCCTGCATGCTGTAGCCGATGAAAAGAAGTCCCTTCCCGAGTAGGTCGGACCGCAGCCGGATATCCAGGAAATTCTCTGGCCCATGCATCCGCCGCTTGTAGGAGTTCGTCGTGAAAACAAGCGAAGCGGGAACGCTTGGGTCACCGTGGAACTTGATGTAAAGCCGCTCGCCCGGCCCTGCGTCAGCTATATCTTTGATCGTGACAACCACCCTGTGCGGTCGTTTGTAGCGAGCACACGCGAGTTCGTAGAGATTATCTTGGTTGGTGGTGTACACAACGCCGCAGTCCAAGCTCAGCACGAGTAAATGGGTCGTTGCCAACGTGTCGTTGAATTCGTTCCGTTGAAGGTGCTTACGGAGCTCGGCAGCGAAGTTGTTTTCACCAATACGGTCTTCGATGAGTTGTGCCACGGCAGCGAGGTCTGTATCTTGGTGCGGTGGCTCTGCCATGGTTTTCGCAAGACGGTTACGTAGGCCCGGCGCGGCGAAGCCGAGCTGCTGGCGTGAGATGCCAGCACCGAGGAAAGGCACGACCTTCTGGGTGGCAAGCAGTCGACTAATCTCATCATGCATGGGCGTTCCTCACCATTGGAAACCGGAACCAACGCTTCAACCTGAACCGCTTGCAAATCAAGTGCGGTGGGTATGGGGATCGGCTACCTGAATGGCAACTTCTGAGGCGGTATTAACTGACCCCGAGGGCGACCGATAAGGGCGCATATCGGTCGTTGGCGACCCGAGCGTCCTACCTCCCGTAACCACCGACCGCGCACATTCAAACCGACCTACGACCCGCAACCACGGGGGGGCCACTTTGCTGCGCCCGCAATGACAGCGAAAGCGGCAGCACCCGACTGCCGCACACCCACCACCCAGTCGTTGCTTTCTTTCCTAGGAAATGATACCCTTAGCGCTTGGGACGTTTACCAGGATCGCATCCATGTCGCAGCCATCACCCGCCGCCACCGCTGTGCCGGCCGGCCCGCCAGCCTGCCTCGATTCCGCGCCGCCGCTCGCGGGCAAACGGCGCGGCAACCCGGACCTCGGGCTTTCGCTGCGCTGCGGCGCGCGCACCCGCGGCGGCTGCCCGTGCCGCGCGCCCGCGATCCACGGCAAATTGCGCTGCCGCAGGCATGGCGGGCGCAGCACCGGCCCGCGCACCGAAGAGGGGACGGCGCGGCTGCGCACCGCCCGCACCATCCACGGCGGCTACGGCGCGGAGATGCGGGCGCGCATCCGCTACAGCCTCACCGCGCTGCGGCGCGGCCAGGTGGGCAACGCGGCGGTGTGCTGCGTGGACCTGCTGCCGCCGGACTTTGCTGCGCGCCTGTGGCAGGTGCCGTCGGAGCTGATGCCGCCGCTCCCGCCGACCGGCGGGCTGACCCCGGCGGAGGATAGCGCCGTGCTGCGGGCGGAGGCGGAGGCGCTGGCACCGTGGCGGTTGGCGATCGCGGAGGCGGGGAGGGCGGGGCGGGCGGGCGGGGGTCGGTGCCGGGGTCACACGGAAGGTTCGCGTGCCCCGACCGCTCCCCCCAACCCCCTCCCTCAAGGGGAGGGGGAGAATTTTCTCCTTTCCCAGCTTGTCCCAACGCTCATGGGGCGGGCGGGCAGGGGCGTGGCGGGCGGCGTCTCCCCGGACTGTGCGACAAAAGCCCATGCACCAGTGTGCGCCTGCGACATGGACGCCGCTGCCTTGGCCGCGTCACCCGCCGCGCCGGCGGCCACGCAGGCAAAAGCCCATGCACCTGAACCCGCCGCCGACTGGAGCGGCGTCAGCCCGGTCGCGGCGCGCGCCATGGCTGGCGGCCCGATCCAACAGTCTGCAAAAGCCCATGCACCAGAACGCGACCCGGCGGTTTCCGACGCGGCGCCGGCCGCGCTGCTCAACCGCGCGGCGCGCCGGCGCTGGAAGAGTCTGCAACGGCACCTGCACCGGGCTCCGGCACGTGCCCCCATCGCATGACCTGCGACTGTCTTGTGGCGCCGCGGTCTCGTCGGTCTTTGCGCTGGTCAGTCGATTGCCCTGGGCGGCACTCCCCCGAACACATGTCCCCCAACACGTTTAATGCCGCATCAGCACCGGCACGTCGGAGTGATCGAGCATGTACCTCGTCACTCCGCCGAAGATCGCTTCACGCAGGGGACGGTGGGCGTAGGCGCCCATCACGAGCATATCGGCGCCGAGTTCATGCGCCTTCTGCAGCAGTGCCTTGCCGAACGCCTCCTGCCCGATCGGCAGGACGTGCAGGCTGGCACTGATCCCGTGGTCCCGCAGCACCGCGGGAATGACAGGGGTTGCCGCCTTCTCGCGCACCCCCGCCAGCAGATGCACCTGCTCCGCACTACCCAGCAGGCGCAGCGCCGGGATCACCGCCTTTGCGGTGCGGCTGTCGTCACGCCACGCGATGGCAACACAGCGTCCCAACCGCGCGGACTTGTCATTCGGCGCGGTCTCCGCGGCGCGCGCCTGCGGCACGGTCTGTGCAGCGTGCGCCTCCGGCACGGTCCCCACAACGCGTGCCTCCGGCACGACCAGCACCGGGCGCTCGGTGTGAAGCAACGCGGCCTGAAACCCATGCCGGGTCGGCGCATCGTCGTCTTCCGTCGGCCGCGCAATGACGACGAAGTCCGCCCGGCGGCCGTGCGCCTCGACAACTTCCATCTCGGCGCCCTCGACCTCGTTCCATTGCACTGCGACGCCTGCCTGCCGCGCGCCGCTGGCCCAGGCATCGAAGCCTGCCCGGAGCGATGCGATGCGCCTGCGGTCGCGCCGGCGTGAGGCCGCGACATCCCCCAGTTCCGCCATCAAGGCCTCGGCGGCGAGGGGAAAGGCCGGCGGTGGTGCGTCGACCGCCAGGACGACGATGCTCGCCCGGCCAACCAGGGCGGCGAGGCGACGGGCGGCGTCCAGCACAGCGTGGGCCGTTTGTCGGCGTCCAAGCACGGCCAGGATCACCTCCGCCATGGTCAATCCTAATGACGCATGAGAACCGGCAGATCGGCATGTGCAATGAGGTAGCGTGTGACGCCCCCAAGGATCAGTTCGTGCAACGGGCTGTGGGCGTAGGCACCCATCACCAGCATGTCGGCGCCGACCGTGTGCGCGCGGCCCAGCAGCGTGCCGCCGAACGGGTCCTCGCCGATGAGGATGATATGCAGCTCGGCCGCGATGCCGTGTTCCACCAGGATGTCGGGGATCGCGGGCTCCGGCGCGCCGGGGCGCATGCCGGCAAGCAGATGCAAGCTGGCATCTTGCCTGGTGTAGCGCAGGGCCGACAGCACCGCTCTGGTGGCGTGTGGGTCGTCGCGCCAGGCAATCGCGACGCGTTGGCCGAACGGCGTTGCGGCACCCGGCGGGACAACCAGCACAGGTCGATCCGTTTCAAACAATGCCGCCGACAGCGCTTGCGAGGCCGCGCCATGCTCGCGGCGCTCCGGTCGTTGCATGACGATGATGTCGGCGCGCCTGCCCCATTCGGCGATCAGGCTATCGGCGGGAGCTTCGAGATCGAACCACTCGGTCGAGCCGCGGGGCCGTCCCGCGGTCGCGTTCCAGGCGTCGAACATCGCCTTCAAGGAGGCCACCCTAGTTGTCTCCTGCGCGCGCAGGCGGGTCTCGGTGTGGCGTGTCAGCAC
This sequence comes from uncultured Alphaproteobacteria bacterium, assembly GCA_963826975.1. Classification (GTDB taxonomy): domain Bacteria; phylum Pseudomonadota; class Alphaproteobacteria; order Acetobacterales; family Acetobacteraceae; genus Palsa-883. The sequence continues at coordinate 135,263 of CAWGZJ010000017.1, read as the reverse complement.
CTCTTCCGAGGGCATGATCGTCGACGCGGGCGGCACGCGCGCCGCCAGAACGTTGATGTGGGTGCCGCCGGCGAGGTCCGCGAGGCACGCCGCGGCGGCCAGCAATCCGCTGGCTGCCTCAGGGTGATCGAGCACGGTCAGGATGACGCCCGGCGTGGTCGTTGCCTCCTGCGTTTGACATCGCGCGCGAGATCGGCGCGGCTGTTTCGTACGCGATCAAGGCGGACTGCTGGTGGCACGGCGCTGTCGGTCAAACGTTGGCTGTCGCCGGCGCAAACCGTGGTCGCGGGTCGACACCGGTACTCCACGCATCGCCCGGTCGCCAGTGCCATGTCGGCAATTCTGGGTGTGGCACAACGGTGTTGCTACAACGTTATGATATGGTCGGTCTCGGCCATGACAAATCGGATTGCCGCAGCCTGCCCAAATCAGAGTTGCGCGCGCCGCGGAGTGTCCGGCCCGCGGTGCTGGAACGGACCATCATGACGGGATTGAAAACCTTACGAAACGACCCGTCGAGGCTTCGCCATAAATCGTGCGTCCTATGCTGCCGCCGACGCGGTCACAAGGTCCGCCCGGACGTAGCCTCGGCTATAAGACTTCGTATAAGGAGGGCCGGCATGAAACGGGCGGTGACCATCGGAATTGTTGCGCTTGGCCTCGCCGGCCCGGCGCTGGCGCAACCGCCGATGCCATACGGGCCGGTGCCGCCGCCACGCTACGAGCCGTCGCCGCCGCCGCCGGGCGATAGCTACATCTGGGAGCCGGGACACTGGCACTGGAACGGCGTGCAGTATGTGTGGATCAGTGGCCACTACGTAATCCGTGAAATGCGCTTCCACCACTGGATGGACGGGCACTGGGCCTGGTCGTCGCAGGCCGGCCAATGGGTCTGGCGGCCCGCGCACTGGGAGTAGGGTTCGGTGGTCGGTGGTCAGTGCTCGATCTGGCGGTCGGCGCACCGCGTGCAGGCCCGGGCGTTCATGCGAGTTCGATCATCACCGGGACGTGGTCGGAGGGCTGGTCGGCGCCCCGCTCCTCGCGGTCGGGCCCGGCGGCGACCAGCCGTTCCGCCAGGCTCGGCGACAGCAGCGCGTGGTCGATCCGCAGGCCGGAATTGCGTGGCCATGCGGCACCCTGGTAGTCCCAGAACGTATACACGCGTCCGGTCGGGTGCAGCGCGCGGATCGCGTCGGTCAGGCCAAGCCACAGCAGGCGGCGAAAGCGGGCACGGCTTTCCGGGCGGACCAAGGCGTCGGTTGGCGCGAGCGCGCCGGGTGCGTAATCGTCGTCGGTCGGCGCCACGTTGAAGTCGCCGGTGATGACGAACGGCGTGTCGGCCTCCAGCAGCGCCGCCGCGCGTTCGGCCAGCCGATCCATCCAGGCCAGCTTGTAGGCGAAGCCGGCCTCGCCACCCGAGTTGCCGTTCGGCAGGTAGATGCCGATCACGGTGACGCCCTCGGCTTCCACCTCGATGTAGCGCGACTGGACGTCGTCGGCCGGCAGGCCGGGCAGGGTCCGGTGGGTGACGGTGAAGGGCACCCGGCTGAGTGCGGCGACGCCATTGTAGGATTTCTGCCCGACCACGTCGCTCTGATAGCCGATACCATTGAAGGTCAGCGCCGGGAAGCCGGCGGCCTCGCACTTGATCTCCTGCAGCACAAGAAGGTCCGGCTGCACGCGCTCCAACCAGCGCTGCACGTGCTTCTCGCGCTGGCGGATCGAGTTGACGTTCCAGGTGGCGATCTTCATGGCGGGGTCCTGACCGGGGGGATCGGTGGCGCGGGAGTTTATCCGCCCGCAGCCGCGCTAGTCGAACCCTACGCTAACCGATGCGGGGCGATCACCCAGAGGTTCAGTCCTTCCATGGATCGAACTCTCCATCACCCGCCATCGCCACCGCGAACGGACGCAGCCGGTGCTGCACCTTTACCGATCCGGCGTGGCTCGCCAGCACGTCGGGCAGCCGCCGATAGGCCATTGGGCTTTCGTCCAGATCGGCGCCCAGCAGCATCACGCCGCGCTCCTGCAACCACGCATCCATCTGCGCACGCGTGAAGCGGCGCTTGGCTTCCTTGCGACCGAACAGCCGCCCGGCGCCGTGCACCGTGGAATACAGCGACGCGCGCGCTTCCGGGCCGTCCACGCCCTGTATGATCACGGCATCGTCGCCCATGCTGCCGCCGACAAACCCACGCTGGCCCGGAAACGCCGGCGTCGCGCCCTTGCGCACAACCCAGAGATCGCGGCCGTCATGCGTTTCGCGCCATGCATAATTGTGATGGTTGTGCACCATGTCGGTGACCGTGCCGCCGATGATGCGGCGCACCCGCTCGACCACCCACTCACGGCCGGCATGGGAATAGCGCCCGGCAAGCTGCATGGCGGCGATGTAGCGCAGGCCGAGCTCGCTGTCCTCGTCCACCACGGCGGGCGGCACGTTCATGCCGTCAGTCCTGCCGGCCTCCTTCAGGTAGCGCATGGCGCTGGTATGGCCCAGGCCGCGGCTGCCGAAATGCACACCGATCCACACGAACCCAGCCTCGTCGCGCATCAGGTCAACGTAATGATTGCCCGACCCGACCGTGCCAAGCTGCTGCTTGGCCTTCTGCCGATACGCCGCCATGTCGGATTCCCGCCACGCGTCGTTATCGTCGAACAACGCATGCTCGACACGTTCGTCATTGCTGCGGCCGACGCCGAACGAGATGACCTTGCGGATGTCGCCGAGGACCAACGGCACCACGTCCTTTATTGCCTCGTACGGCGTATCGAGCCGCACCGCCATGTTGCCGCAACCGATGTCGAAGCCGACGCCAGAGATGCTGATCTGCTTCTCATACGCGATCACGCCGCCGACCGGCTGGGCATAGCCGAGATGGCCATCGGCGCAGATCACGCCCGCCACCGCGTTGCCGACCGCCATGCAGTTGCGCATCTGGGTAATCGTTGCGGCGTCGTGCTCGCCGAGCACCTTGAGTGGCGCGTTCTGAAACCGAGGTTCCTGCGGACGCAGGTTCACCATGGCGGCGGCTGCCGCGGCTTGCTCGCGTGCGTTCTGCTCCGCGCGCGCCGCGTCGCGGAACGTGCACCAGGCGGGCATGCCGCGCGGGCTGCCAGGCTTCTCGACGCGGCTGTCAGGGTCCACACCGGCGGCAATCGCCAGTTCGCGACAGCGGCCTTCCGTGCGGTCAGGTGCGCGAGCCATGTTCGCTCTTTTCAAACATGCAATCAGTTGTGCGCGGTCGGTGTCCGAGTTGGGTACCGGCTGGTGTTAGGCCGGCAAATGCTGCGCGATGTAGGGCGGCAGGTTGAACGCGCCGACATGGATCTCCGGTGTCCAATACCGCGTGGTCCCGAGCACCCCAGCCGCCTCCGCCCGTGCCCCGATCTCCTGCACCGCCAGCCGCGTCAGCCCGACATCCTTCGCCGCCCACCCGAGCGTCATGAAACCGCCGACATAGGTCGGCACCGCGGCAACATAAGCGCTGACGTGCGGAAAGAATTTCGCCCGCCGCAGGCTGGTCTCGCGCAGTTCGTCGGCCTGCATGAACGGCACGCCGCACTGGTTCACCACCACCCCGCGCCCAGTCAGGATGCGCGCGGCGTTGGCGTAGAATTCGTCGGTGAACAGCACCTCGCCGACGCCGATCGGATCAGTGGAATCAACGATGATCACGTCGAACGCACCATCCGGCGCGCGCTTCACATAATCGATGCCGTCGCCGACGATCACCTGTGCGCGCGGATCGTCCCACGCCGCGCCGGCGATCTCCGGCAGGAATTGTTTCGACAGCCGGATCACCTCGCCGTCGATCTCCACCATCACCGCGCGCCGCACCTGGCGATGCTGCAACACGCGGCGCAGCACGCCGCCATCGCCGGCGCCGATGATCAAGACGTTCGCCGCCGCGCCGTGCGCCAGCAGCGGCACATGCGTCAGCATCTCCTGGTAGACGAACTCATCCGCCTCGGTGATCTGGATAACGCCATCAAGCACCATCACCCGGCCGTGGCTGGTGCTTTCGAAAATCACGATGTCCTGGAACGCGCTCTGCACGCGCGCCAGCTCACGCTTCACCAGGAAGCGCTGTCCCCAGTCGGGATACAGCGTCTCATTCAGCCAGACATCGCTCGCCATCGTCGTCACTCCATACGTCAGCATGGCCAAACGCGAACATGGCCAAACGCCAACATGGCCCTGGGCGTTGCCGCCCGGGCCATGCGGTATCGCCGCGGTCTTCCGGGATCAGGCGATGCGGCCGCGCCGTTGCTCGTCGAGCAGCATGGAGGCCGGCTGGAACGCTGTCTTCAGCACCGGCAGCGACAGGTACGGGTCACAGGCGCCGCACATGAAGATGTCGATCGCTGCGAAATCGCGCTCGGGCCAGGTGTGGATCGAGATATGACTCTCCGCCAGCACCAGCACGCCGGACACACCACCATCGGGACCGAAATGATGGAAATGGCTGTGCAGGATCGTCGCGCCGGCCGCCTCGGCAGCCTCGCTTAGCGCACGGTCGATCGTTGCCGGATCGGTGAGGTTGTTTGCCCCCCACAGATCGACCAGCAGGTGCATGCCGGCGAATTTCACGCCGTCCTTCTCGACAAAATAGTCCTTCGCCACCTCGGTGGACGACGTCTGGTTCACGCTCGGGAGTTCCGAGACCATCCCCAGTGGGCTTAGAGCGTTCATTTCGAACCCCTTCCTACCAGTAGACGGCCGGTTGGGCGCCGCGATTGGCGCGATCACCCCCTTGGGCCAAGAGGGGGGGACATAAGGAATAGGGGGGGGTGATGCAAGCAATATTCTGCCCCGCGCGTGAGAAACTCCAAATGCGCATCCCTGGGCGCACCCCCCCGGGGCGCTCCCGTGCGCACTCTCGCGGCGCTATGGTGTGCCGATCGGTGGCTTCAGCGCGTCGAGGGCCTTCGGCAGATCGTGCGCCAGCGCCGTCTCGCGGCCGGCACGGGGCAGGTCGGCGGTCACATGCACTGGCTCCGCGGTCAGCAGGCGGAACATGTCCCCAAATGGCCCGGTGGGCATGCGTGGGCCGTCCCTGGTGCGCAGCAACGCGAGCGCCCCGTCGTCGCCGGCCTGCGCCGCCGCGGTGGCGTAGCGCACAAGGGTGCGCTGCTGCGCCGGACCCATAATTCCGGTCGGCGGCACCGCCTTGGTGACATAGTCGGCCAGCGCGCGCTCCGCGCCCGGCCAGTCTTTGGCCTGCTCCAGAATTGTCGCCCGCGCCAGGTCGGCTGTCGCGGTGCCCAGCTTGGCGAGCTCCTCCACCGCACGGGTCGTGTCACCCAACTCGGCATGCGCCGATGCCGCCAGCAGCGCCCGCCGTTCAATCAGCGGCAAGGGCAGTGTCGGATCGGTCGTCGCGGCAAGGGCTGCCAGCGCGCGGCTCGGGTCGTGCTCGCGCAGCCGCAACACCGCCAGCCGAGCGGCGAACCCAGCGCGGCCGGCCGGACTGGGTGCCGAGGCCGTCAGCTTCTCCAGCACCGATGCCGCGCGCCGCGGCAGGTCCAGCTCCACCAGGCGGTCGGCCAGGCGCTCCTCCAGTGCTTCACCCGCCGGCCCATCCGGCAGCAGATCAGCGTTCTCCTCGACCAGTGCCACCAGCTCCAGCGGCGCCAGCCGGTCCAATGCGTCATCGTGCAGCAGGCGGGCGAAGGTGGCTTTCAGCCGGGCGTGGACCGCATCCTTGTCATCGGGAAACATTTCCTCGGTGTCGCGCAGCAGCGCCAGGGCGACCCGCCACGCGCCAGTCTGCTCCCGCAGGTCGGCCAGCCGTTCGCGCAGCGCCAGTTCCCGGCGGTCGCCGCGCCAGGCGTAGAGCAGCCTGTCCAGCGCGTCCGCCGCATGTGCCACGTCGATGCGTCCCGCGCTCAACCGTAGCTCGACCGCCCGAACCGCCGCGCGCGCGTGCAGCAGCCGGTCACGGCCGGCGGCCAGTGCGTCGTAGATGGCCAGCGCGCCGTCAGTGTCGCCGTTGGTCTCGCGCAGCATGCCACGCGCCAAGGTGAGCGCCGGGTCGTTGTCCCCCTGGCGCCCGAGCAGCCGCGCCGCCGCCGCCGCCTGACCACCTTCGATCATCGTCTCGAACGCCAGCGGCAACAGGCGCCGGCGCAGCGCCTGCGGATAGACGTCGATCAACGCCACGGTGGCGGCGAAGCCGGTGGCGGCCAGCGGCGAGCCGGGGGTGATCTCGGCTGCACGCACCGCGCGCCACAGCGCCACCTCGTCGCTGCCGGTGAGCCGCGGATCATCGATGCCGCCAGCGTCCTCGACGCGGCCGGCCAGCAAGGCGGCGATCGCGCCGAGCCCGATCGCGTCGGCGCTCTCGCCGAGCGCGGGGTCGTCGGCTGTCGCCAGTTGCAGCATTGCCTGCGCTTCCGGCGCGAGGCCGAGCGCGATCATGGTTTCCGCCGTTGCCTGGCGCAGCCGTCCGCGGGTGAGGGGCGCGGCCATCGCCGCCGCCACGACCTGTTCCCGCAAACGCCGTACCAGCGTCGGCAGCGGCCGGCTGCGCAGATCGAATCGCCGCGTCATGCCGGCGGCGTCCACCTGGGCTTGCATCGTCGCGGAACTGGGCGACATCGCCAGGCCCGGTTTGCGACCGGTCAACATGAACCCGCTATTGACGACCCGCAGCTCCACGCGGTCCGACAGTGGCGCGATCACGACGCCTTGCCAGGTCGGCAGCAGGCTGAAATCGGGCATCTGGCGCAATGTCGGGAAGCCTTGTCCGGCGGCAAGCTGGGTGCCCACCAGCAGGGTGGCGCCGGTCTCGGGGTCGGCGATCGCCACCACCTCGCTCGCCGCGTCAACCGGCAGGCTAAGCTGCCCGTCTTCGGCTCGCATCGGGATCGGTTGTGCTGGAGTGGCGGCCTCGATCACCGCGAGCCGCCAGGACTGCGACGCCTGGCTGATCGCCAAACTCCGGTTGGCGGGCAGCGGCAGGCGCAACACCGTGGCGGCCGGCAGCAACTGGATCGTGGCCGCGCCGAACACCGGGTCATCACGCACGCCGGAAAGATCGATCGGCCGGCGTTCATCGAAGACCACCAATGCGCTGCCGCCGCGACGAAACGCGGCAACGCCGACGGTGGGCGGAAATGGCAGGGACAGCGTCGCGCTGGTCCACTTCGGCGCTTCCGTCTTGGTGGCCGCCAGTGCGACCGGGCCAGGCGTGCCGGTGGTCGAGACTGGCGGCGCGGCACCGGCATCCGGCGGTGATTGAGCGGGTAGCGATTGAGCGGGTGGCGATTGCGTGGGTAGCGATTGCGTGGGCGGTAGCCCGGTGGATGGGGCTGGCTGGGTTGACTCGCTTGCGGCTTGCTTGCCCGGCGTCGCGAGGACTGGCGATGGCGCGGTTGGCGGCGGCACCATCGGCGGCGCAATCGGTGGCGGCGGTACGATCGGTCGCGGCACAGGCGCGGCGGTCGGGGTGGACGCTGGTGGAGCGGTGGTCTGCCTCGTCGGCGGCGCTGCACCGGTAGATGGCGATGCCGGCGGTGGCGACGGGGCCGGCGGCGGGGGCAGCGGCAGTGCGGCGGTGATCCCGGTCGGTGGCCCGCTTGGTGACACCGCGCTCGGTGGTGCACCGCTCGCTGCGGCCCCGCCCCGCGGCGCTCCGCCTGGCGATGCCCCACCCGGGGATATCGCGCTCGGGGATGCCCCGGTCGGAGACACCCCAGTCGGAGATACCCCAGTCGGAGACACCCCAGTCGGGACCTCACTGGTCGTGGCGCCGATCGGGTCGAAAATGTCCACCACCAACCGATTGCCGAGCCACGAGACGTGCGTCGTCGCGCCAGCCGATATGGTGAGATCCACCAGGCCGGCACCCGTGGAGATGGCGCCCACATTATGCGGCGGATGGGCCGGCGGCGTGATGACCACATCATTGGTGAAGCGCAGCGTCAGATGGTTGGCTTCGCTGGCCTGCTGATACGCTATGCGCTCGTCGAACTCGAAGACCAGCCGTCCGAACCCTGGATGATTACCGACCCGCGCCTCGATCGGCGTGGAGGGATCAGCGCGAGCCGGCCCGGTCCAAAGCACTAGGCCACCCAGAACCGCAAGCCAACAAACAGCACGGCGGAAAACAGTAGGGCGGAAAAGCGAAGCGCCTTCCGCCACCGCACGGACGAACCACGCGGGCCTGTCGCCGCCCCCCGCCACGCCCCGCGTTTGCACGAAGCCGGCAGGCCCTGCGGCGACAAGCGCTACAGCGGAAGACGCTACGCTTTTCCGCCCTACCTGGCGCCCGACAGCCGACGCGATCCAGCGAAACAACATTCCACCGCTCAGTCGAAGCTAGCCAGCAGCCGGTCGATGTCCGACTGGTCCATCGCCGCGGTTGGCAGTTGCGGGCCATTCAGCAGCGAGGGCTCGCCAATCGCCGCGACCTCCGCCGGCGGCGCGGCGGCGACCGTGCCGGATCGATCGCCAAACGCGGCGATGATGCTTGCCACCTTCGTCTCGATCGTCTTCAGCGTACCGACAACCTTGGTGATGCGCTGCCCCGTGATGTCCTGGAAACCGCACGCCTCGTAGATGCGTGTCGTGGCGCCGGTGAGCTTCGCCGCCACCTCGCCGCTGACCGCCGTGCCGACCTCGTCCAGCGTTTCGCAGCTTTCCAGGATGGCGTGCGTCGCCGATGCCGTGTGCGCAACGATCGCGTCGAGTTCGTCGGTCGCGAAGGGAATGTGGCTCGCGTTGATGTCGTCGACGCGCAGCGCCGCGATCTCGGCCTTGGCGGTGGAGATGGTGCGGCCCAGCGCCTCGACCTCGGACAGCAGCGAGACCTCCTTGGATGCAAGATCGCCGCGCATCGAGGCCAGCACCGAGCGCACCACCTCGACGACCATGTCCGGGTCGGACGCGGGATAGCGGGTACGGATCGTAGCCAGCCGGGTCACCAGCGAATCGCTTGGCATGCTGTCAGGCATTCCCCAATACCTTTTCGATCTTCTCACGCAGCGTTTCCGCGTTGAACGGCTTGACGATGTAGTTCGACACGCCGGCCTGTTTCGCCGCCACGACGTTCTCGGTCTTGCTCTCGGCGGTGATCATGATGAATGGCGTGCCCTTCAGCTTGGCATCGGCCCGCACCTCCTGGAGCAATTGCAGCCCGGTCATCGGCACCATGTTCCAGTCGCTGATCACCAGGCCGAAATTGCCCGAGCGCAACTTGGCCAGCGCTTCACCGCCATCGGTGGCTTCCTCGACGTTGTTGAACTCGATCTGCTTGAGCAGGTTGCGGATGATCCGCAGCATCGTCTTGTAGTCGTCGACGATCAGCACATTCATCGACTTGTCGATCGGCATTCTTGCATTCCTTTCCTACACTGGTCTCGCATGCTCCGGACTTTCATCACGTGGCGCATCGCCCGGGGCCTTTCGGGCTCTCACGGACCCTTTCGTGCTTTCACGGACCCTTTCGTGTTCTCACGGCACCTTTCGTGCTCTCAGTTGCTTTGGGCCACGGCGGCCCGCTTGGTGCGCAGCGCGGCAAGCTTGGTGGTCAGCTCGCGGGCCTTGTCGGGCTGCATGGCGGCGAGGACCGGCGCCGCCTTGGCGTCCTTCATCCGATCCACGACGCCAAGCAGCACGTTCATGTCGAGATCATTGAAGATCGTCGCCGCGTCGCGCGGTTTCATGCTCTCGTAGAGCTTCACCAGCCCTAGCCAACTTGCGTCGTCTCGCTGTTCGCGTGCCTGCTCAAGGCCTTCCAGCTTGTGCTGCAGCGATTCCAGTTCGGCGACGCGGGCATTGAGACGGAGTTCGGCCGCCGCCAGCGTCGACTCCCGCGCGGCCACCGTCGTATCGCGCGCATCCAGTTCCTGGCGGCGCTGTCGCAACTCCAGCAATACGGTTCGCTCGCCATCGCTGACCGCCGCGGGCGGCGCCGGGGCCGGCGCGGATGGCAACCCGGGCGGCGGCCCTGGCGGCAAAATCGCCGCCCGGTTGGCAGGTTCGGCAGACGGCGAAACACGCGGCGGCGGCGCGGCGTTGGTGGCCCCGGCCCCGGTGCCAGCCGCAGTGCCAGCGCCAGCGCCAACAACACTGTTACCGGGAGCACTTTGCTCAGTGCCGGCGACCGCGGCGCGCACCAGCGTCGCCGACTTCACGATGAGCAGACCGCTCAACGCGACGATGGTCAGCGGCAGCAGACGGGGGGTGGGAATATGCGTCATCAGCGGGCCATCCGCAGCGCCTGGATCAGATCGCGCTCGGCCTGGCTGCGCGGCCGAGGCGCGTCATTTGTCGTCGCCTCGGCCAGCACGGGCCGGACGTTGCGCACCTGCTCATCCAACCGGTCGGCGAGGCGTTCGCCGCGCTCGCTGAGGAATGTCAGGTCGTCCTTCAGCCCGGCGGCCGCATCGATCTGCCGCGCGAGTTGGCGCCCGGCCCCGTCGGCCGCGGTGCGCAGCCGGTCGATCCCCGCTTCGGCCTGACGTGTGCTGGCGTTGAAGTCACTCACCAGCTCTTCCAGCAGCGCGCGATCGCGCTTCAGCACGCCCAGCGCGCGCTCGAGCCGCACCGCATGGAACAGCGTGGCTGCGAGCAGCGCCACCAGCACGATCTCCAGGATCCATTGTATGTCGGGCATTTGCGTGACGCGTATTGTGCACGGGCTTGGTTAGCGAAACCTCAACCGGCGCGGCTCATTCTGGGGCGGGTCGCGGGTGACACCAGGCGCCGCATCGGGACTGCGCAACCGGGACACTAGCGTTCCGTCCCTTGATTGCGGATCAATTCGCGGTCGATGCGGACGGCGATATGGTTCTTCCGGCGGCCGACCTTCCCCTCGAACATCGCCACCGTGCCGCAGCGCAACAGCACCGGGGCGTCCAGCCCGGCGTTCAACATGATGCGGCTGCCCGGCTTCAGGTCCAGAATGTCCGACAGCGGCATGATCTGCTCGTCGAGCACCACGTCGAGCTCGATCTCGGTGTTCCACAGCTCCTCGGCGAGATGGGTTTCCCAGATCGAATCGCGGCCGAATTTTTCGCCCATGAACTGTTGCAGCAGCAGTTCGCGCACCGGCTCCAGCGTGGCGTACGGCAGCAACAGCTCCATCCGCCCGCCGCGATCCTCCATGTCCACGCGCAGCCGGGCCAGCACGGTGGCATTGGACAGCCGGGTGATCGTGGCGAAGCGCGGATTGACCTCCAGCCGCTCGAACACGAACGTCACCGGGCACAGCGGATCGAAGCTGGCGGACAGATCGGCCAGCACGACCCGGATCAGCCGCTCGACCAGCGTGCGCTCGATCGTCGTATACGGCCGGCCCTCGATGCGCATCGCCGCGGTGCCGCGCCGGCCGCCCAGCAGCACGTCGACGATCGAATAGATCATCGCCGAATCGATCACCATCAGCCCGTAATTGTCCCACTCCTCCGCCTTGAACACCGCCAGCATCGCCGGCAGCGGGATCGAGTTCAGGTAGTCGCCGAAGCGCAGGCTGAGAATATTGTCGATGCCCACCTCGACATTGTCCGAGGTGAAGTTGCGCAGGCTGGTCGACATGATGCGCACCAGCCGGTCGAACACGATCTCCAGCATCGGTAGGCGTTCATAGGAAACCAGGCCCGAGCTGATGATCCGCTGGATGCCGGTGCGGTTCTCGCCGCCCGAGGGTCCCTCGTCGAAGCCCAGCAGGCTGTCGATCTCTGCCTGGTTCAGCACCCGTGCCGGCTGCGCTGGGTCGCCATCGGCGGTCGCCTCGCCCTCGACGTCCGCGCCCCAGGCGGCGGCAAGGTCTTCGTCGGATTGTCCGTCCGCCGCGCCGCTCATGCCAGCCGCCCGAATGCCTGGCTGTGCACCGCGTCGGCGGGCGGCCGGCGTGACGCCTGGTCAGGTGCGTGGCCGCATGCGCGCTGTCGCGGGCAACCCGGCGCGCGATGTCGATCGCCCGAAACGACGGAAGGGGCATCCTGTCGGGCGGTCGGTATCATTGGATCAGCAACTCGGTGAACAGCACATCCTTCACCCGCGCCGGTGCCGCCGCGATCGAGGCGCGGTCGATCAGCTCTTCGCGCAGCCGATAGGTGCCGGCGGCGCCGCGCAGTTCGTCAGGGTGCATCTCGCGCAGGTAGGTCTGGAACAAGTCCTGCAGGCGCGGTATCGCCAGCTTCACCAGCTCCACGTCGCCTGGCGCGCCCAGTTCAAGCCGGGCGACCACCTTCACGTAGCTGGGTCGATGCGGGCTGCTGTTGAGATTGGCGACCATCTCCGGCAGGTCGATGAAAACCGGCGCCGCGGCGGCGGTGTCGACGGGCTTCTGGGCGTCGTGCGACAGGCCGAACAGGCGTGGCAGGACGCCGGTGAACCACAGCCCGGCGCCAATGCCGGCGACCAGCAGCGGCGCGCCGAACATGATCAGCTTGCGCCGGTCGAGACCCGACTTTGCCGCGACGACCAGCTCGGTCCCGGCTTCCGTCTCAGTCACTTCTTCCGCCGTGCTCATGCCATCAACTCATTCCAGAGTGCCGACCGCGCCATGCGCGGCAGCCAGACGACGCACAGGCTGACAGGCAGCGGTTAACGAAGCCTTTGCGCGGTGCATTTGGTACCGGCGGCCCATCGGGAACATAGGGATGGCCCGGCGTTCAGCGCCCTTGGTGCTTGCTTCGCGGCGCGGTGCGGCGGCCCGGCGCCACCCGGCTCAAGGTACCTGCAGGTGGGCCGGATCAGCAACGATCAGCCGGGCAACTGATTTCGGTGGGGTGACCGCTGGGAATCGAACCCAGGTAGACGGAGCCACAGTCCGCCGCACTACCACTGTGCTACGGCCACAATCACGGTTCGGGGGATGGTCTGGGCGGCTGGACTTGAACCAACGGCCTGCGGATTCCAGGTTCGCCACTCTACCAAGCTGAGCTACGCCCAGCCAAACACCGACTGCGCAGTCTATGCCGTCACGGTCGAGGATGTCGGAGAGCCAACATACGAGGCTCTTTAGCGGCGCCGGTGCCGTAGCGCAATGCAAAACTGACGCGCGGCCTCGGTATGGCGGTTAAGTCAGCGGCTGATTGAGCCGCTTTCAGTAACAGTGAGGTTGTAACGGTATGGCACTGAAATCCTGAGTTCCCGTCCAATTGGAGTATCCGTGCCCCACTGGCCCGCGGCAAGAAGACAATTTCAGCCGCGGGTCAACCTGTTACAGCAATTCGATGGAACGACCCCTATCGGACTCCACCGCTGCCGAATGGACGACTTATTGCGGAACCTCGCCGGTGCGAGTCGTGTTCTGCAATTAATCTACCGGTACCTGGCCGTTGTTGGATGTGACTGGTCAGCAAGCCGACTGGTTTTCCGCCAGTCGGCGTTTCGCGGTTTCGGTCGATCCCTCCGCGCGGAGAGGCTGGCGGCCCTGATCGGATTGCATCTTGTGATTGCATGATCAAGAAGCAAGGAATTTTAGCCGCCGATGAACGCCGAGAACGCCGATGCAACGGTGACTGATCCACGAGTTGAAGCCAATCGTGCGCCCATGAAACCAGTTCATCGGCGTTCATCGGCGGCTGAAATCTCTTCTGGCAGGCTCTGGTGGGGCAGGCCCTGATCCGCTCTTCGCGGCCCAAGCGCGCGAACGGGGGGAAACGTAAAGCCAGTCCGCCCCTTCTGTTCCGAGTGCGAGTCCCATGGGTCCGCCGCGCGCCGACGACCGGCGCGGATGCCGGGCAGGAAATTCCGCCCCCCGGCAGACGATGCCGGCCGCGGCAGGGCGATGGCGGCGAAACCCGCGGTTTTGCGTGCCCCGGCCCCTGGCACGTGGCTTGCGCTTCCAGTTGCGCTTGCCAGCCCGAACACTGACCCCAGGCCCGCCATGAACCTCGCCACCAATGTCGCCGCCTCCCGCCTGATCGTCGCGCAGCGCGCCCTGGACGTCGTGGCGCAAAATATCGCCAACGCCGACACGCCGGGCTACAAGGAGCAGCGGACGCTGTTCACCGATTGGCTCAGCCGGCAGGGCGGCGCCACCTCCGCCGGCACCGAGACGTCCGTCGCCTATGTGCAGGATCGCGCCACTTGGCGCGACCAGTCCGCCGGGTCGCTGACCCAAACCGGCAATCCCTTTGACCTGGCCCTGGCCGGCGGCGGGTACTTCACTGTCGCCACCCCGAACGGGGCACGCCTGACCCGCAGCGGCCGGTTCGGGCTGATGCCCGACGGCACGCTCGCCGACACGGCGGGCAACGCCGTCCTCGACGATGGCGGCCAGCCGATCCGGCTTGACCCCGCCGACACCAACGTGACCGTCAGCGGTGACGGCACTCTGTCCGGCAGGAACGGCCAGATCGGCAAGCTCGGCGTCGTGCAACCCACCGACCCGATGCGGATCACCGCCGAGGGCGGCGCGCTGTTCCGTGCCGATGTGCCGACCACGCCGGTCACCTCGCCGAACCTGGTGCAGGGCGCGATCGAGGGCTCCAACGTCCAGCCGGTGCTGGAGGTGACGCGCATGATGGATGGGCTGCGGCAATTCCAGTTCGTCAGCGCACTGGTCCAGGCCGAGGACGACCGCCAGCAATCGTCGATCGACAAGCTGCTGCCGCAAGGCACCTGACCAAGCCACACGCACCCCAGGAAGGATCACCAGCCACACCTGATACGGGCAGCCAGACGCCCAAACGGCCAGCATTCAGTTGGCAACCAAAAGGACCAGACGCATGCGCTCATTGGATATCGCCGGCACCGGGATGCAGGCGCAGCAGACCAACGTGGAAGTCATCTCCAACAACCTTGCCAACATGACGACCACCGGCTTCAAGCGCGAACGCGCCGAGTTCCAGGATCTGATCTACCAGAACCTGCGCCGGGTCGGCTCCAACAGTTCCGATACCGGCACCATCGTGCCGTCCGGCGCGCAGGTCGGGCTGGGGGTGAAGACCGCAGCCATCTATCGCATCAACGAGCAGGGCAACCTGCAGCAGACCTCCAACACGCTGGACATGGCGATCCAGGGCAACGGGTATTTTCAGATCACCCTGCCCGACGGCGAGACCGCCTACACCCGCGACGGCACGTTCAGCCTGTCGCCCGACGGCACGATTGTCACCGCCGACGGCTACACCGTGCTGCCCGGGCTGACGATCCCCACCGCCGCGACCAGCGTGACAGTGAACACCTCCGGCCAGCTTCAGGTAACGCTGCAAGGTCAGACCGCACCGACCACGGTCGGCCAGTTCCAGCTTGCGTCGTTTCCCAACGAGGCGGGGCTCGCGGCACAGGGCGACAACCTGTTCCTGCAAACCGCGGCGTCCGGCGCGCCGGTGGCGGGCAACCCCGCCACCACAGGCTTCGGCACGATGATGCAGGGCTTCATCGAAACCTCCAACGTCAACGTCGTGACCGAGATCACCAACCTGATCACCGCGCAGCGCGCCTACGAAATGAACAGCAAGGTGATCACCACCAGCGACGAGATGCTGTCGACCCTGACCAACCTGAGGTGAGCGCGATGCGCCTGGCTCCATTGTCCCGCCCGTTCCGCTGCGCCAGCATGCTGGCTGGCATTGTGCTGTTGGTCTGTTTCGCCCCGGTGGTCTGCAATGGCCCGTTTGTCCACGATGCCACGCCGACCCGGGCCACGCTGACCTGGGGCACGCTGACCTGGGACAGGCTGATCGGCGGTGGTCCGCTGATCAGCTTCGGACTGCCAGCCGATGCGGCAACGCTGCGGACGATGACCACGCTGCATGGGCCGCGAGTGAAGCTGTCCGACCTGTTCGACGATGCCGGCTCGGGCGCCGACCGGGTGCTTGGTCCCGGCCCGGTGCCGGGCGCGCGCATCGTGGTGGAAGCACCACAACTTGCCGCCATCGCGCGGCAGTTCAGTGTGGACTGGCACCCCGCCTCCAACGCCGACCGCGCCGTGCTGGACTGGCCCGGCCGGCCGCTGCCGCGTGAGGCCGCCCTCCACGCCCTGCGTGACGCGCTGGCGGCGTCCGGCCTGCCGCCCGACAATTGCGACATCGACCTGACCGGCTTCACCCCGCCGGTGGTGCCGTTCGAGGTGGAGCCGCATCCGTTGGTGTCCCAGCTCGACCTGGATCGCGGCTCCGGTCGCTTCTCCGCGGTGTTGTCGATCACCGCCGACGGCATCGAGCCGACCAATACCCGCATCAGCGGCCGCGTGGACGAACTCATCGAGTTGCCGGTCACCACGGCCCGGCTGCCGGCGGGCGCGGTGCTGCGGGCCGAGGATGTCCACATGGCCCGCGTCCACGCCACCGCGGCGAACCACGAGGTGGCGCGCCAACTCGACGACGCGATCGGCTTGCAGCTTCGCCGCCAGGTCGCGGCGGGGCAGCCGCTGGCGATGGCCGATCTGGCGCGGCCGGAACTGGTCCGGCGCGGGACCGAGGTGCAGATGCTGCTGGACAGTCCCGGCATCGTGCTGACCGCCCAGGGCCAGGCCATGGAGTCAGGTGCGGCCGGCGAGCGCATCCACGTGATGAACCCGGTGTCGCGCGTGTTGATCGAGGCCGAGGTGATCGGCGCCAACCGTGTCCGGGTGTCCCCCAGTGCGTCGCGGATGCAGGTCGCCGGCGGTCCCGGCCGCCCCGGCGCTGAGGCCCCGGGCGGCGCGGTGGTCATCCAATGAGAACCCCGCCGATGAGCACTCCGCCGATGGGCACCCCGACAACGAGAACCCCGCCAATGAGCACCCGGCCGATCGGCACTCCACGAATGACTACCCTGGCAATGAGTACCCTGACACCGAGAACTGTGCCAACAAGCACTCGGCCAACAAGCACTCGGCCAACAAGCGCCCGACCAATAAGCACCGGGCCGATCCGGCGGCGTCGCGTTGCTGTCCCGCCCGCCAGTGGGCGCCGCAAGCTGGCGCTGTTCGCCGCGCTGTCCGCCTGCCTGCTGCCGGGCGCCTGTGGCGCATTGTCGCGCCTGTCCGAGACCGGACGTCCGCCTGCGATGACCACCACCGCCGATCCCACGAAGGAGGCCGGCTGGCGACCGCTTTCCATGCCGATGCCAGCCCGCGAGGCCACGCCGACCGAGGCCAACGCGCTGTGGCGCAGCGGCTCGCGCGCCTTCTTCAAGGACCAACGCGCCGCTCAGGTGGGTGACGTGATCACCGTCGTCGTCGACATGACGGACTCGGCGAACATCCAGAACGCCACCACCGCGGTCCGCAGCAGCGCCGACACCGGGGGCATGCCGAGCCTCTTTGGACTGCAGAACCTGCTGTCGCACATTCTGCCAAAACCGATCGATCCGAGCTCGCTGGTCTCCGTCAACAGTGCCAACAACAACGCCGGCACCGGGCAGATCCAGCGCAGTGAGGCGGTGACCCTGCGGCTGGCTGGCGTCGTCACCCAGGTCCTGCCGAACGGCAACCTGGTCGTGGCCGCGCGCCAGGAGATCGAGGTGAATAGCGAGTTGCGTGTCCTGCAGGTCACCGGGGTGGTGCGGCCGCAGGACATCGCGTCGGACAACACGGTAACGCACGACCGGATGGCGGAGGCGCGGATCACTTATGGCGGGCGCGGGCAATTGACCGACGTGCAGTCGCCGCGGTGGGGCCAGCAGATGATGGATGTCGTGTTGCCGTTCTGAGCTGATCACCGCTGCCGGAGGCGCCCCCCGGCCCGCGCCCTCATCGTCATGGCCGGGCCTTGACCCGGCGATGTGCCCCCCGTCGGTGGCGCGCCGATGCGTGGGACAGGCCCGGTCATGACGACGGGCAACGTGCGCGCCAAAATGAGAATTGCTGGAACACCCCCTCGGCTTGCGGGCTCTGGCCGCGAGGCGGACCAAGGCTCTAGGTGGGGGCGGCGCCCAACAGTTGCCGGATGCCCGCACTGATGGTGGCTTGTCACGCTTCATGGGATTGAAGTCGAGATTCTCCGACGCGTCGCGCTCGTCCCGGCGAGGCGACCGCCGGCCGCCCGTCGTGGCACGGCATCCGCCCGTCCGCCGCACCTGCATCGAGAACGCCACCTTCTCACGGTTCATGGGATTGAGGTCGAGATTCTCGGACGCGTCGTCTTCGTCCCGGCCCGGTGAGCGGCGGCCACCAGTCACGCCACGGCGCCCGTCCGCCAACCGCACTTGCGCCGGGCAAGCGCCGTTCTCACGGTTCACAGGGTTGACGTCGACGTCGTCGCATTCATCGCTTTCGCAGCGGCCGAGCGTGTGCCGACCACCCGTCGCCGCATCGCGCCAGTCCACTGGGGGCAGCCGCGCCGGACGCCCCCGGTTCTCACGGTTCACATGGTTGATGTCGACGTCGTCGCATTCGTCGCTTTCGCGGCGGCCAAGCATGTGCCGGCCGCCCGTCGTGGCACGGCATCCGCCCGTCCACCGCACCTGCATCGAGAACGCCACTTTCTCACGGTTCATGGGATTGATGTCGAGATTCTCGGACGCGCCGTCTTCGTCCCGGCCCGGTGAGCGGCGGCCACAAGTCACGCCACGGCGCCCGTCCGCCAACCGCACTTGCGCCGGGCACGCCCCGTTCTCACGGTTCACGGAGTTGAAGTCGACGTCGCCGCATTCGTCGCTTTCGCAGCGGCCGAGCGTGTGCCGACCACCCGTCGCCGCATG
This sequence comes from uncultured Alphaproteobacteria bacterium, assembly GCA_963826975.1. GTDB lineage: Bacteria > Pseudomonadota > Alphaproteobacteria > Acetobacterales > Acetobacteraceae > Palsa-883. The sequence goes on along the minus strand of CAWGZJ010000017.1, from coordinate 116,671 downwards.
GCGCCAGTCCACCGAAGACACCTGCGCCGGACGCATCCCGCTCTCACGGTTCAAAGGGTTGATGTCGAAGTGCTCGCATGCATCACCTTCGCCCCGGCCATGCGCGTGCCGACCACCCGTCGCCGCACGGCGCCAGTCCACCGGAGGCACCTGCGCCGGACACACCCCGTTCTCACGGTTCACAGGGTTGGTGTCGAGGCGCTCGCGTTCGTCGCTATCGCGGCGGCCAAGCGTGTGCCGACCACCCGTCGCCACAAGGCGCCAGTCCACCGGAGGCACCTGCGCCGGGCACACCCCGTTCTCACGGTTCAAAGGGTTCATGTCGAAGTGCTCGCGTTCGTCGCTTTCGCGGCGGCCAGGCGTGTGCCGTTCACCCGTCGCCGCATGGCGCCAGTCCGCCGGAGGCACCTGCGCCGGGCACACCCCGTTCTCACGGTTCATGGGGTTGACGTCGACGTCGTCGCATTCGTCGCTATCGCGGCGGCCAAGCGTGTGCCGACCACCCGTCGCCGCATGGCGCCAGTCCGCCGGAGGCACCTGCGCCGGACACACCCCGCTCTCACGGTTCATAGGGTTGGCGTCGAAGTGCTCGCGTTCGTCGCTTTCGCGGCGGCCAAGCGTCTGCCGACCACCCGTCGCCGCATGGCGCCAGTCCGCCGGAGGCACCTGCGCCGGACACACCTCGCGCTCACGGTTCACAGGGTTGGTGTCGACGCGCTCGCATTCGTCGCCTTTGCCCCGGCCACGCGCGTGCCGATCACCCGTCGCCTCACGGCGCCAGTCCGCCAGCGGGACTGGCGCCGGACACACCCCGCTCTCACGGTTCATGGGATTGGATCACGAATTGCGCCGTCCGCCCTGCCGACGCCCACGCCACGGCGCCAGCACCGCCACGTCCGCCCGTGCGGGCTTGCGCTCCAGCCCGTCCGCGCAGCGCCGGCTGCCCGTGCCACGAACCGCCCAGGCGTCCCGTCCCGCCTCGCCTTGTTCCACGCGCGCCACTTGCCCCGGTCGAGCCTGCCACGGGTCGCACCATTGCAGCGCCCGGGCGCAAGCTCCGCACACGGCTTGCCGCACCGCGGCCTGCGGCCGGCAAATCTTGCCCAACAACAGCCAGCCAACCGGGAGGCTTGCCCTCGGGCGCTGGTCCCGGGCGGGTTGACCCGACCACGCGGCTTGTCGCTGCGGCCGGCCGGCACGGCAATGCCGTTGAGGAAAGCGGGACGGTGGGACGGTGGCTGCAATTGCGCGCATCCGCGTTCCTGGACGACATGAGTTAGTTACCATGCCTTACATCAAATCATCCTGCGGCGCCAGCTAATCCGCCGCCAGGAGCACCACCCGCCAGCCTGATCCATCGCGCCGGCGTAGTGGGCTGCTGCCGATCCGCTCGGTCACTCACGCCGCTGGCGACGCATGCCGGTCCGCCGGAATCGCCTCACGAAGCAGGCCGCGGGCCACGCAGGGGCGCGCCGACACCCCGCGCGCCGGGCGTGGCGCACTGCGCGAGGATGACACCCCGATCCCTGTGCTGGAGATGATCAGGAAGATGGCGTGGTCGAGGGATACGGTGTCCGACTGGTGACGGGCGGCGCGGAACGTCGGAAGGTCGCAGTGGACTACGTCACGAAAGGCCTCGCGAGTGGCGCGCTCAGGCCGATCACCGATCGCACATTCAAATTCGATGATATGACGGAAGTCACCGGTATCTGGAGAACAGCGGCCAATTCGGTAAGATCGTTACGCTTTGACCTACTCGTCTGTCAGCCTGATCTGCTGCCCAATGCCCGACAGCCGGGATCGGATCCATGATGTTGTTGGTTCTGACGCAGACGCAGCTCCCCAGTACATGTCGATATGCCACTCGGGGAGTGCCACCGGCGGGGAAAGCATCACCAGATCGTAGCCCCGCAGCATCTCGGTGGCGATACGACGTGGCAGGTGGCTGATCATTCCGGTTTCCGCCACCAGGCGAGGAATAAGATAGATGTTCGGCACAGTCACCGCGACGCGTCTACGGAGCCCGAGCTTGGCCAGCGCTTCATCCACGATGCCGCGATCGTCAGCCGCCAGTGTCGCCAGTATATGAGGCGTCGTCACGTAGGTTTCGAGATCGACAGTTTGATGTACGGCCGGGCGCGCATGATCGCGTCTGACAACGCAGACGTAGCTATCGGTAAAAAGTCGTTCCCGCCTGATGCGCTTCGGCACCTTGGTAAACGTGGAGAAGGCCAAGTCGATATCGCCGCGGTCGAGTTGGTCAAACGCGTCGCGTTTGTCGAGCGGCACAAGTCGGACGTTGATCCCGGGGGCCTCATTACTGAGCAGCCCCAGAAGGCGCGGCGCCACGACCGTTCCGGCCGGGTCGCCGGTCGCGATGCGGATGCTTGCCCGTGCGGTTGCAGGGTCGAAGGTTCCCCCAGCGTCGAGAACCCGACTTACGCCTGCCAAAATATCGGCAATCGGCCCATGCAGTGCGATCGCGCGCGTGGTCGGCCGCATGGGCTTTCCCGGGATTCTGACAAACAGTTCGTCGCCGAACGTTGCGCGCAAACGCGCAAGCGCCGCGCTCATGCCCGGCTGGCCCAGACCGATGCGCTGGCCGGCGCGGGTCACGCTGCGCTCAGCCATCAAGGCATCAAAGGCCACAAGCAAGTTCAAATCCGTCGAGGCGAGGTTCACGGGATCGGACACCATCACTGAGATCGATATACAAGATATTCAAAATCGATTTGTCTAGTGTCACCGCTGGCTGTAGCCATCTCCTCGTCGCCCCAATCTCTCGGGGCTGTCGGTCGATACAGGAGTAAGCAACATGCCCGCGCCCTACACAGGCGGATGCCAATGTGGCTCAGTGCGTTACGTGGTGGCGTCGGAACCGATCCGGTTGCTCGCCTGCCACTGCAAAGAATGTCAGCGCCAATCCGGTAGTGCCTTCGCCATGTCCATGCCGGTGAAGAAGGACAGCCTGACAGTGACCGGTCCGACGAAGCAATCCACGCGCATCGCCGACAGCGGCAACGAGGTTACTGGAGTGTTCTGCCCCGAGTGCGGGGTCCGCATCTATCATCTTCTGGCGTCCGCGCCGGAGATGGTCGCCGTCAAACCCGGCACTCTTGATGACACCAGTTGGCTCCGGCCAGGCACCTTTATCTGGATGAAGAGCGCGCAGGGCTGGGTTCCCGTCCCCGAAGGGGTCCAGACGTTCGAGCGACAGGCTTAGACGCGGATTTCCCGGCCTTGGGATCTGCCGTGGCGTAGCCGGCGGCAGATCGCTGCGTCGGGTGCGCCGGACATCCGCACCCGCCAGTCGGGTCCATGGCGCCTTCGCGCCACGCCAAGACTCTAGCGCGAAGCGCCACTAAATCTTCTCAGTGAAACTCTGTGTGCACTCAGCGAAACTCTGTGTCCGATTGATTACTTGCCTACTTGCCTACTTGCCTACTTGCCCGTCCCGAGCCTACGTCTCGTTCGACTTGTCCAATACCGGCTGGAACTGCGCCGTCACCCGCTTCAGCTCCGTCGCCACGTCCGCGCCGGCGAGCGTATTGGTGACCCCGATACCAATCGTATCGCGGAACTCGGTGACCGGCACGATCACCGGCAGCCCGGAGCGCGCCATCTTCAGGCTGACGCCCGTCGTGTCGAACCATTCCTGCGGGAACTTGCTGCCCTTGACGATGTCGGCGCGTTGATAGACCGACAGCCGCGCCGGCGTGCCCGACCCGGTGCGCAGCACCTCGCCCAGCATCTCCTTGCCGGTCGCCCATTGCACGAACAGCCAGGCGGCCTTGGGGTTCTTCGCGGTGGCGGGGATGCCGATGCCATCGATGAAGGTGGCGCAGTTTCGTACCTTACCAGCGGGGTCGGGCGCGAAGGCCACGCTATCCACCACCTTCGACTTGGTCGGATCCAGCAACGGCGCGGAGAACCCGATGCCGTCCCACCACATCGCCGCGCGGCTCTGCATGAAGGTGGTCTGGCATTCGTTCCAGTTGTAACCGATCACGCCTGGAGGGGCACAGTCGCGCATGATCTTCTGGTACCACGTGCCCGCCTCGATCGCCGCCGGCGTGTCGGTCAGCAGCTTCTTGCCGTCGGCGGTCACCGTCTCCTGGTCCCACTTCAGCAGGATGTCGTCCCAGAACGTCATGTTGGCGTTCTTCAGGCCGCGGCCGACAAACCCATAGACACCCTTCGAGGCGTCGGTGAGCTGATGCGCCATCGTCATCATCTCATCGAGCGTCTGCGGCGGCGCCTTCAGACCCTTCTCCGCGAACAGTGCCTTGTTCCAGAACACGATGAACAGATCCTGGTTCAATGGCAGCACGTTCAGCTTGCCGTCGGCGCCTGTCGCCACCTCCATTGAAGGCTTGCTGAAATCGGCCATGTCGAAATCGGGACTGGTCAGGCTGCCGTCGGCGATGAGCGGCCGCAGGTCCGCCATCCATTTCGCCTTCTCGATCAGCCGCTTCTGCACATGCATGCCGACGTTCACCACGTCGAAGCTGGGATGGCCGGTCGCCATCTCCATCGCCACCTTGGGGCGCTGCTGCTGTTCCGGGATCTGCTCGAAGCCGACCGAGATGCCAGTCAGGTCCTCGAACTTCTTCATGTTGGCCTTGGCCACGTCGCCGCGCGGCGAAAGCTGGTAGTTGACCTCGATGTGCTGGCCCTTGAACTGCTGCCAGTCGAATTTCGACTGGGCGTTGGCGCGCGCCACCAGCGCGGGCGCGGCAAGCAGGACAGTCGACGCCTGCAGCAGGCGACGGCGACGGATCATGGCGTTTCCCTTCGTTCATAAGGTCCGGCGCGGCGGACCAGTGCGCGATCATAGAGGGCCGGCAACGCGGGCGGAAGCTGGCCTCCCGATACGTTCGCCGGAGTCTTCACGTTCGCCGGAGTTTTCGCGGCGGCCGAGGCGCTGGCTTCATTCCGGGTCAGCCACATCGAGCATCTCCGCAGCGCGATTTACGTTGCTTTCACCAACCCGATATGGCCACGTAACGCTCAATTCTGCGTTATCCTTGGGCTCGCTGCTTTGGCCCTCAAGCGGCATACCCGAATATGTCGGGCGATTTTACAATCAGTTTGCCGGCCTGCGGATCACTTCGGCCGATAAGTCTCGGAAAAATCGTGTCACTGTTGGAAAACTTTACAACTCGTCACGACCCTCGCGGCACGCCGCCTGATAAGTCGTTGAAAAACCGTCATATAGGAAATTGGCACAATATTTGCCCCACCAACGACCGGGGCGCTCTAGCAAAAGGAGACGGCGATGCAACGCATCACACGTAGTCTGCTAGTAGCACTGCTAATCGGCTTCCTGGCCGGGCCTCGGCCCGCAAAAGCGGCGGCGTTCCTCGCAATCAATGGAGGAACCTGGAGCTATTCGGCTGCCCTCGCAAGTTCCCCGGCGGGGACAGCATACTTCTGGGGCCTGTCCCTTGGAGCTGGCAGCGTCTCATACGCCTATGCCTACTCCTTCTTCGGGGGCAACCGCGCAGCCGCATACGCGATCGCGCGTGCCGGCTTCGGCTGGCGAGGCGCCTGGTACGCCCAGGGCTTTGCCGATCCCCAGGCGGATATCGGCTTGGGCATTCCCGACATATCCCCCAGTCTGTCGTCGCTGGTGAGTGGTGCGAGCTCCGGCCCCAATTTAGGCGCCAGTCTGGGAACCGCGGTGAACACCGATCAGTCGAATGCTTCGACGCTGACCAATCCGGGCTTCAACCTTAACTACGACAAGTCGAACGGCGAGCTCGACGGCATCACTTTCAACCCAGGCGGCAACGACAGCAGCTCCGAAACGAACGCAGTTGATAAACTCGCCGTCATCGTCGTCGATTCCTACACCAACGCCCAGAACGATTTGTGCAGCGCCATCGGCGATAGCGGTTGCACCGGAGAAACCGGCCAGACAAATCAGGGCGGCGACGTCACCGACCTGTCGGACCTGCTCAATGATCTCGGGCCCTCGGTCTTGGCCACGGAGATCGACACCGATCCCACCAACCTGCAATCGGGCGGTCTGTTTTCCTTCCCTGACATTCCGGGCACGAGCAGCAGTTCGGATGTCATTCTCGTCCAGGAAGGCGACCCCGTTCCGGAACCGGCATCGATGCTGCTGCTCGGCCCGGGCTTGCTGGCGTTGGGCCTGATCGGCCGGCGCCGCCGCGCCTGATTTTCGCCGGCGAACTTGCGTGCTGAAGCCCCGGCGGAACGCCAGCCCCCCGCCGGGGCTTCAGTTGTCACCGAGTGCGCACAAAGTCTCACCGAGTAGATTTAATGGCGCTTCGTGCTGGTGATTGATGCGCTGGCCGAAGTGACCTTGCGCGCAGCGCCATTTACTGTCTCTCAGTGAAACTTAGTGTGCACTCGGTGTAACTCTGTGTCCGATTGATTGCTTGCCCGCTTGCTTGCCGCGGTCCGCGCCGGGTGCAGCACCGGTTCCCCCGACACGCGAACGCCGCTGCGGGCAGTTTTGCGAACCGTGGCCGGGTTTGCCCCTTCCAGCGGCGCACCTGCACGCCAACACGTCGGTAGTGCGTGATGTCCTGGGTAGGCGGGGAGCAGTTACGATGTAACCTCTCTCTCTTATTCCGCCCACCGTCTCTCTCTTTTCCGCCCACCGTCGCGAAAATCGTGCCCCGGCGCGCATCCCGCCACGGCCCGCCGGCACCGGCCTACGCCAGCATCGCCCACCGGGGCCGCCTCGCCTCAGTCGTCGCGGTGCACCCGCTCCATCCGTTCATGGCGCTCCTGCGCCTCGATCGACAGCGTGGCGATCGGCCGGGCCTCCAGCCGGCGCAGCCCAATCGGCTCACCGGATTCCTCACAATAGCCGTAGCTGCCGGCTTCGATCCGGGTCAGCGCCTGATCGATCTTGCTGATCAGCTTCCGCGCCCGGTCGCGGGTGCGCAGTTCCAGCGCCCGATCGGTTTCCACGCTGGCGCGGTCGGTGACGTCCGCCTCGCGGATGCCACCCTCCGACAGGCTGGCCAGCGTACCGTTCGCTTCCCGCAGCAGGTCATTGCGCCAACGCAGCAGCTTCTGGCGGAAATACTCGACCTGGATCGGATTCATGAACTCCTCATCCTCGGTCGGGCGGTAGTCCGGGGGAAGAGTCACCATCATGAGCAATCGATCCTGCGTTTCTTGTTGCCGCGGCCTAGCGCGAGCGCGGCAGTCCGTGGAACCCAGCGCCGGCACAATTCCGAGGACATGCCACCGCATGCCAACGCCGTGCCAACGCAACCCCGGTCACCAACGCGCGGGCTTATAGCGGTGCCTCCGGGCCTCGCCAAGGGGACATCACGAGCCTTCAAGCGGCTGACATGAAACTATTTTGCGCGACCCGGGCCAGCCGCCCAATCGCCCACCCGCTCATTGACCCACCGCTCACTGGCCCAGCCTCTCACCGGCCCAGCCGCGCCAGCTCGACCCGCGCCCGCAGCACGATGCTGCCAAGCAGCGCGGCAAGCCGAGGCTCGGCTGCCTCTGGCATCTCCTCGATCAGCCGGGCAAGCCGCTCCACTGTCCCCGCCAGGTCACCGCCGTCCAGCAGCGCGCGCTGCAGCGCTGCCAGCCCGGCCAGCACCACCCGGCCCCGACGCCGCGCTTCCCGGTCGTGGACAGCGTCGCGGTCCAGCGCTTCGGCCGCCAGCATCACGCCGAGCGACACCGGCGATGTATCGCCCACCGAAGTCGCAGCCCCGGACGCAGCTTCCGCGGCATCGAACTCCGCCGCGTCCGCCACGTGGAACGCCGCCCCCGGGCGAGCGGGATTAACCGCGCCCCGGCGCGCGGGATCGGTCACCCCCAGGCGCGCGGCATCGATCCGCGCGGCATCGATGATGGTCATGCACCCGGCTCCTTTTTCCACGCCTGGCGTGCCGAGCGGCAGATCCTGCCGGGGCGGGCCGCGCCCCAACCCGGGGAAACCCGCCGACGGCTCGCTGGCACGACGCTTGCCCTATCGCTCTCAGATTGACCGCAATTCGTTAACGGACCCGCTACCATGGTTGGCCCATTACCGAAGTCGGCCGACAACCGAAGCCCAGCTACCGCCAGGATCAGCCGTTAGGATCGCCGTGCCCCGCAAGCTCCTCGCCCTTCTGACCTGCCTGTCCCTGCTGCTGACCGCGTGGCCAGGCCAGGCGCAGGTGCGCATCAAGGACATCTCCGACCTTGAGGGCGTGCGCGAGAACCAGCTTGTCGGCTACGGACTGGTGGTCGGCCTGAACGGCACCGGCGACAAGCTGGACAACGACGTGTTCACCCGCGAATCCCTGGTCGGCATGCTCGAGCGCCTGGGTGTCAACACGCGCGACCAGATCACCAAGCTCGAGACCAAGAACCTCGCCGCGGTGATGGTCACCGCCGAACTGCCGCCCTTCGCGCGCAGCGGCAGCCGCATCGACGTCGCCGTGTCCTCGCTCGGCGACGCCACCAACCTGACCGGCGGCACGCTGCTGGTCACTCCGCTGCTGGCGGCCGACGGCGAGGTCTACGCGGTGGCGCAGGGCGCGCTCGCCACCGGGGCGATCTCGGCGAAGGGCGGGTCCGGCAGTTCGGTCACGCGCGGCGTGCCCACCGCCGGGCGCATCTCCAACGGCGCCACCGTCGAGCGCGAGGTCGCCTACCAACTGGACAAGGCCGGCGCGTTGCGGCTGGGCCTGCGCAACCCGGACCTTACCACCGCCCGGCGCATCGCCGCCGCGATCAACCACGCCGTCGGAACAATCGCCCGCGCCACCGACCCGCGCACCGTCTCGCTCGATTTCGGCGGCCGCGATCCGATCGACACCCTGGCCGCGCTGGAGGATTTGCGGGTGGAACCCGACAACGCCGCCGTGGTGGTGATCGAGGAATCCTCCGGCACCATTGTGATGGGCGCCAATGTGCGGGTCAGCACGGTGGCGATCGCCCAGGGCAACCTGACGATCCGCGTGACCGAAACGCCACAGGTCAGCCAACCCGAACCGTTCTCCAAGGGCGCCACCGTCGTTGTGCCGCGCACCCAGATCCAGATCGACGACCAGCACGACAAGAAGCTGGGCATCCTGCAGGGCAGCGTAACCCTGCGCGACCTGGTCGCGAGCCTGAATGCGCTCGGCGTCGGGCCGCGCGACCTGATCTCCATCCTGCAATCGATCAAGGCGGCCGGCGCTCTGCAAGCCGACCTGGTGGTGCGCTGATGACTGATACCATCCCTGGCACCATCCCCGCGGCGATCCCGCCAGCCGACACCGCCGCGCCGTTGGATCCGAAGATCTGGCAGGCGGCAAAGAAGTTCGAAGCGATGGCGATCGGCCAGTTGCTGGCGCCGATGTTCGACACCGCCGACGTGGCCCATTCGTCGGTCGGCGGCGGCGACGCAGAGGCAGCCTGGCAGCCGATGATGATCGATGCCATCGGCAAGCAGATTGAAGCGCATGGCGGGTTCGGCCTGGCGCAGCCGGTCTACGCGGCGATGCTCCGCGCGCAGGAGGGCGGCGCGCACGCGGCGGGCCTGCCAAAGGGCGGTGTGCATCAAGCGGGCGTGCCAAAGGCGGGTGCGCAAGAGGGGGGTGTGCCAAACGCGGGCATGCAAGAGGGCGGCGCCGGTCTGCCCGCCCCGCGCCAGGGCGCTCATCAACCAAGGAAATCCACATGACCGAGGACCTCGCCGCCGCCGCTATCCGCCTCGTTGAGGTGCTGGAGGCCGAAAATGCCGCGCTCGCTGCGCTGGACCTGCCGCGCGCCGGGGCGATGCTGGAGGCGAAGACGGGTGCCGCCGATGCGTTCGTCGCCGCGCACCGGGCGCTCAACGGGGCGGCACCCCGTGCGAATGTCGCGGCGTCGCGCCTGCGTGCGCTGGTCGAGGAAAATCAGCGGTTATTGGCGAACGCCATCACGATCCAGGGCCGGGTGATCGGCATCATCGCGCGTGCCCTGCCACGGGCGCTGCGCGACCCCGCCGCCACACGCTACGGCGTGCACGGCCGCGCGACGCCGGCGCGCATGTCGGCCGTCGCCATCTCGGCCCGGGCCTGAGCTGCTTCGGGCGGCTCTTCCCACGATTCGGATCAACGCTCGCGAACCAAAGGTGCCCTTCGCTTGCGCCGGCCGCCCCTCTGATCCACCGGCCGCGTGCTGCCGAACGCGTCTCGCGCCGTCGCGAGGAGCTCTTTCGACAAGGCGGGATCGTCGACCGCCCGGGCCAGCGTCAGCGCCCCAACCATTCCGGTGAGCGCAATGATCGCGCGCCTGCGCCGGCTTGCCGTGGTGCCGTGCCGCAGCAGGCCGGTGAAACGGTCCAGTTGCGCGCGCACATGCGCGGTCAGTCCGCGGCGAACGCCTTCGCCCTGGCGCGCCATGTCGGCGCCTAAAGCGGCGATGGCACAGCCATTCGCGCGATCCGCGCAGTGTTGCTCCGACAGGTACCCGGCGACGAGATCGCGCAAATTGGTGTAGCGGCTTTGTTTCTCGACGCCGTGCCTGAGCGCGCGCGTCACCGCCTCGGCCGCGAGATCGTCTTTGGATCCGAAATGACCGTAGAATCCACCATGCGTGAGACCGGCGCCGTTCATGATCGCGTCGACGCCCACACCGTCGAAGCCTTCCTCGCGAAACATCCGCGCGGCGGTTTCCACGATGCGCTCGCGGTTCTCCGCCGCCTTCTCCCGGCTCACCCGCATGTGTCCCTCGCTTTCATCCGGCCTGACCCTTGACAGGATATATGACGGATATCATGTTTCCGTATAGATGACTATCGTCATATATCAATCGAGACCGGCAGGCGCACCCCGCGGCGAGATGTCGCGCGTCGGGAAGTGCAGCCCAGCAAAGCTGAGGACACAGCCATGACACCACAGCGCTCCGTCGTCCTTTCCAGTCCGCTGCGCACCGCAATCGGAACCTTCGGCGGCAGCCTCAAGGACATTGCCGCGCCTGATCTCGGCGCGGTCGCCATCAAGGCGGCCGTCGCGGGCGCCGGGCTCAGGCCCGAAGAGATCGGCACCGCGGTGATGGGTAACGTCATTCAGGCCGGGACCAAAATGAACCCGGCGCGTCAGGCGGCGATCCATGCCGGGCTGCCGGTCACGGTCCCGGGGTTGACTGTGAACCGCGTCTGCGGCTCGGGGGCGCAGGCCATCGTGTCGGCGGCGCAGGAGATCCTGCTCGGCGCGGTCGACGTCGCGGTGGCGGGTGGCATGGAGAACATGGATCTGGCGCCTTACCTGGTGGCGCGCGGCCGCTGGGGCTATCGCCTGGGCGATGGGCAGCTTTATGACAGCGTGCTGCGTGATGGGCTGAACGACGCCTTCTCGGACGAGCCGTCTGGTTGGCACACCGAAGATCTTGCGCGCGAATTTCAAATCGACCGCGAAACACAGGATCAATGGGCGCTGCGCTCACAACAGCGTTTCAGCGCGGCACAGGCCGCCGGCAAATTCAAGGCCGAGATCGTCCCTGTGGAGCTGCCGGGGCGAAAGGGTCCGACGCTGTTCGAGGCGGATGAACACAACCGCCCGAACACGACAATCGAGGCGTTGGCCGCGCTGAAGCCGGCCTTTCGCGAGGGCGGAACGATCACCGCCGGCAATGCGCCGGGGGTGAACAGCGGCGCCGCCGCGATGGTGCTGAGCGACGAGGCATGGGCGGAGCGGCGCGGCCTTGCGCCGATCGCCCGGCTCGTCGCCTACGGCATCGCCGCGGTCGAGCCCGGCATGTTCGGCCTCGGCCCGATCCCGGCTGTCAAGCAGGCGCTGGACCGCGCGGGCTGGAGCCTCGGCACGGTGGAGCGGATCGAGATCAACGAGGCGTTCGCAGCTATCGCTATCGCTGTGACGCGGGAACTTGGGCTGCCGCAGGACATCGTCAACGTCGAAGGCGGTGCCATTGCGCACGGCCATGCGATCGGGGCGACCGGGGCCGTCCTCACGACGCGTCTGCTTCATTCGATGCGCCGCGATGGTCTCAGGCGCGGCGTTGTCACCTTGTGTATCGGCGGTGGCCAAGGCATCGCGCTGGCGCTCGAAACCATCGCGTAACGGCTGGTCGTGTCGTCCGGGTTACGAATCTGCTCGCATCGCGTCGGAACTAATACCAGGTGATGAAATGATTGACCCTCCGGCGATACCCATCTCGTCATGCCGGCGCATGCCGGCATCCATGACTTGCCTTCGTGGCACCAAAGCAAGTCGTGGATGCCGGGCCTGCGCCCGGCATGACGTGGACGTGGCGCCGGTGGGTCAATCCTTTCGACACCTGGTATAACATTCGTATCGAAACGATCGACGGCGATTACTAAAGGAGAATGCTCATGACGAAAACGACTGGCGCCGAAACGGCCAACACCTACATCGCCGAGGTCATCAACGCCCATCCACTGGTCCTCTTTATGAAGGGCACCCCGGAGCGCCCGCAATGCGGCTTCTCGGCAGCCGTTATCTGGGTGCTGCGACACTACGACGTGCCTGTCCACACTATCGATGTCCTGGCGGACCCGGCGATCCGCCAGGCGATCAAGACCTACTCGGACTGGCCCACCATCCCGCAGCTCTATCTCAACGGAACCTTTGTCGGTGGCTGCGACATCGTGCGGGAGATGCACGGAACAGGCGAGCTGGCGGAGCTGATCGCCGCCAGTGGCGTGCAGGCCAATGGCGTGCAGGCCAGTGGCGCGCGGGCCTTGGCATGAGCGCGCCCACCGGTGTCGTGGTGGGCGTCGGCGCCGAGCGCGGGCTTGGCGCCGCACTGTGCCGACGTTTTGCCGCCGAGGGCTATCACGTGCTCGTCGCCGGCCGGACGCCGGCGAAGATCGAGCAGGTCGCCCGGACGATCCGCGAAGCGGGTGGCAGCGCCGAACCCGTGGCGGTGGATACCACGCGCGAGGACGACGTGGCTCGCCTGTTCGATCGTGCGATGTCGCCGGGCGACGGCCACGCGCCGGCCGACCTCGTTGTGTTCAACGCCGGCAACAATCGGCGCATCGATTTTCGCGCGCTGACTGCGCAGCAGTTCGAGGATTTCTGGCGTGTCGGCTGCTTTGGCGGCTTTCTGGTCGGGCGCGAGGCCGCCCGGCGGCTGGTTCCCCTCGGCCGCGGCACAATCATCTTCACCGGCGCCTCCGCCAGCCTGCGCGGCAAGCCGGGGTATGCGCATTTCGCCGCCGCCAAGGCCGGCCTTCGCATGATCGCGCAGAGCATGGCGCGCGAATACGGACCGCTGGGCCTGCATGTCGCGCATGTCGTGGTCGATGGCGGCATCGACGGCGATCGCCTGCGCAACAGCGCACCCACGCTGATCGAGGAACGCGGCGAGGACGGCCTGCTCGGCATCGATGCTATCGCCGCAACCAATTGGCACATCCATCGCCAGCCGCGTTCGGCCTGGACGCAGGAGGTCGACCTGCGGCCGTTCAAGGAAACGTTCTGATGAACGGAACCGTCTCAAAGGAGATCTGCATGGGTAAGCTCGACGGAAAGATCGCACTGGTTACCGGTGGCAACAGCGGCATCGGCCTTGCGACAGCGAAGCAGTTTGTGCGCGAAGGAGCGTACGTTTTCATCACCGGCCGCCGCGATCCGGACCTGGCCGCGGCGGTCAAGGAGATCGGAACAAATGTGACCGGCGTACGGGGGGACGTGTCGAACCTTGGCGATCTCGATCGTCTCGCCGCGCAAATCAAGCACGAGAAGGGCAAGCTTGATATCGTGTTCGCGAATGCCGGTGTCGCGAAACCTGCCCCCTTTGGCGAAATAACTGAGGAACTCTACGACGAGATCTTCGACATCAACGTCAAAGGTCTTCTGTTCACCGTGCAGAAGATGCTTCCGCTGCTGCCGGATGGCGCCTCGATCATCCTGAATTCATCGATCGTGGCGAGCAAAGGGCTGGCGGCGATTAGTGTCTATAGCGCCACGAAAGCCGCCGTGCGGTCGTTCGCACGAACCTGGACGACCGACCTGAAGGCTCGCCGCATTCGGGTGAACGCGGTAAGTCCAGGTTCGATCGATACGCCGGGGCTGACTGGCCTGCTGACTTCCTCGGAAGCGGGCGAGCAACGTCGGAAGATGATTTCCAGCGCGGTTCCGCTGGGGCGGTTCGGCAGACCCGATGAGATCGCCAAGGCCGTGGTGTTTCTCGCGTCCGACGACAGCAGCTACATCACGGGAGCGGAACTGTTTGTGGACGGCGGTTTCGCGCAAGTATAGCTCGTCGGGACAGCTCAAGCCTCGCGTGGCGTGTCGGCCTGGCCGAGCGCCCAGCGCGCAATCTCATCCTTGCGCAGGAAGCGCACGCCGGGATGTTGCTGGGCATGGTCGATGAACTCGCCCAACCCCCGCACCCGCGCCGGCGTGCCGGAGATGCGGTCATGCGTGCTGACCGACATCATGCGCCGCCGGCCAGCCGCTTCCTGATAGAGCTGATCGAACTCGGCCTTGAGCTCGGCGGTATAGGCCTCGACCGTCAGCGCCGGGTTGTCGTAGCGGACAATGTCGTTGTTGCGCAGCGTATAGGGCACCACGGCGAACGGTCGGTCCTGCACCGTTACGATGAACGGCTCGTCCCGGCTGACATCGTCGATGTGATAGAGAAAGCCGAGATCCTGCAGGATCTCCAGCGTCCGCGGCGTCCCGCGCAGCCAGAATGCGTTGAAGCCGACCGGACGCGCGCCGGTCACCCGCTCGATCGTCGCGATGCTCTGGGCATAGCCGGCGCGCTCTTCCTCGGGCGTCATCGCATATTGCGGCGTCCAGGTCTGGCCATGCCCAGCCGCTTCGTGGCCGCGCGCGACGATGTCCCGCGCGAGCTGCGGATGCCGCTCGACCGCCTGGCCGACCATGTGCGAGGTGACCTTGATCCCCTTGGCATCCCACAGGTCCAGCAGCCGGGGAATCCCCTCCTTGACCCCATACTCGTACCATTTCTGCATCGGCAGATCGGGATAGCGCGGATCGAGCAGCGGAAACGGTCCCTGGGCGCCGCGTTCAGGCTGCGCGCCCGCCTCGAATTGCATCGAGACCGATACGACAAGACGTGCGCCATCAGGCCAGAAGTGCGAGGCTTCGGGTGCGGATGCAGACATGGGTTTTCTCCTCTCGGGTCCGGAAGCCGAAGATCGGGGCGACGCGTGATTACATGGACGCACCGCGTTCGATGAACCAGCCTGCCGCGGGGAATGGGCCTTGTGATTTGAAGTCACATGCCGCGCGCACCGATCAATCGCTCAGGCGCAATGGAGATGTTCGTCCGGGTCGTCGAGCACGGCGCGTTGTCGGCCGCGGCGCGCTCGCTGCGTATGACGCAGATGCGGCAACGCCGGGAACAAGACTAGTGGATGCCTCAGTCGCAGCAGCAGGCTTCGCCGCGCCACGCCTCCAGGCCTTCCTTGACCAGGAACCAGACGATCCCGAGCGAGGTGACGGCATCGACCCACCACGCGCCGGTCAGGCCCTCGGCGACCAGGCCGACCACGACCACCAGGGATAGCCAGCCGCACGTCACACTCTCCATTGCGTCGGCACGCATCGCGCGACTGCCGAGGGCTTCCGCGACGGCGATCTTGCGCCGCGCCAGGACATACATCAGCGGCATCGCGAGCATCGTGATGACCAGCCCCGGCCAGGAGAACGCCTCGCCCGTCTGCGTCCAGAGCTTCCAGGCCGCCGCGATCACCACGTAGGCGGCGAGCGCGAGCAGCAGGCCGCCCGCAATTCGGCTCGCCGCGCGTTCCGCGTTTTCGGCGAACGCCTGCCCGCGCCGCAGTTCGACGGTCAGCCGCCACAGCAGCACGCAAGCCGACGCGAGTTCAATCACGCTGTCGATCCCGAAGGCCAGAAGGCACACGCTTGCCGCCTGCACACCGCTCCAGATGGCAACAGCGGCCTCGATTACCATCCAGGCAACGGTCGCGTATTCCAGCCGGAATGCACGCCGGATCAGTTCCGCCCGCCCGGCGTTGAACGGGACGGAGGCAACCGCTGGCTCAGCCGTGCAACAGGCGTCGTTGCACAATACCGACGGACGATCGGCGTTGGACAGGGATGGCACGGTATCCATGGCGTCACCTCGACGGCTGCGACCTGGCGCGCCATATGGACCCTGTAGCTGCTACAGGGTCAAGCGATGACGGGTGAAATGTTCAGTATCGGCGAACTGGCGCGCGCGACCGGCACCAAGGTGGAGACCGTCCGCTATTACGAACGGATCGGCCTGCTGCCGTTGCCGGCCCGCACCGACGGCAACTACCGGGCCTATGCAAGGCCGCATCTTGAGCGGCTAAGCTTCATCAGGCGCGGACGCGACCTGGGCTTCTCACTGGACGGGGTGCGGGAGTTGCTGCGGCTGTCCGACGACCGGGATCGGCCCTGCACGGAGGTCGATCGCATCGCACGCGCGCATTTGGCGCAGGTGGAACGCAAGCTTGCCGACCTGACCATACTGCGTGGGGAGCTACGCCAGCTTATCGACCAGTGCCGGCACGGCACGGTGGCGGACTGCCGCATCATCGAGGCACTCGCGCCCCATGCCTAGTACAGCGTTTCCAAGGAACGACACCTATCGGGCGAATCTGCCGTTGCATGTGCGGCTCATCGCAGAACCTCGTCGGCATGAGCAGTTTCATGAAAGCAGTGTGCCAGGGCCTGCCAGCAGCTGGGCGCGTCTCGCCGGGAAGCCGCCTTGCATTCCGCCAATCTGCATGTCGCGATTTTAATCGATCCCCTGCACGTGCATTGCTGCCGGCACTTGCCGTATTCCAGTTGGCTGAAGCTGCGTTATCAAGAAGAAAGGAATGTTAGCCGCCGATGAACGCCGAAAACGCCGATGCACCGGTAACCGACCCGGGAGTTGTGCCAAATCACCCTCCCACAAAACCGGACTATCGGCGTTCATCGGCGTTCATCCGCGGCTAAAAATTATCCTGTTTGCGGAGCTGCCTCAGTGTGTGGCCAGAGCCATCGGTGCACAATTACACCGAGACTATACCTTCGAGCACGACTGGGAACTTCTGCCTGGCGTCTGGACCTTCCAGATCTGGTACCAAGGTCGACTGCTTGCCGAAGAGAAATTCACGGTGGTGAAACAATAGTTGCATGCACAGACACGAAACGGCACGACGCTTCGTGCGAAGCGCCAATGCCGTTCCTCCGCGTGCTCCGCGATCTCCGCAGTGAATTTGTCTGTCTAACGGGCTAACCAAGCGCCGGGACAGCCGACCCGCCGCCGGTCGGCTGCTACTCGAGTTTCGCGTTCAGCGTGATCGTCGCGTTCAACACCTTGGAAACCGGACAGTTCGCCTTCGCCCCAGCCGCCAGCTCCTGGAACTTGGCTGCATCAAGCCCCGGCACCTTGGCGCGCAACTCCAGGTGCACCGCGGCGATCTTCCAGCCGCCCTCCACCTGCTCCATGGTCAGCGTCGCGTCGGTGTGCAGGCTCTCCGGCGGATGACCCGCACCGCTGAGCTGGAATGCGGTCGCCATGCTGAAGCAGCCCGCATGCGCGGCGGCGATCAGCTCCTCGGGGTTGGTGCCCTTGCCGTCGCCAAACCGCGCGTTGAAGCCGTACGGCGTGTCCTTCAGCGTGGCGCTCTGCGTGGTCAGGCTGCCGGCGCCTTCCTTGCCGCTGCCGTGCCACGCGGCGCTGGCGTGGCGTTTGATGCTGGCCATAACGTGTTGTCTCCTTCCGGTTGGTCCAAGCCATGTGGGGAGGCTTCGCCGCGGTGTCACGTGGTGATCGCTTTCCGGTGATACCCCAGGCAATCCCTTCCGGGCGACGCCATCGGCGTGATACTGGCGCCGCATGAATGGGCTCGACGCGCAGACGTGGCGCCGCCTGCTGCGCCGGTCGCCGGCGGACGCGGGCCTGTCGTCGCTGTACGGCCCCCTGCTGGCTGGCCACCCTCTCGGAGGACCCCTGGTGCTGGGCCGCATCGCTCAGTCGCTGGACGGCCGCATTGCCACCACGTCGGGCGCCTCGCGCTGGATCAGCGGACCGGACGATATCGTTCACACCCACCGCTTGCGCGCGCTGTTCGACGCGGTGGTGGTCGGCGCCGGGACGGTGCGGGCGGACGACCCGTTGCTGACCACCCGCGTGGTCGAAGGTCCGTCGCCGGTCCGCGTGGTGCTGGACCCGCGGCGCCGGCTGGATGCGCGCTTCCAGGTCTTCCAGGAGGGACCGGAGACACTGCTGTTCTGTGCCGAGGACGCGGCCGGGCCGGACCGCCTGGGCCA
The DNA here is from genome assembly GCA_963826975.1 of uncultured Alphaproteobacteria bacterium. Classification (GTDB taxonomy): domain Bacteria; phylum Pseudomonadota; class Alphaproteobacteria; order Acetobacterales; family Acetobacteraceae; genus Palsa-883. The sequence continues at coordinate 98,444 of CAWGZJ010000017.1, read as the reverse complement.
GGCGAGCGTCCTGCGGTCGAAGCGGGCCGGGGAGGCGCTTTGCATCCGGACCGTGCTGGCGGCTCTGGCGGCACGCGGCCTGCACCGCGTCTTCGTCGAGGGCGGCGGGGTCACCGTCTCGCGCTTCCTGGCTGCCGGGGTGCTGGATCGGCTGCATGTCACCGTGGCGCCGCTGCTGTTGGGCGGCGGGGTGCCGGCTTTCGTCCTGCCGCACGCCGCGTCGCTCACCGAGGCGTTGCGCTTCGACTGGACGGTGCATCGGCTGGGCGCGGACCTGCTGCTCGATATTCCGCTGCGCGCCGCAGCGGCGTGACGGAAACCGCATGACCGTAGCTGCATGACTGCCTCTGCATGACCATCGCGCGGGCGTTCTGGATCACCGCGCAGGGCAGGGGGGAACTGCGCGACGAGCGGCTGGCGGCACCGGACGCCGGGTCGTGCCTGGTGCGCACCATCGCAAGTGGCGTCTCGCGCGGCACCGAGGCGCTGGTGTTCGCCGGCCGCGTGCCTCCCAGCCAGTACCAGGCGATGCGTGCACCGCTGATGGGTGGGAATTTCCCGTTCCCGGTGAAATACGGCTACAGCGCGGTTGGCCTGATCGAAAGCGGGCTGGCCGCGAGTGGGCTTGCCGAGGACCGGCTGACCCAGAACGGGCTGTCCAACAATGGGCTGACCACGAACGGTCTGACCAAGAACGGGCGGCGCGTGTTCGTGCTGCACCCGCACCAGGACCGGTTCATCGCCCCCGCCGCCATGTGCATCCCGATCCCCGACGCCGTGCCCTCGCCCCGCGCGGTCCTGGCGGCGAACATGGAGACCGCACTGAACCTGCTGTGGGACGCAGCCCCGTTGCCCGGTGAGCGCATGCTGGTAGTCGGCGCCGGCGTCGTCGGCCTGCTGACCGCATCCCTGCTGGCGCGCATCCCGGCGTCAGCGGTGACTGTCGTCGACACCAACCCCGCGCGCGCCGCGCTAGCCCGGGCGTTCGGCTGCGGCTTCGCCTCCCCCGACGCGGCGCCGGCCGAGCAGGAGCTGATCGTGCACACCTCGGCGTCCGACGCCGGCCTGCGCCTGTGCCTGACCCATGCTGCATTCGAGGCGCGCATCATCGAGGCAAGCTGGTACGGCGATGCCGCCCCGGCGCTGCCATTGGGCGAGGCGTTCCACGCGCGCCGGCTGCGATTGATTGCGAGCCAGGTCGGGCACGTTGCGCCGCCGATGCGTGGGCGGCGCAGCCATGCCGAGCGCCTGGCGATGGCGCTGGCGTTGCTGGACGATGCGCGCTTCGATGCGTTGCTGGAGGGACCGACGCCCTTCGCGGACCTGCCGGCCGCGATGCCGGCGATCCTGCGTCCCGGCGGGCTGTGCCATGTCGTCAGCTATGCTACGGTCCGTAGTGACGACCGAGGTGCCGTCGCGGGTCGGAAGGTGGCTTGCGACTGATTCCCCACTGAAGCGGGAGTAGCGTTCACAAATGCGGGCATTCCTCTTTCAGGCGTCCGTCAACCCGACGTCCGCCAAACAGTACGATCTGCGAGTGAGCCCGGCGGTCGGCAGTAAAATCTGGTGGCCAGCCGACGTTTACCGCTCTTATATGCAGCCGGGTATGCTGGTCTTTTTTTGGCTCGCTGGGACCGTAGAGGTACGCGGCCTACATGGGTGGGGCAGGCTGGCGTCGGAGCCATACAAAGAGGGCAAGGATCACAGGGTTGATGTGACGTTCGCCGGTCGCTTTGAGCCACACGTGCCGGCGTCCGACATCCAACTGGACCCGGCCTTGAGCAAACATGCCATCTTCACGGTCCGGGCCGGCTCGGTATTCCTGCTCGAGAGCGACGAAGTGGATGCATTGATCCAGCACATACCACTAGCGCAACGGCAGACGCTTTCGACGGCGCCAACGCTACCGGCGCTGTGATACCGCCACAGCCAACAGCCAGACCGCACACATCCAGCAGCGCCGGGTGGGTCGGCCTTATTGGCGCGGTCACCCGCCCGATCGCATTGTTCGCTCTGGCGTTGCTCGTCACCGAGGCTGCGCTCGGGGTCGCTGCACAGCGCGCATTGCCGGGGGATCAGTTTCACATTGAGCTAATCGGCGTATCACTGTTCGCATTTGTCGTCGTAGTCACGGCTATCCTTACCGTTGCTGCGCCAGGCCCGCTGATGGGCAGGGAGTGGCTACGCGCGGCTTTAGCGGAGAGTCTGGCGGAAGCGGTGGTTGACGGCTTGCACGGCACCATCGCCAACCTCACGGACGTTGAGCTTCGTGTGCAAACCTGGGTCCGCTTGGAGACCTGGATCGAGCGGCAACAAGGCCAGGAAGGACAAGCCGAACAAGAATTCCGAAAGTTCCTCGTGAAAGGAATACATGATCGCGTGGTACAATTGCGTATGCCGGAACTGAAGGAGGCGATCGAAAGCCAGCTTAGAATTGTGCGTGCGAGTTAGGTCTGCGCGGTCACCCTGGTGGCTGGGGAGACATCTGCCCTTGGGATTCGCGGCTGGTTTGGCGTTACGGGATCGGTGAGAGCGAAATCGCTTACTAATCGCATGGACCGTCGGCCTGAACCTGCTCTACAACGCATGCGCAGCCGAACAGGGAGAAGCCCCCATGCTAGCGGATGTCCTGGCCCAGCAGCGCCACATCATCGATACACGCCGAGCCGAGCTACGTCCGGACGACCGCTACGGCGAGCCAACACCGGGGCTTTCCTGGCTGCCGCTTGATTTCGACGAGACGCGGCGCGAGGGGCTCTACCTTGTCCGCTTCGCGCCCGGCGCCAGCTCATTGCCGCATGAGCACGTCTTCGGCGAGGCCTTCATCGTGCTTGAAGGCGTGCTGATCGACAGCGACGGACAGGAACTGCGGGCCGGCGAGTTCGTGCGCTATGACCCGGGAAGCCGGCATTTCTCCACCTCGCCCGACGGCTGCCTGCTGGGTGTCTTCCTGCGCGGGCCGAACCGCAGGCTGCCGGCCGGCGAACTTTAGCATCCGACCTGCAACGCGCACTTGCCGCTTGCGACCGCGGTGGCCGCACGAGGGCGGCCACGCGAAGCTTGGCGCGTGCCCATCCGGCTCGGCCAAATCGGGAGAACTGCCTGAATGTTCAGCCTGACGGTCTGCGATCACATCATGATCGCGCACAGTTTTCAGGGCGAGGAATTCGGTCCGGCGCAGCGCCTGCACGGCGCCACCTTCGCCATCGAGGCGGAGTTCCGCGCCCCGTCGCTCGACCACCACCAACTCCTGGTCGATATCGGCCTGGCGAAGACCGCGCTGCGCCGCGTGCTGGAACCCCTGGACTATCGCAACCTCGATGATCTGCCGGAGTTTTCTGCGGTCAACACCACCACCGAGCAGGTGGCCTTCCACATCCATACGCTGCTCGCCGCCGCCTGCCGCGACGGCACCCTGGGGCAGGGCGGGCGTGCCGTTACCGGGCTGAAAATCCTGCTGCGCGAGAGCCCGAACGCCTGGGCGGCCTACGAGGCCCCGATCGCCTGATCGCCTACTGGGACAGGTAGACCGGCTGCACCGTGGCGACCGTTCCACTGCCGTTACCGTTGCCGCCCACCGGCGTGCAGTTGAAGGTGTATTCCATGTCGTTGTAGTCAAGATCGTCGGTAGTGCCACCCATGTCGTTCCAGTAATAGTTGACATACTGGCTGCCGATCTGCTGGCAGGTCACCGTCGGGAAGGTCGGGGTCGTGCTGAAACCAACCCCGCCGACGGGCGGCGTGAGTATGGCGTTCGGGATGAGCGTGGTCGTGCTGTAGAAGCTGCGGTTGTTCGGCACCGCCTGGTAGGTGGCCGAATTGTATGGATTGTTCGCGGGCGGCCACGCGGTGCTGAAGAACCAGTTGGTGTTGCCCTGCGGCGACCCGTACTGGTTGGTGCCGTAGCCGCACCTGCCGCCAGTCACGTTCTGCAACGCGAAGCCGATCTTCTGCGTCGCGGATGCGGTGAACGACACGGCTGGGTTCGAACTCGATCCATTGCTTGCAACAAGCTGGCTGCTGGTAAAGCTGCTGGGGTTGGGGATCGTATTATTGTCGCTGGTCAGGTAATAATAGATCGTGTTGAGATCACAGGCGCTGCTCTTGAAGTTGTCGATGATCCCGGAGCCGTCCAGTGTCACCGTGCTGACCGGGTTCACCGCGGTCGCGCTCGCCGTGACCGGCACCGAGCTCACGAACAGGCTCATGAACGTCGTCGGGACCTGCGTCGTTGCGGTGACGGAAACGGTGTAGCCCGACACCGTGCCGTTGGTGCTCTGCTCGCTGGTGCTGATGGTGGTGGTCGGGTTCGGCGCTCCATCGGGCAGCGGCAGCGCATTGAGCGACAGGTAGTTCGCCGCCGCGGTGCTGGCGTTGGCGGCCGAGTCGCCGTTGGCGTAGGCCGAGGCGCCGGCGAGCGCCGCCGAGTCCGCCGCCGCCTGCAGCACGCGCTTCACCTGCACGCCGCGCGTGATATCGACGCCGGATCCGACACCAAGCAGGATCGGCACCAGGGCGACGCCGAAGGTCAGGGCGATGGCGCCGCGTCGGTCGCGCGGCAGCAGGTCATGCAAATGTTTCATTGTCCGATGTGTGCCGTGGGTCATCGTGGTTCAGGGGGGTGGTTCAGGGGGGATACGCGATGGGCGTGCCGAGCCGCGGCCGCGCGAAGCCGGTCCCGGTGAACGTCGCCGTCGCCGGCAGCAGATAGGTTAGCGGCGCGCTGTAGGCATATTGCGTCTGCACAACGATCACGCTGTTGCCGGAGTTGGGGACCAGCGTGGCGGCCAGGGTCACCGGGCTGCTGGCGTTGGCAACGGTGCCGCAACTCATTGTCCAGGCGTCGGCCAGGGTTCCATTGGTGTTGGTGACACTGTCTACCCGGATGTTCAGCGTGCCCACCGGGAACGGTGCCATCGCGTAGCCCTGACCGGTGCAGAAGTCGGCGATCATGGTGCCCTGACCGATTGGGTTCTGCTCGGCCACCAGCGACGCCATCGAGTTGGCGACCGCAGCGAATTTCATCCTGGCGCGCGCCAGCGTGGTGACCTCAACCGTGGCGAGGAACAGGCCGAACACCAGCGGCAGGCACAGTGCGAACTCGATGGCGACGATACCGCGCCGATCGCCTACGACGCGGTCGCGCGCGATGCCGTGGCAGCGTCGTGTCATGGGGCGCATCACGGGGTCGGCTCGTTTTCGAGCGCCACGGTGCTCACCAGCAACTCGGTGCTGCACCCCATCATCGTGCCGAGCAGCGTGAACAGCCATGGCCGCTGATAGGCGACTTGGACCAGGACGAAGTCGTTGGTCAGGCTGCCGCCCGGATTGCCGCCGGAGATCGCGGCGGGATAGCTGGAAAACCCGCTGGGTGCGCCGCCCGGACCCAGCGTGTAGCTGGGCGCTATAGCGGCGAAGCTGTTACCGGTCTGCACCCGGTAGGTCAGGCCCGAGCAGGCCATCAGGGTGGAGACCTCGGAGCAAAGCTGGCTGCCGAATACGGCGCCGTTGCTCGATGCCTGCCCGGTCAGGATCAGCCGGGCCGCATCCGTTGTGGCGGAGTCCAGCAGCGCCTGGCTGGACAGCAGCAGGCCGGCGTCGACGATCGCCAGCATGACCGACAGGAACGCCGGGGCCAGGATGGCGAACTCGATCGCCACCGACGCGCGGGTCGCCGACGGCAGCAATCCGCGTGCACGCTTGCGGCGTTGTTTGGATCGGCATCGAAGGATGGTTGCAATTCGCATTCGACCGCATCGCTGGACATTCGGCATAGGCCAATGTGCCTAGGCAATGGTTGCAGAATGGTTTCAGTTTGCGCAATTTTCACGACGATAGTCTATTTTATGGATGTGTCCGTCGTATTATTTATACATTCGTCTGTGCATGATGCGCACCTGCGCCATCGGCGATGTGGCGGGGTGAAGGACGCAACTTGCGCGCACGTCCTTTTCTTGAGCCCGTCTCTCGGGCTGAGACGGAATTTATCCTGTCACTCGGTGCGCTGCACGCACGCATTTGCGCATCACCGAGGGCAGCGCTTCCTCGCCCAACGCCGCGACGGGACGCAAAAAACCCTCGGCGTCGATACGTTCCACGACCGCGGCGAACAGCTCCAGATGCAATTCGAAGTGGGTGAACCCGTGCCGCACCTGCCCGGCCGGGCGCCAGTCCGCCGCCATCGGCGCGTGGTGAAGCGCCTCCTCAACACGCCAGGGAGCGTCGCGCCAGGCGGTGCCGGGCAACTCGGTCATTCCGCCCAGCAAGCCCCGCGGCGGGCGCCGGCGCAGCAGCACATTCCCCGCCCCATCGGTCAGCCAGAAATGCGCACCGTGGCGCAGCGGCCGCAGCTTCTTGGGCGCTCGCCTCGGCAGCTCGGCGGCGATTCCGGCGCGCCGGCCGGCGCACGCATCCCGCCAGGGGCACAGCGCGCAGGACGGATTGGTCGGCGTGCAGAGCGTGGCACCCAGATCGAACAACGCCTGGGCGAAGTCGGACGGCCGCGCCATCGCGTCCGGGTCGGCGCCGAGCGCGGCGGCGGCGGCATGCAGTGCCGGCTTGGCGCCGGGCAGTGGCGCCTCGATCGCGAACAGCCGCGCGGTCACGCGCTCGACATTGCCGTCCACCGGCACCGCAGGCAGCCCGAACGCAATCGCGCCGACCGCGGCGGCGGTGTAGGGGCCTATCCCGGGTAGAGCGCGCAGCCCGGAAAAGTCGCGCGGGAACCCCCCCGCCGCCACCACGGCCCGGGCGCAGGCGTGCAGGTTGCGCGCCCGCGCGTAGTACCCAAGTCCTGCCCAGGCGGCCAACACCTGATCCAGCGGCGCGGCGGCCAACGCGACGATCGAGGGGAAGCGCGTTAAGAAGCTTTCATAGTAGGGTATTGCCGCGACGACGGTGGTCTGCTGCAGCATGATCTCGCTGAGCCAGACGCGGTAGGGATCGGCGGCCTCGCCCGGGCGTGCGCGCCACGGCAGGTCGCGGCGGTGGCGGTCGTACCACCGCAAAAGAGGAGCGGCGGGGGCGATGGTGGCGAAGGACACGGCACACGGTATGGCGGCGGACCGCCGACACGTCTACGGCCCCCGCCCGGTGGGCGCGCTGGTGCCCGGCCTCACCCGTGCCGCATTCCGCCGTCGCGCGCCCGGCACGGCACAGGTGCTCGCCGACTGGGCAGCCATCGTCGGCCCGGCGCTCGCCGCGGTCACCCTGCCGCGCCGCCTTGGCGCCGGGACGCTCACCATTGCCTGCTCCGGCCCGATCGCCATGGAATTGCAGCATCTGTCGGGTGAGCTGATCGCCCGGATCAACACCACGCTCGGCGCCGGCGTGGTCACGGCGCTGCGGTTCGTGCAGACCGCCCCCGAGCCGCGGATGACGATCCCGACACCCCCGCCATCCCCACAAAGCCTGGCGCGCGCCGAGTCGGCGGTCGAGTCGCTGCCATCCGGGGAACTCCGGGACGCCCTGACGGCGCTCGGTCGCGCGGTTTTCAGCGCCTCCGAGACGCACCCCTCGAACTCGCCCGACGGCGAGACGGTAAAAACCACATCTAGAGGTAACCATCCCCATGCGGCGCCGAACCCTACTATCGCTTGTGGCCCTGACCGGCCTGTCGCCAGCCCTTGCGCGCGCCGAGGACCCGCGCCTGGCCGATCGCGCCATCGGCAAGCCCGACGCCAAGGCCCAGGTCGGCGAGTGGTTCTCGCTGACCTGCACCCATTGCGCTGCCTTCGCGCAGGAGACCTTCCCGCAGGTGAAGGCCAAGCTCATCGACACCGGCAAGGTGTTCTACGTCTTCCACGACTTCCCGCTGGACCAGGTGGCGCTGACCGCGGCGATGGTGGCCCGCGCACTGCCGCCCGACCGCTACGAGCCATTCATCGGTGCGCTGTTCGCCAGCCAGGATCGCTGGGCCTTCGCACAAGGCGTGAACAGCACCGAGGAGCTGTGGAAGATGGCGGCGCTTGCCGGCATGAGCCGCACGACGTTCGATGCGACGGTCGCCGACACGGTGTTGCGTGACGCGATCCTGGCCCACCAGAAGGCCGATGCGGCCCGCTGGAGCATCGAACTCGACTCCGACCTTCGTGATCAACGGCACGAAGCACTCGGGCGAAATGAACTACGATACTTTCGCCAAACTCGTCCCCGACGCCTGAGCAACGTCTAATGCCTGAACGCGGGCGGACGCCTGAGCACCGTCCACGGTCCGCATCCCGGTTCCATAGATCGATCCCGTTCGCTGCGTTCCATTGGGGGAGTTGCCTTTGCCCGTCAGTTTCTCCCGCCTGCGCATCACCGGGTTCAAGAGTTTCGCGGAACCGGCGAATGTGGAGATCCGGCCCGGGCTGACCGGCATCGTCGGCCCGAACGGCTGCGGCAAGTCGAACGTGGTCGAGGCGCTGCGCTGGGCGATGGGGGAGAACTCGGCGCGCAGCCTGCGCGGCGGCGAGATGGAGGATGTCATCTTCGCCGGCACCCAGGCCCGCCCGGCGCGCAACATCGCCGAGGTGACGCTCAGCCTGGACGATACCGCCGGGGTGGCGCCGCCGCCGTTCCACGTGCAGCCGGAACTGGAGGTGGTGCGCCGCATCGAGCGCGGCATGGGCAGCTCGTACCATGTGAACGGCACCGAGACCCGGGCGCGCGACGTGCAGACGTTGTTTGCCGATTTGGCGTCGGGTGCGCACAGCTCGGCGATGATCAGCCAGGGGCGGGTCGGCGCGTTGGTCTCCGCCAAGCCTGACCAGCGGCGCATGCTGCTGGAGGAGGCGGCGGGGATCACCGGCCTGCACGCCCGCCGGCACGAGGCGGAACTGAAGCTGCGCGCCGCCGAGGCCAACCTGACCCGGGCGGAGGATTTGCGCGGCCAGCTTGAGGGGCAGCTTGCGGCCTTGAAGCGGCAGGCCCGGCAGGCCAGCCGGTATCGCAATATCTCCGGCGCGATCAGGGGCGCCGAGGCGGAACTGCTGGCGATCCAGCGCGCCACGGCCGAGCGAACGCGTGTGGCGGCCCAGGCGGCGTTGCATGACGCGGGAGTGGCGGTCGCTGCCGCCACTGCCGCCGCCACCGAGGCTCAGGCGCATGCGGCGGAGGCGCAGGCGGCGCTGCCGGCGTTGCGTGAGACCGAGGCGGAAGCGCGCACTGGGCTGGAGCGGCATCGTGTGGCGCAGGAGCAGATCGCCGCTGAGGAGGCGCGCGCTCGCGATGCGCTGGCCGAGGCTACGCGGCGGCTGGGGCAACTCGGGCAGGATTTGGGGCACGCGACGCAGCTTCGGCAGGACGCCGAGGCGGCGGAGGCGCGGCTGGCAAATGAGGATGCGGGGCTCGCCGAGGCCGAGGCCGGCCATGACACCAGGGCGGCGGCCGCGGCTGTGGTGGCCGAGGAAGCTGTTGCGGCGGTGCGGGTTGCGGAAGCCGAGGCCAACCGCGCCACCGAGGCGGCGGCGGAGGCCTCGGCGCGCGCCCAATCGGTCGGGCAGATGCTGGCCCAGGCGGAGCAGCGTGCACGGCGTGTGGCGAGCGAGTTGGGCCGGCTGTGCGCCGAGCATGACCGGTTGGCGGCCGAGGCGGTCGCGCCTGAGGCTTTGGCGGCGGCGGATGCCGCGCAGGTAGCAGCCGAGGCGTCGCTGACAGCGGCCGGCGCGGCGTTGGAGCAGGCAGAGCAGGCGCGCGGCGCGGCACAGACGGCATTGGCGGCGGCGCGCGAAGGCCAGGCGGCTACCGAGGCGACGCGTGCCCGGCTGGCGGCCGAGGCGCGGGCGCTGGGCGAAATCCTGGCGGTGAATGACGGCGAGCAGTGGCCGCCGATGGTGGACGCGCTGTCGGTGCCGGCGGGGCTGGAGACGGCGTTGGGGGCCGCGCTGGGCGAGGAACTGTCCTCCGCCGCCGATCTGACCGCGGCGCGGCATTGGCGCGAACTCCCGCCGCTGGAGCCGTTGCCGGTGCTGCCGGCCGGTGCCTCGCCGTTCGACAGTCTGGTGCAGGGGCCGCCGGCGCTGACACGGGCGCTATCGCAGATTGGGCTGATCGACGACGACGCCACCGGCGACGCACTGCAGCCGGGGTTGGCGCCGGGGCAGATGCTGGTCTCCGAAGAGGGCGGGGTCTGGCGCTGGGATGGCTACACGATCCGCGGCGGGACGCCCACGGCCGCGGCGGTGCGGCTGCAGCAGCGCAACCGGCTGTCGATGCTGCGCGGCAATCTGATCGGCGTGGAGGCCAAGGCCATCGTGGCGCGCGAAGCCTATGCCGCGGCCTATGGGGCTGAGCAGGACGCCACAGTGGGCGAGCAGCGCGCCCGGGCGGGCAGGCGCGAGGCGGAGCAGGGGGCTGAGCGGGCGCGGGTTGCGACGCAGCGGTTGCAGGCGCAGGCGACCACGGTCGGCGTGCGGCTGAACGGCCTGGGCGAGCAGATCATGGCCCAGCGGGATGAGCACGCCGAGGCCGCCGCGGCCGAAGCGCTGGCGCGCGAGGCACGGGACTCGCTGCCGGACCTGCCGGCGCTGCGGGCGGCGGTGGAGCAGGCGCGGGCGGTGCTGACGGCTGCGCGGGGCGCGGAGGCCGAGGCGCGCGGGATCCGCAACTCGTTGGCGCGCGAACAGGCGGGTCGGGAGCAGCGGCGTGGTGTGATCGCCCGTGAGCGCGGCGATTGGGCGCAGCGTGCTGGCGACGCCGCTTTGCGGGTGACCGATCTCGCCGCGCGGCATGCTGGCGCGGCAGCCGAACATGCCGCGTTGGCCGAAGCGCCGGCGCAGATCGCGGCCCAGCGTGCCGCCGCGCTGGATGCGCTGGAGGCGGCCGAGGCGGCGCATCGCGGCGAGGCCGATCGGCTGACCTTGGCGGTGACCCAGGCGACCGAGGCGGATCGGGCCGCGCGCGGTGCCGAGGCGGCGCTGGCAGCGGCGCGCGAGGCGGCAGTGCGCGCCGAGGGGGCCGCGCAGCAGGCCGATCACGCCTGGGGGACGGTGGCGGAGCGCATCCTGGAACGTTTGGGCGCCAACCCGGCGATGCCGGACCCGCCGGCCGAGCTGACGCCCGACAGCGAGGAGAAATCGCGAAAACGCCTCGAGCGGCTGCTCAAGGAGCGCGAGGAAATGGGCCCGGTAAACCTGCGCGCCGAGGTCGAGGCCGAGGAGATCGAAAAACAGATTTCTACCCTCGACGCCGATCGCGAGGAACTGACGACGGCGATCGCGAAGTTGCGTGGCTCGATCGGGCACCTGAACCGCGAGGGCCGCGACCGGTTGAGTGCCGTGTTCCAGCAGATCGACCAGCATTTCCAGGCGCTGTTCGCGCGGATGTTCGGCGGCGGGCGGGCGCACCTGGCGCTGGTGGGGTCCGATGATCCACTGGAGGCCGGGTTGGAGATCTACGCCCAGCCGCCGGGCAAGAAACTCGCAACGCTGTCGCTGCTGTCGGGCGGCGAGCAGGCGCTGACCGCGCTGTCGCTGATCTTCGCGGTGTTTCGTTGCAATCCGGCGCCGATCAGCGTGCTGGACGAGGTGGACGCGCCGCTGGACGATGCGAATGTGGAGCGGTTCTGCAATCTGCTGGATGAGATGGTGCGCGAGACCGGCACTCGGTTTTTGGTGGTGACGCATCATCCGATGACGATGGCGCGGATGGACCGGCTGTATGGCGTGACGATGCAGGAGCGCGGGGTGTCTCGGCTGCTGTCGGTGGATTTGCAGGCGGCGACGGGGATGGTGGAGCCGCCGAGGCTGGCCGCGGAGTAGGGTGGGACGGCGGCACCAGGATAAGCCCGGGCGGGGGTGCGACGTCTTTCTACTCCCCCTCCCCTTGAGGGCTTGGGCCGCGAAGCGGACCAAGGTTGGGGGGAGGGGTCGGTGCGCGCAGGCCCCTCCGGTCCGGTTGTCGATTGCGGAGAAGATGCAAGCGGCGCAACGCCGCTGACCGGCCGCAATCCGCCGCGCCGCGATCGTAGCGGGCCGGGCGGAACTCGTCCAAACTGGGTGCATGGTTGCAATGCGGAAGCCCTCGTCCGGCATGACGGTCGCTGAATTCCTCGAGTGGGATTCCGGTGACCGCTCGGGCGCGCTGTGGCAATTGCGCGACGGCGAGCCGGAGATGATGGTGCCGGCGGGCGATGCGCACGGTATGATCCAAGGCGAGCTAGGCGCCCTGATCGGGAATCACCTTGCCGATAGCGGCAGCCCTTGCCGGGTGGGCATCACACCAGGCGTGGTGCCGCGCGTCCGGTCAACCAGGAATCTTCTGGTTCCCGATCTCGGCGTGACCTGCGCTCCGCCGGCGGGCGGACCGACCATGCTGGACCCTGTTGTGCTGATCGAGATCCTGTCGCCTTCGAACGCGCGGGAGACGCGCGCCAATGTCTGGGCCTACACCAGCATCCCTTCGGTGGCCGAGATCGTGCTGGTCCGTTCTACGTCGATCGCGGCTGAGGTGTTACGGCGCCAGAACGATGCGTCGTGGCCCGGTGAACCCCAGTACATCGACGCCGAGGGCGAACTGGTTCTGGAGTTGATCGGTTTCCGCATTCCGCTGCGCGCGGCGTACCGCACGAGCGGCATCACGGCGTGATGCGACCGTCGTAAGGGCTTCATCGCGCACTGGCGCAATCCCCAGTTGGGTCTGTCGGATAGCGGGATTTTCAGCATCAGACTGGCGAGCGCTGTGCTGCGGCGTCACGTTCTGCAGGCGACCTGGTTGGGACAGTTGCGGATACGGGAGAGGACTTGTGGAAGGTGGGCACCGCGACAGGACTTGAACCTGCAGCCTTTCCGCGCCATCGTGTGATCTGTTTCGAGCAGCCACCATCCGGTGTGTCACGGAACGCTCTATCCAGTTGAGCTACGCGGCGATCTGGTTAGAGCGTCCTCCGTCTCCCCGGTCCTCCAAGAACTGGAGTCGTTCGGTGGCTAGCCGGTCAGCACGCTCCACAAGCGGGGTGAGATCGTACAGCCGGCGCCTTACTCCTTCACCGGGGCCAGGGTTCTCCAAAATCTTGCCGTTCTTGACCTGAACCCGTCGCCATTTGACCAGCCCAAGCGCGCGGAGCTGGTTCAATGCGCGCTGAACCGTGCGTGGGGAGGTGTCCATACGGCGCGCAATGGTCGCGACGCGGGGAAATGACCGACCATCTGCGGACCACAGGTGCATCAGCAGGTTCAGCAGCACCACGAACTCGGTGGGGGTCGCCTCCAGGCTTTGAAAGTGGATCAGCAGCACATTTGGAACAGCAACAAAGCCGGTGTCAGCCGCGGTGCGCCACCTTGCGCGCAATGAGGAAGCCGCACCCTTTGGCGCGGGCGGCTTTTCCTGGCGGGCCGATGGGGATGGGTCAGTCGTCATGGTCGATGCCACTGTAGTTGGGTCGGGTTGGAACTTACAACAAAGAGGTCGTCTTTTTCAAAGACTGGCGACAAAACTGACCAAAAATCTTTTCACGCGCTCTTACCGGCAGGTGGGCCATAAGGTCATGACCACCAGGAGACCGATCAATAACGCGCCAGCGCATCACTCCGTCGGCCAAGTCGTCCCGCGCCTGCCCGCGCTTGGGGTGGCCTACAACCGGTGCGACAGCCACGGCAGGCAATCGACGACCTGGCGCCGGGCCCCAGCATGGCTCCGCGCCGCTGCCTAGAGCCATCCCCAAGCGATGGGATGGAACGAGACGGTCGCGGGCGTGATGGCGCGCCCTCCAACTCTGCTTCTTGCTGCCGTTTGGCGTGGTAGAAGGATTCAGCTAAAATCCCCGCAACTCCGCACACAACCATTTCTATTCGGGTGGGAGCCCTACCGGGTTGATGGACTACGAACTAATCTCAGTGGCAGAACTCGACGGTTTGCCCGAGGATGACGAAAGAGCCTTCGTTGAGGCTGAGGCTATTTGCCGCCGAAAGGTGATGCAGGTAATCAGCCAAGACCAATCCGAGCGTGGTGAACTTTCGGACGAGATGCGGCTACAGTACGTTGCGACAATATCTGCGCTTGCCGAGCAGTTCAACGTGCCGAACTTAGAATATCCCGACGTACAGCATGTTTACATCGCTTACAGAGATTTTTCGAGAGCGGCGCAAGCGGAAGTAGCCAGAATAACTGCGCGCAACCGGCGTACCAAGCAGACCCTTTCAGTCCAACTTACACCCAAGACGAGGGCGCGAATTGAACAACAAATTGCAAGTTTACGCAGGGCTATCGAAGAGTCCGATCTGCCCGATTCCCGAAAGAATGCCCTTTACGCGAAACTGGGAGAACTGACTGCGGAACTGACCAATCGAAGGATCGGCTTCGGAAAGATAATGGCCATTCTCGCTGTCGTGGCAGCAGGCGTCGGCAACCTGGGAGCGTCGATCGCTGGGGTCGCCGAGGCTCCGGCCGCTCTCACGAACATCATGCGTCTGATCGGCAACGACAAGGTGGCGGAAGATGCTGAAGCCATGAGATTAGCGGCACCCGTTAGGGCGCTTCCTGCGCCTCCAGCACCTGCCAAGGCGCCGACGCGCGGCGGCGACGGGCCTAGCTGGGAGCCGCCGAAAGGTGACTTGGACGACGAAATACCCTTCTAGGAATCTCCGGACGAATTGTTTCAGCGAATCGGGGCAGCTGTCCAGCGCCCCTTGAACCTATGGCAGGCCGCATGGGGGTGATGGGCGTTTGGTGCCCCCCTGATTAGGCCGATTTCCACCTCAAAGCGCATGGCGATTGACTGCGGTTGCGCAGCTTGGCGCGCCCACTGGGTCAATGAACACACAGGTCAATGATCGCGCTTATGGCCTGACTTAGGCTGGCTTCGGATCGTCAAGACAAAGACTGTATCGATACTGTCAACGAAACGACAAAGCGCGATGTAGCCGCCCGACTCCCGCTCTATCACCAGTTCACGCTTGCCGCCCTTGACCGGCCGCCCAATCAGCGGGCTGTGGGTCAAGAGTTGCACCGCCTCCACGATCTCGCCGATCCTCGCAGACGCGTCCTCGACTTCGAACCGGGCCATGTGGTCGAAAAAGCGCTCAAAGTCGTCGACGACCTCCCGCGAGAATTCGACGCGGGCCATGCGGCCGTTTACCCTCCGGGCTTGCGAACCACCCAATGACCCGCCGAAGGATCGAACCTTCCGGCGGCCGGCGTCTTACCCGACGCCAGGCCCCGGCGGGACCGGCCCGCTTGGCGGCAGCGTTCCCTCGCGATCATGCAGCTCGTCACCCTTGAGCGCAGGCGAGAACACGCTGACCAGGTGAAGATCGCTATGCGCCCGCACCGTGTGCCGGTCCCGCGGCCCGACATTGTACCCGACGCCCGGCTCAAGCTTCCAGGATTTGCCCGTCGTAAGATCGGTCACCTCCCCGGTTCCGGACAGAACGTGGTTGGCTTCCCAATGGTGCTTGTACCACAGCGTGGCCTCGGCCCCCGCGCCCAGATGCACGTCGCAGAAGGTGAATCCCACATCATCCGCCTGCGTCAGCATGCGGATCGTGCGCGCCTGGCCGTTGGCGGCGACCAGCTCAAGACCCGCCTGGCGCATCTCGTCCGCACGCTTGACGAACAGCCGGCGATCGGTCGTTGGCCCCGGCCCGTTGGCCGCGTAGCCGCCATCCGCATCGTGACCCTCATCGCCGCGCAGCGGCGGGCAGAAAACGCTGACGTGGTGCTCGTCCTCGGTCACCCGGAAGCGATGCCGGTCATTGGGTCCGACGACATACAGCGTGCCGGGCTCAAGCGGCCATTGCCGGCCGCTGGTCAGGTCCGTGAGTTCGCCGCGGCCCGAGATGATGTAGTTGGCCTCCCAATGGTGCTTGTACCACAGCGTCGCGTCCGACCCCTTGGTGACCCGATTGTCGTTGTAGGAGAAACCCATGCCGTCGGCCGCGGTGAGAAATCGCGCCGAGCGCGTGGTGCCGTTGACCAGCGACTTGATCCTGCCGGCCGATTCCAGCCCTGCAAGGGTGCGGACGAACATGGGCGTTGCTCCTCCCGTTGGTGTCTCGGCCGGTTCGGCCTCGGCACGGTCGTCCTTCTACTGCTTGTCGTGGATTGGGTGATAGTCTTTCGGTCAGTCGGGCCGCGAGCGGGGCGGGAATCACGAATTGGCGAGCGGATATCGCGTCGTCATTTCGACATAATTAAGCAACATGCCAGCTACAATCAGGCTCCATCGTATCCACAGTGTGAACGCAACGGAGGATATCCCGATGTTCGCCCCGATGTTGGCAATGAAACGGATTGGTGCGCTGGCGACAGTGATCGGCGTGGTGGCCCTCGGTGTCACCGCAATGCCGGGCAAGGCCGAAGCCTGGTGGCGCGGCGGCTGGTGCTGCGGCGTGGGCATTGGTGTGTATGTGCCGCCGCTGGTGATCGCACCACCGGTGTACTACGCGCCGCCGCCCGTAGCATACGCGCCCCCGCCGGCGTACGATGCGCCGCCGCAGCCGCAGCGCCAGTGGGTCCCCGGCCACTATGAGGGTGGATACTGGGTGCCCGGTCACTGGGTGTAGCAGTCATTTGGTGTAGCAGCCTTGGGGCGTGGCAGTCGCCGGGCGGCTGTCGCGCGAGCTGAGAGAAGGCCGGGGGCTTGGCCTCCGGCCATGCTTCCGGCAGCGGCTCCGCGCGCGGTGCCATAGCGAACGTTGGGCGCCGGCCACGCGCCCACCCGATCTACCCCCGTAATGCCGCAAGCGCCGCATCGTCCGCGGTCAACGCGGCCCACGTGATCGCGGCAGCCGCCAGCGCTGCGGCATGCAGCTCCGCCGGCGCCGCCTTGTCGCGCGTGTCGGCCGGGGTCAGCACATGGCGCAGGTTCGACCGAGGCTCGTCGAAGCCGGCCACCAGACGTAGTGCCGGGATGCCCTTAGCGGCGAAATTGGCGTGGTCCGAGTTGGTCATCAACACGGGATGGATGCCGACCGCGCCGCCGGACGCCGTCACCGCCTGGCGCACGAACTCGGGCAACGCCGGGAACTCACTGGTCAGCGCGGTCAACCGCGAACTGCCGGCAACCGAGTCCAGGTTGACGTTCAGCGCCATCGCCGCGTGCTCCGCCGCCGGCAACAAGTCCAGCCAGACGCGCGAGCCGGTCAGCGCCCATTCCTCGGCGCTGAAAAACGCCAGGCGCAGCCCTCGCCGGCAGCCCGCCACGTGCGGCGCCAGTGCGCGGGCCACCGCCAGCGCGGCGGCGACGCCTGTCGCGTTGTCCAGCGCGCTCTCCGCCGGCGCGTGCCCGTCCAGGTGAGCGCTCAAGACCACCCAGCCCGGCCCGGCGCCCGGCAGGTCGAACAGCAGGGCCTCAGTGGTCGCAGGGTGCTCGGCGGCGCGGACATGCAGCGCGGCGCGGGCGCGGCCGACCGGCAGGGTCAACCGCGCGGCGGCCTCCGGCGAGATGCCGAGCGCCGGGATGCCCGGTTCCGCGCCGCGCCCGGATGATCCCGCCACCACGCCGGTGGGCAACGGCCCCGCGATCAGGAAGCCGCAGGCGCCGGCGCGCAGGGAAGCGGCGTATTTGACTCGGCGGTGCAGGTGGCCGCTCGCGAACATGTATTCGTGCCGCACCAGGGCGATGCGCCCCGCCAGCGCCGCGCCGGCCTGGGCGAACTCTTCCCCCGTGCCGCGGCCGAGATCGACCACCTCGGCTTCCACCGTGCCGGACGCCGAGCGGACCAGCGGCAGGCAGGCAAGCGGGATGCGGCGGTCGCCGTCGAGCAGCGTCACGCTGGCCTGCTGCGCCGTCCAGCCAGTGTATGGCGTGGGGACGGCGATCGCATCACGGCCGGTCGCGTGCGCTCCCGCGGCGCGCAGGAAGGCCAGTGCCGCGGCCTCGGACGGCGTGCCCGCCAGCCGTCCGCCGCAGTCGCACAGCGCCAGGAAGTCCCTCCAGAGCTGGCGGTCGGTCGCCAGCGCGCCGGCGACGGCGTGGGGCAGGGTCATGCCGGTGGTCCCTTTCCTCGCGCATGTTGCGCGTTCCTCAGAGGCGGTCTCAAAACTATAGCGGAATGACATACTCCGGCGCAGTTTCGCTCCACTTGGCCACTATGCGAGGCACGCGTTCCGGCGCGTGATTGGCGAGCGATTGGTCAGCCCGGGCGGGGTCTCGACACCAGCGGCCTTGGGCCTCGCATCGTCAGCAAGCAAGGATTTTACCACGAAGCAGCAGGAAGAACCACGAAGGGCCACGAAGAAGGTTTAGGCATGGCGCTTCGCGCGGTGTTTGATCAGACTCCCGCGCGAAGCGCCCGAATCCATGCTCCTTCGTGGCCCTTCGTGGTTCTCCCTGCTTCTTCGTGGTAAAAATCTTGCTTGCCTTGGATCGAGCGCGCCGGCTCATCTCGTCCAGACCCGGCCGATATCAGAGGAAATCAATGACCACCAGCGTTCCGGTGACGATCCGAGTCGGACTCTCAGCTACATCGTGGTGGTCTATTTCGTCATCTGCTGGGCGCCGCTGCTCGGGGCATTCGGATCGGGCAGCGCCAGCCGCGGGAGCGCTGCCATGACATCCTCCATCGCGCCATCTTCCACCGCCTGGGCGGGTCTGCTCGCGACCGACCAGCGCGACCGCATTCTGGACTGCGCGCGCCGCCTGATCGCCGTGCCGTCGCCAAACCCGCCAGGCGAGACGCATGCCGTTGCGGCCGTGGCGGCCGAGCTCATTCGTGCATCGGCGCCGAGTGCCGAGGTCAGCCTATACCGCACCTCCGAAACGATCAGCAATCTCGTTGCGGTTGTGCGCGGTGCCGGAACAGGGCGACGGCCAGGGCGGCGGCTGGTCCTGAACGGGCACCTCGACACCTATCCGCTAGGCGACGCGACCGGCTGGACCGTCGACCCCTTCGCCGGGCCGGCGCGCGACGGAAGGCTGTACGGCCGAGGCGCGGCGGACATGAAGGGCGGCATTGCCGCATCGATCGTTGCGCTGGGGTTGCTGGCCGCGCACGCCGCCGACTGGCAAGGCGAGGCGGTGCTGGCGCTCGCCGGCGACGAGGAAAGCATGGGCACGCTCGGCACGCAGTGGCTGCTGGAGAACGTTCCGGCGGCACGCGGCGACGCGGTGATCATCGGCGACGCCGGTTCGCCGTTGGTCGTGCGGTTCGGCGAGAAGGGCTTCCTGTGGGTGCGGATCACGGCGCGCGGCAAGCCGGCGCATGGCGCGCACGTGCATCTGGGGGTGAATGCGCTGGACCGGCTGCGCGCCGCGCTGGATGCGGTCGCCGGGCTGCGCGCGCTGCGTGCGGAGCCTCCGGCGGGCGTGGCCGATGCGATCGCGGCGGCGAAGCCGATCAGCGAGGCGTTGGGCGGCGCCGGCGAGGCGGCGGTGCTAGGGTCGGTGACGGTCAATCTCGGTCGGATCGAAGGCGGATCGTCACCCAACCTGGTGCCGGCGACGGCCGAGGCAGCGCTCGACATCAGATTGCCCGCGGGGGTGTCGGCCGCGCAGGCCGAAGCAGCCCTGGCCGCAGCGCTGGCCGGTCACGCGGACGTAACGTTCGAGGTGCTGCGGCGCTTCGATCCGACGGTGACCGATCCCGCGTCCGAGATCGGTACACACGGTCCGCACGGCTGCGGAACATGTGCTGGGTCGCGGGCCGGCGGTGAACATGCGCGTCGGCGGATCGGATGCGCGGCTGTTCCGGCGCGCCGGTATCCCGACCGTGGTCTACGGGCCGACGCCGTTCAACATGGGCGGCGTCGATGAGTATGTGCTGCTCGACGAGCTGCAGGTCGTTGCGCGCGTGCATGCGCTGGCGGCATTCGATTTCCTGAATGGGTGAGTTCGGTATCGTTTACCTCGCCCGCCCTTCGCGGGAGAGGTCGCGGAGCACTTGCGACGCGGGTGAGGGTCGTGGCGCGTGCACCACCCTCACCCTCGTCGCTTCGCGTCTCGACCTCTCCCGCGAAGAGCGGGCGAGGTGAACGCATTTCGGCCCTGCCCCAACCCGCTCACCGCAGCTCAAACCCAAGATTGCGCAGCGCCTCGCGCATCCGGTCGCGCCCGCGCAGCGCTGCGATGTCCTTCACGCGGTCGATCGATTGTTGCGTCCAATCCTGCTCGCGCATGCCCTGCTCGCGCTGAAACCCGCGCGCCGTGGCGTTGTAGCGGATGATGTCGGGCTCCTGGCTGGTGGTGCCGTACTGCTCGCGATGCAGCACCACGGGGCGCGGCAGCCGAGGCTTTACACCGGTCTCATTCGCCGGGTCCGCATAGCCGACCGACATGCCGAACACGGCGAACACTTGCGGCGGCAGACCCAGCTCCGCCGCGATCTTCTCCGGCAGGTTCCGCATGGCGCCGATATAGACGCAGCCAAGGCCCAGCGACTCCGCGGCAATCGCGGCGCTCTGCGCGGCCAGCGCCGCATCGACGATCCCCACGATGAATTCTTCCAGGTAATGAATCCCCTCGACCGGCATCTGGCGCTCGGCGGCGATGACGCTGAGCCGCGCGTGATCGCACAGCCAGACCAGCAGCAGCGGCGCGTCGCGGATGAACTTCTGCTGCCCGGCGAGTTCCGACAGGCGCGCCTTGCGGTCGGGGTCCTCGACGGCAACCACACTCCAAAGTTGCAGGTTCGACGAAGTCGATGCCGATTGCGCCGCGGCGATCAACACCTCCAGCGTGCCTGCGGGCAGCCTGGTGGGAAGGAACGTCCGGACGGAACGATGATTGATGATGGCGGCCAGCGTATCGTTCCACTCGGCGGGCGGTCCAGCCGCGGGCTCACGGTTGCGCTGCCACAACAGATGCTCGGCGGACGCCCTGGCGCCGTTGACGGGATGTTCGGCGGTGCTCGGCGCTGTGGACACACTTGTCTCCGGGGTTGCGGGGTCGCGATCGGACAAATGATCCCCCAGACCGGCCGGTTCGGCAACGCTGCCGGCTGTCACCCGATCTCCGCCGCACGCGTTCGGCGGTCCGGCCGCCAAATGCGTTCATCGAAGCTTCATAAACGGGGCTTGGCCGCTCTGCCATAGGTGTCGGCAATTGGCCAAGACGACCTTAGGGGTGACGATGCTGGTGCTGGAAGGCCTGACCAAGACCTATGGCGAAACGCGTGCCGTGCACGACGTTTGCCTGGCGGTCCCGGCCGGGCAGTTCGTGGGCGTGATCGGCCGCTCCGGCGCCGGCAAGTCCACCCTGCTGCGGATGATCAACCGTCTGGCCGAGCCGACCGCCGGCCGCATCCTCTGGCAGACATGAGCCGGTAACCGGCCTGTCCGGGCGCGATCTGCGCGACTGGCGTCGGCGCTGCGCCATGATCTTCCAGCAGTTCAACCTGGTCGGCCGGCTTGACGTGCTGAACAACGTGCTGCTCGGGCGGCTGGCCTACACACCGTTCTGGCGCGCTGCGATCAAGGCCTGGCCGCGCGAGGATCGCAGCATCGCGCTGGCCGCGCTGGATCAGCTCGACATGGCGACGCTGGCACCGCGCCGGGCCGACCATCTGTCCGGCGGCCAGCAGCAGCGCGTGGCGATCTGCCGCGCGCTGGTGCAGGAGCCGGAGATCGTCCTGGCCGATGAGCCGGTTGCCTCGCTCGATCCGCGCAACGCCCGGATCGTCATGGACGCGCTGCAACGCATCAACCGGCATTTCGGCCTGACCGTGCTGTGCAACCTGCACTCGCTCGACCTGGCGCGCAGCTATTGCGACCGCCTGGTCGGCATGGCCAACGGCCGCGTCGTGTTCGACGACGTGCCCGCCGCGCTGACCGAAGACGTGGCGCGCGAGCTGTACGGCATCGAGGCCGACGAAGTGATCGGCAGCGAACCGACGGCGATCCCAGCCGCCGCGGCATCGGTGCCGATGCATGCCTGACCGTTCTGCTGCCAGACTCTTTCGATAACGTACAACCAAGGGGTAAGACAATGATCCGCCGTCGCACGATGCTCGCGAGCCTCGCGAGCGCCGCCGTGGCGCCTGCCGCGCTGGCGCAAACCTGGAAGAGCGCCTATCCGGAACTGGTCTACGCCGTGGTTCCGGCCGAGAACGCCTCGGGCGTGGTGGACCGCTTCACGCCGTTCACTGCCTACCTGACGCGCACGCTCGGCACCAAGGTGACGCTTGCGCGTCGCCAACGACTATGCCGCGGTGATCGAGGGCCAGCGCGCCGGCAACATCCATATCGGCTATTACGGCCCGGCCTCGTTCTCGCGCGCGCGCATGACCGGCGTGCAGACCGACGCCTTCGTGATCGACGTGAACAGCGACGGCACCAAGGGCTACTACTCGGTGTTCTACGTGCGCGCCGACAGCCCGTATCACAACATCAAGGACCTGAAGGGCAAGAACCTCGGCCTGGTCGATCCGAACTCGACCTCCGGCTACAACATGCCGCTGTATACGCTCGACAAGCTGGGCATCGAGGAGGCGGACCATTACTTCAGCAAGGTGCTGGTCACCGGCAGCCACGAGAACGCGGTGATCGCGGTGGCCGACAAGACGGTGGACGTCTGCGCCAACTGGTGGAATGCCGACGACGATTCCAACCTGACGCGCATGCTGACCAAGGGCATGCTGAAGAACGCCGACGGCAGCCCGATGAAGAAGGAAGACTTCCGGATCATCCTGAAGTCGGCGCTGATCATCAACTCGCCGACCGCGATGCTGAGCAACCTGCCGACGATCTGAAGGCGGCGATCCGCGCTGCATGGATGAACGCCGCGACCGCCGACAAGGCGGCGTTCGATCGGCTGTCGGACGGCAAGAACCTGCCGTGGCAGCCGATCGACACCGCCGCCTATGACGACACCATCAAGATGGTCGCATTCGTCGACAGTTGCGGCGCAAGGCAACCTGACCGCCCGCCCCGCCGCGCTCCGCCCCGCTGCTCCCAGCTTTGCCACGCCCTGCCTTGCAACACACCGTCGCGACGCTTCCCGAACCGCAGCGCGCCGCGCTCGCCGCCGCCTACGACCAGGCGGTGGCGGCGCGGCGGCGCCAGTTGCTGCTGGGGCTGGCGATCGGGCTGCTCGCGCTGGCCATCTCGGTCGTGGGTGCCGAGGTCGATCCGGTCATGTTCTGGAACAAGCTCGGCAATTTCAGTTCGTATTTCAATCGACTGCTGACGCTGGACAGCGGTGCCCGGGTATGGACCGATCCGGCGGACTGGTTCTGGGGCATCCATCGCTGGCTGCGCCTGCTCGGTGAAACGATACTGATCGGCTATGTCGGCACCCTGAGCGGCACCGCGATCGCCTTTGCGGCGTGCTTCGCGGCGAGCCGCAACATGGTGCGATCGGCGCTGCTGCGCATGGCGGTGCGCCGCGTGCTGGAGGTGCTGCGCACGGTGCCCGACATCGTCTTCGCCATGGTCTTCGTCGTCGCCTTCGGCCTCGGCCCGCTGCCCGGCGTGCTGGCGCTGACGATGCATTCCATCGGCACGCTCGGCAAGCAGTTCACCGAAGTGGTCGAGAGCATCGACATGCGCCCGGTCGAGGGCGTCGCCGCCGCCGGCGGCAACTGGCTGTCGCAGGTGCGCTTCGGCGCGCTGCCGCAGGTGCTGTCCAACTTCGCCAGCTACACGCTGTTGCGGATGGAGATCAATGTGCGCGGCGCGGCGGTGATGGGCTTCGTCGGCGCCGGCGGCATCGGCCAGGACCTGCTGATCGCCATTCGCAAATTCTACTACCAGGACGTCAGCGCGATGCTGCTGCTGCTCGTCGCTTGCGTCATGCTGCTCGATATGACCTCGGAACGGCTGCGTCACCGCCTGCTGGCGCTGGATCAGCAATGAGTGAGCTGCGCGCCAGGTTCCTCGCGCACGCCGCCGGCCTGCCGCCGCCGCCGCGCACGCATAGCGCGATGATGCTGCCGGTGGCCGGCGCGGTGCTGGTTACCTACCTGGCGGGATTGGCCTGGCTCGGCATCACGCCGGGTCGCGATCCTTGGCCGGCCTGGGGCGGCTGGGCGGCATCCTGCTGCTGATGCTGCCGCCTTCGCCTGGCAGCGCGGAGCATTTCTGGACCTATCTGGGCGCGCTGGGACAGACCTTGTCCATCGCGTTCTTCGGCACCACGGTCGCGTCGGCGATCGCATTGCCGCTGGGGTTCCTGTCCGCGCGCAATGTCGTGGCCGGGCGCATCCTGCATTTCCTCACGCGCCGCGGGCTGGATTGCGTGCGCAGCGTGGACACGCTGATCTGGGCGCTGATCTGGATCAACGTCGTCGGGCTTGGCCCGTTCGCCGGCGCGCTGGCCATCGCCTGCACCGATCTTGCGGCGCTGGCAAAGTTGATGTCGGAGGCGATCGAAACCGCCTCGACAGGGTCCGGTCGAGGGCGTGCTGGCCAGCGGCGGCGGCCGGCTCGCGGTGATCCGCTTCGGCCTGCTGCCGCAGGTGCTGCCGATCTTCGCCGGTCAGGCGCTGTACTTTTCGAATCCAACACCCGCTCGGCGACCATCATCGGCATCGTCGGCGCGGGCGGCATCGGCCTGTATCTGTCCGAGATGATCCGCGTGCTGGAGTGGCGCGAGGCGTCGTTCCTGATCCTGATGGTGCTGATCGCCGTGGCGGCGATCGATGCGGTTTCCAGCCGGTTGCGCGCGGCGATCATGGGCGCGCCACGGACCTGACCGGGCCGGGAGTTATCGCCGGCCGGTCGGCATGCCATGACGGAACGCACGTTCGTTTCGGAACCCAACATGCTGACGCTTGCTTTCGTCATCCTGTCCGCGGCCGTGCTGTTCGGCGTCGTGCTGGCGCTGCTGCGTCTGCGCGGATCGCGCCCCGCCTGGCCGGTCGGCGCGCTGCACGGCGTGACCGGTGCGGCCGGGTTCGGGGCATTGCTGCTGGCGCTGCGCGGACCACCAAGAGGCGTGCTGACCGGCGTGACATCCTTCGGCATGGCTGCCGCGGTGCTAGCGGCGGCCGCGCTGGCCGTGGGACTCGCAATCGCTGCGATCGGGCAACGACTGCGCCGCGGCGGCGGGTCGGTGATCGCCGTGCATGGTGTGCTGGCGATCACCGCCTATGTGTTGCTGCTAGCCTACGTGTCGTTGGGGTAGGTGGCGTAGGGCGGAACAGCGCAGTGCCTTCCGCCATTTTCTGGCGGCACTAATACACGGCCCTAAACGCTGACGCACGGGCCGCTACCCCCACGTCATACCGGCGAAGGCCGGTATCCACGACTTGTCTTCGTCGCAACAAAGACAGTCGTGGATACCGGCCTTCGCCGGCATGACGTGGGGGCACCGTCGGTGGGTCAACCTTTACGGCTGCTGGTATTACGTCACCAATACGTCGTGCAACTGCCCGGGGGCGCTCCGGGTCCAGATGTTCCGTGAACGCCCGGCCGCGTGGTCCCGCAACGAAGTCAGCACGTCGCGGCCATGCGGCGGCTGCGAGTTCGGCAACGCGCGCCAATCCCACCAGCGGACCATCACAGACCTCCACAATCCGCGCGCGGTCGAAGCCGTTGAACCCGGTGCGCAGGCAACCCCCATAGGCGCCAAGCTGGCCGACCTCGATCCAGTCGCCCTCGGCCACGTCCGCCGGCAGCAGGAACGGCCCACGCATCGCATCGGCGCTGTCGCAGGTCGGGCCGAAGAAGCTGAACGGACGCATGTCGGCCGCCGGCGCCGCGCCGCCCGCGCGGATCAGCCGCACCGGATAGCGGAAGCCGAGCGCGCCGGCGTCGGCCAGGCTGCCGAACACGCCGTCGTTCACATACAGCGCGTCATCGCGCCGAAGCTGCACCTGGACAACAACGGAGCCGCCGCCGGCGACCAGCGCGCGCCCGGGCTCGGCCCACAGCCGCGTCGCCGCGGGCAGACCCAGGCGCTCGAACCCGTCCTCGATCTCGGCGATGAAGGCGCCCAGCGGCGGCGGCGCCACGTCCGGATAGGCGACCGGGAACCCGCCGCCGACATCGACGATGTCGATCGCCACGCCGGCGCTACGAATCACCTGGGCGACCAACGCCAGCGCACGCCGCCAGGCCAGCGGGTCCAGGTTCTGCGATCCGACATGGAAGCCGACGCCGAGCCGTGTGGCGTGCGGGCGCGCGGCGCGCAGCAACGCGGCGGCCTGATCCGCCTCCGCACCGAACTTGCCGGACAGGTCCAGCACCGCCTGACCCTTCGGCAGCGCCAACCGCACGATCAGGCCGAGTTCGCCCGTCACGCCGGTGGCAGCGATTTCCGTGCGCAGCTTGACGAGTTCATCGGTGGTATCCAGCGCGAAGTCGCGCACGCCGTGCCGCGCCCAAGCCTCGCGGATCGCGCCGCGCGCCTTCACCGGGTGCATGAAATGGATCGCCGCGTCGGGGAACATCTGCCGCACCAGCGCGACCTCGGCCGGCGAGGCGCAGTCGAAATGCCGCGTCCCGCCTTCCCACAGCGCGCGCAGCACCGCAGGCTCCGGATTGCACTTCACGGCATACAGGACGTCGCCCGGGAATGCAGCAATGAAGTGGCGCGCGGCGGCGGTCAGCGTGTCGGGACGCACGCAGTGCATCGGTTCCTCCGGCCGGCTGAGCGCGACCAGGTCATCGACGCGGGGCAGCGCGGCCGGGGAGGATCGAAGCCACGACGCAGCGGCGAAACGGCGGAACGGAAGCGCAGCAGGCTCATGGAAAGACACTCCTCGCAACAGCAGACGAGCGCACCGGGCGCCCGTCATCCACGTGAATGGATGGGGAAACACGACGATCCGGAGCGCGTGCGCGCTCCGGCGACGATTTCAGAGGATGCTGTGCGGACTTCGCATCGCAACCGACAGATCAGCCAACATAGGCAGCTCCCTAACGACCCCGGCCCACTGGTGACCGGACCGACCGAAAAGGACGCTTACGTCGTTGCTGTGCCCTTGTGGGGCTCGCGGCACGTGCGATGCGTCAAGACACCACCACACCGGATGCGATGAGGTGGGCGCGCGTCATATGGGCAAACGCCCAGGCAATGCAATGCATATTTTCGGGGCAAGGCAGACCGCCACCGCATGGCGCGCTTACGCCCCGCCTGACGCGCCTGCGCGCCGACCAATACCAGGTCGCGCCTACGCGCTGATCAACGCAAGATACTCCCAGGCGATCGTCGCCGCGGCGAGCGCGGTGATCTCCGCCACGTCGTAGGCCGGTGCGACCTCCACGACGTCCATGCCGACGAAGTGCAGATTGCCAAGGCGACGCAGGATCGCTTGCGCCTGCCAACTTGCCAGGCCACCGATCTCCGGCGTGCCCGTGCCCGGCGCGAAGGCCGGGTCCAGCACGTCGATGTCGAAGCTGAGATAGGCTGGTGCGTCGCCGATCGTTTCACGAATGGCGACAGCCACCGCATCGGGCGAGGACGCGTGCACGTCCTGCGCGCCGAGCACGCGCACGCCCTGGCCGAGCGTCCAGTCCCATACGTCTCGTTGCACCGGCGAGCGGATGCCGACCTGGATCATTCGTTGCGGATCAATCAGGCCTTCGTTGATCGCATGGAAGAACACCGAGCCATGCCCGTAGGCCTGACCGAAATTGTCCGGCCAAGTATCCACGTGCGCATCGAAATGCACCAGCGCAAGCGGCGCGCCCAGGCGTTTCGCGCCCGCCCGCAGCAGTGGCAGGGTGATGCCGTGCTCGCCGCCCAGCGCGACCAGGTGCGCGATGCCGGCGGCCTGCTGCTCAATCAGCGCCAGGCTCGCCTGGAGGTCGCCGAGCGCGATGCGGAAGTCCCCCACGTCGGCCAGGGACAGGGTGGCGGGATTGGTCCACAGCGTCGGGTGTGCGCCATCGACCAGCATGCGGCTTGCCTGGCGAATGGCGCGCGGCCCATCGCGCGCGCCGGCGCGGTTGGTGGTGCCAAGGTCGAGCGGGATGCCGGCGACAACGAATTCCGCGTCGCTGTCCTGGCGGGTGACGCCGAGGAAGCTTGGGTGGATGGCGAAGGTCGGCGGGTCGGCCATCTTCTGCTACGATGCCGCAGGCTTGTGTCGGCCAGCGTCCGCCCGGCGAGGCATCGCTTCAATCACCCAGTGCACGCAGCGCGACTTTCGCCCACGCGTCACTGCCGCCCGGTCCGCTTCGATCGCTTCTACCATGTCCTCGATCAGCGCCTTTGCATGTGCCGACGAACTTGTCCGGGACGCCATATCAGGCATCCCGTGATCATGGAACCACGGATCACGTTTGATGCCGCTTCGGACGCACGATTGCCGCCGTCCTCACACGGGTGTGTCGTATGCAGGTGCCTTCCGAATACTGATCATCGTTGCGATATGTCGACAATTGTCTCTTCAACGTCACGCAGCCGATCCTTGCCAAAATACATCTGGTCGCCCACGAAAAATGTGGGCGACCCGAATGTGCCCCGCTCGACCGACCGTTGCGTGTTCGTCAGCAGTTCACCTTTCACGTCGGCCGTCTGAGCGAGCGTGAAAATCGCCTCGGCATCCAACTCCAATTCCATCAGCGCCGCGCGCAGCACGTGAACGTCGTCCAGCCTCTTCGGGTCCGCCCACATATGCCGGTAGACTTCGTCCACATATCGCTCGAAGACACCAAGCTTTTGGGCGGCGATCGCGCCTCGCATGAGCACCAGCGTGTTCACGGGAAAGAACGGGTTCGGCGTGAAGCGGGTTATCCCGTGCCGCGCGATGAAGCGCCTGGTTTCCAGCTTTTCATATTCCGGTTTGTTTTTGATGCCCACGAGGGTTTCCGCCGGTGAGCGATTGTTCGTGAGCTTGAACACGCCGCCCAGCAGGATCGGAACATAGGTAAACCGTGCTGTTGTCCGTCGCTCGATGTCGGGGATGACGAGATGACTCAGGTAGGCGTTGGGGCTACCGAAGTCAAAATGGAATTCGACCGTGCTCATTGCTTCACCATTTCTCGCCAGACGGACGAATTTCCAGTTCAAACGTCCATGCATCGCGCGGTTGCTGATAGATCTGCCAGTATGCGTCTGCGACGGCCGCCGGTCGCATCAGCCGATTTGGGTCGAGGTTTTGCAGCGCGTCCTCGCCTTCTCTTTGCCTGATGCGCTCCCGCACCCAGGCGGTGTCCACGCCGAAATCGATGACAAGATGCGCGACATGGATGTTCTTCGGTCCGAGTTCGCGTGCGGCGCTCTGAGCCACGGCGCGCAGGCCGAACTTGGCGGCCGCGAATGCGGCATAGCCCGCGCCGCCGCGCAGGCTGGCGGTGGCGCCGGTAAAGAAGATCGCGCCCCGGCCGCGTGGCAGCATCAAACGGGCCGCCTCACGCCCGGCCAGGAAGCCGGAATAGCACGCCATCTCCCATACCTTGCGGAACACGCGCTCGGTCGTTTCGATCAGTGGAAAATTGACGTTCGCGCCGATATTGAAGATGCAGACCTCAAGGGGCGCTGCGGAGTCGGCCGCCTGAAGGAAGGCGGTGAGATCCGCTTCCCTCCGGGCGTCGAGCGAGCGGGCGAATATCCGACCGCCCGCAGCCTCGATCTCCGCGACCAAAGGCGCGAGTTTGTCGCCATTGCGCCGGCCGGCGAAGATCGTAAATCCTTCGGCGGCGAATTTCTTTGCTATTGCGCCGCCGATGAAGTCGCCGGCGCCGATCACCACGGCGGTCGCGTTCCTGGAGTCCATCTCCAATTCCCCTGCACCCACAGTGGGTTCTATTTTAGAACTGCTGAGGGCAGGACGCAAGAACCGTTGTCATACCAGCGGCCCTAAACATTGACGCACGGGCCGCTACCACCGTCATGCCGGCGAATGCCGGTATCCACGACTTGCCTTCGTTGCGGCAAAGAAAGTCGTGGATACCGGCCTTCGCCGGCATGACGGGGGTGGCACCGAAGAGCCGATCATTCGGGCGCCCGGTATTATCCGCTTCCGGTGGCCCGGCTGCGCCGATCCGACATACGTTCGGAACCGGTCGCCTCGGCAGCGGATGCTTCGGCGGTCTCCGGCTCACCCCGTCCCGCATGAAATTTGCGCTGCTGCCGGCTCGCGCCCGGTCCTGGCGAGACCTGCACACCTCGCGGATCCAGCGGCTCGCGACATTGCGAACAGGTCAACACCGGATCGAACTGATGGCCGCAGGCAATGTGCCGGTGCAGCAGCGGCCGACCGGCGCGGCCAGCCAAATGAGTATCGCCCCAATGAACGATGCTCATCAGCACCGGATAAAGTTCCAGGCCCTTCTGCGTCAGGCAATATTCATAACGAGTCGGACGCTCGTGATACGGCACTTTCTTCAGCACGCCCGCGCTAACCAGCTTCTTGAGCCGGTTGGCGAGAATGTGGCGGGTGACGCCGAGACGCGCCTCAAATTCCTCGAATCGACGGATGCGCAGGAAGCAGTCGCGCAGGATGAGCAGCGTCCAG
The DNA here is from genome assembly GCA_963826975.1 of uncultured Alphaproteobacteria bacterium. Taxonomy (GTDB): domain Bacteria; phylum Pseudomonadota; class Alphaproteobacteria; order Acetobacterales; family Acetobacteraceae; genus Palsa-883. The sequence goes on along the minus strand of CAWGZJ010000017.1, from coordinate 68,184 downwards.
CGGTCACCGATCACCGAGACAGTCCGGGCGACTGAACACCGCTCCCCGCCAAGCTCGTTCCAACGCATCGAATCCTCGTTTGCCCGCCGTCGAGGCCAGGACTGGCCTATATAGCAGCCTGAACATCCGGGCCAGACGCGAACAGCTCCGGGGCTCCCCGCGTCTCATGCAACCCCTGGCGGTCGTTTCGCGTGCAGCACGCCCGCCTCCATCAGTCGTTCGATATCCGCCGTCGAATATCCGAGCTCGGTCATGATCTCCCCATTGTCGGCACCGAGATATGGCGCGAGCCGTCGCACTGCGGCCGGCGTGGCGCTGAACCTCGCTGCCGGCCTGGGTTGGCGGACCGATCCCAGCACGGCGTCCTCATGCACTTCGATGATGCCGTTGATGATGACCTGCGGGTCGGTTAGCACCTCCATTCGGCTGAGCACCGGCGCGCAGGGGACATTCTCGGCCTGCAAGCGGTCGAGAATGTCCGCCGACGGCCACTTGGCAAGCTCAGCGCTCATCAGCGCACGCCGCTCGATGACGTTCCTCGATCGCGTCGCAACCGTGTTGAAACGCTCGTCCTCGATCAGGTCGGGCCGCTCCAGCGCGCGGCACATGCCCTGCCACTCGGCGTCGGAAACTGCGCCGGCGGTGATGTAGCGATCCCTTGTCTTGAACACGAGATCGAGCCCCATCTGACCGCGCGCCGGATCGACCTCGTCGCCGACAAAGCTGAGGCTGGAGCTGGCTTCCGGCCAGAGATAGGCAACCATCGTATCGAGCATGGCAAGTCGCACATGCTGACCCTGGCCGGTGCGTTCGCGCGAAAACAGTGCCGCGGTAACCGCCTGCGCCGCCGTCACCGCCGTCGTCTTGTCGGGGATCACTGTCCGCACCATGCGCGGCTGACCGGTTTGGCGATCGGCCTGGATCTCGGCAAGTCCCGACAGAGCCTGGATCACCGGATCGTAGACGCGCTGCGCGGCATAGGGACCGTGTTCGCCGAAGCCGCTGATCGAAACGAAAATGATGTCCGGCTTGACCGCGCGCACCACGTCTTCGCCAAGGCCCATGCGCTCGATCGCGCCGGGCCGAAAATTCTGCACCAGCACATCAGCCGTCGCGGCGAGCTTGAGGACTATCTCCAGTCCGGCAGGCGACTTTATATCGACCGCCAGCGAGCGTTTGCCATGATTGTTGGACAGAAACGACGACGACATGCCCTTCCGCATGACGCCGTAGTGGCGCATCAGATCGCCCGCGGGCGGTTCTATCTTGATGACATCGGCGCCCTGGTCGGCAAGGATCATCGTCGCCATTGGGCCGGAGATCATCCCCGTAAGGTCGAGAATGCGAATGCCGTGCAGCGGGCCGGGCATATCAGACGCTCGCCGCATCGGCGTGCAGGCGTGCCCCGGGCAGCGGTGCAATTGCCGGATCATTCCGGCGCTTGGCCTCGCAATACGCCGGCCGACTGCACACGCGCTCACAATACGCCGTGACCGAGTCCGGCAGCACGATGTCCACGTGGGCCGCCCAATCAAGGCACGTGGTCAGCAGGATGTCGGCGACGGAAAGCTCTTCGCCGAACAGATATGCCCGAGTCGCGTTGAAACTGGGCTCCACGGCTTCGATCTGCTGACGGAAGTAGACCCTGGCGGCCTCGACCGCTGTCGGCGCCTCGCCATAGATGTGCTTCAGGCCAAGATGTCGTCGGATCACGTACAGCGTGTGACCATCCAGCTCGTTCATCACAAAGTAACACCATTCGAAAATCTTGGCCCGCTGCGTCGGATCGGTCGGTGCGAAGAAACCAGCGGGAGGCACAAACCGCTCGGCGAGGTACTGCACGATGGCCGCGCTTTCGGTCATCAGCAGATTGCCGTGCTGCAGCAGCGGAATCTTGTGACGTGGGTTCAGTCTCAGATAGTCCGGCGTCATCGTCTCACCGGTGCGCGATTGGATACGGTGGGAGATGTAGGGCAGATCAAACTCCGCGAGCATCCAATGGACGCGAAGCGCACGCGCCGTTCCGATGCCCCAGAGCACGAGAGCCACGTCAGCCCGTGCCGTTCCAGGCGGTCCCCAGATGACGGTGCTGCCGTCCACGGTCCCCGACATGCTGCCTCCCGTTAGAATTTTTCCCCATATGGACGGAGTTCCGTCTCCAGCGTCCAGGCGCTGCGATGCTGCTGATGGATTTGATAATAGGTTTCGGCAATCGCGCTCGGCGCAAGCAGGCTGTCCTCGGTTATCGTCCTGCCCGCGGCGGCATATCGCCGGTGGATCTCCGGCATGTCGATGCCACCATCGATGATGACGGAAGCGACATGAATGCCTTGCGGTCCGAATTCCCGTGCCATGCTTTGTGCAATCGCGCGCGAGCCGAACTTGGCCGCGGCGAAGGCGGCGAACTGCGGACCACCGCGCACCGACGCGGTCGCGCCGGTGAAGATCACCGTGCCCTGGTTGTGCGGCAACATATGGCGGACCGCCTCGCGGCCAAACACGAACGCACCGAAACAGCCAAGCCGCCAGACCTTCTCGAACGTGCTCCCGGTAGTGTCCAGCAGCGGCGAGCGGTGTTGCGCACCCGCATTATAGATCGCCGCGTCGATGCGACCGTAGGAAGCGGCAACGTCGGTGAATATGGCGATCACCTGCTCTTCATCGCGTAGATCGATCTGGCGTCCCTGGGCGATCCCTCCGGCGTCCTCAATCTTGCGCACGAACAGATTCAATCGCTCCGGCGAGCGGGCGAGCATGACGACAGGATGGTGCGCGGCGGCGAAGCGTGCCGCGACGGCAAAACCGAGCCCTTCGCCCACACCGCCAACGACGACCGCGCCAGTCGAGACCGTCGGATGCTCGGACATGTCGCTCCCTCCAGGACCACATAGCGCGAATTCCAACACGTGGAATACAGAGTTCTGTTTTAGAACGCGCTAATGATTCGCGCGTCGCGACCGCTTCGTCAAGCCCTTCGGCGTGTTCGTCATGGTCCCCGCGGTTTCCGATCGCGTGCCTTGCTCATGCGACCGTGGAGCCGACCGCTTCCTATGGTGTCGCGCCGTAGCGGCGTGCCGCGTGGTTGCGCGACAGATGCGGGCCCAGCGCCGCACGGGCCTCGGAAAACGCCTGCCAGAGCGCGGGATCCTCGAGTGAGGGGATGGTGACCGTCTCGCCCTGGTCCAGCCCGGACAGGGCCGCATCGACCAGTTCATCCGCGTCCATCAGTATTTCGGCCGGCAGGCTGGCGAGCGGCCTGCCCGAGCGTGCCCAGATCTCGGTGCGGGTCGCGCCGGGCAGCACCGCCTGCACGCGCACGCCGGCTACCACTGTCTCGGCCTGCAGGGCCTGTGTCAGGTTCAGCAAGAAAGCCTTGCTGCCGCTGTAGCCGCCATTCACTCGCTCGGGGGTCAAGGCCAGCACCGAAGCGATATTGATGATCGTGCCGCGACCGCGTGCGACGAAGGCGCGGGCGGCCTCGACCGCCAGGCGCGTCGCCGCGACCACGTTGAGCTGGATCATCGCCTCGAGTTGGTCGGAATCACCGTCGAGCAACGTGCCCGGCGCAACCGTGCCGGCATTGTTGACCAGCATCGTGATCGCCCCATCGATGCGCAATCGCTCGGCGACCGACAGCAGGTCCGCGCGGTTCGTAAGGTCCGCGCGCAGCGTGCGGATCGCCCGGCCGGTCTTCTGCTGCAACCCGGCAGCCAGCGCATCCAGCCGCTGCTGGTCGCGGGCAACCAGGTAAAGGTCGAAACCGCGTTGCGCGAGCCGGTCGGCATAGACGGCGCCGATGCCGGAGGAAGCACCGGTGATCAGCGCAGTACCCTGCTCCTGCTGCGCCGGGGTCGTTGGGGCAGTGTTCACGAAGTGTCTCCGTTGGTTCCAGGGGGGTGCCCGATCGCGCTATCGACTTGCCAGCCCGACCGGAAGCTGCCTGCGTAGCCGGGCGTGGTTGTCGACGGCTTGTGCGGGCGTGCTGCCGTTTGTACGACGCACTTGTCACGGCTCGTCGCCGCGCATGTTCAAAGCAAGGGGAGGCTGCTCGTTCCTACCTGGAATTTTGGGACGTTTCGGTTGCTCCCGACGCAGCAAACGCTGCTCGAAGGGGACGTGCCGGTCCGGCTGGGCAGCCGGGCGTTCGACATTCTGGTGGCGCTGGTCGAGCGTGCCGGCGAACTGGTCGGACGCGATGAACTGATTGCCCGCGCCTGGCCCAATGTCTTCGTCGATGACAGCACGCTGCGCGTTCACATCGCCGCGCTGCGCAAGGTGCTCGGCCACGGCCAGGGCGGCTCACGCTACATCGTCAACGTGACGGGACGCGGCTATCGCTTTACCGCCCCTGTCGTGCGCGAAGTCTCGGCGGAACCGCGCCCCGTGGCCGCGCCGAGCGACGTGCAACCGCCTGCCATCTTCCATCTGCCGGCACGGCTCAGCCGCATGGTCGGCCGACGCGAGTTCGTCGTCGAACTGGCTGGTCGCATGCGACGGCGGCGGTTCCTGACCATCGTCGGGCCCGGCGGTATGGGCAAGACCACGGTGGCCCTGGCCTTGGCCGAACAGCTCGGCGGAAGCTATCGCGACGGCGCGCGCTTCGTGGACCTGGCATCGCTCGCCAATCCGCTACTGGTCGCCAACGCGGTTGCCGCGGCCCTCGACGTGCAATTGTTCTCGAACAACTCGCTCGCGGACCTGCTGGTTCACCTGCGCGAGCGGCAGATGCTGTTGCTGCTCGACAATTGCGAGCACCTTGTCGATGCCGTCGCCGCGCTTGCCGAAGCGGTGTTCACCAATGCGCCCGGGGTGCATATCCTGGCGACCAGCCGCGAGCCGTTGCGCGCCGAAGGTGAATTTGTCTGCCGCCTGCCGCCGCTGGAGCTTCCTGTTGGATCGGCCGCCTTGTCGGCGGCCGACGCGCTCGGCTTTCCGGCGGTCAATCTGTTCGTCGAGCGGGCGATCGCCAGCCTTGACGGCTTTATCCTGACGGATGCCGACGTGCCGGTTGTCGTCGAGATCTGCCGCCGGCTCGATGGCATTCCGCTGGCGATCGAACTGGCCGCTGCGCGCGTCGACTTCTTCGGCCTTCGTGGACTCGCCCAGCGGCTGGGCGACGTCCTCGCGCTGCTGACCACCGGTCGGCGCACCGCGCTCGCGCGCCATCAGACGCTGCGCGCGACGCTCGACTGGAGCTACGGCATCCTGTCTGCGGAAGAGCAGACGATCCTGCGTCGCCTGGCGGTTTTCCGCAGCGGATTTCAGCCTCGAGTTCGCGGTCGCCGTGGCCGCCGGGGCCGCGGTCGCAGGAGCCGCGGTTGCAGGAGCCGCAGTTGCAGGGGCCGGGGCCATCGGCGTCACGATCTCCGCCGCGCAGGCCATGGACGGTATCGCCAATCTGGCGGCGAAATCCCTGGTCACCGCCGACGTAAGCGGGGCGGCCGTGCAATATCGCCTGCTCGACCTTACCCGTGCCTATGCTGCCGAAAAGCTTGCGGCCAGCGGCGATGCAGACGCGGTTGCGCGTCGGCACGCCGTGCAATGCTGCGCGCTCGTCGACCCGGCGGAGCGCGAGTGGGAAGTGCAGTCCCGCGGCGAATGGCTCGATATTTATGCGCGGCTGATCGACGATCTGCGCGCGGCCCTCGACTGGGCGCTTTCCCCGAATGGCGACGCCGCCATAGGTGTTGCGCTCACCGCCAGTTCGGCCCCGGTTTGGTTCGCCCTGTCGCTGGTGAACGAATTCCGCGGGCGCGCCGAACAGGCCCTTTCGCTGCTGGACCGATTCCCGCAGCCGGACCCGCAGCGGGAGATGCAGCTCAACGTTGCGCTCGGGGCAGCCATTTTCAACACGGAAGGCCCCACCGACCGCATGGCCGAAACCTCTCGTCGCGCACTTGCGATTGCCCGGGCGCGCGGCGCGACAGTCTATGAGTTGCGCGCCCTGTGGGGGTTGGCGCGCGAGCGTTATGTCCGCGGCGACTATCGGGCCGCACTGGTTTATTGCGAGGAATTCGGCGCGGTAGCCGATGCGTCCGGCGACGCGGCTGCCAGCCTGGTGCGCGATCGCATGATGGCGTTGGGTCTGCATCTCAACGGCGACCAGGCGAAGGCACTGCCCTACGCGCGGCGCGCGCTGCACCATCCCGCCGCGATCGTTCGCAGCGCGCACAAGAGTTTTCATGAGTACGACAACGGCGTGGCGGCGCGTTCGCACCTGGCCCGCATTCTCTGGGTGCAGGGCTTCGCCGACCAGGCGGCCGCGGTTGCCGCCGAGGGCGTAGCGCATGCGCGCTCGCTCGAATACCCGCCACAGCTCTGCTACATGCTGGTGTGGTCGGCCTGCCCGATCGCGTTCTGGACCGGCGACCTGGCGCTGGCCGCAAGCTATGTGCGGCTCCTGAGCGAGTGGGCCGCCGGCCTTTCGTTCGGCTACTGGCAGGCTTGGCGGCAGTGCTACGAGCAGACCATGACGCTGGGCGACAACGTTCAGACAGAAGCTTTCCGCCACCGCGTGGCGTTGATCCTGGGCGCGGCCAAGGGGCCGGTTTTCAGCGACATGCTCGGCACGTTGCGCGTCGAACTCGCCGGCCCCGAAAGCATCATGCGAGCTGAAAACGGTGCCGCGGGTTGGTGTGCGTCCGAACTGCTGCGCGCGCACGGGGAAAGCCTGCTGAAGCAGGGCGATGGGGGCACGCAGGCCACAGCGGAAGCGCTGTTCGCACGATCGCTTGACCTTGCACGACAGCAGGGCGCGCTCGCCTGGGAAATTCGAACCGCTGTCAGTCTGGCACGGTTATGGAATGAGCAGGGCCGGGGCAAAGCTGGGCGTGCATTGCTCGCGTCCGTCTATCGACAATTCAGCGAAGGGTTCCAGACGGCTGACCTGATGGCAGCGAAACAATTATTGGATGGAATGGCATGCGGCGTCGAAGCTGGCCGAGCGCGGTGAACGGCGGCGCGAAGCTGACCTGTCTTGGCCGCCTTGGCAGCAGGGCGGCCCAGCCATCGAAGGCCCACCCAACGAAGGCCCACCCATCGAATGCGCCGACACATCGGCCGTGAGCGGCAGGGCGGCGGCGCCCGACCGTCGCCGTGCCGCTGTGATCCCTGCTGCGACCGATTCGGATGCTCCGGGTGAACAATCTCGCTACCGGATCGGGAATACCGGTGGCAGTGTTGCGTTTGCTACGGTCGCTCCGCGCGAGCGGCCGATTCGCCATGCTGCCGGTATCATCGACCCAAATGTGGAGGAAGCCTCATGCATCGACTGGCCTGGTTCGCCATCCTGCTGCCGCTCGCTGCCTGCGGCGGCGGAAAGTCGGCAGCCACTCTCTCTGTCACCTGCGATGGAGGCACCCAACTGTATGACGCTGCGTCGGTTGATGTGTTGGGTGATGTTGTCGATGGGCGTCCAACCATAAATTTCCCTGATCCGGTAAATGCCGGCAGAATTGGCACAATCTCCGTGCCACCGCACGGGCGCTGCAAGGTCGCTCCAAGCGGCACCGCCGGCATTTGAGGCGGCAGCGCGAGGGTATCCAACTGGGCATATCGAGAGAGGAATTTCCGTTAGGCTACCCGACTAATACCATGCGCCCGAATGATCGACCCTTCGGTGCTACCCTCCGTCATGCCGGCGCAGGCCGGTATCCACGACTTTCTTTGCTGCAACGAAGGCAAGTCGTGGATACCGGCCTGCGCCGGCATGACGGGCGCTTGACCCGGGGGCCGGCATGACGGGGGTAGCGGCCCGTGTGTCGCAGCAAAACTTCGCAACCCTTAACGCACGCAGCACCCTCGGTGCAGCGCATGATCCGGCGCGTGGCGGACCTCGAATGAACCGGTCTGTCGGCGAGCAGGGAAGGGGAGCCCGCGATGTTTTATCCATCCAGCCTTGATCAGGCCGTCTATGCGCCGGAGGCTGTCGATCTCGGCCGGCTGGGGCGCACGCTCAGCAAGCTTCTGGACGACGCCAACAACGCCCTGGAATTCGACCGGGACGCCGCGCGTTGTTGTCTCGCGCAGGCGTCGGCATTGCTGCGGGACAGGATCGTGCCTGGCGGTCGCGCACAGCCGCGCCGAACGCCGCCCGCCGCACGCAGCGGCCTGGCGCCGTGGCAGGTTCGCCGCGTACGTGCCCATATCGAGGCCCATCTCGACGGCCCGATCAGGGTCGCCGACCTGGCTGCGCTCAGCCGCCTGAGCGCCAGCTATTTTTCGGTGGCCTTCCGGCGCAGTTTCGGGACGTCGCTTTACCAGCTTCTCGCGCGCCTGCGGGTGCAACGGGCTCGAATGCTGATGCTCTCGACCGGCCAGCCGCTCAGCCAAATCGCGCTGGCCTGCGGCTTTTGCGACCAGGCGCACTTGTCGCGGCAGTTCCGGCGGGTGACCGGCAGCACCCCGCTTGGGTGGCGCCGCGAGCATGGCAATGACCTGGCCAGCGAGTTGGCCAGCGAATTGGCCAGCGAATTGGGCAGCAACCTGGCGGCCTGATGGGCTCGGCCGGCGAGCCATCCTGCGCGCCTTCTTGACCACTTCTTGACCACCGGGCGGCGCATGGCCAAAGACAGCTTCGGGCGCTGGAGCGGGTAGTCGCCGAGCGAGCAGAAGGACGCCTGAGCGATGAACCGGTGGCCCGGGATCAATGAATGGCTGTTCGCGGTGAAGACCTTCGCCGCCGCGATGCTCGCGCTGTACATCGCCATGGCCATCGGCCTGGACCGGCCATACTGGGCGATGGCGACGGTCTACATCGTCGCGCAGCCGCTGACGGGCTCGCTGCGTTCCAAAGCGCTGTTCCGCCTGACCGGCACGTTCATTGGCGCCACGGCAACGGTAGGTACTCGTGCCGAACCTGGTCAACCAGCCCGAATTGCTCTGCACCGCGCTGGCGCTGTGGACCGCGCTGTGCCTGTATCTGGCGCTGCTCGACCGCACGCCGCGCAGCTACGTGTTCATGCTGGCCGGCTACACCGCCGCCCTGATCGGTTTCCCGTCCGTCTCGACCCCCGATCAGATGTGGGACATCGCCTTGGCGCGGGCCGAGGAGGTCTCGCTCGGCATCATCTGCGTGACCGTCGTGGGGTCCGTCGTGTTCCCCCGCCCACTCGGGCCGATGCTGAGTGCGCGCATCCTGGGCTGGGTCGTCAACGCCAGCGCATGGGCCGAGGAAGCGCTCGGCAGCGCGGACGACACGATCGGCCGGGAAGCGCGCAACCAGCTCGCAGCCGATGCGGTGGAACTGCGCATGCTTACCACCCACCTCGCCTACGACACCTCCAAGCTGCAGGCCGCCACGCGGTGGGTGGGCGAGGTGCAGCGGCGAATGGTGCTGCTGCTGCCGCTGCTGTCCTCGATCGCCGACCGGATACGGGCGTTGCGCGCCGCGGAAGGCGTGACGCCGGCGCTGGAGCGGCTGTTGGCAGAGATGCGCGTGTGGGTTCGCGCTGGCGCACCCCCGCCGCGCAGCGAGGCCGACCGGCTGCGAGCGGCGATTGCGGGCCTGGAGGAAGAGACCGATCCGCGCGCCGGGTGGAACGGGGTGATGCGCGGCAGCCTGCTGCTGCGGCTGCGCGAACTGATCGATGTGCGCCAGGACATGCGGGATCTGCGCCGGCACATCGAAGCGGGCGGCGGGGCGCTTATTACCCCGCTCGCCGTGCGCACCGATGGACCGGAACTGCTGCATCTGGACCGCGGAATGGCGTTGTTCTCGGCGTTTGCGGCAGTCGTGACGATCCTGGTGCTCTGCGCGTTCTGGATCGAGAGCGGCTGGCAGGCCGGCGGCGGCATGGCCGAATTGGCGGCGGTTGCATGCACCCTGTTCGCCTCGCTCGATGATCCCGCACCGGTCTTGTGGCGGTTCGTGATCGGCGCGTCGTTGGCAGTCGTGGCGGTCGGCATCGGCCTGTTCGGCATTCTGCCGATGGCGCACGACTTCGAGACGCTGACCCTTGCGCTGGGCGCATTCTTCGTGCCGGTCGGCCTGCTGAGCGCGATGCCGGCCACACAGGCGCTCGGCTCTTCGCTCGGATTTATCACCGCCACTTTGCTCAGCCTGCAAGGCGCCTATGCCGCCGATTTTGTGAGCTATGCCGACGGCGGTCTGTCGGTCCTGCTCGGCGTGGCAAGTGCCGCGGTCATGACCGCGCTGATCCGTTCGGTGGGGGCCGAATGGAGTGCGCGCCGACTGCTGCGTGCCGGCTGGCGGGAGCTGGCGGCAATCCCGCGCAGCCGCCTGCCACGGGAACGGAGCGTCCTGATTGGGCTGCTGCTGGATCGCGTTGGGCTGCTGGTGCCGCGCCTGGCGGCGGCCGGCATCGGCAACGACCTGGCCGCCGCGGACGCACTGAAGGACCTTCGTGTCGGGGTCAACATGGTCGAAATGCAACGCGACCACGAGGCGCTGCCCCCGCCGGTGCGCGCCGCGGTGGATGAGGTGCTGTTCGGCAGTGCGACGCAATTTGCCGTGCAGGCGGCGCTGGGCCATGTGCGGCCACCACCGCCCTCCTTGCTGCACCAGATCGATCGTGCGCTCGACGCCGCCATTGCGGTGCCCGGTGCGCTGGGCCGGCATCTGCTGCCGCAACTGGCGGGCATCCGTCTCGCCCTGTTCGCCGGTGCGGAACCCTACCGGCTGGCGGCCCCGACCGCCGATGCGCCACTCGCCGATGTCATGCCCGCGGGGACCCTGTACGAGGCAGGCCACATGATCGGTGAGTTCGAAGTCTATGGCGTGTTCGTTCCCGCGCTGCTGGTTTGGGGTCTGGTCGCGCTGTTGCTCACCGCTGTGCTGCGCGCCGTTCTCGTCCGCATCGGCTTCTACCGGCTGGTGTGGCATCGGCCGCTTGTGGACCTGTCATTGCTGGTCATCATCCTGGCGGTGGTCGTCGCCGTCGTGCCGCATTGGATCGCGCCATGATGTCTGCGCTCCGCCGGTTCGCCCGCGCCTCCGGGCCCGGCGCGCTAACACTGCTGATCGTTGCCGCGGCCATCATCGCCGGGCACAGTCTGTGGACCTATTACCAGGATGCCCCTTGGACCCGCGACGGCCGCGTGCGCGCGGATGTGGTAACGATTGCCCCGGATGTGTCGGGGCTGGTCGCTGACGTGCGGGTGCATGACAACCAATCGGTCAAGCGCGGCGATGTGCTGTTCCGGATCGATCCCGATCGTTTCCAGCTTGCACTGGAGCAGGCGGACGCGGCGGCCGCCAACCTCAAGGCGCAGTTTGACGAGACGGTGCGCGAGGCGGCACGAACCGAGAAACTGAACGAGTTGTCCGTCTCACGCGAGACGCAGGAGCAGCGCGTTGCCAAGGCCGAGGCGGCGGCCGCGGCGTATCGCCAGGCGGTGGCCGATCGGGGGGTCGCGGAGCTCAATCTGAAGCGCTCGGCGGTGAGCAGCCCGGTGGACGGCACGGTCACGAATGTCAACCTGGAGCCTGGCGACTACGTGACCACCGGCAAGGGCGTGATGGCGCTGGTCGACAGCGCGACGCTGCGGGTTGAAGGCTATTTCGAGGAGACCAAGCTGCCGCGGATCCACATCGGCGACCCGGTCCGGGTGCAGTTGATGGGAGAGCCGCACATGCTGACCGGGCACGTCGAAAGTATCGCCGCGGGCATCGCCGACCGCGAGCGGTCCGATAGTTCGGACCTGCTGGCCAACATCAATCCAACATTCAACTGGGTGCGTCTGGCACAGCGCGTGCCGGTGCGCGTGAAGCTGGACGCGGTGCCGGCGGACGTCCAACTCGTGGTGGGCCGGACGGCGACGGTCGCGGTCCGGTCGGGCAGCGCGGCCGGCAACTGATATCGGGCCGGTGTGGTGGCTGTGAGGGAGTTGGTTCGGAGCGATGTTGTCTTATACGAGCGGCCCTGAACATTGACGCACGGGCCGCTACCCCCCGTCATGCCGGCGAAGGCCGGTATCCACGACTTTCTTTGGTGCAACGAAGGCAAGTCGTGGATACCGGCCTGCGCCGGCATGACGGGGGGCAGCACCGATGAGTTGATCATTCGGGCACATTACGTGTCAGGACCAACTATGACTTGATGTCATTGGCTTCGAGAGGCTACCACATTACGGAACAGAATCGGATATTTTGAGCCGAGCTTCTGTCGGCAAGCCTTGCAATGTCCAAACACAGCCGGAACCGACAAGACCCAAAGCGATCGGCCCCACACCTTACTGCTGGGCACCGTGCTCAACCAAGATGATTGAGCGTGGCCGCAATATCTTAAGCCAAGGAGATATAGCGTGAACGGCACACCCAACATCTTACTCGTCCATGGGGCATGGGCCGATGGATCAAGCTGGTCGAGGGTCATCCCACTGCTCCAGGCCGAACGACTGAATGCAACGGCGGTTCAACTGCCGCTCACGTCTCTGGATGACGATGTCGCGACCGTGAAGCGGGCGATTGCCCTGGAAGACGGACCGATACTGCTTGTCGGTCATTCGTATGGTGGGGTGGTCATCACCCAGGCCGGGGTGGACCCCAAAGTTGTCGGCCTGGTCTACGTTACCGCTTTCGCGCCCGATATCGGCGAGACCGTCGGCTCGCTTGCCAGCAGCGCTCCGCCGGCGCCGCTGGCTTCCGAGATCAGGCCCGGCGCGAACGGTTTCTTGAAATTGACCCGGGCGGGAGTGTTGGAGAACTTCGCCCAAGACCTATCTGATGCCGAGAAGAACACACTGTTCGCGGTGCAGGCCCCCACGTCCGGAATGGTCCTTGGCGGGGCCGTGGCGAGCGCTGCGTGGAAGACCAAGCCTTCCTGGCACATCGTAGCGACGAATGATCGTGCCATCCCCCAAAATTTGGAACGGACGATGGCTGTAAAGATCAACGCCCACACGATATCTATTGCTGCAAGTCACGCCGTCATGCTGTCGCGTCCCCAAGAGGTCGCATCCCTGATCATCGAAGCCGCGCGCTAGCACTTCGCCCGTCCAGCAATGGGGAGAGCCATGATAAGCCTGCTGATCAACGGACAGACCCGTCAGGTCGATGTTCCCGGCGACATGCCATTGCTTTGGGTCCTGCGCGATGTGCTGGGTATGACCGGCACGAAGTTCGGCTGCGGCATCGCCCAGTGTGGCGCCTGCACCGTGCATGTCGACGGTCAGCCAGTCCGATCCTGTCTGCTGCCGGCAAGTACTGTCGGCACCCGGCCGGTGATGACGATCGAAGCGATCGGGAGCACGCCGAACGGCCGCAAGGTGCAGGAAGCCTGGATCGACAAGGAGGTCCCGCAGTGCGGCTACTGCCAGTCCGGGCAGATCATGACCGCGACGGCGTTGCTGGACCAGACGCCCAAACCGACAGATGCCGACATCGACGCCGCGATGTCCGGCAACATCTGCCGATGCGGCACCTATGTGCGCATCCGCGAAGCCATCCACACCGCAGCATCCGCGTGAAAGGTCGCGTCATGGGACATCATACGACGTCGCGCCGGTCGTTGCTGAAAGTCGGGATCATGGCGGGAGGCGGGCTGATGCTCAGCCTGCGGCTTCCCAGCCTTGCTCGCGCCGCGCCCGATTCGCCCCCTGATCCCACCGACCAGTTTGCGCCGAACGCTTTTGTGCGCATCGATCCGCGTGGCGCGATCACACTGATCATGCCACATGCCGAGGTCGGGCAAGGCGTCTACACAAGCTCGGCCATGCTGATGGGCGAAGAGCTGGAGGTCGGCTTGGATCAGATCCAGGTGCAGGCAGCCCCGCCCGATCTGGCGAAGTACATGGATCCGTTACTCTACGATCAGGCGACTGGCGGTTCGACCTCGACGCGCGCGGATTGGATTCGATTGCGAGAGGCCGCCGCCGTCGCGCGCACCATGCTGGTGGAAGCGGCTGCCAACCGTTGGGGCGTCGATCCGGCGAGTTGCCGCGTCGAGCGGGGCGTGGTGCATCATGACGCCAGCGGTCGCACGCTTGGCTACGGCGAGGTGGCCAGCGACGCCGCCAGGCTGCCCGTGCCGAAGGACGTCAAGCTCAAGGACCCTGCGCAGTTCACGCTGATCGGTACGAATGCCAAGCGGCTGGACACGCCCTCGAAGGTTAACGGAACCGCCGTGTTCGGCATCGACATCAAAGTGCCGGGCATGCGGATCGGCACGCTGGCGATCACGCCGGTGAAGGGCGGCAAGCTGGTCAGCATGGACGAAGCGGCGGCACGCCGCGTGCCCGGCGTACGCGATGTAATCCGCGTGCCCGGTGGGCACGATGTAATCCGCGCCGGCGACGAAGCGGTGGCGGTGATCGGTGACCATATGTGGGCGGCCAAGCAAGGGCTACAGGCGCTGAACCCGGTCTGGGACGCCGGTCCCAATGGCACAGTGACCATCGCGTCGCTGGTCGCCTCAATGGCCCATGCGTCACAGAACGCGGGCGTGGTGGCCACGCGCAAAGGCGACGCCGTTGCAACAATCGCCGCCGCCGCAACCAAACTTTCGGCGGTGTATGAATTGCCGTTCCTGTCGCATTCGGCGATGGAACCGCTGAACTGTACGCTGCATTTCCAGCCGGACCACGCCGAGATCTGGGTCGGAACGCAAGTGCCGGTGCGTGCGCAGAAGGCGGTGATGGCTGCAACCGGTCTGCCGGCCGAGAAGGTGATCGTCAACAACCAGCTTATGGGCGGTGCGTTCGGCCGGCGGCTCGATATCGACAGCATCGAACTCGCCGCCGCGATCGCGAAACAGGTGAGCTACCCGGTAAAGCTCGTCTGGACGCGCGAGGAAGATCTGCGACACGACTATTACCGCCCCTACTACTACGATCGTGTCGCAGCCGGTCTCGATGCCGGCGGCAAACTCGTTGGCAGGACGCAACGTGTCACCGGGTCGTCAATTATCGCGCGCTGGGCGCCTGCCGCATTCAAGAATGGGCTCGATCGGGACGCGGTGGAATGCACGGCGGAAACTCCGTATGACGAATCCGCGGTATTTGTCGATTACGTGCGCCACGAGCCGGACGGCATGAACACCAGTTGGTGGCGCGGCGTCGGGGCCACCCACAACCTGTTCGTCGTGGAGAGCTTCATCGACGAGCTGGCGGCGGCGGCCAAACAGGATCCGGTGGTGTTTCGCCGGGCCATGCTGCAGAAGAATCCGCGTGCGCTCGCGGTGCTGAACCTGGCGGCGGAGAAATCCGGCTGGGGCGGCAAGTTGCCGGCGGGAACCGGGCGCGGCATCGGCGTGCAATTCGCCTTCGGCAGTTATCTGTCCTGCGTGCTGGAGGTAGAGGTCCCGCCGACGGGCGAGATCATCCTGCACCGCGCCGTCGTCGCCATCGATTGCGGCATGGTCGTCAATCCCAACACGGTGCGCGCCCAGATCGAGGGCGGCCTGATCCTGGGCCTGGGCACGGCGATGTACAACGAGATCACGCTGGCCAACGGTGCCGTCGAGCAAAGCAACTTCCACGACTACCGAGCCCTGCGCATGAACGAAGCTCCGAAGATCGAGGTCTACCAGATCCGCAACAACGAAGAACCCGGCGGCATCGGCGAGACCGGCACGGCGGCGGCGGCACCGGCCCTGGGAAACGCCATCTTCGCAGCGACCGGAAAGCGGCTGCGCCGGCTGCCCCTCGGCACCGGCCAGCTAAGCGCGGCATGAGCGGCGAGAAATTCGCGGGCGACCGCGACAACGCAACGCTTGCACGCGACAGCGCAACCCTTGCAGGTGGGAGCGGCGCATGAGGCGATGGATCGTCCTTGCGGCGGGGGTCGTGTTGCTGGGGTGCATCGCAGCGGCTGCCTTCTTCTTCTGGCCGCACGCGCAGGAGCCGGTGACCGCCAGCGCCGCCCAACCTACTGGCGCCGCCCTGGTCGCGCGCGGCGACTATCTGACGAAAGCCGCCGATTGCGCGGCCTGTCACACCGTGCCCGGCGGACAGCCCTTCGCCGGAGGCTTGGCCTTCCGGTTGCCATTCGGCACGATCTATTCCCCCAACATCACCCCCGATCCGGAAACCGGCATCGGTTCGTGGTCCGATGCGGCGTTCGTACGCGCCTTGCATCGCGGCATCGGCCGAAACGGGGAAAATCTCTATCCGGCCTTTCCCTACACGGCCTATGCCCTGCTTTCGACGGACGACGTGCTGGCAATTCGTGCCTATCTCGCGACGCTCCAGCCGGTGCACGCCGTAACGCCCGCGAATGATCTGTCTTTCCCGTTCGATCAGCGCTATCTGTTGCGTGCCTGGAATATTCTGTTTGTGCCAACGCACCCCTTGCAGCCCGATCCGTCGAAAGACGAGGCTTGGAACCGCGGCGCCTACCTGGTGGAAGCCCTGGGCCATTGCGGCGAATGCCACACGCCGCGCAACTTCATGATGGGCTTGGATCAGGGCAGGAAGTTTGCCGGGGCCGAGCAGGTCGGTTGGCTGGCCTACAACCTGACGAGCGATCGCATCCACGGCCTGGGCAGTTGGAGCGACGCGCAGCTTGAGCAGTATCTCGCTGCCGGCCATGCCGACGGGCGCGGTCCCGCGTCCGGGCCGATGGCAGAGGCGGTGGGGTACAGCCTGCGCTATCTGACCACCGAAGACATCCACGCCATGGCGACCTATCTGCGCGGCGTTCCGGCACAACCGGACGGACCGCCCGCCGTTCAGGCTGGATCGCCGGAGGCCGCGACCAACACGCTCGGTTCGCGCCTGTTCATGCAGGCCTGCGCAGGCTGCCATCTGCCGAACGGCGACGGGCGCCAGTCGCCTTGGGCCGCATTGCGCGGGGCTGACACGGCGGGCGACCCCGCGGGAACCAATCTCGTGCAGGTGCTCACGCACGGCACGCAGATCCAGACCAGCCAGGGCTTGATGTTCATGGACAAGTTCACCGGCGCCTACACGGATCAGGAACTGGCGGCGCTCGCCAACTACACGACGAGCCAGTTCGGGTTCCGCCCGGGCAAGATCACACCCGAGCAGATCCGCAAGCAGCGCGGGCCATAGGCCGACAAACCGACGCTGTGGTACCAGGCGTCCGAAAGATCGACTCTTCGGCGATACTCACCTCGTCATGCCGCCGGAGGCCGGTATCCACGACTTGCCTTCGTTGCAGCAAAGAAAGTCGTGGATGCCGGCATGCGCCGGCATGACGTGGGCGCAGGGCAGGCGCGTCAATCTTTCGGCCAACTGGAACGATGCAGACCGCAACCATGCAGAGGTAACCTGCAGAGTTCAGGCAGTGCTCCGGCGCTTAAATCTCGTTGATTGCCCGCTTCACCGCTTCGAGTGTCGCATCGATCACGTCATCGTTGTGCTCGGTGGACAGGAACCATGCGCCGCGTTCCAGAGCGCGCACGCCATGGCGCAGCAGGGCGGTGGTGAATTTCACATAGCGGGCGCGGTCCATCTTCAGCAGGTCGTTCCAGTTGCGGGGCTTTTCCGGAAGGCCGATCGCGACGTGGAAGATTTGCGGGAAGCCGTTGACCAAGGCCGTGATGCCAGCGGCATCGAAGGCGGCCTGGATGCCTTCCATGAGCCGGCGGCCGCGTACTTCGATGCCAGCGAGCGTCGCCGGGTCACGCAATCGTTTCAATGTGGCGACGGTTGCCGCCATCGCGACGGCCTGGCCGTTATAGGTGCCGCCATGCACGACGCCCTGCGTCATCAACTCCATCAGGTCTTTCCGGCCGGCGACGGCGGCAACAGGGAAGCCATTGGCGATCGCTTTAGCAAACGTTGCGAGGTCCGGGGTGACACCCAGGCGGGCCTGCGCGCCGCCGGGGGCGACCCGGAAGCCGGTGACCACTTCGTCGAACACCAGCACAGTTCCGGCGTTCGTGCAGGCCTCGCGGACGCCTTCCAGATAGCCGGGCAGCGGCAGGATCGCGCCCGAGTTGCACATGACGGATTCCATGATCACGCCGGCGACGTCGTTCTGGGCCAGACGGCCTTGGAGGGCTGCAAGATCGTTCCAGGGCAGCACAACGATTTCGCGAGTTTCCTCGGCCTGCCCGCGACTGCCGGCGACGGGGGCGGAGGCGTCGGCGGGCGGGGCAGTGGACCACAGAATGTTGTCGAACCAGCCATGGTAATGGCCGGCGAACTTGATCACCACGCGACGGCCGGTAGCAGCGCGCATCAGGCGCAGGGCGGCTTGCACGGCCTCACTGCCAGATGAGCAGAAGCGCATCCGTTCGGCGCACGGCACCATGTCGCAGACCAGCCGGGCGGCTTCGGTTTCCAGCGCGCTCTGGCCGCCGTACAGCAGCCCCTTGGGCAGTTGGGCGGCGGCGGCGGCGATAACGTCGGCGGGCGTGTGGCCCAGGATCATCGGGCCCATGCCGAGGTAGTAGTCGATCAGGCGGTTGCCGTCGGCATCGAACAGAAAGGCGCCCTCGGCCCGCTCGAACACCAGGGGCGTCGGAGACATGCCCAGGCGGAAATTGCTGGACACGCCGCCGGCGAGCCACTGCGAGGCTTCGGCGATGCGCCGGCGCGACTCTTCGAAAGACAGTGTGCCGTCCCGCCAGTTGCGCCGATCCGCTACGCTTGCTTCCGACATCGCGCACTCCTTTGACCATGCTCGCCCCGGCAACGCCGATTGGGACAAGGGTTCGGGATCACACCCACCCTGTCAACGCGGCACTCCTCCGCGATTTCGCCGGAGACATGGACCCGGTCACGGCGCGCGCGCTCTACGCGGTCCAGGGCCGGGGTGCCGAGACCCTCTTCGCGGAGCGCGTGACGCAAGCGGCCTGGCACACGAAGCCGTGTTTCTACCAGGTCTCGACCCAGGACCGCACGATCAACCCGGTCCTCGAGCAGCGGGTTCGCATTTGGAATTTGCTTGACGGGCTCCCCGAAGTCACCACCGACCGCGTGCTGACCGATCCTCGGCAAATCCGCATTTCGCGACCGACTGAACCGCCAAGACGCCAAGAAGATTTGGGGATCGGGAGGGATCAGGTGACAGGTCCGATCCCCCAACCTTCTTGGCGTCTTGGCGGTTCACTGTCTCGCCGCGAACCGCTGAAAGTGCAAAATTCAAATGCGATTGCCCTGGGACCTCGAGCGCTTCATGGCGAAGCGCATGAAGGCCAAGACGATCGAGCTTGACGCCAGTCACCTTGGCATCATCTCCCATCCGCGTGAGATCGCGGATTTGATTTTGGCGGCGGCCGGCCATACCGGCTGATACGGACGCCGCTCCGCGGCGGAATAGCGCGGGTGTTGGGGCGTCAACATGCCGAGCGCGCGTGGCGGGAGATCCAATGACACTGATGGCGGAGATTGAGGCGTCGATCCCCGCTCTGCGACGGTATGCCTGGAGCCTGCTGCGCAACGGCCATGATGCGGATGACCTGGTGCAGGACTGCCTGGCACGGGCACTCGATCGACTGACGACGGAATCCGCGATCGCTGCCGTTCGGCCCTGGCTGTTCACGATCATGCATAACCTGTTCATCAGCCGATGGCGGACGATGCGTCGGCGCAAGGAGATCGTGTCCAGCGACGCGGTGGGGGCGGCCGAGGGTTCGGTCTGTCCCGACCAGGACGGAGGAGCCTTGTTGGTGCGTGATCTGCTGGCCGCCCTCGATCGCCTGACCGACGATCAACGGCAAGTGCTGTTGCTCGTCACCGTCGAGGGGCTCGAATACCGTGACGTCGCGGCGATCCTGGGGGTACCTGTAGGAACCGTCATGTCGCGGCTGAGCCGAGCGCGGGACAGTCTGCATGCGCATATGGACGGATATCGGCGTCCGTCGCTGCGAAGGGTCAAATGAGCGATCAAGGCCGCCCAGTCCAGGAGGACGACCTCCACGCCTATGTCGATGACCGGCTGGATCCGGCTCGACGCGCGGAAGTAGACCGCCATCTGCGGACGAACCCGGCTTTGCAGCGCAGGGTCGATGCCTGGCGCCAGCAGGCCGAGGCGCTACGCAACGCCCTGGATTTCAAGCTGCATGAGCCGGTGCCGTCATCGCTGCATCTCGGGCGCCTGCTGGAGCAGCGCATCGCGCGGCGGCGTTGGGGGCTGTTCGACGGGCCGTGGCGGACGGCTGCCGCGATGCTGCTGATGGTTGGGCTGGGTGCTGCCGGCGGATGGACCGTGCGCGGCATGCAACGCATGGGGGAGGTGACGCGGCTTGGCATGGAAGCGGCGGCGGCCCACACGGTCTTTGCCCCTGATCCCGCGCATCCGAGCGAGATCGGATGGGAGAACCGGTCGGAACTGCTGGCCTGGATCGACCGCAAACTGCACCGGACTGTCAGGGTCCCGGATCTCAGCGCCCAAGGCTATCGGTTGATCGGCGGCAGGGCGCTATCCACCATCATCGGCCCGGCGGCGGTGCTGGTGTACGACGATAATCACGGTGGCCGCATCACCGTCTTCGTGCAGCCAATGCGGTCCGACGTGGCACCGATGCAGCCAGTGCGTGCCGGAGCGGCAAATGGGTACGCCTGGATCGATGCGCATATGGGGTACGGCGTGATCTCGGACGGGGACGCTTCGCTGCAAGGGCTCGCCGACCGCATGCGCCAGGCGATGGTGCCGGAACCCTGACCGAGGAAGCCTCTCCCCCTCCCCTTGAGGGCTTGGGCCGCGAAGCGGACCAAGGTTGGGGGAGGGGGCCGCGCGCACAGATCTTCGGTGCGAGCCCGGACCTACCCCTCCCCCCAACCTTGGTCCGCTTCGCGGCCCAAGCCCTCAAGGGGAGGGGGAGAGTGTTCCCGGCGCGGCGAGGGCTTGGCGAATGGCACGCAGATCAAGGCGGCCACGGTCAGGATGGCGATCATCGCCCAGGCCTCGTTGATCGCCTGCGTCATCGCGGCGTCCTGGATCAGTGGCTCCAGCATTGCCCTGGTGCCCGAATTGAGCGGCTGGGACCAACGCTCGGCAAAGACGTCGAGCGGCAGGCCAACGAATTTGGCGGTGGCCATGTCGCCGGTCTGCAACCGGTGTGCGATCTCGACGCCGTGCATCGGCGCCCGGCCGAATATGACGGTGTCGATCAGGGCGATCCCGATGGCGCCGCCAAGATTGCGCATCAGGTTGAACAGCCCGCTGGCGTCGGGCACTCGCAGCTTGTCCAGATGGCCGAGCGCCAGCCGTGTCGGTGGCAACAGACAGAACATGATCGCGATGCCGCGAACGACCTGCGGCCAGAACATCCCGTCGTAATCGGTGTGTCTTGTCTGCCATGTGCTGAGCCCGAGTTCCACGGCAAACACCGCGAAGCCGGCGGCCGTCAGCAAACGTGGGTCGAGCCGCCGCTCGAGCGCAACGGCGATCGGTGCCACCACCAGTTGCGCCACGCCGGTCACCAGCATGATCGTGCCGATCTCCAGCGCATCATGGTGCCTGACGAAGGCCAGGAACACCGGCATGAGATAGACCGAGCCGAACAGGCCAATCCCGAGCGCGAAGCTCAGGACGCAGCCGACGGTGAAGCGTCGGTCGGTGAAATGGCGGAGATCGACGATCGGGTGGCTGGCGCGCAGCGAGCGCCGGACAAAGCCGACCAGGCTAACGAGGCTAAGCGTCAGCAGTCCGACCACCACGACCGAGGTCCAGCCGTGCCGCGGCGCTTCCTTGAGCGCAATTTCCAGCGCCGCCAGCGACGTCGCCATCAAGGTCAGCGACAGGATGTCGAGCGTTCGGGCTACGCTCAGGCGCATCGGCGCCCGCGGGAGCAGCCACACCGCGAGCACGGCCGCGATGATGCCGGGCGCGACGTTGATCAGGAACAGCCAGTGCCAGGAATAGGTGTCGGTGATCCAGCCGCCGACGACCGGACCGACGGTGGGCGCCAGCACCGCGAGCACGCCGGCGAACGTGGTTGCCAAACCCTGGCGGTGGGCCGGAAACAGCAGGAACACGGCGCAGAAGACCCCCGGAATGAGAGTTCCGCCGCAAAATCCCTGCAGAATCCGCCAGCCGATCAATGTGCTGAAACCCCCACTCGCCGCGCAGCCCACAGACGCCAGGGTGAACACGCTGATGGCGAGAATGAACAGCCACCGCATGCTCAGCAGGCGCGTAAGGAAGCCGGTCAGCGGGATCGCTATGACTTCGGCAATGAGATAGGCGGTTTGAATCCAGCTCATCTGGTCAGGTGGGATGCCGAGAGCGCTTTGGATTGTCGGCAGCGACGTTGCCACGATCTGCACGTCCAGGATCGCCATGAACATGCCGATGCACATCGTGGCGAAGCCGATCCAGGTGCGCGCGATCATTGGCCGGGTATCGCGCACGGGGTTGCCAAGGGGAAGCGGCTTGCGGCCGCGCGCCAAACCGAGACTCATGCCAGTGGCCCGACGCCGGCCGAACGGTCAGTGATTACGGCCACCGGTATACCACTTACCCACGGAAATCCGTGCTTTCGATGAATGATAGAAACAAAGAATCACCACAGAGGCACAGAGAAGAATATCGAGCTGACCACTTGCTCTTTCTGCTCTGTGCCTCTGTGGTGACTTCTTGCTTCCTGTCATACGGCAGAGCACAGATTCCTTCGAGCAAGGGGTATATGACCTCACGGGTTGGCGAAATCCCGCAACCCATGCAGCGACGCATTCTCCGCGCGGATGCGGATTGCCAGAACCGCGAGATTCGCCAAGGAGAAGATCAAAGCATACCACCACAGGCCGAGACAGAGCGGCAAGGTGGCGATCTCGCCGATGACGACGAGATAATTTGGATGTGGAACAAACCGGTAGGGGCCGGTGGTCACCAGGGGGGCGCCGGGCAGAACGATGATGCGGGTGGTCCAGCGGCGTCCAAGCGTCATCAGGACCCAGACCCGCAGTCCCTGCAGCGCGAGAAACACCACCAGCCAGACCTGATTGAGCGGTCTCGCCCAGCCAAGCAGCCACAGGCCAGCGAGCCAAAGCGCATGCAGCAGGACAATGACCGGGTAGTGCCCGGCAGCCACTTCATGCGCGCCATCTGCCAACAGGGATGCCGTGTTGCGGCGTGCGAGCCAAAGCTCGCCCAACCGCTCCGCCGTGACAAAGCCCAGCAGAAGAATGCCAGGCGTCACGCAGCTTTTTGCAGCGAGACGCAACTCGCGGTGAAGCCAGGCCCCATGGCGGTCAGCAGGGTCCGCGATGGCAGGCCGGCCTGGATGACGCGGTCCAGCACGAACAGCGCGGTTGGTGCGGACATGTTCCCGTACTCGGCGAGGATGGCGCGTTCGTGGTCCAAGGCCCCCTGCTCCAGCGCAAAGGCCCGCTCCAGCGCGGTGACGACCTTGGTGCCGCCGGGATGGAACGCGAACCGGTCGATATCGTCCAGCCGCAAGCCGGAACGATCGAGAATGCCGGCGATGGCCGGCGCCATATGCGCCTCGGCGAATGGCGGGATCGCGCGGTCGAAAATCACGCCGAACCCTTGCGGGTCGGTCGCCCAACCCATGATGTCGAGCGTGTCGGGCCAGATATGCTGGCCGCTCATTTCGATGGCGGCTAGACCGGTGTCGCCCGCGCGCAGCACGCAGGCGGCGGCGCCGTCGCCGAACAGGGCAGTGGCCACGATGTTCGCCTTGGTCAGCTTGTCGAGCCGGAACGCCAGTGAGCAAAGCTCGATCGCCACCAGCAGCACGATGCTGCCCGGGCGGGATTGCGCCAGGCGCGATGCGATCGACAAGCCGCTGACGCCGCCGGCGCAGCCAAGGCCGAAGACCGGTACACGCTCGATGTCGGGGCGAAACCCCATGCGGGTGGCAACGTGCGCTTCGAGGCTGGGCGTGGCAATGCCGGTGGATGAAATTGTGACCACGGTATCGACCTGCGCGGCGGTGATGCCGGCGGCATCGAGCGCTCCGGTCGCGGCGTCGATAAACAACCTGCCGCCGCCGTCGAGATAGGCTTCGCTGCGCTCCGGCCAGCCGAGCGGTTCGAAATACCATTCGAGCGGGCGCACCGCGTAGCGGCGGAGAATCCCCGATGTCTCGAAGACCCGCGCCAGACGCTCGAAGTCGGCGAATTGGGCGGCGAAGCCCCGGCAAGCCGCGGCCGCGGCATCACCCTGCTCGATAGCGTGCGGTGGAACCGCGGTCGCGACGGAGGCCAGCATGACGGATTGGGGCATCGATACTCCTGATTGGCGACCGATTTTGGATCGTCGACAGGCCGCGCGGGTCTAGCCTGTTAGTTTAACGCCCGGCGCCCTGAATTATTCCCGCGCTTTTATTACTTTCTGGTTAACTGAGTGACTGGCGAGATGAGCAAAACCCGGGCACTCGGATGCACCTGATCTGACGTTACACGACGATTGGCTGAAACCTGCCCCTGGCGTCCCCGGCGGGATTCGAACCCACGGCCCCAGGATTAGGAATCCTGTGCTCTATCCTGCTGAGCTACGGGGACTTTCAGTGTTTTCAATCTGTTAACTCACTCAGGCATTCGCTTCACCTCGGCTGGTCTCGGCGGACGACAAACGCGGCCCCGTCGCGCACGCTTCCGTAGCATAGCTGAAATCCGGTGTCAGGCGCTCCGCAGGCAGTATGACGGGCGGTAACGCAAAAAGTGGTTGGCAATCGTGATTTGCCGGCGATCGCGCGTTTGGTTTCCCGCGTGTGCTTGCAGGTCCCGCATTCTCTCCTGCAACGCCTGTTTGGCGGCCGGCCGTGCCCGCAAATTCAAGCCGCGTGTTCAACAGTTCGTGCTACCTTCGCCGCATTTCAATGCACTGCCCGCCGGCGGTGTCCTACGCCGCGATGTCACGCCCCTTTGAACAAGATAGTAATTTCGAGATAGGAACAATATGGAAATCGGTGCTGACCGTCCCTATGTCACCCGCCCGCGATCACATCCGAGGCCCGATCAACGCGCCCCCGTGGCGGTCAAGTTCACCAGCAGGTCGAAGGACCATCATGTCGGCCGGTCGACATCAGCTACCGAGATCGAGCATCGCGACGAAGTCCGAGAACTGTGTTGCGGCCGCCGCATCGGGCGCACCACCATCGGGCGCCCCACCATCGAGCGCCATGTTCGTGCTCGCGGCCGCCTCGGTGGCATCCGCGAAGGCGTGGACGTGCAACACCCGCTCGATCGTCGCGGCAAGCTGTTTCCAGGATACTGGCTTGCTGACGTAGTCATTCATGCCGGCCGCGATGTAGCGCTCGCGATGGCCGGCCATGGCGTTGGCGGTCAGTGCGATGATCGGTACCTCGCGAGCCGGCGTATCGAACGCACGGATGGCGCGCGCCGCAGTCGGTCCGTCCATGCACGGCATCATCACGTCCATCAAGATGATATCAAAACTACCATCACGCGCCGCGCGCACGGCCTGCTCGCCGTCATGCGCGAAAGTGACCTGGTGGCCATAAGGTTCGAGAAAACCGCCAATCACGGAACGATTGATTTCGTCATCCTCGGCGACCAGAATTTTGAGCCGTACAGGGGGCAGGTGATGCCAGTCGGTCGCTGCGGGTTCGATGTCACTGGTTGACGCGCCAGTGGAAAGCGGCATCCGAAGATTCAACGTGAAGCGACTTCCTTTGCCAGGCTCGCTCTGCACCGAGATTGTGCCGCCCATCAGCTCTGCCAGCTCGCGGGTAATGGCGAGACCCAATCCGGTCCCGCCGAAGCGCCGGGTCGAGGAGGTATCAGCCTGGGTAAACCGCGTGAACAATCGCTTTTGTGTCAACCGATCCATGCCGATCCCGTGATCCGACACCGATATTACGACGGCAACGTGACCTTCCGTAACCGGTGCGACACCCAGCGTTACACGAATCGTGCCCTGACCGCCGAACTTCACGGCGTTGGACAGCAGATTGAGCAAGATCTGGCGCAGCCGGGTTGGATCGCCCTCGACGCGCGGCACCGCTTCCGCCGGAAACATCGTGATGATCTGTGCGCCTTTTTCCTCGGCGCTTGGACGCATCAGTGAGATGATGTCGCCGATGATATCGGTCAGCGAACAGTCGATCATCTCGATCGTGATCTTGCCGGCTTCGAGCTTCGAATAATCCAGGATGTCATTCAGCACCGCGAGCAGGTTTTCCGCCGAGCGCAGAATGGTATCGACGCTCTTCCGTTGGTTCGTGTCCAACGTTGTGCGGCTCAGAATTTGCGCCATTCCCAGCACGCCGTTCATTGGTGTGCGGATCTCGTGGCTCATGTTCGCGAGGAAATCGGACTTCGACTTGCCAGCTTGCTCGGCGGCGGCGCGCGCCGAGCGCTCGGCCGCCTCGGCCTTCACCGCACCGGTCATATTGCGTGCCGAACCGCGGTAGCCGGCGAACCGCCCGTTGGCATCCAAGACCGGCATGCCGTCGAGATTGATCACAACCAGGCCGCCGGTCCCGCCGGCGAAGACGCGAAGTCCCTTGAACGGCATATGCCGAGCCAGGACAACCTGCCGCTCGGCGATGTCGATCTCCGCATCGTCGTCGATCAATCGATCGAGGCCAATCAGTTCCTCACGCGGAATACCGAAATCGTCGGCGCGCTCCGAGATATACGTGAAGCGGTAATCGGTGTCGGCTTCCCAGTACCAATCCGAGGCGGTGCTGAGGAAGCCGCGGAAACGCTGTTCGCTGACCCGCAGGCGGGCCAGGGCATCCTCGAGCTCCTGCGTTCGGGCACTCACTTGCCGCTCGATCAAGGCGCGCCGGCGGCTGATTGTCGCGTGATAGCCGACGATATTTAGCGTTGTCACGATCCCAATGAACGTGACGATGATCAGGCTCCACGAAAGTCCGCCGGGACCGTCGTCTTTGGCGACGCTGACGAGCGACCAATGCCTGGTGCCGATGATGAGATCTGTTGCAACGCCGCCGGCGGCGACCAGCGCATCATGGTCAAGGTCCGGCACGTCGCGCCGATACAGCAACTGTCCCTCGGGTGGGGCGTCGCGATCGAACAGGGCAACGCGCGTGCTGCTGCCGCTCGACTCGAGAGAACGATTGACTATGGCGCCGATCACAAAGGTACCGAATGTGTATCCTCGCAGTGCGTGCGCTGCGTTGAACACGGGCTCGACGACGAGAAACGCGTACCGATCCTGCTGTTGCGACGTCAACGAAATTCGCGCGGTCGCGACGGGAACGCCAAGGTGCAGCGCCTTGTTGAGCGCGGCGCGGCGCGTGGGATTCCCGGCGTGGTCGAGGCCGACCACCGCCTCCTTGCCGACATGGGGCGCGATATATTGGATTGGCACATACGTATCGCGCGGCGGCGCCACGATCGAGACGTTGGCCGCCGTGCGGTCGTTGATGTGAGCGCCAGGGAAGCCGGCGGAGCGCAGTTCCTGCTCGAACGCATCGCGATCGGCGGCGTGGATCAGCGGCGCCCAGCCGATCGAATAGGCAGCGGGGGCGTCACGCAGCAGTGCCGTCGCGACGCCATCGAACTCTGCTCTGGTGAATTGCGGCGATCCGTCGACCACGCCGGTCAGTGCGTCGAGCGCGTACACCGATTGATGCAGGCTTGCCTCGACGGTGAGGGTACTCAGCGTGGCGCGTCGCACGAATTCGGCCTGCGCGGCACCGCGTTCCTGCTGCGACAGCAGGCGCACGACGAGCAGCGTCGCCGCGAAGCCAAGCGTGAGTTCCAACCCGAGCGGGACCCAGGCAAGGATACGGCGCAGGCGGTCACTCATGTGCCGAGGCGGATTCCATTACGCCGCCGGGTGATGGCAGCTTGGCCTGCAGGCGTTGGCGCATCGGCAGGATGAACGCGTCGAGCTTTTCCAGCAGGTTCATCCCGGCGGGGCCGCCGTCGCCGAGCATCTTGCCGCGCTCCAGCATCCGCATGGCGGTGACGACCGCATGCAGGACGCGCCTGACCTCGATGTCGTGCTCTTCCGCCGGCGCCAGGGCGAGCGTGTCGTCGAGAATGTCTTGCCCGCGACTGGCGAGTTCAGTGACCAGTCCAAAGCCGAACGTGCCAGCCTGGCCCTTGAGGCCGTGCATGATCTTGCGCATCGCGTCCCACGCTTGCCGCTGCACCGTGGGATCTTCGTTCAGCTCGGCCATCGCGCCTTCCAGTTGCGTGATGTCGTCATTGAGCCGAGTGCCGTAGCGTCGGCCGATCGCCTCGATGTTGCGCGCGACCGCATCGTTCGGCGCGCCTTGGATCAACGGAGCGCCCAACACGCTGCTGATTTCGTCCATCAGCTTGGCCGCCGAGATCGGCTTGAACAGCCACCCTCCGATGCGCAACGCCTGCAATGCCGCGGTGTTCGGGGGCTGCTTGTTGGCGGTCAGCATGATGGTCGCCATGTCGCGCCCGACCGGATGATTTCGCGCGGCGCGCAGGAAGGTGAGCCCGTCCATCGGATCCATTTGCATGTCGCAGATGGCGAGGCGGATGCGGTGCTCGTGCAGCATCTGCAGGGCGATGCGACCGTCGCCGGTTGAAAGGACATTGCGGCAGCCGCAGCCCTTCAGCACCTCGCGGATGATCGATCGCATTGAAGAGTTGTCGTCCAGCGTCAGGACGGTGTCGGACGATAGGTCAACCTGCGCCGCGCACACGGTGCCCTCGCGAACGATGCATCCGGCGATATGTGCCCACCGAGCGATGAAAAAACCATTAATGCCGACCGGCGTGAGGATTGATCTGGCGGCGCCATGACGTGGGCGTGGCCGAGGGGACAAAATTCTCCCCCTCCCCTTGAGGGAGGGGGTTGGGGGGAGGGGTCGGCGCGCCAGAACCTTCGGTGCGACCCTGGCACCAACCCCTCCCCCCAACCTTGGTCCGCTTCGCGGCCCAAGCCCTCAAGGGGAGGGGGAGAGTCTTCCTTTCTGCCCCGGCCCTAACCTCTGGCCGGGTGGCCCGTTGCGGTACAGACTCCGTCCGTCGCGCGTCAGGGGAGCTCCGTCATGGCGAACAAGGTCATCATCAGTTGCGCCGTCACCGGCGCGATCCACACGCCCAGCATGTCGCCCTACCTGCCGATCACGCCGGAGGAGATTGCCCGCGGCTCGATCGAGGCGGCCGAAGCGGGTGCCGCCATCATCCACCTGCACGCCCGCGATCCGTTGAATGGCGAACCGACCCCCGATCCGGCGGTGTTCATGCGGTTCCTGCCGGTGATCAAGCAGAATACCGAGGCGGTGGTGAACATCACCACCGGCGGCGGCCTGAACATGACGCTGGACGATCGGCTGGCCGCGCCGCTGCTGGCAAAGCCCGAGATGTGCAGCCTGAACATGGGCAGCATGAACTTCAACATCGCGCGTGCCGGCGATCGGGTGAAAGAGTGGAAATACGACTGGGAGAAGCCGTATCTCGATCGCACCGACAACCACATCTTCCGCAACACGTTCAAGGATATCGCCAGCATCGTCGAGCGGCTGGGCAAGGCGCACGGCACGCGGTTCGAGTTCGAGTGCTATGATGTCGGCCACCTGTACAACCTCGCCTATTGCCTGGATCAGAAGATCGTCGAGCCGCCGGTGTTGGTGCAGACCATCTTTGGCATTCTGGGGGGCATCGGCGCCGACCAGCGCAACCTGCTGTTCATGCGGGAAACGGCGGACCGGCTGTTCGGCGACGCCTATGTCTGGTCGGTGCTGGCCGCGGGGCGCCACCAGATGGCGTTCACCACGATGGCCGGCATCATGGGCGGCAGTGTCCGCGTCGGACTGGAGGACAGCCTGTATATCGGCCGTGGCGCGCTGGCGAAATCGAATGCCGAGCAGGTGGCGAAGATCCGCCGCATCCTGGAAGAACTCAGCCTGGAGATCGCGACCCCGAAAGAGGCGCGGGAGATCCTGAAGCTGAAGGGTGGCGATCGGGTCGGGTTCTGACGAACATCTGACCAACGAACATCTGACCAACGAACATCTGACCAAGACGGGGGGGAAGCGCCATGCAGGAAGTGATCGAGGCGGATTTTGTCGTGGTGGGGGCGGGGTCGGCGGGCTGCGTGATGGCAACGCGCCTGAGCGAGGATCCGCGCACGCGCGTCGTGCTGCTGGAGGCCGGCGGGCAGGACGACAACCGCTGGATCCACATCCCGCTGGGGTTCGGCAAGACCTTCGCGGACCCCTCGGTGAACTGGTGCTACGAGACCGAGCCCGATCCGGGTGCCAACGGCCGACGCATCTTCTGGCCGCGCGGCAAGGTGCTGGGTGGATCGTCGTCGATCAACGGCATGGTCTATATCCGCGGCCAGCACGAGGATTTCGACCTGTGGCGGCAGATGGGCTGCACGGGATGGTCGGCGACCGACGTGCTGCCCTATTTCAAGCGCGCGGAACACCAGGTGCGCGGCCCGGATGACTGGCACAGCACGGGCGGCCCGCTGGTGGTCTCGGACGTTCCGGACAAGCACGAGATCTGCGAGGCGTTCATCCGCGCCTGTAACGATCTGGGGTACCCGACCAATCCCGACTTCAATGGCGCGGCGCAGGACGGCGTCGGCTATCACCAGACCACGACGACGAACGGCAAGCGCTGCTCGACTGCGAAGGGCTATCTGCATCCGGCGATGGATCGCCCCAATCTTCGGGTGATCACCGGCGCACTGGCGCAACGGATCACCTTTGCGGGCAAGCGTGCGACCGGCGTTGATTTCATCCAGGACAACCTGCCGCACACCGTCCGCGTGCGCCGCGAGGTGATCCTGTGCGGTGGGGCGATCAACTCGCCGCAGCTTCTGCTGCTGTCCGGCGTCGGGCCGCAGGCGCAGCTTGCCGCGCACGGCATTGGCGTGGTGCATCATTCGCCGGGCGTCGGCCAGGCGATGCAGGACCACTACTCGGCGCCGATCAAGCTGAAATGCAGGTTTCCGATCACCGTCAACGACGTGATGCAGAGCAACCTGAAGAAGCTGCGGACGGGGTTGGAGTACTACCTGCTGCGGCGTGGGCCGATGGCGGCGATTTCCTCGCAGGTGGCGCTGTTCGCCCGCACGAGGCCGGAGTTGGCAACGCCCGACATCAAGATGTCGATCTCCATCTTCAGCGCCGATCGGCCGCAGGACGGGCTGCACAAGTGGTCGGGCTTCACGCTGATTGCCTATCAGTTGCGCCCGGAAAGTCGCGGCGAGATCAGGCTGAAGTCGGCCAACCCGCAGGACTCGCCGGCGATGATTCCGAACTACCTGGCGACCGAGACCGATCGACGCACGATCACCGACGGGCTGATGCTCGGTCGCCGGCTGCTGGCCATGCCGCAGATGCAACATTACGTTGCCGAGGAGTTCCTGCCTGGCTCGGCGGTGGTGACCGACGCGCAGATGCTGGAGCACGCGCGCAACTGCGGGGGGACGGTGTTTCATCCCACCAGCACCTGCAAGATGGGGATCGATACGATGGCGGTGGTCGACCCGGAGTTGCGGGTGAACGGGATAGATGGGCTGCGCGTGGTCGATGCCTCGGTGATGCCGACGGTGGTGTCGGGCAACACCAACGCCGCAACGATCATGATCGCGGAGAAGGCGGCCGACCTGGTGCGCCAGCGCGTGCCGCTGGCCGTGGCGGCATGAGCGTCTACGCGCGGTTTGGCGTCCCCACCGTGATCAACGCGGCGGGGACGGTGACGCGGCTGTCCGGCGGGCACATGCATCCCGAGGTGCTGGCGGCGATGCGCGATGCGTCCGGTGCGTGCGTGGACATGCTGGCCTTGCAGGCCGGCGCCAGCCGCGTGATTGCGCGGGTTACCGGCGCGGAGGCGGGGATTGTCACGTCCGGCGCCTCCGCGGCGCTGCTGCTGGGCGCGGCCGCGTGCCTGGCGGGATTGGATTCGGCGCGGATGAACCGGTTGCCGGAGGTGGCGGACGGGCGCAATGAAGTGATCGTCGTGCGCAGCCAGCGCAACATGTACGACCGGGCGTTGACGGTCGCCGGCGGGCGCATTGTCGAGGTCGGCATTCCGGATCGTTATTCCGGCCCCGGCGTGCGCGACGCCGCGCCGTGGGAGATCGAGGCGGCGATCACGTCCCGCACCGCCGCGGTTTGTTATCTCGCGCAGCCGCAGTCTCGGCCGTTGTTGGCGGAGGTCGTCTCCGTTGCACACGCGCACGCGTTGCCCGTGCTGGTCGATGCGGCGGCGCAATTGCCGCCGGGGGGAATCTGCGGCGGTTTTTGGCCGAGGGTGCCGACCTGGTGGCGTTCAGCGGCGGCAAGGCGATTGGTGGACCGCAGTCTTCGGGGATACTTGCGGGGCGCGGCGATCTTGTCGCTTCCGCATTGATGCAGATGCTTGATTTGGATCTGTTTGCCGACACGTGGGCGCCGTCGTCGGAGTTTGCCCGGCTGCGCCAACTGCGTGGGCTGCCGCTGCATGGGATCGGCCGGTCCTGCAAGGTGGGGAAAGAGGAAATCGTCGGCCTGTTGGTGGCGCTGGAACGGTTCGCGGCGACGGATGACGAGGTGCGGCAGGCGGCCTGGCGCGATATCCTGCAGGCGATTGTCGCGGCGGCGGAGGGAACTTCGTTGCAGCTCGCGATCCTGGATCGACCGATGCCGTTGCTGGAGGTTCGCGCGCCGGATGCGACTGCGCTCGCCGGACGGCTTGCGGCGCATGATCCGCCTATTCACTGCTCGGTTGGTCGGCGCGAGGAGAATGTGCTGGTGATATCGCCGGCCGCGCTTACCGTGGAGCAGGCGTCGATCATTGGCGCCGCGCTGCGCTGACTTACCTCGCCCGCTCTTGCGGGCTTGGGCCGCGAAGAGCGGACCAAGGCGCGGAGTGCTTGCGACGCGGGTGAGGGTCTTCGAGCGCGCAAGACCCTCACCCGTCTCGCTCCGCTCGCCGACCTCTCCCGCGAAGAGCGGGAGAGGTGTACATGGGCCAAGCCCGCTGCTCATATCAAGGACCGCATCATGCGCATCTTCAGCGCCACCATCGCCACCGAAACGAACACTTTTTCGCCGATGCCGACCAGCCTCGACTACTACAAAGAGAGCGTGTTCTACCGCCCCGGCGAGCACCCCACCGACGCGCCGCGCATGTGCACCGCGCCTTTGTTCGTCGCACGCCGGCGCGCCGCGGGGGAAAACTTTACCCTGATCGAGGGAAGCTGCTTCGCCGCCAGCCCCGCCGGCACCACCAACCGCGCCGACTACGAGTTCATGCGCGACGAAATCCTGGCCCAGGTGAAGCAGGCGCTGCCGCTGGACGGGGTACTGCTGGGCCTGCACGGGGCGATGGTCGCGCACGGCTACGACGATACCGAGGGCGACGTGATCGAGCGGACCCGCGCCCTGGTCGGTCCGGACTGCGTGATCGGCGTGGAGCTTGATCCGCACTGCCATCTCACGCTGAAGCGCGTGAAGCTGTCCGACATCATCATCCTGTACAAGGAATTCCCGCACACCGACGTTGTGGAGCGCGCCGAGGACCTGCTGACCCTGGTGTTGCGGACCATCCGCAAGCAGGTGAAGCCGGTGATGTCGATGTACGATTGCCGGCAGATCGGATCGTACCCGACCACGCTGCCGCTGATGCGCGCGTTTGTCGACAAAACCGCGGCGATGGAGGGCAGGGACGGCGTGCTGTCGGTCTCGATCGGCCACTGTTTCCCGTACGCCGACGTGCCGGAACTCACCGGGCGCATCCTGGTCGTCGCCGACGGTGACAAGGCGAAGGCCGACGCGCTGGCGACCGCTATCGGCGAGGAATTCGTTTCGATGCGGGGGAAAACCGCGCCCGAGTATCTGTCGGCCGAGGACGGCATCGACGCCGCGCTGGCATTCAACGACAGCCCGGTGGTGATGGCCGACCCGGCCGACAACGCGGGCGGCGGCGCGCCGACCGACAACACCACCATTCTGCGCCGGCTGATCGAGCGCGATGTGCAGGCCGCGGCGCTCGGGCCGATCTGGGACCCGATCGCGGTGCGGCTTTGTTTCGATGCCGGCCTCGGCGCCAGTTTCCCGCTGCGCTTCGGCGGCAAGATCGGTCCGACCTCCGGTCAGCCGATCGACGCGACCGTAACGGTTGCCGCGCTCAAGCGCGATGCGTGGCAGAGCTTCGGGCCGACCCAGGTGCCGCTCGGCGACTGCGCGGCGATCAAGGTCGGCGGTGTCGAGGTGGTGCTGATCACCAATCGCACCCAGGCGCTTGGGCTGGAGCTGTTCCGCAACCTGGATATCGAGCCGACCCAGCGCAAGCTGGTGGTGGTCAAGTCGACCAACCACTTCATGGCGGCGTTCGGGCCGATCGCCAAGAAGGTGATCTATGTCGACTCCGACGGGCCGCTGAGCCGCGACTACCGCCGCATTCCGTATACAAGGGTGCAGCGTCCGCTGTGGCCGCTGGATGAGCACACGTCGCCGGGGCTGATTGCGTGAACATCGCTGCGTACAACTGCGTGTAACGATTCGTGTGCTTGACGGGACCGCGCCGGGGCGTTAATCGTTTGGCAATGTTTGACGGTTAAAGGTTGCCAGACGGTTGTCGCCAGCGTCCCACACTCCCAGCGACGCCTTTATCGCCCGCTTCCTGGCGCGCGTGCCGGCGGAACTGCGGGGCAGCTTCACCCCGGCCCAACTTATCGCCATCCAGCGCGCCTTCGGCATGCGCTACACGATGGAGCACACGCTCGACGTCCGCCGCCATGTGCGGCTGCCCTGGGCGCGATACTACTTTGTGTTGCTCTGCGGCCGCGACTATCGGCCGCGCGAGCCGGCATTCCGGGGGCAGGCCGTGGCACTGGCCGCGCTCGTCGCCGGAATTGCGCTGATGGTTGTTCTGTAGGCCGGAGTTCTGCGGTGCAGGGTTCGCTCCGGGAAATCCGTGTCTTTGATAACTATTGGCAGTAAAGAATCACCACAGAGACACGGAGACACGGAGAAGAATACCAAGCTGATCACTTGGCTGTTCTTCTCCGTGTCTCTGCGGTGATCTTTGCTTGCGGACATGCGGCGGGCACAGATTCCAGCGAGTACCTGAGTATATTAGAGTCCGTCTCGAATTGCAACAGCAACGCTGGTGATCTTTGATTTGCCCCGATTTCGCCCGGGTCTGGCCGGTAGGGCCCGGAATGTGCGATCGATGGCAAGCAAGCAAGCCTTTTACCACGAAGAAGCAAGAAGAACCACGAAGGAGTAAGGATCCTGGCGCTTCGCGCGGACGCCCGATCAAACACCGCGCCAGGCGGACCAATTGCTCGCCAATCGTGCGCCGGGCTGCCTCATTCGCTTGGAGTTTTGAGACAGACCCTCAGTCGAGAAATTACGTAGCGAAGGAAAGGAGAAGTCTTCAACGCAAATACACCCAAATACACGCAAATAAGTGCAAATATACTCATTCTGGTCGGCTTTTCGAGTCAAACTCGGGCTTCGCCTTGGCTTTATAAATGCCTTCGGCGGAGCGCACGCGGAAATCGCGGGATTCGCTCGGCGTCCGTACGACCGCCGAGACATTTGCGTGTATTTGCGTTAAAAATCTACTTCTTCTTCGCCCTGCGGCACCCGCAGCCAGCCGAATGAGCGCACCGTAGACCCGTTCTGGTCCAGGGCTGTTCAACGCTGGCAGGTTACGCACCACTTTGCCCGGGGGAAGCCGAGGTTTAGCCCCGGAAGGTCGGTTCGGCACCGACCCATTTGCGGTTCAATCTTCTTCGCTCGCCCCCGGGATCCGACGATGAGCCGAGGGCTGACTGCGCGAGCGCCGCTCCGCCAGCAAGGCAGGCTTTTAACCGCAAATGAACGCAAATGGGCCGGTAACCGAACGGACACCGAACGAGGTACGCGACTTCCGTGCGCGGGTTGCCGGACACGATGCTCTATCCATGTGGAGCGCTAATCGAGAGCGTAGAGCAGCCCTGGCGATTTCCCCATGGCGCCATTGGGGCAGGACAATGCCCGTCGCCATCATTCCGCGATAGTGTGTGACGTCCGGGCGAGCCGCATCGGCGGCTGCGGCGGGACCTACGGCGATACGAACGGCTGGTCGAGCCGAAGGAACGCCGCAACGATGGCCTCGCGCAACACCGCCGGCGCCGCCAGGTAGATCGCCAGCGCGATCGCCGCCGCCACGGCGCAGCCGATCATCAATGCCAATACCTCGTACTTGAGCCAATTCACGCCTGGCCTCGCGGGCCGGCGTGGCATCCACATGGATGTCAGGTGACGCATCTCGATCAGGCTTGGCATGGCTTGTTACCCCGTTTGCCGCAACCGTCCTGGTTGCATGTGTGCGACCATCGGGCATCGGCCGCGTCGGCGCTGTGCGCTGGGTCACAGGGCGCCGGATCGTAAGGCGCTGGGTCACAGGGCGCAGGGTCATAGGGCGCAGGGTCATAGGGCGCTGGGCCGCACGCCGACCGCGGCGCGCGATCGTGCTGATGGCGGTCCTATAGCCGCATCGGCCTGGGGGCCGGAGCGGAGTTGGTCGGCTCGTCGAACCCGAGGAATGCCGACACCACGCCGTCGCGTAGCGTCGCGGGCGCGGCCAGATACAGTACCAGGGTGATCCCCACCGCCGCGACACAGCCGATCGCCAGTGTCAGCGTGTCGCGCTTGAACCTATCCATGCGCGACGTTGCGCGTCCGTCCACCGACGGCACGGCGGGTGAAAAATGGACAGTGACCAACCTCAGCATGGCGTTTCCCCTCGCTGCTGCAACCGTCCTGGTTGCGTATGGGGGACCATGCGGCGTCGGCCGCGGCCGCGCAGTGCCGTGGGTCACAGCGCGCCGGTGAGCCGCATCACACCAACGGTCATAAAGAATGACCGTTGGCGTGAGTTTTTGTTCGGCGCGCCGCCGCCCGCCAACCCGGCGCGCGATACCAACCGCCGAAATCGTTGGGAGAGTCAACGATTTCGGCGGTTGGTATCACAGCTGTTTTCCGCTGCGTCGCGCGAGCAGGCTGGCGATGGCATGCGCTGACGTGGCGGCGAGGGCGGTCAGCACGGGGTGCCACAGGCCATGTCCAGCGCTGTCAGCCAGGCCGGCCAGCCGCGCAACGTTGCCTGGTTGGTCAGATCGTAGGTGCCGTAGGCGACCAGGGAATAGCGCCCCGTGCGCCGCTACCCCGGTCCATCGGCGTCCCAACGCCCCGGGCGGGACGCCGGGCAGTACCACCAGCACCACCACGTCCGCGCTGGCAGATCGGCAGCATCGTGGTTAGCCGGACGCTGTCGAACGCGCACAGCACGACCAGGGTTGCGAGGTAGGCAACGATCCGGACAACTGCACCGACGCGCATGGAGCCGCCTTGTCTACCCCCACCCATATAAGTCGGGCGC
The DNA here is from genome assembly GCA_963826975.1 of uncultured Alphaproteobacteria bacterium. Classification (GTDB taxonomy): domain Bacteria; phylum Pseudomonadota; class Alphaproteobacteria; order Acetobacterales; family Acetobacteraceae; genus Palsa-883. Next base: position 31,056 of record CAWGZJ010000017.1, on the reverse strand, counting down.
CGAGATGCCACGCCAGGGCGCGCGTTGCCACCGCCGCGTCGCGCCGGTATCACCCGATGATGGACGATCAAGCCCTTCTGGCACTCGCCGCGCGCCTCGCCGAACAGGCCGGTGCCGCTATCCTGGGGGTGCGTGCGCGCGGCTTTGCCGTGGAACGGAAGGACGACCAGTCCCCCGTGACCGAGGCCGACCGCGCCGCCGAGGCAATCATCGTCGCCGGCCTGCGCGCCGCCACGCCGGATTTTCCGGTAATCGCCGAGGAGGAGGTTGCCGCCGGCCGCGTCACCGCGCCGGCGCCCGCTTGCTGGCTGGTCGACCCGCTGGACGGCACGCGCGAATTCGCCGGCGGCAAGGACGACTTCGTGGTCAACATCGGCCTGGTGCGCGATGGGCGGATGGCGCTCGGCGTCGTGTTCATTCCGGCGCTGGGGGAGATGTTCAGCGGCATCGTCGGGCTGGGTGCCTGGAAGCGAGACAGGGCAGGCGAGGCGGCGATCCACACCCGTGTCCCACCCGACGAGGGTCTGACGATCGTTGCCAGCCGGCTGCACGGCGACGCCGCGCCGATTGCGGCACTGCTGTCCGGGCGACTTGTGGCGCGCACGCTGAATTACGGCTCGGCGCTGAAGTTCTGCCGCGTCGCCGAGGGGGTTGCGGATCTTTACCCGCGGTTTGGCCGCACCATGGAGTGGGACACCGCCGCACCGCAGGCGGTGCTGGAGGCAGCCGGCGGCCGCGTCGTGACTACCGACGGCGAGCCGCTGCGCTACGGCAAGCCGGGGTGGGAGAACCCACATTTCATTTGCTGGGGACGCTAGCCCGATCGCCGTATCGGCGCCCATTGCTGGGTGTCTCAGTCGCCGGGATTACCGGGCGCCTCCCGCGACCGGGCCAGGATTTCCGGGGCCGGCCCGTCCGGCGCGGCCACTGTACCTTTCGCGCAACATAGACATTACGTTATCGTCTTGACCGCGACAATCATCTCGCGCGGCAGTTACATTCGTGCGAGGATGTCGTTGCCTTGGTGCGATTCCGAGTCACTTCCGTGAAGCTCCCCACATGATCCTGCCCCGTCGTCGCTTTGTCACTGGCGCGATTGCCGCTGCTGGCCTCATCCCCGGCCTGCCGGCGCACTCCCAATCGATGCTCATCGAGCTGGACCCCAGCCAGGCGGCACCAGTTGCGCCGTCGGCGCCGGTCGACGTTCCGCCGCCGTGGCGGCGCAATGCGGTGGCCGCGCCGGCGTTGGACGGCCGGCCCGCGATCACCCTGGTGATCGACGACATGGGCGTGATGCATCCCTATACCGCGCAGGCGGTGGCGCTGCCGGGGCCGCTGACCCTCGCGTGGTTTCCCTTCGCGCGCGACCTGCCGACCAAGGTCGCCGAGGCCGCCGTGCGTGGGCACGAGGCAATGCTGCACATGCCGATGCAGGCCCACACCGACAGCATCGCGCAGACTGGACCGGACCCGTTGCGCATCGACCTGCCGCCTGATGTCAACCGGGCCCGACTGCGCGACGCCATCGCCGCGGTGCCCAGCATTGTCGGCGTGAACAACCACATGGGCACGGTCGCCACGCGCGACCCGCTGCTGATGGAACTGATGGCGCGCGTGGTGCAGGACCACGGCATGCTGTTCCTGGACAGCGTCGTGGTGCCGCACAGCGTCGCGCTGTGTTGCGCCGAGCTGGCTGGCGTACCGGCCGCCGCCCGCGACGTGTTCATCGACAACTCCGCCAACCCGGCGGTGATCTGGGGCCAGCTCGCCGCGACCGAGGCCTTCGCCCGCCGCCACGGCCACGCAATCGCCATCGCCCACCCTCGGCCGCGTACGCTGGCGGCGCTTGAGGTCTGGCTGCCAACGCTCGCCGCAAAGGGCTTCGCCCTCTGGCCGTTGTCGGCGACGGTGGCGTGGCGCAACAATCTGGATCCGGCGCGGTTGCCCACCTGAGGCTTCGGCGGGTTCATCGTTACCCGAAGCGGCGCGTTTGTTGCACACCTCGCCCGCTCTTCGCGGGCTTGGGTCGCGATGAGCGGACCAAGGTCGGCGAGCGGAGCGGTTGAGCCGCGAAGCGGATCAACGGTGAGGGTCTTGCGCGCGGCAAGACCCTCACCCTCGTCGCTTCGCGTCTCGACCTCTCCCGCGAGCGGGCGAGGTGTACGTCGCCCCGGTGCGCGGGGTCGTCGTCATCCGGTCATGGACTGACGGCGGAAGGTGCCATCGCTTCGATCAATCGCGAATGCACCAACTCCAGCAATCGCCGCCGTGTGGACACCGCGATCTCGTCGAGCGACGGGGTCTGGGCGAGGCGCGCGCGGGCGTAGCGGCGCACCTCATCAAGCGTCGGGACAGGCTGTAGCTCGATCTCGTTCCAGAATGCCTCGGCGCGCTCGCTGGCGGAGAGCAGCCGCGCCTTCAGCTCGATCCAGCCCGGCGAGTGCGCCAACGTCTCAAGCGCCTGGCTGGCGATCGATTTGATGGGGAAGGACGCCGCAAGCTGGCACGCCACCTTGTCGATCACCAGTGTCCCCAGTCTGTGCTCGCCGCGGATGACGGATTTGGGCGGGACGTGCAGGTCCCATACCAGCCCGACCCACGACAGGGCGCAAAGCACATAGTAGGTCGCGTCATATTCCCACCAGCGGAACCCCTGCCGCGCCGACGCCTGATAGGCGTGATGGTTGTTGTGCCAGCCTTCGCCCATCGTCAGCAGCGCCAGCAGCCAGTTGTTGCGCGATTGGTCGCCGGTGACGTAGCGCCGCCGGCCGACCAGGTGCGCCAGCGAGTTGATGCTGAATGTCGCATGCCACAGCACCACCGTGCTCCAGCAGAAGCCAACAACGAGGCCCGGCCAGCCCGCGATCGCCCAGCTTGCCACGCCAAGCAGGATCGACGGCGCGTAGTGGTACTTGTCGAGCAACATCAGCTCGGGGTACCGGGCCAGGTCGCGCACGGCGTCATAGTCGGTGTCGGTGTGGCGCGGCACGAAGATCCAGCCGAGATGCGCGTACAGGAAGCCGCGCACGACCGGCGAGTGCACGTCGGCCTCGGTATCCGAGCATTTGTGGTGGCGGCGGTGCATGGCGGCCCACCACAGGGCGCCACGCTGGGCCGAGGTCTGTGCCAGGAAGGCCAGGCAGAACTGGAACACGCGCCCGGTCCGGAACGAGCGATGCGCGAAGTAGCGATGATAGCCCGCGCCGATCGCGAAGATGCGCACCAGGTAGAGCGCTATGCCGAGCATTACCGTGGCCAGGGTCATGCCGCTGTAGAACACGGCGAAGCATCCCAGGTGCACCGCCACGAAGCCGATGCTGGAGGGGTAGGCGACGTCGTCGGCGTGTTCCGGCCCAGGCTTGATCATGTGGCGTATGCTGGTGTGGAGCGTGCTCATGCGGCCGGTCCCTGTTTAGGCGTTGGTCAAGTTCGGCGGGGGTCAAGTTTGGCGTTGGTCAAGTATGGCGCGCGTCGGGTTACCGGCACGCTACCATCGTCGGGTGGACTGACCGGCGACCGAGGGGCGGATCGCCATTCGCCTACCCGCGCCCCGGCCGGCTGAACATGGGCCGGCTGAACATGGTGTGACTGAGACTTCCCGGGTGGCTGGCTGGGTTCGGCAGAGCGCCAATCGCGCACTTCGCTCCCTGCTGCGCCATATCATGCAGCGGGGAGATGAACGCAAGGTAAATCGCGCGGTTGGGCAAAGGCCGGGCCGTTGCCGCGTTGGCCAGTCCCGCCACTGCGGCCAGCGCGTGCAGCGGTGAACGCACTCCATGGCCAGCCCGCGCTGCGATCACGCCGCGCTACGGCCAGGCCGCGCTACGACCAGCCCACCCTACGGCCAGCCCACCTACGGCCATGAGGTCGCGAAACTCTCCGGCCCGGCGTCCTTGATCACCAACGGCTTGCCCGCTGTCAGTGTCTTGCCGTTCCAGCGGAACACGTCGATCTCCCGGTCCTGCATGCTTTGGATCAGCAGTGTCTTGCCGTCGCGGGAGAAGGCGAGCCCCTCGGCCCATGGCCCGACGGGCGCCTCGGCCAGCTTCTTCAGCGTGGTGCCCTGGACCGCGAAGACTGTGACCATGCCTTTGTCATGGTGGAACGGGTGGCTGGGCAACTTGGTCGAGCCGTTCTGCGCGCCGACCGCCAGATACTTGCCGTCGGGCGAGAACTTCAACGGCTCCGGCCCGCTCGGCACGCTGTAGGACGCCACCGTGCGGAATGTCTTGCCGGTCAGGTCGATCAGGCTGACCGAGTCCTCGTCGCCGTCGCCGCGGCCCATGTTGGACACCGCCGCCAGCGTGCCCGCAGCGTTGATGTCCATCGTATAGGGTGCGATCGCCGTGGTGATCGGGCGCGGATCGACAGTGACGTTGGTCCCGCTCGATGTGCAGCAGGCTCACCATGTTGTCGCCGCCGCGCGTCAGCAGGGCGGTTGTTCCGTTCACGAACAGGACCGAGCTGGGCAGCGACGCCTTGTTGCCCAGGTCGATCTTGCCCACCGGCGTCAGCCGCTTGTCCTTGACACTGAACACCGAGAGCGTGCCCTCGGCCCGGTTGGCGATCAGGGCCACGGTTCCGTCGGGCGACAGCCGTACCATCGTGGCGCCCGCCCCGGCATTGGTGCTTTGGACGATTTTGGGCGGCGTGGCGGTCAGGTCGATCACGCTGACCCGGTCATCCGGCGAGATGCCGAATTTTCCGGCCGGATCGGCCTTGGTCGCCGAGGTGACGATGGCCCAGCTTTCGTCCTTGGCGATCCACGCCGCCATCGGCGGGCCGACCACGCTGCCGGGCACCTCGATCGTTGCCTTGATGGTCGGCGGGTAGCGCGACACGTCGATCAGGCTGATTGTGTCGGGCGTTACCTGAGCGGGTGCCGCCAGGTTCTTCTGCGCGTCCATCACCGTGTGGCCGTCGTTCGACGACAGCACCAGATCGGCGCGGGCGCCCTGCGTGGTGGCGAGCAGGAATGCGCCCACGAGCAGGCTTGCCCGGGTGGGGCCGGAAGCGTTCATCGTATCCTCCCATCCGACCCGCGTTCAGGCGCGGGCCTTGCGTTGATGGCGAACGATAGCGCGGCTTGGCTCAGGCCGGAAAGATACGCCGGTAGACGCCCGGAGAGCCCTTGTCGTGGCGCATGATCGGGCGAATCCGATCGCTCCACGGATTCGAGGTGCGGGCTTTGTCCCAGGCCGGCGTGTCGGGCACGTTGGTGTCGGCGAATTCGTAGAGGGTCAGGTATTTCGGCTGGCCCTCGATTGCGGTGAAGCGGCGGGCGCGCAGCACGCCGGGGACCTGGAGATATGGCGGGATGTAGGCGGTGTTGTACCAGTCGTTGAATTCCTCGTCGTAGTGGGCGGGCACGTCGATGCGGCCCACCTGCAGGACGGGTGACGGACCCATCGTGGCTTCGGCCGGATTGGTCCGGGTTGGGAATATCTGGCGGTACAGATTCAGGATGTAGTTGTGGCCTGCGGTGCCGCCGGATACTCGCTGCCGGTCGGGCGAGGGCTTGTAGCGCACCTCATCGATGAAGGCCGCGCTCTTCATCACGTGGTGGTCTTCCAGTTCGTACAGCGCCAGGTATTTCGGCCCGCCGCGCACCGCGACGTAGCGCCCGGCGCTGAGGACGCCCGGGATGCGCAGCAGGTGGTGGATGTGTTCCTGATCGTACCATTGGTTGAACGCGGCCTCGTGTTCCGGCGCGATGTCGGTCCAGACCATCAGCAGGCCGGTGCCGCGGGTTTTGGGCATGTTGGGTGGTCCCCCGTTCGGTTTCCGTCATGAATGCCCGTGTGGCGGGTGGGCTGGGCGGTTGGTTGCCATGGATGGCGGTCAGGCAACCATCATCCTGGGGGGTGGGCAAGGGCTGGCGGGGCGGTTTGCTGGCAATGCCCGGTGATTTGGGATAGCGTCCCAGGGTCATGCCGAACGACCTGTATGAGCGCGATATCCTGTCCTGGTCCGAACACCAGGCTGATTTGCTGCGGCGCCTCGCCCGCGGGGAGAGGGTGAATGACGTGGACTGGGAGCACGTTGTCGAGGAGATCGAGGACGTGGGCCTGTCCGAGCTTAACGCCGTTCGCAGCTATCTGCGGTTGATGCTCGTGCATTTGCTGAAGCTGCAAGGCTGGCCGGACAGCCCGGCTGCCGATCACTGGCGCCGCGAGATTGCATGCTTTCAATCCGACGCGGTACAGCGCTTCGCGCCGTCAATGCGTCACCGGATCGATCTCGCATCGCTTTACGCCAGGGCGCTCAACGAGCTGAAGGACACAAGGTTCGACGATGTGTTCCCGCAACCGTGGCCTCCGGCGTGTCCGGTTGGTCTGGACGAACTGTTGAACGAAGACCGTGGCATGTTGGAGGAACGTTTCACTACAGCAGCGGCCACGGATCAGCATTAGTTCCCGTTATCCGGCTCTGGGCACTTTCGGCGCATTCAAAACGGCGAGGATAGCTTGCAGCCGCGGCACAGCGAGGACACTGGCGTCAACAAGGGCGCGGAGCGATCCCCGCATTCAGCTTAGCCCAGGCTCCTGATCGAGCCTCGTCAGTTCATCAAGTGCGGCGCGGCGCGGGTGGCGATACTCCGCCTTGTAGGTCATCACATCCTTGAACAGCAGGTGCCGAACCGACACGGCTGAGGCTTCTTCGGGATGGCTGACGTGTGGGCAGGGGGATTGCCGCCGAGCCTCATCGGATTCCATCTTGCTGCTGCGTGATCAAGAAGAAAGGTATTTTAGCCGCCGATGAACGCCGATGCCGCGGTGACTGATTGTGCCAAATGGCGCGCCCCCCGCGTGTGAGACACGGAATTAGACACAGGTCGTGGTTGCCTCCGGTGCTGCGGCTGGCGCATGCGCCAGCCGCAGCACCGGAGATGGGTTTGCCTCGAACACAGCCGGCGCCAGATAGGCCAACGCGGAATGCAGCCGTTGGCGGTTGTAGACCTCCTCGATGAACTGGCCGATCGAAGTCTCCGCTTCCTCAAGGTCGCGATAGCCGCGCCCGTCCACCTCTTCCTTCTTCAGGGTCCGCATGAAGCTCTCGGCCATCGCGTTGTCCCATGGGCAGCCAACCCGGCTCATGGAGGGTTGAATGCCGGCTCCTTCCAGGCGCTCGACGTAGTCGCCGCAGGCGTATTGGATACCGCGATCGGAATGATGCACCAGTTCACCCGGAACAACATCGCGCGCCTGCAGTGCCATATCCAAGGCCGCCAAGGCCAGGCTCGCCTGCAGATGCGATGCCATGCTCCAGCCGATCACTCTGCGGCTGAAGGCGTCCAGCACCACCGCCAGGTAGACGAATTCCTCTGACAACCGGACATAGGTGATGTCGGCAACCCACAACTGGTTCATCGCCATCGGCTGCAGACGCCGAGCCAGGTTCGGATACACGCGGAAGCGATGGCGTGAACAGGTCGTCGCCGGCACGAACGCCCGCTTCACCACGCACAGCAGATTGTCTTCCCGCCTGATCCGCTCGACGCGTTTGTGGTTCACCGCCCAGCCAGAGCGCTTCAACAACACGGTGATCCGCCGGTAGCCGTAATGCCGATTGGCCAGTGCCAGGCGCTGGATCTCGTCACGCAGCGCCGTCTCTTCCTGACGCGGCGCGGAGGTTTGCCAGTGCCGATAATATCCGGCACGGCTAACCCTGCCCAGCTGGCACATCCGCTCGATCCCCATCGGGCCTTGCAGCTGCATCATCGCGTGGGTCGCCGCGTAGATGCCGTCGCGCCAGGCGCACCGTTCGACCGGCGTCGCTCCCTGACATGCCGCAAGGCTGCGCGAAAAAAATCCAGGTCCAGTTGCTGCTGGCCGATCTTCCGCTCCAGCGCCGCAATCTGGCGCGACGCATCGGGCATGGATGCCGCGGCCGGTACCTCCGCCTCGTCCGCGGCCAACTCGGCCGCGCTGGGTCGGCCCGCCCGGCGCAGCGCCGCGGCGCCACCGCCCGCATGCTGGTCGCGCCAGCAGTACAGCAGCTTCCGCTCGATCCCTAGCTCTCGGGCAAGAGCCCTGATGTTCTCGGTCGCCGCCATTCGCGCCAGCGCTGACAGCTTGAAGGCTCGCGTAAAGCTTCGCCGCTGCTTCCTTGACACACTCGTTCTCCTTCCTAAACAGTGTGTCTAATTCCCGTGTCTCACTCCAGGGGGGCAGTGCAAAATTCAGTCACCCACAAATTCGGTTTATCGGCGTTCATCTGCGTTCATCGGCGGCTAAAGATTCTTCTGCCATCGACGCTGCCCGGTTGTGTGGCTCATCGTATCGAATCGCGGATGTGAGCGGCTTCATGGAATCGCTGTACTACATCGGACCACGCCTAAGTGGCACATTGTCCGTTGCGTCGTTGGACGAAGTAGTGGGGCAGTCCAAATGTCGCTTTCCGATCCAAGCACATTCAGGCCAGACTGCCGATTGGCAGATGCTGGCCGAATCCGGAATGGCGGCTGTCGGGAATCCGTCAGGCGAAACTGGACCTCGGGATTGGGCTAGTTTGCCGGCGGCTTCCGACCTAATCCGTCGATTGAAGTCTCGTTACGAGCTTTGCTGACCACCCCCCGCCTGGCCATTTCATGCGACGACCAAAGACGCAAACTCGTTCTCCAACAAAAGGCGGGTGCTTCCAACCGTCCTCGGCGGAGAGGACAAAATGAATGCCCGCACCACGGCCATCGGGGGCGATCACTCCCCGCCAAGCGAGGGGTCCGGTGCCATGTCGGGCAACCTGCGTCACGGTGCCGATCCAGTCGCAGGAGGGTTCGAATGCCGGTAAGAAGCTTTGGCCTTTCAGTCCAGCGCTCTTGAACGCATTCTTGAAACGTGCCGCGCAAACAATCGTATGGGGAGACGTCTTGAGCCGGAACACTTCATGGTCCCCAACGATCCTCTCGTCGAACACCGTACTGCCATGGAGTATGCCAGGGTGCAGCTTCTGGCCGACGTCGTTTACGGTCGGGTGAAGATCCGTCGACCGCTCCTCGTCGACGGCATCCAGGACATGGACAACGTCACACAACCACCAGTCCGCAGGCTCGCAACCCGCGTCCACCTCGACATCGATCTTCTGATAAACGAAATCATCTGGGCTGAAGGCGTCCAGGAATTGCTTCGCGTTGGCGGAAACGAACCAATAACTCAAGTAGTTCTCAACATCGGGCGGCGTTCGGCCGAGGCGCTTGCTGATGCTGAACCGAGGAAGCACGCTATAGGGCCGGAAGCCTCGCTCCCATGTCGAAGGCGGAGACAATATCCCCGAGCCCGAGCCTCGACAGACTTCGACGCTGTTCAGGAATTTCCTGCCCGCCGCCTTCGAACGGGGTAGATCGACCATCAAATAGAAGTGCTGATCGTTGGGGGAACCCACGATTTTGGTGCTTGCGCATATATTCACTTCCTAACCTCCGCGCGAATTTCAGAGGTCGCCCAACGCGTCAGTGCAATGTCAGCACGGACCGACGTCATGGACATGCGGCAGCCAGCCTGAGACCACCGGTCTGAGCTACTGGGTGCCGGTCACCGTCTTGGCCAGCCCCGCGGCCAACGAATAAGAGAATTTCTTGGGTCATGGATCCGGCTGGCGCGAGTGAGAAGTCCTTGCTACGGTGCGTCGGATCATCGGCGAAGATCAAGTAGCGCAGCCGCCCCGTTGCAAACGCGTAGACCAACCACGGCTACTAGGTATTATTTCTTGACAAACCTTCAAGTTCGCGGTACATTCCAGGTTTATTTTCCTCCACGGAACACGCAAATGACCCCTCCCGCCACCCAAACGCCAGCCTCCGCTCCCGACGCCCTTTCCCTCGACCCCGTCACGGTCGGCGTCATGATCCGCGCCACGATGGACACCCTGCCGCACCACCCGGACGCGTCGGCGCAGGAGCAGACCGAGCTGCGCCATACCGCCTACGTGATGTTCGCCACGCTGCGCCCGCGCGATGTGATGGAGGCGATGCTTGCGGCCCGCATCACCGCCGCGCAGTTCCACATCCTGGACGATCTGCGGTGCGCCGCGCAGCACGACCTGCCGGCCAGTCTGAAGCTTCGCTACCGGCGCAGCGCCACTGCGCTCACCCGGATGCAGAAGGCCGATCAGTCCGAGCTGGCCCAGCGCCAGGCGTTTCCCGCGATGCAGTCGGTGGCACTGCCGGCCTCGATGCCAGCCGCTCGCCCGCAGCTTGGGCCGGCCGCCGCCCCGAGCGCGCCCGCGCGGCAGGCCCCGCCCGCGTCGCGGCCTGAGGTCGCGGCCGCCGGACAACGGCCGGCGGCGCCACGTCCGGTGACCGGCGGCTTTGTCCCCCCGACCGAGGCCGAGAAAGCGCGGCTGGTGGACCAGCTCATGGCTCTCGAGGATGAACGCATGGCGGCGCGTGCGGCGTGACGGGCGGGTGAGCCTGTCCGCGAGTACTTGGCCCGAGGGGCCGCGTGCCCAGGGGGAACACCGCGAGCCGTAGCGGCCCGCTGCGCGACGGCAATCCGCGCGGCGATCCGAACCTGACTCCGCGTTGCGGGGGCGAAGACGCGTTCGCCGCGCAGTGGTCCGTGCCGCGCGCCGGCGATGGCCAATGGACGCTGCCGGATGCATGGCGGGCCCTGCACCGGTCCGCGGACCGCCGAAGGCCTGGCGCGGATGCGCGCCACGCACGGGTTTTACACCGCGGAAAGCAAGGCGGCGCGGCGGCACGCCGCGGCGGTCACAGCCGAGGCGCGCGGCGCTGGTGCGAAGCCGTGCGGCGGACGTTGTCGCCGCGACGCGCACGCTGCTGGTGCAGCGCGCTGGTGCTCATCCGGTGGATGCGATCGTGGCGCACCGTTTGTGCCTGGCGGTGGGGGATGTGCCGGCGGGGGAAAGTGCGCCTGGTAGGGAAGACCCTATACAACGTGAGGAAGGTGAGGCTGTGATTTGGGGTTAGCGGATGCCGGGACCTGGACGGGCGGGAAGGGGTTGGGGCGTGGGATACTCCGGTGCGACCCTGGCACCAACCCCTCCCCCCAACCCCCTCCCTCAAGGGGAGGGGGAGAGTTTTATGCCCCCACCTCACTCGTCGCTGCCAGCAGGTAGTTCACTCGCAGATCCCGCCCGATCCGCCAGCCGGCGCGTAGCGGATCCGGCGACAGCCCGGCGGTCTCGCCCACCGTCAGGCCGGCATCCCGCACATGCCGCGCCAACTCCGCCGGCGTCAGGAACCGGCGCCAATCATGCGTGCCCACCGGCAGCCAGCGCAGTGCGTATTCCGCCACCAGCTTGGCCGCGACGAACGACGCCGCCGTGCGGTTCAGCGTCGACAGCACCAGCAGCCCACCGGGCGCTACCAGCCCGGCCAGCACGCGTAGGAATGCGGCCGGGTCGGGAACGTGCTCCACCACCTCCAGCGCCGTGACCACCGGGAACGTGGTCCCCTCCGCCAACAGGTCTTCGGCCACGCCGACCCGATAGGCCAGCGCGAGCTCCTGGCCAGCGGCGTGCGCGACCGCAGCCGCGACCGGCGCAGCCGCGGCGTCCAACCCCAGCACGTCGAACCCCAGCCGCGCCAGCGCCTCCGCCGCGATCCCCGCGCCGCAGCCGACGTCCAGCAGCCGCAGGCCGGCCGCGTCCGGAAACCGCTTCCGAACCCGCTCCGCGATCCAGCCGACCCGCGCCGGGTTCATCCGGTGCAACGGGCGCATCGGGCCATCCGGCTCCCACCATCGCGCCGCCAACGCGTCGAACCGAGCGATCTCGTCAGCGGCTAGGGTGGGGCCGGGGATGGCCGGATCGTTGCGAAGTTTGGTGGGCACCGATTCCTCCTCGTCGCGGCCGGCTTGACCAGAGCAACCGCGCAGCGCCGGGGCCGCGACGGGCGACTGGAGGGGCTCTCCCCTTGCATTGACGGAGCTACCGGGGCGAAGGGTCGGCGCAGTATGGACCCTTGGTGTGACCCTGGCACCAACCCCTCCCCCCAACCTTGGTCCGCTTCGCGGCCCAAGCCCTCAAGGGGAGGGGGAGAGTCTCTGCCTTTTCTCCGGCCATGACGAGGGAACGCACGGTTGCCCCCCGTTTCACGCCCCAGTATGACCACCGCCACCCGAACCCTGACAACTGACCCCCGAATGCGCATCGTGATGAAATTCGGCGGCACCTCGGTCGCCGACCTGGCTCGCATCCGCACCGTGGCCGACCGCGTCAAGCGCGAGGTCGACGCGGGGCAGCAGGTCGCCGTCGTGGTCTCCGCCATGGCCGGTGTCACCAACCGGCTGGTCGGCTGGTGCCAGGAACTCTCTCCCCTGCACGACGCCCGCGAATACGACGCTGTGGTGGCAACCGGCGAGCAGGTCACCGCCGGTCTGCTGGCCATTGCCCTGCAGGACCTGGGGGTGGAGGCACGGTCCTGGCAGGGTTGGCAGATCCCCATCGAGACCGACACCGCGCACGGCAAGGCGCGCATCCAGGCCATCGACGGCGGGGAACTGATCCGGCGCATGCAGGTTGGCCAGGTCGCGGTTGTCGCCGGCTTCCAGGGCATCGCGCCGGATCACCGCGTCACCACGCTGGGCCGCGGCGGTTCCGACACCTCGGCCGTGGCGCTCGCCGCCGCGCTGAAGGCCGACCGGTGCGACATCTATACGGACGTCGACGGGATCTATACCACCGACCCGCGCATCGTCCCCGGTGCGCGCAAGCTCGATCACATCAGTTACGAGGAAATGCTGGAACTCGCCTCGGTCGGCGCCAAAGTACTGCAGACCCGCAGCGTGGAGCTGGCGATGAACGAGCAGGTGCGCGTGCGCGTGCTGTCGAGCTTCAAGGACCCGACAGCACCAGGGGAGTATGACGCCAACGAGGGCACACTGGTGGTGGATGAGGACGAGATCGTGGAAAAGCAGAACGTCTCCGGCATCGCCTATTCGCGCGACGACGCCAAGCTGACGGTGCGCCGGGTGCCCGACCGCCCCGGTATCGCCGCGACGATCTTCGGCGAGCTGTCGGCGCAGAACGTGAATGTCGACATGATCGTGCAGAACACCGCCGCCGATGGCACCACCGACATGACATTCACCGTCGGCAAGGCGGACCTGCTGCGCGCCAGGGCCGCGCTGGATGGCATTCAGCCCCAGATCGGTTATGCCGAGGTGCTGACCGATCCCAATGTCGCCAAGATCAGCGTCGTCGGCGTCGGCATGCGCAGTCATGCCGGGGTGGCGAACATCATGTTCCGCGCACTGGCCGACAAGGCGATCAACATCCAGGTGATCTCCACCAGCGAGATCAAGGTCAGCGTGCTGATCGCCGCGGAATACACCGAACTGGCAGTGCGGGCGCTGCACACCGCGTACGGCCTCGATGCCGCCTGATATCAGTCCCCCGGGGGTCGTCCCAGCCGGGATCACACCGACCGGGATCATACCAATCGGCATCCCGCCACCCGGTGACACTGCACCGGAAACCGCCGCCCGCGCCCGGCTGGACGCACTGTGGGCTCGCGGCACGAGCTTCCTTGGCTGCCGCTACGCCATCATGGGCGGCGCAATGAGTTGGGTCAGCGAGCGCCACTTGGTTGCCGCCATCTCCAACGCCGGCGGCTTCGGCGTCATCGCCTGCGGTGCGATGAACCCCGACCTGCTCGCCGCTGAAATTGCCGGCACCCAGGCACTGACCAGCCAGCCGTTCGGCGTCAACCTGATCACAATGCACCCGCAGCTCGACGACCTTGTCCGGGTCTGCCTGGACGCCAAGGTCGGCCACATCGTGCTGGCCGGCGGCATCCCTCCCGGCAGCGCGGTGCGTGCGGTCAAGGACGGCGGCGCCAAACTCATCGCCTTCACCCCGGCCCTGGTGTTGGCCAAGCGCCTGGTCCGTTCCGGCGCGGACGCGCTGATCATCGAGGGCTCCGAAGCCGGCGGCCATATCGGCCCGGTCAGCCTGACCGTCCTCGCCCAGGAAATCCTGCCCGAGATTCGCGAGGTCCCGATCTTCGTCGCCGGTGGCATCGGCCGCGGTGAGGCCATCCTGGCTTTCCTGGAAATGGGTGCCTCGGGCGCCCAGCTCGGCACCCGTTTCGCCGCCGCGACAGAGTCGATCGCCCACCCGGACTTCAAACGCGCCTTTATCCGTGCCAACGCCCGCGACGCGCTGCCCTCGATCCAGCTCGACGAACGCTTTCCGGTCATCCCGGTGCGCGGCCTGGTGAACCAAGGCACCAAGCGCTTCCTGGCCCACCAGGCCCAAACCCGCGATCGGTTCAACGCCGGCGAACTCACCAAGGAAGCCGCCCAGCTCGAGATCGAACACTTCTGGGCCGGCGCGCTGCGGCGCGCCGTCATCGACGGCGACGTCGAAAACGGCTCGGTCATGGCAGGCCAGTCCGTCGGCATGGTTAGCGCCGAACAACCGACCGCCACCATCATCGCCGAACTGGTCAACCAGGCAGTCGCGGCCCTGGCCGCACGCGCGACCTGATATGCCACCCAGTCACCGAACCGAAGGAAGGTCAGGGCGCTGCCCTGAAACCCGCCAGGGGGCTCCGCCCTTGGCGGGGATCCAAGGGGCAGCGCCCCTTGGTGGGGTCCGGGGCAACGCCCCGGCCTTCCTTCGGTTTCGGCAATTGGGGGCATGACGTGGCGGCGAGTGCGCCCCGGCGGCTGCTGACCAGGCTGCGGCATGTCATGGCCAGCGATGTCGCGCCGCTGGCGGAGTTGGCGCGGCTGTTGGCTGCCGAGTTGGTGAGCGAGGTGTGTTCGATTTACGTAATGCGTCCCGGCGAGATCCTGGAGCTGACGGCGACGCATGGGTTGAACGCGGCGGCGGTTGGCCGCACCCGACTGCGGGTGGGCGAGGGCATAGTCGGTCTGTGTGCGGCGACGCAGGAGGTGCTGAATTTAGCCGACGCGCAGAATCATCCGGCTTTTGCTTACCGCGCGGAGACTGGCGAGGAGCCGTTCGCCTCGATGATTGCGGTACCGGTGCGGCGCGCCGGTCGCACGGTAGGCGTGTTGGCCGCGCAGAACCGCAACCCGCGCCAATATAGTGAAGAAGAGGTCGATGTCCTTGAGACAGTGACGATGTTGCTGGCCGAGTTGCTGGCGGCTGGCGGTGCCACCGACGGAGCAGAGGAGGGCGTTGCGGCCACCGTTCCTCGCGTGTTCACCGGTGTGACGCTCGGTGGCGGGATTGTGATCGGACCGGTCTTCGTGCGCGGCGGCCGTCCGACCATCAGCCGTCTGCTGGCCGATGATCCCGCGGCCGAGTTGCAGCGGCTGACCACCGCGGCCGACCGGATGCAGCGTGGTCTCGACGAGCTGATTGCCTCGCGCATGCCGTCCGGCGGTGCTGCGGGCGCTGCCTCTCGAGAGGTGTTGGCGGCGTATCGCCTGGTTGCCGCGGACGCCGGCTGGCTCCGCCGCGTCGGCGACGTGATCCGCACCGGCATCACGGCAGAGGCCGCGGTGGCGCGTGTTGCCGGCGAGGTGCGTGACCGCATGCGGCGCATTACCGACCCCTATCTGCGCGAACGCTTGGCCGACCTGGACGAACTCGCCGATCGACTGTTGGTGACCCTGACTGGTCCAATGGCGACCGGTCCTATTGCGATCGGTCCTGTGGTTGGGTCGGGTGGCGGCGGTCCGCCGGCTCGGCCTCGGGTGCCGGACCCGGTGCCGCCGGGCACGATCCTGCTCGCGCGCCGGCTCGGCCCCGCCGATCTGCTGGATTGGCACGCACGCGGCGTGGCGGGCGTGGTGATCGAGGAGGCCAGCCTGGCCGGGCACGCCGCGATCGTCGCGCGTGCTATCGGACTGCCGGCGCTGGGCGGGGCGCGCGGCGCGGTCGAGGCGGCGCGGTCGGGCGGCGGATTGGCGGTACTGGATGCTGACGAGGGACGCCTGATCCTGCGCCCTGATGCCGAGCTGCGGCAGGTCTACACCCGCGCGCTGGAGGCGCGCACCGCGCGCCAGGCCGGTTGGGCGGCGTACCGCGACCGCCCGACCGTCACCGCCGACGGTACCAGTGTGACGTTGATGCTGAATGTCGGGCTGGGCCTGGAACTCGACCAGCTCGATGCGACCGGCGCCGCTGGCATCGGCCTCTATCGCAGCGAGATTGCCATGTTGGCGCGCGGCGCGGTCGCGGACGTGGCGGAGCAGGCGGCAACCTATGCCAAGGTGCTCGATGCCGCCGGCGATCGGCCGGTGCTGTTCCGCACGCTCGATCTTGGCGCCGACAAGGTGCTGCCCGGCGGCGCCCCGACAGAGGAGGAGAACCCGGCGATGGGCTGGCGCAGCCTGCGGATCGGGCTTGACCGGCCCGCCCTGCTGCGCCGGCAATTGCGCGCGCTGCTGCTGGCCGCCGGCGGGCGCGACTTGTCGGTGATGTTCCCGATGGTGGCGACGGTGGCGGAGTTCCGTGCCGCGCGGAACCTGCTGGAGGCCGAAGCGAAGCGCGTGCGCCCGGCGCCGCGCAGCCTGCGGGTCGGCTCCATGCTGGAGATCCCGGCGCTGATGTGGCAGTTGCCTGAACTCCTGGAGGAGGTGGACTTCATCTCGATCGGCTCCAACGATCTGCTGCAATTCGTTTTCGCGGCTGATCGCGGCACGCCGGCGATCGCCAACCGCTATGACCTGCTGTCGCAACCGATGTTCGACCTGTTGGAGCAGGTGCTGCGCGCCGCCAGCACGGCCGGCGGCGGCCCAGGGCACAGGCGCGGCTCGGGCCTTAGGCACGGCCTCGCGCCTGCCCGAGACGGAGAGTCTGCCAAAAACGAGAACCTTCCCCAAGGCACGGAGCAGGATGCGGCGCAAACTCATTGTGGGACAACCCAGCGCGACGTGATCCAGGGCGGCGTGATCCAAGGCGGGGGGGTGCCGGTGTCGCTATGCGGCGAGGCGGCGGGGCGGCCGCTTGAGGCGCTGGCGCTAGTCGGCCTCGGCATCACCTCGCTGTCGATGCCGGCCTCCGGCATCCTGCCGATCAAGGCTATGCTGGCGCAACTCGATCTGGTTTCATTTCGCCCAGTGCTCGCGGCGATACGCCGCGGTGGGGCGGGTAGTGCAAGTCTGCGTGAGCCGATCGCCACTTGGGCGCGTGAACATGGTCTGCCAGTGTAATCCTTGGTGTCCGTGTAATCCTTGGTGTCCGTCCAGGAAGTTTGGCGGTTGAGGGCCGGTCCAAAGGGAGATGGGGTATTTTTGCCGCTGGGAGGCAGGCAGCGCCGCCACGACGCGGGGACATCGTGGCAAGCTGCCGACGCTCCCAGCGGCAAAAACACCCGCGGGTCCGACCCGCCAGGCTTCCCGAAAGGACGCTTGGGCGACCTGATCATCGGTGGCCCGGTTGTCCCGCGATCTGACGATTTCGTTTCAATTCGTTTCTGATTTTAATCTCCACGTGACGCGAACGCTGATCCGAGTCAGTGTAGGGCTGTTGGAACAAGTGGCATTGTCATAACTGGATGGCGTCGGCCCGCGGTCGGCGTTATTCCGGTGGCAGGCGAATGAGGTCGGGGCGGTCGTGCTGCACGAACGCAAGTCCAGATTAGCGGGTGGTCGGGCCAATATGTCCATCGTCACCGCAGAGCGGGGCGTCGTGGCCGCGGCACCGCGCGTCGGCGCGGACCTGTGCGCCGCGCGCGAACGACTTGGGTGGTCGCTCGACGCCGTCTCGGCCGGCCTTCGGATCCGCTTGTCGTTCCTGGTCGCCCTGGAGCAGGGCCGCATCGCCGACCTACCCGGCAACGCATATGCGATCGGATTTCTACGCACGTACGCTGCAACGCTCGGGCTTGATCCAGACGAGCTGACGCGGCGGTTTCGCTCCGAAGCCGCTGAGGTCAACCGTCTGACGGAGTTGAGTTTTCCAGCCCCGGTTCCAAGTCGGGGCGTGCCCGCCGGGGCCGTGGTGCTGCTTGGCGCGGTGCTGGCGGTCGGCGCATACATCGGCTGGTACCGGCTGTCCGGGAACGGTGCGCTGCCGCCCGAGGTGGTGCCGCCGGTGCCCGCACGCCTCGCACCGCTGGCCGAGCGAGCCGTGCCGCCTGCTTCCGTCACACCGAATTCAACTATGTCGGCTGCCAACTCACCGACGTCAGGTTCGGTGATGACCGGACGATTGGCGTCCGGTCCGTCGGCCGCCGGTCCGCCGGCAACCGGCCTGTCGGCACGCCGGCCGTCGGAAACCGGTCTATCTGCATCCGGCACACCGGCTGCCAGTTCACTGGCTTCCGCGACACCAGCGGCCTTGCCACCTGGCCCGGCCGGCATCACGGGTCCGGCCGGCGTGCCGGCACCGCTGGGCCCGACCGACAGTGCCGCCGCACCGGAACCGGCGCCGTACGTGCCGCCGAGCCAGGCCGCCGCTGCCACCACGGCACCCACCGCGCCGCACCCGGCGGACCAGCCGAGGGTCGTGCTGAGTGCCACCGCGGATGCCTGGATGCAGGTCCGCGACAAGTCGGGGCAGGTGCTGCTGAACCGAGTATTGCACCCTGGTGAATTCTGGGCGGTCCCGGCGCAGCCCAGCCTCGTGCTGACCACCGGCAATGCCGGGGGAACCGACATCCTGGTGGACGGGGCGACAATGCCGCCGCTGGGCGCCTCGGGTGCCGTGCGGCGCGACATCCCGCTCGATCCCGACCTTTTGAAGACGGGCAAGATCCCCTCGGCGGCGTTGCCGATGACCACCGCCAGCTCCGCCGGCAGTTCCATGGGCAGTTCGGGGGCAAGTTCCGCATCGCCGATGGTGCCGGCGATTGCGCCAAGATCGGCGTCGCAGTAGCGACACGGCGCGACACACACCATACTTGGGGCAGCACTACCACCTGGGTTAGCAAATTCGCCACCCGGCCGCTGTGCCTCACCGCCTCCCCGGCGCGTGGGCCGGCCGGGTGGCAGCCACACGGAGAGCCGACGCACATGAGCAGCTACCGCCCGTATCAGGATATCAACCGTCGCAAGTCGCGGCGGGTCTACGTCGGTCGGGTGCCGGTGGGCGACGGCGCGCCGATCACCGTGCAGACCATGACCAACACGCTGACCCACGACGTCGCGGGCACCATCGCGCAGATCCGGCGCGCAGAACTGGCCGGCGTGGACATCGTCCGCGTCTCCTGCCCCGACCGCGAAAGCGCGCTGGCGCTGAAGGAGATCGTGCACGAGGTCAACGTGCCGATCGTCGCCGACATCCACTTCCACTACAAACGCGCCATCGAGGCGGCCGAGAGCGGTGCCGCCTGCCTGCGCATCAACCCCGGCAACATCGGCAGCGACGAGCGCGTGAAGGAGGTCGTGAAGGCCGCCCGCGACCACGGCTGCTCGATGCGCATCGGCGTGAACGCCGGCTCGCTGGAAAAACACCTGCTGGAGAAATACGGCGAGCCGAACCCCGAGGCACTGGTCGAAAGTGCCCTCTACCACGCCGACATCCTGCAGCAGCACGACTTCCACGACTTCAAGATCAGCGTGAAGGCGTCCGACGTGTTCCTGGCGGTGGCGGCCTACCAGCAGCTCGCCGACGTGTGCGACCACCCGCTGCACATCGGCATCACCGAGGCCGGCGGTCGGCGCATGGGCACGGTGAAATCGGCGATCGGCCTCGGCTCGCTGCTGTGGGCCGGGATCGGCGACACGGTCCGTGTCTCGCTGTCCGACGAGCCGGAGGAAGAAGTGCGCGTCGGCTGGGACATGCTGAAGACGCTGGGCATCCGCCATCGCGGGGTAAAAGTGATCTCCTGCCCATCCTGCGCGCGCCAGGGCTTCAACGTGATCGAGACGGTGCGCACGCTCGAGGATCGGCTGGCGCATATCGAAACGCCGCTGACGCTGTCGATCATCGGCTGTGTGGTGAACGGTCCGGGCGAGGCGCTGATGACCGACATCGGCCTGACCGGCGGCGGCAACGGGCGGCACATGATCTACCGCGCGGGCAAGACGGATCATACGATCCCCGGCGCCGACATGGTGGAGCACATCGTCGAGCTGGTAGAGGCGAAGGCGGCCGAGCTGAAGGCGGCGACCGAGGCGGAGAAGCTGGCGGCGGAATGACGTATTCGGGGAAACTCTCCCCCTCCCCTTGAGGGAGGGGGTTGGGGGGAGGGGTAGAGGGCACGCACCCTGCAGCCTGACCCGAGGGTTGTTGCCGAATTCATCAAACCGAACGGCTCCCGCCCACCGGACCCCGACCCGGGGGTCGTTGCCAAATTCATCAAACCGGACACCGCCGGCCCACCCGAACCCGACCGGAGGGCATGCCCCCGATCGTTCGCACCGAGGGTTGTTGCCAAATTCGCCAAACCGGACTCCCCCGGCCCGCCCGAGCCCGCCGGGAGGGTTGTTGCGGGATTCGTCAAACCGAACGGCTCCCGCCCACCCGAACCCGACCGGAGGGCATGCCCCCGATCGTTCGCACCGAGGGTTGTTGCCAAATTCGCCAAACCGGACTCCCCCGGCCCGCCCGAGCTCGCCGGGAGGATTGTTGCGGGATTCGTCAAACCGAACGGCTCCCGCCCACCCGAACCCGACCGGAGGGCATGCCCCCGATCGTTCGCACCGAGGGTTGTTGCCAAATTCGCCAAACCGGACTCCCCCGGCCCGCCCGAGCCCGCCGGGAGGGTCGTTGCGGAATTCGTCAAACCGAACGGCTCCCGCCCACCCGAACCCGGCCCGAGGGCATGCCCCCGATCGTTCGCACCGAGGGTTGTTGCCAAATTCGCCAAACCGGACTCCCCCGGCCTGTCCAAGCCCGCCGGGAGGGTTGTTGCGGAATTCGTCAAACCGAACGGCTCCCGCCCACCCGAACCCGACCGGAGGGAATGCCCCCGGTCGCTCGCACCGAGGGTTGTTGCCAAATTCGCCAAACCGGACTCCCCCGGCCTGTCCAAGCCCGCCGGGAGGGTTGTTGCGGAATTCGTCAAACCGAACGGCTCCCGCCCACCCGAACCCGACCGGAGGGTCCTGGCCAAATTTATCAAACCGGACACCGCCGGCCCCCCGGCCGCGACCCGAGTGAATGCCCCGGTCGCTCGGCCCGAGGGTTGTTGCCAAATTCGCCAACCCGGACTCCCCCGGCCCGCCCAAGCCCGCCCGGAAGGTCGTTGCCAAATTCTCCAACCCGGATACCGCCGGCTCGCCCAAGCCCGACCGCGGGCCACCCCCTCGGGCGCCCGCCCCGAGGGTCGTTGCCAAATTCGCCAAAAACGCCAAATGCGACGGATGCACCGGCGCCCGCAACTCCGGCCGCACCGCCCGCTGCGCCGCAGCTTCCATCCCGAAGATCCCGTGCGTCGTCCTCGCCACCATCATCGGGATGCAGGCCCGTGGCGGACTGACGCAACGCCAAACAACGACCGCTTCGATTGTAGGGTGGGTAAGCTCTTGCGCCACCCGCCGCTTTCCGCGCAACGCTGGCGGTCCGGGATAACAGACGCGGGTGGCGCAACGGCTTACCCACCCGGCGGCGGTCACCCGGATGCACCCGTCCCGCCAAATTGGCATCCTGCGATTCGCCAATTGTTGGGCGTCGCCTGACCTTCGGGTCTGGGCGGGCATCGCCAAATCCCGCACGCACGGCAACCCCGACGGGCCAGACCTTGAGCGACCAGCTGTCGCCCTGTTGCGCGGTCACCACCATCCGGCAGCGATCGACGGCCGCTCGGCGCCATGGCGGGCAAGTGGGCCGGACGCCCGGCCTGCGCCGCGCCAGGAGACCTCCTCGATGATCCGCGCCGGCCGGCCGCGCCGCCAGGCGGCGGTGGCATCCTCC
This sequence comes from uncultured Alphaproteobacteria bacterium, assembly GCA_963826975.1. GTDB lineage: Bacteria > Pseudomonadota > Alphaproteobacteria > Acetobacterales > Acetobacteraceae > Palsa-883. Next base: position 9,315 of record CAWGZJ010000017.1, on the reverse strand, counting down.
GGCGGCAGCGGCAGGGCCGCCATCACGCCGTTCAGCAGAGCGTCGGGAGGGTGGCGTTCCGGCATCATCTCCGGGATGACGCGAAAGGTGATTCCGTCGGATGCGTCCGACAAGGCGATGGACTCCCGCTGAAATTCAGGTCGTTGTGTTTGTTATATATGGTAACTCCAGGCAGAATGCAAACCGCCAGATCGGGGCGCCCTGGCCGGGGCGGGTATCCACACCGCGTCGAACCCGGCATACGGGTGTCGGCAAACTTTACACGAACGCCAAAGCACGGGAGCGGATCGCAATATCATTAATCGGGCGAATCTCGTTTATCTCGATTAACTCTGCTGCCCCGAATGCTTCTTGTGGTCTGGATTCGACCATTTGTAGGCCAACCTTATCACATGACGCGATATCGGCGATCACCGCGCGCTGCCGCCAGCGAGGAAATCCGAGCGTGCAATTTTCTGGGCAATTGAGGGGGCGGGTTCCACCACTGGTGCGTGTAGTATCGGTACTGAAACCTACCATGACTCGAATTAGGGAACGCGCCAAGTAGAAGTTCGTGTAAGCGTCGGCGGCCGTGACGAAAATCGCAGAAAAATCAATGACATGCTCATTTTGACAGCGAAACTCAGGCAAATCGACGAAGATTGACTATCGCAAGACCTTACAACTTATTGCACCAAGAGCGCTATGTCAGCGAGATAGAATGTTGATATCACGATGAAAATTTCAATTGGCACGGAATCTGCTCAGACTCTCCGTGGCTCGAGGTATCCGGCTAATTGGCGTGTCCAAAAAAGCCTGGAGGCGGGGGGCCAGTTGTCATTCGGTCCATGACTGCCCTGCAGATGCAAGGAAAAGCACATGTTTGGACATCCAACCACATCACTCTCCCCTCGACATGCCACCAGACGTTCCCGGCTTCTGGGCACGACGGCAGTCGCCGTCATGGCTCTGGGTTCGGCCGGAGGGGCACTCGCGGCGCCGTGCAGTTCCCCCTATGTGACAGGGGACGTATTTGCTTCGGTCTCGAGCCAGACCGTCGACGTGTTCACGCCGACCGGCGCGGCGGTATGCCAACTGAACGACGCGACCGGCAGCCTTACCACTGGCTCGGGCTTCGACGCGGCAGGGAACTTCTACGTCACCACCTTTGGCTCTGGAACCGTAGCCAAGTTCAACAACTCTGGCGGCCTCGTCAACTCCAGCTTTATGAGTTCGAACAACACGCCGGAGTCGGTTGATAACCAATCCAGCGGGGCCTTTGCCGGGATGTCAAACGTGGGCGGCCCGGGCGCAGCCCTGATCAACCAGTTCAATACATCGACCGGCGCACTGGTGCATTCCTACAGCGTCACCGGCGGCAACGGTACCGGGGGCACGGACTGGACCGACACGTACAACAAGACCACCGGACAAGTGATCTACGACGGCGAGGGCACGAAAATCCTGAGCGCGATCCTGAACCCCGACGGCACCACGACGCAGCTTGCCGATTTCACCTCCGCCGCCACCGAGGCCAGCGGCAAGCTCGTTCATCTCTTCGCCATGCGCACCATCCCCTCGGGCACTTTTGCCGGTGATGTCCTGGTCTCCAACAGCGTCAATGCCCTTCTGCTCGACGCTTCGGGGAACATCATCCAGACGTACACGCTGCCGGGCGATGGCGGGGGCGACTTCTCGCTTAACCTTGACCCGAATGGAACGGATTTCTGGACCGGTGACTTCGCCACGGACACCATTTGGGAGGTCAACATCGCGACGGGTGCCATCGACGAACAGTGGAATACCGGAAGCGGCCCCGGCACCCTTTACGGCATCTCGGTCTTCGGCGAGTTGCAGAATGGCGGCAGCCCACCTCCGCCACCTCCGCCACCCGGGGTGCCGGAACCCGCTTCGCTCGCGCTGTTTGGCACCGCGCTGGCCGGGCTCGGCGCGTTCCGCCGGCGGCGCAAGGCCTCATAGCAAGAAGCGATCGTTACGAATAACAGCGGCGCCCTTGGGCCCCGCTGTTATTCGGTGCAGGTTCATTGTCCGGCAACGCTCGTGAAGCTAAGCTGCGCAATGGCCGGTCGCACAGGCAAACCCAAAGATGCAGCACCTGGCAATGCGTAGCGGCATCGGGCACCTCATGCTGGCGGTGGTGGCTGCCGTGCTCCTGGCCGTCGCAACACCAGCCGTGGGTGCGGCTCAGACCGGCGCAGACGCCGAGCTCGCACAGCTCATCAACGCCACCAGCAACCCTTTGCCAATCGTGCCGATCGTGGTACCGCAACTCAACAGCCGCAAAGCGGTGGACGACATCCTCGCGCCAGGAAACCTTCCGACCCTGTTCCAGATATCGCAGCCAGGCGGGCGGTACGCCGATCCGGCCAAGATCCGCTTCTTTCAGATGCTGGCGGTCGAATACGCGCTCAAGGTCAGCTTCCGGAAAGTGGCTGCCGGTTCCGAGGCAGCGTGGCACCTTTATCATGCCGTCCGGCAGCCGGTTTATGTGCTCTGCGATCCGGCGAAGAGCAATGCTGATAAATGTGCGTTCATCGACGAGGCAGAATTGCCCAAGGACCGCGAGGTCAAACAAACGACGATCGAGAACTTCATCTACCAGAGGCTCGGCATCGTTCCCACTCTATTGACGACGTTCGCGCTCACGCCGGCCAACACGCAGAAGATGATCTTCGACTATCAGCCCGAACTGCCGAACCCGGCATCGACCGCGAGGTGGATCGTGGTACTCTTCTTCCGTGATGCGGCCAACGTACCGGGTCCGGTCAACCGTTTGCGTGTCCTGATCGCGCTGGAGCGGTTCTTCTACGCCAATCGGCTTCGCACTGCCGAATGCGACCTCTTGATCGGGGATGAGGTCTATCAGGCGCTGCTCCCGAACGGCGCCATCCGGGCGATCCCGAGCGAGCCTGAGCTCTGGCTCATCGACCCTGCGACGCACCATGGTACAGAATACGTGTCGGCGGGCGGCTCACCACCGCTTGCCGACCTGACGCACGCCGCCTTCGAAGCCTGGCTCGCAAATAACGGTGTCGCGTCCCCACCCGATGACGCACTCGACGCCGCGGCCGCTTGGCAGGATCTCGCCAGGCTTGATCACAGGACCAAGGCGAACTGATATACCACTTATCCATGGAAACCCCTGCTTTTGATGAATGATGGAAACAAAAACTCACCACAGAGACACAGAGGCACAGAGAAGAATATCGAGCTGACGACTTGCTCTTTCTGCTCTGTGCCTCTGTGTCTCTGTGGTGAGTCTTGCTTCCTGTCATACGGCAGAGCACAGATTCCTTCGAACGAGGGGTATACCAGCGGCCCGAAATGATGACTCTGGCGCGGCCGGGACATACGACATGGACCACATGAACTCGGGCTTTCGACGACGCCGTTGCGTTGCACGAAGCCGGCCGGCTGCCCGAGGCAGAGCGGGCATATCACGCGATCCTGAACGTTGAGCATGACCACGTTGGGTCACTGCATTATCTCGGCGTGCTCCGTGCCCAACAGGGCAGGCTTGATGAGGCCATTGCGTTGCTGCGCCGCGCACTTGCGCACGACCCGACCTTGGCAGAGGCGCACTACCATGCCGGATGCGTGCTCCATTCGATGCAGCACCATGAAGCGGCGGTCGCATGTTTCGATCACGCACTCGCGCTCGATCGCGACTATGGCGAAGCGCACTACAACCGCGGTACCGCACTGCAGGCGCTGCGGCGTTATGCAAGCGCGGTCGCGTCCTATGAAGCGGCGCTTGAGATCGAACCGGACATTCCCGCGATTCGATACAACCTCGGCACCGCATTGCAGGCGCTGGGACGCCACCAGGCGGCGATCGCGCAGTACGAACAGGTTCTCGCCGCCGCCCCGGACTACCTGCAGGCCCGTATCGCTGTCGCAATGGCATTGCAGACGCTCGGGCGCCACGACGCGGCGATCGCTCACTACCAGCAGGCGTTGGCGGCCGATCCCGGGCTGGCAGAGGTGCATGACCGCATGGGCGGCGCACTGCAGCTTCTGGGGCGCCATGACGCTGCGATCGAGTGCCACGAGAAAGCGCTCGCCCTCGATCCGGACAATGCCGACGCGCACAACAATCTTGGCCTTGCGCTGCATGCGGCCAACCGCCCCAGCCAGGCGATCGGGCACTACGAGCGCGCTCTCGCCATCCGGCCGGGCTTCGCCTCAGCGCACAACAATCTCGGCCTCGCGCTGCAGGCGCTCAACCGTCACGACGAGGCAATCGCGCAGTATCGGGCGGCGATCGCGGCGGGCCCCGGGCATGCCCGGCGCCATGGCAACATGGGTGTGGCGTTGCAGGAGATCGGACGCCTCGACGAAGCCTGTCGCGCCTTCGAAACGGCGATCGCGCTGGCACCCCGGAGTGGTCGGTTCTACCGCCACCTGGCCGACTGCAAGCGGTTCACGGTCGGCGACCCGGCACTCACGGCGATGCAGGGTCTGGCGGCCGGCAGGGCATCCCTGCCCGAGGAGGACCGCCGGCAGTTGCTGTTCGCGCTCGCCAAGGCAGCCGCGGACCTCGGTGAACACGAGCGGTCATTCGGCTACCTGCTCGAAGGCAACGCGCTCAAGCGCCGGCAGATCGACTACGATGAGGCCAGGGTTCTGGGCGAGTTCACGCGTATTCGGACCGTTTTCAGCCGCGAACTGATGGCGGCGCGCGGCGGCGTCGGCCACAATTCCGCGCTGCCGGTCTTCATCGTCGGCATGCCGCGTTCGGGCACCACGCTGATCGAGCAGATTCTCGCCAGCCATCCGCAGGTCTTCGGCGCGGGGGAGCTCACGGATATCGGCGACGCGGCCGCACGCCTGAACGGTGCCGCGGGTTGTTTTCCAGAGATCGTCGCGTCGCTGCCGGACGAGGTGCTGCACCAGTCAGGTGCGCGCTACATCGACGCGGCGAGAGCGCGTGCTGCGACCGCGGATCGCATTACCGACAAGATGCCTTTGAATTTCCTCTATGTCGGTCTGATCCATCTCGTGCTGCCGAATGCGCGCATCATTCACGCCAGCCGAGATCCCTTGGACACTTGCCTGTCCTGCTTTGCAACACTTTTCACCGGTGAACATCGGGTCGCCTACGAACTCGGCGAGCTTGGGCGATATTACCGGGCGTACCAGGGGCTGATGCAGCACTGGGCGCGGGTGCTGCCGCGCGGCGTGTTGCTGGAGGTGGAGTATGAGGACGTGGTCGCCGATCTCGAGCGGCAGGCGCGCCGGATCGTTGCGCATTGCGGCCTCGAATGGGATGCCGCCTGCCTTGGGTTCCACGGATCCCCGCGGCCGGTCCGGACCGCCAGCGCCACCCAGGTGAGGCAGCCCATCTATCACAGCTCGGTCGGTCGTTGGCGGGCTTACGGCGACCTGCTGAAGCCGCTGATGGAGGCGCTTGGCGTCGGCCCGCCCGGCACACCTGTTCGGGAAGAGTAACGGTATCCAGGCAAGCTCGGTACCTGCGATCACTTGTGTGTTGTTGGGGTTATTCGTGACGCGCCTCATCCGCGCCCCGGCGCCGCATGGCCCTTGTGCACCTGCGCGTAATGCAGCCGCAGCAGGTCCTTGCCGTAATCATTGCCATTGGGCGTGCGGATGATGGTGTGAGTATGGCATTTGGCCGGCTCTTCGTTGGTCAGGAATATACCGGAATGATGATCGAACTCGATCATCACGACCGGGCTTTGGATGCGATAATAGAACGGATCCGCGTCCCCCGTTGCACCGATCCAGCAGAAATACGTGCCATCCAGATGCCGCTCGATCTCGCGCATGCGCGCCGCAAACGGCCCGTCCGGCAGGATTTCCAGATACGCCGCAACCAGGCGCACCAGCCGCTCGCGCTGCGCCGCGGGGAAATCACGCACCGCCACGCCTTCGCAGGGAACGACCCGATTGTCCTGGTACGCACCGCCGAGATGGCGCTGATCCGCCGGGTGCCACCGCCCCTCAGGCATCGCCGGGTCCTTCAACAGCTTGTAGACCTGCGCCTGGTCGCGCAGCTTCACGGGCAGCGAGCGCATCAGTTCCAAGCCGATCCGTTCCTCGTCCTGGAACAGCATCAACCCGGCATCTGGTCCGAGATCGATGCGGTTCGGTTCCGCGCCGAGGAAATCCGGTGACAGCACCATCTGCCCCCTCAGGATGAAGCAATTCAGGCACAGGTGGTGGCCGAACAGGCTCCAGCCCCACGGCTCGCTCAACGACGGTTCACCGAACAGGCTGAAGTTGTAGCTGTACTGGTTCATCACGCGCGGCGCATTGACCAACTCGCCCAGGAACCCGTTCATCCGCATCGTCGCACGCGCCTTGGCATATCCGTTCCGGCTGAGGCTCGATTCGAGCACCCCGAGAATTGCCTCGCGCAACGCCCCGCGGATCTCGTCGAGCCGCAGGCCGAAGCGATCGAAATAAAGCTCGGGATTGCTCCACATGCGCCACTGCGGTGCATCGATCGGATGGCACAGCCGCGCGTGCTGGTCGGCGGTTGCCAGCGCCATCACCTGGCGCGCGCTCCGGAACATGGCTTCGGTGGGCGCGTCGTCGTCGCCGAGTGCGTAAAGATCCCCCAGCACGGCCCCGTTGGTTGTAATACCCTTGAAGGGTTCCGCCAGTCGCTGACGGCGTTGCGCCAGGATGCCCTGGACACGCTCGCGGGTGGCCAACGCGTGCGCCGCGTGGCTGTAGGCATCGCGTTCGCCGATGCCGGCGATGCGCGGATGATCCGCAGGGGGAACAAGGTCGCGAAAGTCGTTCGTCATGCTGCCTCCTGCGGACGCAAGTTGGCGGGCGCCGGATGCCCAGCCGGATGCCCAGTATGCGGCACAGGAGGATTGGGGTGTCTACACGCGTGGTGCGGTCAGGTGCGGATTGATCCGGCAGGCGGCAGCACGCCGCGGGGCTCTACCTGGCCCTGATCGCCAGCTTGGGGCGTGCGCACTCACTACAAGTCTCGTCATGCAGGCTGTAGCCGGGACCCCTGCCGATGGCGCTGGTCACCACCACAATCTCCCGCCGGCTCGGCAGGTTGAGCGCGGCGGCGATGCAGTCGTCGCACAGCCACTGGTTCTTGTGCCGCACCAGGTAGTCCATGACCCGCTCCGCGGTTGTCATCGCTCCGCCAAACATCCCGCCTCCAAGATACAAGTTGGTGTGCGGTGCAGCATATATATGTGGCCATCACATCCCTCTGTTAAATCGGTGTGAACCAGGGCGCCATTCGCGGTGAAGTTCGGGTCGGGTGCCGGATTCGGTAAGAAACAACACATTCCGGGCCCGACGACTGCCGCCGAGCATGGCGTGCGGCCGCCGATCAGCACCAATGCCCGACTGATACCAGGCGCCCGAAATGCTGACTTTTCCAGCGTTTCGGTCGTCTGGTATCGCGCGCGGGGTTGCCAAGGGGCGGCGACTTGCGGCCGCGCGCCAAACTGAGACCCATGCCAATGGCCCAACGCCGGCCGAACGGTCAGTCATGAAGGCCACTGGCATGACGCCGCGCGCAGGTCACCCGGCGACATGGCGAACGCCGCATGGAAGGCACGATAAAAGCTGGACAGGTTGTTGAACCCCCAGGCAAAAGCAATGTCGGTCACCGGGCGGGTGGCGTCGCGAAGCAGCGCCGCCCGACACTCCTCCAGCCGACGGTGCAACACATGGCACGCGAGGCTGGTGCCGGTTGGCTCGAACAACAGGTGCACCGCGCGCACCGAGATGCCCAGCGCCGCCGCGGCACTGGCGGGCGACAGATCGGGGTCGACGAGATGGCGGTCGATGTAGCGCTTGGCTTCGACCAACCAGCTGGCTCGTACGGCGTCCGGTTGAGCGCCCGCCGCAGCGCCGCAGGCGATGCCGATCAGCCGCGCCAGTGTGTCGGTGACCGCGCCCATGGCGGTCTCGGGGATGTTGTCCCAGTTCCGCGTCAGCGCATCGAGATAGCTGGCCGCGAGCGCCTCTACCCCGCTACGGCCGGACAGCATCACCGCCACCGGCCGCCCCCGCGCAGGCAGATGCGGCTCGAGCATCGACTTCGGCACGATCAGCATCTCGTGCCGGTAGCCGTCGCGTGGCTGCGTCTGGAACGGCAGGTCCGAGTCGTAGACGACCATGTCGCCCGACCGCGTGACGCCTTCCATGGTCGAGAGTTCTGAACCATGCGCCGGCACCGGCTTCGCGGTAGATCCGATAGTCGTCCCGGCCCAGTCGCGCGATTACATGACGTAATCAGAATGTTTGGGTTCAATTGGAATTGGCAACGCAGGACGTGCGGACACGACGCATCCCTCGGGAGCGAGCTAACTCCCGTACCGCGTCAGCGCCCGCCGCCACGCTCGGCCCTGGTGCCGCTCGCGCTCGCATGCCACGCGTCCTCGGGCCAGACCGCTGATGGTCGAGGGGACGCAACCGGCAGAAGCAGAGGCCGGCTTGGCCTGAGCACGAGAGAGAAGGCGGCTTCTGGCTTTTCGCGGTCGTCCTTTACGTTCGATGTACTCGTTCAAAAAGCCTTGCGGGGGCGTTCGTTTCTTGGATTCGGAATCAGTCTTCTCACATTAACGTGGCTTAGCAGATATCGCAGGCCCTCCGCCCCAGAATCCCAAGACCGCTCCCTTTGCTAGTCTGATTGTCTTTTCGCTGACTCTTGGCCTGGGCGTACTGGGTGAACCCGATTGCGCGTCGCAGCCCCGGCGCGCTTGTAGCTTCAGAGATGTTTTTGTTTGCTGAAATCCAATGCGGAGTCCTTGATGCGTAACTTTCCTTGTTCCGGAGGGTTGGTTGTGCTTGCCACCGCTCTCGTCGTCTCGGTTGCCACTGCGCAGGACGTGCCAAACTTTCAGTTCCGGTTTACCGAGAAACCTGGACCATATTCAGTCGGCCTTAAGGTGATTGAACAGTACTACGATTCGCGCGTTTTCCACTCTACGAGCGACGCGACGGGCAAATCAGCCACTGCCGATGGATTTCGGCCACTGCAAACCTTGGTTGTAATCCGGCAGATGCATCCAAAGCCGAGAGGATGACCATCGGCGACTATGCGGCGTTGATCCGGACCGAAACCAGCTTCGACAAACCGATGGAACATGGAAAGTCGCAGTCGTTCGTCGAAGACTTCACCCGTGGTACCACCCCTCTGCCTGTTTGGGCGCTCCGTGATGCGCCTGTGCAGGAAAATCTTTTCCCGCTCGTAATCTATGCTCCGAGCCTCAACGCGCCAGCTTAGCTATCGAGAACATCGAGCTTTGCGAAGTACATAGCCAGTCATGGGTTTGTGGTCTTGGCTACTCCGAGCATGGGTGTCGACTG
>CAWGZJ010000016.1:0-57084 GCA_963826975.1 uncultured Alphaproteobacteria bacterium | reverse complement strand
GACAGCGACGTCGTGCTGATGATCGGCGCGCGGCTCAACTGGCTGCTCAGTCACGGCAAGGGCAAGCAATGGGGGCCGCCGGGCTCGAAGAAGTTCATCCAGATCGACATCGAGCCGCGCGAGATGGACAGCAACGTCGAGATCGCCGCGCCTGTCGTCGGCGATATCGGCTCCTGCGTGGCTGCGCTGCTGCATGGCATGGGTGACGACTGGAAGCAGCCGCCGGTGGAGTGGACGACGGCGATCCAGCAAAAGAAAGAAACCAATATCGCCAGAATGGCGTCCAGACTGGGGAAAAACTCGATCCCGATGGACTACCATTCCGCGCTGCGCGTGCTGCGCGACGTGATCAAGGAACGGCCGGACGCGATCCTGGTGAACGAGGGTGCGAACACGCTCGACCAGGCCCGCGGCGTGATCGATATGTATCAACCTCGAAAACGCCTGGATGTCGGCACCTGGGGCGTCATGGGCATCGGCATGGGCTTTGCCATCGCCGCCGCGATCGAGACGGGAAAGCCGGTGCTCGCCATAGAGGGCGACAGCGCGTTTGGCTTCTCCGGCATGGAGGTGGAGACGATCTGCCGGTACAACCTGCCGGTCTGCATCGTTGTGTTCAACAACGACGGCATCTATCGCGGCACTGATATCAATCTGAGCGGCGGCGCCGATGCCGCAACGACCGGGTTCGTCAAAGGTGCCCGTTACGACAAAATGATCGAGGGGTTCGGCGGGGTTGGCGTCAATGCGACCACGCCGGACGAGCTCAAGCGTGCCGTCGATGCGGCCATGGACTCCGGAAAACCCACGCTCATCAACGCGGTGATCGACCCGGCGGCAGGCAGCGAGAGTGGCAACATCGGCAATCTCAATCCGAAAAGCGCCCTGACGAAGAAAGGAGCAGCATAAGATGTCGAAAGCACTCGACGGCGTCCGCATCCTCGACTTCACCCACGTGCAGTCGGGCCCGACCTGCACCCAGCTGCTCGCCTGGTTCGGCGCCGACGTAATCAAGGTGGAACGACCCGGTGTCGGCGACATAACGCGCGGGCAATTGCAGGACATCCCCAAGGTGGACAGCCTGTACTTCACCATGCTGAACCACAACAAGCGTTCGATCACCGTCGACAGCAAGAACCCCAAGGGCAAGGAAGTCATCGAGGCGCTGATCCAGACCTGCGATGTGCTGGTGGAAAACTTCGCCCCCGGCGCGCTCGACCGCATGGGTTTCACCTGGGAACGCATCCACGCGCTCAACCCGCGGATGGTGTTGGCGTCGATCAAAGGGTTCGGCCCCGGCCCGTACGAGGACTGCAAGGTCTACGAAAACGTTGCGCAATGCGCCGGAGGATCTGCGTCCACCACCGGCTTCGACGACGGCCCACCGCTGGTGACCGGCGCGCAGATCGGCGATTCCGGCACTGGCCTTCACCTCGCCCTCGGCATCGTCTGCGCGCTGTTTCAACGCAACGCCACCGGCGAGGGCCAGAAGGTCTCGGTCGCCATGCAGGACGGCGTGCTCAACCTGTGCCGCGTCAAGTTGCGCGACCAGCAACGCCTGGCGCATGGGCCGCTGACCGAATTTCCGCAGTACCCGCATGGCAAGTTCGGCGACGCCGTACCGCGCTCGGGCAACGCGTCGGGCGGCGGCCAGCCGGGCTGGATCCTGAAATGCAAGGGCTGGGAGACCGATCCCAACGCCTACATCTACTTCATCTGCCAGGCCCCGGTGTGGGAGCCGATCTGCGACGTGATCGGCAAGCCGGAATGGAAGACCGACCCCGACTACGCCAAGCCCCCGGCACGGCTGCCGCGGCTGAAGCACATCTTCGACACGATCGAGCAATGGACCATGACCAAGACGAAGTTTGAGGCCATGGACATCCTGAACAAATACGACATCCCCTGCGGCCCGATCCTGTCGATGAAGGAAATCGCGGGGGAAGAGTCGCTGCGCGCCACCGGGACGGTGGTCGAGGTCGATCACCCCACGCGCGGCAAATATCTCAGCGTCGGCAATCCGATCAAGATGTCCGCCAGCGCATCGGAAGTGAAACGTTCGCCTCTGCTGGGCGAGCATACCGCAGAGATCCTGCGCGATGTGCTGAAGTTCGACCCGGCGCGCATGGCCGAGATCGAGGCATCGGGTGCGATCGGCGCGCCTGCACGGGCAGCCGCGGAGTAGCCGGCCAGGGCGTGGCAATGCCACGATCAAGGCGTGCTAAGCTCGCGAGCTGACTGCGAAAGCATCGAGGGGAAATGGAAATGCCAATAACCGCGGATCTGCTGGCCAGCGCTCTATCCGGCCTTGCGTTCGTCGGCTGCGCGATGACCAGCGTGGCGCCGACACCGGCCCCACACCAGCACGCACATGCCCGTCGGCGCGAGGTCGTGGTCAACGGCAAACGCGTCAAGACCGTCGATGTGCACGCACACTGCATCGTCCCGGCGGCTGCCTCGCTGATCAGCCATCCGCTCGAAGCGCCGGCCTTGCTGATGGCCGACACCAGCACGCGCATAGCGGCAATGGACACGCAAGGCATCGACGTCGAGGCGCTGAGCATCAATCCCTATTGGTACCGCGCCGAGCGCGACGTGGCGGCAAAGCTTATCAAACTACAGAACGAAACGCTGGTGGAATTCTGCGCGGCCAACCCCGAGCGATTCGTCGCCTTCGCCACCGCTTCATTGCAACATCCCGATCTTGCCGCGGAACAGGTCGAATACGCGGTCAAGCAGCTCGGCTTCCGCGGTGTCGGCGTCGGCGGCAGCGTCGCCGGCGAGGAATTGGCCAATCCCAGGTTCCATCCGTTCTGGGCCAAGTGCGAGGAACTAGGTGTTCTCGTCTTCATGCACCCGTTGGGCACGCGCGAACTGGAACCGAGCGGCCGGCTGGGTGGCAGCGGGTTGTTGACCAACACGATCGGCAACCCGCTGGAGACCACCATCGCGTTGTCGCACCTGATCTTTGAAGGCACGCTCGATCGTTTTCCGGGGCTCAAGATCTGCGCCGCGCATGGCGGCGGGTTCCTGCCGTCCTATGCCAACCGATCGGACGCGGTGATTCGGTGCTTCCCCGACCGCGTGGGTCCACTGCCCAAGAAAAATCCGACCGCGTATCTCAGGGACGGTCAGCTCTATTTCGATACGATCGTGTTCACGCCCGAGGCGTTGCGCCACCTGATCGCGGAAACCGGACCCGGCCAGATCATGATCGGAACCGACTACCCATTCCCGTGGACCAGCACCGAGGTCGACCTGGTACTTAACACGCCCGGATTGAGCGACGACGAGCGGATTGCAATCCTCGGCGGAACTGCAGCGCGGCTGCTGGGGATCGCGCCCTGAGAGGGTCGGCGCCTCGGTTGCGCAGAAGGCGGGCGTGGCCTCGGGAGTTGTAACGCGTTAGGCACTGCTGCACTGCCGCACCGTCCTCACCCGCGTCGCAAGAACTCCGCCACCTCTCCCGCCTTCGCGGGAGAGGTGCACTTATACCAGCGGCCGAAAGTCCCAACTCTCCACCCGTCATGGCCGGCGAAGGCCACTACTGTCCGGCACATTTTATGCTTGTACTCGCGCACGGCATTGATTTTACTGCGAAGGAGACGTTCGCCAACGTTATCCACCGCAGCGAGAGCCAATGCCATGCGCCACAAAGCTACCGTGTTCGAACAAATCGTCCAGCAGTTTCCCTGGCACCGCTTCGAGCATCATGTCCGCCAGCACGGCACTGACGACGACCAGCGCGGGTTCACCAGCCGCCAACAGTTCCTCGCCATGCTGGCTGGCAGCCTCGGCGGCCATCAGGGGCTGCGTCCGGTGATCGCGGCGCTGGCGCCGAACTCCGGCGCGCTGCGCTTGCTCGGCGGCAAGGCGCCGGCCCGTTCCACTCTCTCCGATGCGGTGCGGGCGAGACCGGCGGAGCTGTTCTTCGATCTGCTGCGGGAACTGATCGGCCAGCTCAGCCGCACCCTGCGACGTGTGATCAAGGCCGCCGTTCGGCTGATCGATGCCACCCAGCTCAACGTCGGTCAGCGCATGCAGCACTGGCTCGGACTGCACAAAGGCACCGTGGCCGCCAAGCTGCACGTGGTCTATGACCCGGCCGCGCAGAAGCCGGTCTATTTCGACATCACCCCGGCCCGCATCAACGACATCACCGCCGCCAAGGACCTGCTGCCGATCGAGCCGGGTGCCACCTATGTGTTCGATCTCGGCTACTACGACTTCGCCTGGTGGGCCGGGCTGGCAGCCGCCGGCTGCAGCTTCGTCACCCGGCTGAAGACCAACACGCCGCTGCGCGAGGCGCAGTCGCGCCCGGTCGCTCCAGGCGGGGTCGTGCTGTCCGACCAGGTGGGCCTGCTGCCGGTGCGGCTCTGCTTCAGCCGACGCAATCCGTTCAGTCAAACCGGCCGTGCGGTGACGATCCGCATCGACACCGGCAAGGTGCTGCGGCTGTTCACCAACGACCTGAGCAGCCCGGCCGAGGAGATTGCCGCTCTCTACAAGGAGCGCTGGCAGATCGAGCTGTTCTTTAAGTGGATCAAGCAGAACCTGAAGATCTGCCGGTTCATGGGCAGCAGCGAGAATGCGATCCGCAGCCAGATCGCCGTGGCGTTCATCGCTTATTTGCTGGTCCGCATGCTGCAAGCGGCGCAGCCGCAAACCTATGCCGCGGCATTGGTCTTGCTGATCGTGCGCACCCATCTGTTCGTCCGGCGCGCAATCAGCGAGTTGCTCGATCCGCGGCACCCGCCACCACCAAAGCCTCTCGGACCCGCAAATCAGCTCCAGTTGCCGATATGCAACTGACATGCCGGACAACAGTGGCGAAGGCCGGCCATGACGGGGGGGCAGCGTGCGTCAATACTTTCGGCCGCTGGTATTACAAGTTCCAGTCAGCCCCGAACTCTGCTGCTAGTTCGACGCCTGTTCCGCCATTCGGGCGTTCGGGATCGCCGCCGCGATCAACTGCATGCAATTCTGCCGGTCGCCGGCGGCCAGCGCCTGCAGCGCCTGCGAGATCTGTGCAACCGCCGGATTGCCGCTCGGCGTGTTGGTCTGGAACAGCGGCACCGAACGGTCGAGCAGCCTGGTCTGCGCCATCTCCAACGCCTGCTGTGCCTCTCCGGTCCTGCCGGCGGCCAGCGCGTTCTGGGCAGCAGCCAGATAGTCCGGCGCGGACGCGTTGTCGCCGATCGCCGGCGAAGGCAGGTTCGGCGCTATCTCCGAACGCGTGTCGGTCGGATTGATGTTGCTGGCGGTGCTGCCCATTGGCATCGACATGCCGGTGCCGATGTCATTGCCGGGGCGGGCGCCGGTCGCCGGATTTGCGCCCGGCGGAACACCTTGCGGTCCCACAGGCACGCCCGATTGCGCCAGTGCGACGCCGGACGCCAAACTGAACAGCAGCGCGCAGGGCAGGGTGAGCTTACGCATTCGCTTCTCCTCTCAACGGTGCCGGACAGCACGAGCCCGGGATTGTGGCCAGACGATGCCATTTCTGTGCAGGAAATCGGCTCAACGCCAGCGCCGATGGAACCACAGCCATTGCTCGGGGTGCTCGCGAATCCAGCTCTCGACAATACCATTGATCAATTGCGTCGCCGCTGGCACATCGATGACACCGCGCTCATCTCGCGGCAGTGTGATCGGGCGCGTGGCCTCAATTCGGAAGCGGCGGCCGGGCAGTCGGATCACCCGCACCCCGATCACCGGGCAGTCGAACTGTCGCGCCAGCCGGGCCAGCGTCGGGTTGGCTTTGCAGCGCCGGCCGAAAAACGTGATGTCGACCCCGCGCGACCAGCGCTGATCGACCAGCATGCCAAGGTGCTCACCGCGCTCCAGCGACCCCGCCATCTCGAACGCAGCCTCGGCGCGGCTGCGGATCAGCCGCCCCATCAACGGCGCGCGAGTGGCCGCGATCTGCTTGGCCACCGCCTTGTTGTTCGGCATGCGATAGACCACGGCGGACGGCAGCCCGTGCGCGCGCGCGGCCAGCGCCGGCAACTCCCAGTTGCCCAGATGCGCGGCAAAGCACAGCGCCGGCTTGCCGTCCTCCAGCAGTTCGACGAATAGCGAGACGTCGTCTGTCTCGATGTGCCCGGCGTTGGGATGGTCGGGATCGAAATCCCAGATCCGGTCGAGATGCACGTATTCACCCGCCACCCGGCCAAGATTCTCCCATGCCCCGCGCAGCGTCGCTTCGATCCAGGCCGCGTCCTTGTCGGGGTAGGCGGCACGCAGGTTGGCCCGCCCGATACGATGTGCCGGCATCCACGGCCCAATGCGACGCGCCGCGGCGCCACAGAAATCCGATGCCCGCTCCGGATCGGCGCGGCGCAGCAGCACAATCAGATACCGGACAATCCAGCCCAGAATGCGGTCGCCGTACAGTCCCAGTTGGCGCCGCACGCGCCGCAGCCAAGGCACCGCGCTACAGCCCGCGCATCGCGCTACGACCCATGCATCGCGCTACAACCCACGCACCGCGCTACAGATCAACCAGCAGCTTGCCGAACACGTCGCGGTGCTCCAGCCGCTCCAGCCCGGCGCGGACATCCTCCAGCGGGAACACCGTGTCGATCACCGGGGTCACACCGGCGGCGATCCGATCGAGCGCGCGCGCAATGGCCGAAATCGGCGATCCGAAGCTGCCGATGATGCGATATTGTTGCTGGAACAATTGCATCAGGTTGATGCTGCCCGTGGGGCCCGAGGTCGCGCCGCAAGTCACCAGCCGTCCGCCGCGGCGCAACGACAGCAGCGAGCCCTGCCAGGTGTCGGCGCCGACATGCTCGAACACCACATCGACACCCTTCTTGCCGGTCAGCTTGCGCACCACGCCCTCGAAACGGTCCTCACGGTAGTTGATCACGTGATCGGCGCCGAGCGCCTTCGCCTTTACCGCCTTGTCGGCGCTGCCGACCGTGGTGATCACCGTGCAGCCGATCGACTTGGCCAGCTTGATCGCGATGGAACCGATCCCCGAGCCGCCGGCATGTACCAGCACCCATTCCCCAGGCTCGAGCTGTGCATTATCGAACAGCATGTGTTCGACCGTTGCGTAGGCGACCGCGACGCAGGCCGCGTCGTGCAGCGCGACGCCGACGGGGATTTTTACCGTCAGCCGGGCAGGGTGGTTGGTTATCTCCTGGGCGAACCCGTCGACGTGGAAGCCGCGCACGCCGGCAACGTTGGCGCAGAGATTGTCCTGTCCGCGCGCGCAGAATTGGCAGGTGCCGCAGGTCAGCGCGGCGAACGGCACGACGCGATCGCCTTGTGCCAGCGTCTCGACGGTGTCCCCGATCGCGACGACCTCGCACGCTGCCTCGGCCCCGATGGTCAACGGCAGTTGCCGCTTGGCGAACGCCATGCCGCGGAACCCCCACACGTCGATGTGGTTCAGCCCAACGGCCCGCACACGCAATTGTACTTCCCCAGGACCCGGCGGTGGCGGTTCGTTGCGCTCCACGACTGCGACCTCGCGGTCGGCCAGCAACTGCAGGGCGCGAATCATGACCAGCGTCCTCTCAGCTTTTTGTTAGCAATCACCGCATTCGCGGGCTGGCCCACGCCTCTCGGTCCATTCCGCAACGCGGCGTGTTCCACCGGCACCGTCGCGTGATCAGGGCGCCTCGCCAAGGCATGCCCGAACATCCCGCGCGATGCGAGCATTTCGTTAACGATCAAGGCCTGAAAGTACGAACGCCGGCCGGGAGTGACCCGGACCGGCGTTCCTAAGGAGGTTACGATGAGACAGCATCGCACCCTCTGGCCGCGGATAGTGGTGATCTTGCGCGTCAGTGTCAAGGTTACCATAACCCGTCGGTAGGAGGCGGGCCAGCCCATACTTGGGCTGGCCCACGCCTCTCGGTCCATTCCGCAACGCGGCGTGTTCCACCGGCACCGTCGCGTGATCAGGGCGCGCCGCCAAGGCATGCCCCGACATTCTGCGCGATGCGAGCACTTCGTTAACGATCAAGGCCTGAAAGTACCGAACGCCGGCCGGGAGTGGCCCGGACCGGCGTTCCTAAGGAGGTTACGATGATACAGCATCGCACCCTCTGGCCGCGGATAGTGGTGATCTTGCGGGTCACTGTCAAGGTTACCATAACCCGTCGGTAGGAGGCGGGCCAGCCCATTCTTTGGGCTGGCCCACGCCTTCCCGAGCCCCGTCTCAGACCGGCGCGCCAAGCACCAGGCAAACATTCTGCCCGCCAAACCCGAACGAATTCGAGATCGCGTGCGTTACAGTTGCATCGCGCGCCACGTTCGGCACGCAATCCACCGGCAGCGTCGGATCCGGCGTGTCGTAATTGATCGTCGGCGGCAATCTCCCGTGCTGGATCGTCAGCAGCGAGAAGATCGCTTCCACCGCACCGGCGGCAGTCAGCGTATGGCCGATCATCGACTTGTTCGATGAGATCGGAATGGCACCGGCCCGCTCGCCGAACACCGCGGACACGCCCAGCCACTCCATCTTGTCGTTCTCCGGCGTGCCGGTGCCGTGCGCGTTGATGTAGTCGACCTGATCCGGCGCGATCCCGGCGTCCTCCAGCGCGTGCCGCATGCAGGCGATGATCGGCTTGCCATCGGGCGAGGAACGGGTGCGATGGAAGCTGTCAGCCCGCTCACCGCAGCCTTCCAGCACGCCCAGCACCTTCGCCCCCCGTGCGCGGGCATGCGCCAGGCTCTCGATCACCAGCGCGCCGCCACCTTCGGCCATCACGAACCCGTCACGGTCCTTGCTGAACGGCCGCGCCGCGCTCTCCGGCGGTTCGTTGCGAGTGGACAACGCAGACAGCAGCGAAAAGCGGATCAGGCTCTCCGGATTGATCGAGGCGTCGGTGCCCACGCACAATGCCACCTCGCATTCGCCGCGGCGAATCGATTCGATCCCAAGCTGGATCGACGTGCCGCCGGACGCGCATGCGGTGTTGGTGCCGATCGGCGAACCCTTCGTGCGAAACCGGCCCGCCAGGTGTTCCGCGATCGAGCCGAACAGGAATTGTTCGTACCATTGCGTGAACTTGCCGGTCCCCGCCGCGCGCAGCAGGTCGTCGTAACCAACGCTCGCATTGGCGCCGGCCGCCGCCGCCAAGGCGGTCCGCTGCGCCCATTCCATCTCCACCGGAGGAAACGCGAGGAACAACGGGCCAGGGAAGTCGCCGTTGCGCCCAATGGCCGCCTCGGTCAACGCTTCCTCGATCACCAGCTCGGCAATCCGCTCGGACAGGGCAGGGGCAGACATCTCCGCTACCGGAACGAAATCGACGGTGCCGGCGATGGTGGTCTTCAGGCCGCCGATCGGGAACCGGCTGATCCGCCGAATGCCCGATACGCCCGAGGTCAGCGCCCGCCAGTTGTCGTGCTGCCCCTGACCCAGCGAGGTCAGCACGCCCATGCCCGTGACTACCACCACCGGCCGACCGAAGCTGTCTCGATCACCCATGCCCGGTTCCCTTCAAGTGTGCCGTCACTCCAAACTGCATCGCTTCAAGCTCCACCCCTTCAGGCCCCACGCCGGCTCAGCCCACATCCCCTCAGGCCAAAGCCCCCTCCGGCCAAATCCACTCAGGCCGCGCCTCATCAGGCATGCGTCACCAAAGCCAGGGCCTCACCGCGCCAATGGCCCCAGCCGGTCACCAGCGCCTGGCGCAATGGTCCGGCCATCGCCGCCTCGTCCGCCTCCAGCGGCGCGAACAGGCGCCCCCTGGCCACCGCCATCGCCGCCAGCGCCACGGCGGCGGGAAACGCCGGCTCCAGCGAATGCCCGAGTGCCGTCGCCACGGCTCGCACCGGCAGGTTCAGCCCGTCCAGCCAGGCCCGCTCCTCCGCGGTAGCCGCCGGGGCGCCCGACGCACCGGATAGCACCGCCGCGGCCTGCCGATCCAACGCCGGTGCGATCGCGGCGAGTTGTCGCGTCGCGTTCGCCGTCGCCTGGCCCGGCCGGCGCCCGCAGCGATCCGTCGCCACGCCGGCGATGCGCGCCACCGGCACCGCGCCGCGCGCCGCGGCATGCGCGCGGCTCTCAATCACCAGGAAGCAGCCGACAGAGCCCAGCACCAGCCCACCACCCGAGGCCTGCCGCGCCCAAACTCCGGCAAATGGCGCTTTGCGGTTCAGTCCGCCCATCTCGTAGTGCAGCAGCACATCCGGCCGTTCGGCATTGTACGATCCGCCGACCAGCATCAGATCGCCCTGCCCGGCGGCGATCCGTGCGCAGGCCACCTGCACCGCGTCGGCCCCGCTTGCCTCCTCACCCATCAAGGTCCGCGAGGACCCGACCACCCCGTGCACGATCGAGATGTTGCCCGCCAGCAGATTGGAAAGCTGCGCCAGGAACAGCGTCGGCCGCAGATCGTTCAGCAACCGCTCGTTCAGCAGCGCGCCCGGATCGGCCGCCGCTTGCAGCGCCGCCAGGATCGCCGCATCCGCCGCATAGTCCCGCTCACCGCCGCCGGCGGCGACGATCATGTCCGTCCGCCCGAGTAGATCGGCGTCACCCTTCACCCCGGCAGCCTCCAGCGCCAGCCCCGCGACATACACGCCGATGCGCTGCCACGGCTCCATCTGCCGCTGGTCGCCGCGCTTCGGGATCTGCCTGTCCAGTTCCAGCGGCACGATCGGATGCACCATCCACGGAGCGAAGCGTGCCGCGTCCACCACCGGGCGAAACTCGTCCGGTGCATCCAGCGCCGCCCAGTGCGCCGCCTCGCCCTCGCCCAGGCACGACACCAGCCCGATTCCGGTGATCAGCGCGTCCCGCCCACCGGTCATCGACACGTCCGGCTGGCCCTTGTTCGACGCGTCCCGCTCAGGCGGCATCGAAAAATGCCTCCGGCACACCGATGCGCCGCGCCGTCTTCAGCATTTCGTCGCGCAATGTCTCGTTGGGAAACGGCACAACGCGATAGGTGATCTCCGCCTCGGCCACCGGCTTGCCGTCGGATTGGATCCGCCCCTCCACCACGGCAAACCCCGACCCGTCATGCATCAGGCTGGCCTCGGCCTCCAGCATCTGGCCAGGCACCACGAAGGCGCGCAGCTTGGCCGCCTTCACCTGCACCAGGAACGGCATGCGGGCGAATCGCAGCGTCGCCAGCACCAGCCAACCACCAATCTGCGCCATCGTCTCGACCAGCAACACGCCAGGGACCAACGGATGACCCGGGAAATGGCCCTCGAACACCGGGCTCTCGTCCGGTACCCGACACTCCGCACGCGCAATCCGCGCCGCCGGATCGAGCAGGCTGATCCGGTCCACCATCTGGAAGTATTCGAGACGCATCCGGCGCGATCAGGCCGTCTTCGCCGCCACCAACGCATCAATGTTGGCGCACAGACCTTGCATCACGAAGTAGCGGTCCGACGAGACCTTCCCCTCGTTCACATCCTGAGTCCATTGCTCAAGCGGCATCTTGATGCCAAACGCCTTGTCGATGGCGAACGCCACATCCAGGAAATCCAGACTGTCGATGCCCAGATCGTTGATCGCATGGCTCTCCGGCGTGATCTTCTCACGCGGAATATCGCAGGTCTCGGAAACGATCCCGGCAACCGTCTCAAACGTCGACGACATCAACCAAAGCCCCACCGCACAAGCGGCCGGCCACTAACACCTGCGCCCCAAGGCGGCAAGAGGCGCGCGCCGGCGTCCCAAGCCCGTCGGTGAGCCGAAGGAAGGTCAGGGCGCTGCCCCTGGACCCCGCCAGAGGGCGCTGCCCTCTGGACTCCCGCCAAGGGCGGAGCCCTTGGAACCCCTCACTTGATTGAGGCACGGCAGGGGGGACTGGGCCAGCCTGGGCTGCCGCGTTCACACCGGCAGTCGGCCGGTGTGAACGCGGCAGCCCAGGCTGGCCCAGTCCCCCCTGCCGTGCCTCAATCAAAATGGATGGAGTCCAGAGGCCCCGCCTCTGGCGGGGGTCGAGGGGGCAGCGCCCCCTCGCGGGTTTCAGGGCAGCGCCCTGACCTTCCTTCGGCTCATCCGGCGGGTTTGGGACACCAGCGCGCGCCTCTTGCCGCTTCGGGGGGCGTCCGCTACATCCCCGCGCTTGGCTGCGCCCGTAGCTCAATTGGATAGAGCACCAGACTACGGATCTGGGGGTTGGGAGTTCGAAGTCTCTCCGGGCGCGCCATTAACACTATGATATAGAAGCAATATTCTAGGCATTGGCGGCAACCGAACGAGACGCTCCTATTTCGAACAGGACATTGACAGGACACGCGAGCCGGAAACCCCTGCGCATGCATGATGAAGCCCCCGGCCGCATCCCGCAGGCGGGCATGCCCGTCTAAGCCCTACTGTTGGCTGTATCGGCGCCGTAGCCGTCCCTTCGCGGGCCAACTTCGCGTTCCGATGCCCGTAGAGCGTCGCCGAACAGGCCCACGCGCGGTATCTGGTCGCCGGCCCGACGCCACTCGCCTTGATGGCCGCCGGCGGCATGGGCGGGACAAGGACCCGACGGGCGGACATGCTGCGGCGCCGATCGTCAGCCAATTAAGCACCACGCCGAAGGCTGCGGATCCAGCCTCGTTGCGATCTGCCCGGTCAGACACACTTGACGGTGGTACGAGCAAGATGTCCCCAATGTTCGCCATGTCCCAGACACCTTTGTACGATTGGCTCCGCCCGCGCCTCGACCAACTGCTCCGCGACGCCGCCGCGGCCGGCTTCGAGCGAGACGTGGTGCTGGTGGTCATCAACGACCTCGTTAGCTCCACCCCCGACACGGCGCCGCTACCGGTCGAGCCGGAATTGCCCCATGGGCAATAGCCAGATCCGTCGGACGTAGACACAACCCAAGCGACAAGGTGAGACGATACCCGCGCCGGCCCACGCTCAAACAGAAGGTGGCAAAGCCGCGCTAGGGCAATGTCGCCCCAACATGTCCGATCTCGGGCGCGCGGCTGGCATGAGACGAGGTGGGACGAGTTTACCCATCGGTTTCATGGCAAGGTGTGCGTTGCTGGCCAAAATAGGGCCTTTCCGGTCGATGGAGTAGAGAATGCTTCAGCCAATCGAGAATTCGATCGATCTACTGAGGACGCTACAGAGAAAGCTTGGCCCAGATCGTCTTCCGCTCATCATCGGAATTGATGGTAGGTGGGGTGCTGGAAAATCGAGGTTGGCTTCGTGGCTCGCGTGGCAGCTTGGCATTCCATCGGTGCACCTTGATCTCTTCGTCGAGCGTGATAGCGATCCCCTGTCCTGGCGTTATGAGGATCTCGCCCGCGTCATCACCAGCCGTCTCGCGCTGAAACAACCCATCATCGTCGAGGGCATTTGCCTCTGCCAGCCCTTGCAGGCCATCGACCGCGATCCGGACTATTGGGTGTGGGTAGAGAACTTGGGCGGTCCCGAGCCCGGACCATACGACCCGTCGGGTGCTTACGCGGCCGAGTTCAACCCCGAGGCGAACGCCGACTTCACCCTGACATGGAAACAGCCTGAGGTTGGGTTCACGTGACTCACTTGACCAGGGACCCCGCGACGTCGGCTTGCCCTGGGGCTGGGGACCGTTGATTATCATAACGGTTATCTGATACCGACGGGTTGGTGCCACTGGCGCAACGCGGCCACCGCAGTAAGGCCACGCGACGCAGTTGGCTGGACTGGAGATTTACATGCCCATATATCGCCTAGACCCGATCAATCCGAGCGACCTGCGATGGCGAACGCATTCGGCTATCCAAGGGTGTGTATGGGTTGAAGCAGACTCCCCAGATGAGGCCCGCAGCCTCGTCGCTGCCAGAGCAATAATGACTCACACCAGCGCCCGCCTGTTCGCGAGCAAGCTACGGTCCCCGTGGCTTGATGACCGACAAGTCTCATGCACCATGGTACCGTCCAGAACCGATGTGCCGAAGGGAAGCGTGATCAGAGCGGACGGAAGTCACGTGTGACGAATAGGCCCGCGCCCCGCCAACCCCTTTGCCCTTCTTCGACGCGTAAACCCTTGGCGCCCGGCATGCTGGCCAGCTACCATTGCACCTATGAGGATCGGCCTGAGCTGCTTGATGGCGGCCGTTCTGGCCGCATGCGGAGGGCCGGACACCAGGCCCAGCGCCTCCAACGATCCACTGCTAAAACTTCAGGACGCCGCGCGACTATCAGCGTGCCATGATCCACCAATGGTGCTCCGTCATATGGAACAGCACACGTTGTGCTTCGTCCCGACATCAGTCTGCCTGGCCCACGGAGGACATGCAGGCCCATTTTGGGCACCGGATTGTCTGGATTCAGATTTGCTGCCGGCAGAAGCGCCGTGACGGACACGAAAGACCGTACCAGGGTGCGTCTCAGTCTTGAGATATTCAAACTGAGACACTTCCCCAAAATGGGGCGGCACACCACCCTTATCCCCCCCGTTCACCCTCCCCCGCCACACTTTGCCCGCGCAACTTCGGTGTCGTTCGGTGAAGCGCGGCGGCCGGGCGGTCGGTGCGCCCTCGCTCCTGTCCAACCACCCTTTACGCCAGCGCGGAGACGGCAGATTACGATAACGCGTTAGCTAATTGTCCCCGCCTCTCGTGCCGGATTGCATCACGAAAAAGTGTGACATCTCTTTCGTCTTGCGTTACGTTCCCAGAATGGCCAAGCGCGCCCCCGGTCAGGCGTCTGCCGCGCGACAATCAAGGTGAGAAACGTATCACCCAGATTGTCGCGCAATAGCCGACTCTGCTGTGGTTGCACCGGCACGCGGCACGCGGCACGCGGCACCGCGGCGGCCGACGTTGCGGGAAGGGCTGCGCGGCCTGGGTGGGGCTGGCTGTGCGATCGGATCCTATGGGCTGGTACTGTGGGCAATGACACGCGCGCCGGTCGCGCCGGTTGCGGCGTTGCGAGAGACCGCGATCCTGTTTGGCGTTTTGCTGGCGCGCCTACTGTTGGGCGAGCGGCCGAGCCGCTGGGGTTGGGGTGGTGCGCTTGCGATCGCCGCGGGCGCGGCGATCCTGCGGCTCGGATAGCTGTCGTTTCGCGTTCGCGGCGCTGGCCACGTTCACGACGGCGGCCCGCAGCGAGGCCATAACATGTTCCGCGTCCAATACCGGTCGCCGCAGCCGCGGCGGCAAAACCACTCCCGGCCAGGGTTGAGCGATCTCCTCGAGCATGGCGATGTGGACCTTCGCATAATGCGCGGTCATGCCGAGCGAGCCGTGCCCGGATACGCCCGAGTATCACCCACAAGCCGAAGCGGCGTTCCATCCGAAATACGTCCGCAAAGGTAAGTCTTTCCGGACAACCTCCCTTGTTTCCCTGCCATTTTGAAATGGCGAGGGTCTTCGACGGCTATCGGTGAGATCCTTTTTTGGATACCCCACAAGACATCTGGCAATCAAGGGGTGTTGGGCCCCAGGAACCCAGGCGGATCGAAACACCAAACCTTTGAATTGACGAGTGTTTTTCCTTGTGGGTTATTTTCGGGTGTATCCTCAACCGACCTCCGATTGGCCCAGCCATTTGCCCATGACCACCCGCGGCGCTACCCCGAAACCCAGGTGCTCGTAGAAAGAGACGACCTTGGTGTTCGTTTCCCGCACCAGGAGCTGGGCTTTGACCACCCCTCTCCGCCGCAGCCACTCCTCCGCTGCCTGCACCATTTGCCGCCCAATTCCGCTACCACGTGCGTGAGGGGTAGAGGCGACGTAGTAGAGCCAGCCCCGGTGACCGTCATGCCCAACCATGACGCTGCCTCTGATGCGGCCGGTCTCATCTTCACCGACCAACACATCGGAGCAAGCGCCGGCCTTGGCGAACCGGAAATCGGCTCCGGGATCATTGTAGCTCGCGACCAAATCGCAGGCGCGCCACAGCTCGACAACGCTGGGTTCGTCTTCCGGCACAGCGCTCCTGACGGTCAGCCGCATAACGGGGTGCTCCGAGGGAATTGCAGACGGTGCGCCGTCCACAAACTGAACCTTACACGCCCATGAAGCCAGTGCGGAGGTCGGCTTAGGGGTCAAGACCTGCTGTCATACGCCGGATCGGCAGTAGCGGGTGGCTTTGCGACGGTCCGCTTTCGAGCTAGGTCCCGGCGATACCAGTCATGCGGCTCAACCCCGGCCTCGCCCAAAGGGACAGAGCGGCTTTGGAAAAGCGGCACAGCAGAGCAGCCGTTTGTGTCCGGACTGCCTAGCCGAGCGCTCCCAAGGTATCCATTCTTCCAATTTCCTCCAGCCATTGGCAGAAGGAGATTGCGGAGAGGTCACCTGCTCGGGGGTCGGGCAAATAGGCATGGTAGCCTCGTGTCGGGAGTGTCACGCTGGGAAATGGCGCGACGAGACGCCCCGTTGCGAGATCGTCCGCCACGAGGGCAGTTGGCCCCATGGCCACACCCAGGCCATCCAGCGCGGCCTGGAGCGTCAAGTAGAAGTGGTCCAGCGTGAGTGACGCAACGGGCTCCAGATCCGGCGCTCCTGCCGCGGCGAGCCAATCGGACCAGACCCGCGGAAGCGTGGACGGATGAATCAACGTGTGTGACCGTAAGTCCGCGACTTCATTGAGCGGCAATCGCTCCAGCAAGGCCGGGCTGCAGACCGGCAGCCGGCGCTCCGTCAGAAATGAGTGGCAGGTGAAGCCGTAGAACGTGTCCGGCCCGCCGCGGATGATCAGGTCGTAGGGTTCGCTTAGGGCATCCACGGGCTCGGTGGAGGTGGAGAGCCGTACCTCGATCTCCGGGTGCCGGTCGCGGAACTGCACCAGCCGGGGCAGCAGCCAACGCAGGCTGAACGTGGCGAGCGCGTTGACGCGCAGTACGGCTGGAGGCGCTTTGCCACCCCGTGCCTGGTGCCGCTCCGCGGCAGCGGAGAGACGGTCGAGCGCGGGCCCGGCCTCAGCCAGCAAGGCAACCCCGGTGGGTGTCAGCGCAACGCGCCGGTTGAGCCGTCGGAACAGCGCCGGCGGTCCCAGCCAGTCCTCAAGGAGGCGCACATGCCGACTGATTGCGCCGTGTGTTACCCCCAGCTCTGTCGCGGCGTCCTTGAAGCTGCCGAGGCGAGCGGCCGCCTCGAAGGCACGTAGGGCGTTCAACGGCGGTAGCGAGCGGCGATGAGCGGGCATTGTTCAGGTGACTTTAGATGACTTGAAATTTCAACATTAGTCGTTTGTCAGCGTCATGGAAGCGTCACATATTCCCAACTGTCGATGTCTTTCTGGATGACTGGCCATGTTCGACACAACGAAGCCTCGAGCCCCAGCAGGCTCTGCGTCAGCTTTCGTCGCTCCAACTGAACTACGGGGATCTGGATTCGACATCTGGGCAGAAGCCGGTCGCGCGACCGAGCTGGCGTATCGCGAGCCGGCGCCGATGAGCCAAGCGGTTCGGGTAGCCGTCGCGCTTGCCCTGGTCGTGGCGGTGAAGCTCTGTTCGGCAGGGGTGTTGCAATGACCGGCGACCAAGGCATCGAGCAGCCCCAGGCCGCCGCATCTGCACACCAGCCGACGGGGTTTGCGTCCGCCAGGCGCACGCTCGCGGTCGCCGCAACCGCGCATGCCCTGCACGACGGCTACACCGACCTGATCTACGTTCTGCTGCCCCTCTTGCAGACCGAATTCGGCCTGGGCTACGGGATGCTGGCCGCACTCCGCGGACTCTACGCCGGCATGATGGCGGCGCTCCAGGTTCCCTCTGGCTGGCTCGTCGAGAGGGTGGACGGGCGCATCGTTCTAGCCATTGGCACCGCACTGGCCGCCGCGGGTTACGCGCTCGCCGGCTTCACGGGCAGCCTGGTGGGTCTGTGTGCGGCATTGGCGATCTCAGGCGCCGGATCGAGCACGCAACATCCCATCGCGTCCGCAGCGGTTTCCCGTGCATATGGGGAATCGTCGCGCGGCCCGCTGGGGACATACAACTTCGCCGGCGACCTCGGGAAAGCGGGAATTCCAGCCCTGACGTCGCTGCTTCTGACCCTGATGCCATGGCGCGGCGCGCTTTGGCTCCTCGCGGTGCTCGGCGTAGCCGTAGCGGCCACGGTCCTTCTCGTCATGCCACCGATTGCCCGGGCAGGTCGTTCCCAACCGCCCCGCATGAAGGCTGGCCGAGGCCGCGGTGGCTTCTGGCTGTTGTTCGTTATCGGCGTGCTGGATACCGGCGTCAGAATGGGGTTGCTGACCTTCCTGCCATTCCTTCTGAAGGCGAAAGGCGCGTCCTTGCCGACGGTTGGTGTTGCCCTGGCGCTCGTCTTTCTCGGCGGTGCGGCCGGCAAATTTGTCTGTGGGTGGCTCGGTGCCCGCGCAGGCGTTTTGCTAACTGTGCTTGCGACGGAAGGTGGAACGGCAGCATGTATCGTTGGCGTGCTGGTGCTGCCGCTTGTTCCTCTGTTCGTGCTGTTACCTGCTTTGGGCGTCATGTTGAACGGCACATCGTCCGTGCTCTACGGTACGGTTCCGGAACTCACGCCGCCCGAGCGGGCCGAACGTGCCTTTTCCCTGTTCTACACAGGCACGATCGGATCGGGGGCGATCTCCCCCGTGTTGTACGGCGTGCTCGGTGACTGGGTCGGCGCTCATTGGGCGACTGCAGCAACCGCGATCGTCGCCTTGGCGACCTATCCGCTGGCCTTTGCTCTTGCGCCGCATCTTGCGGACGTCCGGGAGAAAGAGCGCAGCCAGCCAGACAACAGTCGGCACGGGTCCAGCATTGCAAGCACATGATAGGGGCGCGGAGACCTCGGACGACTGCGCGGCGCGTGCCAACATGCCTTGCGTGAGCACGGCTTGATCGCGGGAAGTACGATGATCGACATTCGGAGAGCAGGTCAGGATGGAGAATATGCAAAGTCGTGGGGAGTTCACGCCGCAGCAGAGATTGGAGGGATGTCATTCGCCGGGCGGAAGTCCGGATAGAGCCGCCGGAATGAGCTCTCCAAAGTGCCATCGAGGCCGGCGACGCTCACGTCGAGGAAGGGTTGCACGGTCCATCGGTTCCAGCGCATCCGTTGTTTCTTGATCATGCGTCGTGCAATAATTTCGTTGATCGCGCTCTCAACGAAGCCAGTCGAAATAGGCTCCCCGCGCCGGTGGCGGGCACCATAGTTCACCAGCCCGGATCGGTTCGCGTCGAGATAGGCGCTGAGATCGTAGAGATGGTGCCGCAGGGTTCGAATACCCTCGATGTCGCGGTTGCACTTCCTTCGACTTGTACTAGTGGACGCTATACCCCAGTGTCGAGTCTTGCTACATTCTGGTTAACAAAAAATCACTGTTCGGACATGTGACGGCAACTGGGGCAGCCAACATAGGATAACGCCGGTGGATCTTGGATCTGCGAGGCCTGCAATGACCGTATTAGTGCCGGCTATCCTGTCAGTGTACTGGACGCTCATAATCGGTCTGCTGTTATGGGCGATGATGTCAGATGCGAGGCAGTGAGCCGCCGGGAGTTCCCGCGGAGACTGCGGCCCGGCACAATGGCGAGCGCCTTGCGATTGAGATTGTCCCATACGGCTGACATTAAGGCCGTCGCCTACCCTTTCGCCTGCGGGTTCGCCGCGGCAAAAACAGGGAATTCGGTGTCAACCCCCGCAAGATCGCTGCGAGCCCTTTCTCCGCCACAAGGGTCGCGGCGACCTCCGGCGAGAACCATGCGCGAACCCGCTGTTCCCGTTCGGGCCACACAATAAACTCTCGGCGGAACTCGTAGCAAAAACACCGCGACCCGGCAGGTCACCAATATTTCCGGCGCAAGCCGCTTCTTGTAGAGATAGTATCCAACCGGTTTCGCATTGATGACCGTTCCGGTCAGGCCAGCCTCTTCACGAACCTCGCGGCGCGCTGCATCCGTTGCGCTGCGTTTAGCCATGGGCCAGCCTTTCGGAATAACCCAGCGCCGTGTCTCGCGCGACGTGAGAAGCGCCACCCGGACTCGACCGGCTCTGTCAATCGTAAAAGGGACCGCGCCGTATTGGCGACGAGTAGAAGCGGTAGATTTCGGCATACTTCGTCAGGTTGTTGCGTGGCAGTTGTAGTGCGCTTATCCGCGCAGGCGAGCTACTGCGCAACCGCCATCAAGACGGCAGATTCGAACCGGAGTGTGATGATCCGCGAGGGATACCGCTGGGCTCATCACTCCGAACCCGAAGCGCTGTATCTGAGTGATCGCGGCACGTAGTCAGATTGTCCTGGCGGATTGCGCATCCTGCGGATTGTCGACTCCAGGTTGGATCGGAAGCCTGCTGCGGATCGAGACCGCCCGCTCCAGGAATAGGCTCGGGTATGGCCGGACATCGTCGCAAATTGACCGGGGCCGGACCATCTCAATCTCGGGCCGCCGCCATTCATTCGCTGACCTCAGTGTGACATCAACACGGGGACCGTCATGCGTTGGAACAGATCTCGACTAACGCCACCGACCAGTGCCTCCCGTAGCGGCGAATGATGATAGGCTCCTGCGACGATCAAGTCCACGTAGAAGTCCATCGCTCTTGATAGCAGCCAGTCAGATATAGTGTTTTCGCTCTGAAGCCGTTGGTCCACGCGCGCGGCAATGCCGTGCCGTGCCAAATGACGGACGATGCGCTCCGTTGCACTGCGATCATGCTCGAAATCCTTGTTACGTGCGTGCACGGTCATCACTGTCACCTCTTCCGCGGCGGCAATCACCGGCAGGGCATCGTTGAGAGCCCGCGCTGCCTCTCGCGACCCGTCCCAGGCAACCAGGACACGGCGTCCAACCTCGATGAAACTCCCGATATACGGAACCATCAGCACCGGGCGACCACAAGCGACGACAACGTCTTGTGGCCGCCACGAGGACGCGGCCCGTGCGTTCGGGTTGATCTGACCAATGACAATCAAATCGGCTGTCCGCGCTAGGGCGATTACCTCAGCCTCATCAGCCCGGTCCAGTTGATACCAGTCGCCTTCGCCTCCGAGGGAGTGGACGCATTCGCGAAACCGTTGCTCGGCAACGTCAACGAACATCGCACTCTGTGTGATGTCGGCCATGCTGGGGATCAACTGGGTTATCAATCCACGGCGCGGCACGCCGAGGGCTGGCGGGAAGTTCGGTGCCTGGTCGTTATTTGCGAAGACGGCACTGAGAGATGCCCCGTGGTCCCGCGCGACGCGTGTCGCTAGCCGGAGGCGCCCCTCGCTGGCGGGGCTCACATCCAGAAAGACGAGGATATCTTTCAAACTCATCCGTCCCTCCCTGCTCGGCGATTATTGTTGGCGATCGTCCGACATAGGCACTTTGCGGCCTCGGGTTCGCCCTTGGTTTCTTCGCGTCGTCCTCGGCTGAGGGCGGCACGAGACGCCGCGGTTAATGACCTGGGTTGCCGCTTCGAGTATCACCGTCGTGCGGCGATCCGGGGCCGCCCGAGGTCAGGTCGACCCGTCGCCGATCGTGATTTTATTGGCGACAAATCACTTCCACCCGGCTGCATGCAAGGCATACAGTTCAGGGAAGATGATCACTCTGGCTGAAAGAAACCTTTACCACGGATGGACGAGTGCTTCCGTATGGATATAGCAATGACGCTCAGGACGTTCTATCAATGAGTTCCGAGAACGCAGATCGCTCTATGTTCGGCTTTTCGAACATAGAGCCTGGAGGCGGGTTCAGATCTCCGAACATATCACGCTTACGTGAGGTATCCACAGCGGCTGAAGGAGCCGAGACGACCGAACCCAAGGTTTCCACATTTCGTCGGTTGCGGCCGACATGGCAGTGGCCACTGCCCCTAACTGCCCAGGTTCCAATCGTATCGGGCGCTTTGATCCTGGCCGTCGCGATCGCCGTGTCTCACGTCATGATGTCGACTGTCGCCCATGAGCAAGAACTCGGCGTACGCCGTCTCGCCGCCGTGTATCTCGACGGCATCTCCACCACGGTCTACCCGCACATCGTCGCACGCAACCTCGTCAACACCACCGAGGCACTACATCGAACTATGTGGTTCCACCAAAGCATGCGTGAGCAGCGGGCGTTGGTGCGCCTGCCAGATGGCACCTTGTTTGCCGACGTTTCCGGTCCGAACGGCGATGCCAGCGCGGAGGACCCGTTCCACGATGCCACCCTCAGGCGACGACTTGACCAAGGAGACGGCCTCGTCTTCGACGCCGATACCGGTACTGGCTGGGCTTCCCGCGCCATCGTGCGCGACGGCAATCACATTGCTGATCTTTATGTCGCGCTGGAGCTCAAGCCTCTGATTCAGGAACGGCAGACACTGCGCACCAATCTTCTGGCGGCAACGGTGCTGGCTGGAATTGGCGGTGCGATGATCGGATTTCTGATCGTGCGCCGCATGGTGTCGCCGGTTCGGTTGTTGGCGGAACGCCTGCGCCGGGCCCAGGCGGGCGATTTTGACTGCGTGCCGGCTGTGGTGTTACCCCCGGCATCGAGCGAATATGGGCGCTTGCTCAGAGGCTACAATGACCTTGTAAGCGCGCTCAGAGAGCGAGAAACCATGGCCGCAACCTTGGCGGAACGCGAACGCGAGAGCGTGCTAGGCCGGCTCGCCGCCACCGTGGCGCACGAAGTGCACAATCCACTCGGCGGCATATCCACGGCACTCAATACAGTGCGCAAGTTTGGCAACGATCCTGGTGTTCGATCCAAGGGTCTCGATCTGATCGAGCGGGGCCTTTGGAGTATTCGTGACGTGGTTGATTCCGTACTCGCTTTCCATCGCATGCCGACGGATAGCCGCGGACTGACTCCGAACGATCTGGACGATCTTCGGATCCTGATCGAGCCCGAACTCGCTCGGCGACAACAGCGATTGTCCTGGAGCAGCGGCATTGAAAGCACAGTCGAGGTCTCCGCGACCGAAACCCGTCAAATCGCATTGAACCTTCTCCTGAACGCCTGCGAGGCTTCGCCTCCCGGCGGCGAGATCGGCTTCCGCGCATGGGTCGGACACGACCGCGATCCAGCCGGCCGTTTGGAACTCAGATTGCAAGTGGACGATGCTGGTCCTGGATTGCCGTCCGCTATTGCCGCCGCATTGACCGAGTTTAGTGCCATGGACTTTCGCGAAGCTCCGCGCGGGCTTGGCATCCGCGTCGTCCGCGACCTGGTGCGGGGGCTCGGCGGGCGTATTGTCGCGACGACCGGTGTCGACGACCACGGATCCCGCATCACCGTCGTTCTACCCGTGGAGCCCCAGGTTGTTCGGCAGGTCGAGACATGAACGGCCCGCGACCCGCACGACCGGATATGCCATCCACCGGCCTCCGACCAATGATTGGGATCGTCGACGACGATGTGATCATGGGAGAATCGCTCGTTCAGCGTCTCCAACTGGAGGGGTACAGGGCGACCTGGTGGCAATCGGGCGAGGCAGCGTTGCATCATCTCCAAGCCACAGACTGCCGGGTTCTGGTTTGTGACATACGTTTGCCGGATATGGACGGTGAGCAACTGTTCCGCCGCGTCCTTCCCTCTCTGGGCGCAACGCCGGTGATTTTCATCACTGCCTTCGCTGAGGTGGAGCAGGCTGTGCGCCTGATCCGCGCCGGAGCAGACGACTATCTGACCAAACCATTCGAGGTCGAGGCGCTGCTCGGCAAGATTGCAGCGCTGTGTGCTCGGGAAGTCACCGCAGGCAGCGGTGCCTCTGGCCGGGAGGTTCTGAGTGCATCAGCTGCGATGCGCGGCGTGAAGTCCGAACTCTTGCGCGTCAAGGATGCGACCAGCCCCGTGCTGTTACTCGGGGAGACCGGCGTGGGCAAGGAGGTCGCGGCGCGCCAGTTGCATGATGCGTCGGTACGACGCGATCTGCCGTTCGTCGTGGTGAATTGTGCGACGATCCCGATTGATCGTGCCGAAAGCGAGATGTTTGGCCACGAGCGCGGCGCGATCACGGGCGTGCGCACTGCACATGTCGGCCTGGTGGAGCAGGCCGATGCGGGCACCCTGTTCCTCGACGAAGTTTCGGCGCTTCCTTCCCTTCTGCAGGGCAAGCTTCTGAGGCTGCTGGAGGACGGTAGCTACCGCAGGCTCGGCGGCTCACAGGCTATGGTGTCGCAGGCCCGTATTGTGTCGTCGAGCAATGCCGACCTGTCCGCGCTCGTGACGGAGGGACGTTTCAGGGCCGACCTTTACTATCGGCTTAACGTGAACGAGCTGCATATCCCGCCGCTGCGTGCGCGGCGCGACGACATCGTCCCGCTGGCGGAACACTACCTCGCGCAAATTGCACGTAATGCCGGTCACCGTGTGCCGTTGCTGACACCTGCCGCGATTGCGAGTTTGCGCGACCACACCTGGCCTGGAAATGTCCGGGAGTTACGCAACCGGCTGGAGCGCGCGTCTGGCCTGGCGGCCGGTGCATCGCAGATTCCGGCTTATGCGATCTTTCCCGAACAGGCATTGCTCGAGCAGCCTGGCGAGCGCGTTTCAAGCCTTGCCGAGGTGCGCGAACGCGCCGAACGTCTGCACATCGAGGATGCGATACGCCAGACCGATGGCGAAATCGCCAAAGCTGCTGCCTTACTGGGCATCTCTCGCACGACCCTTTGGGACAAAATGCGTAAGTTGGGGCTCTAGCAGGTTAGCAAACCACTGAACAAGAACCGAACAAACATATTGGGAGGATACCCTATGCGACTTTCCCGCCGTCGCCTGCTCGGCTCTGCCGCCGCTCTTGGCAGCCTGCCCGCACTCCGCGCACGCGCTCAGTCGAAACCGACAATCAGTATCGGTGTGCTGACCGATCTGTCGGGCACCTATCGCGACAATACCGGACCAACCTCGGTGGCATGCGCGCAGCAAGCCATCGCTGAATTCAACGGACCGTCGCACGGCTTCGAGGTGGCCTTCCGTTCCGCTGACCACCAGAATAAGCCGGATGTCGCTGCGTCCATGGCACGGCAGTGGTTCGACGATGGAGTCGATGCGATCATTGATGTGCCGACGTCGTCGGTGGCGCTCGCCGTGTCGCAGGTGGCGCGGGAGAAAGACAAGATCCTGCTCGATGCCAGCGCCGCGGCGATGGAGGTCACGGCAGACCAGTGCAGCCCCAACACCATCGTCTGGAGTTTCGACACCTATGAGAAGGCGCACTCGACTGGCGGGGCGCTGGTGGAGCAGGGCAAAACAAGCTGGACATTCGTGACGGCCGACTACGTGTTCGGCCACTCGCTCGAAGAGCAGACAGCCAATGTGGTCAAGTCGATGGGTGGGCAGGTCAAGGGCGCAGTCCGCTATCCGTTCCCGGAAACGACGGATTTCTCGGCCTTCCTGCAGCAGGCGATGGCGAGCGGCGCGCAGGTACTGGGCCTGGCCAATGCCGGTTCCGACACGGTCAACTGTGTGAAGCAGGCGCACGAATTTGGGCTGAACAAACGGATGACGATTGCGCCGCTCATCATGTTCCTGCAGGACGTGCACTCGATCGGACTCGACACCGCGCAGGGCCTGATCACCAGTGAAACATTCTATTGGAACATGAACGAGCGCACGCGCGAATTCACTAAGCGCGTGCTGCCCCGGACACCGAATAACTATCCCAGTCAGGCACATGCCAGTGCCTACGCGATTACGTTGCACTATCTGAAAACGGTCGCGACAATGGGCGCAGGTGCCGCAAAGAAGAGTGGCCGGGAGACAGTGGTACATATCAAGGCGTTACCGACCGAGGACGATGCGTTTGGCAAGGGCAGCATCCGCGCCGATGGTCGCGGTGAGTTCCCGAGCTATCTGTTGCAGGTGAAGTCTCCTTCCGAGAGCGCAGGCGAGTGGGACCTCTACAAGATTTTGGCCACGACGCCGCCATCGGGCGTGCTGCACCCACTGCTTAACAAGTGCAGGTTCCCGACGACCGCGTGAGCAGCCACAGGCGGCTGCACAAAAGCGTTTCTGGGCCTCTCTCGCCGCCGCGCGTGCGTGGACGAGTTTGTTGCATTTCAGGTGTGCCAGGAACGTCTGGCATGCCGGCACTGGAACAACTCCGCTTCATGCCACGCAATCGCCCGGCGATGCCAGATGCCGATGATCGTGAACGCTGATATCGGCGAACTCGCCGGTAATATCGTTGCGGCCGTCCGCTTGGTTGGGACTTCGCTTGGCGATAATTGGTCCGCATCCGAGGGCGACGGCGGTCAATCCCGCCGTTCCGCCGCACATCCACCTCGCGTCGCGCGTGAATGGGCTGAAACATGCGGCCGCCGACGCACCGGCGGACTTGGTGCTTTCCCATTCGATCGGTCAGCGATACGCTAAGCCGAATGCGAATCCCGAGCGAATCGGGTTAGCCAATGGAAGGCACGCATACGCCCGGGAGGCCACATGTCCGACATAGCGCGCCGTCATCTGCTGTCGCTCGTTCTGACTATCGCAACCATCTTGATCACCGGGCATGCGTTGGCACAGCGCACGCTGGTGATGTACTGCGGCGTCGACGAGAAATGGTGTCGCAGCATGACGAACACCTATGAGAAGGAGACTGGCGTCAAGGTCGACATGACCCGCATGAGTGCCGGCGAGATCTTCGCTCGCGTGCGCGCGGAGAAGGGCAACCCCCATGGCGACATCTGGTGGGGTGGCACCGGCGATCCGCACCTGCAAGCCGCCGATGAAGGCGTCACCGAACCCTATCAGTCCCCCATGCTACCCAAGCTGCGCGACTGGGCGCAGCGGCAGGCAGAGCGCTCGCACTATCGCACCGTCGGCATTTACCTCGGTGCGCTGGGTTTCGGCTACAACACCGAGGACATCAAGCGCCGCAATCTGACGCCGCCGGCGTGCTGGGCCGACCTGATCAAGCCCGAGTTCAAGGGCGAGGTGCAGATGGCGGACCCGAATTCGTCCGGCACCGCGTGGACCATGCTCGCCACCATGGTGCAATTGATGGGAGAGGCGAAGGCGTTCGATTACATGAAGGCACTGAACCGTAACATCAACGAATACACCAAGGCCGGCGCGGCGCCGGCGCTCGCCGCGGGGCAGGGCGAGACGCTGATCGGCATCGCCTTCCAGCACGATGTCATCGATGTCGCCGAACACCACAAGCCGATCGCTGTGGTCTCGCCGTGCGAGGGCACCGGGTACGAGATCGGCTCGATGAGTCTGATCAAGGGTGCGCGGCACATGGACGAGGCGCGTAAGTTCTACGATTGGGCGTTGACTGTGCCGGCGCAGAGTCTTGCGGCGCCCTCAGGTAGTTTCCAAATCCCGTCGAATCCCGAGACGCCCG
Organism: uncultured Alphaproteobacteria bacterium; assembly: GCA_963826975.1. Classification (GTDB taxonomy): domain Bacteria; phylum Pseudomonadota; class Alphaproteobacteria; order Acetobacterales; family Acetobacteraceae; genus Palsa-883. The sequence continues at coordinate 29,937 of CAWGZJ010000016.1, read as the reverse complement.
TGCCACCGGAGGCGCCCGATCTGTCGAAGATCAAGCTGATAGAGTACGATTTTGTGACCTATGGATCGGTGGCCACGCGCACGCGCTTGCTCGGGCGATGGACCAACGAGGTAAAGAACGCGCCGAAATAGACCATGCGGCGCGCGCTGCCAATCTGGCTGGTGTTCGGCTGGGCTTCGATCCTGTTGGCTCCCTGGTATGGGTTGGATGACGGCGTGTCCAAGCCAGCACTGTTCGCCGGGCACGCCTGGCTATTGCCGCTGGCCGCGCCACTGCTGGTGCCAACCTGGGCGACCGTTGCGCCGCGGCAGCAACGCCTTTTGGCAGTGGCCGGTGCCGCCGGGTTAGCGTGGCTGGTGATCGAGGCGTTCGCGATCGTGCAGCACGGCTGGGGCAGTGTCTGGCTGACCGCGCTGCTCGGTCCGGGGCCGAGACAACCGGCGCTAGGATGGGGCGCCGTGTTCTACGCCGCGGCCTGTACGGTGCTGCTGGCGCGGGGATTAGCAAGCCAAGGTCTGTGCAAGGGCGACATGTTCGTCGTCGGCGCGCTGCTGGCGGTGGTCGGGCTGACGACGCTGTTCGTGTTCTACCCGGTACTCTGTATCCTGCTGTCGGCGCTGCGCGACAACGACGGCAGCCTCGCGCCGGTGCTGTTCGCGCAGAAACTGTTCAGTCGGTCGATTTGGGGTGTCGGCTGCGTCACCGGCGACGGCACCTGCGGCGTGGCGTGGCACACCGTGACGCTGGCGGTGCTGGTTGGCCTGCGTGACCACACTGCTGGGCCTGGCCTTCGCGTTAGTGGCGAACCGCACGCGGTTGCCGTTGAAGCCAGTGCTGCGCGCGCTGGCCATACTGCCGGTGATCACACCACCGTTCGTCATAGGCCTGGCACTGATCCTGCTGTTCGGCCGCGCTGGCATGGTGACTATCTGGCTGGCCGACGTGCTCAATATTCCACGCAGCCGGTGGATCTACGGCATGCCCGGCATCGCCATCTCCCAAATTCTGGCGTTCACCCCGATTGCGTTCCTGGTGGTCGCCGGCGTGCTGCAGGGCGTCAGCCCCAGCCTGGAGGAAGCGGCGCAAACTTTGCGCGCGCATCCATGGCGCGTCTTTCGAACGATCACCTGGCGGATGATCCGGCCGGGGCTGGCGAATGCCTTCCTGATCGGCTTCATCGAGAGCATGGCCGACTTCGCCAATCCGCTGGTGATCGGCGGTAACTTCAACGTGCTGTCGACGGAGATATTCTTTGCCGTGGTTGGCGCCGCGCACGACCAGGGGCGGGCGGCGGTGTTGGCGATAGTGCTGCTGGCGTTCACGCTGTCCGCGTTCCTCGCGCAGCGGCTCTGGATCGGGCGGGGCAGCTACGCGACGATGACCGGCAAGGGTGACGCGGGCTTGCCGGGCGCACTGCCGGGCGCGCTGCGGGGTGTGTGTCTCGCCGCGGTTCTGCCCTGGCTGGTGCTCACCGTCGCGGTTTACGGCATGATCCTGGTCGGCGGCTTCGTTGTCTCAGTCGGGCGCGACAATACACCGACACTGGATTATTTGTGGACGGCGTTCTCCTTCGAGAAAGGGGTGGGTGGCTGGTTCCTGTCGGGCTCCGCCTGGCCGTCCTTCATCACCACGATCGAGCTGTCGCTGATCGCCATGCCGTTCACGGCCGCACTGGGCCTGCTGACCGCCTGGCTGCTGGACCGGCAAAGCTTCACTGGGCGGCGAAGCCTCGAGTTCCTGGTGATGATGAGCTTTGCCATTCCCGGCACTGTGATCGGCATCGCCTACATCCTGGCATTCAACGTGCCGCCGGTCTCGTTGACCGGTACCGGAATGATCATCGTGATCTCATTCGTGTTCCGCAATCTGCCGGTCGGGATCCGCGCGGGCCTGGCCAATCTCAGCCAGATCGACCGCAGCCTGGACGAGGCATCGTTAACGCTGGGCGCGCACTCGCCTGGCACCTTGCTGCGCGTCCTTCTACCGCTGATGCGCCCTGCGGTCGTGACCGCGCTGGTCTATAGCTTTGTCGCGGCGGTGACCGCTGTCTCGGCGGTGATCTTCCTGACCACCGGCGAATATAACCTCGCCACGGTCTATATCGTCGGCCGCGTCGATGTCGGCGACCTTGGGGTGGCGATCGTGTATTCCGCCGTCTTGATCGTGTTCATGCTGGTGGTGCTGCTGACGATCCAGGTGCTGATCGGCGAGCGCCGGCTCGGCCGGCGAGCGGAGGTGCAGCCCACGCCCAACCTTGTGGCGGTGCAAGGATGAGTGCACCAGCCGTCGAATTTCGCGACGTCAGCAAGCGCTACGGCCTCGTGGTTGCCGTGGACAGTATCAGTTTTGCCATTGCGCGTGGCTGTCTGGTTACGCTGCTGGGGCCTTCGGGGTGCGGTAAAACAAGCACGCTGCGGTTGATCGCGGGGCTGGAGCAGGCGAGCAGTGGGCGCATCCTGATCGGCGGCACCGATGTCACCACGCTGTCGGCGGCAGAGCGAGACGTGTCGATGGTGTTCCAGTCCTATGCGCTGTTCCCGCATATGACAGTACTGGAGAATGTCTGCTACGGCCCGCGGGCCGGCGGTACCGCGCGGGCCCGCGCACGGGAACTGGCGGCGGCGAAGCTCGCGCTGGTCGGTCTGGCCGGTTACGAGAGCCGCCTGCCGAGCGAGCTGTCCGGTGGTCAGCAGCAGCGGGTCGCTGTCGCCCGCGCGATCGTACTGGAACCGCAGGTCCTGCTGTTCGACGAGCCGCTGTCCAATCTGGACGCCAAGCTGCGCCGCCGCGTACGTGAAGAGATCCGCGCGTTGCAGCAGGACCTGTCTCTGACCGTGGTCTATGTCACGCATGATCAGGAGGAGGCGCTGGCGGTTTCCGACCGGATCATCGTGATGAACATGGCGCGCATCGCCCAGGACGGTACGCCGCGATCACTGTATGAACGGCCGAATAGCCATTTCGTTGCCGATTTCATTGGTGATGCCAACCTGCTGCCGGTAACGATCGAACGGCACGATGGAGACCAGGCGCTGGTGCGCATCGGCGCGGCGATGATTTCGCTGCCACACCACGATGTACCCCCTGGTCCGGCGGAGCTCGCCATCCGACCGAGAGCGGTGAGGCTTCGCGTCCATGGCGACGGGCTGACGGGACGGATCGCCAAGGCGGCCTATCTCGGCGACCACATGGAATACCAGGTCACGGTGGACGGGGTGGCGAAAGAACTGTTCGTCATCGATGCGAACGTCGCGGCGCCGCGCACTACCGGTGCCCAGGTTGGGATTGTCCTCGATGCCTGCGGAGCCGCCCTGGTCCCGTCTTGACGCCGCCAGAGCGCTTGCCGCCGGGTGGGCCCTCTATTGGATGTGGCGGGGTAGTGTCCGGCTGCGCTATGCCCGTGTGACGCTTTGGGGCAGGGCGCTGAGGCGCTTGTCGGCATGACCGCGCGAGCTCACGCCCTGACAGGAGGTGCGCGATGGACTTCCCTCTTACCTTGATGAACCTGGCCGGGTCCGTGGCACTTCTGCTTTGGGGTGTGCGGATGGTGCAAACAGGCATCCAGCGGGCATTTGGGGCGAGGCTTCGCAGTTTCCTCGGAACCGCAATGCAAAGCCGATGGAGGGCCTGCCTTGCCGGAATTGGAGTCACCGCTTTGCTGCAAAGCAGCACTGCCACCGGCCTGATGGTCACGGGCTTCGCGGCCGGCGGTTGGGTAGCGCTCATCCCGGCACTCGCGGTCATGCTAGGGGCAAACATCGGCACCACGCTGATTGTTCAAATCCTGTCATTCAACGTGACCGAAGTCGCCCCCGCACTGATCTTGATCGGTGTTATGTTGTTTCGCCGCGCCTCGGCAGGGCCGCGCGACTTTGGCCGCGTGTTGATCGGGCTGGCCTTCATGCTCATGGCACTCAGCCAATTCATCAACCTGCTCTCGCCTTATGAGGATGTACCGAGCTTGCGGCTATTGTTGGGCGCGATCTCAACGCAGCCCCTGCTGGATGTGATTGTCGCAGCAGGCCTTACCTGGGCCGCCCACTCGAGCGTTGCCGTCGTACTGCTCGTCATGTCGTTTGCAGCCAAAGGGACAGTGCCACCGGACGCAGCATTTGCTCTCGTTCTGGGTGCCAACCTGGGGACGGCCATCAACCCCGTTCTAGAGGGTACGACCGGGCAAGACCCTGCAGCGCGCCGAGTGGCGGTTGGCAATTTGATCAATCGAGCGGTTGGCGTCGCGATAGCTCTGTCAGTACTGCCGCTCATAGGCCGGCTGATAGTGTCGATCGAACCTGACAACGCGCGCGCTGTGGCAGACTTCCATACCGCCTTCAACCGTAAGCGGTGCTCTATGGCCCTTGGGGTGTTGCGGTGATTTCGGGTTGCCCTTCTGTGACCCAGTGCCAGGGCATCAATTCGTCAATGCGGTTCTGAGGCCATCCGTTGACCAGACGGGTCAGCAAGTCGGTGAGATAGACCTGCGGATTGACCTCGTTCAGCTTGCAGGTTTCGATCAGCGAGGCCAAGCAGGCCCAATTTTCTGCTCCTTCGTCACTGCCTGCGAACAGGGAGTTCTTTCTTGACAGACAAACGGGGCGCATGGCGCGCTCGATACTGTTGCTATCGAGCTCGATGCGGCCATCGTCGAGAAATCTCTGCAGCCCATTCCAATGATTCAGGGCATAGCGGATCGCCTCCGCGGTCGGACCGCGGGGGGGCAGTTTCGCCAGTTGCGTTTCGAACCAGATCCGCATCGCGCTGACCAGCGGCTTGCTCTCGGCGCGGCGTGCAGCCAATCGATCAACCGCCGTCTTGCCGCGCGCGCGGTCCTCAATCTCGTAGAGGGCGGCAATCCGCCGCAGCGCTTCGATCGCAGTCGGCGCCTTCGCCTTGGCCAGATCGTAGAAGCCGCGGCGGACATGGCTCCAACAAAATGCCAGCGTGATGGAAGGGTCTGCAGCCTTGGCGCCCACGAGCTCCTTGTAGGCCCTATAGCCATCGCACTGCAGGATGCCCCGATAGCCGCCGAGCAGCGCCGCGGCATGGATATGCCCTCGGCCGGGTGCGTAGCTATAGACGACAGCAGGGGGTTCGCCGCCGCGCCACGGCCGGTCGTCACGTCCGATGGCCCAGAAATAGCCCTGCTTGGTCCGCCCACGCCCAGGGTCGAGCACCGGCACGACGGTCTCGTCGGCGAAGATGTGCGTCGAGGCCAGCATCATCGCGCGCAGCCGTGCGACCACCGGGGCGATCTCTGCCGCCGCATACCCGATCCAGAACGACAATGTGGAGCGATCGAGGATCACGCCCTGCCGGGCCATCATCTGCGCTTGGCGATACAGCGGCTGATGATCGGCAAAGCGCGCGACCGCCACCTGCGCGACCAGTGCCTCGGTCGGCAGGCCGCCTTCGATCAGCCGCGCCGGCGCGGGCGCCTGCACCACGGTACCGACACAGGCTCGACAGGCGAACTTAGGTCGCCTGGTCACGATCACCCGGTACTGCACCGGGATAACATCCAGCCGCTCCGACTTGTCTTCGCCGATCACCGTCATCGCGGCCCGGCAGCAAGGGCACGCGGTGTCGTCCGGAACCAGCGTCACCTCGATCCGCGGCAGCTGGGCCGGCAGGGCGCCGCGGCTCGCCCGCCGCCTGGCCGCATTGTCCTGGCGCAGCTCGCGATCGCGCTTCTCGGCTTCCGCCTCGCCCTTGGCGATCGCCTGCTCGAGAGCTTCCAGCCCAAGTTGCAGCTGCTCTTCCGGCAAGCGCTCGGACTTCGGACCGAACTGCATCCGCGTCAGCTTCAGCAGCAGATGGCGCAGCCGGTCATTCTGTGTCAGCAAGATGTCCCGCTCGCTGACCGCCACGTCACGCTCGGCTCTGAGGGCGTCGCATTCGGCCATCGCCGTCAGCACCAACGCGCGCAATGCGGCAACATCCTCAGGCAAGTTCTGCGACGTATTGTGCGTGGCGTCGGTCATAGGCAAATCCTACACCGCAACGGTCGGCCTGAAATCCCTTTTGTCGTCTGAACGCGCGTCCAATCGAGGCCGTCAAATAACGCAACGAACTCGACCACCGAGAGCCTAATCACCCCATCCACGATCGGTGGCCAGCGAAACGATCCCTGCTGCAACTGCTTCCAGATCAGGACCAGGCCACTGCCGTCCCAGACCAAGATCTTCACCCGATCAGACCGCTTCGCGCGATAGACGATGACCACCCCAGAGAACGGGTCCTCCGCCAGAACTTCCTGCGCCAGCCCGGCCAGGCTATGGGCCCCTTTTCGAAAATCAATCGGACGTGTGGCCAGCAGCATCCGAGCGCCGGCGGGAATGTTGATCATGGTCGTGGCACCGAGGCACGAACCGCCCGCAACACCGCAGTCAACTGCGCATCATCCATGCCGGAGACCACTCGCACTACGGCGCCCGCCAGCTTGACCTCGATCACTGCGGCTGCCGAGGCTGGGCGTGGCGCCGCCGTGGACGGAATGGCTTCGGTGACGATCGGAACAAAGACAGGCGTGGCGGGACCGGGTGTTTTAGCCAGCACGGGCGTCACACCCTGGCGCGCTGCGCGTCGCCAGCCAAAGACCTGCTGCGAACAAACCTGCCAGCGCCGAGCAACTTCCGACACACTCGCGCCAGGCAGCAACGTCTCCGCAACTATCCGCGCCTTCTCATCCCCGGACCAGCGACGACGTCGACCAGGCCCCGTCAGGACCTCAACACGCCGATATTCGCTCTTCACGTCATCATTAACGTCAAACATAACGATAGCTCGAAGCCCCCTGCCTCAGGCAGGACAAGCACTTCCGCGGCCGCCGTTAAAGAAGGGCGGCAGAGCACCGCTTACCTTCAACCTCATAACGGCGCTGATCTTCTTGCCACTGCTTGGGCCGTATGCATCCCTGCTTCGGCGCGGGTTTCCGGATAGAATAGATCAGGCCGATCCTGCCCGTCCCATGTATCTTGATCCCGTGGCGCGAGAGACCCCGGTGGTCGCCTTGGGAGGCGCCGCGAGGGAAGCCCTGAGATTGGCTGACGTTCTCGGAACGATGCTCACGGGCCTGCGCGACGCAATCGATAAGGGTGATCGCCGTCAGATCAGCGAAACCAAGCGCTTCGATGACGTTCTCGACAAGCTTAATACCGCGATAAAGGCATACATCACATCCATTGATCCCGAGGCCCTAAGTCCGGCGGACCATCGCCGGGTGAGGGAAATTCTCACTTTCGCCACGAACATGGAGCAGGCGGGCGACCTTATCGAGAGGAACCTTCTGGGTATTGCAACCAAAAAGCTCAAGCGAGGAGTCATGTTCTCGCCGGAAGGTCATGCTGAACTGTTGGCGATGATCGACCGACTGGCCGTCAATCTGCGCATGGCGGCCTCTCTCTTCATGACGGCCGACGAGCGTGCAGCGCGTCTTTTGGTCGGCGAGAAGGAGGTCTTCCGCAGCCTGGAGGCGGCAGCGACAGAGACTCACTTCGATCGACTACGAACGGGACGCCTCGACACAGCGGAAACCAGCACCCTTCATCTTGACGCGCTGCGGGATCTCAAGAGCGTCAACACGCATCTGGTCGCAGCTGCGGCATATCCCGTGCTCGAACGGACCGGAGAATTGCTGTCAAGTCGTCTACGTCAGGACAGTGACCGCGCTGCTTGAAAGCCCTCTCGATTCGTCTCGGCGCGATCAGTCAAGTTGTAGTGCATTGGTGAGGTCCGCCGCGCCGGCATCCCGCGCGCCGAGAGGCACGAGATGCCAGCGTGTTTCGATAAGCTTGAGTATGGAGGTCGTATCGTAGACTGTGTGATCTACGAAGTGACGCTTGGCGAACGGTGATATGATTATGGCAGGGACGCGTGTGCCAGGGCCCCACCGATCAATCTTAGCGGGCGCAACGTGATCCCATATGCCCCCGTTCTCGGCGTACGTGACGATGATCACCGCATCATCCCAGATGAAGCTATTCCGAATGGCCCAAATAATCATGTCGGCATTACGGTCCCCGCGAGTGAGATCAGCGTAGCCCGGATGTTCATCGTCCTTGCCGATCGGTTTGTAGAAACTCACGGCAGGAAGCGTGCGGTTGTCTATAGCCCGCATCATATCCCGCTCGTCCTTCAGGTGTTCGGCGCGCCCTGAGGTACCTTCGCTGTAGTCCGAGAAATACAGGAACGGCTGATGATGGTAGATGAAGCTTGGATCAGGATGCCCAGATGCCGCATCGGCATATCCGCCGGAATACCAAGCCCACGAGACGCCAGCGTCAGTGAGACTGCGACCTATGGTGGGCATCGTCTGCGGCGGTAGCCGGTGGCCTGCGTCAGAGACGTTCGGATCGTACGGCGCAGACCGAGGTTCAATCGTATTGACTGCGTAGCCGTCGGGCGTAATCGCACCGTCGCGCGCCATATGCCCGGAGGCGTCGACCTGGGCAATAAGATCTTCCGGCGCATCTGGGTAACGCGGCGTACAGGCACAAACGAGCCACATATGGTTGAGGAGCGCTCCCCCGAACGCCGCGTGGAAAAAGTGATCAGCCAAAGTAAATTCCCCGGCCAACTGGTACAGGCCCAGAGAGCTGGCGTCGAAATAGCCCATGGGGAGACCCCCAACGTCTGAGATCGCGACAAACTTGTCCATTTTCCCGCCGTCGATTTGCTCCTGTTCCTGATAAAATCGGTGAACCGGATCGCCCGTCCTTTCATTTAGGCCGATGTATCGATCCTCGCGGAACGGACCGTTCGGGAGCACTTGATTGAACCGGGAATCTATCCTTGGCGAGGCTCCAGGCACATGGATCACTGCAGGGAGGGTGATATATGGCCGGCCATCTCGCGTCACCTGGATCGCGGAGAACCCAGCCTGTTCGACGCCATCAGCGCCCGGGAATGTCCCGTAGAGATGGTCAAAGCTCCTGTTCTCCAGGAACAAGACGACGATGTGACCAATCCGATCAAGGCCCGGCTTACGAGGCGGTGGGGTCTGGGCCGAAGCCACAGAGGCCCCAAAAAGACACGCCAGCAACGCGGCTTTCTGGAAGGTTCGCATGGCCGCTACCTCCTCTGAGATCAACGCCGTGAAGACGATGTTCAGGGCGCCATCCAGTGCAAGTTTGGCATAACCTACGTCGGTTGTCCAAGCGTCGGTCTGCGAACACCTTATAGGCCTACGGAGCATTCATGGTCTGCGGCGTATCAACTCAAGACGCAGAACGATAGGCGCCTTGTTATTGCGGGTCTTCCACATTGCCAACGTTACGGTCTTAGGTTATCTCCGCCTCCGCGTTCTCTGCGCGAAGAGTATGGAATTCGCCGATCCTGATGCGATTGGAGATGGCTTTACCAAAAACGCAGGCAGGTGCGTTGAATCTTCTGACGCGGTTCGGCCGGCTGGCGGGAGGCTTGTCTCCAACCCGATCAACAATCATGGCCAGATTGAACAGCAGTTGCGGCTTCCGAGTCCCGTCATAACCAATGACGGCGTTTACTATCGTCTGGGGGCCGTCACCGGCGGGGTAGCCTCACCGGCATTAACGGCTCCCCAGATCTTAAATAAAACTACTTAGTCGTGCCAACCATAATTCCGCCGGTTGCCGCTGTACACTTTGAAAAATAGAGTATCAATTATCGTTGAGGCCTCGGTGCCAACCGGTATTTGTCCGCTCTTGTCTGTTCTTTCTACAAGCCGGTCCGCGAGGCTCGAACCACAAAGCCCAACGCTTCCTGTAGGGTGACTGGGTTCGGCGCGTAGAGCATCCCCGCCTGTCGTGCGAACGTGACCAGATTGCCGTGCCCCATGCGGGCGTAGACCAGCGGATTGGCCTTGTCCGGATCCTGTTCGGCCTCGACGACCAGCCAGCCGGCGGGGTCGGGTAACATCGCCAGCACCGCGGGAAAATCCACCACACCGTCGCCGGGCACGGTGAACACGCCGGCCACAACGCTGTCGAGAGAACTCCAGTCCTGGGCACACGCCGTCTCCATCACGCGTGGTCGGACATCCTTGCAATGCACATGCGCAACGCGGTCACGATAACGCCGCGCCAGCGCGGTCGGATCGGCGCCGGCGAAGGTAGCGTGCCCGGTGTCCAGCAGCAGCGCCACGCTCGGCCCGCACAGCGCCATCAGCCGGTCGATATCCACGCCGCTCTGCACCACGGTCCCCATGTGATGGTGATAGGCCAGCGCTAATCCCTCGGCGGCGATCGCGTCGCCCAGCGCGGTCAGCCGATCCGCGAAGCGCGGCCAGTCGGCGTCGGTTAGCACCGGCCGGCGCGACAGCGGGATCGCGCGCTCGCCGTGGATCGCGTTCGAGGTCTCGGCCAGGATCAGCACCGAACAGCCGAGCGCTTTCAGCAACGCAAGATGCGGTTGCATCGCCGTCAGCTCGGTTGCTGCGTCGCGTTGCAGCAGCGCGGCGGAATACCAGCCGGACGCCAGCGCAAGCCCGTGCGCATCCAGCACCTGGCGCAGCGACGCCGCGTCGCGCGGGAATTTGTGCCCCAGTTCAATGCCGGTGAAGCCGGCCGCGTGAGCCTCGGCGAGACAGGTCTCCAACGGCGTGCCGCCGCCGAGTTCACGCAGATCGTCGTTGGACCAGCCGATCGGATTGGTACCGATCCGAACCGTCATGCGTCGGGCCCCGTGTCGCGCGCCGCCAGGGCGCGTTCATAGGCCGATCGTGCCGCGCGCACCTCGTCGCGCGATGACACCTCTGGCACCGCGACATCCCACCAGTGCCCGCCGGCCTGGGTACTGCCGCGCGGATCGGTCGCGATGACAATCACCGTGGTGCGCGGTGCGGCCCGGGCGCGGCGTACGGCGTCCTCCAGCGGGGCAAGGTCGCTCACCTGTTCCGCGATAGCGCCAAGGCTGGCTGCATGCGCACGAAAGTCGATGCCCGGCAGTTCCGCATGGCGCGCATCGGCCAGCAGGTTGTTGAATCCAGCACCGCCGGTGGCACGCTGCAATCGGTCGATGCAGCCGAAGCCGCCATTGTCCAACAGCACTATGGTCAGTCGCAGCCCCAGCATGACCGAGGTCGCGATCTCGGAATTCAGCATCAGGTAGCTGCCGTCGCCGACCATCACGATCACCTCGCGCGACGGGTCTGCGAGTTTCACCCCGAGGCCGCCTGCGATCTCGTAGCCCATGCAGGAATAGCCGTATTCCAGATGGTAGCTGCCGGGTCCTTCCGCCCGCCATAGCTTGTGCAGCTCGCCCGGCAAACCACCCGCGGCGCAGACCAGCACGGCGCCGCGCGGCGCCGCGCGCTGGACCGCGCCGATTACTTGTGCGTCGGTCGGTGGCGCGGCATTTCCCGGCGCGGTGGCGCCGCCCACCTGCGCTTGCCACTTCATGCGCCATGCCACGGCAGCAGCGGTCCATGTGGGTGGTGCACGATGCGCAGCCAGCGAAGAGTTGAGCGCGGCCAGGCCTTCGCGTGCGTCCGCGACCAGCGGCAGGGCTCCGTGCTTGCCCGCATCGAAGGGTTGCACATTCAACCCGATGATACGCCCGGAGAACAACGTGCGCGAGCCGGTGGTGAAGTCTTGCAGCCTTGTGCCAACCGCCAGCACCACATCGGCCTCAGCCGCCGCCTTGTTCGCTGCCGCCGTGCCGGTCACCCCGATCGCGCCTAGGTTCAGCGCGTGGTCGTGCGGCAGCGCACCTTTCCCGGCCTGCGTTTCCGTCACCGGCACGCCGTGCATTTCGGCGAACCGCGCCAGAACATCGGTTGCTTCAGAATACAGCACACCGCCGCCCGCCACGATCAATGGCGCCCGCGCCGCACGCAACGTCGCCACCGCCGCGCCAAGCTCGCCCGCATCCGGCGGCGGCCGCCGTGGCCGCCAGACGCGCGGAGCGAAGAACGCCTCCGGCCACACGAACGCCTCGGCCTGCGTGTCCTGACACAGCGCCAGCGTCACCGGCCCGCACTCAGCCGGATCGGTCAGCACCGCGATCGCGCGCGGCAGCGCGGTCAGCAACTGTTCCGGGCGGGCAATGCGATCGAAATAGCGCGACACCGGACGGAAGCAGTCGTTCACTGAAACAGTCGCGTCGCCAAAATCCTCCAGTTGCTGCAACGCCGGATCCGGTCGGCGCGAGGCGAACACGTCACCCGGCAAAAACAGCACCGGCAGCCGATCGACATGGGCCAGCGCCGCCGCGGTGACCATGTTGCTCGCCCCCGGCCCGATCGAGCTGGTGCACGCCATCATGCGTCGCCGCCGGGTCGCCTTGGCAAAGCCGATCGCGGCATGGCCCATCGCCTGTTCGTTGTGCGCACGGAAGGTCGGCAGCGCGTCGCGCGCTTCATACAGCGCCTCGCCCAGCGCTGCCACGTTGCCGTGACCGAAGATCGCCCAGACGCCGGCGAACAGCGCCACCTCCGCACCGTCCAGTTCGCCGCGCTGCGCAGCAAGATAGCGCACCAGAGCCTGCGCTGCGGTCAGGCGGATCGTGGCCATGGGCGTGTCCTCCTGATAGGATTGTCGCGCGAAAAACCTGGGAGGAACAATGCTCGAGATCGCGGTTCTGGGCGCCGGCCGGATCGGGCGCATCCATGCCCGCAACATCGCGACACACCCCGACGCGCGGCTGGCCGGCATCGCAGACACTGTCCCCGATGCCGCCACGTGCCTGGCCGACACCTTGGGGACACGCACACTCACAATCGAGGACGCGATGCGAGCCGATGCAGTGCTGATCGCCTCGCCGACGCGCACCCCACGCCGACTATATCGAGCGCGCGGCGGCGCACCGGCGCCCGGTGTTCTGCGAGAAGCCGATCGATCTGTCGGTGGACCGTGTGCGCGCCTGCCTGGCCGCCGTGCGGCAGTCCGGCATCGTGCTGATGGTCGGCTTCAACCGCCGCTTCGATCCCCATTTCGCCGCGCTGAAATCACGTCTCGATGCCGGCGAGATCGGCGCGCTGGAGCTGCTGACGATCATCAGCCGCGATCCGTCACCGCCGCCGATCGCCTATGTCGAAAGCTCCGGTGGATTGTTCCGGGACATGATGATCCACGACCTGGACATGGCGCGCTTCCTGCTGGGTGAGGAGCCGGTGGAGGTCACTGCCGCCGCGTCCTGCCTGGTCGATCCTGCAATCGGCGCGACCGGCGATGTGGATACGGCCGTGGCGACGCTGCGCACGGCATCCGGCCGGCTGTGCCAAATCTCCAACTCGCGCCGCGCAAGCTACGGCTACGACCAGCGCATCGAGGCACATGGCGCCAAAGGTCTGTTGCGTACCGGCAACGTGCTGCCGACAACGGTGGAACTGGCCGACGCGACCGGCTTCCGCACCGACCCGGCGCTGCCGTTCTTCCTGGAACGCTACGCCGCAGCGTATCGCGCGGAGTTGGCCGCCTTCGTCGCTGCGGCCATCGGGGGCGCCAATGCGCGCCCCGACGGCGAGGACGGCTTGCGCGCGCTGCTGCTGGCCGACGCCGCCCTGGAATCCTCACGCACCGGCCGCTCGGTGCACCCCGCGGAGATATGACATGGAAATTCGCCCGCTGCGCCAGGACTTCGCCGCAGAGATCGCGAACCTTGATCTCAGCCGCGGCATCGATGCGGCGACGGTCCAGTCCATCTGGGACGCGATCGACCGTTACGCCGTGCTGGTGTTCCACGACCAGCGCCTGAGCGACGCGCAACTGCACGACTTCGCCGCGCGATTCGGCGAGCTGGAGATCGGCCGCGCCGCGGCCCGCGGCGGACCACGCCGGCTGGCGATTCCGCAGATCGGCGACATCTCCAACCTGGACCTGCACGGCAATGTCCGCGCGTTGGACGACCGGCGCCGACTGGACAGCCTGGGCAACCGGCTGTGGCACACCGACGCCTCCTACATGCCAGTGCCGGTCGTGCTGGGGATGCTGCACGCGGCTGCGGTGCCACCGGCTTCGGCACTAGGCGGCGGCGAAACGGAATTCGCTGACATGCGCGCGGCCTACGATGCGCTGCCGGCGGTGACAAAGGCGGCGATCGACCGGCTGATTATCGAGCACGATGTGTTCTGGTCGCGCGCGCAGATCGGCTTTACCGAGTTCCCGCCGGGCGAGCGCGAACAATACCCACCCTCGCCGCAGAAGCTAGTGCGGCTGCATCCGGTATCGAAACGCAAGACGCTCTACCTGTCGGCGCATGCCTCGCACGTGATCGGCTGGCCGGTGGCGGATGGCCGGCTGCTGCTGCTGCTAGACCTGACCACGCACGCGACGCAGCCGATGTTTGTCTACCGGCACGAATGGCGGGTAGGCGATCTGGTGATCTGGGACAATCGTTGCACGATGCACCGCGGCCGGCCGCACGACGAGCACCAGCCGCGCGATTTGCGGCGCGCGACGACGTTGGACACCGGCTCGACGTTGCATGAGGCGGCGTGACATGCGCATCGGCCTTGTCACCGACGGCCTGCCCAATCTGCCGCTACCCGAGTTGCTGCGCACCACCGCGGAGCTCGGCATCGCCACGCTGGAATTCGGCTGCGGCAACTGGTCTTCCGCGCCGCATTTGAAGCTCGATGCACTGCTGGGTTCCGCTGCGGCCCAAAACAACTTCCTCGCCCAGATCGCCGCGCACGGCCTATCGATCAGCGCGCTGAACTGCTCGGGCAACCCGCTGCATCCCGGCGAGCCCGGCCGCGCACATCGCGACGTCACCAGCAAAACGATCCACCTCGCCGGCCTGCTTGGCGTGCCGCGCGTCGTGATGATGTCCGGCTGTCCGGGCGGACCCGGCGACGCCAACGCGAACTGGATCACCACCGCCTGGCCGCCGGAAGCCGCGCGCGTGCTGGAGTGGCAATGGTCCGAGCAAGTGATTCCCTACTGGCACGAGCTGGTGCAGGAAGCGCAGGAAGCCGGCGTGGTACGGCTGTGCCTGGAGCTGCACGGCCAGCAGAACGTCTACAACGTCGCGACATTGTTTCGCCTGCGCGAGGCGGTCGGGCCAGTGGCCGGCGCCAATCTCGATCCCAGCCATCTGTTCTGGATGGACGCCGATCCGCTCGCCGCGGTGGCAGCGCTGGGTGAAGCGATCCATCACGTGCACGCCAAGGACACGCGCATCAATGCGCCTGTCGCCGCGGTGAACGGCAAGATCGACGTGCAACCAATGGATCGGCTCGACGCCCGCGCTTGGTCGTACGTCACGCTGGGCGACGGACATGGTGTTGGATGGTGGCGTCAATTCTGTGCCGCGCTACGCGAGGCCGGCTACGACGACGTGCTGTCGATCGAGCACGAGGACATGACGTTGCCGCCGATCGACGGCGTGCGCCGTTCCGTCGCGCTGCTGCGTGAGGCGATCCCGGGCTGATTTATTGCACGGCAGTGTCAGTCGTCGTCCTCGTCGGCGCAGCAATCGTCGGCGGCGCCGTCGCACCTGCCCTTGCAGCGACACCGCTCGCAGCCCTTGCCACCGCATTTGTCGCAGTCAGACTTGCAGCAGCATTCGTCCCAGATCGTGTAGGCCATCACGTCCAACGTTTTCACCGGCGTTGTCGGGTCGTCGCTGGTGATGACCAGCTCGCACGCAATCGGGCACTTTTCGGTCGCTTTGTAGCGGATGACGAGGCCGAGGCAGGCACCCGGCGGCAACTTGGCGGGGAACGGGTTGTTGATCAGCTTCCAGTGCGGATTCTTCCGCTTGAATGCCACGCTCGTCACGTCCAGCACGCACGCGCCCATGTTGCAGATGGAGATCGTCCGCTCGGCGCGGCAGCACGCCTTGACGCCGCCGAAGCACAGCGAGCCGGTGACGACCAGCCGTCCGGCCGGCGCGTCGCCGCTGACCTTCACGACATGCGGGCTGCTGGGGTCGTCACTCGTGACCGTGACCGTGCCCATCGCCGGCCCGAAGACAGCCGGCGCGAAGCGGATCGGCAGCGCGAGCGAATCGCCCGGGCCTATCACCAGCGGGAAGGACAGCACCTCCGGCGCCAGGAATGGTGCCGTCGCCGTGATCGCGCGCACCGTCACCGCACAGCGCCCGTTGCTGTTGAACACCAGCGGCTCGTCGGCGAAGTGGCCGACGCAGACCTTGCCGAAGTTGCCGCTATCAGCGATCGCGAGGCTAAGGCGCGGTGCCGGCGCATCGCCCGAGACGCGCACGACATGCGGCGAGGCCGGGTCGTTTGAGAAGATCGTGATCGTCCCGGCCTTGAACCCCAGGCTCAGCGGCGCGAACCGGATCGGAATGTTGATCGCATCGCCCACGTCCAGCTTGATCGGGTAGGTAAGCACGCTCGGCGCCTCGAAGTCGGGCGGCGCGGTGACGATGCTGGTGATCTCCAACATGCCGGTACCGCTGTTGTCGATGGTCAAACCCTCATCGGCGAAGGAGCGGAGGCAGATCATGCCGAAGAATCCATTGTCTGCGATTGCTGTCGTCATTCTTGGAATGCCGAAGCGCAGCTTGAAAAAGAAAGGATCGATCGAATTGTTGACGGGCGTCACGCCGTCGTTGCCGAGCAGTGTTTGGGTCGCCCAGTTTACGTTGCGCTGGTAAACCACTCCGGAGGGGAAATTCGCCTTCACCGGCGCGTTGCCGGCACAAAAGACCCCGTAAAACTCCTCGGCGAATGCTTGCAGTTTGATGTAGTCCCCGAGATACGTCCTCATATCGGACGCCGGGATCGGTGTGTTCGTTGGCGTAATCGCTAGAACGTGCGACAAGAAACTCGAGACAAAACCGTCGTCGCTGACCTCCAAAATCGTCGTCCAGTTGGCGGCGACCACCTGCTGATACACGAAACCGACAACGCCGTGCGTGTTGATCGCGAGGCTGGGATTCTTGGCCTTGGGAATGGCCCGGACGTCATTGGACCAATTCTGGCCACCATCAGCCGACCAGCGCAGATGCAACGTCGCATCCGACGCCGATGTCCCGGTCATGTACACGATGTAGACCCGATCGACGTCGTTGGGGTCCACGGCGATGGTGAGGTCCGGGCCGTAGCGGTCGTGGCCGAAGTTCGGGTCCAGGAAGTTCGAGTTGAACCAAGGGTTGGTGATCCCGATTGCGACGCGTACCTCCCGGCGTTCCGTCGCCCGTATCGACAAGGGCTTGGAATGCCGGCGTGGAAGTGCCCCAGTTGAGGTCCTTGACAACCACCACGTTGCGCAGACTGTTGGGGTCCTGGAATGCGCTGTCGTAGCTGTAAAATGCGCAATAGATCGTCCCGTTGCCGTGGATTGCCGTGCGCGTCGGCGGCATGTCGAACGGAAAGCGTGCGTCCAGGTTGTTGGCCGCCGTCACAGCCGATGTCGTTGCGTTCGCGTACACGTTTATGGTGGAGCTTGCACCGTTGACGTTATAGCCGACAAACAGCCGATCCTGGCTGATGCCGCCGGCCTCGCTGGTCGTCGCCTCAAGGAACGGCTGATCGCCGAAGACGGTCGTGATCGTCGCCTGCGCGGTGGAGGCATTCGGCGCGCGATTGATGATGATGGGCGATCCGGGCAACGCCGCGGAGATCAGGCCGGAATATACCTCGCCGCTGGTGCCGCCGTAACGGCAGGTGACGTCAAAGGTGGGAAGGATGGCGCCGGCGCCGCTGGGCAGCACGAATTGGAGCGTCCAGGTGTCGCCCCCGTCGACTGAACTGAAGATTGGCGCGAAGTTGCCCGCCATGGCCGGGCTGAGTGCCGACGTGCCGGCTGGATTGTCGAAAGTAAAAGCGGTGCCAATAATCTCCAGACGATTTGCCCGGTTGACGGAAATATTTGGCTCGCAGTCCTGATTCTCTTCGTCGCTCCAGTTGTTTGGAATCATGTTGACGATCTTGAGCATGAACGTCACTCCTTTTCCGGACCGCCTAAGATCCGCGCAAGGCTCTCAAGCCGGTCGGGCGGCTGGATGTCGGAAGTGTCGGCGATGAACGCTGCTGCCTGGCGGTCACCCTCCGGGACACGGTCGATCGCTTCCTTTGGCGGCCGTTGCAGGATCAGGATCGCGTGGAGTCCCGCTCGCAGCGCTGGTGTACGCTGCAGCAACTTGGTGCCGTGGAGTGGCCCGACCAGCACCACCTGGCGAGGCTTTCTGCCCTTCAAGGCGCGCTCGACCTCAAATCGGGCCAATGCCCACGTGACCCGGCCCTGTCGCTCATGGGGTGGAACCAGGGAGCGGACGTCGCCAACGCTGCCCAGCGCCACGAGGAACGCGGCCTCCAGGCGCGGCTTCATGCGGGCGGCATAGCCACGCTCCATTGCGGCTTCGGCTTCGTGGCGTTCCCTGCCGTGGAGGTGGGCGATTTCCTTGACGGCGATCACGCTGCCCACGGAGAGCGGATCGGCGAAGAATGTGTAGTGGCCCTCGGCGAGAGGGTGGCGTAGTTCCACCGTCACTTCGCGCCCGGCGAGGTCGCGCAACCCCACAGGTACTTTGATCGCTTCCTCGACCGAGACGACGGCCGTGGTGGCGTCTACTCTGATGAGGGAGCCGATAAATATGAAGGCGGACGCATCCGCAACCGGAGCAAGATCATCGAACGACGACATGCGAGATTCCCTTCTCTGGACAGTTCCGCCTGCTCGATTTCAGGGCGCAGCGAGTTCACTCAGGGCGTCTACTACTTCATAGTCACCATTCGGGCCGCGTCAGCGGATGGGCCGGGAAGGCCCTTGTCAAACTCGACCCTGTCGTCGGTCCGGGGCGGGGGCCTGGATCCCTCCTACCGTGAGACCAAGGTGCCCGCGTTGGACAGATTTCGATTACGGAGCGTCGCCCTTGCGCCACAGGGCGCGGCTGCCGGTGCGCGGTGTCAACAACCGGGCCGCAACCACGTAGCCGATGACGAGACCGAGCGCCGCCTCGCCGAAGTCCAGCAACAGGTAGATCCAGCTTTGGTGGTATTCGCCACTAGCAACGGTGGCGACCGTCCCCGAGACGATCACCGCGACCAAGCTGAGCGCGAAGCGGAGCCTTCCGCTCGTGCTCTGCCAGATGATCGCGCCGAATATGGCACCGAGTATAACCGGGACGAGCTCATCCATCGAACGTATCCCAAATTTTGGTCGGCTAACCGGACGGAAGGACCAGCCACGATAGAACCAGACGCACGCCGGACGGAGTTTCGCCACGGACTATACACGATCGCGCTCCCGACGTCACCCAGTTCCGGTATAGGCGCCAGTCACGCGATAAGCAGGATTGCCAGGCGCTAAATGGGCGGCAGGGAGGGGGCCCTTTTGACGGCTGGGTCTCCTTGCCCAAGGCTTGACTCTTGCGCCAACTAAACGCCGCAGTGGACGCGTGCCAGACATCCTCGACACCGTCCGCCTGGCCCTCGGGCTTTTGCTCAGGCTCGATACGACGCTGTTACACGTCATCGCCCTGTCTCTGGCCGTGAGCCTGTCGGCGTCGGTAGCCGCCGCCGTCTGCGGCCTGCCCTTGGGCACCGCTCTAACCGTGTTCCGCTTCCGAGGCCGCCGCCTGCTGATCCTGCTGGCGAACGCACTACTTGGATTGCCACCGGTCGTCGTCGGTCTCGCGCTTTACCTGCTGCTGTCGCGCTCGGGGCCGCTCGGCACTCTTGGGATTCTGTTTACGCCGACCGCCATGGTCGTCGCGCAATTCCTGCTCGCGGTTCCGATCGTTGTCGCGCTCAGTCATCGCGCGATGGAAGGGGTCTGGCGGGATTACGGAGATGACCTGTTGGCCTCCGGGGCAAGCCGCCTCCGGGCCATACCGCATCTCCTGTCCATTGGACGGCTGGAGGCCCTGACAGCCAGCCTCGCGGGGTTCGGACGGTCGATCTCCGAGGTGGGAGCCATCCTGATTGTCGGCGGCAATATCGCCGGATACACCCGCACGATGACCACGGCGATCATGCTGGAAACCAGCGAGGGTCACCTGGGCTTTGCGCTGGCGCTCGGCCTGGTCTTGGTCACGATCAGCATTACGGTGAACGCCTGCGCGTTCGCCATCGAGGCCCGCGTCCGACGTATCGTTCCCCGGGAGGTTGCATGAAGTCGCTTCGTCCTTTTCACATTGCCATGCTGGGCACATTGTCACTCCTCGTTGCGTATCCAATCCATGCAAGCGGGGCGGACTCTCAGACCATTGTGCTGGCGTCAACAACGTCAGTCGAAAATAGCGGCTTGCTGGCTCGCATCTTGCCGCAATTCACCAAGGAAACGGGCATCGAGGTGCATGTCATTGCCCAAGGCACCGGGCAAGCACTCGCGACGGCCGCACATGGCGATGCCGATCTGGTGCTCGTGCACGACCCGGAGGCGGAGGCGAAGTTCATGGCCGCCGGCGACGGACTATCTCGCCAAGAGATCGCCTGGAACGACTTTATCATCGTCGGACCAAGCTCCGATCCAGCACACCTCGCGAGCACCCGCGACGCCGTGGCCGCGTTGAGGATGATTGCCGCAGCAGAAGTTCCCTTTGTCTCACGCGGCGACAAGAGCGGCACCGATGCGCTGGAAAAACGGCTGTGGAAAGCAGCCGGCCTGGACCCGCCTGCGGCCGGGGGCAGATGGTATCGCGACATCGGCGGCGGCATGGGAGCGGCATTGAACACCGCGGCGGCGATGAACGCCTATACCCTGTCCGACCGGGGCACCTGGCTGAGCTTCGGCCACAAGGCGGGTATGGCGATTGTGCTTGAGGGTGATCCCCGCCTGCTGAACCGCTACGATGTAATCCTGCTGAATCCGCGGACCCACCCGCAAGCCAAGCAGGAACCGGCGCATCGTTTCGCGTCGTGGTTAGCCTCGCCGGAAGGGCAGGCCGCTATCGCCGACTACACGATCGCCGGGCAACGTCTGTTCCATCCGGAGTCTGACCAGAAGCCCTAAATCCGGCCATCAGAACCATCCGGCCGTCACACGATTGACCGGGCAGGTTATGTAGTCGATGGATGTGAAGGGTTCTGCGGTTTTCACCGGTGGTGTGAACTTGACGCATACCATGCCTTCACCTTGTGGGTGATCCGCCGGAGACTCTGCGATGACGCCTCTGTGCAGGACATCCCCCACAGGTGCCATGACGCGAACGCCAACCGGTAGGTCGTTGGCCTTCTCCATCAATTTGACTCCGCGGCACGTGCGATTTTGCGGGCGGAGTTCTCACTATCCCGTTGCCCGGACAATCGAGGCGAGCGCACGGACGGCAGACCGGGAGGGACGGCGGCCTCGCCCGGTCGTGGTGCCGCGCAATGCGCCCGAGCCTGACCTCCCTCTTTCGCGGCAGCGGCGGTAAAGTAACCCGTATGGGCGTCGAGACCGACCAGCTAGAGACACCTCCCGGCGTGCGCCCGATCGGGGAGGCGCGGCGAGGCTTCCTGCATATTCCGGCCATCAAAGTGCGTCGGGCGGCGCAGGCGGACGACGAGCCGCCGACGTTCGTGCGCTCGCGCTTCGGGTGGGATGTTCAAGAGGTTTCCGGTTCGCTCGGCGATCTCGGCACCTTCCTGCCACACATCATAGGCGCGATCACAATTGTCTGCATGGACCCGACCGGCATCCTGACCACCTTCGGTCTGTTTTATGCGCTGTCGGGGGCATTCTACGGCGTGCCGATGGCCGTGCAGCCGATGAAAGCGGCATCGGCAGCGGTGTTAATTGAGCCGATGAATCCCAGTGCGATCGCAGGTGCTGGGCTGGTCATCGGCGCCTTCTTCCTTCTGCTCGGCGTGACTGGAATTGTTGGCCGGATCGCGCGCGTCTTGCCGCCCCCCATCGCCTGGGTGAGGTAGAATGCGCCATCCTCGGATCGTCCGGCCAGTCGATCGAACCCACGTCTCACCAGGCGGTCGAGGCCTTCGGTGAAATAGTTACGGCGAAAGAACTCACGCCCGTCGATCTGCCGGGCGGCGAGGTCTTCGATCTGCGCGACCTGCTCGACGAGGCTGTCGCTCGTGACGACGGCATTCGGCGTGCAGAGTTGTTTGACTGTGGCGATCGGCATGAACCAGCCCGGACGTTGGTAGCACAGCCCCGCGATGCCAGGCCGGGAGAACCCCGTCGGCCCGGACCCTCCATTCTTCCGTCCCGACCCGCACGATGGTGCGGCCGTCGCGCCAGCGGCGGTCAAGGACGGCCCCGCTTGGGGCTGCCCGAAGGGCTTGTCCTTGACGGCCGCGAGCACGATGGCGGCTGGCATGCGTCGGGGTTGACCACCGCAGCGCGACGCTGACGCTCGTAGTCGATCGGTGAGAGATATCCGATCGAGGAGTGACGGCGGCGCGGATTGTAGAAGCCCTCGATGAATTCGAACACCGCACGACGCGCTTCGGCCGGTGTCTTGAACCGACACCGATCGAGCAGCTCGCATTCGAGGGTTGCGAAGAAACTCTCGCACATGGCGTTGTCATACGCGTCGCCGACCGAGCCCATTGAGAGGCGTATACCTGCATCGCGGCAGCGGCGGCCGAACTCGATCGAGGTGTACTGCGAACCCTGGTCGGAGTGATGGATCACGTCCCTGGGCCGTCGCGTCTGCAGCGCCATGCTCAGTGCATCGAGCACCAGTTGTTTGGCGAGTGTCGTGGCCATCGACCAGCCGACATGCGGCGGCTGAAGGCGTCGAGCACGACGGCGAGATAGAGAAAGCCTGCCCAGGTCGAGATGTAGGTGATGTCGGCGACCCACAGCCGATCAGGCGCTTTCGCCGTGAAGTTGCGCTCAACCAGGTCGCGCGCCTGGCGGCCACCATCCTTGACCGTGGTGGTGACGAACTTGCGCCGACACACACCGGCAAGACCGGCCTGCGTCATCAGTCGCGCAACCCGCCTGCAGCCAACCCGAATGCCCTTGGCGGCAAGCTTTAGCTCAACTCCGACTTCATGAAGGCTTCTTGTTTTCTGTAACGCGCGCCCGGGCTTGAGTCCATGAAACGTCGATGCGGGTCGAGGCGGATGGTTTGCGCATCCAACGCGAAAGACATCATTGTTCGCTTGCTAAAGCAGGCGAACAAGAGTACGCCCAAATTCGCAACCGAACAAGCGAACGGGTGGCCGCCATGGCAGTTTACGGATACGCGCGGGTCAGCACTTCCAGGCAAGCCGAGGAAGGCGAGAGTCTCGACGTGCAGCAGCGGACGGTCGCGGGCTACGCGCTAATGCTCGGCCTGACCGTGGATCGGATGTTCGTTGAGCGGGGCGTGTCCGGCTCCGTTCCCTTGTCACAGCGCGCGGAAGGTATCGCGTTGCTGGCAGTCCTGAAGCCCGGCGACGTGCTGATCACCGCGAAGCTGGACCGCATGTTCCGCTCCGCCCTGGACGCGCTGGACGTGCTCGCCAAGCTGAAGGCCCGCCAAGTCAGCCTGCACATGATCGATCTCGGCGGGGACGTGACCGGCAACGGCATCAGCAAGCTGGTCTTCACCATCTTGTCCGCTGTCGCCGAAGCCGAGCGTGATCGCATCCGCGAGCGAGTTACCCAGGTGAAGCGCGACCAGCGCCAGCGCAACCGCTACCTCGGCGGTATCGTCCCGTTCGGCTTCCGCGTTGGCGAGGATGGCGAGCTTGTCCCTGACGCCGCGGAACAGACGCTGATCACCCATGCCCGCACATTGCGGGCGGACGGCGCCACCCTTCGCGCGATCCAAGCCGTGTTGGAGGCGCAGTACGGCAGGAAGCTGTCGCTGGATGCGTTGCACCGCGTGCTAGCCGATACCGCGCGACCGTCGGAAGGAACGCCGGACCATGACGCTGCCAGTAGGGGGCCGGCTTCAAAGGTGCCACGTGTCGGCTGAAAAGCGCTGGATAATCCTGACGCCCGATGGCGGGCACGTCTCAATCGGCCGCCGCACCGATCCGTCGGACGATGAGATCGAGGCTGCTGCCGGAAAGCTGCGGCAGGCCGGCTCCGGCGGATGGCTTGCGGTGATGGAGGGCAGCTACTATGGCCGGCGAAAGGTGACACTTCTGATGGTCCGGGCGATCGTGCCGACTGGCGGAGGCTGGGAAACGGCAGTTGCCGCATTTGAAGGGGCTCGGCAGCGGGCCACGACACCGTTAGGGAGCGGCGACGCGATCGTGGCAGAGTATCGAGCGCCCAAGGGAAGCGGTGCATGACCTCTCTCACGCAGTCGCTGCGGACCGCCTTTGCCGGCAAACGACCAAATCAAATAGGTCTCCTGCGGCGTCAAACGACGGGGCCTTCGCCAGGATATCGAACCGCTCCAATTTTCCAGTCCAAATCGTTCGGATCACGAAGTATCCCTCTCCACCGCCCAGGTTATCTACGCCGACATGCTCAACGTATGTCCGATGATCGAGTGTCGAGACGTACAACGTCGTTCGTTCGTCAAGTTCCGCTCTGAGGACATAGTCTTCCATGGATGACACCCCATTCTACGGTTTCTATCGACGCCCACGGTTCTCAGCGAATCACCTTGCAGAGTACCTCTTGTACAACCGATGCCGGACAGCGGGAAGCTGTGATCCGAAAGGCCAAATTCCCCCGCAGGGCGTCGGTTGTCGCCTATCAGCAGATAGCGTCCCCCTTGCGCCGTTTTCTGACAAGCAACTCCGGTGACCTTCGCTATTTTGATGGCATAGTGGATCGGTTGAACGATAAGGCGCGACGCGAGGTGGGTTACAACAGAGACGAAGCGCTACGGTGCATCGCGGCAATCGAGGCATTCAAGGCCACCTTCTCGAAAGCAAAGCTGTCAAAGATGACCTTTCTGGCAGGACCATCAGACATTCAAATGAAGGTCGAGAACGTCTCGATAAATGTCCGATTGGACCCCCCGATCGTCGAACGGCGTGATGACGGTCGTGCCTTCTCAGGCGGCTGCGTCATGCTCCTGGCCAACTCGCCAGACGCTAGGAAGAATATCGAAGAACGAACGAAGAGCGTGGCGGCGATCGCCCACTGGACCTTGGAAAGTGACGCTTCGAACGTGGAGCCTCTCGCTCGGTTGTGCATGTCGTTCGATGCCTTCGGCGGGAGGGTGGTGAAAGCGCCGAGCGCCATCGACAGATTGCGAAAGCGCGTTGCCGCCTCATGCCGGGAGGCGGCCGACAGTTGGGACCGGGTTGATCCCCCGGCTGGCTATGACGGGCCGGATTGGCGGTAGGCGGCGGTGGTGGCGCAGCACAGAGGCGCCGATTTGAAGATTCGCGCGTTGGAGTATGCGCTGGCGTTGTGTGACGAGTGATTCCGCGCACAACAGGCGCGAACATCATCGCCTAAGCCGCGGGGCGCGCACCGCAGCGATGTCGTCATGAACCCGTCAGCAGCACCGCTTTCCCGGCAACCCGTCGGTCGCGTAACTGCTCCGCGACCTGAAGGGTATCCCGCCAGTCCCGCTCCACACCGATCTGTGGCTTCAGCGAACCATCGGCAACCAGCGAGACAAGCAATGCCAGGTCCGGGGCAAATCGCTCCTCGGCTTCAGAGGTGAAATAGCTGAAGCTCTGGATGCGTGAGTTCGCCGCGCTTCGGAAATTGGCGAAGCCGATTGTCGTCAGTTCGGCCGAGGAGTTGCCATACACCACGATCGTCCCCTTCGCTTCGACAAGCTCGATTGCTTTCGCCAGCGACGCACCGCCAGCCGATTCCAGTATCAACGAGAACCGGCCCCGGGCGTTGTCGATCCCCTCCACAACCTCGTCCGCGCCAAGCGCCTTCAGCCCTGCCGCCCGCTCCGCACGCCCTGCAACAGCCGTGACGTGTGCGCCGGACCGCGCCGCGATTTGTACCGCAAGCGTCCCGACACCGCCGGCCGCGCCCGTGATCAACACCCGTCGTCCGACCAGCGGTCCGCCATGACGCAGTGTGCGCAAGGCCGTCAGGCCCGCGACCGGCAGCGTCGCCGCCTGCGAGAAACTGACGCTGTCCGGCAACGTCGCCATGCGGTGCGCCATTACGGCGACGCGCTGCGCCCAGCCCAACTCATCCACCAGTGCCACGACCCGGGCGCCGGCCGGCGGTCCCTTGCCGCTCGCCGCCTGCCGCAGCACGATGCCGGCGACATCCTGCCCCGGAACCCAACCCTCCTCGTTCCGCGCGAACGAGCTGAGCTCGCCGCGGTTGAGCGAAAATGCGTGCACTTCCAGCAGTGCGTCGCCCGGGGCAGGGACTGGTTCGGCGATCTCACGCAGTGCAATCGGAGCCGATCCGTTCGGCGTATTCACCAGGGCGAGCATCGACTGTCCTCCATCGGCACTGACATTTGGGTGTTTGGTGATCGCAGGCCAAGACGGCCAACGGCGCTATCCATCCGTCACCCGACCGGGTGCGCCGCAATCAACGAACCAAGCTTCGGGCCGGCGAGACCACCCGTCAGCCGTCCGCCACCACCGCCACTCTGCCCGAGGCACCGACCGCCCCCTCCAACATCCGATACACACTGCTCCGCGCCACCCCGAGGCGCCTGGCGATATGCGCCGGCTTCTCACCGGCTGCGCGCATCGCCCTGATCTGGTCCGCCTGAACCGCGACGGTCGGTTTGCTCCCTTGTGTTTCACCTCGGCCTTAGCCTTGGCGATGCCCTCGCGCTGCCTCTCCAGCATGATCTCGCGTTCCCAGGTCGCCACGCCGCCGAGGATGTTGAGACCCATCAGCATACTGGCAGCAGCAGTGCAACGATCAGGGTCAGAGTTAGAAGCCAGGGACTAGTGAAATTCGGTCACCGCATCGCGTAAGCGTAAGCGCTGCCAGTGATCGGCGTCGACCTAGCAGGCTGGGGTCGAGGTCAGAGTGTCCATGTCACGCGACCTTCGCAAGCTTGCCGGCTGCGCTTTTGCTGATCCCCGCCAGCTTCGCAGCAGCGCGCACGCTGGCGCCGTTGGCGAGCGCCGTACGGGCGATCTCGGTCTTTCTGGCAGACAGAACAGGGCGACCGAACGGGTTGCCAGTGCGCGTCCCTGTCGCCTTAGCGCGCTCCAGACCCGCCTTGACGCGCGCGACTATCATGGACCGCTCGAACTCGGCGAAGACACCCAGCATGCCGAACAGCGCCTTGCCGGTGGGTGTGGACGTGTCCAACCCTTGCCCATGCAGGTACAAATCAATTCCGGCTGCTTTCAAATCGTCCAGGGTACGCACCAGATCGGACATGCTGCGGCCGAGACGATCCACTGCCCACACTGCTACCTGATCAAATTGCCTGCGGTTCGCGTCCTTCAGCATGGCGTCGAGACCGGGACGCTTGTCCCTGCCCTTGGCGCCGCTGATCCCTTCGTCCTGGTAGACCTTCGCCACGGTGTAGCCGGAGCGCAGCGCCCATGCGTCGAGTTCGGCGCGCTGGTTATCGACGGTCTGAGAGTCGGTCGAGACGCGAAGGTAAAGAGCGACGCGCTTGGCCATGGCAACCTCGATTTACTGTCAGCATCCTACTCATCTTACGTCCATAAACCAAGTGTATTGTGGACGATGTTCCGCGGCGTTGAAAGACGCGGAATTCCGTGCATCCCGTCGGCGCTTTGCATGGGGGATTTATGGACAGCGGGACGGTTGGATCACGGCAGTTGTATATCGGGACATCGGGGCGAGCCCGGCATCGCCCGAGCCAAGGCGAATGGGACGAAGTCGGACAAGGCGATCGGCCGCCCTGCACTCAAACGAAAGAAGCTGGACGCGGCTCGCGCGGCGCCCGCAGAATGCCAGAGCATCCGAGCGGCGGCGCTTGCTGCTGGGATCAGCGTGGGGTCGGCGGCGGCACTCAGGAAGATGATGACAGGCCGTTCGGCCGTGTTGTCCTGATTGACCGGGCGGGCGGAACCTGCCGCAGGTCGTGGCTCAACGTTCAAACAGAAACCACTGCATTCGACCCAACTGAGACGTTCACGGCCAAAATCCATGTGCCCGAGTCTGGCCGTAAGGAGACCGTCCGCTCCCGGCATACGAAGGGCCCGAGCGGACACTCGTTGCACTGAGGGACACGGACCGCTTCATAGCCAAATCGGTCGGCGACGGCGGCACCGACCTGATGCGGCATGCTTGCCCAAGATGGATAGCGGGCTGAATCCCTGTTATGTGATTATTCCTTGGAGACCAAGGTTCCGCGCTTGTTGCCAGCTTCGAAAGCCAGCCATCCCGCCAATGCATGGAAGGTCAATCCGATGAGCGATCAGGACAAGCTTCATCGCACCATCCTCCCGATCCTGGACCGCGCGCACGTTGGTCTGACGACCTACGACGCCAAGGATCCGGAGACGAGGTTTCCGCCGATCGAGCCGCTGCGCCCGCCCTCAGGCGCGCCCAATGTGCTGATCGTGCTGCTCGACGATGTCGGCTTTGCATCCTCAAGCGCCTTCGGCGGCCCAATCGGCACGCCGACCGCCGAACGGCTCGCCGGCAACGGCCTGAAGTTCAACCGCTTTCATACGACGGCGCTGTGCTCGCCGACCCGCCAGGCGCTGTTGACCGGGCGCAACCACCACTCGGTGAATATGGGCAGCATCTGCGAGATCGCGACCTCGGCGCCTGGCTACACTTCGGTCCTGCCGAAGAACAAGGCGCCGCTCGCGATGACGCTCAAGCTGAACGGCTATTCGACGGCGCAGTTCGGCAAATGTCATGAGGTGCCGGTGTGGGAAACGAGCCCGATGGGACCGTTCGACCAGTGGCCGACCGGCGGCGGCGGCTTCGAATATTTCTACGGCTTCATCGGCGGCGAGACCAACCAGTTTTACCCCGCGATCTATGAGGGCACGACGCCGATCGAGCCCGCGAAGACCCCGGAGGAGGGCTATCACTTCACCGAGGACATGACCAACAAGGCGATCAACTGGGTGCGCCAGCAGAAGGCGCTGATGCCGGACAAGCCGTTCTTCATGTACTTTCGCGCCCGGCGCCTGCCACGCCCCGCACCATGTGCCGAAAGAGTGGATCGGACAAGTACAAGGGCAAGTTCGATCAGGGCTGGGACAAGCTGCGCGAGGAGATCTTCGCCCGGCAGAAGGAGCTGGGGGTGATCCCGCCGGATGCGGAGCTCACCGCGCGGCCCGAGGAAATTCCCGCCTGGGACGCGATGCCGAAGGAGCTGAAGCCGGTCCTCGCCCGCCAAATGGAGATCTATGCGGCGTTCCTCGAGCACACCGACCACCACGTCGGGCGGCTGGTCGATGCGCTCAAGGATCTGGAGGTACTCGATAACACGCTGGTCATCTACATCATCGGCGACAACGGCGCTTCAGCCGAAGGCACCCTGAACGGCAGCTTCAATGAAATGGCCATAGGTGAATGGCATGTCGGGACTCGAAACGGTCGAGTTTCTGAAGAGCAAGATCAATGATTTCGGTGGACCGCAGCGCCTACAACCACTATGCGGTCGGTTGGGCGCACGCGATGGACACGCCCTACCAATGGACCAAGCAGGTCGCGTCGCATTGGGGCGGCACGCGCAACGGCACGATCGTGCACTGGCCGAACGGTATCAAAGCCAAGGGAGAGATCCGTTCGCAGTTCTGCCATGTCATCGATGTCGCCCCAACGGTCCTGGAAGCGGCCGGTCTGCCGCACCCGACGATTGTCAACAGCGTGCAGCAAGCCCCCATGGAGGGCGTCAGCATGCTGTATGCCTTCGACGACGCCAAAGCGGCCGAACGGCACGAGACCCAGTATTTCGAGATGTTCTGCAATCGCGGCATCTATCACAAGGGCTGGACCGCCGTGACCCGGCACAGCACGCCCTGGGATGTGTCGAAACCGCTGCCCGCCTTCGATGACGACGTCTGGGAGCTGTACGATACGAACAAGGACTGGGCCCAGGCGCGGAACATCGCGAAAGAAAATCCGCGGAAACTGCATGAACTGCAGAGGCTCTGGCTGATCGAGGCAGTCGAAGTACAGCGTTCTCCCGCTTGACGATAGAAGGGTCGAACGTTTCAACCCGGACCTGGCTGGCCGGCCTCAGCTTATCAAGGGCAAGACGCAGATCCTGTTCGGCGGCATGGGCCGCCTGAGCGAAAACTCTGTCATCAACATCAAGAACAAG
>CAWGZJ010000015.1:0-66697 GCA_963826975.1 uncultured Alphaproteobacteria bacterium | reverse complement strand
CCGTGACGCTTCAAAATCACCATTTTGAAGAGGTCCCCCCCGCAAAACCCCAGTTGCCACAATTCGACGCGCTCTGGCAGGCTGCCGCCGGGCATCCGGCGGGGGCGACGTGACGCGCGAAGCGGTGGGAGAGGGCAGGGGAGGCGGCGGGGAGCCGTTTTCTGTCAACGGCTTAACGGCACGGGCGGCCCTCGCGGACGTTTCCCCGCGCGCCGGCGGGGGGACAGTCCGCCCGCCTAATTTCCCTCGCTCACGTCCGGCGGGTCGCGCAGGTCAGCAAGCAGCGGCGGTAAATCACGTGCGGTGTGCACGAACCGGACGATCGACGGGGGCGACGTGTCCGGCCGGTAGACGATCAGATACGGGAACCCTGACACCGACCAGAAACGATAACGCGCGTCGGCAAGCGCCAGTTCGCGGCGCCCGAGCAGCGGTCGCTCGCCGATCCGTCGGGCGGCCTGCTCGACGACCTGCTTCAGCCTCTGGGCCGCGAGAGCGTGCTCCATCTCCCGCAGCGCCTTGGCAAACTCCCGCCGCGCCGTCCCCGAAAACCGGGCCGGTTGGGTCAAGCTGCGTCGCGCTTGGCGGCGATGATTTGATCTGCCTCGGCGAGCACGTCCTCCAGCTCGTGCCACCCCTCGCGCTCGGCCTCCGCCTGGGCCTCTTCGAGGGACCTGATGAAGGCGGCACGTTCGACCTCTGCTCGCTGCAGCAGGCTGACGCCAGCCGCGACCACGTCAGACAGGTCCCGGTAGCGGCCGGCCGAGATGGCCTCGGCGGCAAATCGCTCCAGCTCAGGGGGCAGGGTCACGTCGTCCATGCGGTGATTATAGGGTGCCGCCGGGCCGCCGGAAAGGATTCTGCCTATGGGTGATTTCCCCCCCGCCGCCATTCCCGCGGATCCAATGCACGGCGAGATTCTTCTCCCGGCTGCGCGGTCCCGCCCCGACACCAATGCGGCCCGGGCGTTGGTCGGGCGCCTGGTGCGCGGGGGCGACATCTCGCCCGAGCTTCTGATCCTGGTCGATGGGCCATTGGCCGATGCGCTGTCGAAGGCCGCCGACTATGCCGGCAAATCGATCGCGCCGGGGACAGTCGCCACCTACAAAGGCGACTGGGCCGATTTTTGCCAGTGGGCGCGGCGGAACGGGGTCGATCCGACAACACTGCCAGTGCACCCGGTGGTGGTCGCGGCCTGGCTGGCGACGCTGGCGCCGGCGATCGGGCGCAGCGCGCTGCGCCGGCGGGTGGCCGCGATCGCCTGGCATCATCGCAGCACCGGGCATAGCTGGCAGGCCGGGCATGCGGCGATCCGGCAGACGCTGACCGGCATCGGCCGCGAGCATCACCGGCCGGTGCGGCCATCGGCGGCGCTGACCTCGACGGAGGTCAAGCGGCTGATCGCCGTCTGCCCGGGCGATCTGGCCGGATTGCGCGACCGGGCGCTGTTTCTCGTTGGCCTCGCCGGCGCCTTCCGCCGCTCGGAGCTGGTCGGGATCGACGTTTCCCACCTGCGCTTCGAAGAAGCGAGCGTGATCGTGCGCATCCCGCGTTCGAAGACCGACCAAGCGGGGGAGGGGGCGGATGTCGCGTTGCCGCGCATGCGTGGGGAAGAGACCTGCCCGGTGCGGGCGCTGGAGGACTGGCTGCGCCGGGGAAAAATCCGGCGCGGGGCGGTGTTCCGCCGCATCACCGCCGCCGGCACGATCGAGGGCCGGCTGACCGGCGACGGGGTGTATAAAATCCTCAAGGCGCGGGCGGCCGCCGCGAAGCTCACTGTTCCTGACGCCGAGCGGTTGTCGCCGCACGGGCTGCGGGCCGGGATGATCACCGAGGCGACGCTGAACGGCGCGCTCGACGAGCAGATCATGCCGCATTCGCGGCACAAGGACTCTTCCAGCATGCGCGGCTATCGCCGGCGCGCGCGGATCGTGGTCGATAACCCGGCGCGGCTGCTCGATCTGTGAGGCAGGAGGCGGCGACAGCAAGGCTGGGCTCTGCCCAGACCCGCCAAGGGCCGAGAGGCCCTTGGATCCCGGGCGAGAAGCTGGCGCCGGTCCACACCGACTGGCTGCGCAACCGGCTGACGGTGAGCGGTCCGGCGGGCGAGGTGGCGCGGTTCCGCGCGGCGGCGCGCGGCACCGGCGGCATCCCCTGGCATCTCGATCTCGATCACGAGGCGGCGCGGCTGTTGGCGCCGATGGCGGGGCAGGGGCCGGACGCGCGCGCGCTGGCGCGCGAGCTGCGCGAGGTCATCGCCGCCCGCCATGACCTTGTGCTGGCCCGCTGGCACGAGGCGGGCGGCTGTCCGCTCGACCTGCACCGCCTGGTCCCCATCCCCGGCACCATTCTCCAGCTCGGCGAGGATGCACCGGCGGCGCGGCTCTGGCTCTGGCGGCACTGGGGCACGACACAGACGCTGCGCCAGGTCCGGGTGCTGGAGGAGAATGGCGATCGGCGGCTGCGTCGCTCGGCCCGCGTCATCTACGAATTCCTGTCAGCCGACTGGACGCCGTGGCAGGCCATCCTGCGGCTGCGGCGCGACTGGCCGACGCTCGTCCTTGCCGCCCAGCCCCGCTACGGCGAGACCGACGGGCCCGGCGATGCCTGACGACGGGGCGGGGGGAAAGGCAGCGCTGTCTCCCGTCCGCCCGACCGGTGACGCGTTGTGGGATGATTGGGACACGCCGCCGCGCGTGCCGTCAGCGCCGGTGCTGCATCTCGACGGGTTCGACGGCCCGCTCGACCTGCTGCTCGACCTGGCGGAGCGGCAGCGCCTCGATCTCGGCGGCATCTCGCTGGCCGATCTCGTGGACCAGTTCGTTGCCGCCTCCGCACGGTTGGCGGCGCATGTGCCGATCGAGCGCCGCGCCGACTGGCTGGTAATGGCGACGCGGCTGGTGCTGCTGCGCTCGCGCCTGCTGTTCCCAGCGTCGCCAGAAGCAGCAGAGGAGGCGGAGCGCGACGCCGCGCGTGAACTCGCGCGCCTGGACGAGCTGCGCGTCATCCGGGCGGCCGCGGCTTGGCTGCAGGCCCGCCCGCAGCTCGGCCGTGACGTGTTCGCCCGTGCACCATCCGGGCCTGACCCGCACGTCGCCTCCTACATGGCGCTGCTGGAGGCGTGCCTGACGGTGCTGCGCGGGCGCGACGCGTTGCCAGCGGCGACGCCAATCTACCGGCCGGCGTTAGGTGAGTTGTTTCGCATCCCGGAGGCCCTGATCCGGATGCGCGCACGTGTCGCGGCGATGCGCGAGCCGCAGCCGCTGGAGGCCTTTCTGCCGGAGGTGCCGGCGGAAAAGCGGGGCGAGCCGGTCATCGTGCGTTCTGCCGTGGCGTCGACCTTCGTGGCGGCATTGGAACTGTGCCGGGGGGCGGTCGTCGGGCTCGACCAGGGGGAGGTTTTCGGGATGATCGCGGTCTCGCCGCCCGTCCCCGGTACCATCGAAATCAATCGGGTTCCGGCATGAGCAAAGCGAGCGTGCCTGCGGTGCAGGGATGGATGGAAAGAACCATCCTAATTTGATTTCGACCTGCTTGCGGCGGGTTTCCTGGGTTGTGGACAACGGCGCCCGGGTGGCAGGAGATGGCGCTCCGCGATAACCCTGGAGGACGCGATGAACCCAGCACGCCGCCTGAGGCCCCTCGACCCCTCGGTGTCACCTCGCTTCGGCGATGTGGCGACCCTGCTGCGCGCTCCGCGCATGCCGCTCGGCGCGGACATCAATATTGCGCTGGTTGGCGTGCCGTTCGATCTCGGCACCAACTATCGCACCGGCGCACGCGGCGGGCCGGCCGCGGTGCGTGAGGCCTCGCGCACCATTCGCCTGGTGCATCCGACCAGCCGGATTGCGCCCTTCGACCTGTGCGAGGTCGCCGATGTCGGCGACGTCGCGATCAATGCGATGGACCTGTCGGTGAGCATCGACGCGATCGAGGCGTTCTTTCAGCAGCTTCACAGCCTGCGCGCGACGCCGATCACGGTGGGCGGCGACCATACCGTGCCACTGCCGATCCTGCGCGCGATCGCCCGCGATCGGCCTGTCGGCATGGTGCAGTTCGACGCACATCCCGACACGCTCGACACGCTGATGGGCACACGCATCAACCACGCGACCACGTTCCGCCGCGCAGTGGAGGAAGGGCTGATCGATCCGAAGCGCATGGTGCAGGTAGGACTGCGCGGTAGCCAGTTCAGCGCGGACGATGCGAGGTGGGGCCGTGAGGCGGGCATGCGCGTGATCACCATGGATGAGTTCGAAGCACTCGGTCGCGCGCGGGTGATCGACGAGATCAGCCGGGTGATCGGCGATGGTCCGACTTATGTCAGCTTCGACATAGATGGGCTCGATGCAGCGAACGCGATGGGCACCGGCGTACCGGAAGTCGGTGGCTACTCGGTGCGCGACGCGCAGGTGATGCTGCAGAGCCTCCGCGGCCGGCATCTCGTCGGCGCCGACCTGTGCGAGGTGGCGCCGATGTACGATCCCACCGGACAGACCGCACTGAACGCCGCCAACCTGCTGTTCGAGCTGCTGTGTGTGGTGGCCGACAGCCGCGTCGCGATCCACGCGGTGTGACCTCCCTTGACACACCAATCTTTCGCCCGCGTCTCGCTCCGCCGGCTCAACCTGGAATGGTTAGGGATGGCGAGATTAAGACCAAACAGCCAGATGACGGAGCCAATTAGTTCCTCGGTCTGCCGCAGGGCCAGGCGGAACACCGCCCGCAATGTCAGCGCCGTCGTGATTGCCAGGGACGAGAGGTGTGGTTGGCCGCCCCGTGTGGTCCGCGGTTCGGCGCGCCAAGCCGCGATCGCCGCCTCGGTGAACCAGATCGTCAAACTGCCGCGCTGGCGCAAGGCTGCGTCATAATCCGACCAGTTCGTCACCGGCTGCCGCTGTGGCGCGATGTGGTGGCGACCGGCAGCATTGGCTTTGAACGGCACGGCGGACGTCCAATGGCAGGACCAGGCGAGACCTCTATCCTACCCGGCGGCCGGCACCAACCAGCCGATCCGTGCAATATGGTTGTATAACGATGCAAGCGCTTAGTTATTGCGGGGACCTGTTCTTATCGGTGATCATCCAGCCGCCGTAGCTAGCCCGCGCAGCGAGCGATATCCTGTGTCGGTCCGTTCACGTGTATTATTCACCGGACAGCAGCAGGCTTTCACGATGCACACCAAAGTTGACCGTCTCCGCAACGTTGCGGCTGCCCTGATGCTGATCGTCCGATTCATTACCCTCTTCGGCGCGGCAACCGCCGTCGCGCAGCCGGCAGTCGAGCAATCTAGCCACGAGCTCGTTGTCGGCACGCGGGTCGCGCCGCCTTTCTCCATGAAAGGCCAGGATGGTGCCTGGGAAGGTATCAGCATCGATTTGTGGCGGCATGTCGCCGAGCGGCTGCATCTGCGCTACCGCATCGAGGAGCGGGGAAGCGTGAAAGAGCTGGTCGATGCGGTCGCGACGGGGCAGATGGATGTTGCCGTGGCGGCACTGACTGTGACAGCTGATCGACGCAAGGTGATGGACTTCACCCAGCCGTTCTTTGAGACCGGGTTGGGCGTTGCCGTTCCGCGCAGCGACATCTCCGCGTGGCTCCCGGTGATCCGCACGTTTCTGTCCATCCGCTTCCTCCAGGCAGTTCTGACGCTCCTGTCGATTGCGCTGCTGGTCGGCAGCCTGATCTGGATCTTCGAGCGGCGCGACAATGAGCATTACGGCGGCGGCGCGGTGCGCGGCTTCGTCGCCGGCGCATGGTGGTCTGCCATCGCGATGACCCAGGCGGGCGCGGCGCAACAGGGACCGCGATCAACACCGGGGCGCGTACTCGCCGTGATATGGATGGTCGCTTCAGTCGTGACCATTGCCGTCTTCATCGCTGGAATTACCTCAGCGCTGACGACGCAGCGGCTGCAGGGGGTCGTGCGCACCACCAATGACCTTCGTTCGGTCCGCGTCGGTGCGGTTGCAGGTTCGTCTACGGTCGACTTCCTGGCTGAGCAGCGGATCGCGTTCCGCTCCTATCCATCAGCCGCCGAAGGATTACGCGCTGCTCAGTCCGGGGAGATCGATGCCTTCGTCTATGATCGGCCATTGCTCGCTTGGATGCTGCAGCAGGGTTTCCCCCGTCTTGAGTTGACGCAGATAACCCTCGACAGCCAGAATTATGCGATCGCCCTGCCGCTTAACAACACGGTCCGTAAGGAGCTGGATGTCGAGCTGCTCGGCACGCTGGACAGTCAATGGTGGGACCAGACGCGGTTTCGCTACCTCGGCCGCGACGCCGCGAACTGAGTGATCGCATCGCCAGCCACTCGTATGGCTTGATCAGGTGCCGCCAACGTATCCGCGACCGAGCACAACGCAACCGCCTTGATGCATGAATAGACCGGAGGTTGTAGGAGGCCCCTGACCTTGCCTCAAAGGCGGTCATTGGGCGCCTCGGTCAATGCCTGAAGGGCGGGCGGCAGGCGCGGAGACCGTAGGATAGGCCGCCCGTCCCACGCGCAATCATGTGATGGGCTGGGGCTGGGGGCATCTCGCCCTCCATCCGGCAACCGCACCAACGCCTCGTTGATCCCAACTGGGAACCCGGTCATTGTTGCGATGTCCGCGGCCATCCTGTGCAGGACCCTGCCATGCCTAAGCTGCTCTCACCGGCCCAAGTCGAGGCGTTTGATCGGGAAGGGTTTGTCGCGCCAGTTCGCGCGATCTCGGCGGAGCGCGCGCTTTACTACCGGCGAAAGCTCGAGGCTTTCGAGAATACCTATCCAAATGATCGGCTGAAGCTCGACCAGAAGGCGCACATGATCTGCCCCTGGGTCGACGACATGATCCGCGAGCCAGGGATTCTGGATGCCACGCAGGATCTGATCGGTCCGGACATCCTCTGTTGGGGAACTTCGCTCCGCGCCAAGCAACCTGACGGCAAGACATTTGCCGGCTGGCACCAGGACACGGCCTATGCGGACGTGAAACCGATCGTCGTGATCGTCGCGCTGGCGCTTTCGCCGGCCGGCGTCGAAAACGGCTGCGTCCGTGGCATTCCCGGCTCGCACCGCGGCCCCTTGCTGCCGCACAAGGAGGCATTCGCGACCGACAGCCTGCTGTCGCGCGAGCAGTTCATCGACGCTACATTCGACGAGACGCGGGCTGTGGATTTCGCGCTTGCTCCGGGTGAGATCGCCTTGTTCAACAACGCCATCATTCACTCATCGAAGCCGAATGTCGGCAACGACCGGCGTATTCTGTTTCTGCTCGAGATGGTGCCCACGGCGGCCTACCAGCACGCTCCCCGCGAATCTGCCATCCTGGTGCGCGGCAAGGACACCTACAGCAATTTCGATCTTGACCCGCAGCCGAAGACGGAGATGGGGGCAGCAGAGTTGGCCGCCTGGCAACGCGCCGTCGAGATCCAGGCGAGCGTGTTGTTCAGCGGCGCTCAACGGCCACCACGGGCGTTGCATGGCATGACCAGCGGCCGAGCACCCGGCGGCGGTTGACCCCTTCAGCTACACCAGACAGGCCACGGAGCCCGAACATGCCTGATACAAACATCGAACCGCACGCCTCCTATCGCAGCATGGCGGACGGCACCAAGGAGGATTACGACCTCGTCTTCGAACATTTCAAAGTCTATGAGCGCGACCTGGCGAGCCGAGTCCTTAAGACCGTGGCACAGCTCGAGCAGAGCTATCCCGGCGAACTCGTGAACCGGTTGGTTCACTCCTTGCAGACCGCAACCCGCGCGCATCGCGATGGGCACGACGAGGAATATGTCGTTGCCGCTTTGCTGCATGACGTGGGCGATCTGTTCGGCACTATGAATCATTCGGAATACGCCGCGTCGATCATCAAGCCCTATGTGCGGCCCAATACCTACTGGGTGATCCGCCACCATGGGCTGTTTCAAGGCTACTATTACTTCCATCACTTCGGGCAGGATCGGAATGCGCGCGAGAAGTATCGCGGCCATCCGGCGTATCAGATGTGCATCGACTTCTGCGACAAATACGACCAGGCGGCCTTCGATCCGGACTACGACACCATGCCGCTTACCGCATTCGAACCGATGGCCTGTCGGTTATTCGCGCGCGAGCCTTGGGGTGCTCACGCCAAGCTTGATGGCGGCTACCGCGACCAGTTCTAAGCCCGTCGCCCGGCGTTCCGCGACTTAGCCAAAGGCGGCGACGCGAGCGGCTGTCTCCGGGTCCAGGAAGCCGCGCACCGTGGCATCCGTCTCGGCCGCCATCGCCGCCTCCAGTCCCTCACCGGTGCGGCGGGCGAGGATGCGGCGAAGGTCGCGCACCGGCCCGCGCGGCAGCGCGGCGATGCGGCGGGCGAGGGCAACGGCCTCCGGGATCAAAGCGTCGTCCGCCACCACCTTCGAGAGCAACCCCCATGCCAGCGCCTGCGCCGCGTCGAAACGCTCGCCCAACATGATGAGCGAACGGGCCCGTTGCAGTCCGACCAGGCGGGGCAGCAACTCGGTGACCCCGCCCGTGACGAACACGCCCAGACTGACTTCCGGAAAGAAAAAGCGCGTGCCGTCCGCAGCGATGGCGAAATCGCAGTTGATGACCCATTCCAGCCCTCCGCCGACCGCCCAACCGTGGATCGCGCCGATCACCGGCTTACTGCCCAGCACCATCGCGCGCGTGACGTCCTGGATGCGTTCGATGTAGGCACGGGTCGCCGCCGCGTCCTCCGCTTGCGATCCGAATTCCTTCAGGTCGTCGCCGGAGCAGAATGCACGACCTGCGCCGGTCAGCACGATCGCACCGGTAGCGGGATCACGATCCGCTTCCTGCAATGCCGCAATCAGCGCTTCCAACAGCGCCGGCACGATGGCGTTCAGCCGGTATGGCCGATTGAGTGTGACGACCCGCACGCCGTCGCCGGCATCTGCAGTCAGCACCGTATCGGTCATGCCGGATCCTTTCTGACGACGCGGCGGGTCTTGCCCTCGGTGCGTGGCAGAGTGCCGAACGGCAACAGCGTCACGCGCGCGCTCACCCCGAGTTCCCGCTTGATCGTCGCGGCAAGTGTGTCGGCGAGCTGTTTCGGTGCCGCTCCGGCAACCGTTTCAGCCAACTCGGCTTCCACCGGAAGTGCGTCATATGGCCCAGCGCCGTCGAGTACGATGCGATACTCACCGGACAGAGTGTCGTCGCGGTTCAGCTCGGCGGCGACCTGAGTGGGGAAAACGTTGATCCCACGCACCACCACCATGTCGTCGCTGCGGCCGACGACGCGAAAGCGTGGTGCGGTTCGCCCGCATGACGCGCGACCGGTACCGGTCAAAACGATGATGTCGCCGGTCCGGAATCGCACCAGCGGTTGGCACTCTCGACTGACATGGGTCAGCACCAACTCGCCGCATTCGCCTTCGCGCCAAGGCAGCACCTCACCGCTGTCGGGAACGATCAGCTCCGGATGCAGCACGTCCAGCGCCATGAAATGCAGGTCGTTATCGTCGACGGTCTGTCCGGCAAAGTTGCAGAACACGTCCGTCACGCCGTAATTCGCATTACGCACCTGCATGCCCCAGGTGCTCTCCATCCGGCGCCGGAAATCCGGGCTGTCTACACCCGCCTCGCCGCCAAACAGACCGAGCAGCAAGCCAAGATCGCGCGGGCGAACGCCGGGGAAATGCTCGGCGAGCACGCATTCCAGCACCGCAGGATAGGAGGGCGTACAGGAGATCGCGGTAATGCCGAGTTCGCGGATCGTGCGGATCAGAAGCTGCGTGTCGCCGACACCGAATGGCACCACCGTGGCACCGGTCGCCTCCAGCGTGGTGTGGTCGGTGTAGCCGCCCATCCACAGTCGATAATTCAGACAATGCACCACGCGATGTCCGGGCCCAAGGCCCGATGCCGACTGTGCCCGCGCGCCGACGACCGCGGTTTCATGCGCGTCGCACGCCGACAGAGCCAGGTTCATCGCCGTGCCGGTCGTGCCCGACGTGCGGTGGGCTCGCGCCACGGTATCCGCCGGGGCGGCAAGATAATCGCCGAATGGCGGATGCACGCGCTGACTGTCGCGCAGCATCTCCTTGTCGATCAGCGGTAGCTCAGCGAGAGCGTCCAACCTGCGTGGCGGCGTCACCCCGGCCCAGGCTCGATTATGCAGCGGAGAACTGGCAAGGACGTAATCCAACTGCCGCTCCCAACAGTGTTGGCGATGCGCCGCTAGCGTATCGAGATCGGCGAAATCCGCTCGTTCGATCAGCATGGCAAACGGGCTCTCCACGGCGTTGTCAATCTAGTGGGAATCCTCACTTAAATCACTCCAGGATAAAACCACAGCGGGCATCCCGAGGGCTCCTGCAAATCGGCAGCGTGATCGGCACGCTGTCCTGGACATCTATCAACGAGCCGATCGAGAACGGCAACTCGGTAGCCCGTGCCCGTGCGCTCGTCGCTCACGGAACACTGAGCGCGGAACATGGTTATACCGACATCAGAACGATAATGATAGGCGGCCAGTGGCGGCACGGGGGTGCTCAACTCCGCCGGCGGCACGGTCGACAACTCAGGACTCATTCAGGCGTACAAAATGAGCGTCAGCCTGGCGGGTGCCGGACTTGTTGCTGACACCGGCACCATTCGGTCCACCGGCGGAAACGGCAACGCAGCCGTCCAAGTTGCCGGCGGCGCAGCCATGGAGGTTCTGTCACGCCTCGCGCCATATGCGGCGCGGCTGGCAGCACGGGATCAGCTTTCCTAGGATGCCGCTGGACAAGGGCTGATTGCGATGGATTGCGTAGGATGGGGTCACGACATAGAACGGGCAGAATAGCAAGCTTGACCATTAGGTCTTTGAATTAACGAGGGAATTCGGTCCTTCGTTCCGGGCATGGCCTCGTGTCTCAAATGGAGTGTAGGCTGTTTGCTACAGTTCGTGCTCTTGCAGGAACAAGGGGTTGCGGGTCGCCAAGCGGGGTGAGTTCAATTGGGACAGCGCGTCGCCCTCTACTGCCGCGTTTCGACCACCGATCAGTCCTGCGCGCGGCAAGAGCGGGATCTCACGGCGTTTGCCGAGCGGTCAGGCTATAAGATGGTCGGTACTTTCAAGGAAACCGGCTCGGGCGTGAAGCTGGACCGGGCCGAACGCCGTAAGGTCATGGCGCTGGCGCAGGCACGGCGGGTCGACGCGGTGCTGATAACCGAATTGTCCCGCTGGGGACGCAGCACGACGGACTTGCTGGCGACGCTAAAGGAGTTGGAGGCCCGGCGCGTGTCGGTGATCGCGCTGAACGGCATGGCATTTGATCTCTCCACGCCGCATGGACGGATGATTGCGACCGTGCTGGCCGGCATCGCCGAATTCGAGCGCGAACTGATCCAGGAACGTCCCCGCTCGGGCATTGCTGCCGCTAAAGCACGCGGTAAGCGGCTTGGCCGCCAATTTGGACAAAGGCCGAAGTCGGACCGATTGGCGCAACAAAGGTACTTGCGCTCATCGAGCAGGGTCGAAGTTATCGCCTGTTCGGCCGCGAAGTCGGTCTTAGCAAGAACACTGTAGCCGAAATCGTCAAACGAAGCCGGTTAACGTCCAACACTTTGGTCGCAGCAACCCCCTCGGGAGGATCACCATGAGAAAGCCCCTCACCCGGACGCGTACCAAACCGCTGACGTGCCAGTTGTGCGACGAACTGCTTGAGACAGCGGCCACGGCTCAAAACCCGTCGGCCGCGATCAGGGTGAACAGCCTCGCGCGCTGTCCGTCTTGCATGGTCCTGTTCGTGATCGGCGCCGACCTGCGGCCATCGCCGGATCTCTCGGATGACGAGGCCGCGTTCGACTCGGTAATGAACGCCGACTTAGAGGTCAAGGAATGGGCCGTGAAAACCTTGGAAACAGCGCGCATTCGTGCGGTTGCTGAGGTCAAGGCGGAATGTGTTGTCGCACGTGAGTGGCTGATAGCGCGTGGCAACCCTGGCCTCGTAGACGACCTCGCTACGCTGGACGTGTACGCCGCCGGCTTCGACGAAAAGGGGATCACCAGCGCGGCGTCCGCCATACGCCACCGCGCCTCCAGCATCCTGGCCCAGATGCGTTGCCAGACGAGGCATTGAAGGGGTCACGAGCTAGCCCAACGCGCTGCCGCGAGGGGATGTGCGACTCGTCGGCACGTCACCGTTCCTCATTCGTGCTACGAACCGTGCTATCCTGCCCGTTCTATGGCGTGGCCCCTGTGATGATCATCTGCACCATGCCTGGGGACTTCGCGAGTCCGCCTGCGATCCCACGGGCGGCCCGATCGTTGCGTGTGTCGGACCCTAGGTCAGGTAGGAGTGCACGATGCCGATCAACTCTTCGGCTGCCTTGGTGGCGCGCGCGCGGTCCCTCTCCTCCACCACACGCGAGCGGATGTGGTCTTCGATCACTTCGGCGATGAAGCCGTCCAATGCGCCGCGACAGGCCGTGGCCTGCTGCAGCACGGCCGCGCAACTCGCATCCTCTTCGAGCGCTCGCTGGACGGCCTCCACCTGGCCGCGAATGCGACCGAGCCGCCTCACCAGTTTGATTTTTTCTTCATCCGGCGCCGACATGACCCTTGACCCCATACTGGGTATGAGTATATCGCGCACTTGGCTGGGGCGCCAGCCTCTGCTCCGACGCGCCTGCGCCTATCCCGGCCCCGGCCGGGCCGATGCAACCAATCAGGGGTCACATGAAACCGCGACCTACCAGCCAGCCCTCGGAGAGCCACGGTAGACGTTTGCCGCCTGCCGTGACCGCTCTGCTGGGTTGGACCGTCGCCCGGGTCGTGCCTGTGACCGTCATGCCCATCGCGCGAGCGCGCCAGGGCTAGCGGCCAGGCCCTCCCGGGTTCGAGCAACCGCTTGAACCGGAGGAGAGGGCCATGGCTGCCTTCCTCAAAGTGGATGTGTTGCGGGCGCACGCTGTGCCCGACTTGCCGCGGACCGTGCTCGGCCACGCGCCCGCGCGCCCATTCCTGCCACCGCCGCGCCCGGGTACCTGACCGCATGCTGGCTGGTTGCGCCCGACGGCCGGCTGACCTGCCGCTGGCAGGCGGACCTGTCCACCCCCCACGGCCCTCCTCCGCATTGACGGCGCGGCGCGGTTTCGCCGCGCCTTTCGCCACCCGCATCCGCTCGGCCCCGGTCGAGCGATCCAAGCCGCCGTCACGTCTATGCGGAGAGCCCACCATGTCCGACCTTGTCCTCGACACCTTTGTTCACACCGATCCCGCTGGTCATGCCGTTCTCGACCCCGCCCACATCGGCGACATCGAAGGCGCACTGGGCACCATCTATCAAGACGACATACGCCGCCGCACCACCTGGAAGACACGGCTCGCCACGCTGATGGCGATCGTCGGCCCCGGTCTGATCGTCGTGGTTGGCGACAATGACGCCGGCGCCTTCAGCACCTACGGCCAGGCCGGCCAGAACTACGGTACCGCCCTGCTGTGGACTCTGCTGCTGCTGGTGCCGGTGCTCTATGTCAACCAGGAGATGGTGCTGCTCCTCGGCGCGGTGACCGGCGTTGGACATGCACGCCTGATCGTGGAGCGGTTCGGCAAGTTCTGGGGCGCGTTCAGTGTCATCGACCTGTTCATCCTGAACGGGCTGACCATCGTCACGGAATTCATCGGCATCAACCTCGCCCTTGGCTATCTGGGCGTGCCACGCGTCTGGGGCATTGCGGCCGCCGCCGGGATCGTCATTTCCGCTGCCAGCACCGGCAGCTTCCGCCGCTTCGAGCGGTTCTCGCTCGCGCTCTGCTTCTTCAGCCTGCTGCTGGTGCCGATCTTCGTCATGGCGCATCCCCCGCTGGCGGTCATCGGCCATGATCTGGTGGTGCCGCAGTTGCCCTCGGCCGGCAATCTCTCGGATGTCATGCTGCTGGTGATCGCAATCGTCGGCACGACCATCGCCCCGTGGCAGCTCTTCTTCCAGCAGAGCTATGTCATCGACAAGCGCATCACGCCGCGCTTCATGGCCTATGAAAAGGCCGACTTGGTCATCGGCATAGGTGCCGTGCTGGCCGGTGCGATCGCTATCATGGCGTTCACCGCGGTGGCGTTCCATGGCACTCCCGGCTTCGGCCAGTTCAGCGATGCCGGCGCGTTGGCCAAAGGTCTGGAGGCCCATGCCGGCCGGACCGCCGGTGTGATGTTCGCGCTCGCCCTGCTGGACGCCAGCATCATCGGCGCGTCCGCCGTGTCGCTGTCCACGGCCTATGCGATCGGCGACGTGCTGTCGCTGCGCCACTCGCTGCACCGCAAGCCGACCGACGCGCGGGGGTTTTACGCGGTCTATGCCGGACTGATCGCCGGGTCGGCGGCGTTGGTGCTGTTCGGCAGTGACGCGTTGCTCGGGCTGCTGACCAATGCTGTACAGGCGCTCGCCGGGGTGCTGCTGCCGTCCGCCACGGTGTTCCTGTTGCTCCTGTGCAATGACAAGGCCGTCCTGGGGCCGTGGGTGAACGGCCGCTGGTTAAACCTGTTCACCGGCACGGTGATCTGGGTGCTTGTCATTCTGTCCATGGTGCTGACCGCTGCCATGGTGTTCCCGGACATTGCCGGTGCGACGATCGTTGCCAGTCTCGGCCTGGGCACCGCGCTTGGTGTGGCGGGCTTCGCCGCGGTCAGGGTGTTGCGCCGCTGCCGCGGTGGGCGCCTGACGGACAGCGGCGCGACCGATCGGGGTCGGCTGCGGACGCTACAGGCCACCTGGCGGATGCCGCCGCTCGACACTCTGGCGCCAGCGGATCTGAGCCTGAGCAAACGGATCTGGATGATCGTGCTGCGCGCCTATCTCGTCGCCGCCGTCGTGTTGGTCGCCGTGAAGGTTGTCCAGCTCGCGCTCGGCCAGGCGTAAAGCGATGATGATGCTGAACCGCCTGGCGATGCGCGCCTGGACGCGGCTTCGCGGCGCATCGGCTCGGTCCCGCGCGAGCCGTACCTGGCGGCACTGGAGCGAGCGTTGCGCCTCTGGCGCCCTGGTGCCGCGGCGACGTTCTGCTGTTGCTGCGCGCGCGGGACGCGCAACGATGACCG
This sequence comes from uncultured Alphaproteobacteria bacterium, assembly GCA_963826975.1. GTDB lineage: Bacteria > Pseudomonadota > Alphaproteobacteria > Acetobacterales > Acetobacteraceae > Palsa-883. Next base: position 51,659 of record CAWGZJ010000015.1, on the reverse strand, counting down.
CCGCACGGCTCGACGGGAACCGCCACATGCGGCGCGTGTTCTCGTTGTCCCGCTGGGAATTGCCGCGCTGCGCCTTGCGGGCAACCACCGCTATCTGCTTGAGGCTGGCCAGTGTCATCCTGGCCCTGACGCGCGGCATGGTCCGCACTGGCCTGGTAGGGCCGTCCATAACGAACCGGGCGCTGCGGCTTTCCGTGAGGTTGACGCGGGTCAGTCTGCGGGCCTGGCGTCGGGCTTCATCGCGCACCCGATCGCAGCGCGCGGCCGACCGCTGAGAGGCGGTGCCAAAATGTTGCAAGGATTGATTCCTATCCCGGAATGGCTTTCGCTGGCCCGCACCGTCCTCGCTCTTGGGGTCGCCTTCGTGCTGGGCACCCTGATCGGCTTCGAGCGGCAATGGCGGCAACGCTCGGCTGGCCTCAGGACCACGACCCTGGTCGCCACCGGCGCAGCCGCGTTCGCCGACATGGGGCTGCGGCTGACCGGTGCCGAGGGCGCGATCAGGATCATCGCCTATATCGTCTCCGGCATCGGGTTCCTGGGCGCCGGGGTGATCCTGAAGGACGGAACCAACATCCGCGGCCTCAACACCGCCGCGACGCTCTGGTGCTCGGCCGCGGTCGGCGCCTTCTGCGGCGGCGGATTGTTGGTGGAGTTGGTTGCGCTCACGCTGTTCGTGCTGGCGGGCAACACGTTGCTGCGTCCTCTGGTCAATTACATCAACCGTCGTCCGCTCGATGAGCGGGTCACCGAGGCGTTGTACTCCATCCACGTCGTCTGCGATCATGAGTTTGTTTCCGATGTACGCGACCTGCTATTCGCGCAGTTGGAAACGGCCAACTATCCAATCCGCGAGATCGACACACTTTCGGAAGGAGACGACCAGGTCGAACTGGCGGCCGTCCTCGTGCCGACGACGGCGGAGCCGGCGGAACTCGATGCCGTGGTCACCGCGCTGAAGCGGTCTGCTCTAATCAAAAGCGCAACGTGGACGGTTGGCACGACGGCATGATCGCGCAATTCGGCCGACGAGCGGCCGACGTTGATGTCGGCAAGGACACCACAATGGATAAGCTGTCCGACTACCGCCACTTTGGGTCGAAAGCCGACATTCAGTGCCCAGTGTTTGGCGCAGAAATCAAGCCTGAAAATGGGCTTCCAATCTAGGTCTGGCTGGAATTTCGTATCGGCACCGGGTCAGATCGCGACCATGTCGATAGCATGACTACAAGCCACCAGCCTGCCGGTCACGGGATGTAACAGGAGACCCCGGTCCGTGCGCAAGACACCAATGGGCCAATGGTCGCAAGCCGCGTGCCCGCAGAAGTCTTGGCCGGTAACGTGAGGTTGGGCGATGGTGTCGAACATCCAGGGGGGCGGCGGATATCGGGGCGGGGCATGCCGCCCAGCAGACATGTCCCCTCGGCTGCAAGCAGAGGCGTCAGGCTGGGCTAGCCGACAACGCTCATGACAGCCGAGTCATGCGATCGACGCCTTGATCATATGAAAATAGGCCGGCATGCACAGCCCATCGCCACGGCCTCGCAGGTAGCGTTCCGTCGCTTCCTCTGGGCCGAAATGCACGACCCTGCCAAAGCCGGCAACAAGAAGGTGGCGCTCCATCTCGGCCGGCTCGAAATGACTGAGCCATGGCTCCCCGGCTGCTCCGTTACGTTCGGCAAATGCTGTGACCAATGCTGCCTCGTCTCTTGCGAGCGTCGCGGGGGGCACCACGAACTGAAAGACAAGTTCGCTGCCGGAAGCAGTAGTCGCGGCCACATCGCGCAGCGTGCGCAATGTGGCGTCCGTTGTCAGGTATTGCCTCATGACTCCCCTCATTTTCAAACCACCCCGAAAGTATCGGCAAAGACCGGAAGTTCGGCGAGCATTGCGGCGAACCGCTCGACCAGCGGCAGCAGCCGCAACTCCGGCATGGTGGGGATAAGTTCGTAGAGCATACAGCCCTGGCGGAACAATGAGTGGGTGCGGTGTTTGGCGGTGTTTGACTTGAGGTATCGGTCGTAGCCTAACGCTTCCCCGGCCGCGCCCAGCAGTGTCAGCAGCGCGATGGCGAACGCGTTGAGCAACCACAGACGGTCACGTCGATCTGGCGTGCTGACATGGATGGATCCCATGCCCATGCCGAAGCGGAGGTCCTTGGTGTCACGCAGGCCGCACTCGATTCCCCAGCGCTTGCCGTAGAGGGTCATCAAAGCTTTGGCCGTAGCCTCGGTGCTGCTGGTGGCAAGACACCAGGCCTGTTTCATCGCCTTGTCCTGCACGCACAGAACGGTGCCGACCTGATAGCGCTCGGCCGTCACCAAGGCCCCACGCAAAACGCGAGCGCGTCCGCCGGGTCCGACCCAGGCGGCGGCGGTGCGCACCTCGCCATTCGCGGCGGTGACGGCGATATTGCCACGGAAGCGGATGACGTAGTCGAACTTCAGTTGTTCGATGAGAACCCGATAGAGTTTCTGGTCGCCGAAACCGCGGTCGGCGACAATGCAGACCTTGATGCCCGCTGACAGGGCGTCGGCGAGGCGGACCAAAACCTGATACTCATACTCGTTGCGATGGTTCTTGAGTGTGGCGGTGTCGACGGTGAGCCACAGTAGCGGGGTAGCGCGGCCGTGGCGGGTCAGCAACGATAGCATAATGGTAGCTTGGCCATCAGCGTCGAAGTCGGTCCAGTCCATGGCGACGTTGATGCTGGTGCGAGGTCCCACCACATAAGGCACCCAGTGGCGCAGCGCGGCATCGATGTCGATGCCTTCATTGGACAGCAGCCGGTCCACCTGCTTGATGGCGTGCTTGGTCACCAGGCCGCGCGCCAGGGCAAGGCCCTGCCCGATCGTGTTGACCGCGAGGGATGCAGTTTTGATGACGCCGAGGGTGGCATTGGCGAGGGATAGGACGCGCTTGGCGTGCATGTCGCCATCGAGCAGGTTGGCAAGGAAACGCTGCACTTGCGTGAAACAGAGGGTCTGGTTCGGCTGCATCGGTGGCCCCGCAAATCGTGTTGCATGCGGGGAGACTCGCCAATTGCGGGCTTGAGGCAACCGATACATGACAGGCGGCACAATGCGAATCCGGACAGGCTCATCTTGATTCTTTTCAGAAAGTTTTCCAGACCCGCCGGATTCCTTCGTTACGCGACACGCTCAGCCTGGAAATGAGGGGATGGATGAGAGGTATTGCAGAACTCCCAGCAAAGACAGGAACACAGGTTTCCCGAGGTCGACGATGCTCTCCGCGAGACCCTGGGCAAGCGTCTGCCGCTCGAAGTCGATCGGAACATGATGCAGATGCGTGGGTACCGCGATGCCAAGTTCCGCGACCCGTGCCCGTTTCCAGGCCTGGCTCGCCGGATGATCAACCTCGAATACCTCGAGTGATGCAATAAGGTCGGGCCGCCGATATGCGAACGAGTTCAGGCCGGCACCGAGAATGATATACTGGTCGATGCCGCGAATGATGGCGCCGGCGAGTTCGCCTTCGGCATAGCGACTTCGCAGCGTGAACACGGCGCGCTTGCGTGGAAACTCGATCATTTCGAGTGAGGCGAGAGCATGCAGCATCTCGGCGTCGCTGGCATAGCCGGCGAACGCGCGGGCAAATGGATCAGCCAGGATCTTTGGGTCTTCGTCGAGCAGCAGGTGGGCAGCACGGTGCACAGCCGTCCCTATCGCAGTGCGGCTTGGACCCTTCTGTTCCATCGATGTGCTCCATTGATGAAGACGTGAGTCAAACCAACGGCCCTAACGCCTGAGCGTTCGTTTAGTGTCGGGCCGCTGGTATGATTTTTGGTTTGGCGCGCGGCCGCCCCACCAACCCCGCGCGCGACATGGAAGGGACCGCAATCAGCCAACCTGCGCTGCGAGCCTCGTGGTTGCATTGACGCGCTGAACCTCTACCGGCTCGGGCAGCGGCTTGCCTCTGGTCTCAGGCAGGAACGGGGCCACGAGGAACCCAAGGAGATAGAACAATCCGACGAGCGTCGCCGCCGTCCCATAGCCACCGAGCCCGACGATCAGAGTGCCGGCAATCAGTGGGCCGGCGCTTGCAATGAAGCGTGGCGCATTGAAGATAAATGCGATCGCGGTACCACGCGTCCGGGTCGGGAACAGCTCGGGCAGCCAGATCGGCGCCCAGGATCAGATCCCCAGGATGAAGAAGCCGAACACGCCGACACAGAACAACAGGACGTGGATCTCCTGGGCCCAAAGATAGACCACCGGGGTCAGGATCAGGCACATCAGATAGAACAGCATCGTCACCGCCTTGCGGCCAAAAGCGTCGGCGAGAAAACCCATGCTGACACTCCCGGCCACCCCGCACACGGTGGAGATTAGGCCGGCCAGACCCGCCCATTCCGCTGCCGGGAGACCGGCCTTGGCGGCGATCGAGCCGACATAGGTCGGGATAAAGGTGCCAACACCCCAAAATGCGAACGTTACCGACAGCATCATCAAAAACGCGCAGATCAGCGGGCGTCGAATCGCACGGTCGGTAAACAGATCAACCAGAGTGAAGCGCGTCAGCGCAACGTGTTCGCCAACCAACTCGGCGCCACGGCGCAGCAGTTCGCGGGCTTCGGCGCGGCGCTCGTTCGATCGCTCCCAGCGTGGCGACTCCGGGATGCCACGGCGGATCCACGGCGTCGCCAGGGCCGGCAGCACGCCAACCAGGTACATCCACCGCCAGGCGTCGGGGCCGGTACCGCCGATCACCAACCACACGCCGGAGGCGCAAATAGGGTCAGAAGGCCCATCCGCGTAAAACTGCACGGTAAGAAACATGAACACGGCCCGGATTTGGGCGGTTCGGGCCTGACAAGGGACATGTACATTCTGTAGCCGACACGAAACGGCCCTTTATTGCGTGCAATCATTGCGTGCAATGCACTTTGGACGCGATATAGATGGCCGACAGGGATTCTTGCACGCAATAAACCGGGGTGCTAACGCGGGGGATGACTTTGCGTGCAATACATGCAGCCGAGGCGAGTGCCACCGAACCGGGCTGGATGACACCCTTCCTGGCCAGCCTGGCGCGTGACGATCTCGCGCCGGCGACGCTGCGCGGCTACCGTTACGACCTGCGCCACTTCCTGGGGTGGTACCGGGCCGTGCAGGACAGCGCCTTCGCCGTCGAGGGCCTCGCCGAATACGAACTCATCGCCTACCGCCAGCACATGGTCGCGGCCGGCCGGCGACCGGCGACCGTCAATCGCCGGCTGGATGCGTTGCGCCGGTTGTGCCGATGGGCGCAAGGCATTGGCGCTCTCGCGGTCGACGCCGCGCGGGATGTCCGGCCCGTGCGCACGGTGCGCAAACAACAGCCCGTGGGTCTGACCGATATCGAAGTTCATGCGTTGTTGCGCTCTGCAGGCGCCTCTTCGCATGGCCTCGCAACCCGGAACTACGCCATCGTCCAGCTCATGTTGCAGGCTGGGCTGCGCGTCGGTGAAGTCGCGGCTTTGCGGGTTACCGACGTCGTCATGAGCGATCGCTCCGGCAGCGTTCGTATCCGGCACGGCAAGGGTCTCAAGGCGCGTGAGATACCCTTGAACGCGACGGCGCGGCGCGCCCTCAGGCAATATCTGGAAGAATGCCATTTGCCAGGCCAGGACAAGGATGCGGCGCTGTTCGTGAGCAGCCGTAATACGGCAATGCCGGTGCGAACAACCCAGGCCGTCATTTCCAGTCTCGCCCGGCGTGCACGCCTGAAGCGAGTGTCGGTTTCGGCGCACACGTTGCGGCACACCTTCGCGCTCGGCTATCTGCGCGACAATCCCGGCAAGCTGGTTGAACTCGCGAGTTTGCTCGGTCACGATTTGCTCGACACGACGGCCATTTACACGCGACCATCGCGCGACGATCTCGCGGCCGACCTGGAGCGCTCGCATCTCAATGTCGATAGATGACGCCTCAGGCGCGACCATTCAAAACCGGCGGCGAACAGCGATGCCGGCGGACCCGAGCGAGGACGAACTGGCGCGGCACTGGAGCCTGACGCCCGCGGATCTGGCCGTGATCGCCGAATGCCGAGGCCCGGACCATCGGCGCCGCTTTGCTTTGCAACTCTGCATGCTGCGTGCTCACGGGCACTTCCTTGATGATTACAGGCACACACCAATCAAAATCGTCAACCACCTGGCGCGTCAGCTCGGATTGGCACCGGTTTTGTTCCTCGATCGGCCTGGCCGGGCGCAGACGGAACGAGCGCAGTCATTGCGTATTCGTCGTCACCTTGGCATCCGGGCCCTTGATCGTCACGCCGCCGCCGATCTCCGGGACTGGCTGCGCCAAGGTGCCCTGGAAGGCAGAACCGCCGCCGAACTGATGTCACGCGCGGAGGACCGGCTGCGCGAGTGGCATGTCATGGTGCCGGCCCCCAGCACGCTTGAGCGGCTGGTCACGGCCGAGGTGACGCGGGCCACGACCGATCTGTACACCAAAGTTTCAAACCTCTTGCCGCCCTCTCTGCGCGAAGCCATCGATTTGTTGATCGAAGTGCCGGAGGGCGATGCGCGCTCAAGCCTGTTTCGGCTGAAGGATTATCCAAAATCGGCCAATGCCGCGGTGATCAAGGGTGACATCGTTCGCCTGCGCCTCATCGAACAACTGCTCGACACAGGCGCGGGCCTCGACGATCTCAATCCGCAAATCATTCGTCAGCTTGGCCAGCTCGGACGCCGTTACGACGCCGGCGATCTGCGCCGCTTCGCCAAACCGAAACGCGACGCGCTCGTTGCCTGCTATTTGGTCGAAGCCCGCAAGACGCTGATCGACCAGATTGTTGAGATGAACGATCAGTTCCTCATCGGCATGAATTGGCGGGCGCGTGGTTCGGTTGAAGAACGGCGCAAGAGTCTTCGCCGCCGCGCCCGCGACGGATTGCATCGCGTGCTCGGCGCCATCGATGAATTGGTCGCGGCCGATGGCGCGCAAACACTCAACGCCTTCCGTGATGTGCTGGGTACGCCAGCATTGGTGGAGGCCGCCATCGCGTGCCGGGCGTATGAGCGGCTGGAAGAGCGTGGCCACCTCGATGCCATGCTCGCGCGCTACGGCACGTTGCGGCAATATCTGCCCGCCTTCTTTGCCCTGCCATTCCAGGCCGCCGCCGGCAGCGAAACATTGCTCAGTGCCATCGAAGTCCAGCGCGCCCTGGATGCCGGCACTCGTGGCGCGCTGACGACTGATGATCCACACGGGTTCGTGCAGGCGGACTGGCGACCGCATTTGGTCACAGGCGGGAAGCTCGATCGCGGCATCTGGGAAATCTCCCTCGCCTTCGCGGCACGCGACGCCTTGCGTGCTGGCGGGCTGTTCTTGCCCGAGAGCCGCGACCACGTCTCGTTCTGGAACCTGGTCTACGATGATCGGAGCTGGCGGCAGGCCCGCGAACAAGCCTACCAGCGGCTCGACCTGCCGATCGATGGACAGATCTTCATCGCCAAAATCACCGCCGAATTCGACCGAGCGGCGCGCGCCGCCGAACGCGGCCTGCCCGACAACCGCTTCGCCTCCATCATCAATGGCCGGCTCAAACTCAAGAAGAGCGACGCCCTGGCTATCTCGCGTGCGGTACGCGAGTTGCGCGCCACGGTCAGTTCCAGCCTCCCGCGAGTACGAATTGAAGATCTGCTACAGGACGTCGACGAATGGTGCCGATTTACCAGCGCCTTCCAGCCGCTCGGCGGCTATCAGCCACGTGGCGCCGATCTGCACCGGTCGCTGCTCGCCACGGTGATCGCGCACGGCACGAACCTCGGCCTGGCCGCCATGAGCCAGAGCGTCGATACCCTCACGGCGGAGTTGCTGCAGGACACCAGCCGATGGTTCCTGCGTGACGCCACGATCAAGACGGCCAACACCATCCTGGTCAATCACCATCATGGGCTGAAGCTGAGCGGCATATGGGGTGATGGAAGCCGCTCCTCTTCCGATGGCCAGCGCTTTGCGGTCGAGCGGCGCAGTCTCCTCGGCAGCGTCTATCCACGCTATTTCGGTTACTACGACCGGGCGCTTCAGCTTTATACGCACACATCCGACCAGAACAGCGTCTACGGCACCCAGGTCATCTCGTGCGCGCCTCGTGAGGCCGGCTATGTGCTTGGCGGCATTCTCGACAATGACACCGAGCTGACCATCCGTGAGCACACGTCAGATACGAATGGCTTTACCGAGCATCTCTTCGGTCTTTGCGCGCTGCTTGGCATACACTTCATGCCCAGACTGAAGGATTTGCCCGACCAGATGCTCAGCCGCATCGACCGGGACGCCGATTACGGCGTGCTGCAACCGCTGCTCCGTGGCCGCATCAACATCGATCTCATCCTTGAGCAATGGGACCAACTGGTGCGCCTGGCGGCGTCGCTGAAGGACCGGCTGGCCCCGGCTCATGTCGTCATGCAGCGCCTTGCCAATACCAACGCATCAGATCGTCTCGCCGGCGCACTGAGCCAACTCGGGCGACTGATGAAGACACTGCACATCCTGCGCTACATCCAGGAAGAGCCGCTGCGTGACGCCATTCAACTTCAGCTCAATCGCGGCGAGTTCCGTCACATCCTCGCCAAATCCATGTTCTTCGCCAATTGGGGCAGCTTCCGCTCCGGCGACTACGAGGAGGTGATGAACAAGGCCAGCTGCCTCAGCCTTCTCTCCAACGCCGTACTGGTCTGGAACACCGTCCATGTCGCTCGCATCGTCGATCAACTCCGTGCCGCCGGACACGAGGTGAAGGACGAGGACCTGGCCCGTGTCTCACCACTGGCGCATGCCCACGTCATTCCAAACGGCAGCTATTTCCAGTCTCCCCGCCGGCGTGCCGACGCCGCCCCCGAACCCGTCATGGCCTGACACGAGGAACTATCGCATGCCGAAAACCGAGCAGGTGAACTGGCAGCCGATCAATCAAATGCCACTCATCGCCAGCATGATCACGGCCTCGCTCAATGACACGCGCGAGCACCTCGGCACCCTCACCAAGGCAAAAGACCGGCCGCACGTACTGGACGACGCCACCATTGACCGGGTCGAACAGGTGCACACCGAGCAAATGCAATACATCAACATCTACACCCAGCAGATCGCACGCTGGCGGACCGCAAAGCCATCAGCCGTTCAAGCCAAAGAGTTGGACCGCATGGAGAAACAGAATCAGCAGCTACGGGATGTCACCGCGGATGTCCTCGCGCTGGCCGGCGAACTGCGGAAAGGCACGATCGAAAGGATTCTGGGCATGAGTGACCTCGAACTCGGTCTGCAAACCCTCCTCCCAACCCAATCGCCAGGGAGGCGCTAAACCCACCCATCACATTGCGTGCAATACGCTACCGTGCACTTTTACGCGGATGGGCCCTCCGGCCCAAATACCGCCGAGGGCGGCACCGCATTGCAACAGGCCGCCGCCCTTGCCGCGCGAATGATCCGGCCACAACTCCGAAACGATCGAAGCGCCGGTCACCCATTCCGAGCCGATCGCGACGCCGACGAAAAAGCGGAGGATCGCAAGCGCCTCCCAGTTCCAGGCGAGCGCGCTCAACCCGGTCGTCAGCGAGTAGGCGAAGATCGCCAAAATCATCGCCCGCTTGCGGCCGATGTAATCAGTGATGATCCCACCGATCACCCCGCCGATCGCCCAGCCGAAGAGGGTGGCGGCAACGATGTAACCGGCGTAGCGGGGAATAGCCGCGTATTCCGCCGCGTCAAGCAACTGGTGCAAGGCGAAGCCGACGGTCAGGAACAGCGCAAAGAACTCAAAACCGTCGAACGTCCAGCCGAGATTGGCCGCGACCAGCGTCTTCCACTGCGGCGCGTTCAGTGAGCGGTACCAGGCTATGGGCAGAACGGCTTCGTTGGCGGACATGGGGCCGATCAGGAGCTTGGTCGAGGGCATTGGGGCGCCTCCAGTCTGCTGCTCTCGTCAACCTACACGGCCTAAGAGTCCGTCCAGAATCATTTGATGGTATTTCAATGACTTGCAGCGTGGCAGGCCGTTATTCTTGGTACGCAGCGAATAAAGCCAAGCAATTTCGATGGCAACACCCAAGGTGGTAACCGCAAGTCATTGAAATGACTCCCAATGTTTCCGGGCAGACACTAAGCGATTGCAGGTAGCCGCAATACTCGATACGCTCATAGCCGTTCAGCTATGGGGCAGACCTATGCGATGGATCGACGGTGTCGAACGCCGAGTAAAATTGCGCGATCTGCATATCCTGCTTGCGCTGGTCGAATCCGGAAGCATGGGGCGTGCGGCGAAGCAGCTCGCCATTTCTCAACCGGTCGTGTCGAAAACGATCGCCGATCTGGAACATGCGCTCGGGGTCCGTCTGCTTGAGCGGACCTCGCAGGGCGTCGCAGCAACTGTCTATGGCCGCGCATTGCTGGATTGCGGCACCGCGGTATTCGATGATCTACGGCGGGGAATGCAGGAGATCGCGTTCCTGTCAGATCCGACGGTCGGGGAATTGCGGATCGGCGGCGCCGGGCCATTCATAGATGGGCTCATTCCCGCGGTCATCTCGCGACTCGCCGATCGACATCCGCGGATCGAGTTCCATGTCATCGACAGCGATCCTGCAACCTTATGCAGAATGCTGCGTGAGCGTCGGATCGATCTCGCCATTTTACGAACATCGAGCTCTATGTATAGCGATGACTTGGAATCTGACGCCTTGTTCGACGAGCCTCTGTTCGTGATTGCGGGTCTCAACAATCCCTTGTCACGCCGCCGCAAAGTCGATCTCAGGGATCTTCTGGGTGAACCCTGGGCCATGCCTGAATTAGACAATGTGGCCAGTGCGTTGATCGCCGATGGATTCCGTGCCGCTGGCATTACGCCTCCCACGCCGCAGGTTGTATCCGATTCCACGGCTGTCCGCACGCGTTTGGTCGAAATGGGGCAATTTCTCACCTTCCTGCCAGGCTCCACGTTGCATTTCGGTGCAAGTTGGCTGCGGGTAAAAACGTTGCCAGTCAAATTATCCATGAAGGCACCACCTACAGAGATCATCACCCTGAAAAATCGGACACCAAACGCAATCGCCAGACTCTTCATCTCTGAATTGCACTCCTTTGCAAAGCCGCTGAAGAAAAGCTCGCGTGAAATCTGCGACGCTTCGAACTCGAACAAGTGAGCGGTTTCGTTCGCGCTGACGAAGTGATCGAATCACGCGGAGACAATTCCGATGTTTCCCTCTCGGCCATCCGCCCCGTGGATTGAAGGTCGGCAATGGGTCGATTCCGGCTCTTGCGGGAGGCGTTAGTGCGTGCATGGCGCCGCATATGACGATATGACGACGCCATGGATACGACCCTTGTGCGTGGACACACGTCCATAGCGACCCGCAGTCCGGATGACCGCCGGCAGGCAGGGCAGCGCTCCGCCGCGAAATGCCGCGCAGCGCGCAGGGTGAGTAGGTCCCGCCTGCCGACCGGGCCGACCCGGTCGGAATTCTGATCGAACAGGGCAAGAGCCGGATCCAGGAACTGCTGCCGATCCGCTATGGGCGGATGCGCGTCGATCCTTTCGCCTTCCTGCGCGGTGCTGCCGCCGTGATGGCCGCGGATCTGGCCCGCACGCCGGCGACCGGCATTCGCATGCAGGCCTGTGGCGACGCGCACCTCGCCAATTTCGGCTCCTACGCGACGCCCGATGGATTGCCGGTCTTCGACATCAACGACTTCGACGAAACGCTGCCGGCTCCCTTCGAGTGGGACCTCAAGCGGCTGGCCACCAGCCTCGTCGTGGCCGGTCGCGTCGCCCAGTATTCCGAGAAGGCCGCACGCGGCCTCGCGCACACCGCCGCCGGATCCTACCGCGAGCACATGGCCGAGCTGGCTCGGCTACCGCCGGTCGAGGCCTGGAACCGGCACGTCGATCTTGCCCAGGCGATTGCCGACATCGACCAGCCCAAGGTGCGCGATACGGTGAAGAAACGCCTCGCCCAGGTGTTGGAGAGTGGCGCCAAGCACTTCGGCCTGGTGGAGGAGAAGGACGGCGGGATACATATCCGCGAGAAGCTCCCGCTGATCCATCATTTGAGCAAGCATGACCTGCCAGCGCGCAAAGCCTTTGCGTCTTGCGCGGAGACACTGCAGGAGGACCGTCGGGTGCTGCTGCACCGCCACACTTTGCGCGACGTGGCGTTTAAGGCAGTCGGGGTCGGCAGCGTCGGGACGTTCTGCGCGATTGGGCTGCTGACGGCGGGTGACGGCTCGCCGCTCCTGCTACAGATCAAGGAGGCGCAGGCGTCGGTGCTCGCACCGTTCGCCGGCGCGTCCGACTACACCAATCACGGTGAACGGGTAGTGGTCGGCCAGCGCATGATGCAGGCGGCGACCGATGTCTTTCTCGGCTGGACGCGCACGCCAATCGACAAGCGGTATTTCTACATCAGGCGGCTTAAGGACTCGCGGTTGGCCGATATCGGAACGCAGCTGCAGGCAGCGCTGCCATTCTATGCCTCACTGTGCGGCCGCACTCTCGCACGGGCGCATGCACGGGCCGGCGACCCGGCCCTTGTGTCCGGATATGCCGGCAGCGGCACCGCCTTTGAGGAGGCGATTAGCGAGTTTGCCGTGGCCTATGGGGACCAGACCGAGAAGGATTGGTGCAGCTTCTTGGCTGCGATCAAGGCTGGTCGCGTCGTCGCGGCCGCGCCGGAAACCAGAAAGAGCTGATCCGCCGGCCTTGCGCCCGCACCGGACGGATCGGGGGCACCTGCAGGCGCGAGAATGAGGTCACTTGGCTGGCTGGTGCACGGGCCTCGGCTGAATGAGGGTTCGCATGATCGCCTCCGCCGGGTTCGGACGTCATGCTAGACCGGCCGTCGTCACCAGGAACTTCCAACACAGCCTCCAAGTAGGCTCAGTCTGCGACGTGCGCCACTGACTGCTCCACCGCCACGCGGTTGACCTCCGCCACGTCGGCCGCTAGCAGCGCGTCCAGCTTCCTGATTTCGGTGGCGACGCGGGCTATGATCCCTCGCGACACGGCCTCGGCCTGCGCCGTGGGTGATGTGTCGGATGTGGCGACCAGGCTGAATAGTTTGGCCAACGTGTCGTTCAATCCCGCTGGATTACGCAGTACGTCGCGCGGCGTCTGCCGGTTCGCATCCACCAGCACGTTCTCGATCGCGGTCAGGCGGTCGCTGGTCGTCTTCGCCTTGGCAGCAAGATCGCCATACGAACCGCCCAGGCGATCGATCAGCGCTGCGAGTTGGCGCTTGATGCGGCGGATGCGATTGACCGACTCGTTCAGCTTCGAGAGCGTATCTGTAAGGTCCTTAAGCAGCGCGAACTGCCGTGCGTGGTCCTGCGGGGAGGAACCGAGGCGCGGGTCTTTCACGATCGCAAAATCCGCGGAAAACGTTTTGGACCCTACCGCCAACTCAACGCGGTAGTCGCCCGGCACCGCGGTGGGACCCGGCTGCGGGTCCGGCTCGGCGGCCAGCGGCCTGTTCTTCAGCGTCACGAGGGACGTATCGATCATGATCGGTCCCGGATATCTCATGTCCCAAACGAAACGGTTGAGACCGCGGCGCGTGCCGGGGCGACGCGGCGCCGGCAGGGCATCATCGTCGCTGCGGAATGTGATGATCGCCGCACCGGATGCATCCCTGAAGGTGAGGGCAACAGGCTCGGACGCGTTCTCGGCCAGCCAATAGTAGACGATCGCACCGTTCGGCGGGTTCTCACCGACGTCAAGATGCTCGCGCAGCTTCGTCCCATCGGGCCGTTCGACGGTGGCAATGCCGCCGCCGATGCCGAAGCAGAGGGCGAAAGACACGGCGGCCCGCACGCCGCCCAGCGCGCCGAAATGCAGCCTGGTCCGAATCGTCGTGCGCGGCGTGAACAGCCGCGTCCCCTTGGCGCCGTCGGCGAGAGCGCGCAGCGGCGAGATGTCGTCGAGGACCCAGAACGAACGCCCGTGCGTTGCCGCTACCAGGTCGGCGCCCTTGATCTTGATATCGTAGACCGGGGTGACCGGCAGGCCGCCCGGCATGCGTGCCCAGTTCTGTCCGTCATCGAGACTGAAGTAGATCCCTGTCTCGGTGCCCACGAACAGCAGCCCTTGCCGCGCTGGATCAGCGCGCAGCACGCGCGTGATCTCGGTGACCGGGAAGTTGCCATTGATCGACTGCCAGGTCCGGCCGCCGTCGGTGCTGCGGAACAGATAGGGCTTATAGTCCGCGAGCTTGTAGCAGGTCGCGGTCAGATAAACGGCGTCGGGATCGTGCGCCGAAATCTCGACGCAGCCGACATAGGCGAGTTCCGGCATTTCCGGCGGCGTCACGTTCTGCCACGAGCCGCCGTCATCCCGCGTCACGTGCACCAGTCCATCGTCCGTCGACGCCCAGATTTCGCCCTGGCGATGCAGCGATTCGACCACGCTGGCGCATGTCGCATGCACCTCCGCGCCGGCGCTCTCGTGGGTGATGTCGCCGCCCGAGTGGCCCTGCCGCGACACCTCGTTCAAGCTGAGGTCGGGCGAAATCTCCTCCCAGCTCATGCCTTCGTTGCGCGTACGGAATACGTGGTTACCGCCGGCATACAGCACGCTGCTGTCGTGCGGCGAGAACACGATCGGATAGGTCCAGGCAAAACGGTATTTGAGGTCCTTCGGCGCAATGCCCGTTGCTTCCTCGGGCCAGACATTGACGAGCTGAATCTGGCCGGTACGGTAGTCGTAGCGTTGCAACGCCCCGGCACCACCCGGGCTGGAGCCGACGGCGCCGCAATAGACGATGTTGGGATCCTTTGGATGCACGGCGATGAAGCCGCTTTCGCCGGTGCCCGGATAGGTGCAATCGCCCAACGTGATCGCACCCCACACGGCGGCGCTGGGCACCGCGATCGACGTATTGTCCTGCTGTGTGGCGTAGACGCGGTAGGGATATTGATCGTCGATGTCCATCCGGTAGAACTGCGCGGTCGGCTGGTTGTAGATCGATGACCAGGTAAAGCCGCCATTGAATGACACGCAGCAGCCGCCGTCGTTGCCCTCTACCATCCGTTTCGGATCGTCAGGGTCGATCCACAGGTCGTGGTTGTCGCCGTGCGGTGTGTTGATCTCAGTGAAGCTCGTGCCGCCGTCGGTGGATTTCCACAGTTGCAGGTTGGCGACGTAGACGGTATCGGCATCGCAGGTGTCGGCGAAGACGTGCGTGTAGTACCAGGGCCGGTGCATCAGGTCCCGGTTCGACGAAACCTGAACCCAGCGCGCACCATAGTCGTCGGAACGATATAGTCCGGTCTCGTCGCCCACCGTCTCCATCAACGTCCAGACGCGGCCTGCTCGGGCGGGTGACATCGCCACACCGATTTTGCCGAGTGGGCCGTCGGGCAGCCCGGGAGCACGAGAGACCTCTTCCCATGTGTCGCCGCCATCGGTCGAGCGGAACAGACCGCTTCCGGGGCCGCCGCTGGAGAGGTTCCAGAAACTCCGTCGCGTCTGCCAGAAACCGGCAAACAGGATCCGCGGATTGTTAGGATCCATCGAGATTTCCACCGCCCCGGCGTCGGCGCCGCGGTAGAGCACTTTCTCCCATGTCCGGCCGCCGTCGCTGGAGCGGAACACGCCGCGCGCCTCGTTCGGACCGAATATATCACCGAGAGCTGCAACAAAGACGATGCCTGGGTTTTGCGGATGAATGCAGATCCGGCCGATATGCTTTGTCTCGCGCAATCCGATATGGGACCAGGTGCGGCCGGCATCGGTCGACTTGTAAACACCGTCCCCGTAGGACACATCGAGGCGGATCTCCGTCTCGCCGGTGCCCGCATAGATCACGTTGGAGTCCGAACGCGCCACGGCGATGGCGCCGATCGCGGCACTGCCCAGGAAGCCGTCGGACACGCAGCGCCAATAGAGGCCACCATCGACCGTTTTCCAGATGCCGCCGGCGCAGGCACCGAAATAGAAGATCGTTCGGTCCGATGAATCGCCGGCCACGGCAACGACACGGCCGCCTCGCGGCGGGCCGATGCAGCGCCATTTCAGGGCGTCGAGGTCTGCGGTAGGAGCGACACCGGGCGGCACTTGCATCAATCGGGCACCTGATTCTTCGGACGGATCACGGAGCCTAACCGCGGTTCCCGGCGGGTGGCAAAATCGTTAGCCCGACATTGTCACGCCGACCTGCGCCAGATGCTCGCGCCAAGCCCCCGCACAGTGACAGGCCGGCGGGCCGATCCCGGACGAGGTACCGGCGACCGGGAGGTTTTCGCATCCTGTGAGGGCAGGCGCGCGGGGACGGCCAGCGACCCGATGACGGCGCCGAACTGCTGCAAGCGCTGCTCGCCTCGCCCACTGCATCAACCATTGCCGTGGGCCGCGCCCCGGCGCGCTGCTGACGGCAGATGCGCGGCCGATCAGCCGTCTTGCCGGCCAATGGTTCTCGCATGGACCTGCGCGAAGAAGCGCAGCGCCGCTGCTCGTGCGGCAGGCACCCGCCAGATCACGGCCACAACAATCACGGCCGCGGCTACCAGCATGATCACCAGTTCCAGCGTACCGTCGCCGCCGTCAGGCGCGAAGCCGAACCATTGCTCGATCCAGTCCATTTTGTGCCTCCTGCCTCGGACGGAGACCGCCTCCATCCCGCGTCGTCGAGGGCCCCCGAAACGTGTCAATCCGCGCCACTATCAACGACGAGAAAACCACCCAGCTTTAGGTTTCACCGAATTGAACTTTCGGTTCCGTGGCAGCCGGACCCCCATCGTAGAGCTGTGTCGTGCGCGTCGAGGCGCGGTTCGCCATCTGCGCCGCCTTCTCCAGCGTGCCGCCGCTCTCCAGATACACCATGATTCCCGTTGCGCGGAAGCTCTGCGGTTGCCGATCTTGGTGGCGATACCGGCTGCGACGGCGCGCCGGCCGATCATCGCATGAGCGTTCGCCCGGGGGAGCGGGCGCGCGTCAGTACCTCGACGCCGCGCCCGATCGTCTGGAGCAGCGCCTACTTAAGTGCCGGTTGGCTCCGGTGTCGTGCGAATGGATGTGGATGGACGGCATCGGGCAACGTATCGTCTGTCGAAACATGCGGATTGTCGAAGCCTTCCTCCTGGCCGGGACCGGCGCCGTTGTAAGGCGCAATTGCGACATCGGACTCTCAAAGGACCTCACCCAGAGGGAAATCGAGGACTGAACAGAGGTCCCGGCCCCAAGCTGCGATACGGTGCGAATCATTTCGCCGCATGTGTGGGATGACGAACCACCTGGACCGCCGCAATAGCGAGTGCGAGGGCAACAAGACTGCCAGCAGAGAACAAGGTAGAGTAATCCAAGCCGGCAAGTTGGCGCATCGGGCCGACGCCGAAAGCGGCGATGCCGTACCCGACCTGGTAGAAGGCGATCAACGCCCCGGACATGGTAGCCGCTTGGCGGGGAAATTCGGCGCCGGCGAAACTGATGCTGAACGGCAAGAAGGCGGAACAGGCTAGTCCGGCCGCGGCGAACCCTGCAATGCCGCTTGTGCCGCTGCTGGCTCGGGAAACAATCTGGAAGGCGACCGCCAGCACGACGGGCAGCGCCACATAGATCCGTCGCGCAGGAACGAAACGATCAAGCAGGGCGATGATCAGACGTCCCGACGTGACCATCACCCAAAAGGCGGTGAGTGCGAATGACGCATCTTGGGCGGGCACGCCGCGTTGAGTGGAAAGATAGAGCGTCGCCCAGTTGCCGCTGAGCGTCTCGACCACGCCGTAGAGCAGCACGCTCGTGGCATAGAACCAGAAGCGGGCTGGCAAACCACCACGCGGGCTGGCGGCATTGTAGGGCAGAAGCAACTTGGCGCGGAGCGTGCCAAACAGCAGCATCGCGACGAGTAGTACCATCAGCAATGGCAACGCCCACCAGACGCCCAACCCGGTGAACAGCGCCACCAGCAGCGGTGCCAACGCGGTGCCGACGCCGAGCAGGGCGTTCAATAGCAGCACGGCGCCGTCGGCACTGTTGGGAAAGAAGCCCTCGACGAGTGTGTTCAGCGCCATCACCGTCGCACCAAAGCCGAGGCCCAACGCGCCCGTGGCGATGCAAAGCTGGACGAACGCAGCTTGCGTGCCGATCAATAGCGGACTGGTCGCGAGGAGTGCCATGGCGATCAGGTCACCGCACAGGCCCAGCAGCAGCACGCCGCGCAGACCAAAGCGACGTGCGAGACGCGAGCCGAAAGTGGAGGCAAGAATCGCCAGCACGACCTGCGGAATGAACATCGCGCCATATTGCGTGCTGGACAGGTCGAAGCCCTTGGGGCTGGCGAAGATCGCGCTGGCCGCCGGGAAGGTTACCAGCGCGAGACCCTGAACCATACCGGCGAGATAGAGCAGGCCGATCTCGAATCGGCTGGTGGTTGGCGCCACCGGTTCAACCCAGCCGCCGCAGCAGATGGTCGCCGACCCGCAGTGCATTGGCGATGGCGGTGAGTGATGGGTTCACCGCACCAATGCTGACGAAAAAACTGGTATCGACGACGTAAAGATTATCGAGCTCGTGCGCCTTGCAGTCGCGATCGAGCACCGAGGTGGCGGGATCGTCGCCGAATCGGCATGTGCCCGCCTGATGCGCGCAGCCGGCCAATGCGATGTCGTTGTGCATGTAAAGGTCGCGCGCCACGAGATGATGCGGCTGCAATCCGATCTCAGCCAGCATCGAGCGCAGCTTCTCGTAGAGTTTCTGTTTCGGTACCTGGTTGTTCGGCGTGTATGACAGGGTCAGGCGCCACGCGCGATCGAGCGTCACGCGATTGTTCGGATCAGGCAGGTCCTCGGTGGTCAGCCAGAAATCAACCGCGTGGCGGGCGATTTCATCCAGCGTGCGATTGGGCGTAAGGGCGGTCAGCAGCGGCTTCTCGGCGCGGTACATGCCTCCCAGCGTCTTGCCGATCATCTGGATGTTGCCCATCGGGTAGGGAAAGCCGTCCATCCCGAAATAGAAGTCGTTCAGCGCGAGCGTCTTCTGAAACATCGTGTCGTTCGGTATGAGCGACAGTGCCAGCACCGCCCGGCTGTTATGGAACATGTAGTTCCGCCCCACGTGATCGGACCCATTGGCGAGGCCCGCGGGGTGCGCGTCGCTGGCGGAGCGCAAGAGCAGCGCGGCGGAGTTCGCGGCGCCGCAGGACACCACGACGATATCAGCCGCGAAGCGCGCGGGCACACCCGCCACATCGGCAAGCACGCTGACGATGCTGGTGCCGGCTGCGTCGGTTTCAAGCTTCATCGCCTTGGCGTTGCGCAGTAGCGTGACATTGGGGTGCTCCAGCGCGGGGCGGACGGCGATAACCTCTGCATCGGACTTGGCGTGCACCAGGCACGGGAACCCGTCGCAGGTCCGACACCGGATGCACCGGCTGTAGGCCATGTCGGCCTCGTTCATCATCACCGCGCAGGGCGCCGGGAACGGATGGTATCCCGCGGCCTTGAGATCTTCGGTCAGTTTGTCGATGCGTGGTTCGTTGGACACCGGCGGTGCCGGGTAGGGTGCGCTAGCCGGGGGCTCCGTGGGATCGCTGCCGTGATCGCCATGCACCTGGTACAGATGCTCGGCTTCGGAGTAGTAGGGCTCCAACTCATCGTAAGTGATCGGCCAGGCCGGCGACATGCCGTCGTGATGCCGCAGCGCGCCGAAATCTTCCTTCCGGAGACGGTAGAGCGCAGCACCGAATACCTTGGTCGCGCCGCCGACGAAATAATGCACCTGCGGTTGGAACGCCCTGCCGTCGGGCAGGTACCAGGTTTCCGGCGAGACATAGCGGTTGTCACCGAACACGTCCGCGACGCTCCAGTTGCGCGCCTCGCGCGGCAGCCAGTCGCCGCGCTCCAGGATGAGCACCTTCTTGCCTGAGGGCGCCAGCCGGTGCGCCAACGTTCCGCCGCCGGCGCCGCTGCCTATGATGATGATATCGTATCGACTGTCCGTCATGAAACTACCGCCCGACGCTGCTCTGCATGATCCCGCCATCGGCGAAGATTGTCGTCGCCGTCAGGTAGCTCGCGCCGTCTCCGGCGAGAAACACCACCACACTTGCCGATCCCACTATTTCCGCCGGTCACAATCGCAACCTTACCCTTCAGTGACATGGCATCCCTTTCATCCGCAGCGCAGACGGACCCTGGGTCGAGTTGGGCAGCGTCCGAGCGCCCAGAGGAGGACTATCACATAGTCGCTCGCCCGGTCGTCAACTGGTCGATCAGATTTGCGACCAGTCCAGTCCAGCCAGTTTGATGTCCGGCGCCCAGGCCGCGGCCAGTGTCGCCGTCGAAATACTCATGAAACAGGATGAGATCCCGGAAATGCGGGTCGGTCTGGAAGGTCGCGCAGTCGTTGAAGACCGGGCGCCTGCCATCCTGATCGCGCAGGAACAGCCCGATCAGCCGTCGGCACAAATGGTCAGCCACCTCATCGAGCGTCAGCTGCTGTCCAGACCCCACAGGGCATTCTATCTTGAAATCGTTCCCGTAATAGGAGTGAAAACGCCGCAGGCTTTCGACGAGAAGAAAATTCACCGGCATCCAAACCGGGCCGCGCCAGTTGGAGTTGCCACCGAACAAACCAAACTCGGATTCCGCAGGTGCGTATTTCATCCCGTACTGCTGCCCGCCGTATTTGAACTCGTACGGGTGATCGAGATAGCGGCGCGACAGCGCTCGCACGCCATGCGGCGACAGGAATTCGTTCTCGTCGAGCATCCGCTCCAGGATCTTGGTCATGCGAAACACGCGCATGAGCGCCAACAGATGCCGCCCGTCGGCACTGGGCTCGCTCCAGCGCGAAATCAGCATCGCCAGGTCGCTGCGCTGTTCGTGAAAATAGCGCATCCGCTCGCCGAATCCCGGGAGCTTCCGCAACAGCGCACCATCCACCACGGCTACCGCGAAGAGCGGGATCAGTCCAACCATGGAGCGGACACGCATGGGGAAGCTCGCACCGCCCGGCATGCACAGCTTGTCATAGTAGAAATTATCGGTTTCGTCCCATAGCCCGGCCCCGCCTCGGCCACGGCCAGTCATTGCCTCCGCAATATAGAGCAGGTGCTCGAAGAATTTCGCAGCCATGTCCTCGTAGACCCGGTCCTGCTGGCTGAGTTCGAGGGCGATATCCAGCAGGTTCAGGCAGTACATGGCCATCCAGGCGGTGCCATCGGACTGCTGGATGTAGCCACCTGTGGGCAGCGGGGCAGACCGGTCGAAGATCCCGATATTGTCGAGACCGAGGAACCCGCCCTCAAAGATGTTCAGGCCCTGCTCGTCCTTGCGGTTCACCCACCAGGTGAAGTTCAGCAACAGCTTGTGGAAGATCCGTTTAAGGAAGGCTGTATCACCAGCACCGCCGTTCCGGCGGCGATCGTTTTCGTAGACGCGCAACGCGGCCCATGCCTGCACGGGGGGATTGACGTCGCCGAACGCCCATTCGTAGGCCGGCAGTTCGCCATTCGGATGCATCATCCAGACCTGACACAGCAGCAATAGCTGGTTCTTGGCGAATTCAGGGTCGATCAGTGACAGGCTGACGCACTGGAAGCTGAGGTCCCAGGCGGCAAACCAGGGATACTCCCACTTGTCGGGCATGGAGATGATGTCGGCCGCGCTCAGATGTCGCCAGCCACCATTGCGGCCGGCTTTGCGTCGTTCCGGCGGCGGCGGCTGGCGCGGATCGCCGTCCAGCCATTCGCCCACATCGAAATTGTAAAACTGCTTGCTCCACAGCATGCCGGCGAAGGCCTGGCGCTGCACCAGCCGCATGTCCGCGTCCGCTATGCCCGCTTGCAGCTCGGCATAGAAAGCGTCGGCCTCCTGCCGCCGTTGGCCCACGAGCGCGTCGAATCCGGTAAAATCCGGTTTTTCCTCGGCGCCGACCTGCAGGCGCACGCGTACCACCACGGACCCGCCTGCCGGCACCGAGCGCTGATACACACCCGCGACCTTGGTGCCGCGTCCCGCCGGATTGGCCGCCTCGTGACGGCCGTGAACGATGAATTCGTCGATCCCGTCCTTGAAGTAGCCCGGCAACCCAGCCGTGCCGAAGACCTTGGCGACGTTCGTGTCGTTGTCGCAGAAGATCAGTCGGTCCGGTGCCTCGAAAGACAACGCAAAGCGGCCAAGCTGATCGTGGTCGCCGCCCACAACCTCGCCAGGGGTTTCCTCGCGCATCTCCGGCCGAGCGTAGTCGTCGTTCCAGCTCCACTCATTGCGGAACCAGGCCTGCGGCAGTATGTGGATCGGTGCCGTATCGGGGCCGCGGTTGTGGACGGTGACGCGCATGAGGATGTCGGCCGGCGCCGCCTTGGCATATTCCACATCGACATCGAAATAGCGGCGCTGATCGAACAGGCCGGTATCGATCAGCTCGAACTCGCGCTCATGGCCCCCCCGGCGACGCGCGTTCTCATCGATCAGCTGCTGGTAGGGAAATGCCCCCTGGCACAGCTTGTACAGCATCTTTTGATAAGCGTGGCTCGGTACTGCGTCGACGTAGTAGTAAAGTTCCTTGACATCCTCGCCGTGATTGCCCTGCTCGTTGGTCAGGCCGAACAGCCGCTCTTTCAGGATCGGATCCTTGCCGTTCCACAGCGCAAGCGACAGGCACAATAGCTGACGATTATCGCAGAAACCCGCGATGCCATCTTCGCCCCAGCGATAGGCGCGGCTGCGCGCCTGATCATGCGTGAAATAATCCCAGGCGGTACCGCCCTCGCTGTAGTCCTCGCGCACGGTTCCCCATTGCCGTTCGCTGACATACGGTCCCCATCCCCGCCAGTCCTCCGTGCCGTTGCGAATGGCGTCCAGGCGGCTTCGTTCCGGGTCGGCGATCTTGCCCTTCAATTCGTCGGACATTGTCATGGTCCTTCTGCGTGCGCGCGCGCTGCGCGCAACGTGTGCCACGCCTGCAGCGTGCAGGCGACGGACCAGGCTTGCGCCGGTGCACCGCGCGGGTCGTGTGGCGGGTCACCGTCGAAGATCTCCCCGAGCGTGCCAAGGCCTTGATCGAACAGTGCATCGCGCATCGGCGCCAGCAACGCCAGCGCGACATCGGCATCGTCCGTGACGCGGTATGCCGCCAACGCGAAATGCCCGAGCAGCCAGCCCCAGACCGGGCCCTGGTGATAGCCGCCGTCGCGCTGGCGCACATCGCCCGCATAACGCGGGTGGTAGTCGGCGCTGCCAGGTGCAAGGGACCGCAGTCCGTAGGACGTCAACAGATGCCGTCGGCAGGTTTCAACGACGCGAAGCTGATCGGATGCGACGAGCGGACTATGCGGCAGGCTGACGGCAAAGATCTGGTTCGGACGGATGCGGTCGTCGTTGCCATCCGGTCCGTCTATCACGTCGTGCAACCCCTGTCCGTCGGGCCGCAGGAACCGTGCAAAGCCGGTCCGTGTGATGGCGGCCTGGGCAGAGAACGCGTCCACCTCGCCCAGCATTGCGGCGAAGTCCGCCATGACGCACAGCGCATTGTACCACAGCGCGTTGATCTCCACCGGCTTGCCGATTCGCGGCGTCACCACCCAATCCCCAACCTTGGCGTCCATCCAGGTGAGCTGCACGCCGTCCTGGCCGGCCCGCAGCAGGCCATCCGCAGGATCCGTAGCGATACCGTAGCGCGTGCCGCGCCGGTGCCAGGCGATCATGTCGGCAAGCACTGGAAACGCCATGCGCAGAGCCAGCGTATCGCCGGTCTGCGCGACATAGGCACGCCAAGCCTCGAAGAACCACAGCGAGGCGTCGGCAGTGTTGTAGTCAGGCGTATCGCCAGCACCAGGGAACACGTTGGGCAACATCCCCTGGCTGACAAAGCCGGCGAAGGTCTGCAGGACGCGCAGCGCGACATCCTGCCGTCCTGTCGCCAGCGTCAAACCGGGGAGGCTGATCATTGTGTCCCGCCCCCAGTCGCCGAACCACGGATAGCCGGCGATCACTGACTGGCCGTCCGGAACCTGCGGCAAGGGGCGCGCGAACGGAAAGGCGCCAGCGGCCAGCACAAGACGGTTGATCCAAAGTGGTGCCGCGGGTAGCGCGGCGGCGGTCAACACTTGCCGATCATGCTCCAGACGCCGCCCTAGTGCCGCAGCGACATCATCCGACGTATTTGGGCCCGACGAATCGAGATGCAGGCTCGCCACGATGCCGCACCAGGCGCCGGGACGCAGCGTCAACGTCGCCTCGCCGACGCAGAGATGTGCGTCGCGCCGGCCCAGCCCCCGCGCTGCCTCCACCGGCAGATCAAAATTGCGATACCAGTCCCGCTGCACCGCGATCTGGCCGCCCGGCGCACGCACCGTCAGCGTGAAGCGCGCGCCATCCTGCACGCGAAGCGTGTCGCCTGTCGCCGACAGCAGCGGCTGGAATCCGTCCTCCCAGGTCTCGCCGTGATGGTCGCGATTATTGGCAAGCAGTGTCACGCGCAGCGAGAGCGCCGCCGCTGCGCCCGCCACCGGATGGAGCAACCAGCCGAGCCAGGTCGCGTCCTCCCCTGGTTCCATCCAGATCCGTGCCTCGATCCGCCGGCCTGCGAGTGCGAACATCCAGACTGGCACCGAGTGGTCGAGATGGAAGCTTTCGATGCCGAGATGACCCGCCGGAATGATCTGGCCGCCACCCCAGCGATTGGCGAACAACGGATAGGACTCCGCGCCGTCCAGCAGTGTGGCATCCGCCTTGGCGAAGACCAGACGCCGGCCCAGCGGCGGATCGACCGGTGCGACCAGCAGACCGTGATAGCGCCGGGTCAGCGTCCCCGCGATGTTGCCGGAGGCGTAGCCACCTCGACCATTGGCGACCCACCATTCTCGCCGCTCGGCCTCTGCCAGGGTCCCGCAGACGGCGCGGCCAAACCGGATCGGCTCCGGCATGATCTCATGCGTATCACGGGCCTCCATGGCCCATCATACAAGTCAGGGATGCGGGGCGCCAGCCGAAGGCGCAGTGTCAAAGTCCGCCGCCTCCATCGCCTCGGGCCGCCTTGGTGCATGAATAGACCGGAGGTCGTAGGAGGCCCCTGCGAACGGCGACCGGTGTCGCGGTTACGTCGAGCGACGGCACAGCTCCCGTTCGGGAGGCCTTCGACGACCCACGGATTTCGGCATACCCCCTCACCACCGAAACGATCATGGAAGAAGCCGCGATCTTGCAGATAATAGATCGAACCTGTAGCGATCACGCCGACGCCAAGCGGGTTGACGCCGCCCCGGCGGTGGTGTGCCCGATACTGCCGTATCATAGTGTGTCCTCCTGAACGAGTGCCGGCAGGCCCGTCGCACGTTGAGTGCGTACGACGGGCATGCGGCGGATTGGGGATGTCTGTGTCGGTCCCACCGACAGGCCGGGGCGGGTGGTTCAGAGTACCTGCGGCGCGAACGGGATTTCATCGTCCGGATCGGCACCCCCGCCATGTCCGCCGCGCGGCAGGTAGCCGCCGCCGCTCGTGCCGTCAGCGTCAGAGCGTTCGCCGTTGTTCGCACGGGAAAGCATCGTCATCGCGCCCTTGAAGCGGGGCACCACGACTTCGGTGGTGTAGTGCTCCTGCCCACCCTGGTCGGTCCACTTGCGGGTCTGCAACTGGCCCTCGACGTAGACCTTCGCGCCCTTCGTCAGAAAGCGCTCGGCTATGTCGGCTATCGGCTCATTGAACACCACGACGCGATGCCATTCGGTGCGTTCCTTGCGTTCGCCGGACGCCCTGTCATTCCAGGTCTCGCTCGTAGCCAGCGTGAAGCTAACGATCTTGCTGCCCGCCTGTGTGTTGTGGACTTCAGGGTCCTTGCCGAGATTGCCGACCAGGATGACCTTGTTGACCGAACCTGCCATGTCACCGTCTCTCTCTTCCCACCAAGAGAAGGCATCTGGCTCGTGCCGTCTGCGTCCTCTGGTGTGTGGCCGTTGGGAACCGGACGGCGGAGCGGGACAACGGCGTGCGCAGCTCGGGACCGGATGCCACGCGCAGAGCCGCCAGTGGCGGGCCGCAGGCCGAGTATGGCGAGGACCCACCCGTTGACGTGATCAGACGGCGGGTTCAGGCCGCAGCAACACCAGAGGAGGACGCGACGGCACGGCCAGAGACTTTTCCAAATTCATTTCTCATTCTGCCGCCTCATTATTTCCGTTCCCATCTCTAGTCTCATCGAGCACCTGGTGTCGGTCCGCGCATCGATGCCCGCGGTCGGCTCGGGTCGGAGCTGTACACACGAAAGGGTCCGGACCCCGCCCGGGTCCGGCGCCTCGCGATACCGGCACCACACATGTTGCCTTCGGCTCACACGACGGCCTCGGCCTCTACGATGTCGTCATTTCGTGGCTCAATCCCACACCCCATACAAT
Organism: uncultured Alphaproteobacteria bacterium; assembly: GCA_963826975.1. Classification (GTDB taxonomy): domain Bacteria; phylum Pseudomonadota; class Alphaproteobacteria; order Acetobacterales; family Acetobacteraceae; genus Palsa-883. The sequence goes on along the minus strand of CAWGZJ010000015.1, from coordinate 25,326 downwards.
CACTGTGTACGCTTCGGACCCCGCGTTGCCGCGACGACCGCAACACTCGTTACCGGGCGGCTCGCTACGCCTTACCCGGACGGGACTTGCACCCGTTGGATCGCGCCAGCTTCGCCTGGCGCACCGTGTGGTAACCCCCTTCACACCGAATCACCATCGTGAACGGCCGGCTGCACGAGGTGGCGCGGCCAGAATCCAGTTCGCAACGATGTGCGATGTCGAGATTGACCTGTGCCACAGCGGTCGATGTGGCCGAAGCCGTAACCTGATTTGTGGCGGTGGAATTCATCGTCGCTACCACAACGGAGATCGACAAAGAGCGGCAAAAACCTGGGGCATCAGGCTGCGAGCGGGGTAATTGTCGTTCCGAACCGACGGTCCAAGACGGCGGTGGTGGCTGGTCGCCTCTCGGATCAGTGGCTGGTTTCGACGTACTGGAAAATCCGTCCGGTGTTCCCGGCTGGATCGCGGTCTTCCTGCGATCCGCTTCGTCGCAGACAGTCTCGCAGCGCCGTGGCTATCTCTGTCGCAACGATTGGCCACGACACCACATCGGAAATGCCGGCAACCACCAATGCGTTGGCGCCAAAGTCGGCGACCGAAGCTGTCGCGAGCAGGATTGGAAGACGCGGTGAGATTTCGTGCAGTGCCGCGGCCAGGTCGAGTGAAGCTGTCATGGGGGCAAGGTGACCTACCACCAGCACATCGAAACGTTCGGGTGATCCCCGGCACATTGTCTGTGCGTCTGCCGCACGCGTGAGCCCAACCGGCTCATAGCCAACTGCCGCCAGAATCTCCTCGTCTCTGAGTAGCCGACCAGGGTCACCCTCGACAATCAGTACCGTCTCGCCGTGCCCGAACGGGAGCGTGGCAATATGGTTGGCGTGCGTGACGCCGGCCGCGCCAATACGGGGCAGCCAAACTTCGAATTGGCTGCCGACCCCCATGGCGCTCCGCACATTCATCGCGCCGCCATGCTCGCGCACGATATCGCGGGTCGTCGCCAGCCCCAACCCATTGCCGGTGGCGCGTGTGGTAAAGAATGGTTCGAAAATCCGTCCCAGAGCCATCTCATCAATGCCGCTTCCGGTATCGCTGACCACCACTCGTACATGGCGGCCAGGAGCAAGCACGCCGTGGCTGAGCTCGCGCGCGGTCGTTACGTCCACCGCCTCAATTTCCAACTGGATACGCCCGGCGCAACCCATCGCCTGCGCCGCATTATTGCACAGGTTCAGCAGCACCTGCTGCAGTTCCCCGTGGACACCGGAAATGATCAGCTCTTCAGATGCCTCGCGAACAACAACTTCGATCGTCGCTGGCAGCGAGGCGCGCAGCAACGATGTCACCTCTGTTGTCAGTGCCCGCACGCTCACCGGATTGCGGGGTGCGTCGCGACGCCGGGCAAAGGTGAAGATCTGATCGACCAGCTCGCGTGCCCGCTGGCCCGCTCGACGAATCTCGTCAAGAATGCGGAAGGACGCATGCTGTTCATCCGCCATCTCGGTATAGCCCAGGATGGCAGCGACAATGTTGTTGAAGTTATGCGCGATACCGCTGGCGAATGTACCCAGTGTCTCCAGGCGCCGCGCCTGCTGCAGGCGCATCTCCAGGCGCGCACGTGCCTGTTCCAGGGATTGTCGGCCGAGCGCGTTGGCGATGGCATCAAGCGCCATCGGCAACAGGCCAAGTTCGCCGGCGCGGGTGATGCGGCAAGGGCGCGTGACCGCATCAAAGCCGAGTAGAACGCTGCTACCGTCGATCCCACGACGGGTAACGCACGCCCAGCTTTGCAGGCCAACCGCGGCGAGGGCATCCTTGTCCACGCCGGACGGCAAACGCGTAACGCGCGGTACGTGCACGATTCCGTCAATCGTCGTGTTGTATTTGTCCGCCAGCAAGAGCGACTGATCAGGCCAGCCTTGCGCGAATGCCACTCCCTGGCCGCACCATGCATAAGTTCGGGAAGACGGGCCAGCGATTAAAAAATAGGCTCGCTCGGCACCAATGAATTGCGCCATGCCAGCGAGCGCATGCGCGATCGCGGCGTCAAGATCCTGCGCCCGCGCGCTGATGAAGCTCATCGAGATGCCGGCGATTACGTGCTCGAACGCTGCACGCCGGCGCGATGCCCGCGCACCCGCCTGAAGCCGCAGCCCGACATGGGCCAGCAGCCCCACCAAAAGCAGTGATGTGACGTAGAGAAGTATCCAGAATTGACGTGCCGTCGCCCGCGATGCGCTTTGTTGCGTCAGGATCATCGCGCGCAGGGCCTCCTGGTCGCGCGCCTGTGGCACCGCGTCGAGCGCCTTCAAGACACCGTTGGTCGCTGGCAGCAGGTCATGCAGCAGGCGTCCGTGCGCCAATAGCGCTTGCACGGCAGCGGCGTCGCCGGCGGGCAAAGCCTGCCTGGCAAGTTCGTCCAATCGATCCTGCACCTCACGCGCGCGCGCCGCGGTCGTGTCGAGCGTGAGGCGGAGCATCGCCGTCGCGAGTGAGCTGATCGGCGGAGCCAGGGGGCCATCCCAGTCAGAACTGAATAGCGCGAAATACGCGAGGGAATTTTGCAACAGGGCGTTATCGCTCTTGAATTGTTCGACAAATTGCTCCTGCCGGGTGATCGCCATGGCGAGGCGGTCAATTGCTGATCTCGTCGCGGCGTCAAGCGCCGTGATCTGTTGCAGATGACCAACCGTAACGTCCAATGCACCGGTCTCTCGCACCAGCGGATCATAATTCCGCAGCACGCCGGCGCGCGCAGCAAGGACGTCACGGTGCAGCGCGGCCTCCAGCATCTCGAAATTGTCAATTTCTCCCAGGGCCAGATCGAAGCGTTCCGCATCAGTGTTGATCGCGTGCAGCGACAACCAGGTGAGCAGCAGGACGAGAAACGGAACGGCCGCAACGGCCGGTGTCACCCTCATGGCGACGCCGCAACGACAGGAGCACCATGAAAGGTGCCGGTCAGCGTTCGCAGGAAAGCGACAATTGCAGCGACCTGTTGGTCCGTCAGCGTTCGGTCAAGCTGCGCGGCCGCCATCTTGCGCACCGCATCGTCGAGGGTCGGCGCACTGCCGTCATGGAAGTAGGGAGCCGTGGTTGCGACATTTCGCAGGCTTGGTACGCGCAGGATCTCGGGGAGTGGCGAAGCGAGCGGACGAAATATGCCGTGCCGTTCATAAAGATTGCCACCGACATTCACACCCTGATGGCAGGAGGCGCAGCCAAGCGATTTGAACAATCCATAACCGGCCTGCTCGTCGGCCGTGAGTGCCCCGGTATCGCCGCCAAGCCAGCGGTCAAAGCGGCTACCCGGGGTCACCAGCGACCGCTCAAAGGTGGCAATTGCATCCAACAGGCTGGCCCTGTCCGGTCCGTGCCCATAGGCGTCATCGAATTGACTTACCATTTGCCGATCGGCACCCAGCCTTCCAAGGACCTCATCGACACTGGTCGCCATGTTCGCAGGGTTTTCCAGCGAGGACTGGGCTTGGGCCTCAAGAGTTCGAAAATTCCCTTCCCAGTTCAGCCGGAAGCTCAGTGCTGCGTTGAACACCGTCAGGGTGGTGAATGGAAGTCTCGACCCGTCGCGTGCTTTCGTTCGTCGACCATCGGTGGCTCCATTGGTGTGGAGGTCGTGGCAGGACGCGCAGGCAAGTGTACCATCGTGCGACAGGCGGCGATCCACAAAGAGGCGTTCTCCAAGCGCAAGCTTCAGTGGATCGGCGGCAGGTGCTTGCGGGATTGGCGTTATCGGTTCCTGGTCATCGGTAAGCGCCGAAGTCGAATTCAAGAAGGTTGGGCGGTTGTGCGAGTGATCCGCTCGCCATGAACCATAACGCCAAACCTAGCCACACCGACCGCCGGCGCCATCGCCGAACGGTCGGGATTGCTTGCCTGGCAGCGAAGCGAGGCCACTTCGAGTCGGCTGGCATTAGTGGACCGGCATTGCCGACCGCGATCCTACCAATCGTAACGATCGCTGTGCCTCACAACGCTCTCGATCTGGGATCGATGAATTCCCATGTCTTTCAGCATATGATCGTCGAGTGCCTGCAACCTCGTGATCGTGAACCATACCCGCCGCTCGTACCGCATCCACAACCAGAACCTGACTACCGGAGACGCGATCCTTGCGCTCCAACTCGGCGACGCGGTCTGCGATTTTTCTGATCGCTCGAGGTCCCGGGACGTCGACGGATGGTTTGCGTTCAGCCATGGCGCTTCATGCCCATACTCATTCTGGATTTTCCAGCGAAGTTCCGAATCCCTCTCCGGCACATGGTGGTCGATGAGCTCGCCCGGGTCATCGAAGGTTGGGTACGTGGCTCGACCGTAGGCGGCGAAGGCCTCGATGAAGAACTCCAGCAGGCGGGACGCGACCGTGCCGCTCGGGCGCGGCGATGAACCAGGCTCATCCCGGGTTTGCGGCGATCTGTTGCTGCTCGCGGCTCTTTGGCTCGCCCGGCTGGTGCCAACAAGCGACCCCGCATCGTCGCATGGTCCGGCAGGTGATGGGCCAAAAGTCGTTGCGGGAAGCATCCACGAGTGCACCGGTTCGGCAGCACTCGCTTCGCTATCCATCTGATCCACAATCCACATCGGTCTCTCCCACGAGATGTTGACAGGGAGAGATCCTGCGATTCGCGGATTGCCGAAGCATTCCAGTATGCGCGGATCAGGCTACGCTTGTAGCAGGGAAGATCACCGTCACTCAGCGCCCGCTCCATGCGAAAGTTCGTCACAGCGGTTCGACCGGCAGGGCAAATACATAGCCGACACCACGTTCGGTCTGAATGATACGCGGTACACTTGGATCAGTCTCCAGCTTGCGTCGGAGCCGAAGGATCTGCACATCTATGCTGCGGTCGAACACGTCTTCGTGAATCCGTGTCGCCTGCAAGAGGTGCTCTCGGGTGAGCGGTCGTTGTGGCGCATCGAGGAACGCGATCAGGAGTGCGTATTCCCCCTTCGTCAATGCGATCGGGACGCCGCTGGAGTTCCGCAGGCGTCGGGCACGACGATCGAGTTGCCAACCGCCAAACTGGCAGCGGCCGTCCTCGGACTCTCTTTGCATGGCAATGCGGCCCGTCTCCCGCCGGCGCAGCACAGCACGTATGCGCGCGAGTAGTTCGCGAAGACCGAATGGCTTGGTCACATAGTCATCGGCGCCGAGTTCCAGCCCGACAACGCGATCAATCTCATCGCGTCGATGACCAGTGGTGATGATGACAGGTACGTCGGAACGTGATCGGATCTCACGCAGCAGATCGAGACCATCCTCTTGTCCAAGCCTAAGGTCGAGGATCACGATATTGGGTTCGGCCACTGCAAACTGTCGCGTCACCTCCTGTCTCTGCGACGCGGAGCTGACCCGCATATCGTGTTGTTCAAGGTAGTTCACAAGCATGTGCTGCACTGACGGGTCATCGTCAACGACGAGCACGCGCGTCAGCCTCACGCTCGCATTGCTGGTGCTCCCGTGGTACCGACCGGACGGATCGGGGGGTTCGATGCTGCTGATCTGACTTGCTTCTGCACTCATTCGGCTGGCCCTCGTCTGAAGTACGGAGTGCCCTCCCCGCGACGGTCTTGCTGCCGTTTTGCCGGCGACGCCGTGCTTGCCGTCGTTCTCGTGATGAGCGGCTCCTATCACGTTGCCAGGAGCCGCGGTGGCAATGGGTCACCAGCGGCATCACCAATGCGTGCAACCTATGACCTATGGATTTGCGCTCTGGACGGGCGGGCTATACCCGCCCAAATCGCTGTTGGGAAGGGCAATCGGACGGGCATAAGCCACGTTATCGGGAAGCCGGGAAGCGGCCGTCGCTACGCCCGGAGCGGGACTATTGCTCTGCCTAGGAAGGTGTCCGAAAAGTTATATGCGGGTGCGCATCGATTGCGGAAAAGCCGGGGTGTTGCGATGTCGATCATCGCCTCGAATGTTTGAACACCGTATTGGTAATCTTTGCGGAGCCCACGATAACGACCGGGGCTACGCTCTACGATCCAGGTCGGCCGTGTGATCTTGCAAGCCCTGCGTCTCCGTTTGCCGATCTGGCGTTCTTAGCGGTCATGCCGACCGCGCCCGACGAGATTGGCCGGCATCGGGCCGCGGTTGGATGGTATGCAATTCGCTCAGCGCAGCTCGGAGGCATACCCGGCAGGACGGGCAAGCAGCAGATACGAGCCCAAGGCAAGCAGCGAGCACATCGCCATGAGAGCGGTCATGGAGAGTGCGGAGTGTCCGTCGCAGAGTGCCGCCACCAGTCCGCTGGCAACGGCCCCCATCGCCATCTGAATGCAGCCGGTGGCCGCGCCAGCGGCGCCGGCAATCTGCGGCAAAGGCTGCATGGCCCCCGCCATCGCGTTAGGCGCAATCAGCCCGAAAGCCAGGCTGCCGAGGATCAGCAATGAGATGACGACAGACAGCGGCATCCAGTCGGCCAGCGTCATCGCCAGCAGCACCATCGCCGACGCTGCTGCGAGCACCAGACCGACCGCCAGCGGATAGTCGGGCGAGACGCCCCGGGCGTTGAGCCGACTATTGAGAAAGGCGCCTGCCATGATCCCCAGCGAGGTCGCCGCGAAGACCAGGCCATATTGTTCGGGCCGCAACCCGACGACATTGATCAGGAACAGCGGGGAGCCGCTGACATACGCGAAAAGCGACCCGAAAGCGGCGGCGTTGACCAGGATGTAGCCAAGGCAGAACGGGTGCGTCAGCACACGGAGGTAGTTGCGGGCGACAACGGACGGGACCAACCGGTTGGCTGGGTCCAGGGTCGCGCTCTCGCCGAAGCCCAACAACATCGCCAGCAGCAGCAGGGCGCCAACCCCGGCAAGCACGGCGTGGATGACCCGCCAGCCGCCGACGGCGAGCAGCGCCGCCCCTGCTGTCGGCGCGATCATGGGGACCACCATCGTGGCCATGGCGATATAGGAGATCTTCGTGCGGGCAGCCTGGCCCTCGAACAAATCGCGGACGATGGCGAAAGCGATGGTCATGCTCGCGCCGGCACCGGCACCCTGAATGACGCGCCAGACCAGCAGGGTCAGCAGCGACCGGGCCAGCGCGCAGCCGACCCCAGCGACGATGAACAGCAAGCACGCGAACACCACGACAGGTTTCCGTCCATATCGGTCGGACGCCGGGCCATAGAGCAACGGTGCGATGGCGAAACCGAGCATGAAGAGGCTTATCATCAAGCCGGCCTGCGCCGGTGCGACGTGGAGCGCGGCACCAGTGGCTGCCAGGGCTGGCAGGCTCATGTCGATGCCGAACGACGGCAGCGCAACGAGAAATCCCAGCAGCAGGGTGAAAGCTGTGGAAGCTGGTGGAATGCGCATGGGTCAGATGTCCTGGTACCGGAACGTTATCGGCGGCGACCCCTGAATGCTCGGCGCCAATCGCGGGTCGCCGAGCATTCAGGTGGCATTCCGGAGACGTTCAATGCGACGGCATGCGAGATGACGCGAGCGGGTGGGCTAGCCGAATTGCTGTCGCATGCCGCCTGGCGCTTTTGTCGTCGGTGGCGTCGTGCGGCTCCGCAGCGTCATTGACGGGGGCATACACCACCTGATCGATGATCCGCAGGATTTCGGACCGTGTATCGATTGCGCGGAATTCGTCAGCCATCGCCGCAGCACGCGCACGATAATTCGGCGTGTCGAGCACGGCCCGAACGGCTTCGCGCAGCGCCGCCGGCGTTGGTTGGTTCGTTGCAAGGTCGATCCCGACGCCGGACCACGCGACGCGGGCATTCACATCGGCCTTGTCCTCGGTCAGCCCGGCCGTGACGAGGGGAATGCCGAAACTCATCGCCTGATTGACGCTGCCATAGCCACCGTTGGTGACCAGCACATCGACTTTCGGCAGCAGCCACTCAAACGGCAGATAGCTGGCCAGACGCGCATTGCCGGGAATTTGGCCTGGGATGGCGTCGATCGGCCGGCCGCCGGCGGTCGCGACCACGAGCACGTCAGGTTCCTTCGCAAGGGCGGCCAACGTCGGGGCGACCAGCAGACCGAAATCGTGGTTCGCCACGGTTCCCTGCGTCACCAGCACGACCTTCCGCGAGCCGTCCAGTTCGTGCGCCCAGGCCGGGAGCGGTGCTTGATTGGATATGATGGGAGGCGTGCCGATGAAATTCACCGTCGGCGGGATCTCGCGTGGAAACTCGAAACCCGGCACCGTGAGCTGCATGTAGGCATCCGCCAGCGCCACGACGGAATCAACCAGTGTCATGGACAACGGCCCGACGCCCAGGTCCTTCAGGACCCTGTTCAGGCGACGGGCGACAGGTTGATTTACCAGCCGGTCGTATTCCTTGGCGATGGCCGTGTATTTGTCATGCTCGGCCAAAGTGGCTGCGGGCGGCAGGCCCAAGTAGTGGGGCGCCCCGTCTTCGCGGCACCAGTGCAGGATCGATGTGCCGCACAGAACAATGGGCGGACGCTTGGCGCGCGGTCCGAGCAGCATCGGCAGCACGCCGAAAATCATGTCGTCGCCGATGATGACATCGGCAGGAAAGTCCCGCAAAACCTGATGCAGCCCCTTATGCTGAGGGGCGACGCGGTCGACGAACACGCGCTCCAACGCAACGCGCAGCCATTCGAACCCGGGTGGGATCACGCGCAATTCCGGAACCACCGCGAGCAGGTCGCGCAGATCGATATCCGCCGCCGGTGGAAGCGCCCGGAATCCCGCTCCGGCGCCTTCGATGCGGTCACGCAACCAGGTTCCCGACAAGACGTCGACCTCGTGGTCTTCGGCGATCAACACGTGTGCGATGGCGAGCAGCGGATTGATGTGTCCGGTTGCTGGAGTCGAAGCCATGATGATTTTCATGCGATCCTCTCGCTCTGGTTGGTTAAAGACTGCGATTGCGGCCGCCCGGTCCGCGAAGCGGCTCGGCAATCGGCCTCACGCAGTGCGGAAGCTCGGGGATCGCGGTTACGCCCCGACTTCGGAGCCGCGCGAAATAGCTACGGTTGAAATGCGCCGAATAGCGGGGGCTCCAACGGGGTCTGTCACGGGTGCGACAATCGGGTAGAGTCTCAGTTAGCAACCGGCACCCGCCCGCTACCGTTGCAACACGACCACCGGCGAGCGACATCATCCGGTAGCGGTGCGCGGCGATAGTTCCTGCAGCAACGAACAGCGAGAGCAGGAATCATCCCATGCACGCCGCCCATTCTGCCCAACGCACTGCCCGGCTCGTCCTGGTCCGCAGCACCGACGTGGTTGAGGTCCTGGGGCCAACGATAGAGTTCCTGACGGCGCCGGAAACCGACGATGCCAGTGCATGCATCATGCGCGGCACGGTGCCGTCTGGCGTGTTCGTGCTGCTCCATAGCCACGCCGATCCGGAAACCTGCATCCTGGTCTCAGGCGAACTTGACGCGCTGACGCACTCCGACGCGGGCTTCGAGTGGGTCCGGCTGAAGGAAGCCGATGTTTTCCATGTGCCGGCCGACGCCAGGCACGCATTCCGCAACGTTCCGCCGGCGTCGGCCACGATGATCCTGGTCAGCACGGCCAGGATGGGCAGGTTCTTTCGCGAGATCGGTGCGCCGATCATCCCGGGAGCGCAACCCGGACCGCCGGCTGAGCGGATCCGGCACTTCCTGCAAATCGCCGAGCGGTACGGCTACTGGAACGCGACACAAGAGCAAAATGCCGAGGTCGGGCTTTCCGTCGCCGGCCCCTGACAGCGTCGCTCCAACCCGCGATGGCGTGGGCCCGAGTGGCCACATATCGGCTGCAACACTCGAAACATCATGAGAAAGCCGCGTCCCGTCGTCCGATGACGACCGACGCACAGGCAAGGAACATTGCCCAATGCCGCTGAATTTTCTTCTCACCTCCTGGGGTAATCCCGGAAACCTCAATCCGTTCCTGACAGCCGCGCGCCGGTTGCGGCGACGGGGCCATCGCGTTCGTATCCTCGACACCGCCGCGCATCGGGAGGAGACGATGAAGGCAGGCTTCGAAAGCCTGTCCTGGCGGCGGCCGACGCCGATTCAGCCACCAGACGCCGATGGCGGGCATCCATTCTGGTCGGAAGTCCAGATCCTTCTGGAACAGCTCATGTTCGGTCCGGCGATCGATTACGCACGCGACACGATGGATGCACTTCGCAAGGAGTCGGTTGACGCAGTCCTGACGAACGACCTTCTGGCCGGCCCGGTCATCGCGGCGGAGGCTGCCGGCATTCCCTGCGCGCTGCTTGCACCACATGTCAGCGTCCGGCCGATCGAGGGCATTCCGTTCTGCTTTGACGGATCCAGCCCGAGCGACACGCCGGAATTCCTGGACGCGGAAAGTGCCATGCGGGCTCGGTTCGTTGATATGGCGGGCGTCCACCTGCCGGCACTCAATCGCGCGCGCGCCGGGTTCGGGCTGCCGCCGCTCCGCGATATCTTCGACCATTACGACCGTGTGGACCGGCTGCTGATCGGCATTTCCGCCGCTTTCGACTTCCCGGCGGCGCGTCTGCCGGCAAATCTTCGCTATGTTGGACCGCTGCTCGACACGCCCGGCTGGGCCCAGCCATGGACCTCCCCCTGGCCCGGCGACACCGGGCGTTCGCGCGTTCTGGTCTCGCTGAGCACGAGTTTTCAGAATCAGGCGGACCTGCTGCGCCGGATCATCGCGGCGCTCGGCACGCTCGATCTGGATGCGGTCGCGACCACAGGCCCAGCCATGGAAGGACAGAACTTCGATGTGCCGACCAATGTCGTGATCTTGCACAGCGCACCGCATGATATCGTGATGAAACAGGTCTCGCTCGTGGTGACGCATGGTGGCCATGGAACAGTGGCGCGGGCGCTTTCACATGGCGTGCCGCTGCTGGTGATACCGATGGGACGCGATCAGGGCGACAATGCGGCACGCGTCTTTGCACATGGCGCCGGCCTGACGCTCACGACCGACGTTGCACAGGACGCAATCGCATCGGCGGTCATGCGACTTATCGCCGAACCGCATTTCCGGGAAGCGGCGGCGCGGCTGGGAGACCTCATCGCCAGCGATGCGACGTCGTCGGTCCTGGAGACGCAGATGGAAGCGGTCGCTTCACACCGCTTGCAGCGTTCAGCCTGACGCAAACTCGTAGTTTCAAGGATCAGGTCCCCTTACGGCCATCAATCAATGCCACCTCAATGGCGCGATCGCTGACAGAACCCGAGGCCGACCCATTCGGCCTTGGGCATGAGCCGGCCGTCGCTGATCCGCGGCCAGCCGACGCTAACCTGGATTTCTCAAACGCGGGCTGCCGTTGTTGGTGGAGGGCGGCGTCGGGCGGCTGAATTTAGCGAGCCGTAGTGATTGTGCTGATCGGTTTGGGCGCGTTCATTGGTGGTTCGCGCAACGCGACTCCGGGCAGCCACGGTGTTCCCGGAATACGTGTCTGTCGGGTCGTGCGCCGGGTCCCGGGGCGGCCGGCTTGGATGGGCTCGGACCGCGCGCGGTGAGCACGGTTCAAGCGGAGCTAAAGGCGTGTTGAAGGCGGATGTGGGCGAGGGCGAACTCGGCCTGGTTGGGACAGCCCGAGGCGATGGCGAAGTAGATACGGCGCGCGCTGGTGCGCACCTGGGCGCCGAGCCGGAGCAGCTTGAGACGAATGGTCTGCGCCGCGGCGTCGGCGAACTGGGTGTGGCGCAGGCCGACACGGCGCAAGGTATCGACGAGCACATAGGCCATGGGTGTCGTGCTGCCGCAATTGATGAGATGACTGAACCAGCAAAAACCACGGCATGCGATTGCTGAATGAAGTGCGAAATCGCTGTATAATTGAGAACTTCATTGCTGCTGCTGCCGCAAATCTGAGAATTTCCGCGTGCAACGTTGCTGCAAGGTCAGGCGCTGATGTTGGGCAACATAGCCGAGAGTACCCGCCTGGCCGGGCGCGATCCAAGCCCAATGTCCGTTTGCGTTCGCACATTTTGCGGCAATATTGAGAATAGCTCGTGGGAAGCATTCTCGTCTTATGCGGCAGCAAATTCACGAACGAGCGCTTTTCTCATTGTTTGCGGCAGCACGACACAGAGGACAGAGCGTCGGTTGTTATCTGAACGACGCAAAGCGCGAACATTTGCGAACTTCGGCGTCCCCCGCTCGGGATCGCCAATCTGGGAACGCGACATTCAGCTCCGCGTTGTCCTCCTCCGACCCAGATGCGGCGCTGCAGCCCGGTCCGCCAATCCCGGAAGGTACCTGACGGTCGGATTCTCGGTTTGCTTCCGATAATCGCGTTTCCCGTCGGCGCAGCGCCACGCGGCCGAGCCGCTGCCGCTGCACCAGCGATCGAGTTCGCCAGGGCGCATGCTGCAGCCCGCGCGCCACCAGGAGCGCGCGTGATCGGGCTGGTGACGCTGCGCCAGGGCGCCGGCGATTGGGGTCACGGGTGGACGAAGCAAGGCGGACACGAGCTGCGTGTCGCGGCAGGACCAACTGCCGAGACTTTTCTTGTTTTCCCACATGGAATCAGGTAGAAAAACCGGAAGTTGTGGCAGAGGGCGTGCGCATGAAGGTGGCAATATGGTCTGAGCCGGACGACGTGGAGGCGGCTCTCGCTCGTTTAGGGCTTGCCGTCGCCCCGCTGGTGGTCGCCGTCAACCGCGGCCACCTAGCGGCTATATCACGCACGGCAAACGATGCCCCGAACGCAGCCGGCTTTTACCAATGGAACGAGACGCTCCGGGCCATGCGTGAAGAGCTGGCCCTGTTCGGCTTCACGAGATCCGACGCCGGCAGCTACTCGACCGCGTTACGCAACGATAAGCGCATGGCGATCGCTGTCTCATCGGGGGACGAAGGGACCGGGGTTGCCGCTGCAACTCCATCAACCAAGCAGGGGAAAGGCCCCCGCACGATTGCCGCGGTCAGCTCGAATGCCACACAGCTTGAGCTGTTCCCCGGCGAGATCATGATGCCGACGCCGGCTGACGACATCGATTGCCTAACCTGGATTTTTCTGTTTCGCGCCGCCGCCACCGAACTGCGAGCCGAGTTGTCGCTGCCGGTGACGATGAATGACGGAGGCCAGATTTCGGCCTGGCGCGAACGCATCATCCTGCCAAGCCAGCCGTTGGACACGCCCTTCAGCATTCCGGAACCCGATTTCGGACCCGAACTGGAAATCAAGATTTAACGGCGGACGTGATGTCCACGTTCAATCCATCCCGGCTTCGCGTCGCTCGCAAACGTAGGCTTCTGAACAAGACGCGATTTGCCAAAGCGATCGGCGTCGACATTCGCACTATCACCGGATATGAGCGCGGCGAATATGAGCCGTCGTCGGCCACACTTGCCCTGATCGCGGAGACACTGCGGTTTCCAGTCGGCTTCTTTGCCGGGGACGACCTTCACGAACCAGTGCCCGCTACCGCCAGTTTCCGCTCGCTCGCAAGGATGTCGGCCGCCAACCGCGAGGCGGCTCTGGCGTCTGGCGCCCTTGCATTTTTACTGAACGACTGGATCGAGAAGCGCTTAACGCTGCCTGCACCGGACGTGCCCGACCTACGGGAAGAAGATCCGGACGCAGCGGCGATGGCGCTGCGTCAGCAATGGGGATTGGGTGAGCGGCCAGTCCGAAACATGGTCCACTTGCTGGAAGCGAAGGGTGTCCGCGTGTTCACGTTGTTCGAGGACACGACGGAAGTCGATGCCTTCTCGCTCTGGCGCGCGACGACGCCGTTCGTCTTCCTGAACACCATGAAGTCAGCTGAACGCTCACGCTTCGATGCTGCCCACGAACTGGGTCACTTGGTTCTGCACCGCCACGCCGGCGCGCCGCAGGGGCGCGAAGCCGAGCATGAAGCCAACCGTTTTGCATCTGCTTTTCTGATGCCGCGCGGCAGCGTGTTCGCCGTAGCGCCGGTATTTCCGAGCCTCGACCGCCTCGTCGCATTAAAGCGGCAATGGATCGTATCGGCGGGTGCCATCGCCTATCGACTGCACGCGCTCGGCCTGTTGACCGATTGGCATTATACCCGCCTCTGCATCGAAATCAGCGAACGCGGCTTCCGGACCAAAGAGCCGCAACCCGCGCAGCGTGAGATGTCGCAAATCCTGCCGAAGGTCTTTGCTGCCTTCAGGGAGGAGGGCACCACCCTGCGCGATGTCGCCGAGGCCATTCAGATAGAGCCGGAGGAAGTCGACAAACTTGTCTTCGGCCTGATGCTGGTGAGCCTGCAGGGCCGCGCCGGCACGGGCTCGCCACGCCGGGCGTCGCTCCAACTGGTCGAGTAGTCCCGGCGATATGGTGGCGCGGCGTCGAGCGTTTCGCGACCGGCAGGCTTTGGCAAGTATCGGATCGGCGGTCAGGTGCAACGAGTATTTGGCACCGAAAAGTCGAAACGACCCGCCACGCCGAGGTGCCCTCGGAGACTTTCGGGCGACTGTGAGACGATTGCGGACTCGTTTCCGTAATCCGGATCTCTGCGGCTGACGGTCACGGGGGGCCCTGTTTTCGCCGGCGGGACTGGCCGGGCCGCGGATGGCGGTTAGCCGACTGATCTAGGACCGCTATGGGTGGAAGCGGACCGGCGGCTTCGGATGCGCAATGTTGAATGGCGACACTGACACTCATCGAGGCGACCCTGGTCCGGATGACTCATAGGCTGCGCCGCTTCGCCAATATGCGATAATGGTGTGCACCGACGTGCCCGTCGCCGTTGGTTGGTTGAACGGGCGCGGAAGCAACTGTGGGAGGAATCGACGCCAGATGAACGCCATCAAGGACTCCATCAAGTCAGGTAGGACAGTCGTCGGGACGGCCGGAGCACCGAACGTCGACGTGTCGATCCTGGCCGACGCCGGGTACGACTTCCTGCTGTTCGATACCCAGCACTCCCCTTGGGAGATCAAGCAACTGCAGCCATCGATCCAGGCGATGCGCGGCAAGCAGGCGGCGCCGGTAGTGCGCGTCGCCGCCAACGAGGCGTATCAGATCTGCTTCGCGCTTGACGCCGGGGCGCGGGGCATCATTGCGCCGATGATCAACACCCGCGCGGAGGCGGAGGCAATGGTGCGCGCCTGCCGCTATTTTCCCCTCGGCAACCGCAGCAACGCCGGCGTGCGCGGCGAGTGGGGCGAGTGGGGCGAGTTCAAGAATTACCGCGATTACATGGATACGGTGAACAACGAGCTTCTCATCGTGCCGATGATCGAGACCAACCAGGCGCTGGAGAACCTCGATGGCATCGCCTCGGTCCCGGGCGT
Organism: uncultured Alphaproteobacteria bacterium; assembly: GCA_963826975.1. Taxonomy (GTDB): domain Bacteria; phylum Pseudomonadota; class Alphaproteobacteria; order Acetobacterales; family Acetobacteraceae; genus Palsa-883. Next base: position 10,097 of record CAWGZJ010000015.1, on the reverse strand, counting down.
CGACGTCCTGCTGATCGGCCCGTCCGATCTTTCGATCGAGCTGGGGGTGCCGCTCGACTACCAGTGCGACATCTATCAGCGAGCGCTCGATAAAATCGCGGCGACCGCCGCGAAACACGGCATCACCGCCGGGATGTATTTCATCCCGCCCGGGATGGACCCGAACTTCTTCGTCCAGAAGGGGTTCAAGTTCTTCACCATGCCGTGGGGCCCCTGGGCGACGGCCGGGATCCAGAACGCCCTGACCGGGATCGAGCGCTAACGACGTCGATGCGGGCGGTCTGGCAAATAGCCGAACCGCCCAGCACGCGCCGCTGATCAGTTGTTCCGCCACGCCGGTGTCCACGACGAACTCAGATAGAGCACACTGGCTGCTGTCGACTGGATGTAACCGCAGCCGGAACGTTCGACAGGAGCGCTGAGCCGGCTGACAGGCAGCTCGGCGAACAACCGCTTTCGGGACAAGTCATGACACAGAGAGACAACTGGGGCTGGCAAGCCCGTATCGGCATGTTCATCGTCGGCAGTGAAGTCGCGCCCGAGGTCGAGTGGTGGGCGATGGTCCCGCTGAATGTGTCGGTGCATGCTGCGCGAGTAACCGCTCGGGCGCCCTGGGCGCGCTGGCGCGACGACCGCAGCGGGGTGGAGTTGGAAGATGACCTACTGCGCGGCTGCCGGCAGTTCGCACCGATGTGCCTCTCGGCGGTCGTGGTTGGCCACAGCTCCAGCAGCATCCCGGGTGGCCCACAGTGTGACGAAGCGGTCGTGGAAACGCTGTCGCGGGAACTCGGCGGAGGGGTGGCGGTGACCAGCAACGGGCTGGACTGTGCGGCGGCGCTGCAGGCGAGCGGCGTAAATCGTCCATTCCTGGTATTTCCGCCCTGGTTCGACGATAGCCTGGTGGCGGCGGGTGTGCGGGACTGGTGCGCACGCAGGACCAGGCCGGCGGGGCATCTGCGTTATGATCCCGGCCAACAATGGCGCGACGTGCCACCTGGCCAGCTGTATCGGCAGGGTATGGGCATCGAGCAAGCGATCGAACCGCTGTACCAGCAGGTGCGAGCGGCCTGCCCGCGGGAGGCGGATAGCGTCCTGATCGCCGGCACTGGTTTTCGTTGCGTGGGTATTCTCGATGCGCTGGAGCGCGACCTGCAACGTCCCGTCATCTCGGCGAGCTGAACAGCGACAGCCGTACGATGACGGCGGTTTTTCAACTCCGGCTCGTGCATGAAGCGGCTGTCAGACCGCATTAGCACCCTCCAGCCAGGCTTTGGCTTGCCGATCGGCTGCCTCAGCTTCCCGCAATAGGGTCCGGCGTTCTGGGTCTTCCAAGTGGGGTTGGGCCGCGAGCGTGCGCAGGTGGCCTGCCTCGCGGCACCATCGTCGCGCGCTTTCTGTGCAGCTGAGCTGCTCAAGTTTCGTGACGCACATGGCGGAACTCCTCGGACAGAAGGCGGGCCGTCAGGCCTCGCCAAGTCGGTAGAGCGACAGGTCAGGAACACTCGGGTAAGTCGTCGGCTGCATGGTCAGACCGAGATCGTCATGAAGTTCGAGGACGCGAACGGCGACCGTGCGCTGGCGGCCGTCGCGCAGCGATCGGACGACCGCGGTGTCGGAGCGTCCGCTCATAGTGACGTCCTCCCAGCGACCGGTTTCGCGGTTACGTCGAGCGGCGGCACAGGTCCCGTTCAGGAAGCCTTCGACAATCCACGGATTTCGGCATACCGCCCTGACCACCGAAACGATCATGGAAGAAGCCGCGATCTTGCAGATAATAGATCGAACCTGTAGCGATCACGCCGACGCCAAGCGGGTTGACGCCGCCCCGGCGGTGGTGTGCCCGATACTGCCGTATCATAGTGTGTCCTCCTGAACGAGTGCCGGCAGGCCCGTCGCACGTTGAGTGCGTACGACGGGCATGCGGCGGATTGGGGATGTCTGTGTCGGTCCCACCGACAGGCCGGGGCGGGTGGTTCAGAGTACCTGCGGCGCGAACGGGATTTCATCGTCCGGATCGGCACCCCCGCCATGTCCGCCGCGCGGCAGGTAGCCGCCGCCGCTCGTGCCGTCAGCGTCAGAGCGTTCGCCGTTGTTCGCACGGGAAAGCATCGTCATCGCGCCCTTGAAGCGGGGCACCACGACTTCGGTGGTGTAGTGCTCCTGCCCACCCTGGTCGGTCCACTTGCGGGTCTGCAACTGGCCCTCGACGTAGACCTTCGCGCCCTTCGTCAGAAAGCGCTCGGCTATGTCGGCTATCGGCTCATTGAACACCACGACGCGATGCCATTCGGTGCGTTCCTTGCGTTCGCCGGACGCCCTGTCATTCCAGGTCTCGCTCGTAGCCAGCGTGAAGCTAACGATCTTGCTGCCCGCCTGTGTGTTGTGGACTTCAGGGTCCTTGCCGAGATTGCCGACCAGGATGACCTTGTTGACCGAACCTGCCATGTCACCGTCTCTCTCTTCCCACCAAGAGAAGGCATCTGGCTCGTGCCGTCTGCGTCCTCTGGTGTGTGGCCGTTGGGAACCGGACGGCGGAGCGGGACAACGGCGTGCGCAGCTCGGGACCGGATGCCACGCGCAGAGCCGCCAGTGGCGGGCCGCAGGCCGAGTATGGCGAGGACCCACCCGTTGACGTGATCAGACGGCGGGTTCAGGCCGCAGCAACACCAGAGGAGGACGCGACGGCACGGCCAGAGACTTTTCCAAATTCATTTCTCATTCTGCCGCCTCATTATTTCCGTTCCCATCTCCCAATGTCATTGAGCTCCTGGTGTCGATCCGCGTATCAATGCCCGCGGTCGGTTCGGGCCGGAGCTGTACATACGAAAGGGGCCGAACCCTGCCCGGGTCCGGCCCTTCTGTGCGTTAGTATGGCAGTTCGTGGTCGGGGATGTCGTCCGGCCGCGACGGCCGGGTCCAAACGATTTCGGATTCATCACCATCGTCGCGGTGCCGGGTCTCGACATAAAGGATTTCGTAGCCGCGAGCGATGAGTCGGCGCACGTCGTACTTGCGAAGGTCCAGTGTGGTGCGGAGGGTTGGCATATGAGGAAACTCCCGTGCTCTGGATCAGCCTGATTGCTGATGCGCGGCGGGAATGCCGGCCCTCGGAGCGGCTCAACCCTTGAGGTGGGCGAGCGGGCGGGGCCGGGTTGCGTCCGTCGCAGGCCGTCTTCCGGCCTGCGACGGACGCAACCCGGCCCTGCTGTAGCTCGCGTGCCTCAACCGCGCTGAGCGCGGCGCCGAAGGCGGGGTTGAACCGGTCCGACCTCAGCCGGCATTACAATGGAAGGGTCAGCGGAGGGGCTTTCTTGCCATGGCGCTGGCCTCCCCGCGTGCCTCGTCACACACCCGGACCGTTCGGCACGGCGACGCTCGCTGAGATCATTCGCAGTACAACCCGGATCCGTTCGCGAGCCGCAACAGCACGTCACCGTGACACCGCAACGGTGCGCATGCAGGCCGATGCCGCACAGCACGCGGGACGCCGCCAGGCGAGGCGGCGTTGGCGTGGCCCGATCCTGGTCGGCGGTGGAAGCGAAGGATCAGGCGAGAGGTCTATGTCCTGCCGTGTACGTGACGCCGGCGTGGCGTCACGGAAGGCACAGCGAGGGCCGGCCGCGCCATCCAATGCCGACTGCCAGTGGAAGATGGCGCAGGGATCGAAACCCCTGCGCCGGTCTTCCACCACCAGAGGGGCGAAGCCGCGACCGGCTCCGCCCCCGTGGTCTGTTACGCCGCCTGGAAGGCAGCCATCTCGGCGGCGGCCGACTGGCGGGAGACGGCGGCGGCCGGTGCCGCTGGCGCCTCGTAGGGCTTCCAGGTCTCGCCGGTGACGTCAGCGTATGCCGCGACCGCCCCCTCGGCCGCGGCCAGCAGGGCGAAGGACTGCAGGGCCATCTCAGCGGCGAACAGCCGGGCACGCTCGGCCTTGCTCTCGAAGCCGAGTGGACCGTCACGGTCCTCGTCGCGGTCGTCGTTGAGCAATTTGCTGGTCAGCTCCATCGCAGCCGTCTTCTTGGTGCCGTAGAATTGCGCGGCTCCGAAGGCGGAGCTGACGAAGGAACCCGCGATCCGTTGCAGGTGGATCTGCAGAGCCTTCTCGTTCAGCGCCGTCCCGAACGCCTGGGCAGCGCGGGTGATGTGCTCCTGCGTCGCGTCACGTATACCGTCGTAGTCCACGGGTTCGAGGCCGAAGGTGCGGACGAGGTTGTCGGTCAGGCCCTGATGCGGGGCGAGGCGGGCGACCATTTCGAGGGTGACGGCCTGACGGTCGGTCCGGCTGCGGGGCGTGGCGGGCTTCGCGGTGGTCGGGGTGGATTTACGTGTCATGCTCTCGATCCTTTTTCTCTGCCCGGGAGGTGCCGCCGGCGCTGTGCCGGCGTCCGCCCCCTCGGGTGCGGTTTCCTTGGGCGGGCATAGGAGGGAGCGGAGGGCCCTGAAGACGGCAGTGGTGCGGGAGCGCAGCGACCCGGTGCCGGCTGAACCGCAGGCGCTCCGCAACTTTGCGGAGCGGGGCTTGCAGCGACCGACGCCCGGCCTAAACCGCACGCATCCGAGGGGGTGACGCCGACACGACACCGGCAATTACCGCCCGGCAGGGAAACGATCGAAGGTCCATGACGGGGAAACTCACTTCCACAAACGCGAGGCCCTACTCCCTGCAGCCGGACAGATCTGCAGTCGGTCACCTTCGAGCTGGACGCCCACCTCGCTCTGCATCAGGGTCACGCCAACAATCTTGTCCATGTCTTTGGCCGCGGCTCGGGTGCCGAACTCGTTGGCTACGATGATCCCCGCGACGCGACCCAGGAGCATATTACCCGCGCCTCCCTGCATTCAGAACGGCGTCGAACCAGAAGCCCCTGTCGGCACACCAGCAACGGGTCGCGGGTTCCTTCGTCAGCTCCGACTTTGAGGGCCGCTGAGCCATTCGGCACCAAGAAATCGGCCACGTCGGAGCTCATCGCGGGAGGCTCAACGATGATTGCGGCGAGGAACCCGACGGTCCGGCCCGAGTTCGGTAGCAAGAGTGAGCGTGCCCGGCTGTCGTCGCCGAGATGACCCTACAAGTCCCCTGCCTTGGCTGGCTGCGGCCGAGGGGGCTATCACCGCCCACGGCAACGACATAAACAGCGAGACCTGGAAGCCCTACGAGGCACCCACGGCGCCGGCTGCCACGGCGGAACGCCACTCCAACGCAGTCAGTATGGCTGCCTTCCAGTCGGCATGACGAACGATGGCGGGGCGAAGGCGGACGCGGTTTCGTTCTGGCACGGTGGAAGACCCCAGGGTGTCGATCTCCGTGCCTGCTTCCATTGAGGCGGGCATCGGGGGGGCAGAGCTGACCCGGGTCGTGCTGCGAATGGTCGTAGCAAGCGCCATTGGCCGAGCGGCCGGGTACGTCACCGGTCGGCAAAGGGCCGCGCTGCCACGGATCAGGCGGCGATCAGCAAAGTCATCAGCCGCTCAAGCTGACCGATTTCCCGGCGGAGTCGGCATATGGGCGGCCCGTATGTCGCCTCCAGGCGCATGGCTGCGGCGAGGTAGCGATGGCATGTCGTTCGATCCCAGCGCTCGCGATCGGAGGTCGCGCTCGTCTGTGGGCGAGTGCCCAGGGCTGCCGCCTCGCAGGCGGCGATCATCTCGGTTTCAAGCTCAGCCAGATGCGCGCGGCGGCGGGCGATCTGCACGTCCAGCGCCTGGCGATTGAGAATAGTCGGCGGCACGGCTCCGCCATCCGCAGAAAGGGGGGTCATGACGATGTCCTCGGGATAAGCGCACCTGCCCCGGCGCTAGGACCGGGGCAGGTGCTACTGCGGGGTCAGGCGGCTTCACGCTCCCCCAGGTCGTCGTTGTCGAAGCCGGTGTCGGTCTCGTCCTCGCCGGGTTCACCGTCGTCTCCGGTCGCCGGACCGACCCAGTCGGAACGGCCGTGCCGCTGCTCCGCCGACGCGGCCAGCTCCTCCGGTGTCAGCCGGAAGAGCGCACCCGGATAGACGAAGGTGCCGTCCTTGAAGCGTGTGACCATGCGCACCCGCGTGTCCTTCGCGCGGGGCGCGATGTTGACACTCTCGGCCCGGGCGACGGTCTCCAGCGCCCCGCGCGACAGGCACGACAGGAACTCTTCCGTCGCCATGTTCGGCAGCCGCAGCGAGGCGCCGATCGCCTCGCCGGCAATCCGGGCGAAAACCCCACTCTGCGAGCGGTTCTCCCGGCAGGACAGCACCCCGATCATCATCTTGCGCGCGGCCTGGCGTAGCAGATCGCGGTCGGCCGTCAGTACGCCCCCCTCGGTGAGCGTACGACAGATCGCCTGACGGTCATCCCCGCGCAGGTCGCTGCCGCTATCGACGGAGACGTTGTCGCCGCCGAAAGCGAGGATCAGCATCCCGAGCAGGGTATCGTCCTCGATCGGTGTGTCGGCGAGTGCCTGATGCAGCGCATCGGTGCGCAGGTCGCCGATCATGGCGACGCCTTTCTGCGTCACGTCTGGCCGGGTCCGAATGATCGGCGTGTCGTCATCATCGCTGCCTGCCACGTCGGTCGTGGTCTTCGTCCCATCCGTCGGCTTGCCGGCTTTCTTCGTCTCGGGCAGCCGGTAGACGATGGTCTCTACCTCGCCGCTGCGCGCGTCGATGTAGTGCCCGACCAGATCGGTCTTGGCAGGCTTGCCGTAGACACGTTCGTCCTTCTTCGGCAGTTGGCCGTGACCGTAGTCATCCACCGGCAGCAGCGTGCCGCGCTCGGGCAGGTTGTTCTGCATCCACTCCTGCTGGGCGCCGAAGAACCCCTCGACATTGGTGGTGTAGCGGCTGTCCTCCCCTGGCGGGGCGAACAGGTCGTCCTCCCAGACGATGCCGTACGCCTTCGCCAGATCGTCGCCGAACTGGGCAGCCGAGGCCGGCATGCGGCGTTTGGCCAGCGCGCGGGCGACCTCGTACCAGGCGACGTCGACCTGGCCCTTCTTCGGCTTGTGCTTTTTCCAGACCTGGGCCTGTTCCTCGCGCGTGGCCGCCGCGATCGTGCGCAACTGCTCCTCGTTCGGCATGCTGCCGAGCGCCATCACATCGAGCATCGCCGGATGCAAGTGCGCCAGCAGCTTCAGGCGGCGGACGGTGCGGAGCGGCAAGGCGAGTGCGTCGGCGATGGCCTGCTCGTTCCAGCTCTGCGCCTCCAGCCGCTCGATCGCGCGCCAGATGTCCACGCTCGTCATTGAGGCGCGGATCAGGTTCTCGGCGACCGACCGCATCGCATCGGCGGCTTCGTCGGTATCGCACACCAGCACGTCGATGATAGGCAGGTCAGCTGTGATCGCCGCCTTCACCCGGCGGTTGCCGACGACGATCATCAGCCCGTCGTCCTTCGGCGTGACGCACGGCGGCTGGATGATGCCAACGGCTTTGATCGAGGCGAGCAACTGTTCGTCCATCGCCGGCGGCACCGGCGCCGTACGGGGATTGTTAGGATTGGGTTGAAGGGTACGGGGATCGACGCTGCGAAGTTCGGCCATGACTGGCTCCTGTGGTCTGAGGTTTCATCCTCCCTGTTGTTCGGGAAGACCCCTCCCACGCGGCGCATCCCGGCTCGCCGGGGCAAGGGCGCGCGCAGCGCGAGGCCAAAGGCCGGTCCCTTGCGGCGGCGGACGGCGATGCGGCAACCATTTCCTGCTTTTGCCTTCACGCCATTCCCTCTTCGCCCATGCCATTTCGCTGTCTGGTTCCATGTTGTTTCTATTATGGATCAACAGCCGTGGCAGGGCAGGGGCTGCCGAAGGGCTGATGCCCTTCAGGCGGCGATGGCCTGCGGCTGTGCTGAACCGTTCTCGTTGACGACACCCTCGGTGCTGACCAGCTCGGCCTCGATCTCCGCGAGCTGGCTGAGCTTGCCGTCCAGTTCGCCCTGCAACGGAAACACCTCGCCCAGGCGCGGCTCGTAGCCGGCTAGCCGGACCTTCGCGTCGGTAACGCGGCGGCGATGCTCTTCAAGATCGGCTTCCATCCGGTCGAGGGCGTGCTCCAGCCGGGCAATCAGTCCGATCGGCGTCGTTTCGCTGTCGATGCTGATCGGTTGCGCGAACGCCGTCCGTTCCAGCGCGAGGTCGGGCTCCAGCCGTGCGTCATGCCGGCCGGCGCGGATGTCGCAGGTCAGGTCGAAGCCACCGATGCGGCCGACCGTCCAGGTACGCTCAGTGCGTTCCCGCGCGGCAAGCCGGATCTTCGTCAGCAGCGAAGCGCCGGCGGCCTTGCGCTGCGTGATCGTTCTCCCCTCGATCTCCATGGTGAATGCGTCGCCGCGGGTCGATTGCCGCCGGGCGAGATCACTGGTGATCGCCCTGATCCGTCCCTCGGCATGCATCTGATCGTGCCGTGCTTCGCGGATCTGCCGCCGGATCGCGTGCTGATCATCGATATGCGCCGCGCGCTGACGTTGCAGCCGGGCGATCTCGCTCTCCAGCCCCGCCTTTCGCATCAACCGGCTGTCACCCGATGCGATTGCTTTGGCCATAGCGAACTGATTGGCCTGGCTGCCGGCATCCTCAATTCGGCGGATCGTGCGGTCGCCCGACAGCGCCGCCTCGATGAACCTCGCCTTGCGTTCGTTGTTCTGCCACATCGTCGCATCCATTGAGCCGAGCGTGGCGTAGGCATAGATGTCGATCTCGTCGTGCTGGTTGCCTTGCCGCTCGATGCGGCCCTCACGTTGCTCGATCTGGCTCGGCAACCACGGCACGTCGAGATGGTGCATTGCTTTCAGCCGCTGCTGCACGTTGACGCCGGTGCCCATCGTATCCGACGAGCCGATCAGGATCCGGACGCGCCCGGCCCTGAAGTCGGCGAACAGCCGCTGCTTGTCCGCCGAGCGCTTGTAGCCCTGCATGAACGCGATCTGCCCGGCGGGAACACCCCGCGCGATCAATTGCTGCCTGATCCACCGATAGGCCGAGAAGCCGCGCGTGGCCTCGACGCTGATCGTGCCCAGGTCGGAGAAGATCATCTGTCCGGCACCAGGAATCGGTACGGCGTGCCGTCGGGCCGGAGGTAGCTCTGCACTGCGGTCTCGGCCCAGATGCGATGGACGTTGTCGATCAGCTTGTTGAGCTTGTTCGCCGGTTCGTCGTCGCTTCCGTGCCAGACCAGCCGCATGTCGATTGCGGCATGCCGCCCGTCGGTGATGACTGACAGCAGAATGTCATCGCCCTTCTGGACCTTGCCCTTGCGCGATTCGATCGCCTCGATCCGTTGCGCAAGGTGCCGCTGATAGTCCTTGAAGGCCGAGCTCGCCTCGGCGGTGATAAGCTGGCGCTGGCCGCCGCGGACGCGCGGCAGCGTCAGCAGGCCGCGCAGGTCGCTCTTCTGCACCACGTCCGCGACCGAGCGGAACATCATCATCAGGTCGGCAACGTTGATGAACGCGGCGAAGCGGGTCACGGGCTTGTAGGCGCCGCTCGGCTGCAACTCCAGCTCGGTGCTGGTGTCGCCGAAGGCCGACGCCCAGGCATCGAACTCATGCACGCCTCGCTCCCGCAGCGCCTCCGGTGCCTGGAACCGCAGCAGCGTGTACATCTCGCCCAGCGTGTTGGTGATGGGCGTGCCCGATGCCTGGATCAGCGCGCGGCCGGGCCGTTTGCTGTCGAGGTAGCGCGCCTTCACGAACAGGTCCCACGCCCGTTGCGAGCCGTCCGGATCAACCCCCTTCAGGTTCACCTGATTGGTGGCGAAGCTGAGTTTCCGGAACTCCTGCGCCTCATCGACGATGATCTGGTCGATGCCGATCTCTTCCAGGGTCACCATGTCGTCGCGCCGGCTCTTCAGCGCTTCCAGCCTCTCGCCCAGCTTCTCCTTCATCGCCTCAAGGCGCTTACGGGTAACGCGGTCGTCGTCATCGTTGCGCAACATGAGCTCTGCGCAAGAGGCGATTTGCTCCTGGATCATCTCGCGCTCAAAGCCCGCCGGCACCGGAATGAAACGGAATGCCGCGTGGGTGATGATCACGCGTCCCAGTTCGCCGTCGCCGCCCGGGCGAGGAACCGCGACCGCTTCGCCTTCACGAAATTGGTCTCGTCGGCAACCAGGATGCGGGCGGTTGGGTAGAGT
>CAWGZJ010000014.1:0-99435 GCA_963826975.1 uncultured Alphaproteobacteria bacterium | reverse complement strand
TTACGCTTGGCCAGCTGCGCCTCGCCCGCCGAGGTGCCGTCCGGCCCGCCGGTCTTGCCTCGGGCAAACAGCGAGCCAACCCCGGCGAGCAACGTCTTCTTCCATGCGTGGATCTGACTGGCATGCACCCCGTACCGGCTCGACAGCTCCGCGACCGTGCCTTCCTCCCGAACCGCCGCCAGAGCCACCTTCGCCTTGAAATCCGCCACGTGCTTCTTGCGTACATTCGCCATCTGTCACCCCTGGCCCGCAGGCCGTTCTAGGGGTGGGAGTCTCTCTTAGCTACCTGTCCAGTTTTCCGGGGCCAGCTCACCTGCACTCTTTTCGTGCGGGGCGTAGGGCTGAGCGCAGTGGGAATCCCTTCCATCTCCGCCGCGTATACTTCGGTCAAAAAGCGTGACCTGCCGATGGCGACCACCTCTCTTAACATTGTGCAGCGTCTCGGAGGGCCGACGATGACGACGCTCTGTGCGACCTTCCTGGGGTGGCGCTTGTCGGCAGCGCCAAGCCCTGCGGGGACGTCAGACGCGTTGGCCGAAGCGTTTGGCCTGCTCTGCTTCCTGCAGGTACTGCTGTTCCTCGCCACATTACGGCTGCCATGGTTGGTTCCCGACGCCGCGGAAAACGGATTTGTCCGCGAGCGGCCAATACCGCATTGAAACGTGGGAGACGCGGCGGGCCTTGAACTTCGAGCGTTGCGCTGGGCTATTATCGTAGCTCAGCACAAAAGCCTTCGTCGGGTAGCAGAGACTTCTCAACATCCGGCAGTCGACACTCAGTCGGGGCCTGCGTGACCTTGAGCGTCGACTTGGAGCAATTTTCTTCGAACGAACGAACGGTGGCACGCGACCGACGCTTGCAGGTGAGAAATTCCTTTTCTGGCGTTGAGAGTTTACGCGTGATTTCTCGACGAAAGTCAGTGCGCTCGATCTTCTCCTCGGGGATACCGATATCTCTACGTTCTATTTGTCGGCTGCACATCAGAATTTCGGGAGATACAAACCTTCCCTCGAACATCTGGGTCAGGTGGAGGCTTTGCCTCGCATCGAGGTGAATGTCTGCTTCCGCGTCTTGATCCCCAAAGCGGTCCGGTCGAATGCCGAAATACCCGCTTTCACCGCGTCCACGCCCCATACCGGTGACCATTCCCGAACCCGCCACACGATAAAGCCGGCCCGTTCGGAGCGGGTGATTTGTCCGGACGGCACGACTAAGAAAGCGGCTCAAAAATACCGTCAGAACCATCAAATCAATCTGACGGTAGTTTTATTTGCCGTTGATCTCGCCCCAGAAACTACCGTCAAAAACACCGTCAAAGTATTTTGCTGAAGCGACTGGCTTTTGACATGGCGAAAGCGATCTCGTTGGAAATCAGAGGCTTAGAAAAAGGGTCTGATACGATTGACAATGTGCCGCAGATCATCAATGGACAACCCCATAACCCTCTATTTTTCCTACGCTATTTCCCTCTCGAGCCCTCTACGGTATCCCACTCCCCGTCACTCCCACTCGATTGTCCCAGGCGGCTTGCTAGTGACATCATACGTCACGCGATTGATCCCGCGCACCTCGTTCACAATCCGGTTCGCCACGCGCGTCAGAAACGCCATGTCGAACGGATACACGTCCGCCGTCATGCCGTCGGTGCTCGTGACGGCGCGCAAAGCGCAGGCATTGTCATAGGTGCGACCATCGCCCATCACACCCACCGTACGCACCGGCAGCAGCACCGCAAACGCCTGCCAGATCGCGTCGTACAACCCGGCGGCACGAATCTCCTCCAGGTAGATCGCATCGGCCTTGCGAAGCAGTTCCAGCTTTTCCCGCGTGATCGCGCCGGGGATGCGGATCGCCAGGCCCGGGCCGGGGAATGGATGGCGGCCGACGATGCTGTCCGGGATGCCCAGTTCGCGGCCGAGCGCACGTACTTCATCTTTGAACAACTCGCGCAGCGGCTCGACCAGGCGCATGCGCATCCGTTCCGGTAAGCCACCGACATTATGGTGCGACTTGATGGTGACGGACGGGCCGCCGGTGAAACTGACGCTCTCGATGACGTCCGGATACAGCGTGCCCTGTGCCAGGTAATCGGCGCCGCCGAGCTTGGTGGCTTCCTGCTCGAATACCTCGATGAACAGCCGGCCGATGGTCTTGCGCTTTGCCTCGGGATCAGTGACGCCATCCAGCGCGCCCAGGAACATGTCCGACGCGTCACGGTGCACCAGCCTGATGTTGAAGCGATCGCGGAAGGTGGTGACCACCTCCTCTGCCTCGCCGGCGCGCAGCAGGCCATGATCGACGAAGATGCAGGTGAGTTGGTCGCCGATCGCCGCATGGATCAGCACCGCGGCGACGGACGAGTCTACACCGCCGGACAGGCCGCAGATCACCCTGCCGCCTTTGTCCCCTTGGCCCACAAGCTGGCGGATTTTCGCGATCTCGGTGGCGCGGAAGCCGGCCATGGTCCACGACCCGGACAGGCCGGCGACCTTGTGGGTGAAATTGCGCAGCAATTGCGCGCCGTGCGGCGTGTGCGCCACCTCCGGGTGGAACATCAGCCCGTAAAATCGCCTTGTGTCGTCGGCGAACACTGCGAACGGCGCTGCCTCGCTGGAGCCGACAACGCGGAACCCGTCCGGCAGGCGGGTGACGCGGTCCCCGTGGCTCATCCACACCTGCTCGCGCGCGCCCGGATGCCAGACGCCGTCAAGCAGAGCGCAATCACCGGTGACGTCCACGAAGGCGCGGCCGAACTCGCGATGATCGGATCCCTGGGTTTCGCCGCCGAGTTGGGCGCACATCACCATCTGACCGTAGCAGATGCCGAGGACCGGCACGCCCTGCTCGAACACCATCTGCGGCGCACGTGGCGAGCAGCCCTCGTGCACGCTCGCCGGGCCGCCGGACAAAATATAGGCCCGGGCGTTGAAGGCGCGGATCCGTTCGGGGTCGGCGTTGAACGGCCAGATCTCGCAATAAACCCCGGACTCGCGCAACCGGCGGGCGATCAATTGGGTGAATTGGGAGCCGAAGTCGAGGATCAGCACCCGTTCGTCGGCGATCGCCTCGCTGGCGTGGAGCGCAGGGGGGTGAACGGCAGGATCAGGCAGGGAATCGGGCATGGGTCACCGGGCCGCGCGTGATCCACGGGCTTGGACCACGGGCGGCCCCCTGCTGGCAAGCGCCAACCGCGAATACGACGGCCCCGCGTGACGCAAATGGTGGGCGCGCGCCCACATCGTCCCGATCACCGCTTCAGATACCGGCCGCCCAGTTGACAAAGCGATCGCCGAGGCCGGCCACAACACAGCCCGCGCCCGCGCGATGGTCGCGACGCTAGGGTGGTGCGCCGCCGACCACGCCTGATGTCCCGCCGCCGCTGCCTTGCACGCCTGCTCCTCCGAGGGGATTGAATCGGCCGACATTGCCAAACAACTGCTGCAGGAACGATGCCGAGGTCCCAGGCGACGGCGTCGCCCGCGCGACCACGGTCACTGGCATTTCATCCGCCTGATCGAGATGCTTGATGTCGCGCAGCACGCCGCGGTCATCAAAGCTGAGCGCGATCACTGCTTGGCTCTCCACCCCAGGCGTACGCGCAATACGGATCTTGGTGAACTCGGAGATATAGAGCCACGTGTTGGGTTCGAATGTCGCCTTCGCGGTCGGCGAGCCGATCAGCGCCGTGACATCGGCCTGCGTCGAGGTTCCGGGCACGAGCTCCTTCAGCCGGTAGTCATCCACGCGGTTGCCGTGCAGCGTCTCCGGGGCGCGGAACGGCGCGATACTGGTGCAGCCGCCGACCAGTGCCAGGGCGCCCAGCACCATTAGCACCTGCCGGGCAACTCGGGCTGAACTGGTAGCCGTCATCGGCACGCGCACGTCCTCATCCAGTTGTCGCGGGTCGGCGTCGATTGACCGTGATGACCGACGCGCTATGAGAAGGGCGTGTCATGCTGGTTCGCGTCTGTCAATCGGCAGGATGCCAAGGCAACAAGCCTCCCAGGGGACAAGCCCCCCAGGGGACAAGCCTAGCGGAAAAGCTTGGGGGACAAGGCAGAGGAATGGCGTCTCTCGCATCACTGTTGCCGCACCGCGGGCGCCGCGCCGGACACGAGCGGACGGGCTTCCTGCTGTATAGCGCCGCCGTGGCGGCTGCGCGCGAGCCGTATTGCTATACCGTGCATGGTGTGCCCGACACGCTGGACGGACGATTCGACCTGATCGGACTGCATGCGTTTTTGCTGATCCATCGGTTGCGCTTCCTGCCGGATCCAGGTCCGGCGGTGGCCCAAGCGGTGTTCGACGCGATGTTCAGCGATATGGACAAGGCACTGCGTGAGATGGGTGTCGGCGACCTCTCGGTCGGACGCCGGGTGCGGGCGATGTGGGAGGCGTTTCACGGCCGCGCGCGTGCCTATGAGGAAGGTATGAACAGTGCCGATGCCGCGGCTCTGCCTGCCGCGCTGGCGCGCAATGTCTGGCGCGGGACTGCGCCGCCGGCCGGCAGCGCAGAGGCGTTGGCTCGGCTGACCCGGGCGCAATATGCACATCTCGCCCTGCAAGACGCAGCGGGGTTGTTCGCCGGCCGGGTGAGCTTCCTGCCGCAAGCCGAGGCGGCTCAATGAGCGTCGAATTCAGCCGGCGGATGGCGGTTGAGCGGATCGCAGCCGCGGGGCATCCGCCGGGGCGCGACCTTACGGTCGAAGCAGATGCCGCCGAACTGGCCAAGCTGGCCACAAGGTTGCAATTGCCAGCCGTCAACACGCTAACCTGCCGCTTCCGGCTGCGCCCAACACCTGACGGCACGATTGCCGCGGAAGGTTGGCTCGACGCTGTGGTGACACAGACCTGCGTGGTCTCGCTGGACGAGTTCACGACACTGGTCAGCGAACACTTCATCATCCGCTTCGTCCCGGCTGGCCGCGAGAGCGACGATATCGATCCCGAGAGCGAGGACGAGATTCCTTATAGTGACGGCGTAATCGATCTGGGCGAGGCCGCCGTCGAGCAACTTGCGCTGGCGCTGGACCCCTGGCCGCGCAAGCCGGACGCTGCACTGCCAGAAGCCGTGGAGGACGAGCCAGCATCGCCCTTCACCGCCTTGCGCCAAAAGCGACTCCCCATATGACGCAGCATCCGTCAATCACGTGGCCGATCACCCGCAAACAAGCCGCGCCACGCAATCGCTCGAACGAAGGAAGGTCAGGGCTCCGCCCTGAAACCCGCCAGGGGGCTTTGCCCCCCTGGACCCCCCACCAAAGGCGGAGCCTTTGGGATCCATCCATTTTGTTTGGGGCACGGGTGGGGGGACTGGGCCGAGCCGGGCAGCCGCCCTCACGCGGGCCGATCGGCCCGCGTGAGGGCGGCTGCCCGGCTCGGCCCAGTCCCCCCACCCGTGCCCCAAACAACGGGCGGGTTCCAAGGGCTCCGCCCTTGGCGGGGATCCAAGGGGCAGCGCCCCTTGGTGGGGTCCGGGGCAAAGCCCCGCCCTTCTCTCGGTTCGGGCGATTGCATAGCGTGGCTTGCTTGCGGGTGACTGGTCCCTCTGCTAGACGGCGCGGCTCACGCGATTGCGACACTGTGACGCCCACCGGAGGGGCGCAGCATAATGGCCGTACCCAAGCGAAAGACCTCGCCGTCAAGGCGGGGTATGCGACGCAGCCACCAGGCGCTTCCGAGGGAGGCGCACGCCGAGTGCCCGAACTGTGGCGAATTGAAGCGCCCGCATCATGTCTGCAGCCATTGCGGCCACTACGACGGCCGCGAGGTTGTTGCGGCCGGCAAGACGTTGAAGGGCGCGATTCGCGCCTGACGCCGGGCCGCGGCGCACGGGCAAGCCTCGTTTGACCGGACCTTATACGCTCGCGGTGGACGCCATGGGCGGCGACCACGCACCGGCGATGGTGGTTGCGGGACTCGAGATTGCCGCGGAGCGTCACCCGGGCGCGCGTTTCCTGCTGGTGGGTGACGAGGCCAGGATTGCGCCGCTGTTGGCGGTGCATCGACGGGCAGCAGCAGTCTGTACGTTGCGTCACGCCCCCGATGTGATCAGCAATGAAGCGAAGCCGACGACAGCGTTGCGCCAGCGGCAAGCGTCCATGCGGGTGGCAATCGATGCGGTGGCGGCTGGCGAGGCGTCAGGGGTGGTGTCCGCCGGCAACACCGGGGCGTTGCTCGCCCTGGCGACGATCGTGATCAAAACCCTGCCGGGGATTGACCGCCCGGCGATGGCGGCGATCGGCCCCTCGGCGCGCGGCGACGTGGTGATGCTGGACCTCGGCGCGAACGTCAGGTGCGACACGCGCAATCTGGTCGAATTCGCCGTGATGGGTGACGTGTTCGCACGCACCGTCCTGGGGCTGACCGCGCCCTCGATCGGGCTGCTGAATGTCGGGTCGGAGGAGCTGAAGGGCGACGACCGGGTGCGTGACGCGGCCGAGATCCTGCGCCAGAGTTCGATCGGCAAGCAGTTCTACGGCTTCGTCGAGGGCCACGACATCGCCGCCGGCACCACTGACGTGGTTGTGACCGACGGGTTCACCGGCAATGTCGCGCTGAAGACTGGTGAGGGTGCCCTGAAGCTGATCGGCGAACTGCTGCGTCAGGTGTTCCAATCATCGATATCCGCCAAGCTGGCCTATCTGCTGGCGCGGCCGGGACTGGACCGGCTGCGCGAATGGCTTGACCCGCGGCGCTACAATGGCGCCGTCATGCTCGGGCTGAATGGCGTGGTGGTAAAGTCGCACGGCGGGACTGATGCGCAGGGCTTCGCGCACGCGATCGACGTGGCGGTCGACATGGTGGTGCACCACTTCAACGATCAGATCCGCGGCGGGCTCGCCGGTGTCGTGGCACTGGTCCCGACCGCCGGGCGCAACGGTACGGCCGAGCGCGAGACGGCGCCGCTGGCCAGTGCGCAACAGCCGGATTAAATCCGCCAGATGATGCAAATTCGGTCGATTCTCGCCGGTGTCGGCGGTTACCTGCCCGAGCGCGTGGTCACCAACGACGAACTGGCACGCACGCTGGAAACCTCGGATAGCTGGATCACCGAGCGGACCGGGATCCGTCAGCGCCACATCGCCGGCCCACGAGAGACCGCGGCGTTCATGGGCACCGAGGCAGCACGCGCCGCGCTTGCCGATGCCGATGCCGCGCCCGCCGCGGTGGATGCGATCATCCTGGCCACCTCGACGCCGGACCAGGCCTTCCCGGCCACTGCGCTACGCGTGCAGGCGGCGCTCGGCGTCCCGGGGGGTTTTGGCTTCGATCTGGCGGCGGCCTGCGCCGGGTTCATCTACGCGCTGTCGGTGGCCGACGGGCTGATCCGCGCCGGCCAGGTACGCGGCGTACTGGTGATCGGCAGCGAGGTCTACTCGCGCATCCTGAACTGGCAGGACCGCGGCACCTGCGTGCTGTTCGGCGATGGCGCGGGCGCTGTGTTCTTACGCGCCGCCGAGGGCAGTGGCAGCGATCGCGGCGTGCTGTCCACCCACCTGCACGCCCAGGGGACGCTGGGTGACATCCTGTATGTCGATGGCGCGGTTGGTCGCCGCGACCAGCCCGGGCACCTGATGATGAATGGGCGTGAGGTTTTTCGCCACGCTGTGACGCGGTTGGCGGAAACGGTGGACGAGGCGCTGGCCGCCAACGCGCTGACACGGAACGATATCGATTGGTTGGTGCCGCACCAGGCCAATCTGCGCATCATCGATGCAATGGGCCGCAAGCTTGGGCTACCAGCGGAACGCGTCGTCGTAACGGTCGACCGGCATGCCAACACCTCGGCGGCGTCGGTGCCGCTGGCACTCGCCGAGGCGTGGCATGACGGTCGGATCCGCCGCGGAGACCTGGTATTGTTGGAAGCGCTCGGCGGCGGGCTGACCTGGGGATCGGCGCTGGTACGGATGTGAAGCGCCTCACCCTTTCGGCTGCAACACTCTGATCCTGATTGATTTTCACGGCATTGCGTGCTTGACGCGTGGGGCTTGACTGCTTAGCGTTCGGCAATGAACACTGTGACGCGGGCGCAACTGGCAGAGACGATCTACGCTCAGGTCGGGCTGTCCCGCAACGAATCCGCCGATCTGCTGGAGAACGTGCTGGCCCGGGTCGCCGCGACGCTCGAGGCTGGAGAATCCGTCAAGATCAGTGGGTTTGGAACATTTTCGGTGCGCCAGAAGGGGCGCCGGATTGGCCGTAATCCGAAGACCGGCAAAGAGGTGCCAATCCTGCCGCGCCGGGTGTTGGTGTTCCGCCCCAGCCATGTGCTGAAGGCCCGGGTCAACGGGGGAACCGCCGTCATGGACGATGATGAAGAGGCCGACGGCGAATGAGCAGCGTGACCGGTGACGGGCCGGGAGACAGCCCAGGTAGCGATGCCGGGGACAGCGCGGCGGCTTCGGGAACGATCGCGGCTCGAGTGCGCCCAAAGAAGGCACCGAACGCGTTTCGCACTATCAGCGAGGTGGCGGACGACCTTCATATCCCGCAGCATGTGCTGCGCTTCTGGGAAACCAAGTTCCCTCAGGTAAAGCCGCTGAAGCGCGGCGGCGGCCGGCGCTACTACCGGCCAGACGATATCGCGCTGCTGCGGCGGATTTCCGATCTGTTGTATATCCAGGGCTATACCATCAAGGGTGTGCAGCGGCTGCTGCGAGACGGCGGCGGACGGCTCTCGGACGACATTCCACCGCCCTCGGCGGATGAGCAGGCGGCTGCGGCGGCAGAGCGCGCCGATGCGCCCCCGCTGGAGCCGGAACTGCCGATGCCCGGGCTGTTGCCGCCCGGACCGACCAGTCCGCAGGCTGCACGGGTGACTGTGCGGCCGAAGGTGGATCCGGAGCTGGAGCGGCTGCGAACCTTGTTGACCGAGACGTTGCGGGAACTGGAGACGCTGCGCGCCCTGATTGGCTGAGCCCCGGTCTACCAACCCCCGGGTCGGCTGAGCCCGGGTCGGCCAAGGATTGCACGCCGAGGGTCGGTGCTGCTAGACCCGCCCTCCCCGCGGTCGGAGCGTAGCGCAGCCTGGTAGCGCATCAGTCTGGGGGACTGGGGGTCGTGGGTTCGAATCCCGCCGCTCCGACCAATACAATCAACCGGCTGCCCCGCCGCGAACTTCGCCACGACGCTGGCCTACTTCCCGATCCGGCGTGCAGCAGGGCACGGGAGGCGTTTTGCGCTGGCCAGACGTTGCGGGCAACGTGGAATTGGGCAATCAACGTGGAATCGGGCAATCGAGGAATAGAGTGCGGTGCGCGGAAAGTGGTGATCGACATGAACGATACCATCCCCGACCCGGACGCCTCGCCGCGGCGCGGGCCAAAGCGACGTCGCCGGGTATCGGACCACGTCATGGTCGCGTTTCACGCGGCTTGCGACCAGGGAGATCTGGAGGTAGCGCAACGGCTGCTGACGGTCGTGGAATTCATGTTGCGGCGGCCGCCGCCTGGGGGGCGACCAGAAAGGCGGGCCCAGGCGGATCCTCTGGTTGCCGCGCATGAGCGCTTATGGGGTCTGCGTCACCCCGAAACCAACGACCGTTGAAGGTGCCGCCCCACCTCGCGCGTGGTGCAGGCGCTGCGGTGGTATGCGGCCAAGGCTGCGCCGTCGGCCAGGCCGGCACCGAAACCGTCCTGCAACCTTCCGCCACCATACTGCGCGTGCAGCTTCCGGGTGTCCGTCAATGAGGCACGGCGGGTGGCACGCCGGCGGGTGGGCAGTGCCACCCGCCGGCGTGCCAAAGCTGCGTCGCCAATACCGATCGACGCTGCCCCCGATAACGGCTCAGAGCTTGCCGGAGATCGTGGTGAAGGCATTGTTCAGGCCGGTGCCCAGCGTGGTGAACGCGGCCACCACGACAACGGCCAGAACGCCGGCGATCACGCCATATTCCAGGGCGGTCACCGCGCGGCGGTCGGTCTTCAGCTCCAGCCAGGTCTTCAGGTACTCGATCATGGTTTTGGTCCTTCTGTTGCAGCGTTGAGTGCGTCGCGCACGATTGAAACCACGGCGCCGGCGCTACTTGATTTCCGTGGTGCAGTGAGTTTGCGTCGCGCACCGTTCGCTGGCTATTCAGCCGTGCAGCGTAGGACATTCAGCTCAGCCATATGGTCTAATGGCCTGAGCCAATATCCAGCGGTGTGAAACCGCATCTGTTGGCCGCAACGGGCACATGTTGTGCTGCTGCGACGATTGTGCTGCTGCGACGCTGCATCGACCCGGATCTCCAACCGGGTGGGTCAGCAGCACCGGCACAAGTCGCCTGCCCACTGCCGTCCGTTGATCGACAATCCTCCCGATCCCACACGCGGAAGTGACGAACGCGTGATGACCTACCGCACGACCGATAGCAGGCTGCGGTCGATCGATGAGCTGGGTGGCCTGTAATACACGGGTATGTTGACCGCTGAACAGGTCGACTTTTGTTGACCGGTTCGTCTTATTGAACAGCTTGATATTATCAATGACGGAGAGCTGATCCTTGTCACGGTCCGTTTTGTTTGTGGATGACAACCTCACGCCTGGTCGTCGGTCCGAGGTTCATCGTCATACAGTTGTACATAATTTTTATGTAACATACGGGTGTATTATTTTCGCTGTATTCGTATTTTACTTTACACTTTTTGAAATAAGGCAGAACCTCGATTTGAACACATGGAGCCTAACCGATTGAAATAATGCTCTGTTTTGGAGCATCTAATAATTGGCACACTGCTTGCTACATCAATCTGCACCAGCCTCCGGTAGCACGGGGTACTCCAGCTCTTAGGACTCATAATGCGTAAGTTTTGTCTTGGTACGACGTTCATCTTGTCTGCAGCAGCAATGCTCGCCGTAGGCACGCCGAAGGCTCAGGCCGGCCTGATCGTCGATTACAGCCTCGATAGCGGCGTGACGTTCGTCACTCTGCTGAGCGGCGCATCTGGCTCCACGTTGATCGCCGGCTCCACCACACTCGGCGTATTTGCCCTCAGCAATCTGTCGATCCTGTCCAACTCGCCTGGCACCGCAAGTCTTGCCAAGCTGCTGTCGGCCAGCCTGGACGTCCAGAACACGTCGGGCTCCACTGCGACGATCGAGTTCGTGTTCAGCGATACAGGGTTCACGGCACCGACGGCACCACCGTCGGTTCTGCTGAACAGCCATATCGGCGGCTCTGTCACGACCGGCAGCGCGGCCAATCTCGCGTCATTCACCAGCTGCATCAGCACCACCGACACCAACTTGACTAGCTGCGCTGGCGCAACTGATGTTGCTGGTCCCGGCACACCGGCCATCACGCAGAACTCATTCATGGACGACCAGTACGACATCATCACGTCATTGACGGGCCCATATTCGATCAGCTCGATCTGGACCGTGACACTGGGCGCCGGTTCGGATGTGGGCTTCCAGGCCAATGCATCGCTCGCGCCGATGAACGTCCCTGAGCCGGTCTCCATGTCATTGCTTGGCACTGCCCTGGTCGGGCTTGGCGCCATTCGCCGCCGGCGCGCCTGATCCCGACTTTCGACACGACGCGGCGCTGGCATTGGACATGCCGCGCCGGGGCAGGCTCTCCACCCGTCATGGCCGGCGAAGGCCGGCCATCCACGACTTCCTTTCGTGCGACCAATGAAGTCGTGGATACCGGCCTGCACCGGCCGCGACGGGGTTCGGTAGTGTACGTCAAGACTTTCGGCCGCTGGCATTAGAGTAACCGAGAGGTAATATCGGCCGCGAAATCGTTGACCCTTCCAACGATTTCGGCGGTCGGTATCGCGCGCCGGGTTGCCAGTGGGAATCAGAGGGCGGCAGCGCGCCGAGCAGAGAGTCCACCAACGGTCATCCTTTACAACCGATGGTATGACCCGCCTGTGCGGACTTCACACCGCCCGGCCGGACTTACTCCGCCATCGGCCGGTCGATGCCCTGACCTTGACCGATGTTCAGCCGACCACCTCCGGCACCACGACACCGAGCAGCGGCGCGTATTGCTGGGCACCGAAGATATCAGGATCGCCAGCGCTGCCGCTGGGCACCGTGCGGTAGATGGTGAATTTGATCGCGTTGCCCGGATCGAATTCCACGAAGTCCGAGATCCGCGAGTTCGGGAATATTGTACAGCGCCGCGACGCTGGCACGGCTCAGCACCTGGCAGCGCTTCACGTGCTCGTAGGTCGCACGGTCGGGAAAGATGATGTCGAACGTGATCTTGTCCACGCCGGCATTCTTGCTGCGTAATGTCTTCGCCAGTTCTGCGAGTGTCTTTGCCATCGCCGCCCCCTATGCGCCAACCGTTTCGAGACCGGTTTCATGCAGCGCCAGCCCGTGGGGAACCGCGTAGGTGTGGTTGATCGTCCAGCGATAGGCGGGGCTGGCTCGCATCACCTCGTCCAGCGGGAAGGCAACCGAGCCGGCCGTGCCTTTTACTTCAGGCAGGCGAGCATAGAACATCTGGCGAGTGCCGATCAGCGCGACTTCTTCCGCCATCTCCCGTGTTGGCGCGACGCCTTGTACCAGCACCGCCAACTCGTGCGCTGGACGGTCCCGGTTGGGCTCCATTGGGCCCATCACGCCGTCTCGGCCATAGACAGTGTAGTGCAGTTCGTACTGTGCGTTGCCGAACCGTTCGCGCACCTGCTGGCGTGCCCAGTCGATCATCCGGTCGACGTTCTTCACCGAATACGGATCGCGGATACCGACCAGGCCGACATACCGCTCGCCAACCTTGCCGGAGCCTTCCAGTTTCACGCGAAACTGCGGTGCGGGCTCGAAGACGGGGCCGGTGATGCGCGTGGTGCGTGGGTCCACCTGCTCGTAGTGGCAGTTGGTCATGTCGAGCCGGCCGCCGGCGACGTATTCGTAGAACGGGTTGGATCGCTCGTACATCGCGTGCCCGGCGACCGAGGCGATCGTGCAGCGCTGGTCGGGATGCATCGCGGTCACCCGCACGTCGTCGCTGGTGATCTCGCCCAGCACCGTCTCCTTCGCGCCATACGGCTCGGCGCAAAACGAGGCGCATTCCAGCACCTTGCCAAGATAGTAGGCCAGCGCTTCGGGAAAGCCATTATGGATCGCCGGCGCGGCGAACACCGCGCAATCGCTGCTGCGCCCACCGATGATCACGTCGGCGCCCTGGCGCAGCAGCTTGATGTAGGGATGCACGCCGGCCATGGCGACGATGCGG
Organism: uncultured Alphaproteobacteria bacterium; assembly: GCA_963826975.1. Classification (GTDB taxonomy): domain Bacteria; phylum Pseudomonadota; class Alphaproteobacteria; order Acetobacterales; family Acetobacteraceae; genus Palsa-883. Next base: position 86,261 of record CAWGZJ010000014.1, on the reverse strand, counting down.
TCGGTCGCTTCGAGTTCCTCCAGCGTCAGCGACGGACGGCCGTCCAGGCCGGCGATGTCCTCACCGTTCTCGATCGCCGCGCGCAGGCGCTGCTTTGGCACTTCGGAATAGTACCAGCCGAGCTTGAACGGGCCGAGCCCGTGCTTGCGCGCCAGTTCACGAATGACGCGCAGATATAGGTCCACCCGGCTGTTGCTGCCGGTGTCGCCGGCCGAGCCGATGATCATCGGCACGCCGATGCGCCGTGACGCCAGCAGCATGTATTCCAGATCCTGCGTCTGCCAGCCGAGCGGGCTGGTGGAGGTGTCGGACCCCAGCGGCACCGGTCCGACGTCGTCGCTGCCGGAATCGGCGCCGATATAGTCCGGCCGCGCATCGACGCCGATGGCGAAGCTCTCCGGCTTCAGTGGCGCGAAACCAAGATGCCCGTTGGGAGAGATGATCTTCATGGATTGCATGCGACAGCCTCCTGAGCTGGTGAGGGATCGGTGATGGTGTCGGCGAAGTGGCAGGCGACGGCGTGACCCGATGCGGTGTCGGTCAGCACGGGTCGCGTGTGGCTGCAGAGGTCCTGGGCGTACGGGCAGCGCGGGTGGAAGGCGCAGCCATTCGGTGGCGACAGCGGCGATGGCGGTTCGCCGGTCAGACGGATCCGCGCTGCCGTGCGTGGCGTGGACTTGCGGCACCGCGGATAGCAATGCGCGTGTGTAGGGATGTCGCGGCGTTGTGACGACGGCGCGCGCCGGGCCGAGCTCGACGATGCGGCCAAGATACATCACCGCGATGCGGTCGCTGACATGCGCGACCACGGCGAGATCGTGCGAGATGAACAGATAGGCCAGGCCGAGCTCGCGCCGCAGCCTGCCGAGCAGCTCGATGATCTGTGCCTGAACCGAAACGTCCAGCGCGGACACCGGCTCGTCGCACACCACGAAGTCGGGGTGCAGCACCAGCGCGCGGGCGATGCCGATGCGCTGGCGTTGGCCGCCGGAGAACTGGTGCGGGTAGCGGCGCAGTTGCCCGCCGCCGAGGCCCACCCATTCCAGCGCCGCGACGACGCGCGCGCGGCGTTCGCTTGTGGTCAGGCGCGTGTGCAATCGTAGCGGCAAGCCGACGATCTGCTCGACGTTGCGGCGCGGGTTCAACGAGGCATAGGGGTCCTGGAAGACGATCTGCATGCGCGGACGCAGTGCCGCCAGCGCGCGCGCATCCAGGCTGGCGAGATCGGCACCGTCGAAGCGCACCGTGCCGCCGGTGGGCACGCGCAGACGCAGCGCGAGGCGCCCGAGCGTCGATTTGCCGCAGCCGCTCTCACCGATCAGTCCCAGGCATTCGCCGCGCGCGATGGTCAGGTTCACGCCGTCCACCGCGCGCACCAGCGCGGCAGGTCGGGCGGCGAGTCACGTCGGCGAGGCTGCGGCGAACCTCGAAGTATCGGCTAAGCGTCCGCAATTCGACCAGCGGCGTGGCCTGGGGCGGGCCGTGTCCATCGGTCATGCCACCCCCGCCAGATGGCAGCGTGCGGCGCGGTCGGTACCCAGCGCGCGCATGGCCTGGGGCAGGTCACAACCGTCGGTGTGTGCTGCGCAGCGTGGCGCGAAGCGGCACCCCGGTGGCAGGTGCGTCAATTCCGGCACGCGGCCGGGGATCGGCGCCAATGGTGCGTCCAGCCGATCAAGCCGCGGCAGACAGGCCAGCAGGCCGGCGGTGTAGGGATGTGCTGGTGCCGCAATGACCTGCGCGGTGGGGCCGGTCTCCACCACCTGCCCGGCATACATCACCGCTATCCGGTCGCAATGCGCGGCGACCACGCCGAGATTGTGGGTGATCAGCACCAGACTGAGATGCAACTGGGCGCGTAACGTGTCCAGCAGCTCCAGCACCTGCGCCTGAACGGTGACGTCCAGCGCGGTGGTCGGTTCGTCAGCGATCAACAGCTTCGGCCCACACGCAAGCGCCACGGCGATCATTGCACGCTGGCGCATGCCGCCGGACAGCTCATGCGGATAGGCGTGCAACTGACGCGCTGGATCGGCGATGCCGACCAGGCGCAGCAACTCCTCGGCGCGGGTACGTCGCGCGGCGGCGGAAGGCAGGTCGCCATGCGCCTGCAGCACCTCGGTGATCTGCGTGCCGATGGTCAGCGCGGGGTTCAGCGCGGTGAGCGCATCCTGCATGGTCAGCGCAATGTCGCGGCCGCGCAGCGCGCGCCACGCGGCGGGCGATAAAGCGCGCAGGTCAATGCCCTGCCACGACAATGTTTCGGCTTCGACGCGGGCGGGGGGCGCCAGCAGACCTAGCGTGGCAAGAAACGTCACCGTCTTGCCGGAGCCGGACTTGCCTACCACGCCCAGGCACTCGCCGCGATGCACATACAGGTCGACGCCATCCACCGCGCGCACCGCACCCCCGTCGCCGTGGAAGGTCACGCGCAGACCGCCAATGCGCAGGATCGGCGCGACGGTCGCCGGCGTCGCAATCCTCGATGCGCCTTGCTTCGATAGGCCGGGCATCGATGGGTCGGGCATCGATGGGTCGGGCATCGATGGGTCGGGCATCGATAGGTCGGGCATCGATAGGTCGGGCATCGATAGGTCGGGCATTGATGGGTCGGGCATTGATGCGCCAGGGATCAGTGCACCGCTCATTGGCACATCGCTCATCGGTGCAGCCGCGGATCGAATGCCTCGCGCGCGCCCTGGCTGGCCAGGTTGATTGCCAACACGACGACCAGGATCGCCAGGCCGGGCAGCGTGGTGACCCACCAGCCCTCGGCGAGGAACTCGCGCCCGTCGGCAACCATGCCACCCCACGACACCGACGGCGGTTGCACGCCAAGGCCCAGGAACGACAGGCTGGATTCCATGATGATCACGTGCGCCATGCGGATCGTCGCCACGACCAGCACCGGCGACAGGATGTTCGGCAGGATCTCCCCGCACATGATCCGCCAGGACGGGCAGCCCAACGCCCGCGCCGCCTCCACGTAGTCCTGCTCGCGGGCACCCAACGTTTCGCCGCGCGCGACGCGGAACGCCACGACCCATTCCTTCAGCACCAGCGTGATCACGATGTTGCCGAGACCCGGGCCCATCATGCCCATCAGCCCGATGGCGAAGACGAGGTACGGAAAACCCAGCAGCACATCGGCGACGCGCGACAGCACCGCATCGATCGCGCCGCGCGCGAAGCCGGCGAGCATGCCGAGCAGCGTGCCGATCACGCTCGATACCAGCACCACGCCAAACCCGACGCCGAGCGAGACGCGCGCACCAAAAATCAGCCGCGACAGCATATCGCGCCCCAGCCCGTCGCAGCCAAGCGGATAGGACCAGTCGCCACCCGCCTGCCACACGGGTGGTTGCAGGCGGCGCATCAGATCGGCATCCGCCGGGTCGTGCGGCGCGATCGCCGACGCGAACAACGCCGCCAGCCCCGCCAGCAGCACGATCACCGCGCAGCTGAGGCTAGTACGATCGGTGATGAAACGACGCAGACCGACCGCGCCGGGCGACGCTTCGTGAACAGCCAGGCTCGCGCTCATGCGGCGATGCGCGGGTTGAGCACACCGTAGAGCAGGTCGGCGAGGCTGTTGAGCAGCACGAAAACCACCGCGTAGAGCAGCACCGCGGCCTGTACGAGCGGATAGTTGCGGGCGAAGATAGCCTCCACCACAAGGCGGCCGACGCCTGGCCAGGCGAAGATCGTTTCGACGATCATGTTGCCGCCGAGCAGTGCGCCGATCTCCAGCGCGGCGACGCTGACCGCGGGCGCCAGCGCGTTCTTCAGCACATGCAGCAGCAGTACGCGCCGGCGCGACAGGCCCTTGGCCTGCGCGAACAATACGTAGTCCGCGCGCAGCACGTCGATCACCGAGGCGCGCGTCACCCGCATCAGCACCGCGGCCATCGGCAGGGCAAGCGTGATAGCCGGCAGTGCCAGGTGACGCAGCGCGGCGGCGAAGGCAGCGGGGCGGCCGGCCAGCAGACTGTCCAACAGCAGCAGATGCGTGACCGCGGTCGGTTCGTCGCCGTAGCCGGTGCGGCCGGAGACAGGGAACCAATGCAGCGTGACGGAGAACAGCAACATCAACAGCAGGCCGAGCCAGAACCCCGGCATGGAAACGCCGACCAGCGCCGAGATGCTGGCGGCACGGTCCGTCAGGCGACCGCGCCGCACGCCGGCGAGCAGGCCGAGCGGAATGCCGATGGCGAGCGCAAGGATCGTGGCGGCGAGTGTCAGTTCGATGGTGGCGGGCAGGCGATCGGCGATCACGTCGAGCACCGGGCGCCGATGGAAGAAGCTGCGGCCGAAATCGCCGTGCAGCGCGCGCCAGACGAAGGAGAAAAATCGCTCCGGGAGGGAAAGGTCGAGACCCATGTCGTGGCGCAGCGCGGCGATTTGCTCGGGGGTGGCGCGCTGATCGCCGAGCATGATTTGGACCGGATCGCCCGGGGTCGCCGTCGTCATGGCGAAAACGATCAGCGTGGTACCGAGCAGGACGGGGATCAGGTGCAGAACGCGCTGGAGCAGGCGGATCATTTGGGGGTGGCGTGGCGGGAGTGGATCCGATACGCATCGGGACAAGCCGGCGCTTGAGCGTAGTATTCTCCCCCTCCCCTTGAGGGAGGGGGTTGGGGGGAGGGGCCGCGGCGCGAGAGACCTCGGTGCGGGTCCTGGCACCAACCCCTCCCCCCAACCCCCTCCCTCAAGGGGAGGGGGAGAATTTTCGCCGGCCTCGATCTGCCTCCCACCCACCATCATTCCACACTAACGCGCGACAGATAGATCTTGCCGTCCGCGGACGGCTTGAACCCATGTAGCCTTTTCGACACACCATAAACATCCTGCGGCAGCCACAGGAAAACCCAAGGCGCATCATCGTGCACCACCTGCTGCACCCGCAGATAGATCGCCCGCCGCTTCGCCTGATCCGTTTCGGTCTCGGCTTGGTCGAGCAGCTTGTCCACTTCCGGATTGGCATAGCCCGCTGAATTCCCACGCCCACCGCCATGCACCGCCGGCATCATGATGTCCGACGGATCGAGGGATGCATTGCCCCAGGACGTAAAGAACAAATCACGGTCCTTCCGCTTCGCAGCATCGCGCCAGATCGGCACGATCACCGCGGTTTCCCACACCTGCACCTTCGCGGCGATGCCACTACGCGTCATCATCGATGCAATCGCCTCGGCGATATCCTTCGAGGCGCCATCAACATCGATCGTCAGGTTAAGGTTGGACGCACCGGCCTCCACCAGCAGCGACCTCGCCTGCGCCGGGTCATAACCATACTCCGGCAGATCGGCGTCGAACCCGAACGCATCGGGGCTCAGCACGCCGTTCAACGGCGTGGCCAACCCATTCAACAGCCGCGCCACGATCAGCTTGCGATCCACCGCGTGGTTCAGCGCACGACGCACGCGCACATCATTGAACGGCGGCCTGGCATTGTTGATCGACAGGAAGAACGTGCGCGTGCCGTTCACTGCCATCACCGTGGTGCCCGGATTGTCGCGCACCTGGGCGATCGAGGTCACCGGCAGCCCGTTGATGATGTCGATATCGCCAGCCAGCAGCGCCGCGACACGCGACGCATTATCCGGCATCACCTTGTAGATCACCCGATCGACGCGCGCCGGACCCACCGGCGGAACCGCCGGCGAGCCGCCGTAATAATCCGCCACGCGCTCCATCACGATGCGATCGCCACGGTTCCATTCCTTCAGCCGGAACGGTCCGGCGCCGTCCTCCTGCGACACCATGCCGTCATCGCCGACCCTCTTCACGAACGCCTCGCTGACGATTTCCTGGAACGGCAGCATCGCCGGCAGCAGCGGCCACGGTTGGCTGAGCACGAAACGAACCGTGTGCGGATCGACGATGTCGACGCGGGTCAGCGGCCCCAGCAGATCCTTGCGCGGGTTGGTCTGCCCGCCGATCTTGCCGGCCAGCACGCGTTCCATAGTGAACTTCACGTCCTCGGCGGTCATCGGCGCGCCATCATGGAAGCGCACCCCGTCGCGCAGATGGAACTCATACGTCACCGGATCGATCTGACGCCAGCTCTCGGCGAGCTCCGGCACAACTTGCATGGACGCATCGCGCGTCAGCAGCCCATCATACATGTTGCGGATAATCGTTTCGGTGTCGCGATTGCCCGGATTGGCGGGATCGAGCGTCAGCGCGTCCTGCGTGTAACCGACACGGATCTCCGAGGCACGCGCCGGCGCAATCGCGACGAAGCTGGGCGCGACAACGCTGGGCGCAACGACGCCGGGCGCGGCCAGCGCGAGCACCAGGCCAAGTGCCAACCACGTCGTGCGCCGCATGACACAGCCTCCCTGCCCTACACGCGACGGTAGGAACGCTCAGGACGATTGGTCAAGCATCATTGTCAATATCAGCGAATATGTCGCCAGTCGATAAATTTGCATTATCATCATCGATACCGATCGCCGAGTAATACGCCTGCAGGTCCGGCTTCCGTGCGATCAGCGCTTTCGCCATTTCAGCCACGAGCCGCCCGCCAGGCTCCAACCCGACCGAAGTATACGCAATCACGTACTCCAGCGACGGCGGTGGACGCGTCGTCTCAACCAGTCGCAAGGTGCCGTGCGAAAACTCCCGACTGGCCGCCGAGGGTGAGGCGAGCGCGATCCCGACACCACGCACCGCGAGCTGGATGCGCGTCGGCAGGCTGGAACAACCGTGATGGCGCGCCGGCTCCACGCCCTCGGCGCGGAACCAATCCATTGCGGCACCGTGCAGATGCGCCCCCGCCCGATCGGTGATCACCGGCCACAGCGCGATATCCGCCGCGGCCAAGGTGCCGAGCGGCAAATCGAGCCTCGGACTGCACAGCCATGCCAGCTTCACGTGCCCGAGCGACTCCGTGGTCACCTTCGGCGACACCATTGGCCCGGCCAGCACTGCCACGTCGAGCAGCCCGTGCTGCATCTGTTCGTCAAGAATCTCGCTGGAGTCGACAGTGAACTCGACGATCAATCCGGGATAGGTGCGCGCCACGCGTTGCAACAGAGGCGGCAACCAGGTCAGCGCGGAGATGCTGGGCACGCCCAGCCGCACGCGCCCGGTCAGCGCCTCGCGCGTCCCGACGCGCTGCTGGATCTCGGCGGCGATCGCCATCACCTGCGCGGCGTAGCGCAGCAACTCGTGGCCCTTAGACGTCGGCCGCACCTTGCGCTCCGAGCGGTCGAACAACGTTACGCCGAGCTGCTGTTCCATCTCGCGTATGCGCGCCGAGATGGCAGGCTGCGAGGTCTTCAGATGGCGCGCCGCGGCGTGGAAGCTGCCGAGCCGGGCGATCCAATACAGCGCCTCGAACTGGCGAAAGTTCATTGGCCGGCCGTCTGACGTTCATGGGTCCGCTGGTGCTGAGTCTGCCGTTCATGCAACCGCCGTTCATGAAACCATTGGGCCGTCTCAACCAGCGAGCGGTCAGTGCCCAACGGCCCGACCAGTTGCAGCCCCAATGGCAATCCTTCAGCCGAGAGCCAGAATGGGACAGTGATCGCCGGCACGTGCAGCGCGGTCCAAATCCGGTTCATCACGGCATCGCCGGTGGTCGTAACAGGCGGTGCCGCGCCGGTCGCGGCGGGCGACAGGACCGCGTCGTACCCGGTGGCAAACGCGTCGAAGCATTCCTGCAGACGCTGTCGGCGTCGCCGTGCGTCCACGTAGCTGTCGGTGTCACGGTCCAGGTAGGGGCCGAGCAGCGTCACAAGCTCCGGCAGCACCCGCATCCGCCCGGGTGCCAACAGGATGCGCGCTGCCTCCCAATAGCAAATCTCCTGCTGCAGATTGCAAAAATCCTCGGTCGGGATGGGCAGTTCCGGGGTGTCGACCACGATCCCGTCGGCGCGCAAGGCTGCCACCAGAGCGGCGAGACGTTCCTTGTAGCCGTCTTCCTGCGGCAACTTCGTCGGCAGGTATGGCACCAGCACGCGCCGCGGCCGACGCGCGGTCAGGATTTCGGCGCGCTGAAGCACCATCGCGCTGACCAGGTACCATGCGTCGCGCGGCGAGACCGCGAACACGCCGACATGGTCGAGCGTGGTGGAGATCGGCACGATCCCCTCGGTCGGCAGCAGCCCATAGCTCGGCTTGAAGCCCACCACGCCGCAATACGACGCCGGACGGATCGTCGAACCGGCGGTCTGGGTGCCGAACGCGAAGGACACGAACCCGGCCGCCACGGCGGCAGCCGACCCGCTCGACGATCCTCCGGGCGAGCGCCGCGCATCGTGCGGATTGGTCGTCGGACCGGGACGCGGATAGGCGAATGCGGTGCACACCGTCTTGCCCAGCACGACGCCGCCCAGTCGGCGCGCCCGCGCGACGCACCAGGCGTCATGGCGTGGGCTGGACAGATCGGGATCATCCAGACCGCACCGGGTGGGAAACGCCTCGGTCGCGATGATGTCCTTCAGGCCGATCAGCGCGCCGCTCAGTGGACCGGCCGCGGTGGTCGCAAGTTGGCGGCGCGCGGCCCGCGCACCGTGGCAGACGAAGGCGCGCACGGTGCGTTCTCGCGCCGCCAGTGCCGCGAACTGCCTGTCGGCACGGGCGGCGCGGGCGTCCGCTGCCATGGTGGAACAGAAATCCGACGTATCGCGCACAGCATCCATCCAATGGCGTCCCACCTGTTTGCCCGCCTCGCGTCGATCCCCATTCACGCCGCGAAGGTGCTGTTATTTCACGGACTTCCAGGCTGGGACTTCCAGACTGGCAACCAGGGGCTCCGCTGGCCCACCGGAGCGGTGAACCACTTTACTGAAGCCGGATCCGGAACGGCACGACCTGAATCCGACGCAAATCCTGCACCTGAAGATTTTTCATCTTTCAGCGTCCGAAGCCAAAAATGTTTTGTGGCCGTTCATGGGTTGTTCATCTTTTGGGCGCTTTCTACGGGGGACGGACCCGCCAAGCGTAGTCTCCGTCGGCCGGTCGGCAAAATGCTGAGGGATCCATTCATCCACATTCGCGCGACGGCGCCACTGTCCGCCGCGCATCAGCACAAGGACACCAAGATGCACACGTTCCTCAATAACCTGAAAGCCCTGGCCAAGGACGAGCGCGGCGTGACCGCGTTGGAATACGGCCTGATCGCCGGCCTCGTCGCGGTGGTCATCGTCACCTCGGTCACCGCGCTCGGCACCAAGTTGACCAGTACCTTTACCACGATCGCCGCCGCTCTGCCCTGATCGATGGCCATGGCGGCGGGCCAACGCGGCTCGACCGTCATGGCGTCTAGACAAGGTCTCGTATGACGTGGACCTACTCAGTTGTGTTAGATTGCACTCGATACCTCTGTTCGCCGCGGCGACGGTCCTGCCGTTCGCCGCGGCGCACGATTCTGCTGGGGTCGGGTGATCACGCTTGCTCACCGCGGTGCTGCAACTGGGACTATGCACCACCACGGCGTTCGTTGATGCGATGAGTGGCGCCGCTGGGCTGATCTGACAGGCTCCATGCCGCAAATCGATTGTTGTATCGTAATGTCCAGGCTCCATAATACTCTCCGGATGGTCGCAGCGACTATTTGGGGGCGGCAACGACGTGAACGTCCCCACAGAACTGGACCGTGGAGCTGCATAAGCTGACTATGATGCAAGTTCTGGTCGCAACTCATTATTGCTACTGATCTCTTTAATATGGACCTTTCCTCGGTCGTTAATGGGTTAGTGATCTTTTGAGTGCTTTCTACAGGCGACGGAACCGCCAAGCGAAGCATCCGTCGGCCGACCGGTAAAAAAGTTGAGACGTTAGTTGCGTTCAGCCACGCGCGACGGCGCCGCTTGGGTGCCAGGCGTGAGCACCACGGAGACAAAGATGCGCAGGTTCCTGAACAACCTCGGAGCCCTGGCCAGGGACGGGTGCGGCGCGACCGTGCTGGAGTCCGGCCTGACCGCCGAGCACGTCGCGGTGGTCATCGTGACCCCGGTGACCACGCTCGGCACCACGCTGACCGGCACTTCCGCCACCATCGCCGCCACTCTTCCCTGATCAATAGTCATGCCGGCCGGCCAACACCGCTCGATCGCCATGGTGTCCCGCCGAGGTGTCGCATGACGACGATCGATACCACTGTGTTGCATTGGGTACTTCTGTCCGCCGCGGCGGCGGCCCTGCTGTTCGGTGCGGCGCACGATGTGGCTGTACGCACCGTCCCAAACCTGGTGTCGGCGATCGTTGCTGTGGCAGGATTGGGACTGAACGCGCTGGATGCGCATCTCGGCTCCGCCGTGTTCTGCGGTGGGCTGGTATTCGCCGGCTGCTGGTGTTGCTGGCGGCAGGGCTGGATCGGCGGCGGTGATGTCAAGCTGCTCAGCGCCTGCGCAATGCTGGTGCCGCCCGCCGCGGTGCCGGAGTTGGTACTGGCCACGGCCATCGCCGGTGGCGCGTTGGCGCTGTTCTATCTGGGCCTCGCGCGACTGCTGCCGCGCGGCGCAACAACTCAATCGATCGGGCGGCGGCCGACTGGCCTGATCGGACGTATCTGGCGCGCTGAGCGACGCCGGATCAGCCGCCGCCTGTCGCTGCCTTATGCCTGCGCAATCTCCGCCGGCGTACTGCTGACCCTCAATATCTCCGTTGCTCTTGGCTAGCCCGGCATGTCCCTTCGCACTGCCTTGATGGCGGCCATCGTGCTCGGTGTTGGCGGGATCGGCCTGGTCGCATGGATCGGGCTGCAGCTTCCCGCGAAGCCGTCGATCATCGCTGATGTCGCGCCCGCCAAGACGCAAATCCTTGCGGCCGCGCACCCGCTGCGCGCCGGAAGCCTGCTGAAATTCGACGATATCCAACCGCATGAGATGCTGGCCTCCCAGGTGCCCGAGGGCGCCCACGCCGACACCCCGCAAGCGCGAACCGAATTGGTCGGGTCGATGGTCCGCCGCAGCCTGCAACCGCAGGACATATTGCTGCCGGCAGACCTGCTGCGGCCAGGCGATCATGGCTTCCTCGCCGCCGTGCTGCGGCCGGGGATGCGCGCCACCACGGTGGGCGTCGATGCGGTGAGTGGCACCGCGGGGCTGATCTGGCCGGGCGATCATGTCGACGTGATCCTGACCCAGGTGACCGACGACCCGACCCTGCCCGCCGCCCGCCGCGCCTCGGCCGAGACGGTACTGGGCGATGTACGTGTTATTGCGATCGATCAACAGTTGATGCAGGGGGCGTCCGGCTCAACCACCGAGCAGGGCACCGCGCGCACGGTGACGCTGGAGGCAACCGAGGCACAGGCGGAGCGTGTGGCATTGGCCGCCCGGCTTGGACATCTCTCGCTCATCGTGCGGGCGGCTGACGCGGGACCCGACACGCCAGGCGACAAGCCACTCACGACCTGGGGCGGGGATGTCTCCGCGGCGCTCAACCAAGGGCGCGCCGCTGGGCGTGTCATGCGGGTCTACCAGGGGACCTCTGACGGCAAGGAGCTCAAGTTCTGATGACAAAATGTTATCAGACGGCATGCCTTCTGTGGCCGGCTGTCTGGCTCTGCTTCGGTGTCGCTGCCTATGCGCAACCGTCGGAACCCGGGCAGGCGGCACACGCAGCCGCGTCAATGGCGCGGGGGATTGCCGCGACAGTCCTCGCGCCGGCGACCGCGCTGGGAGACGCCGCCGCGCGGATCGGACCAGTGGTGGTCGCCGTTCCGGGCACCGGGACGTCTAGCCAAGCCGGGCCGGCCGCGTCGTCAACCACGCATCAGGTGCAAGGATCGGGCACACCAGGACCGGGTACACAAGGACCGGGCGTCCAAGGACCGGGCGTCCAAGGGCCGGGCGTCCAAGGGCCGGGTGCGCAAAGACGGGGCGTCCAAGGGCTGACACTGGAAGCCGGCACCGGCAGGATCGTGTCGCTGGACGCTCCCGCGGCAAGCGTGTTCGCCGCCGACCCGCACGTGGCGGAGGTGCGTCCCGCCTCGCCGACCTCCCTGTTTGTGCTCGGTGTCGCACCGGGCCGCACCACGATCGTGGCGATCGGCGACAACGGCGCGGCGATCGCCCAGTACGACGTGATCGTGCAGCCATCCACCTATGCCGCCACGCAGGCTCAGGGCGCGATCAGCAAGCTGCTACCTGGCCGGGACGTGCGCGTGACGGCGCGACCCACTGGGCTGGTGGTCAGCGGCACACTGCAGACAGCAGCCGAGGCGGACGAGGCGATCCAGACGGCGCGTGATTTCGTCACCACTGGTCAGACGGTGGAGAGCCGCATTGCCGTACTCGGCAGCCAGCAGGTGAACCTGCGGGTGCGCATCGCCGAGGTAAGCCGCAACGTGGTTCGCCAGCTCGGGATCAACTGGTCCGGGCTGGCCAATCTCGGCAAATACGCCGCGATCGGCATCGCCACCGCCAATCCGTTGGCCGACACGTTGGTGTCCGCCAGTAGCGCAGCCGCCGGCTACAACTTCCCGACACCGGGTCACACGCTGGACATCAACGGTGTGATCGACGCGATGGCGCAGGACCAGCTCCTTCACGTGCTGGCGGAGCCGAACCTGACGGCGATGAGTGGCGAGACGGCAAGCTTCCTGGTCGGCGGTGAGTTCCCAATCCCGGTCGCCCAGCAGAACAACGAGATCACCGTCGAATTCAAGCAATTCGGCGTCAGCCTCGCCTTCGTGCCGACGGTGGAATCCGATGGGCGCATCAACATGAAAGTGCGACCTGAGGTGAGTGCGCTGTCCACCCAGGGCGCCGTGCAGATCGGCGCCGGCAACAGTACCGATTCAGATACCGGCGCTGACCGTGCGGCGGGCCGAGACGACGGTGGAACTGGCGAGCGGACAGAGCTTCGCCATCGCCGGGCTGCTACAGGACAACACAACGTTGACCGGCAACGCGCTACCGGGCATCGGCGAACTGCCGATCATCGGCGCGCTGTTCCGGTCCGACAGTTTCCAGCGCAATGAGACCGAGCTGGTCATCGTCATCACGCCCTATCTCGTGCGCGGCGTATCCGACCCCGCTCAGCTGAAGCTGCCTACCGACGACTGGAAACCGCCGAGCGACCTGGAGCGCATTTTGCTGCTGCGCCAAAGCGCGCGCGGCGGGCCGCCGGCCGTGCCACCGCATATCCCCGGCGATGCCGGCTTTGTCGTGCAGTAGGGAGGACATGGCGATGACGCGCGTCTCCATGCTGCTGTTGCCTCTGCTGGTCGCCCTTGCCGCCTGCAACCAGGTTGACCCCTATACCCGCGAGGGGAACTGGCGACCGAACGGCGCCAACGATGCCAATCTGCGTGCCATGGTGGCGGTTCCCGCCGATCTGGTGGCGGCAACGCCAGCGAGTCCGGCCGATGGTCACCTGGCGGCGGCGGCGGTGGATCGGTTGCGTCACGACACGGTGCGGCCACTGCTCGATAGTGGGTTGGCGGAGATCATACCGATCAGCGGTGCATCGAGCGGGCAGCCGGGGCAGGCGCCTTCAGCCGCGCCGGCCGCGGCCGCGCCCTCGGGAAGCAGCAACTGATGCCGCCCGACGGCACTGTCCTCGCGGATTTGCCGACGGCTGAGACGGAGCGGCCGGACCGGCTGCGCATTATCGCCTTTGTCGGCAATCAGGAAACCGAGACGGCGCTGCGCGAGGGTCTGCTGGAAGCCGTGCCGCAAGGTTTCGAGATTCGCCGCGGAACGGTGCGCGTGGCCATCGCGGCGCTGCAAAAGATGGCGACGCCGCAAACGCTGATCGTGGATGTCACCGGCGAGGACCAGCCGTTGTCGGCGTTGAGTGAATTGTCCGGTGTGGTCGAGCCGGAAGTGCGCGTGCTCGTCATCGGCGATCGTGACGACCTGAATTTCTACCGTCAGGTGACCCGCGGGCTGGGCGTGCTGGAATATCTCTATCAGCCGCTGATGCGCGACATGGTCGCGCGGCATTTCGGCCCGCTGATCCTGCATCGCACGCCGCAGACCGAGGGCGTGCAAGGCGGCCGTGTCGTCACCGTCACCGGGGCGCGCGGCGGCACCGGGGCCAGCACCATCGCTGCCAGCCTGGCCTGGCATTTCGGCATCGAGGCGCGGCGGCACACGGTGCTGCTGGATGCCGATCTGCATCGCGGCACCGCGGCCATGCAGCTCGGCGCCAAGAGCGGCCCGGGCCTGCGCACGGCGCTCGAGGCGCCGGATCGCATCGACGATCTGTTCGTGGAACGTGCGGCGCAGCCCGTGGGGAACCGCCTGCATGTGCTGGCCGGCGAGGAAAAGCTGACCGAGACGGTCAACTACACCCCAACCGCCGCGGCGCGGCTGCTGGACGCGCTGCGTCGGCGTTACAATTTCGTCGTCATCGATGTGCCCTGCTCGGCGCTGCCGCTGCACCGCGACCTGCTCATGATGGCGCATCAGCGCGTGCTGGTGATGGATCCGACACTCGCTTCGGTGCGCGACATGCTGCGGCTGCTGGCGCTGCCCAACGGGCCGATGCAGCCACGCCGCGGCGTTCTGGTGCTGAATCGTGACAATCTTCCCGGCGGGTTGAATCGGCGGCAGCTCGAGGAAGGGCTGAAGATGCGGCCCGACGTCATCATCCCCGATCTGCCCAAGGTGGTCGGCAATGCCAACAGCATGGGCGAGCCGGCGGTGGCGGTGCGTGGCGGATTCCGCACCGGCATGCTGCTGCTGGCGCGCGAGGTGGCCTTCGTGCGGTTGCTCGATAGCGGAGCTCCGGGCGGCACGCCGGCGACCGGTAAGACCGGGCGGTTGCGCCGGTTGCTGGGGATGAAATCATGAACGTCCTGACCCCGGTCTTCGGGCGACGGAGCGCGCATCCGGAAGTACCGATATCGGAACCGGGCATGCTGAACGAACCACCGCCGAGCGATACGCCGGACCGTCCCGTGCCGGACCATGGCTCAACGGGTCAGCCGACGGCGGATCAGCCGACCGCGGGCCAGCCCACGCCGGGTCAGCCCACATCGGGTCAGCCCACGCCGCAGCAGCCCACATCGCACCAGAGTGGACCGCATTCAACCGGGCCGACGACGCAGCTCCGGTTGGCCTGCCTGGCGCAACTCGATCCCGCCATCATCGCCAACATGACCCCCGAGCGACTGGCGCTGGAAGTCGAGCGCGTGCTTTCGGAGATCGCCACCGAGCAGCGCATGCAACTCAACGCACGCGAACAGCGACAGCTCGCCGGCGAGCTGGTCCACGACATGCTGGGGCTGGGCCCGCTCGAGCTGCTGCTCGAGGACGATAGTGTCACCGACATCATGGTGAACGGGCCGGACCGCGTGTTCGTCGAGCGCGGCGGCAAGTTGACGCTATCGGGCATCCGCTTCCGCGACGCCACGCACGTCGCCAACATCTCGCAGCGGATCGCCTCGGCGATTGGCCGGCGTATCGACGAGTCGAGCCCGATGGTGGATGCGCGGCTGAAGGACGGCTCGCGCGTCAACATCGTCTTCCCGCCGCTGGCACTGGACGGGCCGTACATCTCGATCCGCAAGTTCGCCAAGAAGTCGATCGACTTCGCCAAGCTGGTCAGCTTCGGCTCGCTGAGCCACCAGGTCGCCCGCGTGCTGGAGGTGGCCGGGCGAAGCCGGCTGAACGTGATCATTTCCGGTGGCACAGGCTCCGGCAAGACCACGCTGCTGAACGCCATCTCCCGGCTGATCGACCATGGTGAGCGCGTCGTCACTATCGAGGACGCGGCCGAGTTGCAATTGCAGCAGCCGCACGTGGTGCGCATGGAAACCCGCCCGGCCAGCCTGGAGGGGCGCGGCGAGATCACCCAGCGCGACCTGCTTCGCAATGCGCTGCGGATGCGGCCCGATCGCATCATCGTCGGCGAGGTCCGCGGGGCGGAGGCGTTCGACATGCTGCAGGCGATGAACACCGGCCATGACGGCAGCATGTCCACCGTCCACGCCAACACCACGCGCGACGCGGTGACGCGGATCGAGAACATGGTGCAAATGGGCAATATGGGGCTGCCCTCGCGCTCGATCCGTACGCAGATCGTCGGCGCCGTCGATCTGATCATCCAGGTCGAACGCCATCGCGACGGCAAGCGCCGGGTGACGCAGGTGACGGATGTGTGCGGCCTGGAAGGCGACACCGTTATTCTCAACGATATTTTCGCGTTCCATGTGGAAGGCGAGAGTCTGACCGGCCAACTGGTCGGCCACTATCGCGTCAATCGCGCGAGGGCGAGCTTCCACGAACGCCTGTCGTATTTTGGGCTCGAGCGCGCCTGGAGCGCCGCGCTCGGAGACCCTGAGCCGTGAACCCGGTGTTGCCGCCGTTGCTGGTGGGGGCGGTCTGCGTGCTGGGCGCGGCGGCGCTCGGCGTCAATGCAATCATGCAGGAGCAGAAGCAGCGCCGGCGCTTCCGCGACCGGCTGGCGTTGGTGGCGGGGCCGCATACGCGGGTCAATCCGCTTGCCGTGATGGGACGCAGCACGGCCGTCCGGTCCACCTCGATGACGCGGATGATCGCCGTGGCGGCACGCCTGTTCGGCTACGACCCCGCGCACGCTGAATATTATCCGCTGCGCTGGACGATCGTGCTGGGCATCACTCTGGCCGCGGCGCGCGCGGTTGCTGCGCTGGCGGGCATCTTTGCCGGAACCTGGTCCCTGCTGGTGGTGCCAGTGGTGTGGGTGATGCTCAGTCGTTTCGTATTCAACTGGAGCGAACAGCGGCGGCGCGGCAAGCTGTATGCGCAGTTCCCGGACGCGCTGGCGATGATCGTGCGCGCGCTGCGCGTCGGCATTCCGCTCGGCGAGGGCATTCGCACCGTCGCGCGCGAGGCCGAGGCGCCGACCAAGCAGGAATTCGGGCTGCTCTACGACCGGGTGTCGATCGGCGTGACGCTGGAGGACGCGCTGCGCGAGATGGCAACGCGCAACAAGCTGGCGGAGTACCGCTTCTTCACGACGGCGCTCGCGCTGCAAAGCCAGACCGGTGGCGGATTGACCGAGGCGTTGGACGGGCTTGCCGACGTGATCCGGCGCCGCCTGGCGCTGAAGGCGCGCGGCCATGCGCTGGCGGGGGAGGCGAAGACCTCGATCATCATCCTCGCCTCGCTGCCGTTCGTTGCCGGCGGGGCACTGGCGGCACTGAACCCGCACTACATCGGCCGGCTGTTCACCGACCACGGATGCGAAAAAGTCCTGCTGGCCGCGATCTTCATGCTGGGCAGCGGGCTGCTGGTGATGCGTGGCATGATCCGCAAGATGCTGACATGACCCCAGGTGCTGGAACGATCCAGGTCATGACGCCGTGGCTCGTCCCCGCGCTGGCCGTTGGCCTCGCGGTGGTGCTCGGCCTGGCGCTGCTGCTCTATCGCGACCAACGCCGCGCGGAGCGGCTGTCGCGCCGGTTGCGCATGGTCCAACCCGGGTCCGCCCTGGTCGAGCCCGGGATCGGGGCGGGGCTGCCGGCGCCGTTGCGAATTATCACCGCGATCGGTGAAGCCATCGCGCGCAGTGGCGCCCTGTCCAAGGGAACACTGGAGGATCTGCGCCACACGCTGCAGCTCTCCGGTTTTCGCGGCAAGCATGGGCTGGGGCTGTTCGTCGGGACCAAGCTGGTCCTGGTGGTCGGGCTGCCATTGGCGGTGCTGGCGGTGTCATGGTTGCTGCACCGTAGCATACCTTATCAGGCCGCGGTTCTGGCGCTGGCCGCCGGCATCGGCCTGATGGCGCCCGACAAGATCGTGCAGCGCTTGCGCAAGCGCTATCTGCGTGCGCTGGAAGCCGGCATGCCGGACGCGCTGGACATGATGGTGATTTGCGGCCAGGCCGGACTCGGTCTGGAGGCAAGCATCGAGCGGGTAGGCGTCGAAATCCACTACGCCCATACGGCGGTCGCGGAGGAGCTGACCAGGACCGCGCACGAGATGCAGGTGAATGCCGACATAAGGGCATCCCTGATCAATTTCGGCCGGCGCACTGGGCTGGACAGCACGCGCCGGCTGGCCGCAGTGCTGATCCAGTCCATGCAATACGGCACACCGCTGACCCAGGCGCTGCGTTCCCTCGCGGCGGAGCAGCGGCAAGAGATGCTGGTGAAATTCGAAGGCAAGGCGGCGAAGCTGCCGGTGCTGCTGACGCTGCCGATGATCATCTTCATCCTGCCTTGCGTGTTCCTGATCGTGGCAGGCCCGGCGATGGTCGACGTGTACCGGACGATGGCGAAATGACCAGCGGGACGATGGCAAAAATGTCAACATCAAAGGGCGATTGGATGAATCGGTATGTCCAGTTCGGCGTACTGCTGCTGTTGGCTGGCTGCTCGGCCGGCAGCCCGCCGGACCTGCGCAGCGGTGTGCCCGGGGTCAATATCGCCGACGCCGCACTGGATGGCGGCATGCCGCAGACCGCGCTGGAGGTCACCCGATCGATCCTGCGGTCGGACCCGCGCAATGTCGGCGCGCTGGTGCGACAGGGCGCCGCGCTGGCGCAACTGAACCAACCCGAGCCGGCGATGGAAGCCTACCGCCGCGCGCTGGCGGTGGATCCGGCGACGGCCGCTGCATTGCTCGGTCTCGGCCGGCTGGAGCTGTCGCACGGCAGTGCCGCAGATGCCGAGCACCGTTTCACGAAACTGCTGACCATTACGCCGAATGACAGGACGGCACTCAGCAATCTCGGTGTGGCGCTGGACCTCCAGGGCCGGCACGAGGCCGCACAGGAGGCCTACGGAAAAGCGCTGAGCATCGCCCCGAACGACCGGGCAGCGTCAGTCAATCTGGCGCTGTCACTCTCGCTCAGCGGCCAGGCGGACCAGTCCGTGGCGATGCTGCGCGGCCCCGCCTCACGACCCGATGCAACGCCACGCGTGCGCCAGGACCTGGCGGTGGCGCTGGCGTTGTCCGGCAACCCACAGGAGGCTGAAAAGTTGCTGCTCACCGATCTTTCACCAGGCGATGCCGCGGCGGCGCTGGCCGGGTATCAGGCGCTCGATGCCGCACACCGTTGATCAGGGCACCGGTGATCAGGGCATCGGTGATCACACCGGGCGCGCCGGCGGCACCGAGATGCTGCTGCAATGATCCCAAGCGCGCGCAGGTCGAGCGGTTGGCTGGCGTGGGGGCGCCAGGGCACGGCCGCGGTGGAGTTGGCGCTGGTCGCGCCCATGCTGCTGACCCTGGTGGCCGGCATCATCGATTTCGCTCGCGTCTACCATGATGAGATCGAGCTCTCGAGCGCGGTCGCGGCCGCCGCGCAATATGCACTGAACAATGCTTCCAGCATCAATTCCACCAGCGTCACGAGCCTCGCCGCCACGCTCAGCGGCATTGTCGCCAACAGCAATGGCAGCGCCTGGGCGGGCGCCACGGTGACGGTCAACGATGGCGCAACCAGTGCGGTTACTGGCGGCACGACGTCGTCGAGCGGTACGCCGGCCAATGCGAATAGCTGCTGGTGCCCGACCGTCGCCCCGGCCGCCACCTCGCCGTTTGGCACGGTGGCTACCTGCGGCAGCACCTGCACGGGCGGCACGCTGGCCGGCAAGTTCGTCACGATCACTGGCACACGGATATTCAGCGCGATCTTCGGCAACTACGGCCTGATCAGCAACAAGACCCTGCATCAGAGCACGATCGTGCAGACACAATGAGCCGCCCCACGCCATTCTGGTGGTCGCCAGCCCGGTGGTTGCCAGCCTGGTGGGCGGCAGGCTTGTGGGCGGTTGGGCGCGGCCGGTGCCTCCTGTTGCTCGGGCCACGCCCGAGGACAAGGCCTGGGTCAACCACGTGGGCGAGCCTGACGCGGGAGCGGCGGGCAACAACGGCGGTGGAGTTCGCCATCTGCGCCCTGGCGATGGTGCTGATCATCATCGGCTTCACGGAATTCGGCCGGCTGGCCTGGACCTTCGAGGTACTGCAGGAAGTCGCGTCCGAAGGGGCGCGCTGCATGGGCCTGGGCGCCAGCTCGTGTGCCGCATCCGGCGCTTACAGCGCCGCCAACACCACGAGCTACGTCGTGAGCACGGCGACAGCGCGCGGCGTGGTCATCCAGACAGCGATGGTCTCGCTGAACAACGCGGCGACGTGCGGCGGCGCCAGCGGCTTCTCACAGGTCTCGATCAGCTACAATTTCATCACCGCCGCCCCAGCACTGCTGACCTCGCTCGTCAACGGCTTCACGGTGCCCGCATCCGCCTGTTTCCCGAACCACAGCTAAACCCGGCGAGCCACGCAACCCTTCCGGTGGCTATGCCGAACGCGCGCTGTCCCGCCGGATTCCGGCCGCACGTTGCAGGATCTCCGCCGTCGCGGCGTCCGCGGGGTAGAAGCATTCAAGCGCCAACTCCGACAGCGTGATGTCGATCGGCGTGCCGAACACCGTGACTGTGCTGAAGAATGCCATCACGCCAGCCTCGGTCAGCAGTTCGAACGGCAGCACCATGCCGGCATAGTCGCGCGCCGGACGTGGGTTGCGCGGGCCGCGCGGCACCGGGTAGCTGCGCAGCTCTTCCAGCAGCGCCAGCAGCACCGGATCGGCGGTCGCCTCCACCTGGCGACGCAACCGTTCCAACAGATGCGTGCGCCACTCGACCAGGTTGACGGTGCGCGGCGCCAGGCCGGCCGGATGCAGCGCCACCCGCATCACGTTCACCGGCGGACGCAACAGATCCGGATCGACCCCGGTCAGCAACGGCGCCATCGCGTCGTTCGCCGCCACCATGGTCCAGTGCCGGTCCACCGCCAGCGCGGGATAGGGTGAATGACCCTGGATCACCAGCTCCACCGCCTGGCGGGCGACGCTTAGTGCCGGGTCGTCAAGTTTGCGCTCCGGAAAGCTCGGCGCGAACCCGGCGGCGGTCAGCAGGATGTTGCGCTCGCGCAGCGGCACCTCGAGCTGCTCGGCCAGGTTGAGCACCATCTCGCGCGAGGGCTGCGAGCGGCCGGTTTCCAGAAAGCTGAGATGCCGCGAGGAGAGGTTGCCCTGCAGTGCCAGGTCGAGCTGGCTGATGTGCCGCCGCTGGCGCCATTCGCGCAGCAGTGGGCCGAACTGGGATGCGGTGCGTGACATGCCCACACAATACCGCGCGCGGCGCGGCGCCTCCATTACCCACGAGGTAATCGACCTGCGACGTAACCTACCTGCGACGTAATCGACGCGCGGTGCCGCCCGCGTAATTCCTTGCCCGTCGGAGCGACCGGATGGGCCGGCCCTCCGCGGCAACAGGAGCACGCCATGAGCAGCATCAACGAGACCGTGATCGGCTACATCGCCGCCTGGAACGAGACCGACGCCGAGCGGCGGCGCGCGCTGATCGCACAAACCTGGGCGGAGGACGCGCGCTACGTCGACAGCCACCGCGACAGCACCGGACACGCAGCGATCGACGCGATGATCGCAACCGTGCAGCAGCGCTTCCCCGGCTACCGGTTCCGCCTGTCGAGCGGGATCGAGGCGCACCATGATCGGCTGCGGTTCAGTTGGACGGCCGGCGGTGCGCCAGAGGCGCCGCTGTTCTTCGGCGGCACCGACTTCGCGGTGCTGGCCACTGACGGCCGGCTGGGCGCCGTCACCGGCTTCACGGACGCCGTCCCCAGCGCGACCTGACAACTCTCCCTCGGGCGCACCCGCGCCCGAGGGAGGCACAGGAGCGGGGTTCGTAGTTGGCGGCTGGGCAATTGCCGGTAATGCCGTGATACCCTGCGCGGCAACCACGACCAGCGGGAGGCCCAGCCAATGCGAACCGGTGCCGACTACCGTCAGTCCCTGCGCGACGGCCGCAGAGTCTGGGTGATGGGCGAGGGCTTGATCGACGACATTACAGCGCATCCCGCGACGCGCGCGATGGTGGAGGAATACGCCGCGTGGTACGACCGCCTCGCCGATCCCGCCTGGGCGGACGTCGTGCTTACCGACGCAGCCGCCGGCAACGGTACTCCGCTCGCCTACGTCTTGCCACGGAGCGCCGACGACCTTGTTCGCATGGGCCGTTGTTTTTCCGCCACGACATTCCTCAGTGCCGGCAACATCACCCACACGCCTGCTTACGGCCATCTCATTTCGCTGGGCATTCTCGCCGCCGTGCAGGACCGCAACGTTTCGGCCAGGCAGATCGCCGATGCCACCGCCTATCGCGAGTTGATTGTGCGCACCGGGCGCTTCCTGACGTTCTCCGGCGGTGGCGCCACGATCGGCTATCGCCTGCGCGACGATTCGCGCGAACGCGCCGCGTTCCGCATCAGCAAGGAGACCGACGCCGGCCTGGTGATCAGCGGCAAGATCGGCATGCACACCAGTCCCGCCTTCGCCGAGGACGTGTTCATCGGCGGGCAGACCGGGGTCGCAATCGGTGAGCATCGCGCAACGTTCGTCGTGCCGGTCGGCGCGCCGGGCGTCACGACGGTGTGCCGCAAGCCCGCTGTGCGCGCCGCCAACCCGTTCGCCGCGCCGTTGTCCAGCCGATACGACGAGCTTGACGGCCAGATGTGGCTGGACGAGGTGTTCATTCCGTGGGAGCGCGTCTTCCTGCTGGACGTTTCGCCCGAACCGATCGCGCGGTGGCTGCTGTGGCATCAGCTCTATTGCTGGCTGTCGAAAGCGGAATTCACCCTCGGCCTGGCGCTTGCCTGCACGCACGCGATGGGACTGACGGAACACGAAACGACCATCGACTACCTGCTCGATCTGATCACCGACGTGCAGACCATACGCAGTTGCCAGACGGCGGCCGAACGCGATCCGCAGTTCACGCGGGAAGGTTATTGCTACCCTAATCATAGCCATCTCGCGGTCGGCAGCATCGCCACGCTGAAGGCGCGCCAGCGCATGAGCGAGATCCTGCGCATCATTCCGGGCTCGTCGCTGGTCGTGGCGCCCACCGACCACGACCTTGCCGCGCCGGGGGTTGCCGCCGGTCTTGAAGAATCCTTTGGCGGCGGCGGGTATACCGCGTTGCAGCGATCGGCATTGTTGCAGTTGGCGTGGGATCATGTGTCATCGGCTCTCGACGCGCGTGAGTCCGCGTTCGAGTTGCACGCCAACGGCGGGATGCCGGTCTGGCGCAGCCGCTTGCGGCGCAACTTCGATCGTTACAACGAACTCGGCAATGCGGTGCTACGTACTTTGAGCGTGCCGATGCCCGAGATCGACCTTGACAGCATTCGCGCTGCGGCGTTCGCGCCACGCCGGCCGGTCACGCCGCCCCCACGCGGGGACCGCTAGCCTGTCTCACGCGATCCCATGGGTCCGAGAATATCGGTTCGGGGGCGGCGACTGCCACCCGGCGAGCGCGCCATCCCTCGGGCGATAGATCTCGACCTTCAGCGGATAGCACCTGGCGCCGTCGTCGGAGTGGCTGGCGCCGCAATCGCCCCCTGGGCATGCCGACAGTGCACCCAGCAGGTCGATCTCGGCGAACAACTCGATGAAGTCGCCGGGTCGCACCGGGCTTGCCTTCATGAAGTACTGGTGCGTATCGCGCGTGAACCCGGTGCACATGAAGACGTTCACCACGTCGTGGACAAGTGGTTCGGCTTGCGCCAGCGGAATGTTCCGCTGCGCCGCGAGGGCTCGTGTCAAATTCGAGTGGCAGCAGTGATGGTACTCGGTCCCTTTCAACAGCATGTTGGTGTAGGGATCGCATCGGGTGCCGATGACGTCGTGCACACCTCCACCGTCGTCATCCCAGCCGTACCAGTCGAGCGTGTCGTGGGTGATGGTCGCCATCGGACGCAGGCTCGGCAAAGTGCTCCATAGCCGGTCGCCGGTGCTGACATGCGTCGCGTGCAGCGCCCGCGTCTTGCCGCTGAAGAACCGCTCCGACAGGTCGTGTGCGTTCCACAGATTAAGGTCGCCGACTTGCGGGCCTTCGACGCTGACGATGCGGAAGAAATGCCCCGCGGGCACGCTGAATGCCCTCGCGTCGCGCGGCGGAACGATGAGTTCGGAGATTTTCGTCAACTCGGAGCGCGCTGCGTTGTAGAACGCTGCGTCGAACGACGGCAATTGCCCGACCGCATAAGTCACGACTGCTGTCGCCCCGCGCCGTGCCGCCGCGTCCGGTGGGGGTGTCGTTTGAGCTGATCTTGCCATTCTCTCGCCTTTCCGAATGTGGCCGACGACCCGGATGCACGGCGCGCGTCAAATCCCGAACCAGCCGCGTTGTACTCCCGCCTCGGCGAGTTGAAAATATCGACGACCTGCGGCGCGTCGTTGCGACCGCCGCAGGCGGATCGGACGGCGCGCTGGTTCGGGCCTCGCCACGCCAGCAACCACAAGAGGACCAGAACCGGCGCTACACCGGCTTGCGCATGAACACGCGCTGGAACCCGGCCTGCTCACCGCGCCCGCATTCCTGCCAGCCCAGACGCAAGTACAGTGCGATGTTCTCGTGCATCAATACATGCGTGTAGAGACGTAGCTCGGTATAGCCGGCCCGCCGCGCCTCGGCGTCCGCAAAGTCGAGCAGCAGCCGCCCCACCCCCCTGCCCTGCCACGATGGCGCCACCGCGATGTTGTCCAGCAGCAGATGATCCGGCGCCGGTTCCAGCACCAGGATCCCGGCGATGTCGTCGCCCTCGGCGCACACTGATGCCTCGCCCGCCGCGACCCGTGCCGCGTAATCATCCAGCATCGGCCCGGGCTGCTTGCCGATGCGATCGACATATTTCACATAGGCATCGTGTACGATGCGCTCGATCGCTTGCACATCGGCGGTGACGGCGCGGCGGATGGTCGGCATGGCCCCTCTGTCCCTTCTCTCGCACAGCCGGTACACTTCCCGCCAACCACATCATCCAACGGGGGGAAGGACAACCCACACATGCGTATCCACAATCTTTACACCGACGCCGCCGGCCAATCCCACTTCCGCGACATCGAGGTGGAGTGGGTCGAAACCCGCAACGCCAGCAAGCTCAGCAAACGGCTGCCGGCCACCGGCATCATCTTCCGCGAGACCTCGGGCGACTACGACCTGGACTGGCACCCGGCACCGCGCCGGCAGTACATCATCAACCTCGACGCCGGCGTGCAGATCACGGCCAGCGACGGCGAGGCCCGCACGATCGGCGCCGGCGAAGTAATCCTGGTCGAGGACATCACCGGCAAGGGCCATCTGTCAAAATCCATCGGCGGCAAGCTCCGCCATTCCATTTTTGTTCCCATCGAGTGAGCAACCACCACACCGGAAAGACACCGCCATGAAACTGGCCTTCTTCGACGACTACAAACTGGGCGTGGTGAAGGGCGACGGCATCGTCGATGTCTCCGCCGCCGTGCGCGATATCCCGCACACCGGCCCAGGCAGCCTGATCAGCGGGCTGATCGAGCACTTCGCCGCCTGGCGTGGCAAGCTCGACGCCGCGGCGGCCGCGGGCAAGCCGGTACCGCTCGCCGGTGTGCAATTGCGCGCGCCACTGCCCAAGCCGGGCAATATCGCCTGCATGGCGGTGAACTACATGGAGGACGGTACGCGGTCGGCGCCAGCGCCGCTGAATGCATTCCACAAGGCGCCGACCGCGATCATCGGCCCGGGCGAGACCATGGTGCTGCCCGACGTGCCCGCAACGATCTTCGAGGGCGAGGCGGAGATCGCCGTGGTGATCGGCAAGCGCGCCAGCAAGGTCAGCGCCGCCGACGCGATGGGCTACGTGTTCGGCTACGTCAACTTCATCGATGGCTCGGCGCGCGGCCTACCTCCGGCCGGCAACGTGTTCTTCCAGATGAAGTCGCGCGACACGTTCTGCCCGATCGGTCCGTTCATCGTCACCGCCGATGAGGTCCCCGACCCTCACAAACTCCAGGTGAAGCTGTGGGTCAACGGCGAGGTGAAGCAGAACTTCAACACCGACGACATGGCGCACAAGATCCCGCGCTGCATCGAGTGGGTCACCTCGATCCACACGCTGGAGCCGGGCGACATCCTGGCCACCGGAACCAACCATCGCGGGCTGTCCGCGTTCATGGACGGCGATACCGTGGAGTTGGAGACGGAGGGCCTGGGGCGGCTGACGATCAAGGTGCGCGATGAACTGAAGCGCACCTGGTCGCGCGAGACACGGCTGGATCGGCAGAACCAGGGGTTCGATACGCCGACGCTGCAGACCGGCGGGAAGTACACGGCAAAGGCGACCGCCTGAAGGAAGCAAGGCCGGAGCGTTGCCCCGGGCCCCACCAAGGGGTGCTGCCCCTGGAACCCCGCCAAGGGCTTCGTCTCTGGTGGGGGTCCAGGGGGCTTTGCCCCGGCTTTCCTTCCTTCACCCGATTACCCCGAGGCGATCGAGACGGGGGGTAACTTTTGGTGTTTGCTGCGGGGAACCGCGTCTTGGACGATGGGGCCATCGTCGGACGGATTGCGTCGTGGAGTCGTTGTGGAACGGGCGTCGGCCGAGGCCTATGTTCTTGAGCTGTACAGGGAACTCCTTGCGCGCACGCCGTCGGGGTCTGAGCACGAGGGGTGGATCGGCAGGCTGCTGAAAGGCGCGCCGCCGAGCGCCGTGCGTGAAGCGATCAGCCAGTTGCGGGAAGCCGCGGATGAGCAGCGGATTTCCGCTGAGCGGACGGCGGTTGAACGTAGCGGTCTGTTCGACGCATCGTGGTACCTGCGGATGAACCGGGACGTCGCCGACGCCGGGTCGGATCCACTGGACCACTACATCCGGTATGGCCGGCAGGAGGGCCGCGGCGCCAACGCCTACCTGGTCGATCGTTGGTATCGCAAACGAACCAGAATCCGGCGTGGCACCGATGCGTTGCTGCATTATGCCGGAAAAGGCGAACCGGCCGGTCATCCGCCGGGGCCGAATTTCAATCCTGTATGGTATCGAATGGTTTATCGTTTGGCGGATGGCGTGTCGCCGTTGGCGCATTTCCTGGCGCACCGGACGACGGAGCGCCTGGCGCCCTGCTCGGCGCTATGGTCCGTGGCCAATGCTCCGGCCGCGCCCGAGGGCGGTGATCCGTTCCTGCCGTATCTCGCGGCGGATGCGGATATCGCGGCGACGGCAGCCGCCGATA
This sequence comes from uncultured Alphaproteobacteria bacterium, assembly GCA_963826975.1. Lineage (GTDB taxonomy): Bacteria > Pseudomonadota > Alphaproteobacteria > Acetobacterales > Acetobacteraceae > Palsa-883. Next base: position 59,300 of record CAWGZJ010000014.1, on the reverse strand, counting down.
TCGCGGTGCTGGCCGGCTCCGGGCTGATCGACATCAATCATTACCTGGTGGCGCACAGTGACGTGACCGAGGCAGACATGGACCCGGTGTCGCACTTCTGCGCGTTCGGCTGGAAGGAAGGGCGCAATCCGAACGCTTATTTCGACACCAGATGGTATGTCGCGACCAATCCGGAGGTGACGCACCTGGGCGTCAATCCGCTGGTCCACTACCTGTTGGTCGGCGAGCGGCACGATCGCCGGCCAGTGGTTTATTTCGAACCCGGCTGGTATCGCGAAAAGTATGGTTTGGCGCCCGACATGTCGCCGCTGGCGCATTTCCTGGCCAACCGTCATCATCAGCTTGTGTCGCCAAACTCATTGTTCGACCCGCTGTGGTTCATTGCACAGCCCAGCAGCAAAGTGCCGCGCCGCCAGGATCCGTTCGCATTTTATCTGATTGCCGCGACGTCGAACGACATGCAGCCCTCGGCTGCGTTCGACGCGATCGCCTGGCGCAAGCGCAGCCGAGGACGCCGCAGCAGGCACTTTACGGAATTGCTGTATCCCGACCAGGACAATCCGCTGGTGAATTATATGCTGACCACGTATCGGTAGTGCGGCAGGGGCGTGTGTCGGGTTATACCAGCCGCCCGAATGATCGACTCTTCCGTGGCGTCTCCGTCATGCCGTCGAACGCCGGTATCCACGATTATTTTTGCCGCGACGAAGGCAAGTCGTGGATACCGGCCTGAGCCTGTCCTCGGGCGGCCCGTTGGGCCGACCCGGGGGCCGGCATGACGGGGGGTGGCGGCCCGTACGTCAATATTTAGGGACGTTGGTGTTATGCACTGCACGGACGTCCTGATACGAGCGGACGATCGGGATCGGGTTCATGCCACCTGCCGGCGTGTGCTCTCTTCGAGGTAGTGCCCCTCTTCGAGGTAGTGTGCTGTGCTCGCGATTGTCAGGACGAGTTCGACGGATCCGGCGAAGCCGGCGAACAGTTCGATCGGTACCGCGGCGTCGCCATCGGTCCAGCGGAAGCCATTGGCTGCCTCGAAAGCATGGAAGCCGTCGGCCAGCGCGGCGTCGGACGCCTCGATGACGCGGAACCTGGTCCCTGCTCGCACCACGATCCGGCGCAGCGCCACGCCGAGACTGCGCGGATCGCGGGCAAGCCCCAATTCCTGCGGTGCCGCGGCGCGTGAGACGATGCGCACGGTGTCGGGCACATCGGGCAAACTGTAGACATGGGCGTCGGCCACTTGGCGCACGGCGTCGAGCCGCCGCCCGTCCACCAGCAGATGCAGATCGGCATCACCGGTCAGCGGCAGGTTCCCGCGCAGGCCCGCGCGGTCCAGTAGCCGTCGCCACACCGCATCCACCGCGCCGCCGCCGGTCAGCACCGGCGCGCACGGTGCCTGTGGCGGCAGGCCCCATCCGGTATTGGCGTTGCGGAACAGCCAGCGATTGCCGTCATCGCGATAACTTTCCGCGGGCGCACCGTTGGCCAGCAGCACATCGTGCGTGTCCAGCTCGACGTGATAGACGGTCACCTCCTGCGCCCGGTCATCCCATCGGATGGAGCGGTGGTTCACCAGGAACTCGGCTGGGATCAACACGCCGTCGAGGTACAGCGAATGACCCTTGGTGACGGCAAGATCGCGGTGCGGCACGTTGTCGGCCAGCGCGCCTTTGCTCACGATGATCGGTGTCGCAGCGGAACGGCGTCCGCGTGTCGCCAGCACACGGCCGTTGCCGATCCAGGTAATCGGCCGGGGCCCATGCGACAGCGTGATGGCGCGGTCGCCGATGGCCAGGGCTTCGACCGGCACTTCACCGCGGTCGGTGAGAACCAGCGTGCCCGAGCAGAAGCACACAGCGGAATGACTGAACGTAATCGCTTCGAGCCCGGTGGTGGCGTCGAACGCGGCAGTATAGCCGGCGACCGGCGAGGCGTAGCTGACGTTGGTAAAAGCATAGGTGCCGTCATTGGTGATCACGTCCAGGCTGGTCGCGCCGAAGCTGGCGCTGGTGACGGTGTTGCCGGGCAGTTCGAGGACGTCACCCGGCGCGACGTCGGACAGCGTCGTGGCGTTGCTGGCGGCGGGGTGTTCGAGCGCGACCGTGCCCGGGCCGAAGGTGATAAACGATGCGCTGGCCGGCGTGGGCGAGAGCTCGATCGTGCCACCCGTCGACGCGATATAGGTATTTCCCGTGTCGGTTGCCGACTGGTTCAGGAAAGTCGCGTTCACCCCATACGCGGCGTATTGTCCCAGCCCGGCACCGGTTATCGCGTCAACGGTAACGGTCGCCGGCGTGGTGAGACCGAGAAAGGCGGTGTCAGCCTCCAAATACGAGAGTGCCCCGTGCGCACCGACCTGGGCCACCAGCGTGCCGATGTTGAGACTGCCGCTGGGGACGATCACAGTGGCCGAGCCGCCACCCATCGTCAGCGTCGTCAGGCTTAGCGCCGGAATATCGTCGAAGCCGGCAAGCGAATCCGGAATGATGGCGCCCCCGCCGTCCAGCGGCACGCCATTGGTCCAGTTGAGCGGATTGCTCCAAAGATATTGTCCGGCCAGCCCACCGGTGGTGGCGATCGCGCCATGCTGAAATACGGTTGGGGCAGCGAAGGTGATCGCTTCGAGGCCGGTGGTTGCGTCGAACGCGGCGGTATAGCCGGCGACCGGCGAGGCGTAGCTGACATTGGTAAAAGCATAGGTGCCGTCATTGGTGATCACCTCCAGGCTGGCCGCGCCGAAGCTGGCGCTGGTGACCGAGTTGCCGGGCAGTTCGAGGACGTCACCCGGCGCGACGTTGGACAGCGTCGTGGCGTTGCTGGCGGCGGGGTGTTCGAGCGCGACCGTGCCCGGGCCGAAGGTGATAAACGATGCGCTGGCCGGCGTGGGCGAGAGCTCGATCGTGCCACCCGTCGACGCGATATAGGTATTTCCCGTGTCGGTTGCCGACTGGTTCAGGAAAGTCGCGTTCACCCCATACGCGGCGTATTGTCCCAGCCCGGCACCGGTTATCGCGTCAACGGTAACGGTCGCCGGCGTGGTGAGACCGAGAAAGGCGGTGTCAGCCTCCAAATACGAGAGTGCCCCGTGCGCACCGACCTGGGCCACCAGCGTGCCGATGTTGAGACTGCCGCTGGGGACAATCGCAGTGGCCGAGCCGCCACCCATCGTCAGCGTCGTCAGGCTTAGCGCCGGAATATCGTCGAAGCCGGCAAGCGTGTCCGGAATGATGGCCGCCCCGCCATCCACCGGCACGCCATTGGTCCAATTGGCGGCATTGCTCCAAAGATATTGTCCGGCCAGCCCACCGGTGGTGGCCGTTGCGCCATGCTGAAACGTGGTCGGCGTGACGATCGCCGGCCCGACCTGGGGCAGCGCGGTGAGCGACGGATTGCCAAGGGCGTGGCCCGCCGCATCGGCGATTGCGGCACCAACCGGCAGGTCAATGACGTTGGCAGCGAGCGAGGCGACGTTCCTGTCAGTCGTTGCTACTGTGTAATCGAAGACCAGCGCGGTCGAGGTCGATTTCAACGGGTCATAGGTCGCCGTGCCGCCATCGTTCAGCATCAGGGTCGGCGTGCCGGTGACCGTTACGGCCTCGTTCATGGTCAGGGTCAGCGCGTCGGACTGCCCCACGCCAAGATCGCCGGTCGATGGCACTTCGGTCACCGCGATCACCTCGGGCGTCAGCACCCGGATCGTCGATATGCTGCCGTTGACCGTGATCTGGAAATTCGTGTTGGTATAATCGTCGTGCGGATTTAACGCGATCGTTGCGGTATAGGCGGTGTTACCCGACAGGATGAGATTCTGTTCCGATCCATTGACGTGATCGACGGTGACGCCGGTTATGATCTCGGCCACCTCGAGCACGCCGCCGGTGTTGAAGCCCACGAGCGTGCCCGAGAAAAGCTGCGGATTGGTATTTACAAATAACGTCCCGCCCGGACCGTTGAAGCTGACCGCGGTGGGCTCGACCAGGTGTTCGAATTCCAATGTCGCGCCGGGATCGATCTGAAACGATCCGCTTCCCGTGACATTGGCATTAAGGTCGAGCAGCGGTCCGGCGATTTCGATCGCTCCGTTGTTCAGCACGTTGGTAGTGGTCTCGTCGACGGTCATCTCGCCGTTGACGGTCAGCGCGGCGTTGGCATCGACGGTCAGGAACACGGTCGAAAGCCCGTCACCGGTCCCGGTCGCCAGGGCGGCACCCGCGTCGAGCGTCAGGCTGTTCACCGTTGCGTCGGTGGCCAAGGTCACCGTGGCATTGGCACCGATGGTGGCGTCCGTATAGAAGGTCGGCACGCCGTTGGTCCACTGCGCGGCGGTCGCCCAGTCGCCGGTGGCGCCGGCGGTCCAGGTGTCGGCGGTGGTCGTTGGCGTGGCGACATATTCGAGTTCGATGTTGCCGGTTGAATCATCGTACAGAAGACCGGCCGTGATGCCATTGCCGAGATTTTGACTGGTTCCGCTGCCGGCCGATGGGCCGCCCGAGCCCGTCAGGGACACGAACATGCCCAACAGGCTGCCGGGCGTGAAGGTCATGATCGTGAAGCTGCTGCCGGCCGGAGGGGCTTGCGTGGCCAGGATGTCCAAAGCGTTGCTGTCGCGCAGATCGACCGTGCCGGTTACCGCGACCGAGCCGTACTGACCGCTGCCGGTGCCTTGCACCTGCAACTGCAACACCGGTCCGGGCCCGCCGTTCAGCGACTTCTGCTGATACGTGCCATCGACCGTTACGCTCGCGCCGGCGCCGACATCGATGATGCCGCTGTTGAACAGCAAGCCGGTGACGGCAAGCGATGCGGTATTGCCGGCGATGGTCAGCAGGCCGGTGTTGTCGAGGCCATCGCTGTAGTCGAGCGTTCCTTGTGCCGTGACCGTGCCCTGCACGACGCCACCGGCTTCAACGATGGCGATGCCGCCGGCGTTCACAGTCAAGCCATCGACCGTCCCGTAAATGGTCAGGTCGCCGCTGATGGTCGAATCGTTGGCAATTCCGCCGGCAAGCACATCCAGCAGCCCACCGACGTCGACCGTCGTGGCGCTGACGGTACCGCCGCTGGCAATTTCCAGGGTGGCGGTGTTCTCGACGAGGTAGTTGGTCGTGGCCGGAATGTCGGTCGAGACGATGGTCGTTCCGCTGGAAATCACAATTGTCGTCATGGGATCATTTCCTCGCTTCCGCGTAGCAACCGCCATGGCCGCCGCGGGTGCAGACCCTCGAGCGGGAGGCCTTCTGCGGGACCATCCTCGCTTGACCCACAATGACAGTGTCTCACAGCGAAATGACGGATCATTTCGCTGATCACGCAGTTGTGTCGTTAGATCATGTCGCGGAAGGAGTGATCCTTTGTGTCATGTCCGGGGTTGGCCCGGGGATCAGCCCGGCCACCCACGACTTTGCTGGCGCCAGCAAGAAAGTCGTGGGTGGCCGGGCCAAGCCCGGCCATGACACTGGTGGATCACATGACACGGGTGGATCACATGACACGGGTGGATCAATGGGCGCGCAGGACGCGGGTTTTATGCCGCTCGACCGTCGTGATACAGCCGCAGATAGCCGTCGGCCATCGCTGCGCGTGACGGCGGTTGTGGCAGTGCGTCATGCAGCCGTTGCCACAGCCCTTCCTCGGTGCAGGCGCGGTGCATGACGGCGGCCAGCGCCCTGGGGTCCGCCATTTCGAACAACAGGCTGTCCACTTCATCGTTCACGCGTTCCGCCATGGCACCGACATTCGAGCAGATCACCGGCTTGCGGAACATCCACGCTTCCGAGATGACCAGGGCGAACGCCTCCCACCAGATCGACGGCACGATGCACCAGTCGATCCGGGTCATGCGCTGCTGCAACTGGTCGACGTCGTATGATCCGTTGAAGGTCACCAGGCGCTCGGCCGGCGGACGCTCCTGCTCCGCGGCCTGAAATTGCTCGATCTCCGCGCGCACCCCGGGCGAGGCAAATCGCTGATTATCGCCGTTGAGCTCGACGTGAAAGTCCGTCATGCCGTTGGCGCGCAGCAGGTCCACGGCACGCAACACGATGTGGGGTCCCTTGTTGTCGTTGAGCTGGCCGAAGAAGCCGAAACGGTTTTTTGGTCCGGCGACGTTCGCGTGTAGCGGCGCGGTGGCGTATGACCGCTGGCCGTTCGTAACATGGAACAACTTGTCCCGCGCGATGCCCCAGTTGGCGTAATGCCCGATCATGAACTGGCTGGGACAGGCGAAGCAATCGACCTGCGCCAGATGGCGCATGAACCACATCTTGCGCAGCAGGAAGTCTTCCGGCGAGCGGTCGGGGAAGCACTGATGGCACCGCACCTGGCTGGCGTGATCGCAGAGCGAGTGGTCGGTGCGCCGCACCATGTGTCCGTCGGCGGCGCAGATCGCCATGAATTCATGGAAGGTGAAGACGATGCGGCAGTCGGGCAGGACGCGGCGCACGACGCTGAGCAGATCGATGCCGAAGGCGACGAAGTGATGGAAGTGCACGACATCCGGACGGATGGTCCGCAGGAACTCGATGAATGATTCGATCAGCAGCGGGTCACTGAGCTTGTGCCACCAGCTGTCGTAGTCGCGGCTCAGGAACAGGTATTCGTTGGGGCGGCCATCGAAGCCGGTGATGCGCGCGCCGGACTTGAACAGGCTGGGATAGGTCTCGTCCGGCGAGGCGAGCAGGAAGCAGTCGATGTCCTGGCGTTCGCCCAGTTCCTGGAACAGTTCGTAGGTGACCTGCTGCGCTCCGCCGCGGACCAGTTCAGGATGGAACTGGCAGATCAGCAGGACACGCAGCGGCACGGCGTGGCTACCGCGGACGCCGAGCGGCGGGGCGCGCTGGCGCGGGTGGCGGTGCCGCCTTCGTGCCACGCTGCGCCATGTGCGCTGGCGGGGCCGCGCTGTTCGGCTTGAGGGCACGTTGCTTTGTCGGTCCGATCGGCGCTGCGTCATGCGGCCGCGCGGCACGCGGCTTCGCCTGCGCCGTTGGCGCGGTGCCGTTCGACTTCGTCCGCGCCGTTGGCGTCGTGCCGTTCGGCTTCGCCTGCGCCGTTGGCGCGGGGCCGTTCGGCTTCGTGGGACGCTGCCGCAGCACACCGATCGCGAGCGTATCGTTCGGCTTCGTTATACGCTGCCTCGTCGGCGCCGCGCCGCCCGACTTCACGGCTTGCTGCTTCAGCCGCGCGGCCGGCGGCATGCCGTTCGGCTTCGTGGCACGTTGCTTCGTGGCGCGTTGCCTCGCCCGGCCCACCGGCGCCTCGCCGCTGGCCCGCAGGTCGCGCTGATTTTCCTGGACTGTCGGCGTATCATTATCCAGCCGCATCAACCTGTCCTGCGCGCCCGGACCAAGCAGTCCCGGATCGATTGTCGGGATCCAGGTGCGCGCGAAGTGCCAGCGGTTCACCAAGGACCCGCCTTCGTGCTGCGCCGAACGCCGCGACCCCTTGCCTTCCAAGTGCCACATGCGGATGTCGTGCAGCCAGGCCGGGAAACCCTGCCGCAGGCTTTTAAGGCACAGATCGGCGTCTTCGTAATGATCGAAGATGTAGTGCTCGGTGAAGCGACCAAGCTTCTCGAACCAGACACGGTCGATGGACAGGAACGCCCGGCTGACCGCGGGGACCGCGCGGGACGCGACGTACTGGCTGGCCCAGGGCGGCGCACCCTTGCCGTAATTTTCCACCCTGATCATGCTGCGCCGCGTCATGCCCTCGGGGGTGGGGTGAAAGCAGGCATCGACCTCGAAATACATGCCGCCATGCATCAGCGAGCCGTCGGCGTAATAGAGCGAGCTGCCGAACAGCCTGGTCTGCTCCGGCGGCAGATTGGCCAGGACATCGAGGTGCCGGCGCGCCCAGCCTGGATCGCAGGGGAAGACATCGGGGTTCAGAAACAACAGCCGATCGGAGCGCGCCAACCGCGCCGCGATGTTGTTGGCGACGCCGAAACCCGCATTGCCCGGCAACGTCACCAAGGTTTGCGTGAGGCCATAGATCATCTGCGCGATGCGCAACTCGCGATGCAGCCGATCGATCAGTTCCGGGCTGTTGACGACGTAGATGAACTCGTAGGCGGCGATATCGTGCGCCTGGTCGCGCCCCTTGTTGCCGCCGTTATTGTTCCCGTTACTATCCATTTGGGGGGCGTAGAGGCTGCTTTGCAGAAACAGATAATCGCCGATGCCATACAGCGGCACGATGACCGAGACTTTCGGTTTTCGCTGGGTCGGCCCGAACTGCTCCACCAGCGCCTGCGAGGCGAAGCCACGGGAGATCGAGCGGTTGAAGGCGATGAAAGCATCGCCGGCGCCGCCATCGAGGCTGATGCAGGCCTCGACCGCCGGGTTGCCCAAGTATTCGCATGCGGCGAAGTAGCGCATCACGATGTCGCGCAGCTCGGTGTCGGTCACCGTGACGGGCACCCGGTTCAATTCGGCCGCGGCACCATCGGAATAGCACAGTTCCAGCACGCACCCGGCCTCGCGCGGCGAGGGTCGTGGGCCCGGGCGGTCATCGGAGCCGGCGAAGACCCAGAACCCGTGCTGGTACGACCCGGCGAAGCGCAGCGATTCCTCGACATCGCGGCGCCGCATGCGCGGGAAGCTGGTCCAGGAGTGGCGCGCGGTCCGGCCGATGCGCAGGTTCATTGCGACCATGGGATTCTGGCGGTCGTCGGTCCAGCCGGAGATGAAGACCGCGCCTGATTCCGAGACCATCATGGTATCGACGCCGGCCCCCGGGCCACGCGCCCGTGCGGTGCCGCCCCTGGGGTCGGCCGCGCTCTTGGAAGCCGGACCGGCGGGTTGGGGAGCGGCGACAAGGCGATACTGCGGCAGCTCCAGGCGGCGTTCCGCCTTGCCGGCCAACAGGTAGTGCTCGAGGCCGGATGCCAGTTCGCCGCGCTGGATCGCGGCGGCGACATCCGGATAGGCGCGCAAGTAGTTTGCCTCGTCGAAGTCGGGAACCGATTGTTCCGGGAGCGCGGTGGTCAGAGTTTGGTCGCCGGGCTGGCGGGGCAACCGAGGGCTGGTGTCGGGCATGCCGGCGTCAAGCGTCGGTGTTGCCGGGGGAGACGTTCGCCTGCCCCGGCCACCCAAGATGACTGTTCAGCCAGCCCTGCCGGCATCGCGCACCATGGATCGTCATCGGTCACCCGGTCGTCAGCGGAATCGCCTCGCCGAATCGCGAGCGGCACACCGGCCTTCCGGACGCCGGTGAAACTACCCCGGTTCCCGCGCGCGGGTAAAGCGCCGGAATGATTCGGGGAGCCTGCGCGTCACGGTGCTGTCACGCCGTGTCGGTGGAGTCACAGGCCGTGCGGCCGACGCTGGCGACCTGCTGGCGTATCCGCCTGGTCCGCGGGATCGCTGGGTGCTGGCGTTGGGATGAAAGTTAGTGTATCTTACTATCTTCGTCGATTCATTTCAGCAGGCGCGTCCTCTCATGTCCCTCCCAACTCACAGAATCGGCCCTGACGTCTCCTGCGAGATGACGGCGCCGCCCGCCGACGCGCCGGCCTCACGGTCCGGGGGTGGGAATGGGACGCTGCGGAACGGCAACCCTCGGGGCAATCCCAACCTGGCGGCGCGTTGCGGAGCGCGGGCGCGGTCCGGCAATCCCTGCCGCGCCCCGGCGATGGCCAATGGGCGGTGCAGGAACCATGGCGGCAAATGCACCGGACCGCGGACGGCTGAGGGGAAGGCGCGGACGATTGCCGCGCACACCACGCATGGGAACTCCACGGCGGCGAAGCGGGCGGTGCGGCGGTATGTCAGCACACTGGCGGCGCGGGGTCGGCTGTTCGTCGCGGCAATGCTGTTGCGGGGTTACCTGCCGGCGGAGATGGCGGCGCGGTTGACGCTTGGTCCCGCGGAGTTGGCGGTGCTGGAGCCGCCGGTTCAGGCGGCGGTTTCGAAAAGCGCGGATCCAATGCCATGGAACGTGAGAAACGGTGACGAGGGCGATCAGCGGGGGGGCGCCGCGCGGGGGAAGGCTGCGAGGCGGGCTGGCATGGCGGCTCGTCCGGCGATGCGAGGCCGGGATGTGGAGCGGCTGGAGGCGCTCGCGGAGGCGGCCCGGCAGGCGCCGTGGCGGCGGGCGATTGCGTTTGCGCGGGCGGCGAAGCGCGCGGCGCGGCAGGCGCGCGGGCGGGTTTTGGCGGCGAGCCGGGCGGCGCGGGCGCAGGTGGCGGGGGGTGCGGCGCGAATTGCGCGTTCCGATCCCATGAAACGTGGGACGGAGGGCTTGGGGTGGGTGCCCTCACCCGCGTCGCCACGCAGCGCGACCGCCGGGTCAAGTGCCCAGGGGGATGCCTTGGTCCGCGCTTTGCAGGCCATGTCCGCGAGGTTGGTGAGAGGGGGTTCGCACATCGCGCGTTCCGATCCCATGGAACGTGAGGATCGGTGTGGTTACGCCGGGTTGGGGAATGGCGGAGCGAGGCACGCGGCGGGCGGTGTGTCGATTTTCCGCCCCTCGATGGCGCGGCGGGCTTTGGTCTGCTCGTCAGGGTCCAAGCCCGTTGGGGGGTCCAAGCCCGCTCCGGGGACCAAGGAAGCTGGGCCGACGAGATGCACATCGCACCTCCCGCGTTTCAATCCCATGAGCCGGGGAAAGGCGGTGCGCGGGGGTGGAGGCGGCTGGACCCGGCCAATGCGGTGGCGGTGCACAGCCCGAGGCCCGCCTGGTCGCGAGGGCCGAGCATGTTCGAGACACTTGAGGCGTTGTTGGCGCGCGCGGTGCCGCCTGCGGACTTGCCGGAGCGCGGGGAGGAGCCGGTGACGCGGGGCGCCAACGCGGAGTGGGATGGCATTTGTGTGCTCCAATCCCATGAACCGTGAGGAACGGCTCAGCTGTGGCTGTTGCCGCCGCGGAGGGTCCGCGTGCAAAAATCTTCAGTGCGAGCCCGGCCCTACCCCTCCCCCCAGCCTTGGTCCGCTTCGCGGCTCAAGCCCTCAAGGGGAGGGGGAGAGTCCAAGTGCTTCTCGCCACTTGGTGTCACCCGGCCGCCACCGGAGCCGCCGCCGAACTGTCCGCGGCCGTCAGCCGCCAGCACGCCGCCAGGCAGCACAGGCTCAGCAGCGTCACCCCGGCCAGATACAGCCCGGGCGCGGCGGCGTTGCCGGTGGCGGTGATCAGGGCGCTGACCACCAGCGGCGTCACGCCGCCGAACGCCAGTTGGGCCAGCACGTAGGCGATGGAGACGCCGGTGGTGCGCCGGCGGGTCGGGAACAGCTCGGCCAGGAAGGCGGGCACGGTGGCGTAGTAGCCGCAGTAGAACACCAGCGCGACAAGCGCCTGGATGACGATCAGCGTCGCCAGCGTCGGGCTGGCGAGCAGCCAGAGGAACAGCGGGTAGATCAGGCAAAGTCCGATCGCGCCGAACAGCCCCATCACCCGGTAGCGTCCGTAGACGTCCGACAGATGGCCGAAGACCGGCGGCAGGAGGGTGTTGACGACGCCGGCGGCCATGGTGCCCAGCAAGGCGGTGGCGGGTCCCATGTGGAGTTGGGTGGCCGCGAAGGTCGGCATGTAGTTGATGGTGAAGCTGCCCGCCGCGCCGGCCGCGACGACCCCGGCGCCCAGCAGGATGCGCAGTTTGTCGTGCGCGGCGACCTCGGCGACGGGGTGTGTGGCCATTGGGGTGCCGAGGAATTCGGGCGTTTCCTCGCCTCGGCTGCGGATGTACCAGGCTGCCGGGCCGATCAGCAGGCCGAACATGAAGGGCAGCCGCCAGCCCCAGGCGGCGACCTGATCCTGGGTCAGCAGTGTATTGATGGCGAAGGCCGAGCTCGCGGCCAGGAACACCGCGAAGCCCGAGGCGGACCATTGCAGGCTGGCGTAGAAGCCGCGGCGTTGCGGGTCCTGCTCGGCGAGCAGTGCGGTGGCGCTGCCGAACTCGCCGCCGGCGGAGAAGCCCTGCAGCAGGCGGGCGAGCATGATCAGGATGGGCGCGGCCAAGCCGATCGAGGCGTAGGGCGGCATCAGCCCGGTCAGCACCGTGCCGGCCATCATCAGGGCGGCGGACAGCACCAGGGCGGGCTTGCGGCCGGCGCGGTCGGCATAGGCGCCGATGACCACGGCACCGATGGGCCGCACCAGCCAGGCGAGGGCGAAGGTGCCGAGGCTGAGCAGCAGGGACACGGAGGGGTCGGTGGTGGGGAAGAACTGCTTTGCCAGCACGACCGCGAACATCGCGTAGACCAGCAGGTCGAACCACTCGAGCACGGCGCCAATGGTTGCGGCGATGACCGTTCGGGTTTGCGCGCGGGTGAGGTGGTGGGGTCTGTGGGGTGGTGGGGTGGTGGGTGTGGCGGGGGGCATGATCAGCCTTCTGCGACGCGGTGTGCGGGTGGGGTGTGGTGTCGCCCGGTATTAGGCGGGGAGTGTGGCCGTGTCGCAATGGCAATGTGTGGGTTGGGGTGGGGTTGTGTTTTTCCGCGTCTGTTCTGCTGTTTGCGGGCTTGGGCTGCGATGCGGGTCAATGGTGAGCGTGGTGCGGCGGCGCGACCCTCACCCTCGACGCTGCGCGTCTCGACCTCTCCCGCGAAGAGCGGGCGAGGTGTAGGTGGGGTTGGTCGGGCGGAACTAGTGGGGGGTTCAGACCGCGGCGTCTTCCTCTACGTCGAGGTCGGTTTCTTGGCTGCTTGCCTCGGCGTGTTTCTGCACCGCCGGGTAGTCGGTTTTGCCGGTGCCGAGCAGCGGCAACTTGTCGACGACCTGAACGTCGCGGGGCACCATGATCTCGGCGATGCCGCGGTCCCGGGCCGTGGCGAGCAGCTTTCCGGGCTGCGCGTTCGGCTGCGTGGTCACCAACACCAGGCGTTCTCCCTTGCGGGCGTCCGGGTACTGCGACAACCGCGTGGGCCGTTTCGGGCCAGACTGCATTCGCCAAGGCCTCGGCGGCGGACAGGGAGACCATCTCGCCGGCGATCTTCGCGAAGCGCCTGGCGCGCCCCTTGATGGTCAGGAAGCCGGCGCTGTCGATGGCGACGATGTCGCCCGTGTCGTACCAGCCGTCCGGTGGAGGCTGCAAGACGCCGGGCGCATCGGCTTTCAGATAGCCCAGCATCACGTTCGGACCACGAACCGACAGGCGGCCGCCTTCGTCGATGCCTGGTACCGTTGCCAGCCGGGCCTCGATCCCCGGCAGCAGACGGCCGACCGTGCCCTGCCTGGCGTTGGCCCAGGTGTTCAGCGCCAGGACGGGCGCGGTTTCGGTGGCGCCGTAGCCCTCGAACACCGGCTTCTTGAAATGCGCCATGTAGGCGGCGCGCGTCTCCGGGCGCACTCGCTCCGCTCCGGCGAAGATGTAGCGCAGCGACTGGAAATCCACCGCGTGACCCTTGCGGGCATAGCCGGCCAGGAAGCTGTCGGTGCCGAACATGATGGTCGACTGCTCCGCGTAGACCATTTCGGGCACGATCTTGTAATGCAACGGCGACGGATACAGGAACGTGCGCACGCCATACATCAGCGGCAGCAGGGTGCCGGCCGTCATGCCGAAGGAATGGAACATCGGCAGGGCGTTGAAGACCTTGTCGACCGGGTTGAAGTCGACGACCGTTGCCACCTGGGCGCAGTTGGCGAGCAGCGCGCGATGGCTGTGCACCACGCCCTTCGGGGTGCCCTCGGACCCGGAGGTGAACAGCACCAGCGCTGCCGCGGACCCCGGCAGCCGGGCGCCCGGCAGGCGACCGGGGCGCCGGGCGGCGAGCATGCCGCGGACCTTGTCCGGCAGCCCGATCGAGGCCCACACGTCCTCGAGATAGACCCAGCGGACCTTCGCGCCGACCGCTTCCACCAACCGGTCGAGCTTGCCGCGCTGCACGGCGCGCCTGGAGGTCAGGATAGTGCGGATGCCGGTCGCGGCACAGCACGCCAACATGCTGTCGGCACCGGCGGTGAAGTTCATCATCGCGGGCACTCGGGCCTGCGATTGGAGCGCGAAAAACGTCACGACGGTGCCCACCGAATTGGGCAGCATGACGCCGACATGCTCACCCGGCTGCGTGATGGCGGCGAGCTTCCGGCCAAGCACCACGCTGCCGAGGATCAGCTTCCGGTAAGTCAGTTGCGTCATCGTGGTGCCGCCGGTTTCGTTCGGCACGATGTCAGCGACCACCGGCAGGCCCCGGTCATACAAACGCTTTGCGTCGAGCAGCCCGGCGAACAGGCTGCGGTCGGCGCGGTTCGGCCGGAACGCAGCGTCGACCATCACATCCTGCACGATGCGCCCAAGCGCCTCCCGCCGCGGGCGGCCGACCAATGTGGACGGCAGCTCGATACGCCGTGGCGGCAGCACGGACAAGCTCAGGCGTGGGAACCAGCGCAGCGGCAGCTTGCCCGCCATCCGCGAGGTCTTGTGGAACTGCAAGCCGTCGATCCTGACCGGGATGATGGCGGCGTCGGCCTTGTCGGCGATCATGCCCGGGCCGTCGTAGATCTTCATCAGGGTCCCGGTCAGGGTGATGCGTCCCTCCGGGAAGATGGCCAGGCGACGCCCGTCGCGGACCGCCTTCACCATGGCCTTGGTCGCCATCGGGTTGCCGGGGTCCACGGGGAAGATGTCGATCACGTATTTCAGGAACCAGAAGCGGCGCGCCTGCTCGGTGTCGACCGCGAAGACCACGTCCCCGGGCAGGAATGCGGCGACGAAACAGCCGTCCAGGAACGACAGGTGGTTGATGACCACGATGGAACGATCGCCGGCCAGCGCCAGGTTCTGCAACCCCTCGACTCGGGCCTTGTGACAGATGCGGAAGTACCATTGGAACAAGGCGCGGAAGACGGTTTGCGGCAGCAGGCGGACGATCCACAGGGCGACCGCGAAGTTGGCCACCGCGGCGATCTGCAACGCGCGCGGCGGGGCCAGGCCGATGGCGGCGAAGCCGGCGACGACGGCGGCACCCGCGACCATGAAGACCGCATTGACGATGTTGTTCGCGGCGATCATGCGCGCGCGCCGGGACGGCTCCGACCGTTCCTGCACGATGGCATAGAGCGGCACCGAGTAGAGGCCGCCGCACATCGCCAGCAGCAGCAGGTCGGCGAGCATGCGCCAGCCGGAGAACGAGTGCAGGACCGCACCGATCGTCGCCAGGTGCAGGCCCGCCGCGGCCAGCGCGGACGCACCGAAATCCCAGGTGAACAGGGTGATGCCGAACGCGGCGAACGGAACGTAGCGGGCGCTGACCTCGCCGCGCAGCAGGCTGGCGCACAGGATGGATCCGGTGCCCACACCCACCGCGAAGACGGTCAGCAGCAGGGTCACGACATGGCCGTCCGCGCCCAGCGTGTCGCGCGCCAGGCTGGGAAATTCGGTGAGCAGTGTGGCACCGATCGCCCAGAACCAGCTCAGGCCGAGGATCGACAGCCACACCGGGCGGTTCGCGGCGGCCTGGCGGGTGACGTCGATGGTCTCGCGCAGGAGGTTCCAGCCGATGCGAACGGAGCGGCCGATCGGCGGCGCGGGCGGGACACCGAAGGCGGCGGCCAGGCCGAGCAACGCCGTGCCGACCCCGGCACCGCCCACGATGGCCGGACCGGCGTCGAGCAGCGCCAGGGCACCGCCTGCCACGGTGCCGGCGAGGATGGCGAGGAAGGTCGAAGCCTCGATCAGCCCGTTGCCCGCGACGAGTTCATCCTCGCGCAGATGGTCGGGCAGGATGCCGTATTTGAGCGGTCCGAACATCGCCGCCTGCACACCGAGACCGAACAGGACGGCCAGCAGGGCGGGGATGCTGTTGGCGAGGAAGCCATAGGCGGCGGCAGCCATCAGCAGGACCTCGGCTGCCTTAACCACCCGGATGAGCCGCGCCTTGTCGAAGCTGTCGGCAAGCTGGCCCGCGGTGGCGGACAGGACGGCGTAAGGGGCGATGAAGAGCGCTCCGGCGACCGCGGCGAGGCCGGTGCCTCCCTGCCCCAGCTTGAATATGGCGAGGACGATCATCGCGTTCTTGACGAGGTTGTCGTTGAACGCGCCGCATGTCTGGGTCAGGCACAGCGGCCCCAGGCGACGCGACGTCAGCAACGAGAGAGAACTGGCCATGGCCTGGGGCTTTCACGCGGAAGGTTGGTTGGTGGAAGGTTGGTTGGCGGATGGTTGGGGAGCGGAATGTTGGGGTGCGGGCACGCCCGGCGCGCCGAGGTGGCCGGTGTCGAGGAAGCAGCCGGTGTCGAGGAAACGGATCGTAGCCGTCACAACGTCGCGGTGCAGCGGCAACGTTGCATGCATCGACCGCACGAGCACGAAATCGGTTTCCATCCCCGGCATGCGCGTTTCCGCGACCGTGACCAGGCCGTCGTTGTCGCCATCCAGAAATGGATTGTAGCCACGCTTGCCGTTGCCCCCGGCGATGACCGCAATCTCGGTCGCAGGCACCGGCACGCGGACGGCTCGGAGCGGCGTGACAGCCTGGCCGCAGTCACCCGCGATGACCCGGAACGGGGCGAAGTCCTTGAGCACCCCGGCGACAACGGACCCCTGGGCCGGGGAGCCGAGCAGGACCATGCGGCCCAGGCGCCAGCCGTCCTGCGCGGCGTGGGCTGCCGCGGTTCGGGCGACGAGGCCGCCCAGGCTATGGCCGACCAAGGCGATCTCTCGCGCGCCGTCCGCATGCATGGCGCGGGCGATGCCGCGCACCGCGTCGGCATGATGCTCCAATGGGCGGCGGAGACTGGGGTAGCCGACATTGGCAACCACCCAGTCGGCCGCCAGCAGCGCCTGCTCAAGGCGTCGCATCACGGCGCGGCCGCGGCCGAGGCCGTGCAGCAGAATGACGGCGCGCTCGCCGCGGGCCGCGGGAGCCATCGCGCGCGCAGTGTCCAGGCAGGCCTCCAGTGAATCCGAAGCGGCAATCCGTCCAGTCGGATCGAGCAGCCGCGCTGCGCCCGACCGCGTGCTGCGCTGCACGCGCCAGCCGGAGCGGACCCATAGGTCGGACCAGACCTGGCTGTCCCCGAGGGTTGCGAGAAGCCGGTTCACGACACCACCTTCAGGCAAAGCGCAACAACGTCGTCCGCGAGATCGGCCAACCCCTCGTTCAGGCGGCCGTAGAGCTTGAATGTCGCGGGCTGGACGATGACGCCGATGATGGCACCGGCCACGAGGGTGGCGTTGCCCGCGGGGATTTCTCCGGCCTGCATCGCCGCCGCGACGCACCGACAGATTATCTCGACCGGGTTGCGGTCATCACGGGCGATCTGGCGCAGGAAACCATGCTGGGTGAGCAGCAGGAAATTGAACAGCAGTTCGTCTTCGGCGTGCAGGGCGCAGACCACGCGGACCATCGCCTCGAGCTGGCGGTGGAAGCCCCCCGGGGTCGCGGCGGCCTCGGCCAGGCGGCGGCCGTACTCGGCGTAGCTGGCGAAGAACAGGTCGCCGATCAGCTCTTCGCGGCTGCGGAAATGGGCGTAGAGGCTGGGCGCCTTCAGGCCTACGGCGTCGGCGATGTCGCGCATCGACACGGCGTCGACACCATGGTCGACGAACAGGCGCATTGCCTCGCGCCTGATCCGCTCCTTGGGTGGTTGGGTGTCGTGCATGCGCGTCACTTACGAACGTTCGTTAGTGACGATGGACTAGGGCGCTTCGCGTGTCAAGGCGCGCCGTCGAGGCTGGGACTAGATCTTGGGCGGCGCGCGACTGATCCCCTCGATGCCTATCCAGGTAAACGATCCGCCGAGGAGCAGGAGAATCACGCTAAGAGGTTGAGCCATAAGCCACGCCATAATCCCGCCGATGCCGTGCACGTCCAACAGGTCTGGCGCAGCGCCCCCGAGCGCAACCCAGAGGACGCCGAACGGTATCGGTTTCCAATAGCCGTCCTGCTGCCACAGCAGCATCTGGTGACACACCACGGCAAACCCGGCCAACGCCATTCCGACGCCCGTGATGACAACTAAGGCGCGCATTACCCGGTCATCCGTAGCCGGCGCGCGGCATCGCCCGCCGCGGGCCTCGGCGTCAGCCGCGCGCCCGCGGCGGGCTCAGCGCTGGCGGCTAGCGTCGTCGCCACGGCCGGGATCGCGCCCCGATTTGCAAAAGCGATCGGTCCGGGGTCGAGAAACGAACTGCTGCACACGTTCGTCGCCATCGCAGGGACAAAAGGGAGGGCTGGGGCATTCGCGACGTTGGACCGAAGTGGCGCGCCCGGAGAGACTTCGAACTCCCAACCCCCAGATCCGTAGTCTGAGAGTCACCACTTCCGCCAGCTTCCGCACAGCTCCGCAGTACCACGACATAATGGCCGAAATCGAGATTGCACCTAGTTATTCCCTCCCGCAGGTTCCCGTGGTTCGCCGCTTGCTTTCGCAGCCTCTGTCCTGTCAATGTCCTGTTAGCAACACCCGCGATTCGACGCAAACAGGACCACTATGAAAATCACCAGCGAAGGGCCCGTGAAGATCACAAGGGCAACGATCGACGCGGCGTGGCGAAAGCGGAAGGCGGACCACCGGCTGATTGTGCGAGATAAGGACTGTCGCGGCCTGGCGCTGATCGTGAACCCGACCGCGACGACGTGGAGCTACGCCTACCGGCCGCGCGGCTCCGATCCTGTGACCGGGCGGCGCTGGCCGAACCGGGCGGTCACACTCGGCAATCCCGCGTCACTCTCGGTAGACGATGCTCGGACGGAGGCGAATCGGATCAAGGGACAGGCGGCAGCGGGCGCAGATCCCGCTGCGGAAAGGAAGGCTCGCGCCGAAGCCGAGCGCCGTGAGCGTGGGGCCACTTTGGGCCGGCTCACGGATGAGTATGCCAAGGCGTTCGCTCGGCGGCCGAAGGTGCGTGGCGCTGGGATACCGTCGCCACGATACGTCGCAGAGGAAATGCAGCAATTGAGGCTGGCAATCGCCGAAATGGATGCGGCGGATACACCAGCGGCCTTGCTGATCGATGCGGACGTGCGACGACTGCTAGATGTTGGCGACAATCTGCACGCAAGGTTTGGCGCGCTGTCTCGGTTCTTGGATTGGTGCCAGGACGCTGGGCACGTCAAAGCGAATCCCTGCCTGTTGATCGCTCGCACGCGGCGGCCGAAGGCGCGGCAGCCGCGGGCGCACTATCTCATGCCGGCCGAATTGGCGCGGCTCTGGCACGCGGCCGGACGATTGGAGGAGCCGGTCTGGCGCGACTTGGCTCGGTTTCTGATAGCAATGCCGTGCCGCCGTGGTGAGGCAGCCCGGCTCGACTGGTCACACGTCGACCTCGCCGCGGCAGAGTGGCGCCAGCCAAACCACATGACGAAGAACCGCGATCCGCACCGCCTGCACTTGCATGCGATGGCGTTGGAGGTGTTGCAGGCACGACGTAAGGCGCTCGTCGAGGCGCAGGTCCGCGGCGATCACCAGAAGGTTGCGCGCAACCTGGTCGGCGGTGCGCCACCGTCGGGCTTGGTGTTCCGGGCGCCCGTCTCTGGCGAGGTATTGCAAACGTTCACCGCCATTAAGGGCGCGCTGGCGGCGGCCACTGGCCCCCAGGATGGGAAGGAAGGGCCGGCGGCTCTGACCGGCTGGACCTGGCATGACTTCCGCCGGTCCTTCGCCACCGCACTCGGCGAGGCCAGCATCCCGGAAGCCGTAGCCGACGCGATCTTGAACCACCGGCAGTCGGCGACGCGCGGCGGCGTGCTGGGCGTCTACCAGCGGGCAAGCCGGTGGCCCGAGCAAGTCCGGGCGATGGAGTTGTGGGGCAAGCTACTGGCCGAGGCGATCAGCTGCGGCGAGGCGGCAGCCAATGTGGTCCCTATAATGGCGCGCGCCGGCTGAGCGACGCGCCCGGCCGGGTAGACCCGTGCCCTAACCCCGACCGCCGATCACGTGCGACCCCGTCAGGACGTCGGTCGCTGGATCGCCTCGTGCCTGCGCCGCAACCGTCACATTGGCGATCGACGTGCCGTTGTTGAGCGGACGAGCTACGTGCGTAATGTAAAGAATGATCGCGATCACGACTTCCGTTCAACGGGTCGATGCGCGCCGTGATGTCGGTCGGAAGCGTCGGTGATGTGCGTGCTTTGTTGCCCAAGGGGGCAATGGACCTGGTGCAAGTCATGCCCGCAGCGTGGGCAGGCCTCCTTTCCCGCAGCGGTGTCGGCGCCGATCTGTCTGATACGTACGACAATATCTGGACCAGGGCTGTGTAACTGCGCGAGCCGCACGATCGCTGCGGCTCCCCGGGTCTCCTTACTGCCTACAATGCCGGTGCGGGGCGATACGAAGACCATCTCGCGGCTGGCCAGGTGCCGCCTGCCGAGACGTAAGTCTACGTCGCCGCCGTTGCTCCGCCGCTCGCCGGTGCCTTGGTCGACGGCACCGTAATCGTCGAGACGGTGATGCGTTCGTGGGCTGAATGCGCTGTTCGTTGTGCATGCCGAAAGCAGCACGATGCACCCTCCGGTGCCATCCGATCCGCGTTCAGGCCAACGATCGGTTCACAAAGCAGCAGAGAATTGGATGGGGCTCACGCCGCAATCGTCGGGCCGGTTCATCTGCACGTCTGATGAAAATCCGCAGCCATGAAGCGGGTTTCGCTTGATCGCGGGGTAGCGGGCCATGGCGGACGTTTGAGCGTTGGAAGGTGGGAGCACAGGAACCCGACCAGCGGACGGCAAGATAAAACGCACCGCCACCGGCCGGGGTGCATGTGGTTGATTGTATTGGGGTTTCCTGTCGGCTCTCGCTTGCGCCTTGCTGGCGCTTTCGGCCTTTTCTCGCGCGATTTCAATGCTTCAAGCGCCACCCCACAAACGTTTCCGCGGAGGCGTCGTGATGGCCGCGGGCGATAACGAGCTGCGGAATTGGCACGGGCGCATCCAGCACGGCAACTGCGGCGCCAAGCGTCCAATGACTTTCTTGGGCGAGATGATGCGGGCCGCGAAGAGGGCCGGGCATACCGGCAAAACTTTCAACTCACGGGCGCGCGCAATGCGCGCTCGACCGTCGCCCGCCGCCGTCGCGTGGCCCCTCCTGTCGCCGCGATCACCGAGGCGCCGGGTCACGATCATCATAACGCGGATCATGCGTCCTCAGGGCCAAGCGGTTGCCTCCGCCGAAGGTAAATACGTTGCCCGTAACTATCGGCGGCGAGTGCCACTGCATCCAGTCGCTTCGCCATGATCGTTGACATCGTCGGTTTCGAGCTGGTCCCCCTCGGCAACCCGCGCTCGCTCGGCTATCATTTGAGTGGCACGATGCCATTAACCTGCCGCCGCACCTCGGCAGTCACGAGCAATCGCATCGCCTGCACCCGACGACATCCACGACGCCTTGACGGACGCAGTGGTCGGCTCGCCCACGACCGCGAGCAACCAGCGGTGGCATGCGCCGTTCAACTCACCATCGGTGTGGCGCGAGGACGGCACGCCGGCGCCACAAGGCGCGAAGTTTGCTGCGCAACTACACAAGCGGATGTGAACTGAAAATTGCCGCCGCCTGTCGTAATGCCGAGAACGCTGTACGCCGCCGCAGCTCTCTATACGCCTCTATTCTACTATATATTACTATCTCTATTCTGTTGACAGACAGACGTGTCCAGGCCGAGCCTGATCCCACATGAGTTTTGCTTGGGAGTAAGGTCGGCATGGTCGAGCACGGAGGGCGTGATACGCGGGCAGTGGCGATGTGGTGTGGTACAGGGTGCGAGCCTCGCGCTGACCTTCTCGACCCAGGTACAGCGACAGTGCGGCCGACCATCATCAAACTCCTCGCCACACTACCAACGCGTGTCCCCCGCGATGATGCCGCCGCGCTGGTGACGCAGCATTTCTTCCGGGTGAGCAGCCGGACGCTGGAGCGCTGGCCGGTTGTGGTGACGGTGGTAAATGGACGCGCTCACATCGAGACCGGTGAGCTGTTCCGGGTAGCTCAGACGATGCTGGACCGGGCGCCTAGGGTTCGGGGTGGAACGAGGACATGACGAGCGCCCGGCCACCGCAAAATGGGGTCGGCCAGCGCCAGCGCAGTAATGCCACGGAGTATCACCTCGGGCATGTTCTCGCCCCGCGGTCCGGAGCGATGGGGTATAATGCGACTCGGCGGGATAGGCTGATCCCCGAAAACCCGGCTCCGCACCGGGCTGCCCGCCGACCCCATTGTGCGGGCGGCCTGTGGAGCCGTGCAGATGATAGTAGAAGCCCCTTGGATTGGAGCGGGATCTGCCGTTGAGTTGCTTAAGGCGCGTCACTACTGCGGCCGGCACACTGCTTTGCTGTGGTTGCAGAGGTGGTATGAGAATGGCGAGATACATGGTCGGCCGTGTGGTCCGCTAGCGGCCAAGTGCGCTTCGTTTCGGGAGAGAGGGCTCTGGACGGCAGCGGATGATGCCAAAGCGTTCCGGGACGCCAGCAACGCTCACCTCCTTTCTGACGCGCACGTTCTGGACAGCCTGTGGGAATTCGACCGGGCGCACGTGGTTGCCAAGTGCCAAGGTCTCGCGCAGGAGGGGGCGGGGCAATTCGAGGCAGAGGCCAATGCCGCGCCGGTGCTGTCCTATGCGTCGCTGCGCCACTTCACCCCGACCGCTGCGACCGCGCTTCTGACATGGGGGGACGAGGCGTTGGCCCGCCGCTATCGCGGTGCGATGCTGATGTGCGCACACGAGTTGCCCGGCACCGAGGCGTATGCCGACATGCCGTTCGGCGACGACCGCGCCGCCGTGGAGCATGAATGGCGCGTGGCGCACGGGAAGAGCTGGCGAGAGGCCCAGGATCGGCTGTCACAGGCGATCGCCGATGGGCAGGTGCGGGTGCATGACGGCGAAGGACCGCGGTTGCTTTTGGCGCCCGCCACAATGGAGGACATCGAAGCTCGGGGCTATTTTGTTAACCGCGAGGACGTGCTGCGACTGGTGGCGGCGAGCGGGACAGGGGGCGACGCCGAGGTGGATTTGAAGCCGCAGCCGGCGGATATGCCGCCGGAAGCCACCCTTCCGTGGGCGGTGCGCCGAATCATGGAAGAGCTCGCGTATCCGCCGGACCGCGCATGGAGCCTGCTGCATCGGGCGACACGCACCGGTGAACTGACCCCGCGCAGGGGCAAATTATCCGCGCCCGGCCGAGGCCCGAAGTTGGCGCAATGGGAGCGCGATAATTTAGACTTCGATTTACGACGCTACCAAGACGACGCGCAGAGCGGCGCGCCCTGCGGCAGCCTTTTCATTGGCCGCGAGAGCGTCCACCCGCACGCGATCACTGTTCCGGCGGAGGAAGTTGAGCACTGGCTAGGTTTGCAGGCGGCACCCGACGATCTGACAATCGAATGCGACGCCGCCAATTTCACCCCGGCCGGGGTTGTCATCGCCACTGAGGTGCCCGGCTCCACCGTCAAGCCAGAAGATGGGCAGCTAACGCCCGCGAGTGAGAACGCAATCCGCGAGGCTGTGCGTGAGGGGTATAGAACAAATGACCGGCCGAACGTGAACGAGCTTGTGCCGTTGGTGCAGAGAGCGCTCAAGAAGTCAGGGAAGAAAGCGTCCAAGGTGCAAATCCAGAAAATTGCGGTGGAGAGGGAGTTCGCGGCCCAACGACGCAGGCAAGGTGAACACCGCCCTAGGCGGCCTAGGTCAACTTTGGACAACACCTAGAAGCCCTAGACATTGACTGAAACTTCCTGTTTTTCCACGCCGGGAAATTTGGGAAATCTGGCATTTAGATTTTACCCGGCGCCAACCTCCTGCGCGACGCTAATTCCCGCAGCGAGGCTCAGATGTCCGAAACACAGCACCTCACCGCCCGTGAACGCGCCGAGGCAGTTGTGCGCGAACGCGGCTACCCGAAGCGCGTTCCGCGGCGCAGGCTGGCTGAGATCATTACCCAGGAGGCGTACGAGATCGAATACCGCAGCCTCGAACGGTGGTCTTTGCCGACGCGGCTACTCAACAACAAGGTCCACCTTGAGACCGTTGACGCGCTGGAGTACGCCTTCAAGCAGCTTGACGACGCTCCCGTCATTCGTGGCGGCCAGAGACCTAAGAGCGAGCGGCAGGCGGCCTGAAAATGCAGCGCCCCCGGACACCGGGGGCCGGCATCACGGGGGCGTTGACTGTCACGCTGGGCGGCGAAGACAGTGACGCTTTACCAATTGCCGGCACTCCTTTGCAACACCGTTCGAGGCGGGCGTTCCGCCTCGATCGCGAAGTGGGCGCCACCTTGCAGCTGGCGAGGCAGCCTCTGACAGTCTCGATATTCACTACGGCCTTTCCAACCGGGCCGGCGCTCGGTACGACGGAGTGCATGACCTGGGGCGGATTCGTTGCCCTGCTCGCGAAATCGCCGCGAGGGCCGCAAGGACGGTCCCAACTTCGTTCCGGCGACGTTCAAGCCTGAATCGGACGGGCGGGTCAGGCGGTTGAGGGATAACCTCCTCGCGCGCACCGCCATCGTGCTGGACTGCGAGACCAACAAAGAGACCGGTGAGGTGCCCCCGCCGTTCGCGGTGGTAGTCGCGCGGATTGAGGGGCAGGGCTGGGGAGTCGTTGTCTACACGTCGCACAACCACACCGCCGACGCGCCGCGATACCGGATTGTGCTGCTGTTGTCGGCGGAGATTGCAACCAATCTGCCTGCAGTGGAAGTGATCGCCGATCTGTTGGGACTGCTCGGAGTGCTGGACACCAGTAAGATCGGCGCCTCGTCCTTGTTTTATCTGCCGAGCGCGGAGCCGGGGCACCTGACGCACCATGAGACCGTGGTTGTCGATGGCGCGCCAATCGACGCGGCATGGATGGCGGAGCGCGCTGGCGCCATCCTGGCGGAACGGGAGGCGGAGCAGGAACGGCTGGTCGAGGCGGCACACGCCGAAGCTGCCGCCCGACGAGAGGCAAAGATCGCTGCGGGCTTCGATCCTGACGACAGCCTGATCGAAAAGCTGCGTTCGCATTTCGATCTTGCCGGCGTGTTGCTTGCCCACGGCTACGATAGGGCCGGCGCCAAGTTCCGGCATCCCAATTCTACCAGCGGCAGTTATGGCGCCGACATTAAGACATTCGGCGGCATAGAGCGGGCATTCAGCCACAACGCCAACGATCCGCTGCATGCGAACAACCTGCCGGATTGGTGCGGCGGCGTGACCGCGCTCGACGTGGTGGACGCGGTGACGATCCTGGATTTCGGGGGCGATCGGCGAAAGGCGCTTTCCGAACTGGCCGAACGGTTCAACCTAACCAAAGCCGCGGAACGGAAGGCTATCGCGGCGCTGATATTCCGGCTGATCCGCCAGCAGGCGACGCAAGAGGACATCGAAGCGCAAGCGTTTGCAGAAGGCGCGCGCCTTGGGCTGATCCGCGCTGAGGTGATCCGCGTGGCAACATGGGTGGACATGCGGGCGACGCTCCGGGACGCCGTACAGATGTGTGGGTTCCCCAACCTGACCGCCGCCAAGGAGGAGGTATCCAAGCGAGCGAAACACCGCAGCGAAACTGCCAAGGCCGCGTTCCGGCTGCTACGCCGTGGTGTGCCGAGCGATGAACTCCTGACCGTCCTGCATCGCCTCAATGAGCAACGCAGGGACCCCCTGCCACGTGACGCAATCGGTGCAACGGCGTTGTGGGCCGCGCAAAGGTTGAAAGTGCAAGCTGCACAACGATTGAAGGCGCAAGCGGATGCGTGATGACGCTGGCGTCGCGAGCGAACTCGACAAACTGCGTGACGAAGCGCCGTTGGTGCTCTCACCAAGTATGCCGCTTGACAGCGCGCGGGAGTTAGCTCGCCGTGCTTATACGCACCCGGAAGGCCGGACGCTGCATCACCAGCAAGACGCATTCTATACTTGGCGCAGCACCCATTATGCCGAATCTCCGCGAGAGATTGTTCGTGCAAATATCTATGCCTTCCTAGACGGCGCGATGCGGGTTAAGGATAACAGGCTCATACCGTTCGGACCCGACAAGTCCAAGGTGGCGAATGTGCTAGAGGCTCTTGCCGCCGAGGCGCAGCTACCGGATACCGCCATCGCACCGGCATGGCTTGACGTTGCACCACACCTACCGGCAATCGAGTTTCTAGCCTGCGCCAACGGGCTGCTCCACCTTCCGACGCGCGTTCTCATGCCCAGCACGCCGGCATTTTTCGGCCTCAACGCAGTGGACTATCCCTATGAAGCCGCTGCACCGAAGCCCGAGGCATGGCTGCAATTCCTCGCGTCGCTCTGGCCGGACGACCAGGAATCCATCGACACGCTGCAAGAGCAGTTCGGGCTGCTGCTGACCGCGGACACGTCGCAGCAGAAGGCTTTTTTGCTTGTAGGGCCACCTCGCAGCGGCAAGGGGACGATCTCGCGCGTTCTCATAAGTATGCTCGGTCAGTGGAACGTAGCCGGCCCGACGCTTTCGAGTCTGACGCAAAATTTCGGCCTTCAAACGCTGATCGGCAAGCCGTTGGCCATAATCTCCGATGCCCGTCTTGGTGGCCGCGCCGACGCTAGCATCGTGGTTGAGCGATTGCTTGCTATCACGGGTGAAGACGCGATCACCATCGATCGGAAATATCGAGAGGTCTGGACGGGGCGCCTGCCGACGCGATTTCTGATTTTAACTAATGAGTTGCCACGGCTTGCAGATGTTAGCGGCGCACTCGCATCCCGGTTCATCATCTTCGTTCTGACCAACTCGTTCCTCGGAAGAGAGGACGTTCGCTTGGCCGGCAAGTTAATTGCGGAATTGGGTGGCATCCTCAACTGGTCGATCGATGGCCGTGATCGGCTCGCCGCGCGGGGGCATTTCATCCAGCCCACCTCCGCCAAGCAGGCAGTGGAAGAGTTGGCCAATCTCGCCTCTCCGATCGGCGCATTCGTTCGGGATCGGTGTGTCGTCGGCCCGGCTCATGCAGTGGAGACAGACGCCCTATACGAAGCCTGGACAGCATGGTGTGCCGAGCAACACCGCGATCATCCGGGCACTGTGCAGACTTTCGGCCGCGATCTGAGAGCTGCGGTGCCGGGGTTGGAAATCACCCAGCCGCGCGACCACGAGACTGGCAAGCGGGTGCGGTGCTACCAAGGCGTGGGGCTGGTAGTACCGCCAGCGGCGGCAGCCAGGAGCAGCAGGCCTGCAACCCCATCGGCAGACCGAGACCCCGGCGAGCCGCCCGCGGATCGCTGGCCGGACGATGGTGGCTGGCACGACGACGGCAAAAGCCCCGCATGGTGACGCCGGCCGAACTCCCTCTTCTGCTTGGCACGCGATGGCACGCGGTCCATAGCATTGTAGCTCTAGGTATTCGGTTCCTACGCGTACAATGGTAAGACACGCGTGCCAATGCGTGCCAATTTCCCGGCCAGTACCGATAGGCGACTTTCTCGTTGAACCTTTCGCTCTTCTCGGCGATGCTGAAGCCGAATTGATGTCCGCGGATTGTTTTTCTTCGATCGGACAGCATGTTCCGCATTGCGCTACACCGCTGCGACGGTGTTTCTGGGGTTCAAGCTACACCGGTTGCCAATGGTAATGAGACTTACTTCGTGACCGCTCCATCCACTCCCACGCCACGACGCACGCATGCGGCCAGCGGTGGCGCTGCGTCTGATGCCGTCGTGCCAGACGTGCCCCCGACGCTGCCGAACAAAACTCAACCGACCGGGTCGGTGGCGAAATCTGAACTGGACGCCAACCCCTTCCGCGACATGGGCGGCTCCAGGAGCCCTGATTTCAACCACGTCCTCCTGCGTGAGACGCTGGCGACGATGTGGGTTCCCGGTACCGAGAACGACACGCAGACGATGCACATGAGGGCAGGCATGGCCGCACTCAGGGCGTTCAAGCCGAAGGACGAGATTGAGGGCATGTTGGCCGCGCAGGCAGTCGCGCTGCATTTCGGTGCGATGGAGTGCCTCCGCCGGGCGATGCTCCCTGACCAGCCTGGCGAATTCCAGACCAAGCTGTGCAAGGACGGTGTGAACCTGGCGCGCGGGATGGCGGACATGCTGGACACGCTGGACCGCAAGCGGGGCAAGGGGCCGCAGGTGGTCCGGGTGGAGCGTGTGGTGGTGCAGGACGGGGGGCGGGCGATCGTTGGCAATGTGTCATCGGGTGCCGCTTCCGCACCACCGCCAGCCGCCATAGAGGCGGCACCGCCAGGACCGACCTTGGACCTGTCCCAGGCTGCTGCCCCCGTCATGGCGGACCGTGGGGGGCGGGGGAGCGGTAATGTCCAGTCCGAGGGACAACCCCGTGCACCGCCTCCCCGACTGGCGGACCACCTTGCCGTTGGCGCAGTCCTGTCCCCGGTGTGGTGCGCGGACCCGGAGCGGCGGCGCATGCCGATCGCCCGCTATGCCCAACGGCCGATGCCGGATGCACGGCGGGAAATCCACCGGCCCGCGCACTCCGGAAGGGCTGGCCCGCATGCGGCGGGCCAAGACACGGCATGGGAGCTACTCGCAGGAGATGCTGAAACTCATGCGGACCATCCGCCTCTTGGACGCCGATATGCGGCAAACGCTGGAAAAGACGTAGCCGGGTCCTAGCCGGCAGGTAGTGTTGGGCTGGTGCAACGACTGATGCGACGCAGCGGCCAGGGTGGCATCGTCGGCGAACGGCGTCCGGCCGCAGGCGGCAAGGAGTAGAGTAACGACATGGGCGAGGACTTATCATCCCGGGGCGGAACCAAAGCCACGCTGGCCGTGTCCGGTGCTAACACCGCGCGCGCGACGGTGCGGCCCTCCCATGGCGTCGGCGCCATCCTCCCGCCATGGCGCCCAGGCCAGTCCGGCAATCCGAGCGGGCGTCCCCGGAGCCTGCGCGAGGTGCGGGATATTTGCCGGGAAGCCTGTCCCGACGGCGCCCGCGTGTTGGCTGAGATTATCCGTGACCGCGATGAGAATGGCCGACTGCGCGAGACGGACGGGCGAGTGCTGGCTGTCGTGGTCCAGACGCTGTTCACCTGGGGTTACGGCAAACCCCCCGACTACGACCCCCGCGAAGACAAACCACCGGTGACGATCGATACCTCGATGCTGACCAAGGAAGAACGGGCGATGATGCTGGCGATCCTTCGGAAAGGGATCTTAAAATGTGCCGAAGGCCCGGAGCAGGAACCGGCGCGGGAGATCGAGGGGCAGGCGGAGGACCAAGGGTGCTGAGTTGCGCCACTGGCCGTCACGCCGCGGTGCGCGCTGGAACGCAGCAGGCTGATGGTGACCGCAACGGAACTTGATCCAGCGGCTGCGGCAGGCACGTGCGACCGAGGTTGAGCGCTCTTTCCCTCTGGCCGTCCAGTTGGCGTCCGCGCGGCAGAAGGGGGCACGCGATCGACCTGGCGACCGCTACGCTGAGTGGCACTGTGCCGGGTTGCCAGTTGGCACCGCGATCACCGAAGGATCAGCCAATTTCCTGGTGAACTGTCGAATGAATAAATCGCAGCAGATGTGGTGGTCGCGGAGCGGCGCCGACCTGTTGCTTTAAGTTCGTTGGGTTGTCTACGACGGTACTCTCAGTTTCCGACTTCGGGCAGAGCTTCCAGCCAGCCAACGATCCTGGCCCGGCGGTAGCGATAGCGATTGCCACATGACCCCAAAGCCTTGCGACGGTCCCATGTGCCGCAGGCCGCGCACCGTCAATCGGGGGTCGACGCCGACCGGCGAACTCCGTGAGTTCCCTCCCGTGGCCCCACGTTGAGCGGCCCTACGCCATCGTCCGCGGATCCTCGACATCGGCCCGCAGATGTTCGGTGGGCTGTGGCGTCGCTGTCATCACGCTCACGCCGTCGGGTGCCTCGAACTGATGCCAGGTGTTTTGCGGCACGATGGCCACCATCCCTGCGCGAAGCGCCATGGACTGCCGCCCCTCCGCAGTCATCAGGTGCAACGTCGTCGCGCCATCGACGATCTGCACGATCTCGTCACCTTGTGGATGCCGCTCCCAGGCGCTCGTCCCGGAGAATTTGGCAGTGAAAATCGCCCCGTCGCGATAGGGTGCCAAGCGGGCGAAGGCCCCCTCGCGCTCGGCCGCGGGCGTTGTCGGGGTGCGTCCCTTGAGCATCTTCAGCCTAGCGAACTCGGCCTTGAGATCGATGACGGCGACCATTCATTCCTCCGCGTGCCGGGTATGGATGGGTTTAGTGAACTTCTCGCCAGAGCGGGCGCGGGATCGAGGATCACATGACCATCCCCTGGCGACAGCTCATGTACGATCCGACCAATGCCAGTCTGTTGCATGCGTGGATGTCGGCCTGACTTCGCGGGGCTCGTCGCTAGCCATCGCCGCCAACGACCCCGCGAGCCTTCAGCCGTTCCTCCAGCAATCGGACGAAAGTCGCCGCCGTTTCCTTCTGTTGCTCCGCGGGGATTTGCTGGACGATGGTCAGTACCGCTCCCTCGACCAACACGCCCAGCACCGCGTAGTGATCCGCGCCTATCTCGCCGGTCATGCTGATCGTCTGGGCGAGGATATGCATCGGGTCGCGTCGGCTGGCGGCAACGCGCTGAACCCGGCGAATGAGTGCGTCGACAGCTGGGAAAGGTCGATCTGGCTGCGCGGGCCGGCGAATTCGCCACCTGAGGCCGGTTCAATTCGCCACCTGAGGCCGGTGAATCCGCCACCCCTGGCCGCAGGCACCGAGCCGTTAGGCGAGGCCGAACTGCCGCTGACGAACAACTTTATCTGGCAAGAAGAGAATTCGTCAATTAGAATATCCTTGCTGTGATTGATGTTGTGATTTTTTCCGGCCTGTGAATTATGTGAATATCGGGGATAACTATACCAAGTTATTTACTTTGCTCACTTATTTCATCCCCAGCCGCATCCGCCGCCGACCGGTATGGGCACCGTTGCCGCGCATCGACTTGCCCTTGAGCTCCAGGCGATACGCGTTGTTGACGAGGCGATCCAGGATCGCGTCGGCGTAGGTCGGATCCCCAATCTGAACGTGCCAGCTGTCCTGGGGGATTTGCGTCGCCACGATGGTCGAGCCGCGGTCGTGGCGATCGTCGATCACCTCCATCAGGTCACGGCGCTGATCGGCGGTCAGCTTAACCATCGCCCAATCGTCCAGGATCAGCAGCCGGGTGCGCGCCAGGGTCTTCAGCAAGCGCGCCTGGCGGCCATGCAGCCGGGCCACCGCCAACTCGTCGAGCAGCCGCGAGAGGCGCTTGTAGAGCACCGAGACGCCGTCGCGGGCGGCCTGATTGCCCAGAGCGCAAGCAATCCAACTTTTGCCGATTCCGGCCGCTCCGCTGATTAGAACGTTACGGTGTTGGCGGATCCATAGCCCGCTCGGCCAGCGCCTGCATGGTCGAGCGGTCCAGTCCGCGCGGCGTGCGCAGATCGAGATTTTCCATGCAGGCGGACTGACGCATGCCCGCCCGGGTCAGACGCTGCGCCAAGGCCGCGGTGAGCATCGCGCTGTGCTGGATATCGACCAGCAACGCCAGCCGCTCGGCGAACGGCATGGCGTCGATCTCGGGCTGTTGCAGTTGCGCGGTCAGCGCATTGGCCATGGCGCCAAGACGCAGGGCGTGCAGCTTCTCAATGGTCGGCTGGTGCATTGGATTTCCTTGTTGCTGGATCGGCGGTGCCGATCGTCAGTGGTAGTAGCCGGGGCCGCGAATGTTGCCGTGATGGCCGACGCCATCCTCGGCCACGGGTCGACGAGTGGCCGCCCGCTCTTGAGCAGGTGCTCGACAAAGCCTGACGAACTGGCGCCTGCCGCCATCGCCCGCACGCAAGCGGCCTCCAGCTGGTCGCCTGGGTAGCGGGTCGCCAGGCGCAGAATGCCGAGGCAGGACCGCACACCCTGCTCGACATGATCACGCCCGGTCAGCAGCCGCTCGACATAGGCCGCGGTGGCCACGCCGACCTTGGCCGCCTGGCCGCGCACCCAGTCCGGCGTCCGCTTGGCCACCGCGCTGTGCGCCGGCGGCATGTGTTCGCCCAGCGTGGCCCAGTGATTTTGCCCGGCCACCCGGGCATGGCTGGCGGCCCGCTCACCGCGATGGAAAATCTGCACGCCGGTGCGAGTGACGAAGACATCGACGCGCTTGCGCACCAGCGCATAGGGCACCGAGTAGAAGTTCCGATCGACCGCGACGTGATAGTCGACGTTGACGGTTGCCCCGATCGCCCAGTGGCCGACCACGTACGGCTCGATCGGCAAGGGCTTGAGCGCGGCGCGTTCGACCGCTTCAAACAGGCTGCGCCGGCTGCCCTCGCGCGGCGGCGCCATCGGCTTGTCGTTCAGTTCGCCCAGCAGCAGCCCGATTGCCTGGTTTAACTCGGTCAACGAGAAGAACTGCCGATGGCGCAGCGGCGCCAGAAGCCAGCGACAGGCCTGCAGCACGCCATTTTCGACCCCCGGTTTATCGCGCGGCTTTCGCGCCCGCGCCGGGACCACGGCCGTGCCGTAATGCTTGATCAACGCCGCATAGCTGGCGTTGATCACCGGGTCGTAATAGGAGGCGTGGGTGACGCCGACCTTCAGGTTGTCGGGCACCACCTTCGCCGGTACGCCGCCCAGGAAGGCGAACAGCCGGACATGCGCGCCAAGCCAGTCTTCCGTCGCCTGTGTCCAACTGGCTTCGGCGTAGATCAGCCCCGAACACGGCAGGCAGGCCACGAAGATCTGCGCCGCGCGCGCCGTCCCGTCGTCCATCACCGCGACCGTGTCGCCGGCGTAGTCGACCTGCACCGTCTCGCCGGCGTGGTGCACCTGGCGCATCGACAGGCCTCGCCCCGAGGCCTTCTGCCATTCGCTTAGCCGCAGTTTGAACTGGCTGAACCCCAAACCGTCCGGATGGGCGGCCTTGTACTCCATCCACAGCAGCTTGCGGGTGACGTGCTTGTGGCGCCGCAGTTCCTGATCCACCTCCGCCCAGTCGGGCAACTGCGCCCGTCGGCCGCCGATGACGGCGGGTAAAGCGCCGCCTCCAGCGCCGTCTCCGACAATCCGTCGGCGGCAGCGGCGTCCAGCCCCGCCGCCGCCGCTCGATCCAGGTATGTCCGCACCGTCGAGCGCGCCAGCTTCGCGCCCGCCGATATGGCACTCAGATTCGGCCCCTAACTCCGCACGCAATCGTAACACTTCCCTGATCCGCCGCATCTCCGCCCTCGGTCTCGGCACTACTGCCACCCCGCCAAAAAGGCCGGACAGTAGTCGCGATTACTTCGATGTCAGCGGCGGCGCTTCCGTCCCAGCAGACTGGCGAATTCACCGGCCTCAGGTGGCGGTTTCGACCGGCCTCAGGTGGCGATTTCAATCGGCCTCGAGTGGCGATTACCTCCGGCCCGTGCAGATCTGGCATCTGGACAGCATCGCGCAGCGTATGGCGGTAAGGCAAGAGCACTGAGAGTTCTATTGGCGGGTCGTTACGCCCCCAAAATTCTGGACGCCCCTCCCCTGCATCTACTGGGGGACCAGCCCGCCCTTCAGGGAAATCATGATGACACGGACGATCAGCCCGCCATCACCTTCCTCAACGCCGCGGCCGACCCGACGCTGATGCCAGCCGCCAACGCCGCCGCGCGGATGCTCTGACCGTGGGCGAGCGCCGCGCGGGCTGCGTCCAGCTTTTTTTCTTCAAAGCAGGCCGCCCTATCGCCATGCCCGACTTCGTCCCACTCGACTTGGCGCGGGCGATGCCAGCATTGACGCGCTCGACGATGATGGCGCGTTCGAACTCGGCGAACACCCCAAGCATCTGGAAGAACGCATTGCCGGCGGCGGTTGACGTATCGATGCCCTGCTGATGCAGGAACAGACCGACCTTGCTCTGCTTCAGTGTCTGCAACGTGTTCAGCAGATCCGTCAGGCTGCGCCCCAGGCGATCGACGGCCCACACCGCCACGATGTCAAATCGTCGGCGGACGACGTCCTTCAGCAACCTGGAGAGGGCGGGACGCTGGTCGCTGGATTTCGCGCCGCTGATGGCATGGTCTTCGTAGACCTCGGTGACAGTGTGGCCGCACCGATCTACCCATGCCTCAAGCTCCCGGCGCTGGTTGGTGGTGGTCTGTTCGCCGGTGGAGACCCTGAGGTAGAGCGCGACGCGCTTGGTCATGCCTGATGTCCTTGCCAATGCCGCTACTCTACCAAAGCGGTGATCATATAACCAGTGTTTTATGATCGGATTTTTGATGCTCGGGAATTGGCGGATTTGCTGGGGTCGGTGAGCGAAATTCGCGCCGGGGTTTTTGAACACGACACCCACTGTCGCCGGCGGGTTGATCCTCCAGCCGCATCTGGGAGGGGCCGGCCAGGAGCTTGTCGGTGATCGGATCAAGCATGTGGCGAATGATGGAAGGGTCGTCATTCGGCGCATTTTCAAGCTGATCGGGAACCCCACATACCGTCGCGAGAAGTTGAAAGCGCTCTAACCCGTCACCTGGGCAACCACGAGGCGCGTTCCGGTTGGATAATATTTGCTGCGCTGGTCGGCCTGGAACTCCCGTCGCACCGCGCTCGGCGACGCCCCGAAACGCCTGCGGAACGCACGGCAGAAATGCGCGTCGGATTGGAACCCGGTCACCTCGGCGATATGGCAGATCAAGTTGGTGCCATAGAACAATTGCTCGCGCGCTGCGGCCAGCCGGATATCCAGATAAGTGGCTGCCGGCGATCGGCCGGTTTGCTTGATGAACATCCGTTCCAGGCGGCGGCGGGAAATTTGCAGACTGGCGCAGATTTCCGACAGGCCCATCCGGAACTCGATGTTCCGCTTCATCAGACGCAGCGCCTGGTAGAGGATGGTATTCTCGTCCAACCCGTTGGCCGCGTCGGTACGTTGCGGAGTCTCCGCCGGGCGCGGCTGGCCGTGCACAAAGGCGTTGGTCACCACCTGGCCCAGGCGCGCACCATGCGCTCGGCCGATCAGCGCCACCATCAGATCCAGCGATGCCACGCCGCCGGCCGCGGTGACGACCTCGCGGTCGATGACAAAGATCTGCTCGCTGACATCGATCCGCGGGAACGCATCGCGGAACACCGGAATCGCCTCCCAATGCAGCGTCACCTTTCGGTCGCGGATCACACCGGCGGCGGCTAGAGCGAAGGCACCGGTGTCAAGCGCGCCGAGAATGCTGCCGTGCGCCGCCAGCCGCCGCAGCCAGGCGAGCAAAGGTTTAGTCAGATGCTGCATCGGTTCGTTACCGCTGCACATGATCAGGCAGTCCGGCAGCCTGCCCGTCATGTTCAGCTGCGTGGTCTCGATCGCCATCCCGTTGCCGGCTCGCACAGGGCCGCCGCCGACCGAGACAAATCGCCAGTCGTACAGGGCAACTTCGGCGTTCTGGTTGGCGATGCGCAACGCCTCCGCCGCGGGCACCACGGCGTAAAGCGGAAAGTCTGGCACGAGCAGGAAGTGGATGACATGTGACTGGTCCACAACACACTCCTTGCCATGACGTTCCAATGGCGCGATGCCGTGCGCGCGACCCGCGATCACGGCCCAGCCGGCAATCGCAGCCTAGCCGGCCCAGCCGCCAATCACAGCTCAATCGGCGGGCACCGGCGGCCGCACGCCGAAACGTTCCGCCCAAGGTGCGAGGGCGTCAAGCACGCCCGGCCGCGGCGACATCCCATTCGCCCGCGCGCGTCGCAACCCGGCCAGCGCCTGCGCGCCCGGCAGACGCAGCGGCCGTTCCGGGTCGCGGGACGGACTGGCGCGGCAGGCCTGCGCGATCCACTCGGTCTGCCGCGTGAACGCGGGCTGGCCGGCGAACAGTGCGGGGTCGAACACCTGCACGAAGACCGAGCATCCCCAACCCTTCGGTTGGTCGGCGCGGCCGTAGCCGCCCAGCCCCTGGCTCAGCGCCTCAACCATCCAGGCCAAGCCGGTGCCCTTATGGCCATGATCGAGGCCGCCGACCGGCAGCAGACTTCCGTCCGGCAAGGCCTTCGGGTCGTCCGTCGGCTGTCCGGCGGCATCCGCCGCCCACTGGCCGGGAAACCTGCGCCCCTCCCGCCGCAACCGCGCGGTCATTCCGAGCGTGGTGATGGAGGTGGAAATGTCGACGAGGATCGGGTCCGACGCGGTGGGAATTCCGATGGCGACGGGGTCGGGCATGAACACCGGGCGGGTGCCGCCGAACGGCATCACCCGCGCTTCGGACGGGTCGCTGCACGCGATGATGGCCAGCATGCCCTGATCGGTGGCTGCGGTCAGGAATGTGGCGAGGCAGGCGATATGATGACTGCGGCGGATGACAATGGCGCAGCTGCCATTCGCCGCGGCGCGCTGTGTCGCGAGCCGGACGGCGCGATCGACCAGCCAAATGCCGGGCAGGTTGCGCCCGTCCCATACGCATGCGGCCGGACGGTCGGCGACGATGCCGGGCTCACCGGTTGCGAGCATCGCACCGGAGGCGATTTCGTCGAGGTACTCAGGCAATTGCTCCAAACCGTGCGTGTCATGACCCATCGCATCGGCTGCGACCAGCAGGCCTGCCGTCACGTTGGGCTTGTCGCCGTCCAGACCGGCCGCCGCCAGCAGCGCCGCCGTGTAGGTCACGAGTTCGTCGAAGCCGAATGTCATGCGTTTCCCCGATAGATCAGGCGTGGTCTCAATGGATCCAGCCGCCCTGGAAGGGCCAGCCTAATAGAGAAGGCTCGACCTCAATAGATGAGGCCCGACCATAATAAATAACGCCTGGACGTCGTTGAACGGCCCTCCGTCGCCAGCACCAGCAGTAAGTTGCGCGCGCCGGCTCGGCTATCTTCGCGTTGGTAACTACGGAAAGTTGCGCCGGTGGCCGCAGGGAGAACCGGCGGCGGACCGCTCTGCCGGTACGCTCCGGTGACGGGATGGAAAATCAGATTGTGGGTGTGGAGATGGCTACCTGCCGCGATCGGCCCGGCGGCGACGCCGATCGGCAGCCCGGCCCGAGCTTGAGCGCACCCTAGCCGTCGCACAAAGCGCGCAGTGCGATCTTGTGGCCGCGCGGAGGGTGGTGCGAGCCACGATGCCGGCAATGCCCGTGGCATCGCCCGGCGCCAGGTCGGTCAGTGCCACCCCGATATGATCGGCCGCGTGCAGGCGCAGCACGGTTGGGGCGGCAGCTTGCATGGTGTCAAGATGCCAGTGGCGGCCTCGATTCGGATGGTTCCTGGCCGGATGGCCCAAGCATGCAGATATCGGTCGTGCTGCTCGAGTCCTTGGATTGTTTCGCTCACGTCTGGCCGCGAATGCGGCGTTGTGCGATGTCCCAGGGAATGATGGCGCGCTCAGCCAGCGTGACCGCTCCGAACAGGACGAGGCCCAGCAGGGCCAGGATGAAGATCGCGGCGAAGGCCAGGTCGGGACGCATGTTGCCAGTCTGGATCTGGATGTAGAAGCCGAGGCCCTGATCGCTGCCGATGAATTCCGCGATCGTGGCGCCGACGGTCGCGTTGACGGCGGCGAACTTGAAGCCGACGAAACATTGCGGCAGCGCGGCCGGCAGCCGCAGCTTGATGAAATTGCGCCACGCGGACGCGCCGGTGGTGGCGCTGAACCGCACGAGTTCCTCTGGAAGCGACGAAAACCCAGCGATCGCGTTCAGCACCACCGGGAAGAAGCAGACCAGGAACACCACGACGATCTTTGGCAACAGCCCGAAACCAAGCCAGGCGATGAACAGCGGCGCGAACGCGATCTTCGGCACCATCTCCAGGCTGACGCACAGTGGATACACGGTGCGGCGCATCAGCCCGGACCCGACAATAGAGAGCCCCAGCGGCACGCCGGCGACGATCGCCGCGGCGAAGCCGATCAGGGTCTCGCTGCCGGTGACCAGCGTGTAATCGAACAAACGCGGCAGATCGGCGGCCGCGTTGATAACGATGTCGGACGGTCGTTGGAGGATGTAGGCCGGGATGGCGAACCATCCGATGGACCCCTGCCACAGCAGGATCAGCGCGGCGAGGAAGACCGGAAAGGTGGCAAGGCGCGTGATGCGTGCGGCAATCCCCCGACCCACCTACATCACCCCGTAATCGCGAAACACGTCCCCGATCTCATTAACGTAGCGAACGAAAGCCGCCGATTTTTTCACGTTGGTATCCCGCGGCCAGGGTAGGTCAATGTCGATGACGCCGTGCAGTCTGCCCGGCCGCGGGGTGATCAGGCAAACCCGGGTCGACAGTTGCACCGCTTCCTCGATCGAATGGGTGACCAGCAGCACCGTCGGTCGTGTGCGCCGCCATAACTCCTGGAGATCGGCGCGGATGCGTTCACGCGTCATAGCGTCCAGCTTGCCCAGCGGTTCATCGAGCAGAACGGTCGGCGGCCGGTGCACGATCGCCTGACAGAATGCGGCGCGCTGCTGCATGCCGCCCGAGAGTTCGTAAGGCCTGCGGTCAGCGAAGTCGGCAAGCCCCACCGAGGCCAGCAACTCGTCGATCCGCTCACGATACTCGCTCACCGGCAAGCCACGCAGTTCCAATTGCAGCTCGACATTGCCGCGCACGGTGCGCCACGGCACGAGCGTGCTGTCCTGGAACATGACGCCCACATCGGTTCGCACGCCACGCACCGTGACACCGGCCACGTCGATCCTGCCTTCGCTCAACGGGAGCAGTCCGGCAATCATCAGCAGCAGCGTCGATTTTCCGCAGCCCGACGGGCCAAGCAGCGAGACGAACTCGCCAGCACCAATATCCAGGCTGGCCGGCCCGAACGCATGAACCATGGCGTCGCCGTCGCCGAAGCGTTTGGTCGCGCCGGCGATCGAGATGTGCGCATGCGTTCGGGCCATCGCCGCAAGTTACGGCAGATAGGCGTTGGTGTAGAAGGCCGTGGCCGGCTTGTCGGTCTGCAACCCATTGTAGGTTTTCATCAGTTGCAGCATGTCGGCCCAGTCGCTGGCCACGTGAAGTCCGAGCTTGTGCTGGGTGTTGGCCTTCGAATACAGCACCCCAAGCGTCACCTTTAGCACAGCGAGCGCCTGCGCTTTGCCCTTGTCTTCGTTCATAGTGCCTCCGACGACGTCGGCCATCGCAGCCACGGCAGCCTTCGGATCGGCCTCGGTCGCCTTGTAGGATGCGATGGTTGCCGCGACAAAGCGCTTGACCAAGTCAGGATGTTTGGCGACTGTTGCGGTGTTAGCTACGATACAGTAGCCGACCTGAGTGATGCCAAAGTCGGAATATGGGAATTCCACCGGCGACGCCCCGCCAGCCGCAATGATTTCCGACGGCTTGTCGTCGAGACCACCAAGCATCCCCACCGCGCCGCCGGTGCCTTGCAGATAACCGGTCACCAGGGCGCCTTCGGCGACATTGGTGATATGGACGGCGCCTTCGGGGACCTTCGCGTTCTTCAGCACCAGCGGGAAGAACGTGTTCACTCCGGCATTGGCCGTGGTAAGCACCACCTTGCCGGCGAGATCCGCGACCGATTTCACCCCAGTATCCGGGCGTACCAGAATGCCGTCGGTGCCCATCGCGTCGATCACCGCGACCGAAATCAACGGTGCGCCCTTAGAGACGAGGTCCACCATGGAGGCACATGAGCCATAGGAAAATGTGCTGTCCCCGTTAGCAACCAGCCGATGCGCAGATCCAGAGCCGTTGCCCGAACGTATGTCGAGATCGATGCCGTATTTTTGGTAGATCCCCTTGTCCTTGCCATAGACAAAACCTGCGTGCGAGCCATAGTACATCCAGTTCAAGCGCAGTCGCACCTTGTCCTCGGCCTGCGCCGCGTGCAGCGAGACAACGACAAGCGCGGTAGCGAGAATCGCCAGTCCGGTTCTTTTCAACATGCTGTCCTCCAGGGTCACAACGACTATCGTGCGATCACACGGGATGCGACATGGCCGCTACGCGACCCGCGGGTCGAACGGCCATGTCAGCGCCCCGGATGGGCGGATCGTGGCAGAACCGATTCAAGCGTGATTGACCACACACGTCACTAACTTGACCTGTCGCGCCATGTGGCCGACCTCCACCGCCGCGTCGTGATTAGGCAAATCCGTGACGTGCCGGACCAACCCAACCCTTCGCGGCCTACCTCAAGATGGCGAAGAAGATCAGGCGTCGAGCACGCGATTGAGGCGGAATGAACCAGTTGAGCACAGCTCGCAGACTGGTATGATGTTGCGTCATCGTCCCGGCCATGTTCCGCGATCCGGATCTGGAGGTCGATTTGCCAGCGATCATGCGCATGTCCGCTTTCTGCGCCCGCGCGGCGTCGCCGCAGGCAACGCCATCCTGCTGGCCGGCGGTGCCGTCGGCGATTTTTCCACCATGACGTTCGAGCAGCGCCTGCAAGTCGCGATCGCAGTTCGCGATGCCGCCGGGTCCGGTTCGGCTGTATCCGGATTATTCCGCGCGGATATGGGAGGCGTTCGGGTGCTCGCGGCTGGTCGTCACGTGGCAGGAGCTGGAAGCGGCGCGGGCGACGGTGGCGGGGTTCGCGGCTGTGCAAGCCGCTGCCTAATCAGGCGGTCCAAAGAACACCTGCCACAGATCTTGCTGGCACGGGCGTCACATGGCGGAGGCCTTGGTGGAGCGGGGGCACGGGGCGGCGCGTCACTCCGCCGGAACGGTCCCCTGAGAATTGGCCGTGGCCTCGAACACCGCCAGTCTTCCGACAGGCCAGCGGATAAACGCTGTCTAGGGAAATGGGATGCGCGTCACATGTTGCCCGCGGAAACAGCTTGACGGGGGTAAATCGTCTGCCACCTATCAGCTATTACATATTTCGGAAGGACGTGTTTAGGTATCGATAACAGTCATTCTCACTAGCAACGGATCGCCCATGGAGACCCTGCCCGCCACCCTCGAAACCGGCGCCCAGCCTGCCACGATCGAGGCCGAGATCGACGCGGCCCGCGACTTTGCTCTGGCCGAGAAATCCACCGCGACCCGCCGCGCCTACCGTTCTGACTTCGCCGCGTTCACTGCCTGGTGCCACGCCCGCAACGCCGAGCCGATGCCGGCGAGCCCTGAGACGGTAACGGCCTTCCTGGCCGCGCAGGCGACGGCTGGCGCCAGGGCGTCAACGATCAGCCGCAAGGCCGCCGCGATCCGCTACGCACACCGTCTGGCCGGACACGCGCTCCCCACCGACACCGAGACGGTCAAGATCGTGATGCGCGGTATCCGCCGCACCATCGGCACCGCTCCCGACCAGAAGGCAGCGGCCACGGCCGATCGAATCGCGGACATGATCGCCGGCATCCCAGCCGATACCCTGGCCGGCAAACGCGACCGTGCCCTTTTGCTGCTGGGCTTCGCCGGCGCGTTCCGCCGTTCCGAGCTTGTCGCCCTGACGGTGGCCGATCTGATCGAGGTCGAAGGCGGCTTGCGCGTTTCGATCCGCCACTCGAAGACCGATCAGGAAAGCGCGGGCCAGGAAATCGCCATTCCGGTCGGCGGCAAGCTGCGCCCGGTCGAGGCCGTGCGGGCTTGGCTGGACGCGGCCGGCATCACGGACGGCCCGGTCTTCCGCCCGATCGCCAAGGGTGGCCGACTGTTGGCCGGTGCTCTCACGGCGCAGAGTGTCGCGCTGGTCATCAAGGTGCATGCCAAGCGTGCGGGCCTCGATCCGGCCGAGTATGCCGGGCACAGCCTGCGCGCCGGGTTCCTGACCACGGCGGCGGAGCACGGGGCAAACATCTTCAAAATGATGGAAGTCAGCCGCCACCGCAGCGTGGACACGTTGCGCGGCTACGTGCGCCGCGCCGATCTGTTCCGTGACCATGCCGGGGCGGGCTTCCTATGAACCGCGCCGCGCCCTGTTGCCGCACCCTGACCGCGGCCCGGCTCGACCGAGATGCCGACCTGGACCGCGATCTCGGCGCCGTGGCGACGGCGCTGCAATCGATTTGCTGGGTGCATTTCGATAACGCGGTATCGCGTGTCGCGGATGAAGCGACGCCTGATCCGGCTCGACCGAGTGTGATCTAGCTCACACCTCACTGGAATTATTTCGTGGTCAATTCGCCGTTAACGCCATTCAGGCGGGCAATGGTGACGCGTCGATGGCAACCGAAGACGGCGACGCCACTCCTCCATCTCTCTGCGACTTTTGCCACCACGACGCGGTCGTTTGGCAGACTGAGCAGCTGCGGTTCAGCCAGCGAACCAACCGCGGAACGGCCCGGTGTGAGGTTTCGCTGCCGATCGGGCGCTGCGACACTTGCGGCTCCGTCCACCTTGAGGATGGGGCCGAGACGCTGATCGAGGCGGGGGTGTTGCACGCCTACATCAAGCTTCTCTCGGGTGAGGCGTGGCACGCGGCTGATCGAGGCCGGGCTACGGGCAGAGGCCGCACCGGCATCCAAGGCCGCGGCCAGGAAAAAGGACAGAGCAGTCAAGCCATGAAGTGCGCGGCGCCACCCTGCTGCACCCTGACTGCGGCACGGCTCGACCGAGACGCCAACCTTGACCGCGATCACGCCGCGGTGGCGACGGCGCTGTACCACGATGCGGGTCTGCCGGCGGATCAGGCGATCACCACGGCGCGCGAGACGTTCCGGCCGGGCGAGACGGTGCGGGATTGGTGGAATCGTGCCACTACTGACACAGAGCGAACGTCAGATGGACACCTGCCGACGCCGTTGATGGGACACGAACCGTATGAGCGCAAAGGCAACGCCTCGACCCGGCGCACGCGGGCGTCCGGCGTCCGAAAGTCGTAATTCGGGAAAGCGGAAAGCCACAATCACCTCCCCGGCACCAATCGAGGCGCACGCACCACATGGCGATAA
Source organism: uncultured Alphaproteobacteria bacterium (assembly GCA_963826975.1). GTDB lineage: Bacteria > Pseudomonadota > Alphaproteobacteria > Acetobacterales > Acetobacteraceae > Palsa-883. The sequence goes on along the minus strand of CAWGZJ010000014.1, from coordinate 16,684 downwards.
GGGCGATTTCATCAAAGTCACCGCGACCTTGTCACCAGAGGTCTACCGTTTATTGGCCGACGAGATGGTGCGCAGGAAGCTCGCCAAGGAACCGAACGCCCAGCTTTCCGCGATATTGCGGGAGGCTGTCGTGCAGTACCTCAGGCCGCGGGGCTGACGGGCGGGCTCACCGCCCTTTGTCGGCCCACCGGCCGGTAACCAGTAACGTTGCCGCAGCCCGGCGTATAGGAGATGAGCTGGGTCGGTGGCGGACCAGGCTGCAAGCAGAACATCAACTGACAAGGGTCGCGTATCGCTGCCTCATTTGAGGTGTGGCGGCTTCGTCGGGGGTGCAGCTAACCGCTGCATCGACCCAAAGCAGCGCTAGCCGAGTTGCTTGGCCTGAACAGCGGAATCCCCCCGTTTGCGGACGTTCCTAGAACATGGTCGGAAGCGAAGAGTTGCCGTGCGGACCCCGCAGCTACCAGCGTCTCACGAATGATACAGAACGTTGGACTAAACCGCTTCGCGGTAACGATGCGCGTTCAGCAGCGCGTCCCCGCGGCCAAGCGTCCAAAGGGAGTGGTCACGGACCGACAAAAAAAGGGGTCTTCCGGGAATCGTGTGGGTGATTTTGACGGATCATAGCGCCGGAAGCATGCATGAGAGAACCTTGAGGCGGAGGTATTCCTCGTCCTTCAGGCCGTAGGCGCGTCGTTGGAACACCCGGATTTTGTTGTTGAGGCCCTCGACGAAGCCGAGTGAGACCTTGTTCTCCGGCTGGCAGTACGCGGCGATGCCGTCCCAGTGACGATCGATCATGTCGGCGAAGCGCTCGTACGGCTTGAGCCGCTGCCATTTGAGACTGCTGCGCCAGTTGTCGAAGAAGTGCCGCGCCCAGCCCTCGCGCCGGTAGTCCCAGAGCTGGCCGAACGCCTCCTTCAGCAGGTAGGCGGTATTGAGGCGCTTGTTGGCGGCCAGCAGCAGCCTGAGCGATCGCTTGCCATCCAGGGTGAGATTGTCGCGGTGCGACAGCAGCGTGTACTTCTGGCCCTTGATGAAGCGCCGATCCTTGCCGCGCAGGCGCGCGTATTCGGCCTTGCGCACCTTATCGAGCGCCTCACCGAGATGGCGCATAATATGGAACTTGTCGAACAGGATCGCCGCTTGCGGCGCCTTCTCCCGAGCGACGTTGCGAAACGGCTTCCACATGTCCATCACGATGAGCCGGATTCTGCTGCACTTCTCGCGCCCCAGCCAAGTGTAGAACTGCGCCATGCTGGCTTCCGACCGATCGTCACCGCCGAACCAGATCGGTCGCTTGCGTAACAGGGGCAAAACCCCGGGCGCGGCCTGCATCAGGCGGGCTGCCCACGGCAACGGACGAGGCCCGGCAGGGGCGGAATGACCGGCTGACCGGGGACGCTAAGCCGGCTGCCGAGATAATCCCAGAACGCCACGCCGTGCTTGGCGCAGGTCTTGGCGAGACCGAGGAAGGCATCGCGGCAATCGCGGCCGACGTCGCTTCGAGTTCCGGCGCTGACCTTGCGGCGGGTCACCTGGCAACGGATGTCGTTCTCGGAGCCGTTGGTGTGCAGTGGCGTTGCTGGCCGCTCGAGCACCATCAGCAACTCGGCCTTGTTGGCATGCAGCCGCGCGAGCAGTCGATCCAGCGTAACGAAGCCGGTGCGGTGGCGGAAGAACTCGATCGAACCGCGCGCGTAGAGCGAGACGCCGGCCGATGCTTGGGCTGGCCCGGTAGACCTTTAGATCGGCGTAAAAATTCCAGATCAGCTCGCGCATCCGCTGTTGAGCGAGACGATGCAGATCCGTGAAGGTGTCCAGCTTATGCACCAGCCGTTCGGCATGAACCCAGCACAGGGCATGCCGACCGACGGCGAACTGTCCGGCGTCATCGCTCAGTACCGACGGCATCGCACAGGAAGCGGTGGGCGTGGACGCTGCCCCATTGGGCGCCCTCGGTGGCGATCAGTACCGGGTCGGGTGTGGTGGTCAGGACGGTGAAACCGAGCCGGTCGAGGTGAGCCGACCAGGCGGCCTGATCGGCGAAGATCGTTTCCGGCTGCGCCGCCAGACAGCCGATCAAAGGCGCGGACAGAGCGCGCTCGCGCATGTATTCGAACGCCGCGTCATTCAACACGAAGTCGGTATGGCCGGCACGCAGCAGATCGAGGAAGTTCAGCCGGCTCTTCGATGACCGTGTGCCGAACCAGGTGAATCGGTCATTGCCGATCTGCGTGCAGAAGCCATTCGCTGCTTTGTGCCGTGCGCCGGTGTCATCCACCGATATCCAAGGCGAGGTCTGCAATCCCGCTCGAAGAATGTCTCTGGCTTCGTCGAAGAAGCCATCCTGCTTCTCGGTCAACAGCCGTTGGACCTCGCGCTTGGAGATCGACAGGCCCACCGATTGCAACAAGGCAGTCAGACGCGGCAACGTGGATTGGCCTTGGTGATATTGCATCAACACGAAGCGGCGCAGGTCCGGGCCGAAATGTCCCTGGATCCCCGCGGGCAGCGACGCAACGATTGTCTGGCCGTCCGGCGTCACCCAGCGTTCACGCCGGTAGCGGATCGCATGCACCGACAGCACAAGTTCTTGAACCAGATACGTCTCGTAACCCTTGAAGCGCGATCCCGCTGGGACGCTCGCCTTCAGCACATGATCCTCGACGATGACCCGAGGCCTGACCTTGCCGCGGCCCCGCCGCTTCTCCAGCCGGTCGGGCTTCGCCGGTTCGCTGGCTTTATCCATGCCGCTAGGTTTGATGTCCGGTCGGCCCTTCAGTCCCTTCAGCCGCGCGATCTCTTCGCGTAGCGCGGCATTTGTCCGCTCCAGTTCGGCAAGCTTCGCGAACAGACCGGCTACCAACTCACGCAGCTGGGCAGACGAAAGGTCGTCAAGGTTAGACCGAGGGCTCACGCATAGCTTGAATCCGACATCGACGCGTCGGCACAAGCAAATAATGCGTCCGCGCCCGGGGTTTTGCCCCTGTTACTCGCTTGCGAACCAAGTCACTGACCACGATGCGGTAGTTGTGGCCCTTGCGGATCGAGATCTCATCGATGCCGATCACTGCCGGCCCAGGCGTGCCGGCGCGCTCGATCTGGGCACGCATATACTGCATCTCCAGCGTCTTGACGGTGTCCCAGTCGAGCTTCAGTTCCTTGGCGACATCACGGATCGAGGCCTGCCGGCAGCGACGCCCGACATAGAACGCAAAGCGCCGGGTGAAGTGCGGATTGTCCGCCAGGAAATCCAGCCGCTCGCGCTTCACGGTGCCGCAGGTACGGCACGCGACGCGACGCACCTCGAGTTCGAGAACGATGCGAAACCCGGCGCTCGAAAGGTCGCGAACCCGCCGCTTCGCCTGGTCGTACCAGCCCGTCTGCACCCGTCCGCAGCAGCCGCAGACGGTTTTTTTGAGCGCCGGTCGAGAGTGACGATCCGCACATCCCGATCACCGAACACGCCGCGCACACTCGTTCGCGCGCGGAAACCCCGAAACGAATAACCGTCCGACAGCCGCCGCTGCCTCTTGCCCGATTGCGCCATGCTTCATCATGCCGGATTCCGGCGCGGCTCAAAGCCCCGGAAAGGCAATATCCATGCATGCTTCCGGTGCTATGATCCGCCAAAATCACCCACACGATTCCCGGAAGACCCAAAAAAAGAAACCACTCCTCCTTCTCGATCGTCGACGGGATTCCCATGCGATATCGAAACCTTAGGCTTGGAACGTCAGACAGTCGGCAAAAGCACAAGTCTTAACAATCCTACCCTCCCTGTGTCGAAGGCGAAAGAAGACAGCCGCAGGTATTTCTCATACTGTGACACCTTTTCTTCACCTACTGTCGCTACCGCTTCGGCGCGCCGTCGGCGGAGGTTTTGGTACCACAGTTTGCAGGTTTGGCCGTATTGAACACGATCGTTGCGGAGCAGCGTCAGCTCAAACAGGCCGCTCGTCGCCTCCACGATCTCATGCGGTTGAGGCAATTCAGAATCCGGGAAGATTTGCGTGCTGATGAACTCGTTAGCCTCGTGCGGTCGCATCGTTCCGTAGGCGATCGTTTGCAGTGACATGGCGCCTTCTGGTTTCAGCCCCGACCGGCACTTATGAAAGAACTCCCGATAAAGCGCAATCTTTTCGGCCGTGCTATCGCCGGGACTGGCAAAATGCTCGAATGCCCCGATAGACACGACCGAGTTGTACTTGTTCACCGGCTGATGGCTTGTCCAGCTCTCCTTGTGAATCCGCAGCCCCGCGCGAGCGCGAGCGGCAATATGTTGGAACTGTGCCTCGCTCAATGTAAGGCCGGTAGCAGTCTCCACCTGCGTGTAGGTCAGCGCCCGTTCCAGCAAACTGCCCCAACCGCACCCGATATCAAGGACGTGACGTGCACGCGATATTCCGGCGGCGTGGAGGTGATAATCGACCTTGCGCCGCTGGGCTGCCAACAGGTCGTCGGGGTCGTCGCCCTCGCGCCATAAGCCGCATGAATAGGTCAGGGTTTCGTCAAGCCATAGAGCATAGAACGCGTTGCTCACATCATAATGGTGTTGAATGGCTGCTTCTGTTCCGCCGCGCATCGGAACCGCCTGAGAAGCATTTCCAAGGGACGGCGGTTTGCTTGTCGACATCGGTTGCTCGTAACCGTCGCGGAGGCGACCTGGTGGATTTGAATTGACCGGCGCTTACCTGTGAGCGATTGGCGCTAGGCGGCGAGTTTGTTGTTTTCGCTGAGATTGATAGGCGCCCAGGCCCATGGCAGCAACGTGTGCAGCTCGTGCGCCTTGGTGCGCCCCGAGATGATGCGCTCGAGCACATCGGTGAGCCACGCCATCGGCTCGACGCCGTTGAGTTTCGCAGTCTGGATCAGTGTCATCGCGATCGCCCAATGACGGGCTCCGCCGTCGGAACCGGCGAAGAGCGCTGCCTTTCTCGTCATAGGTATCGGCCTGATGGCACGCTCGACGACATTCGAATCTATTTCGACGCGACCGTCGTCAAGGAACACGATCAAGCCAGACCAGTGTCGCAACGCGTAGCGCATGGCTAAAGCAAGGTCGGATGCACCTGACACTCGCGGCAGATGGTCTTCCAGCCAGGCGTGCAGGGCCTCCACGATCGGTCGACTTCGTTCCTGTCGCACGTGTCGTCGATGTTCGGCCGGATGGCCCCTGATCTCGGCCTCGATCGCGTAAAGCGTCCGGATGCGTGCCAGCACCTCGGCAGCGAGCGGCGACTTGGTGGAGACGTGGAAGTCGTAAAAGCCGCGGCGCATATGCGCCCAGCAAAATGCCAAGTGCACCGACGCGTCAGAGCGATCTCCGGCCAGTCGTTTGAAGCCATTGTAGCCGTCGACCTGCAGCACGCCCTTGAAGGACGCTAAATGCTCGGTCGGGCGCATGACCCTGTGATCCTCCGAATACACATACGCGGCCGCAGGATGGCTCTCGCCTCTCCACGGCCGGTCGTCGACCGCGTAGCACCACAACCGCCCCGTCTTGGTTCGACCGCGACCAGGGTCGAGCACCGGCAGCGTCGTATCGTCGGCGAACAGCTTGCTCGAGGCCAGCACGGTGCCGACGATCAGGTCATATACCGGTGTCAGCCACCAACAGGCACGGCCCACCCAGTTGCTCAACGTCGAACGATCCAGTGTCACACCCTGGCGCGCCAGCATCTGCGACTGGCGATATAGGGGAAGCCCGTCACAGAACTTGCTGACGACCACATGCACGATCAGCGCTTCGGTCGCCATGCCGCCATCGACCGGCCGTTCGGGTGCCGGGGCGACCATGATGACGCCGTCGCAGGTGCGGCACACATAGCGGGGACGGCGCGTGACCCGCACCCGCAGCTGGGCCGGAGCGATGTCGAGTTGCTCGGTGCGCAATTCGCCAATCGCTTGCAGCGAGCTGCCGCAGCACGGGCAGTCATGATCCTCGATATCGATCACCACCTCGTCGCGCGGCAAGTGAGCGGGCAACGCACCATGATTCCGGTTGGGCCTGATATCGCGCCGCCCGCGCCGTTTGTCGGCAGCGATATCGGCCGCATCTTGCCCGGCCTGGTTCTCGGCGATCGTCTGTTCAAGATCTTCCAGCCCGAACTGCAGTTGATCGTGGCCCGACCGCTCAGAGCGGCGGCCGAACCGATGGCGGAGCAGGCGCTGGATCAGCATTCTGAGTTTGTCGTTCTCAGCGTGCAGCTCGCCATGCTGGTGTGCCGCCGCGGTCACCACATCCCGCAACATCTGTTGCAGGAGTGCGGGGTCGTCAGGCAGCCTGTCGAGGTCGACTTGCACGCCGGAATGATGGTCGACGCCGTCGCGTCGGCGCCAGCATTTCCACGGTGATCAGTGCATTTTTTACCCCGCCAACTCGGGGCGACGGCGCGGTGCCGCCGCACGCCACTCACACCCGTCGAGCAACGCCACCAATTGTGCCGCGGACAGCGAGATCCGGCCGGTTGTCGTGGTGGAGGGCCAGTAGAATTGGCCTTGCTCGAGCCGCTTCGTGAGCATGCAAAGGCCGATCCCGTCATGCCAAATCAGTTTGATCAGTCCAGCGCGGCGGCCGCGGAACGCATACAAAGCGCCATCGAAAGGGTTCTCCGCCAAGGTCTGCTGTACCAACATCGCCAAGCCAACTGCGCCTTTGCGCATATCGGTGATCCCGCAGGCCAAATAGACGCGGGCACCCGGCGACAGCGCGATCATCGACTGGCCAGGGCGTTGAGGACACGGCGCAAGGCCCGACCATCGACCTCGGCATCCACGCGCACCGACACGCCGCCAGGCAGAACGATTTCGATCAGTCCCTCCATACGTCGCGACGGCGCCGCCGGCGGTCCGGGAACGATCGGCGCCATCGGCTCGGCGCTGTCTGGCTGCTGCGGCGCAGATGCCAGCTCCACCCGGGCAAAACTCGGCGGGGATCTGCCGACGACACTGATCTGGTCACCCAGAATTTGCTGCCGCCAAGCATAGAGTAATCCACTGCTGATCCCGTGCTTGCGGGCGACCGCGGTCGGCGTCAACTCCGCGCTCAGGCTCTCCGCAACGATCTCGCGCTTCTGTTCCGGTGTCCAAGATCGTCGCCGCTCGCCACGCGTGATGATCTCCACACGGCCCCGCCGTGTACCCTTACGACCTATCGTACGGGCGTCCTCAGCATCGGTCTCCGGAAACACGGGCGACATCGCATCCATCGCCGCCTTCGATCACAGCATTGCCACGAGCCGCAATACGTCGACGCCACGACGCTTACGGTTGCTCCTAGGCTTCAGTGGCTATTTTCTGAGGTGCCGCCGTTTCCTCAAGGTCGCTCGCTGATACTGGATCGGTCTACGAGTGACACTCGGCCCTGTCCGCGGAAGTGGGTCCTGACGCCGATACTGACTGCTCAGCTGTGCTCGCGATGCGGGCGAGGCAGGGCAGGCATTGCCTCAATTGACTACGCGTCCTGACCTGACTACAATCCCCGGTAGATAATATCTGACGCCTGACGAGTGGGCTATACCCAGCCGGAACCGGCAGGAATCCGTCAAAACTGGCTACACTCCGTCGTCTGATTTTCCATCCCACCAGCCTCGGGGACAGGACATGGCCGTAACGCCTCTCCCCTCTCCGCGCGTGACGACAGCGCACCACCGAATGAGACCACTGGCGTCAAATTCCACGGGCTCGAAGTGAGGTACATCGGTGTGGGCCACGTTCGCAGCAACCCCGCGGTGCAGCCCAGGCAACGCGTCAGCGCGCACCAGACAATCGCGTGGCCCTACACATGCGGAATCGTCGGCTATCACCTGCTGGCACTTCTCGCGGTAGTGCCCTGGTTTTTCACCTGGAGTGGGGTGATTCTGGCGCTCACTGGATTGTTTGTCTTCGGAACCCTTGGCATCAATCTCGGCTATCACCGCCTGCTCACACACCGTGGGCTGATTTGCCCCAAATGGCTGGAGCGGACCTTCGTGGTTCTGGGCGTGTGCTGCGTCCAGGATACACCAGCCCGGTGGGTATCGGTGCATCGCCTGCATCATCAACATTCGGACCGGCCAGACGACCCTCACAGCCCTCTTGGTAGCTTTGTGTGGGGTCACATGAGCTGGCTGATGATGGAGGCCCCTGATCTCGGGAAGCTACGGATCTACGAACGCTACGGCAAGGACATCCTCGCCGACCGTTTCTATCGCTCACTGGAGAGGGGTTCGCGATGGGTGTATATCGTGCTTGCTTCGTGGGTCGTGTTTTTCGCCGCCGGCTTCGTTGGCGCCAGCGTGGCTGGCGGCGCCGCGGCGGAGGCGTTGCGTGTGGGGAGCAGCTTTCTCGTCTGGGGTGTATTTCTGCGTACCGTCCTGGTGTGGCACATCACCTGGTCGGTGAATTCCCTTGCTCATGTTTGGGGTTATCAACGTTACGACACCGGCAACTCCAGTCGGAACAATCTGTTTGTCGGCTACGTCAGCAATGGTGAAGGGTGGCACAACAACCACCATGCTGATCCACGCTCTGCACGCCACGGCCACGCCTGGTGGGAGCTGGACGTGACTTGGCTTACCATCCGTCTGCTCGGAGCGGCCGGCCTTGCCCGGCGCATTGCCACGCCCAGAACGGAATTGATGGCGGCGGCGACCGACACGCGTTGGATCGCCCGAGGCCTTATTGCATCAGACCACGACGAAGACGGCCTGTGGATTCGCAAGCGGATTGAACAAGGTGTCGGCGATGGTTCCCCGTAACGCCGCTGACCCGCGTTGGGAGCCCGCTTCCCACCGAGGCTGTGTGAAAACGCGAGTTCCCGACGGTTGACACAGTTAGCGCCATTTTTTGGCTTCAGGGCTCGTCCGTGGGCCCACGGGAGGGCTGTTCCGGTAGTCCACTGTCGCGCCGCTGAATTTCATACGGTCGCCCCACAGAGCGTTGAAAGGGTCCTGAGGACGCACTTCCACACGGCCACAACGACCTGTCAGGCCCGTATGGCCGCCATCAGCGGCGCGACACCGAGGATGGCGATCACGCGCTTGAAGTTATAGGCCAACACATGGAGGCTCATCTCCGTGCTGACCCGTTTGATGGTACGGGTCAGAAAGTGCGTCGCGCCCATCCAGGCCTTGAGCGTGCCGAATGGGTGTTCGACGGTCTGCCGTCGGATGCGCATGACGTTCGGTAACTGGTCCAACCGATGCTGCATGGCATCCAACACGTCTTCATGCTCCCAGCGTTTGATACGGCGTTCTTTGCCGGTCGTGCATTGAGCTTTGAGCGCACAGCTCCCGCACCGTGTGGTCCAGTAGCTGTGCAGCACCATCCCGCGCTCGACGGATGCGAAGCGCCAGGTCAGGCTTTCCCCAGCCGGGCACCGATAGGTGTTGCCCTCGGCGACGTAGATGAAGTCCTGCTTGCCGAACCGCCCTTCCGCCTTGGCTCCAGAGGTCAGCGGCTTGGCCACATACGGCGTCATCCCAGCTTGCTCGCAGGCCAGGATATCCTCGCCTTTGAAATAGCCCCGGTCGGCAATGACGGTGAGCGCATCGTGCCCGGTCGCGTCTTGCGCCTGTTCGCCCATCTTCGAGAGCTGACCACGGTCATGACCAACATTGGTGACCTCATGCGCCACGATCAGGTGGTTCTTCGTGTCGACAGCGGCCTGCACGTTGTAGCCGATGACCCCGGTGCCCTTGCCGCTGGTGGCCATCGAGCGGGCATCCGGATCGGTGAGTGAAATCTGCTGATCGGGTGCAGCCTGCACCGCAACTTCCATTTGTTTGAGCTGCTGCATCTGCTCCTTCAAGGCCGCGATCTTGTCCTTCAGCCGGACCGCCTTCGCCTGCGCGACCTCGCCCTCCTGCCGATCGGTCACGTCGAGCGCCGACAGGTAGCGGTCGATGCTGGCTTCGATCTGCTCCAGCCGACGCTGGATCTGGTTCGGCGTGAAGTTCTTGTCGCGGTTGTTGACCGCCTTGAACTTGCTGCCGTCGATCGCAACGATCGCCTCGGAGAACAGGTCCAAGTGGCGGCATAGCATCACGAACTGTCGGCATGTCGCGCGGATGGCCGGCCCGTTGTCCTTGCGGAAATCCGCGATCGTCTTGAAGTCCGGCGTCAACCGCCCGGTCAGCCACATCACCTCGACATTGCGTTGCGTCTCACGTTCCAGCCGCCGGCTCGACTGCACCCGGTTGAGGTAGCCGTACAGGTAGAGTTTCAGCAGGCTCGACGGATGGTACGCTGGGCGGCCGGTTGCCTCGGGGACTACACCGTCGAAGCCCAGTGTCGCCAGATCGAGTTCGTCAACGAACGCTTCAATCACCCGGACCGGGTTGTTCTCCGTCACGTAATCGTCCAGGCAGGGCGGCAGCAACACCACCTGCTGACGAGCTTCACCCTCCACAAAACGCTTCATTCCGATATCCCGAATCAGCACACCGCCAGAATATCAGTTGGAACGTTTTCACACAGCCTCCACCCATAGCGGCGGTAGCTAGCACGCCCGACTCCAGCCGCCGGGTTCGACCGTCAGCACGGCGCCAGCCGCGATACCCCCACTCGCGGTCCCTTCGCGACGCGCTGTTCGGCGGGGACGCGGCCCGCGAGTACGCAAGCAACTAGCAGTCTTCGTCTGGATCAATGTCCTATTCCGGATCGCCCCCCTCTCCGGGGTTGAATTGCGACATGTCCCGTGCGGCGGCCATTTCGGTGACCACTTGCGCCAAGTAGCGTCGCATGAGGTCGGGATTCGATGCGAGACCGCCGATCTGCTCACTTTCCTCCTCCCCTATGCGCCACTCGGCGCCGACCGTCAGCAGGACCGCCATTTCGTGCGGGGTGTTCTCAACAATCTCGGCGAGGAACGGCGAGATCGTCCACTCCCACGCATATTCGGACGGCTCCTCCGACCCTTCCTGGATTTTGTGGCAGGTACTCGTCCCATAGTGTCTTATGCTGATAGTCGTCGCCATAGATTCCAGTGGCATCGATTTGCTGGATCTGCCCTACAATCTTCCTGGCAAGTGCATGGAAAGCGATGTCCGCATATTGCAGTACGGCGCGATGCATCGGGCAAAACCAGCAGTCGGCAGGATCGGTGGTCTCGCTGGTTACAGGTTCCGTCGATTGTCGTGATTGGGGCTGACGAAGAGCCTTGCCGATCTCCCTGGGCAGATTGTGCGATGGCTCTGGATTCCGCGCGCGCTCCGTGAACTCAATCAGTGTCGCCCGGACTATTTCCTCTGCCCAGTGCTGGTCCGACACGTACGGGTCCCCGCGGGCGGTCCTCGGCTTCTGCGCCAACAACTCCCGGAGCATTTGGTGCGCCTCCGTGCTCTTCTCCTGAAGGTGCTGGTCCAGCTTCCCGGATCGCCGGAGTTCCATGAACATCTTCGGCGCCTGCTCCCTCATCGCCAGCAGGTAGGTTCCTTTGAACTCCATGTTAGCCCTCGTGTTCCCTCGCTTCGGTTCCCGGTATTCGGTTCGATGTCAAATTCATCGGACGAATTCGCGATCTCGGTGTAAGGACCGTACCGGGCGCGCGCTTACGATTACTGGCAGCCCAGCCGTATGCCATCCGCGTTGCTGCCCCCAGGTATGGGGATCTGACCGACGCAGAGGACGACTGGGGCGGGTGGCGCAGATAGCCGTAAGGGTTCGAGGTTGGCAGCATCATCGAGTCGGCAGGCTCTGGCACGAAGGGCGCTGGTGCGGGCGGGACCGGTGCCGACGCGAACACTTCGGTGGCGGCGTCATTCAGATACCGCTGCCGACTTTCGATCCGCATTTCGTTGGTAAACGCCACCTCGTTGATGCACGAAAGGTACGCATCCGGCGCATCTTGGCGGAGATGTCCGCACTTGGCCTCGGCATCGACCAGGTGAAGCGGCGGAACTGGCTCGGCAGCACAGTCGGCCAGGTCCACCGGCAAAGTCGGGACGATCAGACACATGCCGGGACGGAAGTGCATCCGCCGCTAAATCGAGTGATCGGGGTTGGACCGGGGCGGTGCCGCCGACGGTGGCGGCGTGGTGGGCGACACGGGTGCCGACTTCGCCGCGCGAGCGCGAATCACCTCCAGGACCAACGCCCCAGCTACGCGGGCCTCTACTTTGTCCATCATCTCATCGGTGAACGCCAGATCGCCGTAGTGCTTGTGCAGTTCAATGAGGGCGGTCCGCTCCGGGCGGCATGCTGCGAAGGTGGCGGCTACAATGGCTTCCGCAGGTTCATCAGACACCAAGGCCAACCGCGCCGCGCCTCCAAAGGCGCACTCGTGCAGCGCGGCCCACAGAGCCGGCTCCTCGCGCTTCAGCGCTGCCTGGTTCTCTGCCGCTTTCTTGGCCCGGAGTTCGTTTTGCGCTGCATCTCGGGTGGCACGGTAAGGTGCATTGGCGCGACTAAAAGCCTCCTCGGCAAAAAGCTCCTCGTATCTTCCGGGTGGACCCCACATGAACCCGTGAGCCTCCTCCGGATTACTGTAAACCGGTCGATGGAACTCCGATGGGAAGCATTTCTCTAACGATGCAGCGACCAAGTCATCCTGCGAAGGCTCTCGTGCTGAGGCGGTCCAAGCCGCTGCCACGCGCTGCTCCATGTCTTGCGTAAGACATTCCTGCCACTCATGTTGGCGAGCGACCGGGGAAACCGGCGTCGACTTTGGGGCCTGTGGCACACCACATCCCGCCAGTGTTGCCAGCAACGCCAGCGCAGCCGTTGCGCACGGCGGGCGACGCATCACTCGAACCCGCACTCGACCATCAGCTTGTCAACGACTCTGCTTCGCGAGCCTGCAAGCGGTGGTGCGTCGGCGAATGGATCGTCCTTCGCCCGCGCTGGGGCCGCGAATGGATTCGGAGCAAGCTCGCAAACAGCGACGTCGCCGGTTCTCTTGTTCAGTCTCCAGCCGAGCAGGCCGCCGTTGTTGTCTGCAACGACGAGTTCATAGCGGCCTTCCAAAAGGCGGTTTCCTACTGCCGCCCCAATGACGGAGAGGCCCACGATGACAGCGGCGACGATGATTGCGCCGGGAGTTCTGAGGCGAAAAGCCGACCGGAAGACTGACCGAGGGACTTGCTCGACTTCGACATCCACGGCGTCGCTCCCCGTCCTGGCGATCGGGGAGTTGAGAAGCCTCAGTCGGAAGGCCGCGCAGACCTTTAGGCTTTCGCCCTGAACATACGCCTGCGCCTCCCCGACCATAGTGGTCGAGGAGTGCTGATGCGGTAGCACCGTACCGCCGACTGAGGGGTTCTCACGCCCCAGAGCGACCTGGGTCGCTCCAGCGGAGAGGATTGCACACGGGGTGGCGGGCGGGAAGTGGCGGCGGGTCGGACCCGCGTCCGCCCTGCCGGTCGTCTTCCTGACAGGTGCAGGGTTGGCGATCGACGCGAACTCGGAATAGGGGGGTGACATGCTATCCGTCACGCCGGCGGTCAGCGTGCTGGAGCGGTCGGCTTGGTGTCGACGGATGCGGCGTCCGATCGGGGGGCAGCGGCAGGTACCGTCAGCTGAGGTTGAGCGCTCGCTCCCTGTGGTCGTCCGGTTGACGCCGCGTGGCAAGAGGAACGGCAGGCGATTGAGCGGGCGACCAGTGCGTTGGATGGGACCGTGATCGGCGCGCCGGAATCCGAACCGGTTGGCATACGGACCAACCCGCTGCCAAAGGCCACTGCCGACACACTTCTGAAGTGTTCGGGGGGTGGCGAGCCGGAAGCGGATCAGATAGGACGCAAAATAACTCGGGTGGCTCGGAACGGCGGCGCCGTGACACCAACGTGCTGACGACCACGACCGGTTTCATATCGTTTGCCGGGATCTACACACTGGAGGCTGACGAAAGGGAGAGCGATGCAAGCAAGTAACTGGCAACGACGCTCGGTCCTGGCTGCCGGCGCGGCGATTGCCCTGACGCGAGGCGTGCGGGCGCAACAAGTTGCCTGGTCGTCGGGGACCGAACCAGCGAAGACCAAGGCGCCGCCTTATGCGACCGATTGTCATCACCACATCTATGATTTACGATTTCCGGTGGACCCGAACGCCACCTTGAAACCGGGCGACGCCACGGTGGCCGACTACCGGTTGTTGCAGAAGCGCATAGGCACCTCGCGCAACGTTGTGATCCAACCCTCTACGTACGGTGTCGATAACCGCTGCCTGTTGGACGCACTGGCACAGTTCGGCATCAGGAACACGCGTGGGGTCGCGGTGGTGAACACCAGTGTGACGGACGGGGAACTGCATACCCTACACACGGCGGGGGTATGCGGCATCCGCTTCAACATCGCGCAGACCGGCGCGACGAGCGTGGAAATGATCGAGCCGTTGGCGTTCCGCGTGGTGAAGCTGGGCTGGCACATCCAGATCAACATGCCGTCGGAGAAGATTCTTGCGAACGCGGCGATCTGGGATCGCGTGCCGACGCAGATCGTGTTCGACCACCTAGCGCATTTGCGTGAACCGGAAGGGGTGAAGGACCCAACCTTCGCGATGGTTAGCGGGTTGCTGAAGGCGGGCAAGGCGTGGGTGAAGCTGTCCGGGGCTTATGCCGACACCAAGGTCGGGCCTCCGACCTATGCCGACAGCACCGAGGTGGCGCGGGCCTATGTTACACTGGCACCGCGACGGATGGTCTGGGGTAGCGACTGGCCGCATCCGACGGAAAAGGACGACGCAAAGCCGGATGATGCGCTGCTGTTCGACCTGTTGTCGCAGTGGGCGCCCAATGAGAGCGGGCGGCGGGAGATTCTGGTGGACAATCCCGCGCGACTTTATGGGTTTGTCTGATTATACCAGCCGCTCGATGCGTTGACTCAAATTCCTCATGATGCGGCTCAGATCGCCATGATTCGTCACGTACCGTGCAGGAGGGGCGATGGCCGGGTCAGCAGGCTTCGCCGCTCGATGCGCCAGCAGCACCGGCAGGTCGGAGGAAGGCTCCGCAAGCTGAGCCCGATGTTTGCTCCTTGCGAACTGCGCCGGCTGGTTACCGACATGCTCCGGGAGGCAGGGAAGCCGCTGGCGACCCGGGCATGGCGCTGGGTACGCTCAGAACCAAGGGCGCCAGGTTTCCAGATCGGCGGACCATGATGACCACCCGGACCAAGCTCCGAGAGACATTCGGGAAGCTCCGGGCTCAGGGCGCGGCGAGGACGGTGGGCGCCGGGAAGGCGACGCGGCGGGCGCTGGTTGAGGGGTAGTCGCGGCGTTTGGGCTCTTGGTCATGGGAAGAACCCAATCGGTGCCAGGCAGTGACCGCCCCTACCAACTGCCTCGCGAATTGCAGCGGCGTCACGTCGCGGGTCGCCCTCTGGCATGAGGGTCGATCCGCAAAACGTCCAAGGCGCAAGATAGGCTGGGAGGACTGCCCCGGTCTTGTCGCCGGTCAGACCAACTACATTGCGATCGACCTTGGATGCGAACATGTAAATCTGCATTCCGCCACTGTAGCGATGCGACCCGACCAACGCGAGGAGCTGCCTAGGCTTCTATAATAACGCGTTATCATAATCCATCGTCTGCGCGCTGGCGTACAAGGCGGGTGGACAGGAGCGAGGGCGCACCAACCGCCCACCCGCGCGCTTCACCGAAAGACACCGAGGTTGCGCGGGCAGAGTGTGGGGTGGGTGGGTGAACGAGGGCTTAAGGGGGCCTGAATCCGCGCGACCCCGGGGCGGCCGGAGGGGGTGACCCGGCTGGTGCGGTTGCAGCGGGCGCGGAGGCGCCATGCTGGAGCGTCGCCGCATGTGGCACGCTGCTGGCATGGACCCTAATGTCTGCTCTGCGCCCATGGCGGTCGTTCCATGCCACGTCGCCGCCTCTCGGTGGACTAAACCGCTGTCGCGGTAAGCAGTCGCCGCAAGGTACGGCCGCACAGTAGCGGGATGGCAGCGTCCTGTCTTGGGATTGAGGGGCTTCACAACCTCACCCAAGACAGGAGCCCACCATGACCGACACGGCCATCAGCCCACTGCGCCGGCGCATGATCGAAGATATGACCATCCGCAAGCTCGGGCCGAAAACTCAAGCTGGCTACATCCGGGCCGTCAAGAACTTTGCCGCGTTCCTTGGACACTCGCCCGACCGGGCAACCATCGAAGACATCCGCCGCTATCAGCTCAGCCTCGCGTCCAGCGGCCTCGGCGTCCCCAGCGTGAACGCGGCCATGACTGCGCTGCGCTTCTTCTTTAAGGTTACCCTGCGAAGGGGTGACGTCACCGAAGACATCGTGTTCGCCCGCGAGCCCCGGCGGCTGCCGGTTGTGTTGGGTCCGGAAGAAGTGGCCCGGCTGTTGGCGGCGGCAGCGGACGTCAAATACAAGGCGGCCCTGAGTATTGCCTACGGCACCGGCCTGCGTGCCTCCGAGGTTATTTCTCTCAAGGTCGGCGACATCGATAGCGCCCGGATGCTGATCCGCGTCGACCAGGGCAAGGGCCACAAGGACCGATACGTGATGTTGTCGCAGCAGCTGCTCGAGCTGTTGCGACAGTGGTGGCGGATCGCAAGGCCGCGGTATTGGCTGTTTCCCGGCCAGGTGCCCGGCGAGCCCCTTACCACGCGGCAACTCAACCGGGCTGTCCATGCGGCGGCGCAACGGGCGGGGATTGATAAGCGCATGGGGGTTCACACCTTGCGGCACAGCTTCGCCACGCATCTGCTCGAACAGAAGACCGACATCCGTGTCATTCAGGTG
>CAWGZJ010000013.1:0-13556 GCA_963826975.1 uncultured Alphaproteobacteria bacterium | reverse complement strand
ATGTATTGCTCGACTCGCCGCGCTTTGCACCAATCGAACCCTTCGCCGATCTTCCAATTCCTGCGTTGGCTACTTTGGGCGAGCTTGGGCGGTGGCTGGGTCAATCACCGGAGCAACTCGATTGGTTGGCGGATGAACGCCGAGGCCACGGCCGCGCAGACCAACCTTCACTGCAACATTACCGTTACACTTTCGTCACCAAACGGGACGGCAAGCTGCGGTTGATTGAAGCACCCAAGCCTCAGATGAAGGCAATCCAGCGGCGCATTTTGCACGAGATCCTATCTGTCGTGCCGGTACATCGCTGTGCCAACGGCTTCGTCGCCGGCCGTTCCTGCCTGACCGGCGCCCGGGTCCATGCCGGCGAGGAGATGGTTGCAACATTCGATCTGATGCAGTTTTTTCCGTCGATTGGCCTCCCGCGCATCCACGGGCTTTTCCGTTGCCTGGGATATCCCTGGGCCGTGGCCCGCCGGCTGGCGGGTCTGTGCACAACGACAACGCCTACCGCCATTTTTCAGCGGCAACCGGTGCCGCAACGCCTCGATCCGGAAAGTCATGCGATGTTTCGTGTGCCGCATCTGCCGCAGGGTGCGCCAACGTCACCGGCACTCGGCAATCTTCTGGCCTGGACGCTGGATCGGCGATTGCACGGACTGGCCCGCTCGGCCGCTGCGCATTAACCCGTTACGCTGACGATCTCGCGTTCTCGGGCGACAAGACCTTTGCGGCGGGTCTGGGTCGCTTTCGCAATGCGGTCGAGGCAATTCTGCAGCATGAGGGATTTGCCCTCAATGCAGCAAAGACACGGATCATGCCGCGCCACGGGCGCCAAATTGTTACCGGCATCATCGTCAACGAGCATTGCAACGTTGGGCGGGAGACGTTCGACACTTTGAAAGCAATTTTGCACAATTGCCGCCTCACCGGTCCGGATGCGCAGAACCGCATGGAGGTGCCGGATTTCCGCAATCATCTTGCCGGGAGGATTGCCTGGGTGGCACAGGTCAATCGGCAGCGCGGGGCAAAGCTTTGGTCATTATTCGAACAAATCGATTGGAGCAGCGCCGGACGCGGCGATGTCAGCGCGGCCTGATATTGATCACTGGCGGGTGATAATGGCGGAACCCTGCTACCGATCGGACGCGGCCTGGTTTTTGACTCGCCACGCGCCGCCAGCGAAGTTATCGGCAATCGATGGAGGCAAGGTCAACGCAATGCCGATCCCGGTGACGAAATCCACTGCCGCCTGCGGTGCCGAAATCGGCTTCGATTTATCTTGTCTGATTGACGCTGCAGCATTTGGCGAAATCGAACGAGTTTTTCACGACAACGTCGTCGTGTGCTTCCCCGGCCAGACAATTTCCGAAGCCCAACAGATCGGGTTCAGCAGCCGCTTTGGTGAGTTGGAAGTCCATATCGTTGAGAAATATTTGCTGCCCAATTGGCCGGAGATCCTGTTGATCTCGAACTTACGAAACGAGTTGGGTGAGCATATCGGCCTCGCCGACGCCGGTTTCACCTGGCACAGCGACACCTCGTACCGGCGCCAGCCAAGCCGCTGTTCGCTGCTGTATGCCAAGGAAGTGCCGCAACAGGACGGGCAGCCGCTTGGCGACACCGTGTTCGCCAACACCATCGCCGCTTACGAGGCGCTGCCTCAGACGATGACAACGGCGCCTCGCCGGACTTAAGGCGATCCATCGTTATTCCGAACGGCGGCGCATCGAAAACAGTCCTCGGCCAAAATTAACCGCGGCCCAACTTGCCGAAACGCCCGACATTACCCATCCGATCGTGCGCACTCACCCCCATACCGGGCGCAAGGCCCTGTATGTCACCGCTGGCGAGTGCATTGGGATCGTTGGCATGCCGGACGATGAAGCTGTCGATCTGATCGCCGAACTGGACGCGTTTTGCGTGCGTCCCGAGTTCCTGTACCGGCATCGGTGGCAGGTCGGCGGCCGTGGAAGGCGCCCTCAAAGGTAATGATCCGGTAGCTGTCGTGCCGGCCGCCTTCGTAGACCGCCTTGCGCATCATCTTGATCATGCCCTCGTTGGCTTCGGTGCCCGAGTTGCAGAAGAAGACGCTGTCCGCAAACGTGTGCTCGACCAGCCGCGCCGCCAGCCGCTCCGCCTGCGGGATGCGATACAGGTTGGAAACGTGCATCACCTTGGCCGCCTGCTCGGCGATCGCCTTGGCCAGATGCGGGTGGCCGTGGCCCAGCGAGGTGGTGGCGATGCCCGACCCGAAATCGAGGAATCGTCGCCCGTCCACCGTCCACAGCCAGGCGCCTTCGCCCCGCTCAAAAGCGAGGTCGGCACGTGCGTAGTTCGGCATCAAGGCGGAGATCATGGGGTCATAACCCTCTGTCGTTGCATCCCAAAACGGATCTCCCGTCCGCGACCATTCACGGGCGGGTCCAGGGAAGCCGGGGACATTGGCGAGGGTCCGCGGCCATGTCAAACGCGGCAAGGTGCGTCCTACTCCCTCTCCCCTTGAGGGAGAGGGTTGGGGTGAGGGGTTCAACAGCAAGGTGCGTCGGTGTGAGCTCGACGGCGGCTTCCCCGGCAGTTCCTCCCTGGGGGTAGGGCAAGAATATTTCCCGAGCCGAGCCTTATCCGGCTTCGCCGCTGACCTTGCCGCGTTTGATACGGCTGCCGTAGGGTCTCGACCACAAGCCGAACCAACGGCAACCAGGACAAGGAGCGGGAAATGTCCACATCCCTGCATCTCGACGGGATGATCGACCTGAAGCACGGGACGATCAGCCGCGAGATCTTCGTCTCGCCCGAGTTCCACCGCGCGGAACTGGAAAAACTGTTCACCCGTGCATGGCTGTTCATCGGGCACGAAAGCCAGATCCCGAAGCCGGGGGATTTTTTCGTTTCGCGGATGGGCGAGGAGTCAGTGATCCTGTGCCGCGACCAGGCCGGCGCGGTGCATGTATTCCTGAATTCATGTCGGCATCGCGGGATGAAGATATGCCGCTATGAGCAGGGCAACACCTCGTTGTTTGTCTGTCCTTATCATTCCTGGAGCTACACCACCGACGGCAAGCTGCAAGGCGTGCCGCTGTATCGTGTGCTGTACGAAGGCACGCTGGACCGCTCGGCATGGTCGCTGATACGGGTGCCGAAGTTGGAGATCTACAAAGGCACCGTGTGGGCATCCTGGGATCCAGAAGCCCCGGACCTGATCAGCTACCTGGGCGGCGCGATCGACCATCTGGACCAGGTGCTGGACTGCCGCGACGGGCGGCCCGGCGGGTCGGAGGTGATCGGCGTGCACAAATGGGTGTTCCCGTCGAACTGGAAGTTCGCGGCGGAGAATTTCCTCGGCGACACCTACCACAATCCGTCGCACCGCTCCGTCGACATGATCGGCATCAGCCCCAGCGGACCGCGCGGCGTGAAGGGGCGGCGCGACAACGAATACAACAACGGCCAGCATGTTTGGGTCGGCTTCCCGCAGGGCCACGGCATGCACAGCGTGCTGATGCCGACAGACATGGAGTACACACCGACATATCTGCAGCATCCCGAAGTGGATGAATATTTCCGTCACTGCTTCTACGAGCGCAAGCGTCGGCAGGCGGAGAAGGCACGGTTGCTGCCGTTCGTCGGCACGATCTTTCCCAACACGTCCTACCACGGGCGCCAACCGCGCGCGCTGTGCGTCTGGCATCCGCACAGCCCGACCGAGACCGAGGGCTGGCGCTTCTTCCTGGTGGATGCCGACGCGCCCGCCGCGGTCAAGGACGTGCTGCGGCGGTTCTACATGCGCTACTCCGGCCCCGCCGGGATGACTGAACAAGACGACATGGAGAACTGGCTCTACGCCACGCGCGCCAGTACCGGAACGATCGCGCGACGCTATCCGTTCAACTACCAGATGTCGATGGGGGCGCACAAGACGAACGATCCGGTACCGGGTGATGTGTCGACGCAAATCACCGAGCAGACGCCGCGGAATTTCTACCGTGTCTATACGAACTATCTCCAGGGTGGCGACTGGAACGCGTTGCTGGGTATCGATCGCGACCCGGCGCGCGTGGCGGCGGAGTAGCGGGCGATGAGCGCGGTCATCGAGCGGCCTCGGCGCGGCCTGGCATGGTACGAGCTGAAGCAGGAAATCGAAGAATTCCTGTATCACGAGGCCGATCTGCTGGATCAGCGACAGTTTCGCGAGTGGCTCGATCTGCTGGCCGAGGACCTGGTGTATTTTATGCCGGTGCGCCGCAACGTGAAGTTCGGCCAGCACGCCGAGCGCGAGAACACCCGCCAAGGCGAGGGCATCTCCTGGTTCGACGAGGACAAGTGGACGCTGAGCAAGCGGGTCGAGCAGATCATGACCGGCGTCCACTACGCCGAGGAACCGCTGTCGCGCGTGACGCACATGGTCAGCAACGTGCGGCTGCTGGACGTGGCGCCGTCCGTCGAGATGCCGGAGCAGGTGACTGTGGGCTGCCGATTCCTGGTATATCAGAACCGGGTGGAATACGAGAATTTTACTTTCGTCGGACGGCGCACCGACGTGCTGCGGCGGACGGCCGATGGGTGGCTGATCGCGCGCCGCGAGATGCTGCTGGAACAGAACGTTCTGCTGGCGAAGAACCTGAGCATCTTCTTCTGACAGGGACGGCGGATGATCGAGCTGATCGGCATAGAACCCGGCACCAGGCTGCGCATCGCCGGCGGCATCACGGCAGAAGTGCTGGAAAGCCTGAACGACGAATGGGTGCGCGTGCGGCTGACCGAGGTCCCCGCGGGCCGCGGCAGCGCGGGCGCCGAGGAACTGTGCCACGCGACCGATGTGATCGAGGTGCTGTGATGCCACCGGCCGCAAAGATTGACCCACCGACGATGCCCCCACGTCATGCCGGCGAAGGCCGGTATCCACGACTTTCTTTGTTGCGACGAAGACAAGTCGTGGATACCGGCCGGAGCCTGCCCTCGGGCGCTGGACCCGGGGGCCGGTATGACCTGGGGCCACCGCGGAAGGGCCGATCATTCGGGCGGCTGGTATGACCATGCTGCGCCTCGGGTTCCTGCCGAGTGACTTCAATCCGATGCTGCTGATGCTGGGCGAGGCGGAGGATCTCCGGGCGCTGGCCGGCGTGCTGCGCCACTTCGCCCGGGAAGGCGGCAGTGTGGCACTGGACGAACTGGCATTCTGCGCCGCCTGGCGGACGCGGGTAACGTTGAGCGATGCGGGGAAAGCGGCGGGGCAACCGCCAGGGCTGCATTCGCTGGACGACACCGGATGCTTCGTCTGGCGGCTCGACGCAATACGCGCCGCGGCGTTTGCCGAACTGGTGGAGGCTCTTGCGGCACCCGGGCAGGTTGCCGGCTCGGAGATGCTGGAGTGCGGCATCGAGGAAGAGATCCCGGTGAAGGTCTCGCGCGGGGAATACACCGACGACTTCCTAAGCGTTGGCGCGGCTTCGTCGGCGTAGCGAGACACCAACGCCAGTCGCGCTGACCGGGCGTGGCGTCGCGGCCACGGTGATGCCTACGCGACTTGGGTGTTGGATCGACAGCAAGAAATTTCACCGCGGAGATGGGAAAATCACGCAGCAACGCCCGACGCGCTCGCGCGAAGCGTCATAATTCCTGTCCCCGTGTTCCTCCCATCTCCGTGGTGAATTTTGCTTTCATTTTCGGAACGTATCAGGTTCCAGGCAGTCAATTCTCCCGCCGATCCCCCGCACCTACTCCGCCGCCAGCCCCGGAACGAACGCCGGCACCGCGGCGCGTTGCGCGGTGTCCATCGGCTGCGGCCACCAGCGATCCTCCCAGTCCGGGAATAGTTTCCACAGCCGCGGCATCACCGCCTCGGCGAACAGCTTGGTGTTGTACTTCGCCAGGTCCTTGCCCATGTTCCCAAACTGCAACAGCAGCATCAAATGCCCGACATTCAGCGTCTCCGCCACCTCGGTAAGCTGCGCCACCACCTCATCCGGCGACCCGACGATGACGTACCCGAGATCGATGATGTCCTTCATCTCCGTCGCCCGCTGCCGCGCCCGAGCGCCGGTCGCCGAGGCGCGGCCCACCTGGCTGACCATGCCGGCGCGCTGCGTTGCCTCGGTGACATAGCCCGGCGGCGTGGCCCACATCGGATCGGTGTGCAGGCAGCGCCCATAGAAATATTCCGCCGGCTCGCGATACAGCTCCAGCGCCTTCTCGCGCGTCTCGGCGACGCCGACGAATTGCAGAAAGCCGGCGCGATACGGATTACGATCCTTGCCCAACCGGGCCATTTCGCCCCAGAACCCATCCATCGTCGCACGGCCATCCTTGTAGCCGAAATACGACAGATACGCGTAGACGTAGTCCATCTTCGCGCACCACTGCCAGGTCTCCACCGATCCGCCGCCCGGGATCCACACCGGCGGATGCGGCTGCTGCACCGGCCGCGGCCAGATGTTGACGTATCGCTGCTGGTTGAAGCGCCCATTGAACGCGAAGGTGTCCTTCTCCGTCCACGCCCGCATCACCAGGTCGTGCGCTTCCAGGTAACGCTCGCGCAACAGGCTCGGGTTCTGGCCGAACGCGTAACAGGTGTCCATCGGCGTGCCGACCGGAAACCCGGCGATCAGCCGCCCGCCGGAGATGCAGTCGAGCATCGCGAACTCTTCCGCAACGCGCGTCGGCGGGTTGTACAGCGCCAACGAATTGCCCATCACGCAGATCGCGGTGTCCGTCGTGCGACGTGCCAGTGCCGCGGCGATGAGATTGGGCGAGGGCATCAATCCATAACCGTTCGAATGATGCTCGTTGCAGCAAACCGCATCGAAGCCGCAATCGGCGGCGAACTCCATCTCGTCCATGAAGTCGTTGTACATCAGATGCGCGCGCTTCGGATCGAACAGCGAGGAATGGATGTCGACCCACACCGAGCGATGCTGCTGGGCGAAGTCGTCCGGCAACTCGGTATACGGCATCAGGTGAAACCATAGCAGCTTCATGGCCGGCCCCTCGATTTTGCGCGCGCCCTCGATCTTCCGCGAGGGGAAACACATTGTCCCGCGCGCAGCCGCCCATGTCCAGCTTGGGCCTCTCGCAGCGGCAAGCCGGCCGAACGGGGCAACCGACTGAATAACAAAAAGCCCAGGCACTGCCTGGACTTTTTGTTGTTCGACCGATTCCCTCCGCTGACCGGTGGCCGGCGAATGCCGACCACCGGTCGCGCAACGTCAGGCCCAGGGGGCCAGGCCGTGACGTCAGGCTGTCGTCATCAGACCCAATGGCCCTCGATCCAGACCCAGCCGCCGCTTGGCTGCTGCATCCAGCGCCCCGGGATCCACGACGTCTGGCCGTTCGGCGGTGGCACGTAGCCACCTGCCACCCACACCCAGCTTCCCCCGTTCACGCCCGAGAACCGCCAGTGACCGGGTTGCCAAACAACCGGGCCCACGCCTGCCGGTGGCGGCGGCACCAGTTCCGCTTGCGCCGGTGGCGGCGGCCCAGGTGCAATGAAGGTAGCCGTGGGTGGACCAACGATGGCGGCCGTGGGCGGACCAACGATGGTCGTCGTGGGTGGGCCAACCGTCTGTATCGTCACCTGGGTCGACGGTGGCGGCGCCGCCATCGTCATCTGGGTCGCCGGTGGCGGCGCCGAGCCGCAGCCGGCGAACGCCAGCAAGACAGGCAGCGCCGCCAGCGTCAGACCCGCGCGGAACATTCTGGTCCTCCTACGATATGAACCGCGTCAGGTCTGCCAGTGGCCGGCCACCCACACATAGCCGCCGCCAGGAGTCTGCTGCATCCACTGGCCCGGCACCCAGGTCGCGGCGGAGTCCGGCTGCTGCACACGCTGCATGTAGGTGCCCTCCGCCCAGACCCAGCTTGCGCCGTTCCAATTCCAGTGCCCCGGCTGCCAGTACGTGGTCACCGTCGCGGTGTTGGGCGGCGGCGGGACGGCCTCGACCTGCGGCGGGGGCGGCGCGGAAGGTGCCACGAGGATCGTCGACTGGGCGAGCTGGACGGGCGCCGTTACCACCACCTGCGCCGCCGCCGGGTAGACGGCAGCCGCGCCAACCAGGGCGGCCGCTGCGGGAAGCGCAAGGAAGGCAGTTCGTCTGTTCAGCATGATCTGTCTCCATGTAAAGCTCACGAAACAGTGTGTCTCCAGCAATAGAGGTCTGCCGGACACCACTCCGTCTGCGTGCAGTGATGGTGGGGACACAATAAGGTGGCAATGCGGCCACCAGCGATGCCGGAATTTCACATCTCATTGATTTATGTTACTCATATTTGATCTGAGCAGGACCAAGCTGCTCGACGCATCGCTTTGAATATTGTGGATTTTGGCGGATTTTCCACCGCGCAAACCGCGCCGCCCCAGGCGAAACATAGTTGACTTAGTCAATATAATATATGACTATGTCACCTGATGTCCGAGCCAGACCCCCTCGCCCACCGCGTCGCCGCCATCCGGCGGTTCAGCCGCTTCTATACAGGCGCCATCGGCGCGCTGCGCGAACGGTTGCACGACAGCCGCTTCTCGCTGACCGAGGCGCGCGTGCTGTACGAACTCGCACACCGACAAGACCTGACCGCTGCCGACATCGCGCGTGACCTCGATCTCGACTCCGGCTATCTCAGCCGGATCCTGCAACGTTTCGGCCATGACGGGCTGCTGCGCCGCGATCGCTCACCGCATGACGGGCGGCAGACGCGGCTGGCACTGACCGACGCGGGACACACCGCCTTTGCTCCGCTGGAGGCTGCCTCCGTGCAGGAAATCGGCACGCTGCTGAACCGACTGCCGCCGCCCGCGCAGGCCGCGCTGGTCACTGCCATGGGTCAGATCGAGACGTTGCTCGGCGGCGCGGACACCACCGCGCGTCCCTGGCTGCTGCGCCCGCCACGGCCCGGCGATATCGGCTGGGTGGTGGCGCGCCACGCCGCACTGTATGCGAGCGAATACGGGTTCGACGCGCGGTTCGAGGCACAGGTGGCCAAAGTCGCCGGTGCATTCCTGGAAGCGAACGATCCAGCCTGCGAACGATGCTGGATCGCCGAGCGCGACGGGGTGAATGTCGGCTCGATCTTCCTGGTGCGCGGCGACGCGGAAACCGCAAAGCTGCGCCTGCTGCTGGTTGAACCGACCGCGCGCGGCGCCGGGATCGGCCGGCGCCTGGTCACCGAATGCGTGGACTTCGCCCATGCCGCCGGCTACCGCCGCATCACGCTGTGGACCAACGACATCCTGACCGCCGCGCGGCATCTCTACGTGCAGGCCGGATTCCACCTCGTTGCCACCAAGCCGCATCGCGACTTCGGCCCGGCAATGGTGGGCGAGGACTGGGTCCTCGAGTAAAGCTAGCAAAGCCCTGGCATCGCCTCGAACCGGCCCATTAACAGGATATTCACCGGACCGGCCGCAGATTAGCCAAGCGGCTCAGCACCACGCTCGATGTCGCTGGGATCCGCCATGTCCGTGCTGGCCAACCTGAAGATCCGGACGAAGCTCTGCATCCTTCTGGGCCTGTGCCTGCTGGCCGTGCTGGTCACGATCGGCCTGAGTGCGTCCAATGCCCGTCAGCGCATGATGTACGATCGGATCGACAAGCTGCGCGCGGTCGATCAGAGCGCCGTCGCCATTGCAAGTGCGCTGCAGGCCGACGTGACCGCCGGCCGGATCACCCACGACCAGGCCATCGCACGGATGCGCGAAGTGGTGCACGCCATGCGCTACGACGGCGGCGTCGGCTATCTTTTCATCCTGAACACCAACGGCATCTACCTGGCCAAGGGAGATGCCCCCAAGCTGGAGGGAACGCAGACCACATCGAAGGATGCGAGCGGACGCTCCATCGTAGAGCTGCAGGCGCGGGTGCTGCGCGACAGCGATGGCGGCGTGATCAACTGGGAGTATTCGAAGCCAGGCGAGACGACGCGGCAGCCCAAGATCGGCTATGTCGAGCGATTCAAGCCGTGGGACGCGGTGTTCATCACCGGTGCCTATTACGACGACATCGACGCGGCGTTCCGCGGCGTGCTGATCCAACTCTGCGAGATCGGCCTTGCGGTACTCGTCGTCGCGGCGCTGGCCGCATGGCTCATAAGCCGCGACATCACCACATCGCTGGTGCGGCTGGAGCGCGCAATGGCGACGCTCGCCGGCGGCACGCTGAACGTCGACATCCCCGACACAAACCGGCGCGACGAGGTTGGCCGCATGGCCCTGGCGATGCAGGTCTTCCGACGTCATGCCGAAACCGCAAGCCGGCTCCAGAATGAGGCCGACGATGCCAGGCGCAAACAGGATCGCCTGCAGGTGGCGATCGATCGCCACACACAGGATTTCGGTATCTCCACCGCCGGCGTGATGGCTGGGTTGCGCCGCTTCGCCGTCACCATGCATCGGCACGCAGACAACATGTCAGCCGCGGCGGGGCGCACCCAGGCGCTCGCCCAGCAGACCGCGCAGGCGGCTGCGGTGTCCGGGTGCAATCTGGCGACGGTGGTCAGCGCGGCCGAGCGCATGTCGCACAACACCAGCCAGATCACCCACCAGGTCATCCGCGCCGCCGATGCGGTCCGCGTGACCGTCGGTCGGACGCAGGTGACCAACGCCAAGGTTGCAGAACTGGCCAAGGCCGCCGACCGGATCGGCGACGTGGTGCGGCTGATTGCCGAGATCGCCGGGCAGACCAACCTGCTGGCGCTGAACGCAACGATCGAGGCGGCGCGTGCCGGCGAGGCGGGCAAGGGCTTCGCGGTGGTGGCGAGTGAAGTAAAGACACTGGCTGGGCAGACCGCACGCGCCACCGCCGAGATCACCGCGCAGATCGCGGCGATCCGCGCCGCCACGATGGCGGCGGTGGATGCGGTCCGCGAGGTCGGCACCGCGATCACGGAGGTGGACGAGGTCGCCGCCGCGATCGCCGCGGCGGTGGAGCAGCAGGCCACGATGACCGGCGACATCGTTGCCAGCGTGCAGACCGTATCATCCGCCACCCAGCAGACCGCGCAGGCCATGCAGGACGTCTCCGGCATGTCCGACACGGCCGTCACCATGGGCGGCGAAGTGCTGGATGGCACCGACGAGATCAACCGCACAGCCGAGACCCTGCAAAGCGAGTTGACGCATTTCCTCGTCGCGATGACGCGCACCGAGGAGACACAGCGCCTGCGTTACGAGCGGACCGACGGACGTGGGTTGCAGGCGCGGTTGCGGCTGATGGGCCAGTCAGAGATTGACGTCCGGATCCAAGACATCTCGCGCGGCGGGGTTGCGGTAATCTGCGGCGTCGCCGCGGAATGCGGCAGCGAGGCGGCAATCATGCTGCCCGGTGCCGACGGGTTGCTGTCCGGCCGGGTGGTGCAAGCCGATGGCGGAACGATAGAGCTGGTGTTCCGGCAGGAACCTGCGTCGTTGACACGCGTCGACCAGGCGCTCGACCATATCGCCGGCGTGCCATCCGTCCGCGCGGCTTGACCGGGACCGCCCACGCCATGCGCGGGCGGTGCGTGACCGCCCTCGGCGATGCGCAACCAGTCCGGATTTCTCAAGCTGTCGCGGCGATGGCCGAGATCTCCACCAGCAAGCCCGGAAAGATCAGCGGGCCGACCTGAACCAGGGTGCTCGCGGGCGCCGAATATCCTTGAACACCGCACCGTGCGCCGCGCCCACAGCCGGCCACAGCGACATGTCGGTGACATAGATGCGGGTCTCGACCACGTCTTCCATACTGGCGCCAAGCTCGCGCAGCGCCGCGCCGATGCGTTCCAGGATTACCTCGGTCTGCTTGCCCGCGTCACCCGGATGCAGCGCGCCGCCATCCGAACTTGTCGCGGTGGTGCCGGAGACGAAGACAAGGTCGCCGGCGCGGACCGCGCGAGAGTAGCCGATCGTCGCGCCGAGGTGGGAAGCCACGGGAACCTGTTGTCGCTGCATGTTGCACCTTCAGTGACGTTGTTCCGGCCGGGTGAATGCGCCATCACCATGGCCTCTGATGAGACTCCTGCCTGTCTGCCGCTGGAAGATCAACAGATCGAACGACGGCGCCTGCCCTGTCAGTTTGGTCAACAGGCCGTGCGCCTGGCCGCGGTGATGCGTTTGGTGGTTGAACACATGCAGCAGCAGCGGTGCCAGGTACTGCTCGATCTCGGCAGGCGCGCGCGTGCTCCGATAGCAGATCGTGCCGGCCAGGTCAGCGTCAGTCAGCGCGTCCACGTAAGCAATGATCCTCACGTCTTCCGCACGCCGCGCCGATCGCAGTTCGTCACGATGGTCATGCAGGATCTCGTCGAGCCGCGCAGGCTCCGTGCCGGTACCGGTCAGACGATGCAGCCAGATACGATCCGCCACCAGCAGGTGGTTCAGCGTGCCATGCAGCGAGCCGAAGAACGCGCCGAGATCGGCCCGGTACTCCGCATCGGGCAGCCGCGCGGCCGCGTCGTACAGCCGCTCGTTCACCCAGGCGTTGTAGGCGGCGAGCATTGCGAACTGCGCCTTCATGGCGTGCGCTCCGGAACTGGGACTAATAACGACTATGGTAGTTACTAGGCGACGCACTAGTTGACTACCCAAGTCGTCACCAGACGTCAAGACGGGAAAGCGCATGCGCGAGAGTAAACTGGTCGATGCGCTGCAGGCGCTCGGCTTCACGATCTATGAGGCGAAGACCTATCTCGCGCTGCTCCGGCTCGGCGCCCCGGCCAACGGCTACGAAGCAGCGCGCGCCGCTGGCATCCCGACCTCCAAGATCTACGAGACCCTGCGTCGCCTATCCGAGAAGGGCGCGGTGATGGTCAACACCTCGGCGCCGATTACCTATGCCCCGGTGCCGCATCGCGACCTGACAGCGCGGCTGCGCGACCGCAGCGAGGCGACGCTCGCCACCGTCGAAATGGGACTTGCCGCCATCCCGGCCGGCGGCGAGCCCAGCCTGACCTGGACCATCGCCGGCGCGGACAACGTGGTGGCGCGGATGCGCCAGCTCGTGCAGCGCGCCGAGCACAGCATTTTCGCCGCGCTGTGGGACGCCGAGCTGGCGGTGCTCGCCGCGCCGCTGACCCAGGCGCATGCACGCGGGGTCGAACTGCAGGTGGCGATCTACGGCACTCAGCTTCTCGAGGTTCCGTTCACCTACGATCTGGCGCTGTGCGGCGCCAGCGCGCAGGAGCGGCTGGGCGGGCGGCGGCTGGCGGTGCTGATCCGCGACGGCGCCGAGGCGATCGCCGCCGAAACGCACCCCGCCGGCGCCGAGGCGATCTGGAGCCAAAACCGCGTCTTCGCGCTGTTGTGTACCGAATACGCCAAGTCCGACATCATGGGCCGCTGCCTGATCGACGCGCTGGGCGAGGTCGCGTATCAGCGTCTGCGGCGCGAGCGGCCGGAGCTGCGCACGATGCTGCGGCCGGAACTGCCGCCCCCCAGCGGACCAACCGCGCCCCCGCCACGCCGCGCAGTTGCTCGCCAACGCAAGAATTGCGCACCATGAGCGCGCCACCCGCCCGGAAACAGACGATGCCCGGGAACAAACGATGCCAGGAGACAGGCCATGAAAGTGCGCGCCGCAGTCGCCCGCAAGGCG
>CAWGZJ010000012.1:0-726706 GCA_963826975.1 uncultured Alphaproteobacteria bacterium | reverse complement strand
ATCATAATCCCTTGGTCGGTGGTTCAAATCCGCCCGCCGCTACCATCCACTTCCCCCAATAAAACAGACGCTTACGGCAAATCTGGGTTGGCGTAAGGCCCGGTTTTATGTCGCAGCATGTCGCAGAAAATACCAAGCGATTCCAACGATTCGCAGACAATACCGGCGAGTCCCTGCCGCATGGGTGCGACATGGAAAGAGGCGAGTTGCTAAAGAGGCGAGTCGCTATGGGAGCTCATGAACTCGAAGCAGTCGTCGCGGCGATCTTGACTGCCGGATCACGAGGCGGTCCCGCGAACCAAACGGCCCAGCAGATGGTCAGTTTCTATCGAGCGACCATTGACGAGTTGCAGAAGACCGGCGGCCAGTTGAACCCCAAGCGGCCGCTTCCGGGCTGATGGTCAAACGAAAAGGCCCGCCCCTCGCGGAGCGGCCCCATGTCGCCTACGGCGCGCCCAGCTGTGCTCGCTTAATGTCCGCACCGGCGATGGGGATGGTTGATGACCAACGATGGCCTGATGCCGCCGACCCTAACCGTGGCCTATGTCGAGGGGGGATCGCTCGGCGCCCGAAGGACGGCGAAATTCCCCGACGGCTGTGCGGCCCTTGGCACCCCGCCGGCGATGCAAGCCTACGAGGACACAGCGCGGACAGGGGCCATGGACGGCGAGGGGCTTGAGGCGCCTGGATAACGTGGGTCGATCCCGAGGGGGAGCGACAGGTAAAGCGGTGGTGGAGGACCCCTCATTCCGACCAGTAAGCAGCGGCGGGACCGGAGCAGCGGAAGGGCCGCCGCCCGCGAGCGGCCCCGTCATGTCGGGCGGGATCGTCAGATCAGGCGGCCGCGGGACGAAATGGACTTCCATCGGGGAGGCGCCGCCAGACCACATTCCGATCGAATAGACGACCTGCGCAACGAAACCGGCCGCCAGTCGCGGATCGGATATTGCAATCACAATGCTTTCGCCGACGATTAGCACGGCGAGGAAATTCAAAACGGCCCTGGTGACGTATTTCATCCCAAGACTCCTTCGGTGGGGGCCTGAGAGCGGCAAGAAGGACCCCGACATGCGGATCTACCCCCCCCGCCTCCCCGCGCCCCCCGGCCGAGAAGCGGCAGGGATCGTCAGAGGGCCTTAACTTGCAGTGCTTCCCATGCGCATGAGGTAGTAGCCGCGAGCGTCCAACCCCTTCTGGATTTCATCCGAGACAGCGGTCACCCGTTCCATCGGCGCACCCGGTTTTCCGTATGACACCCACGGCCCCAGGCTTCGGGGCAGCATTGCGCCGCCCTGGTCGCTGGTAAGAGCGCGCAGCATCGGGTCGGACATCGACCTAAACAAATAGACATCCATTCGCCCCCGTTAACGTAGCGTTATTGGGCATCGGGCGCGAGCGTTATCGACCAGCCGGTGATAGCAATGGCTGCGCGGTTGTCCGGCAACCGCCGCAAGCGTTTCGCCCCGTCCAACGAAAAGGGCCGCCCCTCGCGGAGCGGCCCCTCGTGGTGGTCGGGATGGACAGGTCAGGCGGCAAAGATCACCGCCGCCGGCCCGCAGCAGCAATGCCAGCAGCGGCGCCCCGATCTCCCGCAGCCGCACCCGGACCGGCGCCGGGATGCCGTCTTCCCACTGCCCGAACAGGGCGGACGGGGGGTGGCCCGGCCGGGGGCAGACTGGCCAAGCCTCAAGTCAGGCGAGAAGGAGACGCCTGCCCGCTTCGGTTGAGGGCATCCAATTCAACCGGGCATTGCTGGTTGGCACGCGCCATTGTGAACCCGCCCGTGTGCGACTGGCATTGATGTGGATCAGCGAGGTACGGCATAAAATTAGCGTTATAGTTGCGTTGGATCGTAGCCGGAAGCGGGCACATGATCGTGGTCGTCGGCACAATGCTACTCGGTGTCGGGGGCCTGACTGTATTGGCCGGGATTTCGGTCGCCGCTTTTCATGCCGCGGACAGCTTTCCCCATCATTTTAGGGTAAGGAGGGATGCGGAAGGGCCTTCAAGGCCGAAAATTAACGCACTCCGTCTTGCGGCTGTGCTGAGCTGCATAGGGGCCGGGTTGCTGCTGCTTGGCGCAAACCTGGCGATCACCCCGAACTAGGGTGACACTTGTCGTGTCACTCGACGGGCTGAATGGCACTGATGCGCACTGATCTAACGTCGCCTAGCGCCGGGGCGGCCGGCCATCCACGACTTTGCTTGCGGCACGAAGGAAAGTCGTGGATGGCCGGCCGGAGCCTGTCCTCGGGCGCTTGACCCGGGGGCCGGCCATGACGGGTGGAAAGTCGGGACTTTCGGCCGCTGGCATGAGACCGCCTCCGGTCGCCGTTGAGCCATCGGACCTGACGGATATACAACTATTGGTTGACTAGTCCCACAAGATCGTCTATCGCAAATTGCATACACCCGTCCCATGCCCGTAGCTGCGGGCGGACGTTCACTCCGTCAAAACGACGGCTTTGCCTTCCCAGGAAGGCGGAGATCGGCGTGCGCTTTGCGGAGTTTTGGACAATGAACGGTTGGTTGCGGCTCGCACTTGCGGGAAAGATTGGACTTGCAGCATTGGCCGCGCCTGCGAAGGCAGCCAATGTCTACACGTCCAATATGTCGCTGCCCTATTACGAGATGGTCGATCTGGCTGGCGGCAAGCTCGGGACGCAGAATAACGTCTATGCCGGCCAGCAGGTGCTGACGGTCAATGATGGCAGCTCATACAGTTCCTCGGGCCTCTATACGGTAGTGGCCTGGTGTGTCGATTTTACCCATGAAATCTACATCGGCGCGGACAGTATCATCTACACGCTTACCGCCCTGACTGACGACCATCTGGGTACGACACCCGCCACCTCCGACCCAATGAGCGCGGCCGAGGCGGACGAACTGGCCGGGCTGGTGCTGTATGGCAACCAGCTCATGCGGACCAGCCCGTCTAATCTGAACTCGGCGGCTGTGCAGGTGGCGATCTGGGATGTCGAGTATGGCACGCACTATGCCGGGTCCGACACGGCTCTGGCGGCGGAGGTGACGTCACTGCAGGGGCTCGCGCCGTCCCTGAGTTCGACGAGCGGCGTCCTGTTGAATTCATTCACCGCCAATGGGCAATCCTACGCAAGTCAGAGCCTGTTGACCGACGCTGCTCCCGGCCTGACCACGACGGCGCAAATACCGGAACCATCGACGGTAACACTGCTGGGGGGCGGATTGCTCGTATTGCTGATGGTCCGGCGAAAAGCAGGCCGGCTGATCGGTGGGCCGCTTATGTCTCGGCAGCAGGGATAGGCGCTGGCCCGGCGGGTTGCGTTCACTCATACCAACCGTCATAAAGAATGACCGTTGGTATGAGTCTTTGTTCGGCGCGCCGCCGCCCTCTGTTTCCCATGGGGCAACCCGGCGCGCGATACCAGCCGCCGAAATCATTGGAAGGGTCAACGATTTCGGCGGCTGGTATCAGTCCGAATATGCGCTAAAATCGCACCGGCTGCCGTTTGCGTCCCCAGGTGCCGGGGCGCGGTTCAAGCACGCCCACCAGCGCCGTTCCACAGGCGCGGCAGCATCCCGCCGCGTCCAGCCCCCATGCATTCAGTTCGTACCAGTCGC
The DNA here is from genome assembly GCA_963826975.1 of uncultured Alphaproteobacteria bacterium. Lineage (GTDB taxonomy): Bacteria > Pseudomonadota > Alphaproteobacteria > Acetobacterales > Acetobacteraceae > Palsa-883. The sequence goes on along the minus strand of CAWGZJ010000012.1, from coordinate 723,103 downwards.
GCCCGATCAGCAACGTTCCGCAGCCGTGGCAATACGTGCTGCCGCCGGCAGGGTCGTGCACATTGCCCGTGTAGACGTAGCGCAGCCCGTGCGCCATCGCGATCGCCCGCGCGCGGGTCAACGTCGCCGGAGGGGTCGGTGGATGCTCGCGCATCTTCCAGTCGGGATGGAAGGCGGTGAAATGCAGCGGCACGTCGACGCCCAGCTCGGCGGCGACCCAACTGCTCAGCGCGCCAAGCTCCGCGTCGGAATCGTTCTCCCCGGGGATCAACAAGGTGGTGATCTCCACCCACACCTTCGTGTGGCGCCGCAGCCAGACCAGCGTGTCCAGCACGTCGGCCAGCCTGCCACCGCACAGGTTGCGGTAGAAGCCCTCGGTAAATCCCTTCAGGTCGACGTTCGCCGCGTCGATATGTTCGTAGAAGTCGCCACGCGCCTGGGGCGTGATGTAGCCGGCGGTCACCGCCACGGTCTTCAACCCCACCGCGTGGCAGGCGCGCGCGGTGTCCACCGCGTATTCCAGGAAGATCACCGGATCGTTGTAGGTGAACGCCACCGACCGGCAGCCGAGTTTTTGCGCGGCCGCGGCGATCGCATCCGGCGTGGCGCTCTGGTTCAGCTTGTCGATCTCGCGCGCCTTGGAGATGTCCCAGTTCTGGCAGAACTTGCAGGTCAGGTTGCAGCCGGCGGTGCCGAAGGAGAACACCGGGGTGCCCGGCAGGAAGTGATTGAGCGGCTTCTTCTCGATCGGATCGATGCAGAATCCGGATGACCGCCCGTAGGTGGTCAGCACCATCGCATCGTTCTGCCGCGCGCGCACGAAACACAGGCCGCGCTGCCCCTCGTGCAGCCGGCAGAAGCGCGGGCAGACATCGCACTGGATGCGGCCGTCTGGCAGCGCGTGCCAGTGGCGGCCGGGCACCACGGTCCCGTCGAGCAGGCTCTCGAGCTCGGTGTCCATTCGGCACCTCCTCGGCTATCATTGTGCCGCACTATCGCTTCGAAGGCACGCACCGTGACGGTGATCCGCAAGCCGGCTGTCTCGGGAAGCTTCTACCCCGCCCAGCGCGATGTGCTGGAACGGCAGCTCGCGCTGTTCCTGTCGGAGGCAGCCAACGCGCCGCAAACCAGCAACGCCCAGTTGGCCCGCGATGCTCAGCCGGCCGGCAGCACACCGCACACCGGGAATGCCCATTTGACCGGCAATGCACTGCCGAAGGCGATCATCGGCCCGCACGCCGGCTACGTGTATTCCGGGCCGGTCGCCGCACGCGCCTATGCACGACTGGCCGCGGCGCGCGGAAAATCAGCCGCGTGGTGCTGATCGGCCCCTCGCATTACCTGGCGTTCCGCGGCCTCGCGGTGGACGCCTCGGACGCGTGGGAAACCCCGTGCGGCACCGTCACGCTGGATACCGAGGCGATCGCCAGGCTGCGCCAGCTTCCGATGGTCGGCCAGCTCGACGCCGCGCACCAGCGCGAGCACGCGCTGGAGGTGCATGTGCCGTTCCTGCAGCATGTGCTCGGCGATTTCCGCCTGGTGCCGATCGTCGCGGGCGATGCCTCGCCCGACACCGTCGCCGCCCTGTTCGATGCGGTGTGGGGCGGCCCGGAGACGCTGATCGTGGTGTCAACCGACCTGTCGCACTACCTGGACTACGCCGCCTGCCAAAGCCTCGATGCGCGAACCGCGCAGGCGATCGAACGTTTCGATGACACGGTGATCGGCAGCACCGAGGCCTGCGGCCAGGTGCCGACGCGCGGCCTGCTGCGCGTGGCGCGGCGGCGTGGGATGGCGATCGAGCAGCTGGACCTGCGCAACTCGGGCGACACGGCGGGGCCGCGCGACCGCGTCGTGGGATATGGCGCCTGGGCGCTCTATGAGCCGGCTCGCTATGAGCCAGCCCTGGACGAACCCGCCGCAGCGGATGATCCGGAACGGGTCGCGATCGAGGCGCTCGGGCCGACCCTGATCGACCTGGTGCGCGGCGGCATCGCGGTCGGTCTCAACACCGGCCAGCCGGGCCAGGTGCGTGCCGACGCGGCACTGCCGCCGTTGCTTGCGGCGCCCGGCGCGGCGTTCGTCACGCTGCGCCGGGACGGTCGGTTGCGCGGTTGTATCGGATCGCCGGTCGCGCGCCGGCCATTGGTCGTCGACGTGGTGGACCACGCGTTCAACGCGGCGTTCCGCGACCCGCGCTTTCCGAAGCTGGATCTGCTGGAGCTCGCGGGACTGCAACTGTCGGTGTCGGTGCTGACGCCACCCGAGGCGATGCGCTTCGACGATGAGGCCGACCTGCTGGCGCAGCTTCGCGCGGGCGTGGACGGGCTTATCATCGAGGATACCGGGCGGCGTGCGTTGTATCTGCCCTCGGTCTGGCAAGAAATCCGCGACAAGCGGCGGTTCCTGGGAACGTTGAAGTTGAAGGCTGGGCTTAAGGTAGATCACTTTTCTCACACCTTTACGGCGCGGCGATTTCGGTCCATCGAGGTCAAAGGTGCGATGGAAAATGGCACGATGCGGCCGTTGGATAATCGAGTGCTGGTTGAAGGGACGCTGGCGTGGACTGCCTATGTCGGGCCGGCCGGGCAGTCCGGCTGATCGTTGGCAACGCCTGGTGTTGCCGCGGTGCGTCCGAACGTGACGTTCATTCGCGTTGATGCGGCCCCAACAGCCAGCACGATTGGTCCAAACGGCGCACGGTTCCGGACGAAAGGTAAAACATGGCTGACACACGACAGATTCGCCTGGGCGCCTTCATGCGTCCGGTCAGCATCCACACCGCCGCCTGGCGCTATCCGGGAGGATTGCCAGACGCCAACTTCAACTTCCAGCACCTGAAGCGATTCGCGCAGACGCTGGAGCGCGGCAAGTTCGACGCCTTCTTCATGGCCGACCATCTCGCGCTGCTGAACATGCCGATGGACGCGCTGATGCGCAGCGCCACGGTGACCAGCTTCGATCCGCCCACCCTGCTGCCGGCGCTCGCGGTGGTGACCGAGCGCCTCGGGCTGATCGCCACCGGCTCGACCACATTCGACCAGCCGTATCATGTCGCGCGCCGGTTCGCCTCGCTCGATCATCTTAGCGGCGGGCGCGCGGGATGGAACGTTGTCACCACGTCCAACCCTGACGCCGCGCTGAACTTCGGCCTCGACGACCAGATGGAGCATGGCGAGCGCTATCGCCGCGCGCGTGAGTTCATCGATGTGGTCACCGGGTTGTGGGACAGTTGGGCCGACGATGCGTTCGTTCGCGACGTGGAGACGGGGATCTTTTTCAATCCCGATCGTCTGCACACGCTGAACCACAAAGGCGAATTCCTGTCGGTGCGCGGCCCGCTGAATGTTGCGCGGCCGGTCCAGGGGTGGCCGGTGATCGTGCAGGCCGGTGCGTCGGACTCCGGCCGTCAGCTTGCCGCGGAAACCGCGGAGATGATCTTCGCCGCGGGCGGCGCCTTGGCGGATGCCAAGCGTTTCTATGCCGATGTGAAGTCGCGCATGGAAAAGTACGGCCGCCCACGGGAGCACCTGAAGATTCTGCCCGGCGCGCTGGTGGTGGTCGGTGACACGGTGGACGAAGCGCGGCGCAAGCGCGCGCATCTGGACAGCCTGGTGCATTACGACAGCGCGATCGCGTCGTTGTCGATCGCGCTCGGCACCGATGCGCGGCGGTTCGATCCGGACGCACCATTGCCGGACATCCCGGAAACCAATCAGAGCAAGAGCGGGCGCGAGCGGGCGATCCTGCTGGCCCAGCGGGAGGACCTGACGGTGCGCCAGCTTGCGCAGCGGCTCGGCGGCTACGGTGGCATGGCAATCGTGGGCACGCCGGCGACGATCGCCGATACGATGGAGCAATGGCTGGTCGAGGAAGGCAGCGACGGGTTCAATGTGATGTTCCCCTTCCTGCCGGCGGGCCTGGACGATTTCGTCGACCGCGTGGTGCCGGAACTGCAGCGGCGGGGCATCTACCGGCGTGAGTACGAAGGCAAGACGCTGCGGGAGAATCTTGGATTGCCGCGTCCCGCGAACCAGTTCTTCCCGGATTCGTAAAATTCTCTCCCCCTCCCCTTGAGGGAGGGGGCCGGGGGGAGGGGTTAGTGCGGTCCGAATGTTCGGTGCGACCCTGGCGCCAACCCCTCCCCCCAACCCCCTCCCTCAAGGGGAGGGGGAGAGAAGTATTGCGGCAACACAGGAGACAAACATGAAATTCGGCGCGTCCATGTTCTTCACCGACTACTCGATGACCCCCGCCGCGCTGGCCCGTGCGCTGGAAGACCGTGGCTTCGACATCCTCTGGGCGCCGGAGCATTCGCACATCCCGCTGTCGCGCAAAACGCCGTTCGCCCTCGGCGGTGAACTGCCGAAACGATACTACGACGTGATGGACCCGTTCGTGACGCTGACCGCGGCGGCGATGGCGACCAAGACGCTGAAGATCGGCACCGGCGTCTGCCTGATCGCACAGCGCGACCCGATCCAGACCGCGAAGCTGGTGGCCTCGATCGACCAGGTGTCGGGCGGACGTTTCGTGTTCGGCGTCGGCAACGGCTGGAACCAGGACGAGATGGAGAACCACGGCACCGCATTCGCCACCCGCCACAAACTGGCGCGCGAAAACGTCGAGGCGATGAAGGCGATCTGGACGCAAGCAAAGCCGGAGTACCACGGGGAGTTCGTGAATTTCGACCCGATGATGGCCTGGCCGAAGCCGGTGCAGAAGCCGCATCCGCCGATCGTCGTGGGCGGCGCGTTCCCCTACAGCGCGCGCCGCGCCATCCGTTACGGTGACGGCTGGATGCCACAGGTGACACCCGCGGCCACGACGCCGCTGGCCGACCTGATCCCGCGCTTTCGCCAGATGGCGGCCGAGGCCGGGCGCGATCCGGCCAGCCTGGGGATCTCGATCGGCGGTCAGGCGCCGGATGTTGACCTGATCAGGCGGTATGAGGACCTGGGCGTGGAGCGCGTGTCGGTGAGTTTGATGTCGGAGAAGGAGGATACCATTCTGCCGGCGCTGGACCAGTGGGTGACGGTTATGCGCGCGGTGAATGGGTGAGGGAAGGTTCCGGGTGGCTCGGCTTTAAGGCTGGCCCCTCACGGCGGTGCCGATGTCCGGGCGAATCGGGCGCTGCGCTAGCGCCCGTTAAACCATCTGAGCGCGATGCCTAGGATTGGAAGGGTGACCATACAAAATCGTAGCTAAGGCTATCATGGACATAGACAACTCGAACGTCGTTGCGGGTGAATTTGCCCGGCCCGGCGTGGGTTCTGGTATATGTAGCCCGAAGATTATCCTTCGCAAGCTCGGAAGGGCAGAGATCAATAAGTAGAAGCACCCTATGTCTGGCTTGCGTCGAAGAGACTCTGCATAATTTTCGCAACTCGGATACGTTCTGTGTCCCATATAATTGACCTCCCCCATTGGGGGGACGCACGGCAAACTCGATAACCACCGGGTTGCTTCCGCCATATCGAAAGTCGATCCGCTTCGGCCGAGGAGATCCATAAATGCGAACGTGGTGCTGTCGGGCTATATGCGTGAACCTGCCCTTGAGCAGCGCATAAAGCATCGGGTCAAGATGCATCTCCCGGCGTGGCGCGTTGTGATACTCGCCGAGCATCGCGATGATATCCTTTGATGCCGTCGTGATATCAGCGATATTCATGTCTCAACTCCGGCTGACTGACAACCATCATGTTGGAGGGCTTTCTTTCACGCTGTGAAACCGATGCGACGTCCGCCCTCGCGCCCGGCGCTCTCAGCCGCCAGCAGGGCAATCATCGTTTCAGGGTTGAGCGTGCCATCTACCAGTGTTGCCCGCCGGCGGGCGAGCGCGAAGTCGGCGGGCGTCAACTGCTCAATCTTTGCGAGCCGGGCCGGAGCAGGCATCCCGAAGAACCGCGTGAAGGCGACGCCGGCCTGGGCTGGGCTGAGATAGTCGAACCGCGCCTTGATCAAGAACCGCCGCAGGCAAGCGGGGTCCAGTCGATCGGCCAGATTGCTAGTGCATGCGAACGGGAGGGGATGGTGCTCCATCCAGGTCAGCATCTCGTTCACCTGACTGACTTCCCAACTGCGCTGGGCGCCACGGCGATCACCCAGAAGGCTGTCCGCCTCGTCGAAGATGAGGAAAGCGTTTGTATCGCGCGCCTCGGCGAAAGCCGCAGCAATCTGTTGCTCGCTCTGACCGACGTAGGCACCGAGCAGGTCTGACGCACGCTTTTGCGACACGGGCAGGCCCATTGCAGCCGCGAGGTGCAGAGCAAAGGCGCTCTTGCCGGATCCAGGTGGCCCGGAGAGCAACAACGACACAGCCGGCGGCGCGCCTGCACGTGTGAGCTGACGGGCAAGTGCCGCCAAGTCACAGTCGGCTTGGATCAGAGAAGGATCGTAGTCGGCCTCGGCCGCTGGGATCGGTGTCGGTAGGCGACCGCCCTCGACGGCGCGCGCGATGCCCGTCGCAATCTTGCGGGCCATACCGGAGTCTCCACCCGCGAGACGGGTCGCCCGCAGCGCATTACGCAGGATGGCGGGAGCCGCTGGGACCACTCGTGCGAGATCGGACGCGTCCGCATCCGTAAGGACGATTCCCTCGGAGCGCGCCAAGTCCTGCCACAATGTGGCTCGCACTGCGACGTTTGGCTGGCGCATCTCGATGCAGAGCATCATGCGTCGCGCCGCGGCCGGGCCGATAACGTCAATGTCGTTCGCGGTCCAGATTACAGGCGCGCGGCCTTGCTCCAGGAGACGGTGCAGGAAAACGCGGCTGCGTGCTTGGCTCCGCCCGAACGGGTCGAGCATAAACAGATCCTCGGCCTCATCGAACAGCAGCACCGAGTCGGCGTCCCCCAGTAATCGTTGACTCAGACGCAGATCGGCCAGGCGCTCGCCACGTGACGGCTCCTCGCCTGCGCTGTCTGCTTCTCCTACCGGATGGAGCGCCGCGCCCACGCGGGCCGCGAGAGCCGCTGCAAAAGCAGTTTTGCCGGTGCCCGGGGGGCCGTAGAGAAGGATGCACACACCCGGCTCGCGCCTCGTCAACGCGGCCATGAGCACGCGTGCCGCAGTCTCGGCCGCTTCGCCCAGGTGCTGAAACGCGTCCCAGGGCAGTTCGGCTTGTCGAGGTGGGCTGAGCAAGAGGCTCCCGATGTCGCCAGTCACGGGCACGCGTCGGGCAAGAAGGCCGGAAAGACGGGGCAGCAAGGTCAGGTCGCCGTCCTCATCCGCGGCCAGCAGACCGCTTGCGCGCAGCCTTCCGTCCGGCGCGAGGCAGGGGCGCACCGCCGCTTCCTGCTTACCCAGCAGTCGAGCGAACAGCTCGGAATCGTCGCATAGGCATGGCCGTCGCCCGTGGTTGTCGCATAGGTCATCCCACAACCGCTCGAGATATCGGTCCTGTTTGTAGCCGATGGCGAGACCAAGGACCGCCGTTTCCGTTGCATCAAGGCACACCATTCGCGCCAGCAGCGGTAGCCAGTGGTCCAAGTAGCCTGCACGAGATCCGATGCGTTTGCGCGCTGCCTCCAGCGCACGACCCAGCCGCGTCCACTCCGGCGCACTCACTGGCATGTCGCCGTCCTGTCGGGCAAGGGCTGGCAAGGCGCTGTCCGGCAGACCGAGATGAGTCTGTGCCAACACCGCGCAGCGGACCAGCGCGCCGGCATCAGGCGAGCGCCGCCGGACCGCGCCGTGCAGCGACCAGAGAGCGTCAAGCAAGAGCCGCGCTTCACCGCGGCGCGGATCGCTCAAAGTCGAGAACCGTAATGATACGTTGGAGTGCCGGCGGGAAGTGATGGGCATGGCAGTCGTTTCCAGTTATGGCCTGAGAGGTTCGGCTAAATTTTGTTGCCTCCCGGAACAGGGCTGGCCCGGGTGCGATAGACGGCCTGCGGCTATACGCGGCGGAGTCTGCGCGTCCGCCGAGCCGCGGTGATAAGCGCGCCGTCGTCAGCGACAACGAGATAAGCGTCGAGCCAGGGCTCGATGGTACGCATGTTGCGCGCACCGCCGACGGCGCGCCGGATCTGCCTCCGAGCTGCCCGGTCCGCGAACACTACCTCCGCGCCGTCGCGGCGCATTCTGCTGCCGAAGTCCAGCAGCAAGTCTGCTATCCAGGAGGGGATGGCACGTTGCTGCATACGGGTTTGGCAATGCCGCGACACATTCATGGCGCTCTCTCCAGTCCAGGTGCTGCGAAAGCCGGCCGGCTCCCGGGACTTGGGTAAATCATACTTTAGCCGGGAAGTAAATAAGGTTTTATAGCTTATATGATATATTATATCCGCGAACATGCCCTCCGCACCGTCGTGGCGCATCCTGCTGCCGTGATCTAGCAGCAAGTCGGCTACCCAGGTGGGATGGTACGTTGTCGCATACAGGCTTGACAGTGCCGCGACACATTCATGGCGCTCTCTCCATTCCAAGTGCTGCGAAAGCCGGCTGGCTCCCAGGGCTTGGGTAATTTGGTTCGCTGCAGCCAGGATTCAATATGACATATAAAACTTATTTGATAGGAAAGATGGCCGGGCCGGGAGATCAGCGCCCCTTCCGCTTCGCCTCCAACCAGTCGATCAGTCTGCTCAGCTCGTCCGGGGTGACGTCCGGCGGTAGGAACACCTCAATGCGCCCTACCTTGAGCGTGTCCGCCGCGGGCTGTGCGGTTGGGTGTCGCTCTAGAACCGTTGGTTTGGCGGGGGACCTATTTGGTTGCCGGTCCGATTGGCGCTTCAGAACCAGAGACGCAACTTCAAGCGACGATCCGCCTTGCCAGACGAATCTAGTCTTGTGACCATGCCTACCAACGAGAAATCGACCGATTCCCGTTTTCTCCAGAGTCCTAAGCACGTCGATCCAACGAAAATCTTTGTCATAAACCCCAAAGAAAGCCTCGGCGATATCCTCGGCCAAGGTCTCCTCGTGATCTTTGCCCTCGTCGGCTATCCAAGTAAGTAGGTCTTTGGCAGCCCTGCTGATGGGAGCGTTTTTGCCCTTGGTATTGTCAAGAAGGTGCTGAACGGACTCGATCGTGCTAGTGGACAGGGGCCTAACGGTGGATGATGCCATCTCAATCTCCGGATTGCTCGATGGCATCTTATAGCACAATAACTTACAAATGGCTATTCAGGTTGTATGGTTGTATGTAGGTCGAGCTGCTGGACGTGCTGTTGCTTAGCTTAGAGAGGATAGGTGCAGGGTAAGGCCCCGCTACACGCCAACTCACACCTCACCTGCCTCCTGTTCCACCCATAAGACGGATCATGGCCTGCATTCTGTCGATCCGTCGACTAGCATTGCCGGTCTCGGCCGTAGAAAGCCCGGGCGGTTAGGCATGAAGCTACACACCATCCGCACCTGATAGCATCTTCGACAGGAACACGCGGAACGTTCCGGGTGGATCGCACGGCACACGGCCGACTTCGCGCCAGCCGTGACGCTCGTAAAAGCCGGGGGCCTGGAAGCTGATGGTCATCACGGTCGCCGAGCGGCAGCCGCGTCGCGCCGCCTCCTGCTCCATCATCCCTAGCATCCGGCTGCCGATATCCTGGCCGCGCAGCACGGGTGGCAGGTAGACGAGATCTATGAACAACAGACCCAGCGAGGTCCGGCCCAACATGCCGCCGATGGTGTTTCCGGTTGCCTTGTCGCGCGCCAGCACCGCCAGCTCGCGCTTGTCATGGTAGTCCGAATGTTCGGCATTGAAGTCGGCCAGCCCGCCGTCGATCACCGCGACGTCGGTTGCGTTGGGCGTGTCGGTCAGCACGATGTCGAGTTCGGCCATCGGTCGGATCCTTCTGACAATGGTGCCTTTATAGCGGGCGCCTGCTGACACCGTGCAGTCAGTAGAGATACCCGACTGGTATCGCCCGCCGGGTTGCCAGGGGAAGCAGCTTGCGGCGGCGTGCCCAGCAGAGACTCGTACCAACGGTCACCCTTGATGGCCGTTGGTCCCACATGATCGTGGCGCCGTGATGGGCCTTGCCCCCCGGCGGCAAGCCGGAACGTCCACCCGCAAGCTGTCAGCTCGCAACAAGGGACCGAACGATGACCCGGCCGGAAACCGGCGCGGTCACCTCGTAGTGCGCGGCCTGCGTTACATTCAGCACATTGCGCGGCCGGTACGCCACCACATTGACGCCGCCGGCGTGGCGCAGGCTGTCGTACAGTATCCCCACGCCGCCGCCCGCCCGCACCGCTTCGCCGAACGGCTGTGACGAGATGTAGGTGTCCGGCGCGTAGCACTCGGGTCTCGCCGCACCCTCGCCGCGAATATCCAGATAATTGCCCTCCAGCCGGGCCGAATAGGCGCGAAAGACACGCCTTGCCTCGGTCAGGCCGCGCGCCACCGCCTCGCGCTTCAGGTGATGCGCGACCTCGGCGGCAGCGGTGGTCAGTGACGCGGCGGCATACCACGCGCCCAGCGCGCCGGTGTTGAACCGCAGGCCGCCCGGCGCGGTGTGCAGGAAGGCCGCCATCACGACGCTCGCGTTGGCGCGGCCGAAGACCCAGTCGTCTTCCGCCAGGCGGTGCAGGCGCTCGGCAACCAGGCGATCGTTGGTCCAGCCTTCCAGTTCCATGACCGCGCGCGCGTCGGCCGCGTCCGTCACCGTCTCGAAGGCGTTGATCGGCGGAAAGCGCGACGGGATCAGGCGGTGGGTGGGGTTCGGCGCCTGATCGAACCGATCGCCTAGGTCAACGGTCATGCGGAATGACCCTCGACCGCCATACATGGCAATCTAACACGGGGCCAATCCAACACGTGGCCAATCCAACACGTGGCCAATCCAGCACGTAGATCGTCGCTTGCAGGGCGCGATCCGGCCGGCCGGACCGACTTCCGCCGATCGGTCATACGAAGACGATGTCGTCGTCGGTAAGCGGTCTAAAGTCGATGTCGGCCGCGTTTGGCGGCATGTAAAGACCGCCACGGGCGGCGTCGAGGAAGCGCCGCACCGTTAGCAACCCGTCCTGTGTGCCGCTGGTCACCAGATCGATCGGCGGCCTGCCGCCGAACACCAAGGCCGTGTGCGGGCCGCGCAGCCAGTCGATACCCTCGCGCTCGGTATGGAACAGGATCCGCAGCGCCTTGTGGATGCCAAGCACGGCGGAGATCCGCAGCAGCGTGTCCACCGGCAGCGTGATGTCCTGCTGCTGTCGCGCTGCCTTGACCCAGCCGTAATAGGTGGAATGCGCGGGCAGACCGAGGATCATGACGCGATCGATCTCGTTCAGGCCCCAGAGATCGGCGATGGCGACGAAGGCGCGCAGCCCCGGGCCACTGAGGACGCGGCGGTTGGCGGGTGCGAACCGCGTCCGCTCCAGGCGTGGCGCGGCGGTGAATGGCGCGGTGTCGACAACCTCATTTGGCATTTGAAAGTCCGTCCCATCGATATTCGGATATATAGTCCGGATCTGGATGTAGGCAAGGGCGGTTTCGGCCGATGGCCATCCGAAGCGCCGGGAGAGGTGCAGGCACCAACTTCGGCCCTTGGTCCGCTTTGCAACCCACGCCTTCACGGGGAGTCCAAAGGCCAGAACGTGGATCACGATACAAAGCGACACGAGGCCGACAAGTTAAGGACACACTGACAGGCTTCACTCGCGCCATCAGCTTTGCGGAGGATCGCTCTGATGCAGAACGGATTTCGCCGTATCGCCTTGGCCCAGGGCCTGTTGCCCGAGCGGTTGCCGTCGGGCCAGGTTCCAGCGCGGAGCGCGACGTCGGATGCCCCGCGTTTGGACCATGCCGAGGCTCGCCATACCGCGCCCGGCGCGGCGGACCGCGAGGCGGAAATGCTGGTCGCCGGCTTCGATGTCCCGTGGGCGTGGGCGGGCTTGACCCCATAGGCATCAGGATAAGCCTGGATCGGGGAAGACTCTCCCCCTCCCCTTGAGGGAGGGGGTTGGGGGGAGGGGTCGGCGCGCAAAAATCTTCGGTGCGAGCCCGGCCCTACCCCTCCCCCCAACCCCCTCCCTCAAGGGGAGGGGGAGAGTCTCTGCTCGGCCAGGTTCTTCTGCCGATGACCATGGGGGCGGGCCCGCCATGACGGGGCGAAAGCTGGTGCCGACCAGGGTGACTCACCACCTTACACCAAGCGGTCCTTGACGCGGCGGCGCGGCTGGCGCAACGGCTCGCACCTGCACAACACGGTCTGACCGCAACGATGGATGCCGATCCGGCCGCCGAGGCGCCGCGCCTCGGGTTTGGCCTCAGTTTTGATGATCTCGCCGACCGGCCGGGGCTGGTGCGGCTGGACCGCTGGTTCCTCGAACGGCTGGCCGCCGAGGACGCGGGTCTGTACGCCCGGCTGCTGGCGGCGCGTGCCGACCCGGCGGTGCTGGACGAAAAGGCCGCCAGTGAGTTGATCGTCGCGCTGGGGCCGCTGGTGGATGCGTGCGTCGCCGCGCTGTTCGGCATCGAGGATGAGGTGCTGGCACTGGCGCAACGCACGCACGAGTTGGACCCGGTGCACGCCTGCAAGCGGCTGTTCGTGCAGCGCCAGGCGGTGAAGAAATTTCCCCACCCGGCCGGGTTCGACGGCCCGGCGTTGGCCGCGGCGTTGGAAGCGCGGATGGGAGCGCCCCTGACCGAGCTGGGCTTCGCCACCAGCGTTGCGGCGTGGGAAGCGGCGGGCGATGCGGAAGCGATCGACCTCGCGCTGCGCTACGCGGCCTGGGCGACGCTGACGCCGGCGGGGCGGGCGGCGCATCCGGGCAACACATTGTTCCGCGTGCCGCATCGGATCGACCCGCTGCACCTGGTGCCGGTCGAGACCATCGAGCGCGACGGCGTCACCATGTTGCGCCTGCCGGAGCACGATTGGCGCGCGCGTGACGGGTTCGCGCTGACCGACGCGGGCATGACCCAGGCGCAGGCCCTGGACCAGATGAACTACTGCATCTGGTGCCATGAGCAGGGGAAGGATTCCTGCTCCAAAGGCTTGCGCGACCGCAAGACGGGCGCGTTCCAGAAATCGTCTTTCGGGGTGACCCTGGCGGGCTGCCCGCTGGATGAGAAGATCAGCGAGATGCACATGCTGCGCGCGCAAGGCAGCGTGCTGGGCGCCTTCGCTGCCATTGCCATCGACAACCCGATGATGGCGGCGACCGGGCATCGCATCTGCAACGACTGCATGAAGGCGTGCATCTACCAGCGGCAGGATCCGGTGGACATTCCGCAGGCCGAGACCTCGGTGCTGAAGGATGTGCTGGGGCTGCCCTGGGGGGTGGAAATCTACGCGCTGCTGACGCGCTGGAACCCGTTGGATTTCGCGCGTCCGCTGCCGCGGCCGGACAGCGGGCGCAAGGTGCTGATCGTCGGGCTGGGGCCGGCCGGGTTTACGCTGGCGCACCACCTGATGAACGACGGCCATACGGTGGTGGCGATCGACGGGTTGAAGATCGAGCCGCTGGGTTTTGATGCGCGCACGCCGGTGCGCGACGCGGAAACGCTGTACGAGAACCTCGATGACCGCGTGATGGCCGGGTTCGGCGGCGTTGCCGAGTACGGCATCACGGTGCGCTGGAACAAGAATTACCTGAAGCTGGTGCGGCTGCTGCTGGAGCGGCGCTCGAGGTTTGCGCATTTCGGTGGTGTTCGTTTCGGCGGCGGCGCGACGATGGGCATGGACGACGCCTGGGCGATGGGCTTCGACCACATCGCGCTGTGCATGGGCGCCGGCAAGCCGACGGTGCTGGACATTCCGAACGGCCTGGCGCGCGGCGTGCGGGCTGCCTCGGATTTCCTGATGGCGCTGCAATTGACAGGCGCAGCGAAGTTCTCGTCCATCGCCAATCTTCAGGTGCGGCTGCCGGTGGTGGTGATCGGCGGCGGGCTGACCGCAATCGATACGGCGACGGAAAGCCTCGCATACTACGTGCGGCAGGTGGAGAAATTCGCCACGCGTTACGGTGTGCTGGTGGCGGAGCGTGGCGAGGCGACGGTGCGCGCCGCGTGGAACGCCGAGGAAGCCGCGATCGCCGACGAATTCCTGACGCACGCGGCGGCGGTGGCGCAGGAACGCGCGGCGGCGGCCCGCGATGGGCGGGCACCGGCGTTGGCGAAGCTGCTGGACGGCTGGGGCGGTGCCACGATCGCCTATCGCCGCCGGCTGGTCGACAGCCCGTCCTACACCTTGAACCACGAGGAAGTGGCGAAGGCGCTGGAAGAAGGCGTGCGCTTCGCCGAGGGCCTGACCCCGCGCGCCGTCGAAGTCGATGCGTTCGGCCACGCCGCGGCGCTGCGCCTGACGCGTGCGGACGGGACCGAAACGATGTTGCCGGCGCGGGCAATCCTGGTCGCGGCCGGGACGCAGCCGAACACGGTGCTGGCGCGCGAGGATGGGCGATTCAAGCTGGATGGTCGGTATTTCCAGGCGGTCGACGAGACCGGCGCGCCAGTCAGCCCGGCCCGCGGCCTGGCCAAGCCGGATGCCACGCACGTGTTGATGCACCGCGTCTCGGGTGGGGCGGGGGATGGGCGGTTCGTCAGCTTCTTCGGCGACCTGCACCCGAGCTTCTTCGGCAACGTGGTGAAGGCGATGGGCGGGGCGAAACGCGGTTTTCCTACCGTCTCGCGCGTGCTGGCGGAGCGGGCGGCGAGTGATGTTTCGGGGACGGATTTGATTGCACGCTGCCGGGTGGAATTGTTGCCCCGGGTGCATGCGGTGCACCGGTTGACGCCGACCATCGTGGAGGTGGTGATCCACGCCCCGGCGGCGGCTCGGGCGTTCCGGCCGGGACAGTTCTACCGACTGCAGAATTTCGAGGTGCTGGCCCCGCGCGTGCGGGATGCGACGGGCGAGACGGTGCTGGGAATGGAGGGCCTGGCGATGACCGGCGCCTGGACCGATCCGGCGCGCGGGCTGGTCTCGGTGATCGTGCTGGAGATGGGTGGCAGCTCGGATGTGTGTGCGCTGTTGAAGCCGGGCGAGCCGGTGGTGCTGATGGGACCGACGGGGACGCCCACCGAGATCCACGCCAACTCGACGGTGGCGCTGGTCGGTGGCGGGTTGGGCAATGCCGTGCTGTTCTCGATCGGGGCGGCGCTGCGCGCGGCGGGGTCTCGGGTGATCTACTTCGCCGGCTACAAGCAGGCGCGCGATCGTTACAAGGTGGATGAGATCGAGCGCGCCGGCGATGTGATCGTGTGGTGTTGCGATGAGGCGCCGGGGTTCGTGCCGAATCCGGCTCGGCCGCAGGACCGGACCCTGGTGGGGAATATCGTGCAGGGGATGGCGGCCTATGGGTCCGGCGCGCTTGGCGAGCAGGCCGTGCCATTGCATCAGGCCGCACATCTGATCGCCATCGGGTCGGACCGGATGATGCAGGCGGTCGGCGCGGCTCGGCATGGTGTTTTGGCGCCGTATCTATTGCCGGGGCACACCGCGATCGGGTCGATCAATTCGCCGATGCAATGCATGATGAAGGAGGTCTGCGCGCAGTGTTTGCAGCCTCAGATCGATCCGGTTACCGGTGCACGCAGCGTGGTGTTCTCGTGCTTCAACCAGGATCAGGCGCTGGACCGGGTGGATTTTCCGGCGCTGCATGAGCGGTTGTTGCAGAATGGGGTGCAGGAGAAATTGACTGCTCAGTGGGTGGGGCGGGCGTTGCGGCGATTGGCGGTGTAGTGCCATGCGGCGGAAGGATTGACCCACGATCGCCGCTCCCTGTCATGCCGGCGCAGGCCGGTATCCACGACTTGACTTTGTTGCGACGAAGACAAGTCGTGGATACCGGCCTGCGCCGGCATGACGGGGGCGCCGGCATGACGGGATCCGAGATCGTTCCAGGCCGGCCTCTCAACCCTTCACCGCCCCCGCGGACAGCCCCTGCACCACGAACCGGCGCAGCAACAGCACCAGAATCACTGTCGGCGCCAGCGCGATCACGCAGATCGCCATCGACAGATTGAAAAACGCGAACACGTCACCGACCAGGCTGGCAATCATCACGGGAAGCGTCATGAACTCCGCGCGGTTGTTGAGAATAAGCGGGATCAGCAGATCATTCCAGGCGATGATGAAGACGATGGCACCGTATGAAGCGAGCGCGGGCGTCGACAGCGGCAGCGTGATGCGCAGGAAGACAGTGAAGCGCGAGCACCCGTCGATGCGCGCGGCATCATCGAGCTCTTGCGGAATGGTGGCGAAATAGGGCGCAAGAATAATGATGCCGTAGGGCAGCAGGAAGCCGGTCAACGCGATGATCACGCCCCATATCGAATTGAGCATGCCGAATTGCCGGAACGTGACATACAGCGGGACCATCAGCACGATGATCGGCACGAACCGCGCGAACACGTTCACGCTCATCAGCCACATCACCCAGCGCAGCCGCAGCCGCGCCACGGTGTATGCGGTCAGCGACGCGAAGATAAGGGTGAGCAAGGTCACGCTCACCGAAATGATCGTACTGTTGATAAGGGCGAAGTGGATCTTCTTGATGTTGTCCGGAAGATAGGTCGCCTGCTCGAAGATGGCGCCGCGCTGCGCGCCACCGGACAGGATCACGCGGAAATTGTCGAGCGTCCATTCCGGCGGCCACAGACCGCGTGTATTGGCGTGCAGGCTTTTCTCCGATTGCAGTGCGGCAAACAGCACGGCGGCGATCGGCAGCAGGAAGAAAGCGATTGCCAGCAGGTTCGCAAGATGCAGGGCAGCGCGTGTCCAGGGTCCGGGGCGCATTTTCGCTCTCCCATTCAATACGGCGGCCTATTCGATGCGCCGGTAGATGAAGCCGACATAGGCGATGGCGAACAAGCCGATCATGATCGCCAGCACATAGGCCGAGGCGGCGCCAAGGCCGATGTCGAACGGCGGCGAGAAGCCTTTCTTGTAGCTGTACCAGGACGCGACCCAGGTGGCATCGCCCGGGCCGCCCTGGGTGATTGCCAGCACCTCGTCGAATACCGCGAAGGCGAAGGACGTGCGCAGCACGAGAATGACCACGATGATGGGTCGCAACATCGGCAGTGTGATATGCCAGAAGCGCTGCAACGCCCCCGCGCCGTCGACCGATGCCGCTTCGTAGTATTCCCGGCTGATGCCTTGCAACGCGGCGTGCACCAGCAGGATGGCGAACGGCAGCGTGCGCCAGATATAGGGGATGGAGACAGCGAACAGCGCGGTCGCCGGATCACCCGACCAGTTTACCGCCGCATCGGAAATCCCCGTGGTGAACAGGATGCGGTTGAGGAAGCCGTATTCGAAGCTGTAGATGAACGACCAGATCAGCCCGTTGGCGATCGGCGGTACAGCGTAGGGCACAAGCAGCAGGAATTTCGTCACCCGGCTGGTCCACACGTGCTTCTGGTCGATCAACAGTGCGATGGCGATACCCAGCACGATCTCTGTCGTCACCGAGAAGGCCGTGAAAATCAACGTGTTCTTGAGCGCGAGCAGGAACAGCCTGTCGTTGAAGATGCGCTCATAGTTGGCGAGGCCGACGAACGGAAAAACGCCGCGACGCAATTCCGCGAGCGAAACCTTGTGGAATGACAGGTATGCCGCGTAGTAGATCGGATAGGCGAGCACGAGACCCAGCGTCAGCAGCGTGGGGATGTTCATCGCCACGCCGAGCGCTCGCGGCGGCAATTCGCGGCCGAAGCGGAACGGTTTTGCCGGCGCCACCGCGGCGCGTCCGTCAGCGTCGTCGCCTCAGCCCTTTTTCACCTCCTTGATCGCGACGACCAGGTTGTCACAGCAGACGTCGGGCGTGATCTGTCCGGTCAGCGCCTTGGACACTTCGATGTTGATACGGTCCGACCACGGGAAATGCCAGGGCTTGTAGATGGAAGGCACCACCTCGGCGACATAGGTCGCCTTGTCCCAGATCTGCAGGATCTCCACCGGATCGCCCCAGGGCTTCCAGCCCTCGGTGACGGCGGCGCTCTTCATGACGGAATTATAGCCCGAGCCAAGCATCGCATCGCGCGCCAGGCTGATGGCCTGGGTGTACTGGCCATCCTTGGTCTTGCCTCCGAGATACTGGAGCAGCTTCCAGGCCCATTCCTTGTCCCGATTGGCGGTGCAAAGGAAGTAGACATGGGTGTCCCCGATCGTCTTCCCGTCGCCGGGTGAGCCGTGCACCTTGATCTTGCCGGCGTTGGGCGACTGGGCGGGATCGTTGGCGATATTGAGGCCATAGTGGTGGTTCGGCCCGCGATACAGGTTCTTGCCGGCCCCGAATGCCTTCGCGGAACCGGTGAACTGTGCCTTCAGCGATTCCGGATCGGCGAGTTCCTCCTTGAAGGTTTGCACCCACCATTTCAGTGTCTCGCGCGCGATCGAGCCAGGGCCGAGTTGAGGATTGCCCTGCTTGTCGAAGAACACACCGCCGCGGTTCCAGGTCATCTGGTACCAGGTGCCCGGCAACTGTTCGAGCCCGACGCCGGCCACCCAGATAATCGGATATTGCGCGACCTTGTCCTGCTTCGCCTTGCGAAGCTGCTCCATCAACTCGTCATAGGTCTTGAACGGCTGAAACTTCGCCTTCTCCATCAGGTCGGTGTAGTAGTTCCACACCCAGACCGTCGAGAAGTAGGGCAGGCCCATCAGTTGGCCGTTGTAGACCGCCACCTGCTTGGCGCTGTCGGTCAGGTCGGCGAGGTACTCCTTCGCTCCGGGCAGATCGCCGATCGGTTCAACAAGGCCCTGGCTGATGAAGTTGGGAAACGAGAAGGGCGAGGACTGTGAAACGTCGATCGGTTCGCCACCCGCGTACATGGTCATCAGCTTGGCGGGATGGTCGTTGAACGCGGAGATGGTCGCCTCGACCGGGACGCCCCAATCCGCTTTGAATTTAGCCTGAATCTTCGTGTAGATGTCGCCGTAGGTCCAGACAACGAAGTTCAGCTTGTCCACCTTGCTCTTGGGTGGGATCGCCCAGGGACCGTCGTCTTGCGCGGCGGCCCGGCGCCCGCCAATCGCGGCCGCGCCAGCCGTGGCCACGAGCAAGTCGCGCCGCCCCAGGCGGCCTGTGCCGCCGCGTTTCTGGTCCATGCCGAAGTCCCCTGTTTTGCTTTGCCGGGGACGCTCCTACGTCGGCAGCCCCGATGTCAACAAAACAGCAGAACCATGCCGGGCATGCCAGATGCACAGGATCCGGACACGGCCCCATAGGCGGAGGACTTGGCTCTTCCAACGCTTCCGTCGGTTGGTGTCGCGTGCCGGGTTGCCCGGGAAACCAACCGGCGACGGCACGTCACAGCAATGACCCACACAATGGTCATGCTCTATCAGTACCGGCACGGCGTTGCTCAATGAACTGCTGGACGATTTTCTCCTCGCGCAGCCTCTGTTGCAGGAAATGCGCGACGTGGCGGCCTTGGCCCTCCATGTCGCGATAGATGCGGGCAATCATGGCCGCATGGTCGGCGCGCCGCATCGCCGCCACCTGCTCGGCCCGCAGTGTATCGAGCAGGGCAATCACGCCACGGAACGTCACGTGGTGCAGTTGCAACACCGCTGCGGCCGACTCGGCGTCGCCCTCCGGAACGAACACGGGCTGAAACCCGGTCCCGGCCGCGGCCATGTCTTTCAGCAAGGGATACGGCGCGCGGTTCAGCTCTTCGAGCGTCTCGTTCTCATTGTTGATGATCCCGCGCCGCAGACAGCACAGCGGCTCGATCGGGGCCGTGACAGGGGCGTGGTGTTCGTAATAGCCGCGCAGCGGAATTTCGAGGTGGTGCACAAGGAAGATCGCGGGCGCCGGGTCGGGCAGGTATTCGACCAATCGATTGAGCGACCAGCCGGTACCGCAAATATCCACGACCACGGACGGTTCGCCATCGCACAGGCTCGCGATATAACCGAGGTAATCCGGCGAGGGGTGCGCGCGCGCCAGGCGGCTCGAGTGGAAATAGGTGGCAGACGGCGCGGCGCCCAGCAACGGCGCGAGCGCCTGATAGAGCTCGGTCCACAGAAAGCAGTCACGGCCGGAGAACAGGATGCGCCGCCAACCATTTTGTTCCGATATATTAACGAACTCCAGCGTTGCGACGAACAGCAGGGGGAAGTTGGCCTGGATCTGCAATCGTTGCAGATGTCGCTCCATCTCGTTCGCCGGCCAGGTCCGCAGCCGCGCTTCGCGTATCAGGTTGCCCAGCGGCTCGTAGCCGGCGGACGCCAGGTCGGCCTCGATCGCCGTGCGACTTCCGACTGTGGTCAGGCGTGCCGGGATGCCGGCCGCGCGGGCCGAGCGCAGATCCGTCGCCGGATTGTCGCCCACATGCTCCACCGGCGTGCAGGTGCCATGCACGATCGACCAGATCGTCCCGTTGCGCTTGCCCTCCGCCGAAACGAACAGCCGTGCGGCGGGCAACCGGCAGATCCGCGATACGAGTTCCTGCAGGAAGGCCGCCGGAAGATACATGTCCGAGACGACAACGTCGCCCGCCGTGAACTCCGCGCAGTGCTGCGCGATCGGGAACAGCATCTCGCGCTCCACGGTCAGCTCAAGGTCGCGCAGCCGGCCAGCATCTGCGTCGCTTATGCCGGTGTCCTGGACCAGGTGCCGGTAGATGTCGTCCAAGGTGTAGGGGGCGCCGTGGAGTTTGGCCTCGGCGGCAATCCGATCGGCGGCAAAGCCGGGGCGCGCGGCGCGGCGTTCGACCTCGCGCAATACGGCGTGGGGTTCGAAGCAGCGGCGTGCGACCAGCGTGTCGAACAGGTCGAAGCTGCGCACGGTGGGACGCGCGTCAGCTTCCTGCTCCGCCGGTGCAGGCAGCTTGCGCAGAACGGCGAGCTTCTGTGGCAGCCCGTCATCGCAGAAGCTCGGGAACAGCGCGCAGGACTGCGTCCACTGCCGGATCGCGCGAAGCTGATCGGCGGGCAGCGCGGCGCTGCCGACATCGTTCCGCCGGACCAGCGCGTCGTGCAGCAGCGTCGCGGTCTTCGGCACCGCCGGCAGAGCCGCCTGGAATGAAGCGGGCTGCCAGTGCAGACCCTCGATGACGTACAGGCCGCCCAATGCGAGCCGGCCGAACAGGCAACTCAGTGCAAGTTGCTGATGATAGCAGGCGTGCGATCCGTCATCGATAATGATGTCGAACTGGGGCGCTGTTGCCGCGAGCCGCGCCAGATCGCCGTGCGACCCCAGATCGCCCTGAACGAACCGGAACCGCGGATGCCGGACATGGGAGAAGTCGCTGATGTCGAAGCCATAGATCTCGGCGTGCGGGAAATACTCCAGCCACATGGCGATCGATGGCGCGTTGGCGACCCGTTCGATCGGGCCGCCGCCCTCCGGGCCACCGACGGCCAGACCGATCTCCAGCAACCGGATGGGATGCAGCCGCAGAGGGGCGAAGATCAGGTCGTAGAGGGCGGTGTAATTGTGCCGGAAGCGGACGGCGTTCCCTTTGTCGCTACCGTATTTGTTGGCGAGTTCGGTAAGGGAGATCGGCTGCGACACTGTCATGCCCGAACGATCCAGTTGAAGCTGAAACTACCGTTCGGCCGGGCTGGTCGGCAAGCCAAGCGCAGTCTGGTGGTGGGGTAGTCTGGTGGCGATAGCAGCTTGCTGAATGGCCGGGGAGTGCCGTTCTTCCCCCTTTCCCTTGTGGGGTGGGGGTGGGGGGAGGGGTGGCGCGCAAAAATCATCGGTCCGAGCCCGGTCCTACCCCTCCCCCCAACCTTGGTCCGCTTCGCGGCCCAAGCCCTCAAGGGGAGGGGGAGAGTCTTCCCGACCGCACGCCCCACCGCCGCGGGGCGGTGTCAGGCGGGCGGTGGGGCCGCCATCAGGCGATCGACTGCCGCCGCCTTGTCCGTCCGGAACACCGCCGCGAACTCGGCGGCCAGGCGATCGATCGCGGACTCGAACAGGTTGCGTCGGCTGAAGCTGGACTCGGAGCCGTCCAGCGCCGGCCGCAGGTCGCGCACGACCTCCGCCAGCGCCTTCACACTGCCCGAGTTGATCTTCCCCTGATATTCCAGGGCGCGTTTCGTCCACACGATGCGGTTGGCGTGGGGGCGCCCGCGGATGATGGCCAGCACCTCGGTGAACGCCTGGCGGGTGACCGGCCGGCGCAGGCCGATGTCCCTTGCTTTGCGCACGGGAATGCGCAGCGACATCCGGTTTTCGGTGAACGAAATCTTGATCCAGTTGAGCTTCTGGCCGCCGATTTCCTCGACGCGGATGTGATCGACGACACCGATGCCGTGCGTCGGATAGACAACCAGGTCGCCCTTGCGAAAGGGGCGTGCATCATCCAGCGCGGCTATTGGCGCGGCGGCCCCGGCAATCACTGGCAGGGTGGCCACTGGCAGGGTGGCCACTGGCAGGGTGGCCACCGGCAGGGTAACCACTGGCAACGTAACCACTTTCGACGCAACCGCCGGCATGGCTGTCGGCATCGTAGTGGCGTCCGCTGGGACCTCGGCGATGGCAGTCGCGGCCGTCATTCGTTCAAGCGCCTCAATTCTGTGGCGGGCAGGCGCACTGGGTGATCGCCCAGAAGGTGCGCCGGCACGCGGGTTCGGCCGATATTGCCCGCCGCGACAAGCGCGGCGGGCCGACGGCGGCATTACAACGCCATCACCACGACGCCACCATCACGACGCAACAGGTTCGTGGACCGACAACTGGCCCTCGAGCACGACGCGTTCGTGCCCATCGCGCGAATTGCGCACCCGGTAGCGGACATCGATCCCCTCGATCGGCAGCAGGCGAAGGATCGTATAGGCGCCGCTGGGCAGGTGCCTGTCCAGGCGATTGGGGATGATGTTGACCGTCTGCCCGACCTTGAACTTGTGCTGCGTCATACCCAGCCCCGCGACGGCCGACGCCATGGATGCGGAGCGCCGGTAGGTATGGTCAGACCGATTGGAGATTTTCCGCCGAGAGCTTGCCTTGTTGGCCCTTCTGGACCTCGTAGCTGATCTTCTGACCCTCGTTCAGGTTACCAATCCCCGCGCGCTCGACCGCCGAGATGTGGACGAAGACGTCCTTCGACCCGTCATCGGGCTGGATGAAGCCGTAGCCCTTTTGGGCGTTGAACCATTTGACCGTGCCTGTCGACATCGTGTCACTCCAAGTTATCGGCGGCCCGCACGGCGCGGGCCGGATTACTCTTCTGGGGGAGAGCTTCGAGATGCGACAGTGCCGCACTAAGTCACGAGCGGCCCGGACGGAAAAGTGCCGATCCACCAGCATATAGGCCATCCGCGCCTGGATTGCCAGGGCAGATCGCGCCCGCGCCGATCGCGACACGCCAGATTGCCGGAGAACCATCGGGAGCGGATGCCGGGGGATGGTCCCGCTTTGGCGTGCAAGACCGGGGCGTGCAAAACCGGGGCGTGCACGACCGGGGCGCGCAAGACCGGGGCGTGCACGACCGGGACCGCAGTTCAGGGGGTCGACCCGGGCGGCGACCGATCCTGTCGGGACGGCCGGCGCCGCATCGCGGCGATAGCTAAGCCAACACGTCGGGCAATTCGCGGCGAGGACGATATGTGGGTGATGTCGAGTTCGCCAGATCAGCGCAGGAGTGCAGATACGTAATGTAATTAGTAACAAATAGAACAAATCTTGTAACCAAGCCCCGTCCCGGTGCGTCGGCCGCTCGGTTCCGGTGCCCATGGTAAAACCGGCCGTCCATTCAGCGCGCCAACCGGCCGAAAATGACGGCGGATACTGCCCCTGATCGAGACTGACGGATCCTCGGTTGTGTTCCGGAGCAGGACCGTTCCGGGTAAGGTTTTATTGTTGCCAGTTGCCGTGATCGGGCGCAAGACCAGACGCTGGGGCTTGTGCCGGGAGCCGCCGCCGGCGGTGCGTAACTGCTACCGCCGCGGCGTCACCGCGCGCATGGTGTACTTGTCTCGTGCTCAAGGACAGCCGAGCAACAGGTCTCGCGGCAACAGGGGATGTCGGATGGATCGATCGACCAGCGCGGGCAATCCTCGGTTTTTTGCCTGCACCGGACCGCATCCTCTCAGGACGGTGGCCGAGGCGGCGGGCTGCAGCATCCCGGCGGCCGACCCTCCGTTGGGCGACCCGCCGTTATGCGGCCCTCTGTTGGGTAGCGAACTGGCGCCGGCCGGTGACCTTCTGCTGACCGGAATGGCCGCGCTCGAAACCGCCGGGCCGAGCGAGATCAGTTTCGTCGGACACCGCCGCCATGCCACGGCACTGGCCCGTACATGCGCCGGAGCGGTGCTGGTCAGCGCGGTGATGCGCGACCAGGTGCCGGCTGGCTCGGTGGCGCTGATTACCGCCGATCCCCCGGCCGCCTGGGCGCAGGTTGCGAAGCTGTTCCATCCGGCGCCCACGGTCCGCCCCGGCATCCACCGTTCGGCGGTGGTGGCGGATGGCGCCGTCGTGGACGCCACGGCCAACGTCTGCGCGCAGGCCGTGATCGACGCGCACGCCGAAATCGGTGCGCGTTGCATGATCGGACCCGGTGCCGTGATCGGCGAGGGTGTGGTGCTCGGCCCGGATTGCCGGATCGGCGCGCATGTCAGTATCAGCCATGCGATCCTCGGCGCCCGCGTCACGGTATTTCCGGGCGCCAGGATCGGCCAGGAGGGCTTCGGCTTCACCATCTCGCCGAACGGGTTCGAGACGGTGCCGCAGCTTGGCCTGGTCATCCTGGAGGACGACGTCGAGGTCGGTGCCAACACAACAATCGATCGCGGCTCCTTGCGCGACACCGTGGTCGGCGCCGGCACGCGGCTGGATAACCTGGTCCAGGTCGCGCACAACGTGCGGATCGGTCGGCATTGCGCGGTGGCCGCGCTGGTCGGCATCTCGGGCTCCGCGGAGATCGGCGATTTCGTCGTGGTCGGCGGCCAGGCCGGGGTCGCGGACCATGTGCGGGTCGGCACGCGGGCGCGGGTCGGCGCCCAGTCGGGCGTCATGTCGGACCTCGATCCCGGCGTGGTGGTGGTCGGCAGTCCGGCCCGGCCGGTACGCGAGGTGTTTCGCGAGATCGCGACGCTCAAGCGGCTGGCCCGCCCCAATCAGGCGTAATCTGCTCCGAATTGAGAGAAGCGGCGCGCCATCCGACCGCGACGGCCATCAGCCGCCCAATGCGCCCAAGCTCCGTGAGCAAAGGGGTATGCCAGACACTCCTGTCGGTTCGGATGACCCACAAGGCCGCCTGGGAAAGCCAGGGTCTGGCGGCGCCTGCGGCAGAGAAGTCATATCTCGCCGATGGCAGCGACTCGAGCCGAGGGCGACTTCGTATGACGGTTGGTTTGATTGCGGCGCTGGACACGACCGATCTCGACAAGGCGCGCACCTGGGCCGCGGCGGTTGCGCCGAGTTGTGGCGTGTTCAAGCTTGGCCTCGAGTTCTACCTGGCCAACGGCGCCGCCGGATACCGCGCCATCACGGGCCGGCCGATCTTCCTGGATCTGAAGCTGCACGATATCCCGGTCACCGTGGCGGGTGCGGTGCGCGCGGTGCTGCCGCTGCGCCCGCATATGCTGACCATCCACGTTGCCGGGACCGCCGGGATGATCACCGCCGCGCGGCACGCCACCGAAGCCGCTGGCTCGGAGCGGCCGTTGCTGCTGGGGGTGACCGTGCTGACCAGCATCAATGCCGCAGCCCTGGCAACGATCGGGGTAGCCGGCACGCCAGCCGAGCAGGTGCTCCGCCTCGCCCGGCTGGCGTTGGACGCGGGAGCGGACGGGGTGGTGTGCAGTCCGCTGGAGGTAGCGATGCTCCGCAGGGCGCTCGGGCCCGGGCCGACGCTCGTGGTGCCGGGCATCCGGCCGGCCGGCACGGCGAGAGATGACCAGGAGCGCGTCATGACCCCGCGTGAGGCGGCGGTGGCCGGCGCCGACTGGATCGTGGTCGGCCGCCCGATCACGGGCGCGGCCGACCCGGGCGCGGCGGCGGCGGCGATCGCGGCCGAGCTTGCGCCTGAGATCGTGGCGGCGATTGCGTGACGGGCGTGCGGGTCAAGATCTGCGGCCTGAACACCGAGGCGGCGTTCGACGCCGCGGTGGCGGCCGGTGCCGACTGGGTGGGGTTCGTGTTCTTCCCGCCCTCGCCGCGGTTCGTCACCCCGGCGCGGGCCGCGGCGCTGAGCGCGCGGATGCCAGGCGGCCCGCCGCGGGTGGGGCTGTTCGTTGAGCCGACTGAGGCGATGATAGCCGAGGTGCTGGCCAGCGTGCGGCTGGACGTCCTGCAGATCTCTGGCGCGGTCGATCCGGCGGCGCTGCGGGCGCGGTTCGGGCGGGCCGTGTGGCGCGCAACCGGGGTTTCCACCGTGGCGGATCTGCCGGGGGAAATGGCCGGGGCGGATGCTCTGCTGCTGGACGCCAAGCCGCCCAAGGGAGCAACGCGGCCGGGCGGCAACGCGGTGCCGTTCGACTGGGGGATCATGCGGAGATGGGTCGCTCCCGGGCCGTGGCTGCTGGCTGGTGGGTTGACGATGGCGAACGTCGCCGAGGCGATCGGCGTGACCGGCGCGCCGGCGGTGGATGTGTCCTCCGGGGTTGAGAGCGCGCCAGGGGTGAAGGAGCCGGAGCTGATACGGGGGTTTGTGGAGAAAGTGAGGGGCGTCGGCGCAATTTCCCGCCTCGACTGAGCGAGCCCGGCATATGGAATGTTCGCCAGGATATGCGTCAGGCCGAGTGGGGTCATCGCGGGCAGGCCAGGCACCAATCCGGCAAGTCCTTTGTGGCCGTATCATCCGCGGGAATGGTGGTTCAACGCTCCCGACCGCATTGTGCCTGCCACATAGACCTTATTCACCGCTGGCCTTATTCACCGCTGGGCTTACTCACCGCTGGGTTTACTGACAGCGTGGCTCACTCGCCGCCGGTTCGACGCAACGAGCCAGGACCGCCAGATCGCATGACAGTTGCAACCCTTGCGGGCGTTCGGATCGAGGCGGATAAGTCATATATATTAACTACCGTCTGCTGCTGCATTGTGCTATATTGGTCGGTCCAACTTGCCCCAAGGGAAACCGCGCCTGTGCCCAATCCGTACCTCCGTAGTCGCCTGTCGGCAGCATCGCGAAGGAAGAATTTTAACGCAGATGAAGAAGACGATGCACGCAAAACACGCAGATGATTTCGGCGTGGTTCGCAGGGCCGTGGGTTACGCGTTTGATTTCGATTCGTGTACACTGACACCAAACGCATTGAACACGGTGAACGCGAAGCTGATTGCATGCGCCGACAGCTCATTCAGGCTGCGGATCGGCTCCGATTTACATTCAGACTATCGCCATCTGCGTGTTTTGCGTGCATCGTCTGCTTCATCTGCGCTAAGATTTTTCTTGCTTCGCGGCGCCGCAGGGTTTGCATCGGGGATCGCGGACCGACGCGATTGCCGCTACGCCGAGCCGCTGCCCGGAGCGGCTCAATCGGTCGGATCATCGTGCTGGGGTACTGGACCACTTGATTGGTGCCACGGGATTGGTGTTGGCGGTGGCCCGGCTGACGCATCGCGCCGAACACAACCACGCTACGATGTTAGATATCATACTGGACTTATTTTCCTATATATGCTACGCGAGCCGGTTAAACTTTCACCCCCCATGAGACCGCAGGCAAGGATTGGAACCGCAAATAACGCAAATGATCCGAGCGGACTCGGGGCCACGGGGACGACCCACCGCCCGTGCGGCGCGGTCTATTTTGCGTTGTTTGCGTTTTTTGCGGTTCCGACTCTTGCTGCTCGCGGTCAGGGCACGGAAGGGCGGAATGGCGCTTCGCGCGGTGGGCTATCGTCGGCGGAGGCACGGGCGGAGGCCCGACCCGGGGAAGGGCGGGCACAGGTTGCGGCGGACGTGGTTCTTGCGAAATCGCGCAATAACCCTCCCGCCGGGGCAGGTGTCCTCTCGCCGGGTTCGACCCGGGCCGGGGCACCACCCGGCGGAAGGACGGGCACCGGTCTCGGCGGACGTGGTTTTTGCGAAATTGCGCAACGACCCTCCCGCCGGGGCAGGCTCTTCCCGCCGGGCTCGGCGCGGGCTGGGGCACGACCCGGGGAAAGACAGGCACAGGTCGCGGCGGATTTGGATTTGCGAAATTGCGCAACGACCCTCCCGCCGGGCTCGGTACGGGCGGGGGCACGACCCGGGGAAGGACGGGTACAGGTCGCGGCGGACGTGGTTTTTGCGAAATTGCGCAACGACCCTCCCGCCGGGGCAGGCTCCTCTCGCCGGGTTCGGCGCGGGCGGGGGCACGTCCCGGGGAAGGACAGGCACAATCGCGCAACGACCCTCCCGCCGGGAGCAGGGTCCTCCCGCCGGGCTCGGCGCGGGCGGAGGCACGACCCGGGGAAAGACGGGCACAGGTCGCGGCGGACGTGGTTTTTGCGAAATTGCGCAACAACCCTCCCGCCGGGGTCGGCTCTTCCCGCCGGGGTCGGCGCGGGCGGGGGCACGACCCGGGGAAGGACGGGCACAGGTCGCAGCGGACGTGGATTTGCGAAATTGCGCAACAACCCTCCCGCCGGGTTCGACCCGCGCCGGGGCACGACCCGGGGAAGGACGGGCACAGGTCGCGGCGGATGTGGTTTTGCGAAATTGCGCAACGACCCTCTCGCCGGGTTCGACCCGGGCGGGGGCGCGACCCGGGGAAGGACGGGCACAGGTCGCGGCGGACGTGGTTTTTGCGAAATTGCGCAACGACCCTCCCGCCGGGGTCGGCTCCTCCCGCCGGGCTCGGCGCTGGCGGGTTTTTGCGAAATGCGCAACGACCCTTGGGTCAGGTGCGAGAGAGTGTGCCCTTGGGTCAGGTGCCCCGAGGGCGTGCGCGATGCAACAGTTCGGCAACGGCTTGGTGGCGGCTACGACCGGGTTGGGTCTTTGGGGCCGCGCACCCTCACCCGGGTCGCTGCGCGACCCGGCCTTGGTCCGCTCTTCGCGGCCCAAGCCCGCAGGCGGGAGAGGTGAATATGGCAGCACGGCGAGGGGGAGGTGGCGGCGGACGGACGCCGGCCAAGGAATTGGTGCGGCCCCGCCTCAAACACGAGAGACGGCCCAGACCCTTCCCCCGGCCGCACCATTCGATGCGCCACTGCCGCGGCATCGCCGTCGGCTGTCATCGCACCCGCCGGCCCGTCAGTGCCCCGGGTTCGCCTTCCCGAACGCCGCGGTCTGCTCGGCACTCGCTGCCTTCTGGTGCTTGGCCTGCCACTCCTTGTATGGCATCCCGTAGACGATCTCCCGCGCGTCCGGATCGGCCAGTCCGATCCCCTTCGTCTCCGCCGCCTCGCGATACCAGCGGCTCAGGCAGTTCCGGCAGAAGCCGGCCAGGTTCATCATGTCGATGTTCTGCACGTCGGTCCGCTCGCGCAGATGCTCGACCAGGCGGCGGAAAGCGGCAGCCTCCAGCTCGGTGCGGGTGGCGGCGTCGAGTTCGGGTGTCGGCATTGGAACCTCCTATTCCTTTGCGCCACAAGATGGCGCGCGCCGCCGCGCTTCGCCATACTCCAAACGCGGCGGTACGAAGGATGCCCGATGAATGGCCCTGGGAATGGCCCAGGGGAATGGCCGCCGGAACAGCCCAGGGGATCAAACCGGGAATGATCTGGGATGACACAAGCGCCCGCGCCGCGCTGCGGACCTTGTTCGACGCGGCGGTGGCGGCGGCGGACCCGCGCAGGGTGCTGGCCGCCCACCTGCCGGCCAAGCCGACCGGGCGCTGCGTGGTCGTCGGCGCCGGCAAATCCGCCGCGGTGATGGCCGCCGCTCTGGAAGACGCCTGGCCAGACGTGAAGCTGACCGGCACGGTGGTCACGCGCTACGGCCACGCCGTGCCGACCCGCCGCATCGAGGTGATCGAAGCCTCCCACCCGGTGCCCGACGCCAACAGCGAGCGCGGCGCCCGCCGCCTGCTGCAGCGCGTCCACGGCCTGGGCCCGAACGACCTTGTGCTGGCGCTGATCTCGGGCGGCGGCTCGGCCCTCTGTGCCGCCCCGGCGCCCGGCCTGACGCTGGCCGACAAGCAGGACATCAACCGCGCGCTGCTCGCCTCGGGCGCCACGATCACCGAGATGAATTGCGTCCGTAAACACCTTTCGGCGATCAAGGGCGGCCGGCTGGCCGCGGCCGCGGCGCCCGCCCGCGTGGTGACCCTGGCGATCAGCGACGTGCCCGGCGACGACCCGGCGGTGATCGCCTCCGGCCCAACCGTGCCGGATCCAACGACGTTCGCCGACGCCCGGGCGCTGATCGCGCGCTACCGCATCACGCCGTCCCCGGCCGCCGCCGCCCGCCTCGCCAGCGCGACCGAAGAGACCCCAAAGCCCGGGGAGCTGCCCAACAGCGACTTCCGCCTGATCGCCACGCCGCTCATGGCCCTGCTCAAGGTGGCGGACACCGCGCGCGCGCTCGGGCTGACCCCGCTGATCCTGGGCGACGCGTTGGAGGGCGAGGCAGCGCAGGCCGGTATCCTGCTCGCCGGCATCGCCCGGTGCGTCGCCGCGCACGGCCAGCCGTTGGCGCCGCCGGCCGTGCTGCTGAGCGGCGGCGAGACCACGGTAACCCTCGGCCAGGACCACATCGGCGGCTGCAGCCCCGCCGGCCGCGGTGGCCGCAACACCGAGTTCCTGCTGTCGCTCGCCGTTGCCCTCGGGACCCAGACGGGGGATGGCACTCCGCGCATCTGGGCCGCCGCCGGCGACACCGACGGGATCGACGGCACCGAGGACGCCGCCGGCGCCATCATCACGCCCGACACCTTGGCCCGGGCGCGGGCAGCCGGGCTCGATCCGCGCGCAGTGCTGACCGGCCATGACAGCTACACGCTGTTCGACAAGATAGGCGATCTGATCAAAACCGGCCCGACGCTGACCAACGTCAACGACATCCGCGCCATCCTGATTGCCCCCTTTGATCGCTCCCCTTGATCGCCCTGAGGCACCACATCCATGGCCAGCCGCCCAAAAATCCGCCGCCGCCGGCGCACCAAGATCATCGCCACGCTCGGCCCGGCCAGTTCCACGCCCGAAGTGCTCGCACGGCTGTTCCAGGCCGGCGCCGACATCTTCCGGCTGAATTTCAGCCACGGCACGCACGAGGACCACGCCGCCCGCTTCGCCATGATCCGCGAACTGGAAGACCGGATGGACCGCCCGATCGGCATCCTG
Organism: uncultured Alphaproteobacteria bacterium; assembly: GCA_963826975.1. Taxonomy (GTDB): domain Bacteria; phylum Pseudomonadota; class Alphaproteobacteria; order Acetobacterales; family Acetobacteraceae; genus Palsa-883. The sequence goes on along the minus strand of CAWGZJ010000012.1, from coordinate 692,038 downwards.
GCTGACGTCCAAGGCCCGAAACTCCGCGTCGGCCAGTTCTCCGGCGGCCGCGTTCACTTGCAGACCGGCCATGCTTTCCGCCTCGACCTGAACCCCACGCCGGGCAACGCCGAGCGGGTCAACCTGCCCCACCCGGAGATCATCGAGGCCGCCGGCATCGGCGCCACCCTGCTGCTCGACGACGGCAAGCTGCGCCTGCGCGTCACCCGTAAGCGCCCCGACGGGCTGGAGACCGAGGTCGTGGTCGGCGGGCCGCTGTCCGACCGCAAGGGCGTCAACGTGCCGGACATCGTGCTGCCGATCCCGGCACTGACCGTGAAGGACCGCGAGGACCTCGCATTCGCCCTGGAGCACGGCGCCAACTTCATCGGTCTGTCGTTCGTGCAGCGGCCCGAGGACGTGGCAGAAGCCAAGGCGCTGGTGGGCGGCCGCGCCTGGGTGATGGTCAAGCTGGAAAAGCCCCAGGCGCTGGACAACCTCGACGCGATCCTGGGATTGACCGACGCGGTCATGGTGGCGCGCGGCGACCTGGGTGTGGAGCTGCCGCCGGAAGAGGTGCCGCTGGCACAGAAGCGCATCGTCCGCGCGTCCCGCGCGCTCGGCAAACCAGTCGTCGTGGCGACGCAGATGCTGGAAAGCATGATCTCTGCTCCGGCGCCGACCCGTGCCGAGGCCTCCGACGTCGCCACCGCCGTGTATGACGGCGCCGATTGCGTGATGCTGTCGGCCGAGACCGCCGCCGGCCAGTACCCGTTCGAGGCGGTGAACATGATGGACCGCATCGTCGCAAGGGTGGAGCAGGACTCGGGCTGGCGCGCCGGCATCGAGGCATCGCGCCCCAACCCCGAGCACGCCACCGCCGACGCCATCGCCGCCGCCGCGCGGCAGGTCTGCCACACCATCGACGCCGCGGCGATCGTCGCATTCACCGCGTCCGGCTCCACCGCGGTGCGCGTCGCGCGCGAGCGGCCCGAGGCGCCGATCATCGGCCTGACCCCCAACCTGGACACCGCCCGCCGGTTGGCCGTGGTGTGGGGTGTGCATGCGGTGGTGACGCCGGACGCGCACTCGCTGTCCGAGGCGGTCGCGCGGGCGGTGAAGGTCGCCCATAGCGAAGGCTTCGCCCAGCAGGGGGCAGAGATCGTGGTGACCGCCGGCGTGCCGTTCGGCCAGGTTGGTACGACGAATGCGCTGCGGGTGGTGACCGTGCGGTAGGGTTGGGACAGGCGTGGTCTGAGTTGCACGGCAGCGGGCAACGTAGAGCGGCTTTCAAACCGCCATCACCTTTCACTCCGCTTGACGGCGTGGTTGATCCGCCTGCGTAATTCACCATATCGGGGAATGGAGCGGCGATGGTTCTGACGCTCGGAGCGATCCGCTGGCTGTGCGTGGGGGAGCCATGTCCCTCTGGCGCAGTGGCACGGCCGCACGACCGGAACGCCGTCTGCGGATTTTTCGGCCCTGCGCGGGCGCGCTTCGACGATGCGGGACAAGCGGCCCAATGCCCGCATTAGCCGAGCACAGGGAACTCGTCGGCTTCTTCAGCTATTCACGTGAAGACGACGTGGATTCCAAGGGCGCGCTGTCCGCGTTGCGAGACCGTATCCAACGCGAGTTGCGCGGCCAGCTCGGCCGCTCCGCGCGAGACTTCCGCCTGTGGCAGGACAAGGAGGCCATCGCCCCCGGCAAGCTTTGGGAATCGGAAATCAACGCTGCTGTCGCCCAATCGGTGTTTTTCATTCCGATCATCACGCCAACCTCGGTTCGCAGCCCGTTCTGTCAATTCGAATTTAAATCCTTTCTCGCCCGCGAGCAGGCGTTGGGGCGAAACGATCTGGTTTTTCCCATTCTGTACATAAGGGTTCCCGGGCTGGAGGATGATGCCAGGTCGCAAGACGAACCGGTACTGTCGATGATCGCCCGGCGGCAATACGTCGATTGGCGGGAATTCCGCCACCGCGACGTTTACGCGACCCAGGTCAGCGAGGCGGTCGAGCGGCTGTGCAGCAAGATCGCGGAAGCGTTGACCCGCCCGGATCCGTCGGAAGTGGCGGAGCGACAACGCCGGCAGGACGAGATCGACCTGCAGCGACGACGCGAGGGCGAGAGGCAGCGGCAGGAACGCACGCGGCGGGCAGCGGAGGCGGAGCGCCAGCGGCAGGACGAGGCGCTCCAGCGGCAGCAGGAGGAGCGCCGCCGCCGACAGGAACGAGCGCCGACGAACGGCGGAGCGGATCGAAAGTCGGTGGTGGAAGAGCGGCAGCGGGAGCGCTCTTCGCTTGCCGACAGGGCCACCACGGTGGCCGCCGTCATCGCGGCGAACATGGCGGCGGCGGAGCGGGCGGTGCGCGGCGCGATGCAGACCCGGAGCCGCGGTGCCGCCAGGCTGGCGTCGGGCCTCGTGGCCAGAGTGGCGGCGCAACCGTCCGCGCTGGGCGGCGTGCTTCGGACCCCGGGTCGCAGAGCCGTCGCGCTGGCCTCGGTCATCGCCGCGGTGGGGGCCCTCGGGCTGGGTGCCTTGTTCTGGTTTCAGATCAACCACCAGGAGGCCGCCGCGGCCTCTCGGACGCTGACCGGCCATACCAATCGCGTCGAGACCGTTGCGTTTGCGCCGGCCGGGCGGACGCTGGCCTCCGGTAGCGCGGACAACACCATCAAACTGTGGGACGTGGCGACCGGCCAACTGCTGCGTACAGTTGACGGGCCATCTCGACGCCGTCGGGTCCGTCGCGTTCATGGCCAGCGGGCGCACTCTCGCCTCGGGCAGTTGGGACGACACGATCAAGCTGTGGGACGCAACGAACGGTCAGCTTCTGCGCACGCTGACGGGTCACACCGATGTCGTTGAACTCGGTGGCGGCTTCGCCGGACGGGCGGACACTCGCGTCGGGAAGCTGGGACAACACGATCAAGATGTGGGACGCGGCGACCGGCCAATTGCTGCGCACGCTGACGGGCCATACCAATCTGATCAATTCGGTCGCGTTTTCTCCGGGCGGCGGCACCGTCGCGTCAGGCAGCGCGGACAAGACGATCAAGCTGTGGGATACGACGACCGGCCAACTGCTGGGGACGCTGACCGGCCATACCGCCGTCGTCAATTCGGTCGCGTTTTCGCCGGATGGTCGGACGCTAGGCTCCGGCAGTTGGGACAACACGATCAAGCTGTGGGATGTGGCGACCGGCAAGCCGCTGCACACGCTGACCGGCCACGCCAATCGCGTGGAGTTCGTTGTGTTTTCGCCGAATGGCCGAACGCTCGCCTCCGCGAGTTGGGATGGCACGATCAAGCTGTGGGACGCAACGAGCGGCCAGCTTATGCGCACGCTGAATGGCCATGCCAACGCCGTCGAGTCGGTTGCGTTTTCGCCGGACGGGCGGACGCTTGCCGCAGGCAACGACGACAAGACGATCAAGCTGTGGGACGTATCGAACGACACCGCAGCCAGCCGGTAGATCTCCGTGGCGACAGGTGTCGTGAAAACGGTTGGTCCGACTTTGCCGTCTTCGCGCATGTCAGGTGCTGGCTTGCCGACATTCGCACCGGTCCAATCACATCACGCTTCGTAGTGCTCTTTGCTTCTCCGTGGTAGAATCCTTGTTTGATTGCTGACGGTGCCAAGCCCGGAACGGAAGGTGCCGGGAATCCTGCGCCGGCTTACCCCGCCGGCGCAACCGTCCGGCCGAACCAGCCAGGAGACCGTCATGACCCATCGTTCGACCCGACGCGGCCTCGCCGCCGCCGCCGCTGTCCCCGCTGCTTTCTTCATCGGCTCCGCCAAGGCGCAGACCGCGACCGAGAGCACGCTCGACCGTGTCACCAGGACGAAGCAATTGCGCATTCCGGTGGTTGCCAACAGCCCACCCTATTTCCAGAAGGACGCCTTGACTGGCGCCTGGAAAGGGGCCGCCATCGAAATGGCAAAGAGCATCGCCGGCATCTGGAGCGCCGAGCTCGTTTATATCGAAACGACCTTCGGCAACTCCGTGCTGGACGTGCAGTCCAACAAGGTCGACATCGCCTTCGCGCTCAACCCGACACCACAGCGCGCGCTAGCCATCGGTTTCACCCGCCCCTACATCGTCGCCCCATACGGCTGCATCGCCAAAGCGGGGTTCGATCCGAAGACCTGGGGCGATCTCAACAAGCCCGATATCCGCGTCGCCTTCGATCTGGGATCGCTGCACGAGACCTGCGCCCGCCGCTTCGCCCCGAAAGCCCAGCTCACCGGCTTCAAGACCACCGACGACTGCATCCTGGCGCTGCAGGCCGGCCGCGTCGACGCGCAGGTGCTGGCCACCACGGTCGGCCTGGGCGTCGTCGGCAAGAACCCCAGCCTGGGTCCGTATCATTTGCTGGCCTCGCCGATTGTCTCGTTGCCGGCCTGCTACGGCGTGCAGCGCGAGCCGGACACACGCTTCGTCGAGGTCGTCAATGCCTGGATCGACTTCAACCGCGGCATCGGAACGATCCGCGACCAGATGATCGCCGGCCTGGCGCTGAACAACGTGACGCCCGAGCAGGTGCCCGCCGAACTTACCTTCTGAATGGCTAACGAATGGAGATCGAGATAATGGACAACCAAGCCGAAGCCCAGCAGGCGCGCACCGATCTGGCCGCCGCCTTGCGCTGGATCGCCCGCCTCGACCTGCATGAGGGCGTCTGCAATCACTTCACCGTCATGCTGCCCGGCCGTCGTTTCCTGATCAATCCGAAGGGCGTTGGCTTCCATCGCATCACTGCCAGCGGCCTGCTGGTAATCAATGAGCACGGCAAGACATTGGAAGGCACCGGTCGGCCCCCCACCTCGGGTTTCGCGATCCACACACGGATCCATTTGCTGCATCCGGCGGCCAAGGTGGTGCTGCACCTGCACGCGCCCTATTCCACCGCGCTGACCGCGATCCAAGGCGGCCGGCTACAGATGATCCATCAGAACGCCGCCAGGTTCTTCGGCGACATCGCCTACGACGACCACTACAACGGCATCGCCGAGGCGACCGTGGAAGGCGAGCGCATGGCCGCCGCCATGGGGAGCAAGAAGATCCTGTTCCTAGCCAATCACGGCGTGGTTGTCGTCGGCCCAACCGTCGCTCAGGCGCTCGATGACTTCTACTACCTGGAGCGTGCCTGTCAGGTACAGGTCCTGGCGATGCAAACCGGCCAGCCCCTGAACGTGATGCCCGATGCGACGGCGCGTGACACGCATGATCAATTCACCCGCTTCACGGTGAACGCGGACCTGCTGCTGGAGGATATCAAGGCGACGCTGGACGCGGAGGAGCCGGCCTACGCATCGTGATTCAGCGCCCGGCACATGAACCGCTGGGCACATGAACCATTGCAGCATTTGACCGCTGCTCGCGCCCGCGATCCCTGCGCCAGATTGTTGCGGGCGATTATTATACTATGGAAATGACTACCGATGGTCTTCCTGTCGTCCCTCCGCCGCCGGCCTGACGCCGTGATCGACCCGGCGGCCTTCCCCTGGTCGCTGCCGCTCATCCGCGACCTGACCGAGCTCGCCTTCACCACCCCGGTCACCTTCCTGGTGGGCGAGAACGGCAGCGGCAAATCCACTTTGCTGGAGGGCATCGCCGCCGGCATGGACGCGGTCGCCGCCGGCAGCCGAGACCTGCGTCGCGACCCCAGCCTGCAAGCCGCGCGCGACTTCGCCGCCGGCTTCGTCTTTGCCCGCCGCCGCCACGCCCGCATCAGGCTGTTCCTGCGTGCCGAGGACGTGTTCGGCTACACCGGCCGCCTGATCGCGGACATGGACGAACTCAGCGCGATCGAGCAGGAGTTGGCCCAACTGCCCGAGGGTTCCGGCCGCGACCATGCCACCGCGATGGCCCGCGGCCAGCGTGCCGCGCTGACGCAGCGCTACGGCGACAACCCCGACGCGCGCTCGCACGGCGAGACCTTCCTGGCGCTGCTGCGCACCAGGCTGGTGCCGAACGGCCTGTTTTTCCTCGACGAGCCGGAGACCCCGCTGTCGCCGTCTCGCGTGCTGGCCCTGATCGCCTTGCTGGCCGACTGCGTGGCCCAGGGCTGCCAGTTCATCATCGCCACCCACTCGCCGATCCTGATGGCACTGCCCGGCGCAACGATCCTGCTGGCCCAGGACGGCACGTTGCGGCAAGCCGCCTGGGACGATCTGGAGCATGTCCGCGTCACTCGCGCTTTCCTGACTAATCCCGCCGGCGTGCTGCGCCGTGTGCTGGACCCGGATTGATGACGCCAGCCGATAAAATCCGAGGGTGTGATCAGCAGATTTACATTCCAAGCGCCGCCTGGGTGGTGCGATGCCAACGGTCGGGTCGTGTGCGTGAGCGCAATCGCGCGCTAGTAAATGCTCGCCGGCGAAGTGTGCGAGCACCAACGGGCCGATTTGAGAAACGGCACCAAAGCCCGCAGCGCACGCGGCGACGCGATCCTTTCCAGTGCCTCGACGGCATAGCCGGGAACGTAGCGGTTCTCGTCGGTCAGCGCCACTTCGAGCGAAGCCACGGCCACCTCGGCGGCAGGGCCCAGTTGCCCAAGCGCGAAGGCCGCCGAAAAGCGCACATCGGCCGCCGTGTCCCGCAGCGCCTGCGTAAGAGCGGCGAGGCTTGCCGGCGTACTCGGTTTCCACCCCAGCGCTTCCACCGCATTGACCCGCACGGTCGTTTCGGCATCCGTCGTTGCGGCGCAAAGCGCCTGGGTCACCACGTCGTCGGTATCGGCGATCTCGCCCAGCGCGTGGACCGCAAGCTTGCGTGCGCGGGCCTGGCCGCGCGCCAACAAGTCAAGCAACGCCGGCACCGCCGCACCACCGACCTCCAGCAGCCCGCAACACGCCGCGCGAGCGATCCGTTCCTCATTCGTAAGATGATCGGACGGGACATCCTGGCTGCCGCGCTCCTCGACATGCCCGCCATCATTGCAACGGATTGCATCGTGCAGCAGCCGGACAGCGGCCTCGCCCGCCCGCGCCATGGCATAGGCCGCGGCGATCGCCACCGGGTCGCAGGCATCGTCGAGCCTTGCGCGTAACCCCGGCAGCATCTCGCGCGCTGCTTGCGGACTGGTCGCGATCGCGTTGATGGCGGCAAGCCGGCGATGTGGATCGGCGTGCGAAAGATCAGCCACGGCCTCTGCCAAAGCGGCCGCGCACAACGGCGCGCACAACGGTTCCGCAGTAGCGCCGCGCAGCCAGCGCCACTGGCGCAGCCAGACCGAGGACATATCGAAACCAGGCGTGTCAGCAAGACGCCAGCGCGCATCACGATGATCCCAAGTCGGCGACACCGGGTTCTCGGTCCGTGCAAACTCGAACTTCATCATGAAGCGATTGCGGTTGGTCAGGTTCTTCATCTTGCGGTGCCAGATATCGTAATGGATCAGCAGGAAGCCGCCCTCCGGCAGCTCCCCTGGCACCTCCGGCATCAGCGCAGGGTCCGGCCGGCGCGTCTGGTAGTGGCTTCCCGGCACCCCCCCGGTCGGGCCTTGCTGCAGCGGCGTCGCCTGCGGAACGTACATCACCATCGCCCAACGCGAGCGATGGTTGCGCACCCGGCTGCGGTACCCCCAGTAACTGTCCTTGTGCGGGTTTTGCGCCTCGGAGCCCGGCATATTGTTGTGCAGCGCACGATGCGGATGCATGACGTAGTTGCGACCGACGACGCTGGTCAGCGCCCCGGTAACGACAGGATCGGCAAACACCTCGTTGAGTTCCGGCACCAGCGGCAGCAGGTTGTTGCCGGGGTTGTTGGTGCGTTCGTCAGTGCCGATCATGGCATCGAAGCGTTCATAGACCCTGCGATGAAAGCTTGCCGGCAGTTCGGTCGGCAGGCACAGATAGCCGTGCGCGATAAAACGCTGCATCTGCTCGCCGGTCAGCAGCCGGGACTCTGGCATCGTCTTTCCTCTATCCACGAAACGCGTTTCCCCACCCGTTTCCCACCCATTTCCCCTTGCGGCGTCGCGCGGTCCAGCCCATTTCAGCGACCGCCGAAGCCCGAGCCGATCGCAATCCCCTTGAAGATATAGCGATGCAGCAGCCCCGTCAGCAACAGGCCCGGCACCATCGAGATCGCGGCTCCGGCCATCATGTAATTCCACTGCGTGCCCTGCTGGCCCTGAAACAGCGTCAGGCCGAGCGGGATTGTCGCGTGCTCCGGCCCTTGCACCACGATCAGCGGCCACAGAAAAGAGTTCCACTGCGCAATGAAGGTGAACAGCGCAAGCAGGCCGAGCGCCGGTGTAGAAAGCGGCAGGAAAATACTGAGCAGGATGCGCAGCCGCGACGCGCCCTCGAGCATCGCCGCTTCCTCCAGCTCCAGCGGAATGCCCAGGAAGAACTGCCGCAGCAGGAATGTGCCGAAAGAGCTGAACGCCATCGGAATGATCAGTGCCTGGTAGGTGTTCACCCAGCCCAGCCAGCTCATCATCAGGAACAGCGGGATGACGATGACGGACTGCGGTACCATCAGCGTCGCGAGGTAGACCACGAACAAACTGCCGCGACCCGGGAAGCTGATCCGCGCAAACGCGTAGCCGGCCAGGCTGGAGACCACGAGCACGATCGCGGTGATCGCGGTGGCCACGAAGAAGCTGTTGAAAAAGAACCGGCCGAACGGCAGATAGCGCCAGGCCTGCACGAAGTTGCCCCACAGGAAGACGTGCGGCAGCAGGCGGGGCGGCGACGCGAACACTTCGGCATCGCCGCGCAGCGCGTTGGACAGCATCCAGAAGAACGGAAACAGGAATAGCAGCGCCAGGGGGACGATCCCGACCTGCAAAAGCACCTGCCATGCGCGGCGTGCCGGGCTGCGACCGATGACTTCAGAGGTCATAATGCACCCAGCGCTGCTGCAGCCGGAGCTGCAATGCGGTCAGCAGCATGATAATCAGGAACAGCACCCAGGCGATGGCCGAGGCATAGCCCAGCCGGTAACTGACAAAGCCCTGGGTATAGATGGCATAGCCCAACGTCGAACTGGCGGACCCAGGCCCGCCACGCGTCAGCGCGTAGACCTGGTCGAAGACCTGCAGGCTGCTGATCGCCGTCAACACCGTGCCGAAGAACAGCGCCGGCGAGATCAACGGCAGCCTGATCCGCCAAAAACGTTGCCAGCCATTGGCGCCATCAACCGCCGCCGCATCAAGGTAGGACCCCTCGATCGATTCCAGCGCGGCCGAGAACAGCAGCAGGTTGTAGCCGAAATGCGACCACAGTGACGCGATGATCACCGCCTGGATCGCCAGATGGCTGTTGGTCACCAGGTTCGGTATCGGCACCTGCAGCATGGCGGAGACATTTTCCAGCAGGCCGCCCGGCATGAAGATCAGCAGCCAGACCAGCGCCGACCCCACCAGCGGCGTGAATACCGGCAGGAAGAAGATCACCCTGAACAGCCGGCGCCCCCAGGAAAGGCTGCCGATCCACACTGCCATCGTTACCGAAATAACGATGTTCAGGAAAAGATATTCCGCCGTATACAACAGCGTGTTGCCAAAAACCTCCCAGAACACCGGGTCGCGCGTGAACAACGTGACATAGTTGCTGAAACCGACAAAGCTGGGACTGCCAATAACCCGCCAGTTGCTGAAGCTCAGCAGCAATGAGGCGAGCAACGGCAGGATAAGAAACGCCAGCAGCCCACAAAAGCTCGGCAGCAGGAAGCAGATCGCGGTTCCCAGGTCTCCGCGCGGGCGGCGCCGCAGGCGCGTCGCATCGGGTCGGCCCAACGGCGCCACGCTACCCGCAGGCACTACGTGATCCGCCTGCACCACGCGACCCGCCGGCACCATGCGCGCGGGGATCCGTGCGGAAGGTCCGTTGCCCCACACCGCGGGGTCAGCGCCGCCGCATCATTGCGTGGCCAGGGACTGGATCGTCTCCAACACCTTATCCGGCGGCTGGGATCCCGCGAAAGCAACCGGCGCATACTGCTCGAACAGGCTCGCGACGGTATTCCAGTTCGGTGACGTCACGTATGGCCGTGCGTTTTTCAGCGCCGCGGACAGCGCGTCATGCGCACCCTCCACATCCTTCGCCGCGGTATCGTACCAATAGACCTGATACGCCGTGCGCGCCGCGAACGCGCGACCGGCCGAGGCAAGAAAACGCTCCGCATCCGGTCCGGTCAACACCTGGATCGCCTTCCATGCCTGCTCGGGATGCCGGCTGGTGGTGGCAATGCCGAAGCCGGACCCGGCACTCAGCGTTATGCTGCCCGCCTGCCCCACCGGCAGCGGGGCAACACCCACCTTGAAACTCGCCTTCTTCCTGATGTTCAACAACTGCCAAGGCCCATCAACGTACATTGCAACATCGCCGGCAGTGAAGCGCCCGTTGGCGATCAGCGACGAAATCGTGCCGCTGGAGGGATAGACGGGCGCCACCTTCTCGGCCGTCGCCAGCGCCACGTAGTTCGCGAACGCAGCCTTCATGCCGGGGTTCATCAGATCAGGCTGCCCTTGGTCGTTCAGAAAATGCGCGCCGCCCGAGGTCGCAAAGGCCATGAAGGCGTCCGGCACCGGGACGGCCGTGCCGAACTTGCCATCACGCGTCAGCGTCTTCGCCGCGCGCAGGAAGTCGTCCTGCGTCCAGCCCGGCCTGGGCAGTGCAACGCCGGCCTTGGTGAACCAGTCATAATTGTAGAACATGACCCAGGGGCCGAAATCATACGGCAGCGCAAACTGGTGCCCGTTCTTCTGCAAGCCCTGGATGATCGAAGGGTCGAATGCGCCGATGTCGAAGTTGTCGGCCTTGATACGTGCGTCCAGCGGCAGCATCAGGTCGGCGAAACCCGGGGCGCGCATGCTTTGCAGGCTGATGATGTCCGGCAACTGACCGGCAGCGGCCAGCGCCGGCAACTTGGTCCAGTAATCCATCCACGAGGCAGTCTGGAACTCGACCGCGATGTCCGGGTATTTCTCGGTGACCAGGGATGCGACGTGCTGCCACGCCTCGACGTCGGCCGTCGATCCCGACCACATGAACCAGGTCAGCTTCACGTGCTCGGCGCGCGCCGCGCCGTGGGCCAGGAGCGATCCCGCGACCAGCAGCACCGCTGACAACAGACGTAACGTCTTCGTCATATTGTTTCCCCCTTGGCGCGCCAGCGGCTGGACCGCCGTCGTCGTTCATTGCCCGGCCATCACCTGGCGCGGCAGGCCCGATTGGGGATCGCGTTCAGGACTTCGTCAATCCTAGGAACCATGCGCGGTGCATGGAGCATCGTCGCGGCCACCAGTGGCTGCCTGACCAACCCAAGCCCTACTCCCCCTCAATCAACTTCCGCGCCGCCTCCCGGAACGCCGCGCGTGAGGCATCCTGCGTGTAGAACATATGCCCGCCCGGATAGGTCACCAGCCGCACCCGCTCCCCCAGCCCCGCCTGCGGCAACTGATCCAGCAGCAACTGCGTCGCGAAATACGGCGTCATCAGGTCGAACAGCCCATGGGCGATCAGCACATGCAGGTGCGGATCGAGCGCCAGCGCGGTCCGCATCATGCCCACCGACTGCGGCTGGTTCAGCATGCCATGCCCCCAGTCCCATTGCCGGAACGCCGTCGGGCTTTCCAGGCGATACACCAACTCGGGGCGCCAATTGAGCTGCGTCCCATAGATCGCCACCATGGCGCTGCCGACCGTCGCCTTCAGCCCTTCCAGCACCGGATCGGCATACTCGCTCAGCGTCCACAGCGGCCACGGATCGGCACTGGTGATCGTCGCGTCATACGCGCTGCCGACCCGCCCCGTCGCGCGATCCAACTCGTGCAGGAACACATCGTTGTTGATCAGCCCGTGGTAGCGCCGCACCACCGCCGGATCGAGGCCGATCAGCTCCGCCACCCGCGCGCTGCGCCGTTCGATCGCTGCCGGGTCGCTCTCGCCCTTCGTCGCGTCGACCAGGAAATCCGTCGCGGCGTAGTGCTCCACGTCGGCAAGCTGAGCACGGGTCACCGAGCCCCCCGCTACCGATCCTCCAGCCGCTGGCCCCGTGGCCACCGACCCCACAACAGTCACTGGCCCCACGACGGTCACTGCCCCCCCGGCGGTCACTGCCCCGCCGGTGACTGGCGCCCCCCGGTGACTGGCCCCCCAGGCGCTGGCACCCCGCTCACAGACCCTCCTTGGGGGCCATGCGCCGCGCACGCCGCCGCCGCCATCGAGGGCAACCGGTCGGCGAAATAGAACGGGTCGAACGCCCAGCTTCGCCCGCCGATATCAAGCGCCGGCGACACCAGCACCAGCCCGGACACACCGACGTCTTGCACCGACGCCAACTCGCGCGCCAGCCGCGGTGCACGGAAGCCGCCGTAGCTCTCGCCCAACAGGTATTTCGGCGAGACGTCGCGATCGAACCGGTCCAGCCAGCGCCGGATCGTTTCGGCCAGATACGCGATATCCCCATCGACCGAGAACAGCCGCTTGCGCACGTCGTCGTTGGTGGTGAGCACCCGCGAATAGCCGGTATCGACCGGATCGATGAACACAAGGTCGGTGAAATCCAGCCAGGTCTCGGCATTCGGCAATGGCTCCGGCGAGGCTGATGGCGCGGTCGCATCACCCCCCAGCGGGATCCGCCACGGCCCCACCGCGCCGACCTGCAGCCAGCCGGATGCAAAGCCCGGCCCGCCGTTCAGCACGAACGTCACCTTGCGACTGCGCCGCTCGGCACCGTCGAGCTGGTAGGCAATGAAGGCGACATCGGCGCGTGGCGCGCCCTTGCCGTCGGTCAGGCGGATCGCCCCGGCGGTGGCGCTGAAATGCAGCGTTCGGCCTGGCGGCCCGGGGGGCTGCTCCGGGAGCTCCAGCGTGTGATGCGTGGTGACCTCTGCCGGCAGCGGCTTCGGGGCTGGCGCGGAGCGCGCCGGTGGGGTGCCCGTCTCGGCCGGCGCCTGGGCATGCGCTGTCGGCCCGCCAAGCAGCGCGGCCAACAGCAGGCAGCATCGCAACACCGACGGCAGCGCGCGGTCACACCCGGGGTGGATCATGCGGGTCAGTCTATAGCCCACGCCGCCGGCAGTGCCGATGGTCCAAGGCCAATGCCTCGGAAATCGGGCAGAAAAGCTACGCACTTTCCGCCGCCTTACGGCCGCGGCGCCGCCCTCGCACCCGCCCGGCGCCCCGCGACTCGACTTGACATCGCGACGCATTTGCGTTGCGATCGACTCGCAACTTGGGGTCACAAATGCGCCTTCTCCGCCCACTCCGCGATGCTCCGATCGCCCTGCTCTGGGGCGGCTTGGCGACCTCGGCAGTGGGTGATCAACTTTACGCGGTGGCGCTGAGCTGGATCGCGGTGGCGGTGTTCGGCGCCGCGGCGGGGTATCTGGGTGCGTTGCAGGCGGCAGCCGTTCTGGTCACGTTGCTGGGCAGCGGCCACTGGGCGGATCGGCGAGCGGATCGATCGGTGATGATCGCCGCCGACTTGTCCCGCGCGGCGGTGCTGGTGGTGGTCGTCACGGCCTGGCAGACGGTCGGCCACCCGCCGGCCTGGGGCCTCGTTCTGGCAGTGCTCGTGCTGGCCGCGGGCCAGGCGCTGTTTCGCCCGGCCCTGCAAGCGACGCTGCCCGGGCTGGTCCGCGATCGGACATTGCTGCCGGCGACCAACGGGTTGCTGGACTCGACCGACCGCATCGCGCGGCTGCTCGGGCCGGGTGTGGTGGCGGTGCTCGCCGGCTGGCTGCCCCTGGTGCATTTCCTGACGCTGGACGCCGCGACCTTCCTGGCCTCGGCGACCGCCATCGGGTTGATCGGCCGGCTACGGCCCTTGCCGCGCGCCGCACCGCCTGCGGCCGAGACCATCGGCGCGGCCATCGCCCGCGGATTTCGCGCCCTGCGCCGGCATGCGCTGCTGGGGTACGTGCTGGGATCGACCTGCGTGAACAACGGCGCGTGGTACGCCGCGATGTTCCTCGGCCTGCCGCTGGCGATCGAACACCTGGGCGTTCACGGGCCGGGCGGTTCCGGACTGAGCGCCTACGGGCTGGTGATCTCCGCCTATGGCTGCACCAACCTGTTGGCGACCCTGGTGGTGGGCAACCTGACGCTGCCGAAGCGCCCCGGGCTGAGGATATTCAGCGGCAACATGATCGTCGGCAGCGGGATCCTGTTGCTGGGCGCGGCGATGGCGCTGCCGCTCCCACCGGCGGCCCGGCTGCCGTGTTTCATGGTGGCCGCCGGACTGGCCGCCATCGGCGGGCCAATGAGCGACATCACCATCGCCACGCTGCGCCAGACGCTGCTTGCCGTCTCCGACATGGCCGCGGCGATGCGGGCCTACATGGCGATGACCAATTTCGGCCTGCTGGTCGCGATGCTGCTGACGCCGGGGCTGTTTCTGACGGTCGGCGTGCCGGGGACGGTGGCACTGTGCGGCACCGCAATCCTGCTGACAGGCGCGACCGGGATGCTGCGCCATGGCGCCGTTCGCATGGCACCAGCGTGACCGCCGCGCGGTCGCGACGGAACGCCTCGTTGCGGTGTCGCAACCCTTCGGCGTGCCCCCCGGCCATCATGGCCGGGCGCGCCAGTGCGGCGAACCGAGAGTCAATGAGCTCGGCGTCCGGCATTACATCATCGGAATAAGTTTCGCCCAGCGATCCAGCTCCGGCAGGATCTTGTCGGCCTTTTCCGACTCCAGACTGACCACCACCCGCGCGACGCCCATGTCGCGGTAGCGCCGCAACTGGTCCGTGTCCTCGCCGGTACCCCAGATCGTCACCGGCAGATCGTCCGGCCCGCGCCCGGCCTCAGCCGCCATCTGGCGAAACTGCGGCAGGAAGTCGCTCACGTCGCCGTATTGCGGCCGGCTCTTGTGCGGAATCCAGCCGTTGCCATAGCGGATCGCCCGACGCGCCGCATAAGGGAACGCGCCACCGACGATGATCGGCGGATGCGGCTTTTGCACCGGCTTTGGCCACGCCATCATCGCGTCGAAATTCACGAACTCCCCGTGATACTCGGGCTTGGCCTGGGTCCAGATCGCTTGCATCGCCTCGACCCGCTCGCGCGCCAGCTTGTGGCGCGTGGCGAACACCGTGCCGTGGTTCTCGATCTCGTCCTGGTTCCAGCCGTTGCCGATACCGAACAGAAACCGCCCGCCGGAGACCTGGTCGATCGAGGCCACCAGCTTCGCCGTCTGGATCGGATCGCGCTGCACCACCAGGCAGATGCCGGTGCCCAGCTTCAACGTCTTCGTCACCGCCGCCGCCGCGGTCAGCGTCACGAACGGATCCATCGCGTCGTAATATTTCTTCGGCAGTTCGCCACCCCCGGCGAACGGCGTCTTCCGCGTCAGGGGAATGTGCGAATGCTCAGGCGCCCACAGCGATTCGAACCCGCGCGCCTCCAGCGCCGGCGCCAGTTCGGCGGGTGACATCGAATAGTCGGTGAAGAACATCGCGGCGGCGATCTGCATCGTCGTCCCCCTGTGGTTGGTTCGTGGGATTCACACATCTCCACTGAGGATCGTCAATCTATGAGCCGCCACCGTTCCCTTCTGTCCCGCACGCACCGTCAGATCGACCCCGCGCAGCGCGTGCACGCCGTAATAGCTGCGTGCGAGACCGCGAACTTGCAGCAGGGACATCTAAATCAGGGACATGAGGGCCAGCGACATGATACCAGCGGCCGAAAGTATTGACGTACGCTGTCCACCCGCGTCATGGCCGGCGAAGGCCGGCCATCCACGACTTTCCTTCTTGCAGCAAGCAAATCGAGTAGGGGCGCCCCTCGCGGAGCGCCCCTCTCACACCACCGGACGTACGGATCGCGTATCACGGCGGTTTCCGACAAGGTTCAGCGCGGCATTTTGTTGCCGCGTCAAGGCTCGTTCATGATCCCATGCCGCAGACGCTTGTGGCTCCTCAGTCGCCCCAGGTCCGGCTCCGCCTTCCCCGCTGGCGCCGTGGCGCAACGCGGCCTTCAGGGTTTCGTCGAGAAGGTCCCCTTGGTCCGCGCCGCCTTGCTGCCGCTTCACGTCCATCGATTGGTCCAAGCTGCTCCCTGCTTGTCGAATTCAGCCCTTCGCCCGGTTGCCCGGACTACTATGGCCTCTGCTGACTTCTCCCGGCCCATCGGAGGCCGTCGCCGGCCCCCTGCTCCGATCGTCTGGAGAGATCGGGAGATCTCCCAGGGTAAAACACTGATCCTTCCCTCGAGCGCTGCCGGATTTACCTGTGCGCGTGTCCGACTGGCCTTTGGGCTTCCCCGTCCACTGCCGGGTTACCCCACCGCACCGGCCTCGTATCCGGTTCCTGTTCGTCAGCTCCGAGTTTTGCCTCCGGCTTCCTCCCCACTCTGCATCGCTGCAACGCAGTTGCCTTCGGCTAACGGTTCCGGCCAATCGGCCCGTAGAGGACTTGCACCTCCGAGATCAGCGCCATGCCTGGCACACAGTCGTGGATGGCCGGCCGTCGCCGGCCATGACGAGTGGAGAGTTGGGACTTTCGGCAGCCGGTATGAGTTGCTGCGTTGCACCGTTCGCGGTTGCCGAATGAGAACGGTCAGACTACGACCGCGCCCGGGACATGACGAGTGGGGAACGCCATGCGCCGGGCAACAGCAATCGAGACACCGACAATCGGCATCGGCCTGGGTGTGCTGGCGTACGGCATGTTCTCGATGCACGACGCCACCATCAAGTGGCTGGTCGCCGAGATGCCGATCTGGCAGGTGCTGTTTTGCCGCAGCCTGACCATCGTCATCTTCTGCCTGGCGTTCGGCCGCGCGAAGCTGCTCGCCCGCGCCATTGCCACACCGCTGAAAGCCAATCTGGCGCTGCGTGGCGTGATCACCCTGGTGGCCTGGCTCTGCTACTACTCCGCCTCGCGCTCGCTGCCGTTGGCGCAGTTACTGAGTCTATACTTTGCCTCGCCACTGGCGGTGACGCTGCTGGCCGGCCCGCTGCTGAATGAGCGCGTGACGCCGGCCCGCTGGGGTTCGGTGCTGGTCGGCTTTGCCGGTATCGTCATGGCGACCGACCCGCTGGACGTGCGGTTTTCGTGGCCCGCCGTGCTGGTGCTGATCGCCGCGGCGCTTTGGGGCTACGGCGTCATCCTGATGCGGCGGATCGCGCGGCGCGAGAGCTCGATGCTGCAGATGCTATACACCAACGGAACCTTCCTGGTTGGCACTGGGATTGCGTGCGTCTTCACCTGGCAGACGCCGACCTGGTCGCAGGCCGGACTGCTGCTGGCGATCGGAGCGATCGGCGGGGTTGCGCAGTACACGCTGTTCGAGGGCTGCCGCCATGCGCCGGCCTCGGTGATGGCAACAGTGGAATACACGGCGCTGCTCTGGGCGTTCATCCTGGGCTACGTGATCTGGGGGGACATTCCGGTACCGGCGGTGTTCATCGGCGCGGGATTGATCCTGCTGGCCGGCCTGCTGCTGGTGCTGGCGGAGCGTCGCGCCGCGCGGGTGATGGTGGCGGTGCCGGAGGGGTGATTGCGTCGGCTGACGGTCGCCTCCACCGGCGGGCACGATTGCCTTGTCCCGAGCTTGGGCACAGTCTTGGGCCTCGGATCAGCAAGGAGCAGACCCATGCAACCAATTGTCGCGGTGATTGC
The DNA here is from genome assembly GCA_963826975.1 of uncultured Alphaproteobacteria bacterium. Classification (GTDB taxonomy): domain Bacteria; phylum Pseudomonadota; class Alphaproteobacteria; order Acetobacterales; family Acetobacteraceae; genus Palsa-883. Next base: position 674,466 of record CAWGZJ010000012.1, on the reverse strand, counting down.
GCCTGGCATGATGGGAAGCGGCGTCGGCGGGCGCCTGGCGCAGAACGGCATCGAGGTGCGCACCGCGCTGGGCGGGCGCAGCGACGCATCGGTCAGGCGCGCCAAAGCCGCCGGGATGGCAGGCGCCACCGACGAACAGATCGCCGCGTGCGACTTCATCCTGTCGATCGTTCCGCCTGGCGAGGCACAAGGATTGGCCGACCGGCTCGCCCCCGCCCTGCGCGCGGCGGCGAAGAAACCGATCTATGTCGACTGCAACGCGGTCAGCCCGCCGACAGTCCTGCGCATCGCGCGCACGATCGAGGAAACCGGCGCGACCTTCGTCGATGGCGGCATCATCGGCGGACCGCCGACGCCGGGCAGCAAGGGCACCAAGCTGTATCTTTCCGGCCCGGCCGCGTCGCACGTCGCGGAACTGGAGAAATACGGGTTGGAGGCACGGGTGCAAGCCGGTCCGATCGGCGCGGCCTCGGCGATGAAGATGTCCTATGCCGGCATCACCAAGGGCTTCACCGCGCTGGGCGCGGCGATGATGCTGGCCGCCGCGCGCGCCGGCACCACGGACGCGCTGCGCGCCGAGCTGTCCGCCAGCCAGCCGGCGCTGCATGGCTGGCTGACCCGGGCGATGCCGAAGATGTATTCGAAAGCGTATCGCTGGGTGGCGGAGATGGAGGAAATCTCCGGCTTCGTCGGCGAGGACCCGGCCGCGGCGCAGTTCTACCAGGCCGCCGCGCGTCTCTACGAACGTATTGCCGCGGATTACGAGGGCCAACGCGCCGAATGCATGGCGCTCGACACGTTCTGCGAGCCGAAGACATGATCCGAGGCACCCATCGCTACCCGCCGATGGACCGGGTGGTCTACGGCGTCCCCTTCGCCGAGGCCCTCGCCGAGGAAATGGCCAAGGGAGTTGACGACGCCGGCTCGCACGCGGTCTATGTGCTGGCCTCCGGCACGCTGGCGCGCCAAACCGATGTGGTCGACCAGGTGCGCGCCGCGCTGGGCAATCGCCTGGCCGGGGTGTGCACGAAGATCGGCTCGCACACGCCGCGCACCGACGTGGTCGCGGCGGCGAATGAGGCGCGCGCGGCGGGTGCCGACGCACTGCTGACGGTCGGCGGCGGGTCGGTGACCGACGCGGCAAAGATGGTCGGGCTGTGCCTGGGCAACGATGTCAGCGATCCGGCGCAGCTCGACAATTTCCGCGCGCACACCGCCGCCGACGGACGCACCGAGCGCGCGCCGATGAAGCCGCCGCCGGTGCGCTCGATCGCCATTCCCACCACGCTCTCGGCCGGCGAGTTCACCCATTTCGCCGGCTGCACCGACACCATAAGGCACGTGAAGGAAAGCTACGGGCATCCACTGATGATGCCGCGTATGGTGATCATGGACCCCGCGGCAACTGTTCACACCCCGGAATGGCTATTCCTGTCCACCGGCATCCGCGCGGTGGACCACGCGGTGGAAGACCTTTGCGCGATCAATCCGCAACCGATGTCGGACGGCGCCTCGCAGCATGCGCTGCGGCTGCTCAGCCGCGGGTTGCGCGCGGTGAAGCGGAACCCGGGCGATCTCGACGCGCGGCTGGACTGCCAGCTTGGCGCCTGGATGTCGATCATGGGATCGCAGAACGGCGTGACCAAGGGCGCCAGCCACGGCATCGGCCATGTGCTGGGCGGCACCGCCGGCGTGCCGCATGGCTACACTTCGTGCGTCATGTTGCCACCGGTCCTGCGCTTCAACCTTGCGGAAACCGAGGAACGCCAGCGCTGGGTTGCCGAGGCAATGGGCAGGCCCGGCATGGCGGCAGCCGATGCGGTAGCGGAACTGGTCGCCGACCTGGGCCTGCCTGGCACGCTGCGCGCCGTGGACGTGAAAGCCGACCAGCTCGACGTCATCGCCGCGGAATCGATGCATGATCGCTGGGTGCACACCAACCCGCGCAAGATAACCGGGCCGGCGGTGGTGCGGCAGATCCTCGACATGGCCTGGTAAGCGGTGCCCCCCGACACGACACAAACCGACATAGCGCCACCGAAGAAGCCCAGCCTGCTGATTCCCATCGTGGTCGCCTGCTCCTTTTTCATGGAGCAGCTTGAACTCGACAATCATTACCACCGCGATCCCGGCGATGGCGAAGAGCCTGGGCACCGAGCCGGTGCGGCTCAGCCTGGCGATCACCAGCTATATCCTCAGCCTCGCGGTGTTCATTCCAATCAGCGGGTGGTTCGCCGACCGGTTCGGCTCGCGCCGGGTGTTCTGTGCGGCGATCATCGTGTTCACCACGGGTTCCGCGCTGTCCGGCTTCGCGCCCAGCCTGCCGATCCTGGTCGTCACGCGCGTACTACAGGGGATGGGTGGAGCGATGCTGAGCCCGGTGGGCCGGCTGATCCTGCTGCGCTCGTTCCCGAAGGAAGACCTGGCGCGCGCGATGGCGTATGTTGCGATCCCGGCGCTGATCGGCCCGACGGTGGGGCCGTTGCTCGGCGGCTTCATCACCACCTATTTCAACTGGCGCTGGATCTTCTACGTCAACATCCCGGTGGGTCTGGTCGGGATCGCTCTGGCGCTGCGCTACACTGAGGATTTTCGCGCCACCAAACCAAGCCGTTTCGACTTGCGCGGGTTCGTCATCGTCGGCATCGGCCTGGCGACGCTGCAGTTCGGCTTCGAGAATATCGGCCGCCATGTGCTGTCGCCAACGGTGATCGCGGCGTCATTCGCGGCCGCCGCTTTCGCGCTGAGCCTGTACGGCTGGCACGCGCGCGGTCATCCCAATCCCGTGCTGGACCTGGGGCTGTTCCGCATCCGGACGTTTCGCATCGGCGTGCTGGTGGGCGGGATCTGCCGCACCGGCATGAACTCGGTGCCGTTCCTTCTGCCGCTGCTGTTCCAGCTTGGTTTCGGCCTCAGCCCGCTGCATTCGGGGATGCTGACCTTCGCTTCGGCGATCGGGTCGATCACGGTGCGGCCGATGTCGTCCACCCTGTTGCGCCTGATGGGATTCCGCCGGCTGCTGTTCGCCAATGCGATCGTGGTCACGTTCATCATGGCGGGTATCACCCTGCTCGACCCGGGCACGCCGCACTGGATGATCCTGGCCTATCTGCTGGTGTTCGGCGTAGTGCGGACCACGCAGTTCAATACCTCGAACATGTTGGCCTATTCCGAAATCCCGCCGGCACGGCTCAGCCGCTCCACCAGCCTGGGCAGCGCGGCGCAGCAGCTTACGCTGGGGTTCGGCGTGTCGATCAGCGCGGCGCTGCTGGACACGGTGATGCCGCACACCGGCGTGCCGACGCTGCATGATTTTCGGATCGTGTTCCTGACGATGGCGCTGATCCCATTGGTGGCCTCACCGGGCTTCCTGCCGCTGGCGGAAACCGACGGCGCCGAGGTCAGCCGGCACCGCGTGCGCGAGGTGCAGCCGGCACGGTGAGTTGTTGTTCGATGCCCAGTTGTTCGATGCCCAGTTGTTCAGGGCTGGGGGCGCGTGATACGCGGAGCATCGACGATCGAAAGGAAAGCAGATCATGAGCGACGGAACGCTGAAGATAGTCGGAATCGCCGGCAGCCTGCGCCTCGGGTCCTTCAACGCGGCGGCGCTGCGGGCGGCGAAGGAGCTGGCGCCTGCCGGCATGACGATCGACATCTTCGATATCGCGCCGATCCCGCTGTACAACGAGGACGTGAAGGTGCAGAGCTTCCCGCCGGTCGTTGCGGATCTGCGCGCGCGCATCAAGGCCGCGGACGGGCTGCTGCTGGCGACGCCGGAGTACAACTATTCGACCTCGGGGGTGTTGAAGAACGCGATCGATTGGGCATCGCGCCCGCCAGAGCAGCCATTCGACGGCAAGCCGATCGCGCTAATGGGGGCGAGCGGCGGCGCGCTGGGCACGGCGCGGGCGCAATATCACCTGCGGCAGATGTTCATCTTCCTCAATGCGCACATGCTAAACCGGCCGGAGGTGATGATCGGCGGCGCAACGAGCAAATTCGACGCCGAGGGCAAGCTGACCGACCAGGCCACGCGGGATTTCCTGGGAACAATGCTGACCGCGTTCAAGGCGTGGATCGAAAAGCTGCGCTGAGGGGACTGCACCGGTCCGTAGGGCGGAAAAGCCGTGCCCCCGGCCTTGATCCGGGGGCACGGCTTTTCCGCCCTACGTTTCCATCCGTTACGATTTGGTTCGCGCGGCGCCGTGGTATTCGCGGTTCGGCATCATATCGGTGCCGGATGCCATGCGGTTCGACAGGTTGAAGAACGCAACGGTCTCGTTCAGGTCGAACATGTCGGCCTGCGACAGGCCAACCTGCTTCAGCGCCGCACGATCCGCGTCGTCGATCAGCCAGGGCGTCGTCGTCATCTTCCAGGCGTAGTCCAGCATCGCGCGTTGCCGCGGGTCCAGTTCGGCCACGCGATAGTTCAACGCCATCATCTCACCCAACTCGGGGTCGCCGGACAACATGCGCACAGCCGCACCATGCGCCACCAGGCAGTAGTAGCAGCGGTTCGCCGAGGAAACCACGACCGCGATCATTTCGCGTTCGAGTTTCGACAGGCCCGACTCCGACAGCATGATCTCGTTGTACATCGCCATGAAGTTGCGCAGCCGTTGCGGCTTCAAGCTGAAGGCGTTGTAGACGTTCGGGACAAAGCCGAGCTTCTCCACGCATTTCCGCCAGATAGCCTGCAGGTCGTCGTCTAGCGTGGACGGATCGGGGACACCCAGTTTGGAGATATGATCGGGCTGCGGCATGGTACGATCCCCCTGCTGCGCGTGTGGCATCGGTCCGATTTCTGACCCATACGATCCAGAAGGGAAACCCCACTCGCGCGGACACTCAGAGTTTACGTTCCAGGTTCGCGACGTAGCTGCGGTTCCAGGTGGGCGCCAGCATCACCTCGCTCATCACGACATGCCTGGGCAGGCAGGCAATGTAGCGGATCAGGTCGCCGCAATCCGCCGCCTGCACCATGCGCGCACGCGCCTCCGGGCCCACCGGGTTCGGCCGCTTGTCCAGAATCGGCGTCGCCACCTCACCCGGCAGGAACACCGTGGAGCGGATGCCGTTGACGCATTCCTCCATGTTGATCGAGTGGCTCATCGCCACCACGCCATGCTTCGCCGCGGTGTAGATCGGACCGGAAAACCCGCCGATGAAGCGCCCGGCCATCGACGAGGTGTGGATCAGCACGCCGTCCTGCTGTGCGCGCATCATCGGCAGCGCAACGGTCACGCAATACAGCGCCGCCGACAGGTTGCCGTGCACCAGTTCGTCAATCCCCGCCGGTGTCAGCTTGTTCCAGTGCCGGTCCGTGATGTTCAGTCCGGCGTTGTTCACCAGGATGTCCAGCCGCCCCAGCGTGTCCTTGATGAAGGCACCCACCTTCAGCACCTGAGGCGACAGCATCAGATCGGCCGGCTGCACATGCGCCGCCGCGCCGGTGGTGTTTCCCGCCGCACGGATGCGCGCGGCGACATCCTGCAACGGCCCGGGGCGACGCCCGGTCAGCACCAGCGTGGCGCCTTCCTCGGCCAGTGCCAGCGCCGCGGCCTCACCGATGCCGCTGCCGGCCCCGGTGACCCAGGCGATCTTGCCCGTCAGCTTGCCCACGTGCGTTGCCCCCCGTTGTTGATTGCTTCTCGGCACATTCAAGTTGGTCGCCGGGTCGTCCGCAAGGCCAGCGCGCGGCTATTTGCAGGGATACCGCGCGGCTACTTGCAGGGATACCGCTCGGCCAGGAAATGGAACAACCCGCTGGTGGCGCCGTCGGACTCGCGCGACGGAACCGCACGGACCCAACTGGCGAATTCGTGCAGCGTCACCTCGCGCTTGGTGCCCGGGGTGATGCAGAACGGCTTGGTCCCGCCGGCATGCAGGAGTTCGACGTCGACCGCCCCCTGCGCAAAGCCATCGCAGTAGTTCAGGCGCGCCGGGCCGGTCGGGTCCCGCGGGTTGGCGCTGCACATCTCGGCCAGGTCGCCGGCGGTGCGTGCGTGTAGGCTGACCGCCTGTTGCGCCTGCGCGGCGGTGCCGCTGCCGCTTAGCGCGACGGCCAGAGTGGCGGCGAGGGTTAGCGCGTTGAGCCTCATAAAATGTCTCCCGACGGTCGCGGCCGACGTATCAACCCGGGGCAGCGTTGCTGGCAAGAGCCGCCCGCCAGCGCTGCCACCCCGACGCGCGCAACTCGCACGCCGGGCACGTCCCGCACCCATATCCCCAATCATGCCGGTGCGTCCGGTCGCCCAGGTAGCAGCTGTGCGTGGCCTCACGAATCAGCTCCACCAACCCCGGTCCACCCAACGTCCACGCCAGCTCCCATGTCGCCGCCTTGTCGCGCCACATCAGCGGCGTCTCCAGCACGAAGCGGCGCTGCATCCCAAGGTTCAGCGCAAGCTGCATCGCCTTGATCGTATCGTCGCGGCAGTCGGGGTAGCCGGAGTAGTCGGTCTCGCACATCCCGGCGATGATCCGCCGCAACCCGCGCCGCCAGGCGATGGCAGCGGTGTAGGTCAGGAACAGCAGGTTGCGGCCGGGCACGAAGGTGTTGGGCAGTCCCTCCGCGGTCATCTCGATTGCCGTCTCGCTGGTCAGCGCGGTGGTGCCGACCGAGGCCAGGCCCGAGGTCATCTCGACGATGTGATCCTCGCCGAGCCGACCGCTCCAGCCGGCCATCGCCGCAAGGCCGGCACGTACCGGCGCGCGGCAGGTCAGTTCCACGGCGTGGCGCTGGCCGTAGGCGAAGCCCACCGTCTCGACATGGCGATACCGCGCCAGCGCCCAGGCCAGGCAGGTCGCGCTGTCCTGGCCGCCGGAGAACAGCACCAGCGCGCCGTCCTGTCCCGCTTCTCTGTCTTCCGTCATCGCCGCACTATATCCTGGGTCCCGTCCCCGAAGTTCACTGCCGCCTGCGGCGAACCCCAGAGATAGGCGGGGGGCGATCAGCAGGCCACTGGAAACCAACAGCCATGGACCTCGACTTCAGCGAAGACGAAATCCGCCGCTACTCGCGCCACATCCTGCTGAATGAGGTGGGGGGCACCGGCCAGGCGAAGCTGAAAGCCGCGCGGGTGCTGGTGGTGGGCGCCGGGGGGCTGGGCAGCCCGCTCGTGCTGTATCTGGCGGCGGCGGGGATCGGCACCATCGGCGTCGTCGACGACGACCGCGTGGAGCTGTCCAACCTGCAGCGCCAGATCGCCCATACTACCGCGCGGATCGGCGTGCCCAAGGTGGAGTCGGCGGCGGTCGCAGCGGGCGCGATCAACCCCGGCGTGCGGATCGAACCGCACGCATTCCGCCTGAACGCGGACAACGCGCTGTCGCTGATCGAGCGCTACGACCTAGTGTGCGACGGCACCGACAACTTCGCCACCCGCTTCCTGGTGGCCGACGCCTGCGTACTGGCGCGCCGCACGCTGGTCTCCGCCGCCGTGCTGCGCTTCGAGGGGCAGCTCTCAGTGTTCAAGCCGCATGCCGGCGGCCCATGCTACCGCTGCCTGTATGCCGAGGCGCCGCCCGAGGGGACCGTGCCGACCTGCAGCGAGGCCGGCGTACTGGGCGCCGTCACCGGCGTGATGGGCACCTTGCAGGCAACCGAGGTGCTGAAGGAGATCCTCGGCATCGGCGAGTCGCTCGCCGGCAGGCTGCTGATCTGGGACGCGTTGGCCAGCCGCTTCCGCACCGTGCGGCTGCGGGCCGACCCACACTGTGCACTGTGCGGGCCGCGGGCAACGATCAAGGATCTGTCGGCGCACCGCGACGTGACGGCGCCCGCCTGTGCCGTCTGACCCGCTCGGCATCCTGCTGCTGTCCGGCGCACATGACCGCGCGCACTACGCTTTCGTGCTGGCGACCGGCGCTGCCTCGATCGGGCGGCGCGTGGTGATCTTCGCCACCAACGCCGGCTGCCACGCGCTGCTGGCGGATTGGTCGGGCCTGACCGAGGCCGATCGCGATGCGCGGATCAAGGCGGCGGGCGTCGCCGGTCTGGACGAGTTGCGCGACGCCGCCACCGCGATGGACATTGGGTTGATCGCCTGCGAGGCGGGACTGCGCGCCGAGGCGCTGGACTCGGCCCCGCTGTATCCCGGGGTTCGGGTCGCTGGCGTGGTCACCTTCCTGTCCGAGGTCGGCACCGGCCAGTTCGTGGCAATCTGAGCCGACGCTTGACCACCACGGCGCTGACTTGGCACGCAGTCAGCATGTCCGTTGCGGTCCCGATGTCCGGTCTTCGCCTGGCAGCGCTTGGCTTGCTGCTGATGGCGATGACGCCGGCATGGGGGCATAGCCCCGGCGCAACGCCGGTGGTGCGGGCGCACGGTTCGGCGCACGCCATGAAGGCACCGCCGGCCAGCGTCGCCTTGCCGCTTCCTCCGCCGCCGGCGCCACCTGCGCCTCCGCTTCCGGCCAAGCCGCAATCGGCCAAACCGGCGCCACCGCCGCAAGATCCGAACAAGGGCAGCAACAGCGGCCTGCCGATCCCACGCTTCGTGTCGTTACGCGCCGCGCAGGTCAATCTCCGCGCCGGCCCGGGCGAACGCTACCAGATCGAGTGGGTCTACCAGCGGCGCGACCTGCCGGTGGAGATCGAGCGGGAGTTCGATATCTGGCGGCTGATCCGCGACGCGGACGGGGTGCGCGGCTGGGTGCAGGAGGTCATGGTGATGGGCCGCCGCGATTTCGTGGTGACCGGCGCCGACCGCAACTTGCGGCATGACCCGGACGACAAATCGAGCGCCGTGGCGATCCTCAACGTCGGCGTGATCGGCCGCATCCGTTCCTGTGCGGCAAAAGCCGACTGGTGTCAGGTGCAGGTCGACGACTACCGCGGCTGGCTGCGGCGCGACGAGTTCTGGGGCACGCTGCCGGGCGAGGCCGTGGGCAACTGAGCGCCGCCGAGTGCCGTCTGAAGCAGCTGCCTAGAAGTCCGCCGATCGCAGCCGTCAGGCCGGCTGGGCCGAGGCAGTCGGCAGCAAATCGGGCCGATAGCCCGGCCGAGACAGCTTTTCGAGCCGCACCGCCACCGGCGTGCCCAGCCACAGCGCATTCTTGCTGTGGTCGTCGTAGGAACTTTCAGTCAGCGGGTGGACAAGAACGTCGAGCCCCTCACGGTTCAGCATCAGCCAGGGCACGATGCTTTGGAATTCCTCGGCCCGGAAGATGACGTTGAACTGCGAGATCGGGTGCGGACCGATCGGGTCGTCGCTGAAGCGGCCGAGTTCGACGGTGAATTTGCCCGCGATGGTGTCGCGCAACTGCTCGGCGACCGATCGGGTAGCGGGGTTGAAGTAGACATGGGCGTGATAGCCAGCGACTTCGGTCATGGAGGAGTCCTCCTGCTGTTTTTGGTGATTTGGACGCTCGATTGTAGCAGAGATGGCCCGACCCTCAACGTCGGGTAGCCGGCTGGCCTCGGACCTGTCCTACGTATGACGGTCGCGCATTACCGCATATATCGGGCTGCTCATCGCGCTACCACGCCGATAACCGGATCGCCAAGCCCACAGGCCGGCGCTATTCTCAGCCCATGGACAACGAAACCCCCCGCGCCCATCACGATATGGGCGGCGTATCGAAATACATCTGCGAGCAGGTGGACACCGCCCCGCACGCGCTGAACGACTTCGACAAGGAGGTCGATGCGCTGCGCCAGGTTCTCGGCATGAAGAACGTGATGACGGTGGACGAACTGCGGCGCGGGATCGAGGCGATCCCCGAGGCCGACTACCATCGCCTGACCTACTACCAGCGCTGGATCCGCTCGATCACCGACAACCTGTTGCGCAAGGGCGTCATCACCGAAGCCGAACTGACCGCTGCGCTGGAACGCGAATGATGGCCGCGTTCGCCCCAGGCACGCGCGTGCAAGTGCGTAACGATTGGCCGGAAACCCGAGGACCGGTGCATATCCGCACGCCGCATTACGTGCGTGGCGCGCACGGCACGGTGGTTCGCGCGCTCGGGGCATTCAAGAACCCGGAGGACCTGGCATTCGCCCGCCCGGCGCCACCGCGCGCGCTGTACCACGTGCGCTTCGAGCAGGCGGCAATCTGGCCGGACGCGCGCCCAAGGGACAAAGGGGCGAACAATCCGGGGGACAATCCCGGCGACGACATGCTGGTGGAGATTTTCGAGCAATGGCTGGAACCGGCATGACGCTCCAGGAAACCGACGGCACGCGCCTGCTGGTGGCAGTGCGAAAACTGCTCGCCGACAAGGGGATCGCCTCGACAGCGGAGATCGCCGAGCGCATCGCCATCACCGATCGCGCCTCCCCGGGGCAGGGCGCGCGCATGGTTGCGCGGGCCTGGACCGATCCCGAGTATCGCGCGCTGCTGCTGGAAGATGGCAGCAAGGCCGCGGAAATGCTGGGCATCCCGATGCGTGGCATGCCACCGCTGGGCGTCCTGCAGAACGCGCCGGGCCTGCATCACCTGGTGGTGTGCACGCTGTGCAGTTGCTACCCCCGCGCGGTGCTGGGGTACCCGCCATACTGGTTCAAATCCGCCGCCTACCGATCCCGCGCGGTGCGCGATCCGCGCGGTCTGATCGCCGAATGGGGCACCGTGTTGCCGCAGGGCACCAAGGTGACCGTGGTCGATTCGACCGCGGATTATCGCTGGATGGTGCTGCCGATGCGCCCGGCAGGCACCGGGGACTGGAGCGAGGCGCAACTGGCCGCGATCGTGCGCGAAGGCGACATGATCGGGGTAACTGCTCCGAAAACGCAACAATAGTTTCATCAACGCACCCGGCCTGGCGGCGCAGCACGAGCAGCCGAGCCACAACGAGGCATCCGGCGCGCACGGTCATCGACGTAGTGCTGCGCCAGCGGAAGCGGATCGCGTCAGCGCATCTCGACCTCGACGTGCGGACGTCCGGGTCCTCGCAGCAGGTCGGGTGATGGCCGGCCACGCAGCACGTTGGCGGGCGGGCCGCCCAATACGTCCCCCGGCTCGCCATGCAGGATGTCACGCGGCGGTGGCGGTGGATCGTCGTTGCATGCGGTGACGGTCGGCGCGCCCATGGGCACATCGATGTAAGCCTGACCGCTGACGCCTTTTGGCACCCCGGGGCGTCCCGCTATGTCGATCGCCAGAGGCAGAACCGGTACAGGTGTGGCTGGTACAGGTGTGGCCGGCACAGGTGCGACCGAGACGGGTGCCGCCAGGCCGGACGGCGCAGCCGGTGCACAGTCCGCCGGTTGGGCAACCGCCGGGCGCGCGAGCAGCAGAAGCAGGGCAACCACCAGCCACATGCCGCCACCCTGGCAGCCCCAGGTTAACGGCAGGTTCAACCACCCGGCGCTGGTGGCCGCAGCGACGCCAGCAGTGCCGGGATGAACACCAGGCTGGCCAGCAGCGTGCAGCCCAGGCTGATCAGCAGCAGTTTGCCCATGCTCGCGGTGCCGGGATGTGCCGACAGTGCTAGCGAGCCGAATGCCGTGCTGGTGGTCAGTGCCGAGAACAGGATCGCCCGGGCCGTCGCCGAGCCCAGCACCCGCGTCCGCCCGGCGCGCCAGTTCATCACGAAGTAGATGTTGAACGATACGCCGACACCCAGCAGCAGCGGCAGTGCGATGATATTGGCGTAGTTCAGCGGCAGCGGCAGCAGCACCGCGACCAGCAGGGTCAGCAACGACGACAGCGTCAGCGGCGCCAGCACCAGCAGCACGTCGCGCACCCGGCGCAGCACAACGGACAGGATGGCCGTGATCGCGATCACGGCGAGTATCGCCGCCTGGCGGAACGCGCCGGTGATGGTGTCGGCGGTCGCCGCGATGGTGACCGCCGAGCCGCCCGCGTCCGGCGCGACTCCGGTCACTTCAGTGACGAAGCGGCGCAGCCCGGCACTGCTCTCAGCATCCGTTGTCGGCATCACCTGCACTCGCGCGGTTCCGTCCGGCAGCATCCAGTCGCGCGCCACATCCGGCGGAATGTCCCGCAGCGCCACCGGCCCGGCGGACAACACGTCCCGCAACCGATTGAGCTCGTCTGGCAGGAAGCGGGTCAGCGCCTGCTCGGTTGCCATCAGCACCTTGTCCGGCGCCGTCTGCAGCCGCTTAAGATCGGCGTCGATGGCGGCCAGCGGATGATCGGCTGGCAGCTTGCCGAGTGCCGGATCAATCTGCGCCAGTGCGGTCTTCGCAGCGAGGCGGATCTGCTCGGGAGTCACCGGCGCGACCGAACTCGGCGCCAAAAGGGTCGGCGCCAGGATACTGTTGGCGTCGGCGATCAGCGCCAGCTTCTGCTGCTGATCGTCAGGCACGAAGCTCTCCAGCGTGATCACCTGGGCGGCCGTCGGCAGCTTCCGCAGCTTCTCGGCCAGCGCCGCTGCGTCGGCGACCTTCGGTGTCAGGATGTCGATGCTGAACGGATTGGTCAGTGGCGAGTTCATAAGGTCGCGCAGCGTGCGCATCGCCTCGGTGTTCGGGTTCTGCGTGTCCAGCGGATTGGCATCGAAGGCCAGGCGCGGCGAGACCGCCAGCGCCAGCACCACCAACGCGGCGAACACGCCCAGTACGGGTCGGTGCCGGCGCGTCAGATCGTCACCGAGCCGCGCGGCCCAGGCGAGCCCGATCTGGGTGCCCTCGGCGGCCGGACGGAATAGCGCGATGGCGGCGGGCAGGAGGGTGATGGTGCACAGGAAGGCGATCAGCATGCCGACGCCGGCGATCAGCCCGAGCTCCGCCACGCCGGCGAAAGCGGTCGGTACGAAGGCCAGGAAACCCGACGCGGTCGCCAGCGCGGCGATCAGGATTTGCGGCCCGACGCGCAGCGCATTCTGGCGCAGCGCCTCGGCCGGATCGGAAAACTCCCAGCGCCGTTCGCGGTAGCGGACGCTGAACTGGATGGCGAAGTCCACCGCGATGCCGACGAACAGGATCCCGAAGCCCACCGAGACCACGTTGAGCGTGCCGACCGCCACGGAGGCGAACAGCAAGGTCAACATCAGCCCGAGACCCAGCGTCATCAGGATGGGCACGATCAGCCGCCAGGTTCGCACCGCGAGAAACAGCCACAACGTGATCAGCAGCACGCTGCCGATCAGGCCCGCGACCATTCCCTGCACCACGGTGGCGAACTCGTCATCCGCGAGAGCGATCTGCCCGGTGATGCGGACCCGTGCCTCGCCGGCTTTGACGAAGGGCAGATCGGCGACCACCGCGCGCATCGCCCGCGTGGCGGCGCCCCCGGGTTCAAGATCGCCGTAATTCTGCCGCGGCTGCACCAACACGAAGCGGTACTTGCCGGCCAGATCGGACAGGCTGCCGCCCAACAGGCGCTGCCACGACAGCGGCGTCGCGTGCCCATCGAGCGCACGCGCGATCGCCTGGTGGAATGCCTGAAGCGCCCCATTGTAGGGCGTGAGATTGGCCTCGCCCCGGCTCGCCCCCATGCCGAGCAGGGCCAGCGCCGAGAACAGTCCGCGTGCCGTTGGATCCGCCACGAGCTGGCCCAGGAAGGGTTGGGCATCGATCGGTACTGTCGAGCAGGGCGGACAACTGCTTGACGTCCAGGAACAGCAGCCCCTCCTTGCGCAGGAACGGCGAGGCGTCCGGGCGGCGGACCGTCAGGAAGTGTGCATGATCGGCGGCCAGCGCCGTGGCCAGATCCGCCGTGGTGGCATCGGCTTCCTCCGGCTCCTGCGCGTCGATCACGGCGACCAGCAGGTTGTTGAACTGCGGAAAATCGCGGTTGAACATGGCGGCGCGCTGGCGCCACGGCAGACTGGCGTCGAACAGGTCATCGGTGTTGGTGACCTGACGCGGAGATGGTGCGCCGCGTAGAAGCCCGACAGCACGGCAACCAGCACACTGGCCAGGACAACCAGCCGAGCGTGGCGGTGGCAGAGCTCGGCGTGATGCTCGAGCAGGCGAGGGAGGGGCATCAGGTTCCGGATCTGACAGGACGCGACTGGCGGCGGGCCGCACAGATAGGGGCTTCGTCGCCCCGGGTCCATGCCTGCACGGGATGGTTGACACAGCCGTGAGCGGTGGCGCATGGCGGCGCAGAGGCCCCCCGGGGACCATATCGGGTGCAGGAGGAACGCAAGATGTCCAGTTCAACGGCAACTTCAGCCATCACATCGCGCACAAGCCCACCATTCCGCGCCGATCATGTCGGAAGCCTGTTACGGCCGATCGAACTGCGCGAGGCCCGTGCCGCCCACAAGGCCGGCACGATGACGGCGGAAGCGCTGCGGGCGATCGAGGACCGCTGCATCCCGGCGGCGATCCGCAAGCAGGAGGAGATCGGACTGCGCGCCGCGACCGACGGAGAATACCGGCGCGCTTACTGGCACTACGATTTCGTCTCGGGCCTGGACGGTGTGGAACTCTACGAACCGGAAGTGAAGATCCAATTCAAGGGCAACGTGCCGCTGCCGCACGCGCTGCGGGTCACTGGACCGATCCGCTGGAACAAGCCGGTCATGGTCGACGACTGGCGGTTCGTTGCGTCCCTCGTGCGAACCGCCATCCCGAAGCAGACCATCCCGTCGCCCAGCGTGGTGCATTTCCGCGGCGGACGGCGCGCGATCGACGCGAAGACCTACCCCGACATGGACATGTTCTTCGCCGACCTGACCCAGGCCTATCACGATGCGGTCCAGGCGTTCGCCACCGCCGGCTGCCGCTACCTGCAACTCGACGAGGTCAACATCGCCTATCTGTGCGATCCCGAGCAGATCGCCGGGCTGGTCGCGCGCGGCGAGCACGTGGAGAACCTGCTGCAGATCTACGGCGGCATGATCAACCGGGCGATCGAGGGCCGCCCCGCCGACATGACGATCAGCATGCATCTGTGCCGCGGCAACTTCCAATCCACCTGGGTGGCGTCGGGCGGTTACGAGCCGGTGGCCGAGGTGCTGTTCAACCAGATCAACGCCGACGCGTATTTCATGGAATACGACAGCGATCGCGCCGGCGGGTTCGAGCCGCTGCGCTTCGTGCCACGCGGCCACAAGATCGTGGTGCTCGGGCTGGTCACGTCAAAAACCGGCGAGCTGGAAAGCAAGGACGCGCTGAAGCGCCGGATCGACGCGGCGGCGAAGTATCTGCCGCTGGAGCAGTTGGCGCTGTCGCCGCAGTGCGGGTTCGCCTCGACCGAGCACGGCAACCTGCTGACCGAAGAGCAGCAATGGGACAAGCTGCGGCTATGCGTGGATGTGGCGCGCGAGGTGTGGGGCGGGGTCTGACGGATCGCCACTTGGCGCCGAGCCCCGACGGTCAGGCCAGGGCACGCAGATCGGCACGCAAACGATCCACATCCGCGGCGGCAAGAAGACCGTCAATCGCCGCGTGCTCGCGCTTCCACACCGGGACCGCGGCGATCAGCAGCGCCCGCCCAGCGGAGGTGAGCACCAGACGGCGGTTACGTCGGTCAGCGTCGTCAATCACCACCTTGACCAGCCCGCGCCGTTCCAGCGGCTTGAGGGCAGCGGTCAGCGTCGTGCGATCCATCGCAAGCAAGGCCGACACGCTGCCGATACTCGGCGGCGCAGGCCGGTTGAGCGACATCAGCAACGAGAACTGGCCGTTGGTCAGGCCTAGCGGGCGCAGCGCGTCGTCGAACCGCCGCGCCACCGTGCGCGCCGCTCGCTGCAGGTGCAGGCACAGGCAGGTATCGCGTATGTGAAGGGTGATCTCGAACGGCAGGCCCGCGCGCGTTGACATTGTGCCAAATATGTTGATATCAACATGTTGGGTCAAGACGGAGAATTCATGCCGACGGTCTCGTTCACCAGCGCATTGCAGCGCTTCATGCCAGTACCCAGCATGCAGGTGAATGCCGCGACTGTGGCCCAGGCGCTGGACGCGGTGTTCGCCACGCGGCCGGCATTGCGCGGATATGTGCTGGATGACCAGAATGTGCTGCGCCGGCACGTGGCGGTGTATGTGAATGGCGACCTGGTGCACGACCGTTCGCGACTGTCCGATCCCGTTGCGAGCGACGACGAGATCCATGTGTTCCAGGCGCTGACGGGTGGTTGAGGAAGGAGACCAGCGACATGACTGATCGGCTGCATGTCGGAACCCGCAAGGGCTTGTTCGAAATTGTCCGCCGCAATGGGGCGTGGGACATCGGCGACACGCGGTTCCTCGGCGATCCGGTCAGCGCCGTACTGGCGGATGGCGATACGGTTCATGCCGCGCTCGATCTCGGTCATTTCGGGACGAAACTGTGGCGCCGCGAGCGAGCCGGATCATGGCACGAGCTGCCCGCGCCGGCGTTTCCGCCGAAGCCGGACGATGCCGGCGACGATCCGCATCCCTGGTCGCTCGGCAGGATCTGGGCGATCGAGCCGGGTGGCGTCGATGGCCGGCTATGGGCCGGTACGATGCCCGGCGGGTTGTTCCGCTCCGACGACGGCGGCGAGACCTGGTCGCTGAACGATGCGTTGTGGCGCATGCCCGAGCGGAAGCAGTGGATGGGCGTTGCCGGTGGCGAGCAGCCCGGCATCAGCAACGTGCTGATCGACCCGGGCGATCCCGCCGATATTCGTCTCGGCATCTCAACCGCGGGCATATGGGCCAGTACCGATACGGGAATGACCTGGCAACTGATCAACCAGGGTATGTACAACGAGTACATGCCACCGGAACGGTCTGGTGATCCGATCGCGCAGGACGTGCATTGCCTGGCGCGCTGTGCCGCGCGGCCCGCGGTAATGTGGTGCCAGCACCACAACGGCGTCTTCCGATCGGAGGATCGCGGCGCCACGTGGCACGAGGTGACGGCAATCCGCCCGTCGAAGTTTGGCTTTGCCGTGGTGGCGCACCCGCGCGATCCAAACACCGCTTGGTTCGTTCCCGCAATCAAGGACGAACGCCGCATCCCGGTCGACGGCAAGGTCGTGGTGGCGCGCACCCGCGATGGCGGGCAGAGCTTCGACATCCTGCGCAACGGCCTGCCGCAACGCCACGCCTATGATCTGGTATGGCGCCATGCGCTGGCGGTCGACGACAGCGGTGAGCTTGTCGCGTTCGGTTCGACCAGCGGCGGGTTGTGGATTTCCGAGGATGGCGGTGATTCCTGGGCGCCGCTCGATGCCCGACTGCCGCCGATCGCGGTTGTGCGCTTCGCGCACGCGTGACCAGGGGCGCATTTCGTTCTGAATCAGAATTGTCATGTTCCAGAGGAGGCGACCATGCAAATGAACCCATATCTGTTTTTCCCCGGCCAATGCGAGGCGGCGTTCAAGTTCTACGCAAAGGTGCTTGGCGGCGAAATCATCGCGATGATGCCGCACGACGGCACGCCGGCGGCGGAGAACGTGCCACCGGCGTGGCGAAGCAAGATCATTCACGCTCGCATGGCTGTGGGTGACAAGGTGTTGATGGGATCCGACGCGCCGCCGGACCACCAGCAGGCGATGCAGGGCTTCTCGGTGACGCTCGGTATCGACGATCCGGCGGAGGCGGAACGAGTATTCCACGCATTGGCCGAAAACGGCACAGTGCGGATGCCGATCGGGGAGACCTTCTGGGCCCAACGCTTTGGCATGCTGGTCGACCAGTTCGGCACGCCGTGGATGGTCAACTGCGAGAAAGCGGCTTGATCGCATTCCGGAACGTCATGACCTGACCCGATCGGCACCAGGACAAGCGCACGCCCAACGGAAAGACTCTCCCCTCCCCTTGAGGGCTTGGGCTGCGAAGCGGACCAAGGTTGGGCGGAAGGGTGAGTGCCGGGGTCCCATCGAAGCCTCCGGCTGTCCAGCCCCGCCCCCCGGAGGGGAAGGGGGAATGTTTCGCCGTGCCCTGTTAAGAACCGCTCTTTCCCATCAACCCAGGTCGACCGGCGCGATGATGATCCGCCGGTTCTGCTTGCCTTTGTTCTCGATCTTCAGCACCGCAATGCGGCCGATCTCACCCGTCCGCATGACATGGGTGCCGCCGCATGGCTGCAGATCAACTGGCGCTTCGGCCGGCCCGATCCGGACTAGCCGCAAGCGCCCGGTGCCACGTGGCGGCTGGACCGACAGGGTCCGCACCAGCGCCGGGTTGGTGTCCAATACAGACTCATCCACCCACTCCATGTGCACCAGGTGATCCGCGGCGATCAGGGCATTCACGCCGGCCTCGACTGCTTCCTTCGGCGGCGGGTTCGGCAGATCGAAATCCAGCCGTGACCGGTCGGCACCAACCGCGCCGCCGGTCACCGCGGCGCCCTTGATCAGGCTGCACAGCAGATGCATCGCGGTGTGCATCCGCATCAGCCGATGCCGTCTGCCCCAGTCGATCGTGCCGCGGACCGCTGCGCCGATCGGTGGCGACTCCGCCCCCGCGGCGGGAACATGGAGGATCGTCGCGCCCTCACCTTTGACGGTGTCGGCAATCGCCATTTCGCCACCGTCCCAGCGCAGCATCCCGAGATCGCCGGGTTGTCCGCCGCCGCGGGCATAGAACACAGTTCGATCGAGTACAATCCCCGCCGGTCCGCTGGCGACCACGTGCGCCTGCATTGTCTGAAGCTGTCCGTCATCCTCGTAAAGCCGCTCCGTCATGTCCTTGCCCACTCTTGTCGTAGCCAGTCTCGCCGCGCCGCGAACCACAGCAGCGCCACCATTGTCACGGCGTTAGGGAACCGACCCGCCAGTGCTGCCTCGATTGCCTCGACAGCGGGCCATACTCGCACTCGGATGTCCTCATTCTCCGCCGCGAGGCCGGCCATTCCGGCAATTCCACCAGTGTCGGTCGCGGGAACACGCACCCGGCCCACGAAGAGCGAGCAAACCTCATCGCAGCCACCTGGTGTCAACAGAATATCGCCAATCGGTTCAACTCGGTCCGGCACCAGGCCGGCCTCCTCTTGGGCCTCGCGCACGGCGGTGGCCTCCGCGGACTCCGGTCGATCGAGGAGGCCGGCGGGGATTTCCCACAGCACCGGGTCCAGGCCAGCGGCAAGCGCGGGCAGGCGAAACTGCTCGATCAGTACCACCGCGTCGGAGGTCGGGTCATAGGGCAGCAACGCAGCGGCTCGGCCGCGCCGC
Organism: uncultured Alphaproteobacteria bacterium; assembly: GCA_963826975.1. GTDB lineage: Bacteria > Pseudomonadota > Alphaproteobacteria > Acetobacterales > Acetobacteraceae > Palsa-883. Next base: position 655,461 of record CAWGZJ010000012.1, on the reverse strand, counting down.
CAGAGTTCCCAGGTTCGCAGGCCCGATTCCGATCCATCAAACCGGCGGTGGCGAAACCGCACAACGTCGAGGGGAAACCGTCCGTTCCACACGCGCCGGCTGGACTCGATCGTCACGTCCGGGTGAGCCGGCAGCTTGGGATGGTCCCCCAAGGGACCGGACGAAGGTGGGGAGGAAGAAGGTCCTGACATCGCCCACAGCATAGAACCCGGCGACGATGGCGCCCAGCCGGTGTGGTGCCGATCTGCCGCGCGTTTAATACCGGCGGCTAGTAACCTGCAAGCACAGGTCGGCTTCTGCCGGTGTGAGCCTTGGTTTGACGCATGGCCACAGCCTGCTGTCCCCGGGTAGCCCTGCGCGCGATACCCGACGCCCGAAATGACGAACAAGTCATCATTTCAGGCCGCCGGTATCAGTTGCGGTTGGTTTGCGCGATCATCTGCCGCAGCCGCGTCGCGCCGGTAGGTCCCTTCACGGCCTCTCGCCAGCTCGACTCGGCTACGCGCTGATGTGCGGCAATCGCCTCATCGGCCCCGGTGATCATCGCGACCCCGGTATGCGAGCTGGGACGTGCGTCCGGTCGGAACGGGTTCACCGCGAGACTGACGCGGTCGCGCGACCGCAGGATCTTGAACGACGAGGTGGGCTCCGCCCCGACGACGACCCCGAATTGCAGTCCCATCGGCTCGGTCTCCATCAGCGCGGCAATATTTTCGACCTCTGCCTCAGCGACCTGACGGCACAACCGGCGGACGCGATCTGACAGCGCGATACCACCTGCAACGCCGTCTTCCAGCATGCGTTGGACCGCACCGATCGATACCATGGTGATGATGCCGGGCCGGCGCAGCCCGTACATGCGCTTGCGCGCCTTGAGGATGCCTAAGACCTGCTCGGTCATGCTGCGCATTGCCGCGCGTTCGTTGCCCGCCTGATCGGCCGCCTCTTCGAACGCCTCGGCCAGGACCTCGTCGTAGGCGTCGGATGTAGTGAGGTAACAGACCGGTCCATGCAATTGCAGAATCTGGTCCGCTGTCTCCTCAATCTGACGGATTCGCTCGTAGTATCCGACCGGTCTGCTGTAGTACTCGACGCCGATTCCCAGCAGCGAGAGCGGCGAAATCTTCAGCAACTCGGCCAATCTCTTGATTGTGTCGAGCTTGATCACCTCGCCTTTTTCATAGCGGTAGAGTGCGGCGCGCGACACGCCCAACCTGGCGGCGATCTCCTCGGCACGCAGGCCCGACTCAAGGCGGTAGGCCCGCAGTTGCTGGCCGATCTCGGTGAAGCGCATGGACATTATGGACTTCCTAGCCCCTCACCGATCGCCCCCCTGGCGATGTCTCAGAATCGGTGAGGGTCTAATATCCTAGCCAGCTTATCCCGAAATTTCAACTGCGATCATGCTGAGCGACGCATTGTGCCTATTATGACCGAGTACGTATCGAATGCGAACCAAGTCCCTCGATCGCCAGGATCAGGGCCGAGTGGTCGAGATCGGCGCCGCCATGTGCGGCGCACGAGGAGAACATCTGCTGTGCCATGGCTGTGTTGGGCAGCGCAAGGCCCAGTTCACGCGCCGCCGACAGCGCGAGGTTAAGGTCTTTCTGGTGCAACCGTATGCGGAAACCGGGATTGAAGGTGCCGTTGATCATCCGCTCGGCGTGCACCTCAAGGATGCGTGAGGAGGCGAACCCGCCCATCAATGCCTGCCGTACCTTGGCCGGATCGGCCCCGGCGCGAGATGCGAATACAAGAGCCTCGGAGACGGCCTGGATATTCAGCGCGACGATGATCTGGTTTGCCACCTTGCAGATCTGACCGGCGCCGGGCATGTCGCCAACATGGGTGATGTTCTTGCCCATGACGTCGAACAGCGGCTTGGCGCGGTCGAACGCCGCAGCATGGCCGCCAACCATGATGGTCAGCGTTGCCTGCTTGGCGCCGACCTCGCCGCCCGACACCGGCGCGTCGACGTAGTCGCAACCCAGCGCGTTGATCCGCGCGGCAAAATCCTTGGTGGCGATCGGGCTGATCGACGACATGTCGATCACCAGCGTGCCCTTCTTCAGCCCGCCGGCGACCCCGTCGGGCGAGAACAGCACCGACTCGACATCGGGCGTGTCGGGCACCATCAGGATCACCACCTCGGATGCCGCCGCGACCGACCTGGCATCGGGCAGCACCTTAGCGGCGGCACGCAGTTCCGCGGTCAGGCTGGCGCGCTCTGGCACGGCAAGCTCGTGGCCGGCGGCCTTCAGATTGAGCGCCATGGGCCGTCCCATGATCCCGAGACCGATGAATCCGATTTTCATATTCTGTCTCCTGTGTGCGCCCGGCTGGCCGCCGCGTTTCCCCACCCCGTTTGCCGCCCGACCGCGGACGCCAATCGGGCGCCCCTGCTGGACGCCAACGTCAAACCGCGAATTTTTGCCGCCAGGCCAGCCCGGCAACGGTGTCTCCCGCCGGGCGGTACTCGCAACCGACCCATCCGGTATAGCCCAGCTCATCCATCCGGCGGAACACGAACGGCCAGCCGATCTCCCCGGTGCCCGGCTCGTTGCGCGCCGGCACATCAGCGATCTGCATGTGCACGATCACCGGCAAGTGCCGCTCCATACGCTTGGTGACGTCGCCCTCGGTGGTCTGGCAGTGATAGACGTCGAACTGCAAGCCGACGCGGTCGAAGCCGATCGCCTCGACGACTGCCGCTCCCTGCGCCTCGGTGTTGAGGAAATAGCCGGGCATGTCGCGGTGGTTGATCGGCTCGATCGCCAGCTTCACGCCCGCTTCCAGCGCGCGCTCGCCCGCCCAGGCCAGGTTGGCGGCATACACGCTGGCGGCGGTGGTCTGCGACACGCCCGCGGGCACGATGCCGGCCATGCAGTGCACCAGCTTGCAGCCGAGCGTCGCCGCGTAGTCCAGCGCCAGCTTTACGCCATCGCGGAACTGCGCCTGGCGACCCGGCAGCGCCGCCAGGCCTCGCTCACCGCTTGCCCAGTCGCCGGGCGGCATGTTGAAGAGCGCCTGGGTCAGCCCGTTGGCGCCCAGCCGACGCTTGAGTTCGGCCGCCTGGTGGTCGTAAGGGAACAGGAACTCGACACCCGAAAATCCGGCCTTGGCCGCCGCGTCAAAACGGTCGAGGAAGGGATGTTCGTTGAACATCATCGACAGGTTGGCGGCGAAGCGTGGCATAATTGACCTCCCCCGAAAGCGCGGCGCGAAGCTACAGGCGGCCTGCGCACTTGACCAGCCGTCAGGTGCCCCAGCCATCAGGTGCTCCAGCCATCAGGTACCAACGGTTGGCCACGCTCAAGGTGGGGGATGCCAAAGTCCGGAGGGGGACAGCATGACCGCCGAACGGGTGTTGATGGCGCTGCTGCTCGGCGGCATCGGCATCGGCTGTGTCCTTGTTCTCCTGCCGTTCATGTCGTCGTTGCTCTGGGCGGCGATCCTCGCGTTCACCACCTGGCCGGTGTTCGAGTGGTTGCGCACGCACCTGCACCTGCGCCGCTCGCCCGCGGCCGGGCTGATGGTGGCATTGACCGCCGTCATGGTGGTGCTGCCGCTGGCGATCGCCACGCCAAGCGCGGAGGACGTCGGGCTGCTGCGCCGGATGATCGAGTCTTCGGTGCACGCGGGTTTGCCCACGTCACCCGGCTGGGTCGATGCGATCCCCTTCGTCGGACCCAGCTTCGCCGATATCTGGAACAGTTGGGCCGCCGACATATCCGAGATGCTGCAGGCGTTCAGGCCCTATGTCGGCGTGATCCTGGAAGGCGGCTTTGACCTGCTGCTCGGCATCACCCGGGGCGTCTTGCTGTTCATTCTCGCGCTGTTCGTCGCGTTCTTCTTCTACGTCTATGGCGAGCCGATCGCCGAGCGGATGACCGACCTGCTGTGGCGCATCGCCGGCGAACGCGCGGACCGTCTGATCGCGGTCACCGGCGCGACCGTGCGCGGCGTGGTCTACGGCATTCTCGGCACCGCGGTGATCCAGGGGATCCTGACGGCGCTCGGCCTTTGGGCGTCCGGCGTGCCGCGGCCGGTGCTGCTGGGCGCCGTCGCCGGCTTCCTCGCCGTGCTGCCGGTCGGCCCCCCGTTGGTGTGGATCCCGTCCGCGCTCTGGCTGATGGCCGGCGGACATCTCGGCTGGGGCGTATTTCTCGCCATCTACGGGGTCTTGGCGGTATCCGGCGCCGACAGTGTGATCCGCCCGTGGTTCATCGCGCGGGGGGCGCAATTGCCGTTCGTGCTGACCGTACTTGGCGTGCTTGGCGGCGCGTTGGCATTCGGCCTGCTCGGCATATTCCTGGGCCCGGTGCTGCTGGGGGTTGGCTATACGCTGGTCAATGAATGGGCGACGCCGATCCAGCCCATCCCGGAAGGACCCCATGGGTGATACCTCGCAGACGTTGCCGGCGGATCTGTTGATCGTGCAGTTCCTTGAATGGGTGGCGGCGCGTCCGCGCTGCTATGGCGACGTGATGGAGGCGTGGCGTACCTCCTGCCCACGGCTGCCGATTTGGGAAGCGGCAGTGGATGGTGACCTGGTCAGGATCGACCACGCGCCAGGCAAGGCAATGGGTGATTGCGCGGTCGTACTGACCGCCCGCGGTCGCGAGGTCCTGGGGGCCGCAGCGGCAGGTTGATCGGCAGCGATGCACCGCGGCACTGAAACGATCCGGAGGTGACGTCAGGCCGGCGGCCAAACATTGGTGCACGGGCCGCTACCCCCGTCATGCCGGCGGAGGCCGATATCCACGACTTGCCTTCGTTGCAGCAAAGAAAAGTCGTGGATACCGGCCTTCGCCGGCATGACGGGGGTAGCACCTAAGAGTTCGATCATTCGGGCGCCTGGTATCCGGCCGAGGAATTCGGTTCGCCCTCTTCCCGCCGCCCTAGTTGCCGCCGACCCAGTGCCAGTTCGGTCACGATCCCATGCAGCGTGCGCAGCTCCTGCTCGGTTACCTCGCCGCGCTCGAACAGATGGCGGATGTTGCGCACCATGCCCGGCCGCTTCGGCAGGTTGCGCAGGAAGCCGCACGCATCGAGCTGGTCCGTCAGGTGCCCCAGGAAATTCTCCAGCTCCGCCTTGGTCGCCACCCGCGCCTCATTCGTCATCAGCTCGCGCGGTGGGGTCGTTTCGGTGGCGGTCCACCATTCGTACGCCACCACCATCACCGCCTGCGCCAGGTTCAGCGACATGAAGCTGGGGTTGAGCGGAAACCGCACCAGCGCATCCGCCTGCGCCATGTCGTCATTGTCCAGCCCCGCACGCTCCGGCCCGAACAGCAGCCCGGCTGCCAGGCCGCGGCCGCAGATCTCGCGCAGTTCCAGCGCCGCGCCGCGCGCGGTCAGCACCGGCTTGACGACGTGCCGCGGCCGCGGACAGGTGGCGAAGACGTGGTGCAGATCAGCCACCGCGTCGGCCACCGTCGCATACACTGTCGCCGCATCCAGGATGCGATCGGCACCCGAGGACATGCGCCACGCCTTCTCCTGCGGCCAGCCGTCGCGCGGCGCTACCAGTCGCAGATGAAACAACCCGCCATTCGCCATCGCACGCGCGCAGGCGCCGATGTTGTCGGCGAGTTGCGGGCGCACCAGCACCACCACTGGCGAGTTTCCCATCGGCGCCAGGTCGGCGCCGCCCTCACGGCCGGTCATCCGCCGGTGCACCCGGTCATCGGTCACCCGCACGCCGGTCATCCCTTGGCGCGCCGGTCATCCGCCAGTCCGGCGCCACGTCGTGCCGCTTGCCGCGTCCTCCAGCACGATCCCTTGCGCCGCCAGCCCGGCACGAATGGCGTCCGCCCGAGCGAAGTCCCTCGCCTTTCGCGCCGCCAGCCGCTCGGCGATCGCCGCCTCGATCGCGGCGGTGTCCTCGCCGGCGCCGCGGAACCATGTGCCCGGGTCCGCCTGCAGCAACCCCAGCATCCCGCCCGCCGCGCGCAACCCACACGCCGCGTCGAAGTCGCCCGCCAGCGCCGCGTCGGCCAGTGCGTGCATCGCCGAGATCGCCAGCGGCGTGTTCAGATCATCGCACAGCGCGTCCATCACCGCGGCGGGCGCGTCGACCGCGGCGATGTCCGGATACCGCTCCAGCGCACGATAGAACCGATCGAGCTCGCGCCGCGCCTCGGTCATCGCCGCGTCAGAGTAATCGGGGGTGGAACGATACTGCGTGCGCAGCAGCAACAACCGAACCACCTCCCCCGGCACGCCGGCCAGCGCGTCACGCAACGTGGTGAAGTTGCCGAGGCTCTTCGACATCTTCTCGCCATTCACCAGCAGCATGCCGTTGTGCACCCAGTAGCGCGCGAAGTGGCTGCCGGGAAACGCGCAGCAACTCTGCGCCGCCTCGTTCTCATGGTGCGGGAAGATCAGGTCGGTCCCACCGCCATGGATGTCGAAATTCTCGCCGAGATAGCGCCACGCCATCGCGCTGCACTCGATGTGCCAACCCGGGCGGCCGCGGCCCCACGGCGACGCCCAGCCCGGCAGGTCCGGCAGAGCCTGCCCGGCGAACCGGCCGGGGATGGCTTCCACAGCACGAAATCGCCCGGGTCGCGCTTGTACGGCGCTACATCGATGCGCGCGCCAGCCAGCAGTTCGTCCGGACTGCGGCCGGACAGATGGCCGTACGCTGGATAGCTCTTCACCGCGAACAGCACATGGCCGTCCGCCGCGTAGGCATGTCCGCCGGCGATCAGCCGCTCGATGAGCGCAATCATCTCCGGGATATGCGCCGTCGCGCGCGGCTCGATGTCCGGCGGCTGCGAGCCGAGCGCCGCCAGGTCGGCGTGGTAATCGGCGATCGTGCGCGCCGTCAGCGCCGCGATCGGCTCGCCCAGTTCGCTCGCGCGCGCGTTGATCTTGTCCTCGACGTCGGTGATGTTGCGCACATAGGTCACGCGCGGGTAGAGCCGCCGCAGCAGCCGCGCCAGTACGTCATAGACCACCTCCGGCCGCGCATTGCCGACATGCACGAGGTCGTACACCGTTGCGCCACACACGTACATGCGCACGTGCTGGGGATCGAGCGGCACGAACCGCTCCTTCCGACGCGTCAGGCTGTTGTGCAGGTAAAGCTCGTGCATGGGTGGATTGGTCCGTGAAGAGTCCGCGAGGGATGCGCTTTCTCCGCCAAACGCCGGGGCAAATCAACGCGGGCGGCCGGTAAGGTTGACAGGGCATCAGCCGCCCATTATCTGACCCGCGACGAGTTGCGAGTGACTTGCAATTCGTCGCTGGCACCGGCATCCGGGCACGGCACGATTGAGCAACCCGAGGGACCGACGCCAGATGAGCGACTTGCCCGCCCCAATGGGTCGACCGGCCGCGACCCGACCGACGCGCCTGGCCCTTGGGCTGGCGGTATTTGGCCCCGGTCTGGTTGTGATGTTGGCCGATACCGACGTCGGCAGCGTGATCACCGCGGGGCAGAGCGGGGTGCAATGGGGCTATCGGCTGCTGGCGCTGCAACTTGTGCTGATCCCCATTCTCTACATGGTGCAGGAACTGACCGTCCGGCTGGGTATCTTCACCGGCCGCGGCCATGGCGACCTGATCTGCCACACGTTTGGCCAATTCTGGGGTTGGGTGTCCGCCGCCGGGCTGGGCATCGCCACTGTCGGCGCCCTGCTCACCGAATTTTCCGGCGTCGCCGGGGTGGGCGAGCTCTATGGGGTGCCGCGCTTCGCATCGCTGCCGATCGCCGCCATTGCCCTGCTGGCGGTGGTGGTCACCGGGTCGTATCGGCGGGTGGAGCGGGCGGCAATCATCCTGGGTCTGTTCGAGCTGGCGTTCTTCTTCGTCGCCTGGGCGGCGCATCCGGATCCGGCCGCGTTGCTGACGGGCAGTCTGAATATCCCTTACGCCAACGAGGACTATCTCTACCTGGCCGCAGCCAATATCGGCGCGGTGATCATGCCATGGATGATCTTTTACCAGCAATCCGCGATTGCCGATAAACGGTTGCGACCGGAACATTACGCCGCCGCGCGCTGGGACACGGCGGTGGGTGCGTTGATCACTCAACTTGTCATGGCGGCCGTGCTGATCGCCTGCGCAGCGACGATCGGGGGGAAGCATCCGGACGCCTCGCTCTCCACAGTGGGCGACATGGCCCAGGCGCTGACGCCGTTCCTCGGCACTGCGATGGGTAACCTGGTGTTCGGCGCGGGCGTGCTGGGAGCCGGCATGGTGGCCGCGATCGTCTGCTCGCTCGCCTTTGCCTGGGGGCTGGGCGAGGTGTCAGGCTATCGGCACTCCCTGGAATACCGGCCGTTCGAGGCGCGCTGGTTCTACGGCGTCTATGCGGTCTGCGTGATCGGCGGCGCGGTGGTGGTGGCCGTCTGGCCTGACCTGGTGTCGCTGAATGTCGGCGTGCAGGTGATGAATGCGCTGATGCTGCCATTGGTGCTGGGGTTCCTGATCGCGCTCGCCGTCAGGGCCCTGCCGCCCGCGCACCGGTTGCGCGGCTGGTATCTGTGGACGGTGCTGATCGTTGCCGTGCTGACCTGCGCGCTGGGCGTGTTCGGTGGATTTTCCGGCGCCGGGCTGCTGGGCTAGGTTTGCGTCCATGCCAGGGAGCGAAACCGCCATGCGCAACGGGGCGTTAGAGATCCGTCCGATTGCCGGCGCGATCGACGCCGAGGTGCACGGCGTGTCGACGGAAAAGCGGTGGCGGTAGCGCGGGTCGGGCGGTGGCTTCATGCCGTCACCGTTGTCCGTCTCCGACCAGGCTGCCAGACCCACCAAACCCGCCTACCGTGAGAATGCCATCGCGGTTCAGCCGTTACCGTTATTCGTAGGCGCAAACAGCGAGATTGCGCCGTGCGGACCGCGCTCCACCTCGCCGGTCGGGTTCGACCAGGACGGAGTTGTGTAAGGAACCACATAACGGCCGCGCGGAGCCGTGACCGCACCGGCGCTGTCGAACTGCCGCGCGGTCTGCACGTCGGAGGTCAGCTCGGTCCCGGTCGAAACGTCTCCATGTGACGAGGTCGCTGCATACGCGGCACAAGTCGAAAGCGCCAGCGTGACAGCACTCGCAAGCAGGATGGTCTTCATCGGTCGTACTCCTCTTTGATACCTGAGGCGTTGCGCCTCGGAGCAAAGATGGACCGCGACAATCATTCCATCCAATATATGTTTCAGATTCATATAATCCTGCCATGCGATTGATTGGCCAATAGTGCACCTACGATGTGCACAGGACGGAGTTGGCGCGAAGGCGATCGCCGGCCGGCCGCGGTTCCATCGCAAATGCACGCTCGGTTTGATCGCGTGACGCGATCGATGCCGATCGGCCGGGCCGATCGCGGTAGGAACGCCCATGACTGGGCGCCGCTACCGCGATCGGGCTAGGCTTTGTGTGATCGCGCGAAGGGCGCGGTGACCATCGACAGAAGCGCGTCCACAGCGCTGCTGCGATATCGCTCGATATGTCGCACCACATGGAAATCGCGTTCCGGCAGGTCGAACCGCACCTGATGCAGCAGACCCGCTTCAAGGCTGGGTGCGGCCACCGACGCAGAGATCGCGGTTGCGCCCAATCCGGCTTCGACCGCCGCACGCACCGCTTCGTTGGACGGCAATTCCAGCGCAATCCGTAATGCCACGGGCGATACACCCAAGTCCTGCAGCGCCACCTCGAACACCGATCGCGTGCCGGATCCAGGCTCACGCAGCACCCACTCGGTTTCGATCAACTTTTCCGGTTCAAGGCGATCGATCGCCGACCAGGGGTGCTCGACGCCCACGACAATCACCAACCGGTCGCGCGCGACCTGCTCGGTTGTCAGCAACGGATCATCTATCGGCCCCTCGATGAAGCCAACATCGGCAACCCCTTCGTGGACTGCCGCGGCGACCTGCGCCGTGTTGCCGATGGCCAGGCGGATATCGATCCCGGGATGGGCGCGGCGGAACGCAACCAGGTGGCGCGGCAACCAGTAGCTGGCGATGGTTTGGCTCGCCTGCACGGTCAGCGTTCCGCGTTTCAAGCCGCCCAGCTCCGCCAGGACCAGTTCCGCGGCTTCGGCGCGCGCCAGCACCGCTCGCGCCTCGGCGAGAAACAGCGCGCCCGCCTCGGTCAGCTCGATGCCACGGCCGACACGGTGGAACAGTTTCGCACCGTGCTGCGCCTCCAGCGATGCGATCGCCGCACTGGCCGCCGACTGCGCCAGGTTGAGAGCCGCGGCGGCACGCGTCACGTGCTGCCGTTCCGCGACCGCGACGAAGACCCGTAGCTGCTCCAGTGTCATGCATTGCATGATGCCATGGCGAGCCGGCAGCGGCTACCTGGCTCAATTGCGAAGGCGCGTCATGCATCGGCCGCCACCGCGGTCAACGCCAGCACCTGCCGTTCGAGCAGCCGGCGATAGATGCCGTCAGGCTGCGCCAGCAGGCGCGCATGATCGCCCTGCTCCACAACACGACCGCGATCGAACACCAGGATGCGATCCATCGCGCGCACGGTCGACAGCCGATGTGCAACAACAATCGCCGTGCGTCCGGCCAGCAGGCGTTCGATCGCCTGCTGGATCAGCGCTTCGGAACTCCGAATCAAGGCTCGAGGTCGCCTCGTCCAGGATCAGGATCGGCGCGTCCGCCAGGAACGCCCGCGCCAACGCCACGCGCTGCCGCTCGCCGCCCGACAGTTTTACACCGCGCTCGCCCACCAGCGTCGCATAGCCGCGCGGCAGCCGGGCGATGAAGTCGTGTGCGTTGGCCAGCCGCGCCGCCTGTTCGATCGCCGCGGCGGAGGCGCCGGGTCGCGCATAGGCGATGTTCTCCGCCAGCGAGCGATGGAACAGCACCGGGTCCTGCGGCACGATGGCGATCTGCGCGCGCAACGAGCCCTGGGTGACCGCGGCGATGTTCTGCCCGTCGATCAGGATGCGCCCGTCGGTGACGTCGTACAGCCGCTGCACCAGGCGCACGAAGGTGGTCTTGCCGGAGCCGGAATGGCCGACCAAACCGACCCGCTCGCCGGCCCGGATCGCCAGCGACAGCTCCTGGAACAGCGGTTGCGGATGCGCGCCGTAGCGGAACGTCACGCGGTCGAACAGCACGGCGCCGTTGCTGATCTGGATCGAGGGTGCGTCCGCGCGATCCGCCACACCGAGCGGTTCTGCCTGCAGCGCCACCACCTCCTCCATTTCGTTGACCGAGCGTTGCAGGTTGGCGATATGGTAGCCCACATCACGCAGGTAACCGTGGATCACGAAGTAGGCGGCCAGCACATAGGCAACGTCGCCCGGTGTCGCGCGACCGCGCCAGCACAGCACAAGTACAGTCAGGATCACCGCGGCGCGCAACACCAACAGCGTGCCAAGCTGCGCCGTACCGTTGTTGGTGCCGCGCACCCAGGTCCGCCCGGTGCGCCGCTGCCATCGCGTCAACACGCTGGCCAGCACGGCGTCCTCACGCGCTTCGGCGCCGAACGCCTTGACCACCGCGTTGCAGCCGATCGCATCGGCCAGGGCTCCGCCGATCCGCGTGTCCCAGCGGTTCGACAACCGTGCGGTCGGCGCGACATAAGCCAGCGTGCCGGCAACCGATAGGGCCAGGTACAGCGCGGCGCCGATGGCCACGACGCCCCCCATCGCCGGCCAGCGCAGTCCCAGCAGCACGGTCGAGCCCAGCAGCACCACCACCGAGGGCAGCAGGGCGATCAGCAGCGTGTCATTCAGCAGATCCATCGCCCACAAGCCGCGGGTGATCTTGCGCACGATCGAACCGCTGAAGGTGTTGGCATGCCATTCGGTGGAAAAGCGTTGCATGCGGCAGAACGCCTGCTGCGCCATCGCCGTCATGATGCGCAAGCTCAGGCGGATGATGCCGAGAAACGCCAGGTGCCGCAGCACGATCATCACCAGTCCGAGCGCCATGATGGCGCCCAGCGCCGCCATTGCCGCGTGCCACGCCACGTCGCGACCAGTCGCGCCCACCGCATCGCGACCAGTCGCGCCGACTGCATCGACCAGATGGCCGGCAAAAATCGGCATCAGCACATCCGCCACGGTCGCGCCGATCAGCGCGGCCGCGGTTGCGGTGGTCAGCCATGAGTGGCGCCGCCAATGGCGCCAGGTGAACCCGAGCACCTCCTTGAAGGAGCGTATGCCGCGGTTCGTTCGATCGAGGGTCACTGGTTCAACACGGTGCCGCTGTCGCGACAACCGATCCCTGCAACGAAGAAGTGATACGCCGACGGACTGCAAGGCCCGTCAGCCTGTCTCGACGATCAGTTCGGTCGAGGTCTGATGGTCCGCGGGGCTGACCCGCGAACCGGCGCGATCAGCGCGACGGAATCTGGGTACAGCGAGCAGGACGAGGTGATGCATGCAAGCCTCCCGAGCTTCAGGGTTGAACAAACGCAGCCTTAGCGCCGGGCGCTGCGTTTTGCAACGATAATTTCCACACAATAATTTCAACACCGACGTGGGTCGGTTTGCGATTGGGCTCCGACCCTGACTGGAGCTACGTCGCTTTGTCGCCGGACTGCTTGGCGTCAACTTTCGGCTTGCCATCGTGCGCGCCAAGCTGGCGCTTTGGCCAGGCAACCCAGCGATCGACACGCGTCGCCTCGTATGCCTCGTTCATCGGATAGCGGATCTGGTTTTCCGGTTTGCTCGCCTCGCCGATCACCAGCAGGCGGACGTCTCGATCGGTGTTGTTGAGGAACGTATGGCAAATCCCGGTTCCGGCCGGAAATCCAACCGCGTCACCCTCTGCCAGACGATGAAGCTCGCCGTCGATCCAGACATCCGGCGTTCCTTCGAGCACGAACACGAACTCTTCCTCGGCACTTTCCGCATGCGGGTAGGACGTGCGCCGTCCCGGCAGCAATCGATTGTGGTGGATGCCAATGCGCGTGAGCCCGAATTTTCGGGCAAGGGGCGCGCCGATCGCCATCAGCTCCGTATCGCCGGGATAGTGGTCATCATCGCGACCCTCCAGCTCAGTCCAGTGGCGGATGAAGTCTGGTCGTGTCATGCGAATACCCCTTTTGGACAGTGTTCCATGCGATCCTGTGTCGCTCCGAGGTCTCAGGTAATGTTCGGCTATCGGAATCAACAAAGACGATCCCAGGGCGCGTCACCCAGCCGCAACGCGTAGCCGCTCCTCCGCCCGAACGCGGCCAATCAGCGGCAGCAGTTCGCGCAACTCCGGACCGTGATCCTCGCCGGTCAGTGCCAGGCGCAGCGGCATGAACAACGCGCGCCCCTTGCGCCCGGTCGCCTGCTTCAGCGCATCGGTCCAGACCCGCCACACCTCGCCGTTCCACGGCTCCGGCGGCAAGCTCTCCATCGCCTGGTGCAAAAACGCGCCCTCACCTTCAATCGGTGGCGGAACGATCGTGCCGGCGACCACATCCCACCAGCCGCGCGCCTCGGACAGCAGGTCGAGGTTGCCGCGCACCGCCAGCCAGAACGCCTCGGTGGCGCCCGCCGGCAGCCGATCGGCCACCGCGGCGAATGGCAACGCGTGCAGCACACGCCGGTTCAATGCCAGCATCTGAGAGATGTCGAAGCGCGCCGCCGAATGCGACACATGTGTCAGGTCGAATCTGGCCGCGAGCTCCGCGAGCGACAGCGGCTGCGGATCGTCCGAGGTACCCAGGCTGGCGAGATAGGCGGTGATCGCCAGTGGTTCCACCCCGTCATGGCGCAGCTTGCGCAAGGTCAGGCTGTCGAGCCGCTTCGACAGCTTGCCGCCGTCACTGTCGGTCAGCAGCGGCAGATGTGCGAAGCCCAGCGACGCGGGATCGGCGTCAAGGGCAGCAAAGATGTCCATCTGCACGCCGGTGTTGGTGATGTGGTCCTCGCCGCGGATCACGTGCGTGATGCCGGTCGCGATGTCGTCCACCACCGAGGTGAATGTATACAGCGGCGTGCCGTCGGCGCGAATCAGCACAGGATCGGACACCGTGGGCAGTTTTACCTGGCGCCGACCGAGCACCATGTCCTGCCATTCCAAGACCGCATCGGATAGTCGAAACCGCCAGTACGGCCGCTTGCCGTTCGCCTCGGCCTGCGCGCGCTGCGCCGGCGTCAGATTGAGCATGGCGCGATCGTAGACCGGCGCCAGCCCGCGCTTCAGGCGCTGCTCGCGTTTGGCGCGCAGTTCGTCTTCGGACTCGAAGCACGGATACAGCCGACCCGACTGTTTCAGCCGATCCGCGGCCGCCGCGTAGTGATCCAGGCGATCGCGCTGGCGGAAGCTGTCGTTCCACTCCAGTCCGAGCCACCGCAGATCGCGCGCGATCGCCTCGGCATACTCGTCCTTCGATCGTTCCGGGTCAGTGTCGTCGATGCGCAGGATGAATCGCCCGCCGTGATGGCGCGCAAACAGCTGGTTGGCCAGCGCGACGCGCGCGTTGCCGACGTGCAGCAAGCCGGTCGGGCTGGGGGCGAAACGGACGGTGATCATGCGGGATCACTCGTCATCGTCGGCGTCATCCTCGGCATCCATCCGGCGCGGATCGAGCGCGCGCCAATCACGCTCCTCGGCTCCGGCGCGGCGATCGACAAAGTCGCCGAGTTCCGTCGCGCTGCGCCAGCCCGCCTCGCCGGCATCGACCACCTCGGCATCCTCGCCAAATGCGAACCACGCCTCCAGCACCTGCTTGGTGTCCATCCCCGGAACGCGACAACGCTCCACCGAATCCCGCACGTAGCGGCGTGCGAAAGCATTCGCGTGCATCAGGGTGGGGAAGCCGGCGACCTCCTCCACGATGTTGTCGTCGGCGCCGCCCGACAGGTCGAGGATGCGCACGCGCCAACCGCCATCCGGGGCAAACAGATCGCTCATCGCCGCAAGCTAGGGACGTCGTGGCGGCAAATCAACGCGCTGCCTCCGGCGATGTCGGACGGTTGCCGCCTGGGTTTCGACCCGCCATGGCACAACCGGTCATGCACACCCCCTGCGCGAAGTCGATGTTCACCAGAACCGCCGAACCCGCCTTGGCCCGGGGCGCGATGCGGGTAACTGCCTCTTGCCCTGGTCGGAGTTGCGGCAGGCAGGCACTTGCTGTCATGCCGTGCCATAGTGAGGGCCTCAAGGAAACCGGAGCATAGCGTTTCGCCGATCTCATCCCAGTCAACGCCGCCCCTCCACTGCAAGCCGCACGGTGGACCTTCCCGTCTCGCGACCCATGACGGACAATCACCTTCCAAATCGCTTCATCGATTCTGCCCAGCCCGCAAACGCTCCACCCCGCCGCCTCCACCGCGGCCCCGTCTCCAGGACCCCAGCCATGGCGCATGCACCAGCCCGCCGCCTGACCATCGCCCCGAGCCTGCTTGCCGCCGACTTCGCGCGCCTGAAGGACGAGGTCCATGCAATCGAGGCCGCCGGCGCCGACTGGCTGCACCTGGACATCATGGACGGCCATTTCGTCCCCAACCTCAGCTTCGGGCCGCTGGTGCTGAAGGCGCTGCGCCCGCACACCAGCCTGCCATTCGACGTCCACCTGATGATCAGCCCGGCCGACCCCTACCTCGCCGCTTTCGCGCAGGCCGGCGCCGACCACATCAGCCTGCACCCCGAGGCCGGGCCGCATCCACACCGCTCGCTGCAGGCCATCCGCGCCCTGGGCAAGCGCGCCGGGATCGTGCTCAATCCCGGCACCCCGGTCGAGGCGGTTGCCTGGCTGCTCGAACTGGCCGACATCGTGCTGGTGATGACAGTCAATCCCGGAGCCGGCGGGCAGGCGTTCCTGCCGTCGCAACTCGCCAAGATCGCCACGCTGCGGCGAATGATCGACGCCGCGGACCACCCGATCGCGCTCGCGGTGGACGGCGGCATCGCCCCGGACACCGCGACGCTTGCGGTCCAGGCGGGCGCCGACACGCTGATCGCCGGCACCTCGGTGTTCCACGCCCCGGATTACGCTGCGGCGATCGCCGACCTCCGCGCGGCGCGGCGCACGGAATGAAAGACGCCGGATGGACACCACCAGATGAACACCACCAGATGAACACTGGGCGACCGCAAGCTTGGCTGCGCGACCTGCGCCGGCTGATGGCGCGACTGCCGCGCCCCAGCATGTCGCGCGTGCCGGACGCGCCGATCCAGCCGATGCGCGACGTCTGGCCCGGCGACCCGACGCGCGGCGCGCGGTTGCTGCGCGGCGAGATGGAACTCGGGGGCGCCACCACGACGCTGCAACCGGGAAGCTGGCCGGGCGGCACCACCTCGCCCATTCTGATCGCGGGCGCGCACGGCTTCGCCTGGCTGCGCGACCTGCGTGAGATCGGTTCCCCGACAGCCCTGCTGCGCGCCCGCGCCCTGGTCGGCGAGTGGATCGCCGCGCCCCCGGCCGACCCGATCGCACACCGTCCGGACGTGACCGGCGCGCGCATCGCCGCCTGGCTCGGGCACTACGACTTCTTCGCCGCAACGGCCGACGACGCGTTCCGCCAAAGGGTAATGGCGCGCCTGGTCGCCGATACGCGCCGCCTGTCCGCATCGCTCCCTACGGAGGAGATTGACGGCCGTGCGCTGACCGCCCTGAAGGGCCTGACCGCCGTCGCGGTGGCGCTACCGGATCAGCAGACCTACCTCAACCGCGTGCTGCGCTTCCTGCCGCAGGAACTCGCCCGCCAGGTCCTGCCCGACGGCTGTCACGTCGAGCGCAGCCCGCTCGCGCACCTGACGGCGCTGCAGGACCTGATCGACATCCGCGCCCTGCTGCAATCCGCCCAGGCGCAGCCGCCCGGCGCGCTCACCACCACGATCGAGCGCATGGCCACGGTGCTGCGCTTCTTCCGCCACGGCGATCTCGGCCTGGCACAGTTCAACGGCGCCAAGGAGGCAGCCGGCCCGCTGATCGACCAGGTCCTGGCGCGGTCCGGGCGCGGCGGCAAGGTGCCCAGCGCCTTGACCGAGGGCGGCTTCCAGCGCCTGCAAGCGGGTCGCACCACGGTCATCGTCGACAGCGGCACGCCGCCGCCCCCGGGGCTCGACCGCTACGCCCATGCCGGCACGCTGGCGATGGAAATGTCGGTCGGCCGCGAACGGGTGGTGGTGAACTGCGGCGGCTTCCCGGTCGGTGGCGAGCCCTGGCGCGACGCCACTCGCGCCACCGCCGCGCATTCCACCCTGGTGATCGCCGACGTGAATTCCTCCGAGCTAAAACCCGACGGCCTGGGGCATCGTTCCGGCGTGCACGACCTGCAGCGCCAGGAAGCCGACGGCGCGCACTGGCTGGAGGTCAGTCACGATGGCTGGAAGCGTGCCTTCGGCGCAATTCACCGCCGCAGCCTGTACATCGCCAGTAGCGGGGACGACGTCCGCGGCGAGGACACGATCGAGGCGTTTGGCCCGCAGCCCTTCACCTTGCGCTTCCACCTGCACCCCGATGTCAGTGCCAGCCCACAGCGCGACGGCGAGGCGGTGCTGCTGCGGCTGCGCTCCGGCACCGGCTGGCGGCTGCGCGCCGATGGTGGCCGGCTCAGCATCGAGGACAGCATCTATCTCGGCGGCGCGGAGCCCCGCCGCAGCGAGCAGGTGGTGGTCACCGGCCACGCCGACGGCCCGCAGCAGGTGAAATGGGCGATCAGCAAGGTGGGGTGAGGCCCAGTGGTCAGTGGTCAACTGCTCACCGATCCCAGGTCACCGCGTGAAAATCATCGAACTCACCAACGTCGACTTCTCCCTACGGCATTTCCTGCTGCCGCTGATGCGCGGCATCCGCGCACGCGGCCACGAGGTGGTGGGCGTCTGCGCCGAGGGACCGCTGCTGACCCAGGTGCGCGCCGAGGGCTTCCGTGTCGTCGGCCTGCCGCTCGCCCGACGCGTCTCGCCGCTGGCCCATGCGCGGGCATTCATCGCCCTGATCCGGCTGTTCCGCACCGAGCGTCCGGACCTGGTGCACGCACATATGCCGATCAGCGGCTTCCTCGCCCGCCTGGCAGCGCGCTGCGCCGGCGTGCCGCGCATCGCCTATACCTGCCACGGCTTCTGGTTCAACAACCCCGGCCCCTGGCCGCGCCGCGCCGCCGGGTTCGCAATGGAGTGGCTCGCCGGCCGGCTGACCGACGTCTACCTGACCGTCTCGCGGGAAGAAGCCGCGGACGCGCGCCGTCTGCACATCTGCGCGCGGGCGACCTCGGTGGGCAACGGCCGTGACCCCGCTATCTTCCGTCCAGATCCCGACGCGCGCGCCCGCATCCGCGCGGCGTTCGCGGTGCCCGACGACCGCCCCGTGGTCATCGCCGTATCGCGCCTGGTCCGCCACAAGGGCTACCCCGAACTCGCCGCCGCAATGCGTGACGTGCCGCAAGTCGAGCTATGGGTGGTGGGCGAACGCCTCGCCTCGGATCGCGGGCAGGACATGCTGGCGGTGCTGCGCGACGCCGGCCTCGGCACGCGGCTACGGCTGCTGGGTTATTGCGAGGACGTCGCCGCCCTGCTGGCCGCCGCCGACATCTTCGCTCTGCCGAGCCATTTCGAGGGCCTGCCGATGTCGGTGATCGAGGCGATGCTGACTGGCCTTCCGGTCGTCGCGACCGACATCAGCGGCCCGCGCGAACAGGTGGTGGACGGCGAAACTGGCCTGGTAATCCCGCCGCGCCAGGCCGCTGCCCTGGCTGCCGCGCTGGCCCGGCTGGCCGCCGACCCAGCCCTGCGAGCAACGATGGGCGAAGCGGGTCGCGCACGCGCCTGCGACCTCTATGACGAGGCAAAAGTGGTGACCCACACGCTGGACCTGTTAGGGCTGCCGGCGACGTAGCCGCAACCGTAGGGCGGATAAGCGCAGAGCCATCCGCCACCCCGCGCGCCCGACCGCGCCACGCTTACCCGCCCCACGTCGCTTAGGGCTGCCCGACCCCCCGAAAATGCTTTAAGCGGCGGCGCTATCACGCTGCCTCGGAACCCCGCCATGACCGACATCGTCCCGATACGCCGCGCGTTGATCTCGGTGTCCGACAAAACCGGGCTGATCCCGCTCGCCCAGGCCCTGGCAGCGCACGGGGTCGAAATCCTGTCCACCGGCGGCTCGGCCCGCGCGCTGCGCGAGGCAGGCGTCGCGGTAAAGGAAGTTTCCGAGCATTCCGGCTTTCCGGAGATCCTCGACGGCCGGGTCAAAACGCTGGTCCCACAAATCCACGGCGGCATCCTTGGCCGGCGCGACCTGCCCGAGCATCGCGCGCAGATGGAAGCGCACGGCATCGCGCCGATCGACCTGGTCGTGGTCAACCTGTACCCATTCGAGGCGACCGCCGCGCGCGGCGCGCCATACGACGAATGCGTCGAGAACATCGACATCGGCGGCCCCGCGCTGATCCGCGCGGCGGCCAAAAACCATGATTTCGTCACCGTTCTGACCGACCCGGCACAATACGACGCCGTATTGGCCGAGCTCGCCAACCACTCCGGCACAACTCTCGCGCTGCGCCGGCGGTTGGCGTTCGAGGCCTACGCCTGCACCGCCGCCTACGACGCGGCCATCACCGGATGGTTCGCGCACCAGAACGACACCGGGTTCCCGCCGCGCTTCGGCATTGCCGGCCGACTGCGCCAGGAACTGCGCTACGGCGAGAACCCGCACCAGCGCGCCGCGTTCTACGTCACCGACAAACGCCCCGGCGTGGCCACCGCGACCCAGGTCCAAGGCAAGGAGCTATCGTACAACAACCTGAACGACACCGACGCCGCCTACGAATGCGTCGCCGAGTTCGACGCGCCCACGGTGGCGATCATCAAGCACGCCAGTCCCTGCGGCGTGGCCAGCGCGTCCACGCTCTCGACGGCCTGGGACCTGGCCTTCCGCTGCGATCCGGTTTCCCCGTTCGGCGGCATCATCGCGGTAAACCGCGCGCTGGATGGTCCGGCGGCGGAAAAGATCGCCGCCATCCTCACCGAGGTGATCATCGCGCCCGACGCCGACGACGCGGCGAAAGCGGACCTGGCTCGCAAGAAGAACCTGCGCCTGCTGCTGACCGGCGCGCTGCCCGACCCGACGGAGGACAGCCTGACTTTCCGCCGGCTGTCCGGCGGCTTCCTGGTGCAGACGCGCGATGCCGGGCGCATCACCCGCGATGCGCTGAAAGTCGTTACGCAGCGCGCGCCAACCGACGCCGAACTCGACGACATGATCTTCGCGTTCCGTGTCTGCAAGCACGTGAAGTCGAACGCGATCGTCTATGCCAAGGGGGCCGCGACGGTGGGGATCGGCGCGGGTCAGTCGAGCCGTGTGGATAGCGCGCGCATCGCCGCGTGGAAGGGTGCCGAGGCAGCGAAGGCGGCCGGGTTGGCGGAGTCGTTGACGCGCGGCAGCGTGGTGGCGTCCGACGCGTTCTTCCCGTTCGCCGACGGGCTGGAGGCGGCGGTGGCGGCAGGCGCGACGGCGGTGATCCAGCCGGGCGGTTCGGTGCGCGACGCCGAGGTGATCGCCGCGGCGGATGCGGCCGGCATCGCCATGGTGTTCACCGGGATGCGTCATTTCCGGCACTGATGCCGGGCGACGGAGGCATACCCAATGCTGCCGCAATCTGTGCCCTGCCGCATGTCCGAAAGCAAGGATCACCACGGAGACACGGAGCAGAAAAGCCAAGTCATAAGCTTGATATTCTTCCCCGTGTCTCTGCGCCTCAGTGGTTATTCTTTATTGCAAATAGTTATCAAAGACACGAATTTCCGCGAGCGGATGGTATATTATATCTGTTTCCGGAACGATTGGCTCTCGGGCCGCGCGCACAGGCGCATGCCGGCATCCACGATTTGCCCTCGCGCCGCAAGCGAAGTCGTGGATGCCCGGCCCCCCGGCCTTCGCCGAGGGCAGGCTCCGCCTGTCCTCGGGTGCTTGACCCGGGGGCCGGCATGACGAGTACGCAGCGCCGATGGGTCAAACTTTCGACAGGTTGGTATTGCAGAGTGATTCGCCCTCTGCGCGCGAAGTCGTGAACGGCTCAGCGACGCGGCTACCGAAGCCCACCTACCCGACAACCAAATTTGATCTGGCCAGCAGCAAGGATTTAACTCGACATTGCCGCCGGACGATCGCAGCTTAGTGGCGTCGGTTGTGCGCCATAGGCGGCATTCCGGGTGCCTGCGTCGGATCGGCGGATGCGTCGATGTCGCGCCGGGCGCTGGGTGGTACGTCACCCGGGACATGAGCTGCGCGCGTACCCGCGGACGGCGACCCGGTCCGGAGCAACGGGCTCCTGCGGGTGGGTGTCGGCTCGCATGGACGCGTGATCGCAACACATCGATCGCGGCAACCATCCTTGCGTGGCCGCGCTGTCGAGTGGCGCGTGGCGCCACAGGAGGATCTGATGACAACAGTGAAGCCGAACCATAGCCACCCGTCTGCCGATTCGCCGGAGCATGGTATTCCGGATGAGGTGATCACAAAGATGGGACGAGCCTTGGCCGAGATCGCCGAGGTCGAGCAGGAGTTGTCGGCGGAAATCGACGGGGCGGAGACCCAGGACGATCGAAAGACGATCACCGAACAGGCGGATCGTGCCATGGTCGAAGCGATCGAGGACCAGGGACTGTCGGTCACCGAGTTCAAGCGGATCGTGCGCACCGCCGATAGCGACCCCGCTTTGCGGCAGCGCCTGAGCGCCGCGGCCAAGGCGGCCTAGTGTTCAACCCCCGAAGTCCGCTGCCGCTTGCAGCGAACTTCGGGGACCAGCAGGTCACCGAACGTAAAGAACTTGCGTCCCGGGACCACCGTGAGGGTGTGGCAACGAAATCCGAAGTCGGGCTCCATGCAGCGGGCGTGTCGCGTTACCCCCGAAGTTTAGCCCAGGATGTCCGCTACCTTGATCCCAGCACGCGGCAGCAGCTCGGGTTCCAGCACGCCGGTCCGGCCAACCGTTGTCACCGAGGCGTAGCCGTCCGATCCCGGAGACCGGCAAACCTCGACATCCCGATTGACCAGGTCAACGATCCACAATTCACGGATGCCGTGCCGTGCATAAAGCGCGCGCTTCACGTCCCGGTCGTAATCCAGGCTGCTGTCGGCCACTTCGATGAGCAGCAGAACCTCATGCGGACGGGGATGGGCAGTTCGATAACGGTCCGGACGAGGAACCAACACGGCGTAATCGGGCTGCGGCAGGCAGCGATCGCTCAGATGGACAGGGTTCTGCGGCGAGACAAGCGCGCGCCCTCTCATCGCGGTGGTCAGGGCGTCGTTGAGCGCGATGACCGTCCCAGCGTGATTGGCTCCGACCGGCGCCATGGCGATCAGCTCCCCCTCGATGAGCTCGACGCGATCACGCGGACTCAGAATGCCAACTTCGCCCATGCGCAGGAACTCGGCGACTGTGATCGGCCGTCGGGCAACCCTTGGGTCGAGAGCCAACATGGCGGTCTCACCAGGCAACCCCATTCTCCTTCCATCTCAACGACATGATAGCGCGGGTGTAAAATCGCGAGCAAGGCGCCCTTCCACCGGGCTTCGAGCCATTCAAGCCGCCTCGCCCCGTGCGCAGAAGCACGACACCGCCACCGGCACATCGGCGCGCGCAGCGCCAAACTCTACGCGCTGGCGGATCAGCGCGGCCTCCGCAACCTCCCCGCGCCGCTCCAGGCATTCCAGCAGCCCGCGCAAAGCCCACAAATTGTCCGGGTGGATCTGCGCGCGGGGCAGCGCGCCACCCAACCCAAGATCCTCGCGATAGACCGCCTCGGCCTCCTCAGCGCGGCCCTGCTCCAGCAGCAACGCACCCAATGCGTGGCGGATCGGCTGCATCCAGCCCCACGGCTCGTCGTAGGGCAGGTCGTCCTCGTGCGCGATGGCGGCGCGCAGACGGGCGAAGGCCGCATCGTGCTCGCCGCGGCGGTAGGCGATCTCGCCCTCCAACATCTCCTCGGCTATGGCCAGAAGTTGCACGCAAAGCACGTTGTGGATCTGTCGGGACTTGGGCACCAGTTTCGCGGCCTCGCGGAACAGCGTCTGTTCGGCCTCCGCCGCCGGAACGTCGCCTAGCGCGGCGTGCGCGACGCCCTTGGCGTAATGGATCATCGCCACGGTGTTGCAGAACAGATCGCAATCCGCCGGCAGATCCTGCGCGATGATTTCCCGCCATTTGCCGAAGCGAACCAGGACGTGCTGCCTGATGGAAACGTAGCTCTCGAAGAAATTGGCCATCGGCGGCGAGGCAATGCGCAGGAACGCCTCGGGCATGGTCTCGATCAGCTCATCGGCCGCGGCGATGGCGGGCGCGTACTGGCCCAGGAACATCGCCCCGTAAGCAGCGAAATGATAATTGTGGATCCGGTAGCCGGAGTAAAAATTCATTGGCCCGGCACGGTCGTAGAACTTGCGGTCCGCGATGATCGCCTTCTGGTTCCAGTGCATCGCGTCGCGGTAGTGGCCGCATTGGATGTCGATGTGGGTAGGCATGTGCACCAGGTGGCCCATGTCGGGGGACACTTCCCGCAGCCGGTCGCCGGTGACCAGCGCCGCCTGCGGATACGGCGACATCTCCATCAGATGGACATGCAGGTGCAGCAGCCCAGGATGGTTCATCGCCCCTGGCAGATCGCGGAAGGCGGCCTCGAGCACCTCGCGCGCCTCGAGCGTGCCGGCGCCCGGCGCGGGCTCGCCGGTACGCAGGTCCCACATCTGCCAGGGCGTGCGGTTCAGGATCGCTTCCGCGAAGATGGAGCGTAGATCAAGGTCGTTGGGATGCGCCCGGTGCACCAGGCGCATGGCGTCGGCAAAGGCGTCGTTCCAGGGGCGCTGGTCGTCGATCGGGTCGCGCTGCGGAAAGCGGATGGGCAGCGCCTCGATCAGTGCGCGTTCCGCCGCGGTGACGCCGCCGATCAGCGCAACGCCAGCGCGGCAGGCGTCGTGCGCGCGCGCGAGCGCCGCGGCCTTGCCCGCGGGGTCCATCAGTTCCCAGGGGAAGTTGTAGTTCGGCCCGACCGCGTAGGCGATGCCCCAATGCGCCATGGCGCAGTTCGGGTCGGCCTGCAGCGCCTTCTCGAAGCAGGCAATAGCCTCTTCGTGGTGGTAGCCGAAGCACCAGTTGAGGCCACGGTCGAACCAGCGCTGGGCGTCCGCCGAGGTGGTGGTCACCTTGCGGGAGTAGGGGCCGAGATCATAGGGATAATCCATGTCGCCTCCTTCGCCATTTCAGGTGCAGTCGGTGGCGTGCCGCCGCCGCTCGCATCCGTCGCGTGCAGCCGCGGGTGGCTGCACACGCAGGCTTGTCCACCGACATCCGCCAGATGTCCGAGTGTTCCAGCGGCTCGACCCGAACTGTATCCATTACCCGTGCTCTTCGGCAACGATTTTGTCGTGCCAGGCCCCGCGCGTGCTTCGTGGTCCTGGTGTCTTCGCATCGTGGCCCACGGCCTGCTTCGTGGTAAAATCTTGCTTCGCTGGCTTCAGGAGACCAAGACATGACCTACGAATTCCTGCTCTACGCAACCGCCGACCGCGTCGCCACCATCACGCTCAACCGCCCGGAGCGGCACAACGCGCTGAGCCAACCGCTGGTGGACGAGATCATGGCGGCGGTGGCCCAAGCCGACGCCGATCCCGAGGTCCGCGTGCTGGTGGTGACCGGTGCCGGCGGCCGCGCGTTCTCCGCCGGCTACGACATCAAGGACTCCGCCGAACAGCCGAAGCGTACGCTGGCACAATGGCGCGCGCGTATGCAGAAGGACATCAAATTTACCTATTCGGTGTGGGACTGCTCCAAGCCCGTGATCGCCAGCATCGACGGTTTCTGCTACGCAGGGGCGCTGGAATTCGCGATGTGCTGCGACGTGCGCTATTGCTCCGACACATCGAGCTTCGCCGCGATCGAGGCGCGGTTTTCCAACGGCATCGCAACGATGATCATGCCCTGGCTGATCGGCCAGCGTTGCCGCGCGCTGCTCTACACCGGCGACAGCTTCGACAGCACCGAGGCGTTCCGTCTCGGCCTTGTTGACAAGGTGTTCCCCAAAACCACGCTGCGCGTCGAAGTAACGAAGATCGCCAAACGCATGTCACGGGTCTCCGCGGATTGCCTGAAATGGAACAAGCGGTCGGTCAACCATGCGTTCGAGACGATGGGATTGCGCAACGCGATCATGTATGGCGCGGAGGCATCGGCGATCATGGACGCGCTCGGCTCGCCGGAAGCCGACCGCTTCGATGCGATCCGTCGCAGCGAAGGGCTGCCCGCCGCGTTGCAATGGCGCACCGAACAGTTTGCCCCCTATGAATGATTTACCCGATGCTCGCCGGAATCCGTGCCCTGCCGCTTGTCCGCAAGCAAGGATCACCACAGAGGCACGGAGCAGAAAAGCCAAGTGAACAACTTGATATTCTTCTCTGTGCCTCTGCGCCTCTGTGGTGATTCTTTATTGCAAACAGTTATCAGAGACACGGATTCCGCCCAGCGGATGGTATACCAAGCGCCCGAAACGCTGACCCTTCCGGCATTTCAGACGCTTGATGTCGCGCGCGGGGTTGGTGGGGCGGCGGCGCGCCAAACCCCGAGACTCTCGCCAGTGGCCCGACGCCGATTGAACGGCCCGTGCGCCCCTGCAAAGAACCCGACAGTCGCTATCGAATGCGCTTGCGGCGCAGGGCACCAAGCCCGCCAAGCCCGCCAAGCCCGCCAAGCCCGGCAGCCAGCAGCACCAGCGTGGATGGCTCGGGCACGGCGGCGATGTCGAAATTCGGGCCGAAGTAGCCTGGGTTAAAGAATCCGCCACCCTCGTCTGCGGTCGGGGTCCCGCCCAGGCCGGCGACGGCAACACCGCCGATGTATGTGATAGCGGGGTCGGTCGTCAGCCCGGTGACTAGCCTGGATTTCTCACACAGGGGAGCTTCAGGCGTTTGGCTGGCGGCGGTCGGGGCACTGGACGGGTCGGGTGGCTGGATTATCGTTTGGAGATCGAGAAGAGGCCAAGCGGGACCCGCGCCATCGTTTGATGACGTGAGCGGGGGATAGCCTGGCGCCTGTGCACTGTCTGGTCCGTATCAGGCCACGGCGTTTCTGAGCCGTGCATGAGCGAGGCTGAATTCGTGCTGATAAGGACACGCCGAAGCCATTGCGAGCTTGATGCGTCTGACACTGATGCGCACCAGGGCACCAAGCTTCAGCAGCTTGAGCCGGATCGTGCCGCACGTCGCCTCGGCAAACTGCGTGTATGCCAGCCCGATGCGACGCAAGGCACAGAGCAGAACGTAAGCCATGGATGCGAACCACAGGCGGAGCTGGTTGGCGCGCATGGTAGCCGTTGACGTTCGGTCGGCGAACAGATCGAGCTGACATTCCTTGATGCGGTTCTCCATGTCGCCGCGGGCGCAGTAGATTTTCTCGTATAGATGCTGCCCGGCGACCTCGACTGGCTTCAGCGAGGTAACCACAAATCGCGGGTTGGCATCTCCGCCGGTCACCTCGGCCTTGCCGACGACACGGCGGCTACGGCTCCAACTATCCAGCGTTGAGTAGGTTAAGTCCTTGAAGCGACGCGCCGACTTGCCGGTTCTGATGCTCTCCGCTGCCGCCATCATCAGTTCGTCTTTGATCGCCGCTTCCAGGCGCTCGTTGCGCGCCATGCCGAACAGGAAGTCCACACGGTTCGCCTCGCACCATGCCATCAGCGTCTCGCGGGCAAAGCCGGAGTCACCGCGCAGCAGGATACGAACCCGTGGCCAGCGCCGGCGGAGCTGCGCGACAGTGCGTGCGACTTCCTCAATCGCGCCGGCCGAGCCGTCGATGTTTGACCGCCGCAGCTTCGCCACCAGCAGATGCCGGCCGCAGAAGATGTAGAGCGGCAGGTAACAATAGCAGTCATAATAGCCGTGGAAGAATCGGCCTTCCTGATCGCCGTGCAGCGGGTCATCCGTGGCATCCAGGTCCAGGATGACCTGCTCCGGAGCATGCCGATGTGCCTCCAGGAACAGGTCAACGAACAGCGTCTCGATCATCACTGCGTCATGGCTCACCTTGTGATACCGCGTCGGCTCCGGTCGGCTCAGTTCCAGCCGGTTCAGCGTCGACTTGCCCGCCAGCGGCGCGCACTCGTTCCGCCGTGCCTCCAGCTTGCCGGCCAGCACCGCCAGAACCGGATCGTGCCGTAGTTCGTCATGGTCGTTCAGGTCCTCATAGCCAAGCGCGATGCCGACCACGCGCTGCATCACCATCGTGCCGACGCTGTGCTCCACCAGTTCCGATACCCGTGTGTCGTTGAAGCACGAGGCAAAACGCTCGGTCAGCCGGATTGCTCGGTCCGTCTTGCCCAGCAGCAGCGCACCAGCATCTGACGTGATCGCGCCACCATCGAACGCCGCCACAACCTGCCGACCTTCGACAGGTGCAAATTCAAACAGCTTCGGGTTACACTCTGTCGGCATCGGGGAACTCCTCTGCTTCGCCGTAAGGCTTTGTTGCAGAAGAACTTTCGGCGATTCAGAGCCTCGATGCACCTAATTTGTGTGAGAAATACGGGCTAGCGCGTCCACCGTGGTCGAGTTGGAGTTGATGTCCTGGGCGATGAAGTAGGTCGTAGCCGCCGCAAGAGAGACCGGAGATATCGCCTGCGAGTAGAACAGGATGGGAGATCCTTCCTGTGGATCACTGTTGGTGATCGTCGCGCTGGCGAGCACGTTCCCGCTGCCGTCGTACAGGCGCACGGCGCCATCCCCGGTCGGGTCGAAGGCGTCCAGCGCGACGACCGTGACTGCCTGGTTGGTCGTGAATGACCAACCCGCGGCGGCGTTGCCACCGAAAGTACCGGCCGCAATCCCCGCCCCGGTAAACTCCAATATCGGATCCGCGCAGGCCGGACCGGCGACCCCGATCGCCAGCATGCCAACCGCAATGACCGAGGCCATACGAGGACCCAACATCGTCACACCCTCTTCAAGTCAATGCGCCTGCGCGCCCCGTTCGACATACAAGCAAATTCCGTGCCGTCCCCAAGGAATTAAACAAACTCAATTACTTCCATATTTCCACTCTATGCCACAAAGGAATGGTGTAAACTTTTCCGACAAACGTCCGTCTCAACGAGTGAGATTTTCAAACGGGAACATCGCTGGGGTTGGCTGGGGTGGGAGGCCTCGCCCCCGCGAACGGGTGCTCACCGACGAAGAGCAATGCCGGGTCTACATGGCTGCCCGCAATAGCGGCTACCAGTTCGGCACCGCCCTCCAACTCTTGATCCCAACCGGCCAGCGGCGCACGGAGGTCGGATCTCTCCGGTGGGACTGGATTGATACGGAGAAGCGAACAATTACCCGCGCCGACCTTGTTCGGAATGGGCGCAACCGCATCGGCACGATAGCGGTAGGAGTACTGCTCGAATTCGAGTCTCCAGAAATCTCTGACCAGCGGGTTGCTGATCCGAGCGATAACGGACTTTCGGTGGGATTTGTCGCGCAGGAGCCGCAGGATGTCTGGGAGGGTGGCGTTACCAATTTCCAGAAGCGTATAGATCGCGTCACGCAGTACATGCTCCATGCGCACGCTCCACGCATCCGTCCACTGCATCTTGAACGCTTCCAATCGGTGGCATGCGTTTGCTCGGCGGCGATTCAGCCGCATGCGCGCAGGGAACGCACACCTTCGGGTCAGATTCGGGCGGCACCGGATGTCAGGAAAATGGAAGACTGCCACCCATTGCCAAACCTGGCCGCCGCCACCACCAACCATCCGATCCGTACTACAAGGCCCTGTTGAGCTGGGATCGTCTCGTCACCCGCCGGATAGCAAGGAAAGTGCAACCGTTGCAGCCTTGCTCCGAGATGGCGCTAGGAATTTTTCCTTGACAGGCGCCCCGGAATAGGCTACGATCTCCCCCTTAATAGCGATTGCGACTATAGTTATTGTGCCGTAATATACCTAGTCATGGATCGCTTCTATTGAAGGGCACTTCGCGCCGCGCAAGCGCGTGGCGGCCTGCTGCCATCCTTGACCGGCGAGTGAGTGGCGCCGGTTAGTTGTCAGGCCGGGACGAAGAATCAGGTCCCTTTCTGCCAAACGAAGAAACGCCGTCAAGTGGGCAAAGCGGCTGGGTGACCCAAAGGGGGGTCATGGCTACCCATTTCAAACAGCGCGGAGGCAATTCATGAGCTATACCTTGGATCTATCGGCCTTCGTTTCCGAGATCCCGACGCCAATATGGGTTACCCTCTCTGGCGCCGTAAGCGGGCTCAGCGCCTGGATCATCAGTATGAGGAAAATCAACGCTTCGATCGAACGCGCCCGGATCAAGACGACGGCAGATGCTTCGATAGGGGAATCCGCAGACCGCGCAGCGTTCCGAGCAACACTCATGCTCGAAATCTCCGCGCTGCGTCAACTGATCAAAGAATGCGAATCCGAGAAGATTGTCATTCGAGAAAGAGTCAATAGCACTGAGCAGCAAATTCTTGTTCTCAATGCTTCGAACGAAATTATGGAGAAATGGGTCATTTTCTTCAAAGACCGCAACGATCCGAACGGTCGGCTCCCCACAAAAGGCTCGTGACCGAATACCATCTCATAATCTCGGCGACCAACATTTTCCTGACTACCGGCTGTACGCGTTCGATGACGAGCGCCTCTGTCGGTTCTGCCCATGCGCCGCACCGCTGTGCTGATCGGATGCTTTGACCATTGGCATTGCACGAAGAAAGGGCACCCGAGGATCGTAAGGTGAGGCGCTCTCCTACGTCGGCCCGCTTATGGTGCCACCGAGAGTGATCCATGCAACGCACGGCCTGCGATTGCGCGATCAATCGCGGGTATCAACGTTTCGTAGTCGACCGGCTTAGGAACGTGCCCGTCCATCCCGGCATCCCGGCATCGCGCCACTTCGTCGGGGGACGTGTAAGCGGTCAGTGCCAGAATCGGTAGCTGACCGTGGCAACCGGACAGCGCGCGAATGCGCCGCGTCGCTTCCAACCCGTCCATCTCCGGCATCCGCACGTCCATCAGGATCAGGTCGAATTGCTGCTCAGTTGCCAGCCGTACCGATTCGCGACCACTTTCCGTCAGTGTGACTGCGTGGCCGGCGGCATCCAGGAAGGAGCCGACGATGTCGCGGTTAATTTTGATGTCATCCACCAAGAGCACACGCAGGCTCGAGGACGGGGACGCGCCTTTCACCGGGTCCGACTGCAATGGCGCTTCGAGATCGGCGTTCGGCAATTCGAACCAGAACACACTACCGCCACTTGGGTTAGGAGCGTAATCAACCGTGCCACCCATTAGCCTGACAATCCGCGCAGCAATGGCCAGGCCCAGGCCGGTACCTTCAACCGAAGTCGCGGCATCCAGCCGCTCGAAGTCCTGGAACAACCGGTGGCGACTATCTTCATCGATGCCGCGGCCGGTATCAGCGATTTCAACACGCAGCCCGCCAGGTGACGCGCCAGCCAGCAGCCGCAATTCCACGCCGCCATCTTCGGTGTATTTTACCGCGTTGCCCAGCAGATTGAGCAATACCTGCCGCAGCCGCGCGGGATCGGCGACGATCTGCCGAGGCGCGTCATGCGAGTAGGCCACCCGCAGACTGAGCGCGCGCTCGGTCACCATCGGGCTGATGAAGGCGATACATCCTTCAGTTAGATCACGGACCGAGACCTCTGCCGGGTGCAGCTCCATACGCCCGGTCTCAATACTGGCGAAATCCAGCACACGCTCGATCATCTCGAGCAGATATCGTCCAGCCTGCATCATCGCCCCGACATGGGCATCCTGCCGGATGGAAAGCCCTCCCTCGATACGCAGAAGTTGGGCGTAGCCCAGGATGCCGTTGAGCGGTGTTCGCAACTCATGGGTCACCATGGCGACAAAGCGCGTCTTCGCCTGGCTGCCCTGTTCCGCGGCATCCTTGGCGGCGCGCAATTCCGCGTCACCAGCCTTGCGTGTGGTGACCTCTTGTTCGAGGGCGAGATTCGATGTGGTGAGATCGCGCAACGACACAGCAAGGCGTTGCTTTAACTCCACCTGGGTCACCGCCTGCGTTAACGCACGCCACAGGCTGCTCTCGTTCACCTGATCTTTTACCAGATAGTCCTGCACGCCACGCTTCATCGCTTCGACCGCGATCGCTTCATTACCTTGGCCGGTGACCAGTACGACGGCACATGGCAGCTCGCCATCGACGGCGATGGCGGTCAGGAATTTGAGTCCGGTCATGTCAGGCAGATTGAAATCCAGCAACAGGCAATCAAACTGCTCCGCACGCAGCGCTGCCAGGCCGGCCGCGCCACTCACCGCCTGCTCGATGTGGCAGGTGTCAGGTCCAGGCCGCTCCAGCGATTTGCAATAGAGCCGGCGATCGACGGCGTCGTCGTCAACGATCAACAGACGGTAGGTGCGCATTCCATTCGCCCTAGATGCAACTCTACGCTCGCTCTATATAGATTTAAGGTTAACAAAAGATTAAGATCGCGCTGCACACTTAGTACGTTAACGCTATGTTAACCCTTTTATGAAAAAATACCTGTCAGTTCTTTTTTTAGGAAGTTCATGATGACGTTGGAACCCGATACCGCCACGCTAATACCTCGATCGGGTTCGTGGCTAAGCTTGTCGGCCGAAGATCAAGTCATCCGCATTGTGGAGGCGTCGCCTACCGCACTGGTGCTGACCGGACGGTCGGGGCGGATCGAGATGGCGAACGGGCGCGCCGAACGCATGTTCGGATACGACCGCGCGGCATTGCATGGCAAGCCCCTGGAATTGCTGTTGCCGCTGCGCTTTCGCGATCGTCATGTGGATATGCGCAATGACTTCTTCGCGGACATGTCGCCGCGCAAGATAGGTGAAGGGCGAGATCTGTTCGGGTTACGTAAGGATGGCACCGAGTTCCCATTGGAGATCGGATTTAATCGAATCGATTGTGATGGAGAACCGATGGTGCTGGCCGGCATCATCGACATCAGCATACAGCGCGAGACCGAGCGCGAGAACGAGCAGCAGCGGCGCGAATTGGCGCGATCCAATGTCGACCTTGAGGAATTCGCTTACGTTGCATCGCACGATCTGAAGGCGCCGTTGCGTGCTATCTCACATCTGGTGCAATGGATCGGTGACGATATCAGGGCGGTCGCGAACCCGGAGACGCTCGAAAACCTCGAGCTGTTGCAGGGGCGGGTGGCGCGGATGCAGATGTTGCTGGATGGACTGTTGAACTACTCCCGGGTCGGTCACTCCAATTCGCCAATCGAGGATGTCGACATCGCCGAGTTGGTTCGCGAGGTCGCAGCCATGCTGGCACCCCCACCAGACTTTATCGTTACCTGCGAGGGGGCGATGCCGGTGATCCGTACCGATCGTATGTCGATCCAAGTGGTGCTGGAGAACTTGATCGGCAACGGGCTGAAGCACCATGACCGCGCCGAGGGCCGCATCACCGTCAGCGCGCGGCTGGTGGACGAGGTGACCGAAATTCGTGTCAGTGACGACGGGCCCGGGATCCTGCCCGAGTACCATGAGCGCATTTTCGTGATGTTTCAGACCCTGTTAAGCCGTGATGATGTCGAATCAAGTGGCATCGGACTGGCGATCGTGAAGAAGAAGGTGCAGAGCCACGGCGGCCAGGTCTGGGTGGAAAGCGCCCCGCCGGCGCGCGGCACCACATTTGTCTTCACCTGGAAGGAAGCCGCGTCATGAAACCCAAGACACTGACCATCCTGCTGGTTGACGACGACAAAGTCGATGTGATGGCCGTCAAACGCTCGTTCCGCGAGTTGAAGATCGCCAATCCGATAGTCGAAGCGCGCAACGGCATCGAGGCGTTGGATCGTCTGCGTGGCCAGAACGGCCACCAGAAGGTCCCGTCGCCGTGCCTGGTACTGCTGGACCTGAACATGCCACGCATGGGTGGGGTCGAGTTCCTCAACAAGCTGCGCCGCGACGAGGCGTTGCGTAGCACCCTGGTCTTCGTGATGACCACATCCGGGGCGGCGGACGATCGGGCTCGGGCTTACGACATGAATATCGCCGGATACGTCCTGAAGCATCGTCCCGGACAGAGTTTTCTCGAGGCGATCAGCATGCTCGAACACTATTGGCGAGTGATCGAGTTTCCCGGCTAGCGGCGCAGGTTGATCGAGTGAACCCACACTTAACCAGTCAGGCTATGTTAGTAATAATATCTGACTTTAATGGCGGCTAACCCAGGCCGCGCCCAGGGGTTCGCGCCCGCCTCCAAATCTTTACCAGCCGGTCATCGCCCCGGCGGGTCACCGTCATCGTCGCAGTATCGGGATTCTCATGCATTTGTCACCGGTCATTGGCGAACCTGACCGCAGCGCCAACGGCGACCAGGAGGTCTGGCTGTCGTGTCGCGCTGGATCGGCCCGCTACGCTCTGCCGCTCGGGCACGTCGTCGAGATCATGCGGATACTTCCCATCGAGCCGATTGCCGGTGCGCCCCTTTACGTCCGTGGACTTTCCATCATTCGCGGCACACCCACGCCAGTCGTTGACACCGCGCTACTGTGCAGCGGATGCACTGCACCGGCCCATCGGTTGGTCACGGTCAGAGCTGGTACAGGAATCATTGCCCTGGCGGTTGACAGCGTGCTGGGCGTCCGGTCGATCAAGACCGGCGAAGCTCTGCCGCCGTTGCTGCGGGATGCGGCGAGCGACGTTGTCGCGGCGATCGGGCCTCTCGACGGCGAACTGCTACTGTTCCTTGGCACGGCTCGGATCATACCGGAGGAGTTGCTCGAACGGCTCGGCGGCCATGAGGCCGTCGAATGAACGGCTCTGCTGACCGCCATGATCTGGATCGGTTTCGGGCCGCGATCGTTGGCCGGATCGGCCTGCGGTTCGATGATGCCAGAGCGGGTTTCCTCGGCGAAGTGCTGCAGCGCCGGCTGGATCATCTCGGTCGATCAAGCAATGCCTATCTCGATGATCTCGAGCACACGCGGTCGACCAGCGAGGTCAGCGCTCTCGCGTGCGAACTCACCGTCTGCGAGACCTATTTCTTTCGCAATGGCGAGCAATTTCGGGCCCTGGCGGAGGTTGCCCTGCCTGAGCGCATGCGCGGCCGTAAGACACCGTGCCAACTGCGTCTGCTGTCGGCCGGCTGCGCGTCGGGCGAGGAGGCCTATTCGATCGCGATCGTGGCCCGCGAGAATGTCGTTGATCCCGCGTGGGATGTCCTGGTCCGGGCCGTTGATATCAATCCGGTCGCGCTAGCAAAGGCCGTCGCCGCGCGCTACTCGCCCTGGGCGCTCCGGGACACACCGCTCGACCTGCAGAAGAAATGGTTTCGGCCGGATAGCCGCGAGATGTGGCTTGACGAAACGTTGCGCCGGTCGGTGAAGGTCGACGCCGGAAACCTGGTCAGCGATGATCCGGACCTGTGGCCCGCCGCCGGCTACGACGTGATCTTCTGCCGGAACGTGTTGATGTATTTCGCGCCGGAGCAGAAGCGTCTGGTGGTCGAACGGATCGCGCGTTCGCTGATGCCTGGTGGCTTCCTCTTCCTTGGACATGCCGAGACCCTGCGCGGCATTTCGGATGCATTCCATCTGCGTCATACGCACGGAACCATCTACTATCAGCGCAAGAGCGATGCCGAACCGACCAATCTGCCGGCGGCCGGGTTCGCGATATCGGTGGAAACGCCGCGAGTGCCGATCGCGGCGTTCGACGAAACATGGGTCGAGACCATCCGGTCGGCGACCGAACGCGTGTCGGTGCTGTTTGCGCCGGCGCCTACCGGAAGCGCGCCGAGACCCAGGATCGGCTGGGATCCAGTCCCGGCGCTTGATCTTCTGAGCAAGGAACGTTTTGCCGATGCGCTCGACTATCTGCGCGGCAGGCCGCCGGAATCCGAACTTGATCCCGACACGCTGCTGCTCGAAGCGGCATTGCTCGCGCAGTGCGGTCAGCTCCCTGCGGCCGAGATCGCCTGCCGGCGGCTGATCGCCACCAATGAGCGGAATGCCGGTGCCCATTACCTTTTGGCGCTCTGCCGCGAGCACGCCGGCGACCGGGACAGTGCCGGCGAGTCTGATCGGATCGCCACCTGGCTCGATCCCGCCTTCGCCATGCCCCGATTGCATTTGGGGTTTCTCGCCAAGCGCGTCGGCGATTCGGAGACGGCCCAGCGCGAGTTCGCACATGCCCTGATCCTACTGAAGCGCGAAGAGCCGTCCCGGATCCTGCTGTTCGGCGGCGGTTTCAATCGCGAAGCGCTGATCGCGCTGTGCGAGTTGGCCCGCCGCGAATGCAAGGACCACCCATGAGCGAGGTTTCCGTAACGGATGACCGGTTGCGGCTTGCGACACGGGCGGCGACGCTGCGCGCCGGGTTCGACCGCTCGTTCGCCGAGCCCGCTCAGAGCGATATGACTGCTACAGAGGATCTGCTGGCGGTTCGGGTCGGCGATGATATTTTCGCCATCCGCTTGTCCGAGATCGCGGGGCTTTACGTCGGCAAGAAGATGACGCGGGTGCCGGGTGGTGATCCGACGTTGCTCGGCATCGCCGGTTTCCGCGGCGCGATCCAGCCGGTTTACGGCCTCGCGACCCTGCTTGGTCGCCCGAGCGAGGCCTCGCCGCGCTGGTTGGTGATCGCGGCGGCGGCTCCGATCGCGCTCGCGTTCGGCGCGTTCGATCGTCACCTGCGCGTGGCGTCGGCGACGATCCGACCACGCGATGCGAACGCGAAAGACCAGCCCTACGCCCGGGACTTCGTGCCCGTTCAACAGTTTGTTCGACCCGTCCTGCACCTGCCGTCGATCCTCGACGCGATCAGGACGCAGCGACCCGCGATTGCGCCAGGAAAGCACCTATGAAGATGTTCAAGAATTGGACTGTCGGCAGAAGGCTGGTCACCGGTTTCGGTTTGGCTGGCTTCACGCTTCTGGTGATCGCCTTCATCTCCTACCGAAACATCACCGGCCTGATCGAGTATGATGGCTGGGTGGAGCATAGCAATCAGGTGCGGATCGAACTCGCCAATCTGTTGTCCGAATTGAAGGATGCCGAAACCGGACAGCGAGGCTATCTCCTCACCGGAAATGACACCTATCTCGAGCCGTGGGAAGCAGCGTCGAGGAAGATCAAGGGCACTTTCACCGAGGTGGTCAATCGCACCGCCGATAATCCAAGCCAGCAACGTCGTTTGGCGAGTCTGTCGCCACTGATCGACAGCAAACTGGCAGAGCTCAAAGAGACGATCGAGCTGCGGCGAACCCAGGACCTCGAAGCGGCCCTTAAGATCGTGCGAAACAATTCCGGCAAGGCGCTCATGGACCAGATCCGCGGGGTTGCCGCAGAGGCCGATGAGGAAGAGGTGGGTCTCCTGAAGCAACGGGCCGACGAGGCACATGCCAGCGCCCATATGACCACGGCGGTCATTCTGTGGGGCGCGTTGCTTGGCACCCTCGCGATGGCGGTGATTGGCTGGTTCATCACCCGGTCGCTCTCTCAGCAGATCGGCTCGGCCGTCCTCCAGATCCAGAGCTCTTCGGCGGAGCTGCAGATTGCCGCCAATCAGCAGGCGACCGGCGCCAAGCAACAATCGACCGCCATCACGGAGATCAGCACGACGATCAGCGAGTTGCTGGCAACAACGCGCCAGATCGCCGAAAGCGCCCGTCGCGTGGCACGAAATGCTGAACAAACCGCGGTTTCCGCCAACTTGGGCCATGGCACGGTTGATTTGACCCATGAATCGATCGCGGGCATTCGGCGTCAGGTCGACCAGATCGTCGCCCATATGCTGGAACTGGGCAAGAAATCCCAGGAGATCGGCGCCGTTGTCGAAATCGTTTCGGAACTGGCCGAGCAAACCAACATCCTGGCCATCAACGCAACGATCGAGGCGGCCGGCGCGGGCGACAGCGGCAAGCGTTTCGCGGTCGTCGCCGACGAGATCCGTAAACTTGCCGATCGCGTCGCCGGTTCGGCCAAGGAGATTCGCACGCTGATCGACGACGTTCGCGGCGCCGTCAATACCACCGTCATGGCCACGGAAACCGGATCGAAAGCGGTCGATGCAGGCTCGCGCCAGTTCGGCGACGTGGCGTCGGGGTTCAAACAGATCGCCGGACTTGTCTCCACCACGACCGACGCCGCGCGCGAGATCGAGCTGTCGACCACGCAGCAATCGATCGCGGTCGAGCAGGTCAATATCGCGATTGCCAGCGTTGCCCAGGCTTCGACGGAGATGGAGACGAGCGCAGGCCAGACGTTGAAGACGGCCTCTCTACTGGCCGAGCTGCCCCGGGACCTGCTGCGCATCATCCAGCCGCATATGGCGGCCTAAGGCATGGCGGCTGATCCCTATCGATATTTCCGCCTGGAAGCGCGCGAGCTTTTGGATCAATGCGCGCAGACCGTGCTCGAATTGGAGAAAGGCGGCCCAGGCGCGGCGCTTATCCAGCGGCTGCTGCGCCTGATGCATACACTCAAAGGGGCGGCGCGCGTCGTCAGGCAGGCCGAAATCGCCGATCGGGCCCATGCGATCGAGGCGGCACTGGCCCCGTTCCGCGACACTGCGACCGGCGTCACGCACGACGACATCCGCCCGGTCCGCGACCATCTCGACGACATCGAACGCCGGCTGCGGATGCTATCGCCGGTCGAACATGCGGCGCTCGCCGCGGCGAAACCACACCCGGACGAGCCCTTGCGGACCATCCGGGCCGATATCGTCGAGATGGACATGGTTCTCGACGGGGTGGCGGAGACCCATGGGTTGTTGACACGGCTGCGCGATGCCGGGCGCGGGCTGGAGCAGGCACAGCGGCTGGCGGAAGTGCTGCAGGCCCAGTTGGCGGTCCAGCGGCATCATGGCGGCGCACCAGAACGGCTGCACGCGATCGCTGACGAATTGCAGCGCAAGGTCGGCTCGGTCGAACGCAGCCTGGGATCGACCGTCGACCAGATGGACCGTGAGTTGCAGCAACTCCGTGACGCCGCCGAGCGGCTGCGTCTGGTGCCGGTGGGAAGCCTGTTCACCGTTCTCGAACGGACCGCGCTCGACGCCGCGCGGGCCTTGGGCAAGCAGGTGAAATTCGTGGCCGGAGGCGGCGAGATGCGCCTCGATTCGCATATGCTCGGTGCGATACAGAGCGCACTGATCCAACTGATCCGCAACGCCGTGGCGCACGGCGTCGAGCGTACCGAGGCGCGGCAGCGGGCCGGCAAGCCGGACATCGGAGAAGTCGGCATCAGCATCTCGCGCCGGGGTCGACGGATCGTGTTCGAATGCCGCGACGATGGCGGTGGCCTCGACCTTGAGGCCATCAGACGGGTGATGGTGCGGCGCGGCGTAGCGGGTCCCGACGCCTCGCACGCCGATAGCGCCAGCCTTATCCGGTTGCTGCTGCATGGCGGCATCACGACTTCCGAGACGGTGACCGAAGTGTCCGGGCGCGGCATCGGGCTCGATGTTGTGCGCGAGGCGATCGAACGCCTTGGGGGCGAGGTGGCCGTGCGGACCGAGCGCGGCCAGGGAACCGTATTCGAACTGGTGGTGCCGTCGTCGCTCGCCGCACTCGAAGTGCTGATCGTGGAGGCGGGCGACAGCGGCGCGGTCGCTATTCCGCTCGACTCGGTTCGCGGTACCGCCCGGGTCGGCGCTCACGACATCTTGCCGGCGGCCCCTGGCGCCGCGGTGTTGTACGGAGAACAGGCTGTCTCCTTCATGGCATTGTCGGCCGTTCTTGATGGCACGCACCGGCCAATTCGGGATCGTTCGAGCATGGTCATCCTGGCCGGGGTCGACGGCCTCGCCGCGATCGGCGTCGATCGCCTGCTGGGCACGGCCAACCTGGTCGTCCGACCATTGCCGGACGAGCTGCGCGCGAGCGCGGTCATCGCCGGCGTGGCGTTCGATGCCGAGGGGAACCCGCAATTGGTTCTCGATCCGGACGGTATCGTCTCCGCGTCGCGGCGTGGCGCGCTGGCCCAGTCCGAAGCCGCGCCGGCACCGATGCGGCCACGGATTCTGGTGATCGACGATTCGCTCACGACCCGCATGTTGGAGCAGAGCATTCTCGAATCGGCGGGCTACGAGGTCGATGTCGCGCTGTCGGCGGAAGAAGGGCTAAGGGCTGCGCACCGCGCTCGCTATGCGCTGTTCCTGGTCGATGTCGAAATGCCGGGCATGGACGGCTTCACCTTCGTTGAAAAAATTCGGTCTGACCCGGCCCTGCGTGAAATCCCGGCCATCCTGGTGACATCCCGCGCGGCGCCGGAAGATCTCCAACGCGGCCGCGAGGTTGGCGCGTCAGGGCTATATCGTCAAGAGCGAGTTCGATCAGGCCAAGCTGCTCGCGCTGATCAAGCCGTTGGTGAGATAGGCGATGCCGAAGATCCGCGTCCTTGTCGTCGAAGATTCCGTGACGGTGCGCATGCGCCTGACGGAGATTCTGTGCCGGCGATCCCGAAATCGAGGTGGTCGGCGGCGGCACCGGACGGCAAGCGTGCCATCGAACTGTGCCTGCTGCATCGGCCCGATCTGGTCACCATGGACATGATGCTGCCGGTGATGACCGGTCTTGCCGCGACCGAATACATCATGGCGCATTGTCCGACGCCGATCCTGATCGTGTCGGCCTCGATCAATCGTGGCGAGCTGTTCAGGACCTACGAGGCGCTCGCTGCCGGCGCGGTCGATGTGCTCGAAAAGCCGATCGGAACCGAGGCCGACGGCATCTGGGAACGCCGTTTCCTCGCGACGGTGAAGCTGGTCTCGCGAATCCGCGTCATCACGCACCTGCGCACGCGGCTGCCGGACCAGTCCCCGTCGAGAGCGAAGCGTCCGCGCCGCTGCCGCTGCCGTACGAGTTCAGGACCGATCGGCGATTCGAGCTGGTCGCGATCGGCGCATCGACCGGCGGCCCGGCCGCGATCGTCGAGATTCTGCAGGGCCTGCCCGCCGATTTTCGGTTGCCGATCGTGTTCGTCCTGCACATCAACGAGCCGTTCGGGTCCGCCTTCGCCGACTGGCTCGACGGGCAGACGGGCAGGCCGGTGGCCTATGCAAGGGAAGGCGACCCGGTCGCGTCGGCGGCCGGGCGCGTCGTCATGGCCCCGCCGGCCGGCACCTCACGGTCCGCGACGGCCGGTTTCACCTCACCCTCGATCCCGAGCGCCATTCCTGCCGGCCTTCGGTGGATGTGCTGTTCGAGTCGCTCGCCGGGCACTTCGGACCGTCTGCCATCGCGTGCCTGCTGACGGGCATGGGACGGGACGGCGCTTCCGGCCTGCTCAAACTGCGCGAGGCCGGCGCTCTGACCATCGCGCAGGACGAGTCGACCTCGGTGATCTACGGCATGCCGCGCGAGGCGGCCCTGCTCGGCGCCGCGGTCCAGTTCTCCGGCTCGACGAGATCGCCTGTCGGCTCGTCTCGCTCCAGGCGTCCGGCCGGGAGATGTCGCAATGACCGGCCTGGTTCTTGTCGTCGATGACAGTCTGACCGTTCGGATGGATCTTCTGGAGATCCTGGAAGCGGCCGGCCTGCAAACGCAAGCTTGTGCGACGGTGGCCGCGGCGAGGCAGGCGCTCGCTCAGGACCGGTTCGCGCTCGTCATCCTCGATGTCCTGCTGCCCGATGGCGACGGCATCGAGCTGCTCAAAGAAATTCGCGCGATGCCATCGCCGCCGATACCGCGGTCATGCTGCTGTCGACCGAAGCGGAAGTCCGCGATCGCGTTCGTGGCCTGACAACTGGCGCCAACGAGTATGTCGGCAAACCCTATGACCCCGTCTATCTGGTCGCGCGGGCCCGCGAACTGGTGCGGCGACACCGACAGCGGCGCCGCGTCTGCCCTGCAGACCATCCTGCTGATCGACGACAGCGTCACCTTCCGCGAGGCGCTGAAGGACGTTTTGGACGGGCTAGGATATCGCGTGCTCGTCGCGGGCACCGGCGAGGAGGGGTTGCGGCTGGCCGCCGATCAGCACCCGGCGGCGATCATCGTCGACGGCCAATTGCCCGGCATCGACGGTGCAGCCGTCATTCGGCGCATCCGACTTGACGCGGCGCTGCGTCGCTCGCCCTGTCTCTTGCTGACCGGGTCCGAGGACAACGGCGCGGAGGTCCGCGTACTCGATGCTGGCGCCGACGCCTTCGTGCGAAAGGAAGAGAACGTCGCGGTTATCCTCGCGCGATTGAACGCCATGCTGCGGAGCGCCGGCATCCAGAGCGCGGGTCCGAGCACGCCAAGCCTGGTCGCACCGAAGAAGATTCTCGCGGTCGACGACAGCGAAACCTATCTGCAGGAACTTGCCGGTGCGTTGCGTGCGGACGGCTATGAGTTGGTGCTCGCGCGTTCCGGCGAGGAGGCGCTGGATCTGCTCGCTGTGCAGCAGGTCGATTGCCTGCTGCTCGATGTGATGATGCCGGGCATCGGCGGCCTGGAGACTTGCCGACGTGTGAAGAGCGCGCCCGCGATGCGTGACATTCCCGTCGTCATGCTGACCGCGCTGGAAGATCGCGCGGCGATGATCGAGGGGTTGAGCGCGGGCGCGGACGATTACGTCACCAAATCGAGCGAATTCGATCTGCTGCGCGCGCGGGTGTTCGCCCAGATCCGGCGCAAACAGTTCTCCGATGAGAACTCGCATGATGCGCGAGCAGGTGCTGCTCACGGAGATCGAGGCAGCCGGAGGACGGGCAGCAAGGGAACTGGTGGAAACGCAGGCAGCGCAGCTTGCCGCGGAGAATGCGGAGCGCCGGCGGGTGGAAGGTGATTTGTACGCCCTCATCCGTGTCGCGTCGCACGACCTGAAGGCACCGCTGCACGCGATCATTCATCTGGCACAGTGGATCGGCGAGGACATCGGGCCGGCGATAAGTCCCGAGACAACCGAGCACCTCAGGTTGCTGCGTGGGCGCGTGACGCGACTACAGATGCTGCTGGAAGGATTGCTGGTCTATTTACGCGTGGCGAGCACTCGATCTGTCGTTGAGGACGTCGACATTGGCGCGTTGGTGCGCGACATCGTGGCCACGCTGGCGCCACCGCCCGGCTTCGTCGTGGCCTGCGACGGAAACATGTCGGTGCTCCGTACCGATTGCACGTCAATTCAGGTGGTCCTGGAGAACCTGATCGGCAACGCGCTGAAACACCATGACCGCGACGAAGGCCGCGTCACCGTTTCGGCGCGGCTTGGCAACGGTGTGGCGGAATTCCGTGTCAGCGATGACGGACCCGGCATACCACCGGAATTCCATGACCGCATTTTCGTGATCTTCCAGACCCTGGTCGGTCGCGACGAATTTGAATCGAGCGGAATCGGTCTGGCAATCGTCAAGAAGAAGGTCGAGGGCCACGGAGGCCGCGTCTGGGTCGAGAGCGCGCCGCCAGAGCGCGGCGCGACTTTCGCCTTCACGTGGAAGGAAACCGTAGCCTGATCCAATACACCGCTCAGCGAACGGTCTGGGAAGGTGCCCTGTATGATCATGCAGAGCGCTTTTAGCCTGGATATTTCACACAACGGAGCGTCAGGCGCTTGGCTGGCGGCGGCACGCTCAGAAACGTATCAGCGACTGATGCGCTGAGGCAAAGAGCCTATTCAGAGCCTAACGCAGTCGGACGCCACGCTAAAGAATTGCAAAACTTGGCTGGGGCGGGAGGATTCGAACCTCCGTATGACGGAATCAAAATCCGTTGCCTTACCGCTTGGCGACGCCCCATCCGGCGCCAGGGTGATAGGTCCCCCAAACCCGCCCGTAAAGGCTTTCACTCAGCACGCCTGGAGCAGACCACCCCAGCACCACCAGCCAGGCCGCGCCAGCGCGCGCGCCACCGCCTCGGCCGCCGCGGCATTAGGGAACAGCCCGAAGCAGGTCGCGCCGGACCCGCTCATCCGCGCCAGCAGGCAGTCCGGCATCGCCGCCAGAGCCCCGAGTACCGCCCCGATCACCGGCCGCAGCGCGATCGCCGGCGGCTCCAGGTCGTTGCGCAGCTTCGCGAGATCACCCGCCATCGCCGTCGCGTCCGGCCAAGACACGGGCAGTTCGGCCGGACCGGAGAACCCACCCGTCCGGGCGCGGAACACCTGCACGGTCGTCAGCGACACACCAGGATTGACGAGCACGATCCCAGTCGCTGGCAGCCCAGGCGCCGGGGTCAGTGTCTCGCCGACCCCACCCATGCGCGCCGGGCGGCTGGCGAGGCACACCGACACGTCAGCCCCAAGTGCCAGGGCGATCCGAATTGAAGCCGGCGGTAGACCCCACAGGCGGCACAGCAACCGCAGCGCCGCCGCGGCGTCAGCCGAGCCGCCACCAATGCCGGATGCCACCGGCAGATGTTTCTCCAGCTTGATCCGGGCACCCCTGGTCGCCCGCTCCTGGGCTGGTCCACCGGCGGTCCCGCCTAGCGCGCGCGCCGCGCGCAGCACCAGATTGTCCGCCTCGCTCGCCAGGGCGGCTCCGAACGGCCCTTCGACCGTCAGCGACAGCACCTCGTCCGGCACCGCACACAGCCGATCCCCCACCGGCGGAAATACCGCCAGGCTGTCGAGCAGGTGGTAGCCATCCGCCCGCCGCCCGATCACATGCAGGAATAGGTTGACCTTGGCGGGCGCGAATTCGCTAAGCCAAAGCTCCGGCACCCAAACCTCCGGCAGCCAAATCCGCGGAAACCCGCCCTATTGGCCGGTCACCACGGCCGATTGGCGGCTGCCGTTCAGCTTGGCCTCCAGCTTGGCGGCGTCCTCTGGTTCGGGGTTCAGGGTCAGCGCCCGCCGCCACTGATAGGTAGCCTCCAGCTTGCGCCCCGACGCCCAATAGGCATCGCCGAGGTGGCCGTTGATCGTCGAGTCCTGTGGTTCCAGCTCGACCGCCCGCTCCAGAGTCTTCACCGCCGCCTTGGTGTCGCCCTCGCGCAGCAGCACCCAGCCCAGGCTGTCGACGATGGCCCCGTCATTCGGCCGCTGCTGCACCGCCTTGTCGATCATCTGCTTGGCGTCCGGCAGGTGCTTGTCGGCGTCGGCCCAGCTATAGCCGAGGTAGTTCAGCACCGCCGGCTGGTCCGGCGCCAGCGCCAGCGCATGCTCGAAATCGGCCTGCGCCTTCGGCCATTGGTGCGACCGGTCATATGCAATACCGCGCGAATAGTACAGCAGCCAGTCATCGTGCCCGGGCGTCTTCACGCGCCCGATCGCCCGGTCATACGCGGCGATCGCGTCCGGATAGTGCTGCTTGATGCGTTGGATGTCACCGATCTGCGCGTCCGGCAGCGGACTTTCAGGATAATCCTTCGACAGCCGGGTCAGCTCGCGCAGCGCGTCGTCCGTGTGCCCCATCTGGTCCGCCAGCAGCGCCCGCTGCAGCCGCGCCGGAGCGCCGAGCGCATCACTGTCTGCCACCGGCGCCAGCATCTGCAAGGCGAAATCGGGATGGTGCTCGGTCGTCAGGATCTCCGCCGTCATCAGCCGTGCCGCGGTGAAATCCGGCCGCAGATCCAGCGCGAACCGT
This sequence comes from uncultured Alphaproteobacteria bacterium, assembly GCA_963826975.1. Taxonomy (GTDB): domain Bacteria; phylum Pseudomonadota; class Alphaproteobacteria; order Acetobacterales; family Acetobacteraceae; genus Palsa-883. The sequence goes on along the minus strand of CAWGZJ010000012.1, from coordinate 611,080 downwards.
AGCAGCAGCATGGCGAAATCCCCGGCATCCTGCTGGCGCAGCGCGCCGGCCAGCGCCAGATATGCCTCGGCGATGCCATCCGTGGCGCGTGTCACCGCCCGCCTGTGCGAGTCGGCGATCAGGCCGGGCAGTGCGATGGCGAGGTAGGGGGCTTCCCGCGCCACGTCGCTCAGCACATGCATGGCGTCGGCTTCGCGGCCGTTGCGCGCGTCCCAGCTAGCCAGGATCTGCGCCAGTCGCAGGTCGAGCCCGGGGAATTCGGTCTGCGCGAGGTGGTAGTAGCGGCCTGCTTCGGCCGTGTTGCCCGCCAGATCCAGGATCATCGCCGCGTGCAAGGCGTAGACGCCGCGGAAGCGCTGCCCGTCGATCAGCGGGCGCAGCGTGGCAACCGCGGCGTCGGTGTGTCCTGCCCCGGCCTGCGCCCAGGCCACCAGCACCGGCTGCAGCAATTGCGTCAGTCCCTGACGCGGCAGGGCACGAAAGCGCTGCTCCGCCGCCGCCCAGTTGCCGGCGCGCGCCTCGGTGTCACCCAACAGAAGCTGCGCCGCCTGGTTGTCCGGCAGTTGCCGGGCGAGCTGCACCGATTCCTGCCGGCCGCTCAGCGCACAGGCCAGGAAGGCCTGCTGCAACAGCTCCGGGCTGGTCGGATCGGACGCCAGCGCCCGCAGATACCAGGTGGCGGCCTCGGCCGGATCGGCCTGGGCCATTGCGTACTGGCCGTCAAGGAAGCCGCCGAACATCCCGCCGGAGTGATCCTCGGCGCGCCGTGTCGTGACGCCGGTGGAGGGGTCGGCCGCCGCGCAGGCGGACAGCAACGTGAGCGCCAACAGTATGGCGCGATTGATCCGAGACATCGTCATGAGCCGCAGTCTACCAGCCCTGACCCGTCCCTGTCATGCCTGTCCGCGCGGCTGTTACATCCCGCTACATCCCGCCCGGATAGTTCGGGCCGCCGCCGCCTTCGGGGGTAACCCAGACGATGTTCTGGGTCGGGTCCTTGATGTCGCAGGTTTTACAATGCACGCAGTTCTGCGCGTTGATCTGCAGCCGCGGCGCGCCCTGCTCGGCGTCCACGATCTCATACACCCCTGCCGGGCAGTAGCGCGTTTCCGGCGCGGCGTAGCGCGTCAGGTTCACCGTGACCGCCACCGGGGGATCGCGCAGCACCAGGTGCGCCGGCTGGTTTTCCTCATGGTTGGTGTTGCTGATGAACACCGACGATAGCCGGTCGAAGCTCAGCATGCCGTCCGGCTTCGGGTAGGTGATGCGTGGCGCGGCCCGCGCGTCGAGCAAGGTCGTGTTGTCCGGATGGGCGTGGTGGAAGGTCCAGGGCGCCTTGCCGCGCAGCAGGTAGGTGTCCAGGCCCGCGTAGGCCAGTCCGCCCCACAGACCCAGCTTGGCGAACGCCGGCCGGACATTGCGCACCGCCGTGAGTTCCTCCCACACCCAGCTTGCCCGCAGCTTTTGCTCATAGCCCGTGGGTTCGGCGGGCCGCTCGCCGGCCAACGCCTCGGCGAGCGTTTCGGCGGCGAGCATGCCGGACTTCATCGCGGTGTGGCTGCCCTTGATCTTCGGCACGTTGACGAAGCCGGCGGCACAGCCGATCAGCGCGCCGCCCGGGAATGTCAGGCGCGGGATCGACTGCAAGCCGCCCTCGTTCAACGCGCGCGCGCCATAGGAAATGCGCCGCCCGCCCGCGAAATGCTTGCGCACGTCCGGGTGGGTCTTGAAGCGTTGCATCTCGTCGAACGGCGACAGCCACGGATTGCGGTAATCGAGGCCGATGACGAAGCCGTACGAGACCAGATTGTCGCCGAAATGGTACAGGAACGATCCGCCATAGGTCCTGCTGTCGAGCGGCCAGCCGATCGTGTGTTCGACCAGCCCGGGGCGATGGTTCGCCGTCGGAACTTCCCACAGCTCCTTGATGCCGATCGCATAGGTCTGTGGATCATGCCCGTCGCGCAGGTCGAAGCGCGCCATCAGGTGTTGGCTGAGCGAGCCGCGGCAGCCTTCGGCGAACAGCGTGTAGGTCGCGCGCAACTCCATTCCGCGGGCGAAATTGGCGGTCGGCGTGCCGTCCTTGCCGATCCCCATGTCGCCCGTGGCGATGCCGACGATGCGGCCGTCTTCCTCCAGCAGTTCGGCAGCCGCGAAGCCGGGATAGATCTCGACGCCGAGTTCCTCGGCCTGCGTTGCGAGCCAGCGGCACACATTCCCGAGTGAAACGATATAGTTGCCGTGGTTGTGCATCTGCGGCGGTGTCGGCAGGCGGAACGAACGGGTCTCCGTCAGGAACAGGAACCGATCATCCGTTGCCGGTGTGGTGAGTGGCGCGTTTCGCTGCGGCCAATCCGGGAGCAATTCGTTCAGCGCACGCGGTTCCAGCACGGCGCCGGACAGGATGTGCGCGCCGACCTCGCCGCCTTTTTCGACGACGCAGACCGAGGCGTCGGGAGCAAGCTGCTTCAGACGGATCGCCGCCGCCAGTCCGGCGGGGCCGGCGCCCACGATCACCACGTCGAACGCCATCGTCTCGCGCGGAGGTAGGTCCGCTGCCATGCCTGGTCTCCCGGTTTCGTGCGGCCCAGCCTAGGCATTGCATGGAGGTTGCGCAAAATTCGGCCCACGGGCAGCGTGCCCGGGTGATGGACGCGCTGACTGCCCTGCGATTGCAGATGGAATGGGGCGCCGATGAGGCGCTGGAGGCCGCGCCGGTCAATCGGTTGCGGCCGCCGCCGACGCGCGTGCCAGCGGTGTCATCCGCATCATCCGTCGCTTCATCGCCCGCATCATCCGCTCTCGCGACAAAGGCTACCGGCAGACACGATGCCACGCGCGTGACCCCGGCCGAACGCGCGGCGCGGGCTGCCGCCGCGGTGACGACGCTGGAAGAGTTGCGCGCCGCGATCGCGGGTTTCGATGGCAGCGCGTTGCGCGACACCGCAACAAATCTGGTCTTTCTCGATGGCTCTCCCACGAGCGGCCTGCTGTTGGTGAATGAGGCACCGAACGCAGACGCTGACCGCGCCGGCGATCCGTTCGCCGGCCCGGTTGGTGCATATCTGGAACATATGTTGCGCAGCGTCAGCTTGGATCGTGGCGCCATCTGCCTGGCACCGTTGATTCCATGGCGTCCACCAGGCGATCGGCCACCGAGCCAAGCCGAGATTGCCACATGTTTGCCATTTTTGCACCGGCTGATAGCGCTTGTCGCACCGCGGCGAATTGTGGCGCTTGGACCGCTGCCGGCGCGTGCATTGCTCAGGGCGGCGCCGATGCGCAGGCGGACGTCACCCGTCTGGCAGGAAGCAACAATCCCCGGGTGCGCTGCATCGATCCCGACGTTGCCCATGCCAAGCCCAGGCATTTTGTTGCGCCTTCCCACTCAAAGACGAAGCGCGTGGGCCGATCTGCGGCTGCTTCGCCATAGTTTGGACACCGATCTCACGCAGAAGTGACAAAAAATAAGCTGCGATATCGTGTTGATTTTTATCGATACGCAAGCATTGCAAATAATTATTCATGCGTCGCGCGTCGATTCGGGTTGCGCTGCATGGGCGACCCGTGTACCCCCCGCGCCGCAATGCGAGGGGTCGGTCTCACGCTCTCCCGCCTTCCCGCCGCCCGGGCTTTGATCGCCGGGGTTGCGTTCCTGGCTGGGACCATGGTCCAGGCTGCATACGCGCAGCCGACGGGCCCTGGGGATCGCGATGAAACCGCAATGGCGGTGCCGCTGATGGTGCTCCCTGGAGCATCTGACGGCGTCGCATTGCCGCGCCCGCTCAGTCCCAGCGACGCAGTGCTCGTGCGCCGTATTTTTGTTGCGCAGGCGCGCGGCGATCTGGCGCTGGCATCACGTGAAACCGGCGAACTCGAAAATCCGCTGCTGCTGGGCAGTATTCTCGCCGATCGATATCTCGGGCCATATCATCGATCCACGACGACGGAGCTGACAGACTGGCTGGATCATTACGGCGATCAACCGGATGCATCCGCCGTCCATGCTTTGCTGGTGCGCCGGTTGCCGAAGGGCGCAACACCACCGCCGGCGCCGATGTCGCAAACCTTGCCGAGCACTCCGGCGTCGGTTGCCACGCCGCATGACGACGATGACGATACCGACGATGTGCCCATCCGGCGCGATATGGCACTCGATCGCGCGGTGCTCGCGTATGCCAACGCGGGCAATGACGCCGCCGCGATGCGATTGATCAACCGTCGAAAAGGGCTCGATCCAGGCTATCACGCATTGTTGTGCGCTGAGGTGGCGCAGGTGCTGTTCACGCAAAATCGCGATGCGCAGGCGGTTGACCTTGCCGCAACCGCGTTGGGCGACACGCCGGCGGATCATCAGGTGGCGCTCGCCGGGCTGATCGCAGGGCTGGCCGCCTGGCGTCGCCACCAGCCCGATCTGGCCGCCGGCTATTTCGTTGCGGCAGCGAACGCGCCTCTCGGCAGCATCGCACAACGTGCCGCCGGGGCTTTCTGGGCGGCGCGCGCGACAAGACGTATCGGCGATCCCGCTGCTGCCGCCTACTGGTTGCATCAGGCTGCCAGGCAACCGCTGACATTCCATGGATTGATCGCCCGGCGCGCGCTGCGGTTGCGCGCGGGCGTGGGTTTGGATCGCGACACGTTGTCGCAGGCGGACGTCGACGCAATCGCCGCCATGCCACAGGGACTGCGTGCCTTTGCCTTGCTGCAGGTTGGCCAGCCCGACCGAGCCGAGGCGGAATTGCGCGCGCTGTGGCCAGCAACAAAGGCAGATCCCACACTTGGCCGCGCGTTGCGCCTGGTGGCGTCCAGTGCGGGCCTGCTCGATCTGGCGGCACAGCTTGCCGCACTGACCGAGACCGAAGACGGATATCCGCGCAACGACGTTTTCCTGAAGTTGCCGCCGCTACATCCGGCCGGCGGATTTCGTATCGATCCGGCACTGGTGTATGCGCTTGCGCGGCTGGAGTCCGATTTCGACAGCAGCGCCGTGTCAGCATCCGGTGCGCGTGGATTGATGCAGATCATGCCTCCCACCGCGCGCTTCATTACCGGCAATTCATCGCTCGACGGCGACCGGCTGCATGATCCGGCGTTCAATCTGGCTTTGGGACAGCGCTACGTCGCATATCTTGCAACCCAGGACGGCGTCGATGGCGATCTGATCCGTATGCTGGCGAGCTACAATATCGGTCCAGTCAGACTCGCACAGTTGAACGAAACGATCCGTGACGATGATGATCCGTTGCTGTTCATCGAGGCGATTCCCAATCCTGAGACTCGCGATTTCGTGCGGCACGTGCTGACCTATGCGTGGATCTATGCAGCTCGCCTCGGTCGGCCGCCGCCCGGTCTGGATGCCCTGGTAGCCGGCGAGTTTCCCCGCTTCACTTCCCCCTTCACGGGTCAGGCGCCGACGCGCACACTGGCCGCCGCGGCGGCACACATCCACTAGGTGCTGATCCACTAGGTGATCATCCACTGGGCGCGCCGCGGCAATTCAGGAGGTCGCGACATGGCGGGCATCGACGAACGACGCAGTTTCATCGCGGTCAACATCGCCGTGCTGACGGTGTCGGACACACGCACCTTGGCGAACGACACATCGGGCGATGCGCTGGTCGAGCGCATCGGCAAGGCCGGCCATCGCTTGGCCGCACGGACGATTGAAAAGGACGACGCGGCGGCGATCGAACGCCATCTGCGCGCCTGGATTGCCGATCCGCAGATCGACGTGGTGATCACCTCGGGCGGCACCGGCATCACCGGACGTGACGTCACGCCGGAGGCGTTCGACCATGTGCTGGAAAAGAAGATCGAGGGCTTCGGCGAGCTGTTCCGCATGCTGAGCTATCAGAAGATCGGCACATCGACGATGCAGTCACGCGCGCTGGGCGGGGTCGCCGGCGGTACCTATCTGTTCGCGCTGCCGGGCAGCACCGGCGCGGTGAAGGACGCCTGGGACGACATCCTGGTGTTCCAGCTCGACAACCGCTTCCGCCCCTGCAACCTGGTCGAGTTGATGCCGCGGCTGCAAGAGCATCTGAAACCGGCTGCGGAATAGTCCGACTCTCAATTGATCATTGCTCCAGCTTCAGAGGTCGCCCGAGGCAGCCTTCAGCAACGCAACGATCATCTGATTGACCGGCGTTGCGATGTTATGTCGATGCCCGAACCGAACGACGGCGCCATTGCGCGCGTCGATCTCGATAGGTCGTCCCGCCAGGCGATCGGCGTGCAGCGAATTGATGGCATCGGCTGGCCCGTTTCGGTAACTGCCCAATACCGTCTCGACCAGGGCGTCATCCAGCATAGCACCTTCGGCGCGTCCAACTTCGATGCACTCGCGCACAAGTGCCCGCATGATGTCACCAATCGGCTCGGATGAGGCGATACCGGCCGGCCTCAAAATCAGCGCCGAGACAGCCCCCGCGCAGTTCAAGGCGAGTTTGCGCCATGCGTGCGATCGAAAATCCAAGGTTGTAGAGACGGCAAGACCGGTGTTGAGGAACAATTGGGCAAACGCGCGCCCGTTGGCATCCGCGGGAACTGTCAGCTTGCCGTCGCCACGTTGTCGAACATGTCCGGGAGCCACGCGTTCCGCTGGCAGATCCACCACGACCGGGACAAGCGAGGTTGCTGGCACATAGGAAGCAAAACGCTCGACGTGCTCTACGCCGTTTTGCAGCACCGCCACGCGCGTGTCAGGCGCGGCCAGTCGCTGCAACCACGGAACAGTGCCACCGACGTCGTAGGCTTTGGTGGCGATGAGAACCCACTCGGCCACGTCGGCCCGGTCCGGCGCTGAAAGCACCCTGGGCGTTGCCGTAAGCCGCCCCTGTGGCGTATCGATCTTCAATTCGTCGAACGGCGTCCTGGCGCAAACGATCACCGCGTTGTCGGGCGTTTGCGCCAGCCATGCCGCGACAGTTCCACCGATCGCGCCCGGTCCTATCACGGCGATATTTGGCATCGATCATTGAGAGCACAAACGTCAGCGCAGTGTAAACCGACAGGACCACATCTTGCCGGTGCCACGTCGGGTGGCGGGCATCAGTGGCTACCCGCTTGCGCCTCCAGGAAACGCCGTGCCAACGCGGCGTAGAGCGGCCGGCGGCACACCAGCCGGGACACGCCAAACGCCAGGAACGATGTCGCCATCAGCGCAACCGTCATGCCCTGGTTGTCGGTCATCTCCATAACGATCACCGCGGCGGTGATCGGTGCCTGCACCACACCGGAGAAATAGGCCACCATGCCCAGCAGCACGACCGCACCGCTCGGCGCCAGCGGCATCAGATGCGACAGTGCCTGCCCCAACCCTGCGCCTACCGAAAGTGACGGGGCGAAAATGCCGCCCGGGATGCCGCTGACATAGGAAACCACTGTAGCAACGAATTTCAGCACCGGGTAGGCCGCCGGCAACGTCGTGTGTCCCTCCACCATGCCGCGCGCCTGCTCGTAGCCGGTGCCGTAGGTCTGTCCGCCCGACAGCACGCCGCACAGCGCGATGGCCAGCCCGCACGCGGCGGCAAACACCACCGGATAGCGCACCAGCAGGCGCCCCAGCCGCCCGGGCAGACCGCTGGCGAAGCGCACCAGTGCCGCGCTGAACAAGCCCCCAGCAAGCCCGCCGGCGATGCTGCACAGCACCACCGCGATCCAGCCGCGGCCAAAATCCAGCACCGCGTTGGTGTGGCCGAAATAGCTGTAGTTGCCGACCAATGCCAATGTCGTGATGCCGCCAATGATGACCGCGGTCAGCACCACGCCCGAGGTGCGCGATTCGAAGGCGTGGCTGAGTTCCTCGATGGCGAACACCACGCCGGCCAGCGGCGTATTGAACGCCGCCGCCACGCCGGCCGCGCCGCCCGCCAAAACCAGCGCGCGCTCCAGGTCCAGCCGAGGCAGCCGCAGCAGCCGCCCGAATGCGTGCATGATGGCGGCGCCGACCTGCACTGTCGGCCCCTCGCGCCCGATCGAGGCGCCGCAGGCCAAACCGAGCAAGGTCAGGCCGACCTTGCCCAGCGCCACACGCAGCGACAGCACACGCGCGATCGCCGCGCGGTCGGTCATGTGCTGGGCCGCGATCACCTGGGGGATGCCGCTGCCCTGCGCGCCGGGAAACACGTGCCGCGTCAGCAGGAACGCCACGACCAACCCGGCCGGGCAGATCACGAACGCGATCCACGGATGCGGCGCCTGCATGCGGACGAACAGGTCCGAGGCCCGATCGGCCAGCAACGCGAAGGCGATCGCCACGGTGGCGACGAGCAGGGCACCCGTCCAGAACACGACGCGGCGCAGCCACTGGCGCGGTGAAATCAGCGGCAGGCGCGCGATCCGCCGCAGCCGCGTCATGAGAGCTTTTGGGTCCGTCATCGGGGCAAGCTACGCAAATCGGATGCGGTGTCCACATCGCGCAGCGTCCGCAGGAAGGCAACGCGCCGGCCACGGAAATTCGCCAGCGTGTCGGCCAGCGCGTGTGCGGTGGACCACCGCACCGCCCCGAACGGCCGTGCCGGACGGCGCGGCGACAGGCCGACCAGCCAGTAGCCGCCGTCCCACGCCGGGCCGAACACCGCGTCGGCGCGGCGTAGCGCACGGAAGGCGGCCAGTACGTCGGCGGCGCGCGCATCGGGGATGTCGCAACCGATGATGACTACCCGGCCGCGTTTCACGCGCGAGGCGGCACGCTGCATGCGGGCACCCAGATCGCTGCCGCCCTGCCCGACCCGAGCCACCCGCACCGGCAGGGGAAACCGGGCGTGATCCGGCGTCAGCGCCAGCACGGTGCGGAACCGCCGTTCGGCCGCCAATCCGCGCAGCAGCGCGATCATCGTCGCTCGGTGGAAATCCAGCGCCGCCCGCGCGCCGATCTCCCGCGCCAGCCGCCGCTTCACCGCGCCCAGGCGGGGAGCTCGGGCAAACACGAACACGGTGTCCCGCGCTAGTGTGCGGTCACGCATTGGCCAACGCGTGCATCAATACAGCCGCGCGATCAGGCGGGGTGGCACGCCGGCAAAATACAGCGACAGGCACAGCAGGTTGCGCGCCGACCTGCGATACCATCCGTCGCGCCGCCACTTCGCCGCCGAGGTCACCGCGTCGGCCTTAAGCGCCACCAGCCGGCGGCGGCCGAGGCGGCGGACCAGGTCCACATCCTCCATCAGCGGCAAGGGGCGGATGCCGCCGATCGCCCGCAGCAGGTCGCGGTGCAACAGCAATCCCTGATCGCCATACGGCAACGCCAGCGCACGGCACCGCCAGGCGACCAGACGCTCCAGCCGCCGCGCCCGCCGATCATCGCTGTCGAGCGCGAAGCGGAAATAGGCGGCCCGATCGGTGTTCCCGCCGATATGCGCCGCGGCGGCATCGGCCCAACCCTCGGCAAGCCGTGTATCCGCGTGCAGCAGCAGCAGCCAGGGTCCAGTCGCCGCGGCCACGCCTGCCGCGAGTTGGGTACCTCGCCCGCGCGGCGCCTCGATCACGCGCGCCCCGCTCGCCGCCGCGATCCGTGCGGTACCGTCCAGGCTGCTACCATCGACCACCAGCACCTCGTCCGGCACATGGCCGAGCGCGGCGAGCGTTGCCGGCAAGTCGGCGGCGGCGTTCAGCGCGGGGATGACGACCGACAGGCCGGTGGTGACTGGCAAGATACCCTCGTGCAAGACGCTCTCATGTTCCCAAATTGTTCTTGACCGTTGCGGGGCCGTTCGCCAATCTGCGGCCTGAACGAAGCGGGAACACGACCATGCGCCATCACCCCGATCCTGGCGATCCGCCGCGGGATGCGGAAGCCCTTGCGGCGTTTGCCACCGCCGGAGAAGCCGAACCGGCGCCGCAGGCACGCGTGCCGTCGTTGGCGCGCCACGGCCGGGGCGCCACTCTGAATCCGGCCTCGCGCTACGACTCCCAGGTGATCAGCGCGTTTGACGATGGCTGGGAAACGCTGGGGGCCGAGTTCACGGAACTGCCGCCGCTTGCCACAACCCTGACGCGGGATTCCACGCGATCCGCGATCGCCTGGAACAGCTCGCCCGATATCGGCTTCGATCGCGCCGTGAACCCGTATCGCGGCTGCGAGCATGGCTGCGTCTACTGCTACGCGCGGCCGAGCCATGCGTATCTGGGTTACTCGCCCGGCCTGGATTTCGAGACCAAGCTGCTGTTCAAGCCCGAGGTCGCGGACCTGCTGGAAAAGGAGCTGCGCAAGCCCGGCTACGTTGCTCGCACCATGGCGCTGGGGTCGAACACCGACCCATATCAGCCGGTCGAGCGGACGCTGAAGCTGACGCGGTCGATCCTGCAGGTGCTCGATCGCTACAATCATCCGGTCGGCATCGTCACGAAGTCGGCCGGAGTGCTGCGCGACCTGGACATCCTTGCCTCGATGGCGCAGCGGCGGCTGGTGCGCGTTTATCTGTCCGTCACCACGCTGGATGCGTCGCTGGCACGCAAGATGGAGCCGCGCGCAGCGACACCGGCGCGGCGGTTGCAGGCGATCGCCGAGCTGACGCGCGCCGGCGTTCCCGCCGGCGTGCTGGCGGCGCCGATGATCCCGGGCCTGAACGATGCCGAAATGGAAAAGATCCTTGAGGCATCGTCCCGCGCCGGCGCGCGCCATGCCGGGTATGTGCTGCTGCGCCTGCCGCACGAGTTGCGCCAGATGTTCGAGGACTGGCTGGCGACGCATTTCCCCGACCGCGCCAAGCATGTGCTGAACCTGGTGCGCGAGACCCGTGGCGGCGCTCTGAACGATTCGCGCTTCCATCACCGGTTCGCCGGCCAGGGTGTGTATGCCGATCTGCTGGTGCGCCGGTTCACCAGGGCCGCGAAGCAATGGGGGTTGGACGAGGCGCGCGAGGGGCTGGACTGCACGAAGTTCGCGATGCCGGTGGATCGGACGCCGGCGATGCACGAGGCGCAGATGTCGCTGTTTTAATACCAGCCGGTCCTGCACCTGCGACAAGTCAGCCGCGTGCAGAACGCGCATCGATCCATGTCTCCATGCCGATCGTCCCTGCGGTGTAGCGGCTTTCCGCGTCCGGCGCCGGGAGGTAAATCAGACTTGCGGGTCCGGGAGATTGTGCGTGGAGACGGTCGATTGCGTTGTGGTGGGGGCCGGCGTGGTGGGGCTGGCGGTGGCGCGGGCGCTGGCACTGGCGGGCCGCGAGGTGCTGATCCTGGAAGCGGCGGAGGCCATCGGCACCGAAACGTCCTCGCGCAACTCCGAGGTGATCCACGCCGGTATCTACTATCCTGCCGGCAGCCTGATGGCGCGGTTCTGCGTGGCGGGACGGCGCATGCTGTACGCGTATTGCACGGAAAAGGGCGTGCCGCATCGCAACTGCGGCAAGCTGATCGCCGCGACGAACGCGCAGGAAGACGACATGCTGGCCGGCATCAAGCGCCGCGCCGAGGTGAATGGCGTCGAGGGCATGCAGGTGCTGACGGCGGCGGAGGCGGTCGCGTTGGAGCCGCATCTGCGGTGCACGAGTGCGCTGTTGTCGGCGTCCACAGGTATCATCGACAGCCATGCGTTCATGCTGGCGTTGCAGGGCGATGCGGAGAATGCGGGGGCGGTGCCGGTGTTCCACAGTCCGGTGCGGGGTGGACGGCGGGTGAGCGGCGGGATCGAGATCGATGTTGGCGGAGTGGAGCCGATGTCGTTGCGGTGCCGGTTGCTGGTGAACTCGGCCGGGCTGCATGCGCCGGGGCTTGCGCGAAGGATCGAGGGAATGCCGGCGGATCGTGTGCCGGGGGCATATTATGCGAAGGGCAACTATTTCACGCTGGCCGGACGGTCGCCGTTCTCGCGGTTGATCTATCCGGTGCCGGTGCCGGGTGGGTTGGGCGTGCATTTGACGATCGACCTGGGCGGGCAGGCGCGGTTTGGACCTGATGTGGAATGGATTGATGCGATCGACTACACGGTCGATCCGCGCAGGGCTGACAGTTTCTATGCGGCGGTGCGGAAGTATTGGCCTGCGCTGAAGGATGGCGGGTTGCAGCCGGGGTACGCGGGGCTCAGGCCGAAGATCGTGCCGAAGGGCGCGCCGGCGCAGGATTTCGTGGTGCAGGGGCCGCAGACGCACGGGTTGCCTGGGCTGATCAATCTGTTCGGGATCGAATCGCCTGGGCTGACTGCCGCGCTGGCGATCGCGGAGTATGTGCTGGAGGTGACGGCGACCGGGTGACCTCGATTTCTCGCGTCCCCGTGCGGGAGGGGGAGAAAAAAATTATTGCGGCGGGGCCTACCATCCCACGGCGTACGCCGTGCGCCGTGGATCGGCGCCCGCCCATTTCACCCCCGTTTCGACATCCGACAGGATCGCACACACCGACCCGGCGGCGTATTTCCGTTCCGGCCACCATTTGATCTTGTGACCCAGCGCCGCCAACGCCGCGCCCGTTGCCTCGCCGAGATCGGCCTCCAGGTTAAGCTGGCCCGGTCGATACGCATGCGGCAGGGTCGATTCCGGCCAGGAATAACTTGCGAAGCGCGGCGCCTCCACCGCGGATTGCGGATCCATATCGAACACCACGATATTCAGGAATACTTGCAGCATCGCCTGGCCCAACACCTCGCTGCCCGGCGAGCCGAACGGCAGCACGCACGCACCCGGCTTGATCGCGATCGCCGGATTGGCCGACATGCGGGGCCGCCGGCCGGGGCCGACCTTCCCGGGGTGATTTTCCGCTGTGTAACCACGGGAACCCCACATCGAGGCCATGATGCCGGTGCCCGGCACCACCGGGCCACCGATCGTGCCGTCGCTCGGGGTTGCGGCGAAGATGTTGCCCGCGGCATCGGCAACGCTGAGGAATGATGTCGCCGTCTCTACCACTTCGCGCGTGGCGGCCGGGCGGGCGGATGGGTCGGGCTGCCAAGCCGGCGGCGGCGCGTCCGCGGCATGGCCCGCCGGCGGCATGCCAGGCCATGCGTGCGCAGGGTCGAACAACGCGCGCCGATCCGCCGCGTATGATTTCGATAGCAGCACATCAAGCGGCACGTCGACGAAGTTCGGATCGCCGAAATAGGCTTCGCGGTCGGCGGCGGCGAGTTTCAGTGCCTCGGTCGCCGCGTGGATGTAGGCCGGCGCGTTGTGACCCATCGCCTTAAGATCCAGCGGTTCCAGGATGTTCAGTGCCTCCAGCACCATCGGTCCCTGCGACCAGGCGCCGCAGCCATAAACATCGAACGCCCCAAAGCTGGTTTGGCACGGCGGTTCGATGCTGGCCCGGAAGGACGCCAGGTCGTCGGCCGCCAGCAGCCCGCCGTTCTCCTTTTGGTGGCGCACGATCGCGGCGGCGATATCGCCGCGGTAGAACGCATCGTGCGCGGCGCGCAGGCCGTCCAGGCGCCCGTTGCCGGCGTGCGCGCGTTCCTGGTCCGCCATGTATTGCAGGCTGCGCGCGAGATCGGCCTGCACGAAGGTCTGCCCGACCCGCGGGGGTTGGCCGTCCGGCAGGAAGATCGCTGCCGTGGTCGGCCAGGCGAGGATCTCGTGCTGCTTGGCGGCGATGATTTCGGTGAAGAACGGATAGGTCGGGAAACCATCGCGGGCGAAACGGATGGCCGCGGCGGCGACCTCGGCGAACGACATGGTGCCGTAGCGGGCCAACGCCTCGATCCAGTTGGCCGGCGCGGCGGGCACCACCGTGTGCAGCAGGCCGTCGGGAATGCGGCCGTTGTGACGGTCACGGAAGTAAGCCGCGCTGGCGGCGCGCGGCCAGGGGCCGACGCCGTTGATGGTGACAACTTCGTTGCGGTCCGCGAGGTAGATCATGATCGGCGCGACGCCGCCGAAGCCGACGAACTGGCTCTCCAGCACGTCGATCGCGAGGCCTGTCGCGACGCCGGCATCGATCGCGTTGCCACCGGCCTCGAGAATCTGAAAGCCGGCCTGTGAAGCCCAGTAATGGCCCGACACGACCACATGGCGATGCGCCATCACGTTGGGGCGCCGCGGACGGGCGGGGGTGAACAGGCGCGTGGTGTCTGGCATTGTCGCCTCCGGTGCTACGGCAATGTTATCAGGTGACGCGGCCGGCCCCAATCCGCGGCGGCAACAGCGCAGCGGTCGACATCCTCCTGCAACATCAGTCCCTGGGCCACGAGTTCCTTCGCTGCCGCGACAATCGCTGCGATATAGGCGTCCTTGGTCGGGTAGCGTTCCAATACCGATTTGCGTGGGTCGCGCGTTTCGGCACGTTCACCGGACGTTTCGGCAAATGGAATGTAGCTGCCTTCAAAACGATATAGCGCGCCGTGTCCGAAACCGCGTGCGCGGGGATTCCAGCCGGTGTAGGTGCCGAGCGGTGTCGCGACCATCGGGGCACGCACGCCCGGGATGTCGTTGCCGTCGGCGTCGACCGCGGGAACGCCGACCACGTAGCTTTTGCCCGGCACGAGGTCCGGCGGTTCCTTGTCGATGATCCCCTGCTCGAAGCGCGGGCCAAAGTCCAACAGCGGAAGTTCGGTTGCACTGCGTGGGGTCATCGCGCCCGGGATCGCAGGGAACTGGCGTGTCCATTCGGCGTGGCTGACCAGCGTGCCGTCGGCGCGCGTGGGGATGCGGCTTGCGGGCGGCGGCGTGCCGTCGGTGGCCCAACGGTCCATTGCGTCGGTCATGGCGCGGAAAAACATAGACGTGGACGCAATGTTGGAGAAGTTCTGCTGGCTGGGCGAGCGTGCCGGTGGTTTGTGCTGCGGATCGGCGAAATGCTGCGAACTGGACCAGCAGTAGACCCGCACCGTGTCAGGCTGCGGCAGATCATTACCCTGCGTGTCGGTGTGCACCAATGACCCTCGGCGCGCCCAGTACTCGGTGCCGGTCTGAGTATGGATCACCAGCGGATCGGTTTCCGGCCGCTTCAGGATGGCGTCGCGCTTGCCGGTCAGGTGGTCGGTCGACCATGCGTAGGAGAACGGAAACGTATCGGCCGGGTTGAAGTGGTCCTCGTAGTATTGGCCGCCGGAAACGATAGGGCTGGCGAAACGATGGTTCAGCCATTTGCGTCCGGCGCCGGCAACGTGCGGCATGATCCCATCGAACACGCGCCGCCCCGCCACGTCTTCGTTGCAGCCGCGGTAGACGAAATCGCGGAGCGCGCGGCCGGTCTGCGAGCGGCCCCAGGCGTAGGCTTTCTCGGTACCCGGTGCCGGGTTGGGTTGGCCGGCGGCGTCCTCGATGCCGTATTTCAGGAAGCTGACGAAGTCGCGGACGGCGATGTGGCCGAGACCGTGAACCAGCGGGTCTCTTGCCGTGTAGACAAGTTCGTAGATCCAGCCTGTGTCGAAGCCGGTCGGGATATGGATGTGGGTGCCGGAGGGGATCAGGGCACGCTCGGATTCGCCGGTTTCGCCGCCTCGGCCGCCCTCGATGCGGGCGAAGCTCCAGGCGTCCGGTGGGACAGGAATTCGTGCGTCGTATGGGTAACGCCGGCGTGTCAGGCTGGCTTGGCGCGTGTCGCGCGTGACGGTGGGGTAGGAATGCGCGGCCG
Organism: uncultured Alphaproteobacteria bacterium; assembly: GCA_963826975.1. GTDB lineage: Bacteria > Pseudomonadota > Alphaproteobacteria > Acetobacterales > Acetobacteraceae > Palsa-883. The sequence goes on along the minus strand of CAWGZJ010000012.1, from coordinate 595,573 downwards.
CCTTGCCGCTGAGCGGCAGCGTGGTGATGCCTGGCTGATCGACGATGTATTCGGCTCGCACTTTGCCGGTGATCGGTTTTTCCCCGTCGGCGGCGATCGGCACGTCGAGGATGGCACGGCCGTCGCCTGGCAGGAGGTCGCCTTCCCATGCGCACCAGGCGATGGTGTAGCCCGCGCGCATCAGGAAGCCGTTGCCGGCGTGGACCGGCGTGATCGGGTCGTTGGTGGGCGTGGCGTCGTTGAAGAACTGCAATATCCGTTTGTGGCCACGGTTGCCGTAGTCGTAGAAGACGCGGTGATTGCCCCGCGCCAGGTCGGCGGGGGCAAGGATCATGATATCGGCAGCGAAACGCACCTTGCCCTGAGAGCCGCGCGGGGCCTTGTCGAGGTCTACGACCCAGGCGTTGGCCGGCGCGCGCGGGTCGACGGCGAAATGCGCGCGGCCGGTCAGACGCTGGTAGGGGCCGGCAGCGCCGAATTCCATGCCGTCTGCGAAGGGTCGGCGATCGGTGATGGTCAATGTGATGGCGTTGGTCATGGGCGCCTCATCGGGTGCGGCGCGAGTGTGCTTGGGCGCGCGCGCCGGCTCAAGGGCTGGGTCTCAACGGGGGGTCGATCTCAATGGGGCGCGGGTCTGGAACTGGCGCGGCGCAGAGTGCATCCTTGCGGATGAATTACCTGGGAGGGTGTGACCATGCCTCGGCATTTTGGCGTTCTGATCCCGTCGACCAATACCACGGTCGAGATCGAGTACAATCGCTTGCTGCCGGCGGAGTACCAGGCGCATGCCGGGCGATTGAAAAGCAGCGGCGGCGGCACGCCATTCGCCCCCAGCATCGATACGGAGGTGGATTACCAGGCGAAGCTGCTGGGGACTGCGAAGGTTGAGGTTGTTGGGCTGGCGCAAACCTCGGCGAGTTTGTTTGCCGATGATTACGATGAGAGCGTGGTGCGGCGGATGAGCGCGGAGGCCGGCGTGCCGGCGGTGACCTCGGCGCAGGCAATCGGGCAGGCGGTGCGGGCGTTGGGGGCGTCGCGGATTGCGTTGGTGTCGCCTTACTCGCAGGAGGTGATCGAGCGCGCGGGGCGTTATTATGAAACGAAATTCGGGCTGCAGGTGCTGGGGTTGCATAGCTTTGGCGCGACCGATGCGTACATGATCGGGAAACTGGGGCCGGATAATGCTCGCGATGGGTTCAAGCGGGTCGATCGGGCGGAGATCGAGGTGCTTGTCGTGCCGGGAGGGAATTTTCCGACGATGGCGTATGTGCCGGCGTGGGAGCGGGAGTTTGGCAAGCCGGTGATTACGACGAACCAGGCGGCGCTTTGGGCGATGTTTCGGATTATGAAGATTGCGGCGAAGTTGCCGGGGTTGGGGCGGTTGCTGGGGGATATGCCGTAGCGTGTACCTCTCCCGCCGGCGCGGGCGAGGTGTAGGTCAGATCGGAACGGTCAGGGCGTCGTAGTCATACAGCCAGTCGTATCGGCCTCGGGTTTTCTCCGGCGTCCATTCGCGGTCGATGTAGGCCGCGGCGGTGGCGGCCTGCGTCAGCGCCGGGTTGTGGAAGCGCTTGGCGTTGTCGTTGGAGCCCGTGACGATCGCCGCCGTGCGGGCCAGGCGGGCGGCCTCATAGCGGCGTAGCGCAGCGGGAATGTCGTCGTGTTGCGCCAGGCAACGGGTAAGAATCATTCCATCCTCGATCGCCATGTTGGCGCCTTGGGCGAGGAAGGGCAGTGTTGGATGTGCGGCGTCGCCCAGCAGCGTGGCGCGGCCGACGGAGAAGTGCGGCAACGGTTCGCGGCCCAGCAGCGCCCATTTGTACGGGGTGTCGATGGCGTGGATCATGGTCTGGATGTCGGGGTGCCAGTCAGCGAAGTCGCGAGAGCATTCCTCGATCGTGCCGCGCTCGGTCCAGGAACTCGACCAACCAGTCGTTACGTTCCAATGCACCGACGAAATTCACGATCTCGCCGCGGCGCAGTGGATAGGTGACGACGTGGCCGCCTCGGCCGTTCCAGTTGGTGCCGACCAGACGTTGCAAATGCCCAGGCAGGCGCTGCATCGGAATCAGGCCGCGCCACGCCATGATGCCGGTGAACTGCGCGCGGCCCGCGCCGAACATCTGCTGGCGGATGGCGGAGTGCACGCCGTCGGCGCCGATCAGCGCGTCGCCTTGGACCCGCTCGCCCGAGGCGAGGTGCAGGGTTATTTCGGTAGCGGTTTGCTGGAAGCCGGTGACGGCGGCGGCGGTGCGGATGGCGTTGGGGGCGGCGCGTTGGACGGCGTCGAGCAGGGCGGCGTGGAAGTCGCCTCGATGCACCATCCAGTAGGGCGCGCCATAGCGGGCGACGGAGGTCTCGCCCAGGTCGACCAGGCGCCAGGTCTGGCCGGTGCTCCACAGGCGGATCTCCTTGCCGGCCGGTTCGCAGACGATTTGTTGCATGGCCGCGCGCAGGCCGAGCTCGATCAGGATGCGGGTGCCGTTGGCGGAGAGCTGGACTCCGGCGCCGACCTCGCGGAGTTCGGTAGCTTGCTCGAAGAGGTGGACTTCGTGGTTGTGGCGGAGCAGCGCGAGGGCGGCTGTCAGGCCGCCAATGCCGGCGCCGGCGATCAGGATGCGGGACATGGCGTTGCTCCGTTTGGTCGTTGCTCTGTTTGGGTGAGCCGGTGGGCGCGGATGATTGTCGGGCCGGTTGGTGCGTAGGCGTCAAGTGCTGGCGGCAGGCGATGGGGGTGTTGGGGCCGGCGGGACGATGTTGTGTGATCGTTGGAGGGATAGGGCGGGCTCGCTCCGACGATTTTTGCGCGCGGACCCCTCCCCCCAACCCCCACCCTCAAGGGGAGGGGGAGTGTCTTCCCCGATCCAGGCTTATCCTGACGCCTAAATCGTGAGATTTGGTGCTGGGTTGAACGACCGCCCCTGAGATGTTCGGCTGCGGGCGGCGGCTGCGATCCGGCACGTTTCTCCGTTGGCGCGGTGCCTCCGCTACGCTCGGATGTGTTAAGATCTCGCACGCGCTCCGTTTGCCGATCAGTACGCTTCCCACACAACCAGGAGCCACCAATGGCAACCATCCTTTCCGACCACGGTGACGTAACGGCCACCGCAACCGACGGGTTGTGCCTGTCGCCGGCGGACGTGGAACGCGCCGCGCAGTGGACCCTGAAACCCGAGGGCCTGTGCCGCGACGCGCTGTGCGTGCCGCTGCAAGCGGGCATGCTGCGCGACGGCCGGATCGATGTGGCGGCATTCTGGCGCCATCTCGGCAACCCGGTCCTGTCAGATGACCAAGGCGAGACCTGGGTCCTCGGCACCGGCGCCGCGGACCGCCAGGCGGCGCTGGCCGGCACGACCGCGCCCCACTTCACGCTGCCCGACCTTGCCGACGTGCCGCACCGGCTGTCCGAGCTGCGGGGGAAGAAGGTGTTCCTGACTACCTGGGCGTCCTGGTGAGGCTGTCGCTTTGACTTGCCCGTGTGGCAGCAAATGTTCGACAGCCTGCAGGGTCGGAATTTCATGGTCGTCGCGGTGGCGGAAGAAAGCCGCGGCGCGGAACACGCTCGGCCATGGATCGAGCAGTCGGGCGCGACGTATTGGTGCCTGATCGATCCGGATCACCGCGTGGCGGCGCTGTATGGCATGGTCAACGTGCCGCAATGCGTTTGGATCGACGAGGCCGGAGGCATCGTCCGCCCACCGGAGACGGCGGGATCGACCGATCATTTCCGCCACATGGACCTGGCCACGCGAACCCTGGCGGACGAGCACGTGGCGGCGCGCACCGCCGCCCGCGCCGCCTATCTGGATGCGGTGCGCGAGTGGGTGAGGACCGGGCGGCACGCGTTGGGTGCCTCGGCGGTGCGGCAGAGACTGCCGCATTGGACAGAGGAGATTGCGTTGGCACATGCGCATTTCCGCCTGGGGGTGTGGTTGCGGCGCGCCGGGCGGGCGGCGGAGGCGCAGCATCATCTGGACGAGGCCGGCCGGTTGCATCCGGACTCGTGGAACATCTGGCGCCAGGCAGCCGATCTGGATGAGGTCGGCAAGGCGAGCGGCCCGGATTTCTGGGCGCGGGTGCAGGCGCTGGGGGACCGGGCGTATTACGTGCCGCCGGATCTGGAGGGGTTTCCGGGTTGAGGGGTGGTGTTGGTGGGGGCGGCGCCGCGTCCGGTTAGGGTGGCCCACTGGGTGATGCGGGATGGATCTTCTGCGCGGGCTTTGCGCGCTCTGCGGGGGATCTTGCTTGGGGAGTATGGAGCACCTTGGTGATCTCAGGCGAATGCTGCTCGCCGGATTGTGCGGTTGCTTACCCCTCCCCCAACCCCCTCCCTCAAGGGGAGGGGGAGAGTCAGTCCCTCGTCGGTGCCCCGCCCTTGCCATCGGGCGCCCGCTGCGCGACGCTACACCCCTCCAGACAAGACAGCTCAGTATAGCGAGGGCACCGTGAACGATACAGTGATCGTCAGCGACTCGGTCAAGCGGTTCAAGTGGGTCGGCACGCGTCCGATCCGACCGGACGGCGTGCCGAAGGTCACCGGCCGCGCGCAATACGGCGCCGACTACGCGCTTCCCGGCATGCTGACCGGCAAGATCCTGCGCTCGCCGCACGCGCACGCGCGCATCCTGTCGATCGACACGTCCAAGGCCGCGGCGCTGCCGGGGGTGAAGGCGATCGTCACCGCGGCCGACCTGCCGGTGCAGAAATTCGACTATATCGGGCCGGAGCGCGTGGCGCAGAACTTCTGGCACATCACGCGCAACATCATGGCGCGCGAGAAGGCGCTGTATGAGGGCCACGCCATCGCCGGCGTCGCCGCGATCAGCGAGAGCATCGCGCAGCAGGCGCTGGACCTGATCAAGGTCGAGTACGAGGTGCTGCCACACGTCATCGACGTGGACGAGGCGATGGCGCCCGACGCGCCGCTGCTGTTCGACGACATGATCACCCGCGGCGTCGAGCCGATGCCTACCAAGCCCTCCAACATCTCGAAGCGGCTCGAGTTCAAGATGGGCGACCTGGACGCGGGGTTCGCCGCGGCCGACGTTGTGGTGGAGAAGGAATTCAAGACCGCTGCGGTGCACCAGGCCTATATCGAGCCGCACGCCTGCGTGGCGCGGTGCGAGGCCGATGGCCAGGCGGAAATCTGGAGCTCCAGTCAGGGACATTTCCAGATGCGCGCGCTGACCGCGCAGATCCTGGGCGTGCCGATCGGGAATTTGCGGGTGCACGCGGCCGAGATCGGCGGCGGGTTCGGCGGCAAGACGGTGACGTACCTGGAGCCGGTGGCGACGCTGCTGGCGAAGAAGTCGGGCTTTCCGGTGCGCATCCAGATGGGGCGCGACGAGGTGTTCAAGGGGACGGGTCCGACCTCGGGAGCCTCGATGTGGGTAAAGATGGGGGTGACGAAGGACGGCAAGATCACCGCCGCGGATGGGGTGTTCAAGTTCCAGGCTGGTGCTTTCCCCGGTTCGCCGGTCATGAACGGGTGCCTGTGCGCGTATGCCCCGTATGAGATCGCGAATGCGCGCGCGGTTGGTTACGATGTCGTCAGCAATCGGCCGAAGGCGGCGGCGTATCGTGCGCCCGGCTCGCCGATTTCCGCGTTCGCGGTCGAGAGTGTGTTGGATATCCTGGCGACGAAGATCGGCATGGACCCGCTGGAGTTGCGGCTGAAGAACGCCTGCAAGATCGGCACGCCAACGCTGGGCGGGCCGAAGCATGCCCACGCCGGCTACATCGAAACGTTGCAGGCACTGATCGACCATCCCGCCTACAAGGTGAAGTTGGGGCCGAACCAGGGGCGCGGCGTGGCCTCGGGCTACTGGTTCAACGGTGGCGGTAAGTCGAGCGCGACGATGCAGGTGAATGCCGACGGCACGGTGCTGGTGGCGACCGGCAGTCCGGATATCGGCGGGTCGCGCGCGTCGATGGCGATCATGGCGGCGGAGACGCTGGGTGTGGACTACAGCACGGTGAAGGCGATCGTTGCCGATACGGGGTCGGTTGGCTACACGCATGTCACGGGTGGGTCGCGCGTTACGTTCGCGACCGGAACGGCTGTGGTGGATGCGACGAAGGCGGTGATCAAGAGCCTGTGCAAGCGGGCCGCGATGATCTGGGACGTCGATCCGGATGGCGTGGTGTGGGAGGATGGGTTTGCCAAGCCGGCCAGTTCGAACGTGGGTGAGTTCGAGCCGCTGTCGCTGAAGGCGATCGCGGCGAAGTCGGCGGCGACGGGCGGGCCGATTACCTCGGCGGCGTCGGTGAATGCCGGCGGCCAGGCACCCGGGTTTTCCACGCAGTTCTGTGATGTCGAGGTCGATCCGGAGACCGGGCAGGTGAAGATTCTCCGATTTGTTGCCGCACAGGACGTCGGGCGGGCGATCCATCCGAGTTATGTGGAGGGGCAGATCCAGGGCGGCGTGGTGCAGGGCATCGGGTGGGCGTTGAATGAAGAGTATATCTACAACGCCAAGGGGTTGTTGGATAACGCCGGGTTCCTGGATTATCGCTGCCCGGTGGCGTCCGATCTGCCGATGATCGATGCGGTGCTGGTGGAGGTGCCGAACCCGACGCATCCGTATGGGGCGAAGGGGGTGGGCGAGGTGAATATCTGCCCGCCGATGGCCGCGATCGCCAATGCCATTGCGATGGCGACCGGGAAGCGGTTGACCGAGTTGCCGATGTCTCCGCCGAAGGTGCTGGCGGCGTTGGAGGGTGGCGGGGATTAGCGGCGGGAGGTGCCGTAGAGGTTGATATGACCGAGACGCCCGCGCGGGTCGTCTTCACCACCGGTTTCAGCCGCCGTTATACCGGCGGCGTAACCGAGTTCGCGATCGAGGCGAAGAACCTGCGCGGCGTCATCAAGGCGATGGACACGCTGTTCCCGGGTCTGGGCGAACACCTGGAGGAGGAAACGACCGTCGCCATCGACGGCGAGATCCATGAGGTGGGGTACTTCCAGCCGGTGAAGCCGGGGGCGGAGGTGTTCTTTATTCCGAAGATCGAGGGCGGGTAGCAGGGTTCTTGGGTGGACGGCGGATTGGTGACGCGGCCCGTCCGGGCGGTGGTGCACGGGTTAAGTGTCGGCTTTGGATGGGAAGCGGCCACTGCTGCCGAGAACAGCAAGCGCCAGCCAGATGCAGTCACATGTCTGCCAGGCGGCATATTTCTGCCCAGGCGGTGGGCCAATCCGGCTCCCTTGGCGAGAGCCGAAATGCCGGATGATCGCAAGCCCCGCTGCCCAAATATGCGAGCCTGTCCGCGGTCAAACCCCTACGCGCCGCCGGCCGCGGATTTGCCGCTCCTGCGGGAGCTGGGGATAATTCGAGCTTGAACGCATTCGGGGGATTCCGATGAACGATCTGCGCGGGTTCGCCCTCGGCGTTGGCCTCGTCGGCCTGTGCCTCTGGTCTCTCGTGTCCGGATCCGCCGCGGCACCAGCCTACATCCCGGACGGGCCGGACATTCCGGAAATCAGTTTGAACGAGGGGCAGAGCGGTGCAGCGGGCCTGCCGCCGCTGCCAGTTCCGCCGCCGAACCGATGGGACCAGCAATCGATCTGGAACATGCAGACCCTCGGGTTCCAAGACAATCAGGGACGCGCAAGCTCCGACGATGGCTGGATTGAAAACCAGAACGGCCGCTACATCGCCTACATGGCCAACAGCCCCGGCAAGGCACTGAACGCGCTGACCGGCAAGATCGAAAACAACGGCACCTCCCTGATCGACGTGACCGACGTGGCACACCCGCGGTTCCTGTCGCATATCCCGGTCGCGAGCGGCGGTGGCGCCACGCATCTCGCCGTGTGCGGCGGCAACACTTTGCCGCACGCCGAGAAAAACCATTGGTACCTGCTGCGCCACGTCGGCATGACGAACCAGGAAGTCTGGGACGTAACGGACCCGGCGGCGCCCAAGCTGGTCACCGTCGTCATCAGCGGATTGAACATGACGCACCACGACTGGTGGGAATGCGATACCGGTATCGCCTACACGATCTCGCAGACGCCGACCGACGGCTGGCAAGAAAGCGGGTCGGCGCAGCACATGTACATCTACGACCTTGGCGATCCGGCGAAGCCCGTCTTCATCCGTCAGTTCGGGCTGGTCGGACAGCAGCCCGACGCACCGGTCAAGACCGCGCAGAGCTGCACCAACGCCCCTGGCCCGAGTTGCTACGAAGGCGTGACCAACCCACCCGGCGGTATTCACCAGATCTATTCGGCGGGGGTGAACAGGAACCGCGTCTATCTCGCGTATGGTGTCGATTTCGATGGCGTCTTCCAGATCGTGGATCGCCAGAAGCTGCTCGACGGCTGCAAGGCCCCTAGCGCCTCGCCGCAATGCGCGACACACCCGACGCAGGCGGACCTGCTCTATCCGCAGATCAGCTACATCACGACCAATCCGAACCAGGGCGGGCATACCGCGATCCCGATCTTTGGCGTGCCAATTCCGCAAGAGCAGCAGAACTACCTGGACGGCAAGCCGCAACGGTGGAACCTTCTGGCGGTTACGTCCGAGGAAACCACCAACGATTGTTTCGGACAGCCATGGAAAAACCCGTTCCTGCTCGACATGACCGACGAACGCGCGCCATGGCCGATCGCGGTGCTGGATGTCGGACAGTTCCCGGGAGACTTCTGCGCCAAGGGATCGCGGTTTGGCGTGCACGAGCTCAACCGGCAGATCTATCCGCCCTATTACGGCAGGCTGCTGATCGTTGCGATGTTCAACGCCGGCCTGCAGGTCTGGGACATTCGCGATCCGTACCATCCGCGCCGCGTTGCCTATTTCATTCAAGCGCCGAACCAGAACACGCGGGAGAGCTGCGGGACCTATCGCGGCAACGCACATTATTGCCGCAAGGCAATCTTCTCCGATCTCGAGGAGGTGGATGATCGCGGCTACATCTATAACTTCGACCGAGCCGGTTCGGGTCTGACGATCCTGAAGTTGACCGGCGCCGCGTTGCAAGTGGTGGCGGGAGAAAAACATGATCAACGGTAGGCCCCACGGCAGACCGAATTCAGATGATGGCTCGCTCGCGGCCAACTGCGTCGTGGTGCCCGCACGCTGAACACCGATTGACGTCTGCCCTCTCCCCGGCGGAAATGCGCCTGCCATGTCGCGCCTGCGTGTCCTTTTACCAGCCGCCTCGATCGACGAGCTCGACCTGCGGGTCGAATCGCAGCCCCCGCTGCCGCGCGAAGACGACCAGGTTCTGGTCGAGGTGCACTACGCGGCGGTCAACCCCAGCGACGTGAAGGCTACGCTCGGCGCCATGGCGCACGCGCTCTGGCCGCGCACGCCGGGCCGCGACTGGGCCGGCGTGGTGCGCGAGGGGCCGCGGGAACTGATCGGGCAGGAAGTATTCGGGTCCGGCGGGGACCTGGGCATCACCCGCGACGGCACCCACGCCCGGCATCTGGTGCTGCCCCACGACGCACTGGTCCCCCGCCCGGACGCCCTGACGCTGGCGGAGGCCGGCGCGCTGGGTGTCCCGTTTGTTACGGCGCAGGAGGGATTTCGTCGCGCCGGCGTGCCACGTGCGGGCGAGGTGGTCGTGGTCATGGGCGGCAACGGCCGGGTCGGCCAGGCCGCCGTGCAGATCGCCGCGATGCACGGGGCGAGTGTGTTCGCGGTCACCCGCGGCAATGCGCCCTATGCCGGTTATGCCTGCACGCCGGTCCGCACCATCGACGCGGCCGACGACGTGGCAGCCGTGGTCCGCGCGGCGACCGACGGGCATGGCGCGTATATTGTCTACAACACCGTCGGCAGCCCCTACTTCGCCTCGGCGAACCAGGCGATGGCGCTCGGCGGGCGGCAGATCCTGATCTCGACGCTCGCGCGCGAGGTGCCGTTCAACATCTTCGCCTTCTATCGCGGCCGGCACACTTATGTCGGCATCGATTCGTTGGCGCTGGACAGCCGAGCCAGCGCCGCGGTGCTGCGCGAGCTGCTGCCGGGATTCTCCAGCGGACAGCTTCGACCGTTCGAGGTGCGCGACGCGGCCTGCTATCCGATGGAACAGGCGGCGGCGGCGTACCGCGCCGTGCTGGCCGGCGCGCGCGATCGGATCGTGCTGCGGATGGAGTAGCCATCCCGGCCCGGCCACGCCGCCCCATTCGTTGAACCCCACTGCCGGACGCGCTATGGCGCGGGACAACATGGACGCCCTGACCCCAGACGTGCCGACCGCGCGCGGCCCGTTGCCGGCTTATCGCGCGCTGGTTGCGGCGGGTGAGCTGGCGCCCGATCCCTCGCAGGCGCTGGCCGCCGAGCGGCTGCAGGCGCTGTGGGTGCGGCTGCGCGGCTACGACCCGCCGCCGCGCCATGCCAATGGCAACGGCCTGCTGGCACGGCTGCTGCGGCGCCGGCCGATGGACGAGACGCTGGAGACCGGCGCCAACGGCCTGTACCTCGTCGGCGAGGTCGGTCGCGGCAAGTCGATGCTGATGGACCTGTTCTTCGCCGCCGCCGATGTGGGGCGCAAGCGGCGTATCCATTTCCACCGCTTCATGCAGGAGGTCCACACCCGCATCCACGCCTGGAAGCAGGCAGTTCCCGACGGCGACGATCCGATCCCGCCACTGGCCGACGGCATCGCCGCCGAGGCCGCGCTGCTGTGCTTCGACGAATTCCAGGTGAACGACATCGCCGACGCAATGATCCTGGGCCGGCTGTTCGAGGCGCTGTTCGATCGCGGCGTGTTTGTCGTGGCCACGTCCAACACGCGGCCGGATGATCTGTTCAAGGGCCAGCCCGGGCGCGACGCATTCCTGCCGTTCATCGCGATCCTGAAGCGCCGGCTGGAGGTGCTGATGATGAATGCCGGGCGCGATTTCCGCCGCTCGCGGCTGCGTGGGATGACCACCTGGCACGTGCCGGCCGATGCGCGGGCGGAACGTGCGCTGGACGCCGCGTTCGCCGAGCTGACCGGCAACGCCGTGGGGCATCCCGAGACGCTGATGGTGATGGGGCGGAAGTTCACCGTGCCGGTGGCTGCCGAGGGTGTGGCTCGGTTCGATTTTCCGGCGTTGTGCGGCACCGCGTTGGGGGCGGGGGATTACCTGGCGCTGGCGACGCATTACCACACGTTGATCCTGGACGGTGTTCCTCGGCTGTCACCGGATAATTACGACGAGGCTCGGCGGTTTATTGTGCTGGTCGATACGCTGTACGATCATCGGGTTAAGCTGGTGGCGTCAGCCGATGCAATGCCGGACCGGCTGTATATGCGCGGGGAGAACGCAACGATGTTCGAGCGCACGGCGTCGCGGCTGGACGAGATGCAGAGCCAGGATTGGCTGGCGATGCCGCATCTGACCTAGTGGCGGAAGGCGCTCGGGATACCGCGACATGACAGGAGCTCGCCTGCGGGGCAGTCTCCCTGGATAAACCTTCAACACTGCCCGGCTCAACGGGCGTGGCAACGGGAGAGGCAACGATGCGACAGAACACGCATGGCACGCAGAAGGACAGCCCGGGGCTGCGCCGGCGTCGGCTGCTGCAAGCAGGGCTGGCCGCCGGATCGCTGCTGACCGGTCGCGCCCGCGCGCAGGCAGCCGTGGCCATGACCCTGGCGGTCTGGGGCGGCCACGCGGAGCAGGACGCGTTCAATGCCGTGATCGGCAGATACCAGGCGCTGCACCCGAATGTGACCATCCGGCTGGAAGTCAGCGGCAATTCGGCGCAGGTGTATCAGAGCGTGGACACGCGATTGGCCGGGCGACAGGCGCCGGACTTGTTTCGCATCCAGTACCAGGCGTTCGGTCGCTATGCCAGCGCGCGCGCCCTGGTGGACCTTAGCCCCTATCTCGACGCCGGCGCCGCCGACGGTTTTGGCGCGGCCTTTTGGCAGGCGACGACCTATCAGGGCAAACCCTATGCCCTGCCACACCATACCGACACGTTTGCACTGTATTACAACCGAGACGTCCTGCGGAAGCTGGATGTCGAGGCACCGACCAGCCTCGACAAAAGCTGGTCATGGGCCGAGTTCATTCGCGTGGCCCGTGCGGTGAAGGACAAGGGACTGGCGCCGTACGGTTTCGCCATGGGCTGGCAGGTCGGCGCCGGCTATCGGTGGCTGCCGTTCCTGTACCAGCACGGCGGCCAATTGCTCGACGCCGCGCTGCGCGAGCCGCAGATCAACTCGCCCAAGGGGATCGAGACGATCGCCTGGACGCAGTCGTGGTTCAAGGAGGGATTGGTGCCGCCCAGCACCTACATCAAGAGCACCGAGCAGACGCAGAACCTGTTCGCCAACGGGACGATTGGACTTCTGTTGGGTGGCGACTGGCAGATTCCGTTCCTGGGTACCAACATGACCAAATGGGGTTGGGATGTGACCTACATGCCGCGCGATGTCGGGATGGCCTCGGACCTGGGTGGCAACTGCCTGGCGGCGACCCGCGACAGCAAGCATCCCGATATCGCCGCGGATTTCCTGAAATTCGCCACCAACGACGAGAATATGCGGGCCTTCGTCACCGCCGCGCAGTTCCTGCCGGTACGCAAGTCGATGATGGGGCAGGACCTGCCGTTCGCGCTGCGGCCGGAAGCGATGAAGGTGTTCGTGACCCAGGCCAGCACGATCCCGCCGCATCTGGTCAGCACCGTGACCATGCCGAGCTTCAGCAAGATCAACGCGGGATTGACCGACGAACTGGACCTTGCGTTCACCTCCGGCCAGGACCCCGCGGCGACCGCGCGCAACATCGATGCGATGGTGCGCACGGTTCTGGCGGGCTGACGTTCCCAATAGGTAGCGGGGCCGATGGATAGCGGGTCCGATGGATAGCCGGGTCGTGGCGGACCGCGGCACCGAAGTGCCGCCGCAGAGACCGCGGCGGCGTGGCGCCGACTGGTGGTTTCGCCGCCAACGCGGGATCGCGCCCTATCTGTTCGTCGCACCGAACCTGATCCTGTTCGGCGCGTTCAGCTTCCTGCCGCTGCTGTACGCGATGTATATCAGCTTGCATGACTGGGGACTGATCAGCGAGCCGGCGTTCATCGGCTCGCGCAACTATCTGCGACTGCTGCACGACCGGTTGTTCTGGCAATCGCTGGCGAAGACGCTGACCTACGCCGCCGGCACCGTGCCCACCAGCATGGCGATCGGGCTGGCGCTGGCTTTGGCGCTGAACCGCAAGATGCCCGGACGCATCGTGCTGCGCAGCCTGTATTTCCTGCCGATCGTCGTATCCGCCGTCGCCGCGGGCACCATCGCGGCATGGCTGTTCAACGACAATTACGGCGTGGTCAACGCAGTGCTGGTGCGCCTGGGCGTTGGGCGCATTGCCTGGCTGTCGACGCCGCAATGGGCGCTGCCGTCGTTGATGTTCTCGACATTGTGGTTGCGCGTGGGCTTCTGCATGGTGGTGTACATGGCCGCGCTGCAGTCTATTCCGGCGATGTACTACGAGGCCGCGCGCATCGACGGCGCCACCGCGCTGCACCAGTTCCGTCATGTCACCCTGCCGCTGCTGAAGCCGGCGACGTTCCTGCTGCTGATCCTGAGCGTGATCTATTCCTTCCACGTCTTCGATCTGATCTTCGTCATGACCGGCGGCGGCCCTGGCTTCTCGACGACCATGCTGGTGCAATACATCTACCGCGCGGCGTTCGTTACCTCGGAGTTTGGCTATGCGAGCGCGATGGGCATCGTGCTGTATGCCTTGATCCTGATCTTCACGGTTCTGCAATGGCGCATCAGCCGGCAGGCCGAGAACGTAATGTAGGTGCCCGCATGAGCGCCACCATCACGCGGGGCTTGCGTGCCCGGTTGGCCGGCTTCGCCGTGTGGATTGTGCTGGCCGCCGGTGCGCTGGTGATGTTGTTCCCGATCTATTGGATGTTCGCGACTGCCGTGCGACCGCGCGCGGAGATCTTCGATGCGGTGGTGAGCCTGTTCCCCTCCAGCGTCAGTTTCGACAACTTCATCGCCATCTGGCAGCGCTATCCGTTGGTCATCTGGGTCGGCAATTCCGTGGTCATCGCGGTCTTCGGTGTCGCGATCACGGTGTTCATCAATCTGCTGTGTGGCTACACGTTCGCGAAATTCCGGTTTTTCGGCCGCGACCTGCTGTTCTTTGCGATCCTCGGCGCGTTGATGATGCCGATCCAGGTCATTCTGGTACCGGAGTTCCTGATCGTGTCGTGGCTGGGCCTGCTGAACACGCATTGGGGAGTGATCCTGCCGCGCGCCGCCGAAGCGTTCGGCATCTTCATGGTGCGCCAGTTCATGGTGAGTATCCCCGACGATCTGCTGGAGGCGGCGCGGCTGGATGGTGCCGGGGAGTTCACCATCTTCCTGCGCATCGTCGTGCCGCTGTCCAAGCCGGTAATCGCCGTGCTGGTCATCTTCACCTTCATGTGGCGGTGGAACGATTTCGCCTGGCCATTGGTGGTGTTGACCGACCAGTCGATGTTCACCTTGCCGCTCGGCCTCAATCTGCTGCGCGGCGAGGTCAATCCCGAGTGGGGCAACGTGATGGCAATGGCACTGCTGGCCCTGTTGCCGACGCTGGCGATCTTCCTGATCTTCCAGCGCCTGCTGATCCAGGGTATCGCGAGCACCGGCCTGAAGTAATCAACTCCGAAGTCATCAACGATGAGAGGATATGGATCGTGCTCAAGATTGCGATGATCGGCGCCGGCAGCGTGGTGTTCGTGAAGAACCTCATGACCGACATCCTCAGCCTGCCGGAATTACGCGACTGCACGATCGCGCTGCACGACATCGACGCCGAGCGGCTGGAGACCGCCGGGATGATGGCCCGTTGGACAGCGGCCCAGTTCGGTGCGAACGCCGTGGTGGAAGAGCACGCGGATCGCCGCGCCTGTGTCGCCGGAGCGAACTTCGTCATCAACATGGTGCAGATCGGCATGCACCCCGCGACGCTGATCGATTTTGATATTCCCCGCAAATACGGGCTGAAGCAGACCATCGCCGACACCGTCGGCATCGGCGGGATCTTCCGGGGGTTGCGCACCATTCCGTTCATGCTGGCGCTGGTGCGCGACATGCGCGAGCTATGCCCCGATGCCCTGCTGATGAACTACACCAATCCCATGAGCATCCTGACCTGGGCGGTCTATCAGGCCTATCCGCAGCAAGCGGTGGTGGGGCTGTGCCACAACGTGCAGTTCACGGCAGCAGATCTGGCGGGATACGTGGGCGTCGATCTGGCACGCCTGTCGTATCATTGCGCCGGCATCAATCACATGACCTGGTTCCTGCGGCTGATGATCGACGGGCAGGACGCCTATCCGCGCCTGCGCCAGGCGACTGAGAACCCGGCGATATTCGCGCAGGACAAGGTGCGCTTCGAACTGCTGCGCCAGCTCGGCTGGTTCGTCAGCGAGTTGAGCGAGCACACCGCCGAATACACCCCTTATTTCCTGCGCCGCGACGACCAGATCGCGCAGTACGACGTGCCCGTGGACGAATATGTCAGGCGCAGCGAACGCAACCTGCGACGCTATCAGGAGACCCGCCGCAAGCTGCTCGCCGGCGAGGCGTTCCCGCTGGAGCGCAGCGTTGAATTCGGCTCCGTTATCATTCACGCCATGGTCACGGGTGTAGCGCAGCTCATCTATGGCAATGTGCGCAACACGCGGCTGATCGAAAACCTGCCCGAAGGGTGCTGCGTCGAGGTACCGGTCGTGGTAGATCGCAACGGGCTGCGCCCGTGCCATGTCGGCGATCTGCCGCCGGAGCTGGCGGCACATTGCGCGCCGCATGTCTTCGTGCAGGACCTTGTAGTGCGCGCGGCCCTGGATGGCGCGCGCGAGCGGGTTTATCGCGCCGCCATGCTGGACCGCCACGCCGCCAGCGTGCTGTCGATACAGGAAATTCGAGCGATGGTTGACGAACTGATCGCGGCACATGGCGATGCGTTGCCGGATGGCGTTCGCGTTGACGCGCGGCATCTGCAGGCTGCGCAGTAACGACCGGCGGGGCGAGTTACGTGAGCGCGACGAAAGCCAACCGGCACCGGGCCGCGCTGGTCGGAACCGGCCATCGCGGTCTGAATATGTGGGGCCGCGGTCTGCTCGCCGGCTACGGCGATTTCGTCGACATGGTGGCGCTGTTCGACGTCAATCCAATGCGCGCCGAGCGCGTGCGCGATACAATGCGCATTGCTGCGCCGGTCCATACCGAGTTCGACGCCATGATGCGTGCGCAACGGCCGGATCTGGTGATCGTCTGCACGCGCGATGCCGATCACGATCAGTACATCGTGGCGGCGCTGGAGGGCGGCGCCGATGTCATCACCGAGAAGCCGATGGCGACCACGGTGGAGAAATGCCGCCGCATCATCGAGGCGGAGCGGCGTACCGGGAAGCGCGTCGATGTCGCATTCAACTATCGATATTCGCCACTGGCGAGGCGCATCAAGGAATTGCTGCTCGCCGGTAGCATCGGTGCGGTGACCTCGGTGGATTTCCACTGGTATCTCGACACGCGGCACGGCGCCGACTATTTCCGCCGCTGGCATGCGAAGGTGGAACATTCCGGCAGCCTGTGGGTGCACAAGGCGACGCATCATTTCGACCTACTGAACTGGTATCTGGAGTCCGATCCCGCCGAGGTCGCGGCGTTCGGCAGCCTGCAACACTACGGCCGCAACGGCGCATTCCGCGGCGAACGTTGCCGTACCTGCTCGCACGCCGACACGTGCAAGTTCTATTTCGACATCAGCAAAGACCCGACGCTGGCAATGCTTTACGAAGCGCCGTCACGCGTTGACGGATACGTGCGCGATGCATGCGTGTTCCGCGAGGACATCGACATCCCCGACACCATGACGGCCACGATGCGCTATGCCAACGGTGTTCAGGCGTCATATTCGCTCAACGCCTGCATGCCGATCGAGGGCTATCATCTCGCCTTCAACGGCACTGGCGGACGCATGGAAATCCGCCAGTACGAGGACCAGCCGTGGGTGACCCCTCCGGCGGACGAGATCCTGCTGGTGCGCAATTTCGGCCCGGTCGAGCGCATCTGGGTGGCCCAGCGCCCGGGCGGTCATTTCGGTGGCGATGACGGGCTGCGCGATATGCTGTTCAAGCCGGGCGTCGCGGATCCGCTGGGCCAGCGCGCGGGCGCGCGGGCCGGCGCGGCGTCGGTTCTGTGCGGCCTTGCAGCGCTGGAAAGCATGCGCACGAAGCGGGTGGTGTCGGTGCAGGAGATCTGGGGCGGGCCGTTGCCGGATTAGGTGACGGTGCATTGCGGAGGACGGGGGCCTTCACCGTACAAGGCGGATGTCCGGTACGGCATTCGGTTGTGCCGGTAAATCAGCATGCCGGGCGTATCACACGTCCCGGGGTTATCCCCCAAGCACTTCGTCGTTGTGCTCGCCTAGCCTTGGCGCCGCCCTTCGCACTGCGCCGGGGGTGTCCGATAGCTTTACCGTTACGCCCATTGTACGGAACTTGCCGGTTACCGGGTGGTGGGTTTCCACCACCATCTCGCGCGCCAGGATCTGCGGGTCGGTGAAGACCTCGTCGAAATGCAGGACGGGGCCGGCCGGGATGCCTACCGCTTCCAGCGCCGTCAGCCAATGCGCCGACGGTTTCTGCTCCAATTTTGCGGCCAGCAGCGCGATCAGGGCCTTGTTGTTCGCCACCCGGTCGGCCTGGGTCTTGAAGCGCGGATCGTTGAACACCTCCGGCAGCCCGACGATTTCGCACAACCCTTGGAAGAACTTCTGGCTCGACGCACCGATCGTGATGTAGCCGTCGGTGGTCGCGAATACCTGGTACGGCGAGCTGCCCCGATGCTGCTGGCCGATGCGCGGCGGGCGTGTGCCGGTGGCGAAATAATGCGCTGCCTCGTAGACACACAGCGAGGTCGCCGCTTCCAGCAGCGACGTTTCCACGTGCTGGCCCAGTCCGGTGCGGTGGCGCGCCTCCAACGCCGCCAGCATGCCGAACGCCAGGAACATCCCCGCGGTCACGTCGGAGATGGCGATTGGCAGCCGGTAGGGCGGACCGTCCTCCGGTCCGTTGACGCTCATCAACCCCGACATCGCCTGGGTGATCAGGTCGAACCCACCGCGACTGCTGTACGGCCCGGTCTGGCCGAAGCCGGAGATCGAGCCAAGGATCAGCTTCGGGTTGCGCGCGTGCAGTGCCGGCCAGTCCAGCCCGAGCCGCTGCATCACGCCGGCGCGGAAATTCTCCACCACGAAATCGGCGCGATCGACCAGCTTCAGGAACGCCTCGCGATCCTTTTTCAAATCCATCGTCACCGAGCGCTTGTTACGGTTCCAGATCATGAAGGGCGCGCTCTCGCCGTTCACGAACGGCGGCATGTTGCGCGCCGCGTCGCCGCTTCCGGGCTGCTCGATCTTGATCACGTCGGCGCCGTGGTCGGCCAGCATCATGGCAGCATACGGCCCCGCCAGATTGCTGGTCAGATCGAGCACCAATAGACCTTCGAGCGCGCCAGCCATCGCCTGTCTCCTGTCGGGATGCGCCGCTTGGCGCCGCCTGGCCATTAGGGCATGCTCGGCGCGCGCACGCAAAGGACCGCAGATGGATGTACCCGTGAAGGATGGGCAGGACCTGCTCCTGGTCGAGCACGACGCGACGGGCATCGTCACCGTCACCATGAACAAGCCGGAAAAGCGCAACGCCATGTCGCTCGCGATGTGGCAGGGTCTCGGTGAGATCTACGCCTCGCTGGGCAAGCGAACCGATGTGCGCGCGGTGATCCTGACCGGGACCGGCGGCAATTTCTGCGCCGGTGCCGACATCTCGGAATTCTCCACGGTGCGCAACTCCGAAGCGTCGGCGAAGATCTACAACGAGGCCGGTGATTTCGCGACGCACGCGATCATCGACCTGCCGCAGCCGACCATCGCGGCGGTGCACGGCTACGGGGTCGGCGGCGGGTGCGGGCTGGCGCTGGCGTGCGACCTGCGGGTGGGCGATGCCACGACGCAGATGGGCATTCCGGCGGCGCGGCTGAGCATCGTCTACTCGGCACTGGATTGCGACCTGCTGTTGCGCGCGGTCGGCCTGGCGAATGCCAAGCTGGTGCTGTATTCCGGCCGCTACTTCAAGCTGGCGGACTGCCAGGCGATGGGCCTGGTCGATATCGTTTCGGCCGACGGCGCACTGGTTGGGGCGAAGGCGCTGGCCGCTGAGTTGGTGACCCGCGCGCCGCTGTCGCAGCGTGGTGCCAAGGTGGTGCTGGAGGCGCTGGCGCGCGGCGAAGCGGACAAGCGCGCCGCCGAGATTGCTGCGGTGCAGGCTGCGGCGGTGAACAGTCAGGATTATCGCGAGGCGGCCAAGGCGTTTCTGGAAAAACGCACGCCGGTGTTTACCGGGCGATAGGATGTGTTGCGGACCGCGGCATTCATCGTAGTACACCTATCCCGCGCCGTGTGGCAGCACCCTCACCCTCGTCGCTTCGCGTCTCGACCTCTCCCGCATGCGGGAGAGGTGGACGTACCTGAGCTCTGACTGTGGATCAGATTGCCCTGCCGCCGGTACCAGCCAATACACTTGATCCGCGCAAGTTCCGCGATGCCGCGCTGACCGCCGCGGGCGATCGCCGTGCCACTGTCCCGCTGACCGGCCTCGAAACGCTGTGGTTCAATACCGGAACGTTGTGCAACCTGACCTGCCAGCGCTGCTACATCGAATCATCGCCGCGCAACGACCGGCTGGCCTATCTCACGCGCGACGAAGCGCGCGCCTATCTGGATGAAATTGCCCGCGATCGCCTGCCGACGCGGCTGATCGGCTTCACCGGCGGCGAGCCGTTCATGAATCCCGACATCATGACGATGCTGGCGGATGTGCTGGAACGGGGCCTCGAGGCGATCGTGCTGACCAACGCAATGAAGCCGATGACACATCATCGTGCCGAGCTGCTGGCGCTGCGGGTGCGGCATGGCGATCGGCTGACCGTCCGCGTCTCGCTGGATCACCACACCAGGGCCGTGCACGAGGCCGAGCGCGGGGCGCGAACCTGGCAGCCGACGATCGACGGCCTGGTCTGGCTCGCACGCAACGGCTTCGCGGTGCATGTCGCCGGCCGTCATTTCACGCCCGAGACGGATGCCGAGCTGCGCACCGGCTATGCGCGGCTGTTCGCGGCGCTGGATGTTCCCGTGGATGCGTTCGATCCGGTGCGGCTGTTGCTGTTCCCGGAGATGGATGCGACGCGTGACGTGCCGGAGATCACCGAGGGTTGCTGGGGCATTCTGAAAAAATCGCCCGACAGCGTGATGTGTGCTTCCGCGCGGATGGTGGTGAAGCGCAAGGATGCGGCCGCGCCCGCCGTGCTGGCGTGCACGCTGCTGCCCTATGACCCGCGCTTCGAGATGGGTGCCACCTTGGCCGAGGCGTCGCGCCCGGTGGCGCTGAACCACCCCCATTGCGCGGCGTTTTGTGTGCTGGGCGGGGCGTCCTGCAGCCGCGGCTGATCGAACGCCGCGCAGTTGGCGGCTGAGGCTTGATTTGAGCCTTCCCCGGGCGCGTCCTTTGGCGCCGCGGCAAGTCGGGCCCGCAGGCACTCACCCAAGCGCGCGCTGAACAGCGCCGCGCCAGCCGGGTTGAGATGGGCGAACTCGTCGCCGAACCAGCCGTCGTCCCACCCCGGCATCAGCGGACCGACGATGTGGAAATTCGGATAGCGTGCTGCGTAGCCGGCCAAATACGATGCGAACCCGTCACGCAGCGCCGGACGCACCGCGCGCCAGGTCGAAGCGTTCAGCGGCGTGGCAACGAAATCGGTCTCGATATGCCGCGCCGCGAGCAACGCCAGCAGGCGGTCGAAATAGGCGTCCAGCACCGGCAGCGGCGTGAAGCCGTCGAGATGGCCTTCGATCGTGACCACGCTCGATCCGGACCTGGTGCCAAAGAAATACTGCCCGCGTGAGGCGAGGCCGGCGCGCAATGCTGCACGGTTGTCCCACCAGCGTAACAGTACGCCGCCCTTCAGCAGGCTGTTGAAATACAGGCTGGGGAAGCGCGCGGCGTAGAGCAGTGCGCGAATGCCGCGTGGCAGGCCGTCGGCGCGTTTCTGATCCAGCACGGACACATCGCCGAGGCGTTCGGAGAGGGCGCGCAAATCGGCCAGTTCGGCCATGTCGAGTGCGCCGAAGCGAACACTACGGTCCCAAAATAGGTCCGGCTGCACGAAATGCGCCGGATCGAACGAGATCACGACGCGTCTTGGCGGATCGGGACAAGCCAGTGCACGGCGCATCGCGGCGTATGCCTCGATCGCCTCGCCGCCGCCGACCGCCAGATTGGTCGCCTTCACGCCCAGGCGCGCGGGGATGATGTCCACGGCGGCGCGGGAGTCACCGACCACCAGGACCGTTCCCAAATCGCAGCGTCGCAGCAGCTCCTGCTTTGCCAGCCAGTAAGGGTATTCGGGGTCGAGGAACGCCAGTGGCGCCGCGGCGACGAACAGCCATGTCAGCGCGAGCGTCAGAGCGGCGGCGACGGCGAGGGTGAGGAGGTAGCGGCGAGGGGGTAGGGGCGATTCTTCCCCTCCCCTTGCGGGAGGGGGTTGGGGGGAGGGATCGGTGCCGGGGTCGCACCGAAGCTTCCTGCGCACCGACCCCTCCCCCCAACCCCCTCCCTCAAGGGGAGGGGGAGTGTCCTGCATCGCCACGATCGACCGCCGACCGCTTCGCCTGGACCAGTCGTAGCAGATGCCCCACCGTCGGCATGGCATCGATATCCTGCAGTTCGAACGTCACATCGAAGCGGCACTCCGTTTCCACCAGAATGGCGATGTGGTTCATCGAGTCCCAGCCGGCCAGGTCGTCAATCGCGGTGTCGGGGTTCAGTTCGATCGTACGGTCCTCCAGCACCTGGCGGACAACGTCGGTGATTTCGGCGAGCACGGCGGCGTCGCTGCCGATTGGACGGTTTTCGGACAGACTTGGCAGGTGCGTGTCTGGCATTTGGCGCGTCCTTTGGCGTCTTGCGTCGCCGGAGCGGAACCGCGCCGCGGCCACCGTCCGCGGTCGAACTGTAGTGGTCAACGCCTTGACGAGCGGTTAACGGTGGCATCCACCGGCGCTGTCGGCGCGTAACCGGTGCATGGATCCGTGCATCTCGCTGCGACGAACGCCCTTGTTGACCCCGGTCGGAGACCGTTACTGTTGGGCGATGACGGGCGCGCCGGACTGCCGGGCAAAGGCGGGCGCGGCCGCTGGTGGTTCCCTCCATGCCACCCGGGTCCATACATCTCGCGTCGAGGTCGCGCTGAACGACACCAGTACCTCGCGAGTGCGGATGGAGCCTGACCTGGCCGCGCTGATCCAGCGCTGTGCCGGCCAGGACCGCGCCGCGTTGCGGCTGCTGTACGACCGCCAGGCCGCGCGGCTCTATGGCATCGCGCTGCGGTTGACCCGGCAATCGGCGCTGGCCGCCGATGTCGTGCATGACGCGTTCATTGCCGTGTGGCAGCGCGCCGCGAGCTTCGACCCCGACCGCGGCAGCGCCACGTCCTGGCTGGTCAGCATCGTCCGGCACCGCGCGATCGATATCATCCGCCGCCGCGATCGCGAGGTTCTGGGCGACGCATTGCCCGAGGCAGCCGACAGCGACCCCGACCCGCTGGCCCGGCTGGTGGAGTCCGACGATGCCGCGTCACTGCATCGCTGCCTGGCGACGCTGGAGGACGACAAGCGGCGGATGATCCTGCTGGCTTTCGTCGATGGGCTGTCGCACAGCGAATTGGCGGTGCGGCTGGCGATCCCGCTGGGCACGGTGAAGTCGTCGATCCGCCGAGGGCTGGCGGCGCTGAAACGGTGCCTGGAGCCATGAGCGAAGCGGTGCTGGAGCCATGAGCGAAGCGGTACCTGGAGCCATGAGCGACGATCCTGACGACCGCGATCTGCTGGCGGGCAGCTATGCGCTGGGCGTGCTGGATCGCACCGAGGCGGCCGAGGTCGAGGCTGCCATGGCGACAGACCCGGCGCTGCGCGCGGCGGTGGCGGCGTGGGACGCGCGGCTGGCCCCGCTCGCCGGCGTTGCGTCGCCGGTGCTGCCGCCACCCGAACTGTGGTCGCGTATCGTTGCCAGTGCCGGGCTCGGCGTAGTGGTTCCCCCGCGTGAGACGCTGCTGCGGCGGACCTGGCGCAGCACACCGTTCTGGCGCACGACGACCGTGGCGGCGATGGCGATTGCCGCCGCGTTCGCCGTGATTGCCTTCCTGCACGAGCAGTCCCCCGCCGAGCGCCTGGTCGCGGCGCTGGCCCCACCCGGCGCGCCGGCGGCGGTGTTCATGGCCGAGGTGCAGCCGGATGGCCGCGTGCTGATCCGCCCGCTGGGGCCGGTGAGCGTGCAGGCCGGCAAGGACCTGGAGCTGTGGGCGCTGCCGGCTGGGGCGACGCGGCCGGTGTCGCTGGGGGTGTTGCCGCCGATCGGGCGCAATCTGCCCGTACGCGAGTTGCTGGCGGCACGCACGCAGTTGATGATCAGCTTGGAGCCGCAGGGCGGGTCGCCGACCGGGTCACCGACCGGCCCGGTGCTGTGGGGCGGCCGGCTGGCGCAGGTGCAGTAGGGCGTGGGATCACGATGGTGCGGTGCTCCGCGCTCAGGTGCAGCGGCAGGCGGCCAAGTACGACGACGTGGTGATCGACGCCGGCGGGCGGGACTCCACCGCGCTGCGCGCCGCCCTATCGCTGTCCGACCTGTTGATCGTCCCGTTCCTGCCGCGCTCCGTTGACGTGTGGGTGCTGGCCGATATCGCCGCCCTGGTGGATGAGGCACAGGGGGTCCGCGATGGCCTGCGCGCCCGGGCGGTCCCCAATGCGGCCGATCCCGGGGTGTCCAGCGACAACACCGACGCCGCGGCGGCGCTCGCTGATTTCCCGCAGTTGACCTTGCTCGATGCACCGATCCGCCGGCGCAAGGCGTCCGCGAACGCCATCGGGCTCGGCCTGTCGGTCGAGGAACTGACACCACGCGATCCGAAGGCGTGCGAGGAACTCGCCGCGCTTACCATGTTGGTGTTTGACGATGCAGTTGATATCAAGGCAACGGAAGGTGCGATGAAATGACGATCAACAGAGGCGCGAGCGCCAAGCGCAAGACGGTGGACGAGTTCATCGGCGGCGCACCGGATGTGGGCCGCAAGGGGGTGATCCGAGGCCGTCGCGAGCAGATCACCCTGACGATCACACCTGAGTTGCTGGCGAAGGTCGATCAGATCGCCGGCAGGATGGGCCAGAGCCGGGCCGCGCTCTTCAACCGGGCGATCTTCGAACTCGCAGAACGGGTAACGACATGAGCGACAGCGATCTCTACGAGGCCGACATCCTGCTCTGGTCCGAGCGCCAGGCCGAGCTACTGCGCCGGCTCGAGGCCGGCGAGCGGGTGAACGATCTGGATTGGCCGAACATCATTGACGAGGTGGAGTCCGTGGGACGCTCGGAAACGCGGGCCTGCGCCTCGCTGCTGATGCAGATGGTCCTCCATCGCATGAAGATCGCCGCGTGGCCGGATTCGACCGCGGTGCCCGGTTGGACCGAGGAAGTCGCCCGGCTGCGGTTTGAAGCTGTCCAGGCCTTCGCGCCATCCATGCGTCAACGCCTCGACGTGGCGAAGATTTACGCCGCCGCGCTGCGGGAGCTTCGCCGGATGCCGGCGACGATCGACGGCAAGCCACCGCTGCCGGTGCAAGAGACCTGCGGGGCGACGCTGGCGGAACTGCTCGCGGAGCCGGAGGACTGATGCTGCTCGGCGCCGCCCGGCTGCTGCGCGACGGGATGTGAGCGGCCCGATATCCCCGCCCGCATCGGGCGAAGGCCTGTGACCGGACCCATCAGGACAGCGCTTATTAGTGCCGCAACAGGTGCCGCTGTCGGCGCGCTCAGCATCTTGCGTAGTGACTGGTTGCTGCTGACCACGCTCGAGCCAATGTCCGCCGGCGCCCGTATCCTTGGTGCCGCCGCCGGGGGCGGCGCGATCTCAGGCGTCGTGGGCTACATCGTCGGTCTACTGCACCAGAGGTGGGCTGCCCGTCATGACCCGGATCGTCACCCGGTGAGGATGATGCCGCCACGCGTCGGTCAGGCAGGTAGCAGCCGAGGTTCAGTCCCGCCTTCCCGGCGAGACAATATGGAGGCCAATGATGCCAGGCAGCCCCCCATCGTCACCACCACCACCACCGAGCAAGGGGCGGCTGAAGCTCCTCCGCGCAAGCCAGACGCCGATCCGAAGGAGGCGGAGCCCCGGCCCGTCGTGGATGCAGCTATCCCGACGCCGTCACCCGCCTCCGAGGCGCCGGTCGACGCACCGATCGATCCTACGGGACAGCGACGACGTGCTGGTCTGGTGCAAGGGAGGCTGCCGGACGCAAACGACCGCTACGCCGACATCTACCTGAACTTCCAAGACCGCCAGGAGTGGTTCGCCGAACTTTTTGCGGGTATGACGCTCACTGAATTTCACGACTTCGTAGATTACTGCTTCAAGGAATTGGACCTCGCCGCGGAAGCAAAGGATGGAGCGGAGTTCGGGCGCGTGAAGGGTCTGATAATCGCTTTGGCACGGAAGGAGCTGGAGGTAGCCCATTTTATGGACGGTCAAACGGATGAGCAGCGAGAGGCCAGTCGAAATACTGCTACCGCCTATTACGAGTTGGCGAAGGGGTTCTACGCTGCCGACAAAGTACACGCGGTTGAGGCTGCATGGTCTGCTGCACTTGACAACGCAGCACACTTCGGGTGGCCGTCGCCAGTTTTCGACGTCTTGGCCCTGCACCAAGTCTTCAAGGATGATCCAGCGTAGGTTTCACGCACGGCGGCACATCCTATATTCCGTAACAATCGCCTCGTGGGAATCACTTCAATGAAGCTCATTACTGTCGATTGCTACCAAAAGGGTCCTAATGGAGATCTCCGGCGAGCGCTCACTGTGGCCGACACCCCGGCTGAAGCCGAAGAATTGTGCCGCCAAGCATTTGCGGCACAGGGCTACACACGGTTCAACAGATGTCAGCAAGTGGATTCGCCAGAGGCTTATCAGGATGGTCCTGCACGTTTCGTGAGGTGGCTGGGCGGCGACGACGTCACGTAGGGGTAGCCGGCCACGCCGTCCACTGCCCGTCGACCACGTCATGCGCCGCGCGTGGGCCAGCCCCCACTCTAACACGCGCCCTCTAACATCGCCTGGAACCTTGCTTTAGGGCGGTTAGGCGTGGCCGGCGGCGTCGGACAGTTGCAGGGGGTCGACCTTCAGCTTGGCGAAGGCGCGGCGCCATTTCGTGTCGTGGCCGGAATCGAATACCAGCGTGTCGTCCGCCGGCACTGACAGCCAGGCGTTCTGCTGGATCTCGTTGTCTAGCTGGCCGGGTCCCCACCCGGCGTAGCCCAGCGCCAGAAGGCCCTCGCGCGGGCCGCCGCCCTCGGCGATCGCCTTCAGCACATCCAGGCTGGCAGTCAGCGCGGTCGATTCGGTGACTTTCAGGCTGCCCTCGCCGGTCCAGTCGGTGGTGTGCAGCACAAAGCCGCGCGCATTGTCGACCGGGCCGCCCTGGCAGAGCTGGATCGCGCGTGCCGGTGGGGTCGGTGCAACCTCGAGTTGGCGCAACAGGGCTTCGAAGCTCGGCTTCTGCAACGGGCGGTTCACCACGATGCCCATGGCGCCTTCCGAGGTGTGCGCGCACAGGTAGATCACGCTCTGGGCAAAGCGCGGATCCCCCATCGCCGGCATCGCGATGAGCAACTGGCCGGTCAGGAATGTGTCCGCCGGCGCGTCGTCCGACTGCTTCGTCATTCTGGCCATCGCCTCAATCTGGGACGCCGCGGGCCGGCGCGCAAGCACGGCGTGACGGTGTGTTGATGGGGTGATGGACGCGGGGTGACTTCGGCGTCAGGGAAGGCTAGGAGTCTCGGATCGACCAGCCAAACCGGAGAGGGGTATTCCATGTCAGTCAAGGTCGGCGATTCCATACCGTCCATGAAGCTTATGATGGCGACGGCGGAAGGTCCGAAGGAGGTCTCCACGGACGACCTCTTCAAGGGGAAGAAGGTTGTGATGTTCGCGGTGCCGGGGGCGTTCACGCCGACCTGCAGCGTCAAGCACATGCCGGGCTTCGTGCAGAATGCCGATGCCCTCAAGGCAAAGGGCGTGGACAGCGTGATCTGCGTCGCGGTGAACGATGTGTTCGTGATGGGCGCCTGGGGCAAGGAGCAGGGCGTGGGCGACAAGGTGGTGATGCTCTCTGACGGTTCCGCGATGTTGACCAAGGCGCTGGGGCTGGAGCTGGACCTGACCGCGCGCGGGCTGGGCGTGCGCAGCCAGCGTTATGCGCTGGTGGCCGAGGACGGCAAGGTGACGCATCTGGCGGTCGAGGCGCCCGGCGGGTTCGAGGTCAGCAAAGCGGAAGCGATTCTCGCCGCGATTTGAGGGCTGGTGGTTAGGGGTGGGTTGCGTTTGGGGGCGGCCGGTGGGCCACCCCTTTGGTGTTTGGGTTGGGGTGGGGCTGCCCACCCCCTTGGGGGATGGGGGCGGTGCGCATCGAGTTTCGGTGCGATACTGGCACCAACCCCTCCCCCCAACCCCCTCCCTCAAGGGGAGGGGGAGAGTTTTTTCTACCCGCGCGGCAACGACCGCTCGACCAACCGGGCGAACAGCGCGGAGCCATACGGGATCGCTGCGTCGTTGAAATTGTAGTGCGCGTTGTGCACCGGGGCGCTGTCCTCGCCGTTGCCGATGTTGATGTAGGCGCCTGGGATTTTCTCCAGCATGAAGGCGAAATCCTCCGACGCCATCGCCGGCGATTTGGCGCGGTCGACATGCCCTTCACCCACCAGTTCGGCGGCGGTGTCGGCCATCGCCTCGGTGTGCCCGGGGTGGTTCACCAGCGGGGCGAAGATCAGGCGGAAATCGAGGCTCGCGGTGGCGCCGAATGCGGCGGCGGTGCTGGTAGCGACGCGGCGCATCGCGGATTCGACCTTGGTGAGTGTCTCGCGCCGCATCGCGCGCACGGTGCCGCCGAGCGTCGCGGTTTCCGGGATCACGTTGTAGGCGTTGCCGGCCAGCACGCGGGTGACGCTGAGCACCGCGTTGTCCCAGGCGGAGATGTTCCGTGACACGATCGATTGCAGCGCGGTGCCGATGTGGCAGGCGACGAGGGTGGCGTCGATGCTCTCCTCCGGCCGCGCGCCGTGGGCGCCCTTGCCGGTGATGGCGATGTCGAAGAACGCGCCGCCGGCCATTGCCGGACCCGGTGGGCAGATCGCGTATTTGCCGACCGCCATGCCGGGCCGGTTGTGCATGCCGTAGACGGCGTCGCAGGGGAAACGTTCGAACAACCCGTCGTTCAGCATGGCCAGCGCGCCGCCGATGCCTTCCTCGCCGGGCTGGAAGATGAGATGGACCGTGCCGTTGAAGTTGCGTGTTTCCGCCAGGTAGCGCGCGGCGCCGAGCAACATGGTGGTGTGGCCGTCATGGCCGCAGGCGTGCATGCGCCCGTTGTTGCGGCTGCTGTAGGCCAGGTTGGTTTCCTCCTCGATCGGCAACGCGTCCATGTCGGCGCGCAGGCCGATTTTTTGGGTGCCGTCGCCGGCGCGAAGCACGCCTACCACGCCGGTGCCGCCGACGCCGCGATGCACCTCGATGCCGAGTTCGGTGAGCTTGTTGGCGACCAGTTCCGCGGTGCGGTGTTCTTCCAGGCCGAGTTCGGGGTGGGCGTGGATGTCGTGGCGGATGTCGGTGAGCTCGGCGTGGAACTTGCGGATGTGTCCGATGGGGTCGTCGGTGGCCATGTTTTGGTCCTTCGGGACGCGTAGGGCGCCAGTGTGGCTGGCACGCGGCATGTGTTCAAGCCTCGGTTTCTCCCGGAATGACTTGGGTGGGTCGAGGTCCGCAAGCAGGATCACCACGAAGACACGAAGAGCACGAAGAAAGAAATCGATAGCGCTCGGCGCGGAGCGGATTGACTGGCCTGCTTCGTATTCTTCGTGTCTTCGTGGTGGTTCTGCTTGCTACGCATCGGCGCCCCGTCATCGCACCGGTGCACCGCGTCGTTGCAGGCGGAACATCGGCGCGTGGTCGGGCTGTGTCGTTACTATGGCGACGGGCAGCACCGGTGCGGTGTCCTCACGCGTGATGTGGAAGGCACGGGTCAGCGCGGCGAGTGCCAGCGTCGCCTCGGCCAAGGCGAATTGCGCGCCGACGCAGACCCGCGGGCCGGCGCCGAACGGTAGATACGTGAAGCGCGGCGGTGGAGTTGCGTCGGGCAGGAAGCGCGACGGATCGAACGCGTCGGGATCGCGCCACAGGCGGCGATGTCGGTGCAGCACCCAGGGCGCGATCATAATCACCGCGCCGCGTGGGATGTCGATGGCCTCGCACTGGTCCGCGGCGATCGCCTGGCGCACGATGACGAAGGCGGGCGGATAGAGCCGCAAGGTCTCGCTGATCACGGCGTTGGTGTAGGTCAGGTGCCCCAGCGCGGCGGTTGCGTGTTCCGGTGACAGATCGAGTTCGGCCGCCTCGGCCGCGATACGATCCTGCGCGTCGGGCGCGGCGGCGAGCAGGGTCATGGCCCAGAAGAGTGCCCCCGCGGTCGTTTCGTGACCGGCGAGGATCATCGTGGCGACCTGGTCGCGCAGTTCTTCGTGGCTGAATGCGGCGCCGGTGTCGGGATCGCGCGCGGCGCGCAGCAGGTCGAACAGGTCGCGCGGTGCGTCGGTTGCCGGCGCCGCCATGCGGGTGCGCATGATGCTGTCGATGAGTGCCATCCAGCGGCGCTGGAAGCGGCGGCGACCCAGATCGCGCGGCGCGACGATGCGGGGCGGTAGCAACATGTCGAGCAGGGTCGGGCGGGCGTAGCGGGCGT
Source organism: uncultured Alphaproteobacteria bacterium (assembly GCA_963826975.1). Lineage (GTDB taxonomy): Bacteria > Pseudomonadota > Alphaproteobacteria > Acetobacterales > Acetobacteraceae > Palsa-883. Next base: position 565,723 of record CAWGZJ010000012.1, on the reverse strand, counting down.
ACTCGGTCAGCATGGCGCGAATCGCGGCGCCGTATTGCCGCGTCTCCAGCGAGAACATGGAGCGGCCGGCGATATCCAGTGCCAGCGTCTGCATGGTGGCGAGCAGATCGACCGGCTGGGCGGTTTGCGCCGCCAGACGCGCGATGGCTTCTTCCGTGGCCGTGACGATGTGGCGGGTCAGCAAGGGGAGCATGCGCGGTGCCAGCGCGGGGGCGATGGTGCGGCGTTGGTGCCGCCAGGCCTCGCCGGTGCTCAGCAGCAGCCCGTTGCCGGTGATCGGGCGCAGGATGCGGATCGTGGCGTGCGTGCGGCGGTAGTTGTCCGCGTTGTCGATCAGGACGTGGCGGATCGCGGCGGGCGCGTTGATCAGCAGGTTGCTGCCGCCGAGCATGCGGCGGCGGACGACATCCTGCTCGTATGCCGCGGCCGGCCACATGCTCAGTGCGTTGCGGCGGAGGGCACGCAGGAAGGCGAAGAACGCCAGCGGCTCGGCTGGCGTCGGCGGGCGCGGTGGGACGAACAGTGTTTGCGCGCTCATGGGCGGTGGGTTACTCCGGGTCGGCCGTCTGGCGCGAAGGCTACTGATCGGTATACTCGCGCGGCATCGACCGGATGGAAATGCCATTCGCAAGGGAGAGACGCATGAGTTTGAAAGGGGCGGCCTATATCGTCGGCGCCTTCGAGCACCCGACACGCAAGGCCAGCGACAAGTCGGTAGCGCTGCTGCACGCGGAATGCGCCAAGGGCGCGCTGGAGGATGCCGGCCTGACCAAGGACGACGTCGACGGCTATTTCTGCGCCGGCGATGCGCCGGGGCTGGGGCCGCTGTCGATGGTCGACTACATGAACCTGAAGTGCCGGCACGTGGATTCCACCGATGTTGGCGGGTCGTCGTATCAGGTAGCGGTCGGGCATGCGATGGAATCGATCGCGGCGGGACGTTGCAGTATCGCGCTGATCACGCTGGCCGGGCGGCCGCGCAGCGAGGGCATGGCGACCGGCACCGCGCCGCGCGCCGGCAGTCCGGCACAGCCCGAGGTGCAGTTCGAATTCCCCTACGGGCCGGCCACGGCGAACATGTACGCGATGTGCGCGGCGCGGCACATGTATGAGTATGGCACGACCAGCGAGCAGCTTGCGTGGATCAAGGTGGCGGCGTCGCATCATGCTCAGTACAACCCTCATGCCATGCTGCGCAATGTGGTGACGGTCGAGGATGTGGTGAGTTCGCCGATGGTGGCGACGCCGCTGCATCGGCTGGATTGTTGCGTGATCAGCGATGGCGGCGGCGCGCTGGTGGTGACCAAGCCGGAAATCGCCAAGAGCCTGAAGCGGCCGCTGGTGAAGGTGATCGGTGTTGGTGAGTCGCCGAAGCACCAGATGGGTGGGGATGTCGACCTGGTGTATTCCGGCGCGCGGTGGTCGGGCCCGCCGGCGTGGGAGATGGCGGGGATCAAGCCGGCCGACATCAAGTATGCCGCGATCTACGACAGCTTCACCATCACGGTGCTGATGCAGTTGGAGGACCTTGGGTTCTGCGAGAAGGGCCAGGGCGGGAAATTCGTCGCTGACGGAAACTTGATCGCTGGCGTCGGCAAGTTGCCGTTCAACACCGATGGCGGCGGGTTGTGTTCCAACCATCCGGCCAACCGCGGCGGAATTACCAAGATCATCGAGGCGGTGCGCCAGTTGCGCGGCGAGGCGCATCCGAAGTTGCAAGTGCAGAACTGTGATTTGGCGATCGCACATGGGACGGGTGGGTCGCTGGGGACGCGGCATTGCGGCAGCACTGTCATTCTGGAGCGGGAGTGATCGAGATGGCCTATGTTCAGCGCAAGGTTCCGTTTGTCGGGACGCCCGATACGAATCCGGAAACGAAACCGTTTTGGGACGGGTGTGCGGCGGGGAAGCTGCTGGTACCGAAATGTTCTGCGTGTGGCAGGAGCCATTGGTATCCTCGGGGGCTGTGTCCGTATTGTTTTAGTGACAAGCTGGAATGGGTGGTGGCCTCGGGGAAGGGGACGATTTATACCGTTAGCGTGATGGAGAGGGCGGAGGTGCCTTATGCGATCGCTTATGTCACGCTGGCGGAAGGGCCGTCGATGATGACGAATATCGTTGATTGCGATTTGGGAGCGTTGAAGATTGGGCAGGACGTGGTGCTGAAGTTCGTGCCGAGCGAGGGTGGGCCGCCGATGCCGATGTTTACGCCGGGTTGATTGGGGGGCGGGGTAGATTCTCCCCCTCCCCTTGAGGGAGGGGGGTGGGGGAGGGGTTGGTGCCAGGGTCGCTCCCAGGCATCGTGCCCGCGGAACCCCTCCTCCCTCCCTCTAAGGGGCGGGGGAGTAATCTTAATCTTATTGTTATTTTGATTTTTGTTGAGGAACTTAGCCATGCGTTTGACCCGTCGCTCCCTGCTTGGCGCCGCCGCGGCGATGACGTCGTTGCCCGCTCGGGCGCAGGCTCCAACGATCCGTATTGGGGTGCTGAACGACCAGTCCGGGACCTATCGTGACGATGGCGGGCCGACCGGGGTGGCCTGTGCGCGGCAGGCGATCGAGGATTTCGGCGTCGCCGGCAAAGGTTGGAACGTCGACCTGATCTTTGCCGATCATCAGAACAAGCCGGATGTCGGCGCGTCCATCGCGCGGCAGTGGTTCGATCAGGGCGGGGTGGATGCGATCGTTGATGTACCGACCTCGTCGGTGGGGCTGGCGGTGAACACGGTTTGCCGCGAGAAGAACAAGGTGATGCTGAATTCCGGCACCGGCACGTCCGACCTGACCGGGAAGTCGTGCAGCCCGAATACCATTCATTGGACCTACGACACGTACATGCTCGGCAAGTCCACCGGTGGCGCGATCGCGAAGCAGGGCGGCGATAGCTGGTTCTTTATCACCGCCGACTATGTGTTCGGCCATGTGCTGGAAGAGGACACCACCAGGATCGTCACGGCCGCCGGCGCCAAGGTGCTGGGCAGCGTGCGCTATCCGTTCCCGGAGACGAGTGATTTCTCCGCCCTGCTGATCCGCGCGCAGGCCTCCGGCGCGAAGGTGCTGGGGTTGGCGAATGCCGGCGGCGACACGGTGAACTGCATCAAGCAGGCGCAGGAATTCGGCATCATGGGCAAGATGACGGTGGCGGCAATGCTGATGCAGAGCACCGGCGTGCACGCGCTGGGGCTGCCGACGGCGCAAGGGTTGCGCTACAGCGAATCCTATTATTGGGACCTGAACGACCGCACTCGCGCGTTCAACAGCCGGATCAAGGGCAAGACGCCGAACGGGATCTGGCCGAACATGACGCAGGCGGGCGACTATGGTGTGACGTTGCACTACCTGAAGGCGGTGAACGACATGGGCGTGGCTGCGGCGAAAGCCGACGGACGCGCGGCGGTGGCGCGCATGAAGGCGATGCCGACCGACGATGATTGTTTCGGTCCAGGCAAGATACGCGAGGACGGCCGCGCGCTGCATCCCTGCTACCTGTTCGAGGTGAAGAAGCCCTCGGAGAGCAAGCAGCAATGGGACGTGGCGAAGGTGATCGCGACGACGCCGATGGACGAGGCGTTCCGTCCGCTTAACGAAGGTGGTTGTCCGCTGGTGAAGGCGTGACCACAGGCGTGGGGCGTAACGACTGGCTTCCGGCGTGACCACGGACGTCGATGTGGTGGTGATCGGCGCCGGGGTTGCCGGGCTTAGCGCCGCGACGGCGTTGCGGCGGATGGGACGTGCTGCCGTGGTGTTGGAGGCGGCGGGGCGCATCGGCGGGCGCGCCTGGACGGCGTACCCGGAGGCGCTCGGCGGTGTCTGGTTCGATATGGGGGCGATCTGGTTGCATGACGCGGAGCGTAATCCGCTGACGCCGATCGCGCGCGCGGCGGGGGATACGTTGTTGCGGTCTGATGCGTTGCGCACCGAGCGGACGTTTGTCGGGGGGCGCCTGGCGACCGAGGCGGAGTTGGCGGATTACGCCGACGCGTGGCCTCGGTTCGAGGCGGCGGCGAAACGGTTGATGCAGCCGGGGATGCCGGACGTGGCGCTGAGCGCGGTGGCGCGGTCGCTGCCGGATGATCCGTGGGCCGCGACGGTGGAAAGCTGGGAAGGCTCGGTGATCTGCGCCGTGGATGCCGACGAGTATAGCTTGCTGGATTGGAAGCGGAATGTTCTTGGGGGCAGCAATTTGGTGCCGCAGGGGGGGATCGGTGCGTTTGTGGCTCGGCGGCTGGGTGGGGGGTTGGATGTTCGTCTGAACACTCGGGTGGCGCGCGTGTGTTGGGGCGGGGCGGATGGGCAGGTTCGCGTGGAGACCGATCGCGGGACGCTGACGGCTGGGTCCTGTATTGTTACGGTTTCCACTGGCGTGCTGCGGGCTGGGGGGATCGCGTTCGAGCCGGCGCTGCCGATGGGTATGCAGGAGTGCCTGCACGCGCTGCCGATGGGGTTGGCGACCAAGGTGGCGTTGCGCGCGGGCGGGGCTGATCGGTTGGGAGTGCCGCCGTATTGCTCGGTGGACCGGCAGGTCGGGCGGGATGGGGATTTGCTGGTGCCGATCCAGTGTTGGCCGCATGGGCGGGATTACGTGCACGGCTGGATCGGTGGCTGCACGGCGTGGGCGCTGGCGCGGGAGGGCGAGGCGGCGGCGGTGGCGTTCATGCGCGGGGAGTTGCGGCGGGTGTTCGGCGGGCGGGCGGATGCGCTGTTTGACAGTGCGCCGAGCGTGGTGACGCGGTGGGGGGATGATCCGCTGGTGCTGGGGGCCTATGCTTATGCCTCGCCGGGGAATGCGGATGCTCGGGCGCGGCTGGCGGAGCCGGTGGGGGGTGGGCATTTGATGTTTGCCGGGGAGGCCTGCCATGTGGGGTATGCGGGGACGCTGGCCGGGGCGTGGCTGAGCGGTGAGGCTGCGGCTGGGGTTGTTGCGTAGCGCGACAAATGACATTTGTCGGATGTCGCAACCGCGAAGGCCGCCCCGCGGCAGGTTCCTGCACTCAACCCCGCAGCAGCACCCCGAACACCGCAAGCGTCAGCACGATGTTCGTACGGACCATCCAGGTGAGCACAGCCAGCTTCGACTCTGCGGAAGACAGGCGGTTCTCATAGCCCGCCGCTTCCTCTGCCGCCGCACGCACCTTTTCGTCGCCGGCGCCACCATCGCGCAATGCGTCGTAGAGCCTGCTCATCACCAATGCCATCGTTGCTCGTGCACGCAGGCGACGGTTAGCACAATTCAGCTACCCCGCTGATCACCAGTCCGGCGGCAGGGCGTCATCCGGCCGCGGTGGTTCGTCGCCTGCCTTCGCCAGGATGCGGTCGAAAGCCCGCAGGTCCGCCCGCGCGCGGCGAGCCGTGAAATACTCATCCGTCTTCAGCGCGGCGATCTTCTCCATCACGGCCTGCGTGACGAATTGTTCGACCGGCGTGGTGTGCTTTTCGGCCCACTGCCGCGCCTCCTCGATCACTGGAGTCGGAAGCCGGAGCGCGTCGTCGCCGACGGTCGCCATGTCAGTCTCCTCAGCAGTTCGCCCGGGCGGCAAATGTCGATGCCCATGGGGGTAGTCCGATCATCGGCTGGTAGATAGTCGCTGCGGTTGAACGTGACCACGGACATTCACGGAATGAACCGACGCACCCCGTCCTTCAGCATGACGCTGTTGAAATTCATCAGCAGACCGATCGTGCAGCCGCTCAGGCGGAGGTATGTGAGGGTCTGCGCCGCGTGCACCGGCAGGATGCGATCGACCGACTTGAGTTCAATCAGTACCGCCTGCGCTACAATGATGTCGGCGTAATAGCCGCAGGCCAGGTGCACGTCTTCGTAGACGATGGCGAGTGGGACTTCGCGCTGGAAGTCAAGATGGTCGTGTTGCAGTTCCCAACACAGGCAGTGGTGATAGGCCGACTCGAGCAGGCCTGGCCCTAGTTTTCTGTGCACCTTGATGCCGAGTTGGATGATCCGGTCGGTCAGTACGGGGCCGGGTTCGGGAAGGGGTCATGCTGGGTGGGGTATGGGCGCGGTTGGTTGCCGAAGGCTTAACCCGCTTGGTCTGTCGTGTGTTCGGGCTGATAAAGTTCAAGGTTAACGCAGAGGCCGCAGAGAGCGCAGAGATCGCAGAGAAGGAATTTTATGCGCTTCGCGCGTATGTTGCGACGACGGAATACCCTGGATGTAGTGCCCACGGTGGTTGGTTCAGCTCCGGGCCGCAAGCCCAATATAATCTTCTCTGCGATCTCTGCGCTCTCTGCGGCCTCTGCGTTAACTGGATGCAGGGTGCGACCGGCTCCGGCGCGGCGTATTCACGCCTGATCCGGTCCGACCTCGCGCTGTAGTGCCGCGATCGCCGCGGCGATCTCCGCCTCGCTCTTGCCCATCGCCGCGAGCAGACCGGCATAGTTCCCGATCGCCGCGTCACGGTGCGGGTGTGCGTGTCCGATTGCGCGCTCGAAGGCGAGAAAGATCACCACCATGCGGCGCATCAGCGGTTCCGCCTCGCCGAGCCGGTTGGTGGTTTGCAGCAACTGCGCGAGGTTGCTGAGGCGGATCGCGACCCTCGGATGGTCCTTGCCGTAGCTGGCCTCGTCGATGCCCAGCGCTCGGCACATCAGCGGTTCCGCCTCGCCGAGCCGATTGGTGGCTTGCAGCAACTGGGCGAGGTTGTTGAGGTCGATCGCGACCCTCGGATGGTCCTTGCCGTAGCTGGCCTCGTCGATGCCCAGCGCGCGGCGCATCAGCGGCTCCGCCTCGCGGAGCCGGTTGGTGTCGTGCAGCAATGCGGCGAGGTTGTTGAGGCAGCGCGCGACGCTCGGATGGTCCTTGCCGTAGCTAGCCTCGTCGATGCCCAACGCGCGGCGCATCAGCGGTTCCGCCTCGCCGAGCCGGTTGGTGGCTTGCAGCAACTGGGCGACGTTGTTGAGGTCGATCGCGACCCTCGGATGGTCCTTGCCGTAGCTGGCCTCGTCGATGGCCAGCGCGCGGCGGATCAGCGGTTCCGCCTCGCCGAGCCGGTTGGTGGCTTGTAGCAAATGGGCGAGGTTATTGAGGTCGCCCGCAACGTTCGGATGGTCCTTGCCGTAGCTGGCCTCGTCGATGTCCAGCGCGCGGCGCATCAGCGGTTCCGCCTCGCCGAGCCGGTTGGTGTCTTGCAGCAACGCGGCGAGGTTGTTGAGGTAGGACGCGACCCCCGGATGGTCCTTGCCGTAGCTGGCCTCGACGATGCCCAGCGCGCGGCGCATCAGCGGTTCCGCCTCGCCGAGCCGGTTGGTGTCTTGCAGCAACGCGGCGAGGTTGTTGAGGCGGATCGCGACGTTCGGATGGTCGTTGCCGTAGCTGGCCCCATCGATGGTCAGCGCCCGGCGCATCAGCGGCTCCGCCTCGCCGAGCCGGTTGGTGGCTTGCAGCAACCCGGCGAGGTTGTTGAGACAGGTCGCGACGGTCGGATGGTTGTTACCGAGACTTGCCTCGCCGATGGCGACCACGCGGCGCATCAGCAGTTCCGCTCTCGCGTAGAGCGCCTTCGCTTGGAACAGCATGCCGAGTTGGTTCATCAGCCAACCGGTCGGCTCTGCAATTCCCGCCGCGTCCGCGCGCTTCGCCACCGCCTCCGCATGCGGCGCCAGCGGATCGAGCCGCCCCCAGTTCCGCACATCCTGCGGATCGCCGCCGAACGCTGCATTCACCCAGCCCAGCACCTCGGTCAGCCGGTCCCGCGTCGCGGCCGGGTTCAACGCCCGCCGTGTCACATCCTGGACCAGCCGGTGCACGGTGAACCGGTCCGCCTCCGGCTCTCGCGTCACCAGCGAGTAGCGCGCCAGTTCCAGCAGCGCCTCCCGCGCGTTCAGCGGCGGCGCGCCGGGCGGCTCTCCCTCCAGCAGGAACCCCGGCACCGGATCGGGCGCCAGGAACGCCAGCCGCTCCAGCAGCACCCGGGCCTCGGCCGAGACCTGAGCCACCGACGTTTGCCAGGTCTGCCCAACCGCTGTGTGGTAGCCGGTGATTGTCTGTTGATTCCAACCACGCACCTTCTCCCGCGCCTCGGCCCACAGCACGCGGTACTCCGCGAAAGAACACTGCCGTTCCCGGATCGTTGCCGCGGCCAGGGTCAGCGCCAGCGCCAATTGCCCCAGTTCCGTCGCCAGCGTACGCGCCTGCGCGGCATCATCCGTGCGCTTCAGGCGCCTGGCCTCGGTGGCGTCCTGCAAATACTCGGCAGCGTCCTGCAATCCCAGCACGTCGAGGTCCAGCGGCTCCGCCGAATCCCACGCCCCGGCGTCGAGGCGGGAGGTCAACACGACGTGCCCTCCGCTGAGCCGGCCGAGCATCGCGACCGCAGCCTGCCGCGCGGCATCGGTGTCGACGTTGTCCAGGATCAGAAACCAGCCGGGGTTGGTGCGCAGCCAGGCCAGCGAGGCGTGGAGTTTCACCGACTGGTCGGTTGCGGTGGCCTCAGCCAGGCGGAGCGGACCGGTGAGCGCGGCGAGGTTCGCCTCCAGGTTTTCCCCCGTGTCGACCTGGACGAACAGCAGCGCCGAGTAGTGCTGGCGGTAGGCCCAGGCGTATTCGACGGCGGCACGGGTCTTGCCGATGCCGCCCATGCCGTGGACGGCGTTGGAGACGATGGCGGCGGTGCCGTCGTTGTCGCGCGTCAGGCTGTCGCGCAGGCGGGTCAGGAACCGCGCGCGGCCTTTGAACAGCGAGCCGAGGGACGGGTAAAGCAGGGCGATCGGTTGGTGGACCTGCGTGCCGGGGATCGCGTCGCGGTCACGCAGCAGGGCTTGCAGCACCTGCTGGAGGAACGTTGGCGCGTCGCCGACCGGGGTTCGGTCGATGCCGTCATTCACCAGATGCGCGATGAACCGCGCTTGCGCCGGGTCCGCCGGCAGGTCCTGGTCGCGCGGGAATGCGTCGGTGGCGACGTAGAGGTAGAGCCGCGGATGGAAATGCCGCGCGAGGAAATACTCCCACTGGGTGTAGGAGGCGGTTGCGACCGGCAGGATTTTTGGGAACTCGGCGGCCTCGGCAGGCTGCGGGAAGGCGCCGGTGCGGGAGCCGATCAGGCAGACGACGGCGAGGCAGTCCTCGATGTAGTCGTGCAGTTTGCGCAGCAGCCGGGGCGCCGTGCCGCGCTGGACGAAGGTGTCCTGCTCTTCGACATGGAACCCGGCGGCGCGCAGGGCGTGGGCGAGTGCCTCGCGGGCGGATTTGAACTCGCTACTGACGGCGGAGAGGACGACCCGTTGTTGGACCACCGGCCGGATCCTGGCTGCTGGCCGGATGGTGGCACGGCGTCCGTTACGCGGTCGGTATGGCTGGCGGACAGAAGTCGTGCCGTGGCTGGTCGTCAGGACACCCCCGGCCGGCGCGATGGCGGCAAATCCGACGATTGCGGAATCAACCTGGTGAACCGTGAGGACGGTGCGTACCGGGCGTCGCGCGGCTGGCGGGCGGCCGCCGTGCGGCGGTGTGTCGCCGGGTCGCCCCTGGCCGGCACGATGACGGCAGATCCGACGATTGCGGAATTAACCTGGTGAACCGTGAGGACGGTGCGTACCGGGTGTCGGCACGGCTGGCGGGCAGCCGCCGTGCAGCGGCGGGTCGCCGGGTCGCGCCTGGTCAGGGCGATGACGGCAGATCCGACGAGTGTGGAATTAACCATATGAACCGTGAGGACGATGCGTACCGGGTGCCGGCACGGCTGCGCGGGATACGGCGGAAGGCGCTACGCTTTTCCGCCCTACGGTGGGCGGCGGCCGGGGCGCTGGAATGCCCTGCCTTCGATGTGCTTTATCCTCCTTACATCCGTATCAAGGAACCAAGCCTGTGCGCATTGCAATGATCGGCGGCGGCTACGTCGGCCTCGTCTCCGGCGCCTGCTTCGCCGAGTTCGGCACCGACGTTACGGTGGTCGAAACCGACCCCGGCAAGCTCGCGGCACTGGCCGAGGGGCGCATGCCGATCTACGAGCCCGGCCTGGAAGAGCTGGTTATGACCAACGTCAAGGCAGGCCGGCTGGCCTACACCGGGGATCTTGCCGCCGCGCTGCGCGAGGCCGAGGCGGTGTTCATCGCGGTCGGCACACCGGCCCGCCGCGGCGACGGCCATGCGGACCTTAGCTACGTCTACGCCGCGGCCGAGCAGGTGGCGCGCGCCCTGACCGGCTATGCGGTGATCGTGACCAAATCGACCGTGCCGGTCGGCACCGGGCGGCGCATTGCCGAGATTGTCCGCGGCGCGCGGCCGGACCTGGAATTCGACGTCGCCTCCAACCCGGAATTCCTGCGCGAGGGCAACGCGATCGGCGATTTCATGCGTCCCGACCGGGTGGTGATCGGTACGGAGTCCGAGCGGGCAAGGGAGGTGTTGCGGCGGCTGTATCGCCCGCTGTATCTGATCGAGGCACCGATCGTGTTCACGGGTATCGAGACGGCGGAGTTGGTCAAATATGCCGCCAACGCGTTCCTGGCGATGAAGGTCACCTTCATCAACGAGATGGCCGATCTGTGCGAGAAGGCCGGCGCGGACGTGCACGACGTGGCGCGGGGCATCGGCCTGGACGGGCGCATCGGGCGCAAGTTCCTACACCCTGGCCCCGGCTTTGGCGGCTCCTGCTTTCCGAAGGACACGCTGGCACTGGTGCGTATCGCGCAGGACGCCGGCGCGCCGACCCGGCTGGTGGAGACGGTCGTGGTGGTGAACGATGCCCGCAAGGCCGGCATGGCGATGCGGGTGATCGCGGCGTGTGGCGGCTCGGTGCGCGGCAAGACGATCGGCGTGCTCGGCCTGACCTTCAAGCCCGAGACCGACGATATGCGGGACTCGCCGTCGATCCCTATCGTCTCCCGCCTGGTCGAGGACGGCGCGATCGTGCGCGCCTTCGACCCGGAGGGAATGGACCAGGCGCGCCCGCTGCTGCCCGGCCCGGTGGTCTATTGCCGAGATGCGCTGGACGCCGCCGCCGGCGCCGACGTCCTGGTGCTGATCACCGAATGGAACGAATTCCGCGCGCTGAGCCCGACGCGGCTGCGCGAGGCAATGCGCGGGCGGGTCCTGGTGGATCTGCGCAACGTCTACGATCCGGTGGCGATGCGCCAAAGCGGGTTCGATTATGTCGGGATCGGCCGACCCGACATCATGCCGGTGGCCTGACGCTTCGCGTCATTATGTCGGGCAAACGGTAACAGGTAAGGTTTCGTCAATCCTTAGCTGGCAGCGTCGGCGCATGCCCGACGCGTTCACCGCCGCAGCCGACCTCCGCCTGACTGGCGCTCGCCTGGCTGATCCTGGCATGGCCGATCGCGGCGTGACCGACCACCGCGTGGCTGACCGTCACCCGGCCGAGCGGCATGCGGCCGACCCTCGCGTGGCCGACCCTCGCCTGACGGTATGCCTGTGCACGCACAACCGCCCGGCCTACGCGCGCGACTGCCTCGCCGGCCTGTGCCGACAGACGGTGGGGCTGGACCGGTTCGGCATCCTGGTCGTCGACAGCGGCTCGACCGCGGCGGCGGGCAAGGAGTTGGCCGGGGTGGTTGCCGCGCACCCGCACGCAAGGCTGCTCGTGCTGAACCATTCAGGTGTCAGTCTGGCGCGCAACGCCGGAGCACGCGTGGTCGGCACCGGCTACATCGCCTACATCGACGACGACGCGGTGCCTGCGCCCGACTGGGTCGAGCGCATCATCGCTGTCATCCAGGAAGCGCCGCGGCCACCCATCGTGCTGGGCGGACGCATCCTGCCGCTTTGGGAAGCGCCGCTGCCCGGCTGGTGGCCGGACTCGCTGCGCGGCGTGTTGTCGATCATCGAAACCGAGGGGCGTGGCGAGTACCGCACACCCGAACTGCCGGCGAAACTGGAACCCTATGGCGCGAATATCACCGTGCATGTGCCGACGCTGCTCGCGGCGGGTGGCTTTGGCACCACGGTCGGGCGTCGCGGCGACATCCTGCTGTCGGACGAAGAGGTGCAGCTTGCCTGGCGCCTGCAGGATGCCGGTCATCCGGTTTGCTACGACTCCAGCATCGTCGTGCATCACTGCATCCAGCCGCTGCGTTTGACACCCGCCTGGCTGCTGTCCCGGCTCTATTGGCAAGGTGTGTCCACGGTGATCAGTCGCCGCCTGCTCGGGCGGCCGGGCGCGGTGTGGTGGGAACTGCCGCGCCGGCTGTTGGTGGCGGCACTGACCTGCGTGCCGGCGATCCTGCGCCGAGGCGACAGCCCAGACCTGATCGCCTGGCGCTGGCGCTGCGCCTATGCGCGCGGCTTCATCCGCGCGGCGTTCCACTGGCGCCTGAACCTCGAGGGCTGATCCTGGATTCGCATTCCGATAGTGTGCCTCGCCCGGATGCGCATTCCCCCGATGCGCGTTCCCGGGATGCGCCTGGGCTGGATGCGCCTTCCCGGATGCAGCTTTATGTTTGGCGGGGCGCGACGCGCAATTTCGGCGACGAGTTGAACGACCTGCTCTGGCCGCATCTGCTGCCTGGGCTGCTCGACCCGGCTTTTGGCGCCGCCCACCCGAGCGCCAAGCAGCTGTCCGGCAATGGCAGGCCGGATCTGTTCCTCGGCATCGGTTCGGTGCTGGACGCGCGGCATCCGGCGGATCGGCGCAAGATAGTGGCCGGCGCCGGGTTCGGCGGCTACGAGGCGTCAGCCGTGCTCGATGGATCATGGGAGATCTACTGGGTCCGCGGGCCGCGCACGGCGTGCCAGCTTGGTCTGCCCGCGGCTTTCGGCCTCGGTGATCCGGCCAGCCTGCTGCCGCTGGTGCATCCCATGACCCGGCACCAGGGGCGCATCTCCGAGATTGACACTCCGGGCGAGATTGACACCCCGGGCGAGACTGACGCCCCGGGCATCGGCACCTCCAAGATTGGCGTCGTCGGTTTCATGCCGCACTTCGAAAGCCTGACGCGCGGCGCATGGCCGGCCGCCGCCGCCGCTGCCGGCGTGACGTTGATCGATCCGCGCGGCAACCCCCGTACCATCCTCAGCCAGATCGCCGGCTGTCGCACACTACTGAGCGAAGCTCTGCATGGCGTGATCGTCGCCGACGCGCTGCGCGTCCCATGGGTCGCGTTGGCGCCGGTCGCACCTGTCCATCGCGCGAAATGGCTGGATTGGGCAGACGCCCTGGACCTGACGATCCGTTTCCAGGCCTTGCCCGCCTCGTCGCCACGCGAATACATCGAGACCGCGTTCTCCCCGCGCCGACGCGCCCTGCAGGTCGTGTTGGCTTGCGCTGGCACGCTGGCCGAGCATATCGACCACCGAGCGGTCCATCTCGACCGCGCTGTCGTTGCGTTGCGGCGGGCCGGCGCCGCTCTGCCGCAACTTTCCGATTACCGGGCGCTTGCTTGCTCGCAGGAACGCATGCTTGATCGGTTGTCTACGCTACGCGCCACGAGGGGGCGGTCGGCTGAAGGAGGGAATCGCACACTTTGCCCATCGATGGGTAGCAACCGCGAAACTCACCAGAGCGTTCTGCGCCCATAGGAGTTAGAATACAGGATCTGGGTTCGTCCTAATGTGGCATTGATAGTTGGTGTCACTAACTCGTCCTCCAACCCCCCGCCCTCATGGGCAGGGGGGAAAGTTTGTCTTAGAGCCGGGCTTGTCCGACGGCCTATGGGCCTCGACCTGTGGGGGAATCCAAGGGCGAGGCCCATGGCCCTTCGCGGCCGGCGATCAGTAGGAAACGCGGCCCCGCGCGTGGTCAGCAGCGAAATCGGCGTCGAAGACGCGCGGCAGGTCGCCACGGCTCAGGCCGATGTCGGCCAGCTCTCGGTCGCTCATCTTCTCCATCTCGGCCAGCGTGCCGTGCTTGCTCACCCAGTTCTTCATGCCATTGGCGGCGAAGGCCAGGCCGTCGCCGATCACGCGGAGCAGGCCACGCGGGCCGGGTTGCGCGGTGCGAGCCGGCGTCGGATCGTAATCCCGGTCGATATAACTCTGGCTGGTTGTCAGCTTGAAAACAAAATCGGTCTTGGCCATTGGTGCACTCATGGGTCTGATCCCCCATCCTTTATCCAGCATCCGGGTCCAGCGCGGCGTCGTCGCGGCGGGGCGCCCCCGGGGTCTTGTGCAATGCAATATAGTCATGTTGCAGTGCGGTATAAGCGCCCAAACGACCCGCCAGCCATGCGCAAATAGCATGTTCGGCTGGGAAGGCATGAAATTTCGCCCAGGCTTGCAGCAGAAGCTTGCAGCAGAAGGATGAGCAATGACCACACCAGGCCAGCGGTTGGCGGCACTCCGACACGAACTGAAGGAGCGTGGCCTGGACGGTTTCATCGTCCCCCGCGCCGACGAGCATCTCGGCGAGTACGTCCCCGCCTCGGCTGAACGCCTGGCCTGGCTGACCGGCTTCACCGGCAGCGCCGGGCTGGCGGTGGTGCTGGCGCGGCGCGCCGCGGTGTTTACCGACGGCCGCTACGTGCTGCAACTCGCCGCGCAAACCGACGCGACCCTGTGGGAGCGCCGGCACATCACCGAGGAACCCCCGCCCGCCTGGCTCGCCACGAATGCACCGGAGGGCGCCCGCATCGGCTACGACCCGCTGCTGATCGCCGAGGAGGGCCTCGCCCGCTTCACCGACGCCGGCCTGACCATGGTCGCCACGGGGGAAAGTCCGACGGGGGAAAACCCGATCGACGCGATCTGGACCGACCGCCCTGCCCCGCCCCTCGCCCCTGCCCTGCCGCACGCGCTGCACTACGCCGGTAAGCCCGCCGCCGAGAAGCGCGAGGAGATCGCCGCCATCCTGCGCAAAGCGAAGCAGGACGCAGCGGTGATCAGCGACCCGGCCTCGATCGCCTGGCTGCTGAACATCCGCGGCCAGGACGTCCCCTTCACCCCCTTCGCGCTCGGCTTCGCGCTGGCCTACGCCGACGGGCGCTGCGAGTTGTTCATGGACCCGGCCAAGCTGCCGGCCGAAACCCGCGAGTGGCTGGGCAACGGCGTCGCCGTGGCCGCGCGCGACGCGCTGGCCACCGAGTTGGCGGGGCTGGGTGGCAAGCGCGTGCGGGTCGATCCCGCCGGTTCCCCGGTGTGGTTCGCCCAGGTGCTGCGCGCGGCCGGCGCGACGGTGGCGGTCGGCCCGGATCCATGCCTGCTGCCCAAGGCCTGCAAAAACCCGACCGAGCGCGCCGGCGCCCGTGCCGCCCACGCACGCGACGCCGTCGCCATCTGCCGATTCCTGCGCTGGCTGAATGAGGTCGGTCCCGCCGGCACGGCAACCGAGATCTCCGCCGCCGACAAGCTGCTGGCCCTGCGCGCCGAACTGGCAGGCTTCCGCGGCGAGAGCTTCCCTGCGATCTCCGGCGCCGGCGAGCACGGCGCGATCATCCACTACCGAGTGAGCGAAGCTACCAACCGCCCGCTCTACCCAAACGAGGTCTATCTGATCGACTGCGGCGCGCAGTTCCAGGACGGCACCACCGACATCACCCGCACCGTCTGGACCGGGCCCGACGCGCCGCCTGCCGAGTTGCGCGCGCGGGTGACGCGGGTGCTGAAGGGTCACATCGCAATCGCCACCGCGGTGTTTCCGGCCGGGGTTGGCGGCGTGCATCTGGACGCTTTCGCCCGCCGCGCGTTGTGGCAGGTGGGGCTGGACTACGACCACGGCACCGGCCACGGCGTCGGCAGCTATCTGTCGGTGCACGAGGGCCCGGTCAGCATTTCCCGGCTTGCCCGGCCGGTGCCGATCGCCGAGGGGATGATCTTGTCGAACGAACCCGGCTTCTACCTGCCGGACCACTACGGCATCCGGCTGGAGAACCTGCTGCTGGTGGGCAAGGCCGACCTGCCCGGCGCCATGAAGCCGTTCCTGTGCTTCGAGACCCTGACCTTGGCGCCGTTCGACACGCGGCTGCTGGACGCGGGGCTGCTGGACGCAACCGAGCGGGCCTGGCTGAACGCCTATCACGCCCGCGTCCTGGCCGAGGTCGGCCTATCCCTGGACACCGAGACCCGCGCCTGGCTGACGCAAGCCTGCCAGGAAATATAAAGTAGTTCTTCTCCCTCCCCCCTTGAGGGGGAGGGCCGGGGAGAGGGGGGCGGCCCATCCGCGCAGCCAATCCCCAAGGATTCGCATGGCATGGCCATTCCCCCAATTTTCACCTCTCCCGCTTTGCGGGAGGTCGGGTCGTGTAGCAATTCGGGTGAGGGTGCGCCGCCCCAAAGATCCATCGACTCACCACGCCAAGCCGTAGCCCCACCGGGTCGACAGCAGACAGTTGCATGAGATCCTGTCGGGATTTCGCGATCCGAGCCGTCCGCCCATGGCCAACCCCAAGCCCGGCATCCGCGCCGCCAATCTCCACCGCTGCCCGTTCCATAGGGTCTTTGCCGGGATTTCGCGATCCTAGCGTCATACCCGTGGCCAACCCCCAGCCCGGCATCCGCACCGTCAAAGCCGACCGCAGACAGTTGTATGGGGTCCTGTCGGAACCTCGCGATCCGAGCGTCGTGCCCGCGATCAGCCCCCAGCCCGGCATCCACACCGTCAAAGCCGACCGCAGACAGTTGCATGGGGTCCTGTCGGAACCTCGCGATCCGAGCGTCGTGCCCGCGGCCAACCCCCAGCCCGGCATCCGCACCGGCAAAGCCGACCGCAGACAGTTGCATGGGGTCCTGTCGGAATCTCGCGATCCCAGCCCTCTGCCCTCGGCCAACCCCCAGCCCGGCATCCGCGCCGTCAAAGCCGGCCGCTGACAGTTGTATGGGGTCCTGTCGGGATTTCGCGACCCGAGCGTTGTGCCCGCGGTCAGCCCCCACTCCGGCAGCCGCGCTGTCAATGCCGACCGCTGACAGTTGTATGGGGTCCTGTCGGGATTTCCCGATCTGAGCCTTCTGCCCGCGGTCAGCCCCCACCCCGGCATCCGCGCCGTCAAAGCAGACCGCTGACAGTTGCATGGAGTCCTGTCGGGATTTCGCGATCCGAGCCTTGTGCCCGTGGTCGGCTCCCAGTCCGGCATCCGCGTCGCCAATCCCCACCGCTGTCGCGTCCACAGGGTCTTTGTCGGAATTTCGCGATCCGAGCCTGGTGCCCGTGGCCAGCCCCCGGCCCGGCATCCGCGCCGCCAATCCCCACCGCGGTCCGTTGCCTGGCGTTCGTCCCCGCGTTTTCGCAGGCGACATCCGGCGGCACCGGCGACTGTGCCTCGACGGCGCTTGGAAGGGTAAAGGACGCGGGGACTAAAAAAAACTTGCATCGGTGATCCTGACGGGATATAAGATAGTTAGATTGTCTTACAGAAAAACATCCCCCAAAGCCAGACAATCCGCTGCCGCAGGACAGGTCGGACCGCCCTGGCGCCAGCACGATCACGTCGCCACATGCAAGGATGCCGACACGTCCCGACAAATCATTCTCCCCGCGTTATCTGCGTGTTTTGCGTGCATCGGCTTCCTTCATCTGCGCTAAAATTCTTCCTTCGCGATGCAGCAAACAGTCAGAACCGCCGTACAGCGGTACCGAACCTCGCGGAAAAATCGCCGCCCGCACCTCGCCAGATCGGCGCCTCGTTTCCGCCATCATTCATTTCGATCTTGCGCAGCGCCTGCTCACTCCCATGTGTATGCACCTACGCTGCATCCAAACACCCTGCTCAACCATTTATCCCCAAGACGCCGCGACAGACAGCCGCGGCCATCCATTACCTGGAGTACAGGACATGACGAGATTTCTGCTGGCAGGCGCTGCGGCGCTCAGCTTGCTGACCGGCGTTGCCACGGCGCAGACCTCGGAGACGGTCACCACCACAGCCCCGACACCGATGGTGCCGCCGCCGCCCGGCACGCTGAGCACGACCGTCACCAAGAAGGCTGTTGGTCCCGACGGATCGCTGGGCTATTCTCAGAGCTCGACGTACAATAGCGGCACCGGCGTGACGAACAACACCACGACGGCGACCTACCCGCCCGCGCCGCCACCGCCGCCGTCGGTGACGACGCAGCAGACAACCACGACCACCACTCAGCCTCAGTAATACAGGCGGCTCGATATTAGACGGCTGGTGGCGGCACCTCGTTGCGAGGCAAGCCGTCACCCTATGCTACGTGACGGTGCCTTATACCCAAGGCTCGCAGGGCCTGTGCTCTGCCGCATGTCCGCAAGCAAGACTTACCACGGAGACACGAAAGACACGGAGCGGAAAGACCAAGCAGGTAGCTTGATATTCTTCTCCGTGTCTCCGTGGTGATGATTTGTTCCTATTAGTTACCAAACGCATGGACTTCTACGGGCGAATGGTATACCATATCTGATACGGAACAGCATCGCAGGCGGCGATCTCACGCCACCTCCAGCAAACATTCCACCATCCGTCCACCCCGCGCGACCGGCGCCGGCACTGTATCCGCACAGCGTGTCTCCGCCAGCGGACAGCGCGGATGAAATCGACAGCCGGGCGGAATATTCGCCGGATCCGGATAGCTCTCGCCCAACCCGACGTCCGGTATCCCCAAGCCCGGCTCGGGCGTCAGCACGGACGCCAGCAGCGCGCGCGTATACGGATGCCGCGGATCCCGAAACAACGCATCGACCGGCGCATGCTCCACGAAGCGCCCCAGATACATCACCGCCACCGCCGTCGCGATATGTTCGACCACCGCCAGGTTGTGGCTGATGAACACGTAGGTCAGCCCGAGATCGCGTCGCAACGCCGCCAGCAGATTGAGGATCTGGGCCTGCACCGAAACATCCAGCGCGCTGGTCGGCTCGTCGCACACCACGATGCGCGGTTGCAGCACCAGCGCGCGCGCAATCGCCACCCGCTGGCGCTGCCCGCCGGACAGCGCCGCCGGCAATCGCTCGCCCATTGTCGCCGACAGCCCGACACGCTCCAGCATCGCGTCCACGCGACGGCGCCGCTCCGCTCTCGAAACGTCACCCTGTGCGGCCAGCGGCAGTCCGACGATCTCGTGCACCAAGCGGCGTGGATTCAATGAGGAGAATGGGTCCTGGAACACCGGCTGGATCAGCCGCGCCCGCGCGCGCCGGTCCAGCGTATCCAGGCGCTTGCCGTCTACCAGGATCTCCCCCGCGCTCGGCGTCAGCAGCCCCAGGATCAGCCGCGCCAGCGTTGACTTCCCGCAGCCGGACTCACCCACGATACCCAGCACCCCGCCGGCCGGTAGCGAAACGGAAACCCCGTCCACCGCGCGCACCACGCGGTCCGGTGCGAACATCCCGCCCCGGCTGACGAACACCCGGCGCACGTCGCGCAACTCGATCGCCGGGCGCAATTCGATCGCCGCCTTCACGGCGCCCGCCGCCGTCACGCCGCCTTCCCCCAATCTTCCGCCAGACGGCACAGATAGGCGTGCCCGTCCGCCATGCACCGCAGCGGCACCGCCTCGGCACAGGCCGCCATAGCCTGACCGCAACGATCGCGAAACGCGCAGCCGGAGAAGCCCGGGACCATGCGCGGCACCACGCCCGGGATGCTGCCCAGAGGCACATCCCGACGCGCCGCGCCCGGCACCGGAATGCAGTCCAGCAGCCCGCGCGTGTATGGATGGGTCGGCGCGGCAAACAACGCCCGCACCGGCGCACTCTCTACCACCTCGCCGGCATACATCACCGACACACGATGCGCCATGCGCGCAACGATCCCAAGGTCGTGCGTGATCAGCAACAAAGCCAGCCCCAGCTCGCGCTGCAGCCGTTGCAGCAATCGCAGGATCTGCGCCTGCACGGTGACATCCAGTGCCGTGGTCGGCTCGTCGGCGATCAGCAGGTCCGGATCGCACAACAGCGCCATCGCTATCATCACCCGCTGGCGCAGCCCGCCCGACAACTGGTGCGGATATTGCCCCAGCCGCAGCTCGGGCGCGGTGATCCCGACGCGCGCCAAAAGCTCCGCCGCGCGCGCTCGCGCCGCCCACCGCGCCGTGCCGCGATGCCGCGCCAGCACCTCGATCATCTGTGACCCGACCGTGTAGGCCGGGTTCAGGCTGGTCATCGGCTCCTGGAAGATCATCGCCATCCGGTCGCCGCGCAGCCGAGCCATGCCGCGCTCGGACAGCAGCGACAGGTCATGATCCTGGAAGCGCAGCACGTCGGTCCTGCGCTCTGCCCCGCGCGCCAGCAACCCCATCACCGCCAACGCCGTCACCGATTTGCCGCAGCCCGATTCACCCACCAGGCAGTGCGTCTCACCACGCTCGATCCGCAACGACACCCCACGCACCGCCGCGACCTGGCCGAAGCGCACGCGCAGGTTCGCCATTTCCAGCACTGGCCTCACCGGCAGCCCTGAGCTCACTGACCGCGCTCCGCGCCCAGCAGTCCGCGCAGCCCGTCACCCAGGAGGTTGATCCCCAGCACCAGCACGAACAGCGCGATGCCGGGCACCATGATCACCCACGGACTGAAGAACATGTAGTCCTTGCCTTCGGCGATCATCAGCCCCCAGGACGGCAGCGGCGGCGGCACACCCAGGCCCAGGAACGACAGCGCCGCCTCCAGCAGGATCGCCAGCGCCATCTCCAGGGTCGCCACCACCAGCAGATGCGAAACGATATTCGGCAGTACCTCGCGCAGCAGGATGTGTGCGCGCGAGGCCCCCGCCGCCCGCGCCGCCGCGATATAGTCAAGGTTGCGCACCTGCATCGTCGTAGTGCGCGCCACCACGGCGAAGCGGTCCCACAGCAGCAGGCCCAGCGTCGCGACGACCACGGCGAGCGAACTGCCGACCAGCGCCACCACGGTCAGCGCCACCAGGATCAGCGGGATCGACAGCCGCGCGGTGATCACGAACATCACCGCATCATCGACCTGCCCGCCGAAATACCCACCCAGCACCCCAAGCGTCACCCCGATCGTCCCCGAGGTCACCACCGTCAGGATGCCGATCAGCATCGAGATGCGTGCGCCATAGATCAGCCGAGACAGATAGTCGCGCCCAAGCTGATCAGTCCCGAACGGGTTCAACGAAGTCCCGCCCAGCCACTCCGGCGGCACCAGCCGGCGCATCAGGTCCTGCGCATAGGGATCGTGCGGCGCCAGCAGCGGCGCCATGATCGCCACGGCCAGCGTGCCGCCAACAATCGCCGCGCCGAGTAGCGCCGCGAGATGCCGGGCGGAGAATCTCATACCGCGCGCAGCCGCGGGTCCAGCACCGCGTTCATCGCGTCCGCCAGCAGCGTCAGGCCAATATAGATGACCGCCAGCAGCATGACGACCGCTTGGACCACCGGGAAGTCATTCTTGCTGATCGATTCCCAAGCGAGATAACCCACCCCATGCAGCGCGAAGATCTGCTCGATCACGATCGACCCGCCCAGCATGAAGCCGAGCTGCACCGCGGCGATCGAGACCACCGGCATGGCGGCGTTGCGCAACGCATGCTTCAGCACGATCGTTGCCAGGCTGAGCCCCTTGGCCCGCGCGGTGCGGATATAATCCGCCGCCAGCGCATCGATCATGCCCGCCCGCGTCAGGCGCATCAGCGCCGGAATGGCGGAGAACGCCAGCACGATCCCCGGCAGGATGTAGCCTTGCCATGTATCCACACCCGAGATCGGCAGCAGTTGCAGCTTCAGCCCGAACCAGATGATCAGCACAAGGGAAAGCCAGAAACTGGGCATCGCCTGCCCCAGCAACGCCAGCAGCCCAATCGCCCGGTCCAGCGGCGAACCCTCATGCATCGCCGCCAACACCCCCAGCGGAATTGCCGTCGCCAGCGCGATAAGCAGGCCGGTCAGGCCGAGCGTCAGCGTGATCGGCAGCCGCTCCTTGATCAGATCCGCCACGGACGCCTTGTAGACATAGGAGCGGCCAAGATCGCCTTCCGCCGCGTGCGTCGCCCAGTCGGTGAACTGCACCACGACGGGACGGTCGAAGCCATAATTCTTGCGGATGATCGCCACGTCCTCGGGGGTCGCATTCGGCCCGGCGATGGCAACGGCAAGGTCGCCCGACAACCGGGTCAGCGTAAAGCTGACGACCAGGACCGTGAGGCATACCAGAATTGCCAGCGCCAGCCGACGCAACAAAAACCGCAACATGCCCCGAGCCTATGGGCCACACCCGGCGGGAAGCAAGCACTTCGCCATGGCGCGGGACGCGCTGTCGATCATTAATACCAGGCGGCGAAAGCATTGCCCCCCTGTGTCATGGCCGGGCTTGGCCCGGCCACCCACGACTTGGCTGTCGCCAGCAGGGAGGTCGTGGCTCGCCCACTGCCGCCGGACGCGCCCCCGATTCGCGCCCGATCATCGCGGCGACCGGCGCGGATCGAACGCGTCACGCACCGCTTCGCCGATGAAGATCAGCAGGATCAGCGTGCCGCCCAGCACCGCGAAGGCGGTGATCCCCAGCCATGGTGCCTGCAGATTGTCCTTGCCCTGTGCCACCAACTCGCCCAGCGACGGCGACCCCGGCGGCAACCCGAAGCCCAGGAAATCGAGGCTCGCCAGGATCGTCACCGAGCCCGACAGAATGAACGGCATGTAGGTCAGCGTCGCGACCATCGCATTCGGCAGGATATGCCGCCACATGACCAGCGTGTCCGATACGCCCAGCGCCTTGGCGGCGCGCACGTATTCCAGGTTGCGGCCGCGCAGGAACTCGGCGCGCACCACGCTGGTCAGGTTCATCCACGAGAACAGCAGCAGAAACACCAGCAGCACCCAGAATCCCGGGGTGATGATGCTGGCGAGGATGATGAGCAGATAAAGCTGCGGCATGCCGCTCCAGATTTCGATGAACCGCTGGAACAGCAGGTCGACCAGGCCGCCGTAATAGCCCTGCACCGCGCCGGCGGCGACCCCGATCGCGGAGCTGATCCCGGTCAGCACAAAACCGAAAAGAACGGACAGCCGGAAGCCGTAGATGACCCGCGCCAGCACGTCGCGCGCCTGATCGTCGGTGCCAAGCGGGTTGCGCCAGGATGGCGGCGACGGCGCCGGGACGGTCAGGTTCTTGACGATGGTGTCATAGCTGAACGGTACCAGCGGCCAGATCATCCAGCCATGTGCGTTGATCGCCTTGTCTACGTCGGGTTCGGTGTAGTCGGCCTCGGTGGGCATGAAGTCGGCGCCGAACGCGTCCTCGCTGTAATCGAACAGAACGGGCACGTACCAATGATCGTTGAAGCGGATCAGCAGCGGCCGGTCATTGGCGACGAATTCGGCGGGCAGGGTGAAGGCGAACAGCACCATAAAGATCAAGAACGAAATGAAGCCGCGCCGGTTCTGCCGGAAGATCGCCAGCCGTCGGCGCGTGATCGGGGACAGCCGCATGGTCGGGAAGCGTGCGACGCTGATAATGCGCGTTGCCGGGATCAACGCCGTGCCGAGAAATCGATGCGTGGATCGACCAGCGTGTACAGCATGTCCCCGACAATCTGCAGCAACAGCCCCAGCAGCGTAAAGATGTACAGCGTGCCGAACATCACCGGGTAATCGCGTTGGATCGCCGCCTGGAACCCCAGCAACCCCAGCCCGTCCAGCGAGAACACGATCTCCACCAGCAATTGCGAGGTGAACAGTATCCCAATGAACGCCTGCGGGAATCCCGCCACGATCAGCAGCATGGCGTTGCGGAAGACATGGCCATACAGCACGCGCTGCTCCGAGGCGCCCTTCGATCGCGCGGTCACCGTGTATTGCTTGCGAATCTCCTCCAGGAAGCAGTTCTTGGTCAGCATGGTCAAGCTGGCGAAACCGCTGGCGACGATGGCGATCGTCGGCAGCACCATGTGCCAGGCATAGTCGGCCGCGCGCGCACCCCAGTTCCAGCTCGACGCGCCGTCGCTGGTCAGGCCGCGCAGCGGAAACCAGTGCAGGAAGCTGCCGCCGGCGAACAGCACCACCAACAGGATGGCAAACAGGAAGCTCGGGATCGCATAGCCCACCAGCACCACCGCCGAGCTTGCCAGGTCGAATCGGCTGCCGTCGCGCACCGCCTTGGCGATGCCGAGCGGGATCGAGATCAGATAGATCAGCAAGGTCGACCACAGGCCGAGCGACACCGACACCGGCAGGCGCTGCGCCACCAGATCCATAACGGGTTGATCGCGAAAGAAACTGCGGCCGAAATCGAGGCGCAGATAGCCACTGACCATCTCGACGAAGCGCGTCAGCGGTGGTTTGTCGAAACCGAACATCTTCTTAAGGTCGTCGATCACATGCGGATCAAGTCCGCGCGACCCGCGATAGGTCCCCGGCCCGCCAGCATCCGAAGCCGCGCCGGTCAGCCGCGAGGACATATCGCCGTGCCCGCGCAACTGCGCGATCATCTGGTCCACCGGCCCGCCGGGGGCGAATTGTATCACCGCGAAGTTGATGGCGATGATGCCGAACAGCGTGGGGATCACCAGCAGCAGACGGCGGAACAGATAGGCTGCCATCGCGCCGCGGTCAGCTGTTGGTCACTGCCGACGTTCCGCGCCGGTCATTGCAGACGCTCCGCGCCGATCATCGCAGATGCTCCGCGTCGATCGTTGCAGATACTCCGCGTCGGGGGCGCCGATCATCGCCGACACTCCACGTCGGTCACCGCAGACCCTCCGTACCGGTTCGCTTCGATCACTGCCGGCGCGCGGCGTCTGTCGCCGCCGCCTTGGCCGCATCCACCCACCAGGTGTCGAAGTTGAACCCGTCGCGGATCGGCTTGTCGGGATAGCCAAACCTGTCCCACCACGCGATGTGGAATTTCTGGTTGTCGTAGTTCGGCACCGCATACCAGCGCCACAGCAGCACCCGGTCCAGTGCGTGCGCCGCGGTCACCAGGGTCGGCCGATCCTGCGCCTTCACCACTTTCTCGACAAAGGCATCCACCGCCGGATCGCACACGCCCGGCAGGTTGGAACTGCCCTGCACCTTGGCGCTGCCGCACGAGAAGTAGTCGCGCAGCTCATTTCCCGGAATGTCGGTCTCCGGATATATATAAAGCGTCATGTCAAAATCAAAATCATCAGTCAAATGCTGGAACTGCGCCGGATCGACCGTCCGCACCCGCACATCGATCCCCAGCCGCTGGATATCCTGCACATAGGGCAGCGCCACCCGCTCGTACGACGGATCAGCCAGCAGGATCGTGAAACTCATTTGCTGGCCATTGGCATCGACCAGCTTGCGGTCCTTCACCACCCAGCCGGCCTCGCGCATCAGCGCCAGCGCCTGCATGAGTTGCTCGCGGTTGTTGCCCGACCCGTCGGTGACCGGCAGGGTGAACGGCTTGGTGAACAGGTCCGCCGGCAGCTCCTTGCGGAACGGCTCCAGCAGCTTCAGTTCGTCGCCCTGCGGGATCCCCGATGAGGCCAGGTCGCTGTTGTTGAAGTAGCTGTCGGTCCGCACATAGTCGCCATAGAACAGGTTCTTGTTGGCCCACTCGAAATCGTAGACCAGACCCAGTGCGTTGCGCACCCTGGGATCGGCAAACACCTGGCGCCTTGTGTTCATCGCCCAACCCTGCAGGCCGGTCGGCAGGTGGTGGCGGAAGTCGCGCTTGATCACCAGGCCGCGCTGCACCGCCGGGAAATCATACGCGGTGGCCCAGCGCGCCGCGGTGTTCTCCGAGCGCAGATCCACCTGGCCGGCCTTGAACGCCTCCAGCGTCACCGTCAGGTCGCGGTAGTAGTCGATCCGCACCTGGTCGAAGTTGTTGGTGCCCTTGCCGGTCGGCAGGTCGCGCGCCCACCAGTTCGAATCACGCTGGAACACCATGTCGCGGCCCAGATCGAACGATGCGATCCGATACGGCCCCGACCCGATCGGCGGATCGGTCAGCGGGTGGGAGAAATCCCGCCCGTCGAAGAAATGCTTCGGCATGACAGGCAGGCCGCCGACCAGCAGCGGCAGCTCGCGGTTCTCGTCGGAGCTGAAGTGGAACACCACCCGGCGCTCGCCGGTCACCTCGACATCCTTCACGTCGCCGAACTGGAGACGGATTGCCGGCCGGCCCTGCGCCATCAGGGTGCGATAGGTCCAGGCGACATCCTCGGCGGTGACCGGCGTGCCGTCAGAGAATTTCGCTGCCGGATTGATGTCGAACGCCACCCACAGTTTGCTTTGCGGCATCTCGATGGTCTGCGCCAGATGGCCATAGGCGGCATCCGACTCGTCGGCCGACGAGGTCAGCAGACTCTCCCACAGATGCCCGACGGATGCGCCGGATCCCGACCCACCCGGCAGGATCACCCACGATCCCGCCAACCCGAGCGGAGCGGTGCCGCGCAGGATGAATGGATTGAAATTGTCGAATGTACCACCCCAGGCCAGCCGCACTTCGCCACCCTTCGGTGCGTTCGGATTGACGTAGGGGAAATACGGAAAGTCCGGCGGCAATGCCGGTTTCCCGAGCACCGCGATGGCGTTGCTCTTGGTCACAGGGCCGTCGTCGGCGCGTGCGCCCGCGCAGATCAGACAAAGCAACAGCAGCGCCACGGCGCAGCGTACGGCGCCCGCTCGCCCAACGATGTGGCACCCAACGATGTGGCGCCCAATGATGCGGCGCCATGTGCGGCAGCGCGCATTCACGCCGCGCGACGGGCAGCCCAGCCTCATAGCCGCCATCTCACAGTGACCATCTCATAGCGGCCATCTCACAGCGACCATGTCACAGCAACCATCTCACTACGCCCCTCACTGACCTCGGTCACGCAACGGCTCCGCGTTCCGCCATCCGCGCCACCCGCGCCTGCTCCAACTCCTCACGCCGCTCCCACAGCGAGCGATACCACGCGATGCGCGGCGCCACCTGATAGGCCAGCATCCGCTCGGCGGCGACGTAGCCGCGCGCCGCATCGCCCAGGCCGCGGGCAGTGTCCGGTATGGCGATCAGGCGCAGCAGGCGCGTGCGCAACTCCTCGGCATCGCGGAACAGCAGTCCGGTGCGGCCATCCTCGATGCTGCCGCCATACACCACATGGCTGGCCAGCGCGGCGACGCGGCAGGCGCCAGCCTCGATGAACTTCAGGTCCGACTTGGCGCGGTTGAACCAGGTATCGCCCAGCGGCATGAACGAGATCTCGCACTGGCCGAGCAGCGACATGTAGGTGTCGTGATCGCAGGTCGGCGTGAAGCTCTTGTGCGAGGTCTCCAGCGCGTCGAAGAAGCCGCGGTCGTGCACCACGGCGAAGCGCAGCCGTTCGCCCACAGCGGCGGCCACTGCGTTCAGCGTCGGCATCAGCGGCCGCCAATCGGGCTCGCGGTTCAGCGCACCGAAGAACAGCGTGATCACGTTCGGGTCGGCGAAGTTGCGCGGTTCCGGCAGCACGCGGATCGCGTTGGGGAACACCCGCACCTCCGGGTTGCGCAGGCTCAGGATCTCGGCCAGCGCGGGCGTGCTGGTCTGCACCGCGTGCACGGCGCGAAAGCTGAACTGATCCTCGTTCTGCATGCTCTGGAAGAAATCCGGATGGTCATCGAACTCGGTCACCACCAGCCAGCCGCCGGCGCGCAACCGCCGCACCAGGTCCGTGGCGTTCGGCCCGGTCATCGCCGGACGATGCAGCACGAAGATGCGCGGCGTATCGGTTTCCGGCGCGGCAATGTCGAGGGGCGAGGCCATGCGGACCACCACGCTGGGGTCGGTGAACATCGCACGCATCGGATAGACCACGCGCAGATGCGACACGCCGCCCACCGGCGCCAGCATGTTGGCGCCGATCATCAGCATCGAACACGGCTTCTTGCGCACCCGCCATACGTATTGCAGCGGCGCAGCACGATCGGCATAGGTCTGCGGATCGACCCCGAGCGCGCGCAGGCCGGGTGCGATTGCAGTGGCGAAGGCGGCGGCCTTCTCGCCGTCGAATATCCGGGGGTGCACATCGCAGGCCACCAGGCCCGCCTCCGCCAGCCCCTTGCGCATCGTCTCCAGGCTGAACCAGCGCAGATGGCCTTTGTCCAGCAGGCCGGTCGGTTCGTAGTCCCACACCCCTCGCAGCAGGCGCTCGGCGAACAGCCAATGCTCGATATTGGGGATGCAGATCAGGATGGTGCCCTCGTCGCTCAGCGACTTGGCGTGCCGCTCCAGCACCGCCCACGGATCCTTCAGATGTTCGAGCACGTCGCCATAGGTGATGCAGTCGATGCCGCCTTGCGGTGCGAACGGCAACGGACCCACCTCGATATCGCCAACCACGACGCTGTCCAGCCGCCGCGCCGCGATCGCCGCCGCCCCCGGATCCATCTCCAGGCCGAGCACGCGCGCCCGCGGATTCAGCCGGCGGTAGGCCGCGCCCAGCGCGCCGGTGTTGCAACCCACGTCCAGCACGACGCGCGCATCCAGCGGGATGCGGTCCAGCAAGTCCTGATTTACCGCGTCGACATAGGCTGACATCGGCGGCGATTGCTCCCTCGCGAACGCGGCAACGGGCGTCGTAGTTGGATTTACCGCCGCGACGCAAGAGGGGCCAGAGCTACCGCTTGGACGGGAAGAAGGCCAGGGGTGCGGCCTGTTGGTCCGGTTGCACTGCGATAAAACCGGGAGCGCCCTGCCGCGATGAAGCCGCGCGGGCCGCAGTGACCGGCAGCGCGCGCTCAGTGCCGGGTTTGCGGCCGATCGCGCACGCGGTCGCGTTGCTTGCTGGTTGCCGCGCACGGCCGACCAGGGGGGCGTCGTCGTGGCACGAGCGGCCAATGCGCGCGATCGGATCCCCGCCGTCAGGTTTACCCGATCTTCACCCCCGGTCGCCGAGCATCGCGGTCCGGCGGAGGGCGGCGAAATGGAGATCACGTGGCGGGAGGAGAAAAGACGCCTGAATCTGCGCAAGCACGGCCTGGATTTCACTTTGGCCCAGCAGGTCGTGTCCGATCCGCTCGCCGTAACGGTGTTCGATCGTGTGCAGGATGGTGAGGAACGATGGCACACAATCGGCGCAATCTTAGCCGGTACTTCCTTCAAGGTGGTTGTTGTCGTACACACATACCCGGAGCCTGGAGATGAGAACTGGATCCACGTCATCAGCCTGCGCACCGCAGACCCCCGAGAACGGAGAAGCTATGAAATATCACACCTCTGACGGCAGGAGTTTGACGCCGGGGCAGATTGCGAGGCTCGACGAGATCGAGGCCCGGGTGGGTGAGTTGGTCGACTTCCCGCCCGCACCCGAAGCCAACTGGGGTACGGCGGTCCGCGGCAAGCACTACAACGCGGCGCAAGGGGCGATTTCCATCTGCCTTGACCCGGACGTGCAGGCTTGGTTGCGCGCCAAGGGGCACGACCACCAAACCGAGATCAACCGCATCCTGCGGGAGCGGATGCTGGCAGAGGAATGAGGCAGCGCGGCCTTCTGGCAGCCCGCCCTACCAGTCCCGCTACGAACGACCCAGGAGGCCTACCGCCCCAAGGTCGGCATCACGAACTCCGCACCCTTGCGCGCCCCACCCGGCCAACGCTGCGTGATCGCCTTGTAGCGCGTGTAGAACCGCACACCCTCCGGCCCATAAATGTGGTGATCGCCGAACAGCGAATGCTTCCACCCCCCGAATGAGTGAAACGCCATCGGCACCGGGATCGGCACGTTCACCCCGACCATCCCAATGTTGATCGCGTTCGCAAAATCGCGCGCGGTGCCGCCGTCGGCGGTGAACAACGCAACGCCGTTGCCGTATTCGTGCGCGTTGATCATCCGCACCGCGCCAGCCAGGTCCGGCGTGCGGACCACCGACAGCACCGGTCCAAAAATCTCGTCGCGGTAGATCCGCATGTCCGTGCCGACGTTGTCGAACAGCGACCCACCGAGGAAGAACCCGCCCTCGTAGCCCTGTAGCGACACGCCGCGCCCGTCCACCACCAGCTTCGCGCCTTCCTTCACGCCAAGGTCCACGTAGCCTTTCACCTTGTCGCGATGCTGAGCGGTGACCAGCGGTCCCATCTCGGCGTCGGGGTCTGTCCCGGGGCCGATCTTCAAGGCGCGCACCCGCGGTTCCAGCTTGCTGACCAGCCGGTCGCCGGCATCGCCCACCGCGACCGCAACCGAGACGGCCATGCAGCGTTCGCCGGCGGCGCCGTAGGCGGACCCCATCAGCGCGTCCACCGCGTCATCGACGTCCGCGTCGGGCATCACCACCAGGTGGTTCTTCGCCCCGCCAAGCGCCTGGACGCGCTTGCCGTGCGCGGCGCCGCCCCGATAGATCGTCTCGGCGATGGCGGTGGAGCCGACGAAACTGATCGCGGCGATGTCGGGGTGGGCGATGATCGCCTCGACCGCCTCGCGCGCGCCCTGCACGACGTTGAACACGCCGTCGGGCAGGCCGGCCTCGGCCAGCAAGGCGGCGAGTTTCAGGCTGACCGACGGGTCCTTCTCGGACGGCTTCAGGATGAAGCAGTTGCCGCACGCCAGCGCCACCGGGATCATCCACAGCGGCACCATCAACGGGAAGTTGAACGGCGTGATGCCTGCCACCACGCCGAGCGGCTGACGGATCGACCAGGCGTCGATGCCGGTGCCGACCTGGTCGGTGTATTCGCCCTTCAGCAGGTGGGGAATACCGCAGGCGAACTCGACCACCTCCAGGCCGCGCTGCACCTCGCCGTCAGCATCGGACAGCACCTTGCCGTGCTCGGCGGTGATGGCGGCGGACAGCTCCTTGCGGTCGCGGTCCAGCAGGTCCTTCAGCTTGAACATGACGCGGGCGCGGCGCAGTGCCGGCATGGCGGCCCAGGCTGGCCATGCGGCGGCGGCGGTGGCGACGGCCTTGTCCACCTCGGCACCGGAGGCCAGCGCCACGCGCGCCGCGACCTCGCCGGAGGCCGGGTTGAACACATCGCCGAACGCACCGCTGGTGCCGGCGACCGGCTTGCCGCCGATGAAATGCCCGATTTCGCGCATTGCTGGTTCCTCCGTGCTCACGGTGGGATTAGGACGTTTCCGCGTTGCCCGCTAGTTGGTGGGGTCGAGCACGGGATGAAGGGAGGTGGTATGCGCGCACGGGATCTTGGGCTGGCGTGTGGGGCGCTGCCGCCGGGCGCCCGGAACAGCATCGCCGACGTGCCGGGCGTGACCGTTGGCCACGCGACGATCATCGAGAATGAGGTGCTGACCGGCGTCACCGCGGTGCTGCCGCACGACGGCAACCTGTTCATCGATCGGCCGGTTGCCGCCGCCTATGTGCTGAACGGCTTCGGCAAGAGCATCGGGCTGATCCAGGTGAACGAGTTTGGCTGCCTGGAGACGCCGATCCTGCTGACCAACACGTTCGGCGTCGGCACCTGCGCGAATGCGCTGATCCGTCGCGCGGTGCGGGAAAATCCGGAGATCGGGCGGCAGAGCACAACGGTCAATCCGGTGGTGCTGGAGTGCAACGACGGCTACCTGAGCGACATCCAGGCGTTCGCGGTGACCGAGGCGGATGCCGAGGCGGCGATCGAGGCGGCGGGAGAGGATTTCGAGACCGGCGCAGTGGGCGCCGGCACCGGAATGAGTTGCTTCGGGCTGAAGGGCGGCGTGGGCAGCGCGTCGCGCCGGCTGCGGCTCGACGGTGATACCTGGCATCTGGGTGTGCTGGTGCTGGCCAATTTCGGCCGGCCGGGGGATTTGCGGCTGCCGGATGGCAGGCGGATCGACCCCGAGGCACCCCCCGCCGGGTCGGCATCGCGGTCCGCCGAAGAACAGCCGCCCGAGGCCGGGTCCTGCATCATCGTGATCGGCACGGACATCCCGCTGGAGCATCGCCAGCTTGTGCGGGTGGCGAAGCGGGCCGGGGTCGGGTTGGCGTTGTGCGGCAGCTTCTGGGGCAACGGCAGCGGTGACATCGCGCTGGCCTTCACCACGGCGAACCGCGTGCCGGCCGAAGCGGATGAGCCGTTTGTCGACCAGCGCGTACTGGCCGAGGGGCGGATCGACCGTTTGTTCCAGGCCGCTGCCGAGGCGACGCAGGAAGCGGTGCTGGACGCGCTGGCGGGGGCCGAAACGACCGAGGGGCGGCACGGGCACCGGCGCGTGGGATTGGCCGATCTGCTGGGGCGTGAATGACGCTTGGGCGTGGGTGACGCTTAGGCGTGGATGACGCTTGGGGGGGGCGGTGTGGTGGGTCAGGTGGGCGCCGGTGCGGCGGGCGCGATCAATACCTGCGGTGTGCCAAGCTCCGCCGCCCGCGTCACAGCGAGGGTCGCGGCCAGCGTTCTTGTGCCATCCGGTCCTGGAGTGACGGGGGCCACCTCGCCGCGGATCACGGCGGCGAAGTGCTGGAGCTGCGCCGCGTAGGGGTTGGCCCGCTCGATCGTGACGGTTTGTGGTTCGATCGGGTGCTCCCAACTCCGGGCGTGCGGATGGCGCCACAGGTTCAGGGATGGCAGGGTCAACGATCCCTCGGTTCCGGCAATGAAATGCGAATCAGCCTTGGCCTGGAACAGGCTCAGGCTTTCGCCGGAGGTCTGGTCCCAGCTCCACGGGCTGGCTGCGGTATCGGACAGCGTGATCGTGACGATTGCGCCGCCTTCCAGGTGCAGGATGGTCGCCGCGGTGTCCTCCACCGCGTAGCCGCGGATCGTGTTAGAGGCGGCCGCCTGCACGCTGAGGATCTCGCCGCAGACGAAACGGATCAGGTCGATCTCGTGGATCATGTTGATCAGCACCGGGCCGCCGCCGCCCGGCGCGCGACGCCAGGGGACGGCGAAATAGGCAGCCGGTTTCAGGAACAACGACAGGACGCTGGCGGTGACGAGCCGGCCGAGCGCGCCGCCGCGCACCAGTTCGCGCGCGCGACGGATGATCGGGTTGTGCCGCCGGTGGTGGCCGACCAGCAGTGGAATGCCGGCCGTCGCGGCGGCGTTGGACAGGCGCTGCGCTTCGGCCACCGTGTCGGCGATCGGTTTTTCCACCAGTACCGGGACGCCGGCGCCAATGCAGTCCAGCGCGACCGGGACGTGCAGAGCGTTGGGCGTGGCGACGATGGCGCCATCCGGCCGGGCAGCGGCCAGCAGCGCGTGATGGTCGGGGTGCCACGCGATGGCGAACTCGTCCGCCAGGGTCTTCGCAGCGGGGCTGGGATCGGCGATCCCGATGATCGTGACGCCGGGCGTTTCGGCGGCCGCACGGACATGCGTGCGTCCGATCGTCCCTGCGCCAATCAGCGCGATCCTGGTGTCCGGCATTGGCGGTCTCCTGTTTCCGGGCCGCTGTCTAGCAGATAACCGGTGGCGGCAGCGATCGCGCGCCAGCGCCGGTGGACCGAGGGTCGAACATTTCGACGACCAGCATCAGCGCCGGGCGGCGGAGCGGCCGGCGGACGATCTCGCGCCCGACGGTGACGGCCGCGTCAGCAGCAGCAGTGGCAGCACGATGATGGCAAGAACCAGCATCAGCTTGAAATCATCGACATAAGCAATGATCTGGGCTTGCCGCGTTATTTCGTGGTCGAGCATCGCGGCGCCGTGCATCGACCCGGGATTCCAGAATCGCAACGCGGCACCTGTCTGCAATGCGCGATTGAACGGGGTCACCCCGCCCGCTATCGTTGCGTGGTTGACCTGAGTATTGATCTGCAGCAGCGCACCGGTAATCGAAATACCGATCGCACTGCCGAGATTGCGCATCAGGCTGTAGATGCCTGTCGCCTCGGTCCGCAGTTCCGCCGGCACGGTCGCGAAGGTGATGATGTTGATCGGAATCGTCAGGAAACCGAGGCTGAGGCCCTGGATGAAGCCAACACTGATCAAGGTCCATTCCGAAACATCGGGGGTCCAGAATGTCATCTGGTACAGCGCGTAGGCCCCGGTAACAAATCCGATGCCAACCAGCAGGCGCGCACTGATCTGTCCGACCAGCCGGCCACACACCATGGCGGCGAGCATCAGCCCGGCACCGCGCGGCGCCAACACAACGCCGGCGGTCACCACGGGATAGTTCATCAATGTCTGCAAATAGGGCGCCAGCAGCGCCAGTGTCGCATACATGATCAATCCCATGGTGAAATAGAGCGTGACGCCGACAACGAAATTCCGATCGGCGAACAATCTTGGCGACAGGAACGGTTTTGCCGCCGTCGAGAACTGAACAAGAAAGACATACAGGCCGACCCCAGCCAACAAGGCCTCAATGACGATTTCGCGCGAACCGAACCAGTCCAACGTTTCGCCACGGTCGAGCATGGTCTGGAATGCGCCGATCGCCAGGCTCAGCGCGCCGAAGCCGATCCAGTCGAGCCTGGCCGATCTGCCGTGCGAGGTCTCCTTCAGGAAAATCGGCAGACCGAATGCGGTCAGCAGGCCGAACGGAACGTTGATGTAGAAGACCCAGCGCCAACTGTAATTCTCGGTCAGCCAACCACCCAGAATAGGACCGCAAATCGGCCCGATCATCACGCCCATGGTCCACAGGGCCATCGCGGTGCCGCGCTGCTCCACCGGATAGATGTCGTACATGACGGACTGCGACAGCGGCACCAGCGCGGCGCCGAACATGCCCTGCAGCACCCGGAATATCACGATCTGGTCCAACGACTGCGCCAGGCCGCACAGCACCGAGGCGAGCGTGAACCCAGCAACGGCGACCACGAACAGCCGGGTACGGCCAAACCGGGCGGCGAGGAAACCGGTAGGCGCGGTCATGATCGCTGCCGCCACGATATAGCTGGTCAGCACCCAGTTGATCTCTTCCTGGCTCGCGGACATCGCGCCCTGCATGTAGGGCAGCGCGACGTTGGCGATGGTGCTGTCCAGCGACTGCATCAGCGTGGCCAGAATGATGCAGACCGTCACCACCACGCGGTGCGCCGCGCTCAGCGGAGCCGGCGTGGGCGTCGCGGTGGTTGTCGTGATTGTCGTCGTGCCGCGGGTCGCGGTTGTCGTCGCGTCGGGGGTCTCGCCGGGGGTCGTATCAGGATTCGCTTGCTGCACCGACATGGACCTTCGAGCGCCCCTGGACGATCAGTGGAAGCAAGTCGCGCATGTCGGCCCGTCAGGCAGGGCAGTCAGCCGATGCCGGAATTTCACGGCGGGCGCCTTCACGCGTCATGTTCCAGTGCTTTCGCGAGATTGCGGCAGACAAGCTCCAGCACCCGGCTCGCGATTTCGATCTCGTCAGCGGACAGGCCAATCAGGGTGGCGTTGCGAACCTCGCGTGAGGCGGCTTCGACCTGATCGATGATCGTCAGACCGCGCGTGGTCAGGGTGATCGTCTTGGCCCTGCGGTCGGTGTCCTCTTCGCGACGCTCGATGAGGCCTGCGGTTTCCAGTGCATCAAGTAGGCGCACGATCGACGAGCCATCGAGGACCAGCGAGGCGGCAAGGTCCTTTTGACGCATCGGGACCGGCGCCCGCGCGAGGTGGATCAGCGGCAGCCAAGTGGCCTCGGTCAGGCCGAATGGTTGAAGGCGGCGATCCACCGCCCGCCGCCATTGCCGGCCAGCGCGTGCGATGAGACTCGCAAAGCCATCGCGAAGCTGTTGCTGGGGCTTTTTCATGGTACCCAATCTGCTGGCTTACAAATATATGGTACGCAATCTAATTTGGCAAATGTCTTTGCCTAGGGCGTCTTTGCCTAGGGCGTCTTTGCCTAGGGCGTCTTTGCCTAGGGCGCCATCGTTGCGTGTCTGGCCTCGCCAGCGGTAACCTGCTCGCGTCAGTCCCAACCGCCATCGGACCTGGGGCCTTTTTCGGGAGCTTGACCCGCACTCGGCATTCGGCCGGTTCTGACGCTGCGGCATCATTTGATGGGACGCGCCGAATGCCTCAAAACGGCCGCTGATCTGAACCGGGCGCATGAACCGGAAGCTCAAGCACCCTGGGGACAGGTAAAACCCTTCGCGATGGACATTTCCACTAACCGATCCCATCGATAACCAGCATCGTGGCACGGCCCACGACGCGGGCTCGGTGCTGTGTCCCTGCTGGCACGACAAGGAGTTGCCCGGCACCGATCTCACGCGTGCCGTGCTCGGTTTCCATGCTGACCGATCCGGAAAACACGTAGAAGAGTTCGTCGCTGCTTTCGTGGACGTGCCACTTGGCCGTCACATCCTGCATCACGCGCAACCGGACCCCGTTTCCGTTCACGGTTGCCACATCGAAACTCTTCCATGTGTCCGTCACATCGAACTGAAAACTACCGAGATCCCGTGCAAGGGCCAATGTCATCGGGTCAATCCATGAGGTGGGTTGGGAGCTACGCCGCGGTGGCACAGCCTAGGTCGTCGCAAGGAGTGGGTGTTTTTCAAACTCCAACACCCGGCGCACTGCGGGGCGATCCAGCAGACGCTGTTTGAGTGCGGTGTACCGGGTGAGCTCCGCGACCGGGAGACCAATCCGCGCAGCCCATCCGTAGTAGACCAGCGCATAGGGATCGCAAACCGTGTAATGCGTGCCCATCACCCATGGATCGTTCTCGAGCAGGGCATCGATTTCCTGACATTTGGCCCAGTACGCATGCGTCGCCGCTTGCTTGACGGCAAGGCGTGCCACTTCGTCTGGCACAATCCGCTCTGGTCGCGCCAGGCGCCGAAAAACCGAATCTACCTGACTGGAGACCCAGGCGAGAAACGCCAGGCACCGCGCCTGCCCGATGGCATCGACCGGCAGCAGACGTGCCTCCGGGAACCGTCGCCCGATGAAGGTCAGGATCGCGACACTCTCGGTAATGACCGTGCCGTCCACATCGAGCGCGGGAACCTGCGCACGCGGATTGATCCGACGATAGTCCTCGCCATCCTGCTCGCCCGACCGCAAATCGATCGTTCGCCGCTCGTAAGCAGCGCCAGTCTCCTCAAGCGCCACATGCGCAGCCAATGAGCAGGCGCCGGGGAAATAGTATAGCGTCAGCATGGTTGGGTTCCTTTGTGACAATTGTTGATCAAGCACGTGTCAAGCAGCGCTGGCCCACGATGTCCGGGCGTATGCGCGCGTTCAGGTCGTCGCGTAGCGTGCTGGCCGCGCAAGCGCGATGATGATCTGCACGGTGCCCGCCGCCAGCCCCATCCCCACGCCTAGTCGCCAGGCCAGATCGTAGGACCCCAGCGTATCGAAAAGCAGACCGCCGCCGAACGCTCCGACAAAGCTGCCAAGCTGATGGCTCATGAACGCGATGCCCTGGATCATGGCCTGCCAACGCAGCCCGAACATCTCCACGACCGATCCGGCGACCAACGGACCGACACCCAGCCAAAGGAAGCCCATCATCGCGGCGAACACCAAGGTGCTTGTCGGCGTCGGCGGCGCGATAAAATACCAACCGAGCACCAGCGAGCGCGTCACGTAGATCATGCCCAGCAGCACCAGCTTCGGCCAATGGCCACCGGCCCAGCCGAAGAAGACGCTGCCGAACACATTGAAGATGGCGATGACGCTCAGTGCTTCGGCACTGAGCATCGGGTCCATGCCGCAGATCGCCAGGTAGGATGGCAGGTGCGTGCTGATGAAAAGCAACTGCATGCCGCATACGAAGTATGCGCCGGTCATCACCAGGAACGGCCCCCTTCCAAATGCGGACCGGACCGCTGCCGATACGGTCAGATCGGCGATCTGCTCACCGGTCGCGCGCGGCACTGCGATCCTGTCCACGCGGCCGGCGAACCATGTCGCGGGCAGCAGGAATAGCGTCAGTCCGAACAGCGCCAGCACCCCGTATCGCCAACCAAATCCGGCCGTGATCGTCTCGCCGAGAGGTGCCGCGGCAAGCGCGCCGAGTGAGCCAGCACCGGTTATGATGCCCAGCACCATGCTGCGGATCGCCGCGGGAACCGCGCGCGACGCGGCCGCCTGCGCCATGGCTGACGCTGTGCAGGCCAGCGACGCGCCGATCAGCAGTCCGGCGCCGAGGAGGATGCCCAGCATGCCGTGCGCGGCCGCCAGGGATGCGAGCCCAGCGAGATAGAGCACCGCACCGCCCATCAAAATTGGCCGGAAGCCAAGGCGCACAACCAACCCGCCAACGATTGGTTGCAGCAATCCCCACACAAGATTCTGGATCGAAAGGGCGAACGTGACATCGGAGACGGTAAGCGCCAGCTCCTTGGCAACAGGCTGGATGAACAGCCCGAAGCACTGGCGTATGCCCATGCTCAGCGTCAGCATGACCGCCGCGCCGAGCAGGATCGGCATGGCAGGACGAAGCGCGCGCAGGTCAGCCATCAAGGTCGTCTCCATTGCCGGCGGCCGCGCCGTGCCGCGTCGCGGCCTTGACTACACCGGTGCGTTGCGGCCTTGACTACACCGGTCGGTGTAGTTAAATAGCGCGGCCATGGAGAGTGTCAAGCAAAAATTACACAGGTCTGTGCAATCATGAGCCGCTGGGCCAACAAGGAGACCATGCAGGAGCGGATCCTCGAGACCGCCGATCACCTGTTCTATGGCAAGGGGATCCGCGCCATCGGCGTCGATACGATCGCCGACGAAATCGGGATCAGCAAGCGGACGCTGTACAATCACTTTCCGTCGAAGGACGACCTGATTGTCGCGTATCTGTCGCGTCGCTTCATTCCGCTCGCGACCTCCGAGCTGCCACCGGCCGAGCAGATCCTCGGCGCATTCGATCGGCTGGAACATTCGTTCGCGAGCAAGGCGTTTCGCGGTTGTCCGTTCGTCAACGCAGTTGCCGAACTGGGTGAGCCGACGCACGCCGCCAATCGGCTTGCCATCGCCTTCAAGGAGCAGCGACGCGTCTGGTTTCGCGATTTGCTGAGCAGGCTTCGTGTAGCGGACCCAGACGGTCTTGCAACGCAGCTCGCGCTTTTGGTCGACGGGGCCATTGCCGCGGCACTCGTCCGTGGCGATCCGGGCATGGCTCGTGCGGCGAAGACGGCGGCCCGCACTCTGCTGACTGCGGCCGGCGTTCCGGCTTGCACAGACAGTGCGATAGCGGAATCAAATCACAGTGTGCCCGCCCGTAAGCGTAGAGCCCGCGTTCGCGCTGCAACAAGAACCAGAATGTAGGCCCGAGCTTACGGTCGTTGCCTCAGCTTCGCACGCCGATGCACAGCCCGCACCCCTTGCAGACATTCAATCCGATCCACTCCCCGCATCCGCGGCAAGTGGCAGCTTGCGTCGGGGCGCAGGACGTTACGCCACGATGCGCGCCACCTCGTCCGGCGATCGCTGCACCAGCGCATCGTAGTCGCGCATCAGCGTCTCGGTGATCCGCCCGGGTGAGTAGCTGTGCCCGGCGATCTCGCGCACCGCGCACACCTCCGCCGCGGTGCCGGCCAGGAACACCTCCGTGGCACGATCCAACTCGCTGGCCTCGATCGGCCGCTCGATCACCTTCATCTGGCTGCGCCGCGCCAGCGCCATGACCGAGCGCCTGGTGATCCCATCCAGGAAACAATCCGGTGTCGGCGTGTGCAGGTCGCCATCCATCACCAGGAAGATATTCGCCCCCGTTGCCTCCGACACCAGCCCGCGCCAGTCCAACAGCAGCGCGTCGTTGTAGCCTTCCGCCTCGGCCTTGTGTTTCGACATCGTGCCGATCATGTAGAGGCCGGTGGCCTTCGCCATGGTCGGCGCGGTCTCCGGTGACGGCCGCTTCCAGGCGCCCATCGCCAGCCTGATGCCGGCCATCCGTTCGGCGCCGAAATAGCTCGGCCACGGCCAGGCGGCGATCGCCAGATGGATGCTGGTCCGCTGCGCCGACACTGCCAGCATCTCGCTGCCGCGCCACGCGATCGGGCGCACATAGGCGTCGGTCAGGTTGTTGGCGGCCAGCACCTGGTTGCACGCGGCATCGATCTGGTCCGCGGTGTAGGGGATCTCGAACCCCAGGATGCGCCCGGAATTGATCAGCCGGTCGGTGTGGTCGCGCAACCGGAATATGTTGCCGCTGTAGGCGCGCTCGCCCTCGAACACCGCGCTGGCGTAGTGCATGCCGTGCGACAGGACGTGCAGCTTGGCGTCGCGCCACGGCACCAGCGCGCCGCCCCACCAGATCCAGCCATCGCGATCATCGAACGGTTGGGCACCGGAAGGTGGCGCACCGGAAGGTCGGGCATCGGAAGGAATCAGGGCCATTTCCGCGTTTCCTCGCAAGATTGTTGCCGTGGACTTGCGGACGGTATAATACCCGGCAAAATACGTCAATGATGCTGTCGTAAGTCGGGAAGGAATGCCAGCCATGTCCGAACAGAGGGGAGCCCACGTGCCCGGCGCCGGCAGCAACCTGCTGTTCCTGCGTGAGGAAGAGCTGCGGCTCGCCCAGGACCTGCTGTTCTTCGCCTACCGCGACTTCACCAACGCCGCCGACGTGATCCTGGAGGAGATGGGCTTCGGCCGCGCCCATCACCGCGTGCTGCACTTCGTCGGCCGCAGCCCGGGCATCACCGTGTCCGACCTGCTCGGCATCCTGCGCATCACCAAGCAAAGCCTGTCGCGGGTGCTGTCGGTGTTGTTGGAGCAAGGCTACGTCGCCCAGACGCCGGGACACGCCGACCGGCGCCAACGGCTGCTGACGCTGACCCCCTCCGGTCAGGCACTGGAGCGCCGGTTGTATGAGCGCCAGCGCGAGCGCCTGGCCGCGGCGTATCGTGAGGCCGGCGCCGCCGCGGTGGACGGCTTCCGCAAGGTGATGCGCGGGATCATGGACGATGCGGCGCGCGCGTATATGGACGGCCCGCATCGCGCGGCTCGCGAGCCGCGTATCCGGTCGGCTTGATGCGGCCCGGTCTGGTGCGACGCCGCGCGCCGTGCAGTTTTACAGGGATGGGAGTCCGCCCTCGCAGGCAAGATCGATTTTCCCACCGGGGGAAGATTGGCCGGCGAGATGGTTATCACCTGAGGGCCACACCGTGTAGACAACTCCATATACACCGGTCCATCTGATCCCGCTTCCCATGATCGTCACGGGTAGGTCGGCCGGTCCTCGCGACCTTAAATAGAAAGTCACCCATGGTGTGCCATCAGGCTTGCGAAAGAAGTGTGCTGCGGCTTGTACATTCATTCCTGAAAAGAAATGCTCTCCGGCACCGGGCCCAGCCTCGTGCGACCCGGTCGAATGGGGCCCAAATTCATAAATACCAGTGCAGACCTTGTCCGTGACTCTTTCAACGAGATGGCGCTGGCGCTGACGCTGAAGGTGAGGCAGCTGACCGTCCTCTCCGGCTGCGCCGTCCACGCTGGTCGTGGGATCCGGCCCGTTCGTCGTGTGCGGGGGCGCCCCCTGCGAGTTGACCGCCTGGGGTCCCGGCGACTGATTGAGCGCTCCTTCGTTATTGGCGGTCCGGTTCGGCTGCCGCATGGTGTGTGACGGCGGGGCAGGGAGCCTGTTTGTGGTCATGGTGTGCGGCGCAGGCCGCGGCGCCGCCCGCACGGCCGCTTGCGACGGCAGCGCCGGCGTCGGCACCGTCTGCGGCGGCGCGGGCGCAGATGGTGGTGGCGGCAGCGTGGCGGCGGCGGTCTCGGTGGCCGGTGCAGGCATCGGCGCAGTCGACTGTGCCGGTGTCGGCGTTGGCGTCGATGGCGGAGATTGGGCTTGCGGAGCCGCAGTGGGCGGTGGCACCGCCGGCGCATCCGGCGCGGCGGTTGCCTCGGTCGGGTCGGACGGCGGCATCGGCGGCGGCGGTGCCTTCGACGGCGCCTCGCCCGGCGCCACGATCGCCGGCGCATAGGACGGTGCCGGTCGCTTCACGCCCTCGGACGAGCCAACGTCCATCACCATCGCCACTGAGGTCGGCGCCCCCTTGCCCTCCGGCGTTGGCGAGGGCGTCTCCGACGGCGTGGGTAAGACGATCAGGCAGCACAGCAAGATCGCCAGGTGCAGCGCTAGTGACAGCACGAGCGCCCGCCGTAGCTTCTCGCGCCGGCGAACCGGCACTGTCAGCCGTTGGGGGGCGGCTAGCATCGATCGGGCCGGTCCGAGCAACGCTTCATGGCTGGCATCCCTGACGCCCGCGCACCCGCGCGGGACAACGAAACGCTTCCAAATACAGCGTATAGCCAGCGAAGCCGGTCTGTCGAGAAGCGAGGACTGTCGAATGATCAACCGACATTGCCCCCTAACCGGCGAGCCCGGCCAACTAAACCGGAATTGGTCCGATTCCGCTCGCAGACGCGCCGACCGGCCTGATGCAAGGCACGCGTTGCATGACACTCGGCAAGCTGATGGGCGCGAAGAAACTGATGGACCTATTCTGATTCTGCCTCGGTATCGCGTCAAATTCTATACGCTGCGTGAACTCTGGGTGCTGTTCTTACAGATTGCAGTTGCCTATCATAATGACCCGCCAGATGAGGCGGGATCATGGACGATGCAGCGCGTGCCTACAT
Organism: uncultured Alphaproteobacteria bacterium; assembly: GCA_963826975.1. Lineage (GTDB taxonomy): Bacteria > Pseudomonadota > Alphaproteobacteria > Acetobacterales > Acetobacteraceae > Palsa-883. The sequence goes on along the minus strand of CAWGZJ010000012.1, from coordinate 523,578 downwards.
GGACGGCCCGCATCGCCCGGTTCGCGAGCCGCGTATCCGCTCGGCTTGATGCGGCCCGGTCTGGTGCGACGCCGCGCGTAGGGCAATCGCATTTGGGGTTTGCGGCGGCGGCGCGGTGCTGATGGCTGCGTGTGAGAACCAGGGAGGCGCTGAGATTTGGGTCGGCACCGCCGTGCTGAGGCGTTATGCGATTTTGCCGACGCACACCCCACGTCGAATATGGTTGGCACCATCCCAGGTTGTGCTATGATGCATGAATCAATTGATCAATTCATGCTGGAGAACCCATGGATCGCCGCATCGACGCCCATATCGCCCGTACCCAGTTCGGCCAGATCATGGACCTCGCCACCAAGAACAACGAGCGCTTCGTCGTTGACCGTCGCGGCGAGCCGGCGGTCGTGATCATGAGCGTGCAGGATTTCATCCGCACGGCAGCACCGCCGCCGGACTGGCTGCAAAAGGCTTGGGCCGGTGCCAAGCGGCGCGGACTTGATGCGCTCGCGTCCGCGGACATCGACGCCGAGATCGCCGCGCACCGGCGCGGCAAAAAGAAGGACACTGCTGCCCCCGGGATCAAGTGATCCGGGTGGTGATCGATACGAACGTGCCGGTTTCCAGCCTTCTCTCGCCCGCCGGCAACGAGGCGCTTATAATCCTTGCCATCCATCAAGGACTGGTACGGCCCTGTTTCCCGGATGACGTCCTTGAACAAGCGATCTAGAGGATGCTTCAAGGGTGACTCCGAATCGTCAGTCTATATGTGACCTTTATCATATGTTTGGTTTGACCCGATCCCCCCACCATACTAGAACGAATCGTGGACAAACTTCTGGAGCAGATCGCCGCGAAGAAGGCCGAACTGGATCGGCTCCGTCCCCTGTCGCCCCGGGGTCTGAGCAACCTTGAGCACGTCCACGATCTTGAGCTGACCTACACGTCGAACGCGATCGAGGGCAACACGCTCACGGCGGCCGAAACGACGTTGGTCGTCGAGCAGGGGATCACGATCGGCGGCAAGCCGCTCAAGGACCACATGGAGGCGATCGATCATTACGATGCGATCCGCTACGTGCGCGAGCTTGCGCGTCAGGGAACGCCGCTCACCGAGATGCACGTGCGCAATCTGCATAGTCTGGTCGTGAAGCGTTCAACCCCCGAGATTGCCGGACGCTATGCCGACCAGGGCCGCTTTGTCCTGACCGATGCGGGGCGGCACAGCTTCCCGTCACCCGCGGAAGTGCCGGCGCTGATGGGCGACTTCGCGGGGTGGCTTGCAGCGGCACCCGATACGCCGGCGACGGCGTTCACCGCGCACCGGCGGCTGGTAGACATTCATCCGTTCAACGACGGCAACGGCCGAACGGCACGGCTCTTGATGAACTTGGTTCTGCTTCGCGGCGGCTATCCGCCGGTGGCGGTGCGTCCGGAAGACCGGCCTGATTATGTTCGTGCTTTGCAGCAAGCGGGGCCTGAGAGCTTCGACCGTCTTCTCTATGAGCGTCTGGACTCGACCCTGGGGGACTACTTGAGCGCCGCGAAAGAGGCGCTTCCCGCACCGACCTCGAAAGGTAAGGAACCGACGCCGTGAACCGGACGCTGCCCATGGCCGAGCAGCTCCCCGCCGTCATCCACCAAGTGGGGATTACGCTCGGCTTGCACGCGGCGCACGTCGTGCCGGCGCTGATTGCCGCCGCCGGCAACCGCGCCGCGCGCCGTTTCCTGGAATTCTTTGCGGCCAACATCCGCAACCCGCACACGCGGAGGGCCTACGGCCGCGCCGTGTCGGAGTTTCTGGCCTGGTGCGACGATCAGGGCGTGCTGTCTGTCGCGGCCGTGCAGCCGCTTCACGTCGCCGCCTGGATGGAGCAGCAGACGCGCGAGCACGCGGCCCCAACCGCCAAGGCGCGGCTGGCCGCGCTGCGCCACCTGTTCGATTGGCTGGTGGCGGGCCAAGTGGTGCCGGTGAACCCGGCCGGCTCGGTGCGCAGCCCCTCGCACACGGTGACGGTCGGCAAGACGCCGGTGCTGTCGCCGCAGGAAGCACGCACGCTGATCGACAGCATCGACATCACGACGCCCGTAGGCCTGCGCGACCGTGCGCTGATCGGGCTGATGGTGTTCAGCTTCGCGCGGATCGACGCGGCGCTCGGGATGAAGGTGGAGGACGTGTTCACACAGAACCGCCGCCTATGGGTGCAGCTCCGCGAGAGGGGCGGCAAACCGCACGCCATGCCGTGCCACCACAATCTTGAGACCTACCTCACCGCTTACATCTAGGGCGCGGGCCTCGCCGGAGAACCCAAGGAGCCGCTGTTCCGCACGATCGCCTGCGGCACGGGTCTCTTGACGCGCACGCCCCTGCCCCAGGCCAATGCCTATATGATGATCGGCCGCCGCACCGGCGCGGCTGGCATCGCGACGACGCTGGGCAATCACAGTTTCCGGCCGACCGGGATCACGGTGTATCTGAAGAACGGCGGCACGCTGGAGAAGGCGGCGCAGATGGCGAACCATGCCAGCACGCGCACGACCCAGCTCTACGATCGTCGGCGCGAAGAACTCAGCCTCGACGAGGTGGAGAGGATCAGGGTGTGAAGGATCGCGGGTACAACGTCGGCCGAGCGGCTATTTCGAGGCCCGGCGCATGACTTATACGGACGAAGGAATTTCGCAGCTTCTTAGCGAAGCAGCTGCAGTGAATGGAAAATACGTCTCCCTCCTAAAGAGGCTCTATTCTTTCGCGCAGACACACCCCGCTTCAAGCGAGCACATTCTGCATGGCTTCCTTCGAAGACTTGGCACCTTAGAAAGATGCATCCAAAATGTGTATGAGCTATATGCGCCGGATCGTTCCGATATCCCGCCCCGCGAAACGTGCGTCGATCTCGCGATCAACTTGCAGAGTTTTGTTTTTAACGTTTTCGGATGCTTGGATAACTTAGCATGGGTTTGGGTTACAGAACACCAAATCAAGAACAAAAACGATAGACCGCTAAGGGAAACACAAGTCGGATTTAGAAAAGATGTCGTGATGTCGTCCTTTTCGGAGGAATTCAGGAACTACGTGGACGAACTAAATCAATGGTTCATCTATCTTGAGAGTTTCCGACATGCGTTGGCACATCGGATTCCCTTATATATCGCTCCATTCATTGTGACCCCAGACAAAGAGGCGTCATTCCAGGATCTCAAAACGCAGAAAGTGGACGCGATGAGGCGGGGTGACTTGGCAGGATACGACGAGTTAGATGCGGCGCAGACTAAGCTAGGCAAATTTCGACCGATCATGACGCATTCGCTATATGAGAAGGATAGCAAGCCCATGTATTTTCACAGCCAAGTTCTATGCGATTGGAACACCGTTGTAGAAATCCTCAAGCGGTTTTTACAGCAACCAAATTGGTGACACTGTTGGGCCTAGGTTCGCTACAACGCATGCTCTCTTTTTGCGGTGAGAACGGCAACGAGGATGCCGACGAAGCACCAGCCCGTCCCTTCGACCGGAACACCAAAGAGGTCCAGCCAAAATCCCGACCACTCCATGAGTGCGAGGCCGGCAACCAAGAGCACGATGGCGATTGCTGCAATTCCGACTAGCTCTTTAGGGCTGTAATTGTGGTCACGCCTTGCACGGAAGGAGGCGACGAAAGTAGCCACGCTAAAGAAGCATAACGAGGAAGCCACCAGTACCGCCGCACCTACAATGAACGAGCTTTTGAAGATCGCCGAAACGCAGGTGAATAGGGTGATTAGGAAATAGACAAAGAATACCCACTGCCGATCAAAGACCACCTTAGCGAGCAGTGAAGGCTTCATCGGGCACACAATTTTCCAGGTAGGAACTTCTAGGGGTCGCCACACGATCTGTCAAAAACTGCGCGCTAACGGTGATTCCCGATCATCTCGGGGAGAGGTGGCCGGGCAAATCTGCACAGTGCGATAAGTGGATTTTCTGCCTGAGCGCGGCGAGGATTGCCGCGGATCAGGAGCAGACATGTCGAGACGAACACGACGGAACCACAGCCCTGCGTTGAAGGCTAAGGTGGCCTTGGCGGCGATCAAGGGTGAGAAGACGCTGGCGGAACTGGCGCAGCTGTATGATGTGCATCCGACCCAGGTCACGGCCTGGAAGGCGCAGCTGCTTGAGGGCGTGTCGGGGTTATTTGGCTCTGGCGGCACTGCCAAGGACAGCACACCGACCGTGGACCTGAAGACGCTGCACGCGAAGATCGGCGAACTGACGTTGGAGAACGATTTTTTGTCCAGTGCGCTCGGCAAAGCCGGGCTGTTGAGCGCAAAGCGATGATCGACCGGGGCCATGACTTGTCGCTGGCACGGCAGGCGGAACTGCTGGGGCTTAGCCGCGGCAGCCTCTATTACCACCCCCGTGCGGTGTCGGCCGCCGATCTGGCGATCATGCGTCGGATCGATGCACTGCATCTTGATTACCCGTTCGCGGGCAGCCGGATGCTGCGCGATCTGTTGCGTGGCGAGGGCATCGTGGTCGGACGAGAACGGGTTGCCTCGATGATGCGGCGGATGGGCATTGAGGCGCTCTACCGTCGGCCGCATACGTCTAAACCCGCAGATGGGCACAAGATCTATCCATATCTGCTGCGCGGCCTGACGGTAGACCGGGCGAACCAGGTGTGGGCCATGGACATCACCTACATTCCAATGGCACGCGGCTTTATCTACCTGGCTGCCGTGGTGGACTGGTTCAGTCGGCGGGTTCTCGCCTGGCGGGTCTCCATCACGCTGGAGGTCGAGTTCTGCCTCGACGCGCTCGAAGAGGCGCTTGCCCGGCACGGCAAGCCGGAGATCTTCAACACGGACCAGGGAAGCCAGTTCACCAGTGCTGACTTCACCGCGTTGCTGTTGAAGAACGCCATTGCGATCAGCATGGACGGCCGCGGTGCCTGGCGCGACAATGTGTTCGTCGAGAGGCTCTGGCGCTCGGTCAAATACGAGGAGGTCTATCTGCGCGCCTACGACAGCGTCGCTGAGGCACGCGCCTCGATCGGCCGGTATCTGGACTTCTATAACCGCAAGCGTCCGCATTCGAGCCTTGACGCTCGCACGCCCGACCAAGCCTACTTCGACAGCCTGCCCGTGGTCGCGGCAGCATGAATTTCGCCGCCGTTGGGGGGCATCGCTCCGGTCGGGCTACGCCCTCCCTGCGCGACCCCCCCAACGGCAACTCACGTCAACAACCGGCAGAACGTCCATCTATCGGAAGCGAAACGCTGTTCAGACGAAGCCGGCCACCTCAGGGCTCAGGTCCGACGCCGAAGAGCTTTTTTACCGGGAACCCGAGGTGATTTACCACGCGAGACCGTGGCCGAACGCCAACGACCGGGCTCGGAACACGCTGATCTTCCTCACCGTCCAGCGTAGCGTGCAGTTTTGGACAAATCGTGTGCCGACACCTTGGCGGGGGTCCAGAGGGCAGCGCCCTCTCGTGGGGTCCCTGGGGCAACGCCCGGCCTGCACCCGATATGCCCCACCCCCGCGCGACGCAACCGATGCCGCAACCGGCAAAATCTGCTAAACTCCCCCCACATGTCAGACGAGGCACACATCCTGGTCGTGGACGACGACGCGCGGTTGCGCGGCCTGCTGTCGCGCTACCTGGCGGACCAGGGGTTCCGCGTCACCACCGCGGCGGATGCCGCCGATGCCCGCGACAAGCTGCGCTTCGTGCATCCCGACCTGATGGTGCTGGACGTGATGATGCCCGGCGAAGGCGGCCTGGCGTTCACCGCCTCGGTGCGCAGCGATCTGGGTGACACCGTGCCCGTCCTGCTGCTGACCGCCCGCGGCGCGCCGGAAGACCGCATCGCCGGGTTCGAGGCGGGCGCCGACGACTACCTCGGCAAGCCGTTCGAACCGCTGGAACTGGTGCTGCGCATTCGCGCGCTGCTGCGCCGTGCCGGCGCGGCATCGACCACACCGCCGCCGTCCGGTCCGCTGCCGCTCGGCACGCTCAGCTTCGATGTGGCGCGCGGCGAACTCAGCGGACCGGCCGGGGTGCTGCGCCTGACCGGCGGCGAGGCGGCGCTGCTGACCGCGCTCGCCGGCAAGCCGAATGAGGTACTGTCGCGCGACGACATCGCCGCCGCGCTCGACATGGACGAAGCCGGCGAACGCGCGATCGATGTGCAGGTGACAAGGCTGCGCCGCAAGATCGAGGCGGACCCGCGCGAGCCGCGGTTCCTGCATACGGTCCGCGGCCGTGGCTATGTGCTGAAGCCGGGGGTCTAGCACATGGCCGCCCCGGGTCGGGCCGACGGAACCCTACAACTGCCTTCGCCGCCGCCCTCCCCGGTGCCCTCGCCGGCATCCTCGCAAACAACCACCGCGCGGCCACGTCGGATGGCGCGCGCGCCATCGCCCGGCGGGTCGCGGCACTTCCGAGGCTTTGTCAAACGGCTGCTGCCGCGCTCCCTGCTGGGGCGCAGCCTGCTGATGATCCTGTTGCCGCTGCTGATCCTGGAAGGCGTGGCGCTGCAGGTCTTCTACGGCGACCATATCGATGTCGTCTCGCGGCGCCTCGCGGGGTCGCTGGCCGACGACCTCGGTGTCACTATCGATCTGATGCACCGGTTCCCCGGGCCGCAGAACACCGCGTGGATCCTCGATCTCGCGCGCAGCCGGTTCAGCCTCGACATTACGCTCGATCCCGGCGCCACGTTGACCACCAGGAAGTCGGTCAACGTGTTCGGCCCGATGGATGACGATCTGAAGGCCGCGCTGGATCAGACGCTGCATCTGCCGTTCTTCATGGACTGGGGCTCGGACGCGCATGCGGTGCTGGTGCAAATCCAGGTGCCGGACGGCGTGCTGGAGGTGCGGGCGCCGCGCAAACGGCTGTATGTCATGACCTTCTACCTGTTCGTGATGTGGGTGGTCGGCGTCGCGGCTCTGGTGTTCGCGATCGCCGCGCTGTTCATGCGCAATCAGGTGCGCGCGATCCGCCGCCTGGCCGCGGCGGCCGAGGCGTTCGGGCTGGGCCGCGACGCCGACCTGATCAAGCCCGAGGGCGCGCTGGAGGTCCGCCGCGCCGCCACCGCCTTCAACCGCATGCAGGAGCGCATCAGGCGCTTCCTGGCCCAGCGCACCGAAATGCTGGCCGGCGTGTCGCACGACCTGCGCACCCCGCTGACACGCCTGCGCCTGACCCTGGCGATGCTGCCCAAGCGTGACGACCTGCGCGAGGACATCGCCGAAATGACCGCCGATGTCGCCGAGATGGAGCGCATGATCGGTGCGTATCTGGCGTTCGCCCGCGGCGAGGGCACCGAGCAGGCCGAGCCGGTCGACCTGTCCGCTTTGTTGGAGGACGTGGCCGCGCGGGCGCGTCGCGGCGGGGCTGACATCGCGCTGGACGTGCCAGCGGAACTGACGTTGCCATTACGTGCCGACGCGACGCGGCGGGCGATCACCAACCTGGTCGACAATGCCCGGCGGCACGCCCGCCATGTGGTGCTGGCGGCGGGGCCGCAGGGACAGCGCGGCGTGCAGGTGACGGTGGACGACGACGGACCGGGTATTCCGCCCGAGCAGCGCGAGAGCGTGTTCCGGGCGTTCGAGAGCGGCGCCATCGACGGGACGGGTCTCGGGTTGACGATTGCGCGCGATATTGTCCGCGCACATGGCGGTGACATCGTGCTGGAAGACAGTCCGATGGGTGGGTTGCGCGCCCGGATCCGACTGCCGGTGTAGGTCGGGGCAGCGCGGTTCCAGGTGGCGGCCGATCGCGCGGCCGTGTCACATCGTATGGGATCGCGTCCGGTCTACCGGCGTAAGCTGAAGGCGCCCGCGAAACTGCAACAATCCCGGCTCGCCAAAGCGTTCGCCGAAGAGCTCAATGGATCAGCTTGGTCGCCCAAGTCTCTGTCCCGCCCGCCTCACCCCACCGCCGCCAGCAAAGATCGCCGCGACAACAAAAACTCCTCCACCGCGCCCGCCAGCTTGTCGCACTCGGCGTCGCCGATCGGCAGCGACAGCGTCATCATGCCGCGCTTCGCCAGCCAGATCCCCTGCGCCAGCAGGTCGAAGAAGAACAGCTCTTTCAGCTTCGCGTCGCCCTTCGCCGCATCGGCCGCGGATCGGATCGGCGCGCGCGTCATATGCACCGACATCATCGAGCCCCGCCCGGTGAACTGCACCGGCGCGTCCGCCGCGCGGCACAGCGCATTCAGCCGCTCGCGCAACGCATCGCCCCGCGCGTTCAGCGCCTGCGCGGCGGCGGGCGTGTAGACCTCGGTCAGCCCGGCCAGGCCGGCCGACATCGTCAGCACGTTGTTGTTGAACGTCCCGGCATGCGGCAGCGCGTCGCTGCGCCGGGGATCGAACATGTCGATGATGTCCGCCCGCCCGCCGAACGCGCCGAACGACATTCCACCGCCGATATATTTTCCGAAGGTGGTCAGGTCCGGCTTCACCCCATGCACCGACTGCAAGCCGCCCGGCGCCAGGCGCGAGGTCATCACCTCATCCAAAATCAGCAGCGCGCCGACACGCTGTGTTGCCGCGCGCAGCGCGTGCAAATACGCCGGCTCGGCCTGGATGCAGCCGCCGCCGCCCATCATCGGCTCCAGGACCACCGCCGCCAGCTCCGCCGCGTGCAGGTCGATCAGCGCCACCGTCGCGCCGATATCGTTGTATGGCGCCAGCACGAACTCGAACGGCGCATTGATCGGGCTGCCGCTGCCGGAGAACGTGAACACCGCGCCGTGGTAGCCGCCCTCCATCACCATCACCTTGGGCCGGTGCGCGAACACCCGGGCCAGGCTGATCGCCATCAGGTTCGCCTCAGTGCCGGAGTTGGTGAAGCGCACCCGCTCCAGCCCGAAGCGGTCGCACACGGCGCGGGCGAAGCGCGCCTCCAGCAGGTTGTGCGCGCCCAGGTTGATGCCGCCGTCCAGCGCCCGGTCGATCGCGCCGCGGATCACTGGGTGCGAATGGCCGTAGATGCCGGCGGTGTATTCGCCCAGGAAGTCGACGTATTCGGCGCCGTCCATGTCCCACAACCGGCAGCCCTCGCCGCGCGCGATGGCGATCGGGAACGGCGCGTAGAACAGCACCGTGCGGGTGTTGCCGCCGGGCATGACCGCGGTCGCCTCGACGTAGCGGGCGAGGCTCTTCGCGTTGCGCGCGACATACGCCTCCTTGGTCTCGGCCAACGCCGTGTCAATGTCGGCATTCCGCAGCTCTGCCTCGGCCATCACGTCCTCCATCCGGTGCAGGGGCAGTCTGCCCGTGACCGGTGCGGTGAGGCAACACCCGCCCCGGCGGGCCGGCCAAGATCACGCCAACCGTGGGTGTACGCCAACCATGGGCGCCACCGGCCGTGGGCACACCGCCCATGAGCACACCGACAGCGGGCACGACTACCCAGACGGTCCCCGACGCGATACATCGGTTGGACGACTCGCCACACCGCCACGAAAGTCGATCGCGCATGGACCTGAAGGATCACATCCGAGGCGTCCCGGACTTTCCCAAGCCCGGCATCTACTTCTACGACATCTCCACCTTGCTGCGGGACGCCGACGCCTGGCAGGTGGCAATGGGCCGCATGGCGAAGGCAGTGCGCGCGCATCACCCGGACCTGCTGGCGGGCGTGGAGAGCCGCGGCTTCCTGATTGCCGCGCCGTTGGCACTGAAGCTCGGCTGCGGCTTCATCATGCTGCGCAAGCGCGGCAAGCTGCCGGGCCCAACGGTCGCACTGGACTACGCGCTGGAATACGGCTCGGACCGGATCGAGATCCAGGCCGACGCCATCACGCCGGGCCAGCGAGTCGTGGTGGTGGACGACCTGCTGGCCACCGGGGGCACCATGGCGGCGGGTATCGCGCTGCTGCGCAAGGTCGGCGCGGTGGTGCCGGCGGCAGCGGCGCTGATCGAGCTGAGCTTCCTGAATGGTCGCGCTCGCCTCGACGTCCCGTTCGACACGCTCATCACCTATGATCAATAGGGCGTGCCCAACACGACTGACCAGCCGCGCGTCTCCGACACGACTGACCAGCCGCGCGTCTCCGACACGACTGACCAGCCGCGCGTCTCCGACACGACTGACCAGCCGCGCGTCTCCGACACGACTGACCAGCCGCGCGTCTCCGACACGACTGACCAGCCGCGCGTCTCCGACACGACTGACCAGCCGCGCGTCTCCGACACGACCGACCAACCGCGCGTCTCCGACACGACCGACCAACCGCGCGTCTCCGACACGACCGACCAACCGCGCGTCTCCGACACGACCGACCAACCGCGCGCCATCCGTCGGGACCGGGCGTTCGCGGCCAAGCGCCATGCCAGCTTTGCTGCCGGCCCAGGATCGGAGTAGGAGGACATTCTGGGGCAGGCCGCACGTCCGGCCGGCCACCGGCCGTTGCCCGGGGGAGGCACTGGCTTGACAAACGCTCGGCCGCCGTTCGGGCGGCGAGACATCATCGGCTGCATGGCCGGCTCGCTTTTGTTGGGCCGGGGCAGTGCTGTTCGCGCTGCATCGCTGCTTCCCTCCACCGCCGCCGTCGCGGCGGTTCCGTTCCCCGCGGGCGCGACCATCCTCGTCGCCGGCCCGGATGGGGGACGCCTCGCCCGCTGGGGCGACGCCGTCGCCGCGGCGCTTGACGAAACACTGCCGCCCGGCACGAAAGTCCGCACGACCTCCGCCGGCGGCGTCGATGGCGTGACCGGCGCCAATCAGTTCGAGGCGCGCGTGCCGTCCGATGGCGCCACGGTCCTTCTCGCGCCTGGCGCGGCGGCGCTCGATTGGCTGGTCGGCGACCCACGAGCGCATTTCGACGCCGAGCATTGGGTTCCGCTCATGGCCGGCATCACACCGGGCATTGTCGTGACCAGCCGTGACGCGACACCGCTCAACGAGGGCGGGACCGTGCGGGTGGCAGCTTCGGGACCGGTCGGGCCGCAACTGCCGGCGCTATTCGGGCTCGACCTCCTTGGCGCGCGCGTCGCGCCGGTGTTCGGCCTGGTCGAGCAAGAAGCGATCAACGCGGCGTTCGTCGCCGGCAAGGTCGACGCCGTGCTGACTTGGGGCCAGAACGTCCCGCAGCAGGTCGCCGCGTTGCGGGAAGCCGGCGGCACGACGTTGTTCGGATTGGGCGCGCTGGACGCCAGCGGCACGCAGGGGCGTGATCCGGCGTTTCCCGATGTGCCAACGCTGGCCGAGCTGTATGTCTCCCTGCATGGCACCAAACCTCCCGGCGCGCGGTACGACGCATGGCGCGCCGCGGCCGCTGCGACGCAGCTTGAGTTCGGCCTGGTGCTGCCGCGGCTGACCTCGGGTGCGATGGTCGCGTTGTGGCGGCGCGCCGCCAGCCGGGCCGCCGGCCAGCCGGGCGTGCAAGACCTGGCCAACACGTTCTCGGTACTGCCGTTAGAGGGTATTGCCGCCGCCGCCGCGATGGGCAGCGTCGCGGCCGACTCCGCCGCACTGCTCGAGCTGCGCGGCTGGCTGGCCGCGCGGTTCAACTGGCGCCCGACCTGAACCGCGCCCGCGCGTGCCGCGTTTACCGCGCATTAACCCTTTCGACGCCATTATGCCGGTTGTTCCCCAGCGCCAGGACGGCGCGCACAGTGATCGCGCGTCTCGCCATGCCGAACGATCTCAGCATCCAGCCAGCGGCTTCGGTCAGTACCCGGCAACTTCTCCGTTGCACAGGTCAGGCCGACCGCCACAGCCGCGCCGGCGGGCCAGACGGCGCCAACATCCGCATCTTCCCCCAATCCGACGCTGGCACTGAACGCAGCGCTTGGCCTCGTCGTGATCGAATTTCGCAACACCGCCGGCGCCGTCGTCAGCTCGATCCCGAGCCAACAGCAACTCGCCGCCTATCGGCTATGGCAGGAGGCCGGGATCGGTGGTCCGCCCCCCAACGACGGTCCTGGCACGATCGGCGGGCCCATCGCTCCGACACCGCAAGGGTCTGATGGCAACAGCCGATCCGCCGGGTCGAGCGGCCACGTCGCCTGAATTGCTGATTGCGGGCGGTCTCATGCCAGCGGCCCTAAACATTGACGCACGGGCCGCTACCCCCGTCATGCCGGCGCAGGCCGGTATCCACGACTTGCCTTCGTTGCAGCAAAGAAATCGAGTAGGGACGCCCCTCGCGGAGCGCCCCTCTCACACCACCGGGCGTACGGATCGCGTACCACGGCGGTTTCCGACAAGGTTGAGTGCGGCATGATGGTCGGCCAGCCGGGTCAACCCGAGCGCGTCGAACCACGCGATGGGCATGGCCTGCTTGGCCTGCTGGCTGTCGGTCAGGCGCCACCATCCCTTTCCCGACGAGGCCAGTTTCAGGGCGTTGCCCCGCGTCACGCCGTTCCCGATCAGAAACCTGACCATCGTGCGGACGAGCTTACAGCGCTTGAGCTCCACGCAACGCAGCTTGCGACGGAGCCATCCGTCGAGGTCGCGCAGCGCGCTCTTGCACTGGGCGTGGCGATAGTACGTCACCCAGCCCACGGTGAAGCGGTTCGCCTGCTCGATCATCCGCTCCAGCGGGCAGTCGCCCCGGTTGCGGCGCGTGATCTCCCGCAGGCGGTCCTTGGCGCGGGCCAGACTTTTGCGCCCGATACCAAGCGTGCCTCCCCTGCCCAGCCGGTGGCCGAGGAACTGACGTTCCCCGACCGGAGCGACTGCGCTCTTCTGCCGGTTGACCTTGAGCCGGAGCTTGTCCTCCAGGAACGACGTCACCGACGCCATCACCCGCTCGCCCGCCGCCTGCGACCGCACATAGATATTGCAATCGTCGGCGTAACGGCAGAAGCGGTGTCCCCGGCGTTCCAACTCCTTGTCCAGGTCGTCCAGCAGCAGATTGGACAGCAGTGGCGACAGCGGGCCGCCCTGGGGCGTGCCCTCGTGCCGTTCGTTGCACACACCGTCTGTCATCATGCCGGCCTGCAAGAAGCGCCGGATGATGCGCAGCAGGCGCTTGTCGCCGATGCGCCGCGCCAGGCGGGACATCAGAATGTCGTGGTTGACCCGATCGAAGAACTTCTCGAGGTCCAGGTCCACGACGATCTCATACCCGTCGGCCACGTATTCCCGGGCCTGTCGCAGCGCGTCATGTGCGCCGCGTCCGGGACGGAAGCCGAAGCTCGATGCCGAAAACGTCGGGTCGAGCAACGGTTCCAGGGTCTGCGCGATCGCCTGCTGCACCAGACGATCCACCACCGTAGGGATGCCCAACTGGCGCATCCCGCCGCCCGGCTTGGGGATTTGCACCCCACGCACAGGCTGCGGCTGGTAGCTGCCGTCCAGCAAACTTGCAATCAGCGCTTCGCGGTTGCCGGCGATCCACGCAAGCAGCTCGGTGACATCCATCCCGTCCACCCCCGCCGCGCCGTCATTCGCCTTCACCCGTTTGTAGGCTCGGTTCAGGTTCGCCGAGCCGGTCACTTCCTCCATCAGATGCCGCGTCAAGGCTCGTTCCTGCGACCATGCCGCAGACGCTTGTGGCTCCTCGCTTGCTCCAGGTCCGGTTCCGCCTTCCCCGGTTGCGCCGTGGCGCAGCGCAGCCATCAGGGCCTCGTCGAGAAGGTCCCTTTGGTCCGCACCGCCTTGCTGCCGCTTCACGTCCATCGAACGGTCCAAGCTGCTCCTTGCTTGTCGAATTCGGCCCTTCGCCCGGTTGCTCGAACTACTATGGCCTCGGCTGACTTCTCCGCACCCGTCGAGAACCGTCGCCGGCCCCCTGCTCCGATCGTCGGGAGAAATGCGGAGATCTCCCAGGGTAAGACACTGATCCTTCCCTCGGCCGCTGCCGGATTTACCTGTGCGCGTGTCCGCTTGGCTTTTGGGCGTTCCCGTCCACTGCCGGGTTACCCCACCGCACCAGCCTGGTATCCGATGTCTGTTCGTCAGCTCCGAGTTTTGCCTCCGGCTTCCTCCCCACCTGCCTCGCGGCAGAGCAGTTGCCTTCGGCTAACGGTTCCGGCCAATCGGCCCGTAGAGGACTTGCACCTCCAAGATCAGCGCCATGCCTGGCACACAGTCGTGGATACCGGCCTGCGCCGGCATGACGGGGGGTAGCACCGAAGAGTTGATCATTCGGGCCGCTGGTATCACATCAGCCGCTCGGTCCAGGTGCGTGGCGTATGGTCGTTACGGATCTCGATATCGAGATGATAGCGGAACTTGCGCGGGCCAATGCGCTTGATGTACTCAACAATGTCGCCAAGCCCATCCTCCAGCCCCCGCGTGGTGCGATAACCCAATAGCGTGCGCGCCTTGGCCGACGAACAGTACGCCTTGCGCACTTCCTGCGGTCGGTCGGTCAGATGGATCGCCTGTCCCTCGAACCCAACGATACCCTTGAGCTGACGGAACAACTGATTGATCGAAACGAATTCCTCATCGGGGCCGATATTGACCACCTCGCCCAGGCCGCGTCCGGTCAGTCCCATTGCAAGCAGGCAGGACAGGCAGTCCTCGATATGGCTGAAGCAGCGCATCTGCTCGCCATCGCCGTAGATGAACGGCGAGCGGCCCTGCAGCATCAGGTTCGCCATGATGGACGCGACGTTGCGATACGGGTCGTCGAATTTCTGCCGCGCGCCGATGATGTTGTGCGGCACCGCGATGGCAAATTCGACGCCATGCACGCTGGCAAGATTGATCAGCGCCTGCTCGGCGGCGACCTTGGCGATGCCGTACGGATCCTGCGGCCGCGGCACATAAGCCTCCAGGAACGGCACCGCGTTCGTCCCGTAGCGCGCCATGGACGAGCAGAACACGATACGCCGCGCGCCGTCGGCGATGGCGGCGGAGAACACCGCGACCGAACCGGTGACGATGTTGTCCATGATCATCGCCGGCGCGAACACCGACAGCCCTTCATACGCGGTGGCGGCGCAGTGGTAGACCAGCTCGCAGCCGCGCATCACCTTGGCCATCGCGTTGAAGTCGCGGCAGTCGTATTGGTAGAACTCGGCTTCCGGCGGAACATTGACCAGTTCGCCGCCCAACAGGCTGTCGCAGCCGACCACATGGTGACCCATCACCAGCAGGCGCTCCGCCAGATGGCTGCCCAAGAAGCCGGCGATACCGGAGATGAAGATGCGCATGGGGGATCGTGCCTTGGGGGAAAATGCTTGGGGGGAAAAGCCTGGGGGATCGTTGCTGGAGCTCAGCGCACCAGCCGGGCTCGCAGCGCCTGGCCGCCCTTGTTGAACAGCCGGCGGACCGCGACACTCTGGAACTGCAACGCTTCAGCGATCGCGCGCAGCTTGCCCTCGGTATAGGCACTGCGATGAAACTGCCCGGCACCGTTCTGATTGCCGAAGAACATGGTCTGCAGAATGCCCCAGCGCTGATCCAGGGCGCGGCCACACCCGGCGTAATGGTCCGTTGCGCCGACCACATAGAATTCGCGCCAGTCGTCATTGGCCGCCAGGAACGTGGTGCACACCCACTCGAAGTCCGGCACCTCCAGCGTCAGCGTGCCACCGGGGCGCAGGACGCGCGCCAACTCGCGCCATGCCTGCGCTTCCTCGGCGAACGAGAGATGCTCGAGCACATGTTCCGCCAGCACGGCATCGACCGCGCCGTCGGCATACGGCAGATCCGTCACGTCAAGATCCGTGATCACGCCGGGCAAGCGCGCGACGCTGTCGATATTGATCCAGCCAGGCAACGTGTTGGCGCCGCAGCCGATATGCAAGCGGACCGGCAAGTCCGTGACGGTGTCCATCGCTGTCTCCTCAAGCCGCGGTCAGCAGGGTCGTGTCGCCGCACAGTGACCCGAGCTCGGCCGCCGCTTCGATGGCGGTCACCTCCGGGACGATGGTCGACGCGCCACGCAGCGCCTCGGCGAGCGAGCGAGCCATCCACATCGCCTCAAGCGGCGAGGCGCGCCGCAGGTCCGACATCAGCGCGGGCAGTGCCGCCCGCAATGTCTCGGCTTCCCGGATCAGCGCGGCCAGCCAGCGCGCGCGGAAGATCGCACGGGCGTCGATCATGAGCTGGAGCCGATCGGCATGAGGCAGGCGTGTCGCTGCCGCCATTTCCAGATGCGCATACGCGGTGGTGATCCCTGGCGTGCGCCAACGTTGCTCCGCCAGCGTATCATCCAGCGGCAGGCCGGCTCGCGCCTGCTGCGTGGCGGCGCGGGCCAGTTGCAGGACCGGCTTGCCGCCGTCGCGCCGCCAGTACAGCGGCCGGGCGACATGGCGTATCTCGCCGGTCAGCGCCAGCTCCGCCAGCAGCACGTGATCCCAGCCGGCGCGATAGCGGATCGGTGCCAGGCGATCGACCGCCGCACGCCGATAGACGCCCCAGAATGCCGGTGAGGAGGTGTAGCGTCCCATGACATGCCGGGCGCGCGCCAACGGATCGCTGCCTGCGGCGTCCAGGCAATGCTCCGCCGGATAGCGGCCGACAACTGTATCGGTGCCGCGAAACACCAGGCCGGCGGCATGGCACATCGCCGCGTTGGGATGCGCTTGCAGGACGTTCATCAGGCTTTCGATGAAGTCGGGCGCGATCATGTCGTCACCCGACTTCGGCATGACGTAGTCCGCATCGCCGAACCAGAAAGCCCGCTGGAAGCCGGCGATCGCACCGCCGTTGCAGCGGTTGCGCTTGAGCCGGATGCGCGGATCCCGCGCCACGTAGCCCGCCAGCACGTCCGCCGTGCCATCGGTCGAGCCATCGTCGATCAGTGTCAACGTGAATGCCGGCCAGGTCTGCGCCAACACGCTCTCGATCGCCGGGCCGACGGTCGCCACGCCGTTGTAGACGAACAGATTGACATCGACGCTGGGGTGCGACGGCATTTTTTGTCGGGTCCCTGGTGACGCGCCGATGATGTGCCCGGCGGGTTGATGCGCGGTTAATGCCGCGCGCACCGATCGCGCCACGCGTGATGTAGCGCGGCACCCAGATGGCGGCCGAAGCGCGGAGCATCGCACAGCGGACTGGCCTTCACCCGCGACCGCAGACCGGCGCGCAGAGTTGCCAGCGCATCCGGATCCGCCGCCCGCGCAAGCGCCAGATCGATGTAGCCGTCGAGATCGGCGGCGACCCAGTCGGCCAGCCCGACATTGCTCAGATGGCTCGCCGAGTGGCGTGACGCGAAAATCTCACCCGGCAGCGTCACCGTCGGCACGCCCATCCAAAGCGCCTCGCAGGTGGTCAGCCCGCCGGAATAGGGAAACGGATCGAGCACGATGTCGACCTGATTGTATTCGCCGAGGAATGCGCGATGGCGCGATGAGCCTCGCAGCTCCACCCGAGCGGCCGCGATACCATGCGCGGCGAACTCGGCGTGGACGCGCTCGGCGGTTGCCGCGTCGGAGAACTGGTGCGTCTTCAGGATCAGTCGCGCACTGGGCAGGCGACGCAGGATGGCGGCCCAGGTCGCGATGACCCGTGGGGTGATCTTGGCCAGGTTGTTGAAGCAGCCAAACGTAACGTGCCCGTTGGCCAGCGCCGGCAGTGGCACGACATCAGGCGCATACGGCGGCGGGCTGTAGCAGATGTAGCCGTCCGGCAGGCGCAGCAGACGCTCGCTGTAAAGCTGTTCAAACCCGGGCGGCGTTTCCCAGCGGTCGGTGATGAACCAGTCCATTTCGGCGAGGCCGCTGGAGTGGTTCTGCATGCCGACCCATTTGATTTGCACCGGCGCCGCGCGATGGGCACAGACCAGCATGCGGCCGGCATCGCCGTAGCCGCCAAGGTCGATCAGCACGTCGATCCCCGCCGAACGTGCCAGCGCGGCGACGCCGGCATCGTCGATTGCATCGATGTCGTGCCATTCTTTGGCGATGGCGCGGAAGCGGCGCGCGATTGAATCCCGTGCCCCGTGCTGCGCCAGGACGATGATCTCGAACGCCAGCGGATCGAGTTCCTCGAAGCCGGCGATGGTGAGCCAGCCGACCGGATGGGTGCGCAACGACCCGGACAGCAGGCCAAGCCGCAGGCGGCGATCGGGGTCAGGCAGGGTTTCGGAGACCGGCGGTGTATGATCGGAACGAACTCCGTCGGGTCCGCTATCAGAACATGCTCCGCGTGGCGCGCTATCAGAACATACCCCGTGCGAAGCGCGATCGGAACGGACTCCGCGCGCCGCGCAATCCGAACCGACCCCGCGCGGCGCGCGATCGGAACAGGCCCTAAGCGCGGCGAGCATTTCGGCACCAGTCACTGCATCCCGATACGGCAGCGTGTTCGCCAGTGCGCGCCGGGGCAACAGCGCGTCCGGCGCCAGCGCGACCGCCCGCTCGGCGATGGCCACAGCCTCCTGCTGCAAGCCGCAAGACACCGTGGCGGTGGCCAGGTTGCAAAGCACGCCGACCTGTTCGCCATCCGTCGCGATCAGCTCGGTCAGCTCGGCGCGAGCATGTGCATGGCGATGCTTGCGCATCAGTACCGCGGCATGATCGTTGCGCAGCCGCGGCTCGTCCGGGTTAAGGTCGCAAGCACGGCGCAGCCATTTCTCCGCCTCATCGACGCGCGTGGTGCGCGCGAGCACGCCGGCGAGCAGCGCCGTCGGGCGCGCCGCATCGGGCGCCAGCGCGACCGCGACCTCCAGCGCGTCGATCGCCTCGTCGCGCCGACCCAGGCGCTCCAGCAGCACGCCACGCACGGTGGCACCAACCGGATCGAGCGGGTCGGCAAGGACGGCGGCATCGAGCCGTGCCAACTCGGCCTCGGCCGTGCCAGCGGCAAATGCGGCGTCGGCCAGATGCAGCCCGGGTTCGAGCCAGCGCGGTACCAGGCTGAGCGCTTCAGCGAAAGCGCCGGCCGCGGCGACGGCATCACCGGTCTGCATCAACGCCAGCCCCAGCGCATCCCACGCTTCCGCGTTGGTCGGCGCGATGGCGCAGCAGCGCAACAGCAAAGTCGTCGCTCCGGGCACGTCGCCGCGGCGCAGGCGCAGCACCGCGAGGCTGACCAGCGCTTCCTCGCGCCGCGGATTGATCTTCAGCACCTCTTCATAGGCACGCTCGGCGGCTGCCCTGCGATCACCGGCGCCCACACTTGCATCGGTGCCCAAGCTCGCGTCGATGCCCAAAGTCGTGTCGGTGCCCAACCTTGCGTCGGTGCCCAACCTCGCGTCTATGCGCCGGGTGGCATCGGTGCGCAGGCTTTCCGCGAGCCGCAGCTTCGGCTCGTCCCAGTCGGGCAGCAGATCGGCGATGCCCTGCATCTGCCGCCGCGCGTATTCACGGTCGCCAACGCGGTCCTCGGCCAAGGCAAGGTTGAGCCGGGTCACCGGTGTCGCGTCACCGGCAGCCACCACGGCGCGCAAGACAGCCAACGCGTCAGCCGGCTTGCCCAGTGCAAGCAGTGCGATACCGCGCGCGGCGGGATCGACGCGGTCGAGGACCGCCTCAGCCGACGGCATGCGGACGCTCGAGCACGATCAGGAACCCCGGCACCGGCGCGCCCGCGTCGTGGCGCTGCACCTCCGCGTCGATGGTGCGCACCACGAACCCCGCCGCGTGCGCCGCGCGGCTGATGTAGTCGCTTGCATGGGCGAAACGACCCTGGCGGCCCAGCACCCAGTCGCCGTTGCCGACATACGGGCCGAGCAGCTCTTCCGCCGAGCAGATGAACAGCGCACCCGGCAACAGGCGCGCGTATGTCGCGGCGAACAGCGGTTCCAGCGTGCCGAGGTAACACAACACGTCGGCGGCGAGGATTAGTCGCCATTGCCGCGTATCGCCGTCCAGGAAGCCGATGATGTCGGCCTCGTGCAATCCGGCGTAGAGGCCCTTCGCCGCTGCCCGCTTCAGCATGCGCGGTGACAGGTCGACACCCACCCAGGGACCCAGAGGTAGATCGAGCAGCGCGACCGCCGCCAGTCCGGTGCCGCACCCAAGGTCCAGCACCGGGCCGATTTGCTCCTGCGATTCGCCTTGCCCCGACTTCCCTGGCCCCGGCTTCCCTGAATCCGCATCGATCAGCAGATGCACGCGCACGGCATCGCGCATGACGCCGGGAATTCGATAGCCCAGGCTGATCAGGTGGGGCTCGAAGCGATCGGCGTAGCCATCGAACACCCGACGCACGTAGTCGGCGGGCGCCCGCGTCGCATCGGGCCGTATGTCCGCCGCCGCAACCATACGGCGCACGTAAGGGTCCTCCGGCCCCAGCTTCAGCGCGTCGGCATAGGCGTCCGCGGCTTCTTCATGCCGGCCGATGCTGGACAGCGCGTGCCCCTTCAGCCCGAAAGTGCAGGCATCGGCGATCCCGGCGACACGCGCCGCTTCCGCGATCGCAACGGCAGCATCGAAATCGCGCTGGCGCACGGCGAGCATGATAGCGGCGTTGCGCAGTTCCAGGCTGCCCGGCGCCGCGGCAATCCCGGCGGCATAGGTCGCGGCGGCCGCGGCGGGCTGGCCGGCAGCCGAAAGCGCGCTTGCGAGGCCTTCGCAAAACGCGGGGTTTGCGGGCGCCGCGTCGACCGCCTCGGCAAGACAGCGCACGGCGTCCTCGGGTCGACCCAGTTCAAGCATCAGCACGCCCAGCAGCGCCTTGGCCGCGGGGTCGTTACGATCTAGGATCACCGCCTCCGCCGCGTCGCCCGCCGCGCCGATGCGGTCGCCGAGTTGCCAACGCGTGTCGGCGCGAAGCATGAACAGTTCTGCGCGCGGCGCCACCGCGATAGCCTGATCCAGCGCCGCGAGGCTCGCCGAAAGGTTACCGCCGCGCATTTCCAGCCGCGCGGCCAGCGATGCCCCGTGCTGCGTGCGCGGTGCCAGGCGCTGGGCCGCCGCCATCAGTGTGCGTGCCGCACCGACCCGCTGCGCGCCAAGCAGTTCGTCCGCGCGCCGGGTCAGCGTCTCCGGATCGACGGCGGCGTCGAGCAGTTCCATGCGGAGCTCCTTTTGAGCGAAAGCAGGGTGGCGTCCTTGATCACGCGCTAACCCGGTAACAACGTGATCCCGGCGAAAAACTGTGGTGCTACCTGGCGTCCAAACGATTGACCCTTCGACGGAGCCCAAATCGTCATCCCGGCGCACGCCGATATCCACGACTTGCCTTTGTTACGGTAAAGCAATGCGTGGACACCGGTAGGCGGCGGCATGTCGCGGACGCAGCGCCGCCGGGTCAATCTCTTAGGCGCCCGGAATGAAACCACCGCCGGTCGCAGTGCCGATATCGCATTCCCGCCTGACCGGAACACCAACTTGTCTGAAGTCACGTCCCACACCTCGCTGATGGTGATCAGCGCGGATCGGACAGCCCTTCGACAATGGTCTGGTTGATCTCGATCAGGAAACCGAAATTCGGCCGCTCCATATCCATCTCGCGCTGCACGGCCAACCCGACCGAGACGATCGAGGCGCGCAGTTCCAGTGGCAACTCGCTCTCCGGATCGTGCATCAGGTCGGCGACGGTGCGCCAGAGGCGGCGGTTGTCGGCGAGCGCGCGCAAACGCGGAATCGGACCCGCCTCGCGCGCGGCCTTCAGCGCGCCGATCGTGTGGCGAAACACATCAGCCTCCTGCTCGCGCTGGCTGCGATGGGTGGTGGCGGACGTATAGGCGCGCGCCGCGTGCGTCATGGTCTGCATTCGTCTGGAGGCTCCTGCTGGGGTGGTGTCGCAATCGATGTGACGACGCGGCCGAGCACCGCATCTTCGTGCCGGACGATCCGCCGCGTGAGCTTCAGCGCGCGGTAGCAGTCATCCGCCTCGGCGGCGGCGAGTGCCTCATCCAGGATCTCGCGCGCAAGCGCCGAGGTTGTGGCCTCCTTGAACGCGCCGACAAGTCCCCGTGCGGCAATCAGGCCCTGCGCGCGTTCATCTTCGGTGCCGATATAGGCTGATTGCAGAGCAAAATAGATCCGCCGCGCCGGGCTATCCGCCTGCTCAGGCGACATGATCTGCTTGCCGAACAAAAATCGCGCCTTGGCGGTCAGTTCGATCCGCGACTTGGTGCGAAAGCGAATTGGCGCGCCGTTCACGATCATCACTTCGCCCTGGCGCAGTTCCAAGACCAAATTCGACATGGGTGCCTTTCTGCGTGGCCTGCATGCATCACGCGACGCGGGGCGGGCGTCCTGCCCGCCCCTGCGTGACGACTACGCGCCTTTGACCAGGCTGAGCAGAATCTGCGGCGTCTGGGTTGCCAGGGTCAGCGACTGCGTGCCGAGCTGCTGCTTGATCTGCAGTGCCCGCAACAGTGCCGATTCCTGCGCAAGATTGGCGTCCACCAATGCACCAAGGCCGGTATTCAACGCGTTGATCTTGTCGTTGTTGTAGCTGACCTGATTATTGACGTAGTTGGTCGCCGAACCGTAGGTGTTCATCGCCGAGCTGACAGAATTGAACTTGTTGATGAACGTTCCCGAGGCGGTGATCAGCGCGGCTACCGTCGTGGCGCCACCGAGCTGCGTCGTGGTGAACGTTAGCGAGCCAAGCACGGCGGAGCCGCTGAATGTGCCGACGCCGTAGGTGGACCCGACCTCGTTGCGTACCACCGCAATACTCGCGAAAGTGCCGCTGCTTCCGGTAATGTTGCCGATCAGCGACTGGCCGTTGTACGAAGCGTCCTGAACGTCGCTCTTGACGTTCGCGAGCAACGATTTGTAGGTCAATTCATACTGCGTGCGTTCGTTGCCGGTGGTTGCGCCGTTGGACAGGCTCACCAGCACATCGCGCATGCTGGTCATCAGGGTCGACATGTCGTTCAGCGCCGAGCTGGTGGTGGACAGCAACCCCTGCGTGCTACCGAGCTGCTGGTTCGCGGTGGTCAACGCACTGACCGAGGACCGGACCGACTGAGCCACGGCATAGGCCGCGCCGTCATCGCTGGCATCCGCCACTCGGTAGCCAGTGGAGATCTGCTTCTGAACACCACTGAGCGCGGCGTTGGTGGCATTCAGTGATTCGAGCGCGATCATCGCGCCGACGTTGGTGTTTACTGAGTTAATTGTGCCGGACATGGTATCTTACCTTTAGCCCACAAGATTACGGAATGGCTCGCATTTTGCGGGTCGGGAGTGATATTGACGCCCGCGAGTTAACGGTCGATGAAGTCCGTGCGACGATTCCACGTTTCGTTATCACCGGAGACGCTCGGAATCGGCATGCCGGGCCGGTGTTTCAGATGCCCTGCCCGTCGCCGGCGTTTGCCGCAGGTGGCGGCGAACGGCAGGGCGCCGCGAACGGAAGAGCCGGGACACCGCGCCCGCGACACCAGCCGCCCGCAGATGGGACGCTTCGCCGGATCGTCGGGTGCCGGATCGTTGGATGCCGGATCGTTGCATGATCGTTGTCATACCGGCAGGAACTTCACCAGACTCAGGGCGCTCATGCCGGCGATCACCTGGTACGACGCCTGAAGCTGCGTCTGGGCCAGGGTCAGGTTCGACAGCGTCTGCGCCATGTCGACGTTCTGTGCGCCGGACACCTGGGTCGTCAGCGCGGTGGAGGTGGCGCCCAACTGGGTCTGCGTCGCGGTCAGCGCCGCCTGGGTATCGCCCAGCACGCCGGCGTCGCCGGCCATCGCCGAGACCACGCCCTGCAGACTGGCGCCGGTGCTCTGCACCAGGCTTTGGAAGCCGCTGGTG
Source organism: uncultured Alphaproteobacteria bacterium (assembly GCA_963826975.1). GTDB lineage: Bacteria > Pseudomonadota > Alphaproteobacteria > Acetobacterales > Acetobacteraceae > Palsa-883. The sequence goes on along the minus strand of CAWGZJ010000012.1, from coordinate 500,016 downwards.
CCAATCTGCGAGGAACTCAGCGAGCCAATAGTGGCCAGCGCACCCATCAGATCGCGCATATAGGACCCGGTCGTCGAGCTGCCGGTTGAGGTCACCGCGCTGTTGGCACTGGCCAGCAGGCCGGTCTGCACCATCTGGTCCTGGCCGACCTGCACCACGGGCGCGCCAGCCACCAGCGTAGCCGCCGGCTGCGACATATAGGCCGAGAAGGGCGAGGTCCCGGCAGCGTTAGAAGATGCCGTCGCCAGTATCGACGCCGTGGTCGCCGCCGCGCCGTTGGTCGCCAGGTTGCCGACCGCCGTGTTGATCTGGGTGTAGAAGCCGCTGCTGAGAATCTGGTTCGGACCGGGCACCGGCGGGTTGGTCGAGTCCGCGCCGCCGAATACGTAGGTGTTCCCGTTGGTCGTATCGAGCAGCCCAGCCACCTGCTGCAAGGCGCTCCGCGCCGAGGCGGCGATCGCGCTCACGCTCGACCCACTGGATGAATTCAACGAATTGACCTGCGAGTAGAAGCTCGACGCGATCGACTGCAGCTGGGTCATCGTGGTCTGCGTGACCTGCATGGAGCCGGAGGCCTGGCTGATATTATTCTGCCAAGTCTGCATGTTCGCGATTTCCGGGTTCAGATCGAGCGAAACCGTGGTGCCGACGCCAAGCCCGGCATAGGTCGAGCTGATCAGGCCGGTGGTCGCCTGATTGCTCAGCGTCTCCAGCTTCTGGCGCACCGTGCCGGCATTGGCGATCAGGCCGCTGAGCCAGCCGGAATCGGATTGCCCGGTCGCATTGACGGATCCGCTCATGGTGTAACCCCGCTCATTACTGTACCATTGCCAGCAACTCGCCGAACACGCTCTGCACCGCGCCCATCACTTTGGCATTGGCGCCATAAGCGTTCTGCAACTGGATCATCAGCGCCATCTGCTGGTCGATGTTCACACCGCTCTGCGACGAAAGCTGACCGTTCAACGTCGTTTGCACCCCTTGCTCGGTAGTGAGCTGGTTGGTGGTGCTGGCGCTGTCGTTCGCCTCTGCTCCGGTGATCGCGGTAGCGAAAGCACCCAGCGTCACCGGCGCGGAAAACGGTGCGGTCAGCGTCCCGGTGGCGCCCAGGCCGGAGGTGTTCGCCGCGGGCTGCGGCACGCCGCTCTGCGCGTCGGCCCCGAATGTGTAGTTCAGTATATTCGCGATCAGCGTGGTGAAGCCCGCCGGGCCGCCGGCCGGGTTGGGCGTGAACGCGGCCGCACCGGTCGCGCTGCCGGCGATCGCGATGTTGCCGTTGACCACCAGCGACGGATTGGCCTTCACCGCGGGGTTCACCTGGATCTCGGCGGCGAAGCCGACATAGCCCGATTGCACCGGACTGCCTCCGCCGCTCGGTATATTGCCCTGCGGATCGGTGAACAGGCTCAACCCCTGGGCGGCGAAGTGGCCCGCCATGTTCTGCGAGAACTCGTCCAGCCCCGCCTGATAGGTCGGCAGCGTGGTATCGCGCAGTGTGATGTTGGCACCAATCTGGCCGCTGTTGAACTGCTGCGTCACGTCGACGCCACCCAGCATGATCCCGCCGATGCCACCACCCGGATAGGTGGACCCCGGCTGCATGTTCGCGCCGACGATCGACAGCGGCCCGGAAAGCGAATTGGTCGGCAGCGACGTGCCGCTCGCGGTGGTCACCACCATGTTGCCGTTCGGCTGTTCCATTACGTTCACGTTCACCAGTTGCGACAGGCTTTGCACCGCCGCATCGCGCTGGTTCTCGAGATCCGCGGTGCTCTGGCCATCGACCCGCTGCGCCACGATCGTGGTGGACAGCGCGCCGATCGGTACTGAGCGTGCTGTTCACCGTGCCGACCTCGGAGACGATGCTGTTCTCCGCCGTCTGGCGTTGCGCGGTGTAGGTGTTGCTCAGCGTGTTGACGCCCTGGGCCAGCGTGCTGGCGGCGGAGACCACCGCGCTCTGCTGGGTGGAATTGGATGGATCGGTCAGCAAGGCGGAGAACTGATTCTGCAGGTCGCCGAGCAGGCTGCCAAGGTCGGTACCGGCACCGGGCGTCCCGCTGACCGAGTCGATCGCTTGCAGCGCGGCCTGCGTCGTCTGCAGGCCACCCACCGTTGCGTTCTGCTGCAACGTCGCGGTCTGCAGCGCAAGATCTACGCTGCGCATTGCCGGCCCGGTCAGCACGCCCATGCCGACACCGCCGGCGGTCAGGCTTTCGCTGTCCAGGCTTTCCACCGCATAGCCCGGCGTGCTGGCGTTCGCCACATTGTGCGACACCAGCGACAGCTGCGCGCTGACGTTCGCAAGCCCGCCGGTCGCGATCGAGAGTGCGCCTGCGAGGCTCATGGCGGCCAGTGATGCCAGGGGGCGGTGAACATGGCTTATTGGATCATGTTGATTGTGGTCTGCAGCAGTTGGTCGGCCGTGGTGACCACCTTGGCATTCGCGCCGTAGGCCTGCTGCGCCACGATCAGATTGCTGAACTCGGTCGCGATATCGACGTTGGAACTCTCTACCGAGCCGACGATCAGGCTGCCCGCGCCGTTGGTGTTCTCGGCCTGCGTGACCGCGTTGCCGGAATTGGTGGTGATCGTGAACGCCTGGCCGTTCTGCCGCTGCAGCGAGTTGGGCGCGGAGAAGGTGGTAATCGGCACCTGTGCGACGGTTTCGGTCTGTCCGTTGTTGTAGTTGGCGACAACATCGCCCGAGGTGGTAATCGAGATACCGGTGAAGGCGCCCGGTGCCACGCCGTTCTGCGAGAGGGTACCCTGGGTGTACTGCGTGCCGGCGAACTGCGTCACACCGTTCGCTTCGCCGAAATCGCCCATGTTCAGGTTGATGGCCTGGTTGCCGCTGCCAAAATTGGTGGTCAGGGTTAGCGAGGCCGGCTGGTTGGCGGCATAGGCCGACCCGGTGATGCCGCCCGTGACTGTGCCGAAGGCGCCGATCGTGCCGGCGGGAACCCCGTTCGGGCTGGCCGCACCGAACTGCACCTCGGCGGTGCCGACCGTCGACGTCGGCGTGTTGTCCGGCGAACTGACCCTCACTGTCCAGTCATTGGCGGAATTCTGCGCCCAATTAAGCGTGAGCGTGTGCGCGCTGCCGAGCGCGTCATAGACCTCGATCTGCGACGACACCGGAGTGGCGGTCGCCGGGGTCGCCGGCAGGTTGGCCGACAGGTCGACGTTCGTGGTCGAAATCGGGTTGAACTGGGTCTGCGTGATCTGGATCGGCGCAAGTTGCGACTGATTGGTCACGCCGGTCTGTGGATTGACCGTCCAGCCCTGCAGATATTGACCCGCGTCATTCACCAGATAGGACCCGTTGTTCAGGCGAAAGTCGCCCGCCTGAGTGTAGTAGGTCTGAGGGTTAAAATTTGGTTGACCGGTCACCGTAGTTCCGGCCGCCTCGGACACTGAAAAGAACCCCTGGCCGGAGATCGCCATCGCCAATGGATCGCTGCTCTGGGTGACGGTACCCTGTACGGAGTTGGTGTATTCGGGCAGCGCGCTGACTGCCCCCGGTTGGTTGTTGGTCGCGGTGCTGGTGGTCAGGTAGTCGATGAAGCTGGTGTCCACCGCCTTGTAGCCGGTGGTCTGGCTGTTCGCGACGTTATCGCTGATGTTGCCGAATGCGGCGGACTGGGCCGTCAGGCCGCTAACCGCGGTGTTTAGGGCACCGAACAGAGACATGTGAAACTCCTGCGAGGCGGGGGATGGACGACACTCGCCGCGTGGCAGCGCAGGAAGCGTGCCAACGCCAGGAGCGCGGAAATCCCTCGATCCCAGTGGGCGACGCTCCCACGATCGCCGCCGGGCGGCAGATCAGGCCCGGCATTTTCTGCCGGGTCGCGTCGGACACCGGCGGCCGATTTGGCGAATTCAGCCGCTTCCGCGAATGGCCCGCCGCTTGCAGCCGAGCGTCCGGAGGCTGCATTCGTGACCGTTCATTCGCTCGCTGTACTCGACCCGACCACCACAACGCTGACCTCTACGGCCGGCGCCTCGGCGTACAGCTCCACGGGGCCCGGCGCCTCGGGGCGTACAGCGGCGACATCGCGGAGCGGCTTCGCCGACCGGCTCGCGACGGTCCTGGCTGGTCACAAGTCGGCCAGTGACGCAACCGCCCGCGCAACCGAGTCGACCAACCGGAACACGCAGGCCGCCAAGCCGGGCGTGGCGGTCAGCAACGCGGCGGCCACGCGAGTGAGTTCACGCAGCGTCGGCGCATCTCCAGACGGGTCGGCTGCCACGGCCGACGGCCGGCAATCGCCGAAGCAAGCCGCTGCTCCTGTCACCGCGGTCCCGCCCCGGGGAACGCTCAATCCCGAGCCGTCGGCGCTATCCCTGCCGGCCGTCCCGACGCGCCCCGCCGGCAGCTTGGCGAACCGCCAGGCCGCCGACGATGCATCTGCCGCCGCGGCCGAGTTCGGACGAGCCGGGCATCCCGGCCAACACGCCCGACATGTCGGCTACCAATGCCACGGCCGTCGCGGCGACCATGCCCGCGCTGTCCACGGCCGCCGCCGCTTCGGGTGCATCGCGTGCCGGCAAACCCGGCACCACGTCGGGCGAGGTCGCCAGCCAAGCCGACCCGGGCAACCAGCTTCCGCTCTCGCCGGCTTCGATCTCGGCGGTTTTGGCTCCAGGTACAGGTGCCACTCCAACCATCGCCACTCCATCCCCGCCCGGCGGGGCCTCGGCTGGAGGCGTGCCGATCAGCCCTCATGCGACCGGCCCAGCGAACCCACTGGCTGCAAACCAAGCCGTCGCCCATCAAGACGCACCTGCTCCAACCGGCACCGCCGCCGTTCCGTCATCCGGCACAACGGAGGCTGGCACAACGGAGGCCGGCACAATGCAGGCCGGCACAATGGAGGCTGGGGGCAACCCAACATCCACCGCCGCGGCCGGTGGTGCTACGGGGGCACATCAGGCGCAGACATCAAAGTCGCGCGCCGGGCCGACCTTCGGCGACCCGCCGGCAGCAGGTGTTTCGGCTAAGCCCTCGGGCTCCGCCGCTCTCACTTCCGCCGGTGCGACGGGTCCGCCGGCTGACGCGCCGGATGGCATTCCGGTCCCGGGATCACATGGTGGCGATGGAAGCGGCGTCGCTCCCGCGGCCGCGCCTCCGGCAGGCGCGCCCGTGGCGGACGGCACCCCGGCAACCGCGCCGGTTCCAGGTGCCGTTCAACCAGGCGATCTGTCGCAGGTGCCGTCGAGCCACCAGCCATCAACCGTCGATCTGGTAGCGCAAGCGCAGACGTCATCAGCTTTACCACCATTGGCCGCCCTGACGCCGCCGACCGTCGCCGACCCACTCTTATCATCGGCCGCATCATCGGCCGCCAGTATAGCGGCGCAGATGTCGCCGCCGTCGGCAACACTGGCGCCATCAATCTCCGCCACATCCTCGCCAACCACTCCGGCTGTGACGCAGGCTGCCCACGCTTCCCCGGTCGATCAGGTGGCGCCCGTGCTCTTGAGCCTCGCTACCTCCACTGGCGGAACCCACAGCATGACGCTGCGGCTTGACCCCGCGGACCTGGGGATCGTCCAGGTGCGTATCGACCGCCCGGCCGACGCCCCCGCGCATGTCGAGGTCGGCGTGAGCCGGCCGGAAACGCTTACCCTGATGCTGCGCGACCAGGCGCAGTTGCAGCACACGCTCGATCAGGCGGGGGTGCCGGCGGAAGGGCGAACCATGAGTTTCCACCTGACCGGCCAGGACGCCGACAACATGTCACGACAGATGGGCGGGTTCGACCGAACCCCGTCCAATGGTCACGCAGCTCGCGCCGGTTCCGGTGCGAGTGACGGGACCGAATTCGGGCGACACGGCACCGCCGCCGTCGCCAAACCCGATGCGCTGGCAGCGCGTCGGGCTCGACATCACCGCCTGATCTCGCAGCTTCGAGCACACAGGATCCATCACCATGAGCCTCGCCTCCATTGCCACCCAACAGAGCAACGCACTGGCCGCGGCCACCGCCGCCGCGGCTGCCGCCGCAGCCGCCAGCAACACCAGCGCTGCTGCGGTGCCCGCCGCCCCCAACCCGCTGGTGGCGCTCAGCAGCAACTTCACCGATTTCCTGCAGATGCTGATGACCCAGTTGCAGAACCAGGACCCCACCAGTCCGATGGACACCAACCAGTTCACCACGGAACTGGTCCAGTTCTCCGGCGTCGAGCAGCAGATCAACACCAATGCCGCCCTGACCCAGCTCATCCAGCTCACTCAGGCGGGCGAGACGATGCAGGGAACATCGATGACCGGCAAGCAGGTCACCGTGCAATCCACCGAGATCGCGCTGCAGAACGGCAGCGGGACGCTGAACTTCAATGACCCGACGGCGGGGACGGTGGCGATCGCGATCACCAACTCATCCGGCCAGCCACTGTATGAAACGACTGTGAACGCAACGGCCGGACAGAACGCCTGGACCTGGAACGGCACCACCACCGGCGGGGCTCAGGTCCCCGACGGTGCCTACAGCGCTGTTGTCGTCGGCGCCAACGCCTCTGGCTCGACGTCCACGCTGCCGTTCACGGTCACCGGCACGGCCACCGGTGTGCAAAGCCTCAGCAGCGGCATGCAGTTGGAGATCGGCGCGCTCTCGGTGCCGTTCAGCGCGGTGCAGTCGGTCGGGAACTGACCGTCCCGCCGCGCATCCAGGGCGATTTGACCGTGTAATACCAGGCGCCCGAAAGTCCCGACTCTCCACCCGTCATGGCCGGGGGTGGGGCAGCGTTACGTCAATACTTTCGGCCGTCGGTATGAACGAAGTTCCGCTGGGATTCGTGCCGCAGGTGGGTCGATGCGTGGCCGAGGCAAACACGCTGCATTCGTGCGGCGTTGTCTGACGCCTGCCGGCGCCAAATCACGCAGCCGACCCAAAGAACTGCAAGCTATGTCGCGGGGCGAGCTGTCGGCGTGGTCGTCGTCGGCATCTTCATGTGGTTGATGTGCTCACTGCCGGCGACGGTGTTGCTTGGCTATTGCGCACCGAGCGAAGAGTAAGTGTCCGTTCGGGAAGTCTGGCGGTTGAGGGCCGGTGAACGGCCACGCGCCGGTCCGCCCTTCGGACGTGACCAGGCGGAACGGTCTCAGTGACGGTAATTCAACGATCGAATTGATCAGCCGGCAGGCGTTTCATTCAGAAGTTGTTCGAGCTCCACGCGGCGAATTCGGCTTCTTGAGCACCGACACCCGGCCGCTTGCATGGAACTCGGCCAAGCCCGTGGCCAGCCGCAGCATGGCGTCGCCGTAGCCGGAGGTGACGATGATGCGGGCTGGTTCGCCGGTCAGCAGCACCTCGTTCAGCACGTCGATGCCGTCCTTCTCCGGCATAATCATATCGATAATCGCAACATCGGGCTTGAACGTCAGGAACGCCTCGGTGGCCTTGAGTGGATCGTTTACGACATGGACGTCGAACCCGGCCCCGACGCCGATACGGGCATATGCTTTCGTGAGACCGGCATCATCATCAACGATCAGCAACTTCCTCATGCTGGCTTCCTCCCCGGCTCGTGACCGGTTATGGCACGCGCGATTCCCCCACCAGCGTTACATTCACACCACCGTGGGGCGATGTAAACAAGAAAGGATGGACGAAGCCGAACGGACCCGCCGGCGGAACCGTCCGGACCTCGATCGCCATATGGCGCATGGGCGACGAAATCCTCGTCCGCCCGACAAGCTACACTGTAGCGGCGGAATAATTGCGCGACCGGTGCCCAACGCCGCCCCGGGATGGCCGCCCCCGGAGATTACCGACAGCGGAGATCAACCGACAGCGCAAAGCGGACAGCGTGGTGCGCCGCAATCGGCCGGTCGCTCTGCGGCCGGTCGCTCTACTGTACGTGGAACGAGCGATTGGACTCCTCGAACAATCGACGCGCCTTGGCGCTGTCGTACGGTGCTTCGCGCAGCGTCTCGGCGTCCCATTCGCTGCGTTCTTGCGCCAGGAAGTCCCCACCATACGCGTGGATCGCGCCGGTCAGGCGCGGAATGGGATTTGTCACGGAGTGGATAATGTCCGTGCCGAGCGCGCAGCAATCACCCACACACAATGAACGAGCGCCCGCCGCCTCGACATCCCGCGTGGCGTCCTTGGGCAGCCGGCGCCAAAAGACATTGTCTTCACGGCCGGTATAGATGCCGATCACCGCCCACATCCGGTGATCGTGCGGCATGATCGTCATGCCGGGCCCCCACACCAGGTTGATCACGGTCAGACCGGGCGAACTATAGAGAATGTTGATCCCGGCGCGCTGCGGTTCACCCAGCGCCGCAATAACCGACGCCGGCTCGCGCACCGTGCGCGCCACCACCTCGCGAACGCTCTTGTGGCTGGGGTCGGTGGCAACCGCAGCCTCGCAGTCGGCCAGAAAGCGATCGAGGTTGAACGACATTCTTCTCCTCCATAGGGCAATGAGAGACACATATACCACATGGCGGTCTCAAAACAGCTGCTAATTCTCCGCGATCTTGCCCGGCATAATCTGCCGCCCCGTTAACCGGCCGCTAAGCCCGACTTGCCATTCTGCTGCCCGGCGGAAGGCAGCGCCGCAGGGGATCGGCCGCAAATGCACCAGACGCCGGCATCGGCACCCATATTGGTCCCCCCAAGGGCACCAAACAGGGCACCAGTTCGCAGCCATTCGGCAAACGCGCCATGAACGCACTGCTGGACGGGCTGAAGGCGCTCGGCGTCGCGCGCCTGGCCGCCATGGCAGCCGTCACCTTCGGCATGCTCGGATTGTTCGGGTTGCTTGCCCTGCGTGGGGGCAGCGAGCCGATGGCACTGCTGTATGGAGACCTCGACCTGCGTGATGCAGGGCAGGTGACTGACCAGCTCACCCGCCAGCACATCGCCTTCCGCGTGACCGGCGGCGGAACCCAGGTGCTGGTGCCGGCGGACCTCGTCGCGCAGGCGCGGGTCGGGCTCGCCAAGGAGGGCCTGCCCACCGGCGGCTCCGTCGGCTACGAGATATTCGACCGTTCCGACGGCCTCGCCGCCACCGAATTCCAGCAGCAGATCAACCAGACCCGCGCGCTGGAAGGCGAACTGGACCGCACAATCCGGGCGATCAACGGCGTGCGCGCGGTGCGGGTGCACCTCGTGCTGCCCCGGCGCGAGCCCTTCTCCCGCGAATCGCAGGACGCCCAGGCGTCAGTGACTTCTGACGATGGCCGGAGCCGCGCGGCTGGACCGCGAGGGCATTCAGGCCATCCTGAACCTGATCGCCGCCGCGGTGCCCGGCTTGCGGCCAAAAAACATCGCGGTGGTCGATAGCCGTGGCGACCTGCTGGCCCGTGCCGGCGAACCGACCGGACCAACCGCCGAGGCGCTGACCACGGAGGAGGCGCGTCGCGGCACCGAGTTGCGCCTGTCGCGCGCGGTGGAAGAAATGCTGGAGAAAAGCCTTGGCGCCGGGCGGGTTCGCGCCGAGGCAGCGGTCCGCATGAGCTTCGATCGCGTCAACCAGACCGAGGAGCGTTACGATCCAGACGGCCAGGTCACGCGCAGCACGCAGACCGTCGACTCGAAGTCGAAGACCACCGAGGCTACCAACACCGTCACGGCCCAGAACAATCTGCCGAACGCCGACGTCGGACTCAATCCAGCGGGTACGCAGGAAGCCCGGCAGGAGGAGACCACCAACTTTGAGATCAGCAAGACCGTTCGCACGCTGATCCGCGACCAACCGCAGATCGACCGGGTCAGCCTGGCGGTGATGGTCGATGGCAATGCCACAACAGGGCCGGACGGCAAGTCGGCCTGGGCGCCGCGTTCGGCCGAGGAGATTGCGCGGATCACCACCTTGGTGAAATCCGCCATCGGCTTTGATGCCAAACGTGGCGATCAGGTCGATGTGGTATCGATGCGCTTCATTTCCGAGGATCCGCCGGCCGCCACCGTGCCAGCCGCTCTGTTCGGGATCGGATTGGATAATGCGGTCGTGATGCGCCTGGCGGAAACCGGGCTGATCGGCGTGATCGGGTTGCTGGCGCTGCTGCTGGTGCTGCGCCCGATGGTGCTGCGCCTGACGACGCTTGGACCCGATCGGCTTGGCGGCGGTGGCGGAGACCTTGCGTTGGCGCTGCCTGGATCGTCGTCAGCTGGCATGAGTGTTTCGGCCGAGGCGACGCTGGGCGCACTTGGCGTCGGCGCCAACGCTGGCCTGCTGCAGGACGAAAGCATGGTCAGCATCGCCCAGATCGAGGGCCAGCTCCGCGCCTCGTCGATCCGCCGCGTCTCCGATCTTGCCGACAAGCATCCGGACGAGACCCTTTCCATCCTGCGCGGCTGGATGGCCCAGGAAAGTAGCTGAGATGGCCGGCCCGGGCGACCTTCGCGAGCTTGGCGGCGCGCAGCGGGCAGCGATCCTGATGCTGGCGCTGGGCGAGGATCAGTGCTCGCGGCTGTTCGGCATGATGCACGAGGATGAGATCAAGGACATCTCGACCGCCATGGCGCAGCTTGGCGCGGTGCGCGCCGACGTGGTGGAACGCCTGTGTCTCGATTTTACCGACGGCATGGGTAGCGCCGGACACCTGATCGGCAGCTACGAAAGCACCGAACGCCTGCTGCAAAAGAGCCTGCCGCGCGACCGTGCGTCGCAGATCATGGACGAGATCCGTGGCCCGGCGGGCCGCACCATGTGGGACAAACTGGGCAACGTGAACGAGGCGGTGCTCGCCAACTACCTGAAAAACGAATACCCGCAGACGGTCGCCGTGGTGCTGTCCAAGGTGCGGCCGGAACATGCCGCCAACGTTCTGACCCTGCTGCCCGAGGCGTTCGCGATGGAGGTCGTCATGCGCATGCTGCGCATGGAAAGTGTGCAAAAGGACGTGCTGGACGGCGTCGAGCGAACGTTGCGTGCCGAGTTCATGTCCAACCTCGCGCGCTCCACGCGGCGCGACGCGCACGAGATGATGGCGGACATCTTCAACAGCCTGGACCGCCAGGCCGAGACGCGGTTCCTGGCGGCCCTGGATGAGCGCAACCGCGACGCGGCGGAACGCATCCGCTCCTTGATGTTCACCTTCGACGATCTGCAGCGCCTGAGCCAGCCGGCGATGCAGGTGCTGCTGCGCGCGGTGGAAAAGGACAAACTGCCGATCGCCCTGAAGGGCGCCACGGAGAAGCTGCGCGACCTGTTCTTCAAGAGCATGTCGGACCGCGCCGGCAAGATGCTGAAGGACGACATCGCAGCCCTGGGTCCGGTGAAGCTGCGCGACGTCGACGAGGCGCAGGCGGGGATCGTCGCAGCCGCGAAGGACCTTGCCGCACAGGGCCAGATCGAGATCAGCGAGAACAAGGAAGAGGAGTTGATTCTCTGAAATGGACACGTTGTTCGACGCGCGGCCGTTGCTGAACCCGGGACGGACAATGCCCAAGCATGCCATGTTGTTCGCCGAGGATTTCGACCTGCCGCGCCACGACCGTGCCATGCCGGCACCGGAGGTCATCGATCCGATCTACACCTCCGCGGAACTCGCCGAAGCGCGTGCCGAGGCCTGGGCCGGAGGCCATGCGGCTGGCATCGCGGAGGCCAATACCACCATCGCCGCGGCGACGCGGTCACTGCTCGACGCCATCGCCACCTCGCTGAATGAAGCCAAGGCGGCGGCGGCGGCGGTTGCCGAGCACTCGGTCGAAGCCATCGCCCGGTTGCTGATGGACAGCTTGGCCAAACTGTTTCCCGCGCTGTGTGCACGTCACGGCGAGGCCGAACTGGGTATGCTAATCCGCACCATCCTGCCGGCACTGGCACAAGAGCCGATGGTCACCGTGCGGATGAACCCCACGCACACACCGGCGTTGATGCGCGAGCTGGATCGGCTCGACCCCGATCTGGTGGAACACGTGCGACTGGTGCCGATGGAGGCAATCGCGGCGGGTGATGTTCGCGTGAGCTGGCGCGACGGCACGGCCGTCCGGGACACCGCGGCGCTCTGGCAACAGGTCAGGGCGGTGCTTGAACCCGCCGGACTGATATCGCCTGAAACGACGCCGGCGCGCGACAAGACGCCGACGTCTGAGAAAGTAACGACTCTTGAGAAAGTGGCGCCTGAGAAGGTGACGCTTGAGAAACCACTGGCCACCATCAAGGAATCCGAACATGCCGACTGAGATGGATCTCGCCGAACTGCCGGAAACCACCAGCGAGCCGGTGCCATCACGTGGCGCACGCGACCTGGAAGCGGTCTACGACATCCCGGTCACCGTCAGCGCCGTGCTGGGCCGCGCCACCATGCAGGTGAGCCAGCTTCTGAAGCTGGGTCGCGGCGCCGTGGTCGAATTGGACCGCAAACTGGGCGAGGCCATCGACATCTACGTGAACAACCGCCTGGTCGCGCGTGGCGAGGTGGTGATGGTCGACGACACACGGCTGGGCGTGACGATGACGGAAATCGTCAAGGCCGATCGCGCGAACTGACCATGCGCGTTCTGATCATCGGCTCGCTCGCCGGCGAGCTTGGCCAGGCCGCCAGACTGGCGATCGCCCGCGGCGCCCGGTTGGACCAGGCGGACGGCATCGACCCGGCCCTGGCACGCCTGCGCATCGACGCTCGCGTCGACCTCGTGTTGTGCGAACTGCTGCACGACATTGGCGCGCTGGTGCGAGCGCTGGCCGCCGAACGCATAAGCGTCCCGGTCGTCGCTTGCGGCACCGGCAACGACCCCGACGCCGCGGTGCGCGCAATCCGTGCCGGCGCGCGGGAATTCCTGCCGCTGCCCGCCGATCCCGACCTGATCGCGGCGATCCTGGAGGCGGCCTCCGGCGAAACCCATGCGATGGTGGTGCGCGACCCCGCCATGGCGGCGACGGTGCAGCGTGCCGAGCAGGTGGCCGGGTCCGAGGCCTCGGTGCTGATCACCGGTGAATCCGGCACCGGCAAGGAAGTGCTGGCGCGCCACATCCACCGCCGCTCACGCCGCGCTGGCGGGCCTTTCGTCGCGCTCAACTGCGCCGCCATCCCGGATAACCTGCTGGAGTCGGAATTGTTCGGCCACGAGAAGGGCGCCTTCTCCGGTGCCGTGGCGCGCCGCGTCGGCAAGTTCGAGGCGGCCGACGGCGGCACCCTGCTGCTGGACGAGATCAGCGAAATGGACACGCGCCTGCAGGCCAAGCTGCTGCGCGCGCTGCAGGAGCGGGAGATCGACCGGCTGGGCGGCGCGTCGGCGGTAAAAGTGAATGTGCGCATCCTGGCCACCACCAACCGCGAGCTGCCGGCCGAGGTCGCGCGCGGAACGTTCCGTGAGGATCTGTATTTTCGCCTGAACGTCGTTTCGTTGCGCGTGCCGCCGCTGCGTGAGCGCCCCGGCGATGTCGCGGCGCTGGCCGAGTATTTCGCGCGCCGCTACGCCGAGGTGAACGGCCTGCCCTACCGCCCGCTGTCACGCGTGGCGCTGTTACGGCTCGCCGCCCATGGCTGGCGCGGCAATGTGCGCGAGCTGGAGAACACCATCCATCGCGCCGTGTTGCTGGCTGACGGCAACGAGATCGACCAGTCCGCGGTCGAGCTTGGCCCGCAAGGATCATTGGCCGGAACGTTCAGCGGGCCGGGATCGCTCATCGGGGCTACCGCGCAGGCGGCATATCCCGAAGGCCGCCAGGCAGGCATCGCCAGCCTGGTCGGCCGGCGCATGGACGACGTCGAGCGTGACCTGATCATCGAAACGCTGAGCCATACGCTCGGCAACCGCACCCACGCCGCGACCATCCTCGGCATCTCGATCAGCGCGCTGCGCAACAAGCTGCACGACTATACGGCACAGGGCGTGGCCGTGCCGCCGCCGGCCGCCGGCGTCGCGGCCTGACGATCGTCCGGATGCAGGTGGTGCGCATGTCACACGGCGCACCCACTCCACGTCATGGCCGGCCCCCCGCCTCCGCAGGGGACAGGCTCCGGCCGGCCATCCACGACTTTGGCGCTTGCACGAAGGCAAGCCGTGGATGGCCGGCCGGAGCCTGTCCTCGGGCGCTTGACCCGGGGGCCGGGCATGACAATCGGGCCGGCCGTGATGGCCCAGGGAACAGAGCATGGCGGTAGCGCCGGCCTCCTCGCCGCTCAGCGGCCTGCCACTGCTCGCCAGCCGCATCCGTCGTTTCACGCCCGGCAGCGACGTCGGCCTCGCCTTCGGCGTGGTGGTGTTGCTGTCCGTGCTGATCCTGCCGCTGCCGACCCCCATGCTCGATTTCGGCCTGGCATTGTCCATCACCGCCGCCGTGCTGGTGCTGATGGTCGCGCTGTTCCTGAACCGGCCGCTGGATTTCACCTCATTCCCGACCCTGCTGCTGCTGACCACGCTGTTGCGCCTGTCGCTCAATGTCGCGATCACGCGGCTGATCCTGTCGCATGGCAGCGACGGAATGGCGGCCGCCGGCCATGTGGTCGCCGCGTTCGGCGGCTTCCTGATGGGCGGCGACGTGGTGATCGGCCTGATCGTGTTCGGCATCCTGCTGGTGGTGAACTTCATGGTCATCACCAAAGGCTCCGGCCGCATCGCCGAGGTTGCCGCGCGGTTCAGCCTGGATGCCATGCCGGGCAAGCAGATGGCGATCGATGCCGACATGTCGGCCGGACTGATCGACGAGAAAGCGGCGCGCCGGCGCCGCAAGGACCTGGAGGAAGAGAGCGGCTTCTACGGCGCCATGGACGGCGCCGCGAAGTTCGTGCGCGGCGACGCGATCGCCGGGCTGATCATCACGGTGATCAACATCCTGGGCGGGCTGGCGATCGGCATGATCGAGCACGGCATGGCGTTCTCGGATGCCGCGAAGACGTTCACCACGCTGACCGTGGGCGATGGCCTGGTTTCGCAAATCCCCGCGCTGCTGGTCTCCACCGCGGCCGGCATCGTGGTGACGAAGGGCGGGATCGAAGGCTCCGCCGACGCGGCGCTGGTGCGCCAGCTTGGCGGCAACCCGAAGCCGCTGGCGATGGCCGCCGGCGCGGCCGCGGTACTGGCGCTGTTGCCGGGATTGCCGGCGTTGCCGTTCCTGGTGTTGGCCGGGCTGGCGGGCAGCGGCGCATGGCTGCGCTACAAGCATCCACCGCTGGCGCCCGACTTCGTCGCGGCGACGGTGGCCGCGGCGCCGACCGAACCGCCGATCGCCGAACTCGTTGCGCATGGACATGATGCGGCTGGAGCTGGGCTACGGGCTGCTCGCGCTGGCCGGCGGCGACAGCCCGCGGCTGACCGAGCAGATCAAGGGTCTGCGCCGCGCCATTGCCAGCGAGATGGGGTTCGTTCTGCCGCCGGTGCGCATTCAGGACAACATGCAGTTGCCGGCCGACAGCTACGTGATCCGCATCAAGGAGATCGAGGCCGGCAAGGGCGAGCTGCGGCCGACCATGCTGCTGGCGATGGATCCCAAGGGCAGTGCGCCCGGACTGCCCGGCGAAACGACGCGCGAGCCGGCGTTCGGCCTGCCGGCGCTATGGATTTCGCCGTCGGTGAAGGAAGAAGCGTTGTTCCGCGGCTGCACCGTGGTCGATCCGCCGAGCGTGCTGACCACGCACCTGACCGAGGTGGTACGCGAGAACATGGCCGAGCTGCTGTCCTACACCGAGACGCAGAAGCTGTTGGACGAACTGCCACGCGAGCAGCAGAAACTGGTATCCGATCTGGTCCCGGGGCACATCACGCTGGGCGGCGTGCAGCGTGTGCTGCAGGCGCTACTGTCCGAGCGCGTTTCGATCCGCGACTTGGCGACCATTCTCGAAGGCATCCAGGAGGCTGGCGCCGGCGCCACGCGGGCGATCCCGACGATCGTTGCGCATGTGCGCGCGCGGCTGGCACGCCAGATCAGCGACAGCCATGTCGGTCCGGGCGGCTACATCCCGCTGGTGACGCTGTCACCCGAGTGGGAGACGGCGTTCGCCGAGTCGGTGACCGGGCCGCCGGAGGACCGCCAACTCGCGATGGCGCCGAGCAGGCTGCAGGCCTTCATGCAGGCGTTGCGCGGTGCCTTCGACGCCGCCAGTGCAACGAACGAGGTCCCGGTGCTGCTGACCAGCGGCGGCATCCGCGCCCATGTGCACGCGATCGTGGAACGGATCCGCCCGAACACCTCAGTGCTGGCGCAGGCGGAGATTTTTCCCCGTGCGCGGATCCGCACAGTAGGGACGATTTAGCCCGTTCGTGTGCACCTCTCCCGCGCTTGCGGGAGAGGTCGAGACGCGAAGCGTCGAGGGTGAGGGTCGTTCCGCGGGCAGCACCCTCACCCGGAGCGCTTCGCGCTCCGACCTCTCCCGCGGGCGGGAGAGGTGTACGCTCGCGGCGGAAGGCGAACGCTAGCGCGGTGGCGCGGCCAACCCCGGCGTGGCCAGATAGAGCACCTCATACGCCACCGCGTCCTCGCGAGCGTGCGGCTCGTCCGCTGACAGAACGAACCGGGCCAGTCGCCACGCCGCCAGATCGAACGCCACGATGCTGGCGCGGATGCCAGCGCGTTCCGCGGCTACCTGGTTCCGTTCCCGCTCCCGCGCGGCGAGCGTCGGCAGGTCGGTGTCCGGAAGGATCGCGGTCTCCTGCCGCCAGGCCGAGCGGACCGGCACGGCGGCGCCGATCCGGACGTCGAGCGGCACCCAGGTCTCGATCCGCGGCCGGCCGAATGAGTTGGTGACGAACCGGAACCAGTCATCCGCGACGAAAGCGCCCAGCGCGGCGGCGTCCTGCCACAGATAAAGCGATGAATAGGCATTGGCCGCCGCCCCGTATTGGCCGTGCTCGCGCATCAGGAAGCCCTTGAACATCAGGCCGGGATGGTTGTCCCAGTCCGGCCCGCGCGTCGTTGCCCTCTCCCGGATACGGCCCATGTCGAAGCCGGCTGGCAGCCGGTGGAGGTATTGTGAGACCAGCATTGCTGCGCTCCTGTCGTTGCGATGACGCGGACCTTGCCGGACGCCATGCATTATGTCACGATATGGCTGGATATTTCAGAGATAACAGATGAATATGACAAGCACTGCCCGTCCGCTGGACCTCGACGCCGTCCAGGCCTTTGTCCTGGTCGCGGACCTGTGCAGCTTCACCCGCGCCGCCGATGCCTTGGACACCACCCAGGCGGCGGTCAGCCTGAAGCTGAAGCGGCTGGAAGACCGGCTGGGCTATCGGCTGGTCGAGCGCACCCCGCGGCGCGTTCGGGTTTCCGGCAACGGCGCCACTTTCCTTGCCGCCGCGCGTGACCTGCTGGCGGCGAACGAGCGGGCGCTGGCCGGACCGGGCGTGGCACCGCACCGCCTGCTGCTGGGCATCAGCGACCAGGTGGGCGGCCCGGACCTGCCCAGGTTGCTGGCACGGCTCGCCGGCTACGACCCGGCACTGGTGCTTGAGGTGCGCGTCGCCGCCTCGCACGATCTGATGGCCGCATTCGACCAGGGCGAGCTGGATGCGGCGATCCTGCGCCGCCAGGGCGGCCGGCACGACGGCGAGCGACTGACCACCGACCGCATGGGCTGGTTCGCCGGTCCAGGCTGGGAACCGCGTCCCGGCGCCAAGCTGCCGCTGGTCGCGTTGGCGGAGCCATGTGGCGTGCGCACCGCCGCGACGCGGCTGCTCGATGCGGCTTGCATACCGTGGGCGGAGGCATTCATCGGCGGCGGCGTCACCGCTGTGGCCGCCGCCGTGATGGCCGGCCTCGGGGTCGCGCCGCTGGCCCGCCGCGTGGCGCCAGCCGGCGCGGTCGAGGTCGCCGAGCGCTTTGGCCTGCCGCCGATCCCGCCCTCCGACGTCATGCTCTACGCCAATGTGGGCGACCCGCGCTCACGCGGCGCGTTGAAGACGCTGGCCGCCGCGTTCCGCCACGAACCCGTCGGCGCGGCTATATCTTGAACCGTAGCCCGACCCACACCGACGGCCCGGGCGTCTGGAACCCGTTCGCCGGCTCGAACCGAGAATCGAAGATGTTGGTCGCGTGCCCGTAGATCGCGATCTGTGGTGTCAGATCGTAGGTGACCGTCAAATTCGCGATCAGCCCCTGGCCGCTGGACCCGGTCGTCGTGCTGAACCCGGCGTCGTCGATCAGGAAGTCCTGGAACGCACCGGTAAACAATAACTCCGGCGCAATGGTCAGCTTGGGCAACGGGCGGATCGTGGCGTCGAACGAAGCGACGTTCTGCGGCCGGCGCAGCAGCAACTCGCCGCTATCCGCGTTGATCGCATAGGTATAGGTGTAGCTGGCGGTCAGGTTCAGCCACGCGGCGGGCCGCAGGGTCAGTTCGGTTTCAACACCCTGTATGTGTGCCGAGCCGATATTCACCGAGGTGTAGACTGGCGAAAACACGGTTTCGATCAGGTTCTGCACCTGCTCGTTGAAATAGGTCGCACCGAAACTGGCGAAGTCATGGTGCCCGAATGCCGCGACGTCCGTGGTGAAACCCACCTCCCAGCCCTGCGCGCTCTCCGGCTTCAGGTTCGGGTTCCCGACATAGCCGAACGAGTCGATACCATACCGGTCAAACAGTGAAGGCGCGCGGAACGCCGTGCCGTACGACACCTTGAAATGCGTGGCGATCTCCGGAACGTTCAGCACTGTCCCCAGCCGCCAGGTGAACGGTGTGTCGTCGAGCACGAAATCCTGGCGGATCTGGCCGATCACGGTCAGGCGGTTCCACAACGTCGTCTGCAGCCCGGCATAGCCGGCATTGGTAACCATTTGCGCGGTGGTGTTCTGCAGATAGGGAAATCCACCGGTGACTTCATTGACCTCGGTCTTCACCGAGTCCTTGATATACTCGTAGCCGAAGGTTAAATCAGTCGCCGACAATGCCGCCACGTGCATCAGGTCGTCGAGATGCACCGTGTTGTTCCATTGAACATCGACGCGATCGCTATGATACTTGTCGTGCTCGCTTGCCAGGTTGGGGTCGAGCGGATTGAGCGCCTCGGTGTAGCGGCGGGCCTCGTCCAGGCCGCCGACGAACACTTCGGTCTCGTAGGTGCCGGCGAACAGCGCGCTGTGCACGCCGATGCGCCCGATCAACGACCCGTCACGCGCCTTCGCGTTGTCGTGATCGAAGTTCGGATTACCCAGATTGTCGAAGTCGAACACCGCCTGGCGCGCGCGCAGCAGTAGCGAGACCCGCGTGCCGTCGACGGGAGTGAAGCCCAGATTGAGCGTGCCGATCATGTCGCTGTACGGCTGCGGCGTACCGGTGTAGACGGATTCTCGTTGCGGCGTGCTATCGAAGCCGCGCTGTGTCTGTGCTTCCACAGTGGCGGAGTAATCCCACTGCCCACTGATGCCGGACGCATTGACCGTGCCCATGCCCTGCGCCGGATAGCCGCCCGCCAGGTCGCCGGTGAGGTGCAGCCCCGGCTGCGTCCCCTTGCGGGTGATCAGGTTGATTACGCCGCCGATCGCGTTCGACCCATACACCGCGGCCATCGGTCCACGCACCACCTCGATCCGCTCGATATCGCCAAGCGTGTCCACGCCGAAATTGAATGCGCCGTCAGGATCCGCCGCGTCGTTGATCGGCATGCCGTTCAGCAGCACCAGCACATGGTCGGAGTTGGTGCCGCGGATGAACACGCTCGCGTTGCCGCCCGGCCCGCCGGATTGCACGACGCGCAGCCCTGGCAGCGCCGACAGCGCATCGACCAGCGTGTTGTAGTCGCGTGTCTCCATCGTCGCGCGGTCGACCACCGAGACGCCGGCGGGGATGTTCTCGATCGCGGTCGGGATGCGCGTGGCAGTCACCACCATGTCCGGTAGCGGGGTACTGACGATTGGTGTTGTGTCATCGGCGAACGCCAGCGACAGCCCAGTGCCGAGCTGTATGGCGCACAGCAACATGGCAGCCTGAATGCGGCGCATGCGGTCCTCCTTCGTCTGGGACCGCTCGCGGCTCGGCGGCGATCCCGTTGCTGGGACGACAGCCGCCTACGGGTCTTTCACCCGCCGCACCGGTGCACCCCGCCCGCTGCACGCAACAGTCTCGACACCGGCCGGTCTCCTGGCTCACGGGTCACCGCCTGGTTCCGCCTTCTCATCCCTTGGCCGGGACAATGACAATCTGGAACCAGGCTCGCCGCTACAGTTGCGGGGGCAGCCGCGGATGCTCCAGGTTTTTGCCCGGCTTCGCGTTCCCGTTTCAGCCCTTGCGGGCCACCTGCGTCTGGACCCAGAGTAGCGCGGTCACACCAGTACACAAGTCGAATGGAATGAGAGTGGTAAGTCGGTTTGGTTGGCTGGTGAAAACACTCCCCCTCCCCTTGAGGGAGCGGGGCGGGGGGAGGGGTTGGTGCCAGTTTCACAGCGAAGCCTCGTACGCACCGACCCCTCCCCCCAACCTTCGTCCGCTTCGCGGCCAAAGCCCTCAAGGGGAGGGGGAGTGTTTTCACCAGCCATGACGTGCACATGATCCCGCGCATCGAATTCGATCCATCCGCCACGCCGCCGCTTGCGGGCATTCGCGTGCTCGACCTGTCGCGCCTGGTGGCCGGCAATATGGTCAGCCTGCAGCTTGCCGATCACGGCGCCGAGGTGATCAAGATCGAGGATCCGAAAATCGGCGACCCGCTGCGCGCATGGCGCGTCAAGGGCCTCAGCCTGCACTGGAAGGTCTATGCGCGTAACAAGAAGTCGCTGGCGCTGAGCCTGCGCCCGTTGCAGGGCCGCGCGCTATTGCTGGACCTTGCCGCCACCGCGCAAGTGCTGATCGAGAACTTCCGGCCCGGAACGCTAGAGGAAATGGGCATCGGCCCCGCCGAACTGCACGCGCGCAACCCCGGCCTGGTCATCGTCCGCGTCACCGGCTTCGGCCAGGACGGCCCATATCGCGACCGCCCCGGCTTCGGCACGCTGGTAGAGGCAATGAGTGGCTTCGCGTCGAAGAACGGCTTCGGCGATCGTCCTCCGGTGCTGCCGCCGCTGGCGCTGGCCGACATGGTGGCGGGGCTGTACGGCGCCTACGCGGTGATGATCGCGCTGCGCGTGGTCGAGCACGGCGGCAAGGGCCAGGTGATCGACCTGCCGTTGCTGGACCCGATCATTTCGATCCTGGGACCGGAAGCCGCGACCTACCGGGTGTCCGGCGCGCTGCCTGCCCGCACCGGCAGCCGCTCGCTGACCACCTCGCCGCGCAACGTCTACGCCACCAGCGACGGGCGGTTCATTGCGATCTCCGCCTCGATCCAGGTGATGGCGGAGCGGCTGTTCCGCGCCATCGGCCGCGCCGACATGATCGACGATCCGCGCTTCCGCACCAACACCGATCGGATCCGCAACATCGACGACTGCGATGGCGCGGTGGCTGATTTCATCGCCGCGCGCTCGCTGGAGGACAACATGCGCGTCTTCCAGGAAGCGGAGGTCACGGCGACACCGGTGTACGACATCGACCAACTGATGGACGATCCCCACGTGCAGGCCCGCGGCGTGCTGGTGGAAGCACCGGACGCCGAAGCCGGGTCCGTGGTGATGCACAACGTCGTGCCGCGGCTGTCCGACACGCCCGGCAGCCTGCGCACGCCGGCGCCCGCGCTGGGTGAGCACACGCGTGAGATTCTGGAAGCGATCGGCTGCGATGCAGCCCGCCGTGCCGAACTGATCCAGGCAGGCGTCATCAAGGAAGCATGATCATGCGCGACGATCTACCGGCCTGGCGGTCGCTGATGTTCGTTCCGGTCACAGTGGAGAAATTCGTCAATACCGGCGCCGATCGCGGTGCAGACGGGATCATCCTCGATCTGGAGGACTCGATCGCACCATCGCAGAAAGAGCGTGCCCGCACGGTGATCGCCGATGCGATCCCGCGCGTCGCGCGCAACGGCGCCGACGTGCTGGTGCGGGTGAATCGGCCCTGGCGGCTACTGGTGCGCGACCTGGAGGCAGCGGTCATTCCGGGGGTGGCCGCGCTGATGCTGACCAAGGTCGACAGCCCCGAACACGTCCAGGCGGTGGCCGAGATCGTCGATGAACTGGAGGCGGAACGTGGCATGCAAGCTGGCAAGCTGCAGTTCGTCGCGCTGGTGGAAACCGCCGTCGGCTTCTTCCGCATCGAGGCGATCGCCAGGTCGCACCCGCGCGTGGTCGGACTGAGCCTGGGGACGGAGGATTTCACTGCCTCGGTCGGCATGCAGCCCGACCCTGACGCGCTGCTGTATCCCAAGCAGCACACGGTGTTCGCCGCGCGCGCGGCCGGCATTCTGCCGCTGGGGTTCGTCGGCTCGATCGCCGATTTCCGCGACCAGGATGCGTTCCGCGCCATCGTGCGCCGGTCCAAGCGGCTGGGCTTCGTCGGCGCCAGCGCAATCCACCCGCTGCAGGTGCCGGTGTTGAACGAGGAATTCTCTCCCACGGCCGAGGAAGTCGATCGCGCGGGGCGTATGGTGGCGGCCTACGACAAGGCGTACGCCGACGGCGTCGGGGCGGTGCAGTTTGAGGGCGCCATGATCGACATTCCGGTGGTGGAACGCGCCCGCACGGTGCTCAAACGCGCCGTCGCGATCCGCGCCCGCGCGAAGGCATAGCGCGCATGGGACCGCTCGCGGGTTTGAAGGTGATCGAGATGACCGGCATCGGCCCGGGACCGATGTGCGCCATGCTGCTGGCCGATCTCGGCGCCACCGTGCTGCGCATCGATCGCACCACACCGAGCGATCTGGGCATCCAGCGCGACACGCGCTTCAACCTGCTGCTGCGCAGTCGCAAGGCGATCCCGCTCGATCTGAAGCGGCCGGATGGGACCGACCTGGCGCTACGGCTGATCGAGCAGGCCGACGCGCTGATCGAGGGATTTCGTCCCGGTGTGATGGAGCGGCTGGGGCTTGGCCCGGATGTGTGCCTGGCGCGCAACAAGCGGCTGATCTACGGCCGCATGACCGGGTGGGGCCAGGACGGGCCGTTGGCGCAGGCGGCCGGGCACGACCTTAATTACATCGCGCTGACCGGCGCGCTGCATGCGATCGGCCGTGCCGGCGGCCCCCCGGCAGTGCCGCTGAACCTGATCGGCGATTTCGGCGGCGGCGCGATGTACCTGGCATTCGGCATCATGTGCGGTTGCTACGAGGCAGCGCGCTCCGGCAAGGGGCAGGTGGTGGACGCGGCGATGGTCGATGGAATCGCGTCGTTGATGACCTCGCTCTACGGGATGCTGGCGGAAGGACGCTGGAGCCACGCGCGCGGCAGCAACATCACCGATTCCGGCGCACCGTTCTACGATGTCTACATCTGCGGCGATGGGCAGTACATCTCGCTCGGCCCGATCGAGGCGAAGTTCTACGCCGAGCTGCTGCGCCGTCTGGAGATCGATCCGGCGACGATGCCGGCGCAGCTCGATCGCGCGCGCTGGCATGAGAGCCGCGCGCGGATCGCGACGGTGGTGCTGTCGCGACCGCGCGACGAATGGTGCGCCCGGCTGGAAGGCACCGATGTGTGCTTCGCCCCGGTGCTGACGATGGAGGAAGCGCCCAACCATCCGCACCATGCCGCGCGCGGCACGTATGTGACGGTGGACGGGGTCGTCCAACCGGGCCCGGCGCCGCGATTCTCCCGAACGGTGCCTGACCTGCCACACGCGCCGTCGCCCGCCGACGCGGCCGGGGTTGCCGACGCACTCGCTGGCTGGATCGACGCGGACGAGATCGCGGCGCTGCACGCGGCGGGCACGCTGCCACGCCTGTAGCTTGTATAACGCCCACGCGGCGCGGATCGCACCCGTCGCGACAGCCGACACCACCAACCCCGCCGGTCGCGTCCGTTACGCCACCTGGCGCGACAAGGCGCGCCAACCGCTGGCAATCGGAACCGGCGCGGTCTCCCGCCGCCGCAGCATCGCCATGACCTCCAACGCCGGCCGCGGCGGGCTGATGAAGTAGCCTTGCACCTCGGTGCAACCCTCCTGGCGCACCTGCGCAAACTGCTCGGCGTTCTCCACCCCTTCGGCGGTGATCAACATGCCGAGGTTCAAGCCAAGCCCGGTTATGGCTCGCACTATCATCGCCGCGCTCGTTGCCGCCGCCGAAGGCCATTCGGCCGTCGTGCCCCCGGCGGCGTTTGGCGGCCCCAAGAGATCGCCGACGAAGGAGCGGTCAATCTTGATCTTGTCGAACGGGAAGCGGCGCAGATAGCTCAGCGAGGAATATCCCGTGCCGAAATCATCCATCGAGATGCGAACACCAAGGTCGTGCAGACTGTGCAGCATCGTCATCACCAGTTCGGTCTCCTGCAGCAGCACCGTTTCGGTGATCTCCAGCTCCAGCCGTCGCGGCACCAGCCCGCTCGCTTCCAGCGTCTCCTGCACCAGCGCCACGAGACGCTTGCTTTTGAACTGCACCGGCGAAAAATTCACCGCCACGCGGACATAGGCGGGCCAGGACGCCGCCTCGGCGCACGCGGTGCGCAGAACCCATTCGCCGATAGGAACGATCAATCCGGTCTGCTCGGCGAGTGGAATGAAGTCGGCGGGCGCGACGCGGCCGCGGGTCGGGCTGTTCCAGCGCAGCAGCGCCTCAAAGCCGGTGACGCGGTCCTCTACAAGACTGTACAGCGGCTGGTAGTAGAGTTCGAACTCGCTGCGCTGGATAGCGAGCCGTAGATCCGCCTCCAGCCCACGACGGGCATGCAGGTGATCATCCATGCCGGCGGCAAACATGACGAAGGTGCCGCGTTCCTCCTTCGCCCGGTAAAGCGCAACGTCGGCGCGCTTCAAGAACTCGGCGCCCGGGATCCCCGGCTCAGACAGCGCGATGCCAATGCTCGCGCCAATCACGAAATCACGACCTTGCACCTCATAGGGTGCCCCGATCAACTCGATAACCCGTGTTGCCAGCGAGGTCGCGGATGCCGCGCCGTCGACCCCACTGGCCAGCACGATTGCGAACTCGTCGCCGCCGAGACGGGCGATCAGGTCACCGTCACGCGCGCAGTGGCGCAGGCGTTCGGCCACCAACCGCAGCAACACGTCGCCAGCGGCGTGACCGAGCGTATCGTTGACCTCCTTGAAATGGTCGAGGTCAAGGCAGAGCACGGCAAAGTGCTGGCCCTCGCTCAGTCCGGTGACCGCGGCCTCCAGATGGTCCTGGAGCAGCATGCGGTTCGGCAGGCCAGTCAGCGTGTCGTGGCGTGCCAAAAAAGTGATCTGCCGCTCGTTGTGGCGCTGCTCGGTGACGTCCTCGAAAGTGACGACGCAGCCCCCATTGACCATAGGCACGCTCCCGACTCGCACGATCAGGCCGGGGCGCATCGCCACCTCGACGTCACTCGAGTGCCGTGCGCTTAGTTGCGCGGTGTAGTGGGCGCAGAGTTCGTCAGGATCTTCGCCCGGATACCGCCCGTGGCGAAGGCTGGTGTCGATCACCTCACGCAGCGTCATGCCGGCCGCGATGCTTCCCAAGGGCATGCGACAGATCGCGAAGAAGCGTCCATTGACCAGTTGCACCCGCAGGTCAGGGCTCCACACCATCATGCCCTGCAGCATGCTGTTCAACGCCGCGTCGAACTGCAGGTTGGTGCGCCGCAGCGCCGCCTCGCCCTGAAAACGGGCGATGGCGTTCTCGCGAAAAACCTCTATTGCGGCCGCCATGGCGCCGATCTCGTCGCGCCGTCCGCGCTCGGGTATTTCGGCCGCGACATCGCCGTCCGCAAGGCGCGTAACCGCGGCAGTCAGGTGCTGGACGGGCAAAACCAGGCGGCGCAGCAGCACCAGAAACGCCCCGCCCCCAAATATGACCAAGCCGAATGTCGTTGCCGCGGCGATCGCCAAGCGCGCCAGGGCCGCGAAGGCCAGGGCCTTGCCATAGGCAAGTGCTTCGGTGATGGCGGCGTCCCGCGCGATAAGCGTCCCGGTCAGCGCCTCCACTGTCCAGTTGCGGAATGCGGCAATCGACATGGGCCGCGCGCTGCCAGCCTGCGCGAGAGCCACGAATTCACGGTAACGCGGCTCCGCTTCCCGAAAGAAGCCGTTGCGGGTCGCGGCGACGGCAGCCACCAGGCGCGGGGGCTCACCGACGATGAGAACCTGTCGTTGCAGACGATTCCAGGCATGCTGGACCTGGCCCGTCAGGTACATCGCGTCGTTGAGTTGGTTCGGTGCAAGGAGCAGGCCGCCCATCCAACCGCTCAGGTAGCTGCTGCGCCGGCCGGCGGCGGAACGCATCTCGACGGCGAGGCTGCCGACCGCGACCAAGGCGCCGACCGCGGCGTTGGCTCGGCCTACCCCCCCCTCCGCCTGTGCCATGGCGACCTCGACCGCATCCAACCGTGCGAAGAGTTGCGCCATCATCGCCGGCACCAGCTTCGGGTCGCGCTTCGCCAGGGGAAGGCGGATAGCCTCGGCCACACCGGCGCGTGCGGCACCCAGCATCTCCCGTGCCTTCGTCACCGCTTCGTCCGACAGGCCCGCAGCATGCAGGCTACGCTGCGCATGGTTGAGCAGGGCATCGTTCTGCGACGCGATCTCCGCCAGGTCCATGGCAACCGGGCTATCGGACAGGGCGCGTTCCTGCAAGGCGCCGCGCTCGATCGACAAGGCCTCAACAAGGTGCAGGGCGTCGCCCATGGCTCGCGCCGCGCGAACGGCCGTCGTCGCCCCGGCCCACTCCGACTGGGCGCGGCAGGCGATCCAGGCCGACCAACCCACCGCGGGCAGGCACGCCGTAGCGAAGCACAGAAGGAAGACGGTGCGGAGTTTCATCAGAGCGCTATTTACGGTGTTCCAAATTTGCGAGAGGCATATCTGGTTTGTTGGATCTAGGTATGCATTTCATGAACGAGGCCTTAACGGGGTGTGAAAATTCGCCTCCCTAAATCGGCCTTGATCGGTCGGTTTCCCGGCCGTCGATGGAACGGACAGAAATCCGTCGTGACAGGTTGCCGTACGATTTTGGCGACGATTCCAATATCCCGCCGGACGGTGAACCAGCCGTTAACAGACCGCCGCAGATCGCCAAACAAAGACTTATATTAACAGTCATCCTCCATGATCGTTGCCATGAGTCGGTTGAAATTCTGCTGGCGAAAGTCCTGGGTTTCGCGCAGTCACAATACGCTATCGGATCAAGATGCACGACCCGAATAGCCGAGATCATTCAGGCGGCGCGGATCGCATCCATCGCGGCAGGCGACCCAATCTCTCGCTCGATGCCCGACGGGCCGCCGACACCCCGGCAGGTTGGGCGATTACCCCGGTATGTTGATTGGTAACCATTTGGACACCGCGGGCCGCTATATCTGCGAAGCGACCTAAACGACCCACCGCCCCATCCGCCCGAAAGCCGCGCCTTGACAAGACTGACCCGACTTTTGTCTTCGGTCTGTGCTGCCGTCCGCGCTCGCGCGCCGCATGCGTTCGGCCGCGCGGCGCGCGAGCTGCAGATCCAGAACCAGCGCTTCGACGTGGCGCTCAACAATCTGACGCAGGGCGTCTGCTTTTTCGACGGCGCGCACCGGCTGATATTGGCCAACCGGCGCTATGCCGAGATGTATAATCTGCCCATGGTGGCGATCCGCCCGGGAACCACGCTCCGGGAGATCATCGATCATCGTTTCGCGGTCGGGGCGTTTCCCGACATGACCCGAGATGAATACCTGGCGTCGCGCGACGCGATCAAGACCTCCCACGAACCCAGTGACACGATTGTCGAGCTCAAGAACGGTCGCGTCATTTCCATCCATCGCCGACCGATGCCGGATGGCGGCTCGGTTGCCACACACGAGGACATCACCGAACGGCGCGAGGCCGAGGCAAGGCTGGTCTACATGGCGCGGCACGACGCCTTGACCGGCTTGCCGAACCGCGTGCTGCTGCGCGAGCGAATAGGTCAGGAATCGGATCACCGGGCGCGTGACGAAAACCTCGCCGTGCTCTGCCTCGACCTGGATCATTTCAAGAATGTAAATGACACGTTCGGCCATGCGGTCGGCGATGCGCTGCTATGCGCCGCGGCCGAGCGGCTGCGTGCCAGCGTGCGTGACGAGGACATCGTGGTGCGGCTCGGTGGCGACGAGTTTGCCATCGTGCAAGTCGGCGGCGAGCAGCCGGGTCAGGCCGTTGCCCTGGCGGAGCGCCTTATCGAAGCACTCGCCCGGCCGTTTCAGTTGGGGGCTCACCAGGTCACGATCGGCACCAGTGTGGGCATCGCGCTCGACACGCGTCGCGGCGCCGATGCCGAGACGTTGCTCAAAAGCGCCGACATGGCGCTGTATCGCGCGAAAGCGGATTGTCGCGGAACCTACCGATTTTTCGAGCCGGTCATGGACACGCAGATGCAGGTCCGCCACGCGTTGGAGACGGACCTGCGCAGGGCAGTGGCGAACGGCGAGTTCGAACTGTTCTTTCAGCCGATTCTCAATGCGCAGACCTACGCGCTGAGCGGTCTTGAGGCGCTGGTCCGCTGGCGGCACAAGCAGCGAGGTCTGGTTCCACCAATGGAATTCATCCCGCTGGCCGAGGAGATCGGGCTGATCGTGCCGCTGGGCGACTGGATCGTCCAGGAGGCCTGCCGGCAAGCCGCGACATGGCCGGACGCAATTACCGTGGCGGTCAACCTGTCGCCAATGCAGTTCAAGAATCCGGATCTGGTGGCGACCATCCGTAGCGCACTGAAAGCCTCCGGATTGCCGCCGGAACGCCTCAAACTGGAGATCACCGAGTCGCTCATGCTGCAGGACACACCTGCGACGTTGAAGATCCTGGATCGGCTGCAGAGTCTCGGGCTGAGCATCTCGCTGGATGATTTCGGAACCGGCTACGCATCGATCGGCTATCTGCGAAGTTTCCCATTCGACACGATCAAGATCGATCGATCGTTCATTCGAGACCTGGGGGTCAAGCCGGACGCGCTGGCGATCGTCCACACGATCGTGGATCTCGGCCGCGCACTGGGCATGTCCGTCATCGCCGAGGGTGTCGAGACAACCGCGCAGCTTACGATGCTGCAGGCCGAGCGGTGCAACGAAGTGCAAGGCTACCTGTTCAGCCACCCGCTGCCGGCCGCCGAGGTTGCTGGCTTGATCGCCCATCTGGATGCAGCGATCCGAGTGGCCGCCTGAACGTCGGTCCAGGATCCCAGGCCGAATTTCTTATGCCAAGCGTCCGAATGATCGACTCTTCGGTGCTACCCCCGTCATACCGGCGCAGGCCGGTATCCACGACTTGCCTTCGTTGCAGCAAAGAAATCGAGTAGGGACGCCCCTCGCGGAGCGCCCCTCTCACACCACCGGGCGTACGGATCGCGTACCACGGCGGTTTCCGACAAGGTTGAGTGCGGCATGATGGTCGGCCAGCCGGGTCAACCCGAGCGCGTCGAACCACGCGATGGGCATGGCCTGCTTGGCCTGCTGGCTGTCGGTCAGGCGCCACCATCCCTTTCCCGACGAGGCCAGTTTCAGGGCGTTGCCCCGCGTCACGCCGTTCCCGATCAGAAACCTGACCATCGTGCGGACGAGCTTACAGCGCTTGAGCTCCACGCAACGCAGCTTGCGACGGAGCCATCCGTCGAGGTCGCGCAGCGCGCTCTTGCACTGGGCGTGGCGATAGTACGTCACCCAGCCCACGGTGAAGCGGTTCGCCTGCTCGATCATCCGCTCCAGCGGGCAGTCGCCCCGGTTGCGGCGCGTGATCTCCCGCAGGCGGTCCTTGGCGCGGGCCAGACTTTTGCGCCCGATACCAAGCGTGCCTCCCCTGCCCAGCCGGTGGCCGAGGAACTGACGTTCCCCGACCGGAGCGACTGCGCTCTTCTGCCGGTTGACCTTGAGCCGGAGCTTGTCCTCCAGGAACGACGTCACCGACGCCATCACCCGCTCGCCCGCCGCCTGCGACCGCACATAGATATTGCAATCGTCGGCGTAACGGCAGAAGCGGTGTCCCCGGCGTTCCAACTCCTTGTCCAGGTCGTCCAGCAGCAGATTGGACAGCAGTGGCGACAGCGGGCCGCCCTGGGGCGTGCCCTCGTGCCGTTCGTTGCACACACCGTCTGTCATCATGCCGGCCTGCAAGAAGCGCCGGATGATGCGCAGCAGGCGCTTGTCGCCGATGCGCCGCGCCAGGCGGGACATCAGAATGTCGTGGTTGACCCGATCGAAGAACTTCTCGAGGTCCAGGTCCACGACGATCTCATACCCGTCGGCCACGTATTCCCGGGCCTGTCGCAGCGCGTCATGTGCGCCGCGTCCGGGACGGAAGCCGAAGCTCGATGCCGAAAACGTCGGGTCGAGCAACGGTTCCAGGGTCTGCGCGATCGCCTGCTGCACCAGACGATCCACCACCGTAGGGATGCCCAACTGGCGCATCCCGCCGCCCGGCTTGGGGATTTGCACCCCACGCACAGGCTGCGGCTGGTAGCTGCCGTCCAGCAAACTTGCAATCAGCGCTTCGCGGTTGCCGGCGATCCACGCAAGCAGCTCGGTGACATCCATCCCGTCCACCCCCGCCGCGCCGTCATTCGCCTTCACCCGTTTGTAGGCTCGGTTCAGGTTCGCCGAGCCGGTCACTTCCTCCATCAGATGCCGCGTCAAGGCTCGTTCCTGCGACCATGCCGCAGACGCTTGTGGCTCCTCGCTTGCTCCAGGTCCGGTTCCGCCTTCCCCGGTTGCGCCGTGGCGCAGCGCAGCCATCAGGGCCTCGTCGAGAAGGTCCCTTTGGTCCGCACCGCCTTGCTGCCGCTTCACGTCCATCGAACGGTCCAAGCTGCTCCTTGCTTGTCGAATTCGGCCCTTCGCCCGGTTGCTCGAACTACTATGGCCTCGGCTGACTTCTCCGCACCCGTCGAGAACCGTCGCCGGCCCCCTGCTCCGATCGTCGGGAGAAATGCGGAGATCTCCCAGGGTAAGACACTGATCCTTCCCTCGGCCGCTGCCGGATTTACCTGTGCGCGTGTCCGCTTGGCTTTTGGGCGTTCCCGTCCACTGCCGGGTTACCCCACCGCACCAGCCTGGTATCCGATGTCTGTTCGTCAGCTCCGAGTTTTGCCTCCGGCTTCCTCCCCACCTGCCTCGCGGCAGAGCAGTTGCCTTCGGCTAACGGTTCCGGCCAATCGGCCCGTAGAGGACTTGCACCTCCAAGATCAGCGCCATGCCTGGCACACAGTCGTGGATACCGGCCTGCGCCGGTATGACGGAGGGGGTAGCGGCCCGTGCGTCAATGTTTAGGACCGTTAGTATAAGTGGTATATCAGGCAGCGTATTCACGCCGTAATTCGCGCTTCAGCAGCTTGCCCGCGGTGTTACGCGGCAGACTGGCCACGAACACCACGCGCTTGGGCAGCTTGAACGGTGCGACGTGCTGACGCGCGTGCACGATCAACGCGTCTGCCTCCACCGCGCAGCCCTCGCGCAGCACGACGAAGGCCGTGACGGCTTCGATCCATTTGTCGTCGGGCAGGCCAACCACCGCGACCTCGGAGACGGCCGGGTGGGTGAACAGCGCCTCCTCCACCTCGCGGCTGGCCACCAGCACGCCGCCGGTGTTGATCACGTCGCGGATGCGATCGACGATGTACAGATAGCCGCCCTCGTCGGCGTATCCGACATCGCCGGAATGAAACCATCCGCCGGCGAAGGCTTCCTCGGTTTCCTTCGGCTTGTTCCAATAGCCGACCAGCAAATGCGGCGAGCGGTGCACGATCTCGCCATGCGTGCCCGGCGGCACGTCGTTCATGTCCGGATCGACCACGCGGGTCTCCACGTTCAGCGCCGGCCGACCGCACGACGCCGGACGGGCGTCGTGTTCCTCCGGGCGCAAGACGGTGGCAAGCGGCGCTATCTCGGTCTGGCCATAGCAATTGTATGGCCTGGCGTCGGGCAGCCTCTCGCGCAGCTCCCGCAGCACCGGCACCGGCATGATCGACGCTCCGTAATAGATCCGCTGCAGCGAGCGCAGATCGCGCGTGGCGAAGTCCGGATGGCGCAGCAGGCTGATCCAGACGGTCGGCGGAGAGAAGAACGAGGTGATGCGCTCCTGCTCGATCAGCCGCAGCACCACATCGGGAACCGGCGCCTCGATCAACACGGTGCGCGCGCCGACCAACATCTGCGGGATGGTAAAAGCGTGCATCTGCGCGGTGTGGTACAGCGGCAGCGCGCCCAGGGCACGATCCTCCGCGGTGTAATCCATTTCGTGGATGACGGAGTAGTACTGCGACATCATCGCCCGATGCGTCATCATCGCGCCCTTGGGCGCCGCGGTCGTTCCGGACGTATACACGATCTGCGCCAGCGAATCATCGCCGGTCGGCGGATCGACATCAGGCGGCCCCGTCGGGTCGAGCGCGATAGCCAGGATGTCGAGCTCACCGCCGCCGTCGAACCGGCCGCGTATCTCGATCTCGATGCCCGCAACGTTGGCCTCGAGCGCCCGCGCGGTCAGCAGCGCGCGAGCGCCCGACTGCTCCAGGATGTAGCGCAGTTCGCCCCCGGTCAGCGCATAGTTCACCGGCACATGCACCAGGCCGGCACGGCAGCAGGCGAGGAACGCAATCAGGTAAGTGTCGGAATTGCGGCCATAGGCGGCAACGCGATCACCCGGCCGCAACCCGATATCGATCAAACGGCTCGCAACGCGGCTGGTGGCGGCGTCGATCGCCCTGAAGCTCCACCTGCGGTCGCCAAACACCAGAGCCTCGCGGTCACGGAACCGGGCAGCAGCGCGCACAACAGCATCGCTGAGGGTGTTGCGCCCGGCGCGCGCGATGACGTCGTTGATCATGCACCTGCCCCGACGAACGTTTCCTGACCGACAGTCCATTATGCTCGCCCGAGCGCGGCCCACGTCAAGGACCAGCACCACGGCAAGGCAACTACCTGAATGGAGGAAGGTCAGGGCGCTGCCCTGAAACCCGCCAGGGGGCTTTGCCCCATAGGCGTTAACTTACCGCCGGATGGGGTAACGGACATGTGGTGTTCGTTTTCGCCTGGAGTGGGCGAGCCGGCGGTGGACATTGGGTCCGGCGTGCAGCAGATCATCGACGGTGAGGCTGCCGAGGACAGCAAGCAGCAGCACGCGCCGGGTAATGTCCCACGCGCGCCAGAGCGAGGGGATGTAGGTGGCATCGAGCAGGTCCTCAGGGGGAAGACTCCAGGAACTCCTGGCTGAGATCGTCGCACAACAGGGCCAGAATGAGATGCGCGGTGAGCCAACTTCGTGACGCCCGCTCGGTGCGGGTCGGAATGCGGTCCATCCGCAGCAGGGATTTCAGTCGCTTGAACGCCAGTTCGATTTGCCAGCGCAGGCGATAGACGGCGAGCACTTCCTCGGCCGGATAGCCTTCCGCCGGCAGCGAGGTAGCCAGGATCATGAATTCCGCTGCAATCAGGCTGCGCGGATCGAGCACCTTCTGCTTGCGCGAAGCCTCGGCGCGCAACTTGTTGCGGGCGGCTTCGGTCGTCTCCGGGGTCTTGCGCCGGACGATCAGGCGCAGCGGCAGCGGCGGGTCCAGCACGCCAACCCTGGCGCGCAGGATCACTTCGTGCGGCGCCATGTCGGCCGGCAGGGTACCGAGATGGGTGATGAGATCGAAGTCGGACCCGTCCGGGCGGATCAGGCTGAAGGCGTTCCAACCCACCCGAACGATGAAATCGGCCTGATTGGCGCCTTCCTGGCGGAAGCGGTGCAGACTCGCGGCGCGGGCAAAGTTGCGGTCGCCGATGCGGATCTCGCCTGGGATGGGTGCGCCACGCTCGATCGCCTCGGCACCATGCTTGTCGGTCAGCTCCAGGTGCGAGAAACCGCCGCGGCCGAGATCGTAGACCGCATGCAGCCGCCAACTGGTCGTCTTGCTGCCGCGCTCGCGGAAGCAACTGCCGTCGGCATTGCGCAGGATGCGCCCAGCCCAGCGCACCGCGGCACCGGGAGCCTTGTCCGCCAGCTGGCACGCCATCACGGCGTCGAGGAACTCGACCGCCTTGTCGAGCCGTTTCTTGACCGCCGGGTCGCTCATCTTGGCGAGGCCGAGCATGGTTGCCCAGGCGGCAGTTTCGCTCAGCGACAAGCCACCGGGACCGCGCGCCAGGGCAAGGCGCAGCAGGTCGGCGCCGCTGCCGATCTCGCGCTGGCGCTCGATCGCCTTGGTCTGCCGGGCAATCTGGTCGAGATCGACAGTGCCGGGAAGCTGGTGCAACAGGCTGTCGAACTGATCCGATGGGAGAGATGCCGTGTTTTGCATCCGCCCCGAGAATCCTACCGAGTTCGAGCCGGGTCAAGCGGTAAGTTAACGCCTATGGGGCTTTGCCCCCTGGACCCCCACCAGAGGCGGAGCCCTTGGCGGGGTTCCAAGGGGCAGCGCCCCTTGGTGGGGTCCGGGGCAAAGCCCCGGCCTTTCTCCATTCGGATAGTCACCTTGCCGCGGCGCTAGCCTTCGGCTACACCGCCGCCGCGCGCCGGCACCCCTGGAGGCCGGCGTTTGGTATTTGCGGGAGCACACCATGGCCAATGTCGTGACGATCGAGGCCGAGGCGCGTGCGCGAGCCGGTAAGGGGGCGGCGCGTGCGACACGGCGAGCGGGCAGGGTGCCCGCGGTGATTTACGGGGCGCATCTGGCGCCCAGCCTGATTTCGTTGGAGCCGCGCTCGGTGTTGCGCGAGTTGACGCGGGCTGGCTGGCAGTCGCGCGTTTATGAGGTGGCGGTGGATGGCGTGCCGACGCGGGCGCTGATCCGCGACGTGCAGTTTCATCCGGTGTCGGATGCGCCGGAGCACGTGGATTTCCAGCGCCTTGCTGCTGGCGAGAAGATCCGCGTGGCGGTGCCGGTGCATTTCGACAATGAGGCGCTGAGCACCGGTCTCAAGCGTGGCGGCGTATTGAACGTGGTGCGCCATGCGGTCGAGGTCTATTGCGATCCGGACCATATCCCGGAGCAGTTCGTCGCTGATCTGAACGGCCTCGACTTCAACGACAACGTTCGCTGGCACGACCTGAAGGGGATCGAGGGGACGCAGCCGGTGATAACCGGGCGTGACTTCGTCGTCGCTACCGTGGCGCCGCCCACCAAGATGACCGAGGCGGCGGCGGAGGCAGCGCCGGCGGCGGTGGCGGCACCGGTCGTAGCGGCGCCGGCGGCGAAAGCGCCGGCCGCCAAGAAAGAGGGCCGGGACAAGGGCAGGCGGGGCTGATCGCAGCCGCGGAGGTGTCATGCAGCTCTGGGTCGGGCTCGGCAATCCGGAGCCGGGCATGGCTCGGAACCGGCACAACATCGGCTTCATGGCGCTGGATGTGATTGCCATCCGCTACGGGTTCAGCCCGTGGCGGCAGCGTTTCAAGGGATTGGTGGCCGAGGGCATGGTCGGCCAGCACAAGGTGTTGGCGCTGAAGCCGCAGACCTACATGAACGCCTCGGGTGAATCGGTGCAGGCAGCGGCCGCGTTCTACAAGCTGGAACCGGAGGCGATCACCGCGTTCCATGACGAGTTGGACCTGGTGCCCGGCAAGGTGCGGGTGAAGCGTGGCGGCGGCGCGGCCGGGCATAACGGGTTGCGCAGCATGGACCGCATGCTCGGCACCCCGGAGTATTGGCGGGTGCGGCTGGGGATTGGCCATCCCGGGGAGAAGGAGCGCGTGCTGGGGCATGTGCTCGGCGATTTCGGCAGGGACGATCGCGACTGGCTGGTGCGGGTGCTGGACGCGGTGGCCGATGCCGCGTTGCTGCTGGCCGACGGCAAACCCGAGGAATTCATGACCAAGTTGGCGTTGTTGGCGCCCCCTGGTGAGGCGTAGATGGGTTTCAACTGCGGTATCGTCGGCCTGCCCAACGTCGGCAAATCGACGCTGTTCAACGCGCTGACCGCGACCGCCGCGGCGCAAGCGGCGAACTATCCGTTCTGCACGATCGAGCCGAATGTCGGGCGTGTCGCGGTGCCGGACAGGCGGCTGGACGTGCTGGCGGCGATCGGCAAGTCGGCCAAGATCATTCCGACCAGCCTGGAATTCGTCGACATCGCCGGGCTGGTGCGCGGGGCCAGCAAGGGCGAGGGCCTCGGCAATCAGTTCCTCGCCAACATCCGCGAGGTCGATGCGATCATCCACGTACTACGCTGCTTCGAGGACGCCGACGTGACGCATGTGGAAGGCTCGATCGATCCGCTGCGCGACGCGGAGACGGTGGAGACCGAGCTGATGCTCGCGGATCTGGAAAGCCTGGAGAAGCGGCTGTATGCGGCGCAGAAGAAGGCACGCGGCGCCGACAAGGACAGTATTGCCGTGGTGGCTCTGATGGAGCCGCTGGTTGCGGCGCTGCAGGAAGGCCGTCCTGCGCGCACCGCCATCCCGGCGGGGCAGGAAGAGGCGGTGAGGCGACTGCAACTGCTGACTGCCAAGCCCGTGCTGTATGTGTGCAACGTCGAGGAGGCTTCGGCCGCGACCGGCAATGCGTTCTCCGCCACGGTCGAGGCGCGGGCGAAGGCCGAGGGTGCGCGGACGGTGATCGTGTCGGCGGCGATCGAGGCCGAGGTGGCGCAGTTGCCGGAAGCCGATCGCGCGGAGTTCCTGGACGGGCTTGGACTGCACGACAGTGGTTTGGACCGGGTGATCCGTGCTGGCTACGACCTGCTGGGGTTGATCACCTATTTCACCGTGGGGCCGAAGGAGACGCGCGCCTGGACGATCGTGACGGGGACGAAGGCGCCGCAGGCGGCGGCCGTGATCCACAAGGACTTCGAGCGCGGCTTCATTGCCTGCGAAACGATCGCATATGACGACTTCGTCGCCTGCAAGGGCGAGCTGGGCGCGAAGGACGCGGGCAAGATGCGGGTTGAGGGCAAGGAGTATGTCGTCAAGGACGGCGAAGTGTTGCTGTTCCGCTTCAACGTATAATCCCAACCGGCGGCAGGATTGATCATTCCCGTCATGGCCATTCCCGTCATGGCCGGGCTTGTCACGGCCATCCACGATTGCCTTCGCGCGGTTGTGGATGGGGCGGCCGCGCTCACGCCATGGCAGCGACCGCCGTGATCTCCACCCGCCAGCGCGGATCAACCAGCTTGGCTTCCACTGTGGCCCGGCCCGGCGGATTCGCGCGATCGTACCACGCGTCCCAGGCGCGGTTCATCGCCGAGATATCGGCAATGTCCGCAAGGAACACCTGGCAAAACAGTACGCGGGACTTGTCGGTGCCGGCTTCGGCCAGCAGCGCGTCGATCTGACGTAGCACGTCGGCGGTCTGACCCTCGGTGTCCAGGGTCGGGTCGTCGGCAACCTGGCCGGCGAGGTAGACGGTATCGCCATGGATGGCGGCGCCGCTCAGGCGGCCGTGCGGTTGCAATCGGCGGATCGTCATGTGCTGTCTCCCTGAAGGACCGGTCGGTTCGTGGGCAATCTACCTGACTTCACCGGACCGTGCATGTGCGGGACCGCAAGCGCGGAATTTCAGCCGCGGATGCACGCTGATGCACACAGATTTTTCGTGCGGGTTCACGGACCGTGGGTAAAGTGTTGGGTCTCGAGGCAGGACTTGCGAAGTTGAGCAACCGGCAAGGCCGCCGGGTATCGCTCTCGGATGCCCAAAGGCCGTGCTCAAGCCGTCCCGCCAGCCTGCTGCACCAGCTCCTCAAACGACTCCGTAATGGTCTCGCGCCAAATTTGCTCAGCCTTACTCGGATCGGACGCTGTCGCGGAGTGATCCAGTTGACAAATGATTTGCCTGGTTCTGGCGATGACATATTGACGATTGCCTGGAAGCAGGTGTGAACGGCACGGTTGGGTCGGCGAGCCGTGAAGCGGAGCGAAACCTGCAGGTTATTCGTTTCGGATATATCACAAGTAGAATTCTCGTGTCACTGGGAGCAATTCAGGAATATTGTCTACGCGGTAAGATTTCGAGGCGATCAAGATGGCTCTGGTCACGATTTCCGCATCCGGTTTGAACACCTTCACCGATGCCGATGTGGCATTGCAGGCTGATGGCAGTTTCGTGGTGGCCTGGGAAGGTCAGACGCGCGGGCAGCTTGGGACGGATCCCACCGCTATCCTTTCCGAAGGCATCTACGTCCAGCGTTTCGCGGCCGATGGTCAGGCGATGACCGACCCGGTCCTTCTCGCCTCCGAGACAGGTCAGTCCTTTGACGTGACCGAGCGAGGTGCCAGTGCTGCGACTTTGTCCAGTGGCACGTTGGTCGCCTATTTGTCTGCGCCCAATTCGACCGCGCCCCCCCAACCAGATCGTCGTCGAAATGCTCGACGCTAACCTGGTTGCAAGTCCGGTACCAGTCACGATTTCTGCATCCGGCCTGGACACCTTCACCGATGTTGACGTGGCATTGCAGGCAGACGGCAGTTTCGTGGTGACCTGGGAAGGGCAGACGCGCGGGCAGCTTGGGACGGACCCCACCGCTATTCTTTCGGAAGGCGTCTACGCCCAGCGATTCGCGGCCGACGGTCAGCCGATGACCGACGCAGTCCTTCTCACCTCCGAGACGGGTCAGTTCTTTGACGTGACCGAGCGACGTGCCAGTGTCGCGACTTCGGCCAGTGGCACGCTGGTCGCCTATTTGTCTGCCCCCAGTTCGACCGCGAGCCCAAACCAGATCGTCGTAGAATCGCTCGACTCCAACCTGGTTGCAAATTCCGCACCCGTCACGATTTCTGTGCCTGGCCTGTTCACGTTCACTGACGTTGACGTGGCATTGCAGGCTGACGGCAGTTTCGTGGTGACCTGGGAAGGGCAGACGCGCGGGCAGCTTGGGACGGACCCCACCGCTATTCTTTCTCAAGGCGCCTACGCCCAGCGATTCACGGCCGACGGCCAGCCGATGACCGACGCTGTCCTTCTCACCTCCGAGACGGGTCAGTTCTTTGACGTGACCGAGCGGCGTGCCAGCATCGCGACTTCATCCAGTGGTACGCTGGCCGCCTACTTGTCCGCCCCCAGTTCGACCGCGAGCCCAAACCAGATCGTTATCGAATCTATCGGTGCCGAACTGGCCGCAAGCTGCTTCGCCGCTGGCACTCGCATCGCGACCGCGCGCGGAGCGGTGAACGTCGAGCACCTTCAAGTAGGCGACGTTGCACTGACCGTCTCAGGCGGCAGGCAAATCATTCAATGGATCGGTTACCGCTATGTCGCGTGTCGCCGGCTCGCCGACCCGGAACGCGTCTGGCCGATCCATATCGCTCCACACGCTTTCGGCGAAGGGCGGCCAAAGCGGTCGTTGTTGCTGTCACCAGATCACTCGGTGTTCGTCGAGGATGTGCTGATCCCTATTAAGTTCCTGGTGAACAATACCACGGTCGTCCAGCTCAAAGTCGATTCCATCACCTACTATCATGTCGAGCTGCCGGGGCACGAAATCCTTCTGGCGGATGGCCTTCCGGTCGAAAGCTACCTTGAAACCGGCGGTCGCTCGGCGTTTGCAAATGCTGGAACGGTCATGCAACTCCGTCCGGACTTCGCGCCGGATCAAGCTCGTGTCGCCATGATGTGGCAGAATTTCTCCTGTGCACCACTGCTTGGCGATGGCGACCAACTCGCCCGGGCTCGAATGAAGCTGCAATTGCAAGCCGCGATGCTGAGCGCCTCTCCCCCCAAGCGCCGCGGACGGGCCAATGCGCTTTAGCGCGCGCCTGCGCACCTCGCGGGGAGGCGTGGACCGCAGGCTTTTGTAGTCCCGGGCTTTGCGGGGAGAAAAGTCGGTCTTCATTTATCGGCGGCGAATTTCTTCCCTTCTACCGTGTCAAGCCACTCGCGGAATTCCTCGGCACTGGCGGAAGCCGGAGCGACCGGGCCAGCCCGAATGTTTGCAAGCCTTTCCGCAATGGCCGCGTCAATCTCGGGCGTGCGCGGCGCGATCGTCTGGGGAATGAGCGCGATGCGATCTCCGTCACGTTCGGTCGCGGCGTAAACGCCCGAGTCTAGGCCAGACCCCACGCCAGAGCTTCGACGGGAGGGCCGCCTGACCATTCTCCCGCACTTTGGCCAGCGGCATGGCTGCGCGCGCGGTTCCGTTCGGCGCACGCCCATGCTACTGTCTTACGATTCGTCAATCGATGGGAGGATCGTAATGCGAGCCAATGATACGGCCAGACTGTCAGTCAAGTTCCAGATCTCCATCCCGAAGACCGTCAGAACGCGACAGCACTGGCAGGCCGGGCAGGAATTCGCCTTCATTCCAAAGGGCGAAGGCGTGCTGCTTGTCCCGGTGCCCAAGTCGGAGGACCTCGCCGGGCTGGCGCGTGGCGCCAAACCAGAGGGCTACCGGGACCGATCGGACCGCGTCTGATGCGGCTCGTCGATACCTCGGCCTGGATCGAGTGGCTGATCGGCTCGTCCGCCAGCGCCAAGGTTGCCGCCGATCTGCCCGAGCGAGGACAATGGCTGGTGCCGACCATCGTGCAGTTGGAATTGGCGAAGTGGTTGACGCGGGAGGCAGGAGAGGACAAGGCAGATCAGGTGACCGCCTTCACTGAAACCTGCGTCGTCGCCGATCTCGACACGGCCATCGCGCTTTCGGCCGCCGACCTGTGTGTTCGACGCAAGCTGGCGACGGCGGACGCCATCGTCTACGCCACGGCTTTGGCCCATGGTGCCGATCTCCTCACCTGCGACCAGCATTTCGACGGACTGCGCGACGTTCGCTTCGTGCCCAAATCGGCCGGTTGAAAGCCGGCTCGGTCGTCCACACACCGGGCGTCGGGACCCCACCGCAAGAACACCCCCTGCCCGCCCCAGCGTGCGCCCCGCGCCGCTTGCCCGTATGACACCCCGCATGAGCGACTCCATCCCGGACCGCGCCGCACGGCGCGCGCTGTCCCAGCACCGCGCCTTCGCAACCGCCTTACTGGTGTTGATGGCGGCACTGACGCTGGGCAGCTACGCGCTACCACCCGGCTACGCGACCGACCTGCTGCGCGCCGCCGCGAAGGCCGGCGTCGTCGGCGGCCTCGCCGACTGGTTCGCCGTCACCGCGCTGTTCCGCCATCCGCTCGGCATCCCCATCCCGCACACCGCGATCATCCCGGCGCAGAAAGCCCGCCTCGGGCGCGCGCTGGGCCGCTTCGTCGCCAACCACGTGGCCACCGCCGGGGAGGTGTCCGGCGTGCTGCACCGGCTCGACCTGCCCGGCATCCTGCATCGCTTCCTGGCCGACCCGGTCGCCACACACCCGGCCGCCGAGGCTCTGGCCGCCATGCTGCCGCGGCTACTGTCCAGTGTGCAGGACGGGCGGGCACGGCGCGTGGTGGCCCGTATCGTGCCGCGCCTCCTGGGCGGTCCGGGGGCTGGGGCGGTGGTCGCGCGCGCGTTGCACGGCCTCGTGGAAGGCGGCCGGCACCAGGAGGTGCTGGGGTTCGTGCTCGGCCAGATCAAGACGCTGCTGGCAGGCCGGGAGGAGGCACTGCGGCTGGTGATCGAAGAGCGGGTGCGCGAACAGGGCGGAAGGCTGGTCGGATGGGCGCTCGGCGCGACAATCGCGCGACGCGCCCTGGCGGCGCTGAATGCCGAGCTGGACAAGATCGGCCCCGACGGTTCCGAACTGCGCGCCGCGTTCGACGAGTGGGTCAGGCGCGAGATCACCCGCATGGAACAGGACCCGGCCCGCGCGGCGGAGATCGGCCGGGCGATCCGTCAGGTCGTCGCGCACGAGACGGTGCAGGCATGGCTGTGGGACGTCTGGTCGCGCCTGCGCCTGGCGCTGGAGGCCGACGCGGCGCGGCCCACCGGGCATACGGTTGCGTTCTTCTCCGGCGCGCTCGCCAATCTCGGTGCATTGCTGGAGAACGATCCCGCGGCGCGGGCCGGCGTCGAGCATGCGATCGAGGGGCTTGTTGCCACTCTGCTGCCGGCGGCGCAGGTCCAACTGGCGGACTTCATCGCCGGCGTGGTGGGCGGCTGGGACGCCGCGACCGTCACCGATCGGCTGGAGCTGCATGTCGGCAAGGACCTGCAATTTGTTCGCGTGAATGGCACGCTGGTAGGCTTCCTGGTGGGCGGCCTGCTGTATGCCGTGCTGCGCGCCACCTTCGGCGATGCAGGTTTTTGAACGGCAGGACTTTTAAGCGACAGGGACGGTTCAGACCGGATTGCAACCCGGAATGGAACGGTCGCGCAGGTCTGCTATTGTGGGTTCGATGAAGGTATTGAAGACCGAAGACCTGACGCTGACCGAAACGGTCGACGCGCAAATCGTCGAGCAGTTGAGCGCGTTCTTCGACGCCGCGTGGTACTGGAGAAATATCCAGAGCTGCGCTCGATCGATCTCGATCCGCTGAGGCACTTCATCCTGTACGGCGCGGCCGAGGGACGCGATCCGAACCGCTTCTTCGACAGCGCCTGGTATGCCGACCGCTACCCGGACGTGGCGCCGACCGGG
Organism: uncultured Alphaproteobacteria bacterium; assembly: GCA_963826975.1. Lineage (GTDB taxonomy): Bacteria > Pseudomonadota > Alphaproteobacteria > Acetobacterales > Acetobacteraceae > Palsa-883. Next base: position 457,755 of record CAWGZJ010000012.1, on the reverse strand, counting down.
TATCCTCCGCTGCTGCACTATCTGATCTGCGGTGCCGGCGAACTGCGCCATCCACACCCGCGCTTCGATGCCGCCTACTACGCCGACCTGCATCCGGAGGCCGCCGCCAATCCGCTGCTGCATCATATCCGCGTTGGGGCCAGCCGTGGCTGGCTGACCGAACAGCCGATCGACATTCGCGACTACCTGCCCTCGGCGGCACTGCCGGCATCCTGTCCGGACGGCATCGTGGTCGACGTCATCATCGCCGCCTACCGTGGCCTGCAGGAAACCCAGCACTGCCTGAATTCGGTACTGGAAGATCCCGATCGGCCGCCCGGCCAGGTGATGGTGGTGGAAGATTGCTCACCCGAACCGAAACTGCGGGCCTGGCTGCGCACCCTGGCACGCGGCGGGCGCATCACGCTGCTGCACAACACCCGCAATCTCGGGTTCGTCGCCTCGGTCAATCGCGGCATGCAGGCGGCCGGCACGCACGATGTCGCGCTGCTGAACAGCGACACGGTGGTGCCGCACGGCTGGCTGCGCCGGCTCGCGGCACAGGCCTATGCGGTGCCGCGCGTGGCTTCGGTGTCGCCCTTCTCCAATAACGCAACGATCTGCGGCTATCCCAGCGTCTCCGGCGTGTCGCCGGCGTTCGGCCTCGACGTGCACGCGATCGACGCGGCGTGCCGCGCGGTGAATGTCGGGCGCCACGTCGAGGTCCCGACCACGGTTGGGTTCTGCATGTATATCCGCCGCGCTGCGCTGAACGATGTCGGGCAGTTCGACCACAAGACGTTCGGCCTCGGCTATGGCGAGGAGAACGATTTCTGCCTGCGCGCCGCCGCGCGTGGCTGGCGCCACCTGCTGGCCTGCGACACCTATGTGTTCCACGAGGGCAATGTCAGCTTTGGGTCGGAAGCCGCGCCGGGAAAGCGTCGCAGCCTGCAGGCGCTGAATGCGCGCTATCCCGACTACGCCAGGGTGGTCGATCGGCATGTCCGGCGCGACGCCGCCGGCCCGGCCCGCTTCGCCCTGACCGCGGCACTGCTGCGCGGGTCGGGCAAGCCGAGCGTGCTGATGGTCTCGCATCAACTCGGCGGCGGTGTGCGGCGGCATATCGACGAACTGGTCACGCGGCTCGGCGTGGCGGCCAACGTGCTTTTGCTGAGCGCCTCGGTGCGCGGGGTCGACCTGTCGGTGCCGGCATTGCCGGGGCACTCGGTCTTCACCTTGGCGGGCGATCGGCTCGACGACCTGATCACCTATCTGCGCACGACCAATCTGCATCGCGCGCATGTGCATCATGTCGCCGGGCTCGGTGTGGATCTGCGCGAGTTGGTGCGGCGCATGGATCTTGGTTTCGACCTGACCGTGCACGATTATTTCGCGATCTGCCCGCAGGTGACCCTGCTGCCGGGTCCGAACCTGCCGTATTGCGGCGAGCCAGGCCCCGCAAGCTGCAACGCCTGCATCGCGCAGCGGCCCAATCACGGCGCGCGCGAGATCCTGTCCTGGCGGCGCACGCACGCCAGGCTGCTGCTGGAAGCCGAGCGCGTGCTGTGCCCGAGCGAGGATGTGCGCGCGCGCCTCGCCCGCCACGGGCTGGCGCGCAACGCCATACTGGCGCCGCACCAGCCGGCGACCGAGACCGCGTGGACGGTCCACTCGCCGCCGTTGCAGGCCGGCCGACCGTTGCGGATCGCGCTGATCGGCGTGCTGGCGGGACACAAAGGCGAGGTCAACGTCTCGACCCTGGCCGAGGCTGCGCCCGCCACCGAGATCTCGCTGCACCTGATCGGCCATGCCGAGCGCGAGTTGCCCGTCGGTGTCGCCGCGCGAATGAGTGTCTCCGGCAAATACGCTGAAGCGGACCTGGCGGGCCTGCTGGCTACGGCAAAGCCACATGTCGTGTGGTTCCCGGCACACTGGCCGGAGACCTACAGCTACACGCTGAGCGCGGCGATCCAGGCGGGGCTGCCGATTGTCGCAGCACGCATCGGCGCGTTCCCCGAGCGGTTGGAGGGGCGGCCACTGACCTGGGTGGTCGACCCGACCGCCACGACCGAGAAATGGCTGGCGGTGTTCCGCGAGGTGCGGGCCGCGCTCGGGCGCAAGACCCAGCGGCCCGGGGCGCCTGCCACTGCCCCACGACGGCCTGTCGCGGATTTCTACGCGCACGAGTACGCCGCGCCGCTCCGTGCACCCGCCGTGCGACGCCGCGAGATCGACCTGCGCCAACCCGGGCGGGTCAGTGTCGTTGTGATCCCCGAGCGATTGCAGAACGACGTGCTCAGCCCCTGCGCCTATATCCGGCTGCTGCAGCCGTTGGATCATCCGGCGATCGTGGACGGTATCCCCGGCGAAATCCCCAGGGGAATTCCCAGTGAAATTCGCGGGAGAATTAGCGTGGTGATGGCCGAGGCGCATGAAATGTCCCGGCTTCGCGCCGACATCGTTGCGACACAGCGCTACGCAATCCCCGACCTCGCGACGGCCGACGCACTGGCCGCGCGGTGTCGCGAGACCGAGGCGCAGCTGCTCTACGACATCGATGACGACCTGCTGCACATCCCGCGCGACCACCCCGAGGCCACGATGCTGCGTCCGCGCGCGCGGACTGTCGCACGCATGCTGCATCACGCCAACACGGTGTGGGTCTCGACGCCGCGCCTGGCCGAGGCGTTGCGTGAGACGCGTCCCACGGCACGGCCTGCGATCCGAGTGGTGCCGAACGGGTTGGATGAGCGTCTGTGGGGTGCGCCGCCAGCACCATCCCGCCCGCGTCCGAACCAGGTGCGCATGCTGTTCATGGGCAGCGCCACGCATGGCGGGGATTGGGCGGTCGTGGCGCCGGCGCTGGCACGGATCGTCGCGGCGTTCGGTGCCAGTGTCATGGTCGACATGATCGGCGTCGTTGGACCGGTTACGCTGCCTCACTGGGTGAACCGCATGTCACCTTCGAATTCCGGCATGGCCTCCTATCCGGGCTTCGTGAACTGGATCACGCGCCAGCCGCCCTGGGATATCGGCATCGCGCCGCTGGCCGATACCGCGTTCAATCGAGGCAAGTCCGCGATCAAGGCGCTGGACTACGCGGCGCTTGGGCTGGCCGTGTTGGCGTCCGACGTGCCGGCCTACCGCGGGTTGTTGGCCGACGGCGCTGGGGCCCACGGCGTCGGCGGCAGGCTGGTGGCGAACACCGAGGCAGCGTGGTTTCGCGCCGTGTCCGATCTGATTCTTGACGCGGGCGCGCGCCAAACACTGGCCAACGGAGGAAAGTCGGCGCTGGCGGCGCACCACACGCTTGCAGCACAGGCCGAGTGGCGCCGGGCGGCGTGGCTGGACCTTATGCCGACCTCGCCGGCCGCCATCGGATCCCCGCGGCGGCGATCGGCGCGGTTGGCTGCGGACTGATGCCAACCGAACATCGACGTGCGCCGCGGCTGACATGCGCCTTCAGGCGCTTTCAGACACTCGGGCCAGTCAAATCGGGGGATAACCGGCGAATGCTTTCCTCACTCCGGCGCCTAAATCCCGGCGACGTGATCGTTCAGATCGGCAACGACAAGGTGACCACTCCGGCCCAGGTGCAGCATGGCCTGCAGAGCCTACGCGCGCAGAAGCGCCCCTATGCGTTGGTGTTAGTGCAGGGTCGGCAGCCGCCCCGCTGGGTGGCGTTCCCGCTCGCCGGCGGGCAATCGCCCTAGCCGATCTTCGCCGATTTGGCCCGCCGGTGGAGTGGGCCAGCGATCGTGCGGTCCAGCGCGATCGGTACAGCTTGCGCGGTATCCATCTTGGCTCGGTCAATTTGCACAAACTTGGCCCTTCTTGATGGGCAATTCACCGGCCTAACGTCGTCGCAGCAATGCTTACGACCGACGGAGGACCCCCATGTTCGAGCAACGCCTGGACTTTCGCGCCACCGCCCCGCAAGCCTATGCGGCGGTGAGCGGAGTGGAGCGCTACATCCAGTCCTGCGGGCTGGAAAAATCGCTTATCGGACTGGTGAAAATGCGCGCCTCGCAGATCAACGGCTGCGCCTACTGCCTGGACATGCACAGCCGCGACGCGCGGCATCACGGCGAGACCGAGCAGCGCCTCTATGTCCTGACCGCCTGGCGCGAGTCACCGCTGTACAGCCCGCGCGAGCGTGCGGCGCTTGCCTGGACCGAATGCCTGACCAATGTCGCGACGGAAGGTGCACCCGACGACGCCTACGCAGCCCTGGAAGCGCATTTCTCGCCGAAGGAGATCGTCGAGGTCAGCATATTGATCGGGTTGATCAACCTATGGAACCGGCTGGCGATCGGCATGCGGGCCCAGCACCCGGTCGCAGCGGCAACGTGATGGCCGTGACCCTGCGCGAGGCGACCTCGGATGCCGAGATCCTCGCGTGCTGGCCGGTCATGCGCGAGCTGCGCCCGCACCTGACCTAGGCCGCCGTGTTCATCGAACGCGTGCGGCGGCAGCAACGCGACGGCTACCGCCTGCTCGCCCTCTGGGAAGCCGATGCTGCCATCGGCCTGGCCGGCTGGCGGGTGCTGGAGACGCTGATCCGCGGCCGTTTCTGCTATGTCGACGACCTTGTGGTGCGGGAAGGCACGCGACGCGGCGGGTTGGGCGTGCGCCTGCTCGATGGCGTCGCCGAGGCGGCGCGGGCGCTGGGCTTGCCGCACCTTGTGCTGGACACCGGCATCGACAACGTGCTGGGGCAGCGATTCTACTTTCGCTATGGCATGCTGCCGGGCGCGCTACGCTTCGCCATGCCGATCGAGGCCGCCCTGTGATGCGAACGGCCGAAAGTTCCAACTCTCCACCGTCATGGCCGGCCGGAGCCTGTCTCCTGCGGAGGCGGGGGGCCGGCCATGGCGGGGTGGGTAACGCACGTCAATACATTCGGCCGCTGGCATCATGCGCGCCATTCTCCACCTGACCTGCAGCCCGCGCGGCGCCGAGGCCTACAGCCACATGGTCTCAACCGAACTGGTCAACACGCTGCGCGCCCGCCATCCTGGCGCAACCGTCGTGGCCCGCGACCTGGCTGCCGCACCGCCATGCTTCGTCGACGCGGCCTTCACCCGCGCCATTCGCGACCCGGCGGCGATCAACGCGCCCACATTCACCGCATCGCAAGCGTTGATTGCCGAGCTGGAGGCGTCGGACGCTCTGGTGATCGGCACGCCGATGAACAACTTCACCGTTCCGGCGCCGTTGAAAGCCTGGATCGACCAAGTCGTGCGCATTCACCGCAGCTTTCGCTCCACGCCGGCAGGCAAAATCGGGTTGCTGCGCGACCGCCCAAGCTTCGCAGTTGTCGCCTCCGGCGGCTATTTCACCAGCCCCTCACCCACCGGCACGCCGGCGCAGCCGGATCATCTAACGCCGTACCTGCGCGACATCCTGGCGACGATCGGCATCACTGACCTGACGTTCATCACCCTGGAAGGCTTGTCGCGCGGCGCGGATGCCGTCGCGATCGCGATCGCCGCAGGCCGTGCACGGCTGCACGATTGTTTGACGAGCCTATCGTCCTGAACCCCGCCGCGTTGACCCTGGCTGGGTGCGCGGGTAAGCAATCGCAACGGCTCCGGCGCCTTCTTGGTGGCCGGAGGGGCGATCAGGAGCGATATGTGACAGACGTCCGTGACGCGCAGATGGTGGCGCGTACCTCCGACGGCAGGCTGGTTCGCCGGCCGCTGTCGCCGCACATGCAGGTGTATCGGCCGCAGATCACCACCGTCATCTCGTTCGCTCATCGGATCACCGGGGTTGGGCTAGGGATCGGCACGTTGCTGTTGACCTGGTGGCTGGTTGCGGCCGCCACCTCGGCCGAGGCCTTCGGCACGGTGCAGGGCTTCATCGGCTCCCCGATCGGGCTGCTGCTGCTGTTCGGCTGGACGTTCGCGCTGTTCTTTCACCTATGCAACGGCATCCGCCATCTGGCGTGGGATCTGGGGCTGGGCTTCGAGAAGGCGGAGTACCATCTGACCGGCTGGGCGGTTGTCATCGCCGCGTCGGTCCTGACGGTCCTGGTATGGATCGTCGGCCTTGTGATCTGGTGAGAGCAGCCATGCCCGACACAAACAAGGCGGTTGAGGTCCACATCAGGCGCTCCCAGCTTGGCCGTGCGCGCGGACTGGGCGCGGCGAAGGCCGGCGCGGCGCATTGGTGGGCGCAGCGGATGACCGCGGTGGCGCTGGTGCCGCTGACCTTGTGGTTCGTCTGGTCCGCATTGCGCCTGGTCGGCGCGGCGCACGAGGACGTGCTGGCGTGGATCGGCGGCCCGATCCCAGTCGTGCTGTTCATCGCGCTGGTGGTGGCGAGTTTCTACCACCTGTCACTGGGGCTGCAGGTGGTGATCGAGGACTACGTCCACACCGAGCCGGCACGGCTGATCAGCCTGCTGCTGACCAAGGGCGTGATCATCCTGCTGGCCCTGACATGCCTGGTGTCGATCCTGAAACTGGGCCTGTAGATCGCAAAATGGAACGAATAGGCGGACGATGAACGCGATCACCCTGCCTTCGGCGCGAGCCTATAACATCATCGACCACACCTACGATGTCGTGGTGGTCGGCGCCGGCGGATCCGGCCTGCGCGCGACCCTCGGGATGGGCGCCGCGGGGTTGAAGACCGCGTGCATCACCAAGGTGTTCCCGACGCGCAGCCACACGGTCGCGGCGCAAGGCGGCATCGGCGCCGCGCTCGGCAACATGGGCCCGGATGACTGGCGCTGGCACATGTACGATACCGTCAAGGGGTCGGACTGGCTGGGCGACCAGGACGCCATCGAATACATGGTCCGTGAGGCAATCCCCGCGGTCTACGAGCTGGAACATTTCGGCGTGCCGTTCAGCCGCACCGAAGACGGCAAGATCTATCAGCGGCCATTCGGCGGGCACATGACGGAGTACGGCAAGGAGCCGGCGATGCGCGCCTGCGCCGCGGCCGACCGCACCGGGCACGCCATCCTGCACACGCTGTATCAGCAAAGCCTGAAGCACGAAGTGGAGTTCTTCGTAGAATACTTCGCACTCGATCTGATCCTGGACCAGGAAGGCGCGTGCCGCGGCGTGATGGCATGGTGCCTGGACGACGGCACCGTCCACCGGTTCCGGGCGCAGATGGTCGTGCTGGCCACCGGGGGCTACGGGCGCGCCTTCCTGTCGTGCACTTCGGCGCACACTTGCACCGGCGACGGCGCCGGAATGGCGTTGCGCGCGGGCCTGCCATGCCAGGACATGGAATTCGTGCAGTTCCACCCGACCGGCATCTTCCCGGCCGGCTGCCTGATCACCGAGGGCGCGCGCGGCGAGGGCGGCTACCTGACGAATTCCGAAGGCGAGCGCTTCATGGAACGCTACGCACCGACCGCGAAGGACCTGGCGAGCCGCGATGTGGTCTCGCGCTCGATGACGCTGGAGATCGCGGCGGGTCGCGGCTGCGGGCCCAACAAGGACCATCTGCTGCTGCATCTGGAGCAGCTTGGCGCGGCTCTGCTGCACGAACGCCTGCCGGGGATTTCCGAAACCGCAAAAGTGTTTGCCGGCGTCGATGTGACCAAGGAACCGATCCCGGTGCTGCCGACGGTGCACTACAACATGGGCGGCGTGCCGACGAATTATCACGGCGAGGTGCTGCGCCCGACCAAGGCCAACCCGGACGCGGTGATCCCCGGCCTGATGGCGGTCGGCGAGGCGGCGTGCGTGTCGGTGCACGGGGCCAATCGTCTTGGGACCAACTCGTTGCTGGATCTGGTGGTATTCGGGCGTGCCGCGGCCCATCGCGCCGCGGAGGTCGTGAAGTCCGGTGCCGGACAGCCACCGCTGCCGCCGAAGGCCGGCGAGGCATCGCTGGATAGCTTCGATCGCACGCGCCATGCCAAGGGCGCTACCAAGGTGGCCGACCTGCGGCTGGAGATGCAGCGCACGATGCAGACGCACGCCGCGGTGTTCCGCTCAAGCAAGACGCTGACCGAGGGCGTGGAGAAAATGCGCAAGGTGTGGGACGGCCTGGCCGATATGTCGGTGTCCGACCACAGCCTGATCTGGAACAGCGACCTAGTGGAGGCGCTGGAGCTGCGCAACCTGATGGGCAATGCAATGACCACGATGGTCGGCGCCGAGGCGCGTCACGAAAGCCGCGGCGCGCACGCGCATGATGATTTCCCAGAGCGCGACGATCATGAGTGGATGAAGCACACGCTGGCCTGGTGCGGCGACGACGGCAGGGTGCGGTTGGATTATCGCCCGGTGAAGATGCAGACGCTGACCAACGAGGTTTCGGTGTTCCCGCCGAAGAAGCGCGTTTACTGACGGATCGGAAAGACCAGCACGATGGCGGAATTCACCCTACCGGCCAACTCTCGTGTTGGCGTCGGCAAGACTTTCAAGGCACCGTCAGGCGCCAAGACGGTGCGCGATTTCAAGGTCTATCGGTGGAATCCGGATGACGGGCAGAATCCGCGCACCGATACCTACGAGATCGATCTGGCCGCCTGTGGACCGATGGTCCTGGATGCGCTGATCAAGATCAAGAACGAGGTCGATCCGACTCTGACATTTCGCCGCTCCTGCCGCGAGGGGATCTGCGGCTCTTGCGCAATGAATATCGACGGCACTAACACACTGGCTTGCCTGAAGCCGATCGAGGATGTGAAGGGCGCGGTGAAGATCTATCCTCTGCCGCACATGCCCGTGGTGAAGGACCTGGTGCCCGATCTGACCCAGGTCTACGCGCAGTATCGTAGCGTGGAGCCTTGGCTGAAGGCCGATACCGCGCCGCCACCAGATGGCGAGCGCCTGCAATCGAAGGAAGAGCGGGCGAAGGTCGATGGGCTGTGGGAGTGCATATTGTGCTTCTGCTGTTCGACCGCGTGCCCGAGCTATTGGTGGAATGGAGACCGGTATCTGGGACCGGCGGTGCTGCTGCAGGCGTATCGCTGGATCGCGGATTCGCGCGACGAGGCGACCGGTGAACGGCTGGATGCGCTGGAAGACCCCTTCAAGCTGTATCGTTGCCACACGATCATGAACTGCACGCAGACCTGCCCGAAGGGGTTGAACCCGGCGAAGGCGATCGCCGAGATCAAGCAGTTGATTGTCGAACGGCAGGTGTAGCGGGGCGCGCTAGATTTTCCGCAGCCTTCCCGCAAGCTCGGCCGAGTCGATCGTCTCGTTCCAGAAATCTATCAGCACTTCCTCGTTCAGCCGGATACATTGAGACAACCCAATGTCACGATTGCGTCATACGCAGACGAACGCCGCCGCCATAGGTATTGGCGGCCAATTCGATCCGGAGATTACATAATGCGATGCAAGTGCCTGACCTCCATCGTCGCCGGCGCATTGGCCGTGACTTTCGTGCCGTGGACCAGCGGCACGGTCCACGCCGCGACGCCGCCGGACGGAGCGGTCGCACCGGCCAGGATCTCCGGCAGAAGCGCGCAGAACGCGGCGCCGACCACCACCCGGATCAAGCATCTGGTGATCATCTTCAACGAGAACGTCTCGTTCGATCACTATTTCGCCACCTATCCAAATGCCACCAATCCGCCGGGCGAGCCGACGTTCATCGCGGCGCCCGGCACGCCGTCGGTCAACAACCTGGCCAACGCCAATCTGCTGACCAGCAATCCCAACTTCACCAACACCGCGAATGGCGTCGACGCGGCCGAACCGTTCCGGCTTGATCGCACGCAGGCCAACACCGCCGACCAGAACCACGCATATACGGCGGAGCAACAGGCCTATAATGGCGGCAAGGCCGACCTGTTTCCAAAATTCACCGGCAAGGGCACCTCAGGCGGCGTGGGAGCGTTCGGCACCAAGGGCCAGGTGATGGGATATTTCGATGGCAACACCGTCACCGCGATGTGGCACTACGCTCAGCACTTCGTAATGAGCGACAACGCCTATACCGACACCTACGGCCCGTCGACACCGGGTGCGCTCAATGTGATCGCGGGGCAGACCGACGGGCTGCGGCTTGTTGCCACCACGAAGAAGCCATCCACGCTTGCCGCCGTGTCGTACTACATCAACGACGGCCAGGGCGGCGTGACGATGATCAACGACGTTGATCCGGGCTACGACGCCTGCTCGGTGCCCGCTGACCAGGCGATGATCACCGGCAGGAACATCGGCGATCTGCTGAATGACGCGGGCATCACCTGGGGCGGCTTCATGGGCGGCTTCAACCTGCGGACGAAGAACGCCAACGGCACCACCGGCTGCGCGCGCAGCACAAACTCCGTCGTGGTCGGCAACAAGGTCGTGGATTACATTCCGCATCACAATTGGTTCCAGTACTACGAATCGACCGCCAATCCGACGCACGCAAGGCCGAGCTCGATCCAGACCATCGGCTACAGCTACGAGCACAACGGCAGGACCCGCGATCCGGCGAACCATCAGTACGGCTTGCAGGATTTCTACCGCGCGGTGAAGGCGGGCAATTTCCCCGCGGTGTCCTTCGTCAAGCTGCCGGCCTATCAGGATGGCCATGCCGGCTATTCCGATCCGCTGGACGAGCAGGTCGGCACGGTCGAGCTGATCAACTTTCTCCAGCAGCTTCGGGACTGGAGAAGCACGGCGGTGATCGTCACCTGGGATGACTCAGACGGCTGGTACGACCACGCATTTGCCAAGCCCACAAACCCATCGGCGGACGCCGAGGCCGATCAGCTTGACGGGCCCGGCAAATGCGGCACGGGAACACCGCTGGCCGGCGTAAAGGGCAAGCCGGTGAATGGTCGTTGCGGTCCCGGCACTCGGATTCCCTTTCTGGTGATCTCGCCCTGGGTGAAGCCGAATAGCGTGACCCACACGCAGATCTCCCAGGCATCGGTGGTACGTTTCATCGAGGACAATTGGCTGCACGGCGAGCGCCTGGGCGACGGGTCGTTCGATGCCGGAGCCGGATCGATCATGGACATGTTCGACTTTTCATCCGGCGGCAAGGCGGTGCCGATTTATCTGGATCCGGTGTCCGGTGATCCGATGTCGAAGCCACCCAGGCCGTGAGAGCGAAAGCACTCTGATCATCCGCGGCGGCCATCGCGTTTGGTGGTGTATTGGCGGCGTGCTGCTCGCCGCTTTGGCTGGTGGCTTGCTTGCCTTGGTGGTGCGCAGCCCGTTGCCGCTGGACGCCTGGGCCGCGCACCCTCGAGCGAGCTTCCTGCTCAGCCTGGGCGAGAATCCGTTCCCGGTGCGGCTTATTCGCCCGCCGGCCGCGCCGCTGTCGGCGATGGCGCAACTGGGGCGGCAGGTGTTTTTCGACGCCAGCCTGTCATCGTCTGGCCGGCTGTCCTGTGCGTCGTGCCACAGCCCGGAGCATGCCTACGGGCCGCCCGGCGACGATCCCGTGATGACCGGCGGCCCGACGCTGTCGCGCCAGGGGCTGCGCGCGGTGCCGTCGCTGATGTATCTGGAGCGGCAGCCGAATTTCAGCGTAGGGCCGGACGACGACGAAAACGAGAGCATCAGCCTGGCACAGCTGGCGGCGCAAAGCTTCAATGCGCCACGCGCGAAGAAGACCGCGCGGGACACCGCGCAAAGCGCCGCCAATCTGGTGCCGCAGGGCGGGCTGTTCTGGGACGGTCGGGTTGACACGCTGCAGGGCCAGGCGCTGTTTCCGTTACTGAGTAGGTATGAAATGGATGGCGGCAGCATCGAAGTGGAGGCCGGCAGGTTGCGGCAAGCACCGTATGCGCATTTGTTAATACAGCTGTTCGGCGCGGCGGTGTTCGAAAGCCCGCGCATGACGGTTGCCGAGGCGCTGTTCGCTGTCGCCCGTTACCAGATCGAGGATCCGAGCTTTCATCCCTACTCCAGCAAATACGATGCGTGGCTGGAAGGAAAGGTGGGCCTGAGCCAGGCCGAATTGCGCGGCTATCTGTTGTTCAACGATCCGGCCAAGGCCGATTGTGCCGGCTGCCATCTGGACCAGGCCAGCGCCGACGGGCTGCCGCCGCAATTCACCGATGATCAGTTCGAAGCGCTCGGCGTGCCTCGCAACATGGCGCTGAGCGTCAACCGCGACCCGGCCTATTTCGATCTGGGGGTTTGCGGTCCGATCCGCACCGACATGGCGGATCAGACGCAGTATTGCGGCATGTTCCTGACGCCGACGTTACGCAACGTCGCGACGCGGCGGGTGTTCATGCACAACGGGGCCTATCACACACTGCAACAGGTGATGGATTTCTACAACCTGCGCGACACCGATCCGGGAGCGATCTATCCGACCGGGCCGGATGGCAAGGTCGAGAAATACGACGATATTCCGCCACAGTATCGTGCCAATGTCGACACGACAGATCCGCCACTGGACCGGACCCTGGGCGACAAGCCGGCAAACAGCGCGCAAGACCTGCAGGACATCATCGCTTTTCTCAAGACGCTGACGGATGGATACAAACCCGGGGCAGGCAGATCGCCGTAAAGGGTCAGGTGTCCGCCAGCTCGGCCAGCGTGCGATCCCGTGCCTTGGTGTCACCTTCGGCGTGCACCGGCTGGATGCAGACATGCGTGGCACCGGCGGTGAAATGCGCACGCAACCCGTCCTTCACCTTCGCCGCGCTGCCCCACAGCACCATCGCATCGATGAACCGGTCGGACCCGCCATTGGCCAACTCGGCCTCGGCGAAGCCAAGGCTCAGCCAGCAATTGCGGTAATTGTCCAACACCATATAGCGCGACAGCGCCGCGCGCCCGAGGACGCGGGCCTTGGTGGCGTCGGTCTCCAGGCATACTTTCTGTTCAACCGCGAGCCATTTGCCCGGCCCCATGATCTTCGCCGCGCGCGCGGTATGTTCCGGTGTCACATTGTACGGCAGCGCGCCACGGGTTTTTTCCCCCGCCAGCTTCAACATCAGCGGGCCTAGCGCGGCGACGGCGATCGGCCAGTCCTGGGCGCCCGGCTGATCCTTGCAGATGCCGTCGAGATAGGCCCGCATCACCGGGATCGGTTTGCCGTAGGTGTGACCGCGGATGCCCTCCACCATCGGTATGTGGCTAACGCCGAGGCCCAGGATGAAGCGATCGCCATACAGCGTGTTCAGCGAGATCATGCCGCGACGCGAGGTGAAGGCGTCGCGTGCGTAGATGCTGGCGATCGAACTGCCGATGTTCAGCTTGTTCGTGGCTCCCAGCATGAAGCCGGCGACCGCGAACAATTCGTAGCCACGTGATTCCGGATACCACAACGTGCCGTAGCCGATCCGTTCCACATTGCCGGCGAAGACCGCAATTTCCTTCGGGCCGCCAAGCTGGTCGGTGCTGTACCAGGCTCCGAGCCTTCCAAGCTGCATCGTCCGTCTCCCTGTCAGATCACCTTGGCGGCGCGGAACTTCGCGATGTCCGCCGCGCCATAGCCGAGTTCGCCGAGTACCTGCTCGGTGTGTTCGCCGAAGCGGGGTGGCGGCGCGTCGACGCGCGGACCGTCATGGTCGAACTTGAATGCCGCGACCGGCACGCTGAATTGCCCCGGCACGCCCGGAGCGCCGTCCGGGAAGTGGTGCAGCACGCCGCGCGTGGCGATCTGCGGGTCGGCCGCCGCCTCACCCATCGTGCGCACGCGGGACGCGGGAACGTGGCGGGATTGCAGATAGTCTTCCCATTCCGCCGCTGTGCGGGTCAGCATGATTTGCTCGAGCAGCTTTTCCTCGTTGGCGTGATCCGCATCACGCTCATCGTTCGTGCGTTTGATCATGTCGGGGCGTTCCAGCACGGTCCATAGCCGCTTCTGCTGGCGCAGGTTCGACGCGCCCAGCATCACCAGACCGTCCTTCGTGTGGTAGGCGCTGTTGGTGGCGTGCGGATGCTTGTTGCCGCTGGGCCTCGGATGCTTGCCATTACGCAGATAGCCGGTCAGGTGCGACGCCATCAGGATCATCGCCACGTCCAGCATCGCCATGTCGATGCGCTGGCCCTGGCCGGTGCGCTCGCGCTGGAACAAGGCCGAGGCCAGCGCGAAAGCGCCCATCGTCCCGGTAGCGTAATCGATCGCCGGCGAGCCGAACTTCACCGGATGCACCTCCGGCGTGCCGGTCATCGCCATGATGCCGGACGTGGATTGGATCACGTGGTCATAGGCGGTCTGCGTGCGCCGTGGCCCGCCCTGGCCAAACGCCGAGAACGACGCGTAGATCAGTTTCGGATTGATCTCGCGCAGATCGTCGTAGCCCAGGCCCAGCGCCTCGAACGCGCCGGGGCGATAGTTCTCCACCAGCACGTCGGCGGTGGCGACAAGCTTCTTCAGGATCTCCTGTCCCGTCGGCGTCTTAAGATCGAGCGTGATCGCGCGCTTGTTCGACGCCTGGGTCAGGAACCCGGTGCCCATGCTGGCGTGGTTCAGTGCGTGATCGGTGCCACCGCCGCGGCTTTGGTCGGGATCGTCCGGCGGTTCCACCTTGATCACGTCGGCGCCTTGCAGCGCCAGCTGATAGGCGGCGAACGGGCCCGCCAGCACATGTGTAATGTCGATGATGCGGATGCCTTCAAAGGCGCGCGCCATGTGCGGTTTCCCCTCGATCAGGTCGCAACGTCGCGACGGTGCCGCCTTGTCCGCATGGCGTCAACACGCTTGGATAGCGCCGCGGGATGGAGGGAACCAGATGTCGATCGAGCTGATCATTGAAGACGCGGTGGCGAAGGTGGTGCTGAACCGGCCGGAGAAGCTGAACGCGCTGACGCGGGAAATGCGCGTGCAGTTGCGTGAGAATTTCGAACGGCTGCGGTTCGATCCCGCCGTGCGCGCCATCCTAGTGACCGGCGAGGGGCGCGCGTTCTGCACGGGCGCGGACGTCGACGGCATGCAGCGCGGCGGGCTGCGTGCGGAGCGCGAGAAGATCATGGGCGGCAGCCACAGTTTCCTGCGCGTCATGCACGCGATCGAGAAGCCGGTCATCGCCGCGGTGCGCGGCCCCACCGTGGGCATCGGCTGGTCGATCGCGCTGGCCTGCGATCTGATCGTTGCGTCGGAAACTGCCCGCTTCTCGCAAATCTTTCGCCGCATCGGGTTGGCACCGGACGGCGGCGCGATCTGGTTCCTGACCCGCCGCATCGGCATGGCGAAGGCGAAGGAGTTGGTGTTCACCGCGCGTTTCGTGGAAGCGCAGGAGGCGCTGTCGCTAGGTTTGGTAAACGAGGTTGTGCCGGACGATCAGCTTATGGTGCGTGCCGAGGAATTGGTGGCAGATCTCGCCAGCGGACCGACCTTCGCGTTCGGGCTGGCGAAGAAGCTGTTCCACATGGCCTCGGCGCCGAGCTACGAGGATTTCCTGGACATGGAAGCCTTCGTGCAGCCGCAGCTCGATCAGACCGAGGACCATCGCGAGGGCGTTGCCGCGTTCAGAGAGAAGCGAAAGCCGAACTTTGTCGGGCGGTGAGGTAAGCAGATTGGCGCCCTGGCGCTGCGTAGTTCTTCATCCAGCCAGCCGGCTTTCCGGCCGAGCCGCGTCATTCATTGTTATTTCGGATGATAGAGTGGAATCACCGGCGGCTACAGGACGGTCGGCCGAGCGGCCATAGCCAAAATCATGGCGCAGATAACGAGCGAAGGCGTTGCGCATGAACGCTTCATCGTCGGGGCTGTAGACGACGGTCATGGCAACATCATCGGATGGTATCACAATCTCGGAATTTGTCGGGTCCAGCAAGGTCCGCATGACGTCACGACCGCCGAGGCGCAGCGCCGTGGCGACATCATCATTGCTTATTTCGATCTGCAAATGGGCGGCGACGCGTCTCAGATTGGCCTCCGGATCTGCCTTCAAATCCTCATAGCGCATGACCAGAACCAGATCGGGATGCGCGGTCGCCAGATCGCCCCACCGATTGAAGAAGTGCATGTACCACCAGATATCGGCGCGATACCGTTCGCCGGATGGATCACCCCGCACGTAGTACGTGAACTGCACCTGATATTCGTGTTGCCACTTCACGTAATGCGATGCCATGGCGGCGCTGATGTCGCGGACCAGCACGACGACCGGGCGGAACGGCAGAGCCCGGGTAAGCCACGGCCAGGTGAAGGCGATGGATGGGATCGTGTGTGAACTGCCGATACGTGGCATGTCCGGATAGCGATGCGGCCAGCGCGGGTGACTGATAATGGCATCCGCGTCCCGACCGCTGGAATGGAGCGGAAGCGGCACATTGTGCTGCTGGGCGAGTGCACAACTCAGCATGAATTTGAGCCAGTGCGTGCCGGAGTTCTTGCCGGTGATCAGGAAGGCGTGGACGCGGCGGTACTGGTAGAGAAAAAAATTGGCAAGATCGGCGCGCGCAATCCGGATCAGAAACTGCAGTTGCTGCCAGCGTCCCGGGCAAATCGATAACCTGAGCGTCTCATCCCAAAGGTTGAGATATCGGTCATGGCTAGGCTTCGGGATAAGGTAGCGTGAGCCGACAAAGCCCCCGATCACAAATCCAATCTCGTCGAAATGCCCGATGATCGGTATGCGATCCGGTATCAAATCTATTGGAACGAATAAGTAACCGATCCCAAGCAGCAGCACGAGCTTGGAGAGAAGACACGAGCGCCAATCGAGCAGTCCCGTGAGAAGAATGCGTAACTCAGTAGTGATGGTCCGTTGGGACATTCACAGATCGGCAGTGCGTCAGATGGCAGGCGTCGTCTCTGTGCAGCCGGTCACAGCGGCAATGTCATGCCGTCCATTGCATCACCGCTGGTGTCCCGATTCGCACAGACCGCAGAGTCCACCCCGCGCATGTAACAGCAATGTGTCAGCGAGCCAGAAACAATGGCCCATGCTGGTTTTATTATGCCTGTTGTGGTAACGATTCCGTGAAGCGTCCCGAGAATCGCGTGTCATGACCCGCTATTGGTGTGCGGGCCATGACGGATACACGGGCAGCGCGGTGTTCAGGCGGAGCAACTGTTAAATCGGATCCCAGCTATACACGTCGCGCGTGCGCTCCAGCGGCGTGAAGCTGTTCTGCACCGCCGGCAGCCAGTGCTCGGCCAGTTTCTCCGGGTTCCAACCATCGTTGCGCGCCATGATACGGATCGGCCGCGGCTGGTTGTAGAGATAGACCTCATTGCCGCGCACGCCGAAAATCTGGCCCGACACGCCCTTCGCCGCGTCGGTGCCGAGGAACGCGATCAGTTGCGCGATGTGATCCGGCCGGGTCTTCTCTGCCCGCGCTTTCAACTGCTCCTCACTCTGTCCCGGTACTGTTTCGATCATGCGGCTGAACGCGTGCGGGCCGATGCAGTTCGAGCGGATGTTGTAGCGCTGCATGTCCATCGCGATGCAACGCGACAAGCCGGCGATGCCCAGCTTGGCCGCGCCGTAGTTGGTCTGCCCCACGCTGCCGATCAGCCCCGAGGTCGAGGTGATGTGCACGAAACATCCGCTTTCCTGCTTGCGGAAATGCGGGACCGCGGCCCGGCTGACATAGAAGGCGCCGTACAGATGCACCTTGATGACCGCGTCCCATTCCTCGGGCGACATGTAGTGGAACATGCGGTCGCGCAGGATGCCGGCGTTGTTCACCACCATGTCGATGCGACCGAAATTGTCGATCGCCGTCTGCACGATGCGCTGCGCATTTGCCCATTCGGCGACGCTGTCGGTGTTCGCGACGGCGCGGCCCTGGCCGTTGGCCTGGGCGATCTCGGCGACGACCTGTTGCGCCGGGCCGGCGTCCAGCCCCTCGCCAGTCACCGCGGCACCGACGTCGCACACCACCACCTTGGCGCCGTTCGCCGCCAGGCAGATCGCCGTCGCACGGCCGATACCGCGGCCGGCGCCGGTTACCACCGCAACTTTGCCCTCCAGCATGTTGCCGCTCATTTCGTCGCTCTCCCTCACGTTGGCTACTGGCCAGTATCCTGCGCCAGACCGGGTGCTGTGTCATCCTCCCGCGCGATCAAGGGGGGATGCATGGGCCTGCGGTTTCTTGGCGTTGGCAAGATGGGCGCGGCAATCGACGAAGATCGGCTAGCAGCGCCAAATGTCCACCAGCGCGACGCCGCGTTTGTTCATTGTCGTTACGGTATGGTGTTCTCACACAATCTCTGTCGAAGGACGACACTTAGACAGACCTACTACCCAATCGGCGTAAGCGTTGACGCTTCCATCGGTTCGTATCGCGCGCGGCATTGCCCAAGCGAGTCAGCTAGCGGCCGCGCGCAAACCCGGACTGGTACAAGCGGCTGTTGGCCTGTGCTTACAGGTCAACAGCCGCTGGCATGAGCCTTAGCCCAGGTTCTTCGCGAAGAAGTCCAGCGTGCGCTGCTGTGCCAGTTCGTAGTCCGGCTTGCTGAAACTGCCACGCTCGTCGCAACCGAAGCCGTGGCCGGCGCCCATGTATACGTAGCTCTCTGCCTTCGGCTGCGCCATGCGCACCGCCTCCACATCGCTCATCGGGATAGACGCGTCCTTCTCGCCGAAATGCATCTGCACCGGGCAGTGCGGATGCTCTTCCTTGGTGCCCGCGATGCCGCCGCCATACCAACAGGAGGCGCCGGCGAATTTGGTCGTCCGCGTGGCACCCCACCAGGCGACGGTGCCGCCGAAGCAGTAGCCGACGATGCCGAGCTTCTTCGCACCCAGATAGGCCGCGGCAGCCTCGACGTCGGCCATCACCTTGGCATCGTCCAACTTCATTCTGTAGTCGCGACCCTTGGCGATGTCGTCCGGTGTGTAGCCGAGTTCGACGCCGGGCTCGGCGCGGTCGAACAGCGCCGGGGCGCAGACGCAGTAACCGGCTGCGGCGAACCGGTCCGCCATGTCGCGCATGTGGTGGTTGACGCCGAAAATCTCCTGCACCACGACGAGGCCGGCCTTGGCGTCCGCGGATCCCGCGGTGTAGGCGGACAGCGAGAACCCGTCAGCGGCCTTCAGCTTGATCATGCTACCCATGATACCCCTCCCGTTGTGTGGCCTGTTCGAGGCGCGCAGGATGCCGCCATGGGCGAGATCGTCAACCTCCGTTCAGTGAAGAAGCACTTGGCGCGTGACGCGGCGGCGTCTGAGGCAAAGCAGAACCGCATCCGTCACGGCCGCACCAAAGCCGAGAAGGCGAATGATCAGCGCGCCGAGCAGCGCCGCGCTACGCAGCTGGATGTGCTACGGCGCGGCGAAGCGGACGAATGAGGTGGTCGGCCCCACCGATTGCGTGTCATATCAACGGCCATAAAGAATGACCGTTGATATGAGTCTTTGTTCGGCGCGCCGCCGCCTGCCAACCCGGTGCGCGATACCAGCCGGCGAAATCGTCGGAAGAGTCAACGATTTCGGCGGTTGGTATCAGTCCGACCGTCCCCTACCGACCAAGGTTGAGTGAGACGCCGCACCGTCACGGCAACATACTGTCAGGTGGCGCCCCGATGTTCGGCGTCGGGTGTTTTCACCTGCAGTGACGGTCACCGCCGACAAATCGTCGTCCAAGCGACGTCCGCGTTCGGGCGAGTGGCACCGCGAGCAGCCCGGCTCACCCGAACGGCGACGACCGCATGGCCGCATCCCGTGACATGCCGAGCGCCACCTTGCCGTAGCTGAAATGCGGATTGGCGAACGGCAGGAACATCCAGCTGAACACCACCTGATCGGGTCGCGCGGTCGGCACGATCTTGGGCAGCAGCAGCATCACGCCGGCCAACCCGCGATGCCGCCGCCCCCGCTCGCCCATGGTCTGGTTCATGCCATCGACGAGCGCCTGATCGACCTGCCGGTGCACCGCGCCGACCGACAAGACCAGAAACCCGGGCTGGCGCGCGTTGATCCGGCCCTGTGTGGCGATCAGCGCATCGATCGCGGCCGCGCGCGTGGCGGCGGCGTTGGCTGCCGAGCCGCGCGGCCAGTCGAACCCATCGAAGCGGCGCACATGCACTGGCATACGCTCGGTCGGCGACGTCTCGATATAGAATCCGTCAATTCGGCCACCTCCGCCCGGCGGCGTCACCGCAATGCCTCCGCCTGGCGGTGCGAACCCGATCCGGTTGCCGTCCTTGACCATGGATCGCGCCGCGGCGAACACGGCGAGCGAGTGGGTGGAGAACCCGGTGGCTGCCGCACTGGCGGCCATCGCCGGGAAGAGTGGGTGCTGCGACCAGACCTGCGCGAACTCACGGAACGCGCCGAGCTGAACCGCGGCAACCGCGTCGGGCTCCTCGGCCAGGCACTTCCAGCCTTCGGTGGCGACACCCGGCGCCAACTGCCCCAGCGCCCAGGCGACCGGCAGGCGTGCAAGGCCACGGACCGCGTCGCCGGTATTGGGGTCACCCGTGGGGTGGCCAATGTTGGGCGGCACGGCGCGACGATGCGCGGCAAGCTGCCCGCCACTCAGCCGGTCGTACTCGGCGGCTGCCGCGCTGAGCGTCGCGTCCGACATCTCGAACGGGGCGGCGGGTAAGTCACGCGGGGCACTCATGCGATCGACGCGTACCAGTTCGTCGCGGTCGCCCAGCGTCACACCCGGCGGCAGCGTGATCGGCTGCGCCACCGTCATCCGGTTGCGGTCGGCCGTGTGCACCCCGAACGGCACCACCTGATCGGCACCCAGTCCCGGCGTGGTGGCAATTGCGCCGCAGGCGGCGCATTCGAGGTCGATCGCCAGCAGCACCCCCGGCCGGAGGCCGCGCACCAGGACCGACGCGCCGCAGCGGCAGGCCAGATCATCCGTACCATCGCCCACAAAGATCGGGGCGTCGCCGACCTGCAGGAAGTGCGGCGCCCGTTCCAAGCCCAGGGTCAGAACAAGCTGTCCAGCCAGCTTTTCGCGTGCGGCTGGATGATGGGCGTATCGCCCTGGTCCTGGCTGCGCCCGAGCGCCGCGTTCTCGCGGATCCGCTGCGCTTCCTTCTGTGGATCGACGACGATCCCGGGCGGCGGCGGCTCGCGCCAGAACATCAGCGTGTCGACGAAGCCCTGGTTCTGCTGCGCCGCGGCCGCGGCCTCGCCATTGACCTCGGCGCGGATATTGGCAGGTGGCGTCGGCCCGGCCGCCTGCACCAGCGCGGCCTGGCCGGCGCTGGCCTGCCCGGTCGGCTCGCCGGTCAGCGCCGTTTGCGGCACCAGCGCCTGCTCCGCCTGCTGCTGCTCCGACACCGTCTGCGGGCGCGATGCCCCAGGGTTCGGCGGCCTGATGCTGTAGTCGGGCGGCATCGACAACGGCACCTGAGTGGTGACGGTGAATTCGTCCGGTGCGTCGCGCGTCAGCCCGAAGCTGCGCGACAAATCGGTGGTGTTGCCGCAGCCCGCCAGCGACGCAGCAGCCAGCGCGAGCGTGAGTAGAGCGGCGCGGCGCGAGACGGACTGTTTCCGTGCGGAATCGGGCATGTGAATTTCTTAGCCTTGTGGGATGGCGACGGCAAGGCGCCGGATGGGCGTGAACATCTGCCGTCGCGGCAGAAAACCGAGTGGGACGCCAGCATGTCGAGCCGCCGGGGTGGGCTCCCGCCACCGAGCGCGGTCGCCGGACGCGCTCGCCGGACGCTGGGCGCAAGCCGCCAGCTTCCTATTCCGCCGGCTTGTCCGCTGGCACGCGGCGCGGCCATTGGCTGTCGACCACCAGCGCGATAACGCCGCAGACGATCGCCGCGTCGGCGACGTTGAAAACGTACCAGTGCCAGTCACCCCAATGCGCGTCGATGAAGTCGACCACCGCGCCGAAGCGCAGCCGGTCGATCACGTTGCCGATCGCACCGCCCGCGATCGCGCCCAGCGCGGTGGCCGCCAGCGGGCTCTCGGCCCGCCGCAGCCAGACCCCGAGCGCCACCACCACGCAGATCGCCAGCCCGGACAGCAGCAGGTGGCCCCACCCGCCGAACCCGGTCAGCAGGCCGAAAGTCACGCCGCGGTTCCACACCATGGCGAGGTTGAGCACCGGAGCCAGCACGATCCGGCCGCGCTGTGGCAGGTCGATCGGCGACAGGATGGCCCATTTGCTCGCCTGGTCGGCGAGCAGCACCAGCACGGCGGCGACCAGCCCCGTGCGGAGATAGCGGTCCCGGTTCACACGTGCCTTATTCACGCGGTTGGGGCTCACGCAGTTGGCCGGCAGACCAGTCCGGACTCCACAGCGTCGGAGCAGCGCGCGCAGAGCGTGGGGTGGTGCGCCTGCTGGCCGACTTCTTCGAGTACACGCCAGCAGCGGGCGCACTTGGAGCCGGGTGCCCTCTCCACCAAGACCCGCGCTGTGGCACTATCAGATGTGCCTCCCAGCTCAGGCGTAAATTCCACGACGGAAACGATCATAATCTCCGCCCATTCAGACTCATCAAGTAGTGCCGAATCCTGCTCATTCAGGACCAAGGAGCACTTGACCTGCAGCGACGATCCGATGTTACCGCTCTTTCTCTCTTCTTCGACGAAGGTGGTCGTTAGTCGGCGAATTGCGCGGATCCTGTCCCACCTGGCCACCAGCGCATCGTCATGCCAAGTCGTCGGCAGCGTCGGGAAGAGTTGCAGGTGCACGCTGTCGTTTTCGCCGAAGCGCGCGCACCAAGCTTCTTCCGCAGTAAAGCACAACACCGGCGCCAGCCAGGTCGTCAGGCAACGGTGCAGATGGTCCAGCACGGTCCGCGCGGCGCGTCGGCGAAAACTGTCCGGACGATCACAATAGATCGCGTCCTTACGGACGTCGAAATAAAACGCCGACAGGTCGGTGGAGCAGAACGCGTGCAGCTCCGGATACACGCCGGTCCAGTCGTAGCTCTGCACCGCGGCGCGGATGCGCGCATCCAGTTCGGTCAGCCGGTGCAGCACCCAGCGTTCCAGCTCCGGCATCTCCGCCTCGGGCACGCGTTCGGCCTCGGTGAAGCCCGCCAGGCTGCCCAGCAGCCACCGCAGCGTGTTGCGCAGCCTACGGTAAAGTTCAGCCTGCTGCTTGAGGATTTCCGGGCCGATGCGCAGGTCCTCGGAGGTATCCGACATCATCACCCACAGCCGCAGGATGTCAGCGCCAAACTTGTCCGAGACCTCCTGCGGCGCGGTAACGTTGCCGAGCGACTTCGACATCTTCCGCCCGTGCTCGTCCATCACGAAGCCATGCGTCAGCACCGCCTTGAACGGTGCCACGCCGCGCGTGCCGACGGATTCCAGTAGCGACGAGTGAAACCAGCCGCGATGCTGGTCGGAGCCTTCCAGGTACAGGTCCGCCGGCCAGGGCAAATGCCGCCCCTCCAGCACGAAGGCATGGGTCGAGCCGGACTCGAACCAGACATCGACGATGTCCATCACCTGCTCGAAGTCGTCCGGGTTCCGTTCATTGCCGAGGAAGCGCGACGGCGGTGACGAGTACCAGGCGTCGGCGCCCTCGGTCTCGAACGCGGTGACGATACGCTGCACCACGTCGGGATCGCGCAACACCTCGCCCGTGCGTTTGTCGACGAACACCGCGATCGGCACGCCCCAGGCGCGCTGGCGGCTGATGCACCAGTCCGGCCGCGCACTGATCATGCCGCCGAGGCGGTTGCGCCCGTGATCCGGCACGAACACCGTGGCGTCGATCGCCGCCATCGCCTTTTCGCGGATGTGCTCCGGCCCGTCCATGCGGATGAACCATTGCGGCGTTGCACGGAAGATCAGTGGCGCCTTGGACCGCCAGGAATGTGGATACGAGTGCACCAGCTTGCCGCGCGCCAGCAGCCCGCCGGCTTCGTCCAGCGCCGCGCAAACCGGATCGCCCGCCTTGTAGACGTGCACGCCCGCGAACAGCGGCACCCACGCGTTGAAGGTGCCGTCATCACCCACCGTGTCGGCGACCTCCAGCCCATGCTCGCGGCCAAGGTCGAAATCGTCCTCGCCGGCGTTCGGCGCGATGTGGACCAGGCCGGTGCCCGCCTCGATCGTAACGAAATCGCCCAGCAGGATCGGCGTGTCGTGATCATAGCCGCGACCGCGCAATGGATGCGCGCAGACCGTGCCGGCCAGTTCAGCGCCCTTGAAGACGTGGTCGACGTGGTGCGCCGCGATGCCGATGTCCTTGCAGACCTGCGGCAACAACTCCAGCGCCACCACCAACCGTTCGCCGACCTTCGCGCGCGACGCTTCCGTGACGCCATCGACGTGCAGCAACGCGTAGTCGAAATCGGCCCCCGCCGCGATCGCGCGGTTGCCGGGCATGGTCCATGGCGTGGTCGTCCAGATCACCGCCGACGTGCCGACCAGCGCCGCGATCGGCGAGCGCAGGATGGGGAACCGCACCCAGATCGTGGTGCTGGTGTGGTCGTGGTACTCGACCTCGGCCTCGGCCAGCGCGGTCTTTTCCACCGGCGACCACAGCACCGGTCGCAGCCCGCGGATCAGCGCGCCGCTCAGCAGGAATTTTCCGATTTCTGCCTCGATCGCCGCTTCCGACGGGCGGTCCATCGTGGCGTAGCGCTCGCGCCAGCCGCCCTCGACACCCAGTCGGCGGAACTCGGCCTGCTGCACACCCATCCACTGCTCCGCCCAGTCGCGGCACTCGGCGCGGAATTGCAGCACCGGCACCGCGTCCTTGTCCTTGCCGGCCTTGCGGTAGCGTTCCTCGACCTGCCACTCGATCGGCAGCCCGTGACAGTCCCAGCCCGGGATATAGTAGGCGTCGTAGCCCGCCATCTGCCGGGTGCGGTTGATCACGTCCTTCAGGACCTTGTTCAGCGCTGTGCCGATATGCAGATGGCCGTTCGCGTAGGGCGGGCCGTCATGCAGGATGAACATCGGGCGGCCGGCGGAGGCGGCGCGAAGCTTGCCCCACAAATCCATCCCGTCCCAGCGGGCCAGGATCGCGGGTTCCTTCTTCGGCAGGTCGCCGCGCATCGGGAAACTGGTCTGCGGCAGGAAGACGGTGTCGCGATAGTCGCGCTGCGTCTCGGCTGGAAGGTCGTTCATGGCAGGTCCGTGCGGCGGAGGCCGCGTCAGGGTGTCAGGGCACGTCAGCGGGTCCGGGGCTCAGCGAGCCACCGGGCCGATAATTCGCGCCTGCCTATACACCGTTGCCATGGGGGCGACTATGTGGAGGCGAGCGCCGGGCGGGTCAACCCTACGCCTTGCCGGCCCCGCGCCATACCATTGCGTATCCGATGCAAAATCGCCAGCCGGCGTGCGTCCGCGCTGTCCGGGTCCGTCGCGAATTCTTGAAGGAGCTGCGATAGACGGCGACGAAACTCCTTGCCTAATGCTTGCGCGGGAGGTGCAACGATGCTCACCGCTCATGATCGTTTTCTGGCTCTCTGCAACATCGCCGGCATTGTTCTGCTTGCCGGTCTCGGGCCGGCTCATGCCCAAGGCGTCACGGTCTCGCAAAGCACGGCAAGCGTCAGCGCCGACTGCGCCGGCGGCGATGCCGTCATCCAAGGCAGCCGCGACAGCATCAGTTTGCGCAATTCCTGCCGCTCGGTGACGGTGAACGGCAGCGGGAATTCCATCACGGCCGATCTGCAGGCGGGCTGGTCGATCACGCTGAACGGCGCCGGCAACACCGTGTCGTACCGGCCGGTCGGCGGTCCACAAGGCGCGTCGGTCGCGGACAATGGCCACGGCAACACGGTCGCGATGGTCGCGCGGCAAGGCGGCGCGGAGCCGGGAACGACCACGATCATCGGTGGGACATCAGGCCCTGGTTCCTTGACCGTTCATGGTGGCAACGGCGACACGGTGCAGATCGGCCCGGGCGGCATCACCGCGATCCCCGGCACTGGCACAACCGGTGGCGTCGTGCAGATCGGCCCGGGCGGGATCGCCGCCGCGGCCGGTGCCGCCGGCGCTGCCGCGACGCTCGCCGCGCCGGCGGGCACGGCAACAGGCCCGCAATTGGTGTTCTCCGGCGACGGACAGAACCGCGACGCGGCCTGTGCCGGCGAGAGGGTGTACGTGACCGGAGACAACGGCCACTTCACCCTGCGCGGCGGCTGTGCCGGCCTGGCCATCCAAGGCGATCGCGATGTTGCCCAGGTGGAGCTGGCACCCGGCGCGCCGATCGCCATCACCGGCGACAATTCGGTCGTCTATGTCGTGCTGACCACGCCTGGCGCCGATCCGACGCTGATCGTCTCGAGCAGCAACAGCCATGCGATCCGGGTGAACCACCTCGGCGAGGTCAGCGGCGTCGAGATTCCAGCCGCTGTGCGCCAGGGATCGGTGGTGCCGCCCGCCGGTGCGCCAGTTGCCGGTGCGGGCATCGCGGTGCTGACGCCGCAGGCGGCCTTGGCCACGGCGCGCGGCGAGACCGTTGTGCAGCTTCAACGCAATCTCGGTGCGGTTCAGACGCCGCAGGGTACCCAGGTCCGCTTGTCCGGGGACGTGCTGTTCGACTTCGACAAGGACACGCTGCGTCCCGACGCGCAGCGCAGCCTGGCCGAGCTGTCGGTGCTGATCGCGCACGACCATCCTCGTGGATTGCAGATCGTCGGCTACACCGACAGCTTCGGCACGCCGCAGTATAATCTCGATCTCTCCGATCGCCGCGCCCGCAATGTCGAGCGGTGGCTGCTCGATTATGGCCGCGTGCAGACGGCGGCCTTGGACGTGCGGGGCCGCGGGGCCAGCAATCCGATTGCGCCGAATATTCTGGCGGACGGTGGTGACAATCCGGCCGGCCGGCAAGCGAATCGACGCGTCGAGGTGTTGCTGGAGCAATAGGTCGGGCGAACCGCGTTCGCTCCTTGCTCCACCGCCTTCGTAACGACCGCTGGCGTGACGGCGAGCCGCACGCTTATACTAACCGCCCTAAACATTGACGCACGGGCCGCTACCCCCGTCATGCCGGCGCAGGCCGGTATCCACGACTTGCCTTCGTTGCAGCAAAGAAAGTCGTGGATACCGGCCTGCGCCGGCATGACGGGGGGGAGCACCCAAGAGTCGATCATTCGGGCGCCTGGTATTACTCCGCCGCCTTCAGATGGCGCGCCTTCGCGTAGCGGTTGAGGTGCGGCTTGAGACCCAGGTTCTCGCGCAGCGTCGCCCCCTCGTATTCGGTGCGGAACCGGCCGCGCCGTTGCAGCTCCGGCGTGATGAAATTCACGAAATCCTCGCAGCCGCCGGGTAGATGGGTGGGCGTGATGTTGAACCCGTCGCATGCCTCGGCGTCGATCCATTCCTCCATCACATCGGCGATCTGCGACGCGGTTCCGATCAGGTGGAAGCCTCCGCCGCCGGCGACCGACTTGTATAGCTCGCGGATCGTCATGTTCTCGCGCTTGATGCGTTCGCGCAGGCGTTCGGTGCCGCTGCGCATCTCGTTCGGCCCCAGCACATCGAGCGGCACCGGCCCGTCCAGCGGATACCCCGAAAGGTCGCCAAAGGCACCGTGCAACCGCGCCAGGCCGACCAGCGGATCGAGCAGTTCCTGCAACTGGTCGAACTTCGCTTGTGCCTCGGCCTGGGTGCGACCGACGATCGGGCGCAGGCCGGGCATGATCTTCAGGTCGTCCCAATCGCGCCCGTACTTCGCCATGCGCTGCTTTACGTCGACATAGTAGGCGCGCATCGTCGGGATGTCGGCCTGGATCGCATACAGAACGTCTGCCGTTGCCGCGGCGATCTCCCGCCCCTGGTCCGATGCGCCTGCCTGCACCAGCACCGGCCTGCCTTGCGGATTGCCGGCCACGTTCAGCGGGCCGCGCACCTGGAAGTGTTTTCCCCGGTGGTTCAGCGGGTGCATCTTGCTTTCGTCGAAAAAGACCTTGTTGACGCGATCGTAGATGAAAGCGTCGGCCTCCCAACTGTCCCACAGCCCGGTGACGACCTCGACGAACTCTTGGGCCCGCTCGTAGCGGGTTTCATAGTCCAGATGTTCCTCGCGGTTGAAATTCTTCGCCTCTGCCTCGGACCAGGAGGTGACGACGTTCCACCCGGCGCGGCCATGGCTGATCAGATCGAGCGTCGCGAATTTGCGCGCAATGTGGAACGGTTCGTTGTACGTGGTGGAGGCGGTGGTCACCAGGCCGATGCGTTCGGTGCGGGCGGCGAGCGCCGGCAGCAGGGTCATCGGCTCCATCTCGACGATCTCGTAGCCCGATCGCGCGAGCGAGCCGCGCGGTGCGTCGCGCTCACGGATGCCGATGCCGTCAGCAAAGAAGATCATGTCGCATTTGCCGCGTTCCGCGGTCTGCGCGTTGTGCAGGTAGTGCTCGAAGCGCAGCGTGCCGTCGGCCGGCACGTCCGGATGCAACCAGGCCGCCGGGTGGTAGCCAATCCCGCGGATCGACATCCCGAGCTTCATCATCCGCTTGGTCATGCGCGCTGCCCCTGTTGGTCAGACGGGCAGCACAGCACCGTCCCGGGCGTTACTCAACATCGCATGCACCGTATCCGCCCTCGGATTTGAGGCGGCGGACATTGCCCCGTTGCCCATCCGTACTACACTCGCCCCAACCAGCGACCCCGGAGGATGCCAATGCGGATCATCGACGCCCAGGTGCATATCTGGTCCAGCGGCATACCCATGGAGCCGCACCGCCCCGTCCCGGTCTTCACCAAGGACGAACTGCTGGCCGAGATGGCAGCGGCCGGGGTCGACGGCGCGGTCATCCACCCGCCGAGCTGGGACCCCAACTCCAACCAGGTCGCGATCGAGGCCGCACGGCGGCACCCGGACCGGTTCGCCATCCTCGGCCATTTTCCGCTCGACCGGCCGGAGAGCCGCGCGCTGGTCGACACCTGGAAGACCCAACCCGGCATGCTCGGCCTGCGCTACGCCCTGGTCCGTCCGGAGCAGCAGACCTGGCACGCAGACGGCACGATGGATTGGCTGTGGCCGGCGGCGGAGCGGGCCGGCCTGCCGGTGGCGCTGCTCGCCAGCCGCTTCCTGCCGATCTTCCGTGGCATCGCCGAGCGCCACCCTGGGCTGAAACTGGTCATCGACCATCTGGGACTGGTGCGCCGCACGAAGGACGCAGCCGCATTCGCCACATTGCCGGACCTGATCGCCCTGGCGAAGCTGCCCAATGTCGCGATCAAGGCGACCGGCGCGCCGTCCTGCTCCAGCCAGCCATACCCGTATCGAAACATCCATGACGAGCTGCGCCGCATCTACGACGCCTACGGCCCGCGCCGCTTTTTCTGGGGCACCGACATCACGCGAATGCCGTGCAGCTACCGCCAATGCGTCACGATGTTCACCGAGGAACTGCCCTGGCTGACCGGCCACGACCTGGAGCTGGTGATGGGGCGGGGTTTCGCGGACTGGCTCGGCTGGAAGGTGTAATAATGGGTCTTGGCCCGGCCTCGGCCGGCCTCAAGACAAACGGCCGCAAGACGGAAAAATGCGCCCGGAGCACGGCAAGTCCGCGGAAGTTCAGCGCGATCTCGGTAGTGACGCGCGGTCACGTCGACCTTTCTGCGCGTGCTCCGCGGTGGACGTTGCCGGGCTGGCAGACCGAACGGCGCCGGTCGGGACGCGGGACGCGAACTCGCGGCGTAGCGGGGACGTTGTCGCCCCTATTCCGGCGCCAAATTCCCGCTGCGTCACATGTCCCGAAACCGCCCGGCAACCCCTGCTGCGTCATACTTCAATTGCTCGGTCGGTCTCCCCTGCCCCCCGGGTGCAACGGGTGGACGTCGTAGGCTGCCCTGCCTCGGCGTCCACCCGCCTGTCGTTGCATTCGCGCTGACCTTGTTTTGCGTCCGGATCCCCGCCCACGCCGTGCCACCAAATCACCGAGCCCTGAACCACTCAAATGTGGCTCGCCGCTGACGCCGGGTCAGTCCCCATGGGCGTCAGGATCAAAGCCTGGTCGAGGAAAACTCTCCCCCTCCCCTTGAGGGGGCGGGGTTGGGGGGACGGGTAGGGCCGGGCTCGCACCGAAGATTTTTGCGCGCGGACCCCTCCCCCCAACCCCCTCCCTCAAGGGGTTCGTCGCCAGGGCACGCCGGACCCAGGCCGGTCGGGACCAGGCACGCGACTGCGATGCAGGCTGGCCCAATTGGGCGGCCTGCCCCATATAGCGCGGACCCCGGCCCGGACTCCTGATGTCGCGTCTACCGATCATCGCCCTTCTTTTGCTGACCAGCCTCGGCACCCAGGCCGTGGCACTGGAAAGCACGCCCGCGGTCAGTTCGCGCGACACCGTCTCGTTGGTATCCGACACGGACAAGGTTACCCCTGGCACGCCGTTCCGCATCGGCCTGCGGTTCCGCCTGGCGCCCGGCTGGCACACCTACTGGCGCAACCCGGGCGATGCCGGGGTTGCGCCAGAACTGGACCTTGCGCTGCCCAACGGCGCGGTGGCCGGGCCGATCACCTGGCCTGCGCCGCAGCGTGTCGCCGAGGGGCCGCTGATGACCTACGCCTACACCGGCGAGGTGGTGCTGCCGCTGACCGTCACGCCCGCCCGCGCACCCCACGGTTCAGGACTACCGCCGTTAGCAAACGACACCACCACCATCTCCGCTGACGCGCGCTGGCTGGTGTGCCGAGAAATCTGCGTGCCGGAACAGGCGCACTTCAAGCTCGACCTCCCAACGGGCGACCTCTCCGCGAGCCATACGGCGATCTCGCCCCAGGCGCCGCTGTTCACCGCCGCCGATCGCCGCATCCCGCGCCCGTCCCCGTGGGTCGCGCACATCGCGGCGGACGGCACGCTGTGGCTGCGAGGGGCGGAACTGAACGCCGCCACCGTCACAAATGCCTGGTTCATCCCGTCCACCGCCGGCACGATCCAGGACGCCGCGCCGCAGCTTCTGTCGACCGGTCCCGGCAGCCTGACCCTGTCGCTCAAGCCGGGACCTGAGTTCAAGTCCAGCGCCGGTCTCGACGGCGTGCTGGCGGTGCTGGACCGCAGCGGGCAGGAGACCGACGTGGCGGTCAGTGCCACGCCGGAGGCTCCGCCGCCGGACCTGTCGATGCCGCTCGGCCGGGTGCTGGGCTTCGCATTCCTCGGCGGGCTAATCCTGAACCTGATGCCGTGCGTGTTCCCGGTGCTGGCCATGAAAGCGCTCGGGCTGGCCGCCGGGGCAGCGCAGGGGCGCATGCGGGCGCACGCCGTCTCCTACACCGCCGGCGTGCTGCTGGCGTTCGCCGCGCTGGGCGGCGCGCTGCTGGCAGCCCGCGCCGCCGGCGGCGCCGCGGGATGGGGGTTCCAGTTCGCCTCCCCGGTATTCGTCGCGGCGATGGCCTGGCTGCTGTTCGGCGTCGGGCTGAACCTGTCCGGCGTGTTCGAGATCGGCAGCCGCCTGGCTGGCGCGGGGCAGCGCCTGGCCGGGCGCGGCGGGCACAGTGGCAGCTTCTTCACCGGGATGCTGGCGGTCCTCGTCGCCACCCCGTGCACGGCGCCGTTCATGGGCGTGGCGATCGCCGCGGCACTGGCCGCGCCGCCGGCCGAGACGATCCTGGTGTTCCTCGCCATGGGCTTCGGCCTCGCCGCGCCGTACGCCTTGTTGGCCGCGGTGCCGACCCTCGGGCGGCTGGCGCCGTCCCCTGGAAGGTGGATGGACCGATTGCGCCAGGGGCTGGCTTTTCCGATGTACGGTGCCAGCGCCTGGCTGGTCTGGGTGATCAGCCAGGAGGCGGGACCGGCCGGCGTGCTGGGGACGGTGGCCGGGCTGGTGCTGCTCGGCTTCGCCGCCTGGGTGGTCGGTCTGGCGCAGCAGGAAACCGGGCGCGCGCGCCGCCTCGCGCAGTCGGTCGCCGCGGCCGCGCTGCTGGCGGCGCTCGCGGTGCTGACCGGGATCGGCACGGCGCCGGCGGTTCCATTGCCCGCCCCGGCCGACGCGGAAGCCTATTCCGCCACACGCCTCGCCGCCCTGCACGCCGAGGGACGGCCGGTCTTCGTCAACATGACCGCCGCCTGGTGCGTCACCTGCCTGGTGAACGAGCGCGTGGCGATCGCCAGCACGCCGGTGCGTGACGCGTTCGCCGCGCATCATGTCGCCTACCTGAAGGGCGACTGGACGCGGCAGGACGGCGCGATTACCGCCTTCCTGCGCGAGCACGGGCGCGACGGCGTGCCGCTGTACGTCTACTTCCCGCCGGGCGAGCAGCCGCCCCATGTGCTGCCGCAAATCCTCACGGAGCAGGCCGTGTTACGGGCCATTGGCGCTGGTTGACGTGGCCGGCCATTGCCTGATCGAAGCGAGGTCAGGGCGCCGATAAGGGACGAACAATTCAATCGCTGCGTCCACCCAGGCTTGAATGCAATAAGTGCAAGTGTTAGCTACCGGCTTGATGCTCAGAATTTTGCGCAAGCTTCTGCTCGTGCTCATCGCTTTCGCCATCATCGGCGGAACGACCTCTGAGCTTGCGCGCTCGGCGCAGTACGGCGCGACCATGGCGGGTATGCCGTGCGACATGTCGATGCCGGCAGCCGATACGGACCATGGCAAGCCGACGATGCCGTGCAAGGGCATGATGCCGGAGTGCATGAAGCTGATGGGCTGCGTCGCGGACACCTCATTGCCGGCGCGGTTCGTGAGTCACGAGTTCGTCGCCCACGTCAGCAAAGTCGACTACTGGTCAGCCCTGTCCAAGCTGGCCGGTTTGGCCGCCGCACCCGAACCCCTTCCGCCCCGAACGATCTGACTTAGTCAGCGCACGCTCGAAGTGCGCCCAATCGACAAGTAGATCGTTCTCCGCCTGCCACGCCCAGGCGTGGGTGGCTTGCGAAGGGTATTCCAATGATTCGCAATCGTGCTTTTGCGGGCGCCACCGTGCTCGCCTGCGTCCTCGCGTCCTCCGTTCTTCCGGCGCATGCCGCGCCAACGGATTATCGCTTCGAGCTGGTTGGGAAACCGCAGCTCTCCGGCCGGAAGGACATCGTTCAAGTGCGGCTCGTGCATGCCACGGACGGCAAGCCCGTGCCCGACGCCGTGATCTTCGAGAGCACGGTCGACATGGGGCCGGCCGGCATGCCGACCATGCCGGCGCCGGTGAAGGCGCTGCCGGCGAATGGCGGTATCTACAGCTTCGAGGTCGACCCCGGCATGGCTGGCACCTGGGCATTGCATCTGGCGGCTAAGGTTCAGGGGGAGCCGGAAACCGTCCGAGGAACTCTCAACGTCGATCTGGTGAAGTGACGTGCGCACCCAGTGGATGCGGCTTGGCGCCAGCGGTGTGTTGGCGGCCAGCCTGATCGCATGCGCGCCCGCCCTCGCCCAATCGTCCGACGGTCCGCTGGGTGCAACCGTCGATGGCCTGCTCGCCGCAGGACGGCAGTTGAGTCCGGCCCTGCGCGCGGCGGCGCTCGATACGGCCGCCGCCGCGGCCAAGGCCAGTGGCGCCGACGCACTCGACGACCCGACGATCAGCGACAGCTACCGGTACCTACAAGGACCCCGGTGTGTTCAGTGCGCACACGGTCATGCTGTCGCAATCCTTCCCGCTCTGGGGCAAGCGCAGCCTGCGCCGCGAAGCCGCGCTCGCCGACGTCGATGCCGCCCGCGGACAGGAGCGGGCGGCTCACGACGCGATCGACGAGAAGATCAAGGTCGCCTACGCCCAGTACTACCTGATCAGTCGCGACATTGTGGTGAACCGGGAGGTCGGCGAGTTGGCGCGCCGCATGCGCGCGGTAGCCGCTGCGCGGTACGGTCAGGGCGGCGGCGATCAGACCGCTGTCATTCAGGCGCTCGGCGAAGAGACCGCCGCGAAAACCGAGGCCGTCAGGTTGGTCGGCGAGAAAGACGCCGCGCGTGCGCGTCTCAACGTTCTCGCCGGGCGACCTGCCGACGCGCCGCTGGCCGACCCAATGCGAGTGAGGCCGATGCCTGCCGTGGAGCCGGTCCTCGCGGCGTTGGTCGATCGCGCCCGTGCGGCCAACCCGTCCCTGTCAGCGGGCAGCGCGGCGATCGCGGCCGCGAGGTCCCGCAGCAACTTGGCGGACAAGGCCTGGTATCCGGACCTGACAATCGGCGGCGGACCGCTGATCCCGACCAACAGCCGGCCGGTCGGTTTTGCCGCGACCATCGGGTTCAACATCCCCGTCCCCTGGGGCCGCGAGGCCTCCGGGCAGCGTGAGGCGGCAGCACAACTGGGGGCGACGCAGCAAAGGTACGATGCAACCGCGCTGGAGATCGAAGGCGCGCTGGGTGAGGCCGTCGCCAAGCTGCGCGCGGCTCGTGCGACAGAGGCGCTGTTGCAGCGAGAGGCGATTCCACAGGCCCGCGCGACGTTCCAGACAGTGCTGGCCAACTACAGCCAGGGCAAAGGTGATTTGACCGCGGCAATCACCGCCGAGCACCAGATGCACGAGGTCGACCTCCGCCTGCTGCAGACCCAGCTCGATGAGCAGGTCGAACTCGCTGCGATCGAGCGTCTCATCGGGGGGACCTGTGATGCGCGCTCTTATACCGGGTAGCGAAATGATTGACCCATCGGCGCTGCCCGCAACGTCATGCCGGGCGAAGGCCCGGCATCCACGACTTGCCTTCGCGCCAACAAAGAAAGTCGTGGATGCCGGGCCTTCGCCCGGCATGACGATCTGTATCGCCGGAGAGTCGATCCTTCGGACGCTTGGTATTATCGCCGCGTCTGCCGTCGTCGCCCTCGGGTTCGCTGGTGCGATCGTGGCGGAGGGACAGGATCGGCCACCGCTCTATTATCAGGACCCTGATGGCAAGCCGTTCTATGCCGCTGGCCCGGCGAAGACAGCGGACGGGCGTGATTACAAGCCGGTCTTCGTCGATGGCGCGACAGCGCACGCAACCGCCTTGCCCCCGCCGCCCGCAAAGCAAGCCGGCAGCGATCACCGCATCCTTTACTACCGCAATCCGATGGGTCTGCCGGACACGTCGCCCAAGCCCAAGAAGGATGCGATGGGCATGGACTACCTGCCCGTGTATGCCGACGAAGGCACGCAAGGCGACCCGCCTGGCACCGTCCGCATCACCCCCGGCCGTTTGCAGACATTGGGCGTACGGACCGAGGCCGTTGAGATGCGGCCGGCAGCCGCGCGGGCCGTTCAGGCGACCGGCATCCTGCAATTCGACGAACGACATCTCGCGACGGTCACAACGAGGGTGCCCGGCTGGATCGAGCATCTGGCCGTGGCCGCGACCGGTGATCCGGTCACGCGCGGTCAAACACTGGCCGAGATCTATTCGCCCGAGCTGGTCGCGTCCGAGGATGAATATCTCGTCGCTGCCCGCATGGGCGGCGCCGTGGGCGCGGCGTCCGTCCAGCGGCTGCGCGCACTTAACATTCCGGAAGAGGAAATTGTCCGGCTGCGGCGGACGGGACGTTCCGTGCAGCGCATCGCCGTCGTGGCCCAAGCTGATGGTGTCGTTATCGACAAACCGGTTCAGGAGGGCATGCGGGTAGACGCCGGAAAGGCACTCTACAAAACCGCTGATCTCTCCGATGTGTGGTTGATCGCACAGGTGCAGGAGCAGGACTTAGGCACCATCCAACCCGGCCAACGGGCGCGCGCAACCTTTGTTGCGTTTCCCGGCAGGACCTTCGACGGCAAGGTCGACTTCATCTACCCGACGTTATCCGCCGAGACACGAACCGCCCGCGTGCGGATCGTGCTCCCCAATCCTGACGGTGCGCTGCGCGCTGCGATGTACGCCAGCGTGCAGATCGACGGTTCGGCTGGTGGGGAGCCGGTGCTGTCGGTGCCCAATTCTGCCGTGCTCGACAACGGCACACGGCAGGTTGTCCTGGTCGCGCGCGGCGAAGGCCGTTTCGAGCCACGATCGGTTCGGCTCGGTGTTCATGGCGACGATTGGATCCAAGTGCTGGATGGCCTCAAGCCGGGCGATCGCGTGGTGGTCGGCGCCAACTTCCTGATTGACGCCGAGAGCAACCTCCGCGCGGCCCTGCAGGGGTTTGCCGACGGCGCCAAGCCCGATCCCGTTCAACCGGGAGCCGCGCCATGATCGGCCGCGTCATCGAGTGGTCCGCGCACAACAAGATGCTGGTGCTGCTCGCCACCTTCATTCTCGTCGGCGTCGGGGTCTGGTCCATCATCAATACGCCGCTCGACGCGCTGCCGGACCTCTCGGACACGCAGGTCATTGTCTACACCGAATATCCGGGTCAGGCGCCCCAGGTGGTCGAGGACCAGGTCACCTATCCGCTGACGACGGCGCTGCTCGCCGTGCCGCACGCGAAGGTCGTGCGCGGCTTCTCGGATTTCGGCTTGTCGTTCGTCTACGTGGTGTTCGATGACGGGACCGATCTCTATTGGGCGCGGTCGCGGGTCCTGGAATACCTCAACTTCGCCGCCAAACGCCTGCCGCAGGGCGTTACGCCGACATTAGGGCCCGATGCGAGTGGCGTGGGTTGGGTCTACCAATATGTCGTCCTCGGCGCACAGCGCACGCTCGCCGAACTACGCAGCATCCAGGACTGGATCGTGCGGTACCAACTCGTTACCGCCAAGGGCGTCGCCGAGGTCGCGAGCGTCGGTGGCTTCGAGCGGCAATACCAGGTCGTCGTCGATCCCAGGAAGCTACAGGCCTACGGCATCCCGCTCGACCGCGTGTCCGACGCAATCCGCGACAGCAACCGCGATGTCGGCGGGCGCACGATCGAGATGAGCGAGACCGAATATATGATCCGCGGCCGCGGCTATCTTCGCGGAACGCAGGATCTCGGCAACGTCGTGCTCAAGGCCGATCCGAGCGGCTCCGGCACCGCTGTGCTGCTCAAGGATGTCGCACGGATCGAGCTTGGACCGGACGAGCGGCGCGGTATCGCCGAGATGAACGGCACCGGAGAAGTGGTCGGCGGCATCGCGTTGAAGCGCGATGGCGCGGACGCGCTGACGACGATCGACAGCATCAAGAACAAGCTCGACGAACTGAAGCCGAGCCTGCCCGAGGGAGTGTCGATCGAGCCGGTTTACGACCGGTCCCAACTGATCGATGGCGCGATCCACACGCTCACGCACACTCTGATCGAGGAGAGCCTGATCGTCGCGGCGGTTTGCGTCGTGTTCCTGCTGCATTTCCGCAGCGCGCTGGTGGCAATATTGACCCTGCCGGTTGGTGTTTTATTGGCCTTTTCCGGCATGCATGCGCTCGGCATCGGCTCGAACATCATGAGCCTGGGCGGCATCGCGATCGCGCTCGGTACCATGGTGGACGCGGCGATCGTGATGGTCGAGAATGCGCAAAAGCACGTGGAAAGGTTGCAACCCGGTGAGCCGCGCGGCCCGGCGTTGATCGCAGCCGCCAAGCAGGTGGGGCCGTCGCTGTTCTTTAGCCTGTTGGTGATCGTTGCGTCATTCCTGCCGGTCTTCACGCTCGAGGATCAGGAGGGCCGGTTATTCAAGCCGCTGGGCTACACGAACACCTTTGCCGTCGCCGCCGGCGCCATCCTGTCGGTTACGCTGGTGCCGGTGCTGATGTTGCTCTTCGTGCGCGGCCGCATCGTTCCGGAAGCGCGGAACCCGATCAACCGAGCGCTGATCTGGGTGTACCGACCGCTGATCCGGCTCGTGTTGCGGGTTCCCTATCTGACGGTGCTCGCCGCGATCGTCGTCCTGGGCATCACGGCATGGCCGCTCTCGCAACTTGGCAGTGAGTTCATGCCGACCTTGAACGAGGGCACGCTGCTCTTCATGCCGGTGACGCTGCCGGGCCTGTCGGTGACCAAGGCCGGCGAGCTTCTGCAAACGCAGGACCGCATCATCAAGTCCTTCCCCGAGGTCGCCACGGTGTTCGGCAAGGCCGGACGTGCGATGACTGCGACCGACCCGGCGCCACTGGAGATGAGCGAGACGGTGGTCAACCTCAAGCCGGAAAGCGAATGGCCTGCCGGCATGACGGTCGACCAGCTTGTCACACAGATGAACACCGCGCTGCAGTTGCCCGGCGTCAGCAACGCCTGGACCATGCCGATCAAGGCGCGCATCGACATGCTGTCCACCGGCATCCGCACGCCGGTTGGCGTCAAGGTGTTCGGTCCGGACCTGCATGAACTGGAACGATTGGCGGGCGAGGTCGAACGCGTAGTGCATAACGTTCCGGGAACGACAAGCGCATTCGCCGAGCGCCTGGAAGGCGGGCATTACGTCGAGATCGAACCGAACCGGCAGGCAGCCGCATGGTATGGGTTGTCGGTAGACGACGTGCAGAAGGTGGTGGCCACCGCGCTCGGCGGCGAAACCGTCACCACGACGGTCGAGGCGCGCGAGCGCTACGGCGTGAACGTGCGTTATCCGCGCGGGCTGCGCGACGATCCGCAAGCCATCGCGAGTCAGGTTCTGGTTCCAACGATGGGTGGCGCGATGATCCCCCTCGGTCAGGTTGCGAGCGTTCACGTTACTCTCGGCCCCCCCAGCATCCGCACGGAGAACGCGCAGTTGGTAGCCTACATCTACGTCGATCTGGAGGGTCGGGACCTGGGCGGTTACGTCGCCGAGGCTGCCCGGACGGTCAGCGCGCAGGTGAAGATGCCGCCGGGCTACCACATCGAATGGAGCGGCCAGTTCGAATACCTGCAGCGCGCGGCGGCCAAGCTGAAGGTGGTCGTGCCGGCGACGCTGGCTGTCATCCTTGTGCTGTTGTTCCTCAATTTCGGCCGGCTCGCCGAGACGTTGATCGTGATGCTCTCCGTGCCGTTCGCGCTCGTCGGCGGCACCTGGCTGATGTGGTCACTGAACTACAACATGAGCGTGGCCGTAGCAGTGGGGTTCATCGCACTTACCGGCGTTGCGGCGGAGACCGGTGTGGTCATGCTGATCTACCTCGACCAGGCGCTTACCGGGATCAGGCAGGAGCGGGCGGCCGAGAGTGCCGTGTTAAGCCGCGCAGATCTGCGCCGGGCGATCATGGAAGGCGCGGTCGAGCGCGTGCGCCCGAAGATGATGACCGTCGTGGCGATCATGGCAGGGCTGGTACCGATCCTGTGGAGTACCGGAACGGGTTCCGAGGTCATGCGACGCATCGCGGTGCCGATGGTGGGCGGGATGGTTTCTTCCACGATACTGACCCTGGTCGTCATCCCGGCGATCTATGCGATCGTCAAAGGGTGGCAACTGCACAAAGAGAGCGTCGCACCGGTCGCCGCCCGCGAGCACGCAGCGTCGCCGGCGGAGTGACTGTCGCCTGCCCCGATACCGGCGGTGGGAACACGGGTGTGAAAGGGAGCCAAGCAGATGATGGGCCAGGGGATGATGCAAGGTGGAGCCATGATGTGGGGCATGGGTTTGATCGGATTACTGGCAATAATTGCTCTGGTCCTGCTCGTCGCCGCACTCGCAAAATACCTATTCTTTCGGTAACGTGATGGTCTTGATGCCTTGTGCCGGCCACCAGCGGGCGCTAGGCACACGCCGGCGCACACGGGAATGGTGATCATGGCGCAGGCAATTCGGCCGGTGATGCTGGTGATCCTCGACGGCTTTGGCTGGCGGGAGGAAACCGCCGACAATGCCGTGCGTCTGGCGCGTACCCCGGTGTTCACGCAGCTCTGGCAAACCTGCCCGCACGCGTTCCTGCGCACCTCGGGCCGTGATGTTGGCCTGCCGGATGGCCAGATGGGCAACTCCGAGGTCGGTCATCTCAACATTGGTGCCGGCCGGGTGGTGCGCCAGGAGTTGGTGCGGATCGGCGATGCGGTGGCCGACGGCTCGATCGGCCGGCTGCCGGCGTTCACCGATCTGATTGGCCGGCTGAAGACCTCGGGGGGGACC
Organism: uncultured Alphaproteobacteria bacterium; assembly: GCA_963826975.1. Classification (GTDB taxonomy): domain Bacteria; phylum Pseudomonadota; class Alphaproteobacteria; order Acetobacterales; family Acetobacteraceae; genus Palsa-883. The sequence continues at coordinate 418,236 of CAWGZJ010000012.1, read as the reverse complement.
TGCCATCTGATCGGCCTGATCTCGCCCGGTGGGGTGCATTCGCACGAGGATCATGCCGTCGCGTTGGCAAAGCTGCTGCACGCCGCCGGGGTGCCGACAGTGCTGCACGCGTTCACCGACGGGCGGGATACGCCACCGCAATCCGCGGCGGCCGATATTTCCCGGGTCGCCGCCGCACTGCCGGTGGACGTGCGGATCGCCACCGTCTGCGGTCGTTACTACGCCATGGACCGCGACAAACGTTGGGACCGAGTCGCCAAGGCCTACAATGTGCTGGTCGACGCCGACGGCGCGCATTTCGCCGACCCGATCGCGGCGGTGCGCGACGCCTACACGCACAATACGTTCGACGAGTTCGTCGTGCCGGCTGCGATCGGGGACTATCAGGGGATGCGGGATGGCGACGGCATCCTGTGCTTCAACTTCCGCTCCGACCGGGTGCGGGAGATCCTTGGCGCTCTGCTCGAACCCGGTTTCGATGGGTTCCCACGTGCCCGCGTGCCGCACTTCGCGGCGGCGGTCGGCATGACGCGCTATTCCGACGAGCTGGCACCGTTGCTCGGGGTGATGTTTCCGCCCGAGAAGCTCTCCCACCTGCTGGGCGACCTTGCCGCGGCGGCCGGGCGGACTCAGCTTCGCATGGCGGAAACCGAGAAATTCCCGCACGTCACCTACTTCCTGAACGGCGGGCAGGAGACGACCTTCACCGGCGAGGACCGCATCATGGTGCCCTCGCCGAAGGTCGCCACCTACGACTTGCAGCCGGAAATGTCGGCGCCGGAACTGGCCGACAAAGCCGTGGCGGCGATCGGGACCGCCAAATACGACCTGATCGTGCTGAACTTCGCCAATCCCGACATGGTCGGCCACACCGGCGTCCTGTCGGCGGCGATCAAGGCGGTGGAGACGGTCGACACAGCCCTCGGCCGCATCGCCGACGCGGTCCGCCAACAGGGCGGCGCGCTGCTGATTACCGCCGATCACGGCAATTGCGAGCTGATGAAGGACCCCGCCACCGGCGGCCCGCACACCGCACACACGACCAATCCGGTGCCGGTCGTGCTGTCGGGTGGCGGCGCCGAGGCACTGCACGACGGGCGCCTGGCCGACATCGCGCCCACCCTGCTCGGGCTGATGGGCCTGCCGCAGCCTGCCGAGATGACCGGCGCCTCGCTTATTGAGAATGGTCCGGCATGATCGGCGCGTGAGCTTGAGTAACATACGATGATGAATCAGGAACTATTTGAATTAGTTGAAGATTTATGGTTTAATACCCTATGAGCGATCTTCCAGCCATGCACGCCAAGATGGACGCTATTATCGAGCGCATGGTCACTCGCGACGACCTGGCCGAGATACGTGCCGCTACGCATGGTGATCTGACCGACATGCGCGGGGATTTGGCCCAGATGCGCGCGGACCTGGTGGAGATGCGCGCGGTCACGGTCACCCGCGACGATCTGGCCGGGATGCGCGTGGCGCTCATGGACCGCATCGATCGGGTCCAGGATGCCGCGATGCTTCAGCACCACGAACGGGTCGTTGATGTCGCCTCCTCGGAACGCGCCGAGAGGTTGGCCAAAGCCGCGCGGGACGACGCCACGGCGATTGGCGAGATCGTAACGCCGCTCATCCGTGTGGTGCACATGATGCGTACGCAGCTTGACGATCTGGCCGAGCAGGTGCGGATGTTGAAGGAAGGGCGTGCGGCATGAACCGCTCCGCCACCTATCCTTGCATCGCGCCGGCGGTTTTTCCCCCGCCTCGTTGCGGCGACAAGTACACCAACCCCGCAAGCGGCTGATGGGCCTGCCAAAGCCCGCAGCGACGACCGGCGCCTCGCTGACTCTGCATTATGCCGCAAAGGCTGCCGAGTAGGCTGCGCTTCGTCGTTTCGGCCAGCGCCGTCCTCACTCAGGGGACGGCGGCACTGCGGATAGCGGCACTCCGGATAGCGGCACTGGGGATAGCGGCAGTGGTGATAGCGACGCCGACAGCTGCGGCACCGCCGACCGCCCCGCCGGCCAGGGCGCCAGACAGCGCCGCCGCGCGCCAGCAGTTGCAGGACACCGAGCGCGCCCGCGCCGACAGCCTCGCGGTGCAGCGTGAGGCCGCCGCCCGCGCCGCCGCCGCCGCCGAGACCGAAAAACACCTGGCCACCGTCCGCGCCGAGGCCGCCGCCAGGCTGCACGACGCGGAAGCCACCACATTGGCCGTGGCGCACCGGATCGACGCCCTGGCCGCAGCGCGCCGGGACGCGGAGGCTCGGCTGAAGGCGCGCGCCGCCGATCTTGAGCCCCTGCTGCCGGTGGTCGAACGCCTGTCGCTCTACCCGACTGAGACGCTGCTGGCCGCGCCCGGCTCGACCGAAGACGCGGTGCGCGGGCTGCTGGTGCTGAACGGACTGTCGCGCCGCATCGAGGCGGACGCAGAGGCGTTGCGACGCGCGCGAGCCGACGCGGCGCAGGCGGCGCGCGAGCTGCAGGCCGAGATGCCGCGGCTTGCAGCCGCCGAGACCGCGCAGACCGCCCAGGCGCGCGCGCTGGATCAGCAAATCGCCACCACCGAGGCCGGCCGCCGCGAGGCCGTGGACGAGGCCGCCACCGCGGCGCGCCAGGCTGCCAACGACGCAGCGCAGGCGGAAACGTTGCGCGCGATGCTCGCCGCCCTGGATGCCGAGCACCGCGCCGCCGAACGACGCGCCAAGGCCGAGGAGGTGCGCGCCGAGCGACGCCATCACCCGGCGGAAGCCGACGCCGCACGGCGCCAGCAGCAGGCGCTGGACGCGCCGGCCGCCACCGCCAGCTTGCCCTCCGGCGCCGCGCCGCGCAGCCAGCTTACCGCCCCGGTGGCCGGCAGCGTGCTGCGCGGCTGGGGCGCGCCGACTGACGCCGGGCCGGCAACCGGTATCACCTACCAGGCGCCGCCTGCCGCCCGGGTGGTCGCGATGTGCGGCGGGCGCGTGGTCTTCGCCGCCGCGTTTCGCAGCTACGGGTTGTTGTTGATCGTCGATTGCGGCGGCGGCTACCATGCGGTGCTGGCCGGGTTCCAGGCGCTGGGCGCGAAGGTGGGCCAGCTCGTGCGGGCCGGCGAGCCGGTCGGCTCGATGCCGAGCTGGACGCCAGGCCAGGCAGGCGGGCGCCCGGCGCTATATGTGGAGTTGCGACGCGACGGACAGCCGATTGATCCGGGGCCGTGGTTGAAAGCGAATGGTTGACTATCCACAAGGTAAGAATTCTGTGCTGGACGGCGTGCCGCGCACGTCCGAAAGATGCCTTCACCCTGGGACGAACAGCGCCGCCGCGACCGGTGGCAGAGGAAAACACATGGACTCCACGTCTTCGACCCCACGCCGTCGGCGCTTCCGCACCGGCCTGCTGCTCGGCACCGCCTTCCTGGCGGGCGTCACGCTGGCACCGGTCGCCGGTCGGCTCGGTGCGCGCCTGGGCGTCTCGCTCGGGTTCGCCCCGGCGGCCTTCGCCGATGTCACCGGCAACAGCGACACCTATCGGCTGCTGACCCTGTTCGGCGACGTGTTCGAACGCGTCCGCGCCGACTACGTCGAACCGGTTCCCGACAAGGAATTGGTGGAAAACGCAGTCAATGGGATGCTCACCGGGCTGGACCCGCACTCGAACTACATGGACGCCAAGGCGTTCCGCGACATGCAGGTGCAGACCAAGGGTGAGTTCGGCGGCCTGGGCATCGAAGTCACCCAGGACGGCGGTTGGATCAAGGTGATCAGCCCGATCGACGACACGCCGGCGTCGCGTGCCGGCATCAAATCCGGCGACCTGATTACCGCGATCGACGGCAAGACCGTGCAGGGCCTGGCGTTGAGCGATGCGGTCGACCAGATGCGCGGGCCACCCAACTCAAAGATCACGCTGACCGTCCATCGCGACGGCGTCGACAAGCCACTGGATATCTCGATGTTGCGCGAGGTCATCAAGATCCAGGTGGTGAAGGATCGCATGGAGCCGGACAACATCGGCTATATCCGGCTGTCGCAGTTCACCGAGCAGGCCGATGCGGGCCTCAAGAGCGCGGTGCAGCAGCTCAAGGCCGACGCCGCGAAACAGGGCCCCGCCGGCAAGCTCAAGGCGCTCATTCTCGACCTGCGGAACAACCCGGGCGGTCTGCTGGATCAGGCGATCGCGGTCTCCAGTGACTTCATCGACGAGGGCGAAATCGTCTCCACCCGCGCCCGCCACGCCGAGGACAGCCAGCGCTGGAACGCCAAGGGCGGCGACATCATCGAAGGCATCCCGCTGGTCGTGCTGACCAACAACGGCTCCGCCTCGTCGTCGGAGATCGTCGCCGGTGCGCTGCAGGACCACCGGCGCGCGGTGCTGCTGGGTACCAAGACGTTCGGCAAGGGTTCGGTGCAGACCGTGATCCCGCTGCCCGGCAATGGCGCGATGCGGCTGACCACGGCGCGCTACTACACGCCGTCCGGCCGCTCGATACAGGGGCTGGGGATCACGCCGGATGTCACGGTGCACGAGTTCGGCTGAGGAGCTGGCGCGGTTCGGGCCGGAGCACGAGGCGGACTACAACCATGTGCTGTCCAACAGCGGCGGCACGCCGCAGCAGACGGAGCCACCGCGCACCGACCTGCCGGCAGTGGCCAAGGAGATCCCGGACAAGCCACCCGCGAACTTCCCCAAGTTCGATGCGGCAAAGCCCGACCAGACCGACTTCCAGTTGCAGGAAGCCGTGGTACTGGCCAAGGCGATGGCGGCGCAGACGCGCGCCGCCAACTGATCCGTCTCGTTGGCGCTGGAGAGCCCATCGTCCGAGGACCCGGACCCGGATTCCACGCCACTCAAGCCGAACTGGCGCGATTGGCACCGGCGTCTGTGGCGCGGAGGTAATTGGCGTAGTGGTAATTGGCGCGCGGGTAGTTGGCGCCGCGGTAATTGGCGCCGGCTGGGCCTGTTCTGGGCTTGCGTCCTGGCGCTGCTTGCGGTCGGCGGCGCGACGCTGCAGATGCTGCGGCCGCCCGCCGTCCGTCCGGCACCGCGCGCCGCTGCCCCGCCACCGCAACCGGGCTTGGTGGGACGGCCGGACCAGGCGGCCGCCGGGTCCATTGCGGGGCCCGACGCAGCAATGCTCGAGCCGGTTCCCGGGGACGCGTCGGCCCCTGGATTGCCACACATCGCGGCGGATGGTCGGGCACCGATGCAGGTCTACGCCGCCCGGTTCGACCCCACGACGAAGGCGCCTCGGATCGCCATCCTGATCGCCGGGGTCGGCCTGGACGAGACGGCGAGCGAGAACGCACTACGCACGCTGCCGGCCGCGGTCACCCTGGCGGTTTCACCGTACGCCGCGACGCCGGATGCCGTGGTCGCCGTTGCACGGCAGACCGGGCATGAATACCTGGCATCCATCCCGATGGAGCCGCAGGGCTATGCGCTGAACGATCCCGGCAATCGCGCGCTGCTGACCAGCGCACCCCCCGCCGACAACGCCCGGCTGCTGAACTGGGTGCTGTCGCATCTGGTCGGTTATGTCGGCGCGACCGGCGCGCTGGGTGATATGCGCGGTGAACGCTTCGCCCAGGTGGAAGACCAGATGGACCCGGTGCTCGCCACGCTTGCGACCCGCGGCCTGCTGTATGTCGATCCGCGACCCGGCGCGCCCCGGCTGCCTTATGTGTGGTCCCGCACGGTCGACGTGGTGATCGACGATCCGCCAACCGCGGTGTCGATCGATGCGCGGCTTGCGGAGTTGGAGAAGCATGCCCACGACACCGGTGTGGCGCTCGGTTTGATCGGTGCGATTCGCCCGGTGACGATGGAACACCTGGTGGCGTGGGTGGGCAATCTCGGGGGGCGCGGCTACGTGCTGGCGCCGGTCAGCGCGATCGTGACCGCATCCGAGGTCAAGCTGCCGCAATGATACCACTTGCCCGAAATAATTATGCTACCGTCATTTCGGGCAGGTGGTATCGCGCGCCGGGTTGGCGGGCTGCCGGGTCGGGCCAACGGTCCGACCCGGGACAGGCTCTGGCGTGCCGAACAAAATCCCGTGCCAACGGTCATGTCTTAGGATCGTTGGCATGAGCACCTTGCCTTATCGGCCGAACGTCGGCGCGGTGCTGTTCAATGACGCTGGGCTGGTGTTTGTTGCCCGCCGCGCCGACCTGCCGAATGCCGAGGGGCCTGCCGGCGGCTGGCAACTGCCGCAAGGCGGTATCGACGAGGGCGAGGACCCGCGGGGCGCCGTGCTGCGCGAGTTGGCTGAGGAGATCGGCACCGGCCGCGCCGACATCATCGGCGAGCACCCGAAGTGGCTGACCTACGACCTGCCGGCGCACCTGATCGGCATCGCCCTGAAGGGGCGTTTTCGCGGCCAGCGGCAGCGCTGGTTCGCGCTGCGCTTCACCGGGACGGACAGCGACATTCGTCTCGATCTCGATCCGCACCCGGAATTCGACGCCTGGCGCTGGGCGAAACTGGCCGAGTTGCCGGCGCTGGCGGTCGATTTCAAGCGGCCGATCTATGAGGTGTTGGCCAGTTCATTCGCCCGCTTCGCCGCGCCTTAGCGCGTTACGGGCGGCGGCCTGGACCCTGCGTGCGGTTTGCCGCAGGCTATAAGGCATCGGGCACCCCCGGTTGGTGCCGCACCACCGCATAAGGATGCAGTGCCATGTCCCATCGCCCCACCATTTCAGGTACACGCCACGCTGTCTCGGCCGGCCACTATCTCGCCGCCGCCGCGGGTTTCGCGATGCTGGAGGCCGGCGGCAATGCCATCGATGCCGGCTGCGCCGCGGGCATCGCGCTCGGCGTGCTGCAACCCGACCTGGTGAACGTCGCCGGCGTGGCGCCGATCATGCTCCGCCTCGCAGACGGAACGATCGAGAGCATCGCCGGCCTGGGCTGGTGGCCGAAGCGGCTGCCGGCGGATCTGTTCATGCGTGAGCACGGGGGGAAAATGCCCGACGGCGTGCTGCGCACCGTGGTGCCCGCCGCGCCCGACGCCTGGATCACCGCGCTGCGCCGCCACGGCACGATGCGCTTCGCCGAGGTCGCTGCGCCGGCGATCCGTTTCGCCGCCGAGGGCTTCTCGGTATATCCGCTGCTGGCGACCTCGATCGCTTCGCACGCGGACGAGTATCGCCGCTGGCAGTCCAACACGGCAATCTTCCTGCCCGGCGGGAAGGTGCCGAAGTCGGGCGACAAGTTCGTGCAGACCGATCTGTCGCGGACGTTGCAGTTCATGGCGGATCAGGACCTCGCCGCCGGGGACGACCGGCTGGCCGGACTGCAAGCGGCGCACGACGCATTCTATCGCGGTGATATCGCGCGCGAGATCGTACGGTTCCAGCAACAGGAAGGCGGCTACCTGGCGGCGGACGATCTGGCGGAGTACCATTCCCCGATCGAACCGGTGGTGCGCCGCCACTGGCGCGGGCACGAACTGATCACCTGTGGGCCGTGGTGCCAGGGCCCGGCGTTGCAGCAGGCGCTGGCGCTGGTGGAACGGGTCGGCATCGACGGGCTGGCGCACAACTCGCCCGACTACCTGCACCGCATCGCCGAATGTGTGAACCTGGCGATGGCGGATCGCGAATATTTCTTTGGCGATCCGGCTTTCATCGACGTGCCGGTCGACCATCTGCTCGATCCCGCCACCATCGCGCGCCGGGCCGCCGCGGTGCGTGACGACCAGGCGTTCGGGCACATGCCGGCGCCGTTGGATCGTCCCAATACGCCGCACGCGGTGACGGCGTCCGAACTGCCGAAAGTCGAGGCGGACACGTCGTATTGTTGCGCGGTGGACCGTTGGGGCAATGCGTTCAGCGCCACGCCGTCCGACGGATCCGGCAACGTTCCTGTCGTGCCGGGGCTGGGGATCACGCCGTCGGGCCGCGGCTCGCAAAGCCGGCCCGATCCGCGCCATCCCGCCGGCGTGGCGCCGGGCAAACGGCCGCGCCTGACACCCAATCCGGCGATGGTTCTGACGCGCGACGGCGGCGTGATGCCGTTCGGCACCCCGGGCGGCGATGTGCAGACCCAGGCGATGCTGCAGGTGATGCTGAACATCCTGCATTTCGGCATGGAGGTGCAGGACGCGATCGAGGCGCCGCGCGTGGCAAGCTACTCGTTCCCGTCGTCGTTCGCGCCGTTCGAGTATTTTCCCGGGCGACTGGCGGTCGAGGGACGGATCGATACGGCGACGCGGGCCGAATTGGCGGCGCGCGGGCATGAGGTGAAGGACTGGCCGGACTGGACCTGGCTGGCGGGGTCGGTGGAGGTGATCCTGACCGATCCGAAGTCGGGACTGATGGCGGCAGGCGCCGATCCGCGTCGCCCGGCATACGCGATCGCGATCTGAGGGGCGCGCGGGTCAATCCGAGGGCAGGTACGCGGAGGTGCGGTTCACGTCGCATCGTGTCGTTTCCTGCGGCACATGACGTACGTTTCGGCTGCAGGGCCGGGGGATGTACACCTCTCCCCCTCCCCTTGAGGGCTTGGGCCGCGAAGCGGACCAAGGTTGGGGGGAGGGGTTGGTGCCAGGGTCGCTCCGAAGCTTCGTGCCGCTGCGACCCCTCCCCCCAGCCTTGGTCCGCTTCGCGGCCCAAGCCCTCAAGGGGAGGGGGAAAGTCTTCTCCGATGCAAACCGTCGGCGGGCTTCCGCCTCCTACAGCTTCGTCAGCCAGCGTTTGGCGATGCGGCAGGCGACTGTGAAGGCGGGGTTGAAGACATTGCCGACATCGTAACGGACGACCTGGCCCATCAAATGGCTGGCAGCGCGGGCGTCGAGCCCGTAGTCCTCAGCGAGCCAGCGCAGCATCTCGGTCGTGGCGTGCTGTAGCGCCTGATCCAGCGGCCTTGCATTGCCGACGGTGAAAATATCCTCGGCAGTCTCGCCGCGCGGCCAGGTGATCGTCCGCTTCAGGACGCGGAACGTCACTTCCATCTCGAACGAGGTCTCGATGCCGGTGCCGGTGATCTCACCGTCGCCCTGGCAGGCGTGGCCGTCGCCGAGATAGAACAGCGCGCCCGGCACTGAGACCGGGAACCAGGCAGTCGTCCCTGGCGCAAACAGGCGGTAGTCCATGTTGCCGCCGTTCTGCGCGCTGGTCGCGGTGGACAGCGCCTGGCCGCGCGCCGGCGCGACCCCGAAACAGCCGATCATCGGTTGCAGTGGCGGCGCGAAATCCTCGAGGCCCTTGGGCGGTTCGTGCAGCCGCACGGTCCCGGTGTTGCCGCCGATATCCCAGACAACGCGCTGCGACGCAGGCCGTTCGGGAATCGCAGCCGGGTCGAGCACGGTGAAGGCGAGGGGCGAAAATGTCCAACCGGTCGCCCGGCTCGGCGTCAGCCGGTCGATGCGGACGGCCAGCGTGTCGCCTGGCTCGGCGCCTTCCACGAAGAATGGCCCGGTCATCGGGTTCGGCCGTTTGGCGACCGTAACCTCGTGGGCATCAAGACCGGACGCGTCGATCGTATCGGTCACCAACGTATCGCCGTCGGCGATCCGAAGGCACGGCTCGGCGGTGCCGATAACGTTGAAATATCGGGTCGGATGGAAGCGGTGCGTGGCCATCGGTGTCCCCCCAGGGAATTTCTGCGGCGAAGCGCGTGTTTTCCGATCAGCGCATGTCGCGGCTGAGGCCGGCACGCTAGGAACCGCACAGGGGACGGTCAATGGGTGCCGGAAAGGCGCATGTTCCGCTGGCGATCAGGAAGCCGGGCGGGCGGAAGATCGCAGTGGCGCAAGATGGCTCGCTGCGGCCGGGTACGCCGCCGATCTTCTCGCGGAAGATGGTCCCATCATCCGACGACCTTGAGTTGGGCCATCCGGCCTCATTCTGCGACCAAGGCAATGCATGAGAACGCGACCTTGGCCTCGGTCGGGACCCCAAACCTCGCGGTTTGGCGGGCAGGCAGTCCACCCGGAAAATGCTTCACGTATTCGGCGTTGCAGGCGTCGTAATCAGCTGGGTCAGTAATCAGCATCGTGATCTGAACCACGCGATCGAGCCCGCTGCCTGCCGTGCTGAGCACTTCGGCGATATAGCTCAGAGAATGTCGAACCTGTTCGGCCGCGGTGTCGCCGCGATAGATCCCTCGGGTGGGATCATGCGGAGCCGAGGATCCCGAGACGAATACGAGACCGGCGGCTTTGGTGGCGCGGCTAAAGGGACGACGAGAGCCCGGTTCCGGCGAGCCGATGAAATCGATCATGTGGTCAGTTCCTTGTATGACGTGGCACTCTCGAGCGGTCATGAGATCATTGTCAGAAGCGCAGATTCCGAACCTCGCGAGGCTTCACCAGATGCCGCATAAGGCCCCAGTTACAGAAAGTTGGGGTGCCCGGGAAAGCAGCGGCGCTCGCGGTGTGTAGGGACCGACCCGCGCGGGCGGTCTTCGGACCAGATCCCGCGACAGCCAGGTCGTTGGTCCTGCTGATTACCGCGAGCCGTCGGCGAAATGATCCATTTCGGGACACCCCCCGAGCCACAAGCGGGGCGGCGAATTCCTACAAATCCGCCCCCACCCCCTCAGACAATTCCGTCCCGACGCAACCCCGCAACCGCCGCGCCATCCAGACCAAGCCAATCCGCCAGCACCTCGGCAGTATGCTCCCCGAGCAGCGGCGCCGGCTTGACCCGCGTCGGGACGCCATCGAAACGCACCGGCCAGGTTGGCATCGTCATCGTCCGTTCCCCATGCGTCATCGTCTGCAGGATCCCACGCTCCCGGAAACTCGGCTCATTGGTCAACTCCATCGAATCGAGCACCGCCCCGGCCGGCACGCCGACCCCGCTCAACTGCGTCATCGCCTCGTGTTTTGTGCGCTGCCGAGTTCAGCCGGTCACGATCTCGTTCACCTCGGCCTCGTGCTGCAAGCGGGCGTCGGGGGTGTCGTAGCGCGCGTCGCCGATCAGTTCCTCGCGCCCGATCAGCTTCAACAGGCGTGGCCAATGCTCGGGGTTGGCACGGCTGGTCAGCAGGTAGACGTAATCGTTGGGGCCGCCGGGCTTGCACGCAAAGATGCCGCTGGGCGGGTTGTTGCCGGGCGGCCGCCGCGGCGCCGCGGCACCGGTGCGCGCCTGCGCAATGAACATGCCGCGGCTGTAATGCATGACCGAATCCTGCATCGCCACCTGCAATCGCTTTCCCTTGCCGGTGCGCCCACGATCGAACAGCGCGCTGACGATGCTGAACGCCAGCAACATTCCGGTGCCGGTATCGCCGATCGTCGGACCGGGCTTCACCGGCCTGCCGCCGAGTTCGCCGGTGATGCTCATCGCCCCGCCCGCGGCCTGAGCGATCGGGTCGAAGGCCAGGCCTTTTTCGTATGGGCTGCCGGCGCCGAAGCCCTTGACCTGGGCATAGATGATGCGCGGATTGATCGCGCTGACGACGTCGTAGCCCAACCCCAGCCGCTCGACCGCGCCGGGCGCGAAGTTCTCGGTGAAGACATCGGCCAGCTTCACCATCTCCTTGACCAGCGCCAGGCCGCGCTCTGATTTCAGGTTGACCGTGATCGACCGCTTGTTGGCGTTGTACATCATGAAATAGTAGGCGTCGCCGAAGCCGGTGCGGCCGGCCTCACCGCCCTTCGGGTTTTCCACCTTGGCAATGTCGGCGCCCATCCAGGCGAGCGCCTCGGTGCAGGTCGTGCCGGCCTCGAATTGTGTCAGGTCCAGCACGCGGATACCGGCCAGGCAGCCGGGGGATGCGGGAGTTACGTCCATGGTACACGACCTTTTCTGGGAAGGAAGTTGTCACCCAAGAGAAAGCGGCGGCCCCGCAGGCAAGCGGCAGTGTTGTTGTCCTGAAGCCCCGCTTTCGCGGCTCTAGCGTTTCACCCTGCGCGAACGTTCACGCTCCTCAATCTCCGCCGCTTCCATCGCCCTGGCAAGCGCGCCGCTTAGGGTGCGTCCGGCAACAACCGCTCAAAGTTCGCACTGTCGCACCCTAGGTCGTCATGGCCGGCGAAACCAGAAACCATGGCGATCGCACGCAAGGTCAATGCCCACTCGGATGAACCGCATCGGCCCGCGGTCCCATCCGGCGCACTCCCCGGCATCACAAAACCTGCGACCGCACGATCCGGCATTCTGGTCCCACCGCGAATCGCCTATACTCACCGCCATGAACCCCGCGCCCACGAACGCTGGCAGCCACACCGCCCTCGCCCGTCTGTCGGCGCTTGCCGCGCGGCCGGGCGGCACTGAAGACGCCTCCACCGCCGCGCTGACCGCCCGCTTCCACGCGCTGCGCGGCGAGGCCTAGCATGCCGACGATCCGCGTCCTGCCGGAGCGCATCGTCAACCGCATCGCCGCCGGCGAGGTCATTGAGCGCCCCGCCGCGGCGGTGAAAGAACTCGTGGAAAACGCGCTCGACGCCGGCGCGACCCGCATCAGCGTGGCGCTCGACGGCGGCGGCATCGACCGTATCGAGGTCACCGACGACGGGCACGGCATGGACGCCGCCGCACTCGCGCTGGCGGTGCAGCGGCATGCCACGTCCAAGCTCGCCGACGACGACCTGGTGCGCATCGCCACGCTGGGCTTCCGCGGCGAGGCGCTGCCCTCGATCGGCGCGGCGGCGCGGCTCGCGATCACCTCCCGTCCCGCAGACGCCGACAGCGCGCACACGATCAGCGTCGACGGCGGCGTGGTGTCGCCTATCGCACCGTCCGCCGGTGCCCCCGGCACCCGCGTCGTGGTGCGCGACCTGTTCTTTGCCACGCCGGCGCGGCGGAAATTCCTCAAGCACCCGCGCACCGAAGCCGAGCACGCCGAGGCCGCCGTGCGCCGCCTCGCGATGACCGCGCCCGACGTGGCGTTCCGCCTGGAAAGCGACGGCCGCACAGTGTTCGATCTGCCGCGGCAGGATCGCGCCGCCCGCGTCGCTGCGCTGCTTGGCCCCGATGCCGCGGCTTCACTGTTGCCCGTCCTCGGCGAGCGCGGCGCCCTGCGGATCGAGGGGTTCGCCGCCTCCCCGGCGATCACTCGCGCCACCGGTGCGGCGCAGGGACTGACGGTGAACGGCCGGCCGGTCGCCGACCCGGTGCTGAAGACGGCGGTGCGCGTGGCGTATCGCGATGTGATCGCCGCCGGGCGGTTCCCGGTGGTGGCGCTGTATCTCGACCTGCCGCCCGAAGAACTCGACGTCAACGTGCATCCCGCCAAGGCCGAGCTGCGCTTTCGCGACGCCGGCGCCGTGCGTGCGCTGGTGATCGGCGCGCTTGTTCGGGCGCTGGGCGGCGGCGCGGGTACCGACGTGCCGGCGCCCCGCCCTGCCCTGCACCTGGTGCATTCGCGCCCGCACGCGCCACTGCCGCGCCCGGCCGCGCTGCCCGGTTTCGGCCCAGGGTTTGCGGACACGCAATTGCCGCTTGCCGTCGCGCCGTCGGCCCGTTTCTGGCCAGCGCCCGCGCCCCTGCCCGAGCATCCGCTCGGCGCGCCCGTCGCGCAGGTGCTGGACACCTACGTCATCGCGATCGCCAGCGACGGGTCGCTGGTGCTGGTCGACCAGCACGCCGCGCACGAACGCCTGACGCACGAGGCGCTGAAGGACGAGATGCTGGCCGGTGGGGTGCGTTCGCAGCCGCTGCTGCTGCCCGCCGTGGTCGAGATGCCACCTTCCGATGCCGCGCGGCTGCTGGCGCAGGCCGAGGCGCTGGCGCGGCTGGGGCTGGAAATCGAGGGGTTCGGTGGCGGGGCAGTGTTGGTCCGCGCGTTGCCGGCCGCGCTGGGCACGCCGGAGCCGGCGCCGCTGCTGCGCGACCTGGCCGACCAGCTTGCCGAGTTGGACGAGGCGACGGCGCTCGAGGCAACAGCCCTGGAGGCGCGGCTCGATGCGGCGATCGCCCGCATGGCGTGCCACGGCTCGATCCGCGCCGGGCGGCGGCTGATGCCGGCGGAGATGGACGCGCTGCTGCGGCGCATGGAGGCGACACCGCGCGCGGCAACGTGCAGCCACGGGCGGCCGACTTTCCTGAAGCTGACGCAGGCGGATCTCGAGAGGCTGTTCGGGCGGCGGTAGTGCAACTCCATGCCGGCCTCGCGGTCGGGGTACTTACGGGATCGGTCCCGGGCGCTCGATCCTCGGCAAGGTAGATTAACCGCAGAGCGCGCAGAGCACGCCGAGAAGACCAGGCGTAGTCTGTACGTCGCGAGACATCGTGACTGCACGCCGCGCGGCAAGCGCCGAATTCTTCTCTGCGTGCTCTGCGCGCTCTGCGCGCTCTGCGGTGGACCTTGCATTCTTACGAACCGTGCAAGAACACGAGCGGCCGGCAGCGTCGACCCCTACGGCGCTGCGGAATTGCCGATGCGATAGCCGACCATTGCGCGCGCGTCGGCCAATCCGCGCATGCTGACGAATCCCCTGTCGCTGCCGCCACGCTGTTGTTCCTGGCGGTTTGCTCGCATACTCGAACGCACGGCAGCCTTGCCCGCTGCGTGACAGGAACCGACGCCATGCCACCCATGCGCCGTACCGAGAAGATGAAGCTTGGCACGCTGATCCACCCGACCGGCAACCATGTCGCATCCTGGCTGCATCCCGATTCCCAGATCGATGCCGGGATGAATTTCCGCCACTACGCACAGCTCGCGCAGACGGTGGAGCGGGGAAAATTCGATCTGATGTTCCTGGCTGATGCGCTGGCGGTGCGCGAGGGCAATCGCGAAGCGCTCAGCCGCTGGCCGCAATACATGGCGTACTTCGAACCGATCACCCTGCTGTCGGCGATCGCGTCGATGACGACGCATCTGGGGTTGGTGGCGACCGCCACCACCAGCTACTTCGAGCCGTATAACGTGGCGCGCAAATACGCCTCGCTGGATCATATCAGCGGCGGGCGCGCCGGGTGGAACGTGGTGACCTCGGCGAATATCGCCGAGGCATTCAATTTCGGACGCGAGGAGCATTACGAGCACGCCGAACGTTACGATCGCGCTGCGGAGTTCACCGAGGTCGTGCAAGGGCTGTGGGACAGTTGGGATGACGACGCGTTCGTGCGTGACCGCGCCAGCGGACGCTATTGGATGCCCGACAAGCTGCATGTGCTGAACCACAAGGGCGAGCATTTCCGTGTGCGCGGGCCGCTGAACGTGGCGCGCCCGCCGCAGGGCCATCCGGTGATCTTCCAGGCCGGGTCATCGGATGTCGGCAAGGAGCTGGCGGCACGCTTCGCCGAGGCAGTGTTCACGCCGCAGCACACGCTGGAGGGCGCGCAGGCATTCTATCAGGACCTGAAGGGGCGGATGGCGAAATACGGCCGCTTGCCGGAGCATCTGAAGGTGCTGCCGGGGCTCAATCCGGTCGTCGGGCGAACCGAAGCCGAGGCCCAGGAAAAACACCAGTTCCTGCAATCGCTGATCCATCCGTCGGTCGGGCTGGAGCTGCTGTCGAACGCGCTGGGCGGGTTCGATCTGGCGGGCTACGACCTGGACGGGCCGTTGCCGGAAGCGGTGGATAGCTGGACGCCAAAGGGCGGCACGACGTCGTTCCGCAACGTGCTGACCTGGGCGCGGACAGAGAACCTGACGATCCGCCAGTTGTATCAGCGCTACGCCGGCGCGCGCGGCCAGCGCACGCTGATCGGCACGCCGAAGCAGATCGCCGATCACATGCAGGACTGGTTCTTGAATTACGGCGTGGATGGGTTCCTGATCCAGGCAGCGTATCTGCCGGGCGGGTTGGACGACTTTATCGACATGGTGGTGCCGGAGTTGCAGGCGCGTGGGCTGTTCCGCACCGAGTACGAGGGCGCCACCTTGCGCGAGAATCTCGGACTGCCGCGTCCGGCCAGCCGCTACGCGCAGTAGGGTCCGGCGGAACAGGAGAACAGTGAGCATGCGAACCGATCGCCGCCCCGACAAGATGAAGCTGGGGACGCTGTTTCATCCGACCGGCAATCATGTGGCGTCCTGGATGCATCCGGACTCGCAGATCGATGCGGGGACGAATTTCCGCCACTACGTGCAACTGGCGCAGACCGCGGAGCGCGGCAAATTCGACGTGATGTTCCTGGCCGACGCGCTGGCGGTGCGCGAGGGCAAGCGCGAGGCACTCAGCCGCTGGCCGCAATACATGGCGTTCTTCGAGCCGATCACGCTGTTGTCGGCGATTGCGCCGATGACGACGCATCTGGGGTTGGCGGCCACCGCGACCACCAGTTACAACGAGCCGTACAACATCGCGCGCAAGTTTGCGTCTCTGGATCATATCAGCGGCGGGCGCGCTGCGTGGAATGTCGTCACGTCATCGAACTTTTCCGAGGCATATAATTTCGGCCGCGAGGAACATTTCGAGCACGGTGAACGTTACGATCGCGCCGCCGAATTCACCGAAGTGATGAAGGGATTGTGGGACAGTTGGGACGACGACGCGTTCGTGCGCGATCGTGCGAGCGGGCGCTACTGGATGCCCGACAAGCTGCATGTGCTGAATCACAATGGCGAGCATTTCCGCGTGCGTGGCCCGCTGAACGTGGCGCGCCCGCCGCAGGGCCATCCGGTGATCCTGCAGGCCGGGTCGTCGGAGGTCGGCAGGGAGTTGGCAGCGCGCTTCGCCGAAGCGGTGTTCACACCACAGCACACGCTGGCCGGAGCGCAGGATTTCTACCGCGACCTGAAGGGGCGGATGGCGAAGTATGGGCGCTCGCCAGACCATCTGAAGGTGCTGCCGGGACTTAACGCGATTGTCGGGCGGACTGAAGCCGAGGCACGGGAGAAACATGAACTCCTGCAATCGTTGATCCATCCGGCGGTCGGGCTGGAGGTGTTGTCAAATGCGATCGGCGGGTTCGATCTGGAGGGCTATGACCTTGACGGCCCGTTGCCGGAGGCGGCGGATCGTGGCCGCCCGACCAGCGGCAGCACGACCTCGTTTGCCAATGTATTGAGCTGGGCACGGAATGAGAATCTGACGATCAGGCAGTTGTACCAGCGTTTCGCCGGCGCGCGTGGTCAACGGACGTTGATCGGCACGCCGGCACAGATTGTCGATGACATGCAGGCGTGGTTCGACGGCTACGGGGTGGACGGATTTTTGTTTCACGCAGCGCACCTGCCGGGCGGGTTGGACGATTTTGTGAATCTGGTGGTCCCGGAGTTGCAGGAGCGTGGATTGTTCCGGGCGGAGTACGAGGGCACAACCTTGCGGGAGAACCTGGGCTTGCCACGCCCGGCCAGTCGTTACGCACGATAATGCTGAATCTCCCCCTCCCCTTGAGGGAGGGGGAGATTGTTACGCCTGTGCCACCCTTGCCGTTGGCCCCGCATGATGGGTTAATACCCGCCGCAAGGGCAGGAGACCAACATGGGCCGGTTCACCTACGAGCACATCCATCTGCGCAGCCCGGATCCAGAGGCGACGGCGCAATACTACGCCACGATGTTCGACGCCGAAATCATCCGCTCCAAGCAGGCGGACGGGTCGCCGCGGATCGATCTCGATCTCGGTGGGCAGAAGGTGTTCATCGCGCTGGCGCAGGCAGACAAGACCAACGCCGCGCCGCAGGCGCCGTATTTCGGGTTGGAACATATCGGCCTGACGGTGACCGACATCGACGGCATCTCCGCGGAGCTGAAAACCAAGGGCGCCGATTTCACCATGCAGCCGACGACGGTGCGGCCGGGCGTGCGTATCGCTTTCCTGCGCGGGCCAGAGGGTGTGCTGGTGGAGCTGATTCAGCGGGGGTGACGCGCTGCCGCGGTAGATAACCCGCAAGGTGGAATCACCACGAAGACACGAAGAGCACGAAGAAGACAGCACACGGCGCTTCGCGCTAAGCGGATTCGTTCTGTTTCCGTGTTCTTCGTGTCTTCGTGGTGAAACTTGCTTGCGGTTGCGCGACCAGCCGCCGCCACATCCATCGGCGCTACGCCAGGAACCCGCGCACCTCATCCAGGAAAAGCTCCAGCCGGTCATGGTGCACCCAATGCCCGGCTCCCTCCACCGCCAGCACGCTGGCGTTATGGAAATCCTCTAACCGCCCGTCGTCCGCTGGGTTGCCCGCCCAGCTTTCCTTGCCGTAGACCAACAATGTCGGGCAGGTGATGCGGCCCCATAGTTCGGCAATCTCGTCGCGCGTCATGTCGTACGGTGGCCAGACGCGTACGTAATGATCGAACTTCCAGCTATAGGTGCCGTCCTCGTTCTGGTTCACGCCGTGCTGCGTCAGGTGCCGCGCCTGGTCGGGGCGCAGATACTTGTTCGCCGCCTGCATTCGCGCCAGCGCATCCTCCAGTGTGGGGTAGCGATGCGGCTGCCTGCCGGCGGACGCGCGTTGCTGATCGATCCAGCCGCGCATCCGTTCCGCGATCGGCTGGCGCGCGGCATCGGTGTGCGAGCGCGGGCCGGGCCCCAGACCCTCGATGGCCACCAGGCGGCGCACCGCCTCGGGATAAATGCCGGCGTAACGCAGCGCGATATTGCCCCCGAGCGAGTGCGCAACAATGTCAACCGGCGCCAGGCCCTGCTGGTGAACCAGTTGCGCCAGGTCGTAGATATAGCCCTCCATCGTGTAGTGACCGGACGCCGACCAGGCGGACTCGCCATGCCCGCGCAGGTCAGGCGCGATAATGTGGTGCTCGTCGCGCAGCGCCTCGGCAACCCAGTCCCAGTTGCGGCAGTGATCGCGCCCGCCATGCAGCAGCAACAGCGGCGGCGCATCCGGATTGCCCCAGTCGACATAATGCAGCCGCAACCGCTGCGAAAAGAAAGTCCGCGAGGTCGGACCCGACCGGTCGGCGGTCATTGCGCCGTCTTCCACACCTGACCGACCGTGGCACCGAAATCGCCGGTGCCTCCGATCGTCTCCAGCATGACCGTATCGACAAATCCACTCACGCGATCGGCGGCCTGAGTTTGTGCCACTCGGTGCCCCGCTCATAGGCGGCGGCGACACGCAGCACGGTTGCGTCCTCGAAATAGCGTCCGACGAACTGGACCGACAGCGGCAGGCCGGCATCCGACAGCCCGCTCATCATGGCCAGCGCGGGATGGCCGGTGACGTTGAACGGCGTGCGCGCCTGGCGCGGATAGGTGCGCGCGGTCTCCACCGGATCATCCAACCGGCTGGCGGGGTCCAGCGAACTGGCGCAGAGCAGCACATCGAAGTCGCGGAATGCCTCATTGACCGCGGCAATCATCTGGGCACGGCGCCGCTGTGCGCCGACATAGTCCGCGCCCGAGTAAAACGCGCCGGCCAGCAGGCGCTGGCGGGTAAGCTGGCCGTAATCGCCCGGCCGGCCACGCAGCCAGGGGGTGTGGATCGAGAACGCCTCGGCGCCCAGGATCACGCGGTTGACCGCCGCGAATTCATTCAACGATGGCAGCGTAACGTCCCGCAGCACCGCACCTTCGGCTTGCAGCACGCGGGCGGCGTCTTCCAGCGCGGCGGTGACCTCGGGGTTCGCCGGCATGTCGGTTTCGTGAAAGTGGCGCACGAAGCCGATGCGCAGGTCGCGGAGGCCGCGCATCAGATCGTGGCCGAAATAACGCGCCGGTACTGGGCGCACTGCCGGGGTCGGCCGGATCGTGCCCGGCGATGGCGTCCAGCAGCAGCGCGCAGTCGGCCACGGTGCGGGTCAGCGGGCCGACATGATCCAGTGTGAAGGCCAGTGGGAAGACGCCGCGGCGCGACACCAGGCCGTAGGTCGGCTTCAGCCCGACGATGCCGCAGGCACTGGCCGGATTGCGCACCGATCCGCCGGTGTCGGTGCCGAGCGCCAACGGGAACAGCCCGGCGCAGACACCCGCGCCGGAGCCGGAAGATGATCCGCCGGGATGGTGGCCCGGGTTCCACGGGTTGCGCGCTGGCGGGAACGGCAAGTCGAAGCTCGGGCCGCCGATTGCGAATTCGTGCGTAGACAGCTTGCCGAGGATCACCGCGCCGGCCTGGCGCAACCTGGACACCACCACGGCGTCGGATGCAGCGACGTTGTTGAGCAGGATTTTCGAGTGGCAGGTGGTGGGCAGACCGGCGACATCGATGATGTCCTTGATGCCGACTGGAACGCCATGCAGCGGGCCGCGGGGGCGACCGGCGGCGATCTCGCGCTCGGCGGCGCGGGCGGCGTCCATCGCGGCATCGGCGTCCAGGCGAATGAAGGCGTTCAGCTTCGGGTCAAGACGCTCGATGCGGGTGAGCAGGGCTTGCAGCAACTCAACCGGCGAAAGGCTGCGGGCAGCGAAGGCGCGCGTCGCCTCGGCGGCAGTGAGCCAGTGCAACTCGGTCGTGTGGACCGCGGTCACCTGGAGGTCCGTCACCGGCCGGGCCCGGTGACCATCGGCGGCCACGGTTCGTCGGCCGGGTCGGTTGGGACGGCGATCGCACCGGCGTTGCCGAGCGCCTGCTGGGCGGCGGCGTAGACGTCTTCAGGGAACTCCGCCACGGCCTTCGCCAGCCCGGCGGCGCGCGCCAGGGCGATGATCACGTCCTTGTCCATCCGGCCCTCACTGTCAGGTGCCGCGATGATGCTGCGACGCACTGGCGGAGGGAAGGGGTGGATTCGTCAGATGGCCAATATCACGGGGCGGCCCGGTGCGGGCGGAAGACGGAATGGGCGGAAGATCGGCGTCTGTTCACATCCGCGATCAGGGGTGCAGCACCCACCACATGTGCGAAAACCAGGGAGTGGCGTAGATCTCGACCAGCATCATCAGGCCGCCGGTAACGACTGAGGGCACCACGACACGATAAAAGTCGTTCACGTCGATCCTCCTTCAACTACTGACTGAAACGTGCCACGCCGCATTTTGTTCATCGTTTGACGATCCGGATTTTTCACGAGCGTGTGCGAGGGCGGCTTGGATCAATCCGGCTGACGTGATTAGTTCGGACCACGCACGAAAGGAGATCGGCTGGGCCGTTACCGGGTCGGCACCGGCGTTTCGCATCGGTGTTCGCCAATCGACGTTCCCGGCTTGGCCTGTGGCGACGCGACGATGTTTCAACGCCTGCCTGCAACCATCGGATAATTCGACGAAGTCGGCAGAAGACTGTGCATATGCGACAACGACATGCCGACCCCACCAGTGGACCGATCTGATGCTCCTCACCCTCGTCGCCCTGCTCGCCGCCACCGCCATCGCCGTGCCGCTGACCCGCCGTGCCGGGTTCGGCAGCGTGCTGGGCTATCTGCTCGCCGGCATTGCCATCGGCCCCGGCGGGCTGCGCCTTGTTACCAATGTCGACGAGATCAGTTCGATTGCCAGCCTGGGTGTGGTGATGCTGCTGTTCCTGATCGGGCTGGAGCTGCGGCCGCAGCGCCTGTGGGTGATGCGTCGCGCGGTGTTTGGCCTGGGTTCGGCGCAGCTCGTGATCAGCGCCGCGGCGCTGGCGAGCCTGGCGCACCTCGCCGGCCTCGGCTGGGCCGGCGCGATCGTGCTGGGCGCCGGGCTGGCAATGTCGTCCACCGCCATCGTACTGCCCATGCTGGCCGAGCGGGAGCTGCTGACCACCCGCGCCGGGCGTGACGGGTTCGCGGTGCTGCTGTTCCAGGACCTGGCATTCATTCCACTGGTGGCACTGGTGCCGCTGCTGTCCGGCACACCGTTGCCGAATCAGGTGCCGTGGTTGGACGTCGCGCGCGCCGCGGCCGCGATCGCGGTCATTCTGGTGGGTGGGCGGTTCCTGCTACGTCCGCTGTTCCGCGCGATCGGTGGGGCGAAGACGCCCGAGGTGTTCACCGCGGTCGCGCTGCTGATCGTGGTCGGCGCCGCGACGTTGGCCACGCTGGGCGGGCTGTCGCCGTCGCTGGGCGCGTTCATGGCCGGCGTGTTGTTGTCCGAGTCCGAATACCGCCACGAGCTGGAAGCCGACATCGCACCGTTCGAGGGGCTGCTGCTGGGCTTCTTCTTCATCTCTGTCGGAATGTCGGCCGATCTGTCGCTGGCGCTGGCACGTCCGGGCGTGCTGATCGGCGGCACCGCGGTGCTGCTGGCGGCAAAAGCGGCGATTGCCTTCGCGATCGGGCGCGGCGGACGGCAGGATGTCGCCAACGCATTGCGCTTCGCGCTGGCCCTGCCGCAGGCGAGCGAGTTCAGCTTCGTGCTGTTCGGCTCCGCCGTCGCGGTGGGTGCGCTGGCGCCGAACGCGGCGGCGATGGCGACGCTGGTGACGGCGGCCTCGATGCTGGCGACGCCGATCCTGTTCGCCGGGTCGGAGCGCTGGGTGATCCCGCGCCTGACGCGCGCAGCGGTGCGGGAATACGACACGATCGATGCGGCTCCGGCGCCGGTCATCATCTGCGGTTTTGGCCGCGTGGGGCAGATCGTCGGACGCATCCTGCGCATGCACGGCATCGCCTTCACCGCGCTGGAGCGTGATCCGGGTCAGGTCGATGTGGTGCGCCGCTTCGGTAACCAGGTGTATTTCGGCGACCCGACGCGGGCGGACGTGTTGCGCGCCGCCGGGGCGGAGACTGCGAAGCTGCTGGTGGTTGCGTTGGACGACATGGAAGCGACGTTGCGCGTTGTTGATGTCGCCAAGCGGAATTTTCCGGGGTTGCGCATCCTGGCGCGGGCGCGCAATCGGCGGCATGCGTTTCTGCTGATGGATCGCATGATCGACGGGTTGGTGCGGGATACGTTTCACTCCAGCCTGGAGCTGGGGCGGCTGGCGCTGACCGGATTGGGGATTGAGGCGGCGGCGGCCGAGCACGCCGTGGCGTTGTTCCGCGACCATGATGAGAAGACGCTGGTGGCGAACCATGCGGTGTATCGCGATGAAACGAAGTTGATCCAGAGCACGCGCGACGCGGCCGAGGAGCTGGAGAGTTTGTTCGAGGCGGATCGGGCGAGCCCGCCAACATCGCCTGGCACGGTGCCGATGTAGGGCGGACTGGGGAAAAGCATTCTCCCCCTCCCCTTGAGGGAGGGGGCTGGGGGGAGGGGTCCCGCCGGTACGAGGCTTCGGTGCGATATTGGCACCACCCCCTCCCCCCAACCCCCTCCCTCAAGGGGAGGGGGAGTATAGGGCTACACCGAGAATGTAGATTACGCCTCGTCGGGTTCTTCCTCCGCCACCATCTCGGCGTCCAGTTCCAGCAGGCGCTTGGCGGTCACCGAGTCCATCGCTTCGACGCCTCGTAGCGTCCGCTCGACCGCGCGGGTGCGTCGTCGCGCGCGCTCGATCGTGTTGGTGAAGGCGCCGGCCTGTTTGGAGAGACGGGCAAGAACGCCGTCCATCGTTACCATCTCCTGCTTCGTGGCCCCCAGCAGCTTACCGATCTGGTCGGCCTTCTGCTCCAGCGCCAGCGTAATAAATCCGAGATGGATGGTGCGCAGCAAAGCCGGAAACAGACTCGGTCCCATGACCAGAACGCGGCACTCGCGGCCGATGTCGTCGATCAGGCCGGGGATGCGCGCGACCTCGGCATAGAGCGAATTGGTGGGCAGATAGAGCACGGCGAATTCCACCGTGATCGGCGGGTTGATGTATTTCGTGGCGATCTTTTTCGCCTCGTCGCGCATGCGCCGCTCCAGCATGCGCGTGGCGGTGCGTTCGGCATCGATGTCGCCGGCCTCCGATGCGGCCAGCAGGCGTTCGTAGTCCTCGACCGGAAACTTGGCGTCGATCGGCAGCAGCGGGCGGTTTTCGCCGCGCACCGGCATTTTCACCGCGAATTCCACAGTGTCGTTGCTTTCCGGGCGGACCTTGCAGTTCGTTTCGTACTCGCCAATCGGCAGGATGTCGTCGAGCATGGCGCGCACCTGGGTCTCGCCCCAGCCGCCGCGGGTCTTCACGTTGGAGAACAGCCGCTTGATGTCGCCGATCTGCGCGGTGACGGCCTGCACGTCGCCCATCGCTTTCTGCACCGCGGCGAACTGGTCAATCACACGGTTGAAGCTCTCGTTCATCTGCTTTTCGACCGCGGAATGAAGCTGCTCGTTCACCGATTTCTGGATTTCGGCCAGCTTGCCTTCGTTGCCTTCACGCAGCTCCTTCAGCTTGGCTTCCAGCAGCGTGCGGGTGGCATTGAACTGCTCGGTGATCTGGTCGGCGGATTTGCGCTGGGATTCGGACAGCGCGATGCGCAACTCGCCCTGCTCGCGGGTCAGCACGGTGCGCACCTGCTCCAGGCTGGTGTCCAGCGCGCCGCGCATCGTGGTCAGGCGCTCGACGCCTTCGGTCGATTGGGCGCGCAGGTGGGCGCGGGTGGTCTCGCCCTCTGTTCGGGTGCCGTCGCGGGCCTGTTCGGACAGGATGCGCAGGTGTTGCAGCTCGCGGGCCTGGCGCAGCACGACCAGCAGCGCGGCGACCGCGGCGATGACGGCGAGGCCAATTCCGATAAGCTCGCCAATTCCGATAGTCTCGACAGACATGCGCGGCACCCTATGACGCCGCTGGGGCGATTCGCACGGCATTATCGGCTAGAACGACCCGGCGTGACACCACAACCCGTGCGAGGGACCGCCGTGAGCCAACGCGACTACATGTATTTCGAGGACATGGAGCCGGGGCGCGTGCTGCGCTCCGCCAGCCTGCCGCCGCTGACGCGCGACGCGATCATCGCGTTCGCGCGGGAATACGACCCGCAGCCGCAGCACCTGGGCGAGGACAGCGCGGCGGAGAGCAACCTTGGCGTGTTCTGCGCCAGCGGCTGGCACACCGGCAGCCTGACGATGCGGCTGATCGCGGAGACGGTGCGGATCAAGGGCGGCGGCATGGGCGCGGGGATCGAAATCCGCTGGCCTCGGCCGGTGGTGGCTGGGGACGTGTTGTGGGTGGAGATCGAGGTGGTGGAGGCGCGGGCGTCGAGGTCGCGGCTGGACAAGGGCGTGGTGACATTCCGCACGACCACGTTCAACCACCGCGACGAGCCGGTGCAGCACTGCACCCACACGGTGCTGTTTCCTCGCCGTGGGTAGGTAGTTTCGGTTGTTGTGTGCGGCGGGTGGGTCCGCCTATCGTGCGGCGCGGAGCGGAATTTCCAGGATCAGGGCATGAGCGCGCCGAGCAACGGCAACGCCGTCGACTACTTCGTGGATCGCCACCTGCGCGACGGGCCGGGCGATGTTGTCGCGTTTCGCGATCCATGGCGCAGTTTGAGCTATGCCGGGCTGGCGGCGGCGACGCACCGGTTTGCCGGGGCATTGCGTGCGGCTGGGGTGGGGCGGGAGCGGCGGATTGCGCTGCTGTTGCTTGATACGATCGATTTCCCGGTGGCGTTCTGGGGGGCGCTGCGGGCGGGCGTTGTTCCGGTACCGATCAATACGCTGCTGACGCCTGAAATGGTCGGTTATATCCTGGCGGATAGCCGGGCCGAGGCGGTGGCGATTTCCGCGCCGCTGGTTGGGCCTTTGCTGCCGGTGTTGCACGGCATGACCGGGTTGCGTCGGATTGTCGTTGCGCAGCCGGATGGGACGCTGCCGTCGGCGGTTGATGACCCCGCACAGGTGGGGTTTGCGGCGTTTCTGACGAGCGGTGCGCCGGATGCGGAGACCGCGATGGCGCCTGCGGATGAAGTGGCGTTCTGGCTGTATTCGTCGGGGTCTACGGGCGCACCGAAGGGCGTGCGGCATGTGCATGGAAGTTTGCAGGCGACGGCTGATACGTATGGCGCCGCGGTGTTGGGGATAGGTGCGGACGATTTGATGTTTTCGGCGGCGAAGGCGTTTCATGCGTATGGGCTTGGCAACAGCCTGACGTTTCCGATGGCGGTGGGGGCTGGTGCCGTTTTGTTGCCGGATCGTCCGACGCCGGATGCGGTGCTGGATACATTGCAACGTTATCAGCCGACGATGTTTGGCGGGGTGCCGACGCTGTATGCGGCATTGCTGGCCAGTCCACGGATTGGGGCGCGGGCGGGGTCGGCTCGGTTGCGGCGGTGCATTTCGGCCGGCGAGGCGTTGCCGGCGGATATCGGGCGGCGGTGGGCGCAGACGGTGGGTGTGGACATCCTGGATGGGATCGGGTCCACGGAAATGCTGCATATTTTCGTGTCCAACCGGGTAGATGATGTGCGTTACGGGACCAGCGGGACGCCGGTGCCGGGGTACGACGCGCTTGTGGTGGATGAGCAGGGTGCGCCGATGGCGGATGGCGAGGCGGGGGAACTGGTGGTGCGGGGACCGTCGGCGGCGGATGGATATTGGCATCAGCGAGAGAAAACCCGGCGAACGTTCCGGGGTGAATGGACGCACACGGGTGACACGTATGTTCGTGATGTGGACGGGTATTATCGGTTTTGCGGGCGCAGCGATGAGATGCTGAAAGTGAGCGGCGTCTGGGTCTCGCCGTTCGAGGTGGAGGAGGCGCTGATCTCGCACCCGGCGGTGTTGGAGGCGGCGGTGGTCGGGCAACTTGACCCGGACGGGCTGACCAAACCGAAGGCGTTCGTGGTGTTGCAGGCGGGGGCTCGGGATCAGGATGCGGTGGCGGTGGGGGAGTTGCTGAAGGCGCATGTGAAGGAGCGGATTGGAGTGTGGAAGTATCCGCGCTGGGTGGTGTTCGTGGAGGGGTTGCCGAAGACGGCGACTGGGAAGATCCAGCGGTTCAAGTTGCGGGAGGGGGAGCCTTCTTCTTGATGATCGCGCTTGATGGGAAGCGTATCGAGACCGCCTGGTGGGGGCCGTCGCCGGCGCAGGCGCCGACGTTGATGTTGTTGCACGAGGGGCTTGGGTCGGTTGGGCTGTGGCGGGAGTTTCCGGCGGCGTTGCAGGCGGCGACCGGGTGCGGCGTGTTGGCGTATTCTCGGTTTGGCTATGGGCGGTCGGATGGCGTCGAGTTGCCTCGGCCGTTGAGTTATATGCATGACGAGGCTCGGGACGTGCTGGGCCGGGTGCTGGACGCGGCGGGGATCGGCCGGTGCTTGCTGGTGGGACATTCCGATGGCGCGTCGATTGCGGCGATCTATGCCGGGGAGGTGCATGATCCTCGCGTGGTTGGGCTGGCGTTGATTGCGGCGCACTTCTTTGTGGAAGATGTCAGTGTGAGCAGCATTGCCGGGATCGCTCGGGAGTATGAGGCAGGCGGGTTGCGAGAGCGGCTGGCACGACATCATGACGATGTGGATGCGGCGTTCCTTGGGTGGAGCGGCGCGTGGTTGGATCCGGCGTTCCGGCAGTGGAATATCACGCGGCAGGTGGAGAATATTCGCGTGCCGATGTTATTGTTACAGGGCGCGGATGATGCTTACGGGACGGTTGAGCAGTTGCGGGTGGCGGAACGGCACGCCCGGTGCCCGGTGGAGATGATGCTGATCCCGCGGGCAAAACATTCTCCGCATGTCGAGGCGCCGCAGGCGACGTGCGCGGCGGTGGCGGCGTTTGCCGGGCGTGTGCTGTTGGACCGGGCGGTGGCGGCATGAACGCGATGATCGATTTTCGGACGGAACCTTCGCGGTATCGGCATTGGCGCCTGACGTTCGACGGGGCGGTGGCGCATCTGGTGATGGATGTCGATCCGGCAGGGGGACTGTTCGAAGGGTATGAACTGAAGCTCAATTCCTATGATCTTGGCGTGGATATCGAGCTGCATGATGCCGTGCAGCGGTTGCGGTTCGAGCATCCGGAGGTGCGGGCGGTCGTGTTGTCCTCGGGCAAGTCGGGGGTGTTCTGCGCGGGGGCGAACATCCGGATGCTTGGCAAGGCCAGTCACGGGCACAAGGTGAATTTCTGCAAGTTCACCAATGAGACGCGAATGGCGATCGAGGACGCAACGGAACATTCCGGGCAGTTTTATCTGGCGGCGGTCAGCGGTGTGTGCGCGGGCGGCGGGTATGAGATCGCGATGACCGCCGGACACATCATGCTGGTCGACGATCGGCGCAGTGCGGTGGCGCTGCCGGAGACGCCTCTGCTGGCGGTGCTGCCGGGGACGGGTGGGCTGACGCGGCTGACCGACAAGCGGAAAGTGCGGCGCGATCGAGCGGACCAGTTCTGCCTGGTGGAAGAGGGTATTCGCGGCGCGCGCGCGGTGGAGTGGCGGCTGGTCGATGAGGTCGTGCCGCCGTCCGCGTGGCAGGACGCGGTGGCTGCGCGGGCGGCGGAGTTTGCGGCCGCGTCGGATCGGCCGGAGGGGGCGGCGGGTGTTGCGCTGACGCCGCTGGTGCGGGAAGTCCGCGATGATGCGGTGGTGTATTCGCATGTGCGCGTGGCGCTGGATCGGGCGGGGCGGCGGGCGGTGATTACCGTGTTGGGGCCTGGAGAGTTGCCTCGCGACGCGGCGGGGATTCATGCCGCCGGGGCGGCGTTCTGGCCGCTGGCGATGGCTCGGGAGTTGGATGACGCGCTGCTGCACCTGCGGCTGAACGAGACGGCATTGGGGTTGCTGGTGCTGCGGACGGAAGGCGATTTGGGCGCGGTGCTGGCGGCGGACTCATTACTTGACGCGCACCAGGCGGATTGGTTGGTGCGCGAGGTGCGGCTGTTGCTGAAGCGGGTGCTGAAGCGGTTGGATCTGACCTCTCGGAGTTTGGTGGCGCTGGTTGAGCCAGGGAGTTGTTTTGCCGGCACGCTGGCGGAGCTTGCATTCGCGGCGGATCGGGCGGTGATGGCGTCGGAGGGGGCGGCGATTGCGGTGAGTCCATTGAACTTTGGTGCGTATCCGATGAGCAATGGGCTGACTCGGTTGGCGACTCGGTTTCTGGGGGAGCCGGAGAGTGTGGCGCGTGCGGAAGCGGCGATCGGGGAGCGGTTGGATAGCGAGGCGGCGGAAGAGTTGGGGTTGATTACGGCCTCGTTCGACGCGATCGACTGGGATGATGAGGTTCGGGTGATGCTGGAGGAACGGGTCAGTTTTTCGCCGGACGCGCTGACGGCGATGGAGGCGAATTTGCGGTTTGCCGGGCCTGAGACGATGGAGACTCGGATTTTTGGGCGGCTGACGGCGTGGCAGAACTGGGTGTTCCAGCGGCCGAATGCGGTGGGGGCGAACGGGGCGTTGCAGCGATATGGCAGTGGGCAGCGGGCGGAATTCGATCCGGAGCGGGTTTGATGTGGATTGCGGCGAGATTGCGCGCTCTCCGCGTCATGCCGGCCCCCGGGTCAAGCGCCCGAGGACAGGCGGAGCCTGCGCTTGGCGAAGGCCGGGGGGCCGGTGTCCACGACTTTCTTTGTTGCGGCAAAGAAAGTCATGGATACCGGCCTTCGCCGGCATGACAGTACGGGCGGCAGCGAGGGTCCGGCCCGATACGGCCGGAATTCAGAGGGAGATGCAACAATGCCTGACGGCATGAAGGTCGATTACGACGGGCTGATCCCGAACAATGTCGGCCTGAACGACGATGCGCGCGTGCGCAAGGCGCTGGAGACCTGGCATCCCGGGTACATCGACTGGTGGAAGGACATGGGACCCGACGGGTTCCAGGACGCGCTGGTGTATCTGCGCACCGCGGTCGGCGTCGATCCGGAGGGGTGGGCGCAGTTCGGCTACGTGAAGATGCCAGACTACAAATGGGGCATCCTGCTGGCCCCCGCGGTGGAAGGGCGGCGCATTGCGTTCGGCGCGCACAAAGGCGAGCCGGCCTGGCAGGAGGTGCCGGGCGAGCATCGTTCTATGCTGCGCCGGCTGCTGGTGATCCAGGGCGACACCGAGCCGGCGTCGGTCGAGCAGCAGCGGCATCTGGGGGCGACGGCGCCGTCTCTGTACGACCTGCGCAATCTGTTCCAGGTGAATGTCGAGGAGGGCCGGCACCTGTGGGCGATGGTCTATCTGCTGCAGAAATATTTCGGTCGCGACGGGCGGGAGGAGGCAGATGATCTGTTGCGCCGGCGATCCGGCCATGTGGATACGCCGCGCATGCTGGGGGCGTTCAACGCGGCGACGCCGGACTGGCTGTCGTTCTTCATGTTCACCACATTCACCGATCGCGACGGCAAGATGCAGTTGGGCGCGCTGGCGCAGTCGGGGTTCGATCCGCTGTCGCGCACCTGCCGCTTCATGCTGACCGAGGAAGCGCACCACATGTTCGTGGGCGAGACCGGCGTGACCAGGGTGATAGAGCGGACCTGCCAGGCGATGCGCGAAGCGGGGATCGATGATCCGACGGACGTGGAGGCGGTGCGAAAGCTGGGGGTGATCGATCTGCCGCTGGTGCAGCGGAAGATCAATCTGCATGTATCACTGACGCTGGATCTGTTCGGGTCCGAGGTGTCCACCAATGCGGCCAATGTGTTCAATGCGGGGTTGAAGGGGCGGTTTCGCGAGGACAAGCTGACGGATGACCATCTGTTGGTGAGCGATACGTACCCGGTGTTGCGGCTGATGGATGGGGTGATCGTGCAGGAGAACGTTCCGGCGTTGTCGGCGTTGAACATGCGGCTGCGGGATGATTTCGTGGGGGATACTCGGGGTGGGGTGCGGCGGTGGAATGCGGTGATCGAGAAGGCGGGGTATGCGTATCGGTTGGCGCTGCCGCATGTGGCGTTCAATCGGAGGATTGGGGAGTTTGGGGCGGCGGCGGTTGATCCGGCGGGGGTGTTGGTGAGTGCGGAGGTTTGGGAGGCGCGGCGGGACGAGTTTCTGCCGACGGCGGAGGATGGGGTTTATTTGGATAGCTTGATGGTGCCGGTGCGGGACGCGGGGCGGTATGCGGGGTGGATCGCGCCGCCGAAGGTGGGGATTGATAACAAGCCGGGGGATTTTGAGTACGTGCAGATTGAGTGAGGGGTGTGCCGTTCGAGTGACGGCCAGATCCGCAGTGTCCAGCGATGCCCCCGATCGCCGAGCTAGCAAATCGGTTCGGTACGTGTACGCTTCGCGAGGTAGCTAAGGAGCAGGTTACGATTTTTCGCAAGGAGTCAGAGCATGGGATCGATCTGTGGGCCGGCGATCCGAGCTGCCAGCACGCACACGAGGCTCTCCTCGCGGTGTTGAGCAAGATTGGCAATTTTATCGGCGCTACTGAGGTGCTCGGGCATAGACGGCAGGGAAATTTGGGCGAGTTTATTTCACTTCAGGTAGCCGCAAATGGAGCGCTGGATTACTCGAAAGCGTACGCCCAAAACGCTTTCGACCCTCTTCAGAACATCTCGCGTGCAGGGTTAGATATCACATATTTATACTTTGAACCAATAGAAGTCGGCGAGGATTTGATTTACATTCAAGAGGTAAAAACCACTGGTGGTTTGCCGCTATCCTATGCAGATGGCCTAACGGAGGACTATGAGAAGTTGTTCGGGGAAGACCCTGATTTTACCCTGAATACGCGAGTTCAGGGCCTAGCGATGATGCTCGAAGTGGGAGAGCATCGAATAGATTTAGCTCGACGCCTCGAAGAATTGGCGTCTACGGAGCCGAGACGGTGCACCCATGTCCGACTGATACCGACGGTAGTCCATGAGAAGGTCGGCACCGATCCCGTGAAGAAGCTGCTTGCCATCAAGAGTTCGGTGTCGGCCTTCGGATGGCACGCCGATCAAATTCAACCTTGGTCAATCGGCTTCGAAAATCTGATCGACCGCCTCACCCGGATGGCGAGGGGGCAAAAGTGAATCTACCCGAGGACTTCCTAATCGCGGAGAACAGCGCTGCCGCAATGCTACGCGGACAGAACCGCGCTCCGATGTCCATCGGGTACATGTATGCAATCGCCCAAAACATTATGGGGGCCTTTCAGCGGTCTGGCGCGCTCGTCGATCCACAGCGTCTGCACGAGGAGGATGCCGCTCTGCCCCTTATCGCAGCGGCGAGATTGCTTCAGGTCATTTCCCGCACACAACAGCACCGGGGCCTGGACGCTGATGTAGTAAGACGCACGAGACTTCTTGCATCATGCGCCTACGCAATGGCTGGCAATCTGCCGTCGGCCGCTGCAGTGCAGCGAGACATCGAGATCGGTACATTTGCGAGTGGTGCGGAAGTTGCCACGGCCGCCACGTGTAACCCGGGCTGCATTCCCAACCTGTTGGCGTCTGATCACCTTGATAAGGGCGCGCGTGATTTTCTGGAAGCCCTGAACTCATTTCTGATAACCGGCGAGCCTCACGAAGGCAACGCACTACGCTCGCGGCTTGAGCAACTCACAATCAGCTCCCGGGGTGTATTTGACGCGGCTTTATTGGCGAGTGCACGGCTGGTGCTGGCGCATGTCACCCACCTGTCGATTACGAAGGCTAGAGGTGGCCGGGCAAATCTGCACAGTGCGATAAGTGGATTTTCTGCCTGAGCGCGGCGAGGATTGCCGCGGATCAGGAGCAGACATGTCGAGACGAACACGACGGAACCACAGCCCTGCGTTGAAGGCTAAGGTGGCCTTGGCGGCGATCAAGGGTGAGAAGACGCTGGCGGAACTGGCGCAGCTGTATGATGTGCATCCGACCCAGGTCACGGCCTGGAAGGCGCAGCTGCTTGAGGGCGTGTCGGGGTTATTTGGCTCTGGCGGCACTGCCAAGGACAGCACACCGACCGTGGACCTGAAGACGCTGCACGCGAAGATCGGCGAACTGACGTTGGAGAACGATTTTTTGTCCAGTGCGCTCGGCAAAGCCGGGCTGTTGAGCGCAAAGCGATGATCGACCGGGGCCATGACTTGTCGCTGGCACGGCAGGCGGAACTGCTGGGGCTTAGCCGCGGCAGCCTCTATTACCACCCCCGTGCGGTGTCGGCCGCCGATCTGGCGATCATGCGTCGGATCGATGCACTGCATCTTGATTACCCGTTCGCGGGCAGCCGGATGCTGCGCGATCTGTTGCGTGGCGAGGGCATCGTGGTCGGACGAGAACGGGTTGCCTCGATGATGCGGCGGATGGGCATTGAGGCGCTCTACCGTCGGCCGCATACGTCTAAACCCGCAGATGGGCACAAGATCTATCCATATCTGCTGCGCGGCCTGACGGTAGACCGGGCGAACCAGGTGTGGGCCATGGACATCACCTACATTCCAATGGCACGCGGCTTTATCTACCTGGCTGCCGTGGTGGACTGGTTCAGTCGGCGGGTTCTCGCCTGGCGGGTCTCCATCACGCTGGAGGTCGAGTTCTGCCTCGACGCGCTCGAAGAGGCGCTTGCCCGGCACGGCAAGCCGGAGATCTTCAACACGGACCAGGGAAGCCAGTTCACCAGTGCTGACTTCACCGCGTTGCTGTTGAAGAACGCCATTGCGATCAGCATGGACGGCCGCGGTGCCTGGCGCGACAATGTGTTCGTCGAGAGGCTCTGGCGCTCGGTCAAATACGAGGAGGTCTATCTGCGCGCCTACGACAGCGTCGCTGAGGCACGCGCCTCGATCGGCCGGTATCTGGACTTCTATAACCGCAAGCGTCCGCATTCGAGCCTTGACGCTCGCACGCCCGACCAAGCCTACTTCGACAGCCTGCCCGTGGTCGCGGCAGCATGAATTTCGCCGCCGTTGGGGGGCATCGCTCCGGTCGGGCTACGCCCTCCCTGCGCGACCCCCCCAACGGCAACTCACGTCAACAACCGGCAGAACGTCCATCTATCGGAAGCGAAACGCTGTTCAGACGAAGCCGGCCACCTCAGCTGTCAGATTGCAGGGGCCATTCTTGACCAGATTTGCCTCACGTCTGGTCGAAGCGCGGCGCCCTTGTTTCCTTCCACCTCAATACCAGCTCTTGGTTCGCGACGGGTTTGGAGAGGCCCAATCGAATGGCGTGGTCACGCTTCCGACCAGCGGCGGCAAGAACTCTCATTGCAGAGTTTGCGATTGCGCACGCGCTATCGAAGGGCCCGGCGCTGGCCATTTACGTGGTGCCGTACGTGGCTCTTGGAAATCAAGTGGTCGATACCTTTAAGTCCCATTTTCCGCCATCAGTTCGGATCCACCAACTCTTTGGAGGCTTCAAAGCTGACGCGAAACTTGATCCGATCGTACGTCGCGAGATTCTCGTCGTCACTCCGGAACGCCTTGATGCACTTCTTCGATCTCGGGATCTGTATCAGTATTGCAAGATTGTCGTTTTCGATGAGGCACACGTACTCGAGAATGGTTCACGCGGGGCACGAATTGAGGCATTGATCGCACGCTTTAGGCTAAAGCAAATCGCTGGCGGTCAGTTCAGGATCATCCTCCTCTCTGCGGTGCTGAACGACGTCGATGCTCTTTGTCGGTGGCTAGGGGACTCAACTGTAAGCGCGACGAGTTCGTGGCGACCTACCGCGCGGAAAGTCGCCATTTGGGAGAGGTCCGGCCGTCTTAACTGGCTTTACCATAATGATCTGTTGCGTCCCCCCGGTCGGCGGCCTCGAGACTCTCTGGTTCAATCGATATTGCCGTGGCCTCAGCCAATTTATCCAGCCGATAAATACCCAATGATTCTGAGCCAACTGCCGCGGGCATATGCAAACGCCAGCTATCTGGCGAGGTTCTTGCTGGATTTGCTTGGTGGTCCAATTCTCATCGTGTGCGGCACAAAGCCAACCACACGAAACCTAGCAAAGACGATCGCTAACGAACTCCCAAAGCTTGAAAATGTACCGCCAAGAATTTCGTGGCTCCTTCAATACATCGAGAAGGATGCCAAGCACCTCAGACCGTTGGCAGGTATGTTGGAGCGTGGAGTAGCTTATCACAATGCATCCCTTCCAGTTCTTTTTAGAAAGGGCATTGAAGACGCCATTCGTCAGCGCGAGATTACGTTTACATGTTCAACAACGACGTTGGCTGAGGGCGTCGATTTACCGTTTCGTACTACGATCGTGTTTGATTGGCTCTTTGGGTTTGGCGATCATCAGGCACCCATGCCGTCGCTTCTATTCAGAAATATAGCGGGTCGATGTGGCCGCGCAGGAGAATATGTAGAAGGTGATACTATCTTGTTCGACAACGTATTAGGAAATCTTCAATTCACGCACGATTCTCTACGGCAAGGAGCCCAAGATCGCGTCTTGGGCGACCCACCACCATTGGAGAGCACGATTGCGAACGACAACCTGCCCGCAGGAGAGCGCGACGCGGTGTACGCGGTCATGTCCTCTCAGATGATGGCTGCCGTACCGGAACATCCTGAAATGGATGAGCTAGCGTCGCACTTTGCAGCTCATTTGTATAGCAAATTTACAGGACATGACCCGGAACTGATGCTCCAGAAGGTTCGTGCGGATTTGCTTAACGACAGTAATGGCGAGCCGTTTGCACGCGCAGCGAGCCCACTGAAGCTGACGCCTCTCGGAGCTGCAGCCAATGTGGCTGGCCTCTCGGCATCGTCCGCGCGGCGCCTGCTAAGCTTCTTACAGGGCATTGAAGGACCGCAAGATCTGAACACGCTAACGCACCGACTAACCCAAGTGACCGGCACGTTTCCCGAGCAGTATAACATAACATTTTCTAAGCTCGCATCGGGTAACGCCAAACGATCATTCCTGACGATGGACGATTGGCCGACTTCAGCGCCTGTTGGCGGGCCGGGGACAGTCTAGAGGAGATGTTCATCTCACTCCCAAAGGCAAAAGCGTCCAAACCAGTGCCGGTGAAACGGTGGGCAGACGGTGTGGCCGACAGTGATTACATCAGTAGCCAGTATGACAAATTCGTCGAGGTGCTCGAATACGCGTTTGGCGTCTTTATACCCTGGATGCTACGAGCCTGTCATAGCTTGGCGCCTCTTTCGTCGAACGCCTTTGCAGCGTCTCGGGATTGGCTGTCGGACGCGGTGGCATTTGAGACCGCTCGTATTGCCGACCTAGAAGGTGTGGATGTGGGCACCGAAGGGGCTGTCTAACATTACAACAGCTAAGTCTGTCCGTTGTCATCTACTTTTGGCCGACTGGCGCGCCGGGCGTAGATAAAAAGACGCCAGCGCCATGAAGTCGGCGCCAGGAAGACGGTGTCGGTCCGCTACCGCCGCGCCAGGTAGTCCGCCGGGCGCAGAATGCGGACGCCGCGCCAGGGATCCATGCTCAGCAGGTCATGATCAGATGACACGAGGATCGATGCCCCAGCGGCGAGCGCGAGTTCCAGATACATGTCGTCGCCAGCATCGCGACATTCGTTCACCGTGATGATGGGGGAGAACCACAGCGCGGCGGTCGACATCGCGCTGACGATCTCATCTATGGTCCCCGATGTAAGGACGCTGGAGAACTTGGGGCGTCCCAGCACCTCGCGCATTTCTTCCAGCACCGGCCTGGACAGGACAATCCGTTCCCGCTCGATCGCGTGGTCCAGTGCTTGCCTCGGAACACCGCTCGGCTGTAACGCCGCGCTGACAACCACGCTGGCGTCGACAACGATCAGCCGCGTCGTGCGGTCCGTTCCGCCTTCCAAGCAGCCAACTCCTGGTCGATGTCTTCCTGGGTCAGCCCGGCTTGCTCCGCCGCCCGGCCGGTGGTGTCGAGCAGGGCGGCCAGTGGATTGTGCTCGGTGGTTGGACGCAGCATGTGGCTTACCAGTCGCCCGACGGCTTCCAGCCGGTTCGGGTCAGCGAGCCCTATAGCGGCATCCTCATCGATCAGGATTTCCACTCT
This sequence comes from uncultured Alphaproteobacteria bacterium, assembly GCA_963826975.1. GTDB lineage: Bacteria > Pseudomonadota > Alphaproteobacteria > Acetobacterales > Acetobacteraceae > Palsa-883. The sequence goes on along the minus strand of CAWGZJ010000012.1, from coordinate 381,872 downwards.
GACAACGCCCATCAGTCCCTCCGTCTCAGGTATGTTAGCGTGTCGGACAAAGGGCCGCCATCGCAATCACACGCGGTGCCTCTGACGATTTGCTTCGGTGGCTCAACCCCTCCCCCCAACCCCCTCCCTCAAGGGGAGGGGGAGAAGACATCGCCCTCACTCCGCTGCCTCGGCCAGTGCCAGCCCCGGCAACAACGGCAGCAGCGTGCTCAGATCCCGCTCCGCCACACACACCAGGTATCGCTCGGACGTCGGGGTTTCCGTCTCCGCCTCGGGCAACGGCATGCCGTCCGCCCCCAGCGGCAACGCGGTAAGCCCAATATCGCCATAGACCTTCAGCAGCGCCGGCCCGGCGCGCCAGATGGCCGGGTCCAACCCCTCTTCCTGCGCCAGGTCGCGCAGGCGCCAGATTGCGGACACCTGGTCGCCCTCGGCGCCGGCCGGGTCGCCCAGGCCCAGCAGCACGCGCCCGCAGCGGCGGAAGGCGATGCCGGCCTGCTGCGCCTCGCCCCACACCACGCCGTCGGCGCCGGTTGGGGGCAGCGGGCCGAAGCGGGCCAGGCGCAAACGGGCCTCGTCGTCCCAAGGGTGCCAGGTAACGCGGCCCGGGCGCACCAGGCGCCAGATGGCAACCAGGGCCAGCCCGACGGTCAGGGCGACGCTGAGGCGCATCGAGTTGGGCAGGTCGGGCGACAGCACCACCTCCCACCAGGCGTTGTTGGGCAGCGCGCGGACGTGCTGGCGGAAGCCAGCGAGTGCCAGCAGGCAGACCACCAGCGACAGCAAGTACAGCGCGGTGGATGCCTCCAGCGGGCCGGCCAGCAGGCGGGCATGGCGATAGAAGCTGGCGCGGAAGGGGGCGATCAGCAGGGTGGTGAGGACCAGGACGCCGGCGATCCATAGACGCGCGCCCTGCGCCGCGGCGAAGGCGGCGCCGGCGACCAGCAGCAGGATGGTGGCGCCCCAGGCAAGGTTCACGCGGTGCGACAAGCCGATCGCCAGCACGACAAGGCCAGCGCCGATAAGCGACGGGATGAACTGGCCGGCCTGGGTCGCGAAGTCGGCGTAGTCGGGGTCCAGCCAGGAGAAGTCGGGCCGCGGTGACACCACGCCGACGCCCAGCAGCATGATACCCGACAGCATCACGGCACCGGTGGCGGCGGCGATCGCGAAGTCCGGCTCGTTCCAGCGGGCCAGCGCCTGGGCGGTGCGGACCACGACGGCCGATTTCATCAGCGCGCCGCCGCGCAGCAGCAGTTCATTGCCCGCGAACAGGGTGCCGGCGAGGAACAGCGGGATGACGTAGTAGTACAGCCGGAATATTACGAGGGCGCCCAGGATGGCCGGCGCGTGCACATAACGGTCCAGTCCGAACAGGATGGCGGTGTCGAACACGCCGATGCCGCCCGGCAGGCTGGCGGCGAGGCCCGCGGTGTAGGAGGCGACGTATATGCCGAGGAAAATCGGGAATGTCAGGGTGACGTCGGGGCGCTGGCTGGCGGGCAGCAGCGCGTAGAAGATCGAGGCGGTGATCGACACATCGCAGGTGGCGAGCGCCACCTGCAACAGTGCCATGCGCAGGCCGGGAAAGTTGATCTCGTGGCCGAACAACCGCAGCCTGGGGACGACGCACGCCAACGTCACATAGGTCGCAACGACCCCCCACAGCGCGATGCCGACCGTGCGCAGGATGGCGACCGGCAGGTGGTCGCCGAAGAACGGCACCGACCGCGGCTCCAGCAGCAGGGCGCCGCCGCCCAGCACAAGGCCGCCGAACATGAACGTTACGCTGCAAAACGCGGCGGTGCGGGCGATCTGCCCGGGGGTCATGCCCCAATGCGCATAGAGCCGATAGCGCACCGCGGCGGCGGAAAGCGCGTTGAACCCCAGATTGTGCGACAGGGCGTAGGCGCAGAATGAGGCGAAGGCGACGCGGCGGTACGGGACCTTGTGGCCGGCGTAGATGGTGCCGAGGCGGTCGTAGAACGTCAGGACGAAGTAGGAGAGCACCGTGCAAAGGAAGGAGATGATCAGGGCGCGGCGCGGGATGGCGTCGAGCGCGGTGGCGACGTCCTCCAGCTTGAGGTGTCGGAACTCCTTCTGCACCGCGTAGATGGCGCCAACCAGCAGCAGCACACCCAGCACCGCCGGCAGGCGGCGCAGGTGGTGCATCAGGCGGCCGGCTGCTGGAGACAGGGCCATTCAGATCAGGCGGCGTCGGCGGGGCGGATGAGCGCCGCCTCGATCAGTGCGATTGTTTCAGCGACGCCATACAAAGCGATGAAGCCGCCGAAGCGTGGGCCCTCCTGCTGGCCGAGCAGCACCTGATACAGGCAGGTGAACCAGGCACGCAGTTCGGGGAATGGGTGGCGCTTGCCGACCTCGTAGACGACGTTCTGGATCGTTTCGGCGTCAATGCCGGGAAGTGTGTCAGGCGTGGTGGCGATGTCCAGGCCGCGCAGGGTTTGGGCAAGGTCGGCCAGCGCGGCTCGTTCAACGTCGGTCGGGTGGCGGTAACGCTTTTCCGGGCGCACGAAGTCCCGGTAGTAGGCGATGGCGTGGTCGACGAGCTTGTCGAGGAACGGCATCGTTTCGGGGGCGGCGCCGGGGCTGTAGCGACGGATGAAGCCCCAGAGCATGGCGGGGGTTTCGGCGTTCACCACCGAGGCCAGGTTCAGCAGCATGCCAAAGGACACCGGGCTGCCGGCATGGTAGGGTAGCCGGCCGGCATGGATGTGCCAGGCGGGGTTGGTGGGTCGTTCTGCTTCCGGTTGAGTCTGCAGGCGGGCGGCGTTGCCCAGGTACTCGTCAACCGCGCGGGGGATCACGTCGAAGTAAAGCCGCTTGGCGCGTTGCGGGGCGTTGTACATGAACTGGCCAAGGGATTCTTGCGGGGCGTAGCGCAGCCATTCGTCGACCGGCAAGCCATTGCCCTTCGACTTGCTGATCCGCTGGCCGTTTTCGTCGAGAAACAGCTCGTAAGTCAGGGTTTCGGGCGGCGGGGCGCCGAGGATCCGGCAGATGCGGCTGGACAGACGGACGCTATCGATCAGGTCCTTGCCCGACATCTCGTAGTCGACATCCAGTGCGTACCAGCGCGTCGCCCAGTCGGCCTTCCATTGCAGCTTGCAGGCGCCGCCCTTGACGGAGGTCTCGAACGTTTCGTTGGTGGTGGGGTCGCGCCAGACGACGGTGCCCGCGGCCGGATCGCGCGCCTGGATCGGCACCTGCATGACGATACCGGTGCGTGGGTGCAGCGGCAGGATCGGCGAGTAGGTGGCGCGGCGGTCGGGGCCCAGGGTGGGCAGGATGACCTCCATCACCTGATCGAAGCGCTCCAGGATGCGGATCAGCGCGGCATCGAAGCGACCGGCGGCGTAATAGTCGGTGGAGGACGCGAATTCGTAATCAAAGCCGAAATTGTCCAGGAACGATCGCAGGCGGGCGTTGTTGTGCGCGCCAAAGCTGTCATGCGTGCCGAACGGATCAGGGACGCGGGTCAACGGTATCCCGATATATCGCTCCAGCAGCTCGCGGTTCGGCACGTTGTCCGGCACCCGGCGCAACCCATCCATGTCGTCGCTGAAGGCGATCAGGCGCGATGGCCGACCGGTCAGCACGGTGAACGCGTGCCGCACCCAGGACGTGCGCGCCACCTCACCGAAGGTGCCGATGTGCGGCAGGCCGGACGGGCCATAGCCGGTCTCGAACAGCGCATGGTCCTTGCCCGACTTGTCCAGCCGGCCGGCGACCTTGGCAGCTTCCTCGAACGGCCACGCTTTGGGCAGCGCCGTGGTGTTGTTGCGAAGTGTTTCGGGCATCGACGGCAAGCTAGGTAGCGCTATCCGCTTGGTCAATCGGCCGCACACCCTATAGTCGGCCTATGCCGCCGTCATCGCCCAGCCGGATCGCGCTGCCCGACGCGCCGAGCCTGGTTGCCGGGCACGGCCGCGCGGCGATTTTGACCGCGGACGGCGAGCTGCTGACCTGCCCAGCAGATGAGGCGGCAGCGGCAATCCGCGCGATGGACGCGCCTGTGCTGGTGCACGCGCCGGCGACGCTGCGCCGGTTGGGGCTGCGGGCAATGCCGTGCCTCGATGTCCTGGAACTGTTTGCTTTCGTGCTGCCGGCCCGGACCGTCGCGCCGACGCCGCGCGGGTTGGCACTGGCGCTGGATCTGGACGTGACGGCGGGCGGCCTGGAAGCGGAGGTCGCGCTGCTGCCGGAACTCGTCGAGGTGCTGCTTCGCCGGCTCGCGGCGGGGCGGACGCTGGCGCTGAACCGCGACGCGGCTGCGCTGGCGGCGCGCATGGGACAGGCGGGTTGGGGTTGGGCGCCATTTGTAATGGCGGCGCTGGGCCGGTCGGATGCGGCGGCCTCGGTGGACCCGTTGCTGGTGTGGAAGCGACTGCCGGAGTGGGAGGAAACGGCGCCACTGCCGGCGCCCTCGTCGCTGCCGGTGCCGGAGATCGACGCGCGGCGACGGCTGGCGGCGATGCTGGGCCCCGCGGCGGAGCAGCGGCAGGGGCAGTCGGATTATGCCGGGGCCGCGGCGACGGCATTTGCGCCGCGGGAGGTGCGGGGTGATCCCCACCTGGTGCTGGCGGAGGCGGGCACCGGGACGGGCAAGACGCTGGCCTACATCGCGCCGGCCAGCCTGTGGGCGGAGCGGAACCGCGGCACGGTGTGGATCAGCACGTTCACGAAGCACCTGCAGCGGCAGATCGATGCGGAGCTGGCGCGGCTGTTTCCGGACCCGGCGGAGCGGCGGCGGCGCGTGGTCGTGCGCAAGGGGCGGGAGAATTACCTGTGCCTGCTCAACTACGAGGAAACGCTGCGGCCGGTGACCGGTGGGGTGGGACGGGGCGGGACAATAGGCGGCAGCCTGGTGCCGGGGGCGCTGGTGCCGCTCGGGCTGATCGCGCGCTGGGCGCTGGCGACGAGCGACGGGGATATCCAGGGCGGTGACCTGCCCGGCTGGTTCAGCGAGTTGTTCGGGGCGGCGACGGTGATGAGCCTGGCGGATCGGCGGGGCGAGTGCATCCACGCCGCCTGTGCGCATTGGAAGCGCTGCTTCGTCGAGCACACGATCCGCCGGGCGCGGACCGCGCAGTTGGTGGTCGCTAACCATGCGCTGGTGATGGCGCAGGCGGCGTGGGGCGGGTTGGACGATGCCTCGGTGCCGACCCGGTACGTGTTCGATGAGGGCCATCACGTGTTCGACGCCGCGGACAGTGCCTTCTCGGCCGAGCTGTCGGGGTCGGAGACGGCGGAGCTGCGACGCTGGCTGCTGGGGGCCGAGGGCGGGCGGTCGCGTGCGCGCGGCTTGCGGCGCCGGCTGGACGAGTTGGTGGCCGAGCGGCCGGCGCTGCAGACGCCGCTGGATGCCGCATTGCAGGCCGCGCGGGCGTTGCCGTCGCCGGGCTGGTGGTCGCGGCTGCGGGACGATGACCCCGAGCTGGATGCGATCCTGGAGAAATTGTCGGCGGCGGAAGCGCTGGACGCTGATCATGCGAACCCGACCGAGGCGTTTCTGCGGCTACTGCGGCGTCAGGTGCTGGCTCGGTTGGTGGGCGACGGGGACCCAGGATCGCGCGCGTCCTGGGGCGCGCAGGAGTGCGACCTGTTTCCACCTATCGAGGCGTTGCCCGAGGCAGCGGAACGACTGGCGCGCGCGCTGGGAAGAATTGTCGAGCCGCTGGCGACACTGCGGTCTCGGCTGGCCGCACGGCTGGAGGACGAAGCGGAGGACATGGACGCCGCCACCCGGGTGCGGATCGAGGCGACGTGCCGGTCGTTGGGCCGGCGGGCGATCGATCCGCTGACCGCCTGGCGGGCGATGCTGCGCGCGGTTGCAGAGACTCCCGCCGAGCCGGGACAACGGCCGCAGCATGTGATGTTCCTGCGGTTGGATCGGCGGGGGACCGAGGATCGGGATGTCGGGCTGCATCGGCATTGGCTCGATCCGACGGTCCCGTTTGCGCTGAGCCTGGCAGCGCCGGCGCACGGGCTGTTGGTGACCTCGGCGACGCTGCGCGATTCGGGCGAGGCGGACGCGGAGGTGTCGTGGGAGGCGGCGGAGGCGCGGGTGGGCGCGCCGCATTTGCCCTCTCCGGCGATCCGCGTGGCGGTGGCGAGCCCGTTCGATTACGCGGCGCAGACCCGGACATTCATCGTGACCGATGTGGCGGCGGGGGATATCGGCGCGCTGGCCGCGGCGTATCGGGCGCTGTTCGTGGCGGCGGGCGGCGGCGGGCTGGGGCTGTTCACCGCGATAAGGCGGCTGCAGGCGGTGCATGCGCGGATCGCACCGGAGCTGGAGGCGGCGGGTATCCCGCTATACGCGCAGCACGTCGACGCGATGGACAATGCCACGCTGGTCGACATTTTTCGCACCGAGGAAGAAAGCTGCCTGCTGGGCACTGACGCGATGCGCGACGGGGTGGATGTGCCCGGGCGGGCGCTGCGGCTGGTGGTGTTCGAAAAGGTGCCCTGGGCGCGGCCGGATATTCTTCACCGGGAGCGGCGGGTGCATCTGTCCGGTGGCGATTTGAAGGGCTACGACGACCGGATCGCTCGGCTGCGGTTGCGTCAGGCGTTCGGGCGATTGATCCGGCGTGCGACGGATCGCGGGGTGTTCGTGCTGCTGGATCGGCAGACGCCGAGCCGGTTGTTGTCGGCGTTTCCGGCGGGGGTGCAGGTGAGAAGGGTGGGGTTGGCGCAGGCGGTGGCGGAGGTAAGGGGATTTTTGGGGGAGGGGGCGGCGTAGTGTCGGTAACCGCGCTGAGTCCACGAGACGGCCCCTTCGGCTTCGCAAGGCCGCCCGCCGCCTCAAGGTTGAGCTGCCGGCCACTTCATGACGCGGCAACGAAGCGGCGTGGCGGGCCATTGACAGGCGCGTGAGGTCATCTGTCGTTCGTCAATTTCAATGTCGGTTGTCGTTAAGGGTTATCGGACACCCTGGACGCCTGCTGGGCACCGACCGAGCGCCGAGTTTGGACGGCAGGCGTCCAGGGTGTCCGATAAGGTTCGAGGGAGGAAACCGCGGGGAGGTTCGCGATGGTGCCGGGGTCGACCTATGGTGATTTGATCATCGCGAGAGTTGGGAAGTCGGCTGCTTGGAGTCCGGCTCGGCAAGAATTGGCGGCGGTGTGCTTGGCAAGAGCACCATGCGGAAGCGATTTACGCCGCAGGTTGGTGGGCGCGTGTGCGCGACAGATCCTGAAACGATGATCGCCGGCCAAGTTTGGCGGTGGCGGGCGTGGGAACGCCCCGCCGATATCAGCAAGCTGGGAACGTTGCGCGTGTATGGCGACGGTCATGAGCTGTCGATCCGGATCCGCTGCGTTGGGTGATGCCGCGGTGTGCAGCCACGCTCGAATATCTCGATGACGATCATGCGCCCACCGCAACATGGGCATGGATGCGAGGATGGTTGGGGCTCACCGTCATCCGCGCAGCCGGTGTCGGCGGGTTGCCGGGGCGGCTCTGGAACGTGGAGCAACTGACGGGCTCGGGCGGTGTTCTCGGCCCGGCCGCCATTGGCGAACAGGCCATAATGGCGGATGCGGTGGAAGCCGCTGGGCAGCACGTGGATCAGGAAGCGGCGGATGAACTCGTCGACGGCGAGTGTCATCACCTTGCCCCGTTGTTGCTGCTTGGCGCGGTAGTCTTTCCATTTGAAGGTGACCCCGGACTCATTGAACGCGACGAGGCGGCTGTTGGCGATGGCGACACGGTGGGTGTAGCGCGACAGGTAGGCAAGCACCGCCTCTGGGCCGCCAAATGGCCGCTTCGCGTAGACCACCCACTCGGCCCTGCGTAACGGAGCGAGATGGTCTTTGAACGCTTTGGGGTCCGCCAGAGCGGCCTGATTACCGAAGAACTGCGACTGCCCCGCATGGTACGCCGCCGAAAGCCGCTCCAGGAACAATCGACGGAACAACCGCGAGAGGACACGGACCGGAAGGAAGAATCCGGGTCGGCACGCGATCCAACGCTGTCCGTCCGGCGAGATGCCGCCGCCTGGCACGATCATGTGGATGTGCGGATGGTGACACCGACGCCCACAATACCCTGAGCCCGGATAAAACGAGTGTTCGGGTCTTCTACCCATTTCACCCGCTCCATCGTACCACCCTGCAGATCCTTCGCAGACCAGAGCGAGGTGACGGGGCTGTTTGCGTTTTGGACCCAGGCGGGAGGCGACTGAAGATTCCGGTCTGGATGCTGGAGCCGGAGTGCGCCAGGACCATGATCTCGAAACAACCGCATTTGAGCAAAGAGGCACTTCTGTCTCTTGCTTCATTGACTGGTTCACAATCCGACTCGAAAGACTGTGCTCACGATGACGATCCGCGAACGCACGTTGGCGGATGCGAGGGAGGTCATCGTGGTGCAACTCCGACTTCTGGACCTGACGGTCCGAAGAGAGCGCGACCCCGTGTCAATCGACGTGGCGACACGCGCCGCTCTGATTGACCTGATGGCACGCGTTGTTGTGGCGGTTTTTCACGGGGAGGCAGGGGCCAATGACAGACACAATATGCAGTCACAAGATCAAACCGGAGCACCTGGCTCGCAAAGCGATTGTGTATCTTCGGCAGTCCAGCGAAAGGCAAGTCATATATAATAAGGAGAGCCAAATACTCCAGTATGCGATGACCGAACGGGTGCGCGCTCTGGGCTGGAAACAGGTTGAGGTCATAAATAGCGATCTGGGGTCGAGCGCAGGGATTGCTGCTGCCCAACGCGAAGGCTTCGAGCGTGTTATCAGCCAAGTCGCACTGGGAGAGGTTGGAATTGTCGGCAGTCGGGAGGTATCGCGATTATCCCGTACCGACAAAGACTGGTGCCGTCTCCTGGAGGTATGCCAGATATTTGGGACCCTGATCGCTGACGAGCAGCAGGTATACGATTTGAGCTATCTCGATGACCAGCTAGTGCTGGGCATTAAGGGGACACTTAGCGTCGTAGAACTCAAAGTCATCCGTCAACGACTGCTCGCAGGTCAGGAGTCCAAGGCAAGACGTGGCGAAATGTTCAAAAGACTGCCGGTTGGGTATGCAAAAGACGCTGTCGGCAAGGTCGCACTTTATCCCGATCAGCGGGTCTGTGAAGCGGTCCGACTTGTATTTGCGAAGTTTCGGGAGCTTTGGAGCGTGCGTCAGACATTCCACTGGTTCCGAGATCACGACATTGAGCTGCCGGCCAACCCGATCCGAGGAACGAAGCTGGTCTGGAAGACTCCGTCGCAGAGCCTGATCCGCGACATCTTGGGAAACCCTTTCTATGCTGGTGCCTATGTGTGGGCGCGACGTCCGGTTACAACGTTGCTGGTCGATGGTCAGCTTGAGAAGCGTCAGGGCGCGATGCGTCCTGCCGAAGAATGTCGCGTATTCATCCGCAATCATCATGTAGGCTATATTGACTGGGCGACATACGAAGAGAATCGACGAATCATGCAGCGTAATTCTGTGAATTGGGAGGGAGACGAGTTCGATGGCAGCGATACGCGCTGGCCAAGGTCTTCTTGTGGGGCTCATCCGCTGCGGGCACTGTGGACGCAAGCTCCATGTACGGTATTGGGGTGGCCGCGGTACAAACGCTCGATATCTTTGCAAGGGCGACTACGATGATGGCGGACAGTATTGTATCGGTTTTGGTGGCAGCGCGGTAGACCGCAGGGTGGGACAAGAGTTGTTGAAGGCGATAGGGCCTTTGGGCATAGAGGCCAGTCTGCGAGCTGTCGAAGAACTGAACGCCGGCGGCACCGCTCAACGTACCGCCTTGTCGCGCAGGCTGGAGCAACTCGAGTATGAGGCAAGAAAAGCCTTTGAACAGTACGACGCCGTCGATGCTCGCAATCGGCTTGCAGCCGGCGAGTTGGAGAGGCGGTGGAATGAGAAGTTGGAAGAAGTCGAGGTAGTCAAGCAGACGCTTTCCAACCTGGATGCGCAGCACCATTTGTTGTCGACCGAAGAGGAAGAGAGAATTCGTTCGATAGGTGACCGTTTTTCCGAGGTTTGGCAAAATAGTCATTGTCCCCCGGCACTCAAGAAGATGATCTTCCGTACGGCCATAGAAGAGATCATCGTTCGCACTGATCACGATAAGAAGTCCCTTGAGCTGGTGCTTCATTGGAAGGGAGGCATACACACACAGCTTTCGATGGACCGGCCACGTTCCGCAACGGACACCGCCACCCCCATTGAAGCGCTGGAGATCATTCGTTGTATGGCAGTTCGCTTCGGCGATGACCAGATTGCCTCTGTATTGAACCGTCGCGGCTATTCTACCGGCAAAGGGAAGCGATGGAATCAAACTCGGGTGGCCACAGCCAGGCGTAACCATTCCATTGCCGGCCAAAAGCGAGCCCTGCCTGATCCGACGCGAGTTAGTTTGGGCGAAGCAGCGCGCATATGCGACGTCAGTCATCGCACAATCGAACGGTTGGTGGAGACCGGCATACTGGAGCGTGAACAAGTAACCCCTCGCGCACCGTGGGAAATTCGTCGCAGCGATTTGGACACCGCGCCCGTTCGCAGGATCATCGATCACCTACACCGTACGGGTAAACTGATTCTCTCGGGGGGCTGCACGGAACACCAACTTGCCTTATTCACCGAAAATCAAGGAGATGATAATGCCAGGTATCCTGTGTGAGGGTGCTGCGTCAGCGCCGAGCCCCAGGTATGGAGCACGGCGGTCAATCCGATCCGGGCGCCGAGATGCTTCGGGTCGGCCGCGATGGTGATGAGCGTCTCGGCCGCGGTCTTGAACAGGATGTCGTAGATGACGGCCTTGTTTTGATAGGCGATGTCGCCGATCGCTGCCGGCAGCGTGAAGACCACGTGGTAGTAGGGCACGGGCAACAACTCGGCCTCGCGGTCGGCGAGCCATTGCTTGGCAGCAATGGCCTGGCACTTCGGGCAATGCCGATTGCGGCAGGAGTTGTAGGCGATCCGCACATGCGCGCAGTCCTCGCAACGCTCGACATGGCCGCCGAGAGCCGCGGTGCGGCAACTCTCGATGGCCGACATGACCTTCAGTTGCGCGAGGCTCACCCGTCCGGCGTTGGCGGTGCGCCATGCCGGACCGTGGCGGCGGAAGATATCCGCCACCTCGATCGCCGGTCGTGACATGCGAACGGGCGCGTCAGGCGGGCGGTCTTACCTCGGTGAGCAGCAGGTCGAGCGGGCTGGTGACCTCGCCGATCGCCTTGATGGCGACACGGGTATAGAGCGCCGTGGTGTCGAGCTTCTTGTGCCCGAGCAGACACGAGTCATACTACGCCTCAATCTACGTCATTGAAAATAAAGGGACTGCTGGGCTGCATCGGATGGTGGCGGACGATTTCCGCCTCCATTCTTCGCGAATTCGGCAACATCCGCGGCCTTCAACACCCAAGGCGCGCCTCGACAGACCTGCTTGGCCTGCAATCTGCCGAACGTGACCATGCGGTGCACTGTCATCGGCGCGACGTCCAAACGCTGCGCGGCCTCCAGCAAGGTGATTTCTCCGCGTTCCGCCAATTCGCCTTCTCGGAAGACTCCGATTTCATGGTGACTACGGAACGAGCGGACGCGCGATTCGCTCCATCCGTTGCCGTGGCCCGTGACCACGCCACAGCGATTGAGCAATCGTGCGATTTGTCGATCGGGCATGATACGCGCCAACTGGCTGATCTGCGCGACGAGGTCGACGCCGTCGTTCCAGCGATAGTGGCCAGCCTCGGTAGTGCGGACCTTCAATTGGAGAGCAGTGTGCGCGCCGCCCTGCCAATGCATCACAAAGCCGATCCCGCCATCTTCTTTGCGGATAATGATTTCGTGGATGGCCGCTCGCAGAATTCGCTTCTTCATTGAGGCCGTCGCGGCTGGATGCGTCCAGGCGGTCTGAAGATCGCCGCCAAGCCGGCAGAGCGCTTCCTGTTCTTCAGCGCCAAGCGGCGCCGGCCGTTCTGCGAGCAACGCGGCAATGTCGTTTTCGATTTTCTGCTTTGCCTCAAGGGCTGCGTTCCAGCGGCGCTCCAGTTCGCCGGCCACCAACCGATTAGCTGGATCAACAGCATCGTATTGCCGGCGGGCATGAGCGACATCGAACGCCGCCTTTAGTAACGCCAATTCAAGCTGACGCTGGGCGGCCGAAGTTTTCTGCATCAAGGCGTTAACCGCCGTCACCGCCGCGTCAACGCCGATCGGTCTCAGCACGCGCAAGACTTCCGCAGCTACGGCGCGATCGGCTCCTGCGCCGGCGATTGAGATGCAACGCGGCCCGCCATGGTTTGTGCGCGCCCCATAGCATTGGTAGCGCCCGTTATCGCCGCTGTAGAAGACATGTAGCTTTCGTCCGCAATGACCGCACCGGAGAAGGCCCGCAAGCAAAAGCTCGCCACGCCGGACCGCGCCCTTGACGGCACCGATGCCCATCCTGTTGGCGTTGTCGGCGATCACGCGCTGATTCCTCTCAAACTCGTCCCAGCTTATGTAAGCTTCGTGACGTTCCCTGAGAAGAACGTCCCATTCCTGCGGCGCGCGTCGCAATCCGCGCCGGACTCGCTTGCGGCCCGCCTCCACGCTGACCCGGCTGCCGGTGCGGCCGAACGCGTAGGCGCCAGCATAAATCGGGTTGGTCAAAATATTATGGACAGTGTTGTAGGCGGGCGTGCGCCAGGCAACCCCTTGTGCTTCTGGATTCCGAGCCTTCACCGGAAGCTTGATTCCCTCTTCGACCAGCCAAATCAGGACTTGGCGGGCGCTGCGAAACTCGGAAAACTTGGCAAACACCAGCCCCAGCGCCTCCTGCACGCGCAGGTCTGGATCTTTCTCGATCCGGTCCTTGCCGACCTTCACATAACCGGAGGCGACCCTCAGAAAAAGCTCGCCGCGGCGCGCCTTCTGTTTGAGCGCCTCATGCGAGCGCTGCCGGAATATGGAAAGCTCAAGTTCGCTCATCGTGCCTTTGATGCCCAACAGCAATCGGTCGTTCGGCAAGCGGGGATCGTAGACGCCATCCTCGTCAACGATGATTGCCCCGACAAGCCCGCAGAACTCGATTAAAGTGTGCCAGTCGCGCCCATTGCGCGCTAGGCGGGAGGCCTCGATCGCGAAGACTGCGCCCACGCGCCCTTCGCAGATCGCCGAAAGCAGTCGCTCGAATCCGGGGCGACTCGAACCGCCGCCCGATCGACCAAGATCGTCGTCGATGACCTCAACCGAGCTCCAGCCAAGCGCTCGCGCACGATCTGCAAGGCCGTACTGGCGCCGTTGGCTTTCCTGATTGTGCAGCAATTGATCAGCCGTCGATTGCCGGATGTAGACGCAAGCAAGACGCGCCAGATGCTCAGGCATGATCTTGGTCATCGTCCGCCTCCTGTCCCTTCATCGCGCTCCCGATCTGTTCGAACAGCGCTTGAAGGAGCCGAAGCAGATCGTTTTCCACGTCCGGCGTCAGGCTCGTTGGCGGTGGCTCGATGGCGTCGAACAGTTCTGGCGCTTCGCGCTTGGTAGCGATTGGCATCGGCTGGCTCCTGGGTCCGGGAATCGGACTGCAAACAGCCTAGGAGCACGTCTATTTCCTTGCGCAGGCCGCGCAGGACTTCGAGCGGGAAGTCGGGACCAACCCCCAACGCAAAACAGGCTGCGGCCTCTTCAAACATCCATGCCGGAAGGCGCGCGCCCGTGCCATCGGGCTGGCGCACCACGAAAATCTCAAGACCCCGGCAATATAAGCGTTCCACAATTGGGACGCTTTCGCCGTATCGCGGGTGGAACGGATAAAAAACCGTTCCTTCGCGAAGTCCGCCGCGCTGTTTGCCGGCATTATGTCGTTTGACTGAGCAGCACCTGAATGACACGGATGTCGGTCTTCTGTTCGAGCAGATGCGTGGCAAAGCTGTGCCGCAGGGTGTGAACCCCCATGCGCTTGTCGATCCCGGCCCGCTGCGCGGCCGCATGGACAGCCCGGTTGAGTTGCCGCGTGGTAAGGGGCTCGCCGGGCACCTGGCCGGGAAACAGCCAATACCGCGGCCTTGCGATCCGCCACCACTGTCGCAACAGCTCGAGCAGCTGCTGCGACAACATCACGTATCGGTCCTTGTGGCCCTTGCCCTGGTCGACGCGGATCAGCATCCGGGCGCTATCGATGTCGCCGACCTTGAGAGAAATAACCTCGGAGGCACGCAGGCCGGTGCCGTAGGCAATACTCAGGGCCGCCTTGTATTTGACGTCCGCTGCCGCCGCCAACAGCCGGGCCACTTCTTCCGGACCCAACACAACCGGCAGCCGCCGGGGCTCGCGGGCGAACACGATGTCTTCGGTGACGTCACCCCTTCGCAGGGTAACCTTGAAGAAGAAGCGCAGCGCAGTCATGGCCGCGTTCACGCTGGGGACGCCGAGGCCGCTGGACGCGAGGCTGAGCTGATAGCGGCGGATGTCTTCGATGGTTGCCCGGTCGGGCGAGTGTCCAAGGAACGCGGCAAAGTTCTTGACGGCCCGGATGTAGCCAGCTTGAGTTTTCGGCCCGAGCTTGCGGATGGTCATATCTTCGATCATGCGCCGGCGCAGTGGGCTGATGGCCGTGTCGGTCATGCAGGGCTCCTGTCTTGGGTGAGGTTGTGAAGCCCCTCAATCCCAAGACAGGACGCCATCTGCCCGCTACTGCGCCGCTGTCCCCTCCAGCAGCAGATTACCGCGACAGCGGTTTAGTCCATCGACCCAAAGCGGACGCTCGGCCGACCGCGGCTTTGTGCCACTATCGGACGTTACGCTGTCGAGCGTTTTCGGAAGATCATTGCTACCGCGCACTTGAGAATGCACTCGCGACGCCACACACCGGCTACGTGGCTCGCGGCCTCTAAGAGACATTCTACCGCGATATCGTCGGCAACATCATCGGCTGATCGGGTCATCAAGGCGGCTGAATCCGCCGGCGCGCGGTTGCACAGCAGCTCCGACGAGTTCTACGAGGAACGGCGCGCACTCCTCGCGAACGCTGGGTGCCCGAGAGGCGCTAGTTGCGATCCCAAGTATCTGGCTCACAGACGGAGTTCGACCCTGACGCCTCGACGTCGTCCTTGACGCCCAGATCGCGCGACCATGTCGCCTTAAGCGCATCCTCTTCCCCGATGAGGGGGCAAGTGCCCACGATACGCGGACCGAGGCAACAGTCGGCGGGAGCCGGCCGAGTTGTCGAGAGTTGGGGGGCGAGGAGCTGATCGCGCATGGCGACACCTTACGCTGCCCTCGCTGGCGCCAGATGCTGCGACGCACTTGCCGCATCGGCCGAATGCACAGATTGTCTGATCATCGGGCTTTGTGGTGTTGCGAAGGCACTGTGCGCAGATAGGCGACGATCGCATCGACATCGTCGGCGTGCAGGGTGCCAAGATATCGCCAGGGCATCGGTGACGCGAGTTGACGTCCGTCAGGCGTCATCCCTCGCGTCAGTGCAGACTTGATTCCCGCGTCGGACCAACTGCCAATTCCGTTTTCACGATCGGGTGTGATGTTCGGTGTGATCGTTGAGCCGAATACCCCCTCCATCTCGAGACCACCTGCGCCGAGTTGGTGCTCGTAATCACGCTGTCCGTCCGCCCTAAGTGGCGTGTGGCACAGCATGCAGTGACCGATCCGCACGAGATAGGCGCCAGTCGCGAGCTTGTCGGCCGGATCGGGGTCGGGCACCGCGCCCAGTGGGGGCCCATAGCTCGTGGGTACGGGCACGCGATAGATGGCACCCGGCACCTGGTGGACCACCGGCGCCAGCGTCTGAAGATAAGCCGCAACCGCATAGGCATCTCTATCCGCCAGCCCGCGATAGAGCCCAACCGGCATCGGCGGACGTAGGGTTCGTCCATCGGGTGTGCGACCTTCTCGAAGCGCCGTCACGATCTGCACGTCAGTCCAGCCCCCGATGCCGGTCGTCGGATCAGGTGTGATGTTGGGCGGATAGACCGTGAACACTGGGGTCGGGATCGCGGGCCCGCCTGACAGCGGCGCCCCTGACACGGTGCCGTCAGGTTCTTGCGGCGAGTGACAATTCCCGCAGTTCAAGATGCCGTTGACGAGATAGGCACCGCGTTCGACGGGCGTCTCTGCCGATGCGCCCGAATTAACGATTGCGAGCACCAGCACCCCGGCCGTGATGATTGGATAAGATTGCTTTCCCGTTGCCCAGTCACCGAGGCGCCGCAGGATCATCCGTGGCAGCGACAAGACTATTGCAAGCAGGTGGCCTCGCGCGCGCTCCCGGTCGTTCGCGGCGTCGCGCAGGACACGGTCATGATCCAGAGACCGGTCGTCACCGCCCGCCACGGTCCTCGCATCGCGTTTTGTCGTGATCATGTCACGCCTCCCTCAAATGCTCGAGCGCAGCATCATCATGCCGGTGGCGAGCAGGGCCGCTGCCATGACCCGGCTGAGGCTGTCGCCGGCGATGCGCTGAGCGAGCCTCGCGCCGAACCAGGCGGCGATAGCCTGGGTCGGAGCGATCAAGGCCCAGGCAGCGAGATCGATCGTGCCGAGCTGGGTCCCGCCATGCGGCCCGGGCCCACAGGCGGCGACCAGCACCGCTGGTACGCTGACGACGACCCCGACCGCTGCGGCGCGGCCGACGCATTGGTGCATCGTCAGGCCGGAGAGGCGCATGACGATGTTAGTCATGATCCCGCCGCCGACTCCGGCGAGACCGGAGAAGAGGCCGATGGTGACCCCGGCGGCGGTGCGGAAGAGGCCTCCGGACAGGGGATGAGTGATCTGGCGAATCCGGCTCGGAAAGGCGAAGCGTGTCGCAAAGACGAGGCAAAGCAGCGCGAAGGCGCCGGTCATGAGGTTGCCGCGCAGATGCGGCGCTGCGAGCTGCGCTGCAACGACGCCCGCAACAATCCCGGGCCCCCAGCTACGCAGAAAGGCGATGTCGGTATTGCCTGCGCGCCAATGTCCAACCGACGACACGACCGCTGCCGGCAGGATCGTCGCGAGCGAGGTGCTGATCGCAACGTGCGCCGCCTGGTCCGCCGAGAGACCCGAGGCGATCAGCCCGTAATAGACCGCCGGCACAACGACGATCCCGCCGCCGATGCCGATGAGCCCGGCAAGCAACCCGGCAGCCGTCCCGGCCGCTGCGCCGAAGGAAACCATCCAGCCGCTGGGCATCGCCGCGACGACGGCATGCAGCATGGCCGGGTGCGCGTGTGCCACCCCGCGCAGGGCGACGGCCGCGGCGGCGACGATGGCGAGTGCGGGAAGCCCGATGCGGGTGACGGGCCAGACATTGGGTGCGATCGTCGTCATCCCCCACCTCCCCTGATGGCACCAGGCGGCACGCCACGATGGTGGGAGAATGCCGGGGATCTCTGCGGAAGACTTTACGCGGCGCTTGATTTACTCTTAAGGCGAGCTCGTCTTTTCCTTAAGAAGCGCCGGGTGCGCGTCCGGCGGGCCTCGGATAGACCTGGAGCGCCGATGGTCTTTGCGTTCGGCGACAGCGTGCTCGATGTCAACCGGCGTGAGCTGCGTCGCGGCGGTGACCCGGTTTCGCTCGAGCCGCAGGTTTTCGATCTCCTGGCGTATCTCATCCGTAAGCGCGAGCGGGTGGTCGGCAAGGACGAGCTCATCGCGTCGATCTGGGGCGGGCGCATCGTCTCGGACTCGGCGCTGACGACGCGTATCAATGCGGCGCGCAAGGCTGTCGGCGACAGCGGTGCCGAGCAACGTCTCATCAAAACCTTCCCGCGCAAGGGCGTCCGCTTCGTCGGTGTGGTGCGGGAGACGGAGCATACGGCGGCGCCTGCAACACGCCGCATCGACGATGTTCCGCCGGAGCCAACGGCCTCGCGCGATTTCCGAATACGACCGAGAGGAGTCCTGTCCCCCCTCGCTGCGATCCTCCTGCTCGCCCTGGTCGCGGCAGGCCTCACTTTCTACCGCTATGGGCGAAATGACGCAGGGCCGTCTCTTCCGGGCCGCCCCTCAATCGCGGTACTGCCGTTCAACAATCTCAGCGGCGATCCCGGTCAGGACTATTTGAGCGATGGTGTGACCGAAGACATCATCACGGCGCTTTCGAAGTTCTCAGGCCTGTTCGTCATCGCCCGGAATTCGAGCTTCCGGTTCAAGAACAAATCGGCAGACGTCGTGCAGATCGGCCGTGAGCTCGGCGTGCGCTACCTGTTGAAAGGCAGCATTCAGAAATCCGGCGAGCGCATCCGCATCACTGCGCAGCTGATCGACGCTTCGAGCGGAAATCAGCGCTGGGCAGATCGGTATGACAGCGAGCTCAAGGACGTCTTCGCCGTGCAAGACGAGGTGACGCAAAAGATCGTCATCACGCTTGCCGCATACGTCACCAAAGCGGAGACCGAGCGTGCATCACGCAAGCCGCCTCAAGCATGGGACGCCTACGATTACTATCTCCAAGGCAGGGCGGCGATGGCTGAGTTTATTCGACTACGCACCACCGACTCCGCCTCGAACGTCGCGCAGCTCTATGAGCGCGCTCTCGCGGCCGATCCCAAATATGCACCGGTCTACACAGCGCTGTCAGAACTAAGGGTCAACCTTTGGCTGAATCAGCAGAACAAGGCTTCGAGTACACTAGATGAGGCGCATTCGCTCGCACTCAAGGCGGTGGACCTCGATCCATTGTTGCCAGAGGCTCATGCCGCACTCGGATGGGTGCTGCACTGGCAAGGGCATGGCCAGGATGCGCTTGCCGAATTTCGCCGAGCACTCGAATTCAATCCCAACCTGGCCGATAGCCGATATGGCGAGGTTTTGACGCAAGAGGGCCTTCCTGCCGACGCTCTAAAGGAGATCGATAAATCGTTGAGGCTCGATCCCCTGCCTCAACCGATCCGCTTCGGCTATCTCGGGCACGCATATTACACGCTTCGCCAATACCGTGATGCCGTGGAGCCGCTCCGAGAATGCACCCGGCTATCACCTGCTCTGAGACCATGCCACGTACGGCTTGCCGCAACCTACGCCCAGTTGGGTCGGCGTTCCGAGGCGATGGCCGAAGCGGCGACTGTGCTGCGGATTGAACCTCGGTTCACGATTACGGAGTGGCGATCGAACATGAGATATGCCGATCCTGACCAAGCGAAGGACCTGGTTGACGGTCTGCGCGCCGCGAATTTGCCAGAGTAGCATTCGGCCAGGCGCAGTGACTTACGCATCCCACGTCTTTCGTTTGGCGGTATTGAAAGGCGCTCCGAAGCGGGCATTCGTTCATCTCATCGTGGGTCAAATGAACGTGTCATTTTGGTCTAGGAGCGTGGGGGGCGGGGGCGCACGCTCGGTGCTTGGCCAACACCGCGACGACGATATCGCGCGCGTGGAGCAGGACGGATTTCTGTTCGTCCGCCGAGACCTCGACGAAGCCAAGTCCTCGGAGCAGGAAAATTCCTTCAACAGCCAGCAGTGCGTGACGGACTTCATGCATATCGTAACCGTCCGATCGAAGCGGATCGAGCAGTAGGCGGTAATAGCGTCGCACAGGCTCCAGCATGTCAGGGGCGTGCACCAACGCGGTTACGAGAAAAGCAGCCTTTTGCGTTGAGGCATCATCCTCGCCGAGTGCTTCCTCGATATGGGCCAGGACCAGTTCGACCGCATCGGTCGGCCCGCCGCCGACCCGGCGGCGCACGGCCTCCTGAAAGCGCGCCATCTCCCTTTCGAGCGCTGCGTGCACCAGATCATCTTTGGTCGCGAAGCTATAGACGAGACCGCCCTTGCTTATGCCGGCACGCGCGGCGACGGCGTCGAGCGTGAAGCTTCGGCCACCGGATTCAAGAATCACGGCCTCGGCGGCATCTAAAATCCTATCCCGATCGATCTCTTTTTTCCGCGTCAAAATTCGCCTCTTGCTTTTCCGACTGGTCAGTCGCATATCTTTTCCGACCGGACAGTCGGATTAACATGGCGATAAGCGCCGTGCAAGATTGTTTCCGAGCAAGGAGGCGCGATCATGCTGGCCTGTCTCTCCCCCAATGGAATGAACCGCTATGACGGCGCGAGCGCGCCGGACCGGTTGCTGGTCGCCACCTCGAGCGGCGTCACAACGCTGGCGCGCGAATCGTCCGGCGCGTGGCGTAAGGCCGGCACCGCGCTCGCCGGCCTGCACGCGACGGCCTTGACGACCTTGCCGGGCCGGCCCGGCATTTTCGTCGGCACACATGGCGATGGCGTGCTCTTCAGCGAAGACGGCGCGCGCTGGGAAGAACGCAATTCCGGCCTCGCGACCAAGGATGTTTATACCGTCGCGTCGGTCGCCGAAGCGGGCGGCGTCACGCTCTATGCCGGGACGCAGCCCGCCGCGCTCTTTAAGAGCCGCGATCTCGGCCAAAGCTGGAGCGAGCTTCCGGCGCTACGCCAGGTGCCCGGCACAGAATACTGGACCTTCCCGGAGCCGCCGCACATCGCCCACACCAAGATGATGGCGTTCGATCCGCGCACGCCGCAGCGCATCTACGCCGCGATCGAGCAGGGCGCGCTGCTCAAGACCGAGGATGGCGGCCAGTCCTGGCGCGAGCTCGCCGATTATTCCAAGCCCGACGACGGCGCCTATCACGACATCCACCAGGTGATGCTGCTGCCGTCGCGGCCCGACACCGTGTTCATGACGACAGGCGTCGGCCTGTATCGGAGCAGCGATGGCGGCGATCACTGGGAGCGGCTGACCGGCGGCGAGTTCCGCCTGGCCTATCCCGACCACCTGATTCTGTCGCCCGACGAGAAGATTCTGTTCATGTCGGGCGCGAAGTTCCATCCCGGCTTCTGGATGGACACGCGTGTCGCCGACACAACGATCGGGCGCAGCCGCGATCACGGGCGCAGTTGGGACACCGAGCCAAAGGGCTTCGCCGTGGCGCCTCGTGCCAATATCGAGGCGCTGACTATGGCGTGCTGGCCCGGCGGCTACGAGCTCTTCGTCGGTGACACCGAGGGCACGGTGCATATGAGCGAGGATGGCGGCGACAGCTGGATCCGCATCGCCGACGAGGTCGGTTGCGTCACCAAGGGCAACCACGCCGCAGCCCTCCGCGGCGAGATCCGGCCCCGCGCCGCTGCGGCGGCGCATTAAGGTCGTCGAGAACCCTCTCCACCCTTCGGGGGGGAGAGAAAGGGTGAGGTGGGCGCCTGCGCGCTCCGGCGTCCCCCACCTCTCCCGGCCCTCTCCGCCCCCCGAAGGGTGGAGAGGGAGTCAAGCCTCGCTGATTGCCACCAGAACGATCTCGATCAAGAAGTCGGGGTGGGGAATGGCATCGCGTTGGTCATAGAAAGCGCTCCCGCTGGCCACACCGGATCTACTTCGTCGCTGCTGGGCGTCCTGCCATATGTCTTCGCCGATGTCACCGGTGCGGCTCTAGGGCTCGCGCATGACGGTACCCTGGCCCCTTCGTTGTGGGATTGCTATTGTGCGCTACGGGCGGGCTGATCGCCTTTGTAGTCGCAACACGCGTGACGATAGATGTGGCCCCCGCCTCGCTTTGACCGGAAACCGGAGAGAGGACGGCCCGAGCGCGGCCCCCGACGCTGCTTCCTTCCAGCAATGCCCCCGCCGGCGGTGGTCGATCCGGGCCAGCCACCCTATATTCCGGCCCGGCATGACGATGGAGTGGACGTAATGGCGGACGCGGACGTAGCGGCACAAGTTCCGGTGACGGTGCTCACCGGCTATCTCGGCGCCGGCAAGACCACTTTGCTCAACCGCATCCTGACCGAGCGGCACGGCCGCAAATATGCCGTGGTGATCAACGAGTTCGGCGAGCTTGGCGTGGACAACGACCTTGTCGTGGACACCGACGAGGAAGTCTTCGAGATGAACAACGGCTGCATCTGCTGCACCGTGCGCGGCGACCTGATCCGCATCGTCGGCGGGCTGATGAAGCGGCGCGACAAGTTCGACGGCATCATCATCGAGACGACGGGCCTCGCCAACCCGGCACCGGTCGCGCAGACGTTCTTCGTCGATGAAGGGGTGCGGGCGAAGACGCGCCTCGATGCGATCGTGACGGTGGTGGACGCGAAGCACCTGCCGGCGCGGCTGGAGGACAGCCATGAGGCGGCGGACCAGATCGCGTTCGCCGACGTCATCGTGCTGAACAAGACGGATCTCGTGTCGCCCGAGGAACTGGCCGCGGTAGAGGGCAAGATCCGCGCGATCAACCGTTTCGCGACGATCCACCGCACCGAGCGCGCCGCGCTGCCGATCGACCAGGTGCTGGGCCGTGGCGCGTTCGATCTGAACCGCGTGCTGGAGATGCTGCCGGGCTTCCTGGATGGCGAGGATGACCATGAGCACAATGATGAGGTGACCTCGGTGAGTTTCGAGGTGGAGAAGCCGATCGATCCGGAGAAGTTCAATGCCTGGATCGGCTTGCTGCTGCAGGACAAGGGGCCGGATTTGCTGCGGACGAAGGGCATCCTGTCGTACGCCGGCGACGATCGACGGTTTGCGTTTCAGGCGGTGCACATGATCGCTGATGGGGATTTCATCGGGCCGTGGAAGGACGGCGAGAAGCGGGTCAGCCGGCTGGTGTTCATTGGGCGGAATTTAAGCCGTCCGCTGCTGCGGCGCGGGTTTGAGTCGTGCCAGGTGGATTGAGGTGGTGAGGGTGCGCGTGGTGAGGGAAGCTTCTCCCCCTCCCCTTGAGGGCTTGGGCCGCGAAGCGGACCAAGGTTGGGGGGAGGGGTCGGTGCCAGGGTCGCACCGAAGTGTCGTGTGCTCCAACCCCTCCCCCCGCCCCCCTCCCTCAAGGGGAGGGGGAGAAGTTTGTCTCCTGCCAGTTCACCCCGCCCACCCATGAGCGAAACAATCCCCGCCAACTTCCTGATCGACCATCGCGGCGTCACCCGCGAACTCGGTGCCTTCGTCGTTGCCGCGCGGTTTGATCGCGCCGGACGCACTGCGGCGTTTGCGTTGGGCGACGGCACGCTGCGCCTGGTCGATCTCGCCGATCGCGACACCTGGCGCGAGGTCGCCGTGCACGACGGCGCCACACTGGCGCTGGCACCCGAAGCCGGCGCGCGCGGTTTCGTTTCGGGCGGTGACGACGGAACGTTCCGCCGTATCGCGGCCGACGACAGCGTCAGCGACATCGCCGGGTTCGGCATGAAATGGGTCGAGCAGGTGGCCAGCCATCCCGGCGACAAGGGAAATGGGTTGCTCGCCTGCGCCGTCGGCAAGCAGGTGCATCTGTTCGATGGCGCCGGCCGCAAGCTGAAGACGCTGGACCATCCGTCCTCCGTCACCGGCCTGGCGTTCGATGCCAAGGGCAAGCGCGTCGGCGCCTCGCACTATAACGGCGCGTCATTGTGGTTTGTCGCGGCGAAGACCGACAGCCCGCGGCGGCTGGAGTGGAAAGGCAGCCACATCGGCATCGCCATCCACCCGGAGGGCGAGGCGCTGGTGACCGCGATGCAGGAGAACGCGCTGCACGGCTGGCGGCTGTCCGATGGCCAGCACATGCGCATGAGCGGCTACCCGGCGAAGAGCCAGTCGTTGAGTTTCAGCCGCACCGGCAAGTGGCTGGCGAGCAGCGGGGCGGACGCGATGGTGATCTGGCCGTTCTTCGGCGGCGGCCCGATGGGCAAGGCGCCGCTGGAATTGGCCGGCGGCGACAATGTCACCTGCACCCAGGTCGCCTGCCATCCGCGTGACGAACTGGTGGCCGGCGGCTTCAATGACGGGCTGGTGGTGGTGGCGGACATTACCTCGTCCCGCGTCCTGCCGATCGCGCCGCCCGAGCATGGGCCGGTTTCGGCGCTGGCCTGGAGCGCCGACGGCGCTTTCATGGCGATCGGGACAGAGACGGGCTATGCCGCGATCCTGGATTTCTCGAAGCGGTAGCATCGGTGGACTCTCCCGCTCCCGTTGAGGGCTTTGGCTGCGAAACGGACGAAGGTTAGGGGAGGGGTTCTCGCGGCACGAAGCTTCGGAGCAACCCTGGCACCAACCCCTCCCCCCAACCCCCTCCCTCAAGGGGAGAGGCTGTGAAGCAAATTCCCTGCGTCGACCGGCGCGGTGGTCGACGCGGAGCGAGCCGGAGGCATGGGATGGTCGGGGCGGCGGTTGGACACGGCGATGTCGCCCGTTCATCTGGTTTTCTCGGTGCCGATACTCGCCCTGGTTGTACCCCGTCATGCTTCGGACACACCTCACCCACTGGCCGCGGCGATTGGCGAAGCCACGTCGCTACGCAGCGCCATGGCACGCCGCAGATTATGTGCCACCGCGAACCACAACAGCACCGCTCGCACCTTCTCCCGGCCGCGGACCAGCAGACGCACCACGCCACAGTTGCGCAGCTGCGCATTGACGCACTCATGCTTGGCGCGTTCGCGATACACCGCCTTGCCCGCGTCGCTCGCCATCCGCTTGCGCCAAGCAGCCGTCCCGGGGCCATCACCCTCGCGCGGAGCAAACGGGTCTGTCTGGTGCTTGTTGTTCGCCGGCGGTGCAAAGACCTCGACGCCGGCGGCATGCGCCCGCTCGATGTCGTCAAGCTTGCTGAAGCCGCCGTCCACCAGATACTGCTGCGGCGTCTGCCCGTAGGTCTCGGCAATCCGCTCCTGCATCGGCGCCATCAGGCCGCCGTCCGAGCCGGTGGTGTCGAGATCCACCGCAACAATCACCTGTGTCTGCGGATCGCTGGCGAATTGCCCGTTGTAGGCCGGCCGATAACCATGATCGGCCATCTTCATGACCCGCGCCTCGGCATCGGTCGTCGACGCCCGCGGCGCCTTCTGCTTCTGCGTCGCCTTCTTATGGGTCTTCTCGCGACGTGCCCGCTCTGCCTCGAGCTCCTGCATCCGCCGCAGTGCCGCCGTGGTCCGCTCAACTCGCTCACGTGCGGCTCGCTCACGCGCCGCCTGCTGCCGCGCCGTGCTCGCCGCCGGGTCCGCTTCAAGCTCCCGCTTCAGCTGCGCCACCCGCGCCTCGGCCTCGGCCAGCAGGCTCTCCAACCGGTCGCGCCGGCGAAACGAGCTCGCACCCGCCGAGGCCCGTATCCGCACCCCGTCCTGCGCCAGCCGCTCCAGCGTCACCAGCCCTTCCGAAACCAGCGACGCCACGCCCTGCGCCAGCAACCGGTCCAGCAGCAGGACCTGGGCGACCCGGAAATCCGCCAGCGTATGGTGGTTCATCGACACACCGCCGCAAAGCCACCGATAGGCAACATGCGCCTCGCACAACCGCGCCAACTCCCGCGCGCTCCCCACCGCGTCGATCGTGGCATACAGCCACAGCGCCACCAGGATCTTCGGATCCGCCGGCGGACGGCCAGGCTCGCCCGCGCGGGCTTTGATCACGGCGAGCAACTCGCTCAGGTCCAACGCCGCGGCGAAAACCCACACCGCCCGAGCCGGGTGGTCCGACGGCAACAGACTATCCAGATCCACCACCTGGAACTCGGGTTGGTCACGTTGGGCCATACGCAGCCGGGCGGCTGGCGCTTCGCCCGGCTCCGGATGGACAGCCACCTGCTCCGCCAGTTCCGAAAACAGACCCCGAGATCCCGACATCGGCGTTCCCGCACCTTGTGGACAGCAGGGAATCACGGTGATTCCCGCGCCGCAACCGCCAAATCCACAGCCCTGCGCAGAATGCGAGAAAAATTCACAGGCTCGGAGGGGGAGGATGTTCGACCGGCATGCGGTTATCCTTCTGACCTTGCGGTCAGCAGTCCGGGGTATTCCCGCTCGATCATCGCGCGATACGTTCCCGCCAGCGCGGCCGGCGTGCGGGCGGCGCGCAGTGCCTGCATCGCCGCGACCTGGCGCGCGTAACGGTCTGCATCCAGGTCAATGAGAATGGTTGCGACGGCGGTTCGCATCGCGGCATCGCTGTCGCACAGGTAGCCGATATCGCCGAAGCGCTGGAAATGCGGCGTGATGATCGGCAGCGCGCGCGTGATGACGGGCTTCGCCCAGGTCATCGCGTCCAGCAGCGCGCCGCTGGCGGACAGGTTGTAGTAGCCCTCGCGGATCGGCAGGAACACGTAGTGCAGCGCCGCAAGCCGCGCGGTGAACTCGGCACGCGACAAATGGGCGGTCGACGGCGGGTCCGCCAGCACCGCGAAGGGCGCTGGATCGGCATCCGGCGTCAGCCGCCCGACATGGTGAAACGTGACCTTCCCGGGGAAACGCGCCGTCATCTCGCGCGCAAGGTCCAGGAAGAGGTCGGTGCCCTTCGCCGCCGTCGCCAGCCCGACCAGGCCGATGCGGATCGGCGGGGCGAACCCCGGGGCAGGCTGGTCGGCGAGCTCGGCGACGTTGATCGGCAGCTCCAGTACATCGGTCCGTGCCGCGGCCGCGGGCAGCAGGGTGGCCAGCGTGTCGCGGATCCCCTGCTCCAGCACCATGAAGCGCAGCCGCTTTGGATGCCGCGCGGTCAACGCGCGGCGCAGGTCGAAGGCGCGAAGTCAGCGGGTTGCGCGGCCGCCAGCCGAATGCGTCATTCAGGTTGCCGTGCAGGCCGACCTGCACGCCGATCCGCCCGGGATGCAGCCGCACCAGCAATGATGCGGCGAAGATCGCCGTGGGGGTGGCGGAGATCAGCATCAGCAGGCAGCGTTCGCCCCGCGGCACCTGCTTCAGACCGTGCCAAAGCGCGGAGAGTTCCTGCCGGAAGCGGCCCCAGGCGACGAGATGCGTCTTGCCGCGGTGCGTTGGATGGATCGCGATCGGCGCGAAGCCGACATTGGCGCAGGCTGTCAGGTCAGGGTCGGTGCGCAGCTCGGCCAGATGGCTCGGGTCCGCGAAGACGCGCACCGGCTGATCGGGGAAGCCGCGGGCGATCGCCTGGATCGTGGCGCTGTTGCCGGGCGCGTGCTGGGTGCCGACCCACAGCATCTCGAACACCAGGATCATGGGTTGTTCATCGGCTCGGCTGCTCCCTGGGACGGCGCCGGGATCATGACGAGTACCCAACTGTCGTGGGTTGCTCTCCCGAGGAGGCGTCCTGTTCCGGTCAGCGCGAAGATGCGCTAGCCGGCATGGCTTGGGTCTTCGTCGTCCGGCGGCGCCATCCCTTCAAGCTCCTTCAGCAACGGCCCGAGGTGGCGGCGATAGTGCCGCCAGCGTCCGACCGAACTCGCGAAAAGCGGTTGGCGCACCTGCCAGTGGCTGGCGGTCAACACGCTGCGCTCGGTCTCGTGAAAGGCGAGGCACGCCGGATCCCAGTCCAATCCGAGGAACTCGATCAGCCGACGGCTCTCGCTTTCCAGGTTCGCGACCAGGGTTTCGTATTGGATTTCCAGAATGGGAATCGGCAGCACCTGGCGCCAGTGTTCCATCAGGCGGTCGGTCTCCCTCGCCCGAAATCCGCAATCCGCCAGATCGTCCGTCCACGTCACCGCTTCGTCGCGGAAATACTGGAAGAAGCACGACAGGCCCACGTCGCGCAGATCGCGCCTGCAGACCACGATGCGTGCATGCGGAAACAGGATAGCGATCTGGCCAAGCCACAGGATGTTATCCGGCATCTTGTCGATGACCCGCACTGTGTCGCCGCCCAGGTCGCGGAGATATTGCAGGTGGGCCATCAATTCGCGCCGCACGGATGCCCGGTTCCAGGTGAATTGGCTGCCTGGAGTCTGCGTGTCCCCGAGGCGGGTCAGAATATCGTAAATCGTCTTCTGTTCGCCGACGCCAAATACGAGCGGGTGGCTGGCAGCGATCTGCTCCACCAGACTGGTGCCGGAGCGCGGCATGCCAACGACAAATACCGGCAGCTCAGACGGATCGCCCCATCCCGCCGTGGCTGCGAACGTCTGCGGATCGAACGAAGCGATCAGCTCCGCCACCACACCATGAAATTCATTCCGGTCGAACACCGAACCGCGCCCTGCGCGGTCACCACGCCTCAGCTCGTTGGCGAGTGCATAGGCCGCGAAAGCCTCGTCATACGCCTTGTGCTGGTCGCACAGCCGCCCAAGCGCGAAGCCTGCCGCGACGCGGTCCAGCACTGGCTTGGATCGATCGTCCAGTACCTTTTTTGCCGCATCCGCCGTCGTGTCGTCGTCGCGATCCTTCCCCAAGGCCATCAACCCAAAAAGTGCCTCGCCCAACTCAGGCTCGAGCACCAGGGCATGCCGGTAGGCTTCTGCCGCTGCATCGAAGTGCCCTGTCAACGCCGCGCAATCGGCCAACGCCAGCCAAAACGCTGACCGATCCGGCGATATCGCGAGCACGCGCCTGCACACCGCGGTCGCCTCCACAAAATCCCCGGTGTGTACCAGGCACATGACGATGCCGTATTGCGCGCGGGGGTCGCCCGGTGCCAGTGCCTCGGCCTGCCGGTAGGCTGCCAACGCCTCATCGAAGCGTTCGATTTCGCCGAGGGACGTGGCGTAACCGAGCAGCAAGCCGCGGTCGTCGGGCTTCAGGGCTACCGCCGCCTGCCAAGCCTCCGCGGCAAACCTGTGATCCTTCTGACGGGTCAGCGCCGTCGCAAAGGCAACCTGCGCCTCGAGCGACCTCGGGGCCATCTCGGTCGCGCGTTGCAACACCTCGACCGCACCGGCGACGTCCTGTTGCATGAGCAGCGCGTGGCCGAGTTGAATCGATGCGTCGGGCAAGGCCGGGTCGAGCGCCATCGCGCGCCGGGCGGCCTCGGTCGCTGCCTTTGCATCCCCGGCCGCGATCTGGGCGCGCGCGAGATCCGCCAGCGCCGATGCGTTGTCGGGCCGCAGTTCCAGGGATCGGCTGATCAATCCAACCGCCTCCGCCGCCTCGCCGCGATCCACCAGCAGCAGTCCGAGCAGATGCAGCGCCGTTGGATCGTCAGGATTGCGCCGCAGCAGGGCGCGATAGATCGGTTCGGCATAGCGGAACCGCCCGGCACGGTGATGCGGCACGGCGATCGCCAGCGCGGTCGTTGGATCGGCGGCCAGGGCATCCCAATCCACATCGCCGTCGCACGGCACCAGACCGGCCAATCCGGCGAGCAAGGGCTGCAGGTGCCGGCGATATTTGCGCCAGCGGCCAAGCGAACTAGCGTAAACCGGTTGGCGAACCTGCCAGTAACTCGCCGTCATGACCGAGCGCTCGGTGGTGTGGAACGCGAGGCAGTTGGGGTCCCAGTCAAGCCCCAGAAACGCGATCAGCCGCCGGCTTTCACCCTCCAGGTCGACGACCAGCTTCTCGTACTCGATCTCGATCATTCGTAGCGGCAGCACCGCCCGCCAATGATCCATCAGCCGTTCGGTCTCTTGCGCACGCACAGCCAAGTCGGTCTGATCGGACGTCCAGACCATGCCGTCGGAGAATTGCTGGACATAGCAGGACAGGCAAATGTCGCGCGGATCGCGGCGGCAGACGATGATCCGCGCCTTCGGAAACAACACGGCGATCTAGCCGAGCCTCAGGCAGTTGTCCGGCAGTTTGTCGATAACCCGCTCGGGCTGGCCCCCCAGCGCCTGCAACCTGGCAATCTGTGCTGCCGCCGCATGGCGCACCGCGGCGTGGCCCCACTGGGACGGCGCAAGCCGCGTGGCACCCTGGTCAAGCCGCTGAACGATGTCCGTAATATCCTTGCGCTCGCCAGCGCCGAAGACCTGGCTGTGGCTGGCGGCGATCTGCTCCACCAGGGTGGTGCCGGAGCGGGGCATGCCGACGATGAACACCGGCAGGCCGGATGGATCCCCCCAATCGGCGGTGGCGGCAAATCCGTCCTTTCGGAACGTGGCAATTGCCCAATCCACGTAGTCCCGCAGCGCTTCGCGGTTGAACCCTTCGCCAGCCTCGGCCTGGCTGGCGTGGATCAGCCGGTTGGCGCCCTCGTAGGCGGCGAACGCCGTGTCGTAGTCGCCAACTCGGTCAAGCGCCGCGCCCGCGGCGAAACCGGCGGTGATGCGTTCTGCCCGCGGCACTGCCGTGTCTTCCAGGGTGGCGCAAAGTAACCTGATCTCCGCTGCGTCTTCGGTGTTCTGCCCGATATCCGCCAAACCATGCTGCGCGGTGGCCGAGTGCGGGTCCAGCGCCAACATCTTGTGGTAACACGCCGTCGCTTCCGCGAAGTGTCCGATCGATGCCAGATTGCCGGCCAAAACGCGCCAGATATCAATCCGGTCCGGGGCAAGGTCGAGAGCGCGTCGGCAGGCGGCAATCGATCCAGCCGGGTCCTGCCGCCGCGCCAGGGTCACCGCCAGGGCGACGTGGGCAGCCGGGTCGCTCGGTGCCCGAACCGTCGCCTTCTCGTGCCAACACAAAGCGTCATCCAGCCGGTCGAGGCTGCCCAGCGCCACACCAAGGGAAATCATGGCATCGACCCGATCAGGATCCAGCGCCAGGCCGGCGGTCAAAAAGTCTGCGGCAGCCTGGAAATCATGCATTTGCAGCAGGGCGGCGCCGAACCGCAGCAAGGCATCCACCGATTGCGGAGCCAAGGCCACCGCTTGGCGCAGTGCTGCGGTCGCCCCCGCATAATCCTCCAGTTCAACCAAAGCGCACCCCAATTGAAGGTGCGCCTCGGCCAGATTCGGATCCAGGGCGACGGCGCGCCGTGCAGCATCGACCGCCGCTGCCGGCGCGCCCACGCCACGTTGCGCTCTCGCGAGATTGGTCAGCGCTTCCGGAAAGTCGGGCTCGATCTCCGGGGCGCGCGAGGTGAGCGCTATCGCCTCATCGAACTTGCCGCGCTCCTGCAGAATGACGCCCAGCAGGTTCAGCGCATCAGGTTCGTTCGGATCGTATTGCAGGACGGTGCGGTAACCGGCCTCGGCCAACTCCGACTGCCCGGCCTCTTGCTGCGCCACGGCCATGTCGAGGATTTGTTCAAGGTCGATCTTCTCCGCCATGCCAGCACCTACCTCGTCCGCCAACGCGGGCAGCGGGCCGGACGATCGAAGAAACGCCGGCACCGTGCAAGCGATTTCGATTACGGAGATACTGGACTGTCGGGCGGGCCGCACCTAATGCGAAATCTACGCGCGGCAAACCGGTGCCGCTTCTCGTCCGTTAGGGCACATGGATTACGCCGGTTGTCCTGGCGGTACCGTATCGGAAGCGGTCGGAGTCGTAATACCTTACACTCGAGTGCCGCGGCTGCCGTGGCCCGCTCGCAAGGAGCCGCTCAGTCTCGGTGCGGGCACAAACAAGTCAGTGCAGATCGCCGAGGCACCGCAACTCCGCGAACCAAGCGGAGCGGAAGCACCAATGTCGTGCCTCGGCCCCTTGCAGAAGGAAGCGGATCCGGTTGGCCGGACCCGACGTCCACGGGTTACACAGTGGAGATCATCAGCCCTTGCGGCGGCGGCGAACCACGCCCAGGCCGAGCATCCCAACGCCCAGCAATGCCATGGTCGCCGGTTCGGGAACAGACGCCTTTGACGTGGTGTAGTTGTATTGCAGCGTGACGGTCACGCCGGCAGTGCCACTTGCGCTAGTAAAGGCAGGAGGTGTCGCGCTACCCCCCTGGGTGCCCGTTGAACTCAGGTTCAATGAGACGGAGTTCGTGCCACCGATGTAGGCAGCCAAGCTGGTCGGAGTACCTGTCAGGGTGTCGGCATCGGTAGCGGTCCCGGTTTTGGTACCCACGGTTTCTGTAGTTAGACCGGGCACCGTCCCACTAAAGCCCGGCGTGGTGACAGAGCCGCTTGCGAGCAACCCCGCCGTTCCCGTAACCGTCACGTTCGCGCTGGCCGTTAGCTTAGTCGGAACACCGACAGTCTGCGGGGTCGCACTGGCGTTAGTCACCACGTCGTTCAGCGTGGCCAACTCATTGAGCACCATTTCCACGCTGGTCAGCGTCCCCAGAGAGGAGGTGAACCCATTAAACTGCAGGGTGCTGCCGCCGTTCAGGGTGTCGAGGTGAAACGTGTCGGTCTGTATAGCGGTAAAGAATGTCCCTGCCGATGCTGCCACGGTGGAACCGAGGAGCCCTGCCATAAGAGACGCGGAGCAGAGAAGCTGGCGACGGTAAGTCATGTTTTTCGGGCTCCAGGATTGACTGGTCGTCTTCTGGCAATCGCCGTGCCAGGATGAAATACATCATTAAATCAATCGTTTATGCCGATCGTGTCGACGACCTCAGCGAAGAGCTGTAAAGCGCACTTTACACTCCGGTCGAGTCCCAATCTGCCGGCGTAGCGCCCTCGCAGGCTCGTGTGCCGCCGATCGAACCGCAGTGCGACGACAAACCCCGAGGCAACCTTGGGCGGACACGATCGGTCTGACTGGCTTTGCCCGCTCAGGAAGCGGGGGGCAGCTCGCTCAAATTCGGCTAACATATTGAAACCAAGAAGATATACCCGGAGGACCGACGTCCTGTCCGCGGCCGTATACCAGCTCTGCAGGCGCCACCGCGAGTTGCCCCAGCGGGCCGCACCACCCGTGGCCGTGGCATAAACCTGTAAGGAATCCCGACACCGTGGACACCCAGCATTCGCGGCACGCGAACCTGTGCGGATCACACGTCGATTTTGGGTCGCCAGATCCTCGGTCCCAAGCATTCTCGAGTCTCTGGTTCCCGTTCGAAAAATCCGGCCGGGACCGGGCGAGCGCGTCGCCCGATGCGTACTCCCAAACTGGACCACGCCGTGCGGCACGGACAGCTTGCGGCGCCGTGACCAACCGCGGCGAAGTGCAGTCGGCAGCCGCGTACAAGACGCGTCCAACATAATTGCCCCATGAGGGCAAGCCTCGATGTGGCATAACGCTGCCTCGCCGCGATGCAAAGAGACCGACCATGGACCTGATCTGCTACCTGCGGCCGGGCTGGGCGCCGACAATCCGCCCGGCCAGCGCCACTCGCGACTGGATGGACCACACCCAGTTGTCGTTCGCCTATCGGTGCCTGCCGCTGAACATCGCGAACGCCCATGGCTGGGAGATCCTGGCCCCGGTTGCCTGCGATGCCATCTGGCACGGCGGGCCGGGACTGGACGATGTCCAGGTGCGCGTGGCGCCTGGCACCGATCCGAAGGATGGGCCGGTCTCTACGTTCGGCGAGGGGGTATTGACGTTTCACATCAACGGACTGTTCCGCACCCCGCCAGGCTGGAACCTGTGGGTCGGCGGGTCACCCAACAACCCGAAGGACGGGATCTATCCGCTGACCGGAGTGATCGAGACCGATTGGTCGCCGTACACGTTCACGATGAACTGGCGCTTCATGCGACGCAATCACCTGGTCCACTTCGACGCCGGCGAGCCGATCTGTTTCATCTTCCCGGTGCAGCGCACGGCCCTAGAACAGGTCGCGCCGCGGTTCCTGCCGATGGAGTCAGAGCCGGAGCAGGCCGACCACTTCGCCGCCTGGAACAATTCCCGCAGGGAGTTTCTTGAAGCCATAAGGCGCGAACGACCGGTCAAGCCGGTCGACCAATGGCAGAAGCGCTACTACCGCGGCGTCGACATGACCGACCAGGAGGTCGCGCCCGACCATCGTGCCAAGTTGCGCCTGGCCCCTTTCGCGCCGATGACACAAGACGCGCCCGCCGCCGACCCGAACGCACCAGTCATCCTGGACACCGACACGAGAACCCTGGGCAGGGCGATTGCCGAGGTCGCGGCCGCGCTGAAGTCCGGCGCGTTGGGCCCCGATGCGGCGCCGGATGAGCTTGCGAGCCGCCTCACGGTACTTGGTCTGGGCGAGTCAGAGGCGCTTGAAGTCGTCATGGCAGCGATGGATCGCGTCAAGGAAAACACCGGATGAGGTGCGAGCGCGCGGTTGGAATCCAACGGCCGCATTGAGCGGCGCTGCTCCACCGAGCGCCCAGCCCCGATCCGGGCGCCGTCAGAACAGGCGCCCGCCGTTCGGCATCTTGAAGTCGGAGCGGACCGGTACGCCTGCTTGCGCCGAGGATCCGGCCCATTCCAATGTTGCGGGGTCGCGTTGATCATTATATCATTAATGACTACATGATAAGAGGTTGGCATGCCGACCGTGGTCACCATCAATCGCCCGGATGTCGTCGCCCTGATCGAACAGGCGGCCGCCAAGCTGACGGCGGGGAACAAGACCGAGGCCGTCTCGCTCGCGATGCGGCGCCTGCTGGAGCAGCACGCCCGGGCCGGCACGTTGTTCGGGGCGCATCCCGGGTCGGTTCGGGTGCGTGCGGACGTCGATCTGGTCATCGCCGGGCTGGAAGACCCGCTCGATGCCGCCACGGGGCGCGATCTGGCGCGGTGACCGATGCCGTCCTTCTCGATACCCACATCGCCCTGTGGCTGGACAGCGGCAATCAGCGGCTGCGTCCACCCACGCGGGCCTTGATCGACGCACACTGGCAGGGCGGCGGGACCGTTTTCATCAGTGCGATTACCGCCTGGGAAATCGCCCTGCTGGTCGATACGGGGCAGATCGAACTGGACTGTTCGGTCGAGACATGGATCGATCGTTTCCTCGATCGTCCCGGCGTCGAGGTCGTGCCATTGAGCCATCGCGCGGCGTGCAGGAGCTACCAGCTACACCACCTGCCGCAGCGTGACCCGGCGGACCGACTGCTGATTGCCAGTGCGATCGAACTGGGTTGCCCGCTCCTGACCTACGACGAGCGGATCGTGGGCTTCGCCGAGGCCCATGGCCATCAATTCAGCTTCACGACCGTCGCATAGCAGCGACGCGCCCGGGCATGGCGGGGACTGCGCCCGCTCAGAACAGCCGCCCGCCGTTCGGCACCTTGAAGTCGGGGCGCACCAGCACGACCGCGGCGTCCTCATCCGGCATCCCCAGGGTCAGCACCTCGCTGATGAACGGGCCGATCTGGCGCGGGGGAAAATTCACTACCGCGCAGACCTGCCGCCCGATCAACTGGTCGGGCCGGTAGTGCACGGTGAGCTGGGCCGCGGATTTTTTCACCCCGACCTCGGGCCCGAAATCGATGGTCAGTTTTATCGACGGCTTGCGCGCCTGTGGAAACGATTGGGCGTCCACGATGGTGCCCACTCGGATGTCCACACGCTCGAAGTCGGCGTAGGCGATGGTCTCTGGCGCGACGGTCTCGGGCATCCTCGCTCTCCGTGCGGTGAACGGCAGGCGTCGGTGTGGCCAGCGGTGAGTAACAGAGGCATACTTTCAGTCAACGCCCGCCATCCCCGCCCTGGGGTCGGCACAGTGACGGAGCCATGATGCGCGACTATCACCTGCCTGGCCGTAGCCCGGTCTACGCGACCCACGGCATGGCTGCCACCTCCATGCCGGCGGCGACGCTGACGGCGCTCGATGTGCTGCGTGCCGGCGGCAATGCACTGGATGCCGCGGTTGCCGCCTGCGCCGTACTGTGTGTCATCGAACCGGCGTCGACCGGGATCGGCGGCGACTGCTTCTGCCTATACGCACCGGCGGGCGGCAGTGAGGTCGTTGCGCTGAACGGCTCCGGCCGGGCGCCCGCGACGGCAACGATCGATTGGTACGAAAGCCGGGGGATCGCCGAGATCGAGAATACCTCGGCCCACTCAGTGACGGTGCCCGGCGCGGTGAACGCGTGGGAGACGCTGCTGAAGGCGCATGGCCGCAAGGGTCTGGAGGAACTGCTACAGCCGGCGATCCGCTACGCGGAGGACGGCTGGCCGGTACACCCCAAGGTTGCCTGGGACTGGAAGCGGCTGGAGGACAAACTGCGCAAGAACGGCACGCATCATTTCCTGCCGGGTGGGATGGCGCCTGCTGCCGGCGACCTGTTCGTGCAGACGGCGCTGGCCGAGACGCTGCGCGCGATCGCGCGGCACGGCGCCAAGGCGTTCTACGAGGGCGCGATCGCCGCCGATATCGTTGCCACGCTGCGCGATCGGGGCGGGCTGCAGACCGAGGAAGATTTCGCCGCGGGGCTGCACAATGCCGAGTTCGTCACCCCGATCCAGCTCAACTGGCGTGGCTATGACGTGTTCCAGTGCCCGCCGAATGGTCAGGGCATCGTCGGGCTGATGATCCTTGGAATGCTGGGCGGCCTGCCGAGCGCGCCGGACGGTCCGCTCGGCACCATCCGCGCGCACCGCCATGTCGAAGCGGCGCGGTTGGCGTATCGCGATCGCGATGCCTTCGTTGCCGATCCGGGACAGGTTGACGTTCCTGTCAAGAAACTTCTAAGTGCGGAATATCTGACCGCATTGCGCGGGTTGATCGACGACACCAAGGCGATGCGGCATCTGCCCCTGGCGGGCGAGGCACTGATGCCGCCACACCGTGACACGATATATCTTTGCGTTGTCGATAAGGACGGCAACGCATGCAGCTTCATCAACTCGTTATTTCAGGGTTTTGGTTCCGCGATCCTGGCCGAGCGCTCCGGCGTCATGCTGCAGAACCGCGGCTTCGGCTTCCGGCTGGAACGTGGCCATCCGAATTGCATCGCACCGCGCAAGCGGCCGATGCACACGATCATTCCGGGTATGCTGATGAAGGACGGTCAGGCCCAAATGCCGTTCGGCGTGATGGGCGGGCACTACCAGCCGATGGGCCATTCCTGGTTCCTGACCAACCTGCTGGAGTACGGCCTCGACATCCAGGAAGCGATCGACCTGCCGCGACTGTTGCCGCTGGGCGGCAAGCTGCAGATCGAGCGTGGCATCCCGCAGGATGTGGTCGACCGTCTCGCGCGCATGGGCCATGAGCCCGAGCTGGTCGAGCGTCCCCACGGCGGTGGGCAGGCGATCTGGATCGACCGCGACCGCGGCTGCCTGATCGGCGGGTCGGAGCCGCGCAAGGATGGGCTGGCGTTGGGGTATTGAGATGACTTGGGGCGTCGAAACAGACTTGCCAAAGCGTGACCAGCCGCCGCCAACAGACGGGTGTTTCCGTTGACCGAGGCCTGTGACCTGACCGCCGTCACCGCGCGGCGGTTGATCGGCACGAAACGTCTGGCGCCCAGCGAACTGCTGGAGAGCTGCATCACCCGGATCGAGGCGGTCGATCATGCGGTGAACGCCATGGTGGCGCGTAACTTCGCCAGCGCCCGTGCCAGCGCAAAGGAAGCCGACGCGGCGGTGCTGCGAGGCGACGTCCTGCCGCCGCTGCATGGCCTGCCGATCGGGATCAAGGACCTGCAGGAGACCGGCGGCCTTGTGACCACCCATGGCAGCGTGATCTTCCGTGATCATGTGCCGGCGCAAGACGAACGCCTGGTGGCCGCCGTGCGCGCTGCCGGCGCGATCGTCGTTGGCAAGACCAACACGCCCGAGTTCGGCGCCGGCGCGAACACCCGCAACGCGGTGTATGGCGCCACCGGCAACCCGTTCGACCCGATGAAATCCTGCGCCGGCTCCTCGGGCGGCTCCGCGGTCGCGCTGGCCACCGGGATGGCGCCGATCTGCACGGGGTCCGATACCGGCGGCAGCCTGCGCAATCCGGCATCGTTCTGCGGCATCGTCGGATTCCGGCCGACGCCCGGCCTGGTGCCGTCGGAGCGGCGCGGCCTGGGGTGGAGCAACCTGTCCGTGGCCGGGCCGATGGCGCGCACCGTCGGCGACCTTGCGTTGCTGCTGTCGGTGATGGTCGGTGACGATCCGCGCGATCCGCTGGCCACCACCGTGCACGGCACGACTATCAGGCGCCCAGCGGACTTCGCGGTGCCGGCGCCGATCGACCTGTCGCATCTGCGGGTGGTGCTGACGCCGGATTTTGGCTTCGCCCCGACCGAGCGCCATATTGCCGAGGTGTTCGCCGAGAAAACCGGCCTGTTCCGCCACGTCTTTGCGCACGCCGAGGATGCAACCCCGGACTGCACCGGGGCCGATGAAGCGTTCGAGGTGCTGCGCGCGCTGAGTTTCCTCGCCGCGCACCAGGACAAGGTGCGGACGCGGCCACAGGACGTGGGGCCCAACGTGCGCGCCAACGTGGAGGAGGGCCTGCGCTACAGTGCCGCGGACGCGGCGCATGCGATGACGCTGCAAACGACGCTGTACCGCCGCTGGCAGGCGTTCTTCGAACACCACGACGTGATCCTGACGCCCTCGATCACGATCAGTCCGCGGTCCTGGCGCGAACTCTACCCGGCCGAGATCGACGGCAAGCCGACCCGCACCTATTTCCATTGGCTGGCATTGGCCTACGCAGTGACGCTGGCCGGCCATCCGGCACTGTCGCTGCCGGTCGGGCTCGATCGCCACGGGATGCCCTTCGGCATCCAGATTGTGGGACCACGTGGCGGTGACGAACTTGTGCTGTCGGTTGCCTCGACTCTGGAGAGTATGTTGGAAGGGGATGGACGAACCGCGCGCCCGTTGCCAGATCTTGGGCACCTGCGCTCAGCGCCACCGCTGTGTGGGGCGGTTGGATTTCTGGGGTTCGACTGATAAAGGCCAGCGATGAACGTCATGTACCTCCGGGACGTCGAGGCAGTTGACGCTGAATGGCAGCACCGCCAGGCAACGACGGTCCCGCGGCGATCCCTGCGTGCGGTGGACCGCGCCACGCAGCGGTCGGTGGCGATCCTGCTGTCCACCTACAACGGCGAGAGCTTCCTCGACGCACAATTGCGCAGCTATCTGCGCCAGACACATGACGACTGGACGCTGCATTGGCGCGACGACGGTTCGTCGGATGCCTCGGTGCGGATGGTCAGGCAGTTCGCGGTCGGGGCAGGCAGTGGACGCTGTGTGTTTCAGCGCGAAGCGGGTCGCCAGCAGCCAACGCGAAGCTTCCTGGCATTGCTGCGCGCGGCACGCGCGTCCAACGCCGCGTATTTCGCCTTCTCTGATCAGGATGATGTTTGGCTGCCGGACAAGCTGGCGCACGGGGTCGCGACGCTGGACAAGGTCTCGGCCGGCGAGCCGGCACTATACTGCGCCGGGCGTGTCCTGGTGGATGCGGATTTGCGCCACCACTACGTGCAGGGCGGATTGCACCGGCAGCCGGGATTTCCCGCGGCGCTGACGCAGAACATCGCGCCCGGCTGCACCATGATGCTGAACCGCGCCGCCGCCGACCTGATTCTGGCCTCGCAACCGCCGGACGGTACCTGGCACGACTGGTGGTGCTACATCGTCGTGGCGGCGGCAGGCGGCCGTGTGCTCGTCGACCGCACCCCAACCGTGCTGTATCGCCAGCACGCCAACAATCATGTCGGTGAACCCCGCAACTGGCTGCGGCGTGGCATCGCGGCCCTGCGGCGTGGGCCGGGACCGTTCATGCGATTGCTGCGCCAGCATGTGGCCATGCTGCAGGCGCGGCCCGAGTTGTTGCCTGAGTCCACTCATCGGCAGCTTGCGGCAATCGCGGACGCGCTGAACGGCAGTCGCGCCGCCCGTCTGAAGGCGCTGTTCCTGCCGGGTTTCGCACGTCAGACCTGGCTGGAGACGGTGGTTTTCCGGGTGTGGTTCCTGCTCGGATGACCTGGCACCTACCGATTTCATGCGGCGTCGGGCAGTCTCGACGCCGGCATGCGGCGTGACGTCCAGTCGGGGGAACAGCGGTGTGATCGTGGGCCGGTTAGCCGATGTCGACTCAACCTGGGCCACCTATATCGCAGCAGGGTTGCGCCGCGTCATCGGATTGCCGGTATTGTGCTTGCTGCGCGCCTACGTCTGGTTGGCGATGTATGCGCGTCTCCTTGCGTCATTGCGCCGCACCGGCCGGACATTCGTTACGGCACGCCATGTCGGCGTGGATCGGCTTGGCGACGGCGCCAAGATCGTCGTGTTCGCGCACTATGATCCCGCGGGGCTGGTGCACGACTTCGTCATCTACTATCTCCGGGCGCTGCGCGACGCGGGCTACGCGGTCGTCTTCGTCTCCAACTGCCCGGACCTCGACATGGCGTCGGTACAGCGCGTGTTGCCGGTCTCGACGCTGGTGCTGCTGCGCGAGAATGTCGGGTACGACTTCGGGGCCTTCAAGGACGGGATCGAGGCACTGGGCGAGTTGAGCCGGTTTGAGCAGGTCGTGCTGGCGAATGACAGCGTCTACGGCCCGCTGTTCGACCTGAAGGAGATCCTGGCGCGCTGCGATGCCAGCGCCGACATCTGGGGGATGACCGACAACCGGGCGGGCGGCTACCACCTGCAGAGCTATTTTCTGCTGTTCCGTGGGCGCGCCTTGGTTTGCCCCGAGCTGACGGCGTTCTTTCGGTCCGTGCGACCGGTGCAGTCCAAGGAGTGGGTGATCCGAAGATACGAAATCGGACTGACACAGGCGATGCAACGGGCCGGGCTGCGATGTGCGGCGTTGTTCCCGTATGAAACGGCCGCCACCCTATTCGCTGAGACGGTCCGGTCCGATGTAATGCAGCGACCTGGTCTGAGCGCACAACATCGGCGCTATTTCTCCGTGATGCTGCGCAGGTTGGAGCGCGGTACGCCGTTGAATGCCACGCATTGCTTTTGGATCGAGCTGGTCAGCAAGATGCGGTGTCCGTTCATCAAGCGGGAGCTGCTGATATACAATCCAGTTGGTGTGCCGCATGTCTCCGGCTGGCGGGACGTTGTCCGCCGTGTCAGCACCTACGACACGGAACCGGCGGCGCGGCACATACGAACGTTTCCAGAGCGTCCCGGCCACATTGGGAACTTGGGACCTCCCCAGCAAGCGGCGGATGGTGACTTGCGCGGGGTCGTGTCATGAATGACGCTCACTCCCAGTACCCGCTTGAGGAACATCAGCGTTTCGCGGTCGAAACCCGACGTGGCGCGGTCGCTGTGATGAACATTGTCGAGCGCTGGGTGGATATCGGGACCGTGCTCGATCTTGGATGCGGTACCGGAATATGGCTCCGGGTCATGCGGGATGGCGGTCGCCGGCAGGTGTTCGGGGTTGACTTCGAGGCAACCGATCCCGCTGACCTCGAGGTCGATCCGGACCTGGTTCTAACCGCCGATCTGGGGCAGCGGCTCGACCTGCACCAGCGGTATGATCTTGTCATGTGTCTGGAAGCCGCCGAGCACATCGATGCACAATTTGCCGATGTTGTGGTGGACAATTGCGTCAGACATGCCGATCTGATCCTGTTCTCGGCCGCATTGCCTGGTCAGCAGGGGGTGCATCACGTCAATGAGCAACCGCCACAATACTGGGCGGAACGATTCCAGCGCCATGACTATACCGTTCTTGACCTGATTCGTCCGTTGATCTGGGATGATCGGGACATACCGGTCTGGTATCGACAGAATATGCTGCTGTTCGTCAAGAATGGCTCCGCCCAGCAGGAAGCATTGCGCGCCTGGGCCGGTATGGTTTCGAGTGGTCCACTGGCCGTGGCACATCCGGAATATATGCGGTGGTTTTCGGCGCAAGCGCAAGCCGCGACGGCGGAGGCGGAAAGGGCAACGGCAGAGGCGGCGCGGCGGTATACGGAGCTCGTGCAGCTACAAGCGGAGCTCGTGCAGCTACAAGCGGAGCTGGCGCAGGTACGACAGAACCTCGCCGCGGAGAAACTCGCCCGTGAGACAGCACAACGCACGCACGACCGGGTATCCGCCGAATTGACGATCGCCCGTGGCGAAATTGCCAGGCTGCAATGGGAGCTCGGCGTTATACGTGGCTCCACCTTGTGGCGCGCAATGGAACCATTGCGACGGATGGGCCGAGCTATCCCGCCATCCCGCCAGCGGCAGATCCGCCGCATGGTCCGCGGAGTGATCCCGTCGCTGCGGCGTTCGAACGTCTCCGAGAGTCATGCGGCCGATCAGGAGCATCGGGCAAAGTTGCCGATTCCGCCTTTAACACACCCGCCTGTACCACAGTCGTCCGCGTCGGATCCGCCTGTGTCACATCTGCCTTTATCGCACGTCGATCCGGAATTCGATTCGTTGCCGACGTTGGATTCGATAGCGCATGCCGCAGACTTGTCCACGCGCCGCATCGTGTTCGTTTCGGGCGAAGCGCACACGCCGGGTCATGTCTATCGGGTCATGCGTCAGGTCGAAGCGGCCGCACACCTGGGTATTGCGGTATCGTGGATGATGATCGAACAGGTCTGGGACCGCGGCGAGGAAATCAGCTCCGCGGACATCGTGATCATCTGGCGTGCCGGGAACTCAGACATGGTGGCAGAGGTCTTCAGCCGGGCGCGTGCCGCGCGGGCCAAGGTCCTGTTCGACATTGATGATTATATGTTCAGGCCCGAACTGGCCACACCGTCGGTCATAGATGGCATCAGGACGCTCGGCCACGACGCAGCGTTGGTGGCCGCGACGTTTCAGGGCATGCAGGAAGTGGCCGTGCATGCGGACGCCTGCATCTGCACGACGGAGGAATTGGCCCATCAGATGCGGGAATTCAATCCGATTACCTTCGTCCTGCCCAATGGCTTTGATGCGGCGGTGCTGCGGACGTCGCGCCGTGCCGTTCGGCGTCGTGCGCGCAACTCCGACGGACTGGTTCGACTGGGCTACGCGGCAGGTACGCGAACCCATCAGGCGGACTTTCAAATCGCCGCAGATGCGATCGGGCGCATTCTGCGTGAACGGCCGCAGTGCCGGCTCGTGCTTTTCCGCGATCCGGCGTACCAGACGCCGATTCTGGACGCCGCCGAATTTCCCGGGATGGCGGGGCTGGATGAGCAGATCGAGTGGCGCGACATGGTCTCGCTTCGGGATCTGCCGAACGAACTTGCCCGCTTCGACATCAACCTCGCGCCGCTTGAGGTGGGCAACCCATTCTGCGAGGCGAAAAGCGAGCTCAAGTATTTCGAGGCCGCGCTGGTCGAGGTGTGCACCATCGCGTCGCCCACCGCTCCGATGCGGCGGGCGATCCATGACGGCGAGAATGGACTGCTCGCCGAGTCCGCCGACGCCTGGTATGCCGCGATGCTGGCGCTGGTGGATGATCCCGCGTTGCGCCGGCGCCTCGCGCACGACGCGTATCTGGATGTGTTGTGGCAATTCGGTCCGCAACGCCGGATGGCTGCCTTGAGCTCGATACTGCAACAGATGGAAGGCGCCGAACGCGGCGCCACCGCCTTCGAACTCGATCTTCGGCGCCGCGGCGGTGCCGCGCGGCCACGGTTCGACATTCCCGAAGCGGAGCAGATATTCGTCTCGGATCGGGACGATGCGGCCGAGGTGACCGTTGTCGTCCCGGTCTATAATTATGCACGCTACGTTATCGAGGCGCTGGACTCCGTGCTCGGCCAAACCCTGGGACCGCTTGACCTTGTGGTGGTCGACGATGCATCGACCGATAAGTCGCTGGCACTGACCAGGGATTGGGCAGGCCGCCACGCCAGTCGGTTCAACCGTTTGTTGGTGCTGCGCAGTCGTCGTAATTCGGGTCTGGCGCGGGCGCGCAATGCAGGGTTCGATGCGGCGGAAACACCGTTCGTGTTGCCGCTTGATGCGGACAATCGGCTACGACCGGAATGTACCGCCAAGTGCCTGCG
This sequence comes from uncultured Alphaproteobacteria bacterium, assembly GCA_963826975.1. Lineage (GTDB taxonomy): Bacteria > Pseudomonadota > Alphaproteobacteria > Acetobacterales > Acetobacteraceae > Palsa-883. The sequence goes on along the minus strand of CAWGZJ010000012.1, from coordinate 338,611 downwards.
CGCGCTACGTGGGTCGCAAGCAGCTTTTGCGTATCCGTTCCTGCAATGCTTCGGCTACGCGGACCACCTGACGGGCACCCAGCCGTTCTCGGCGATCCGCTTCGCTACCGGCAACTACATCGATGCGATGGCGTTGATCGCCAAATGGGCCTGGGCCGCGGTCGGCGGATATGCGCACATCCCTTACGGGTGGGAAGATTACGACTTCTGGTGTCGCTGCGTTGAGCAGGGGTTCTGGGGGCAGCAGGTGCCGGAGATTCTTGCCGAATATCGGCTGCATGACACGTCGATGTTGCACACGCAAACAGATATAAGGGAGAACAAGCTTCGCGTGATTGAGGAGCTCAGGGCGCGCCACGCCTGGCTGTCGATTCCGCACCGCGATTGAGCGGCACCGTCAGCCGGATTGAGGGGACGGATTCCTGGAGACTATCCGCGCGCCAGAAGCCCGAAGCGCTGGCGTCTACGGTCTGATGGCTGTGGCGATCCCGTAGAGCCCCGATCGGCCGCTACGATGAACGGACGCCTCGCGAATAAAGCAGCCCGCAGTCTTCGTAGCGCCTGGCCAGCCGACAATCTGAGTTCCCATGCCTGGGAGCTCAGATCATCTCAGCGGCTAGTTAGTGAATACGTGGCCGGTCAGCTGGGACGTGCTGCTGACACCGAGGAAGGTGATCTGGGTATTGTCTGACAGAGTCAGTGTCGTGAAGGCACCTGCCCCGCTGCCGCCCGTGCTCGCGGACACCGTGCTGACGCCACCAGATAGCACCAGCGAGCTGGTACCAGTCAAGAAGTTCGAGATCACGTCGGTCTGTGCCGAGCTTCCCAGGATGCTGGAGATGAATACATAGGCATTGTCCGCCGCACCACCCGAGAACGTGTCGGGACCAGTGCCTGCGGCGAAAGTATTGTCGCCGCTGCCGCCGGTCAGCGAGTTGCCAGCAGGGGTGCCGATAGCAGCCCAGTATGTATTGTCGGTGCTGCTGCCGCTTGCGTTCAGAGTGTCGTTGCCGACACCGGCGACGAACAGCAGACTGCCGGCGGAACCGGTGTAGTTCATATCCGCGCCACTGGCTCCGAACAGCGTCGTGCCGCCGCTGCCGCCGGAGGCCGAAAGCGTTTCATTGGGGCCGGTAAAGATGTCGAGCGGTCCGGAGCCACCAGCGACCGTATCGCTGCCCGCCTGACCGACGACCGTCGCGCTGCCCGACCCACCGATGAAGTCCATGCCAGTGCCGCCGACCGGGCCGAACACCACCAAGCCGCTCGCCGAACCGGCGGATACGGTGAGGGCTCCGGTCCCGCCGATGATGGTGTCATTCAGGGAGTTGCCGGCGTCTACGCTGACCGAACCAACCCCCGCGAACACCAGAGCATCCGTGCTCGACGACGTCGCGGTGAACGTCCCGCCGCCCGAGCCGAAGGCCACCGTGTCGCGAATTCCTTCATCCAGAACGTTAAGGCTGCCGGTGTTGCCAAACGTCAAGAGGCTGGAGCCAGCCGCGGTGACGTTGGTGGTGCCAGTGCTAGCGGCGACAGTGTCGAGGAAGCCGGTGTCATTAACGGACAGAACAGAAGCAGATCCGCCCACGGCTTCGGATTTGAAGGAGGCGGTGTCGACGGTGGTGGTTCCCGAACCGGCAAAGACGGTGTTGAACGCGCCGGTGACATCGATGAAGTCGGTGCCGGGTCCACCGGTGACCGTGCCAGTCCCTCCGGCGATTACCGTCTCAAACCCCTGCCCCATGACGACGTTGTAGGGCGAGTCGGCAATCGTGAAGGTGGCCGAAACCGAGTCTGTGGGGCCGATGCCTGCACCGACATCGAAAGTGTTTGGATCCTGGATAGTGAGCGAGCCGGGGCCGCCGCCGATGACCGTAAGGGCAGGGCTGCCACTGATGGTGACCGCATTTGGATCGCCGGCCGGGTCCGACGCTCCGAAGGGTAGCACCAAGACCTCCGACACGCCCGCGATCGTGGGGACGGAGACCACTCCAGAGACTGACGTTGCTAGTATCAGCTCGAGGGTATCGCCCGCCGGAACCGATGGCAGCGGGCCGCCGGTGTAATTCTCGTCGACTATGAGCGTTCCGGCGGTCTTTGCCGCAGCCAGCGCGTTCGCGATCTGCTGTGCCAAGCCTAAATTGGCGGTGCCGACAAACGAAAGCGCGACTGTGCTACCGGTTACGCCGGGTACTGTAACTGAACCGCTCATTGCCTGCCCTGCCTCATCTAAAACCTTGCCACGCCGCGTCTCATACAGTGAGCCGCCGCTTCAATATCTAGCAGCGGCCTCTCTAAATTTGCAAGCGTAAGTTGCTCGCCCACAAATTTAGCCGACTGAGACGTAGCCATCGCCCCGCGCTGTTTATAGCGTGCTGCATCGCAGAATGCCCGCAAAACATTTCGTGATTAGCGAAAAAAATTAGCCCCCGTCCGCCGCTTCGCCGCTCGTCGGACATTCAGGCGCGCCACAATCGTTGCGGATGAGTACACGGGCATGCGCAACGGCTTCGATGTCGTCGTGACCGGCGGCGGCCTCATCAGCCGCGCCATAGCCCCGGGGTGCAACTCGAGCCCGCGCGAGAACAGCACTGATCCACCAGGGAGACATCGTGCTTCGACGCCGTACGAAGGAATTTCCGCGTGGTTTGGGTGCAAAAGCAAAGGCTACGGCAGGCTGGCCCGCGCCGACCCAACCCGCCGATCCGCCGACCTTTGGGCGAACCTCGCCGAGACGTTTCGTGAGACCACCGGAACAAAGGTCGCGCTGGACCAGGCGGCTGCCCTCGCGTTTCGCGTCCGCGAAGCGGACCTCGCCCAACGTGCCTTGGTGGAACGAATGCAAAACGAAAGCGACAATGCCGTCACACGAATGCCGTGTCACGGCGAGGTCCGTGCAATGGCGCCGGACTTGGCACCTCGGTGGTCGGGGCCGCCTGCTGCCCGCGAGACCAGCACACTTATTATCTACATCTATAGCGTGTATTTGAGATGACGGCGGTTATCGGAGGCCGAGCGAATTGGCCTGACCACAATGTCGGCGAGATAGAACCCGGCGCGGGCGGCTTTACCGTGCGTTGCAGGGACGGGCATTTTGCAGGGCAGCAAAAGTGGTGCCTGCCGCTGGGGTGGTGGCCTCGCCCTGGAGCCGATGCGGAGTGTCTCGGTTTTGAGACCCGCGGGGCGGCTTTGCCCGATCTGTGAGAGAATAAGGGCCATACCCAGGGGAAGGCTGTCCGCTCCCCTTAGAGAGGGCGCGCGGCGGGAGGCGTCGGTGCCAGGGTCGCATCGCAGCTTCTCGCGGCCCAAGCCCCCCAAGGGGAGGATAGGATTTTATGCTCCAGCCCCGGTCTTCCGCCGGCTCGCGCCGCGCCCTCACGGGTGACGAAAGTGTGGCGCCCTTACGGGCGACGAAAGTGTGGAGCCCTTACGGGCGACGAAAGCGCCGCACCCTTACGGGCGACGAAAGAACGACTCGGCGGCGGAGCGGTGGCTGCCTTTACGGGCGATATCGGCCTCCACCCGCAGGATTTCCTCGCGCAGTTCGTCGATGTAGTCGCGCAGTTCCTCAATCCCGAGCGGATCCAGGACCAGTTTCTCCAGCCGAGCGCGTTTGCGCGGCGGTGGGTCGTCGTCATCGCGTGCCATGCGTTCTCCTTCCCCGGACCGGCCCCAGGTAGGGCCTCGGTTTACAGCCGAGACCCTACCTGGCCCCCGGGACCAATTGATGTCATGCGGGTCCTGTCATCATCTTGACCCGCAACCTGCCGCGGGTCATATGCCACTTCCCGCGCCGCCGAGCCGCCTCGAGGTCGTTTCCCTGGGGCGCGGCGCGCAGAAAGTGAAACTGCCATGACGCTGCCGTTGATGCCAAAGGCCACCGCCGTGTGGCTGATCGAGAAGACCGGGCTGACCTTCACGCAGATCGCCGATTTTTGCGGCATGCATCCGCTCGAGGTGCAGGCGATCGCCGATGGCGAAGTGGCGCAGGGCATTGTCGGCTACGATCCGGTGGCCAACAACCAGCTCACATTGGCCGAAATCCGGCGCTGCGAGGCGGACCCGAATGCGCGGCTGAAGCTCGCGCCGACCGCCCTGCCGATGCCCAAGCGGCTGCGCGGGTCACGCTATACGCCGGTAGCCAAGCGCAATGACCGACCGGATGCGATCGCCTTTCTGCTGCGCAACTATCCGCACCTGACAGAGGCGCAGGTGGCAAAGCTGCTGGGCACCACGAAGGAGACCATCCAGAAGGTGCGCGAGCGCTCGCACTGGAACAGCGCCAACATCAAGCCGCGTGACCCGGTGATTCTTGGCCTGTGCTCGCAGTCGGATCTGTATGCGGCGATCGAGGCAGCCAACGAGCGGCTTGCCCGGGAGGGTCGCGTGCCGCCACCCCCGCCGCCGGTCGAGACGGAGGAAGCGGCCTGAACTGGCGGTCTCGGCGAGATTGCCAGGGTGGCCGGATTGGCGGAGAAGTCGGGCCGGCAGACCCGCCCGCGAGGTAGCGCCGCCCGTCGTATTACCGCCCGGCGTAATGCCGCCCTTTGTAGCGCGGTTGGGCAGGCGGGGCTGCCGGCACAACGCGGCCGTCAGTGATCCCGGCCGCGAAGCCGTTCGATCTCTTCCTTGACGTGCAGCTTTTCCACCTTGAGCCGTGTCAGGGTGTCCGTATCGGGCCGCGGTCGCTGGTCCTCCTCGACGATGCGTGCGTCGAGGGCCGCGTGGCGCTCTTTCAGCGAGTCAAGGCGGGTCTGCAGGCTCATGGTACCTCCTTCAGACGGTTCAATCTGGCGTTCCACCCTCGGCCGGCGATGCGGCCGAGGGGGTCGAGCGTAACCCTATTGACATGTGCGGCGCCACGCGAATCCGCAAGCCGCGCGGGACCTGCCGTGCTATGGCGCTGCGATGCTGACTGACCGGGATTCCCTGTTGCGGCGGCTGCATGAGCTGCGTAGCGAGCACCGTGATCTCGACACGGTGATTGCCCGCCTGTCCGAGCAAAGCTTGATCGATCAGCTCCAGCTGCAGCGTCTCAAGAAGCGCAAGCTCATGCTGAAGGACGAGATCTCCTGGCTGGAAAGCCGGCTCATTCCGGACAGCATCGCCTGACCATGAACGCGCCACCCGTTGCCGGCCCATCCCTTGCCGGCCCAGCCCTTGTCGACCCAACCCTTGCCGATGTCGTAGCCCCGGTCGTCGGCATCGACCTCCCGCTAGTCGGCATCATCATGGGCAGTCAGTCGGATTGGCCGACACTGCGCCACGCCAGCGAAACGCTTGGGCAACTGGCGATCCCGCACGAAACACGGATCGTGTCTGCCCATCGCACACCGGATCGCCTGCGCGACTATGCGACTACTGCGAGGGCACGGGGATTGCGGGTGATCGTTGCCGGGGCCGGCGGGGCGGCGCACCTGCCGGGGATGTGCGCGGCCTGGACCTCCTTGCCGGTGCTTGGAGTGCCGGTCGAGTCGCACAGCCTGAAGGGCATGGACAGCCTGCTATCGATCGTCCAGATGCCCGCCGGCGTCCCGGTCGGCACATTGGCGATCGGCCGTGCCGGCGCGGTCAATGCCGCCCTGCTGGCGGCCGCCATCCTGTCCATCGGTGATCCGTCGCTCGCCGCGCGGCTTGACGCGCTGCGTGCCGCGCAGACCCAGGCGGTGCCGACCGAGCCGCAAGATCAGGCATGATCTTTCCACTGCCGCCGAATGCGACCATCGGGCTGGTCGGGGGTGGGCAGCTTGGCCGCATGTCGGCGCTGGCGGCGGCACGGCTGGGCTATCGCTGCCATATCCTGACCCGCGAGCAGGACAGCCCGGCCGGCCAGGTGTCCGCCGGCGTCACCATCAGCGACTACCAGGACCCCGTGGCGCTGCACGCGTTCGCCGCGGCGGTGGACGTGATCAGTTTCGAGTTCGAAAACGTCAGCGCCGAGGGGCTCGACCTGCTCGCCTCGCTCAAGCCGGTGCGACCGGCACCTGGGACCCTGCGCATCAGCCAGGACCGCGTCGTCGAAAAGCGCTTCATCAACGGCGTCGGCGTGGCAACCGCCCCATGGCGCGCGGTCGCGACGCTTGATGAGCTGCGCGCGGCGGCGGCCGAGCTAGGCCTGCCTGCCGTGCTGAAGACCACTCGGCTGGGCTATGACGGCAAGGGGCAGCGCCTGCTGCGTCAGCCGGAAGAGCTGGAGGGGGCCTTCGCGGAGCTGTCGCCGAAGCCGCTGGTGCTGGAGGGATTCGTCGATTTCGCGCAGGAGATCAGCGTCATCATCGCCCGTGGCGCGGATGGCAGCCTGAGCGCTTTCGACACGGTCGAGAATCGGCACCGCGACCATATTCTGGACCTGACGCTGGCGCCCGCACGGGTGCCGGTCGCCGTGGTCGAGCAGTCCCAGGCCATTGCCCGCACCATCGCGACTGCGCTCGACCTGGTGGGCCTGCTGGCGGTGGAGATGTTTGTCGATGCCGATGGCCGCGTGCTGGTCAACGAGATCGCGCCGCGGCCGCACAATTCCGGCCACTGGACGATCGATGCCTGTCCGGCCAGCCAGTTCGAGCTGCATATAAGAGCCATCGCCGGGTTGCCTCTGCCGGCCGCCACCCGTCATTCCGACGCGGTGATGAAGAACCTGGTGGGACCGGCCGAGACCGCGCTCTGGCCCGCTATTCTGGCGACGCCCGGCCTGATTCCGCACCATTACGGCAAGACCGACGCTCGCCCGGGGCGCAAGATGGGCCACGTGACCCATCTCTTTCCGAAGGGGGGCCTGCCCGGCGAGTTCGGTATCGAGGCTGCGCTTGGCCCGGCGGTGCCGTATCGCGAGGATCGAGGTCCGATGATGGCGCGTATTAAATCGCCCGATAAATAATGTACTTGGTTCGGTAAGGTGCGCGTCCGGCGCGCGCCTGGAACGCCTGCCAAGAGCACTCGCTGGGGGTGCGTCAATCGTTTCGGCACTCGGTATTATACCAGGCGCCCGAGTGATCAACTCTTCAGTGCCCCCCATCGTCATGCCGGCGCAGGCCTTCGCAGGGGCAGGCTCCGGCTGGCATCCACGACTTGCCTTTGTTGCGGCAAAGAAAGTCGTGGATACCGGCCTGCGCCCATAGGCGCTAAAAATTTCCCCTTGCGTCCGGGAATCCTCTCAGATTCTAACATCGGATGACACCCGATTCGCTGCTGAACGACGACTGGACCCGCACCATCGAGCGGCTCGGCGGAGCCGAGGCGCTGGCGAGCAGTGCCCGCGACACCCAGGCGTTCGCCTGGGGGCGCAAGGTCCGCACGCCGATAGTTCTGCTGCGGTTGGTGCTCGCCTACTGCCTGGGCGAATGGGGGCTGCGCTCGACCACGGCCTGGGCCACCGCCATCGGTTTGGTCAATATCTCCAACGTCGCTCTGCTCTATCGGCTGCGGCGGTGCGGCGATTGGCTGGCCCTGCTGGTCGGCCATCTGCTCGCCATGAAGGCGCCGACGCAGAGCCACGGGCGTCTGATCCGCATCCTCGATGCCACCTCGGTGCCGAAGGCGGACCGTGCAGCGAAGCGCGGCAACGGGCTGTGGCGGATCCATAGCGCGTTCGATCTTCCCAGCGAGCGGTTCGGCCAGTTCGTGCTGACCGATGAGCATGAGAGCGAGCAGTTGGATCGAATACCGGTGGTGCGGGGTGAGATCCGCCTTGCCGACCGCGTGCATCTGCAGCCGGACCGCATTGCCAGCGTATTGCGGGATGGCGGCGATATCGTCGTGCGGGCCGGTTGGAAGAATGTCCGCTGGCAACGCCAGAACGGCGAGGCATTCGACCTGCTGGATGCCTTGCGCAACGCCGTGGATGGGCGGATCGATCAACCCGTATGGATCGCTCGCAAGCATGGTCCCGCACTGGAGCTGCGCCTGATCGCCATCCGCAAGTCCGACGCCGCCGCCGCGGAGAGCCGGCGCAAGGCCCGACGTCAGGCTCAAAAGGACGGCTACCAGATCTCACAGCAGACGCTTGCCGCAGCCGACTGGTTCATCCTGGTGACCTCGCTGACGGCGGCAGAATTCTCCGCCGCCGACGTGCTTGGCCTGTATCGTCTGCGATGGCGAGTGGAACTTGGCTTCAAACGACTGAAGAGCGTGATCGGGCTGCATGGTCCGCCCGGCACCGACGAGCGCTCTGCCAGACCCTATATCCTGGCCCATTTGCTGATGCTGTTGTTGCTCGAGCCGTCGGTCGACGCGCTGGAGGACTCTCCCCACTGGGCCTACGCCGCCTGACCCGCCCCGGGCTGTGGCGTCTGCTGCGCCAGCTGGTCCAGTCCCTGCTCCAGGCCATCATCCCACAGCCCGGCTTCGACAGTCTGCTCGCCGCCAGGCCGCTGCTCCGACGACATTTGCACGAACCGCCCAGGAAAAAGCGCGAGTACCAGAAGATGCAACGGATATTTTAGCGCCTATGGGCCTGCGCCGGCATGACGGGGGGTAGCGGCCCGTGCGTCAATACTTTCGGCCGTTGGTACTACACCAGCTCGATGTGCAGAGAGTTCGCGTAGAGCCGCGGCCGCTTGTGCCACATCCGACTCCAGATCCTCCGCCAACAACATCGTCGCCGCGCTGTTGCGGTGGTGCGCTGCTTCCATCACCGCCCGCAGTCTCGCTTCGAGCGCCGCCATGCCGTAGCTGCCGGCCACGCCGGCCATGGCATGTGCGGCCATCAGTATGGCCTCGGCATCCCCGCCGCCCAGCGCGTCCCGCAGCGCCGGCAGACGTTGCTGCAGATCGAGCAGACTGCCCTCGACGAGCTTGCCGAGGGTGTCCGGCGCAAGATGCCGGCGGAGTTCCTCGAGCCGCGCGGCCGCGAGCACCGGAACGCCGGATTTGCTGGCTGGGGGTTCGCCGGCCGGCAGAGGCTCCCCGGCGGTTGCAAGTGCAGGCGCCGATGCGACGCGGCCAGGCCAGGCATGCCGCCCGATTGCGTCGAGCAACTGCACAAGCGAGGCCGGCTTGGTCACGCGCCCGTTGATGCCGGCGGCCCGACATTGAGCCATCTCCTCGGCGGAGGTGGCCGCCGTCAGTGCGATGACCGGCACTGCGCCGGCCAGCCCGGACAGCATGCGGATTTGCCGCGCCGCGTCGATACCGCTCATGCCGGGCATGTGCACATCCATCAACACGGCGTCGTACGGCCGGCGCGACACGGCGGCGATCGCTTCCTCACCGGACACCACGGTGTCCACCATGTGGCCCGCGCGGCGCAGCAATTGCGCGACGACAATGCGGCTTGGCGTGACGTCCTCGACCAGCAGGATGCGGCTGTGCGGCACAGCGGGCAGCACGGTCTGTGGCTGGTCCGCCGGCATATCGGCATCCGGTGGCAGGGGGTCGATCGGCAGCGTCATCCAGAATTCGTTGCCGGCGCGCCGTGGTTGCCCCATCGGGGTCAACTCGATCGTCTCACAGCCCACGGCGCCGCCGGCCAGTGTTGCCAGCAACCGGCAGATCGCCAGTCCCAGACCGCTGCCAGGCTGCACCTCCGCTGCCGATTGGCCCGCCGGTTCGGATTGGCCCGTTCGTTTGGATTGGCCCGGTTGCACCGGCTGGCTGGATTGGCCCGATTGGCCCGGCTGCCCCGGTTGGCTCGGCTGATCGAGCTGGGAGAATGGCTGGAACAGGCGCGCGCGCTCGACCTCCGAGATCGCCGGTCCCTGATCTCGCACCGCGAGTCGCAAATGCGGCCCACCGTCGATCTCGATGCTTTCGGCGATCAGCAATACCTCGCCGGGTGCCGCGTACTTCGCGGCGTTGCTGAGCAGGTTGAGCAGCACCTGGCGCAGCCGCGCCGGATCGGTGAACAGCAGATGCGGCATGGCCTCGCCGGCTGCGAGACGCAGGGTAATGCCGCGCCGCGCCGCCAGGGGCCGCAACATCTCCAGCACGCCGATCAGCACTGGCCGCAGCGCGAACACGCTGCGGCGCAACGCGAGCTGTCCTGCTTCGAGCCGTGACATGTCGAGGATATCGCTGACCAGGGCCAATAGCGCGTCGCCGGCCTGGCGTGCCAGCTCGACCAGCACACGGCGAGACGGGGTCAGCTCGCCCTCGTCGAGAAGCTGTAAAGTGTTCAGCAGCGCGTTGAGCGGTGTGCGGATCTCGTGGCTGACAATCGCCACGAAGCGCGCTTTGGCCGCCGATGCTTCCTCCGCCGCGGCGCGGGCGACACGTAGCGCGTTCTCCACCTGCTTGCGGGCGGTGATGTCCGTATAAAGGGTCACCATGCCGCCGTCAGGCAGGTAGTTGCGTCGCAGTTCGATGATCCGGCCGTTGGGCCGGGCGCGCTCACTGATTTCGGACTGCCGGCCCTTGTGCAGCAACTGCATGCGGCGCGCGACCTCGACCTCGGTGTCCACGGGCCCGAACTCGCCGGCCCGCGCCTGTGCGCGGACCATTTCCTCCATTGAAGTGCCGATTCGCAGCACCTCGGCGGGGACGCCGGAGATTTCCGGGAACAGGTCGTTCCATTCCATCAGGCAGTGGTTGGCGTCGACCATCGCGACGCCATCGGTCATGCCTGCCAGGGTTGCCTCAAGCTGCACGGTCTTGGCATCAGCCCGTGTCTTGGCCGCCGCCAGCTCGGCGTTGCTGGCGGCCAGATTTGCGTGCCTCTTGCCCAGGGCAGCGCTGCGCCGGCGTGCCGCCCGTGCCTCGCGCAGCAGCAACAGCGCCATCAGCACGACCAGGGCGGTGATCGCGCCGGCGAAGAACCTGCCGCCCCGCGCCCAGGTGGTCGCGGCAGCCAGCGCCGCATTGCGCTCGACCGCAACGACAACCTCAAGGTCCTGGTCAGGCACGTGGTGGAACGCATGGATGCGCTCGATCCCGTCGGGCGCGGATGGGCCGATCCACTCGCCGTCGGGCATTTCCCGCATCATCTGCAGCATCGCGGAGTCACCGATATCGGCGTCCGGCCGGACCGCTATCGGCCCGGTCTCGGCGCGCAGCTTGGCGTCGGCGGTGCCGACCACGGCGATCATGTCGTCCGGCCGCAGATGGGCTTCGCGGAACAGGCGGCCCAGGGCCGCGGTCGGCAGGGCTATGCCGATCGCCCCGGCGAACGACCCGTCCGGATGGAGCAGTCGCAGTGCCAGGTCGATGTGCCATCCGGGAGCGAGGTCGCCCTCGGTCGTGGCGCCGACGAACATGCGGTCCGTCGCTTCGGTCTCTGCGAGCAGCGTGCGGAACATCGACGTGCCACTGACGTCCAGGTCGATTGGGGAGGCAACCAAGGGGGCAACGCCAAGCAGGCCCCCTTGAACGCTACCTGTCGGGACGTCGCCCGGGACGGTGGCCGGTGGGGGGCCATTCGCGCCGCGAACCTTCCCGTTTTCGTCTACCAGGAACAGGGTGCCGGATACGTCGTTCAAGAGTGTCGCCTGCGCCCGCCAGGCTGACAGGTCGAAGCCGGCGGGGTTCGCCTCCTGCTCACGGCGGAGGAATCGCAGCGTCTGGTCGAGCGCCAGGAGTTGGCGGCTGACTTGTTCCTCGAACGCCAACGCCTCGACGCCGACCGCGGCCTCGACCCGCGCCTCGGTCTGATCGCGTTCGGCAGTGATCGCGCTGAAGGAACCGAGCCAGGCAAGCGAGATCAGCACCGCTGCCGCGATGACGATCGCGATCTGGCCGAGCGCCGATCCCAGGCGCCAGCGCATCAGCGCCCCGGCATCCGCTGGGCGGCGTGTGGCCGCACGCCGATCAGACGCATCACCGGACGACGTCCATCGTCCACGCCGGCGTCCACGCCGGCCAGCCGCGGTCCCGCCGGTTGGCTCGTCTTATGCCCATCTCATGTCCATCTCATGCATTGAGCGCTGTCCAACCCATCACGTCATCTTACACATTTCGCGTCGGCATAGTTACCGGCGTCTGGGTTCGGCAGTGTTTTGAATGTGAAATCGGCACCGGCCCGCGCCCCGCCTGATCCTCGCCCGCCTGATCCTCGCCCGCCTGATCCTCGGGGGACCCAACGACAGGATATTCGGTATGGCCGGGCGCGCGGGGATGCGGCCAGGCGCCGGTTGCAAACTCAATCACCCTGGGTTGCCAGCGTCTTGCCGCCGCGCCGCAAACGAGGATGGCAGGGCCAAGATCAAGGTGAAGACCCCGGTCGTCGAACTGGACGGGATGAGATGACCCGCATTATCTGGGGTTTCATCAAGGACAAGCTCATTCTGCCCTATCTCGACATCGACCTTAATTACCAGGACCTTGGCATCGAGTATCGCGACCAGACGGACGATCAGGTGACGGTCGACGCGGCGCACGCCATCGCCAAATATGGCGTCGGGGTGAAGTGCGCGACCATCACCCCCGATGAGGCGCGGGTGGAGGAGTTCCACCTGAAGCGCCCACCTGAGGCGAATGTACCGCAGCCCGAACGGCACGCTGCGCAACATCCTGGATGGCACGATCTTCCGCGAGCCGATCATCTGCAACAACCAAACATGAAGACAGGATCTAAAACAGTTCCAAATGACAGGAAATTGTTCTCAAAAATCCCTTCGCGCCCCTCAGCGCCGAGGTCCGCCATCGACTGAGGCTATGCCCGCCGGGTAAACTGGCTGCCTAAGCCCGGGTCGGTTCGAGGATAGACACGGCTGGCAGACGGTCAATGCCGCAGCCTGATCCCGTCGACCCGTACACCCCAGCCGACGGTCAGTGACAATCTCAATCACAGCGCCGAAAGGACAACGACAATGTATTTCACCGACGACTCGCTGCTGCCCGAGAATCAAGCCCCTCTGATGATCACGGCGGCGCCCTACGGGCCGATGTGGATGCCCGGGGATATCACCCCCGACCAGCGGCTTCCCGTCACCTGGGAAGAACAAACCCAGATAGCGGTGGACTGCTTCAATGCAGGCGCGACGATCCTGCACATCCACGTGCGCGATCCCAAGACCGGGCACATCTCCAAGAACTTCAGGGAATACGCCGACCAGATCGGGCGGCTGCGCCAGGCTGTGCCGAAGATGATTCTACAAGTCGGCGGGTCCATCTCGTTTGCACCGGAGCCGGGTGAGGAAGCCAAGTTCCAGAGCTACAACTCACGCCACAAGCTGGCCGAAATCGATCCCAAACCGGATCAGGTCACCGTTGCTTGCGGCACCTCCCTGTACGATCTGACGGCGTTGCATGCAGCCGATGAGTTTGCAGGGACACGCCTCCGCGACCCCAAGATGATGCACGCTATGGCAAACCTTGTGGCTGATTCCACGCCGGATTTCTATCTCGAGAATATCAAGCGGATGGTCCAGCACGGAATCCAGCCTTACTTCGCGCTCCCACATATTCACGGTCTCGAACTCGTGGAGCGGCTGATCCGTAAGGGCTACTACATGGGGCCGATGAACGGCTTCTTCAGCATCGGCGGCGGCGGCATGTGCGGCGCCAATCCGTTCGACCTGATGGAGTTGATCCGCCGCACGCCGCACGGTTCCTGCTTCACCTACCAGACAACGTTCCGCCTGACCCATCCCGTCTCGGCCATCTGCATCGCGCTCGGGCAGCACACGCGCGCCGGCATCGAGGACAATCTCTGGGACACAACAAAGGGCGTGCGCATGAACTCGATCCAGATGATCGAGCGTCATGTGCGGATGGCCAGGGAACTGGGACGCGCGATCGCCACGCCCGAGCAGGCGCATCAGATGCTCAAGATCGGCACGTCCTACAATTCCACTGCGGAGACGCTCGCCAACCTTGGTCTGCCGCCCAACCGCCACCCCGGCAACATGGGCTTTCTGGTGCATGAAACCGATGGACGATTCCATCCGGCGGCGCAAGGCGGATGCGGGCACATCCACGCGGGAGAGTGGGAGGATCAGGTGGATGAGGTGATATCTCCAGTCGGCAGCTGAATTCTCCCGCTCCTGACTTCATGGATTGCTGCGGCCGAAATTGGCGGCGAGGAGAACTGAACGATGAGCCATAGCGATCCTGGCGTGCGGTCAGCGGACCAGTCCGAGGAAGTGGGTCCCTGGGACCCTGCCCTGGCGCAACTTCGGGCGTGGGATCGGGATTGGGCCGAGACCTGCGAAAAGATGACCACGAATCCGTGGATCGGCGGAGTGCTGCCGCACAAATTCATCGAACTGGTCAGCGTCGGCTTGAACGCCGCCTGCACCAACCTCAACCCCGACGGCACCCGCCGCCACATCCGCGCTGCACTCAAGGCGGGAGCAACGCGCGATGAAATTCTGTTCGCCCTCAAGTGCGCGTCGGTCATGTCCATTCATTCATGCAGCCTCGGCGCGCCGATTCTGCTGGAGGAAGCGAAGGCGGCCGGCGTGAAGCCCGCCACGAAAGGCGCAGCGCCAACCCCGGCGTGCGACAAGATGAAGGCACTGGGCCAGTGGAATCAGGCGTGGGACCCGTTCGTGGAACTCGACCCGGTATGGACCGACAACTTCATGGCGATGGGAGGCGGAATTTACGCGAGCGGCGTGATGCCGCCGAAGGAGATCGAGCTTCTCAGCATCGCCCTCGATGCCTCCTACACCCACATGTATGCGCCCGGCACGCGCCGTCACATCAAAGGTGCACTCAAGGCTGGCGCGACCGTGGAAGAGATCATGGAAGTGCTGAAACTCTGCGTGGTCCAGGGCGTGCAGGCCTGCAATCTCGGCGTGCCGATCCTGGCCGAGGAACTGGAACATGCCGAGGAGGCGAGCCGAGGTTTGCCGGCACGGAGCACGTGACGTTCGGTGCGTATCTCAAGAAATCCGCAACGCTTCCGAGTTGTAGCTAGATCAAAGGCTTGGACGATGCGAAAATCCGGTGCGAATGTCCGCAATGGGTTGAAAGCCGAGATTATAAACTGACCCACCACCCGATGCAGCCAATTGGCGACAGCGAGGTGCCGTTCGCGTACGATGGGGACCAATGTGGCGCCGCTGACAAAGATGGTTCCCGGCGGCGGCGTCCGCCGCCGCCCCGCTTCGGCGAAGTCGCAACCCGAAACATCGCGGCCAATTGCGTCTGGGATCGTCGACTACGAAATCTAGCCATCGGTCCGGAACAATATCGCCTCCCGGCGAAGGTCCGCGAGGTCCGGCACCTCCGCTCGGCAGGTACGCTGGGCCACGATTGTATCACCGACATCATCGTGCTGATGGGCTATTACACGGCCATGCTGCCGACAATGAATTTCCATGCCGTGGCGCCCGGCACGCTCGGGCTGGGAAGGAGGCGCCCAAAAAACGCCCCGGTTGTCGAAAGCGGTTCCTCCTAACGCCGCATCAGACCGCCGCAATCGCTGCGTTCAGCGTCGCACTCGGCCGCATCGCGGCCGATACCTTGGCCGGGTCGGGCAGGTAGTAACCGCCGATGTCCACCGGCTTGCCCTGCGCGGCGATCAGTTCGGCATTGATCTTTGCCTCGTTGGCCGCGAGCTTCTCGGCCAGCGTCTTGAAGCGGGCTTGCAGCGCCGCGCTCTTGCCCTGCGCGGCCAGCGCCTGCGCCCAGTAGAGTGCCAGGTAGAAATGGCTGCCACGATTGTCGAGTTCGCCGACCCTGCGCGCGGGTGAGCGGTTGAATTCGAGGATCTTGCCGTTGGCGGCGTCGAGCGTGTCGGCGAGAACCTGCACGTCGGCGTTCTTATGGGTCTGCGCCAGATGTTCGAGCGATGCGCCAAGTGCCAGGAACTCGCCCAGCGAATCCCACCGCAGATAGCCTTCCTGCTGGAACTGCTCCACGTGCTTGGGCGCCGAGCCGCCGGCACCGGTCTCGAACAATCCGCCGCCCGCCATCAGCGGAACGATCGACAGCATCTTGGCCGAGGTGCCGAGCTCCATGATCGGGAACAGATCGGTGAGGTAGTCGCGCAGCACGTTGCCGGTGACGGAGATTGTGTCCTGCCCCTCGCGGATGCGCGCGAGCGAGAACTTCATCGCCTCGACCGGGGCCAGGATGCGAATGTCGAGCCCCGCCGTGTCCTCCTGCTTCAGGTATTTCTCGACCTTGGCGATCTCCTGAGCGTCATGCGCGCGTTGCGCGTCGAGCCAGAATACCGCGGGAGTGTTGCTGAGGCGCGCGCGGCGCACCCCGAGCCTGACCCAGTCCCGGATCGGCGCGTCCTTGACCTGGCACATGCGGAAGATGTCGCCGGTCTCCACCGGGCGTGCCAGCAGCACCGTGCCGTCGTCGGCGACCACGCGCACGGTTCCGGCCGCGGGCACCTCGAACGTCTTGTCGTGCGATCCGTATTCCTCGGCCTGCTGCGCCATCAGCCCCACGTTCGGCACCGAGCCCATCGTGTGGGGGTCGAAGGCGCCGTGCGCCTTACAATCGTCGATGACTGTCTGGTAGATCCGCGCGTAGCAACGATCGGGGATCACGGCGTCCACGTCGTGCAACTTGCCGTCAGCGCCCCACATGCGCCCGGATTCGCGGATCATCGCCGGCATCGAAGCATCGACGATCACGTCGCTCGACACGTGCAGGTTGGTGATGCCCCGGTCCGAATTGACCATGGCGAGGCCAGGCCGTTGCGCATAGGTCGCCGCGATATCGGCCTTGATCGCTTCCCGTTCAGCGTCCGGCAGCGTCTCGATCTTCGCCAGCAGTTCGCCCACGCCGTTGTTGGGATTGACGCCGAGACGCTTCAGCGTGGCTTCGTGCTTGCTGAACACGCCGGCGAAGAACACGGAAACGGCGTGGCCGAACAGGATGGGGTCGGAGACCTTCATCATGGTCGCCTTCAGGTGCAGCGAGAACAGCACGCCGTCCCGCTTCGCCGCCTCGACCTGCTCGGCCAGGAATGCGCGCAAGGCTTTGCGGCTCATCGTCGCCGCGTCGATGATCTCGCCGGCCTGCAGCGGCGTCTTCGCCTTCAGCACCGTGACGGTGCCGTCCGTGCCAACCAGTTCGATGCGGGCATTGGTCGGCGCCGCGACGGTGGTGGAGACCTCCGAGCCGTAGAAATCGCCGCCCGACATGTACGCCACATGCGATTTGGAGTCCGCGCTCCAGGCGCCCATTTTGTGCGGATTGTCGCGCGCGTATTGCTTCACGGCGCCGGCGGCGCGGCGGTCGGAATTGCCCTCGCGCAACACAGGGTTGACGGCGCTGCCGAGCACCTTGGCATAGCGCGAGCGGATGTCCTTCTCGGCGTCCGTCGTGGCGTTGTCCGGATAGTCCGGCACGTCATAGCCCTTGTCTTGCAGCTCCTTGATCGCGGCCTTGAGCTGCGGGACCGAGGCGGAGATGTTGGGCAGCTTGATGATGTTGGCCTCGGGCCGCATCGCGAGTTGGCCAAGTTCGGCGAGTTCGTCGTTGATCCGTTGTGCTTGCGTCAGTTTCTCGGGGAAATTGGCAAGGATGCGGCCGGTCAGCGAAATGTCCTTCAGCTTCATCGTCACGCCGGCCGTGCCGACGAAGGCTTCGACGATCGGCAGCAGGGAGAACGTCGCGAGCGCCGGAGCTTCATCGACCTTTGTCCAAACGATTTCGAGGTCTGACATGCTGCACCTTTGCGCACCGGGTTGGTGTCCGCTGAGTTGAACTATCCGCGAAGTCGGCGAGCCTTGTCGCATCGGCGTGCCGGAAGGGCAAGCAGGGCGCCCCTCGCCGGCGACCTCTCGCGGAGAGAGAAAGAGCCGTTAAACCGCCACTCCCAGATGCAAGATCAATCCGGGTGGCGCAGGGGTTCGGGGCGCTCGGGCTGATGACGTCGGTGCTGCTGGCGCCGGACGGCAAGACGGCGGAGAGCGAGGCGGCGCACGGCACGGTGACGCGGCACTATCGCCAGCATCAGCAGGGCAAGGAGACCTCGACCAATCCGATTGCGTCGATCTTCGCGTGGACGCGCGGGCTGATTTATCGCGGCAAATTCGATCGACCTGCCGCCGATACAGGTCGCTGGACCCATGCACCTGTCAACTTTTCCGCAAGGTGTTGGTGCGAAGGAAGCAAGGAATATTTAGCCGCGGATGAACGCCGATGAACGCCGATGACACCGTGCTGGATCATCTGACGAGGCCGATCATCGGCAGTGCCATGATTGTCTCCAATGCTCTTGGAGCTGGATTTCTTGAGAAGGTGTACGAAAATGCGCTTGTACATCAGCTTCGCAAGATCGGCCTCGCAGTCGCGCAGCAGCGCGGCGTCACCGTGATGTACGACGGGATCATCGTCGGTGAGTATGCGGTGGACCTGCTGGTCGAGGAATCGGCGATCGTCGAGCTGAAGGCCATCAAGGTGGTCGCTGGCATCCATCGCGCCCAATGCATCAACTACCTGCGGGCGACGGGCTTGCAGGTCTGTCTGCTGCTCAACTTCGGCAACCCGCGCCTGGAGATCAAGCGCGTCGTGCTGGGCCTGTGAGGCATTGGTCTTATCGGCGTTCATCGGCGTTCATCGGCGGCTGAATTAGCTTTGCCGCGCCAGGCACGATTGTGGCCAGTAGGCCGGAAGAATTAGCCTAATCAATATGTTATTGTCCTGTCAGCGGAAATTCTTCGCGCGGTGCGGAGACTCGTGGGGTTAGCAGTGCAGAGGCGCAGAGATCCCCCGGGTCAAGCGCCCGAGGGCAGGCTCCGAGCAGGCAGGCGATTGGCGCTTCGCGCGGCGGTGTTGCGACGCCGGTGTCGAACTTGATATGGCGTACCGCGGTGTCCACGCGCGGTAACTTGCGAACCGGCGCTGGGAATTGCCTCGTTCGCAACCCAATGCGCTCAAGCCGAGGCGCCTGACCAACTCAAAAGACCCAAGAACCTTCCGGAGGGACACTGAGGACTACCTTACCGCGTCACGGCGCTTCAGGATCGGATGAAGGCCAGCAGGTCCGCATTGATGAGTTCGGGATGGGTGGTGCACATGCCGTGCGGCAAGCCCGGGTACGACTTCAGCGTCCCATGTTTCAAGAGCTTGACCGACAGCATTCCGGCGTCCGCGAAGGGCACGATCTGATCGTCCTCGCCGTGCAGCACCAACACCGGCACGTCGATGCTCTTCAGGTCTTCGGTGAAATCGGTCTCTGAAAAGGCCTTGATGCAGTCGTAGTGGGCCTTGATCCCGCCCATCATCCCCTGCCGCCACCAATTGTCCCTGACCCCTTGGGAGATCTTCGCGCCGGGACGGTTGTAGCCATAAAATGGCAGGGTGATGTCCTGATAGAATTGCGCGCGCTGGTTGGCGGTGCCGTCGCGGATGCTGTCGAACACCTGCATCGGCAGGCCGCCGGGGTTCTTGTCCGACTTCAGCATGACCGGCGGGACCGCGCTGATCAGCGCCGCCTTGGCCACGCGGCCCTTGCCGTGACGCGCGACATAGCGCGCGACCTCGCCGCCCCCGGTGGAGTGGCCGATGTGGACGGCGCCCTTGAGATCGAGGGCCGCGGCCAGTTGGGCGACGTCGTCGGCGTAGGTGTCCATCTCGTTGCCGTCCACCGTCTGAGTGGAGCGGCCGTGCCCACGGCGATCATGGGCGATCACCCGGTACCCGTGCTGCAAGAAAAACATCATCTGGTTGTCCCAGTCGTCGGCACTCAGGGGCCAGCCGTGATGGAACACGAGCGGCTGACCCGTCCCCCAATCCTTGTAGAAGATCTGCGTGCCGTCCCTGGTGGTGATCGTGCCCATGGCCTGTTCCCTTAGTGGAATATTGCTCTGGCGATCCCTGAGGCCCCTCGCCGTGCGGTGATTTATGTATGCCGATACGGGCATCTTGCGAGTGGGTGAAACCGACATGCCGGGGCAACGACACCCGCCGACTGGCGCCCGAGGGGGTGCGATGCCATGTAGCGCGCATGTACCGTCGTCGCTTCCTTGCCCTGCCCCTGCTGCTGCCCGCCCTCCGCCCGGCGTGGGCGCAAGGCGCGTCCCCGTCTGCCTGGCAGCCCACCGCGCAGGACCACGCCGACCTGGCACGCGTCGAGGCCTATCTGGACGGGCTGCACACGCTGAAGGCGCACTTCCTGCAGGTGGCACCCAATGGCGGGCTCAGCGAGGGCACCGCGTGGCTGGAACGGCCAGGCCGCATGCGCTTCCAGTACAATCCGCCGGCGCCGTTCCTGCTGGTTGCCGCATATGGGATTCTGGTGTTTCGCGACACCCAGCTCAACCAGACCAGCAACGTGCCGCTGTCGCAGACCCCGCTTGGCATCCTGCTGGCCGACAAGGTCACGTTGTCGGGCGATGTGACGGTGACCGGCATGACGCGCCAGCCCGGGCAGCTTCAGGTCAGCATGGTGCGGACCTCCAGGGCCTCGGACGGCACGCTGACGCTGATCTTCGCCGACCCGCCGTTGGCGCTGCGGCAATGGACGGTGGTGGACGCCCAGCGCAAGGAGACGCGGGTGACGCTTTACAACGTCGAGCTTGGCGGCACGTTCAACCAGGAGCTTTTCAACGTCGCCAATCCGCAGCCGCACGTGGACAATGGCTG
Organism: uncultured Alphaproteobacteria bacterium; assembly: GCA_963826975.1. Lineage (GTDB taxonomy): Bacteria > Pseudomonadota > Alphaproteobacteria > Acetobacterales > Acetobacteraceae > Palsa-883. Next base: position 318,181 of record CAWGZJ010000012.1, on the reverse strand, counting down.
ATCCGCTTCAATCCGATAGCCAAGCGGGCAGCATTCCCGCGGGCATCCCGCGCGCCGCGCTGGTCACCGGCGCGGCGCGGCGGCTTGGCCGCGCCATTGCGCTGGGCCTGGCCGAGGCTGGTTTCGCCGTCGCCGTGCACAGCCACACCAGCTCAGCCGATGCCGAGATCACCTGCGCCGAGATCCGCCAGCGTGGTCGCGACACCGTCGCCCTGCGCGCCGATCTCGGCCGGGAAGCCGAGGTGGCGGATCTGTTACCGGCCGCCGAGGCGGCGCTGGGACCGATCGGTGTGCTGATCAACAATGCCAGCGTGTTCGAGCGCGACGAGTGGCACGACGCCACCCGTGCCTCCTGGGAGCGCCATATCGAGCCGAACTTGCGGGCGCCCTTCGTGCTGATGCAGGACTTTGCCCGACGCCTGCCGCCGCGGGCCGAGGGGGTGGTGGTGAACATGCTCGACCAGCGGGTGTGGTCGTTGACGCAGCATTTTGTGTCCTACAGCGTCTCCAAGGCCGCGTTGTGGGCGTTGACCCAGACCATGGCGCTGGCGCTCGCGCCGCGCATCCGGGTGAACGCCGTCGGCCCGGGCCCGGCGCTGCCAAACGCGCACCAGACCGAGGCGCAATATGCGCGGCAGGCCGCCTCGGTCCCACTGGGCCACGGCACGAGCCCGCAGGAGGTGGCGCGTGCGGTGATCGCCATCCTGGGCTTCCCGGCGATGACCGGGCAGATGATCGCGCTCGACGGCGGCCAGCACCTGCAATGGGGCGCCCTGCGCCGCGGCCCGCCGGACGACGAGTAGGAGACGGAAATGGAATCTCCCCGCATTGCCGACGCGTCCCGCGGTCTGCGCCACGTCTTCCTGCGCGATCTGGTGTTGCCGGCCAGCATCGGCGTGCATGCGCACGAACATGCGGCTCCCCAGCGGGTGCGGATCAATGTGGACCTTGGGGTTGAGGACGATGCCGGCCGTGCGCTATCGCGGCCGAGGGTCGGGCGGGACGACCTACGCCGTGTGGTGGATTACGAGGGGGTCGCCGACGCGGTCCGCGCGATCGTCGCCGCGGGCCATGTGATGTTGGTTGAGACCTTGGCCGAGCGGATCGCCGAATCCTGTCTGGCGGACCCAAGGGTGCATCTGGTGCGGGTGCGGGTCGAGAAGCTGGATGTGTTCGCGGATGCAGCATCCGCCGGGGTGGAGATCGAGCGTCGCAGCGCGGATTTGTCCACTCGTTGAAGCCGCGCCATCACATTTCAGGGAGATGGCGGATTGTGTTAATCGGATGACAATATCCACAGGAAGATATTCAACAAAATCAGTAGGTTAGTTTTTGCATGAATTTTAATCAACGTCGCTGAGGCCCGCGGGAACCGCGCACCACGCCGCCATCGCCGGACATTCGCCCACAAACTTATCCACAGGGCTTGGGGGCCTGATCCGGCGCTGCGATGCCGCTGGTGCACCTGCTGCGTGCTGGGTGGGGAGGCCATCCGGGTGGCGTCTGCGGGTTGGCGCCCTGCGCGTACCAGGCGGCCGAATGATCGACGCTTCGGTGCTACCCTCCGTCTTGCCGGCCCCGGGTCGGCCCAACGGGCCGCCGGAGGACAGGCTCCGGCCGGTATCCGCGACTTGCCTTCGTTGCAGCAAAGAAAGAACCCATGCCGGTGGTAGTGGCGACCGGGCGCTGGATCGGGTTCGGTATGCGTCCCACAGCACGAGGGAGCAAGCGATGCGTATCGAGACCCGACCGCAAGACCACCCGACCGCCACCACGGCGGAGATTGCCAGACTTCTGGTGTCGTTTGAACTGAGCCAGAGCAAGTGGGTGCTGACCGTCCGCGCGCCGGGCAGCGCGAAGCTGTCGCGCTTCACGGTTGCAGCGCGCGACACGGAGAAGGTGTTGAGCCTGCTGACGGCGCAGCGCCAGCAAGCGGAGCGGCGCACCGGCCGGCCGGTGCGGATCGTGAGTATCTACGAGGCCGGGCTGGATGGGTTCTGGCTGCATCGCTGGCTGGAGGCGCAGGGGGTCGAGAGCCACGTGGTGGACGCGGCCTCGATCCTTGGCCCACAGCGCAAGCGGAACGCGAAAACCGACCGGATCGATGGCGAGAAGCTGCTGCGCAGCCTGGCGTCGTGGCTGGACGGTGAAGTTGGCGTGTGTTCGATGGTGGTGCCGCCGAGTGTGGCGCAGGAGGATATTCGCCGCCTGTCGCGTGAACGCGGCGAGCTGGTGGGCGAGCGGACGCGGCTGAGCAACCGGATCGGCGGGTTGCTTGCCAACCAGGGGATTGCCGGGTTCAAGCCGTTGCAGAAGGACGCGCGGCAAGTGCTGCAGACGTTGCGTACCGGCGATGGACGCGCGCTGCCGCCGCACCTTCATACGACGATCGAGCGGATCCTGCTGCGGCTTGAGTTGCTGTGCGAACAGATCAAGGCGGCGGAGGCGGAACGTGACGCGCTGCTGCGTGCCGCGCGGGTAGCTGCGGCGCCAGACACGGCGCCGGAGGCCGCGACAGCCGCGCCGCCCGAAATGGCGGCCGCGCCGTTGCTGTTGCGGCTGCGCGGGATCGGGCCGGAGTTTACCACAGTGCTGTCGTTGGAGTGTCTGAACAGAGACTTCGACAATCGACGCCAGTTGGGGTCGTTCGCCGGCATCGCGCCGACACCGTGGTCCAGTGGCGGCGTGGAGCGCGAACAGGGCATCTCCAAAGCCGGGAACCGGCGGTTGCGGACGATCCTCATTGAGCTCGCCTGGTCGTGGCAGCGCCATCAGCCCAACTCGACGCTGACGCAGTGGTTCCACAAGCGGATCAAGGGCCAAGGCGCGCGCGTGAAGCGCATCGCCATCGTTGCGCTGGCGCGCAAGCTGCTCGTCGCGCTGTGGCGCTACGTCAAGCACGGCGTGGTGCCGCAAGGTGCCGTGCTGAAGGCCGCGTGAGCGGAACGCGGGACGAAACGATGAAGGAACACCGCGCCATGCGATGACAGACACACCGAGGTTCGGTCGGGCCTGATCAGCTCGCCGAAGTCCAGGGCACGGGACCGCATCCACGACGGGCTGAAAAACGCCGTAATGAAAGAATGGTCCCGATCGCCCAGCCCGCTGCCCCAAGCATGGGGGTTTATGGTGCAGCCACTCTGAGTGGCGACCGGATATGAGTTGATGTGGCGCGACGCCGCATGACCGACAGGGCTGGGACTTGCATCTGGACGATAGGGCGGAGTGAAGCTGCGAGCAGGACCGATCGCCGCCGAACGACACGAACGATTGTGCTTGGGTGGTGATGCCGGCCTCAAGTCCTGCGCTGCGCGCACCCGCAAGCGGGCTGCGGGACTTGACCCCGGCATCACCACCCAAGCCAGGCGCCGGGGTGCCCTTTAAGCACCCGTGGGCAGCAACTGACCACGGAAGGGAAAACCACGAGATGAGCGAATTTCCACTTGACGGGGGACACCTCATATGCGTCGTGGATACCGGCCTTCGCCGGCATGACGGGGGGTAGCGGCCCGTACGCCAATGTTTAGGGCCGCTGGCATCAGACAAACCAGCCGCCTTCGAACTGTGCCGGCCGCGTGACCGCGCGGGCCGGATCAGGCCGGCAGGTGAGCGAGGTATTGCTTGACGAAATCGCAGCCGACCTCGGCGGCATAGGCATCGATCAGCCGCTGCGTGATCGGGCCGGCCCCCGTCCAGGCGGTGGCACCAACCGGCGCCCCATTGAAACTTGCAACCGGCAAAATGCACAGGCTGGTCGAGGTCAGGAACATCTCCTCGGCGTTGGCGGCGTCGTACAGGTCGATGTCGGCCTCGTCGCATGGGATGCCGAGCTTCGTCGCCAGATCAATGGTCATCTGCCGGCTGACCCCAGGCAGCACGTAGCGCGCGCGGGGCGTCCGCAGCTTGCCGTCCTGGACGGTGAAGATGTTGCTGCCGGACCCCTCGGCGAGGTTGCCGTTTTCGTCCAGCAACAGTGGCCATGCATCGGGTCGCGCCGTCTTGATCGGCTGTCCGGCGACGATCATGTTCATGTAGTTGTTCATCTTCGCGCGCGGGCTGAGCATGCTGGGCGCGGTGCGGCGCATGGTGGTGGTCATTACCTCGGCGCCGTCGCGGTACATCGCCGCGCGGGTCGCGAGCGGCAGCGGCGAGACGTCGATCACCAGGTTCGGGCCGGTATGCTCCCAGCCTTCGTCGCCGATCGCATCGACCCCGCGGCTGATGCGCTGGGTCACCCACCAGTCGCCGTTCGGCTCCCGCAGGTGGGCGTTGCGTTCGACGACTTCCTGGGTGATCGCCACCATTTCCTTGGGCGACATGCCGGGATCGATGCGGACATAGCGCAGCGACTGATAGAACCGCTTGATGTGCTCCACCACGCGGAACGGGACGCCGTTGAAGGTGCGGGTCACGTCGAATGCGCCGTCGCCGGATTTCCAGCTCTTGTCGCGGAAGGGGATGACGACCTGGCCTTCCGGCACGAACGAACCGTTGAACCAGGCGACGCGGGTGTTCGCGAGCATCACGACCTCACTGTTCGGCTTTCGTCGAAGCTTACAGGCTTGGATTTTCCGGGGGAAGTGGGGCGGTGCTGGTCCGGGCGACGTTGCGGCGGCTTGGTCGGTAGCGGCTCGCCATGTGCCATCGACATTGTCGCAATCTTCGAGGTGGAGGTGGACCACCTGGTACCGGTGATTCCATGACAACACACATATCCGCGATGCAACACGATCAGTCGAGTACGCGGCGGATAATCCGCAGGCAGAAGGATTTCTTAGCCGCCTATGAACGCAGATGAACGCCGACATGCCGATTTTGTGTTGGCGCGCCATTCATTCAATCCGCGGGTCATGGGACCATGTCTCAATCTCGTATCTCGAACATCTGGTGCTCATTGTGTCTCAGGAGCCGTCGGGTAGTCAATCAGACCAATGTGGTATCTGATTGATACGCCATCCCATTCATATTTGCGGAAGAATATAGATTAAACTCTCGGGATGGATATTCGAATTGTATTCTGATCAATAACGGTTAATTCTGGCGATGAGTTTAGCTCTGCTGGGTCGTATTTGAACAACGGAGCCCTGCTCCTCTGTCCAGTCCGGGACACGTAGACGGTCACCGCAGCATTTTTTGCAATCAAATCGCAGTCCGTTTCACTAATAACGAAATAAAACCCTAAAGGACTGATGATCTTCTTTTGGATCTCGGTTATACAAGTGTCAGGCGTCCAGGCCAATCCAACCATGGCGAGCAACAGATAGAGTGGGCCAAGCGTGACTACTAGCCCGACGATGACGCAGCAGACCGACTTCCGGACGAGGCTGGCAAAGGGCGACATATCAACGAGATGTTGGTTGGTTGAAAGCGCCGCTTTGCCCGATATTAAAGCCGGCGGCTATGAACCGCGCGGTGTCCGCATCGAGGCCGTGCGGTTCGTCGGGCCGTGCGTTGCTCGATAATATGTGGGCGTACTTTCCCGCGACGGATAGTGTCTCATCAAGCGTCATCCCTGCCTGTTGACAGAATAGGCCAACATTGAAGTTCGAGACATCTCTAAACTGGCGGAACTGCGTGTACCCGGTAAGTAAGTTCCCTTTCCGCTGGTAGTCGAAAAGGCCGCCGTGACCAAGATTGGCAGAGAGATTTTCGACCAGGTACGGCAGCGCGCCCGGAGCGGTATCTGGACTGCTCAACAGCGAGCGATACGTTGCGCCGGTGTCGCGACCGGCGGCCGCCACGGCGCTCAGGTCGGCAACGGGTGACATAAGCTCTCTTGTTGGAGACCTGGATCCGGTACGTTCTGGCCATTAGGTAGCTGTACTGCCACACCCTGCCACGATGTGCCGTGGTTCTGACTGCTCTGGCTCGCTGCGGTCTGTGTCTGATCGGAGGGCAGTCCGAGCGGATCTGCGCGGTTCCATGGATCATTCTGCGCATACGCAGCGAGATTCGACCCGTTCGCGCCGCCGGGCGCGTAGTTGTTCGCGGCCGTTGCCAGGCCGGCGTCGGCCCTGAGAAAGGCCGTTATTGGACTGTACGAGGTGAACGTGCGGCGGTAACTCGCGTCTGTCGCGGCCGACATGGCGTCGGACATGACGCTTCCGGTCGGTGACGACGGCGCGCCCGGGCCGGGCGCGACCGCAAGTCCGTCAACCGAACGCCGCGCACCGGCCCACGGAGTACCCGGGCGACGGCCTGCCGGACGACGGGCCGGGCCGGGCCGGCCAGCGCCGCGCGCATGCGGCTCGAAAGTCGCCGGCAACTTGATATTGTCCGGGTGACGTACCAGCCACTCCTTCGGTTCCGGCGCACCGTGCGGGACGAAATTGAAGGGCAGCTTGATTTCGTCGAATGAACGCACGTCCGTGGGCATGGCATGCTGCTTCGCTAGCGGTGGTCATTCCGGGTTTCGCTCATTATTCGAGTTCAACAGATAAGTCGATATACGCGACCGGATCCTGATGGACCCGATAGATCAGATCCGTTGTGCTATCCGGTGACGTCGTTGCAGGGAAATCGCCATATTGTTTAACGGGAGCAGTTATATGCGCTTCACTTGCCCGGGGAATGTATGTGGAGATTGCGTTTAAGGTGGGTTCGTCGCAACGGGGACCACAGGCAGGCTCAGCTGGGCGTAGATTTATGTTTACATTAACATATATTAGATCATATGTTGAAATTACTGCAACCGCGTCGTAATAATAGGTTTTCTTCATTAATATAAGAGGCAATCTCCCTATGCATGTCGTTCCATTACATTCGAGGAGATATTGCTCGCTTAGTTTGTAATTCCCTCTTTCATTTGACGTGTCACTCTCTAATAGTTGTCTTATGTTTATATTCTTGACGGCAAATTTCCGTGGCCACGCAGAGTTATTCAATGCTGGCACCATGATGATGAATTGGACCAAGCAGCACATGCACGCAGTTGCTTTTATAGCACGCATGGCCCACCCAGCTTTCGCGTTCCGGTCGATCTCCCCGGTACGCGGTATCCCATGGGCAGCCATGTCCATCTCCCTCGCCACTAGTACGGCGTTTCCAAGGAACGACTCGTATCACGATGTATTCGAGACCGACTGGCCTGCTCATAGACGGAACCCGATGATAGAAGCGGTTTCATGGAATCGCTGCACTAGAACTTCACGACGACCCTGCGGTAGCACCTAAGATCCATCGGTGCGAGGAGGTTGCGGTAGGCCAATTTCTGGCGGTTCCTTCTCCATGGTTGGATCGTGAATGAGGCCGTCCGTATCAAAGTTTATCACGTCCTTTGTCCCAGGAACAAAGCCCGGCTGCTTGAACGGCACCAATTCACCCGGCCACGTGTCGGAATCGTTCATGGGAGGCGGTGGCAATTCGATTACTCGAGGCGGTACTAGAGGCTCCTGCTGAATTGGGGGCCGTGCCAGAGGCTCCTGGTGGATTGGATCATCCACCTGGCTCATGCCAGCAGTAGCGGAGCTAGCCTACCCTGGCCCATTGCCCAACGCGTGGTCACTCGCCGCTGTCGCCAATGCGTCGCTCGCTTGGCGATAGGCGGTGATCGGATCGTCCGAGCGCAATGCGCGGTCGGCGGTAGCGTTCGTCGCAGCGGACGTGGTGTTGGACATCGCGCTCCCGGACGATGATGGCGGCGCGCCCGGGCCGGACGCGAACGGAAGCCCGTCCACCGAACGCCGCGCACCAGGCGGCTGACTGCCAGGTGGCGGGGTGCCCGCGGACAGGCCGGGCCGGCCAGCGCCGCGCGCACGCGGCTCGAAGGTCGCCGGCAACTTGATATTGTCCGGGTGACGTACCAGCCACTCCGTCGGTTCCGGCGCACCGTGCGGGACGAAGATGAATGGCAGCTTGAGCTCGTCGAATACATGCGCGTCGGAGGGCATCGCGTGTCGCTTTACGTGTTGTGTTATCGAAGATAACATAATCCCGTCAGCCACACAACCCTGTTCGCGCTGCCCGCCGACCACGCCGGCGGTGGCCGGCATAGCCAAATCGCCGGGACACCGCGCCACGGCGGTCGTGCGCGCGGCGCCCCGCAATCATCGGATCATCCGTCGCGCCGCCACCTTGCGCCAGCCCGACACCACCCCCTTCTATGGCGGCCCGTGCCGGGGTACGGCATTCTGCACCGACGCCAGCCAGTTTGCGATCATGAGCGAAACGGACCAACCGCCGCCCGACGCACCGTCCGTCACGCCGCCCCCGGCGGCTTCCCCCGCGCCACCGCCGGCGGCGTCCCCCCTGGCGTCCCCCCCGGCGTCCCCTGGGGGCGCCGCCGTCATCGAGGCGGCGATGGAAACCATGCCGACCAGCCCCGGCGTCTACCGCATGCTCGATGCCAAGGGCGAGGCGCTGTACGTCGGCAAGGCGCGCAGCCTGAAGAAGCGCGTCGCCGCCTACACCCAGCCCGTCCGCCTGCCGGAACGCCTGCGCCGCATGGTGTCGCTGACCGCGTCCATGGAGGTCATCACCACCCACACCGAGGCCGAGGCGCTGCTGCTCGAGGCCAACCTGATCAAGCGCCTCAAGCCGCACTACAACATCGTTCTGCGCGACGACAAATCCTACCCCTGGCTGATGCTGGCCGAGGACCATCCATATCCGCAGATCGCCAAGCATCGCGGCGCGCAGACCCGCAAGGGCAGCTATTGGGGGCCGTTCGCCTCGGCCTGGGCGGTGAACCAGACGGTCACCGCCATGCAGCGCGTGTTCCTGCTGCGATCCTGCGCCGACACGGTGTTCGCCGCCCGCACCCGGCCCTGCCTGCTGTTCCAGATCCGCCGCTGCTCGGCCCCCTGCGTCGGGCGCATCGACCAGGCGGAATACGGCAAGCTGGTTGGCCAGGCGAAGGCGTTCCTGGCCGGCAAGTCCGCCTTCGTGCAGCAGGAATTGGCCGCCGAGATGGAAGCCGCCGCCGCCACCCTGGAGTTCGAGCGCGCCGCCGCGATCCGCGACCGCATCCGCGGCCTGACCTTCGTGCAGGGCAACGACGTGATCAACCCGGCCAGCCTGGCCGACGCCGACGTGATTGCCGCCTGGAGCATCGCCGGCCAGACCTGCGTGCAGGTGTTCTTCGTCCGCGGCGGGCGCAACAACGGCAACCGCGCCTTCTTCCCCGCCAACGCACGCAACGAGGAAACCCCGGAGGTGCTTGGCGCCTTCATCGCCCAGTTCTACGACGACAAGCCGCCGCCGCCGCAGGTGCTGGTCAACCATCCGCTGCCCGAGCAGGCACTGGTCGCCGAGGCGCTAACGCTGAAGGCCGGGCGCAAGGTGGAGATCCTGGTGCCGCAGCGCGGCGAGAAGCACGCGGTGGTGCGAGCACGCCGCGTTGAACGCGCGCGAGGCGCTGGAACGCAAGCTGGCGGAATCCGCCGGCCAGGCCAAGCTGCTGGACGGCGTCGCGACGCTGTTCCACCTGCCCGCGCCGCCCAACCGCATCGAGGTCTACGACAACAGCCACATCATGGGCACCAACGCGTATGGCGTGATGATCGTCGCCGGCCCGGAAGGTTTCACCAAGGCGGCGTACCGGAAATTCTCGATCCGCGGCCCGATCACCCCGGGCGACGATTTCGCCATGATGCGCGAGGTGCTGCAGCGCCGCTTCGGCCGTGCGCTGCGCGAAGAGGCGGACGGCCACGGCCCCGACTGGCCCGACCTGGTGCTGATCGACGGCGGCGCCGGGCAGCTCTCGGCGGCGCGCGGCGTGCTGGACGATCTGGGGGTGAACGACGTGCCGCTGGTGGCGATCGCCAAGGGGCTGGACCGCGATGCCGGCCGCGAGTGGTTCCACACCTGCGACGCGCCAGCCTTCCAACTGCCGCCGCGCGATCCGGTGCTGTATTTCCTGCAACGCCTGCGCGACGAGGCGCACCGCTTCGCCATCACCACGCACCGTGCCGGGCGATCGAAGTCGCTGGTGCGCAGCGAGCTGGACGAGATCGCCGGCATCGGCGCCGCGCGCAAGCGGTCGCTGCTGAACCATTTTGGCTCGGCGCGCGGGGTGAAGATGGCGGGTCTGGCCGACCTGGAGGCCGCGCCGGGCATCAGCCGCGAAACCGCACGGCGGGTCTACGCGCATTTTCATCCGGGTGTGCGGATGGAGGGGTAGCCCAGCACCGCCGCCGGCGATGCCCATCCGGACCGCCGGCCCCGCGGGCCCCAATCGGCCTGTGTGCCCCAATCGGCCTATGTGCCCAGTCGTTGTAACGGCGTCCCGTCTTGAACGTCCACAGCATATCGGACATGCCGATTGTGCAAACGGCGGCCGCGTCACTATTTAACGGACCGTCCGGCGCCGCAGCGGCGCTGGTCCCCAACGGAGCCCGCCTCAATGCACTATCGTTTCCTGCCGGCCACGCTGTTCGGCCTCGCCCTTGTCGGCGCCGGTCTGCTGCCGGCACCGCCGCGGGCCGCGGCGCAGCAGATGGCCATGCAGATGATGACGCCCGATCAGGCCGCGCTGATCCGCGGCCTGTTGCCCACCGTGGTCAACATCACCTCGTTCGTCAACGAAGGCTCGACCACCGCGGGCATGAACGCCAGCAGCGGCTCGGCCAGCCCGGTCCCCAACCGACCCGAAATCGCTGCAGGGGTCCGGCCTGTTCATCGATGCGAGCGGCGCGATCCTGACCAATTACCATGTCGTCGAGGGCGCCTACGACATCCACGTGACGTTCTCCGATGGCACGCGCGTGCCCGGCCGCATTCTCGCCACGGCGGCCCGCATCGACCTTGCCCTGGTGAAGGTCGACACCAAGCATCCGATCACGGTGGTCCGCTGGGCGGACAGCGACAAGGTGCAGATCGCCGATCCGGTGTTCGCCATCGGCAACCCGCTCGGCATCGGGCTTTCGGTCAGCGCCGGCATCGTCAGCGCGCTGAACCGCAACATCATGGACACGCCGTATGACGACTTCATCCAGACGGATGCCGCGATCAACCACGGCAATTCCGGCGGCCCGCTGTTCAACCGTGCCGGCGAGGTGGTCGGCGTCGACACCGCCATCATCTCCCCCACCACCGGCTCGGTCGGTCTCGGCTTCGCCATTCCGGCGAATGACGCCCGCTACGTCGCCAATCGGCTGCTGCACGATGGCAGCATCCGGCCGGCCTATCTCGGCATCAAGATCGAGGAGGTGACGCAGGACATGGCCGAGGCGCTCGGCATGCCGCGGCCGATGGGCTCGATTGTCGCCATGGTGCGGGACGGCGACCCGGCGGCGATGGCGGGCCTGCAGATCGGCGACGTCATCCTGCGCTACGACAATCAGCCCCAGTCGGACGAGCGCGCGATGCTGCGTGCCTTCGCCAGATCGACCGTTGGCAAGGCCGTGCCGGTCACTGTGCTGCGCGCCGGAAGCGAGCAGACAATGCAGGTCACGCCCATCATCTGGCCGCAGATGGAGACCGCGTCCAACACCGGATCCGGCCAGCCGGCCAGTTCAGCCATGCTGGTGCCGCCAAATCTCGGCTTGAGCCTCAGCACGCTCACCCCCGACCGGCGCGCCCATTACGGGCTGCAGATGGGGCAGGTCGGCGTGCTGATCGACGGCGTCGCCGCCGGCACCGATGCGTTCGACCGCGGGCTGGTGCCGGGCGACGTGATCCTGCGCGTACAGGGGACCGAGGTGGGTGAGCCGCAGCAGGTCCAGGCGGCAATCGACGCCGCGCGAGCCCAGCAGAAGACTTTCGTCCTGGCCCTGGTGCTGCCCAAGGTGCAGCAGGTCCCCGGGCCGCGCTGGCTGGCGCTGCGCGTGACCCCACCGTAGCCATGGTGCAACATGCGATGCAAACGTGCACTATTGTCTTTTCGTTAACCAATCCTAAATTCGCGGCAGTCACTGGCACAGGGAATAACCAGCTCATGAGAATGCTCCCGATCGCGGCGGGCTTGGCGTTGGCACTTGCCTCCGCTACCGCCTACGCACAGACCGCTCCCGGTTGCCCGCAAAAGGCAGCCGATGGCGGTGGCAACCCGTCTCTGACGCAGAAGGCGGCAGATGCTGGCGGCAACCCGTCTCTGCCGCAGAAGGCGGGCGAGGGCGGCAACCCGTCCCTGCCGCAGAAGGCGGCTGATGGCGGCGGCAACCCGTCCCTGCCGCAGAAGGCAGCCGATGGCGGCGGCAACCCGTCCCTGCCGCAGAAGGCAGCTGATGGCGGTGGCAACCCGTCCCTGCCGCAGAAGGCAGCCGATGGCGGTGGCAACCCGTCCCTGCCGCAGAAGGCGGCCGATGGCGGCGGCAACCCGTCCCTGCCGCAGAAGGCGGCCGATGGCGGCGGCAACCCGTCTCTGCCGCAGAAGGCGGCGGAAGGCGAGGGCACCTCACCTTGCAGGGGCTAGCCTGACCTACCAGACTGACGAACGGGCAAATGGAGGGCTTCAGTGGCCCTCCATTTTGCTATCCGGCGTTCGCCACCGCATCTGTGGGCGGCCGACCTGGCCCGGACGGTGTCCGGCGCCGGTTGCAAAGTTTTCAGCATTCACTCGGCGCGGCATCGCGGCCTGGTAGCCGAAGACCGTCCGCAACTTTAGGCTTGGTCACGATATCCCGTGAGCGCGGCCGACAAAACCGACCGTCGCGCATGACTTGCCGGGACGCCCATGTTTGGCGTGGAGCAGCCTCGCGTGTCAGAGATCGAGATCGCTGAGCAACACCGGAAGGTCGCGTGCCTGATGCACGAAGCGGGCAACAACGGGCGGGGTGCGATCGACGTCGAATACGAGCAGGTAGGGGTATCCCCGCAACGACCAAAACCGGAATCGCACCGGCGCCAAATCCAGCCGGACGCGCGCGAGGCCCGGGTTCGCAGCCACCAGTTCGGCCGCCCGCAGCGTCGCCCGAAGCAGTGCTTCTGCCACGTCAGGATTTTTCGCCGCGATCCAGATGGCGGCTTCGCGCAGTTCGCGCCGCGCCCGCGGCGCGAACAGGCCGGGCGTCATGCCGCCCGGGTGCGCACCGCGTTGATCGCCGCCTGGACCTCCGTCTCGACGTCCTGGGCCGTGAGGAAGCCGTCCCGCTCACCTTCCCCGACCGCAGCTTCGAGCGATGCCACGAAGGCCGCCCGCCGCTCTTCGGTATCCTGCAGCAGGCGCAGGCCGGAGCGCACGACTTCGCTGACATTGTTGAACCGGCCACTGGCGACGCAGCTTTGCGCGAAGCGCTCCAGTTCTGGGGTCAGGTGGACGTTGGTTCCCATTGGAGCCTCCTGTATCAAGGATTGATATAGGGACGCCCCGCCGCGTGCAAGTGGCAGATTATCCGCGCGAGCACCAGCGCGCGCAAATATCGCGGACAGATCGGCCCAGGTGCGTCCGGGTACGTCCCCATGGCGCGGCGGGACAAAGCCCGCGTGACGTGCGATGATTCCTCGTGGTGCAAGATGAACAACCGGATGTTCAGCGACCCGATCCTGAGCCGGTTTCGGGCAGCTCTGGCGGAAACCTATGGCGACCGCCTGGAGCCAGCTGTGCTGTTCGGCTCGCGCGCACGCGGCGACGCGCGGCCTGATTCTGACTACGATATTGCCGTCTTCATCCGCGAGCCTGATAGTTGGTTTGACGAAGTGATTCGTCTTGCCGACCTCGGCACGGATATTCTGATGGATACCGGCGCGGTTATCTCAGCCAAGCCGTTTCGGGTCGGCGCTTACAACGAGCCTGTGCCGCTGATGCAGGAGATTCAGCGTGAGGGCCTCGATTTGTGAGCGATGCCGCACGTCATATCGTCAAGGCGCGCGAGAGCCTTGGTTTCGCCCGGTATGCGCTGGCCGGCGAATACACTGAAGAAGCGGGGCGCAGCGCCTACATGGCGGCCTACCACGCAGCCTTGGCGTTCATCGTTGCACGAACCGGAAGATCTCCCAAGACACACAGCGGCGCGCGCAGCCAGTTCGCGCGCCTCGCGCGAGGAACCCCGTGTCAGCCGAGAACAGGTATCGGTTCTCGGCTGGAGCTATGAATTGAAGAACGTTGCCGATCACCAACAGGAGTCGGCGGCATCCCTGACCGACGCCGAACGCGCGATTGAAGAAACCTCGCAATTGGTCGAGACGATCGCAACGTTGATTGAATCAGCTTGAGGGCGACAGCGACGCCTTGAGGGCGCGGCGGCGAGCGTACCCGCGCCAGACGGCTCTGGATGTCGTTGCACGCGGGACACCGCTGACGCCGGGCGGGGATCGCGGAACGACCGCGGTTCGGGCACACTATCCCGCTCAGCCCCAGCCCAGGAGGAGCACATGCCGCAAGATCAATCCACCGCCACCCGCCCCGCCCTGCTCGCCGAGCCACCCCAACGCCTGCACCACCACGCCTTCGCGGTGAAGGACCAGGAGGTCAATCGCGCCTTCATCGAGGACATCCTCGGCATCCCGCTCGTCGCCACCTGGTGCGAACGCAGCTTCCGCCCGGAACTCGGCCGGCACGTGGATTTCTGCCACACCTTCTTCGAAATGGGCGACGGCGGCGCGCTGGCGTTCTTCCAATTCGCCGATCCCGAAGCCTACGACATGAACAAGGCGATCTTCGCCGAGAAGGGCGGCTCCTGGCACGTCGCCTTCAAGGTCAGCCAGGCCACCTTCGAGGAACTGGAATCCCGCCTGCGCGCCGCCGACATCCAATACCGCCGCACCGACCACGGCTATTGCGTGTCGATGTATGTCAAAACCCCCGACGGCCTGCCGCTGGAATTCACCGTCGACGCCCCCGACATCGAAGCCATCGCCGCGATGCGCCGCGCCGACGCGCACAGCGAATTGGCCCGCTGGCTCGCCGGCGACCGGCACGTCAACAACGACCACCGCCCGCATTAGCCTGTGATCGCGCACCTGTGATCCGCAGGGGCGGTTCAGCCGGAGGGCGTGAATCACAGGCTCAAATAATTCCCCACACGGAGACCGCCGCCGCATGCAAGCCGAGCCGAGCGTCCTCACCCGCCACGACGGGCGGGTGGGGCGCATCCTGCTGAACCGTCCCAAGACCCTCAACGCGCTCGATCTGCCCATGATCCGCGCCATCACCAGCGCGCTGGCCGCCTGGCGCGACGATCCGCACGTCCACGCCGTGGTGATCGAGGCCACCGGCGACCGCGCGTTTTGCGCCGGCGGCGACATCCGCGCGCTGCGTCAGCACCAGCTCGACGGCAACCGGGCTCCGGTCGACGCCTTTTTCACCGAGGAATACGCGCTCAACCGCATGATCGCCGCCTACCCGAAACCGTACGTCGCGCTGATCGACGGCATCTGCATGGGCGGCGGCATCGGCGTATCGATCTACGGCGACTATCGCGTCGCCAGCGAGCACGCCATGTTCGCCATGCCGGAGACCGCGATCGGCTTCTTCCCCGACATCGGCGCAACGTTTTTTCTCCCGCGGCTGCCGGGGCAACTCGGGACGTATCTCGGGCTGACCGGCGCACGCGTCCACGGCGCCGACGCGGTGCATGCCGGCTTTGCCACCCAGTTCACCCCACGCGCCGAGCTGCACCAACTGTCGCAGGCACTCGCCGACGACGGGATCGCCGCGCTGGCCCGCCACGCCGCGCCGCTGCCTGCGTTCACGCTGCAAGACCAGCGCGCCGCGATCGATACGATCTTCGCCGCCGACAGCATCCCGGACCTTCTGCACCGCCTGGAGGCCGACAGCACAGACGCTGACAATAGAGACTGGGCGCGGAAGACGGTCGAGGCGCTGCGTACCGTCTCGCCTTCTGCCCTCTCTTGGACCCTGCGCATCCTGCGCGACGGCGCTCATCGCACGCTGGAACAATGTCTGGACGCTGAATTCGCCCTCACCCACACCACGATGGGCCACAACGACTTCATCGAGGGTGTGCGCGCCATGGTGGTGGACAAGGACCGCACCCCGCGCTGGCAGCCGCCCCGTATTGAGGACGTCGCCCCGGCTGATATCGCCGCAATGTTCGTGTAACGACTTTACCTCGCCTGCTCTTCGCTGAGGTCGAGACGCGGAGCGGTGCGGGTGAGGGTCGAGCGGCGGGCAGCACCCTCACCCTCGTCGCTTCGCGCCTCGACCTCTCCCGCGAAGAGCGGGAGAGGTAAGCACAGTTCCACTCCCCGCGAACCTGCCCTACCCTCCCCCAGTACGGCCAACGCGCCGCCGCCGGAGGAACCGCACCGCATGACCACCCGCACCGCAACCGCGGGCAGCCCAAGCTTGGACAGTATCGAGACGCGCACGTCCTGGGTGATCGCGATCGCGGTGCTGGTGCTGCTGTCCTTTGCCTACGGCGCGCCGCTCATCGTGGTGGTCGCGCTCAAGCCGATCGCCGCCACGCTCGACGTTCCGCGCGCCATTCCATCCCTGGCCGCCGCGCTGGTCTGGTTCGGTACCGGATCGGGTGGCATCGCCATGGGGTTGTTCGCCGACCGCATCGGCGTGCGCTGGATCGTACTGGGCGGCACGTTGATGATCGGCGCCGGGCTGCTGCTGTCCGCGCTCGGCGGCACCTGGCCGCTGCTGATCGGCCACGGGCTGTTCATCGGCCTGCTCGGCAGTGCCGGCCTCTATCCCCCGCTGCTGGTCTACGTCAGCCGCTGGTTCGACAGGCGCCGAGGCACCGCGCTGGCGTTGATCTCCTCAGGCCAGTACATCGCCGGCGTCATCTGGCCGTCGCTGTTTCAGATCAGCATCGACCGCGTCGGGTGGCAACAGACCATGGCGGGCTTCGCCGTGATCGTCGTGGTCGGGGTGGCGCCGATCGCGCTGTGGTGCCTGCGCCTGTCGCCGCCATCCGCCGGTGCCGCCGCCGCGGCCGCCGCCGGACCACAATCCGGCACGCCGGTGCTCGGGCTGCGGCCGAACACGGCGATGCTGCTGCTCGCCGCCGCGCCGTTCTTCTGCTGCATCCCGATGGCGATGCCGACCGCGCATCTGGTGGCGCTGTGCAGCGACGAGGGGATCTCGCCCGAGCACGGCACGCTGATGCTGTCGATGCTGCTGGGCCTCGCGTTCGCCAGCCGGCAGTTCTGGGGTTGGGTGGCGGACAGCCTGGGCGGGCTGCGCACCGTATTGCTGAGCTCCGCGGCACAGGCTGCCGCTATCCTGGTCTACGCGCTGGTGCGTAACGAGATCGGACTGTTCGCCGCCTCCGCCATCTACGGGCTGGGCTTCGCCGGCATCATCCCGGCCTATGTGCTGGCCATCCGCGACCTGTATCCCTCGCGTGAAGCAAGCTGGCGCGTGCCGATAATGCTGCTGTCCGGCATGTCCGGCATGGCACTGGGCAGCTGGCTGGCCGGAACGATGTTCGATCGTTTCGGCCATTATGACCCCGCGTTCGAGATCGCCTTTGTGTCCAACCTGCTCAATGTCATGATGATCGGTGCGCTGGTGCTGCGCCAGCAGCAGGTGCGGATGCGCCCAGTCTTCGGGTAAAGTGTCTTCGGGTAAAGTGCCTTCGGATCAACCGTCTCGGCGAAACTGTCTGCGGCCAAGCTGTCCTTGATTGCGCGAGGATGACCCCATGCCAGCGTTCATCTGCATCACCTGCGGCACGCAATACCCGCCGAGCGAGGCGCCCCCCGCCGGCTGCCCGATCTGCCAGGACGAACGCCAGTACGTGAACGTGCTGGGCCAGTCCTGGACCACGCTGGAGGCGATGCGGCGCACGCACTTCGCCGCCTTCCGGCAGCACGAGCCGGACCTGGTCGGCATCGGCACCATGCCGGCCTTCGCGATCGCGCAACGCGCCCTGCTGGTGCGCACGCCGCACGGCAACATCCTGTGGGACTGCATCAGCTTCATCGACGACGCAACGATCGAGATCGTGCGCGGCATGGGCGGCATCGCGGGCATCGCGATCTCGCACCCGCACTACTACGGCTCGATGATCGACTGGAGCCATGCGTTCGGCGGCGCGCCGATCCACCTGCACGCGCGCGACCGCCAATGGGTGATGCGGCCCGATCCGGTGGTGCAGTTCTGGGACGGCCCAAGCAAGCAGCTCCTGCCCGGCGTGACGCTGCTGCACTGCCCCGGTCATTTCGCCGGCGGGCAGGTGCTGCACTGGGCGGCGGGCGCCGGTGGCAAGGGTGCGCTGTTGTCCGGCGACATCGTGACCGTCGGCTGGGACCGCAAGGTCAGCTTCATGCGCAGCTACCCCGACCTTATCCCGCTGGACCGGACCACCGTCGAACGCATCGCCGCGACGCTGGAACCCTGGCCGTTCGAGCCGATCTATGGCGCCTGGTGGGACCGCATCCTGCCGGCCGGCGGCAAGGCGGTCCTGGCCTACTCCGTGCGCCGCTACATTGACGCGATAACCGGCCCGCCACGCGACTAGGGCCTTGCGTCGCCGATTTTGACCGGTTGAACAGGACGGCCGCCGGAGCGCTGACTTTCCGCTGGCGATAAAGAATGCATGTGCCGGATACCAGCGCAAGATCCGGAGTGCCGCGTCGCGCCAGCGTCGATATCGTTCCTGTCGAACCGAAGAGGACGGGTGCAATGGCAGACAGCCCCGCATCAGCGCCGACGATGGGTGGTCGAGAATGGGTGATGCTGCTGGTCCTCGCTGCGCTGTGGGGTGGGTCGTTCTTTTTCTTCAAGGTGCTGGTCGCCGAATTACCCCCCTTCACTGTGGTGCTCGGGCGCGTAGGCCTGGCGGCTGTTATCCTGAACCTGTGGCTCGGACTCGGACGCGACTTCATGCCAACCTCCCCCCGGCTCTGGGCTTCCTTCATCGTCATGGGCGTGCTCAACAACGTTATTCCCTTTTCACTGATCGTGTTCGGCGAAACGCGGATTTCGAGCGGGCTTGCGTCTATCCTCAATGCCACAACCCCGATGTTCACTGTACTCGTCGCGCACATGCTGACCGCGAACGAGAAGCTTACTCGAACCAAGTTTGCAGGCGTGATGGTCGGCCTTGCCGGTGTCGTCGTGCTCGTCGGGCCAAGTGCGCTGGCGGGCATAGGCAGGGACAACGCTATCGGCGAGGTCGCCTGCCTGGGAGCAGCGTTCGTTTACGCCTACGCGGGCATCTATGGCCGTCGGTTCAAGGGTATCTCACCAATCAAGGTGGCGACAGGCCAAGTCACCGGCAGCACGCTCGTGCTCATCCCAGTCGTCGCGATTGTCGATCACCCTTGGACGCTGGCGGCGCCGGGCGCAGCTGCCTGGGGCGCGCTGATCGGCATTGCACTACTGTGCACAGTGGTCGCCTACATCCTCTATTTCTGCATCCTTGCCGCAGCGGGGGCAACCAACCTGCTTCTTGCAACATTCCTGATCCCGGTCAGTGCGATCCTGCTCGGCTCGCTAGTCTTGGGTGAACCACTGTTGGTCAGGGAGTTTGTCGGAATGGCTTTAATCGGTGCCGGCCTTGCCTTCATCGATGGCAGACTGCTTGCAGCTTTCTTCCCTCGTCCGAGGCCAGTTCCAATGCCATTCGAAAGACCTCGTGATTCTGAGATTTAGGACGTAGCCAGCAAGACCAAAGTCCTTCAAGCTGGTTCGCGACAGGCTGCCGGGTAGAGTATTGGTGCCCTGACGGATGACGCCGCATTTCCGGTTCAGCCTGTCAAAATCCCTGTGCAGAGGTCCTAGCCCAACTTCCGCAGTTTCGTATGGGCGAGTGAGGGTTTTCAATTACTTAGGCTGCAAAGTTGGCACTACATTCGGCGTCAGGCGAGGTGCATGCGGAGCCGCTCGGGCAGTCGGAGTCCGAGGCGATCGAGCAGAGCAGCCTGGGCGCGATCGGGGCGGACGACGCAGCGCAGCCGCAGTTCGCGTTGTGGCGCGGTCGCCGTTGGCAGGACCACGTCGGTGCTTTGGATGGCGCCGAGTTCCTCAAGGATGGTGCGTGGCGCATTACCCAGACCGGCGCGGCTCTGCCACTGTTCGAGCGTCTTCCACAAAACATAGGCAAGGAAGCAGACGAGAATGTGGGCCAAAACACGCGTCTCTCGCTGATGCCAGATAGGGCGGATCGACAGCTCACTCTTGTGGATGCGGAAGGCGGCCTCGGCTTCGGTAAGTTGGATGTAGGTCCGCCACAGCGCCTCGGGCGTCCAGTGGCTGACGTTAGTGCGCAGCACGTAGCAGCCTTCGCTGTGGCGTGACCATTCGTCCCATTCAGTCCGCGCCGACCATTTGAGTTGCAGTCCAGCGGCGACGGTGGCGTCCACGACAAGGTCGATCGCGTAACGTCCGGCAGCGCGCGAGTTGCGCCCGAGGAGGCGCCCGATCTGGCGCTCGGTGGCGCTGCGATCCACCGGCGTGCGTGCGCGTTCGAGCCGCTTGGCGAGACGGACAAGTGCGGTTTCGATGCGCTCGCAGAAGCGGGCGTGCATGGCCTGCTCCTTGGCCCGTCGCTCGGCCGAGCGCACCAGCACGAAGGTCTCGTTACCATCCGGGCCGGTGCACAGCTTGGCCTCGACCCCGTCACGCACCTGACGCCAGTCGCGTGCGTCCACCACGTGCGGTGCGAGATTTTTTAGCTCGCTCTTGCTTGCCCCAATGAGATATCGCCGCCCTGTCGCTTGCAGCCACGCCACGGTTTCGGCGCTGGTCATGCCGCGGTCCATCACCCAGATGCGGCCGGCCTGGCCGTAGCGGCTCTCCATGGTGCCGACGATCTGCTCGACCGTGGTCACGTCGTGGCGGTTGCCGGCGAACACCTCGTAGCCCAGCGGGATGCCCGCTCGCGTCACCACCAGCCCGATGCAGACCTGCTTGCAGTCGCTGCGATGGTCGCGGCTGTGGCCGCGCTTGGCGAGCGGATTGGCTGCCGCTTCGCCCTCAAAATATGTGCTTGTTACGTCGTAGAGCAGTAGGTCGTAATCAAGCGCGAACAGCTCACCGAGGCGCTGCTTCAGATGCGTCTCGAGCGCTTGCTTGTGTGGCAGCAATTGGTCGAGCGCGCGATAAAGGCGATCATCGTTCACCCGCTCCTCCGGCACGCCGAGCAGATCCGCAAGCGCCGTGCGCCGATACCAATCCTCGGCGATGTGCAATTCGCTCGACGGCTCGCAAAGTCGCGCGATCACCAGGATCGCCGCCATTGTCGACCAAGGCACGCACTCGCGTCCGTCAACCATCTGTGCGGCACAGAACCGGGCAAGCCCCAGTGCGCACCACAGCCGCCACCCCAGCCAGACATCGCCGAAGCGCCGTGCTCGTTCCAGGCGGACCTGCTCCAGACAAACCGCCACCGGCTCTCCGGCCGGCGCCGCCGTCTCGAACAGCGCGTACTGCTCGCTCTCGCCGGTGATCTCCAATGCCAACCTGCGAGCCTGCACGCGGCCATGCGCATCGAGTTCGCCGAGACAGGCGACGGTCTCCTGCACGACCTTGCTGCCACGCCGCACCGATCGTACCAGGCGCCAATAGGTGTGCGTCTTGCCGGCCTTGTTCAGCGTCGTGTGTCGCAAATACATCTGTGCGAATCCGAAGAGCAGAATCGCACAACAACAATTGCTCGCCAATGGGGTAGGTTGGCACTACACGACGAATTCGATCGATAGACTGCCTCCACAACCATACGCCATTAGAAAACCCGCAGCGTCGCGTCAGCCAGCCGCCCAATTCACTTCAAAAAAATATTCGCGGAAGGGCAAACTGCGGAAGTTGGGCTAGGAGGCCGCGGCGAGCGCCCACATCCGGAGCCCCGTTCTCCGTCAGCTCCTCGCGAATGCCAGCAGGTCTTGGTTAAGTCGGTCCATATGCGTGATAGGCAAACCGTGCGCGGCGCCCTCATACACTTTGAGCTGGCTGCCTGAAATCAAGCTTGCCGTCTTTCGCCCCGTACGGTCGATGGGTGCAGATGTATCGCTATCACCATGAATGATCACTGTCGGCAACGAGATCTTGCTCAGCTCGGGCCGAAAGCCCGTCTCGGTGAACATGCGGCGCAGGTCGAGCAGCACCCGCAACGAACATTTGAGGATCATGTTCGTCCACCATTGCATCATCTCGGTGGAGACGGAATTTATAGGTGCGCCGAAAAACGCCGGTGCAGCAGTGGCGATCACGTACTGACGATCCTTGCTAAGTCTCGCAAGAACTCCTT
Organism: uncultured Alphaproteobacteria bacterium; assembly: GCA_963826975.1. Taxonomy (GTDB): domain Bacteria; phylum Pseudomonadota; class Alphaproteobacteria; order Acetobacterales; family Acetobacteraceae; genus Palsa-883. The sequence continues at coordinate 296,138 of CAWGZJ010000012.1, read as the reverse complement.
CCAGAACGCGGCGGTCCACTCCATCCGGGTTGTCGGCTGTCTTCACAATCAGAGGCGTATTGGGAGCAACCATGGCGATCCGAGCGATGCGGCCAGCACCATGCCGCGACAGATAACGGACCACCTCGCCGCAACCCATTGAATGGCCGACGAACGTGACGCCGTGAAGATCGAGTTGCTCGATCACGTCGTCGAGATCGTCGGCGAGTGTATCGTAGTCGTAGCCGCCGCTGGGTTCGACCGAACGACCGTGGCCACGCCGGTCATAGGCGATACAGCGCAGGCCTTGACCGACCAAATAGGCCATTTGGTACTCCCACCAATCGGAGTCCATGCCTCAGGGTGCGAGAAAGACCAGGGGGCTGCCCGTCCCCCAGTCTCTGTAGAACAACCCAACGCCATCGCGTGAGTTGATGAATGCCACCTGGCGGCCTTTCGTCGGCGACACGCGACTTGTCTGTGCTTCCGCGGCCAGTGCGCCGCAGCCCGCGGGGCGTCGCGCCGACGCCTTACGGCCGCGCGCTCATCAGGCGCGGCACTGCGATATTCGATGAACTGAAGCAGGGCGTGCAGGACATCGAATTCCTCGCCGACCCGACGGCGGGGGAAGTCAGGATCGCGGCACCGATGGGTTGGGGCGTCGGCTTCGTTGCAACCGTGATCGACCGACTGGCGCGACGCTATCCGCGCGTCGTGTGTCATTTGACGATCTGCGCTTCGCCCGCTTTGGCCCTCGAGCCGCGCCAAGTGGACCTGGTCGTGACGCGCGGCTTCGCGATACCGCCTGCCGAGGATCATCTTCAGGGCGAACTTCTTTTCGCGGATTCGATTTTTGTCATAGCGGGGATCAAGAACCCCTGGGCGCGACGGCACCGGATAAAGCTTGCCGATCTGATCAACGAGCCCTGGGCGCTGCCGCCGCCCGACGACCAGGCTCACAGATTGCTAACCGACGTGTTCCGCGCGATGGGACTTGAGCTTCCTCGCCCGGCCATGGTCACGGCCACCGGTGTTGCACGGATCGCGCTTGTCGCGAAGGGGCACTTCCTGTCGATGGCTTCGGAATCCGTTCTGAGATTTGGTGGCTGGGAACGCTCCATCAAGGTTCTGCCGATCGACCTCGCGGCGAATGGTGGCATGGTTGGGATCATCACATTGAAGAACCGCACGTTGACTCCCGTGGCGCAGCTTTTCATCGACTGCGCGCGCGAGGTGGCAAAGCCAATAGCAAAGCCCCGACGCCGGCGGCTTCGAAAAGCCTGAATTTGAGCGACACCAAATGTCGGGTTGTGGCCCAGGGCCGCCGACTTTGGGCGTTGCAGCAAGTCGGCAGCGTTCCGAGGTACACCTGCCATCAAATCAGTGTAGTCGTTTACGCCAATCCGTGACTCCCTGCGGTCTGTCCAAAGCAGACTGACTCTTATCCAGCCCAGACGACGGGGCCATGCAATGCTGTTCCGCCAACCGGTCAAAACCTTTGTGCAGAGCTACTCGGGCCTTGCGTCGTCGATTTTGCGGTGATCACGCAAGTCGTGCGGTTTGGTGCGCGCAGTGGACGGTGTTGTCCGCGTGCTTCGCGCCCTTGCGGTCGCCGCGTTAGTTGAACCGCCAAGACGCCATATGTGGACGGCCCCTGGCTTGCAAGAGAGTTCGGGTCGCGGATCGGATCGCTTGCGCTCATATGTCCGGTTTCGGCGCCCTGAGCGGACGCTGCCGAGCTGGTTTCCGCGACGCGCATTCCAAACAAGGCGGCGGCATTGAATGCCGTGGCGTCTTTCGGAGTGTTGCGCGTCTGGGATCGACCGATCACACCCTCTCTTCCTTCTCTGGCAAGTTCCGGCTTTGGCGTGTGGCGATGGCTCGCCGCCCGCCAAACGGCAAGTTCAGTTTCTTGGTTCGACCGAGCGCCGTTTCTCCGTCCCGACCGCATTGCTGGCAGAGCGCCGCGCGCAGACGCGGTCAAGGAGCGCTCCGCGCAGCGGCGCGGCCGCGCAGCGGCGCCGCAGGCGTCCTTGACGGCGGCGAGCACGGCGCGAGGCTGGTGCGGTCGGGGCGATCAGGAGGCTCATGCCGCCTGCTTGCGCATTTCGGGGTTCGCCGGATTTGGTTGCGGTTGAGCCTTGCGCGGATCGTAGTGTTGGCCGCTGACCATCAACTTCCAGGCGATGCGGGCTGTCTTGTTGGCGAGCGCCACCGCGGCCAGTTTGGGCGGCTTGCGCTTGAGCAGCTCAGCAAGCCAGGGCGAGGGTGGGCGGGATTTGGCTTGCCGGATGACGGCGGTGGCGCCGCAGACCAGAAGCGTGCGCAACGTCTCGTCGCCGGCGCGGGTAATCACGCCCAGCTTGAGCTTGCCGGCGGTGGAGTGATCCTTTGGCGTCAGTCCAATCGAGGCCGCGAAGTCGCGTCCGCAGCGGAACGTCTCGGGATGGCTGACTTTGGCGACGAGGGCCGCGGCGGTCACCGGTCCGATCGCCGGCACTTCGGCCAACCTTAGGCTCTGCTCGTTGCTGCGATGGAACGCCATCAGCCTGGCGTCGAGCTCGGTGACCTGGGCATTGGCGTGCCGATACTGCCCGACAAGGACCAGGAACATCTCCCTGGCGAGAGGCGGGATCGTGACGTCCTGCGCGATCTGCTCGGCCAGCAGCTCGATCCGCGCAAGACCCTTGGGCGCCACCAGCCCGAACTCCGCGGCATGGCCTCTGATCGCGTTGCTCACCTGCGTGCGGCGGCGCAGCAAGGCCTCGCGCACCCCGATCAGCATCTGGGCGGCCTGTTGCTCCACCGTCTTCGCCGCAACGAACCGCTTCTTCACCTTCGGCCGGCTCATCGCCTCGCAGATGGCCTCGGCATCGGCCGCATCGTTCTTGCCGCGGTCGACGTAGGGCTTGACGTATTGCGGCGGGATGAGCACCACCTTGTGTCCCAGCGCCGCAAGCTGGCGCGCCCAGTAATGCGATGCGCCGCACGCTTCCATGCCGATCACCGTCGGCTCGAGCTTGGCAAAGAACCCAAGCACCTGATGCCGGCGCAGCTTCCGCCGCAGCACCGGCATCTCGTTCTCGTCTACCCCATGCAGCTGAAAAACATGCTTGGACGTGTCCATACCGATGCGGATAATCTTGCTCACGGACGGCTCCTTTGTTTGAGGGTCTTCAACGACCTCAATCTGGCACATGCGATGCCGTCGGGGCCGTCCACCCCAACAAGGCGCCAAGATAGCACAACGTTTGCGGTGGCGTTCGGATTTGGTCGGGTAGGTTAAATTTATTAACTATCATTTCTATCTGTCTTGTGCTACACTGGCAGGTCCAATTTGCCCCAAGGGAAACCACACCTGTGTCCAACCCATCCCCCGACCCCGACCCCACCGCCGCACCGGCCAGGCCGCCCTACGTCATCCCGCCGCAGGACTTGCGAGGCATGGTGCTGGCACTCCCCCGCCCGCCGGCCGATGCGCCGGAGACCGCCTGGCAGGAGGTGGTGCAGGGCGGCCTCGACAGGCTCGGCGCGCTCGACCCGCACGATGCGCTGCAGACGATGCTGGCGGTGACGGTGATCGCCACCCAGGCCGGGGCGGTCGACGCCTGCCGGCTGGCGTTCGCCCCGGATGCCTCGGCCGTGCAGGCGCTGCGCCAGCGGGCCAGCGCTGCGGCGCTGCTGCGCGTGATGGCCGGCGCGCTGCGGTCGTTGAAGCAGCTTCGGTTGCAGCCGGCGGCGCCGGCGCGCGACTGGGGCGGCGCGGCGGCGGCGCTGGCGGGGGTTATGCGGGAGGCTCCGGCACGGCCGGCCGAGGCGGCGCTCGGGGGCAAGGCGGCGGCGGAGGAACCGGCGGAAATCATCCGCTGGATCGATGAGATCGACGACGCGGAGATGAACGAGGAGATCGAGCGGCTGCGTCGCGAGGCGGCGGGCGAGCCTCCGTTGCCGGTGAAGCCCGGGCCGCGGCGGATCTACAAGTACAAAGAGGGTGATTACGCGCGGACCTGGGTGCCCGATGAGCGGGCGGCGCGGAAGTACCCGGGGTGGGAGAACATGACCAAGCCGGAGCGGCGGGAGTTCTTTGGCTATACGTATACCGGGCCGGTGGCGCCGTTGGAGATGCTGACGCCGGCGTCTCGCGCTGCGGCCGCGGCTGGGGAGGAGTGAGGGGGGGTTGGATCTCGGCTGCGCCGGGTGGGCTCCTTGGCAACTGGGCGCGGGGGGTGCGAAGCGCTGTTGGCGGCGGTGCGGTGGCTTGCCAAGGCAGGCAAGGATTCTTGCCGCGGATGAACGCCGATAAACGCCGATGATCCGAGCGGAACGTGGGCTGGTGCCGACCCGGCGGCGTTGCGGCGCATTCCGTTTGCGTTGTTTGCGGTTCCGATTCTTGTTGCTCGCTGTCAGGGCGCGGAAGGGCAGCATGGCGCTTCGCGCGGTGGGCTGTCGCTGGCGGCTTCCTGCGTCCTCCGCGGCCCGGTGCCGCGGCGGCGGGTGGCCGGCTTGGGGGGCGGGCCATGATGGGTGCGGCGGGTTTTTGGCGGCGGGCGCGGTTTTCGCGAAATGCGCAACAACCCTGCGCGAGCCTGCCAGCGGCTGCATCCCGGCGGTCGGGATGGGTCGCAGTGGCATCGGCGGGGCGGATGGCTGGCTCGGGGTCGGCCATGGCGGTGAGGGCGGAGGCGGTGGGCGTTTTTTCGCGAAACGCGCAACGACCCTGCGAGAGCCTGCGCGGAGCTGCGTCCCGGCGGACGGGAGGGGTCGCGGTGGCATCGACGGGACCGGATTGGCGGCTCGGGGCTGGCCATGGCGGTGAGGGTGGAGGCGGTGGGCGCTTTTTCGCGAAACGCGCAACGACCCTGCGAGAGCCTGCGAGGGGCTGCGTCCCGGCGGTCGGGATGGATCGTGGTGGCATCGGCGGGGCGGATGGGCGGCTCGGGGCTGGCCATGGTGCGGGGTGGAGGCGGTGGGCGTTTTTTCGCGAAATGCGCAACGACCCTGCGAGGGTCTGCCAGGGGCTGCATCCCGGCGGTCGGGATGGATCGCAGTGGCATCGGCGGGAGCGGATGGCCGGCTCGGGGTCGGCCATGGTGCGGGTGAAGGTGGCGGTGGGCGTATTTTCGCGAAACGCGCAACGACCCTGCGAGGGTCCGCCTCGGGGCTGCGTCCCGGCGGTCGGGATGGGTCGTGGTGGCATCGGCGGGGCGGATGGCCGGCTCGGGGTCCGCCATGGTGGTGAGGGCGGAGGCGGTGGGCGTTTTTTTGCGAAACGCGCAACAACCCTGCGACGGTCTGCCAGGGGCTGTGTCCCGGCGGTCGGGATGGATCGCGGTGGCATCGGCGGGGCGGATGGCCGGCTCGGGGCTGGCCATGGTGCGGGGTGGAGGCGGTGGGCGTTTTTTCGCGAAATGCGCAACGACCCTGCGAGGGCCTGCGCGGGGCTGCGTCCCGGCGGTCGGGATGGATCGCGGTGGCATCGGCGGGGCGGATGGCCGGCTCAGGGTCGGCCATGGTGGTGAGGGCGGAGGCAGTGGGCGTTTTTTCGCGAAACGCGCAACGACCCTGCGCGGGGCCGCGTCCCGGCGGTCGGGATGGGTCGTGGTGGCATCGGCGGGGGCGGATGGCCGGCTCGGGGTCGGCCATGGCGGTGTGGGCGGAGGCGGTGGGTGTGTTTTTGCGAAACGCGCAACGACCCTGCGAGGGCCTGCCAGGGGCTGCGTCCCGGCGGTCCGGATGGGCCGCGGTGGCATCGACGACGGGAGCGGATGGCCGGCTCGGGGTCGGCCATGGTGCGGGTTGGAGGCGGTGGGCGTTTTTTCGCGAAATGCGCAACGACCCTGCGAGGGCCTGCGCGGGGCTGCATCCCGGCGGTCGGGATGGGTCGCAGTGGCATCGGCGGGGGCGGATGGCCGGCTCGGGGTCTGCCATGGCGGTGCGGGCGGCGGTGGCGGGCGTGTTTTCGCGAAATGCGCAACGACCCCCGGGTGATGCGCCCGGGGGCATGCCCTCGGCCGAGTGCCCCGAGGGCATGCGCGATACAACCGTCTGGTGCCGGGATTTTGCCCGGGGGCCACCAGCCGTGGTGAAGATGGATCGCGTCGGCACCGGCTGGGACGGACGGCTGGTCAGGCCCGGCCATAGCGGCGAGGATGGAGGTGGCAGCGGGCATGTTTTCGCGAAACGCGCAACGACCCTTGGGTCAAGCGCCCGAGCGCAAGCGCGATGCAACCGTCTGGTGCGGGACTTTGCCCGGTGGGAGGGTGGGCGGGACGGGACGGCGGCGGAAGGCGCTGCCCCCCGGATCAAGGGTCCGGGGGCAAGGCTATTCCACCCCACGTTGGATGCGGGGGTGGGACGGCGTCGTGCCGCGAGTTGCGGCCGGCACTCGCTCGTGCAGCACTCCTCGATCAGGTCGGCGGTCGTCGCAACCGGCTACGGCGGGACCAAAAAGGCAAACCACACCTTGCCGTCCCCGGCGTCGCATATAGCATTGCCGCATATAGCATTATCGAGGCCGCAACGATCATCACCCCCGGAGCCCAGGATGCTCGCGCGCATATTCGCCGTTCTGGTACTGTTTCCCGTCACTCAGCCGGCGTTTGGCCTGGAAGCGTGCTTTGTTCAAAGTATTGGATCATGGCGCGGGCCGGTTTGGAATGGGCCTGGGCTACAGACGATGGACACGGAACTTCACGCCGAGCCCGACGGAACGCTGGCAGGCAGTTACCACGTCGACGACTCGGAGCCCTTTGACGGCACGTTGAGCGGGTTCCGCCAGACCGGAGACTGCGAGGCTGATTTCACCTGGAAAGACCGCTTCGGCACGGGCGCGGTGCATATAAGGTTCGAGCCGGACCTAGGCCGCTTTCTGGGATATTGGGGTGCCGCGGTCCCAATTCTCGGGTTGATCTTCGACGGCTACAGGATCGGTCCGCCCAATGTCAGTTGAGGCATGGTGCGAGGCTCTTGCTTACTTACTCGGCCGGCCACAGCCACGCCGCGCCGCGCACGCCCGAGGAATCCCCGTGCCGGTTCGGCACTATCGGCGTCTGGATCACATCGCTGAACACGTTGCGCGGGATCAGCCGCGGCAACTCCTGATACAGATGTGCCATGTTGGACAGGCCGCCGCCCAGCACGATCACGTCCGGATCCAGCAGGTTGATCACCTGGGCCAGCCCGCGCGCCAGGCGGTTGGCGTGCCGCGCCAGCGCATCGCGCGCCCGCTGGTCGCCCGCGGCGGCACGCTCCGGGATGTCGCTGGCGTCATGCGCGCCGGGACCGTCGCAGTCGCGTGCCAGCGCGGGGCCGGCGACCCAGGTCTCCAGGCAGTTCCAATTGCCGCACCAGCAATGGGCGCCCGGCAGTTCGTCCAGCCGCGGCCAGGGCAACGGATTGTGGCCCCATTCCCCGGCTATGCTGTGCGGGCCGCGATGCACCTTGCAATCGGTCACGATGCCGCCGCCGACGCCGGTGCCCAGGATCACGCCAAACACCTGCCGATACCCGACGCCGGCCCCGTCCACCGCCTCGGACAGGGCAAAGCAGTTGGCGTCGTTCTCCACTCGCACCTCGCGATCGAGCAGTGCGCTGATGTCGCGGTCGAACGGATGGCCATTCAGTGCGTTGGAGTTGGCGTTCTTCACCAGGCCGGTCGCCGGGCTGATCACGCCCGGGATGCCGATCCCCACCGTAGCACTCACCGCGAGCCGCGATTCGGTATCGCGCACCAACTCGGCGATCGCCGTAAGCGCGGCGGGATAGCCGGCGGGCGTGGGGACGCGATGGCGCAACCGCTCGGTGCCGTCCGGATCGAGGACGATGATCTCGATCTTGGTGCCGCCAAGATCGACGCCGATGCGGTGCTTGCTCTCTGGTTGGACCATGTCGGGATTTACCATATCTGTCGCCAGGATGGCGGGCTTGGGCGGGTTGCTCAAGCTGGGCGGGGACCTCAGGATGCTACCATGAGCGAGACTCTCCTGGACGTGAAGGGGCTGAACTGTCCGCTGCCGGTGTTGCGTGCCAACCGCACGCTACGGAGCCTGGCGCCGGGCGATCGACTGCGCGTGCTGGCCACGGACCGGGCGGCGGTGGCGGATTTTCAGGCCTATTGCCGTGAGACCGGTCACGCCCTGCTGGCCTGGAGCGAAGAGGGCGGGGTGCTCAGTTTCCTGATCCGCCGCCGCCCTGAGCCCAATGGTCCATCGCTGGGCGACCAGGCGCCGGATGGCCCGGCGCCGGGCACGAAGGCGCCGGGCACCAAGGCGCCGGGCACGAAGGCGGGAGGCCCGGAACCAGACCGATGATCCAGGTGCGATCCATACCGATGGGTTCGCTGGGCGAAGCAGCGCTATCCGACATGATTCCGCCGAATTGCCGGCGCCTGTTGCGTCCCTGGCCGTGTAGCCATCGCGTTCGGGCGCGCCGCTGGCCGGGCGCCAGACACCGGACGATAGCTGCGCGCGTAAAGCTCGATGCGAACATGCGTTGATTTCGTGGCGCGAATCGGGGTTGGCGGGCGAGGATGGAGAGGTTACCACCAGTGGTCGGGGTGCGGAGGGAGTGACAAATGCCGGACGACAAGCGGCATGACCCGGCAAAGGCCGTGGATGTCAGTCAGATGTCGTTCGAGGATGCGCTGGCGGACCTGGAGCAGATCGTGCGTGGACTCGAAGGAGGCCAGCAGAAGCTGGAAGACGCCATTGCCGCCTATGAGCGAGGCGCCGCCCTGCGCCGCCATTGCGAGGCCAAGCTCGCCGAGGCCGAAGCACGCGTGGCGGCGATCGTCGAACATGCCGATGGTACGCTCGGCACCAGGCAGGTGGATTGACCGGCATGGACGGAGCGTTGGAGTCGAGCCAGACAGAGCTTTCGGCGGCACTGCAGCGTGTCGCCAGCGTGGTCGAAGCGGCGTTGGACGCGCTGCTGCCGCCGGAGGAAGGCGCGGAAGCCCGGCTGGCGAAAGCGATGCGCTACGCGACGCTGGGCGGCGGCAAGCGGATGCGTGCGTTTCTGGTCATCGAAGGGGCGGCGCTGTTTTCGGTCTCGGAGACCTGTGCGGCGCGGGTGGCGGCCTCGATCGAGATGCTGCACGCGTATTCGCTGGTGCACGACGACCTGCCCGCAATGGACAACGATGATCTGCGCCGCGGCAAGCCCACCACCCACAAGGCGTTCAACGAGGCCACCGCGATTCTGGCCGGCGACGCGCTGCAGGCCCGTGCCTTCGAGCTGCTCGCCGAGCCGGACACCCACTCCGACCCGCAGGCGCGGTGCGAGCTGGTGGCGGCGTTGGGGGCCGCAGCCGGCGCCCGCGGCATGGCCGGCGGGCAGATGATCGACATGCTGGCTGAGGGGCAGACTCTGGACGGGCCGGCGGTAACGCGGCTGCAGGCGTTGAAGACCGGCCGGCTGATCCAGTTCAGTGCCGAGGCCGGGGCCATCCTCGGCCGGGCTGCCCCGATGCAGCGGCACCTGCTCGCGGCCTACGGGCGGGACGTGGGCGCGGCGTTCCAAATTGCTGATGATCTGCTGGACGCGGAGGGGAGCGCCGAGGAAACCGGCAAGCGCACCGGGAAGGACCAGGCGGCCGGCAAAGCAACAATGGTTACAGTGCTTGGTGTTGCAAGAGCGCGTCAGCAGGCCGACATGCTGGCCCGGCAGGCGGCCGCGCACCTGGACGGCTTCGGCGAGCGCGCGGCGCTGCTGCGGGCGCTGGCGTCATTCGTCGTGGCCCGGCGGAATTGAGGGGCGGAACTGAAGGCGGAGCACGATCGATATGAATGCCGTACCCACGCCGTTGCTGGATCGGGTGCATATCCCGGCCGATCTGCGCAACTTCTCGCACGAACAATTACGCCAGCTCGCCGACGAGTTGCGCGCCGAGACGATCGATGCCGTCTCGGTGACCGGCGGGCATCTCGGCTCCGGGCTGGGCGTGGTCGAGCTGACGGTGGCGTTGCACGCCATCTTCGACACGCCGCGCGACCGGCTGATCTGGGATGTCGGCCACCAGGCCTATCCACACAAAATTTTGACCGGCCGGCGCGACCGCATCCGCACGCTGCGCCAGGGCGGCGGCCTGTCCGGCTTCACCCGCCGAGCCGAAAGCGAGTACGACCCGTTCGGCGCGGCGCATTCCTCCACCTCGATCTCCGCCGGGCTCGGCATGGCGGTGGCGCGCGACCTGAAGAATGCGCACGTCAAGGACGCCGGGCGTGCCGCGGAAGCGGGGCGCGACGACCGCAATGTGATCTGCGTCATCGGCGACGGGGCGATGAGCGCCGGCATGGCCTACGAGGCGATGAACAACGCCGGGGCGCGGCACTCGCGGCTGATCGTGATCCTGAACGACAACGACATGTCGATCGCCCCCCCGGTGGGTGCGATGAGCGCCTATCTGTCGCGGCTGATGTCGTCACGCAGCTTCCTGAGCCTGCGCGACCTCGCAGTGCGCATGGCCAAGCGCTTTCCACGCGGCATCGAGCGCACCGCGCGCCGCGCCGAGGAATACGCCCGCGGCATGCTGACCGGCGGCACGCTGTTCGAGGAGTTGGGCTTCTACTATGTCGGCCCGATCGACGGCCACAACCTGGACCACCTGCTGCCGGTGCTGCGCAACGTGCGCGAGGCCGATGAACAGGGCCCCATCCTGGTCCACGTGATCACCCGCAAAGGCAAGGGTTACGCGCAGGGTGAAGGCTCCGCCGACAAGCTGCACAGCGTTAGCAAGTTCAACGTGGTGACGTTCGAGCAGGCCAAGGCGCCACCGGGTCCGCCCAGCTATACCAACGTCTTCGCCAGCGCGCTGATCGCCGAGGCCGAGAAAGATAAGAGCATTGTCGCCATCACCGCGGCGATGCCGTCGGGCACCGGGCTCGACAAATTCGGCAAGCGCTTCCCCGACCGATGTTTCGACGTTGGCATCGCCGAACAGCACGCGGTGACTTTCGCCGCCGGCATGGCGACCGAGGGGATGAAGCCGTTCTGCGCGATTTACTCCACCTTCCTGCAGCGCGCCTACGACCAGGTGGTGCACGACGTAGCGATCCAGCGCCTGCCGGTTCGCTTCGCGATGGACCGTGCCGGGCTGGTCGGCAACGACGGCGCGACACATGCCGGCAGCTTCGACATCACCTATCTCGGCTGCCTACCCGGCATGGTGGTCATGGGGCCGGCCGATGAGAGCGAGTTGGTGCACGCCGTCGCCACCGCCGTTTCGATCAACGACCGGCCCTCGGCCTTCCGCTACCCGCGCGGCGAGGGCGTCGGTGTCGTCCTGCCAAGTCAGGGCGAGGTCTGGGCGCTCGGCAAGGGCCGCGTAATGCGCGAGGGCAGCAGCGTCGCGATCCTGTCCTTCGGCACCCGCCTGGCCGACGCGATGCGCGCGGCGGATGAACTGGCCGCCCGCGGGCTGCCGACCACCGTCGCCGACGCCCGTTTCGCCAAGCCGCTGGACACCGCGCTGATCGAGCAGCTTGCCCGCCACCATGAGGTACTGATCACCATCGAAGAAGGCGCGGTCGGCGGCTTCGGCAGTGCGGTGCTGCAGCATCTGGCCTGGAAGGGCTTGCTGGACGCCGGGCTTAAAGTCCGACCGATGGTGCTGCCGGACCGCTTCATCGACCATGACTCGCAGGCCAAGCAGCTTGCCGAGGCGGGCCTGACCGCCAAGGACATCGTCGCCGCCGCGTTGGGCGCGATTGGCCTCGACGCCAGGGCGGTGCCGCAGATGGTCACAGCAAGTTGATGTCGATCATTCGGCCGGTTTCCCGCCGCGCGGTGCTCGGCTTGGCGCTGGCGGGTCTCGTTGCGATTCCGCGCATTGGCTGGACGCTGAACGCAGCCCCCGGGGATAGCCCGTTGGTTGCCCCGGCGATGGCCGAAGTGGTCGCGCCGATCCAGGCGCTGAACGACGAACTGGTTGCGGTGATGCGGGCCGGCCGGCAGAATTCATTCCGTGATCGGTTTCATGCCCTGGCGCCCGTGATCGATGATGCGTTCGATCTCGCCGCGATTCTTCGCATTTCGGTTGGGCTCCGCTGGGGCGACCTGGAGGCGGCACAGCAGGTGAGCCTGGCGAAAGTGTTTCGCCGGTTCACCGTCGCCTCCTACGTCGCCAATTTCGATACCTATGCGGGCGAGCGGTTTGAGATCGCGCCCACGTTGCGCGCGATAGGGGCGGATCAAGTGGTCAGCACGACGCTGGTGCCGACCAGCGGCGAGGCGGTCCGCATCGACTACGTGATGCGCCAGCAGGCCGGCGCCTGGAAGATCGTCGACGTGCTGCTGGATGGCACGATCAGTCGCGTGGCGGTGCAACGGTCCGACTTCCGCAGCGTGCTGGCGCAGGGCGGTGTGCCGGCGCTGATTGCCAGCCTGGAACGCAAGGTGGTGGATCTGGCCGGCGGCGCGCTGGAATCCTGAGCGCCCGACTTAAATCGGCGTCACAACGTCACAGATTATCGAGTTCGTCGAACGTCGGATGGGCTTCGCCGAACGACCAAGACGCCCTGACATTCACGACGTCATTGTCTGAGAGGGCGTCGGGACACTCTAGTGCCGGAGCCTGTGCGCTCAATCTACCTCCCGCGAGCGAAATACCCGCGGCCTCCAACAGTCCCGCCAATGGAAATGGGTGGAATTTTTTCGTTGCGGCGAAGGTTTGACACGGACTCCGCGGCAGTCGCCGCGAACCTCCTACGCGAATCCGGTCAATGCCCCGCAATTCGCGTGAAGCCATCTTCGCTCCAATCTTCGCTGCCGACGCCATGATGGACAAAGAACAGGCCGTCGGGATCGTAGACCCGCTTCACCTCGCGCAGGCGCTGGTAGTTCGTGCCCCAATAGGCGCGCTGCCAGTCGGCCTGGAAGAAGCTGCTCTCGGCGACATAAGCCCCGGAGTCGGGGGCGACCTTCCGCAGCGCCGCCATTGCCTTGCCAATCTGCGCAGCATCGCGTCGCGCCGCGCCCAGATCCGGCGAATAGCCAGGCAGACCGGGATAAGCCGGCGGGCCCTCGCTGGCGATGATCGCCAGGACGAATGCATCGCGCACCGCGGGATTGGTTGCGGTCTCAGCCGCGGCTTGGACGACCTCGGTCGGGGCACCGGCCAGCCCTTTCTGAAAATGCAGCTCGATCGACCACAGCCGGCCCGCCTCGAACAGGGCGTCGGCAAGCTGCGCGCGCTGCTCGGTCCGCAGCAGCGATGCCGGCAACCAGGCGGATTCGTAGCCGTGGATGAAATGCCCGGCCTCGCTCAGATTGGCCGACCAGAAGACGTTGTCGGCCGCCGCGCCGGGACGACTATCGGACAGCACCGCGCCGGGCAAACGGGCCTTCAGGAACGCCGGATCCCAGCGATGCCGCGCGGGACCGCTGCGGATTACCGCAGGCATAGCGAAACTGCACTCGTTCACCGGGTCGGCAACCCAGCGCAGGAAGGGCTGCCAGATCGCCTCTGCCTGCTTGTCATCCAGCCCTTGCGAGGCCATGTTGATGTCGAGCCGCCGACCAGCGCGGATGTTGACGATCTCGCCCCAGTGCGGGTTCATCAGGTCGTCGGCGTAGAAATCGACGAAGCGGCCGATCAGGCGGCGGAACGCGGCATCGGACGTGGCATGGATACCGGCGCCGACGAAACCGAACAGCTCCGGCAGCTCGTGCGTGCGCAGCGTCAGCCGCGTAACGACCCCGAAGGTTCCGCCACCGCCGCCCCGCAACGCCCAGAACAGGTCAGGATGTGAGCAGGCGTTGGCAATGCGGATCGCCCCATCGGCGGTAACGATCTCGGCTTCCAGCAGGGACGCGGCGGCGGTGCCGTAATTCTTCGAATAGCTGCCGAAGCCGCCGCCCAGGACCAGCCCGGCGACCCCGACCGTGCCACAGCCGCCGCCCTGCACGTAGCGGCCGCCCTGGGTGGTCACTGCGTTGTAGGTGTGCATCCAGATCGCGCCGGCCCCGACCGTGACTGCCGGAACCGGCGCCAGCCGTCCCTCGCAGCCCTGCGGGACGAAGGCATCGTGCAATGCGATCGCCTTCATCCCGCGCGTCCAGATCAGTAACGAGTCGGGCGCGTTGGAGGCGCCGAGATAGGAGTGGCCGCCGCCCTTGATGACCAACCGCAAATTGTTGTCGCGGGCAAAATCGACCGCGGCCGCAACGTCGGCAGAGCTCTCCGCCGCCACGGCATACGCACTCGGCTGCGAGGTCCACGCATCGACCCAGCCGGTGGTCTGGGTCAGGGCGACGTCGTCACCGATGTAGTAGGGGTTCTTCAGTTCGCGGAAGTGATCGCGGCAAGCGGTGCCTACCGGCGCATCCCGGCAGACGTCCAAAGGCGAGCGCACCTGGATCAGCCGTCCTCCGGTCTGCTGGCGCAGCCTGTCCCATGCGGCGGCGGATGGCCATGCCGGATCACCGGGACGGACACGGGATGCGGACGTGTTGGGTGTCGGCGCGGTGGAGGCGGCCGCCCCGATTCGAGGTGCGGCGCAGGCCAGCAGCGAAGCCGATGCCAGAGTACGGACGAAACGGCGTCGTTGCATTCCCATGCGCTCTTACGGACATGTGCGGTTCGGCGCCGCGCGGTTCCCCGCGGGACGGTAAAGGGGTTCGTGATGTGCAACAAGCGTCGATGCGATGACGCCGAACCGAGGTGAGTGGTGTCGCACTCTTGCCCGAACGGCCCGATCGCGATCATGCTGTCAGTCGCAGTCACGCGCGAACCCTATCTGACAGGAGACAGAACCAATGGCATTCTACGAGCTTCGCCAATACAAGGTCCGGCCGGGCATGCTGGACGGCTGGATCAAGATCATGGAGGAGGAGATCATCCCCTTCCAGGTGGCCAAGGGCATGGTAATCTGCGGTAGCTTCCGCGGTGAGACGGACGAGTTGGTTTACATCTGGTTGCGTCGTTTCGAGAGCGAGGCGCAGCGTGAGGCGCTCTACAAGGCAGTCTACGAAACGGAATACTGGAAGACTGAGATTGCGCCGCGCGTGCCGGAGTATCTGGATCGTCCCGGCAACGTTATCACCCGGATCATTCCGACACCGAAGTCAACGGTGCAGTAGGGTGCGCGGGCGGGTCGGGCATCGCGCGACGCGAGCCCGGCCCGCCTGATGCTGCGACGCCCCGGGGCCAGTGGAGGACAATCAGGTGGCCATCGATTACGCAAAACGCGACGGGGTTGCCTACATCACGCTGAACAACCCGGACAAGGCCAACATCTTCGACAAGCAGACCTCGGACGAGATCTCGGAGGCCTGGATAGATCTGTGGGAAGATCGGGATATCCGCTGCGCCATCGTGACCGGCGCGGGGACTCGGCATTTCTGCGGCGGCCACAATCTGGCGCCACGCGAGAACATCACCGAGCAGGAGCGGGAGTATCTGCGCACGCAGCGCATTTTCTGGCCGCTGGCCGGCACGGTGCACGGCCAGAAGACCGGCGCGGACGGGCGGATGGGTGACCACTATCCACGGGTCTGGAAACCGGTGATCGCGGCGGTGAACGGATGGGCGGCGGGCGCGGGACTCTACATGCTGCTGGCCTCGACCGATATCCGTATCGCCAGCGCGGAGAATGCGCGGTTCAAATTCGCGTTGACCACGCAGGGCTGGGTGGGCCATGGGCCGGGCGCCAGCCTGCTGATCAAGCAGCTTCGCTACATCGACGCAATGAAGATCCTGCTGACCGATGAGCCGTTCGATGCGGCGGAGGCATTGCGCATCGGGCTGGTCAACGAGGTCGTGCCGCATGCGCAACTGTTGGCGCGTGCCGAGGCGATGGCACGCCACATCGTATCCCTGCCGCCGGTGGCGGTGCGCATGATGAAAGAGTTCGTGGTCCGGTTCGGCGATTTGCCGACCGATCAGGCGTGGCATGTGCAGAACCTGATCAACAACCTGCTGATCCAGGTGACAACGGACGGCGAGGAAGGGCGCCGTGCGTTCAACGAGAAGCGCAAGCCCGACTTCACCGGCGCGCTACGTCGGCGCGGCGAGGCATGGGATGAACCATCGGCGGACGATGCCAAACGCCTGAACGAGGCGTATCGTAGCGGCGAGTTCTAGAGAAAGTTCAGGCTGACCCGAACCGTGTACACCTCGCCCGCCCTTTCGCGGGAGAGGTCGCGGAGCACTTGCGACGCGGGTGAGGGTCGTCCCGCATGCACCCTCACCGTTGATCCGCTTCGCGGGCTCTTCCACGCCGGCAGGGCGGGTCGCGGCGTTGAAGTATCGCTCCCCCGCAGCAATGACGACAGCGTGATCACGGGTCGCTTGACAGCCGTCGGCAACAGCCGTATTTAACCATAAATATAAATAACCAACTGGTTCATTAACGCATGGCGCCCGACCGTCTCAATCGTACGTTTGCCGCCCTCGCCGACCCCACACGGCGCGCGATCCTGGCGCGTCTCGCCTCGGGCGAGGCCTCGGTCACCGAACTGGCGGAGCCTTTCGCCATGAGCCTTCCCGGCATTTCCAAGCACCTCAAGGTGCTGGAACGCGCGGGCCTGATCGTGCGTGGGCGCGAGGCGCAGTGGCGGCCGTGCCGGCTCGACCCGGGGCCACTCAAGGGCGCCGCGGATTGGCTGGAGCATTACCGCCGTTTCTGGGACGAGAGCTTCGATCGCCTGGAGGATTATCTGAAGGATCTGCAAGGGAAGGGGAAGCAACGTGGCCGCAACAATTGACGTCGCAGAAGACACGACACAACGACAGCTTGTCGTCACGCGCGTCATCGATGCCCCGCGCCGTCTCGTGTTCAAGGCATGGACCGAGCCCGAGCAAGTCGCGCGCTGGTGGGGGCCGCAAGGTTTCACCACGACCTTCTGCGACATGGACATAAGGCCTGGCGGAAAGTTTCGCTTCTGCATGCGTTCTCCCGCGGGGACCGACCACTGGAAGCGCGGCGTCTACCGGGAAATCGTGGCACCTGAGCGGATCGTCTTCAGCTTTGCCTGGGAGGATGGGGCGGGCAATCCCGGCCACGAATTGCTGACGACGGTAACGCTCACCGAGCACGGCATCAAAACGAAGCTGACGCTCCACCAGGCACTATTCGAGACCGTCGAGGGACGCGACGACCACCGGCGCGGCTGGACAAGCTGCCTGGAACGTTTCGCCAACTACATAACGACGGAATGACCGACGCACATAGAACGTAAGGCGGATAGGCGCAGCGCAATCCGCCACTCCCCAGCGCACCGAACGACAGACGAAAGACGGGTCACGCCCCCGCTCATCCGCCCCATCGGTTCTGCACACAACGGAGACCAGATCATGCAACAGCCCCAAATCGTACCGCGTGACGAGTGGTTAGCCGCGCGCAAGCAACTGCTGACCAAAGAAAAGGAACTCACCCGCCTGCGCGACCAATTGAGCGCCGAACGCCGCGCCCTGCCCTGGGTCAAGGTGGAAAAACCCTACGTCTTCGACGGCCCACGCGGCAAGCAGACGCTGGCGGACCTGTTCGACGGGCGCAGCCAACTGATCGTCAAACATTTCATGTTCGGCCCAGACTGGCCCGAGGGCTGCGTCGGCTGCTCGTTCGAGTCCGATCATGTCGGTGGCGCATTGGCACACCTCGAGCATCATGATGTGACCTATATCGCGGTGTCGCGCGCGCCATTTCCCAAGATAGACGCCTTCAGGCGACGCATGGGCTGGCGCTTCAAATGGGTCTCGTCACTCGGCAACGACTTCAACTACGACTTCCACGTGTCGTTCACGCCAGAGCAGAGGGCGACCGGCGAGATGTACTACAACTACGACGACCGCCCTTTCATGAGCGAGGAAATGTCCGGCCGGAGCGTATTCTACAAAAACGCCGCCGGGGACGTCTTCCACACCTATTCCTCATTCGGCCGCGGTGGCGAAATGCACCTTGGCACCTACCACTACCTCGATATCACACCGAAAGGCCGCGAGGAGACCATCAATGGCAACATGACCGACTGGGTGCGGCACCACGACAAGTACGGCGACGGTGGCTTTGTCGACTCCACCGGGCGGTACGTGGCCCCCGAGGACGCGGACGCCTGCTGCCATACGGGAACGTAAGTTGTAGGATGGTGCCGCGCAGGAGCAGCAAGTCTCATTTTAACTTGGCGCCGTTGCTAGACCGCTATGGTCTGGCCTTGGTCCGGCCATCTGCCCCCCGCCGGCGGTGCGAGGATGGTCAGATCAAGTCCGCCCATGACGGTGACGGCTGCATGTTGGGCCAGTCCATAGCGCGAGGGTTCGCGCCCGATCTCCCACTATCCGAGCGCGCCGGTAGCGCGCAGTGCCTCGATCTGTGCTGGCGACAGATCGAGCACGTCCGCCAGAACCATTTCGGTATTGGCGCCAAGACCGGGCGCGGAGCCGGTAGTTCGCCCAAAACTCGCGCGCCACGGCAGACCAGGCAAAACCCCAGTCCCGTGCACGTCCCAGAAGCCGCGCTCGCGCAGATGGCAGCTTTCGACAAGGTCACGTGAGGTGGCGAGCGCCGCGGCGGGAATCCCAACGCGCATCAATTCGTCCGCGGTAGACCGCGCATCACGCGAGAGCATCCAGGCGGACAAGGCATCATCGATCACCGCGCGCTGGCCCCGGCGGTCGGCAATGCCCGATCCCACCATGGCCGACAATGGCGGAACGATCCCGCACAATCGCCGCCACTCATCGTCGTTACGAACGACGACACTCACCCATTCGTCGTCGCCGGCGCAACGATAGGCACCATGCGGGACGCAGTGATCGGATTGGTTACCGCGCGGTTGGGGCGGCGTGCCAAGCTGGGCCGCCAGCAGCGGCTCGGCCATCGTCCACAGCATCGCCTCGAGCATCGAGAAATCGACGCGGGCCGCGGCACCCGTGCGCTGGCGTTGCCAGATCGCGGCCGCAACGACGAACGCAAGCATCAGGCCACACATCGGGTCCAGCCATGCCAGGCCAACGCGCGGCGGCACATCGGGATGGCGGTTCAACCCAGCGAAGCCGGCGTAGCATTGCAGCAGCGTACCGTAGGCGACGGCCTGCGACTCCGGGCCGGTTCGCCCAAGGCCGGAGGCCGAGATATAGAGCAGATCGGGATTGATTGCCCGCAGCGCCTCGGCGCCGAGACCGAGCCGATCCATCACGCCGGTGGCGAAATTCTCAACCAGCACGTCGGACTTTGCCGCCAGCGCACGTGCGGCCTCGACCGCTGCCTGCTGCTTCAGATCGAGGACGATGCCGCATTTGGCCTGACCCAACACACTGTGCAGTTCCGTTGCGCGACCGGGATCGCCGCGACCCGGTGCCTCGACCTTGATCACCTCGGCGCCCATCGCGGCGAGGTAGCGCGTGGTCGTCGGACCGGCGATCACCCAACTGAAGTCCAGCACGCGAATGCCGGACAGCGGCATCGGTCCGCGCCCGCGATCCTTGCTGTCGGTGGCCGCGCGCGCACCCGGGGTGATGCGCACACCGAACGGTGGCCCGGGCGCCTGAACCGTGCGATCGCCGAGCGCGAGCGGCCGATAGAAGCCGCGATGTACGAGCTGTGCGGAACCCAGTTGTTCCGCCGGTTCGCGCAGCGGAAAGCTTGGCACATGCGCCTTCTGCGCAATGTCGGCGATGGTCTGCTTGTCGTGTTGGCGGCTCCAAACCGACATCAGTGCATGCAACGCGTCCCATTTGGCGATGCGGCCGGCCTTGCTGGCGAAGCGCGGGTCACCACCCCAATCGGGCGACCCCATCGCCGCGAGCCAAGACGCCCATTGCCGATCCTCGCGCGGCGAGATCGCCGCGTAGCCGTCGCGCGCCGGCAGGATGCAGACTGTGGCGCCATTGCCGTCGGTCAGGCGTTTGCGCGGCCGACTTTTGCCCCCCTGCCCGGCGCGGGCAAGCTCGGTCATCGCCAGCGTGGCAAGTGCGTCGTGGATCGAAACGTCGATTACCGCGCCGGGTTCCGCCGACAACACCGCGTGCATCCCGGCACAGGCGGCGGCGATCCCACCGATGAACGTGGATTGTTCGCCGACCGGACGGATCGGCGGCTCCGCCAGGTCATCCACCTGGCCGGTCAGCAGATGGGCAATGCCACTGGCGTAGAACAGTGTCAGGTCGGTCGCAGGTTGATCCGCGAGCGGCCCGGTTTGGCCAAACGGCGAGATAAGCACCAGCGGCGCGGCCGCGTTGATCCCGCGGATGTCGTCGACGCTTTGGTGCCGGTCGCGTAGCGCTGCCGGGCCGCCTTCGCAGACGATCAAGTCGGCCCGTAACAGGGCCTTACGCGCAGCGGCTTCAACGAGAATTCCTTTGCCGTGGTTCAGATACGCCGCAAGCGGTGCCGAGGCATCCGAATTGGTACCCGGGTCCACGCGGATCACGCTGGCGCCAAGATCGGCAAGCAGACGCCCACAAACGGCCGCCGCGAGACCTTCGCCGACCTGAACAACACGGAAATCATTCAGTAGAGACATGCGTCTGCCCTTGTTGCGGCGCGGAATGGTAAGACGGTGTACGGCAAGCGCACAGGTTCGGCCAAGGCCACGGTGCGGATGGTCGGCCAGGTTCGAGGGTTTCGCGCACCGTGGCGCGCCCACCCCACAGGCCCATGAGCAGTTCGGGACCGCGTATCTCAGCATCATGCCCACGGCACATGTCGGCTTGGCCCATGCGCCGCGTTTGGCGTATCACGGTGACCCAGCGTTCCGGGAAAGTGAAACACCCATGCCGCATGACCGATTTGTGCCGCTGCACACTGCGGCTCTACTCCCCGACGCCGCAGCCGCCGTGTCCATTGCCGGCGCCATACGCGCCGGCAATCGTGTCTTCTTGAGCGGACGCAGTGCATTGCGGCCTGATGGGTCCGTCGCCGGGCTAGGCGACGCCGCGGCGCAGACCGACGCCGCCCTGGACAACATCGAGACGGCGCTGAACGCCGCCGGCGGCTCGTTGCGTGACATCACCAAGCTGACCACGTCGCTCGTCGACCGCGCGCACCGCCAGCAGGTCTACAACACGATTGGCCGCCGATTGAAGGATGTCTTCCCGGTCAGCACCGGCCTGATCGTCGCCGGCCTGTCGCACCCCGAGCTGATGGTGCAGATCGATGCGGAAGCGGTCATCGACGCCCCGCTGACGCGGCTGCGAACCTTCGAGCTCAAGGACTGGTTCAGCCAGGACATCGCCTGGCAGGGCGCGATGGTCGCCGCCGGGCCACACGATATCTTCATCCGAGGCCAGACCGGCGCCGCGCTCGACGGCACCTCGATGGCCGGCCCCGGCCGTCGCCCGGAAGACGCCGCGGCCCAAGCCGACCTCGCGCTGACCAATCTCGCTACCCTGCTCCGCGAGGCCGGCTCGGCCATGGACGAGGTGACCAAAATCACTGTCTACATCAGCGACCGTGCCTATCGTCACGCGGTGTATCCGGTGATCGGGCAGCATTTCCGAGGCATCCATCCGGTATCCACCGGCATCATCGTGCCCGGCTTCGCCCGCCCCGACATCCTGTTCGAGATCGATGTGCAGGCGATGCGCGAGCAGGGCGGCCCGCACTTGCGCGTGCGCCGCTACCATTCCAACGCCGTGCGCTACGGCTTCAGCCAGCAGAATATCGACTGCGACTTCTGCATGGCGGTGCGTGCCGGTCCGCACGTGGTGCTGCGCGGCCAGACCGGCACCGATCTGAATGAGGCCATGCACGGCGCTGGAGACCCACCGACGCAGGCCGAGCAGGCAATGCAAAACGTGGCGGTGCTGCTTGGCGAAGCCGGCGCGCGACTAAGCGATATCACCAAGGCAACCGTGTTCGTCACAGACCGCGCCTACCTGTCGGGCGTAACCGACGTGGTCCTGCGCCATCTCGGTCCGGCCGCGCCATGTCTGAGCACGCTCATCATCAAGGGCCTCGCCAGTCCCGACTTGTCGATGGAGGTCGATATCACTGCGATGGTACAAGGAGACGCTGCATGACCTTTTCCCTGCTCGGCCGCTGCGCGCGCACCGGCATGATGGGCGCCGCGGTCACAACATCGTCGATCGCCGTCGGGTCGCGCTGTTCGCACGCACGCGCCGGTATCGGAGCGTGCCTCACGCAGCATCGCACCGATCCACGGCTCGGGCCGCTGGCGCTCGATCTGCTGGCGCGTGGCTACGACGCGCAACACACTTTGCAAGCCGTTCTGGCCGTTGCGCCGCATCCGGATTGGCGCCAGCTTGCGATCATCGACGCCGCCGGTCGCACCGCCGCCTTCACCGGGATCCATGTCGCGCCCGAGAGGGCCGGCGAGGCACATGGCAAGGACTGTGTCGCCATCGCCAACATCGTGCGCTCGACCGAAATTCCCGCCGCCATGATCCGCGTCTTCGAGACCAACGCCGACCTGCCCCTCGCCAGGCGTCTGATCGAAGCGCTCGCCGCGGGTGAGGCCGCGGGCGGGGAGTTCGTGCCGGTGGTCTCTGCCGCCCTGCTGATCGCACACGAGGAAAGCTTCCCCTATGTCGACCTGCGGGTCGATCAGCATTCGTCCCCGATCACCGAGTTGGACCGGCTGTGGCGCGACTACGAACCCGAAGCCGCGCTCTACGTCACCCGCGCGAACGATCCGGGGGCCGCGCCGCCGGCGTGACCCTTTCGGCACGGATGCGCGCAGCGATCGCCTCCCCAATCATCATGGTGGTGAAATGGGTATTCGCGCGGCAGTCGAACGGCATGATCGACGCATCCGCGATGCGCAGTCCGACGATTCCCTTCACCCGCCCGTCCGGATCGACCACGCCGCGCGGATCTTCATAGGCGGTCATGCGGCAGGTTCCCGCGGCATGCTGCGCGTCCGCGGCTTCCACCAGCAGCAGCGCATCCAGCGCTTCGTCGTCCAGCGCGGCGACCTCGGCGGGAGTCTGGTCGGTCGCGCCGAAGGTGATGCGCTCTGCGATGCTGGTGAACGCGTCGTGCGCGACCAGCGCCGCCAGCCGCCGCACGCCGTCGCGCAGGCGCAGCCGGTCGCGCGGATCATCCAGCATGTTCGCTTCGATCAGCGGATCTTTCGTCGGATCGGCCGACAGCAGGCGCAACTCGCCGCGCGAAAACGCCTCGAAGAGCCCAATACCGACCGAACCCGGGGCCGCACCATCCGCGTCAAACCCACGATGGTTGAAGCCGATGAACAGCATGTCCCGCCGACCGCCACCGCCCAGGTGGGAGCTGTAGCTGACGCAGCAATTCGTGTGACGCGTATCCGGATCGGTCGGCCGATACGCCGGCCGCAGTGTGATCATCGCACGCACCACCGGATGCTCGATGAAATGCCGCCCCACCGCCGGTATATCATGCAGCGGAACGATCCCTAGACGTTTCAACTCATCCGCCGGCCCCAGTCCCGACCGCCACAGGATCGCCGGCGAGTGCACCGCGCCGGCGCACAGGATCACTTCCCGCGCCTTGATCTCCATCCAGCCCTGATCAGGCGGTTTGACCCGCACGCCAACGACGGTGGCGCCGTCCATCAGCAGGCGATCGACCAGCGCTCCGCCGCGAATCGTCAGATTGCCGCGCGCTCTTGCGGGCTCCAAATACGCTTCATTGGTCGAGACGCGCACCCCGCCACGGCTGTTGATCGGATAGCACGACATGCCTTCTCCGTCCGGGGCGTTCAGGTCGGGGTTCCATGGATACCCCAAGGCCAGCGCCGCATCGCGCAGGCCGCGATCGATCGGCCCCCAGCTTTCCGCCGGCGCGCGATACACCGGCACCGGCCCACCGCGCCCGTGATACGCCACCGCGCCGGGGTCCGGATCGTCCTCGATACGAAGAAAAAGCGGCAGTACGGACGCCGCTGACCAGCCCTCGCATCCGGCCTCCGCCCATTGGTCGAACGCATCCATTACGCCGCGAATAGCGATCTGCCCGTTGACCGCCGAGCTGCCGCCAAGCCCACGGCCGCGCCAGTAAAGCCGCGGTTCCTGCTGCGCCGTTCGCCGCGCCATCAGCCCGGGCCATTGCCAGGCCGCCTGTAGCTCCGGCGGCAGAATGATCGCCAGCGGATTGGCGCTGCGCATCGCCGCGGGCGCCTCGCCCGCCCGCCAGTCGCGCCCGGCCTCCAACAGCAACACCTGTCGCCAGGGATCCTCCGACAGCCGAGCCGCCAGCACCGCGCCGGCCGATCCGGCGCCGATAACTATATTGTCCCAAATGGTCATGCTTCGTCCTTACCTATGACGACAACGACGCCAACCTGCGATCCAGGTTGTCACGCAACCGGTACCATCCACCAATCGCCGGCAGGAACCATGGATTGCCGGAATACAGCGGATGGGTCGGAAACTCCTCGGTGTCGAATGCGCTGGGCTGGTTGGCCACACCGGCGATCTTGCGCGCCGTCTGCCAGCCCAGATAGGTCATCATCGCCACGCCGCTGCCGTTGCAGCCCAGCAGATAGTGCATGCCATCCTGCCGGCCCATATGTGGCAGCGCATCCAGCGTGAACGCGACATTGCCGGTCCAGGCATGCGTGACCTTCGTGCCGCGCAACTGCGGGAACCGGTCGGTCATGAACCGGTGCAGGATCGGCGCGCTCTGTAGCGGTGTCACCGGGGTGAACCGAGCACGCCCGCCGAAGATCATCCGCTTGCCGTCCGGCGACATCCGATAATAGCACAGCACACGACGAGTGTCGGACAAGGTCCGTCCCTTCGGGATCAGCGATGCCGCAAGGTCCGGCGGCAGTTCCTCGGTGGCGATGATATGGCTGGCCAGCGGCACCACACGCCGTTTCAGTTCCGGCGTGATATCGCCGGTGTAGCCGTTGGTCGCAATCACCACCTCGTCAGCCTGCACCTCACCGCGCTCGGTCCGCACCAGCCAGCCACCGTTGTGCTCGGTGATCCTGGTCACCGGTGCACGAGCGCACACCGGCACGCCACGCGCGCGGCAAGCATCCAGCAATCCCTTGTAATACAGCGCCGGATGCAGATTGGCCGAACGCTCCACGACCATGCCACCATAGTAATAATCGCTCGCCATCTCCTCGCGCTGACGCTCGCGCGGAACCATATAAGCCTCCGATCGAGCGGCGTTGTTCAGCAACGCAATCTTCCTCGCCTGCCCGGCGTAATGCGCCGGCGTCCAGGCCCCCACGAAACGGCCAGTCTTCTTCCAATGACAGTCGATGCCTTCCTCAACTATCAACCGCTCGATCAGGCTGAACGCATCGGCGCCATCTGCCAGCACTGCCTGCGCCCGCTCCGACCCCGGATCGAGGCTCTTGCCGGAGAAGCTCTTGCCGATATTCACCCCACCGCTGACGCCGCCGCCATTGCGGGTGCTGGCACCGAACCCCAACTCGGCCGCTTCCAGCACGACGCAGTCCACGCCTTGCTTCGACGCCTCCAGCGCGGTGGACAACCCGCCATAGCCGCCGCCAACAATCGCGACGCGCACCCGTCCCGGCAGGTCCAGCGGGTCCTGCGCGGTGGGATGATACGCCTCCCACCAATACGGCATCGCCTTGAAGGAGGAATGATAGATCTCGCCGTCCGCCATTGCCTGTGCCTTCTTCAGCTGAACCGTTGCGCCGCGTACGGCGCGGGATCAATGCCCGGAGCTTGGCCGGCGATCAACCGCGCCACCAAACGTCCGCTCGGCGGCCCGCCCGTCATGCCGAAATGCCCATGGCCGAACACGAAATGAAGCCCGGTGCGCCCAGGCGCCGGACCCAGGATCGGCAGGCTGTCTGGGGTCGAGGGCCGAAAACCCATCCAATAGCGCACCTGCTCACCCTTCAGCGCGGGGAACATCCGTTTCGCATGCCCCACCAGGATCTTCGCCCGCTCCTCGTTCGGCGGCGCGTCCAGACCGGCGATCTCCACCGTACCGGCGATGCGCAGCCCGTCCTCCATCGGCGTGACCCCAAAGCCGCGCGTCTTGTTGCTGATCGGCAGCGATGGTGTCACTTCCGGATCGAACAGCATGGCGTGATAACCGCGCTCGGTCTCCAGCGGCACTTTGATGCCGAGCGGTTCCAGCAATTGCCGCGACCACGCACCGCCGGCAACCACGACGTTCTCCGTGCTGCGGTTGGAAATATTCGTCATTACCATCCAGCCGCCGTCCTGCGGGATCAGTTTCATTGCGCGCTCATTGATCAGCGTGCCACCCTCCTGGCGGAACAACTCGCCCAAGGTGCGGACGCTGCGCGCCGGGCTGACGGTATAGCCGTTGCCCGGCACCAGCAGGCCGCGCGTCACCTCGCGCGCCATCCCGGGAAACATCTGACGCAGATCATCGGCGCCGAGTTCGTCGGCGCGGATACCGTGCCGCTCCCGCACCTGGCGCTCCACTACCGCACTGGCGCTCTCGCCGTCGCCTTCCCACACCTGCACCTGTCCCACCGGGCGGATCAGCTCACGATACAGCACCGGCCCCAACAGCTCCTGCCAGCAGGTCAACGTCTCGCGGTGCAGCGCGCGCATCGCATCGGAGATCGCCATCACGCGGCTCAGGCGCCCGGCCTCGATCCAGCGCAGCAGCCAGGGCAGCGCGCGCGGGAAGTAGCTGGGCCTCACGGACAGTGGACCCAGCGGGTCGGCCAGCCAACCGGGCACCTTGCGCAGCATCCCGGGCAGCGCGATCGGCACCGCGGTGTCGGGGCTGAGCAGCCCGGCATTGCCGAAGGACGCACCGCCCGCCGGAGGCAGCGGATCGATCACTGCCACGGCGACACCCGACCGTTGCAGATAGAGTGCGGTGGACAGCCCCGCCACGCCAGCGCCAAGCACGATCGCCCCATGTCGTGCGAGCGTCATCGACCAACCCCTTTGTCGTTGTGGTGCCATCGTGACCGCGCATCGCGCGTGCAGCAAGGCGTATGCCGGCGGGTGACATCCTCAATGGCAGCGCGTTGGATCGGATGGTCCGCTTCCTCAATCGGGTGCATGCTTGACGCGCACAGGGGTGATTTCCATGGACGACATGCTAACTCCGATCGAAGGCCCAGCCGCTTGGCACGGCGACGAGTTGCTATACTCGCCCGCCTGGCGTCGCGCGCTGACCGCGGCCGAGTTAGCCGCTCTACAACGCGCCACCCATGCGTCGCATGCCACGCCCTGCCCCGGCTTCGGCAAGATTGCCTTCCCGGTGCCCGAACTGGCGCCGCTGTTCGCCTGGATGGCGGAACAACTCGAACGCGGCCCCGGCGTCGTGCGCCTGACCGGAGTGCCAGCCGACAGCCTTACGCGCGACGATCTGAAGCGGCTGTTCTGGGGCTTCTGCGTCAATCTCGGCACGCCGGTCTACCAGACCGCTGCCGGCGAGGTACTCGGTGAGGTGAAGGACGAAACCGGCAGCGGCGCGGCGCTGACCTATGACGGCACCGGCCCGCTGAAATCCGTGCGCACCATCGCGCACTCCACTGGGGCGTTGCGTTTCCATACCGACAAGACCGATCTGCTGTGTCTGCTTTGCGCGACCAACGCGATGGAAGGCGGCGTGTCCAAAGTGGTCTCCAGCATCACGCTGCACAATGAGATCCTTCGCCGTCGCCCCGATCTGTTGCGCGTACTATACGAACCCTATTGGCGAATGCGCCCAACGGACGAGGAGGGCGCGCGCGAGGATCGCGTGTTCCCAATGCCGGTGTTCGCCCGCGCCACCGACGGCAGTTTCACCAGCCAGTACCTCGCGCACCTACATCACCCAGGCGCAGGAAATGCCGGACGTGCCACGGCTGACCAACGCGCAGATCGAGGCGATGGACCTGATTCACGTCCTCGGCGAGGAGGTCTGTCTGCGTGCGCCGTTCGAGGTGGGTGACACGCAGTTCCTGAACCAGCACGTGACCTACCACGGCCGCACACAGTTCATCGACGATGTCGCGTCGGGCCGGCAGCGGGTGCTGCTGCGCATCTGGCTTGCCGCGCCGTTCACCCGCACGTTGCCGAAGGAGAATGCCGTGCAATGGGGCGATACGCGCCCTGGCGCGTTGCGCGGTGGCGCCCTGGTCGGGCGCAGTGCATTGGCGGCCTGAGCGCACAATTCTCGCGCTTCCCCGGCCATCCTGCTACGCTGCCCTCCGCTGACGGGAGGAAACAAGCCATGCCCACATACGTGATGCTGGCGAGATGGACCGATCAGGGCATCCGCGCCATCGAGGAAAACCCACGCCGGATCGATGCAGCCAAGAAAACACTGGAGGAGATGGGCGGGCAATTCCGCTCGCTCTATATGACCCTGGGCGAATACGACCTAGTTGGGATCTACGACGCCCTGGATGACGCAGTGGCGGCACGCTTCTCGCTGATCCTTGGCAAGATGGGGAATGTGCGCACCACCTCGCTCAAGGCCTTCCCCGAGGAGGCATTCCGGCAGATCATTGCCTCGCTCCCCTGACCAAGCGAGGCAGCATGCAAGAGATCCGGATCGGCGACGTTACCATCACGTCCATCATCGAGCGCGACGGGCCGTGGCGTATTCCGGAGGCGATGTTTCCCGACTACGATCCGGAGATAGGCCGTGCGCATCTCGCCGATCTCGATCCGGTGGTCTACGACGCCGCGTCGAACCGGATGGTGATCACCTACCAGACCTTCCTCATTCGCACGCCGCACCACACCATTCTGGTCGATACCTGCACCGGCGAGGACAAGGGCTACCCGGCCCCGATGGATTACCCCAAGCAGCCGTGGCTGGATGGTTTCAAGGCCGCCGGACTGAAGTTCGAGCAGATCGACTACGTGTTCTGCACGCATCTGCACATCGATCACTGCGGCTGGAACACGGTGCTGCGCGACGGGCGTTGGGTGCCGACCTTCCCCAACGCGAAATACGTCTTCCACAAACGCGAGTACGCCGCATGGCAGGTCGCCGACAAGCGCGGCGAGAACCCGCCCGGCAATGTCTGGCGCTACAATTGTGAGCCGATTGTCACCGCCGGCCAGGCACTGCTGGTCGACGACGACTACGTGCTGAACGACCTGGTGTCGCTGACCCCGACACCAGGCCACTCGCCCTGTCATTGCTGTGTCAACATCCGTTCCAAGGGGCAGCGCGCGGTGGTGACCGGCGACATGATGCACCACGCGCTGCAATGCCGGGAGCCTGACTGGTCCACGATCTTTTGCTGGGATCCAGCGCTGGCTGCGCAATCGCGGCGGCGGTTCCTGAACTCGGTTGCGGAGACCGATACGGTCATCCTGCCGGTGCATTTCCCGTCCCCGACCGCGGGGCGCATCGAGGCCGCCGGCACGCGCTTCAAGTACCACTTCCGGCGCTAGGCGTGGCCGGATCGCATGCCGCCTACAGGTCTGGCCGACCTCGAGCGCGACGTTCGGCGCGACCTGGAACTGATCGCGCATCAAGTCAGAATGATGCGCCACCAGCGGAACGTCAGCGCAAGCGCCGCCAACCCCTCGATCCCCATCGTCGCGGTCGCCCAGGGCGCGCCGATTGCGTCCGCCAGCAACCCCAGGTGCACGAAGCCGATCGGGCCGATGCCGATGCACACCGAGAGCACGCCCAGCACGCGGCTGCGCATCGCCGGTGGCGCGGCGAGGTATACCTGGGTCGCCTGCATGATGCTGAACGCGGCGCCGCCGATCCCGGTCAGCAGCAGCGCGGCGCCGGCGGTGATCGGCCGCGACGCCAACGCGAATATCGGTAGCATGAGCATGTAGCTGGTCACGCCGCACAGATAGGTGCGTGCGTAGAAACGCGGCCCGATGAACAGCGCGATGACGGTCGCACCGATGAAGGCGCCAACGCCGTCCATGCTGGCCATGATGCCGATCCATTCCGGCGCCAGATGCAGCCGGTCTTGCGCGATCACCGGCACCATCGACGTGAACGGCCAACCGAACACGTTGTAGATCACGGTGATCACCAGCGTGCCGATCAGCCGCCGATCCTGCCGCACCAGCGCCAGTCCGTCGCGCATGCGCTGAAGCACCGACCCGCCACCGAGCTGGCCCGGGTCGTTGCGATAGCGCAGACCTAGCATCACGAGCAGCGACGTCGTGTACAGCACCACGCTGAGCACGAACGCGCCACCGACGCCGACCGTGGCGAACAATATGCCGCCCATGGTGGGGCCCAGCATGCGGCTGGCGTTGTTGGTGCCGACATCGATCGACATCGCCACGCCCATCTTCTGGTTGCCAACCACCTCGCCGATCATCACGCGGCGCACCGGGTTGTCGGTCGCCCAGCCAAGGCCGTTGATGAAGCTGGCCAGCGCAAGCTGCCAGACCGCGAGGTGGCCGCCATACGCCAGCATCGCCAAGGCGGCCGAGGTGCAACCCATCAGCGCGATGACGCCGATCTGCGCGCTACGCCGTTCGATCCGTTCGGCCACTGCACCGAGCACCGCGCCAAACAGCCCCATCGGCAGCAGCCGCAGCATGGTCATCATGGCAACGAGGAAGGGCGAGCCGGTGGCGCGATAGACGAAGACCGCCACCGCCAGGGTTTCCAGCCAGCGGACGACGAACGCGACCAGCCCGGCGTACCACAGGCGCCAGAAGTCGCCGTTGGCAAACAGCACGGAAGTGCGCGCCGGCGCCGCGCGCGCCGTGCTGATCTCGCTCACTGACTGGACGTTCCCCAAGTCTCTGCGTGGTAGTCCCGGCGTGCCGCCGACGCTTGCAGCGAGTTTGGGCGCTATGATCGGATCGGACAACCGTGACGCGGTTCCGACGCCTTGTTATCCGTGGTTTAGCTGCCATGTCCCGATTGGCCGAGGTTGCAAGATGCTCAAGCAGATCCGCCTGAATGCCTTTGATATGAACTGCGTGGCCCACCAGTCGCCCGGATTGTGGACCCATCCGCGTGACCGCGCCGACAGCTACAACACGCTCGGCTACTGGACCGACCTGGCGCGCACACTGGAGCGCGGGCTGTTCGACGCGCTGTTCCTGGCCGACGTGCTGGGTATCTACGATGTGTATCGCGGCGGCCCGCGCACTGCGCTGGAACAGGCGGTGCAGGTGCCGGTGAACGACCCGCTGATGCTGGTCCCGGCGATGGCGCTGGTCACGCACAACCTGGGCTTCGGCGTAACTTGCACCTTGACGTTCGAGCCGCCCTATCCCTTCGCTCGGCGCATGTCCACGCTGGACCACCTGACCAACGGGCGGATCGGCTGGAACATCGTTACCGGCTACCTGAATAGTGCCGCGCAGGGGATGGGTCAGCGCGAGCAGGCCGGCCACGACACGCGCTACGCCGTGGCCGAGGACTACATGCAGGTGGTCTACAAACTGTGGGAGGCAAGCTGGCAGGACGGGGCGGTGCTGCGTGACCGGCAGCGGCGAATCTTTGCCGACTCTGGACCGGATTCATCGCGTGCGGCATGACGGGCCCTATTACCAACTCGACGCCATCCACCTGGCCGAACCGTCGCCACAACGGACGCCGGTGCTGTACCAGGCGGGCGCGTCCGCACGCGGGCGGCAGTTCGCCGCGGACCACGCGGAGTGCGTGTTCATCAACGGTCCGTCGAAGCGGGTGATCGCGCCAATCGTGGCCGATATCCGCCGCCGCGCCGCGGCAAGCGGACGCGACCCCGCGGAGATTCTGATCTTCACCATGATGACGATCGTGACCGATCGCACCGACGCCTTGGCGCAGGCGAAGCTGGCAGAATACCGCACGCATGTCAGCGAAGAGGGCGCGCTGGCGCTGATGTCCGGCTGGACCGGCGTGGATTTTGGCGCGCTGCCGCTGGACGCGCCGCTACGCTACAGCGAGCGCGACGCGATGGTCTCGGCGCTGGAGGCGTTTACCACGGCCGATCCGGACCACACGTGGACGGTGCGGGAAATCGCGGCACACGCGGCGATCGGCGGGCGCGGACCTGTGGTGGTGGGGTCGCCGCGGCGCGTGGTGGACGAGATGCTGAGCTGGGCGGAGGAAACCGGGATCGACGGCTTCAACCTGGCCTATGCCGTGACGCCGGAGACCTTCGTTGATTTCGCAGACCTGATCGTGCCGGAGCTGCAGACACGAGGCGTCTACAAAACGGCCTACGCGCCCGGAACGTTGCGGGAGAAACTATATGGACTCGGCCGAGCACGGCTGCCGGATAGTCATCCGGCGGCGAGGGTGCGCCTGGGGTAGGGCGGACATAGAACTACTCCCCCTTCCCTTGCGGGTGTTTGGACCGGAGTCAAGGGTGACAGGTGTTCGGAGACATGGGTGACACTTCTCCACTTTGGGTCAAAGTCCATTTTTGACCTGGTGTTGATGCTGCGCCTGTGGATTTGTGGGCATCGCTCTTGCGATGTCCACAAATCCACAGGCGGCCGCGGCGAGGGGTCGCAAATCCAGCTGGCCGATGCGATGGACGCAGTAGTGCACGTCGAAGACGCCATCGTCCGAACTGGGCCGCAGCGCCACGGGTTGCTTGCGGAACGCCTTGCCGATGCGAATGGGCCGGTTCCTGAAACTGATCACACCTTCGCTGTCGACCTTGCGAACAATATCGCCAGGCCCGTACTCGATCGGCGGCAAATCCTCGCAGAACGCCCGCGGGCTGGGGCGATAGCGCGCCGCCGGCGGCTTGAGGCCAAGCGCCTCATGCGGCCGCTCATGATTATAGATCGGCCGCCATCGGTCGAAGGCGCGCTGACACGCCGTGAGATCGGCAAAGCTGTTGCGGTCGAGAACCTCCGCCTTCAACGAACGATGGAAACGCTCCTCTTTGCCTTGCGTCTGCGGATGGTAGGCACGCCCGTGGCTGACCCTGATGCCATGGCGCATCAGCCATGCCGTGAAGATGGTGAAGGGTTGGCCGCCGCAGTCACCCCATGGCGCGCCATTGTCCATCAGCATCGCAAACGGCAGTCCGTAGCGGCGAAACAACGTCCTCAGGCGGTCGCGAACTGTCAGGTCCTGCTCGTTGTCGCAGGCCTCGAGGCACAGCGAATACCGCGAGTGATCATCGAGCACCGTGAGCGGATGGCAGCGCCCCAGCGCCAGCGCGAAATGCCCCTTGAAGTCCATCTGCCACAATTCGTTGGGTTCAGCGCGCTCAAATCGAACATGCGGCCCGGGATGCTGCGCCTGGCGATCCAGCTTGCCGTGGCGACGCAGGATCTCGGTGATCGTGCTCAATGCTGGCACTGGCCGCCAGCCATGGCTGGCCAGCGTCCAGGCGATCTTGCGTCCACCCCAGGCGTTATTGCTCGACGCCCGGATACGCAGCACCTCGGCCACCGTCGCATCAGCCGTCCGCGATGGGCTCGCGTGCGGACGACGCGAGCGATCGCCAAGACCTGCGCCGCCCGCCGCTCGATACCGCTCAAGCCATTTGTAGCCGGCCTTCCGGCTGATCCCGAATTCCCGGCACAACTCGCTTCGGTTCGCGCCGCTCGCCAGGGCAAGCTTCACGAACGTCTCCCGTTGCTCCACCACCGACAGCTCCCACAAAGGCATCGAGTGTTCCTCAATCCGGCCAAATCCGGCCGAACCAGTGTCACCCATGTCTCCGAACAGCTGTTACCCATGTCCCCGGTCTGTACAGCGGGAGGGGGCAGGGGGAGGGGTTGGTGCCAGCAGCCTGCCGCGACACCCCCCACCCCAGCCCTCCCCCTCAAGGGGGGAGGGAGCAGCAGAGGCAGATTATCCACCCCATACCGACACATAATCCTTCGCCATCGGCCGAGGCACCTGTATCCCCCCGCCTACCTGCGTACCAAGATACAGAAACCCAACGATTTCACTATCCGGCGCAACCCCCAGCGCGTCCTTCACCGACACATCATACGCCGGCGCGCCGGTCTTCCACATCGCGCCAAACCCCCGCGCATTCGCCGCCAGCATGATGTTCTGCACCGCCGCGCCGGCCGACAGAAGCTGCTCCACCTCGGGGATCTTGTGCCCCTTCGCCAGCTTTGCCGCCGCCACCACGATCACCGGCGCACGCATCGCCTTGCCCCGCTCTCGCGCCAACTCTTCCTCCGGCGCATCCGGCCTCCGCCGTGCCATCGAAGCCGCCAGCAACTCACCGAACGCAGCGCGCTTGTCCTCCGGTACAACCACGAACTGCCACGGCCGCAGCCGCCCATGATCAGGCGCACGCAATGCGCTCTGGATCATCACATCCAAATCGGCCTCGGTCGGCCCTGGACTTTCCAGCTTCAGCGCCGACTCCCGCGTCAGCAGCAGATCGATTGCATCCATCTTCCGTTTTCCCTGGAATCGCTATTTCCTGCTCGCCAGCATCCGCCGGGCGATCACCATGCGGTGCACCTCCGACGGGCCTTCGTAAACACGCATCGTCCGCACCCTCTGCATCATCAACTGCAATGGCAGCTCCTTGGCAACCCCCATCGCCCCGAAGGTCTGCATCGCGTGGTCCACCACCTCCTGCGCCATCTCTGTACCGAACAGCTTGACCATCGACGCCTCGCTGCGCACGTCCTGTCCGGCATCCTGCTTCGCCGCGGCGTCCAGCACCATCAGCCGGCAGGCATGGATCTTCACCGCTGCGTCGGCGATCCACCACTGGATCGCCTGCCGATCCGCCAGCTTCACCCCGAACGTCGAACGCTGTTTCGCATGGTCCATCATCATGTCCAGCGCGCGGCGTGCGACGCCGACGCACCAGGCACCCATCTGCAACCGACGCACTGTCAGGCGCAGCTGCATCGGCGCGAAGCCTTGCCCCAGCTTGCCCAACACCTGCCGTGCCGGAACGCGGCAATCCTCAAACACCAGTTCATACGTGCGCTGGCCGCCGAGCATGGGAATCTCGCGCTCGATGATAAAGCCCTTCGTTGCTTTTTCGACAATGAAGGCGGTGATGCCCTCCTGCCGCTTGCCCTCACCGGTGCGTGCCATCAGGATCACGAAGTCGGCGTATGGCACCCGGCTGACCCAGATCTTGCGCCCGTTGATCACCCAGTCTTCGCCATCCTGCACAGCGCGGGTAGTCATGCCCGCCGGATCGCCGCCAGCCCCCGGCTCGGAGATCGCGATCGCCGACTTCGCGACGCCGCGCGCGTAAGGATCGAGGTATTTGCGCCGCTGCTCGTCATTCGCCACCGCCATCAGCATGTGCAGGTTCGGGCTGTCGGGCGGAAAGGTGAACGGCACCGGGGTGCGGCCCTGTTCCTCGTATACGCCGATCAGCGCGACGGTGGGCAGGTTGGCGCCACCGAACTCTTCGGGCACGTCCAAGCCCCACAGCCCAAGCTCCTTGCACCGGGCCAGCAGCGGCGCTTCCTCGGCCTCCGTCAGATAGGCTTTGTCGCCCTGCATCTCCCGCTTCAGCACCGCGTCTTCCAGCGGCATCAGTTCGTTGTCGACGAACTTTGCCACCAGGTCCTGAAGCATGCGGTGTTCTTCGGGGATCTCGAACATTCTCAAGCCTCGTTCAGTGTGATCAGCGCGTCGGCGATCGTAATGCCCGAGCCATCGGCATGCAGGATCACCGGGTTGAACTCCATTTCGCGAATCCGGTCGCGGTGCAACAGCGCGATGTCGGCGATGCGGGCAATCAACGCGACGAGCGGCATCAGGTCCGGCGCCGGCGCCCCGCGGAATCCGTGCAACAAGGGCGCCGCGCGCAGCGTGTCGAGCATGCGCATGGCTTCGGCGGCGTCAACCGGCGCGGGGCTGTGCACGACGTCGCCCATCAACTCCACCAGTGTGCCGCCGAAGCCCACCATCATGATCGGGCCGAAGGTGGCATTGTTGACCATGCCGATAACCAACTCCTGTCCGCGCGGCGCCATCTTCTGCACCAGCACGCCCTCGACCGCGGCGTCGGGCTTATTGCGCGTGGCAGCCTGCATGATGTGCCGATATGCGATGGCCGCCGCCGCTGCGTCGCGCAAGTTCAGTCGCACGCCGCCGGCCTCTGTCTTGTGCGGGATGTCGGGGGATTGGATTTTCAAAGCAACCGGGAAGCCGATGCGTGTCGCGATCTCCGCAGCTTCCGTCTCCGATGTCGCTAGCTGCTCGGCCACTGTCGGCAGGTCGTACGCAGCAAGCAACGTCTTTGCCCGATGCTCGGTCAGGACGTGCGGCAGGTCGTTCGCCAATGCGATCCGGGTGGCTATGATCGCGGGCGCCGGCAAAGAGCGCGGCAGACCCGCGGCATAGGCAGCGATCTGTCCCATCGCGCGGCCGCAGCCTTGCAGATCCGTGTGCAGGAACAGCCCGCACTCTGCCGCCTTGGCACGGCCGAAGGCCGACGGCATCGTGTAGGTCCACACCGTGACCGGCTTCGCCTGGTGCTCCGCGACCGCGCGCAGCCGCGCCGGATCCAGCGACACGCGCGTCTCACTGGTCAGCGAGGTCACCAGCACCACCAGGTCGATCTCGTCGGACGCGGTCAGACATTCCAATGCCGACATGACGGCCGGACCGGTATTGGATCCCTGCGCGGTCACATCCACCGGATTGGCCGACGCGCCGTAGGACGGCATGAATGGTCGCAACCGCTCCTGCAACGAAGGCGACAGCGCCGGCACCTGCAGTCCGTGCGCGGACAGCACGTCCGCCATCCACGCGCCGCCGCCGCCGGACACCGTAACGACCGCGGCACGGCGTCCTTTCGGCAACGGACAGGTAGTCAGCACGCCGGCGATCGCCACCGCGTCGTCGGGATCGTCCGCCTCGATCACGCCGTAGCGGGCAAACACCGCGCGATAGGCGGTCTGCCAACCGCTGAGCGAGGCCGTGTGCGATGCAGAGGCGCGCTGCCCGGCTTCCGACGCGCCGATCTTGATGGCAACCACGGGCTTGCCAATAGCGCGCGCCCGTTCCAATGCCGCGACGAAGCGCCCCCCATCGCGCACCGCCTCCAGGAACAGTATCACCACCTCGGTGCGCGTGTCCTGCACCATGTAGTCGAGGAAGTCCGCAGCGCTAAGGTCGGCCTCGTTGCCGGTGGAGATCACGTAACTGAATGACAACCCGGCAGCCTGGCCGCGGTTGAACAATGCGAAACCGATGCCGCCCGATTGCGCAATCACCCCGATGCGCCGCGTGGATACGCGCGGCTGGGTCGATGCCGTGCCACCGATCTCGGCCGTTGGGCTGAAGGTGCAGGCCACTCTGCCGTCGATATTGAAGAACCCCTCGCAATTCGGTCCGGTGACACGGGTGCCGGTGCGCCGGGCAATCTCGGCAAGCTGAAGCTGTGCTACATCCGCACTGCCGCCCTCTTCCGCAAAGCCGGAGCTGATGATGACGACGTGCTTCGCTCCGGCACGGGCGCAGTCCTCGGTCGCCGCGGCGACGCCCGCGGCCGGGATCGCCATCAGAACGAGATCGATCGGCGTGCCCGCCGCGGCAAGAGTTGGGTAACAGGGCAGGCCGTCGATCTCGCTGTAGCTCGGGTTGATCGGCAGGATGCGGCCCGGGAAGTCGTTGCCTTTCAGGTGATGCAGCAGGCGCCCGCGGATGCGATGGATATCCGGCGAGGCGCCAAGCACCGCGATCGATCGCGGCCAGAAGAGGGACTCGAGCGGATGGTTCATGGCATCGCTATCCGTCACGGCTCGCCCGAGCTTGTTCTCGGCCCAGCCTTCGGTCGCGCGCGTGGGCGGGTCATGACGCGAGGCAGCAGCCAGCAACTCATCCGCGCGCGCGGCTTCAGAGCGTCGGAAAAATCGAAATTCATCCGCGTTTTCCCATCCCGTCCGGGCAGACTTGCTGATCCGTCCGAGTTGGGCAATGCCAGGTGTGATGAAATGTTGGGGGTGACGAACCCAGGGTCGCCACATATGGTGGCAGCACCAGCTTGCGAATGGAGGAAACCACAATGGCTGATACCGCGACGTTCAAGCACATCGGCGTCAGCCGGGAAGGCGTGATCACCATCGTTGAGATCCGGCGTGGCCCGAACAACTTCGTCGACACCGACATGGTCGCCGAGATCGCCGACGTGCTGGAGGACATGGACCGCACCCGCGATTGCCGCGCCATCGTGCTGTGTGCCGAAGGCAAGCATTTCTGTGCCGGCGCCGATTTTTCCAATCGCGGCCCTGATGGCGTGGCCTTGGGTGGCACGCGCGGGCGACACCTGTACAAGGAGGCGCAGCGGCTATGGCGCACCGGCAAGCCAATCGTTGCGGTCGTGCAGGGCGCTGCGGTGGGCGCCGGGCTTGGCCTGGCAGTGATGGCGGATTTCCGGGTGACCTGCCGGGAGGCACGGTTCTCCGCCAACTTCACGCGGCTGGGATTTCATCCCGGATTCGGACTGACTGCGACGTTGCCGCGGTTGGTGGGCATGCAGACTGCCGCGATGCTGATGTACACCGGCCGTCGCGTGCCGGGCGATGAAGCGTTGAAACTTGGGTTGGCGGATTACTGTGTGCCACTCGATCAGGTGCGCGCCAAGGCGATCGAAGTCGCAAGCGACATCGCCGGGTCCGCGCCACTGGCGATTGTGGCGACGCGCGAGACTTTGCGGCGCGGCCTCGCCGAGGCCGTCGCCCAGGCGACAGAGCGCGAATACGAGGAGCAGGACTGGCTGCGCAAGACTGACGATTTCCGCGAGGGCACCAAGGCGATGGCCGAGCGCCGGCCGCCAAATTTCACCGCCGCGTAGGCGACTGCGTAAGGGAGGGGCACGATGAAGATCGAACGCATCGAAACGTTCCTGTTCGATCCAGGAACAGCAAAGAACCTTTTGTTCTGCCGGGTGGAGACTGACACCGGCCTGCACGGCTGGGGCGAGGCCTATGTCACCGCCGGCAAGGAGCAGGTGATCGAGTTGTGCCTGCAAGCGATGGCCAAACACGTGGTCGGGCGTAGCGCGTTCAACATCCGCCACACCGGGCAGATCATGTTCGAGGATTTCGCGATACGCCGCGCCTCGCTCGATCTGATGTCGGCATGGAGCGGGATCGAGATCGCGCTGTGGGATATCGTTGCAAAACACGCCAAACTGCCGTTGTACGACCTGCTGGGCGGTGCCTCGCGCGAGCGGGTGAAGGTCTACGCCAACGGCTGGTCGAACGGGCAGGAGACGATCGAGCAGAACCTCGAGCGCGCGCTGAAGGTCAAGACGGCGGGCTTCACCGCACTCAAGTGGGACCCGTTCCCCGGCCCGTGGCGCAGCTTTATCCACAAGGAGGACGAGGACCACGTCGTGCGCTACGTCAAGGCAATGCGTGAGACGTTGGGGCCGGACTTCACCCTGCTGGTCGAGGTGCATCGCCGGCTGGCACCGATGCACGCCATTCGCATCGGCCGACGCATCACCGAGTTCGACATCGGCTGGTACGAGGAACCCTGCCTATGCGACAACATTGAACTGGTAGCCGAGGTTCGCCGTAACCTGTCCATCCCGATCGTGACCGGTGAGGCGATCTATTCCAAGGAAGCCTTCGCCCAGGCACTTGCGGCGCGCGCGGCGGACATCATAAATCCGGATATCTGCAACTGTGGCGGCATCACCGCGATGCTGGACATCGCCGCGATGGCGCAGCCGCACGCCGTCGCGGTGGCCCCGCACAACTACAACTCTACGCTGGTAGGGCTTGCGGCGACGGTGGCGCTGTCGGCGATGATTCCAAATTTCTGGATCGCTGAGTTCTTCGTGAACCTGAAGCCGGCATGCGATGCGATCGCCGTGCAGCCACTGACGGTGCAGGACAGTTACGTGGAGCTGCCGACGGTGCCCGGACACGGCATCGATATCGACGTCGAGAAACTGCGCGCGCATCCGTACCGCGACATGGGCGCGCGCGGTGGGACCAAGAGTCTACGGTCCTACACGGAGGAGTTCCCGCGCAAGAACTACGTCGTGGGTGCGACGCGGACCGGCTATTAGAGCCGGTTCAAGGTCACGGGAACCACGCACACCTCTCCCGCTCTTCGCGGGAGAGGTCGGCGAGCGGAGTGAGACGGGTGAGGGTGGTGCACGCCGCACGACCCTCACCCGCGTCGCGACGGCTTCGCGACCTCTCCCGCGAAGAGCGGGAGAGGTGCAAAACAGACGCGGCAATTCCAATCACCACGAACACGCTGTAAATCATTCCCAGCACAGACCGATCAGGCGCCCGGCAGATCGACAATCTCGACCCAGTTCGGGTTACCTGCCGTCGGATGCCGCCCGGCCGCATCCAACCCACCCGTCTGCGGATCGATCCGATAAACGCTCAAATGATGGCTCTCCTGTCCGACCGCCAGCAGGAACCGCCCACGCGGATCGATCGCAAACCCGCGCGGGCACGTTTCGGTCTTGGTCTGGCCAATCACCGTCAACATCCCATCCGAACCGATGCGGCAGCCCGTCAACGTACTGGTCCCGCGCTCGCTGGCGTACAGAAAACGCCCATCCGGCGTCAGATGCATATCCGCTGCCTTGGCGGCAAAACCCTCCGGCTGAGTCCGCAAAACCTGCAACCGCTCCAGCAACCCGGTCTCCGACTCCACCGCGAACACGCCGATCGTCGCGTCCAACTCGCACAGCGCGTAGAGCAACCGTCCATCCGCCGACAGCCGCAGATGGCGTGGCCCAGCACCCTTGGGCATCGGGGCCGTCTGCATGTCGTCCATCAACCCGGTGTTGGCGTCGAACCGCAGCCGCATCACCACATCGCCGCCCAGGCTGGCGGCATACACAAAGCGGCCGCTGGCATCCTGGATCACCGAATGCGCGGCCGGCGGTGTCGGCACCACCTGGGTCGGCGGCCCGGTGACAACGCCACGCGCATCCAACGCGTGACTGGCCAGCAGCCCACCCTGATACGACGCGCCCAGCAAATGTTTCCCAGTCCGATCGATCGTCAGATAGCAGACCGAGTGCGGCAGGTTGGCGCTGCCAACCACACTCAGCGCGCCATCCGCGGGATCGATCGCGAAGCCGACGCAAGGATAGGGCGGCTGGCGCAATTCGGCATGCACGACAAGCCGATTGGGGCTGACCGCCAGTGGCATCGAGGTGTTGGACGCGCTGCTGATCCCCGGCACATAGGTCGTATCGATCCGCCGCAGTTCGCCGCTGTCGCGGTCCATCGCGAAACGCACGATCTCCCGCGGCTCCGCACACGAAACGTAGACCACCGTGATTGCCATCGTTTCCTCCTGTTCCGCTGCCGGCAGTCCGCATGCCGACAAGCTACACTATGCCAAAGACACGGCGCCGCCCTATAGTCCGCACCGACGGAGGGGATCATGCCGGACAGCCCGTTCGAGATCGCACTCGACCTGCGCGTGGCGGAAGTGTTGGAGCGCTGCACATCCTGCGGCGCCTGCGTCGAAGTGTGCCCGATGCCCGAGGCCGCCGGCATAGACGCCAGCGACCCGCAGGCCATCGCCGGTGGCGTGCTGGCCATTCTGCGCGGCACCGACCATCCCGACGCTGCCGCACGCTGGGCGACGGTATGCTCCGGCAGTGGGCATTGCATCCCCGCCTGCCAACACGGCGTCAATCCGCGCTTCATGCTGGCCATGGCGCGGCTTGCACTGCAACGCCGCAACGATGCCACCGCGCGGCGCCGCGACGCATTCGCGCGCTTCGGTGGCATGACCAGAGGCGTGCGCGTCCTGTCGCGCATGCAGTTGGCGCCCGACCTGCTGTCACGCTTCCGCGCCGATGACGCCGAGGACGACACGCCCCCCGATGTAGTCTTCTACACCGGCTGCAACCTTATCAAGACACCGCACATCGCGCTGCTGTGCTTCGACATCATGGAGGCGCTTGGCGTCCGCTATCGCGTGATGGGTGGCCCGTCGCATTGCTGTGGCGTGCTGCAGTTCCGCGCCGGCGATGTGGCGACTTCCGGCCGTGTTGCATATCGGACGCTCGAGCGATTGGCCGGCGCGGTCGGCGGGCGCGCGCTGACTTGGTGCCCGACCTGCCAAGTGCAGCTTGGCGAGATCGTCGCGCCGGGCAAGACCGACATCGCGCTCGATCTGCAACCGTTCCTGCTGTTC
This sequence comes from uncultured Alphaproteobacteria bacterium, assembly GCA_963826975.1. Taxonomy (GTDB): domain Bacteria; phylum Pseudomonadota; class Alphaproteobacteria; order Acetobacterales; family Acetobacteraceae; genus Palsa-883. Next base: position 254,286 of record CAWGZJ010000012.1, on the reverse strand, counting down.
CTGGCCGCGCGACTGGATACGCTGCGTCCCCTGATGACACGCCGGGTGGAGAAGCGCGTCGGCCTGCACGAACACCCGGGCGTCGCCGGCGTCAGTGAAGCGGCGCGCGCCATCCTGGAAGCCATTCCGGGACTGGAATTCGTTGATCTGGCGCAGCCGCGCGTCGGCTACATGTGCAACACGCTGAACCCGTTGCCTGACTTCAAACGGCAGGTGCATAGCGCGCAGTTGCAGGCAGCCGCGGACGCAGGCGTGACCACCCTGGCCGGCATCTACCACAACTGCCACCGCGAACTGTGCAGCCACGAGCGCGATTGGCCGTTCGAGGTGGTGAACTTCCTGGAACTCGTCGGCGAGAGCATGGGGCTGACTCGACCAGACCTGTTCAAGCGCTTGAAGCTGATGCAGGACGTCGACGCCGTGCTGGCTGACGCCGCGCCACTGCTCGCCGCCAACCAGGTCGATCTCGACGAAGCGCGCGCGGTGGTGCTGTCCGACATGCTAGGCGAGCAGGCGCTGCCATTGCGGTGACGGAAGAGACTGCGTCCGGTTCGATATATATCCTGACCCTGGTTGCCAACCGCGAGGCCACATCGCTGACCGATGCGCTGCTGACCCGCGTGCGCGACGCACTCGGCGACGGCGCAATATCCGTGCTGTCGCCCGGTGAGGCGGCGGACATTTCCCTGGCCGCCATGCCCGACCTGGCCGCGGTCCGTACCGCGCTGGACGGCGCCGCGGTCGACGCCATCACCCAGCCGGCGCAGGGACGGCGCAAGCGCCTGCTGGTCGCCGACATGGATAGCACGATCGTGACCGGCGAGACGTTGGACGAACTCGCCGACTTCGCCGGGCTGAAAGACCATATCGCCACTATCACCGCGCGTGCAATGAACGGCGAGCTCGATTTCAAGGCGGCATTGCGCGAGCGGGTGGCAATGCTGAAGGGCCTGCCGCTCACGGCGTTGGAGCAGACCTGGCTGCGCGTGCGCTTGACGCCGGGTGCGAAGGAGTTGGTGGCGACGATGCGCGCGAGCGGCGCGATGACCGCGCTGGTCTCCGGCGGGTTCAGCTTCTTCACCAGCCGCGTGGCGACGATGGTCGGATTCGACCTGCACCGGTCGAATGTGTTGCTGGACGATGGCGCGGCGCTGACTGGGGCGGTGGCGGAGCCGATCCTTGACCGCCATGCCAAGGTGGCGACGCTGCGCGAACTTGCCGCGCGGGATGGGTTGCCCTTGTCGGCAACGCTGGCGGTGGGAGACGGGGCCAACGACCTCGACATGCTGTGTGCGGCAGGCCTGGGCGTGGCATTCCATGCCAAGCCGATCGTTTCTGCGGCGGCGCAGGCTCGGGTGGACCACGCGGGTCTGCGGGCACTGCTGTTCGCGCAAGGCTACCGGGCCGGGGAGTTTGTCGGGGGGTAGCGCGCGTGCACTCAAGCACGGCGCGCCACCTGATCGAAATCTGCTATCCTCTTGCCGACACCGGGACCGCCGCGCGCGCCGGCACTGATAGCCTGTGCGCTTCCGCGGCGGTCACCTTCGTTGTCATAGGGGTGATCCCGCCCGCTGATGCCGCAACAGCGATACGGGCCACCCCACGCGCGTTCAGTAGTGGTGGTAGTAGCCACCTCCGCCGAACAGCAGGAACAGGATGACGATGACCAGGATCACCGTCAGGCCGCCGCCGTAATGCGCGCCGCCGTAATAGCCGGAGCGGTAGCCGTAATATCCGCCTCCGCCAAACAGCAGGAAGATGATCAGAATCAGCAGTAACAAGCCCATGGTGCCGGCCTTTCCTTTTCCTACCGTTGCCACCTTGGGACCGATCGAGGTCGCTGGGTGGCCATTTTATGACAACGCAGCGGCGGGATTTATGCAGCGGTAAATTTCCCGTCATGGCACCGCGCGGCTCCGCATCCCGCACGTCTCGCGGCTCAGCGGCTGTTTTCGGCGCTCAGAATGACTTAAATTCGCGGCGCTCGCCGCGTTTGCCACGCCCTCGGACCGCGCCCGGCAGTGTCCGACACCCGGCGATGTGCCACTTCGTTAGTGTCCGTCAGAAAGCTAGCGGCGGACGCTTGGTATAACCGTCAGACTTTGCGAAGAGGTACTCAGGCATTCCGCATGCTCTCAGCCGGCGTGAAGCTTCGCCAATTGCGTGTCCACCTTGGAGCCCGCATTGATCCGGCCCCTGGGCCGCGCCGCCGTCGGTTCCGAGCGACCAGCCATCGGCATGGGCCGCCCAAGTAGGTAGCCCTGCGCGTGGTCACACATCAAACCACGTACCATCTCCAGTTGCTGCGCCGTTTCCACACCTTCTGCAACGATCGAAAGGCCAAGATTGTGCGCGAGGCCGATAATCGTGCGGACAATGATCAGCGCATCTTCCGCTTCGCCAAGTCGTGCCACGAAGGATCTGTCGATCTTGAGTTTATCGAACTTGAAAGCATGCAAATAGCTCAGGCTGGAGTAGCCCGTGCCGAAATCGTCCAACGCGATGCGCACGCCCTGTTTACGCAGCGCCGACAGCACATCGGCGGCGCGCTTTGAGTTGTCCATAAGCACACCCTCCGTTATCTCGATTTCCAGCCGGCTGGCAGGCAAGCCGGTGCGAGCCAGGATCGCGGACACGACACTGGCCAGATCAGATTGTCGGAACTGGACCGGGGAGACGTTGACGGCAACCCAATGCGGCTCCTTCCAGCTTGCGGCGGCTTCACAGGCGGTCTCCAGCACCCATCGGCCAATTTCCACGATCAGCCCAGTCTCCTCCGCTAACGAAATGAACTCGAGCGGAGGTATCAAACCGCGCTCCGGGTGGTTCCAGCGTAGTAACGCTTCGAAACCCTCCACCTCGTTGGTAGCGCAACTGACCAAGGGCTGGTAGTGCAATAAAAGCTGTCCACGCTCGACCGCGCGCCGCAGGTCGCGCTCAAGCTGTTGGCGCGCCTGCAAATGCACATCCATGGCAGGCTCGAAGAAGCGGAAGGTGCCGCGTTTCTCGCGCTTGGCGCGGTACAGCGCGGTGTCCGCAGCATGCAGGAGCGCCTGCTGGCTGGTGCCGTCTCTCGGGTAGAGAGCGATTCCGATCGAGGTCCCGATTTCGACCTGGTTGCCGTCAAGGTCGAACGGCCGCGATAGTGCATCAACCAATCGCCCCGCAAGCAGTGCAATATTCTCCGGATGACCCAGCATCGCGACAATCACAAACTCATCGCCGCCGACGCGGGCCAGGGTGTCAACCGATCGCAGCTCTCCGTGCAGCCGTGCGGCGACCTGGATCAGCAGCGCATCGCCGGCGGCATGTCCGAACAGGTCGTTGATCGGCTTGAAGCGGTCCAGATCGAGATACAGCACCGCCGGGCTGGCCTCCGACCGTTCGGCCAGGTCAAGCGCGTGAGTCAATCGTTCTTGCAGCAGGAAGCGGTTGGGCAAATCAGTCAGCGCGTCATGATGCGCAAGATGCCGGATCCTTGCCGCGTCGCGCTTGTGATCGGAGAGGTCGCGAAATGCCATTACCGTCGCTGGCTCGCCTTCGTAGTCAATCGTGCTGCAGGAAAATTCGACAGGGACCAGCGCCCCATTGGTTAGGTGCAGGTTGATCTCCTCGTGATTGAGGTCCGCCTCGCGACGTTGCATACGACGCATGATCACCGGGTGGTCGGCCTCCAAGATAAGGTCCAGCATCCGGCGCCCGATGAGCTGCTCGTCCGGCACCCCGAACATGCGGCCGCCGGCGGCGTTGACCTGAAGAATGCGGCCGTCACGATGAATGATCAGAATTTCCTGTGACATGTCGCTCAGCAGGCGCATTCGCGTGAGTTCAAGCGCTGCGGCCTTGCGCCTCTCCGCCTCGGTCTTCTCGCGCTCTCGCTCGCGTTCTTCGCCAGCACGTGCGTTCTGCCGCATCGCTTCGCGAAACACCGCTGCGGCGCGCGCGACCGCACCGATTTCGTCACCGCGGCGCACTAGATGCGGCGCGACCTCATGCTCCAGTTCGCCGGTCGCGAGTAGGCCAAGGCTGCGAACGAGTTGCGCCAGCGGCCGCGACAGGATGCGCCCGACCAGCCAGCCGATCGCCAGCGCCAGACCCACCGCCACCGCGATCTCGATAAGCACAAGGCGGTCGCTTCGCGCCACCAACGCTTCGGCCTCGTCGCGCGACGCTAATCCGTCGGCGGCGAATTTCCCGACCAGCCGAGTGATCGCCCGATCGGTCAACGCAACCCGCTCCGCCAGATCCGCTGGTGATATGCCCGGCAGCGTCGCCAGCAACTCGCGTGCCTGCAAGCCTGCGCTGCGTGTACGCTCCGATGCTGTCCGTTCCAGCGCGACGTCAAGCCGATCGAGCACTCTCTGGAACTGGGCGCTTCCCGGCGCATCAGCCGATCGAGGTGCAGCCGCGATACGCAGGAATTCCTCCTGCGTCTGGTCCGCGTATGACATGCCGATGAAGTCATGATCGTAGATACTGACGGCGAGCCGGCCCATTTGCGCGCCTTGCTGATGCGCCAGTCCACCAAGGATGACGATGATCACGACAAAGCCTAGGCATGCACTCAGTATTTTCAATTTCATGGACATCATACGACCCAACTCATGGTGCCAGCCGGTGCCATGGGCGGATCGGTGTGCGCGCGAGATGATCCACGCGAACCTGCCGGTGACGGCAGCCGAAGAACGCTTCCCATATCGTTCGTTCGGCCCGTTATCGGCTGACCGTGTTGCGTTACTTGACATTGACGGTCATTTTCATGCTTGGGTGGATGATACAGCGAACCCTGAAACGACCCGCCTTGTCGAATCTGTAGATCAGGTCCTGACCCGGCTTCTGCAAGCCGAGATCGTTCGAGTTGTCGTCTTCATCGTCAAGGACGGTAATATTGTGGGTTACATCGTCACGGTTCGCGAACACGACAGCATCACCTTTATTCAACACGACGGATTTCTCGCTGAAATGCTGCCCCGCTTGATCAATGGTCCAACTCGCCGCGCGCCCGGCGACACTGAATGCGGTGAGTGCGACGGCAGTAACGATGATGACAGGGGTGCGCATAAGAGAATTTCCTTGTGGGATGATGCTGGCGGATTCAGAAATGCGCCGCCGCCCAAACGGTGAGGTACAATGCGTTGTTGTTTGAGGCAGCGTTGGTCGTCCCATCGAATCGGAAATAGCTCACGTATTGTATGGCGAAACGGACATTGCCCCACGAGATGAACGAGTCCGGTTTGCCCCAGGGCACATAGGCGATTTCCATGATAACACCGCTGCTGCTCGGACTGCCGTTCGACGTCCCCCAATAGGCGGCATCATTGGTGCCGCTGATCTGGAAATACTGGATGGTTGGGGTGACCGTCGCACCCAGACTGTAGGACACATCGGCACGAAACGTGTCCAATCCGTGGGAAGGCCGCGCACCGCTGATGATCTCACTGGCCGGTAGCGACGCATCCTCGTGGATGAAAGTGGCGTGTGCCGAGATCATGTCGGAGATGACAGTCTTGGGGTTGAGCACGAACTGATAGTTGGCATCGAGCGCTGTGTCGGTGAACCGGTTGACCCGGCCGGGGATGTCGACACCCATAGGCAGCACGCTCGCGCTCAAGCCATAGGTGCCAGCCTGGAAATAGCTGCGGCCAAAGTTCTGCTGCAGCGCCAGACGCCAATAGGGGATCGCCCCGATGGTCTTGTCGGTATTAGCGACCGGGACAATCCCGGTCGCATCCAACACGTCATAGCCAAGACCGCGATAGACATCGACCTCGGCGTACACAAGATCGTTCCACATCATGTAGCCGCCGCCACCGGCGACGCGCTGGCCCAGTCCGCCGTCGATCAGGGCGGCCGCGAGCGGAGTGGGCGCCAATGCGGAACTGTTATAGGGAAATCCCCACACCGGAGTTGAATTCCATAGGTCGGTGACGGTCGGATTGTTGTTGATGGTAAACCCATAGACGATATCTTCACCGAACAGCTCACGGTCGTGAGCGTAACGGATGTCGGCGTTGTCGATATGCAGTTGATCGGCGATGCCGTCGTAGGTGATCTGCACGAACCCGCCTACGCCGGACACGATCCGCCCGGCATAGTAGAGCGATGTCTGGTCCAGCGCGAAATTGTCATTGGCTGCGAAATGAGGCGCCGCGGGCCCAGGCTGCGAGGCGTCGGTATGGATGAACGAAAGTTGCGTGCTCGCCGCCAATGGCAGGCCGTGGTTCTTGCCATCGTTGGCGACGTAGCCGTTCAGCTTGAAATCGCGGCCGTACTGTTTGAGCTGAGGGCCGAAGGCGCCGACATGGCAGGCGGCGCAGGGCTGCCCAGTCTGTTCCGCAAAGGAAGGCACCCCGAGCGCAATGCCCGGGCGGAGCGCCAGAAGTGCGAGCACAAACGACGCCCACGACCAGAAAGGTGTATGGTTGGTCATGACTGATACAGCACGCCGCGCCGGGAACCCGGGTCCGTTCGCATCGTCACCTCTCCGGAGCCGCGCCGCTGTGATCAGGCGTCAAGAGAGGGGAACAGGTCACCGCCGGAGCTCATCGGAGAGAGATAAAACAACAATATTATGACCCAACGGTTAACCGACTTCGGGAAAGCTCTCACCAAGGAGGTTAGCGTCAATGCCCCGGCTCAAGGTCTCAGGCTGGTGGATGCATAAGTCTTTAAGTCTTATGGATTCGATTTGCGTGCATGTCAGACACGTCCGATGTGCGCTGCGGTTCCGGTTGGTACCGGCATTCGCCATCTTGGACCGGGATGGCCACAGGCGCAGTCTGTCGCGGGAATAGTCACCGAGGAGCCCATACGATGCCTGCCAGCCCGTCGTTGCCGTCCGCGGGCGGCTGCCAATGCGGCACGGTCCGCTTCACGGTCACCGAGCCGCCCCAAATCATCTACGTCTGCCATTGCCGCAAATGCCGCAAACAGTCGGCGTCCGCATTCGGCATCTCGGTCATCGTTCCACGCGACGCACTGCGAATAACCAGCGGTACGCCGGCGCACTGGTCATGCGCCGGGGACTCCGGTCGCATTTTTGACAGCGCGTTCTGCGCGGACTGCGGGACGCGGCTGTGGCATGCGGGCGAGGGCAGCGCGACGATCAGCATCAAGGGCGGATCGCTTGACGAACCGCCAGGGCTGGAAGACGCGGTGCACATCTGGGTTTCACGCAAGCTGCCCGGCGTGATCATCCCGGACGGCGCGCAACAATTCCCGGAAGAACCCGACGACTGACGTTAATTGCTCGGCGCGAAGCTCTGCACCAGGCTCCCGGCCACCAGCCGCCACCCATCCACCAGCACGAAGAAAATCAGCTTGAACGGTAGCGAAACGACGTTTGGTGGCAGCATCATCATGCCCAGGCTCATCAACACGGTGGCCACCACCATGTCGATCACCAGGAATGGCAGGAACAGCAGGAACCCGATCTCGAAGGCGCGGCGCAACTCGCCCACCATGAAGGCGGGGATCAGCGCCCGCCACGGTGCCGCATCCGCCGTCGCCGGTGTGGGCAAATGCGCGATATCCAGGAACACCTGCAGGTCGCTGCCGCGCAGATTAGCCAGCATGAAGTGGCGGAACGGTTCGGCGGTCAGACGCAGCCCCTCCATCTCATCGACGCGACCTTGGGTCAGCGGCAACAGCCCGGTTGTCCAGGCCTGGTCGAGCACGGGCTGCATCACGAAGAAGGTGAGGAACAGCGCCAGGCCGATCAGCACCATGTTGGGTGGGGTGCTCTGCGTGGCCAGCGCGCTGCGCAGCAGCGACAGCACGATGATGATGCGGGTGAAGGCGGTCATCATCACCATCAATGATGGCGCGAGCGACAGCACCGTGACCAGCGCGGTGATCTGCACCAGGCGGCTGGTGGCGCCGGCTTGTCCCGCTGCGCCCAGATCGATATTGACCGACTGGGCGTGCGCAGCAACCGGCAGCACTATCAACAACAGCAGCAGCAGAAGTCCCACCGCGCGCCGCAGGTTCACGCTCCCGGCTCCACGTCTGACGAATGAGAATTGGCAACTGACGACTGTTGATCCAACCAGCCGACCACAAGATCCTGCGCCCCTCCGGTCAGCAACAGCACCGTGCGTCCGTCGCACCGCACCAGCGTCAGGCGTCGGCGCGCGTCGAGTGCAAGCGCGTCCTGCACGACAAGCCGGCGACCACCGGTCGGGCGTGGTGCCAGTCCGCCCCAACGCGCCGCGCGGCTGGCCAGCCACACCAGCCCGAGCACGACAGCAAGCGCGGCAAGCGCGGTCAGCAGCGTGGTGAGGGGCGACACCATGTCGCGTCGTTAGTCCGGCATTCCGAGCGCCGGCTTCCCGTGGGTCGCGACGTTGCGCGCTTGCAACAGGGCGACCGACAGCGCCTCGACGAGGGCCAGCGCAGTGACCAGTTCGGCGAGCATGATGCGTCCTTCCGCTGGCGGCAGGTCCAGCGCCTTGGCGCACAGCAAACCGACCTGGTCTTCCAGCCCGGCGAGATCGACGGAGCGCCCCGCCTCGACCAGGCCGCGCGCCACGTCTAGCGTCTGCGTCACACCATCTGCAAAGGCGCGCAGCTCCATCAGTGGAGCGGATGTGACGGTCGGGGGCATCGCGTCGGATTAAACCAGCGAGGTGTTACCAAACTCTTTGCGCGACGCAATTAACCCGACGTTCACCTCGGCTGGGCAGATTGCGCACATGGACCCTTCCAGCATCCCGCTCTTCAACCTGGCCGAACAGCGCCTCGCCTGGACCGATCGGCGACAGGGGGTGCTCGCGCGGAATATCGCCAACATCAACACTCCGAACTGGCAAGCCAAGGACCTGCATCCGTTTGCGCAGTCCCTGGCCGCCGCCACGCCCCCCGGCCTGGCGCGCACCGATCCGGGGCATCTGGCGGGGACGCAGGACACCGAACTCCAGTCATTGCTCGCCCCCCAACCCGGCGCGCGGCAGCCCGACGGCAACGCGGTGTCGATGGACGAGCAGCTCATGAAGGTGGCCGACACCGCCCAGTCGCAACAAATCGCCACCACGCTCTACAAGAAATACCTCGGTATGTTCAGCCTGGCGCTCGGCTATGGCCAGTAGGAGCTAGTTATGGATCTCGACAAGGCAATGACGATCTCGGCACGCGGCATGGATGTCGAGACCGCGCGGCTGCGGGTGATCGCGGAGAATCTTGCCAACCAGGACAGCACCGGATCCACCCCCGGCGCCGATGCCTACCGGCGCAAAACCATCACGTTCGAGAACCGCATGGACCAGACGGTGGGCGCCGAGACGGTGCGCGTGAAGGGGATCGGCACCGACGCCAGCGCACAACCATTGCGCTACGATCCGTCCAACCCCGCGGCGAACAAGGACGGCTACATAAAGCTGCCGAACGTCAACAGCTTCGTTGAGATGATGGACATGCGGGAAGCTGAGCGAGGCTACAGCGCCAACATGGCGGTCATGCAAGCGACGACCAACATGCTGAACCGCACCATCGGCCTGCTGAAATGACCGACGTTGCCACCATCACGGTGCGTCCCTCGGCGGCTGCTGCGGCCTATGCACGGGTCGACAGCGGGACCCCGGGAGCCGGCAATGCCACCGGCGACGACGACGGCGCCGGCGATTTCGGCGCCACGCTGCAGCAGGCCCTGCAGGGCGCGGTGGACGCCGGCCACACGGCGGACACCAAGTCAATGCAGGCGTTGAACGGCACCGGAAACTTGACCGAAGTGGTCACCGCGGTGGCGCGAGCCCAGCTTGCGCTGCAGTCAGCCACCGCAATCCGCGACCGCGTGGTGCAAGCCTACCAGGACATCATGAAGATGCCGATCTGATACCAACCGCCGAAATCGTTGAGTCTTCCAACGATTTCGGCGGTTGGTATCGCGCGCCGGGTTGGCGGGCGGCGGCGTGCCGAACAAAGACTCATACCAACGGTCATTCTTTATGGCCGTTGGTATGAGAACGGATTGGATCGGCGGATCATTGCCGGTCCTCGGCTACCCGGGAGCCACCGCGATGACCGACATCGATCTCGCCACCCTGCTGCGCGGCGCCATGCTCGTCATGCTGAAGCTGAGTGGGCCACCGCTGCTGGTCGCGTTGGTGGTTGGGCTGCTCATCTCCGTGCTACAGGCGATCACCCAGATCCACGAGGCAACCCTCGCCTTCGTGCCGAAAGCACTGGCGATCGGCATCGCGCTGCTGTTGCTGGGTCCGTTCATGCTGGCCACGCTGTCGGCCTACACGCGCCTGCTGTTCGATCGGATCATCACGATCGGCGGTTCGTGAACCTCGACCTTGCCACGCTGCCGGCCTGGGCGTTCGCCTTCGTCCTGGTCATGGGGCGCATCGGCGCGGCACTGACGCTGCTGCCCGGTCTGGGCGAGGCCTCACCACCACCAATGCTGCGGGTCGGCCTGGCCATCGGCATCACCGTGCTGCTGCTGCCCGGCATCGCGCCGCTGATACCGGGGGTACCAGCCGACGTACCCACCGCCGCCGGAATGGTTGCTGCGGAGGTGGTGACCGGTCTGTGGCTGGGCTGGCTGGCGCGGCTGATCGTTCTGGCATTGCCGATCGCCGGGCAGCTCATCGCCTTCATGCTCGGCGTGTCCAACGTGCTGGTCACCGACCCGGAGCTGAGCGCGCAGAGCAGTGCGCTGGAGCAGATTTTCTCGCTTGCCGCGCCGCTGGCGTTACTGATGTCCGGCCTCTACGCGGTGCCCTTGGCCGCCCTCGCTGGCAGCTATGACGTGATCAAGCCGGGTGCGCTGTTGCCCGCCGGGGACGGCGCGGCACTTGCGGTGCGCGCGGTCGGGGAGTGCTTTGCGCTGGCGCTGAAGCTCGCCTCACCCTTCGTGTTGGCCGCGGTGATCTGGCACGTGGTTCTCGGCCTGCTGTCCCGCCTGGTGCCAAACGTGCAGGTGTATTTCGTCTCGATGCCGGGCCAGATCCTTGGTGGGCTGATCCTGCTGTCGATGCTGGTGGGGGGACTGCTCACCACCTGGCAGGATGCGGTCAGCGCCGACTTCGCGCGGCTGCCCGGCCTGCATTGACGGCATGCCCATGCCAGTCCCACCCATGCCAGCCCCACCCATGCCAGTCCCGCCCACACCCGCCATGCCCTAACCGGTCATGTCCGGCTCCGAAAGCGGCGCGGGAGACCGCACCGAGGCGGCCACGCCGCGGCGGCTGCAACGCGCCCGGGAAGTGGGCCAAGCCCCCGTCTCGACCGAGTTGGCGAGCCTTGCCGGCCTGGCCGGTGCGTCCCTGGCCCTGCTGGTGTTCGCCCCCACCGCGGCAGGCGACCTGGCACGGCACCTGGTGGTATTCCTCGGTCAGTCCGCGACGCTGGACGTCAGCCAGGGCATTGCCGGACCGCTGCGCCTGGCCGGCCTCGCCGTACTGCGCGCGGCGGCACCGGCGGCGTTCGGGGCGCTAGTGGCGGGAACTGCCACGGTGCTGTTGCAGACCGGCTTGCTGCTGAGTTTCGCCCCGCTGCGGCCCAACTTCAGCCGCCTCAGTCCGGGCGCGGGACTGAAGCGCTTGCTGGGCAGCAGCGGCTTGGTTCAGGCCCTGAAATCCTGCGCCAAGATCGTGGCGATTTCAGCGATCGCCTGGTACGTCCTGGCCGACGATCTGACCAAGTTGCTCGCCGGCCCCTTCACCGACGCCTCCTTGTTAGCCCAGCGCTGCGTCCAACCGGCGGTGCACGTGCTGATCGCGGTTCTGCTCGCGCAGACGGTCATCGCCGCGGCGGATCTGCTGTGGGTTCGGCTGCACCACGCCAAGACGATGCGCATGAGCCGCCAGGACATCCGTGACGAGCATAAGGAGACCGACGGCGATCCCAAGGTGAAGATGCGGTTCCGTCAGCTTCGCATGAGACGCGCCCGCAGGCGCATGCTGGCCGCGGTGCCGAAGGCGACCGTGGTGATCACCAACCCGACGCACTACGCTGTCGCGCTGCTCTATGATCGGGCTAAGACCGCGGCACCACGCGTCGTGGCGAAGGGGGTTGATTCGATGGCCGCACGCATCCGCGAGGTGGCGGAGAACAACCGGGTGCCGCTGATCGTCAACCCGCCGCTCGCGCGTGCGCTGCATCGCGTCGAGCTCGATACCGACATTCCCGCCGAGCACTACAAGGCTGTGGCAGAGATCATCGCCTATGTCTGGCGCCTCAGCCGCAGGGGTAGCGGTGGCGCGGGCCGCCCGGCTCCGCAGCAATGAGCAGCGCGGGTACACCGCCGCGGCCCGAAATCGGATCCGGACCATGAACGCCGGCTGCGGGTCGTCGGGCAGCTAGCTGGCGGGATCGCGCATGACTTCAACAATCTGCTGACGGCCATCCTTGGCGCCGCGGACGCCATCCTCGATCGCGCGGACACGACGGCGGAAACCGCCGAGGACGCGCGGCAGATCAGGCGTGGCGTCGAACGCGGCGCGGCGCTGGTTCGTCAGTTGTTGGCGTTCTCGCGTCAGCAGGCGCTGCAGCCGCGGATCGTCACGTTGAATGCCGCGATTGAAGATGCCGCGCGGTTGCTGCGGCGGCTGCTCGGCGAAAAGGTGACGGTGGCGCTTTCGCTCGAGCAGCCGGCGCGGCGCGTGAAGGTAGATCCCGGACAGCTCGATCAGGTACTGCTGAACCTCGCGGTGAATGCGCGGGATGCAATGGCGCAGGGTGGGACGCTGACGCTGTCCAGCGGCCACGCCACGTTGTACCGGCCGCGCCTGATCGGTCGGGAAACCATGCCACCTGGGCGGTATGCGACCATCACCGTCACGGACACCGGCGATGGCATTCCTGACGACGTGATGCCGCAAATCTTCGAGCCGTTCTTCACCACCAAGCGTGCCCAAGGCAGTGCCAGTATCAGCACGAGTTTAGCCGGTGCCAATCTGGCCAATCTGGCCGGCGCTAATCTGGGCGGCGCTAATCTGGGCGGTGTTGGGCTGGGCCTGTCCACGGTGCTGGGCATCGTCCGCCAATCCGGCGGTTTCCTTGATGTGCAGAGCCAGATCGGCGTCGGAACCCGCGTCGTCGTGTATCTACCGCGACATGAGACGAAGGAGCAGGTGGTCGCGCCAACGCCACCCGAACCAACATCGCCCCTGCCGACATCACCCGCGGAGGGACGGGCGGCGGCTGGCGGCGGCCGGGTCGCGCTGGTGGTGGAAGATGAGGCGCCGGTGCGCCTTGTTCTGGCCCGCGCGCTAGCCCGAGCCGGATGGCGCGTACTCGCCGCGGAGACCGCCGAAGCCGCACTGGAAATGCTGGGAAGTCTGGATGGCTCTCCCGAGTCGCAACTGTCGGTTGTTGTTTCCGACGTAGTCATGCCGGGGATGGACGGACCCGCGCTGGTGCGCGCGGTGCGCCAAATTTGCCCCGGCGTACCGGCGGTGTTGGTCTCCGGCTATGCCGAGCCGGTGCTACTGCGGGACCTGGCGGCGGCAGATATTGCTTTTCTACCAAAGCCCTACGCGACATTGGAGTTGCTGGACCTAGCGGCACGGCTAACCGGCGCGGAGGCAAGACGGACCAGTGCGAAGCTCCGGACGTTACGCGACAAGGCGTTGGGATAGTTGCCATATTGTTCTTGCCAAATCGAGCGGCATAAGAACATACATCAAACAGATGGTTAATACTGGGCCATGATGAGGGTTTGCGCTATGTTCGCTTGCTTCATACGACAGCACGGCGCACAATCTATAAGCGAGCATATGGCGTGTGACTAAGACTTGCAGTTGTAGACACGGCAGAGCACAGGGGAAGCTGGCATGGAGAAGAACAAGGCGCTGGATGCCGCGATGGCACAGATCGAGCGGGCCTTCGGCAAGGGCTCGATCATGCGAATGGGCCAGCGGTCCGGCGACGAACAGATCGAGGTAATCCCCTCGGGCTCACTGGGGCTCGACCTCGCGGTGGGGATCGGCGGCCTGCCACGTGGGCGAATCCTCGAGATCTACGGGCCGGAAAGCTCCGGCAAGACCACGCTCGCGCTGCACGCGATCGCTGAGGCGCAGAAGCGCGGCGGCACCTGTGCGTTCATAGATGCCGAGCACGCACTGGACCCGACCTACGCGCGCAAACTGGGCGTCGACGTCGACAACCTGCTGATCAGCCAGCCCGACGCAGGCGAACAAGCGCTGGAAATCTGCGACACGCTGGTGCGCTCCGGTGCGGTGGATGTGGTGGTGATCGACAGCGTCGCCGCGCTGGTGCCGCGCGCCGAGTTGGAAGGCGAAATGGGCGACAGCCACATGGGTCTGCACGCGCGGCTGATGAGCCAGGCGCTGCGCAAGCTCACCGGCAGCGTCTCGCGCAGCAACACGATGCTGGTCTTCCTCAACCAGATCCGCATGAAGATCGGCGTGATGTTCGGCAACCCGGAAACCACGACCGGTGGCAACGCACTGAAGTTCTACGCCTCGATCCGCATGGAGATCAGGCGGATCGGCCAGATCAAGGAACGCGAAGAGGTGGTGGGCAATCAGACCCGCGTGAAGGTGGTGAAGAACAAGCTGGCGCCGCCGTTCCGGCAGGTGGAGTTCGACATCATGTACGGCGAGGGCATCAGCAAGGTCGGCGAACTGATCGACCTGGGCGTGAAGGCCGGCGTGGTGGAGAAGTCGGGCTCCTGGTTCAGCTATGACAGCCAGCGGATCGGCCAGGGGCGCGAGAACGCCAAGCAGTTCCTGCGCGACCACAAGGACATCGCCGACCGCATCGAGGCGAAGGTCCGCGAGCAGTCTGGCGTTGTCTCGAACCTGATGCTGGCGACCGAGGATGCGGAAGAAGCGCCGCTGGCGGCGGAGTAGCCGCGTTAACGCTCGCCACCAGCGCAGGGCTATCGACTGAGTGAAGCGTAGGCCGGGACTTTGTCCCGGCCTATTTTCGTTCACGCGATTGCGCTCGTCACGGACGCACCGTTCATTGTCGGCGGACGCAAACCGTATTCTACTGCCCCCCGCGCCGAGGCCAGCCGACATCGAGTACGGTATCCGAGACGCGTCGGATGTGACGCCATCGTCCGAGGGGGGATACCAAGCGAATGAGTGCGACTGTCGGAGCCGCCGAGCGGATGGCGGTGCGTGGCATGGAGCTCGAAGTCGTGCGGCGTGGCGCGGGCCGGCCCGTGTTGCTGCTGCATGGCATGCAGACCTTCAATCCACACGTTCCATTCTTCGAGCGGCTAGCCGAGCACGCCGCGATCATCGCGCCATCGCACCCGGGGTTCGGTCAATCCCCACGGCCAGACGGATTCGAAACGGTCTATGACCTGACGCGGTTCTATCTGGATGTCCTGGAAGCGCTGCCGCATGACAAGGTCACGCTGATCGGATTCTCCTTCGGTGGCTGGTTGGCGGCAGAGGTCGCGGCGGCGTGCTGCCACCGGATCGATCGGCTAGTGCTGGTGGACCCGCTCGGTATAAAGGTCGGTGACCGCGAGACCGCCGACATTCTCGACGTCTTCAACACCTCACCTGACGAAGTGCAGCGGCGGAGCTGGCACGATCCCAGCCGCTGCTCGCCTGATTACGACGCCATGACGGATGTGCAACTGATCGAGCGGGCACGCAACTGGGATGCTCTGTCGCTGTACGGGTGGCATCCCTACATGCACAACCCGCGTTTGGCCTATTGGCTGCGGCGGATCGATGTGCCGACGCTGGTGATCTGGGGTGCGAGCGATCGCATCGTGACGCCTGACTACGGCCGTGCCTATGCAAGGATGATCCCAGGCGCCCACTTCGCGCTGATCGAGCAGGCAGGGCACCATCCGGAGATCGAGCAGCCGGCAGAATTTGTTAGCCGTGTGCTCGATTTCCTGAACGACTGACGGAGCCGACACAATGGACGCATGGTGGCAGTGCGAGGTCCCTTACCCTTTCGTGCCGCAGGAAGTGCTGGACGCAACAAACTCGGTGCGTGGCAGCCTGCCGAACCGCTGGTGTGATCCGCGCCTGTCAGCCGACCTGTTCGAGCAGGTGATCGACGAATTCCTGCTGTGCGACGACATGGGCCTGAACGTCATCGCAGTCGAGCACCACGCGGGGATCAACTCGCTGCTCGGGGCCAACCCGTTGCTGCTGGGCATCCTGGCGCGGCAGACGCGCAAGGTGCGAGTCCTCAGCCTCGGCACGCTGGTGTCGCTACGCCAGGAACCGGTGCGCATCGCCGAGGAATACGCCACGGCGGACGTAATCTCTCGCGGGCGGTTGGAGATCGGTTTCGTGAAGTCAGGCGGCAGCGAGATGGCGTCGAATAACGCCAACCCGGTGAACAATGTCGAGCGCTACTGGGAAGCGATCGATCTGATCCGCAAGGCACTGACGCATCAGGACGGGCCATTCTCCTGGCAGGGCAAGCACTTCACGCATCGTCACGTGAACATCTGGCCGCGGCCGTGGCAGCAACCGCATCCCCGCTTATGGGCGGCCACCGGCGATCCGGACACCGCCGCCGAGGTCGGACGCCGCGGCATGGTGCAGGTGCTGGTGCTGCGCGGCCCGGAGGGGACGAAGCGTGCCTACCAGGCGCACCGGCAGGCGCGCGTGGCCGCGGGATTGCCCAAGGTGACGACAGATAATTTCGCCTACGCGGCGTTGGTCTATGTAGGGGAAACCGAGGAGGAAGGCATCAGCGTCGGCAGCAAACTGCTGTGGTTTCTCAACACCAGCCTGAAATCGGCACCGCAATATTCGAAGTTCCTGCCTGGCACCGCGCCGCCGCATATCGCCGCGCAGGTCTATCGCACCAAGCCGAAGACCGACTCCGCTCCCGACCTGGCGAACGCGGAAAAGGGTGTGGCGCCGGTCAATCAGAATGCGGCGAAACTGATGTCGATCACGCCTGAGCAGGCGATGGCACAGGGCATTTTGTTCGCCGGCAACCCAGACAGCGTCTATCGGCAGATCATGGAATTCTATGACAAAGTCGGCGGCTTCGGGCATCTGGCGATGATCGGCCGATCCGGATTCATGACGCATACGGAATCGGAAAAGGGGATCCGCCTGTTCGCCAAGGAAGTCCTGCCGCGGCTGCGGGAGATCGGTCCGGCCCCGACGTAGGGCGGAAAAGCGAAGCACCTTCCGCCACTTCCCGCGGTATTGCGGCGGAAGCCGCTCTCCCGCTCTACGAGCATGTACGCTCCATCTCCCGCCGGAACTGGACTGCGCCATCGGTTTCGTCGATACGCACATCCGCCCACGTCACGCACCGGCCTGCCTTCACATCGCGGATCAACGGCACGCGGCTTGTCAGCCCGATCGGCAACCCGCCGATTTCCAAACTGGTGCGCGCCGGCAGCAGCTTGCCCCAGACGCAGGCGCCGCCCTCGCCATCCAGCACTTCACCGGCTCTCAGGTCCCGTTTCGCGGTCGCGACGACATCGGCACGGAAGCCATCCGGCGTACCGGTGGGTTCGTTGCGCAAGGCGGCCGAGAGGATTGACATATTCAGTTCAAGACCGATCAGATGAAACGGCCGGTACAGCGCGGAGTAACGCCCGGATGCGTCGGTCACCACGCCATACTCCTTGAAGCAGCGAGCGGTATATTCACTTGGTGCCTCGAACACGACATAGACGCCCCAGCGCAGATCATTGGCCACGTCGTTTCCGTCGCGGTGCAGCGAGGAGATCACCTCGACCTGGCCGGCATGGTGCAGGCCGCCGGCTACGTTGCCGGGGCGTAGCTTCTCGGCCAACTCGTGCGCGCCGACCGCGGGAAAGCCCAGGCCGTCGGGCGGCGGGGTCAGCCCAGTGGCATTGGCTACCGCGGCCATTTCGATACCGGATTTCGTGCCATCCAGGAACGAATTGAACATCTGCGGGTTCATCCCGCCGACGCGTGCCTGCCCCGGCGTTAGGCCGTAATAGCCCCATACTGTCGCCGGTGTGGAGGCATGGTATCCAGGCAGGTATTTCGTTCCTTTTCCGGCCGCGATGACCGTAAAGCCGCAGGCTCGCGCCCAGTCCACCAGCTCGCAGATCAGCGCGGGCTGGTCGCCATAGGCGAGTGAATAGACGACGCCGGCACGCGCGGCCTCCTGCGCTAGCAGCGGGCCCGCCAGCACATCCGCCTCCACATTCACCATGACGATGTGCTTGCCGTTGGCGATCGCTCCGCGGGCGTGGGCGATGCCGGCCGGCGCGTGGCCCGTGGCTTCCACCACGACCTCCACGTCCGGCGCGGCGAGCAGCTTGGCCGCATCGTCGGTGAAGCGTGTCGCCTCGATCCGCGCGCTGTTCCAACCGACGCGGCGGCAGGCTTCCTTCGCGCGGTCGGGCGCCAGATCGGCGATCACCGCGACCTCGATACCCGCCGTGGTCGGCACCTGGGCGAGGAACATCGAGCCGAACTTGCCTGCGCCTATCATCCCCACGCGCACGGGCTTTCCCGCCGCCACACGCCGTTGCAACAGCCGATACAGGTTCATTGTCTCGCTCCCTTTCATCGCCGCCAAATCCGTGGCTCCATAGCTAGGCGAAGCAGGGGAGAATGGCGATGGCCGACACCACCGAAGTTGAATGGCGCAAGCTGCGCGCCGATCAGTTGCGCGAGTTGGCACGGCAGGACGCGATCGTGATCCTGCCCGTCGCCTCGCTGGAGCAGCACGGTCCGCATCTGCCGGTCGAGGTCGATTCCCGCCTGGGCGAAGAAGTCGCGGCGCGCACCGCACGCAAGACCGCCGCGCGTGGTCAGGCCGTGGTGGTACTGCCGGTGTTGTGGACCGGCCTGTCGGAGCATCACATGAGTTTCTCCGGCACGGTCACGCTGGATTTTCCGGCGTTCAGTGCGGTGGTCGAGGGTGTGGTGCGCTCGGTGCTGCGCGACGGATTTAAACGCGTCGTGCTGCTGAACGCGCACGGCGGCAATGAGAACGCGCTGCGCACCATCACCGACGAGCTGACACCGAAACTTGGCGTGCCGATCGTGCAGTTCACGTACTGGTATGCCGCGGCGGTGGCGATCGCCAAGATCCTGGAAACGCAAGGCGGCCTGCAGCATGCGTGCGAGGCTGAGACCTCGATGATGATGGCGGTGCGGCCGGAGCTGGTGGCACAGGACCGCATTCCGTTGGCGAAGGTGAACATGACGCCGGATGTCAGCGACGTTGTCGGCGGCGGGGTGTATCGGTGGCGCGCGATCGGGGCGCGCTCGGCGTCGGGGGTGATCGGTAATCCTGATGCTGCCAGCAAGGAAAAGGGCGAGCGCCTGTTCGACGCGATTTCCGATGCGCTGGCGGAGAAGCTGTGCAACGCCGAGCTGTGGCGGTTGCCGTGGCATGCGGAGAAGGTGTGAGGCGATCAGCCGATCCGACTGACGCGTTATCATTTCTCTCCAGTCATGGCTGGGGAGGATACCCCCTTCCTCTCGAGGTAGGAGGCGCGCCGCACCCTCCCCCCAACCTTGGTCCGCTTCGCGGCCCAAGCCCTCAAGGGGAGGGGGAGAATGTGATGTCCTACTCGAACAACGCCAGATCGATCACATCGCCCATCCGGTTGTAGCCCAGATCGCTCGGGTGCAGGTGATCGCCGCAGTCATAGATCGGCAGCATGCTGGTCGGGTGATCCGGATCGCGTAGCCCCAGATCGAAGTCGATCACCGCATCGAACACACCACCGTTGCGGATCCACGCATTGATCGCCTGACGCACTGCCTCACGCGCCGGCGTCCAGGCGCCCACCAGAAACGTTTCATTCTCGAACGGGGTCAGCGTGCAACCGAATATCTTGATCCCACGCGCGTGCGCACGCAGAGCCATCTGCTTCAGGCCAGCGATCATCGCCGGAGCACTCACTTCCTCCTCCGGTTTAGCCCAGCGGTTGCGCAGGTCATTGGTTCCCAGCATCACGAGCACATGCGTCACGCCGGGTTGCGCCAATACGTCGCGGTCGAACCGCCGCAATCCGCTGTCGCCGCGCAGATCATGCAGGATACGGTTGCCGCCGAGGCCCTGGTTCATCACACCGAGCGCTCGACCACCGGCCCGCGCCTGAAGCCGCCGCGCGAGCTGGTCAGGCCAGCGGCAGAACGCATCAGGCGTGGAAATATTGGCATCGGTCAGCGAGTCACCGAGTGCCACGATTCCACCGGCACCCGGCTCCGCCACGACATCGACGCCGCTGAGGAAATACCACTCATCTGCGATGCGCCCAATCGGCATCACCTCGGTCGCTGCGAAGTCGCCGGGCGGGGAGACGTAATTCGTCTGCCGCGCATAGCGGCCGGTGACCGGAAGGCTGGCCGGAATATCGCCGGGCAGATGGACGCTGACCGACAGATCGGCCAGCGGCGGCACCGCAAGCTCCACCGGATCGCTGATCAGCAGCGACCCGGCGGCAATGATCGCCGAAGGTTCGCCGCCGAATTGCACCATCCGATCCGACCCTGGCACGATCCCCGCACCTACAGAACGCAGCGCCACATGCGCGGCACCGACGGCAATCGGGCGGTTGCCGTGCGCATTCGATAGCCGCACGCGCAAGACGCGGCCACCCAGACTGATCCGTGGATGCATCCGCAATGTCTGGTTGCTGAACGCCACCCCATCGGCGGTCGCCGGCGCCGCGGTCCAGGTGCCAACCCAGTGCATGTTCGTCGCCATGCGCGTCATCCCCTGACCAGCGGCAGCCCCTCGGCGGCGCGCACCTCGTTAATGATCTGCAACACTCGCTGGCGATAGGGCAGGTATTGCACGCCGAACTCCTGCACCAGCCGTGTGTTGTCGATCAGATAGTTGCCGGAGATTTCCCTTCCACCCGTCTCGTGCTGAAAGCTGATCCGTGCGTCAGGCAGGAATTCCTTCACCATCGTGGCGAGCTCGCCCAGGCTGACCGCCGTGCCGCCGGTGTTGTAGACATCGTGCTTCGGCGCATCGGCCAGCGTGACGCGGGCGAACACTTCCGCGATGTCATCCACGTGGATCGGGCAGCGCATCGCGTCCTTGTGCGGGAAGCTGATCGGGTTGCCGCGCGCCGGCTGAGTGATGCAGTTCACGTGGTCGACCGAGCCACGCACCTTGTCCGGCCCCGTGACATTCGCCGGACGCACCGCGGTGATCGACATGCCGTACTTTGCGCGATAATCCTTTGCTTGCTCTTCATTGAATATCTTGTGCACGGCGTATTGATAGTCGCCATGGCGGAAGTCGTCCTCGGTAACGGCGCGATCACCGAAATGGTGCTGCTGCCCGTTGACCGCGAGCGAACTGGCAAACACCACGCGCTTCACGCCGGTCAGCCGCGCGGCCTCGAAACAATTGTCCATCCCGAGGATATTCAACTTCAGCGCGAGGTGCGGGGCGTGCTCGCTGCCGAGGTAATAGGACAGGTTGATCACGCGATCCGGCTGCTCCGCCAGCATCGTCGCAATCACGTCATCGAACTGCGTGACATCGCCGCGAACCACCTTGACCCGCCCGGCTAGGTCGGCGATGGCGGGCGTGTTTGGATTGATATCCATGCAGACAACGGGCTCGCCGCGCGCCACCAGCAGACGCAACAGACGCGAGCCGATGAAGCCGGTGCCGCCGATGATCAGTGTGGACATGGGGTCCCTCCGTATTTTGCCGACAGGTTACGGCGTGCCCAGCGGCCACTCAACCCAATGGTCGCGGGCGGATGGCAGGCGTGGCGTCGCTCTGGCAAACTGCGGCGGCGGCGACGTGATGGAGGAATGGATGGCGATCGAACTCGTGGTCAACGGTGCGGCACGGTCGGTGGACACCGCGGACACCACGCCGTTGCTGGATGTGTTGCGCAATCAACTCGATCTGAAGGGCGCGCGCTACGGCTGCGGGCTGGAGCAATGCGGCAGTTGCATGGTGCTGGTGGACGGCACACCGGTCTACGCCTGCTCACGCGAGGTCGGCACCGTCGCGGGCAAGCACATCACGACGATCGAGGGCATCGGCAGCGTCGCGCATCCGCATCCGTTGCAGCTTGCGTTCCTGGATGAGCAAGCCGGACAATGCGGCTACTGCCTGTCCGGCATCATTATCGAAGCCAAGGCATTGCTGGACCGCAACCCAGATCCCAGCCGTGCAGAAATCGCCATGGCGCTCGACAACCACCTGTGCCGCTGCGGCGCGCATCCGCGCATCCTACGCGCGGTCGCCAAGGCCGCGGCAATGATCCGCGAAGGAGCCGCGCAATGAGCGACACCCTGCCGTTAAGTATCCAGAACAACCGGCGGATGGAGAAGTGGGTCCGTTTCGACCCCGACCGCACCGTGCGCCTGGCCGTGGGCAAAGTGGAGCTGGGACAGGGCAATGTCACCGCGCTGGCGCAGATCGCGGCGGAGGAGTTGGACATCGACCTGTCGCGCATCGCGGTGCTGTCAGGCGACACGCAGGATGCGCCGGATGAGGGGCAGACGACCTCCAGCCAGTCGATCGAGGTCTCGGGCCGCTCGGTTCGCCTGGTAACGGCGGAGCTGCGCGCCCGCGTGGTGGATCGGCTGGCGCAACGGCTGAACTGCGCGCCGGGGGAAATCACCGTGGAGGACGGCGCGTTCCATCACGGTAACGCACCGACCGGGCATGACTACTGGAACTTCGCGCAGGCGGACGATTTCGCCGCGGACATCGCGGGCACGGCGACTCCGAAGTCGCACACCGCCTATCGCGTGGTGGGCAAGCCGGTGCAGCGGCGCGACCTGCCGGCGAAGGTGACCGGGCCGGGGTTCATCCACGACATGGTGCGCCCGGACATGCTGCACGCGCGCATCCTGCGCCAGCCCAATCGCGGCGCGGTGCTTGCAGCGTTCGACGAAGCCCCGGTGCGGCGCGCGGCACATGGCGACTTCCGAGTGGTGCGGGTGGGCAATTTCGTTGCGTTAGTGGGCAATGACGAGACAGTTGTGCAGCGTGCCGCCGCCGCGGCTCCGCCCCATGCGACGTGGCACAACGCGCGGCAGTTGACGCCGGCTCACCAGGAAGCCGCCTGGCTGGTCGGCAAGCCCACCGATGAGCGTGTGCATGGCGACCCTCCCATGGCCGATCCACCGAAGACCGTGATCGAGGCGACCTACTCCCGCC
This sequence comes from uncultured Alphaproteobacteria bacterium, assembly GCA_963826975.1. GTDB lineage: Bacteria > Pseudomonadota > Alphaproteobacteria > Acetobacterales > Acetobacteraceae > Palsa-883. Next base: position 231,240 of record CAWGZJ010000012.1, on the reverse strand, counting down.
CCTATGTCGCGCACGCGGCAATGGGACCGTCCTGTGCGCTGGCGGAATATCGTGGCGACGTGCTGTCGGTATGGTCCCACACTCAGGGTCCGTACCCGCTCCGCGCCGCACTGGCCAACGTGCTCGGGCTGCCGGCGGATCGTATCATCGTGCGGCACGCGCACGGCGCCGGCTGCTACGGCCACAACGGTGCGGATGATGTTGCGGTGGACGCGGCAGTGATCGCGCTGCAGGTGCCCGACCAGTGCATCCGTGTGCTGTGGCGGCGCGAGGAAGAATTCGGCTACGAGCCGCTGGGCACCGCCATGCAGGTGACGGCGCGGGCAGCGCTGGATGACGCCGGCAAGCCGGTGGAGTGGACGACAGAGATCTGGTCCGGAACGCATGTGCAACGCCCGAGCACTGGCGGCAACATGCTGACGCACGAGGCGCTGCCGACGCCGCCGCCCGACCCCAAACCGACCGATCCACCGGAGTCAGGCGGTGGTGGCGGCACGCGGAATGCTCGGCCGCGGTATGATTTCCCGGTGCGGCGAATCCTGCATCATCTTGTGCTCGCGCCCCCTGTGCGCACCAGCGCGCTGCGCGGCCTGGGCGCGCTGCCGAACGTGTTCGCGATCGAGTGCTTCATGGACGAACTGGCCGAACGTGCCGGGATCGATCCGGTGACGTATCGCCTGTCCATGCTGTCCGATCCGCGCGCGCGACGGATCATCGAGGATGTAGCGGCCCGCAGCGGCTGGGCGCATCGCGGGCCGGCCGGGACCGGGCGAGGGCTGGGCATGGGCTGGGCGCAGTACAAGAACAAGGCGGCCTACGCAGCGGTGGCGGTCGAGCTGGAGGTGGAACAGGAGGTGCGGCTGAAGCGCGTGTGGTGCGCGGCGGATGCCGGGCTGGTGATCAATCCGGATGGCGGGAAGAACCAGTTGGAGGGCGGCATCATCCAGGCGGCGAGCATGACGCTGAAAGAGCAGGTGACGATGGAAGGGGAAGGTGTGACGTCGGTCGACTGGAACAGCTATCCGATCATGAAGTTCAGCGAGGTGCCGGAGATCGAGACAGTGCTGGTGGATGCACCGGATCAGCCGACGCTGGGAATGGGTGAGGCGACATTCGGACCGACCGCCGCGGCGATCGGCAACGCGGTGGCGCATGCGCTGGGTGTGCGGATCAGGGATATGCCGTTCACGCGGGAACGGATCGAGCGGGTGCTGCTGGGGTAGCCGTCCCCCGCCTCAGTCGACCGAGAAGCTGGTCCCGCAGCCGCAGGCCGACTTGGCGTTCGGGTTTCTCACCGCGAAGTAGCTGCCCATCAGTTCCTCGGCGTAGTCGAGTTCCGCGCCGGCCAGCAGGTCCAGGCTGGCCGGGTCGATCAGCACCCTGGCCCCGGCCCGCTCGATCACCACGTCGTCGTCCAGGGTGGTGTCGTCCAGCTCGAAGCGGTACTGGAAACCGTTGCAACCGCCGGCCAGCACCGCGACGCGCAACGCACCGCGGCCCTCCACGGCGATGATCTCGGCGATGCGCCGGGCGGCACGATCGGTAACGGCTACCTGTTCCATGTGGCAGAACATAGGGCGTTCCGGGGTGGATTTGAAGCCCGCGTCGCAGCGGTGTAAGCCCGCGCCATGGAGCTCGCCCCCTACGCCGTGCGCGCCGAGACCAGCCGCGGCCGGCTGCACCCAGAGCCGGAGGCGCCCACTCGCTCGCCCTGGCAGCGCGATCGCGACCGGATCATCCACTCCTCGGCGTTCCGCAAGCTGCAATACAAGACCCAGGTCTTCGTCAACCACGAAGGCGATTTCTACCGCACGCGGCTGACGCATTCGATCGAGGTGGCGCAGATTGCCCGCTCGATCGCCCGCGCGCTGAGGCTGGATGAGGACCTGGCCGAGGCGCTGGCGCTGGCGCACGACCTGGGCCACCCGCCGTTCGGGCACGCCGGGGAGGAGGCGCTGAACCTGGCGATGAAGCCGTTCGGCGGGTTCGACCACAACGCGCAGTCGCTGCGCATCGTAACCCTGCTGGAGAGCCGCTACGCCAGTTTCGACGGGCTGAACCTGACCTGGGAGACGCTGGAGGGGCTGGTCAAGCACAACGGCCCGCTGCGCAATCCGCCCGGCTATATCGCCGATTACAACGAGCGGCAGAAGCTGGACCTTGGCACCCATGCGGGGGCCGAGGCGCAGGTGGCCTCGGTGGCGGACGACATTGCCTATCACAGCCACGATCTGGACGACGGGATGCGGGCACGACTGTTCGGCCCGGACGACATCGCACATCTGCCGGTGGTGGGGGAGGCGCTGCGCGCGGCCCGGATCGCCAGCCTGGACGTGCCACCGCCGCGGCTGCGGCACGAGACGATCAGGCGGGTGATCGATGCGATGGTGACCGACCTGCTGGTGGAAACGCGGCGGCGCCTTGCCAAGCTGGCACCGAAAGATACGGATGGGATACGGCGATCGAAGCAGCCGGTGGTGGGGTTCGGTGCGGCGATGGCGGAGGCGAACCAGGTGATCAAGGATTTTCTCTCCGCCCGAATGTATCGCCATTGGCGGGTCAATCGGATGACCAGCAAGGCCCGCCGGCTGACCGAAGAACTCTTTCGCCTGTTGCACCAGGAGCCCAGCCTGCTGCCGGATGACTGGCGCGCCCGGGCAGGCGAGGCCGGCACGCAGCGGGCGGCGACGACCGTCGGGGATTATGTGGCGGGGATGACGGATCGGTATGCGATGGATGAGTACCGGCGGCTGACTGATCTGTCGGTGTCGGGGTGAGGCCTGGGTCCCACACCTCTCCCGCGCTTCTGCACAGAAGGGCGGAAGAGATGCACGCGACGGAAGCTACGGAAACAGCCGCACCAGGCGATCGAACTCGGCGATGCTGAGCGTTTCGGCACGCCTGTCGGCGGCAATGCCGGCCTGGTGCAGCAACGCCTCGCCACCTGACTTTCGCAGTGCCCCACGCAGCATCTTGCGCCGTTGGCCGAACGCGGCAGCCGTCAGACGTTCCATCCGCGCGAAGAGTGCCGGATCGGGCTGAACCGGATGCGGCGTCAGAACCACGACTGCGGAAAAGACGTTCGGCGGCGGCACGAACGCGGCGGGTGGAACGCGGAGCGCCAGCGTCGCCGAGCAGGTCCACTGCGCCAGCACCGACAGCCGCCCGTAAGCGCCGGTTCCCGGGCTGGCACAGATCCGTTCCGCTACTTCGAGCTGGAACATCAGCACCAGACGCTCGAACGCGGCGGCTTGGCGTAGCCAACCCACCAGCAGCGGCGTGGCGATGTTGTACGGCAGGTTCGCGGCAATCACCCGCGGCGGCGGGACCAGCGCCACGAGGTCAGTCTCGATCGCATCGGCCGCCACCACGCGCAGCCGCCCATGACTTTGCTGCGCCAGTTCGTGCATCGCCGCTACGGCGCGCGGATCAACCTCGATTGCGGTGACCGAAGTCGCCGCGGTTTCCAGCAGGGCGCGGGTCAGGCCGCCAGGGCCAGGGCCGATCTCGATCACCTGCCGCCCGGACAAATTCCCGGCCGCGCGGGCGATCCGCCCGGTAAGGTTTCCGTCGAGCAGGAAGTGCTGGCCCAGCGACCGACGGGCATCCAACCCATGCCGCGCGATCACCTCACGTAGTGGCGGCAGGCTGGATTCGGGTCCGGGCACGCCTGACTTCGGCACGTCAAGTTTTTGCACACCAGGTTTGGGCACGCCAAGTTTGGGCACTGGATCAGCCGGCCGAGTGGGCCGTCTTCAACCTGGTGTATTGAAGCTGATACAGCCCACGCAGAACCGGTGCGACCGCCCCCGCCGCGATCAGGCGCGTCGCCGGCAGCGTCGTGTCACAGGCGGCCAGCAGCGGTGGCACCTCGCTGCCGCCCTCCACCAGGATCACCCAGTTGGGGACCAACACTGGCGGCAGGTCCTTCTTCTCCGCTGTCTGGACCGCCGAGGCGGCGCGGTCAGCGATCCCCAGGTGCGCCCCGACGACGCCCGGTGCATCCGCCAGCGCCGGCAGGACCTGATGCGCCAGCAGGCAGCGTTGCTCCTCCTCCCGTCCCGGCGCAACGTCATACCGATAGGTGACCAGCAGCCCGCCCTGCCCGGTGCCGACCGACACCGCCACCCGGCACAGCGAACGTGAGGTGTCGAGGAAGCCGACAATCGACCGCTGTGTCCACGGCGTGGGTGTGTTCAGTCGCGCGGTGTAGTCGCTGCCGGTGTGCACCAGCGGCGTATCGGTCTCGTACAGGGTGAAGAACTCGACGTCGGCCTCGATCGCGCGATAGCGCCGACCGCGGCGGAATCCGGCGATGCCGACACGTTCAGGCATGTGCTCGCGGTTGTGCCACTCGTAGATGTCGTCGCGCGCTTCGGGTGTGACGCCGTTCCAGATCGCGATCAGGCCCTCGCCTGCCAGGCTCATGCTGTCCTCCGACTGTCTGTGCGCAGTGATGTTAAGCCGGTCGCCCCAAGGATTGACCCTTGCCCTGAAGTGATGAGCGACAGGATAGATGCGCTCCGGACCACCAATGGGGAAAGCGCCCTTGCATCCTTGCATATGGCGACGATGGCGGCATCACAGGGAGGTCAGGCGGCCACGACCGACGATGATGGAAGCCGGGTTGATTGCGGAGCTTGTCTCCGAGGTGGCGCGGCCATCCAGCGCAGTGCCACAATTGATTGTCCAGCCCCTATGCTTTTGGAGCGAGAGGCGTGCGAGCATTTCTGCGTTCCGGTATTTATATGGTTTCCGGACCAGCGAATTGGAGCAATGAAGGTCCGTACAGATCAATAGCTTGGCATGGCTCGATTCAAAGGGGTTTTCTGGCCCCCCGGGCTGACGTTTTGTGGCCGTCCGCCGACGCCGGCCACGCCGCGGAGGGGCGGGGTAACAAGAGCCGTCGATCGCGGTCGAGTTGGGCCGGCTGTCTGCCGAAGGTCAAGACCCTCGGTGTGGGGATCAGCACCGTGCAGAGGGTGAAGGCCGAGATGCCGGCGGCGGTGGGGTGTCGGCGATTGCCGGGTGTCATCGCGAATCCGCTGCGCGTTATCGGACAGCCAGCGGGTACCTTCGAGCGACAGAATTGACCTGGACTGGACGCGCGAGCAGGCTCCTTCGGTCGGGCATCGGCAGCCTGGTATGGGATGGTGTCTGGTTGCAAGGGCAGGAAACCACCGACAGTTGACTTGTATGATGGTAGCCTGCCGAGGCGCAATCGGTGTGCACGGACCGCACCAGCACGGGCTGCGCGTGTCCCCGGCGCACAGTGTCTCGACCGGTCGGGCGCCCCGATCAATTAGATCCTGCACGCGGGAGATCACGGCACTGCATCGATCATGGTGTCGAAAGCGGACACCACGGATGGTTATTCCGAAAGTCTGATTGCCGGGCTGAACGGCAGCAGTGGCAATATTGGCATTGCCAGTGGCCTGGAGGAAGGGCTCCCCGGCCTTGAGCAGACCGGCGCGGGCCCGCCGCGCAAATTGCGTCGATCACTCTGCACCGTCGTTCGGAGAATCCTCGGTCAATGCGTTGTGCAAATATCGAGACCTTATGCATGGAACTGAAGATCCGGTTGAGGTGCACCGCAGTTCTTGGCGACGCGAAGCGAGTGGTGACACCGCACGACAATGCAGGTCTTCGATCTCGCTCCACCATCGGGCAGTTCATCCATTGGACTGATAGTTATGTGCTCACAAGTATTGCCGAGAGTCCCCGATGTCCCTGGTTCAGTCAATTACGCCGGCCTGTCACGACAGTTACATCGGCCTGTCACAGCAATCATGGCGCACGAGAACGTGACGTCAAACGGATGGCTTGTCCGCATTGATTTCTTTCGATGCGGATCGACGTCTCGTACCAGAGCTGGCACATTTGGTGCCATGCTGCGTGAACGTGGCGAACGATGCGTGTGCGCTGTCGTATTAACCTGCCGAAAGACGCACGTATCATGACAGAACTCTGGTTGGCACAACCGCAATTGTATCGACAAACCGTTCCAAATTGCGCAGCACACCGGAACCGGAACCGTTGGTTCGGTCTACAATTCCAGATATCCACCGCCGCTCGCACACACCGACCGGCGAGAGATCAGGCGATGAGCCTTGCGAGTGGGCGCGGCATGTTGGTGATGCCAGGGAGACCAGGGCCGCCGGGGTGGTCTCGCACGTTGCGGGGTCGAATGCTCCGAGGCTGTGGGCCCGGAATTGGCGTCGGCAGGCGATGATGTTGAGCCTGTTCGACGGGCAGGGGGCGGCAATCGTGCCGATGGCGGCCGACCTGAGTTGCGATAGCCGGCCGGTGCAATCGTGACGGAAACCAGTGGCGACACGTCGCTTGATCCGTGCGATTGGTCCGCGCTACGAGCGCTGGGCCATCGCATGCTGGACGATGCATTCGACGATTTGCAGGGTGTCCCTAATGGCCCGGTATGGCGGCCGATGCCAGACCATGTGCGCAACGCATGAGATGCGACACTGCCGCGTGACAGTGCCGCGCCGGAAGACGTTTATGCTGCGTATCGACTTCTGATCGCGCCATATGGTGTGGGCAACCGCCATCCCCGTTTCCTGGGCTGGGTTCACGGCGGTGGAACCGCGATCGGGATGCTCGCCGAGATGCTGGCTGCGGGGTTGAACACGAATTGCGGCGGCCGGGACCATGCGCCGATCATGTGCGAGCGCCAGGTTGTTCGGTGGGCCGCCGAGATGCTGGGGCTTCCGGCGGACGCATCTGGATTGGTACTGACAGGCACATCGATGGCCAATCTCGTTGCGGTCATCGTTGCCCGGACCGCAGCCGTGGGATCGGAGGTCCGGTACGATGGTGTCGGGGATAATCGGCTGAGGGCGTACGCCTCAGAGGGCGCGCATCTGTGCATCAGCCGTGCGCTGGACATCGCAGGCCTTGGGTCGCACGGGCTTCGCCTCATTCCGTGCGATCAGTCAGGCAGCATCGACGTCGCGGCACTTCGGGTCGCGGTCGCGCGAGACCGTTCCGAGGGCCTGTGGCCGTTCCTGGTCGTGGGGACGGCCGGCAGCGTCGATATCGGCGCCATCGACGATCTGGCTGCGGTCGCGAACCTGTGCGCGGAGCAGCGTCTGTGGTTTCACGTGGATGCCGCTTTCGCGGCGATCGCGATGCTGTCACCGACGCTGCGCCCATTGTTCGCGGGCATGGAATGCGCGGACTCGGTCGCCTTCGATTTTCACAAATGGGCACAGGTGCCTTACGATGCGGGCTGCATCGTGGTGCGCGATGCCACCGCGCATCGCGCTGCGTTCTCGCGCGATGCGGCGTATCTGCGACGGCAGGCGCGCGGGCTTGCCGCCGGCGAACCATGGCCGGTCGATCTCGGCCCGGAACTGTCGCGCGGCTTCCGCGCACTCAAGGTCTGGATGACGCTGCTGACGTACGGCGCGGATCGGATAGGGCGCGTCGCTGACCGCTGCTGCGCTCTCGCGCGGCGCCTGGCCGCGCTGATCCGCTCCGAACCCCTGCTTGAACTGGTCGCGCCGGTTGCACTGAACATCGTTTGCTTTCGCTATCGGTCGGGCAACGACGCGGTGCAGGTGTCGATCGCGGCCGATTTGCAAGAGGCTGGCGATGTCGTCATGTCCCTGACAACCTGGCGGCGGCGGACCGTCCTGCGGGCCGCATTCGTCAATCACCGAACCGACGAAGACGACGTAGATGGCGTAATCCGCACGGTGCTGGCAACCGGTGCCCGATTCGCCGCGGCTCACCCAACGTTGGTCGCCGACTGAATGGCGGTCGTTGTGGGCGGTCCGGCTGCAGCCGCCGCGCCGCAAATCAGTTCCCAACCCATGAGCAGCCGCCTCGGCAAGGGCAATAAACGTCGATATCCCACGATCCAGACGTCAGGCCTGTCGTTCAAGATGCTGTGCGCGGTGGTTGCTGTATCACAATAAAGTTGGGTAGCTGGCCGCCGCGGCCTGCCGGCGGGTCCCAGCCGGCATATTTCGCATCACAAGCTCGTCAAAAGCCGCGAAGATGCGCGCCACATAAGGGTTCTTGCGAGCCAACACGTCATCCTTGTCCTCCGGATGCACTAGGATCGTTGCGTTCGCCTCGAACAGCAGTACGCGCCCGTCCGCCAGCAGGGTAAAATCGATACCACAATAATCCAGGTCCATCCGCCGGCCAATCGCGGCCAGCGCCGCCGATGCACGCTCACCCAACACGGCGGGTGCATCGTCAAGATACGCCAGTTCCTCTGCCAGTTTCCACGGATGTGCCGACATATCCGCGGAGAAGTAGTGCACCAGCCAGTCGGGCGAGATCGCGAGGTGATAGGGGTAGGGCGTGCGGTCAACAAACACCACGCGATACTTGCGGTAGAAATCATCCCGGGAGACATACTCGTGGTACGCGGTCACATAGATCGCGTCATCGTCGTGGATCGACGCGACAGCCTGTGCCAGTCCCCCTTCGCCCAGGATCAGTTGGACGGTCTCTCCGCCGTGCATTCCCGCGGTGCGCAGCAGAAATGGCGGTGTAATTCCGGCATCGGCCAGCAGCTTTTCACCCCCGGCCTGCCGCAGGGTAGCGCCGGGACACCGCGCCACACGCGGGATCACCAAATCGTCGATCCCGCCAAGCAGATCCGGGATCAAGTCACGCCGGGTGCGCTGCACCTTGGCCGGATCGTTCAGCAACGGCACATCGCAACGACCACGAAACCTGACGGCACGTTCCAGCGCAGCCGCGCCTTGATCGGGATCACCAATCAGGTTGAACACGAGATTGTATGGCGGCAGCCGCCGCTCATGCTCGGCGTCGGCGTACTGAATGTGCCAGTCCACCATCGTCATCGGCAGGCGCGCGAGCAGATGCTGCTTGGGAATATTTCCGTCGAGCGACCAGAGCACGAGAAGCGTTCCGGTCGATCGGACCGGCGCCGGCTGCACCACGAAACTTTGCTGGCGATACTTCTGCGCCGCCAGCGCACGTCCCTCGGTCTTGCGCCCCTGCTGATAGAGAACGTGGATCAAGTTCTCCGCAGCCAGCAGCAGATCCGGGTCGATCGCCAACGCCTCGCGCAGGCAAGCCTCAGCTTCCTGTTGCGCGTCGAGCCGATACAGCGACACGCCAATATTGGTAAGTGCAGCGGCAATCTCGGGAGCATCGGGCGGAAGGAGCGCGCGCAGAATCCCTAGCGCCTCCTGCTGATAGCACCGGGCTTCGTCGTATTGCTCCAGCCTGGCCGCAGTTTCGCCCAGAATGTTCAGCGTCGCCGCAACCTCCGGATCGCCGTCGCCGAGCAGGTCCCGTTGTGCCGCCAGGACCTGCCGGTTCTGATCCTGCGCTTCCGGCAGGCGCCCCAGTGCAATCAGCGCGCTGGCGATGCCGCGTCTGATCGTACAAATCGCCGCGTGTGCGTCGGCGGCGCGGCGCAACTGCGTCGCCAAAGCCTCCTCGTGCAGGCATAACGCCGCATCGCATGCGTCGAGCCCTTGCAGGCACCAGCCGAGGCCCGCCAGAACGCGAACCGTGATCGGATGATCAGGGCCTCCGCGTCGCAGGATCGCCAGCGCCATTTCGTAACGGTCACGTGCCGATACAAAATCCTGCAGGGCGGCATCTGTCTCGGCGCGCTCAACCAGATCCGCCAATTCCTGATCGACGGAGGCCCCGACTGCCGACATCGTCAACCTCCCAAAGTGCGCTTGAAAGAAACCGCGGCGACGCGGCATGGTCAATTCATCACCTCGCGAGGTGCGCGACAGTTTTATGACGACGTCGATGCCGGTGGGTTCGCCCGGTTGACTCCCGCGTGCCGCCCGGCATTCCTGTCGGGATCGTTGAACAACGAGGATGAATGGCATGCGCGTTTTCGGCTCGTTCGCCGTCATGACCTTGCTGTTGCCTTGCGTGGGATGCGTGACGCCGCCCAACCCGGCATTGACCCACCACGCGCCGCAGACGGTGGACGGAACGCAGCGGACGGCGATGCTTATCCGTCTCGGCGACGACATGCGCCGCGACGGCCAACCGGCGGACGCACTCACCTTCTATCGCGCCGCGTCGCATGCCGCGCCGCGCGATCCTGTGCCGCTGGAACGTATGGGTGGCGCATTCATCGACCTGAACGATCCCGCGCGCGCGGAGCAAGCCTTTCGCGGCGAACTGGCGATCGAGCCGGCAAACAACGCCGCCGAACGTGGTCTCGCCGCCGCTTTGCTCGCGCAAAACCGGGCCACCGAGGCATTGCCGATCTTGCAACGACTTTCGCAGGACACGCCCGACCCGGGCCTGCTGCGTGCCGTCGGCACCGCGTTGGACATGGTGGGACGACCCGGCGAGGCACAGGCGGCTTATCGGCGCGGCCTGCGCCTCGATCCGATTGATGCAGACCTGCACGGCAACCTTGCGCTGTCGCTGGCACTCAGCGGACATGCGGCGGAAGCCGTCAGTGAGATGCAGGCGGCGATCGCGTCGCCTGATCCTGATCCGCGTCAGGAGGCGAATGCCGTGCTGGTACTGGCCGTGACCGGCAACAGCGCGGCGGCGGAAGCGCGCGGAAACGCCGCGATTGGCGCAACCGCGACGCAGGCACTGCTGGCACGCGCGCAACAGGCTTTGGCGGCCACCGACGCGGCTTCGCGCGCGGTCGCGGTTGGCATGTTGACGCGGACCACGTCGGGCCAAGCGTCCCTCACGGCAAATTTGCTGCCGGCATCGCCCGCCCCGGCGACGGTGGCGCTCACTGCGACCCCTGCCCCCCAGACGGCAGCGGACCCACCAGGACGCCCGGCGTCGAACTCGGTCCCTCCGCCGAACCAGACGGACCCGCCGGCGCCCCTCCCTGTGCCGCGTTAGACTGTGCCGCATTAGATTGGGCCGCATTAGACTGTTGCGCATTAGACTGAGGCGCATCATTCCGGTGATAGTAGCGTTCGATCGCCGCGGCATACGGCGTGGCCGCGCCGGGTGGCAGCGGCCGGCCCTGCAACAGATCCTCGGGCCTGGTGGTCTGCACTGCGATGTCTTGTGCGGTGGCGCAGCCGGGCGGCAGCAGCACCGGGGCAATGGCATCGTTCCCGGGCCACATCGTACCCAGTTCCCGCACGCCGCCACCCCGGCACGCATCGGCGACGATGCCGCTGTTCGTCACAACCAGAACGGTCTGGTCCGCCGGCATGTCGGTCACCACAACAAGCTGCACCGGCCGCGTGAGTTGCCGAGCCACCTCCTGCGCCCGCCGCGCGGCCAGCGGACCGGCGTCGGACTCATGCAGCGCGGGCACGGTCTGCACCGGCAGGGATCGGCCAAGCTGGCGCAAGTCCCATTTCACCGTCTCCGGCAGGTGCATGTCGCCCGGCGCGAAGCTGATCGCCAGGGGTGGGACAATCTCCGCCTGCCGGTATTGCGAGGCTGGCGGCGGAGGGCCGGGCTCGCAGGCCACGAGCGTGACCGCCAGGACAGCCATCACCGGGCAGATGCGGCGCATCGGCGTCAGTTCGCCACAAAGCCAGCCGCCACCGGCGGCGCGGCGGGCGGCCCCGCGGAAGGCCCTCCGGGCGGCTGGTCGGTCGGCAGCGTGTAGGCTGCCGGGTTCGACACCGGCTGTGTCAGGAACGGCGTCACCAGGATCACCAGTTCAGTCTCGTCACGCTGATAGGCCGTTGAGCGGAACAATGCTCCCAGTACCGGCACATCGCCCAGAAACGGGAATTTATTGATATTGTTCTGCTCGTCGCGTTGAAACAACCCGGCGATCGCGAGTGTTTGGCCGCTGGCGATTTCCACGTTGGCCTCGGCCTCGCGCTCGATGAAAGCGGGCACCGAGACACCGGATATCGTCACCGCATTGGCCGTGCTGATCTCGCTCACCGAGGGATGCACGCGCATGGCGATTCGTTCCCCCGGCAATACCGTCGGCGTAAAGGATAGTTGAACGCCGTAGGATTTATATTCGATGGTGGTCACGCCGAAGGATTGCGGCACCGGGATCGGCACCTCGCCGCCGGCGTGGAAATTCGCCGTCTCGCCAGAGATTGTCGTCAGGTTGGGCTCCGCCAGGGTGGTCAGCAGACCTTCGCTCTGCAAGGCGTTCAGCAGCGCGTTGGCGTTGACCCGGGCGCCGGTCACACCTGCGCCAACCTCGCCAAAATTCGATGCCGATCCCGTGCCGGTCAGTGATGTGGTAAGTGAACTGACGGCGGTCTGCCCGAGGAAACTGCCGGTCACCAGGCTGACCATGAAGCTACCCGGGGTGGCAAGCACGTTCAGGTTCAGGCCAAGCTGGTTGATGGTGGTGCGCGAGACCTCGGCGATGCGTACGCGCAACGTGACCTGCTGCGCGCCGGCGAGTTGCGTGCGGTCAAGCGGCGGCAGTTTGCCGGGATTGAAAGCCTGTGCCGTGGATTGCGTCTCCAGCGCCTGCCCAAGGTTGGCCACCGGGCCGCGTACCACCAGGCGGTTGCCTTCGAAACCGACCGAGATGGCACTGCCCGGCGGCAATGCCGCCACCGCCGCCGCGCCGTTGCGCTCGACCCGCAAGACGAGCTGGGCCACCACGCCGCTGTCGCTGCCGGTCGCCGACAACGTGGTCTGTCCAGACTGGCGGCCGTAGACATAAACCTCGCGCGGCGAAACCACCTGCACGTCGGCGATGGCATTGTTGCCGATCAGGATGTTGGTCACGTTCTGGTCAAGCCGCAGCAGCCGCCCTTCGCTGACATACAGCGACACCAATCCGCGCGATCCATCAGTTTGTGCGCGTGCGGCGGGTACGCATAGCGCCACCAGCGTCATGACCAGGATCGACAGCACGGCACGGGGTGATGGAATCCTCATGGATGGCAATATGAAAAGTTGGCCATTGCATCCGGACGCGTCACGTTGCAGGTGGGCGAGTAGGATCGCGCCGCTCCCTCCAGTTGCCGGTTGGTCAGGTCCTGCATCTGCAATCGGTCGGCGAGCGCGCCAGTGCCGAGCGTGCCAGTGCCGGTAGCCGCGTGGCGGTATGCTGTCATGGCAACGACCGCCATCACCTCCGCCAGGTTGAGCTGCTGGCCCACCGGGTCTGGCGCGGCGATGATCTTGGCGCGGTAGGTCCGCACGAACCCGGCGCGCTTGTGCGGATCGAGGCTTTGCAGGAAGCCGGGCGCATAAGGCATGTCGCGCTCGGCATGCGCGATGGCATCCTGCATCCCATCATCCATCGCCTTGTAGGCCTGCGGTACAGCCGTTTGCATCTGCTCGACGAACGCCGGTCCCGGCGGCAGCACGCCGAACACGGTCGCGCCCAATGTGTTGGCTTGCCGTAGGATGCGCAGCGTTTGTTCACTGATCAGCCGCTTGCGCGCTGCGTCGAACACGATAACCGCATCATGTGCGGCGATGACACGTGCCTCCATGTCCTGCTCCTGTTGCAGTGCCGGATCGACCGCCTCGTGCAACTGCGCATTCAGGCGGCCGCCCTCACGGGCAACGGCGATCAGCTTCGGCCCGGCCTGGCGCAGCACGCGCAGCAACTTGGCCGCGCCGGCGTCGGCCGCGATTTCAGCGCGCGGCGCCTGTTGCATTTCGCGCTGAACCATATCGGCCGTTTCCTGCCGCTCCTGCGGCGACAGCGGCGAGCCGCCGCCGTAGAACACGATCAGCGCTTCCTCACGTTGTGTGATCGCCGCAAGGTCGGGCGTCTGCGCGTGCGCCGTGCCAGGGAAAAGCACCAGAAGGCCGAGCATTGTCGTGACGCCGGCACGCCGTCGTCCCCGCCTGGCGGGTCGGCGCATTCCCCTGATCGCGGGCTGGGTTCTTCCGGTCCTCACGGCGACCCGCCATCGACGGCGTGCGCACGCGCGGCCTGACTGGCAACATGCGGCAACCGCCGCAGCCAGACCGCCAGCGCCAACGTCTCGACGACCCCGAGTCCCTCGATATGGCCGCCGCTGAGCCGTTTCAGCGTGGCCCGACCGATGCTGCCCAACGCCGCCGAGAGCCGGTGTGGATTGCCGGACAGTGCCGCCGCGACAAACCGATCCTGGCCGATTGGTTCGGCGCCGACGCAATCAGACGCGGCCACCGGCACCAATCCGTCAGCGACAGCCGCAAGCGCGATCTGTGTGGCGCGCGCCAGCGGCGACGCAGCGCCGTCCGACTGCGCCGCGGCAACCGCGCAGCAGCGCGCGACCATGGCCCACGCCTCCTGCGCCCGCCAGCCGGCCGGTCCGGACAATGCATGGGCGAAACGCAGCGCCGCACTCGCGGTCTCGAAGCGGTCGCGCACCGCGGACTCCGGCGCGGCCGCAACACCGTACAACACATCCAGCAGTAACGCCGCGTCGTCTTCCGCCCCCGCGGCGTGGCGCAGCGAACGCGGTGCCCGCCAGGGGCCGCCGGCATGTTCCACCAGCCAGTCGCCGCCGGCTGCGCGCATGACCTGAACGCGTCCGGGGGCGTAGGCGGCCAGCACACCCAGGGCGGTCGACTTGCGGATCGCTGCCAGTGACAGCCACAGCGGCGAGCCTTCCCACGTGGCGAACCCTTCGTCCGGCCGCAGCGCGTCCAGGCCACCTTGGCGATCGACCAGGCAACGATACAGGTCCGCCGCCCGCAGCGTCGCCGCCCTGGGCCCCGCCGACCCGACCGTCACCAGGGTCTGCGTATCGTCCAGCCGCCAGGCCGGTACCTCGGCGACCGCAGGCGCAAGATCGATCGGCACCGAACGGCGCTCGCTGTAAGCGACGACCTTGCCGTCATCACTGACCACGCCGCCGGTAAGCGGCGGCAGCATCACACGGGCCGCGTCGGGCGGTAGGCCGGCTGCGACGAGCAACGCCGATGCCGTAAGCAGGCCCGACAGTGAGCCACTGTGTGCGGCGGGTCCCGGCGCGGCGCTGTCGCCCGGACGCGCCGATGGTGTAACAGCCGGCGCGTCGCCCGAACGCGTCGACGCTGCGACAGCCGGCACAGGCGTCGCGGACCCGGCCTGCGTCCAGGGTGGCGCCTGCGCCGCTACGCTGTTGGCCCGACCGGCAATTGGACCGGCAGTGGGCGTTGGCGATCGGCCGCCATTGGACGCGGTCGGCAGCCGCGCTGCGCCGGCAGCGGTTCCCGTCGTGGACAACGGGAGGTTCAGCCGGCCGATGACCTGGGAAGCGAGCCGTGGCGCGCCAGCTTGGTTACCGACCGGGGGCACCGTGCTACCTGTGGGAATCGGCACTGCTCCGCCCACGGGGCCGAGCGTACCCGGCGACCGCGCCACAGCAGGCGGGGCAGTGTTCGCCGAAACGCTGCCGCCATAACCCGCCGCCAGCAGTGCCGCGGCAAGCCCCTGCGGCACCCCGGCAGAAGCCGCCAGCGGCGAACTCAGGGCCGCCAGATCGGTATCCTGCGCCCGGATCAACGCCGTGACAGGCGGCAAGCTGCTAGGCACCGATACCGGGTCGGTCAAATCGGCCGGAAGATTTTCGAAAGCCGCCGTATCAGGTGCCATCCCGGGCCGCAAAGCGGTCATGTCGAACGCGGCTGGCGGATTGAGCGCCAGCGCAACCGGCGCCGTGGCGGACGCCGCCAGCGGCGAGTTAAGGGCGGCCGGACCGGTCTGCTGCGTCTCGACCGACTCCGTGACAGGCGGCATACTGCCCGGCAGCAGCATCGGTCCGGTCAAACCGGTCCGCGGATCTTCGAACGCCGCCGTATCACGCACCATCTCGGGCCGCAGAGCGGTCATGTCGAACACGGCCGGCGGATTGAGCGCCAGCGCAACCGGCGCCGTGATGGCGGCATCAAACTGTGCCGTCGCCACGCCGCGCACAACTTCGCTCCATTGCTGCGGCCGATCGGCCGTCTCGGCAAGCGGCGACTCCAGCCACACACCGCCGGACCCGATGCCATTGCCGGCGCCCGCGCCAGACATCGCTACACCACCCCGGCGCGGGACAGCGCCAACGCGACCGGGCGAAACAGGTGCTCGGGAATTCCGTGCCCCGGCGGCACCCGGTAGAGGCTGGCGGCTAGGTTGGCATCCTCGGTCGCCGGCAACCTGATCTCGCGTGCCTCGGCCAGCATCGTGCTCGCACGGCTGCCGCGCGCGCGGCAGACCACGACTGGCGCCGGCATCTCGTTGATCTTGTAGCGCAGCCCGATGGTGGTGCCGCCACCGTCGTGCACGACGACGGTCGCGCGGCGCAACCCAAGGCCGCCGGCGAGCCGCACCGCTTCCCGCATGATGCGCCGCCGCTCGCGGCGCAGATGCGGATCGCCGTCGGAATCCTTGCGTTCGCGCTTTGCCTCGGACGGACTCATTTTCTGATCGCGCAGGAACAGCCAGCGCTGCAGCCCGACATCGAGCAGGCCGGTCACAGCGAAAATCGCCAGCGCGCCGCCAAGCAGAGGGAAACCCAGGGCATGCAGCACGCCCGGAACGCAGCCGATGCCGCAGCCTGGCAGTTGCACCAGGGCATTGAGGCCGCCCATCAGCACCACCAGCAGGAGCGTGGCAATCAGCGCCATCTTGACCAGCGATTTCACCAGTTCGACCACAGAGCGCAACTGGAACAATCGCTTGAATCCCTCAGCCGGATTGATCTTCTCCAGCCGTGGCATCAGCGGATCGACGGAGAACGGGATGCCCTGCAGTATTACTGTCGAGGCGATGACCACCAGCATCGGGCCGAGCAGCAGCAGCGGCAGCACCGTCCACAATCCGGCGTGCATCACCGCTGCCGAGACTGCGTCCAGGCCGAGCATGAAATCGCCGGCGGCGACGTTGCCGGCGGTTTCGAACATCGCGACCGCTGCCGCAACGATCGTGCCGCCGCTGAGCATCAGGAAGCCGATCGCGCCGGCCAGCGAAATGCCGGAGGTCAGATCCCGGCTGCGTGCGACCTGGCCCTTCTCGCGCGCATCGCGCAGCTTCTTCCGCGTTGGCGGGAGGGTTTTTTCTTCGCTCTGATCATTTGCCATCGGCTCACGATCCGGACAGCAGGCGCAACTCGTCCTGCAGATGTTGCAGCGGTGCAAGGCCGCCGCGCAGATAGGCGATGAGGAAAACGGCGTAAATCGGCAGACCGATGACCTGCACCAGCCCCTTCAGCGGCATCGACAGAAGGAAAACGTTGAGTTGCGGCATGAAACGGTTGATGAACCCGACCGACAACTCGACCAGGAGCATTGCCACCACCAGCGGGGATGCGAGCAGCAGCCCGGATGCAAGGATGCTGTCAAGCACGCCGAGCACATGCATCGCCGCGCCGGAAGCCAGCCGCGGCACGAGTTCACCGGCCGGCCAGAGCAGGTAGCTGCGGTACAGCGCGTCGATCAGCCAGTGCATGCCGCCCGACACCATAAAGATCGTCGTCAGCGTCAACACGAGCAGCGTCGCGGTGATGCCGGTCTGATCCTCGCCGGCCGGGTCGGCGGTGACCGCGCTGGTCGATCCACGCTGCTGATCGATCAGCTCCCCCGTGGTCTCCGCCACCCAGAACGGAACGGCAAAGATCACGCCGAGCAGAAAGCCGATCAGGCCTTCCTTGATGGCGAGCAAGACCAGATGGACACCGCTCGGCGGCGCCGCCGCGAGTTGCGCCATCAACAATGGCAACAACAGCAGCGCCAGCGCGGCAGCCACCGCGGCGCGATGCATGCCGAGCAGGCCGAGCCGGGTCGAGATCGGCAGGATTTGCAGCAGGCCAAGGCCGCGCGCGATGCCCAGACCGAATGCCGCCATCGGCAGCCTTGCCATGGTGATGAGTGCGGTCAATGTCATGGCGTGTGAGGTCGTGGCGTCTGGGGTCAGGGCGTCCGGGGTCATGCGGCGCGCCCGATCACCGGCGGCTGCGGCAGCTCGGCGCGTGGTTCCATCACGCTCCGTTCTGGCGCGTTACGTTCTGCCGCCGCGGCCACCGCGCGCTCAGCAACCGTGCCACCGGCGGGTCTTTCCGCTGTCGCACCAGTAGTGGGCTCGGCGGCGGCGGACAACCGTATGGTGCCAAGCGGCTGCACGGTGAACTCCGGCAACAGATCGTAGAAGGAAAGAACCGGGGTATGAACACCATTGTTTGCCAGCAATCCACGCAAATGGCGGCGTAGGTCGAGCGCGGTCAGGACGACCGGGCCTGGTCCGCGCGAGCCCGCGACCTCAGCCCGCACGCGCTCCACCAGGGCCGTCATGGCGCCTTCGGCAAGGTTGAAACGCGAACCGCCGCCGCTTTGCTGGATCGCGTTGCGCAGCAGGTTTTCCGCCTCGGCATCGACAATGAACGCGCCAATCACGCCCAGTTTGTCGGCATAGGCGTGGCAGATCTGGCGCCGCATGCCGGCGCGCACCGTTTCGGCCAGCAGCGCGGGATCCTGTTCGCGAGCGGCATGTTCCAGTAGCGATTCCAGCACGCCGCGCAGGTTGCGCAGCGACAGGCCCTCTTCCAGCAGCCGGCGAAACAGATCGGCCATCCGCTGCAGCGGAACGACGCGCTGTACTTCGCGCACCAACTCGCCCCATTGCACCTCACCGGCCGACAGGATCTGCCGCGCCTCCTGGATGCCCATGATCTGGCCGGAATGTCGCCGCAGCGTTGCGGCCATCGATTGCCCCAGCACGTCGGCCGGCTCTGTGAAGCCGAGGCCCGCGCCGGACGCTGCGAGGCGTTGCGCGGTGGGAATCCAAACCGGCTCTGCCACACCGGGCAACGGTCTGCCATGCACGACGGCGACGCCGGCTAATTCCGCATTCTCGGGATCGTCGCGCAGCAGCAGTCCGTCGGGCGGGATTTCGCCGTCAGCCAGCGGCACGCCGTCCAGATCGATGCGGAAGCCGCGATCGGGCAAGACAGCTTCATGGACATCGGCCGCGGGCACCGGAATGCCGAGCTCGCGCGCCAACGCCGCACCGGCGCGCGCGGTCGCGCCCTGCAGCCGCTCCGTGGTGAATTCGGCGGCAAGTGCATGGGAGACGACCATTTGCACGCGCGCGGCCGGCGGCGGAACAGCCGGCGTCGGCGACGCATCTTGCCGGTCGATGGCGATCCGACGATGTGACGCCGCGCGGGCAAGGAAACCTAGGCCGACAGCGATCGCCAGAAAAATGACGGTGGGAAAACCGGGGATGAAGCCGATCATCGCGGCGATCGCAGCGGCGAGCCACAACGCACGGCTGTCCTTGCCCAGTTGCAAGGCGATCTCGCCGCCAAGGCTGTCGGCATCGCCGCCGGCCACGCGCGTCACCACCGTGCCTGCCGTGATCGAAACGATCAGCGCAGGGATTTGCGCAACAAGCCCGTCGCCGATGGTCAGAATGCTGTAGGTTTGCCCGGCCTGCGCGAACGACATGCCGTGCTGCAGCACACCGACCGCGAGGCCGCCGACCAGGTTGATGACGATGATGACAAGCCCTGCGATGGCATCGCCCTTCACGAACTTCATGGCGCCGTCCATGGCGCCGTAGAGTTGGCTTTCCTGCTCCAGCGCGCGTCGCCGCTGACGGCCGGCTGCCTGATCGATCTCCCCGCTGCGCAGATCCGCGTCGATCGCCATCTGCTTGCCGGGCATGGCATCCAGGCTGAAGCGCGCCGCCACCTCGGCGATACGCTCGGCGCCTTTCGTGATCACGATGAACTGAACGATGGTGATGATGAGGAAAATAACCAGACCGACCATGATGTTGCCGGCCACCACAAACTCGCCGAAGGTGCGGATGATTTCGCCGGCGTCGGCCTGCAGCAGCACAAGGCGCGTGATCGCGATAGACAATGACAGCCGAAAAACCGTTGCGAGCAGGATGACCGCGGGCAATGTCGAGAACTGCACAGGGGATTGCAGATAGAACGCCACCATCAGCAGCAGCACGCTGGCACCGAGGTTGAAGGCGAGCAGCGTGTCGACCGCTACGGTCGGCATCGGCACGATCATCAGCATGATGGCGGCGATCAGAACGGCGACCACCGCCAGATCGGACCGGAAGCCCAGGCGGGCGAGACTTCTCATGCGGCCCGCCTCCGTCGCGGCGGCTTGCCCGGTGTGCCAACAGGTGGCGCGCCGGCAGGCGGGGCGGGGCGGAAGGTTGCGCGCGCTTCCTCGGTGCGACCGAGCAACAGCAGCGCGCGCGCTCGCATCAGCCGCATCATCGGATGCTGTGTCAGCTCCGGCGCCAGCAGCTCCAACCGATCGAGCACATCATATGCCTGCTGGCCCATGCCCGCGGCAATGAGCGCGCCGCACAGCGTGCGCAGCACCTCCGGGCGATCCGGTTGTGCCTGGGCGGCAACGATCAACAGCACCACCGCGCGATACGGTTGTCCGTGGCGCAGATAGATGAAGCCGAGGCACTGCATCAGATCGACAGCATCATCCGAAGCATCAGTCATCGGTCGCTGCTCGTGATCAGCGTTGCCCGACGATCGGCCAGCGTGCGCTGCATCCGCAGTTCCTGCGCCAACGCTGTCGCACCCAGGCCAATAACGTCCGCCGACGCAGCCGCGGTGTGTGACAGAAGATCAGCCGCCACCCCTAGCAATGGCACGATCCGCGACTGCGTGAGTGTGGCGGGGTTGCGCGGCCGCGGCGCGATCCACGCGAGAAGCTGATCCGCCAGCCCCTCGGTGGCATACTCCGGGTGCTCGCCAAGTTCGATGAGCGCCTGGAGCGGATCGATCTCGCTGACGCCGTCGGGTGGGGGATCAACCCGTTGCGTCCCCGGTGTGGGGATGCGCCAGACAGCGCCTGACGCAGGAACGCGCGAGCCATCGTTGTCGAGTGGTTCGGTCGCCATGATCAGAGTGTGACGCGTATTTCGCGCGCGCCGCTGCGCAGGATGATGCCGTTGGGCGCGATGCGATCGATGTGCCAGCCATTCTGCAGGACCGCACCGACGGTGTAGTGTTCACCGTCACGTGTGATGACATTGGGCACCGGTGCCATAGACACCGCCGCGACATCGAGTTTCGGTAGTTCCGCAGGACCCGCCGTGCCGACACGGTCCGCCAACGCAATGTGTCCACCCAAGTGCGCGTCGAACCATTTCTCGGCGTCGAGCCATGCCGGTCGGTCTGCTGGCAGGATTGTGCCGGTTGCCAGCACAATGCCGTCAGACGCCGTAACCTGGACATCGGGCGCGACTTGTGTGTCGGCAAGATGGGCGCGGAAATCGGCGGCCGCCCGGGTCAACATCGTCGTGGAAGCTGATCCGCTGACCGGCTGAGAGACGCGTACCGTTCCGACGGCGACAGGCGCCGCGACGTAATAGGCGGCGCCAGTACAAGCCGCGGCAAGTGCTGCCACACACATCGCGATGTTGCCGCGCCGGTGCCGCCGCGGCAGACCGGGCGGAAAGCTGACGCGCAGGCGTGTCGTCCCGAGCGTGAGTATGGTGCCGGGCTTCAATGGGTATTGCCGGCCGCGATCCAATCGGCGCCGCTGCATCAGGACGCCCGGCGCGAGTACGGTGATGCTCGCGCGGTCGTGCGCAAGCTCCATCGCAGCGTGCTGTGATGCAACGTCGGGATCCGCAAGTACGATATCGTTGCCGGCGTCGGAGCCCAGCCTATAGCGACCGGGCGCGAGTGTCACATTGGCGCCGGAATTCGGTCCGGCGGCGATCTCGAATCGCCAGCCACCATCGTTTGCAGCCGGATGCTGCATGTTTACCTGCTCCTCCGGGAGCTGCCACTCAGGTCAAGTATGCGACGGACGAATATCCGGCGTGCGGGGTTCCGGTTTCTGGTCCGGAACCCCGACGTCGAAAGTTTGATCGCCTGCTGATCTCGGGTGGTGGAGATCAGACCTGCGGTTTGGCCTTCGCCGCGTCGGTCGCGAGGCCGCCGAGCGTTTGCGCCATCGACTGGTTGAAACTCGCCTTCGCCGCGTACGTATAAAGTGCGAGCTCTTTGCTGTTCATGTCATCCTGTAGCGAATCGAGCTGCGAACTGAGCTGACCCGACGAAATCCCACCCGTAGTCGTGCCCATGGTGTTCTCCTTCCTGGTTGACCGATATTACCGAATCGACGGCGTGGCCGTCGGTGTGCGGTTGCGCCGCTCGACAGAGCCCAGGAAATTTGATCTATCAGCCCTGGTCTGTGAACTTCCGTCGCAAGGACGGAGCAGCCCTGCAAGCGAGTTGTGTCGTGGCACACTACGCCATCCTTCTCTTGCCCAAGCCAACAAGAGACTTTCAAGACACTGCGCATTGTGGTCGGCCATCGCGGCGATCACGGGCGCAATGGTGGCCACATCGCCCTCGCGCCTGTCAATGCGGTTTTGCAAGCCACGAGCGGGGTTTTGGTTCACGACTTAGTGGCAATGATAGCGTCACGGAAAGTTCTCGAACGCTCAGTATTACGTGTACGACTAGATGCTTGTGAATCCAACCGTGGCTGTGCTGTGATTAATTAACGATCGCAAAGAGGAACATTACGCTGTTATACGTCGATCCGTTTCATCTTTTGATCACTGCATCATTTATTAGAAATCGACGAGATCGCGGCTGACTAAGAAATCGCGACTGGCGACGGGAACGTTCGGGATGGGTCGATGACCAAGGTGGTTCGCATGACCGCACGACGCAGCTGCATTCTGGCGCTTGGCGCCGCCGTTCTGCTGGCGCCGGCGGCGGCGTGGGCCGCGCCATTGCCCGATCCGCAGCAAATGATCAGTTATTCCGTGGTCGATCAGGACCTTCGAGACGTGCTCACAGGTATCGTGGAGCAGCTTGACTTGCGTAGCAGCATCAGCCCGCAGATCCATGGCCGCGTGCACGGGCGGCTACCGCCGGCGACTGCGGAAAAGACGCTCGACCGGCTTGCGGCACTCTACGGGTTCGATTGGTATTGCGACGGGCGGACGATCTTCGTCTCTGGCTACGGCGAAGCTGTCTCGAAAGTGGAGCCATTGGGTCCCGTCGCACCCGACGCTTTGGTGCAAACGCTGAACGAGCTTGGCGTAAGCGATAACCGATGGCCTCTGCGCGTCGCGAGCGTGTCCGGCGTGGCGGCCGTGAACGGCCCGCCCAGATACGCATCGCTCGTCGACGAAACACTGACGGCACTGGCGCAGAGTGCGAAGGCCGGCGTGATGGAAGTGCACGTCTTTCGCGGCTCGGCGGCAAATCCATGAGGACACTCCATCGACATAGTTCGTCGCGGCGCAGAACAACGCGGCGAAGTTTCCGGCAGGCGGCGCGAGCCGATGGTTGCCTGCCATGCGAGTGATGAATCGGTCCGAGCATCGGCGGCACACACACGGAAACGGAGAGTAAGCATGAGTGGATTCATGGGAGCCATCGAGGGGATCGTTGGAGGCATGGATGGCGGCCTCGGCGGCGGCGATTTCCTGAGCGAATTGATGAACGCCTTCGAAGGCTCCGCGGCGCAGAACAGCGGCGGCAACAGCGGCAACGGCACGATGAACGAGGTTGGCCAGATCGCCAGCGACGTGTTGCCGCTCGTCGCCGCCTTCCTCTGACGGGGGCTGGCGCAGCACGTACGTAAAGGCCAGCACCAGGACAAGACGAGGAAGAGCCATGAACGACATGTCATTACAGCTACAGGCCAATGCCGGCCTGGCACTTGGGTCCAGCGAATCACCAGTCCTCAGTTCCTATCAGGGACTAAGCGGCAGCGAGTTGATCGGCCTGGCGGACGCGCAGTCGATGTACAGCCCGGCACCACCGCTCGCCAAGCAGCAACAGGCGATGCAGTACGTCCAGGCGGCAGCCCTGGCGACCGACCCGGCGCTGGCGCAACAGCTTCTGGAGCAAGCGATCGCCTTGCTGCAAGGCAATGGCTCGACGGCCACGCCGCAGCCGATCACCACACCACAGCCTATCACGACGCCGATCGCCACCCCGGTGTCCAGTGGTTCGACCGGCAGCGACCCGACCAGCAGCGATCCGGGGCTGACAGTGTCAGGCAACTCGGTGAACACCGGCGAATACACCATCACCGGCAGCACCAACGATGATGGATCGCTGACCATCACCAACAACCAGACCGGTCAGACTACCGAGGTATGGGGCGATCCGCACATCAAGGTGAACGGCCAGGACACCGCCGATTTCCAGAACGATGATCTCAACATCCAGTTGCAGGATGGGACCGTCATCCACATCCAGCCGACCGCAACCAACAGCGCCGGCAAGTCGCATATCGCACAGGTTTCGATCACCAAGGGCGACCAGGCGGTGACGATGGGCGGCAGCAGTACGGACGGGTTTGTCGGCGGCGTTACTACCTCCGGTGTGATGAACAACGACGCCAGCTTCCAGTCCGGGCTGTACAATACACCGACGGCGACCGACATCACTCTTGGTGCCGATGGCAATCTGTACTATAATAACGCGAACGGCAGCATGGGCGCGGAGATCACAGCCCCGCAAGGCGGCGGAGAGACGGACCTCGACGGCGCCGGCGGCGGCCTGGTGGGCGACCCGGCGACCACGACCGCGTCGTCCGATCCAGCGTCGTCCAGCAGCATGCAGCAAACAATGACGCAGTTGCTGGGCTTGTTGGCGCAGAACCAGGACAGCTTCTACTCGATCATGATGATGCAGACACTGTCCGGCATGGTGTCGCAATCAGGCTACACACAGGCCTGATCGGCTGAAACAAAACGGCCGGCGGCGACCCGCCGCCGGCCGTGAATCTTTCTCCAGCTCCGGGTTCCGTGATGGCATCCTTGCCGCAAGTTCCTCCGGTACAGCCGGTGCCGGTCGCGCAACCGACGCAAATCGACGCGTTTCGTGCTGCGCTCAACACGGCGGGCGCTGCGCTCAGCGCCAATCCCGATGCGATCGGACAGACATTGTTGTCCGGCATCGACGGCTTCAATGCACGCGAGTCGCAGTTCCAGGCGGTGGTAACGCAGGCCATTACTGGCGATGCAACGAAGGCGAACAGCGCGGCCGACGGCGACTACCCGGGTTCTGCCGGGGCAACGGACGCCGCCCCGCCTGGTCTGACGGCGGCGCAGGCGCTGCACGAGGGCGAGGCACTGCAACGCCAGTCGATGGGCGTGATGATGCAGACCTACAGCTTCGCGCTGGAGGCGACACTCGTCAGCAACGCGGCGACGACATTTACCGGTTCCGTCAACACGTTGATCAAGACCCAGTGATGCGCGCCCCGGCCCGTCGCATACTGCCGCTTCTGGGGCTGTTGGCGTTGCTGACGGCGTGCAAAACACAGCTCAATGCCGGCTTGACCGAACGGCAGGCCAACGAAGAAACCGCGCTGTTGCTGCGCGATGGCATTCCAGCCAGCCGCGACGTCGATCCGAAGACCGGCAGCCTGACCGTGTGGGTCGAGCAGAGCCGCTTCGCCGATGCGGTCGACCTGCTGCGCGAGCACGGGCTGCCGGCGCAGCATTTCGATACGATTGCCGACGTGTTCAAGGGCAACGGGCTGATCGTGTCGCCGGACGAAGAACGGGCGCGGATGATCTATGCGCTGGGCGAGGAATTGTCGCGCACGATCTCGGAGATCGACGGCGTGCTGGCGGCACGCGTTCAGATCGTCATTCCGGACAACGATCCGCTGCGACAGGATGCGTCGCCGGCCTCGGCTTCGGTGTTCGTCCGTTACAAACCGGACTCGCACGTCGACGCCCTGGTGCCGCAGATCAAGATGCTGGTGGCGGGCGGCGTCTCCGACCTGGCCTACGACAAGGTCTCGGTCGTGCTGGTACCCGCGGTGCTGCCGCCGACCGAGGCGCAGCCCATGGAAATGGAGGAGGTCTACGGCATCTGGGCGTACCGCGGCAGCGCCGAGGCGATTCGGCTGGTGCTGGCCGGCGCGGCAGGCATGTTCATGATCCTGCTCTGCCTTGCCGGCAGGCTCGCCTGGATGTCGCGGCATCGGCTGATACGCCGGCCGATCGCCAGCGACCTGCCGGTACTCCGGTAGGGTGATGCCGGACCGGCAGGCGGCTGAGGAGTTTGTTACGGACCCGGGCGCCTGGGCCGACCCGGCTCTGGTGGCGCCGCTGATTGCGCCCGGACTGCGCACCGAGACTGCCCGGCACTTGCTCACCTCGCCGCGGTTGGCCGGGCGTGCCTCGCGCTGGCTCGCCGACCGTCTGGGCCACGGCGAGGCCGCGGCGCTCGAACCTGTCGACCGCGCGCTCGCCAGTGCATCCGTCGCCGTGCTCGCCGCTGTGGCGTTGCGCGCCGGGGCGGTCTGGCATGCGCGACGGGTTCGCGCGCTGGTGCTCGGCACCGATATCGCGCTGCTGTGCACGCGGCTCGGCGAGGCGGCGCGAAACGCGGCACTGCGTCACGCGGGACCGGACCATCCGGGACTGCCGCCAATCGCGGCGAATTCACCCGACATCGATGGCTCCGCCGCGGATGACGCCGGTGCGCTGGCTGACGAGATCGCGCGTGACGGCGCGCGCTGCATATCCGCCTGGATCGATGCGCTGCCGGATTGGGCTGCGTCGCGGGTGCGGCTGAAATTTCCGGCCGGGTCGGACTGGCCCGCCAGCATAGATTTGCGCGCCCGCGCGGTGCGGATCGTCCGGACGCTCGCCGCCGAGGAGCTGGCGATATGACGGCGGCCCTCCCGGAAGCGCGGATCGCACCGCTGGGGCGCATTCTGCGTGCTGAGCATGTCGGGCTGTACCGCGACGCCGAAGCGGCATTGTGCACGGCCCAGGCGGCGGCGGCAGAGCTGCAGGCCGCGGGCGCGCGCGAAGCCGCTGCCGTTCGCGCGGCGTACATCGCGGACCTGGAACATGAGGTACGGCGCGAGACCGCCCGCATCCTGGCCGACACGGCGGCCGCCGCGCAGCGGTCACTGGCGGCGCTGCCGCGCGAGATCGCCGAAGCGATCGCCGAAGGGGTCGCAAAGGTGATCGGGGGCATCGACCTTGCCGAAGCGGTGGCACGGGCCGCCCAGCGGGCGATGACGACGTTGGCCGATCGGCATTCCGTCGTCGTGCACGTCAATCCCGTCGCGCTGGCGCGGACCTGCACCCGATTGTCCGCCACGGGTCCCGGCATGGCGGGTCCGGGGGTGCGGGTCGTCGCCGAGGCAGGGCTGGCACCGGACGCCTGCGTGATAGAGACGCCGGCCGGCTCGGTGCGCGCCGGGCTGGAAGACCAGCTTACGATCTTGCGGGCGGCGCTGACCGCGGCGGCGTGCGACGATGGTTGAACACAAGATGGCGTCCGACAACCCGATGCCACGATTGCGCGCCGCCATCGCACGGTGCCGGACGCGGGTAATCCGGGGCCGCATCGAGCGGGTCTCCGGCACGATGATCGAGGCGCGGATAGGTGGCGTGCGGGTCGGTGACCTGTGCCGGCTGCGCGACCCGGCCGGCGCCGAACTCGATGCGGAAGTGGTCGGCATCGGCGACGGACGCGCCTTCCTGACCCCGCTAGGCCTCGTGGCCGGCCTGTCCTCGTTGACCGAGGTCGAACCGTCCGACCGGCGACCGGGCGTGGCGGTCGGTGATGCGCTGCTGGGACGGGTGCTGGACGGGCTGGGGCGCGTGCTGGACCGGCCGGACGACCCACCGCGTGCCGACGCCACAATCCCGCTCGATGCACCGCCACCCGCACCGCTGGACCGGCCTGCCATCACCCGCCCATTGGCGCTCGGCACCCGCGCGATCGACGGGCTGGTGACCTGCGCAGAAGGACAACGCATCGGCATCTTCGGCGCGGCGGGCGCCGGCAAATCGCGCCTGATTGCGCGGATCGTCCGACACGCCGACGCCGACGTGTTCGTCATCGCCCTGGTCGGCGAACGTGGCCGCGAAGTCGGCGAGTTCCTCGACCATGCGCTCGGCGCCGAAGCACGTAGGCGCGCGGTGACCGTAGCGGCGACCTCGGACCGGCCGGCGCTGGAGCGCGTGAAAGCGGCGCAGGTGGCCACCGCGATCGCCGAGTGGTTCCGCGACCGCGGCCGGCGCGTGGTGCTGCTGATCGACAGCCTGACGCGGTTGGCGCGCGCGTGGCGGGAAATCGGCCTGTCGGCCGGGGAGCCGCCGACGCGGCGCGGCTATCCGCCTTCCGTGTTCGCCGCGTTGCCGCGCCTGCTGGAGCGCGCGGCGTCCACGCGGGCGGGCTCGATCACAGCTTTCTACACCGTGCTGGTGGAGGGCGACCTGGCATCGGATCCGATCGCCGAGGAGGTGAAGTCGATCCTCGACGGTCACCTGATCCTGTCGTCGGCGCTGGCGGAGGCCGGCCGCTATCCCGCGATCGATGTGCTGGCGAGCGGCAGCCGGGTGATGGACCAGGTGGTAGGCCGCAAGCATCGCGATGCCGCGGTCCATGTGCGGCGTCTGCTGGCCCGCTACAACGAGATCGAGCTGTTGGTAAGGATCGGCGAATATCAGTCCGGCGGCGATCCATTGGCCGATGAGGCGTTGCGCAAGATCGAGCCGATCCGCGACTTCCTGCGGGAGGCGGGCAATCTCGCGACGCCGTTCCCGACGACGCTTCAGCGACTGAGTGAGCTGGCGGCATGACCGGCGGTCTGTCCGACGCCGAGCGTAGACGGCGGGCGGGTGTGCCTATCCTGTCGGCCGTTGCGTCGGCCGTTGGCTGAGCGATGCAGACAGATGACATCGCCGTTCTGCTGCGCATCAAGCGGGCGCGCGAGCAGCGTGCCGAGACGGCGCTGCGATTGGCCCAGGCGGCGCAGCTTCGCGCGGTGAAGGCGCGCGGGCGGGCGGAACTGGCGGCGGCTGAATTCGCCACGGAGCGGCCGGCGAAGGAGGCGGCGGTGTACCGCGCGCTCACCGCGGGGCCGATCCCCGGCCAGGTTCTGCGCCAGGCCGCGGCACAACTGTCCGGTATTGTTGCCTATGCCGAGGTGCTTGGGCAGCGGGTTGCCCAGGCGGGCCGGCACGAAGCGGCCTGTGCCGAGACATCGGTGGCGGCAAAGCGCGCGCATGCCGCGGCGCTGCGCGACTCGCTTGGCACTACAACGATGCACCAGCGTCTCGATGCGGCGGCGCGGGTGGCAACGCAGCACCACCACGATGCGGAATTGGAGGAACTGGCCACACGGCGCGATCCCGCCTTGCCAGCTCGGTCGCGCGCATGAACATGATCTCCCGTCCCGTGGTTTGCTATTCGCCGGTGTGTTTGTCCCCCGCGCACGCGGCGCTGGCACGCGGTCTCAGTCGCCGCCGCGGTATGCCGAACATCGATGGCTTCGATCTGAACGTGGTCGCGCCGCCGGATAAGATTTTCGATCCTGTGGTGTTCGATCTGATGCTCGGTGTTCAGCCGGCGCGGGTCACTCTGCCACGCCCGTTGCTGCATCACCTGCTGGAGAGGCTGGACCCGGCGGCACC
This sequence comes from uncultured Alphaproteobacteria bacterium, assembly GCA_963826975.1. GTDB lineage: Bacteria > Pseudomonadota > Alphaproteobacteria > Acetobacterales > Acetobacteraceae > Palsa-883. The sequence goes on along the minus strand of CAWGZJ010000012.1, from coordinate 201,962 downwards.
GCACGCCGCACCCGATGCTGTCGGGTTGCTGGTGGAACTCGCACTGGAACCGATCCTGACGCGGCTGGAAGCGGGCTTTCCGTCGCTGTCCGTTCGACTGCGGCCCGCCGTTGCCGAACCGGCTGGCGAAGCGTTCGCGGTCGGCCTGGCGGTTCGCCAAGGCGGTGTGACGAACACGCTGCGCCTCGATCTGGATTTTGCCGCCGGTCAATTGGTTGCCGCCGCACTGGCTCACCTGCCCGACCGGCCGGATGCGATGCGGGACCTGCCGGTCCGGTTGCACCTGCGGGTGCTGTCCGCCGATGCGACGCTGGGTGAACTCCGTGCGGCGCGCGAGGGCGATGTCGTACTCGCCGACGCGTTGCCGGACGGGCACATCCTGGTGGTCGCCGGTGAACGCTTCGCGTGGCGCGCGCGGCTTGATGGATCGCGCCTGCAAATCGTTACGTCGCGGCTGCGACCGCAAGTCGTCGGCCTGGAAAGGTGGGTGATGGGCAACGAGATTGATGCCGACGACGCCGCCGGACCGGAGGAAATCCCGGTTCGACTGTCATTCGAATTGGGCAGGCTGGAGTTGCCGTTCGCGGAAGTCGCGGTGCTGGGACCGGGCCATGTGTTCGAGTTGGCGCGCGATGACGCCCAGCCGGTGGACATCCTGGCCAACGGGCGGCGTATCGGGCGCGGGCGTATCGTCACCGTGGGGGGAACGATCGGCGTGCAGATCGTCCGGATTGGCCGCGAATGAACGACATGCCCCTTCTGCCGGTCATCATTGCGACGGCGGCGATCGGGCTTATTCCGTTTGTGGTGATCACCACCACGGCGTTCCTGAAGATCTCGATCGTGTTGTTCCTGGTTCGCAATGCCCTGGGCACGCAGCAGACGCCGCCCACGCTGGTGATGTATGCGATCGCCATCGTGCTGACCGCCTATGTATCGGCGCCGCTGGCCAGTCAGATCTACGCGCGGCTGAACGCGCCCAACGTCAATCTGTCGTCGGCCGATGGGCTGCAGGCGGTCGGCGATTCGATCGTCCAGCCGCTGCGCGCATCGCTGGAACGCTTCACGCCGGTGCAGGAGCGCAATTTCCTGCTATCGGCGGCACAGCGCATCTGGCCGCCGGATTTCTACCGGCAGGCGAGCGCCGACGATCTGCTGATCGTCATCCCCGCCTATGTGGTTTCCGAGCTGACGCGCGCATTCCAGACAGGGTTCCTGCTGTATTTGCCGTTCATCGCGGTGGATCTGATCGTCTCCAACGTGCTGATGGCGATGGGCATGGTGATGGTGTCACCGTTGGTGATCTCGACACCATTCAAGATCCTGCTGTTCGTGCTGGTCAGCGGCTGGACGCGGCTGCTGCACGGCCTGATTCTGAGCTACGCGACGAACTGAAATGGACAACGCCGAAGTTCTGCATCAGCTGAATGTGATCCTGGTGATGGTGCTGTATCTGTCAGCGCCGGTTCTGGGCGTGGCGGCCGTGGTGGGCCTGACCGTCGGTCTGCTGCAAGCGGTGACCCAGATCCAGGACCAGTCGCTGCCACAGACGTTGAAGCTGGTGGCCATTCTGCTGACGATCGGATTGTTGGGTCCTCTGATGGCAGGCTCACTGGTCAATGCCACGCGCGACATCTTCAATGAATTTCCGGCAATCGCGCGATCGAGCAACGGTGTAACGGGACAATAAGCCTTGCCGTGCATTGCTACCGCGCCCCATCACGGCGCCGGTGGCCGAGGTCAGGATACAGAAGGAGGGTGTCATGCTGATCGGACCCGACGGAGCAACCCGCGAAGCACCGCCGCCACCACCACCACCACCGCCGGCACCACCGCCGGATCACGTTACGGGTCACCAACAAGCGGGGAAGAGCCCAGCACCGGCGTCCGGCCACAATTCGGCGGGTCAGCCGACGTCATCAACCGCGTTCGACGACGCCGTACAAGGTGCGAGCTCGGCCCGGGCCACGGCGGACGGATACCCGCCTTGGGCGCATGGCTACGAGACGGCAACCCAGGCGGCGCCAGGCGACACGATGTACGGGATCGCGACGACGCACCATGTCGCGCTGCCTGACGAGGAAGCGGACAATGCGCAGATCGCCAATCCCAATCTGCTGTTTCCCGGGCAAGTGGTGTTCTCGCCAGGACACAGTCCGGTCGACGCGGCGACCACTGCGCAAATCGAGGCGGCCGAACGGGCCGATGCCGCCCTCACCGGCGCGTCCGCTGACCAGCCGGCGACGCGCGCGGCACTGGCGCATGCCTCGCAACAGCAATGGGCGAAGGTCCGAAGCGACATCGCCAGCAACCTGGAAACGCAGGCCAACGGCAAGCTGCAGCCCGATCAGGTGGTTCAACCCACGGTCCGCGCCCTGAACCAATGGGCTGTTGGCAGCGATAAGCTGCGGCAGGCGACACAGGCCGCCTACCAGAAGATTGATGGCGAGTGGCAGAAGCAGGGCATCACCAGCCAGCAACTGGCGCCGATACTGCAGGCGCGCACCGCCGCGACACAGGACGAGGCAGCGTTGTCAAAGCTGCACGCACCGGTCAACCGCGGCATCGTGCAAGATGAGCAGGCGCAGGCTGGGCAAGCCTGGGGGAAGGTGCAACAGGCGACCCAGCAATGGCTGGAGAACAATGCCGGCACCTCGGCGTTTCCCGAAGATGCGGCAGCGCAACGGGTGAAACAGCTCAATGCGCTGTTCCCCGGTGGTGCGAAGTTCGCAGCGGCCAACCACGCTGCGCTGCAATCGGCAACGCAGACCTGGAACTCGCTTGGCATCACGCATGAGAAGCTCGATCCGGTCATCAACGCCTATCACGCCTGGCAGACGGCCGCGCAGCAACGCTCGCAGGCATTGCAGAACCCACACCTGCACAACGAGGATCCCGATGCGCCGGGCATACTCAACCAGCAGGTGAGCGCGGCACAAAGCCGGCTGCAGGGCGCGATCGAACGCCAGCTCAACGACGCGGCGGCGCAAAGCGGATCGCCGCAGGGCCGCTCGCAGGCGATGCTGCAACGCGAGGCGATCCTGCAAATGGTCGGCCCGCAGACAGCAGGCTTCCGAAATGCGGTGGATGCGGCGGACACCGACCTTCAGGTTGCCAAACCGGCGCAACAGGTCGCCGCGGCCTATCAGAGCGGCGGTGCCACGGCGGCGGCGCAAGCCTTGCTGACCGCGACGCAAAATGCGGGTCCGGGCTATGCGGGCCGCATCATTGCGGCGAGCCAGCCGACGATCGACAGCATGGCGGCCGATCTCAACACGATGGCTCGGGACGCCAGCGGCCCGCCCGTGCGGGGCGGCGCCTTCGCGCGCCATCAGGTTGTGGCGCAGTTCCAATCCGTTTACGGCAACCTGTCGGCGGCGGTCGAGCAAACCGACCACGGCGCGGCGGCGGACGGTCTCAGCAGCGACACGACACAAGCTGCCAATCGGGTCGCCGCGGCGATCGCGTCGCACCTGCAATCGCGCGGAACGTTTGGCAATCCGGCTGATGTCTATGCCAATGCCGCTGAAGACAGCGTCGGTGACCGGCAGGGCGCGAGCCTGTCGCTGGCGCTGGCTGGCGCGTTACACCAGCGGGGACAATCGGCGACCGCCGATCTGGTGATCGAGGGCGCGGCCAACGGCCTCGACCAGTTGAAAACGCGCACCGACGGCGACGTCACGAACTTCGCCAAGGTCACCGCGAATTTGGAACAATTGCGCGCGTCCTGGGGGCCGTTCATGAGCTCCGCGCAGCTCAACGCGGCAACCGCGGGCTACGCCACGCACAACCCGCAATTCGTCGGGCAGTTCGCCCAGGCCCTGAACACCGTCCAACAGGACGGCACCGCGATCGTGCAGGCAAGACAAGCGTTCACCGCCTATGATCCGTCGTTGGCAGGCCTGCCAAGCCGCAACGACCTGTCGAGTGCCGCGGCGCATCTGACCGGCGGCGACCGAAGCACGTTGTTCGCGGTGCAGGAGAGCGGCCTGGCGACAATGGATGTCGTGCGCGCGATGCAGCCGACCGTGCCGGGCGGCGGCGGCAGCTACTCCACGGCGCTGGATGCGCCCGGTGTGCTGCGGTCGGTACGCACGTTCGTCAACCAGTACCTGAAGTCGGACAAGACCACGCCGAATTTCAGCCCGTCGCTGAAGCTGAACCTTTCGCTCTCCGCGGTCGGTCTTGGGTTGACGACCCCCACCGCGCTGTCGGAGTTGCAGCACTTCAACCAACTCGATGCCGGCGGCAAGGCGGTGGCATTCTACAACGCGCTGGGCTTTGGCAAGTACGCGGTCGAAACGCTGTCGCAGTCGGCGAAGACGTCCATGGTGCGATACCTGGGCGCGGCCTCGCAGGGGAAAGTGGTGAACTGGCTGGCCGGTGCCAAGGACAGCAGCAAATTCACCGCATTCAGCACCTTCTATTACCTCACCGGCGCGTTCGCCAACGGCGTCAGCGCCGAGGAGGCGGCCTCCGCCGGCGATCCGGTGACGGCCGGACTGGATTCGGCCAGTGGCCTGGGCAACCTGCTGCTGGCCGCGAACGCAGGAAAAAGTTTCATCACATCGGCACTGGGGCAGCTGGGCGTGGACGCCGGCGCCGATGTCGCGATCAACGGCGCGTTGGATTGGGCCGGCCCGATCGGAGCCGGGCTGTCCGTGCTGGCGCAGTCGGGACTGCTGATCGACGCCGCCGTGAAACAGAAGGACGCGCAGAATGCGCTGCAAGGCCAGGGCCAGCAATTCCTGGAAGACGGCCTGCACCTGCGGCCGGCGATTGCCGGAGACCTTGCCGACGTGTCCGACAACCAGCACCTGGGGCCTGCACCGGTGTTGCTTGCCTATGCGCGGCAGTACCACATTCAGCCGCAGTCGTTGCTGACCTACCTGAACCGGCAGAATTCCGCCGACGTACAGAATTTCGTCTATCTCAGCGAATTGATGACGCAAGGCCATGACGGTCAGTACAAGGCGACGGATCCGTCGGACACTCGGAATTTGGAGTACTGGCCTGGCATTCCGTTCGCGAACACCGTGCCGGACTACGGCAACTCGACTGGGGATTTGCCGAACCCGCCGGCAAGCCTGCGACAAATGCATTATTGGGCAGAAACGATATTCGGTGCGGAAGCGCCGCCGACGAGTTGATCGACCGGGCGGGTCGCGCGGTGACTGGACCGGGGACGGCATTGCGACCGGGTGCAAGCCCGGTGGTGGCAGGCGTTCGGCGTGCCTGCGACCCGGCAAACGGTGGGCGACGATCGCGGGTCATCGAAGCTTAACCGGAGTGACGTTGCACAGCAGGAGCGCATGATTTATCCGAAGTCATCGCGGTCGATCCGTCTTCTTGAATATTTTGTCTCCTGATTGATGCATGTGTAGTTGCTTGATATGGCATGTATCAACGTGATTGTGACTATATTCGCGCGGTACCGAACAGATGCTGTAGGCACACGCGGTCCGATCGGCGGAGGAAGACAATGAGCTGGTTCGGCGACGCGGGCGGATTCCTTAGGGGCGCTGGCGAGGGTGCGTGGGATGGTGCGAAGGGCACCGTCCAGGGCGTCGGCCAACTGGCCCAGGACGGCTACAAACTTGCGACCGATGGGCAATACCGCCAGCAGGCCTGGGATGTCGCCGTGCATGACGCCAAGGCGGCCGGGAACTTCGCCGCGACCGCCGTCACCGATCCGGGCAAGGCGGCCGACGAGGTGGGGCACGCCGCCAGCGGTGCTTGGCACGCAGTGCACACCGCTTACGATCAGGCTGCGGCACAAGGCCAGGGCAGTGAGTTTGTCGGCAAGCTGTTCGGTCAGGGCGCGATCCTGATTGGCACGGCCTTCGTCCCGGGCGGCGCGGAAGCGGACGCCGTGGGCGCCATCGGCGACGCCGGGCGGGCCACCGAGCTTATCAGCGACGCCGGCAAGGCAACCGAGTTTGCGGGGGATGCCGGCAAGGCCAGCGAGTTTGCCAGCAAGGGCGCCGATGCAACCGGGGATGCCGGCCGGCTGACCAATGCGGCGACCCACGCCGAGGGCGACATCGATCTCGGTTCGACAGCGCAGGACGCCGAGATTGGCGCGCCGCCTGTCGTCCACTTGGAGGACGCCGACGCCTTCAAGGCGGCCGCCGAGCACGCGGCACCGAACACCAAATACGAGTTCGGCAGCTATTCCTGGACCACTGACGCGCGAGGCCGGACGGTCCAGGCCGAAGGCGAGGTGGAATTGACACCGGCGGGCCGCGACACCGGCTTGCAGGAGCAGATCGGCAAGGAGGGCGCGCCGAGCGATGTCGGGTTCCACCTGATTGGCGATCGGTTCAACGGACCCACCAATCGGCTGAACGTCGTAGCCGGCAACGGCAAGCCGCTCGCCGACGGGCTGCCCAATCTAAATCAGGGCGCCTACAAGCGGTTCGAGAATCAGGTCGCCCAACTGGCGTCCGACCCGCACAACACGGTCGAACTCCGCATTCAGCCGCAGTATAGTCCGAGCAACCTGACCACGCGTCCGGACGGTTTCAGCGCGGCGTATCGGGTTAACGGCGGTGACTGGATCGAGCGCGAATTCGTCAACAAGCGGTGAGATGATGAACCAGACAGCGATGGATCTGCAGAAGAAGATCGTGTCGGCGCTGGCGCACAGCATCGACAGCGCGTGGGAGCGGATCGTGGTGAACTACGAGATGCAGGAAGAGGACGGCGGGCTGACCGAGGATCGCCGAGGCTTCTACATCGTGCCGGACGAAGCGGGCGGATACCGCAAGGTGGGTTTGGTCTTCGATCTTGCGGTGAAGGATCTGTTCCGCGCACTACGCGAGACGATGCAGAGCTCCGAGGGCCAGGGCTGGGGCATCTGCGATCTGGTCGTCGATCAGCCCGGGCGGTTTCGCTTCAACTTTTCCTATGACCCGCCGAAGCGGATCAATGGCGTATTCGACGACGAATCGATGGGCCGCTTCGATCGTTACCTGGACGCCTACATGGCCGAGCGTACTGGGACGTGAAAGCATTGGGACGTGAAAGCATTGGGGCCTGACGATGGGCCAGATCTAATGGATGGCTTGATGCGCCTGTCACGCCGCTTACATCGGTTTGATTGCGTAAAAATATTTGGTTCCGGGGGCACGCAACCATCGTGATTTGCTGCTGACCGGATGACTTTTAATCTTGGGGTCCGGGGTTCGAGTCCCACCGGGCTAACTAACATAATGCATTGAAGCACCCTATACAATGTTATGGTCCGTATAAAATGTCATGGCCCGCACATCGTGCGGTCTACAGACTGCTCTCACTGACAAGACATTGGCCGGACAGACAGGCCGAAGGACCGCCGCCGGACCGGTCACGGCTCCAACGTGCGGCCGGCGACCGGGCGGTCCGGCGGCGCCGGGTGTCGCGGCATCGCCAACCAACCGATAGGCAAGAGGCGGCTGCAAAGGGGAGGTGGCTGGATGCTCTTGCTTCATTCTCCGCTATCCCCTTTGGGAAACGGAGCAAGAACAGAAAGGCGGCGCCGAAATCAATGTGTACGCTGGGGTGTATGCTACTCCTAGATGGGACGATAATATATCCATCATTTCAACATATTATGCGAATGTCCTGGCGGAGAGGGTGGGATTCGAACCCACGGTACGCTTGCACGCACAACGGTTTTCGAGACCGCCCCGATCGGCCACTCTGGCACCTCTCCGTGGCGCGCGCTTATAGGGACGCGCCCGGGTCCCCGCAACCGCAGGGGTTGCGACCCTAAAGGCACCAGTTCGAAGCCGCTGAGCCCGGACGCCGGCGCCAACCCGGATTCGATCATGTGGCTTCCGTCGGCACCGTCGCGGCGACCGCCGGATCTTCGCTGAACGCCTCGAACCACGCCGCCAGCCTCGGCCGGGTCGGCCGCCACGGCTCCCGCGGAAAGCGGAAATCCAGATAGCCTAGCGCACATGCCACCGAGACCGAGCCGATATCCATCGCCTTGTGCGGCGGCTCCGCCTCCAGCGCGTCCAGCGTGCGTTCCACCGCGGCGCGCATACGCGCGACGACCGCCGCGCGCCCCTCATCCTGAGGCCGTAGCAGCTCCAACCGGCGCGGCACGCAGGCATCCAGGATACCGTCGCCCATCGCCTGCTGCTTCAGCGCCCGCCAGCGCGCCGCGCCGTGCTCCGGGAACATCGCCAGCGCGTCGCCCAGGCTGTCGAGGAATTCGCAGATCACCGGACTATCGAACAGCGCCACCCCGTCGCCGGTCACCAAGGTCGGCACCTTCGACAGCGGATTGTCCACCAGCAACTCCGCGGGGGACAGGTTCGGATTGCACGGCACCAGCTCGATCTGGCCGTCGATCCCGCGCGCGATGGCGCAGATCCGCACCTTGCGGACGTAGGGGCTGGCAGGCGAGTAATACAGCTTCACGGCTTGCTCCGCGGGTGACGGCTAGAAACGGTCCTTGCGCGCGCGTCGGTCGGCGAAGCTCGCCAGGTCCGGCGCGGTCAGGAACGGGTTGGCCTTCAGTTCTTCAGCCAGCACGGATGGCAGCGTCGGCTGCCCGGCCGCGCGCAGGCGCCGCACCTCCTCGGCCCGCGCCTGTAGCGCCGCGTTGTTGGGATCGACACTCAACGCGAACCTGGCGTTCGCCTCGGTGTATTCATGTCCGGCGCAGACCTTCGTGCCGCCCGGCAGCGCCGCCAGCTTGCGCAAGCTCGCGAACATCTCCGCCGGCGTACCCTCGGACAATCGGCCGCATCCCAGGCTGAACAGCGTATCGCCGGCCAGCAGCACCTCGCCGTCCGGGAAGAAATAGTTGATCTGCCCGCGAGTGTGACCGGGGGTGTCGATCACTCGCGCCACTGCCCCGCCCAGCCGGACCTCATCGCCCTCCTTCACCGCCTGGTCGAGCTTCGGCAGCCGGTGGGCATCAGCCGCCGCGCCGACCACTTTGGCAGGGAATCGCGCCCGCACCTCATCGGTGGCGGCGACGTGATCGCCGTGGTGGTGCGTCAACAGGATCAGGTCCAGCCGGCCGCCCGCGGCCTCGATCGCGGCGATGATCGGCGGCCCCTCGGCCGGATCGACGATCGCAGTCGCGCCGGTGCCCTCGTCACGCAATAACCAGGCGTAATTGTCGGTCAGGATCGGCACAGCTTGGGCGGTCACGGCCATGGCACACCTCCGGGATTGATGCTGTCTCTTTATCACCCAAGGCGACATCGCCCAAGGCGACCGGCTAAAACGGACACCTGTGTTATAAGGGACCGCATGACCGCGGATGTCCACGGCACGGCTGACTTCTACGGCACAGCGCGCGGGGCGGTAACCGCCCGGTTGCTGCGCGAACGGCTGGCGCTGCTGTGGCCCGATCTCGCCCGCCAATCGGTGTTGGGCATTGGCTACGCCGCCCCCTACCTGCGACTGTGGCGAGAACCGGCCACGCGCTGCATCGCGTTGACCCCAGCGCAGGCCGGCGTTGCGCGCTGGCCGCTGGGCGCCCGCAATCTGTCCTGCACGGCCGAGGAGGACGCGCTGCCGTTCGCCGACCTTGCCTTCGACCGCATCCTGCTCGTGCATGGGCTCGAGACCGCGGAGAACGCGCGCCGCCTGCTGCGCGAGATCTGGCGCGTGCTGAAGGATGACGGGCGCCTGCTGGTGGTGGCGCCGAACCGGCGCGGCCTGTGGGCCTACGTCAAGTCCACGCCCTTCGGCCACGGCCAACCCTATTCGCCTGGTCAGGTCGGCCGGCTGCTTGCCGCGTCGCTGTTCCGGGTGGAGCGGCGTGACTCCGCGCTCTATCTGCCGCCCACCAACCTGCGCCTGGCGCTGCGCGGCGCGAAACTGCTGGAACGCAGCGGCCGACGGTTCATTCCCGGCCTGGCCGGCGTGACGATCACCGAGGCGGTGAAGGAGGCGTACGCCGCAATGCCACTGCGCGCCGTACCCCAGCGCCGCCTTGTACTGGCCGAGGCGGCGTAACGCGCCTTTTTTACCTCGCCCGCTCTGCGGGAGAGGTCGAGCCGCGAAGCGTCGAGGGTGAGGGTGCCGCGACAGCTCCAATCGACCGAATTCCCGGCGCGGCCCTCACCCGGAGCGCTGCGCAGTCCGACCCCCGCATCGCAGTCGGGGCGGCAATCAGATCAGTGGTGCGAGCGCCGCCGGCTCCGCCACAACCGCGCGCCCTCGATGGCACTGGCCAGCAGCGCGAGCGCCGCCGCCGTCCCAACCGCGATCTGGACCCAATATTCCATGATGGGACCTCCCCCGGGTTCTTGCTTGGGACGCAGATTGCCAGCTCGCCAAGCAAAGCGAAAGAGGCCCTCGCGCGCATCCCGCCCGACCCCTTGAGCGCCTTCACCCCTGCTCCTTCCCACACAGCTTGGCGATCGCACCCCAAACGTCGCCCCCGGCTTCGATGGCTTCGATCAGCGCGGGCAAGCCGCCATACACCGGCACCCCGACGGGATTTCCATCGAGACCGGTGCCGCCAAACAGCCGTGCTCGCAACCCGCCGGTCGGCGGCCACACCGCGCCGCGTTGCATACGGCCTTGCTCATGACGATCGAGTTCGGTCATGCCGCGGCCGGCCGCCGCCACCACGCACAGCGCGCCGCCAACTCCAGCGGACGTTGCATGGGCTTTTTGCGTCGCCGCAGCGATTTGGCATCCGCCACCGGCCGCGCTGTTCAACCTGGCCGGCGCCGCGCGCGCGATGCCGGCCGCGCCATAAGCCAGCTTCGCCGTTTCGGTATCCGCACCGCGGGACGTTGCATGGGGTTTTTGCGGTGAGCCGGTGATTTGGCAACGGACAACGGCCGGGCCACTGTAGCCGCCCGGCGCCGCCCAGGCGATGCCGCCCGCGCCGCGCCCGACCAGCTTCGCCGCGCTGGTTCCGTCACCGTGGGACGTTGCATGGAGTTTTTGCACTGGGTCGGCGATTTCGCATCCGCGACCGCCCGTGCCACTGAATACGCCCGGTGCAGTCCCTGCGATGCCGGCCGCACCATGCTCGGCCAGCTTCGCCGCGCTGGTTCCGGCACCGTGGGACGTTGCATGGAGTTTTTGCACTGGGTCGGCGATTTCGCATCCGCGACCGCCCGTGCCACTGAATACGCCCGGTGCAGTCCCCGCGGTGCCGGCCGCACCATGCTCGGCCAGCTTCGCCGCGCCGGCGCCGCCACCGTGGGACGTTGCATGGAGTTTTTGCACTACGTCGGCGATTTCGCATCCGCGACCGCCCGTGCCGCTGAATACGCCTGGTGCAGTCCCTGTGATGCCGGCCGCACCATGCTCGGCCAGCTTCGCCGCGTCGGTAGCGGCACCGTGGGACGTTGCATGGGGTTTGTGCGGTGGGTCGGCGATTTCGCTTCCGCGACCTCCCGTGCCACTGAATACGGCCGGTGCGGTCCCCGCGGTGCCGGCCGCACCATGCTCGGCCAGCGTCGCCGCGTAGCTACCGGCACCGTGGGACGTTGCATGGGGTTTGTGCAATGGATCGGCGATTTTGCTTTCATGGCCTACCGGGTCACTGAACCCGACCAGTGCCGCCGCCGCGATGCCGCCAGCATGCTGGGCCAGCTTCGCTGCGTCGGCTCCGGCACCGTGGGACGTTGCATGGGGTTTTTTCAGTGAGAGGGCGATTTCGCATTCAGGCCCCGCCGCCGCGCCAACACGCATGGCGCCTCGCCCGGGTTTCACGAGCGGCTGTTCCGCACGGCGCATCGCCCTCAACACGCGCTTGATTTTATGCGCCCGGGCGATCCCCGCCTTCCACGGCGCCAGCGCCGCCGCCTCGGCCCGCGCGTATTCCCGGTCCGCTGCCCGCCCCCTGGCAGGCGGCCGCGCCGCCGCCACGAACCGCCCCTTGGCGTCCCGTCCCCCGTTGCATGGGCTGTTGTCCTTGACCACCACATAGGGCGCGTGCAGGTGGTGAACCGGCGCCTTCAGCTCAGACGGATAATCCAGCCGCGCCGCCAGGTCCCGTGGCAGATACGCGTGGGCGTCGTGTGCCGCGGCCATCAGCCGGCCCCGGCCCAGCGTTGTCCAGGCCCATCGGTCCCTCGCTTTCGCCGCCGCGTTGCTGTGCCCATGCGTGGTGTGCGCCGCGGCCAGCCTTGCCAGCCCCTCCGGCGTCCGCGGCCCGGTGCTCTTGCCGCCGTGCATCCGGCACCGTCCGTTGGCCATCGCCGGCGACCGGCAGGCGCAACCCGTCGTTCGCGCCTTCGCCCCGCAGCGCGGCGCCAGGTTCGGGTTGCCGCGACGGCTGCCGTTGTGATGGGGGCGTGGGCCATCGTTCGGTGGCGGCTCGGCGTCAGGCTGTCGGGGTGTCGCCAGACCATCACAACCGGCGTGGTCGGTGGCCCGGCCGGCATGGCTGGCCAGCCCGCCCGCATGGTCGGCTCCCGCCGGCCAGCCGTGGTTGGCTTCCACCCCAGCCGGCGAACGCACGTCCGATGCGTCCCCGCCGGCGATGCAAGGTTGCACAAGGCCCTGTCCCGGCGACGCGATGGCAGCGTCGGCGGAGGTAATGAGACAGGTATCCGTGGCGGTGATGGAGGTCATCTGCGATCCCGGCGCTGAAAGTTAGTCATTATAACTTACACCAAACGCTCCTCCTGCGCTACGCAAATCGCGATCGAGCGCATCGGCGCACGACGGGGCGGGAAAGGCCTCTGTGGCGGGCGGCCAGGGTAAGCAAGCATTGTCAGCCGCAGCGGCGCGCATCGCCCTGGACACCGACGTCCAGGCCTACGCCGAAGGGGTAAATGGGGCAGAGCGCCAGGCAGCAGCCAACCGCATCCCGCACGACCTTGCGCGGGACGACATCTCATCCCGGCGCAGGCGCTGGCGGAGCTGTTCGCCCTGCTGACCCGCAAGGTCCGCCGGCCGGCGCCCGAGACGCGGGAAGCGGTAATCGGCTGGCATGACGCCTGCCTGGCCGTCGATACCTCGCTCGGCGTGGTGGGCTGAACGCCGCCCAGGCCGCTGGAGTGACCGGCTTGGCCGCGCTACGTATCGCGGCATGAGCGCGGCTCCGCAAAAACCCATGACGCTGGCGGAATTCCTCGCGTGGGAGGAACGGCAGGAGCTGCGTTAGGAGTTCGACGGGTTCACGCCGCTCGCGATGACCGGCGGCACCGCGGCGCATGACATGATCACCTTCAATCTCCGGAAGGTTCTGGACGCGCGGCTGACGGGACGACCCTGCCAGCCATGGGGACCAAACCTGAAAATCGTGGTCGATGGCCATGCCCGGTATCCCGACGCCTTCGTAGCTTGCCAGCCGGTGACGCCCACCGCGACGATCGTCGACAACCCGGTGGTAGTCGTCGAAGTCGTCAGCGAGGGGTCCACCAGTACAGACCCGATCGATAAGAACCGGGAATATCACCCCACGCCATCGATCCAACGCTACGTCACCCTGCAACAGACCAGGGTCGCGGCGGTTGTCTTCGCGCGCCGTGGGCAGGACTGGTTGTCCGAGATTGTTGCCGGCCCGATGCAATCCCGAAAGTGTTGATTTATGTGCAGACGCCTGGCGGGGTGCTGAAAAGCAGCGTTCTTGGCCGGTTGTAGCCCGGCCGCGCAGCGCCGCCGAGGTCAGCTTGCCGGTGTGGGCCGTGGCGACGGGAAGCTGCACGCCTTGGCTCGCGCAATGCTGCGCATCGCCGGGGCGAAAGCAGTTGATTTCGACGAACGCGATAAGGCTGGCACGATCAGACTGGCACGATCAGACTGGCGCGGCGAGGTGCTGCCGGCGCATCTTCTCGGCCGCGCGCAGTGTTAGGTCGCGACCGCCTCGGCCTTCTCATCGCGCATCGTGACCGGCTGGCCGGCATCCCGAGCGAGTGCGATCCCGAGCTTTCCACCACATCGACCATCCAGATGTTGCCGTCAGGGTGGATCGCCAGGCGGAGTATCCATGGTCTTTGCAAACCAATCATTCCATGTGATCGCAGGCAAGACTTCTGTTGCGCAGGTAAGATCGACTGGTCCCCCCGTATTGCTATTATACGCGACGCCAGAATTATCAATAACTTTGCTACCTATGGCGCCACTGAGATGGTTGTCGCCGTCAGGCCATGCGGTGAACTGAACCCAATCAACGCCGTCCCTGGCCGCACCACGATGCTCTGCTCGACCGGTCCACTGCACCATCTTGCCTACTTCTGTCACCGGAGAGAGGCTGAGATAGCCCCCCTCATAAAACTTGACCCATGGCGTGCCATCAGGCTTGCGAAAGAAGATTGCTTGGGCCCAAACACGCATTCCGTACCCAGGGTGATTTGTTATCCCGTTCCTCACGACCGTTCCGGTGCAGGTCCTTTGCAGCATTGTATCAAGGATAGGCGACTTGACCGGATCGTTCATTATGGTGAAGGGGCTCTTGGACAACACGGGCGTGTAACCGGCAGCCACCGGCTGATCGTGCCGGTGCGCCAGGACGTAGTGCAGCGAAATGTCTATGTCGGCCTTCGGCTCGCCCGCCGGAAACGGCCGCACGAACCCTCCGCGGAACACCGAGGAGCCCGCCGCGTCGAGCGAGCGCGATCCCGAGCTTTCCACCACATTGAACGTCCAGATCCTGCCGTCAGGCAGGATCACCAGGCGGACTTTGACAGTGCCACCGTCATCGTTGTTCGACGCGTGTCTGGGATAGTAGGCGTGCACGTCCCACCATGCCTGCAATTGCCTCCTCAAGTCGCGGCGCACCGCGTTCGCCGGCTCCACTTGGTTCGTTATGCTGAAGTCCTGGCACAACGCGGGTGCGTAGCCGGCGGCCACAGGCGTCAGAATAAAAGCTGCAGCAAGGGCGGATGAAGCGACCGACAACCGCATCGAGTATTCTCCCCTTTTTTAGAACAACACCAGCCTTTCGCTGAAGCCCAACCTTCCGCTGAAGCCCAGCCTTCCGCTGAAGCAAGGCGACAGGCAGGAGCATTGGCCCGTGCCGGACGCATGTCCAGGATTTTCCGCACGATCGACATCATTCTGCCTGCGCAAAATACCTGGCGTGAATATCGGTATCTCGTGTCGGGAGCGGTGTTGTTTTCACCAGGCCCTGGGGTTGCCCCTGGAGTTGCCCCTGGGGTTGCATCCGATCACCCGCCGCTGTCCCCCGGGCGGTAGTGCAGCGTCACCACGACATCAGCCGGCTGCGCGGGCGTGCCCGGCGGGAACGGCGGCAGATGGGCGTTGCGAAACACCGCTACCGCCGCCGCGTCGAGCATACTCAATCCCGAGCCTTGCACCACTTCGATCGACGTGACCTGGCCGTCCGGGGCAATAACGATGTGGACTTTTACGTTGCCACCCTCATTGGTCTGCGACGCCTCCTTGGGATAGAAGGAGTGCTGGTCCCACCACTGCTTCCGCTTCCCCATCCAGGCGGCGCCGTTGTTCGCATCGCCCCCGCGGCTCGCGGCATTCTGCCCGGCCGTATTCTGCCCGGCCGGCGCGTGCGCAGGCGCCCCCGCCGGGGTGACGGGAGCGCGGGCGGCGGCACGCTGTGGCGGCGCCCGCGGCGGGTGCACCTGCGCCACCGGCGGGGGTGGTGGCGGAACAGGCATTGGCGCGGGTGCCGGCGTTGGTGGCGGTATCTCGGCTTGCTGAATCGGTGGGGGCGGCGGCACGTCCGGTGCGGGCGCCGGCGTTGGTGGCGGTATCTCAACTTGCTGAACCGGTGCGGCCGGAGCAATCGGCGCGGCGGTTGCCTCCGTCGGGGCGGGCGGCGCCGACGTCGCCTCTGCCGGCCCTTCCCCCATAATAACATCCACCGTGAGCGGCTCCGATGCACCTGTTGGTGGCTGCGTCGGTGGAATTATCAGCAAGCACAGCAATAACGTCAGGTGCAGCGCCAGTGAAAGCAAGACCGGCCAGCCCATCGTTTCGCGGCGGTGCACGCGCATCGACATTCGTTGGCTGCTGCTCAGCATCGATCGAACCGGACTGAGCGGTGTTTCACCCCGGGATGCACCACTGTTCGAGATCGACGCCCGCCTAGGGCGCCAGCCAGCAGACGATCGAGGCGGTTCACCATGCCAAGGTGCGGCGCGCCGATCGGTGCCATGTCGACGATTTGCCCCCTGATGAGTTCGACGCGGGAGTCCTCGCCGAGGATTCCGACCTCCGCCATCCGGTGGTATTCCGCCACCGCAAAGCGGTGCGGCCTGACAACCGTCACCACGCTTTCCATCGTTTGCCCTCCGTCGTCGGCAATGCCGCCACACCGTCCCCGAAGCGGCAGCCGCAATCGCTGCCTCAGCTCGGCGCGGACCGCCAGCCCCCCGGATTCCACCCAACCCGGCGCCAGGGCGCGCGCAGCTACGGCCGCTCGCCGCCCACTGCGGGTATTCGATCGGACACCACTCCCGTCAGTCTCGACAACCTCCCCAACCCAGCGCACCGTCGCCGACCGAAACAACGCTTAACCACCAACGGCAGGAAACGGATGCGAGTCTTCACCGCGATCCCCATGGCCGACTGGCGCCAGGCCGGCTCGGCCGCACGCGCCGCGGAAGACGCCGGCTTCGACGCCGTAATGACCGTCGAGCTCGGCCACGACGTGTTCACCCCGCTCGCCCTCGCCGCGCTGGCCACCACGCGCGTGGAACTAACCCCCTCGATCGCCGTCGCCTTCCCGCGCAGCCCCACGATAACCGCGAGCAACGCCTGGGACCTGCACGCCAACTCCGCCGGCCGCTTCGTGCTGGGCCTCGGCAGCCAGGTGAAGGGCCACAATGAACGCCGTTTCGGCATCGAGTGGACACCGCCGGCACCCCGCCTGCGCGACTACGTCGGCGCGCTGCGTGCCATCTGGCGCTGCTGGGAAACCGGCGGAAAACTCGACTACCACAGCCCGGGCTACACGCTCACGCTGATGACGCCGGCCTTCTCGCCGGAACCGATCGGGCTGCCCATGGTCCCCGTCACCATCGCCGCGGTGGGCGAGGCGATGCTGCGCGTCGCCGGCCAGGTCGCCGACGGCGCGCGGCTGCATCCGCTATGCTCCCGCCGTTACCTCGAGGAAGTGTGCCTGCCGCAAATCGCCGAGGGCATGGCTCGTTCCGGGCGCACACGGCCGCACTTCGACGTGCACGGCGGCGGCTTCGTGGTGACCGGCCCGGATGCCGACGCGGTCGCCGGCGCGTCAGCCCGCGTGCGCGAGCGCATCGCGTTCTACGGTTCCACTCGCACCTATTTGCCTATCCTCGCCATGCACGGGTTGCAGGAGCTGGGCTCGAAGCTGCACACCATGTCGGTGCGCGGGAAGTGGCAGGACATGGCAGCCGAAATCACCGACGAGGTGCTGCACATCTTCGCCGCCTGCGCCACCTATGACGGGCTGGCCGCCGCGATCGCCGACCGTTTCGGTGGTGCCGCGGATTCCATCGACCTGAATTTTCCCGCCGACGCCCCACTCGGCCTGCAGCGCGAACTGCTCGCCGATATCCACCGCATCCCGCACCGTTTCACCGGCTTCGACACGAACTGGCCCGCGCCATGAAGATCACCGACAGCCGTACCATTCCGCCAACGTTCCGCTCCGTCAACCCGACACCCAGCGCCGACGCCGCCGCGCGCAACGCGCCGCTGGCGCCTGACCAGGGAATGTCGCAATGAGCTATGCCGCACCCTACGCCGGGCTGAAGGTCGTCGATCTCAGCCAGGGCGTCGCCGGTCCATACTGTGCGATGCTGCTGGCCCAGTACGGCGCCAACGTGATCAAGGTGGAACCCACCGAGACTGGCGACTGGAGCCGCGGCCTCGGCGTGATCTACGGCGACCACACCGCCTACTCGATCCCGAGCAATCTCGGCAAACGTTCGATCGCGCTCGATCTGAAAAGCGCCGAAGGCCGCGACGTGCTGTGGCGCCTGATCGCCGGCGCCGACGTGTTCCTGCAGGGCTTCCGCCCGGGCGTGATCGAGCGGATGGGCTTCGGCTACGATACGGTGTCGGAACGCGAGCCGCGCATCATCTATTTGTCGGTCTCCGGCTTCGGTCAGACCGGGCCACTGGCGGAACGACCGGCGATGGACCCGGTGCTGCAGGCCTTCACCGGCCTGATCATGGAGAACAAGGGCGAGGACGGCATCCCGCACCGCGTGCCGATCGTTGCGATCGACACCACCACCGGCCTCTTCGCCTTCACCGCCGTCGCCGCGGCCCTGCACGCGCGTCGCGACGCCGCGCACGGACGACACATCGAGGCCAGCCTGATGCAGTCGGCCGCTGCGTTGCAGGTCGTGCGCATGCTGCAATCGCATCTCGAGGGCGCACCGCCGCGCGCAGTAACCCCACCCTCCGGCGTCTTCCGGACCAGCGACGACTGGATCAACGTGACGGTGGCACGCCAGCACGAATGGATCGCCTATTGCGACGCGATCGAGCAGCCTGACCTTGCACAAGATCCGCGCTTCACCACCGCCAGGGACCGCCTGGCAAATGCCGAGGCGCTGATGGCCGTGGTGCGTCCGATGATCGCCACGCGCTCATTCGACGACTGGTCAGAACGTTTCGTCGCGCGCAAGGTGATGCACGAGCGGGTGAACACCTACGCGACCTTCCTGGCGCACGAGCAGGCTGGCGCCTCAGGCGCGGTCAGTCGGGTTTCCCATCCGGGTGTGGAACGAACCTTGGCGCTACCGAACCTGATCGGCCTGCCGACCTTCCAGGACGCCACGCCGCGAGCGATCTCGCCGTCCCTGGGCGAACACACCGAAGCGATCCTACGCGAGCACCACTACACGCCGGCAGAGATCGTCGCGCTGGAGGCACGCGGCGTGATCAAGGTCAGTCGGGACCAAGGAAGACTCTCCCCCTCCCCTTGAGGGCTTGGGCCGCGAAGCGGACCAAGGTTGGGGGGAGGGGTTGGTGTCAGGGTCGCACCGAAGGTCCACGCCGCACCGACCCCTCCCCCCCTCCCTCAAGGGGAGGGGGAGAATCGTCGCCCCCAGCAACAACCGGCGCGACCGACCACCCACCCCGCCCTAATCGAAAAACGCAATCGTCCTTAACTCAATACTCTGCCGTGCAGGTGCATCCACCGGCGCCGTGGGATCCTTGAACGCCGTATGAAACGAAATCCGCGCGCGCCCGTCCGTCGCGCTGTCATGGCACTTGATCAGCACCACCTCATCCGGCCGCATACCAGAGAAATACACCCACCGATGCGACGGATTGAACCGCACCGACGCAGTCTCCCCCACACGATCCCCATAAATCAAATCGGTCGGCACCAGATCGTCGTCGGTAAAGCTGGTCGCGTCGCACAGCGCCAGCGGTGTATCCACCGCCGGCACCCGCACCGGCCGCCACACATTCACAAACGCGAACCGACGCGCCAGCAGGGCCTCCGCCTCATCCGGCAGCAGGTCCCGCACCCGTTGCGCGGCCGAGCGCTCGGTATAATCGTTGTGCACGCGCATCACCGGTTCACGCGGCGCATCAGGGCCGCGCAACGTATGATCGAATACGATCACCCGCGATGCCCCGGTCTCTGCGCGCACCAGCGCCTCGGCCTCCTTGTAATACACATCTGCCAGTTCGGCCGGATCGAAGAAGTCGCGCACCGCGCTCGGCGTCTGTCGCAGCGCGAAGCCGTTGCGGTCGAGCGTGAAGTCAGCTTCTTGTCCCCGGCCATCCGCGATCGCGACCTGGCGCGGGTCGGACACGCCATTCCAGGCGGGACGGCCGGGCGGCGGATCGCCGACATACCGGGCCGGCTTCTCCGCGCCGGGCACCAGATAGTTCAGAGTGGCGGTAACAACACGGCTCGGTGCCTGCGCATCCAGGGGCATGACGGTATCCTTCGCTTCCGCCGGGATCGTCCCGGACTGTTGTTAGAAGCAGTGGGTATCGGAAGCCCCTGAGTTCAATCAGTTGGTTTTCGCTTTGTACGACCGCCAAGCAGGACATTGTTTCGTCCTGCTCGCCAAACGGGGAAACCCCTTCCAGTGCCGCCCCGCCTGATCGCCCCGGCATGCCGGCACGCGCGCGAACGTGCCGGCGTTCCGGCCAGCGCCGCGCCCAACGCTACGCCCGCATGTTCTCCGCATTCGCGCTGCGCGGCGGAATCCCCGTCTGCTCGAAACACACGCGCGCCAGTGCCGCCACGCCATCCTTGATCTGTTGCTTGCTGGGCAGCGCGAAGCACAGCCGCATGGACGATTTCGCCGTCGCCGGATCGCACACCCATTCCGGTCCCGGGTTGAACGCGATGCCCGCCTCGGCCGCCGGCTTGACCAGCTTGGTCACGTCCACCTGGTCCGGCAGCTTGAGCCACAGGAAAATGCCCCCCTCAGGCTGCCACATCTCCACCGCGGTGCCGAACTCGCGTTCCACCGCCTCGACCATGGTGGCCAGCTTGTCGCGCAGCACCGCCGACAAGTGTTCCACATGCGTGTCGAACGAGCGGGTGAAATACTCGGCAATGATCATCTGATCCAGCGCGCCGGTGCCGCCATCGGTCTTCATCGCAATCAACCGCGACAGCACCGGCCAGGATGCCACGCAGTAGCCAACCCGCAAGGCTGGCGCGAGCGACTTCGAGAACGAGCCGATATGCACCACCTGGTCGGGCGCCAGCGCATACAGCGACGGCGGCGCGGCGCGCACCCACAGCAGGTCCGCGTAGCATTCGTCCTCGAAGATCGCGATGCCGCGCTCGCGCGCCAGCCCCAGCAGCGCGCGCCGGCGCTCCAGCGGCAAGATCGATCCGGTCGGGTTCTGAATCGTCGGAATGATGTAGATGCACTTCGGCACCACGCCCTGTGCCTTCAGCTCATCGAGCTTCGCGGTCAGCGCGTCGATGCAAATGCCGTGCTTGTCCAACTTCGCGCCGACGATCTTGGCACCGATCCGCTTGAACCGGTTGATCGCGCCGGCATAGCAACATTCCTCCAGGACCACCGTCTCGCCAGGATCGACCAGCAACCGGCTGACCATGTCGATCCCCTGGCCGGAACCCGAGGTAATCATGACGTCGCCGCGCCCAACATCCATGCCGCGATGGCGGTTGAGCTTGTCGGCCAGGAAGTCGCGCAGCCCCGGATAGCCCTGCGGCCCGCGCCCGAGATTGTACATCGCCAGGCTGCCACCCTCGCGCCGCAGTACACTGGCCGCTGCCTCGACCAGTCCCTCGATCGGAATCTGCTCGGGATCGTTGTGGCCGCCGATGAAGTTGAATTGCGGGAACCCGGCGAAACGCGGCGACGGGTCCGGCAACCCGGTGCCAAACAGGCGCGTCAAATCGAAAGCCGGACTGCTCATGACTTGGTTTCCTCCGTGGAAGTGCCGTTCGGGCGGGTTCTCGCGACTGTCGTCAGGCTGGCATCCCCCGACAGCACCGGCAAGTGGTGTCCAGGACAGCGATGTCCCGAACTGTGGCCCAGTGACCCATCAGTCACTCAGGAGACAGCCAATAGCAGACAATCAACTCGGAACAATCCAACTGTGGCTGCGTGGATTTCTCTCCCACGCTCCGGGTAACGGCAGTCGCGCGCGGTTCAAACGTTTGATTTAGCGCCACATTCTGAACATAATGTTGCACCAGCGAGGGACAACGATACGATCCGGCAGTGTCAGGAAAATTTACACCCAACTGTAAGTTGTAACACCTTTAGCGTCCTAACTCATTATATTCATTCCGATAATTGTGTATGGCACAACTCATGCATCGGTCATTTGCGCCGCTCCAACGCGACGGCGGAACGGCCCGAATTCGCAAATTGAGACGATTGGTGCGCGGCCATGACAAAATCCGACAGGCGATTGTTCGATGCCGCATTGATCGTCCTCGGGTTCGTGCTGATTGGTGCCGTCGTGGACATCAGCCTGCTGCACGGCGCAACATCGTTGCGGCTGGCGATGAGCCTGATCACATGGCTGACGTGCTCCCTGCCGGTGGCCATGCTAATCGGGCACTGTGCATTGAGCGAGCAGTGACGCATCCAGCCGGCGCATCATTGGAGCGGGTGAAGGGAATCGAACCCTCGTATGCAGCTTGGGAAGCTGCCGTTCTACCATTGAACTACACCCGCACCCCCGCGGTTATAGAAAACCACGGTTGACGGCGCAATCCGCGTCCGCCTGGCCGGACCTTCTCACCCGGAGCTTCTGACACCCTCGCGGGCCCACACTGTCTCGGGCTCACACTGTCCCAAGCTCATACCGGCGCGGGCGCAGGCGGGGGTTCCCTACGTCACCCAATGGTGGCGTTGGGGCGCGACAAACCCCTCGCGACCCTCCCTCGACAGCGTGCGAAGAGCGGGCTAAGATCTGCCCTCGGCGACCCTGGAACGCAGACCTGGGTCGCCCCTCGTGATTTGTCCGGCCGGATTGCGGCGAGGTAAAACAAGCGCGCTAAAGAGGCCAGCGTTCGGCCCATCACTGCTTCCCTCGGGCCGGGGCTGCTCCGACGGTCGGGCCACGTATAAAAGGGCCCAGAAACATGACCAACCGTCACACGACCAACCATCCCGCGACGCTCGATCCCAGCAAGCTCCGTCCCGCTACCCGCTTAGTGCACGGCGGCGTGCATCGTTCCGCCCATGGCGAAACCGCGGAAGCGCTCTACCTCACCTCCGGCTATGTCTATGACAGCGCCGAGCAGGCCGAAGCCACCTTCGCCGGCACCGTCGAGCACTATCAGGTACTCCCGCTTCGCCAACCCCACCATCACCATGCTGGAAGAACGGCTCGCGCTGATCGAGGGCGCCGAAGCCTGCCGCACCACCGCCACCGGCATGGCCGCGGTGCACGCCGCGCTGCTATCGCACCTGAAGACCGGCGACCGCGTGGTCGCATCGCGCGCGCTGTTCGGGTCCTGCCACTGGATCGTTTCGACCCTGCTGCCGCGCTACGGCATCATCGCCGAGTTCGTCGACTGCGGCGATCTGGGCCAATGGCGCCAGGCGCTGTCCCGCCCCACCCAGCTCGTGCTGCTCGAAACGCCGTCCAATCCGATGCTGGAACTGGTCGACCTGAAAGCGGTTGCCGAACTGGCGCACCAGGCCGGCGCCATCGTCGTCGTCGACAACGTCTTCGCAACGCCCTTGCTGCAGCAGCCGATGCAATTCGGCGCCGACGTGGTGGTGTACTCCTGCACCAAGCATATCGACGGCCAGGGACGCGTGCTCGGCGGCGCGGTGCTGGCGTCGCGCAAGTGGATCAATGACACGCTGCAGCCGTTCATCCGCAACACCGGCCCGGCCCTTTCGCCGTTCAATGCCTGGCTGCTGTTGAAGGGCCTGGAAACGCTGCCGTTACGTATCGATGCCGGTTGTCGTTCCGCCTTCGCGATCGCCGATTTCCTCGCCGCGCACGCCCAGGTGGCACGCGTCTGGTATCCGCTGCGCGCCGATCATCCCCAGGTCGCGCTGGCGCGCGCACAAATGAGCGGTGGCGGCACCGTCGTCACGTTCGAGGTGCAAGGCGGCAAGAACGCTGCATTCGCCGTAATAAATCGATTTCGTCTGATCGCCGTATCGAACAACCTCGGCGATTCCAAATCGCTCGCCACGCACCCGGCCACCACCACCCATATGCGGATCGGCGCCGAGGAACGCGCCAAGCTCGGCATCACCGATGGCGTTATTCGCCTGTCGGTTGGTC
The DNA here is from genome assembly GCA_963826975.1 of uncultured Alphaproteobacteria bacterium. Taxonomy (GTDB): domain Bacteria; phylum Pseudomonadota; class Alphaproteobacteria; order Acetobacterales; family Acetobacteraceae; genus Palsa-883. The sequence goes on along the minus strand of CAWGZJ010000012.1, from coordinate 178,358 downwards.
TCGAGGATCCGGAGGATCTCAAGGATGACCTTGCCCACGCGCTCGCCCAGGTAGCCGCGGGTCTCGGGCATGCCGCCACGCGCGCAGCCGAATAACTGGACAGGGCCTCGCTGCCCTGGGCTTTCGCTGCCCAGGCTTTCGCTGCCCAGGGTTTTCACCACCCGGGGGCCGTTCGCCGGCCGGAGCTTTCGCCGGCGGGGGCCTTCGCTAACAAAGCCCGTCGCTGGACAAGCCCGGCGTGTTCGGCATTGTGTCGCCACAAGGTCAGGCAGCGAGGCACGCCGCGTCATGCAGGACGACGATCCGAAACCCCGAACCGGCAAGCGCGCGGCCCCGCGCGCGGCCAGCGGAGGCCGCGCGCGGCACGTTGCTCCCGCCGTGCGCGCCGACTACGCACAGACCACGCGCGACGTCTGCGTGTCGGTCCGCGCGTTCTTTCTGGCGGACCAGTCCCGCCCCGACGAAAGTCATTTCTTCTGGGCGTACCGCGTCCGGATCGAAAACCGCGGGCGTGAATCAGTGCAGCTCCTTCGCCGCACCTGGCAAATCACCGACGCCCGCGGGCGCACCCAGCACGTGAACGGCGCCGGCGTGGTCGGCGAACAACCGCTGCTCGAACCCGGCGAGAGCTTCGAATATACGTCCGGCACCCCGCTCGAAACGCCGTCGGGCTTCATGGTGGGCGCCTACCATATGATCGTCCCATCCTCCGGCGAGAACTTCGACGTGGCGATCCCCGCCTTCAGCCTGGACAGCCCCCACCAAAACAGCCGCGTGCACTGACCACCACGAGCCTGGCAAGCATAGGAAGGTCAGGGCGCTGCCCTGAAGCCCGCCAAGGGGGCTTTGCCCCCCTGGACCCCCCACCAGAGGCGGAGCCTCTGGACTCCATCCATTTTGTTTGGGGCGTGGCAGGGGGGACTGGGCCGGGTTGGGCTGCGGCCATCGGACCGGCAAGCTGCCGGTCCGATGGCCGCAGCCCAACCCGGCCCAGTCCCCCCTGCCACGCCCCAAACAAACGGGCGGGTTCCAAGGGCTCGCCCTTGGCGGGGTTCCAAGGGGCAGAGCCCCTTGGTGGGGTCCGGGGCAAAGCCCCGGCCTTCCTGTGATCGCCCGACTTGCCGGCTAGGGAAAAGGCGGCAAGATGACCCCACATAAGCGCCGGCGCCGGCCAAGAGCGGCCTTCGCCATCGACAAGGCCGAGCGGAAGGAAGCCCAAACGTGAACATCGTGACCCCGAATGCGCGCCGTGCCTCGGCGGCGCACAGCACCGATCGTCCGACCCGGGAAGAGGCCGAGGCGGCAGTTCGAACACTACTGCGCTGGACTGGCGACGATCCGACGCGTGAGGGGTTGGTTGGGACGCCAGATCGCGTCGTGCGTTCCTATGAGGAGTTCTTCGAGGGCTACCACCTCGACCCGGTCGCGATGCTGGAACGCACGTTCGAGGAGACCGATGGCTACGACGAGATCGTCCTGCTGCGCGATATCCGCCTGGAGAGCCACTGCGAGCATCACATGGTACCGATCATCGGCCGTGCTCATGTCGCCTATCTGCCGCATCGGCGGGTGGTGGGGATCAGCAAGCTAGCCCGGGTGGTCGAGGCCTACGCCAAGCGGCTGCAGATCCAGGAAAAGCTGACCGCGCAGATCGCCAACACGATCCAGGACGTGCTGCAGCCGCGCGGCGTCGCGGTGGTGATCGAGGCGGCCCACCAGTGCATGACCACGCGGGGCGTCCACAAACCCGGGGTGACAATGGTTACCAGCCGCATGCTGGGTGCCTTCCGCGACGATCCGACGACGCGGCGGGAGTTCCTGGCGATGATCGGCACCCGCGGCACCAGCGTGTTGGGCGATTGATCCCAGCCGCGTTGCGGGCGCCCGATGTCACTCGCGGTCAAGTTGAGCCACGACAAGGCCCGGGGGGCCGGCATCAATCGGTATCTGACGGTGGGACTGGCGGTGGTCGGCGGCGCCGCGCTGATCGAGGCGGCGCTGGTGCCGGGTATCCTGATCGGCGGCGCAGCCCTGCTGGCGCCGCGCTTGCTGCCCGCGCTTGGCAGGCGGCTCCGTCCCGCCACCCGGGCGCTCAGCTTGGGCGCGCTCAGCTCGCAGCGAAACCAGACCGGCGTGCCGGTGCTGCACGAGCGCGAGCGTTCCCTGACCATCCCCGGCGGGCTGCGCATCGGCCAAGCGCTGGCCAAGACGATCACGTTCCGGATCATCGTCACCTCGCTCGACTTCACCTCGAACTATATCGTGTTGGGAGACGTCGCGACGGCGGTCGGGCTTTCCGGCTTCGCCTTTGTCGCCGGGCCAGTGTTCTATTTCGTCCATGAAACCATGTGGAACTGGTACGCCGGCCAGGCCCCGACGATCGAGGTCCCGCCGCTGCCGGCAGCCCAGAGTGGAGGTCGGCGCGGGTTCCGGATCAGCCGGCCGCTCGCCAAGACCATCACGTTCCGCACCATCGCCACCGTGATGGATTTCACGACGATCTGGGTCGTCGTCGGCGACGCCGTGACGGCCGTCGGCCTGGCCTCGTTCGGGTTCGTGGTCGGCCCGTTCGTCTACCTCGGGCACGAGAAGGCGTGGGATTATTTCTCGGGCGGCGCACGGGTGACGGTCTGATCCGCGCGATTTCGCCCACCCTCTGGTACAAGCACCATTGGGAAGCCAACCACATCCTCTCTGGCACCGGGGATGTAACCGACCTTACGACGGGCCAATCCCGGAAGCTCGACCCGGGCGTCGCCCACAGTGTCGGGCCCCGAGACCGCCACAAGGTGCGGGCGCATAGCGATCTCCACCCGGTCAGCGTGTTCTCGCCTGCACTCAAGGGCGACGAACGGCATGGTGCCGCGGGAACGCTGCCGCCAAGCGGCCCGGTCCCGCCGGGGCCAGACGCCGGATAAGGCCAGACCCTCAGCACTGCAAACCCGCGCGGGTTAGCGCGGAGTTAAGCTACGCAAGCCACTCTGTCCGCGGCAACAAGGGCAGCACCAGGCGATGCGCGGCAAGGGCGGCAAGGCAGGTGGCCGGAATTCGGGCGTCACCATCATCCGCAGGGAAGAGGTGATCGAGGGCGGGCACCATGGCGGTGCCTGGAAGGTCGCGTACGCCGACTTCGTCACCGCCATGATGGCGTTCTTCCTGCTGATGTGGCTGCTCAACGCCACCACGGAGGACCAGCGGAAGGGCCTGGCCGATTATTTCAGCCCGAACAACCTGCTGAGCCATGCCTCCTCGGGCACCGGCCAGCCGTTCGGCGGGCACACCGTGTTCGACCAGGGGGCCATGGTGTCGGACCGCGGCGCGGTGCAGGTGATTGTCGGCAAGCGGCCGGTAGTGGACGACCCGCCCGACGACGACGCCGACACGCCACTGACGGCCGATCGGCACGGCGCGGCGGCCGACGCCGGGCCGGCAGGCAAGCTGGATTCCGGTCCCCAGGGCGCGGCCAAGACGACCCCCGCAACGCCGGGGGCCGGTACCCTCCAAGTCGCCAAGCCAGGCGCGACCGGCCAAGTCGCCAAGCCAGGCGCGACCGGCCAAGTCGCCAAGCCAGGCGCAACCGGACCGGCCGACGCCGCGCACACATCGCCCCAGGCCGGGCCGATCGATATGTCCCAGGCGGCGCCGGCCGATATGCCCCACGCGGCATCGGCCGACATGTCGCAGGCGGCGCGGACTAACGTGCCGGCCGACGCGCCGCTGACCGCGCGGACCGACGCACCAGCCGGAGCGCAAGTGGTGGCGCGATTGGAAACGGCGTCGGGAACCCGCGCCCCGACCGCAGCCGATCTGCGCGCCGAACACGAACGCCAGGAGAAGCAGGCGTTCGAACAAGCCGCCGCGCAGCTTCGCCAGGCGGTGCGGGACGACCCAGCCCTGGCCGCAATGTCGCGCCAGCTTGCGATCGACATCACGCCGGAAGGGTTGCGGATCCAGTTGCTCGATGAGGACAAGCTGGCGATGTTCGCCACCGGCTCGGCGACACCGAACGATCGCATTCAGTTGCTGCTCGCCAAGGTGGCGCCGGTGCTGATGCGCCTGCCGGAAGACATCGCCGTGGTTGGGCATACCGACGCGGCGCCCTTCGCCGGCACCGGCAAGACCAATTGGGAGCTGTCGACCGAGCGGGCGAATGCGACACGGCGTCTGCTGACCGGCGCCGGGCTGGCCGAGGCCAGGGTCAGTCGCGTCACCGGGCTGGCCGACCGCGATCCGCTGTTGCCGGCCGACCCTTTTGCCGCCGCCAACCGGCGCATCGCCATCATCGTGCTGCGCGGCACGGCGAAGCCAGCCGAGCCACCTGCCCCCCCGTCTGTCGCACCGTCTGTCGCACCGTCCGACGCACCATTGAGCACCCCACCAGTGAACTCGCGAGCGGGCACCCCATTGGCCACCCCATCATCCGCCTTGCCAGCCGTCGGGGCGCCCCCCGCGCAGCGGCCTGTGACGCTGCCGCGGTGACCGCGCGCCCATGCTGACGATCGGCGGTCTGGTCTTCCTGCTGGTCTGTGTGTTCGGCAGCTACCTTGTCTCAGGCGGCAGCGTCGCGCCCCTGGCCGAGGCGCTACCGTTCGAGCTGTGGACCATCGGCGGCGCCGCCATGGGCAGCTTCGTCATGGCCAACAGCATGCACGACGTGAAGCACACGCTCGGTGGCTTCGGCAAGATCCTGAAAGGCGCGTCTTTCGGCAAGGCCGACTACGTCGACCTGCTGAGCCTGCTCTACTACCTGATGCGGCTGGCCAGCACGAAGGGCAACATGGCGCTGGAGCCGCATATCGAGAAGCCCGAGGACAGCCCGGCCTTCCAGAAATACCCGAAGATCCTCGCCAACCACCACGCCAGCGCGATCATCTGCGACTATCTGCGCATGGTGGGTATGAACGCCGACGATCCGAACCAGATCGAGGACGTCATGGGGCGCGAACTGAAGAAAACCTTGGGCGAGGAACTGCATGGCGCCCACGCGCTGCAGACCATGGCAGACGGGCTGCCGGCGCTGGGTATCGTTGCCGCGGTGCTCGGCGTGATCAAGACGATGTCGCATATTGACCAGCCGCCGGCGATCCTCGGCGGCATGATCGGCAGCGCGCTGACCGGCACATTTCTTGGCGTGCTGCTGGCCTATGGAATGGTAGGTCCGTTCGCCTCACGACTGAAAGGCGTGGTCGAGGAGGAGGCGAAGTACTTCGAGGTCATTCGCGCCGTGCTGGTGACGCATCTGCACGGCAACGCGCCACAGGTCAGTGTGGAGTCCGGGCGCAAAATGGTGCCGAATGAGCACATGCCGAGTTTCGCGGAGCTTGAGGAGGCGGTGCAGGCGGTGCAGATGTGATCGGCGTCATTCCGCCGGCAGATGGGGCACCGGCAGATGGCGCGCCGGCAGATGACGCGCCGGCAGGGAGACCGACGCCCCAGCGGGGCCAGACACCGCAGCGAGGACAGGCACCCCAGCAGAGACAGATACCCCCGCGGGGACGGATGCCATCGCGCGCGCCGACACCGGCCGCGCCGCGCGGCAGGCCAGGTCCACAACGCAGCCCGGCCCAACCGAAATGACCAATGTAAACCCGTGCCGCTTGACGATCGCGGCAACCAGGCTGAGGCCGAGCCCAACACCCTGTGTGCCCCGGCTCTTGTCGGCGCGGTAGAAGCGCCGTGTCACGGCCTCGCGGTCAGCGGGATCGATGCCAGGGCCGGTGTCCGCGACCCGAATGATCGGACCGTCGGCACCGGGCAGCAGACTGACGCGCACCGCCCCGCCCGCCGGCGTGAATTTGACCGCGTTGTCCACCAGGTTCGCCACCGCTTCGAACAGCAGGTCGCGATCGCCGACCACCGCTGTCCGGTCGGCTGTCTCGACGCGCAGCGTAACGCCCTTGTCTTCGGCAATCGGATCATACAGTTCACCGACCTCCTGGACGATCTCGGTCAGCTTCACCGGCGCCAGCGCCGTCAGGCGTTGCTCATTGTCGATTTCCGAAATGCGCAGCAACGCCGTGACGATCGCCAGCGACTGATCCAGGCCGGCGATGGCCCGGTCGTTCAGCGCCTGCAGCTCGCCCAGCGTCCGAGCCTGGTCGCGACCCCGCTCCAGCGTCGCCCGCACCCGCGTCAGCGGCGTCCGGATGTCGTGCGCGATGTCCTCGCCGACACCCGCCAGCGCGCGCACCAGCGCCTCGATCTCATCCAGCATCCGGTTGACGATGGCGCCGAGCCGATCGAGCGGGTCCCTGGTGCGCCGGATCGGCAGCCGCTCCTGCAGCCCACCGGAGACGATCCGGCTTGCCTGACGCCGCATCACCTCGATGCGCCGCTTGGCCCGCAGGCTGAGCCAGGCGCCCGCCAGCAAGGCCAGGCAGGTCGCCGGCAACAGCCCCAGCGCGAGCGCACGGCCAACGATCGCGGCAGTCCAGCGGACTTCCTGGGCGTCGCGCCCGATCAACAGGACATTGCCCGAGGTCAGGCGAATGCCGACGGCACGGACGGTCTGCGGCTCATGATCGCCCGCGGTGATCCGCATCAGCGACGTCGCGTGCGCGCTGCCGTCCAATGGAAGGCCGGCGGGCAGTGCCTCGACATTGCCGGCAATCCGTTCGCCGGTTGGCGCGAACAATCCAGCGAGCTTGATCCGCCGCGGGTCGTCGCGCAGACGTTGGGCGATGGCCTCCAACACTTCCCGATGCCCTTCGTTCGGCGGATCGCCCGCGATCAGGGACGCCTCTTCCATGATCGCGCCGTCGATGTTGGCGGTCACGTACATGCAAGTCTGCCAGTAGAAGAACCCGAACAGCACCAGCGTGCAGACGGCGAAGGCGGCGGCGACCAGCAGCGCCCAGCGGAACGGCGTCGCGCGCAGCAGTTCGCGGAGCAGCCTAAGCGGGCGCATGCAGCATAAACCCGACGCCGCGCACGCTCAGGATCATCGGCGTCTCGCTGGGCCCGTCGAGCTTGCGGCGCAACCTGCCAATATGCACATCGACCAGATTGGTCTGCGGCACGAAGCGATAGTTCCAGACATGCTCCAGCAACATCGCCCGGGTCAGCACCTGGCCCTCGCGGCGCATCATGTATTCCAGCAATTGGAACTCGCGCGGCAGCAGCTCCAGCTCACGATGGCCGCGGTGGGCGCGGCGGGCCAACAGGTCGAGTTCGAGCTGCCCGACGCGCAGGATGGTCTCGCGCGGCGCGGCGGGCCGGCGCAGCAGCGCTTCCAGTCGCGCCATGAGTTCGCCCAGCGCGAACGGCTTCGCGAGATAGTCGTCGCCGCCGGCGCGCAATCCACGGATCCGGTCGTTGACGGCGCCCAGTGCGCTCAACACCAACGCCGGTGTCATGATGTTGTCGCCACGCAACGCTTCGATCACGGCCAGCCCGTCCAAACCAGGCAACATGCGGTCGACTACCAGCAGATCCCAAGGACCGTCACCGGCCCCTTCACGCGCTCGGTCCAGCCCGTCGGTTCCGCTGGACGCACGTTCCGACCGGTAGCCGCGGTCGCCGAGAGCAGTCATGACCTCCTCGGCGGTGCCGTCGTCGTCCTCAATGACAAGGATACTGGCCAGGATTGCCTCCGTTCCACCATCGCCTGTGCGCGATGGCGTCTTGGGCGTTACGCCCCCCACGTCCCGCGTCAAGACCACGTCTGATGTCAAGGACCGGCGCAGCCGCGATCGGCCTGATATGGCCGGCTCTCCCGCAAGAAGTTCGCCGCCGACGCCGCCTGCTCGATCAAGTCGACAGTGGTCCCTTGCCATATGGGAACGCGGGTCGGCGCCAACCACTAAATCGGAGTTTAGGACCGTGAAGCCGAATTTAACGGCATTCCGGTGATCGCGTCGCTACCTCCCAACTGCTTTTGAGGGCAGCGCTCGCCGCCCTCAGCAACAGGAGAACGTCGATGAAGACCATGTTCCTTGCTCTGGCGGCCGTGCTGGGCCTCGCGATCGGCACCGCTTCGCTGATCCCCGCGGCGCACGCCTCTCGCGTCTATCTGTATCAGCCGTCCGACACGACCGGCTGAGCCGTCAGCGACAGTCAGTGACAGGCCCGGCAGGAGCCCGACGCCACCACAACGACCACGGTTTGCCTTGGGGCCGTGGTCGTGCCGGTGTCGCTCGGCGTCCTGCTGGTGCCGCCGGACTTCTTCGCTGACCCTGGGTCACCGCATTCATGACGGCCGACACGTCCGTTGTCGATTGCCATGCTATCTCGGAACAGAACCGCGAACGCCGAGCGGGGCGGATTTTACGCTCCGCAGCCGGACGCTATATCGCCCTCGCCTCGAATGCGCCCTCGCCAATGGGCCGAAGCGTGAACCTTGGTCGATGACCGGGAGGCCATGGAGCCATGCGGCTTTTCAACAGCCATCGACCAATGTCGCTGCTGATCAATTCTCGGCAGGTTGAGCTCCAGAACGAATCCTTATCGATGTTGACCTGAATGGGTTGGTCAGCGTCAGGCATCCAAAACGCGACAGTACTCCGCCTGCGTTCGAAACAATTGTCTCCGTCCACAACGGACACTTTGAGCCCATAGTCGGCTCCGGTACGGTGGTGCTCGCCGTTGTTCCATGCCGTGGCGACTACCTCTCGCCCGCTCATTTGTTCAGCTCCCGGTCAGGGGGCCAAGCTTAGCTTGCCTCTCGCGACAGCGTGAGCGGCAAATCTAGTTCCACGCGGTCGTGCATGACCTTCGGCGTGATGCGGCCCCGCTCGCCCCGTTCGAGGCGAACTAGGCCGTAGCCTTCCATGGTCATCAGCGTGCGGGAGAGGTTGGACTTGGCCTTGCCGGTAATCCGGGCCAGCTCGTCGAGCGAGCCGGGCGCCTTCTCGCTGATGACGCGCAGTAGCTCGCGGTTGCCCGCCGAGAGAACCTTGGCGAAAGATTCCGTCGAAGTGAACCAGACCTTCGGTTCCCCTGGCGCGATGCGCCGCTCGCCGCGCGCCACCGCCATGGTGCGAGCCTTCATGTCCTCGTAGCTGGCGATGCCCACTTTCAGGGTCGTCATGGGATCACTCCTCTCTCGCGCAACACCGCGTCCACCGTCGTCCAGAAATCGCCGAGCAGCGTTGCCGCGTCCCGGTAGTCGTACGCCTTGATCGTTCGCAGCCGATGGCGATGGTCCTGCGGCTCGCCACGCTTCTGCCGCGCCACCGGATGTGCGTTGTCGAAGCCGACCAGCCGCTCGCCGTCCGCCCCATGCAGCGTCAGCGAATAATCCAGCCCGTGCGGCTTCTCCGGCGACACCGGCACCCGCGTCACCACAAACCGGACCCAATGGCCGCCCTCCGGGTCCACGACGAGCACCTGTCCGTCGAGGTCCAGCAGCACATCGAGGGTCGGGTCGCGGGGTTCCGTCGCAGCACGAAGTTATCAGAATGAAGCAACTCGATCAAGGAAAATGATCGGCCGGGGATGGATGGCGCTCGCCATGCGCAGCTCCGGTCAGGCCGCCAACCTCCAGCTCCATCAATCGCTCGGCTGCAAAGCCAATCATCTCGCGCAGCACGCTCGCATCGGTGCCTTTCGCAAGAAGCTCTCGCAGCGCAGTCTCTTGGTCGGTCATCGTGGGGTCCTCGGGTCAGAGTTGCGTATCGCAACCCAACCCTACCCGGGCTCACCGCGGTGGCCGCCTGCTACACCATCCGGCGGCACGACCTAAACCGTTGATCGGACGGACAAAAAACGCCCAACGACCGCAACGCTTTTATCTTGCCGTCGCATTTAAGCCTCGCCGTCGCATTTAAGCCTCGCCGTCGCATTTAAGCCTCGCCGTCGCATTTAAGCCTCGCCGTCGCATTTAAGCCTCGAACCGCGAGCCTCGGATGGCGAACGGTTTGCGAGGGGAGCATCTCGCTAAACACCGTTAAGCTGGCCGACTAGGGAGGAGGTCGGACTCTCCTCCCTTTGTCGTACCCGCCCTACAAGAGGGACTTGAGATTCAAGGTAGGGCGATGGCGTAGACATAGTGCTCATCATCGTCGGCCCCCGCCGCGCCAGTCCGCCGCCCAATCACTCGCGCATTGCCGTCCGCACATCGCACCGCAGCGCGCACCGCCACCCTGGCGGGCCGGTTCGCCTACTTGCGTCGCAACAGGAACAATCCCTGCTCCCCGAACAGGTTAGCCAGCCTAGGGAACCGCCGCCACGGCGTGCGCCGGCCGGCTTCGTCCGCGGCCAGCCAGCGCTCGACCACGTAGCCCTCGGCCGCGCACAGATCGAAGAAGTCGTGGATCGTGCAGGGGTGGATGTTCGGCGTCTCGTACCACATCCGGTCCCAGGTCGACGTCATCGGCATCCGACCGCTGGTCAGTAGTTGCATCCGCAACTGCCAATGGCCGAAATTCGGGAAGCTCACCACCGCCCGCGCGCCGATGCGCAGCATCTGGCGCAGCACCTCACGCGGCTGCTCGACGGCCTGCAGGGTGCGCGACAGCACCACATAGTCGAACGCGCCGTCCGGGTAGTGCTGCAGGTCGCCGTCGGCATCGCCATGCATCACCGGCAAGCCGTAGGCAACCGAACGGATCACCTCGACCATATCGATCTCGATGCCGCGCGCGTCGCAGCCCTTGGTGCGGAACAAATGCTCGATCAATGACCCGTCGCCGCTGCCGATATCCAATACGCGCGTTCCGGGGGCGACCATCTCGGCGATCAGCCGCAGATCGACGCGCATGTTCTTGGCGATGAAGCGGACGGGATCGTGGGTGGTCATGGTGGGTGCGGAAGCTAGCAGGTGGGGGCGCGGGAGCAACCGTCTCGCCTGATGTGGCGGCCGAGCCCGCCAGGCGGGTGCAGCGGCCCGAACCGGTCGAACGGTCCGCAATCAGGACCGCAGATATATGGCCGCGGGCAGACCCGCAGGAAAATATTCTTTGCCGCGGATGAACGCCGATGAACGCTGATAAGCTGGTTTTGTGGATGCGTGATTGGCTCACGTGATGGGTTGGCACCCATTTTATCGGCGTTCATCGGCGTTCATCCGCGGCTAAGATCCCTTTCTTCTTGATCAGGCAGCCACAGCCGGATGTTGTAGCCCGACGACGGCTGCTGCAAATTCCATGCAGTGGTGGGCCGATCGGTGCGGTTTCCCGGAAACATCGTGCCAGTGGATAAAACCTGACGATTGGTAGCCTCCGGGCCGTATCGCTCACGGACCCACAGCGGCCGCAGGGTGAGCGCTGCGGCAACCGCCGGCCCAGTGTGCCCTCAACTACATCTTGTTGGGGGTGGTTTGTCTACAACTCCAGCGGGCGGTCAGTGAGCACGACGGCCCACCGCCCAGATCCACAGTTCATTCCTCGGTGATCCGGTGGCCGACGGAGATCTAGGCTGGCCAAAACATCGGGCGCATGAGACCAAGTTGCTGGAGGGCCGTCACACCGTCGTCCAGACCGATTTCTTCGGCGATCTTGCCGTCTTTGATCCGAAGCACGGTCGTTCCGGTAAACCGCATGCTCCGGCCGGTAGCCGCTGGCAACGATCCGATAAGAAAGTCGGTGAAAGCCGGGCCCGTGTGCGTGCCGCCTCCCTCCCAACGACCTACCACATAATCTCCTTCGGCAATGAGATCAGCCGCGCCCCAGAAATTCAGATCGGGGAACGCTTCTCGAAACCCGCTCATGAATGCCTTGATATCCGCGTGACCTCGGCGCGGCGCATGCAACGAATATTGAAGAAGCATGTCTGGTGCGGCAAGTTCATCGACGATGTCGAGATTGCAGTTTTTGCCCCAGAAATCCGTGAACCATCGGCCGACGATGGCTTTGTTGTCTTCTGCGTTAGACATGATGCATTTTTCCTCTTGCCGCCGTCGATCTGGATCTGTGGACTGCGGCGTGTCCAAGATCCGGCACAACCCTGTTGGTCACACGATCGAACGATGGACTCCGCCATTAATTCGCGATGTCGTGAGCCAGTGGACAACCGTTTGCGAGATCGGAGCCCTCGCTATCTGGCCCTGCGGCCACGTCGCCAACGCGATTTGGGAGAGACGTTTGGTATTGCTGACTGCCGCCGACCCTTTTCTGGATCGACTGGCGCCTAACGAGAGGCGGTGCGCCTCCGACATCCAGCCGATGTTCTCAACGGGAACCGCCTCATAGGTAATCGCGTCCATCATTTCCATCCTTCCTCTTGACGCGGAGTGATGTCCCATTCCGAGGACATCGGCGCACTCCGGTCCTTGCTTTCAGTTCAATGATGGGTGCTACGAGTGAGGCAGCGACCAATAGATGAGTGTCAGACGGCCGAATGCCGTGTAAGGCTCGCATGGAATAACAGGACGCTAATCACGACTGTGCACTTCACTTGTTGGGTGATTCTTAAATTGTGCGCCAAACACGGCGTGTGCTTCGTGTTGATCCCTTTCGGGTCGCCAGGTCGCCGAACCGCCGCTTTCCATCCAAATCGGCGATATGGGGCTGGTAGCGTCTACCGACGCGCTCCACCGCCAACCGACCTATAGCGCTGGTACGAAGCGTCGGGCTTTATCCACCAGGAGATCGGCGTCACAATCGCCGTGATTCCGCCCCGCTACACCTGCAATCCCGCATGCTCGGCGCAACCGGCCAGGAATCCGGCCAACGTCCGATGGAAGTCCGGCTCGTCCAGCAGGAACGCGTCGTGTCCCTTGTCGGACGGGATCTCGACGAAGCTGACATTCGCCCCGGCGCGGTTCAGCGCGCGCGCGATGGCGCGGCTCTCTTGGGTCGGGAACAGCCAGTCCGAGGTAAACGAAACCAGCAGGAACCGCGTCCGCGTCCCACGAAACGCATTGGCGAGATCGCCGTCGTGGTCGGTCGCCAGGTCGAAATAGTCCATCGCCCGCGTGATAGTCAGATACGAATTAGCATCGAACCGGCGCACGAAGGTGCTGCCCTGGTGATGCAGGTAGCTCTCGACCTCGAACATGTCGCCGAACAGGGTGATCGCCTCGCTTGGGTCCTTCGGCGCCGATTGCAGCCGCCGGCCGAACTTTCTCGTCAACGCCTGTTCGGAAAGGTAGGTGATGTGCGCACACATCCGCGCCACCGCCAGCCCGCGCGCCGGGACCTTGCCGGACTTCCAATACTGCCCGCCTTGCCAGTCCGGATCGGCGAAGATCGCCTGCCGCCCGACCTCGTGGAAGGCAATATTCTGCGCCGAGTGATACGCGGCGCAGGCGATCGGCAGTGCGGCGAACACCGCATCGGGATACAGCGCGGCCCATTCCAGCACCTGCATCCCGCCCATCGAGCCGCCCAGCACGGCGAACAGGCGGCTGATCCCCAGGTGCTCGGTCAACCGCTTCTGCGCGCGAACCATGTCGCGGATGGTGACCGGCGGAAACTCGGTGCCCCAGGGGTCCGAATGGCCATCACCGTCACGCCTGCTGCGCGGGCCGGTCGAGCCCATGCAGCCACCCAGCACATTGGCGCAGACGACGAAGAAGCGATCGGTGTCCACCGGACGACCCGGCCCCACCACCGCCTCCCACCAGCCTTCCTTGCCGGTGATCGGGTGCGGCTCGGCGACGTATTGATCCCCGGTCAGCGCATGGCAGACCAGCACCGCGTTGCTGCGTGCGGCGTTCAGCGTGCCATAGGTGCGATACGCGACGTCCAACCGTTGCAGGCGGACGCCGCATTCCAGCACCAAGCCGTCCGCGAACGTGACGGTCTGGTGCGCGATCGTCGCGAGTGTGTCCGGCTGATCCATCCCGGCGATTGCATAAGCCGACCAAGGCAGCGGCGGCAACTGCCGGCTTTCCTGGGTAGTGTCTCAGTTTCAAACCGCCGCCCAGATTTGGTTTGCAGGCTTGGCCGCATCGGCTATCTGATCCGGCTCCGCTGTCCCAGACGACCCAACAGCGGCCACCGCCACAGCTCGAGCGCGCGCCCGCATGTCCAGTTTATCCCCCATCGCTGACGTGCCCGTCGCCCGCGAGACCGGCGGCGATGATCCGCCCCAACCGGATGGCTGGCGGGACGACGGATCGCGCACACTCGCCGCGTTGCGGGCCGAGCTGGATCGCATCGATGACGCGCTGCACGACCTGCTGATGGAGCGTGCCGGCGTGGTCGAGCAGGTCGCCCACACCGGCAAGCGCGGCGCGCTGCGCCCAGGGCGGGAGGCCGCGATCATCCGCCGCTTGTTGACACGCCACCATGGCAGCCTTCCGGCGCAGACGTTGGTGCGCATCTGGCGGGAACTGCTCGCCGGCACCACCGCCATGCAGGGCGGCTTCAGCGTGGCGGTGTGCGCCGCCGATGGAGACAGCTCGTATGTCCAGGCCGCCCGCGAGCATTTCGGCGCCCTGACACCACTGCGCGCCCATCGCAGTCCCGCCCACGCGATCGGCGAGGTCAGTGCCGGCACCGCCGCGGTCGCCGTATTGCCGCTGCCGTCCGAGACCGAGGCGCCGCGCGACGCCTGGTGGACGGCGCTGCTGCACAAGGACGAGCCGCGCATCCACGTCATCGGCCGCCTGCCGTTCTGGGCCGCGCGTCCAGAAGGCGCCCCCGACGTCCAGGCCCTGGTGATCGCCGCGGTGGCGCCGGATGCCTCGGGCGCCGACCGCTCCTTGCTGGGGCTGGAACTGCCGCTGGAGGTCAGCCGCGCCCGTCTTGTCGGCGCCCTTACGGCCGGTGGGTTCGAGCTCAGCCACGTCATCCTGCGCCGCGACCCGGGCGCGCCGGCGGCCGACGCCATTGCCGACGTGCACGGGTTCGTGGCGGACGATGATCCGCGCCTCGACAATCTCGGCACGCTGCTGCGCCGCCCTGTCGTGCTGGGCGCGTATGCGATCCAAGTTGACGGAACACCTCCATGACCAGCCCCCGCCCGCGCCCGGAAATCCTTGAAATCTCCCCCTATGTCGGCGGCGAGGCGACGTTGGAGGGGGTGAACCGGGTCTACAAGTTGTCATCGAACGAAGGGGCGTTCGGCGTGCCTCCGGGGGCGCAGGAGGCATACCGACGCCTGGCCGGCGAGATCTTCCGCTATCCCGACGGCGGTGCGCTCGATCTGCGCCGCGCCATCGGCGCGCGCTTCGGGCTGGACCCGGCGCGCATCGTCTGTGGTGCCGGGTCAGACGACCTGATCTACCAGCTCTGCCTGGCCTATGGCGGCGCCGGCCGGGATATCGTGATGACCGAGCACGGCTTCTCGATCTACCACATCGCGGGCACCTATGCCGGCTCGCGCGTCATCAAGACCCGCGAGCGCAACCTGACCGCCGACGTCGATGCGATCCTCGCCGCGGTATCGCCCGCCACCAGGCTGTGTTTCCTCGCCAACCCGAACAACCCGACCGGCTCGATGCTGCCGTATGAGGAGGTCGCCCGCCTGCGCGCCCGCCTGCCCGCCGAGGTGTTGCTGGTGCTGGACGCGGCCTACGCCGAATACGTCGAGCGCCCCGACTACGACCCCGGCATTCGCCTGGTGAACGCGACCGACAACACGGTCATGACGCGGACTTTCTCGAAGATCTTCGGGCTTGGCGGCATGCGCATCGGTTGGGCTTATGGTCCACCCGCGGTGATCGACGTGCTCAACCGGGTGCGCGCGCCGTTCAATGTCTCGATCGCCTCGCAGGCTGCCGCCATTGCGGCGCTGGCCGAGCCGGGCTGGGTCGAGAAGGGCCGTGCCCACAACAACGAATATCGCCCGAAGCTCGCCGCCGGGCTGACCGCCGCGGGGATCAAGGTGTGGCCCAGCGAGGGCAATTTTGTCCTTGCCGACTTCACCACCAAGGCCCGCGCCGAGGCCGCCGACGCGCATCTGCGCCGGCGGGGCGTGATCGCTCGCCCGGTCGGCGGCTACGGCCTGCCGCACTGCCTGCGCATCACCGTCGGCACCGCCGAGGAGGTCCAGATCGTCATCGAGGCGCTTACCGAGTTCATGTCCGGCCCGCATGCCTGAACCCCTGGCCCAACGACCCCTGTTCCAGCGGCTGGCGCTGATCGGCATCGGGCTGATCGGCAGTTCCGTCGCGCGCATCGCCAGGCAGCGTGGTGATCTGGCGGCGGAGGTGGTCGTTACCGCGCGGACGCAGAAAACCCTCGACCGCGTCGGCGAACTTGGCTTCGCGGATCGGATCGAGAGCGATCCAGGCCGCGCCGTCGCCGGTGCCGATTGCGTGATGCTGTGCGCCCCGGTGGGCGCCTTCGCGGACCTTGCGGCGGCCATCGCCCCGCATCTGGCACCCGGCGCCGTGCTGACCGACGTCGGGTCCACCAAGCAGTCGGTGATCCGCGACGTCGGGCCGCTGGTGCCGGCGGGCGTGCACTTCGTGCCCGGCCACCCGGTGGCGGGCACGGAATATTCCGGTCCCGACTCAGGCTTCACCAGCTTGTTCGAGGGCCGCTGGGCGTTGTTGACCCCACCGCCCGGCACCGATTCCGCGTCCGTCGAACGTGTCGCCGAACTGTGGCGACGCTGCGGGTCAATGGTGGAGATTATGGAGCCGGCGCATCACGACCGGGTGCTGGGGATCGTTTCGCACCTGCCGCATTTGATCGCCTTCACCATCTGCGGCACCGCCGACGACCTGGCCGACGAGACCCGCCAGGAGGTGCTGCGCTTCGCCGCCTCCGGCTTCCGCGACTTCACCCGCATCGCCGCGTCCGACCCGGTGATGTGGCGCGACATCTTCCTGAACAACCGCGAGGCGCTGCTGGAGATGCTGGCGCGCTTCATGGAGGACGCGCAGGCAATGTCGCGCGCGGTGCGCTGGGGCGATGCCGCGTATATCGAGGACAAGGTGGAGCGGGGGAGAAAAATCCGCCGCAGCCTGATCGAACTGAATCAGGCGTAATACTAACGGCCCTAAACATTGACGCACGGGGCCGCTGCCCCCGTCATGCCGGCCCCCGGGGCCGGCCCAACGGGCCGCCCGACGACGGGCTCCGGCCGGTATCCACGACTTTCTTTGCTGTAACGAAAGCAAGTCGTGGATACCCAATCGAAACGCCTGGCGTGGCAAGCCCGGCCGGATCGTGGCCCCGACCAATCAGGACGCGTCGAAGACGATCAGCCGCGACGCTCAGCGTTGTAGGCGTCGAGCTCGGCGTCCAGGATCTCGTCGGTCAGGACGCGTGCCTCGGCCTCTGCCCCCAGCCGCTCCATTGTGGTGAACAGCCGGTCGAGCATCTCCCGCCGCTGGCGCCGCAGTATGCGACTGACGAGGCGCCTAACCGCCGAGCGCGTCCGGTCGTCGCGCAACTCTGCCGCGACGGTGGTCTCCGCCGGGATGGTGACGTTAACAGTGGTGTCCATTGGGTTTCCCTCAGCCCGCAGCATAGCATGCGACCAATCACGACGCAGCGCGCCATCGGCCCGCGATAAGTCACATGGAAAAGCGCCGCCGGTCGCTGGTCGGTGCGGGTTGTCAGCGCGGACAGCGGATTGCTGGATTTTCCTGGATCACACATGACTGTACCATACCGAGTTGCGAAATCCGAGGGCGTTTCCAGCGCGGCCACGCCGCCGCCGGGTCCGCTCGCGCAAGGAGCTGAAAACCCGCATGTGCGGCCGTTACGCCTCGTTCATCCCCGCCGACCGGTTGCACCTGCTGTTCCGCACGGTGAACCCGACGCCGAACCTGCAGCCGACCTGGAACATGGCGCCCACGCGCGATGCCCCGGTGGTGCGCCTGCACCCGGAGACGAAGCAGCGTCATCTGGACCTGCTGCACTGGGGCCTTGTGCCGCACTGGGCACGCGACCCGAAGGCCACCCGCAAGCCGATCAACGCGCGGGCCGAGACACTCGCGACCAGCCCGATGTTTCGCGACGCGCTCGCCCGCCGGCGCTGCCTGGTGCCGGCCGACGCATTCTACGAGTGGCAGGCGACCGAGGGTGGCAAACTGCCCTGGGCAATCGCGCGGGCGGACGGAGAGCCGATGGTATTCGCCGGGCTGTGGGAGGGCTGGCGCGGCACCGACGGCGCGGTCCTGCGGACGTTCACCATCGTGACAACGCAGGCCAACGCGACGCTGCGGCCGTTGCATGAACGGATGCCGGTGATCCTGGAAGCAGGCGCATGGCCGCTCTGGCTGGGCGAGACTGACGGGCAGGCGGCCGACCTGCTGCGTCCCTCCGCGGCGGACCTACGCGTGTGGCGCGTCGGGACAGCGGTCAACAATGTGCGCAATGATCGCGCGGATCTGTTGGAGCCGGCGGCGGAATGACGCGGCTGGCGAGATGGGCGTCCGACGCGTCCGCGATCTACGGCGCAAGCGGTCGCGCACTCCGTCATGCCGGCGAAGGCCGGTATCCACGACTTGCCTTCGTTGCAACAAAGCAAGTCGTGGATACCCAAGTTCAAAAACGAAGTGCAGCATCGAAGAGTCAATCCTTACGCCACCTGGTATACCACTGATCCATGGAAACCCATGCTTTTGATGAATGATAGAAACAAAAAATCACCACAGAGACACAGAGGCACAGAGGCACAGAGGCACAGAGAAGAATATCGAGCTGACGACTTGCTCTTTCTGCTCTGTGCCTCTGTGTCTCTGTGGTGAGTCTTGCTTCCTGTCATACGGCACAGCACAAATTCCTTCGAACGAGGGGTATATCACGCCGTAATAATCAGCGTCAGGCCGGTTGTCACCAGCCCGCCCGTCCACAGCAGATCGAAATTAATCCAGCTCCGCCGCAGGAACCCTAGGCCGACCCATTCATGCACGGCCAGTGCGATCAGCCCGGTCACCGCCAGCATCGCGAATGTGTGCACAGCCACGGCCAAGAGCGACACCTCCAGCGATCCACTACCGATCGCCGGCATGGCCGCGCACAGCGGCATCAGGGCTGGCACCAGCATCAGCCCGGCACCGTGCGCGGTCGCCATCAGAAACGACCAGAGAGCAAGGCCCATGACACCCACCGTCATCCCGACGCGGACCCGATGGCGGTGGCCATAAAACCAGTGATACCCCGCCCAGGCCACGAGGACGCCGCCCGCAATCAGGCGGATGGCAGCCGCGTTGACCACCGTCCCCATGGCCACAACCGAGGCCGCCACAAGCCAAATGGACAATGCGTGGCCAGCCGCGATGGGCAGCAGCGCCAGTTGCACTGTCCGACGGCCGCGCCGATGCAGTCCGAGCGCCACGGCGAACAGCCAGCCCATGGCCGGGTTGAGGCCATGGAACATGCCGAGGCCGGCAAAGGTGAGCCAGGGCCACGCAGTTTCCAGCGTCATTGCTCGCCCGTGGATGTCGCGGCGACGCCGGTTCGGATCTCAGGGATAGCAGTATGAATCCGAGGAGCAGTCGCCACCCTCCAGCCGCACCTGGTGCGGCCGGTGCGTCTTCGGCCATTCGACGAAGAAGTTCGTGTCGAAGGCGATGCCACCACCCGGCTGAACGTCGAGCTTCACCATCCAGCCATCGATGCCTTCCGGGTAGAACTGCTCATCGATCGCCCCATACAGCGAGTTGGTAAAGTAAACCCGCCGCCCGTCGCGGCTGATCTCCACCATCTGCGGTCCGCCGTTCAGCGCGCCGTTGGCGGCTTTCGGATGGCTGCCGCGGGAGACGATGCCGCCGATCCTGACGGTGCCGGTCAACTTCGGCGCGAACGGATCGGACACGTCGTACTGCCGCAGGTCCCCGGTTCCCCAGCACGAGACATACAGGAAGCGATCGTCCATCGACAGGTCGATGTCGGTGACAAGCGGGGGCACCGCCGAGAAGCCCTTCAGCATCGGCGGCAGAAGATCGGGCTCGGCGGGTTCGGCCGGGATCTCGATGATCTTCTTGACCGCCCATTCGTTGCCGTTTCGGTACCATGTCCAGATCGATGCCGAAAGGTCTTTCAGGCTGATCACCGAGTTGACGAAGCCGTAGGCTTTCGTCGGGTCGTGCGCCGGGCGAAGCTCAAAAACGAGCTGGTTCTCGGTACCGAAGTCGATCTCCTGCTTGTGCTTGCGCGAGTGCAGGTCCCAGAAGTGCAGTTTGTGGCCGTATTTTCCGCCGAGCAGGACCTCGGGGACCAAGCCGTTCTCGAACGTTGCCGGCAGGCCCCATTCGCTGGTTACCATGGTGTCGTGGCCCAGGTGCCACCACGCATCGTAAGCAAGGCGCTGGGGTCCGCGGTCAATCTCCCAGCGGCCGCGGATATCGAACGTCTCGTGGTCCATCAGAAACACGCCGCCGGGTTCCTCACCCTGCGCATTGCTCAGGGCGGCGACGTAGATACCTTCCGGTCCGCAATGGATCGTATGCGGTCGCGTGTAGCCCGATCGCTCCGCAACTTCCCCGGGCTCCAGCACCCGAACGATTTTCGGCTCACGCGGTGTGGATTTCGTATCGAGGATATGAATGCGCGACGAGCGCAGGCCGGGCACGATGAGATAGCGGCGTTCGGAATGCGGATGCGGCGCATTCGGGCAAAGGCACGAACTGCAGGCATTCCAGCCGAAATGGTGCAATTCGTCGCCGACGTTCGGCATCGTTACATTTCCGACGACCTGCGAATAGGTCGGCGATCCGGGATCGACGTCGATCACGCTGATCGCATCCGGAACGACACGGGTCGGATCGAAGCTCGCCACGTAAGCAATGGTTTCCGCGGGCGCCTTCATGGCCATTTTCGGGGAGGGATAGAATGTCGGATCCGGTCTCCAGGTCGCCATGGTCGTGCCTTTCCGTTTTGTTGGCTTGCCCGGCGGTGAGCGCGGATCATGGCCTCGGCAGGCGCTTTTCCCCAGGTAGATCACATCCGAGAAACGACTTGACCGCTCGTATACGCCCTCCGGCAAGCTTCCACAATGATCCTGTCTGCGCCAGATCCTGTGTGCGCCGATATAATCATTCCGCCAGCGCCGACAAACTCGACAATTGCGTCAATGGATGCCGGTGATCCTGCCGGCGCATGCATGGCCGCTCCGGCGGGCGAGACGGAGTGGACGGCAGGCGATCGCCGACCCGGCGGTTCTCGGCCGACCTGGCGATGCTGGTGCCGCTACTTCGGGATCACGTTCGGGTTGCCACCCGGCGAGCCAGGCGGGGCGATCACCCGGCCGGCCCCTTGCGCATCGTCCGGGGGCTTGACGCTCATTCCCGGATCGACATTAGGCGGCCGCAGCACACCGGCGCCGGCTTTGTTGGTGTGGTCGCTCTTTGGTGCGATGACCTCGGGCGGCGGGTTCACCGGGGCAGCAGGCGGCGTCGGCTGGGACGTAGATTGCGCGTTCGTCACACATGCAAAGGTCAAACCAGCCAGGCATACCGATGCAACAAAATACGCTCGCATAAATCCTCCTTCACGCTTGGCGCTTGGCGAGGGACGCGAGACCGCGCAGGCGCTGGACGGCGCCACGGGCATTCCCAACGTGCGCGACGGACAGCCGTTCCCACTGCTGCCGCGTTACGTCATCAACTTCCCATGATCGACGAATGCGGCAAGCTGCCTCGCACCCGAACCCCAGCGTAGGCACCTGGGTAAGGCAAAAATTGGGCGGCACGGCGGATGACGTGCCGCCCAAAGTGGGCCGCGTCGCGTCGCCGAAGCGGCCCGTGGCGGCAAACTCGCCGTCGTTCGCCTTCGGCGTGTGTGATATGCGCGGCACCACATGGTTTCGATCCTCGCCCTGGCCGCTGCGATCCCCGCTGTGGCTGGCATCGCGCAGGCGATCGCCGGCGCCTGGCTGACGCGCCGGTTTGCCGCCGGTGCGCTGCTCCGATACAAGAATGAAAATGCCCGGGCGCCTGTCGGGATAACCGTGCTGAAGCCGCTGCACGGCGCCGAACCGCTGCTGGAAGCGGCGCTGTCCTCCACCTGTGCGCAGGACTACCCGGTCTTCCAGGTGGTGTTCGGTGTCCAACGCCACGACGATCCGGCGCTGCAGGTGGTCGAGCGTCTGCGGCGACGCTTCCCCGCCGCCGACATTGCCGTGGTGGTCGATCCCCGCCCGCACGGCGCCAATCCCAAGGTCGGCAACCTAATCAACATGCTGCCGGCGGCCAAACACGACGTGCTGGTGATCGCCGATTCGGACCTGCACGTGGCAGCGGACTGGCTGGCCCGTCTCATCGCGGCACTCGGCGTGCCGGGTACCGGGCTGGTCTGCACCCTCTATGCTGGCCTGCCCGCCACCGGCGCCCTGACCGAGCGGCTGGCGGCCATGCAGATCACCCATAGCTTCCTGCCCGGCGCGGTGCTGTCCCGCGCATTGGGGCGGCAGGACTGCCTCGGCGCCACCATGGCGCTGCGCCGGGAAACGCTGGCACGGATCGGCGGGCTGGAATCACTGGCCAACCACCTGGCCGACGACAACGTGCTGGGCCGCCGCGTGCGCGCCCTGGGCCTCGTGGTGGCCCTGGCCGACACCGTGCCGGCGACAACGGTGCCCGAGGCGACGCTCGGCGCGCTATGGCGCCATGAGTTGCGCTGGGCGCGCACAATCCGCGCCCTGGTGCCGGGCCAGTTCGCCGCCTCGGTGCTGCAATACCCGATCGTCTGGTCGCTGCTGGCCCTGGCGCTGTCCGGCGGGGCACTGTGGACCTGGAGCCTGTTTGAGACCGCCTGGGTCGCCCGCGCCGTGACGGCCCGCGTGATCGACCGGGCGTTGGCGCCGATCCTGCCGCCACCCCCCGATACACTTGCATTCCGCGCCCCGCTCTGGCTTCTGCCGGTGCGGGAGCTATTGTCGGTCGCGGTGATGCTCGCCAGCTATGCGGGGCTGACGGTAGACTGGCGCGGCGCGACGCTACATGCCGACAGCGGAAAATCTTCCCCCTCCCCTTGAGGGCTTGGGGCGCGGAGCGGACCAAGGGCAAGGGGGAGGGGTTCTCCCCGAAGGAACAATGACCGCCATGATGAAGACGCTTTTCCTGCAGCCCCCATCCTTCGACGGGTTCGACGGCGGCGCCGGGTCGCGCTACCAGGCAAAGCGGGAGATCCGCAGCTTCTGGTATCCGACCTGGCTGGCTCAGCCGGCAGCGCTGGTGCCGGGCAGCAAGCTGATCGACGCCCCGCCGGCCGGTATCGGCCTGCCGTCGGTGCTGGACGCGGCGCGCCAGCACGAGCTGTGCGTGATCCACACCTCCACCCCCTCGTTCGCCGCCGACGTGAAGGTGGCAGCGGCGCTGAAGGACGCCAATCCGGCCCTGAAGATCGGCTTCGTCGGTGCCAAGGTGGCGGTGCAGCCGGACGAGAGCCTCATGCAGGGCGCGCCGATCGACTTCGTGGCCCGCAACGAATTCGACTTCACCATCAAGGAAATCGCCGAGGGCCGCGACTGGACCGCTGTCGACGGCATCTCCTTCCGCGACGCCAACGGCGTGATCCAGCACAACAAGGACCGCGCGACGCTGGAGGACATGGACCAGCTGCCGTTCGTCACCGAGGTCTACAAGCGCGACCTGCGGATCGAGGATTACTTCATCGGCTACCTGCTGCACCCCTACGTGTCGCTGTACACTGGCCGTGGTTGCAAATCGCACTGCACCTTCTGCCTGTGGCCGCAGACCGTCGGCGGGCATCGCTACCGCGTGCGCTCCCCGGGACATGTGGCCGCCGAGATCGCGCAGGCCAAGCGGCTGTTTCCGCAGGTTCGAGAGTTCTTCTTCGACGACGATACGTTCACCGACAACCTGCCGCGTGCCGAGGCGATCGCGAAGGAGCTAGGCAAGCTTGGCGTAACCTGGTCGTGCAACGCCAAGGCCAACGTGCCACGCGCGACCTTGAAGGTGCTGAAGGACAACGGGCTGCGGCTGCTGCTGGTGGGCTACGAGAGCGGCAACCAGCAGATCCTGTACAACATCAAGAAGGGCATGCGGATCGAGGTGGCGCGCAAGTTCACCCAGGACTGCCATGAGCTGGGGATCAAGATCCACGGAACGTTCATCCTCGGACTGCCCGGCGAGACCAAGCAGACGATCGAGGAAACCATCCGCTTCGCCACCGAGATCAA
The DNA here is from genome assembly GCA_963826975.1 of uncultured Alphaproteobacteria bacterium. GTDB lineage: Bacteria > Pseudomonadota > Alphaproteobacteria > Acetobacterales > Acetobacteraceae > Palsa-883. Next base: position 154,430 of record CAWGZJ010000012.1, on the reverse strand, counting down.
TCCCCATACGATCCAGGTGTCTCTGGCGGCGCCATATCCGGGAACGTTCCTGCATCGCCAGGCGGTGGAAAATGGCTGGCTGGATGCCGACCACGCCGAGCTGGTGGACGATCACGGCGTGCAGATCGCGCCACTGAGCTATCCGCATCTGTCGCATACCGAGATTTTTGATAATGTCGAGACGTTCTATAAGCGGTTCTATTTCCGCGCGCCGAAGATCGCCTCGATCGTCGGCGAGATGGTGCGCAGCCCGCAGATGATGAAGCGCCGGCTGCGGGAAGGGGTGGAGTTCTTCCAATTCCTGCGGGAGCGGCACAAGGCGGCGTAGGAGAGGGAAACGCCGCTGGCGCCGATTGCCATGAGGCGGCCCAGGCGAACGGAATGCCGGCGGCCTGCGATCGGGCCGGGCAAAATAGCCCCTGGGCGATGCGTTTGCGAGGGAGTGATCCGGACGGCCACTGAGGGGCATGCTCCGATAATGTGAGATTGGACGCGATGATGCCAAGTGAAGCGACCCAGGGGACGGCCCGTCCGGAGACAGCAGGTGGGCGCGAGGCCGAACCTTCCGACCGCACGACCGCCACCCGCCATGCGCCCCGGGTTTTCCTGACTTACAATAGAACGATCGACGCCCTGAATTTCGCGCTCGGTACGGTCTACACGAGGCGACTGCGCGGCGATCGGGCAGAGAACCTTGAGAAGGCGATCGCCTACTATGAAACCGCACTCCGCCATTCCGACCCTGAAGCCGAGGTCATCAACGTCGACGTGGGCACATCCCTGGATGAAGCGACTGTCATTGCGGGGGACGAGGCGGCGATGTTGGCGGAGATCGACGAGATCATTGCGCGGCTAGACGAGGGCATGCCCAAGCTTCTGCAGGAAATGGATGAGATCAGGGCCCGCTTGCGCCGACCGCTTGCGATTTAGATGGCGCTGCCGTCTCTCCCGCGACTATGGGAACTTGGACGCCGGGTCGAGGATCTCTTCAAGTTCCAGACCGAGGCGAAAGGTACGTTCGGTGATATTGCCACTCGGTTTGATGCTCTAGAAAAAGGGGCTCGGCGACCGTCTGCGTTCCGCCGAAGATCGGCTGACCCGGCTCGAGGCCGACCAGGGTCAAGTCGTCAGCGAGGCAAGAAGCGCGGCGGCGGCTGCGGCGACGATGATCGCCGGTGCCGTCATTTCCGACGCTGTCACCCGTGTCACTCGGCTTGAAGAGGGCATCAGGCGCATCGAGCAGAGCTCATTGCCGCCGAGCGCTCCCAGGGCTCTTCGCGACGAGGGAACTGCCGACCCCATCCCGTAATCCTGCGTGACATGCAACGCGGAGACGTTCCACAGCGGTTCCATTTCCGCGCGGGTTGTTGGCGACAGAACCTCAAGGACGAGCCTAGGTGAACCGACCGCCAAGGCATCGGGGTCGAATTGCCCACAATCAACGCCAACGTCAGGCCTGCGCGTGTTGCCGTTGGGAATGCGGACCGCGCTGTCGTCGGAGAACGGCTGGCAGGGATTGCCGTCCAATTGATTGCCTGGCGATCTGATGGCGTTGACGACGACGCGGTCATGCGCACGCCTGGCGCGCACCATGGCGATCGGCAACCCCATCCACCAGCTGGTAGTTGGTATCCTGGAACTGGCACCATTCCCGGAACTCATCCTGCGACATTCGGCGTACAGAGCGCTCACTCACGCTAACCCATCTGTGCTCCAGCTAGACCTAGCACATCCGTCCCGTGCACTCCTATTCCGCCGCCATCGACGACCGCGCGGCGTATGCCGGACGGTCATATGACACCCTGGCACGAGGTGCCCGATTTGACCTGGCAATTCATTACGTGCTGCCAGGGACGCCATGAAGCGCGTCATCTTCTCGGCCGACGATTTCGGCCTGACCGAGCAGGTCAACGAAGCGGTGGAGCTTGCCCACCGCGAGGGCGCGCTGACCAGTGCCAGCCTGATGGTCGCCGGGCCGGCGGCGGCAGACGCGGTGCGCCGGGCGCGGGCGCTCCCGTCGCTGCGCGTCGGGCTGCACCTGGTGGTGATCGAGGGGCCCGCCGCATTGCCCCCGGCGGAGATCCCGGACCTCGTCGATACCCACGGGCAATTCCCCTCCGACCAGCTTCGCCTGGGCATCCGTTATTTCTTCCGCCCGCATGTCCGCCGCCAACTCGCCGCCGAAATCCGCGCGCAGTTTGCCGCCTTCGCCGCCACCGGGCTGACGCTGGACCACGCCAACGCGCACAAGCACATGCACCTGCACCCAACAGTCGGGCGGATGCTGATCGAGATCGGGCGCGAATACGGCCTGCCGGCGATCCGCGTCCCGGCCGAACCGCCCGCGGTACTGGCGGCTTGCGGCACGCGGGTCGGCCTGGGCGACCGCGCCCTGTATCACTGGACCGGACTGCTGCGCCGTCAGGCGCGCGCGGCCGGACTGGCGACCAACGACCACTGCTTCGGCCTGGCCTGGAGCGGCCACATGACGACCGATCGCGTGCGCCGCCTGCTGGCCGTGTTGCCGGATGGGGTCAGCGAGATCTATTTCCACCCCGCCACAGGACGCGACACCACACTGAGCCGACTGATGCCGAACTACCAGCACGAGGCCGAACTCACGACGCTCCTGGCATGCCGCGACGCCCGGACGGCGTGAGACGCATGAGCGTTCCACACAACACGCGACAAGGCGCCCGGAACTACAGAATCGCCCGCTCCACCAATGGCCGCCCTTCGACCAACCGCTCACAACCCAGCGGCGACAGGTCCAGGCTGGTGTAGCCACCCTCGGCGATCAGCTCCGCCACGCCGCGCCCTGTAGCCGGGGAGTGCTGAATGCCATGGCCGCTGAACCCTGTAGCGTGGATCAGGTTCGGCGCCGCCGGGTGCGCGCCCACGATGCCGTTGTGGTCGAACACGTTCATCTCGTAGTAGCCGGCCCACGAACTGGTCAGCTTCAGCTCCTCCAGCACCGGGATTCGCTCGGCCAGCACCGGCCATATCCGGTCGTGAAACATCGTCTCATCGACCTCCAGCGGCGGCTCGTCGGGGTCCGGCTCGTCCGGACCGGGCGAGCGGCAGCACAGGTAGAAGGCACCTTCCGGGCGCATGCAGATGCCCGAGGGGTCGATCACCATCGGGCAGCCGGGCAGCGGGGTTCGGCAGGCGACCACGAACACCATGCGCTTGCGCGGGCGCACCGGCAGGTCGATGCCCGCCCAGCCCGCGATACGCGCCGACCACGGGCCAGCGGCGTTCACCGCCACGTCGCACGCCAACTCTGCCCCATCGGCCAGGCGCACGCCGGTAACCCGCTCGCCGGCGCGGATCAAGTCCACCGCCTCCTTCGCCACATACGTCACGCCGAATGCGCGGGCCTTGCGGCGGAACGCGGCCAGCAGAGCCGGGCCGTCGAACCAACCCTCGCCCGACAAGCCGAAAGACGCAGCCGCGACGCCGTCGGTGGTGATCCAGGGGAAGCGGGCAGCCATCTCCGCGGGCGACAGCAGCGCGACATCGGCGCCCTCGGCCCGCTGCACCGCGTGGTTCTCCTGCAACGTCGCCAGGCCGGCGGCGGACGCCATGAACAGGTAGCCGCTGCGCTTCAAGCCGAGGGCAGGCTGGTCGCCCCCCACCATCAAACGCTCGCCCCCGGTGCGCAGGAACTCGAAGCCGAAGCGGGACATGGCAATGTTGAGCGGCGTGGAGAACTGCTGGCGGATCGAGCTGGCCGACAGCGACGACGACGCGATGCGGTAGGTCGGATCGCGCTCGACCACGGTGATGTCGCCGTGGAAGGCCGGATGGCTGGCCAGGTGATAGGCGATCGAACTGCCGACCGCACCGCCGCCGATGATCGCGATTTTTCGCATGGGCCCCCGGGACTGCGAGTGGAACTTCGACTGGACCGGGACTATGTCGCGGGACGCAACCGCTGGCCAGCGGGAAGCGGACCCGCGCCGGTATGCTCTGGTCATGGCGCCCGCGCCCGGCTATCCGTCCGCCAAAGAGGGCAGAAGGCGCTGATCATGACGAAGACTGACATTGACCGGGTGCAGGCCTATCTGCGGCGGATCCTTGGCTCCGACCGCATCAACGTGGTGGAGCCGCCGCGGGCAGGATTGTCGGTGGAGATCGCGGTGAACGACGAAGTGATCGGTACCGTGCACCGCGACACCGACGACGGCGAGGTCTCCTATTCCGTGCATCTGACGATCCTGGAGGAGGATCTGCCGCCCCCGCCGAAGCCAGCCTCGGTGACACCGCTGCGGGGCGGGCGCCCGCCGCGCTAGGCCACCCGGAGAGACCCCCGCGTCAGGCGGCGTCGGGCATCGCGCGCACCTGTTGCACGAACGCCGCGACATCGGCGACAAACAGGTCGGGCTGCTCCAGCGCGGCAAAATGCCCGCCGCGATCATGCTCGGTGAAGCGTTCCAGCCGATAGGTCTTTTCCAGCAGACCGCGCGGCGGCCGCGGGCGGATCTCGCGTGGCAGGCTGAGATAACCGGTCGGAACCTCGATCCGCGTGCCTGCAGGCAACACGCGCATCACTTCCTCGGCCGCCGCGCGGTAGATCCAGGTGGCCGTCGCAAAACTGCCGGTCGCCACATAGAACATCAGATTGGTCAGCAGTGTGTCGCGGCTGAACACCTCGGTCAGCGGCTTGTCCGCGGCAGGGCCCCGGTCGGACCAGGCGTGGAATTTGTCGATGATCCACGCCGCCACACCAACCGGATTGTCTTGCATGGCATAGGCCAGGGTCTGCGGACGCGTGCGGTGCGTCTCGGCATAGGCGCGACCGTCGCGCAGGAACGGTTCACAACGGACCTCGTAGGCGCGTTCCGCTTCGGTTTCCGCCGGCCCCTCGACGCGCGCGCCAAACATGTTGATATGGATCGCCGCGCAGCCGCCGCCCTTGGCGACGGAGTGGTCAAGCCCCGCCATCGCCGAGACCATCGATCCCCAGTCGCCGCCTTGAGCGATGTAGCGCCGGTAACCCAGGGCCTCACGCAGCAACGTGTCCCACAGCCGGGCGATCCGCCGTGGCCCGATCGGCGCCGCCGGCCGGCCGGAGAAGCCGAAGGCGGGCAACGCGGGCACCACGACGTCGATCCCGTCCGCCGCCGCGCCGCCGAACCGCTCGGGGTGCGCCAGCCGGTCGATCACGCCCAGGAACTCGACGATCGAGCCCGGCCAGCCATGCGTCAGCACCAGCGCCATGTCGTGCGCGCCGGAGCCACGCTCGTGCAGGACGTGGATGGCGTGCCCGTCGACCCGTGCCATGAGCTGTGGGAAGCGGTTGATCGCCGCTTCCTGGGCGCGCCAGTCGAAGCCATCGGCCCAATAACCACAGAGCTCGCGCAGGAAGCCCTGGTCCGCACCGGCGGACCAGGGATCGCCATGCTCCACCAGCGTCGGCATTGCGTCCCAGGCGAAGCCGCGCAACTGCCGACGGATCGCGTCGATCCGCGCCTCGGGAAGGTCGATCCGGAACTGTGTTGCATCACCCATGTCAGGCAGCCCCCGTCGCGAGTATCGCCGGCTTTTGCTCAGGCCGGCCACGCGGATCGTAGCACGGTGTATAATCGCATGGCCGCATCGGCGACGGTTTTCGCGGATGGGCGGCATGGGCCATACTGTCAGCACGCGTCGTTTCGGGACGGAGGCACCGATGATCAAAGCGCCCAAAACCTATCAGGACTTTGCGGACCCGCAGGCACGGCCGCGCTACACCGGCATTCCGACATTCTTCCGCACTCCCCAAGCCGACAATCTGACCGAGGTCGATATCGGCCTGATCGGCGTGCCGTATGACGGGGGCGTGACCAACCGCTCCGGCGCGCGCCACGGGCCTCGCGCGGTGCGCGACCAGTCGAGCCTGATGCGCCGCCTGAACGCCGCGACCGGCATTGCTCCCTTCGCGGGCGTGCGGGTCCGCGATCTCGGCGATTGCTGGATCGAGCGCCCGTTCGCCCTCGAAGGCGCGCATGACGAGATCGGGTCGTTCTACAAAAGCATCGTTGCAGCCGGTGTGACCCCGGTCAGCATCGGCGGCGATCATTCGGTCACCTTGCCGATCCTGCGCGCCGTCGGCGCCGCGCGACCGGTGGGGATGATCCATATCGATGCGCATTGCGACACCGGCGACGACTACCTCGGCTCGCGCTTCCACCACGGCGCGCCATTCCGCCGTGCGGTTGAGGAAGGTGTGCTGGACCCGACCCGGGTGATCCAGATCGGCATCCGCGGCACCACCAACGATCCCGACATGTGGGGCTTCTCGCGCGACAGCGGCATGCGCGTGCTGGGCATGGACGAGTTCCACGACCAGGGCTGGCGCTTTGCCGCGGCCGAGGCACGCCGTGTCGCCGGAACCGGCCCGACCTACCTGTCGTTCGACATCGACAGCCTGGACCCGTCACAGGCGCCCGGCACCGGCACGCCGGAAGCCGGTGGCATCACTGCGCTGGAGGCGTTGCGCCTGCTGCGCGAACTGCGCGGGATCGACTTCGTGGGTGGGGACCTCGTGGAGGTGGCGCCGCCGTTCGACGTGGGCGGCCTGACCGCGTTCAACGGCGCGTCAATCCTGTTCGAAATCCTCTGCCTGGTGGTCGAAGCCTGGCAACGCCGGCGCGACGACGAGTTGCGGTAGGGCGGGTGTGGGATTGGCACTCAGATCCGTGGCGGGCGGAATTCCCAGCGTCCAACGGCGGCCCTAAACATTGACGCACGGGCCGCTACCCCCCGTCATGCCGGCGAAGGCCGGTATCCACGACTTTCTTTGCGGCAACGAAGGCAAGTCGTGGATACCGGCCCCTCGGGCGCTTGACCCGGGGGCCGGCATGACGGGGGCAGCATCGAAAAGTCGATCATTCGGGCGCCCAGTATAACGGCGACAGCCCAGAATGCGCGCAGCATGGGCCAGCGTATGATCCAAGGTGCGCCCGGCGCAACGTCATGTGCCGGGTCCGAATAGACGGTCAACCCGGACTGGGAATAATCAGCATTGCACCGATGATGACGGCTGGAGAATTCTCGAATAGACCGAAGCCGCCGATCAGCGTCGCGGCCGAGTTTATGGCGAGGCAGAAGCGCATCAGCGCGCCACCTGATCGTATCGATTTACGAGCCACCATGCGCTGCACGTCGTCCGCGCGAGGCGATCCACCTGCATCCGTTACGGTATCGAAGTATATCGCGAAGCATCCTCCCGAGACAGCGGGACCACATCGCGTCTAATCAGCCACGCTGCCACGGCCGCAACGACGGCGATCCCGGAGGCGATGAGGCCGTATTCGATGCGACACCGGGAAGCTGTTAAACGAACGTGAAAGCCAGGCCATCTTCAGTCGGCGGCCTCACTCATTTTGAAGTGAAGACCGAGCCGGCATCGCGCCCGCCGTCCGAGCCATTCAGCATTGTGCTGCTGAAATGGACGAGCGCTGCGGTTGCAATGGCCTCCTTTATTTGAGCATCGGTCGCACCAGCGGCTTTTGCCGCTTTAGTGGTAGCGTAAACGCAATACGCACATGGAATTTGTGCTGCCACACCGAGAGCAATGAGTTGCTTGGTTTTCCCGTCCAACGCGCCCGCGGGATTAAACACCGCCCGGTATTCGTCCCATAGCGGCTTCAGTGCCTGATCAGGAAGTGTCTGTTTCATCCATTCAGGGGCCTCCTGAGCGCTGGCACCTGGTTCCGTCGCCAAGGCCAACAATAGCGCCAGACCGGCACTCGCTAACAGAGTTCTCATGACTGATCTCCCTGGCGGACGGGCATCAGAGGGCTCCTTTCAGAATTCGGCCGCGGCAAGGCGGCGGTGCGGTGACGACCAACCTGTCGTCCGGTCGACCGGAAGTCCTGAATCCGATCCGAAAAAGCTGTTAAAAATCGCCAAAAAAGGACTAGAATTGGGGCGCGATGATGAACATTGCGCTTGGACCGTTTCAGCTGGACCCGCGGAACGAATTGCTGCTGCGCGGGGCCGAACCGGTGGCCCTCGGGAAGCGGGCGATCCTCGTACTACGGGCGTTGATTGAGCGGCCTGGCGCACTGGTCTCGAAGGAAGCGCTGATCGAAGCCGCGTGGCTGGGCCAGGCAGTCGAGGAAGGCAACCTTACCGTTCAAATCGCCGCCCTGCGCCGCGTATTCGGCACGGTCTCCGGCGGGGACGGCTGGATCGAGACCATGCCTCGTCGCGGCTATCGCTTTGTCGGGCCGGTTCTGGCCGCCGAAGCGGCGTCGTTGGCATTGCCCGAGAAGCCGTCGCTCGTGATCTTGCCGTTTCAGAACATGACCGGCGACACCGAGCAGGAGTATTTCGTCGACGGCATGGTCGAGGAGATAACGACGGCAATCGCGCGGCTGCCGTGGCTTTTTGTCATCGCACGCAGCTCCGCCTTCACCTACAAGGGCAAGGCGCTCGACGTTAAGCAGATGGCGCAGGAGTTGGGCGTGCGCTACGTGCTCGAGGGCAGCGTGCGCAAAGCCGCCAACCGGGTGCGCATCACCGGACAATTGATCGACACGGCGACCGGCGCTCACATCTGGGCCGACCACTTCGACGGCGCGCTCGATGACATTTTCGATCTGCAAGATCAGGTCGCGTCTAATGTCGCCGGCGCGATCGAACCAAAATTGCGCCAATCCGAGATCGAGCGCGCCAGTCGCAAGCCGGCCGCGAACCTCACGGCCTACGACCTCTATCTGCGCGCAATGGCGCAATCCTACCGCTATACTGAAGACGGCCTTGGCGAGGCGGTCGTCCTCGCCCGGCAGGCGTTGGCGATCGATCCTTCATACGTGCCGGCGGCAGCGATGATTAGCGTCTGTCGGTGGATGCAGCGGGTTCAGGGGTGGGGAGCACTGTCCGCTGACGATGTCGGCGAGGCCTGCCGACTGGCGCGACAGGCGCTCGAAGCCGAGCGCGATGACGCCGAAACGATTTGGCAAGCTGCCATGACGCTTTTTCGGCTGGGTGGCGAGACGGCGATGGCGGCGGCGGCTCTCGATCGCGCCCTGGAGCTCAACCCAAACGCGGCTCACGCCTGGATGGCCCGAGGGAATATCCACGCGTCGTGCAACCAGCCCGAGGCGGCGATCGAGGCTATCGAACGGGCGCGCCGCTTGAGCCCGTTCGATCGGTATACCTTTTTCTACGCCTTTACTATCGCTATCGCTCATTTCGGCGCGCAACGCTTCGAACAAGCAGCCGAATGGGCCGATCGCGCCTTGCACGACCAGCCGCGTCTGGCCTCAGCGATGCGGCTCAAAGTCGCAGCGTTGGCGTACCTCGGTGATCTCGACGAGGCACGCGCAGAACTCACTCGACTGCTTGCCATCGACCCCAACGTGACCATCGCCGGCTATCGAGCGTATGCCGCTCACTTTCTGGCATCGGTAGTTCTCGAACTCCAGGTCACCGGCCTGCGTCTCGCCGGCATGCCGGAAAACTGAACCGCTCCGCTCTCTTACTGCTGAAGGTCTGAGTGTCCGTCTGGAGACGTCGATTGGCATGGCCAAAGCAGACCAGGATCCGTCACCGGCGGCCATGTGGTCGCACCGCGACGCTTACGCAACAGCACCCTAGGCGGGCCGATCAGCAGCACGCTGATCGGTCTTCGCCTCGACGTCCACTTCACCTATGGGAGCGTGGTGCCTCTGTCATCAGCCTCTAGCGCTGATACTTCAGCGAAATGGCACCGATACCGACCGCCAGGTTGATGCCCTTGTCCCCCTCGATACTGACGGGTTGCAAAGAGATCGACTTGGTCGAGCCGCCGATCAGCACATTGGCATTCCCGCCGACGCCGGCGGCCGCGCCTGCCGTGAGGCCGCCGTAATCCCCGGTCAGCGCGCCAGCCTTCAGGTCGGTGCTCGGAGCGAACACGGCCCAGAGCATGACACCGCTTTGCTGATAGCCGATATCCACGCCGAATTTCGAAATCTTACCGGTGTAGTTTTCGGTCCGCCCGCCGCCTGTGTAGACGCAACGCAGGTCGCGGGTGGATCCGAAGACGAAGCCCCATCCGCTGGACACATGGCAGTTCAACAAACCGGTCTTCACCGTGGTGTCCGCCGCCCGCGCTGGCGCGAGCAGAGCGAGCGCACCGAGGGCCAGACCGGCTACGGCAGAGGTTCTAAACATTCGACATGCTCCTGTTGGTGCGCGCTGCGCGCGTCAAAAAGTTGACGACGACGTGATTGTCTTCGTTGCTGTTGGTGGCTTCACGAACGACTTCATATGGCCAAAGTCATTTCCCTGTGGCGCTTGAACTCTGCCTTGTCAATCTCCTGACATGCTCATGACTGCCACGCCGGTGAGGCGATAGACCGGCGCGTCGATTATCTCACCGAGCAAGGGTTCGCCCAGGGTCAAGGCCAGCGGGTCATCTTCGCTCCGGATCATGGCGAGGGGCGTGGCTTTTTCCGCCACTCAGCCACTATGGCGGCAAAGCCTTATCCTGGCCGGTCGGCGGCCAGCAGCAGGAAGGGTGGGCGGCGGCGTTCGTCCTGCCACTCGGGATGCTCGGCCAGCGCGGCGGGTTCAGCCTCCGGCTCCTCCAGGCGCGCCAGGTACCAGCCCGGCGTCGAGCAGGGCGTTCACATAGCTTTCGACCGAGCGGTGGTATTTGACGACGCCGTCGACGAACCATTTTGTCCGCCGCTCGCCTTCGTCGCGATAGCGGTCCACCGGCCAGTGCAGCCGAGTTCCGTCCGCGCCGGTAAACCAGTCGCTGGTGCCGTTCGCGGTAAAGATCGGATGCTCGACCGAGAAGGCGAACCGGCCGCCCGGCACCAGGCACGTTGCAACGCGGCGCACGAGGCGCGGGTAATCGGCGATGTAGTGCAGCGCCAGCGATGACACGACGAGATCGAATGATTCCGCCTCCGGCTCGAAGTCTTCCAGCGAGGCGCGGATGTAGCTGATACCTGGGTCATCGGTATGTGCGCGGGCCTCCTGCAACATGCGCTCGGACAGGTCCACGCCGATCACCTGGCTGGCGCCGCGGGCACGGGCCTCGCGGGTGAAATACCCCAGGCCGCAGCCAAGATCGAGCACGCGCTTGTCCTGCAGCGAGGGCAGCAGCCGCTGGAAGGCGGGCCATTCGAAGACCACGCCCAACCCCGAGCGGGACCGGGGTATTTGCGTGTAGCCGGCGAAGAACGCCGGGTCGTCGTAGATGTTCTGGGCGCTCATTTCTGCGTGACCTTGGCCTGCGTGACCTTGGACCTGGGTGACCTTGGGCTCGACGATCGCGGGCTGATGATCTTCGACGTGATGGTCTTGGCGAAAAAGTGTTTGGCGCGGCAAGGGCTGCGCTACCACCCGCGAGCGTTTAGGAAATCCAGGCTAACTCAGCCCATAGAGTTTCGCCGCGTTGTCGTGGAACAGCATGCGCTTGCGCGCCTCCGGCAACTGCACCTTGAACGCGTGCCTCGGATCGTCGAAATCCCAGTGCGGATAATCGGTCGAAAACACCACGCGGTCCCAGCCGATCTGCTCGAACGTCAGCAGGAGATCGTCCGGCTGCTCCGGCTCTTCCATCGGCTGCGTGGTGAAATACAGGTTCTGCCGCATGTATTCGGACGGCGGGCGCTTGGCATGCGGCACTTCATCACGCATGCGCGACCACAGCCGGTCGAGGCGCCAGCCCAGCGACGGCCCCCATGCGAAGCCGCCCTCGACCAGCACGACGTGCACCCTTGGATAGCGCTCGAACACACCCTCCAGCACCATGCTGGCGACTTGCGCCTGCATGCCGTGGATCAGGTCGTAATGCGCCTCGTTGTAGAACGACGGCCAGCCGCCGCCGGTCCGCGGATGGCCCGAGGACCCGCCGACATGCATGCCGATCGGCAGGCCGACACGTTGCGCGGCCTCGAAGATCGGCCAGTAGCGTTTACGCCCGATCGGCTCACTGGTGCTGGACCCAAGCTGGATCTGCACGAAACCCGGATTGCCGGCGTGGCGCTCGATTTCGGCCACCGCGGCAGCGGCGTCGTCATGCGGGATCTGGATCGATGCCTTCAACCGATTCTCTTTGGAAACGAACTCCGCAAGCTGCCATTCGTTGATCGCGCTGCACAGCGCCGCACTCAGCTCCAGGTTGCGCGACGAGCTGCCGCCGAACAGCGGCAGCAGCACGCCATGGCCGATATTGTTCCGGTCGAGATGCTGCTGACGCATGAAATCGAGATCGGAGCCCGGCAGCCCACCGCCGGGCGGCCAGGCATCCCGGCGCGAGGTGTTCGGCGAATACAGCGGGTAGGCGCCGGTGCTGGCGTGCGGGCCGTGCAAGGAGCCGCCATAGGCGGCGATATGCTGCTGCCAGCGTAGCGGCAAATAGGGGTACAGGGCGGTCGCGGATTTCGGGTAGGGGTGGATGTCGCAATCGATGATTCCAAGCCCGGCGACGATCCCAAGCCCGGCGATCATTCCGGTCCCGGCGATAATCCCGGGCCCGGCTTCCGGTTCGGGCCGGCGGTCGAGCAGCGTGGTGGCCAAGTTCATGCGATAACGTCCCTCAATCGCGGAAAAGTCTGCAACGGATTGTCCAGCAGAATCCTCTGCCGCAGGCGGGCCGGCAGCCCGGGCGGCATGATCTGGTCGCCGTCAAACTGCCAGTGTGGGTAATCCGTCGCGAACAGCAGCATGTCATCGCTGCCGAGCTGCTCGATGATGCGTCCAAGCTGCGCCGGATCGGCGGGGGCGTCGATCGGCTGCACGGTCAGGCGGACATGCTCGCGCACCAGCGCCGACGGCGGCAGCGTCACCCAGGGCACCTCGCCCCGCACCCCCCGCCAGGTCTTGTCCGAGCGCCACATGAAGCCGGGCAGCCAGGTCACGCCGGATTCCATCAGCACCACGCGCAGCCGCGGAAATTTCCCGAAAATACCCTCGGAGATCAGGCTTTGCAGTTGGCTCGCGAACAGGTTGGAGTTGGCGGCGTAGTCCTGCAGGTAATGCGTCGGCCAGCCGTTCGGGGTCGTCGGGTGGCGATACATGGTGCCGGCATGGATGCCGATAGGCAGGCCCAGGCGCTCGGCAGCGCGGTAGATCGGCCAGTAATACCGCCGGCCCAGCAGCATCTCGCAGGACGCCAGCATCAGCACCTGCACGAACCGCCGATCCCTGGCGCGGTCCTCGATCTCCTCGGCGGCGAGTTCCGGACTCTGGCCGGATACCACGATCGAGGCGCGCAGCCGGGGTTCAAGATCCAGCCACTCCTTGGCGATCCACTCGTTCACGGCGCGGCAAACCACCGCCCCCATCGTCTCACTCAGCGCCACCTGCCCGCCATACAGCGGGTTGCAAATCGCCAGGCGGATGCCGAACGCGTCGAGCGCCTGGGAGCGCAGCATGGCGATATCGGTACCGGGCTTGCCCTTGGCCGGCCGCCAGTCCGGGCGGCAGCTCATCGGCGCGTTCGGCGGGTAGCTCGCCAGTTCCAGGCCGTCGATGGCGCGCGAGACGAACTGATCGCGCCAGTAATCGTCCATGTAGGGCAACAGCACCGCGGTGCCCGGCACGCCCGGATGAATGTCGCAATCGATCGCGCCGAGATCCTGATCGTCCACCGTCAGACCTCGACCACCAGGTACTCTTCCTCGACCGTGACGGGGACGGTTTCGGCGACGTACGGCCCTTCGACGAGCTGCGCGCCCTGGGCCACCGCGACGGGATAGGCTCTGGCGCGCACCCGCTGGGGATCGCACCAGGACTGGCCGGTGCGGATGTCGAACTCCCAGCCGTGCCAGGGGCAGCGAAGGAATTCGCCCTGGCGAGTGTAGCGGACGTTGCCGGGTCCGTCGCCCTGCGCAATGCCTCCAAGAATGCCGTCGGACAGGCAGGCGCCCTGATGCGGGCAGCGGTTCAGCAGGCCGAAATATTCACCCGCAACGTTGAACACGACGATCGGCCGCCCGTTCACCGTCACCGCTTTGCGCCCGCCGACGGGCAAATCACGCACCGCGGCCACGACGTGTCGGCTCATCGCCCGGTCTCCGTTCGCCGCGCCGGGTGCCTCATTTCTTCTCGATGTTCCAATAGGAAATCACGTAGCCGCCCAGCACCCCGGAAATGTTCTTGCCATAGGCATTCTGTTGATCGAACTGGCCTGCCGGCACAAACGGAATGAACTGCCACATCCGCTTCTGAAACGTCTCGAACGCCGCCTTGCGGGCGGCCTCGTCCGGAGCGGCGAGCACTGCCCTGCGCAGCTCATCGCCCTGCTCATCGCACGGCCAGCCCATCCTGCTGGTAGACGTGGGGCCGCACGAGGTGTTGAGCATTGTATTGGTCAGCGGGTTGAATGACGTGCCGCCGAGGGAATAGGTCGCGGTCACGTTCCAGCCGCCATGTCCCGGCGCCAGATGAGCGGTGTTCATGCGGGTGAAGACGGTGGCCCAGTCGCCCATCTCGAGGTCGACGTTCACCCCGGCCTCGCGCAACCGCTGCGCCAGAAGCTGCGACATCACACTGATTATCGGCAGTTGCGGCGTTCCGAGCACGACCACCGGCTCGCCCTTGTAGCCAGCCTCCGCCAGCAACTCCTTGGCCTTGGCGACATCGGTCTTGTGGTACGGTTCCGATCCGATTTCGGTGCCGAGCAGTGAGCCGCACACGCTGAAGGAATAGCAGGTGCTCGACGGGTTATCGCCGGCGACGACCTGCATGAACTCCTTCTGATCGACCAGCAGCGCGAGCGCCTGGCGGGCGCGGGCATCGTTGAAGGGCGGCAACTCGAAATTCGGTCGGATCCAGGCGACCGACGGCAGCGACGCGGTGCGGCGCACGTTGATGCCGTGCGACTTCAGGAACGGCACCATCTCGGCGGTGACAGTGTCCCAGAAATCCGCCTCGCCGGTGACCAGGGCGTTCGCTGCCGTGGTCGGGTCCGGAATGATGGTCCATTTTACCCGATCGACCTTCACGATGCGCGCGCCGGCCGCGCCGTCCGGTGGTTCCGCGCGGGGGATGTAGTCCGCGTTGCGGGCGAACACGACGCGATGGCCGCTTTCCCGCTCGCTGGCGACGTAGCGGAACGGGCCAGAGCCGATCGGGTTGGTCAGCGGCACCGATGCATCGCGCGTGGCGTCGGCCTCGCGCATGATCCCGGCGATCGGCGCGCCGGCGCCGGCCAGCAGGAACTCCAGCAGGCCGAAGCGCTGTTTCAGCTTCAGCGTGAAGGTCAGGGGATCGACGATGCTCATCGCCTCCAGCCTGGATTTCAGCTCCCCGCCAGTCGAGGCGCCGTCCATCCAGTGCGTGAGCGAGGCCGTCACATCGCGCGTGGTGACCGGGCTTCCGTCATGGAACTTGAGGCCGGTGCGCAGCGTGAACGTATAGGTCAGCCCGTCGGAGCTGATGGTTTCCTTGTCCACCATCATCGGTTTCGGCGACAGATTCTGGTCGAGCGCGAACAGCGTGTCGAACACCATCTGCGAATAGATGCGCCCGATCTGGTTGGCGGCGCGCGCGGGATCGAGCTCGGCGACATCCGCGCTCGGCACCACCCGCAGGACCTTGGACGTGCTTTGGGCGGATGCGGATCCGCCGACAAAGCAGAGCAGTCCGCAGAGGAACGCAACGGAAAACGGATTGGGCGACATCGGCCTGCTCCCTTGGACGCCCACACGATAGGACGCGGCGCCAGCGCAATCCACCCGGGCCATTCCGGCGGCGGGGCAATCGGGCGAATGCGTGCGTGCCGAAGCGCGGGAACGCTGACCCAATGCCGATCCTTTGACTCGATTCGCTGGGGGACTGTCGAGAGATGGAAGGATCAGGTACTGGGCGGGCGCCGCGCCGCCTGTGCCGATGGCGTGCTAATGTACACGCCTCACTGTTGTACTCAGGACACCGTTGCACATAGGACACTGTTGCGCATCGGACACCGTTGCAGATACCACACCAGTCGCAACGCGCACCCCCGCTCCGCGCCCCAACCCTCCACGGCGCCGTGAAGGGCTGCCGTGAAGGGCTGAGGGGGTCACGATCAGCTTTTGATCGGTGCGAAGGGAGCCGGGGTCATCAGCTTGTTCTCCTGCTTGATCAGGTAACCAGCCTCGGCATTCTTGCGCATGAAAACCTGCCAGTCAGGGTCGGCCTGCATGGCGGCGCGCTTGGTCGCGCGATCGGCAGCGTCCTTGTAGACCCAGATGTGGACATAGGTGTTCAACTCACCCGACTCGGCGATCAGATAAGCCAGTGGCTCGCCGAGATGGCGCTTCTGCGCCTTCATCCCGAACTCCTCGTACAGCTTCAGTTGCTGCGGCATCGTGCCGGGGCGAACCGTGTAGGTGCGATGATCGATCAGCATTGCGTTGGCTCCCGTTGAACTACAGCGCGCGCGGCGCTACGCGACAGTTCAGCACGGAGCACGCCGCCCTGTCAGCCTGCCGCGGTCAGCGCGCAGGGGAATCGCATTTGGAATTTGCTTGACAGGCTCACCGAGTTGGCACCGACCACGTGCTGACCGATCCTCGGCAAATCCGCATTTTCGCGGCCGAATGAACCGCCAAGATGCCAAGGCGCCAAGAAGGTTTGGGGATCGGGAGGGATCGGGTGACGGGTCATCCGATCCCCAACGTTCTTGGCGTCTTGGCGGTTCACCGTCTCACCGCGAATTGCAGAAAGTGCGAATTTCAAATGCGATTGCCCTGGTCAGCGCGGCGATAGATGGCGCATGAGGACGGCCGCGATAACCTCGCAGCCGGCTTGGTCCGTGGCGTCGAAGCGCCCGGGCAGCGGGCTGTCAAGGTCGAGCACGCCCAGCACGCCGGCGTCACTAAGTGTCCGTCCGGAGAGTCTGGCGGTTGAGGGCCGGCGAGGGATTTTTGGTGCTGGGAAGGAGGCAGCGCCGCCACGATGCGGGGACATCGTGGCAAGCTTCCGACGCTCCCAGCGCCAAAAAGACCCGCCGGGCCGACCCGCCAGACTCTCCGGGCGGACACCAAGCCCGGCCTTGGCCAGCAACGGCACCACGAGTTCCGAGCGAGAGGCGGCGTCGCAGGCGATGTGGCCGGGGAACGCGTGCACATCAGCCACCAGCACGGACCGGCGCTCCGCAGCGGCGGTGCCGCACACGCCTTTACCGAGCGGGATGCGCACGCAGGCCGGCTTCCCCTGGAACGGCCCGAGGACGAGTTCCTGGCCACGCACGAAGTAGAAGCCGACCCAGTTCAGATCAGGCAGACTGTGATAGATCGCCGCGGCGGTGTTCGCGGCATTGGCAACCGGATCGGTCTCGCCGCGCAACAGCGCATCCAGTTCCTCGGCAAGGTCGTTGTACAACGCCGACCGCCCGCCACCCTCGCGGGTAGCGGTCCATGGCGTAGCGCGAAGTGGGTCGTGCATTGCCGGCTTCCTCGGTGGCTGGCCGTGATAGACCCGCCCCGAGGTGCCGGGCAATGGACCGCCGATTCGCCCTAGGCAGCCGCGCGGCTGCGTGAGGCCTTTGGCGGCGCGGCCGCGTCGCGCAGGTAACCGCGCAACTCGCGCAGGAATGCCATCCCAGGCGGGGTGCGTTGCACCAGCACGCTGCGACGATCCAGCGGATCGGTCTTCCGACGAACCAGATCGAATTCCGACAACCGGTCGAGCGCCCGCGTGATCGCCGGTTTCGACACGTTGAGCTTCGCCGCCAGTCCGCGGACCGTCTGCGCCTCGCTTTCGAGATAGCACGTCAGAAACACGCCAAGTTGGCGGGCCGACAAATCCGGGCCGTCCCGCCGTACCAGATCGACGATCGTGCTGCGCAGAATCCCAGCGAGACCGTCACCGCTATCGTTTGCACTCATTGTCACGGACCTCTTTTGTTCATTAAGTTTCGGTAACCTGTTAACATAGACCCCCGAACGCGTGCCTTTACACATGCGCGTCGAACGTCGACTCGCGCCGACATAGTCAACCATCTAATCAGCGCAACGAGAGTTTGAACCCTCGAGACGCCAGTTGTTGTGCACGTTACCGTGAGCTAACGGAAAACACTCCTTGCGAACCTGCACAGATGGCCGGCGATCGGCCATGGTTCCGCCAGGGGCTGCGGACCACAGTCCGATCGCTTCGGCCGCCAGCCTGCGGTCTCCCAGCGGCAACATCCGCACTCTGCGCTCAATTGTCTGTCCTCAGTCATGCCGCTACATTACGGTTACGACAGGACGCGATCGGCACACCGTACTGATCTCGGCGACCCCGTGACAACAACGAGCGCCGTAGAAAGAATTGCCCATCGATCAGGTTTCGTGAACGCCATGTTAGACGCACGATACGAAATAATTGCATCGAACACCGCATCGCCAATGTAACAATTTTCCATAACGCCGGATCGCCCGCATCGGTGGGGCGCGACATGGTTTGTGTTCTGTCACACTGATCGGCGGGGTAGACGCCATTGGGATCAAAGACTTGACGGCTTGACCCTGTGATACCAGGCGCCCGAAATACTGACTCTTCCGCAGTACCCCTGTCATGCCGGCCCCGGCCTTCGCAGGGGCCGGCATGACGGGGAGCACCGTCGGTGGGTCGATCTATACGGCCGCTCGTCCTCAATCGCTGAGATCGGTCCTGACGCGACATGCGGCCGCAAGCTGGCGCCCTGCGCAATCCCGCGCGTAATTCCCATTCACCCCAAAATGACGCAAGCATCGTCGTGTCGGGCGGCGGGTATCAGATCGCGACCCGGACCCCCAGCTCCACAACGCGATCGGACGGAATTCGAAAGAACTCGGTGGCGGGCACCGCGTTGCGCGCCAGCACCAGGAACAACCACAGCCGCCACAGCGGCATCTTCGGCGCCATGGCCGGCACCATCACCTCGCGCCCGAGGAAGTAGCTGACCTGCATCGGGTCGAACGCAACGCCGAAGCGCTTCAGCTCTTCCAATGCGCGCGGGATGTTCGGGCTTTCCATGAAGCCGTAGCGCAGCACGACGCGATGCACGCCAGGCACCAGTTCCTCGACCTCGGTGCGGCGGTCGCGGCCGATCTCCGGCTCGTCGAGGTTCTGTACGGTCACGAACAGCACCCGCTCATGCAACACCTTGTTGTGCTTAAGGTTGTGCAGCAGCGCGGTCGGCACGTAGTCCGGATTGCCGGTAAGGAACACCGCCATGCCAGGCACCCGCAGGGTGCGCGACTGCGGCAGGCGCGCCAGGAACGAACTCAGCGGCAGGCTGTCCTGCTTCCAGCGCGCCAGCAGCAGGTCGCGCCCACGCTTCCAGGACGTCATCAGCGCCATCAGCCCCAGCCCGAAGGCCAATGGGACCCAGCCGCCTTCAGGCACCTTCAGCGCGTTGGCGGAGAAGAACACGCAGTCGATGGCGAAGAAACCGCCGAACACGCCCAGCGCGGCAATGCGCGACCAGTGGAACTGCCGGCGGAACACCACCGTGGCCAGCACGCAGGTACAGATGAACGTGCCGGTCACGGCGATGCCGTAGGCCGCGGCCAGCGCGTCGGAGCTCTTGAATGCGAACACCAGGATCAGCACGCCCACAGCCAAGGCCGAATTGACCTGCGGCACGTAGATCTGGCCCTCCTCGGTGGTCGACGTATGGCGCACCGTCATGCGCGGCAGGAACCCGAGTTGCATGCACTGCCGGGTGATCGAATAGGCACCCGAGATGACCGCCTGCGAGGCGATCACCGTCGCCATTGTGGCAAGGATCACCAGCGGCAGCCGTGACCAGCCGGGGGCCAGCAGGAAGAACGGATTAGTCAGCGCGTCGGGGTGGCGCAGAATCAGTGCGCCCTGGCCGAAATAGTTCAACACCAGCGACGGCAGCACAAAAAATGTCCAGCTCACCCGGATCGGCTGTGCGCCGAAATGCCCCATGTCGGCATACAACGCCTCGGCCCCGGTAACGCACAGCACGACGGCGCCGAGCACCACGAAGGCCAGCACCTTGTACTGCACGCACAGCATGACCGCGTAGCTCGGCGAGATTGCCAGCAGCACGAAGGGTTCCCGGACGATCTCGCCCACGCCGAGCAGGCCGATCACCACAAACCACACCGCCATCACTGGCCCAAACAGCCGCCCGACGGAGGTCGTGCCGCGCCACTGCACGGCAAACAGCACGATGATGACGACGGCGCTGATGGGCAGGATGAACTCCGCCAGGCCCGGCGTCGTGACCTCCAGCCCCTCGACCGCCGACAGCACCGAGATCGCCGGCGTGATGACGCCATCGCCGAAGAACAGGCAGGCACCGGCAATACCGACCAGCGCCACGGCGTTGCGCATATGGGTGCCGACCGAGACGCGTTGCGCCAGCGCCATCAGCGCCAGGATGCCCCCCTCGCCATGGTTGTCGGCGCGCATGACCAGGGTGACGTACTTGATCGTCACGATCAGTACCAGCGACCAGAAGATCAGCGACAGGATGCCCAGCACCTCGACGCTGGTGATCGGGATGTCCTGGAACATCTTGAGGCTGGCCCGCAGGGCATACAGCGGGCTGGTGCCGATATCGCCGTAGACCACGCCCAGGACCGCCAGCAGCATGCTGAGCTTCGGCACTTTGCGCTGTGCCGCATCGCCAATGGCCGTCGCCGTCGTCACTGTCGCCCTACGGCCAGGCCGCTCAGCCAGGTTCGGTTCATCGAGCTGCCTCTGCCCGTCAAGACCATCCGGTCGAACGGTCCGCGGACGCATACGCCGCCTGCCCCGGATGGCACAAGCCAGGGGGACGCGAGGTGCTGGGACACAAGGCGGGGGGACACAAGGCGGACTGGCGTTGGTTCAGGGCCGATGGGCCATCGCCGGCGAAGGCACTGTCCTAGGCAGCCGCGGGTGGCGTTATGTCTGCCCCTTCCGTTGTGGCTGTTCAGGCCGGGGCAGCAGCGTGCCCAGGAACCCTGTCGTGGTAGGCGGCGCTCCGGTTCACCGGGGCAATCAATCGCGCCACACCGGACGGTCTGCCGCTCATGCCCAATCTGCGGGAAGAGCACATCCATCACTCCCGGGGCACTCCCGGGGCGGGAAGTCCCCGCCGCTTGACATGGCGCCGACGTCCCACCCGAGCGCGCCATGTGTTGTGCGCACGCATCATGCCCTATGCCGGATCGTCGGCCGCATCGAGCTTGTCGTCGTCGCGCGCGACACCCGGGGTACCCAGACGCATCAACAGGGCCTTCGCGCGGGCCGGCGTCGTCCGCGATCCCCGCGCAGTGAAATAACGCTCCGCCTCGGCCCGCGCCCCGACACGCGCCGCGACGGCCGTGGCAACGAACAGGTTCATGCTGATCCCGGACTCCGCCGCCTGCCGCATGGCGGCATCCTTCAGATCTTCCGGCAGCCGAACCTGGATTTTCGTGTTGCTCATGTTCTGATCCTTTTGACGAGGGGGCCCGGCCGCTGTGCCTGGAAGCCGAACCGCACGCCGGCATCCCGCAGGTCTTTCAGATTGAACGTCGCGACCACATCCGCGTGTCCATTGATCGCCGTCTCGACCACCAATTCGTCGTCCGCATGGGCGCCGGTCGGTCGCCAATTGTAGTCAGCCACGACCGGGACACAGAGACCCGCCAGCGCATCCAGGATCTCCGTGACGTCCGCGTCGGCCGCCAATGCCCGCGCGAGATGTAGCGGCCGCCGGAGCACCAACTCGTATTCCACGAGCAATGGTGTCGAAAGCAGCAGCGCGAATTTGCCGTCGAGTGCATCAAGAACAAGCTGCCTCGACGCGCCTGCCGGGGAAATGAAGGCCGACAGAAGAACGTCGGTATCGATGACCACGCGCAGCACGGCACCATCCTATCGGACTGCGGTCTGTTGCGCAGTGACCCCATATATGGCGTCACTATTCGGCAATCAACGATAAAACCTCACGCCCTCTCTTATGCGCGGCAGATCCCGCACGCGTGCCGCCTGAAACATCACCGCATGAAACCGGCCAGCCGATTGGCCACCGGAACCGGATGGTGCGTCTCCCGCATGCTACAAAGCCGAGCGTCGCCGCCGCGTTGCACGACGCCCAGCTCAGGCTACCCCGTAGACCCCCTTGGCATTCTCCAAGAACACCTGCCGCCGCTGCGTTTCGGTCATCTTTAGCGGCAGCGCGTGCGCAGGATCGTCGAAATCCCAGTGCGGGTAGTCCGATGCAAACAAAATCCGATCCCAGCCGATCCAATCGAACGTCTCGGCAAGTTGGCTGCGCGGCTCAGGCTCCTCGATCGGCTGGGTGCTGAACCAGACATTGCCGCGCATGTACTCCGACGGCAGGCGCTTCAGATGCGGCAGCTCCTGCTTCAGCTTCTTCCACTGCGCGTCCATCCGCCAGCCGAGCGCCGCGGCCCACGCCACGCCGCCCTCGATCAGCACGACCTTCAGCCGGGGAAACCGTTCGAACACACCCTCCAGCACCAGGCTTGCCACCACGGACTGGCTGCACTGGGCGTGGCCGACCATCTCCTCGATATAATAGGACGGCCAACCGCCGGCGGTAATCGGATAACCCCCATACCCGAAGGCGTGGATGCCAATCGGCAGCCCAGCCGCCTCGGCCGCGGCGTAGATCGGCCAGTAGCGCCGCCCACCAGGAGGCTCAGCGGTACGCGTCAGCATCAGCACTTGAGCAAAATTCTTGTCGCCGGCGCGCAGCTCGATCTCCTTCGCCGAGGCCGCCGCGTCCTCGTACGGCACCACAACCGAGGCCCTCAGCCGCGCATCTCGAGAAGTCCATTCCTCGATCTGCCATTCGTTGGTGGCGTGCGCGATGGCGGCCGACAGGTCCGGATTCTGCGCCCCCTGGCCACTCCCCAACGGATTGAGGATGCCTAGCGTGACGTTGCTCGGGTCCAGGTACTGTGCCGCCATGAACGCAAGATCGCTGCCCGGCTGCCCGCCTTCCGGCCAGGCGTCGCGCCGGCAGGCCTGCGGCTGCGCCTTCGGGAACGCCGGCCCCTTCTCCCACGGCTGGCGAAAGGTGGCGCCGAACGTCTCCAGATGCTCCTGCCAGTGCTTCGACAGCCACGGATACAGCGCCTTGTAGCCGAGAGTGCGCGGATGGATGTCGCAGTCGGCGATCGCCAGCCGGCTCTGCGCGGCCTGTTGCACGCCGGAGCGGTTCAGCACGTCAACGTTCATGGCGCAGTCTCTCCCATCAGGGAATGATTCAACCGAGGATATGTCCGCAGCGGATTTTCCACCATCATCTTGTGGCGCAGGGCTGGGCCCACACAAGCCGGCACCGCCTGGTCGCCGTCGAACTGCCAGTGCGGATAGTCGGTCGCGAACAGCAGCATCTCGTCCGAACCGATCTGGTTCATCAGCCGGTCGATCCCGCCCGGGTCCGGCGGTGCATCGAACGGCTGCATTGTCAGGCGCACGCGCTCGCGGATGATCTCGCCCGGCGGGTCGCTGACCCACGGGATCTCGCTGCGCAGACCCTTCCAGAACTTGGTGAAGCGCCACATGTAGGCCGGCAGCCAGCTTACGCCGGATTCCATCAGCACGATGGTCAGGTCAGGGAACTTGGCGAACACGCCCTCGGCCAGCAGCGAGCTGAGTGCCGACTGGAAGCCGATCGCCTGGTTGACATAGTCCTCGGTGTAGCTGCCAGGCCAGCCGACGCCGGTGACCGGATGGCGGTACGTGCTGCCGGCATGCACCCCGATCGGCAGGCGGTTGCGTTCCGCGGCGGCATAGATCGGCCAGTTCTGCCGCCGGCCCAGCGGCACTTCGCCGGAAACCGGCAGCAACACCTGCACGAATTGAGGATCGACGGCGCGGCGCTCGATCTCGGCCACCGCCATGTCTGTGTTGGTCAGCGGCACCACGATCGAAGCCCGCAGCCGCGGGTCGCGATCCAGCCACTCATGCGCGATCCAGTCGTTCAGCGCCTTGCAGAACGCCGCCTGGATGTCCTCGCTGAACGCGGCGGAGGTGCCATAGAGGCAGTTCAGGATCGCCGTCCCGGTGCCGAACGGCGCCAACGCCTCGGCAATCAACCGCTCCGGCGTGGTCGCCGGTTTTCCCCCCGCGTCGCGCCAGTCGGCCCGCACGGACAACGGTGTGTTGGCCGGATAGGCAATGGTGGCCATCTCGTCGAAGCCGCGCCGGATCGCCTGCTCGCGCCATATCTCGTCGAGATACGGATACAGCGCCGACAACCCCGGCACGGTCGGATGCACGTCGCAGTCGATCGGCGCGCCGGTTGTCATCGCTTGTGCCGGTTCAGTCGGGCGCCTTGAGCAGCAGGTCGGCGCCCTCGACCTTCACTTCAAACACCTGGAGAGCCACCTCGCAGGGCGCGGCGGTGGCCTTGCCGGTGCGGACATCGAACTTGCCGGCGTGCAGTGGGCATTCGATTTCGCCGTTCTCCAGCCAGCCCTCGTGAAGCTGCGCATACTCGTGGGAACAGACATTGTCCGTCGCGCGGAACTCGCCGCCCGGCAGGTGATACAGCGCGACCTCTCGCGTACCGAGTTTCACCGCGATTGCCGCGCCCTCGGCCACATCCGCCGTCGCCGCCACCCGCACCCACTGCTCCGCCATCGTCGTCCCCTGGTTCGTTGTTGCGTTTGTAGCATGCCAGTGCCGGCGTGAGCGGCCAAGGTCTTGCGGGATGAGGTTCGCCGAGGATGGCGCCCTGCATGGCGCTGAATCGGCGAGCATCTGATACCCCCGGCGACGCGATGCCGGCGTTGCCCATCAGTCGCGGCAACGTACAGCGTTTTTCGCTTGGCGGCGCGGCGCACAGGCCTCTCCACGAGGGCTCGAAAGCTGGATCCGCGCCGGTGAGCGAAAAACGTGTTGGGCTAAGCCGCTCTTCGTGCCGCCAAGGCTATGGGCGTTGAATGCCGCCGGATCTTTTGCCGATGCATCATCGGAGCATTCCGAACAGCGGCCTGAAGGCACGGACCGCGGCAGTCGGGCCTTCGGATCATCATCCCAGCCCGGATCCGACCGTTTGGCGCGTGGTCGGGGACTCCGATGGCTGTCGCAGCACAAACGGCCCCACTCCGACCTGGCGGGCAATTCGGCTTCATGCGGTTGGAGCGGCGATGCCGGGTCATGGTGTATCCGGAACCGGCTGGCAGATCTTGGGCCGTGCGATGCAGTCGATCATCACCATGGTGCCGATATGGCAGTGAGGACATTCTCGCAGAGACTGTCCCGTCAGCGCCTCGAAACGGTCGCGGTAGTCAGCGGGAGTCTCGGCCGCCGGTCCGGCCGGTGCCATGCCGATCAGCTCCCGACAGCGCGCTAGCTTCCGCGCACGATGGCAGTTGCCGAGGAAGCCGTAGTACCGAATGCGGTGGAACCCGTCCGGTAGCACATGGATTAGGAAGCGGCGGATGAACTCTCCGCCGTCCAGGGTCATCGTCTTCTGGCGGTTGTCGTCCCGGTAATCCCTCCAGCGGAAGCGGACCTTGCCGTTGTCCATGGACATCAGGCGGTTGTTGGAGATGGCAACACGATGGGTATAGCGCCCGACATAGTCGAGAACCTGGGCCGGCCCGGCGAACGGCCGCTTCGCGTAGACCACCCAGTCGACGTTCCAGGTCGGCGCCAGGTAACGGCGGAATGCGGCGGGCTCATGCAGGTGACGGAGCGCGGCGAAGAACTTCAGTTCGCCGGCGGCGAATGCTTTCCCCAGGTAGCGCAGGAACAACCCGCGGAACATCCGCGACAGCACCTGGACCGGCAGGAAGAATCCCGACCGACAGGCGATCCAGCTTTCACCGTCCGGCGCGATCCCGCCGCCCGGAACCAAAAAATGAATGTGCGGATGGTGCAACAAGTTGGATCCCCATGTGTGTAGCACACCGAGGAAACCGATCTCCGCGCCGAGATGCTCCGGGTCGGCGGCGATGGTGCGCAACGTCTCCGACGCCGCCCGGAACAGGATATCGTAGACCACGGTCTGGTTCTGGAACGCGATGGTGGCGATCAGGTCCGGCACGGTGAACACCACGTGGAAGTAGGGCACGTCGAGCAGTTCCGCCTGACGGTCCTCGAGCCATTGAGCCCGCGCGAGACCCTGGCACTTAGGGCAATTACGGTTACGACACGAGTTGTACGAGACGCGCTGATGCCCGCACTCGTCACAACGATCGACGTGACCACCGAGCGCAGCCGTGCGGCAACTCTCGATCGCGGTCATAGCGCGCCGCCGCGCGGCGGACAGCGACGCGCCATGCTGATCACGGAAAGCCGGGCCGAAGTGGCGGAACACATCCGCCACTTCTAGCCCCCCGCGGGACACCGCCCCGCCGTCAGGCGGGCACGAGGTCCGGCACGACCAGTGTTATCGCTTGCAACGAGTCCAGCGGACTGGCGGTGGCGCAGACCTTGCTGGTGGCGATACGCAGATAACGAGATGTGGTGTTCAGGCTGCGATGCCCCATCGAAACAACGAAATACTGCCCGCAAACACACGGTTGAAGAGCGGATCTACTATCCGTTCCACCCGCGGTGCGGCGAGACTGTGTTGATAATCAGGCGATTTGCCTATCGCGGTACTGAACTGGTCGTCATCCCACAGCCTGATAACTCGATCGCCTGCATACCGGCGTGGATGGTGCAGGAGTCAGCCGCGCAATGCGGCCTGCGTGCAGCGCCGCAGTTCTCCCTTGAAGTCGTTCGATCGCTGCGCGTCGAGATCGACACGCTTCTAGGCTTTCTCCAGCCCGACTCGAAGATGGAGGAAGCCAGAAATGATGCGCCAATTCGAACATCCCCAACAGAGCCTGTTCGACCAGGGCGAGCCGCGCGTCGAGTTGGCGCCCGCACAAAAGACCGAGTTGGAGACGTTGGTGAAGGTCCTGCTGCTCGAGATCGCGACAGCGCTGGCAAACGGGGAGATCGGCAATGACCAAGATCACCTCTGAGCATCTCGCGCGCGGGGCGTGCGTCTATATCCGTCAGTCGACGGCCGATCAGCTCGTGCACAATCAGGAGAGCCAGCGCCGACAATACGGGCTCGCCGATTGCGCCCGGCAGCTCGGTTGGACTTGCGTTGAGGTCATCGACGATGATCTGGGTCGATCGGCTGGCGGCGTCAACCGGCCCGGCTTCGAGCGTCTGCTAGCCTCGATCTGTGAAGGCCGCATCGGTGCCGTGTTCGCAGTCGAGGCGTCCCGACTGGCTCGCAATGGGCGCGACTGGCACACGCTGATTGAGTTTTGCGGATTGGTTGGTACCATCCTCATCGACGAAGACGGGGTCTATGATCCTCGACATCCGAACGATCGTTTGCTTCTCGGTATGAAGGGAACAATGAGCGAGCTCGAACTGTCGCTGTTCCGCCAGCGGTCGCATGAGGCACTGAAACAGAAAGCGCGTCGGGGCGAACTATTCCTCGGCGTTGCCGCTGGCTATGTGAAGGCGGGGCGCGTGCGGATCGAGAAAGACGCGGATCAGCGGGTCCAGGAGGCATTGAAGCTCGTCTTCGCCAAATTTTCCGAGTTCCAAAGTGTTCGTCAGGTTCATATCTGGCTGCGTGACGAAGGTATCGTATTGCCGGCCAAATCCCACAACGCCGAGGGGCGCGCTATCGTCTGGAAACTGCCAGCATACAACACTGTGCACAACATCCTGACCAACCCGATCTATGCCGGAGCGTATGCCTTTGGGCGGACGACGAGCAAGGTGAGCGTCGAGGACGGTCGTAAGCGCGTGAGACGTGGCCTGCGCCGCCCCGTGGCCGAATGGGATGTCCTGCTCAAGGAGCAGCACGAGGGTTACATTACGTGGGAGGAGTTTGAAAAGAACCAACGCGTGATTGCCGACAATGCCAACGGCAAAGGCAGTGCCACGGTCAAAGGAGCGGTGCGGCGCGGTGAGCTGTTGTTGGCCGGATTGTTACGCTGTGGTCATTGTGGCCGCAAGCTGCATGTGGCCTACAGCGGTAGGGTCGGCCGCTATAACTGCTACGGTGCTCGCACGAATCATGGCACGGAGCGGTGCATCTCAATTGGTGGCCTGGCGACCGATGCTGCTGTCGGCGCGGAGGTTCTGCGCATCTTGCGGCCACTCGGCATCGACGCCGCAGTCGAGGCGCTCACTGCGCAGGCGGCCGAAATGTCAGCCGCACAAAGGCAACTCGAGCTGGCGTTGCAGCAGGCGCGCTATCAGGCCGGCCATGCACGTCAGCAATACGATGCCGTCGATCCAGCCAATCGCCTCGTGGCCGGCGAGCTGGAGCGCCGCTGGAACGAGGCGCTTCTGGCGGTTCAGCGTATTGAAGGCGAGATCGCTGCCATCGTGGCTCGGAAACCACCGCCCCTGGGCGAACCGGAACGGCAGCAGTTGATGCGGCTCGGTGCCGATCTCGAACTCGCTTGGTCACATCCGGCCGCGACAGCCGCAACACGCAAAAGGATCCTGCGCACAGCGCTCAATGAGATCGTCGTGCGCAAGGAAGGCGCCGTCAACAACATGGTGCTGCACTGGAAGGGCGGAGATCATACCGCGCTGCAGGTCAAGCTGAGGCTGAATGCGGCGGGCAGGCATCATTGGCCGATTCCCGAGGATACGATGTCTCTGGTTCGCGAATTAGCCCGCCTGATGCACGATCGGCAGATCGCAAGGCTTCTCAATCGCGTTGGCAAGCCGACCGGGCAAGGCAATGGCTGGACCGAAGCGCGGGTGCGTTCATTCCGTAACTATAGCGACATTGCCGTCTATCGTAAGGACGAATGGGCCGAGCGCGGTGATGTAACATTGGAAGCTGCTGCCGAGATCCTCGGCGTCGCGAAAATGACCGTGCTCCGCATGATCCGACGTCGCGACATCAAAGGAACGCAACCATGCAAAGGAGCGCCCTGGGTCATCAAGGCTGATGATTTGGCGGCTCTCCGTGCCGGCAAGCTATCGAAAGGGTCGGTAACGCCAAATCCTGCGCAGCATCTCTTGGAATTTCAATGACATAGAAAGGTGCGCATTATGACGCTTGGCTGATCAGCAATTGAATGGTGCGTAGATCGGTGCCGGACTCCAGCAGATGGACCGCGAATGCGTGGCGCAGGGAATGCGGGGTGATCGCTTTGCCGAGTTCGGATTGCTCAAGCGCCTGTCTGCATGCGATCTCGACGGCGCACGCCGTGATGGGCTGCTTGGGCCGGTCACCCGGAAACAGCCACTCCTTTGGACGGCCCGCCTTCCAGTAGGTCCGTAAAAGCTTCAACAACGTCGGCGAGAGCATCACGTAGCGGTCCTTCCCGCCTTTGCCCGCCTCCACCCGGATGACCATCCGCTGACTGTCGATCGCGGTGGGCTTCATGGAAACCGCCTCGGAAATCCGCAGCCCTGTCGCGTAGCACACGGTCAGGATCATCCGATGTTTCGGGCTTTTCACTGCGTCCAGGAACCGGACGACTTCCGCAGGGCTCGGCACAACGGGGAGTTTCTGCGGTTGCCGGCTGGTTGGGATGTCGTCTTCGACGATCCAAGGCCGTTTGAGGGTGACCGTATAGACAAACCGCAGAGCGGCCACGGCGACCGAAATCGAGCTGGCCGCCAGTCGCCTCTCCTCGACCAGGTAAATCTGCCAAGCTCTGATCTCGTCTTGGCCCAATCGCTCGGGCGACTGACCGAAATGGAGGGCGAACCGGGAGACCTGCTCGACGTAAGCTCTCTCCGTCTGTGGCGAGAGGTTACGGATCCGCATATCCTCGATCATGCGGCGGCGAAGTGGGGTCATTGGCAACTCCTCTGCGAAACGAGCGGCGCCACATGGCGCCACCAACATCGTCTCGCGGTTGAGTTGTCAGGCCAGCGGAAGCGGCAGCCGGTTGTCGCCAACGGACCAAGTGAAATCGAAGAACTGTGGTCTAGTTCGCGCGACTCCCGCGTAGCGGGTTAGTCCTACTGAGTCGCAAAAATCCGAAGCATTCGGGAAGATTACGCTTGTCCCGACGCGATTGCGGTTTGGTAGCAGTGGAGATTCGCACTTCCCGGGAGGGGTAGAATGGATCTTCACGATGTGACGGGGGCGGAAGCGCGGTTCCGCGCCTACGCGGCAGACTTGGCATCTGTGCTGGGCCATGCCGATCGGGTCAGACCGTTCGCGGACTACTGTGTCGGGCTGCTGTCGGCCGAGGGCCGCAAGAGCGTCGAACCATTGGCGGCGGTGACAGCGCCCGAGCGAACAGCGGCACAGCACCAGTCGCTACTGCATCTTGTGGCGCAGGCACCTTGGTCTGATCAGGCGGTACTGGGCCGCGTGCGTGAGCGGGTACTACCATCGATCACCCGAGACGAGCCAGTCCAGGCCTGGATCATTGATGACACGAGTTTCCCCAAGAAAGGCCATCACTCGGTTGGTGTAGCCCGGCAGTATTGCGGCCAGTTGGGCAAGCAGGACAATTGCCAGGTGGCGGTAAGTCTGTCGGTGGCCACCCATCAGGGCAGTCTGCCGGTTGCCTACCGGCTGTATCTGCCGAAGGACTGGGCCGATGATCCGGCTCGCCGGACTGTCACTGGTGTGCCGGATGACATTCGGTTTCAGACCAAGCCCGAGATCGCCTTGCAACAGATGCGCCAAGCTCTGGCCGCCGGTGTGCCACCGGGCGTCGTGTTGGGTGATCCGGCGTATGGCAACGACAGCAAATTTCGAGCTGGGATCACCGAACTTGGACGGCCTTATGCGCTCGGTATTCTGCCCACCACGAAGGTCTGGCGGCCCGGCGAGGTGCCATTGCCACCCGCACCCAGATCAGGTCGCGGCCGGCCCGCCAAGCGATTGCGCCGCGACGAGACGCATCGGCCGGTCTCGGTCAAGACGCTGGCCCTGGAGCTTGCCGCCGATGCCTGGCAGCAGATGACCTGGCGAGACGGCAGCAATACGCCACTGACGTCACGGTTTGCCCGTCTGCGGGTCCGCCCGGCGCACGATGACGCGAAGCGAAACGAACCCGCCGCTGAAGAGTGGCTGCTGATCGAGTGGCCGGAGGGCGAAACCGAGCCGGACCACTACTGGCTCTCCACGCTGCCGGCCGACATCTCGTTCGAGTGCCTGGTCGATCTGACCAAGCTGCGCTGGCGGATCGAACGCGATTATCTCGAACTCAAGCAAGAGGTTGGGCTCGGCCACTACGAAGGCCGCGGATGGCGCGGCTTTCACCATCACGCAAGTCTCTGCGTTGCAGCCTACGGATTCCTGGTCTCCGAAAAGGAGACGATTCCCCCCTCAGGACCTGCCCGCGCCTGGCGCGGCCCGCGATCTGCCGTTCCCGACGGTTACCGACCCAGAGGCTCTGCCGCTGCGCTCACAGCGCCATATGCCAAACTCGATCGCCACGCTGCGGATCCGCCTCGCACGCACACTGGTTCATGTCCTGCCACGATGCCCATGCTGCGGACGGACACGTCAGTGGTCGGTCGAGCAGATTGAGTGACGCAGTAGGATTAGTCCAAGTGCGTTTATACGCATTCTGCGGTCGGCGTATAACAACTGGCAGACGTTCTCGGGCGCATGTCGGGTTCGTAAGCATCCACATGAATCCCGCCGTCGGACACACTATGTTACCATGCGAGATGATTGCCTGTGCTACGGCCAACCCCAGCGTCCGTGGGGGCGGGCGAGGCGTTACCACTGCGAGAACCTTGAGGTGATCACCATGCGTCGCGTCATGTCGTTTGCCGCCTTGGCGGCCCCGATCGCGTTGGGTGCCTGCGCGGTCGCTCCCCCAGCCGGACCCACCGTCACGGCGATGCCCGGCCAGGGTAAGAGTTTCGAGGCATTCCAGCAGGATGACGCCACCTGCCGCGGCTGGGCCACGCAGCAGACCGGCGGCCTGCAGCCGGCCCAGGCGGCAAACGGCGCCGCGGTTGGCAGCGCGGTGCTCGGTACCGCGCTGGGCGCTGCGGCTGGGGCGGCGATCGGCTCGGTCGGCGGCGCGGTCGGCGCCGGAGCGGCGATCGGCGCCGCGACCGGGCTGCTGGCGGGCAGTGCGGTCGGCGCGGGCCCTGCCCAGGCCTCGGCCGGCAATGTCCAGTATCGCTACGATCAGTCCTACGCCCAATGCATGTCAGCCCAGGGCAATAGCGTGCAGATGCCGCAACCGGCTTATGCCGGGGGCTACCCGGGGGGTTACGGGGGCTACGGGGGCTACGGCTACCCCTACGGTTACCCAGCCTACCCGTATGGCTACGCGCCCGGTTATGTCGGGATCGGCCCGGCCGTCGTGGTCGGCGGCGGCTGGGGCGGCGGTTGGGGCTGGCGCGGCGGTTGGGGCTGGCATGGCGGCTATCGCCGCTGGTAAGACGCCGAGCGCGCGGTCACCGTACCCGTCTACGCCTGTCCGCGGGTAAACTGACCAGCGCTACGTATGCTTATCGCTCTGGCCCAAGCCGCCGGGCGGCATCCGCTGCGATCCGCCACCCCCACGTCCTGCATGCTCGCGCGGGCGATCACCGTGCCGGACTCGGTTACCCGCATTCGCGAAAGAGCAGCGCGAAAGAGCAGCGGCTTCACACGCGCAGTGATCCGCTCATGACATGAGCTTGTCGAGATCGGCGGCGATCTCCGCACCGGTCTCGTCGCTGCGGATTGGCGCGATGAAGCGTCCGTCCGGTCCCATCAGATAAAGGATGGAGCTGTGGTCCATGGAATAATCATCCGGACCCGGGCCGGTGCGGTGTTCGGCGTAGTAGACATGATATTCCTTTGCCACGGCGGCGATCTCGGCCGGTGTGCCGGTCAGGCCCATCAGACGCGGCGTGAAGGCCGCGGTGTACTGCTGGATCACCGCTGGCGTATCGCGCCGCGGATCGACGGTGATGAACAGCGGCTGCAGCAGATCAGCCTTCTTGCCCAGCCGGTCGAGCGCGTCCGCCTCGGCATTCAGCGTGGTCGGACAGACATCAGGGCAATAAGTATAGCCGAAGTAGACCAGCAGGTATTTGCCCCGGAAATCGCGGTCGGTGACGGTACGGCCACGACCGTCGCTCAGGCTGAACTTGCCGCCGACCACTGGCCCGGCCGCCTGTCCGTTGAGCCACAGGAAGGCGCCGGTGCCCAGTAGCAGCAACGCCACCAGCAACCCGACGATGGCGTAGGCGGGCGGACCTGACCCGGGCTTTGGGGCGGGACCTTGATCGTCGGTCTTGGCTTGCATCATAGCCTCCTTCCGGCGCGGCAGCCTGGGCACTGCGGGTCCGGCGCATCGCGGCAATCCCGCACTACAAACAGCGAAGCCGCGATGGTCGCATCGGTCGCCGGCGCAAGCGAGCGGGACAAGCGGAAAACGCCGACCAACGGGCTATGCGATGCGCGCGGCAAGATGCGCCTCGTGCGGTGCCTCAGGTCCGCGCGGGGAGGCTGAGAGCCGACGCGCCACCCCGTGGGCGGCGGACACGGGCACCGTGCTCGCGCTATTCGTCGCGCAGCCACACCTCGTAGCCGATCTCGCGCGCGATCAGGCCGTCACGGATGTGGAAATTGTGCAGCAGCCGCAGCTTGACCTTCGTGCCGATGGGGACCGGCGCATTTTCGAAACCGTCGCCAACGAGCGTGAAGCGTGCCCACATGTCGTCGAACACGCGGTCGGGCGAGGCAAAGCGCTCGATCGGCTCGAAGCTGATATTCGCCGCCGACGCGAACAGCTTCAGGTAGTTCTCCTTGATCGATTGCCGGCCGACATAGGAGACACCGCGCGTTGGCGCATCCCATACCGCGTCTTCGGAGTACAGCTTGATGCACTCGTCGATGCGGTCCGGATTTTCCTCGTGCAGATGCATATCGACAATATCCAGCGCGTATCGCACTCGCTCCTCGTAGCCCATCGATCGATGGCGCCGGGCCAGCAGCTCATCCACGGTCTGGCGTGAGGTCTCGATGAGATCCAAGGTGTCCTCCCTGCGTCGATATGGCGCCGCCAAAGCCTACCCGCGCGCCGCGGCGTGCTCAACTCTCGGGCGCCTTGATGAAGCACAGCACGCCCGCCCGCGGCGTCCAGCAGACCACGGCGCGTCCGGTCGGATTGTCCGACCTGGTCAGCACGCGGTCGTCCGGCACGGCATGCCACTCGCCATCGATGAAGGCCTCGTAGTGACCACTGGTCAGGCGTGACAACACCGGCCGGCAGTCGGCGATCGAGCAGCACAGCGCATTGGTGAAGGGCTGGTGCAGGCTGTTGAACCAGGGGGCCAGTTTCGGATCGGCGTCGTCGGGCGGTGCCGCGTGCGCCTGGAACGCGAGCATCAGGCTCGCGCCTAGGACGAAGTGCCGCATCAAGCTGCCCTCCTTCCAACGCCGGGGATGATCGGCGTACGATGGAACAGGGTGCCACATGGGCGCTATTGGTCGCTAAGCAATAAAGTCGTGAACGCGCCGAGATCGCGGACCATAAGGCGACCGCGTGCCAGCCACCACCGCCACCGCCAGACGTCTCGCTACCAGGCACCACGCTACAGAGCCCCCCGCTACAAAGCATGGGGGCGCCTCGCTACCAGGCACGACACCCGATCAATGGCATGGCGCGCATCAGGCCGACGACGCGCGGGCTGTCGGGGTGAAAGCGGCGGGTCCACATCTCCCAGCGCAGCCGGGCGCCCAATCGCCAACTGCGCCCGCTCGTCATCGCCTTCTGTGCAGCCGCCAGCCACAGCGAAGCTGGCATGCCCCAGCCCTCCAACTCGTATCCCAGTGGCAGCGGATGCGGTGGATTGGTGAAGTCATAGTTTGGGGCAGGGCGGAAGACCTCCGCGTCGAGCGGAAATTGCGCCACCACGTCAAGCTGGGAATGGAAGCGGTCGAGCATCTGGCGTTTCAGCGCGCGGTCCGCCGCGCTCAGCTCCAGGCGTAGCGGCGGCCCGCCGTTGGGCAGGAACCGGCCGCGAACGGCGTCGACGCTGGTACCGCTGGCGGTGTCAGCGCCGGCGCGGTGATAACCGGTGAACTCCCAGACCGGCGGGGGCACGGCCATGCGGCGAACTGCCCGATGCGTGGCAAACGCGACCGCATCGTGGTCCGGGTGGCCGCCCTCGTAGGCGTGGGTCAGGATGATGTCGGGCGCGATCCCGGCGATCGCGCGCTCCAGGTGATGCGTGATCGCCGGCAGGTGGAAGGACGCCTCAAGGCAGCGCACATCCAGCGTGTGGAATGTCGCCTGAACGCCGGCGGCAGCGACCGCGCCGCGCATCTCCCGCTCGCGCGCCGCCGCATAAGCGCGCAGCGATGCAAAGCCCTTGGCGCGGGCCTCGGGCATGAAGCCCGCGCCGTCGGTGACATGCAGCAGGCTGAGCTGGCCGAAGCTGCGGAATTGCGCGCCGGCGCCCAGCACTTCGTCGTCCTGATGGGCGACGATGAGCAGGACATGCCGGCCGGTGAAGGGTGACGCGTCGCTGGCGCTCTCCGTCACGCCTCCCGCACCACCGGATTGCGCAGGGTGCCGATCGAGGATATTTCGATCTCACACACATCGCCGTGCTTCATGTCGGCGGTGGCGCCCTCGGTGCCCATCCAGACCATGTCGCCGGGATACAGCGTCACGTATTTCGTCATCGCCACCAGGAAATCCACCACGCCGAAGATCATGTGGTTGGTGTGGAACTCGATCATCTGCTTGCCGTTCACCCGCACCTTGGTGACCAGGCTTTCCAGATCGACAGCGGTTTCGATCCACGGGCCCATCGGCTTGAACGTGTCGGTGTTCTTGGCGCGCCACAGTGTACGGTCGCCGCGTTGCCAGGTGCGTTCGCTGACGTCGTTGCCGATGGTATAGCCGAGCACGGCGGTCAGCGCATCGTCGCGCGTCAGGTGCTTGCACTTGCGCCCGATCACCGCGACGAGTTCGCCCTCGTATTGCACCTTGTCGGTGGCGTCCTTGGGGATGACGATCGCCTCGTCGTGTGCGATCAGCGCATTGTTGGCGCGATAGCCGACATCCGGCTTCGGTGGCAGGTTGGGCTCCTGGCCGAGTTTTGCCGCGGCTTCGCGCACATGTTCCGCATAGTTCAGGCCGCAGGCGTAGAAAGTCAGCGGCTCGAGCGGGACCAGCAGCTTGACGTCGGCCAGCTTATGCCGCGCGCTGGTGCGCTCCCAGGTGTCTAGCGGTGACCCACGCACCGGAATGATCGTGTCGCCCTCAACGACGCCGTAAGTTGCTGTACCGTTGTGATCGAAGCGTGCCCAGCGCATGGTTCGGTTCCTTCCCGCTTGTTATGCCGCCCGTTCTTGGAGACGCCCCCGCTTTGAACCGCCCACTCTTCAAGCCGAGGCATCTTCCAGCACCATCGCGGCGCATTTCTCGCCGATCATGATGCTGGGGGCGTTGGTATTGCCGGCGATCACCTGCGGCATGATCGATGCGTCGGCGACGCGCAGGCCCTGCACGCCATAAACCCGCAGCCGCGGATCGACCACCGCGTCCGAGCCGGTGCCCATGCGGCAAGTGCCGACCGGATGCAGGTTGGACACGCCGTGTGCGCGGATGTCCGCGATCATCTCGGCATCGGTCTGGCAGGCGGGGCCGGGCATCACTTCCTCGGCGACGTAGGGCGCCAGTGCCGGCTGGGCCGCGATGCGGCGTGCCATGCGCATGCCGGCGATCAGTGCCTGGTAGTCGTAGTCGCTCTTCAGGAAGTTGAAACGGATTTCCGGCGGTGCGAGCGGGTCGGGCGATTTGAGGCGCAGCGTCCCGCGCCCTTCCGGGCGAAGATGCACCGGGCTCAGCGTGAAACCGGGGAACGGGTGCGAAACAATCCCGGCGCGGGTGCGCTCAGTGGTGCTCCAGGCGGTCATGTTCATCTGGATGTCCGGCCGCTCGAAGCGCTTGTCGGAGCAGAAGAAGGCACCGACATAGAGCCCGTTGTTCGACATCGGCCCCTTGCGGAACAGCGCGTACTGCGCCGCGGCGGCGACACGGCGCGGCAGGCTGTGCTGCAACTCGTTCAAGGTGATCGACTTGGTGCAGCGATAGGCCAGGTAGGTGTTGAAATGGTCGTGCAGGTTCTCGCCCACCGGCATGTCGCGCAGCACGGGGATCCCCATCGCCTGCAGATGCGCCGCCGGACCCAGACCGGACAGCAGCAGCAGTTGCGGTGAGCCGTAGACGCCGCCGGAGACAACGATTTCGCGGCGTGCATGCGCGGTTCTGCGGCCGGACGGGGTGTGGTATTCAATGCCGACGGCGCGGCCATTTTCGATCAATACGCGCGCGGCATGCGCCTTGGTCTGCACCACGAAGTTGGGCCGCTTGCGCGCCGGCTTCAGATAGGCGACCGCGGTGCTCCAGCGGCGCGCGTTGGAGGTCGTGGTCTGGAAGAAGCCGGCACCTTCCTGCTTGGCGCCGTTGAAATCGTCGTTGCGTGGTATGCCGGCCTGGATGGTGGCTGCCAGCAGCGCGTCGCCAAGCTCCCAGCGCTGGGGCGGATCGGACACGCGCAGTGGGCCGCCGACGCCGTGGAATTCGCTCGGCCCGCGTGCCTGGTCCTCGGCTTTCTTGAAGTAGGGCAGCACGGAATCCCAGTCCCAGCCGGTGCAGCCGCGCTGCCGCCAGTCGTCGTAGTCGGCGTGGTTGCCGCGCATGTAGACCATGCCGTTGATCGAACTGGTCCCGCCGAGCACCTTGCCGCGCGGCTGGTACATCGTGCGGCTGTTCAGCTCCTTCTCCGGCTCGCTCTCGAACATCCAGTTCACCGCCGGATTGGTGTAGGTCCTGGTGTAGCCGAGCGGGATGTGGATCCAGGGGTTGCTGTCCTTGCCCCCGGCCTCGAGCAGCAGCACGCGGTGGCGGCCGGATTCCGACAACCGGGCGGCGACCGCGCAGCCGGCGGACCCGGCGCCGGTGACGATGAAATCATAGGTGTCGGCGTCGCTGGATGTGGTCGGCACTTGGTTTCCCCTGGCTGATGCGCGTATTCCACGAAGTCGAGGCCGATCCGTCAAATCCGGCGGCGCTGGAAGGGGAGGTGATGATGCCGAAGGGATACGTTCTTGCCGAGGTCGATGTCACCGATCCGGCGCTGTTCGACACCTATCGCCCGCTGGCGGCGGCGGCGATCGCAGCGTTCGGCGGAAAGTACCTGGTGCGTGGCGGGGCGACCGAGACGCTGGAGGGTGAGCGCAAGCTGTCGCGCGTGGTGCTGCTTGAATTTCCGAGTCCGGAACGGGCTATGGAGTGGTACAGGTCCGCGCAGTACCAGGACGCGCTGGCGATCAGGCTGAAGGCGGCGACGACCGAGCTGTTCATGGTGACCGGGCATGACGGGTGATCTGATTGGCAGGGTTCCACTCGCCATGTTTGAACTTGATGAGAGTGCGAGTGCTTGAGTTAATTTTAGATCGATGCCGGAATACTTGGTGGCAATGGTCTCGATCATGTCCGGTAAACGCGAGATGAACGAACCGCCACCGGAACATGTGCGCCGCAGCCGCCTCGATCTGCTGCTGCGGCTTTTTGTGCAAGCTGTCGCGCGTGATGATACCCGCCCTGCGACCGAGGATGCCAGACGGTCGAGCACTCACACAGGGGAATCGCATTTGGAATATGCTTGACAGGCTCACCGAGTTAGCACCGACCACGTGGTGACCGATCCTCGGCAAATCCGCATTTCGCGGCCGAATGAACCGCCAAGGCGCCAAGAAGATTTGGGAATCTGGAGGGATCGGGTGACGGGTCATCCGACCCCCCAACCTTCTGGCGTCTTGGCGTCTTGGCGGTTCACCGTCTCGCCGCGAACCGCCGAAAGTGCGAATTTCAAATGCGAGTGCCCTGGCCCTCACATCCATCAAGTCAAACGGACCGAACTTCCCTCCTTCGCAGTCGAAGAACAGATCGACATTGGTGTCGTTGCTGGCGTCTTCACGGGTGGCGGAGCCAAATAGATATAAGTGCTCGACGCCAAGCTGCCTCAACTCTGCGTCGCGTGCCTTGCGTGTGGCCATGGCAGCGTCGCGGTCCATTCCTGGATGACAGCACTGGTGACCACACTCTCGGCGAAAAGGCTGAATTCCGCCCCACGCCCAAGCCCGTCGCCACCCCACCCGGTCCGTGCTAATCGGCCACCCAGCCAAGGACCGCACCGCATGGACGCCGCCGCCCGCCCCCCAATCGCCCGCCCCCTCGTCGCCCGCCGCCCCGCTGGCCCCCTCACCGGCCGCATCACCGTCCCGGGCGACAAATCCATCAGCCATCGCGCACTGATGTTCGGCGCCCTCGCGATCGGCGAGACCCGCATCACCGGCCTGCTGGAAGGCGAGGACGTGCTGCGCACCGCCGCCGCCATGCGCGCCCTGGGCGCCGAGGTCGCCCACGACCCAAGCAGCACGGATGGGGGCACCTGGCGCGTCGCCGGCCGCGGCGTCGGCGGCCTGACCGAACCCACCGACATCCTCGACATGGGCAACTCCGGCACCGCCGCCCGCCTGCTGTGCGGCATCCTCGCCAGCCACGACCTGTTCGCGGTGATGACCGGCGACGCCAGCCTGCGCGGCCGCCCGATGCGCCGCGTCATCGACCCCCTGTCCGCCTGCGGCGCGCGCTTCGTCTCACGCGACGGCGGCCGCCTGCCGCTCGCGGTGGAAGGCGCGAAGGACGCCCTGCCGCTCGAATACCGCGTGCCGGTGCCATCGGCCCAGGTGAAGTCGGCGGTACTGCTGTGCGGCCTGAACGCGCCCGGCATCACAACCGTTGAGGAACCCGAGGCCACCCGCGACCACAGCGAGAACATGCTGCGCCACTTCGGCGCGACGGTGCAGGTGACCCTCGCCGGCGCCGGCCGGATCATCCAGCTGCATGGCCAACCGGAGCTGATTGCCGCGGACGTGGTGGTGCCAGGCGATTCGTCCTCGGCGGCGTTTCCCCTGGTGGCGGCTCTCCTGGTCCCCGGCTCCCGCCTGACCATCACCGGCGTGGGGCTGAACCCGCTGCGCACCGGCCTGTTGGCGACGCTGGCGGAAATGGGCGCCGACATCCGCATCGAGAACCAGCGCATCGAGGGCGGCGAGCCGGTCGGCGACCTCGTCGCAACCCACGGCACCCTGCGGGCAATCACCGTCCCGCCGGAGCGCGCGCCCAGCATGATCGACGAATACCCCATCCTGGCCGTAGCCGCCGCCGGTGCCGAAGGCATCACGCGCATGCGCGGCCTGAAGGAGTTGCGGGTGAAGGAAAGCGATCGCCTGTCGGCCACGGCGGCGATGCTGGACGCCAACGGCGTGCGTGTAGAGATCGAGGGCGACGACCTGATCGTGCACGGCATGCCGGGCCGCATCCCGGGCGGCGCGACAGTCGCGACCCACATGGACCACCGCCTGGCCATGAGCGCCCTGGTCTTCGGCCTGGCCGCCAGCGCGCCGATCGCCGTCGACGACGCGGCGTTCATCGACACCAGCTTCCCCGGCTTCACGGCGCTGATGGACGGCGTGGGCGCCAGGCTGACGCCGGCGTGAAGCCGGTCGTCAAGCCGGGCATCGCGCCAGTCGTCAAGCCGGGCATTACGCCAATCATTGCTATCGACGGCCCGGCCGCGGCCGGCAAGGGCACGCTGGCGCGCCGCATCGCCGCGGCCCTGAAGCTGCCTTATCTGGACACCGGCCTGCTCTACCGCGCGGTCGGTCGGCGCGTGCTGGATGCGGCCGGCGATCCGCGGGACCCGACAGCAGCGACCGCGGCGGCGCGCGCCCTGCTGCCGCGGGATCTGGACCGAGGCGACCTGCGCGGACCGCAAGCGGATGAAGCGGCTGCCTCGGTGGCCGCGATTCCCGGCGTGCGCACCGCCCTGCTGGACTTCCAGCGCAGCTTCGGCGCGACCTCCGGCGCGGTGCTCGACGGCCGCGACATCGGCACCGTGATCTTCCCCAACGCCCCGGTAAAACTCTACGTCACCGCCACCCCGGCCGAGCGTGCCCGCCGCCGCTGGGCCGAACTGCAAGCCGCGGGCGTCCCGGCTTCACTGCCCGAGGTCGAGGCCGACCTGCGCGCCCGCGACACGCGCGACGCACCGAACATGCGCCAGGCAGACGACGCGATCCCACTCGACACCACCGCCTTGGACGCCGACGCCGCGTTCGCCTCGGCGCTGGAAGTCATCCGAACGCGGCTCGGCCGCGAGTAACGCCGAGCCTGTTCCCGGGCGCTCACACCTGCACGTGCGCCAGCCTATTCCTCCGCGCGCACCGTGATGTTGTTGACCATCACCTTCTGCGGATCGCCGCGATGCGCCACGCCGGTTACGTCAGCAAATCGGAAGGGCTGCAGCGTTGTCGGGTCCAACCCGTGCTGCTGCAAAGCCGCCTGATCGGGCAAAAACGTACACACCTCGGTATTGCCCGTCAGCAGCACCACCAGCGTGTGATCGGGCAAGGAGTCCACTCGTTCGATCCGCCCAGCCAGGGAAACCGGATGGCTGGTGTCGTAGGCGCTGATCGGGTCGTAGCCAGGATTGCAGCGCTTGATGTCAGCCGGCCCTGGCCCCAGCGCGATATCGCCGAGCTTCCAGGTGCCGCGTTCCTTGATGAACGCGATGTCGAGTTCGTTCCGCACCGCGCCGGATGCGGCGGTCTTGTCGGCCCAAGCGATCAGCACCGCCTTGTCATCGGTGTCGTTCACGCTGGCATGGCGCAGTTCCAGCCGGTCCGGAACCAACTGGCCCGCCCCGGCCAGGTAGTCCGCCCGGTCTTTCGGTGTCTTCAACTGCTGCTCCAACGCCGCCGTGGCCGCGCCCGAGCGTAACGCCAACGCCGCATCCAGGTGCCCGGCGGCGATATCCTGATTGTAGCGCGAGTACCAGTGCCTGCAACTGCTGCTGCTGCGTGCCGTCCATCGGCCGCCCCCGGGCGAGACCAGCGCCAAGCGGCGCAATCAACACCAGTACCGCCGGCACAACCAGCCATCGACGCATGACAGGACCTCCGGTTCGTCGGGTAGCATATCGGCTGGCCGAGCCGCCAGCCACGGTCTCGCCCCGGGTACTCGACCAAGAGGGGCATTCCACCAGGAGGGCATTCAAGCAAGACGGCATTCGCGCGAGCCAGCGGTTGATTTGCCCGCAAGCTGCGCCCAGAAGACCTGCCGCACTGCCCTCATCACGCCAGGACGCCACCAACCATGACCACCTACTTCGAGGACCTGCGGATCGGCCAGACCGCCAGCCTCGGCAAGACCATCACCGAAGCCGATATCCTGCTGTATGCCGCGGTCTCCCTCGACACCAACCCGGTACATCTGAACGACGAGGTCGCGCGCAAGTCGGTGTTCGGCGAACGGATCGCGCATGGCATGCTGTCGGCCGGGCTGATCTCGGCGGTGCTCGGCACGCGCCTGCCCGGCCCCGGCACGCTGTATATGCGCCAGTCGCTGCGCTTCGCCGCACCGGTGAAGATCGGCGCGACCGTGACGGCAACGGTGGAGGTCACGTCGCTGAACCCGGAAAAGCACCGGGCAACGCTGAAGACCATCTGCACCGTCGGCGACGAGGTGGTGATCGAGGGCGAGGCCTACGTCCAGGTGCCCTCACGCGGGTGATGCGCATCTTTGCCGACTGGCGGGACTTGCCGGCGGATGCGCGAGGCGCCTCGGTGGCGCTCGGCAACTTCGACGGCGTGCATCTGGGCCATGCGCACCTGCTGCGCGCGGCGCACGGCGCCCGCCCGGACGCGCCGCTGGCGGTGCTGACCTTCGAGCCGCACCCGCGCGAATATTTTCGGCCGGATGACCCGCCGTTCCGCCTGACCCTCGCCGCCGAGCGAGCCGACGCGCTGGCCGCCTTGGGCGTGGCGCTGCTCTACGAACTGCCGTTCACCCAGGAATTCAGCCACATCACCGCCGAGCAGTTTGTCGCGGAGGTGTTGCACGACGGCCTCGACGCCCGCCACCTGACGACCGGTCAGGATTTCGCCTTCGGCCATCGGCGCGGCGGTGGCGCGGCGTTCCTGGCGGCGCGCGCCGAGGCGCTCGGCATGGGTTTCAGCGCGATCCCCCTGGTGGCCGATGCCGAGGCGCCGCTGTCCTCGACCCGCATCCGCCGGGCGTTGCAGGACGGCTACCCGGAGCGGGCTACAGCCGAGCTGGGCCGCCCCTGGGCGATCCGCGGCATTGTGGCGCACGGCGACGCCCGCGGCCGCACCATCGGCTTCCCAACCGCCAACGTCGCGCTGGGCCGGCACCTGGAGCCCGCGCGCGGGGTCTACGCGGTGCTGGTGCGCATGGCGGACGGATCGGTGCACAAGGGCGTGGCGAATATCGGCCGCCGCCCCACGGTGAATGCCGGGCCGGAGAGCCGGTTGGAGGTCAATGTCTTCGACTTCGCGGGCGACCTCTACGACACCGAGATCACGGTGAGCCTGCTGAGCTACATCCGCGAGGAGCGGAAATTCGCTGGGCTGGACGCGCTGAAAGCGCAGATCGCCGCCGACGCCGCGGAGGCACGACGGTTGTTGTAATATCATGTGCCGAAAAGATTGACGCACTGCCGCTACCCCCACCTCGTCATGCCGGCGAAGGCCGGTATCCACGACTTGCCTTCGTTGCAACGAAGACAAGTCGTGGATACCGGCCTTCGCCGGCATGACGAGGTGGGGGCAACGCCGGTGGGTCAATCATTGCGTCACTTGGTATTATGACGCCGGATTCGAAACAATCGCAAAGCCCAACCGCATCTATACGGCACCACCGCCCAAATACGCGCTGTGCAGAACATCACTGCCGGCAAGCTCCTTCGCCAGCCCTTCATGCACGATGCGGCCGGTCGCCATCAGATAGCAGCGGCTGGCATGCGCCAGCGCCTTCTCCACCAACTGTTCCACCAGCAGAATCGCCACCCCGCCACGGGCAAGCGTGCCGGCAACATCCAAAATCCGATCGATCACCAACGGCGCCAGGCCGCCGGATGGTTCGTCCAACATCAGCAGGCGTGGTTCGGCGATGATGCCCTGCGCAACTGCCAGGATCTGCTGCTGACCGCCGGACAGGCGCGACGCCAACTGCTGGCGGCGTTCAGCCAACTCCGGAAACAACCCATACATTGTATCCAACCTGGAACGATCGCCGCGCGGGGCGCGAGCGTAGGTGCCGATCAGCAGATTGTCCTCGACGGTCAGCGTGTGAAACACACGGTGGCCTTCCAGCACCTGCACCAGGCCGGCGCGGACAATGTCGCGCGGCGTGGCGTTAGTAATATCCTGCCCGGCGAACCGGATCCTGCCGCCGCGCTTGGCGATCAGCCCGGAGATCGCGTGCAGCGTGGTGCTCTTGCCGGCGCCGTTGCGGCCGAGCAGGGCGACGAACTCGCCCTGTTTCACGGTCAGGCTGGTGCCGTGCACGACCTCCGCCTTGCCATAGGCGACGTCCAGACCTTCGACTTCCAGCAACGTGCTCATGCGCCGAGATAGACTCGGATCACGTCGGAATGGTAACGCACCTCGGTCGTCGTTCC
Organism: uncultured Alphaproteobacteria bacterium; assembly: GCA_963826975.1. Classification (GTDB taxonomy): domain Bacteria; phylum Pseudomonadota; class Alphaproteobacteria; order Acetobacterales; family Acetobacteraceae; genus Palsa-883. The sequence continues at coordinate 110,093 of CAWGZJ010000012.1, read as the reverse complement.
ATGCGCGATCGTGCGGCCCAGGTTCAGCGCGGTGACACGGTCGCAGACGCGGAAGACGAAATCGGTGTGGTGCTCCACCAGCAGCACGCCGATGCCGCTGTCACGGATGACCCCGATGATGGCGCCGAGCCGCTCGATCTCCGCCGTGGTCAGGCCGCCAGCGGGTTCGTCGAGCAACAGGAATTTGGGTCGCATCGTCAAGGCGCGGGCGATCTCAAGGAAACGTTGCGCGGTGTGTTCCAGCAGATCGGCGCGCCGCTCCATCACCGCGCCGAGGCCGACGCCGCGCAGCATGGTGGCGGCGCGTACGCGGATCTCGGCTTCCTCGCGCCGCGGGCGAGGCGCGGCGAAAGCGGTCTCCAGGAAGCCCGAGCGCACATCCGGCCAACCGCCGAGCATGGCGTTGTCCAGCACCGAAAGCGACAGCACTAGCTTCGGGGTCTGGAACGTACGCGCCAGGCCGGAGCGGGCGCGATCCTGCACGGATCGGCGGGTGACATCGGTGCCCGCGAGATGAATGCCACCCGAGTCGATCGGGTAATAACCCGAGATCAGGTTGAGCAGCGTGGTCTTGCCGCTGCCGTTCGGGCCGATCAGCCCATGCACCTCGCCCGGGCGAAGTTCGAGCGAGACACCATCCACGGCGACCAGGCCGCCGAAATGCTTGGCAACGGCGCGGGCTTCGAGAATCCCGGTCACGGCTTGGCGCGGATGGCGACGCGCAAAGCTTCGAGATCCGGGTCAATGCTGCTGGAGACAAGCGGTTCGCGGCGCAGCCTGGCGGCCAGGTTGGTGATCAGCTCGCCGAAGCCGCCAGGCAGCACTAGCACGACAATCAGCAGGATGAACCCGTAGAAGAACGTGCCGTACTTGGCCAAAGGGCCGACCAGCTCGGGGATGGCGGCCAACACCGCGGCGCCGATGAACGGCCCGATGATAACGCCGCGCCCGCCGATGATAATTGCAACGAAGAAATAAATGCCCAGATTGACGATGAAGGCATCAGGCGTGATGTAGCTTTGCGATGTCGCATACAGTCCGCCGGAAATCCCGGCAGTGAAGCCGCTGAACACGAACACCATCAGCTTCGTCAGGTAGATCGGCACCGCGACGGACGACGCCGCGACCGTGCTGTCGCGCAACGCAACCATCGCGCGGCCCCACATCAGGCGCGCCAGGTTGGCCGTCATCCAGGTGACGAACGCGGCAATGCCGAGCACCAGCCAGTAGAATCCCCACGGCGTGTCGAACGGGGCGGGGAAACTCGGCGCCGGCATGCCGACACTGCCATTGGTCAGCCATTGCTCGGCCAAGGCGAGTTCGCTGACGATCAACCCGAAGGCCAGCGTCGCCATGGCGAAATAGAACCCCGGCAAGCGCAACGACGGCAGGCCCAGGACCAGGCCGATCACCGCACAAATGGCGCCGCCCGCAAGTAGCGCGAGGAACGGGTTCCAGCCCTGGCCGCCCGCCAGCAGGCAGAACGCATAGGCGCCAATCGCGAGCAACCCGACATGGCCGACGGAGAGCTGGCCGGTGAAACCAACGAGCAGATTAAGCGTGGCGATCAGCACCCAATAGACGCCGATGACGGTCGCCACATGCAGGTAATACAGATTGCCGGTGATGTACGGCAGCAGGGCGGCGAACACGGCAAACGCACCGACGATGGCCGGACGGACATGGTGGTGCTTCATACCTGCCGCACCCGTGTTGTCCCGAACAGCCCTTGCGGCCGTACCACCAGCAGCAGGATCAGCAGACCGATGGCGATGGTCTTCTGATATTCGGCACCGAAATAATGCGTGGTCAGCGAGGTCAGCATCCCCAGGATGGCACCGCCCACGAGCGCGCCAACGGAACTGCCGATCCCACCCACGGCCAGCGCGATGAAGCCGGACAACCCGAGCGCCGTGCCGAGGGCAAAGTCGGCGAACGTAAGCTGCCCGCCCGCGAAGCCGGACAGCGCACCAAGCATGCCCGCGAGGATGAAGCTCAGCGACCGCATCCGGTCGGTCGCCACGCCCCGGGCCCGGGCGGCAAAACTGTCTTCCGACATGGCAATGAACAGCTTGCCGATCATCGAGCGGCGGTAGAATTGCTCCAGTCCCACCGCCATCAGCACAGCCAGGATCAAGGGAAACCAGAATTTCTGGTCGAACGCGCCGGCGAACTCCTGCGGAAAGACGCGCGGGAACGGCGTTGGATCGGTGCCCCACCAGATCGACATCGCCTCCTGCACCATGGTGGAGAGCGCCAGCGTGCTGAGCACCCACAGGTGTTCATCGGACGCGGCAACGATGCGGCGCACGGCGATGAGCTCGGCCAGCCAGCCGAACACGGCACCGGAGGCCAGGCAGGCGGCAAAGCCCAACCAGAGCGGCAAATGCAGACCCAGCACCAGCCACGCGGTGACGATGCCGCCGACCATGGCGAACTGGCCGGTACCGAAGCTCAGCACCTTCGAGGTCGAGTACATCACGTTGTAAACCAGCGCGGTCATGCCGTACAGGCCACCCAGCGCCAGCCCGCTGACGATTACCAGCAGCAATGCAGGATTCTCCGCGCCGGCTGGATCAGGAAATCTTCACCGCCGGATAGCCACCGTTCGCCAACTGCGCGTTCGCGTTGACCAGCTTGATGCCGTCGTCCTGGAAGCCGTTGTGATCCGTCGCCGTGTAGATGAACGGACCATACGGCGCGGCGATCACGGGAATGGATTCCAGCGCCGCCTTGACCTTGAAAGGATCGGTGTCGCCGGCCTTGGTCAGCCCGGCGGCATAGATCGTCACCGCCGCGTTGCCTTGCAGGAAGGCCGGCAGACCGGCCGCCATGTAGGGTCCGATCGTGTCCTTGTGCTTGTCCATGAAGGCCTGGACACTCGCCGGCAGCTTGCCCTGGGCATCGACGATCTCGTGCGCATAGCCCAGGCCGTAGACGTTGTCCCAATAGGAGCGCTTGGTCAGCAGATTGGCGACCTGCGCCTGCAGGATGGTGGGGTGGCCGACGATGGGAACGTTCCAGTTCTGCTCACCGCGCGCGTTGACCAGGCGCGCAACGAAGCCGGTGGCGTTGGACCATTCGGTGATGACGTCGGCGCCGGCGTCCCTCGCCTTCAGCAACTCGTCGGTGACGTCCGGCTTGTTGGGGTCCACCGTTGCTGTGTAGACCGGCTTGAGATTGACAGTCGCCAAATATTTCGTCACCGTTTCGCGCGACAGCACACCATAGCCGGTGTTGTCGTTGATGATGGCGACCTTGGTCTTCTTCAGGTCGTTGACCATGAACTTCACGGCCACCTTGATCCATTGGCCGTTGGCATTCAGGTTACGGAAGCCGAGCGGATATTTCACCGGGTCGATCAACTCTTCGACCGAGCCGCCGATCAGATGCAGTTTCTTGGCGCCGGAGACGATGCCCAGCGTGGGCAGCGCCTCTCCGCTGTTGATCGGCCCGCAGAGCACGTCGATGTTCTCGTTGTAGACCAGTTCTTTGGCGAAGCTGACCGCCTTGGACGGGTCGGCCGCGCTGTCGCGCATGACGACCTCGATCTTGCGGCCGAGCAGCCCGCCTTGTTCGTTAAGGTCGGCTACCGTCATGTGGAAGCCCCAGTCCTGCGCCTGGGCGTTGGAGGCAAACATACCGGACACGGCGGCGATCCAGCCCATGCGGATAGGCTTGTTCTGGGCGATCGCGGGCATCGCGAGTCCCGAGGTGAGGCCAATAGCCCCGATGCCCTGGACCACGCGGCGGCGCGCAATTCCGGTAGCCGGGCGTACAGTCTGTGACATGCGTTCCTCCTGAAAGGGCTTCTTTTCGATGACCCGTTACGAGCTTGCGACAGATCGTGCCCGGAAGATCGCTTTCTGACAACACGCACAGTATGCGGATAAAGGTATGGCTGGAGGCAGACTTTCTTATCACGTCATGGCCGAGTTCGTTCCGGCCATCGCCGCCAGCACGGTGGCGCGACGGATGGCGCAATAAGGCTTGCCACCGCCCACGCAACGGCCAACGCGTTTCCGCTCGGGTCGATCAGGCCGCCGCCGAACGCCCGGCAGCACCGGCTTCCAAGCTCCGTCGGACCGGATAGTCCATGTGGCCCGCCACGGCGATATCAAACACCAGCGGCCCGAGGCGATGGTGCTTCCATCCCCTCGGGCCGCCGATCGCGCGTGCAGGGTCAGCGTTTCAGATCGGCATCAAGCCTCGTGAAACACCAGCGTCCGCAGCTCAATACTCTCTCGGGGCAGCCGATCCGCCGGCGCGGTCGGATCCTCGAACGCGGTATGCGGCGCGAAACGGGCGCGACCGTCGGTGCTGGAGTCATAGCACTTCAGCAACAATGCCTCGTCCGGCTGCATGTCCGGAACATAGTACCAGCGATGCTCGGGATTGTAGGTAACGCCATAGGTCTCGCCAACCCGGTCGCGATACACCAGGTCTGCCGGCACCAGATCATCCGGCGCAACGCTGCTCGCATCGCAGACCGCCAGTGGCGCATCGCGCAACGGTCCGCGGATCGGCCGCCACAGGTTGATCACCTGCACTCGCCCACGCAACAATTGCTCCGCTTCATCGCCGAAAAAGTCGCGCACGCGCTGCGGGCCGGAATTCGCGGTGTGATCGACGTGCACGCCCGACGAGGGCTGGCGTGGCGCGCCGGGGGCCCGATCATCCACCCCAGTACCCGCCGCCGCAGCGTGTGGTCGAAGACGAACACCTTGCTGGCCCCGGTCGCCTCGGCGATCAGCCGCTCGGCCTCGCCGTAATAGACGCGGCGCAATTCGTCCTCATCGTAGAAATCTCGCACCTCACTGGCGTGGTGCAGCACCGCGAAGCCTTCGCGGTCCAGCGTTACGTCGGACGCAATGGGACGCACGCTATGGATCGGCACGCGGTGCGCCTCACGCGCAGAGTTCGACCGCGCGACGCCCTCCGGCGGCTCGTAGGTGTAGTTACGCAGTTTTTCCGTCGTCGGAGCGGTGTAGTTCAGCTCCGCCTCGACGAGCGGCAGATCGGTGTGCGTGGTCATGGTGCGGTCCTTCTTGGCGAGTGGGTCGGGGCGGTCGGGGGTAACGTCAGCAGGCGATCAGGTCATCGGCGGCCCGTGCCAGAACGGCCGGCGCAGTTCGGCATAGACGTCGGACTGCGACGCACCGAAGTCGTGCAGGTCGCGCTCATCGAGCCGCGCCAGCGCGCGCTTCTCGCGGATCCGTTTGCGCCACAGCCGCAGCGTGGCCGCGGCGCGCGCCAGCAGCGAGGGACGCCCGGCGACTTCCGATCGCGCGGACGGATGAAAATGTGTCAGTCCGGAATTGGTCAGGCTGCTCATGGAACACCTCCTACGGTTCTTGCTTGGCCGTAGAAATGGGCCGCCCAGCGGTAATTGACAAAGGATGCTTTGTCAGCCTACGCATGAGTAAATATCATGTCCGGAGGGTCCCATTGCACTCACCCTGCCCTCGCTCAACGGGTTGCGCGCGTTCGAGGCCGCGGCCAGGCAGCTCAGCTTCACCCGCGCCGCCGCGGAGTTGAACGTCACCCAGACGGCGATCAGCCACCAGATCCGCCGGCTGGAGGAGCAGCTTGGCATCAGCCTGTTCGAGCGGCGCACGCGCGAGCTGCGGCTGACGCGCGAGGCGGCCGCCTACCTGCCGGCGGTGCAGAGCGCGTTCGAGGAACTGCGCCAGGCGACGGCACGGCTCCGGCGTCCCGCGCGCGACGGAATGCTGACGGTCAGCACCACCGCATCCTTGGCGGCGAAGTGGCTGGTGACGCGGGTTGCCGCGTTCCAGGACGCCAACCCGGGCCTCGAGGTCCGCATCACCACGTCGGCGCACCTGGTCGATTTCCGGCGCGAGGAGATCGACATGGCGGTGCGCTACGGGCGCGGCAACTGGCCGGGACTGCGCACGCGGTGGCTGATGGCCGAGGATATGTTCCCGGTGTGCTCGCCGGCGCTGCTGCACGCCGGGACGCCGCTGCGCCGGCCGGCGGACCTGGCCGAGCACACGTTGCTGCACACCACGGAGTTGCGCGAGGACTGGCAGCTATGGCTGACCGCCAACGGGCTTCCCACCTCGATCGCGGCGCGGCGCGGACTGAGTTTCGATCAGGGCTTCATGGCCACCCAGGCCGCAGTGGACGGCCTTGGCGTGGCGCTTGGGCGGACCCAGTTCGTCGAGGCGGACATCGCCGCCGGCCGGCTCGTCGTTCCTTTCGATGTGGTGTTGCCGGCGGATGCCGGCTTCTACATCGTCGCGCCGGAGGAAACCGCGGACACGCCGAAGATCGCGTTGTTTCGCGACTGGCTGATCGCGTCGGTGGCGCCCAGCGCCAAGAACACAGGCGCGGTCGCCCCACCGCCGGACGCGCCGCGGATATTCCGGTGAAGCACACCTCTCCCGCGAAAAGCGGGAGAGGTGTAGGCAAATCCGGTCTCGCCTTCACACCCAGCTATCCAGCCGATCGGACCGCACATGGATCAACCCGCGACCGCCGACAACCCATATACAAGGGGCATCGCCGATTTCGTTGCCAACCTGCGCTACAACGCCATTCCCGCCGAGGTCATCGCCCGCATCAAACTCCTGATCCTCGACTCGCTGGGCTGCGCGATCTTCGGCGCGGAACTCCCCTGGAGCCGCATCCTGCTCGACACGCTGGCCCGCGTGGACACCACGTCAGGCTGCACCATCTGGGGCACCAACCAGAAACTCTCCGCCCCGCACGCCGCCCTGGTGAACGGCACGCTGGTCCAAAGCTTTGAGCTCGACGACGTGCACCGTGTCGGCGTGCTGCACGTCGGCGCGGTCACGCTACCCCCGGTGCTCGCCATCGCCGAGTTGAACCCGGCGATGTCCGGCCGCGATTTCCTGACCGCCTGTGTCGCCGGCTACGAGATCGGCCCCCGCGTCGGCATGTGCATGGGTCCGGAACATATCAGCCAAGGCTGGCACTCCGGCGCCACGGTGGGCGTGTTCTCCGCCTGCGCCGGCGCCGCCGCGGCTTTGCAACTGCCGGCCGACCAGGTGGTGCACGCTCTCGGTATCGCCGGCACCCAGGCAGCCGGCTTGATGGCCGCGCAGTTCGGCGCAATGGTGAAGCGGATGCATGCCGGCCGTGCGGCGCAAAGCGGCCTGTACGGCGCCCTGTTGGCACAGAACGGCTTCACCGGCATCGTCGACGTGTTCGAGAACCCGTATGGCGGTTTCTGCACCACGTTCTCCCGCTCCACCGACCGGTTTGATCGCGCGCAACTGACCGCCGACCTCAGCCAGCGCTTCGAGACGTTGCGCATCGCGCTCAAGTTCTATTCCTGTGTCGGCAGCAACCACACGACGCTGGATGCCATCCGCATCATGCAGGCGCGGCGTCCTTTCGGCGCGGATGACGTGGCGCGCATTCTGGTGCGCGGCTCGCGCGCCACGCTGGATCACGTGGGTTGGCCCTACGTGCCGCAGGGCATGACCTCGGCGCAGCTCAACCTGCCCTACTGCATTGCGACACTGCTGCTGGACGGCGATGCCTTCGTGGACCAGTTTACCGAGGACAAGGTCGCCGACCCGGATCGCATCCGCGTCGCCAGCCTGGTCGCCGTCGCGGAAGACCCGGAGATCACCGCGCCGCGGCGCGCGTTATCGCCACATGGTGCACGTGACCGTGGAGTTGCGCGACGGCACGCGCGCTGGAGGAAACCGTGGAAGCGCCGCGCGGCAGTGAGCAGGCCTTCGCCAGCGCCGATGACGTCGTCGGCAAATTCCGCAAGTTGGCATCACGGCGCATCGCATCGGCGCAAGTGGACGCGATCATCGCCCGGGTCATGGACGCCGAACGCATGGACAGCGCCGCTTCCCTGGTTCACCTGCTCACCCGTGCGGCATAAATGAGCGCGTCCGCTATCGCAGCGCCTGCCGGCGCCGCGCGGCAACATCGGGTGGCCTCGATCATCGGCGGCGCAGTCGGCAACGTCATCGAGTGGTACGACTTCCTCGCCTACGCGATCTTCGCGATCTATTTCAGCAAGGCGTTCTTCCCGCACGACAACATGACGGTGCAACTGCTGAACACCGCCGCCATCGCCGCTGTGGGCTACGTCGCCCGCCCGCTGGGAAGCTGGCTGTTCGGCGTACTGGCCGATCGCCAAGGCCGCCGCGTGGCCCTCAGTCTGTCGGTGGCAATGATGAGCCTGGGGTCGATGATCATCGCGCTGACACCGACTTACGCAACGATCGGCATCGCCGCGCCGGCGGTGTTGCTGATCGCCCGGGTGCTGCAAGGTTTCAGCATGGGCGGCGAGGCCGGCACCAGCGCGACCTATCTCAGCGAGATGGCACCCCCGGGGCGGCGCGGCTTCTTCGTCGGCTTCGTACAGGTCACCGTCGTACTCGGCCAACTCACGGCGCTCGGCCTGTTGCTGATCCTGCAATATCTGCTGCTGTCACCTGCCGAACTCGATGCCTGGGGCTGGCGAATTCCCTTCGCTATCGGCGGCGTCCTCGCGCTCTTCGCGCTGTATTTGCGCCGCGGCATCGATGAGACCGAAGCCTTCGAGCATGGCCGCGAAACACCCGCCCGCGAGAACCTGCTGCGCGTCCTGCTGCGCTATCGCCGCCAGGTGCTGCTGTCCATCGGCATCAGCATCGGCGGCACGGTATCGTTCTACACCTTCACCATCTATTTGCAGAAATACATGGTCAACACCTCGGGCTTCAGCCGCGACAGCGCGACGCTGATCGCCACCGGCGCGCTGATCATCTACATGGGCTTGCAGCCGCTGTACGGCTGGTTGTCGGATCGCATCGGACGTCGGCCGGTCATGCTGATCTTCGGCTGCGGCGGCACCTTCCTGACGGTGCCCATCATGCAGGCGCTCGGTGAAACCCATAGTGCGGGCGTGGCGTTTTTGTTGAACCTGACTGGCCTGGCGATCCTTAGCGGCTTCAGCTCGATCCACTGGCTGGTACGGTCCGAGCTGTTCCCGGTGAAGGTTCGCGCGCTGGGCGTGGGCCTGCCGTTCGCCATCGTCACATCGGTCATGGGTGGAACGACGGAATGGTTGGCGTTGCGGCTGAAGGACGCCGGGCACGAATCGTATTTCTTCTATTATGCCAGTGCCTGTGCGGCGATCTCGCTGGTGACGTATCTGCTGATGCCCGAAACGCGGCATGCCTCGGCCCTGGATAACGAGGCCCGCGCGAGATAGCTGCGTCAAAAAGTGGCAGAAGGCGCTTCGTTTTTCCGCCCCACGCCGAAACATAAAGGGAAATCGAATGACCGCGCAACGCACACGCAAGATCGTCCCCGCCGGCGAGGCGCGGATCGAGGTGATCGCGGAAGGCGAGGGACCGCTGCTGATCCTGCTTCCCTCCTCATCGCGTGACTCTGAAGACTTCGACGCCATCGCCGCGAGCTTCGCCGCCGCCGGACTGCGCGTGCTGCGCCCGCAGCCGCGCGGCATGGGCGCGAGCGTCGGCCCGATGGAGCACCTCACGTTGCACGACTTCGCCGCCGACGTGGCCGCCGTGATCGCGGCGGAAGATAGCGGACCCGCTGTCGTGCTCGGGCACGCGTTCGGCCAGTGGATCGCCCGCTCGCTCGCGGCGGATCGGCCAGACCTTGTGCGCGGCGTGGTGCTCGCGGCCGCCGCAGCCAAAAACCCGCCACCCGAACTGCGTGAGCACCTCGCGCGCTGCGTTGACACCGACCTGCCGGACGCCACCCGGCTGGCCGCGCTGCGCGTCGCCTTCTTCGCGCCCGGGCATGATCCTTCGGAGTGGCTGAGCGGCTGGCACAAGGCAGCCGGCGCGGCGCAGCGTGCAGCCAGCGCCGCAACGCCGCGACAGGAGTGGTGGGCGGCCGGCACCGCGCCGGTGTTGGACGTGCAGGCGCAGCACGACCCTTGGCGGCCGCGCGACACGCTGAACCAGATGCGTGACGACCTTGGCGCCGATCGGGTGACCGTGGTGGTCATCCCGGACGCCAGCCACGCATTGATCCCGGAACAATCGGCCAAGCTGATCGAGGTAGTGCTGAACTGGATACGCGGCCTGTCATCCCAGCGGCCCTAATTCCTGACCGTTCTGCCGGTGTCGGGCCGCTGGTATGAGTCTTTGTTTAGCGCGCGGCCGCCCCACCAACCCCGCGCGCGATACCAGCAGCCCAAAATGATGGAAGGGTCATCATTTTGGGCTGCTGGTATCAAGCCCCGCCTGACCCCAACGCTGCCAACCCTATCCCCGCCAGCGCTCCAAGCCCGACCACCAGCAGCGGCGGCGCACGCCAGACGGTCAGCAGAACGAACCCGGCCAACGCCAGCGCGAAGTCCGCCGGCCGCAGCACGGTGGTGGTCCACACCGGATCGTACAGCGCGGCGCCCAGCACGCCGACCACCGCCGCGTTGACCCCGCGCATTGCCGCCTGCGCCGCCGGCCGGGTGCGCAGCGCATCCCAAAACGGCAGCGTCCCCGTCATCAGCAGGATGCCCGGCAGGAAGATCGCGACCAGCGCCAAAACCGCGCCCGGCACGCCGTAGATGACCGCTCCCAGATAGGCGGCGAAGGTAAACACCGGCCCGGGCACCGCCTGCGTCGCGCCATACCCTGCCAGGAACGCATTGTCGGACACCCAGCCGGGCGCCACGACCGCGTCGCGCAGCAGCGGCAGCACCACGTGCCCACCGCCGAACACCAGCGCGCCGGAGCGAAAGAACGCGTCGAACATCGCGATCCAGGCGCCGAGCGGGCGCAGCAGCGGCGGCAGCACCAGCAGCACCACGAACAGCCCCAGACAGACCGCGCCGGCGCGCCGCGACACCGGCATCGCCAGTGCCTCCGGCACCATCGCGCTGCCAGGATCGCGGCACAGCACCAATCCGGCGGCTGCGCCCAGCACGATCGCCGCGATCTGCCCCAGCGCCACCGGAGCCGCCACGACAATCAGCACCGCCGCGGCGGCGATCGAGGCGCGCGGCCGATCCGGGGCTAAGCTGCGCGCCATGCCCCACACCGCCTGCGCCACGATCGCAACCGCCACCAGCTTGAGCCCGTGCAGCAGGCCGGCCCCCACCGTGGTGGCCGCCAGAGGGGCCGCCCCATAGGCGAACAACACCAGCAGCAGCGCCGAGGGCAGAGTAAAGCCGGCCCACGCGGCCAGCCCGCCTGGATAGCCGGCACGCCGCAGCCCAATCGCAAAGCCGGTCTGGCTGGACGCGGGACCCGGCAGAAACTGGGCCAGACCCACCAGGTCCGCGTAGGCGCGCTCGTCAAGCCAGCGTCGGCGCTCGACAAATTCGGCGCGGAAGTAGCCGAGATGCGCCACCGGCCCGCCGAAGCTGGTGCAACCGAGCCGCAGGAAGACAGCGAACACCTCGGCAATCGAGCCGCGGGCACGGGTGATCGAAGGCGCGGTGACGCTCATGGTCGATGATCTCGGCTGCTTCGTGCCCACGATCGAGGGCGAGATCGTAAACCAATTCGCGACCGTGGGAACTCGTCGCGTCCGGCCGGCGGGTCGTTCTGCTACCGATGCGACATCAGGCGGTCCCGTTCCGCCGCAAATGCCGTATCCCGCCCGGGCCCGCAACGATGACGTCGCTCGCCAAGCCAAGGAACAGCCCATGGCCGACAATTCCCGCGCGCGCCGACAGCATCCCGGCGAGGCCGGGGGCATCGGCAATCGCGCCGAACGCGCAATCGAGGATCATGTTGTCCTGATCGGTCCGCGCGTCCCGGCCATCCGCCGCGCGCCGCACGCTGACCTGGGCACCCAATGATTCCAGGAACCGCGCCTGCGATCGCCAGCCAAACGACAGGACCTCGACAGGCAGCGTGTGGCGCAATCCCAATCGTTCGGACAACTTGCTGTCATCCGCAACGATGATCACCCGGCTGCTCGCCTGCGCGGCAATCTTCTCGCGCAGCAACGCGCCGCCGCCACCCTTGATCAAGTTCATTGCAGGATCGATCTCGTCGGCACCGTCGATGGTCAGGTCGATCGCGCGGGGCATGTCCTCGGTCAGCATGGGGATACCGAGGCGAACCGCCTCCTGCCACACCGTACGCGAGGTCGCGAAGCCAACGACATCGCGCAGCCCACCCTGGCGCAGCCCACCCTGGCGCAGCAACGTGGCAATATCGCGCACGGCATGGATCGCGGTCGATCCGGTGCCCAGACCCACGATCATCCCCGGCTGCACGAACTGGACGGCATGCGCCGCCGCGCTTTTCTTGTGCTCGTCCGACTGATCGCTCATCGGCTTGATTCGAGCGACGCCCGTGCGCGCGTTTCGGACAACGCGCACGCCGAGCGACACGGATGTAGCGCGCCCGACATGATCACCGCTTCCCCCCAGTCAATCGCGGATCACGCCAGGGCCCGTCCGCACCGATCAACGCCTCGGCCTCGGCGGGACCCCAGCTTCCCGGCTCGTAGCGATAGACCGGCGTCACATCATCCAGCACCGGCTCGACGATGCGCCATTGCGCGTCGATGATGTCGTCGCGCCCGAACAACTCGCCCAGCCCGCGCGTCGCGTCCCGCAGCAGGCGTTGATAGGGCGACGCCCGATCGACCGCCTGCTCGGTCAGGATCATCTCCACATCCTCGCCGATCATGCGCTCGCCCGGCAGCTTGACGCGCACGCCCATGCCGATGGTGACATCCGGGCTGATGCGAATGCGCATATGGCTGGAGTTCGTCGGCACTCTTTCCTCGAACGTCTCGCGCGGCGGCCGCTTGAAGTGCACCGTCACCTCGGTCGCAGTCACCGGCAGCTTCTTTCCGGCACGAATATAGATCGGCACGCCCGCCCAGCGCCATGTCTCGATGAACAGCCGCACTGCCACGAAAGTCTCGACACCGGACCCCGGCCGCACGCCGCCGACCGCCTGGTAGCCGGCATACTGCCCGCGCACGACGTTCCCCGGATCGAGCGGCCGCACTGCCTTCAGCAGCGCCGCCTTCTGGTCGCGCATCGCCTCGTGCTCTTCCCCGGTGGGCGGCTCCATCGTCAGGTTCGCCAGCACCTGCAGCATGTGGTTCTGCACGACATCGCGGATCGCCCCCGTTTCGTCATAGAACCGACCGCGATCCTGCACACCGAAATCCTCCGCCATGGTGATCTGGATCAGGCTGACGTGATCGCGGTTCCAGATCGGCTCGAACATCGAGTTGGCGAAGCGCGTGTACAGAATGTTCTGCACCGGCTCCTTGCCGAGATAATGGTCGATGCGAAAGATGCTGCTTTCCGGAAAGTACTCGTCCAGCAGTCGGCTGAGCTCGCGCGCGCTGCCGCGGTTGTGCCCGAACGGCTTCTCGATCACCAGGCGCGCATCCGTGGCGCAACCCGAGCTGGCAAGCCCGCTTGCCACCGTCGCGAACATGCTCGGCGGCACCGCGAGATAGTGCAGCGGCCGCTTGGCATCGCCGAGTTCCTTCCGCAACCGATTGAACGTGTCGGCGTCGCTGTAGTCGCCCTGCACATAGTGCAGCAGGCTCAGCAGACGCTGCGTCGCGTCGGCATGGGCGTCGCCACGCTGGCGCGGCCCATTTTGAGCCACGCTGTCGGCGGCCCGCGCCTTGAACTGGTCCAGCGACCATTTGGCCCGGCCCATGCCGATGATCGGCACGTTCAGGCCTTCGTCACGCACCAGGCCCAGCAGCGCCGGAAAGATCTGCTTGTGGGCCAGATCACCGGTGGCGCCGAAGAAGACGATCGCATCGGACGGCGGGTTGGTCACTTTTGCGTCTCCCGGTTGAGCCCCACAGTCGAGGCGCCGCCCGGTATACTGTGATCCCGGCACGGCATTTCAACCCGAGCGCCGTCCCATCACCGTCATGGCCGGGTGCCGTTACCGCCATAGCCGGGCGCCGTCTTCGTCATGCCGGGCTTGACCCGGCCAGCCACGCACCGCCGGTGCCGCGACGGATGGATGGGTCAACACTCGGCCATGACGTGTCGAGGGACCGGCAACCCACCCCAGCGCGATTGTCCTGGCGTCAAATGGGGCAACGCCTGCTGCGCGCTTCAAGCCACAGCGCCGACCCTGCTTCCTAATCACGCACGTCCAGCGTAACGTTCGCGCCCCGCCTGCGCGATCGGACAGCCAGATGCATCCACCCCGGCCGGCGCGGCGGCTGATCGATCACCTCCGCCGGGCCGCATGGCTCGACCATGACCGGGTCGTGGCCTGGGGCTGCGTGCTGCTGGTGGAGACCGCTGCGCTCGTGCTCTTCCTGGCGCTGTGGTCGCACGGCGTCGTGATGCACCTCGACCACCCCACGTCGAGCGACTTCGTCAGCTTCTACGCCGCCGGCAAGCTGACGCTCGCCGGCACGCCGGCGCTGGCCTACGACCATGCGGCGCACCTGCTGGCCGAGGGCCAGGCGACCCAACCTGGCGCCACCTATCAGTATTTCTTCTATCCCCCGGTCTACCTGCTGCTGTGCGCGCCCCTCGCGCTGTTGCCTTATTATGTCGCTTACGCGGCGTTCGAAGTGCTGACGCTGGCGCTGTTTGCCATGGTGATGAGTACCGTGCTGCGGCAGCGGGGCGCCGGCTGGCTGGCCCCGCTGCTGGCGTTTCCGGCGGTGTGGTGGACGATCGGCCAGGGGCAGAACGCGTTCCTGACCGCGGCGCTGCTGGGGCTGTTCACGCTGCTGATCGACACCGGGCCAGTGCTTGCCGGGGTTCTGCTGGGGGCGCTGTGCTACAAGCCGCATTTCGGGCTGCTGGTGCCCGTGGCGCTGCTGGCCGGCCGTCGCTGGGCGGCGCTGGCCGGCGCGACCGGTGCGGTGGTGGGTCTGGTTGGGGCATCCGTCCTCGCGTTCGGCTGGACGACTTGGCACGCCTACTTGCTCGCCCTGGCCGGTTCAGGTCAGGTCTACGGGTCCGGGCGGATCGAACTGGCCGGCTTCATCACTCCGTTCGGCGCTGCGCGGTTGGTAGGTTGGACGTCTTATGCGGCTTACGCGCTGCAAGGCGTTTGCGCGGTGCTGATGGCGCTGTTGGTGGCGCTGGTCTGGCGCCACGCCGCGCCCCTGCCGCAGCGCGCCGCGATCCTGCTGGTCGCGACGCTGCTGGCGGTCCCGCTGGCGCTGATCTACGACCAAATGGTGGCGCTGCTGGCGATCGGCTGGCTGCTGCGGCAGGCGCGCGAGACCGGCTTCCTGGCGTGGGAGAAGCTGGTGCTGCTGACGGTCTATCCGGTGTCGCTGCTGACCGTGATTGCGGGGACCACGCGGCACCTGCCGTTCGGCCCGCTGGTGAGCATCATTGTGCTGGCGCTATGTGTTCGCCGCGCCTGGCCGTTGGTGACCTCGCCTGGCGCCGTGGGGTCGCGCTGAAACCTTACAACGCGTCAGGCGTGTGATCGCTGCCAGCGCGCGACCCTCCATCGGCTTGATGATCATGTATTCTGCGATCCGGGGCCAGAGACTGACCGTGCCTGCAAAGAGCCGTGCATCCTCCAGCGCGTCACGATGATCGCCACGATCGCCACCGCGACGCCGGCGATCAGGTCCACCAGATAGTGACCGCCGGGTACCAATGCAGAGATGATGACCGCGATGTTCAGCGCGACGGCCGCACCCGTGATCCAGCCAAAGCCCCGAAATGCACGCATAAGCATGACGGCGAGAGCGGCATGGTAGGATGGGAAACTCACCAGCCCGGTCAGATGGCGTAGCGTGAAGGTCGCGGGTGCATCCCCGCGGAGGGTGAGGGTATCGTGATACCAGGCCACGCCCGGATCAACACCGAAAAACGCCGGGGCGCTCGCCGCAGGGAATAGCCCAGCGATGATCGTGGTCACGCCTATCGATAGGATCGCCGCCCACAGGAACTCCCGAACGCGTTCACCATGGCCCAGGAAGCCGAGCAGAGCAGTCGCCAGCAGTTGCGGCGCCAGCGTCGCGTAGCAGAGGTGCAACACGACTGCAGGGAATTGATGAGACATGACCACGGCGTGCCAGGCTAGCCAGGAGAATCCAAGCCGAGCATCGGCCTGGGCGAAGGTGGCATCGGCTAAGGGTCGATGCGTTCGCATCGCGAGATAGGTCAGCACGCAGCCGACCGTGGTGAAGGCGGACCAGATTGCCACCGCCTCCAGCCCATCTGCGATTGAGCGGCTTCGGCCCGACGCGCGGTAGGGGATGGCGAAGGCCAATAGGATCGTGACCACGATCACGCAGGACCCCATGCCAGTGAACGTAACGGCGGCCATCCGGCACCACGGCACTTCGATGGCGGCAGTGGCGACAATGACGCCCCACCCGCCGGGATAGCCAAGCGGCGAATAGCGCCAGCGGGTCAGCGCGGAAAGGGTGGCTGCCTGAGACATCCGCGGACGCTACCCCGGGTTACCGCAAAAAGCCGCTTCATCGCTTCGGCGTGGTCTTTTTAGGGCTGTCTCATTGTCGTGCGCGTTGGCAGCTTGTGCCGCGCGACATGCCGCCGCTTCCCGTCGAACGCTGCTGCGTCTCCGTCGCAACCAAGAGCCCGGGCGGTTTCGCGGAAGCGATGTCCGCGCTCCCTGGTAATCCAATCGATTATCCGCGGCCAGCCGAACAAATAGATCGCGTCCGCCCGGGTCAAATATCTGATCAGGCGTCAGGGCGGCATCAAGCAACGGCGTTCGGTGTCAGGCCAGGCGCTGCCGGTGGCGCAATCCGAACAGCCACACGGCGCCAAAACCCAGCAGGCCCACCGTGGCGGGCTCCGGGATAGAGCTGAAAGTCTGCATCGCAACCGAAACGCTGTCACCCACGAAGCCACCGCTGTTGTTGTTCTCCAGGATATCGAGCGTGTTCAGGCCGGTTGGAACGGCGACCACCCAGGTATCCAGGCCCTGTTGTGTCGTAGGAATTGCAGCTTGATCATTCGTCTGGACATCCGCGGTGCCCGGATCGAGGGTCAGATCGTAAAACGCGCCGGTGATTCCAGGCACCTCGGACAGGCTGATCTCGACGTTCTGGGCTGTCGGCACGAAAAACGGGATCAAGAACGTGCTGCTCACCAGGCACTCGGGATAGGTGCCGGAGTCAACAGTGCCGTCCAATAGGCCATTCGCCCCGATCTCAAAGTCCTGGCCGGTTGGAAATCCTGTCGCACTACAGGCTGCAAACGCACTCCCGCTCCACAACGCGAGGAAGCCTGCGGCGATTAGCGCACGTACCATCATATCCGCCCCCTGTCCCACCACAATGCCCCGCATCACACTTCACGCCCAGGGCGACGAGACCAAATTCACTGGCGAGTTAAAGTGAAACCGGCGTGCAATCAATCAAATACTCGCTAATCCCTCAGATTTTTGCGCTGCCCTTCCCGTTTCATCCAAAAATTCATACCAGCTCGGCGTTCCCCCAGTGTGTATCGCAGCCTTCACACCCTCGGCGCACTCACCATCACCTATGCCCAGCGCGAGCCGGCCTTGCTCCATACCCAGGCTCCGTAACGTTTGGGTAATCCCGAATGTGCGTGAATCGGGGATCGACCCGCGACACTCCCATCCGTGACAGGCCCTGGCCATGCTCGCCTCCGAATCGCGCCTTGCCAACACGTCGAGTTGGCTGGCGACGCTCGCCTACGCTTATTTCGTCTTTGTCACCTCGGCCTTGCTCGTGACAACCGCCCTGCGCTGGGCGGCGGCTCTGATCGCGGCCAGCGTTGCCTACGCACTTGTGATGCTGCTGCTGGCCGCCCTCTGGCAGCACGATAGCGCACATGCCGCTATCTGCTGTGCAGGGGGAATGGCGATCGCCGTGCTGTGCGGTGCGCGGCTAGCCACCACGATCTTGCTCCCCTTGCATCGCACGGCGGGCGTGTGGGCATGCACCGCCCTCGGCACGATCTATCCCGTACTGCTAGCGGCCGGGAGCGCGCCTGGCACACCAGTCCGCGCTATGCAGTTTTTGTATATCGTCACCGCCGCCGCCGGAGGCATCGCGGCGCTGTGGACACTGCCCCTCACGCGCGGCGCAACGATCCGGATGACCGCCCACGCATAAAGGCGGCGCCCGCGGCGTTGGCCCGGTGGATCGAGATGCGATCCTGTCGCTGCATCGGTCTCAGTACCATAGGATGGTATTCTCGCTAATCGGCCCGGTGAGCGAATTCCAGATCGGCGAATAAGCGGTGAAGTTATAGGTCGCGTTCACCGTGATCTCCGTCACGCCGAGCTTGAACGACGGGCTTTGCGTCACCGTCAGGCTCAGGTTGGCATCGTTGGCGAACGGCGCGATCGCCGCGAAGGTGTCGGCGGTCGGGCCGCTGATCGTGCCATTGTCGATCGCTCCGACCAGCTTGGCGCGCGCGGCTTCTGCTACAATAGTCCGCAGCGAATGCTCGACCAGGTAATACCGGCCGAGGTCCATGCAGCCGATCAGCACAATCAGAAAAAGCAGCGCGACTACGCCGAATTCCAGGCTAGTTACGCCGGCACGGCCAAGCCGCCACCGGGCTCGGTTTTGGGGTTGTCGCCTGGGCCGTCTATTGTATGCGCGCGACATAGCTTGCACTTGT
Source organism: uncultured Alphaproteobacteria bacterium (assembly GCA_963826975.1). Taxonomy (GTDB): domain Bacteria; phylum Pseudomonadota; class Alphaproteobacteria; order Acetobacterales; family Acetobacteraceae; genus Palsa-883. The sequence continues at coordinate 91,570 of CAWGZJ010000012.1, read as the reverse complement.
CGATGTCAGCCCAACGACCAGCAGTGGCGTGTAGTTTCGCTGCAGCGTGATCGTCATGAAGCGCGCGATCCCGGATGGACAGGGTACCGCGCAGGTCGCAGCGTCGCCGATCCCCGCGCTTCCGCAGGTGCAGGTCATCGACGGTCCCGTGACAGTCACGTCGCTGACCCATGCGGGGGGAACCGCGTTGTCCAGCGCCGTGGTCATGCCGGCGGTGTCGGTCGGATACGATACTAGATACTGACCGCCGACATTGGCGGCCTCCGCCAGCTTCATTTGCTGCAGAACGTAGTTGCCGACATCATACGTGCCGAGAACGATGACGACGATGGCGGCCATGACAACGCCGAACTCAATTGATGCGATGCCGCGCCTGCCGAGCGCCACGGCGCAAACCTGGCGCGCAAGGCTCGCGCGCAGGCGGCGCTCACTCGACAAGGCGCGCACCCTGCATCTGCGCCAGCGCTGTGCCGAAGTTGTTGCACCCTGTTGGCGCCAGCGAGAACGTGCCGGACAGGGTCATTGTGCCGGCGACCACCGACAAACAGGTCGACGCATAGTCCGCGATGAAGGTCAGGTCGGCTTGCGGAAAGTAGATGGCGCCCTGCATCGGCGAGAACGCGGTCACGGGATCGTTCAGTGGGATCGTGGTCGTGACAAGCGAGATGGTGGCCGTGCTCTCGCTCGGCCCATAGAACAGGATGCCGCTCAACGCGGGGAACGAGTTGGCGCCGGCATTGATGGTCGTCAGGACCGCATTGGGCCCTATAGCCAGCGTGGTATTGCTGTTCCCTAGGACGACGATGTTGATCCCCGCGCCGGGCGCGCAGCCGTTGCACTGGAGCGCCCCGCCGGTCATCGTTATTCCATTGTAGAAAAAATACGTTCCCGGCGCCAGGGTCACTGAGTTTACCGCGATCCCATCGATCTGCGGATCACAGTAGGCGACGGGATTTGTCTCATACGGTGCCAGCGGTGTGGGAATGCCGATATTGTGGCTCGTCGGATCCGGCGCGGGGAGGGGAGCGCAAGCGCTGAACGTCGGCAGGCTCGCGCTCGCGAGACCGGCATACGGATCGGGTGTCGGTGGGTGGTACAGCGCCGCCGGTCTGGTCAGCGGTGGGCTGGGAGGGATGCCGGCGTAGTCGCCGACCGCGGTAAGGGTCAGCGCCGCGAGCAACCCGGTCACATTGATCGCCGTGCTGTCGGTGGCGTTCGAGGCCGGCCCGCAGTTGTTGAAGGTGACCGTGCCGCTGATCGTCATGTCACCGGTCAGCGACAGCGCGCAGGCAGTGCCGACCGGTTCCACCACGGCGACGGACCGCGCCCCAACCGTGGGGCCCGTGCCCGAGTTGGTGAACAGGGCGGAGATCAGCGGTGTGATCGCCTCGCTGACGTACACCTCCACGGCAGTGGCGGTGCCGGTGTGGGTGCCGGTACTCGGCGGATTGTTCACCACTACCGGTTGGACCGTACCGAGCGAGGTTGTCGCGCCGGCAGTAAAGCCGTTCGTCGTGGCAACCGTCTGGGCGGCCGCCACCGGGTCGGCCGCGACGTTGGCAGCCAGCGCGCCGGCGATCGCCGAGGCGTCCGCGGCGCCCTGCGCCGCGCGGCGCATCAGGTACCACATGCCCACCTCGGTCCCCAGCGCGACACAACCCATGACAACGAGTGCGCTGGCGGCGAATGCCAGGGCGGTCGCACCATGCCGATCGCGCAGCACACCCGGGCGCCTCCCAGCCGGTTGCCCCCCAGCCGGTCGCCAGAGGCGCAGCAAGACAGCACCGACGCCGAGCGCCGCGAGTCTCTCATACCACCTGCCACCAGGCTGCCAGGATGGAATGCGTCTCATTTCACTCAAATCGTCGTTTGTTGCTTGCAAATGGTTACAACATCCTTTACGGCCGGTCAACGGGACGAGAGCTCGTCGCACGTCGCGGCTTAATTTCGTCCAAAGTGCAACAATTTGGTGCGCCCGGGCGGGCAGTCACCCGTCATGGGCGTCGGAGGTCGAGACATGCTGACCAACGCAATACAACTGATGCGGGCGTCCCTTCGCGATCGCGCCGGTGTGTCCTCGATCGAGTACGGCATCCTCGCCGTCGGGATCATCACCGCCCTCACAGCAGGGTTGGCCACGTTCAAAACAGACCTCGGTACCGCGTTCACCGACCTCGGCTCGTTGATCACCAACGCGTTCTGACGGGCGCTCTCCCGGTGGGTGGGGGCGTTCGGCGGCGTTAGTGCGCATCGGCGATACTTGGTCCCGAGGGTATTTAGAATATCGTCCAGACGTGCCGGTGCGGCGCATGACACTTCGCCGCCGCTGACGAGGACCCACCAGACCATGACCGTCTCTCCGGCGATCTGGGTCACTGACCTCATTGCCCTGGCGACCATCGGCCTGCTCGCCCTCGCGGCACTCTCAGACCTTGCAACACGCACTATTCCCGATCAGGCCTGCATCGCCCTGGCGCTGCTCGGCCTCGGGGCGCGACTGCTCGCCGGCACCGCCGCGATGGCGACGTCGGCCGGCGTTGCCATCGGATTGTTCGCCGTCCTGGTCCTGCTGCATGCCCGCGGCGCCCTGGGCGGCGGCGACGTCAAGCTGGCCGCCGCAATGGCCCTCGGCCTCGCCCCGATGCAGACCTATCGCTTCCTGGTTGCAACTGTTCTGGTCGGCGGCGTGTTAAGTCTGCTACACATCGTACTGCGCCGCGCGCCACCCCCGGAACGATTGCCCGGGGGACGGCCCCAGCGGCGGGCATCGCTGGTGCGCCGCGTCATCACCGCCGAACGCTGGCGCATCCGGCGCAAAGGGTCGCTGCCATACGGCATCGCCATTGCCTGCGGCGGTGCGTGGGTGACGCTGACCGGCCTGGGGGGCTGACGACGTGTCGATGCGCCTGGTGTTTGTCGGACTGATGCTGATTACGGCGCTCGCCCTGGGCATGATCGCCTATCAGGTTGCGCGCCCGCCATCGCCTGCCACCCTCGCGAGCCAGGCGCCGGGCCCGCCGCTGACATACAGCTATCTCGTGGCGGCCCATCCGCTGCCGCCCGGCACGCTGGAACGCGACACCGACCTTACCATCAAGACTGTGCCGCACGAGCAACTTCCGGAGGGTGCCATCATCGACAGCCGGGAGGGCCGCGCCTCGCTCAGCGGCGCGCTCATCCAGCATTATGTCGAACCCGGCGCACCGGTGCTCGTCGCCGACGTGCTGCGCCCGCGCGACCGCGGATTCCTCGCTGCGGTGTTGGCACCCGGCACTCGCGCGGTGTCGATCGCGGTCGACCCGGTCAGCGGGGTCGGCGGGTTGATCTGGCCCGGCGATCGGGTCGACGTGATCCTGACGCAGGAAATTCCCGCCACCAGCACGACGGTAAAGCGCGTGGTCGGCGAGACGGTGCTTAGCGACGTGCGGATTGTCGCAGTCGATCAGGATATCGTGCAGGGCGGGTCGCCCACCGCCGGGATCAGCGGACGGCTGGCCAGCACCGTGACTGTGCAGGCAAGCGAGGGCCAGGCGGAGCGGCTGACCGTCGCCGGCCGGCTTGGGCGCCTCAGCCTGGCAATCCGGGCGATCGGCAGCATGCCGACACGCGGCGGCGGCGCGCCCGTGACGGTCACCGGCGAGGATGTCTCCCCGGCGCTCTCCCAGGCCGGCGGCGTTCCCCCCAGCCGCGTTCAGGTGATCCAGGGCGACCAGCACAGCGAAATGACGTTCCGATGACATCCGCGCCACGGCTGGCCGCCTTCTGTCGTGGCAACACTGCCGGTCGTGACCGACCCTTCCTCCGTCATGGCCGGGCGTCTCCCCATGCGCGTTAGGACAAGGGCGTCGCCGGGTAAAACTCTCCCCCTCCCCTTAAGGGCCCGGGCCTCGGCGCTGGGCGTGATTTGCCGGGCGCTCGTCGCATTGAGCCTCGGCGCCGCTCTCGCCACACTGGCTCAGGCGCAACCGCCGGCCCCCACGCCGCTCCAGGCTGCCCCATCTCAGGCCGCCCCATCTCAGGCCGCACCCGCCGCCGCACCCGCCACCGCCCTGACCCAGGTGGTGACGCTCCCCGCCGGCACCGGCATGCTGCTGCGCCTGCAGCAACCCGCTTCCACCGTCATGTCGGCCAATCCCGCCGTGGCGCGGGTCCAGCCGGCCTCCCCCACCAGCCTGTTCCTCATGGGCGTCGCCGCGGGACGCACCACGGTGTTGGCGACAGCCGAGTCGGGCACCGCGATCGTGCAGTACGACGTCTCGGTCACGCCGGGCGAGACCGGCGCACCACCGCCGTCCGCCGCCGCCGCCCCGCCGCTGATCCTCGGTGGTGGTCCCCTCAGCGGCGGCGCGGCGACCACCGCCACCGTCACCCCGGCGATCGCGGCGAAGATCCAGGCCGCCATCGCCACCTCGGTGATGGGTGCCGCCTCGGTACGCGTCCAGGCCATCGGTGGCGGCCTGCTGGTCACCGGCACCGTTCCGACCGCCGTGGCGGCCCAGACGGTGGAGGCGATCAGCCACGCCTATGCCGGGGACGGCGTGACGCTGGTCGACCGGCTGTTCGTGCTGAGCAGCATCCAGGTCAACGTGCGCGTCCGAATTGCCGAGATCGACCGCAACATCACCCGCCAGCTAGGCTTCAACTGGCAGGCGCTGGGCACCAACGGCAATTGGCAATACGGCGTGCTGACCGGCGCCGCCCTGGCTGGCAAGATCAGCCCGCTGTCACCACTCGGCCTGACCGCGCTGTCCGGCGCCACCTCGCCGCCGTTCCAGGTCGGCGCCGGCTACTCGCACGGCGGCACCGACATCAACGGCATCATCGACGCGCTGGCGGCCGATCAGCTCGTTACGATTCTCGCCGAGCCCAACCTGACGGCGCAATCGGGCGAGACCGCCAGCTTTCTCGCCGGCGGCGAGTTCCCGGTCCCGATCGCCGGCAGCACCAGCAACGGCAGTGCCACGATCACCGTCGAATTCAAGCAGTTCGGCGTCAGCCTTGCGGTGATCCCCACCGTGCTGTCGCCGGGCCGGCTGAACCTGCGGGTGCGCCCGGAAGTCAGCCAGCTTTCCACCAACGGCGCCGTCAGCGTCCCGATCGGCAATGGCGCTACCGTCACCATTCCGGCACTGACGGTGCGCCGGGCGGAAACCACGGTCGAGCTCGGCAGCGGCCAGAGCTTCGCGATCGCCGGCCTGCTGGAGAAGACCAGCAGCGACAACACCAACGCGCTGCCCGGTCTGGGCGAACTGCCGGTGATCGGCGCCCTGTTCAAGTCGAATGATTTCCAGCGCGGCGTGAGCGAGCTGGTGATCATTGTCACGCCCTATCTGGTGAAGCCTGCCCCCAGTCCCGACGCGCTGCACCTGCCCACCGACGGCTTCGTGCCCGCCACCGACCTCGACCGCATCCTGCTCGGCAGGCAGGTCGCGCCGGGGCCGGACGGAGCGCCGCTCGACGCTGGATTCATCCTGAAATGAGGCGGTCGTTCATGCTCCACTGGCACCACGGGCGCCGCTTGCTGCCGCTGCCGGCGTTCCTGGCGCTCCTGCTTTCGCTCGGGGCGTGCACACCGGATTACCCGATTGATCGTCCGGGAACCTGGGACATCCCGCCGGGCACGCTTGGGTCCAACGATGCAAACCTGCGCACCATGATCGTCGATCCGCACGATCTGACCGAGGGCGTCTCGGCGGACGGCAGCGAAGGCAATGCGGCCGCCACGCCGGTGCGCAAACTGATCACCGGCCGGCGGCCGCCGCTGACGAACATGAATGCCTCCACGATCGACCAGAGCAGCGGGCAGTCGGCATCGCCCGGAACGGCAGGACCGAATGGCAGTGTTCAAGCACAATGAAACCACGTCACTGACGGACGACCCGGCCCCGCTCGCGTCGCTGGAAACCGGGCGCGTCGTCGCCTTCGTCACCGACGATTCCAGCATGGCGGCGTTGCGGGTCGGCCTGCTGCCGCTCGCCGAGGAACTCGACATCCGCCGCGGCACCGTGCGCCAGGCGATCCGCTTCTTCGAAAAGCAGGTCCCGGCGCAGGCTGTTATCGTCGATGTCACCGGCATCGAGGACGCGCAGGCCACGCTCGACGACCTTGCCCGGGTCTGCCCGCCTGATGTGCAGGTCTTCGTCGTCGGCGAAAACACCGACATCACCTTCTATCGGCTGCTGGTGCACGATCTCGGCGTCACCGAGTATCTGCCCAAGCCGCTGACACGCGATTTAATCCAGCGCCTGCTGCTGCCGCGGCTGGCGGGCGGCGGCGCCGAACCGGCGGGCGGTCGCGGCGGCCACGTGGTAGCGGTGTGCGGCGCGCGCGGCGGCGTCGGCGCCACTACCATCGCGGTCAGCCTCGCGCTCGAGCTGTCCGATGTCGCCAAGGCGCATGTCGCGTTGCTCGACCTGCACATGCAAGGCGGCACCGCCGCGCTGATGCTGTCCGGCCGGCCCGGCCCCGGACTGCGCATCGCACTGGAAGACAGCGAGCGCGCCGACAGCCTGTTCCTGGAGCGTACCGCGATTGCCGTCGATCAGCGGCTGCGCCTGATCGCCGCCGAGGAGCCGGTCGGCAGCGAATTGCAGGTCTCCAGCGGCGGCGTGGCGCGCGTGCTCGACCTGTTGCAGCGCAAGTTCAACTACGTCGTCGTCGACGTGCCGATGCCGGTGCCGCAGGAAATGAACTGGGCGATCGTCATGGCCCGGCAGGTGGTCGTGGTGATGGCCCCCGAGGTCGCCAGCCTGCGCGACGCCCAGGCAATTCGCCAATTCGTCATTGCCACGACAGGCACCGACCGCACGGTGACCGTGCTCAATCGGGCCGACACGAAGGGTGGCTTGCAGCTCAGCCTTATCGAACGCGCCCTGGGCGGCAAACCGGACACGATCATTCCGGAGCTGGGCCGGCGCATGATCGAGGCGGTCAATCTCGGTGTGCCGGCGCTGCAGCGCGTCCCGGCGCTCGGCAAGCATCTCGCCGGGCTGGTGCGCGAAATCACCGGCATCGGCGCCTCGGCCGCACCGGCGTCGTGGCTGCGGCGGATGCTGCGGTCATGAAGCGCTTCGGCCGACGCGATCAGCTCGCGGTCGATCCGATTGCCGCGGCCGACCAGTACGCGCAGGGCGCGCTCACCGCGGTGCAGACCGCCATGCGGGTCAGCGAGCTGCGCGCACGCGCGCTGAAACGGATCGACCCGGCGGCCGCGGTGGACATGCCGGGGCCGGAACTGAAGCGGCAACTCGGGCAGATCATCCACGAGATCGCCAACGACGAACGCTACGAACTGTCGGCGCGCGAGCAGAACCGGCTCGCCGAGGAACTCGCCGACGACATGACCGGCTACGGTCCGCTCGAGCCACTGCTGCGCGACGCCACGGTCACCGACATCATGGTGAACGGCCCGGCCAGCGTCTATGTCGAGCGCGCCGGCAAGCTGGAACGCACGGCGATCCGCTTCCGCGACACCGACCACATCGCCTCGATCGCGCAGAAAATCGCCGCGCGCGTCGGCCGGCGGATCGACGAATCGAGCCCCATGGTCGACGCCAGGCTGCACGACGGCAGCCGCGTCAACGTCATCTTCCCGCCGCTGTCGATCGATAGCCCGTGTATATCCATTCGCAAATTCTCCCGCCAGCGGCTCGACTTTAGCACGATGGTCGAGAACGGCTCCATGAGCGCCGAGGTGGCGCGGCTGCTCGGCATCGCAGCCCGCTGCCGGCTGAACGTGCTGATCTCGGGCGGCACCGGGTCGGGCAAGACCACGCTGCTCAATGCCATGAGCCAGATGATCGACAACAGCGAGCGCATCATCAGCGTCGAAGACGCCGCCGAGTTGCAACTGCGCCAGCCGCATGTCATCCGGCTGGAGACCCGCCCCAGCAACCTCGAAGGCCAGGGCGCGGTGTCGCAACGCGAACTGCTGCGCAACGCGCTGCGCATGCGCCCCGACCGCATCATCCTCGGCGAGGTGCGCGGCGAAGAAGCGTTCGACATGCTGCAGGCGATGAACACCGGGCATGACGGGTCGATCTCCACGGTGCACGCCAACACCGCGCGCGATGCGCTGACCCGGATCGAGAACATGGTGCAGATGGGCACGTTCAATCTGCCCTCGCGTGCCATCAGATCGCAGATCGTCGGCGCAATCGACCTGATCGTGCAGGTCGAACGCATGCGCGACGGCGTCCGCCGGGTGTGCCAGCTCAGCGAGATCTGCGGCCTCGAGGGCGATGTCATCACGATGAACGACCTGGCAGCGTTCGAGTTCGACACCGAGGACGCGCTGGGCCGCATCGTCGGACACTACGTTGCCGGCAATTCGCGGCCGGGTTTCTTGCAGCGGCTGGAGTATTTCGGCCTCGATCGTGCCTGGAGTGCGGCGATGCAGACATTATGACAATGGACGCAAACCTGCTGGTCCCGACGCTGCTGCTGCTTTGCGCACTCATCGGCGCGGCGTTCGCGCTGATGGCGGACAACCGCAACAAGCGGCTGCTGCATCGGGTCGAGACGCTGGTCCCGCCGCGCGGCGCGGCTTCCGTGCTGCCCGGCTATGGCGCCGACATCCGTGTCGAGCACGAACCGGGTATGTGGATCGGCAGGCTCCTGCTACGATTTCTGCGCGTGCCGGTTGACCTGCCGGCAGCACATGTCATCACGCCGCGCATCATCTGGGCGGCTGGCGCGGTCGTCGCGCTGGCGACGATGCTGACCGCATTGCCGCGCATGTCGTTGCCGCTGGCGATCGGGCTGGGGCTGCTCGACGGATTGCTGTTGCTGCGCACGGTGTTCGGCTGGGAACAGTCGCGCTACCGCAAGCTGTTGCTGCGCCAATTGCCCGACGCGATCGAACTGGTGATCAGCGCGACGCGGGCGGGCCTGCCGATCCGCGAGGCGTTCCGCGGCATCGCGGACGAGATGCCCGCACCGACCAGTCTGGAGTTCGCCCGCATCGTCAACGAGATGGCGCTCGGCGTGGCGCCGGAGGATGCGTTGCTGGCTCTGAACCGCCGCACGCGCGTCGGCGAGTACGCCATCTTCGCGGTGACCATCGGCGTGCAGATGAAGAGCGGCGGCCGCCTCGCGGAGACCATCCAGACGCTGGCGGAAACGGTGCGCCAGCGCATTGGAATGGCCGCGCGCGCCCGCGCACTGGCCAGCGAAGCCAAGACTTCGGCGATCATCCTGACAGCGCTGCCGTTCGTCGGCGGCGGATTGCTCAGCGTGATTTACCCCGGGTATCTCGACCCACTGTTCCATGATCCACGCGGCATCCGCCTGCTATTCGTCGCGGCAGGCGGTATCGTGCTCGGCATCTGGTCGATGCGCCAGATGATCGCCCAGGCGACCAGCGAATGATCGCGGACCGCGCCCCGATGATCGGTCTGCTGATCACGACGGCAGCACTCCTGGTGGCCGGGGCGGCGGTGCTGCTGATCCGCGAGGGCTCGGCCAGCAAACTGGACCGGCGGATCGACGAGCTGCTTTCCGCCCCGGCGGGAGCCGCCCAAATGGGGGCGGGACCGACAGGTCAGGCAGCCCCGCTGCCGCTGGGTTGGCTCGGCCAGCTGCTGCGACAACTCGGCGAGCGCCTGGGGGGCGCGACGCGGTTCTATTCCGAACAGGATATCGGCGCTCTGGAGAGCGCGATCACCGCCGCTGGCCTGAATGCCACCCGCCTGCTGCCAATGGTGCTCGGCACGAAAGCCCTGCTGGCGGTGCTCATTCCGGCAGCGGCGATCATCTATGGGCTCGCCGCTGGGTTGCGGGGCACCACAGACTTCATCCTGCTCGCCGTGTCGCTCCCGCTCGGGCTGCTGGGGCCGGATTGGGCACTCTACTTCGTTCGCCGTCCGTATCTTGCGGCATTGCGTCGCGGCCTGCCGGACGCACTCGATCTGCTCGTTGTCTGCACCGAAGCGGGCATGGGCCTGGAAAGCGCGCTTGGCCACGTCGCGACGGAGATCGCCGCGGCCAATCCCGCCATCGCAGTCGCCCTCTCGACGCTGCTCGACGAACTGCGGGTGCTGCCCGACCGGCGCGAGGCATTCGCCAATTTCGGCCGCCGCTCGGGTGTCGAGACGATCCGCCGCCTGGCTACCATGCTTGGCCAGACGCTGAACTATGGCACACCGCTGGGCGACGCACTGCGCGCGGTCTCCGCCGATCTGCGACGCGACCGGATGCTGGCGCTGGAGGCCAAATGCGCCCGGCTGCCGGCGCTGCTGGTGCTGCCGCTGATGCTGTTCATCATGCCGGCGCTGTTCATCGTGCTGGCGGGCGGCCCGGTGATTCAGCTCCTCGATTCGCTGCGCAACATCGCACTCATTCATCACTAGGTGTCCCCGAGCCATGCCCCGAGCTAGGTATCGATCCATGCGGATGCCGGCGCTGCTGTCGGCATGTTGTTTTCGGTGGCCCACAAATCGCTTCCCGGCTCGTCCCCGGGGTCCGCTGCAAGTGGCAGCAAGCGGCGGCGGCAGGACACTGGCTTTTCGGCGGCCTGCTAAACCCCTTCGTCCGCTGCAAGTGGCAGCGAACTGCGGGGGCAGGACACTGGCTTTTCAGTGGCCTGCTAATCCCCTCCGTCCGCTGCAAGTGGCAGCGAACTGCGGGGGCAGGACACTGGCTTTTCAGTGGCCTGCTAATCCCCTCCGTCCGCTGCAAGTGGCAGCGAACTGCGGGGGCAGGACACCGGCTTTTCAGTGGCCTGCTAATCCCCTCCGTCCGCTGCAAGTGGCAGCGAACTGCGGGGGCAGGACACCGGCTTTTCAGTGGCCTGCTAATCCCCTCCGTCCGCTGCAAGTGGCAGCGAACTGCGGGGGCAGGACACCGGCTTTTCAGTGGCCTGCTAATCCCCTCCGTCCGCTGCAAGTGGCAGCGAACTGCGGGGGCAGGACACTGGCTTTTCAGTGGCCTGCTAATCCCCTCCGTCCGCTGCAAGTGGCAGCGAACTGCGGGGGCAGGACACTGGCGATCATCTGCTGCCTGCTTGCCGGCTGCGCAGCCAATCCGCCGGCGCAGCAGACCAGCATGGACGCCGAACAGCGACTGCGCGTGGCGGACGCCGCCGACGCATCGGGCGATCGCGGACTGGCATTGTCGATGTATCAGGCGGCAGCAGATGGCGCCCCCAACGACGCAGCGCTGCAATTACGCTGCGCGACCGGGCTCGCGCGCAACGGCAAGCCTGGCGCGGCAAAGGAACTGCTCGTCTCGCGGCTGGCGGCGCATCCGCACGACAGCGACCTGCTCCGCGGGCTGGCGGCGATCTACATGGTGTCCGGTCTGCCGAGCCCGGCCATCAGCAAACTGAATGAGGCGCTGGTCGCGCGGCCCGACGACGCCAACGCGCTGCTGGACAAGGCGGTCGCGCTCGACATGCAGGGCCTGCACGCAGACGCCCAGCGCCTCTATCACCAGATGCTGGCGCGCACGCCCGGTGACGCGGTGATCAGCAACGATCTTGCGGTCTCGCTGATGATCGAGGGCCGCACGCGCGAGGCGCAGGCGGTGCTGGCGCCGTTCGCCGAGTCGGATGCGGTTCCGGAACGGCTACGGATCAATCTGGGCCTGATCTTTGCGGCCAACGGCGACGCGGATGGCGCTCGGCGGTTGCTGGGCGATCGATATGGCGAAGCCGATGTGCAAACGCTAACGCGCACGATGGCCTCCACGGCGGCCTCCATGGCCGCCTCCACGGGGGCCTCCACCGGAGCATCCACGGGCGCCCTGGCGGGGACCTCCACCGGGCTCGCTGCCGGCGCCTCCGCCGGGTCGGGCGTGCAGACGCCATGAACTGCCGCCAAGCAGCGGACATCAGCCTTTCCGCCCGCCCGAGCCCTTCCACGTGCCACAACGTTTCCGCACTCCTTCGCTGCACAGGAGCGAACCGTGCGGCAAACCCATAGAGCGCGCGCACCAGCGACGCCGGCTGGTGCCACACTGCGTGGGCGCCGGAGCCACGGCCGGCGCGCGCCTGCGCCCGCGGTGAGCGTGCTGGTCGTTGTGCTCATGGGCTGCACAAATTCGATGCAGACCGGAAGCAGCGCGCCGCCGCCCGGGCGGCTGACGCTGCGTGTGGCGGACGCGGCGCTCGCCGCCGGCGTGCCCGACATGGCATTGCGGGTGGACGAGTTGATCCTTCGCGATGATCCGCGCAACGCCCCGGCGCTGCTCGCCAAGGGCGACGCACTCTACGCAATGGGCCATCCGGACCTGGCGCGCGGAGCGTATCGCGCGGCGATCGCGATCGATCCGTCCTCGGTGGGCGCACTCATCGGACTTGGGCGGACATTGGTGCGCACCGATCCCAAGGCGGCTGAGGCAGCATTCCTGGACGCCGCCACGCGTGCGCCAGGCAACGTGACCGCGCTCAGCAATCTCGGCATCGCACGTGACATGCAAGGGCGGCACGAAGCAGCCCAGACGGCCTACCGCGAGGCGCTGGCCGCGGCGCCCGACACAGCCGACGTGAAGCTCAATCTGGGCCTGTCCCTGGCGCTGTCCGGCAAGCCGGCCGAGGCGGTGGCCCAGTTGCGTCCGCTCGTGGGCCAGACCGGCTCGACCGACGTGCGGCGCAACGATCTTGCCGCGGCGCTGACCCTGGCGGGAGACCAGGTCGAGGCAGGGCTGGTGCTGCGCGGCGAGGCACGGTCGGCGGACCCGGAAGCGCCGCCGCCGGCCATCCAGGCAACCGAAACACCGCTTGTCGCGATTGCGTCGCTTGCCTTAGGCCACGCCGCGGCCGCGCCCGACGAGGCGGCCGTGCCCGTATTGGACATCCGCCCTGCGCCGGTCATTCCGGTGCTGGAGGTCGCCAACCCAGGCGCACCGATCGGGTCGGCGACGGTGGCCGCGGTCGCACCCCACCCACTCCGGGCTCCAGCCCCAGTTCAGGTCTCGGCGCCGGGCCAGGTCTCGGCGATCATGCCGCCCTCACACCGGCAGGACATCGCGCCGACGAAGCTCGGTGCGACCGCAGCGAGCGTTGACCGGACCGCCGCACATGCTGTCGCGGCGGCTCCACGCCGAGCAGCCCGCTTGGTCCCCGATACGGCGACGCGGTCGGCGCCCGCGCCAGCTTCGATCGCTCCGGATTTGGTCGCCCCAGTCGTTGTCGCCCCAGTCGTTGTCGCCCCAGTCGTTGTCGCTCCAGCTGCGATCGGCCCTGCCGCGCGGTCCCCGCCCATTCCGAGCGATCATGCGGTCGACCACTTCGCCCAACCGGCGGCGCTCGACACCGAGCAGCTTGCCCGGGCGGAGTGGCAACGTCTGCAGTCGCGGCTGGGCGGACTGCTGGACGGACGCGCGCCGGAGATTGACCCGGCGGACGTGCATGAAAGGACATTCTGGCGCCTGCGGACGGGCGGATCGCAGACCTCGACCGAGCAAAGCGCGTTCTGCGCGCAGGTGCGCGGGCCCGAGCTCGGGCTGGGTTGCTGGTGAGACTGATGCGCCAGCCGGCAGGGTACAACAAATGGCGGCTCGCCAAGGTCGGGCACGCAATCAAGTTTGCGCTCCGGACCGCGCCGCCGGCCGAGACAGCGATTGCCGCCGTGCGGTCGTCCCGTCGCGCTGAGGCAGATTGATGCTGACGCCGAACTCCGCGGCAGGCCAGTTCAGCCTGTATATCATTGCGGCGGTGATCACCGGATTCTGCTGTGTGTTGCTGTTCGCCGCGGGCAGGCGCAACCGCGGCATGGACCCGCTGACCTGGTGGGCCATTTCGATGATGCTCACCGCCGGCAGCCTGCTGGCCGCGGCGGCGCCCAGGCTGGTCACAGCCACCCCGCGATTTGTCAGCACCGATATCGCCGTCACGCTGCTGCTACTCGGCGGCGGCGTGTCATGGATCGCCGCGCGTGCGTTCCAGGGACGCCGCGTCGTCCCCGCGATCGGACTGGCCGGCGCCGCCGTATGGCTGCTGGTGTTGTGCATTCCCGGCTTCGACCAGGCCACGGCCGCGCAGATGACGCTGCCGTGGGGGATCAGCGCGCTGTATGCCGCCGCCGTCGTGATCGCAATGTGGCCGGACGGGCGGGAAAGGCTGCCATCCCGGCGCTTCTTCCTGCTGCTGACCGGGCTTTACGGCACGATCTATCTGGTGCGCGCCTTTCTGTCCGCCTGCGGCATCGAGGAAGTCCTGCAGCAGATGCCGGCCACGGCCACGGTGATCGAGGCGCAGTTGCGCGTTATCGGCATCTCCTTCCTGGCCATGGCGCTGACCAAGGAGCGTGCGGAACTGGCGATCGCGCGATCGCGCGACATAGCACGCGATGCCGGGGAAGCGCGGCGGCGCTTCCTGGCGCAGATGAGCCACGAGGTGCGAACGCCGCTCAATGGCGTGCTGGGACTGGCCCAGGTGCTGCTGCAGGACAGCCGGCTGGTAGCGGACCAGCGCCAGCATGTGGCGACGTTGGAGGCGGCCGGGCGGCATTTGCTGGCGATCGTCAACGATGCCCTCGACCTGGCGAAGATCGATGCCGGCCATCTGGCGTTCAGGATCCGTCCGTTCAATCCGGCCGAGGCACTCGATGCCTGCCTGGCCCTGGTACGGCCCGCCGCCGAGGACAAGCGCATAAAGCTACAGCTTCTGCTGGCCGCCGAGTTGCCGGCGACGATCTCCGGCGACACCACGCGGCTGCAGCAGATCCTGCTGAACCTGTTGTGGAACGCGATGAAGTTCACCCCGCACGACGGCACCGTGACCCTGCGCGTCGGCGCTGGCGTCGACTGGCTGCGTTGCGAGGTCATCGATACCGGCCCGGGCATCCCGGCGGAGAAGCAGGCGATGCTGTTCCAGGACTTTGCACGGCTGGACCCGAATGCCGCCGATGGCACCGGCCTTGGACTGGCGATCTCGGCGCGGCTGGCGGAACGGATGGGCGGGCGACTCCTGTTTCATCCAGGGCCCGGCGGGCTGGGCAGCCTGTTCCGCCTGGAGCTGCCCTGGCCCGCCGTCGAGACGCTGCCCCAGGAGGAGGAGGTGCCCGAGCAGGCGCCGGAGGAGGAGTTGGCTGGACATCACCGGGGCGCGATCGAATTCATGCCCGGACTGCCGCGCGAGGCTCTGCCCGCAGGCCCAGCCGAGGCGCCATCACGGCTGGTGCGATTGCGGCCCGCCGGCCTGCACCTGCTGGTGGTGGATGACGTGGCCGCCAACCGGGCGATGATGCGCGCGCTGCTGACCGCTGACGGACACCTGGTGACCGCGGCGGAGAACGGCGCCGAGGCAGTCGCATTGACCGCCCGGGATCGGTTCGATGCCGTGCTGATGGATGTTCGGATGCCGGTGATGGACGGGATCGAGGCGACCCGGCGCATCCGCAAGCTACCGGGCGAGGCGGGCGCAACGCCGATCATTGCGATTTCGGCTGACGTGATGCCCGAAACCACGCGCACCTGCCTCGCCGCCGGCATGAGTGCCATGCTCGCCAAGCCGATCGAGCGCGACGCGCTGGTGGCCACACTGCGACGGCTGGAACTCGATCGCTACCGGCCGCAGGCTCGGGCGATGGCACCGAGCGGTGGTGAAGCAGCCGGCAGGTGACCAGCCATGGTGACGCGACCGGCGCGGCGCCTGGGTACACCTCTCCCGCAAGCGGGGGAGGTCGAGGCGCGTAGCGACGAGGGTGAGGGTCGCGCCGGACCAAGACCCTCACCCGCGTCGCAAGAACGCCGCGACCTCTCCCGCGTAGAGCGGGAGAGGTGTAACACGCGGCTCCCGCTAGCTCGAACCCACCCTACCGCAGGCTCGCGTTCAGCTTGTCCAGCACCGCCGACCCGGGACACAACTCCGCCTCGCCCAGCACGTTGAACGGCGTCGACACCGTGTTCATGTGCTGATGCAGATCGTTCGGCTCCGGATCGACATACAGCAGCCCGGTGACGATCTCGCCCGCCGCGTGGCGCTGCTGTAGCCAGGCCATCGCCGCCACCCGATCATGCACATTGTAGTCGTCCGCCAGCTTCCGCAGCTTGAGTGTGCTGCCGTCATGCTGGCGCACCATCTCCACCGCCCCTGGCGCGTAATCCACCGCGATCGGCTCGCGCGCGGTGATCACGTCGAGGAAGTTCACCGCCTCGTTATGCTCACGGACGTAGTCGAAGCTCTTCGTCGAGCCGTCGTGATTGTTGAACGCGACGCAGGGCGAGATGCAATCGATGAAGGCGGCGCCTTCATGCGTCAACGCCGCCTTGATCAGCGGCACCAGCTGCCCCTTGTCACCCGAGAAGCTGCGGGCCACGAACGTGGCGCCAAGCTGCAACGCCATGCCGATCATGTCGATCGCTTCGTCGCTGTTGGTCACGCCGCGCTTCGACTTGGCGCCCTTGTCTGACGTGGCGGAGAACTGCCCCTTGGTCAGCCCATACACGCCGTTGTTCTCGACGATGTAGACCATGTTCACGCCGCGCCGCATGACATGGGCGAACTGGCCGATGCCGATCGAGGCGGAATCGCCGTCGCCCGACACACCCAGATAGATCAGCTCGCGGTTTGCCAGGTTCGCCCCGGTCAGCACCGACGGCATCCGCCCGTGCACCGAGTTGAACCCGTGCGACGCCCCCAGGAAATAGGTCGGCGTTTTCGACGAGCAGCCGATGCCCGACAGCTTGGCGATCCGGTGCGGTTGCAGATCGAGCTCGAAGCAGGCGCGCACGATGGCGGCGCTGATCGAATCGTGGCCGCAGCCGGCGCAAAGGGTGGAGATGGCACCCTCGTAGTCGCGCCGCGTGTAGCCCAGCGCGTTGGTCGGCAGGCCGGGGTGGTGCAGTTTCGGCTTGGCGATGAAGGTCATGGTGCAGCCTTGCGAAACGGAACGATCTTCAGGTCATCCAGGCGATCGGCGATGGCATCGACGATGAAGCGGGCGGTGATCGGCGTGCCGTCATAGTGCAACACGCGCACCAGTTTCGCCGGATCGATATCCAGTTCGTTCATCAGCAGCAGGCGCAACTGCGCGTCGCGGTTCTGCTCGACCACGAAGACCTGCTCGTGCGCCGCGACAAACGCTTTCACGTCATTGTGGAACGGAAAGCCGCGCACCCGCAGCAGGTCGAGATGAACGCCGCGCTCGGCCAGGATCTCGTCGGCCTCGTTCATCGCCGGACTGGTCGAGCCGTAATAGATCACGCCGGTCCTGGTCGGTTCCTTCGCGTCGCGCATCACCGGCCGCGGCACCAGGTTCTTCGCGGTGTCGAACTTCTTCAACAGCCGCTGCATGTTGTCGGCGTAGGCCGGGCCTTCCTCGGTATACCGCGCATACCGATCCTTCGAGGTGCCGCGCGTGAAATAGGCGCCGCGCGTCGGGTGCGTGCCTGGCAGGGTGCGATACGGGATGCCGTCGCCGTCCACGTCCAGGTAGCGGCCGAAATCCTTGCCCGCCGACAACTCCGCCGCCGTCATCACCTTGCCGCGGTCGAGCTTGCGGCTGTCGTCCCAGGCGAACGGCTTCGTTAGCCGCTCGTTCATGCCGATCTCAAGGTCGAGCATGACGAAGATCGGCGTCTGCAGCCGATCGGCGAGATCGAAGGCCAGTGCGCTGAACTCGAAGCACTCGTTCGGGTCTTCCGGGAACAGCAGCACGTGCTTGGTATCGCCGTGGCTGGCGTAGGCGCAGATCAGCAGGTCGGTCTGCTGCGTGCGCGTCGGCATGCCGGTGGACGGGCCGGAGCGCTGCACGTCGAAGATCACCGCCGGGATTTCGGCGAAATATGCCAAGCCCAGGAATTCCTGCATCAGCGAGATGCCCGGCCCCGAGGTCGCCGTGAACGCCCGCGCCCCATTCCACGCGGCACCGATCACCATGCCGATCGAGGCCAGCTCGTCCTCCGCCTGTACGATGGCAAAGCGGTTCTGCTTCGTCACCGGATCGACCCGGTAGCGGGCACAATAGCGGGTGAATGCCTCGGCCAGCGACGATGACGGCGTGATCGGATACCAGGCGCAAACCGTCGCCCCGCCATACACCGCGCCCAGCGCCGCCGCAGCATTGCCCTCGATGAAGATGCGGTCGCCGACCGCGTCGCTGCGGCGCATGCGCAGCCCGATCGGGCATTCCAGATTGGCCAGCGCATAATCGCGGCCCATCTGCAGCGCGTGCAGGTTGGCCGCGATCAGCTTGTCACGGCCGCGGAACTGCTCGCTCAGCAGCGTCTCGATCGCCGCCACATCCATGTCCAGCAACGCTGCCAGCGCGCCGACATAGATGATGTTCTTGAATAACTGGCGTTGCCGCGGATCAGTGTACTCGCGGTTGCACATCTCGGTGAGCGGCACGCCGATCACGTTGATGTCGCGCCGGAACTTTGACGGCGGCATCGGCTTCGTCGAGTCGTAGAACAGGTAGCCGCCAGGCTCGATCTCGGCGACGTCCTTGTCCCAGGTCTGCGGATTCATCGCCACCATCAGGTCGACGCCGCCGCGCGCACCGAGATGCCCCGCCTCGCTGATCCGCACCTGGTACCAGGTGGGCAGGCCCTGGATGTTGGACGGGAAGATGTTGCGCGGCGTCGCCGGGATGCCCATGCGCAGCACCGCCTTCGCGAACAGCGCGTTGGCACTGGCAGAACCCGACCCGTTGACGTTGGCAAACTTGACGACGAAGTCGTTGATGCGTTCCAGGCGCGGCGTGCCGTCGGTGCCTACGCTGGTTGTAGACTGCAACATACATGCTCCGCGTGTGCGATATCGAGAAGGAAGCGCTGCATATCCCAGGCGCCGGTCGGGCACCGCTCGGCGCACAGGCCGCAGTGAAGGCACACATCCTCGTCCTTCACCATGACCCGGCCGGTCTTCAGATCGCCCGAGACATACAGATCCTGAGTGACATTCAGCGCCGGCGCCATCAGGTTGGCGCGCAGCGCATCCTCATCGGCGTTGGCCGTGAAGGTGATGCAATCCACCGGGCAGATGTCGACGCAGGCATCGCATTCGATGCAAAGCTTGTCGGCGAACACCGTCTGCACGTCGCAGTTCAGGCAGCGTTGTGCTTCGGCGAATGCCTGCTGATCGTCGAAGCCAAGTTCGACCTCGGCGGTGATGTCGCGTAGCGCGATGGCCTTGTCGCGGAGCGGCACCTTGAAGCGCAGGTCGAGCGAGATGTCGTTGTCGTAGCTCCACTCATGGATGCCCATCTTCTGCGAGGCGAGTGTCACCATCGGCGGCGGGCGCTGCGTGATGTCCTGGCCCTGGCACAGCAGGTGGATCGACACGGCCGCCTGCTGGCCGTGCGCCACCGCCCAGATGATGTTTTTCGGGCCGAACGCCGCGTCGCCGCCGAAGAACACGCGGGGATGGCTGCATCCGAACGTGATCTCGTCGACGACCGGCATGCCCCATTTGTCGAAGGTGATGCCGGCATCGCGCTCGATCCAGGGGAACGAATTCTCCTGTCCGACCGCCACCAGCACATCATCGCATTCGAAGAAATGGTCAGGCTCGCCGGTCGGCACCAGCCTGCGGCGTTTCTTGTCATCGTATTCGGCCTTCACCTTCTCGAAGGTCATGCCGGTCAACTTGCCGTTGTCGTGCACGAATTCCTTCGGCACGAGGAAGTTCAGGATCGGAATATCCTCGTGCATCGCGTCCTCCTTTTCCCAGGGGGACGCCTTCATCTCCTCGAAGCCGGAACGAACGATCACCTTCACGTCTTCGCCACCGAGCCGGCGGGACGAGCGGCAGCAATCCATCGCGGTGTTGCCGCCGCCCAGCACGATGACGCGCCGGCCGATCTTGGTGATGTGGCCGAACGAGACCGAGGACAGCCAGTCGATGCCGATATGGATGTTCGCCGCGGCTTCCTGCCGTCCGGGCAGGTCCAGATCGCGCCCGCGCGGCGCGCCGGACCCGACGAAGACCGCGTCATAGTCCTCGGCCAGCAACGCCTTCATGCTGTCGATTCGCTGGCCCAGCCGCATCTCGAGGCCGAGCTCGGTGATGTAGCCGACCTCCTCGTCGATCACTTCCTCGGGCAGGCGGAAATGCGGGATCTGGCTGCGGATCATGCCGCCGGCGCGCGGGTCTAAATCATACACCACGCAATGGTAGCCGAGCGGGGCAAGGTCGCGCGCCACGGTCAACGAGGCCGGACCGGCGCCCACCAGTGCGATGCGCTTGCCATTGTGCGCTGCAGCAGGCCTCGGCAGACGATCACGAATGTCACCCTTGTGGTCGGCGGCGACACGTTTCAGCCGGCAGATCGCCACCGGTTCCTTTTCGACACGACCGCGCCGGCAGGCCGGCTCGCACGGCCGGTCGCAGGTGCGCCCGAGAATCCCGGGAAACACGTTGGAGCGCCAGTTGATCATGTAGGCATCGGCGTATCGCCCCGCGGCGATCAGACGGATGTATTCCGGCACCGGCGTGTGCGCGGGGCACGCGTATTGGCAATCCACGACCTTGTGGAAGTACTCGGGGTCCCGAATATCGGTCGGCTTCAAGGCGGATTCCTCCCACACGCATACCCGCTTCTGGCTGCGGCGGCTTCAACGGCGGCGCTTTCTGCGGCCTTCCCCCCGTGTCGTCAACACCAGACGGTAGTGCGAATGTGGGCTTCTATCAACTGAACTCTAATGCGTCGTCCGCATAGCGGCTAGGGTGGTCGCGAGGGGGTAGTTTCTCAGTTTGAAACCGGCACCAGCCCGCGCCCCCGCCTGGTCACTCCCCTGGCACCCAACGACAGTATATTCGCATGGGTGCCCCGGGGGATGACTGGGCGGGGGTGCGGGCCGGTGCCGGTTTCAAACTGAGAACTCTACCCGCGAGGGTCAGTCGAAATAGCCCTACGGTCGCATCGTGAACCGCGACGGCCCGGGCGAACGCAGCGGCGCTGCCATGTCGGCGAAGTCGGTCAACAGCCGGCGCGTCTCCCGCGGATCGATGATCGCCTCGACCCAGTATGCCTCGGCGGTGCGGAACGGGGAACGCAGCGCGTTCAACCGCGCCTCGATCTCTGCCTGTTTGGCTGACTTGTCCTCCGCCGCGTCGATCTCCGCGCGATACGCCGCCTCGATCCCACCTTCCAACGGCAATGATCCCCAGCTTGCCGACGGCCAGGCGTAGCGCACGCACAGATGGCTGACCGGTTGGTGGCCCAGTCCGCCGACCCCGTAACAATTGCGCACGATCACACTGCACCACGGCACCGTGGTCTGGTTGATCGCGCTGAGCGCGCGCACCCCCCAGCGGATCACCGCGGTGGATTCGGCGGCGAGCCCCACCTGGAAGCCCGGGCAGTCCACCAGATGCACGATCGGCAAGTGGAACGTCTGCGCCATGTCGACGAAACGGATGATCTTCTGGCACGCATCCGCGGTCCACGCGCCGCCGTGGTACAGCGGATCACCCGCCATCAGCGCCACCGGCCAACCGTCCAGCCTAGCCAGTGCCGTGATGATCGAGCGGCCGTAGCGGCTGCCGATCTCGAACAGGCTGTCGCGATCGACCAGCGCCTCGATGATGCGGCGCATGTGATAGGCCTGCCGCTTGTCGCGCGGGATCGCCGAGATCAGGAAGTCCTCGCGCCGCGCCGGATCGTCCCAGCCGCGCCCGCGCGGCGGCAGGTCCCACACCGAACTCGGCAGGTAGGATAAAAAGCGCCGCGCGGCGGCGAATGCTTCGTCTTCCGTATCCACAGCGTGATCCACCGCGCCGCAGCCAAGCTGGACTTCCCAGCCGCCAAGCTCCTGCTTGGTGCGCGGTTCGCCCAATCGTTCCACTACCGGCGGGCCGGCGACGAACACTGCGGAGATATCCTTCACCATCACCGAGTAGTGGCTCGCCGCCAGCCGCGCCGCGCCCAGCCCGGCGACCGAGCCGAGACCCAGTGCCACCACCGGCACCAGTCCCATGTTGTCCGCGACCAGGTCGAACGCCGTCGTTTCGGTCAACCCGCCCGGCAGGTTGGCGCGCCCGGTCGTTTCGATCGTCTTCACCGATCCGCCGCCGCCGGAACCTTCGATCAGGCGAATGATCGGCATGCGGAACTGTGCCGCCATCTGCTCCGACATCTTCGGCTTGCCCTTGATCGAGGCATCGGCCGAGCCGCCGCGCAGGGTGAAATCGTCCCCGGCGATCACCACCGGGCGGCCATCCACCGTGCCGCGGCCGAACACGCAGTTGGCCGGGGTGAACGCGGTGATGCTGCTTGCGTCCGGTGTGTAGGTCGCCTTGCCGGCGATCGCGCCCAGTTCGTGGAACGAGCCTGTGTCCAGCATGCGATCGATCCGCTCGCGGACCGTCAGCCGCCCGCCGGCGTGCTGACGCGCCACGCGTTCCGCCCCACCCATCTCATGGGCAAGCGCGACGCGCGCGCGCAGTTCGGCCAACTCGGGTTCCCAGCCGATTGGCGCTTCCGGCCGCGGGCCAAGCGTGTCGTCGGGCATCGGTGTCTCGTCCCCGTGCTGTTGCGCTTGTGTCATCGTGTTGCGCGGACGGGAGTCCTGACTCAGACCGGCGCCGTGGGCAATGGCATGGCCGCGGACAATGCGGTGGGCGATTCTCGCCGATACGTGGACAATGGTGCTTCGGGATGCGATGCTGCGCGGGTTGAAAATCGCTTCATGCGCATAGAAACAACACGCCTGACCCTCCGGCCACCCGCATTGACGGATGTACCGGACCTTTTCAGTTTCCTGGGCGATGCCAAGGCGATGCGATACACGCATGCTGACGCGTCGCCGCGCGCATGCCGACACCGTATCGTGGTGCATGAATGGCGGCGGCGCCGTAACGGCTATGCCCCCTGGACCATCGTGACGAAGGCGACAGGTCAGCTCATTGGCTGGGGCGGCCTGTACCAAGACCCGTTTGATCCGGGATGGGGCGTGGAAGTGGGGTATTTTTTCCATCCCTCGGCCTGGGGCCGGGGCTATGCGTCGGAGCTGACAGCAGCTTGCGCAGAAGTCGCCGACGACGTCCTGAAGCTGCCCGAAATCAGTGCTTTTGCGCACGTCGACAACCTCGGGTCACGACGCGTGTTGGAAAAAACCGGCTTCGAGGCGGTGCGGTTCGTCCCGGAAATGGAACGCCTACTGTATCGGCGCAACCGTGGCGGGCTTCGGTCCGTGTCATAGTGGTCGACATGGTCGGCGGCGCGTGTGCCAGCTATCCTCCGCCCCCCAAAGCGACGGCGAGACATCCCATGGACGAGCTGCTCTACGAGGTCCGCGACGATATCGGCTGGATCACCTTCAATCGCCCGGCGGCGCGCAATGCGCTGACCTTCGCAATGTATGAAGGCCTCGCCAAGATCTGCGCCGCACAAACAGCGGCGCCAACCCTGCGCGCGCTGGTACTGACCGGGGCGGGGGAAAAAGCGTTCGCCGCCGGCACCGATATCGGCCAGTTCCGCGCCTTCGACGGACCGCAGGACGCGATCGCCTACGAGGCACGGCTGGACCGCGTGTTGGACACCATCGAGCGCTGCCCGATCCCAATGATCGCCGCGCTGTCCGGCGCTTGTACCGGCGGCGGCGCCGGCATCGCCGCGTGCTGCGACATCCGCATCGCCGCGGCCAATCTTCGTTTCGGTTTCCCGATCGCGCGCACGCTGGGCAACTGCCTGTCGATGGCAAACATCGCGCGGCTCAGCGCGCTGATCGGTCCCGCACGCGTGAAGGAGATCATCTTCACGGCGCGCCTGGTGGAAGCCGAGGAGGCAAAATCCGTAGGTCTGGTCAGCGAAATCCTGCCGGACCATGCGGCGCTGATAGCACGCGCGGAGGCACTCGCGCGCGCCATCGCCGGCAACGCGCCGCTGACGTTACGGGCCACCAAGGAAGCGGTGCGCCGCCTGCGTGGCGCACACGAGGACGATGCCGACCGGGACCTGATCCTGCTCTGCTACCTGAGCCAGGATTTCCGCGAGGGCATGGAAGCGTTCCTCGGCAAGCGTCCCCCGGTCTGGCGCGGGGCGTGACATCACTCTCGTGGAGCGACCCGGGCGCTCGATCTACGGCGAGAACGATTCACCACGAAGACACGAAGCCCACAAAGAAGTCCAGTAATACCAGGCGCCCGAATGATCGACTCTTCGGTGCCGCCCCCCGTCATGCCGGCGCAGGCCGGTATCCACGACTTGCCTTCGTTGCAGCAAAGAAATCGAGTAGGGACGCCCCTCGCGGAGCGCCCCTCTCACACCACCGGGCGTACGGATCGCGTACCACGGCGGTTTCCGACAAGGTTGAGTGCGGCATGATGGTCGGCCAGCCGGGTCAACCCGAGCGCGTCGAACCACGCGATGGGCATGGCCTGCTTGGCCTGCTGGCTGTCGGTCAGGCGCCACCATCCCTTTCCCGACGAGGCCAGTTTCAGGGCGTTGCCCCGCGTCACGCCGTTCCCGATCAGAAACCTGACCATCGTGCGGACGAGCTTACAGCGCTTGAGCTCCACGCAACGCAGCTTGCGACGGAGCCATCCGTCGAGGTCGCGCAGCGCGCTCTTGCACTGGGCGTGGCGATAGTACGTCACCCAGCCCACGGTGAAGCGGTTCGCCTGCTCGATCATCCGCTCCAGCGGGCAGTCGCCCCGGTTGCGGCGCGTGATCTCCCGCAGGCGGTCCTTGGCGCGGGCCAGACTTTTGCGCCCGATACCAAGCGTGCCTCCCCTGCCCAGCCGGTGGCCGAGGAACTGACGTTCCCCGACCGGAGCGACTGCGCTCTTCTGCCGGTTGACCTTGAGCCGGAGCTTGTCCTCCAGGAACGACGTCACCGACGCCATCACCCGCTCGCCCGCCGCCTGCGACCGCACATAGATATTGCAATCGTCGGCGTAACGGCAGAAGCGGTGTCCCCGGCGTTCCAACTCCTTGTCCAGGTCGTCCAGCAGCAGATTGGACAGCAGTGGCGACAGCGGGCCGCCCTGGGGCGTGCCCTCGTGCCGTTCGTTGCACACACCGTCTGTCATCATGCCGGCCTGCAAGAAGCGCCGGATGATGCGCAGCAGGCGCTTGTCGCCGATGCGCCGCGCCAGGCGGGACATCAGAATGTCGTGGTTGACCCGATCGAAGAACTTCTCGAGGTCCAGGTCCACGACGATCTCATACCCGTCGGCCACGTATTCCCGGGCCTGTCGCAGCGCGTCATGTGCGCCGCGTCCGGGACGGAAGCCGAAGCTCGATGCCGAAAACGTCGGGTCGAGCAACGGTTCCAGGGTCTGCGCGATCGCCTGCTGCACCAGACGATCCACCACCGTAGGGATGCCCAACTGGCGCATCCCGCCGCCCGGCTTGGGGATTTGCACCCCACGCACAGGCTGCGGCTGGTAGCTGCCGTCCAGCAAACTTGCAATCAGCGCTTCGCGGTTGCCGGCGATCCACGCAAGCAGCTCGGTGACATCCATCCCGTCCACCCCCGCCGCGCCGTCATTCGCCTTCACCCGTTTGTAGGCTCGGTTCAGGTTCGCCGAGCCGGTCACTTCCTCCATCAGATGCCGCGTCAAGGCTCGTTCCTGCGACCATGCCGCAGACGCTTGTGGCTCCTCGCTTGCTCCAGGTCCGGTTCCGCCTTCCCCGGTTGCGCCGTGGCGCAGCGCAGCCATCAGGGCCTCGTCGAGAAGGTCCCTTTGGTCCGCACCGCCTTGCTGCCGCTTCACGTCCATCGAACGGTCCAAGCTGCTCCTTGCTTGTCGAATTCGGCCCTTCGCCCGGTTGCTCGAACTACTATGGCCTCGGCTGACTTCTCCGCACCCGTCGAGAACCGTCGCCGGCCCCCTGCTCCGATCGTCGGGAGAAATGCGGAGATCTCCCAGGGTAAGACACTGATCCTTCCCTCGGCCGCTGCCGGATTTACCTGTGCGCGTGTCCGCTTGGCTTTTGGGCGTTCCCGTCCACTGCCGGGTTACCCCACCGCACCAGCCTGGTATCCGATGTCTGTTCGTCAGCTCCGAGTTTTGCCTCCGGCTTCCTCCCCACCTGCCTCGCGGCAGAGCAGTTGCCTTCGGCTAACGGTTCCGGCCAATCGGCCCGTAGAGGACTTGCACCTCCAAGATCAGCGCCATGCCTGGCACACAGTCGTGGATACCGGCCTTCGCCGGCATGACGGGGGGGTAGCGGCCCGTGCGTCAATGTTTAGGGCCGTTGGCATAAATGCGCTCCGCGCGGAGCGCTATCGATTTACTTCTTCGTGGACTTCGTGTCTTCGTGGTGAAACTTACTCGCTCGCAAGCCATGCACGGCCGCAGACGCGAGACGCAGCCCTACCCGAACAGCCCCGCCACCCAGTGGACGATCCCCAGATGCGTCAAATCGTTCCACGTCGCGAAAACGAACAGTGCGGCAAGCAGCGCGAGTCCTGCACGGAATCCGTATTCCTGCGCCTTGACCGGCATCGGCCGCCCGCGGATTGCCTCAGCAAGGTAGAACAGCAAATGCCCGCCATCCAGCACCGGGATGGGAAACAGATTGATCAGTCCCAGATTGACTGAAAGAATGGCAATGAACTGCACCAGATACGCAAAACCAAGCTGCGCCACCTGACCGGATAGCTGGGCGATCCGCAATGGGCCGCCAAGCTCTTCGGTACCGCGGCGGCCGGAAATCATCTGCGCCACCCCGACAACCGTCTCAGCCGTCACGTTCCAGGTCTCCGCGACGCCCTGACCGACCGCGCTCAGCGGATCAACGTGCTGATACGCAACCGCACCACCGCGAATGCCGAGCATCCCGACCTGCGTGCCGTCGCCCGCACTCTGCGAGCCGACCGTGGCAGGCACCGTCCGCTCCGCGTCGCCGCGGCGCACCGTCAGCACGATCTTCGCCCCGGGGTGGCCGCTGACGATCCGCTGAATGTCCATGAATGTCGGCGTTGCCACGCCGTCGATCGCCTCGATCCGATCGGCCTTTTGCAGCCCCGCCGCCGCCGCGGGCGAGTTGGCGACCACCTCGGCTACCACCGGCAGCGTCACCGGCTTGCCAACCGTCGCGAACACCAAGGTAAACAGTACCGCCGCGAGCAGGAAGTTGGCGATCGGCCCGGCGGCGACGACGATCGCGCGAGAGAGGAGATCCTTGTCGTGGAAGGTCCGGCCCGGGATCCAGCGTGCACGGGTCTCTTCCGAGACCGTGTCCGGCCGCTCCAACCCGTGCAGCTTCACATAGCCGCCCAGCGGCAGCCAGGCGAGCTTCCAGGTCGTGCCGACCCGATCCTTCCAACTCGCGATCGCCCGTCCGAAGCCGATCGAGAACACCTCGACATGCACGCCCCGCCACCGTGCCGCAGCGTAGTGGCCGTACTCATGGACGAAGACCAGCACACCCAGCACCACGACGAAGGCAATGCCAGATTGGAAAAAGCTGGGCAGGGCGTTGAACAAGGGGCGTGTCCTTCAGGCAGCGCGGGCGGCAGCCAACCGGGTGGCGGTACGGCGAGCATCCGTGTCAAGGGCGATTACATCATCGAGCGTATCGGCGGACGGTGCACCCATGAGGTGTAGCACACGCGACGCGATGCGAACAATGTCTAAAAATCCGATTTTGCGTTGTAAAAAAGCTTCCACCGCGACCTCATTGGCAGCGGATAGAATAGTTGGCGCGCCGCCGCCGGCCCGCAAGGCGTCACGTGCCAGGCCGAGCGCCGGAAAACGCGTCATATCTGGTTCGGCAAAATCCAACCTTGACAGGGCCGCCAGATCCAGCCGCGGCGACACCGTCGCCATGCGGGCCGGCCACGCCAGCGCATGCGCGATCGGGATCCGCATGTCCGGCGCGCCAAGCTGCGCCAGCACGCTGCCATCGTGAAAATAGACCAGGCCGTGAATCACCGATTGCGGATGCACCAGCACGCCGATCCGATCCTCGGTCAGCCCGAACAGCCGCGCCGCCTCGATCACCTCGAGGCCTTTGTTCATCAGGGTCGCCGAATTGATGCTGATCTTGGCGCCCATCGACCAGATCGGGTGCTTCAGCGCCGCCTCCGGCACGGCGCTGGCCATGTCCTCCAGGCTCGCGGTGCGGAACGGACCGCCCGAGGCGGTCAAAACGATTTTCTCCACCGCGCCACGGTTGCCGTCCGCGAGCGACTGGAAAATCGCGTTATGCTCGGAATCCACCGGCAGCAGCGTGGCGCCGGCGGCCTTTACGGCGCGCAGCATCACATCGCCGGCGCAGATCAGAGCCTCCTTGTTGGCCAGGGCGACCGCCTTGCCACCCCTGATCGCCGCCAGCGTCGGTGCCAGGCCGACCGCCCCGGTGATCGCCGCCATCGTCCAGTCAACCGGCAGCGACGCCGCCTCGATCACTGCGTCCGGTCCCGCCGCGACCACCACATCCGTCCCAGCCAGTGCCTCGCGCAGTTCCAGGTAGCGGGTCGGATCGCTGATCACTGCCCGCTCGGCATTCAGCGCGATCGCCTGCTCGGCCAACAGCGCCGCATTGCGTCCGGCGACCAGAGCGCGCACCCGGAAGCGTTCCGGTGCGCCCGCCAGCAGTCCCACCGTCTGGGTGCCGACGCTGCCGGTGCTGCCGAGGACGGTGACGGAGCGCACTTGAATGGGGCTCATTGCCACAACAGTACACCACGTCCGAGGCAAAGCGCCAGCAGCGCGGCGAACGGCGCCACGGCAATCAGTGCATCCAGCCGGTCGAGCAGTCCGCCATGGCCGGGGATCAGCGTTCCGGAGTCCTTCACCCCGAAGCGCCGCTTCGCCCAGCTCTCGGCCAGGTCGCCCAACTGTCCGATCACGCACAGCACCGTCGCCACCGCCGCGACCCGGGGGTAATCGCCCCCGCTCGTCCAGGCTGCGCCCCAGCCGACAACGAGCGCCGCGGCGATGCCGCCCGCAGTGCCGGACCAGGTCTTGCCGGGCGAGATCAGCGGCGCGAGACGCGGCCCGCCGATCAGGCGCCCGACCAGGTAGCCGCCGATATCGCTGGCCCAGATCAGCAGCAGCAGGAACAGCAAATTGGCGCGCCCGGTCGCTGGATCGGCACGCAGCCACAGCAGCGCCGCGGCGGCCAGCACGATCCACAGTATCCCGCCGGCCAGCATCAACGGCACCCTTGCCTGCCGGCAGAGCCGCACCCATTCGGCGATCAGCAGAACCAGCGCCGCACTGATCAGCAGCAGGAAGGCCAGCCCGCCGAACCACACACAGGCCAATGCCATCGGCGCAAGTACCGCGGCCGAGATCACCCGCCAGCGCAGGTCCCTCCACCGGCCGGATGCCCTATCAGTCGGGCTTCGCGCCTTGGCCGGGCCGGGCGTCCCTGTCCCGCCCCGCGCTTCAGACGGGCCTGGCGCCAAATCGCCGCTCCCGGCGTGCGTATTCGGCGAGCGCCGCCGCGAAGTGCGTCTCGTTGAAGTCCGGCCACAGCACGTCCAGGAACACCAGCTCGGCATACGCCGCCTGCCACAGCAGGAAGTTGGACAGCCGCTGCTCGCCCGAAGTGCGGATGAGCAGATCGGGGTCGGGGATCCCCGCGGTCGACAGGAAGCCGGCAAACACCGCGTCGTCGGTCTTGTCCGCGTGCAGCGCGCCGGCCCGCACCGCCTCCGCCATCGCCCGCGCCGCGGCAACGATCTCGGCCCGCGCGCCATACGACAGCGCTACGATCAGATTGAGCCGCGTATTGGCCGCTGTTGTCTGCTCCGCGGTTGCCAGATCACGCTGGATGTCGGCATCGAACCGCGTTCGATCGCCGATGAAGCGCAGCCGCACGCCGTTCGATCCAAGCTCGGCGATCTCGGTCCTCAGGTAATGCCGTAGCAATCCGGTAAGATCGAACACCTCGCCGACCGGCCGCCGCCAGTTCTCGCTGGAGAACGCGTAGATCGTCAGCCACGATACACCCTGGCGGATCGCCGCCTCGATGGTGCGTCGGACCGCCCGGGCGCCCTCGCGATGCCCGGCGATTCGCGGCAGGTGCCGCGCCGCCGCCCAACGGCCGTTGCCATCCATGATGATGGCGACATGATGCGGCACAGACACGCCCTGACCCGCGGCATCCGCCTGGGTCCTGCGCTCCTCGGTACTGACGGACATTCGGCGGTTATCCTCGGGGCGATCCTCGGGCGGCAATCCTGAACGGGTGCGGGCCTCAACGGGTGCGGGGTCGTCAGGTCAAACCTGACGGATCTCCTTTTCCTTCTCGATCAGCGCATCGTCCACCCGTTTGACATAGGCATCGGTGAGTTTCTGCACCTCGGTGTGCCAGTCCTTGGCGACGTCTTCGCCGATCTCGTGCTTCTTCTCGAACGCTTTGACCTGTTCCATCCCGTCCCGGCGAACACCGCGCACCGCGACACGCGTACCCTCGGCGTATTTGTGCGCGGTCTTGGCCAATTCGTTGCGGCGCTCGGTGGTCAGTTGTGGAATCGGCACCCGCACCAACTGTCCATCCGCGGCCGGATTAAGCCCAAGCCCCGAGTCGCGAATTGCCTTCTCCACCGCACTCACCAGGGAACGGTCCCATACCTGCACCGTCAGCATGCGCGCCTCCGGCACCGCCACATTGCCCACCTGATTGAGCGGCATGTCGGTGCCATAGGCATGCACCTTGACCGGCTCCAGCAAGCCCGGATGCGCGCGCCCGGTGCGCAACCCGCTGAATTCGCGCCGCAGCGTTTCCATCGCACCGTCCATGCGGCGTGTCAGGTCCTGCTTCAGCGTGTTGAGGTCAGCCGCCATGTCTGTCCTCCTGCTTGAGTTATTGTTGCTCGACGATCTTGGTGAACCGCCCTTCGCCGCGCATCACCTGCGCGAAGGCGCCCGGGGCATGGATGTTGAACACGACGATCGGCAGGTGGTTCTCCCGCGCCAGGCTGATGGCCGCCGCATCCATGACCTGCAGATCGCGCGCCAGAACATCGTGATAGGTCAACTCGTCGTAGCGTTCCGCACCCGGTACCTTGCGCGGATCGGCCGAGTAGACGCCGTCGACCTGCGTGCCCTTGAACAGCGCCTGGCAGCCCATCTCGGTCGCGCGCAATGCAGCGGCAGTGTCGGTGGTGAAGAACGGGTTGCCGGTTCCCGCGGCGAAAATCACTACCCGCCCCTTCTCCATGTGCCGTTCGGCGCGACGGCGGATATATGGCTCACACACCGAGGCCATCGGAATCGCCGACTGCACCCGCGTCGGCACGCCACGCTTCTCCAGCGCACTCTGCATCGCCAGGGCGTTCATCACCGTCGCCAGCATACCTATGTAGTCGGCTTGGGCGCGCTCCATGCCGGAGGAGGCAGCCGAAACGCCGCGGAAGATGTTGCCGCCGCCGATCACCAGGCAAACCTCGGCGCCCATCGCCACAACGTCGCCGACATCGGCGGCGATGGCCATTACCGTATCGGTGTCCAATCCATACTCGCGGCGGCCCATCAGAGCCTCGCCGGACACCTTCAGCAGAACCCGCTTGTAGACCGGTTGTTGCGACATGCGACTCGACTGGTGCAATTCTACGATCGGGCGGCACCCTAGTCGGCCAAACATCGTCCCACAAGCCGCGCGCCTGAGTGAAGCAAGGCCGGGGCTTTGCCCCGGACCCCACCAAGGGGCTCTGCCCCTTGGATCCCCGCCAAGGGCGAGCCCTTGGTGGGGGTCCAGGGGGCAAAGCCCCCTGGCGGGTTTCAGGGCAGCGCCCTGACCTTCCTTCGCTCAGGCGCGCGACTAGCGGATGATGATTTCGACGCGACGGTTTTGTGGCTCGCGCACGCCGGGGCCGGTTGGCACCAGCAGGTGGGTTTCGCCAAAGCCCTGGATCTCGATCGCGGTTTGCGGCACGCCGTCCTTCACCAGTTCGGCTGCCACTGCCTGGGCGCGGCGCATCGACAGGCCCTGGTTATATTGTGGAGTGCCTGAAGTGTCGGTGTAGCCGTTCACTTCAATCTGCGTGTATTTAACCTTCGTCGAGTTGTCGGCCGCTTCCTTGATGATCTGTTGTGCGCGCGGCGTCAGGGTCGCCTTGTCCCAGTCGAAGAACACGATGTAGCTGCGTGCCGGCGCCGGTGCAGGCGCTGCCATCGGAGCCGGCGTCGGCATCGGCGGCGGTGTCACGCCGAAGGCATAGCGAACGCCGAGCAGAAAATCGTGATCGTGCGTGGTGCCGAGCGTCAGGTTGGCGGGGCCGCTCGGGGTGCTGCCATGGAACGTTTCGTCGCCGACCACGCTGTGGTAGCGGTATTCCGCGGTGACCGACAGGCCCGGCACGCCGGAGACGGGGAAGGACAATCCGGCGATCGCCTGATAGGCGAACCCACCTTCGGTTCCGTTGGAGTTAAAGCCGGTGCCGGCCTGGCTGAAGCGTGCACCGCTCAGACGGTTCCAACCGTAACCGACACCACCTCCGAGGTAGGGGTAGAGCCACGGTTTGCCGATGTCCATGTCGAACAGCAGATTGGTCATCAGCCCGTAGTTTTGGATTGTGCCGGAGGCGCTGGTCGGCAGCGTGGTGCCGCTCAGGCCGTTCAAGCCATTCTGCCGATAACTGCCCTCGACCTCGAGGCGGAAGCCATTGCCGAACGCGTAGCCCAGCGAGCCGAGACCGACGAATCCATTGTCTCGGTTGAGCTGGATGTTGGAGCCGGCGAAACTGGAAGGTGGCGACGCGCCGCTGTCCGGCGTCAGGTCATAACCGGCGCCGAGGTTCACATAGACGCCCTGAAACGGCTGCGCGCGAGCAGTGAGCGGAACCGCCAGCAGCATTGCCGCTCCGAAAGCACAGTCACGCAGGCGCATCGATCGGGTTCCTTCCCGCTTGGCTCACTTGCATCCTATCACAAAGCGGCGCGACCGCTTGGTGTCAATGAGGCCAAGCGTATCAATGAGTATCAATATGATAGCGGACGTTATCATCAAAAGGATTTGCGTCACCAAAAAGATCGGGGTGCCTCGCGGCACCCCGATTGTCACGACAGCCGGTCTGCATCCGATCAGCGGATGATGATCTCGACACGGCGGTTCTGCGGCTCGCGCACGCCGGGGCCGGTTGGCACCAACAGATGGGTTTCGCCGAAGCCCTGGATGGCGATCGAGCCCTTCGGCACGCCGTCCCTGACCAGTTCGGCGGCGACCGCTTGTGCACGGCGGATCGACAGACCCTGGTTGTACTGCGGCGTCCCCGAGGTGTCGGTGTAACCGTTCACCTGGATCTGCGTGTACTGGACCTTGGTCGAGTTGGCCGCCGCTTCCGCGATGATCTGCTGAGCACGCGGGGTCAGGGTAGCCTTGTCCCAATCGAAGAACACCAGGTAGCTGCGTGCCGGCGCGGGTGCCGGGGCGGCCATCGGTGCCGGCGCCGGAGCGGGTGCCGGGGCAACGCCGAAGTTGTAGCGCAGGCCGAGCAGGACTGCATGGTTGTAGTCATTTGTGAACCTGACGCCACCCCCGGCGCTGACGTCGCCGCTGGTGAACGTGGCCGAGTAGTTACGGTTACCGGCGATACCCATAAAACGATATTCGGCGGTAAACGCGAGGCCGGGCGCGGCCGGGATCGGGAATGCCGCACCGAGCATCGCCTGATAGGCGAACCCACCCTTGGTGGCGCTTTTAATGGTAGTTGAGCCCGCAGGCCCGAACACTTGGCCGCCAGTCAGATAAGCAGCCTCGTAGCCGACGCCAACACCGACGAACGGCACGATCCACGGAGTGAGCCCGTTGAAGTCATAGAAAGCGTTCACCATGCCGCCAAACTTCTGCTCAAAACCGCCGGCCGACCCAACGTCAGCATTGAAGCCGGAGGCGCTATAGAACTTGTTTTCCATCCAGTTGCCTTCGACCTCGGCGCGCAAGCCGTTGCCGAAGCCCCAACCGACGCTGAGCACGCCGGCCGGTCCGATATGGGACTTCAGCTGGCCGCTGGCGCCGGTAACCCCGCCGACGGTCCCGCTCACTGATTCCTGTTGCAGGAAGTTCACACCGACCCCGGCGCCGACGTACAGGCCGGTGACCGGTTGCGCCTGTGCGGCCAGTGGCAGGGCCATAACCGTCGCCGCTAGAAGCGCACTCCGAAGCTGCATGTTGATTTTCTCCTCATCGTGACGCGCCGTTTAAGGCGGCGCTCTAGCCCTGGCAACCGGCGTTCGGGCGGACGCCTCATGTAACCTAACCCGACGCCAGTGTAATCCCGGGCTTGGCCCAAAACGAGTGGGGTTGCAACAGTTTCGCCTCAGCGTTGCACATCTGCCACAGGGGTCGGCAGCTTGGTCACAGCGGCGTTACATGTCTGCGATTCCAGCCGGAATTCCGCGGCCGGGCTCTGAACCCGCGGGAACGCGGGCGTTGCCAGACCACCTGCCGGGGCGGAACGCTGCCAGTCGAACCCCCGGCCGCCCCCCGGTTAGGCCGCCGCCAACGCCTGGTCCAGGTCGCGGATCAGATCCTCCGCGGTTTCCAGCCCGATCGACAGGCGGATCACGTCCGGCCCGGCGCCCGCCGCCACCCGCTGCTCGTCGCTGAGCTGGCGATGCGTGGTCGACGCCGGATGCAGTACCAGGCTGCGCGTGTCGCCGATATTCGCCAGGTGCGAGAACAGACCCACGCTCTCCACCAGCCTGGTCCCGGCGTCGTAGCCGCCCTTCACGCCGAAGGTGAACACCGAGCCGGCCCCCTTGGGCAGGTATTTGCGCGCAAGCTCGCGATACGGGCTGGACTTCAGCCCGGCGTAGGACACCCAGGCGACGCGCGGATCGGCCTCCAGGAATTCTGCTACTTTCTGCGCGTTCGCCACGTGGCGTTCCATGCGCAGGTGCAGCGTCTCGATCCCGGTGATGGTCAGGAAGGCGTTCATCGGCGCCATGGTCGGGCCGTAATCGCGCAGCGCCACCGCCCTGGCCTTGGTGGTGAACGCGAAGTCGCCAAAATTCTCGTAGAAGCGCAGCCCGTGATACGCCGGTTCCGGCTCGGTCAGCGATGGGAATTTTCCGCCCTGCGCCCAGTCGAACCGGCCGCTTTCCACCACGATGCCGCCGAGCGAGTTGCCATGGCCGTCGAGGAACTTCGTCGTCGAGTGGCAGATCAGGTCGGCGCCCCACTCGAACGGACGGCACAGGTACGGCGTCGCCAGCGTGTTGTCGACGATCAGCGGCAGTCCGGCGTCGTGCGCGATTTTGGCCACCGCTTCCAGGTCGACCACCACGCCGCCTGGGTTGGCCAGGAGTTCGATGAAGATCGCCTTGCAGCGCGGGGTCAGCGCTTTGCGGAAATTCTCCGGATCGCGCGGGTCGACGAAATGGCAGGTCCAGCCCAGCTTCTTGAAGCTCAGGCCGAACTGGGTCAGCGACCCGCCATATAGATTGCGCGAGGCGAGGAACTCGTCGCCCGGTTCCAGCATGGTTGCGAAAATCAGGAACTGCGCGGCATGGCCGGAGGCGGCGGCGACCGCGGCCCGGCCGCCTTCCAGGCTGGCCACCCGCTCCTCCAGCACCGAAACGGTTGGGTTGGTCAGGCGCGCGTAGATGTAGCCGAAATTGTGCAGGTTGAAGAGCGAGGCGGCGTGGTCAACGTCGTCGAACACATAGGCGGCGGTCTGGAAGATCGGCGTGATGCGCGCGCCCGTGGTGGGGTCGGGCGAGGCGCCGGCGTGGATGGCGCGGGTCTCGAACCCGTAGGTCAGGTTGGGGCCGGGCAACGAGCGGGGCTTCTTCGCCCGATCGGTCGGCGCTTCGGCCGCGCGGTTGCGGATGATGCCGGAGTTGACGCCGCTCCAGGACAGTTCGCCGCCGAGGCGGCCGAATTCGATCTTCGGGCAGCGGTTCATGACCACTTCCAGGCCGGCGACCTCGGCTTTTGCGCCGGCTTCGTCGTTGCGGATGCCGAGCTGCATCCAAACCACCTTGGCGCCGATGGCGATGGCGTCGTCGACGATCGGGCCGACCTGGTCGGAGGCGCGGAACACGTCGACCATGTCGATGGGCCCAATGGTGTCGCGGGGGATGTCGCGAAGGGATGCGTAGACGCGTTCGCCCAGCAGGTCCTTGCCGGCCTGGCCGGGGTTCACCGGGATGACGCGATAGCCTTTGCCCTGCAGGTATTTCATTACGAAGTAGCTGGGGCGGTTCCAGTTCATCGAGGCGCCGACGAGGGCAATGGTGCGCACCGTGGACAGGATGCGGCGCAGCTTGGCGTCGGCGTAGGGGATCGGCTCGATCGCGGTCATGGCTGGCGTCCTTGGGCTGGCGTCCTCGTGCCGACGGTCGGACTCTCGCTGCACGGTGGGCTTCAATGTGCGCGACAGGCGGGGTGGGTCAATGGGGGAGGGTCCCGGCGGTGGCACTCCAGCACCCGCGAGAGTGTGAGAGATGCGGGCCAGCTATAGGACGCAGCGTTTGATGCCGTTTTTCAGTACCGACGGTGTTGAAATTCAGCAGCAGGCCAATCCGGCATGCGGTGAGGCGTAGATACGTCAGAAGCTGGGACTGGTGCAGCGGCAAGATACGCTTGACCGATTTGATCTCCAGGATGACCTGCTCGGCGACGATGACATCGGCGACATAGGCGCAGTCCAGGCGGACGTCATCGTAGATGACCGGAAGCGGTGCCTGGCGTTGGAACGGGATGGCTGCTTTTTCGAGCTCGTGGCAGAGGCACGCCTCGTAGATCAATTCCAGCAACCCGGGGCCGAGGTGGCGATGCACCTGCATTGCCGCGCCGATGATGCGGTTGGTCAGATCCTCGCCGTGGGCAAGACCCGGTTTCTGGTCCCCATCCATTGTTGTGATCCTGCCGGTCGCAATCACCGTACGGCAGGATCGGGGCGGTGGGTTACCACTTTGCTAATCCGGGCATCGGCGGTGACTTGGTGCATCGAAAAGTCAGAAAGACAAAAGCCAGAATAACACGGAGCACACGGAGAAAGCTAACGCCACGGAGTGCACGGAGAAGAAACTTATGGCGCTTCGCGCAAAGCGATCGGGCAGCTCCGCGCGAAGCGCATAAAACCCTTCTCCGTGCACTCCGTGGCTTTAGCTTTCTCCGTGTGCTCCGTGTTATTCTGACTTTCTTCTGCCGTAACCTTCTGCAGCACGAGCGCCGGTCCGGGTGGCCCGCAGGCTGGCGGCACCCAGATGGCCACCTCAGCCAGGTCACGACCGATCAGCGGATGACGATCTCCACGCGCCGGTTCTGCGGCTCGCGGACGCCCGGTCCGGTCGGGACGAGCAGATGCGTCTCGCCAAACCCCTGGATTGCAATCGCGCCCTTCGGTACGCCGTCCTTGACCAGTTCCGCGGCGACCGCTTGCGCGCGTCGGATCGACAGGCCCTGGTTGTATTGCGGCGTTCCCGAGGTATCGGTGTAGCCGTTTACCTGGATCTGAGTGTACGTGACCTTGGTCGAGTTGGCCGCCGCTTCCGCGATGATCTGCTGGGCGCGCGGCGTCAGGGTCGCCTTGTCCCAATCGAAGAACACCAGGTAGCTGCGTGCCGGGGCGGGCGCCGGGGCGGCCATCGGCGCCGGAGCCGGCGGGGTCGGCGCGCCGACGCCGAAATAGTACCGGACACCGAGCAAAAAGCTGTGATCGGTACTGATGTCCCACTTTGAAGGACACCGGGACCGGAGAGGGAGCACCAGAAACGGTGTTGGTCGCCGTAAAGGTCTCGCTGCCGGGAATCGCGAAGAAGCGGTATTCGGTCGTCACCGACAAGCCAGGAACATTGGGGATCGGGAAGGACAAGCCCGCGATTGCCTGGAACGCGAAACCACCCTGCGTCTGGTCGAGGTTCTGGCTGAGACGGGGAAACTCGGCGGCGGTAAAGGCACGCTGGCGGGAAAATTTGGACCAGGCGTAGCCGATGCCACCGCCGATATACGGATAGAGCCAGGGCAAGTGGACATCCATGTCGAAGAACACGTTGGCCATGGCACCATAGGTGTGGAGGTTCCCGCTGTTGCTGGACAGCGTCGCATTCGACTCTGCCGGCAGTGGGGCCTCGCGATAATTCCCCTCCAATTCGAAGCGGAAGCCGTTGCCCAGGCCGTAGCCCACGCTGCCAAGTCCGGCAAATCCGCCGCCCGGCAGGATGTGGCCGCCGCCGGTCACCGAAGGATTTTCCGGCAGATTGTATCCGGCTCCGGCACCGATATAGAGGCCGGTGACCGGCTGCGCCTGCGCTGCCAGCGGAAGGGCTACCGCGATGGCCGCCAGAAGCGCGCTTCGACGTTGCATAGTCGTTCTCTCCTCATTCTGACGAGCCGATCGCATGGCAAAAAATTGGCGGCATCGATGCTCGCACCGATGCCGCTTCATGACAGTAGCGAACTGTACGCCAGCGTTGAGCCGGTGACAAGTGTGACAGCGGCGCTTTCTATGTCACTGTTGCCTGGCTGCGATGGAAACTGGCGACTGCCTTAGAAAAGTAACACTATCGGCTCGATCGCGGCTATGGCTGGCGCCGTGGTGCCCGTTGGGTGGGCGTTGCCGCACGGCGCTCCGAGTGTGCTTGGCGGGCGGGTCGGCCTCAACCCTTCGCGCGAAGACGCGCGACCTCTCCGAGGCGATGGGGGTTGACCCCGACCCGTCCGCCAAGCAAGCCGCTGTGATGCCGTGTATGGCGAGAAGGGCAACGTCGCGTGGTGCAGCAGGCTTTGGCGGGGATTCGTATTCTTGATCTGACCAGCGTTGTCGTTGGCCCGTCGTGCACGTTGCGCCTGGCCGACCATGGCGCCGAGGTCATCAAGCTGGAGGCGCCGGAGGGCGACGTGCTGCGCACCCTGGGCGGCCCATCGCCGAGCGGGCAACACTCCGGCAAATACTTGGCGTTCAACCGCAACAAACGGGCGATCTGCCTGGACCTGAAGCAGCCCGCCGCGCGAACCATACGCCCGACCATCCCGCGGGACGGCGTGCCGGCGGACCCGGGGCATCCCGCGCGCCCGATCGGATACGACACCCGCGCCGTGCTGGGCGAGGCGGGCTACAACGCCGCGGAGATCGACGCGCTGATCGCCAGCGGCGCCGCGCGGGCATCTTCATAGGATTATCGGCCATGTTTCCCGTCATCGAACATCTCGACGAGGTCCTGGCGGCAATCGATGGCCGCGAGGAATTCATGGTCCATCGCAATGCGGACCTCGGTTTCGTTTCCGTGCTGTACCGCTATGCGATGGCCGATACCTTCCTCGATCCCAACGAAGCGGGGATCGACGCCGCCGAGCGCCGCCGTCGCCAGATCGTCCGGGAATGTCGCGGCATCACGTTCGAACTCGACCTCCGGCAAGGTGATCGCGCGCAAATTCCACAAGTTCTTCAACCTCGGTGAACGTGACGAGACGCAGCCCCACCGGATTGATTGGAGCCGTCCCCATCTGCGGCTGGTCAAGGCCGACGGTTCCTTGATGACGCCGATGCTCCGTGCCGATCGCGTTCGTTGGGCCAGCAAGATGGGCGTGACCCGCGTGAGCCAGCCTGTCGAAGCCTTCGTCGAGGGTCGGGATAACTATCTGCAAGTTGCCCGTGATGCTCATCATCGCGGGGTGACAGCACTGTTTGAATGGTGTTCGTCGCAGGCACAGCGCATCATTCTCGATTACCCGGACGCAATGCTCGTGCTGTTAGCGATACGAGACAATTACACTGGCCGCTACTGGCCCCAGAATGAGGTCGAGGATTTCGGCAAGGACCATGGCGTTCCCTGTATTGCGCGCAATGGTGGGGCCGTAGCCGACCATGCGGCCTATCTGAAGGAGCTGAGCGGATCGACCGGGATCGAGGGTGAGGTCATCGTTTTCGAAACCGGCGAACGATACAAGGTCAAGACGGCGGAATACGTCCGGATGCATAAGGCGCTGGCTGGCCTGGCCCAGGAGAAAGATGTTCTGGCGCTCGTGCTCGCTGATGGTGTCGACGACGTCCTGGCACTCGTGTCGGCAGATCTGGCGGAAAAGCTTGAGTTGTTTGCAGGGGCGGTCAATCGGGGGATGGATCATTCCGCCGTAGCTCTGGCTGCTTTGTTCCGCGATGGTCACGCGGCCTGCGCCGGGGATCGCAAGCGATTTGCGACGGAATTCGCACAGAAGCACAAGGAGGATGCTCCGTTCCTGTTCGCGCTCTGGTCAAAGGCAGGTTCAGACGACGAGGCGTTGCGCCTATCGGCGCGTGAGCTTGTCGCCCAGCAGGTCTCGAAGAATTTGGGATCATCGACCCGGGTTGACCAAATTCGCCGATTGTTTGGTGGCGGCGTTCGGTGGGCGGTTGAGATCCCGGACTTGGATGCGTGACTCGGCGCCCTGTGCGGTTTTGTTCCCGTCATGGCCGAGAAAAATTCTCCCCCTCCCCTTGAGGGAGGGGGGCGGGGGGAGGGGTTGGCGCCAGGGTCATGCCGAATGTTCATACCGCGCCGACCCCTCCCCCCAGCCCCCTCCCGCAAGGGGAGGGGGAGAAGTTTATGCTATTGATGCCGCACCGCCCCAACTTAACGCCCAAGTGCCCGCCGCAACGCCAACTACGCCATCGTCAGCTCCCGCGCGGACATCGACTGGATCGACTTCAGCCGCGCGAACAGCGTCTGCGCCGGAATGTCCGACCCACCGGCATCCAAACAATCAGCGAACTTGTCGTAAATCTGCGCCTCGGTCAGCGGCCGTGTGGCATGACCGGTGGCGCGCCTGACCGGCGCGCCTTCGATCACCCGACCGGAGGCCAACTCGACCCGGACGCTGTCCGCCGGCGCGGCACCGGGCAGTTCCACGTCATACTCCGTCGTGGTAACGATCTCGACGCGCTGCATCAGCTTCTGGATGTCCTCGCGCTGCACGAACCCATCGGTCAGCTCGCGCAGCCCGACGCGTTTGGCCACCACGCCGCTCGCCATCGCGAACTCCAGGCTGAACTTCGCGGCGAGGCCGGTTTGCGGTGCATGGTTGCGCAGCACGGTGGCGAAATAATCGCTGATCTTGACGGTGATTTTCTCGACCTCATTCGGCTTCACCGGGTTCGCCGCCACCAGATCCAGCATGCAGTCGATGGCGCGATGCGTGCAGTAACAGGTGGGATATTTCTTGATCCCCAGACCCTGCGTCAGGATTGCCCAGTCCTCCCCCAGCCTCGGCTCGCTGGTGCGATCCGGATTTCCCTCCGCCGAAATGGCATTGAGGAAGCCCTGCGGATGCTCCAGCGCATCGGTGCTGGCGGTGAACCCGGCCTCGGCCAACCGCGCCCCCATGATGCCGGCGTGCGCCGCACGACCCGCATGGAACGGCTTCGTCATCGTCCCAAAATTCGCCATCAGTCCGGCGCTTTGCGAGGCACCCAGCGCGATCGCCTGCGCCGCCTTGTCCGCATCCAGCCGGCGCAACGACGCGCACGCCGCGGCAGCACCCACCGCGCCATACAGACCTGTCGGATGCCAGCCTTTCTTATGCAGCAGTCCGTTGTCGCGGCGGAACAGCTCCGCCCAGGTCTCATAGCCGGCGACATAGGCCACGATCATATCGGCACCGGACGATTCCAGCGTCTCGGCCTCGGCCAGGATCGCCGGCACCAGCACGGTGGACGGATGCCCGCGTAGCGCCACGTCATCATAGTCCAGCGCGTGCGCCGCGACGCCGTTGATCCAAGCGGCTTCCGGCGCCGGGCTTTTGTCCTTGCCGAACACCAGCGTGGACGGACCTTCGCCGGGGTTGAGCACCTGCTTGAGGATCTTCACGCAATCTTCATTGCGGCCGGCGATCATCGTGCCGATGCAGTCGATGAAGCCGAGCTGCGCAATCCGCACCGCCTCCTCCGGCAGCCGGTTCGGCGACAGGTCGGCAATGAATTGGCCGAGAGCCTTGGTCAATGGCATGACATCTTTCCTTTCCAGCAACGTCCCCAACTCATGGCGGCCCCATCCGTCAGCGACCCTTGAACACTGGCTTGCGCCGCTCGTTGAACGCCAGCACGCCCTCGCGCCGGTCTTCCGTGTCCACCAGCCGGTTATATGCCTCGATCTCGAACATCAGGCCGCGTTTCAGGTCCATCTGCAAGCCATGGTGGATCGACTTCTTCGCCTGGCGCACCGACAGCGGCGCATTGTCGCAGATCGCCTGAGCGGTGGCGAGCACGTCGGTCATCAGTTCCCCCGGCTCGCTGATCTTGTTGATCACGCCCCAATCCAGCGCCTGCTCGGCGGAGAACGGCTTGCCGGTCAGGATGATCTCCTTGGCGCGCCGCTCGCCGACCACCCGAGGCAGCGTCTGCGTGCCGCCACCGCCCGGCATGATGCCGATCGTCACCTCGGTCAGCGCGAAGCGGGCGCCGCGCACGGCATAGGCGAAGTCGCAGACCAGCACTGTCTCCAACCCGCCTGCATAGGCATGGCCGTTGACCGCGGCGATCACCGGCACCGGTAGCTCCAGCAGCGCATCACGGCCGCGCTCGAAAATCTCGTGCTGGTGCTGCCACTCTTTCGGCGTCATGCCCTTGCGCTGTTTCAGATCGCCACCGGCACAGAAAATCCGGTCTCCGGCGCCGGTCAGCACGACACAGCGCACCTCCCCCGGATCGTCGATCAGCCGCGTCCACAGATCGAGCAGATCAAGCCCCATCTGCGTGTTCTTGGCGTTGCCTACCTCGGGCCGGTTCAGCGTCACCTTCAGCAAGTGCTCGCCGATCATCTCGGTCAGCACGGTTTCGTAGGTCTGCATCTCAGGGCGGCTCGATTGTGTGATAGGCGTCGTCATTGGCGCGATGGCACTCCGGATTCCTCGGCCAGCCTCATCAGACCGCATGCCTCGCATCGACGATACCGATACGTCGCCCGCCTGGCCACCGCAAGAACACCGGGCGATGGACCATATCCCGCACCGCCGGTAGCATTCCCGCACCATGGACCAGGAGGACACGCCGTGAGCGAAGCAGGCAAACTGCGCGCGCTGCTGCGCCAGGACGGCATGATCGTCGCGCCTGGCGCGTATGACGGCATCACCGCCCGGTTGATCGAGCAGGCCGGCTTCGGCGCGGTCTACATGACCGGCGCCGGCACCGCCGCCACCTTCGGCTATCCCGATTTCGGCCTGCTGACGATGACCGAGATGGTCAGCAACGCTGCCCGCATCGTCCGCGCCGTCAGCGTCCCCGTGATCGCCGATGCCGACACCGGCTATGGCAACGAACTGAACACAGTGCGCACAGTGCGCGAATACGAGCAGTGTGGCGTCTCCGGTATCCACATCGAGGATCAGGTCTCGCCGAAGAAATGCGGCCATCTAGACGACAAGGAAATCGTTCCGAGCGAGGACTGGTTGGCGAAGATCCGCGCCGCCGTCCATGCCCGCCGCGATCCTGACTTCCTGATCATTGCGCGTACCGACTCGCGCGCCGTCGCCGGGTTCGAGGAGGCTGTCGCCCGGGCCAACGCCGCGTTGCAGGCCGGCGCCGACATGGCCTTCGTCGAAGCCGCGCAAACCATGCAGGAGGTCGCTGCCATTCCGCGCCGCGTCGACGGCCCGTGCCTGCTGAACGTGGTGCACCGGGGCAAGACGCCGGAGATCGACCTGAAAGAGGCCGAGCGCATGGGCTACAAGCTGGCAATCGTGCCTGGCCTGTTGTTCAAGGCGGCGATCGGCGCCTGCGATGCGGCGCTGGCGGCACTGCGGGCGCAGCAGCGTCATCCGGTGCTGCAACCCGACATGACGGTGCGCGAAGCATTCAACCGCATGGGTGCGGAAGACTGGGACTCGTTGCGTACCCGCTTCCGCCAGGCGGCGGAGTAGCACTAACGTGTACTGACGTAGCGCGGAAAAGCCATGCCCCCGGATCAAGTCCGGGGCATGGCTTTTCCGCCATACGATCCACCTGGTCTGGCAACCTCGTCGGCTTCGTGACAAGCTGGGACAGCCGAACTGGGGAAGGAACGCATCATGCCGACAACAGGCAATGGCGAATACACCTACGAGCCGGTGGAGAACTGGGCGAAGCTGCCCCCGGGCTGGTCGTTCAAGGAGATCGGCTCCGTCGGCGTCGACAAGAACGACAACGTCTACGTCTTCAACCGCGGCGAGCACCCGATGATCGTGTTCGACCACGCAGGCAACTTCCTGCGCTCGTGGGGTGAAGGGTTGTTCCCCCGCGCGCACGGCGTGCACGTGGCGCCCGACGACACGATCTGGCTGACCGATGACGGCGATCACACCGT
This sequence comes from uncultured Alphaproteobacteria bacterium, assembly GCA_963826975.1. Classification (GTDB taxonomy): domain Bacteria; phylum Pseudomonadota; class Alphaproteobacteria; order Acetobacterales; family Acetobacteraceae; genus Palsa-883. The sequence goes on along the minus strand of CAWGZJ010000012.1, from coordinate 47,517 downwards.
CCGCCAGTGCACGCTGGAGGGCAAGGTGCTGATGACGCTCGGCCTGCCCGGCAAGCCGGCGCCCTACATGAGCGGCGAACCGTTCCACCGCTGCACCCATACCGCCATGTCACCGCAGGGTGACATCTACGTCTCCGACGGGTACGGCAACGCGCGGGTGCACAAATATACACCCGCCGGCAAGTTGCTGATGTCCTGGGGCGGCCCGGGCACCGATCCCGGCGAGTTCAACATCGTGCACAACATCACCTGCGACGGCGACGGCTGGGTATACGTCGCGGACCGCGAGAACCATCGGGTGCAGGTGTTCGACGGCAACGGCAAGTACGAGACGCAGTGGAACAACCTGCATCGCCCCTGCGGTCTGTTCATGCCGCCCGGCAAGTGCCCGATCTGCTACATTGGAGAGTTGGGCCCGGTGCAGCCGGTCAACCGCAACGTGCCCAACCTGGGGCCACGGGTGACGATCGTCGATCACACCGGCAAGCGCATCGCCCGGCTGGGCGGCATGGGGCCGGGGCTGGGTCCGACCGAGTTCATGGCGCCGCACGGCTTGACGGTAGACTCGCACGGCGACCTGTACGTCGGTGAGGTGTCGTGGACCAACTGGCCGCAGACCTTCAAGGACCAGCCGCGACCAGACAATCTGCGCTCCCTGCACAAGTTCCGGAAGGTGAGTTAGCGCAACAATTGCACCTAGCGCATAGGGCGGACGCGGCTTACGCGTCGCGCGGCGCCCAGACGTCGCCGCGCTTCCGGTAGCTTCGCTTCACCGCGGCCCAGGCGATGCGGAAAGCCGTCGCCTCGTCGCCGCCGTGGCTTTGCCATGCGTGATTGAACGCCTCGCGGAATATATCCTGCGCGTGCGGCGGCAGGTGGTCGCGCACGCCAGGCGGCAGATCGTCGTTGCTTCCGTACGGCATGCACGCTGACCCGGGCTACTTTTTCTCCGCCTCTCGCCGTTCCTGCTCGCGTAGCTTGTCCACCGGCTTCTGCAGGAACTTCGCGAACTCGAACAGCGTCGTGTCCGGCTGGTTCCAGCAGACGTAGCCTCGGCAATCCTTGGGCCGCGCCGCATACACCGAACAGCGCCGGTTGTTGTCAAGGAACTGGCAGGTCTCATAGCCGGCCTTGATCCGTTTCGATCCGCGCCGCGTTTGCTCGACGATGTGCTTCGCCTCGAACGCGCGCACCGTCAGGTCCAGGAACTTTGCCAGCCGGCGGATATCCGGCTCGGTCACCTCGACGTAGCCGGCCTGGCGGCAGCACAGCGCCGGGCAGGCCAGGCAGTCGAGCGCCTTGGGATCGTCGGCCATGCGCTCAGGCCGCCATCGTGCCGGGCGCCGCGCGGCGCGGGGGGCGACGGGGGAACTGCAACGCCAAAACCTCCAACCCGCGCGGCCCGGCGACGGCGGTGAACGCCGGTTCCTCGGGGGACAGGAACAGGCACGCGCGCGGCGCCAGGTCGGTCCCGTCGCGTAACAGACTGCCGGCGATCACCACCCAGTACTGGCCGTTCCCCTGTGCCGGGTCCGGTCCGGTCGCGCGCGCACCAGCCGGCAGCACGTAGCGCAGCGCAGTCAGCCCGTCGTCGCTGTCCGGCAGGCAGGTCTCGCAGGACGGCACCGCATCGATCAACGCGTCGGAGACCGGCCGCGGCGCAGCCACCGCCTCCCGGTGCCGCCGGCCGGGGACCTTACGCAGCAGCGCGCGGTCTTCGGTCATGTAGCGTGCCCCGGGATCCCAACCGTTGCGCAATGTGAAGTAGTGCAGCCCCGCATCACCGGCGGCCAGAGGCCCATACGGCGACCACGCACCGGTGAAATGCACCGTCACCGGCGCCACGTCGTGCGTGCCCAACCGTCCCTCGCCTGCCAGCACCACCTGGAACTGGTCGGCCTGATGGAAGTGCGCCGGCGCGACGCAGCCGGGATCCTGCTCGACCAGGAACGCCATCGGATACAGCGCGCCATCTTCGGCCGGCGGCGCGGCGCCAGTATCGTATCGATTGGCGCCCATATAGGCGGTGATCCAAAAATCGTTGCCGGCCGAGTGTCCGCGGCGGCGGCCAAGCAGTACGGCCTCAGGGGCGGCGGTCAGGAGCATGCGGTGGTCTCCGGCGTGCGGGCGGCGCAGGCGGCGCACATCCCTTCCGCCTCGATGGTAGCCGTATTGACGGTGAAACCAAGCCGCTGAGCCGCATCGGCCAGGGCGTGCGCCAGTTCGTGGTCTTCCAGTTCGGTGACCCGGCCGCAGGTGCGGCAGATCAGGAACTGCGCGGCATGCCCGGCATCCTCGCCAGACGCATGCGAAACGCAGCCGACAAACGCCGACAGCCGCTCCACCCGGTGGATCAGCCCGTGCTCCAGCAGGAAATCCAGCGCGCGATACACCGTGGGCGGCGCCGCGCCGTGACGCGTGGCGCGCAACTGGTCCAGCAGGTCATAGGCCCCCGTCGGCGCCGGCGCGTCGAGAATCAGCCCCAGCACCTGGCGGCGCAGATCGGTCAGCCGCGCCCCGCGCGCCTGGCAGATCGCCCCGGCACGGTCGAGCAATGTGTCGGTCTGCGCGGAGAACTCACCCTGCATCATGCGCCGATCCTTTTCGCCGTGGCGCCTTTGCGCCGCGCCCGGCTGCCCCCAAGATAGCACTCATGACCCAAGATGACACCGAGATGGCAACGCAGGCGGTGCTGGACCAGATCCGCTTTGACGCCAACGGCCTGGTCCCGGCGATCGCCCAGCAGCACGACACCGGCGAGGTGCTGATGCTGGCCTGGCTGAACCGCGACTCCCTGACCGAAACCTTGGCCACCGGCCGCGTCTGCTACTACAGCCGCAGCCGCAAGGCGCTGTGGCGCAAGGGCGAGACCTCGGGCCAGGCGCAGCACCTGAAGGAGCTGCGGATCGATTGCGACGGCGATACCGTCCTGCTGCTGGTCGAGCAGGAGGGCGTGGCCTGCCACACCGGGCGGCGCAGTTGCTTCTATCGCGCGCTGCGCGACGGCGCGCTGGTGGAGATTGCGCAGCCGTTGGTCTCGCCCGAGACGCTGTACGGGACCGTGGATAGCAAATGAGCGGGACTTCACCAGCCCGAGCTTCGGCACCGATCGGCGCGCGGCATCTGCTGACGCTGCTGCGGCGGGTGGCCGAGGTGCGGCGCATTGTTCATCTGACCGCGGCGATGCAACCTGCGGAGCGCACCACCGCATGATCAGCCCCGGTTTGATCTAGCCCCGCTTGATCCGTGAAGGAACCTTCCCGTGAAATTCGGCATCTTCTACGAGCACCAGCTTCCGCGGCCGTGGACGCAGACCAGCGAATACGACCTGCTGCAGCAATCGCTGACGCAGATCGAGCTGGCTGATGAGCTTGGCTACGACTACGCCTGGGAGGTCGAGCATCACTTCCTGGAGGAATATTCGCACTCGTCGGCCCCGGAAGTGTTTCTGGCCGCGGCCAGCCAGCGCACGAAGCGGATTCGCCTGGGTCACGGGATCATCCAGCTTACCACCAACCAGCCGCATCGCGTGGCGGAGAAGGTGGCGACGCTCGACCTGCTGTCGGGTGGACGCGTCGAGTTTGGCATGGGTGAGGGTGCCGGCCCGGCGGAGCTGCACCCGTTCAACATCCGCGTGCGCGACAAGCGCGACCGCTGGGAAGAGGCGGTGCGCGCCATCATTCCAATGTTCACGCGCACCTCGTGGGAATTCCACGGGCAGTACTACGATTTTCCGGCGCGCAATGTCGTGCCCAAACCGTTTCAGAAACCGCACCCGCCGCTGTGGGTGGCGTGCTCCAACATCCAGACCATCGGCCAGGCCGGCGAATGGGGCATGGGCGCGCTGGGCTTCAGCTTCGTCTCGCCCGATGCCGCGCAGGCCTGGGTGCACCGTTATTACAACAACTTCCTGCACCGGCCGAATCGGCTGAGCGAGTATCAGCCCAATCCCAACATCGCCATCGTCAACGGGTTCATGTGCGCGCCGACCGACGAGGAGGCGATCGAGCTGGCCGCCGGCTGGACGTTCTTCATCTTCGCGCTGTCGTATTACGGGCGGAAAGGCGTCGATGCGCCGGGTACCGGCAACCTTTGGAACGAATATCAGGATTGGCGGAAGACCGAGAAGGCCCAGCAGGCGTTGCGCAACGGGCTGATCGGCTCACCCGAAACGATCCGCCAGCGGTTGCGCCTGTTCGAGGCAGCGCATGTCGATCAGGTGATCCTGCTGAACCAGGCAGGCAAGACCAGCCACCAGGCGATCTGCGACAGCCTGGAGCTGTTCGGCCGCGAAGTGATGCCGGAGTTCCATGACCGCCAGCCCGCGCACGAGGCGTGGAAGGCCGAGGTGCTGGGCGGGCGCCTGGTGCTCGAGGAACTCGACACCAGCGACTATCATCTCTATGCGCACCAGAATGAGGACATCGTGCGGCTGACGCCGGAGCAGCTCAAGCAGCGCATGGCGGAGAAAGAACGGCTGGCCAAAACGGCCTGAAGAAAAAGCGGCCTGAACCAAGGAGCGGCGGCAATGCAATTCGGCGTGTTCGACCATATGGATCGCGGCGCTGGCCCGCTTGATCGTTTCTATGCCGATCGGCTGGCGCTGGTCGAGGCGTACGACAGGGCCGGCTTCTACGGCTATCATGTGGCTGAGCATCACGCGACGCCGCTTGGCCTGTCGCCGTCGCCCAGCGTCTACTTGTCCGCCGTCGCGCAGCGCACGCAACGCCTGCGGTTCGGCCCGCTGGTCTACACGCTGCCGCTGTATCACCCGCTGCGTCTGATCGATGAGGTCTGCATGCTGGATCAGATGAGCGGCGGACGCATGTTGCTGGGGATCGGCCGTGGCATCTCGCCGATCGAGAATTGTTATTTCGGTCACGATCCGGCGGATACCGGGCCGATGTATGAGGAAGCGCTGGCGGTGCTGCTGCGCGGCCTGACCACCGACGAGCTGACATTCGAAGGCAAATACTACAAGTTTCGTGACGTGCCTATGGAACTGGCTCCGGTGCAACGACCGTATCCTCCGCTTTGGTACGGGATCGGTCGGCCCGATGGAACGGTCTGGACCGCGCAGCACAACGTGAACGTCGTGGCGAATCTTGACGCCAAGGGCACGCGCGCGATCACCGATCGCTATCGGGTGGAGTGGGCCGCGCTGGGTCACCCGCCGGAGACCATTCCGTTCCTGGCCGTCAACCGGCACATCGTGGTGGCGGACACCGACCGGGAAGCGTTGGAGGCCGCGCGCCCGGCCTATCGCCAGTGGCGCGCCAGTTTCCTGAAGCTATGGGACCGCCACAACATGCGGCCGGCCAACCCCTTCGCCATATTTCCGGAGGAATTCGACGAGGCCGAGGCCACCGGTCGGGCGATCGCCGGCGCGCCGGCGAAGGTGCGTGACTTCCTGGCGCGTGACATTGCCGATGGCGGCATCAATTATCTGTTGTGTCGCTTCGCGTTCGGCAGTCTGACGCTGGCCGAGACGGAGCGCTCGGTTGATCTGTTTGCCCGCCATGTCATGGGGGAGTTCGTCCAATGACCACGATCACGTTGCCGGCCGTGTTTATGCGTGGCGGCACATCCAAGGCGGTGATGTTCCACCAGCGCGACCTGCCGGCGGAGCGCGCCGATTGGGATCGGTTGTTCCTCGCGGCGATGGGCAGCCCGGATCCGTATGGCCGCCAGCTCAATGGCATGGGAGGTGGCATCTCGTCGCTGTCGAAAGTCTGCGTCATCGCGCCATCGGTGCGCAACGATGCCGACGTCGACTACACCTTCGCCCAGGTGCAGATCCGCGAGCCACGCGTGGATTATCGCGCCAATTGCGGCAACATGAGCTCGGCGGTCGGGCCGTTCTCGATGGATGAGGGGTTGGTGTGCGTTGATGGTGACGCGGCAACCGTGCGTATCTACAACACCAACACGAAGAAGCTGATCCACGCGACGTTCCCACTGCGCGACAGCAAGCCGCGTTACGATGGCGATCTGGTGATCCCTGGCGTCGCTGGGTCCGGGGCGCCGGTGCGGCTGGATTTTATTGCGCCCGGCGGTGCGACCACCGGGAAGCTGCTGCCGACCGGCCATCCGGTGGACATGCTGGATGTGCCAGGCGTCGGCAAGATCGCCGCGTCGATGGTCGACGCGGCCAATGCCGGGGTGTTCCTGCGTGCCAGCGATCTCGGCCTGACCGGTACCGAGTTGCCGGAACAGCTTGACGCCAACACGGACCTTCTCGCCAGGCTGCAAGCGATCAGGCAATGCGCCGCAGTCGCCATGGGCATCGCGCGCGACATGGCGGAAGCCGCAACCATTCCGGGTGTGCCGATGATCGGCTTCGTTGCTCCGCCGGCGGATGCGCTGACCTTGACCGGTGAGGCGATCGGCAAGGGCGACGTCGATCTCACCGCGCGCTTCCTGTCGAACGGGCAGCCGCATCGCGCGTTGCCGTTGACTGCATCGCTCTGCACCGGCGTCGCCGCGCGCATCGCCGGCACGCTTGTGGCGGGCGCGCTGGCGCCGGGCGCCGCGGGTCGCGAGGCCATCCGCATCGGCATGCCGTCCGGCATCCTGTCGGTCGGCGCCGCGGTCGAGCAGATCGGTCCCAGCGAGTGGGTTGCGCAGCGCGGCTCGTTCTTCCGCACCACGCGGCGGCTGTTTGATGGGCGGATTTATTTGGAGATGTAGGGTGGGCCGCAGGGCGGGGACCACGCGCATCGTTCGCTCCTGCTTTTGTTGTGGCTGGCATCTGGTCTGGTGCCGGGAGAAGGTTTGACCTGGCGATTTGTTCCAGTACCGGGGTTGCGTGAATGACGGTGTCGGTTTCCGAGAGGCTTCGGTGCGACACTGGCACCAACCCCTCCCCCCAGCCCCCTCCCTCAAGGGGAGGGGGAGAGTTTTCGCCGGCCTTGCGTGACGCGGCCGGCTTGATCCGGTAATCATCCCGGCACGTCGTTGTCCGGGAGGCACGCAATGGAATTGGCTCAGGCCCGCAAGGCCCGCATCACGCCGCGTTTGGGCGGCCGGATCCTGGCGGATGCGCTGGTCGCGCAGGGCATCGACCATGTCTTCTCGGTGCCGGGGGAGTTGTTTCTTGACACGCTCGACGGCCTGTATGACGTGCGGCAGAAGTTGAAGCTGGTGACCTGCCGGTTCGAGGCGGGGGCGGTCAACATGGCCGAGGCATACGGCAAGCTGACCGGGCGCCCGGCGGCGGCGATGGTGACACGGGGTCCCGGTGCCTGCCATGGCGCGATCGGCGTGCACATCGCGATGCAGGACAGTACGCCTCTGTTGCTGTTCGTGGGCCAGATCCCGCACGAGGATGCTGGGCGCGACGCGTTCCAGGAGATCGACTATCGCCGCATGTTCGGTTCTGTCGCCAAATGGGTGACGCAGATCGATCAGACGAAGCGCATTCCGGAGATCGTTGCGCATGCGGTCGATGTCGCGACCTCGGGCCGGCCTGGTCCGGTGGTGATCGCGCTGTCGGAAGAGATGCAGCGCGAGACAGCGGAAGTCGTGGACCTGGCACGTGTGTTGGTCACACCGGCGCATCCCGATCCCGCCGCGTTCGTTGCGTTGCGGGCGATGCTCGGCAGGGCACGCAAACCACTCGCGGTGCTGGGTGGGTCGTGCTGGAGCGCGGCAGGACGCAGCGCCATTCGCGACTTCCTGCTGGCAAATGATATTCCGGTCGCGACTGGGTTTCGCCGCCAGGCGCTGTACGACGGGACCCTGGACAATTTCGCCGGCGACCTTGGCGTCGGCTCCGATCCGGCGCTGATCGGCAAGGTCAAGGAGGCCGATCTGATTTTGGCGATCGGCTCACGGCTGGGCGACGCGGTGACGCAGGGCTACACGCTGCTGGACATGGCGGGCAGCGTGCCGATCGTGCAGGTGCATCCTGATGGTGCGGAGATCGGCCGCGTGTTCCGTCCGGCGGTCGGTATCGTTGCTGATCTGAATGCTTTCGCCCTGGCCGCCGCGGCCATCGAGCCGGTGCAGATTCGCTGGGCCGGCTGGACCGCGGAGCTGCGCTCGCTGCGGGAGGCGCAGCGCGCGGTGCCGAACTACCAGGGCACACTCAATCTCGGCCACGCGATGCACGACCTGGAACGGCTGCTGGACGACGATGCGATCGTTACGACGGATGCTGGTAACTTTGCTGGCTGGGCCACGCGCTTCATCAATTTCAGCGACGCGCAGCGCTATATCGGTCCGACCAACGGCGCGATGGGCTACAGCGTGCCGGCCGCGGTCGGCGCCAAGATCGCGTTCCCCGATCGCATGGTGGTCAGCCTGGTCGGCGATGGCGGCTTCCTGATGACGGGCCAGGAGATCGCGACGGCGTTCCATCACGGTGTTGCGCCGATCGTGCTGGTGTTCAACAACCAGATGTACGGCACGATCCGCATGCACCAGGAGCGCGCCCACCCGTACCGCGTTTCTGGCACCGCGCTGACCAACCCCGATTTCGCGAAATACATCGAAGCGTTCGGCGGCCATGGCGAGGTGGTGAGCGAAACCGGAGAGTTCGCGCCGGCGTTCACCCGCGCGGTGCAAAGCGGCCGTCCCGCCGTGCTGGAGCTGCGCATGAACCCGGAACAGATCACCACGCGCGCCACGATCGCCGACTTGCGCGCCGGCAAGCCCGTGCCGAAGTTGCCCAAGCAGAAGCGGGCGGCCGCGCCGAAGCCACGGGGATCGCGCAGCGGCACCAAGTCGGCGGGAAAGCGAGGCTGAGTATCGCCGGGACTGACGTACTCTACCCAACTGCGACTTGCCTTCGTTACAGCAAAGAAATCGAGTAGGGGCGCCCCTCGCGGAGCGCCCCTCTCACACCACCGGACGTACGGATCGCGTATCACGGCGGTTTCCGACAAGGTTCAGCGCGGCATTTTGTTGCCGCGTCAAGGCTCGTTCATGATCCCATGCCGCAGACGCTTGTGGCTCCTCAGTCGCCCCAGGTCCGGCTCCGCCTTCCCCGCTGGCGCCGTGGCGCAACGCGGCCTTCAGGGTTTCGTCGAGAAGGTCCCCTTGGTCCGCGCCGCCTTGCTGCCGCTTCACGTCCATCGATTGGTCCAAGCTGCTCCCTGCTTGTCGAATTCAGCCCTTCGCCCGGTTGCCCGGACTACTATGGCCTCTGCTGACTTCTCCCGGCCCATCGGAGGCCGTCGCCGGCCCCCTGCTCCGATCGTCTGGAGAGATCGGGAGATCTCCCAGGGTAAAACACTGATCCTTCCCTCGAGCGCTGCCGGATTTACCTGTGCGCGTGTCCGACTGGCCTTTGGGCTTCCCCGTCCACTGCCGGGTTACCCCACCGCACCGGCCTCGTATCCGGTTCCTGTTCGTCAGCTCCGAGTTTTGCCTCCGGCTTCCTCCCCACTCTGCATCGCTGCAACGCAGTTGCCTTCGGCTAACGGTTCCGGCCAATCGGCCCGTAGAGGACTTGCACCTCCGAGATCAGCGCCATGCCTGGCACACAGTCGTGGATACCGGCCTTCGCCGGCATGACGGGGAGTAGCGGCCCGTGCATCAATGTTTAGGACCGTTGGTTTGATATGCTCAGTCCGCCATGAAGGGATTCTCGAGCGAACTGCCGATTTGAGTTCGGGCGGCGTACTGTCCTGATCATGTCTATAAGCGCGCGCAGAGCGGCCGGAACCTGCCGGTGACCCGGGTAATACAGGAAGAGCCCCTCGAACGACGGCGACCATTCCTCCAACACGCGGACCAACTGGCCTGAACGCAGGAATGGTTCCGCGAGCGCTTCGATTGTGTAGGCGATCCCCAGCCCATCGACCGCCGCGCGCACGGCCAAATCGGGGTTGTCGACCATCACCCGACCGTCCACCGCGGTCTTGCGCGACTTGCCGTTGCGCTCGAACGGCCAGTCGAACACGACGCCATTGCCGGACCGACGATATTGAACGCAACAATGACGGGTGAGATCATCGGGGACGCGCGGCCGCGGCCGCTGGGCGAAGTAGGACGGCGCACCAACCACGGCCACTTTCATCGGTCCCATCACCCGGACGGCAATCATGTCGGCCGCCGCCCTGTCCTGCGGTCCTATACCGGCGTCGAATCCCTGCGCCACGATGTCGAGCGGTGCCTCGTTCACCTGCAGCTCAAGGTGGACCTCGGGGTAGGTCGACAGGAAGCGCCCCCAAATCGGTGCAATCACGGCGGCTGCCGCCAGATGGACGGCATAGATCCGCAATCGCCCGACGGGCCGGTCCCGCTCGAGGTTCAGGTCCTCCAACGCGCCGGCGATCTGATCGATTGCCGGGCGCAGCCGCTCCAGTAGACGAGTGCCGGCGTCGGTCAGCGACACGCTGCGTGTCGTACGGTTCAGCAAACGCAGCCCCAGGCGCTCTTCGAGCTGCCGCATCGAGTGGCTGAGCGCCGATGGCGTGACGCCAAGCTGCGATGCGGCCAGCCGAAAGCTAAGGTGATCGGCAACGGCGATGAATGCGGTCAGGTCGGCCAAGGTACCGCGCTGCATTCATGAATTCTCCTCAGCACCAAATGCAACAAATATAGGATTTTCATTTGCGGTCAAAGTCCACACCTTCCTATCGTGTACACTCAGGTACGGAAGGAGCTTGTATGCCTGACGATGTGGCGTTGGACTTGGCGCCAGCCGAAACGGCCAAGGCGCCAACCGCGCGACCTGAGGCATTCCGAGGGCAACCGGAGCGGCCGGCAGAGATGCCCCGCGAGCCAGAGCGCGCGTCACGGCCTTCGCGCCGACGGTCGGTGCGCTGGGCGTTGTTTGCGCTATTGCCGTTCGCGCTGATCGGCAGCGGGTATTGGTACGTCACCGGGGGCCAGGTGATGTCGACGGACGACGCATATGTCGAAGCCGAGACGGTTGGCATCTCGACCGACGTCTCCGGCACCGTCAAGCAGGTCGACGTCATGGAAAACGAGCATGTCGTTCCTGGCCAGGTTTTGTACCGCCTCGATCCTCGCCAGTTCCAGATCGCCCTCGACAACGCCAAGGCCAACCTTGCACAGACGGCGCTGACCATTGATGCGATGAAGCGGAACTACCTGCAGATGCTGAGCGACGTCGCCGCGCAACAGGCGCAGGTCGCGCTCAATCAGGCGACGTATGACCGCAGCGCATCGCTGGTGGGCAGCGGCGCCGTGTCCAAGGCCACCTATGACCAGGGGCGTTTCACCCTGGAAGCGCAGCGAGGCAAGCTCGAGTCCCTGCGCCAGCAGGCCGCGGTGCAACTTGCCAAGCTCGACGGCAACCCGAACATTCCGGTGACGCAGCACCCGATGTACTTGCAGGCCAAAGCACAGGTCGAGGAGGCGCAGCGGCAGCTTGATGACTCTGTCGTCACCGCGCCGTTTGCCGGCACCGTGACGCAGGTGCCGGCGATTGCACCCGGCAAGTACCTGGCGGCCTCGACGACTGCCTTCTATCTCGTCGCTACCGACTACGTCTGGGTCGACGCAACCCCGAAAGAAACCGAGCTGACCTACGTGCGACCCGGGCAGCCTGTTACGGTGACGGTCGATACATATCCGGATGCGGAATGGCACGGCACCGTTGAGAGCATGAGCCCAGCGGCGGCGCAGCAATTCTCGCTGCTGCCGGCGCAGAACACCAGTGGCAACTGGGTGAAGGTCGTGCAGCGCGTTCCGCTGCGCGTGCGTGTCGACGCAACGGACGAACACCTGCCACCGCTGCGCGCCGGGATGAGCGTCGAGGTCGATGTCGATACCGGCCATACGCGGGGCTTGCCGCACTTCCTGGCGTCCATGCTGGGAGGAACCGCAGCCGCTTGCGGGCAACGCAGTTCCTGCGGGGAACTTCTTCCCCATTCCCGAAGCGCGCCGTCCAATCCCGCGACCGCGTTGTTCGGTCAGGCCCGGCGGGGACCGTGATGCAAGCCGAGCGCCCGCCTGACGGTATTAATCGAGCAGCGATCACCGTCTGCGTGATCCTTGCCACCCTGATGCAGGCGCTCGATACCACCATCGCCAACGTCGCGTTGCCCTACATGCAGGGTAGTGTCTCGGCCAGCCAGGACCAGATCGACTGGGTGTTGACTTCGTATATCGTAGCCGCCGCGATCATGACGCCGCCGACCGGCTTCCTCGCCGGGCGGTTCGGGCTCAAGCGCCTGTTCCTTGTCTCCGTCGCCGGCTTTACTGTCGCCTCGATGCTGTGCGGCATGGCGCAGTCCCTGGTGCAGATCGTGCTGTTCCGGGTGCTGCAAGGCTTGTTCGGCGCTGCCCTGGTTCCGTTGTCGCAGACCGTGCTGTTCAACATCAATTCGAAAGAGCGGCAGGGGTCGGCAATGGCGCTATGGGGCGTCGCGGTGATGGCCGGTCCCGTGTTGGGGCCGGTGCTCGGTGGCTGGCTGACCTCGGTCTATACTTGGCGCTATGTCTTCTACATCAACCTGCCGATCGGTATTCTTGCCTTCCTCGGCATGACGGTATTTCTGAAGGACACAGCGCAGAATGCCACGGCGAAGCTGGATTGGTTCGGCTTCGGTACCCTGAGCCTGGCCATCGCCGCCCTGCAGGTCATGCTGGACCGCGGCGAAGAACTCGACTGGTTCGGCTCCGGCGAGATCATCGTCGAGACCGTGGTCGCCGTCTCGGCATTCTACCTGTTTCTTGTCCACACTTTCACCGCGCGCCAGCCATTCGTCAGGCCGTCGCTGTTCCGGGACAGGAACTTCACCGCGGGTATGTTGTTCGTCGCCATTGTCGGCCTCACTTACTACGCTTCGCTGGCACTGCAACCGCCGTTTCTTCAGAATCTCATGAATTACCCGATCGTCGCCGCGGGGCTGGTGATGGGGCCTCGGGGCATTGGGACGATGGGTGCCATGCTGGTCGTCGGAAAGCTGACCGGGCGGGTCGATACTCGGCTGCTTCTCGGTACCGGCCTGGGACTTACTGCCTGGTCGTTTTATGTGATGACAGGCTGGACGCCGGACATTTCGCAGGTGACCATCATCGTCGTGGGGGTGATCCAGGGCATTGGTCTCGGCTTCATTTTCGTGCCGCTCAGTGTGGTGACTCTGTCGACGCTGTCGTCCGAGCAACGCGCGGAAGGCGCCGGTCTCTATAGTCTGTCACGCAATATCGGCTCCAGCATTGGCATCTCCGTGGTGAACAGCCTGCTGACAACGAACACGCAGGTAAATCACGCCGACATCGCGCAGCACGTTACGGGCATCAACCGAATGTTCGACGTGCCGGTGATCGCGCGGTTCTGGAGCCCGGTTACCGCCGCCGGACGCGCCGCGCTTGATGCCGTGGTCACGCAGCAGGCGCAGATCATTGCGTATATCGACGACTATAAGTTGTTGATGATCGCGACGGTGATCGTGATACCGCTGCTGGTCGTCTTCAAGAAGGCGTCCGTCGGGGGCGGTGCCGTGGAACACGCGGACGCGGTGGAATTATGACGAACACGGTTCGAAACGGTGCCGCTTCGGTTGCGCCCAGGTCGGGCGCCCCTGCCAACCTGGGTCAAGCGATGGCTCAGCGTCCATCCGACGAGTTGATGCTCGATGAGCTTCTGGCCGAGTCGGTCGTGCAGCAGCTTAGCGAACTTTTGGCGCGCCTGGAGGCGCTGCTGCGGCCCGCGGCGCGGCACGAGACCATCCTGCGCGTCGGGCCGCTGGAGCTCGACCTGCTGACCCGCGTGGTCCACCGCGGTCATCGCGAGCTGGAACTGTTGCCGCGCGAGTTCAAGCTACTGGAGTACATGATGCGCCATGAGGGCCGGGTGCTGACCCGCGCGATACTGTTGGAAAGGGTCTGGAACTACCGCTTCGCGCCACACACCAACCTGGTCGACGTGCATATCGGCCGGTTGCGCCACAAGCTCGACGGACCGGGTGACACGCCGATGATACTGAGCGTGCGCGGCGTAGGATTCATTCTCCATGCGCCGGCTTGAACTCCACGAACTGTTGCGCACGATGCTGTCGTCACGCAGCAGATGTAGATCATTGCTTGTACCGATTACCACTAATTGTTGTTGGTCATCACACTCGTCATGACCCCGCTGCTCGTTGTCTTCAATCAGGCGTCCGGTGCGGGCGCCGCCGGTCATGTGGAAGGGGCGGAATCATGACGGCTATGGCACGACACGAGACCGCACCGGCCGCGCCCACATCGCACGCCAGCGACAGTCCGGGCAGACCGACGGCTCAGCGCCCGTCCGACGCGCTGACGCTCGACGAGCTTCTGGCCGAGCCGATGGTCCAGCAGCTTATGCAGCGCGACCGGACAGACGAAGCGACCATCCGCCGGCTGTGGCAACACATCGCCCCCGGCAGGCCGGCCTCGACACCGTGTTGCATGCCGCAGAAATCGCGGGCCGCGGGTCCGGACACGATCGCCCGGCTGCTGCACGAAACCGCCCGGTTGTGGCGGAAGCGCTGCGACAAAGCCGTGCGGGCCCGGCTTCCCGGGATGACCTGCGCGCGGTGCGCCGTGCTCATCCATCTCGAGCCGCCTGGCGGCGTCAACCAGGCCGCCCTCGCACACAGTCTCGACATCACCCCGATGACACTTGTTCGCCTGCTCGATCGATTGGAGGCGGACGGCCTTGTCGCGCGCATGCCGGATCCGCACGACCGGCGCGCCCATCTGCTGGTGCCCACTGCCAAGGCATTGCCTTTCATTGCGTGCATCTACGAGCTTGCCAGGAGAATAGAGCGTGAGGCGCAGGTTGGACTGTCCGACGCCGAAGCCACCCAAGTGCACGCGCTGCTCTGTCGGATGCGGTCGAATCTCGCGACCGGCGCAGGGCTGGTACCATCCGCTGATCCGGCGCGGGACTCCGGTCATGGGTAGGTGGGGCCATGCGTAGCTGGGCCCCGCCAATTCCAACGGCCATGCTTGCCCCAACGGCCGTGCTTGCCCCAACGGCCTTGCTTGCCATCGTGCTGTCCGGCTGCACCGTCGGTCCGGATTTCAAGCCGCCAGCTGCGCCGTCGGCGACACGCTATACCTCGCCTGGCGAGGCGACCGCGCCCGACACCGGACCGGCGGCGCCGAGGCAGGCCGTTGCGCTCGGTGAAAAGGTGACGGCCGACTGGTGGACGCTATTCCGATCGCCGGACCTGGACCGGCTGGTAAAACAGGCGATCGTCGGCAGTCCCACGCTTGATGCGGCAAAAGCAAGGCTGGCAGCGGCGCGGGAGACGGTCACGGCAACCACCGGAGCGCTTTACCCCCAGGTAGGCTTCAGTGCCAGCGCCACGCGTGAAAAGGTCAGCGCCTCGGCGTTCGGATTGCATCCGGACCAAGTTCAACTTCCACCGAATTTCAATCTGTTCCAGCTCGGACCAACCGTCAGCTACGCGCTCGACATATTCGGTGGCACGCGTCGTCAGATCGAGCAGGAAGCTGCATTGGCCGACTACCAGCGCGATGAGCTCGATGCGGCCTATTTGACGCTGACCGGCAATGCGGTGACGCAGACGGTTCAGGTGGCCGCGATCCGCGCCCAGCAGAAAGCCGTCAGCGATACGCTGGACATCGATCGGCAGAATCTGGCGCTCGTGCAGACAGAGCGCCAGGCCGGAACCGTACCTGACAATGATGTGGTCACCGCCGAAAGCCAGCTTGCTGCGGATGAGACATTGCAGCCCGGGCTCGATCAGCAGCTAAGCGTGGCCAGGCACGCGCTGGCTGTCCTGCTGGGTCGCGCGCCCGGCGATTGGTCGCCGCCGGACTTCGATTTGGCCGCGCTGACGCTGCCGGGCCAACTGCCTGTCAGCCTGCCGTCGGAACTCGTTCGCCAGCGTCCTGACATTCAGGCGGCCGGAGCGCAGCTCCACGCTGCGAGCGCACAGATTGGCGTTGCGACGGCACAACTTTATCCCGCCATAACTCTCTCGGGCGGGGTCAGTGCGTCGGCGCTGGATCCGGGGCATCTGTTCAGTCCGTCCGGCCTCGTCTGGAGCATCGCCGCGGGCCTCACCCAACCGATCTTCGACGGCGGTACGCGGCAGGCGGAACGACGGGTCGCGCTGGCCTCTTTCAAGGCGACCGCCGCGGATTACCAACAAACGGTGCTGCAAGCCTTTGGGCAAGTCGCCGATATCCTGCAGGCGCTGACCCACGATGCGAGTCTCTTGGTCGACGAACAGCGTGCACTCGATACGGCGTCACAGTCCGTGCGTCTGCAACGCCTTACTTATGGCAATGGGACGACCGGGATTCTCGATTTGCTGGATGCGCAGCGCCAGTACCAGCAGGCGTTGCTTGGCTATGTCCGGGCGGAAGCGCAGCGCTACCAGGACACAATCCAGTTGCTGGTGGCAATGGGCGGCGGCTGGTGGAACGCAAACCTCACTGTGGCCAACAGCAGCAGTCCAGTCGGCAGAGGCAGCAATGATTGACAGCCGTGTCTAGCCCGCATTTCTCACACTCTTGCGGGCGCTGGCTTGGTCCTCGTCGCGCCAGCACCCGCGAGAGTGTGAGAAATGCGGGCCAGGGCCATAAGCCGATCATCTGGACGTTACCGATCGCGTGCACTGTCGCTCCAACACCGGGCCGGTCTACCGCTTAACGGACTATCAGACCGGTGTCGCGATCATATGTTCCCGGCCCGACAGAGAGGCTGCGAGAGCAAGCTGCCACGGGGTGCAAAACTGATGTTCAACAGTACATTCTGGAGGAGGCACGAAAATGTCCACGCACGCCAACAGCCCGCACAAGTCGCGACGAAAGACGCACAGACCGACGAACGACACGTTCGAACGAGCCAGGTCGGTCGTGGTGAACCATTTTGGTATTGATCCAGGTAAGGTGTCGCTCATGGTATCGTTTATTGATGAACTGGGCGCCAACAGCCTGGATGCGATAGAACTCATCATGGCCTTCGAGGATGAGTTCGATCTCATGATCCCAGACAATGTGGTGGAGACTATCGTCACGATGCAAGATGCGGTGGATTGGATCGAGCAGCGAAAGAAGCCGCGGCGTGCAGGCGTGCCAGGTTCGTAGGACGTCCCTACAGCAAGTCCCGGCAACCTGGAAATAGGTCCAGGCCGGCCCCCAAATGATGCCATAGGTGTGGTTCGCGGGACCTGCACCGACCTGACATTTCATATATCCAGGGCATTTGTCTTGTGCCGATGTTTTATGCTGGGGCGGCGGCCATACGACGCTCCCGGGGGGCAATACGCGGCACAATATGTCGGGTAGCTTGACAACCGGACACCAGGCCCGATGTTCCAGCTTGTGAGGTGCGCAAGCACTTGTATGTTGTGCAGGCATACTCGCGAGCGGCTTTGGTGCGACGTTGCGTCTGCGGCGCCGGCGGCCGCGGCGACGGATCATTATCACGAATGAGAGACCTGAAGCCGATGGCACCTGGCTGGGCGAGGTCACGGATCCTGGACGAAGGCGGCAACCTGCACCTGCGGGGCTTTATGGGTGTGCCATTGCTGGGGGGCTCCTAGCCCGCATTTCTCACACTCTCGCCGGTGCTGGCTTGGTCCTTACCGGGCCGACAGGTTTTCGTACGTTGGTTACTTCCCAATGGGGTCACGTACCCAGTGGGCCAATACACCCGGTATTGGCGGCGGCGTGAAAACCTGTTGGCGGGACAATACCCAACACTACCCTGGGCCATCATCCCGCGACAGTATGAGAAATGCTGGCTAGATTTCGCACAGGTTCACCCGACATCTGGCGGCTGCGCGCGGATTGGCGTGAACGTCGGAATGTATATGAGGAAGAGCAATGATGACGCACGATATCCCCCCGATCGGACGCCGCGGTCTGCTGGATCTCGCGATCGCCGCATTCGTCGTAGCCGTGCCATGGCGGTCGGCAAGCGCCGCGGCCACGGACGGCGCCGCGGCGATCGCCCCGATCCAGCAGTTTGCCAACGCGTTGCTCGCGGCAATGAAGGCGGGGAGCGGTAAGCCGTTCGCCGAACGCTATGGCGCGCTCGCGCCGGTGATCGAGCAGGTCTTCAACCTCGAGGCGGTGCTTGCGGCCTCGGTCGGTCTTTCCTGGGCGACGCTGCCGGCCGCGCAGAAGCCGGCGCTCATGAAGGCGTTCCGCCGCTACACGGTTGCGACCTACGCCGCGAACTTCAGCAGCTATAATGGCCAAAGTTTCCAGGTCTTGCCGACGACGCGCGAGGTCGGCACCGGCGAGGTGGTGGTGCAAACCAAGTTGGTGCGCGCCGATGGCTCATCGGTCGAACTCGATTACGTGATGCGCCGCTTTCCGGCCGGGTGGCAGGTGGTGGACGTGCTGTCGGATGGCTCGATCAGCCGCGTCGCCGTGCAGCGTGCAGATTTTCGCGAGCTGCTGCTTAGCGGCGGCGTGCCGGGGCTGACGGCTGCCCTGGAGCGCAAGGTCGACAACCTCTCTGGCGGCAAGCTGCCGGAATAGGCGGCGTGGCGGCCGGTGCATCCTTACCTCCGGCGCCTGCCTGGTTCGTCTCGTGTAAGGGAGAAGCTGGTGGCGTTGAGCGTCAGGCCGGGGATAGGGATCAAAAAGTCATGATGACGGCGCTTAGGAAATGGCGGGCGTTGCCCGGCATCATCACGTCTTGAGGCGCACCTTGACCGGCTTGCCGTCGGCGGCGGCGCGCCACAGGTACCAGGCGGCGAGGGAGCGATACGGCGCCCAGGCGGCGCCGATCTCGGCCAGTGCGCGCGGCTTGGGCTGTGCCTCCAGCCCGTACAGCAAGCGGTAACCCTCGCGCACACCGAAATCGTCCACCGGCAGCACGTCGGGGCGGCCCAGGCCGAAGATCAGCAGCATCTCGACCGTCCAGCGACCAACGCCGCGGATGCCTGTCAGGCGTTCGATCAGCGCCTGGTCGCTCAGCCGCGCGGCGCCGCGGCGGGTGGGGATGGTGCCATCCAGCGCGTGCGCGCAGATGGCGCGCAAGGAGGCGATCTTGCCGGCGGAGAAGCCGCAGCCGCGCAGCACGATCTCCGGGTGCAGCAGCACGGAAGCGGGAAGCGGGAAGCTGGTGTCGGGATGCAGCGCGATGAAGCGCGCCAGGATCGCCTGCGCCGCGCGGGCGTGCAGTTGCTGATGGGCGATCGCGCGCATCAGTGCCTCATAGGGGCTGCTCTGGCGATCGATCTCCGCGGCGAGCAGCGGCGGGCCGACGCGGCGAATTAGCTCAGCGAAGGCGTGGTCACGAGACAGGTGGCGAATCGCCGCGGCGGACATAGGATTGCGTATCGCTTTGTTCCCGCCGCGGGGCAACCGGTTGATGCAAGGCGGGCACGCGATTTGCGTTGTGCTCGAATGCCTTGCAACCGGTGATCGCAGCGCCCAGAATCAAGCGGACCTGACGCGCATCCTGTGCCGCGTCTGGGGGGTGGAAATGCGCCAGAACTATCATGTGCTGGACGAGACCGACGACCAGGAGGCCGCTGATCGGCAGACGGCGAGCCTGGCCGGCGTTGCGATCACGCTGGTGCTGCTGGTGGTCGGCCTGTTTCTGGTCCACGAGTTGCACAGCAAAGGGATGATCGAGGACTGCCTGCTTGCGGGACGCAGCAACTGCGACGCGGTGCTGGCGAACCTGCCCTGATCCACCCAATGCACCTGCGGAGCGGGATTGGCGGGCGCAATTGGCTGGTCCGATCGTTGGTATTCGTTGGTCGTTGAACAATAAGGATTATTCGGCCAATATCCTGGCGACTCGGCAACACCGAATTGTCGGCTCCCCGGATCGGTGATCCAACTCGGGCCGCGGAATGCCAGCGCTCGACGGTTGAAACAACCAATTCCAGGGGGAGACGCGCATGTCCGGCGCCACGATGACCATGAACCGCGACCAGACACAGGCGCGGCCAAGCCTGCCCTTTATCATCGCCGCGTCGTCCTGCGGCACGCTGATCGAGTGGTATGATTTCTACCTCTATGGCGTCCTGGCTGTGTTCTTCGCCACGCATTTCTTCTCGCCGGCAGCATGAACCGCACGGCGCTTCCTGTCAGCCTGGGCATTTTCTGGACCGGCTTCGTGGTGCGGCCGTTCGGCGCGCATCGTTCTTCGGCCATCTGGGCGACCTGGTCGGCCGCAAATTCACCTTCATGCTGACGCTCGCGCTTGATGGGCGCCGCAACCTTCGCGGTCGGGCTGCCTGCCGACCTACGACGCAGATCGGCTGGTTGGCGCCGTTCCTGCTGGTGGGATGCCGCGTCATGCAGGGCCTCGCGCTGGGCGGCGAGTATGGCGGGGCGGCGACCTACGTCGCCGAGCATGCGCCTGACGGCAAGCGCGGCTTCTACACGAGCTGGATCCAGACTACCGCGACGATGGGGATCGTGTTCGCGCTGCTGGTGATCCTGGCCTTCCGCCTCGGCATGGGCGACGCCGCGTTTCAGGCGCTATGGCTGGCGCTTCCCGTTCCTGATCTCGGCAATCCTGGTGGTGCTTGCCGGCTATATCCGGATGCGAGCTGGAGGAGTCGCCGCTGTTCGCCCGGCTGAAGCAGCAGGGCAATGCTTCGACCAACCCGGCGCTGGACAGCTTCAGCAGCAGCAAGAACTGGGGGCTGATCCTGATCGCGCTGTTCGGCTTCACCGCGCCCGAGGGCGTGGTCTGGTACACCGGACAGTTCTACGCGCTGACCTACATGATCGCGGTGCTGAAGCTGCCGTTCGTGATGGTCTATCTGGTGCTGACGTTCGCCCTGCTGTTCGGCGCGCCGTTCTTCCTGGTGTTCGGCTGGCTGTCCGATCGGATCGGCCGCGAAGTCGATCATGCGGGCGGGCTTTGCGCTGGCCGTGATCACCTATTGGCCGGTGTTCACCTGGCTGGGCACGTTCAAGGACAACCCGGTCATCCTATGTTTGCTGGTGTTCTACATGGTGATCCTGGTCACGATGGTGTACGGGCCGATCGCCGCGTTCCTGGTCGAGTTGTTCCCGGCGAAGATCCGCTATACCTCGATGTCGCTGCCGTACCATGTAGGCAACGGCGTGTTCGGCGGTGGGGTGCCGTTCATTGCGACGGCGTTGGCGACGACATTCACCGGGATTCCGCTGGTTGGGCTGTTCTACCCGATGGCGGTGGCCGCGGTGGGCGTGGTTGTCAGTTCGCTCACCGTTCATGAGCAGACGCAGGACATCAAGATCTGGGATGAGGTGGGCGGCCTTACACCACCTCCGCTGGTGCCTGATCAGCCATAGCGGCGCGGCGCATTTCGCGTGGCTGGCGGGGGGGGTCTCACGATTGTGAGGCCCCCCCGCTGCATTTGCGGCGGTCGCGTTCAGGCAATGCGCGCGTAGGGCAGGCGTCGGGCGAGCCAGCAGCCGACCTCGACGCCGGTGGGTCGGCCGGGGCCATTACGCTTGAAGGTCAGTGTCCAGTCGCCGGGCGCCGTATGGTCGAGCGCGCGTGGGCAAGGCAGCGCCCAGACGTCCGGGCCGATCGGGTCGAGCAACTCCATGCGGCTCTGCCCGAGGAAGCCCGAGAAGCCGCCATAGATGACACCGCCGGCGTCGGTGACGGTGAGTTCGGCGTCGAGTTCCGGACAGCGGTAGCGGCCGGCGATGTCGGGGGCCGGTGTGCCGTCGCAGGGGTGCAGGCGGGAGCTTTGGTTCTCGTGCGGGCGATCCATCCATAGGCCATCCGCGGCGGGGCGCAGCTGGACGTTGCCGCTGGCGCTGCGAGCCGTGCCGTCGGGCTGAAGGTCGAGACGTTCCGGGGTGTGACCGTAACGCAGGCGGATCTGGCCGGGCGGATTGGCGTCTAGACGCGCGGAGAGGCCGGTTTCCGGTTCGGTGTAGGCGCCGAGCCAAGCTGGGGGAGGGACGGGCGCGGCGGGTGGCGGGCGGTCGTGGTCCAGCACGGCGGCAAGCAAATCCACCGCCGCCTCGTGTGCATCCGTCAGGTGGTTGAACATGACGACGACGGAGATGCGTTCTGAGGGGACGTAAAGGCGGTGGCTGCGCCAGCCGCGCAGCGCGCCGCCGTGGGCGGTGACTTTGCGGCCCAGTTCGGCGGTGCGGTTCAGACCGAAGCCATAGGTGGCTGGGGTGCCGTCGGCGAAGGTTACGGGGGTGGAGAGGCGGCTGTAGAGCGCGTCGGCATCGTCGCGGGTGGCGTCGATGTGGCGCTCCCAGGCGATCATGTCGTCGAGGCTGGCGCCGAGGCCGGCATCGCCGGTCCACAGGATTTGGTTAGCGGCCGGGCGGAAGCCGGCGGCTTGGGTGCCCTCGTAACCCTGGGTGCCGTCGGGCATGGCGGACGTGTCGGCGGCGAGCAGCGCGGTTTCCATGCCGGCGGGTTCGAAGACGCGGGCGCGTAATAATTCCGCGAAACTGCGGCCGGTGCGGTGCTGCAGGATGTCCGACAGGAGACGGAAATTCTGGTTGACGTATGAGTAGCGGGTGCCGGGGGTGAAGTGCAGCGTGCGGGCACCGGCGATGACGCGGGCGGCCTCGGTGTCGCCGAAGGGGGATTCGGCTGGGGCGCCGTGCAGCATCGCCACCGCCCAGTAGTCACGCAGGCCGGATTGGTTGTGGCACAGGTGCAGTGCGCCGGGTGGGGGTTGTTGCAGGTTCGGCAGGCGGGCGCGGACGTCTTCGTCCCGCACCGCGGGGTCCGGGAAGGCGTCCAGCACGGCGGCGCAAGTGAACTGCTTGGTGATGGAGCACATGCGGAACAGCGTGCGCGGGGTGAATGGGATACGGCGCTCGGCGTTGGCCCAGCCCCAGGCATGGCGGACGAGGGTTTCGCCGGCGCGCAGGACGGCGACGGCGCCGCCGGGGCCCGGGTAGGCGCGGGGGAGGGTTTGGAGGGCTCGGTCCAGGCGGGGGGAGAGGGGCGTGGTCATGGGCGGCACTGTCGCGCGCGCGGGTGTGGGGCGTAAAGGTGGCGACTACTGGTCTGCATCGACGGCTTGACAGACTTACGGAATTGCGCAATATATTGCGCATATGAGGGGGTGGAGCGGCGACGGTGGAGACCAACACCCGCAAGATCGTTGTCAGGCTGAAAGCGGAGGGGTGGGTCGATGTCGGCAGCAGCAAGCACGACAAGTTCGAGCATGCCGCGCGGCCAGATGTACTGATCATTGTCCCTCGCCACAAGCAACTGTCGCTTGGTGTGGCGCGTTCGATCGCCAAGCTGGCGGGCTGGATTTAGGAGGTAGTTGTGCCGCATTACGTTGGTATTCTCGACGGCTCCGGGGACACCTGGGGCGTCCGTATCCCCGACCTGCCCGGCTGCCATGGCGGTGGTGAGACGGCCGAGGCCGCGATCGCCGATGCCATCTCTGCTGCGCGCGAATGGGCGGAACATCGCAACGCCAAGGGCGCGGTAATGCCGGCTTCCCGCCCGCTGCGTCAGATCATCCGCGATGGCGAGTTGGACGTGCAGGCGGGCGAAACGGCGGTGATGATTCCGCTGCTGTTGGATAGCGGCCGGCCGGTGCGCGCGAACCTGTCGCTGGACGCCTCGTTGCTTAAGGCGATTGATGAAGCGGCCCGCGCCAGAGGGCTGACGCGCTCGGCGTTCATTGCGTCCGCCGCGCGTGAGAAGATCATGGCAGAGGGGTGATGGCGGCCAGGCGAGCCGGGCCTGTCGCGGGCCGACCAGTGCCTACGGGCGATGCTCGGCAAGAAAGTTCAAAATCACGCTGGGACAGTAACGCCCGTCGCCGATGTCATTGACAACGACGGGAGCAGCGTGGGTCAGCATTGCTAGCTGAGCAAAGTGCTTTGCGAATTCGGCCTGCTGGGTATCGGCAATGTCAATTTCCTGCCCGTCCTGTAGCTCGAGGCGGAATGTGGCATTTCTGCCTCCGCCTCTCGACGGGAAGCAAGCGATTTGTCGCTGAGTCACGTCAACCCAAAGATACGATTTTGGTTGTGCAAACCAGCTTGATTGAACGGTCAGGCCATTCGGCGTCACAAACCAATAGGCGGAAATACCATAAGTGTAAATCGCCGCAGCACACACCAATACAATGAGAGTTAGCCAGTCCGACATCCCCCAGATCGGCAGCGCCGATGCCGGAAAGCGTTTCCGGCTCCTGTTGCGCAGTTGCGCGATGCAACCAGCACATATGATGTAGACGAATGCCACAAATGGCGGAAGCATGAAAAGCGCTCCGCCGTAGAGAGGGCCGCTGACAATCTTGCCAGGAGGGGGGAATATGAAGCGCTGCAAATGTAGCGGCATCAACAACAGTGCCACCATGACTGCTGCTGATGGTAAGATAAGCAAGACGAGCTTCTTGCGTTCCTCGTTGGCGGTAGTTGAACCGCTTGGGCTGTAGGGTGGCACCACTCGCGCCAGGTTCCGCCTCAAAGCCTGATGTCGGCGGTGATCCGGTCGGCGGTCGTGCGCACCACCCCGGCGGACCGGTCGAGCAATCCCGCGTGCTCCAACGCGGCAACGTCGGCGTGGACACGGCGATACTGGCGGCCGAGTGCGCGTGCGAGCGCCGAGACGGACGGCTCGGGATGTGCATGCAGATGGCGCAGCAGCCTATAGCGCTCGCCCGTCATGACTTCGGACCAGGCCCTCCCAGCTCTCGAACGCCAGGACGCGCTGGTTGACCGGCTCGCCACGCTCCGCGCGATGCCAGGCGTGAAGGAAGGCGGCGGCATCATCTTCGATGCTGCCACCAACGCTCACCTTCAGGTCGGACCGTTTCAAGTCGTCCATGCAATGACCCTCCGTGTCGTCACTGGCGGCGCGCCGCGCTGACGTCAGCCAGGAAATCCGCGAGCAGCTGTTCCGGCGTGGTGAACCGGTACGGTTCCTCGCGGCCGCCTAGATGCCGGTGGTCGCCCTTACCGGCCTCGTTGTCGTAGCCGATCATGCGCTCCCCTTCCCGGCCGAAGAACAAGCTGTATTTGAACCTGTGCCGCGAGCCTCGGACCGGATTTGGCACAAGCCAAAGCTTCATCTCCGATATGGTGCCGTCGTCGTAGTGCCGTTTGCGGTGCAGAATGAGCGTGGCCGCTGGCATGTGACATAGATTGTCATAGCTAGGCCGATCTGTCGAGAGCCGCAGCGGGAGTGCCAGCGCTTCGTCGCCCGGGCCTGTCGCCCGGACCTTGCCCCGCGGCGCGAGCCGCGCCAGCCTGCGGCCAAGACGGAACATCCCGGGAAAGCCAAGATGCCGCAGCCCTATCACGCCGGTCGCCATTTCCTGCAGATCCCCGGTCCGACCAACGTGCCAGACCGCGTGTTGCGGGCGATCGACAATCCGACGATCGACCATCGCGGTCCGACGTTCGGCGCGCTCGGGGTGGAGATCCTGGCCGACCTGAAGAAGGTGTTCCAGACCGACGGGCCGGTGATCATCTACCCCGCCTCCGGCACCGGCGCGTGGGAGGCGGCGCTGACCAACACGCTGTCGGCCGGCGACACCGTTCTGATGTGCCGCACCGGCTGGTTCGCCTCACTGTGGAACGAGATGGCGACGCGGCTCGGCCTGGATCCGATCTTCATCGAGACCGACTGGCGGCGCGGCGCCGATGTCGACGCGATCGGCCAGGCACTGACGGACGACAAGGCGCACCGCATCAAGGCGGTGTGCGTGGTGCACAACGAGACCTCGACTGGCTGCACCTCACGCATCGATGAGGTGCGGGCGGCGATGGACGCGGCGCGGCATCCGGCGCTGCTGCTGGTGGATACCATTTCGTCGCTGGCCTCGATCGACTACCGGCATGATGCGTGGGGGGTCGATGTCACGGTGGCCGGGTCGCAGAAGGGGTTGATGCTGCCGCCGGGGCTGAGCTTCAACGCGGTCAGCGCCAAGGCGCTGAAAGCGGCGGAGGGTGCGAAGCTGCCTCGATCGTACTGGGACTGGCGGCCGATGCTGGAGGCGAACAAGACCGGGTATTTCCCTTACACCCCCGGCACGAACCTGCTGTTCGGCCTGCAGGCGGCGGTGCGGATGCTGCTGGAGGAAGGGCTGGTCAACGTGTTTGCCCGTCACGATCGGCACGCCGAGGCGACGCGCCGCGCGGTGCGGGCCTGGGGGCTGGAGATCCAGTGCGCCGAGCCGCGGCACTACTCGTCGTCATTGACGGCGGTGCGGCTGCCGGAGGGCCACAGCGCCGACGGGCTGCGCGCGGTGATCCTGGAGAAGTTCAACATGAGCCTGGGAAACGGGCTTGGGATGCTGAAGGATCGGGTGTTCCGCATCGGTCATCTGGGCGATTTTGGCGATCTGCAGTTGCTCGGGACGCTCGGCGGAGTGGAGATGGGGCTGCGCGCCGCCGGCGTGCCGCACAAGCCGGGCGGCGTGCAGGCGGCGATCGACTATCTGGCAGGGAACGCCTGACACGGATGGCGAATTAAAACAAATGCGATAAGCCTGACACGAAGGGAGATGGACGGATGATCGAGGTCTGGAGCTGGCCGACACCGAACGGCCACAAAGTGCACATCGCACTCGAGGAGCTCGGGCTGCCCTACAAGGTGATCCCGATCAATATCGGCAAGGGCGACCAGTTCAAACCCGAGTTCCTGGCGCTAACCCCGAACCACCGCATCCCGGCGATCGTCGATCCCGAGGGTCCGGGCGGCGCTCCACTGACGCTGTTCGAGTCCGCGGCGATCATGATCTACCTGTCGGAGAAGACCGGCGGGCGGCTGATTCCGACCGATCCGGTCGGGCGCTACAAGTGCCTGGAATGGATGATGTTCCAGATGGGCGGCGTCGGGCCGATGTTCGGGCAATACAACCACTTCGCGAACTACGCGGTGGAGAAATTGCCCTACGCCATCGAGCGCTACACCAATGAGGTGAAGCGGCTGCACCGGGTGCTGAACAAGCGCCTGTCGGAAGCTGCCTGGCTTGCCGGCGACGAGTACAGCATGGCCGATATCATTACCTTCCCGTGGATCCGCAATCCGGACCGGCGGGACATCGATCTGGCCGACTATCCGCACCTGAAACGCTGGCACGACACGATCGCCGCCCGGCCGGCGGTGCAGCGCGGCGTGGCGGTGCTGGGGGAAAACCAACGCAAAGGCCAGATGACCGACAAGGAGCGCGACATCATGTTCGGCAAGATACAGTTTGCGGTGCGCTGATCGCGGGCGGCACAGCGAGGACGGCAGGTTCGACGCCGGGGGTTAAGTGCGGCGCCACCCTCGGGCAGGGCTCAGGCGAAATAAATCCGCGCAGTGTGTTCCGCTGCGGCGTTCTGACGGATGCGGGGAAATTGGCGTTGAGTCTCTGTGACGCGGCTCACCGGGAGGTGTGCGGTGGTCTGGCAGAGTTGCACACGCGGCGCTGTTTTGCTGATGGCGACCTGCACACCTGCGGCCCTGATGACTGACCGTTCGGCCGGCTTGGGGCCACTGGTAAGAGCCTCGGCTTGGCGCCCGGCCGTAGACTGACTTCCCGGGCAACCCCGCGCGCGATGGCAGGCCACTGAAATGCTGGAAACATCAGCATTTCGGTGGTCCGGGGTCACATAGCAGCGGTTGCAAGCCGCGTTCAGGCGGCTTGAGGCGCGCGGGCCGGTGGTGAAGGTCGGGGTGGAGTGGGAGATGCCGCGGGATTGATGCCAGGGGAAGGCGGATTTGTTTGACACCGAAGCGAATGACAAATATGTCATGGAACATTAACGATATGCGTTGGACACGCCCATCCGCCGCTCGCTTCAAACTTGCCCCGTCGGTGCGGCGGGGCTTCTCGACCCATATCGCAGAGGTTCCAGTGCTGGTCTCCCCACCCCTTACCACCTTGAGTTCCGACCAGCTTTGCGAGCGCGGCGCGCAATACGCTGCCATGGCCGGGACCGCGAGGAGTCCTACCATCCAGGCGTCACTGGAACGCTTGGCCGGGCTGTACACGACCATGGCGGCCGAGCGGGCGGTTAAGGAACAAGAAGGGGCAATGACCCGAGATTAACTTGCCTTCTGTGCCCGTTTGCCAGCACCCTCACCCGTCCATGAACGGCCGGCAAACCATCGGCGGACGCATCACGCGTTGAGTCTGCCACTCGCTGCCCAGCCAGCGATGATCCTCGCGCCACGCCGGGCCTTCGGCGTACCGGACCAGATAAGCGCTCGCGAGACAGAAGTGATCTCGGCTGCCGTGATCTGCTCATCTTATAACGTCGTGACGGATACATGCTGAGCGAAGGCCCGGCATCCACGACTTTCTTTGTTGCGACGAAGACATGTCGTGGATGCTGGCCCACGGCCTCCGCCGGGGCATGCTTCCCCGGCATGACGGGGGGCACCGTCGGTGGGTCAATCTTTACGGCCGCTGGTATTACAATCGGTATCCGTTCCAATGTGCCCGTCAGAGGCGCGGGGTCTTACCCGCCGTGCTGGAGATCGAGCACCACCGGACCGGACACCGCATCGGTAACGCCGAGACCGGGACCGAGGTCTTCAAGTGTTGCGCGGAAACTATCAAGAGTTTGGATCATCCTGCCGCGCGCTTCGGCCATCGCGTTCGCGTCTGCCCACTCGCCGATGAGGCAGTACGCCCGATCGCCGGTTCTGATCATCACGCCGCGCAGAAGGCCGGGCCAATTGGCCTTGCCGTCCCGATGCGCATCGAGAAACCGGTTGTCCTGCTCGTGTTTAACACGGAACCTTACGATGTTGAAAGCTGGCATTTTCGCTCTCCCGTACCGGTTTGATAGGTTATCGTAACGGCATGCATCCGCTGAAGCGCTAGAAAGGGCCGCGTTGCCACGGATTGGCATCAGGCTCGCTGTTCCCGTGGTCTCGCGCTCTTGCGCAAGTTCCTAGCGACGCGCCTCGAGGACCATATTGAATGGCGTCTCGGTGGCGCGGCGGAATTTGGTGAAACCACCGGCCGTCACGACCTGGCGCAACTTCACCTCTCCGGCTTGCGCGCCAAGGCCCAGGCCGACTTCCTGTGACAGGGAAGCCGGCGTGCAGACCATGGTGGAAGCCGCGTAGAACACCCGTCCGACTGGATTGAGATTCGCCGCCAGATGGTCGTGCGCGAATGGCTCGACGATCATCCATGTACCGTCCGGTTTGAGTGACTGGTACACGTGCGCCGATGCGCCGGCGGGATCGCCCATGTCATGCAGGCAGTCGAAGAAGGCAACCAGATCGTAGGTGCCCGGAAAGGCCTTGGCCGACGCGACCTTGAACTGCGTGTTGCCGGCAACGCCAGCTTCCTCGGCCGCGTTACGCGCCCGCTCGATCGAGGGGGCGTGATAGTCGAACCCGGTGAAGTGGGATCGGGGAAAGGCGCGGGCCATGAGCACGGACGACGCCCCATGGCCGCACCCGACATCGGCCACTTGTGCGCCGCGTTGCAGCTTTTCGACCACTCCGTCCAACGCGGGAAGCCAGGACCCAACGAGATTGGCGTTGTATCCCGGCCGGAAAAATCGCTCGGTGCCGCGGAACAGGCAGGCGCTGTGATCGTGCCATCCCAAGCCTTTGCCGGTACGAAAGACCTCGGCGACTTTCGGCTCGTCGATCCACAGGCTCGCCATCACCTCGAACGCGCCGGCCATGAACGCCGGGCTATCCTCGTCGGCGAACACCAACGCCTGCTCTCGACCGAGCCAGAACCGATCGCTGCCGGGGTCGTATTCGACGTAACCGGCCGCCGCCTGTCCGGAGAGCCATTCGCGGATGTAACGTTCGTGGGTGCCGGTGCGTGCCGCCAGTTCGCCGGCGGTCAGTTGGCCACCCGCCCGCATCGCCCTGAACAGGCCCAGACGGTCGCCTAACACCACCAGCGCGCCCGTCCCGATCGCGCCGAGATCGCCGACCATTCGGCCCAGTAGCGCATTCAGCTTTTCCTGATTCGGCTGTGCCATCGGTGTTCCTCCCTGAAGGCGCGGTACCATTCCGGTTTCCGCTCGCGGTTGATGACAACCTACCATTCAGAAGGTAAGTTGTCAACTAGTAGGTAGGTTGGTAGGATACCGTTTGTGTGAACGATCTGGCAGCGGGGCCAACCGGCTCGCGCGCGGGAAAGGAGTTTGATGTCGACCGCTCTGGCGGCCTCGGATACGTCGGGCCGCATTCTGGATATCGCCGAGCATCTGGTGCAGACGCGCGGCTTCAACGCATTCAGCTATGCCGACATCGCCGCGGCCCTGAACATCACCAAGGCATCGCTGCATTATCATTTCCCAACCAAAGCGAACCTCGGAGAGCGGTTGGTCGAGCGCTACCAGGAGTCCTTTCTTGACGCCCTGGGCCGGATCGACGCGAGCTGCAACGATGCCGGTTCGAAGTTGCGCGCCTATGTCGGCATCTACACCGACGTGCTCGACAACGATCGCATGTGCTTGTGCGGCATGCTCGCGGCCGACTACGTGACGCTGCCCGAGGTGATCAAGGATCGGGTGCGGCGCTTTTTCGCGGCCAACGAGGCGTGGCTGACACCGATGCTCCTGAATGGGCGGGCGAGCGCACAACTCACCTTCTCCGGTCCGCCAGTCGAGAGTGCGCGATTTCTCGTCGGCGCTCTTGAAGGTGCCATGCTGCTGGCGCGCGCGCATGGCGACGCTGCCCGGTTCCACTCGGCCGCTGCGCGGTTGCTGGCTGATTTCGGTGTCGCGACGCGAAGGCCGTCACGCGCCGCGCGCGGGTAGCTGATCGGCTATCACAAGCTGTGGCTGTTCTGATCCGCTGGCAGACTTGCCGGCGCCCCGCCGCATTCGCCGGGTAGCCTGTGCCGATCCGTTGCCCCGTCGCCGCTGGTGCGGTCCGGCCAGCCCGCTCGCCATGCCGCGGATACACATCCTCGGCGCGTCCGGTGCCGGCACGACCGCGCTTGGTATAGCTGCATTGTCAGGACAAGAAGGGATTTCAATTCGCGATTGCCCGGAGGCGCACATCGGTTCACATCGACCCATGACCCGCCTCACCCTCTACCCCGCCATCGACGTGAAGGACGGCGCCTGCGTCCGCCTGAAGCGCGGCGCGATGGATCAAGCGACGGTCTACGCGACTGACCCCGCCGCACAGGCGCGCGCCTGGCAGGACGCCGGCTTCGCCTGGCTGCACGTGGTCGACCTGAATGGCGCTTTCGCCGGCAAGGCGGTGAACGCCGACGCCGTTGCCGCGATCCTGGACGCCGCCCGCGTGCCGGTCCAACTCGGCGGCGGCATCCGCGACATGGCCGGGATCGAGGCCTGGCTCGCGGCGGGCGTGCGCCGCGTCATCCTCGGCAGTGCCGCGGTGAAGACGCCTGAACTGGTGCGCACCGCCTGCCGCGCGTTCCCCGGCCGCATAGCCGTCGGCATCGACGCGCGTGAAGGTTTTGTGGCAACCGAGGGCTGGGCTGAGACCTCGACGTTGTTGGCGCTCGACCTGGCGCGCCGCTTCGAGGATGCTGGCGTAGCCACAATCATCTACACCGACATCGCCCGCGACGGCATGCTGGGCGGGCTCAATCTGTCGCAGACCGCGGCGCTGGCGCGGCGTGTCGCCATCCCGGTGATCGCCTCGGG
This sequence comes from uncultured Alphaproteobacteria bacterium, assembly GCA_963826975.1. Lineage (GTDB taxonomy): Bacteria > Pseudomonadota > Alphaproteobacteria > Acetobacterales > Acetobacteraceae > Palsa-883. The sequence goes on along the minus strand of CAWGZJ010000012.1, from coordinate 16,083 downwards.
CGGGGTTGGCAGCCTGGACGATCTTGTCGCGCTGCGCGATCTGGTGGCCGGGGAAGCTCGGGCGACCGGTGAAGCCCAGGGAATTGAAGGAGGGATCGAGGGGGGGATCGAGGGGGTGATCGTCGGGCGTGCCCTGTACGATGGCCGCGTCGATCCGGCGGCCGCACTGGCGCTGTATTCCGCCTGATCGACACTACATCCGGATCAATCGGTTAATTGTCCTCCACGTTGCGGCGACGCGTGCCCGCTTTGCGCGCAACGCGCTTGCAACGCTCACGTGTCACGATTGTAAAAGCACCCCATGCTGAAGCTGCGCGTCATTCCCTGCCTGGACGTCAAGGACGGTCGCGTCGTGAAAGGCGTGAACTTTGTCGCGCTGCGCGACGCCGGGGACCCGGTCGAGCAGGCCGCGCTGTACGATGCCGCCGGGGCCGACGAACTGTGCTTCCTCGACATCACCGCCAGCCACGAGAACCGCGACACGATCCTCGACGTGGTCTCGCGCACCGCGGCGCGGGTGTTCCTGCCGCTGACTGTCGGCGGCGGCATCCGCTCGATCGAGGACATGCGCCGCCTGCTGCTGGCCGGCACCGACAAGTGCAGCATCAACTCCGCTGCCGTTGCGCGGCCCGACCTGGTCCGCGAAGCGGCGGGGAAGTTCGGCAGTCAGTGCGTCGTCGTTGCGGTTGATGCCAAGCAGACCGGCGCGGACCGCTGGGAGGTGTTCACGCATGGCGGCCGCCGCCCGACCGGCATCGATGCGATCGCCTGGTGCCGCCAGGTTGCCGCGCTCGGCGCCGGCGAGATCCTGCTGACCAGCATGGATCGCGACGGCACGGGCAAGGGCTTCGACCAGGCGCTGCTGCGCGCGGTGTGCGGCGCAATTCGGCTGCCGGTGATTGCGTCGGGCGGCGTCGGCACGCTGCAGCATTTCGTGGAAGGTGCCGGCACGGGCGCCACCGGCCTGCTGGCCGCCAGCGTGTTCCATTTCGGCACATTCACGATTGCGCAAGTGAAAGCGGCGTTGAATGCGGCTGGTCTTCCGGTGCGCCTGCCGCGCCGGATGGCCTGACGGAGGGGGCAATGGCCAAGTCTGACGACAAGCGCAAGCGAGCCAAGCCGCCCAAGCCCAAACTCACCAAGGCCATCCGAACCAAGCCGGCGAAGCTCGGCCGCCTGAAGCCGACCAAGCGGCTGACGCCGAAGCAGCTTGCCAAGGCGCTGACCGCCGCATCGCCGGAACGCCCACCGCCGCCGTTGTCGCTGGGCCCCGCCGCCGCGGTGCTCGACCGGCTGTGGTCGGTCGTCGTCAGCCGGCGTGGCGCCGATCCCGCGGTCAGCCACTCGGCCCGCCTGCTGTCGCGCGGCACCGCCAAGGTCGCGCAGAAATTCGGCGAGGAAGCGGTGGAGTGCCTGATCGAGGCGGTCGCCGGCAACCGCGACGCCGTGGTCGCCGAGAGCGCCGACGTGCTGTACCACCTGATCGTTCTCTGGGTGTCCGCGGATGTCAGTCCCGACGAGGTCTGGTCCGAGTTGAAGCGCCGCGAAGGCGTCAGCGGCATCGCCGAAAAGGCCTCCCGCGCGGCGCAGCTACCGATTGCCTTCGGACTGGAGACGACGAAAATCCCCTGATCCATCATGCCAGGAGCCAGCGATGCCGGTCAGCGGTATGCCGCCCTACGATGACGCCAACATCTTCGCCCGTATCCTGCGCCGGGAGATCCCCTGCAAGAAGGTCTACGAGGACGACTGGGTCCTGGCATTCCACGACATCAACCCGCAGGCGCCGACGCATGTGCTGGTGATCCCGAAGGGCAAGTATTGCTCGTTTGCCGATTTCTCGGCGGGGGGAGCGAGGCGGAGATCGCCGGGTTTGTGCGGGCGGTCGGGCGGATTGCCCACGACCTGGGGCTGGAGGCGGATGGATACCGGCTGCTGGCCAACATGGGCACCGATAGCGGGCAGGAGGTGCCGCATTTTCATGTCCACCTGTTCGCCGGCCGACCGTTGGGCAGGATGCTGCCTGGGGCGTGATCGCCTTCTCCCTCTCCCCTTGCGGGAGAGGGAGAGTTTTCGCCGCCACCTCGTGTCCTGACACCCACGCGATCACTCCGCTGATGTTGCACCGTATTGCGCTCGCGCGAACGCCGAGGCAGCGGCGAGGAATTCCCCGGGGATGGTGAGCACCGTGGTGCTGTTGTGTTCGGCACCGACCTCCGAGATCGTCTGCAGCCGGCGGATTTCCAGCGCGGCCGGGTGGGCACCGATCAGCTTTGCCGCCTCCGTCAGTTTTGCCGCCGCCTCCATCTCGCCCTCTGCTTTGATGATGCGGGCGCGTTTTTCGCGGATCGCCTCGGCCTCGCGGGCGATCGCGCGCTGCATTTGTTCGGGGATGTCCAGGTCTTTCAGCTCGACGGCCTCGATCTCCACGCCCCAGCGCTGCACCGCGCTGCGCAGGACCTCCAGCAGCCGGGCGTTGACCGACAGGCGGTCGCGCAGCAGGCCGTCCAGCTCGCTCTGGCCGATCGTGTCGCGCATCCCGGTCTCGGCGGCCTGCTTCACCGCGTTCTGCCAGTTTTCGACCGAGACGACCGTGCGCTCCGGATCCGCGGCACGGTACCAGAGCACGGCGTTCACCTTCACGGCGACGCCGTCGCTGCTGAGGGTTTCCTGCGTATCGAGCTGCTGGGTGATGGTGCGGAGATCGACGGTGACGCGACGCTCTACCAGCGGGATCAACAGGTAAAGCCCGGGGCCGCGATGGCCCTTGAGGCGGCCGAGGCGAAAAATGACCGCGCGCTGGTATTCCTGTGCCATGCGCACGGACAGGATGAGCAGCACGATCACGATGGCGACGATGGGTCCGAGGGCGCCCATTGTGGTGGTCCTTTCCCGGTGGGGAGAGGGCCGGGAGAGTGGCATTGTGGCCGGGCTGGTGAAAGGCGCGGCGGCGGGAAATCCAGAGGAATTGCATTTGGAGTTCTTTTGACAAGCTCTCGGAGTTGGCACGGACCACATGCTGGCCGCTGTTAGAATGAATATCCGCATTGAGACTGCGCATGGAACGGGATCAAATTCGACCGACCCATGGGTTGAGGGGTAAAACAGGATAGTCGGTAACCTGATGATGAATGCTGGAATGGGACTCGCCGCATTCGACGGAAAGAAATACCTGAACCTCGAGACCTACCGCAGAAGCGGCAAGGGCGTCCGGACGCCTGTCTGGTTTGCGGTCGCACCGACGGATGATCTGGTTGCCAACGCTCCGACGCTCTATGTCTATACAACTGCCGACTCGGGCAAGGCGAAGCGCATACGTCACAGCAGCATGGTCAAGATCGCCCCGTGCGACGTGCGCGGCAATGTGTCCGGCCAATGGATTGATGCCCACACCGAGATCGTCGGCGGCAAGGAGTTCGCCCGCGGTATGCGGCTTATCAATCGCAAATATCGTCCGTGGAAGCAGGTCCTCGATTTGTTTGCGCTGCTGTCTCGCCGTCATGAACGTATCATGCTCGCTATCAGGCCGGTCTGAGAGGTCGTCTGGAATGTTCATCGATCATTACGAGACTTTGTCTGCGTCAACGGACGATGAGGTGGGTGCCGGAAATTGCACCCGCCTGCGACATGATCCGGTCAAGCCGGCATGTGCAATATACCCAATGCTCGCCGGAATCTGTGCCTTGCCGCATGTCCGCAAGCAAGGATCACCACAGAGACACGGAGGCACAGAGCAGAAAAGCTAAGTGATCAACTTGATGTTATTCTCCGTGTCTCCGTGTCTCTGTGGTGGTTCTTTATTGCAAATGGTTATCAAAAGCACGAATTTCCCCGATCTAATGCCAGGGGCCCGAATGATCAACTCTTCGGTGCTGTCCCGCGTCATGCCGGCTCCGGCCGGTACCCACGACTTGCTTTCGTTGCAGCAAAGAAAGAACCCATGCCGGTGGTAGTGGCGACCGGGCGCTGGATCGGGTTCGGTATGCGTCCCACAGCACGAGGGAGCAAGCGATGCGTATCGAGACCCGACCGCAAGACCACCCGACCGCCACCACGGCGGAGATTGCCAGACTTCTGGTGTCGTTTGAACTGAGCCAGAGCAAGTGGGTGCTGACCGTCCGCGCGCCGGGCAGCGCGAAGCTGTCGCGCTTCACGGTTGCAGCGCGCGACACGGAGAAGGTGTTGAGCCTGCTGACGGCGCAGCGCCAGCAAGCGGAGCGGCGCACCGGCCGGCCGGTGCGGATCGTGAGTATCTACGAGGCCGGGCTGGATGGGTTCTGGCTGCATCGCTGGCTGGAGGCGCAGGGGGTCGAGAGCCACGTGGTGGACGCGGCCTCGATCCTTGGCCCACAGCGCAAGCGGAACGCGAAAACCGACCGGATCGATGGCGAGAAGCTGCTGCGCAGCCTGGCGTCGTGGCTGGACGGTGAAGTTGGCGTGTGTTCGATGGTGGTGCCGCCGAGTGTGGCGCAGGAGGATATTCGCCGCCTGTCGCGTGAACGCGGCGAGCTGGTGGGCGAGCGGACGCGGCTGAGCAACCGGATCGGCGGGTTGCTTGCCAACCAGGGGATTGCCGGGTTCAAGCCGTTGCAGAAGGACGCGCGGCAAGTGCTGCAGACGTTGCGTACCGGCGATGGACGCGCGCTGCCGCCGCACCTTCATACGACGATCGAGCGGATCCTGCTGCGGCTTGAGTTGCTGTGCGAACAGATCAAGGCGGCGGAGGCGGAACGTGACGCGCTGCTGCGTGCCGCGCGGGTAGCTGCGGCGCCAGACACGGCGCCGGAGGCCGCGACAGCCGCGCCGCCCGAAATGGCGGCCGCGCCGTTGCTGTTGCGGCTGCGCGGGATCGGGCCGGAGTTTACCACAGTGCTGTCGTTGGAGTGTCTGAACAGAGACTTCGACAATCGACGCCAGTTGGGGTCGTTCGCCGGCATCGCGCCGACACCGTGGGCCAGTGGCGGCGTGGAGCGCGAACAGGGCATCTCCAAAGCCGGGAACCGGCGGTTGCGGACGATCCTCATTGAGCTCGCCTGGTCGTGGCAGCGCCATCAGCCCACTCGACGCTGACGCAGTGGTTCCACAAGCGGATCAAGGGCCAAGCCGCGCGCGTGAAGCGCATCGCCATCGTTGCGCTGGCGCGCAAGCTGCTCGTCGCGCTGTGGCGCTATGTCAAGCACGGCGTGGTGCCGCAAGGTGCCGTGCTGAAGGCCGCGTGAGCGGAACGCGGGACGAAACGATGAAGGAACACCGCGCCATGCGATGACAGACACAACGAGGTTCGGTCGGGCCTGATCAGCTCGCCGAAGTCCAGGGCACGGGACCGCATCCACGACGGGCTGAAAAACGCCGTAATGAAAGAATGGTCCCGATCGCCCAGCCCGCTGCCCCAAGCATGGGGGTTTATGGTGCAGCCACTCTGAGTGGCGACCGGATATGAGTTGATGTGGCGCGACGCCGCATGACCCACAGGGCTGGGACTTGCATCTGGACGATAGGGCGGAGTGAAGCTGCGAGCAGGACCGATCGCCGCCGAACGACACGAACGATTGTGCTTGGGTGGTGATGCCGGCCTCAAGTCCTGCGCTGCGCGCACCCGCAAGCGGGCTGCGGGACTTGACCCCGGCATCACCACCCAAGCCAGGCGCCGGGGTGCCCTTTAAGCACCCGTGGGCAGCAACTGACCACGGAAGGGAAAACCACGAGATGAGCGAATTTCCACTTGACGGGGGACACCTCATATGAGTCGTGGATACCGGCCTTCGCCGGCATGACGGGGGTAGCGGCCCGTGCGTCGCACAAGCGAGCCAACGACGTCATGCTAGCCTGCCACCGGACATCTCGATCCGCTGGAGTTGCAACCCCGTGATGAAATGCGCCGGTCAATGAAACCGGCCCTCACCCGGCCGAAGCCGGGTGAGGAACCATCGTCACGGCATCTCGGCCGCCTCGAACACCTCGAGATCGGCCACCAGCACTTTGCCCATGGTCTCTTGAGCCACCAGCAGGGAAAGGATGAAGCTGATCAACCCTCCCACCGTGCCGATCAGCATCGGCACACCAAAGCCCATGCCGGTATTGATGGCGAAGTAGGTCAGGATCGGGGCAACGAACCCGCCCCAAATCGCCCCCTGGTGGTAGCAGAAGCCGCTGGCGGTCGCCCGCACCTCGGTTGGGAAGCGTTCGCTCAGGTAGCTCGGGTTTTGGCCGTAGATCGCCCCGGCGAAGAACCCTTGCAGGATGAAGCCCAGCATGATCCACAGCGGATCGGTGCTCAGCAGATAGATCGGCGCCACCGCAATGCCGAAGAAGGCCGGGATTATCATCGACCAGCGGCGGCCGATTATGTCAGCCACCCAGCCCCAGAATCCGCTGGCCAGGAAGGCCATCAGATTGGCAACGACAAGTGGCGCGCCGACCATCATCGGCCCCAGGTGCAGATCCCTTTGCAGATGCGTCGCGAACAGCGCCCAGATCGAATAGTAGACGACGAAGCCGCTCGACATCCACCAGCACGCCGTCAGCGTGTTGACCAGCACCTTCGGCTTGAAGATGGCGAACAGTGGCGTACGCACCTCGTGCTTCTGCTCGCGCTGCTTCCTGCGGTTCTCCAGCCAGATCTCGGGCTCCTTGACGTATTTGCGCACCCAGACGACGGCGAGCGCCGGCAGGATGCCCATCCACAGCAAGCCGCGCCAGCCGATGTACTGGTACAGCAGTCCGTAGGCTCCGGCGGACAGCACGAAGCCGATGCTCCACGATCCCTGCAGCACACCGCTCATGAGCCCGCGCGAACGGGCCGGCCAGGATTCCATCGCCAGCGCCGCGCCGGCCGGCCATTCCGCGCCCATGCCCACGCCGAGCAGCGCGCGGAAGATGAACAAGAACGTGAAGGTCGGCGAGAACCCGGCGATGAAATTGCAGATCGAGTACCACAGGATCGAGATCATCAGCGGCTTCTTCCGCCCGATCCGGTCCGACAGCCAGCCCGACGCGGTCGCGCCCAGCAGGCGCACCCACAGCGTGATGGTGAAGACCAAGGTCACCTCGGTCATCGAAACGTTAAATTCCTGCGAGATCGGCACCATGATCAACAGGAAGATGGTGAAGTCGAACGCATCGAGCGTCCAACCTAGCCAGGCGGCCCACCAGGCCAGCCATTGGTCCTTGGTGGGTTCTTTCCACCAGGGTACGGTTGCGCTACCCACGGATGCGGACATTTCTTTTGAGCCTCCCACGGCACATTATTTTCGAGCATGGAACGTCAGGCACGGCACGGGACTGATAGGCGGCACGCGACGTAACGACGGCACGAAACGAGTATTTGCCACGCAGCCGCTTCCCCGGGGGGCCGCCGCGTGGGTCTGGTCGAGTAGCTCGGCCGCCCCGACGCTACGCTTGCCGCGGCATCGGGGTCAAAGCGAAAATCGCGAAAAACTGGCCATTCCGGCGGTTTCCAGGTCAGCCAGTCCGCCCCGGCCGCTTGGTCATGCGCGCGCTGGCGGCATGGCAATGCGTGGCTCAACGCTTCCGGGCACGCGCGCCTCAGCCGATCCGTTCAAACGCGCCCCAGCCGATCTGATCAAAGACGTCCCAGCCGATCTGCTCACGCGCGCCCCAGCCGATCTGCTCACGCGCGCCCCAGCCGATCTGCTCACGCGCGCCCCAGCGCGACGCCGGCCCACACCGCAAGCAGGCACACCGCGACCGATCCAAGGACGTAGGCACCGGCCCGCAGTGTTTCGCCCGCGGAGAGCAGGTCCAAGGTCTGCAGACTGAACGCCGAGAACGTGGTGAAGCCGCCACAGATCCCGACATCCGGATCGGTCCGCGGCGCGACCACCGCGGCGCGGAGGCCTTGAACAGCGCGTTCGCGGTCTCGAAAGTGATGCCCTGAGCCGCCGCCCGGGCCGCAGCGACGATCGCGTCCCCCTCGCGGCCCGAACAGGTCCTTGACCTCATTGATCTTGGCTTCGAACTCCGCGTCGCTGAGGTCGGCGGGAACGGCACGCTCCCCCGCCGAGAGGCTTCCCCCCGCTGCGCTCGCCGCGGCGGCCGCATCGTCAAAGTCGGTGGAGAACTGCTTCGCCGGCCAGACGATCCGACGACCGCGATCGTCTTGGGGTCCTTCTGCTTCAGCGCCGCGCCGCGTTGCCCCACAGCGTGCCGTAGAGCGTCATGGCGTCGGCCTTGGTGTTCTTCCAGCCGTGCGACATGACGACTAAGTCCGCGATCCCCACGGGCTCAGCATCTCCTCGATCGCCGCAGGCGCGCCCGGGTCCACGAGGCCGCCGTCGGCGTCAAATTCAAGCCAACGGAACGGAGAAGGTCCAATTGTGTCCACCATCGCCTCCATTGCACCAGAGGGCGGCCGTCGCCCGAAATCCAATGGGCGTCATACCGCCTGCAGGTTCGGAGAACATCGATGAGACTGCGCCTTGAAATTCCGCCTTCCGCTTGAGGTCGGTGGCGTTGGCGCAGAAAAGATCCTTGACGGCCTGAGTCTGACCGATGAATTCGTGTGCGGACGGAAAGAAAGCGGCGACCGCGCCGGAACGTGCGGCGCGGCCATGCTGGTTCCGGAATCCTCCGGAAGGGAATTACGGCGGAGTCGCCTCCGGTGTCCGCCATGCGGCGCAGGAACGATCCGCTCTCCGGGCGCGACCATGTCTGGCTTCATGCGGCCGTCGGCGGTCGGCCCCTTGGCAGAGAAATACGAGACGCCGTAAGTGTGCGGCATGTCTCGATGGGCGGAACCGACGGTATCGCCATTGGGCATTGCCAGGATCGGCGATCGTTCCCTCGTGCGCCGCGGATTACCGACTTGCCGTCTGCCGCGTGACTTGGCCGTAGCCCCGTTGCCGGCCGCGACGACGACCACGACGCCGGAGCTGGCGAGTCGGTCGACTTCGACGAGAGCGGGCTCTGGCCCGCCGCGAACCAGCGCGGAAGAAACGGGTAGCCCAGACTGAGGTTAAGCCCTGCACCTTGATGTTGCGCCCGAACTCGTTGACGTTGCTGGAGATAGCCGATCGCCGCCAGCAGATAGCTCACCCGGCCGCTGTCGCCCGCGACAGCACCTTGAGGCTCATGATCTTGCAATCGGGCGCAAGGCCCAAAATCGGAACCCGTGTGATCCTCGTTCACCATTGCCGACGTCGTTGACCGTGTCGTTGGTCTGGACCGCCTGTCGGATTTTGATCTTGCGCCCGGACGTTGGATTCGTCTCGCCGGCGATGATGCCGGCCACATGGGTGCCATGACCGGCTCGTCGACGAGCGCGGCTTTGGAGCCTGCGCGTCGGTGGCGTAGATGTCCAGTGAAGTCCCGATGCTTGAGGCCGCCCTCGAGGTCAGGGTTTTGTGCGTCTTGAAATGCGGGTGGCCGCCGTCGATCCCGGTGTCCGCGACCGCCCACACGATGGATTTTGCCGACGCCGCGAAGGCGGCCGCGCGCGGCGTCGCATTTGATTGTTTGCGCCGACGTGAACACGGCGGCTTGCACGGGGTGGTCCATTGCCAGACCTTGTAGAGGCGCCGCGGCCAGATCCGTCTTTGCGGCCGCCGAAGCGCCAGCAATGGTGAGCAGCGCCGAGCCGGCCGATTGTGTCGCTTCGGTCGACGTCGCCGAACAGATAGTGGTCGGTGAAAAGCGAATTGGCGATGGCGAGCTGATCCTCCGGAGCGAACAGCGGCGTCGAGGTCGCGGGAAGGTTCTGCGGCTTCAGTCGCGCCACCACATGCTTCGCAAGTCCAGCGTCCGTTGTTTTCGGGCGTTCCTTGAGGAATTGTTTGAGGATCATTGCCCGCGCCAGCGCCGCGCTGCCGGGAAAGCCGGTGCTGAACTCGATCACGACGGGGATGATTTCTGCCGGCGGCGCCGCGGGAACCGCGACCGCAACCTCCGCGCCTGGGGCCGCTACAGTTGCTTCACCCTCGGCCGGCGAAGGGGGCGTCTCGGGAGCTGGAGGGGCCGCTGGCGAAGCGGGAGATTTCTCAGCGCGGCGTTTATCCATCTCTTCGATGAGATCCGCCCCGAGCCCGCTGCGCGCAAGCGTCTTCTGGATAGGGTCGCTTCGCGCCTTGTCGACCATCTGCGCCTCCCCAGGAGTTCCGACAAACCCATTATACACGCTTCGGCGATTAGAGAGATTGGGCCGTGACGGCCCATCACACAATCGTTGAACACGGAACAACCGCATCTACGGGTTCCTCGACTGATTTGCAGAGCCTCACCCGAGGAGACGTCGACGAGAGCCGTAGTTTAGCTCTCATCAAAAGCAAAAATTCGTCACGAAGTATTGCGTCGGGCGCGCGCCCCATTTCTGTCCCAAAAACCGTCGGCTTTTTCAGCGGCTATACTTTAATGTTGATTGAACAAATCGCCGTGAGCGTAGGAACGAGTTTAATCTATCATCTCAACTGTCATAACGGCAAGGATTTCGACTTTTATTTGAAGAAGGGCCTCGAGCCAATCCGCAACCGTGCGAACATCTGAAGTGGCGTTTCCGTCGAGAGATGGCCGATGGGCGCCACGCCCTTATCGAGAAAGCAATCGGCGAGCGTTTCGGCGACATTCAATTTTTCGTCAACCCCGAACGCAGTATCTTTTCCACGTCCGAGTATAATCCGAGAAACAGTGAAACTCAACGCGCACGCGGCGCGCAAACAGGCGGTATCGAATTTAATCTGACAAAGTGCCGATTTGGCATGCCCTTGGCTATCAAGCCGCCAACTCCCTGATAACCCATGCGCTTCGATACATTGCTCGGCGGGCATGACTACTTCCACCGGCGCAGAGATCTCAATTGCCGTTTCTTGGAACACGTAAACCAACTGTCATTCAGTACAAAAGCATAACTTGTCGCTTTCCGAGGATCCATCTCGCGGTCAAGAGTTGAAGGGTCTGTATGGCAATTTCGAAAGCGCGCACGATCTCCTTACGCTTCAAACTGGGACGGCGCATCGGTCGAGGCGGACGTCGACAGCGCACTCGACCCTTTCCGCGAACGCAATCGCGAGCGCTTTCGGGTATGGCTTCGCCTCCCTCGACCCCGACAAGGCTCTCATGACCGCGATGATCATCCACGAACTCAGCACGAATGCGGTCAAATACGGCGCCTTCTCAAACGCCGAGGGCGTCGTGAGCGTGGAATGGGAATTGAGCGCGAAGCGCGATTGCCTGCGACTGCAATGGCGCGAGTTTGGCGGCCCGCTGGTGCAGCCGCCGCAGCGTCGCGGCTTCGGCTCGATGATGATCGAACGCGCCATGGAAGGGGATGGCGGCGCGACACACATCAAGTTCGCGCCGACAGGCGTCTTCTATAACTTGGATATCCCGCTCTAACCGGGGTGGCGACTGGTTGCGTTCAGTGGGGAAGTCGATTCCGGGCCTATGCGCCGCGTCCGGACCGCGCCCGCGTCCTCGGCAGCATAGATCAAGTTCTCGCAGCGCATGTCGATGACCGCCGTGCCGATCTTGATGTCTTGATCTTCCGCCGCCCGCCGCAGGAGGAGGCGACCCTGTCGCAGCTGCACGCCGGCACGACCGATCTCCTCCTCGGGCAGCTGGAAGCCGTCCGCGGACAGCCGCTGGACCAGACGTCCTGACGGGGCCCTCGGGCCGCCGTCGACGGTGCCTGCCACCAAGGCGATCGCGCCGCCGGCGGTCTGCACGGGCAAGAGCGGAACCAGCTCGGCGGCGACGGCGCGGCGAGCTGATACACGAGCGACGCCGGCGCGCCCGCCGGAACTGTCGAAGGCGGCACGGGGGCTCCGCGCGCGGGGCGCCCGTCGGCCCTTCGACGATGCGCTCGATCGCCCATCCAATATCGGCGGTCTCGTCGCGCAACAGATGGATCTCTTCGATCGCGCCGCCGACCAGCGACGCCGCGGCCGCGCTGGGAGGCGCCACCAGGAACGGCGCGAGTCCGCCATTGCCGCGATCCGTCGTCGAGAAAAGCGTCCAGCGCGGCCCGGGTGTCGCGTCGGCGCGCGGGATGCCGGTGGTCACGCCGAAAACGTCGGTGACGCTCAGGGAATTGATCCAGCACAGCGAGCCGGCCGGAACGTCGAGCGGCGTGAGATACCAGTCGTCGCCGTGCAGCAGCAGGGAGTTGGCGAACAGGAGCTTCGCCGGATCGCGCGGGTCGGGGAGGAGAGCGCCGAAGTCGGTCTTCCTGGTCTCGATCTCGACCAGCGGGGATTCGGCATACCGCGGGTTCTGACGTGGCCCGGGAAGGCGCTGGTCGCCGTGGCGGGACCCGGGGTTGCGGTGCCGGCGACGAGATCGAAGCAATGCCAGTCGAGCGCCGCCTCGCCAGCGATCGGGACGCGCCGCGAGCGTGAGGCCGCCGGCGGTCACGTCGGCGCGGTATTCGAGCCGGCTCTCGCGTTCCAGGCCGGCGGCTCGTCGGTCCCGACCGTGCCCCACGTGCTCTCGACCCAGCGGATGAACGTGGTGATGGCGGGCCGCGCGGCCTGCTTCTGGGTGGAGTTGAGCGCCGGCCTGGCAGGCAGCGGCTGGTTGGCGCGCTCCGCCGTCGTGGCGGCGAGATAGAGCGCGACGCCGTCGACCGCACCGCCGGCGCATATGGCCAGGAACCGGGCCGCGGCGGCATCGGTGGCGGCATCGGCCGGCGCAATCGGATATGCCGGGCGAGACAGGTCGCGCAGCGTGGCCTCGGGCACGCTTGGCGTGCCCCGAGGAAATCGCCTCCGCGGTCTTATTCCACGCCTCCGCTCAGAGCAGCTACGTCGCCGGCATCGACACGTGTCGCACGGATAGCGATTGCCTTGGACCGGCAGCGTCGCCCTGCCGTCGTTCCGCATGCCGTCCTCCGCAGACGCACGGACGGCGCACCAATGTTCTCCTCGAAGCGCTCAAGACTTCGGATACCGAACAGCGGGACGATCCAAGGTTTCCGAGCAAGAAGCCACCGGCGCTGGCGAGAGTCCTGGCTGCTGACATGAAGAGCGAAGCGCACGCGTCCATGCGAGCGGAATCCACCAGATCCGGCAAGGGCTTATGCGGACTATCAGGTTGCGGAACCCCGACAAATGTGTTCATTGCCGTATATCGCCGACATGATTAGGGCGGCGTTGGAATTTGTGGGCGGAGTGCTAGCCGCCCAGCGAATTCACTGCCGTCACCCCTCCCACAAGCTCGTGCAGGCACGCTGTGGGCGATGGGGTCGGCGCGCGACCATACTCATGAGGAGCGTAGATGCGAAGCATGACCATTGACTCGGCGGCGATCCGGCTGACGGACACGATCCTTGGCCACGACGAGCCAGATCTCGAACAGGCGCTGAAGGCGATCGCCGCCAACATCGGGGTGCTGCATATCGCGTATGTTCCGTTGTGTTCGCAGAAAAGTGAGGACGCGAACCTGCTGAGTGCGATTTGTACGTATCCGGTCGCGTGGCAAGCGCGCTATTTCAAGAAACAATACGCCCGAATCGATCCGGTCATTGCTCGGGGAAGCGAGGCGGTTCTGCCTTTCGACTGGGATGAATTGCCCAAGGATGACCCGGCCGCTCGAGCATTTTTTGACGATGCGGCTGATCATGATGTCGGCCGCAATGGGTTGTCGATCCCGGTTCGAAACCGCAAGGGAGTCCGTTCTTTGGTTTCCTTCACGAGCAATCATTCGAAGGACGATTGGGCCGAGTATAAATCGCGAAATATGGTAAAGTTACAGCCAATGGCTGTTTTGATCGACTCTGCCGCGGGCATCAATTTCAAACTGACGCCGGATCCGGTCGAACTGTCGAAAAGAGAGGAGGAATGTCTGATCTGGGCGGCGCGAGGCAAGACGTATCACGACATTGCCGGGATTCTGAATCTGTCGTTCGCCAGCGTCAAAACCTATCTGGATACGGCGCGCCACAAATTGAGCTGCATAAATTTGACGCACGCGGTCGCGGTCGCCATCGCCACCGAAGTCATACCAGCAAAAGCCCTGAGACAGCCGTGTTGACCCGCGCATCGCGGGTGGCGTTTCGCGTCGCCCTTGTCGGACTTGCTTTTCAAGCTGACGGCGCGGGCGGTTCTCCAAATGAGCTATGACACCGACCGCGAAAGGCTTCGCCGCCGATGGGGGCGGCGGAGGAACTGCCAGCTTTCGCGCGCGTTGGCGCTTTGATCGTCGCCGCCTCTCCTAGAAGAGAACAAACTCCTGCAGCCACGTTGTTCCGCGCACCGCCGAGCCGCCACTGTCCCGCGGTGCGCGCGGACGATCACCGTCCGACCCGGCTTCCTGGTCCGAGTCATCGTCAACCGGGACCTGATGCTTTATCCTTACACGGGCTGAAGTGCGAACGACGGCCAAACTCAAGCCCGGCGCAATCGGAGACCTGAAACCGGTCCGGCTCACAATCGAGCTGCCTGCGGCGAGACCGAGACCCCTTGCTTACGCTGAAGTCCGGCGCGCGAAATAGTGCAAGGGACGATTGAGCCCGCCAAACTGATCGCGCCAATGCTCGCTCGCTTCATGGCGAGCGACGCGCCTTCGCCAAGGCGAGGCGGATCACTTAGGCGTTGGGGACTGGCAACAGATAACGCTCGCCGAGGATCCTGAGGATGTTCGCGAGGGCCGGATTTTGATTGTCCGCCCGCCAATGCGCGGAATAGCCGATGCGGGCGGGTTCGGCGCCGTCGCGCAGCTCGCGATAGATCACACCGGGGAAACTGGCGCCGGCGCAGGCCTCGGTCAGCACGGTGACCCCGAAGCCGGCGCCGACCAAATTCTTGAGGTTCGCAAGACCAGCGCGATGGCGCACAATCTTCGGGCGATCGCCCGGTGAGGTCACCTTCGCAATCAGGAGGTCACGCAGCTCTGGACCCGGATCCCGCCGGCTGAGAAGGATCTTCTCCTCCCGCAAATCGATCCAATGCACAGGTTCCCGCTCGGCGAGCGGATGACCTTCAGGCACCCCGACGAGAATGCGCTCGCTCCACAGCGACATTGTTTTCGATTCAGGCAGCGCCGTGGCCCCCGGAATAATCGCAATGTCTACCACTCCGTTTCGTAGCGCTGTGACGAGGCGGGAGCGCGAGCTCTCGAACATTTCGAGCTCGAGCTGCGGAAACCGTTGGGAAACGTCGATCAGCGTAGCGCGAAGATTCCCGGCGGCGAGGGACGTGTAGAACCCGACCGTAAGCCTGCCGGCCTCGCCGCGGCCCGTGCTCTGCGTTCTCGCCGCGAGCGCTTCCACCTGCTCCAAAATTGAGCGCGCGCTGCGGAGGAACTGACGGCCCGCTTGGGTTGCTCGAACGCCTCCGCTCGACCTTTCGAACACGGCCATGCCGATCGATTCTTCGAGCTGACGGACACAACGGCTGAGCGTCGACTGCCGAAGGAGCAAGGCTTCCGCGGCGCGACGAAAGCTACCATAATCCGCAGCTGCGAGAGCGTAACGCAAATTCTGAAGGGAAAACGCGGGCGACGGTCTTCGAAAAGAGGCGTGTAAAGTTCCTGCATCAACTTCATCGCACTCGCCCAACACGATTAACTCCTAGTCCGTTATCCCTTGGCTTAACCGGGATTACTTCGGAATCACCGGTTGGATCTTGCTCGCACGGGTACCTCGATCGGCCAACTCTCCAATGTGTGGGGGCTGGTACAACCGCAACGCCATTATTTCACGTTGGCTGTGCCGGCCCGCTCAAATGCCGGCGGCGTCGCCAGCTGTCTCCATCCGGCGGATCAACGGATAGGGCGTCATGTCGACGTCGAAACGCCAAGGCCGCCCTCCCGGCAACAGCGCTCGAAAACATCCTTTAGGGACTTTGCGCGATCTGCGGTGTTTCCTTCGAAGGCCTTGTCGCGAAGCCAGCTCGGCTCGCCTATTCCGCCCATTGGAGAGCGGACAACGAAAACCCCGCCCTGACGAGTTTCCTCAAGATTCTGGGCGAGCGCTATCCCTTGCCGACCGTCGGCGGTTGACCTGCGCGCCGCGTCTTCGCGAATGCGCGATCGTCGCCATGAACCGCGCGAGCATTGGCGCGATGAGTTTGGCGGGCTCGAGAGCTTCCCGCGCCGTCTCTCGCGCGAGGGCTTGGGCATAGGCGACGAGATCGC
>CAWGZJ010000011.1:0-1130231 GCA_963826975.1 uncultured Alphaproteobacteria bacterium | reverse complement strand
TCAGCGCCGAGCCCCAGGTGTGCAGGTCGGCGGTCAAGCCGATCCGGGCGCCGAGATGCTTGGGGTCGGCCGCAATGGTGATGAGCGTCTCGGCCGCGGCCTTGAACAGGATGTCATAGACGACGGCCTTGTTTTGGTAGGCGATGTCGCCGATCGCGGCCGGCAGCGTGAAGACCACGTGGTAGTAGGGCACGGGCAGCAGGTCGGCCTCGCGGTCGGCAAGCCATTCCTTGGCGGCAACGGCCTGGCACTTCGGACAGTGGCGATCGCGGCAGGAGTTGTAGGCGATCCGCACATGCGCGCAATGTTCGCAGCGCTCGACGTGGCCGCCGAGCGCCCGGTACGGCAACTCTCGATGGCCGACATGACCTTCATTTGCGCGAGGCTCATCCGTCCGGCGTTGGCGTTGCGCCATGCCGGACCATGGCGGCGGAAGATGTCCGCCACCTCGACCGCTGGACGCGACATGCGAACGGGCGCGTCAGGCGGGCGGTCTTACCTCGGTGAGCAGCAGGTCGAGCGGGCTGGTGACCTCGCCGATCGCCTTGATGGCGACACGGGTATAGAGCGCCGTGGTGTCGAGCTTCTTGTGCCCGAGCAGCACCTGAATGACACGGATGTCGGTCTTCTGTTCGAGCAGATGCGTGGCGAAGCTGTGCCGCAAGGTGTGAACCCCCATGCGCTTATCAATCCCCGCCCGTTGCGCCGCCGCATGGACAGCCCGGTTGAGTTGCCGCGTGGTAAGGGGCTCGCCGGGCACCTGGCCGGGAAACAGCCAATACCGCGGCCTTGCGATCCGCCACCACTGTCGCAACAGCTCGAGCAGCTGCTGCGACAACATCACGTATCGATCCTTGTGGCCCTTGCCCTGGTCGACGCGGATCAGCATCCGGGCGCTATCGATGTCGCCGACCTTGAGAGAAATAACCTCGGAGGCACGCAGGCCGGTGCCGTAGGCAATACTCAGGGCCGCCTTGTATTTGACGTCCGCTGCCGCCGCCAACAGCCGGGCCACTTCTTCCGGACTCAACACAACCGGCAGCCGCCGGGGCTCGCGGGCGAACACGATGTCTTCGGTGACGTCACCCCTTCGCAGGGTAACCTTGAAGAAGAAGCGCAGCGCAGTCATGGCCGCGTTCACGCTGGGGACGCCGAGGCCGCTGGACGCGAGGCTGAGCTGATAGCGGCGGATGTCTTCGATGGTTGCCCGGTCGGGCGAGTGTCCAAGGAACGCGGCAAAGTTCTTGACGGCCCGGATGTAGCCAGCTTGAGTTTTCGGCCCGAGCTTGCGGATGGTCATATCTTCGATCATGCGCCGGCGCAGTGGGCTGATGGCCGTGTCGGTCATGGTGGGCTCCTGTCTTGGGTGAGGTTGTGAAGCCCCTCAATCCCAAGACAGGACGCTGCCATCCCGCTACTGTGCGGCCGTACCTTGCGGCGACTGCTTACCGCGACAGCGGTTTAGTCCATCGACCCCAAGCGGTCTTTCAGCCGTCGCCACGTTACTCCGATCATGACGTCGCGGGCACTTCGTGCGGCGGACTTGTGTAACTGGACGCCTGCTCAGGCGGCTTCCTGCTCCGTCGCGAAACGTGCGACCGGCGCCGGTGCCGCCGCCAGTTCCGGTCCCGTGACGATCAGCCGCGCGCAGCCGAACGCGTCCCACATGCGGGCGGTGAAATCCGGATACAGCCGGATCGGCCCGGGGCCTCTCGCGTAGTTCGACCCGTCCTCGACATCGAGGAAGCTCTCGGCCGGCAGTCCCTGCGCCAGCACCACGTCGTGCTGCGGCAGTTCGATGTGATGATACGTCACCGGCTCCGTCGGCACCTGCGCGACGCTCGCGCCGTTCACAAGCAGCTCCACCGGCACAATACCCCGTTCACGAACTCAGCGTGATCCGGGAAAACGGGCGAAGCCGCCATCCGGGATAAGGGCGCGGCTCCACGGCATGGCAGAGGGCTTACAGGAAATCACTGGACTTCAGGTCGGCAATACCGGCGAACGTTATCTGGGTATTGTCGGGGAGCGTGACGACTGTTGAACCTGCCGCCACTACGGCGCTCGTCAGCGCATTCGCCACCGCGTTCGCTCCGTAACCGAACAGCGCGACGTGATCCCGCCCCTGAGTGAAGTTCCAGAGCACGTCGGCACTGCCTGCCGCGCCATTGGAAAAGACGAATTCGTCCTGCCCGGCATGTCCCGCACCGGCAATCATTTGCGCACCGCCCGACGCGGCGACAAATGTATCACTGCCGGTGCCGCCGAACAGCGCGTCTGAACCAGTCCCGGCGAACAAGATGTCACCGCCTCCGCCGCCGGATCCGACCAGCGTCTCGGTCCCGGAACCAGCGATAAGGTCATCCGTGGCAGTGCCCAGTCCAACGATTGCCTCGCCACTGCCCCCGCCAACCACGGTGGACGCGCCGGTGCCCGCGACCAGTAGATCACGACCGCTGCTGCCGCCGAACAACGTACTGGGACCGGCGCCGCCGACGACGGTGCTGGCGCCGTTGCCGCCAACAAACAGCAAGGATGACGCGTTGCCGGCGAAGAACTGGCCACCTCCTGCGTTGGCGAACACCGTGGCGGCGCCGATGCCATTATAGATCGTGGCCGGCTGCGCGCCGCCACTGAAGAACAGCGGCCCGGACTCCGAGCTGCCATACACCGTGGGGCCACCACCGATGGCGTCCACCGTCGTGCTGCCGGTCCCGAGTTCGATCCGGGTGCCGCTTCCGGAATCGCCGATGAAGTCGTTTCCGGCGTCGCCAAATACCTCGGTGTCGCTGACGTTCTGAATGCTCAGGCGGGAGTTGCCACCGCCGAGCTGGATCGTCTGGTCAGGCGACGTAACAGTATACGTGCTGTCCGCCGGCAGTGTCGTCAGGCTGCTGTTATTGGTGGCGATGACGGTCGTGGTGCTGTCGGTGGCAGTAACCCCATCGGTATCGGTGTCCTGGATGGTGAACGTCGTGGTGACCGTCTGCCCTGGCGCGGCCTCATGGGCAGTTGGCGTGAACACCAGGCCATCCAGCGCGGCAGTGACTGCGGTGGCGGCGCCGGTGTCGGTATAGACCCCGGTCGAGGCATTGTAGCTGCCGTCGCCCAGGTTCGACAGCGTGCCGTTCGCCGCCGACGACAGGGTCACCGTGACCGTGTCAATTTGTCCGGCATTGGGATCAGCAACAACGACGTTGCGCAATGGTGACAGGCTCGATGTGTCACTTGTGGGTTGGTTCGCCACCGTCCCACTGATGGTCAACGCAGCAGTGGCGACATCGAAACCAAGCACGCTCATCTCGCTGATGTCGATGGCGGTGACCGGGTTCACCACGCCGGGTCCGCTGTACGCGTTAAAGGAGTTGGGCGGGTTCCCGCTCGCCCAATCAGCCTCGTCCGAGGTAGTGTCGAAGTTGCCGAGGTTGGTGACGCCACCGTCGCTCGAAAAATACGCCGGCTGCCCGCTGACGGTCTGCAGCACACCCGGCGAGGCATATTGGAAAAGATCGAGCACGGTCATCTGGCCGTCGGCGCCGGAATAGCCCAGGTTGGAGATGCGGCCGAGAGCGTGGGTCAGTTCGTGCTCGGCGATGCCGATGAAATCATACTCGTTGGCAGGCACTGGACCGGTTGCGCTATAGTCGTACGTGACATTTCTGGCGAAGCCGACGGAGCCATCGATCTGACTGCTACTCGCGGCGATGACGCCCCAGGCCTGTTCCTGCGCATACGAGACCTCTACGCCGGCGCCGTCGGTGGGGTCGCTCGACGGCAGGTTGGCGACGGCGGCCTCGGCGGCGGAGGTGGTAGCATTTGCTGCGAGTTCGGACTTGACCTGCGCATAGGTCTGGGTCGTGAGGTCGGGGTCACTCTCGCCAAGCACGCCGGCCCCAAGCCGTTGACCACCGTCTTCGCCATAGCCAACCTGAATATTGACCATGATCGGGTTCAGGATCAAGTGATCGAGATACTGCACGGCGACATTCAGCGCGGTCTCGAATCCCGCCGGCGCATTATCGACGCTCCTATCGTAGATCAGATTGATCTGCATGACTCCCTCTCCGGTCTCAATCTGCGATGTGCCGAGCCGCCGTATCACGTTCGCTTGCCGTCACCTAGCGGGATGTCCCCTCTCCTGTAGCGGCGATAGCAGTATGCATCGGCGCGAACCGTCGCATCCGACCCTTTGCACCCTATCAAACTGAGCCACCACGGGACCCACCTCTGCCGAACGACCTGGTCCCGCAGTATAGCGTCGCTATCGGTTCTGGTTGCGGTACCCCTGGCTGACGATGCCCGAGACCTGAACCTTCAACCATTCAAGGTCCGCACCTTTGTCGCCAAAGCGCATCGGATCGTATCGACTTGCATCGAATTTCGATTTGCTCCCGCAACCAGATCCGCGATCAGGCAGCCCGTCATGGCCGACCACGTTACACCAGTCGAATTCATCGCCGTCGCCACCAGCAGGCAGTCGATATTCGGTATCCGGCCAATCAGCGGCAACCCGTCAGGCGTGAAACTCTCCGGGCCGTTGACGAAGTGCCGGATCGGGGCCGTCTCCAAAGCCGGGAATATGCGCATTGCCTGTGCGAAGTAAGGTGCGGTCTTGTCCCAGTCCGGCGGCAGCAGCGTGAACGCGAACGGCTTTGGCAAGCTGTCCGGGTCGAGCGTCTTGGCATTCTCGTCGAAGCAGCCGAACAGGAATTTACCGACCTCCTCTCGCCCGTAGATCAGCTCGTCCGGCGCGACAAAGGACGGCGTTTCCCTGGCCAGCCGGGGCGACACGTCGGCGATGGCGTAGAAATGCTCGCACGGCCATTGTGCCAGCGCGACGCCAAGCGGAGCCAGCAATCCACGCGACCACAACCCGGCGGTGGCAACGACAACATCGGCGGCGAGGAAGCCGTCGTTCGTCTCGACGCCAGCCACCCGGCCGCCGGTCACCTTAACACCGAGGACTTCGACATTCTCGCTGATCCGCGCACCGGCCTTCCGCGCCGCGCTCGCATATGCCGCCGTCAGGTCCGCCGGATTCAGCCGTCCCGACAGCGGATTGAACCAGATGCCCTCAACCGTCGTCGGGTCCAACAGGGGATGCAACGCGCGCGCCTCGTGCGGATCGAGCCATCGTGTCGCGATCCCCCGTTCCCGCGCCGTCCTGTCGAATGCCTCCAGGTTGTGATGCGTCTCGGCGCTGCTGGTAAGGAACATGCGCCCGGTCGTTAGCCAGCCAGTCTCCAGCCCGCTGTCCTTGAGGCGGTCCAACGTGTCGAAAGCATACAGAACAGGTGCGTCGTGCTCATGCGATGGCTTCCAGGTGATGTTGCCGGCGGAATGCGAGGTGGTCCCGCAGCCAAGCCGATCCCGCTCGAGCAGGATCACCTCGCCGATCCCCTGTTTCGCCAGGTGCCAGGCGACGCTGGCGCCAATGACACCGCCCCCGACCACGACAAATTTCATCGGCATTCTCCCTGGCGCCCCTTGCGGTTATGGCCGGGGCGATCTCCGTCAGGATAAGTGCGGCAGGATAAATCGGGCAACGTCGTCGTGCCATGCCGGGAATTGCCGGCGATCAAGCAGTGGGGTGCTCATCCCGCCGATTTGCGCCATCCTGGCGGCACGAGCCGGGGGGAACAATGCGCCAGGGCGGATGGTTGGAATTGCTGCGCGGTGGCAACGCCGCGCGCAGCGCCGTGGTGGGCGGCGGTATGATCATCCACGCCATCAGCACCTTCATCGTCGTCACCATCCTGCCGTCGGTGGTGCGCGAGATCGGCGGGCTGCAATTCTTCGCCTGGAGCACCACGCTCTATGTTCTCGCGTGCCTGCTCGGCGGCGCGGTCAGCGCCCGGTTGCTGGCGCGGGCGGGCGCGCGCGGCAGCTACCGCGTCGCCCTGCCGGTCTTCGCACTCGGCACGCTGGTGTGCGCCGTGGCGCCATCCATGCCGGTGCTACTGGCCGGCCGTGCGATCCAGGGCCTCGGCGCCGGCACGCTCTCGGCGCTGTCGTTCAGCATGGTGCGCACGCTGTTCGATGAAGCGTTGTGGTCGCGCGCGTTGTCGCTGACGTCCGCGGCCTGGGGCGTGGCCACGCTGGCGGGGCCGGCGGTCGGCGGCGTGTTCGCGGAGTACCACGCCTGGCGCGCGGCGTTCTGGTCGGTGTTTGCGCTGGTGCCGTTCCTGCTGCTGCTGGTGGAACGATCGCTGCCGCGCGACCTGCCACGCCCGGCCGCGCCAGCCACGCGCCTGGCCTGGTTGAACCTGTGTGTGCTGTGCGGCACCGCACTGGCGGTGTCCGTCGGCAGCAGCGCGCCCCAGGCAGCGGCCAACGCGGCAGGGCTGGCGGCGGCGCTGGCGGGGCTGGGATTGTTCGTGCGGCTGGAGGCAAGCGGCCGGCGCCTGCTGCCGCACAGCGCCTGCAACCCCGTGACCGCGCTGGGTGCGGCCTATGCGGCGATGATGCTGCTGGTGATCGGCTTCACCACCGAGATCTTCGTGCCGTATTTCCTGCAGGTGCTGCACGGGATGACGCCGCTGCACGCCGGCTACCTCTCGGCGCTGATGTCGGCCGGCTGGACCGTGGGCGCCATCGCCGGCGCCAGCCAGGCCGACAGCGGCGTGCGCGCCCTGCTCACCGCCGGCCCGCTGCTGCTGGCGGGCGCGCTCGCCGGGATGTTCGTTCTGGTGCCGTATCCTGGCGTGCTGGGCGACGTGCGGCTGTGGGCAATCGGCGCCTGCCTGTTCGGCCAGGGCCTGGGCATCGGCGCCGCCTGGCCGCATCTCTGCGCCAAGGTGTTCGCCTTCGCCCCACAGGCCGAGAAGGACCTTGCAGCGACCTCTATCACCATCGTGATCATGATCGCCAACGCACTGGGATCCGCACTCGGCGGGATGGTAACGAACCTGGCGGGAATGACGAACCCCGGCGGCCCGGTGGGCGCGGCGCCGGCGGCGGCCTGGTTGTTCGGCGTTTATGTGCTGGCGCCGTTGCTGGCATTCCTGGCGGTGAGGCGGCTGTTGGATATTCGCGTGGTGTTGGCGCGGGCGCGCTGAAGGCCGGGGCTTTGCCCCGGACCCCACCAAGGGGCTCTGCCCCTTGGATCCCCGCCAAGGGCGGAGCCCTTGGAACCCGTCCGTTGGTTGGGTTGAGGGAGGGGGGCCTGCGTTGCCGTCGGCGTGCCAGCGCGATTGCGCCGGCACGCCGACGGCAACGCAGGCCCCCCTCCCTCAACCCAACCAAAATGAATGGATCCCAAAGGCTCCGCCTTTGGTGGGGGGTCCAGGGGGGCAAAGCCCCCTTGGTGGGGTCCGGGGCAAAGCCCCGGCCTTTCCTCGCTTGACCGCACCATGACGGCAGGCCAACACTCAGGGATCGGTCACGACAAGATCAAGGGGAGCGCTCGCATGCCTCAGGTAATGCTGACGGTGAATGGCACGCCGCACACGGTTGAGGTGGAGGGCCGCACCCTCCTGGTCGAGTTGTTACGCGAAAAGCTGGGTTTGACCGGCACGCATGTCGGCTGCGACACCAGCCAGTGTGGGGCGTGCGTGGTGCATTTGGACGGCACCTCGGTGAAGTCCTGCACGATGCTGGCGCTGCAGGCCGAGGGGTGCGCGGTGACCACGATCGAGGGGTTGGCGGCGGCCGACGGCACGCTGCATCCGATGCAGGAGATGTTTCGCGAGCATCATGCGCTGCAATGCGGGTTCTGTACTCCCGGCATGGTCATGAGTGCGATCGATCTTGTGCAGTCGCACCCTGAGGGCCTGACCGAGCGGCAGATCCGCGAGGGGCTGGAGGGCAATCTCTGCCGCTGCACCGGCTATCATAACATTGTCAAGGCGATCGCCGCGGCCTGGCCGCTGATGCACGACAAGGCCGCCGCCGCGTAGCGCGCCCAACAATAAAAACAGGGAGATACGTCCATGGGCTTCGAGGGCATCGGCGCATCGGTCCGTCGCAAGGAGGATTTTCGTTTCCTAAGCGGACGGGGTAATTACACTGACGACATCAATCGGCCTGGCCAGCTCTATGCTGTGCTCAGGCGTTCCGATCGGCCGCACGCGAAGCTCGGCGCCATCGATACGGCGGCGGCGAAGGCCGCACCCGGGGTGGTGGCGGTGTTCACCGGCGCCGACATGGCGGCGGACAATGTCGGTGGGCTGCCGTGCGGCTGGCAGATCCACAACAAGGACGGCTCGCCGATGGCCGAGCCGCCGCATCCCGTGTTGGCGATCGGCAAGGTGCGCCATGTCGGCGACCCGGTTGCGGTGGTGATCGCAACCACGAAGCAGGCGGCGAAGGACGCGGCCGAGTTGCTCGACATCGATTATCAGGATCTGCCGGCGGTTGCGTCGTTGGCTGACGCGGTCAAGCCTGGCGCATCGCTGGTGCACGACGAGGTGCCGGGCAATGTCTGCTACGACTGGCACATCGGCGACAAGGCAGCGCTGGAGGCAGCGTTCGCCGGCGCCGCCAAGGTGGTGAAGCTGGAGCTTGAGAACAACCGGCTGATCCCCAACGCGATGGAACCGCGCGCCGCGGTCGGCGATTACGACACCAGCAATGGCGACTACACGCTGTACACCACCAGCCAGAACCCGCACGTGATCCGCCTGCTGATGGGCGCCTTCGTGCTGCACATCCCGGAGAACAAGCTGCGCGTGGTGGCACCCGACGTGGGTGGCGGGTTCGGATCGAAAATCTATCATTACGCCGAAGAGGCGATCGTTACTTGGGCGGCCGGCAAGGTGCGCAAGCCGGTGAAGTGGACCGCCGAGCGCAACGAAAGCTTCATGTCGGACGCGCACGGACGCGACCATGTCTCGACCGCCGAGATGGCGATCGACAAGGACGGGCACTTCCTGGGGCTGCGCGTGCACACGCTGGCCAATATGGGCGGCTATCTGTCCACCTTCGCGCCGTGCGTGCCCACCTATCTCTACGCCACGCTGCTGGCCGGTGTTTACAAGACGCCGGTGATCTACTGCGAGGTGAAGGCGATCTTCACCAACACTGTCGCGGTGGATGCCTATCGCGGCGCCGGCCGGCCCGAGGCGACGTTCCTGCTGGAACGGCTGGTGGACGCGGTGGCGCACGACACCGGCATCGACCGGGTGGAACTGCGCCGCCGTAACTTCATTCCGAACGATGCGTTCCCATACCAGACACCGGTGGCGTTGCAGTACGACAGCGGCAACTACACAGCGACGCTGGATGGCGCGTTGAAGGCGGCTGACTACGCCGGGTTCGAGGCACGTCGCAAGGCCGCCGCGGCGGGGGGAAACTGCGCGGCATCGGCGTGTCCACCTACCTGGAGGCCTGCGGCATCGCGCCGTCGGCGGTAGTGGGGTCGCTCGGCGCGCGCGCGGGCCTGTACGAAGTGGCGAACATCAAGGTGCATCCGACCGGCAGCGTTACGGTCTACACCGGCTCGCACAGCCACGGGCAGGGGCACGAGACGACGTTCGCGCAACTTGTTGCCAGCCAGCTCGGCGTGCCGATGGACCAGGTTGATATCGTGCATGGCGACACGGCGAAAATCCCGTTCGGCATGGGCACGTACGGCAGCCGCAGCCTGGCGGTCGGCGGCACGGCGATGGTCAAGGCGATGGACAAGATCATTGCCAAAGGCAAGAAGATCGCCGCCCATCTGATGGAAGCCTCGGTCGACGACATCGAGTTCAAGGACGGCAAGTTCACCGTCGCCGGCACCGACAAGGAGAAGACGCTCACCGACATCTCGCTGGCCGCCTACGTGCCGCACAACTATCCGATCGAGGAGCTGGAGCCGGGCCTTGACGAAACCTCGTTCTACGATCCGAAGAACTTCACCTTCCCCGGCGGCTGCCACATCGCGGAGATCGAGATCGATCCGGACACCGGCGTGATCTCGGTGGTGAACTTCGTTGCGGTCGACGATGTCGGGCGGGTCATCAACCCGATGATCGTCGAGGGCCAGGTGCAGGGCGGCGTCGCCCAGGGCATCGGCCAGGCGCTACTGGAGAACGCAGTCTACGACAGCGCGGGACAACTGCTGTCCGGCTCGATGATGGACTACACGATGCCGCGCGCCGACAACCTGCCGAACATCACGGTGGGGACTGAAAGCACGCTCTGCACCCACAACCCACTGGGCGTGAAGGGCTGTGGCGAGGTCGGCGCGATCGGCTCGCCGCCGGCGATCATCAACGCGGTGATCGACGCGCTGAAAGACTACGGCGTGCGGCATATCAACATGCCAGCAAGCGCACCGAAAATCTGGTCGATCATCGAGGCCGGTCGGCCGCGAATGGCCGCTGAATAGAGCGAGGGGACCGAAGATGTACGATTTCGCATACCAGAAGCCTGCCAGCGTCGCCGACGCTTCCGCCGTGCTCGCCGCCGATGCCGACGCCAAGGCGATGGCCGGCGGCATGACGCTGATCCCGGTACTGAAGCAGCGGCTGAACAAGCCATCGGTGGTGGTCGATCTCGCAAAAACCGGCATGGCCGGCATCACGGTGTCCGGCGGCACAGTAACGATCGGCGCGATGACCACGCACGCGAAGGTCGCCGGCAGCGCCGAGGTGAAGGCGAAGATCCCCGCCCTGGCACACCTCGCCGCGCATATCGGCGACGAGCAGGTGCGCCACCGCGGCACGATCGGCGGCTCGCTCGCCAATAACGATCCGTCAGCGGATTATCCGGCCGGGGTGCTGGCGCTGGGCGCGACGATCAAAACCAACAAGCGCTCGATCAAGGCCGACGAGTTCTTCCAGGGCATGTTCACCACCGCCCTTGCGCAGGACGAGATTATCACCGCGGTTGATTTCCCGGTGCCCGAGAAGGCAGCCTACGAGAAGTTCCCCAACCCGGCCTCACGCTACGCCATTGTCGGCGTGTTCGTGGCGAAGACGGCGGGCGGCGTGCGCGTTGCGGTGACCGGGGCAGGGCAGGGGGGTGTGTTCCGCCACGCGGCAATGGAGGCGGCCCTGGCGGCCAATTTCTCGCCCGATGCGATCGCGGGGGTTACGACGCCGGCGGATGGGCTGAACGGCGACATCCACGCCAGCGCGGAGTATCGCGCGCATCTGGTGGGGGTGATGGCGAAGCGCGCGTTGGCGAAGGCGAGCTAAGCGCCGCGACGAGCGGTTCGCGCCGGCCGGAACTGCGCATAGTACCCACCTCTCCTGCTCTTCGCGGCCCAAGCCCGCGAAGAGCGGGAGAGGTAGACTCCTGCGAGCCCGCGGGTGCTGTCAATTTTGCCTGAACCAAACCGCCGGGAAGTGAACCTTTCACGCGCTTCGGACTTACCGGTCAGTGCCCCAGACACCGATGACCAAAAGGAGCATGACCATGCCGCGAGGCGATAAGTCCAAATACACCGACAAGCAGGAACGCAAGGCCGACCACATCGCCGAAAGCTACGAAGAGCGTGGTGTGCCGGACGAAGAGGCCGAACGTCGAGCCTGGGCGACGGTGAACAAGGACGACGGTGGTGGCAAGGGCCCTGGTGGTTCGGGGCAGGGCAAGTCAACCGGCCATCCGGCGGCGCATAAGGGCGGCAGGAAGGGCGGCAAAGCGGCGGCATCGCGATCCAAGGAAAGCCGGTCGGCGTCGGCGAGGAAGGCGGCCGCGACCCGGAAGCGCAACGCCGAGCACCATGCGCACGGCTGACCGGCGTCTCGCAACCCGCGGGCGTTGACCCAGGGGCTGACCCAGGGGCTGACAATGAAATCGAAATTGGTGTGGGAAAACGCTGGCCAGCGCACCTTCGTTCGGGTCGGCGATTGGACCATGCCGCGCCGGCGCGTCGGTTGACAGGCAACGCCGTAATGGCCGAAGTCTGTTGGTGGCGCCGCGGCAGTTGGCGGCGCGGCAGCAAGAGTTTCAGCCGATGAC
Source organism: uncultured Alphaproteobacteria bacterium (assembly GCA_963826975.1). Taxonomy (GTDB): domain Bacteria; phylum Pseudomonadota; class Alphaproteobacteria; order Acetobacterales; family Acetobacteraceae; genus Palsa-883. The sequence continues at coordinate 1,118,342 of CAWGZJ010000011.1, read as the reverse complement.
CGACCTCTCGCACCTGGTGCAGACGCCGGGCGCGCATTCCCTGACCTATGCCGACAAGGCGTTTCCCGACCGCCCGCTGACGTTGCACGCCGCCTGTCCGTCCGGTTTCGATCCAAATACCCCGATCCTGCTGGTGCATCACGGCGTCGGGCGCAATGGTGCCGACTACCGCGACTACTGGATGAAGCTGGTCGATGCCGCCGGAATTCTGGCGATCGCTGTCGAGTTCTCCGAGGCTGCCTTCCCCAAACACCTTTGGTACCACTTCGGCAACCTGCACAACGCGGACGACACTGCCAATCCGCGTGCGCAATGGACCTATGGCATCGACGCGCGGTTGTTCGACGCATTGCGCGCCCAGGGCATCACCACGCGCGAGCGGTACGGGCTGTTCGGCCACTCCGCCGGCGGGCAGTTCGTGCACCGCATGCTGTCCTTCGGTTTCCGCGAACGAGTTGCTGTTGCCGTCAGCGCCAACGCCGGCACCTACGCGATGCCCGATCTCGGCGTCGCCTGGCCATTTGGCCTTGGCGACACCGATGTCGGTCCTGTATCGTTACTATCTTTGCTCGGCTTCCCGATCACCGTGCTGACCGGCACGCACGACACGAAGACCACCGGCCGCTTCTTTCCGAAAGGCCCGCGCTCCATGACCCAGGGCCCGCACCGCCACGCCCGAGCGCACGCCTATGTTCGCGCCGGGCACGAAGCCGCCGCCGCGTTGGGCACGCGCTGTGCCTGGACGGTGATCGACGTGCCCGGCGTCGGCCATGACGGGGAACGGATGTCCGTCGCCGCCGCGCCGATCATAGCCGCGGCGCTGCACGCGCCGAACGGGTGACAAGCTGGCTTGTGCGCGGTGCCGCCCATGCCGCGCCACCCGCCGCATTGAATGTCGCGATCGATCGCCGCGCTGCGTAGGGTTTGGCGCGTTTGAACATTGCCGAAAGTTATGACTCCAGGCACACAAGATCGGCCTAAGAACACGGTCGTCAAATGGGGGAAAGCCAGCATGAAACGTCGAGACGTCCTGAAGTCGGCCCTGGCCGGCGCGTCCGCGCTCGCCGCCCCACGCATCGCCCGGGCGGCGGCGCCGTCAACCCTGAAATTCATTCCGCAAGCAGACCTGGCTTCGCTCGATCCTGTGTGGACCACGGCGGACATCACGCGCAACCATGCGTATCTGGTCTACGATGGGCTTTACGGCCTGGACAACAACTACCGTCCGCAGCCGCAGATGGTGGCAGGCCACGTGCTCAGCGCCGACAAGGCGCAGTGGGACCTTACGCTGCGCGACGGGCTGAAATTCCATGACAACACGCCGGTGCTGGCGAAGGACTGCGTCGCCTCCATCCAGCGCTGGTGGAAGCGGGACGTGTTCGGCGCGGCGCTGGCCGCCGCCACCGACGAGGTCTCCGCCCCGTCGGACAAGGTGATCCGTTTCAAGCTGAAGAAGCCGTTCGCGTTGCTGCCGGATGCGCTCGCCGTGATGTGCAGCGTCATGCCGGAGCGGCTGGCCAAGACCGACGCGTTCCAGCAGGTGACCGACCCGACCGGCAGCGGTCCGTTCAGGTTTGTCGCCGGCGAACGCATCCCCGGCTCGAAGGTGGTGTATGAGAAGTTCGCCGGCTACGTGCCGCGCACCGACGGAACGGCCGAGTTCAGCGCCGGCCCGAAGACGGCGAATTTCGACCGTGTCGAGTGGACGGTGCAGCCTGATCCGGCCACCGCGTCGGCGGCGCTGACCTCGGGCGAGTTCGACTGGTGGGAAAACCCGACGATCGACCTTGTGCCGCAGCTAAAGGCGGACAAGAAGTTGGTCGTGGTGGTCAAGGACCACACCGGCGAGATCGGCTGCATGCGCTTCAACGAATTGTTTCCGCCATTCGACAATCCGGCGATCCGTCGCGTCGTGCTGTCGGCGATCGATCAGAACGATTTCATGCAGGCGGTGGCCGGCGCGGCGCCGGAGCTGATCAAGACCGGGGTCGGGCTGTTCGTGCCCGGCACGCCGATGGCGAGCACCGTCGGCGTCGACACGATGAAGGGGACCAAGGATCTCGATGCGCTCAAGAAAGAACTGATCGCAGCGGGCTACAAGGCCGAGAAGATCGTGGTGCTGGCGGCGTCGAACTTCCCCATCATCAATGCCGAGGCAGAGGTGGCGGGCGATCTGCTGAAGAGGCTCGGCTTCAACGTGGACTATCAGGCGCTGGACTGGGGCACGGTGGTGCAGCGGCGCGCCAGCAAGCAGCCGATCGACAAGGGCGGCTGGAACATCTTCTTCACCTACCTCGGCGGCACCGGCAACGTCACCCCGGCGGCCGCGATCGCGCTGAAGTCGGACGGCAGCGGCTGGTTCGGCTGGCCGACCGATCCGGTCATGGAACAGGCGCGGCTGTCGTGGTTCGACGCGGCCGACCTGGCGCAGCAGCAGGCTGCAGCCAGCGCGATGCAGGTGGAATTCTTCAAAAATCCGCCCTATGCGCCGCTGGGGATGTTTTTCGCGCCGACCGCGTTCTATTCGTACCTGAAGGATATCCCGGAAGGCTTTCCGCAGTTCTATCGCGTCAGGCGCGCCTGACCGCGTGGACGTTCTGCCACCCGCCCTGCGTTGTGGGGCGGCGATGCGGGGTGGTGTCATGATGGGACAGGGGGCGTTCGGTCTACGGCAGGCAAGATTTCACCACGAAGACACGAAGAGCACGAAACAGGCCAGTGAATGCGTTTCGCGCGAAGCGCAACGTTTGTCGTTCTTCGTGCTCTTCGTGTCTTCGTGGTGAATCTGCCTTCTTACGCATCGATTGAATGATGACGCCGCTGCGGCGTATCCTGTCGTCATCGCCGCAACCACAAAACCAGCCGGGGGGCTAACGAACATGAAACGCCGGGAAATCCTGAAGTCGGCGCTTGCCGGAGCGGCCGCGCTGGCCGCCCCACGCATCGCCGGGGCGGCGGACGCCAAGACCGTCATCTTCTGCCCGCACGCCGACCTTGCCTCGCTCGATCCGGTGTGGACCACCGCGGACATCACACGCAACTTCTCCCTTGCGGTCTACGACACGCTGTATGGCTACGACGCCGCATTCAACGTGCAGCCGCAAATGGTCGAAGGCCATAAAGTCGAAAACGATGGCAAGCAGTGGGACCTGACACTGCGCGACGGCCTGGCATTCCACGACGGCACCCCGGTGCTCGCGCGCGACTGTGTCACCACGATCCGGCGTTGCGGCAAGCGCTATCCATTCGTCGCCACGCTGATGTCGCGCACGGATGAACTTTCCGCTCCATCCGACAAAGTGATCCGCTTCAAGCTGAACAAGCCGTTCCCGCTGCTGCCCAACGCGCTGGCGGAGATCTATTGCGCCATCATGCCGGAGCGGTTGGCGAAGACCGATCCGATGGCCCAGGTCAACGAGGTGATGGGCAGCGGTCCGTTCAAGTTCGTTGCGTCCGAGCGCATCTCCGGCCAGCGCGTGGTCTACGAGAAGAACGCAAAATATATTCCGCGCAAGGACGGTATTGCCAGCTTCAACGCTGGCCCGAAGGTGGTCTATGTCGATCGCGTGGTGTGGAACTTCATCCCCGATCCTGCCACCGCCTCGGCCGCGCTGACCCAGGGCGAGATCGACTGGTGGGAAAACCCAACGATCGACCTGGTGCCGCAGCTCAGGCGCGACAAGAACCTGACCCTCGCCGTGAAGGACAAGACCGGCGAGATCGGCTGCCTGCGCTTCAACCATCTGTTCCCGCCGTTCGACAATGCAGCGATTCGTCGCGTCGTGATCGCCGCAATGGATCAGAAGGAGATCATGACCGCGGTCGCCGGCGCCGAACCGGCCCTGATCAAAACCGATGTCGGCATCTTCGTCCCCGGCACGCCGATGGCCAGCACGGTCGGCGTCGAGATTACCCGTGGGCCGAAGGACTACGACAAGCTGAAGCAGGATCTGATCGCCGCCGGCTACAAGGGCGAGAAGGTCGTCATCCTTGCGGCTTCCACCATCCCGACGATCTGGGCCGAGGCGCAGGTCGCCTCCGACACGCTGAAGAAGATCGGCTTCAACACCGATTTCCAGGCGCTGGAGTGGGGCACCGTGGTGGCCCGCCGCGCCAGTCAGGAGACGATCGACAAGGGCGGTTGGAACGTCTTCTACACCTATTTGGGCGGCTTCGGGAACGTTTCGCCGGCGCCCAATATCACCTTCCAAGGCACCGGCACCAAGGGCAACTGGTTCGGCTGGCCAACGGATGCGAAGATGGAGGAACTGCGTGCCGCCTGGTACGACGCACCGGACCTGAAAGCGCAGCAGAAGCTGTGCGAGGAGATGCAGGTCGAGTTCTGGAAAAGTCCGCCCTACGCGCCGCTGGGCATGTATGATCAACCGACCGCGTTCCGCAACAGTCTGACAGGCATCCACGATGGCTGGCCGCAGTTCTACGGCGTGAAGAAGCAGGGGTAGCCGCATGCCCCACCACGTCGTCGTTATCGGCGCCGGCATCGTCGGCGCCGCCACCGCAGTCGAGCTGTTGCGCGACGGCCAAACCGTCACCATCGTCGAGCCCGGCGACCCCGGCGGTGAGCAGGCCGCCAGCTATGGCAACGGCACGTTGCTCAACCCGAGCTCGGTCATTCCGATGTCGACGCCCGGGTTGTGGAAGAAGGTGCCGGGCTATCTCGCCGATCCGCTGGGGCCACTGACCATCCGTTGGCGCTACCTGCCGCGTCTGCTGCCATGGCTGTGGCGCTTCATCCGTGCCGGGTCGACTGTCGCAAAGGTCGAGGCGACGGCGCGCGCGCTGGCCCCACTGGCCGCCGACGCGCCGGCGCTACACCGCAAGCTGGCGGAGGAAGCCGGCGTCGGCGAACTGATCCGCCGCAACGGCGTGCTGAGCGTGTTTCCCTCGCGCGCGGATTTCGAGGCGGAAGCGACCTCGTGGCGCATCCGTCATGACAACGGCACGCGCTGGATCGAGCTGAACGAGGACGAGCTGCGTCAGCAAGAGCCGGCGCTCGATCGGCGCTACAAGTTCGGCTTGCTGATCCAGCAGAACGGCCAATGCATCGATCCCGGCGCGCTGGTCGCCGCGCTGGTGCGGCACGCCCAGGCACAAGGGGCCACACTGCGGCGTGCGCGCGTCACCGGCTTGCGGATCGAGGCCGGACGGCTGCGCGCGGTGCGCACGGAGGCAGGCGACATCGTTTGCGACAAGGCGGTGATCGCCGCCGGCGCCCGGTCCAAGGTACTGGCCGCCGAGGCCGGCGACGACGTGCCGTTGGAGACCGAGCGCGGCTATCACGCGCTGATCAAGGACCCCGGCTTCGAGTTGCGCCTGCCTGTCATGCCGAGCGACGGCAAGATGTCGAACGTGATGACGCCGCAGGGTCTGCGCCTGGCGGGTCAAGTGGAACTGGCCGGGCTGGACGCGGCGCCGAACTGGAAGCGCGCCGAGGTGCTGCGCGATTTCGCGTTGCGTATCTGGCCGGGTCTGCCGCGTGATCTCCCGGCGGATCGGGTGAAAGTGTGGATGGGGCATCGCCCGTCGACGCCGGACGGTGTGCCGTGCATCGGTCTGGCGTCAGGCTGCGCCGACGTGGTGCACGCGTTTGGCCATGGCCATATCGGGCTGACCGCCGGCCCGGCGACTGCCATACTGGTGGCCGACCTGATCGCGGGTCGAACGCCGAAGGTCGATCCGGCTCCGTACTCGGCGCGACGTTTTCGTTGATATGTCGGCACGGTCGGGCTGACCGCTCGAGCTCGACGGCACATCGCCGGGCTCTCCGCGGCGTTGTTGAATAAGGATTGGGCGCCGAAGATGCGGTGGGTGCATCCAGGGCCTCAAAAAGTACAGAATGATGTGCTTGATCCCCAGCCTACACTTGCCGAAGTTGACGGTATCGATCCAGGGACGTTCAACGCGCGCGAGTTGCGCACTACTTACCCAGGGTGAAGCTGCGGTTTAGCTCGGAAGGTTGGTTCGGCACGGACCCATTTGCGTTCATTTGCGGTTCAAACTTCTTCGCTTCGCCACCAGTGTCCGACGATCATCCGGAGACTGACTGCCCGCTGGTCGCCGCGACAGTCAAGGAAGGATTTTAACCGCAAATGAACGCAAATGGGCCGGTGACCGAACAGGCACCGAACGAGGCACCCGATGTCCGGGCGCGGGTTGCCGGACACGATGCGCTATCCATGTGGAGCGTCAATGGAGAGCGTTGAACAGCCCTGTGAGCGGCAGACCTTCAACGAGCTACGTGGCTTACAGCATTTTCAAACCAGCGGCACCTACAGCGATAAACGCGATGAAAACGAAATGCCACGCCCCAATCGTTTCACCAAAGGCATATACACCAAGAAGCACCACGCCTACCAAGCTGACTCCCGTCCAGATTGGATACGCTACCGCAATTGGGACAGTCTTGGCAGCCTGCGCAAGCGTTATCACTCCCCCGGCTGCCAGCAGAGCGTTGACTATGGACGGCCCAAGGCGGGAATAACCCTCGGTGAGCTTCAAACTGCTCGCCCAACCAAACTCAAAGACAATCGAAAGAAGGAGGAACGTCCAAGCCATGGCTGTCAACTCCATGGTCGGTCTCGGCGATGAGCAAGATGCGATCAATCGTCCAAATCGACGCTGTGCAATTCATCTCCCCACACTGCTCACACTTCATCCCTCCGAACCGCCCTCTGACGGTCTCGACCCACACCCCGCTCGAACGGTCTGGGAAGGGTTGGAGCGATGGCCGCCGGCGCCTCGGGGAATTGTCCCCGCCTTTTTCCATAAAATCGTCCAGGCGTAATTCCGACAGGATTAGTGGCCCACCTTCCCAATTGATTTGCCATGGCGTCATCAGAAGAATGACCGCGACACCTGCTTTGAGGAGGAGTATGCAATGTCATCGAAAAGCGGTGGCGCCACCGTCTTCGTCGCACTGTCTTTTGCGACAGCAGTGGCGATGTTGTCACTGGTGAACCACGCCAGCGATAGGCTCCCAAACCTGCGAGCGTTCCTGTTGATGAGTGCAGCTCCTGAAGCTGGTACCATGGCTGGAGCCGTTGGCCAGAACCCTGAGTTTCCAGTAGCCCCTTGAATGCATGAACGGATCCGTTCCAGGTTGTAGATGATCGTCCCCACCGGCGGCTGGAGTGCCTGCTTCGGCGGCAGCAGGGCGGGGTCGACCAGGCTGGGCGGCGACTGGGTGGTGGGGGTCGGTGCCATCGGTCGGCAATCCAGTCGCAGTCCAAATGCGGTTGCCCCGCGGGATCCACCAGGTGCCTTTCGCAACGCCCGCGACAGTGCGGGCAGCCCGGGCTAGGTTGCACCGGATGGATGCCGTGGTTCCCACCTTTGCCCCGTCTGGCACCCCGTCTGGCGGCGCGCCCCCCGGCTCGCCCTTTCCGCTGCCCGAGCCCACCGCGCCATATCGCGGTCCGCCGCTGCTCGCCGTGGTCGTCGACGCCGAGGAAGAATTCGAGTGGGCCGAGCCGCTGGCACCGCAGCATCGCGGCACCGTCTCGATCCGCGCCCAGCGCAGCGCGCACACGCTGTTCGCCCATTACGGGATCAAGCCGACCTACCTGATCACCTATCCGCTGGCCGCCGAGGACAGCGCGGTCGCCGTGCTGCGCGAATACCTGACGGATGGCGTGTGTGAAATCGGCGCGCAACTGCATCCCTGGGTGACCCCGCCATTCGCGTCGGGCGCCCGTGAGACGCAGTCCTATCCGGGCAATCTGCCGGTCGCGATCGAGCGCGAGAAGCTGACGCGGCTGATCGGCGCGATCGAGTCAGCCTTCGCGGTGCGGCCCACCGCCTACAAGGCGGGACGCTATGGTTTCGGTCCCAATACCGCCGCCCTGCTGGAAGAGTTCTGGTTTCGAGATCGATACCAGCCTGATCCCGCGCACGTCCTATGCCGACACCGGCGGCCCCGAGTTCAGCGGCTACGACTACCACCCGTTCTGGTTCGGGCATCACCGCCGGCTGCTGGAACTGCCGGTCACCCGGGCATTGACCGGCATCCTGGCGCCGCGGTCGCCCTGGCTGCATCAGCGCGCCGAGCGGCGACCTTGGCGGGCACTGCATGCCGGCGGCCTGCTGGCCCGCGCCGGGCTGATCGAGCGCATCACGCTGTCGCCGGAAGGCTCCGACCTTGCCGCCATGTGCCGGCTGACGCGCGTGCTGCTGGCGCGCGGCACCCGCGTGCTGACACTCAGCTACCACAGTCCGTCGCTCGAGCCGGGCCACACGCCCTATGTGCGCAACGAGAGCGACCTGGCGATCTTCCTGGATCGGCTGTCGGGCTTCCTGAGTTTTTTCCGCGACGAGATCGGCGGCGAGTTCCTGACCATCCGCGAATTGCGCCAACGCCTGTTGGGCGCTGGCTCGGCGGGCACCGCTCCAACACCTGCGGCAATGCCGTCGGACGTCGCCCCGCCGGCGGCCTCGTCGGACGTCGCCTTGCGCTCGGCTCCGCCGGACGTCGTCTTGCGCTCGGCTCCGCCGCATGTCGCCTCACACGCGGCTCCGCCGCACCAGGCATCCTCTGCCGGCAAGCGCTGCCTGGTGGTCGCCAACACCTTCCCGCCGGTGCACGGCGGCTCGGCGGTGGTCTATGACAGCCTGGCGCGCTTCGGCCACGGCCGCGTCTCGGTCCTGGCCCCGCGCGAGGACTACCGCTTCGGCTGGCCGATCGGCTTCTGGCGGGAATTCGACCGCGCGGCACCGTTTCGCGTGCACCGCATCCATCTGCTGCGCACCGGCCTGCTGGATGAGGAACCCTCGTTGCCGCGCCGTGTCGTCGCGGCGCTGCGCGATGTCACCATCCGCATCGAGTTGCTGCGGGCGATCCGCCGCATCGCCCGAACCGAGGATATCGGCGTCGTCTGCATCGGCGAATTGGTGGCGAGCGGCTGGCTTGCTGCGATCTCGCGACGGTGGTTCGGCCTGCGCAGCGTCATCTACGTGCACGGCGAGGAGATCAGCAGCCGCATGCCGTACGACGTGGACGGGGGTCGTCGCCGCCGCGCCCTGGCCGCAGCGGACGCGATCGTGGCGGTCAGCCGGTTCACCCGCGAGGCGCTGGAAACCACCATGGGCGTGCCGCATGGGAAGATCGCGCTGATCTCCAACGGCGTCGATCTGCAGCGCTTCGTTCCGCGGCCGAGGCGGCAGGATCTGATGGCGCGCTACGGGCTGGCCGGGCGGCGCGTGCTGCTGACCGTCGGGCGGCTCTATGCGCGGAAGGGCATGGACCGGGTGATCGAGAGCCTTCCGGCGGTGCTGCGGGTGCTGCCCGACGTGCGTTACCTGCTGGTTGGCGACGGTACGTATCGCGCGGAGCTGGAGCAGCTCGCGCAGACGTGCGGCGTGCGCGAGGCTGTGGTGTTCGCCGGCGCGGTGCCGGATGCAGAGCTGATCGATCACTACGCCTTGGCCGATGCCTTCATCATGGCCAATCGCGAGATGCCGGACGGCGATACGGAAGGCTTCGGCCTGGTGTTTCTGGAGGCGAACGCCTGCGGCATCCCGGTGATCGCCGGGAAGGCCGGCGGCAGCGTCGACGCGGTGACCGACCTGGTGAACGGCCTGGTGGTTGACGGCGACCAAACGACGGATATCACCGCGGCGATTTTGCGTTTGTTCCAGGACGATGCATTGCGGGAACGTCTGGTGCAAACCGGGAACACTGTCGCCGCGCGGTCTGGTTGGGACAGTCGGGTGGAGCAGTTCCTGGCGCTGTGCGACCGGCTGACCGGCACATCGTAGGGAGGAAAACCTTGCCCCCGGACGCTTGATCCGGGGGTAGCGCCTTCCGCCCTACGTTGTTGTTATACCAGGCGCCCGAATGATCGACTCCTCGGTGCTACCCCCGTCATGCCGGCGAAGGCCGGTATCCACGACTGTCTTTGTTACGACGAAGGCAATCGAGTAGGGACGCCCCTCGCGGAGCGCCCCTCTCACACCACCGGGCGTACGGATCGCGTACCACGGCGGTTTCCGACAAGGTTGAGTGCGGCATGATGGTCGGCCAGCCGGGTCAACCCGAGCGCGTCGAACCACGCGATGGGCATGGCCTGCTTGGCCTGCTGGCTGTCGGTCAGGCGCCACCATCCCTTTCCCGACGAGGCCAGTTTCAGGGCGTTGCCCCGCGTCACGCCGTTCCCGATCAGAAACCTGACCATCGTGCGGACGAGCTTACAGCGCTTGAGCTCCACGCAACGCAGCTTGCGACGGAGCCATCCGTCGAGGTCGCGCAGCGCGCTCTTGCACTGGGCGTGGCGATAGTACGTCACCCAGCCCACGGTGAAGCGGTTCGCCTGCTCGATCATCCGCTCCAGCGGGCAGTCGCCCCGGTTGCGGCGCGTGATCTCCCGCAGGCGGTCCTTGGCGCGGGCCAGACTTTTGCGCCCGATACCAAGCGTGCCTCCCCTGCCCAGCCGGTGGCCGAGGAACTGACGTTCCCCGACCGGAGCGACTGCGCTCTTCTGCCGGTTGACCTTGAGCCGGAGCTTGTCCTCCAGGAACGACGTCACCGACGCCATCACCCGCTCGCCCGCCGCCTGCGACCGCACATAGATATTGCAATCGTCGGCGTAACGGCAGAAGCGGTGTCCCCGGCGTTCCAACTCCTTGTCCAGGTCGTCCAGCAGCAGATTGGACAGCAGTGGCGACAGCGGGCCGCCCTGGGGCGTGCCCTCGTGCCGTTCGTTGCACACACCGTCTGTCATCATGCCGGCCTGCAAGAAGCGCCGGATGATGCGCAGCAGGCGCTTGTCGCCGATGCGCCGCGCCAGGCGGGACATCAGAATGTCGTGGTTGACCCGATCGAAGAACTTCTCGAGGTCCAGGTCCACGACGATCTCATACCCGTCGGCCACGTATTCCCGGGCCTGTCGCAGCGCGTCATGTGCGCCGCGTCCGGGACGGAAGCCGAAGCTCGATGCCGAAAACGTCGGGTCGAGCAACGGTTCCAGGGTCTGCGCGATCGCCTGCTGCACCAGACGATCCACCACCGTAGGGATGCCCAACTGGCGCATCCCGCCGCCCGGCTTGGGGATTTGCACCCCACGCACAGGCTGCGGCTGGTAGCTGCCGTCCAGCAAACTTGCAATCAGCGCTTCGCGGTTGCCGGCGATCCACGCAAGCAGCTCGGTGACATCCATCCCGTCCACCCCCGCCGCGCCGTCATTCGCCTTCACCCGTTTGTAGGCTCGGTTCAGGTTCGCCGAGCCGGTCACTTCCTCCATCAGATGCCGCGTCAAGGCTCGTTCCTGCGACCATGCCGCAGACGCTTGTGGCTCCTCGCTTGCTCCAGGTCCGGTTCCGCCTTCCCCGGTTGCGCCGTGGCGCAGCGCAGCCATCAGGGCCTCGTCGAGAAGGTCCCTTTGGTCCGCACCGCCTTGCTGCCGCTTCACGTCCATCGAACGGTCCAAGCTGCTCCTTGCTTGTCGAATTCGGCCCTTCGCCCGGTTGCTCGAACTACTATGGCCTCGGCTGACTTCTCCGCACCCGTCGAGAACCGTCGCCGGCCCCCTGCTCCGATCGTCGGGAGAAATGCGGAGATCTCCCAGGGTAAGACACTGATCCTTCCCTCGGCCGCTGCCGGATTTACCTGTGCGCGTGTCCGCTTGGCTTTTGGGCGTTCCCGTCCACTGCCGGGTTACCCCACCGCACCAGCCTGGTATCCGATGTCTGTTCGTCAGCTCCGAGTTTTGCCTCCGGCTTCCTCCCCACCTGCCTCGCGGCAGAGCAGTTGCCTTCGGCTAACGGTTCCGGCCAATCGGCCCGTAGAGGACTTGCACCTCCAAGATCAGCGCCATGCCTGGCACACAGTCGTGGATGCCGGCCTTCGCCGGCATGACGGGGATAGCGGCCCGTGCGTCAATGTTTTTGGTCCGCTGTCGTTACGTTGTTGCGAACCGGTGCGGGCGTAGCCCGGCGTGGAACCAGGTGATCAGCGAGTAGATGTCGAACACCGGCACGTCCAGCGCCCGACGCAGCGCATGCGCGTAAGGCGGCATGTTGGTGCATTCCAACACGATGGCGCCGATGTCGTCGTGCCGCTCCATCAGCGTCCGCCCGGCGTCCAGGATATCCTGTTCCGCAAGCGCCACATCCAGATCGTCCTTCTCGCCCAGGATCAGCACGCGGAAGAATTCGCGGCCGGTTTCCGTGCCGACCACGGGTGTGTCCAGCGGCACGCCGGCGGCCTGCAGGTGCCGCGGCGTCAACGACTTGGCCGACACCGTAATCACCCCGACGCGCTTGCCGGGCGGTAGCGTTGCCTGCACCCAGGGCACCTGGATCAGTGAGCTGGTCGCCACCGGCACGCGCACATGCGCCGCCAGCTCGCGCTGGAACAGCGACAGGAAACCGCAATTGGTGGTGAGCGCCTCGGCACCCTGGGCGACCAGTTCCTCGGCCGCGGCGAGGAAGTCCGGCAACAGCCCGGCCGCGCCGTTCAGCACCACGCGTTCCGGGCTGGCGCCCTTCACCACGCGATACAGCACCGGGAACGGCCAGGTCGTGGCGTTGCCCATGTCGCCCGGAATGCGCGCGAACCGTGCCTGCAACATCAGGATGCCGAGCGGTGCGCCATACAGCGCCTTGCCGCCTTTTGCGATCGCGCCGGTGCGCGTGGGATCGCTCGCGTCCGCGCTCGCGGCATTTGACTTGATCATCGCACTATCTTCTCGCTCAACCAGCCACCTTGTCGCGCGCCAGCTTGCCGGAAACCGCCGGTTGGGGCGAGAGTACGGGCGGCAACCAACAGGAGACGCCGCCATGGCCGACCGGCCGTTCAACCAATCCGACCTCGACGTGCTGGCGCAGTGGGACACGCCAACGATCTGCAACGGGCTCGAAATCACCAACCCGGAGCGCCGTGCCATCGGCTTCACCGTCGAGCCGATGGTGTGCCTCGACCCCAAAGCCAAGCCGATCGTGGGCCTGGCGCGGGTCGGCATGATCCGCGCGACCGAGCCGCCGCGCGGCAAGGTGACCGACCGGGCCGACTGGTACGACTACGTGGCGCGGGTGGACCTCCCCACCATCGCGGTGATCCAGGACATCGACGGCCGCATCGGCTACGGCGCCTACTGGGGCGAGGTGCAGTCAACCGTGCACAAGGCGCTAGGCTCGATCGGCTGTGTCACCAACGGATCGTTCCGCGATCTGGATATGTGGGCGCCGGGCTATCAGATGATCGGCGGGCGCGTCGGGCCGAGCCATGCGCATGTGCACATGGTCGAGTTCGGCAAGCCGGTGAACATCTTCGGCATGCAGGTGGGGCATGACGACGTGATCCACGCCGACTTCCATGGCGCGGTGGTGGTCCCGGCGGACGCGGTGCGCAAGCTGCCGGCGGCGATCGACCTGATCTCGCGCCGCGAGAAGGTGATCCTGGATGTGTGCCGTGCGCCCGACTTTACCCCCACCAAATTGCGCGATGCGCTGAAGCGGGCGGGCGAAATTCACTGACAGGTCGCTGTGACCGACGCGCTGGCCGGGCTGCGGGCGCTGCCGCGGCTCCGGCTCGCGCATCTGCCGACGCCGCTGGAGCCGATGTCTCGACTGGGTGCGCGGCTCGGCCTGTCGTCGCTGTGGGTGAAGCGTGACGACTGCACCGGGTTGGGCCTCGGCGGCAACAAGGTGCGAAAACTGGAGTTCAACCTGGGGGCGGCGCGGGAGGCAGGGGCCGACTGCATCGTCTGCGGCGGCGTGGTGCAGTCCAACACCGCGCGCCAGGTCGCAGCCGCCTGTGCGAAGCTCGGGCTGGAGTGCCATCTCGGCATCATGTCCGGCCGCCTGACCGACACCAAGCCCGGCTACGACAACAACGGCAACATCCTGCTGGATCGGCTGTACGGCGCCGTGGTGCACGACATCCCCTGGAGCGAGGACCGCAACGCGCGCCTGCGTGCGATCGCCGAGGATCTGCGGCGGGTGGGGGGGCGCCGTATCTGGTGCCATACGGCGCCTCCGACGCGCTGGGCGCGATGGGCTACGCGCTGGCGGCGGAGGAGATCGTTACGCAATTGCCGAAAGTCGGCTGGATCGTGCATGCCAGCGGCAGCGCGGGCACTCAGGCGGGATTGCTCGCCGGGCTGCTGGCGTTGGGTCATCCGGCGCGCGTGATCGGTATCGATGTCGATGCGCAGGCGGCTCGGGTTGCCGCCGACGTGCGCCGCGTGGGGCGCGAGGCTGCCGCGCTGCTCGGTGTGGCGGCGCGGTGGGACGATGCGTGCGTCGAGGTGGTGGGCGATTGGTGCGGCCCGGCCTACGGCATGCCCGACGCAACGACGGACGAAGCGATCCGCCTGGCCGCGCGGTTGGAGGGCTTGGCGCTGGACCCGGTCTACGCCGGCAAGGGGATGGCCGGGCTGATCGGCCTGGCTCGCGCCTGGCGGTTCCACGCGGACGCGGCGGTGGTATGGATCCACACCGGCGGCGTGCCGGGGATTTTCGCTTACCCGGAGACGATGGTCCGCGTCGGGAACGTTCGAACCGAAGCATAACCAGGACGCCCGACGCTGTCGCGCTGGCAGTCGCTTGCGACGAGGACTATTTGCGCGGCTTGGGCGATGCTGCCCCCGCGCAACAGTGTCCCCGCCGCTCGCGTCGAAACCGAGGCGCGGCTGTAACGCCAGCTTACCTGGGAAGCCGAGATGATCGCCGAGGCAGAGGCGGAGATCGAAGCCGGCAAGTATGTCGACGCGGACGAAGTTGACGCCTGGATCGACAGCATCGGCACCGAGCATGAACCACCGCCACCGCCACCCCGCCGCGGCTGAGTTGGTTGCCGAATGGGCGCCAACTTGCCGCGCACGCTGGCCTATGCAAATCGAGCGCGCGTCGAACTCGGTCGAATACATGCCAAAGCAATCCATCGACAGATCAAAGTCCATCAAGGAACTCGACAAGGTCGGCTTGGTGCCTTCTATTCTTGATTCCTGCGGCGGTTAGCAGACACAAGGTCTACCGATTGAAGAACGTACTCTTCGTATGCAGCGGGAACCGGCTCCGTAGTCCGACAGCCGAACAGGTGTTTTCTCATCGCTCTGACCTAGAAGTGGCTTCGGCCGGCACCAATCATGACGCCGCCAATCCGCTCACCTTGGAGCTCGTAGAGTGGGCCGATGTCATCTTTGTCATGGAGAAAGCTCACCGGAGCAAGTTGCGGAAGCGATTCGCAGCCGCGTTGAAGTCCAAGCGCGTTGTGTGTCTCGACATTGCCGACAAGTACGCGTTTATGGAACCAGCGCTGGTCCGCGTGCTCGAAATCAAGCTCTCGCGTCATCTGCCGCTGCACCCATGATCTGCCCAAAGCTGGCACGTTCCATCTATTTGCGAAGCCGGCCGATCCAGCGAGGCTCCGGACGCGGGGAGCGACGGCTGCTCGACATCACGACAATGTGAAGGAGACCTCGACCCGGACGCCACCGGCATGCCACATTGAGGTTACATAGCGTTCAGGTTATGTAGACTAACGCACCGATAGGTACCCCACCGGTAGGTACTCCAACGGAGGACTCCAGGATGCAAGGCGCGAGAATGGATGCGAAGCACATCGTGCTGGTCGCGATCGTCGGTGGAGCGCTGGCAGCTGCCCCCATCACGCCGTTCGGTCCTGGGTCGATGACAAGCAAAGTCGCCCTCGCGAACGGTGACAATGGCGGTGGCGGCGGCGGAGGCGGCAATGGCGGCGGCGGTGGCAATGGCGGAGGCGGCAACGGCGGTGGCAATGGCGGCGGCGGTGGCAACGGCGGCGGCAATAACGGCGGCGGTAATGGTGCGGCGGGCGGCGGCCACGGTGGCAGCAGTGATGCAGCAGCCAGCGAACACGGCAGCGGTCACGGCGCCGGTGCGGGTTCCGCGACCGGGGCCGCCGCAGCGTCCAGCCACGCCAGCACGGGTCTTGCCGGGGCCGGACATACCGGCACTGGTCCGGGTGCAACTCATGGCTCCCAGGCGGGCCATGGCTCCCTGGCGAGTCATGGGTCCTTGGCAAGCGCGCTTGGGGCGCTCAACGCAGCCCATGCCTCGCCGACGGCGCTGTCGCACGCAGCACCAACGTCCCGCGTCGGCCAGATAGCTGCATACGACAAGACCATGGTGGCTGCACTTGCAATGCCGGGGACGACGCCGGCCCAGATCCAGGCACGCAACTCTGCGATCGCGCAGGCGCGGGCGACAGAACTCGCGCCAGCCGCCAACAAGGAACTGACGCCTGCCGCCGTCGCACAGGTCGATCGTCTTCTCGGCCTTTCGGCGAGCGATCCGAGCCTTGGCGTTTGGCAATGAGCAGGGGCGCGGTATCGAAGGCCGCGGTAGCGACCTGACCGGGCGGCAAGTGGGGGTTCGCGCACTCGCGACCGATCTGCCGAGACCCGCGCGCGCCTCACCGGCCGATCCTGAGCTGACCGCTTGACGCGGCCCGATCCCGCGCCCGATCATCCGCGCGACCCCAGAACCAAGGACCTCCGCGATGAATGTCGCCACCATGCCTGCCGCGCTTGTCGGCTGCTCCGCCGATGAATGGCAAACCCGCTGTGATCTTGCCGCACTGTATCGGTTGGTCGCGCACCATCGCTGGACCGACTTCGTCTACACCCATATCAGCGCGCGCCTGCCTGGCCCGGAGCACCATTTCCTGATCAACAAGTACGGCGTGATGTTCCACGAGATGCGGGCCTCCGACCTGGTGAAGATCGACATGCACGGCAACGTGGTGGAGGACGGCGACGTCGCCTCCCGCCGCGTCAACGCCGCCGGCTTTACCATCCACTCCGCGGTGCACCTGGCGCGCGAGGATCTTGTCTGTGTGGTGCACACGCACACCCAGGCGGGGATCGCGGTGTCCTGCATGAAGGAAGGGCTGCTGCCGCTGTCGCAGCACGCGATGAAGTTCTACGGGCGGTTGGCGTATCATGGGTATGAGGGGATTGCGCTGGACCTGGACGAGCGCGAGCGCCTGGTGCGCGACCTTGGCCAGCACAAGGCGATGATCCTGCGCAACCACGGGCTGTTGGTCGGCGGGCGGACGATCCCGGAGGCGTTCCACACGATCTACATGCTGGAGCGCGCCTGCGCGGCGCAGGTGGCGACGTTGTCGTGCGGGCGGGAGTTGGTGCTGCCGCCGCCCGAGGTGTGCGAACACACGGCTGCGCAGTTTGCCGAGCAGGACACGCCTGATCGCCATGGGTGGATGTGGGAATCGGCGCTGCGGCTGATCGAGACCGACAAGCCGGATTATCGGAGCTGACCGGGGTCGAGGGAGGGCAAAGACTCCCTCTCCCCTTTGGGGAGAGGGTTGGGGTGAGGGGTCGGGCACCGCTGGCGTTGCGCGCGACCCCTCACCCCGGCCCTCTCCCTCAAGGGGAGAGGGAGTAGTGGCGCGATGACAACGTTGATCCGCAACGCCGACATGGTGATCGCCTGGGACGCGGGCACCGGGTGCCATGTCTATATGCCGGACGCCGACGTGGCGTTCGACGGTGGGGCACTGACGTTTGTCGGCCGCAACTACGCCGGGACGTCGGACGACGTGATCGACGGCGCGGGCAAAATGGTCATGCCGGGCCTGGTCAACATCCATTCCCATCCGTCCAGCGAGCCGATGAACAAGGGCCTGACCGACGAAATCGGCAGCCCGGGCTTCTACAATTCCTCGCTCTACGAATACCTGCCGATCTACCGCGCCGACGCCGAGGCAGTCCCGCACTGCGTCCGCGTTGCGCTATCGGAACTGTTGCTGTCCGGCGTCACCACGCTGGCCGACCTGTCGATGGCGCATCCCGGCTGGCTCGACCTGCTGGCCGAGGCCGGCATGCGCGTCTGCATCGCGCCGATGTTCCGCTCCGCCCGCTGGTACACCAAGAACGGCCATCTCGTGGAATACGCCTGGGACGAAGCCGCCGGCGAAAAGGCCATGACCGAGGCGCTGGCACTGATCGAACGCGCCGAACAACACCCGTCCGGCCGCCTGTTCGGCATGGTCTGCCCGGCGCAGATCGACACCTGCAGCGAATCCCTGCTGCGCGACAGCCACGCGGAGGCCAAGGCGCGCGGTGTCGCGTGGCAGATCCACGCGGCGCAGTCCGTCTCCGAGTTCCACGAGATCACCCGCCGCCACGGCTACACGCCGATCGGCTGGCTGGATCATCTCGGCCTGCTGTCGGAACGTTCCATTATCGGCCACGGTATCTTCCTGGACGACCATCCCTCGACGCCGTGGCACACCAGGACCGATCTTGCGCGCCTGGCTGAGACCGGAACGACCGTGGCGCATTGCCCGACCGTGTTCGCCCGCCGAGGCATCACGCTGAAGGATTTCGGCCGCTACCAGCGCGCCGGCGTGAACATGGGCGTCGGGACCGACACCTATCCGCACAACATGCTGGATGAGCTGCGGCTTTGCGCCTACCTGGCGCGCACCCAGGCCGATAATCCGCGGACGCTGACCAGCACCGACCTTTTTACGGCAGCAACGATCGGCGGCGCCAAGGCGCTCGGGCGCGACGACATCGGCCGGCTGGCGGCCGGCTGCCGTGCCGACCTGGTGCTGGTGGACGTTACCCATCCGATGATGCGGCCGGCGCACGACCCGCTGCGCAGCCTGATCTACGCCGCGGGCGACCGCGCGGTGCGGACGGTGTTCGTCGACGGGCAGAAAGTTGTAGACAACGGCCAGGTGCTGACGATGGACTATCCGGCCGCCGCGGCCGCGCTGCACGAGGCGCAGAAGCGGATCAAGGGCAACGTGCCGAACCTCGACTGGAACCACCGCAGCGCGGAACAACTGTCGCCGCCCACCTTCAGGACCGCATGACCGACCTGCTGACGATCGAGGGGCTGCGCACCACATTCCGCACCGCGAACGGCGAGATAGCCGCGGTGGATGGCGTCGATCTTTCCGTTGCGAAAGGCCGCACGCTGGGCATCGTTGGCGAGTCCGGCTGCGGCAAATCGATCCTGTCGCTGTCGGTGATGCGCCTGGTGCCGCCGCCGGGCCGCATCGCAGCCGGGCGGATCAGCTTCGATGGCCGCGACCTGCTAGAGCTGTCGCCGGCGGAAATGCGCGGCCTGCGCGGCAACCGCATCGCGATGATCTTCCAGGAGCCGATGACCAGCCTCAACCCGGTGTTCACCGTCGGGCGACCAGATCACCGAGGCCATGCGCGCGCACGACCGCGCGGCATCCCGCGCCGCGCTGCGCGACCGGGCAATCGCCGCGCTGGCCCGCGTGCGCATTCCTGCGCCGGAGCGCCGGTTCGACGAATACCCGCACCAGATGTCCGGCGGCATGCGCCAGCGGGTGATGATCGCGATGGCGCTGGCCTGCGCGCCGGACCTGCTGATCGCCGACGAGCCTACGACGGCACTGGATGTGACTGTCCAGGCGCAGATCTTGGACCTGTTGCGTGAGTTGCAGCAGGAAACCGGGATGGCGATCATTCTGATCACGCATGATCTTGGTATCGTTGCCGAAATGGCGGATGAGGTCGCGGTGATGTACTCTGGGCGCGTGGTGGAACGTGCTCCGGGCACGGCGATCTTCGACGACCCGCAGCATCCGTATACGCTGGGCCTGCTCGGCTCCATCCCGAAGATCGAGGAACAACGCGACCGGTTGCTGGCGATCGAGGGCGCCGTGCCGCCGCCGTTCGATTTGCCGTCGGGGTGCCGGTTCCATCCTCGGTGTGTGTTCGCCGATGCGGTCTGTAGCGCGCAGGACCCGCCGTTGCGGGAAATTAACGAAATGCACCGTGTTGCGTGCCTGCACGCGCCGGTGGAGGCGCTGGTGGCATGAGTGCTCGCAACGTTGCTTGGCGGGCGGGCGTACCTCTCCCCCTCCCCTTGAGGGAGGGGGTTGGGGGGAGGGGTTGGCGCCAGTGTCGCATCGCAGCCTCGTACCGCCGAACCCCTCCCCCCAACCCCCTCCCTCAAGGGGAGGGGGAGAAGTTTGCGGCCCCACGCCCATGAGAGCCCCTATCCTGGAAGTCGAAGCCCTGGCCAAACACTACTCCGTCCACCGCGGCATCGTCTTCGGCCGCGCTGTCGGGATCGTGCGCGCGGTGGACGGCATCTCCTTCCAGCTCGCGCGCGGCGAAACCCTTGCCCTGGTCGGTGAATCCGGCTGCGGCAAATCCACCACCGCTCGCCTGGTGCTGCGGCTGATCGACCCCACGGCCGGCATCGTTCGTTTCGAGGGCATGGACATCACCGACCTGGCCGGCGAACCACTTCGAAAACTGCGCCGGCGCATGCAGATCGTCTTCCAGGATCCGTTCGCCTCACTCAACCCGCGCATGACGGTCGGCGAGATCCTGGAAGAACCGCTCATCGTCCACGCAATCGGCACGCGTCCGGAACGGCGAACCCGCGTCAACGAGTTGCTCGGACTGGTCGGTCTCGCGCCATATCACGCCCAGCGCTACCCGCACGAGTTCTCCGGCGGCCAGCGCCAGCGCATCGGCATTGCCCGGGCGCTCGCGGTTGAACCCAGCCTGATCGTGTGCGACGAACCGGTGTCCGCGCTTGACGTTTCGATCCAGGCCCAGGTGGTGAACCTGCTGAAGGACCTGCAGACCCGGCTCGGCCTGTCCTACCTGTTCATTGCGCACGACCTGGCCGTGGTGAAGCACATGGCCGACCGGGTGGCGGTGATGTATCTGGGGCAGATCGTCGAGCTGTCGCCCAAGGACGAGTTGTTCCGCGACCCTCGCCACCCCTACACGCGCACGCTGCTCGCCGCGATCCCGCGCCCGGACCCGCACCGCGACACCCATCGGCAGATCCCCGGCGGCGACGTGCCAAGCCCGATGAACCCGCCGGACGGCTGCCGCTTCCACACGCGCTGTCCGTTCGTGATCGAGCGCTGTCGGGTGGAAATGCCAGAGCTGACGCGCTGGAGCGACGGCCACCTGACCGCCTGCCACCGCGCGGCGGAGTTGCCGGCGACCGACGAGACCACGGCGAGCCATGTCGCACCGGTCGCGGCACTACGCCTGGCGCTGTACGCGGAACGGCGTGCTGCGGCGACCGCCGCCGCTGGTTGAGTGTGGTTCGCCGGGGCGCCGGTCGGCGACACGATGATCTAGCGTTGCGTAATCAGACCGTGTTCATTGGGCCGGCAAAACCGGCGGATCGGCCCGGAAAGTTCGCATCGATGTCAGAACGTCCCCTTCTGCAACCGGAACACATCGGGATGCGCGGGATCGATGGCGTAAACCAACGACAACACGGCGGGGGTCATCTGGGCCTTGTGATCCTTCGGGTCCTGACGCACCGGTCCGCTCAGCACCAGGACCACGGTGTGGCCGGCCGGGTCGGTGCCGCGGAACATCAGCAGGGAACCGTTCGCCAACATCGCGTTGACGGCGGTCTGTCCCGGCGGGAACGCCTCGGACTGGAAATACCCTTGCAGCGTGCCGCCGGTGTGCAGCAGCGTGGTCGGCTTGATCGCCGGATCCGCCGCGGTCGACCAGGTGACGTTCACCTCGATCAGGCTATGGCTCTTGTAGCCCAGCACGTAGTCGATCACCGCCTTGCCACCGTCCGGCACAAGGTCGGGCACCGTGACACTCAGCAGGTGGGTGCGCTCCACCGGGTTATCCCCCGGCCGCACCGCGCTGCCGGTCAGCTTGAAGTCGGTCTCGATCGCCTTGCGGACCTCGGCTTCCGTCATGCCGAAATGCGCGGACCGGAACCCATCGATCGAGACGGGCGGCGGGGTTGCCTCGGGCGGCGGCGCGCCGGGCGTCGGTTCCGCGGGCGGGGTCATTGCGGGTGTAGGCGCCGGGAATGTAGGCGCCGGGGATGTGGACGCCGGGTCGGATGTGGCGGCGCCCCGCGCGTGGGCGGCGGTCAGCGCGACCAGCAGCATGCCCAGGACCAGGACGGCGCGGCACGGATGTGGCATGCTCAGAACCCTACAACGATGGCGATGTCGGCGAACGCGCCACGTTTGTCAGTCCCGGGCGCATCGCGCAACTGCCAGCCGATGTCGAAAGCCAGATCGATATAGCGGTTGAGCGTGGTGTCGAAACGAATAATGCGCATGCGGCCCAGTCAGGCGGCCACCACCGCGCCCGGAAAATGGCACGCCACGCGATGGCCGGCGGCGACCTCGGCCAACACCGGCGCCTCGGCCGCGCAGCGCGCCGCCGCCGCCGGGCACCGCGTGCGGAAATGACAGCCCGAGGGCGGATTGATCGCGCTCGGCACCTCGCCGCTCAGCACGATCCGCTGCCGGGCCCCCGTCGCATGCAGTGTCGGAACGGCCGAGATCAGGCTTGCGGTGTAGGGATGCAGCGGGCGGCGGAACAATTCGGCGGCCGGCGCCGTCTCCACCACGCGGCCGAGATACAGCACGACGATGCGGTCGGAGATATGGCGCACCACGGCAAGGTCGTGCGCGATGAACAGGTAGGTCAGGCGCAGCCGCTCCTGCAGCCCGATCATCAGGTTGATGATCTGCGCTTGGATGTTCACGTCCAGCGCCGAGATCGGTTCGTCGCCGACCACGAACACCGGCTCCACCGCCAGGGCGCGCGCGATCGAGATGCGCTGGCGCTGGCCGCCGGAGAATTCGTGCGGAAACCGCGCGACGGCCTCCGGCGGCAGCCCGACCAGGTTCAGCAGTTCGCCGACGCGCGCGCGAATTTCCGCCGTGCCGTGCGCCAGCCCGTGCAGGCGCAGCGGTCCGGCGAGGATATCACCCACCGTCATGCGCGGGTTCAGCGAGGCATACGGGTCCTGGAAGATCATCTGCATCCGCCGGCGCAACGGTCGGATGGCCGACTGCGAGGCGTGCGAGATGTCCTGGCCGTCGAATAGGATGCGTCCGGCGGTGGGTTCCTCCAGCCGCATCAACAGGCGTGCGATCGTTGACTTGCCGCAACCGGATTCACCGACCAGCCCGACGGTTTCGCCAGGGAACACTTCCAGATCCACGCCATCCACCGCGCGCAGCATGCGGCGCGGTTCCAGGAAGTTTTCGCGCGGCAGTTCGAAATGCTTGACCAGGCCTTGCACGTTCAGCAGCGGGGCAGGTGAGGCGTCCTGGCGGGACGCGGCTGCGTCCGGCGGCGATGCGTGGCGGCGGAGGCGACAGGAGCGCGCCACCCTGCGTCACCCAGCAACGGGCGCTGCGATCATCGTCGATCGGCAACAATTCCGGATGTTCCGAGCAGGCATCGATGGCGAACGGGCATCGCGCGCGAAAGCGGCAACCGTCGGGCCAGGCGCGTGCATCGGGCGGCTGGCCCTCGATCGTCGCCAGCCGCCGGTCGCCGGTGACCGCGCCGTCCATGCGCGGCGCGGCGTGCAGCAGCGCCCAGGTGTAGGGATGGCGCGGATCGGTCAGCAGGTCCCGCGGGCGGCCTTCCTCGACCACCTCGCCGGCATACATCACCAGCACGCGCGAGCAGATCGTTGCGATCACCCCCAGATCGTGGCTGATCAGGATCACCGCGGTGCCAAGATCGGCGTTCAGCGCGCGCAGCAGGTCGAGGATCTGCGCCTGGATCGTTACGTCCAGCGCTGTCGTGGGTTCGTCGGCCAGGATCAGCGACGGTTCGTTGGCGAAACCCATCGCCAGCATCACCCGCTGGCGCATCCCGCCGGAGAACTGGTGCGGCCAGGAATCCAACACCCGCTCCGGCCCGGCGATGCCCATGCGGCCCAGCAGCGACGCGGCGCGGGTTCGTGCCGCGTCCGATGTGAAGCGGCCGTGCGCGGTCATCGTCTCGATCAACTGGCGCGAGATGCGCAGCACCGGGTTCAGCGAGGTCATCGGGTCCTGGAACACCATGGCGATCTCGGCGCCGCGGATTTCGCGCAGTTCGTCCTCGGGCAGGGCGGTGATCTCCTTGCCACGGAAGCGGATCGATCCGGCGACGATGCGGGCGGGTTCCTCCAGCAGGTTCATGATCGACTTCGCCGCGACGCTCTTGCCGGAGCCGGATTCGCCGACGATGCCCAGCGTCTCGCCGCGGTTCAGTGTGAAGCTGACGCCGTCCACCGCGCGCACCACGCCGGCGTCGGTGAAGAACCAGGTGCGCAGGTCGCTGACCTGCAGCAGCGGTTCAACGCCGGGTGGAATTTCCCCTACTGGCATATCAGCGCCGTCTCGCATGCGGATCGAGCCAGTCGCGCAAACCGTCGCCCACGAAGTTGAAGCCGATCACCACGGTCAGGATCGCCAGGCCCGGGAAGGTCGCCACCCACCATTGCGAGACCAGCTCGCGGCCTTCGGACACCATGGACCCCCATTCCGGCGTCGGCGGCACCACGCCGAGACCCAGGAACGACAATCCGGCAAACACCAGGATGGCGTTGCCGAGATCGAGCGTGATCAGCACCACCAGCGGTCCGAGCGCGTTCGGCAGGATCTGGCGAAACAGGATGTGGGTGGGCGGAAAGCCGATGGTGCGCGCCGCCGCAACGTATTCCAATGAGCGCTGGCCGAGCACCAGGCTGCGCGCCAGCCGGGCGAATTTCGGCCACCACACCACCAGCATGGCGATCACCGTGTTGCGCGTGCCGATGCCCAGCGCCGCGGCGATCGCCATCGCCAGAATGATCGGCGGAAAGCAGAACATCAGGTCGGTGGCGCGCATCAGGATTTCCTCGGCCCAGCCGCGCGCGTAAGCGGCGACGGCGCCGACCAGCGTGCCGAGGCCACCACCGATCAGCACCACGGTGAAGCCCACCGTCAGCGAGGTGCGCGCGCCGAAGATGATGCGCGTGAGAACGTCGCGGCCAAGCTCGTCGGTGCCGAGCCAATGCGCCAGCGACGGTTCGGCAAGGCGGCCGGCGACGTTCACCGTGTCGGGCGCATAGGGCGTGATCCATGGCGCCAGCAAGGCGGCCAGCGCCCATGCCACGATGACCGCGCCGCCCAGCGCGGGCAGCAGGTAGCGCCGCAGCCAGCGCTTGCGCCGCCCGGCGGCAGACCCGGTCGCGTCGGCCGCCAGCGCGGTTGCCGCGACATCCGTCAATACGCCATCGGAAGAAGGTAGCGTCATCGTCGCATCACGCGCGGATCGAGCATCGCGTAGGACACGTCGACAACAAGGTTGACGATCACGTAGACGATCGCCACCACCAGCGTGATGCCCATGATCGCCGGGAAATCCAGGATCACCGCGCTCTGGAACGTGTAGCGGCCAAGCCCGGGCCAGGAGAAAATCGTTTCGGTCAGCACCGTGCCGGTCAGCAGTTGCGCATACGCCAGGCCGCCCAGCGTGACCACCGGCAGCAGCGCGTTCGGCAGCGCGTGGCCCAGCATGATGGCGCGGCGCAGCAGACCCTTGGCGCGGGCGACGCGGATATAGTCCTGCGACAGCGCCTCCAGCATCGCGGCGCGGGTGGTGCGGGTGATCAGGCCCATCGTCGAAGATGCCAGCACGATCGATGGCAGCACCAGATGCGCCAGCGCGTCCCAGAACGTGTCCCATTGGCCGGCCAGCGGCGCGTCGATCAGCATGAAGCCGGTGACGTCGGGCGGCGGGAACTGGTCGGCTGCCGATCTGCCCGGGGCCGGGCGCCCAGCCCAGCCAGCCGTAGAACACCGCCAGCATGATGAACGCCAGCCAGAAGGTCGGCGCGGACACGCCGGTCAGCGACACGGCGCGGGCCAGGTGGTCGATCCAGGAATCGCGCTTCATCGCGGCGAGCACGCCCAGCGGCAGGCCGAACACCAGCGACAGCAGGAAGGCGACGGTGGACAGCTCGATCGTGGCGGGGGCGTATTGCGCGATGTCCTCGATCACCGGGCGCTGCGAGGAGATCGAGATACCGAGATCGCCATGCGTCAGGCCGCGCAGGAAGATCCAGTAGCGGTCCCACATCGGCAGATCGAGGCCCCATTTGTGGCGGTATGCCTCGACGATCGCCGGGTTGTTGGCGGCGACGTCGCCAAGCTGCGTCAGCACCGGGTCGCCCGGCACCGTGTTGGCGATCAGGAAGATGATCAGCGTGGCCAGCAGCACCATCGCCGCGGCGATGACCAGACGCGAGGCGATGTAGCGCAGCACCCGTTGGCTTTCCTCCGGGGCTTCCCTCCGGGGGTTTCCGCCCGATCGCCGCCGCATAGCCTATGGGTCAGCGGGCGCCAAGTGCCGAGCGCCAAGTTGTATTGTCCGGCCGCACCTCTATGATCGCGGGCAACACGACGAACAATCGGAGGCAAACGTGCGGGAGATTGGCTGGATCGGCCGGCGTGATGTGGTGCGCCTGCTGGGGATCGGCGGCGCGGCGCTGGCGGCGGGATTGCCGGACAGTGTGCACGCGGCAAGCAGCGGCGGCACACTGGTGCTGGGCATCGACATCAGCGACTCGATCACCTTCGACCCGGCGCGCGAGGCGCAATACACCGCGCCGCTGAGCCTGCGGGCGGCGTATGAGTCGCTGGTGACCATGTCGCCCGGCGACTACCTGGAGGTCAAGCCGGCGCTCGCGAAGTCATGGGCGAAGACCGCGGACGGCAAGGGCTGGCGGTTCAACCTGACCGAGGCGAAATTCAACAGCGGCAATCCGGTTACCGCCGACGACGTGAAATGGACGTTCGATCGGTTGATCAATCTGAAGGATCAACCATCGCAATACGTGACGAACGTTGCTGCCATCAACGTTATCGACCCGAAGACCGTCGATATCATGTTGGTCGATCCGACGCAGCCGATCCTTGCCATCCTGTCCGGGCCGAATTTCGGCGTGATGGAACAGAAGGCGGTGGAGGCGCAGGGCGGCACCGCGGCCAAGGATGCCCCCACCACCGACAAGGCCACGCAATGGCTGAACCAGCACTCGGCCGGCGCCGGTCCGTTCACCATGGTGGGCTGGACGCGCGGCGCGCAGATCCTGCTGACCCGCAATGAGCACTATTTCCGCGGCAAGGTGCAGTTCGAGCACGTGATCGTGCGCCACATGGGCGATAGCGCGACGCAGCTTCTGGCGATCAAGCGCGGCGATATCGGCGTGGCGTTCAACCTGATCCCGGAGCAGATCGCCACCTTGAAGGGCGACAAGCAGGTGCGCGTCGAGGGGCTGCGCAGCCTCGATTACGTCTACATGGCGCTGACCAACGAGCCGGAGTTCAACAAGGCACTCGCCGTCAAGGAAGCGCGCCAGGCGATCGCCTGTGCGATCGATTACGACGGGATCATCAACAGCCTGCTCGGCGGCCAGGCGACTGCGCTGCGCTAGTTTCATTCCGATCGGGCTGTATGGCTCGACCGAGGCGACGACGAAGCAGTATGGCTGGCACCAGGATCTCGATCGGGCAAAACAGTTGCTGCAGAAGGCGGGCTTCCCGAGCGGGTTCGAGTTCAAGATCAGCTATGGCGATGCGGCGGTGTCGGGTCTGTCGTATGCGGTGCTGGCGCAGAAGCTGCAGTCGGATTTGGCACGTGTCGGCATCAAGGTGGTGCTCGATCCGGTCGATCAGGTGAATTTGCGCACGCAATATACCACCGGGAAGTCGCCGGGCGGGGTGTTGACGTTCTGGAATCCGTCCGGGGTCGAGACGGATCAGTGGGCGCAGGCGAGCGTGCGGCGCGTGGCGAAGCGGATCCACTGGACGCCGGACCCAGGGCTGATGAAGACGGTGGATGCGGCGGCGGCGGAGCCGGACACGACGAAGCGCTCGGCGCTGTATTTGGAGTACGAGAAGGCGCTGCTCGACCAGGCGAGCTACCTGATCCTGTTCCAGCCGATCTACCAGTTCGCCGTCCGCACCACGCTGAAGACGTTCCCGCTGACCGCGGCGGGGTGGGAGGCGGAGTTGTACCAGGCAATGACGTAGCCTGGGCGGTGCGGGTACGTCGTAGACCCGCTCTTCGCGGGCTTGGGCCGCGAAGAGCGGACCAAGGTCGGTGAGCGGAGCGGTTGCGTCGCGAAGCGGATCAACGGTGAGGGGCGGTGTATGGGGCACGACCCTCACCCTCGTCGCTTCGCGCTCGACCTCTCCCGCAAGGGCGGGAGAGGTGGATTACAACTTTATAACTGCCTCGTAGACATCCAGCGTGGCCTCCTGCATCGCGCGCACCGTGTAGCTGCGCAGCACCGACGCGCGTGCCGCGGCACCCAAGGCGCGGCGTGCGTCCGGCGGCAGCGCCAGCACGCGCTCGATTGCCTCGGCGAGGGCGCGCGGATCGCCGGCAGGTACTCGCAGGCCGGTGACCTCGTGCTCCACCGTCTCGACCGGGCCGCCCAGGTCCGCGGCGATCACCGGGCGGGCCATCGCCTGCGCCTCGATCACCACGCGGCCGAACGCTTCCGCCTGGGTGGATGCGTGCACCACCACGTCGGACAACATCAGGGCGGCGGGCATGTCGTCGCACTCACCCACCATGCGCAGCCGATCGGCGACGCCCAGCGCCTGCGCGCGGCGCACAAGGGCGGCGGCGTAGCGGTGGCGGCCCTGGTCGGAGCCGACCAGCACAGCGACCACGTCGCGACGCGGCAGGCGGGCCAAAGCGTCGATCAGCACGGTGTGACCCTTCCAGGCGGTCAGCCGGCCGGGCAGCACCACGGTCGGCGCGCCGTCCGGCAGGCGCCATGCGCCGGACAGGCGGGCCAGCCGGTCGGGCGAAACCGCCCGCGGGTCGAAGTGCGTTGGGTCGACGCCGCGCGGGATCACCCGGATGCGCTCGGGCGGGACGCCGTGCCGCGCGGTGATCAACTCGGCGATGAAACGGCTGGCGGCGATGACGATTTCGCCGCGCGCCATCACGGCGTTGTAGTGGCGCTTGAGCGGGAAGTTTTCGGCGTAGGTGCCGTGGTGGGTGGTGACGAAATGCGCCCCGGTGCGGCGGCAGGCGAGCCAGGCGGACCAGGCAGGCGCGCGCGAGCGGGCATGCACGATGGCGACGTGCTGCTCGCGGATCAGCGCCTCCAGACGGGCGGCGTTACGCCAGATGCCGAGCGGGTTTTTCATGTCGAGCGGCAGGGTGACGTGGCGGCCGCCGGCGTGTTCGACCTGGCCCACCATGCGCCCGCCGGCGGAGGCAACCAGCGCCACACCGTCGGCTTCGGCGACTGCCTGGGTGATCTCCACGGTGCTGCGCTCGACCCCGCCGGTGACCAGGGACGGCAGCACCTGGAGAACGACGGGCCGGAGTGATCCGGGCGAGTGGGACTCGGATGGCTGCGCGGCGGGCATGACAGCGAGGTATGTCCGGTTGCCGGCACGGCGCCAAGCTTACCGGCGGGAACCATGCCAGCGGGAACCTTGCCAGCCGGCCGGGGCGGCCACAGATTGGGGCACATGGACAGCACCGGACGTCTGGCGCGCGCCGAGGGTGGCAACCTGGCATGGATCCGCGCGGCCGGCCGGGCACCGACGGTGGTGTTCCTGCCCGGTTATCGCAGCGACATGTCCGGGGAAAAAGCTACAACGCTGGCGGCGTTCTGCGCGGCGCGTGGGCAGGCGATGCTGCGGTTCGATTATTCCGGTCACGGCGCGAGTGACGGCGCGTTCGAGGACGGAACGATCGGCGCCTGGGCGGCGGATGCGCTGGCGGCGATCGATACGCTGACCGAGGGTCCGCTGGTGCTGGTCGGTTCGTCGATGGGCGGCTGGATCGCGCTGCTGACCGCCCTCGCGCGCCCGGCGCGGGTTGCGGGACTGGTTGGCATCGCCGCCGCGCCGGATTTCACCGAGACGCTGATGTGGGCGGCGATGGCGCCGGCGGAGCGGGCGCTGCTGCTGCGCGACGGGACCCTGCGCGTGCCGAGCCAATACGGCGAGCCCTACGCGATCACCCGCGCGCTGATCGAGGACGGGCGCACCCATCTGCTGCTGACCGGGCCGATCGCCATCGACTGCCCGATCCGGCTGCTGCATGGGCAGCGCGATCCCGACGTGCCGTGGGAAACCGCGCTGCGCATCGCCGAGCGCGTCAGCAGCGAGGACGTACGGATCACGCTGGTCAAGGATGGCGATCATCGGTTGTCGCGCGAGCAGGACCTGACTTTGCTACGCGAGACCCTGGGCGCGCTCCTCGGCCAGGATGGCGCGTAGGCCCTCGCGATAGCTGGGATGCTGCCAGGTGATACCCAGGGCCGCGCAGGTGGCGCGCGAGGAGACCTTGCGGTTCTCCGCCCAGAAGCTGCGCGCCATTGGGCTCATCGTGGTCAGTGCGGTTGCGTATGGAAGTGGCGGCGGCGGGGCGATGTCGAGCAGGCGCGCCGCTTCCTGTATGACCGCGGCGCTTTCGGCGGGTTCGTCGTCCACCAGGTGCAGGATGCGGACGCCTCGGGCGCACCGCTGATGTACGGCTGCAAGCACGGCCTGGACGATGTCGTCGCGATGGATGCGGCCGAACGCGTGGCCCGGCTTGATGATGCGGCGGGCGCGGCCGGCGCGCAGGGCGTCGAACGCCGAGCGGCCGGGGCCATAGATGCCGCCAAGGCGGAACAGATCGACCGCGCAGCGATCGGCCAGGTGCGACCATTCCGCTTCCGCGCTGAGGCGCCGCGCGGACCGGGGCGATTGCGGTGTCGGCGTCGTTGTTTCATCGACCCAATCGCCGCCGCGGTCGCCATAAACGCCGGTGGTCGACAGGTAGCCCACCCAGCACAGCATTGGCGCCAGGGTCAGATCGGCGGCATAACGTGACAGCACCGGGTCATACGCCCCGGCACCGTCGGCGGTATCTGTCGGCGGCACGGTGCTCAGCACATGGGTTGCATGGACCAGCGCCGCGCGCGTGGTGGTTGCGTCGGTGCGGCGGGTTATCCCGCTGGTGGCCAAGCCGTCGGCCGTTGCCGCGGCCGCCACCGCCGCGCCGGAATAGCCGAGGCCAAACACCACAAGCCGCGTCTGCATGCGATTGGGTTTGCCTGAAACCGGGCGCACACACTAGGGTTGGCGGCATGTTCGCCGGCATGTTCGCCCGGGCCGCGTTGCTCGCGTTGCTGGGTGTCCTGGCCACCGGCCCGATCGGCGCCGCGCAACCCGGTGCCGGCTCGGCCCCGCCCGTGGGCACGCCCGCGATCGCCGGAACGCCACAGGGCGGCAGCGTGGCCCCGGGATTGCCGGTGCCGCCGGTGCCGCCGCGCATCGCCCAAGGGCCGGATTACGACCACTGCCTGGCGATGCTGTACGACGATCCGCAAGGCGCCAGCACCTTCGCCGATAGCTGGGCAAGCAGCGGCGGCGGCGACGGGGCCACGCATTGCCAGGCGCTGGCGCAGATCGAACTCGGCAATGTCGAGACCGGGGCGGAGATGCTGGAGACCCTCGCGGACACCGCCAAGGCGCCCGATCTGGCGCGCGCCTCGGTGTTCGGCCAGGCGGTGCAGGCCTGGATGATGGCCAACAAACCGGACCGCGCATTCGACGCCGCGACGCTGGCGCTGGCGTTGTCGCCGAACGACGCCGATCTGCTGATCGACCGCGCGGTGGCGGAAGGCAACATAGAGCGCTATCGCGACGCCATCGACGACCTTGATCATGCGCTGGCGATCGATCCGCGCCGTGCCGAGGCGTTCGTGTTGCGCGCCTCCGCCTGGCGGCATCTGAACAACCTGAATGTTGCCACCAGCGACATCGAGCACGCGCTGGCGATCAATCCCGACAGCGCCGAGGCGCTGCTCGAGCGGGGCATACTGCGCCAACTCACCGGCAACCGTGACGGCGCGCGCGAGGACTGGAAGCGCGCGATGACCCTCGATCCCGACAGTACGACGGCGGATTTGGCGGAACAGGATCTGGCGCTGCTGGATGCCGGGCCTGGTCAGTGATGTTCAGTGATCGGTGATCAGTGATCAGTGATCAGTGATCAGTGATCAGTGGAGCAGGGTGTCGCGGCACATCACGTGCTCCTGATCACCGATCACCGATCACTGATCACTGATCACTGGTCAGAAGTCTAGATCGGCGTAGTGCGGCGGCGGGGTCATGCCGGGCATGCGGTCGGTCAGCAGGCCACGGAAGCTGGGGCGGGACTTCACCTGCGGCGTACCAGTCGTGCGCCGGCTGCGACAGGGTCCAGTCCACGTCGCCGATGAAGTCGAGCGCCGACAGATGCGCCGCGGCGGTGAAATCGGCCAGCGAGATCGTTGCGCCGGCAAGCCATTTGCGCGTCTCCGCCAGCCAGCCGAGATACTGCATGTGATGGCGCAGCCCGATATAGCCCGTGCGCAGCGCCGCCGCGTCCGGGTTGCCGCGCGCGGCGAGGCGCTTCATCACCTTCTCGCCCAGCAGGTTGCGCGACACCTCGTGGGCGAACTTGCCGTCGAACCAGGCGACCAGGCGGCGCACCTCGACCCGCTCGGCGAGCGTGCGGCCGAGCAGCGGCGTGTCGGGATAGGCTTCTTCCAGATATTCGCAGATCACGGTGGAATTGGCGATGACCAGACCGTTGTCCTCGATCAGCGTTGGCACCGTGCCGGCCGGCATTGAGCTCCAGATACTCGGGGCGCCGCTCCCACACTTTCTCCATGCGCAGTTCGAACGGCAGGCGCTTCTCGGCCAGCACCAGGCGGATCTTGCGCGAATAGGGCGACAGCGGCAGGTGGTACAGGTATCGCATGGCCGGGCGTTATCGCACCCTATGCCGCGGGCGCCAATCTTGTGAGCCGACGTATACCTCGCCCGCGTTGGCGGGAGAGGTCGCGGAGCACTAGCGACGCGGGTGAGGGGTGGTGCCGCGGCACGACCCTCACCCTCGTCGCTTCGCGCCTTGACCTCTCCCGCGAAGAGCGGGCGAGGTAAGTGACGAATATCAGGCCCGTTTCGCTTCCGCTTCGTCCAGCGGCACCGGCAGGTAGCTCACGTACTCCTTCGGCACCACCTGCCAGAACCGCGGCAGCTCGCGGTCCCAGTCGTTCAGCAGCCGCGCGGCGTACTGCGCTGGTGGTCTCCGCCACGTGGCGCGCCACCAGATCGCGCAGCACCTCCTCCCAATGCGGGTGCGCGACGCGCTGCCACAGTCAGCGTGTCGGGGTTGACCCGCATCGTCGAACTGCTCCTCCGCGTCGTAGACGAACGCCATGCCGCCGGTCAAGCCGGCGCCGAAATTGTCGCCGACCGGCGCCCAGGATCACCGCGGTGCCGCCGGTCATGTATTCGCAGCCGTTGGAGCCGCAGCCTTCCACCACCGCGATCGCGCCGGAGTTGCGCACGGCGAAGCGCTCGCCCGCCTGCCCGGCCGCGAACAGCGCGCCCGCGGTCGCGCCATACAGCACGGTGTTGCCGATGATGGTGTTCTCGTTGCTGCGCAGCGTGGACGACGGCGCCGGGCGCACCACGATGGTCGCGCCCGACAGCCCCTTGCCGACATAGTCGTTGGCGTCGCCGAACACTTCGAGCTTCAGGCCCTGCACCGCGAACGCGCCCAGCGACTGCCCGGCCGAGCCGCGCAGCCGCACCGTCAGATGCCCCGGCTGCAGCCCGCTCATGCCGAACTTGCGCGTGATCTGCGACGAGATCTTGCGTGCCGATCGCGCGATGCGTGTTGCGGATCGTGTATTGCAGCTGCATCTTCTCGCCGTGCTCGAACAGCGGCGCGGCATCGGCGATCATCTGCGCGTCCAGCGTCTCCGGCACCTCGTTGCGGCCCTCGAGCGTGCAGTAGCGCGCGTGCGGGCCCGGATCGGCCTGCACCAGCAGCGGATTGAGATCGAGATCGTCCAGCATGCTCCGCGCCGCGGCTGACCTGGTGCAGCAGGTCGGTGCGGCCGATCACGTCCTCCAGCTTGCGGAAGCCGAGCGCGGCCAGGATGTCGCGCACGTCCTCGGCGATGAAGCGAGAACAGGTTGATCACCTTCTCCGGCGAGCCGTCGAACTTCGCGCGCAGGCTCTCGTCCTGCGTGCAGACGCCGACCGGGCAGGTGTTGGAATGGCACTGCCGCACCATGATGCAGCCCATGGCGACCAGCGCGGCGGTGCCGATGCCGAATTCCTCGGCGCCCAGCATGGCGGCGATCACCACGTCGCGCCCGGTCTTGATGCCGCCGTCGGTGCGCAGCCGCACGCGATGGCGCAGCCGGTTCAGCATCAGCACCTGGTGCGTCTCCGACAGCCCCATCTCCCACGGCAGCGCCGGCATATTTGATCGAGCTCTGCGGCGAGGCGCCGGTGCCGCCGGCATGGCCGGAGATCAGGATGGCGTCGGCCTTCGCCTTGGCCACGCCGGCGGCGATGGTGCCGATGCCGGAGCGCGACACCAGCTTCACGCAGACGCGTGGCATCCGGGTTGATCTGCTTCAGGTCGTAGATGAGCTGCGCCAGATCCTCGATCGAATAGATGTCGTGATGCGGCGGCGGGCGAGATCAGCATCACGCCCGGCGTGGCATGGCGCAGCCGGCGCGATCATCGCCGATGACCTTGAAGCCGGGCAGCTGGCCGCCTTCGCCGGGCTTGGCGCCCTGCGCGACCTTGATCTCGATCTCGCGGCAGTTGTTCAGATATTCGGCGGTCACGCCGAAGCGGCCCGAGGCGATCTGCTTGATCGCCGAGGACGCATTGTCGCCGTTGGCGCGCGGCTTGTAGCGCGCCGGGTCCTCGCCGCCCTCGCCGGTGTCGGAGCTTGGCGCCGATGCGGTTCATGGCGATCGACAGCGTCTCGTGCGCCTCGGGCGACAGCGCGCCGAGCGAGATGCCGGGCGCGACCAGCCGCTTGCGGATCTCGGTGATGCTCTCGACCTCGTCGACCGGGATCGGCTTGCGCCGGTCGCGGCGGAAATCCAGCAGGTCGCGCAGCGCGACCGGCGGCAGCTTGCGCACGCGCCTCGGCGATAGCGCCGGTAGGTCTGGTAGCTGTCGGTGGCGACCGCGCGTCTGCAGCGTGTGGATCAGCGTCGGATCGAAGGCGTGCGCCTCGCCGCCGCCGGCGCAGCTTGTAGAAGCCGCCGACCGGCAGCGTGACGACATCCTCGTCCCAGGCGCGGCGCGTGCAGCTCCAGCACCTTGCGCGCGATGCCCGGCAGGCCCGATGCCGGAGATGCGCGACGGCATGCCGGGGAAGAATTCCGCCGACCAGCGCGCGCGACAGGCCGATCGCCTCGAAATTGTAGCCGCCGCGATAGGACGAGATCACGCGTGATCCCCATCTTCGACATGATCTTCAGCAGGCCCTTGTCGACCGCCTTCTTGTAGCGCTTGACCGCCTCCTTCGAGCGTCATGCTCGCCGAACAGGCCGCGCGCGATGGCGGTCGGCGATGCATTCCTGCGCCAGATAGGCGTTCACCGTCGTGGCGCCGACGCCGATCAGCACGGCGAAATAATGCACGTCCAGGCACTCGGCGCAGCGCACGTTCAGGCTGGTGAAGGTGCGCAGCGACTGGCGCACCAGATGCGTGTGCACGCCGCCGGTGGCCAGGATCATCGGGATCGGCGCGCGCGTCCGGGCCGACATGTCTCGTCGGTCAGGATCACATGGGTGCAGCCGGCGCGCACGCCTTCCTCGGCTTCGTGGCGGATGCGTTCCAGCGCGGCGCGCAGCCCGGCCTCGCCGTCGGCGACCGGGAAGCGTGCAGTCGACCACGCAGGCCGAGGCGCCCATGAATGCCCGCATCGCCTGGAACTCGGCGGTGGACAGCACCGGGCTTTCAAGCTGCAGCAGGTCGCACTGGCTGGAATCCTCGTCCAGCACGTTGCCCAGATTGCCGAGCCGCGTCTTCAGCGTCATCACGCGCGTTTCGCGCAGGCTGTCGATCGGCGGGTTGGTCACCTGGCTGAAAGTTCTGCCGGAAGTAATGGTGCAGGCCGCGATAGCTGCTCCGACAGCACCGCGATGCGGCGTGTCGTCGCCCATCGAGCCGACCGCCTCCTGCGCATCCTCCACCATCGGATGCAGGATCAGCTCCAGCTCTTCCAGCGTGAAGCCGACGGCGACCTGGCGGCGGCGCAGCTCCTCGCCGTCGATACAGCACCGGCTCCGGCGCGTCGGTCTTGACGATGTGGTCGATCTCGCGTGATGTGCCTGCGCCCACTCGCCGAACGGCTGGCGCGCGGCCAGCATGTCCTTCAGCTCGTCGTCGCGATAGAACCGCGCCTGCGTCCAGATCGACGCCGATGCGTCTGGCCGGGGCCGACGCGGCCCTTCTCGATGATGTCGGCCTCGTCGAGCTGCACCATGCCGGTCTCGGAGCCGACGATCAGCAGGCCGTCCGTGGTGACGGTGTAGCGCAGCGGGCGCAGCCCGTTGCGGTCCAGCCCGGCGATCACCCAGCGCCCGTCGGTCGCGGCGATCGCCGCCGGGCCGTCCCACGGCTCCATCACCGCGTTGCAATAGTGGAACATGTCGCGATGCGCCTTGCGGCATCGTCGCGTCCTGGCCGATCGCAGGCCGGGATCATCAGCGCCTTGGCCATCGGCGCGTCGCGGCCGGCGCGCACCAGCACCTCGAACACGTTGTCGAGCGCCGCGGAGTCCGAGCCGCCGGCCTGCACCACCGGCTTCATGTCCTCGATGACATGGCCCGAGCGCGTCGGCGGCCAGCCGCGTCTCGTGGCTCTTCATCCAGTTGATGTTGCCGGCAGCGTGTTGATCTCGCCGTTATGCGCCAGCATGCGGAACGGCTGCGCCAGCCGCCAGGTGGGGAAGGTGTTGGTCGAATAGCGCTGGTGGTAGATCGCGAAGCGCGAGACGAAGCGCGCGATCGAGCAGGTCGGGATAGAAGTCGGCCAGATGCTCGGCCAGGAACATGCCCTTGTAGATGATCGAGCGGCACGACAGCGAGCAGAGATACAGCTCCGGGATCTGCGCCGCGATCGCCTGCTTCTCGATGCGCCGGCGGATCATGTAGAGGTCGCGCTCGAACTCGGCCTCGTCGGCGCCGCTTCGGCGTTCCACAGCATGATCTGCTCGATCTCGGGCCGCGTGGCGTTGGCCTTCTCGCCGATGCACGGCGACGTCGATCGGCACCTGGCGCCAGCCGTAGATGCAGGTAGCCGAAATTGCAGGATCTCGGTCTCGACGATCTGCGCGGCAGCGTTCCTGCGCGCCGAGGTCGGTCTTCGGCAGGAACACCATGCCGACGGCGATCGGGCCGGGCATGCAGCTTGCAGCCGCCGCGCTGCGACGGCGCGCGGCGAAGAAGTCCTGCGGGATCTCGACGTGGATGCCGGCGCCGTCGCCGGTCTTGCCGTCGGCATCGACGGCGCCGCGATGCCAGACCGCTTTCAGCGCGTCGATGCCGGCCTCGACGACGTCGCGGCGGCGCTTGCCGTCGAGCGCGGCGACGAAGCCGACGCCGCAGGAATCGTGTTCCTGGGCGGGGTAGTAGGTGTGGCGCAGGGCGGCGGTGTTGGCTTGCCAGGCGGCCAGGAATTGGGTGGGGGATTCGGGGGGTGGGTCATGGGTGGATTTCCGGTGAGGATCTTGCCTCTCCCGCGAAGAGCGGGAGAACGAGCGTCGCGAGACGGGTGAGGGTGGTGCATGCGGCACGACCCTCACCCTCGTCGCTTCGCGCCTCGACCTTGGTCCGCTCTTCGCGGCCCAAGCCCGCGAAGAGCGGGAGAGGTAAACGATTGGCAATCGTTTGTTTACCGATTGCGCGCAGGTTGTTGCGATCGCGAGTGAGAATGCACGCGCTTTGCGACGGGACATGACGGAGGTCGAACGCCGGCTTTGGTTTCTGCTGCGGGGGCGGCGGTCGGAGGGGTGGAAGTTCCGACGGCAGCATCCGATTGGGCCGTTTATTGTCGACTTCGCTTGCGTTGTGCATCGGCTGATCGTTGAGCTGGATGGCGGGCAGCATGCGGAAGCGAGGGCGGCGTATGACGCTCGGCGGACAGCGTGGCTGGAGGCTCAGGGGTGGCGTGTGATGCGGTTTTGGAACGATGAGGTTTATTCCACGCCGGAGGCGGTGGTGGACGCAATCCGGAAAGTGCTGGGTGGCGACTGAGAGAGTTGAGGCGGCAGTCCTGTACACGTTGCCTGCTTGCGGGCTTGGGTTGTGAAGCAGCCTTAGGCGCGGAGCGGTTGCGACGCGGGTGAGGGTCGTGCCGCGGGCACCACCCTCACCCGTCTCGCTCCGCTCGCCGACCTCTCCCGCAAGTGCGGGCGAGGTGTACGGGAAGCGCTTCATTCCGCGGCCACCGCCAGGGTTGTCTGCCGCTCCAGATGCTTGTGGATTTGCTCGGCGGCGTCGCGGCCGTCGCGGATCGCCCATACCACCAGGCTGGCGCCGCGCACGATGTCGCCCGCGGCGAACACGCCGGGCAGGCTCGTTTCGAATGTCCGGTGGTTGACCTTCAGCGTGCCCCAGCGGGTCAGCTCCAATGCCGGCACGCCGAACATCCCGGGCAGATCCTCCGGGTCGAAGCCTAGCGCCTTGATCACCAGGTCAGCCCGCACCGTGAAATGGCTGCCCTCGATCGGCTCCACCGACTCTGCGTCCGCTCGCGTCCGGCAGCCCGAGATGCATGCGCACCGCGCGCACCCCGGTGACCGTGCCGTCGCCCAGGAATGCCTCGGGCGCGGCCAGCCAGACGAACTCGACGCCCTCTTCCTCGGCGTTCTTCACCTCGCGCATCGAGCCGGGCATGTTCGCTCGATCGCGGCGATACAGGCATTTCACCGAGGCGGCGCCCTGGCGCACCGCGGTGCGCACGCAATCCATCGCCGTGTCGCCGCCGCCGATCACCACCACGTGCTTGCCGCGCGGCGTCCAGCAGCCCGGAGTCGAAATCCGCCACGACGTCGCCGAGCCCCATGCGGTTCGAGGCGATCAGATAATCCAGCGCCGGCACGATCCCGGCCAGGCCGGCGCCTGGGCCGCCGATGTCGCGCGCCTTGTAGACGCCGGTCGCGATCAGCACCGCGTCGTGCCGCGCGCGCAGTTCGGCGAAGCTGATTCTCGCCGCCGACGCCGCAGCCGAGCTCGAACCGGATGCCGGCTTCCTCCAGCAGCTTCCAGCGGCGCAGCACGATCGGCTTTTCCAGCTTGAAGTTCGGAATGCCGTAGATCAGCAACCCGCCGACCCGGTCGTGTCGGTCATAGACGGTGACCTGATAGCCGCGCCGGCGCAGCTGCTCGGCGGCGGCCAGCCCGCCCGGGCCGGCGCCGATGATCCCCACGCTGGCCGACCGCTCGCGCAGCGGGCGCAGCGGCTTCACCCAGCCGCGAGTCGAACGCGGTGTCGGTGATGTAGCGCTCGACGGCGCCGATGGTGACCGCCTCGTAGCCTTTCTCGATGACGCAGTTGCCCTCGCACAGCCGGTCCTGCGGGCAGATGCGGCCGCAGATCTCGGGGAAATTGTTGGTCGCTGAGGAGATCTCGTAGGCCTCCTCCAGCCGGCCCTCGGCGGTCAGCTTCAGCCAGTCGGGGATGTTGTTGCCCAGCGGGCAATGCACCGAGCAGAACGGCACGCCGCATTGCGAGCACCGGCTGGCCTGCGCAGCCGCCGAATTCGCGGCGAAGTCGCGGTAGATCTCGTCGAAATCATGCGCGCGCTCGGCCGCGGCCCGACGTTCGGGCAACTGCTGCTCCAGGCGGACAAACTGCAACATGCGCTCGGGCATGCTCACTCCCCACATCCGGCGGCGCCGGGTTGAGAGTGACTATATCGAGGAAAACGTCGTTTGCGAGTCTTTTTGCACCTGCTAAGTCAGTACTAATGTCCTAATATCGACAGATTCCACACTCACGGAGAGCCATCCAAAGCCGTCCCCATAGAATACGTCCGTTCCGGCCCTTTTTACACCAGCGCAAAATCCGCGCGCCGGCCACCGCCAGGACGAAACCGTCGCAGATACGTCGGCACCACCAAATCAATCGGGGTCGGCACGATCCCCAGCTCCGCCAACCCCGGCGCACCCGGGGCGACCACATTGTCCCGCCGCAACATCAACAACTGATCGCGCGTCAACAGCTTGCCCGGCAGGTGTTCCAGCACCGCCGCCTGCAACCTCGCCAGCCACATCGGCACTGTCATCAGCCGCCGATGCCGCCCGGTCTCCGCCAGGATATAGGCCAGCAACTCACGCATGCTCAGCACACGCGGCCCGCCGAGCTCATACATCCCCCCCGCGGCAGCTTCTCGCAGCAACCCGGCCATCACCGCATCCGCCACGTCGCCCACATACACCGGCTGAAACCGCGTGGCGCCGGCAACCACCGGCATGACAGGCAGACGCTGGGCCATGGTGGCGAAGCGGTTGAACAACGCGTCCTCGGCGCCGAATACCACCGACGGACGCAGGATCGTCGCGGCGGGAAACGCCGCCCGCACCGCCTGCTCGCCGGCCGCCTTGCTCGATGCATACCGGGCCGGGCTCGCCGGATCGGCCCCGAGCGCGGACACCTGCACCAGCCGCGCCACACCCGCCGCCGCGGCCAAGCGCGCCACGCGGCCGGCGCCCTCGGCGTGAATGCGCTGGAAGTCCCCGGCCCGCCGCTCTGCCAGGATGCCAACCAGATTGACGACAAGGTCGGCGTCCTCGACCGCCCGATGCACCGCCGCCTCGTGCTGAACCGGCGCATATAACGGCACGATCTGTCCCACCGCGCCCATCGGCTTGAGGAACAGCGCCGCCTCGGGATAGCGCACCGCAACGCGAACCACACGACCCTGCGCCGCCAGACGCTTGACGACATAGCGGCCGATGAACCCCGAGCCACCGAATACCGTTGCCACGCTACGCGTTGCCATCGCCGCCATCTCCTCAGCTCGCGCGGTTGTGCCGCCGCGCAACGGTCCAGGCAAGCCGGGGCGCTGCCCCGGACCCCGCCAGGAGGCTTTGCCCCCTGGACCCCCACTAAAGGCGGAGCCTTTAGAATCCATCCATTTTGATTGTGGGGAGGGAGGGGAGACCGCGCCGCAGGCACCGCAACGGCACGATTGCCGTTGCGGTGCCTGCGGCGCGGTCTCCCCTCCCTCCCCACAATCAAGTGAAGGGTTCCAAGGGCTCCGCCCCTTGGCGGGGATCCAAGGGGCAGAGCCCCTTGGTGGGGTTCGGGGCAAAGCCCCGGCTTGCCTGAACCGCGGCGTGGCGGCACAACCGCGCGCCAGCAGCGAGGACGTGCCTTGAAGATCAGCAAGACGATGACCGAGGGACAGCGTGCCTACGAAGCCAGGCGCGCCGCCAAGGCCGGCATGAGCCTGGAGAGATGGCTCGACAGCAAGCAGCGGCAGATCGCCGCCGAGGAGCGCGAAAAGCAGAAGGCCGTCGAGGCAGCGAAGCCGCCGAAGAAGCCGGGGTTTATCTCGCGGCTGCTGGACCGCGCGCATAAGCCGCTGTAGCCGGCTACAGCATCCGTTGCAGCACGCCGTCGCGGCGGATGACGCCGTGGAACAGCGCCCCGCCAATATGCGCGCCGATCAGCAGCGCGATCAGCAGCGCGCCGTACCAGTGCATCGCTGACAGGACATTTGCCAGCGCCACGTTCTTGCCGATTAGCTGCGGCACCGGCACGATCTCGAACCAGACCAGCTGGATCCCGTCGGCGTTGTCACGCAGCAGGCCGATGATCGGCTGCGCCAGCAACAGGATATACAGCAGCACATGGTTGGCGTGGCCCACGGTGTGGAAGATGCGCGGCACGCCCTGCGGCAGCGGCCCCGGCGGATGGCGCCAACGCCAGATCAGGCGAAGCAGCATCGCCAGCAGGATGACCACGCCCAGGCTCGCGTGCGTGTTGTACAGTAGGTGCGACAGCGCTTGCTGGCTGTCCGGCACCAGGTAGACCATTGCAATGCCCAGCACGAACATGACGAACACCAGCAGCACCGTCAGCCAGTGCAGCGCGCGGGCGGCGGGACTGTAGCGGAAACTCATGGTCGATTCTCCGTCTGATGTCCGCGCAGCGTAGCGGATCGTTGCGTCTTCCGTCCCTGGCGGTGCACGCCGACTGGAGCATCGACGCGCGCAAGCGCTGGATGGCGTGGGCGCGGCGTGCGGGTGCCGGTTGGCGGGTTATGGCGCCGGAGCCGGTCGGGCAGGTGGATGGCTTCCTGGCGAGCTTGCTTGCGGCGGCCGATGGCGGCGCGGTGGCGCTGGGCCTCGATCTGCCGATCGGCGTGCCGCGGGCCTATGCGGCGCACAGGGCAGAACAGGGGTTCTTGCATTTCCTGCGGGAGACCGCCGGATGGCCGGATTTCTTCCAGGTGTGTGCGACATTGGAGGAAATTCGGGTGGATCGTCCGTTCTATCCGGCGCGCGGGGTGCGCGGAATGACCCGCGCGGCGCATGCCCTGGCGCTGGCGTTGGGCGGGCCGATGGGGCTGTCGCGCGCCTGCGACCGGGCGACCTTGGAGCGTCCGGCTGGGGCGCCGTTGTTCTGGACCCTTGGAGCCAACCAGTCCGGCAAGGCGGCGGTCGCCGCTTGGCGCGACATGCTGCTGCCTGCGCTGCTGGCGGACGGGCCGATCCGCGTCTGGCCGTTCGAGGGCGCGTTCCGCGACTTGCTGGCGCCCGGGACCGTCGCGGTGGCGGAGACCTATCCCGCCGAGGCTCTGCGCCACCTCGGGATCCGGTTGAAGGGCAGCAAGCGCCGCCAGGCCGACCGCGCTGCTGTGGCGGACAAGCTGCTCGGGGCGATGGCGGTGTTGCGGGCGTCGCCGGACGCAGCCCTTGCGGCTGCTGCGCGCGACGGCTTCGGCGCCGACGCGTTCGGTGAGGATCGGTTCGATTGCATCCTTGGATTGCTGTGCGTGCTGAACGTGCTGGCCGGCCATCGTCCGGACACGACGCCCGATGATCCGTGGATCACGCGGTGGGAGGGTTGGG
This sequence comes from uncultured Alphaproteobacteria bacterium, assembly GCA_963826975.1. Classification (GTDB taxonomy): domain Bacteria; phylum Pseudomonadota; class Alphaproteobacteria; order Acetobacterales; family Acetobacteraceae; genus Palsa-883. The sequence goes on along the minus strand of CAWGZJ010000011.1, from coordinate 1,075,638 downwards.
TGCTCGGCCAGACCGCGTTGCCGTTGCGCTTGCCGGACGCCTTTCCGATGCCCACCATCACGGCATGACAGCGACCGAGCGACTCGCCTGGAAGGGTTTGCGGACTGACCGCATGCCGGTGTTCCTCGGCTACGACCAGACCGAGCGGATGATCGCCGCATTGCTCGACCGCGCCGCCGCCTGGCAGCCGGACGCGGTGGTCGGCATCGCGCGCGGCGGCCTGGTGCCCGCGTCGATGGCGGCCGGGCTGCTGGCGTCGCAATTGGCAATGATTGGCTTCGAGCGGGCCACCGGCGCCGTGGGCTGGATCGGCACGCCGCCCGACGCCGGGCGCATTCTGCTGGTCGATGACGGCTGTTCCACCGGCGGCACGATGCGCGCGGTGCGTGCGGCGCTGCTGGCTGAGGGCCGCGACTGCCTGACGCTGGCCGTGGTGCACGACCCGGAGGTCACCGCCTACGTGCCCGACCTGTCGCATCCGATGCGCGCGCTGTGGCGCTTCCCGTGGGAGCGCGGCGAGGCCACGCCAACTGGCCGTGCGCTGCGTGCGACGGGGGCCGGCCCGGACCGCGCGACCGAGGCGCCGTTCCACGGCCTGGATCTCGATGGGGTGTTCCTGCCCGACGTGCCGTCCGCCGTGTACGATGCCGATCTTGCGGCCGCGGTTGCGCAGCGCCACGACACCTCGCCTTATGAGGTCCTGCCGCACTACGATCCCGCCCGCGCGGTGGTGATCACCGGGCGGCCGGAGATGGACCGCGCGCTGACCGAGGAATGGCTGGCCCGCCACGGTCACGGCGCGCTGCGGGTGCAATGCCGCCCCGACAGCATGCCGCACGAAACCACGCTGATCGCGCGTTACAAGGCCGAGGCGGCGACCCGCCTGGGCTGCACGCATTTCGTCGAGAGCGATGCCGCGCAGACCATTCTGATCGCGGCACATGCGCCGCATCTGGTGGTAAGCTGGTGGTCGGCGGCCGAGGCTCGCGCCTTCCTGGTGGGTGCGGCGTCGACACCGCCTTGTGGAGACGAGAAGGACCCGCCATGAAACCGAAACGGACCCTGCCGTTCATTCTTGTTGCCATGTTCGCCGGATTGGCCGGCACCGCCAACGCGAACCCGATCATCTTGCGGTGCCAGCTCACGAATTCCGTGCCGCGCAACGGTGGCACGACCCTTGACCCTCCCTTCATCTGGCATTTTCATGTCGACCCCGAGGCGAAGACCGTCGACCGGATACGGGCCACTGTCAGTGACACGCAGATCGGCTGGGCGGGGCGCGCGGCGCCGGCGCTGCCGACCGCGACGCTTCTGCTGCCAGGGTGGGAGCTCAACGGACACAAGCAGCCCGACTGGCGGTTTCATTCCGAGCGCCAAATCGGCCAAATATGGAACAGTGTGGACGGTTCCTGCGTCCCTGAAAAATAGAAGGAAGCCGAGGGTTGTCCGAAGCGCCGCCGATCTACGAGCTGTTCGCCATCCGTTACGCCATGCGCGAGGCGCTGCGGTCGGATCATTTCATCGGCGGCGATCCGCATGACGGGCCGCTGCCGATGGATTACTTCCTGTGGGTTGCCAAGGGCGACGGCCGTGCGGTGGTGATCGACGCCGGCTTCACCGCCGAGGTCGCCGCCCAGCGCAAGCGCACCTTCCTGCGCTGCCCGATCGATGCGCTGGGGCTGATCGGCGTCGATGCGGCGGATGTGAAGGACGTGATCCTGACGCATCTGCACTACGACCATGTCGGTAACTTCCACCGGTTCCCGATTGCGCAGTTCCATTTGCAGGAACCCGAGATTCATTACGCGGTGGGCCGCTATATGCGCTACCAGAAGCTGGCGCATTCGTTCGAGGTGGACGATGTCGTGGGTATCGTGCGGTTGAATTATGCGCGGCGCGTGCATTTGTATAACGGACCGGTGGATCTGCTGCCTGGCATCACGCTGCATCCGGCGCACGGGCATTCGGCGGGTTTGCAATTCGTGCGCGTGCATACTCAGCGAGGTTGGGTGGTGGTGGCGTCGGATGTTACGCATTTCTATGAGAACATGGAGACCGAGCGGCCGTTCACCACGGCGTTCCATATCGGCGAGATGCTGGAAGGCTTCGACAAGCTGCGCGCCGCGGCGCCGACGCCTCAGCACATCGTTCCGGGGCATGATCCGGAGGTGATGCGTCGGTACCCTGCGCCGAGGCCGGAGCTGGAGGGCATCGTGGTGCGGCTGGATGTGGCACCGAAGCGGTAGGCGGTGCCAGGCTGACTGTTCCCGCGTCGCTAGCAGCGGGCACCTCGCCCGCGCTGTGCGGGAGAGCGCGGAGTGACGAGGGTGAGGGTGGGGCGCGCGGCCACGGCCCTCACCTTCGTCGCTTCGCGTCTCGACCTCTCCCGCAAGGGCGGGAGAGGTGTACGCGCTACTCCGCCCTGAAGGCGTCCGCGATCCGCCGTACCGCGCCGACTGCATCCACCACCATCACGTCGAAGCGCACGCCGTTCGCGCCCCAGTCCGGATGTTCCGCCAGCATGATCTCGGCCGCGGCGATCAGCCGCAGGCGCTGGCGGGCGGTGAGCGCGGCGGCGGCATCGGCCAGCGCGGGGCGTGACTTCACTTCGACGATCGCCAGCAGCCCGTTTTTTTCCGCCACGATGTCGATCTCGCCCGACGCGGTGCGCAGACGCTGCGCGCGCACGGTCCAGCCGTCGCGGATCAGCGCCGCGCTGGCGGCCGCTTCGGTGTCGACGCCACGTGTGTGGGAACGCCTGCCGCGAAGCTGTCGCGGGTCCATCTATTGATGCTGCGCATCGATCGGGGCGCAGTTGGTGCGGCCGGAAGCGACACAGTCCTGCAACTGGCCGGCCTGGCGCAATCGATACATGACAAACATGAAGCTGCCGATCAGCACCGCTACCAGCAGCAGTGCGATCAGGGCACCGCGGGGCGGCCCGGGAGCCGGGTCATCGCCGCGCCCATGACCCGATTGATCGTTCCCGGATTGATCCTGCTCCGACATCAGGCTGCCTCCCGCCCTTCCGCGACCGCGTGGCAGGCGACCAGAACCTCGCCGGCGTGCGTGTGCTCCGGCTTCTCGACGCGGCAGCGGTCGTTCGCCAGTGGGCAGCGCGGATGAAACGGGCAGCCGGGTGGCGGGTCGATCGGGCTGGGCACCTCACCGCCCACCGGGGTGCGGCTGCGCCCGACCATTTCCAGGTCCGGAATCGCGTCCAGCAGCAGGCGCGTGTAGGGGTGTCGGGGGGTGCGGAAGATCGTTTCGGCGGGGCCTTGCTCGACGATGCGGCCGAGATACATCACGCCGAGCCGGTCGGAGACATGCCGCACCACAGCCAGGTTGTGGCTGATGAACAGATAGGTCAGCCCCAGCCGCTGTTGCAGGTCGCGCATCAGGTTGAGGATCTGTGCCTGGACCGAAACATCCAGCGCGCTGGTCGGTTCGTCGCAGACCAGGAAGTCCGGCTCGGAGGCCAGCGCGCGGGCGATCGAGATGCGCTGGCGCTGGCCGCCGGAGAATTCGTGCGGGTATTTTTCCCCGTCCGCCGACGCCAGGCCGACCTGCGCCAGCAACTCGCCGACCCGCGTGGCGATCGCCTGCGCGCCGGACAGGATGGCGAAAGCGCGGAGCGGTTCGGCAACGATATTGCGCACCCTCCAGCGCGGGTTGAGCGAGGCGTACGGGTCCTGGAAGATCATGTTCATCCGCCGACGCAACTCGGGCTGCGCGCGGGCGGTGGAGAGCGGTTTGCCCTCGAAACGGATTTTTCCGCCGCTCGGCGGCATCAGGCCGACCGCCATGCGGGCGATGGTCGATTTGCCGCAGCCGGACTCGCCCACGAGCGACAGCGTGCTGCCGCGGGTGATCGCGAAGCTGGCTTCGTCCACCGCGCGCAGAAGTAGCCGCGGCTCATGCGCCAGCGTGCGCTGCAGCCAGGGCTTGGAGACGTCGAACACGCGGGTGATGGTGATAGCCTCTAGCGTCGGTGCTTCGGGCGTTGGTGCTTGCGGCGCTGAGGGTTCAGGCATGCGCGGGCTCTTGCGCAAACAGCCAGCAGGCGGCGTGCGTGGCACCGGCGGGCAGCAACTCCGGACGTTCGACGTGGCAACGATCGAATACCTTGGGACAGCGCGGATTGAAGGCGCAGCCGGGGGGGATCGCGTTCAGCCGTGGCATCGCGCCGTCGATCTGGCGCAACCGGTTCACCCGGTGCTCCAGTGCGGGGATCGAGCCCATCAGGCCCTCGGTGTAGGGGTGCGCCGGGTGCTTCACCACCTCGGCCACCGGACCGATCTCTGCGATGCGGCCGGCATACATCACCGCGACGCGGTCGGCGGTCTCGGCGATCACGCCCATGTCGTGGGTGACCAGCATCACCGACATGCCGTGGTCGCGGGTGAGCCGTTTCAGCAGGGTGATGATCTGCGCCTGGATCGATACGTCCAGCGCGGTGGTGGGTTCGTCGGCGATCACCAGGCGCGGTTCGGCACACAATGCCAGAGCGATCACCACGCGCTGACGCATGCCGCCGGAGAATTCGTGCGGATAGGCATCGATCCGCTGGGCGGCGGCGGGGATACCGACCTCGGAGAGCCAGTTGATCGCGCGCTTGCGGGCGTCGGCGTCGGACAGGTGCAGGTGCGTCTGGATCGTTTCGATCAGTTGGCGGCCGATCGTGTAGAGCGGGTTGAGCGTGGTCAGCGGGTCCTGGAAGATGGTGCCGATCTGGCGGCCGCGGATGTGCCGCATCGCCTCGTAGGGCAGCGTGTCGATGCGCTTGCCGTTCAGCAGGATCTGCCCGCCGGCGATGCGCCCCGGCGGCTCCAGCAGCCCGATGATCGCCGCGCCGGTCAGCGACTTGCCGGCGCCGGATTCGCCGACCACGCCGAGGATCTCCCCCGGTTCGATGGACAGCGAGATGCCGTCGAGCGCGCGCAGGGTGCCGCGGCGGGTGGGGAATTCGACAGTCAGGTTGTCGACTTCCAGCAATGGCATCAGCGCAGCCTTGGGTTCAGCGCGTCGCGCAGCCAGTCGCCCAGCAGGTTGATCGACAGCACCATCAGCACCAGCGCCACCCCCGGGAAGATTGTCACCCACCACTGGCCGCTGAACAGGAAATCGTCGCCGATACGGATCAATGTCCCGAGCGAAGGCTGCGTCGGCGGCAGGCCGACACCCAGGAACGACAGGGTTGCCTCGTCCAGGATCGCCAGGCCGAGCGTCAGCGTGCCCAGCACCAGCACCGGGCCAAGCACGTTGGGCAGGATGTGGGTTGCCATGATGCGGATTTGACCGAGCCCGATCAGGCGCGCGGCCATGACGTAGTCCTTGTTGCGCTCGACCAACGTGGAGCCGCGGACCGTGCGGGCGAATTGCGGCCAGCGGCTGATGCCGATGGCGAAGATCAGCACGTAGAGTTGCAGGGTTGCGTGCATGGTCTGCGGCAACTCCGCGCTGACCACGCCATCGACCAGCAGCGCCATCAGGATCGATGGAAAGGTCAGTTGCACGTCGGCCGCGCGCATCAGGAACGCGTCGATCATTCCGCCGGCGTAGCCTGCCAGCAAGCCGACAGCGACCCCCACCACGACGGCGAAGACCACCGCCGCCGCGCCGACGATCAGGCTGATCCGCGAGCCGAACATGATCGCCGAGAGCATGTCGCGGCCCTGCTCATCGGTGCCGAGCGGGAAGGCCCAGTCCGAGCCTTCAAGCGGCAGCGGCGGGTTGAAGCTGTTGAGCAGGTTGAGGTTGGCGACGTTGGTGGGGTCCTGCGGCGCGATCCAGGGCGCCAGCACGGCGGCCAGGATCAGGATCAGCGCGACCGACGCCGATGCCACCGCCAGCGGCGAGCGGCGGAAGCTGTAGAGCAGGTCGCTGTCCAGCGCGCGCGCCCAGCGGGTTGGCGGGTGGGGCGTTGGCGGGTGGGTGGCGCTCATCGTGTGGCGGTTGCCGTGGTGCGGTCGACGCGCAGCCGCGGATCAACGGCGAAGTACAGCAGGTCGACGACCAGGTTGATCAGCACGAACACCACGCCGACCAGCAGGAGGTAGGCCGACATCACCGGAATGTCCGCGACGGCCACGGATTGGACCAGCAACAGGCCCATGCCCGGCCATTGGAACACGGTCTCGGTGACCAGCGAGAAGGCGATGATGCCGCCGATCTGCAGCCCGGCGATGGTGATCACCGGCACCAGCGTGTTCTTCAGTGCGTGGCCGAAATAGACCGCGCGGTTGCCCAGGCCGCGGGCGCGGGCGAACTTGATGTAGTCGGTGCGCAGGACCTCCAGCATCTCGGCGCGCACCAGGCGCATGATGAGCGTGAGCTGGAACAGCCCGAGCGTGATCGCCGGCAGCACCAGGGCGCGCAGCCCGCTGATGGTCAGGAAGCCGGTGGTCCACCAGGTGCCGAGCTGCACGGTGTCGCCTCGGCCGAAGCTGGGCAGCCAGCCGAGCAGCACGGAGAACACCAGGATCAGCAGGATGCCGATCAGGAAGGTGGGCAGCGATACGCCGACCAGGCTGATCGCCATGCACAGCCGGGCCAGCGGTGCGTTGCGATAGATGCCGGTGTAGACGCCTAGGGGAATACCGATGAGCAGGGAGAACACGGTGGCGGTGGCGACCAGCTCCAATGTCGCGGGCAGGCGCTGCGCGATCAGGCCGGCGACCGGCTGGGCCAGGCGGTAGGACATGCCGAAATTGCCGTGCAGCGCGGCCCAGATGAACTTGGCGTATTGGATGAAGAACGGCTGGTCGAGGCCAAGCTGGTGGACCAGGGCGATGCGCTGGGCCTCGGTGTAGTCCTGGCCGAGCATGATGGTCACCGGGTCGCCGACATAGGCGAACATCGCGAAGCTGATGAAGCCGATCACCAGCAGGACCGGGATGGCCTGCAGGACGCGCGAGACGATGAACGCGAACATGCCGGGTCAGTGACGCGGTCTGGCGGAGGTCAAATTGCGGTCTCCCGGGGGCCGGCGGCCGTGCTGTTGAGGCGCAGTATAGCGGCGTTCGTGGCGGCGGGAACCTGGGGCGGTGCGGGGGGGCCTAGGGGCGGGGATGTGGGTTGCGCCGGTGAGGGGGCGCGATGGGCCGGCGGGTCCAACCGGCGTTCATTCCAACAACCGATATGAACTCACCCGGGCGGCTGAAGCAGACGCGGGATCCGGCGGAAGCCGGGCCAGCAGTCGATGCCCGGCTGGCTGTCCCGGCGCGCCTCGCCGGCTTCGGCGCGAGTGCCATGGGCGACGCCCGACGGACTGGTGCAGCGCTTCCATGAAACTACTCCTGTCATGGGGTTCCGTCTATTGAGTCGGCGAGGCGGTCTCGGATGCATCGTGACAGGGGTCGTTCCTTGGAAGCGCTGTAGGGGGTCCGGTAGCAACGGAGCCGAAAGTGCATTTCAACAGGCTGGCGGCAGAAGGCCGCCGCTTACGACCCATCTTTGCCGTTCACCGTTAGGTCAGGCGCACCCGTAAGCGGCCGCTGGCGAGCACCGGTTGATCCGTGTCAAACCGCAAGATCGGTCGAGCGCGTCATGTCCGGGAGCGCCTAGCCCGGATAATTCATCACGGCTGACGGGCATGGTACAAACTGCTGATTTGATGTAGGATTTGGGTGTCGAGACCAAATCTGTCGAATCCGGAGCTGCCATGCCCGTCACTGCCGAGGCTACGCCGTTGCTGCCTGGCCTGTCACCTGTCTGCGGCAGGCCGATCGTGGCCCGTTTCGATAGTCCCCACATGTCGTCCGACGGCGGTCTGCTGGCGCTGCGTGAGGTGGAATTGCGGCTTGGCATTGCGCATCGCCTGGCTGCCTGCATCAGCGACCCGCGTGCGCCAGGCCGCGTGTTGCACGGCATCGACGAGATCATCCGCACCCGCATGCTGATGATCGCAGCTGGCTACGAGGACGGCAACGACGCCGACACTCTGCGCGCCGATCCGATGTTCAAGCTGGCCATGGGTCGGCTGCCCGACGATGCCGATCTATGCTCCCAGCCCACGATTTCCCGTTTCGAAAACCTGCCCGATGCGCGTGCCCTGTTGCGCATCGGCCGTGCGATGATCGACCATTATTGTGAAAGCTTCCGCCGCGTGCCAGAGCGCATCGTGCTCGATATCGACGACACATTCGACGCCGTACATGGCGGCCAGCAACTGCGGTTGTTCAATGCGCATTACGACGAATACGGTTTTCAGCCGATCGTGGCGTTCGATGGCGAGGGCCGCATGATCGCCGCCGTGCTGCGCCCGGCTTGCCGCCCGACCGGCGTCCAGATCGTCAAATGGTTGCGGCGCCTGATCGGCGGCGTGCGACAAAACTGGCCGCGCGTGCAAATCCTGCTGCGCGCGGACAGCCATTATTGCACCCCCGAAGTTTTGCGTTTCTGCCGTGCGCAGAAGCTGGATTACGTACTGGGCGTGGCGCCGACCAGCACATTACGCAAGCATATCACGGCGCTCGAACAGAGCACGGTCGCGCGCGCCAGCAAAACAAACGGCGAGAAGCTGCGCCGTTTCAACGAATTCTATGATGCCGCCGCAAGCTGGGACCGGGTCGAGCGCATCATCGCACGGGTCGAGGCCGGCCCGCAGGGTGCAGACACACGCTTTATCGCTACCAGCCTGCGCAGCCGCGGCCGCGTCGTCTATGAGAAAATCTATTGCGCGCGCGGACAGGCCGAGAACCACATAAAATCCTGGAAAACCCATCTCGCCGCCGACCGCACCTCGTGCTGTCGGGCGGCGGCCAACCAGATGCGGCTATTTCTGCATGTCGCCGCCTACTGGCTGATGTGGAGCCTGCGCGCGCTGATGCCGCGCCGCTCGTTCTGGCGCGCCGCGCAATTCGACACATTGCGTCTGCGCCTGATCAAGTTGGCTGTGCGGATCGAGGTGCTGAAAAAGCAAGTGCGTCTGCATCTGCCGAAGTCCGCACCCGACCAGGCGATCTTCGCCCTGGTGCTGACCAGGATGCCACGCCTTACCATCTGACCCATCGGGCGAATTGCCCTGCCACAGCCCTCGCCCGATTAACCCCCAACGCCGAACACCCGCAGAGCCCACCAAAACGGACCCAAGAGGGGCCGCCCCAGGCCCGTGCAAACACTCGGTCAGACGTGGCCAAACTGCCCCTGATGAATTATCCGGGCTAGGTTGCATCGTTTGCGGGCGTTCGGAGCGAGTTGGATAAGTGAAAAATAATAACTATCATTTTCCACTACATCGTGCTACACTGGCCGATCCAATTTGCCCCAAGGGAAACCACAGCTGTGTCCAATCCTGCCCCCGACCCCGACCCCACCGCCGCACCGCCCAGGCCACCCTACGTCATCCCGCCGCAGGACTTGCGTGACATGGTGCTGGCACTCCCCCGCCCGCCGGCCGATGCGCCCGAGACCGCCTGGCAGGGAGTGGTGCAAGGCGGCCTCGACAGGCTCGAGGCGCTCGACCCGCGCGATGCGCTGCAGACGATGCTGGCGGTGACCGTGATTGCCACCCACCCAGGCGGGCGCGGTCGACGCCTGCCGGCTGGCGTTCGCGCCGGACGCCTCGGCCGTGCAGGCGCAACGCCAGCGGGCCAGCGCCGCCGCGCTGCTGCGCGTGATGGCCGGGGCGCTGCGGTCGCTGAAGCAGCTTCGGCTGCAGCCGGCGGCGCCGGCGCGCGACTGGGGCGACGCGGCGGCGGCGCTGGCGGCGGTGATGCAGCAGGCTCCGGCGCGGCCGGCCGAGGCGGCGCGCGGTGGCAAGGCGGCGGTGGAGGAGCCGGCGGAGATCATCCGCTGGATCGACGAGATCGACGACGCGGAGATGAACGAGGAGATCGAGCGGTTGCGGCGCGAGGCGGCAGGCGAGCCGGCCTTGCCGGTGAAGCCGGGGCCGCGGCGGATCTACAAGTACAAAGAGGGTGATTATGCGCGGACCTGGGTGCCCGATGAGCGGGCGGCGCGGAAGTACCCGGGGTGGGAGAACATGACCAAGCCGGAGCGGCGGGAGTTCTTTGGCTACACGTATACCGGGCCGGTGGCGCCGTTGGAGATGCTGACGCCGGCGTCTCGCGCTGCTGCCGCGGCTGGGGAGGAGTGAGGGGCGGGCGGACCGTCGTCTCGGTTGGGGTTGGGTCCTCCGCGGCTGTGCGCGGGCCGGGCGACGGGCCATTGGCGGTGGTGCGGTGGTTTGCCGAGGCAGGCAAGGATTCTTGCCGCCGATGAACGCCGATGAACGCCGATCATCCGAGCGGGCTGCGGGCTGGTGCCGGCCCGGTGGCGCCAGGGAATCCGCCGTTTGCGGTATTTGCGGTTCCGATTCCTGCCGCTCGCTATCGGAGCACGGAAGGGCAGAATGGCGCTTCGCGCGGAGCGCCGGCACCGGCGGATTTCCGCGTCGGCCGTGGTGCGGTCCCACAGGGGCGAGAGGCCGACTTGGGGGCTGGCTGTGGCGAGTAGGCGCCGGTTGCAGGGGCGCGGGTGCTTTTCGCGAAATTGCGCAACAACCCTCGCCCCCGCCGGGGCAGGCTCCTCCTGCCGGGTTCGGCACGGGCAAGGGCACGACCCGGCGGAAGGACAGGCACAGGTCGCGGCGGATTTGGATTTGCGAAATTGCGCAACAACCCTCCCAACGGAAGGACGGGCACAGGTCTCGACGGACTTGGTTTTTGCGAAGTTGCGCAACGACCCCCCAGCGGAAGGACGGGCACAAGTCGCGGCGGACGTGGTTTTTGCGAAATCGCGCAACAACCCTCCCGCCGGGGCAGGCTCCTCCCGCCGGGTTCGACCCGGGCGGGGGCACGACCCGGGGAAGGGCGGGCACAGGTCGCGTCGGATGTGGTTTTTGCGAAATTGCGCAACAACCCTCCCGGCGGGGCAGGCTCCTCTCGCCGGGCTCGACCCGGGTGGGGCACGACCCGGGGAAGGACAGGCACAGGTCGCGGCAGACGTGGTTTTTGCGAAATTGCGCAACAACCCTCCCGCCGGGGCAGGCTCCTCCCGCCGGGTTCGGCGCGGCCGGGGGCACGACCCGGGGAAGGACGGGCACAGCTCGCGGCGGACGTGGTTTTTGCGAAATCGCGCAACGACCCTCCCGCCGGGGCAGGCTCCTCTCGCTGGGCTCGACCCGCGCGGGGCACGACCCGGGGAAGGACGGGCACTGGTCGCGGCGGACGGGGTTTTTGCGAAATTGCGCAACAACCCTCCCGCCGGGGCAGGCTCCTCTCGCCGGGTTCGAGCCGGGCCGGGGCACGACCCGGGGAAGGACGGGCACAGGTCGCGGCGGACGTGGTTTTTGCGAAATCGCGCAACAACCCTCCCGCCGGGGGCAGGCTCCTCTCGCCCGGTTCGGCGCGGACGGGGGCACGACCCCGGGGAAGGGCAGGCACAGCTCGCGGCAGACGTGGTTTTTGCGAAATTGCGCAACGACCCTCCCGCCGGGGCAGGCTCCTCCGGCCGCTCGGCGCGGGCAGGTTTTCGCGAAATGCGCAACGACCCTCGGGTCAGGTGCCCCGAGGGTGTATGCGACGCAACAGTCCGGCACCGGCCTGGCGGCGGCTACGACCGGGTTGGGTCTTTGGGGCCGCGCACCCTCACCCTCGTCGCTTCGCGCCTCGACCTCTCCCGCAAAGCGCGGGAGAGGTGAATATGGCAGTCGCTAGTGCAGCGGACCCATGCAACCGCTCCTATCATCGGGTTCCGTCTATGAGTTGGCGAGCCGGTCTCGGACACATCGTGACAGCAGCCGTTCCTTGGAAGCACCGTACTAGGGGCGGATTGCCGGCTCAGCGCCGGCCACGACGGAGCGGCTCGGGGATGAAGCAGGGCGCCTCGGGCAAATGCGATTGGCGCGCTACGGCCTGGTCGCCGGCGCGGGCGAGGTATTGGCTGGCGGTGTGGCGGCCTGGGCGGGCGTGCCGCCGGCGGGCGGCGGGGCGGTCGGTGCCGACGTGCCGCTGGCTGGCGCCTGAGTCTGTGCCGGCTCCTGAGTCTGCTCCTGAGTCTGCGTCGGTTGCGGCGCGTATGGCTGAGTTGGCGCCTGGCCGTAGGGCTCCGTCGACGCCGGCGCGTTCGGTCCCCTGCTGGTGACATGAGCCCTGTCGCCCAGGTCCTGCACGCACCGCCACAGCGTCGCGCTCGCCATTGTCGAGCCGTTGAGCGCCAGTGTCCAGGGCGCTCGTTGCCGGACGGGAAGGTAACGGTCAGCGCGCTGCCATTGCGGAACTCGGTATCGAACTCGCGGACCGAGGCGGCGCCGATCACCCACTGAGGTCGGTGCCGTGCCCGAGCCCTGCGCCTGCCAGGACGTGTCCTGGTCGATCTGCATGTTACCTCGAGTCTGGTGCCCTCGGGAATGTTCCAGCTTGGCTTGTCGGCCTGCAGGTCAGGTTGCTGCCGCCGACGGTGTAAGTCAGCGACAGCTTGCGCCCGTCGGCCGGGTTTGTCGTGCCGATGCCGCAGACGGCGGTGCCCTGGGATCCTTGTCGGTGAAGGCGTGCCAGCTTCCGACGTGATAGTAGACGGTTGGATCGGCCAGGACCGGCGCCGCGCCGAGCAGCACGGCCAGCGGGACCGCCGCGGCGATGGTCCGCGTCACGCGGTAGGTTGTTCGCATAGGTGTCTCCTGTGCCATGAAGCTGTCATCCTCGCAATGTTGGGGACTTTGCCAAGCATCGGCCCGGACGTGATCTGGCGAGCCCGTGGACGAAGTGCTAGCCAGCCGCCGCAACCGAGGCAATCCGTGCCGCGGCCGACAACCCAGCCGTGGCGATCCGCGCCGCGGCCAACACTTCGCACAGGAATCCCGCCATGGCCGCGATCGCTGAAATCATTGCCCGTGAAATCCTGGACAGCCGCGGCAACCCCACCGTCGAGGTCGATGTCGTGCTGGACAGCGGCGCGGCCGGCCGTGCGGCGGTGCCGTCCGGGGCCTCCACCGGCGCGCACGAGGCGGTGGAACTGCGCGACGGCGACAAGTCGCGCTATGGCGGCAAGGGCGTGCGCACCGCGATCGCCAACGTCCTGGGGCGAGATTCGCCGAGGCGATCGACGGGCTGGAGGCCGACCGACCAGGTGGCGCTCGACGATCTGCTGATCGACCTGGACGGCACGCCGAACAAGGCGCGGCTGGGCGCCAATGCGATCCTGGCGGTGTCGCTGGCGGTGGCGAAGGCGGCCGCGGACGATCTCGGCTGCCGCTGTATCGCTACGTCGGCGGCGTCTACGCCCGCACCCTGCCGGTGCCGATGATGAACATCGTCAATGGCGGCAAGCATGCCGACAACCCGATCGACATTCAGGAATTCATGATCATGCCGGTCGGCGCCGGCACGCTGGCCGACGCGCGTGCGCATGGGATCGGAGGTGTTCCACACGCTGCAGAAGGAGCTGCACGCAGCCGGGCATAGCACCAATGTCGGTGACGAGGGCGGCTTCGCACCGAACCTGAAGTCCGCCGATGAAGCGCTTGGTTTTATTGCTCAGTGCCTGCGAGAAGGCCGGCTACCGGCCGGGCGAGGACATCACCTTTGCGCTCGACCCGCGCGGCCAGCGAGTTCTTCGAGGACGGCAAATACGTGCTGGCCGGGGAGGGCAAGACGCTCGATGGCGAGGGGATGGTGCGCTACCTGGAGGACCTGTGCGCGCGGTATCCGATCGTCTCGATCGAGGATGGCTGCGCCGAGGACGACTGGGACACCTGGAAGCTGCTGACCGACGGCGCTCGGGCGGCACGGTGCAGATCGTCGGCGACGATCTGTTCGTGACCAACCCGGAACGGCTCCGGCGTGGCATCGCGGCAGGCTCGGCCAACGCGATCCTGATCAAGGTCAACCAGATCGGCACGCTGTCCGAGACGCTGGAGACGATGCAGATCGCGCATCACGCCGGGTTCCGCTGCGTCATGAGCCACCGCTCCGGCGAGACCGAGGACGCGACCATCGCCGATCTCGCGGTGGCGACCAATTGCGGGCAGATCAAGACCGGCAGCCTGTCGCGCAGCGACCGGACGGCGAAATACAACCAGTTGATCCGCATCGAGGCGGAGCTGGGTGGCGGCGCGCTATGCTGGGCGGACGGTGCTGCGTGGCTGAATCCCAAGCCGGGCGCGCCCGATCCAAGCGCCGGCCGGGTCCGCGGATTGCTTGCGCCGTGACGGCCGTCGCCGTGCCGCGCCAACTGGCTTGCATGTCGGCCGCAGATGCAAGCGGCGGCCGGGACCGTCACTGACTGCCTGCATGACTGCTTCCTCCTCGGCAACCTGACGCCGCCGAGGTGCCCAGTAAACCTTTGCTTCGTGGCAGCAGTTCGGCGAATTCTTGGCGGACCCATTCAGGCCGGTCCGCGCCGGGCAAAGCGTCGGCCTGCGTGTGCCCGATCAGGCTTGCCGCGGCACGGGCGCACGCGCAGAGTTTGCGGTGACAGTCGAGGGAGGCTTCCATCGCCACCGCCCTGATCACCCATCCGGCGTGCCTCGGGCATGACCCCGGCGACTATCACCCGGAACGCCCCGATCGGCTACGCGCGGTGCTGCGCGCGCTGGAGCAGGAGAGCTTCGCCGACCTGCTGCGTGAGGCGGCGCCACACGCCACCATCGAGCAACTCGCGCGGGCTCATCCGCGGGACTACGTCGAGGCGATCCTGGCGATCCAGCCTGAGGGCGAGGAGCGCGTTGCGCTTGACGGCGACACGATGATGAGTGCCGGCAGCGCCGAGGCCGCGTTGCGCGCCGCGGGTGGCGCGATTGCCGGCGTGGATGCGGTGATGCAGGGGTGGGCGCGTAACGTGTTCGTTGCCGTGCGGCCGCCGGGCCATCATGCCGAACCGGCGCGGCCCTGCGGCTTCTGCCTGTTCAACAACGTCGCCGTGGCGGCCCAGCACGCCCGCGCGCAATGGAACCTGACACGCATCGCCGTGGTCGACTTCGACGTGCATCATGGCAACGGCACGCAGGCGATGTTCGGCCCGGATCCGAATCTGTTCTACGCGTCGAGCCACCAGTTCCCCTGCTACCCCGGCACCGGCCATCCGTCCGAGCGTGGCGTCGCCGACAATATCGTCAACGTCACCCTGGCACCGGGGACCGGAAGTGTCGCGTTCCGGCGCGGCTGGGAGGGACGATCCTGCCCGCCCTCGACGCCTTCGCACCGGAACTGCTGGTGATCTCGGCCGGGTTCGATGCGCATCGGGCGGACCCGTTGGCGAACCTGCTGCTCGACGAACGCGACTTCGCCTGGATCACGACCGAGTTGCTCGCCGTCGCCGCGCGCCACACCGGCGGGCGGGTGGTGTCGGTGCTGGAGGGCGGCTACGATCTGGAGGCGCTGGCGGCGAGCGCCGCCGTGCATGTCAGGACCTTGATGCAGGCGTGACGCTGCATTACATCAGGGCTCGCGAAGGCGGGCCATCCACTTGCTGTCGCCAGCAAGGAAGTCGTGGATGGCCCGCCTGCGCCACTGTTGTCCGGCATGTCAGTTGCATATCGGCAACTGGAGCTGATTTGCGGGTCCGAGAGGCTTTGGTGGTGGCGGGTGCCGCGGATCGAGCAACTCGCTGATTGCGCGCCGGACGAACAGATGGGTGCGCACGATCAGCAAGACCAATGCCGCAGCATAGGCTTGCGGCTGCGCTGCTTGCAGCATGCGGACCAGCAAATAAGCGATGAACGCCACGGCGATCTGGCTGCGGATCGCATTCTCGCTGCTGCCCATGAACCGGCTGATCTTCAGGTTCTGCTTGATCCACTTAAAGAACAGCTCGATCTGCCAGCGCTCCTTGTAGAGAGCTGCAATCTCCTCGGCCGGGCTGCTCAGGTCGTTGGTGAACAGCCGCAGCACCTTGCCGGTGTCGATGCGGATGGTCACCGCACGGCCGGTTTGACTGAACGGATTGCGTCGGCTGAAGCAGAGCCGAACCGGCAGCAGGCCCACCTGGTCGGACAGCACCACCCCGCCTGGAGCGACCGGGCGCGACTGCGCCTCGCGCAGCGGCGTGTTGGTCTTCAGCCGGGTGACGAAGGTGCAGCCGGCGGCTGCCAGCCCCGCCCACCAGGCGAAGTCGTAGTAGCCGAGATCGAACACATAGGTGGCACCCGGCTCGATGGGGAGCAGGTCCTTGGCGGCGGTGATGTCGTTGATGCGGGCAGGGGTGATGTCGAAATAGACCGGCTTCTGCGCGGCCGGGTCATAGACCACGTGCAGCTTGGCGGCCACGGTGCCTTTGTGCAGTCCGAGCCAGTGCTGCATGCGCTGACCGACGTTGAGCTGGGTGGCATCGATCAGCCGAACGGCGGCCTTGATCACACGTCGCAGGGTGCGGCTGAGCTGGCCGATCAGTTCCCGCAGCAGATCGAAGAACAGCTCCGCCGGTCTCGCCCGCACCGCATCGGAGAGAGTGGAACGGGCCGGCGCCTTGCCGCCGAGCAAGCGCAGCGCGCCGGAGTTCGGCGCCAGCGCCGCGATCACCGGACGCAGCCCCTGATGGCCGCCGAGGCTGCCAGCCAGCATGGCGAGGAACTGTTGGCGGCTGGTGAACCCGCGCTGGTCGTCGTCAGTGCCGTGCTGGCGGACATGATGCTCGAAGCGGTGCCAGGGAAACTGCTGGACGATTTGTTCGAACACGGTAGCTTTGTGGCGCATGGCATTGGCTCTCGCTGCGGTGGATAACGTTGGCGAACGTCTCCTTCGCAGTAGAATCAATGCCGTGCGCGAGTACAAGCATAAAATGTGCCGGACAGTAGTGGCCTGCGCGGGCCATGACGGCGGTGTGATCCGGGCTATCCCTTGGGCGTGGTAGCTGCTGCCTGCTTCGCCTCGTGGCGCTTTTCGCGCGCCGCTTTTTCCCAGGCGCGGATATCGTCCTCGGTGATGTAGCCCTTGTTCGTGGCATCGATCTCGGTGAAGTGCTTCGCCACCGTCGGGTAGCCGGCCTTGGCCTGTGCCTGCGTCAGTTGCCCATCGTGGGTGGTATTGGCCTTGGTGAATCGTTCGTCCATGCCAGTGCGATGATGCGGGGCCGGAGCGGCGGTCTGCGGGGTCACCGGTGAAGGCGTCGCGGCGGGCGCTGTCGTCGATGGCGCGGCAGGTGGTGCGGTCTGGGCGCACACCGGCGCGGCGAGCAGGGCCAGCGTGGCCAGGGGCAACACGAGACGCATCGGGAAATCCTCCGGTTAAGAGGCGCACAGTTTCCCCGCGAAACGTTGACGTTCGGTAAATTCCAACGTGTCCGTCATGGCGTCCGGCTCGGGCGGCGCGACGGCGTTCGCCGCAACGGCCGCGTCAAGCCCCCACGGCCACCGCGTCCCTGATGACCTGCACTGCCATCTCAACCCCGGCCAGGTCGACATCCAGGTGCGTGCACGCACGGGCGCGATAGCGGCCCATCGTGGACAGCATCACGCCCTGCTTGCGCAGCCGGCTGGCCAGTTCGTCGGCGGTCAGTCCGGCCGCGGTGGTGTCGAAGAACACCAGGTTGGTTTCCGCCGTTTCCACCACAATGCCGGGGATCTGTGCCAGTCCGCGCGCGAGTGCCTTGGCGTTGGCGTGGTCGTCGGCCAGCCGGTCGACGTTATGATCCAAAGCATACAAGCAGGCGGCGGCGCAGATGCCGGCCTGGCGCATCGACCCGCCGAGCCGTTGCTTCCAGCGCCAGGCGGTGTCGATGAACTCGGCTGTCGCCGCACAGCACCGCGCCCAGCGGCGCGCCGAGGCCCTTGGTGAAGTCGACCCACACCGAATCGCAGTGCGCCACCATTTCCGCGGCTGGAATTGCGGCCGCCACCACGGCGTTCATCAGCCGCGCGCCGTCCATATGTGTCGCCATGCCCTGCGCGTGCGCCGCGTCCAGTACCGCGTTCAGCCTGTCCAGCGGCCAGACCGAGCCGCCGCCCAGGTTGGCGGTCTGCTCCACCTCCACCAGAGTTTGCGGCGGTGAGTTGCGGCGCTTCTCGCGGAATGCGGCGCGCAGTGTGTCCGCGTCGAACTGTCCGCGCGGCCCCTTCAGGCCCAGCACCGAGGCGCCGGCCAGCGCGCCCGGTCCGCCGCCCTCGCTGTTGATGATATGCGCCGTCTCATGCGCGATGATCTCATCGCCCGGGCGGCAGTGCGTCAGGATCGAGATCTGGTTGCACATGGTGCCGGAGGGCAGGAACATCGCCGCCTCCTTGCCCAGCAGCGCCGCCATCCGGTCGCACAGCGCGTGCACGGTTGGGTCGTCGCCGTGCTGCTCGTCACCCACTTCGGCCGCGACCATCGCCGCTTCATCTCCGGCGATGGCCGCGTCTGGGTGTCGGAATAGAGGTTGACCCGCACCGGCGGCAACAGGGCGTCGGGTCGGACAGGTGTGTAGGTCATGGCGGCGATCCCCTTCTCGCGATCCCAGCAAAGCAGGCGACGGTGGCGCTGTCAGCCCCGAACCGGTGACGGTTTTCCACCGGGTGGGCAAACCGGGGATGGACCAACCGGCGGGGCGGCCATTGGCGGCACGGTCACCGGCGGCGGGCCGTACATCATCGCGCGCGCGCTTCTGGAATGCTCCGACCATGCGGCGCACCGCCTCGTTGAACACCACCCCGATCGCCGCCTGCAGAATGCGGCTGCGGAACTCGAAGTCGATGTAGAAATCGACCTCACACCTTGATCATGTGGGATAAAATCCCACTGGTTGTTCAGATATCGGAAGGGGCCGTTCTCGTAGCGCACGCGGATGTGGCCGGGGCGTTCCAGGGCATCGCGGCTGGTGAAACTCTCGCGGAACGGTCCGAAACCGACGGTTAGGTCAGCAACCAGCTCGGTCGGCGTGCGGTGGCGCACGCGGGCCGCGGCGCACCATGGCAGGAATTCCGGATATCTGCCGACATCGGCGACCAGGTCGAAAAGCTGCTCCGGCCGATATGGCACGATCTGGCGCTCGGCGTGCGTCGGCATCGCTCAGGCGGGGACCGCAGGTTGCACGCGGGGGAGGGCGGCGCGCGCCTGGCGCAGCGCGGCGAAGTCGGCATCCGCGTGGTAGGAACTGCGGGTCAGCGGCGTGGCGGAGACCAGCAGGAACCCTTTGCCGCGTGCCGCGGCGGCGGTGTCGGCGAATTCCTCTGGCGTAACGAACCGATCGATCGCGGCGTGCTTCACCGTCGGCTGCAGGTATTGGCCGATGGTGAGGAAATCCACATCGGCGATGCGCAAATCGTCCATCACCTGGAGGATTTCGGCCTTCTGCTCGCCCAGCCCGACCATCAGGCCGGACTTGGTGAAGACCGTCGGGTCCAGCGTCTTGGCGGGTCCAGCAGCCGCAGCGAGGCGAAGTAGCGCGCGCCGGGGCGGATCGTCGGATACAGCCGCGGGACGGTTTCGAGGTTGTGGTTGAACACGTCGGGGCGCGCTTCGATGACCACCTCGATGGCGCCCGGCTTGCGCAGGAAGTCGGGGGTCAGCACCTCGATCGTGGTGCCTGGGGCGGCGGTGCGGATGGCGCGGATCACCGCGGCGAAGTGCCTGGCGCCGCCATCGTCAAGGTCGTCGCGGTCGACCGAGGTGATGACCACGTGCTGCAGCCCGAGTTTTGCCACGGCGTCGGCGACGCGGTTGGGCTCGTCCGCGTCGAGCGCGTCGGGCAGCCCGGTGCGTACGTTGCAGAAGGCGCAGGCGCGGGTGCAGGTGTCGCCCATGATCATCATGGTGGCGTGGCGCTGGGACCAGCACTCGCCGATGTTGGGGCAGGCGGCTTCCTCGCACACGGTGACCAGCCGGTTGGCGCGCATCAGGGCGCGGGTCTCGTGATAGATCGGGTGGGTCGGCGCCTTCACGCGGATCCAGGCGGGCTTGCGCTGGATCGGGTTGTCCGGCCGGTGCGCCTTCTCGGGATGGCGGAGGGGCGTGTCGGTAGAGGTGCCGCCGGCGGCGTTTGCGTCGGTGGACGCGCCTCCGGCGGCGTTTGCAGCGGTGGACGCGCCTTCGGCGGCGTTTGCATCGGTGGACGCGCCTTCGGCGCGATGATCAATGACGAGGTGAGTGGCCATGGTTGGGGGAGATGTGGCGGGGGGAGTGGGGGGCGTCAAGCGCGGATGGTGGCCTGCCGCAGGTCCGATGTTGGGCGGTAGAGCAATACCTGCGCAGTGGGATGGAGTTGCAGCAGCAGGTCCATGTGCCGGATATTCGCGCTGATCAGCACCATGTCCTGCTCCACCGCCGTGAGGTAGAGCAGCGCGTCAAGCAGCAACTCGCGGCGGCGCCCTTGCTGGCAGCAGACCTGGTCAGAAGTGAGCGCCCGCTTCGACGTGCCGAGGCCCTGGGTTCGCGCCAGAATGCCGGCGAGGATCGCCGCCTCAGTCCAGGCTGACGCGCTGGGTGCGACGGTCCTGTCCCTGGACATGTGGTCCAGGTGCGCCTGGATTGCGGCAATCGTGCCAGGGGTTCGCGGATCGGCCGGATCAAGCAGGCCAATGCTGATGGCTAGCTCGGCACAGGCGACACCGCAGTTGTGCACCATGTGGTGCCGCGACGCGATCAAAGCGCGAACTCCTTGTGGCACCTTGCCGGTGCTGCGATGGAGATAATAGGTCGTATCAAGCAACAAAGGCGCAGCGGGAGCACCGGCCGGGTCGAAAGGCAGCGCGGTGTCCGGTCGGTAGCGTAGCGCGGCTGTGTAAGCGGCGGGATTGTGCCGGCGGGCGACCGCCCCAAGGGTTTCAAATGGCAAGCTTGGGGTTTCAAATGGCAAGCTTGGGGTTTCAAATGGCAAGCTTGGGGTTTCAAATGGCAAGCTTGGGGTTTCAGATGGCAAGCTCGAAATCGGCGGGCAGCCGATCCTTGTCCGACAGCAGCCACTCCACAAACGGATCGGGTGCCACGAATGCGGCGAGCGCCGCCTGCACGACCTCCGTCGTGTTGGTCGAGCCGACCTTCCGCGCCGCGGCCTGGAGCAGACCGTGATCGATCCGCGCGCTTACTTTGTCGGCGCGGCCGGTCAGCACGCCGCTTGCTTGCAGCCGTTGCAACGCTTCGGCGGCCTGCGTCGCGGCGAGCTTGCCGGCGGGCTTAGGCGGCTTCCGGGCGGGAAGCCGCGTGGTTGGTTTGCGGCTTGTGGACTGGCCGGTTCGCTCTGCTGGCATGACAACTCCTGTCGGACAGATTAGCATAGGTGTCCGACGCCACGCCAGGACGATTTGCGCTGCAAGGTGGGTTGCTCAGCGCACCTGCGCTGGATCGGGCTGTCCGGCCGGCGCGCCTTCTTCTACGGCTGGGATCACATGATGCGTCGACGCCGACGGGCGGCCAGCAAACCCGCGAGGCCAATACCAAGCATCGCGAAACTCGCAGGCTCCGGCACGTTCGACGACGTCGCGGGGATGTTGTCGGCCGTCAGGATGTTCTGGTCGACGCCCTCCTGGAAGCCCGGCAGGATGGTGCTGCCATCGGCGCCGATGATGGTCCGCCCATCCAGGTCGGGCAGGTCGAACGTGCCGGGCCCACCACTGCCGTATGTCGTTCCGATCACGTTGAACAACGCCTCGTTCGATGTGTCGAGCAGTGTTTGCCCATCCGCGAACGCCCAGCCGGCAGGAGCGTAATTGCCGGCGAACGCGACAATCTCGCCCAAGGTTGCGGTGGTCTGGCTGAAGCCGCCGCTGGTGCCGCCTTGTGACGGGAATATCCCCTGTGTCGCGATGATGTAGTTCACCGCGAGCGACGGCTGGTCGTTGGTGACCGGCGCGCCGCCCGGCGGCAGTTGCGCCGTGGTCAGGGTCGTCGCCGCCTCACCGAATTGCGTACCGACAGGGTTCGCGGTGGTTGCGCCCACCGCCACGCGTCCCAGCAAATTCGGCAGCGCGTAGGTCGAGCTTCCGTTGCCCCCGAATTGATCACCGATGACGCTGCCCAACGCAGAGTTTTGCGCGAACGTCATGATACTGCCGTTCGCCACCGCCCATCCGTTCGGTAGGAACTGGTTGCTGTTGCCGAGCGAGCCGGCGTAGTAGGCGATCTGGCCGACGAACGCGGGCCCGTTCGTCGTGCCCATGCTCGGGAAGCTGCCGGCGACGGCAATCAGCGGGGTCAGCGGCAGCGATGGTTGCAGATTGCTGAATGACTGACCGCTGCCCGCTGGGGGCGGAAGCTGCGGAACAGTCAGGGTGACGGACGGCGATCCCGTGGCGACGCCGAGCGTTTGGGGCGGCAGACCCGGACCCGCGCCGGCGCCGATGGTCGCCTGGCCGACCAGGTTCGGCACGCCGAAGTTGCTGGTGCCATTGCCGCCGTAAGTGGTTCCCACCAGGCTGAACACCGCCGAATTTCCGGTGATCGGCAGCAACTGGCCATTGGCGTAAACGCTGCCCGAGGGCGCGAAATTGCCGGCGAAATTGTAGATGAAGCCGTCCGTGTTCCCGAGCGCTCCGCCGCTGGTGAAGCTGGGGAAGACGCCCCCGGCGCCCGTCGGCGTGACCTCGGTCAAGGCGAGCGAAGGCTGGATGTTGGTAAATGGCGCGGGATCCGCCACGGCCGCCGTCGAGGCAGCGGCTGCGATCAGCGCGGTGCCGGCGAGTAACACTGGCTTCATGAAACCCCTCATCATTGGAAACAATCGATGGCCTGTTGGCAGGGTGATGCGGACTGGAGCCGATTGGGAAACGACTGGACCGATGATGCACGCGCCGACCAGGCGCGGCATCGCCTGAATGGGCCACAACCGTATTATTTTCGAGTGCCGAACGGGCCATTTCATCCGCGCCGCGGTGTTGCCGACGTTGGATAGGGCGCTTCATCAAGACCTGGGTAACGCACCCTGAGAGGGACAGAGCGGCTCCATCGCAGTCGGTCGAGCCGGGGCGCCGCAACTCGTCGCGATGGCAGGTCCAGGCCCCAGGTGTTCGTGTGGCGTTCCGCCGGGCGCGCAACGCTAACTGTCCGGTCTCCCGGCGGCTGATGGCACGATGGCGCTTCGTCGCCTCATTCCGGTGCATCGCGGCACTGCACCGGATCGGTCTCGCCGCGACCACCCCTGCCTCAAAATTCAGCGACTTCAACCCGTTGATCTTGCCCAATAACAAGGCACCCGACCAACCCACCGCGCAGACCGCGAGCGCAACGCCATCATTCGACCCGCGCATCAGTGCATTGCCGCATGGCACGCCGCATGCAAACCTGTGTCGCTGCCGTTCAGTCACGCGCGACCCGGGCAGCCCCGCAACCACAGGAGGCCCGGTCGCCCCGGGGGATGGCGCAGATGAAGAAGATCGAAGCTGTCATCAAGCCGTTCAAATTGGATGAGGTGAAGGAAGCGCTGCACGAGGTTGGCTTGCAGGGCATCACGGTCGTCGAGGCCAAGGGCTTCGGCCGGCAGAAAGGCCATACCGAACTGTATCGGGGCGCCGAGTACGTGGTCGACTTCCTGCCCAAGGTGAAGCTCGAGGTGATCTGCGAGGAAAGCGTGGTCGAGCGGGCGGTCGAAGCCATCATCAACTCCGCCCGCACGGGACGCATCGGCGACGGCAAGATCTTCATCTCCTCGATCGAGGAGGTGATCCGCATCCGCACCGGCGAGCGCGGCGAGGACGCGATCTGACGCGACCCGACGAATTCGCCGATACCCACGCCACGGTCTTCCCGCCGCCAGCATTTCCGGCCATCAGTCATCCGGCCGCCGGACATCGCGCCACCTGGCATCCGGCCACCTGACGTAAGGAGCCCATAAGCCGCTGCCGGCCCGCGGCGAAACCAACGGACAGGGCCTTCGACGGGAAGCCGCGGCCGCGCACAGCGTTCGCGGCACCAACCATCTTTCGTGACCGGCCGCACCGCGCGGGTGCGCCGGCTTCTTGGCAACTGGTCAAAGGACGGGACAACAGGATATGGCGAGAAAGCCTACAGGCGCCACCAGCAGCGTCGGCAAAGTGCTCGAAATGCTCAAGGAGCACTCCGTGGAATACGTGGACCTCCGGTTCACCGATCCCCGCGGCAAATGGCAGCACACCGCGCAGCACGTCTCCACCATCGATGAGGACGTGTTCCGTGACGGCATCATGTTCGACGGCTCCTCGATCGCCGGCTGGAAGGCGATCAACGAGTCCGACATGATCCTGATGCTGGACCCGGACACGGCGGTGATGGACCCGTTCGCGGCCAAGCCCAGCATGATCATCATCTGCGATATCGTCGAACCCTCGACCGGCCAGGCCTACAATCGCGACCCGCGCTCGACCGCAAAGAAGGCCGAAGCCTACGTCAAGGCATCCGGCATCGGCGACGCCGTGTTCTTCGGCCCCGAGGCCGAGTTCTTCATCTTCGACAGCGTCAGGTTCGGCACCGCCGGCAATTACGGCATGTACCAGATCGACAGCCAGGAAGGCCCGGAAGCCAGCGTCAAGGACTACCCGGAGGGCAACATGGGCCACCGGCCCGCGGTCAAGGGCGGCTACTTCCCGGTGCCCCCGATCGACAGCGAGAGCGACCTGCGCGCCGAGATGCTGTCCACCATGGGCGAGATGGGCGTGGTGATCGAGAAGCACCACCACGAAGTCGCGCAGAGCCAGCACGAACTGGGCATGAAGTTCGGCCCGATGGTGATGATGGCCGACCACCTGCAGATCTACAAATACTGCATCCACAACGTCGCCCACAGCTACGGCAAGACCGCGACCTTCATGCCGAAGCCGATCTATGGCGACAACGGCTCCGGCATGCACTGCCACCAGTCGATCTGGAAGGCCGGCAAGCCGCTGTTCGCCGGCAACCGTTACGCCGACCTGTCGGAAATCTGCCTCTACTACATCGGCGGCATCATCAAGCACGCCAAGGCGCTGAACGCCTTCACCAACCCGGCAACCAACAGCTACAAGCGGCTGATCCCAGGCTTTGAGGCGCCGGTGCTGCTGGCCTATTCGGCACGCAACCGCTCGGCCTCCTGCCGCATCCCCTATGCCACAAACCCGAAGGCCAAGCGCGTCGAGGTCCGCTTCCCCGACGCCGCCGCCAATCCCTACCTGGCGTTCTCGGCGATGCTGATGGCCGGCCTCGACGGCATCAAGAACAAGATCCACCCCGGCGATCCGATGGACAAGGACCTGTACGACCTGCCGCCGGAAGAGCTGAAAGGCATCCCGACGGTGTGCGGCAGCCTGCGCGAGGCACTCGGTGAGCTGGAAGCCGACCACGAGTTCCTGCTAGCCGGCGATGTATTCGGCAAAGACCAGATCGAGAGCTATATCGAACTGAAATGGACCGAGGTGTATCGTTTCGAACACACCCCGCATCCGGTCGAGTTCGAGATGTACTACTCGGTCTGACCTGGTCGTCTGCCGTCCCGACTTCGCGTCGGGGCCATGCAACGCCCCGTCGTTCCCGGCCAGGGACGGCGGGGCGCTTTTTTTTTACCCTTTGTTTTTTACCCCGGGAGGTGCGTGGCGAAACCGGGCAACTGCTTAGACCTTGGGCAACATAGTCGGCCAGGTCCTGACAACGCTCTATACGTCACGGCCAGCCCTGAGCCGGCCATCTGCCCCCAGCCCGTGGGGATCAACCGGCCCGTCCGCGCCACACCCGCCGTGCGCGGATCGCCGGCCGAAGCCCCGCCAATATGAGAATCGCCCAACTCCTCGGGCCGCTTACGATTTCGGCACGGTTCTTGATAGGGTCTTTATGTAGCCAGCCCGCCCGACGCCAATAGCGCGCCGGGATGAACGGCGAGACGACCAAGGCGATGCACATCAAAGGTGGGGCAACGACATGAAGCTGATCATGGCCATCATCAAGCCGTTCAAGCTCGACGACGTGCGCGAGGCCCTGACGCCGCTGGGCGTGCAGGGCCTGACCGTTACCGAGGTGAAGGGCTTCGGCCGCCAGAAGGGACAGACCGAAATCTATCGTGGCGCCGAATACCACGTGAACTTCCTGCCGAAAGTGAAGATCGAGGTCGTGGTGACCGCCGACATCGCCGACCAGGTCGTCGAGGCGATCATCAGGTCGGCGCAGACCGGGAAGATCGGCGACGGCAAGATCTTCGTGCTCGATGTCGAGCGCGCGGTCCGCATCCGCACCGGCGAGGTCGACGCCGCGGCCCTGTAACCAGCGTTGCGATCGGCCCGCTGATCGGATCAACCGACCCGATCCAAACGCACTCCCAAACAAAACGCTGTCCCAACAAACCGCAACCCCAAAAAACGCCACCCCAAAAAACTCCACCAACGAGGGAAACAACAACGATGAATCGACCCCGCCTCTCCTGGGGAGCCGCCGTGCTGCTGCCGATCGTGCTGGCGGCGGCGCCGGCGCTGGCCGCTCCGCCGGCGATCCCGAAAGTCGACACCGGCGACACTGCGTGGATGCTGGCATCCACCGCGCTGGTGCTGCTGATGACCATCCCCGGCCTGGCGCTGTTCTACGCAGGCATGGTGCGCAAGAAGAACGTTCTGGCGACGTTGATGCAGTCGTTCGCGGTCACCTGTATCGTAACGATCGTCTGGACGGTGGCGGGCTACAGCCTGGCCTTCACCAACGGCAACGCCTATGTCGGCGACCTGTCGCGCTTCATGTTGCACGGCATTGCCGATCACATCAGCAAAGGCGCCGACACCGGGTTCATCCTTGGCGCCGGCACCGACGGCGCCGCGCCGCAGACCATCCCCGAGACCGTCTACATGATGTTCCAGATGACCTTCGCGATCATCACGCCGGCGCTGATCTGCGGCGCGCTTCGCCGATCGCATGAAGTTCTCCGCGTTGTGCATCTTCATGACGCTGTGGTCGCTGCTGATCTACTCGCCCGATCGCCCACTGGGTGTGGGCGCCGACCGGCTGGGCCGGCCTGAACGGTCAGCTCGACTTCGCCGGCGGCACCGTCGTGCACATCAACGCCGGCATCGCCGGGCTGGTGACCGCGCTGGTGCTCGGCAAGCGCGTGGGCCTGGGGCAGGACAACATGGCGCCGTACAACGTGGGCTACGCGGTGATCGGCGCCTCGCTGCTGTGGGTGGGCTGGTTCGGGTTCAACGCCGGGTCCGCGGTGGGGTCCAACGGGCGCGCCGGCATGGCGATGGCGGTGACGCAGATCGCCACCGCGGCGGCGGCGCTCGGCTGGATGTTCGCCGAGTGGATCACCAAGGGGAAGCCGTCGGTGCTCGGCATCGTGTCCGGCGCGGTCGCCGGGCTGGTGGCGATCACCCCGGCATCCGGCTTCGTGCTGCCCGGTGCGTCGATCATCATCGGCGTGGCGGCGGGCGTGGTCTGCTTCTGGGCCGCGACCAGCCTGAAGCACATGCTGGGCTACGACGACGCGCTGGATTGTTTCGGCGTGCACTGCGTCGGCGGCATCGTCGGCGCGTTGCTGACCGGCGTGTTTTCCTACGGGCCGCTGTCGGCGACGGACGCCAGTCCGGACGGCAGTCCCGGCAGCCTTCATCAGCTCTGGATCCAGTCCCAGGGCGTCGCCGCGACGCTGGTCTACAGCGGCCTCGGCACACTGGTCCTGCTGTATATCACCAACGCCCTGGTCGGACTGCGGGTGAGCGAGGAGGAGGAGCGCGAAGGCCTGGATCTCGTGCTGCACGGCGAGCAGATCTTCTGACGCGGTGGGCGGGCAGGGGCCGTGCTTCTGGCGGTCCCGTCCCTCCGCCTCACGCCCAGCGAGGCATGCCCCGGCGGAGGCCCATGAGCGTTAACCCCATGGCATCGGATCGCCCGCCCTTCACCTCTCCCTCTGGGAGAGGTCGGAGCGGGTCAGCGCTCCGGGTGAGGGTTCACGCCGGAAATTCAGTGCTTTCGCGCAATCACCAGATGCCACCGGTGGAAAAACCCGATCGCGCCATCGCGCAATGATAATCCGAACCCGGCATGCTCGCCCGCCCGCGCCAATCGGTCCACGATCGTGCGCAGCGGTGCAACGCGCCGGGGATCATCGACGATCGCAGCCCATTCCTCGAACTTGCGAGGCTGGTCCCAGGTGTCCTGTGTCTCGATCGCAAACCCGGCGGCCGTTATCAAGGCCGTAAGTTCAGCAACCGGCAGCATACGAACATGCGACGGATCGCGCAGCACCTCGATCGCATTATGGAGCTCGGATTCGTTCGCATCTGCCGAGCTGACGACATCCGCGAGGACGCATTTCCCGCCGGGCTTCAGTACCCGAAACATCTCGTCGAGCACCCGACGCGGCGCTTCGAAATGGTGAACGGATAGCCGCGTCACAACGCCGTCGAAGCTGCTGTCGGGGAAGGGCAGGGCGGTGGCGCTGCCCTGCTGAAAGGTGACGTTTGTCAGGCCGGCCTTTCCGCAGCGTTCTCGCGCCTGCTGCAGCATTTCGGGTGTCAGGTCCAACGCTACGACGGCGCGCGCCTTCGCGGCGATGCCGGCGGTCACGATCCCGGGACCGCACGCGACGTCAAGGATCGTCGTCTCGGCGGTCGCGTCCACGGCGTCGACAAATCGTGCCGTCAACTCCGCGGCGGTGATCGCCGGCGAAGACGCGAACTGTTTCGCCTGGCGGGTGAACTCCAGCTCGGTGCGTTGCAGGTGATCCATGGGCGTGCTCCTTGCTTTCAGCTCCAGCCCGCCATCCGCTCAGCCCTGGAAGTGGCGCATGAACGCGCTGAACACGGCGTCGGGCGCTTCCTCGGGGACGTAGTGCCCACAATCGATCGGGCCGCCAGTCGGGTCGGTCGCGTAATCCCGCCACACTGACAGGACGTCACCGTGAACGCTACCGGTATGACTTTTGGCACCCCAGATAACCAGCAACGGCGTTTCGATCTTGCGCCCGGCCTGGTGGTCCGCCGTATCCATCTCGAAGTCGCAACTGGCGCAGGCGCGGTAATCCTCGCACGAGCCGCGGATCGTCTTCCAGTTGAAACAGCGGACGTATTCCGCGAATGCATCGGAATGAAAAAACCCAAGCCCGATCCCGGGTTTCGACAATTTCCGCTCCATGTAATAAGCGGCCGGCACGCCCGCCATCATCCGCTCCGGCATGTCGTACGGCTGGATCATGAACAGCCAATGCCACGACTTGGTGGCCCACTGCTTCGAGGTGTGCGTCCAGATGTGATAGTTGGGCAGGATGTCAACCAGCGCGGCACGTGTGACCCGATCCGGGTGGTCAAGGCACATGCGCGCGGTGGTCCGGGCGCCGCGATCGTGGCCGGCGACCATGAACGTGCGATAGCCGAAACGCTCCATCACCTCGACCTGGTCCAGCGCCATCGCGCGGAATGAATAGTTGATGTGGTTCTCGCCGCCCTCCTCGGGGCCGACGCTGTCGCCGTAGCCGCGCAGGTCCGGGCACACCACGTGGAAATGCGCGGCGAGGCGGTTGGCGACGGCATGCCAGGAAACATGGGTCAACGGATTGCCGTGCAGCAGCAGCAGCGGCGGGCCCTTGCCGCCGTGGCGCAAGTGGATGCGAGCGCCGCTGGCCTCGATTTCGGTACGGGTGAACCCCTCGAACATTTCGATCCCCTGTTGTCACCAGCCACCATGAGCTGCTGAAGGCGTTCTTGCATGCGTTGGGCGCGACGCCCCCGTCAAGACGCCGCCGACAAGCTGGCGGCGCAGCGGGCGGCGCTACAGCGTCAGCCCCCCATCCACGGTGATCGTCTGCCCGGTCACCATCGCCGCGCCAAAACCCAGGAAGACGATCACCTCCGCCAGATCCTCCGGCTGGCAGCGCCGCTTCAACAGTGCCCGCTCGATCGACTGCTGACGCTCCTCATTGGTCCATTCCACCATCCAGGAGCTGTCGACCGCGCCGGGCGCGATGGCGTTGACCCGCACCTCCGGCGCCAGCGCGCGCGCCAGGTTCTGCGTCAGGCTGACCACACCGGCTTTGGTCGCACTGTAGGCGAGGCTCGACCCGGCGCGCCCCAACCCGGCGATCGAGGCGGTGTTGACGATCGCGCCATGCGCCGCCTTCAACGCCGGTGCCGCCGCCTTGGCGCAGCGGAACACGCCCAGCAGGTTGGTCTGTAACAGCAACGACCATAGTTCTTCCGTGATCAGATCGAGCTCCGGTGGCGTGATGCGCCGGCGCGTGCCGGGGGTGCCGGCGTTGCTCACCAACAGGTCGAGCCGGCCGAGGTCCTTCACCGCCTGCAACACCATCCGCTCGGCTTCGCCCGCTTCACCCACGCTGCCGGGTGCGCTGATCGCCTTGCCACCGGCGTCGATCAGCTTGTCCACCGCCTCTGGTCCGCGCGGATCGTCTGCCAGATGGTTCACGGCCACGGTGGCGCCGAAGCCCGCGAGCATCTTCGCCGTAGCAAAGCCGATGCCCGATGCGCCGCCGGTCACCAGCGCGGTCTTGCCCTTCAGGTCGTAGCTGATCATGTGCCCTCCATCGGTCCGATCTTGCGTAGCGCCTGCTTCAGCGCCAGCAGTTTGCGGTCACGCTCCCGGAACAATTCCTCCGGACTGCGATCGCCCCAGTCGAAATACCCCTTGCCGGACATCACACCGGTGCGGCCTTGGGCGATCAGCGCATCCAGGGTCTCGCTGTGCCCGCGCGGTTCGGGCGGCGTGTAGCTGCGATTTTTCTGCCCCTGCTGCATCAGTAGCAACCCGGTGAAGTCCGCTTTCGCCATGATGCCCAGGATCGGGATGCGCAGCGCCAAGCCATGAAGCACAGAATCGTCAATGTCCTTCGGCGTCACCAGGCCTTCGTCCAGCAGCCGATATACCTCAAGCTGCATTGCCGCTTGCAACCGGTTGGCGACGTAGCCTTGCACCATCTGCTTGAACACCACTGGCACCTTGCCCATCGCGCGCACCATGTCGCGCACGGTGGTGATCGCCGCCGGATCGGTCTGCGGCCCGGGACACAGATCGACCAGGTCGCACAGATAGGGCGGCGTGTACCAGTGCGCGATGATCGTACGCTCTTGCAAATCTGCTGGCACCAGCGGGAAGATATCGAGGTTGCTGGTGTTGCTCGCCAGGATCGCCGTGGGCTCCATCAACGTTTCAAGTTGTTGGTACACGGCCTGCTTGGCATCCGGCCGTTCCACAATCGCCTCGATCACCACCGCGGCACCCTGCACGGTCTGCGCCAGCGACGGGATACACCGTACCGCGTGCGACAGGCGCTGGCGGTCCCAGGTGGCATCGACCTCGCTCGCTTCTGTCAGGGTCGCGAGCGCGGTGGCCATCAGCCCAGGTGCGCGCTCCAACGTTTCGGCACTGGTGTCGGTCAGCCGCACCTGGTGGCCGCCCAGGGCGAACACCAGGGCGAGCGCGTGGCCCATCAGGCCCGCGCCTACGACGGCGATTTCTGTCATGCGGTCTCCTGCTGGGTTGTGTGCCCGTCCGGGAAGCCACGGTCCACGGGATAGCCCGGAAAGCGATCGCCGAGGCCGTCATGCAGCGCCACCATGTGTGTCCGCCAGTCACGCGTCGCGTCCATCTTCGCGGTGTTCGCCAGCACGTCGCGCGGGCTGCCGATGCGTGCCCACTGGAATACCGAGAAGACGATG
This sequence comes from uncultured Alphaproteobacteria bacterium, assembly GCA_963826975.1. Classification (GTDB taxonomy): domain Bacteria; phylum Pseudomonadota; class Alphaproteobacteria; order Acetobacterales; family Acetobacteraceae; genus Palsa-883. The sequence continues at coordinate 1,044,197 of CAWGZJ010000011.1, read as the reverse complement.
TAATCAACATAGGCGGGTGTCTGACCCGCAAGGAAGGGTTGTTCGGAGAGCGTGCGTTCCACCGGTGCGCAGGTCTCGATAAACGCGGGTAACGATCGTTCGGGATCGGCACAATAGTCTTCCAGTGTCGTCCCGAATTGTGCTTCGCGCGAGCGCCGGAAATAGGCCCGGTCACCAGGATCGATGCACCAGATGAAGTCAGCGGAGATCAGGCGCCGCAGCGCCGGGTTAAGGACAGTGTCGGACCAGATGTTTACCAGCCGTGCGGCGCCGCGGCCGGCGGGCCCGTCGAACAGCGATGGGCGGTCGGGAAACCGGTCCTCCAGATGACAGGCGATCGTCCAGCTATCGTGCACCACCCGCCCGTCATCCTCGATGATCGGCGTAAGGTCCTGTCCGCTCAGGCCACGGATGCGTCCCACCTCGGCGAAGCGGGTTGGTATCGCCTGCGGATCGAGCCCCTTGTGCGCCATCGCATAGCGAATGCGCCAGGAGAACGGGCTGATCCGCCGCCCATCCAACCCTACCCGTTCATGGAAGATCAATCCCACTGCCGTCCCCTGTCATTCCTATTGGCCAATCAATTCCAGCTCCCGACGGCCACGATGAACGGCAACCGTCAGTCCTGCTCAAACCCATACACCTCCGGCAGGATGAAGATCGCCGCCAGCAGGCCGATCAGCGGGAATATGGCCGTGAACAGCGTTGCATTGGCCTGGCCGATCGCCGCGAACAGCACCGGAAACAGGAAGATCGCCAGAAAGGACGGCAGCTTCACGAAAATGTAGGCGAAACCACTTGCGGTGCCGCGATATTCGGGCCGTGCCACCATCGCCGGGATGGTCATGACGTTCTCGGCGCTCCAGTAATGGCCCCACAGCATCAGTGCGGCGGCGAACGGAAGCACCACCACGTGGTCGGTGTAGAGCGCCACCGCCGCGATCAGCAGTGCCACGAAGACGGTGCCGAATCCAGCGATGCTAAGGCCGCGCTGCCCGATTCTGGGCGTGATCAGCGGACCAACCCAGCCGGAGATCGCCGCGATGATGTAAAGCAAAAGCGTGACGAGGTCGGTGCCGAGGATGCCGGAAACACCGACCATAACGAACAGCACCGGAATGTAGAAGGCGAAGGTCGAAAACTCGGTGCTCTGCGCAAAGCAGGCGATCCAACTGAACAGCGTGGCCCGCCAGCGGATCGGATCGCTCCTGATATCGGCCAGGAAGGCGCTCGGCCGCGGCTTCGGCATCGGAACGTCCTCATCCGGAACGAAATCCAGCGGATCATGGTACATCTGTGCCGTGACCTGCTTCGCCTCGCGAAAGCGCCCGCGGCGAATCAGCCAGACGGCCGTCTCGGGCAGGTTATAGCGCATCACGAAAATGATGGCGGCCGGCAACGCACCCAGGCCAAGCGTCAGCCGCCAGACGATCTCCGGCGGCAGCTCCAGCAGCAGGAACACGGCGATGACCGCGAGCGCAAACACTTCGCCGATGGCAAACATGAACTGCCAGCGATTGCCCATCACTTCGCGCTTGCCGGCCGGCAGAAACTCCATGATGTAGGCATATCCGTTCGAGATATCACTGCCGAGCGGAATGCCGAGGATCAGCCGCACGATGACCAGCCAGACCATATTGGGCACGAAAGCCTGAGCGAGCGCGAACACCACGAACATGACCATCGTGGACAGGAAGATGGCGCGTCGTCCTATCTTGTCAGACAGCCAGCCGCCAAGCAGTGCGCCGATCACGGCGCCGCCCTGTGTTCCGGCCGCGGCCAGGCCCAGCATCGCCGGCGAAGGATGGAAGATCTCGCGGATGAAGATCAGCACGAAGGCGATCGAGTAGAGGTCCCATGCCTCGATCAGGATGGAGGCGATCATGAGCCAGCCGACCCGCTGTCCGTGCGGGCTGTAGTTGGTCAGCAGGTGCTTCACGGCGCGATCCATGACCGCCTGCTGCGACTGCGTTACCATGACTCGCGCCCCTCCCCAGGGTCGTTCACACGATCATCGCCGGATGATCAGTCAACCTAAGGCCTGAAATCAACACAGGGCAACTCGGCTGGTTCGGAGTGTCTGATCGGGACGGTAACGTACCAGAGCTATGCCGAGGTCATGCGGCGCTCGCAGTCCGCCGCCGCCAGCCGTTCCGCCTGCAACGCGGTGCCAAGTCCGGCTTTCCCCGAGGGATAGACAAAGCCATTCCTGATGTCGGGCAGGTCGGTCAGCACCTCCTGGTACCAGCCGCTGGTGAAGGCACGCACGGTTTCCTGCACCAGCGTGTTCGGACAATTGAGCGACAGGTGCACGGAGGCAGTCAGCACCACCGGTCCGGTACAGTCGTGCGGCGCCACCGGCCGGCCCCAGGCCTCGGCGAGCGTCGCGATCTTCTTGGCTTCGCCGACGCCGCCGCACCAGGACAGATCCAGCATCACCACATCCACCGCGTCCGCCTGCAAGTACTCGCGAAATGCGCGGCGTGTCGCGAGCGTTTCGCTGGCGCAGATCGGAACCTTGGTGCGTGCGCGCAGACTGGCGAGCAGGTCCGCATTGACCATCTTGATCGGGTCTTCGGCCCAGAATGGATCAAACTCCGCCAGGGCGTGCAGCACGCGCTCGGCGGCCAACGGCGTCCAGAGCGAGTGCAACTCCGCCATGATATCTATTTTACCGCCGACCGCATCACGGATCTTGCGGAACGGAATGAGTGCGTGTTCAAGGTCGGCGCTGGAGATCGACCGCCCGTCCGTTGCCTCGGCCGCGAAATCGAACGGCCAGATCTTCATCGCCGTGATGCCCTGCTCCAGCAGCGAGTGCGCAAGCTCGTCGGCCCGATGCAGGAAGGCGTCCAGATCCTCATAGGGGCCGCTCGGGCTCGCCGGGTCGACGCCCCAGTTGTCCGTCTTCTGTCCGCTTGCGGCACGGATATAGCGGTAGCCGGCGCAGGTATTGTAGATGCGCACCCGATCATGCGAGAGACCGCCAAGACATTGGTACAGCGGCTGCCCGTTCGCCTGTCCGAACAAGTCCCACAGCGCGATGTCAACGGCCGAGGCGGCGCGCATCTCCACGCCGCTGCCGGAGAATCCCAGATACTGGTTCTGCAACGTCCGCGCGTGGCGGTCCATCTGCAGCGCCTGCTTGCCCAGCAGCAAAGGCGCCACTGTCTCATGGATATAGGCCTCGACCGCGCGGGGGCCGAAGAATGTCTCACCCAGGCCGACAAGGCCCTGATCGGTGTGAATCTGTAGCCAGAGGAGATTGCCGAACTCACCCAGCCGGATTGTCTCGATGCCGGTTATCTTCATGGCATTTCCTTCCGTTTCACCTGGCCGTTCACGCGCCCGCCGGCAGCCACGGCTCCGGGGCGCGGGCATCGATGTCGGTCGCGACATCGACCACCACGGTTTCGTCGGACGCCAGTGCGTCGCGCAATGCGGGCGCGATCTGCGACGGCTCCTGCACACGGATGCCGCGCAGGCCGAACGTACGTGCCGCCTCCGCGAAGTCGGTCGGGCCGAAACGCACCAGGTCGCGCACGTCGCCGGGTTTGTTGCCTTGCTGGCGCTGGATGTTTGGCCAACCCTGGCCGAAGCCCGAGTTGTTGTTGATCACCAACACCACGGCAATTCCGCGCCGCCGCGCCGTCTCCAACTCCGTCAGGTGATAATAGATCGCCCCGTCACCCGACCAGCAGATCACCTTGCGCTTGCCCGCCGCGCACTTCGCCCCTAGCGACGCCGGAAACGCCCAACCCAGCGATCCTGCCGCGCGCAGATAGGTCTGTGACGTGCCGTTGAGTTCGATCAGCGTGCTGGTCCAAATGCCGGAATACCCAGTGTCAGCCACCAGAATTCCGTCCTCCGGCAACGCCGCGGTGATCTCGGCGCACAGACGGTCCGGCAGGATCGGCACGGCGTTGCTGGCGAGCAGCGGTGCCCGCGCTTCCCGCCAGCCGGCAACAATCCCGCGCGCCCGTTCGGCAAATGCCGTGTCACGCGCGGGTTTCCCCAGCGCCACCAGCAGCTTTGCCAACGTTGCCTTCGGATCCCCCATCAGCCCGAGCGTCTTTCCGTACGACCGCCCCAACTCCAGCGGGTCGATGTCGATCTGCACTACCTGCGTATCGATTGCCGGAATGCGCCAGGTGTGCGTCACCTGATCGCCGGTGTGGCAACCGACAAACAGCACCAACTCCGCCTCGTGCACGATCTGGTTGGCCGGCGGTGCGGCATAGTTGCCAGCGCAACCAATCGATAATGCGTGACGCGTCGGAACGATCCCTCGCGCGCCGAGCGAGGTGGCGATCGGGGCCGCCAACGCCTGGCCCAACGCCAGCAGTTCCGGCCCCGCTTGCGACGCGGTCGCGCCCGCGCCGGCAACGATGGCGATCCGCCCGGCGGCGCGCAGCACGGCAGCGGCGCGTTCGATCTCATCATCCGACGGCGTTGGTCGGTGCGGTGGCATACGCAGTTGCAGCGCTGGATCGGCGACGGTTGGTTCATGGACCAGTCCCGTCTCGATGACCTCCGCCTGCAATCCGTTCAGGTCCAGGTGCGCCGGTCGTGGAGACCCGGTCATCGCCGCCCGCCACGCCTGACGCAGCAGCCGTGGCAGGTCGGCGGCACTGTCCACCTCCGCATCGAACTTGGTCACCGGCGCATATAGCGGGCCGTGCGGCACCTCCTGGTACGCGTTGCGGTGCTGGTGTGCCGGCTGCTTGCGCCCGGTCAGCGCGATCACCGGACTGCGGCCCAGATATGCGTCCTGCAACCCCGCCGCCAGGTTCGCCGCGCCAACCGATTGGGCAAAGCAGATGCCTGGCCGGCCGGCGACGCGGGCATACCCATCCGCCATGTAGGCTGCGGATTTCTCGGCATGTGCCAGCACTCGCGTGACGCCCAGCGTGCCCAGTTCGATCAGCGTGCGCCGCAGCACCGCATCGATGAAGAACACATGCGTGGTGCCGTTGGTGGCCAGCGTGCGCGCCAGCCATTCGGCGCCGGTGAGCGCCTCGTCCTGGGTCATGCGTTGTTGCCTCCGTGCGACCCGCCGATCTTACGTCGGCGCATCGCATCGAGGAACCCGCCCATCATCCGCGCCGGTTCGTCGGTGTCCCAGGATGCGGCGAAGCTGTCGATGCCACGCTGGATCGCCTGCTGCATCGGTAGATTTTCCCAAGCCTGGATCAGCGTCTTTTGCGCGCGGATCGCCGCGGGCCCGCATGCCAGCACCGCCGCGACACGGCGTTCCACCGCGTCGTCCAACGCTTCCGGCGCCACCACCTGCTCAACCAGGCCCCAGCGTTCGGCGGTGGCGGCGTCGATCGTTTCCCCGGTCAGCAGTAGCTCGCGTGTGCGCCCCCAGCCGATCAACTGCGGCAGCAGCGCGGCCTCAACCACCGAGGGAATGCCGATCCGCACCTCCGGCATGCCGAATATCGCGTCCGATGCCGCGACGCGCATATCGCAGGCGGCGGCGACCTCCAGCCCGGCGCCCAGCACATAGCCCTGGATGCGCGCAATCACCGGCACCGGCAGACGGCGGAACACGTCGCAGCTCCGATGCACCAACGTGATGAATGCGCGCGCGGAGTCGGCGCCGAGTGTGGCCATCTCCGTGATGTCGGCCCCACCGATGAAGGCGCGCGCGCCGGCGCCGCGCAGGATCACCACGCGCAATGTCGGGTCTACGGCAAGGTTTCCAACCGCATCGATCAGCGCTGTCATCACCGCGCGATTCAGCGTGTTCAGCTTCGCCGCATTGGCGATGGTGATGCGGGCCACGCCGCGCGTATCCCGGCTGATCTCGATCCAATCTTGGTGCGGCATGCAGTGACCTCCTGACCGACGCAACGCAGCATGGGCGCGTCAAAGAGGGCCCACCAGGGTGTGCCCGGCGAGCAGCCCGGTCAGGAGCAGCAGATGCTGCGGAAGAGCCGCTCGCCCGTCGCCCGACAGGAAACTTGCTCCCGAAGATGCCGCAGCGATGGTCTCGACCGACTGCGCGCCGGGTGATAGCGTCACCCGCCTGTCACACGGGCAGCAAACAGCAGTACCAACAATGAATGATGTCACCAGGCCGGCCACGCCGGCGATCGGTCCGATCGAGGCAATCTTCGATCGGACCCCAATATTCGTGCCCGACGGCTCGGCCGCCGGCCTGCCGGAGCCGGTCGTCTACGACGCCTCTACACGTGCACTGCGCACCCGCACGATCAACTTCGCGGCCAAGCGCTTTGCCGACATGGTCTACGTGTCGGGCCTCGATCGCACGACCGCGGAGGATCACTTTCGCTGGCGCGCGGCGATGGTGCCGGGTGGTCTGGCGGTCCGTGAACAGGACGCCACCGCAACGGCGCAACTCGCGATCGCCCACAAGGCCGGGCGTATTCGCATCGAGACCAGCGACACTGACCGCCGCGCCACCGTGCGGTGGAGCGACGCGGATTTTGGCCCACCGATCGTCGGATCGGCGATCGCGCGCGCGGGATATGGCGGGATACTGCTGGGTGGGCATGTCGCGCCGGCGTTCGAGCCGAGGTCGATTCCGCGCCGCGGCGCCGACGCCACCACGCCCTGGCCGGTCGGCGATGCGGTCGATAAGCCGAAGCAACCGCCCGCTGAGGTCGCCACCGCGCTGGATGCGCTGTTTCGCGGATCGCGCGGTCTGTACGGCATCCTGATCGCCACGCCGGATCGGATCCTGCTTGAGCGTTACAGCGACTTCAGCAATCCCGATCGTGTCACCCCATCCTGGTCGATGACCAAGGCGATCACCTGCACGGTCATCGGCCGGCTGATCCATGACCGCTGGCTGAACTCGGTGCACGACCCGGCACCCGCGCCGCTCTGGCGCGATCCGCGCGCGGCGCAGCACGCCGTCACCATCGATCATCTGCTGCGCATGCGATCCGGCCTTGGCTTCCCGGTGATGGACGAGCACGGCCGTGTCACGCTCGGCTTCGAAAACAGCGCAGTCTATCACGACGCTGGCAACGCGTTCGAGGCGGCGCAGCGCTCGATCATCGCCACGGTGCCAGGCTCGGTATTCCGCTACATCAATAGCGGGCTGAATGTGCTGGGCGCGATCATCCGGGACCAGATCGAGCGGCGCGGCCTGCCGTATCACCAAACCGCGTACCAACTGCTGGCGGACCGGTTGGGCATGAGCAGCTACCAGCACTCCGCCGACCTGGTCGGCAACCTGATCGCATCGGGTGCCGGCTTCGCCACGCTGCGCGACTACGCCAAGCTTGGAGTGCTCTACGTCAACAACGGCGTTTGGAACAGCGACCGCATTCTACCGGAATCCTGGGCTGACTACGCACTGACCGCCACCCACGCCGGCACCAGTTACGCCGCGTGCTTCCGCAGCAACGTCGACGGGTTGTTCCCGGATCTGCCGCCGGACACCGCCTGGGCGTCCGGCGCGTCGGACCAACGCATCTTCATCCTGCGGAGCAGCCGCATGGTGGTGGCGGTGGCCAACGAAACCGATTACCCGATGGATCTCGCCGCTTTGAATCGCGCGATCGCCACCGCCGTCGCGGCGGAGTGGCGCTGAACAAAGGAAATCGTTGACATGGCCGCCATCCGCAATCCCGCCCGCGAGAAACTGGAAAAGGGCGAGCTATCGCTCGGCTGCGGCGTGCGCATGATGCGCAGCGTCGAGATCGGCGTGGCGATGAAAAGTGCCGGCTTCGATTGGCTGTTCATCGATTGCGAGCACGGAACCATGTCGCTGGACGTCGCGGCACAGATCGCGGTGGCCGCGCTGGATGCCGGCATCGCACCGATCGTGCGTGTGCCGAACGGCGAGTATTCGATGGCCACGCGCGTGCTGGACAACGGCGCGCTGGGCATTGTCATGCCGCATGTCGATACCGCGGACGAAGCCGCCGAGGTGGTGCAAAAGCTGAAATATCCGCCGGTCGGACATCGTTCCATGGGTGGTATCGGCCCGCACTACAGCCTGCGTACCGCGAAGTCGGCCGAGGCCGCATCGGCACTGAACGCCGGCAACCTGACCGTGGTGATGCTGGAGACGCCGAAGGCGATCGCCAATGCCGATGCGATCGCCGCCGTTCCGGGCGTGGACGTGCTGCTGATCGGCACCAACGATCTTTGTGCCGAGATGGGCATCCACGGTGATTTCGGTAACGCAAAAGTCACCGAGGCCTATCAGGCGATGATCGCCGCCTGCAAGCGGCACAACAAGTTTCCCGGCATGGCAGGCATCTACAACGAAGAGCTGATGGCGCGCTATATCGGCCTTGGTGCACGATTCATCCTGTCAGGCAACGACGCCGCTTTCCTGACCGCAAGTGCAACGGCGCGCGCCGGCGCACTGCGCAAGATGCACGCAAGCTGATCGCGCTATTCACCGATTTCGGCGCTGCCACGTGCGTGCCGATAGATTGATGGAGGCTGCGATCAACAGCGAGCGCGTCGACGCCGTGCCGCGCCTGACCGTCGGCGGCTGGCTGACTATTGGGCCATGACGACGATTGCACCGCCAGATGGCGCCACGCGGCTGATCCCCATCGTCGGCGACCCCATCGCGCAGGTGAAATCACCAGCCGGGATCACCGCGGCGCTGCAGGCGCGCGGCGTCAACGCCTATGTGATGCCGGTCCACGTCGGCGTCGGCAATGTTGATGCCTGCCTCGATGGCTTGTCGTTGGCGCACAACGTCGATGCGATCCTGGCGACCGTGCCGCACAAATTCGCCGCGTTCCGCCACGCCGCCACCGCGACACCGCGCGCGGCGTTACTGGGTACCGCCAACGTGCTGCGCCGCAATCAGGACGGCACCTGGCATGCGGACATGCTCGACGGTATTGCCTTCGTCACTGCGCTGCGCGGTGCCGGCTGCGACCCGGCCGGGCGGCGCGCGTTACTGGTCGGCGCCGGTGGCGCGGGCACAGCAATCGCGCTGGCGCTGCTGGATGCCGGCGTCGCCGTGCTGGCCATCCACGATGCAGACCTGGCACGTCGCGATGCGTTGCTCGGCCGCCTCGCCGCGTGCGGTGCGGGCCGAACGATGGCAGGCTCGCCAGATCCGACCGGATTCGATATTGTCGCCAACGCCACACCTGCCGGCATGCGTTCCGATGATGCGCCGCCGGTGCAGACGGCCGGGCTCACGCCGGCGATGACGGTGGGTGATGTGATCACCGTGCCAGAGGTGACACCACTGCTTACGGCGGCGCGGGCAATCGGCTGTCCGACGGCGACCGGGGTGGACATGTTCATCGCGGGGCGTGATTTGATTGTCGACTTCGTGCTCGGCCGGCAGGGTCTGCTGCGCAACGACTGGGCCGATTTGCTGGAACGACCGCCACTGGGCAGCGGCTGGCCACCGCCGCCTGGTAGCGCTGTCGGCGCGAAGCCGCACGCCGATGATGGCCGCGGTTCCGTTCTGCCGACCCATTCATATATCCGCCCCGGATTGCCGCGTGACGGCAGCAGGTCATGGAATCGATTAACAATGGTCTGCATGGCTCGTATGGAGAAGCGCGGCCGTCGCGGCAGCCAGACGATTCGGACTAATGGATGGACATTCTGCAGTGAAGCGCCTTTATTTCCGGCTTGGCGTGCATGGCGCCCCGCCCGGGACGTTGCTCGATTGGGTGAACAGACGCGCATTCAATGTCGCCTTCGCCCGCCGCATGCGGGCGCTGCGCCGGCAACTTATTGCCCGGCAGCGGGGCGAGTTCTTTAGCACCGCCGGCACGCATGTCCGGTATGATATCGCACAGGCACGCGCGGCGCGGCGGGTGGACGGCCTGGCGTTGGTATTCTTCATGGGGCTAGGGGACTACCTGATGGCAACGCCGCTGCTGCAGGCCCTGCGGGCCGCCTACCCGGAGCTGCCGCTTTACGCCTACGCGTCCGCCTCACTGGACCAGGTGAACTCGCCCCTGGTGGCCGCGCAGCTCGACGCCAATCCCTGCGTCGCCAGGACGTTCCGCTACCAGGGCCGGCACGTCACCGATCGCGGGCGCGTGGCATCGTTTTGGAAGAACTATGATTATAGCGACGCACTGAAAGATGTGCCGGAGGACTTCCTGGTGCTGCCGGTGCTGTATGACATGGACCCGATTGTGCCGCACCGCGTGACCAGTCTGTTCGAGACATTCGGCCTGCCGCCGCCCTGGCCGGTGCCGGTGCCATTGCTGCCCCGGCAACCCTTGTCCGCCCGGGCACAGGCGGTGCTGGACGGCATCCGCGCCGGTGCGCGCGCGGCTCAGGCAAGCGGTATCGTTTGTTGCCAGTTTGACGTGCGGTCGTCGGGCTATGTCTACCCGCATGCGGTCGATCTGGTGCGCGGCCTGCTGGACCAGGGGCGGTTCGTCATCAGTTTCACGCGGTTGGAGCTGGACGCGCCGGGCTATCTCGGCATCGACGTACGTGAGATATCGGTGGGCGACAGCATCGAGATCCTGCGGGCGCTGGCCGCGGAACCGCCGGTATTGCATTGCATCAGCGTCAATTCGGTGCTGTGGGCGATTTCGGCCGGGCTTGGGATTCGCAATCTCGGGCTGCACACGTTCCACGACGAGGCGATGCATCAATATGTGTATGCGAACACCTTTGTGATTTCGCAACATCCGTATCGAAGTGTTCCGGCGACGCGTCTGTTTCTGGCTCCGGCAGGCGTCTATCGGGAAACCGCGAACCCGGCGGGTGGTTCCCTAACGAGCTATGATCCCGCTTTCGTGCTGGACTGTTTTCATGTGTTGCTGGGGACGCCATGATGTGGCCGAACCGAGTGGCTCTCTGGTTGTTTGTGCCAATTTTGTCATCGCGTGAGCAGATTCAAATGGGACATGTCAGCTCTGATCGCGCGCGCTTGGCGTTCGCGTGCGTGGTGCTAGTGGCGGTCGTCGCCGTATTGGCGATCGCCGCGTTTCCGCTCGGTTTTCTCGACGGCGCAGCCGCGTTCTGGCGCTACCCGAAAGGCGACTTTGCCCAACACATCATTGGCGGACGCTATTTTATAGCCGATGCCTGGCGCTGGCCGCTGCTGATCGTCCCGGACCTTGGTCTGCCACCCGGAACGAATATCGGCCTGACGGACAGCATTCCACTCGTGGCGCTGGCGGCAAAGCTCACGCGAGGTTGGTATGGCTATCTGCGGCCTTATCTGCCGCTATGGATTTTCTTCTGCTACCTGGCGCAGGGTCCGGCCTGCGCGATCGGCCTCTACGTGCTCGGCGTGCGGAATGTGCCGGCGCTGATCATTGGCGGCCTCATCGCGGTGTTCACGCCGGTCCTGCTGTTCCGCTTCGGCCATGCCGCTCTTTGCGCGCAGTTTCTGCTGTTGCTGGGTCTGGCCGTGCATCTGCAACTGGCACGCGAAGCATCGCGACGCGTCGTTATTCTGTACCATCTACCGCTCCTGGTCGTTGCGTTGCTGGTTCACGTCTATCTCTTCGCGATGATGTTCGCGATCATGCTGGCCAGCCTGCTGCAAGGACTGTGGACCGAGCGCCTGACGATTTCCGCCGCTCTGGCGCAACTCGTAACGATGGCGGCGGTGATCGGCGCGGTTATGTGGGCCTGCGGCTATTTGGCGCTTGGGCCGATTCCGATGAAACCCTATGGTCAGTGGCCGCTCGATCTGGCCGCTCCGTTTTTCCCCGCGCCGAGCGGTGTTTTTGGCAACGCCAGACTCCCTGCCGACCGCAACGGTGAAGATTTCGCCTGGCTTGGTTCGGGGATGGTCCTGCTACTCATTGCCACACTGATCCGCGCATGGCGCCAGATCGGCGTCCTGGCGCGCGCACATCTGCCAAGCCTCATCGTCGGCGTTTTGCTGATGGTCTTTGCCGTGACTTACGCTGTGCGTATTGGACCGGTCTTGATCCTCGGCATCGGCCCGGAGCGTCTGCGCCAGGCGGTACTTGGGGGCGCTGAACATGGTGGCACGCTGCACACGCTGATCGGCCTTCTTGGCCCGATGGATTATGTCCGGATCGGTCTCTACGGATTACTGCTGGCGGGGATTGCGACGCTGGTCGTTCTGCGAGCGTGGCAATGGCGGCGGATCCGCTTCCTTCGGTTTGTCGGTTTCTTCCTGCTGGTCTGGGTCGTTTCCCTCGCGGCACGGCCTTCCGCCACCGCACTGATTATCAGCAGCTTTCAGGCGTCGTCGCGATTTGCCTGGCCGGTGGTCTATCTGGTTACCCTGCTGGCAATCGCGGGCGTGTGGAGATTGTATCCGCCTCGGGCGGCGTTGACGCTGCTTGTTGTGGCACTCGGTCTGCAAGTCTGGGATACGGCGCCGCTGTGGAACCGTCTGCGCCACGACGCGCTGACACCGCCGGACCGGTTGCCGGACCGGCAGGCCGTCCTGGCTGCCGCCGGCCCGGCCAATCGTGTGAACTTTGAGCCAACCTATCTCTGTGCGTTCGCGGAACCGATGGATCCGGACGCGCGCGAGGCTTCTCTCGCTCAGCTTTCCGACCTGCAGGTGCTGGTTTCGCGCTTCGTCCGACCGACCACCTCGGTGCATAATTCGCGCATGACCGCGACGGATATCGCGGCGTTGACCGCACGCTGCGACGGCGAACGACAGGCGGCGCTGGCGCAATTGGATACACCCGGAACGATGACCGTCGTGCTGAACGACACGCCATCCGAGGCGTTTTTGCGGGCGGCTTTGATCGGGCATCCCGGCTGCTGGGCGTTATCGACCGCGATCATGTGTGCCGGTCATTGATGAGGTCGGTGCGATGTACGTCGGTCACCATGAGCGGGTCTGCGTAAATCGATTGCTGGTACTCTTGTGCGATGCCCCGGGCGGCGCCGGGCCGACTACCGCAAAACATCGCAGATCAGATACGCTTTCGCCGCCACCACGAGTTGCTGGCACTGCGTGCCGAGGCGCATTCCGTATGCCGTGAGGCCTGATATCCGCGGGGGACGGCCGTCCTGGATCACGGCGTAGAGTGAAAACGGTGGGTTGGCATTCAGGTCGGCCCGCAGCTGGCGGGTCAAAGTTGTCTCGGGACCGCACAAATTGATTTCGCCGCAGCCAAGATCGACGTAGCGCGCTTCGGCGGGCAGACTGAGGGCCAGGAAAGCGCTTGGTGCGAAGGTGAGGAACACCAGCGGCCTGCCAGGCAAGGTCAGCGGACTGGCGGCGATCGTGCGCCATTGATCCTGCCACGGCAGGCGCTGCCAAGTCCCCACATGCACGCGCGCCAGGGTCAGCACGACGAGGACCAGCAGCAGCCGCTCGCGCCAAAGCCCCGTGGCGATCCAGCCCGCCAGCGTCAACACCACCGTTCCGCACAGGATTTCCAGCGGGACCATGTAGCGGTGGATGCCGAACGTGTAGAGCCACACTGGGTAGTCGATCGCGCAGGCAAGCAGCAGGCCAGTCTCCGGACGGGCAAGCGGTGCGAAACGCCGCGAGCGGCGAAACACGGCGATGCCGAGCACCGCGACCGCGCCGGCCAATGCGAAGGCGAAGCGTGCATCCTTGGGATCGGTTTCGCTGGCGGGCGACAACCGGATTGGGGTCGTGCTGCCGCCGACCAGCCAATAATATGGGTAGTTCAGCATTGCCCACGGGGAGTGCGTCACGAAGTTGCGGTCGCGCAACTCTATCGGTGGAAAATCTGGCGAGCGGAAGATATTGTTAAAATATGGAAATATCGGGTTGTGGAAGCGGCGCCACAGCGTGAGGTGCCACCACCCCGCAATTCCCAGAAATCCGACCACACCGCCAAGCACGAGTTGTGTCAAACCGGCAACACGCCGGCGCGGCGGCGCGGGACCAACCAGGAAGAATGCCGGTGCACCGATTGCGAACACCATGTTCGTCACCTTGAGGCCGGCAGCCAATCCAAGCAGCAGGCCGGCGGCCAGGCAGGCATGGCGTGGTGCGGCTGCGTCATCTCGCGTCAGCAGCAGAAGGTAGGCGAGCAGTACTGGCACCGAAGTGATCAGGTCGACGATCGTGGTGCCCGCCTCCGACAGTGCCATCGGACTGGCGACGCAGAGCACAAAGCCGAGAAACGCCGCGCCGTAGCCGCCTTCGCCGGGGTCAGGGCCGGCGATGCGCAGACAGATCCGCGCGGCGACGACGAATGCCATGACTTGTGCCAGGTCGATCGTCGTCGCGGCAAGCAAAGGCGGCAGCGCGCGTATGACAATATATTGTGGTATAAGAACGAGCGGATTCAGATAGCTCTGGATGCCGGCCGGCGCGATGCTGTCCCAGAAGGTTCCGTGCAACAGCAGGAACGGGATGCTGAGGTGGTAGTTGAGCTGATCCCAGTTTACGTCCTGGCCGCGCCGAAACGTAAACACCAGCGTCGTGATGATGGCTGCAACGACGCAGGTCGCGGTGTAGCCGGAGCGCGTCGCAACAAGCGCCTTGATCCGCATCTTGTGTCTTCGATTCGTAGCGTGGGTCGCCGCTAGTACCGGCGATTCGCTCACTGGCGGCAAGGTCGCGCCTGCCAGAGTTGCCGCTGGCACTCGGTGTGCTGCGCGCTATTGTGCCGTCACAAACCGCCTTGATTGGCTTGGCGCCTTTAGTGGCAGCGGTTTCCGGCGCTGTTGGCGGAACCGGTTTGACGCTGGGGTCGGGTCAGTCGGTGGCTTGGTCGTCCCGTGCGTCGGCCAGGTAGTAATCCGCGGTAAGTTTGAGGCCGTCTCGTAATCCGACCTTCGGCGCAAAACCGGTGAGGGACTGGAGTTTGCCGATACGTGGCACGCGACGGTGCACGGAACCACGCGGAGAGGAATGCCGAGTGATCTCGCCAGAGAAACCACACACCTCCATCATCAGCCCAGCGAGGCGCTGAATGGAGATCTCCTGATCGGATCCGACGTTGACGACCTGCCCGTCGGCGCCTTCGGCCTTCGACAATCCGATGGTCGCATCGACGGCATCGGTGACATAAAGAAAAGAGCGTGTGTCCTCATAGCCATACAGGACAAACTCGCCATGCTTGGCGCGCATCAGAAAATCGGGCACCACATGCCGGTCCCCCATGCGAGGTCCATAGGCGTTGTGATACCTGATGATCGTGAAGCCCTTCGCGTAATGCCGGCCTGCTTGCGCGGTCAGTACTTCACCATGGATTTTCGAGGCAGCATAGGACCAGCGAGGGTTCGATACGTCGTCGATCGACAGGGGCACTTCTTCGCCCGTCGGAACCTCCCATGCGAATCGGGTCACCGTCGATGCGTATGATTCACTGGTCCCCGCATAGACGAAGCGCTTCAGCAACGGTGATGGTCCCAACCTCTCCCACAGCCAGAATGTGGGCAGTGTGCAGCATCGCAGAACCTCAAGCGGTCGCTCGTAGAAGTTCTGCGTTCCATTGAGCGCCGCCAAGTGGAATACGATGTCGAAATCATCGGGGAGCGAGAAGACCGCATCGCGATCGCACAAGTCCAGCTCAAGGCCTGTGACATTGGAGCGTTGGCAGAGCTCGGCATAATAGGTATCCCGCTCGCCGCGAACAAAACTGTCCACACATACGATGTGCGCATCGCGTTCCGCGCTCAGCGCGCTTGCGAGATGATAGCCGAGAAAGCCCGCTGCCCCGGTTACAAGGTATTTTGGCATTGGCTACCTGGGGTTCTTCGTGCGCAATTCATCGAACAAGCTGCACCACTGATTTTCTATTGTCTGCTGGTCTGTACCGCGCCAGTACGCGCTGCCCGTTCTGGCGCAACTCCATTCGCAAGCGGTCCTTGTCGGGATCGCAGGCCAAGCGGCCGATCTGTTCGGCAATCGCGTCGATGTCGTAGGGATCTGCGTATAGTACCGCGTCCCCCATGACCCAGCGATGTACCGCCAGATCGGATACGACGGCGGGCGTGCCGTGAACCATTGCCTCGATGGGCGGAAAACCAAATCCTTCCGCGAAGGAGGGAAACACCAGACACACCGCCTGACGGTAGAGCGCCTGGAGTTCCGCGGTGGGGAGGCCCTGGACGTGCCAAAGCTGGCCGGTGGCGACCCACGGTTTCATCGCCGCCAGGATGCTATCATTATGCCATCCTGGATTGCCGACGATAATGAGCTTCAAGTCCTTGTCGCGGCTCACCCGCAACCGCTCCCACGCCCTGATGACCCCAATAAAGTTCTTGCGCGGCTCAAGCGTGGATACCGCCATAATATATTTCGGCCGGTCCTGACGCTCCGCTGCTCGCTGGATTTCGCTCTCGACGCGTTCGGTCAAACGGCTGGAGGCTGCCTGGCCGAGAGAGATAAACGAAAGCCGGGTCCGGACAATCTCCAGTGCGGGAATCTCCTGGTTTGGTGGCGTCTGGGCCTGCTCAATGCGATAGGGGATGGTGATCGACCGGTTTTCGAGTTCTGGGTTCCAACCGAACCAATTCTTCACGAACCGGTTCGGAATTGCAGACGTAGAAGGAATCCGCAGCACAATACCGAAGTGCGCGAATATGTAGATCGGTATGGGAACGGACGACCGTGTCTGGATGCGTTATGGGAATTGGATCATGGTAGCGGATCAGCTTACGTGTATTTGGCGAGACCTTGATCCGCCGCGAATTGTGAAAAATGACGAAATCGTACGCATCCGTCGGCATCTTCAGAGGACCCAAAGAGCTGAAGCGCACTGTCCGATCGACCACATGCACCAGCGAGAAGTTGCCGGTGATAAACCGACCCTGCTGAACCATGGTACGCTGAGTTTCGGGTAAAGTCTTTTCAAACAGCAGCCGCCAAACAGTGTCGCCGAGCATGTCCATCGGCACATCCCACAGTCGGCAGTTGCCGGCCATCAAATGCCGAAAATACAACAAAACTCGCAATGCCTGGGCGGGATGCCTAAGGCCATTCAAGTGTAGGTTGCGGCCCTCTGATATGTCGCCAATCAACAGGCTTGAGGAAGCAACCCGGTCGATCTCCTTGGAATTCCGTTGTCGCACGACCGAAGGCACAACACGGCCAAGCGGATAAAACATTCCGGTTACGTTCACGCCTGGTGATTGAGCGAGCGTGGAATACATCAGCCGCGAATCCTGCGGGATTCCCGAATAGCCAATAACTCCAAATGAAACGTCGAGCAGGACGTTGTGTTTGGTCAGGGTTGATGACGGACGGGCACTCGCAGCGGTGTCAAGCGACATTCGGTTGCACCGCCGAGCGCGCCGCCGCACTCAGGGTTGGCGGCCAAAGGCCCAGGCCGGCGACGTGAATCCCCGGTGGCAGACCGGTGACGGCCCGATTCTGTCCCCAGAAGTCATAGACGATCCCCGGCTTCGCCATTGACTGACCAAATCTTGCGAGCGGAAGGCCCTCGAGGTCGGGGTGGTTATTGTGCAGAAACACCGCCGAGGCGCCCGAGAAAGCCGCCTCGATCGAGTCGCTCGGCTCCATGCCAAGTTCCGCGATGGCGTCCGCGGGAACCAGCCGATCATATCCGACCACGGCGGCGTCCGGGAAAAAGCGCCGCACCGCATGCAGCAGGTCGAAAACGGTGGAGCCGCGCAAATCGTCGGTTGCCGGGCGGCCCTTGAACGCAAGGCCAAGCACGGCAATCCTCCGCACAGGGGACTTTGCTCCAAGCCACGTGAGCGCGTTGTGCACCGCCGCAACCGCATTGCCCACGACCGCCTCGTTGGTTTCGCGCCCGACCAGGGCTAGCTGCGGAGTGAGCCCGTGCCGCTGCAGCCCTTCAGCGAGAATGTATGGATCCTTGGTCAAGCAGGGTCCGCCCACTGGGCCGGGCAGGGCAAGACTGCTGCGAGCGTATCGATGATTGCAGGCGTTTATCACGTCGTACGCCGCAACGCCGATGATGTCGCACATCGCGGCTATCTCATTCGCAAACGCGAATCGCAGATCACGCTCTGTGTTGTTGATCAGCTTGACCAGTTCCGCAGCCTCGACGCTTTCCACCGCGATGACTTCGGTGGCGATTTGCGAGAAAAAGCCAACCGCCAGGTCCCGGGACGCCTCATCGATGCCGCCGACAATTTGCGGCAGCTGCCTCAATTCCTGCAGTGCGCTGCCTTCGATCGTCCGTTCCGGACAGAAGGCGAGATGATACGGTACATGTGCCTGATCCAGTATGGGCTTGACGACTTCGCGCGTGACACCGACCCGCACAGTCGAACGCAGGATCACAAGATCATCCGGCTGCAACCGTTCCGCGATGGTGCGGGTGACCGAGGCGATGGCTGCGATCCGCGTTTGTTTGTCGGGGCCAATCGGCGTGCCGACCGTAATGATATATGTAGTGCAACGGTCAGAATGAAGAAATTCGCGGCGCGCTGTCAGGTGCCCGGAAGCGAGATGCTCCTGGAGTCGCCGATCGATTCCCGGCTCGGAAAAATGCGCCTGAGCCCTCTGAAGAGCGTCCAGGACCTCGCTTCGTATCTCCACTCCCAGCACACGGTAGCCACAGTCGGCAGCGACGACGGCAAGTGTCAGTCCCACGTAACCAAGCCCAACGATGGCCACCTGGCCATCACCAGCTTGCGCGTTTCGCAGTGATGTCTCAGCCGGCAACGGCGCTCTCCTTCAAGTTGTCTTCAGGGTCGTGTGCAGTCCAGGCTTGTTGCCATCTCCGGCCCGGTCACCACCGCCATGAACGCGTCCGGCAGTCAACTGCAAAACGCTTATGTTACAGAAGAGTCTATGTTAACAGATACGTGATCGCCACCCTAAGGTGCCTCGAAACAATATCAAGAGCATTGGCGCAAAATGTGGCACTTGTAACTGTTGGATTACGTGGGCGACCCATTGCCACAATCTGTAGTTGTGGCATGTACTCCAAGATCGGCCTAAATCAGCCGGCAATACCCGGCGCCGTGCTCGTCGCGACGACGAGGTTGCAGGCCGTGCGGCCGACCTGTGTCGCGGGGAGCGTCCTGGCCGATTTCGAGAAGGCATCATGGCAAGCGTGACCCGCAAGGCCGCGGCGCACCGCGCATCTGCTGGTCTTTGTTGCGCCGTGCGCTAGTCTGCCGTGTTCTGTCGGAGAGAGGCAACGCCATGCAATTCGGCATCCATCTACCCCATGTCGGCCGCAAGGCCGCTCCGGACGCGATCCGCCGCGCCGCGGTGCAGGCGGAGGAACTCGGCTTCGACGATGTCTGGGTCAGCGAACACATCATCGTGCCGAAGGACGCCACCTACCCGCCGTCGGCAGCGTTTTACGACCCGGTGCTGACGCTCACCTGGGCGGCCGCGTTCACCCAACGGGTGCGGCTCGGCACCTCGGTGCTGGTATTGCCGATGCGTCATCCTCTGCCGCTCGCGAAGGAACTGGCGACGCTGCAGAACCTCTCGCAAGGCCGCCTGATCCTCGGTGCCGGCGTTGGCTGGATGGAGGCGGAGTTCGCCGCCCTCGGCGCGCCTTTCCATGAACGCGGCCGGCGCATGGACGAGGGCATTGCGCTGATGCGCGCGGTGTGGACCGAGGACCCCATCGGCTTTCCGACGCGCTGGATCCCCGCCGTCGTGCAGGAGATGCGCATGCTGCCGCGGCCCGTTGCGCCGATCCCGATCTGGATCGGCGGTTCCTCGGAGCCGGCGCTGAAGCGCGCGACACGGCTGGACGGTTGGCACGGCAGCCGCGTGACGCCGGACGCCGCGCCGGCGCTGGTGGGGCGCCTGCGCGCGGCGCGGCCCGATGCGGCGTTCACCATCTCGTTGCGCATGCGGTGGGACGGCGCGCAATCGGACCGCGTGCGTGCCGACCTGGCCGCCTATGCCGCGGCCGGCGTGCAGCACGTGCTGCTGGAGCCGATGGAGCGCGAGTTGGATGCCTGGCTGCACGCGGTGGAAGACGCGGCCGGCCTCACCAAGGGGCTGCGCGACTGATCAACCGGTTGCTGCGCAGCGCATGACGAATGCCAGGACGCATCCCGCGTCGCTGATCGTTCCGATCGGGCTGGGGTTCTTCACGCTGGCGATGGTCGCGGTCTTTCTGGTCGCGCATGCCTTCTATACCGGCCTGCCGGCCCCCGGCACGGAGACCGGCGGTTGGCGCGATTGGGCCGACCAGTCGCGATATATAGAAGCCGCGCGCGCCTGGTCGGAGTGGGATCTCACCCCGGCCCGGCATTGGTATCCGCCGGGCTATTCGCTTTTGGCGGCACCCTTGCTGCGGTTGACGCCGCATGACCGATTCCTGCTGCCCAATCTCGCGTGTCTGGTCGTCAGCCTGTTCGCCTGCGCGGCGCTGGCACGGCGGATGTTTCCGCACCATCGTTTCGCCAGTCTGTACGGTGCCGCCGCGTTCGTAGTGGCAAGTGTCGGCACACTTCCAGCGCTGAAATCCTGGCTCGTGCCATGGACCACCACACCCGCCGCCGCGCTGACCTTCGCGGCGTTGGTGGCCGTGCTGCGGTTGGCGGAGCAGCCGGGTATCGGACGTGCGCTGCTCGCAGGGTGCGCTGTCGGGGGAATAACGTTCTTCCGACCCGGGGATGCCGTGCCGGTGGCTTTCGCCGCCGCCGTGGCGCTGACGCCGTATCTTTTTACGCTGCCGATACGCCGCGCCGCCGGCATCGCCGCCGCGTCATTGATTGCCGCCGTCGCTGCGTGCGGCGCTGCGGCGGGCATCATCGCCGCCACGTCCGGCTTCGGATCCGGCACATACTACGATCTCTCCGCCAGGATCGGCTTTGAATTCCGGCTGCTCCCGCTACGCTGGGTCTCACTGGTCATCAACGGGAACCCGCTGTTCGACGGCGTCGGAACGGATCGCCTCGAGCCAGGTCTACACCGCGGCCTGTGTGAGGGTTTTCCGTGGATCATCCCCGGGGTCGGCGGCGCAGCCGTCTGTTGGTTCGGCAGAGATACGCGACGCGTTCATGCGTTGCTCGTGACCTGGCTTGCGGCCCACCTGGCACTGATGCTCTCCTATCGCGACCTGCATATTCTCAGTCTTTGGCTGTTGGACAGCGATCATTACTTCAAGGTTACCCAACCGATTTTTCTGCTGTACGCACTGTTGCTGATCGTGCGGCTTGCGGACAGCACGACGCGGTGGCGCGCCGCGGTCGCGGCCAGTCTCGCGATCGTGCTGGCATTCGGTTGGCGCGCCAGCCTGACGCCGATGCGCGAACAGATTGCGTCGACGAGCACCGACAACGTTGCCATCCCGAGTTTGGAACGGGTTGACGAGGCGGCGATCGTCTCTGGTACCGGGCCGTGGAACGCATTCTACCTGGCCATGAATTTCCTGACCATCGACGGCAGAACATTCCGTAGCAGACCTGACTTCAAGATTTATCCAAGGAGCAAGGATTTTCTGGTGGTGCCGCTGCGGCCGCTGCCACCAGACCCGGGCCTGCTCACAGTCGCCGCGGGGGTACACCTGCTGGCAGGCGTGCCGACGCTAAAGGTCCGGCAGACGATCACCTTTGGACTGCCTTGCGCGTTCGGCCTTGCCGGCAGCGTGGTGTGCGGCAGTGTCGGCGTGCCGCTGATACCGTCGCAATAGGGCGGCCATCGGCACGGTTTGCCGCCCGGGTGCATCGGCGGCGTCGCCCATCACCTGCGCCGCATGAACCGCAGAGCGAAGCGCACCAGGCCCGGCGTTGTGGTCGGCCGTACCAGGCGCGCATCGTAGCCGGCGAAGCGGCGATCATTCTCGGTGAGGCAGATCGCCATCAGTTCGCCGCCACCAACGTCGGCGCTGCCGACCGACTTGGCGCCGTTCAGCGTGAAGTTGTTGTCCTGCGCTGGAGCTTTCCCCCTGGCATCCATTCCGCGCGCCATCCCGATCCGTTCCCACGCCAGGAACCCCCACACCGCCCACACCCGCGCCTCGAACCGGATACGCCGCCACCATGCGATATTGCGCCGATGCCAGGCCAGCCAATTGGCGAACAGCAGGATGTGGCGGGCTTCCTCCTGGATCACCGGCTCGAACGTGTCGACCAGCTCGGGCGGAAAATAGCCCGATCGGCGCGCCAGCTCGAACAGGCCGAAAGCGAAGAAGCTGTCGATGCATTCACTGAACCCGGTGACCAGATAGGCCCATTCCGGATCGCGCGGCTCGACATACGCCGGCTCCGGCGCCAAGGCGATGCCGTAGGTCCGCACCAGATTGGATAGCACCTCTTTGTGGCGGCCCTCTTCCCAACCGTTCAGACCGATCGCTTCCGACAGCGCCAGGTCACGCAGCACCGCTGCATAAGACAGCATGCGCAGCCGCGCCTTGCCCTCGGTCTGCACCGCGATGTCCCAGATCGGCAGCGAGGTCAGCCGGTCCAGCGCCGCGGCGTCGAGTTCCGGCCACGGAATGACCGAGGGTCTGTATGGATTGAACGTTTCCCGGAACATCCGGCAGAACGCCTGCTTGTGGGCCTCACTGCCCAGCTTGACGCGGCCCGCCGCGTCAAAGGTCCAGTGCCGGGCGGCATGATCCGCCGCGGCCAATGTCGTCGCATCCATGCCGTCTCGCCCGTCCCCGTTGCCGCATCAGCGTCGCCATCTGGGTGCAGGCGACGTGGCGGACAGCAAATGGGACGCGGCGGTCAAGCCGCCAGAGGCGCTGGCATCACGGGGCCGTGAGATGCGCGCGTCAACTCTGCATCACCCTGGGTACGTCCAGCACCTGCGACGCCATATACAGCAGGTGTTCCGCCGTGATGCGAAAGCCAGCGCTGTCGGCGTCCTCGGCGAGTCGCAACAGGCGGTCCGACAGCATCAAAGGGCTGACCGGCGTGCGGGTGGACGGGGCGACAGGGCTGAGATCGGTCATGGCAGGGCTCCTTGCAGTCTTCCGGTGCCGGAACAAAATCAGTTGCTCCATCCGCCGGAGATGCGCCAGCCTATTAAGCCGCCATCCCGCCGTTCATTGATATAGCTCGACCTCTGCGGAATGTACGTATTACGAACACAGCTCAACCTCTGCAGAAAGTACGCATCAGGCCGTCGGCCAGCGTCATCGGGTGCACGCCCAGCGCTGCAATCATCGGCGCGATGTCGAACGCCTTGTCTTCCAGCAGACGGCGGATCTCGGCCGGCCGCACCGTGGGGACCAATGGCAGCGCCGCGGTCAGCGCCGCCGCCGCCATCATCGGCCAGGCCGGGATCGCAATGATGCGTGGCGCCGCCAATCCGGCCGCCAGCGCGACGGCGCGGACGAAATCCGCATAGGGCAGGGGGCTCGGCCCGGCGACCACCAAAGTATGTGGACCATCCCACGCGGTCGCCAGCGCCGCCTGGATGCAGCGCGTCAGGTCGTCCTGGTGGATCGGCTGCACCAGCGCGCGCCCGCCGCCGGGGAGGGGCACGATCGGCAACCGGCACAGCAGGGCGGCGAGGCGCTGCACATTGTCCTCGCCCAGCGCGCCGTAGATCATCGTCGGGTGCAGCATGACGCCGGCGCGGCCGGAGGCCAGGAACGCCTCCTCCCCGGCCAGCACACCGCTGCCATGCGCGTCCGGCCAGCGCGTGAATTTGCGCGTGCTGCCCAGGAAGACGTAGCGCGCGCCAGGGGGGCCGGCCGCCAGTACGGCGTGCGCGAACCGCGCGTGCGCGCAACTCACCACGCGCACAGCGCCGTGCAGCGCCGACCTTAGCGCGGGGGCATCCGTCAGATCGGCCACCAGCGGCGCGCCGCCAAGCCCGGCCGCTCGCCATTTCGCTGCATCGCGCACCACCGGCACCACCGCCATCCCGTGGGCGGCCAAAGCGCGGCACAACGCCACCCCGGACCGCCCCGAGGCCCCTATCACATGCACCTGCGTTTCCGCCGGCACTCCCAAAGGTGCTCACCCCTCGCCATATTCGACACCGATGCCGCTTGCTAGGCGGTGGCCTTTGGGTCAAGACCCGCGGCCCCGGAAGGGGGGCGGGTCTTGAGACGGCGGCCGCCGCTAAGTCGCACTGGAACCTGCTGAACGAGCACCAGGAAGGTCACACAGCATGAACTCAGCCCTTATTGTCGGCGCCGGCGCCGGCCTCAGCGCTTCACTGGCCCGGCTGTTCGTGAAGAACGGCCTGCGCGTCACCCTGGGCGCGCGGGACACCGGGAAACTCGCCGCGCTCTGTGGCGAAACCGGTGCCAAGGCGATCGCCGCGGACGCCACGCAACCGGCCGACGTGGCCCGCCTGTTCGACACGATCGAGGCGCCCGACGTCGTGGTCTACAACGCCAGCGCCCGTGCCCGCGGCCCGTTCACCGATTTGGACCCCGCCGCCGTGGCCCACGCAATTGCCGTCAGTGCCTATGGCGGCTTCCTGGTTGCGCAGCAGGCGGTGAAGCGCATGCTGCCGCACGGGTCGGGGGCCATCCTGTTCACCGGCGCGTCTGCCAGCGTGAAGGGCTACGCGCAGTCGGCGCCATTCGCGATGGGCAAGTTCGCGCTGCGCGGCCTGGCGCAGAGCATGGCGCGCGAGTTTTCCCCGCAAGGCATCCACATCGCGCATTTTGTCATCGACGGTGGCATTCGCGCCGCCGCCAGGCAGGTGCCGGCGGACAAGCCCGACAGCTTGCTGGATCCCGACGACATCGCCGAGACGTACTGGCATGTGCTGAACCAGAAGCGCAGCGCCTGGACGTGGGAGGTGGAGTTGCGTCCATGGGTGGAGCGGTTCTGACGCAGACGCAACGAACGTGGACCGCAGACATCTGGCGTTGATCTGGGTTGGCGGCATTGCGCTGATGGTGGTGATCTACGCGGTCGGGCCGCAGCATTTCGTCGCGGCGTGCGAGCAGCTCATTGCCAATACGATGTGGTGGCTGGGCGATGTTATCGACACGCTGATGCTGCGTGCCTTCGAGGTGGTACGTGCCGCTGCGATCGCGATGTATGTGGTTTTCGTCGTGCTGGCGGTGTTGGCCATGCGCCGTGGGCTGCGCACCGGCGGCATGCTGCTGGGGGTGTCCGTGGTATTTCTGCTGCTGGTTCGCACGGACTGGTACGGTTCGGACACGAGATGGTTTGCTGCCGCCGTTCTGACCGCGGTTGCCGCCGCGGTGCTGACGAAGCGGCTGATCCATGCACCGCGGCGGCGTGATCCGGCGGACCCGTGGGGCGTCGCATTGCGCGGTGGTGCCGATCGATCCGGTTCGCCCCAGACGCCGCTAAGGCCACCGCAATAGGGCGGGTGTGGTGTGCGGCGTCGTGTCCGGGCGAGGTCTCAGCGCTTGCCCATCGTCGCCAATGGACGCATGATTCGGTCAGGAGGTACACGTTATGTTGTATGAACTGCGGATCTATCACGCTGTGCCGGGCCGATTGCCGGACCTGCTGAAGCGCTTCGACACGATCACACTGAAGCTGTGGGAGAAGCACGGCATTAAGCAGGCCGGCTTCTGGACCACGGTGATCGGCGAGTTCGAACCAGATATTGTACTACTTTCTCACCTGGAACTCGTTGGCGGAGCGCGAGCAGAAATGGGCCGCGTTCGGCAGCGATCCGGACTGGCTGGCGGCGCGCGCGCAGACCGAGGCGAACGGCGCGATCGTTGCGAAGGTGACGAACGAGATCCTGGCGCCGACCTCGTTCTCGTCGGTGAAGTAGCCGCTCGGTTGACTATAAGCCTGCCGCGCACGCCATCGTTCCGGCTGGACGGCAGGCGCGCCCTGGTGACCGGCGCCGGGCGGGGCATCGGCCTGGCGCTGGCCGCCGCGCTGGCGCAGGCCGGTGCACACGTCGTGTTGGCAGCGCGCACCGCCGCCGCGATCGAGGCTGCGAGCGCTGCGATCCGCGCGGACGGCGGCAGCGCTGAGGCGGTGGTGCTGGACGTGACAGATTTGCCTTCGGTGCAGGCGGTGATCGCGGCGCAACCGGTGTTTGACATTCTGGTGAATGACGCTGGCACCAACCGGCCGCGGGATTTCCTGGAGGTGAGCGAAGACGATTACGACACGATCACCACGCTCAATCTGCGGGCGGCGTTTTTCGTTGCCCAGGCGGTGGTACGGCGCATGGTGGATGCGGAGAGGAAGGGTTCGATTATCCATATTTCCTCGCAGATGGGCCATGTCGGCGGTGCCCACCGCACGGTCTACTGCACCACCAAGCATGGCATCGAGGGTCTGACAAAGGCGATGGCGATCGATCTGGCGCCGCACGGCATCAGGGTGAATTCCATTGGTCCTACGTTCATCGAAACGCCGTTGACCGCGCCGTTCTGGCAGGACAAGGCGTTCCTCGCCGAGACCGTGCGGCGGATCAAGCTGGGGCGGCTCGGCCAGGTGGAAGACCTGATGGGCGCGGTGGTGTTCCTGGCGTCCGACGCAGCCGCGCTGATTACCGGATCGACCATCGTCGTCGATGGCGGCTGGACCGCGGAATGATGGAGGCCTCGCAATGATCCGCATCCTGAAGCACGGCAAGAGCGAGGCTGAAAAGTTCGCAGCCGATCGGCAGGTGCGCCAGACGGTGGAGGCGATCCTCGATGACATCATGACCCGCGGTGATGTCGCGGTGCGTGAGCTGTCGGAGAAATTCGACAAATGGTCACCGGCGGATTTCCGTCTGTCACGCGAGCAGATCGATACGCTGATCGGCAGCCTGCCCACGCAGGTGATCGACGACATCAGGTTCGCCCAGGCGCAGATCCGTCACTTTGCCCAGGTGCAGCGCGCAGCCCTGCGCGACGTGGAGGTGGAGACGCTGCCTGGCGTGCGGCTGGGGCACAAGAACATCCCGGTCGCCAGCGTCGGCTGTTATGTTCCCGGCGGGCGGTATCCGATGGTCGCCAGTGCGCACATGAGCGTGGTGACGGCGAAGGTTGCCGGTGTGGAGCGGGTGATTGCCTGCACCCCGCCGTTGAATGGTGAACCGCCGGCGGCCACGGTCGCGGCGATGGCGTTGGGCGGCGCCGATGAGATCTACCTGTTGGGCGGCATACAGGCGGTGGCGGCGATGGCGCTCGGCACTGCGTCCATTGCACCGGTGGACATGCTGGTGGGACCGGGGAATGCGTATGTCGCGGAATCGAAACGACAACTGTTCGGGCGCGTCGGCATCGATCTGCTGGCCGGGCCGACCGAGACGCTGATCATCGCCGACGACACCACGGACGTGGAGATGTGCGCGACCGATCTGCTGGGCCAGGCGGAGCACGGCCCGACCTCGCCGGCGGTGTTGATCACCACGTCGACGCGAATCGCCGAGGGGATTGAGGCGGAGATCGCTCGGCAGTTGCTTACGTTGGAGACCGCTCATATCGCTGGTGCGGCTTGGCGCGATTACGGCCAGGTGATTCTGTGCGACACTGATGAGGAGATGTTGGAAGAGGCGGACCGCATCGCGTCCGAGCATGTGCAGGTGCTTACGCGCGAGCCGCGCTGGTTCCTGGACCGGATGCGGAACTACGGGTCGTTGTTTCTCGGCCAGGAGACCAACGTTGCCTATGGCGACAAGGTTATCGGCACCAACCACACGCTGCCGACCAAGCGCGCCGCGCGTTATACTGGCGGACTGTGGGTGGGCAAATTCCTGAAGACCGTCACCTACCAGGAGGTCACACCAGCCGCGAGCGCAATGATCGGCGAGTACTGCTCGCGGCTTTGCGCGATTGAGAATTTCGCCGGTCACAAGGCACAGGCCGATCTGCGAGTGCGCCGCTACGGCGGACGCAACGCGTAGGGCGGAAAAGCGTAGCGCCTTCCGCCACCCTGCGTCGGCGGAAGGCGCTTCGCTTTTCGGCCCTACTCCAGAAATTCCAGCAGCATCGTGGCGATCATGTTCGGCGCCTCTACCAGTATGCTGTGTTTCAACTCCGGCAGAATCCGCAACTGTGCGCCCGGGATCTGCGATTGCATGAACCGCGCCATGCGCGTGTTCGACCCGACATCGTGCTCGCCTGTCGCGACCAGCGTCGGCGTGCGTATCGCATGCAGCCGCTCGCCGAGATCGCTGGTGGAAAACACCGTGTAGGCGGCTGCGTAGGACGGTGCGTGGTTGCGCTGCAATTGTTCCATCCGCTGCCGCACCAATTCCGGGTGGCGCTCGATGAAGCCGGCGGTGAACCATCGATCCTGCGCGGCGCCGGTGATCGCGCCGATGCCTTGTGTGCGCAGGATCTCCAGGCGGTCGCGCACCCGCGCACGCTCCTGCCCCGTGCGGCCCGCAACCGCGCTCAGCAGCACGAGGCGATCCACGCGTGACGCATAATCGAGTGCGAGGGCCTGTGCGATCATTCCGCCCAGGGAGAAGCCAACCACGTGTGCCCGCGGCACGCCTGCGGCGGTCATCACGTCCACCACGTCGCGCGCAAAGTCGTCCAGTGCCAGCGGCCCATCGACGTTGCCGGACCGTCCATGTCCGCGCAGATCCAGTCGTATTACGGTGAATTGCCGGGTCAGTTGCGGAACGATGTCGTTCCAACTCGATCCATCGGCGCCTACGCCGTGGATCAGCATCACCGCCGGCCTGGCATCTTCGACCGGTGCACCTTCGACCTGGTAGAACAGCGTCGGCGCGCCCGTCCGTTCCAGTGTGGTATCCATCCTGTTGTGTTCCTCATCCTGCCGGCGGCGCATCGATCCAACCACCACGGTGCGTAGCTGTGGCGGGTAGGTTTGGTATGCACCGTTACGACATCATGATGGCCTGGTTTGACCGAGGCATCCGTTGGGGTACCAGCAGTGCGTGGGTGGCCGGGTCAAGCCCGGCCACGACGATATGACCAAGACCGGCCTCGGCGATATGACACGGAGTCACATCATGCCTCAGCCGCCGGGCGCACCCTGCGCATTTACGTACAGCGCATACAAACCATGGCTCGCCGCCATGAACAATCTGTTGCGATAGCGCCCGCCAAAGCACAGGTTGGCGCAGCGTTCCGGCAGGCCGATGTGCCCGATCGGATCGCCGCCCGGCGTGAATACGCGCACGCCGTCCAACTCGTCATCGCCCGTGCCCCAACCGCACCAGAGATTGCCGTCGACATCGACCCGGAACCCGTCCGGCGATCCCGGCCCGGCATCGATCAACGTCTTGCCGTTGGCCAGTTTTGTTCCGTTTTCGGTCACGTCGTAGGTGAGGATCAGCCGGTTCGGTGCCCCGCGGGAGGCGACGACGTAGAGCTTCGACTCGTCCGGCGAAAACGCCAACCCATTCGGTCCCGGAATGTCATCCGCGACCAAGCTCAACGAGCCGGTCTTGCAATCCAGCCGGTAGACCGCCGGCGCGGTCTCCGACACATCCTTGTGGCCCTCGTAGTAGCCCAGGATGCCGAACTGCGGATCGGTGAACCACACCGAGCCATCGGACTTCACCACCACATCGTTCGGCGAATTCAGCTTCTTGCCGTTGTACGTATCGGCCAACACCGTGATGCTGCCATCATATTCCGTGCGGGTGACGCGCCGCGCGTCGTGCTCGCAGGTCACCAGCCGCCCCTGGCGGTCGCGCGTGTTGCCGTTGGCGTTGTTCGACGGTTTGCGGAAGGCGCTGACCGCGCCGGTCTCTTCTTCCCATTTCAAAATGCGGTTGTTCGGGATGTCGCTCCACAACACATAGCGGCCGTCGCCGAACCACACGGGACCCTCCGACCAGCGGCAGCCATCGGCGAGCTTGTCGATCGAGGCCAGTTGCAGCCGGTACTTGTTGAAATCCGGATGCAGCACGCGCACGGCCGGATCGGGATAGCGCTGGCTCGGTTCCCACATGATGATCGTTTCCCCTTCGGTTCGCGGGGCGAATCCTAGCGGCTTCGACGGTGGCCGGCTACAGCAGGCCCGCGCGCCGCAGGTGCGGACCGAGCCGGCCGGACGCCGCCAACGCCAGCATGCGGAAATCGCTGAACAGCGACCACAACGGGTGGCCGAACGTTTCGGGGCGATTGTGTTCCACGCCGACATGCGCGGTCCAGGCGAAGCCATAGCCAATCACTGGCGCCGCGATCAGAAATCGCCAGTCCCACACTGCTAAAATCAATGCGACGATCGCCAGCAGGCTGCCGAGGTAGTGCAGGCAGCGCGTCGCCCTTCTGCTATGCGCGCGAAGATACCGATCCCAGAACGCCGCGTAGGTCACACGACCACCAGCCGGCCTATAGCCGGCCGGCGTCCACCACCCAGAGTTGGCTGGTGCACAGGCGGCTGTCGTCGGACGCCAGCCACAGCACCATCCGTGTCAGGTCCGCAGCCACCAGCTTTTCCTTCAGGCACTGCATCTGCAACAGGTTCTTTTCACCCTCCGGCGTCAGCCACAGCTTGATTTGCCGCTCGGTCATCACCCAGCCGGGAATCACGCAGTTGACCCTTATGCGGTCACTGCCCAGATCGCGTGCCATGCCTTTGGTCAGGCCCTCGACGCCGGCTTTCGCCGTGGTGTAGGCCGGCATGCCGCCGGTGTTGGCGTGCCAGGAGATCGAGCCGAAATTGATGATCGAGCCGCCGCCTGCGTCGCGCATCATCGGCGCCACCGCCTGGATGGCGAAGAACTGGTGGCGCAGGTTGACCGCCTGGCGCTCATCCCAATACGCCACCGTTACGTCCTTGTAGTCGTGGCGCTGGTCGTTGGCGGCGTTGTTCACCAGCACGGTGATCGGCCCGAGCTGCTTCGCCACCGCGGCGATCGCGCGTTGCAGCGCCGGAATGTCAGTCAGGTCGCAATGCTGATAGAACGGCGCCGGGTGGCCGGCGTCGCCGATCGCCGCCATCACCTCTGCCGCCGCATTGTCGGCAATATCGACGAACGCCACCCTCGCGCCTTGCGCGGCGAACTGGCGCACATGCTCCGCGCCGATGCCGCTGGCGCCCCCGGTGATGAACACCACGCGGTCTTTCAGGCTCGGATAGATCGCGAAGCTATCGGTCATGAAAGACCCTTCCACTGTCCTAGCTTTTCGACAATTGCGTCCACGATCGCGTCAGGTTCCGGCGCGATTGAAACCACGATCGGGTGTTCCGTCTCGTCTGGCTCCTCCAACGTTTGGAACTGGCTGTCGAGCAAGCCGGTCGGCATGAAGTGGCCATGCCGCGCTGCCATCCTTGCGGCGATCAACTCGTGCGAACCCTGCAAATAGACCAGCACCACATCCTTCCGCGGTCCGATCAGGATGTCGCGATAGGATCGCTTCAACGCCGAACACGCGACGACGCCGGACACGCCGCCCACCCGCCATTCGTCGATCGCATCGGCGATGGCGCGCAGCCACGGCCAGCGATCGTCGTCATCCAACGGCGTGCCTGCCTTCATCTTTTCGATGTTGGCCGGCGGGTGCAGCTTGTCTCCCTCCAGCACCTGCCAGCCAAGCCGTTCCGCAAGCTTCATTGCAATTGTGGTCTTGCCGGATCCGGAGACCCCCATCATCACGATGATGGTCATGCCGGCGGCTTCGCGGCCTGCTCCACATGGCCGCCGAAACCGAACCGCATCGCTGACAGGATCTTTTCAGCGAAGGTGTGGGTTTGCCGCGAGCGGAAACGCACGAACAAAGACGCCGCAAGCACATCCGCTGGCACTGCTTCCTCGATCGCCGCCTCGACGGTCCATCGGCCCTCGCCGGAATCCTCGACATTGCCGGAGAAGTGCTCCAGCGCTGCGTCGCGTGCCAGCGCGTCCGCCGTCAGATCGAGCAGCCAGGAGGTCACCACCGACCCGCGCCGCCACACCTCGGCGATGTCGGGAATGTTCAGCTCGAAACGCTCGTCGGCGGGCAGCTTGTCGGATCCGCGGTTGCGCAGGATGTCGAAACCCTCTGCCATTGCCTGCATCATGCCGTATTCGATGCCATTGTGGATCATCTTTACGAAGTGCCCGGCCCCGGTCGGCCCGGCGTGCAGATAGCCTTGTTCGACGCGCGGATCGCGCCCCTCGCGTCCATCGGTGCGTGGGATCGTGCCGACGCCAGGTGCCAACGCGGCGAAGATTGGATCGAGGTGGCGCACCGCGATGTCATCGCCCCCGATCATCAGGCAGTAGCCGCGTTGCAGGCCCCAGACGCCGCCGGATGTTCCGCAATCGAGATAGTGGATGCCCTTCGCCGCCAGCGCCTTGCCGCGGCGGATGTCGTCCTTGTAGTAGGCGTTGCCGCCATCGATGATGTTGTCGCCCTTGGCCAGCAGGCCGCCGAGTTCGTTGACGGTTGCTTCGGTGATCTTGCCTGCCGGCAGCATCACCCACACGGTGCGTGGGGTTCCGGCAAGTTTGCTGACCAAGTCTGCCACGGACGTGGCGGGCGTTGCGCCTTCGCCCCCCAATGCCTGCGCGGTAGCCGGGTTGGCGTCGTAGACCACGCAGGAATGCCCCGCCCGCGTCAGGCGCCGCACGATGTTGCCGCCCATGCGGCCGAGGCCGATCACGCCGATTTGCATTGGTTCTCTCCGCGGTGGCCCGTCATGGCCGGCCGTTCACGACCTCACTGGTCGCACGAAAGGAAGTCGTGGATGGCCGGCCTGCGCCGGCCATGACCGCCTCGCCAATGGCTCGGCGTCAATTCAGCGCCCAGACCCCGACCTCATAACCCGGAACGAAGTTGCGGTTGTTCATCTCCGGGTTCCGGTTCACGAAGGTCCGGTTGAACATCGGATGCCGCATGCTGCGGGTCTCGTGCTCGATGCGGAAGATCGGCTTGTTGGTGTCCACATCGACGATATCCAGAAAGCGGTACTGGTGCTGATCGCTTTCCTCGCTGATCAGTCCGCGCTCGGCCAGCTTTTTGTGCGGGCCGGAGAAGTCCGCGAGCGTGATCTGGATGTGATGCCCGTCATATTCCGGCAGCTTCTTCTTGGTGTGGCGATAGGTCACTTTGCTGTCGGCCGACATGCTGGCCCACGCATACTCGCCGCGGTCGTCCGTTGCGACGCCGGCGATACCACCGAGGATTTCCCGATAGAACCGCACGATCGCCTGCAGGTCGCTCTTGGCGGGAATGTCGAACTCGACATATGGCATGCCCACGCGCATCTGGCCGAACCGCGCCGGATCGGGCGCGTGCACGCGGATGCGGTTGCCCCACGGGCAGGTCGTTTCCACCACGTCGCCGGCTTCACGGAAGCTGAACTGCGTGCCTTCGAGATACTTCTGCACGTGATCCAGCCGCTTCAACAGCGCCGCCAGGTCCGGCAGCACCAGCGCGGTGGTGCCGCGCACCACCTGCGGCGCGCGTGACGGCAGGTGAAACTGGCCGCGCCCGACATTGACCCACATGTTGTCGAGACCCGCCATCAGGTACGGATCGCGCGTCAGCCCTAGGCCCATCAGATAGAAGGCCGTCGCCTTGGTCTGGTCCGGCACGGTCACGTTGACATGGCCGAGCTCGACGATGTTGCCAAGGTCCTCGGCCGTCCGGTCGAAGTGCGGCATCGCCATAGTGTCGTTCATCCCTTGGTGCTCCTCTTTGCCGGATCGGTAAATTGGGTGCCATCATACGGGCTGGCGGCGCGCTGGTCCACTTGCGCCCCGCCGCGACCTGCCAACCCCAACCAGGCAGGCGAGACGGAGGAGACGGCTCTGCTCACCGATCGTGCGCCCCCCGGCAACCGGTTCCGGGCGCTGATGGCTGCCCCATCGTTCCTGCGCCTGTGGGCGATCGGCGGCTGTGCCAATTCGATGCGCTCGTTCGAGGTGCTGGCCGCGGCGCTGTTCACGCTGGACGTCACCGGCTCGGGCCTTGCGGTGGCGATCGTTACGGCAGCGCGCACCATGCCGATGTTCCTGCTGGGCGCCTTCTCCGGCGTGATGTCGGAGGCGGTGAACCGCAAGCATGTGTTGGTGGCCGGACAGATCGTTACCGCTTGCGCTTCGGCAACGGTGGCGGTGCTCGGCTGTCTCGGCCTGGCGCGGCCATGGCACGTCGCTGCCGCGGCACTGGTTGCCGGCACGGTATGGTCCACCGAGATGGCGACGCGGCGGCGCATGGTGGGCGAGTGCGTAGAGGGCGCGCTGGTGCCGCGCGCGTTGGCACTGGATACGGTGACCAATTCGGTGACCCGCATGGTTGGCCCGGTCGTTGCCGGAGCGATGTATCAACTGGCCGGATTGGCCGGCGCCTTTGCTGTGTCCGCCGCGGTGTTTCTGTGCGCGGCCGTGCTCAGCGCCGGTTTGCACTACCGGCAGGCGACGCGTCCGATCGTGCTCGCGCAGGTGCCGCGGGAGCTGGCGGAGGGACTGGCATTCGCGCGTGGGCACGTCGTGATCGCCGGCGTGCTCCTGGTGACCATGACGATGAACCTGCTCGGCTTCTCCTATTCGGCGTTGCTCGCACCGATCGGCCGGCAGCACTTCATGGTTTCGCCGACGCTCGTGGGCGTGTTGGCAGCGGCGGAGGCGTTCGGTGCACTGCTCGGCGGTCTGCGCCTGGCCAGCGGCGACCCACCTGGCAGCGGCCGCGTGCTGATGGTCGGTGGCTCGCTATTGTTCATGGTGTGCGTCGCGTTGATGCCACTGTCACCAAACTTCGCAGTTGCCTTCGTGCTGCTGACAATCGGCGGGATCGGCTCCGCGGCATTCTCCAACATGCAGACCTCGCTGATCGTCATGCACGCGCCGCCCCATGTGCGCTCGCGCCTGATGGGGCTGCTGACCGTGTGTATCGGCATGGGACCGTTGGGCATCCTGCTGATCGGCGCTATCGCCGGCCAGCTTGGCCCACTCATTGCCGTCGATATGATGGCGTTGAGCGGGCTGGTGGTGGTCGGCAGTGTCGGACTGCTGTGGCGGCGAAACGAACGCGCCGCCGCGCTGGTGCCGCATCCGGGATCATTGCTTGAGGGAATCAAGGTCAGGGCTCCGCCCTGAAACTCGCCAGGGGATTTGGCCCCTGACTGGCTCGGTTCGGTGGCTGATGTTGCCATCGATGGTCCGGTCACCAATGATCGGATCATCGACATCGAAAGGGAGGGGAGGATGGGATTTCGCGACCTGCAGGCGGGCGTTGTCGGAGGGAGGCTGTGATGGCCGAGATTGAGTGCTTCTTCGATTGCTCGAGTCCCTGGACCTATCTGGCGTTTCACAATCTGCCCGCGGTGGCGCGCGAGTTTGGGGTGGAGATTGCCTGGCGCCCGATCCTGGTCGGCGGGGTGTTCAACGCGATCAATCCCAGCGTGCACGCGTCGCGTGACCATCCGGTACCGGCCAAGCAGGCGTATATGAAAAAGGATCTACAGGATTGGGCGAAGGAGGCGGGGCTGCGCATCATTTATCCGCCGACCGTCTTTCCGGTTAACAGCGTGAAGGCGATGCGCGGCTGTCTGGTGTTGGAGCCGGAGGGCAAGCTGGTGCCGTTCGCGCGCGCGGTGTTCGAGGCGTATTGGGGCGACGATCAGGACATCTCGCGGACCGAGGTGCTGGCTGGGATCTGCCGCCAGGTTGGGGTCGATCCGGAGCGGCTGATCGCCGCGATCGAGGTGCCGGAGATCAAGGAACGGCTACGCGCCAACACGCAGGAGCTGATCGACCGAGGCGGGTTCGGTTCACCGACGATCTTCGTTGGCGGCAACGACATGTATTTCGGCAATGATCGGCTGACACTGGTACGCGCCGCGCTGCAACGCCGGCGCGCGGGAGGGTGACGGCACGGTCCGTTTTCGTGCCGGCTCCACGATGTGGAGCGGCGGTGGGAGGCAGTGCTCCATTGGCGTTGAAGTAACGACCTTGGCTCCTGTGCTCTTTTACTTATCCTTCTGGGAGAGGTCGCCGCGACGCGGCGGGTGAGGGTGCGGCGACAGGTACCAACGACCGAATTCCCGGCGCGACCCTCACCCGGAGCGCTGACGCGCTCCGACCTCTCCCGGAGGGAGAGGCGAAAGAAGCGGTGACCCTAGGCCACGAACTTGATCCAGTCAGCGGCGCGCCTCTGGGCGAAAACGAACTCCCTTGCGGGCATTGCCGCCGCCAAGCCCGATCGGTGTGCCATCGGCCCGCCAGCAGGCGGCACCGGTCATTCCGCCACCAGGATGGAACTGGATCGCGTTCATGCCGCCGGCGACGTTGCCCACCATGGCGACGTCATGGCCCATGTCGCGCAATGCCTGCACCACGTCGCTGGGGACCGATGTTTCCACCTCCAGCGCGTGGCCTTGGGTCCAGATGCGCGGGGCCTCCACCGCTTCTTGCAAAGTCATGCCGTGATCGATCAGGTTCGACAGCGCCTGCATGACGGAGGGGAAGATGCGCAGGCCACCAGGCAGACCCAGCGCGTAGACGGGCTTGCCGTCCTTCAGCACGATTACCGGCGCCATCGATGATGTGATCCGCTTGCCCGGCTGCACTGAACTCGCACGACCCGGCCGCGGATCGAACACAAACATGTAGTTGTTCGGGATCACACCTGTACCCGGAACGATATACCGCGCACCGAACAGCGAGTTGATCGTCTGCGTGCTGGCGACGATGTTGCCCATCGCGTCGGCCACGGTCAGGTGCGTGGTGTGTGACGACTCGCCGGGCGCGACGCCGGCGGTCCAGGCTTGCGCACGGTTATGGTCGATGCATGCGCGCCGTTCCGCCGCGTAGGACTTCGACAGCAGCCTGGCCACCGGCACCTGCACGAACGCGGGGTCGGCGGTCGCGGCGGCGCGGTCGGCGAAGGCGATCTTCAAGGCCTCGGCCAGCAGGTGCAGCGTAGGTGCGGTGGCGAAACCGAGTGCGCCGATGTCGTAATCTTCCAGGATGTTCAGCATCTGGATGATGTGTAGCGGGCCGGATGACGGCGGCGGCGGGCCAACGATCTCGAAGCCGCGGTAGGTCCCGCGCAGCGCCTCGCGCGTGATGGTGCGGTATTCCGTCAGGTCCTGCATCGACAGGTAACCGCCGCTGCGCGCCATGTGCGCCGCGTAGTGCTGGCCGAACGCGCCGCCATAGAGCAGCGCGGGGCCTTCCTTGGCGATTGTGCGTAACGTTTCGGCATAGGCGCTGGTGACCAGCCGCGCCCCTGGCATGATCGGTGTGCCGCCTGGCAGATAGAGCGCGGCGATCTCGGCATCTCGCGCCAGGTCGGCGGCGCTGTCGGCGACGCACTCGCACAGGTATTGTGT
This sequence comes from uncultured Alphaproteobacteria bacterium, assembly GCA_963826975.1. Lineage (GTDB taxonomy): Bacteria > Pseudomonadota > Alphaproteobacteria > Acetobacterales > Acetobacteraceae > Palsa-883. The sequence goes on along the minus strand of CAWGZJ010000011.1, from coordinate 1,007,279 downwards.
CACCCGGAACCCGCGTGAGGCATGGCGGATCGCCGGCTCCATCGCGTCGGCCAGAGGAAAGCTGCCGAAGCGCGCCAAAGCCTCGCACCAGCCCATGAGGTTGCCGGGCGCTGCGACCGCGGTCGGGCCGACGGCGTTCTTGCGGCCGATCGTTTCCATGGTGCCGGGCGGTGCATTGGGGTCGGGCGTGTAGATCGTCGGATCGGTGGCAAGCGGCGCGGTGCTCTGACCATCGATCACCGTGTGGGTGCCGTCGGCCAGGCGGATATGCGCCATGCCGCCGCCCAGGATGCCAACCATCATCGGTTCCACCACACTCAGCGTGAAGAGCGCGGCGATGGCGGCATCGATCGCGTTGCCGCCGGCGGCCAGCATCTCGGCACCGGCCGCGGTAGCCAGCGGGTGGTTGGTCACCACCATGCCGCGCGCGCCGTGCGCCGGTCGCTTTTCGCACGCGAACGTCGCGCCCGCTCGCGTCCGCCAATCGCTTGTGGTCATCGGAGGTCCTTCCCAGTCGCGTCGTCCGGGCGTCACAATCGCGCGCGGCGGCGCGGTTGGAAAGCGCTGGGCGCGAATTGTATGGAGCTGAGTAATTTCCGAGCCTACCGCTCCCACTTCGCCGAGGATTACCGTTCAGTCCGATCGGCGAACCAACCTGCTTGCTGATGGGCCACAATGCGTCCGGCGATGGCGCAGCCGATGACATATGCCCGTTTTGCAATGATGACGGTGCCCACGATCGCAGGTCGCGCGTTCGGACGCGGATGAGTGCCGCCCGCCGACCTGCTTAAAAAGGAGCCCCGCCATGCCGCTGCACAAAGTAACACGGTCCGGCGATCCCGCGATCGAGGACGTTTACGCGACCGAAGCGGCGGACCAGCGCTTGCCGAAATATCGCCTGCCGGAGCACAGCTCCTCTGCGCAGGAGATCTACAACCTGGTGCACGACGAACTGCTGCTGGACGGCAACTCGCGGCAGAACCTGGCGACGTTCTGCACCACCTGGGCCGAGCCGGAAGCGCACCGGCTGATGGACGAGTTGATCGACAAGAACATGATCGACAAGGACGAGTACCCGCAGACCGCGGAGATCGAGAACCGCTGCGTGCACATGATCGCCGATCTCTGGCACGCGCCGGGCGCGTGGAAGACCGTCGGCTGCTCGACCACCGGATCGAGCGAGGCGTGCATGCTGGGCGGCCTGGCGCTGAAATGGCAATGGCGCAAGCGGCGCATCGCCGCCGGCAAGTCCTACGGCAAACCGAACTTCGTCTGCGGTCCGGTGCAGGTGTGCTGGGAGAAGTTTGCCCGGTATTTCGATGTGGAGATCCGCCAGGTTCCGCTGTCCGGGCGATGCGCTGGGGCTGCGCCCGGAGGACCTGCGGCAAGTATTGCGATGAGAACACGATCGGCGTGATCCCGACCCTCGGCGTGACGTTCACCGGCATCTATGAGCCGGTCGCCGCGCTGGCCCGCGCGCTCGATGAGATCCAGCGCGACTACGGGCTGGACATCCCGATCCACGTCGATGCGGCCAGCGGCGGCTTCATTGCGCCATTCATCCAGCGGGAGCTGGAATGGGATTTCCGCATCGAGCGGGTGAAGTCGATCAGCGCGTCGGGCCACAAATACGGACTGGCGCCGCTCGGCGTGGGCTGGGTGATCTGGCGCGACAAGGCCGAACTGCCGGAGGAGCTGATCTTCAACGTCGACTACCTCGGCGGCAACATGCCGACCTTCGCGTTGAACTTCAGCCGGCCGGGTGGCCAGATCATCGCGCAGTACTACAATTTCCTGCGGCTGGGCCGCGACGGCTATACGCGCATCCAGCAGGCCTGCGCCGATACCGCGCAATGGCTCGGCGGCGGAGATCGCCAAGCTCGGGCCGTTGGAGTTGGTGTACGACGGCAAGGGCGCGCTGCCGGCGGTCTGCTACAAGCTGAAGGAAGGCCAGGACCACGGCTTCACGCTGTACGACCTGTCCGAGCGCGTGCGCATGCGCGGCTGGCTGATCGCGTCCTACCCGCTGCCGGCCAACCGCGGCGCCACCGTGATCCAGCGCATCCTGGTGCGCCACGGCGTCAGTCGCGACCTTGCGCAACTGCTGCTGGACGATCTCGGCCGCGCGCTCAAGCACCTGCGGGAAAACCCGGTGCGCGCATTCGAGCGCGGGCCCGACCTTTCATCACTGATCGCGAGCCGTAGCGGAGGCATCGATGATCCAATCCAAAAAATCCGTGGTTTCCACCTTCAGCATGGCAATGATGACGGCGGCGGCCGTCGTCAGCCTGCGCGGCCTGCCGATGATGGCCAAGGAACAGCTCACGCTGTTCGTCTATATCGCATTCGCGACGTTCATCTTCCTGATCCCCGCCGCGCTGGTCTCGGCCGAGCTTGGCGGCGCGTTCGGCGAGAAGGGCGGCGGCGTCTACACCTGGGTGAAGGAGGCGTTCGGCGCCCGCTGGGGGTTTGTCGCCATCTGGCTGCAATGGATCCAAAACGTGGTGTGGTACCCGACGGTGCTGGCGTTCTCCGCGGCGGCCATCGCCTATGTGGTGGGCAAGCCGGCGCTGGCGAATAACGGACCCTATGTCGGGGTGTTCTGCATCGTCGCCTATTGGGCCGCGACCTGGATCACGTTGCGCGGCGTCAGCGCGATCGCGCGGGTGACGAGTTGGGCCTTTCTTGGCGGGCACCGTGCTGCCCGGCGTGATCATCATGGTGCTGGCGGTGATCTGGATCGTCCAGGGCAACCCGATCGCGATGCTGCATCCCGCGGCGACAGACTCCGCCGCTGTTATGTCGATGGCCGGCGGCCATGCGCATCCACGGTATTTTCCCGTCCATCACCGGATTGGGTGATATCGCATTCCTGGCGGGCATCATCCTGCTGTTCGCGGGCGTCGAGGTGCACGCCGTGCACGCCAATGAGATGACCGATCCGAAGCGGCAATTTCCCATGGCCATGCTGATCGCCTCGGTGGCGGTTATCCTGCTGTTCACGCTGGGCTCGTTCGCGGTGGCAACCGTGCTGCCCGACCAGCAGATCAATCTCCAGGAAGGGCTGATGAAGGCATTCCAGCAGATCTTCACCCGCTTCGGGATCGAGTGGGCGACACCGGTGGTTTGCCTGCTGCTGGCATTCGGCGGGATCGGCGGCGTGATGTCGTGGATCAGCGGTCCCAGCCGGGGCTTGCTGTGGACCGCGCAGGAGGGTGAAATTCCGCCCTTCCTGGCGAAGACCAACAAAAATGGCGTGCAGATCAGCATCCTGATCGTGCAGGGCGTGATCGTCACCATCCTCGCACTGACCTACTTCGTGATGGCGGACGTCAGCGTGGCGTTCTTCCTGCTCAGCGCCGTAACGATCACGCTGTATCTCATCATGTATATGCTGATGTATGCTGCGGCGATCCGTCTGCGCTATTCGCAGCCGGATCTGAAGCGCAGCTATCGCGTGCCAGGTGGGACCGCCGGCATGTGGTGCATCGCCGGCGTGGGGTTCGCCGGCGTCGCGTTCTCGTTCCTGGTGGGCTTCTTTCCGCCGACGCAGCTTCCGGTCGGAAGCCCAGCGCTCTATGTCGGGCTGGTGATGGCCGGCACCGTCGTGTTTACCGGGCTGCCGCTGCTGATCGGGATGCTGAAGCAAGCGTCTTGGCGAGCGGTCAAGCTGCCGCCGATCGCTGTCGCGAAAGCCGCTTGAATGGCTCGGAATGACGGGAGGTGCGGCTGTCGACAGTTCGTGGCTAAGGCGGAGCGAGATTAGCGGCGGAACGCGCTGCCCGCCGGAACAGGAGTGTGGGGGCAAGGCATTGCAGTCCTTTCGTCGGTACGAATGCCTCGGCGGTACTGGTCATTGCCGATCCATCTCCGGCAACTGTTCCGATTCCAGTCAGCCGCCCGTTGCGCAAGCATTGTTGTCAGTCGTACGCAGGATGGGTGAGAGTTGGCGTTGCTCGGGTTCGGTCTGATCACGCCGGTCTGGCCGCGCGGCTGACGCCGATCGGGGAGGGGGCTGCGATCGGGCTGCTCAGCGCGACCGGGGCGCTGGCGACCGTGGTTGGGAATGTCGTTGCGGGCCCAGTGGTGCGGGAGTTCGGGTATCCGGTGGCGCTGGTTGCCGGGGTGCTGGGGTCGGTCGTGGCGGCGGTGATTGCACATGGGGGATTGCCGCCGCAGGACCCTGTGGCGCCACCGGTGGGGTAGGGGGGATTAATGCTGATTACCGATCTCTAGGTTTCTCTCGACGTCAATATCGCACCTTATCTCGCGTTCGGCGTGGAAGTCTGGTTGGGACAGTACCGAGATAGCTGGGCCCACGTTCTTGCTACCTCTGCCGTCGATTTGTCTGCTTCGATTTTGCGAGCAGTCGCGTTGTCCAAGTAATTGTTCTCCCTGCGCATAACTGTGAAGTCACCACCAGAGGGCGGCTGATACACCACCATGAAGCCGCAATCGCGATCGACATTGGCAAACTGGCCGACGAGATCGACGGCGGCATAGACCCCCGGAAACGGAGCCTGAGCAGGATCCTTCGTCCAGGTAATTTTCACCACCCTCCAAAATTTTATCGGCCCGGCCGTTGCTTCGAAATTTTCCGCGTCCTGCTTGAATTTTGTTGTCGTAACTATATGCTTAAGGGGCTCGACTTGCAGTCCATACGCTTCGTCGTAGCGGCCGCCGTCGATGGCATCGAGAAATAATTCAACAGTCTTTAAGGCGCGCTGCCACTGTTCAGGCGTCGGTATCCAGCCAGGACGAGAGTCGGACGTAACGTTGATTTCGGCCATCACGCCTGGGGACGTTTCGAACGTGGTGGGGGCGGCGGTCGCCGGCATTGCGCCGATGGCGAAGGCCAGAGTTCCGACGAAGACCGACAAGTTCATGGCACATCCCAATCGGCTGGCTCGCAAACCGTCTAGCACAGAATGCACGGATGGGCGGGAGTTCGCCGGAAGTTCTTTTCGCTGCACAGAAAGCGGGTTCCGGGGCGCGCCGACCGTGCCAAGTTGTTGGGTCCGTGCAGAGCCCGCGGCCAACCCGCGGCCCGGCGATGCGGATGGGGTTGGTTACGACGGCTCGGGGAACGGCGGAGCGGGGTTGACGGCGGAAGGCGCTTCGCTTTTCCGCCCTACTGTGGATACGATGCCACGGCGGTATCGGAATTCACCGATTTGTCCCCGGCTGCCGTCCCGGTTCCAGCGACGCCGCGCTTACTCTAGCTTTGTCGCCGGCAAGGTGCGGGGTTTACGCAACTCGCATTGCTCAACGCCTGCGTGTTGCGCCGGCAAGGAGGTGCTGATGGGCTGTTTCTGCCACGCGACCACGGGGGCGCTGACGCTGGCGCTGCCAAGCCTCAACATCTCGGCCTCGCTTGCGCTGCCCGGCGCGAATGTCGCGCTTGGCCTGCAGGCCTACCTGAACGCCGCCGGGCTGCCGGCCGAACCGTGGGTGCCGGACCCGGCCTGGCTGGCGCTGTCGCTGCCGCAACTGAAGCTCAATGCGCAGGCGGTGGCGACGATCTCGGCGATGGCATCGTTGCGGGCGCAGGTGCTTGCGCAATTCGGCATCGACCTGCTGATCCCGGGTCAGGCCATGGCGATGGCGCGGATCGTGGCAACCTTGAACGCAAGGCTGTCGGCGATGGCCCATATCAACTTCAATCCGCTGGGATGGCTTCAACTTGCCGCGCTGAATTCCGCGATCGACCAGGTCAATCTCGCGCTGTCGGCCGGGCTTTTGATGCCATCCGCGAGCATGATGATGTCGCTGACCGTGCCAGGCGGTATTCCGATGCCGCGCTGGACCAGCCTGCTCGCGCTGCTGCGCGCATTGTGCCCGATGATTGCCGCCACGGCGCAGCTCAATCTCAGCCTGTCGGCGACCGCAGAGCTGGCCGCGGCGCTGCGGGTGCTGGCCAGGCTGTCACTGCCGGCGTTGGTCGCCCCGGAGCTCATGATGAGCCTGACCGCGGCGCTCTCGGCGGTGGCACAGTTGCAGCTCAGCCTCGGTGTCAGTCCGTTGAGACTGGGCTTCCCGGCAATTCAGCTCCGTGTGCAGGCGCGGCTCGGTGCGCTGATGACCGCGCTGTCGGCACGGTTCGGGATCAGCGCAACATTGCCCAATCTGCTTGCCCTGCTGCTGTCGCTGCTGCCCAAGCTGCCGGTCGTCCCGACCAGCTTCGCGACCAGCGCGGTGATCCAGGCGTCGATGCAGGCGCACGCGATGGCATCCTTGAACTGGCAAGTGCCGCCGATGATCGCGGCGGTTCACATCGGGCTGCCGACCTGCGCGTTCGTGGCCCAGCTTAACGCGGCGCTCGGCATCACCGCGGTGCTGCCGTCGCCCTGCGGCTCGGGCTGCGACGCGGCGAAGCTCGCAAGCGCGCTGGCGGCGTAGTCCGGAAACCGACCGACACGCGGGCCACGCCCGTCCGACGGCAGCGCCGCAGAGGCCCGCGACGGCCTGGCCGCCAGCCGGTCTTCGTTTCGGTCAAGGTCTCACGTGGCCTTCACCAACGACAATTTCATGCCGCCGGTCTCCTTCACGTCATAGCCCGCGGAAGCCTGCTGCCGGTACCTCACCGAGACTTGGCGGCAGACGAACGTGCACTTCTCCTTGACCACCTCGGCGACGTCCCAGTCGATCTTTGTGAGCAGTATCGTCACGAAATCGATACGCAGAAACGGGAGGGCGGCGATTTGCGACTTCTCGCCGTACAGAGTGTCGCCCACCTTGCGCATCACCAGCGCCGCGGAATTGTACGGCTTGGTCTGGAAGCACCTCTGGAACAGCAGCGGTGAGGCAATGTCGAGCTGCCGGGTGAACTGGAACGGCGTCATCTCGATCGGATAGCCACCGCCTTCCATCGAGACGGTTTTATTCTGGATCCATTTCGCGAACTGCCCGGTCCTTGCCTTGGTCTGGTCGGTGGCGTGCGGGTCGCCGCCGGTCGGCGGTTTCGCGGCTACCGCAGCGGAATCGGTATCTACCGCCTGGATGCCGAAATCGAAGTCTTCGATCTCGAAGAACTGACCCTTCTTAAATCCCGCCATGAAATCATCGTCGGTGTCGATCTCCGATTGCCCCTCGGCTGCGACCGCCTCCGAGCCGTCCCTGATGTACATCACTATATCGGTGTTCTTGTCGGCCATGCTCGCCTCCTTCTTGCCAGTTTAGCTGTCACCAGGCAGTCCGCCGCGCCGCCATGATCATTGCGCAGGCACCCGCGACACCAGGCGCAGCGAGGCGGTCAGGCCCTCCATCTGGAAATGCGGGCGCAGGAAGATTCTGTGCGTCGTAGTAGCCCGGGGCATCATCCTTGCCCTCCAGCGCCACGTCGGCCTCGATCAGTGGATGGGTGGCCTTCCATTCATCGTCCGAGTCGTTGGGCATGCCGTCGACATAGCGGTGCAGCCAGCGCCGCAGCCACCCCTGCAACTGGCTGCGATTCATTGAGCCGCCGACCTTGTCGCGCACCATGCACTTCAGATAGTGGGCGAACCGGCAGCAGGCGAACAGGTAGGGCAGGCGCGAGGAGACGGCGGCGTTCAAAGTGGCGGCCGAGTCCGCGTATTCCTGCGGCTTCTGCAGCGACGGCACGCCGATGAACGCGGCGAAATCGGAACCCTTGCGATGCACCAGCGGGATGAAGCCGTTGCGTGACAGCTCCGCCTCGCGCCGCTCGCTGAGCGCGATTTCGGTCGAGCAGCGCCGGTCGACATCACCATCCGCGGTCGGAAAGGTGAGCACCGGCAGCCCTTCGACCGCGCCCCCGGTGTCGACCCCGCGGATCCGCACGCACCACGCGTAAAGGTCGAATGCGCGGGCGATGTTGGCGGCCATCGCATAGGCGGCATTGGTCCACAGATAGCGCTGTCCGTCGGCGCCCTCGACCTGCTCCTCGAAGTCGAAGCCCTCGGTCGGATCGGTCCGCGCGCCATAGGGCAGGCGGGCGAGAAAACGCGGCAGGCAGAGACCGAGATAGCGGGTGTCCTCGCCGTCGCGCAAGCTGCGCCAGGCGGTGTATTCAGGGGTTTGGAAGATCCGCGTCAGGTCGCGCGGGTTGGCCAGCTCGGCCCAGGTGTCCATCTGCATGACGCTCGGCGCCGCGGCGGCGATGAACGGCGTATGTGCGGCCGCCGCGACCTGCGCCACCAGGCCGAGCAACTGTACGTCCTCCGGTCGGTGGTCGAATTCGTAGTCGCCGATCAGCACGCCATAGGGTTCGCCGCCGAGCTGGCCGAACTCCTCCTCATAGACCCGGCGAAACAGCGGGCTCTGGTCCCATGCGGTGCCGTGGAATTTGCGCAGGCTGCGGTGCAGCTCGCGCTTCGAGATGTCGAGCAGCTTGATCTTCAGCAGCGGGCCGGTCTCGGTGGAGTCGACCAAGAATTGCACGCCACGCCAGGAGGCTTCGATCTGCTGAAATTCCGGGTGGTGCAGGATGAGATTGATCTGCGCGGCAAGCTGACGGTCGATCTCGGCGACGATGCTTTCGAGCGAGCGTCGTACATCATTGCCGATGAAGCTGGCGTAGCGCGGCGCGCGGCGCGCGATTTCGCGCAGCGCGGCCTGGCCCGGCGGCTCGGAGCGCGGCACCGGTGCGGTGGGCGGCGGGTCGGCGAGTGACACAGTTTCGGCGAGCGGCACCGGCTCGGCGAGCGGCACCGTCGCGGAGCGCGGCGTCGGCGCACGCTTAATCAGTATGGTGAAATCACCGTCGGCTTCTACCTGCTCGCTCGTCATACCGTGCTCAGCTGCCTCCCTCGTTTGCCACTTCGGTGCGCCTGTCGATTGCCAATTCGGTTACCACGCTAGTTACCACGCTAATTGATCGAGATCTCGGCAGCCTGCAGCGTCATGCTGCTGCCGCCATTGGCACTCATGGATTCCGTTGCGCTCACGCTGATCGTGCCGCCGGTGAGGGTGATGCCGGAGGTGCTGATGACGATGCTGTTCGATCCGACCTTCAGCGTAATCGACTGTCCGGCATCGACGGTGCTGCTTCCGGTCGATACGGTAATCGAGTGATTGCCCTGCGACACGGTCAGGCTGTCGTTGCCCTGCGAGACGGTGACCGAGTTGTTTTTCTGCGAGACGGTCAGCGAGTTGTTGCCCTCGGAAACGGTGACCGAGTTGTCCCCCTTGGAGACGGTGAGCGAGTTATTGCCTGTGTTGAGGGTGATTGAGCGGTTGCCCTTGTCGATCGTAACGGTCTCATTGTTCTTGACCAGCTTGTTGTAGTCCTTCTCTGCCTGGAAATAGACCTCCTCGGATCCCTTCTTGTCCTCGAAGCGCAGTTGGTTGTAGCCGCCGCCGCCGAGGGATGAGTTCGTCTTGATGTCCGACTTCGTCTTGTTGTCCGGCAGCGTGTCGGGCGGCATATTGGTGGCGTTGTAGACGCTTCCGACGATGATGGGCCGGTCCGGATTGCCGTTCAGGAAGTCGACCACGACCTCCTGGCCGATGCGCGGGGTATACAGCGCACCCCACTGCGTGCCGGCCCAGATCTGCGCCACCCTGATCCAACAGGACGTGGTGCCGCCCTGCGCGCTACTGCGGTCCCAGGGGAACTTCACCCTGATCCGGCCGTACTTATCGGTGGTGATCTCGTCGCCCTGGTCGCCAGTCACCTTGGCGGTCTGCGGGCCGCTCATCAGCGGCCAGCGCGTTTTCTCTTCCAGTTGGAACGGGGTGGTGCCAGGGATCGCGTGGAACAGGCAGACGTAGCTGTCGGCGATATTACCGTCGGTGGTCGGCACGCCCTCGGCCTGGCCAAGCGTGTAGGTAGCGCCGATGACCAGGTATTCGATGTTCTGCGAGGTGTCGGCGAAGCCCGACATCGTCAGCTTGCAGCCGGTATAAATCAGGCGGGAATTGCTGACGCCTCGCAGGACCAGCGACTGCGCGGTGAAGCGCTGCATCCGTATATCGGAGATCTTGGTGCCGTCCGCGACGACCTGGTAGGGGCCGGGAAACTCATAGACCTCGAAGCTGCTGTATGGGTGACTGGCCGAGTGGGTCGACTTCGCCGTAAGGTCGGCCGATGGCGTCGTGAAGTTGTAGTCGTTGAACGTCGCTGCCCCCGGCTGCAGGCGCTGGTCGGCCGTCCATTCCCAGATGTGATCGTCGACGGTGGTGTATTGCGTCTGCCGGTAGACGAAGGGGATCGCTTTTTTCAAGGCGGTGTGTGAATTGGGATCATCGGCGAATACCAGCGTGTGGTCGGTCTCGGTGTGAGTGAAATAATAATAGATCCCGTATTTCTCCATCAGTCTTGTGACGAAATCCATCGACAACTCGTTGTATTGCACGCAATACTCCAGCACTTCGCTGCCAGCTTGGTTCTGCCGCTTGTCGGAGAGCTTGGTGAAGCCGGCGGTGCTGAATACCTTGTTGATGATGTCCCACACCGACTCGTTCTGGAAGATGACGCAGTTCTGCTGGCGCGACAGCAGCCAGATCCACGGTCGCAGCTCCAGGTGGTAGCGGTACCCGCCGCCCTGCAGCCCATCATAGACGGCGCGCGCGATGATGGCGTTGAAGTATCGCTTGCTCTTGTCCGGCAGGGTGATCCCCAGTGTTGCCGAGGCGCCAAGCCAGGACGTCAGGTCGGGCGCCGCCTTGTCGCTGGAAAGCACCAGATTGTACTCGAATGGTCGCCCCAGTTCCTCGGTCGCATGCAGGCTGTGCAACTGCAGTGTGATGCCGGGATTCGGATCGATGGTGATTGTGACGTAGCCTTTGCTGGGGCCACTGCTGCTTCCTCCCGACACGGTCCGGTTCGCTCCTTTATAGCTGTGGCGGGCAACGGAATGCGCGCAGCGCCGTCATACTGAACGGGTTGCGCACACTGGCCGCGTTAAGGTCAAACACAGCGTTGCCCGCCGGCGCGCTGAACGTTACGCGGAATTTGTCCGGCTGGCCGCTTGGCGTCACATGCGCCACGTCGAGCAGGCGCAGCAGCGCCCACGGCCCGTTCTCTTCGGTCACCGTCGCGGATCCGCCGCCGGCGGGGGTGGCGGTGAAGCGCACCTGCGTGTTGCCGGTGCTGGCGGGCCACACCATCGCGGTCGGCTCCAGCGGACCGTGCGCGTAGGTCAGCCGCGTGCCGCCCGCCTCGAGGCTGACTTGCGCCAGCCCGGCATCGAGCGTCACCGGCGTGAGCTGGAACTTGACCGAGACCTGAGTGCCGCCGGTGGGGAACAGCGCGTCGCGGATCTCGCTGGCGCGCTGGAATTCCAGCACCGTGCCCTCTGCCAGGCCGAGCTTGACGTGGTCGGGCGATTGCCATTTCCAGGGTATCTTGCTGGTGTCGATGAACGATTTCAGGTACTGGTCGAAGAACTGATCCATCAGTCCGCCCGGCCCGAGCAGATGGACGAAGTCGTCCAGCGGCACGTCCTGCGTGCTGCCGACGATGAACGGGTAGCGGTCGAACGCTGCTTGGCACAGCGGCAGGACCTTCGACTTCCAGGCATCCGAGAGCTGCGCGCTGGCGCCGCTGGCAGTCACCTGGCTGCTGCTTTGCGAGACCGATTGCAGCATGTCGGCGACCGGCTTCGGCGCCCCCTGCGCCGCCGTCTGCAGTTGCGCGGCCGCCCCGCCGGTGCTGCTTGCCCCGCCGGCGCCGAGTTGCGCGAGCAACGCGGTCCCCTGGCTGGGCGCGTTGGCCGCCTGGCTCATCCCCGCATAGATCTGCTGGATACTGCCGATGACCGCCTCGAGCTGCGCCGGCTTGTCCTTGGTGCCGGTGACGAAGTCGTGGAATTGCTTGAAATGCGCATCGACCCGCGCCGCCGGTTCGACCGGCTTGCCGTCCGGGCCGGTGCCGAGCGCGGTGCCAAGCATATTGACCACCTCGCTCTGTTCGAGCGTCATGCCTTGGCGGGCCATGTAGGCGCCAAACCCGCCGAGTTGCTTCCCGAGCGCGCCCGCCTTGCCCTGGGCCGCACCGAGTGCCTTGTCGGTTGCCGCCGGCCGGCTGAGTTGGGTCTCGGTGTCGATCGCCTGCAGCAGGTCGCGCAACGGCGAATCAGGTGCTGACAGCAAATACAGCTCGTCCAGCCCCTGCGTGATGCTGGAAAACGGCTTGAGCGCGATGTTGGCGAGCAGCATGTCCCAGCGCCGCGTGTAGTCGTCAAGATACAGCGACAGCACATCGCGCCGTAGCTTGGCCATCTCGGCCAGCGACCCCGCGATACCGCCGGCGTGCTGGCGTCCGAGCACCCAGTCGTTCTCAGTGGCGTCCTTGGTGACGCTCGGCAGCAGCGTTATGAAGACGGTATGATAGCCCTCATAAGTGAAGATGCCGGGAACCCCGGTGTTGAGCGATTTGCCATCGCGCAGCACGAATACCCGTCCACCGCCCGGACCGGCATTGTCGGCCACCGTCCAATCCGGCAGGCCCTGCACCAGGGAACTGCGCAGCATGCGGTTGTAGACATATTCAGCGAGCGGCTCGCGCGTCAGGATTGCCCGCACCTGCGCCACCAGGGGGCCGTTCAAAGCAACTTGCTCGAGCGGATATTCCAGCATCGCCTGGAGGTGTTCGTTCAGCGCCTCACGCACCGGTGCCGCGTCCTCGCCCGGATAGCGCAGCGCGATAGCGGCCCCGAGCCACTGCTTGACGAGGTCCGCGTCCATCGGGCCGAGCCGTCCGAGGATCAGATAGACTTTGAGCGCCTCATACAGGATCTCGGGCTTGCCGAGATTGGCCTGCATCTGGTTTTCCAGCAGGACCAGCAGGCGCGGTAGCAGCAGGCCATTGAGCGCCCGGTCGTAGCTGTCCTGCGCCGCGGCGCCGAGCTTGTAGCCCTGGTAGAGCCCGAAGGTGAGCATCAGCGGCGCCGACTTGGTCCGGTTGGCGTAGCCGCCGTGCATATTGCGCAGCGTGTCGAGCGCCGCCAGGGTGACCTGCGGCTCGGCGTCCTGCGGATCGCGCTTCAGCACCTCGGCGTACTGCGTGTTGTAGCGCGCCGAGGTGGCGGCCACGTCGGCGATGATGCCGCGATTGCCGATCCAGCTCGCGGTCCAAACGCCCGTCAGCGCCAGCAAGACGATCGCCGCGGTGGCGAAGGCGGCGATATGCGTGATCCGTTGCCGCCGCTCGACCTTCGGATCGCGACTGACCAGCCCGGCCTCGCCGAACACGACCTCGCGCACCAGCCGCGCCAGGAAATAGCTTCGCCCAGTGCCGCTGAACGCTGCCACCGCTTGGCGCTGCAAACCGAACTGCCCGGCCATCGCGTCGAGCAGGCGGTCGATCGGCGTACTGTTCTGCGTGCCTGACGTGAGATAGATACCGCGCAGCAATGGGCGTGCCTCGAGCCGGCTGGGGCGGAAGATCTCGGTGAGGAATTCGGCCGCGGTGCCGCGCAGCGACGCGATCTGCTGCGGGAAACCCCAGATCAGCCGGCGGCGCCGCAGGTCGGTCTCCTGTTGCACCCGTTCCAGCATCCGGTCATTGAGGCGGTCCAGCAGCAGGTCGAACTCGGCGCCGAAGCCGGCGACCGACCCACCTTCGGACTTGCCGTCGTCGAGCGGCAGGGTGAAGCCCCAGACCTGCTCGCGCTCCTCCTTGCCCAGAGTGTCAAAGAATTCGACGAAGCCGGCGATCAGGTCCGCCTTGGTGAACAGCACATAGACCGGGACCCGCACGCCTAGTTCGTCGTGCAACTCGCGGATGCGCCGGCGGATCGCGGTGGCGTGCGCCAGGCGTTCGGCATCGCTCAGGCTGGCGAGATCGGACAGGCTGATCGCCACCAGCACGCCGTTCAGCGGCTGGCGACGCCGATGCTGCTTGAGCATACGCAGGAAGCCGAGCCAGGCCGAACTGTCGACCGTGCTGTTGCTGTCCTGCGTCGTGTAGCGTCCCGCGGAATCGATCAGCACCGCCTGGTCGGTGAACCACCAGTCGCAGTTGCGGGTGCCGCCGACGCCGCCGATACCGTGTGGCCCGTCCTTGTCGGCCAGCGGGAAATTCAGTCCGCAATTGATCAGCGCGGTGGTCTTGCCGGCCCCGGGCGGCCCGATGAACATGTACCAGGGTAGCTGGTACAGATAGCCGCCCCTGCCGCGGCCCAGTTTGGATTTCTTGAGTGCGGCCAGCGCCTCCTTCAGGCGATCGGCCAGCAGCGCGACTTCCTCGGCCGATGCGGTCTCGTTGGGGTCCTTCGCCTGCGCCGCGACACCGTCGACCAGATCCTTGTCCTTCTTAGCCGCGCGCAGCTGGTGGACCAGGTTCTCGATCAGCCAGCCGATGAAGATCACCGCGATGGCAATAATCCGCGCAAGTTCGCTGTCCAGCGGGTGCAATGAGCCGAAGCCCAGCAGTGGCCCGAAGAACCAGACAATGACCGACAGCAGGAGCGCGCCGAGGAGGGTGCGGACCCAGCGGTTGCGGAAGATCCTGCTGCTCAAGCCCCTCATGGCGCGACCGTGGTCTTCACCACGACGACCTCGGTGCGACGGTTGCTCTGCCGCCCTTCGGGGGTGGTGTTCGGCGCGATCGGATCGGCATCGCCCTTGCCGACGGCCTTCACCCGCTTCGGGTCTGCCGTGTGCGCGGCGAGTACCTTCGCTACTGCATCCGCGCGCGCCTGCGAAAGCTGCCAGTTGGACGGAAACTGCACGGTGTGGATCGGCTGGTTGTCGGTGTAGCCGTTGACCAGAACACCGCCCTTCTCATCGTTCAGCGCCTCGCCGATGCGCGCGATCAGCGGCAGATAGCTGGAGTTCAGCGTGGCTGATCCGGAGTCGAACATGTTGCGGTTGGTCAGCCGGACGGTGATCGACTGCGCGTCCTCCAGCACCACGACCAGGCCCTGCTTGATCTCGGGCGCGAGGAATTGGCGCAACTTCATCGTCGTCGTCGTCGTGCCGGCGGCGACCACCACTGGCGGTGGTGGCGGTGGCGGCGGTGGCGCGGCGAGCGCCGGGTGAGGCACGCTGATCGCGCCATGCGGCGGCAGTCCGCTCAGTTCGGCGTAGGCGAGATCGGACGACGCGGCGAGCAGGAAATTGAATATCACGTAGATCACGCAGGCGAGGCCGACAGTGCTGGCCGCAAGGATCCAGATCGGGATGCGCTGGCCGAGCGGCTTGTAGCCGGTCGAGAGACCGCGCCAGTGCGGCGACAGGTCGCGCTCGAACTCGCCGCGGCGCTGGCGGATGGTGCGATACACACCGTCGCGCAGCTCGGTCAGCGCCGCGGTGCCACGCGGCATCACGCGATAGCGCCCTTCGAAGCCGAGCGAAGTGCAGATGTACATCAACTCCACCACCTCGGCGTGCCGGCCGAGATCGCGCTGCATCTGCTCGAAAATGTCGAAGAAGCGCTCGCCGCCAGATACCTCGTTGTGGAAGATGCTGGTCAGGCTCTGCGCGGTCCATGAACTGGCGGCGCCCCAGGGGGTGCTGAGCACCATGTCGTCGACGGTGGCGCATAGCGCGTACCGCGCGGCACGTAGCGATTGGGTATCGAGCCCGGTCGTCAGCGCCTGCCTCTCGAACTCGCGTACCGCCTCGACCATGCCGCGTTTCAGTCGCTCCGGGTCGGGGTTGCGGCCGCGTTCCGTGGTCAACCGAATGACCGCGCCCAGCACGGGCGCGGCCGCGGCGACCAGCCGGTTGGCGCCGACCATCGGCACCGCGATCGCCGCACGCCCCGCGGTGGGCGGTGCCGGTGTTGCCGCGCCGGCGCCCCGCCCACCCGGACGCGGGCGGATCATCGTGGCTTCGGAATCGTTCGGCTCGGCAAAGGGATCGTCACTCATGGCCCGGTCAACCCCTGATCGCCCAGCATTCTATTTCCAATCCGGGCACGTCGCCTGTGACGTGGATCGCTATCCCGCCGGATCGCGCGAGCGCTGCCCAGTAAGGACTGCTGCGGTCCAGCTCGAAATAGGTGGTCCCGGCGTAATACGGGAGTTGGCGCGGTGCCACGGGCAAGGCGCGCACTGCGACACCTGGCAGCGCCACGTTGATGAGCTCGCGGATCTGCTCGACCGGGCCGATCTTCACCAGGTTGGGAAAGCCGCGCCGCAACGCCTCGGCCGGCATCTGTGCCTTGACCGCCAGTACCCAGGTCGCATTGGCAACCAGCGTACGATCCGAGATCGGACCGACGCGGATGCCGAACTTGCGCTCCTGCAACGGGATCGGCACGGCGTTCTGCTCCAGCACGGCGGATAGTGACTGGCGCAGCGCGGCCATCACCGGGCGAAACGTCGCCTGCAGGTCGTCATGACGATAGGTTGGGAACGCCGCCGGGCGTTTGCGCGTCTCGGTGAATGTCGCCAACTCCCCGGCGAGGGAGACGGCGACCTGGTAGAACGTCTCCGGATGCAACTGGCCGAGCGTGCCGGTGAAATGCGTCAGCAGCGGCTCATAGCGGTTGCAAAGTTGCAACATCAGGTAATCGGCGATTTCCGCTGCCCCACGAGTGGCGCTCTCGGAGACCCGTCCTGCCAGCGCCTCGGCGCGATGGTGCAGCAGGCCCTGCAACTGGGTGACGAAACCAGCGAGGGTGGCCGAGGCGCTGCTCAGCAACAGCGGCGGGATATAGGCGTCGTCGAGCACGATGCTTTTGTCGGGGCGCACCTCGGCGATACGGGCGAGGCCGATCGCGGCGTGTCCCTCGCGGCCCTCGGCCTCGATCGCGTAGCGCAACCGCAACTTGCCGATCGGTACGGTGGCCGATCCCTGGTAGCCGGCGTTGCTGTCCACCGCCTCGTGCTCGGAGAGCGCAAAACGGGCGACGGTCTCCTGCTGGTCGGCCGGTGCGGTCTCGGTCCCGGCAGGCTGGCGGGTCGGCAGCAGCAGGTAGACGATATTGTTGCGCGCCGTCTCGGCGATATCGAGCGGCCGCGGGTGGTCGACGTCGTCCGGTACGCTAAACGGCGTGCCGTCGGGCAGGATGCCGGCCGCGCTGCGCATCGCGAATTTGCCGAGCGTGAGCAAGTCCGCGTCGAGATCGAGCTGGGCAAGGCCCCAACTGAACGGGCGCAACGAGGCCGTGCTGACCCGCACCAGCCGCTCGACGTAACGGTCGTGCTGCTGCAGATGCTGGGGCTGGAGGAACAGGCCCTCGGTCCAGACGACCTTGTTCTCCCAACTCATGTGCTCAGGACCCGGGCTTCAGCGCCGCTGCCGGGTCGGTCTTGACGATGATCCCCTTGGCGCTGGCTTCGACATTGATGGTGGTGGTCTTATGCGGCGCGACGTCCACCATGGCGCGCCAGGTGACCGTCTGGAAACTCTGATAGGCGGCGAAGATGCCGATCGTGGTCACCGGGTCCGTCGGGTTCAGCGTCGCGGACTTGGTCTGTCCCGGCGCCAGGATGTACTCGTCCTTCTTGACCATGTCGGTTTTCAGCGTTGCCTGATCCTGGCTGAACAACTGGAAAAACTCGGCGGTGCTGAAGGCGGCGTCCGAGCTGAGCTGATAGACCCGCACCACCAGCGGCGCGCCCTGGCCGGTTGGGGTCGGATTGACATCCTTGTCGGCCACCACGGTCAGCGCGACCACGGTGGGGGGCGGGGGCGGGGACGAGCACCCCACGAGACCGCCGAGCAGCCCCAGAACCAGCACGCCGACACGCCAGCGACCCATCAATCGATCCTCCCACATGTTGTTACCGCTCACACCTAACTGCTGCCCGGCGCCCGCTAGATAATGCTCACCGCGTCCACGGCGGCGAGGCTGCCCCGTCTACATGAACTCTGTCTGCCTGAACCGCCGTCAGAGCTTCTGCATTTGTGCATCGTAGGCGCGGGCGAATTCGCGCCCGAACACCGAATGGAAGTCCTCCTGCGCCTCGGTGGCGATTGTGTTGTAGGTGGCACAAAACAGCTCCCAGGTGCGCGCCTTGCGTGCCGAGGGCAGGATGTTGCTGATCAGGCCGGGTTCCAGGCGTTTCTCCAGCGCCGCCGGTTCAAACCGCCTCAGCAGACCCATCAGCGCGGTCTGCACACCCGCCATCACCGCCATCTCGTGCGATCGCACGTCGTCAAACGCCTCCGTCGTTGCGTCGAGTGGCAGCTTGTAGCCCGGCCGTGACGGTTGCAACAGTGCAGCGATTGCATCCTCGGCCGTGACCGAGAATTTCAAGGCATTGTTATCCTTGCGCGCGCAGCATGGTCTGTTCGACACGCAGCTCGTTCTTGATCGACGCGCGCGAGATCAGCACCTGGCGGATGCCCTCGACCAGCGCGCGGAATACGGCGCCGGCCTCGCGCATGGCGCGTTCCGGGTCCGGGCCGAGCGCCAGCCCGGCGACGCCTGCGCCTTCGAGGAATGCAGCGAGCAGTCTGGCCCCGTCCGCGGTCGGCGTGCCGGGTCCGGGCGTTGCCCCGAACGGCGGTGCCGCCGCTGGCGTGGCCCCGGCAGGCATGACCCCGCCATGCATCGCCCCAGCAGGTATTGCCCCGCCGGGCGCGGCAGCCGAGGCGGGGAACGGCACGGGCGGCAGCGGCGTATCTTCGAAATCGAACGGCCCTTGTGTCCGCGGCGCTGCCCCCGGCTGGGCGGGAAACGCCGCTGGCGGCGGTTCGTTCTCGAAATCGAATGTTGCGGGCGCCCGCGTCGGCGGGGCGGGAAACGCGGCCGGCGGCACGCGCGTCGGCGTCGCGCGTGGTTCCGGCATCTGCGGCGGTGCCAACGCCTGGGGCGGTGCCGGCGCGGGCTGGCCCGGCGGCGTATCTCCAAGCAGCGCATCGAAATCGAGATCGTCGAAATTCGTCGGCATTATCGCCTTCGGCGCGGCGAAGGCTTGCATCTGTGCGTCCACGTTGTCCGCCTGCGACGGACCCTGCCACTGCTCGGACGGCGTGATACCCCCGAACAGGTCGTCGTCCGGATCGATTTGACGCGCCGACACCTTGTCGTCGGCCAGATCGAACGGATCATTGGCGCGCAGTACCCGCGGCGGGGGTGCCGCGATCGGGTGCACGAAAGGCGCGGCGGACGCTTCGCCGAACACATCGTCCAGCGGGTCAGGTGTCAAATCCCCCGGGGTGGCGAACGGATCGGCGCGCGCCACGCCGCCGGGTGCAAGCTGCGCGTGTCCGGACACAAACGGCGCGGCGGGCGCCCCGCCTGCACCGGCATGGAGCGGGCCGACATCCGTCTCGCTGACGCGGATCACGTATTCGCCGATCCGGAAATCGTCGCCGTCCGTCAGCTCGATCTGCAACTTACGCGGGATGCGCTCGGAGGCACCGTTGACGTACACGCCGTTGGTGCTGAGATCGGTCAAAACGTAGTGACCGCCCGATGCGACGATGACGCAATGCGTTTTGGAAAGCTGCCGATCCGGGTCGTCCAGCACCCAGTCATTGCCGGGAGCGCGACCGATCGATAAGGTTCCCTGGCTCAGTGTGCGGGTTTCGCGACGGGCGCCGCCTGCACCGTCGAGGACAAACGTCAGCGGCATGGCGACCTACCGCTGCACAGAGCAATGTTTGAGCCTTGGGGCGTGCTTGAGCCTTGGGGCGTGATTGAACGCTGGGGCATGGCTGAGCGCCGGTGGTTGTGGCGTTGGAGGTCGTGGCGTTTCGAGGAGGCTTGCATGGCAGACATCACGCTCGCTGAGTACAACGGCCGGGTCTGGTTGGTCGGCGGCGAGGTATATATCGACGACCTGCTCGCCAACACACTGACGCCGAATGTTAGCATCGAACTGGTGCGGTGCGAAGTCCCAATCCGATGTACACGATCTGTGGGTGCAGAACTGCGGTGAGCCGTTGAGCGGGGGCATGCCGTGGCTCATCCATCACAACATCGCCGACCGCATCCGCCGCAGCTCACCCGACTACGCGGTGTTCTTCGCGCAGTGGTCGGCTATGTTGGACCCTGACGCGCTGGCGGTGATCCGGGCGGCGGTCGTTCGGTCGAACGAACACCCGGAGGCGCCGGTGATCCTGGCCGAGTATCTCGATCCGGACGGGCCGCAGGCGATGGCCGATCTGTCGCACCTGCGGGCGCAGCTCATTGAGGATAAGCTGGCTGAAAGCGGCATCCAGCGCGGACATATCTCCCGGGTGCTGCGAACCGTCAGCGAAATCCCCGGCATGACGCAGGAGAGCCAGCGGGTGGATATCATCGTGCGTCCGGCGTGAACCAAACGGCGCGGCTCGACACTATTTGAGCGAGGCGAGCAGCGCGTCGAGGTCGGGCTCGGTGGCATCCTCGGCGACCGGCTCGGCCGGTGCATTCAAGCTCGCGAGCAAGGCGTCAAGGTCGCTCATGGCGGCGTCTTCGGCCGGCGCCTCCTCGGCTGCTGCGGGCTCGGCGGGCGCGTTGAGGCCGGCGAGCATCTTGTCAAGATCGCTCATGGCGGCATCCTCGGCCGGCGCTGGCTCGTCTGCCGCTGGTCCGTCTGCCGCTGCCTCGGGTTCGGACGCCGGCGCTGCCGGTGTGGGCGCGGCTGGGGGCGGCGCCGGGGGTGCCTTGGCGTCGAACGGCGCCCAAAAGCCCGCCAACGGCTTGCCGGCGAGCGAGGCAAACCCGCCAAGGCGTGCCTCCGGCCGGCCGCGGATCGAGAGCAGCGGCATCACCTTATAACTGGCCACCTGGACCGCCTGGCGCTCGGAATACATCCGTTCCGTGCAAGGCAGTGCGATCGGTTCGTTGTCCGGTCCGATGTACACGTAGTACGGCATGTCGCGCACGCCCATCACCGAGCCGAGCTTCATCTTGGAGCCCTGCTGGCCCCAGGTTTCCGCAAGCAGCAGCGCCGGGACCAACGCCGGGTGGCCCCAGAGCATGCTGGACAGGCCGCCCTGACGGGTGAACTCCTCGAACGCGAACGCGTCGATCGGGTCCGACTTCTTGCCGTATGGCATGCGCAGCATGAAGCGCGGCGCGGCCAGACCGAGATAGGCGGCGGCCGGCAGTTCCTGCAGCGCGGCCCAGGCGTCCTGGATCAGCGGATGCTGATCGTGGAATGGGGTCAGCAGTGGATCGGGCCCAACCCCGGCGATGAACGGCGCACCCGCGGCCGCCGCGACCTGCGCCACCCGAGCCAGCAGGTCGGCGTGCGGCGGCGTTACCTCGAACCCGTACAGGCCGATCACCGCCGACAGCGGACCCTGATGGGCATCCAGCGCAGGCTGCTCGGCCAGCATGCCGAAGAGCCCGGTCTTGTCCAGCATGTCGGTCGCGGCGATGTCGGCCGCGAGTTCCTCGGCGGAGACGTCGTAGAGCACGATCTCCATCTTGGCGCCGGTCTCGATCCGGCGGACCAGGAATTCCACCCCGCGCCAGGTCGCCTCGGCTGACTGGAAGTCGGGGTGGTGCAGGACGCGGCGCATCGCGGCTGACAACGCCTCATCCACCCGCGCGATGAGCTGGTCCTGGCGGGCGTCGCGCGCCGGCACGATGAACGGGCCGATCAGGCGGCGCACCAGGTCCTCGGTCGAGGCCTCGGCTACCTCCGCCGTGCCTGGGCGGCCGGTGAGACGGGCAAAATCCGACAGCTTGCGATCGGTGGCGATGGCGGTGCCGCGCGCGGTGCGGGGCGGCGGGGGCAACAGCTCTTCGCCGCTCCAGGACAGCACCTCCTTTGCGGCGCGATCGAAGCCGGCTTTGCTGCCCAGGTTGCGCCGCAGCGTGGTGAGCTGTTCGAACAGCTCGAGGTTGTCGACAAGTTGATCGGGATGGAAATCGTCTATGCTGGCGAGCTTGACCTCGATGGTCCCGCCTTCCTCATCCAGCGGCAGGTTGAGTGTCAGGCCCATCCGTTCGATCACCGTGTCGAGCGAGTCGACATCCACCTTGATCGGCCGGCGCTTGGCGAGGGCCTCGCCGGTTTCCAGGGTGCCGGCGTTGGCGCGGCCGGAGAAATCGCCGAGCAGGGC
Source organism: uncultured Alphaproteobacteria bacterium (assembly GCA_963826975.1). Classification (GTDB taxonomy): domain Bacteria; phylum Pseudomonadota; class Alphaproteobacteria; order Acetobacterales; family Acetobacteraceae; genus Palsa-883. Next base: position 985,415 of record CAWGZJ010000011.1, on the reverse strand, counting down.
GAGACGGAACTTGGTCCCGGGGGTCGTTGGGCGAGGCTTACGATCCAGGCGGCCGAAGCTGACCTCGTATTGCATTGGAGCCTCCCCAGGGGCGGTCGGTGGTGGTTGGGATCACGATAGCATCGCGGCGGGGTTCGCCAATGGGCTTTCGGCTGGTGGGGTGGTGGGGTGGAGCGGGGGGGCTTGCTGGGGGTTGGGCGGGAAGGTGGGGCGAGGGGGCGGCGCCGGGGGATGGCAGCCGGAAGTGAACCGCCAAGACGCCAAGTCGCCAAGGTTGGGTCCGCGCTTGCGGTGAATTTGGATGGTCGGTCAGTTTGAATGGGTAAAGAGGGTCGGTGGTTCGGCCCGAGCGACCCGGCGACTGCCGACATGGGTGGAAACTGGACGTAGTGCGCGTGTGGCATCGATGTCTGCCCCGCGCCCATGCACGCCATCCAGAGGCACGAAAGTCCTCCGCGAAGCCGGTCGTTCGTTAGGCTTGACCGGGTCCGGCCTGATCCCTGCCGACTATGAAGTTCAGTGGGTAGGTACCATCAACTGGCTCCCCCGCAGCCATCAACCAGTGCTCTGTGTCTCGGCAAAAAGGGGCACAGCGGCCTGTCGCCGCCGTGCCTGGGTTTGGCCGCGAGCCCGCGGCTCAGCGGCTCCATACGTGCGCCTGGAACGGCGCCTCCAATGGCGGTTTCGTGACGCTACCGGTATAGTTGGTAATCGTCGAGGCGGCGACCACCGCGATCACTTCGAGCAAGTGATCCTTGCCGAAACCGGCGGCCAGAAAACGTTCGGCGACCTGATTGTCAATCCGCCCCCGTTTTTCGATCAGCGTCCGCGTCAGGGTCGAGAGCGCGCCGTGTTTACCATCCGACGGCGAGCGGCCGGCACGGATCGCCTCGACATCCGCCGGATCGAGTCCCTCTTTCAGCGCGAGAGCGGTATGGAACGCGACCGCCCAGGTGCAGGCGTTCGTCACGGCGTTGGTCAGGAGCAGGGTCTGGATCTGCGCCTCGGTAAAGCTGCCGCCGTGGACTCTGCCGAAGAGGCCCACCAAGCTATTGATGAGCACCGGCGATGTCGCCATGACGCCGGCGATGTTGGGGATCATCCCGAACGCCGCCTGCAGGTCGCGCAGTGCAGGCTTCGACCCTTCCGGGGCCGAGTTGATCGTGTAGACCGGGAACTGGTCCATCTGAATTGCTTTTCGCAAGTGTTGAGTGGGGCCGACGTTCCCGCATTCCGTCGTTCGCTGCGCCGTCTGGCACTGCGCCGTCTGGCTGGGCGAAACCGGTAAATGCGATGTCGAGTGGGCGCGTTCGATGTGCACCATTTAGTCGCGCCCGGCGATGCGGGTTCGCCAAAGTCCCCACGTTCCGCGCCACACGACAGCCAGGCTCCGTTGCCTGAGCGTATTCAGACGTGCCGTGGCGTGACGGCGAATGCCGTCATGTCGTCCGGTCTGGTGAAGTTGAGCCAGCGAACACGAACTCGTCTGCCAGTTGCCTCGACTTTGTCGGCAATCATCCGGAGCCGGTGAGTGTGGCTAGCGCCCAGAACGACACGAGCGTCGGTGGCGGGCAGCAGATATGCGACGCCGCACGCACTACATACTAAAGCGGGTGCGGTAGTCCTGCGGGTTTGTCGACAGCAGGCGAAGGAAGCTGCGCCGCATCGTCTCTTCCGTCCCGAAGCCGCATTGCCGTGCGATACGCTTGACCGGGACCCTGGAGTCTGAGAGCTGCCGCCGCGCCGCCTCCACCCGCAACCGCTCGATGGCGCGGGCCGGCGTCTGCCCGGTCGCCTCCGCATAGTGCCGACTGAAACTGCGCTCGCTCATCCCGGCTTGATCGGCGAGGACCGAAAGCGAAAGATCACCCCCGAGATGACCGTTGATCCAGTCGTGGAGCGCTCCGAATTTGTCGTCTGCTGTTTGTAAAGACAATGCAGCGCTGAACTGTGCTTGTCCGCCGGGACGCTTGAGGAAGACAACCAGATAGCGAGCCACGGCGAGCGCGACAGAACGGCCCAGATCTTCTTCCACGAGCGCCAGCGCCAGGTCGATGCCGGCAGTCACCCCTGCTGAGGTCCAAACCGGACCATCACACACGAAGATCGGATCGGACTCGACACGCACGGCAGGGAAGCGCCGGGCAAGCTTCGCGCAGTACATCCAGTGGGTCGCCGCGCGTCGCCCATCCAGCACGCCCGCTGCGGCGAGCAGGAAGGCCCCGGTGCAGACGGACGCGACGCGACGCGCCTGCCCCGCTCGCTCCCGCACCCAATCGACCAGCGCGGGGTCCTCGGCAGCCGCCTCGGCACCCTCGCCACCGGCGACCAGGAGGGTATCCAGTGCCTCCCCGACAGGCGGGAGCGGCTCCGCCGCAAGTGCCAGCCCGGCCGAAGCGGTAACGCCCTGGCCGTTTTGCGCCACAACCCTGAGCACGTAGGGCCGCGCTCCACCGTTGCTGGTGACGTGATCGTTGGCAGAGGCGAACACCTGAATCGGCCCAGTGACGTCGAGCAACTGCACCGCCGGATAGATCAGCACGTCGATGACACGGACCGCGTTTGGCGCAAACCGAGGGGACTTTGGCATTTCCGCCAACCTATACCCGGGTAGGTTTGCGTTGTCTATCCGTGACCTCCGACCCGGAGATGTACATGATCCCGCATAACGTCCACTTGCACATCGGCTCCCTGTTGTTCGAGGGAATTGATCAGATCGACCTGACGGGACCATTTGAGGTCCTGTCGCGTATCCCGAACACAACGTATCGCATCTACGGCAAGACCACCGCGCCCGTTCGCGATGTGAAAGGATTGCAGCTGACGCCTGATGCGACCCTGGCCGACGCGCCGCCGCTGGACGTCCTTCACATACCGGGCGGCTTTGGCCAGGAGGCCTTGATGGAAGACACGGAGGTTCTGGACTGGATCCGGCAGCAGGCGGCATGCGCGTGCAGCATTTTTTCCGTATGCACGGGCGCCCTGCTGTGCGGCGCGGCTGGCCTGCTCAAGGGTCGCCGGGCGACGACGCACTGGGCATCGTTTCACCTGCTGTCGCTGTTCGGTGCGATCCCTGTCAACGAACGGGTGGTCGTGGACGGCGCCTGGGTCTTTGCCGCCGGCGTCACGGCCGGAATCGACGGCGCCTTGCGCCTCGCGGCCGAGTTGCGCGGGGACGCAGCCGCAGAGGCGATCCAGCTGCACATGGTCTATGCGCCCGAGCCACCATTTAACAGCGGCACGCCCGAGACTGCGCCAGCCACGATCGTGAGTGAGGCGCGGAAAGCTGTCGCGGACATCACGGCGCTACGCGAGGCGACAGCGAGACGCATTGCCACTCGACTCGGTCTGTAGGCTGAAGCTGGTTGATATGCTCAGCGTGAGCCACGTTCGCGCCGCCCGCCAACCGCTTTCAAACGGGCTCTTGAATGGCCGGCAACTGCTGATACGTGTTCTGGTGTTACGCCGCTGCCGCAGGTCTCGATCCAGTGCCTGGTACGCCCAACCGTCTTGCCAAGGGAATGCGCTGGCCTTCCCTTACGCCCCGCTCCGTGCTTGGAATTGCTTGCCGGGGCAACCGAACGCCAGGCGGGGGGACGCATGAAGATTGCACGGGTCGAGACGCTGCAGGCGGACGCTGGCTGGCGGATGTTTTCCTTCCTCAAGGTGTCCACCGACGATGGGATTGTCGGCTGGTCGGAGTTCAACGAAAGCTTCGGCTCGGCTGGATTGTCCGAGGTGATCCGGCTGCTGTCTCCCGCGCTGATCGGCAGGGACCCGCGGCTTTATGAGCAGGTAACGCAGCATCTGCACGTGCTGACGCGGCAGTCGCGCGGCGGGATCAACCAGCAGGCGATCGCGGCGATCGAGAATGCGCTGCTCGACATCACGGGCAAGGCATATGGGGTGCCGGTTTACGCGCTGTTCGGTGGCCCGATCCGCGAGCGCATTCCGGTCTATTGGTCGCATTTTGCCACCTATCGGGTGCGCAGCGCGCAGCTGATGGGCGTGCCGGTGCTGAACAGTTATGACGACATTGCGCGCCATGCACAGGAGGTGAAGGCGCGTGGGTTTCGGGCGCTGAAGACCAACATCATTCCGATGATTGACGGTAAGCCGGCCTCGTATGTGCCGGGGTTTGGGCGCACTGTCGGCTGGCCGGAGCTGAACTGGGACAACCGGCTGGTGCGCGGCGTGACCGAGCAGTTGATGGCGATCCGCGCGGCGGTGGGGCCTGACATGGGCATTCATCTCGACATCAACTTCAACTTCAAGACCGAGGGTTTCAAGCGCATCGCCGATGCGGTGGCGCCGGCAAACCTGACCTGGCTGGAAATTGACACGCATGATGCGCCGGCGTTGGCCGAGATCAAACGCGGTGCGCCGTGTCCGATCGCATCGTGCGAGACGTTGCATGGGCGACGCGAGTTCAAGCCGTTCTTCGACCATTACGCGACCGATGTGGCGATCATCGATGTGATCTGGAACGGGCTGAATGAGTCGCTGAAGATCGCGGCGATGGCGGATGTGTACGAGGTGAACTGCGCACCGCACAATTTCTACGGGCATCTGTGCAGCGCGATCAGTGCGACGTTCAGCGCGGTGGCGCCGAATTTCCGGGTGATGGAGATCGACATCGACAGCGCGCCGTGGCGCGACGAGTTCTATGAGACCGTGCCGGTGATCGAGGATGGCGAATTCGTGTTGCCGAAGGGTCCGGGCTGGGGGATCGATGTGAATGAGAAGGCGGTGCGCGCACGGCCGCCGAAGGCGTGATTGCTACTCCCCCTCCCCTTAGAGGGAGGGGGTGGGGGGGAGGGGTTGGCGGCATCAATGGTGCGGATCGACCCCTCCCCCCAACCCCCTCCCTCAAGGGGAGGGGGAGTAGTGATCGCCCGTACCCGCCCACCGCCTGCCGATGCGTTCCAATCAAGGAGACTGAAACTTGGCCAAATACAAGATCGCGACGCCCGCCGGGGCGAGCTTTACCGTCGCGGGTGGCGGTTACGACTACGAGATGGAAGACCTTGCGGGCCTCGACGCCGAGATCGTCGAAGGCCCCACGGATGAGGACGGCTTCATCGCGTTCGCCCAGGATGCCGAGGCGATCTATGCCAAGGGCATGCGTTTCACCAAGAAGGTGGTGGATGGGCTGCCAACCAAGTGCCGCGCCATCGTGCTGGGCAGCGTCGGCGTCGACAGTGTCGACGTCGCCGCCGCCACGGCGCGCGGCCTGCCGGTGACCAATTGCCCCGACACTTTCATCGAGGAAGTCGCCGATCACGCGCTGATGCTGCTGCTGGCGTCGCATCGGCGCACGATCGAGCAGGACCGCATGGTGCGCGAAGGCAAATGGCGCGAGGGCCGTCCGGCACTGCTGCAAATCCCGCGAATGATGGGCCAGACGCTCGGCCTGATTGCGTTTGGTCATGTCGCGCGCGCGGTGGCCAAACGCGCCAAGCCGTTCGGCCTGCGGGTGATGGCGTATGATCCGTTCATCGAGGAACTGATCATGGTCGAGCACGGCGTGATCCCATCGACGCTCGAGGAAGTGCTGACCCAATCCGACTTCGTGTCCATGCACGCCCCGGCGACGCCGGAGGCCGAGGGCATGCTGATGGAGAAGCACTTCAAGCTGATGAAGAAGACCGCCATCTTCATCAACACCGGCCGCGGCCCGACAGTGCAGGAGGCTGGGTTGATCAAGGCGTTGCAGGAGGGGTGGATCGCCCATGCCGGCCTGGATGTGCTGGAGATCGAACCGCCGGGCAACAACAATCCGATCCTGGGCATGCCGAACGTTACGCTCAGTGCGCACACTGCTTCGGCGTCAGCCCGGTTCGATCCGGCTCGGAAACGTCATGTGGGGCGTGAACTGGCGCTGGTGCTGAATGGGAAGTGGCCGATGAGCTGCGTCAACCCGGCGGTGCTGATGAAGTCCAACCTGCGCCGCTGGCAGCCGATCTCGATGGAGCGCGGGCCTAATAGCTGACGTTGCGCGTGCACCTCTCCCGCTTGCGGGCTTGGGCCGCGAAGGGCGGATCAAGGTGTCAGCGCGCGGAGCGGGACGGGTCAGGGTATTGTTGCGGCACGACCCTCACCCTCGTCGCTTCGCGCCTCGACCTCTCCCGCGAAGGGCGAGAGAGGTGTACGGCGGGCGCGGGCATCACGGCTCCGGCGCGGTGAAGAACATCTGACGCGAGGCGGCGGACAGCCAGATCCGCCGTCCGTGCATGAAATCCCCGCCGATCAGTGCGTCCTGCTCGCCACCTGGCAAGCGGGCGACCGGCAGAGGCACGCCGTGCGCGGTATCGCTTCCTATGCGGACCGTGTCGAAGCGATGCATCTGGTATGATGCCTGCTCGCGCGAGGCGCCCTGCATCTTGGCGCTAAGGTCGGCGTCCAGCATGGCCTGGGTCACGCCGCCGCGCGCGGCGAACTCGGGTCGTATGACGGTGCGCTGCGCACCGGTGTCCAGCACCGCGTGCCCGTCAGCGCCGTCGATCGCGAGCGGTACCACGAGGCGGTCGCGCCACGTACTCACCCCCTCGACCGAGGCGTATGGCACCGTCCACGGCGGACGCGAGTCGGCGCAGGGGCGGGCCCGATAGATTGTCAGGCGGCGCGCCGGCAGATCGATGTCAAGGTCGAACGCCAGCAGGATATCGGCGCCCAGCAGCCCGTCCGCCTGGATGCCGCCGATCTCGGGTATCGGGAATGTACCGACCTCGACACGGTCGACTGGCAGGCGAAAGACGCCGACTGCGAAATCATCCAGCACCGCCTCGTAGCTGGCGCTGGGACCGCCGATACCCATGGTGTTGGTCGGGTGGTGCAGGTCGCGGCGCAGGTGCAGGCGGGTCACCGCGGCCTCGGTCAGGGTGGTGCGTTCGGCGCCAGTGTCCAGCACCATCGTGGCAGGATGATCGTTGAACGTCACGCCGACGAAGATCAGGTTGTTGCGCGGCTCGATCGGCAGGTCGGCGCGCCAGACCAGCTTGCAAGCGCCCTCGGGCCCCGACGCGCAACTGGTCAGCAGCAAGGTAGCCAACAGCAGGCATCGGCCGACCCATTCGTTCATGGAGCGACGCTGACCTTCACGCCGGCATGCGCGGCCGCACGGTCGGCATCGAGAAGTGTGAGCAGCGGGCTGAGCCAGACACCAACGGCGAGACGCTGGTCGAAGCCGAAGGCCCAGGCATCCCGCCCGCCCCAGCGTGCGCCGGTCTTCCCGGCAACACCGGCTGGGCCATCATTCGGGAACGGGTGGGTCAGCACGCTGCAACACTACGGGCAACCTGGGGCGGCAGGAAGGGCGTGGCGAGGCGCGGTCGACCACAGGTCAGTGTCCCGCCGCTGCCAGCGCGCCCGATCATGGAATTGCGGAATGGCATGGAACGGCAAGGGGCGCGGAACCCGAGGGTTGGCAAGGCGTATGGGTCGGCCATCTCACCCGTCGCCGATCCTGGATCAGGTGCTGTCCGCCCGCGCCACGCTATCCTGAAACCCCGAAACCGGCGCGACAAAAACGGCGCTATGCCTTGGCCTTCAAAAGGTCGCGAATCTCGATCAGCAATTCCTCGGTCTTCGGACCCGCGGCAGCCGTCTGGTGCAGCCGCATCTTCATCAATGCCTTGACGGTCCAGAAGATCGCGAAGCCAACGATCAGGAACTGGATGATGGCATTGATGAACAGCCCGAAATTAACCGTCGGCGCGCCGGCCTGCTTGGCTGCGTCCAGTGTGGCGTAATGCTGACCGTTCAGCGCGACGAACATGTTGGTGAAGTCGATGCCGCCGATCAGCAGGCCCAGGATCGGATTGAAGATGTCCTTCACCAGGCTGTTGACCACCCCGGTAAAGGCGACGCCGATGATGATGCCGACGGCAAGGTCGACAACACTGCCTCGCATGATGAAGGCTCGAAATTCGCCGAGCCAGGAGGGGGCTTTCAGCCGGGGGAGCGTGGACGACATGCGTGCCTCCGTTTTGTTTGCAACCAGATCAGAGCTGCAACCGGCTCAACGCGCGAGCGCGATCGTGCCGGCTTCGGTGCCGGTGCGTGGATTGACCAGGACGATGCGGTCGGGTCCGGCGCCTTGCAGCAGCACGGCCAGCCGGTCCGACAGCGCGGCGATTCCGCCGATGCGCGTTCCCGTCGGTTCGTCCAGCACCACCGCGACGTTGGCGGCGCTCAACTCGCCGGTGGAGCGCTTGATGATGGTGACCACCACCACGGTGCTGCCGATGATGATCAGCACCCCCATCAGCACTGCGAGCACCTTGACCACGCCCATAACCCTGTTCCTTCCCCGTCTGCTACGGCCGCCGCTGCCTGCCCGAGTGCCGTCGGCTTAAGCTTCTGTCTACGCGGGCGGGCAGTTGGTTTCCAGCCACGTGCGGATTTCCACATGGCAGGCGGCGAGGGCGGTCATGGGTGCGTCCCCCCGAACGTCCAGCCGGCCACTGCCGCCGGAGGCCGATTCGCGCTATCCGCCGGCAGCATGATCGCCGTGCCACCCCCGAGTGAAGCAAGACCACCGAGCGAAACGCCGGGCGAACCATTGCAAATCACCGCCGGTCCGGCAACGCGCGGTGAGCGGGTCGATCGCTTCCTCGCCGACGCCATCGGCACGCTCTCACGCTCCCGTGTCAAATCGCTGATCGAGGCCGGGCAGGCGCGGCGCGATGGGACCGTGCTGGACGAGCCGGCCGAGCAGGTGCAGCCGGGCGCGGTCTACACGCTGACGCTGCCGTCGCCAACTCCGCCGCGGCCACAGCCGCAGTCGATCCCGTTCACCATCCTGTATGAGGACGACGACGTGATCGTGCTGGACAAGCCGGCCGGGCTGGTTGTGCATCCGGCGCCCGGTAACGAGGACGGCACGCTGGTCAACGCCCTGCTGGCGCATTGCGGCGACACCCTGCCCGGCATCGGCGGGGAGCGGCGCCCCGGCATCGTGCACCGGCTCGACAAGGACACCTCGGGCGTGATGGTGGTGGCGAAGAGCCAGCACGCGATGGCGGGGCTGAGCGTGGCCTTTGCCGCGCACGACCTGGACCGCGCCTATCTGGCGCTGGCCTGGGGCGTGGCTTCGCCGCTGGCGGGCGAGATCGAGGGTGCGGTCGGGCGCGATCCGCGCGATCGCAAGCGGATGGCTGTGCGCACGCATGGCGGCAAAGCAGCACTGACGCGCTACAAGACGATGCGAGTCTGGCATGGCGGGGTTTCGCTGCTGGAATGTCGGCTGGCCACCGGGCGGACACACCAGATTCGCGTCCACCTGGCCGCGATCGGCCATCCGGTGGTCGGAGATCCAGTCTATTTGCGTCGTGTTCCGGCCGCGGCGCGGGGCATACCGGCGCCAGTGCGGTCCAGCTTGCTCGATTTCCCGCGCCAGGCGTTGCACGCGGCAGTTTTGGGGTTCCGCCATCCTCGCAGCGGGGCGAATTTGGCGTTCGAAGCGCCCCTGCCGGCCGATTTTGCCGCCCTGGTGGCCTTGTTGGATGACGTCGAGACGCCCGCCGTCCGGCCAAGGTGATTGGCAGCGCGCCGCCCGCCGACACGCCCGGCCGTCACGATTGGGTCAGAATTCTTGACAGGACCAACGCGGTACGGTATGGAAATCGCGCTCGGCGAGGAAAGGTAGGAACCTCCCGGGCAAACGTCTGGGGGGCATGCTGCCAACGCGGGGCAGCCAATCAGGACGTAACATTCCTACCGTTTCATGGACTGGAATTCAGTCCCCTGCCTCAGCGTCTTGTGCCAGGGTCGATTGGACAATGAGCCGCACAGGCGAAAGGAGCCGTCATGGTCTCTGCCGTCATCAACGTTGCCCCCGAGGGCAACCTCTCCCGCTATCTGCAGGAGATTCGTAAGTTCCCAATGCTCTCCCCGGAGGAGGAACTGGAGCTGTCGCGCCGCTGGCGTGACCACGAGGATCTCGACGCGGCTCACAAACTGGTCACTTCGCATCTACGCCTTGTTGCCAAGATTGCCATGGGCTACCGGGGCTACGGCCTGCCGGTCGGCGAACTGATCAGCGAGGGCAATGTCGGCATGATGCAGGCGGTGAAGCGCTTCGATCCGGAGCGCGGGTTCCGTCTGGCAACCTACGCTATGTGGTGGATCCGGGCGGCGATCCAAGAGTACATCCTGCATAGCTGGTCGCTGGTGAAAATGGGCACCACGGCTGCGCAGAAGAAACTGTTTTTTAACCTGCGGCGGCTGAAGGGCCAGATGCAGGCGATCGAGGACGGCGACCTGAAACCGGAACAGGTCAGCAAGATCGCGACCATGCTGGCGGTGCCGGAACAGGACGTCATCAGCATGAACCGCCGCCTTGCGGCGCCCGACCACAGCCTGAATGCGCCGGTGCGCGCCGACAGCGAGGGCGAGTGGCAGGATTGGCTGGTCGACGAATTGGAAAGCCAGGAATCCTCGATTGGCGACCGCGAGGAACTGACCGGGCGGCAGGCCCTGCTGGCTACCGCGCTGCAAACGTTGAATGCGCGCGAGCGGCACATCCTGGAAGAGCGCCGACTGAAGGACGAACCGACGACGCTCGAGGACCTGTCGCAGGAATATAATATCTCACGCGAGCGGGTGCGGCAGATCGAGGTGCGCGCGTTCGAGAAGCTGCAGAAGGCGATGAAGGCGCAGATCGCCGAGCGACGCCTGAAGGCCCCGCAGGAAGCGGCGGAGGCGCATCCGTAACGCAACGGGCGAACGACGGTTGCGGTTTGGTGCTTTGCACTCCGGGGTCAGTCCCGGTGACATGGCGGAATCCCGCCAGGGTGCTGTGCCATTGGCGGCGGACCGAGGGGCAGAACGCTTTGGCGGGAGCCGAGGCGCTAGCTTTCGGCTGGCATCGGCGTCGAAAGGATTAACTCTTGGGCGGGGCCCACGTCGCCATGGGCGCGCGTGCCGGTATCCATGATTTTCTTTGCTGTTACGAAGGCAAGTCGTGGATACCGGCATGACGTGGGCGCAGCGCCGGTGGGTCAGTCGTTTCGCTACCTGGCATAGTAGCAATCGTCGCGAGATTGACCGCTGACTTACTTCTCCAAGGTCGAAATCGGTATGCGCCAGCCGTTGCCGGCCGTGCCGATCACGACCCTCCGCCGACCGCAGCAAGGCGTGGCGCGGTGCCAGCACGCGGGTCAACCCGACGATGGCCGTCCAGGTAGCGCGTTGCCTCGCCGCAGTACCAATCGATGAAGCGCATGACTGATGCCTCGGCGTCCTCGCTGTAGGGTCCCGGCACATAGCCGAGCGAGTTGACCCCGCGCTGGTTGGCCGCGCACAGCTCGCCGTCCTGCTCGTTGGTCTTGGTCCACAGCTCGGTCAGCGCGTCGACGTGGTAATCCACTCCCTCGACCGCATCCTTGTGAATCAGCCATTTCGAGGTGACCACCGTTTCCTGCGGACCGGTCGGCATGGCGCTGAACATGAAGGCGCCATCGCTGTTTGCGTGGGCAAAACAATGCGGCTCCAGCGTCCAGGCCAGTGTGCCGATATCGCCCTGCGCGGCATCGCATAGCAGCTTGGCACAGGATAACCGGCCGTCCATGGACAGCGTCACCGCGCCGTCGTTGAGCGGGAAGCGTATCGCGTGCCACCACGGGCCTTCCACCGGACCCACATTCAGCCCGGCATCCGCCATCCTGGTGCGGAATCGCGCGAAACGTTGGGCATTCTCGAACAGGAAGGCGCGGCGGCCTTGCACAGGGTAGGTCACCGCAAGCTCGGGATGGCCGGCGGCGCAGTGGTAGCACTCGCGCGCATTCTCCATCACCAGCTTCCAGTTGGCGCGCATCGTCAGCGTGCTGGTATAGGCGAGCTTGGAATTCGCCAGATTATGCGGTGCCAGCAGCGGGGCGAATTGATCGCGGAAAGCGTCGAACCGCGGCGGTTGTTCCGCCAGGCACACGTAGATGGAGCCGGCGATGGTTTCGACATGGATCGGGCGCAGCCCATGCTGCGCATGATCGAGGTCGGCCGGCATGCGCGGCGCGTTGGCGAGCGTCCCGTCCAGGCCGTAGGTCCACTGATGATAGGGACAGATCAGCCAGGACCGCGTGCCGCTGCCGGTTTCACAGATTTGCGCGCCGCGATGGCGGCAGGAATTGTAGAAGCCGCGTAGGGTGCCATCGCGGCCGCGCACGACGACGATGGGCGATTGCCCGACCGCGAAGGCCAGGTAGGAGCCGGGTTCGGGCAACTCCGCCTCGAAGCCGGCCAGGATCCAGTTCTGGTGGTAGATCGCCGCCAGATCGAACTCGAACACGTCCGGATCGGCGTAAAGCTCCCGCGGCAAGGTGTGGTTCGGCTGGCGCGCGTCCACCAGCGATCGAATCTTTGTCAGATCGAGCATGGGCCCCTCCTGTTCGCCAGTACGACGTCGGCCGGCATCGTGGCGCCGGTATATTGGCAGATACGAAGCAGGTTCGCGAGCGATTCAGCGGCCGGAGATGAGGTAATGGAGACGGGGCAAGCGGGTAAGCCGACGAACCGCGCGGATTGAAGAAAGGGCCGCAACTCCGTTCGGCGATCCGCCACGGCGACGTGACCGCGCCCGTCGCACCTCACTTGGCTGACCACGCTGCACTGATCGCACGAAGGGAAGTCGTGGACGGCCGGCCTTCGCCGGCCATGACGGGTGGAGAGTCGGAACTTTCGGCCGCTGGTCTTGCTTCCTTACGCCACCGCCATGGCCGCCAAGGGCGCTTCAGCCCCGCGCACCCACGCGCGAGCGTGGGTCAGTGACTGGTTCACAACCTGGTGCATGTCCAGATACTGATACGTACCGCACCGCCCAATGAACGACATTCTCGGCGTCGCCTCGGCCAGCGCCTTGTAGCGCGCATAGACCGCCTGATACCGCCCGTCTGAGGTCTTCACCGGATAATACCGCTCCAGATCGTTTGCCAGATAATCGCAGGGCTCCTCCCGCGTTACCGTCTTCAGCGCTGGCAGCTTCATCGATGCGGTCTTTGTCGCACCATCTCGCCCCGTCTGGAACGGCAGCAACGACCAGTCGGTCTCCCGCGTCAGAGGCCCATCATCGGTGAAATTCAAGGTCGCCGCGTCCGCCGATTCGGCACCGACCGTCCGCACCACATGATGAAACCGGATCGACCGATACGGCAGTGGGCCAAACCGACTGTCAAAGAACTCGTCGATCGGCATGCTGTTGAAGCAATGCGCGTAGCCGTCCAGCAGTGTCGCGTCGAACGCCTGGTTGAGCGTCACCGCGATGCGCGGATGATCCAGCATGGTTTCGAACAGTCGGGCATAACCATCACGCGGCAACATCTGGAACCGGTCGTCCGGAAAATACCGACTCTCGTCATCGAACCGGATCGGGATCCGCTTCACGACGGCAGAATCCAGTTCTTCCAGTTCGAGCGCCCACATCTTCCGGGTGTACGGGCGGAAGAACAGGTCGGTCAGCACCCGCCCGATCGAGGCATTCAGGAACGCCGCCGCGTTCGCCGGCGCCGGATCGACCTCCGCCTGGCCGCGCAGAAACGCCCGCACGGCCTGCTCGTTGCGTAGCCGCAGCCCAAAGACCTGGTTGATCGTCGTCCGGTTTACCGGCAGCGGCACGCGCCGGCCATCCGCCAGCAAGGCCTGCACGTGATGCTGATACGGAACAAACACCGCGAACCGCTGCAGCCAGCGCACCACATTTTCGTTATTTGTATGAAACAGGTGTGGCCCGTAGCGGTGCACCCGTTGGCCGGTCGGGCACATCTCATCATACGCATTCCCCGCGACATGCCCCCGCCGATCCAATACATCCACCTCGAACCCGGCCTGCGCCAGCTCGCGTGCGTACACCGCGCCAGCGAAGCCCGCGCCGACCACCAGGATGCGCCTGCCCCGCATCATCGCTGACCCATGGGCATCGCTCACACGCCTGAGAAGAAGAAGTTGCGCACTTCCAGATCGAACCGCTCCAGTTCCAGCAGGATCGCCTGCCGATACGGGCGCTGCGCCGCGAAATGCGCGGCCGGCTCGTCCAGGATCGCGTCGAGCCGCCGGTGCAGTGCACCCGAGGCGATGTCGTCCTCGGTGAACCGGTACGGCGCCTGCAGCGGATGATCCAGGAAGCAGTTCGCCGCCCCGGCGGCATGCAGCAATACCACCGCACCGGCGATCGCCGCCTCTCGCGGCACGCGGTCCTTGCCCGGATGATGACCGAAATCGATATAGATGCGCGCGCTGAACAGCGTATCGCGTACCTGTGCCTTGGTCATGTCGCGGACCGGCACGAAATCGATCCGGTGCCGCAGTGCCGCCTCATTCGCCAGGAACCGCGCTGCCCGCTCGGCGCCCTTGTTGGGAAAAAAGCAGACGACGTTGCGCCGCGCCTCGATCGGGACCACGTCGGAGGTCACCAGGCTGCGATGCACGAACTGCGGATCGGTGTAGTCCGACAGCGGAAAGTACTGCGCCGCACCGTTCGCCGCCAGGAACCGCCGCGCGTAGTCCGACTGATAAAGATGGATCAGGCTGGCATCCGCGAACAGTTCGCGCCGGGCTTGGGCGTCCAGCAGATTCTGGTTCTGCGGCAAGGCATTGTCGAGCGACAGCCACCACACGGCGCGCTGGTAGCCTTTGTTCAATTCCGCGGCCAATTTCGACAGCGGTTCCGGGAACACCATCAGCGTGTCCGGCCCCAGCCGTGTTTCGCGCAGCACCTGCGGCCGGTACTGCGCGAAATGCGCCGGCATCGGCGAGGCCTCGGAGTGGCAGCGCAGGACGTCGCCATCGACCTCGATGCGCGAGTGCGGCGCGTAGTAGACCATCCGTGTCGCGCCGCCATGGCAGGCGATCTGGTAGCCAAGCTGGTGCAGCGCTTCCGGTCCGCCGGTCTTCACCTCCGGGCAGAGCAGCAGCACCTCGTCGAAGACCTGTCGCATGGTTCGTCCGGGCCTGACTGTGAGCCCCAGCCAATACGCTCGAAATCTTGACGTTCCGTTAGCGCACACCGGGCTGGTCGGGCAGCGCATTATGGCCGCGATGACGCAGCCTGGGCCTCAGGTCGGCAAGCCGGTCACCTCAGCATGTTGACCTGAGAATACGCCCGCGTGATGGTCAGGTCGGTTTCGTTCCGGCTGTCCATTATCCCGCATGAGGAGTTCCCGATGCCGCGTCGTCCACTGATCCCGCCGACAAGCATCCCCTCGACCAGCGTCACCCAAACCGTCGGCCGCCGCGCCGCGCTGGCCGGCGCCGGGGCTGCCGCCGCGCTGCCGGTGCTCGGGCGGCGGGCGCGCGCCGCGGATCCGATCGTCATCGGTTGGGTCGGCCCGCTGTCGCCGCCGGGCGGCTACGCCGAGGGCACCAATATGAAAAACGCCGCGGTGCTGGCGGCCGAAGAGATCAACGCAGCGGGCGGCATCCTGGGGCGCAAGGTGGAAATCTTCTACGCCGACACCCGCGGCATGCCGGCCGAGGGCCGCACTGGGGCGGAGCGGCTGATCACGCAGAACAAGGTCGTGGCGGTGTTCGGCGAGTTCCACAGCCCCGTCGCGCTGGCCGAGATGGAGGTCTACCACAAATATGGCATCCCCTTCATGGCCTGTGACGTGTGGTCCGACGAGATCACCGCCAAGGGCTATTCCGAGGTGTTCCGCAACGCTCCGGCGGTGTCGCTGATCGATGTGACTATCGGCCAGTGGATCGCCGCGGCCGGATTCAAGAACGTCGCCATCATCGCCGAGAAGGACGACGTCGGCCTTGCCGCGCGCACGCTGGTGCAGCAGGAGCTGACCAAGGCGGGCATCAAGTTCACCGCCGTCGATGCCGATCCGAACCTGACCGACTTCACCGCGCAGTTGCTGCGTTTCAAGAGCGCGACGCCGCCGTTCGACTTCTTCATCAGCGTCTACGCCGAAGCCGGCGCCTATCCGATGATCCGTCAGTCGCATGACCTTGGCTTCGCGCCGACGCCGACCTGCGGCATCTACAACTCGGGTGGCGAGGCGGTCGATCCGACCTTCTGGGAAAACGTCGGCGACGCCGGCAAGTACCTGGTCACCGAGAATGTCGGCCTGCCGCAGGCGTCGTGGAACGACAAGACCAAGGCGTTCGTAAAAGCCTACAAGGCGCGCAGCAAGGGCGCCGATCCGTCGGGCGCGGTGATGGAAAGCTACGACGGCGCGTGGCTGCTGTTCGACGCGATCAAGACCTCGGGCAGTACGGACGCGAAGGCGATTATCCACGCGTTGGAAACCACCAAGTATGTTGGTGTGCGCGGGCAGTACTCGTTCTCCACGTCGAAGGATCCGGCGTGGCACTATCACCAGTTCCTCGACGCGCCACTGACGCTCCTGCAATACGCTTCGGTCAAGCAGTCGCAGGCCGACGCACCGATCGTGTGGCCGCGCAAATACGCGACGGTGCCGTACACTTACCAGAAGCCGGGCACTTAGGCGACGCCGAGAAACAAGCGCCTCAGGTGGCGCACGGCCAACGCCCACGTCGTCATGGCCGGCCCCCGGGTCAAGCGCCCGAGGACAGGCGGAGCCTGCCCTTGGCGAAGGCCGGGGGGTCGGCCATCCACGACTTGCCTTTGACCAGCAAGCGAAGTCGTGGATGGCCGGCCGGAGCCGGTCCTCGGGGGGCCCTTTGGGCCGACCCGGGGGCCGGCCATGACGGGTAGGCCATGTGGGATTATCTGCTGATCCAGGCCCTGAATGGCCTGGTGATCGGGGTGATCTACGCGGTCATCGCCGCGGGCCTGACGGTGATCTTCTCGATCCTGAAGATCGTCAACTTCGCCCATGGCGAGGTCTACATGACGGGCGGCTATTTCGCCTATTTCGCCATCGCACTGGCCGGCGTCCCGCCGCTGGCGGCCGTGCTGGTGGCGATGGCGACCGCCTTCCTGCTGTCGGTGGCGGTGGAGCGCACGTTGCTGACACCGCTGTATAGCCCGACGACCGAGCGCAAGGGCGACTACGGCATCCTGATCACGTTCGGCATCTCGATCTTCCTGCGCAACATCGCCCTGATCATCTACGGCCCGTATCCGCTGCGACCGCCGTCGTTCTGGGCCGGCGTGCTGGTGATCGGCGGGCTGATCATGACCTGGGATCGGGTGTTCGCCGCCGGTGCGGGCATCGCGATGCTGGTGGGATTGCTGTGGTTCATGAATCGCACCATCTGGGGCGAAGCGCTGAATGCGGTCAGCCAGTCGCGCGAGTCCGCGGCGATCGTCGGAATCAACCCGCAGCGCTTCTACATGCTGGCGTTTGGGCTGGGCGGCGCGCTGGCCGGTGGGGCAGGGGCGCTGGTCGGGCCGATCTACTCGCTGTCGCCCTCGATGGGGCTGCTGCCGGACACCCAGGCATTTGCCATCGTCATCCTGGGCGGCATGGGCTCGGTCAGCGGCAGCATCATCGCCGGGCTGCTGATCGGGCTGTGCGAGAGCATGTTCGTCGCGGTGTTTCCCGATCCCAGCCGCAGCCTGACCTACGCCCAGGCGTTCAGCTTGCTCGTGCTGATGGTCGTGCTGCTGGTCCGCCCCACCGGCCTGTTCGGCCGCGTCCACACGGCAATGGAATAGCGCGTGCGCGCATCGCAGATCGCCGCATTCATGGTGCTCGGTGCGCTGGTGCTGGCGTTCCCGGCGCTGGTGAACGCCTACTGGCTGACGGTTGCAATCCTGGCGCTGTTCTACGCCATCGTCGCCGCGAGTTGGGCGCTGCTGGCGGGCTACGCCGGGCAGTTCTCGTTCGGGCATATGGCGTTCGTTTCGCTCGGCGCATACACCTCGGGGCTGCTGGTGATGTCGTTCGGGGTGCCGATCCCGCTCGGCATGGCGGCGGGTGTGGTGCTGTGCGCGGTGGTTGGCGCCGCCATCGGTTATACTTGCCTGCGCATGCGCGGGCCGTACCTGGCGTTGTTCACCGTCGCGTTCTCCGAGGTGTTGCGCATCGTCATCGTGTCGGAGAACGAGGTAACTGGCGGTTCCGGCGGGCTGGAGGTAACGCCGCTGTTCCACACAAGGTCCGATGCGCCGTACTACTATGTCGGGTTGGTGCTGTTGGGGGTGTCGCTCGGGCTGATGGTGTGGCTGGAGCGTTCGCGCTGGGGCCTGTTCTTCCGCGCCATCCGTGAGAACGAGGACGCGGCGGCGGCAGCCGGGGTACGGGTGCTGCGGTTCCGCGTGCTGGTGTTTGCGATCACTTCCAGCTTTGCCGGATTGGCGGGCGGGTTCTTCGGCCACTACATCGGCATCCTGACGCCGGATATCGGCTCGGTGGACCAGATGGGGCTGGTGGTGGCGATGGCGGTGATCGGCGGCGCCGAGAGCCTGTACGCCGCCACGGTTGGGGCGCTGCTGTGCGAGGCTCTGGTGGAGGCGCTGCGCAGCTACGAGCAGTGGCGCCTGGTGATATTCGGCGCGCTGCTGCTGCTGACCATTCGTTTCGCTCGCAACGGGTTGCTGGCGCTGGCGTTCCAGGCGGTGAGGCAGCGTGGGTTGCGTAGGTTGATCGCGCGCAAGGCGGGGTCGTGATGGCGGCATGGCCCGGAAAGATTCTCCTCCTCCCCTTGAGGGAGGGGGGTGGGGGGAGGGGGTGGTGTGCGAGAAGCCTCGGCGTGGTCCTGGCACGAACCCCTCCCCCCAACCCCCTCCCTCAAGGGGAGGGGGAGAAGTTCAGCCGCCGACCCGGGCACCCATGCTGAACAACGCCCCCATGCTTATCGAAGCGCGGGGCCTGAGCAAGAACTTCGGCGGCATCATCGCGGTCGACCACCTTGACCTTGCCGTGCGTCAAGGCGAGCTGGTCGGGCTGATCGGCCCGAACGGGTCGGGCAAGACGACGACGATCAACATGCTCACCGGGCATCTGACGCCGGCGTCCGGCCACATCCTGGTGCACGACACACCGGCCGACGGGCTATCGGCAAGTGCATTCGCGGCGCGCAAGGTGGGGCGCACCTTCCAGATCACCCAGTTGTTCAGCCGCATGTCTGTGCTGGAGAACATGCTGGTGCCGGGACTGGCACGGGCGCACTCCACCTGGGCCGATGCGACGCGCACCGCGCGGCGGCATCTGGACTTCCTTGGTCTGTCGCACCTGGAGAAATTGCAGGCGAAGAACCTGTCCGGCGGCCAGCAGAAGCTGTTGGAACTGGGACGGGCGCTGATGCTGGACCCGGAGATCCTGTTCCTCGACGAGCCATTCGCCGGGGTGAACCCGTTCCTGCGCGACGAGATCATCGTCTTGATCCAAACACTGCACGCCGAGGGGCGCAGCTTCGTCGTGGTGGATCACGACATCGAGGCGATCCAGCGGCTTGTGCAACGGCTTGTGGTGATGGCGCGCGGGGCAAAAATCGCCGACGGCACGGTGGACGAGGTGCGGGCCAACCAGGAGGTGCTGCTTGCGTACGCCGGTGTTTGACCGCACGCCGGCGTTGACCATCCGCCAGGTCGTGGCCGGTTATCTGCCAGGTATCAACATCCTGAACGGCATGTCGCTGGATGTGGTGCGCGGCGAGGTTCGTTGCGTGCTGGGGCCGAATGGGACGGGCAAGTCAACGTTGCTGAAGGTGGTGTTTGGGTTTCTGCCGGCGCTGGAGGGGGAGATCCGGCTGGGCGAGACGTCCCTGCGCGGGGTCGGGTCGCATCAGATGGCGGGTCACGGCGTCACCTACCTGCCGCAGCGGCCGAGTGTGTTCCCGTTCCTGTCGGTGGATGCGAATCTGCGGTTGGGCACCTGGTCGTTCCGTGCCGATCGGAAGCTGGCGGCGGAACGGATCGAGCAGGCGTTCGCGCGGTTTCCGATCCTGCGCGAGCGGCGTCAGCAGTTGGCCGGTACGCTTTCGGGTGGGCAGCAGCGGCAATTGGAGATTGCACGGGCGCTGCTGACCGATCCGACGGTGATGTTGATCGACGAGCCGACCGCCAGCGTGGAGCCTCGGGTTACGGCGCAGATCTATGAGCTGATCGCCGGGCTGGCGGCGCAGGGCAAGGCGATTCTTCTGGTGGATCAGAACATCAAGGGCGCGATTGGGATTTCTGATCATGTGTATGTGATGCGGACGGGGACGCTGCTGGAGGAAGGGCCGCGGAGTGCGTTCACAGATACGCTGGAGACGCTGGTTAGTCGGTGGTTGTACACGCGGTAGAGAACGTTCGGGATGTCAGACGTTTCGTTCACCTCTCCCGCTCTGTGCGGGAGGTCCCGGAGCACTTGCGACGCGGGTGAGGGTCGAGCTGCCGCACGACCCTCACCCTCGTCGCTTCGCGTCTCGACCTTGGTCCGCTCTTCGCGGCCCAAGCCCGCGAAGAGCGGGAGAGGTGTACGATCAAATGTGCAGGTAGTCGCGGATGCGGCCGTACAGCACCCGCGCGGCAACAGCCGATTTCCACAGTCCGTGAAAGGGGATTTCCTTTAACCCAGTGATCGGCATGTCGATTGCGGCCGTCGCGCCGCCCAGCGTACGTTTAGCCAGCTGCGGGCCCATGGCGGTGGACATCGCCACCCCGCGGCCGTTGTAGCCTACACAAACCAGCACGCCCGGCGCCGGTTCGTGAATGTGCGGATAGTGGTCCGGCGTGACGGCGAGCTGGCCGCTCCAGCCGTGCGTCCACTTGATCCCTTCGATCCGCGGCCATAGGCGCTTGGCATAGTTGACGAGGAATCCCAGTTGGTCCGCTCCGGCAACATCGGTCTGGCGGCAGCGACCACCGATGACCACGCGATTCGCGCGGTCGATCCGGTAGTACGTTGTTACGCTGCCGAGCTCATAGACCGACGCGCGGTGCGGCATCATCGCCTGGGCGATCTCGTCGGGCACCGGCTCGCTGGCGGCGATGCCGCTGAACACCGGCACCACGCTGCGGCGCAACTTTGGCCAAAGATCGTCGGTGTAGCCGTTGGTGCCGATAATCAGACGGTCCGCGGTCACCGTCCCGCTCGGTGTCGCCACGCGCCATGTCGTCCCATCGCGCCAGACCCTTGTCGCCGGCGTGCCGCCATGCACCGCAGCACCAGCCTGGATCGCCGCCTGCGCCATGCCGCGCGCATAACCGAGTGGGTTGACGTGCCCACCGCGATTATCGAGCAGCGCGCAAAGATACCGATCGGTGCCCGTCTTGGCGCGCATCGCCTCGCGTTCGAGAAGCTCGACCGGCATGCCACGCCGCGCGCCCTGATCGTAGGCCGCGTGGATGTCGGCAACATTGTTCCGCTGCCATGCCGCGCGCATGGTGCCCGACTGCGATGCCTCACACTGGATCTGATGGCGGGCGATAAGGTCGAACACGACGTTCGGTGCGTTCCAGGACATCTCGATCATGCGGCCGCCAAGGTCGGGGCCGAAATCGGCCTCCACGGTGTCGGGATCATGCTTCAGCCCCGGATTGACCTGCCCGCCGTTGCGCCCCGAGGCGCCCCAGCCGGGCTCGTTCCGCTCCAGCACGATCACAGCGGTGCCCTGCTCCGCCAGGTGCAACGCCGCGGACAATCCGGTGAACCCGGCGCCGATGACGCAGACCGACGTGCGGCGGTCCCCGGCGAGCGGCGGCGTTTCCGGCGGCGGGCGTGCGGTATCGGCATACAGGCTCGGCGGCAGTGTGGCGCGGAAGTGAGCAGACATTCCAGGCTCCGGTCGGACGGCGCACGTTTACACGCCGTATCGTGCGGCAGCGACGACATGGTGCAAAGCAGGGTCAGCCTGCCGACATAGCTGGCAATGCTGCACTGCGGTATAAATCTGCCCCTTGGACCGCCCAGCCCGAGGGGCGCTGCGGGACTGTGTCCGGCATGCATCGCCGGCGATGGAACGAGGGATCGAAGCAGGTATGCAGCCCGCAGCAACGCAGTCTCCCGACGACTCCGCTCCGCCACGCTTCACGCATCGGCAGATCCTGCGGGTGCTGAGCGGCATCCTGCTCTGCATCTTCCTCGCGGCGATCGACCAGACGGTGGTGATCCCGGCCGTGCCGGCAATCGCCGCGGATCTGAACGGCTTCGGTCATCTCGCCTGGATCATCTCGGCCTATCTGCTGACCTCCACGGCGATGACGCCGATCTACGGCAAGCTCTCGGATATCTATGGCCGGCGAAAGCTGTTGCTGGTCGGCCTGGCTGTGTTCGCAATGGCCTCGGTGTTGTGCGCCCTGGCTGGCAGCCTGAGCCAACTGGTCGCCGCACGGGCGTTGCAGGGGATCGGTGGGGCCGGGCTGATGGCCATGGCGCAGGCGGCGATCGCCGACGTGGTCAGCCCGCGGGAGCGTGGTCGGTATCAGGGCTACATGGCCTCCACCTGGGGCATCGCCTCGATCGCCGGGCCGATCATCGGCGGTTGGGTCACCGACACGCTGACCTGGCGTTGGATCTTCTGGATCAACCTGCCGATCGCCCTGGTAGCGATGCTGCTGTGCGACCGTGCGCTGAGGCTGCTGCAGCCACGGGTGAAGCAGGCGCGGATCGACTGGGCGGGCGCGGGGCTGCTGACGGCCGCGGTCAGCGCCTGGCTGCTGGTGCTGAGTTGGGGCGGGGTGGAGATGCCGTGGACGGCGCCGCCGATCGTCGGTCTCGGCGTGATCGGCCTGGTACTGATGGTGTTGCTGGCGCGGCAGGAGCGGCGCTTCGCGGACCCGTTGCTGCCACCGCGGCTGTTCGCCAATCCGGTGTTCACCCGCGGCGTGGCGATTGCCTTCTGCGGCGCGATGGCGCTGTTCGGCGGCAGCTTCCTGCTACCGCTGTTCTTCCAGTTGGTGCGCGGCGTGGATGCCGCTGCCTCGGGCGCTCTGGTGGTGCCGTTCCTTGCGGCCAACTGCATCGGCGCCGTGTTTGCCGGTTCGCTGGCCCGGCGGCACGGCAAGATGAAGGCGATCATGGTGGCCGGCCTGGCGGCTTGCCTGGTCGGGTTCGTGATGCTCGCACTGATCGACGCGACGACGCCGCGGTTGCTGCTGGTGAGCTACCAGGTGGTGCTGGGTTTTGGCATCGGCATGGTGATGCCGAGCAGCCTGGTCTGCGTGCAGAACGCCGCCGACCTGCGCGATATCGGCGCGGCAACCGGCTGCATCCTGTTCTTGCGCTCGATGGGCGGGGCGTTCGGCAGCACGCTGGTCGGCGCGTTGCTGGCCAGCGGGTTTGCCGCACGCCTGGCCGAGATCGGCATCACCGCGCATATCGATCTTGGTGAGGTGCGGCAAAGCCATGGGGCGCTAGCAGGCGTTGCGCCGGCGATGCTGCCGCATGTGCAGGCGGCGCTGGCCGGGGCGTTCCATCTCGCGTTTCTGGCATGCGCGGTGGCGATGCTGGCAGCGGTGATCGTTGCGCTGGGTATGCGCGACTTGCCGCTTCGCACGAGTTCGGCCAACGAACCGCCGGAGCCTGCCGCGCTCGCGCATTGATGGCTTGGCAACCAGAGCCGCCAACGGGGTTCCCCGGCCAGGCATGCACTGATCGGTTCACGCCCTACCGACGAAGATCAGGCCGCAGGGACGAGTTCCAATCGCCGCTCGATTCGATCCAGCCGATCATGGACGCGATCGAAGCGGATGCCGATTTCGGGACGAAATTCGGCGTTGTCGCGCTCCACGTGCGCCAATATGCGTTCGATCGCACCGAGCCGGGTCCGCTGCTCGCGCTGTTCGGCGCGTATCTCTTGCGCGTCGGCTCGAATGGCTCGCAGGTGTTCAAGCACCAAGTTGTCGCTCATCGAATTGTCCATCGGCGCCAAGCTGCCACAGGCGCAGCCCTCGGGCGAGAAATATCACCCGGAAATCCTAGCGGGCTGTTGCCGCGGTGATGGCGACTACCGTGCGGCCCGCCGCTTGACCGATGCTTTCGCGGCGGCCTTCTTTTTGCGCGCCGGCGCTTTTTTCTTCGCCGCAGCCTTGCCGCCAGCCGCCTTCTTCGCCGCCGGTTCGGCTGTCGCACGCTTGGCAGGTGCCGCGCGTTTGCCCGGCGCGGCGCGGCGTTCCGCGGCAGCGGCGGCCGGTGGAGACCCCGCGGCAGTCTTGCGCGCCGGCGCACCCCGGCCACGCCGTGCCCCACCGCGCGGCTTCAACTGCTTGCCCTTCTCGCCGAGCAGTGCCAGCGCCTCCTGTAGCGTGATTTCCTCCATCGCTACACCGCGCGGCAGGTTCGCCACGGTCTGGCCGTGCTGCGCATACGGCCCGAAGCGACCCTTGCGCACGGTCACCGGCTCCTGGTCCTTCGGATGCATCCCCAGGGAGCGCACGCTGGCAAGCTTCTTCGCCAGCAAATCGACCGCTCGGTTGATGCCGATCGCCAGCACGTCGTCGTCGCGATCGAGGGAGCCGAACACCGAGCCCATCCGCACGTAGGGTCCGAACCGCCCAATGCCCGCTTCGATCTTGTCCTTGGTCTCCGGGTGGATCCCGATCAACCGAGGTAGCGACAGCAGGCCGATCGCCTGCTCCAACGTGACTTTGTCGCCTTCCATGCCGCGCGGCAACGACGTGCGGCGAGGCTTCACCTTTTTGTCCTCGCCCGCCTCGCCGCGCTGGACATACAGCCCGTACGGACCGCGCCGCACGGTGATCGGCTCGCCCGTCGTCGGATCGGGGCCGAGGTCGCGCATGCCGTCTTTCAGCACCTCGTTGTCGGTCTCGCCGATCTCGATCGCCAGGCGCCGAGTGAACTGACACGCCGGGTAGTTCGAACACCCAATGAAGCTGCCATACCGCCCGAGCTTCAGCCCGATCCGTCCGGTGCCGCAGGCGGGGCAGGTGCGCGGATCGGCGCCATCCTCGCGCGCCGGGAAGAAGTGCGGCCCCAGATCGGCGTCCAGCGCGGCGATGACGTCGCTGATCTTCAGGTCCTTGGTCTGGTCGATGGCGCGCGAGAACTCATCCCAGAAAGCGTGCATCACCACGTGCCAGTCGAGCTGGCCCGCCGAGACGTCGTCGAGCTTTTCCTCCATGGACGCGGTGAAGCCGGTGTCCACCCAGTGCTCGAAGAAGCTCACCAGGAAGGCGGTCACCAGGCGGCCGCGGTCTTCCGGGATGAAGCGCCGCTTGTCCAGCCGGACATAGTTGCGATCCTGCAACACCGACAGGATCGATGCATAGGTGGACGGTCGGCCGATGCCGAGCTCCTCCATCTTCTTCACCAGGCTGGCCTCCGAATAGCGCGGCGGCGGCTGGGTGAAATGCTGCGTCGCGTCGACCTGGCCGCGGCGCAGCGGGTCGCGCTCGCGCATCGGCGGCAGCATGCGGCTTTCGTCTTCCTCGGCCGGGTCGTCCTGGTCTTCGTGATATAGTTTCAGGAACCCGTCGAAAGCGACGATCGAGCCGTTGGCGCGCAAGGTAAGACCCTTGCCGTCGGTGACATCGACGATGACCTGGTCGAGTTCGGCCGAAGCCATCTGCGAGGCGACGGCACGTTTCCATACCAGCTCGTACAGGCGGCGCTGGTCGTTCGAGAGATAGCGGCTGACCTCGGCTGGTGTGCGCGCGACGTCGGTCGGGCGGATCGCCTCGTGGGCTTCCTGCGCGTTCTTGATCTTGCTTTGGTACTCGCGCGGTGCGGCCGGCAGGTAGTCGCCGCCGTGTGTCGCCTTCACGTGGTCGCGGATCGCGGCGACCGCCTCGCCCGCCATCTGCACGCCGTCGGTACGCATATAGGTGATCAGGCCGGTGACTTCGCCTTGCAGCTCGACGCCCTCGTAGAGCTGCTGCGCCATTCGCATGGTCTGCTGCGCGCCGAAGCCGAGCTTGCGGCTGGCCTCCTGCTGCAGGGTGGAGGTGGTGAAGGGCGCCGGCGGGTGGCGGCGGACGCGCTTCTTCTCGACGGTGCCAACGTGGAAGGTGCCGGCTTCCACCGCCTTCTTGGCGGCAAGGCCAGCGGTTTCGTTCGGCAGATCGAACTGGTCGAGCTTCTTGCCGTTCAGGTGCGTCAGGCGGGCAGTGAAGGGGGCACCGGCGGGCGTGGTGAAGGCGGCTTCGACGGTCCAGTATTCGCGGGCGCGGAATGCCTCGATCTCCGCCTCGCGCTCGCAGATCAGGCGCAGCGCGACCGACTGCACGCGCCCGGCCGAGCGGCTGCCGGGCAGCTTGCGCCACAGCACCGGCGACAGGGTGAAGCCGACCAGGTAGTCCAGCGCGCGGCGGGCCAGGTAGGCCTCGATCAGCGGCTGATCCAGCGCCCGCGGCGCGGCCATCGCGGCGCGCACGGCGGTGCGGGTGATCTCGTTGAAGGTGACGCGCTGGACGTCGACGCCCTTCAGCGCCTTGCGGTCCGCCAGCATGTTCTGCACATGCCAGGAGATCGCCTCGCCTTCGCGGTCCGGGTCGGTGGCCAGATAAAGTGTGCGAGCGCCCTTCAACGCCTTGGCAATGGCGCCGACCTGCTTTTCGCCGCGTGCGTCGGATTGCCAGTCCATCGCAAAGTTTTCGTCCGGGCGGACGCTGCCGTCCTTCGGTGGCAGGTCGCGCACATGGCCGAGGCTGGCCAGGACGGTGAACTTGTCACCGAGATAGCGATTGATGGTTTTGGCCTTGGCGGGCGATTCGACGACGACAACGTCCGTCATTGTGTCCTGTCATGTTTCGTCAAGGCGAACGCTAGCCACTCCAGTCCGACAGTGCCGCAACCCGGCCACCCGGCAATGTTTCAATACGGCCGGCCAGCTCGAGCTCCAGCAACGCCGCCATCACGGCGGGGGCAGAGAACTGGCAGCGTCGCAGCACCGCGTCAACCGGCGTTGGGGAAGGTCCCAGTAAATCAAGTACTTGCGCGTAGAGCGCGGCGTGATCAAGCGCGGAGTCCCGCAAATCGGCGCCGAGCGGGTGCGGTTCGGAGAAGCCAGCCGCGCCATCTGGTGTGTCGGGGCGCGCAAACAAGGGGGCCGCTTCCGCCACCGAGTGGTCGGGCAGGTTCGCGAGCACGTCCGCGGCCGTCTCGACCAGTGTGGCCCCTTGGCGGATCAGGTCGTTGGCGCCCCGCGCGCGCGGGTCGAGCGGCGAGCCGGGGACGGCGAACACCTCACGCCCCGCCTCGACGGCGAGACGGGCGGTGATCAGACTGCCGGACCGCGGTGCGGCTTCGACCACCACCACGCCCAGCGTCAGCCCGGCGATGATGCGGTTGCGGCGGGGGAAGTGGCTTGCCTGGGGCGCGGTGCCGGGCGGCGCCTCGGTAACTACGGCGCCCGCGGCAGCGATGCGGCGCTGCAGGTCGGCGTGTTCAGGCGGGTAGGGGACATCGAGGCCGCCGGCCACCACGGCGATGGTGCGGCCAAGGGGATGGCCAACGGACAGCGCGCCCTCATGCGCCGCGGCGTCGATCCCGCGGGCCATGCCGGAAACCACGACAAGGCCGGCGCGCGCGAGTTCGGCGCCGAGATCCTCGGCGATGCGGCGGCCATTGACCGAGGCGTTCCGGCCACCAACAAGCGCGACGGCACGGAGGGCCAGAAGGGCGGCGTCGCCCTGCACGGCGATCACCGGCGGCGCGTCGTCGAGCCGGGCAAGCGGCGTTGGATAGTCGGCATCTCCCAGGAAAAGCAGCCGGGCGCCGAGTTTTGCGGCGCGGTCCAGTTCGCGGACCACATCCGCCTCGGTTGGCACCACGGGCGGATTGGCCTTGCCGCCGGCGCGGGCCAGCCGCGGCAGCGACCTGAGCGCGGCGGCGGCGGTGTCGAAGCGTGTGAGCAGGCGACGGTAGGTCACCGGGCCGACGCCTTCGGCGCGGGCCAGGCGCAGGCGGTCGATGTTGTCTTGCTCGCGCATTGGGGTGGTTTGGTCGGGCACGGGCGGGCTCCTGCTGCCCCCGGCCGTGGTGCCGTGGGGGCCGGTCCTACGCCTTGCCGCCGATGCGCGGCTCGGTGCCGGCGAGCAGGCGGCGGATGTTGGCGTGGTGGCGGATGAACACCAGCACAGCGATCGCCAACGCAAGCTTAACGACGCTGGAATCGGTTAGCAGGGCGGCGAGGATCGGCGCGGCGGCGAAGGACATGAGGCCGGCGACCGAAGAAATCCGCGCCAGTCCGGCGAGAACCAGCCAGATCGCCCCCGCGGCGAGGCCAACCGGCCAGGCAGCGGCGATCAGGACGCCATAGCCGGTGGCAACACCTTTGCCGCCGCGGAAGCCGAGCCAGATCGGAAACAGGTGGCCGAGCACCGCGCCGAGCCCGGCCCACAGCGCCGCGTCGTGCCCGGCGAGGTACCCGCCGATCAGCACGGCGGCGGCGCCCTTCAGTCCGTCCAGCACCACCGTCGCCGCGGCGAGGCCCTTGCGACCGGTGCGCAGCACGTTGGTCGCGCCGATGCTGCCGGAGCCGATCGCGCGGATGTCGCCCAACCCGGCGGCGCGGGTCAGCAGCAGGCCGAACGGGATCGAGCCGAGCAGGTAGCCGAGCAGGATGTAGGACTCGAGGGGCATCGGTGTGGCGAAGATAGCTGGTTTCGGACCCGGTTCCGAGGGGGGTCTCTGGCATGACATGGGGCGCTCGAATTGCGGCAAGGAATGTTCAGGACCGGTTCGATACGCAGAGAGATGAACAACACTGAATGGTAATGACATGGCGCGCGGCGTTGGACCACACTCGCACGTTTGAGGCCGCGATTCCGATGGCGATCAGCCGATGGATTGAGTGCCGTGACACGCAAGCTAGCAACGTGGGCAGGTCGGTCGTCAGCTCAATGGCGCCGCTATCGTTGGTGCGGTCCAACGGCCCTTTCACGGTAGCGCGAGGATGTCGGATGGTCTTTGCGCATCGGTGGATGGTCAGCGCAGTGCAGGGCGCCGGTGTGGCGACCCAGGCGCAAGGCGTGCCGTTGATCCGGGCCAAAGCGACATACAGTTGTGAACATATCGTGAGCCAGCAGATTTCTCTTTGACGCTGCGTTTAGTTTACGTGAAAATTATGTTGGAAACGCTGCTAGACCAAGTTTTGACCGACACGGTCGTCACTGGGCATGAGCCAGCGCAGTGCCATAGCTGTTGGCAGCGTCATGTCCCATTGGAAGAGACCTGTGTTGGATCTTGGTCAGAAGGGCACGCGCTCTTCCGAGGTTGACGCTGTGTGCCAAATGAGCACCGTTTATGGAGACCGTTCCATGTTGTAAATGTTATGCCAGGACACCTCCGATGCCGAGCTCGGATGATGGCGCGCATTGTGAACGCTATCGGCCGGAAGCCGCGTCGGGCGATACGCGCGCGGCGGTTCTTAGGAAGGTTGCAGAGACGAACTTATCGTTGACGCACAGACGGCGAAATTGTGTCCCTAGTCGGCAACGAAATGAAACAGTGCACCGTTTACCTCAATAGGTAGTGGGAGTGGGCTAATGCCGTTGACACCCGGTGAATTAACCGTCGTTACGCAAGAATTGAGCGATGGTACGGCTGAAGCGACGATGAATTTTCAGCTTTACTCGCTGGAATTTACCCAGGGGGTTATTTCGGCTTCAACGTACGCAAACGACCTGACCACGCAAGCCACGTACCTGTCAGATTATGACGCCTATCTGGCTGAACAAATCGCCGGGACGCAACCATTCAACCCGATCACATATGGCCAGCCGATCTGCTACTTGCGCGGCACGCATATCCTCACCGCGACCGGTGAAGTGCTTGTCGAGGACCTGAAGATTGGCGACATCATCGTAACGCCATCGGGTGCGCAGCGGCCGGTCCGCTGGATCGGTTGCCGGTATTTCGACCTGACGCGCCATCCGGCGCCAGAGCGCGTGCAGCCGATCCGCATCCGTACAGATGCCTTCGCCGACGGCATGC
The DNA here is from genome assembly GCA_963826975.1 of uncultured Alphaproteobacteria bacterium. Classification (GTDB taxonomy): domain Bacteria; phylum Pseudomonadota; class Alphaproteobacteria; order Acetobacterales; family Acetobacteraceae; genus Palsa-883. The sequence continues at coordinate 955,668 of CAWGZJ010000011.1, read as the reverse complement.
CGCATCGCGACCTGTTGCTGTCGCCGGATCACGCCGTGCTGCGTGATGGCGTGCTGGTCCCGGCGCGGCTGCTGGTGAATGGCGCCAGCATCGTGCGCGAGACACAGTGCGGCGCGTTTACCTATTACCATGTCGAATTGGATAGTCACGACATCCTGCTGGCAGAGAATCTGCAAGCGGAATCCTACCTCGACACCGGCAACCGCGGTATGTTCCAGAATGCCGACTTGCCGTTGACGCTGCATCCGGACTTTTGCGACGATCAGGCGCGGCGTGAGGCGGAGTTGTGTGCGCCATTTGCCGACGACCCCGATCGGGTCGAGCCGATGTGGCGCGAATTGGCAGGCCGCGCCATGCAACTCGGATGGCACCTGCCACCCGGGCCGGAGACCACGGACGATCCGGCGCTGCATCTGCTCGTTGCTGGGCGCCGCGTGGCGCCGATGAGTGTCGCGCAGGGGCGCGCCATCTTTCTGCTGCCGCAGTCTGGCGCAGAGGTGCGGCTGGTGTCGCGCAGTGCGGTGCCAGGCGAGGCCCGGCCCTGGGTTGCGGATGACCGCCGCCTTGGCGTCATGCTGGCCGGCTTGACGTTACGGTCCGGCGAGCGGGTGTCGCAGATCCCGCTCGACCACCCGGCATTCGGCGAAGGCTGGTGGGCGGCGGAGTGGCACGGGCCGACCGTGCTGCGCCGCTGGACCGATGGCAACGCGGTGATCCCGATCCCGGCGGCGGATCTGCTGGCGGTGGGTCCTTGCCTGCTGGAGGTCGAGACGGCCGCCACGCTGTTCTATCCCGTGCCAGCCGCGCGTGAAACGGAGGTCCAGAGCGTCATGCGCGCTGCGGCGGCCTGACGGCTCTTTTGTTCTCGGAGGCTGTCCACGGTACGTGTAAGCGGCGGCCATAAGCAGCGCCGAGCCGAAGCCGGTTGCCTGTCCGGGAAGGTGTACCTTTCCGGGCAGGCGGAGCTGCCCGATCGCCATGCGGCCCCGTGCGCGCCAGTTCCGTCATATCACGATGCAGAATATGACGATGCGGGGCGATAACGTTGCGTGAGGGCTGGGACGGTGCCGCTCGCGATTGGAGACTACGTGCCGCATAACCCGCGCGGGTGACGCGCGGGTTCAAGTTGAACCAACCTGGCTTGCATGCAAGATTGCAAGGATGGCTGGCCGGACCGCGCGGCTGCGCACGCAGGGGACGACAATGCAGACTGTGACATTCAGACAGATGGCGGACGGGACGAAGCAGGAGTACCTGCTGCTGCAGGACCTGGAAAAGCAGCATGTTTCGATGACGGCCGACCGCGTTCTGCGCGAACTGCGAATGGCGGACGACGAGTTGATTGCGGGCTATCGGATTACCCGGCTGGAGCACGGACTGCAGAGCGCCACGCGCGCGTTGCGTGATGGCGCGGACATCGACTGGATCGTGGCGGCCCTGCTGCATGATATCGGCGACGGCTTGGCGCCGCGGAATCATGATCGGTTCGCGGCTGAGATCCTGCGCCCGTTCCTGCGCGATGAATGCACCTGGGTGGTCGAACATCATGGTGTTTTTCAGATGGTCTACTACGCGCATCACTACGGCTGGAATCCGAACGAACGCGAGCAGTACAGGGATTCGCCGGTACTTCCAATCCTGTTCCGATTTCTGCGAGCGTTGGGACCAGACATCGTTCGACGACGCCTACGCGACTGAACCGCTCGAGACGTTCGAACCGATGGTGCGAGAGGTGTTCGCGCGCAAGGTGTATGATCCGGCCATCATGCAAGTCGGCGTCGTCAAGGGCTTGCCGGCGCCTGTCGCTGTCGCGGCGTAGCTTCTTTATGTCCGGGAGTCATTAACCGCAACTCGCGGTGTTGAAGGCGACCGGTTGCGCGGAGTGGCCCGATGCGATTCCAAAGGATGATCAATGTCGTCGGGGTGCATACCGGCGGCGAACTGAACGAGGTCATCACGGGCGGCGTACTGGACGTCCCGGGCGCCACCATGTTCGACAAGATGACCTACGTGCGGACGCAACGGGATGATCTTCGCCAATTCCTGTTGAACGAGCCGCGTGGCCGGATCTCGCAGTGCGTCAATCTGGTGCTGCCCTCGGCGCATCCAGAGGCGGCCGCCGGCTTCGTCATCATCGAGTCCGAATATTACGTGCCGATGTCCGGGTCCAACACGATCTGTACCGTCACGGCGTTGTTGGAAACCGGAATGATACCGATGCGCGAGCCGGTCACGCGGTTCTCGCTGGAGGCGCCGGCTGGGCTGGTGCCAATCACCGCCGAGTGCCGCGACGGCAAATGCCGCAGCGTGACATTCGACAATGTCCCTGCGTTCGTCTTCGGTCTTGACCAGACCATCGATGTGCCGGGGCTGGGCAAGCTGGTCGTCGACGTCGCCTATGGCGGCATGATCTATGCCCTGGTCAATGCGACAGAGCTTGGGTTCGAGATCGTGCCCAAGGAGGCCCGTGCCCTTGTCGAACTCGGTGAGCGAATCAAACGGGCGGCGGCGCAGCAGTGCCCGGCGGTGCATCCCGAGAATCCGGAGATCAACACGATCAACCAGACGTTGTTCTACGGTCCTCTGATCGACTCACCGGGCGGTAAACGATCGAGGAACACGGTTGTCGTATCGCCAGGCCGGCTCGATCGTTCGCCTTGTGGAACAGGGACCTCGGCGCGTCTCGCCGTGTTGCACGCTCGCGGCAGTCTGTCGGTTGGTGAAAGCCTTGTTCATCAGTCGATCATTGATAGCGAATACATCGGCACGATCGCGGGCACGGTTGAGGTGGGGGGGATGCCAGGCATCCGCCCGACGATCACTGGGTCCGCGTGGATCACGGCGTTTCACCAGTATGTTCTGGATCCGACGGATCCGTTCCCGACCGGTTACCTTTTGCCGGATAGTTGGCCGTCGCCGGCGGATTGATCGCCGTCAGGGGGGCGCCATTCGAACCGCGCCCGGCTCGTTGCGCTATAGGATGTCGTTGCGGATACATGCCTTGCTGTGACCCGGGGCGACTTCCACCAGTTCGGGAACGGCGACCGCACAATCCGCGATCGCGTGCGGGCAGCGCGTGCGGAATACGCAGCCGGAGGGTGGGGCGAACGGACTGGGGATTTCGCCAAGCAGCCCCGCGTGACGGCGCCGGCGTGCCGGATCGGGCGTGGGTGCCGCTTCCAGCAGTGCCACGGTGTAGGGATGTCGCGGCCGTTGATACAATTCGGCGCTGGGCGCGATCTCCATCACGCGGCCGAGATACAGCACCACCACGCGGTCGCTCACATACTGCACTACCGCAAGATCGTGGGCGATAAACAGCATGGCCAGGCCAAGCGATTGCTGCAGATCGAGCAGCAGGTTGAGCACCTGCGCCTGCACCGACACGTCGAGCGCCGAGACCGGCTCATCGGCCACCACGAACACCGGATCGACGGCGAGCGCGCGGGCAATACCGATGCGCTGGCGCTGGCCGCCAGAGAATTCGTGCGGATAGCGTTCCATCGCGTCAGGCGGCAGACCGACACGGTGTAACAGGTCTGCGACGCGCGCTTCACGATCGCGTGCGGTGCCGATACCGTGGATGACGAACGCTTCCTTGATAATGTCTCGCACTTTCTGTCGCGGGTCGAGGCTGGAATACGGGTCCTGGAAGATCATCTGCATGCGCCGGCGCAACGGACGCATCGCCGCGCGGTCCAGTTTCGTGATGTCGGTGCCATCGAAACGAATGCTGCCGCCGGTGGGTCGCAGCAGGCGCAGGATGGCGCGGCCGGTGGTGGTCTTGCCGCTGCCGGACTCGCCAACCAGGCCGAGCACTTCGCCCGGCATGATCGCCAGGCTGACATCGTCCACCGCGCGTAGTCCGGCCGCCCCGGCACGTTGGAACAACCCGCCGCGCACGGGGAATGTTACGTCCAGCCCAACGGTTTCCACCAGCGGCGTCGTCATGCGTTGTGCCAGTGATGACAGCGCACCTCGTGGCCCGGGAGCGCCTGCTCGATCGGCGGCGCGGTGTGGCGACAGAGCTCGGTGGCGCGTCCGCAGCGTGGCGCATAAGCGCAGCCGGGCGGCAATGCCGCGGCACTCGGGACCTGGCCGGGGATTGCCGCGAGGCGATGTGCCGGATCGCGGCCGCTGCCTTCAACGCGCGGGATGCTGGCAAGCAGCGCGACGGTGTAGGGATGCAGCGGCCGCGCGAACACCGCGGCGACCTGTGCCCTGCTCGACGATGCGGCCGGCATACATCACCGCCACGCGGTCGGCGATCTCCGCCACCACGCCGAGATTGTGCGTGATGAACAGCACGCTCATCGCCAGCTCGGCCTGCAGACCGCGCATCAGATCGAGAATTTGTGCCTGGATCGTTACATCCAGCGCCGTGGTCGGTTCGTCCGCGATCAGCAACGAGGGGTGGCAGGCCAGCGCCATGGCGATCATCACCCGCTGGCGCATGCCGCCGGACAGACGATGCGGATACTCCGACGCACGCAGCGCGGGATCGGGGATCTTGACGCGTGCGAGCATCTCGATCGCGTGGCGCCGCGCCGCCGCCCGACCGAGGCCGCGATGCGCCTGCACCACCTCGGCGATCTGCTCACCGACTTTCAGTAGCGGATTGAGGCTGCTCATCGGCTCCTGGAAGATCATGCCGATCTCGTTGCCGCGGATCCGGCGCATCGCGCGCTCCGGCAGGCGCAGCAAATCATGGCCCCGGAACAATACGCTGCCGGCGGTGATCTCGCCCGGCGGGGTCGGCACCAACCGCATGATCGACAGCGACGTGACCGATTTGCCGCTGCCCGATTCACCGACGATGGCCAACGTCTCGCCCCGGCGCAGCGTGAAGCTGACGCCGTCCACGGCGCGGGCGATGTCGTCGCCGGAGCGGAACTGCGTGTGCAGATCGGCAACCGAAAGCAACACGTCGTCCGACATGTCAGTCGGCGGAGTGGTCACGTAAGGCGACGCAGGCGGGGATCGAGCGCGTCGCGCAGCCCGTCGCCCACCATTTGCAACGACAGCACGGTCAGCACGATACAGAGGCCGGGCGCCAGGATCAGCCAGGTCGCCTGCTGCATGTATTGCTGCGCGGAGGCGATCATGTTGCCCCAGGTGGGGTTGGTGGGCGGCACGCCGGCGCCCAGGAACGACAGCGCCGCCTCGGTCAGGATGGCGGCGGCGAAGATGAAGGTTCCCTGCACCAGCAACGGGGACACCAGATTCGGCAGCAGGTGCACGCAGCATGACGCGCCGGTCGGTGGCGCCGAGCGCTTCGGCGGCTTCGATGAACTGCAACTCACGCAGCACCAGCGTGGCGCCGCGTGCCACGCGCGCGACGCGCGGTGTGTAGACGGTGCCGAGTGCGATCACCACGTCGGAGACTGATGCGCCGAGTGACGCCATCAGCGCGATCGCCAGCAGGATGTCGGGGAACGCCATCAGCGCGTCGGTCACGCGCATCAGCAGTCCGTCGAGCCGGCGGATATAGCCGGCGACGACCCCAAGGATAGTGCCGCAGACGAGCGAGACCAGGACGACAAGAAGGCCGACGGTCAGTGACAGTCGCGCGCCGTAGATGCAGCGCGTCAGGACGTCGCGGCCGAAATCATCGGAGCCGAACCAATGGCTGGCGGACGGTGGCGCGAGGCGATGGGCGATATCCATGCGCTGCGGCGCATAGGGCGCGATCCAGGGTCCCGGCGATCGCACAGAATATCACGACTGATAGGACGAGCAGGCTCAGTACCACGACGCGCCGGCGCACCATGCGCTGCAACAGCAGCCAGGCGGGTGAGGCGGAGCGTGCTGTATCGTTACTGCGGCGTCGGACCCTGCCATCAGTAGCGCACCCGCGGATCGAGCACGGCATACAGCAGGTCGATGCTCAGATTGATCAGCACGTAAACGCCGGAGATCACCAGCAACGCGCCCTGAATCACCGGATAGTCGCGCCGCAACACCGCGGAGACGACAAGATTGCCAACCCCGGGCAGGGCAAATACCGTTTCGGTGACGATCGCCCCACCGATCAATCCGGCCACGGTGAGGCCGATCACCGTCAGCACCTGAGTGCGCGCGTTGCGGAAGGCGTGCTTGATGATCACGGTCGCGGGATGCAGGCCCTTGGCGCGTGCGGTGCGCACATAGTCCTCGTGCAGCACGTCCAGCATGCTGGTGCGGGTGAAGCGGATGATCAGCGCAGAGTTGGGCACGCCGACCGCGATGGCTGGCAGCACTAGGTAGCGCAATCGCTCCAGCAGGCCGGCGCCCGGCGGCCCGTAGCCGGCGACCGGCAGGATGTGCCACTGCACCGCGAAATATTCGATCAGGGTGAGGCCGATCCAGAAGCTCGGCAGGCTCGCCGCCGTCATCGAGAACGCCGTCACCACCTGATCGACCACGCTGCCACGCTTGACCGCGGACAGTACGCCGATCGGCACACCGAGCAGCGTCGCAAGACCTGCCGCCATCAGTGTGAGCTGGACGGTAAGTGGGGCGCGTTCGAGCAGCGCCTGCGTCACGCTGCGACTGAGGAAGATCGAATCGCCGAGGCGCAGCGCCGCGACAGAGCGCAGAAAATCCAGGTACTGCAACGGCAATGGCGCATCCAGCCCGAGCCTGGCGCGCAGTGCCGCGACGTCGGCGGCCGTTGCGTCGGGACCCAGCATCACCGCGGCAGGGTCGCCCGGGATTATGTGCGATATCAAAAAGACGATGGTCGTCACGATGAACATGACGACGACCATTCCGGCAATGCGTCGCAGGACATAGTCCGTCATGGTGTTGCTCTGGCGTCTCCCCCGGTTCGGTCTGCCCGAGTGTAGGCACGACCGATCGAAGGCGCGATAGTGGGGGTCTTCACGGGGGACGTTCATGGGCGGGCACACCGGATTCCATCGTCGCGTGGTGCTGGCTGGCGGCGCCGCGGCGTTGCTGCCCTGGGGGCGCGCCGGCGCGCAATCCGCCTCGCCCGCCAATTCGATCACGGTCGCTACCGTCGGTGATCCGGGTTCGCTTGATCCGATGCCGTTCACGGCCGACCTGGTGTCAGAGATCGATCAGCACATCCACGAGACGCTGTATATCTTCGATCCCAGCTTGCATTTCTTTCCCGTGCTGGCCTCTGCGTTGCCGGAGGTGTCCGCGGATGGCAAGCAGTACAGCATCAAGCTGCGGACCGACGCGCGGTTCCATGACGGCAGTATCATGGGCGCAGACGATGTGGTGACCTCGCTGCAACGCTGGATGCGACTGTCGCCGCGCGGCCGTCTGGGCGGCGAGTATGTTGAAAGTGTCGTGGCCAGCAGCCCGAGTAGCGTCATGATGACGCTGAAGCGGCCGTATGCGCCGATGCTGGCGCTGCTGGCGTATCCCAACGGCGCCGCGGCGATCATGCCCAAACGGCTTGCGACGGCGCCGGATCCGCTGAAGGAGTTCGTCGGCACCGGGCCGTACAAGCTGATCGAATACAAGCCGGATCAGTATATCAGGCTGGCCAAGGTGGTCGATTATGTCTCGCCACCCGGCCCCGCCAATGGCTATGCCGGACGGCGGCAGGCACTGATTGACGAGCTGCGGTTCGTTCCGGTGCCCAATCCGGTTACCCGCGTGGATGGCCTGCTGAGCGGGCAGTTTCATTTCGCTGATCTGCTCACGCCGGAGGCATATGCGCGATTGGCAAATCAGGCCAACGTGAAGCAAGGACTGGTGGATTCACCGAACTCCAGCAACATGATCTTCAACACCAAGGCGGGGGTGCTGAGTGACCCGCGGCTGCGCCGCGCCGTTCGATACGCGATCGTGCCGTCGGACATGCTGGCTGCCGCGTTCGGGTCGGCGCCGTTGTGGCACCTGGAAGGGTCAATCTATCCGAAGGGCACTGATTATTACGATCCGGAGACACCGGGGTACAACACCCACGATCCGGACAAGGCGAAATCCCTGATGAAGGAAGCCGGCTACGACGGCAAGCCGGTGCGGTTCCTGGTCACTACGCAGTATGACTACATGTTCAAGATCGGCCAGGTGGCGCAGGTGCAATTGGAGGACGTCGGCTTCAAGGTCGATGTCCAGGTGATGGATTGGGCGACGCTGTTGCAAAGGCGCACCAACCCGGCGTTGTGGGAGGGCTTCATTGCCTCGCACAGCCTGGTGGCAGACCCGACGCTGATCACCATCATGAACCCGAGCTATCCGGGCTGGTGGGATTCGCCGGACAAGCGCGCTGCGCTGGATATCTTTGTTACGGAAACCGATCCGGCGAAGCGCATGGCGGCGTGGCGGCAAATCCAGGCGATCTTCTATCGCGACGTGCCGACCATCAAGCTGGGCGAGTTCCTGCAGCTCTATGGCATTTCGACAAAGCTCACCGGCTACACCCCGCTGGCGTGGCCGTGCTTCTGGAATGTCGGGGTTGCCGGGTAAAAAGTGATGGATAGCCGGCCTACGCCGGCCATGATGGGGTGCCCCCTATGTCGCCAGCTTCGTGTTCCAGAACGCCGGCCAGATGCCGGGATAATAGCCACTGATCCGCTTGCTGGCACCGAACGTCGTGAAACCGGCACCGATTTTCACCGTCGGCACGTCAATGTAGAACTGCGCCTGCAGCTTGTGCCACAGCGGCACCCGCTTCGCCGTATCGCTCTCGGTCACGAATTCCTGCAGCAGGGCGTGCTTGTCGGGCGTATCCCACCAGCCTGGATAGCTGGGGTTGAAGATCGTGATCGAGGATGGTTCCGGCACGACGCCATGGCCGGTAACGAAAGCGTCCCATTGGTCAGGGTTCTGCCGACGTTGCAGGATCGTTGCCCAGTCGGTGACCACGAGGTCGATCTTGAAGCCGGCCTCGGTGAGGTTGGCCTCGATCACCTGGGCGGTCTTGTATTGGTAATCGTATTGCGTGCTGGTCAAAATTCGGATCGGCTCGCCGTTGTAGCCGGACTGCTTCAGTAACGAAGCCGCCTTCTCGGTGCTGCCCTGATTGTAGCCCGGCGCATCGCCATCGAACCATGCAGTGCCTGTCGGATAGATTGAACCTTCCAGTCTCCACAACGACTGGTCGGCGAAGGCCGCTGTCAGTGCGTCCGTGCAGTTGATGGCCGCCTGTGCGGCGCGGCGAATGGCCACATTGCTCATCACGCCTTTCTTGTTGTTCATGATGAACAGCACCCAGAGCGCCGCTGTTAGAACGCCGGGCACCACGTCGGGCTTGCCATGGATGGCGGCATAACTTTCCGGCGTCAGGTTGTCTGCCCAATGATATTGTCCGGCCAGAAGACCGTCCGCGCGCGTGGTCGGGTTGGGCGTAGGCAGGAACCGCACTTCGTCGACCAATGCCTCGCGTCGGCCGACATATCCGTTCGGGGTTCCCGGGGGCGAAACATATTGCGCGAATTTGCCGACGCGCACCCAGGTGTCTGGTTTGTACTCGATCAGCTTGAATGGACCGGTGCCGGTGAAGTCCTTTAGCGGATCGGGCGCGGCGGCAACGCGCTTGGGCATGATCTGCGGCGAGCCATTTGGGAATGCCAGCAAGTTCAGCAGTGGAGAATAAGGCTGCTTCAGCACGATCTCGACAGTCGAGGGATCCTTCGCCGATATCGAATCCAAAAAGGCCCATGGCGTTCGTCCGCGTGGCGACAAGCGTCCCCATCGCTGCAGCGACGCCACCACGTCGTCGGCGTTCATCGTGCTGCCGTCGTGATATGGCACGCCACTGCGCAGTTTGATGATGTAGCGTTTCCCGCCATCGCTGATCTCCGGCAATCCAGAGGCCAGCAACGGAGCGATGCTGTAATCGGGGCCGAAGATATACAGCGTCTCGTAGAAAAGCTGGGTGATCTCCGACAGCATATCGGACGTGACCGGTGTGGGATCGAGCGGCCCGGGATCCCCGCTCGTTGCGATGTTCAGCACGCTGTTGGACTGCGCCCGCGCACGCAGGGCAGGCAGCACGGTGCTGGCCGCGGCGCCAAGCAGCAGGGCGCGGCGTGACGGCGCGATGGCGTGGTCCATTGATGTTTCCCCCAGGTTCCGGTTATTATGGTTGCCAAAGCACGGCAACGAGGATCGCCTGAGCATGGACCTCCCATCCGACCCTGTCGACTTCTTGATTGTCGGCGGCGGCTCCGCCGGCTGCGCGCTGGCGGCCCGGCTCAGCGAAGATACGGCCACGCGCGTGCTGCTGGCCGAGGCAGGGCGCGATGTCACGCCAGCCGACATCCCGGCGCTGCTGGCCTCGCCCTACCCCGGCCGGACCTATTTCCAGACCGAGTGGCTGTGGCCGTCGTTGCAGGCGTCGCGTGGCGACAGCGGAACGAATCAGCCGACGCAGCCATGGTTCTATGAGCAGGCGCGCCTGCTTGGTGGCGGTTCGTCGATCAACGGCATCTGCGCCAATCGCGGGTCGCCCTACGACTATGACGAATGGGCGGCAAAGGGCGCGCATGGCTGGAGCTGGCCGGAGGTGCTGCCGTATTTCAAGAAACTGGAGACGGATGCCGATTTCGGTGAGCCGTTGCACGGCCGGTCCGGACCGATGCCGATTCAGCGCCATCGCCGCACCGACTGGACCGGGTTTACGCGCACCATGGCGCAGGTCTTCGCCGGCATGGGCTATGCGATGCAAGAGGATCAGAACGGCTCGTGGGCGGACGGCGTGTTTCCCACGACGTTCAACGTGGATCAGCAGGGTCGCCGCGGCAGCGCCGCTCTGGTGTACCTGTCGCCCGAGGTGCGCCGGCGACGCAACCTGACGATTCTGACGCACACGCCTCTTGAGCAGCTCGTCATTGCCGGCGGGCGCGTGCAATCGACCCGGTTCACCCGTGGTGACGAAACGATCAACATCTCGGCGCGGCAGGTCATTGTCTCCACGGGTGCGCTGCAAAGCCCGGTCGTGCTGATGCGTAGCGGCATCGGGCCGGGCGCGCATCTCGCGGACCATGGGATCGCGGTGCAGGCGGATCGGCCTGGTGTCGGCGAGAATCTGCAGGAGCACCCCGGCGTCGGGGTGTCCGGTTATCTGCACCCTTCGGCGCGCCTGCCGCAGCGCGAAGCGCATCATCTGCAGGCGCTGCTGCGATATTCGTCGGGCCTGGAAGGCACGCCGCCAGGCGACATGCACGTTGCGATTGCGGCGCGAGGCGGGTGGCACGCGGTGGGGCGGCGCATCGGTGCGCTCGGGTTCTGGGTGAACAAGTCCTATTCGACCGGGCGCGTGCGACTGTCGGCATCGGCGGATAAACGATCCGATATCGATTTCCGCATGCTGTCCGACCCGCGCGACATGGCGCGATTGAAGGCGGGGTTTCGCATGGGCGTGCGCGCGATGCTGGCGGCGAAGCAGGCGGGTGTTGTGCTGGACATCTTCCCGAGCGGTTTTTCGCCGCGCATCCGCGAGCTGACGCGGCCGACCCATCGCAACGCCGTAATGACCGCGATCGCCGCGCCGCTGATGGATCGCAGCATCGGCATTCGCCAGCGCATCATGACCTATGCCGTCGACACACAGCATACCGCCGAGGTGCTGGCGGAGGATGACGTGTTGCTGGAGGCACATCTGCGCCGGCGCGTTGGTGGCACGTGGCATCCCTGCGGGTCCTGCCGGATGGGCGATCCCTCGGACCGGATGGCGGTGACGGATGCCAACGCGCGGGTGATCGGCGTAGAGGGTCTGCGCGTGTGCGACGCGTCGCTGATGCCGACCGTGCCGTGCGCGAACCTGAATATTCCGGTGCTGATGACTGCCGAGAAGATCGCCGCCACGATCCGCGCCGGCGGCTGACTCCCCTGTTCGACAGCCACGCGCTATCCTGCGCCCAAGGCTGCCCAGGAGGAAATTGCCATGCCGTCGAAGGTCCTGCTCGTCAACACCATTGCCGAAACAATCCATGAGGCGCGGGAGATGACGCCCCCCGGGTTCGAGCTTGCGGTCGCTGCGCCCGGCGGCGCGGGCTATGCGGCGGCGCTGGCCGAGGCGGACTATCTGCTTGGGAATGTCGAGGGCATGGACGACGCGTTCTACCGTGCCGCGCCGCGGCTGCGGCTGGTGCAGTTGTTCAGTGCAGGCTACGATCGGGTGGATCTGGATGCCGCGCGGCGCGCCGGCGTACTGGTGGCCAACAATGGCGGTGCCAACTCGCGCGCGGTGGCGGAACACACGATCCTGCTGATGCTGGCGGTTTATCGACGCCTGGTTCACCAGCACGCGATGACCGCCGGTGGGCGTTGGCGCGGCAACCAGCCGACGCCGACGCTTTATGAGATGCATGGCAAGACGCTCGGCATCATTGGCTACGGCACGATCGGCAAGCGCGTCGCGCGCATCGCCGCTGGCGGTTTTGATATGCGCATCCAGTACAACGATGTCGTGCGATTGAGTGAGGATGCGGAGGACGCGCTGGATGTCCGCTACCGCCTGCTGCCGGAACTGCTGCGCACTTCGGACATCGTCACGCTGCACGTGCCGCTGACCTCGCAGACGCGCGGCATGATCAACGCCGCCGCGCTGGCGCAGATGCAGCCGCACGCGGTGCTGATCAATTGCAGCCGCGGACCGGTGATCGACTTTGCGGCGTTGCACGATGCGCTGACGACCGGGCGTATCGCCGGCGCGGGGCTCGATGTGTTCCCGGCCGAACCTCCATCGCCGTCGGAGCCTGTGCTGTCGCTCGACAATGTCGTGCTGACACCGCATCTGGCAGGCGCCAGCCGGGAGACACGAACGAAACAAACACGTAACGCGTTCGATAATGTGTTGCGCGTCGCGCGTGGTGAGCGGCCGCTGTGGGTGGTGCCGGAGCTTCGGGACGTGGCACTGCGCGCGTGATCATTTGGATCGCGGTCGCCAACGTGGCCGATAGCGGCTGCCGGCTTTCTCTCGGAACAGGATCTCCCGGATGAAAATTACCGACCTGAAATGCGCGGTTATCGGCAGAAGCCCGGTGGTGCGCATCGTGACCGATGCGGGCATCAGTGGCTTCGCGCAAGTGGAAACCTTCAAGCCCTATCTGAAGCCGTACATCCTTCCCCTGCGCGAGGCATTGGTCGGGCAGGATCCGACCAATGTTGAGCGGGTCATGCAGCGCATTCGCCCGCGTGGCGCTTTTAAGCCATGGGGGTCCGCGGTGAGCGTGATCGAGACGGCGCTGTGGGACCTTGCCGGAAAGGCCGCGGGGGTGCCGGTCTACAAGCTGCTTGGCGGCAAGGTGCGCGACCATGTGCGGACCTATAACGGCTCGCTGCGTGTACCGCTGACGGGATTCACGCCGGAGCATTATGCCGCCGATTGCCGGCGGATGCTGGGCCTGAAGGAAGGCTTCACCATCATCAAGCAGGGCGTCGCCTTCCACAGCCCGATGCGGCGTGAGATTCCGGATTTCTTCCTTGGTACGTCCCAAGAACTACCGTTCCATGGGTGGCACGACAGCGGGCTGCTGACCGAGCACGGGATGCACCACGTCATTGACTGCGTCGCCGCGATGAAGGAGGTCACCGGCGACAAGGTGGCGTTGGCGCTGGATTGCGGGCCGGGCTGGATGCTGCCCGATGCGATCCGCTTTGCCCGGGCCGTTGAGAAGTACAACCTGCTATGGCTTGAGGACATGCTGACCGGTGATTACATCCCGTTCGTCAACGCCGACGTCTACCGCGAGCTCACGCATGCGACCACGACGCCGATCCATACTGGCGAGCAGATCTACCTGCGGCAGAACTTCAAGGACCTGATCGAGCGCAATGCGGTGCGCGTGGTCGGCCCCGACCCCTGCGACGTCGGGGGCATCGCCGAGCTGAAATGGATCGCCGAGTTCGCTGACCTGCACGGCGTGCTGATGGCGCCGCACGGCACCGGCAACGGGTTGCTGGGGTTGGCCGCGTTGGTGCAGGTGTGCGCGACGCTGCCGAACAACTTCATTGCGTTCGAGTACCCCAGCGGCAATCCCGCCTGGTGGTATGATATTGTCGACGGCCTACCCGATCCGATCGCGCGGAACGGCCTGATCGAGGTGTGGGACCGGCCGGGGATGGGTGTCGAGCTTAATCCGGAAAAGGCGCGACGGTATCTGGCGGAAGAGGATGCCGCGTTCTTCGACTGAGTGCGCTATGGTGATCGACACAATGGCGGACAGCCAGAGAAGGGGAGGGGATGTGATGCAATTTTCCGGCAACGGCGACGCGGGACTGCGCCGGATCGATCGGCGGACGTTGCTTGGCACGGCGGGCGCGGCGGCTTTGGCTGGGGCATTGCCTGGAAGGGCAAATGCACAGAGCAGCAAGACCGGGATCGACGCAGCGACATGGACACCGCAATACATCGCCAGCATTGCCGGAACCGCGGAGTACGACACGGCTGCCGAATGCGCGAAGGTGGTGCCGCTGAACTATAGCGGCCGGTTGACCTATTGGTATTTCGGGCCGAACCAGGCATCTCCGCAGATCGAGCACGATATGGACGCGGCGTTCTGGCAGACATTCGCCAAGACCTATCCGAACATCAAGGTGACGGCACAGAATCTCGACTACAACCAGATGCTCGACAAGCTGCGCACGGCGGCGCTGGGCCGCGCGGCGCCAATGGTGGGACGGTTGCCGATCCTATGGGGCGTCGAATTCGCGGCCAAGGGACAGTTGATGGCGTTCGCGCCGCCGGATGTTGGCTATGCGGAGGATCAATTCTGGCCGGGCGCGATCAAGTCCGTCACGTGGAAGGGCAAGCGTTATGGCGTGCCCACCAATAACGAAACGATGGCGCTGATCTGGAACGCCGGGTTGTTCAAGGAGGCCGGGCTCGACCCGGAATCCGCGCCGGCGACCTGGGACGATCTGGTTGCCTATTCGAAGCAGATCAAGGACAAAACCGGCAAGAATGGCTATGGCCTGGTGGCCCGCATGAACGCCGGCAACACCCCGTTCCGCTTCATGCCGCAGGTCTGGGCCTATGGCGGCGGGGCGCTGGACGAGGCAGAGGCGGACCCGACCTACAAGACGATCGAGATCAACAACGCCGGATCCAAGGCGGCGCTGCAGGCGTCGTACGACATGTATGTGCGTGATCGTTCCGTGCCAGTGTCGGCACTGACCAACACGCAGACCGAAAACCAGGATCCGTTCATTGCCGGCCAGCTCGGGATGATGATCAGCCATCCCAGCGAGTATGCGGTGATGCTCGATCGCGCGAAGAAGGCTACCGGCGATGATCGCAAGATCGCCGACGCAGTGGTGGCGAACATGCGCTACGGGCTGATTCCGAAGGGGACGGTGCGGCGGTCGGTGGTGTTCGGCGGGTCCAACGCGCATGTGTTCAACCCGGACCTTGTCGACGGTGGGCTGGACGTGCAGGCGGCGCGCGCGCTGATCGCGTTCATGACTGGGCCGGAATGGTCTACCAAGATGGCGTGGGTCGGCTCGAACCCCGGCAATATCCGCGGCTTTCGCACCAAGTGGATGAAGCAACGGTTGGATACGATCAAGTTTCTGAATGTCACTACCTCGATGCTGCCGAACGGGGTGCCGTTCCCGGTGTTGCCACAATCGGCGGAAATCATGAACATCATCGTTCCGGGTATGATGCAGAACGCGCTGACAAAGAAGATGACCGTGGCGGCGGCCGCGGACGACGCGGCGAAGAAGATCAAGGATCTGCTTTCGGATCTTTAACAGGTCTCCGCCCGTGCCACCCCATCATTCGCCCGGCCTGCTGCGACGCATTGCGGACCACCGGGCGGACTATCTCTACGTCTTGCCGGCCATCGGCGTGATGCTGCTGGTGATCGGCTATCCGGTGTACTTCACGATCTATCTCTCATTCTTCAACACGCCGCCGAACCTTGCGCTGGACGACAAGATCTTCGTCGGCCTGGACAACTACGTGCGCATCCTGGGCGCCGACAGCGTGCGGGAGACGACCGTCAACACGCTGATCTGGACGGTGTTTTCCACGTTCTTTTCCTTCGCCATCGGCTTCGGCGCGGCGCTGGCGCTGAACCGCAGCTTCCCGGGACGCGGCCTGTTGCGCGGCATCCTGCTGATCCCCTACGTGATCAGCGCGGTGGCGGCCGCCTATGTCTGGCGCTGGCTGCTGCACAGTGACTTCGGCGTGTTCGGCGCGATCTCGATGGCGCTGAGGCTGACCGATCATCCGATCAACTTCCTCGACAACACTGAGACCGTGCTGCCGTCGCTCATCCTGGTAAACGTGTGGAAGGAATTTCCCTTTGCCATGATCATGATGTTGGCCGGGTTGCAGACCGTACCTGACCAATTGCTGCGCGCGGCCCAGGTGGACGGCGCGGGGGCCTGGCACCGGTTCTGGCACATCACGGTGCCGCATCTGAAGAACGTTTCGGTCGTGACGGTTCTGCTGCTGCTTGTGGCCAACCTCAACGCCTTCACCATTCCCTATGTCATGACCGGCGGCGGACCCGCGGGCGCGTCGGAAATCTGGATCACCCAGATCTACCAGATCGCCTTCGGGCGCATCCGCTTCGGATTGGCCTCGGCCTACTCGGTGATTCTGTTCATCGTGATGATGACAATGGGGTATTTCTACGTCCGTGCGCTGACCCGTGGCGACGAGCGGAACGCCGGATGAACGCGCTAAGTGGTGATTCCAGGCGACGGGGTGATCCCTGGCAGCGTGCCGGCGCGGTGTTCCTCGGGGTGCTGATCGTGTTTTCGCTGCTGCCGATGGCCTGGATGCTGCTGACCTCCATCAAGACACAGTTCGCGGCGTTGCAGTTCCCACCTGAATGGATCCCACACAACCCGACGTTGGCGAACTACATCGCACTGCTGTCACCCCAGGCGGATGTCGGGCGCGAATTCCTGCGCTACATGGTCAACAGCCTATGGGTGTCATTTGCCAGCACGGTGCTGGGCGTGGCCGTCGCGGTGCCGGCGGCCTACGCGTTCTCGCGCTTCCGATTTCCCGGGCGCAACCTGCTGTTCTACGGGGTGTTGCTGCGCAACATGTTTCCCGCCGTGGTGTTCTTGATGCCGCTGTTCATCATGATGCGCTGGCTCGGGCTGGTGGGCACGCAATCTTCGTTGATCCTCACCTATCTGACCTTTGGCCTGCCGCTGTCGATCTGGCTGCTCAAGGGTTTCTACGACAACATCCCGGTCCAGCTTGAACAGGCCGCGCGCATCGATGGCGCGTCACGCTTTCGTGCCTTCCTGCTGATCGTGATGCCGCTGTCCTCGCCCGGCATCATCGCCACCGCGATCTATTCGTTCATCCTGGCGTGGAATGAATACGTCTACGCGCTGACCTTCCTGAACGACCAGAGCCGGCTGACCCTGCCTGTCGGATTGCAACGCTTCTTCACCGAATACGCCACCAACTGGCCTGGCCTGATGGCTGCCTCGTTCATCATGAGCGTGCCGGTCGTGGCGCTGTTTCTGGTGCTGCAGAAATACTTCGTCCGCGCACTGACCGAGGGTGCCGTCAAATCCTGAAGGACTGAAGATGGCGGCAGCGCGCGGGGCTGGTCAGCGCCAACGGCGCGCAGCACCGTGGTGTTTCGGCCGACCGTCTATAAAATGCGAAACTCAAGCCGAGACACTACCGACGCTCATCCCCCCTTGCATCTCGCCCCGGATTGCGCTTGAAACCGCGCCTTTTGGCGGAGCGGCCGGATGATCAAGTCCATCGGGATCGACTTCGGCACCACGAACAGCGTGGTCGCGTTGCTGCATGACGACGGCACGGTGACCACGGCGCGCCATGCCGCCGGCGAGACATTCGTCGACGTGTTCCGCTCCATCCTGTGCTTCTGGTCCGAAGAGGGTCGCGGCCGCAAGATCCTTCACCATGCCGCGGGACCGGAGGCCATCACCGCCTATCTGGACGACCCGCTCGACAGCCGGCTGATCATGTCGATGAAGACCTTTCTGGCGCAGAAGAGTTTCACCGAGACACGCATCTTCGGCCGCCCCTTCACGCTGGAACGCCTGATCGGGCGATTCCTGGCTGCCTTGCTTGCACGGGTCGAACCACCGCCGCGCGTCGTTGTCGGACGCCCGGTGCGCTTCGCCGGAGATTTCGCTGACGACGGCCTTGGCGCCGCCAGGTTGCGCGGCGCGTATGCCGAAGCCGGCCTGCCCGAGGTGACGCTGGCACTGGAGCCCGAGGCGGCCGGCGCGCACTTCGCCCATGGTCTGACCGAGCCAGCGACCGTGCTCATCGGCGATTTTGGCGGCGGCACCAGCGATTTTTCGGTCTTGCGATTCGAGCCGGGGCGGCATGGCGGGGTCACCCCGCTAGGTCATGCCGGCATCGGCATCGCCGGCGATGTGTTCGACTTCCGCATCATCGACCGCATGATCGCGCCGCTGCTTGGCAAGGGCGACAGCTACACGATCATGGGCAAGCGCCTGCCGGTGCCGCCGGAATATTATTCCGGCTTCGCGCGCTGGCACCTGCTGTCGCTGATGCGGACGCCGCGCACGCTGCGTTCTATCGCCGAGGTGATGCGCACCGCCGAACATCCGGAGCGCCTGCGTCATCTGATCGCACTGATCGAGGATGAGCTCGGCTATGCGCTCTATCAGGCTGTCTCGACCGCCAAGGCGGCGCTGTCCATCGCCGAGAGCACGGAACTGCGGTTTGCCCATCGGGAGTTCGCCGTCGAGCGAACCGTCACCCGGGCCGACTTCGAAGCCTGGATCGCCGACGATCTGAAGCGGCTCGGCGCCACCGTGGACCAGGCGCTGGCAACCGCGGGGGTGGCGCACGCGGCTGTCGATCAGGTCTTCCTGACCGGCGGTACGGCGTTCGTTCCGGCTGTGCGACGGCTGTTCGCCGACCGTTTTGGGACCGCGAGATTGAGCGGCGGCGGTGAGTTCGTGTCAGTCGCCGAGGGCCTGGCACGGATGGGTGCTACATGAGGTTGCCGTTGGAGCGCAGAATGCCTAGAGCGGGTTCATCGTGACTGGAATTACATACACCTCTCCCGCCCTTCGCGGGCTCGGGCCGTGAATGGCGGGCCCGCGGCGAGGGCGGTGCCGCGGCACGACCCTCACCCTCGACGCTTCGCGTCTCGACCTTGGTCCGCTCTTCGCGGCCCAAGCCCGCGAAGAGCGGGAAAGGTGTACGTGGTTCCGGTTAGCCCGGACTCGCGCTTGTCACGCGCCGTCAAATCCTGAAGGATCACAGATGGCACAAGTCAGGCTACGGGATGTTGGCAAACACTATGGCAAACTGGAGGTCGTCAGCAGTCTGTCGCTGACCATCGAGGATGGTGAGTTCGTTGCGCTGGTCGGCCCATCCGGCTGCGGCAAGACGACCACGCTGAACCTGATCGCCGGCCTGCTTGAACTCAGCGGCGGCGAGATCTTCATCGGCGACCGCCTCGTCAACGACCTTGACCCGAAAGATCGCGACATCGCCATGGTGTTCCAGAACTACGCGCTGTATCCGAACAAGACGATCTTCAAGAACCTGGCTTTCCCGCTGCAGATGCGCAAGCTGCCGTCCAACGAGATCGACCGCCGCGTGCGCGAGGCCGCGCGCGTGCTGGACATTACCCACCTGCTCGACCGCCGTCCGCGCGAGCTTTCGGGGGGGCAGCAGCAACGCGTTGCCCTCGGCCGTGCGCTGGTGCGCGACCCGAGTGCCTTCCTGATGGACGAGCCGCTGTCCAACCTGGATGCGAAGCTGCGCGTGCAGATGCGCGCCGAGTTGAAGCGCTTCCATCAGGACCTGCGCGCGACTGTCATCTACGTCACGCATGACCAGCTTGAGGCCGTTACGATGGCAGACCGCATGGCGGTGATGCATGGCGGCGTGCTGCAGCAGTACGACACGCCCGAGCGCGTTTTCGCAGCCCCGGTCAACACTTTTGTCGCCGGCTTCGTCGGCAGCCCGGCGATGAACCTGCTGTCCGCGCACGTCATCGGCGCGGCGCTGGAAGGCGAGGGGGGTTGGCGGCTTGATCTGTCGCCCGAAAACGCGCGCCGCGTCCTTACCGCCGCCACGCAAGAGATCGTGCTGGGCGCCCGGCACAGCGCGGTCGCCCTGCACCGCGAGCCTGTCGTGCTCGGTGTCGAGGGCCGCGTCTACACGGTGGAACCGACCGGCGACATCACTTTCGCCCATGTGCGTCTGGGAAACGACACGCTCGTTGTCAGCGTGCCGCCCGACGTTCGTCTCGTCGCCGATGCGCCGGTCTGGCTGGCGTTCGACCAGCAGCGCCTGCATTTTTTCGATCGTCAGAGCGGTCAGGCGCTCGCCTAGACGTTGCAATGACAGAAGGGACCCCGCGATGAAAATTACCAACGTCAGCACGGCGGTTATTGCGGGAAACTTCCCATGGGTGCTGGTGCGCGTTGACACCGACGCCGGTCTCACCGGCCTCGGCGAGGCCTACTGGGGCGTCGGCGTCGCGGAGCTTGTGCACCAGGCCAAACCGTTGTTGATCGGTGAGGATCCCCGCAACATCGGCCGGCTTTTCGACCTGATGATCCGTTGCCTGTCCGGCGAAGGTTCACAGGCCGGCGCAACGGTCACCGCCATCAGCGGCATTGAGATCGCGCTGTGGGATTTGCTGGGTCGCGCGCTGAACACGCCGATCTCGACCTTCTTTGGCGGCCGGTTCCGCGACAAGATCCGCATCTACGCCGACTGTCACGCTGGCGAAACGCCGGACCCCGCCGACTACGCGCGCAAGGCCCGCGCGGTGGTCGCGGAGGGCTTCACCGCCATCAAGTTCGACCTTGACACGCCCAATCCCTACACGCTCGACATCACCAGCGACCCGCACCCGCGCCGGCGATGGTTCGAGCCGTTCAACCGTGTCATCGGGTCGCGGGAAATGGCCTGGATGGTGGACGTGGTCCGCGTGGTGCGCGAGGCGGTCGGCCCCGAGATCATGGTGGCGATGGACGCGCACTGGAAGTTCAACGTCAACGACGCCATCAAGCTGGCCCAGTCGCTGGAACCGTTTGACCTGCTGTGGCTTGAAGACCCCATTCCGCCCGAGAACATCGAGGCACAACGTCACGTCACCCATTCCACTCGCACACCGATCTGCACCGGCGAAAACCTGTATCGCAAGCACGGCTACCGTGAGCTGATCGAGAAACAGGCTGCCCGCATCATCGCCCCCGACATCCCGAAGATGGGCGGCCTGATGGAAGCGAAGAAAGTCGCCGACCATGCCGATCTGTATTACATTCCGTTGGCTCCGCATAACGTTGCCAGCCCGATCGGCACCGTCGCCGGCGCGCATGTCTGCGCCGCGATGAACAATTTCCTGGTGATGGAATTTCATGCTCACGACGTCGCATGGTGGAACGACCTTGTGGTCGGCGGCGCGGTGATCACCGATGGGTTCATCCATCTCGATGAGCGCCCGGGTCATGGGCTTACGCTCAACGAAGACGTGGCGCGCGCGCACCTGGCGCCAGGGTCGAGTTTTTTTGGCGACAGGCCCTGACGGGATTTCCGGGGTGGTCGGCTGATCGAACCGCTTGCCGAGGCTGCGGCGGTCCCGTAATCTACCCTGTCAGATGCGAATGACTCGCAACAAGGAGTCCGTGCCGATGGGTCATGAAGTCAGCCAGATCGCCCGGCGCTGCGAACGCGCGGTGGTGACGGCGTATCGTGACCTGCGTCAGGTCGGCAGCGACGACATGGCGGCGTTCCAGGCCTGCACTACGTTGTATCGCATCCACCATCAGGAGGCGTCATTGAACGAAGCGCGCCGGTTGGTTGCGGAGTGGATCGACCATCATGTGGTGCAGGGCGCGCGCGGCCCGACGCCCGGATGCGGCTGCGGCTAGAAGGCGCGGCGTAGCCAGACCTCCATGGTTCCTGGGCCGCGGTGGGCCCAGAGCGGGTAGGGGATGGCGCGGATTTTGACCGGCTCTTGCACGGGCGGTTGATCGGAATAAAGCGGTGCGCGAGGGCCCGCCGCGCGGGTGATCCAGCCCGGCAGGTCGAGGATGCTGGCGCCGCCCAGTAGGTCTGGCTCGAAGGTGGCCGAAATCTGCCCCGTGGTGTCCAGGGCCAGGCGCTCGACGTCGGCGCCGGCGTCGGCTTCCTCGACGCAGTAGATGAACGGGCCGCGTTGCACGGCCACGCGGCCAAGGTCGAACGCCAGTTCCGGCCGTGCCGACAGAAAGCGCGGCGGCATCGCGAGCGACAGCTTGACGCAATCCCCCCGACGCCCAGTTGCGGTCAATACGGATGTAGCCGCCGTCGAGCGGCGCGGCGGTGATCGGCCCTTCGTTCACCGCGACGGCGAATGAGGGACTCCAGTCCGGCACACGCAGGCGCAGCGCGAAACGGGTTGGCGTGGCAAGTTCGAGGGTCAGCGTGATGTCGCCGTCCCATGGCAATCGCGTCTGCTGCCGCAGTTCGATGTTCTGCTCGGTGAGCCGTGTGCGACAATGGCTCTGGACGTAAAGGTGAACAGAGAGTTCGTCCGGTCCGGTCGAGCAGACATATTGCCCGAGTGAACCAAGCAGCCGCGCGATGTTGGCCGGGCAGCACGGGCAGCGGTGCCAGATCCAGCGCTCAACGCCACCGCGGCTAGCCAAGGGGTTTTCGTAGAAGAAACGATCGCCGCGCAATGAGATGCCGCTTATCGCGCCGTTGTACAGGGCGCGTTCCATTGCGTTGGCGTAGACCGACTCGCCGGTCATCAGCAGCATGCGATGTGCCCAGAATACCAGTCCGACCGCGGCGCAGGTCTCGGCGTAAGCGGTGTCGTTCGGCAGGTCGTAGTCGCTGGTGAAGCCTTCGTTGGCCCAGGACGGCCCGAGTTCCTCCGGTGACGTAGAGGCGCTTGGTGGTGAGATCCTGCCAGAGCCGCTCGCAGGATTCGCGCAAGCCTGTGTCCGCGTCTTCCGCGGCCAGGTCCGCCATCGCGGTGTAGAGATACATCGCGCGCACCGCGTGCCCGGTCACCTTGTCCTGCGCGCGAACCGGCAGGCGGGATTGGTTGTAGTCGTAGGTGCGGTGATACCAGTTTGCCGGGTCGTCGCCGCGCGCACGGGCTTCGGCATCGAAATAATGCGGCTGGCGGCCACGCTCGTCGACGAAGTAGCGCGCCAGGTCGAGATAGCGTTGGTCATTGGTGAAGCGGTATAGCTTGACCAGCGCGAGTTCGATCTCCTCGTGCCCGCAATAGCCGCGTTTCATGCCGGGGGCGGGACCGAAGGTTCTGCCGATGAGGTCGACGTAGCGCTGCATTACCTCCAGCAGCCGCGTCTTTCCGGTTGCGGCGGCGTAGGCGACCGCGCCTTCGATCAGATGGCCGGCACAATATAGCTCGTGCCAGTCGCGCAGGTTGCTCCACTTCTTGTCCGGCGCGCGGCGCTGGAAATAAGTGTTGAAGTAGCCGTCTGGTTCCTGTGCCGCCTCGATGCGCGAAACGATGTCGTCGATCAGCGCTTCCAGTGCTGGATCGCGTTGGGTCGCAAGCGTGTATGCGGCGGCCTCGATCCATTTTCCGAGGTCGGAGTCCCAATACATCACCGGGGTCGCCGGCTTGGTGCCGAGCGGCGTGACCTCGAATTGGAGCGGTAACGGATCGGCAGGGGCATGCACGTCCAGCGCGGCGATCATTCCTGCCTTCTTGCATTGTTCGTACAGGAACGGAATGGTTGTTGTGCGGAGCGCTGCCTGGCGCGGCGCCCAGAACCCATCGTCGAACGTCACTGCGGTGAATGGCACCGCCTGGGTTGCCGTCATGGTGTCCCTGCTTTCATTGTCGTTTGCTCTTGTCGCATCGGTTGTTGAACGCCGGGTACGGTTTTTCCGCCCTGCTCGACTGGTCATTTGAGGGCGCCTGCGGTCAGTCCGGCTACGATACGGCGTTGCAGGGCGAGGAACAGCAGCAGGATCGGCAGCACGAACACCGAGGAAAATGCCATCACACGGTGCCAGTCGGCATATTCGGCGCCGACGAAGCTGTAGATGCCGACCGTTGCGGGTTGCATTTCGTCCCGAGTCAGCAATGTCAGCGGGTAGACGAATTCACCGTAGGCTTGCACGAAGCTTAGCGCGCCGACGACGATCAGGGGAATCCGCATCAGTGGCAGAACGATGCGGCGGAAGGTCTGCAGCCCGGTGCAGCCGTCGACCAGCGACGCCTCCTCCAGCTCGATCGGCACCTGGCGGAACATCGGCCGCAGAATCACCAGCGCGAAGGCCAGGGTTTTCGAAGTGGTGGCAAGGATCACCGCGGCGAAGGTGTTCAGCAGACCGAGGACTTTGAAGATGATGAACATCGGCGTGGCGAGCAGCGCTTCGGGAAACACCTGCAGCAGCAGGATGGTGAACAGCGCGATGTCGGCGATGCGGCTGTTCAGGCGGCTCAGCGCATAGCCGCCCATCGAACCCATCGTGACGGTCAGCAGCGTGACCGGGATGGCGATCGCCAGGCTGTTGCGCAGGTATCGCAGCACGTCCTCGCGCTGGAACACGTAGACGAAAGCGGCCAGCGTGGGCGCGCGGGGGAAAATAGTTGGCGGGCTGGCGAAGATCTCCGCCGAGCTTTTCAGTCCGGAGGTGAACATCCAGTAGATCGGAAACAGATAGAGCGCGACACCGATGACGCCGAGCGCGGTCAGTCCCCAGCCGCGGCGGCGCAGCGCGCGGATCATGCGTCGGCCTCGTGGCGCAGCGTCTGGATGTAGAGCAGGGCGACACCGAGGACGATCACGACGGCGAAGCTGCCGATTGCCGCGCCCAGGCCAAACTGGAAACGCTGGAACGAGGCCTGGTAGGAGAACAGCGGCAGCACGTTGCTGGCGTCGAGCGGGCCGCCCTGGGTCATCGCGAAGATCAGGTCGAAGGCGCGCATCGTGTAGATCGTTACCAGGCACGCGACAGCGAGCAGCGCGGGCCGCAACGCCGGCAGGGTGATGTAGCGGAAGCGCTGGACCGCCCCGGCGCCGTCCAGGGCGGCGGCCTCGTACGGCTCCAGCGGAATGCCGGTCAGCGCCGCCGAGATCAGGATCATGCTGAACGGCATGCCGAGCCAGATATTCGCGATGGTGACGGAGGTCAGCGAGATGGACGGATCGGAGAGCCAATGAACTGGCACAGAAATGAGGCCCGTGGCCGCCAGCACGAAGTTGATAACGCCGTATTGCGTGGCGAACAGCCATTTCCACAGCGCGCCTACCACCAGCGCGGGCAGCATCCAGGCGGCGAGCAGCAGTCCGCGCAGCAGGTGGACGCCGGGGAAACGTTGGGCGAAAAACAGCGCGACCGCGAGTTCGATGCCGACCTGGGCGAGGACGTTCGCGCCCACGAAGATCAATGAGTTGCCGAGCACGCGGCGGAAGTCCGGATCGGCCAGCGCGGTGCGGTAGTTGTCGAGGCCGACGAACGGCCGGGCGAACCTGGCGATGTTGCCGAGGTTCACGTCCTGGAAGCTCATGGTGACGTTGTAAGCGATCGGGAATGCCACCAGCGCGAGCAGGTAGAGGAGCGGCAGGGCGAGGAAGACGTGGAGTAGTGACCGCGAGCCCCGCATTAATACTCCCCCTCCCCTTGAGGGAGGGGGTTGGGGGGAGGGGGGCGGCGCGACACACAAGCCACCAACATCGTGCCGCTGCCACCCCTCCCCCCAATCCCCTCCCTCAAGGGGAGGGGGAGAAAAGTGCGGGTCGGCATCGCGTGCTCCCGCCCCGGCCTACAACGGCGTCTTGGCCAGGATCGGTTGGATCTTCTTTGCGGCGTCGGCCAGCGCGTCAGCCGCCGAACGCTTGCCGGTGATCGCCTCCTGCTCCGCGGTCTGCATGGCGCGCGACAGCTCGGGCCATTGCGGGTGCGGGCCGCGGGCGCGTGCGGTCGCCAACTGCTCATGGTACATCGCATAGGCCTGCGGCCATTGCGGGTTCTCGATCACAATATCGGTGCGCGGTGGCAGCCGGCCGGTCTTCCAGCCCTCGCTGACGATCTTCGGGTCCGCCATGAACTCGATGAACTTGAAGGCGCCATCAGGGTCGGCGGCGTCCTTTGGGATCACCCAGTCGTAGCCGCCGAGCGAGGAGGCGCGGATGTTTACGCCGTCCTTCATTGGCAGCAGCGCCTGGCGCCACTCGAATTTCGCTTCCTTCTGTAAGCGCGGCAGCTCCCACGGTCCGCATGGCACCATCGCGGAATTGCCGGCCATGAAGGTATTGGTCACCTCGTACTGGCGCTCGTTGATCACATCTAGCGAGGCGGCGCCGCTCTTTACGAAATCGACCAGAATTTGCAACGATGACGCGGCCTGCGGGGTGTCCAGGTGATCGATCGAGCCGCCCGCCTGGTACAGGAACGGCAGCCACTGGAACACGCCTTCCTCGGCCTGCATCGCGCTGAAGCCGAAGCCGTAGACGTGTTTCGCCGGGTCGGTCAGCTTCGCCGCGTCGGTCGTCAGTTCCGACCAGGTTTGCGGCGGCTTGTCGGGGTCGAGGCCTTTGGCCCGAAACATGTCGGCGTTGTAGCACAGCACCAGCGTGTTGGCGTCGCGCGGGATCGCATAGGTGCGGCCCTTCCACTGCCCTGACGCCCAAGGGCCCTTGAAATAGACCTGCGGCTTGATCGTGCCAGACTGCTTGATGCGGTCGGTCAGGTCGAGCAGCGAGTCCTGCGCGGCGAAGCTGGCGACGAACGGATTGTCCAGCGTGACCAGGTCGGGCACCGAGCCGGTGGCGATCGCCTTGATCAGTTCGGTAACGAACTGGTTGGCCGGCACCAGCCTGGCGTCGATCCGATAGGCGGTTTGCGTCTCGTTGAACGACTTGATGCCGCCGTAGATCATGTCGGTTTCGAGATTGAACACGTGCCACAGGCTGATGGTATTGGGTTGTGCCGAAACCGGGCCCGTGCCGAACAACAGCAGGCAAGCGAGGGCGAGTATCGCTCGACGCGCCATGGAATCCCCTCCCGCGATATTGGGTCGCTGGCCGCGCGATACCGCGCGGTCGAGACCGTGAGTTAGTGAAGCATCTTTGGCTGGGAGGTGCCAGCAGCGCTGAATATGCGGCTGGGTATGACCCCGTGAACGTTAGGATACGCTTGGGCCGGAGCGTAACGTTCTCCTCCTCCCCTTGAGGGCTTGGGCCGCGAAGCGGACCAAGCCCTCAAGGGGAGGGGGAGACCTGGTGGCGGGCCCAGGCGATCGAAGCGCGGGCCAGCGAGTTGATCGTGTCGATCAGCTTCACGCCGAGTGTCTGCCAGGGACCGGCCTGGATGCCGAGCGGAATTTCCGTGCATCCCAGTACCACCGCGCGGGCGCCGCGGCGGTGGAGGCTTTGCACCACCTCGGCCGCCGGGGCGTAGGCCTCGGCGACTCGGTTGGTTTTCACCGCGACGATCGCCGGGCCGATCAGGCGTTGCATCTCGTCCTGGCTCGGGACAAGGCAATCCCAACCCAACCGTCCGAGACGGTCCTGATACAGCCGCATGTCGAGTGTTGCCGCTGTGCCTACCACGCCGATCATACCGGGCGCGATGCCTTCGCGCCGCAGGTCGGCGGCAGCGGCGTCGACGATGTGGAGAACCGGGCAGCCGGCTGCCGCCAGCATCTCCGGGTGCCAGCGATGCGCGGTGTTGCAGGGGATGGCGATGGCGCCGCAACCGGCGTGGCGCAATCCGGCAACGCCGCGCAGCAGCCAGGGCAGGGGATCCTGGGCGGCCGTGAACGTGGATTGCGTGCGGCTTGGCACCCTTGGGTCGGACCACAGCACCGCCGGAACGTGGTCCTGGTCACGTTCCGCGGGCGTCAAGAGCGTGAGGCGCAGCATGAACTGCGCGCTGGCCAGCGGCCCCATGCCGCCGAGCACGCCCAGCATCCGCTCGTTCCGCTCATCCATCACGCGCTATCCTGATCGGTCACCTGGGTGCAGTTTGCCGCACGATATCGGGACGGCAAAGCCGGCCAGGGACAGCCGACCGGGGACGCGGGAGCAGCATGCGGCGGGCGATCGATCTGCAGGGCCATCGTGGCGCGCGGGGCCTGTTTCCGGAGAACACGCTGGCGGGGTTCGCGGGCGCGCTGGCGATCGGGGTCGACGGTTTCGAGCTGGACGTCGCGGTC
Source organism: uncultured Alphaproteobacteria bacterium (assembly GCA_963826975.1). GTDB lineage: Bacteria > Pseudomonadota > Alphaproteobacteria > Acetobacterales > Acetobacteraceae > Palsa-883. Next base: position 927,622 of record CAWGZJ010000011.1, on the reverse strand, counting down.
ACGGCGGACGGGGTGCCGGTGGTCAGCCACGATCCGGCGCTCAATCCCGATATCACGCGCGGGCCCGATATCACGCGCGGGCCCGATATCACGCGCGGGCCCGATATCACGCGCGGGCCCGATATCACGCGCGGGCCCGATATCACGCGCGGGCCCGATATCACGCGCGGGCCCGATATCACGCGCGGGGCAGACGGGGATTGGCTGACGGCGCCCAGGCCGTTGATCCGGACGCTGCGCCTGGCGGAGTTGGCGGCGTACGATGTCGGTCGGATCCGGCCGGGCTGCGATTATGCAATGCAGTTTCCAGAGCAGGTTCCGTGCGATGGCGCCCGCATTCCCTCATTGGCCGAGGTGCTCGCGATGGACCAGTCAGTGCGGTTGAATATTGAGATGAAGACGGTTCCGACGCACCCTGATTGGACCGTCGGCCCCGAGGCGATGGCCGAGGCGGTGATTGCCGTCGCGGAGGCGGCCCGTGCGATCGGTCGCATCGGCGTGTCATCGTTCGATTGGCGTGGGCCACGGCATGCGGCCAGATTGCGTCCGGGCCTGCCGCTTGCCTGGCTGACCCGCCCGGAGACCATCGCCGAGGCCGCGTTATGGTGGGGTGGTCCGGTGCCGGCGGACTATGGGGGCTCGGTACCGCGAGCGGTGGCTGCCGAGGGTGGACCGATCTGGGCGCCGCACCATGCCGATCTCACCGCTGACCTGATCGCCGAGGCGCATGCCCTGGGGCTTGCCGTGCTGGCCTGGACGGTCAACGGCGCGGCGGACATTCGGCGGCTGCTGTTTGACGGGATCGACGGGCTGATCACCGACCGTCCCGACATTGCACGGCGGGTGCTGGCGGATGAGGGGTTTCCCCTACCTCCCGCGCGTTAGCATGTGTCCCGGCCGGGTGGTCCCGGCCTGGCGTAATCGACTCCGTCGGTCATTTCGTAGTCGCTATGATACACTTGTGAGGCGTTCTGGTGAGACGCAATGCGGCAGTTGCTTTCATGCTATCGCCTCGATTGCACCTCGCCAGCGATTAGCCCCATGGGTTTTGAGAGCGGCGCTAACCCGTCGGCACCGACAGAAAGTTGGCCGACGCGGTCGCGCGCGCCAACAGCGCCTGCAACGCGGGGTTCTTGTCGCTTTCCCAGGCCGTCAGCGCGTCCATCGGCGCGTAATACTCGTGTGCGTGCGGAAGCTGGTGCTTCATGAAGCCGCTGTAGTTCTTGTCGGTGAGCGCGAAGAGCACGCGAATATCGCGCACCGGCAGTACGAGCGGCAGCACCGGCTCATGCCGCAGCAGGCCGGTGGCGCGCCAGCGTGGCGTTGGGTCGCTGCGCATCACCTGGGCGAGCAGCCAGGGTATCGGGCATACCGCGAGCAGCGAGTGGGTGCTGGGGGCGAAGCGTGAGCGCTTGTCAAGCAGGTTCGCGAGCGAGACGCAGGCCTCGACGGCGAAAATATCCACAAACGGCTCCTCAGGGGTGCCGCCGAAATTCAGCCACAACCCGTCCGGAAGAGTGCGCAACCGATTGCTGCCGGGCAGCTTGAGAAATGGGTGGCAGGAACCTTGCTCGTAGGTCGGCCGGCCGCGTAGCCAGGTGTCCTGGTGGTTTGGGCGCGGTGCCAACCCGGGCGGATGCTGTGGCCACTCCCGCAGCCGCGATTTGACCATGGCATCGAGAGATCGCTTTTCGCGCATTACAACTATCCGCCTATGCTGATGAAATGAATACAACCTACAGATGTATTCTTTCTCACAAATATGTGCAGCGAAAGCATTTTATAAACTCCGCAGTCGGAATCGGTTGGCACCGACGACCGCAGGCAGCATTAACGTTAATTCGGGTTACACTCTCTCCGCGAGGAGCCTGCCACCGCCAATTCGAGGCGTCATTTATCCGTCATTATCATTAGTATATGCAAGCCTTCTAAGCTCGTTGGCCCAGCCGGCGTAAGTGCCTTATCAACAGCCTGTGGATAACGATATCCACAGCTTCGCTGGCGTCTCAAATTTCACTGTATGAAATTGGCGTTTACCAATGCTCGCACGTAGTGCAACCAAGGCGTGTATTGTGCGCTGGGACGCCGGGGGCTCACGCCCACTGCCGCGACCGGCGTCGATCGGCCACGGCAGCGAGGGCATAGCCCGGGGATTGGAAACCGCGGAGGCTCAGCCGCGCATCTGCATCGGCACGTAGTCGCGCTGCGGCGCGCCGGTGTAGATCTGCCGCGGACGGCCGATGCGCTGCTGCGGATCTTCGATCATCTCCTGCCACTGGGCGACCCAGCCGACGGTGCGCGACACGGCGAACAGCGCGGTGAACATGCTGGTCGGGAAGCCCATCGCTTTCAGGATGATGCCCGAGTAGAAATCGACGTTCGGATACAGCTTGCGATCGACGAAATATTTGTCGTTGAGCGCGATTTTCTCGAGTTCCAGCGCCAGGTCGAGCAGCGGGTCGTCCCTGATTCCCAGCTCGCGCAATACCTCGTGGCACGCCTTCTGGATGATCTTCGCCCGTGGGTCGTAGTTCTTGTACACGCGATGGCCGAAGCCCATCAGCTTGGTGTGGCTGCCCTTGTCCTTCACCTCCGACAGGAACTCGGGGATGTTTTTTACATTGCCGATCTCGGCCAGCATTTGCAGCACCGCCTCATTGGCGCCGCCATGCGCCGGTCCCCACAGGCTGGCGATGCCGGCGGCGATGCAGGCGAACGGATTGGCGCCGGTCGAGCCGGCAAGACGGACGGTGCTGGTGGACGCGTTCTGCTCATGGTCCGCGTGCAGGATCATGATCAAATCCATCGCGCGCGCCAGGATCGGATTGACCTGGTACGGCTCCGCCGGCACGCCATGGAACATGTAGAGGAAGTTCTCCGCGTAGCCGAGATCATTGCGCGGATACATGAACGGCTGGCCGATATTGTACTTGTGGGCCCAGGCGGCGATGGTCGGCATCTTGGCAATCAGCCGGAAGGCACTGATCGTGCGACTGGCCGGGTCATGGATGTCGAGGCTGTCGTGGTAGAAGGCCGACAGCGCGCCAACCACTCCACACATCACCGCCATGGGATGCGCGTCACGCCGAAAGCCGTTGTAGAATGTGCGTAGCTGCTCGTGCAGCATCGTGTGGCGCATGATGCCGAGTTCATATTCCTTGAATTCGGCCTCGGTCGGCAACTCGCCGTGCATCAGCAAGTAGCAGATCTCGAGAAAGGTCGATTTCTCGGCGAGCTGCTCGATCGGGTAGCCGCGATACAACAACACACCCTCGTCGCCATCGATGTAGGTGATCTTGCTGTCGCAGGCGGCGGTGCCACCATAACCGGGATCGTAGGTAAACACCCCAAGATCCCCATATAACTTGCGAATGTCGAACACCGGCGTACCCACGGTCGGGTCCATGAGCGGGACCGTGGTGGATTTGTTGGAACCGTCCAGAGTGATCGTGACCGACCGCTTTGCCGAGCCGCTCATGCGAGTTTCCCTATTGCCTGGGCGGATCGCGCCGCCACATCGCCGATTTTGTGCAAACCTATGGTGCCCGGCCCCGCTGTGCAACCTTCGCGCATGCAGCAATCAGCCATGACGAAGGAAGGCCGGGGCGTTGCCCCGGACCCCACCAGGGGCTTTGCCCCCTGGACCCCCACCAGAGGCGGAGCCTCTGGACTCCGTCCATTTTGATTGGGGCACGGGCGGGGGGATGGGGCCAGCCTGGCTGTGGCCATGACACCGGCCCATTGCCGGCGTCATGGCCACAGCCAGGCTGGCCCCATCCCCCGCCCGTGCCCCAATCAAGTGAAGGGTTCCAAGGGCTCCGCCCTTGAAGGGGCTTGGGCCGCGAAGCGGACCAAGGGGGCAGCGCCCCTTGGTTGGGGTCCGGGGCAGCGCCCCGGCCTTCCTTCGTTGTGGCGATGGCCTTGGTGCGTTGGGTCAGTAGCGACGGAGAAGTGCCACCATGCGGCCTTGTACTTTGACTCGGTCTGCCGGGAAGATGCGGGTTTCGTGTCGGGCGTTGCAGGGTTCCAGCGCAATCGAGTTGGTGCGCCGGCGCAGGCGCTTCAGTGTGACCTCGGACTCGTCGACCAGCGCCACGACGATCTGTCCGTTTTCCGCCGTTTCGCCCTTGCGGATGATCACGGTGTCGCCGTCCAGAATGCCGGCATCGATCATTGAATCGCCGGCGACTTCCAGCGCGTAGTGTTCGCCATTGCCCAGCATGGCGACGGGAACCTCGATTTGCGCGCTATGATCGTCGCGCAGCGCTTCGATCGGCAGGCCGGCGGCGATACGGCCATACATCGGCAGTTGGATGGCGGCCGCCTCGTCGGCCGCGCGGACGCCTGGGATGCGCTGGGAGAAATCGCCCCGGATCACGTTCGGCGCAAAACCGGTGGGTGCGGAAGCGATAGGTGCGGAACCTGCCGTCGCCTCGGCCGCGGCGGCGACTGTGGCGAGACGTGGACGGGCGTCTTGCGGCAGGCGGATCACCTCTAGCGCACGCGCGCGATGGTGGCGTCGCTTCAGGAAGCCGCGTTCCTCAAGGGCGGTGATCAGCCGGTGGATGCCGGACTTGGACTTGAGCTGCAGCGTATCCTTCATCTCTTCGAAGCTGGGGGAGAAACCGGTTTCCCGCAGGTGTCGGTCGATGAACATAAGCAACTCGTGCTGTTTGCGCGTGAGCATGGCGGCGTTTTGTCCCCCTCGCGGGCCTCCGCGTTCGGGTGAACGCAGAACAAATAAGCAACTGACTTATTGTTCTAGATAGGTTCGCAGGCAAACGTCAAGGATTCGTATGCAAGGCGTGCCCTAAATGTCTCAAATCCCGTGCGCGTCGAGACGAATCACGCGCACTTCGGCGCCTTCCGGCAGCGCGGGGGCGTGCGGCGCTCGCAGGATCAGGGCGTCGGCGCGGGCCAGCCTTTGCAGCATCGCCGAGTCCTGGATCGGGAAGGCGGTCGCGATCGCCTCGCCCCGCGGGCCGTGCGTCAGCGTGGCGCGCAGATGATCCGCGCGGCGGTCGTTGGCGGGCAGTTTGGCCCCGAGGATTGCGGGCTCGGTTGCCGGCGGCTCGCCTGGCAGGCCGAGCAGGCAGTTGATCGCGGGAACCAGGAACAGGACGCCGCAGACCAGGGCCGAGACCGGGTTGCCTGGCAGGCCCAGTACCGGAACCGTCCCTAGTTGTCCGAACAGCAGCGGCTTGCCGGGCCGCATGGCGATCTGCCAGAAATCCAGGGTCATGCCGCGCTGGCGCAGGCTTTCGATGATCAGGTCGTGGTCCCCGACCGAGGCGCCGCCCGTGGTCACCAGCATGTCCATCCCAACTACGGCGTCGGCGGTCGCGGCGATCATCGCGACGTCGTCGGGAGCGACGGGCAGCACGACCGGGTCGCCTCCTGCGGCACGGACGAGGGCAGCGAGGGCGTGCGAGTTGGAGCTGACGATGCCGCCCGGCGGGATTGGTTCGCCCGGCATGGCGATCTCGTCGCCGGTGGCCAGGATGGCGATGCGCGGGCGGCGGTGCACGCTGATCCAGGGATGGTTGGCAGCGGCGGCGAGGCCGACATCGCGCGCGGTCATGCGCCGTCCGGCGGCCACCACGGCATCGCCGGCGGCGAAATCCTGGCCGGCGCGACGGATGTGCCGGCGCGCGGTCACGGCCTCGTTGATGCGAACCGAGTCACCGTCGCGCGTGGCGTCTTCCTGCAGCAGGATCGCGTCGGCGCCGGCGGGCACCACGCTGCCGGTGAAGATGCGCACAGCCTCACAGGGGCCGACGGCGCCGTCGAACGGGTGGCCGGCGGGGGCGGCGCCGATCACCCGCAGCGTTGTGCCGAGAGTGCCATCGGCGGCGCGCAGCGCGTAGCCGTCCATTGCCGAGACATCCGCTGGGGGTTGGGTCAGGCGGGCCAGCACCGGCGCGGCGGTGACGCGGTTCCAAGCCTCGGCGAGGGCAACGATCTCCGCCGGTGTCGGGCGGAGTGCTGCGAGGATTTTCACCGCGGGCTTCTTCGACGCTGATCATCCGAGGTGTGTCCAGGTTGGGTGGCGGGGCATCATCGCTTGCCTCGTGGCGTGGGGCGGTCGGCGGACCGTCGTGCAACTGGGGCAGGTAATGCGATCGCGCCCAGCCGCCAATAGGGCTGAACCGGGCCGGTCTCCAACAACCAGGCGCGCAGCGGATCGCGATCGGCGATTGGGTTGATCCAAAGCACGTGGGCGATGGCCTTGCTGGTTACGGTCCGCGTGTCGCCGCAGACTTTGCGGATAATCGCCGCCACTTGGTTGTCGTGAGACAGAACTGCTTGGTCCGCCGCAAGGGCTGCGGCGATTAGGTGAATGTCTTTCTCGACGGCGTCGATGTCAGATTGTGTGATCGCGCGGAACGACCGGATATCCGCCAGGATCTCACGACAAGGAGGTGGTTCGGAGGCAACGACCTTTCGCCTGGCATACATCTGAGTGAGCCAACCCCGGGCGAACCTCGACTGGTGGCGCTTCCACTCCTCACTCAGTTCCGGGCTGAGGCAGATCCGGTGGCAGATGGTCAGTATTGCCATAAGGGCGTCCCTGGCGTGAGCGGGCACGGGATCGATCGCCTGCTCGCCGCCGGCCGCGCGCATGATGGAGGTATCGACGACCAACAGCTTTGAGGTGCGTGCACGGTTCGCCGGCCTAGCCGCGGGCATGACGCCGTTCGACCAACGTCATGTAGCGGTCCTGCAAGTCAAGCTCGATCGTGCCGAAATCTTCCGGCCAGTCGCCGTAGCTGCCATCCTCGCGGATCTGGGCTTCAGTTACGTGCGTCTGGCCGATCGCGTCGCGTGTGAACCAGTTCAGGGAGAGCCGATCTGAGGTGATACGTTCCTCCGCGATCGCCGCCTGCAAAGCTAAGATCAGAAGACTGCTGTGCGTCTCAATCACCAGACGCACACCTTGTTGCGCAGACTGTATGATGATATCCGCCAAAGCCACTTGCGCCCGAGGATGAAGGTGTAATTCGGGTTGCTCGACAAAGACAATTTGGTTCTCGGTTGCGGCCAGTAGTGCGACAAGAACCGGCAAGATCTGTGACACCCCAAATCCAACATCTGCTATGTTGACAGTGTCTCGCGTACCACCTCGGGCTGCAACGGGGAGCCGACCAACATGGACCTCTACGCGCGTGTCGTCGATCGCCTCGGTGGTAACACGCTTGGTTAGGCCGAGTAGATTGAGATTGTCCCCAAGGCTCTTGAGCCTGTCATCCTTTGTTGTCTCCCACCGGTGGATAATGCTGGCTACATAATCGTTGAAGCTCCCAGGGTATTGCGGGCCGGCAGAGCTAATGAAGTAGTTCCTTTCTGGATTACCTCGTAGCCCAGGTAGGTAAATCATATCTCGAATTTGATTCACAGCTGTTGTCGCTGGCGAAGCGATAGTTAACCAACCCAATGGCTTTCCACTCTCAATTGGCGTGGCAGCCAAAATCGCCCTATCACGTGACACACGTACCTTCCAGGCCCTGAAAAGAGTTTTCGAAATTACGCCTGGAATGGCTGAGAGCTCCGAAAGCGTTCGAAAAAGTGCCTTCGGCTGTTTTTAAAATCTGATTATTAACCCATGATAATTCTTCTCCTTTTTCATTGAAGGTCATTTTGTTGACTTCAAGGCCACCTTCATTGGACCGCCCATAGCGTATCCGGACCCATGAACTGCCCTGTATCATCGTTACATAAAACGTCGGATTAGCCGCTTTCGACTTCACATAGGAAAAAAACTGGTCGGCATGTGTGAATTTTGTCAACGGCCCATCTATCGCGAGTCCCCCTGGATCGAATTGCTTCTCCATAGTCTGCTTGATCAGGAGGAGCGGCTGCATGATCGCACTTTTCCCGGTGCTGTTGGCCCCGGCGAGGATAGTAATGTCGCGGAAATTTACCCGTACCGGTTCAATCGCCGACTTGAAGCCGGCCACCTCTATCGCCGTCAACCTTCGATCAGTGTCCGTCACCCTTGGCCCCGCCATTGGTCAGATCATGCCTTCATTGCATTACCCTGCAATGTCCGCCGCGCTGAACCCCGGCGCAAGCGGCATCCGTGCGACATGCTCCCGAAAGACAGCGGCGACAACGCGCTCGCTGATCAAAGGGGCGACCTTGCAGTGGCCGACTAGCTCCGCGACTGGATGGCCGGCGAGGGTGTTCGCTCAGCATGACCGTGGTGCTCATGGCTGGCTGAACTCCCCGGACTTGCCGCCGGCCTTGTGGGTGACCCGCAATGCCTCGATCCGCATCGAGCGGTCGACCGCCTTGCACATGTCGTAGATGGTCAGGGCGGCGATCGAGGCGGCGGTGAGCGCCTCCATCTCCACCCCGGTGCGCCCGGCGGTGCGCACGGTGGCAGCGATCTCGACGGCGTTGGCGGTCTGGTCCAGCGCCAGGTCCACGCTCACCTGGGTCAGCGGCAGCGGGTGGCAGAGCGGGATCAGGTCCGCGGTGCGCTTCGCCGCCATGATGCCGGCCAGGCGGGCGGTGCCCAGCACGTCGCCCTTCGCCGCGGTGCCGGCCCGGATCAACGCGAGTGTCGCCGCCTGCATGACGATGCGGGCGCGGGCGGTGGCGGTGCGCTCGGTTTCCGGCTTGGCGGTCACGTCCACCATGACGGCCTTGCCGGCGGCGTCGAAATGGGTGAGCGCGCCGGGGATGGGGGCGCCAGAGTTGGTGTCATCCGTCATGCGGCGAGGCCGAGCAGGGAACGGGTTGCGGCGGCGACGTTGGGCTGGCGCATCAGGCTCTCGCCGACCAGGAAGGCTCGCGCGCCCGTGGCGGTGAGGCGGACGATGTCGGCGTTGGTGCGGATGCCGCTTTCCGCGATGAGGAAACGGTCGGGGGGGAGATGCGCGGCGAGCTGTTCGGTGGTTGCAAGATCAGTCTTCAATGTCTTCAGATTGCGGTTGTTGATGCCGATCAGCGGTGTTTTCAGCTGCAATGCTCGATCCAGTTCGACGCGATTATGCACCTCGGCCACCACATCCATGCCGAGGTCGGTCGCGACGGCTTCAAGGTCAACGGCTTGTGCATCGTCGAGCGCGGCGAGGATCAGCAGCACGCAATCGGCACCCATGGCCCGGCTCTCGTGGATCTGCCACGGCTCCAGCATGAAGTCCTTGCGGATCACCGGCAGGCGCGCCGCGGCGCGCGCAGCGATGAGGTGCGTCGCATCGCCTTGAAAATATGGTGTGTCCGTCAGCACCGACAGGCAGGTGGCGCCGCCTTCCTGGTAGTCGCGCGCGAGCGTGGCTGGGTCGAAATCCGGCCGGATCAGGCCGCCGGAGGGCGACGCTTTCTTGATCTCGGCGATCAGGCCGAAGCCGCGTGCCGCGGCGGCCTGACGCAGCGCCCGGGCGAAGCCGCGCGGGGCGTCGGGGTTCGCCGCGATTCGGGCTTGCAGGGTGGCGAGGCTGGTTTCGCGTTGGCGCCGCGCGGTCTCGACACGCGTGTCGGCGCAGATGCGGGCGAGGGCGTCGGCCTTATCCATCCCCGCGTCCTACGGCAGGACGCGGCAACGGTCCACCTGATAGGCTGTGGGCTATATAGGCTGTGGGCTATCCATGCATTCAGATCATCAGGACGATAGAAGGGTCGCAGCCAGTGACCCAGCGATCGAGCCCGATTTGCCCGGTTGCTTTCAGGTCAAGTGAATCAACGACAAGTAGAAAGGTCTACCGGCTATTCCTGCCAGACTTTGACCGCTCGTGGCGGCTAGTCGGCGCCGTGGGGCAGGATCGGTCCATCCACCGCCGGGTCGCCGAATGCATGTCGGGCGATCGCGGCAGACACCTCGCCGGCGACGCTGCCCTGATGCGCGGACGGAAGCGGCTGTGTCGGGCGACGGACTGTGCCTGTGGGTGCGAGGAGCTCCAGCAGCCCGGTGACGGCGACCGAGATCGCGAACGCGGGCACAATCCAAAGCAGCGCGCTGTGCCAGAGCGCAGTCCACCCTTGCACCATGCCAGCCGCGCCGATCACGTCGTGCATGCGAACCTCCACTCTCCAGGATTGCAGTCGTAACCCAAAAGAGGTTTAGGAACGCTAAATCCGAAACCGTCCCATTTGGTTCCCGTAGCGGTCGGGCGCGCCGGCTTTGGTGAGGTCGCGGATGCGGCGCGTGGAGCGCCTCGCGAGGATTAGGCCAGCTTCCCGCCAGCCGCCTTCCACGCCCCGATGCCACCGTGGATGTGGCAGGCGCTGCTGATCCCCGCATCCTGCGCCGCCTGCACCGCCATCGCCGAGCGCTCGCCGAACGCGCAATAGAACAGCATGCGCTTGCCGGTTGCCGCGGCGAGTTCAAACAGCATCCCGCCCGGGCGGATGTTGTCCTGCAACTCGGGGTAGGGGGCGTGCACCGCACCTTGGATGCTGCCATGTTTCGCGCGCTCGGTGCGCTCGCGCAGGTCGATGAGTGCGACCTCGGGCTGGCCGACCAGGCCCATTGCTGCGGCGGCGGTTACTGCCCAGCCGCGCGCGGCGATCGCCTCCTGCGCCAGGCCCTGGCGCATGTTGGCCGGTACCGCGACGTCCATCATCTTTGGGTTGGACAGGTTCAGGTTGGCCATCAGCTCGGCGTAGGCGTCGGCCGAGGTTACCTGAAGGCGCGGGTTGCACGCTCTTTCCTCGGCGATCGTGCTGACCATGTCGCCTTTGTAGTCGTGCGCCGGGTAGACCAGTGTCTCGTCCGGCAGGCGCAGCAGGCGGCCGAAGATCGACTGATACTGTGCCCGCGCGTCGCCGTTCTGGAAGTCGGTGCGCCCGGTGCCGCGGATCAGCAGCGTGTCCCCGGTCAGCACCCGGTCGCCCATCAGGAAGCAGTAGGAATCATCCGTGTGGCCGGGCGTGTACATCACGTCCAGGCTGATGCCTTCGATCGTCAGCTTATCGCCGTCGGCGATGCGCATGGAGACGACATCGACCTGGCTCTGCTCGCCCATCACGGTGACGCAGTGCGTGCGGTCGCGCAGCGCGCCGAGGCCGGTGATGTGATCGGCGTGCAGATGCGTGTCGACCGCCTTCACCAGGCGCAGGTCCAGTTCGCGCATGAGCTGGAGGTAACGGTCGACCTTTTCCAGCACCGGGTCGACGATCAGTGCTTCCCCGCCGCGCCGGCTGGCGATCAGGTAAGTGTAAGTCCCCGAGGTCTGGTCGAAGAGCTGGCGAAAGATCATGATAACGCCTCCGGTTGCGTGGCCGCTGCTGCATCCCGCTGCGGGAGGGGAGTGGCCAGAACCACGCCCGCGCTAGCTTGCCGACTTCGAGCATCGTTTCAATCGACGGTACGATCCCCCGCGCGATCTTACCGCCCCCCGCGCGATCTTAACGGACGCCGCAACTCACCTGGGCTGCAGTCCGCACCAACTCATACGCTGATCTGCCAGCCAAATCACCTGAAGTTTACCCATGACCGGGGCAGCAGTTGGCCACCGAAAAATCGGCTGAGGAAAGTGGTCCGGCAGGAACATCAAAGTGCGTGCCGTCGGCAGGATAGGCGTAGTCCAGCTGGCGCGTTGCCAAGTGATCGAGGTGCGCCTGTTTCGGTACCGCAGCTACATGCGTCGGGGCTCGTCACAAATCCGGGGCTCGTCACAAATCGGTCACGCCCGCGGACTTGACCGAGCGCAAGCCGCTTTGCGAATTCTTTCGTAGCCTTGCGGAAGGAGCGACGGGATGAGTGGTATTCTCTCGGACGTTGGCGGCTTCGCGAAAGGGTTCGGCCAGGGCCTTTGGGGCGGTGCCAAGGGAATGGTCCAAGGACTGGGCACGCTCGCTGAGGGCGCTTACGACGTCGCAACAGACCCGAATGCCCGCGCGCAGGCGTGGAATGACGCGGTCAATGCCGCGCAGACCGTCGAATGGGCGGCACAAAACCCGGGCCAGGCGGCGAGCAATATCGGCCAGGGTGCGACCAATCTCTACAACAATTTCGTTACGGCAGAGCAGCAGGCGGTCGCCAATGGCCAGGGCGCGCAGTTCTGGGGCAACCTGGCGGGCCAGGCGACTTTTGCCGCGGGCACCGTGCTGGTGCCTGGCCTGGTGGAAGGCAAACTTGCTGGTGCAGCCGGCGAATTGGGTGATGCGAGCCAGCTTCTCAAAGCCGGAACGACACTTGAAGACGCGGCGCCCGCCATCAGTGACGCGGCCGAGGGCGCCGCAACGGCGCCGGTTTTGCCGAACCCCGACGCGCTGAGTTTCGTGCCGGAGAATTCGGGAGTTGCGCAAAGCCCGGCGGGGCAAGCCTGGCGCGACTACCAGGCTCAGACGATCGGTGCGGACACGGATCCGTTGACCGGGCAAAGCAACGTGCCTGCGCTGCAATTCGACAATCCCAATCCGAACGGCAACCCTTACGTCAAATGGGATGGCTACCAGCAGCTTCCCGATGGGACGACCGAACTTATCGATGCCAAAACGGCGATCTCACCGTTCTCGACCGCGGATGGGCCGTTTGTGCCGCAGAGCACCCTGGATCAACTCGTCAACAAGAGCGCCGCGTTGGACCAGAACCCGGGATATACCGGGGTCATCGAGGTGCCGACCGAGCAAGCCGCGGCTGACGCGCAAGCTGCTCTTGATAACCTGGGCATCGACAACATCGACGTTCGCGTGCGGCCATTCCAGGACGCCGCGCCGACTGTTCCCGATGCTGCGGTAAGTGACAGCCCTGTCGCGGATCCCAACGCGGCCACCACCCCCGCCAGCGTGCCCGATCCGGCACTCGACACCGCCGCCGCGAGCCCGACCGCGGGCGATGGCACCTCGCTGCTCAATACCAGCAGCCTTGTTGGTGCCGGCCTGCTGGGCGCCGGCGCGGTGGGCAATGCTTTGTCGCCCGCCCCTCAGCCTGCTCCCGCCGCCGACGCCACCCCGAGCACGCCGCCTGTTTCCACCGCCGACGCCACCCCGAGCGCGCCACCTGCTCCCGCCGCTGCTGACGCTACGCCGAGCGCGCCGCCTGCTGCCGCTGCTGACGCCACGCCGAGCGCGCTACCGCTTTTCAGCGCTACGTATGGCGTCAACCCGGACGGCTCGCTCACAACGCTGTCTCCGCCGACGCTTGTGTCACCCGGGGACACATCGATCACGCCGCCGCAACCGATCATTCCTGATCCGGTAGACACCACTCCAGCTGATCCCATTGATACCGCACCCGTAGATACCGCGCCGGTCGATACCGCACCCGTGGACACCACTCCGGTAGACACGACGCCCGTGGACACCACCCCGGCGAGCCCGCCCCCAGTGGCGCCCGATCCCGGTACCGACTCGAGCGGCGATCTGTCCGGGATTGACGGCGGTGGTGGTGGTGGCGGCGCCATGGACGACATGGCCGCGATGGCTGACTGTTAGGCAGACATGGACAACGCCCCGGCGATCCGCCACGCTCAACGGAAAGCTTCAAGGAGGCCAGCCGGAATTGTCCTCGCAATGACATTGTCCCACGGCAGCGGCCCGGCCGGGTGAGGATACCGGTGCGGCGGGTCTGTCCAAGCGGCTGGCCAACGAGGCAGGCGGCGGCCTGTCCCAGGATCGGTCATCAACAAAGGCGGAGAGGATTCAGATGTTCGTCGATGTCATGATCAGACGCCGTGCCAGGTTGGACGAACCAATTCCCGCGCTTAACGCCAGATTGCTCGAGCAATTCATCGCTGTCCCTGGCTTCTGGGGGCAGGGCAAGACCGCGGCGGACGCGCCGTTCGAACAGGGCGAAACCGGTTCGCTCGATCTGAGAAAGTCGTTGCGGGATGGGTTGTCGGGACAGGTCGTGTATATGCCTCGGTTTGTCGGATACCTGTCAAAGGACGTGTCCAAAGCGGATGATACGTTGCGCATCAGGTTGGATACCGACAAAGTCGACTATGCCGTGTTCTGTGCCGAGACGCTGCCGCGATTGATCACCATGTTCGAGTCGTATCGGGGGCATGTGGAGACCGACGCCAAGGTCAGGGCGGTCGACTGGGAGAACGTGCGACAGCAATCGCGCACGACCGGCCGGAACATCGACGGTCGAGACAGCATCTTTCGCATCTGGCCGGTGTGCTGGTTCGATGGGGAATTGTCCCGGCGGGCGTTCGGCATCACCGCGGAAGAAGCTGTTCGTCGCGCGTCACCCGAATGCGAGCGTGCCGAATTGGTTGCAGGCTGCGCGTCGCTGATTGTGACCTCGGCGATTGTTGTCGGTGCGAACCTGGATGTGATCGACGCACGCATCAAATCGCGTCTTGGCACAAGTGAGACGGCACGGCTTGGCGCTGCTTAGGGGTCTGCCGAAGCCGTACCGTGATCGTTTTGGCATCGTCGCAGCGCGCGGCGCTCAGCGCGGCAGCGGCGGCTGAGCGACCATGCGCAGATAAGGCTTCAGCGTCTTCCAGCCGCCCGGGAAGCGAGCCTTGGCGTCGGCGTCGGACAGGCTGGGAACGATGATCACGTCGTCGCCGTCCTGCCAGTTCACCGGCGTCGCTACCTTGTGTGCGTCGGTGAGCTGCAGGCTGTCGATGACTCGGAGAATCTCGGCGAAGTTGCGCCCGGTGCTGGGCGGATAGGTCAGGATCAGCCGCACCTTCTTGTTCGGGTCGTTGATGAACACGCTGCGCACGGTGATCGAGGGATCAGCCTCCGGGTGCACCATGTCGTACAGGTTGGACACCTTGCGGTCCGGGTCGGCGATTACCGGGAAGTTGAGGGACTGGCCCTGGGTTTCCTCGATGTCCTTCTCCCACCTGCCGTGGCTGTCGGCGGGGTCGACGGACAGGCCGATCGGCTTGACGTGGCGCGCGTCCCAGTCGCCCTTCAGGCGAGCGACCTCGGCGAGTTCGGTGGTGCAGACGGGGGTAAAATCCTTCGGATGGCTGAACAGCACGCCCCAGGAGTTGCCGAGCCAATCGTGGAACTTGATGCGGCCCTGGGTGGTGTCTTGCTCGAAGTCGGGCGCGGTCTGGCCGAGCTGGATTGCCATGGCGGTCGTGGTCTCCTGTGGGTTGCCTGCACTGGACTTAGGCGCTTCCGCGGCGGACACGATAGCATAGGCGCTTGACAGTCTTGTGTCCGCACGCACGTCTTTGTTCTGTGCCAATGTGTACTGAAACACACTTGGCGGGCGCCGAAATGCAAGCCTCGGCGTGCCACGCACCCCGCGCAGGCGGGGTATGGCAAGCAGACACAGGGTTGCCGGCGCGCCGTCGGTTCTCAGCCAAGCGCTGCCTTGCGACGCTCCAGGCTTGCGGCGGGCCACAGTTTTCGCGAGTCGTAATACGCCTCGAAGGTGGGCACGCCATCCGGCAGTACGATCCATGGCAGCTTCGAGCGGATATAGATGTGCACGTCGGGTGGCAGCGACTCGGGATCGTCGAGCGTGCCGACGCGGACGAAGCGCAGCGTCTTCAGGCCGCCATATTCGCTCCACATCGCGGTGCCGCAGTCGGGGCAGCGGAACACGGTGTGTGGCTTGCCACTGTCGGTGGGCATGATGTGTGGCTTGGGGTCGCCCGACTGCAATTCGATACGATCCGCCTCGATCAATGCGTTCAGCACGAACGCGGTGCCGGTCTGCCGCTGGCAGTCCTTGCAGTGGCAGCAATGCACGAACATCGGTGGGGACCGCATGCTGTAGCGCAGCCGCCCGCAGGCGCAGCCACCTTCGTAGGTGTTGGTCATGGCACCCCTCCGGTTCGTGGCGAGGTTAGCGCAATATCGTGGCCTCGCAATCGGTGTGGTTTTGGCGTTGATCTTAACCCAAATGGCGAATCGGACGAATGGGCTGAATCCAAGCCAGGTGTTCCGGACTAAATGCTTCGGTCGGACGGCCGGAGCGAACCGGTTGGCACCGCTTGCGATGAGGGAGCGGGTGTCGATGGTTTCGGCACGCGGGGCTGCGACGCGCCCTGGTCGTCGGGTCGTGCGTTGCCTACCGAGGGTTTGGCCGAGCCGGCTCCGTCGTCCTTGTTCACGTCTTGAATGCAGTTTGTCATCATCGAGACAGCGCCATCGCTGCCACGGAGATCACCAGTCCACGGAGCTTCGGCGCCTGTCGGGAACCACAGCGTCATCGAATTGGCGTAGCGCAATTCGCTGCTGAATTTGTCGACATTCGCCATCGGCACCTTGAACTCGATCCCACCGCCGGTCGAAAGATTGCCCATGCCGACCGCTTTGGCATTCCACGGAGCAGCGTCGTCAAACCGAATGGCGATATCAACCTGCTTTCCTGTCGGCACGGTCCAAGCTGGCTTGAACAGTTGAATGGTCAAGTGGTCATCTCCCTTGAACCACATGACAGCGAAAACCCGGCCTTGCTCGCTACTGGCCATGACCCCACATACCGGCGTGGCGTCCCCGGTTGTTCCGCCAAATGCCGTCCAATAACCCGAACGTAATAGTTCTACGGTCTTGGCAGTTGCGATGTCGGATGCACCGCTGGATAATAGAATTGATCCGGCAATGCCGGCGGCGATTACTCGCATCTGTGCGCTCGTCCGACCGATCGTGCTGTCAGATTTTGCCTTGCGGCAGCAGCCCGATGACGTCCGCTATTGGCGCCACGAAGTCGGCGCCTGAGATGATGTGTGCGTCGCTCGCCGATATCAGCTTCAGGCTGACATAGACTTTCTGCGAGCTCGTGGCGTAGGTGCCGGTCACCACCGCGGCCGCGTTCGGCGGCCGCATGAGCGTACGAGGGTTGCGCGAGAGCAGGAATTCCCCTTGCCCCTTGTTGAAGTTCACGTCACGGCGAAGCCGCATTTCGGTCGAGGTATGTCCGTCCTGCGCCAGCCGGGTGCGGATCATGTCGGAGACGATGTTTCCGAGTGGGGAACTGGTGTCGACCTGCTCGGTGTCGGAAATGGACGCGACAACGAGGGGGTGCCGGTACCGACCTCGGGCGCCGCCGCGAGCATGAGATCGACGGCACGATACGTCAGTGTACTGATATCGCCGCGGACATAGGGGGCGGCGCCGATGGTGACTGAGCTGGTCGCCGGCGCGTCAGGGTCATTAACGCATCCACCAGCCGCCAGGGTCAGTGGCAACAGGAATGCAAAACGTCGCCGATATTTATTCATGATGCGGCCTTGCGGATCAGGGGTCGAAGCGGATGAGGCGCGTGGCCAGCGGTGCCTCGCCGCTCCAGGACGCGGCTGGGGCCAGGTTGACGGCCTTGGCATAGAGCGGGATGTCGGGTCCGCGGATGTAGACCGGTTCCTGGAGCATCATCATTACCCGATCGTTCGTGACGATGCTGGCTTGCCAAATGGCCTCGGCGTTCATGGTCGGTGTCATCGCGAGCGCGGCATCCACGAGCGCACCGACGCCGAGCGCGGTGAAACTGGCGGCATCCGCCGCGGTCCATACCGACATCGGCTGCGACGACCCGATCACGATCCCTGGCACCGACAGTGCGCCGGCGGCGGTGCCGAGCAGACCGGGCGGTTTGTCGCGTGGACCCCAGCGCACGAAGTTCACGTCCAGATTGACCACTGTCGCGCCGCCGGGCACGCGTGCGATGGTCCCACCGCTTTGCAGGACGTCACTCGCCAGTTCGTCCGCCACTTCGCGGATGAAGGCCGAATTGGGGGCCAACACGCGGATAAAGACCGGAGTTGGGGGCGGAGCATTGGGCGCTTCCGGCCGGCCAGGTACCGGCAGGTATCCCAGGTTCGCCATTTGCGCGGCGATGCGGTCCGCCACATCGTTCCAATCCCGGACGGTATTTTCGCTGCTCTGGAATGCGGGCGGCTTGAGCGTCACGGCCGGCTGGTTGCAACCGGCCAGCAGGCACGTGGCCGCCGCCAGGTACCGTGTCGTCCAACGCCTCATTCGTTTTCTCCGGGTTCGTTCGGCAGCACGTCCGACTTAACAGGGAGTGATTGCATGCCGATTTCGTTATGGTGCTTTCGGGGGTGCCCATAGCCCGCATTTTTCATACTCTCGCGGGTGCTGGCGTGGTCCTGGACGCGCCAACAGGTTTTTCGCCCGTTGGTCACGTACCCATTGGGCGAATACGCCCGGTATTGGGGGCGGCGAGGTGGTATCACGGCATCATGCCGAGGCTTGTCCGCCGCTCCATCGCGCAACTAGTGTGGCGTTGCAAACCCGGACCGACCGGGCCCGATGGTGAGGAGTGGAACGATGCGCCTGGGATGGATTGTGGCCGCGCTTTCAGTGGCCTGGACTGGGCTTGCCCATGCGTATGACGTGAAGGAGATCGGCAGCTATCTCATCGGCGGCCACATGCAGACGCTGACGGGCCTGCCCGAGGAGACGGTTTACTTCTATCAGGGCGCTCCCCCGACCGCATATAATCCTAACGGCGACGTGCACACGGGGCAGATGTACGTCCACTACGTCCGGCTGCAGCAGCCGCGGGCAGCGGTGCCGATCATCCTGGTACATGGCGGTGGCTTGTCCGGCACTGGCTGGGAAAGCACTCCGGACGGGCGTCCCGGCTGGCAGCAGTTCTTCCTTCAGGCCGGCTTCGACGTGATCGTGCCTGACCAGGTGGAGCGCGGCCGGTCCAATTGGTCGCGCTGGCCGCAGATCTTCACTTCCGCTCCTTTGTTTCGCACCGCGCAGGAGGGCTGGACGCTGTTCCGCATCGGCCCGACCTACGCGACCGATCCGGCGGCGCGCGTCGCCGAACCGAACACGCAGTTCCCGGTCGGCGGCTACGATAATTTTGTTGGGTCTTTCAACGCCCGTTGGACCACGACGGATGCGGTGGCGCAGGCGGCATTCGACCAGATGATCGACAAGGAATGTCCGTGCATTCTGGTCGCGCACAGTGCCGGGTCGGGCTTCGCCGTGCGGGCTGCCCTGCGTGCGCCGGACAAGATCCGCGCGCTGGTGGGGTTGGAGCCGAGTGCCGCCCCCGACCCGGCCTCGATCGATATGAGCCGGTTGAAAGCCATTCCCATGCTATTCGTGTGGGGCGATCACCTGGACGACTTCCCGGCGTGGAAGAAGATCGTGGTCAATCCTTACAAGTTCCAGGATGGCCAGGCTGCGCAGGGCCGCATGGATGTGGTGCACCTGCCCGAGCGCGGCATTACCGGCAATACCCACATGATGATGATGGACCGGAACTCGGACCAGGTGGCCGGCGTGGTGCGGGACTGGCTGGCTGAGCGGAAGTTGGTGCAGTAGGGGACTGTCATTTGACGCGACTTGTGCTCGGATCGGTAGCCGCAATTACTTGCGCACGAGCGCACCCAGCCATGTTCGTGGACTTCGGTTGCGGTGTAGACGAATCAGTGGCTCAAAATGCGATCTGGACCCTGCTCAAGTATTGCAAAGGCTTACCGGATCGCGCTTAGCCATCCCCGGCGCCGACGCCGTCAGCTATACTCCGCGCCATGCCCGCCCCGGCCCCCCGCGCCAACCGCTGCTGCTCGGCCACCATGCAGCCGAGGCCACCATCCTGGACGCGTTGCGTGCCGGGCGGCTGCACCATGCCTGGCTGATCACCGGACCGGACGGTGTCGGCAAGGCCACGCTGGCTTTCCGCTTCGCCCGCCGACTGCTGGCCGGAATGCCCTCGACTGAAACGCTCGCCCTTGACCCGGCCGATCCGGTGTTCCGCCGCGTCGCCGCCGGCTCGCACGCCGACCTGGAGACCATCGAGCTTAGGCGTCAACGAGAAGACTGGCCGCCAGCGCACCCAGATCATTGTCGACGATGCGCGGAAAATCGGCGGCTTCATGAGCCTGACGCCGGCCGAGGGCGGCTGGCGTGTCGTCGTTGTCGACGGCGCGGAAGACCTTAACCCGAACGCGGCCAACGCCATCCTGAAGGTGCTGGAGGAACCGCCCGCCCGCGCCATGCTGATCCTGTGCTGCGCCGCGCCCGGCCGGCTGCTGCCCACGATCCGCAGCCGCTGCCGCCGCTTGCGCCTGGACCCGCTGGATGACGCCGCGATGGCCGAGTTGCTCGCCGGCTACCTGCCGGACCTGTCGGACGACGAGCGGCTGCGATTGATCACGCTCGCGGAAGGTTCTCCTGGTCGCGCGCTGAAGCTGGCCGAGGCGGAGGGGCTGAAGATCGCCGCCCTGGTGGACGAGGTGCTGGGCGCGCTGCCGGACCTGCCGGCCATGCGGGCCTATGCGCTGGCTGACACGCTGCTGCGGGGGGAGAGCGGGTTCTCCACCTTCATGGACATGCTGCGCACCGGCCTGGCCGCCGCGGTGCGCGAGACGGTGCGCGGCCGGGCGGACCCGGAGCAGGCGCGGATCGCCGCGCTGCGCTCGCCGGACGCCTGGGTGGAGGTCTGGCAGGCGCTGTCGCGGCTGCAGGACGAGACGGAGCGGTTTGCGCTGGACAAGCGCCAGGCGCTGGTGGCGGGGCTGGGGCTGTTGGGCGGCTGATCCGCCGGAATGGTGGGAGGAAGGCTGCAGACCGCCATTGGTCCTGGCCTGCTCGGTCCCATCTTGCGTGGATGGAGAAGACGGATCTCAAGGCGCCGTGGGCGCGCAGCGGGTTTGACGGCGTGGTGGCGTCGACGCAGTCCCGCGGTCCGGCGCGTCTTGTCGCGCGGTTTTGGCGCGAAGACCCTCGGCCCGGTGGCGGCGCGGGACCGACCTTTCGTGATGACGCACAGCGATCCCTTGCAACGGTCTGCGACCTCCGGGCGCTCAAAACTGCTTGCGCCGCCGCACCCGCAGGATGGCACCATACCGTGCAAGGGACCGGCACTCGCCTGATCGGGACGAACGCGGCAGATCCGCAAATCTCGACAAAGACCCTGTGGAACGCTCCACGGCGCCGGGGCACAAAGCCGCT
The DNA here is from genome assembly GCA_963826975.1 of uncultured Alphaproteobacteria bacterium. GTDB lineage: Bacteria > Pseudomonadota > Alphaproteobacteria > Acetobacterales > Acetobacteraceae > Palsa-883. The sequence goes on along the minus strand of CAWGZJ010000011.1, from coordinate 906,820 downwards.
TGCGTCACGCGGCTGGCCAGCAGCTGCAGTGGTGGGGGCCGTGCCTGGATGGCTGCTTCGATTTCGCAAACCGCGGACAATAGCCCATGCAACGTCCTACGGTGGTGGCTGGGGCGGGACCGAGCGATGTTGCTGCCGGGGCGGGGTCCGTGCCAGGGCGGCCGCGCCAATTTGCAAACGGCGGACAAAAGCCCATGCAACGTCGTGCGGTGGTGACTGGGGCCGGGCCGAACGATGTCGCCGCCGGGGCGGGGTCCGTGCCAGGGCGGCCGCGTCAATTGGCAAACCGCGGACAACAGCCCATACAACGTCCTGCGGTGGTGGCTGGGGCGGGACCGAGCGCGTCGCTGCCGGGGCGGGGTCCGTGTCTGGGCGCACCGCGTCACTTCGCAAACCGCGGACAAGACCCCGTACAACGTCGTGCGGTGGAGGTTGGGGTGGGACCGAGCGGTGTCGCTGTCGGGGCGGGGGCCGTGCCTGGGCGGCCACGTTAATTCGCGAAGCGCGGACAAAAGCCCATGCAACGTCGTGCGGTGGTGGCCGGGGTGGGATTGAGCGGTAGCTGCCGGGGCGGGGCCAGTGCCTGGGTGATGGTCAGGCGAACACTCGGAACGTCGGCGTGACCCTGGCACCAACCACTCCCCCAACCTTGGTCCGCTTCGCGGCCCAAGCCCTCAAGGGGAGGGGGAGCGTCTTCCTGGCGATCATGGACAACAGCCCATGCAACGTCGTGCGGTGGTGGCTTGGGCGGGACGGAGCGGTGGCGAATGCCAGAATCCTCGTCGCGACCCCATACAACTATCTGCTGCTTGTGAGCGTGGCGGACCGGGAGCAGGCGGCCGAGGATTGGCGGTGCCCCGCTCAAGCGCTTGCCCCATCGATCGGGGAAAAAGTCTTCTTGAGAAAGAACCGGCTATGTCCCGGCGGGTAGTCCTCGATGGTGCCGAACACGGTGTAGCCCAGCTTCTCGTAGAAGCCGCGTGCCTGGAAACTGAACGTGTCCAGCCAGATGCCGATGCAGTCGCGCCGCTGCGCTTCCTGCTCCGCTGTCGCCATCAACTGGCGGCCAATGCCGCGGTGCCGGAGGTCCTCGGGGATGAACAGCAGCTCGACAAACACATGGGCGAAGTAGCTGTCACCCCACAGGCCGCCGATCACCGCCCCCGTGTCAGGGTGCAGCAGCAGGACGGCGAGCGGACGGTAGTCGTCGGTGCGCCCGGCGCGGGCCAGGTTGAACTGCCACAACGGGCCGAGGATGGCCTCGCGCTGCGCGGCATTCGGCGCGTCGGACAGTTTCAGCATCGGTGTCATGCGATCCCCTCCCGCCGCGTCGCCTCCGGTCAAAAGCTGGCCGGCGGCGCGCCATCGGCTATAACCCGGTCATGAGCAAGCGCTGCTACATCACCACGCCGATCTACTACGTGAACGGCGCGCCCCATATCGGCCATGCCTACACCTCGATCGCGGCCGATGTCATGGCGCGCTTCAAGCGGCTGGACGGCTATGAGGTGTTCTTTCTGACCGGCACCGACGAGCACGGCCAGAAGGTCGAGCAGGCGGCACGCGCGGCTGGGGTCGATCCGCAGACGTTCGTCGACCAGGTGTCCGCTGATTTCCGGGATATGACCGCGAAGATGGGCGTGTCGAACGACGACTGGATCCGTACCACGGAGGAGCGGCACAAGGTCTCGTGCGTGGAGCTGTGGCGGCGGATCGCGGCCAATGGGCACATCTATCTGGGTCACTACGAGGGCTGGTACGCGGTCCGTGACGAGGCATTCTACGATGAGAGCGAGCTCACCGATCGCCCGGATGGGACCAAGGTGGCACCGTCCGGTGCGCCGGTCGCCTGGGTGCGGGAGCCGTCGTATTTCTTCGACCTGTCAAAGTGGCAGGACAAGCTGCTGGAGTTGTACGAAACGCAGCCCGAGTTCATTGCGCCCAGTTCGCGCCGCAACGAGGTGATGAGCTTCGTGCGCGGCGGGCTGCACGATCTGTCGGTCAGCCGCACCAGCTTCACCTGGGGCATCCCGGTGCCGGATGCGCCAGGCCATGTGATGTACGTCTGGGTGGACGCGCTGAACAACTACGTCACCGCCTGCGGCTTCCCCGACGAGGCCGCCAAGCACTGGGCGTTCTGGCCGGCCGATGTGCATTTTGTCGGCAAGGACATCATCCGGTTCCACGCGGTCTACTGGCCGGCCCTGCTGATGGCGGCCGGACTGCCGTTGCCTCGGCGCGTCACCTCGAATGGCTGGTGGATCGTCGAGGGCGAGAAAATGAGCAAGTCGCTCGGCAACGTCGTCGAGGCGCGCCAGCTCGTCGCGACCTATGGGCTCGACCAGGTGCGCTACTTCCTGCTGCGCGAGAAGGCGTTCGGCGCCGACGGTTCCATGAGCCACCAGGCGATCGTGTCGCGGATCAATGTCGAGCTGGCGAACGACCTGGGCAATCTGTCACAGCGCTCGCTGGCGCTGATCGCGCGGAACTGCGGCGGCGTGCTGCCGGTCAGGGGGGCGGGAACAGGGGCGGGCACCGAGGATGACGCAGGCATGGACGCGGCCGCGGCGGCGTTGCCCGGGTTGATGCGCGAGCATCTGGAGCGCCAGGTGTTTCACGACGCGCTGGAGGAGGTGTGGAAAGTGATTCGCGCCGCCAACGGCTATATCGATCGCCAGGCGCCCTGGGCGTTGAACCGGACCGACAAGGCGCGCATGGGGACGGTGCTGCGGGTGCTGGTTGACGTGCTTCGGGTGGTGGCGACCGTGCTGCAGCCGTTCATGCCGGATAGTATGCACCGCATGCTCGATCAGCTTGGAGTTGCGGCAGATCAGCGCCAACTTGCCGCATTGGCGACGCCGCTGCCGGACGGGATCACCCTGTCGGCGCCACAAGGGGTTTTCCCGCGTTACATTGAAGCGGCCACGTAGGCAACTGATGCTGATCGATTCCCACTGTCATCTTGATTATTTCACTCCGATGGAGCTGCCGGAGGTGCTGGCGCGCGCTGCCGCCGCCGGAGTGCACGAGGTGGTGACGATCGGCACCACAATGGTGCAATCGCAGGGGCTTCTGGCGTTGATTGAGGGCCACGAAAATCTCTGGTGCACCGTTGGGGTGCATCCGCACCATGCCTCGGAGGCGCCTGTTCCTACACCGGAAATGCTGGCCGAGCTCACCCGGCATCCGAGGGTGATTGGGATTGGCGAGTCCGGGCTCGACTACTTCTATGACCGTGCGCCGCGCGAGGTGCAGGGGGAGAATTTTCGCGCCCATATCCGGGGCGCGCGCCTGGCCGGATTGCCGCTGGCGATCCATACGCGCGACGCCGACGCCGATATCGCGCGGATCTTGCAGGAAGAACGTGACGACGGGGGCGAGTTCGCGTTCCTGCTGCACTGCTTCAGTTCGTCGCGCGCGCTGGCCGAGGCGGCGATCGGTATGGGCGGGTATGTCAGTTTCTCGGGGATCCTGACCTTCCCGCGATCCAATGAATTGCGTGAGATCGCGCGTGATGTTCCGGCCGAACGCCTGCTTGTGGAGACGGACGCGCCTTATCTCGCCCCGGTGCCGTTTCGCGGCAAACGCAATGAGCCAGGTCATGTCGCCCACACCGCCAAGGTGTTGGCCGAGGTTCGTGGGATGTCGCCGGAAGCGCTGGGCGATCTGACGACGATCAATTTCCGTCGGCTGTTCGGGAAGACCGGTCTTCATGCCATGTAGGGCGGAAAAACGTAGCGCATTCCGCTACTTGGCAGCGCGACGTCACGCGCGATGCCTGCCCCACGCCGAGCGGTCTCGGGTTGTGTTGTGGCGGAATGTGCTGCGCTTTTCCGCCCTGCTGTTGGCCGCGTTACAGTCGCCGGCCCGGTTGGCCGTGGCGGGTTAGGCGATGCGCGTCATCCTGCTCGGCACCGGCGGCTCCCCGGGGGTCCCGATGGTCGGCGGTCCGGATGGGCGCGGCGAGTGGGGCACCTGCGATCCGGCCGAGCCGCGCAATCGGCGCACCCGAACCTCGATCATCGTGGAGGCCGACGACGGCGCGCGGCTGCTGGTCGATACCGGGCCGGACATGCGCATCCAGCTTCTGGCCAACGCTATTGGGCGGGTCGACGCCATCCTTTACACCCACGCTCATGCCGACCACATCGCCGGGATCGACGACGTCCGCATCCTGAACCGCGGCGTCGGCCGGCCGATCGAGGCATTGGGCCTGGCGTCCACGCTGGAGGAGATCGCCGGGCGTTTTGCCTACGCGTTCCGGCCGGTCGCTCAGCCGGGCTATCTCCGGCCCGCTCTGGTGCCGCGCGTCGTCTCGCCCGGGGAGATGGTGAATATCGTCGGCATGCCGACGCAGGTCTTCGAGCAGGATCACGGTTGGACGACGACGCTCGGGTTCCGGACGGGGGGCTTCGCCTATTCGACCGACGTGGTGCGGCTCGACGAGTTGGCGTTTCGCGTGCTGGAGGGGGTCGACACCTGGGTCGTCGGCTGTGTGCTGCGCGATGGCCCGCACCCGACGCACGCACATCTGGGGTTGGTGTGTGAATGGATTGACCGCATTCGTCCTCGGCGCACGGTGCTGACGCATATGGGGCTCGGCATGGACTGGGGCTGGTTGCAAGCCAACCTGCCGCCCGGGATCGAGCCCGGGTTCGACGGCATGGTGCTGGAGCTGTGACGGTCAACTAGTCACTTGCGGTCGCGCAGCCCCCAGAAGGCGACGCAGCCGAGCGCATAGGCAACGATCGACAGGATGAATGCCAGCCGGTAACTGCCGGACACATCGAAGATAAATCCGGCGCCCCAGGCGCCCAAGCCGGACCCCAGGCCCGACCCGATGGTGATCACGCCCAGGATCGCGCCAAGCTGCCGCCCGGGGAACAGATCCGCTGTTTTCGCCGTGATCGCCGGCCCGCGCGCGCCCCAGGTGATGCCGAACAGGCAGGCGTGCAGCCACAGCAGCAAATGCTGGTCCGGCCCGGTGATCAACAGCGCGCACGCCGCCCCGGCGATCGACACCCCGTAAGTCAGCATCGCCGAGACCTCACGCCCGACGTAGTCGGAGACGGTGCCGGTGATGATGATGCCGGGGATCGACAGGAAGCTGCCCATCCCCAGGACGGTCGCGGCATACAGCTTGTCGAACCCCATATCGACCGCGAACGCGAGCTGGTGCAGGGAGACCAGGAAGCTGCCGATACCAGTGCACAGATAGACCACGAACAGCAGCCAGAACTGGCGCGAGCGGATTGCCTCCAGCAGCGTCCAGCTTCGCACCGCGACGGCGAGGCGGGTCGGCGGCGCCACCGGCACGGCGTCCGCCCTGCGGAACAAGGCCGCCAGCGGCAGCACGACCGCGGCCATGAACGCTGCCTGCACCAGGTAGGCTGGCCGCCAGCCGATGCCGGCGATCAGCAACTGCGAGGCCGGCGCGGAGAACGCGCGTCCAAGTCCGTTGGCCGATTGCAAGATGGAGATTGCCATGCCGCGCTGGCGCACGAACAACCTCGACAGCACCGGAACGAATACCACCATGCCCAGGCAGTTGGCGCCCAAAGTCATTACGATGCCGTAGAGCACCACCGTCTGCCACAGAGCGTGGATGCCGGCGCTGGCGGCCAGTCCGGCGATCAGCAGTCCACCACCCAGCAATACGAGCCGACGCGGCCCCAGCCGGTCGACCAGCATGCCAACCAGCGGCGAGCTGACGCCTCCAGCGACCTGTGCCACTGCGTAGGCGATCGAGACCTCGGCACGCGTCCAGGCGAAGTCTCGGACGAACTCGACCAGGAACACGGTGTAGGCGTGCATGAAACCGGCGCCCACCGCGAATGTGGTGAAGGCGCCGGCCAGGATGACCCAGGCGTGGCGTGGCGGACGCGTGCGTTGGGGGGTGCTGATCTCCCCCTCCTCTTGAGGGAGGGGTTCGGGGGAGGGGTCGCGCCAGGGTCTTTGTCCGACCCCTCCCGCCCAACCCCCCCCTCAAGGGGAGGGGGAGAACAGTCGTCCGGGGGCATGCGCGATTAGGCCGCCAACTCCGCCTGCGCGCCGCGGACCAGGCGGCCGGGCAGGGCGCCGGTCGCCTCGCCGGCCCGGTAGGAGACGCGACCAGCGACGATCGTTGCGTCGTAGCCGTGCACCTTCTGCAGCAGCCGCTTGCCGCCGGCCGGCAGGTCGCGCACGACATACGGCTTGTCGCAGCCCAGCCGGTCCCAGTCGATTACGTTGAGGTCGGCCTTCTTCCCCGGCGCGACGATGCCGCGGTCCTGCAACCCCGCGGCGTGCGCGGTATCGGAAGTGAGGCGGCGCACCAGTTCCTGGACGCTCCAGCGTTGCTTGCGCTTGCCCCAGTGGGTCAGCAGCCAGGTCGGGTAGCCGGCATCCAGAATGAACGCGACATGCGCGCCGCCGTCGCCCAGGCCCATGATGCGTGTTGGGGTTGGCCAGTGTCGTTTCGCTGACCGACAGGTCGTAGTCGGCGTAGTTGCCGAGCGGGGTGTAGATGAAGGCGTTGCCGTCATCCTCGAGCAGCGCGTCGTAGGCGACCTCCTGCGGGGTGCGGCCTTCACGCGCGGCGACGGCGGCCAGGCTGTCCTCGCGCCGCGGTTCGTAATTGCCCTCGGGGCCGAAACGGAACATCTGCTCGAACGCCAGGCGGTGGAACAGCGGGAAGGTGCTGCCTTTCTTCGGGTCCTCCGACAGCAATTGCGCGCGGAAGGCGGGATCGCGCATGCGACGGACTCGTTCCGCCAGCGGCAGATCGGCGATCGACTTGTAGGATGGCGTGCCGGAGAACGGATTCTGGCTGCCCTCCAGCCCCAGCAGCACGCCGATCGCGCGCGGCGCCGAAACCGGACGCAGGTTCACGCCGTCGGCGATCGCTTCGTCGGCGTAGCGCAGCAGGTCGCGCCAGACCGCCGGACGCGCGTGGCGCTGGGTCAAAGTGAACACGGCGGGGCGACTGCACGCTTCCACCACGCGGCGCAGCATGGCGAACTCGGCTTTGTGGTCCGGCGCCCATTCGGAGACGATCTCCAGCATGCCGGTGCCGGCGTCGTGCATGCCCAAGGCGATGCCGGTCAGTTCGTCCTCCTGCGCGCGCAGGGTGGGCGTGGGGTCGCCTTTCAGCGTTTTGTGGCTGAGGCTGCGCGAGGTGGAGAAGCCGAACGCGCCGGCGTGCATCGCCTCGCGGGCGATCTCGCGCATCTGCGCGATGTCGCCCTGGTTGGCGTTCTCCAGCGCGATGGCGCGCTCGCCCATTACGAAGACGCGCACCGCGGCGTGCGGCAGCAGCGCGCCGACATCGATGTCGCGGGTACGACGGTCGAGCGCGTCGAGATACTCGCCGAAGGATTCCCACTGCCAGTCGAGGCCCTCGTTCATCACCGCGCCGGGGATGTCCTCGACGCCTTCCATCAGTTCGACCAACTTCTCGCGGTCGGCGGGTTTGCACGGGGCGAAGCCGACGCCGCAATTGCCCATTACCGCCGTGGTGACGCCATGCCAGGCGGAGGGGGCGAGGTGGCTGTCCCACACTGCCTGGGCATCGTAGTGCGTGTGGATGTCGACGAAGCCGGGGGTTATGAGTTTGCCTTTGGCGTCGATTTCCTCGACGCCGCTGCCGGCGATGGGGCCGACCGCTTCGATTCGCTTGCCGATCACGCCGACGTCCGCGGCGTATGGCGCGGTTGTTCCGGTGCCGTCTACCACGAGACCGCCGCGGATCACCAGGTCGTATGTCGCCGCCATCGTCCCCTCCTTTGTCAACTTCTCCCCCTCCCTCAAGGGGAGGGGGGCGAAGATTTCGTTCAGATCCGCAGCTAGTCTGTCATCCAATCGGCGGCAGGTCGAGCCGCACGATTTCCTTGTTTCCGTTGTGCGCCGGAAAACGCTTCAGAATCAGTGGATCGTGCCCCGGAATGACATGATCGGGTCCGTCTGCCAGGCTCTCAAGTATATCGAAGCCCCGCAGCATGCGCGCGACATCGACGACGACGGGGAATGGGTTGCGCTTGCGAATATTGCCCCACAGATGCACAGCGTCGCCGGCCAGCACGACCCAGCCTCGTTTGGTTGGCACCCGCACCGACTGGATACCGCCGGAGTGCCCACCGATCAGGTGCAGGGTGATGCCGGGCGCGATCTCTACCGTGCCGTCATGGAAACGGATGCGGTCGGCATACAGCGCGCGGATCGCGCTCTGCACGTCATCGACGTCGAACGGACGGCGCAGGAACGGTTGGCACATGCAACGCCCGGTGCAATAGGCCATCTCGGATTCTTGCAGGTGGAATATGGCGTTCGGGAAGTACTCCATGCCGCCTGCGTGGTCCCAGTGCATATGCGTCAGGATCACCTCACGCACCTCGGCGGAGTCGATACCGGCATTGCGCAGGGCCTCGGCTGGCGTGCACAGGATTTCGCGGCCTCGTCGTTTTGCGGAGACGGGATTGAAACCGGTGTCCATCACGATGGTGCGGGGGTTATCCGATCCCGTTGGCCCCTGGATGGCGAACACCAGGAAGTCGAGCGGATCGGGCGCCATGTGGTCGTCCGGCATCAGGTAGTTCTGTGCGGCGATGCGGCCATCGAAGATGCCGTAGCGGAGAGCGAGGATTTCGTAGGTCGGGGGTTCTTCCGATGCCATGGCGCGGATCTCCTGCGGTTCCGCCGCCAGTCAACAGCTTGCCGGTCCGGCAGGCAAATTCTACGGTCCGCCGCCTTGACGTCGGGGTTGGCCCGAGGGTCGTTCGTGCAGCAGGAGATACGCCATGCCTGAGATCCCGAACCGTCCAGAGTACCAGAGCGAACTGTTCAAGCAGGGACTGGAGGTCCGCCGGTCCGTCCTCGGCGCCGACTACGTCGATGGGTCGCTCGCGCGTGCCGACGACTTCAACGCGGCGTTCCAGCAGATGACCACCGAAATCGCCTGGGGAATGATCTGGACGCGCCCCGGCCTGCCGCGCAAAACGCGCAGCATGATAAATCTGACGATGCTGGCTGCGCTCAATCGAGGCTCGGAGTTTCGGCTGCATCTGCGCGCTGCGCTGACCAACGGCGTGACGCGCGAGGAAATCAAGGAGATCCTGATGCAGATAGGCGCCTATTGCGGTATCCCGGCGTGTCTGGAGGCGTTCAAGATCGCCACCGAGGTGTTCAAGGAAGTTGATGGCGCAACGGGCTGATCAGGTGCGGGGAAAGCCTCAGGCAGCCATTCATCAACCTTCTGGTTGACAATCAACAGGAATGTTGGTAGTAGTCCGGGCATGAGCCTGGCCGTCCTGCCGTTGTCCCGAGATGATCCCGCCGGAACTGACGATCCCGAGACCACGCTGCTTGACCGCGTCTTCTTTGCACTTTCCGACCCAGTGCGACGGGCAATTCTGCAACGGCTCGATGAAGGCACGCTACTGGTATCGGAGCTCGCGGCACCGTTCGACATCACGCTGCAGGCGGTGTCGCGACACATCCAGGTGCTGGTCCGTGCGGGATTGGTGCGCCAGGAGCGCACCGGGCGTATCAGCCGGTGCAGTTTGGACGCAGGACCGATCTTCGCTGCCTCCGTCTGGATCAACCGCTACAGCAAATACTGGCAAGCACAGTTCGATCTGCTCGCCGCGGCGCTGGGACAGATCGATCAGCAACCCAAGCGCCAACGCAAATCAGCAAGTAGGAGGGTCGCAAGATGATCGACAATCACCCCGTCGTCTCGCACGAGGAATGGCTCGCAGCCCGCCGGCAATTCCTTGCCAGGGAGAAGGCCTTTACCCGCGAGCGCGACCAGCTCAGCGCCGAGCGGCGCGCTTTGCCGTGGGAGCGGGTGGACAAAGGCTATGTCTTTGATACGCCCAGTGGCAAGCAGACCTTGGTGGACCTGTTCGACGGTTGTTCGCAGCTCGTCGTGTATCACTTCATGTTCGGCTCCGACTGGCAGGATCCCTGCAAGAGCTGTTCATTTTGGGCCGATAATTTCAATGGAGTTCCCGTGCATCTGCGGCACCGCGACGTCACGCTGATCGCCGTATCCTCGGCACCGCTCGGCAAGATCGACGCGCTCAAGCAACGCATGGGCTGGAATTTCACCTTTGTGTCTTCCAACGGCAGCGACTTCAACCACGACTACAACGTTAGCTTCTCACGCGACGAATTGGCGGCTGGTGACGTCACCTACAACTACAGACCTCTGAGGACGTCGATGACTGAACTGCCTGGTATTAGCGTGTTCTACCGGGATTCCTCGGGCATCGTCTTCCACACCTACTCTTGCTATTCGCGCGGGCTCGATATGATGAACGGCGCCTATCATTACCTGGACCTTGCACCAAAAGGCCGCGACGAAACGGAACTGCGCCCTCGCATGCAATGGGTGCAACTGCACGATCGCTATGGGGACTGACATGCCGTATCGCGAGACCAATCGCCAACTCGCCGCGTATCGCGAACAGATTGCGGAGCTTCGCCGGAAAATGCGCGAGATGCAGGCGGCGATCGAGCCGGAGTCAGTGGCGGACTACATGTTCGCCACGCCGGCGGGACCGCGCGGCCTGGCGGCGCTGTTCGGCGACAAGCCTGACCTGTTCGTGATTCTCAACATGGGCACGTCTTGCCCGAGCTGCACGATGTGGGCAGACGGGTTCAATGGCCTTTATCCGCACGTCGCCGACCGCGCGGCGTTCGTCGTGGCGTCACCCGATCCGCCGGAGGCGCAGCAACGCTTCGCCGCCAGCCGCGGTTGGCGCTTTCCGATGGTCAGCCATCAAGGGACCGACTTCGCCGCGGATATGGGATACCGCTCGGACACCGGCGGCTGGCTGCCGGGTGTGTCGGTATTCCAGCGCGACGGCGTGCGCATCCTGCGCGTTGCTGACACGAGATTACGCCCGGGTGACGATTTCTGCGCGCTGTGGCACTTGCTGGACCTGTTGCCGCAGGGGGCGGCAGATTGGCAGCCGAGGTTCAGCTACGCCTGACAGGCGGCAGGCTCCGCTCGCCGCCTTCTTGTCCATCTCGTTCGGCACGGCCACATTCAGGCCAGCGAGGAGACCGTTGCGTGTGTCCGCGCTATTCGGCACCAAAGGGAGAGCCTGATGCGGATGGACACGGGTTGCGATAACATTGCTCGCTCGGGGGTGCGCAACATCGCCGCCGGAGTGTTCAGGGAAGCCGACAGCGCGAAGGACTAATTGGATGACAGAAAGGCCCAGCGTCGGCTTCATTGGTGTTGGCAACATGGGTTGGCCGATGGCGGCCTGCCTGGTGCGCGCCGGCTTCGCGGTGCTGGTCAACGATTCCCGCCGCGAGGTCGCCAACAACTTCGTCCAGCAGATCGGCGGCAGCGCACCGGACAGTCTGCGTCAATTGGCCCAGATGTCGGACGTCGTGATCACCATGCTGCCCACCAGCGCCATCGTCGCTGCCGTGCTGGGCAACGGTGATGACAACGTGTTCGCCGGGATGAAGCCGGGCACAGTCGTGATCGAGATGAGCTCCGGCATCCCCTCGATCACGCAGGAGCTAGCGGAGAAGGTCGCCGCGCTCGGCGGTCACATGATCGACGCGCCGGTCTCCGGCGGGGTGCCTCGCGCCAAGACCGGGGAACTGGCCATCATGGCCGGCGGCGATCCGAAGATCATCGATCGCGTCATGCCGGTGCTGTCGGCGATGGGCTCCAACGTGCTGCGCACGGGCGCGATTGGGTCTGGCCAGGCGATGAAGGCGCTGAACAACCTGGTCTCCGCCGGCGGGTTCCTGATCGGGATCGAGGCGTTGCTGATCGGTCAACGTTTCGGCCTCGACCCGGCGGTGATGACCGATGTGTTGAACGCCGCGACCGGGATGAACAACTCTACGCAGAAGAAGTTCAAGCAGTACGTGCTGTCGCGCAAGTTCGACGCCGGGTTCACCATGGGGCTGCTGGCGAAGGATCTGTCGATCGCGTTGCAGGTCGGGCGGGAGACGGCAACGGCGACGCCATTTTCCGCGTTGTGCAAGGAACTGGTGCTTGCCGCGCAAGCGATGTTCGGCGCGGACGCCGACCATACCGAAATGGCGAAGCTGTGCGAGACCCTCGCCGGCACCACGTTGGGAGCCTGACGGACACGCCCGCGCATGCCCCTCACGTTCCCGACATTTTGATTGGTCGTCGGTCCATCCGGCCCGCAGGATGATTGCGCCGGCGTACATAATCGTCGAGTCTCGGCGCCGGTTGCAATCAAAGGGGAATGACCATGCACATCGTGCCATCGCGGGCCGGGGTTCGGCGGCTGATTGTCGCCGCGGGCGCCGCAATTTTGCTTGGGGCAGGTTTTACTACCGGATACGTCGTCGCGGCGCAGCCTCATATGCAAAACGCGCTGCACGCCCTGCAGAACGCACAGGCCCAGCTCCAGGAGGCAGCAACCGACAAAGCCGGACACCGCGTGGCCGCCCTGCGGCTGATCAACGAAGCGATCGGGGAAGTCCAGGCCGGCATCGCCGCTGGAAGCTGATCGCGCACCGGGCCCTCTGCCTAGTAGCACGCCGCCCGACGCGATCCGTTTCGGATGGACATGCGGCGCGGCGGGGTTGCCTGTTGCTCCGGTCGACCTATAAGCGGCGGGCGAGCGAACTCGCCCGCCGCGAGCGGTGGGCTGATCGGAGAGGCAGATGAGCGAACCCAGTGGGCCGTTGAGGGGGCTGAAGGTGTTCGACCTGACGCGCGTCCTGGCCGGGCCGACCTGCGCGCAGATGCTCGGTGACCTGGGCGCCGATGTGATCAAGATCGAGAAGCCTGGCAGCGGCGACGACACCCGTGGTTTCGCTCCGCCCACCATGCCGGGCACTGAGGAAAGCGCCTATTTCATCGGCGTCAATCGCAACAAGCGCTCGGTCACGCTCGACATCGCGCGACCGGAAGGCCAGGCGATCGCGCGCCAGTTGATTTCGCAATGCGACATATTGGTGGAGAACTTCAAGGTCGGCGCGCTGGCGAAATACGGACTGGGTTACGGTGATTTGCACGCGGTGTTTCCACGCCTGATCTACTGCTCGATTACTGGCTTCGGGCAGACCGGACCGTACGCGCCACGACCCGGCTATGATAGCCTGATCCAGGCGATGGGCGGGGTGATGAGCCTGACCGGGGAGCCGGACGGGCTGCCGCAGAAGGTAGGCGTGCCGGTCGCCGACTTGTTCGCCGGCCTGTATGGCTGCATCGGCATCCTTGCGGCGCTGCGCCATCGTGATGCGACCGGGCAGGGGCAGCAGATCGACATCGGCATGTTGGACACGCATGCCGCGTGGCTGGCCAACCAGGGCATGAACTACCTGGCGACAGGGGAAAATCCCGCGCGGCTCGGCAATCAGCACCCGAACATCGTACCGTATCAGGTGTTCCCGACCGAGGATGGTCATATCGTGCTGTCGATCGGCAACGATCCGACGTTCAAGCGCTTCTGCGAGGCCTTCGCGCTGACGCATCTGCTGGAGGACGAACGCTTCGCCACCAATGCGGCGCGGGTACGCAATCGTCAGCTTGTTACGGATACTCTTACGCCGGTGATGCAACAGCATTGCACCACCTGGTGGGTGGACAAATTGGAGACGCTGAAGATCGGCTGCGGGCCGATCAACAAGTTGGCGGAAGTGTTCGCCGATCCGCATGTTATCGCGCGCGGGACTGTGAAGGAGATGGCGCACAGTTCGGGCCAAATGGTGAAGGTAATCGCCAATCCGGTGCGGCTGTCGGAAACCCCGCCCGACTACCGCCTCGCGCCGCCGCTGCTGGGCGAGCACACCGATGCGGTGCTGTCTGAACGTCTGGGCCTGGGCACCGCTGCACTTGCTACATTGCGCGAGAAGGGGGTGATTTGACATGCACGACTATCGTTTCGACCATGTGCATCTGCGCAGCCCGGACCCCGAGGCAACCGCGAGTTTCTTCGAGACCATGTTCGGCGCCGAGGTAACGCGCGGCGTGTATCCGCCGGGCACGCTGTATCCCGGTCAGAAACGCATGTCCTTTGTGCTGGGCGGCCAAAAGATCCTGATTGCGCCGACGCATCCTGATGATGCGATGACGCCGGCACCAGGCTTCCCCTATTACGGGCTGGAGCATATCGGCCTGACCGTGGATGACGTCGACGCCGCCGTTGCGGACCTCCGAGCCAAGGGCGCTGAGATCGCCATCGGCCCGCTGACCCGTGATCCCGGCACGCGCCTCGCCTTCATCCGTGGTCCGGAAGGGGTGATGGTCGAACTGGTCCAGCGACGCTGATGCCATGAGCGAAGTCGTAGCCCGCCTGCCCGAGGAGGTCATCCACCTGCCGTTCGAGGCCGGTGAATACCGCATGTCGATGAGCCTGACGGCGGCCCCGGACAGCGAATGGTTCGAGCTGGATGCGCACTACTCGGATGAAATGCGCCAGCGCCGCGAACTGCTCGCGCACCGATATGACGAGGTGTTCGGGGCACTGCCAGGCAGCGACGACGCGCGTGCCGAGGCGCTGGAGTTGATCGTTGCGCACCTGATTCGACATCATCCCTCCTGGTTCGATCTTGATGGCACGCGGCTGCACAACCGGCTGACCGGGGAGACCTGGACCCTGACACCGGCGGAGTGCGATCCGCTCGAACTCGCCGGCCGGCTGGTGCAGGAGGATCTGTGCACCATCCAGGACGCGGCGGACGGCCCGCGCTTCACCGCCGCGGTGCTGTGCTTTCCCAGTCGCTGGCGGCTGCACGAAAAGCTGGGTCGGCCACTCGCCACGGTGCACGGGCCTGTGCCGCTCTATGCCGAGCGGCTGGCTCGGCCGGTCGACCGTTTCATGCGGCATGTAAAGCCGGGGCATATCGCGCAACGACTGAACTGGTCGGTGATGGATGATCCGGCGCTGTTCCAGACCGGCGGCCATTGGCGCGGGGGGACCAACCCGGCGATCACTGCGACGAACGCCGGCGAGACGCTCAATCTGCGTGTGGAACGACAGACGCTGCGCCGTCTGCCGCGCTCGGACGCTGTGCTGTTCGGCATCCGGGTCCATGTCTACGAACTGGCGCGTGTGATCGCCACGCCAGCGCTGGCCGCCCGCCTGGCCGACGCGGTCCGTGCGCTCCCGCCGGAGGTCAACGGCTACAAGAGCCTCGGCACAGTCCGCGACGCCCTGCTCGGCTGGCTCGACGGCAAAGGGTAGTGCGAATGCATCGGCCGGCACACGTTTGTCCCCGCCTCGGGGAAGCTCCAGCGCGACGCACGAAGTGCTCGTGGTCAGCCGATCGGCGATAGCCGCCGGCCGAATTACAAAATGGATGGCCGCGCGCCGCCCCTTGGGCGTCGGGCAGGTGGTTCTTATGTGAGGACAGCGCCTCCAAGCGGACCCGAGACCGCCACCCGAAGGGACCGCACGGACGCATCCTGGTGGCACAGTCCGGAGGGTATCTCCATGCTGATAGCCGACGTCCTGCGGGTCAAAGGCCGCAATGTGGTCAAAGTGACCGCGTCCGACAGCGTGCGCAATGCCGTGCACCTGCTGGCGGCAAATCGGATTGGCGCGGTTGTCGTCGAGGATCAGCGGATGCATCTGGTCGGTGTATTTTCCGAGCGTGACTTCATCAATGCCGTTGCCTCGCGTGGCGCCCTGGCGCTCCAGATGCAGGTGCACGAACTCATGAGTACGCCGATCATCGGTTGCCGCTCCACGGAGCGCATCGACGCCGCGCTGGCGACGATGACCCTGGCGAAGATTCGCCATCTCCCGGTGATCGATGACGAGCAGCTCAGCGGCATCGTCAGCATCGGCGACCTTGTGAAGCACCGGCTCGATGAGAAAGAGTTGGAGGCCAACGTGTTGCTGGACCTTGCCCGGATGCGGGCCTGAGCGGGGTCAGTTTCGGCGGATGTTCCAGAACACCGGGTTGCCCGGTAGTATCCCGGTCAGGCTGGTCCGATATGCCGTCGGCATGAAATATTGGCCGAGTGGTACGTACGGAACATCCTGAAACACCTGAAGCTGCACCTGCTCGGCCAGGCGCTTCTGCGCCGCTTCGTCGGATGCGGTGAACCATTCGTTGCGCAGCGCTTCGATACGCGGACTGCTTGGCCACCCGGGCGCTGCGGCCCGGCCGTTGCCGCGCAGAAAGATGTGTCCCGCCGGATTGACCTGATCCAATCCGCTCCAGCTCGTATGGAAGATGTTCCAACCGCCCTGCTCGACCGGACCCGCCTTGGCGCGGCGCTGCACCAGGGTCGCCCAGTCCATCGCCTGGTACTCAAGGTTCAGCCCAACCTGACGCATCCAGTCTGCTGAGACCTCGGCGAGCGCCTTCGCCGAGGCGATGTCAGTCGGCGCCATCAGCACCACCTTCTCCCCAGCATAGCCGGCTGCCGCCAGATCGCGCTTCACCTTGGACAGATCGCGCTTGCCGGTCAGCACGGCCAATCCGGCGTCGCTGGCGAGCGGTGTGCCAGGGCAGAACACGCCGCATGGCACGTGCCATAACGTTGGATCGGTGCCGACCATGCCGATCATGTAGTCCGACTGCTGTACGCCCCCCAGCATCGCACGGCGGATCGCCGGGTTGTCGAAGGGCGGCGTCAAGTGATTGAGGCGCATCGTGGCGATGAAGCCGGTCGGCACGATGATCTCGGTCTTCAACGCCGGAACCTTTTGCAGCATCGGCAACAGGTCCGAGTCCGGGGATAGCCACCAGTCGATCTCACCGCGCTGCAACGCTGCCGCGACGGTGCTGGGGTCCGGGATGATGTGCCACTCGATCCGCTCGAGATGCGCGTTCTTCGGCCCGGCAGTGCCAGATGGAGTGCCAGAGGAGCGCGGCACATAGGCGCTGTTGCGTTCGTAGACCACCAGAGCGCCGGCGACGCGTTCGTCGGCCTTGTAGCGATACGGCCCGCTGCCGACCATCTCGGTCACCTGCTTGTATGGGTCAGTGACGGCGAGCCGCTCCGGCATGATCGGGCACATGCTGGGCGGCGTCTTGGCGAGTGCCGCGGGCAGCAGCGGAAATCTGGATTTCAGTCGGAATTCCAGCGTGTTGTCGTCTGGCACGGAGATCTCGTCGGTAGCGGCGAGCAGTGCCTGACCGAACCCGTCGCGCGCGCCCCAGCGGCGGATGCTCGCGGCGCAATCGCGCGCCAGCACCTTGGTGCCGTCGTGAAACAGCAGCCCAGAGCGCAGGCTGATGCGCCAGCGCTTGCCGTCGTCTTCGGCTACCGCGCCGTCGGCCATCTGCGGCTGTGGGTTGAAGCCCGCATCGAGTCCGAACAGCGTATCGAACACCAGAAAGCCGTGATCGCGGGTTTGATAGGTGGTGGTCCACACCGGATCGAGCACCGCCAAGTCGGCCTGGGGCACGAATTTCAGCACCTGGCTGGCGGCGCCGCGCGCGATGGCCGGTATCGCCAACGTGGTGGCCGCGCCGGTGATGAAACCGCGTCGTTGCATGGCACGTCACTCCCCGGCGCGCTGGCACCCCCAGGAACGCGACCGGCTGCGACCGATCATCGCGCCCAGCAGGATCGTCAATCAAGCGGCCGCGTCGAGTTCCTCAAAACTGCTGCCCAGGGCGGCGGCGAAGGCGCTTCGGCCCGTGGGCGTAACGCGAACGGCGCGCGTGTCCTTTAGTCGTTCGATCCAGCCGGACGTCAAAGCGTTGCTCAGGATTTGCGCCGCGATGGACCCTGCCAGGTGCGGACGCCGCTCGCTCCAATCCAGGCAATGACGACACAGCGGACGGCGTTCCGCGCGCAGAAGCTGAACATCCACACCCAGGCACGCGAGCCGTTGTTCGCCTTCCGGTGTGATCTCGACGTCCCGGTCATGCACGATGCTGCCACCGGCCAAGTGCAGCGCATCGGCGATCGCCACGCCGAAGCGGCCGGCGAGGTGATCGTAGCAGGTGCGGGCGTCACGCAGCGCCGCGTCACGCGGGCCCGGCACCCGCGCGCGCCGGGGTAAACCGGTCGCCAACACACCCATCACCTCCAGCATCTGCGCCGCCTCGGGCCCTGCAAGGCGGTGGTACCGATGGCGGCCCTGCGCCACCACCGCGATCAGTCCGGCACCTACCAGCCGTGCCAAATGGCTGCTGGCGGTTTGCGGCGTCACGCCGGCCGCAAAGGCCAGTTCGCCGGCGGTGCGCGCCCGGCCGTCCATCAAGGCGCACAGGATTGCCGCTCGGGCTACGTCGCTCAGCAGCGCGGCGGTGCCGGCGATTTCGACTGGGGTGATGTCGGAGAACCTGTTCATGGCGCCACCATAGCTCATCCGGCGTGCACACGCTTCGACGCTGGCCGAATTGAGTGCGAGTTAGTATGCCAAGCGTTCACGACCATCGGGGCGGGTTATATCTGCCAGGCCCCCTCAAGCACGTCGGTCCCCCAAAGGACGCCAACTCAGTCCCATGTCATGAAATCAGACTTTGCCTCGCTCCGGCGCGAGGTGCACTTCGAAAGGTGACGCTGGCACACTCTGTTCGCTCCGCCTGGCTGGTGTTGCGGCGGAGCTCGAGGCGCGATTGTAGGCGGGTGGATTGCCGCGGGCGGATGACGACAATGTGCTGGCGGTAGCGTTCGACGCATACGTAGCCGAGGCGAGTGAGATGGTCCGACTGGAACCCGCCGCCGCATCGGCATAGGACGGAGAGGTCGCTTCGGCATCGCCCGAAGCGTTGGCGATTGCCGAGCCGGGCAGGGGAGCCGACACAGAGGTCATGCGCCGACCGCCCCCTCACGTTAGAGCCTTTACCCACGGAGAGGTGTTTGCCCAAAGCGGAGAGCCCAGCCAAGCCGGGGAGCTCACCCAAAACGGGGTGTTCATCCAAGCTGGGGAATTCGCCCTCGGCTGGCCGGTCGTATTGGCCTGCTTCTGCCTCGCCGTCTTCGCCTGGGGGTTCGGGTTCTACGGCCAATCGACTTATCTCGCGGCATTGCGCGAGACCCGCGGCTGGTCGGCAACACTGATTTCTGGAGCTACCACGACATACTATTTGTGGGGCGCGGTTTTGCTCGCTCTGGTACCCCGCGCGATCGAGCGGCTCGGCACGCGCGGCGTGACGCTTGGCGGCGCGCTGCTGCTGGGGGCGGGAACCATTCTGCTCAGCCGTGTGGCTGCGCCTTGGCAGCTCTATGGCAGCGTGCTGGTGATGGGAGTGGGCTGGGCGTGCACCTCCACCACGGCAATCGCGATCATCCTTGCGCGTTGGTTCGATCGACGCCGCGGCCTTGCGATCAGCCTGGCGCTGAATGGTGCGAGCGTGGGCGGTCTGGCGGTGGCGCCCGCGCTGGTCGGGCTAACCCACGCGATCGGCCTGCCACGCGCGGTCTGGTTGCTGGTCGGTGGTGCGTTGATCGTCCTGGTGCCGATGCTGACGCTAGGTTTGCGCCCAGCGGTCCGTCCGCATCAGGTCAAAGGGGGCGGCGGCACCGAGCCCGGGCCGGAGCTGCTGGTTGATCGGCTGCCAGCTTTCGACGACCGCGTGACTTTCCTGCGGGATCCGGGGTTCTGGTCGATCGCCGTGCCGTTCGCGCTGGCGCTGATGGCGCAGGTCGGCTTCATCGTGCACGAGGTGGCCTTCCTTCTGCCACCGCTGGGCGTCGCCGGCGCCGGGATCGCGGTTGCACTGACTGCCGGAGCGGCCACCACCGGGCGGCTGATGCTGGCGACCGTCATCGACCGTCTGAACCAGCGTCGCATCGCCGCAATCAGCTTCGCCAGTCAGGCGGCAGGGTTGGCGATGCTGCTGCTTTGGCCTGCCACTCCGGCGGCACTTTATCTCGGCAGCGTGATTTTCGGCCTGTCGGTGGGCAACGTCGTCACTCTGCCGGCACTGATCGTGCAGCGAGAATTCGCCGCGCGGTCATTCGGGCTGGTCATCGGGCTGTCGTCCATGGTGGGTCAGTTGGGGCTATCGGCCGGGCCGGCCCTGTTGGGCGCGATGCATGACGCTACCGGCGGATACCCGGCCGCCATCGGACTGTGCCTCGGTCTGCAACTGTTGGCCGCACTGCTGATCCTCCGACGCACGGCGGGATACCAGGCGCGAAGGAGGCCCGTCGGGCGAACCGAGGACGTGGCTCCATCCTGAAGCGCACCAGAGGCACGCCTTTGACGATTGGAGGATATCCAGCACTTGGGAGCTGTCGGGGGCTATTGCGCCGGCGCTGGAGCGTCACGCGGTATGGGTTGCCGCCAGGCAGCAAGCACCTGCGGGCCGAACAGCAGGTACCGCGAACACCAGGGGCGGACGATCGTTTCCGCCCACAGCAGCGGCGCCGTGGCGTTGTCGCGCGCCGTCAGGGTCTGTAGTGCCAGGCTGAGCGCCAGCAGGACCACCACGCCACCAACCGAGATCAGCGGGCGAAGGATGCTGGCATGACGCTGGAACGCGCCGGTCAGCACGGAGAGCAACGCCATTAGGGCATAGGTCACCGCGGCGATCGGCGCGGTGACCCGCTTGTGCGCCTCCGCGATCCAGCGCGCCTGGTCGATACGCGACAGTGTGCTAGGCGGATGTAGCAAGACGTTCAGCGGGACCTCGCTCATGCCCATCACGCGCTCGGTCTGGTTGTGCGAAGGGCCGCTCAGATCCACCAGGTTCTCGTGAAAGGTCAGGATGTTGAGCCGCCCGGTCTGGGCTTCCACCTCCTGCCGGCTGCCGTCGAAGAGCAGCACATGCAGGCCGTCGGCCGCTTCGACGAGTTGGCCGCGCTCGGCCAGGATCGTGGCGTGCGCGGATTTGTTGCGTGCGTCGTCGATCATCACGCCGCGCAACGTGCCGTCCGGATCGCGCGAGCGGACATACACTGTGACGTCGTCGGAGAGCGGCGTGAACACGCCGTCCTGGAGCATGAAGGCGGCCATCTGGTTGCGAATCTCCCACTGGAACTCGCCGAACGCGGCGAGGCTGGCTGGTACCAGCCGAGAGATTGAGCGCATAGCCGGCCGCCACGACCATCACGACCATCGCCAGCACCGGACGCGACAGCGCAGCGGGTGAAAGGCCCATCGCCCGCATCACCGTCAGCTCACGATCGCCGGCCAGGCGCTGGTAAGTGAATTGCACGATCACGAATGTAGTGATCGGTAAGATCACCGCGACGAAACTCGGGACGAGCAGCCCAGTCAGCTTCAGGAAGACCCACAGCGACAGGCCGTGGTTCACCACCAGGTCGACGAACCGCAGCGACTGTACCAGCCAGATCAACATGGTCAGGCCGGTGGTCACAGCCAGCAACCCGAGTATGAGCTGGCGGAAAATGTACCAATCGAGCTGGGTGATGATTGCGCTGAGCCGCATGATGCCCGGTCCTAGCACCGACGGGATTGCAGGTGGAACCGGGCAGGGGTTGCCTGGTGCCCGGCGACGTGGGTGGCGCCGGGCCGCACCATGTGGCGCGGGTGCCCGCGCGACCTGCACCTGCCGGGACGCCTTTCGCTGGCGCCTATCATGCCCACACTTGTCATGGATATGCTGGCCCGGACTGTGCCGACCGGGCGCGCTCGGTCTGCTTTACCTGCTGCCACGCGGCTTCCATCGCTTCAAGTGGCACCTCAGCCAATGTTAGTTGTTTAGATTCTATTAGTTCCTCCATACCGTTGAATCTTCGCTCGAATTTCCGGTTGGCTTGGCGCAGGCAGGTTTCGGGGTCCAGATTGAGCTTCCGCGCAAGGTTGGCCAACACGAACAGCAGATCGCCAACCTCGTCGGCCAGTCGCGCTGGATCGCATTCTGATAGTTCGGCGCGCAGTTCGCCGATCTCCTCGTCGAGTTTCTCCAGCACCGCGGCGGCATCCGGCCAGTCGAACCCGACACGGGATGCGCGGGTGGTCAGCTTGGCGGCGCGGGTGAGTGCAGGGAGGCCAACCGGCACGCCGGCGAGGCTGCCGGTCTCTGCGCGCTCCGACCGCTCGGCCTCCTTGTGGGCCTCCCAGGCAGTGGTCTGCGTTGCGGCGTCCCGCTCGGCTGCACCACCGAAAACATGCGGATGACGGCGGATCATTTTGTCAGCGATGCGTCGGGCGATGTCAGCGAAAGCAAATCGTCCATCCTCCTCGGCCAATCGCGCATGATAGACCACCTGGAACAGCAGGTCGCCCAGTTCATCGGGCAGAGCGGCGAAATCGCGCTGTGCGATCGCGTCAGCCACCTCATAGGCTTCCTCGACCGTGTAGGGGGCGATGGTGGCGAAGCTCTGTTCGCGGTCCCAGGGGCAGCCGTGGTGCGGGTCCCGGAGCGCCGCCATGATGTCCAGAAGGCGACGAAGTTCAGCCTCGGCGGTGTCTGGCATGGGCGGCGGTTCCTGCTGGCGGACGGCCGCCGATAGGCCAGCCGTGTGATCGGCGCAACCGGCGTGCGGCGTCGCCGGATGGTGTCAGGTGAGGGGCGGCAAGCCGCCGCGGTGCGGTTCGAGCATCGCGTAGAGCGCCGCATGGTGCGGCGTCGGTATGCTAAGCCGCCTGCCTTTGCGGTTGATGTGTGGCCAAAGAGATTGTCGATCTCGAGCGGGCCATCCTTGGCGATGTGGTGCGACATCTCTAGCAGAACCGAGGAACAGGGGCCGTCGGAGATGGTCCCGGAACCGTGAGCCCGGAGGGCTATCTTAGCCGCCTGCCATGGCTTCGCCTCGCGGTGCAGACCTTGGTAGCGCCTTCCGAGAAAAATCGGTCAGTTATGAGATTCTGAGATCTCTCAAAAAAAATTAACTAACATCTGGATAATAGCAACGCGAGGCACTACGTGTAAGCAGAACTAACAGGGACCGCACCCGTCATGCCAAAAGCCCTCACACCACAATTGCGAAACCAGCACATGGCCGCGGTGCACGCCCTCGGGCATCAAAGCTCACCACCGCCACAAACCAGGTGGGCCCAACCAGCGCATGGCCAGCCCGGCCAATCAGCCGCACCAGCGCGAATCGTGGCGTCGCCGGCGGTCTACGCACCAAACACGCCGAACGCAGCATCACTGGCACAAGGGATCGGCAGCAATCTCACCGCGATCTGGGCCGGACCGACGATCGACAGCACCCACAATGCCGCGGCCGGCTACAATCTGCGATCCAGTCCCTCCGGCGCCGGCGCATGGGCATACGTCGCAGGCATTGCGAGCCCGTACACCTTGTCGGCGCTGGCGGCGGGCGCCGCGTTCGACGTTCAGCTTCAGAGCTTCAACGCCATCGGCACGAGCGCCTGGTCAGCCACCAGCACGCTCACCACAGCCACAGCCTTACCGAACACGCCGAACGCCGCGGTACTGGCACGGGGCGCCGGCAGCAATCTGAGCGTGACCTGGACAGCGCCGGCGATCGACAGCACCCACAACGCCGCGACGAGCTACAACCTGCGGTCCAGCCCGTCCGGCGCCGGCATCTGGACGACCGTGTCGGGTGTCACCAGTCCATACACACTCACGGGCCTGGTAGCCGGCGCGGCGATCGACGTTCAAGTCCAGAGCTCAAACGCGGCTGGCTCGGGCGCGTGGTCGGCCACTAGCACCCTCACCACAACGACGGCCATACCGAACGCGCCGAGCGCCGCGTCACTGGCACAAGGCACCGGCAGCAATCTGACGGTGACCTGGACAGCGCCGGCGATCGACAGCACGCACAACGCCGCGACGAGCTACAACCTGCGGTCCAGCCCGTCCGGCGCCGGCATCTGGTCGATAGTGTCAGGCGTCACCAGTCCATACACACTCACCGGCTTGGCAGCCGGTGCGGCGTTCGACGTTCAAGTCCAGAGCTCAAACACGGCCGGCACAGGCGCATGGTCTGCGATCAGCACGCTCGCTACAGCCACAGCCATACCGAACACGCCGAGCGCCGCATCACTGGCACAGGGTACCGGCAGCAATCTGACTGTCACCTGGCCAGCGTCGGCAGTCGACAGCACGCACAATGCCGCGACCGGCTACAACCTGCGATCCAGCCCGTCCGGCGCCGGCACCTGGACGACGGTGTCAGGTGCCACCAGCCCTTACACGCTCGCTGGCCTTGCAGCCGGCGCGGCGTTCGATGTTCAAGTCCAGGGCTCAAACGCCACCGGCACCAGTGCATGGTCGGCCACCAGTACGCTCACCACAGCCGCTGCCGGGCCATACGCGCCGAACGCACCGGTGATCGCCGGCGTCGGGCCGCCGGCGGACGGCACCAACACCAAGCTCACTGTCACCTGGACCGCTCCGGCGGTTGACAGCACGCACAACGCCGCGACCGGCTACAACCTGCGATCCAGCCCGTCCGGTGCCGGCACGTGGACGACCGTGTCAGGTATCACCAGCCCGTACACGCTCGCCAGTCTGGCGGGCGCGACCGCGATCGATGTGGAAGTTCAAGCCACCAACGCCGCAGCAAGTCCGGGCGCCTGGTCGGCCATCACGACCGGCAAAACCTGGGGTGCCACTGTCGCGCCGGGCGGCTGGACAGCGGCGTCCTCGCAGGTTCACAGCGCAAACGTTGCACCGAATGGCGGGGTGCAAATGATTGCGGTCGCGGCACCGACCGCGGTAACCGGGGCAGCCTTCGCGTGGTCGGCGAGCAGTTCCACCGTTCCTACCACGGGGCTGATCGTGGGTGGCGGTGACGGCCAGACAAATGGCTGGGCACAGTATTTCACCGCACCAGCCACAGTCGGTACCTTCTACCTCTGGATGCTGGCGCAAGGGGCGAGCGCCGTCACGACCGGCGCCCTCGTTACCTCGGCAATCACGGTGTCGTAGACTGCGGGTTACACCGGCGCCGGCCACAATCGGCCGGCGTCCCGGACAACCAGTTCGGCACGGCTCCGCACGATGAACCCAGCCGACTGACGTCGATCTGCCGAAACCGGCAGATCGACGCTGTCACACCGGCCACAGCAAGCTGCCGCAACGCGAATTGAGCGCCGCATGGATCGCCCCGTGACGTGGCGTCGGCACGCCGAGTTGCCGGCCTCCGCGGACAATGAGGCCTGGTCACCCGTCAATCTCGAGTAGAGAAGAAAAATTAACTAACATCTAGACAACGACGAATCAATCACCAGATGCACGCGACGCCAACAGGAACCGCAGCAAAAATGCCGCTATATCCCACACCACGCGCGACACCGAACCGGCCCCGAGCCACGATGCGCGCGCTCGTAGTGCCAAACGCACCACCGCCAACGCTGCAGACACCGAACATGCCGAGCGCCGCGGTACTGGCACAGGGCACCGGCAGCAACCTGACCGCGACCTGGGCAGCCCCGGCGGTCGACAGTACTCATGACGCTGCCGCTGGCTACAACCTGCGGTCCAGCCCGTCCGGCGCCGGTACCTGGACGTACGTATCGGGCGTTAGCAGCCCGTACACTTTGTCAGGTCTGACGGGCGGCGCGCCGATCGACGTTGAGCTTCAGAGTTCGAACGCCGCTGGCACGAGCGTGTGGTCATCCAGCAGCATGCTCACCACCGCCACAAGCGGCTACGTACCGAGCGCTCCGAACGCCGCATCACTGGCACAGGGCACCGGCAGCAATCTGAGCGTGACCTGGACGGCACCGACGATCGACGGCACACACAATGCGGCCACAGGGTTCAACCTGCGCTCGAGTTCCCTCCGGTGCCGGCACGTGGACGACCGTGTCAGCCGTCACGAGCCCATTTACCCTGTCAGGCCTAGCAACCGGCGTGGGGTTCGACGTTCAAATCCAGAGCACAAACGCCGCCGGCTTGAGCGCATGGTCGACTCCCAGCACGCTTACCACGGGCATATCCGCATACATACCGAATGCACCAAGCGCCACAGGTCCTGGCACAGGGCACCGGCAGCAATCTGACGGTGACCTGGACAGCGCCGGCAGTCGACAGCGCCCACAGTGCTGCCACCGGGTACAACCTCTGGTCCAGCCCGTCCGGCGCCGGCACCTGGACGACCGTGACAGGTGTCACCAGTCCATACACACTCACCGGCCTGGCAGGCGGCGCCGCGATCGATGTTCAAGTGCAGAGCTTAAACGCCACTGGCGTGAGTGCATGGTCGACCATCAGCACGCTCACCACAGCCATAGTCACGTACACACCGAACACGCCGGGCGCCGCATCACTGGCACAAGGTACTGGCAGCAATCTGACGGTGACCTGGACAGCGCCGACAATCGACAGCACGCACAACGCCGCGACCGGTTACAATCTGCGATCCAGCCCGTCCGGTGCCGGCACCTGGACGGCCGCGTCAGGTGTCACCAGTCCGTACACGCTCACCGGCCTGGCGGCCGGCGTGGCGATCGACGTTCAAGTCCAGAGCTCAAACGCCACCGGCACCAGTGCATGGTCGGCCACCAGCACGCTCACCACAGCCACGGCAGGGGCTGGACCGTATGCGCCGAACGCACCGGTGATCGCCGGCGTCGGGCCGCCGGCAGACGGCACCAACACCAAGCTCACTGTCACCTGGACCGCTCCGGCGGTTGACAGCACGCACAACGCCGCGACCGGCTACAACCTGCGATCCAGCCCGTCCGGTGCCGGCACGTGGACGACCGTGTCAGGTATCACCAGCCCGTACACGCTCGCCAGTCTGGCGGGCGCGACCGCGATCGATGTGGAAGTTCAAGCCACCAACGCCGCAGCAAGTCCGGGCGCCTGGTCGGCCATCACGACCGGCAAAACCTGGGGTGCCACTGTCGCGCCGGGCGGCTGGACAGCGGCGTCCTCGCAGGTTCACAGCGCAAACGTTGCACCGAATGGCGGGGTGCAAATGATTGCGGTCGCGGCACCGACCGCGGTAACCGGGGCAGCCTTCGCGTGGTCGGCGAGCAGTTCCACCGTTCCTACCACGGGGCTGATCGTGGGTGGCGGTGACGGCCAGACAAATGGCTGGGCACAGTATTTCACCGCACCAGCCACAGTCGGTACCTTCTACCTCTGGATGCTGGCGCAGGGGGCGGGCGCCGTCACGACTGGCGCCCTCGTTACCTCGGCAATCACGGTGTCGTAGACTGCGAGTTACACCAGCGCCGGCCACAATCGGCCGGCGTCCCGGGACAACCAATTCGGCACGGCTCCGCACGCTGAACCCAGCCGACTGACGTCGATCTGCCGAAACCGGCAGATCGACGCTGTTTCACCGGCCACAGCAGGCTACCGCAATGCGGATCGGGCACCGCACACGCAGTCGGGTCAGCTCCCGATCGCTCAGTTGAATCACCGTCATCGTACGTCACCCCAAACGTGCCGACGACAGATTGCCCCAGTGACATTTCTATCGGGGACGCGGGTGACATTTCTATCGGTGATCTACATCCGAATGCCGCAGAAGATATAGATCGGAAAGCGGCACCCGCGCCCACGCAACGACAGCGCAACCTTGCGCTGCTACGTCCGCTCCCTGGCAAAAACCCAGCTAGGGACTTGACCTCCGCATGAAGGACACACCGGCCGCGCGGGCTGCCGCGCGACTGATCACGCTCCACGCCGAACTCCGCAGCCTCATCAGAACACTTGTCGAACGAAGCCAGCGCGACCTCTTCGACGACATTAAAACCGGCCACCTCAGCACCGTCGACGCGCACACCGCCGAGCGCACGATCAAGGTCTCGCTGCCGCAGGCCTGTACGCTCATGCGGGCGACGATTCCGCCATCGGCACACGACTCTACGACGAAGATCGAGCACGCCACCCTTGTGGTCTCGCTGCACCACTTCCTCGCCGAGCTCGGCCGCATCACCACGGCCGACGTGCCGCCAGCCTCAATCGCCGCAGGCCAGGTGCTCCTTGCCCACCTAACCACCTGGCTGAAGCTCAACAACGTCGTGGTGATGATGCGCACCGACAGCGCACACGAGGACATGCGGGCACGGCCGCGCCAGCCGTACGCGCGGGTCGCCAAGCGCCGGCCCACTGTTTCCAGAACCGTTGTTCTGGCGCTCGCCAGTGCAGGGGGTCCCGATCCGTTCCCGCCGGCGGCGGACGCCGACGCCGCTTGAATCCTCAGCTTTCCGCCAGGAGCTCGCCACCATGGACCGCGGACCAGCCACAGAGCTTGCAGGTTACGCCGAGCTTCAAGTGGCGATCGCCGACGCAACCGCGGTGTATCTGCGCCAGGTGCGGGCACAGTGCAGGGCGGCGCGTGGCTGGCCGCGGACGCTGTTCCTGACCGAGCCCACCACGACGCCGGCGCGCTGCGCGCTCGACCTGTTCATTGCGACGTTGCAACACGAACTGGGCCACGGGAACCTGCGGTTCCGCATCAAGCCGGGGACCTCGCTGTGGATCACCGAGCCAGGCCGCCGGCGGCCGCGTCGGGAACGCGCGGCGTGACCAGGAAGCGGGGCACCGACAGCAACGTCACGCCGATCCACTCACAAGCCGAGCTCGACCGGCTGGGCAGCACCCTCGGCCAGCAGCTACGCGGTGCACAGCAGCGGACGCAGGCACCGGACACAGAGCAGGACGAGGACCTGTCGGACACATCCGACGCAGCACGGCAACTCCGCGCACTCGGCGCCACGCGCTTGCCGCTTCGGCCACGGTCGCGGCCGATCAGCCCCACACTCCTCGCCGCGCTTCGCGCCGGCGGACAGCCAGGTGCACCACTTGCCGTCCCGCCGCCAGCTACGCCGCGGCCGCAGCTCATCGAGCAGCTGGTCCGCGCGACGATCGAGCAGCTTGTCCCGCCGCCGGCGATCGACGCCGCCGGCGCTTACGAGGATCCGCAGGCCCGCCGGGATCAACTCGCCCAGGCGATCGACTGGCTGGCTCTGGCACTGCGTTACCTGGACAGCATGACGCCGCGCCGCGGGTAAAACCTTGTCGCTCGACTGCACAACGACCGACGCCGCAACGATCTATACAATCAAGCGAAGATCAGCCCAGACCCCGCTCCTCACGCGGCCCGAAGCCGTGCCGGCGCAGCCAGGCCACGAAGCCGGGCGAGGTGAATTGCAGGGAGTTGACCGACAGGGCATCGGCCAGCAGCGCGTCGACGTCGACACCCCGGCGGATCAGCGCGCCGAGCGCGTAGAGCATGGCACCGTCCGACATCGGCTCAGTCGCCCGGACGCTCACCATCCGGCCACAGCACACGCACCGCACCATCTCGGCTCCGCTTCCGCCACCCGACGCCGGCGGCCGAGGTTAGCACATCGTTGCCGATCACCAGCAGCGCCAGGTGGCCTGGTCTTTTGTTTCGGTATACCCACGTCGCTTGATCGCAGCCGGAATCACGCCTTTTCGCACTTCGCAGCGCGGTCCCCGGTCGCCCTAGAGCCCGGCCGGCCGTGCGACGCCCTGTTAACGAGGCTTGGCACGGTCGCCTCCGGCGGCCGACAGCCAGGTGCTCGAGCGGCAACTCCGCGCGGGCTTCGCCCGGTACCGCAGCCTCGCGTGGGTTGCAGGCACACCGGCGCGGGCTTCGCCCGATATCACAGCCTGGTCCTTGCTGCGCACGCCGCAGCCGGACACACCGTCGCGGATCCGCTGATAGAAGCGGATCGGCGCCGGCATGCCCGGCCGCGACGTGCTCCGCACCAAGTTACAATGCGGTGCGCGCTGCGAAGCACGCGGCGCGCCTGGCTGTCGGCGATCGCCGGCAAGGGCCGTCGAAGGTCGCCGCATCCAGGCACGCCGCATGCGTCGCAGCACGCCAGCAAACCGGGGGGCAAGAGCCCCCCGAGACCCCCCGACCCCCCTGCGCCACCTGGACCGGCGCCGCAGCCCCGCAGCAGGGCCACGCCCGCTACGGTCAGCCGGGCCGCGTCGCTCAACCTGGTGCAAGGGCACCAGGCGTCGCGGCGCAGCTCGGCCGACCTACGCGCGCATGGCTGCGAGCACCATGCAGGCGCCTCGCCGCGCGCATCCTGCGCGGCGCCAGGTGGCTGGGGGGTTCCACGCCGCACAGGCCTCGGCCGGGCTGGCGGGCGGCGCCACGGCGCGCCCTGGCCCGGCCTGGCCTGTGCTTGCCCGCCGCCCCCCAAGGCAGCGAAGCGGGGGCAGCGGTCACGTGGAAGGTCCGGGGCAGCACCAGCACGCCGCGCGCAGCGCGGCAGCAGGAAGACGCGGCGCTACGCGCCGCGCCCGAGGTGGCGCGTGGCGGCGGCGGGCAACGGCGGGCGGTCCCGCGCCAAGAGCCGGCAGGCCGGCGCCGCGCGTCAAGGATCGCTGCGCGCCCGCAAGGGCGGCTTCGTCCTTGACCCGCCACGCCGGCCCGCCAGCAGGGCGCGAGACCGCCCGCCGCCACCCCCCGCCTCGCTCCGAACACCGCTTCTTGAAGGGTCCGACCATGCTGATCCACTGGACACTCGCGACCGACACCGCAGGCTTCGAACTGCACACGGCATGGGCGGGTGACTTCCACCTTTCCGTTGTCGGATACACCGACTTTTGGCCTTGGTTGATCTACCGGAACGGTCGTTACACCGATGAAGGGCAGGGGACCTCGCTGCACGCCGCGAAGGCCGCGGCCGAAGCGGCGATCGCGTAATGACCGACCGCCCGCCGACCAATGACGAGCAGCGCGGAATCGACTGGTGGAACGGCGAGAGCGAGACGACGCGCCGCTTTTGGTGGGACGTCGCCCGCCGGGAAAACCCCGGCAAGGACACATCGGTCGCCGATGCCTGGGCAGCGTTCAAGCAGCACACACGCAAGCCGCACCAGGCCGACCGCGCCGGCTAACGCCGGCGGGCAGGGCAGGGGGGAAATGGGCGCCTTCACCGCCGCCACGCGTGCTGTCTTCGCGAGGCCGAACGGCCGAGCGCTCGATCGGGGAACCTGATCACTGGACGGGCACCAGGCCTGCGATCGCCGGCGGCGCTGACCAGCTCGGAGATCCACCAGGCCGCTTTTGCACCAATTCAGCACCGCCACGATCGACAAGCTCGATCGCAGGCCCCGACCGATTTGCGGGCGCCTTCACCGCCGCCACGCGTGCTGTCTTCGCGAGGCCGAACGGCCGAGCGTGATCACCGGCCGCTGCGCTGACCTCGCCGCCGATCGCCACCAGGCGGCGGCACCGCCAGCACCGTTCGAAACACCACCACCCCGACCAGCACGCCGACGCCGACGCCGGCGGAGAAGCACGCGAGGCACACCGCGACCAGCTCGCCCACCCCGACCCACATGCCCGCTGCCCACCCTCGATGCCGGCCCGGTATGTGGGCGCCTTCACCGCCGCCGCGCGAGTTGTCTTGGCGAGGCCGAACGGCCGAGCCCTCGACCTGGCGCGCCGTTCTCACGGTTCATGGGGTCGAAGCACAGAGGCCCCGTTTCGAGGGGAGGCCAGCCAGGCCGGCCCCGGGCCCACAGGGTTGTTGCCAAAAAACAAAATTTCGAGGAGGGGGGTCCGTCCCATGCCCTGGGACGGTCCCTGACCAGGTGCGCGTTTTTTTCAGCGCGAGGCTGGCAGGATCACCACCTTGACCAGGCCGGCATAGTTCACCGGCACGCGGTCAGCGGCCGGCACACCACCAGGCGGTTCACCTGCCGGCCGCCGATCGGCCGGGGCACCAGGCAGACAGGTGCATGGGGTCCTGTCTGGCATGTTCGTCGAGCCGTATCGCATCCGCTTTGGCCGCGGCCGAGTGCTCATCGGGACACCTGCAGCCGCACCACAGGGTTGTGACAAGCCCGAACCAACCAGGCCAGGCCAGCCGCCTGCAGTCGCCAGCCAGGCAGGGCCGCGATCGCCGCCCTGCAGCTCACCAAGCAGCTCATCGACGTCACCGGTGCCGCCACCACGCGACCGCCGGCGCTGAGGCACCAGGCCGCCGCGGCGCCTTGTTCCTAAGCCTCTTGCTTCGTTGCTTTTTGACAGTTTACCGTGCGGTTGCTGTGCCGAAGGGACTGCGGCGAGGGGGCGGCGCGACGCCCCCGCCCAGCCCGAGCCAGGTCAGTCCCGGCTTCGGACCAACTGGCCGCACCTGACCGACCCAAGAGAGCGAACGCGGCCGACTGTGGCCAAAGTGTCCTTGTCCGGCTCGGTTCTCAAGTGCAACCTGCGGCTGTGTGCACAACTTTCGGCTCCCAACCTGCACACCGCCGGCACCGACGCGCGCCGCTGCACCTGGCGCGCTGAAGCCGGTGCCGGCCGTGCACAGCTCGGGGGCTGGATGATGCTCTATGAGGGAAAAACGCGACTCCCTGTTGCGCACTCACAATTCGGCCTGCGATCCTGCGCCCATGCAGAATATCTTGCTTGTGGCGCAGAATGCCGGCGCTTAAATCGAAGCCCGCCACAGAGCGGGTGCTCGCCCTCGTTGACCTGGAATCCAGGACTCACATCTTGGTCAGCGAACGGCGTCCGCCAGGGCGCAGCTACGGCAGAAGGTGGTGCATCGTGTTCGACGAGGCCAGACAGCAGATCATCAAGCAGCTCCGCAACGCCTCGGTGTTGCGGGTGTTCCTAGCACTGCCGGACCACCTCTCTTGGACCGAGTTCCGGCCACTCAACCAGGTGAAGCTCGCGGCCGAGCTCGAAATCGACGACGCCTCGGTCTCACGAGCGATGAAGGACCTACAGAACCGCGGCATCGTCGAGCGCAGCGGCAAGGGTCCAGTCACACAGTGGAAGCTGTCGCTCAATTGGGGCTGGCGGGGGAACGTCGCGGCCTACCACGCCGCGGTTCGGGAGACCGAACGCCGCCGGCGCGAGCTCGGCATGCCGGCCAAGCCCGCGCAGCTTAATGCCGCAGAAGATATATTATGGAAAGTAGAGAGGCGTGAGAGAACCGGCTATCCTTCTGCCGCCCATAGTTCCGCCAAACCGATAACCGAGCGAGCCGCCAATGCCCATCCGTGCCGTGTGCTTCGATGTCGGCGAGACACTGATCGACGAAACCCGCCACTGGGGCGAATGGGCCGACTTCCTGGGCGTGCCGCGGTTGACGCTATTCACTGCGATCGGCGTCGTAATGGAGCGCGGCCAGTCGTTGCGCCGGGTGTTCGAGATCTTCCGGCCGGATCTAGACTTCGCCAACGTCCGCAAACTGCGGGCCGCCCAGGGCTATCACTACGACTTCCACGCCAGCGACCTCTATCCTGATGCCATTCCGTGCCTGGCCGCACTTAAGTCCCGCGGGCTTAAGGTGTTGATCGCCGGCAATCAGCCTATCGAGGCCGAAGCCGCGTTGGCCAGGCTCCAAGTGCCGGCTGACCTGATC
This sequence comes from uncultured Alphaproteobacteria bacterium, assembly GCA_963826975.1. GTDB lineage: Bacteria > Pseudomonadota > Alphaproteobacteria > Acetobacterales > Acetobacteraceae > Palsa-883. The sequence continues at coordinate 873,710 of CAWGZJ010000011.1, read as the reverse complement.
GCGTCCTCGGCTGGGTGGGGCGTCTCCAAACCTGACCCGGCATTCTTCGAGCGCGTTATCGATGTAGCCTGTGAATCACCTGATTCCATAGCTTATGTCGGTGATCGCATGGACAACGATGTGCTGCCGGCGCGTGCCGCGGGCATGGTGGCGGTGTTGCTACGCCGTGGGCCCTGGGGCTGGATGCACGCCGAGCGGCCCGACGCGGATGCTGCGCATCTGTTATTGCACGATCTGACGTCGCTGCCCGACGCCCTCGCTGCGCTGTGACCTCGCCACCATGTGGCGATTTCTCCGTAATATGTTGATCTTGCTACTTCTGGTCGCCGTTCTGCTGGTAGCCGGCGGGGCTATCTTGCTGTGGTCAACCTTGCCGCCCATGTCGCAGGAAGCGCACATTCCGGGACTCGCCGCGCCAGCGGCGATCGGCTTCGACGCTGACGGCATCCCCCGCATTCAAGCTGCCAACGACACCGATGCTGCCGCCGCGCTCGGCTTCGTGCACGCGCGCGACCGGATGTTTCAGATGGAAATGATGCGCCGCGCCGCGTCCGGCCGGCTGTCGGAAATCGCCGGTCCGGCGACGCTGCCGATCGATCGAGTGATGCGCGTGCTCGGCCTGCGGCCTCGTGCCGAGGCGGATCTGCCGCTGCTGCCCGCCGACACGCGCGCCGTGCTGGATGCTTACGCACGCGGAGTGAACGCCTGGATCGCGCGGCGCGGCCGTAGGGCGGCGCCGGAGTTCCTGCTGCTTGGCGCGCCAGAGCCCTGGACTGCGGTCGACAGCCTGCTCTGGGGCGAGACCATGGGGTTATGGCTGGCGTCCAATTACCGCACCGAGCTGTCGCGCCTGGCGCTGGCCGGGAAGGCGCCGCAGTGGATGATTGACACGTTATGGCCGCCGGACACGGCCTCGGGCCACCCGGAGGCCAGCCTCCCCTCCTCGCGCTTCGCCGACGCGGCTGAGCACCTGATGGCGCTGCTGCCGCGCTTTCCCGGGCCGTTCACCCTGCCGAGTACCGCGTCGAATGCCTGGGCGGTGGACGGGACGCACAGCGCCACCGGCGCACCGCTGCTGGCCGGCGATCCACATCTGGCGTTCGGCTTCCCTGGCATCTGGTACCTGGCGCGGATCGACACACCGGGCACCACGCTCGCCGGCGCCACCGCGCCCGGCGTGCCGTTCATGGTGCTGGGCCGCAACCGTGACATTGCCTGGACCTTCACCACCACCGGCGCCGACACCGAGGACGTGTTCATCGAAACCCCAATTGGCGCTGAGGAACGCGGCGGCAACGCTGTCGGCGCCACCGAGTATGCCACGCCGGACGGTCCGCACCCGTTCGTTAGCCGGCATGAAATCATCAAGATCAGGGGTCAGGCGGATCAGCTTATAACCGTGCGCGAGACCCGGCACGGCCCGGTGATCTCCGACCTGGAGGGCGGCAGCGGTCCAATCCTGGCGGTCAGCATGGCCAGTCTCAAGCCAGGCAACATGGCGGCGGCCGGATTGCGTGCGCTGAACCTGGCGCACAGCGTCGCCGAGGCAGGCCGTGCCGCGCCCGAGATCACCGCGCCGATCCAGAACCTGATGGTCGCCGACCACGCGGGCATTGCGCTGTTCGTTACCGGCCGGGTGCCGATCCGCCGCGCCGGCGACGGCTTCGCGCCGGTACCGGGCGCCGATGGCGCGCATGACTGGATCGGTTGGGCGTCGGGCGATCAACTTCCACATGTTGTCGCCCCGGTCAGCGGTCGCCTTGTCAATGCCAACGAGCGCGTCGCACCGCCGGATTTCCCGGTGTTCCTCGGTCGCGACTGGTTCGGCGACTGGCGCGCTCGGCGCATCCGTGAGTTGCTCGGCGCCACCGACCGGCACACGCCCGACGACTTCACCCGCATGCAACTCGACGTGGTCAGCCCATTGGCGCGTGATCTGCTGCCGCGCTTGCTGGCGGTCCATGCCGACGACCCACGCACGGCGGCGGCGCTCGGGCTGCTGCGAACCTGGGACGGCAGCATGGCACGCGATTTGCCGCAGCCGTTGATTTTTACTGCCTGGCTCGAGCGGTTCGTCGATCTGGTGCTGCGTGGTGCCAACATCCCGCTCGCCTACGCCGGTCCGCGCAGCGAGTTCGCCGCCTACGTGCTGTCGCCGCCCGGCGCCCGCTGGTGTCACGGGGACTGCGGCGTGATGCTGCGCGCCTCGCTGGAGGCCGCGGTCGCCGACCTTGCCGCGCGGTTCGGGCCCGATCCGGCCACCTGGCGCTGGGGCGAACCGCACCAGGCGGTGTTCGCCAATCCGCTGCTGAGCCGCCTGCCCCTGATCGGGCGCCTGTTCAGCTTCCGCATCGAAAGCCCCGGCGGCGACACCACGATCGACCGCGGCGTGCCGGCACGCGAAAGCTTCGAATCGATGCATGGCCCGGCGTTTCGCGCGGTGTATGATCTCGCCGATCTCGATCGCAGCCGGTTCGTCGTCGCTCCCGGCCAGTCGGGCAATCCGCTCAGTTCGCACGCGGCGGATTTCCTGCGCCGCTGGCGCGACGGCGAGACGATTACGCTGGGACCGGGGACGCCTGAAATCGACCACCGCCACTGCGAGTATCCGACTGCTGCCATGATCTACACCACACCCACTGCCTCCAACTCGATGTGGGAAGCTGCGCTGCTCGCCGGCGTGCGGCGGCGGCGCTGCTTCGCCTGGTTCATCGACCTGGTGCTGGTGACACTGTTGGTTGGCGCGATCTGGTGGTCGTTGCTGCTGGTCGGCCTCATCACCTTCGGCCTGGGTTGGTGGCTCCTTGGCCTCCTTCCACTGGTGCCGTTCGCCTATCACTGTCTGTCCCTGACAGGAACGTTGTCCGCCACACCGGGCCAGGCGATGCTCGGCCTGATCGTACGGCGCGACGACGATCTCGGTCCGCCGACCCTGGTGCAAGCGGTGATCTCGACGCTGTCCTTCTACCTGACGCTGGCGACCTCCGGCCTGCTTCTGCTGGTGGCTTTGTTCACCGAGCGCAAGCGCACGCTGCATGACCTGATTTCCGGCCTTGTTGTAGTGCGCACGCGCGCCTGGCGCGACTGGGCGTTGACCAACGGCGCGGCGTCCTGGAACATGCGCGCCGGACAACCTTACGCATGAGCTACAAGTCCCCACGCCGCCCGCAGTTCTTCTACACGACTGCACCCCTGCCCTGCCCCTACGTGGCGGGTCGCACGGAGCGCAAGGTGGTGACGGAGATCGCAGGTCCGGACGCCGACGCACTGCATGACCGGCTGTCACGCGCCGGGTTCCGTCGCAGCCACAACATCGCCTACGCGCCGGTCTGCCCGGGCTGCCAGGCCTGCATCCCGATCCGCATCCCGGTCGCCACCTTCCAGCCCGACCGCACGCTGCGCCGCATCGCCCGCGCCAACGCGATGATCGAGGGCTACGAGGTCGCCGCCCGTGCCACCGCCGAGCAGTACCAGTTGTTCCAGCGCTACCAGCAGGCCCGCCACGGCACCGGCGATATGGCCACCATGAGCTTCTACGATTACCGCGCCATGGTGGAGGACACGCCGATCGAGACATTCGTCATCGAGTTGCGCGATCCGGACGACCGCATGGTTGCCGCGTGCCTCGCGGATCGGCTCGGTGACGGGCTGTCCGCGGTCTACAGTTATTTCGTTCCAGGAATGGACCAGCGCAGCCTCGGCACCTTTACCATCCTCTGGCTGATCGAACGCGCGCGGACCCTCGGGCTGCCTTACGTCTATCTCGGCTATTGGGTGCCGGAGAGCCGCAAGATGGCCTACAAGGCGCGCTTTCGGCCGGCTGAGATCCTGATGGGCGGTGCCTGGCGCATGCTGACCGAGGCGGATCACACTGGCGCCCCGGCGCCGAGCCTGGTGCCGGTCTCCGCGGATTAGCATTGGTGGCATGCCGCGGTCGCGCCGGGGCTGGCCAGCGTTGGCATGGAGATCCCAACAGGGGATCGCGTTGAGCACGATTGCCGGCCCCGCAATGCCGAACAGGCCGTCAGGGGGTGAACGCAGCCGCGACGCCAGCCGCGCGACCACGCTGGCAACGCCAGACAGGTGACCACGCACGGAGGTACCGAACGATGATGAAGTTCGACCACCTGAGCATTCCGGTAACCGACACGAACCGCTCGCGCGATTGGTATGTCGCGACGCTAGGGTTGAAAGTCGAATTCGAGGTTCCCGAGCGGGGCACGATCGCGCTGCAGGACAGCGAGGGATTTGCGCTGTTCCTGCAAGAATCCTCATCGCCCATCAGCCCGAACGGGTGCGCCATGTGGTTCCAGGTGCCTGACGTCGATGCGACCTTCGCCGAGTGGTCCGCACGGGGCGTCACGTTCGCGCACGGCCCACGCAAATCCTTCTGGGGATACGGGGTCGAGCTCGCCGACCCCGACGGATACCTGGTGCGCCTGTGGGACGAGCGCTCGATGAAGGAGAAATAAAGCCGCATGCCGATCGTCACCGCTGTCGACGGGCGGCGGAACGGGCCTTGGCGAGCTGCCCGACGATTTGATCCCCGACGATTTGATCATTGAAAGATGCTGGCAACGCCAGCTAACCTGCCGTCGGACTTGGCGAACCAGCCGATCCCGGCGGAAGTCCCCGTCGGGCCTGCATCGAGCGTCCAAAAGCAAAACGTCCATACCGGCGTCAGGCAAGGCGGCTGGCACAGGAAACACCGAAGGATCAGCGCAAGCATAGTTTCGTTCTCGAGCGCCTTGACGTGAAACCCGTAAGACAAACGCGCTCTTCCGCCTCTGCCGAGCCGGCGCCGGATTGGACAAATCTGGGAGAACGACATGAGCAGCACCGGTTTCGTCGGCGGGCCACCCATTCCGGCCAGCCATATCCTGGGCCGCAAGCTCGATAGCATTCCCTTCAGCTCCTACCATGTGCTGGTAATCCTGGTGCTCGGCGCGGTCGGCTTCGTCGAGGGCTACGATCTGGCGCTCGGTGGTTCGCTGCTGGTGCTGGCCAAGGAACCGTTGCAACTCACCAGCAGTCAGGTTCGCTGGCTGGTGGTTGCCCCCACCATCCTCGTCGTCCTCGGCGGCTTCGTTGCTTCCTCGATGTCCGACCGCATCAGCCGCAAGACGGTGATGCAGATCGGCGTGGTCATCAGCACGTTTTTCACCCTGCTGATCCCCCTGGCGCAAAGCGGGACGCAACTGATCGTCATCCGCATCCTCACCGGCATCGGCCTGGGTTTTGCCATCTCGGCACCGTTCCCGATCGCGGCCGAACTCATGCCGAAACAGCACCGCCGCACCTACGGCGCGATCTTCGAGGTCATGCTGGCGAGCGCGTTCACGCTGCTGCCGTTCGTCGGCTTCCTGCTCGCCGGCAACCCGAACGGCTTCCGCCTGATCGCGCTGCCGGGCGGGCTGGCATTGGGGATCGTGCCGTTGCTGGTGCATTTCGGCCTGCCGGAGAGCGCGCGCTGGTATCTGCGCAGGGGCAACCCCCAGGCGGCGGTCGACACAGTCAACCTGATGATCGTGCGCTGCGGCAACAGTGTGCCAAAACTGACCGTCGCGGAACTCGGATCCGATCTCGCGGATGCGCCCGAGGCGCTGCCTCCGTTCACCGCGCTGTTCCGTGCCGGCCAACTGCGCTGGACCGCGGTCGGAATCACTTGCTACGCTGCCGCAACCACCGCGTATTACTGTTCGGCGATCCTCCTGCCGAAGGCGCTGGTGGACCAAGGTTCCGCCGTCGGCCTGAGCTTCGGTCTCGGCACGTTGCTGTTCATGGTGACGATTCCCGGCAAGTTCTTCAACGGGTTCATCATGGAAGTCATTGGCCGGCGCTGGTCCATCACCTATTGCCTCGGCGGCTCGGTTCCCGGTCTGCTGCTGATGGCGATGGCGCACAACGCCGGTCCGTACGCGACGGTGGCGATGACCGCCGGCGCGATCATCACCGGGTTCACCGTGCTGTCCTCCTTCCCGGCGGTGCGGGTCTATCTGTCCGAGCAGTTCCCCACGGCGCTGCGGGGCCGCGGTCACTTTTTCGGCGAGGCCACGGGACGGATCTTTTCGGGCGTGCTGACACCGTTCTTTCTCGAACCGTACACCGGGTCCGCAACGATTTTCTTCGGAACGATCGCCGTGGTAGTGGCGGCCGGCGCCTGCATTCCATTGGCGTTCGGCAAGGAAACCGTCGGCCAACTCGAACTGGTCACCGAGACAAGCCAGGAGCCGGTCGCGGAGCCCGCGTTCTAGTCGGGCCGGGGTTGCCAATGAACGCCAATCCGGCCGCCGTTTCCGGCAATGAACGACAGCATCGGATCGGTTCGCATGCGTGCTACGAACAATCAAGTCACGCACGGCGGCGCACCATGATCCGGGCCAGCAACGCGAGGACCAGCGCCAGCCCCACCAGCCAGTCCAGGCTGGCGCTGAAGGCGGTCGCATAGGCAGCGGCCGGCGGCGCCTGCGCCAGCACGCCGAAGAACACCAGCCCGATCAGCGCAACGCCGAGCGCATTCGCGAACTGCTGCACCGCCGCCAACACTCCGGCAGCGGCACCGGCATCGCGTGCCGGCAGACCCACCAGCACGTTCGCGACCAGTGGTGCCATCACCAGACCCATCCCCGCGCCATCCAGCACCAGCGCCGGCACCAGCAGCAGCGGCGAGCCGCCGGTGCCGATCCAGCCGACAGTCAGGCGCAACCCCAGCAACCCCGCCGCCATGCCAAGCGCGCCAATCAGCAGCGGCGGCCGACCCAGCCACCGCGCGACGCGGCCCGCGACCAGCGAGGCCGCGCTGAACGCCCCGGCCATCGTGGTGAACATCAATCCGGCGGCGAGCGCGTCGAGCCCCCTGCCCTGCTGCAGATACAATGCCAGGACCAGGAAGAACGACGCCACGCCGCCGAACAATGCCAGCACCGCCAGCAGCCCGATCCGGAACCTCGGTACACGGAACAATGCCGGATCGATCAGCGGCGCCGCGTGCCGGCGCTGTTGGTAAACGAACCCGCCAAGCAACGCGACCGCGGCGGCGAGCGAGAGCCAGGTCCACATCGGCCAACCCTGTCTGCGGCCCTCGATCAGCGGCAGCAGCAGGGCGGTGATCGCCAGGGTGATCAGGACGGCACCGGAACCATCCAGGCAGCGGCCGATCGGTGCCCGCGATTCCGGCACCAGCGATGGCGCCAACAGCAACGCCGCCACCCCGATCGGGATGTTGACCAGGAAGCAACCGCGCCAGCCGAGGCCAAGCGGATCGGCCTGGATCAACAGCCCGCCGACGACCTGCCCGCAGGCCGAGGCCAGCCCCAGTACCACACCGTAAATGGCGAAGGCGCGTCCGCGGTCCGCGCCGGTATAGGTGACACCGATGATGGCCAGCACCTGCGGGGCCAGCAGCGCGGCGCCGGCGCCCTGAGCCGCGCGCGTCACGATCAGCAGCGCCGCGTCCGGCGCCCAGCCGCAGCCCGCCGAAGCAAACGTGAACACCGCCAGCCCGAGCGCGAAGATGCGTCGGCGCCCATATAAATCGCCGAGGCGCCCGCCGATGATCAAGCCAGCGGCATAGGTCAGCCCGTAGCCGGCGACGATCCACTCGATCGTCGCCGCGTCGGCGTTCAACTCGCGCTGCAACGACGGGATGGCGACGTTGACGATGAAGAAATCGAGAATCACCATGAACGTGCCGGCAAGCAGCACCGGCAGTGCGAGCCACCGGCGCAGTTCAAGCGCTGCCGGCAGTGTCTGGGATTGGGCGTTGCTCATTGATCAAGGCTCCGCGCGCCGGGTTGTTGCTGTACCGAAGCGTGCGTCATGATCGTCGAGCCGGTGCGGCCAGGTCGATTACGTGGCAGGTAGGATCGCGCGTTTCACCTGTTCACCTCTCCCGCTCTTGCGGGAGAGGTCGAGGCGCGAAGCGACGAGGGTGAGGGTGCGCGGCCCCAAAGACCCAGCCCGCTCGTAGCTGCCACCAGCCAGGTGCCGGACTGTTGCATCGCGCACACCTTCTCGCACCTGACCCGAGGGTCGTTGCGCATTTCGCGAAAATCGGCCCGTGCCGAGCCCGGCGGGAGGAGCCTGCCCCGGCGGGAGGGTTGTTGCGCGATTTCGCAAAAACCCCGTCCGCCGCGACCTGTGCCCGTCCCCCCCCGGATCATGCCCCCGCCCGCGCCGAGCCCGGCGGGAGGAGCCTGCCCCGGCGGAGGCCAGGGTCGTTGCGCGATTTCGCAAAAAAAGCGCGGCCGCCGCGACCTGTGCCCGTCCTTCTCCGGGACGTGCCCCCGCCCGTGCCGAACCCGACAGGAGGAGCCTGCGCCGGCGGGAGGGTCGTTGCGCAATTTCGCAAAAACACGTCCGCCGCGACCTGTGCCCGTCCTTCCCCGGGACATGCCCCCGCCCGCGCCGAGCCCGGCGGGAGGAGCCTGCCCCGGCGGGAGGGTCGTTGCGCAATTTCGCAAATCCACGTCTTGCCGCGACCTGCGCCCGTCCTTCCCCGGGTCGTGCCCGCGCCCGCGCCGAACCCGGCGAGAGGAGCCTGCCCCGGCGGGAGGGTCGTTGCGCAATTTCGCAAAAACCACGTCCGCCGCGACCTGTACCCGTCCTTCCCCGGGTCGTGCCCCCGCCCGGGTCGAACCCGGCGGGAGGGTCGTTGCGCGATTTCGCAAAAACCACGTCTGCCGTGACCTGTGCTTGTCCTTCCCCGGGTCGTGCCCTCCGCCGGTGCCGGCGCTCCGCGCGAAGCACCATTCTGCCCTTCCATGCCCTGACAGCGAGCAGCAAGAATCGGAACCGCAAATAACGCAAACGGCGGATGCCCTGGCGCCACCGGGCCGGCACCAGCCCGCGTTCCGCTCGGATCATCGGCGTTCATCGGCGTTCATCCGCGGCAAGAATCCTTGCCTGCCTTGGCAAGCCACCGCACCGCCGCCAACAGCGCTTCGCACCCCCGCGGGCAGTTGCCAAGGAGCCCACCCCAGCCGAGACGACCGCCCACCCCGCCCCTCACTCCTCCCCAGCCGCGGCAGCAGCGCGAGACGCCGGCGTCAGCATCTCCAGCGGCGCCACCGGCCCGGTGTACGTGTACCCAAAGAATTCCCGCCGCTCCGGCTTCGTCATGTTCTCCCACCCCGGGTACTTCCGCGCCGCCCGCTCATCGGGCACCCAGGTCCGCGCGTAATCACCCTCTTTGTACTTGTAGATCCGCCGAGGCCCCGGCTTCACCGGCAAGGGCGGCTCGCCCGCGGCCTCGCGCCGCAGCCGCTCCATCTCCTCGTTCATCTCCGCGTCGTCGATCTCGTCGATCCAGCGGATGATCTCCGCCGGCTCGTCCTCCACCGCCGCCTTGCCCCCGCGCGCCGCCTCGGCCGGCCGCGCCGGCGCCTGCTGCATCACCCCCGCCAGCACCGCCGCCGCGTCGCCCCAGTCGCGCGCCGGCGCCGCCGGCTGCAACCGAAGCTGCTTCAACGACCGCAGCGCCCCGGCCATCACGCGCAGCAGCGCCGCAGCGCTGGCCCGCTGGCGCAGTGCCTGCACGGCCGAGGCGTCCGGGTCGAACGCCAGCCGGCAGGCGTCGACCGCCCCGGCCTGGGTGGCGATCACCGTCACCGCCAGCATCGTCTGCAGCGCATCGCGCGGATCGAGCGCCTCGAGCCTGTCGAGGCCGGCCTGCACCACCTCCTGCCAGGCGGTCTCCGGCGCGTCGGCCGGCGGGCGCGGCAGCGTCAGCACCATGTCACGCAAGTCCTGCGGCGGGATGACGTAGGGTGGCCTGGCCGGTGCGGCGGCGGGGTTCGGGTCGGGGGATGGATTGGACACGAGCACGGTTTCCGATCAGGTAATTTTGACCGGCCAGCGTAACACAAAAGGGAATGTTATGCTAGTTATTTATAGTAACTCAACCACCGCGCCCCGGACCCAGGCAACCGGCGGCTCCACCGGGAACCACCCTCGGCGGAACCCGGCCCGATCTGGCTATCCTGCGTTGCGTCGGCGGATCAGTCCAAGACCCAGAAGACCCGCAGCAAGCAATGCCATCGACGCCGGTTCCGGAACACCGATCCCGGCCGACGCCGCATCGGTCGAGAACACCACGTGGCCGAAATTCACCTGGTCGTTCAGGTTCTCGATCAGGCTGTAGCTGCTGAAGGTGAGAACGCCCCGGGGGCGTCCACGCAGCGACCGCGTCGGCATCGTTGGCGCCATTGGTGTCATAGAAGCTGCTCGAGGTCGGATCGACGAAGATCGCAATCTGATCGTTCGTCGCGTCGAGCACGCCGACGACCTTGTGGGTCCCGGTGGCCGAAATCGAACTTTGCGCCAACGCACCTCCCAGGGCGCCTTCAAGGCCAAGGCCGAAGTCACCGCTAGGCTGGAACCCCCCAAGTACAGCCCGGTCGCCGGCAACCGGCGGCGTATCCAGATTAAGGTCGAGCCTGGTGGTCGACAGGCTGGTCCCGCCCACGTTGTCCATCGTGTAGCTGATGAAAAGCTGACCCGTGCTCAGGCTGAAGGGCGATGCAAAGTTCGCGTAGTCGCCGCCATTGCCGCCCGTCACGCTCGGGCGCCCAATCGCGCCGTTGGCGACAACCGACAGGTCTTGCTCCAACCCCGGCACCGTCGCCCAGCTTCCCGTGAAGCCGGTTCCCCCCACCGCCTGCCCGTTCAGCGCGCCCAATGCGTAGGGCGGCACGGAAAAATCATCCTGCGCGATAATGCTCGCCAGGGCTGGCACGGAGACGGACGCCAGCGCCACAGTGCCCGCCGCACCCGTCAGCGTCCGCGTCAAAGTTTTCATCACGACATCCTTACGTTACGGCTCAAGAACAACAGCCCCGGCTGACCGGAACGGCGCCACACGCAAAGGCGTGCAAACCATGTGCCACCAAGCGATCGGTAGGAAAATCAGTTGGCTACACGGATGGGAACGTTACAGAAAGATGAATGTGTAAAGTATCCCGACAGTTATGCGCCGGCATATATCGGGAATCCGCCGTCCGGGCGCATCACCCGACCTGATTCCTGCCTGCGAGCCAGCAACGACATTCTCGCGCCGCGCCCGGCTCGCTGCACGTAGTCGGCTTCGTCCACCGTCGGGTGACCGGCCACTTGACAGGTAACCGAATGGTTGCATATTTATGCAATGGACGAAGGCAGTGTGTTCCGGGCGCTGGCGGACGCAAGCAGAAGGCGATTGCTTGACCGGCTCCACGCCAACAACGGTCAGACCTTGGGTGATCTATGTCAGAACATGGAAATGAGCCGCCAGGCAGTCGCAAAGCATCTTGCGATTCTGGAGCAGGCCAATCTCGTCGCTACCCAGTGGAGGGGCCGCGAGAAGCTTCATTTCATCAATCCCGTCCCGATCAACGACATAGCCGAGCGCTGGATCAGCAAGTTCGAGGCGCCTCGCCTCGACGCCCTCTCGACTCTCAAACGCAAGCTTGAAGGGGAAAACAATGGCCAACGGTAAGAGCAGCTTCGTCTACGTGACTTACATTCGAACGACACCGGACAAATTATGGGAGGCTCTCACAACTTCAGAGTTCATGAAGCAGGTACTGGTTCGGCATGCACTGCGAAAGCCAGTGGACGGCGGGATCCTCGTGGAAGTTGGTGTCCGGCGACGGTCAGATCTTCGACGCCGGTGAGATCGTCGAGGCCGACCCGCCACGGCGCCTGGTGATCCGCTGGCAGCACCAGAACAAGCCGGAGCTCAGGGCCGAAGGACCATCGCAATGCACGATCGAACTGGAACCCAGTGGAACGGCGGTCAAGCTCTCCATCACCCACACCATCGAGCGCGAACCCTCGAAATTGATCGCAGCGGTGTCCGCCGGCTGGCCGAAGATCATCTCCAACCTCAAGTCCCTGCTGGAGACCGGCTCCGCCGTTCTGCAGGACCCCTATCCCATTGAGAGCGCCCGCTCTAAAACGGAGTGATCATGGCAAAGGTGATTTTCGGAAATCATTCGGCGGTCGTCGTCCCGCGAACAGAGAACGACCGCGTTTGGCACTCGGGTCCTGCCAAATTCAAGAGTTTCGCAGCAAGTGATCGACGAGAAACGAGGCGGGCTTAGTCAAAGTCGGCTGTATCACTCAGAAGATCGATGATATATCCGGTAACCGGCTAGTCTCCGGTGTGGCAAAGCATCGTAAAATGACGTGGCACCTTCGGTGGACAATAGGTCGATGTAAGCCGGCTTAACCTGACGGAACAGTTCCTCGATGAGCTGTCTGCCAATGCCAGCGCCTCGCTTGGTTGCAGCAACAACAACGTTTGCCAGGTATGCACGGATCGCACCATCGGTCAGCAGTTGCGCAAAGCCCCACACATTCCCGTCTTCCACAGCGACCACGGTAATTACACCTGCCGCACTTAGGGCGTGACAGGTACGCTCAGGATCAGTGACGTAGGAGTCCCATCCTTCGGCTCCGCAGAGCCCGACAACGGCATCGAGGTCTTCTGACCGAAAGCGTCGGATCTCTATCATGCTCAACCCCGCTGGACCGACTTTCGACTGCCCCACTGTTGTCCGCAAGGTCAACGCGCCCGGACGTCCTTTCAACGACCTCTTGCATGGTTTCGCCTGTCACGACACCAGGACCGAGCGCGTAACGTCTGGCGGGTGGTCGAGCAGCGGTTCGACGCGTTCGAGCATGCGGAGCGTGTGGGGCAGCTCCGCGTGGTGTTCGAACGAGGCCATGTCGCGCCAGCGCGAATGCACGTGATAGAGCCGCGGATCCTTCACGGAGCGGTAGAGATGAAGCTCCAGACATCCCGGCTCGGCGCGTGTTGGCGCCTGCACCGCGCGCAGCACGGCCTCCACCTCGGCCTCGCGTCCCTCCTTTGCCCGGAAGCGTCCGAAGATCACGATCTCCATCACCCTGCTCCAAAGTTCCAGCCATCCCAGTCTATCAGGCCCGGTCTGCCAAGGCGGGCGGAACCGCGTTTGATTTAAGAATTTCGCAGCCACACTCGCCATCGAAAAGCCGGGGCCTTTCTCCTGCGGAACTCCACTGCATAATGGCGACATGATCTACGGTTACACAAGGGTATCGACGGACGGGCAAACCGTGCGGCGCAGGTCGCGGCGTTGAGCGCCGCCGGAACCGCCAAGGTGTTCCGCGAGACCGCGACCACTCACCGCGCTTGACGTCCACCCCCTCCCCCGCCCATAACCCGCCGCATCCGGGTCCACCCACCACCCGGTCCCCGCCCGACGCGGGGGCTCCGCCGCTCCGCGAGGGTTCGCGCAGCGGCGTGTTTCTCGTTTTGGAGTGCCGCACCGAGCAAGGTCCCGCATGTTCGAAGCCCTGTCCGACAAGCTCTCCGGCGTCTTCGACCGGCTGCGCCGCCGCGGCGCGCTGAGCGAAGCCGACGTCGCCGAAGCCCTGCGCGAGGTCCGCCTCGCCCTGCTCGACGCCGACGTGGCGCTGCCGGTGGTGCGCGACTTCATCGCCAAGGTGCGCGACCGCGCCATCGGGGCGGAAGTCCTGCGCTCCGTCACCCCCGGCCAGCAGGTCGTCAAGATCGTCAACGACGCGCTGGTCGAGGCGCTGGGCGGCGAGGGCGCCGTTCCGCTCAACCTGAACGCCGCGGCCGCCCGTGCCGATCCTGATGGTCGGCCTGCAGGGCTCCGGCAAGACCACCACCGCCGGCAAGCTCGCGCTGCGCCTGCAGGACCAGCATGCGCAAGAAGGTGCTGCTGGCCGTCGCTCGACACCCAGCGCCCCGCCGCGCAGTTGCAGCTCGCAGCAACTGGCCGAGCAGGCCGGGGTGCCGTCAGCCTGCCGATCATCGCCGGCCAGACCCCGGTGGAGATCGCCCGCCGCGCCATGGACACCGGCCGGCGCGAGGGCTTCGACGTCGTGATCCTCGACACCGCCGGCCGCCTGTCGATCGACGAGGCGCTGATGGACGAGGTCAAGGCCATCCGCGCCGCGACCAACCCGGCCGAGACGCTGCTGGTGGTCGATGCGATGACCGGCCAGGACGCGGTCAACACCGCCAAGGCGTTCAACGACGCGCTCGGCGTCACCGGCATCGTCCTGACCCGGATGGACGGCGATGCCCGCGGCGGCGCGGCGCTGTCGATGCGCGCCGTCACCGGCGCGCCGATCAAGCTGGTCGGCGTGGGCGAGAAGCAGGACGCGCTGGAAGATTTCCATCCCGAGCGCGTCGCCGGCCGCATCCTCGGCATGGGCGACATCGTCGGCCTGGTCGAGAACGTGCCGCCGAGACGATCGACCAGGACGAAGCGGAGAAGCTCGCCGCCAAGATGACGCAAGGGCAAGTTCGACCTGGAGGACTATGCCAGCCAGCTCAAGCAGATCACCAAGATGGGCAGCCTGTCCGGCATCCTCGGCATGCTGCCGGGCGTCGGCAAGATGAAGGCGCAGCTCGAGGACGCCAACCTCGAACCAGACGATCCTCAAGCGCCAGGCGGCGATCATCTCCTCGATGACGATGAAGGAACGACGCCAGCCGGACATCATCAAGGCCAGCCGCAAGAAGCGCATCGCCGCGGGCTCCGGCACGATCGGTGCAGGAGGTCAACAAGCTGCTGAAGCAGTTCGACGACATGTCCACGATGATGAAGCGCATGAACAAGCTGGGCGAGAAGGGCCTGATGCGGCACGGCATCGGCGCGCTGATGCCCAAGGGGATGGGCCGGCATGCGTGGCGGCGCGGACGGCGGCTTCGGCGGCGGACGGCGCCCCTACTGACCAGCGAAACGCCCCGACCAACCCGGCGGCGCAGGCCGCCACAACCAACCCGACTTCCAACAGGAGAAACCGATCTATGGGTCTGAAGATTCGCCTCGCCCGCGCGGGCGCCAAGAAGCGGCCGTACTACCACATCGTGGTCGCCGACAGCCGCAGCCCGCGCGACGGCCGCTTCATCGAGAAGCTGGGCAGCTACAACCCGATGCTGCCCGCCGAGCACGCCGACCGCGTCCGCCTGGTCGACGCCCGCATCCAGCATTGGATGGGCCAGGGCGCGCTGCCGACCGACCGCGTGGCGCGGTTCCTCGGCAAGGCCGGGCTGGCGCCGATGCCGGCGTATCGCGAGCAGCCGCTCAAGTCCGCGCCGAAGAAGAAGGCGCAGGAGCGCGCCAAGGCCGTCGCGCGGCCCCGGCGTGAGCGACCAACGCCTTAGCAACCGATGCCGGAGAAACGCATCCTGTTGGGCGTGATCGGCCGGCCGCACGGCGTGCGCGGCCTGGTGCACGTGACCAGCCACACCGCCGACCCGGCGGCGCTGGCCGCCTACGGCCCCCTGTCCGACGACAAGGGCCGGCGCTTCACGCTGGCCTGGCGCGGCGACGGCATCGCCGAGGTCGACCGAACTGCGCGACGGCCAGCCGGTCACGCGTCACCGACCGCGACGCCGCGGCGCGGCTGACCAACACCCGCCTGTACATCGAGCGCGCGCGCCTGCCCGCGCCGGACGACGACGAGTTCTACCTCGCCGACCTGATCGGCCTGACGGCGGTTGATGCGGCACAGGCGAAGTGCTCGGCCGGGTCGTCGCGGTGCACGACTACGGCGCCGGCGCCAGCCTGGAGATCGCGCGGGACGCCCACCCCGCTGATCTCCCGTTCACCCGCGCCGCGGTCCCCGAGGTCGATATCGCGGGCGGCAAGGTGATCATCACCTCGCGCCGGAGTGAGACTGGAAGCGCCGGCCTCGACCCTCGTCAACGTCATGGCCGAGGCTCGGCCCGGCCATCCACGACTTGCCGGCGCAGACCGACGAACTCAAGCTCGCGCCAACGACCCCGCAACGCGACAAGCGCCCAGTCATGACCTGGCGCGCCACCGTCCTGACCCTGTTCCCCGACGCTGTTCCCCGGCCCGCTCGGCCTGTCGCCTCGCCGGCCGTGCCCTGACCTCGCGGCCTCTGGTCCCTCGACACCAGTCAACATCCGCGACTTCGCCACCGACCGGCATCGCACCGTCGACGACACGCCGTTCGGCGGCGGCGCCGGCATGGTGCTGCGCCCCGACGTCCTCGATGCCGCCATCGCCTCGGTCCTGATCCCGCGGGCACCGACGACCGCCCCCTACTCTGCCTAACCCCCCGCGGCCGCCCCTTCACCCAAGCCGACGCCGCCCGCCTGGCCGCCGGCCCCGGCGCGATCCTGCTATGCGGCCGCTACGAGGGCATCGACCAGCGCGTCATCGACGCCCGCGCCATGCAGGAGATCAGCATCGGCGACTACGTGCTGTCCGGCGGCGAACTCCCCGCCCTGGTCGTGCTGGACGCCTGCGTCCGCCTGCTGCCCGGCGTCATGGGCGCGGCCGACAGCGCCACCGAAGAAAGCTTCGCCGCCGGCCTGCTGGAATACCCGCACTACACCCGCCCCGCCGACTGGCAGGGCCGCGCCGTGCCCGAGGTCCTGCTCTCCGGCCACCACGCCGCCGTCGCCGCCTGGCGCCGCGCCGAAGCCGAGCGCATCACCCGCGCCCGCCGCCCCGACCTGTGGGCGCGGCACGCCTCAGCCACACCGCCGGCGCCGGTTGCCAGCCCGCGCCCCCGCGCCCTAATGGATCGCATGAAAAGGACACTTCGATGAACATCATCCAACGCTATGAGGCGGAGCAGGTCGAAAAACTCCTCGCCGCCCGCCCGGTGCCGCCCTTCGTCCCCGGCGACACGGTGCGCGTCGCCGTCAAGGTGGTGGAAGGCGAGCGCACCCGCACCCAGGCGTTCGAGGGCGTGTGCATCGCGCGCTCCAACAAAGGCCTGAACAGCAACTTCACCGTGCGCAAGATCAGCTACGGCGAGGGCGTGGAGCGCGTCTTCCCGCTGTATTCCCCGACCATCGCCGAGATCGCCGTGATCCGCCGCGGCGATGTGCGTCGCGCCAAGCTGTATTACCTGCGCGGCCGCTCCGGCAAATCCGCCCGCATCGCCGAGAAGGCCCGCAGCACCACGACCATCAAGGGCGCCACCGCAAGCTCGATGGCAAGTCCCATTGTGGCCAGCGCCGACGCGCCCGCGCCAGAGCACACGCCAGACCAAACGCCAGAGTAAAAATCCCAGTCGCAGACAGGGGAGAACCACAAATGTCCGGAACCACGCCGAGGACGCTGTTCGACAAGATCTGGGACAGCCACGTCGTCGAGCGACTCCCGGACGGCACCTGCATCCTCTACATCGACCGCCACCTCGTCCACGAGGTGACCAGCCCGCAGGCGTTCGAGGGCCTGCGAATGGCCGGCCGTCCGGTCCGCCGTCCCGACTGCACGATCGCCGTCGCCGACCACAACATCCCGACGGTTGGCTCGCGCGTACCTCGCGACATCAAGGAAACCGACAGCCGCATCCAGGTCGAGACGCTGGAAAAGAACGTCAAGGAATTCGGCGTCCCCTACATCCCGATCCTCGATGTGCGCCAGGGCATCGTGCACATCATCGGCCCCGAACTGGGACTGTCCCTGCCCGGCACGACGATCGTCTGCGGCGACAGCCACACCTCGACGCACGGCGCGCTGGGCGCGCTGGCCTTCGGCATCGGCACGTCGGAGGTGGAACATGTGCTCGCCACCCAGACGCTGCTGCAACAGCCCGCAAAGAACATGCAGATCGAGGTGACCGGCACGCTCGGCTTCGGCTGCTCGGCCAAGGACATCGTGCTGGCGATCATCGGCAAGATCGGCACCGCCGGCGGCGTCGGCCACGTTATCGAATACACCGGCGAGGCAATCCGCGCGCTGGACATGGCCGGCCGGATGACGCGTCTCCAACATGACGATCGAGGCCGGCGCCCGCGCCGGCCTGATCGCGCCGGACGACAAAACCTTCGCCTACATCAAGGGCCGCGACTTCGCCCCCAAGGGCGCGGCATTCGACCAGGCGGTCGCCTACTGGCGCACCCTGCCCACCGATCCCGGCGCGGTCTACGACACTATCGTAACATTGGATGCCGCAACGATCGCGCCGATGGTGACCTGGGGCACCAACCCCGGCGCGGTGGTGCCGGTCGACCGGCAGTCGTTCCGGATCCGGCCGACGTCGCCGACGTGGACGAGCGCGCGCAGATGCAGCGCATGCTCGACTACATGGCGCTGACCCCCGGCCAGAAACTCGCCGGGACGCCGATCGACGTGGTGTTCATCGGCTCCTGCACCAACGGCCGGATCGAGGACATCCGCGCCGCCGCCGCGGTCGCCAAGGGCCGCAAGGTCGCCGCGAACGTCCAGGCGCTGGTGGTGCCCGGCTCCGGCCTGGTGAAGCAACAAGCCGAGCAGGAAGGCCTGGACCGCGTGTTGCTGGAAGCCGGATTCGAGTGGCGCGATCCGTGCTGCTCGATGTGCCTTGGGATGAACCCCGACAAGCTCACGCGCGGCCAACGTTGCGCCAGCACGTCCAACCGCAACTTCGAGGGCCGCCAAGGCCCCGGCGGCCGCACACACCTGGTCTCCCCCGCCATGGCCGCCGCCGCCGCGATAACCGGGCACCTGACCGACGTGCGGGAACTGGTGTGACGGCGCGCGCACCGACCCCTCCACGCACACCACGCCCTCCACGTCATGCCGGGCGAAGGCCCGGCATCCACGACTTGCGCGCGACCCAGCAGGCACAAACCACGCGACGCACACCGCCCCCTCCACGCACACCGCGCCCTCCACGTCATGCCGGGCGAAGGCCCGGCATCCACGACTTGCGCGCGACCCAACAGGCACAAACCACGCCTCAGTCACATCAGTTCGTCATACAAATCCCGCCAATCCGGATTCAGCCCGCGTATCAGCCAAATCTTCCACGCTCGCGGCCATTCCTTGATGTTCTTCTCCCGCTGGATCGCCGGCAAGATTTCGTCATGCCACTCGACGTAGACCACCATGTGCAGCCGGTAGCGCTGTGTGAATCCACTTTCCCCAGTCCGATGCTCGTACGCCCGCCGCGCGACATCATTCGTGACGCCGACATACAGCGCCCCGTTCGGTCGATTGGTCATGATGTAGACCCAGCCGCCTCTCATGGCGCCCATTGTGCCGCCGGATGGCTAACAAGTCGTGGATGCCGGGCCTTCGCCCGGCATGACGGGAACCGCGGAGAATCCCAATGGACCCCTTCACCACCCTGACCGCCGTCGCCGCACCACTGCCGATGGCCAACATCGACACCGACAAGGTCATCCCCGCGCGCTTCCTCAAAACGATCAAGCGCTCCGGCCTCGGCATCCATCTGTTCGACACGCTGCGGTTCGACGCCGACGGCAACGAACGCCCCGAGTTCATCCTGAACCAGGACCCATACCGCAAATCCGAAGTCCTCATCGCGCACGAAAACTTCGGCTGCGGCAGCTCGCGCGAGCACGCCCCCTGGGCGCTGCTCGACTTCGGCATCCGTTGCGTGATCGCGCCGAGCTTCGGCGACATCTTCTACAACAACAGCTTCAAGAACGGCATCCTGCCGATCCGCCTGCCGCGCGAGATCTGCGATCAACTCATGGACGACGCCAAGCTCGGCGGCAACGCGCGCATCACCATCGATCTCGCCCGCCAGGTCGTCGTCCGCCCGAACGGCGACGAAATCCACTTCGATGTCGATCCATTCCGCAAGCATTCGTTGCTGAACGGCCTGGACGACATCGGTCAAACCATGCAGCACCGCCCGAAGATCGACAGCTACGAGACCACGCAGCGCCAGGCGCAGCCCTGGATGCCCAGCACCACCGGCGTCTGACACCGACACGCGCCCACCCCACTGGCCCACCCCACAGGCCGCACACAGGAACCAAGCAATGCCCGCCAACAAGAATCTGCTGGTCCTGCCAGGCGACGGAATTGGCCCCGAGGTAATGCGCGAGGTCCGTCGTGTGATCGACTGGATGGACCGCCGCCGCATGGTGACCTTCGATCTGTCGGAAGACCTGGTCGGCGGCGCCGCGCTGGACGCTCGCGGCCTGCCGATCACCGAAGAAACGATGGAGAAAGCCCGCGAAGCCGACGCCATCCTGTTCGGTTCCGTAGGCGGTCCGAAATGGGACGCCCTGGGGTTCGACAAGCGCCCGGAGCTCGCCATCCTGCGCCTGCGCAAGGAGCTCGACCTGTTCGCCAACCTGCGCCCGGCCGTCGTGCTTGACCCGCTGGTCGACGCCTCGACGCTGAAGCCCGACGTGATCCGCGGCCTCGATCTGATGATCGTGCGCGAGAGCACCGGCGGCCTCTATTTCGGCACCCCGCGCGGTGTCGAGACCCTGCCGAACGGCGAGCAGCGCGGCTTTGACACCGAAAGCTACACCACCGGCGAGATCGAACGCGTCGCCCGCATCGGCTTCGAGCTCGCGCGCAAGCGGCAAAACCGCCTGTGCAGCGTGGAAAAAGCCAACGTCATGCAATCCGGCCTGTTCTGGCGCCAGACCGTGACCGCGCTGCACCAGCGCGAGTTCGCCGATGTCGCGCTGTCCCACATGTACGCCGACAACTGCGCCATGCAATTGGTGCGCAACCCGCGCCAGTTCGACGTTATCGTAACGTCCAACGTGTTCGGCGACATCCTGTCCGATCTCGCATCTATGTTGACCGGCAGCCTGGGCATGCTGCCCTCGGCAACGCTCGGCGCCGTCCAGTCCTCCGGCAAACGCCACGCCCTCTATGAGCCGATCCACGGCAGCGCGCCCGACATCGCCGGCAAGGGCATCGCCAACCCGATGGCGCAGATCCTGAGTTTCGCGATGCTGCTGCGCTACTCGTTCGGCATGGACGAGGACGCCGCGTTGATCGAGCGCGCCTGCACCAACGTGCTGGGCAGCGGCCTGCGCACCGCCGACGTGATGGCCGCGAGCACCGCGCGCGTCGGCACCTCCGTGATGGGCGAGGCGATCATCCGCGAACTGGACAAGCTGGTGTAGCGGTGGGGCTCAGCACAGCCGTTCTTGTATCGAATCGTACATAAGCAAGAACAAAGCATTAACCACGAAGAGACGAAGATCGCGAAGAAACACGAACAATAGCGTTCCGCGCGAAGCGCTATTGATTTCCTGCTTCGTGGTCTTCGTGTCTTCGTGGTGGATCGTTCTTTCAGGTACATCAAACGCGTAAATCCCATCATGCGACCCTACAATCGTTTCACCCCGCAGCCGCGCGTTCCATCGCCGCCCGACTCCCCCGCCTCGTGGCCGTCCCACAGGGTCCGCCATGGCGGCCGGGCCACGCGACCGCCCCTCCCATGTGCCGGCCCACAAATTCCGGTTACCGTCCCGCTCATCACACAGTAGGGGGCAACCCATGCAGCTCGGAGCCTCAATCCCGGTGGCCGACATCGGCACCGGCCCGGCGGTGCTGCGCGACTACGCGCAGGCCGCGGAGCAACTCGGCTACACCCACCTGGTCGCGCCCGACCACGTGCTGGGCGCCAACCCATCGACGGACCAAGGCGGGCGTCGCGTCGGAACCACCGTCAATGCCTATCATGATCCATTCGTGCTGTTCGGCTTCCTGGCCGGCTGTACCGAGCGTATTGGCTTCGCCGCAGGTGTGCTGATCCTGGCGCAGCGCCAGGCCGTGCTGGTCGCAAAGCAGGCGGCCTCCCTGGACCGACTGTCCGGCGGCCGCTTCCGGCTCGGCATCGGCGTCGGCTGGAACGAGGTCGAGTTCATCGGCCTCAACGAGAATTTCCACAACCGCGGCCGGCGGTCCGAGGAACAGGTTCAGGTCATGCAGGCGCTATGGGCGAACCCGCATGTCAACTTCGCAGGCGAGTTTCACCGCATAGACGATGCCGGCATCAATCCGCGCCCCGCATCCGGCCGCGTGCCAATCTGGTTCGGCGGCCACGCCGAGGCGACATTCCGCCGTGCGGCGAAATATGGCGATGGCTTCATGCCGCTGGCCTATCCGGTGGGTGACGCGGCGCTAGCGGCGTTCGAGAAGCTGCGCAGGCTCACGCTGGAAGCCGGTCGCAATCCTGCAGACGTTGGCCTGGAAGTCTGGGTCTCGCCAGGCGCCGGCACCGAAGATGACTGGCGCGGAGAGATCGCGTTCTGGAAGCAGGCCGGCGTCACCCATGTGACCGCGCACACCACCTACGCCAGCAACCACCACAAGCGCATCGACGGCCGTGGACCCGCTGATCATCTTGCGGCGATCACGCGCTACCGATCGGCCGTGGCCGACCTGCTGTAAGCCCCGCGGTCGCCAGCAGACAGGCGAACAGCAGCGCAAACAGCCAGAACAGGCCTTGCGGATTCCAGATGGTCATCGCCACGCCTGCCAGAGCGGGTCCAGCCAACCCGCCCAGCCCATAGGCGATGATCATGGCGGCATTGGTGGTGACCAGTTCCGTGCCACGGAACCGATCCCCGGCCATGCTGAGCGCAACGGGATAGATCCCCGACGCAATGCCACCCCAGACGAACAGCAGGCAGAGCAGCACCGGCAGTGGCATGACCAGGTTCACTACCAACAGCGCGCCCGTCAGCCCGACCACGCCGCACAACCGCAGCGCCACGATCCGGGATAACCGGTCGGATAGCCAGCCGATCGGCATCTGTAGCGCGATCGAGCCGATATAGACCGCCGACAGCGTCGCCGCCGCCGTCCGGTCGGTCAGTCCGACCCGCACACCCCAAATCGGCAGCAAGGCCATCAGCGCAGTCTCAAACAGGCCGAAGATTGCCACGGCACCCAGAATGACCGGAGCCCGGGCAAACATTGTCAGCGGACTGGCGCCGCGCTCGCGGCCGAATGCGCGCGAGACGTTACCAACGCCGATCAGCGGCAGCATCGCCGACGCGGTGATCGCGGCGTTGACGACGAAGGGCGACCAGCCCCGGACGCCTGTGGCGGACAGCAGCAGCGGCCCTATGCCGAACCCTGCCGACAATGCGGCTGCATAGATCCCGATGATCCGGCCGCGGCCCCTGTCACCGATCAGGGCATTGATCCAGGCTTCTCCCGACGTGAAGATGCTGGACCCTACAAGGCCGAGCAGCATGCGCAGCACGAACCACGCCGCGACGCTGTCGAACAGCTTCAGCGACAGCGTGAGAACGACATCGGCACTGAAACACACCAGCAGGAAGTTACGAATTCCCAGCGCCGCGACGCAGCGCGGTGCCAGCATCGGTCCGACGATGACCCCAATGAACGCGGCACCGGCATTCAGCCCGTTGAGCGTAACGTCGGTACCGTGCACCTCCAGCAACAGGGACATCAGTGGCGTGCCCTGGCCGACGCTGAGGCCGAACACGGTGAGCGACGCCATGGCCGCCGCCTGGCTCCAGCGCTGCTCGCGCAATGTGGATGGCGGTGCTGTGGTTCCGGTGCTTTGCATCACGCAACCCTGCCGCCATCGATGGCCGAAAGCCAACGTGCGCCGCCAGCTCGGCGTTTTCGTGTCTCGGTGGAGGATCGTTGTTATGGTCGATCGATCCCCTGCGTTCCGTCAAAACAGCACTTCGACCTCGTCACCCCAGAGGCGCCGCCGCGCGTTCGACCGCCGCCCGGCGAACCGGCACCGAGGCCGCCATCCGCTCACGCACCAGCGCCAGCACACCCGCGGGCGCCGTCTCCGGCCGGCCCGCGTCGAACGGCGGGGCCGGCGCGTATTCCAGCCCCAACTGGATGGCCTGCGCCGCCAGCGGACCGGCCAACTCGGTCGCCAGTGTCAGCGCGAAATCGATCCCCGCCGTCACCCCGCCGCCGGTGAACACGTTGCCATCACGCACCACACGGCCCGGGTCCGGCACGGCGCCAAACAACGCCAGCAGGTCGCGCCACGCCCAGTGGCAGGTGGCGCGCTTGCCGCGCAGCAGCCCCGCCGCGCCCAGGATCAGCGAGCCGGTGCAGACCGAGGTGACATAGCGCGCGCCGTCCGCCAGCCGGCGGATCGACGCCATGTAGACCGCGTCCTGCATGGCGTCGGTGCAGCCCATTCCGCCCGGCACGCACAGCACGTCGCAGCGCTCGATCGCCTCCAGCCTCGCCAACTCGGCAAACACCAGCCCGTCGGCGGCAACCGGCGCCCCGCCGACCGAGGCGGCGGTCAGCTTCGCCCCCGGCACGCGCGCCAGGAACTGGTGCGGGCCGGTGAAATCCAACTGGGTCACGCCGGGATAAAGCGGGAAGACGATGCTGATCGGTTCGGCCATGACGCTGCCTCCTGGTGTTGGTCAGCCCAACATCGCGCATTACCGCGCCGTCTAGAATGACATATATCCCTCGTTTTGCGTCATTTGAGCTCGGCGCGGCGACACGATGTTAGCGCGGTTGGTTCGCGAAACACGGGTAACAGCAACGGTATTGTCAATCCCGGCTATCGAAGACCGGGGCTGGCCGGCGCGTGTGCGCTTAGGTCTTCGGCTGGGTCAGCAACAGCCGGATGCCAGCAACGAACGTGTCCGCTTGCTGAGTCGCCCACGCGGCTTTTTCGAGCGGCACGGGTGCCGCGAGATAATCCCCTGTCAGCCGCAACTCTTGCACGCGATTGAACGAACGCCCCAGCTCCGCGGGAAGTCGGCCCGTTTGGACGAGATGCAACCCGAAGCTCGCGATCAGTCCGCCATGGGTTTTGTGTTGATCCTGCGCGGTACCGATCCCAGCCCACACAAGGGCAGCTACCGCAGCGTCGAACATGGCGTAATAGGCGCGGTTCGTTGCCCCGTCGCCATCTCCGGCATCGAACAGAATCCGGGCTGATGCCAGTGCCTTCTCCATAATCGCCTTTGTCATCCAAGCCTGATCCCATCTTCTGAGATGCTTTGAATAAGCCCAGCATTCGCGAACCGTTCCGCATTCGCAAGGTCGCCAACCCACATCGGGAAAGGCTGCACCAAGACCCCGGTTTCCAGCAGCACGTCAAAGGCAATTCCTGCCATATCCAGTTTGGTGTCGATGAAATCGCCCCGCGGCCCATTCAGCACAATCGCAAGGTCGAGGTCGCTATCCGGCTTGTGATCGCCCCGCGCGCGCGATCCAAACATGATCACTTCCGCAACGTCGTAGGCGCCGCCCAGCTTTCTCAGGAAAGCCAAAGCGACGCGGCGCGCGACAGCCTCTTCGCGTTGCCCTGCATCATGCGCTCTCATGCCTCAATGTACCACGCCAGAGCGTCCATATCTAACCCGTTTTCCGGCTCCTCCTGCCCGTACAAATTTGCCACTGCCCTGGCGCCGGACGGCCCGGTCGAGATAGACCGTGCTGCCGTGGACGATGGCGGCGGTGTTGAAGCTCACGCCCGCCACTACGTGCTTCGCGCCTTTGATTTTCGCGTCGGCGCTGTCCGTGCTCGCTTCGCCGCGACCCGGCGTGCCGCCGCCAGCGCCGCTCGCGCCCACGTAACAAGCTCATCGGGTTCGTCGAACAGCCGCT
This sequence comes from uncultured Alphaproteobacteria bacterium, assembly GCA_963826975.1. Classification (GTDB taxonomy): domain Bacteria; phylum Pseudomonadota; class Alphaproteobacteria; order Acetobacterales; family Acetobacteraceae; genus Palsa-883. Next base: position 848,382 of record CAWGZJ010000011.1, on the reverse strand, counting down.
CCGGCGCGCGCCAAAATGCCAGGTCTATGGTGGAGCCCTGCTTCTCATAGCTGAGGGGCGGAGAGGACGCGGCTTCGTCGAAGGCCGCCCGGTTGTGCTCATCAACCCGCAGGTAGAGCATGTTGTCCGTCACCATCCCGAACATCAGCCCGTCGCAGAACACGCCGGTCTTGCCGAACATACGCCGCATCGCGACGCGGCCGAGCGGAGCGAGCTGCTCGCGCAGGAACTCGGCAAAGCTGTCGCTGGCAACCACCCTCCGTCCTCCGTCCTTGCCAGAACCCCGATAGATCTTTCGTCAGCCAAAGTGAGGCATGACATCCGAGGCGAAAAGTTCGCGGGTCTCTTCGTCGTTCCGATCGCTGTTGATGAGCAACTCGATGCCGGCTGCCTGGTACTGTCCGATCAGGTCGATCGCCTCGGGCACCGTACCGACAAACCCGTACGACGGTTCGCGAGCAGGCAGCCGCTCGCGCTTCGCCGCCACCTCGGCGTCGCTGCGGGCGAGCAGCCAGGCCCGGATATAAGTCTTTTCGATCGTGTCGTAATCGCGACCCGCCTCGTCGCAATGGCGGCGCAACACATCGAGCTTGTGCGCGATCTCAGCCGGCTCGCCGCCGGAGAAATTGCAGGCGTCGGCCAGGCGGGCGACCGCGCGCAGGGTCATCTGTTCGCCGCCGCCGGCGATCATCACCGGCGGTCGCGGCTTTTGGACCGGTTTCGGTTCGAAAATCGCGTCCTCGACGTGGAAATACCGGCCGTGGAAAGTCGTCCGCTTCTCGGTCCACAGCTGCAGGATCAACTGGATCGCTTCCTCCATCTGCCGGATGCGCGTCGCCGGCCGCGGCGGGAACTCCCAGCCATATTGCTTGTATTCATCCTCGAAAAAGCCGGCGCCGATGCCCAGCGTCAGTCGGCCCCGGCTGATCAGATCGACGCTCGCGGCGATCTTGGCGAGATGCGCGGGATTGCGATAACCGACCGCCGTGGCCAGGGTTGCCAGGCGGATGCGGTTCGTGACAGCAGCCAGCCCCGCCAGGACGGTCCAGCCTTCCAGCACCGGCTCGTCGGGCGCGCCCGCGCGGGCGATCTGGATCATGTGATCCAGGACCGAGAACCAGACAAAGCCGTGATTCTCCGCCCATTGCGCCTTTGCCTTCACCGCCTCGAATGCCTCGGCCGGATCGGGAGTGTCGAGCCAGGACGAGTTGTGAATGCCGAACTTCATGGTTTTTCCCCCTTGTTCGGCCTGGACTGAGCTGCCCCGCGGCGACGCCGAGACGGGTTTCCAGCGGCCGACGACCACACTGTCGTCAGTGGCACGCTGAGATAGCCGGTGCGATACTCGGCGACAAAGCGTGACGCTGTCGGTGCGCTGGCCGTGCCAAGCCCGTCAGCGCACGAACTCTTCCAACGCCCCGGCAACACGCTGCATCACCTCCACCCAGTCCCCCTGCCCCGCCTGGCGGAACTGGCGCAGACTCGGATACCAAGGGCTGTCGTCGCGCTCCAGCAACCACCGCCAGCAGGTATCGAACCGGTTCAGCAACCAAACCGGCTTGCCCAGCGCGCCAGCCAAATGCGCAACCGCGGTGTCCACCGCGATCACCAGGTCCAGGTTCGCCACCAGCGCCGCGGTGTCGGCAAAATCGTGCAACCACTGGGCAACACCCACCACCACCAGCCCCGCCGGCGGCTCGTTCAGTTGCGCCGCCGGCGGCCCAAGCTGCAGAGACACGAACGAACAGCCGGGCACGGCGGCGAGCGGCGCCATGTCGGCCAGCCGCACCGAGCGCCGCCGATCAAGCGCCACCGCATGCGGCAGGAAGTCACGCGAGTGGCCAGCCCAGACCAGCCCGATACGCCGCCCCGGCAAACCCGCCAGCGCGTCGCGCCACACGGCAACCTGGGCCGGGTCGGCGGTTAAATATGGCACCTGCCCCGGAACCGTCTCCGGCGTGGTGGCGAACGCCCCCGGCAGGCTCATCAGCGGGCAATGCAGGTCGAACTCCGGCAGTGCGTCGCCTTCCGCCACCACCCGGGCAACCCCCTCCAGCCCCGCCAGCAATCGCACCAGGACCGGCGGCACTTCCAGCACCACGCGCGCCCCCAGTGCCGCTACCACGGGCACGTAGCGGCAAAATTGCAGCGTGTCGCCGAAGCCCTGTTCGGCATGCAGCAGGATGGTGCGGCCGGTGAGCGGCTGCTCGCCGGTCCACAACTCCGCGGCAAACCCGCGCCGCGCCGCAAGGTCGCCGACCCCCGCGCGAGCTTCATAGAACGGCCACGCCTCGGCCCAGCGTCCGGTCAGCAGCAATGATATGGCGAGGTTGACCTGCGCACCGGCCATGTCCGGGCGCAGGCGCAGCGCCTGGAAGCAGCTCGCCTCGGCCTCGGCCACGCGGCCCAGTTCACGCAGCAACACGCTCAGATTGTTGTATACCTCGGCCGCGTTCGCGCCGACACGCAGCGCGTCGCGATACCAGGCCTCCGCCTCCTCCAGCCGGCCGCGCGATTGCAAGGCGACGGCAAGATTGAGGTGTGCGCCCGGGTGGTCCGGCCACAGGCGCAGACAGCCGCGGAAGCAATTCTCCGCCTCGGCGATCCGCCCGAGCCGGTAGTGCACCAGCCCGAGACCGTTATGGGCGTCGGCAAATGCCGGATCCAGCCGCAGCGCCTCGCGCTGACACTGTTCGGCTTCATCGACCGCCCCGGCCGCCATGCGGACCAGGCCGAGGTTGGACCACGCCGCCGGGAAATCCGGACGTCGCTCCAGCGCGGCGCGATAATAGGGTTCCGCAGCGGTCAACTGACCGGCCTGGTGCAGCTCGAAACCCTGCTGGAGGCAGGCGCCCGCCGCTTCATAGGCTATGTGTTCTGACATGCCATCTCACCAATGTTCCTGGTATGTTCATACCACAAGACAGCCGCGAGGCAAGACGTAATAGGAAAATATGCAAGGATTTAATGGCTCGAGACCGCATGACCTCGACGGCGCCCAACTTGCGTGTTGCCGCTTCGATGTCGCCCCGCATTGATACGGTCATTGACAGGTCGCCCGACGCGCCTCAGCGTGGCGTCTGAATCAACCAATAAACCTCGTTTCCCGCCATGCACCGTGACATCGGCTTCCTGGTCTTCCCGGACTTCCAGTTGCTCGACCTGGCCGGCCCGATCGCCGCCTTCCAGATGGCCGGCTACGACCTGGACGCCGAGCCATATCGCCTGCGTGTGCTGTCGCGGACCGGTGGCCTGATCCGCAGCAGCGTGGGCGTGACCGTGCAGAGCGAACCGCTCGGCGACCCGCCACTGGACACGCTGCCAATGGACACCTTGATCGTGGTCGGCGGCGCCGGCACTCGCCCGGCGGAGCGCGTGGCACCGCTGTTGGAGTTCGCCCGGCGCGCCGCCGCCACCTGCCGCCGCGTCGCCAGCGTCTGCACCGGCGCCTTCATCCTGGCCGGCGCCGGCCTGCTCGACGGCCGCGCCGCCACCACCCATTGGCGCTACGCCGCCTTGTTGCAGCGGCAATACCCGCGCGTGCGCGTCGACGGCGACCGCATCTTCGTGCGCGACGGCGCGATCTGGACCTCGGCCGGCATCACCGCCGGCATCGACCTGGCGCTCGCGCTGATCGAGGACGACCTTGGCCGCGACATCGCCCGCGCCGCGTCACGCCAGTTGGTGGTCTACCATCGCCGCCCGGGCGGCCAGTCGCAGTTCTCGGAACTGCTGGCGCTTGATCCGCCGTCGGACCGCATCCGCCAGGCCCTCAGCTTCGCCCGCACCCATCTGCACGAGGCGCTGCCGGTGGAGCGCCTGGCCGACGCCGCCTGCCTCAGCCCTCGCCAGTTCGGCCGCGCCTTCCTGGCCGAGACGGGTCAGACGCCGGCCAAGGCGATCGAGCGGTTGCGTGCCGAGGCCGCCCGTCTGCGCCTGGAGACCAGCCAGGCGCCGATCGAGGCGATCGCGCGCGATGTCGGGTTCGCCGATCCGGAGCGCATGCGCCGGGCATTCCTGCGGGTGTTCGGTCAGCCGCCCCAGGCACTGCGGCGGGTGTCGCTACGGCGCGCGGTCCGCACGGGGCTGGTGGCGGCGTGAAGCGGTAGCGGGACTGAAACCACAACGCGTCTGATGTCCGGAGCGCCGTTCATGCTTCGGCAACCGTCGTGGTGTCAGGCTCCGCGCGGCACCCTCGGATCGGGCCGCCGAGAGACTCGACCCTTTGATCCCAAGCCCCGTTAGGATATACATGAACTCAACCGTATATCTTCCGGAGAGACCCATGCAGGTCGCGAAATGGGGCAACAGCCTCGCCGTCCGCCTTCCCGCCGCAGTGGTCGACGCGCTCGAACTGAAGGAGGGCGACGACATCGAAATCCATGTCGCCGGCGGGCGCGAGTTCGCCATCTCGCGCAAGCCCGGGCGTGCGGAACTGCTGGAGCGCCTGCGTGCGTTCCGCGGCCGGCTTCCTGCCGACTTCAAGTTCGACCGGGATGAGGCGAATGCGAGATAACGCGCCCGCTTGTTCCCCCCGCCTGTTTCATCGACACCAACGTCCTGCTTTATCTCGCCTCCGACGACGGCGCAAAGGCGGACCGGGCGGAGAAGATCGTTGCCGACGGTGGCACCATCAGCGTCCAGGTGCTGAACGAGATCACCAACGTCGCTCGCCGCAAGATGCGCCTGTCATGGACGGAGACGCGGGCGTTCCTGTCCATGATCCGCGACCTGCTGCTGGTTCGGCCAATCACCTTGGAGGTCCACGAAACCGGCCTCGCGCTTGCACAGCGCTACGGCCTGTCGACCTATGACGCGATGATCGCTGCCTCGGCTCTGCTGGCCGATGCCGAAACCCTCTGGTCGGAAGACATGCAGCACGGAATGCTGCTTGATGGCCGGCTACGGATCGTCAATCCGTTTCGCGCAGTCCGTTTCGCGTAGTGGACTGAGCGCAGACGTCGCCCAGGCGAACACAGCCCGTCACCACGCGACTGCGGCTAACCCGGTACGCGGCGGGATCGACCAGGTAGCCGGGCTAGTCCGGCATCATCCGCTAGCTGGTGTGGTTCTCGCAGGCCGCAGCGGTCTGCGCAGCAATGCCCGCAAAAGCGAGCGTGGTTCCCGCGAGGCCAAGGATCACCGCGAAAGCCAGGCAAATGCGTCTGGTCATGGTCTGCCTCCTTCAGTGCGTGACCCCAGGTTAGCACGGCGCTCAGGGGTTGGCCAATTGACCCGCCCGACGGCCTCCCACATGTTTGATCCGACGACCCGGCAGGCCGAGCCGGCCTGTCGGACGGGAGGGAACAGCAATGGTCGAAGTCCATCGCCTCGGTCCACAGATCGGCGCCGAAATCCGCGGCGTCGACGTGCGCGCGCTGGATGACGCAACGTTCGCGGAGATCTATCGCGCGTGGCTCGATCATAATGTCGTTGTCGTGCCGGGCCAGGACCTGACGATCCAGCAGTTCCTTGCCTACAGCCGGCGCTTCGGCCGCATCCAGCCGCACCCGTCAAAGGCGACACGCCACCCCGACATCCCCGAAATCACCCTGCTGGGCGCCAACAAGTTCGATGCCGACGGCAAGCTGAACACCGCGATCTACCGGCGCGGCGCCGAGGGTTGGCACACCGACGGCGCATACGACGCCGAGCCGTTCAAGGCCACGCAACTTTACGCGCTGGCGATCCCCAGCACCGGCGGCGACACGTTCTTCGCCAACATGTACGCCGCGTACGACGCGCTACCGGAACGGTTGAAGCAGCGCCTGGACGGCATCCGCGGCGCGTTCACCTATGGCGGACGGCGCAAGTCGCAGGCGCTGCTGAACCAGGAGGACCGCGACCGCGCCCCGGTGTTCCATCCGATCATTCGTACCCACAACGAAACCGGCCGCAAGGCATTGTATTTCGATCCAGGAAAGATCCTGTTCATCGAGGGCGCCGAAGCCGGGGAAAGTGACGCGCTGATCGACGAACTCACCGGCTACATGATTCAGCCGGACGCGGAATACCGGCACAAATGGCGGGTCGGCGACATCGTGATCTGGGACAACCGGTGCTCGGTGCACAAGGCCGCCGGCGACTATCCCCCGCAGGAGGATCGCATCCACTGGCGCGTCTCGATCAAGGACCACACCGCCGAGGCCCAAGCCGCCGCGGAATAGCACCATCGCCGATCGTACACCTCTCCCGCGCTGGCGGGAGAGCAAGGCGCGAAGCGACGAGGGTGAAGGTCGTGCCGCACCACGACCCTCCCGCCAGTTACCGTAATATTCTGATCAAGCAACAAAAGAAGCCAAAGCCACCCCAACAATCCCAGCCCCCACCCCCACCGCCCCAACCCACCGCAGCCGGCAACCCCCTCCCCTTGCCGGACCCCTCCGCTTCAGTGATCGTCGCGCGCAAACACGCCCAGGAGTTTCCCATGTCCCCACCGGGACCGCTGCATGGCTTCCGCATCATCGACCTGACGTCGAACATCTCAGGACCGTTGGCCACCATGATCCTGGCCGACCAGGGCGCCGACGTGATCAAGGTGGAGAACCCCCAAGGTGGCGACCATACCCGCGCCTCGGCCAACCTGCGCGGCGGGTTTTCCGCCACCTTCCTCAACAACAACCGCAACAAGCGCTCGATCGTGCTGGACCTGAAGACCGCCACCGCGCGCGAGGCACTGCTGAAGCTGACCGCCACCGCCGATGTCTTCGTGCAGAATTTCCGCCCCGGCGTGGCCGAGCGCATGGGCATGGGCGAGGCCGCCATTCGCGCAGTGGCGCCGAAGATCGTCTATGTCTCGATCAGCGGTTTCGGCGATACCGGCCCGTACGGTGCGAAGCCGGCCTATGATCCGGTGGTGCAGGCGCTGTCCAGCCTCGCAACGATCCAGGCTGGATCGGACACGGAACGTCCGCGCCTGGTGCGCACCATCCTGCCCGACAAGCTCACCGCCGTCACCGCGTCGCAGGCCATCACCGCGGCGCTGCTGGCACGCACGCGCACCGGCCAGGGCCAGCATGTCCGGCTGGCGATGCTGGACGCGGTGCTGGCCTTCCTCTGGAGCTCCGACATGGCGGGCCAGACTTTCGTGGGTGACGAAAAACCACAGCAGGAGACCGCCAGCTCGATCGACCTGATCTACGCCACCGCCGACCACTACATCAGCGCCGCGGTGCAGACCAACCGGCAATGGATCGGGCTGACCCGCGCGCTGGATCATCCCGAATGGCTGGATGATCCGCGCTTTCGCACCCCGGCGTTGCGCCAGCAGAACATCGACGACCGGCTGCGCATGACGCAGCAGGTGCTGCTGACCCGTCCGGCCGCGGAATGGCTGGACCGCCTCACCGACCAGGACGTGCCCTGCGCGCCGGTGCTGACGCGCAGCCAGGTGATTCACCATCCGCAGGTGATCGCCAACGAGACGCTGGTCGAAACCCAGCACCAGGCGGCCGGCCGACTGCGCCAGGCGCGTCCCGCTGCACGCTTCTCCGAAACCCCGGCCGGCATCCGTTCCGGGGCACCGGCGCTAGGCGAACAGACGCACGAAATCCTGACCGAGGTAGGCTACACGCTCGAACAGATCGCCGCGCTGACCGGGTTCGGCACATGATCGACTTTTACTACTGGCCCACGCCGAACGGCTGGAAAGTCTCCATCATGCTGGAGGAAACCGGCCTGCCGTACAACCTGGTGCCGGTGAACATCGGCAAGGGCGACCAGTTCAAGCCCGAGTTCATGGCGATCAGCCCGAACAACCGCATGCCCGCAATCGTCGATCACGATGCGCCGGACGGGCCGTTGCCGATCTTCGAATCCGGCGCAATCCTGCTGCACCTGGCGGAGAAGACCGGACGTTTCACGCCGACCGATCCGCGCGGCCGGAAGGAAATGCTGGAGTGGCTGTTCTGGCAGGTCGGCAATCTCGGACCGATGGCCGGACAACTCAGCCATTTCGTCAACTACGCGCAGGGCGAGCACACCTATTCGAAGCAGCGTTACGCCAACGAATACAATCGCTGCCTGGGCGTGCTGGAACGCCGGCTGGCGGGACGCGATTATATCCTCGGCGAGTATTCCATTGCCGACATGATCTCGTGGCCCTGGGTGCTGATCGCCAAGCCGCTCGGCCAGCCGCTTGACGAGTTTCCCAACGTCTCGCGCTGGCGCGACGCGATCAAGCAGCGGCCGGCGGTGCAGCGCGGGGTGGATCTGGGCAAGGAGCTGCGCCGCTCGGGGCCGCACTCCGACGAAGAGCGCCAGTTGCTGTTCAACCAGACCGCGCGCAGCGTGGCGCAGGCAACGCGATAGATCGGCAGCGCAAACGATGTCCAGGTGCTCACGCAGATGCCGAGATCCGGTAAATGGCCGATGTTGTCGCGCGTTCAGATACAGCGGTTATTTTTAGCTGCCGCGATACTGGTTGTAGTAAGTCAATTCTTGAGAAACTATGTATCCATCTCGTTTCCACTTTGGTCAATGTGCGTAATAGAAGCGTTTTGTGTCATGGGGGTATATGCGCTGTCACTCTCTGAGAAAGGCGAGCCACCATCAGGTGATCCGGGAAACTTGTAGCTGAGAGTCTGTCTCGAAACTCCAAGCGCCTGAGGTACTCCGGCACGTGATTTTCCAGCAATTGGTCCGCCTGGGCAGGCCCACCGGGTCAGCACCGACCACGTGCTGACCGATCCTCGGCAAATCCGCATTTCGCGACCGAATGAACCGCCAAGACGCCAAGGCGCCAAGAAGATTTGGGGATCGGGAGCGATCGGGTGACGGGTCATCCGATCCCCAACTTTCTTGGCGTCTTGGCGGTTCACCGTCTCGCCGCGAACCGCTGAAAGTGCGAATTTCAAATGCGAGAGTGTGAGAAATGCGGCCTCCGCGGACCAGCCGTCACCCCACCGCGGCAGCCACCATCTGCTCGACCGGCTCGGCGCCCTCCCGCGCCGCCAGATAGTCCGGCACCAACTCCAGGCGCATCGGACGCGCGAACAGATAGCCCTGCACCAGATCGCAATTATACAATCGCAGCATCGACAGTTGCGCAGTCGTCTCCACCCCCTCGGCGGTGACCACCAGCCCGAGCCGATGGCTCATCGCCAGGATTGCCCCGACGATCGCCCGCGCGCCGTCGCTTTCGCGGTCGGCCAATGTGTGAACGAACGAGCGATCGATCTTCACCTTGTCGAACGGAAAGCGCTGCAGGCACGACAGGCTGGAATAGCCGGTGCCGAAATCATCGAGTGCGATATGCGCACCCATCTCCTTCAGCCTTTCCAGGCTCAGGCGCACCTGCTCCGGGTCGTGCATCAGGCCGGTCTCGGTGACCTCCAGCTCCAGGCGATCGGCCGGCAGTCCGGTCCGCGCGAGCACATCCACGACCGTCTCCACGAACGTTCCGCCGACGAATTGGCGGGGTGAGACGTTCACCGCGACGCGACAATGTTCCGGCCAGCTCAGCGCGGCCCGACAGGAAACCTCCAGCACCCAGCGGCCCAGCGGCACGATCAGGCCGGTCGCCTCCGCAAGCGGAATGAACTCGGCTGGCGAGATGGCGCCCAGCCCCGGACGCGGCCAACGCAGCAGCGCCTCAAGCACGTTGATCTCGTTGGTCTGCAGATCAAACTCCGGTTGGAACACCACCTCGAACGCAGCATCGGCGACCGCCTGGCGCAGCTCCTGCTCCAGCGCGCGGCGTTCCTGCGTCTGGCGGTCCATGCCGGTCTCGAAGAAGCAGAAGCCGCCACGCCCATCCGCCTTCGCGCGGTACAGGGCGATGTCGGCGTTGGTGATCAGGACCTCGGCGACCGTGCCGTGCTGCGGGCTGACGGCAATGCCGATGCTCGCGCCGATGCGTGCCTCATAGCCGCCAAGATCGAACGGCTCCGACAATTGCTCGATCAGCCGTTGCGCAAGTAGCGTGATCGAGTCACGCCGCGCGATAGAAGTCAGCAGCACGATGAACTCATCCCCGCCAATCCGCGCCGCCGCGTCCCCGGTACGCACGCTTGCCAGGATCCGCTCCGCCACCTGTTGCAGCAGCCGGTCGCCAGCCTGGTGGCCATGGGTGTCGTTCACCGCCTTGAACCGGTCCAGGTCGATGCACATGACGGCGATCGGGTCGCCGGCACGCTGCGAGTGATCCAAATGCCAGGCGATCAGATCGTGCAACTGGGTCCGGTTGGGCAGGCCGGTGAGCACATCGTGATGCGCCAGGAAGCGGATCTTCTCCTCCGCTTCCCGCCGCTCACGGATATCGCGCAGAGCGGTCACAACCGCGCGGCCGCCGGCGTATGCGATGTCGCGCGACAGCATTTCCACCGGCAGGCGGCGGCCGTCGGCGTGGCAGATCACGAATTCCCGCGTGACCGGTCCGTCCGGGCCCGGCGCGGCCAGGCTGGCGTCCAGGAAACGCCCGAGCGGCTGCCCCTTGACCGCCGGCAACGCCGCGCCCGCCAGGTCGCAAAACACCCCATTGGCATCCAGCACGATATCGTCGCGATGAATGACCAGTGCCTCGAACGTGCTCTCGGCCAGTTCCCGCAATCGGGCGTTCTCGAGATTGATCAGCGTTGCCGCACGACGATCGATGGCGGCGCCGATCAGGCCGAGCAGCGCCGTGACCGCGGTCTCGGAGACGAACACCACCATCAGCGGGCGGAAGACGATGCCGCCGGGTCGCGCCAGTTGGGCGTTCCAATCGGAAAACGCCAGGATGGAGCCGAGCGAGGCATTCGCCACCACGGTCAGGCCCACGCCGATGAACGTCGCGGCCAGTAACCGGTTCCAGCCGCCGCCGCCGGCGCCCGCCTGCCAGAAACCGATGGCGCACAAGGTGCCGCTGGCGGCCATCGCCGCCAGGACGCCCCCCAGATCGTAGGCCAGCGGCGCCGGCGCGGTCAGCCCGCTCATGGCGATGAACAACATGCAGGACGCGCCACCGGACAGCAGTGATCCGGCCAGCGCGACGTTGCGGATATTGCGGGTGCAGCGCGCGGCGATCAGCATCGCCGCGATCGCGCCAACGGCTTGCACCAGCCAGGCCTGGGCCAGGGGGGCGAGCGGAAAACGCGGGTCGAGGTGCGGAAAACCGCCCTCCAGACAGGCGAGGAAGACGATCCAGCCGGTCAGACCCAGCAGCAAACCGGCGCACAGCAGACGCGGCAGTCCAATCCGCTCACGCGCGGCGGCCGCCAGCTTGACCGTCCCCAGCACGAGCCAGCCGCCAAACAGGCTCGCCAGGCCAGCGACGGCAAGCAGCGCCATCCCGTAACGGGACAGGGCATCGAACAGGTCTTCCATCGATCACTCGGCCGGTCGTTCAGATGGCGACGTTGGCACGCCCGCATTTACAAAATCTTACCGATTCCAGCCGATATCGACGCGCGACCGGGGTTCGCTTCATGCGCCGGTAATATCTCCGAAGTATTTCCGCCCGGACAGCAACCTGGTTCGAGGGATGGTGCACCGGATCCTGCCAGCGATTTTGCTGACGTCGCTGACGTATCTGACCGCGTCGTCCGGCCACGCGGCGTCATTGCCACCGTTGGAGATCCAGATTCTCGGCAAGGCGCTGGCCTTCCTGGATCCTCCGCTGACCGGCCAGGCGACCGTCGCGATCGTCTACAGCGCCGGCAACCCGGCTTCGCAGCGCGACGCCGAGGCGCTGGCCGCGGAGATCGGCAACGGCCTGAGCATCGGCGGGGCAACTTTGACGCCGCTCGTGGTCAGCGCCGCGGCGCTGGCAGCCAGCCGGTTCAGCCTGGTCATCACGGCGCTGGGTGCCGCCAGCGCGCCGGTGATCGAAGCGGCCCGAGCCCAGCACGCGCTATGCGTCACCGCCGATCTGGCGGCGGTGCAGGCCGGCACCTGCACCATGGCGATCCATTCCGACCGCCGGGTCGAGATCTTCATCAACCGCGAAACCGCCAATCAGGCGGGACTGTCCTTCGCCACGGCCTTCCGCGTCATGGTGCACGAACTATGAGAAATAACATTCTCCACATTATTCTCCCCCTCCCCTTGAGGGAGGGGGTTGGGGGGAGGGGTTGGTGCCAGTGTCACCCCGAAGCCTCGTGCGCTCCGACCCCTCCCCCCAACCCCCTCCCTCAAGGGGAGGGGGAGAATATACTGCCCCAACCAAAACTCCCGCATCCGCTCGATCAAACCAGCGCAGGCCGCCACGTCCTGGCGGTGATAATCATCAGTGCCGCCCTGCTCACACCGGCACTGGCGCAATCACCCGACACCGGCGCGCTCGAGCAGGTCTTCGGCGAACCGGTGACCGCTTCCGCCACCGGCCGGCCACAGCTTGTCTCCGAGGCCCCGGCAAATATCGAAATCATCACCCAGGACGACATCCGTCGGTCGGGTGCGACCTCGATCCCCGACATCCTGCAGTTCCTGCCCGGGCTGGACGTCCGCCGCTACGGCCTGGCCGACGCCGATGTCGGTATCCGCGGCTACAACCAGCCATACAATCCGCGCCTGCTGGTCCTGGTGGACGGCCGAGATGTCTACGAGGAGGCCTACGGGTCGGTCCCGTGGTCGGAGATTCCAGTCCAGCTCGACGAGATCCGCCAGATCGAGGTGATCAAGGGACCGAACTCCGCACTGTACGGCTTCAACGCGGTCAGCGGGGTGATCAACATCATCACCTACGACCCGCTGCAAACACAGGTGAACGCCGCGACGCTGCGCGGCGGCACGCAGGACTACCTGGGCGGCTCGGTGGTGGGCACCGGGCGTATCGGCGACGATGTGGGCGTGCGCCTGTCGGCCGGCGGCCTCAAGGCGCAGGATTTCCCGTCGAGCGGCCTGACCCCATACGCGGCCAGCTTCCGCGACCCCCCGCAGATCGGGGCCTTCAACATCGACGCCAAGGCACGACCCGCCCCGGGGTCGAAACGTTTATCGAAGCCAGCATGACCGACAGCCGGGTCGCCGCGGACAGCTATGCCGGGACGTTCGAAACCTACTTCACCCACACCAACTCGCTGCGCGCCGGCGGCAGCATCGACACCCCATGGGGACTGTTCACCCTTGGGGCCTACCGCAACGAGGAACTGGTCTCGGTGAACGTGGGCGTCCCATTGCCCGCCGACTGGGTGCGCGAGGATGTCTACGTGGTGCAGGCCAGCGACCTGCTGAAGCTCGGCGCTGACCACACGGTTCGCCTGGGGCTGGAGTATCGCAACAACGCCGCGACCGCCCCGGGCTTCCTGCTGGGCACGGTCGGCTACACCGACTACGCGGCGAGCGCGATGTGGAACTGGCAGATCACGCCCGATCTATCATGGACCAATGCGGTGCGCTCGGACACGCTGGCGCTGCGCTACTCCGGGACCCCGGCGGCAGGCTCCGGCTTTACGCTCGGCGACTACAATCACGCCGGCTTCACCGCGCTCAGTTTCAATTCCGGCCTGGTCGATGAGCTGACCACGCTCGACACGCTGCGCCTGATGGCGGCGCGCGGCGTGCAGGTTCCAAGCCTGGTGGACTTCGGCCAGCAGGCGCCGTTCGGCGCGCTCGGGCCCGCTGTGGTCGCCGGCGATCCGAATATCCGTCCGACGATCGTGCACAATATCGAGTTGGATTACGATCGCGGCGTGCCGGCCTGGGGCTCGACGCTGCGCACCGCGGTGTTCGCCCAGCGCAGCGACGACATCATCAGCCAGCCGCTGTCCTCGCCGGTGCAGTTCGGCGCCGGCGGCGTACCGCTGCTGCTGTCCAGCAATGTCGGCAGCAGTTCGGCGATCGGCGCGGAGATCGGCATCAAGGGACACTCCGCTTCGGGCTTGCGCTGGAACTTCAGCTACGCGTTTGTCGCCACCAGCGACGACACGACGTTGAACCAGGGGCCGGCACCGACCAGCGTGATCGACTACGCGCGCAGCACGCCGCAGCATGTGGTGATCGGCGGCGTCGGCTATACCTGGGAACGGCTGGAGGTCGATATGCAGGCGCGTTGGCAGTCGAGCTACCAGGACTATCGGTCGGACAACACCAGCATCTATTTGCAGCCGGTCGTGGTGAACAACTATCTGACCATGAACGCGCGCATCGGTTACCGACTGACCGACAACGTGACGGTGGCCCTGGCGGCGCAACAGTTCAACACGGCGATGCAGTATCAGACCGCGGTGCCCCCGGTCGAACGCCGGATCATCGCCAGCCTGACTGCACATTATTGAAATGGGGGCGCGCAATCCAAGCGGGTCCGTCAGATTGAGATAGCCAGCAAAATTACCCGAGGTGCATGGTGTCGAAGGGGGGTAGGCGGGCAGTTGCGTTCATTCGACTGGCTGTCGGTGCCGCACGGCAGCGAGGAAGAAGAAGGTTTAATGCAAATGAACGCAAATGGGCCAGCGGTCGTACGGATACCGAGCGAATCCGGCAGTTTCCGGGTCCGCTCCGCCGAAGGCATTTATAAAGCCAAGGCAAGGTCAGGGTTTAACTCGGAAAGTCCGATCAGATCGGATCTATTTGCGTACATTTGCGCTTATTTGCGTGTATTTGCGTTAAAACCTTCTTCTTCCCTTCGCTACGTAATTGATCACCTCGCCGCGCGAGGCCGTACGGACGAGTTTGTACCGAAAGGATGGCGTCGGTCGGGCGATCGCAAACTCGCCCACAGCCATCAAAATTGTCCGAGTGCATGGTGTGGAAGGGGGGAGGTCAGCAGTTACGAATGCCACCGGTCGCATAAAATACGCCAAGACCGCAGTTTTCATCGGAGATGATTACCGATCATCCGTTGCGGCGAGATATTTCATAGATCAACCTGCGCGGCACGTGGCGGCCAGGCCAGCGGCGGCGGGTACGGGGCGGCGGCAATTCGTGATCGGTGCCGATGCTGTCGATCCAGACGTCCATCTCGTCCGAAGTCAACGTAAAAGCCTGCGGCGATGTCCGCGTCTGCCTCGGCGATCATCTCGGCTTCCCAGGCGAGCCGGCGCTGCCGCTCGGCCTCGGTTTCGGAGCGGGCAGCTTGGCCGCTGTCGTCGGGATGCGGGACAGTGTCCATGTCACGCGATATAATCCTGGTCGCGCCCCGTACCAGCGTCCCATCACAACCATCCGCATCGCTGGACCACACGACCATCCGCATCGTACGTTGTGCAGGGAACCAGCGCAGTCGATGACTGCTGGCATGGCATGATGCCAGATCCGATCGCGTAGCGTGATTTGGACCAAACCTTGGCGACTTGGCGTCTTGGCGGTTCACTTCCGTTGCCCTCACCACGCCCCCCCGCCGCAAATTCCAAATGCGATCGCCCTGCACGCCGCGAGATTTTCCTGCCGGGCCGGCGGGCAAAAGGAGTAGGCTCCCGGCTTCGGCGGGCTGCGGCCCCCCAAAAGGTCATGCCCCCAAAAGGTCATGCCCCAAGGTCATCACCCCAGGGAAACGCCCCCAGGGGAACACAACGGGTCGCGCGGCCCCCGAACCAACGTGTGCTTCGGGAGGAGCGAACATGACCATACGAACCCCTCCGGGCTGGGGATGGGACCAGCTCACAGACGCGGTGCAACAGATCGGATCGGCATCGCCCGAGGAATACTGGCACAGCGCCGCGGGCCGCTCGGCAACACCGACTGTGCGGCGGATCAGTCTCGCCGACCTCGCCGGTGCGCTCGCCAGCGGACTGGATGATTTCAAGGCGAACCGCACCGATGTCATCTTCCTGTGCGTGATCTACCCGATCGCCGGGCTGGTGCTGGGGCGGGTAGCGTCCGGCTACGGGCTGCTGCCACTGCTGTTCCCGCTGGCCTCGGGCTTCGCGCTGGTGGGGCCGCTCGCGGCGGTGGGATTGAATGAGATGAGCCGACGGCGCGAGCAGGGCGACGCAGTGCGCTGGGTGGATGCGTTCGGCGTGTTGCGGGCGCCCTCGATCGGCTCGATCGCGCTGCTCGGGTTGCTGCTGGTGGGAATTTTCCTGCTGTGGCTGGTGGCGGCCCAGGTCATCTATGTCGCGACGTTGGGACCGGACGCACCGGGCTCGGTGGCGGCGTTCGCGCGGGACGTGCTGGGGACGAAGGCGGGGTGGGCGCTCATCGTCATCGGCGTCGGCGTCGGGTTCCTGTTCGCGGTACTGGTGCTGGCGATCAGCGCCGTCTCGTTCCCGCTCTTGCTGGACCGCAATGTCGGGATTGATACGGCGGTGTGGACCTCGGCGCGGGTGGTGGCGATGAATCCCGCGGTAATGGCCGTCTGGGGGGCGATCGTCGTGGCCCTGCTGGTCGTCGGGTCGCTGCCGGCGCTGGTGGGACTGGCGGTCGTGATGCCGGTGCTGGGGCACGCAACCTGGCATCTGTATCGGCAGGCGGTGGCGTGGTGATCAGCCGGCAGCGCCCGGACTAGGGCTATGGTGTCTTGCAGCCGAGACCGGCGGCCCGAAACCCGCCGGTCTCAGCCCCTGGAGCGGGATATGGGCGACCGGAACCACGCCTGACACAAGCGTCTGCCCGTGATTTCGCTCCTATAATGAAAACCCACCAAGGCAACGCCCAAGAATTAACGAATCGGCGGCGGTTGCGAAGTTGAGTGCTGCCGCTGAGCGAGTTGGCGCAGATCGATCGCAAGCAAGGAAGCAAGGCAGAATAACACGGAGCCCACGGAGAAAGATAACGTCACAGAGCGCACGGAGAAGAATTTTATGCGCTTCGCGCAAGGAAGGAAGCTGCCGCGCTGCGCACCGCGTCTGATCCCTTGCTTGCGCGAAGCGCCAAAATTCTCGCTTCTCCGTGCACTCCGTGACTTCATCTTTCTCCGTGGACTCCGTGTTATTCTGCCTTTCTTGCTTACGCGCCGCCAATCGAGCCCGGCGTTCACGGCCAGGCAGCCGGCGTAGGGACCGTCACGCGTGGTCCCGCGGTCGGTCCATGGCGCACCGTGAAGCCGCAATTCTTGGCCGTCGCCTGACCCCTCGGGTAACCGGCGCTCCATCGCCTTGTCATCCGATCGGAAGTAGTGTCCGCGTTGGCAACCGACGCCGGGGTTGCAACACCCCCAGCCCGTCGTTATTGCCCGCCGGACCATGATGTATTTCAGCCCCCTGAAAACTTGGCTCATTCTCGGAGCCTGCCTGATCGGCGCGATTCTGTGTCTGCCCAACCTGTTCACGGCTCCGGCGCCTTGGATGCCGTGGCGCACGGTGCATCTCGGCCTCGACCTGCGCGGCGGCAGCTACCTGCTGCTCGAGGTCGACATGAAAGCGGTGATCAAGGAGCGGCTGGACGGGCTGGTCGACGCCGCGCGCCAGGCGCTGCGCCCGGGGGCGATCTTCTACCAGACGCTGGAGGCGCAGCCCGACCAGAACCGCGTGCTGCTGAAGCTGCGCGACCCCGCCAAGGTCAACGCGGCGGTGGCGGCACTCCGGCCGCTGATCAGCTCCGAGGGGCCGACCGCATCGCCCGACCTGACCATCAACTCTACGCCGGACGGGCAGATCCTGCTGACGCTGTCACCGGTGGCGCTGAAGGCCCGGGCACAGGGGGCGGTGCAGCAATCGATCGAGATCGTCCGCCGGCGCATCGACGAGTTGGGTGTGCTCGATCCGCAGATCACCCAGCAGGGCGACGACCGGATCGTGGTGCAGTTGCCCGGCATCGGCGATCCGGAGCGGATCAAGGAATTGCTCGGCAAGACGGCGCACATGACGTTCCGCCTGGTGGACGTTGCGGCGAATGCCAATGCACCGGGCGCGGTGCCGCCGCCGGGCGACGAATTCCTGCAGATGCAGGACATCCCGCAGCAGAAGATCGCAGTGCGCAAGCGGGTCGATGTCGACGGTGCCGACCTGACCGATGCGCGCGCAGGGACCAACTCGCAGTCCGGCGAGTGGGTGGTGAACTTCACGTTCAACTCGGTGGGCGCGCGGCGGTTCGCCGACATCACGCGGGCGAACGTCGGGCGCCCGTTCGCCATCGTGCTGGACGACAAGGTGATCAGCGCGCCGCGGATCAACGAGCCGATCACCGGCGGGCGAGGTCAGATCAGCGGCAGCTTCACGGCGGCCTCGGCGAACGACCTGGCGGTGCTGTTGCGGGCGGGTGCGCTGCCGGCGCCGCTGACGGTGGTGGAGCAGCGCAGCGTCGGTCCGGAACTGGGGGCGGACAGCATCCGCGCCGGCGCGATCTCGCTGGCGGTGGGGTTCGTGCTGGTGATCGCCTTCATGGGCACGTTCTACGGCCTGTTCGGCTGGTTCGCGAACGCGGCGCTGGTGGTGAATCTGGTGCTGATGCTGGCGATCATGTCGCTGCTGGAGGCAACGCTGACGTTGCCCGGCATGGCGGGGATCCTGCTGACGCTGGGCATGGCGGTGGACGCCAACATCCTGATCAACGAACGCATCCGCGAGGAGCAGCGCAACGGCCGGCCCCCGCTGGCGGCTCTGGAAGCCGGGTTCACCCGCGCATACAGCACGATCTTCGATTCCAACGCGACGGCGTTCCTGGCGCATGTGATGCTGTTCGCGTTCGGCAGCGGGCCGGTGCGTGGCTTCGCGGTGACGATCACCGTCGGGATCGCAACCAGCCTGTTCACCGCGTGGATGCTGACCCGGCTGCTGGTCTCGAAGTGGTATATCGCGCACCGGCCGCTACTGTTGCCGGTATAGGTGGGTTCGATGTTCATGAAGCCGCGGTTTCGGCTGGTTCCCGATGGCACGCGCATCCAATTCATGCGCGGGCGGTTCATGGGGCTGCTCGTCTCGGCGGTGCTGTCGACGGCCTCGGTGATCCTGTTCTTCTATCCCGGGCTGAACCTGGGGATCGACTTCGCCGGCGGCGTCGTGATGGAGGTGCGGACGCCGGGCCCGGCGGATTTCACCCAGATCCGCGCGGCGCTGGCGGCGCAGCATGTCGGCACACAGGGGGTGCAGCGATTCGGCGATGCGTCGGAAGTGCTGATCCGGCTGGGCGCCCAGCCGAGCGAGACCGCGACCCAGGCGGCGGTAACGCAGGTGAAGGCGGCGCTGGACAAGGCGGTGCCGGGGGCGAAGGTGCTGCGGACCGACGCGGTGGGCGCATCGGTGTCGGCCGAACTCTTCCGCAACGGGCTGCTGGCGCTCGGCATCAGCCTGCTGATGATCCTGGTCTATATCTGGTTCCGCTTCGAATGGCAGTTCGCGGTTGGCGCGGTGGTCACGCTGATCCTGGATGTGACCAAGGCGATCGGCTTCCTCGCGCTGACGCGGATCGAGTTCGATCTGGTGATGGTCGCGGCAATCCTGACGATCCTCGGCTACTCCACCAACGACAAGGTTGTGGTGTACGATCGGGTCCGTGAGAATTTGCGCAAATACAAGACGTTGCCGTTGCGTGAGCTGATCGACCTGTCGATCAATGAGACGCTGAACCGAACCCTCGGAACCTCGATGACGGTGTTCATCGCCAGCCTGCCGCTGGCGCTGTTCGGCGGCGAGTCGATCTCGGGGTTTGCCTGGGTGATGCTGTTCGGCATCGTCGTTGGCACCTCGTCTTCCATCTTCATCGCAGCGCCTATCCTCCTGTTATTAGGTGAAAAACGGTTGCGGCGCGATTCCGCTGCCGTGGTCCTGGCAAAACCTCGGCCCGGTGTGTCGAGCAGGGCTGGCACACCCTAGACCCGCACACCATTTGTGGATTGCCGCGCCGGTCGCGGAAGCTCAGGATCGCGCGAGCGTGCCGTTCGAAGTCTCAATCCGCTCGCATCCGATCGGCGCCTGTCGTACTGCTCAGGAATGGTCGAGGATCGCAATTTGCCGGACGGTACCGCCGGGTCCAACGTCTCCGCCGGCGCGGCAGCGACAGTCGTGCCGTCCGGGTTGACGTGCGACGCCGATAGCATGCGGCCGGTCCCGCTGGCCGAGATACGGACCGCCCTGGCGGGTGCGATGATCGAGACCTGCTACCAGCCGGTGGTGCGGTTGGCGGATCGCGCCGTGATCGGGTTCGAGGCCCTGGTGCGGCTCAATCATCCGGCGCGCGGCATGGTACTCCCCGATGCATTCGTCCCGCAGATCGAAGATGCCGGCCTGGCCGGCCAACTGACCGAACTGGTGATCACCTGTGCCTTTGCTGACATGGCGGGCGCGGCGATAGCGCCGCTGGGGCTGAGCGTGTCAGTCAATTTCCCGCTGGATGTGCTGCTGCGGACGGCTGCGCTGGCGCGGCTGGAAACCCAGCGCGAAGCGGCCGGCATCCCGGTCGAGCGGGTGATCATCGAGCTGACCGAGACCCAGCCGGTGCGCGACCTTGAGACACTGCGCGGCGCGGTCGAGCAACTGCGGCGCACCGGCTACCAGATCGTGATCGACGATGTGGGTCCGGCGGTGGCCGGGCTGGACAAGCTGCTCGACCTGCCGTTCACCGCCATCAAGCTGGATAAGACGCTGGTGCTGCAACTCGACACCGCGCCGGCCGTGGTCACCGAGGTGGAGCGTCTCATCCGCAACGCCAGGGCGCGCGGCATGATCGTGGTCGCCGAGGGCGTCGAGACTGTCGCGCAATGGCATCGGCTACGCGCGCTCGGGGTCGATCAGGCACAGGGTTTTCTCGTTGCGCATGCGTTGCCGGCCGCAGCGGTGCCGGTGTGGCTGGCGTCCTGGCGGGCGCAGCCGGATTTCTGATCTCCGCGCGGCCCGTCGGGGGTACGCCATAGAACGGGCCGGATAGCACGGTTCGTAGCACGTACCGGGAACGCCGCTCGCGCTGTTCCAGTTGGAGTTAAAGCCAATTGCGACGACACCAGCCGCTTTCTAAACAACGTCTTGCCGCCTTCCCAGCGGAGAGAGTTCAATTGGGACAGGAACAGTCTGGCCTGCCTGAGCTCTTACCGACGCTGCCCGGCTACACTCACAGCTGCCGTAATCACATCGATCGGAACCTCGTTGGAAAACGTGTTGACGGTGATGGGGCCTTGCTCGGGCACGCTGATATCAAAGAGAACGTTTCCCTGATCGGTAAGCACCTCCAGGCGAACGCCGTCGAAATCGACGTCTGACGCCCATTGATATCGGAGACCTCGATCCCCAACGGTCAGCTTTCCCATGTCGGCAATCTAACGTGAGGCGGATTGTCCGATAAGGGTCGATCCCGGCGGTCAAGTTCTCAGTTAGGTTCCTAATCTGTACCCCGAAGCGTGCTATCCTGCCCGTTCTATGGCGTACCCTCCGTTTGCCGCAAACGCGGTCGACGCATGCGCCATCACCGCTCGACGATGCGCGTGTCAGCGCCCGAACGACTGACCCATCGACGCTGCGCCCCGTCACACCGTGATGCGATGGCCAACCAGTTTACTCCTGATGGCAGGCATCGTTTCGACAACCGCCGCCCGCACCGCCGGCGCGCGAGGTCCGAAATCAGTGCAGCAGGTTCAGCGTATTGCTGCCGTCATCGACGAAATAAACCGCGCGGTCCCGGACCGTCAGTACGCCGAACAGCGTCCCCGCGCCGGGCGGACTGCCGGTGTTGTCCAGCAGTTCATGAGCGAGCTGCGTGCCGTCCGGCGCGATCTCCGTGATGAACCCGTCATTCGAGTTGGTGGTCAGTACGTGGCCGTTGGGCGCGACCGCAAGCCCGAGCGGGCCATTCAAGAACCCGTTCGCGGACAGGGTGGTGCCCGGCCCGGACGAATTGCGGCGCCTGAGCGGATTCTGGACGACGGCCACCCGGTTGTTCAGCGTGTCGGCGACATACAGTACCTGGTCGTCGTCGCTCCTTTCGGATCCCAAACAGTGCGCCTCGCACGAGGCTTTCATGCCAAGCCCGAGCCCTGTCGGACCGATGACCAGCGCGGCGGGGTCCGTGCGTTCGGGAAGTCCCGACGCGATCACCGTGAGCGACCTCGCCGAGGGCGCGCGGTCCAGGTCGAGATCGAGGCGCACGACGGTCGCCTGGTTGACCACCTTGCCGTTCGCCGCGACCGTGCCGTTGAGCACGTTGGTGAAGAATAGGGTCGCGTCGGAATCGCGATCGGCCGCTGTCATGTCCCACGGGCCGTTGATCGGCGATCCGGCGAAGGTCTTCACCGGCACTCCGTCGCTGTTCAGCACGATAAGGCAACCGGCCTCAGCCGTTGCGGACGTGCCGTCGGAGGTCGGCAGGCTGCCGACGATGACCCAGCCCGCCCGCAGCACGACCAGCGCCGTGGTCAATCCGACCCCGCCTGGGCAGGGGCCGGGCAACTTGCTCGCATCGATCTGGGCAAACAGGCGCACTGCGCCGTTCGGCGCCACATCAACGATCGTCGTGCCCGTGCCCTGGAGATTAGCCTTGTTGTTGAAGTTGCTGACCAGGATGTGCCCCCGGTGCAGGCGCCCCACGGTCCGCGGTACCCGCGCCACTCCGTACGGGTTGACGTCGCCATTCGCCGGAACAGTCGAGGCGACGGTCGTGATGCTGCGCAGATCGTCCAGTATCGCGCCTTCGTCGTCCCCGCGCGCGGAGAAACCCGAGGAGGGAAAAGCGACCGCGCCGAGCAGAGGAAGCGCAAGCAGGGCAGCCAGGGACGATTTCATCATTGGGACCCTCTCCCTTGGGTAGGGGTGCTGAATTTCGTCGGTCGGCCACGGTGGGCCTCTCTTTGAGACGACCCGGCCGGTCTTTTATTCCCTTGGCACGCATGGTTCGCCCCAAAAATGTCCATCCGGGAACATCTTGAATCGTTGGAATCAATTGTGATTTGCTTTGGGCGGTGCGATTTGCGGGAGCCGCCGGATATGCACGAACGAGAACCGTGGTCGGTATGGCCGAAGCAAGTTGCGCTACCCGAGCGGCCTGACTGACGAGGAGTGGGGGATGACTGGACCCCTGATCCCCGCGGCGAAGAAGGGTGGCAACAAGCGGACGATCGACGAGCGAGCCGTGGTCAATGGGATGATGTCCATCCTCAGCACGGGCTGTCAACGGGCGGCACTGCCAAGGACCTGCCGCCGCGCAGCACGGTCAACGACTGTCTCCGCCGGGTAGTGTCTCAGTTCAAACCGGCACCGGCCCGCACCCCCACCCGGCCACCCAACGCCGACGCCTTAACGACAGTATATTCGCATGGGTGGCCGGGCGGGGGTGCGGGCCGGTGCCGGTTTGAACTGATACCAGGTGTCGAAAGGATTGACCCACCGGCGCCACGTCCACGTCATGCCGGGCGCAGGCCCGGCATCCACGACTTGCTTTGGTGCCACGAAGGCAAGTCGTGGATGCCGGCATACGCCGGCATGACGAGATGGCTATCGCCGGACGGTCAATCATTTCATCACCTGGTATGAGACACTACCCTCCGCCGCTGCGATGACGATGGCACTCATGCGCCGGTATGATGAAGTGAGCGACTCAGAACTGTCGATCAGTTGGACGCCCAGTAATCATTTGAACGCGCGTATCAGCGCCCGAACCGACGCCTGCGCTGCTGAAACGACCTGACCGCCCGCAAGAAGTCGATGTGCCGGAACGACGGCCACAGCACATCAGTAAAGTAGAACTCGCTATAGGCGCTTTGCCATAGCAGGAAGCCCGACAGGCGCACCTCGCCGCTGGTGCGGATGATCAGGTCCGGCTCGGGCGCGTCGGCCAGGTAAAGGTGCCGTCCGATCGCCTCGGGCGTCACGCACCTGACCAGCTCGTCTGCCGACGCCCCATCACGCGCCTTGTTGCCCAGCAGATCGCGCACCGCGCTGGCGATCTCCTCGCGACCGCCATAGGCAACCGCGATCGACAGCAGCATCCCGTCGTATCCGGCGGTAACGTCCCGCGCCGTTTGGATCGCCGCGAGTGTCGCCGCGGGCAGCTGGTCGAGGCTGCCGATCGCCTGGACCCGGATGCGGTGGCGATGGATCAAGGGATCGTTCACCAGCGCGTGGAGCTTGGTTTCCAGCGCGCCGAGAATACCGGCGACCTCGGCGGCCGGGCGGTCGAGATTGTCGGTGGAGCAGACCCACAGCGTGACCGCGGGAATCGCCAGTTCCATGCACCAGCCCAGCACGTCGTCGAGTTTCTGCGCGCCTCGGCTGTAGACCTGCAACGGGTCGCTCAGCCCCGAGCGCAAGCCGAAGCGCCGGTTGCCGTCGAGGATGATGCCGACATGGCGGGGTGACGGGCGCAGCCGTACCTGCGCGACCAGATGGCGCTCGTACAGCGCATAGATCGGGCCAAGCAAAGACTGCCGCCCGACGTCATAGACTTGACGTGCCCAGGGCAACCACTCTCGGCGCGGCAGGGCGCGTTCAGCGGTGCTCATGCGCGGCCTGCCAGCGACGCTGTCTCAGCGCGCCACGCGAGTGCGGTTCCCCCCGTCATGCCGGCGAATGCCGGTATCCACGACTTTCTTTGTTGCAACGAAGGCAAGTCGCTGATACCGGCCCGCCGGCCTTCGCCAAGGGCAGGCTCCGTCTGTCCTCGGGCGCTTGACCCAGGGGCCGACACGGCGGCGGGAACCGCGAAACGATCGATCATTCGGACACCTAGTATACCATTCGCTCGGGGAAATCCGTGTCTTTGATAACTATTTGCATTAAAAATCACCACAGAGGCACGGAGACACAGAGACAAACAGAGACACAGAGACACAGAGAACAATATCAAGTTAACCACTTGGCTTTTCTACTCCGTGCCTCCGTGTCTCTGTGGTGATCCTTGCTTGCGGACATGCAGCAGGGCACAGATCCCGGCGAGCAAGGAATATGTTATACCTCACCCGTCGGCATATCGCACGACGAAATCGGCGCGGCTGAACGCCTGCGTAAACGCCCAATAGTCGACCAGACGCCACGGCGAGTTGGCGATCACCCTGCCGCGCGCGTTTTTGTACCAATTGCCGACCCCGCCATGCGACCACACCATGTTGCGGTGCGCCGCGTCCACCTTGACGTTGTAGGCGTCATGCGGTTCCTGCCGGCATTCCAACGAGTCGATGCCGTCCTCCAGCATCTCGCGCAGCGCCTGCATGATGTAGTGGATCTGGCATTCGGCGTGGAAGATGATGCTGCCGCCATGGCCGAGATTGGTGTTCGGCCCATACAGCATGAACAGGTTGGGGAAGCCCGGCGCGGTGATGCCCAGATAGGCACGCGGATCGTCGTCGCCCCAGCGATCGCGCAGCGTGTCCCCTGCCCTGCCCCGGGTCTCCATCGGCCACAGCATGCGCCCGGCCTGGAATCCGGTCGCCAGCACAATCATGTCGGCGGGGTGACGCGCACCGTCGCGCGTGACGATCGCGTCGGGATCTATGCGGTCGATGCGCTCGGTCACCAGCTCGACATTCGGACGTGTCAGCATGCGGTACCAGTGGTTGTCGCGCAGCATCCGCTTGCCGTAAGGCGGATAGGGCGGGATGACCTTGGCCAGCAGATCGGTGCGCCCGCCGAGTTCCTTGGTGATGTGCGCCGTCAGCAGTTCCCGAAATTGCTGGTTGGTGGCGTTCAGCGAGCGGTCGGGCGTGGGCCAGTCGGGATCGATCTGCAACGAGGCGTGCAACCCGTCCGATGATGCCCAGAACAGCAGGAACCGGTACCATTTGTCGTAGAACGGGATGTGCTTCAGCGCCCAGATTTTCCCGGGACTGACTCGCGCGTGGTAGTTCGGGTTGTGCACCGACCAGTGCGGCGTGCGCTGGAAGATCGTCAGGTGTTCCACCTCCGGCGCGATCGAGGGTCCGGTCTGCATGCCGCTGGCGCCGGTGCCGATCATCGCCACGCGTTTGCCGGCGACGCTCTGTGTGTGGTCCCACCGGCCGGTGTGAAACACCGGTCCGGCAAATGTGTTCAATCCCGGAATGTCCGGGATCGACGGGCGATTGAGCTGGCCGACCGCGGTGATCAGCACGTTCGCCTCCAGCGTCGAGACCGCGCCCCCGCCTTCGCCCCCGCCGTCGCGCAACTCGATCGCCCATCGCGCGCGGGCGGCGTCCCAGCGCGCGGCGGTGACCTCGGTGTTGAAGGTGATGTCGCGACGCACATCGTATTGATCGGCGCAACGCTCCAGATAGCTCCACAGGTCGTTGCGCTTGGAGAAGTGCTCCGGCCAGTCGTGGTTGGGCGCGAAGGAATACGAGAAGAAATGGTTCGGCGTGTCGACGCCGCAGCCGGGATAATCGTTCTCGTACCAGGTGCCGCCGACGGTCGGGTTCTTCTCGATGATGGTAAACGGAATGCCCGCCTCGCGCAGCTTGATCGCCATGCACAGGCCGGACAGCCCGGCGCCAATAATCACCGCGCGAAAGCCTGCCAGTATTTCGGCCGGCGGCCTGGCACGCCAGGGCACGCTGCGCGGATCGGCCTCACCCAGGCGCATCTCTTCCAGTAGCAGCGGCACGTATTCCTCGGGCACCTCCTGGCCGACACCGACATTCAGCATCTTGCGCAGCAGGTGCGCGGGCGGAGTGGCGGGCAGCGCGCGGCCGGTCGCGTCGTACTCCGCCAGCACCCGCGCCAGGCGATCGCGCACCTTCGCCTGCAAGTCGTCGGGCATCGTGTGCATGAAGTTCCAGGCGCCGTGGATGTAGGGCGCGGCCTCGTCGAGGATCGCCTCGTCGCCGCTGAGATGCGCCAGCACCAGCAGCAACGGCACGAGGTCCGCTTCCCGCATCGCGGCCCGCAGATGCGCCGCGTCGCCGACCACCTCATTCAGTTGCACGTCCATGGCTGTCCTGCTCGGCTGGGCGAAAGCTACCGGCGAGTATCATGACCCTCCGCCGCCGCCGCAAGGGCGGGCAAAGCGCTCGTGGGGAAAGCCGTATCGAGCCGGCGGCTGAGCCGGATGGCGGGGTGATCGACCCAGCGCTCGAAACCTGAAGCGGCGATCAGCAAGACCAGGACGAAACCGACGAACGTCACGGCGATGGCGGCTGGATTGGGCAGGAAGCCGGCCAACGCCATGAAACCCGCGCAGCCGAGGGTGAACAGGATCGGGAAATGCAGCAGGTAGATGCTGAAGGACAGGCGGCCAAGCTGACGGCACAAGGAGCGGGCGAGCAACCATTGCGCGGCGGGACTGAGCAGTGCCCCCAGGAACAGTGCGATCGCAGCAAGCTGGCTCTGGAACTGGAACAGGTTCGGCGCTGCCACGGGTGCGAAACGGGCGATCTCGGCACGCACCGCCTCGACCGCGCCCCAGTCCTTGCTGGCGCTCATGGCCAGCCCGAGGACGATCAAACAGGTCCCGAGAAAGGGTATCGCGGGGCGGTGCAGGCGCGCGGCGCAGAGATGGCCGAGCACGAACAGGAACATCGGATGGGTGCCGAACACGGCGACGCACACAACGACCGCGGCGCGATGCAGCCATGCCGATCGGGACCGCAGGCGAACCAACAACAGGACCAGCAACGAGCCATACAGTTCCAGATGCAACGACCAGAACGGTGCGTCGAGCGAGTGCTCCAGCAATGGCAGGTGGTCGGCGATCGGCGCGAACAGCGTGTACTCCCGGTAGCCCAGCAACAGGCTGTCGAGACCGATCTCGCGCGCCAGGTGAGACAGGGTCAGGGCACCGCTGGAATCCATCGCGAGCCAGGCGGAGCCGGACACCAGCGCGGCATCCCGATGCGCGTTCGGCAATGCCGCGAGCAGTGCCAACGCGACGCCGGCGGCGGTGGCGACCGGGATACCCAGCCTGACGAGGCGCTTGGCCGCCTGGCGAGGCCAAGCCCCACCGCGAGCAAAGGACGGCGTCAACACCGCGCCGCTGATCAGGAAGAAGACGTAGACCGCCGTGTGGCCGTCGAACAGCACCCGCACCGGCGCAGCGGCGTGCTCCGCCGTATCGGGCAGGAACGCCGTGACGAAATGCAGCAGCACCACCTGCAACGCGGCAACGCCGCGCAGCCCCTCCAGGTATTGCACCTTGCCTGAGCGCATCGCGCGGTTATCCCGATTCGCGCCGGCACCGGCCAGCACGGTCTCGCACCCGCCGTCCTTTACCTCGCCCGCCCTTTCGCGGGAGGTCGGCGAGCGCAGCGAGACGGGTGAGGGTCGTGCCCGCGCGCACCACCCTCACCGGCGTCACTCCGCGCCTCGACCGCACAGCGCGGGCGAGTTTACGAAATCCCGATCAGCTCGAACCTGGCCTAAGCATACTCCAGCACCTGCTGGGTCTTGCAGGTCGCCAGATGCTGCAGGAACACGTCGCAATACTGCCGCGCGGTCGATTGGCGAACCTTCTCGGCCAGCGCCTGATGCCGGGCGCGGCGCTCGTCCAGGTCCATCACCAGCGCCTGGTGAATCGCGTCGGCGATTTCGTCTGGATCGAACGGGTTGACGATCAGCGCCTCGGTCAACTCATCCGCCGCGCCGGCAAAGCGCGACAGCAGCAGCACACCGGGATCGGTTGCGTTCTGCGCGGCGACGTATTCCTTCGCCACCAGGTTCATCCCGTCACGCAGCGGCGTCACCACCCCGACGCGCGCGATGCGGTAGAACCCCGCCAGGGTACGCCGGCTGAGCGCGCGCGTGATATAGCGCAGCGGCGCCCAGTCGAATTCCGAATAGCGCCCATTGGTATCGCCGGCGATACGGTCCAGCTCGCGGCGCAGCTGCTGGTAGTCGCTGTTGTCCTCGCGTGAGCGCGCCGCGACCTGCAGGAAGCTCACGTGGCGTCGATGTTCCGGGTACATGGCGAGCAACCGGCCAAAGGCGATCAGCCGGTTGGGCAGGCCCTTGGAGTAGTCCAGGCGGTCCACCCCAATCGCCAGCAGGCGTCCTTCCAAACTATCGCGCAGCCGCCGTGCCTCTACCCTGCGCGCGGCGCGCGCCGCGTCCTTGGCAAAGGTCTCCGCGTCGATGCCGACGGGATCGACGATGGCGCGCACCGTCACCCCGTCATGCACGAAGCTGGATTCCGAGTCGGCCTCGACCCCCAGCATCATGCGCGCGCAGTCCAGGAAGGCGCGGCGATAACCCTCGGTATGAAACCCCACCACGTCGTAGGCGGCCAACCCGGCCATCAGTTCGCGCGCACAAGGCAGCACCTCGAGCACCTCGGGCGGCGCGAAAGGGATGTGCAGGAAGAACCCGATGCGATTATGGACCGACAGGCGGCGCAATTCCTCGGCCAGCGGGATCAGATGGTAGTCGTGCACCCAGATCAGATCATCCGGTTGCAGCATCGCCGCCAGCGCCTCGGCAAACCGCCGATTGACCGCACGGTAGCCGTGGTAATCCTCGCGCCGATACGTCATCAGGCCAAGCCGGAAATGCAGCAGCGGCCACAGCGCGCCATTGGCAAAGCCGACATAGAACGCGCGGTACTCCGCCTCGGTCATGTCGATCGCGGCAAAGGTCAGCCCGTCGGCGTGGCTCAGTTCGGGCGTATCCGCCGGCGCATGCACGCGCCGCCCGCTCCAGCCGAACCACAGCGATCCGGGCTGCAACGCATCGGCCAGCGCCACCGCCAGACCGCCGGCGCGCGGCCCGCGCTCCGACGGCACCGGCAGACGGTTGGAAACAACTACGAGGCGCGCCACATGCCCTCCTCCCACGAGCGCGACAGGCGCATCGCGGCGAATATCAGTCCGACCTGGGAATAGGTTTGCGGAAAGTTGCCCCACAATACACCGGTTGCGGGATCGATGTCCTCCGACAGCAGGCCGAGATGGTTGCGATGCGCCAGCACGTTCTCGAACAATGCCAACGACTTCGTCGCGACGCCCGACGCTGGCCAGCGCGTCAATATACCAGAACGTGCACACCAGGAAGGCGCTGTCCGGCCTGCCGAAATCATCTTCCTGCACATAGCGCATGACGAAGCCGTTGCGCAGCAGGTGCTTTTCGATGACCCGCAGCGTAGCAAGGAAACGCGCGTCGGTCGCCGCCAGCAGGCCAAGTCCGGGCAGCAACAACGTTGCGGCGTCGATCACCGCGTCATCGAGCCTGGCAGAAATCCAGCCCCCCGGCGTGACCGCCCGGCACAGGATCTCGTCGCGCAGCACTTCGGCGCGACCGAGCCACATCGTTGCGTCATCGTCGGCGCCGACATGGCGCGCGATCAGCCCCAGCTGCTTGATCGCCGCCCAGCACATCGCCGCGGAAAATGTGTGGACCCAGGTCTGGCCGCGAAATTCCCACGGCCCGGCATCTTCGGTCAGCGCCAGCCGCGCGGCTGTCTCACCGATCGGGCGCAGTCGCTGATAGAGATCGTAATCTCCCCGCTGCGGCAACCGCTCATCCCAGAACATCTGTGCCACCGCCAGAACGATGGAGCCATACGCATCGTTCTGCCGCTGTGCATGCGCCGCGTTGCCAATCCGCACCGGTCCGTCGTCTTGGAACCCCGGCAGCGCGGTGGCAATGCGCTCTTGCCGATCCAAGCCGGGTGCGATGGGATACAGCGGCGCCAGTTCCGCATCGCCCTCGCGTTGCACGACGTCGAGAATAAAGCGCAGAAACGCTTCCATCGTGCGCGTGGCACTCAGCCGGTTGAGCGCGCCGACGGTGAAATACGCATCGCGCAGCCAGCAATAGCGATAGTCCCAGGTGCGGCCGGAGCCGGGTGATTCCGGGATCGAAGTGGTCAGTGCCGCGACGATCGCGCCGGTGTCATCATAACTACATAACTTTAGCGTGATGGCGGCGCGGATGACCGCCTCCTGCCAGTCGAATGGCACGTTGAGATCGCGCACCCAGTCCCGCCAATAGCCGACGGTCTCATCCAGGAATTGCCGGGTGAGCATCTCCAGTGCCTCCGGCACCGACTCGTCGGCGCCGATAAACAGGTTGATGGGTCGGTCCAGCGCGAAATCGGCCTCGTGCCCCAGGTAGGACAGCGGCATGTCGGTGGTAACGCGCAGCACCCGGTCCGGGCCGACAAAGCGCATATGGTTGCTGCCGATACTGACACCGGGGGCGGTGGTGCCGTACTCGAAACTCGGTCGTAGCGCGACTGTGATGCGCGGCCGCCCGGCAAGCGGTTCGATCCGGCGGACCAGTGTCGGCGGCCGGAACATGCGGCCGTAACGGCGAAAGCGGGGGCAGAAATCGAGCACACGCGCCTTGCCGCCCTCGGCATCGGTCAGCACCGTCTCCAGCACCGCGGTATTCGGCAGGTAGCGCTGCCGCGTGACGGTCTGGCCGTGCAGGCACGCATCCAGGTAGCCGAGCTCCGGCGCCGTCCCGCCGAGCAGCGCGTTGAACACCGGGTCGGCGTCGAGACGGGGAAAACAGAACCAGACATGACGCCCGGTCGGGGAGATCACGGAGGCGATCGTGCAGTTGCCGATCACCGCCAGATCGAGACCAGCCATTACGTCTCCCTAGCAAATGGACCCTGCAAACCATGCCACTGCAACGCCCTTGGCTCGAGCGGCGACCGCGCGAACACCCCGTTTAACCGCCGGTTCATGTGGTCATGCCCGCCAGACGTTGAAAGAGCCGGGCTGCAAGAGCGGACGAATACACTGTCTGCGGCCAATCGCGGGTCTGCGGCCAATTGCGGGCACCGGCGCCGTAAAAACGGCCCAATTCCAAGCTTCAGATTGGCTCCGAGCCCCACTCGTCATCAACCAGTCGTCATCAACCAGCAGCCACCGACCAGCCACCACCGACCAGCCGCAACCGACCACCCAGCCGCCCTCGACCCCGAAGGAGCTTCACGATCATGCGAATTGCCCAGATCGCACCGCTGACCGAATCGGTGCCGCCCTCGCTTTATGGCGGCACCGAGCGGATCGTTTCGTATTTGACGGAAGAGCTTACCGGGCTCGGTCACGACGTCACGCTGTTCGCCAGCGGCGATTCGGTCACCTCGGCGACGCTCGAGCCGATGGCGCCGCGCGCGCTCCGGTTCGACACGTCCCTGCGCGACGCCATCGCGCCGCACATGGTCATGCTGGAAACCGTATACCGGCGCGCAAACGAGTTCGATATTTTGCACTTTCATCTCGATTATTGGTCGTTCTCGCTGTTCAGCCGTGCCACGACACCGTTCCTGACGACCCTGCACGGGCGCCTCGATCTGCCGGAACACGAACCGATGTACAACCTGTTCCCCGAGGCGCCGCTGGTTTCAATCTCCTTCGCACAGCGCCGCGGCATGCCCGACGCGAACTACGTCAAGACCATCCACCACGGCATCCCGACCGACCTGCTGACGCCGGAGCTCGGCACGCCGAGCTACCTGGCCTTCCTCGGTCGTATCTGCCCGGAGAAGCGACCCGACCGCGCCATCCGCATCGCCCGGCGCGCCGGCATGAAGCTGAAGATCGCCGCCAAGGTGGACCGGGTGGATCAAGCCTATTTCGATGCGACGATTCGCCCGATGATCGACGGCGATCAAATCGAGATGATCGGCGAAATCGGCGATACCCAAAAATCCAGCTTCCTCAGCGGCGCACACGCGCTGTTGATGCCGATCGACTGGCCCGAACCGTTCGGCCTCGTGATGATCGAGGCAATGGCCTGCGGCACGCCGGTGATCGCGTTCAACTGCGGCTCGGTGCCGGAAATCGTCGATGACGGCGTCACCGGCTTCGTGGTCGACAGCGAGGATGCCGCGGTCGCCGCAATCCGGCGCCTGCCACGCCTGTCGCGCCCGGAAATCCGCGCCCGCTTCGAACGTCGCTTCAGCGCCCGACGCATGGCTAGCGACTACCTCGCGCTGTATCGCCAACTCGCCACCGCCGCCCGCCCGCGGCTGCGCGTGGTGTCGTAGGGTCAGCGGATCTTCTCCCCCTCCCCTTGAGGGAGGGGGGCGGGGGGAGGGGTTGGTCCCAGCATAGCACCAAAAGGGTTTTGCCCACCGACCCCTCCCCAACTTGTGGCGTCCCTACCCCTCCCCCCATCCTTGGTCCGCTTCGCGGCCCAAGCCCTCAAGGGGAGGGGGAGAAGATTCCCCCGGCCTTTCACCGCCCCGGCACACGGTGCCGAAACGCCAACGCCTCCGCCACATGCACCCGCCCCACAATCTCCGCCCCGGCAAGATCGGCAATCGTGCGCGCCACCCGCAGCACCCGCGTATACCCTCGCGGCGACAGGCGCAGCCGATCCATCGCCTGGCCGGCCAGCGCCTGCGCGTCCGCCATCAGCCTGATATCCTTGGTATCGACCTCGGCATTGCTGAGCGGTCCGGCCTCGCCATGGCGCGCTCGCTGCGCGGCCCGGGCGCGGGCGACACGCGCTGCCACCACCGGCGTTGCTTCCCCGGTCGGCGCACGGGCAAGCTCCGACGCCGAGGCCGGCTGCACCTCGACCGTCAGGTCCACCCGATCGAGCAGCGGGCCGCTGATGCGGTGCTGATAGTCCTCGCCGCAGCGGGGTGCACGGCCGCACTCGCGCGCGCCGTCACCAAGGTAGCCGCAACGGCACGGGTTCATTGCCGCGATCAACTGGAACCGTGCCGGGTAGGTGATGTGGGCCGCGGCGCGCGATACCGTGGTGCGGCCGGCTTCCATCGGCTGGCGCAGCAATTCCAGCGCGTGCTTGGGGAATTCCGGCAGTTCGTCCAGGAACAGCACACCGCGATGCGCCAGGCTGACCTCGCCCGGCTTGGCGCGCGGACCGCCGCCGGTCAGCGCGGCCTGAGTGGCGGAATGGTGCGGTTCGCGGAACGGCGGGCGGGTCAGCAGGCGGCCGCCATCCAGCATTCCGGCGACACTGTGCACCATGCTGACCTCCAGCGCCTCGGCCGGCGCAAGGTCGGGCAGCAATCCGGGCAGCCGCGCCGCGAGCATCGACTTGCCCGCGCCGGGCGGGCCGATCAGCAGCAGGTTGTGGCTGCCGGCGGCGGCGATCTCCAACGCGCGCTTGGCGGTCTCCATGCCTTTGACGTCGGCCAGGTTCGGATCGTGCCCGCGCACCGCGAGACCGGCGGGTTCCGGCGGCGTCAGCACCTGGGAACCGCGGAAGTGGTTGATCAGCGACAGCAGGTCGGTGGGCGCTAGGATGTCGATCCGCCCGGCCCACGCCGCCTCGCCGCCCTGCGCGGCGGGACAGATCAGGCCGAGATCGCGCCGCGACGCGCCGATCGCCGCGGGCAGCACGCCGGCGACCGGGTTGAGCGTGCCGTCCAGCGACAATTCGCCCAGCGCGGCGTAAGCGGCGATTTCCTCGCGCGGCAGCACGTCCATTGCCGCCAGCACGCCCAGCGCGATCGGCAGGTCGAAATGGCTGCCTTCCTTCAGCAGGTCGGCCGGCGCCAGGTTCACCAGCACACGCCGAGGCGGCAGCGCGAGGCCCATCGCGCTGAGCGCGGCGCGCACCCGTTCACGCGCCTCGCCCACCGCCTTGTCGGGCAGGCCGACCACCAGGAAGGTGGGGAGGCCGGCGGAGATCTGGACCTGGACTTCGACCGGCACGGCCTCGATGCCGGCGAAGGCGAAGGACTGGATGCGGGCGATGACCGGGATGGCGGTGCGCGCGTTCAGGGGCGAGGTCCGGAGCGGGTTGGTGGGGTTCCCCGGTCTAGCCCGAGATGATGAACACTCCGGTAACGGACGGCGCCTATCCGTGGAGCGTCGGCACCGATTACGCGATCAAACGCGCTCGAGCCGCTCCTGCAGCCAGATCTTGATGAGTGACTGATACGGCACGTCCCGAGCGTTCGCCGCTACCTTGATCGCGTCCAGCAGGTGGGCCGGCAGCCGCAACGAGATGGTTTGGGTCGTCGGCTTGAGGTTGGGGAGGCTAATCCGGTCCGCCTTCGACCAGTCCACGTAGGGCGTGCTGTCGTGGGTTTCCCAAAACTGCCGCTCCTCGGCCTCGGATCTAAACTTCGGAACCGGCTTCAGATTGACGTTCATAGATATCTCGCTCCTTGCGGTGCATGTCCCGCGCCGAAATCACGCGGATCAACGTGCCTCCGCCACGCAGTGTAACCGTCAGGTGCAGTCGCCGCCCCACATGGGTTCTGCCCATCACATGAAAGCGCGCCTCTGCCTGGCTATGCTTCTCGTCGACCAACATCAGCAGTGGCCGATTGAAGAACACCTGTTCGGCCTCCGGCATCGACACATCATGGGTCTCATTCTTCCGGTCATTGCCCGCGTCCCAGTCGAACCCGACAATGGCCGCGAGATCGATCACGCGATGTATATTATGGTCATATACGATCCGTGCAAGAGCGTTGTCGCCGTCAGGGCAGCGGAAACGTTACTCCGCTACCTGCCTCAGACCGCTCTAACCTTCACATAGCTCCCCGGCGCGTCCTCGATCGGGGTCAGTTTGCCCTCCCCCGGCACCCGCGCAGGCACCAACTCCTTGCCCAGCGAGGTCACCCAGCGTTGCCAGTCCGGCCACCACGACCCGGCGATCTCGGTCGCCCCATGGAACCATGCCTCGGGATCCCCCGGCAGCGCAGGGTTCACCCAATGGCTGTACTTGCCGCCCTCCGGCGGGTTCACCACGCCGGCGATATGCCCCGACGCCGCCAGCACGAAACGTTTCTTGCCGCCCAGCAACTGGGTGCCGCGATAGGTCGACTTCCACGGCGCGATATGGTCCTCGCGCGTCGACAGGAAATACGCCGGCGTCTTGATCTTCGCCAGGTCGATCGGCACGCCGTTCATGCTGATCCCGCCCTGCTTCGACAGCAAATTCTCTTGGTACATCTTGCGCAAATAGAAGCTGTGCATCTTCGCCGGCATGCGCGTCGAATCGCTGTTCCAGTACAGCAGGTCGAACGGGAACGGCTCGTTGCCCAGCAGGTAGTTGTTCACCACGAACGACCAGATCAGGTCGTTGGCGCGCAGCATGTTGAACGTCGTCGCCATCTCGCTGCCCTCGAGATAGCCGCGCTTGTTCATCTTGGCTTCCAGCGCGTCCAACTGCTCCTCGTCGATGAACACACCCAACTCGCCCGACTCGGCGAAATCCAGCAGCGAAACGAAGAAGGTCGCCGACTTGATCCGGTCGTCGCCCTTCGCCGCCATGTAGGCCAGCGTGCAGCCCAACAGGGTGCCGCCCAGGCAATAACCGATGGCGTTCACCTCGCGCTCACCGGTCGCCGCCTCGATTGCATCCAGCGCGGCGAGGTAGCCCTCGGTCATGTAGTCCTCGAACCCCTTCTCGGACAGCGTCGCATCCGGATTGACCCAGGAAATCATGAACACGGTGTGCCCCTGGGCCACCGCCCAGCGCACCAGGCTGTTCTTCGGACGCAAATCCAGGATGTAGAACTTGTTGATCCACGGCGGCGCGACCAGCAGCGGACGTTTCAATACTTTGTCGGTGGTCGGCGAATACTGGATCAACTGCATCAGGTCGTTCTGGTACACCACCTTGCCTGGCGAGACCCCGATGTTGTCGCCCACCCGGAACGCGTCCGTATCGGTCATCTTGATGCGCAACTGGCCCTTGCCGCGCTCCAGATCGCCCAGCAGGTTGTTCAGCCCCTTCAGCAGGTTCTCCCCGCCGGTCTCGGCGGTCTTGCGCAGCACCTCGGGGTTGGTCAGCAGGAAGTTCGACGGGCTCATCGCGTCGACGAACTGGCGCGAGTAGAAATCCACCTTCTGCGCGGTCTTGGCGTCCAGCCCGTCCACCTGCTTGACCACGTCCTGCACGTAGCGCGCCGACAACAGGTAGGATTGCCGGATGAAGTCGAACACCTCGTTCTCGCGCCAGGCGTCGTCCTTGAAGCGCCGGTCGGACGCCGACCCGTCGATCACCGGCTCGGACTCCATGCCCATCATGCGGCGCGCGGTGTTCTGCCACAGCGTCATATAGTCCTGCCAGAAACCGATCTGTGCCTGGACCAGCCGCGCGGGGTTGGCCATCAGGCGGGCGGTCATTTCCAGGAACGCGCGGCCGATGTTCAGCGGGTCGGGCGCGTGCTCCGTGTCCCCCTGCCGCTTCAACCATTCGGTGACGATACGCTGCGAGCGCTCGGCGATGTCGGCCATGGAACGACCGACCTCGGTGGCGTCGGGCATCCGGAAGCCGGGGCTGTCCGGCGCGGGCGGGGGAGTGTCCCCTTTGGGCATCGCGGCGTCCTTTCCGTCGGCCCCGCCGCAAGCTACACAGACCGCGCCAGCGTGGAGTGGGTTCGACCTATGCGGTTCAGCGGAAGAGGCGCGCAACCTAGAGATGCGCGTAACGTGATTCAAGCCGGCGCCCCCATAACACGCGCCTCCATGATGCGCACCTTCGGGGTACGCATTCCTGGGGCACGTGCTTCCCAGACTGGCAGACCGCTGGCCGGCAGACCGCTGGCCGGCGCCCCATTGGCCGGCATCCCGACGGCGGGCGGCGCGACGGCCGCATGCCTGCTCGCGGCGACGCTGGCGCTCGGCGGCTGCTCGCAGCCTTCGTGGTCGTCGATCAACCCGATCAACTGGTGGCACAACCAGGAGGGCGGCGCGATCGCCCAGCAGAGGCCACCGCCGCCGGGAGCGGACCAGCCTCCGCCAAACCTGTCCACCGTCCCGCCCAAACCGGAGGAGCCCGATCGCGCGGCACTGCAGAACCTCGCCGACGCGCTGGTCGCCGATCGCGCCAACGCCCAGCACATGGCCGCCGCCGCGCCGCTGGTCGACCCGTCCTCACCCAACGCGGCGCCCGGCCTGTTTGGCGTCGGATCCACCCCGCCGCCCGGCCCGCCGCCACCCAATCCGCCGCCCAATGCCGGAGCGGCCAACCAGGCAACGGCCGGCCAACCGTCGGCCACGCTACCGGCCGCCAATGCGCCGCCAGCGCCGCGACCGGAGGCTCCGGTGGCGCCGCCAGCCAAGGCGCCGGTCGGCGCGGTGCAGGCCACGCCACTTGCCACGCCCGAACCGACGCCCACGACGGCAGCCGCAGCACCGGGCGCGGCGCCGGCAACCAGCACCGGCACGGCGCCAGCGCCAGCCACAGCATCAGCAACAGCCCCGGCGACCACGATGGCCAACCTGCCGCCGCTGCCCACCGCACCGCCGCCACCCGCCAACGTGCCGGGTGTGCCATCGACGCCCAACCCGCCTGCGTTGTCGCCACCACGCCCGGCAGCCCCCGTGGCACCCCAGCCAATCCCGGCGCAGGCTACCGCGCCCGCCACGCCACCGGTCATCGCGCCGCAATCCGCGCCGAGCGCGCCGCCCGTCCCGACACCGCCGTCCGCCGCCCCAGCCACCGCGCCAGCCACCGCCGCCGCGGCACGGCCCGCTCCGGCTGCCACCCCGGCGCCGACTGCGATGGCCAGCGCCACGCCCGGTGGTGAGCCGGTCAGCTCGGGCAACACCGTCGCCGTCGTGTTCGCCAGCGGCGTGTCGGAACTGCCGCCGTCAGCCGCCGCGCCGCTGCGCGCACTGGCCGGACGGCGCGGCAGCGCCCTGATCGCCGTGACCGGCTTCGGTGACGCCCCCGATCCCAGCCCCGACGCCCAGGCCGCCGCGCTCAAGCTTGGCCTCGCCCGCGCGCAAACCATCGCCACGTTGCTGGTTGGCGCCGGCGTGCCGGCTTCGGCCGTGGAGATCGACGCGCAGGCAATGGGTCGCGGCGGCACGGCGCGGCTGGTACAGTAGGCCCCGCTGCCCCCGAGTCCCCACCGCTTCCATCAATCCCCGCCGTTCGCAGCAATCCCCACCGCTCCCATCAATCGGTACCCGACATGCCCCCCGACGAGTTCCATCGCATCCGCCGCCTGCCGCCCTACCGTTCGCCGAGGTGAACACCGCGAAGGCGCGCGCGCACCGCCGGTGAGGACATCATCGATCTCGGCATGGGCAACCCGGACAGCCCCACGCCGCCCCACATCGTCGCCAAGCTGATCGAAGCGGTGCAGGACCCGCGCACCCATCGCTACTCGGTCAGCAAAGGCATCCCCGGGCTGCGCCGCGCGCTGGCCGGCTATTACGATCGCCGCTTCGGCGTGCAGCTCGACCCGGAAACCGAGGTCGTTGCAACGCTCGGGTCAAAAGAAGGCCTGGCCAACCTTGCCGCCGCGATCACCTCGCCGGGCGATACCATCCTGGTGCCCAACCCGTCCTACCCGATCCACCAGTTCGGCTTCATCATCGCCGGCGCCGCGGTGTGCTCCATCCCCGCGACGCCGGATGACGACATGCTGCGGGCGCTCGACCGCGCGGTGCGCCATTCGGTGCCGAAGCCGACCGCGCTGATCGTCAATTTTCCTTCAAACCCAACGGCATATCTCGCTGACTTGGACTTCTACCGCGAAATCGTCAGCTTCGCCCGGCGGCACGACATCTGGATCCTGTCGGACCTCGCCTACGCCGAGATCTATTTCAACGACGCCCCTCCCCCGTCGCTGCTGCAAGTCCCCGGCGCCAAGGACATCGCCGTCGAGTTCACCAGCCTGTCGAAAACCTACTCGATGCCAGGCTGGCGCATGGGGTTCGCCGCCGGCAACCCGCGGCTGATCACCGCACTGACCCGTATGAAATCCTACCTGGACTACGGCGCCTTCACCCCAATCCAGGTCGCCGCCACCGCCGCGCTGAACGGCCCGCAAGACTGCGTCGCCGAAATGCGCGAGTTGTACTGCGAGCGCCGCGACGTGCTGATCCGTGGCCTCGCCGCCGCCGGCTGGGACGTCCCCTGCCCCGACGGCTCGATGTTCGCCTGGGCGCCCATCCCGGCCCGCTTCGCCCAACTCGGCAGCGTCGAGTTCAGCAAACTGCTGCTGGCCCGCGCCAAGGTCGCCGTCGCCCCGGGCCTGGGCTTCGGCGAGCACGGCGAGGGCTTTGTGCGGATCGCCCTGGTGGAGAACACCCACCGGCTGCGCCAGGCGGCCCGCAACATCCGCAGCTTCCTGCAAGCGGGAACGAACCAGGCTGAGCCGGCCGAGGCGGCGACGTCCTGAGCAATCTCCGCTTGTCGGCAGGCCGGTCAGGCCGTGGGATTGGGGGACGCAGCGCGAAGCTGTTCCTCCAACACACTCCGCTTGCTGCGCAGCAGTTGGTCGAGCGTGAACGGGCAGTCGGCTGGCCAAGGAAGCGGGGCGGCGCCATCGTGTTGCAGCGGCTCGAGCTGCTCCAGCGCGTCGGCATAGAGCCGGCCCAGGTCAATCCTCTCCCGCATGGATGGCGCAAAGCGTTGCAGCGCGTCCTTCTGGAACGCCACGATTTCACCTCGCCAATGATTAACGGGCGGGCTGTCAGGCCAGCCGCGCACTTTCAGCAGGTGGGCGAGCATGGGGCGGAGATAGCTCTGCACGGCGTTGAGTTCGGACAGACCCACGTCCTCGATCTCCTCGACCACGTGCTCCCAGTCCACGTCGTTGACCCGCTCCCCGCGCGCAAGGCGGCGCAACAGGTCGGCCTGGCGCTCTGACCAGGCGAGGACGTCGCGGTCGTAGAGATCGTCCGGCATGGGGGAAGCATAGCGAAAAGGGGCCAGGGACGCCAATTGAGCCCCCGGTACCCGGTTAGCCTCGCGCCCGAGTTCCGGCTCAGGTCGCGGCGGCGTTGAGCGCACAGCGCGGGTCGCTGCTATGCTGGGCACGGGCCCGCAGGTGTGCCGGTACCACGAAGCGAGAGGATTCTTCCATGATGCTCATCAGCCTGCTGCCTTGCCGCGCAGCAGCCCATCCATGACCCGTCCCCTCTCCGTCGCGGTCGCGGGCCTGGGCACTGTCGGCGCCGGGGTGCTGACCATGCTGCGCGACAATGCCGAGATCGTCACAGCGCGTGCCGGTGTGCCGATCGCCGTCACCGCGGTCTCGGCGCGGGACCGCACCAAGGATCGCGGCGTGCCGCTGGGCGGGTTGCGCTGGTACGACGATCCGGTGGCGTTGGCCGGGGATGCCGGCGTCGATGTGGTGGTGGAGGCGATCGGCGGCGCGGACGGACCGGCGCGCGCGTTGGTGGAAGCGGCGATCGCGGCCGGCAAACCGGTGGTGACCGCCAACAAGGCGATGCTGGCGGTGCACGGGGCGGCGTTGGCGGCGGCGGCGGACGCCAAGGGGGTGACGCTGGCGTTCGAGGCCGCGGTCGCCGGTGGAATCCCGGTGATCAAGGCGTTGCGCGAGGGGCTGGCGGGCAATCGGATCAGCCGGATCGCTGGGATTTTGAACGGGACCTGCAATTACATCCTGACCCAGATGCGCGAGCACGGGCGGGAATTCGCCGATGTGCTCGCCGATGCGCAGCGGCTTGGGTATGCCGAGACCGATCCGAGTTTCGACATCGATGGCATCGACGCAGCGCACAAGCTGGCGATCCTGGCGGCGCTGGCGTTTGGCCGGCCGGTGGCGTTCAACGCGGTGCATGTCGAGGGCATTCGCGGGGTCTCGGCGCTGGATATCGGCTTTGCGAAGGAGCTCGGGTATCGCATCAAGCTGCTGGGCCTGGCGCGGCAGACCGAGGCGGGGATCGAGGCCCGCGTGCATCCCTGCATGGTGCCGGAAACGGCGCCGATCGCCCGCGTGGACGGGGTGTTCAACGCGGTGGTGACCGAGGGCGATTTCGTCGGCCGCGTGATGCTGGAGGGGCGCGGTGCGGGCGCCGGTCCGACCGCATCGGCGGTAGTGGCCGATCTGGTGGACCTGGCGCGCGGGCGCAGCACGCCGGTGTGGGGTGGCGCGCTGAGCGATGCGCCCTCGGTGCCGATCTCGGCGCATGTCGGGCCGTATTATCTGCGGCTGATGGTGGTGGATCGGCCCGGGGTGATCGCTGATGTTGCCGCGGCGCTACGTGATCATGGCGTGTCGTTAGAGTCGATGCTGCAACGAGGGCGGGCGCCCGGCGAGGCGGTGCCGGTCGTTCTGGTAACGCACGAAACACGCGAGAGCGCGATGCGCGCGGCACTGGATCGGATTGGCGCGCTGGACGCGGTGCTGGAAGCGCCGTCGCTAATCCGGATCGAGGCGGGGTAGTTATACCAGCGGCCGAAAGTATTGACGTACGCCGCCCACCCCCGTCATGGCCGGCGAAGGCCGGTATCCACGACTGTGTGCCAGGCATGGCGCTGATCTCGGAGGTGCAAGTCCTCTACGGGCCGATTGGCCGGAACCGTTAGCCGAAGGCAACTGCGTTGCAGCGATGCAGAGTGGGGAGGAAGCCGGAGGCAAAACTCGGAGCTGACGAACAGGAACCGGATACGAGGCCGGTGCGGTGGGGTAAC
Organism: uncultured Alphaproteobacteria bacterium; assembly: GCA_963826975.1. Taxonomy (GTDB): domain Bacteria; phylum Pseudomonadota; class Alphaproteobacteria; order Acetobacterales; family Acetobacteraceae; genus Palsa-883. The sequence continues at coordinate 806,422 of CAWGZJ010000011.1, read as the reverse complement.
CCGGCAGTGGACGGGGAAGCCCAAAGGCCAGTCGGACACGCGCACAGGTAAATCCGGCAGCGCTCGAGGGAAGGATCAGTGTTTTACCCTGGGAGATCTCCCGATCTCTCCAGACGATCGGAGCAGGGGGCCGGCGACGGCCTCCGATGGGCCGGGAGAAGTCAGCAGAGGCCATAGTAGTCCGGGCAACCGGGCGAAGGGCTGAATTCGACAAGCAGGGAGCAGCTTGGACCAATCGATGGACGTGAAGCGGCAGCAAGGCGGCGCGGACCAAGGGGACCTTCTCGACGAAACCCTGAAGGCCGCGTTGCGCCACGGCGCCAGCGGGGAAGGCGGAGCCGGACCTGGGGCGACTGAGGAGCCACAAGCGTCTGCGGCATGGGATCATGAACGAGCCTTGACGCGGCAACAAAATGCCGCGCTGAACCTTGTCGGAAACCGCCGTGATACGCGATCCGTACGTCCGGTGGTGTGAGAGGGGCGCTCCGCGAGGGGCGCCCCTACTCGATTTCCTTCGTGCCGCAAGCGAAGTCGTGGATGGCCGGCCCCCCGGCCTTCGCCAAGGGCAGGCTCCGTCTGTCCTCGGGCGCTTGACCCGGGGGCCGGCCATGACGGGTGGAGAGTCGAGACTTTCGGCCGCTGGTAGTTACCCGCTAACCATCCGCTCCGTTCCGCTTTGGTGATCCCTGCTTGCGGGCATGCGGCGGGACGCAGCATCCTGCGAGCATTGCGTAGTCAACGCCAAGCATCGCCCGATTGGGCATGCCTAACATTGTATCGCTGGCGCTGACCGCGTCATGGCTGCGGCGGGCCGGCCGCCGGTCACGACGTGATCGGATACAGCAGGGCACACTCCGGCGTCGTGCGCATCTGGTCGGTCACCGACTTTGGCAACACCAGCCCGCGGCGCACGGCATCGGCAACGATGCCAGCGTCGACCGCGTTCAGGTCAAGGTCGGTGATCGAACTCTTGATGGAACGGCAGAACTGGCCGACGCTGCCCGAGCTCACGCCGCCTGTCGTCGCGAAGCCGGACAATGCCGCGGTGTACCAGTCCTTCTGCTTCAGATACGTCGCAACCGTGCCCAGGCTCTGCGCGCCGTTGATCAACTGGAACGAGAGCACTTCATCCGGACTGACCGCCCGCTCGGCATCGGTCGCGGCAGTCACGTAATCCACGCGGCAGCGCGCGCCCGCGGTCGGGACGCCGGTGTCGCAGATTGCGATATCGGAGAAGATCGAGGGCTTCGGCGCGGCAAACCGGATGGTCCATGTGCCAACCGGCTGGTCGGCCGACGCCGAGGTCCAATCGCCCTCAGCGCCGGGAATATTCAGTGCCACCGTGGCACCGCCGCCCGGCGGCCAGCGGCCGATGTCCTGATCCAGCAAGTGCTCCTCGTCGATGCTGGTGGTGAACAGCCGGCCGATTGCCTGGTCGATCGCCGCGGCGACATCCTTGGTGGATTGTTGCGTCAGCGTGGTGACCACCGCCAATTCCGGCGACACGAGTTGCGCGACGTTCTGCGCCACCGACAGCGCCGTTCCGGCCGCCGCGGATGTAACGCTGTCATTCGCCTTCACGCTGAACTGAACGCTGACGACCGCGTTGCCACCGTCCCGCCGGACCAGGAAGAACGGAAAATTCTGCGCCTGGTGGCTGACCAGGCGGGTGAACGCCTCGCCGGCGGTGCTGTTGCTGACATGGTCCAGCGTCAGCAGCGGCACGGTCGCGACGAACGGACCGACGGCCACCTTCGCCGTCAGGTTCAGGCTGGTGTGCTCGCCGAACAGAAAGCGCGCGAGGATCGTGCGGGTGGTGTAGGGCAAGGCGCCCGCGGTACCGCCGGCGCCACCGGGCGACACCGCCGCGTCCACGGCCAGCCGCGTATAGGCGTCGGAAAATCGATCCCTCGCTACGCTGTCAAACGTCGCACTCACGGCGGTGAGCGGGGTGATCGAGATGTAGTTGTTGACGGTGCCGCCACCAGGTGATGACGGCGGCGGCGCGCCAAGCAGCACTCGGGCCGACGGACCGACCGCCGCGGCAGCCGGTTGCGGCGCCGTGGCAGCAGGCGGTGGCGGCGCGACACATCCGGTCAGCAGAAACGCGCCGGACAGAAGCCATGCGAAACATTTGACCATACCACGGCTCCCGTGACTTGCTTGCCGGCCATTTCATTCCGTACGTAAACTGTATTCGTTGGGCCGTCAACCCGACTTGTCGTTTCGCTTGCATGATCGCGGAAATCCGCGCCGCCCGTGATGCTCGGCGCACCATGGGCTGCCCCGCCCTGGCCGACCGCGCCCGCTCACGCTAATCATCTTCCGACGACTTCGGCGCAGACCGGGACCGGGGGGTCGGGGCCCAGAGCGCCAAGGACCAGAGGCCAGGGGCCAAGGATCAGGGAATGGAAACGGACTACGTCGTGGTGGGCGCCGGCTCGGCCGGTTGCGTCATCGCCAGCCGGATTAGCGAAACCGGTGCGCGCGTCACCTTGCTGGAGGCCGGGCCGCCCGACTGGCGCCCCTGGATCCACATCCCCGCCGCCACGCTGAAGCTGCTGCGCCATCCGGTGATCAACTGGAACTACACCGCCGAGGCCGGTCCCGGCAGCGCGGGCCGGCAGATCCACTGGCCGCGCGGCAAGACGCTGGGTGGATCGTCCTCGATCAACGGCATGCTGTATGTGCGCGGCAACCCGGCCGACTACGATGGCTGGGCGCAGATGGGCTGTCGAGGTTGGAGTTTTGACGACGTGCTGCCGTTCTTTCGCAAATCGGAAGATTACGCTCCCGGCGATCCGGAAGTGCGCGGCAAGGGCGGCGTGCTGCGGGTGGAGGACTACCGCACTATCCTTCCCCTGACGCACCGCTTCGTCGAGGCCGCGCGCGCCGCCGGCTACACCTACAGCAAGGACCTGAACGGACGCGTGCAGGAGGGTGTCGGCTATTCACAGATGACTCGCAACGGGCGGTTTCGCGGGTCCACCGCGCGCACGTTTCTGGCTGCCGCGAAGGGGCGGGCGAATCTGCGGGTGGAAACCAACGCACTGGCGACGCGCCTGCTGTTCGAAGGGAAACGTTGCGTTGGCGTGGCGTTTCGCCAGGGCGGAGCGGATCGCGAGGTCCGGGCAGCAAAGGAGGTGATCCTGTGCGGCGGCGCGGTGAATTCCCCGCATTTGTTGCAGATATCGGGCGTCGGGCCGGGGTCGCATTTGCAGTCGATCGGCGTGGAGGCGGTGCACGACCTGCCCGGCGTCGGTGCCAACTTGCAGGACCACTACGTAGCGCGGATATCGCACCGGGTGCGGGACGAAATCTCGATCAACCAACTCGCGCGCGGCGTGCGGCTGGCCGGCCAGGTGGCGCGGTTCTTCCTGATCGGCAACGGTGCGCTGACGTTCGGGGTGACCTCGGCGCAGGTGTTCACCCGCTCGCGCGAGGGACTTGCCAGTCCAGATCTGCAACTTCTGTTCACCCCCGCCAGCTACGATCCGTCGCTGTTCGGCACGCTGGAACGCGAGGCCGGCATGACCGTGGCGGTCTGCCCGGCGCGCCCGGACAGCCGCGGAACCATCATGGCGGCGTCGAAGGACCCGTTCGCCAAGGCGCGGATCACGCCGAACTACCTGTCGGCGACGAGCGACGGGCGCGTGCTGCTATCCGGCATGCGGCTAACCCGGAAAATCTTCGCGCAGGCGCCGATCGCGCGGCACAGCGTGATGGAGACGCTGCCTGGCCCCGACGTGACGACCGACGAGCAGTTGCTGGACTACTGCCGCCGCTTTGCAACGACGATCTACCATCCGGTCGGCACCTGCCGGATGGGCGAGGACAATCCGATGGCGGTGGTCGACTTGCGGCTGCGCGTTCACGGACTGGGCGGGCTGCGGGTGATCGATGCATCGGTGATGCCGACGTTGACGACGGGCAACACGAATGCGCCGACCATTATGATCGCGGAGAAGGGTGCCGCGATGATTCGGGAAGATGCGGCCGCGTAACGGCAGTTTTCAGTATGCGCGACGGCGGGCCAGGAACGCAAAGACTCTCCCCCTCCCCTTGAGGGAGGGGGTTGGGGGGAGGGGTTCGGCGCGGTACGCGGCTGCGGTACGACCCCGGCACCAACCCCTCCCCCCAGCCCCCTGCCTCAGGGGGAGGGGGAGAATTCTTCCCCGGCCAAGAACCGCCGCATGACGCATCATTGTGCACCGCGACCATCCCCCTATGCAAAGCCTTCGCGAGTGCAGCATAGTACCCACCGCACGCGGTGGCGGCATGGTCGCGTCCGGGCGACAATGGCCGCCGCCGGGCACTTGGGGTTCGCATGGCGGATGAACAGGGCACGCCGCAGGCTCAGCGGCAAATGCGGCTTGGCCTTTCGGTGGCCAGCGTCGGCTATCACTACACCGCCTGGCGCCTGCCCGAGGTATCCTCGATCGGCGCAATGGACCTGCGGCACCACATCCACGCAGCGCAGATCGCCGAACGCGGCAAGATGGACTTTCTGTTCCTGGCCGACTGGGCGTCATTGATGAATCTCGATGATCCGCGCATCGCACGGGACCGCGAGCACGCGCAGCTCAAGATGGACCCGACGCTGGTGGTCTCGGCACTTGCGGCAGTCACCGAACGGGTCGGCCTGGTTCCGACCGCATCCACCACCTACAACCACCCGTACAATTTCGCCCGCCGCATGGCCTCGATCGACCATATCAGCGGCGGCCGCCTGGGCTGGAACATGGTGACCGGGTTCAATCCGGAGGAAGGCCGCAACTTCAGCCTCGACAAGCCACTGTCGTCCGACATCCGCCACGCGCGCGCCGCCGAGTTCGTCGAGGTGATGCACGGCCTGTTCGACAGTTGGGAGCAGGATGCGTTCCTGCGCGACAAGGCGTCGGGGGTTTATTTCGATCGCGCGAAGGTGCATTTCCTGGATTACGCCGGCGAGCACATCCGCGTCCGCGGCCCGTTGGACGTGGCGCGCCCGCCGCAAGGCAGGCTGCCGATCGTCACAGCCGGCGTCTCGGACAATGCGATGGAGCTGGCGGCGCGCTTCGCCGATATCAGCTACGGCGGCCAGCCCAATATCGACGCCGCGCGAACCTATTACGGCACGGTGAAGGGCAAGCTGCACAAATATGGCCGCACCGACGACGAGATGCTGATGATGCCCGGCATCCAGTGCTATCTCGGGCGCACGCAGGCCGAGGCCGAGGACAAGTTTGCCCGCATCCAGGCGCTGCTCGATCCGATCGTTGGCATTGGCCATCTGATCCTCAACCATTTCCCTGACATGACGGGGATGCAGTTGGATGAGCCGGTGCCCGACCTGGCGATGACCAGCGACATGATGGAGTTGCGGATCAGCGGGCGCGAGCCGGAGCTGACGCTGGCGCTGATCCGGCGCGCGAAGCAGGAAAACCTCACGCTGCGACAGTTGTTCGACGTGGCGATGTGCGGCTTCTGGAGCCTGGGGCTGATCGGCACGCCGACGATGATTGCGGATACGATGGAGGAATGGTTCACCACCGGCGCCGCGGACGGCTTCAACGTCCAGCCGCCGTACATGCCGGCGGGCGCCGAGGATTTCGTCGATCTTGTTATCCCGGAGTTGCAGCGGCGCGGGTTGTTTCGTACGCGGTACCGAGGGACGGACGTTGCGGGAGAATCTCGGATTTGCACCCGTGCCCAGCCGGCACGCGCGCGCGGCGGCGTGAGTACGGCGGCGCAAATGCGTAGCGCGCAGATACGTGGGGCGCAGATACATGGGGCGCAGATACGTGGGGCGGAAAAGCGTAGCACCTTCCACCAACGTCCCAGCGCAAATGGCGGAACGCGCTGCGCGTTTCCGCCCTGCTTTGAATGGAGGCACTGATGGTGCGGCGGCAGATGAGCCTGGGCCTGTCGATCGCCAATATCGGCTATCACCACGCGGCGTGGCGCCATCCGGACGTGCCGGCCGCGGGTGCCATGACCTTCGAGCATTACCGCCGCTGCGCCGCGCTGGCCGAGGCGGGCAAATTCGACCTGATCTTCCTCGCCGACACCGCGTCAGTCCGCGCGCTGGACAAGCCCACTTATGCGCGCGACCGCGAACCCGAGCAGGTCAAGCATGAGCCGCTGGCGCTGATGGCGGCGCTGTCGGCGATCACCACCCGGGTCGGACTGGTGCCGACCGTGTCGAGCACCTACACCGATCCGTACAACATCGCCCGCGCGGTCGGCACGCTGGACCACCTGACCCACGGCCGCGCCGGATGGAACCTGGTGACCGGATTCTGCGCCGACGAAGCGCGGAACTATGGCTATGACGCGGTGCCGCCGCCCGAAACGCGCTATGCGCGGGCCGCCGAGTTCGTCGACGTCATGCACGGATTGTTCGACAGTTGGGACGATGACGCGGTGCCGCGCGACAAAACCAGCGGGGTGTTCTTCGACCGGTCGAAGATGCACCTGATCGAGCACCGCGGGCGGTTCTTCAAGGTGCGCGGACCGCTCGACCTGCCGCCGCTGCCGCAGCGCCGTCCCCCGTTGTTCACCGCCGGAACCTCGACGGAGTCGCAGGAACTCGCGGCACGCTGCGCCGACGTGGTCTATGCCGGCAAGGTGACGCTGGAGGACGCACGCAACTACTACGCCTCGGTGAAGGGGCGGCTGGCGCGCTATGGCCGCACGCCGGAGGAACTGCTGATCCTGCCTGGCATCATGGTCTATGTCGGGCAAACGCGGCAGCAGGCGCAGGACAAGTTCGACCGGTTGCAGGGGCTGCTGACGGAGCAGCAGGGGCTGGGCCTGTTGGCTACCTATGGGCTGCCCGACTACAGCGGTTACGACCTGGACGCGCCGGTGCCGGACCTGCCGCCCGGGGTGGAGGTTTTCGGGCAGTACGCCTCGGTCGCGCTGGCGAAGGCGCGGCAGGACGGGCTGAGCATCAGGCAGCTTTATCAGATGGTGGGCGGCGGATTCTGGTCGCTGCGCGCGATCGGCACGCCGTCGGACATTGCCGATCTGATGGAGGAATGGGTCACCACGGGTGCGGCCGACGGGTTCAACCTGCAACCACCGTGCGTGCCGATTTCCGCCGAGGATTTCGTTGCTATGGTGATCCCTGAATTGCAGCGGCGTGGGCTGTTCCGGCGCGAATATGAGGGATGGACGTTGCGCGAACATATGGGTCTGCCGCCGGCGGTCAGCCACCATGCGCGCGAGGCGGAATTGCAGGCGGCCGGGGAATGAATATCAACTGTCGGGGATAGCTTCCGCCGATCCGCCCGATCGCAACCTGATCCGGCCTCAGCGGGCGCGTGGCGATGCCTTTCGATGCAACCCATCGGCTCGGCGCAGGTGGGACAGGACGGCGACGTCGTCCCGGTTGAGTAACGTCAATCTGTGCCTCTCGCGCCGGCGACCCGGCACGAACGTGACGTGACCTGTCGCTTCCGCACAGACGAACCGATCCGGACTACGTCGTGTCGGGCCGGCGTTTCTCGGTCGGCCAACCGTGCGCCACACCAACTTCGATGTGATAGAGCAGCGGATTGTTCGCTGCCTCCGGATGCTGACTGACATAGAAGGCGGCATCGAAGTGTGGATGCGGGTTGCGCCGCTCGGCGGCGCCGAATTGCAGATAGTGCAGCAGCGGGTTCATGCCCGATGCGGCAACATCGCGATAGTGCGTTTGGTACCAGGCATTGTCGAAAAATCTGTTGGGATCCCGCTGCTGGTTCAAGCCGAAATGGATATAGTGTTGCAGCGGATCGAGGTTGGCGGCCGCGACGTCGACATAGCGCGCCGTGTACCAACTTGCGTCAAGCAGTACGCTGATGGTCCGGGGTACCTGGGAGACGGGACGACGGCGGCCTGTGGCGAGACGGTCCTTGATGTCGCGGACGCGACGAAGAATCAACTCCGGATCGAGCGTCCAACGCCCGGCATGGGGACTGCCGTCGCTGTCAGGACGACTCTCAAAAATGTCGGCGATGTAATTGAGTCCACCGGCATCAGCGAGCCTGTTGATGCACGGGTTGAGATAATGACTTGGCAGAAATTCATACAAGATGGTGCCCGGCTTGCAGAAGATCACGTTCGTCAGGCCCGCGCCATGCGGACCGATGACCGCGCTGGCCTTGTGAAACAGGTTGATTTGATCCGACACCGATAGATGCGCCGGAACCACCACCGGTATGCCTTCGGATTGCAATAGCGCGATCACCTCATTTTCGTTCTCCGCCACCCTGTTCGACGTATCCGTCCTGGCAACATAGACGATATCGGCCGCTGCGGTTTCCGAACTGACCGCGGCGTCGACAAGACGCCTGAAGGTGCTTTGCGCGGATAGGGATATCTTGAAAGCCGTGCTGCCGTTCTGGAACTCGCTATACTCAAGGCAAGGTATGAAATAATGGTGTGCCGGGTCCAACGCTATACGCGGTACTTGATCACGGCCAAGCAGGGCAAGAAGTTCTTCCTGCCATCCGGTAAGGCGGCCCGACAGCAGTGTAACGTTGCCTGCACTTCTGTCACGCAGGGTCCAATCAATCGCTGGGATGGTTTGAACCATCCAGTGATAATAGTTGTCGAATGCCCGCGCCATCACGTAGTCGACCGAGCGGTCCAGCGTTACCAGGCCGCGGTCCATGACACAGGCGTTCTCATAATGCTCAGGCACCACCAGGTAGAATGTATCAGAGATTTTCTTCCCATCCTTGATCAACGTCATCGCGGCGGTATCAAGATGCACGTCGTGGAGCCGAAAATTCCGGACGGTGGCGGTGGCATCCCGCGGGCTGAACAATTCGGCGTAGTCCTGCCTGGTGAACCCTCTGCCAAGAGTGATGCTCGCGTTTGAGACCCACGCCTCGGAGTACTCAAAATAAGCCGTCTCTGTTGCGGCCGCCTGGATCGTGGTTGTTGGTAAACCGGTCACGATATCATCCTCGGTTGCATTCGGTGGGCCGCGTACTGCCTTCCACTGCACGGACAGCGTCGGCATCCCGGATCAACAGACTTTCGCGGCTCAATACCTCGCCCACCGACGCCCCTGTCAACGCTTCGTCCCTGGCCTCGCGGCCAGCAGCGCATGACGCGGGGCCGATGCGGTTCGCTCCACCTGTCATCGTGCAGGACTTGCACCATCTCCTCTTGCCAGTCTCCCGACGCACCCGTGCCTGCGAACCAGCGCGCGGCACACATTGGGCCGTCGCTTCACGGCGTCTACCGAGCCAACGCCACCAAGGGCGCGACGCCGCCAGCCTAAATCTCCCAGCCTAAATCTCCAGGATCCCCCCACGCAGGCCCTTGGCCACCGCCTCCGCCCGGCTGGTGGCGTCCAGCTTGGCGAACAGCGCCTCCAGGTGGAACTTCACCGTGTGCACCGAAATCCCCAGGCTGCGCGCCACCGCCTTGTTGCTCATCCCCTCGCCCACCAGCGCCAGGATCTCGGTCTCGCGCGGCGTCAGCGGCGGCAGCGCTTCCTCGACCGCACCGAAGCCCGGCGCCTGCGGCAAGCCGGGCACGCGCACCAACAGGCCGGCGGCAACCGCGCGCACCGCCAGGTCCAACTGCCGGGAGGAGACCTCGCGTCCCAGGACCCCGGCCGGCGGATCACCCGGCGGCATGCGGCCGGTCAGCACGATCACCGGTGCCTCCGCCTCGCCGGGCACAGCGACGTCCGGCGCCGTGTCGCACAGCACGACGTCCGGCGCGGTGTCGGCCAGCACATGGCCCGACGCCTCCAGCATTGCGGTCAGTTCCTGGCGCCGGACCGCGTCGGTGGCGTGCAGCCGAATGCGCAACGCGGGCGCCTCAGCGCAACGGCCGCGCGGTGATCAGCACGCTCAGTGTGCGCAACTCGCCGGCCCGCAACAGACGCAACGACACCGTCTGGCCGATCCGTTCCGGCCCCAGCACCGCCGCCAGGGCACGAGCGTGCCGTACCGGCGTGCCATCGACATCCAGGACGGTGTCGCCGAGCAGCACCCCAGCCTGCGCGGCCGGCGCGCCATCCGCCAGGCTGACCACGATCATGCCGGTCTTGCTGCCAGTCGCCGTGCGCAGATGTTCCGGCACCGCGACGGGCTGCAGGCCGACGCCCAGCCAGCCACGGGCGACATGGCCGTCGGCCAGCAGCGCCGGAAGCACCCGCTCGATCGTCGCCGCCGGAATGACCAGCGTGCGCCGGGGCGGACCCGAGGTCGACATTCCCAGCAGTTTTCCCCCCGGCGTCAGGACCGGCCCGCCTTCATCGGCGCCGAGCCGCACGTCCAGCCGCAGCAAGGCATCGATCCGCCCGCCGGCCTGGCTGTGCCACTCCGGACCCACCGCGTGCAACATCGCCAGCCTGCCGGTCGGCGCCCCGGTCGCATCGGCACCCAGCACCAGCGCCAGTGACCCGACCCGTGGCAACGCGGCGGCTTCCGGCGGGACACCCAGCAGTGTCGCCTCCAGCCGCAGCAGGGCGACATTGGTGCCGGGGTCGCGGCCGATCAGCCTGGCCGACGCTGTCGTTCCGCCACGGGCGACGTTGAACTCGGTCCGCTGGCCGAGCAGTTGTTCCGAGGTCACGACAAGGTCCGGCCGCCAGAGAATGCCGCTGCGTTGCCAATGACCGGCGCCGACGGCCACCACACAGGGGGCCGCCGCCGCCACACGATCAGCGAACGCCTCCGACAAAAGCTCGATCGTATCCACGCTCATGGCGTCCGCTCCTGCATGTGTTGCGTGTGTCCCTTGCATGGCCCAAGCGTGCGCGATCGCCCGCGGCGTGGGTATCGGTCAGATGGCCGGGATGCTCCCCAGCCGGACGGCCGGGTGCGCCGCGGCCCTGAGGCTTCCTATGTGGGCAAGCAAAGGACAGGTTGCCATGCCCCTAGACGCAATGCCCGCAGATGCAATGTCCCCCGACGCAACGTCCCCGGACGCAGTGCCCGGCGCGGGGTTCCCCGATCTCGACCCCTACTCCACCCGGGTGATGCACGCGTTCGAGCGTGTCGGGCCGGCGGTGGTGCATGTGACGGTGTTCCGCGCGGATGGGCGACCGGCCGGCCAGGGCTCGGGCGTCATCTTCACGCCGGACGGCTACGTGCTGACCAACTCGCATGTGGTGGCCCGGGCCGCCCGGCTGCGCGCCACGCTGACCGACGGGCAGACGCTGGACGCCACGCTGGTCGGCGACGACCCCGCCACCGACACCGCGGTGCTGCGGTTGAACGCGAACGGCCTGCCGCACGCAGAGCTGGGCCAGTCGGCCACGCTGCGGGTCGGCCAGTTGGTTGTCGCGATCGGCAACCCGCTGGGCTTCACCTGCACGGTCACCGCGGGCATCGTCAGCGCGCTGGGGCGCACGCTGCGCGGTCCCTCGGGTCGTTTCATCGACAGTGTGATCCAGACCGATGCGCCGCTGAACCCGGGCAACTCGGGTGGGCCGCTGGTGTCAGGTGCGGGGGCCGTGGTCGGCATCAACACCGCGACGATCGCGCCGGCACAGGGGATATGTTTCGCTATCGGCATAGACACCGCGGTGTGGGTCGCGACACGGTTGATGCGCGACGGCCGCGTGCGGCGCTCACGGCTCGGGCTGTCCGGCCAGACCGTGCCGATCGACGTGCGGTTGCGGCGGCATCATGGGCTGACGCAGACCACCGGCGTGCTGGTGCTGGACGTTGCGGCGGATGGCGCCGCCGCGCGCGCATTGCTGCGGGCGGGTGATGTGATCATCACGCTTGACGGCGCACCGGTTAGCGGCGTGGACGATCTGCACCGCGCGCTGACCGGGGAGCGCGCCGGCCAGCCTGTGCCGATCGGGGTGCTGCGCCGGGCCGAGCGGATCACGCTGACCGCCCGGCCCGACGAAGCGTAAAACGGCAGGCTCCGTCGCGCATCTCGCGGACACAGCAATACTCAGCCGAACCGGCAGGATTTTACCGCGGCGGTCGCCGTAGCACCCGTCATCGTATCATCTCGGAGCGATCCCTGGCGCGTGATGTCGGCGCCGGGTAGTGTTTCGAACTTGGGCGCAATTTTGTGCAAATTGCATGTCGATCCGCGGCGGGCTGGTTCGTCGTCTTTATTGGCGGGACAGTTCACCGGCGATGGCGCCCGCTTCTCGCCTTCGGAGAAATTCTCACATGCGCTTCATGTTCATAGTCAAATCCGCCCACGCGGCGGCGCCGACGCCGGAACTGATGGAGGCGATGCACAAGCTCGCCGACCGGGAGATCAAGGCCGGCCGCATGCTCGACAACGGCGGGCTGATGCCGCTCGCGACCGGCGCGCAGGTGCGCATCACGGACCGGCAGCTCAGCGTCATCGACGGGCCGTTCGTGGAAGCCAAGGAGGTCATTGGCGGCTACGCCATCTTCGAGCTGCATGACAAGGAAGAGGCCGTGGCGTCGGCGGTTGAGTTCATGCAGCTCCACAAGGACTACCTGCCGGGCTGGGAAGGGACCTGCGAGGTTCGTGAGTTCGCTTCAAGAATGTCTTGAAGCACCCGCTTTTGCAGCAAAGCTCCGATAGAAACGGTCGGCGGCCATGACGTCCGCCGACGCCCATCGCGCGATCCTGGCGGTCTGGCGGATCGAGCAGCCCCGACTGATCACCAGCCTGGCGAGGATGCTGCGCGATGTGCCGCTGGCGGAGGAGTTGACGCAGGACGCCCTGTTGGTCGCCCTCGAACGATGGCCCGCGACAGGCGTTCCGGAAAAACCCGGCGCCTGGCTGATGGCGACCGCCAGGCGCCGGGCGCTCGATCATTTGCGCCGCAGCCGAATGCTCGAGCGCAAGCACGAGATGGTCGCCTGGGAATTGGAGGCGGAGCAGCAGGCCATGCCCGATCTGGACTCCGCCCTGGATGACGACATCGGCGATGAGCTGCTGCGGCTGATTTTCACCGCCTGTCACCCGCTTCTGTCGCGTGAGGCCCGCGCTGCCCTGGCGCTGCGGATGATCTGCGGCCTTACGACCGAGGAGATCGCCAGGGCCTTCCTGCTACCGGACGCGACGATCGCCCAGCGTATCGTGCGCGCAAAGCGGACCCTTGCGGAATCGGGGCTGGCCTACGAAACGCCGCACGGTGAGGAACTCTCGCAGCGGCTGTCCTCGGTGCTGGAGGTCGTCTACCTGATTTTCAACGAAGGCTACACCGCGGCGCGCGGCGACGACTGGCTGCGCCCGCAGCTCTGCAATGAAGCGCTTCGCATGGGCCGCGTGCTCACCTCCATCGCACCGCTTGAGCCGGAAGCCCACGGACTGCTCGCGCTGATGGAGCTGAACGCTTCGCGCACGGCGGCGCGGACTGACGCAGTGGGCGAGCCGATCCTCATGCTGGAGCAGAACCGCGCACTCTGGGACCAGCTGCAGATCCGGCGGGGTATGCAGGCGCTTGGGCGTGCGCGCGAACTTGGCGGAGCGGGCGGCGTTTACGCCCTGCAGGCGGCGATTATCGCCTGCCACGCCCAGGCAAGGACGGCGGGCGATACCGACTGGTCGCGCATCGCCGGACTTTATGCGGAGCTGGCGGCGGTCGTGCGCTCGCCAATCATCGAGCTTAACCGGGCGGTTGCCGTCGGCATGGCCGAGGGGCCGGAAGTGGCGCTGGCGATGGTGGACCGCCTTGTGCACGAGCCGGCGCTGAAATTCTATCACCTGCTGCCGACCGTTCGAGGCGACCTGCTGCACAAGCTCGGCCGCTACGCGGAGGCTGGCGCGGCGTTCGAAGCGGCCGCGGCGCTGGCGGGCAACAGGCGCGAGCATGACCTGCTGACACGGCGCGCCGCCGAGGCGGCCGATGCTGCGATGTCAACATGATGCGATGCAGGCCCGGACAGGAACGTGCCCGCACAAGGAGGTGCGCGCAGGCGAATTGAGCTGCGGCGCTGGCGAGACGCGCCGATACGCCACCTCGGCGTAGTGAATACGTTGTCATATCGTTATCTTATAGCAGCCGTCCAAATGATCAACTCTTTCGCGGTGCCTCCGTCATGCCGGCGCAGGCCGGTATCCACGACTTGACTTTGTTACGACGAAGACAAGTCGTGGATACCGGCCTGCGCCGGCATGACGTTGGGGGCACCGTCGGTGGGTCAATCTCTACGGCCGCTGGTGTTATAGCATCGTTCCGGTGTCGCGTGGGCACAGTGCGGCCGATACGGCGATCGGGGAGCTTGAGTCTGCCCCCACCCAGACGTTCATGTCGCGCCTGATCCCCGGGACAAGCCCGGGAACGGGCATAATCGTAACAAAATGGTGACGACCCGCCTTCATCGTGCTTCGTTCACCAGGTTGCCCTACGGTCGAGTGGGAACGACGTTGACAAATCGGATCGGATCATCAGAAACTCGTCACCCGGGGGAGACGTCAGGCAAAAGGTATCGGTGCATGTTGCGGTCGGCAAAATATCCGTTTCTTTTAGGGATCGCCATCCTATTCGTTGCAGGCATCGTTTGCGCGAAACCGGCGGTCGCGGATGATTGCGTCAAACCGGAATGGAAGATCGACAACGTTCGACTGCCGCGTGTTACAAATCGGACCGTTACCGATTATGTTGAACTTGGCGACGTCATTGCCCTGAAAAGCACCAACCTGGCAGCCCTCAGGAAGTGCGCATCGGACAACAAGGCGAGCATCCTGCTATATCTCGACGGCATGCCGCTGCAAGGGATGCCGGAGTTCCCGCTTTCCAACCCGGCCGACAGCGAGGCCTGGTTCACACTTCAGGTCAATGCTTCGAACCAGCAAGCGTGGAACACGCTGCTTGGCAGGCCCGGCATAGGCGAAACGAGAACCATCGCGGCAAGTCTCGGACTTTCCGGTGGCTATCCTCTGAGTCCGGCGCAAAATATCTCGCTCAGGCCGCTGCCGCCGGGGCGGTTCGCCCTTTGGCTGGCGATTTTCGCCGTCGGACTGGTGCTGTTCTTCTGGTTCGCCAAGACCTCGAATCTGCTGCGCGGCGGCACGCCCGGCGGCGGGCGCATCTTCAGTATCGGACGCTCCCAGGCGGCCTGGTGGTTCTTCGTCGTGCTCGCGGCCTATCTGCTCATTGGCCTGACGACGGGAAACTACACGACCAGCCTCAACGAAACGGCGCTTGGGCTGCTCGCTATCGCGGCCGCGACGCATCTCGGGTCCGCGGCCGTCGATGCCTCGAAGGACACGCCGGCTGAGGCGGCAGCCAAGCAAGCAGCGAAGACAACCCTGCAGAATAACATCGCCGCCGCCGCAGCCGCGGGTGCCGACCCGGACCCCGGCCACACGCTGAAGCTGGCCAAGCTGAACGGCGAGAGCCAAGGTTGGCTGATCGATGTGTTGAGCGATGCGGACGGAATTGATTTCCACCGTTTCCAGATGCTCGCCTGGACCTTTGTGCTTGGAGTCATTTTCATCACCGATGTGTGGCAGGGGCTGGCGATGCCGGACTTCAATGCGACACTGCTGGGTCTGATGGGACTGAGCGCCGCCACGTATATCGGCCTGAAGATCCCCGAAGCCACCAAGTAACGTTGCCATCTGCCCCGGCGCGTCCGGGCATGACGACGCGGGCCCCCGTATCTAGTCATCCGTCGTGTTTGGTCAGCCCCCTGTCTGGTCATCCGTCGAGTCTCCGATCGGCGACCTCGGGAGCAGTCGCCCCCACGCGCGTAGGTAAGTCGCGCGTCTCCCCCACGAGCGTCTCGCAAAGCGCTTCTCCCCCCTGCCCCGCCACCGTGCTACGCTGGACGGAATCGCAGACCGCCGGGAGGAAACCCATGGACGCCAGCACCCCACCCAAACCCGGTGACGTCACCGACCGCAACCTCGCGCTGGAACTCGTGCGTGTGACCGAGGCCGCGGCGCTGGCGGCCTCGCGCTGGATCGGCCTCGGCAAGAAGAACGAGGCCGACGGTGCCGCGGTCGAGGCGATGCGCAAGGCGTTCGACACCGTCGCCATCGAAGGCACCGTGGTGATCGGCGAAGGCGAAATGGACGAGGCGCCGATGCTGTTCATCGGCGAAAAAGTCGGTGCCGGCGGCCCGAAGATGGACATCGCGGTCGATCCGCTGGAAGGCACCACGCTGACCGCCAAGGGCGGCCCCGCAGCGCTGGCCGTGGTGGCGCTGGCCGAGCACGGCAACTTCCTGCACGCACCCGACATCTACATGGACAAGATCGCTGTCGGCGGCGGATTGCCGGACGGCGTGGTCGACCTGGATGCGTCGGTCGGCGATAATTTGCGCAATCTGGCACGGGCGAAGAAATGCGACGTGTCGGACCTGGTCGCCTGCATCCTGGATCGCGACCGTCACAAAGAGCTGATCGCCAAGGTGCGCGAGGCCGGTGCGCGCATCATGCTGATCAGCGATGGCGACGTCAACGGCGTGGTGGCGACGGCGACGCCGGAGTCGGAGATCGACATCTACCTCGGTTCCGGCGGCGCGCCGGAGGGCGTGCTGGCCGCCGCTGCACTGCGCTGCATCGGCGGGCAGATGCAGGGACGGCTGATGTTCGAGGACGACGCGCAGATCGCGCGGGTGAAGGACATGGGCCATCCCGACCCTCGGCGGAAGTTCACGCTGGAAGAGATGGCAAAGGGCGACGTGATGTTTGCCGCCACCGGCGTGACCACCGGGGCGATGCTGCGCGGGGTAAAGCGTTTCGGTCACGGTGCGATCACCCATTCGATGGTGATGCGCAGCAAGTCCGGCACCGCGCGTTTCATCGAGGCGCACCACAACTTCACCACCAAGACCTGGACGCCGACCTAGCGCCGGCATGCCCGGTTCAGCCAGCGGCGCAGGGCGCGTATGACGCAGTCGGCGCTGCAGGTCACGCGCAGCCTGACCGGGCGCCGCTGGGTCTGGCGCAACGCCGAGGACCGCATCAGCCTCGGCATCGCGCAGCGGCTGGGCGTGCCGGACATCGTCGGGCGGCTGCTGGCGGCACGCGGCGTCGGGATCGAGGCTGCGGCCAATTTCCTCGATCCGACCCTGCGGGCGTTGCTGCCCGACCCGTCCCTGCTGGTCGACATGGAGGCCGCCGCCGCGCGCCTGGCCGACGCCGTGCGCCGTGCCGAGACGGTGGCGGTGTTCGGCGACTACGACGTGGACGGTGCCTGCGCCGGCGCGCTGATGGCCGGGCTGCTGCGGGCGCTGGGCTGCGTCGTGATCCCTTACGTGCCCGACCGCGCGACCGAGGGCTACGGCCCCAACGCCCCGGCGCTGCTTGGCCTCGTCGCGCGCGGTGCCTCATTGATCGTTTGCGTCGATTGCGGAACGGCCGCGGCGCCGGCGCTGGCCGCCGTTGCGGGGATCGCCGACGTGGTGGTGCTGGACCACCACAAGGCGGAAGGACTGCCGCCGGCGATCCTGGCCACGGTCAATCCCAACCGGCTCGACTGCACCTCGGGCCTGAGCCTGCTGTGCGCGACGGCGGTGGCGTTCCTGACCGCGGTAGCGCTGGTGCGTGCCTTGCGTCGCGCCGGGTTTTTCGGCCCGCGGCCCGAGCCGGACCTGATCGGACTGCTGGACCTGGTGGCGCTGGCCACCGTTTGCGACGTGATGCCGCTGACCGGCGTCAACCGCGCGCTGGTCTGCCAGGGGCTGAAGGTGCTGGGCCGCCGCGCCCGCATCGGCCTGGCCGCGCTGCTGGACGTGGTGCAGACGCGCGACAAGCCGAGCGCGTTCACGCTGGGCTATGTGCTGGGCCCGCGGATCAACGCGGCCGGGCGGATCAGCCAGGCCGATCTGGGTCTGCGCCTGCTGCTGACCGATGATCCGCAGGAGGCGGCGCAACTCGCGGCAACGCTTGGACGCGGTGAACCGCCAGCGCCAGGAGGTCGAGGCCTCGATGCTGGACGCCGCGATGCTGGCGGCAGACCGGCAGGCAACGCAGGGGCACGCCGCGCTGCTGGTGCACGGCGATGGGTGGCATCCCGGCGTGGTCGGGATCGTCGCCGGACGGATCAAGGAGCGGTTCAACCGGCCGGCCTGCGTTGCCGGGATTGCCGATGGGGTGGCCAAGGGGTCCGGCCGCTCGGTGCCTGGGCTCGATCTTGGCGCGGCGGTGATCGCGGCGCGGCAGATGGGGATTCTGGTCACCGGCGGCGGGCATCCGATGGCCGCCGGGTTCTCGCTGCCGCCGGATCGGCTGGGTGCGTTCCACGATTTCCTGAACGAGCGTCTGGCGGCGGCGTGTGACCTGCCGAGCGCGGCGGATCTGACGGTAGAGGGCGCGCTGGCGGTGCCGGGGGCGACCGCGGAACTGGCGCGTGAGGTGGCTCGGCTGGCCCCGTTCGGCGCCGGCAACGAGGAGCCGCTGTTCGTGCTGCAACGCGCCCGCGTGGTGCGCGCCGACCGGGTGGGGCGCGAGGGCGGCACGATCCGCGCGTTCGTCGAGGGCGAGGGCGGCGGCAAGCGGCTGAAGGCGATGCTGTTCCGCGTGCGCGAGGGGGCGCTGGCGGACGCGCTGCTGGCGCGCGATGCGGCGGTGCCGCTGCAGCTGGCGGGGCATTTGCGGGCGGAGGAATGGAACGGGTCGGTGAGCGCGGGGTTCATCATCGCCGACGCGGCGGTTGCCTGACAGCGGGGGCGTCATCGCTGGGTGGTGGTCGCTTGACCCTGGCTGGCCCGTCCGCTACCCACCCGCCGGCCTGGGGTGTGCCCCACGCGGCGCGCGGTCCCGTTCGTCTAGCGGTCCAGGACACCGCCCTTTCACGGCGGTAACACGGGTTCGATTCCCGTACGGGACGCCAAGGAAATCAATGACTTAGGCTAGAATTTTGTAACAGGGGCAAAACCCCGGGCGCGGATGCATTTTTCGTTTGCGTCGGCTCGGAGCAGTCAGATTCAAGCTATGTGTGAGCCCACCGGTTGACATTGATGGCCTTTCGTCCAGCCAGCTTCGGGAACTGGTATCGCGCCTGTTGTCGAAGCTGTCTGAACTGGAGCGGACAGTTGCGGAGCAGCGTGAGGAGATCGCGCGGCTGAAGGGACTGAAGGGCCGGCCTGACATCAGACCTAGCGGCATGGACAAGGCTACCGAACCAGGCAAGCCCGGCAGGCAAGCGAAGCATCGGGGTCGCGGCAAGGTCCGACCTCGGGTCAGCGTCGAAGATCGGGTGCTGAAAGCCGCGGCCCCAGCAGGTTCGCGCTTCAAGGGTTACGAGACCTATCTGGTCCAGGAGCTTGTGTTGTCGGTGCACGCGATCCGCTACCGGCGCGAGCGTTGGGTGACGCCGGACGGCCAAACGATAATCGCGCCGCTGCCCGAGGGGACCAAGGGGCACTTCGGTCCTGATCTGCGCCGATTCGTGCTGATGCAATATCACCAGGGTCAATCAACATTGCCCCGTCTGACCACCTTGTTGCAGTCGGTTGGTCTGTCGATCTCCGAGCGTGAGGTCCAACGGCTGCTGACAGACCAGCATGATGGCTTCCTCGGCGAAGCCCGCGATGTGCTGCGAGCGGGATTGGAGACATCGCCTTGGGTGTCGGTGGATGACACCGGCGCACGGCATAAAGCGACGAACGGCTTTTGCACGCAGATCGGCAATGATCGGTTCACCTGGTTCGGCACGCGGCCATCGAAGAGCCGGCTGAATTTCCTCGATCTGCTGCGCGCCGGCCATACCGACTTCGTGTTGAACAATGCGGCGTTCGACTATATGCGTGGCCGTGCACTGCCCACCGCCTTGATCACCCGACTGGCCGAACAACCGGAGACAGCCTTTGCTGATCAGGCTACTTGGTCGGCACACCTCGACCGGCTCGGCTTCACCGTCCTGACCGTGACACCTGACCCAGTGCAGATCGCTACTGAAGGCGCCCAATGGGGCGGCATCCATGCGCATGG
This sequence comes from uncultured Alphaproteobacteria bacterium, assembly GCA_963826975.1. Lineage (GTDB taxonomy): Bacteria > Pseudomonadota > Alphaproteobacteria > Acetobacterales > Acetobacteraceae > Palsa-883. The sequence continues at coordinate 786,598 of CAWGZJ010000011.1, read as the reverse complement.
CTTCCTGCGCGATGCAGTCGTGCTGAGCGATGACGCCGGGCAATTCGCGGTGGGACAGCACGCGTTATGCTGGGTCCATGCTGAACGGTTGGTGTACAAGCTGGACACCTTCACAGAGCGGAACCGTGCCGCCCAACAACATGTGCGTAAGCTCATCTGGAATTTCTATGCCGATCTCAAGGTGTACCAAGCCAGCCCGGGCAATAGCCGTCGTCTCGCGCTGCGGGCGCGGTTCGATCGCATCTTCCGCCGCCGCACTGGCTTTACCACGCTGGATCGTTTGCTGGCACGCCTGCATGCCAACAAGGCCGAGTTGCTGATGGTGCTCGACCGACCAGACACGCCGCTACATACCAACGGCTCCGAGAACGATATCCGCTGCCAAGTCACGCGCCGCAAGATCAGCGCCGGAACACGCAGCGACAATGGCCGCGCCTGTCGAGATGCCTTTCTCGGCCTCGCCAAGACCTGCACAAAGCTCGGCGTGGCATTCTGGGATTACCTCGGCAGTCGGCTCCAAATTCCCGGTCAGTGCATCGTTCCGTACCTGCCAGGTCTCGTCCGCTGCCGCGGCCAGCCAGCCTGATAGCACCGGCTGCCCGGGGTTTCGCCGATATTACAGAATTTTCAAGTCCTGTCCAATATCTGTCCAATATACGGCCCTAGATATTGTTGGACAGTCCTTGACACGCATACACTGGCGTTCCCAGTTTGTCCCGCACACAGACGAGTGATGGAGCGGGTGGTAACAATTGCGATGGGACAGAAAAACTTCCTGAAGGTGCCTCCTGCCATCCTGGCGAAGGTTAGGAATTCTGGCGCCGCGGACTTCGTCGTCGCCTGTGTCGTCCGGTTCGCTCCATCGGAGGTTAGCCGGTATCAACACCTCGGTTTGGCGGCGGAAGGTGAAGGTTTCGTCGTGCCGCCTCCCCACGTTCCGCCAGCGGCGAGCGGGAAGTACTCCCGAACCAACCGCGAAGGGCGCGAGATAGTTCGGCGCGACCTGCCGATGATCACAAAAACCTTCAGCTTCGAATCGCCAGATTGGGGCGATTGGTCGAAAGGCTCCCACTCTGTCTACCAATCTCGGGAAGTCTATCAGCGTGATTTCATTCCACCGAAGGAACTCGAAATCTCAATTGAGATCGTGCGTCCACCCCATGCGGGCGGCGTCGCGGTTGTAAAGTTTGCAATCGATCAGGTCCTGACCAAGGATGATCAGGACTTTGCGGACGATCTTCTCTATGCGCTAAATATACTTCAAGAAAATGTCGGTCATGTAGATGTTTTTCCCAGCACCACTACCGCTGATGATTTTGCTAAGACTATCGTGGTTAATTGGGAAATCCTGCCCCCGGGGACTGTAGCCGCCGTAATGACTAAGATTTTCATGGCAAACATCCGATAACCGTCGATGAAGAGAAGGTCATGCGATCTCGCCTTTCTGCGATCGCTAAGCTGGAACCGAAGGGCTACATTGCTGGGACGAGCAAGTTCCTGCGGTACGTTGGGGCAATCTGCGAGGACGATTTCATCGTCTTTGAGAACATCCGGTATGGAAACGCAATATACGTAATGTATGAGAATTGGGAGGAACTGAGCAAACGAAGCCGCCTAGATTTGCTCAAAGGCTCGCGCGATGACTTTGACCGGATCGAGCATTTCCCAGGATGGGAGGAGAGGGTTGCCTTCCTTCTCCGTGAGCATCGCGAGGGATGATCCTTGGAACCGTCGTCCATACTTTGTTGCCGTCGTGTGCCCCGCTGCGGCCGGTCGGGTAGGCCGGCGGCACAACGAAAAGGGCCGCCCCTCGCGGAGCGGCCCCGTCAGTGACGCGGGCGGGATCGTGAGGTGGCAGGCTCGCGTGCGCAGAGGTTGAAGCTATAGTCGCCAGATGGATGTCGCATACATCTCGGCGCTATCAGCTCTTGCCGGATCGGTGGTCGGCGGCCTGACATCGGGCTTCACGACTTGGCTGAGCCAACGAGCTCAAGCGAAGGCCGGGCAACTCGCTCTCAATCTGTCGCGGCGAGAGGCTCTCTTCAAGGATTTCATCGTCGCAGCATCGAAAGCATATGGCGAGGCGATCGTGAGCAACGAGCCGCAGCTTCAGGAAATCATCGCTCTTTACGCCATGATCAGCAGGATGCGCGTCCTGTGCCTGCCGCAAACTATCGCGTGTGCCGACCAGATTATGGTCACAACCATCGGTAAGTATTTCGAACCGAACAGGACTATCCGCGATCTGCATGCGGATTCCGACGAAGCCGCCCGGGTAAACCGAGCTTTATCCGCGCACCGTTCCGATCTGATGCCGCCCATCATTCTAATCTGATGGCGCCCAGGATGGTGTCGTCTCGTAGGTCGATTTTGGTCATGTCATGGGGGTGCGGTTTGGGTCAAGCGGGAGTGCGGGGTTTGCGCAGGCTTTCGCCTTTGAGTTCGATGCGGTGCGCGTTGTGCATGATCCGATCGAGAATGGCGTCGGCCAGTGTCGGATTGCCGACGATCTCGTACCAGCGGTCGGTCGGCACTTGGCTGGTGATAATCAGCGAGCCGGCATTGTAGCGGTCTTCGACGATTTCCAGCAGATCGCGTTGCTGTTCAGGCAGCAGAGGCTCCGGTCCCCAATCATCCAGGATCAGCAGGTCGACGCGGGCAAGTTGATGCAGCAACTTGGCGTATCGTCCATCGCCGCGTGCCAACGCCAGGGCAGCAAATAGCCGCGGAACACGCTGGTAGAGCACGGACAGGTTCTCACGACAGGCTTTATATCCGAGCGCACAGGCTAACCACGACTTCCCGACGCCGGCCGGCCCCGTTAGGAGGCAATGGCGTCGTTCACGGATCCAGTCACAGCCTGCCAACTTCAGGAACATCGTGCGATCGAGGCCGCGCGGGGTCCGGTAATCGACATCCTCAACTGCGGCGAGATGGCGCAGCTTGGCGGTCTTGGCTCGGCTCTCGAAGCGCTTCTGATGGCGCAATGTGCTCTCGCGCTCGAGGAGAATGGCAAGCCACTCCGCATGGCCCAGCGATTGGGCCTCCGGACTGTCCGCCATGTCCCGGAAGCCCTTCTCCATGCCGTGAAGTCCGAGCTCGCGTAACAGGTCGAGCGTGGGATGATTGAGCAATGTCAGTCTCCTAATGGTAGTAGCGGGAGCCGCGGATGTTGTCGTGCAGCAGTGGCGCGTCGTCCGCGGCTTGCGGCGACGCCGGTCGGTCGAGCCGGTGTTTGAGGATCGAGGCGACGGAGGCGTAGGACAGCGCGCCGATCTCGATGGCGCGTAGGCTGACGCTCTCGGCCCTGGCGGCGTCGATGCCGCGAAACAGGCGGAGCACGCCGAGGCAGGTACGAAACCCTTGTTCCGGGTGAGGCCGACGGGCCAGCACGGCGACGATCAGCGCCTCGGTATTAGGACCGATGCCACGTGCCTGGCGCTGCATGCGTTCCGGCGTCCACTCGGCATAACGCCGGTGCGAGCTCGGCATGTGCTCGGCTTGGGTGCCGTGCCGCGGGCCGCCATAGCGCCGGGCGTGAGCGGCAACACGTTTGCCGCGATGGAAGATCTCGATCGTGCGCGCCGTGGCGCGAGTGTCCACTTGCTCGCGGATCAGGGCATGCGGCACCGAGTAGAGAAACCCTTTGACTTCGACGTGATAGTCAATGCCAACGCGCGCGAGATGCCACTCGGCATATTCGAAATCGTCTTGCGGGAGCGGCTGCATGACGGGCAGCTCAATCGCCTCGAACAACTGGCGGCGGCTGGTTCCAAGGCGCCGCATCTCGCGCGCATTCATCCGCTCCACGGCGGCGGCGATGGCGGCGTTACATTCCGCCAAGGAGAAGAACGTGACGTTGCGCAGCCGGCCGATGATGTATGACTGCGCGAACCTGACCCCGGCCTCGACGGCAGCCTTGTCGCGCGGGCGCTTTGGCCGGGCTGGCAGAACGCCCACGCTGTAATGCGCGGCCATCGCCGCGTAGCTGCGGTTCACCTCAGGGTCGTAGAATGAGGCCTTGTTGATGCCGCTCTTGAGGTTGTCGGGAACCAGCAGTCGGGGCGCTGCGCCATAGAAGCGGAACATACGCACATGGGCCCCGATCCAATCCGGCAACGTCTGCGTCCATGTCGCCTCGGCGTAGGTGCAGCTGGAAGCGCCGAGTACAGCCACAAAGATCTCGGCCATCCGAACTTCGCCGGTAAGCGGATCGACAATCGGTACGCGTTTGCCGGAGTAGTCGACGAACAACTTGTGGCCGGCCACGTGCTGTTGGCGCATCGTGGGTGACAGCCGCCGCTCGAACTCGCGGAACAATTGGCAAAACCGGCTGTAAGCGTAACCGTTCGGGTGAACTGCCCGATACTCGTCCCACAAAATCAGCAGGTTCACGGCGGGACGCTTGAGCTCCAGCACTAACGCCGCCCAGTCCGGCTCGGCGTGGAACCGCGCGCCAGTACGCACCCCGGCATTGACGAACAGCTGCGCCACAAGGCTCTCGTCGGTGACGTCCGCGGCCAGAGGCCAACCGATCCCTGCCGCCGTCGCTCGGGCCAGGTACTCCCGCACCGTGCTCGGTGCGATGCCCAGTTCCCGCCCGATCGCCCGCGAGCTCGCCCCGGCTCCAAAGTGCAACGCCAGTAATTGCCGTATCCGCCGCATCGAAAGCCTCGCTGTCGGCATCCCACCTCTCCATCGATTGCGATGGCAGCACTGGACGCCAGGTCATTGCTGACCCGCGAGACGATCCATCCCCCGCTTGCCCGCAGCTCCGCGGGGTGGGCGGCATCATCAGAATGGTGGGCGGCTTGAGATTAGAACCGTGGGCGCCATCAAATCAGAACGCCGGGCGGTATCAGATCGGAATAGGTGGGCGCCTTACGTCAGAAACCGCAATCTGCATGAGCTGATGAAGAGCGGAGCGGAGATGGATCCGCTGAGGGAATTCAGCGAGGCTGCGCGCGAGGAACTGGGGGCCTTCACTTCGCCATAAGGCACTCATGCAGAACCGCTAGACCACGCGGATGGCCCCCCGGGCTGCCCTGCCGCCCCGGCGTGAGGCGGCAGGGGGCGGCGCGTCAGGCTGGCGGCGCTGGTTCCGCTCCGCCAAGGGCTTCAATCGCCGCGCCTATCTCGGCACGATCGGCGGCGGCTTCCTCTGATGATCGAGCGGCAAGCCTGGACGCAATGATGATCGCCTCGCCGGCAGATGGTCCGAACAGGTCCAGCGCCACCGGCGCCATTACGCGCCATGCCGGGTCGGCCCGCTGATCCACGGTCCGGGCGGTGTTGGACCGGAGATCGGCGAGGAAGCGCGCCGCAACCTCGACGGCTGGGTCTCTGATCGCGCCCATGGTCAGGCCGCCTTCGCGCCGGGCAACGCCTCGTCGTGCCGGTTTAGGACCATCCGGCTGATGTTCTGCATGAAGGTCCACAGCCCCCCGGCGTCCTCGATGTCTGCCGGGCTGCCCGGTTGCGCGTCCTCGATCCGGGCACGCTCCAGCGCCTTGCGCGCGGCCCGTTCGGCCTCGAAGGCATCGCGCAGCGCGTGCCTGCGCTCTTGGGCCAGCTTCCAGGCGCTTTCCAGCGTGTCGAGCGCGAGGTCGAGATGGTCGTGGATGCGGACCACACATCTACCGACACTTCCGCCTCGGTCCGGGCCACGTGCTTGATGATGTCGATCTCGACGCGCATGTCGAGAAACACGGACTCCAGGTCGTAGAACACGCCGTCGGCATCCTCTGCGGCCACCAGCAGCGCCTCGATGTCATTCTGTGCGGCAGGTGCATCGGTCGGCGTGGCCGGTGCATCGGCGGCGGTTGGTAGCGCCGCGGTGGTGCCGAGCAGTTCGGCCAGGACCGAGAGGGCGAAGAATTCCTCGCGGTGTCCTTCCTCCTCCTCGATCGGCAGCACGTCATGCAGCGCGGTATGGGCGACGCGGGCCTTGGCCTGCTGCCCTGCCGGTGTGTGTGTGCCCGGATCGCCCTGACCGCAGCGATGGCGGTGTACCAGTCGTCTATCGCCCAACCAATGGCCGCCTCTGCTTCCGGGGTGTCGCCGCGGCCTGCCTTCATGTCGCGGTGCGCCGCGTGGAACGCCTCGCACGCGACCAACAGGTCCACGTCCGGGTTGGTGCGCTCTGCTGCCGCGCTCATGCCGCAGTCCTCCGGGTGCGCGGCTTGGGGTTGTCCTCGGCCTGCATCTCGTCCCAGTACAGGCGGTGCGCTTCCTTGAGGCCCCGGCTCATATCGCCAAGCGTCCGTGCCAAGAAGGTATATGCCGACGTCGGGCCGTCCTGTGGCTTCCGCCCTCCTTTCGAAATCTCGGCCCATGAGAGTTCCCAGCATATCGACGAGAGGCCGCCGAGCCGCTCCGCCGCGCCACTTACGGCGCACATTGCTTTGTTCGTCGGGTCGCGCCCGTTCCACACTTCGTCCATCTCGGAACCCGACCACAGCATGCGCGTCAGCGCGTCGCCAGGTGGTGCTGCGGCCGGCTTGGCCGGCGGGGCGATCGGCACCACGTCCGGCGCGGGCGTGGGTGTGGTATGGGTGTGGGTAGCCTTTGCCATTGAGGTGTGTCCCTCGGTGAAGGTTAGGCTGGCCGGGGCGGTGAGACACTCCGGTCAGCCGCTCCGCTCTTGCGAAGCGAGCGAATTTATGGCACCTTTAATTCATGGCGTCAACATTATCCGTCACCAAGAAATCGCGCGGTCGTCCTCGGACAGGTTCAACCCGCGTCGTGGTGCGGTTCGCGTCGGACAAGCTGGCCGCCATAGACGCATGGGCGCTCGCACAGCCCGACCTTCCGGCCAGGCCCGAGGCTCTGCGCCAACTCGTTGCGTTGGCGCTGGGGCCACCGGCCGCACCGGCGCCCGAGGCCGCGGGCAGGAAGAAAGCCGGGGCGCCGAAAGCGTGAGCCGCCGGGCGAGCGGAGCGGCAACCTGTACTATGTCCTCGCCGTGTTGCTCGTGTCCGGAGCGATGGCGCTCGCAGTTTCGGGGATTATCGGCGCCGTGATGACGGGGCTTATACCCGTGGGGCGAACCCATCTGATCGATCGGAGAAAGACGCCGCTCGTCTTTTGGCTGGTCATCCTCGCGGCTGTCGGCGTCGTCGTGCTGTGCGCCGTCAATCTGATTCGGTTCCCGCCACACTAGTCGGGAATTTCAGCCTCTGCCGCCCGCGCTCGGTGTGTACAGGGACACTGTCGGCCCACCCCAACCGTTGCCCAGCCCGATATAGGGCGCAAACCGCCCGGGAAGCGCCGCGGCGCGGGCGGCTGGGTCGGTGAACGCGGGTTGCTGGCTGCAAGCGGCAAGCAGAACGATAATGGCCACGGCGGCCATGGATTTGATATGGCTCATGTCTTTCAAGGTCGTGCCGCCTTCGGCGCGGACAAGGGTCTCGCTGCCGCTGCCGAGGGCAACCCGGCTCCGTGCGCCGTAGCATCATCGCGTTTGCGCACCGTCCCGGTGTTCTTGCTCCGTTCATGGCAGCGCTCTACCGTCCCGGCCATACCCGACACCCCCATTCTCCGCCCCGCCACCCGCGACGAACTCACTCAGTCCCTCTCCTTCGCCCTCCGGTTCAACGGCCGGAAGCGTGCGCATGGCGCGGACGAGATTATGGCGCAGATCACCGCCGAGCGGCTGATCGAGCACTTGGAGCGGTCGGGCTACGTGGTCATGTGCAAGCCGGGTCTGGCCCCGCACCGGGTTGATTTGGGCGACACTATCGAGAAGGCCACGAAGATGCGCCGGGACGAATAGGCCCGCGCCCCCGCCAACCCCTCTACCCATCTTCGACGCGCAAACCCTTGGCGCCCGGCGTGCTGGCCAGCTACCATTGCGCCTATGAGGATCCTCCTGGGCTGCTTGATGGCGGCCGTTCTGGCCGCATGCGGAGGGCCGGAAACCAGGCCCAGCGCCTCTAACGATCCACTGCTAAAACTCCAGGACGCCGCGCGACTATCAGCGTGCCATGATCCACCAATGGTGCTCCGTCATATGGGCCAGCGCACGTTGTGCTTCGTTCCGACATCAGTCTGCTTGGCGCACGGAGGACATGCAGGCCCATTTTGGGCACCGGATTGTCTGGATTCGGATTTGCTGCCGGCAGAAGCGCCGTGACGGACACGAAAGACCGGACCAGGGCGCGGCTCAGTCTTGAGATATTCAACTCCAGCCATTCTGGATTGCGCCCAAGGCGGTCGTTCCAGGCCACCCCACCGTCACTCGAAAGCAGACATCCTCGATAGCTCGGACGTTGCTGGATGGTTCCTCACGAGTTGACGGGGACGACAGGCCGTGTCGCGACCGTTTACTGCGGACTAAGCTTCACACGGAGAATACCTCTCGGCTGTAACCGTGGGAATGACCGTTTCCGACCCAGCGTTAGCGCCATTCCGCCTCGAATAACCGGAGCGCATGCCGTTATGAAGTCAGTGCAGCGTCCATTACGGAGGCGTGTGCGCCGGTTCGGTGCGCTCTGGCTCGTTCAGACCCTGCCCTTCCTTGCTTCTGCGGCGTACGGAGACACGCCGAGCCTGCAGCTCGGAGACTTGACGCTACAGCCATATTTGCTGCTGCAGCTGGATGAAGGCGGCACGTTCGGCCAGACCCGCGACGGAGGCCAAGGGACCGGCTCCAATCTGCGCAGGGCGCGCGTTGGTGTGGAGGCCACGATTGCGGACCAGTTCGAGATGGGCGCCATCTGGAATTTCGGAGGGACGCCCGGCAACCACTCGCATCTGTACGAGGCGGATCTCGCCTATACCGGTTTCAAGCCTTTCGTGGTTCGCGCCGGCGTGTTCAAGCCGGCGTTCACACTCGAGTACGCGCAATCAGGCGCCGATATCCTGTTTCTGGAGCGGGCGAGCATCGTCAACATCGTAGGCGGCCTGGTCGCGGGGGGGAGTCGAGTGGGCAGCCAGTTCGGCGCAGCTGGCGAGCGGTGGTTCGCGGCCGTGTTCCTGACCGGCGGCCGGACTGGGCCGGATGCGCGCAGCGACCAGCGCGCGCTGCTGGGGCGCGCTGCCGGCCTCGTGATCAAGACCGATAACGTGGCGCTGCATCTCGGCGCCTCGGGTTCCTGGCTCTATCACGTGCCGAGCGGCGTAGCTGGTGTCCGCACGCTCAGCCTGTCCAATCAGACGGAGTTATACATCGACAATGTCGCCCCTTCCCTGTCGACCGGCCCAATCCCAGCGCAGAGCGCCTGGTTGGGCGGCGCGGAGGCGGGGCTCGGCTGGGGCAGGCTTTGGCTGCAAGCCGAGTGGTACGGAATCAGGGTCGAGCGCAGCCCATCCAGCGCCGGCGATGTCTTTTTCTCCGGCGGGTACGTGCAAGCCGCCTTCACTTTGACCGGCAAACCGCGCCAGTGGACGCCCAGCACGGCCGCCTGGGGCAGACCCTTGCCGGCAGAGAACTTCAATCCCGCAACCGGGTCCTGGGGAGCGATCGAGCTCGGCGCACGGTTCTCGACGGTAGACCTTAACGATGACGGGGTGCGGGGCGGACGCCAGAACGTCTGGACGGCCGGGGTCAACTGGTATCCCACCGAGCCGTTACGGTTCAGCCTGGAGTACGAGCATGCGGACGTCGCCGGGGGCAAAGCGCCGCGCAGCCTCAACGCGATCGCGATGCGCGCCCAGTTGGAATTCTAGGCTGGCCGGGGGGGTGTCCTCGACCAGGTGTCTCACGAGGTGCGCGGCGGTGATCTTCGCCATTATCGCGTTGCCCTTTTAGACCGGCGACGGCCATCGAACCGGAGGGCGAAGGCGAGTGCGTCTGCGATCTCGTCAGGCGTCGCGGGCCGGAGGTTCATTGGCGATGGTCCGAGGTGACCGCAAGAACGCATCAAGAATAAGCCCTCGCGACTGATCCCAACCGGTCCGGAGCGCGTCGCAATCGCAAGAGCCGGGCAGAGGCCGATGAACATCCCGCAGTTGCTCTATAAGTATCGGCAGGCAGAGTGACGCGGACGCGAGCTGCCCATTTCGCTATCGGATAATCGGACCACCCGCTATTGTTGAGAAGCGATTTCGGATGAGCACAGAACTCGCTATTCTGGAAGCTGCACAGGATCGGCGTCCCAGCGAAGTCGTTACCCAGAACAAGGTAGCCAGCCTTCACGTCGAGGGCGTTGCCAAGCAGGGACTGAATATAGCTGAGCTCAGCCAGGCGAAAATTTATCCTGATCTCGGAAGATCTCCTGCGTCGCAAGCTTGTTCCCGATTAAGTCGGCCGAGGTGCTGCGGCCCTCTCGGGCGTTGGACGTGACGTCAAAGCGCGCAGCGGCAAGACCGACGACCAACGGCGGTCAATCAACGTGTCGCAGCCCGGCCAACCGTGCCAACATTCGGTCGCGGACCCGCGGCGGAGCGGCCGGCCCTTCCCCGGGCGCGCTTGAGATATGGCCGCACGAGCCTGTAAACGAGCAGGAGCGCGGTCACGGTCAGATAGAGATATTGCTCGCCCGACAGCACTTTCGTCCCAAGCGCGAAGTGGATCGCGCCACACATGGCGATGAGGTAGATCAGTCTGTGGATACGAACCCAGGCCTGGCCGAGCCGCCGTATCGAAAAAGTGTTCGAGGTCAGAGCCAGCGGGACGAGCAGCACGAGCGCCGCCGCGCCCAGCATTATAAAGGGCCGCTTTGTGACATCGGCCAGGATCGCCGACAACATCAAGCGCTGGTCGAGCACCAGATAGGTCAAGAAATGCATCAGCGCGTAGTAGAAGCACAGAAGCCCGAGTGCGCGCCGGTATCGGATAAGGTTAACCCCGAAGATCTCGCGGAGGGGCGAGACGGCAAGCGTCAGGATGAGGAAGCGGACGGCCCACAGACCCAGGAAGATCTCGAAGGTGTTGACGGGATCGGCGCCAAGGCTGTCCGTCGTGCCGAGATAAAAGTTGTAGACGGCCGGGGCTAATCCGGCGACATAGAGCAGCCAGACGAAGTTCGGTCCCCAACGTCGAACGGTCGGCTTGGCAACGGAGCTCATCAGAAATACCTCCTCAGGTCCATCCCCGCATAAAGGTGAGCCACCTCGTCGCCGTAGCCGTTGAACATCAGAGTCGGCCGGCGGTCCGAGCCGAAGAAGCCGCCCGCCCCGATGCGCCGCTCGGTCGCCTGGCTCCAGCGCGGGTGTGGAACGTGGGGATTGACGTTGGCATAGAAGCCGTACTCGTTCGGCGCCGTGACGTTCCAGGTGGTTGGCGGCTGCTGATCGGTAAGCGTGATCCGCACGATCGACTTGATTCCCTTGAACCCGTATTTCCACGGCACGACCAACCGGATCGGCGCACCATTCTGATTCGGCAGTGTCTCGCCGTATAGCCCTACCGCCAGAATCGTCAGAGGATGAAACGCCTCGTCGAGACGTAGCCCTTCGACATAAGGCCACGCCAGAGGTTGGAAGAACCCGCGCTGGCCCGGCATCTCGCTCGGCCGCACCACGCCTTGGAAAGCGGCATACTTCGCGCTGCCGAGCGGCTCGACCTTGTCCAGAAGCGCCGAGAGAGGAAAACCATCCCACGGAATGACCATCGACCATGCCTCAACGCATCGCATGCGATAGACGCGTTCCTCCGGCGGGAAAGCTTTCATGATCTGGTCGAAATCGAAAGTACAAGGCTTTCGAACCATGCCGTCCACCTTGATGGCCCAGGGCAATGGCTTGAAGTCACCCGAATACTCGGATGGATCGGATTTGCCGACACCGAATTCGTAAAAGTTGTTGTAGCTTGTGACGTCCTTCTTCGGAGTCAGCTTGTCAGCTACGGTGTACATGCTCTTTGCGGCTTTCAGCGGCATCGCTGAAGCAAGCGAAGGCGCCAGAAGGGCAAAGGTTGCCCCAGCTCCCGCCGCGAGCAACCCGCGTCGCCGGAGCCAGATGCCGTGGGACGTGATTTCCGAAGCAGGAACCTTGAGCATGCGGTAAGTCGACATTTCGTCCTCGCGATTTTAGAACTACGCTCGGGAACCGTTGAGATTCCTGGCAAGAGGGGAACTCGTAGATCTGGCGCAGAAGGAAAGACAGCAATTGTGCAAGCCAGCTCTTCGATAACTTGCGGCAGTCGTTTACTCTTCGAAAATTATTATGATTCGGTTGCACTATCGTCCGCTTCGCGCGGGGGTAAAATCGGTTTTAGCAGGTTGCCGAAAAAACCCTTGTGCCAACGCGGATGAATAAGATTCGCTTGAGCTGCGGCATGGGTATCAGGGATAATCGGGATGCGACGCGAAGATCGTCGGAATGAGGGGCTGTTCAGCTACGTTCGCCTGGACAGCCGGGTACCGAAGGACCATCCGCTGCGGGTGATCCGTTGGATCACCGGCGCCGCATTTGTGTCGTTGTCACAGCAAATTGGCGCCTTCTGTGCCGAGGTGGGTCGGCCATCGATCGCGCCGGAACGGCCGCTACGCGCCCTGCTGCTGCAGGCTTTCTACACGATCCGTTCTGAGCTAGTGCGTCGCAGGTGCGGCAGAAGCAAGAAACGCGGCGAGGATGACGACCAGCATGCCAAGCGTCGCCTCCGCAGCCACCGACATCCTAAGCCACCGGCAGGTTAGCAGCTGCACCGGATCGCGCAGGCGTTCGATCAGGACGAAGCGGTTGACACAAGCCAATATCAGCAAAAGCAGGAACCCCCCCAACTTCAGCAGTGCGATCCGGCCATAATCGGTGCCGAAAAGTCCCGCCAAGCTGCCAATCCACTGCCAGGCCTGAACTAACGCAGTGCAGGCGATCGTCAGCACGGCACTCAGTCCGACAGGCGTGAAACTCTCGCACACGGCGGCAGCCACAGGGGGCGGCAGCGACCAGACCAGCAGGAACAATGGCAAAAGTCCGCCGATCCAGGCTCCTGCCGCAAGTAGATGCAGTGCTTCCAAAGCCAGTAATGTGGCTCTATTGACCCCCGCGGTGGCGCCTGCGTGACCAATGCCTCCCTGCATTGCCAACGCCGTTCCGGTTAGCAGCAGTGCTACAGCCAGGCGCCAGCCGCGCGCGCCCAGTAGCGGCAACGCCAACAAGAGCAGCGCAAGACGTATCAGCACCAAATTGCCGAACTGGGTGTCGCGCGCTACCAGCACCAGCGCATGGAGCGTCTCGCCGATGGTTGTCGCGCCGGCGATGACGCTTGCCTGCAACACGATCCAGCAGGCCCCGATCAGCAGAGACAGGCCGCCGGACCATCGGGCCAGGCTAATCAGACGGCGCCGCGCCGGTGCTGCCGCCGCGCCTGCATCGCGCAGCCCGACCGGGGCGACCAGAGCCAAAGAGAGCAGCGTGCCGAACAGTGAGAGCAGCGCTGCAAGGTGGAATCCGCGCAATAACACCAGTATTGTGGGCTGCAGATCCATGGCTCATCGCGTGACGCCGAATTCGAAGCGTCCCTCCGTCTTGTGCGTGTCTACCGAGGTCGCATGCCAGGTCACGGCATATTCGCCCGGTGGCAGTTTCGGCACGTTGACGGCGAGCACGTTACGATGATCGCCGACCAGATGCGGGTCTGCCTTGTCCACCCTGACGCCTTGCGCGTTCCGTACTTCGATCCTGCTGAAGTCGGGCTCGACGTTCTCGGTGAAGGTGATCGTCACCGCTGCAGGCGGGGTCGCCAATTCGCTCCCGACTCTGGGACTGGCTGATTGCAGCAAAGCATGTCCGAAGGCCGGCGATGCCATACAGAGCATCGCAGGCAACAGCAGATAACGGCATCGCATGGAAGGTCTCCATTTCCAAATGGGTTCGCCGGACGCGCCCCGCGGTCGTTTCGGCAAGCGCTCAACGCCCGAAGCGAAGCTTTGTCCCGGCCAGAAGGAAGGCCGCCCTGCATCCGATCGTTTTTCCGGCGATCGGAAGCAGGGCGGCCATTGCTCATGACTGCGCCTGGACCTGCACCGGTGCGCCGGGTTGGTCTATCGTGCCCGGGACGATGACAAGATACTGGCGCTGACCAGCGTCTCCGGCCTCCACGAACTGGCGAATCGGTCCGATCGCATTGACGATCGCCGCTCCCGCTGGATTGGTCATGAAGGGGGAGAGCGGCTGCAGAGCGCCAGTGCCATCCGGCTTTGCCGATAGCGCCAGCACATAGGGCTGCTTCGGCTGCAACCCCGTAACTGAAGCCTCCAGCACCTGGACCAGCCCCTGGTCGAACAACGAGACGCTGGTGGGAGCCTTGCCGTTATCCTTGGCGGAGGCGGCGAGCGAGAGATGCGCGACCCGTCCTGCAAGGCCGAGCGGTTGAAGATTCTGAGTGCCGGGACCGGAGGGAACTGCGTCGGGCACGTAGGTAAGGGCCTGCGGTGCCTGACCGATTGACGGCGTCGCAATCACCTTGTTGGTCAACGTATCAATCGCGGCAACCCCATCTCCGTTTTCCAGCCCCACGTAGACCCGGGTCCCGTCGCCCGAAGGCCAGATCCCATGCGGTAATGCGCCGGTCGGAATCGTGGCGACCTGTGAGAAGTCGCTGGTTCGGAACACCTTGACCTCGTTGAGGCCACCGATGGTTACGTAGGCGAATGTTCCGTTCGCGTTGTGCACGATGTTGACGTGGTTGGTGATAGGCCCGGTGTCGAGTACCTTCAGCACATTGAAGGGTGCCTGGGCATTGAACACTTCCGTCTTGCCGGAATCCTTCAGCGTGAACCATACTTGCTTGCCATCGGGTGTTGCGGCGATGTCGGGGCAGAAGGGGCTCGCCTGCTTCACGGTCGCGATGATCTTGTGATCGGCGACCGAGATCACGTCGGTGACCGGGTTGAACGAGTTGCAGGCATAGGCGTATTTGCCGTTCGGCGAGAAGATCGTCATTCCCGGGCCGGGCGGCGTGGTGATGCGCGTCTTCTCTTGATAGGTGTGGCCATCGAGCACGTCGATGTAGTTCTCTCCGCGCACCGTGACCCAGACCTCCTTGCCGTCTTGAGTCCAGAACGCTTCGTGCGGCGCACGGCCGACATAGGTGACGTGTTTCACCGTGTTCGTCGCGGTATCAATGAACGTGACCGAATTCGAACCGATGGA
Organism: uncultured Alphaproteobacteria bacterium; assembly: GCA_963826975.1. Lineage (GTDB taxonomy): Bacteria > Pseudomonadota > Alphaproteobacteria > Acetobacterales > Acetobacteraceae > Palsa-883. The sequence goes on along the minus strand of CAWGZJ010000011.1, from coordinate 771,559 downwards.
GACGACACCGATGGTGCGGTGGTCGGGCGAGAAGCCCATGCCGTGCACCAGCACCTGCCCCTTGTAGAGCGGGCTGAAATTCGCGGGCGAGGGCTCGCCGAGACGGATCACGCCAAGGAATTTGTTGGTCGAAGGATCGACGACCGACACCGTGTTGGAAAACTGATCGGACGTATAAACCCGATCATGGGAGCTGATCGGAATATCGGGTGCCGCGGTGCCCGAAGGGGCCTGCCCGGCCAATGCTGTGCCAACGCCGCCGAGCGCTGTCCCTGCGAGAAGGGCGGCCGCCAAGATCGTGCGTTTCATTTCTGGGTTCTCCTACTTCATGGTTGTCTGGTGGGGAGCCATCTGCATCGACGTCTGCGGCGCCGGCCGGATGGCCGTTTCAGCTTTCGGCACCTGAACCTGTGACGGATCGGTCGGCGAGGCGATCGAAGGCGGCAGTGCTTCGCCGACCGCCAGGCGCATCAGAGTAATTTCCTGTATCTCCTCGACGATGATTTCCTGGGCGATGCGCCGCAGTTGCGCGTTGTGGCCGTGGCGCAATTCGGCCTGAGCCATGTCGATCGCGCCCTGATGGTGCGGGACCATCTCGGCCACAAAGTCGCGGTCGATATCACCGGTCGGCTTGATCGTCATATCGTCGATCATCTTGGTCATGACGGTGTCGTTTTCTCTGAGGAACGGACCTTCCGCCGCTACCGAGAGCGTTGCTGGGGGCCCCGGCGGCACCCGCGCCGGAGTGACCGCCGCTGGCGCACCCGGCGCGCTCGCCGCGAGCATCGCCTCGTAAGGAGACACTTTCTCGCCAACCGCGATGCGCATTGCGGCGATTTCCTGAAGCTGTTCCACGACGATTTCCTGGGAAATGCGCAGAAGTTGCTGGTTATGACCGTAGCGCAATTCGGCCTGAACCATGTCGATTGCGCCCTGGTGGTGCGGGATCATCATCGCGACGAAATCACGATCGATATCCCCTGTTGGCTTGATCGCCATGGCCGCCATCATCTTCGCCATCGCGGTGTTGTTCTCGTCGACAAAAGGCTGCTCCTTCGTCAGATTGGACGCGACGGCGGCGCTTGCCGGCGAGATACCGTTCACCGCTGCAAGCGACACTCCACTGGCAACAAGCACAGATGAGAGAATGCGGCCGATGTTCGTGCATGTTTTGTTTGCGCGCAGCAGCGTTGGTGGCAGGAACCGCACTGCCGGGGGTCTAGTGATTTTCATGATCTTCTCTGTCATTAACCAAGCTGTAGGACCGGAACGTCCGAACGACCGATCTGCGCAGGGCGATCAGTGCCCTGCGTCGGAATGCTACATAAGGCTTGGCAAATAATTGCCGCTTCGCCCGCGGCTAAAATCGGTTTCAGCTTCGCTGGCGGCGCGTACCAATCAGTGTGATCCTGCAACCTGGATCTGCATCGGTGATGTGAACCGCCATCTCGTGCAGTCCGGCAACGCCCGCGACCAATGCCAGGCCAAGGCCGCTGCCTGGGGTATGGCGGCTCTCTTCTGTCCGATAGAAACGGCGCAGTACATCCTCGCGCTGATCGAGCGGGATACCCGGACCGGTATCCGTAACCTCGATGCCCTGGCCGTCGTCGCTGGCAAAGCTGCGCACGCCCACCTGGCCGCCAGGCGGCGTGAACTTCAGCGCATTGTCCACCAGATTGCCGATGGCCTCGAACAGAAGGTTGGGATCGCCGTGCATCACCACGGCACTATCACATGCCTGCAACAGCACAACGCCCTTTTGCTCTGCCATCGGCTCGTAAAATTCTATGACGTCCGCGGTTATCTGCGACAGGTCCAGGTTGGTGAAACCGGCGCGGCGTGCGCCACTTTCCACCTCGGCAATACGCAGCATGGCGGCGAAAGTCTTCAGGAGACTGCGGATTTCCTGGATGGCCTCGTCCACCGCGGCGGCGTAATCCTCCGCCGATCCGCCACGCCGGCGCGTACGCTCCAGCCCGGCGAGCAAACGTGTTAGCGGCGTTCGAAGATCATGGGCAACGTTGTCACAGACGCCCTTCACCTCCAGCATCAGGCGCTCGATCTCCGCCAGCATGAAGTTGATCTCCTGCACCAGCCGGTCGAGATCGCCGGAATCGCCGCGCGTGGGCAGCCGGCCCGTCAGGTCGCCGCGGACGATGCGCTGAATGGCTCCGGTGACGCCTTCGATGCGACGAAGCGCATCCGCGCCGGCGATGGCCGCCCCGGTCAGGCCGAGCAGGACGGTGGCCAGACCGCCCCATAGGCAGGATTCCAGCAGCAGGTTGCCGAAGGCGCGGATGCTCGTCATGTCCTGGGCAACGAGCAGGTACTGCCTGTCCGGAAGGTGGCGGATCAGACCGCGGAAGTAGACGGGGCGATCGTCGCGCCGCAGGGTAAACGTGAAGGGCTGATCGCTCGGCTGGGCCAGTACCTGGAAATCCGGCGGTCCCACCGGATTGCCGGCGACACGTTCGCCGGCCGGTCCGAACAAGGCGAAAGGCCGTTCCAGGTGCGGATCCATCACCGCATGGGCGACGAGCAACTCGCGCAATTCCGATGCATCCAGGCCGTCGAAAGCAGCTTGCTCCGTCACGAGCGTTTCGTCCGCGCGCTCGGAGAGGAAATCCTTAGTTTGCCAGTAAAGAAACCCGCATAGAAGCAGCGCGGCTGTGCCGAACAGCAGCAGAAACAGCATCGCCAGCCGAAAGCTGGTCGTGCGGTGCAGCTCAGCCAGGCGCACGAAGGATATACCCGGCGCCGCGCACGGTCTGGATCATCGAGACGATCCCGTCGGGGTCGATCTTCCGCCGAAGCTTGCCGATATGTACGTCAATAACGTTGGTCGGTTCGATGTGATGGTAGTTCCAGACGTCCTCGAACAGCATGGTGCGGGTGACGACCTGCCCGGCGTGCCGCATCAGGCATTCCAGCAGGCGATACTCGCGCGGCAGCAGCTCAACCGGCTTGCCGGCATGGCTGACGGTATGGGTCAGCAGGTCCATCTCCAGCCGGCCGACGCGCAGCATGGTCTCACGTTGCGGAGGCCTGGCATGGCGCCGGAGCAGCACGTCCAACCGCGCGGTCAGCTCCAGGAAGTCGAACGGCTTGGTCAGGTAGTCATCGCCGCCGGCGCGGAGGCCACGCACGCGCTCATCCACCCCAGAAAGCGCACTGAGGATCAATACGGGCGATTCCACACCTGCCGCGCGCAACGTTGCCAGCACGCCGAGACCGTCGAGTCCGCCGGGCAACATGCGGTCGAGCACGATGGCATCGTAGGTTTCGGCCGCCGCCTTCAGCAGCCCATCGCGGCCATTGCCGGCGCACTCAACCGCAAAGCCGTGATCAGCCAGCGCGGCCCTGATTTCCTCAGCCGTCTGCGAATCGTCCTCCACCACCAGAACGCGAGTCATATGGGTCGCACCTCGGAACAGGCTGCGTTGGGGGATCGCCGCGAACGCCGCCACATCAATTTTCGACTATGATGGGTTCTGCCAGCCGACTAGAAAAGCCCGCTTCGCCCGAGGATAAACTTTAGTTCATCAAGACGAGGGAGGTTCGCATGCGCCTGCTGATCATCGAGGATGACAGCCGCACCGCGCGTTACCTACTCCGTGGTCTGAGCGAAAGCGGCCATGTCGTCGACCACGCGGCAGAGGGCGAGACCGGGCTGGCGTTGGCACTGGAAGGGATTTATGACGCGTTGATCGTGGACCGGCGCCTGCCGACGCTGGATGGGCTGACACTGGTGCGTCGGCTGCGCGCAAAAGGCGCCGTGATGCCCGTACTGATGCTGAGTGCCATCGGCAGCTCTGCGGAAAAAGTGGAAGGCTTGCAGGCCGGTTGCGACGATTATCTGGCCAAACCCTATGCCTTTTCAGAAGTACTGGCGCGGCTGGACTCACTGGCGCGCCGGGTGGACCGGACGCAGCGGCTGGCGGTGTTGCGCGTCGCCGACCTCGAGCTGGATACCCAGGCGCGGCAGGCCAGCCGCGCAGGTCAGCCGGTGCGGCTGCAGCACCGTGAATTCCTGTTGCTGGAACAATTAATGCGCCACGCGGGCCAGGTGGTCACCCGATCCATGCTGCTGGAAGCAGCGTGGAATTATGATTTCGATCCACGGGGCAACATCATCGACATGCACATGCACCGCCTGAGACAGAAAATAGACCAGGGGTTCGCGCATGCGCTAATCCACACGGTCTTGGGGGCTGGATACATGATTCGCGGGCCTGTCGATGAGGCGAAGGCCCTGGAACCGTAGCGTTCCCTTCCGCGGCACATTGCGCGATGCGCTTCACGAGCACGACCTGAAGTGGATTTTAAGCACAGGCGATGGGGCGGTGAATTGCCGCTCGATACGGTCTGCCTCGCGTGGAGCATCTGAGACGCCACACCGGCGAGATCAACCCAAGTGCAATCCGCGCACGATCAGGAGAACGACAATGAAGATCATGTTCCTCACGCTGGCGGCCGTTCTCGGCCCTCGCGCTCAGGGCGTGCTCGCCACCCGCTGCCCCGCAGGGATCGCAGGCCTACCGGTATGCGCCGGCTCTCGCCCTCAATAACAACTGACCCACCGGCGACTGAGGCACCCCGGCAGGAGCTCGACTTATGACCGCGACAATCCTGGTCGCTTTTGGCACCCCCTTGGGCGTCCTGATCCTGGCGACGTTCGTTGGGGCCTTGCTGGCGCCGCTGGATCTCTCGGCTAGGCGGGCGCCCCTTCGCCCGCGATGGCCATGTGGGGGCTCCTAACGCTGACCATACTGCGCGAGACCATCCAGGCCCTTGCGTCCGCAGAGTCGCAAGGGCGACTTGAAGTCGTGGATGCCGCGCCTTCGCCCGGCAATCTTGCGGGTAGGCGGCAACTCGGTGTTCCGGAAACCGCTGGCGGTATGGGGAATGCCAAGCTGGGGCAATAGTTTTAATGTAATATCGATATCATATGGGGAACCAACCGATTGCGTCGCCGAAAGACCGCTCTGGGTAGCTACCTGCCGTCGACAATTTCCAAGAACGAACGTCTGCTTGTCGCCGTTGGACACTCCAAAGCTGATCGTCCGCTCGGCCAGCACCTGCCAATAGGTCGCCCTGCCTGAATGTTCGAGAGGGGTGGAGCCGAGCCGTCGAGCGACGTAGTCGTGTACGGCAGGGCCGGGTGGAGACTTCGACATTTCTGCACTGCTCGACTGGTGTTGTCGATGCGCGACACGCCGACGCTGGTGATCAGTTTGCCGTGCCATCGCGATCCGTTCCGCGATCGCTCTCCGCATTTGCAGTAGCCACATGCCGAACGAACACCGGAGCTCCCTGCGGCTGGACAGACCCGCGGATCTCATCCTTTCGCGTGACCGTCAGGTAACCGACCAGGGCCAGGATCGCTGCCAGGAACAGGTAGCTCGTCTCGGTTGGCCCCAGCCCAAGGCCTCCGTCGGCGCGTGCTTGCGAGAGGAAGTCGCCGATCGAGGCACCGAGTGGGCGCGTCAGAATATATGCGAGCCAAAATGCCAGAACCGCATTTGCTCGGAGACCATAGTAGGCGAGCGCTACCAGGGCAAGCAGACCGCCGAATATGAATATCGACACCAGATACCCAAGTTGCAGTCGCTCTGCCGACAGGTCTCCCGCCGCGGTACCCAGCGCGAAGGTGAACAGAATGGCCAGCCAGTAGAATGACTCGCGCCTGGTTGTCATGATTGTGTGAATGGAAAGCGTCTTCTCGAATGCGTACCAAGTGAGGAAGACGATGCCGAGAACGATCGAAAACACGATGGTCGACACTTCGAGGGGCACGCCGATATTGTCCGACAGGTTGTCCGTGATCAGCGTGCCAATGATGCTGATCATCACGACGGAAACCCAATAGAGCGTGGGATTGTATTTTCTTGCCTTGAACTGCGCTACCAGAATGACGACGAGCAGCACGCTCATGACCGCGCTTGTTCGGGTCAGACCAAATCCGAGACTCTCATTCAGGTAGTCCGACGCTGTCTCGCCGACCGTGGTGCATAATATCTTGATGGTCCAGAAATAGATTGTGACTTCCGGCACTTTGTTGAGCATCGTCGCAGCAAATCGGTTGTTGCGTGTCGTCATCCGCGTCCGTGCTCCCATCCAAAATCAAATGCCGCACCAACAGGTGTGATGGCGCGCAGACCGCGCGGCCGTAAGCATGGCCGCCCCAGGACTCTCAGCGCCATCCTCGAGGAAACGGGATTATGAGACGCTTGTATCAGGTACTGGGAATCGGTAACGTGATGTCCGGCCAGCCAGAATTCGCTTGTGGATCAGGCCGATGCTCACCGATGCTGTGGAATGCGGACCTCGATCCGTAATCCCGGGGCCGCGTCGCTGAGCACGACGCTACCACGGTGGCGCTCCGCGATAGCCGCCACCAGACTTAGGCCGAGCCCGTTGCCCGGTGCCGTGCGGCTGGCATCCAACCTATAGAACGGACGGAACACCCGGTCACGTTCATTGTCTGGTATACCCGGCCCGTCATCCTGCACCCATAGTATCGGCAGGTCGCCTGACAGCATCGCGCCGACCTCGATTCGAGTTCCCGGCGGCGTATGCCGGCAGGCGTTCTCGACGAGATTGCCAAGCATCTGGATCAGCAATTCCCGGTCGCCGTGAATGCTGAATTCGCGGGCATGGCCTTTGATCGATTGGTTTCGCTCCTCTGCCAATGGCTCGTAGAGCTCGACGACCGTGGCGATGAGGGCCGTTGCCTCAACTTCTGCCAAAGTCCCTGTGTCAGTTGTCGCCTCGATTTGCGCTATGCGCAAAAGCGCCGCGAAAGTGTCCAACAGCGCCTCGGTGTCCGCGATCGAGCGGTCGATTGCGGCCTCGTACTCGTTGGCGTCGCGGGGTCGCCGGCGTACCTCTTCCAGACGGGTCCGCATTCGGGTCAGCGGTGTGCGAAGATCGTGCGCAACGTCATTGGTGACCTGCCGCATCCTCTCCATCAGCATGCCGATGCGATCCAGCAACGCGTTGAAGCCGACAACCAACTGGTCGAATTCGTCGTCGGTGCCGCGCGTCGGGAGTCGCCGCGACATGTCGCCATGCATGATCTCCTGGCTGGCCTGACCGACTATTGCCAATCGGTGCAGGATGCCTCGACTTACCAGAAAGCCGCCGGCAAGGGCGAAAGCCAAGGTCAGCGCGCCACCCACGCCGAAAGCTCGGGCGATCAGCTCTCGCACTTCGTCCAGTGCAAACGCATCCTGACCGACCAGGAGGTAGCCACCATCGGGCAGTTGTACGCCCCGGGCAATAACGGGATGCCGATGGGAGATGCCATCGGGACCTGGTCGGGGTATGACCAGTGAAATCCAGCCAGCGTGCCGAGTATTCACCGTGACATTGCCCGCGAGACGCTGACCATCAGCAGCCAGCAGAAGAACGTAGGCACCCGGATCCTGCTCGAGTACCTCCTTGACGTTCCTTATGAGCATCGCTTCGTCCGACTGCGCGTGGTTCTCCATGATGGCCGCAAGTCGTGCCGATACGGTGGTTTGCAGATCCGCCTGCAGCGTCCCCATCGCGTACCAGTCAATCGTTGCGAACAGGACCGCAACGCAAACCACGAACAGGCCGGCAATGACCAGGGTCAGGCGGAAGGTGGAGGTCCGGAATTGCCTACCCAGGTGCGCGAATTGCATAGCCGGCACCGCGCACGGTATGGATCAGTTCAGCCACAAAACCTTTGTCAACCTTGCTGCGCAGGCGGCTCATGTGGCTTTCGACGACGTTCGTGCGTGGATCGAAGTGCAGGTCCCAAACCCCTTCCAGCAGCATCGTGCGGGTAACCACCTGTCCCGCGTGCCGCATCAGGTATTCGAGCAACAGAAACTCACGGGGTTGCAACTCGATTTCACGCCCGGCGCGGCGAACCACGCGCGTCATGCGGTCAAGTTCGAGATCGCCAACCTGCAGCACAGCCGTCTCCGCTATACCCCGAGGCCGTCGACCAAGGGCCTCTACGCGAGCAGCCAACTCGGCGAACGCAAAGGGTTTGGCAAGATAGTCGTCTCCACCGGCCTTCAGCCCTGCCACACGATCGTACACGCCACCCATCGTTGTAAGGAACAGCACCGGCGTGTTGACCTTGCCTGCACGCAGCGACAACACGACGTTCAAGCCATCGATCACGGGCATCATGCGATCAACGATCAGCAGGTCGTAGGAGCCGTCCGCCGCCAGGAACAGTCCGTCACGCCCGTTCACGGCTCGATCGATCACATGGCCCAGTTCGGTGAGGCCATTGGCAACATAGGCCAACGTCTCCTTGTCGTCCTCGATCACCAGGATGCGCATGACTCTCCTGTAGTCCACACATCAAGTCGTTCGACCCTTCAGGGAGGTGCAGTCAACTGCCCATCCCTGCCGAGATTCCAGCAGCATACGTCTGATTGCCACAGTTGTGCCCTCGGATTACCAATTCCCAATCTTCCCGCGATGTGCCTCCAACCGCCGGTTGGTCATCCTGTGAATGGCATAGGGAAAGGGATCGGAACATGCTCGGGCGGGTGCCATAGCGAATATGTGTGGCTCTGGGGCTCGCCGTGTTGCCGGCGACGTGGGGCAGGCAACGCGGCGCAGTCTCTTGGCCCGTTTCGTAATGCCGTTGGCATTGCTGCAAGGCGCCTGGCTGCAAAGCGCCTGCTCGCTCGTGCCGAAGTACACGCGGCCGGATCCGCCGGTCCCGCCGGCCTGGAGCGGGGCCTCGAGCCAGGGCCTGAAGAACGCGATCGCGGTCCGCAGCGGTTGGTGGCGGAGCTTTGGGAGTACCGAACTGTCCACACTCGTGGAGCGCAGCCTGGCGACGAACGATAGCCTGCAGGCGACGATCGCACGGATAGACGAAGCGCGCGGCACCGCCCGGATTGCCGGCGCGCCGCTCTATCCCGCGCTGTCGTTGAATGGGACGCTGGATCGCAGCAACGGGCAAGGGACCAGCCTGCAAACGTCGCGCACCCAGAATGCGTTCGGCCTCGCGACCTACGAGATCGACTTCTGGGGCAAGAACCGCGCTACCGCGGAGTCGGCGAAAGCCCTGGCGGCCGCGAGCGCCTTCGACAGCGATACGGTCGCGATGACGCTGACCGCATCGGTGGCCGATACCTACCTTCAGATACTTTCGCTGCAAGAACGCATTCGCCTCGCGAAAACGATTGCGCACGATGCCGAGCGGGTGCTTTCGCTGATCGAAGCGCGCCGTTCGGTTGGAACCGCGACGGACATCGACGTCGAGCAACAGCGCAATGCTGTCGCGACATTCGAGTCCGCCGTCCCCATCCTGCAGCAGCAGTTGGAACAGAACCTGCACTCGCTCGCGATCCTGGTGGGCGGCATTCCCGAAGGTTTCGACGTGGCCGCACACAGCCCGGACAATCTGACGATTCCGCAGGCGCAGGCCAACCTGCCGTCCGTCGTGTTGCGGCAACGGCCCGACATCAGAGCGGCCGAGGCGCGGCTCGTCGCTGCCAATTTCAGCGTGGGCGCCGCCCGTGCGGCATTCTATCCAAGCCTCAACCTGACCGCCGCGGGTGGTATCGCCAGCCCCTCGCTCAGCCATTTCTTTCCGTTGGCGCAAGGTCTGTCGGATGTCGGCGGAACACTGCTGCAACCGTTGTTTTCCGGCGGATTATTGGAGGGCCAATTGCAACTGAGCCGCGCACAGGTCGTCGAACTCACCGCCACATACCGCCAGACGTGCATCGCCGCGCTGCAGGATGTCGAGGATTCGCTGACCGCGGTCGCACAGGTTAAGGATCTGGAGGAGGCCGATACGGTGGCAGCGGATTCGGCGCGACGAGCCGCGCGGCTCACCGCCGTACAGTTCCAACTGGGAACTGCCGATTTCTTGACTGTGCTGACCGTCGAACGGACGTTGTACCAGGCCGAGGACGCACTCTTGCAGGTGCACCTGCAGCGCCTGCAGGCGGCCGTAGGGCTGTTCCGCGCGATGGGAGGTGGATTCGATGCCGGGCCGACCGATACGGCCAACGCCGATATCGGCAAGACCGCTGCGAACTAGGCGGGAACCATGGCAGGCGAAGTGGTCGGACGCGAGATCGAGACACGCCAGCGGTTGCGGTTCGGCCGTTCCGCCATCCGGTTGCTGGCTGTTCTGTTGCTTGTGGGCGCCGGCATCGCACTCTATCGCCTGGTGATGTCGGATAGTGGACACGAACGCGGAGTGAGCGCGCCTGGCGCAATTCCGATCACCGCCGGCGTTGCGACGACACGCGACATGCCGATTTGGCTCTCCGGAATAGGCTCAGTGCAGCCTATCAACGTGGTCACGGTGAAGGTCCGTGTCGATGGCCAGTTGGATCGCGTCGCGTTCACCGAAGGACAGGACGTGCATGCGGGCGACGTGCTGGCGCAGATCGATCCGCGGCCATTCCAGGCGCAACTCAACCAGGCACTGGCGAATCAGGCGAAGGACCAGGCGCAACTGGCGAACGCGCGGCTGGACCTGGGCCGTGCCAGCAAGCTCGCGACGCTGGGGGCCGGCACATCGCAGAATGCCGACACATTGAAGGCACAGGTCGCCGAGCTCGAAGCCACCGTGCGAGCCGACGAGGCGATGATCGACACGGCGCGACTGAACCTTGAGTTCTGCACCGTGACATCGCCGCTTACCGGCCGCGTCGGCATGCGCCTGGTGGACCCCGGGGCCATCGTCCGTGCCAGTGATCCGAACGGGCTGGTCACGGTGACGCAGATGCAGCCGATCTCGGTGCTGTTCTCGCTGCCGCAGGACGATCTGGCCGAGGTGCTGGCGGGTCAGGCACGGGGCGAACTGCCGGTCGCGGTGGATACACGCGACGGCGGGCGCCATCTCGCTGATGGTACGTTGGTCTTCATCGACAGCCAAGTGGATCCGGCGAACGGGCAGGTGCGCCTGAAGGCAAATTTCGCCAACGCTGACCATTCGCTGTGGCCAGGCACATTCGTGACCGCGCGCATAAAGGTGCGCACCGATCGCGCGGCCACGGTCGTGCCGGACCGCGCGGTATTGCGCGGCGAAAATGGGCCGTATGTCTACGTCGTTCGAGCGGACCACTCGGTTGCGGTGCAAGAGGTGAAGCCGGGCCCGAGCACTGATGGCTTCACCGAAATCCTGTCGGGCGTGCAACCCGGCGAGAACATCGTGCTCGATGGCCAGTCGAGGCTTGCCCCCGGCGTCAAGGTGAACGAAGGGCCGACAGGATGAGCTTGTCTGAGCTCTTCATTCGACGGCGCATCGGGACATCGCTGCTGGCCATCGGCGTGATCCTCATTGGCATGGTTGCGTATTTCTCGTTGCCGGTTGCACCACTACCACAGGTTGACTTCCCCACCATCTCGGTCACCGCGCAATTGCCGGGCGCGAATGCAGACATCATGGCGTCGTCGGTGGCCACACCGCTTGAGCGGGCTTTCTCCGACATCTCGGGCATGACCCAGATGACGTCGTCGAGCGCGCTCGGCCTGACGCAGATCACGCTGCAGTTCGACCTTAATCGCAACATCGATGCCGCCGCGCAGGACGTGCAGGCCGCGATCAACGCTGCCAGCGGTTCGTTGCCGAAAGACCTGCCCAACCCGCCAACCTACGAGAAGAGCAACCCCGCCGATTTCACCATCCTGTCGCTGGCGCTTACCTCGGATACGCTGCCGCTGACCGAGGTGGACCGCTACGCCGAGGATTTCATCGCGCCGCAGATCGCGCAGATGCCTGGCGTCGGACTGGTTGACTTCCATGGCCAGCTTCGCCCCGCGGTGCGGGTGCGCCTCGATCCGGATCGGCTGGCCGCGCTCGGCCTGACGCTGGAGGATGTTCGCGCCGCCATCGGCACACAGACGGTGAACGCGCCCAAGGGCACGCTGAATGGGCTTCACCAATCGGTCGTACTCAACGCCACCGACCAGCTCATGCACGCCGGCGCCTACAAGTCGCTGGTCATCGCCTACCGGAACGGCGCGCCGATCCGCCTGTCGGATGTCGGCACCGCGGTGGATGCACCGGAGGACATCCACGAGGCTGCCTGGCTACAGGACAAGCGCACGGTGATCATCGACATCCATAAGCTGCCAGGATTCAACGTCGTCGATACGATCCAGCGGATCGAGCAGCGGCTGCCGGAGCTGACTGCCTCACTGCCTGCCGCGGCAAAACTCCACGTCGTGGGCGACCGCACTCAGACAATCCGCGCATCGGTGAACGGTGTGCAGATCACACTGCTGATCACCATCGTGCTCGTGGTGCTGGTGATCTTCGCCTTCCTGCGCGATCTACGCTCCACGCTGATCCCCAGCCTTACCATCCCGATGTCGCTGATCGCGACGTTCGCGGCCATGTATCTGCTTGGCTACAGCCTGGACAACGTGTCGCTGATGGGATTGACCATCGCCGTCGGCTTTGTCGTGGACGATGCGATCGTGGTGATCGAGAACACCACGCGCCACCTGGAGATGGGCAAGGGCAAATTGCAGGCGGCGATCGATGCGTCGCGGGAGATCGGCTTCACCATCGTGTCGATGACCGTATCGCTGATCGCGGTCTTCATCCCCGTGCTGCTGATGGGTGGGATCATCGGGCGCCTGTTCCGCGAATTCGCGGTGTGCGTCAGCGTGGCGGTCGCGGTGTCCGGCGTTGTCTCGCTGACCATGACGCCGATGCTATGCGCCTGGCTGCTCGATCACCGGCCTGACAAGGCGCATGGCAGGCTCTATCGCTTCTCGCAGGGCTTGTTCGACGGCATGCTGCGGCGCTACGCGAACGGGCTAGACCGCGTGTTGCAGCGACCGGGACTGACGCTGGCGGTGATGCTCGTGACGCTCGGCGCGACGGCCTGGCTTTACGTTGTCGCACCGAAGGGGCTGTTTCCGCAGCAGGACACCGGCCTGATCATCGGTGTGGCGAAGGCCGCGCCGGACATTTCGTTCGATGCCATGGCCGCGCGGATCCAGCGCCTCGGGCACATCGTGATGGCCGATCCCGATGTGGACAATGCGTATTACTGGATTGGCGAAGCGGGGACGCTCAGCCAGGGACGCATATTCATCAATCTGAAGCCGTTCGCGGAGCGCGATGCAACGGCGACACAGGTCATGGATCGCCTGAAGCGGAAGGTGGCCGGGGTCGAAGGCATCGCGCTCTACATGCAGGTTCGCCAGGACATCCAGGTCGGCGGCCGTATCAGCGCGACGCAGTACCAGTACACCTTGCAGGACGCCGATGTCGCCGAACTGAACAAGTGGTCCGGCATCATTCTGAATAAGCTCGCGTCCCTGCCGCAACTGCGCGATGTCACGTCGGATGCGGAGGCATCGGCGACCAGCGCTACGCTGCAAATCGATCGGGACACCGCGTCCCGGCTCGGCATCACTGCGCAGGCGATCGATGATGTGCTGTACGACGCGTTCGGCCAGCGCCAGGTCGCCACGCTGTTCACGCAGCTCAACCAGTACCACGTGGTAGAGGAGGTCGACCCGCGCTTCCAGCTTTCCACGGACGGGCTGAAGCACCTCTACGTGAAGTCGCCGATCTCGGGGCAGCTTGTGCCGCTCAGCCTGTTGGCGAAGGTGGAGAACGGCGTTTCGCCAGTGTCGATCAACCACCAGGGCCTGTTTCCGTCCGTTACGATATCGTTCAATATTGCACCAGGCTACGCCTTGGGCGACGCGGTTACCGCGATCCGCGCGGCGGATCGGGTGGTTGGCAAGCCGGACTCCGTCATTGCAACGTTCCAGGGCACCGCGCAGGTCTTCCAGAGCGCACTGAGCAATCAGCCCTGGCTGATCCTGGCAGCGGTGGTCGCGGTCTACATCGTGCTCGGCGTGCTCTACGAGAGCGCCATCCATCCGCTGACCATCATCTCCACACTGCCTTCGGCGGGGGTGGGCGCGCTGCTCGCGCTGATCCTGTTGGGCCAGGACCTGTCGATCATGGGGATGATCGGGATCATCCTTCTGATCGGGATCGTGAAGAAGAACGCCATCATGATGATTGATTTCGCGCTGACCGCCGAGCGCGAACAGGGGCTGCCCGCGCGGGAGGCGATCCGGCAGGGCTGCGTGCTGCGATTCCGCCCAATCATGATGACGACGATGTCGGCGCTGCTCGGTGCGCTTCCACTCGCGCTGGGGACCGGCGCGGGCGCCGAGTTGCGCCGGCCGCTCGGTATCGCGATTGTTGGCGGCCTAATGGTTTCCCAGGTGCTGACGCTCTACACGACGCCGGTTGTGTATCTGTGGTTCGATCGCCTGGCGAACGTGGCACGCTGGCGGTTGGGGGTCCGCTTGCGCCCAGCCCACACAAGCCGAGGATCCACTCCTTCAACCTAGATGGCCGACACCGAGGTACACGACCCGGGAAGATACTGACCCAGCTACTAACCGAGCCACAGTGCAACAAGCTCGGAAAGTAGCGGCCGCCCCCAAATTAGATCCGACGTCAGCCCAAAAAGGCTTCATCGAGAGCAGGTGCTGTTCAAGCCTTGATATTCACCACACTTGAGGGGTTAGTCAGAACTGCAGCGTCTTTCCCGGTGACGGCTTCTCTCTCCTTGACCGCAGCACTTTCGGTGCGCTCATCCTCCAGTTTGGCCATCGCGCTGCGGGAACTTGACACCGCGGCAATACGTTGGACACTCGGGGGAGACGGACATGACTGCACCTCCAGTTCCACCGGGCCGTGATCGTGAACTGAAACTGTGAAAATTCGGTAAGTTTCTATCGATGTTTCGGAATGCCGGTGACAGTTGGTTCGCGTCGCTCGGTTTTGCCCAGAAGGTGTTCCTGCAGCGGAGCAAACGCCGTCATACTCCACGTCACAGGCGAGTGACCGATTCTGGTCGCTATACCTCTCCCCGCCCCTCCGTCTACAATTTCGCAGAAGTCTGAATGACTGTTTATTGCCGTTGGACACTCCAAAGCAGCCGTTCCGACCAGAGGCGGACTTTAAGTCGCTGCCGGAAAGCGGACATTCAGGGCGCTAGGTCGTATTGCATCGGCTGCGTGATGGTTTAGCCTGATCGCTGGCCGATCCGGCCACGCCGTCCACAATGGCGAAGCCCAAGGGCAGGAATTTGGAACACCCCGTTGAACCTCTTCCAGGTGCGCGCGGGCCCAGTGGACACGCTCTTCCCAGCACCGCCGGAGTGGTTCGATGCGCCTTCAGTTTTCTAGCGCCGAGCGGCCGAAAGCGGCTGCCAAGTATCTCGTCCGCCTGTCCCCACACCTGAAGCTCTCGGCAACGCAAGATGCGGTCGCTCGCGCAGCCGGGTACAGAGACTGGCATGAACTTTCCGCAAGCCTGCGGCCCGGCGCCACAACGTTGTGTGAGGGGAATGAGCATCTGACCGCTGTTCGGGTGATCCTCGGCCTGGCGGACGAGTTGGACCTGGCCGACGGAGATGTCCAGTTCGCACTGACGAAGGCGCGACTGTTCGGGGGCGCCTGGTCGTTGAACGATCAGCTCAGTGTTCGGACCACGATCTGGCGTCAGCGAGTTCTTCGGACCATCGGCACGCGGCAAACCGGGAACCGTCGTCAAGGTGAGAGCCGGCGGCCGCCCGAGCCGGCCTGCCTATCTCCGGATCGCCGGACGGCCGTCATCAGTCGTCTATGACAGCGGGCCTGAAACCTGCGCCGACTTCGAGGTCGTCACCCCGCGCTCGCCGCTGGCCGACTTTGTCCCCTCGCGGCTCTGGCTACCCTACGGCTACTGGACGCTCAGCGATGGATCGCAGGTGATCTTCGCGCGGGACTATTTGCCGATGTGGCGGATCGTTGAGGGTGTCGTCGAGCGGCTTGAGCCCTGGTATTGGATCAAAGGCATTAACGCCGCGTTCAATTTCGCACAGTCGCGGGGGACGAGCGACTGGGCCGCCGGGGACGCCCGCGAACTGGTACTGGCTCATCTGGCGCAGCACCGGATTCTTGGATTGCCCCGCCTCGTCGATGTCATGCCGCACCTGCTTGAGCCGGAGGTGGGAAGCATCGCCAAAGGTGTCGGGCGGCTCCGTGAGCGCCGTGGCGGTGATGCTCTGCTGCCCGCCTATGCCCAGCTGAACGACGGGCTCGCCTATGGCTGAGGTCAGTCAGGAGGTGGGTGGCCCTTCGCAACCCACCACAAGCCGCGTGCCCGCGTCGCGGCTTACGCGCTTTGAAACGGTGGGTTGCGAAGGGCAACCCACCCTACGCTCGCTGAAGGGATCATGAGGAGCAGGGCTATGGAACATCGGCTGACCGAGGATACCGCCGAATCCTCGCGCCAAAATAAGGTGTTCGGTCACTGGCGTCCGGTTAGAATGTAAATAAATTCAACGGGTTGCCATTGATTGCGTCTTCGGTCTGGTAGATCTCATTCCAAGAATGCAGACTGGATGGCCATTTTTTAGAATATTGCGGCCGAATGGACCTGGCGCGATGTGTAGAGAGAAAGGCGCCGGACCGAGGTGCTTCGCGATGATCGAGGTGCGTGAACCGCGTCTTGCCGCTGTTCACGGCCGGGCTCTCGCCGCTTGGTCGTCGGCGAGCGCCACAACGAGTTCAAATCCGCTCCAGCAACGATTCTCTAAACCCCTTGTGTGAACTGGGCATTCACGGAATCCTGGTTCAGCGAAACGGACACTAGTGGTGCTCGGTAGATAAACATCTTGTTCAGCTAAATCTAAAGATACCATCTCGCAGCTTGATTGAGCCAACCACCAGTCGCTGAAGAATGTAATAGGGAATAGGTCGCTGCTAGGGCTGGCACCGACTCGCGTTCTGCCTTGCACTTGGCTGCCCGGTCCTGTTCGCGGTTTGTCAGCAGCCGACGAATGCGCGTTTCGATCGACCCTACAGTAGCAAGAAATTTGTCAGGGCTCGTCCTTTTCAGGTCTGTTGCCATCACCCTGGGCAACGACTTCCGAGACCTTTCATCGCGACCCTCGGACAGGGTGTCATATAGATCGAGGAGCATCGCGTGCTCCCCGGGACTCCTGCGCCGTCCCTTCGGCCTGCCTGGCTTGCCTTCAGCTGCTTTTCGCCAGATATCTCTAGCGCGGTCGGGTCCCAGGTATCGACGGGCTATCGCGAAAACTTCGCCAATCAGGGCGATCACCGACTTCTCGCAGCCGATCTGCTGTTGGTTCGCCTCGCCGAGAAAACTCCAGTGCCTCGGCAGCGCAAATCTATCGACGGGAGGGCCCGTCAACCGACCGAGGAACTCCGCGAACCCCTGGACCAAACTAATCGGGCGTGCGACCTGCTCGCCTTTCCTCCGACCCACCAGCGCCTCCATGACCGCGCTCCGTACGCACGACGTCGGGGAGAACCCGGCGCGTAGCCCGGCTTGTCGGACCATCGCCGCCTGCCCTCCGAGTGGCACTGTGAAATGGACCGTCGAGTCGGCGCGACTCGCTTCTGACGATGGCGCCAGGCATCTGCGTGGCGCCGCTGCTGGCCCGACTGCGCATCGTCGTTCCCGCCGCTGATTGCCGAATTAGCGAGCCGAATGGCCGGCTACTCGGTGGCATTCGTGTTGACACGGTTCAGGGGCGCTACGTTCGCGGCATTCGCCTCAATCCCGTCCAGCGAATCCGCCAGGCGTTGCAGCGCCGCGGCCACTTGGGGCCGATATCGGCTCCGGTTGTACGTCGCGGCCAGTGGGGACCGGATGCTGGTGTGGTTCAACGCCGCCTCGATGATGTCCGGTAGCTCGCCCACCTCGCCCAGCATGGTCGCGCCGGTGCGGCGCAGGTCGTGGCGGTGCCAGCCCTCGGTGCCGCTCACCGCTTGCAGCGCCTTGGTCTCGCGGTCCGAGTTGCCGAATGGTGCCCCAGTGGACGTGGCGAAGATCAGCGCGCTGGGGTCGGGCTGCTTGTGGTTTCCGGTGTCGCCAGTCGGCAACCGGGACCGGGGGGACGGTGTGCGGCTCGCCGTTCTTCGTCTTGGGGATCGAGGCGGTCATCAACGACGGTGCAGTTGCAGGCCAGTTTTCTACCGTCAGTCGCCACACCCCCACGCGCAATGTCACCACCTCGCTCGCCGGTGCGGATGGTGCCGCTCAGGCGACAGGCGACGCGATGGG
This sequence comes from uncultured Alphaproteobacteria bacterium, assembly GCA_963826975.1. Lineage (GTDB taxonomy): Bacteria > Pseudomonadota > Alphaproteobacteria > Acetobacterales > Acetobacteraceae > Palsa-883. The sequence goes on along the minus strand of CAWGZJ010000011.1, from coordinate 753,477 downwards.
GCGAAGCGGCATCACGTTTGTCAGCGGCACGATGCCAAGGCCGCCGCCGTGCTCGCGGATCGTGTCGGCGATGTAGGACGGCGCAAGGTGCGCGTAGTGCTTGGCGCAAATTGCCTCGCTGTCGCCGATCGCGGCGGCACAGACCGACATCGGCACACCCTTCATCACCAACCGCGACGCGAAGGTGTGTCGCAAGACGTGAAACGATGCGGCGGGTGCGATCTTGGCATTCTCGCAGGCTTCCCGCAGCGGCCGGAATTGATGCGATTTTCCCCATCCGCCACCATCTTCGCGGGCCAAGATCAGCGCGCCAGGTGCCCTGCCCGCCGTCTCGGTGCCAAAGAATCGCGCTGCATCGTCGGTGAGCGGCACGGCGCGCGGCTTGCTGCCCTTTGACTGTCGAATGTGAAGAACGCGGCCGGTGGCATCGAAGTCCGCCGCCCGAAGTCTCGCAAGTTCTCCGTACCGGCACCCTGTCACCAACGCCGCCGAAACCAGCCGACGCAGATCTGTCGGGCAGGCGTTCACCAGCCTGCGCGCTTCATCGTCCGGCAGGTAGCGCACCCGCGCCGCGTCGACGCCCTTAAACGGCTTCACAGCGGCCCAAGCATCGCTGGGACACGTCACCTTCTCCTCCGCCCGCGCGTGGTTCAACGCCGCCTTAAGCACCGTGAGCACCCGGTTTGCAGTGGCTCGCCGCGCTCTGTTGCCATCCGCGTCGTCCTCCGCCACCACCCGCACCCTGCGTTTCTTTGCGCCCGCCTTGGTGCGCAGGCGTGCGGGGGACGTGGCCAGCTTCTGGTGCCACGCCTTGAGCACAGGGCGCGTCAGGTCATTAACCAGCTTGTCGCCGAGCGCTGGCAGGATGTGGGCATTGATCGTGGTGTGCAGATCGGTGACGGCTTTACCGCCGCGCACCAAGTAATCCGCCTCGTATGTCGTCATGGCGTCGCGCACCGTCAGCGGTTCAACAACATGCCCACCGTTGCGCTGCACCTCGGCGAACCACGCCCTGGCCTTGTCCTGAGCTTGCGAGAACGACAGAGTGTCTGCGCCGTCCGCGTCGAGCATGTCGTCCGCCGCACCAAGTGCCCGATAGCGCCGGCCGTCGCCAGACGCATACCAGCGCGCGATCCACGACCCTGCTTTGCCGCTGGGCACGCGCCGATACCCGATGGCGCGGCCGTCCTGGATGTTCCGCCAGTACGGTTCCGGCCGCGGCGCCAGCTTCAACCGCGCCGTGCGTGTGTCCAATCGATCGTCCCGCGTTTTCCGAGGCATCAGGCAAGCCCTCCCACATGCCATACGGCATATGCGGCATACATACGGCATAGATGAGCCGGAACGCAATGGGATTGCGTGGGACACTCTTTCGCAATATCAGGCTATTAGCTGAACGGCGCGGGATTGCCTGGGACGGAGTTACTACCCTTTCACGGCGGTAACACGGGTTCGATTCCCGGTACGGGACGCCAAGGAAATCAATGACTTGGCCCGCCTTCCCTACTTCGCGTCGTCCCGCACGATTTGATAGATGGTGCCCAATAAGTCATGCAGCTTGTCCGCGTCCGCTGCCGGCTGCGAATTGGTCTGTAGCGTGATCATAATGTTCTCCTGCTCGAACCACACATAAAGCGTCCGGTAGCCCAGGGTCTCGCCCTGGTAGTACCAATGCGCCCCGATCGGTCTAAGAACGGCCTTGCCCAGACCGAGTGAAAATCCGCGCGGATCATCGGCCGACACCTCCGCGATCGGCTCGCCCGTCTTGGTCGATACAAGCGCCATCCATTCCGATTGCTGCTTGGGGGGCACCACGCGCCCCTCGAACACCGCGCGCATCCAACGATCCACATCGCGCGCATCGGCGATTGCACCGCCTGCCGCCTGCGCCCACGAGGTGTTCATCCCGCGAACGTCACGTCCCATCAGCGGAAGGTTCCAGGAGCGGGTGCAATTCGGCTGATAGTCGGCGCAGGCGGGGTTGGCGAAATAGCCGTGCGCCAGCCGAGCGGTCACCGCGGCTGGATATGCCCCGCTTTCATAGAACGTGCTATCCAACCCGAACGTTCCGATGACCATTTGATGCACCAGATCACGATAGGACTGGCCAGCCGCCTTCGCCGCGATCATGCCGGCCAGGATGTAGTTGGTGTTCGAGTAGTGATACCCGCTGCTCGCCGGCAGGTCGCCGGCGCCGGTGGGATACGCAAGTTTTATCAGGTCCTCGGCAGTCAGCTCGCGCGTGGCATCGCTCACCCAGATGCGGGACATCGCTTCGGTCTCGGAATAGTTTGGAATGCCGCTCGTCATATTGAGAAGCCGCCGGACGCTCACGTCCTTCCACGCCGGGTATTGCGGCAGCCATTTGCCAAGCGTGTCATCGATGGACAGCCTGCCCGCGGCCTCAAGCTGCAGGATCAAAGCCGCCGTAAAGGACTTCGACGTGCTGCCCATCTGGAACAGCGTGCCCTGGCGGATCGGCGGCTCCTGTGGACCGCTGCCGACCTTGCCGGCGAACGCCTCGATGGCCGGACCGGGATCCCCAAAGCTGATGTAGGCGGCGATGCAAGTCACCTTTTCGGCCGCCGCGCGGTCGGTCAGCCATGCCTCCAGGGCCGCCTGGATCCTGGCAGTCTGGGGTGAACCCGCTTGTGCAGCCGACGCCGCTACGAGCACCAGGCCCACTGCGAACAACGACGCCACGCATCTGCCGCGCATCATGATTTCCCCCTTGGGCATCCCAGGCGGGAATGTACAGTGTGATCACGCTACCGCAACCACCGTGGCGGGCGCGCCAGCCGGCGCGAAACGCGGCGGGAGTTCGAACTCACGTTCCGCTGGCAGCACCACCACCCACTGTCCGCCCCCCGAACGCCTCCGTCAGACGGGCCGCCCGGCCGCGCAATTCGGTGCCCATCTCGGTCAGCCCGATCCGCCGCATCTGCTCGCTGACGCCGACAACCACCAGCGCGTTCATCGATCCGTTCGCCATGTGCACCGGCGCCGCGACGATGCTCACGCCGCGAATGTATTGCCCATCGTCGATGGCATAGCCCCCAAGCCGTGTCGCCTCCACCTCGGCACGCCACGCTTCCAGCGTCGGCGGCACGTCCCAGCGCAGCCGCGCGAACCGCGCCTTGATCTCCGACCATGGATACGCCGCGAACGCCGCCAGGCAGCGCCCCGTCGCGCTGATCAGGGCGGGAAACCGGCTGCCGATCTCGACATGCACCTGAAGCGGCGAAACGGCGCGTGCCAGCGCTACGACAACCATGTGCTCCAGACCGCTCGCCTCCACGCCGATCGCCGTCGCGCCGTACAGCTCCGACAATTCATCCAGGTCAGGCTGCACCTCCGCCGGAAACGTGTGCTGGCGCAACGCGGTGCGCGCCAGGGCAACCAATCCCGCGGCAACGCTGTATTTCTTCGTCGCCTTGTCCATCGCCACCAGATGTTCGCCGGTCAGCACCCGCAGGATGTGCAGGCATGTGCTGGGCACAAGGTCGAGCGCGCGGGCGATTTCATGTACGCCCAGCGGCGCGTCGCTGCGCCCCAGCAGACGCAGGATCGCGATGCCGCGCGACAGCGCCGGCACCTGCCGGATCCGCGGTGCCCTGGCCGCCGGCCCAGCCGCAGCCCGAGGCGTCACAACCGTACTCATGGCCTTCTTCATACGACCATTCGTTGTATTGTCCATATACAATATAGAGTCCTATTTGACAACAACACCCACCCAGGCTCACCTTCCCGCCGAAACCGTTCCGGGGAAAGTCACATCCAATGAAAAATCCGCCCAACGCGATCACCCGCCGCATGGCGCTCGCCGCTGCAACCGCCGCCGCGCTGGCGCGCCCCGCTATGATCCGAGCCCAGGCCGCATCGATGCCGATCCGCATCGGGCTGCTGAGCGACGTCGCTGGTCCGTATCGCAACGTCAACGGCCCCGGCGCCAAGATCGCCGTGGAACTCGCCGTCGAGGATTTCGGCGGCACCCTGCTCGGCCGGACGATCGAGGTGCAGCAGGCCGACATCCAGAACAAGCCCGACATCGCCAGCGCACAGGCACGCGCCTGGATCGACAGCGGCTTCGACCTTCTGGTCGACGGCGGTGCCACCTCGTCCGGCCTCGCCGTCCAGGAAGTCGCGCGCGAGAAGAAAACAATCTACCTCGGCAACGGACCGGCGGCCACCGAATTCACCGGCAAGTTCTGCTCGCCCTATGGGTTCCATTTCTGGGCGAACACTTACTCGCTCGCCAAGGGCACCGGCGACGCCCTTACGCGAGCCGGCGGCACCTCCTGGTTCTTCATCACCGCCGACTACCAGTTCGGCTATTCCCTGCAGGCCGCCACTGAACAGTTCGTCAAGGCGGCCGGCGGCCAGGTCCTCGGCAGTGTTCGCGCGCCGCTCGGCACCGCCGACTTCTCCAGCGCCCTGCTGCAGGCCCGCACATCGGGCGCCAAAGTCATCGGGTTCGCCAATGCCGGCGTCGACTTGCAGAACTGCATCAAGCAGGCGGCCGAATTCGGCATCGTCAAAGGCGGTCAGAGCCTCGCCACACTGGTCATGTTCGTCACCGACGTCTTGGCACTCGGTCAGGACGTCTGCGAAGGCCTTGTGCTGACCAATTCGTTCTACTGGGATCTGACCCCGCGGACACGTGCGTGGACCGAGCGATTCGCGAAACGAATGGATCAGCCGCCGACGATGGCGCAGGCCGCCGATTATTCGGCCGCATTGCACTGGATGCGTGGCGTTCAGTCGGCCGGCACCCTTGATGCCGACGCGGTGGTGGCGAAGATGCACGCCATGCCGGTGAACGACTTCTACCATGACAACGTGCCGGTGCAGCCCAACGGCCAGTTGCAGGACCCGATGCATGTCTGGCGCGTCAAGCCCAGTGCCAAATCAACGCACAAATGGGACTTTTATGAGCCGGTCGCGACGATCCCCGGCAAGGATGCCTACGCGCCGCTGAACGAGACGGGCTGCAACCTCGTTCACACCTGATCGCCCGCTCACCCGGATCGGCTCGGCAACTCGACAAACCCGCTGCCCAGCACCGAGAGTTCACCATCCTGGTTGTGCGCCGCCTGCTCGATCTCGATCAGGTGACGCCCGTCCTCCTCGAACCGGCGCACCACCGTGCCGTCGATGAACAACAGGTCACCCTCGGGATTGTGCCGGCGGATCTTGCAGGTGGCGCGGCGCAGAAATCCGTCGTCGCCCATCCAGTTGGTCAAGTGGTGCGTCAGCCAGGAGCAGCGCTCCGGGCCGTAGTCATAGGCACCGGGTGCGCCGACCATCAGCGCGAATTCCGGCTCCCAGTGTACCCGCTCCGGACAGTCCGGAATGCCGAACCGGTTCTTGATGCCCAGCCCAGGGTGATGCTGCGCTTGCCGCCAGGCCAGCTTGTTGGCGCGGATATACAGCCCGCCCCAGCCCTGCGCGTAGGCGATGAAGCCGGTGACCGTCATCGGCCCCTTCGCCATGGTCGGCAGCTTGTCCCCGACGGTCACGTCTTCCCAGTAGCGCGGCGTGGCACCGCGGATTTCTTCGGCCGCGTAAAGCTCGTACACGCGCTCCAGGTCCTTCTCGGTATAGACCCGTGGCGGCCGGGCGCGGACTTCGCTGTATTTGGTGCCATGCTCGCGCGCCTGGTCGCGGTCGGTGCGAAAGCACCAACTGTCCGCCTCGGCCACCAGGTCGCCGGCCGGATTGAAGAAATTGACGTGGTAGATCTGCTGAATCGCACGTCCGGCGAATTTCGTGTCGTGCTCGATCAGATCCTTCAGCCAGGCCTCGGTGGAGATCGCCTGGTTGCGCAGCACCGGCTTGTGCCAGGTCCAGTCCGCGCCTGCCCACATCGCATGCACGCCGGGGATCCCGCCGACATAGCCGGAAATGATACGGCTGGTGGTGAACAGGAAACTCGGCAGCGCCACGATGTCGCCGAAGCGGGTTTTCGCGGCATAGCCTGGATCGCACCACAGCGGGTTGTCGTCGCCGATTCCGTGCGCGTAATGGCGGATGTTGTCGCGCGTCGCCTCATGGCACCACGGTTCGGCGGTGTTCTCGATCCGCTGATCCTTGCGGGCGCGCAACGCGTCCAGCGCCTGATCGGTGATCCGGGCGAAAAGCCGTGTGGGTTCCGGGTTCATGCGGTCTCCGTTTGCCTGCTGGCGTTGATTGTTGCGGCCGCTTCCTGATCGCGCAGCGCTTTGCGGTTGATCTTCCCGGCCGGCGTCCGCGGCAGGTCTGCCACGAAGGCAATCAGGCGGGGGAATTCGTGCTGGCCCAGGCGGTTGCGCACAAAGGTCTGGATATCCGCAACCGCGTCGGCATCCGCTGCATGACCGGCGGCTGGCACGATGAACGCCTTCACAACCAGGCCGCGCAGCGCGTCCGGCACCCCGATCACCGCGGCCGCGTGGACGGCCGGATGCTTCAGCAGCGCGTCCTCGATCTCCACTGCGCTCATCGTCCAACCCGCCGAAATGATCACGTCATCCGCGCGGCCCGCGTGGTAGAAATACCCGTCTGCGTCGATCCGACCGCGATCCTTGGTCGGGAACCAGGTGTCGTGCCGGCGCACCTTGATCTCGCCCAGTTCGCCCGGCGCGCAGCGTGAACCATCGGGGCGCTGCACCTCGACCTCGACACCCGGAACCGGCCGCCCGAGCGATCCATCCTTGACCGGGAAATCGGCGGCGCCGGGGTAGTTAGTCAGGATGACTCCGACCTCGGTCGTGCCGTACATGCTGCACAGCGTGGCGCCGAAAATATCCTGAATATACGCAGCGGTATCGTGGTCGATCGGTTCTCCGGTGAACGACAGTTTACCCAGCGCCGTTCGATACGACTCGGCCACGCCGGACGTCTTGATCATCCGGTAATGGGTCGCCGCGGCCGACAAATTCGTCGAGCCATAGTCCTGCAACGCCCGCAACAGCCGTTCCGCACCGAACTTGCCCGCGTAGGCGCCGGTCTCGATCCCCAACGCCAGTGGTGCCAGGGTGCCGTGCCACAGTCCGTGGCCCCAGGCCGGCGAGGACGGACAGAAAAACCGATCTCCGGGCCGCAGCCCGGCGCCGTACAGCGCCGCATTCATTACCACCACCAGCGCTCGATGCGTGTGCTTGATCGCCGCTGGGACCTCCCGCGTGGTGCCCGAGGTGTACTGGAAAATCGCCATGTCGGAGGCGGCCGTCTTGGGCTCGTATCGATCTGCATAACCCGCCAGAGCGGCCATGAACGCAGCATCCGCGGCGACGATGCGAACATCGTCCAACCCGGTCAGTGTCACAGCCTTCTCCGGCGTGGTCAGCAGCAGGCGCGGCGCGCAGTCCCGGGTGCGCGCCGCGACGCCGTCGGCGCCGAACAGGGTGAACAATGGGACCGCCACGGCGCCCCGCTTCACGACGCCGAACAGCGCCGCGTAGAAGGCCAGGCCGGGTTCGAGCATGATCGCCACCCGATCGCCCGGCATCACGCCCTGCGCCGCGAGCCAGTGCGCAAGCCGCGACGACGTTGCCGCCAACGTGGCAAAGCTGATCGTTTCGTCGTGTCCCTCGGCATGAGCGACACGCAGCGCGATCCGGTCGCCGCTCACGTGCCGGTCCACGCACTCCCAGCCGATGTTGAACCGATCCCGGCTGCCGTCGAACAACTCCCACAGCCGCGCGGTAGAGAAATGGCGTTGGGCGTCGGCATACGCGGTGTAGTCGGTCAGCTTCGGCATGGCGTGGCCTCGCTCCGTTTGGAGAAGACTAAGCGCGGCACCCAGCATGTTGTCAATATGAGCATAGCGTTGTCCATGGACAACAGCATCACGCACTCTTGGGGCGGGCCACCCTACTCCAGGGTCACGCTATGGAACGCTCTGCATCATCGTTGGACGTGGCTATCGGGCCATCAAATGGCCGCGCCCGACAGTGTGTTCGGCTTCCTGCCGATATCGACTGCCGGACGACCTGGCGCAAATTCTGACAGAGTCCCGGCGCCAAGCGCGGCAAGCCACCGGCTCAGCGCACCGCTCCCATGGTCAAACCGCGAACGATATATTTCTGCACCATCAGGCTGAGCACCAGCTGCGGCACGGTGGCGACGATCGTGGCCGCGGCCATCTGGCCCCACAGCACCTGCTCATAGGAAATGAATTGAATGGCCCCTACCGTCACCGGGAACGTCTCGCGGCCCGCCAACATCAATGGATAGTTGAATGCGTTCCAGCAGAACATGAACCCCAGAATGACCGTGACGGCGATGCCGGGCACGCTCAGCGGCAGGATCACCCGGACGAGCACACCCAACGCGGAACAACCGTCGATCTTTGCCGCTTCCTGGATCTCCAAGGGGATCTCCATGAAGAAGCTGCGCAGCAACCAGATGGTGAACGGCAGCGTGATGAGCTGATAGACGAAGATCAGCCCAGTATACGTATTGTACAGTCCGAGGCGCTGATACAGAAGGTAGAGCGGGATCACGAAGGCGATGAACGGCACGAACCGGAAGCTCATGAATACGAAGGCTACTGTGTTCTTCAGTGGGAAGGTGAAGCGGGCCAGCGCGTAGGCGGCGGGAATGCTGGCCAGCAGCGACAGCGTCACGGCGCCGGTCGAGATGATCATGCTGTTCAGGAAATACCGCGGAAAATCCGGGCGCGCGGAGGCGTATCCGCCCGATGCTCCCCCAGGACGAGTGCGGCATAGTTATCGAATGTCGGCTTGAATACGAACTTCGGCGGCACGGAGATGATGTCCCCGGCGTTCTTCAACGACGTCAACAGGATCCAGATGAACGGGAAAACAGTCCACAGGAAAAGCGCGACTGCGGCCGCCACGACCGCGACGCTCCACGCACGCCGCCGCCAAGGTATGGCTGGGGAGGTCATCGGGCCACCGCGTCCGCCGTGCGGTTCCACAGCCGCAGCAGCATGTAGCTGGTCATGACCACCAGCAGGAGCAGGATGATGACCTGGGCCGCGCCCTTGCCCATTTGGTACCATTGGAACGAATACTGGTAGGCCATGATCTGAAGGTTGGTAGTCGCATCGTCCGGCCCCCCCATCGTGGTCGCATAGATCACGTCGAAAATCCGCAGGGAGTCCATCGTGCGGAACGTGACGGCAAGCAAGATGAATGGGGTCAACAGCGGCAAGGTGAGATAGCGCAGGATGGCAATGGGACTGGCGCCGTCGACGACGGCGGCCTCGTACGGCTCGGTGGGCAGCGCCTGCAGCGCACCAAGCAGGATCAACGCCACGAATGGCAGGTTACCCCATGTGTCGATGATCATTATCGAAACGACCGCCCCGTGCGGGGAACCGAACCAGTTGATGGGATTCACGCCGAGGAACGACAGCACGTAATTCAAAATGCCCGCCTGCGTCGAGGCCATCATGATCTTCCACATCAACGCGGTGATCACGGGCGGTATCATCAATGGCATCAGCATCAACGCACGCATCACGCTGCGCCCCGGGATGCGCGCGTGCAACAACAGCGCCACCGCGAGGCCCAGCCCCACCTGCACCACCACGGCCACCAGCGTAAATCCCAAGGTGAATTCCAGCGCGCGGATGAACAATGGTTGGCGCATCAGCCCGACATAGTTGTCGAACCACACGAAGCGGAACCGATTGGGATACTGCAACCAATAATTGGTAAAGCTGTAGTACAGCCCCAGACCAAATGGGTACACCATCCCCATCAGCAGGACCAACGCCGGCGCCATCAGCAGATACGGCAGCAGCGTCTCCCGCCGCCAACGCCGGCGTCGTCGCATCGTTATGGCCTGCATGCGCGCTACTGCTTGATGCCGGCTTCCTGGAGCACCTCGTCCGCGGCGACACTCACCTTCTTGAGCGCATCGGCCGGTGACGCGCGCTGGAAATAGATTTCCTGCAGCGCGCGCGCCCACATGTCGGCAATCCGCGTGCGCGCCGACTCAGGTACCCACGCTACCCGCGCCGTCTCAAGGTTCTTCACCACGGTCTTCACGTAGCTGCCGCCGCCCCACGCCCCCATGACCTTCTGGACACGCGGATCATCCGTGACCGACGTCCGCGCGGGATTATAGTTGCGATACCCGAGCGTTGCGTTGAGCAAAGTGCGCTGCGCGGTCGCCCACTGGACAAACAGCCAGGCCGCAACCTTGTTCTTGGTCGCGTTGTTGATTCCCAAGGCCCAGGTCCAAAGCCCCGCGTAGGTCTTGCCGCTGGGCCCGGCCGGGATCAACGCGTAACCGACCTTGCCCGCCACCTTCGACTTCGTGGGATCCTCGTAGCCGGCGGCAAAGAAGTCGCAATCGGCGATCATGCCGGCCTGACCCGCCGTGAACGCCTCCAAGGCATCATACCATTGCATGTTGGCCCAGTTCGGCGGACCGCTGTCGCGGACCATGCCGACCCAGACCTCGGTGAACTTCACCGAGCGCGGATCCTGGAAGTCGGCGTTCAGCTTGTCGTCGAGCTCGCTCCACTGGCCGTCGGAATATGACTTGAGACCGCTGATGAAGCCGGTGCCCATGCTCGCGGCGCTTGGCGTGCCGCGGGCCACGATTCCGGGAATCCCGGCGTTCTTCTTCACCAGGCGTGCGGCGTCGGCCATCTCCTCGATGGTCGTCGGCACCTTGATGTTGTACTGGTCGAAGATGTCCTTGCGGTATGCGAGGATATAGCTCTCTTCCAGCACCGGAATGGAGTAAAGCGGTCCCTCACCGACGCCACCGCCGATCTTGCCGTTCCAGCGATTGGCCGCGATCAGTGCCGGATAGAAATCCTCTATCTTGTACCAGCTTCGATCAGTCAGCTTGGGATTATTGAGGAAGTCGTCCAGCGGCACGATCCAGTTCGGCGGCACGTATTCCCAGTTCCGCATCGGGCCGGTCATGATGACCGAGAACTCGCCACGCTGCTGCGAGAGATCGGCAACGAGCTTGGTGAAGTATTCCGCCTCCGGCAAGATCAGGTAATCCACGCTGATGCCCGTCAGGCTGCGGAACTCCGGGATGAGCGGCAGCAATAATTCGGTGAACGGATGCTTGTTCAATCCGATCGTGAGTGACTGACCCTCGGCCTGCCGCCAATTGATCTTGGCTTGGTGATAGTATTCAAGCGCGTCGTCGCCCTGTGCCGACGCGCTTGGAATCCGCCCGATCGCGACAGGCATCGTGAGCAATGCACCGGTGAGCCATCGACGCTGTATGCGCATGTGTTTCTCCCCTTTTCTACTGGATGCTTACTGAATCTCTGTTGCGCTTTCGGACTCCCTGTCCGTTGTCAGAACATTCCACGTGGATTACAGATCGAGCCCGCGGCGTCGTTGGTTCATTTGATGGTCGGATCCGACGCACGATAGTGATGGATCACGTCTCCTGGTGTCTGGCGGGAACCGCGGTGCTGCTTCGGATGATCAGCTCCGCCTCGATCGGTGGTGGGACGTCCGCGGTACCCCGCTCCAGATAGGCAATGATGTATTTGGCGATCGCTTCACCCATCCGGCGGCTCGGAACACGAACCGTTGTGAGCGGCGGATCAAGATGCGCCGACATATCGGTGTCATCGAAGCCGACAATGCTGAGGTCCCGCGGGATCATCAGACCCAGCTCCTTGGCCTCGATCATCGCTCCGGTCGCGATATAGTCGTTCGTGCAGACCAACGCGGTCGGACGCATCCTGTCGTCAAGCACGATCTTGCGCATCCCCTCGCGGCCACTCGCAATGTGCCGGCTGTTGACCCGCACGAAATGCTGCGGCCGCATCGCGATGCCGGATCGCGCCAGGGTGTCCTGCACCGCGGCGATGCGCTGCTGGGTGCGGTCGTTTCCCGGGCTCTCGTGCGCCACCATGCCGAAGGCGCGATGGCCTAGCCCGAGCAGATGCTCGGTGAGCCTGGTCGATGCCGCGTAGTTATCGAACCCGATGCAGGTGTGCCGCGAGTCCCGCCCGCTGGTGTAGGTGATCACGTACGGGACGTTCTGATATCGAAGCAGGTCGAACAGTGCGTCGGGATGTGCCTCACCGACCAGCACCAGGCATTCCACACCCCGCTCAACCAGCGTACGGGCCTGCTGCAGGCGCAGCTCCGCCGACGCGTCCATGCAGCACAGGATCAGCGTATACTGCGCCGCCGCCAGATCGTGCTGCAATGCCTCGATCAGCGTGGCGAAGTTCTGATGGCTGAGCGTCGGGATCATCACACCGACGGTGCGTGTCCGCAGCGAGGCGAGCGCCTTGGCAGCACCATTCGGCACCCATTTCAGCTCCTGCGCCGCATGCAGGATGCGGTCACGCAGCACGGCCGAGACCAGAGCGGGCGCGTTCAACGCTCGCGACACCGAGGCGGTCGAGACACCGGCAAGCCGCGCGACATCTTCAAGCCTGACCGGTGCAGTGCCCGACCGGCGCGACCGCCGGTGCATCGCAGTCGCTGTTCCGGAGAGCTCACTCCTGATCATCGCGTTCCCTACACGGTCACGACGACGTATTTCTGCTCGACTTCCACCGGCACCGTTTCGGCAGCGAACGGCCCCTTCGCCAGCGCCTCACCTGGCTCGACATCGCAGGCATAGGTCCGCGCATGCACGCTGTCTGGATCGCACCAGGATTGCCCGGTGCGGATATCAAACTCCCAGCAATGCCAGGGGCAGCGCAGCATCTCGCCCTGCCGTTCCAGGCGGTATTCGCCAGGGGACGGCGCCACCAGGCGGCTGACGATCGCCCCCCGGCACAGCGGCGCCCCCTGGTGCGGGCAGCGATTGATCAACGCGAAGAACTCGTTGTTGACGTTGAAAATGCCGATCTCGCGGCCCTTGATCGTCACCACCTTGCAGGTGCCGGGCGCGATCTCTTCAACCGATGCAACAACGTGCCGGGTCATTGTTCACTCGAAACCGTAAACGGCCATGGCATTGTCGTGGTAGATTTTCCGCTTCCAGTCCTCCGGCAGCGGTACCTTGAAGGCGAAGCGCGGATCGTCCTGGTCCCAGTGCGGATAGTCGGTCGAGAACATCACCCGATCGATACCGATCCATTCCAGGGTCGAAAGCATGTCCGCCGGCCGTTCCGGCTCCTCGATCGGCTGCGTCGTCACCCAGATGTTCTGGCGGACATACTCTGAAGGCTTCCGCCGCAGGAAGGGCACTTCGGCCTTCAGCGCTTTCCAGGTGTTGTCCAGCCGCCAGCACAAGGCCGGCAGCCACGCAAAGCCGCCTTCCACCAGCACGACCTTCAGGCTCGGCAGGTGCTCGAACACACCCTCGCACACCAGGCTGGTGACCAGCGCCGCCATGCTCTGCACGTAGGACGGATGCTCGTCGTGATAGAAGGACGGCCAGCCGCCGCCGGTCGAGGCATGGCCCGCCGTGCCGCCCAGGTGCAGCGACACCGGGAAGTTGTTCGCCGCGCAGGCCTCCAGGATCGGCCAGTAGCGGCGGCGGCCCAGCGGCTCGATGCCGCGCGGCGGGATGTTCACCTGCGCGAAGCGGCGGTCGCCGGCGCGCGCTTCGATCTCGGCGATCGCGGCCTTCTCGTGCTCGATGTTGATCTGCACCGCCCCTTTCAGACGTGGATCGGGATCGCAGAAGCGGGCGAGTTGCCAATCATTGACCGCGGTGGCCATGGCGGCGCCGAAATCGATGTTGCGCTCGGCCCCGCTGCCGCCGACCAGCGGTGCCAGCAGGCCGTAGGCGACATTGAACTTATCCAGCAACTGCATCTGCATGAACGGCAGGTCGGAGCCGGGATGGCTGCCATCGGGCGGCCAGGCGTCCATGCGCTGACCGTTGCCGGGCGACATGCGCGGATAGTTCGACGCCTTCGCCAGCCCCTGGCGCGTGCGGCCGCCGATGCTGGCGCGATGCTCCCGCCATTTCTGCGGCAGGAATTCATCGAACTCGGCCGGCGACTTGAAATACGGGTGCACATCGCAATCGATGAAGCCTAGATGGCTCTGCTGGCTGGCATCGATCTGCGGGTTCAGCAGCGTGACATTCATGGCGTCCTCCTTCCGTCCACGCCGGTCAGGCCAGGCGCGGGTAGGTCTCCAACGGGTTGTCCACGAGAATCTTCCGGATAAGGTCCGGCGGCAAGCCTTCGGGCACCGCATCGGCGCCATCAAAGTGCCAGTGCGGGTAGTCGGTCGAGAACAGCAGCATCCGGTCCGAGCCGATCTCTTCCAGGATCGTTTCAACCCCGGCGATCGTGCCGGGCGAATCGAAGGGCTGAGTGGTCAGGCGCACATTCTCGCGGATGACCTCGGACGGCATGCGCTCCTGCCACGGCGTCTCGGCGCGCACGCCGCGCCAGGTCTTGTTGATGCGCCACAGATAGGCGGGCAACCAGGTCACGCCCGATTCGATCAGCACCACCTTCAGTTTCGAAAACTTGACGAACACGCCCTCGGTGAGCAACGAGTTCAGTGTGCCGGCGAAACCTTGCGCCTGCTGCACATAATCTTCCAGGTAATAGGAGAACCAGCCGGTCGCGCTGGGCGGATGCAACTGCGCGCTGCCGGCGTGGATGCCAATCGGCAGGCCGTGCTTTTCCGCCGCGCGATACACCGGCCAGTATTGCCGCCGGCCGAGCGGCATTTCCGTCTGCGACAGCAGCAGCACCTGCACGAAGCGCTTGTCGTCGGCACAGCGCTCGATCTCCTCCGCCGCCAGCTCCGGGCTGCGTACCGGCACGGTGATCGAGGCGCGCAGGCGTGGATCGCGGTCCAGCCACTCCGCGGCGATCCAGCGATTGATGCCGCGGCACAGCGCGGCCGACAGATCCTCACTGTGCAGGATCTGCGCGCCGTTCAGCACATTGAGGATGGCGTAACGGGAGTGGAACGTGTCGAAGACGTGCTGGCGCAGCAGCGTGAGATCGGCGCCCGCGGGTCCACGTTCCGGGCGCCAATCGGGGCGACTGTTCAGCGGCGCGTTCACCGGGAAGCTGCTCAGCTCCAGATTGTCGCTTTCCAGCCCGCGACGCGTGATGTGCTCGCGCCAATACGCGTCCAGATACGGCAACAGCACCCGCGTGGTCGGGATCGCGGGATGGACGTCGCAGTCGATCGGCTGGAAAGACGATGGGTCCAATGTCGGTGCCTTCGGCAATCTTGCCGGTAAACGTAAGCGATTACGCTCCCGTAGTCCAGCCCGTGACACCCCGGCTCACGCAGGTTTGGTTGACCTTAGGGTGTTCGTGATCCAACCTCTCTGTAAGCGCTAACAAACCGGGGGAAACGTCATGAAATGCGTCTGGCTGGCGGTAGTTTTGCTTGCCGCCGCGGTTGCGGCACCAGCCGCGGCCCAGCGGGCGGATGTCATCCATTTCTACACCAGCAGCAGCGAATCGCTGGCGATCGGCGTGTTCGCCAAGGAATACGACAAGCGCGGCGGCACCTGGGTGGATGATCCGGCGGTTGGCCCGCAGGCGGAATCGGCGCTGGCACTGAACCGGATCGCCGGCGGCAATCCACCCGCCGCGATGCAATGGCCGGTTGGGGCGGCGACACGCGAGCTGGCGCAGCAGGGGCTGCTGACCAATCTCGATGACCTTGCCGCAGCCGGGAACTGGGCGAAGAACCTGCCGCCGCTGCTGCTGCGCAATGTCACGGTCGACGGCCACATCGTCAGCGCGCCGGTCGATATCCATGGCGTCAATTGGATGTTCTACAGCGCGAAGGTGTTCAAGACGGTGGGGCTGGAACCGCCGAAGACCTGGGATGAGTTCTTCGAGCAGGCGCCGAAGCTCAAGGCGGCTGGCTATATTCCGATCGCCTTTGGCGCCAATGCGCAGCAGGAGGATTGGCTGTTCATGGCGCTGCTGGCGGCCGCGGTGGGCAATGATGGCTATATGGCGATCGTGACACAGCACGATGCCAAGGTGGCGGCCAGTGCCGGCGCGCAAAAGGCGTTCGAGGTGATGGGCAAGCTGCGGCAGTACGTCGATGCCGGCAGCCCGAACCGGAAATGGAATGACACGCTGGCGCTGGTGGAGACCAACAAGGCGGCGATGATGATCGTCGGCGACTGGGCGAAAGGCGATCTCGCGGCGGCCAACCTGAAAGTGGATCTGGATTGGGGATGTGCGCTCGCGCCGGGTACGCAGGACGGCTACATCATGACCACCAATTCATTTGCGTTCCCCAAGAGCGACAAACCCGATCAGGTCGCCGCGCAGCGCAAGCTCGCACAGGTGTTCATGGATCCCGCGGTGCAGACCGATTACACCTACTACAAAGGGTCGATCCCGTCGCGTCTGGATGCCAACATCAAGTCACTCGATCGCTGCGCGCAGCAGGGACAGAAGATGATGGCCGAAGGCCCGGCGCACCAGTTGCCGCATTTCCTGCTGTCGTTCACGCCCGATGTGCTGGGGCAGATCAATGATGTGCTGGCGCAGTACTGGAGCCACCCGGATATGAGCGCCGCCGACGCGACGAAGCAGTTTGCCGCGATTGTCGGGGCGGCGGGGCGGTAACCCGACGCGCGGTGCAGCCAGGTCATGCCGGGTCCGCATCATGCGTGACCTGGCGACGATTGTTTTACAGCCTTGCCTCACTGACCGGATCGAACAACGAGACCTGATCCATCGCAAAGTTCAATCGCACGCTGCCGCTGATCCGGCGCGCGACCTGTGGCGACAGCCGTGCCGCGATGCGATGCTCGCCGCACTGGAACCAGCCCAGCGTATCGGCGCCCATCGGCTCCATGAACAAGGTGTCCGCGTCGATCGCCGGCTGTTGGTGATCTTCGCCCGACGAGTGTCGACATGCTCCGGCCGAATCCCAAGGATCACGTTCTGGCCCAGCGCGGCCGTGGAACGGAACCGATAACCATTCAGTGGGACCTGCGTCGCACCGATCTCAACGGCGCCCGAGACCAGCCGTCCCGGCATGAAATTCATCGCCGGCGAGCCGACGAAGCCGGCGACGAACAGCGTCGCCGGTGCCTCATACAGATCGTCGGGCGCGGCATATTGCTCGATTCGGCCGGCGCGCATCACCGCAATGCGGGTGGCCAAGGTCATGGCCTCGATCTGGTCATGCGTCACATAGATGATCGTGGCGCCGAGTTCCCTGTGCAGGCGCTTGAGCTCCACCCGCATCTCGGTGCGCAGCTTGGCATCCAGGTTCGACAGCGGTTCATCGAACAGGAACACCTTGGCCTGCTGCACCAGCGCGCGCCCGATCGCCACGCGCTGCCGCTGTCCGCCCGGACAGCTGGGACGGCTTGCGGTCGAGCAGCTCGTCGATCTGCAGCAGTGCGCGATGCCCATGCGATCCGCTGCTCCACCTCCCGTTTCGGGGTCGACTTGACGCGCAGCCCAAAGGACAGGTTCCCGCGCACCGACATGGTCGGATACAGCGCGTAAGACTGGAACACCATCGCGATGCCGCGCTTGCTGGGCTCGTGATGCGTCACGTCGATGCCGCCGATCTCCACCGTGCCGCTATCGATATCCTCCAGCCCGGCGATGGCATTGAGCAAGGTGGATTTGCCGCAGCCGGACGGCCCCAAGCAGCACGGTGAACTCTCCGGCCTCGACCGGCAGGTCGATATCGTGCAGCACGCGCAACGGGCCGAACGACTTCGATAGACTCGCGTGACCGACACCGCCGACATCGTCAGCCTTTCACCGCGCCGGCGGTGATGCCGCGCACGAAGTAGCGCCCCGAGAAGAAATAGATCAGCAGCGGCGGCAACGCGGTCAGCAAGGCCGCGGCGGTGTTGACGTTGTATTCGATCACGCCGGTCGACGTGGTGGAGATGGCGTTGAGCTGGACGGTCATCGGCATGTTGTCGCGGCCGGCGAAGATCAGGCCCAGTAGATAGTCGTTCCAGATTCCGGTGGTTTGCAGGATCGTTGCCACGATCAGGATGTTCACCGACATCGGCAGCATCACCCAGACGAAGATGCGCCAGAATCCCGCGCCGTCGATGCGCGCGGCCTTCACCAGTTCCTCCGGCAGGCCGGCATAGAAGTTCCGAAACAGCAGCGACATCACCGGCAGGCCGAACAACACATGCACCGCGATGATGCAGGACAGCGAGCTGTAGATGCCGATCGTGCTGAACATCTTCACCAGCGGATACAGGATCACCTGATACGGAATGAACGCGCCCAGCAGCAGGAACAGCATGATGATATTGGCGCCGCGCACGCGCCAATGCGACAGCGCATAGCCGGTGACCGATCCCGCGAACACCGAGATGATGACGCTGGGGATCAGGATCCGCACCGAGTTCCAGAACCCGACATGCACGCCGCCGCATTTCAATCCGGTGCAGGCCGCGTACCACGCTTTCACCCAGGCCGCAAAGCTGGGTGCCGTTGGCAGGCTGAAGATGGAGAAGGTGCGGACTTCGTCGGAGGTCTTCAGTGACGTGGCGATGACCACCAGCAACGGGATGGAAAAGAACAGGCAGGTCCAGATCAGCAGCAGGTACAGCCCGATGCGGCCGATGCGCGCTTGCGCGGCTGCCGCTTCTCATCGGTTCTTCCGCGCCAGCTCGAAATAGAGATAGGGCGCGACGATCGCCAAGCACCGAGCCAAGCATCACCGTCGCCGCGGCCGAGGCCTGGCCGATATTGGCCCGCTCGAACTCGAAATCGACCACGAACTTGCCTGGCAGATCGGATGAAAATCCCGGTCCGCCATTGGTCATCGCCACCACAAGGTCGTAGCTCTTCACGACCGCGATCGCGATCAGCACGATGCAGGTCACCATCAGCGGCCGCAGCATCGGCAGAATGATGCTGATATAGGCGCGCCAGGCCGGAATGCCCTCGACGCGAATGGCACGCCAGATCTCCCGGTCCACACCGCGCAGGCCCGCCAGCATGATCGCCATGATCAGCCCGGACTGGTGCCAGATGCCGGCAAACACCAGCGTGTAGATCGCGCGATCCGGCCGCGTGATCCAGTCGAACACGAAGTCGGTCCAGCCAAGCCCGTGCACGAAATGCTGGAAGCCGATCGTCGGGCTCAGCACCCATTGCCAGGTCAGCCCGGTGACGATGAAGGAGATCGACAGCGGATACAGCATGATGGTGCGAAAGACGCCTTCGAAATGCACCCGCCGATCCAGCAGCACCGCCAGCAACGTGCCCAGGAACAGCGTGCCGACGATGTCCAGCGCACCGAACAGGAACATGTTGCCATAGGCGACCTGCCAGCGCGGCGTGTGAAACAACCGTTCGTACTGCGCGCCGCCGGCGAAGATGTAGGTCGGCAGCAGGAACGATCGTGTCATCGAGATGTACACGGTCCATAGCGCGCTGCCATAGAAGCAGACCAGCATCACCAGGACGGTTGGTGCCAGAACGAGCTTCGCCGCCAGGCTGCGGACGCGGTAGGGGCGGCTCGCCCGCGCCTGGGCGGTGATGGAACCGGTGGCACGCACATTTGCGATCCGCCGGACCGCGACGGAACGGTCCGCCGGCATCGCGCTTTACTGGCTCTCGTTGGCGATGATGGTACCGAGCTGCTTGGCGGCATCCGCCGGGGACGCGGCTGCGTTCGCCCAGTAATTGACCAACAGGTCCTCGATCTGGCCCTGCGTGTCCGGGCTGAAGGCCAGCGCGAAATTCGGCAGCTGATTGGCGGCGCCGCCGGCCATCACCTTCTGGCCCAGCTGCGCGCAGGCATCGAGATCGGCGATGTTGGCATCCAGCCGCGCCGGCAAGGCGCCCTTGAAGGCGTTGAACTCTGGTCTGCACCGCCGGGATCCATCATCAGCTGGGCCAGCTTGTCCTGCGCCGCCTGCTGATCCGGCTTGCTGTTCTTCGGGAAGACGAAGACATCGACCGTCATCACGTAAGCGTCCTGATTGCCGGGGGCCATCTGGCAACCATAGTCGGTGCCAAGCTTCTTGCCAGCGGCGGCGAAGTCGCCCTTCGCCCAGTCGCCGACGATCATCAGTGCGGCCTTGTTGGTCTCCACCAATGCAAGCGTGTCGTTCCATTTGCGGTTCGGGCTGCCGGCGTCGACGTATTGCCGCAGCTTACCCAACAGGTCGAACACGTGAACCATCTCGGCACTGGCGGCTGCCTTGGCGTCGTGATCGACCCACACCTTGCGATACAGGTCCTTGCCGCCGGCACCGGCCAGCAGCGCCTCGAACAGCCAGTCCACCTGCTGCGCGTTGGCGCCATAGGCCAGCGGGATATAGCCAGCCGCCTTGATCTTCGGCGCCATGGCAAAAAACTCGTCCCAGCGTCTTCGGCGGCTGCATCTTCAGCTCATCGAAGATCTTGACGCTATAGAACTGGTAGTTGGCACCATGCAGATCGACCGGCACGGCGATCACCTGGCCGTTGTAACTCATGTTCTTGACCAGCAGCGGCGGCAGGTTGGGCAACCAGTTGCCCTTCTTGGCAAGGTCGTCGAGCGGCGCCAGCACGCCCTGTTCCGCCAGCTGGCGCACCGCCACGCCGATGTTCCATTGCATGGCGGTGGGCGGATTGCCGCCGGCGATGCGATTGAGCGCGGCCGCATGTTCCGCTTGCGGGCCGACCGAGGCATCATCGACCCAGGTGCCGCCACGCGCGTCGTATTCCTTGGCGAACACGCCGACGGCGCGGGATTCTCCGCCGCTCGTCCACCAGTGCATGACATCGGCCTTCTGTGCGGACGCGGGCCCCGCCGCCAGCGCCGCCACAAGCCCCCAAACGACGACTGCGCGCTTTTGCATCCCGTCCTCCCCTGCGCCGTATTTCGGTACTGTTAGCGTTTACATCAAGCTTCGACGGCGGCGCCCCTTTGTCAAGCGACCCTGCCGTCAGCCGCCATTGTGCAGGATGTCGTCGGCAATCTTCTCGGCGACCATCATGGTCGGGATATTGGTGTTGGCGCAGGGGATCATCGGAAAGATCGACGCGTCCAACACGCGCAGCCCGTGCACCCCGCGCACGCGGCCGGTCGGCGTGGTCACCGCCATCGGGTCGTCATCCGCGCCCATGCGGCAGGAGCAAGAGCAGTGCCACACGCCCCTTGCGCCCCGCCTTATATACGCTTCCAACATCTCCTCATCCTGCAAGGCCTGACGAATACCCGATGATTCCATGATGAAGCTGCGGAACATGAACTGACGCAGCGGCGCCGGCCCGTCCAGCATCCAGGCCCCCAGGGTCGTGAGGATCTTGTTCTTCAGGTTGACGTCGCCGACCTTGCGGACCTTGTCGGTGAAGCTGGCCGGGAACACGTTCGATGTGATCGCCCTCAGCGGCGGCAGGTCGTGCAGCGCGGCCATCCTTTGCAGCCCGGTCATCAACCGGACGAGATCCCGCTGATCCGCCAGCAGATTGAAATCCACCTGCGGTTCATCACGCCAGTCCGCCGACGCCAGTTGCACCTGACCGGATTCAGAGAACGTCTTGTTCACCCACAGATTGATCGTTGCGATCCGATCGCCGATCGGGTGCCAGGCCGATTTGTTCGATGCGGTCAGCGCCATGTCACCGGCGGGCGCACCTTCGAGGCCCGAGGAATACCGCATACCCACATGCAACGACCGCTGGCTATGCGGATTCGCCCGCGCCTGGCGATGCAGATAACACGCTACCGAAATGGAGGGGTGATCCATCAGCCGCTGACCCACGCCCGGCAGATGCGCGCGCACCTCGATCCCCAGGTCGCGCAGCGCGGGGCTCGGCCCGATACCGGCCCGCAGCAGCATCGCGGGGGAATGGATGGCCCCGCAGGACAGGATGACCTCGCGGCCACGGAATTCGGTTGGCTTGCCATTGACCACGGCGCGAATGCCGACGCAGACCGCATCCTCGAACAGCAAGAAGCTGACCTGCGTGTCGGTGGAGATCGTCAGATTGTCACGCTGCCGG
The DNA here is from genome assembly GCA_963826975.1 of uncultured Alphaproteobacteria bacterium. Lineage (GTDB taxonomy): Bacteria > Pseudomonadota > Alphaproteobacteria > Acetobacterales > Acetobacteraceae > Palsa-883. The sequence continues at coordinate 731,639 of CAWGZJ010000011.1, read as the reverse complement.
ACCGTCGGCCCCAGATAGCCGATCGCGGCGGACACGCGGCGGTCATACAGGTTCGACATCGCCAGCGGATAATAGCCATCCTGGAATTCGCCATTCTGGTCCGGCAGATAATCGTAGCCGGCCAGCTTGAACGCCTCACCGACGGCCTTCCCGTAGTCGGACCAGTTATCCGGAAACACGCGCCGCACCGGAATGCGGCCGTCGCTGCCGTGCAGCGGCCCCTCGAAATCGATGTCGCGTTCGACCTTCTTGAAATACGGCAGCACCGTGTCCCACCGCCAGCCGGTGGCGCCGCGCGTTTCCCAATCGTCGTAGTCGGCGGGCGAGCCGCGATTGGCGAGCTGGCCGTTGACCGAGGAGCCGCCGCCCAGGACGCGGGCCTGTTCATAGCGGAGCGCGCGCGGGCGGGGCGCGGTCGGGTCGTTGTGCGGAATGACCTCGGTGGTGACACGCAGCTGGTGCCACAGGAAGCGCGGATCGCGCGAGGCGATGCCGGACCGGCTTTCCAGAATCGCTTCGGGCACGTGGCCATCCGGTGTGTCCTCACCGGCCTCGCACAGCAGCACGCGGTTGGTCCCGCGGGCGGACAGGCGATTCGCCAAGATGGAGCCGGCGGAGCCACCGCCGACGATGATGTAATCAAACATGCGGCGCCGGCGCCGTCAGCGAGACCGTTCCGCGATAGGCGCGACATACGAACCTTCCCCATCGCTGTCGCATGGCAACGCTTCCCCTCCAGCATTCGATTCTGACCAGGGCTTGCTGCGTCGGCAGCCTGCCTTTGGTAAGCGTTTACATGTGCCTATTCCTCTGTCAACACCGCCGCGCGCGCAAATTGCCGGACAGCACGCCGATGCTCTCCGGCGTGATCAGCTTAGTTATATCGGGCGCGACTCATAGGAATTCACAGTGAATCGCATCACCTTTGCGCGGCTCTCTTGCGCCTACAAATGAACCCACATCATCCCGAACCAATCGGGCCTATACATCCCAGCACAAACACCAGGGAGACTGGCGATGCCGTCGTCGCGCTACCACAAAGACCGGATCGGCAACCACATGCTGCACCCGGAAACCCTCATGCTCGGCTACGGCTACGACCCGACCTTGTCCGAGGGCGCGGTCAAGCCGCCCGTGTTCCTCACCTCGACCTTCGTTTTCCGTAGCGCGGAGGACGGTCGCGACTTCTTCGACTACACCGCCGGTCGCCGCAAACCGCCGGCCGGCGACGAGGGCGGGCTGGTGTATTCCCGCTTCAACCACCCCAACAACGAAATCGTCGAGGATCGTCTGGCCATCTTCGAGGGCGCCGAGGCTGGGATCATCTTCTCCAGCGGCATGTCGGCCATCGCCACCACGCTGCTGTCCTATGTCCGCCCGGGCGACGTCGTGCTGCACAGCCAGCCGCTCTATGGAGGCACGGAAACCCTGCTCGCCCGCACCCTCCACCCATTCGGCGTGCTATCCGAAGGCTTCGCCGACGGCATCGACGCCGCCAGCGTCGGCGTCGCGGCCGAAGCGGCGCTAGCCAAAGGCCGCATCTCCGTCATTCTCGTCGAAACGCCTTCCAACCCCATGAATAGCCTGGTTGACCTTGCCCAGCTGCGCGCCATCGCCGATGCCATCGCCGCCCGCCAAGCCGGTCTGCGCCCGATCATCGTCTGCGACAACACGCTGCTCGGCCCGATTTTCCAGAAGCCGCTTCAGCACGGTGTCGACATCGTCGTTTACTCGCTGACCAAATATGTTGGTGGCCACTCCGACCTGGTCGCCGGCGCGGCGTTAGGCACGCACACATTGTTGCAGCCAATCCGACAGCTTCGCGGCGCCATCGGCACGCAGCTCGATCCGCACTCCGCCTGGATGCTGTCTCGTTCGCTGGAGACCCTGTCCCTGCGCATGAACGCCGCCTGCCGTAGCGCCGAAATCGTCACCCGCTTCCTCGTCGGACACCCCAACGTCGCTTGCGTCCACTATCCCGCCTTGCTTGCCGAATCGGACCCCGCGTACGCGCTGTTTCGCCGCCAATGCACTGGTGCCGGCAGCACTTTCTCGTTTGATGTGCGCGGCGGCGAGGCCGAAGCCTTCACGGTACTCAACGCACTCCAGGTCTTCAAGCTCGCGGTCAGCCTGGGCGGCACCGAATCCTTGGTTTGCCACCCCGCCACCACCGTGCACTCAGGCGTGCCTCGGGAGACCCGAGAACGCCTTGGCATCTCGGATGCCACCATCCGCGCCTCCATCGGCATTGAGCACGTCGACGACATCGTCGCCGATCTCACCCAGGCGCTCGCCCGCATCGGCTGATCCTGGCCGGCGATCGATTTGATCTGCCTGGCATTGCTCGTTGACTTCCCTGGCAGAGGCGTTACCCCAGACGCCACAGAGTCACGCAAAATTGGCGGCCCGCTTGTGTGCCACGGTTCCCTGTGCATGATCGTTGTCTCAACAAAATAGAGGGCGACGTGTCGGTTGAGAAAGTCGAGACGCTGATCGTCGGCGGCGGTCAGGCCGGACTGGCGATGAGCGAACAACTGAGCCAGCGCCACTTGCCCCACCTCGTCGTGGAACGACATCGCATCGCCGAACGCTGGCGCTCGGAAAGGTGGGACGGGCTACACGCAAATGGCCCCGCCTGGCATGACAGATTGCCGGGCTTGCCCATCGCCGGTGTCGGTCCTGACGACTTCGCCACGCGTGACCAGATGGTGGACTATTTGGTCGCCTACACCGAACGGATCGCCGCGCCCGTGCGCTGTGGTGTCGCGGTGACGGCGCTGCACAAGCAGCCCGACGGGATCGGCTTCCGCGCCGAAACATCGAAGGGCGTGATCGAGGCCAACAATGTGGTCGCTGCCACCGGACCGTTTCAACGCCCGGTCATTCCCGAAATCGTGCCGCCGGAAACCGGGCCGCCGGAAACCAGGATTGTCCAGATGCACTCGAGCGGATACCGCAATCCCGGCCAACTGCCGCGGGGAGCGGTGCTGGTGGTCGGAGCCGGGTCTTCCGGCGCGCAGATCGCCGACGAACTGTCGCGCGCGGGCCGGCGGGTCTATCTGTCGGTCGGCCGGCATGGGCGGCCTCCCAGACGATATCGGGGGCGCGACTTCGCATGGTGGTTCGGCGTCCAGGGCACGTGGCAGGCCCCGGTCAGCGATCCGCCGGCCAGGCACGTCACGATCGCGATCAGCGGCGCCTATGGCGGCCACACCATCGATTTCCGGCGCCTCGCGGCGCGCGGGGTGGTGCTGTTGGGCAAGACGGAAGCCTTCAGCGATGGTATGATGCGCTTCTGCCCCGACCTGGCAAGCAATCTCGCGCAAGGCGACGCGTCCTACCTGGCCTTGCTTGACGCGGCCGACGCCTATGCTGTTCGGGAAGGTCTTGATCTGCCCGAAGAGCCAGCGGCACGAACAGTCGAACCGGATCCACCATGCGTCACTGACCCCATCCGACAGCTAAACCTTCACGATGTCGGAATAACCGCTATCGTCTGGGCGACGGGGTACGCGCTCGATTTTGGCTGGCTGAAGGTCGACGCCTTCAACGAACGCGGGGACCCGGTGCATCGGCGCGGCGTAACCGATGTGCCCGGGATGTACTTCCTGGGACTGAGCTGGCTGTCCCGAAGGGCCTCGAGCTTCATCTTTGGTGTCGAACACGACGCGGCGTATCTGGCGGACCATATCGCCGCGCGCGGGTAGCGGCCGGCAGCCATCGGCGCGGCGACGACGCGACGGTGTTGCCGTACGCCAATAACGAATCCCTTTTCGGGTTGACATCAAAGCGAGCCAACCGACACCACGCCGCCGATCAGGAGGTCCAGTACCAGACGCGGATGTTCCAGCAGTTCGACCGGACATTCACGTTCGGTTCGTAACCGACCAGGTTGGATTTCGTGCCCTCGACCATGGTGTACTGGAAGATCGGCAGAAACGGCATGTCAGCGCGCACATCGGCCTGGATCTTCTGGTAGATCGGCTTGCGTGCCGCCTGGTCCAGCGTGGTGCCGCCTTCCTTCAGCAAGGCGTCCACCGCCGGCGAGACGTACTGGAACGTGTTCTGTCCCGATCCGCCCTTTACCGGCGTCGATTTGCTGTCGAAGTAATCCGATGCCTCCGGGTCGGCGCCGGTCATGAAGTCGATGCCGGCGACACCGGTCTCGAATTGCGATTTCATCCAGTAATCGCCCCACATCACCGCAGGCGGCAGGTCCTTGATGGTGAGTTTCACACCGATCTCCTGCCAGCCCTGCTGCAACACCTGCTGGACCTGCTCGCGCAGGTGGTTGCCGGCGGTCGTCGAACTGGTGAACTCCAGCCGCACGCCGCCCTTCTCTCGCACGCCGCCGGCGCCCGGCTTCCAGCCGGCATCGTCGAGCACCTTCTTCGCCTTTTCGGGATCGTATTGGTGCTTTGGCAGGTCCGGGTTGAACGCCCAGGACTGCACCGGCAGGTAGGACTCCGCCTGGGTCGGCAGGCCGTAATAGACGTCGTGGATGATGCTGTCCTTGTCCATCGCCATGTACAGCGCCTGGCGCACTGCCAGTTCCTTGAACTGCGCATCGCCAAGATTGAAACTGTAGGTCTCGATGAACGGCTGCGGTGCCTTGACGACGGTGCGGCCCGGCAGCTTCGCCGCCTCGGCGTAGTGGTCGGCGGAGATCCCCTGCAGCCCGATATAGTCGATGTCGCCAGTCTGGAACTGCGTATACAGCACCGTCAGGTCCGGAATGTACTTGATGATGACCTTCTCCAGGTAGGGACCCGGTCCGTAGAACTTGTCGTTGGCCACCAGCGTGATGTGATCGCCGGGCACGCGCTCGCTCCACTTGAACGGCCCGGTGCCGACCGGCGCGTTGGCGAAGGACGAGGTACGCGGGTCCTTGCTCTTGCCCAGGATGTGCGCCGGAACGATGAAGGTCCAGGACAGGATCGAGGGATAGGGCGCGAAGGCGTGCTCCATCTGCCAGGTCAGCTCGGTCGGGCTGACGACCTTGATGTCCTTCACCAGGCTGTGCCCGGCACGGCTATAGGCCGGGAAGTCGGGATTGTTCAGCAGGTCGATGGTGTATTTCACGTCGTCGGCGGTGAAGGGCGTGCCGTCGTGCCAGGTGACGCCGCTGCGCAGTTTGATGCGCCAGTTCTTGCCGTCGGCCGAGATACCGCCATTGGCGATGGTCGGCACTTCCGCCACCAACTCAGGCACGAACTGCCCCTTCGGGTCGACCGACCACAACGGGCTGAACAGGTTCATGTAGACGCCTTCGTCCACCTCGATATGCAGCAGCAGCGGATTGAACACCGTCGGTTCCTGCGAGATGCCAACGACGATCTGCCCGGTTGGTTTCGAGGGCGGCTTGGATTGGGCGCGTGACGGCTGGCCCAGCAACGGCACAGCGCCGCTTGCCATGGCGAGGCGCAGCATCGAACGGCGCGATAGCGGAAACCTGGGCATGGGACCTCCTGTCCTGATGGCTCGGTCGGGGTGTCATGCCAACGGTCATAAAAATGACCGTTGGCATAAGTCTTTGTTCGTCGCGCCGCCGCCCGCCAACCCGGCGCGCGATACCAACCGCCGAAATCGTTGGAAAAGTCAACGATTTCGGCGGTTGGTATCAAAATCCGGCCTCGACGCGGATTTTCGTGCCGTCGCTGAAGCGGGAAAAGCGGAACGGTGTCGGATCGACCACGGGGTCACCGCCGACGGCAAGGTCGGCGGCGAGCCGCCCGGCGCCGGGGCCGATGCCGAAGCCGTGGCCGGAAAAGCCGGTGGCGATCACCAGGCCGGGAATGTCGCCGACCGTGCTGATGACCGGCACTGCGTCGGGCGTGACGTCGATCAGTCCGGCCCAGTGCTGCACGATCCGCAGGTCCGCCGCGGCGGGGAACAGCGCCTTCATCCGCGTCACGGCGTGTTCGCTGCGCGCCATGTCCGGCGTGGGGTCCAGCACGCGCACCGCCTCGAACGGCGAGGGTTCGTCCATTGCCCAGCGCTTCGGCGTGCGTGCCTCGGTCATGAAACGATCGTCCAGGCGCAGGTGCAGCTGGCCCCATTCGGCCCGCAGCGCTGGCAGGAACTTGACGAAGAAGCGGAACGTGTCGGGCACGATCGGCACGGTGTGGTTGCCGCCGCCGGCGATGTTGTAGCCGCCGTCGAGCCGCTTGCGGAACGCGAATTCGCCGGTATTCGTCGAGCTCTCCGGCAGTCCCTCGATCGGCGTGGTGCGCACGACGGAAGACAGCACCTTCAGTTGCGGCAGGGTGATGCCATAGGCGCCGCAGAACAGCCGCGACCACGCGCCGCCGGCGAGCACGACACCGTCGCATTTGATGCGGCCCTTCTCGGTGATGACGCCGGCCACGCGGCCGCCCACCATATCAAGCCCGCGCACCGCGCAACCGCTGACGACACGGGCACCCTCGCGCCGCGCAGCGGCGGCGATGGCGGGTGCGGCCTTCTGTGGCTCGGCGCGCCCGTCCGTGGGATTGTAGAGGGCGGAGCGGAATTTTTGCGTCGCGCCGGGCAACAGCGCCTCGAGCGCGGCGCCTTCGACGACGCGCGAGCCGATCTGGTAAAGCCGCGACTTCTCTGCCCAATCCTCGTGCCGCGCGCGGTCGGCATCGGTGCGCGCGATGCTGACGACGCCGCAGACGCGGAACCCGGTCTCGGCGCCGACGGTTTGGTTGAGGCCCTGCCAGATGCGCAGGCTTTCGATGATCAGCGGGATCTCGCGCTCGTCGCGGCCGTTCTTGCGCACCCAGCCCCAGTTGCGGCTGGATTGCTCGCCGGCGATGTGGCCCTTCTCGCACAGGGTGACGGCGACGCCCCTCTGGGTGAGAGCCAGCGCCGTGCTGGTACCGATGATGCCACCGCCGACGACGACGATGCCGGTCTCGGCGGGTGGGTGCTCGTCGGTCTCGATGCGGTCGACTTCGGGTCCCATGTCACACGGCTTTCATTGACTTCGATTCCTGGGGCTTCGCTTCGCGGGGCGACGCTTCCCGGGCGGGGACATCGACGGCGGGCGCCAGATCCAGGTCGTCGCGGATGCAGGACTTCCAGTGCCGTGGCGCCACCTCCCGCATCTGCGGCACCTGCTGCGCACAGGCGTCCACCGCGTAGCGGCAGCGGGTGCGGAACGGGCAGCCGGACGGCGGGGCGACCGGACTTGGCATGTCGCCCACCAGGATGATGCGCGCCCGCCGTGCCTCGGCCTCCACCTGAGGCACCGCGGAGAACAGCGCCTCGGTATAGGGATGCCGCGGCGCGGTGAACAGATCAACCGTGTCCGCCAGCTCCACGATGCGGCCCAGATACATCACCGCAACACGGTCCGAGATCGTGCCGACCACCGCAAGGTCATGCGCGATGAACAGGATCGCCAGGCCCAGCCGGTCGCGCAGGTCGAGCAGCAGGTTCACCACCTGCGCCTGCACCGAGACGTCCAGCGCCGAGACCGGCTCGTCGGCCACCAGCAGCTCGGGACCCGGCATCAGCGCGCGCGCGATGGCGATGCGCTGGCGCTGTCCGCCGGAGAATTCGTGCGGGTATCGGCCGGCGGCGGCAGGGAACAGGCCGACGAGTTCCAGCGCCTGATCCACTCGCCGGCGCTGTTCGGCACGGCTCAGCTCCGGGCTGTGCACGATCAACGGCGTGGTGAGCAGCCGTCCCACCGTCATGCGGGGATTGAGCGAGGCGAATGGGTCCTGGAAGACCAGCTGCATGTGCCGGCGGATCGGCCGCAGCTGGGCACGCGACAGATGCGTGATGTCCTGGCCCTGGAAACGGATCTCCCCGCCGGTCGGCTCGATCAGGCGCAGCAGCACACGGCCCACCGTGGTCTTGCCGGACCCGGATTCGCCGACCAGCCCCAGCACCTCGCCGCGATGGATGTCGAACGAGACGCCGTCGATCGCGCGCACGGATTCCTTCGAGCGCGAGAACAAGCCGCCGAGCCTGTAGGATTTGCGCAGATCGCGCAGTTCGGCGAGGACGGCCTGCTGGCTCATGCGGCGATCTCGCGCCAACGGGCGCACCGCACCTTGTGTTCCCGCCCGGCATGTTCTCCGCCGGCATGTTCCCCGTCTGCGTGCTCTCCCTCGGCGGCCTGCTCCCCACGGTACTGCTGGCCGGAATGTTGACCCACGGTCTCCAGCGCCGGGCGCGCCAGGTCACAGACCGACGCGACGGCATGCTCGCAGCGCGGATGGAAGGTGCAGCCGGCGGGCTTGTCGGCGGGATCGGGCACGTTGCCCGATATCGCGCGTAGCCGCACGCCCTTGCGCAGCACGGCATCGAGGCGTGGTACCGACCGCAACAGGCCGGCGGTGTAGGGCATCAGCGGCCGGCGCAGCAGGGCGGCGACCGGCGCCTCCTCCACCACCTGGCCGGCGTACATCACCAGCACCCGATCGGCGAGTTCGGCCACCACGCCGAGGTTGTGGGTGATGAATATCACCGCCATGCCGGTCTCCTGCTGAAGGCGCCGCAGCAGGTCCAGGATCTGCGCCTGGATGGTGACGTCGAGCGCGGTGGTCGGCTCGTCGGCGATCAGCACGCGCGGGCGGCAGGCCAGCGCCATGGCGATCATCACGCGCTGGCGCATGCCGCCCGACAGGTGATGCGGATAGCTGCCCAGCCGCCGGCGCGGTTCGGTGATGCCGACATGGTCGAGCAGTTCGACTGCTCGCGCCGTGGCGGCACCGGTGGACAGGTGCTCATGGAACACCAGCGTCTCGACGATCTGCGCGCCGACCGTGTGGACCGGATTGAGGCTGGTCATTGGTTCTTGGAAGATCATCGCGATCTGCCGGCCGCGCACATCCTGCATCGCCGCGTCCGGCATGGTCAGCAGATCCAGCGCGGCGTCCCCGGCGAACAGTCTCGCGCTGCCGCCGACGCGGCAGGAGGGCGGCGGAGGCAGCAGGCGCATTAGCGCCAGCGCGGTGACGCTCTTGCCGGAGCTGCTCTCGCCCACGATCGCCAGCGTCTCGGCTTCGCGCAGCGTGAAGGACACGCCTTCGACGGCCGGAACCGCGACGTCCTGGCTACGAAACGTCACCGCCAGGTCGCGCAGCTCGAGCACCGCGTTCATCGTTCCCGGGTTCATCGTTCCAGATCCATGCGCGGGTCGAGCGCGTCGCGCAGGCCGTCGCCCACGAAGTTGAAGCCGGTGACCGCGATGGTGATGATCGCCCCAGGCAGCAGCGCAAGCCAGGGCGCGGTCGTCAGGTATTCCTGCGCATTGTTCAGCATGTTGCCCCAGCTCGGGGTCGGCGGCTGGATGCCGTAGCCCAGATAACTGACATAGGATTCCAGCAGGATCGCGCGCGCCACGTTCAAGGTGGCGGCGACCACGATGGGGGCCAGCGCGTTCGGCAGCAATTCGCGGAACATCAGGTAGCCGTCGGAGGCACCGATCGCCTCCACCGCGACCGCAAAGTCGCGCTCGCGCAACGCACGGATCTGCGCCTCGACGACGCGTGCCACCTCCATCCAGGCGGTCAAGGCGATGATCAGCGTGATGGTGATCAGGTCGGGGCTGATCATCGCGGCCAGGGTCAGCAGCAGGAAGATCGTCGGGAAACACAGCACGGCATCGACGAAACGCATCAGCACGCTGCTGACCCAGCCGCCGTAAAAGCCGGCCACCGTGCCGATCACCACGCCGACCGCGGTGCTCAGGATCATGGCAACGAAACCGACGGTGAGCGAGATGCGTCCCGCCATCAGCAGGCGCGCCAGAAGGTCGCGGCCGAGCTGGTCGCTGCCGAACAGATGCGGGCCGTCGAACGGCGCCTGGAAGCGGTGGCGCAGGTCGATATGGATGTCGTTGAAAGGCAGCAGCGGCGGCCCGAACGCGCAGGCCAGCACCAGGATGACGATGCTGACAAGGCCGATCACCGCCAGCCGGTGCCGGGTGAAGCGGCGCAGGCTGCGATGGCGCCGCGCCCCGACCCGCGCATTTCCGGCGCCAACGTTCCCGGACCCGGCATCCCGGGAGCCGGCACTCCCGGAAGCAATACTCATCGCAGGCGAATCCTGGGATCGGCCACCAAGTACAGCAGATCGGCCAGGAAGTTGCCAAGCAGCACCAGCACCGCCGTGAACATCAGCAGGCCCATCACCATCGGGTAGTCGCGATAGCCGAGCGAGTTGAGGAACAGCCGCCCCATGCCCGGCCAGGTGAACACCGTCTCGGTCACCAGCGCGCCGCCGAGCAATGTGGGCAGCTGCAGCCCGGCCACGGTGATCATCGGCAGCAACGCGTTGCGCAAGGCGTGGTGGACCAGCACGCGGCCGCGCGACAGCCCCTTAGCCCGTGCCGTGCGCACGTAGTCCTGGCTGATCACCTCCAGCATCGAGGCACGCATATAACGGCTCCACGTGGCGATGGTGACCAGCGCCAGCACGACCGAGGGCAGGATGAGGTGGATCGCACGGTCGGGCAGGGCATCGGTCCCCGCGGTTGCGATGTTGCCGGCCGGCAGCCAGGCCAGCCGGACCGCGAAGATGTAGATGACGACGAGGCCGAACCAGAAGGTCGGGATCGACAGCGCGATCATCGCCCCGATGGTGGCAAGGTAGTCGGCCAGCGAGTAGCGGCGGATCGCGCCCAATACGCCCACCCAGGTGCCGAGGAAGATCGCGATCAGCGTGGCGGTGATCATCAGCTCCAGCGTCGCGCCGAGATGCGAGGCGATGATGGTCAGCACCGGCTGGTTGTCGCGGTACGAGCGTCCCCAGTCGCCGACAAGGATATGGCCGGCCCAGACGCCGTATTGGATCGGCAAAGGCTGGTCGAGGCCCATCTGATGGGCGATCCGCTGCATCTGCGCGACGCTCATGCCAGGCGACATCGCGAACTGCGCGAGCGGGCCGCCGGGGGCCAGGTGCAGCACCGCGAAGCCGATCATCGACACCAGGACCAGCAGGATGATGCTCTGGCCGAGCCGTTGGAGCGCGTAGCGGACCACTGCTCAGCCGTGCAGCGCGATCGGTTCGGCCACGCCGTTCCAGCCGTCGAAGCGCTCGATGCGGAAGGATTCGAGCAGCAGGTCGGTATCGCCGAAATGGCGGATCGTGCGCGCGATCCCACGCGCCGTCGGGCGCGCGCGGGCCACCAATTCGTGGCCGGCTATACCGAAGGCTTCAGCCATTTCGTCATCTCCATGACTGCTCCGGCATGACTGCTCCGGTTGCGTCCGACTGGGGCGGTTGCGGGTGGGCCGTGCACCCACTGGAAAACCCCGCCTTTCACGGCGCACACCCGAAGCGGTCATCGCGCCGATCAGCCTGTATGGAATGACTGAAGGCGCCTGTGAAGCCAGCGGCGCAATCCGGCGTGATGGGGAAGATCAACGATAGCCATGGCGCGACGCGTGGGCAGCTGCGTCAGTAGCTTATCATGTCCGATCGGGTCAGCGTGACGTGGCTCGATACGCTGACCGCTGCATGTGCAAGAACCCAAGCCGTGGATAGTTCGCTAAACGGATAGTTCTCTAAACGGATCGTTCTCCGGCGTTTGGGTGATCGCCGAAACCCATGACCTGGCGGCCACATATGTGAAGATCGTCGTCACCGATGATCATCGCAAACAGCTACCGAACGAAGAACGCCCGGACGCCATCCCCCACGGCTACGACGAAATTCCTGACATCTCGCACTGGGTTGCCTGACACACCGCCGCGCGACGTGGCGGTTCGCCGCACCGGCGCTGCGTGCTGCACGACGCGGGGGGAGGCCCCTGGCGGCGGCGGGACATTGGCCGACCACGCCGGCAACGCGACTGGCACAACCGGATGGAAGCCATATGGCTGAGTGGGCAATGCAGCAACCGGCGTCGATGCGACCGCGGGAGTTGGCGCGCCTTCGTTCGATGCCACCTCGACATTGCCCGGCGAGGATGGCAACCCAACCGGCGCAAGCGGATGGAAGCCATACGGTTGCGTGGCCGATGCGGCAACCGGCGCCGATGCGGCCCCGGGCGCGGCCACGGGCGTGCCTTCACTCGATGCCGTGGCGACGTCGGGCACGGGGTGCTCGGCTGTCTGACCTCGTGTCTCTGGATGTTGGTCCGCGACCTGAGCGGGTGCGCCGCCCGATGGCGGAGCGCCTGTGCCCGGAGGCGTGCTCGCCGCGTCGGCAGGCCGGGCAGCCGCCCGTGCACGAAGCCGGGCAACCTGACCGCTGGTCTGCTGCTGCATATCGGCCAGGATGCGCACCTCGCCGACCACTTGCGTCACCCTCGCATCCGCTTGATCGGTGAGACGCTTGTCAGCGACCCCGACGATCCCCACCAGCACGCCGAGCGCACCGATCCCCGTCGCTATGGTCCACCTGCTGGCCTTGCCGTTCCTGCCGATGGACTGAAGCGCGTCTTCAGCCCGCTGCGCCGACGAGACGGCGATCGACGCCAGTTGCTCCAGGTATTCGTCGGTATCGGACCTGGGAAGCAAAGGCGCAGGAGGGGGAGCCGTTGTCGGCAGCGCGGTGGAATGTTGGCTGAGCCTCGTTGCCCGCAAGGCTTGCCCGCGGCTCAAAAGCGTCGGATTCGCCAGCGCGGCGTCTGTAAGCAAACGCGCAAGCTCGGCGGCGGAATGCTGAGGAGGCTCATCAGGGGTCATCTGGACCATGTTCGTCGCCCTAACTGATAACGGCGATCACCACCGGGCTCGCTGCCCCACAGCGGCCAAAGCAAGCGTTGATTGATGCTGATAATACTGACGAATCCGCCCACAGGTGATCTCACAACCATGTGTTCGGCAGGCAGTGTCCCGGTTTGAAACCGGCACCGGCCCGCACCCCCTCCCCGCCACCCCCTTGGCACCCAACGACAGTATATTCGCATGGGTGGCCGGGCGCGAGTGCGGGCCGGTGCCGGCATCACATGGCGGGCGCTCCGCCTCCTCCGCGACGAACCCCACTCTCGCCGGACCCGGGCGGCAAGGAAGGCGTCGCCGGGTGAATGCCGCGATACCCGCCGTGCAGTGCTTTCATCATGACCGCCGGCGCCCGCATCATGCTCTCCAGGAAGATATGCCGAATGCTGCTGGGGCTCTCGAACAGGACCTGCAACGCTCTCGAGGCTGCCTGCGCCTTCAATGCGTCGGTGAACGCCCGATAAGAGTAGAAGCGATCGATCACCGCCTTGTGGCGGCGAAGCGCGCGCGCCAGCTCGGGGTCGGACGCGAGCAATGCAGCATCGCACAGCAGCACCTGCTCCACCGCGCGAATGCGTGCGAGGTCCGCGGCGGACTGCACATCCGTCAATGATCCCGGCCGCACGGTGTACCGGTACATCGCCTGCGGCGTGATCCACCACCGGGCGCCTTTCCGCAGGCAGGCGACGTACAACAGGAAATCCTCGCCGAAGCGGTTTTTCTCCTCGTAGTGCAGATCGTGTGCCCGCAGAAAGCCGCGGCGCATGATCGGCTGGAAGAAGCCATAGCTGACACGCGGGGTCCAGCGACTGCCGACATTGCCGGCCACGAACGCGGCCAGGGACAGGTATTTGCCGGCGGGAAACGCCCGGGCCGAGATCATCGGGGTGTCCGGCCCGACACCGTTTTCCGGGCAGAGCAGCAGATTGTCAGCGACCAGATCCGCGTCATGCCGTTCGCCGAGCGCGATCAGTGTCTCGATGCGGTGTGGTGCCATCGCGTCGTCGGCATCCAGCAGTACGATCCAGTCACCGCGCGCCTCGGCAAGCCCGCGGTTGCGGGACCCGGCCGGACCCAGATTGACGGTATTGCGCAGCAGGCGCACCCGCGCGTCCTGCTCGGCGATGCGCGCCACGACCGCCGCCGTGGCGTCGCTGGAAGCGTCGTCGATGACCAGGATCTCGCAGCGCTGCTCTGTTTGCGCCAGAGCCGAGCCTACCGACCGGTCGAGGTACTGTTCCGCATTATGCGCGGGCATGATGACGGACGCCCGAATCTCCCCCGAATCTCCCGATGCTGCATTTTGTCATTCCCGGTATTCATGCATCGACGAATTCACGCATCGACAAACACCTCGAACGGCCAGTCGAAGATCGCCAGGAACTCTGGCGACATCCGAAATCCGGTCGGGTCATCCCCGATCAGATCGGTGATCTGGGAGCGATGACAGGCGATCGCGCGCCGCTTGGCCGCGAGATGGCGGGTGATGTCCAGACGGGCGCCCCGCACCGGCATATCGGACACCCAGGCGGTCGGCGGCAAAGTCCAGGTCCAAACCGGATAGAGCAGAAGCCTTGCCCCGACCTCCCGCGCGGCAAGCTGCCCAAGCCGATAGGCCGCAAGATGGTCGTGGTGCGGGTCATGCGGCCACGTTGTGCAGATCGTCCTGACGCCGCGCGCACGCGCATGCGCGGCGACACGCGACACGGCGTCTTTCAATCGTTTGCCGCTAAGCGGCGCGCGTCCGTCGGGCAGACCCAGGAAGTCGATCCGGTCGGCCGGCAGACCGAGCGCGGCGATTGCCGCACGCGCCTCCTGCATGCGCACAGAAGTCAGCCGCGCCGCCGGGTATTCGCGCGAACGCGGATGCGAGCCGGCACCATCGGTCAACACCATGACATGCACATCGTGGCCACGCGCATGGTGCTCGGCCATCAGGCCGCCGCAGCCGAGGCTTTCATCGTCGGGATGTGGCGCGAGGATCAGCACCGGCGCCTCGCCAAGCACTGTGCCTGGATGCGCCACCGGCAGATGACGCAGCGCTTCCAGCACGGCGCTTGCGCGCACCATCGGCTGCACGAAGCGCCTCAGGCGCGCCGGAAGGTGCAGCACCGCTGCGTTTCCTCCTGGGGCATCGGTTCCGTCCCATTGCCACCGCGCCAATCCAGATTGGCGTCCATGAGAACAATCTCCCATGGGAAGGCACCAACGTGGCGGCCCGAAGGCGTTTGCGTAATCAGATCGGCACGCTGCCGGCTTGTTCAAGTCGCGTTGACGAACCTGTGTAACGGGAGGTAACGCCGGAATCCGCGGTATTTGACACAATGCCGCCGCCGGACCGACCTGCCGGACGACCTTCCGGTCAAGCGCGTCACACCAGGGAATGGGCCAGCAAAGTGGACAGACTGACCGGCCCGGAATCGAACAGCGTGGCGACGTTGTGGCTTGCGCCGCCGACCTTCCCGCTCGGGGTAACCGAGATCACCGCGTCGGATCCATCCGGCGCGCCGACATGCAGGAAGTTGCCGAGCGTCGCCGTGCTGCCGGTCCAGTTGGTCGCGGCGAGCAGTGAACGCAGGTCAAGCTTGTCCTGGCCTTGCAGCAGAAAGCCATGGATGGCGTCGGTGCCTTGCCCGGCTAGCACGCCGGCCAGCACGATCGTGTTGCCGCTGCCAGTATCGTCGATCTGATTCGTTCCCGCTCCGGCATTCACCACGTTGCCCGAGCCGGCGATCCGGATCGTGTCGTTGCCGGCGCCTGTCGTGATCGCGTTGCCGCCCAGGAAAGCCATGACCGTTTCGGTGCCACCGATCGCGCTGATCACGTCGCCGGTTCCGCCGATGGTGATCGAATGATTGCCCGCGGTGGCGACGATCGAGGCATGACTGGCGGTGATCACGGGGGCGGCGGCGCCGGCCGCGATATTGATGACCTGTGCGACCGGGGTGGCAGCCGTGCCGGTCGCAGCCATGACAGTCGCAGCCTTGACGGTGACTTCGATCGTCGCCGTGGAGTCCAGCCCGGCCTGGTCCCACACATTCACACTGATGCTGTCGCTGCCGCTTTTGGTGGAGGCGGTGTAAGATAGATTTGCCAGGTCGGCGTTTATCTGGGCCAGCGTGCCAGCCACCGTGACGGCCTCGGTGCCCAGTCCGGCGATGCTCGCGCCGACCGCGTGCGTGATGCCGATCGTGCCGCTGTCCGCGTTCAGGTTCAGTGCCATCGTGCCGGGGTTGGTGGCGGAAAAGGCATCGGCGACCGACACGTGGGCGATCGTGGTGGTCGTGCCGGCGGTGACGCTTTCGCTGGCCGGCGCGGTGATGACCGGACCTGTTGGCGTCGGCGGGGCGGCGCCGATCGTTACAGTGATGGTCTGCGTCTGCTCGACGCCGGCCTGATTCCAGGCATCCACGGTGATCCCGTCGCTGCCCGGCTTGCTTCCCGCGGTGAACGACAGGGCGGCAAGCGCAGCGTTGACCTGCGCCAGCGTGCCGCTGATCGTCAGCGAACCGGATGCGGCATGGCCTGGCACCGAGATCGTGCCGTCGCCAGCATCGTCCCACACGTTCACCGCCATCGTCCCGGGGTTGGACGCCGCCCACGCATCGCTGACCGAGACGCCGGCGATGGCGTGCGTGGTGCCTGCCGTGACGGTCTGCGGGGCTGGCAAAGTCAGCGACAGGTCGCTGGGGCTAGGTGGCGTGGGCGCCGGCGGCGGAACGGTTTTTGCGGTGCCGGCACTTGCCGACACACCCTCGATTTCCAGCAGCACGGGATGGTCGGGGACCGACACCTGGACCGATGACACGTTGCTCCACGTCTTGATCGAGCTCGTGCCCGTCAGCGGGTCGTATTCCACCACCGTCGCGGCCTGGGCCCCCAGGTTGACCGTGATCGTGTGCGGGCTGTTGGCGGCTTCGGTCTCATTCCAGAGCGACAGCCAGAAGCTGCCATTCGACTTCTCGATCAGGACCGAATTGTCCCCACTCTGGGTGCCAGAAAGGGTGTAATTCAATGCCCGGGGCGTGAAGCTTGCCGCGTTGGTGCCGGTATCAGTCAGCAGCGCGGTCAGGTCGTGCAGCGCCGTTGCCGCGGGCCGCGGCGTGCCGTTCGGATTGAACAGACCCCAGTTGCCCGACCCGTCGTCATACAGGCCGTAGAAATACATTCCACGGTCGCCGTCCTTGATGCCGTCCATGACGGCGTCAAGGACGTATTTCGCAATCGCCGTCTCGCTGAAAACCGAGGTGCTCCAGCCGATCTCCGTGGTGATCACCGGCTGCCCCGACGCCGCCATCCCGGCCAGGGTGTTGAGCTGCTGGATCGCTTCGTCCGGAAGCTGGCCGGCACCCGGGTAGGTGTGCGCATTCGCGTCGGTCGCATAAGCCGCCAGGTTGCCGACCGTGCCGTAGTCGCCTTCCCAGTCGTTCGCCGCGGTCCAGCCGGCGCCGAAGCTCATGTTGATGACCGGCAGGCCGAGTTCTTTGCCAAGCGCATAAAGCTGCTGCTGGAACTGAGCGGTGATCTGCAGCGTGTTGCCGAGCGAAGCCGGGTAGGCGTCGTCTTCCTCGTTCCCGCCCTCAACGGACTGGAGAATGCCCTCTTTCGCGAGCTGCTGGACGAACCCAAGGTCAGTCGCCATCCCGGCCGGCGAGGTCTCCGCGATGTAGTCGTCGAACTTCGCGCCCGTCGCTTGCGAGACCGCCAGCCAGGTCTGCGCGTCGGTCGCCGTCTCCGCGCTGTCACGGATGATTTTCACGCCGAGGTAGTTGATGTTGCTCTCGACGGTCGCGAGGTTCTGGTAGCCATAGGCACCGAAATCGAGATGCGTGTTGATGCCGAGCGTATTGAGCAAGGCAGCCGCAGAGACCGCATTGGCCATGCGTGTTTGACTTTCTGGATAAGGTAGATGCCGCATCGAGCGGCAGCAGTCAGGGGTCAGCCGGATGAAGCCGCGGTTAACCGGTGGCGCGGTTCATGTGCGGTTGCATCAGGAAGGAACCCGGCCCGCGTGATGCCTTGGTGGTCATCCACCAGCGCAACCTGGTCAGCGCAGCTGTCGGCACGAAGTCGGCATTCCCGGCGGCCTGGGCGGCCGTCGGCGCAGTGTTGGCAGCCATTTGCGGTAACGTCTCCCTGCTGAAGCGCCGATTTCGCCGCCCCTGCCGGGCCGCGCATCACTCAAAAGTGAGTGACGAAGCGTGTCCATATTTCAATTAAATTTGAGCAAGTCAAGCGTAATCTTGAGTTAATAAATGGTAACTCGTGGCGCTGACCTGGTAACCTAATACCACATTATGATGTGTTAATACAACGTAACTGTAACGCACTATATTCGTCTGCCAAATCGAGCCCTCCCCGCCCTTCGACATGCCCGCCCCCCGACATGCCCGCCCTTCGACATGCCCACCCTTCGACATGCCCACCCTTCGACATGAACAACTGGTATTGCTGCCTGACACTGATCCTTGCACGGGCAAGGTTTCAGCGGCGTTGCACTCAGAATGCGCGATAGACGATGTGCGGCGCTGGCAGATCGAGCAGCAAGGTCGCCGAAGCAGAAATCACAACCAGCGCCGTGCACAGCACCGTCCGCGTATAGCGCGACAGCAAGATGGGCTCGCCGCCCCAGACCATGCCGGACCGCACGGTTTCGACGCCGGCGAGCACGACCGCCGCCCCCAGCAGGATCGCCCCCCAGGTCAGCGCCAGCCCGGCGCCGCCGAGCGCCACGGCGAAAGCGCCGATTTGTGTCCAGCTTGACCAGAACCAGAACAGCGTGAAGGTGAACCAGGTGAAGGTCAGCCCGCGCGCCACGGCCCGGTACACCGTGTTGGCGCACAACACGCGATACCGCTGCCGTCCCAGGCGCCGCGTCATGCCGATTTGATAAAGCTTGTTGCCGGCGACCCCAAGACCTTGCAGGACGCCGAACACGATGAACAACGAGGTCCGGCCATGCCAGAGGCCGATCAGGAAAAACGTGACGAAGAACGAAGACACCGCGAGATAGGGTTCGGCGCGACGTGACGGCAATCGACGCGACAACGACAAAAGCAACGGTGAATACACGTAGGTCTTCAGCCACGTTGACAGCGTGATATGCCAGCGGCTCCAGAAGTTGATGAAATTCTCGGCGGTAAACGGCCGGTCGAAGTTCTCCGGTAGAGTATTCCCGGTAAACCACGCGGCGCCGATCACAACATCGGTGTAGCCGGAGAAATTGCAGTACAGATACAGCGGGTACGCAACCGCGATCATCGCGCCCCAACCGACACGTGGAATCAGCGGCAGGCCCGGTGTCAGCACATGCAGCGCGTGGTCCTGAACCGCGTGCAGCAGAACGGACAGAATGACAACCTTGAAGAAGCCGACAATGATCCGCTCAACGGCGCGGCCGGCGGCGCGCATCCCCATCACCGGCGGCGCCACCTGTATCCGATGATAGTCCTGATACCGTTGGATCGGCCCGGACACGATGCTGCAGAAGTTGAGCGTATAATTCAGGTAGGATACCGGACCGACACGGTCCGGCAACGTCCCGTCATGCGCATCGATCACCAGATGCAGGACACGGAAGAAGACGTAGGACAGGCCGATGACGGCGTATGGGAAGTGCAGGAGCGCCGCAGCCGGAATAAACGTGTACTGCTTCAGCCAGATGTAGATGAACACGATGGCAAAACACAGCAGCGGGAACAACCGGCGGATCGTCTTCCGGTCGGATTGAAGCATCCGCACACCGGCATAGCCAAGCGCCAGGAAACCCGCGAATGGCAGCCAGGCCAACGGATTTTGTGAGAATGTGGCGAGGAAGCCGATATTTGCCGCCAGCAACACCGCATCCCGCCACCAGGACGCGCGCCACACATACAGCAACGCGGCAACCAACGCGGTGAAGCCAAGGAACGCAAGCGACGGAACGTTCATTGGGTGCTGTGGCCAAGCGCGAATGCGTCTGATCGACACTCGGCCAACGCCGGAACCGTCTCACGCAGTTTTCGGGCGAGTGCATCAGCCAGCACCTTGTCCCCTCGCCCGGCGAGATGTCCGTCCACCGGATAGTATAGAGCAGCCGCATCCTGCATGCGGCTCATTGTCGCGCTAAGGTCGACAAACTGGATCCCGTGCGCCCGTGCAATGTCGCCGATCTGCCGGGGAAAAGCAGAGGGGTCGACACCCGGCGGCGATTGATGTGCCGAGAGCAGGGCCGCCTGCGCACGCTCCGGAACATACGCCAGAATCAGCGGAATCCCGGCCGCGTGGAACCTGTCCGCGATCTCAGCCATGAGCTGGTCGAAACGTTTCAACCGATCCTGCCAGGCGGGCGGAAACGGCGGCCGCAGGAAATCGGCCCGGTCGCCATAGTTGAGATAGAGCTTCACGTACAGATCGGGCTGACGGAACAGGAAGTGCTGTGCCACGATCACCGCCCGACTGTTGGTGACCAATCCATCCAACCGCTTGAGTGCCCCCGGGTCCTCGCCCTGCCGATCCGCCGGCTGGTCGCCCGCCGGCACCGCGGTCTGTTGCAGATCGAATGGCACTATGACGATGACCGCCGCATCCGGATGCAGGGCAATCGCGTCGTCAACCCTGTCAGCCAACCGGTTCCAGATGTAACCGATGCTCGCCAAATTCTGGAACTCCACGGGTTTGCGGCAACTTTGCGTCAACAGCGTTGCGTCGCGCGCGGCAAAGGTCTGTTCATAGGGCACCAGGTAGCCCTGAGAAATCGACGACCCCAGCACGGCGATGCGTACACCGCCGGCCGGCTTGGGACCGCATGGCTCTGGCGTTCGGTAGCCGCATTCGTTGTAGCGGTTGGTCACCCAGGGCCCCTCCGCGGCTTTCACCCGCGAAGTGCAATTCGGCCGGAACCGTGTCCCCAGCACCTTGTCGGGCATCATGCATGCGTCGGCTTCATGCTGGACAAACGTGATCCTGCTGACGACCTCGGCGGCGGCGAACATGAACAGGATCGTCAGCGCGCTGAGCAGCGGCAGAATGATATAGTCCCGGCGCGGCAGCGGCTCGGCATGCGTACCGGCCGGGCGATCGTTCCGGTTGTCGATCACGGCTACTCGGCAGCCAGTTGCAGACCTTCGCGGCGCACACGCATCGGCGCCTCGCGCGCGGTCGCATCTGCCGCCAGCTCCCAGCGCGTCGTGCCATCGGGATCACCGCCGGCCTGGGTGAACCCGAGTTTCGCGTAGTGGTCGCGGACCATCCCATTGCGCTCAGTCGGTCGATACACGCCGATCAGCCGCGCGATGCCGCGTTCGCGCGCGTGCTGCAGGATCTCCCGCAGCACCATGTCTTCCACGCCGCGGCCCAGCACCCGGCAGCTCATCAGCCAGATATCGATCTCCCACGCATCGCCGCGTGCCCGGCAGACGATGACGCTGATCATCCCGTTGTCGCCAAACGTGTCACTGAGGCGTATCTGTAACGTAAAGCAATCGGACGCGCGCTCGGCCTCCGCGACCTCTGCTTCGCTGTAGCGTCGGGTGGTCAAGTTGAATTGGTTTGATTTGTTAATCAGCTGCGCGATGCGCGCGCGTCCCACGCTGTCGAACGGCTGGAACGTGATCTCCATCTCAAGTGACGCGAGGTAGGACGAGAGATCGGTCGCCTGGTCGCGCAGACCGTGACGCCGCGCATTGTCGTGATAGAAATCCGCACGCTTGCGATCTTCATCAGAGAAGCCCAGCGATTCGAAATAGCCGGCCGCGGCAAGGGTTCTGGCGTAAAGCGCCGGATCGTCCGGCAGCTCCGGCACCGCGACCTGCGGCAACTCCCGGCGGATCAGGCCGCGCTCTACCGGGTTGTCGTCGAGGAAAACCAACGCATCGAGGCCGAACGACAGCGCGTCGGCGATCGTCCTGATGTTGCGCGCCTTGTCGTCCCAGTTGGCCTGAAAGACTGCAATTTGGTCCTCGCGCAGCAGCATCTCCGGGTGCTGGCGGAACGGCGCGCGCGCAACCTCATCGGTGTTCTTCGAGGAAACCGCCAATACGATCCCACGCTGCCGTAGCGCAAGCGCAAGCTGCTGGACGCTTCGATAGGCCTCGCCGACCGCGTCGCCCTGCGCGATGCGAATGCCGTCGAGCCCATCATCGCCGATGACGCCACCCCAAACCGTGTTGTCCAGATCGAGCACCAGGCACTTGCGGCTTTTGCCGCGCACCGCGGCGATGATCCGCGCGACGTGATCGGCATAGAGTGGCACGAGTTCATTGGCGAATGGCAGCTTTGCCAGGTTCCAATGCGAGGGCGAGTGCCATTCCGCCAGGCCCACCGTCTCCGCCAGCGCCGCCACGTCCAGCAGAAGCTCTGTCGGCCCCACGATCCGGTCGATGATCACGCGATTGATATTGTCCAGCAGGTGACGCGCGGTACCCGGCAGCAACCGGTCATAGTGGCCGAACAAGCCTTCCGGCGGCGGCGCCAATGTCTGAAAGATGCAGGTGGCACCACAATTGCCGCGAATGCCATCGCGGATTGCGGTCAGGCTGGCCTGCCACGTGGCAATCGTTTCGCCCGCGGCGTCCGGGTCACCCGGCGTGATCCGCAGCGGCAGGGCACGATGATCGATGGCAATCAGAACCGCATCCGGGCGCGCGCGATTGATGGCCAACTCGGGCGACAGCGCCGCCTGCATGACCTGATCATATTCCGCGGTAACGCACTCCAGCGCAATGCCATGCCGCGCGGCGCTGGCCCGCAGCGCAGGCACCACGACGTCGAGCACGCCATTGCCGAGCACGCCGAGCCGGAACGGAACCAGCGGGTGCAACGACTGGCCCGCGGCATGCGCGCTGCCGAGCACCCGGCCGAGGCGAACGAGCTGATTGGCATCCAGGGCATAGCCCGCCAGCGCCTGGATATGCGCACCGATGCGGTCGCTGTCGAGTGCCGCGCGGCATTGCCTGCCGAAATCCGCAGGTGTGCGCGGCAACCAAGCCAAGTCCGCAAACATATGACGTGCCATGCAAGCCCCTCAGGCTGAGATGACGCCACGCCGCGACCGGACGTCAGGCCCACGGATATGGCACATGGGTCGCGCCCCGGCTTGCAACCCGCCGGGCCCGCCGCATCGCTGCTTCTTGTGTCAACCGCGCCGCTTGATCAGCGATACGAATTCACCGACGTTTCCTAAACCCGCGACTTCGGAGGCAGCAAATCTCGTGCCGAACGCCTTCTCCACCGTCAACACCAGACGGATGTGGCTCATGCTGTCCCATTCGGGAACGTCGCTCGCGGTGAGCTGTGGGTGGACCACCAGTTCGTCGTCATCAAACACGTCCCGAAAGATCGGGGTCAATTTCGCGTAGATGTCCGCATCGGTCATTCGTGCGATCTCCATTTCGTGAACTAGGCCCGCCGCACGATTGTTCCTCTCTTCGACGGCGCGGGGTCCCCACCGGCGTCCGTTCAGTAGTTGCCTGAAGGCCGGGTCTTCAAGTTATTGATCTGTCAGACGGTAAAGAATTGAACGCACGATCGACCAACCCAGGATTCCGCACTGCATCCACACTCAGAGTTGATCGGCAGCAGCACACACCGGCGCATAATTTGCATTCGACCGTCATCGTTCTGTCACTCACTCATCCTTGAGGGATCGTCCTCGGAGCGCCCCGGTACCTCGCCATGACGCAACCATTTTCAGACAACCCCGCGGCGGCAAGTTCGATCACGGACGCCCCTGCAATCACGCAGAACCGGCCCAGGGTGGATCTTGCGGTCCCCACCGCCGCGATTCTTCCCGTCGCCATCGGTGGTGCGCTGTTCATGTCCTGCGCCGCTATCGCGGCAATGCGCCAGCGTGAGTGGGAGTATCCCGTAATCCGGGTGATGAACGTCTACGCTGATCACTCCGCGCTGTTCGACCGCCTGATGCATGCCCTAACGACGCGCGACCTGCTGCAAGGCGTCATCTTCGTCTCGCTGCTGTGGTACTTATGGTTCAGCACGACCGAAATCGCCAATCGCGCGCGGCTGCTTACCGGTACCGTGGCGGCCGCCTGTTCGGGAATTGTAAGCCGGGTACTGCAACTTGTGCTGCCGACGCATTTGCGGCCACTCCACACGCAGGCACTTGGCTTTGTCCTGCCGGTCGGCGTCACACCGGATGCGTTGAACCATTTCAACTCTTTCCCCAGCGACCACGGCGCTGTGTTCTTCGCTCTATCGTTTGTGATCTACCGAGAGCGACGCGCGCTTGGCCTCGCGGCGTTCGCGTGGGCGACGGTACTCGACGTGGCGCGCATCTACGAAGGCTATCATTTTCCGTCGGACATTGTGGGTTCGATTGGCCTCGCCTTGATCATGGTCTCACTTTTCGACAGCCACAGGATTCATCAAATGGCTTGCCGCGTCATCGCGTGGGAGCATGTACGACGCGCGCCATTCTATCTGCTGGCATTTCTCCTGACCTACCAGATCGCGACGCTGTTCGATGATGTGCGTGAAATCGGCCGGGGCTTCGCCAGTGCCGCCTTTCACCGGGATATGTTTAGCGGCGGCCCCGGTTAGCCTGGCACCGGTTAGCTTGGCCCGGGGCTTGCTGGGGCTCTCGCCATCAAGTTGCCGGATTGCTTCCGCCTGATGGCAGCTATGGATTCCGATTGATGGTCCCTGAAACGGGGGGCAAGGTGTGGCGCTATCTGTTCCCGGCTGTCTTGATGATGGGTGCGTTGCTGGTCCTGTTCGCCGGCGCCCTGGGTGATCTCAGATCCTGGCCTTCCCTGCAGAGCCTGGTGGTGCCGGTCACAGAAAAGCCAGTCGATCAACCGCCGCCACCCAACTCTACCCCACCGCCAAGCGCGGCGTTGCCCGCCAATCTACCCCAGCCTGCCAGCCAGCTGGCACGGGACGACACAGTGTCGCCGCAAATCCACGACAAGCTGCAGCAAAGCCGCAACGCGTTGCAGGTGCAGGTCGACGGTTTACAAAAAAATGTAGCGCAGCAGACCCAGGAATTGGCATCGCTGCGCGCCAGCGAAGAGCGTGAGCGACAGACCCTTGATGCGTTGCGCAAGCAGCGGCGGGACATCGAATCCACCTCGGCGCAACCGCCAACTCAGCCGCAGCATGCCGGGGGCGATACGCCGTCAGGCCGGGCGTTACAACACGAACCGGCGCACCCCACGCGGCAATCGGTCAGCACGACGGAAGCTCAGTCAACAGCCTCGCCACGGATGCAACTTATGAACGCTCGGCAGGCCTTGATGGGCGGCCGCTCGGAAGATGCGCGGCGCATGCTCGCGCTGGCACAGACCCAGATGGTGTTCCAGCCTGTCACGCCAGATCAGCCTGATGCCGCCGGCGGCAATGTAGCCGCCACCGAGGTCGGCTACGCGATCCGGTGGCTCGACATCGGCAACCCCACACTGGCATTGCAGCAGATCAATGTGGCGCTCGCCAATGTTCCCGCTGTGGACAACCTCGCTGTGAACAACCCCGCTGTGAACAACCCCGCCGTGAACAACCCCGCCGTGAACAACCCCGCCGTGAACAACAACGTCGCGGCGCCAACCGCCGCGCCGACAACTCGACCATCACCCGGCTACGCTGCCCCGCGGTCTTCGGCCGCCAACGCCGGCAACACTTGGCGCTGACGGTACAGCTACAGCCGTAACACCTGGATCATATTGCGCTGACAGACCGGAAATAGCGAGGCGCCGTCAATCCTTACGTAAAGCAACGTGACGTCCTGCTGGCATGGACGTTGCTGCGCGTCCGCAGGATTTATCCCGCCCTCTTACTGAATGCCGACCGCGCGACGAGCGCCGCACCGACCATCATCTATCACCCAGGTTTCGCCAATGCAGCACGACACCTATCGCGCGTCAGTGATCATCCCCGTCTACAACAGCGCTGGTACGTTGCGGCGCGCGGTCCAATCGGCCGTCGACCAGACGTTGACCGATAGCGAGATTTTGATCATCGACGACGGATCAAAGGACGACACGTTCGGCCTTGCGTGCCAACTCGCCAAGGAGAATTGTCGCATTCGCGTCATCGCCCTGCCGGCGAATCGGGGCAAACCCCACGCGATGAACATTGCGATCGCCGAGGCCCGCGGAACGTGGATCGCCGTCCTCGACGCCGACGACTGGTACCAGCCCGATCGGCTCGGGATTTTCATCGCTGCGGCCGAGGCAAACGGCACCGATCTGGTCGCGGACAATCAGTATTGCCACGATGCCGCAGCCGGTTGCGTGGTCCGCACCACGCTGCCGATTGCCGACGATGACATTCTGTTGACCAAGGAAATATTCATCCGTGGATGTAATCCTTTCGCCGACTACAATCATGGTATGCTGAAACCGATTCTCCGCGCCGAGTTCATCCGGCGTACCGGGCTGATATATCGCGAAAATGCGAGACTGGCAGAGGATTTTCTCTATCTCGTAGAATTCTTCGCCGCGGGCGGTGTGGGGTTCTTGCTGTCGCAGCCGCTGTACAATTGGACGCAACCGTTCGGCAGCGTCTCGCGGCAGTGGACGACAACAGGTGCGGGAACCTGGCGTTATGATTTCCGCTCGGCGCTTGTCGCCAACGCCGAGGTACTGGACGCCCTGCGTCAACGCGGAGAAACCGCACTCGCCGATCTGCTGATCACGCGCGCGCGAGCGTACAATGTGTTGCACCACTTGGGCGAGATCAACCGTCTGCGTGCGACAGGCGCGACGCGGTTAAAAATTCTTGTCCTTGCGGCTAGGCATCCAACGATCTGGTTAGAGCTGGCGCGGCGCCTGTTGCGGTCGGTAAGACATCGGGCCAGCGCGAATCGCCACGCACCATTATCCGCACGTGTAGATCCGCACCGGGGGGGTGTTGACAGGGCTGCAACGTAAACCTGCACATCACGCAAGTCGTCACAAGTATTGAGGTAAATCGGCAACACCCCTGTTCTCCATGCATACAGGCCGACAGTCGGTCCTGGCATGGTGCTTGCACCCCCAACCGACGCCATTCGGAATGGCTCGTTGATGCGGCGCGGGGCCCAGTCCACGCGACAAGAAACCACGCCACAAGAACGAAGGAGTTGTTGTGTATCCAACGAAGCACATCGAACGCGTGTCCTCTCTGGCGTTGACGGAGAGGACACGCGCCTACTCCGGAAAAGCGACCGCGACACGACGGTTGCGTGCATGGGTTTGCCCTGTGTCCTTGCTGACTGGCGATCTTCTGGCCTTCATCGTTGCGGCATTGCTGGCGTTCGCCGTCGACGTTGCACCGGATGCGCCGCCCTATACGCGCGCCATGGAAAACCTCACAACACTGGGAGCACAGTGGCACGGCTGGGGCACCGCCTTGGTCTTGGTGAGCCTGCTCGGATATTTCGGTGGCCGCGGTCACTACACTTCGCGTGTGCCAAGCTGGACACAGCTAAGTGACGTGGTCGGCGCGACGGCGGTCGCGCTGGCGTGCGACATCTTCCTGACCATCGCCATTTATCAACGTACTGTGCAGGTCGAGGGCCTGCTTCGATGGATCCTGTTTTGCCCATCCCTGCTGCTCGTGCGCGTGGCAACGCGTGGAGCGCTGCGCGCCGTCGGCCTGTGGTCACTGCAGACCCTGATCGTCGCGAGCTCTGACGAAATCGATGCGGCCCGCGCCGCGCTGATGTCGGATGCGTCGTTGGGATATCGCCTGGTCGGCACCGTCACGCCGGACGCAGTCGCTTCGCTCCCCGACGACGAACTGATCGATATGATGGCCGCGCGTCGGGCAGATTTTGTCGTCGTCGCGGTAGGCGGTGGCGAGCGCGAGGCAGAACATGCGGCGCTCGATGCACTCAGGCGCACCGGCTTGCCGATTGCGATCGTGCCGGCGCTGCGTGGCTTGCCGGTGGTGGGCTTCCGCCAGCACTACTTCCTGGGGCACGACATCGTCATGCTGGTAAGCAGCGTCAATTTAGCGCGACCACTCAGCCGCGTGCTCAAACTCCTGTTCGACCAGATCGCCGCGACCATTCTGCTGTTGCTGATGACGCCACTGCTATTGACACTCATCATCATCGTCCGCGCGGACGGTGGTCCGGCATTCTATCGCCATCGGCGGATCGGTGCGGGCGGACGCGTCTTCGATTGCATCAAGTTTCGCTCTATGGTCGTTGACGCCGACCGGGTACTGCGGCGTGTCCTGGCCACCGACCGGGCTGCGGCGAAGGAATGGGCAGCAACACAAAAATTGCGCGACGATCCGCGCGTGACCCCGATCGGCCGCTTCCTGCGCCGTTCCAGTCTCGACGAGCTGCCGCAGTTGCTCAATGTGTTGCGCGGCGAAATGAGCCTGGTCGGACCACGTCCCATCGTACACGCCGAGGTCGCCAGGTACGGCACTAATATCGAGCATTACTACGCGGCCAAACCGGGCATCACCGGTCTGTGGCAGGTCAGCGGACGTAGCGAAATGTCCTATGTTCGACGCGTGCAACTCGATGCCTGGTACGTCCGCAACTGGACCCTCTGGCACGACATCGCAATCCTGTTCAAGACAATCCCCGCCGTCTTTCTGCAACGCGGAGCGCACTAGCCGTGACCGGCGCGCTCGCGTTTGAACATCAACACTAAGCCATAGTTCTTGGCACAAGGGAGGTGCAGTTCGCCATGGTGACAGTCCCTGATTGTTCCGGTTATTTAAGGGAGTCCGGCGCGAACATCTGTCACGACAGTTGCCAGCCAGCGCGGCTTTTGTCTCCTCGCCGCGGCTGGTTGGCCTCGACCACATTGACCTGCGCGGTGACGCTCACCGCCCTGGTGGCCCTGTCGGCCTGCAGTCCCGTGCCTTCGTTGCCGCCGGCGCCGGCAGAGCCGCCGCCCGATGCTGGGAATTTCAGCGGCCTGACGCCCTACCATATCCAGGTTGGCGATATCCTATCGGTCCGGCTGTTGCTGAACCCGGAATTGAATGAGGATGTCACAGTCCTACCCGACGGCCATATTTCCACCACCGTGGTAAATGATGAAACCGCCTACGGCCGCACCGTGCCCGAATTGACGGCGGCGTTGCGGACCGACTACGGCAAGGAACTGCAAAATCCGCGTTTGAACGTTGTGGTCAAGTCCTTCGCGCCGACCCGTATCTATGTGGGCGGTGAGGTGAACAACCCCGGAGAATTCGTGGATGTCGGTCCGAACCTGACCTTGTCGCAGGCGATCGCGCGCGCCGGTGGCGTGAAGATGATGACAAGCGACAATGACAAGATATTCATCATTCGCCGAGGCCCCGGCGACGTACCGCAATTCCTGTCCACGCGCTTCGACGCGGTGATGTGGGGCAAGGACCCGTCATCCGATGTGCGCCTGGCACCATACGACGTTGTCTTTGTACCACGCACCGGCGCGGCTGAAGTATATCGGTTCTTCTATTCGTACTTCCTGCAGTTTGTCCCCGTGACCTGGGGATTCTCCTATCTCGTCAACAACAGTAGTACCGGTGTGGTGCCGGTGCATTGATGATCCCCTTGATCGCCGTTCAGTGATGTCCACTTCCCAATCGACAACCAAGGCGGAGCCATAAGTGGATTACCAGCCGTCGTTGCGTTCCACTATCCAGGCCTTCTTCAGGCGGAAGGGCCTGTTCAGCCTGGTGTTCGGCGCGGTCTGCCTGGCGGGTGGCGGATACTTGCTGCTGAAGCAACCGCAATACCTGTCCAGTGCGATGCTTGTGCTGCACTTCGATAGCCAGGCTGTCCCGGATATCGATCGGTCGATGACGCCAACCGACCAGCAGCAGGGTACCAACGAGCATCGCGAGATCCT
This sequence comes from uncultured Alphaproteobacteria bacterium, assembly GCA_963826975.1. Taxonomy (GTDB): domain Bacteria; phylum Pseudomonadota; class Alphaproteobacteria; order Acetobacterales; family Acetobacteraceae; genus Palsa-883. The sequence continues at coordinate 702,193 of CAWGZJ010000011.1, read as the reverse complement.
GTATTCCGACGCCGACATCCTGCGCAGCCCCGATTTGATAAGGGACGTTGTCAATACTGTCGGTCTCGCCCGGCTCTACCCGCAGATCGCCGCCCAGGACCACGGTGATACCCGCAAAATGGCACAGGCGGTGCAAACATTCACCTCGGACCTGGTCGTCGAGGTGGGCTTGCAAAGCGACGTGTTGACCGTGAGCTTCCTGAACCCCGACCCGCATGTGGCGCACGATGCGGTGCAGGATCTGCTCAACCAGTTTTTCGGGCAGGAAGCCGCGGTCTACAACAATCCGCAGCTCCGGTTCGCCGAAGATGAGGCAAAGACTGCCCGCGGCACACTGACGGTGGCGCAGGACAAGCTTGCCGCCTTCAAGGCCCAGCACAACATCGCCGACCTGCCGCAACAGGTCACGCAGTTGCTCAGCTCGCGCGCCGATGTCGAAAATCGGCTGAGTTCCGCCCATGGACGTGTGCTGGAGGCCCAGCAGCGTCAGGATGCACTCAAGGAGTTGCTATCCACGATTCCGGCCAACGTTTCGAGTTCTGCCCTCGGTGAGCAGTACAGAGCCGCCGATGATGCGGAATCGCGCCTCGATGTGCTGCGCGCCAAGCGTCAGGAAATGGCGAGTACCTATCGCCCAGGCAGCGCGGTGTTCAATCAACTGGATGCGCAGATCGCAGCGCTGTCTTCGGCGGCGAAAACCCGCACCGGCGAGGCTCGCAGCCGCAGTGCCAGCCAACCGAGCCCGGTCTATGAGAGCATCAAGACCGACTATCTGCGCGCCTCCGCGGAAGCCACCAGCGCGCAGCAGCCGGAGCAGGTCCTGACCCAGCAATTGGCGCAGATCAATGACCGCATCACGGATCTGGAGGCGCAGCGCAATCAGTACGACGACCTGACCCGCGCCGTGGGGATCCAGAACGATACCTATCGCACTCTGGCGATCCGCTACGAGACCTCACGGGTCGAGGCCAATCGCAACGCCCAGAAGATTTCGGCGGCCACGGTCGTTTCCGCCCCGATGGTGCCCGATCTGCCGGCACGGCCGCGGCGCAAGCTGGTGGCGCTGGCGACGATGCTCGCTGCCCTTCTGCTGAGCGCGGGCAGCGTCCTGGCGATCGAGGGTTTCGACGACCGGTTCAGAACGGCCCGGGACGTGACGCGGATCTTGCGGCTGCCGGTGCTCGCCACGTTCGCACCGGACGCGTAGGCGCGCGGAAGCCGCCTGATAATCACGCGCCCGTGCCGATGACCCAAGACGAAGAGCGCAGCCGGAGTACGGCCTGAATGAGTGAGTCGACTACGAAAGAGCCGTTCGTCAGGACAATGTCTCCTGTGCCCCGGCCCAGGTTGCCGCCGCGATTGGCGGCGGGCGCGCGCCCGCACGGTCTGGCGCCGGGTGAACTCGTGAAGCTGCATCACACGCTCGCGGAAGCGCTGGAAACCAGCCGCGGGGTGATCACGCAATTCGTCGCGCCGGAGCCCGACGCCGCGATCGAAGCTGTGGTCTACGACCTGGCCTATATCAGTGCCGCGTGGCTCGGCGAGCGCGTGCTGTTCATCAATGGCACCGGCATGCGGTTCGATGCCAACGACCGCACCACTCCAGCGACGCAAAGAACCCCTGCTAACCGGGACCCACGGATCTTGGCGATATCGAAAGCTCGATCACGCGCGTGGTCGGCCTTGAGCTCTACCAGATGACGTTTCCCAGCATGCGCGGCGCGTTGGATCTGGCACCCACCCTGCGGCGTATTCCCGAGTTCCTGACAAGACTGCGTGAGAGCTTCGACCTGGTGATGATCGCCTCGCCGCCGGCGTCGCAGGCGCCGATGGGCGTGCTGCTGTCGCGCTTTGTCGACGGTAATATCCTGGTGCTGGAGGCCGGACGCACGCGCGCACCGGTGGCGATTGAATTGCGCGATGCACTCAGTGCGTCGGGCGGCGTCGTGGTCGGTGCGGTACTGACCCGCTGCCGATCATATGTGCCGCGCTTCCTGCGCCGGTGGCTGTGACGCCGCATGCATATCCTGGTCGTCAACAACATCTATCCACCGATCATGGCCGGCGGCGCCGAGCTGATCGTTGCGTGGCTCAGTGAAGAGTCTGGTTGCGCGCGGACATCGCGTCACCGTGGTTTCCACCTGCGGTCCGGACATGCAGCCTTATCCGGTCATGGATCGGAACGGGGTCACGGTCATCCGGTTCTTTCCGGCCAATGTGTATTGGAACTTCGCGCGGCAGGGCCAGCCGCGGCACCGTCGTGCGTTGTGGCATTTGCGCGATGCGTGGAACCGCGATGCGGGTCGGAAGTTTCGCGCAATCCTGGACGCCGACCCGCCTGATCTTGTCCACACGCATCTGATTGACGGGTTGTCGGCGTCCATCTGGCGGCGTGCACGGCAATCCGGCGTTCCGGTCATTCATACAGCGCACGACTACCACTTGCTTTGCCCGCGCGCGTTTCTGCTGACCCGCGACTGGCAGGTCTGCCGGCAGCCGTCGCTCGGGTGCCGACTGTATCGCGCCTGGCACCTGCGCACAGCGGCTTCTGTCGATCTCTTCGTCAGCCCCTCGCAATTCCTGCTGGACCGACATCTGCAGGCCGGTCTGCCCGCGCGCCGCAGTGCCGTGGTTCGCAACGGCATTCCCGTTCCGTCGGATGCTACGCGGACGTGGCGTGAAGGAGTTGGGCGCGAACGGAACGGTCAGCGGCCGCGCTTCGTGCTGCTGACGCGATTGACCGTGGAGAAGGGCGTCCACGTGGTGTTGCAGGCGATGGCGTTGCTGCCTGCGACGCTCGACTTCGAACTGGTGATCGCGGGGCGCGGACCGCTGGAAGCGGACATGCAGGAAGCAGCGGCCAAAGACGCGCGGCTGCGTTTCATCGGCTACGTGACCGGACAGGAAAAGGAGACATTGCTCGCCTCGTCGCACTACCTGCTGATCCCCTCGCTGTGGTACGAGAACGCCCCCGTCGCGGTGATCGAGGCGGCGGGCCATGGATTGGCCGTGGTCGGCAGCCGGATTGGCGGCTTGCCTGAATTGATACGTAACGGTCGAACCGGCGTGCTGTTCGAGCCGGGTGATGCGGTCGGTCTCGCCTCCGTCATGCGCGGGCTACTGACCGGCGAGATCAGGCTGCCCGATCTCGCCCGCGACGCAAGCGCGCTAGCCGAGGCACACACAGTCGAACGGATGGTGGACACCTATCTGGAGCACTACCAGGACCTGCTGGCCGAGCGCACCGGCCGACCACCCCGGCGGTCACAACACGCCGTCGAGATCCAGCATGCGGCGTAGTCCTGCCAAATGGCCGGCAATATGCGCAGCACTGGCGATATCGCTAGCATCGGTGCTGATGTGCGGGCATCCGCGCGCGGCGCCATATCCGCCCGACAGCGGCGCATTGAACGTCCGCGATTTCGGCGCCAAAGGGAACGGACACGACGACGACACCAAGGCCGTGCTCGCGGCAATCGCCGCCGCGGGAAGCGACACCGGCGCCTTCTTCTGGCGCACGAAGATCGTCTACTTGCCCGCCGGCACCTACCTGGTCTCGCGCCCATTGGTAAAGCGCTATGCCGATGGTCGGTTCGGATCGGGCATGATCCTGGTCGGCGAGTCGACCGCCAACACCATCATCAGGCTGGCCGATCACGCGCCCGGCTTCGGCGATCGTGACGCACCGCGCGGCGTGATCATGTCGACGGCCAAGCTGCTGGATGGCACGCCCACCAGCGGTGGGAAGGATTACACCCACAAGGGCGAGGGCAACGACGCGTACGAGAATTTCGTCGAAGACCTGACGATCGACGTGGGCGCGAGTAATCCAGGCGCAGTCGGCATCGACGATCTTTCAAACAACATCGGTGCCATCCGCCAGGTGCGCGTGATCGCCCCGCCGGGCAGTGGCGCCATCGGTGTTTCCCTGCAACGCAAATGGCCAGGCCCGACGCTGCTCCAGCATCTTGAAGTGCGGGGCTTCGACACCGGTATCGCCGTCGCGAACACCGAATACGGCGTCACGCTCGATCACGTCCGGCTGACCGGACAACGCATTGGCCTCACCAATGCCGGCAATTCGGTAGCGGCCGCCGACCTGACCATCAACGCTGATGGTACCGCGATCGCCAATACCGCGCCGGGCGGTCTGGTGACACTGACGCGTTCGGTGTTGCAACGCGGCAGCGAGGGCGCGGAAGCCATCACCAATCATGGCATCGTGGTGGCGAACGGCGTGTCACTCGAGGGCTTCGCGCCACCCGACGGCGCCGCCACGCCATTGGTCGGCGTGCTACAAGGCTCGCACTGGCAACCGCGTCACGCGCCTTCTGATCCGCCCCTCGTCGACGCGCCGCCCCAACCAGCCGATCCAGTTGGACTCTGGATAAATGCGCTACAAGGCATGCATGCCGGCGACCAGCCGCGGGATATCACCGCGGCGCTGCGTCGGGCGATGGCCTCGGGTGCCGCGACAATCTACCTGCCGTGTGGCCGCTATACGATCAGCGAGGCCATCACCGTTCCGCCAACGGTGCGGCGGATTGTCGGCATGAACGCGTCGATCACGGTTAGTCCCGAGCGTAATCCAGACTTCGCGCGCGATAGCGGCATGTTCCGCATCGACGCGCCCGGTCCACCCCTGCGGATCGAGCGGCTGGCATTCGACATGACCGACCTTGGCGACCAGCTTGCGGTGCAGGTGACAGCCCGGCGCGACGTCATGTTGCGTGACATCGTGACGGCCGGTACGTCACTGCTGGATCGCGGCGCCAATGGCGGCCGGGTCTTCATCGAGGATGTCTGCTGCGGCGCCATGAAGATCGCCGGGCCAAGCCCAGTTTATGCGCGACAACTGGATACCGAGGGTGGTGACACCCGCATCATCAATGACGGCGCGCCGCTGACGATTTTGGGATTGAAGACCGAGGGCGATTGCACCGTGCTGGACAATCGCAACGGCGCACGCAGCACTGTTCTCGGCGGCCTAGTCTACATCGTGCACGATGCCGACGCGACCGTACCGGCGTTCCGCAACGCGAATTCCAGCTTGCAGGCCACGTTCGTCGAGGAATCGCTGCGTCCCGCCAGCCGATACGCGATCTACCTGCAGGATGCGATCTCGCAACACAAGGTGCGCGCCGACGATTTCCCCGCGCGCGGCTATGGGCGAATCGTCCCGTGGCTAGTCGCCACCGACCGTTAGCGGCCGCACGTCGCGATAGGGATCAGGCGCGGGGCTTTCCGTTGCGTTGGGCGCCGCGACACAGACCCCGTGCTGATGCTTTGCCTCCGCATCGCAGGCGGCGCGTTCCGGATAGATGCAGGCGGAAATCTGCGCGGAGGTGAACAGGCAATAATGGCCCAGGCCGACGGAGATATGCGCTTCCGCGGTGTTGACCGAGCAGGTACCGCCCATCTCGTGCGCGCGATCATTGCAGGACCGGGCGTCGAAGTAGATGCATTGCGGCGGAATCGCCTCCGTCTGCACGCAGAACGGCGCCGCCGCCACGGGCAGCGGCGCTGCGAGCAGAACCAACCCGGCGACTGTGGCCGTCCGGCAACGTGGCGTTCCGCTTGTCTGCGATGTCATTGCCACACCTGCTGTTCGTGTTCATCCGGCAGTGGGTGAAAGATGCAAGCGGCGCGCCAGCCATCACCAGCACCATCGCGCCGCGCCAGGTCGTGGAACATCCTTTGCATGAAAATGGCAAGCAGGACTTAGAGGTTTGATGCAAGCACTATTCAGCCTGTGCGCGGTCAGCTACCTGCTGATCTACGCGTTCGAGGGCGTTATCCGATACGGGCTGTACAACGTCGGTCACGACGACGCGATCCTGCTGCGTGACGTCCTTGTGATGCTGCCGCTGGCGGTGCTGTTCGTCACCCAGGCTTTTAGGCTGCATGTGCATCCCGCGTTCTTCGTATTCGCCGGCATTATTGGTCTGCACGGGCTGATCGCCGTATTGAACCTGGGCACCGCGGTGCCGGCGATCTACGGCACGAAGCTGATGATCAATGTGCTGTTCGGCTTCATCGCGGCACGGCCGTTGGCCCAGCCGAGCCGCCGTGTGCTCTGGTTGCTGGCCCTGGTGTGGCTGGTCTCGGTCATCGGCGTGATGTTGGACAAATTCGTCTACACGTTTCCGTGGATGGGGCTCGAGACCCATGTCGGCGGCATCCAGGTCGATGTCTCGCGCGGCTGGGATATCGACAGTGGCTTCGACAAGCGCGCCGCGGGCTTTGGACGCAGCTCGATTGCGGCGGCGATGCTGCTGCCGACCTTGGCCCTGATCATCGCACCGCGCATCAGGCATTTCATCCCGCGCTTCCTGCTGCTGGGTGTCACGGTTGTCGCGGTAATGTTGACGACGCAGAAAGGGGCGCTGCTCGCGATCGGGGTAGTCAGCGCGATCCTGTGCGCCCCGGCATGGAGCCGGTATCGCCTGCTATGCTTGGCCTGCCTGGGCTTTGCCGTCGTCGATGTTGCGTTGCCGCTGATCACAGCCGGCCTGCTGATACCGGAAGCCGGCGGCGTATTCAGCCTGTCATCGTTCGCCATGCGGATCATGTCCACCTGGCCGGAAGCCTGGCAATGGATTTGGCACAACCAGGTATTCCCGTTCGGCGTCGGCCTTGGCGGCATCGGCGGCGCACAGCGCTTCTACGCGCCGAATTTCTTCAACCCGTCGGACAACCTGTTCGTGTTCCTCTATGCGAATTTCGGCCTGTTCGGGTTGGTCTATCTGACCTGGACCAGTTGCATCGGGCTTCGGCTACCCCAGCATCTGCGGCGCGAAGCCATCGCCCCGCTGGCGCTTCTGGCTTTCAATCTCGGCTACGGTGCCGCGCTGTCGATGTTGGAAGATCAGGTCTCGGCCTTGTTCTTCGGTGCCGCCGCCGGCTTGCTGTGGCAACTGCATCAGATCGCGCGGGCTGGTGCGTGGAGCGATCCGTTCGAACAGGCGCGCGCGAGTGCCATGGAGCCGCCGCCCTACACGCCAATCGGCCCACGCATCGCGAGGGCACGATGACCAATCGGACCCGCGAGTCGGAGAACAACTTCACGCTGCTGCGTCTGCTGTTGGCGCTGATGGTCGTGCTCGGTCATTTCAAATTGCTGTCCGGCACCGCCTATCCGACGTTCCCGTTCAACCTGGCGGACGCCGCGGTTGATTCGTTCTTTGTGGTCAGCGGCTTCCTGATTGCCCTGAGCTACGATCGCAGCCAAGGTCTATGGGCTTTCTATGTGCGCCGCATTTTCCGGCTCTATCCGATGTATGCCTGCATCGTGCTGATCCAGACGGCGATCATGCTGAAGTTGCTGCCCAGCGGCCCGTTCAGTGAACTGCACTCGACCTTGCGCTATTTGGCGGCCAACCTGCTGCTGGCCAATTTCCTGCAATACGACATCGGCGGCGTCCTGGCCGGGCTGCACAACCCCGGCATCAACCCCAGCCTGTGGACGTTGAAAATCGAGATCGGTTTCTACCTGATCGTACCGCTGATCTGCGTTGCCTGTCGCCGCTGGGGATGGCGCGTGTTGGCGCTGATCTTCGCCCTCTCGGTCATCTACAACATCGTCGCGCTGCAACTTGGTGAGGTGCAGCTCGCCAGGCAGTTGCCCGGCCAATTGCAGTTCTTCGTGATCGGCATGGCGTTGTATCTGTACGGCGAGCGGATACGCATCCATCCGCTGATGAGCGGCGTGATCGCCCTGGCCTTCCTTGCCGTCTGGACCTTCATCGTGCCGATTCCGCCCGGCATTCGGCCATTGATCGTAGGAACTTTCGTCTACAGCTTCGCCTTGTGGACGCCCGTCATCCGGCTGAAATCGGATCTGTCGTACAGTGTGTATCTGCTGCACGGGCCACTGATCCAGACGCTGATCCTATTGGGGCTGTTTCGCGACAATCTGCTGTTCCTGGCTGGCGTTGTTTGCACGGTGCTGTGTCTGGCCTTCGTTGCCGAGCGCCTGGTGGAAGGGCCGGCCAACGCGTTCGGCCACCGTCTCGCCACGCGGATGGGGCGCCGGACCTCGGCCCTGCCGAGCGTGACCTGATCCGATGTTGCAGTCCGTGGGCGTCCGCTCGGTCATCGTGCTGAATGATTTCTGCCAGGTGCAGGGTGGCGCCAGCCGCGTTGCGGTCGATGAAGCGGTGGCGCTGAGCACTCGAGGTTTCGATGTGACGTTTCTCGGTGCGGTGGGCCCGGTTTGCCCGGAATTGGCGGCCGCCAATGTCAAAAGCGTTTGCCTGGATCAGCCGGAACTCGCGGACGCGATGCGCCGTCCAACGGCTGCGCTGCGAGCCTTTTGGAATCAGCGCGCATATCAGGCGACACGGGCGCTGCTCGCCACAAAGGATCGGTCCCGAACCATCGTGCACCTGCACGGCTACACCAAGGCGCTGACCACGGCTCCCGCGCTTGCTGCCAGGCGAGCCGGATTCCCGGTAGTTTGCACGCTGCACGACTTCTTCGCAGCATGTCCCAACGGGGCCTTCTTCGACTACCGCCGACAGATACCGTGTCAGCTGCGAGCACTGTCCCCCACCTGCATCACGACCGCGTGCGACAAGCGGCACCAACTGCACAAGGCGTATCGGGTGGCGCGCGGATTGGCTCAACGCCATGTCGCGCGATTCCCCGCATCGGTGCGAGACTACATCACGCTGTCCCGCCGATCTGCTTCGTTGCTGAAACCGTATTTGCCCGGGGATGCCAGGTTCCACGAACTGGCCAACATCATCGACGTGCCATATGCGCCACCGGTGGACGTCGCCGCCAACCGGGCGCTGGTCGTGGTCGGGCGGCTTGACGCCGAAAAGGGGGTGGAACTCGCGGCGCAGACGGCCCGGGCTGCCGACCTGCCCATTGTTTTCGTGGGCGACGGACCGCTGCGTCCCTCGATCGAGGCGACCGGGGCGCGCGTGACCGGATGGGTCACAGCGGATCGCGTGCAGCTTGAACTCGAACAAGCACGCTGCCTGGTTTTTCCCAGCCTGTGGTACGAGACCTACGGTCTGGTGGTGGCCGAAGCCGCCGCGCGCGGCGTGCCTGCGATCGTCAGCGACGTCGCGGCGCCGTCGGAGCGTCTGGTTGATGGGCAAGACGGCTGGGTGTTTCGCAGTGGTGATCGCGACAGCCTGCTGCGGTGCATGCAGCACACGCGATGCGACGCGGCGATACGCCAGGCAGGCGCAACGGCTTATCGCCAGTATTGGGCCGACCCATCGGACCCGACGCGGCACGCCGCCGAACTGGCTTCGATCTATGCCGCGGTCATGGTGCGCGACGCTTCCATTGGTTGATCCGTGGCCGCAACAGGCAAGTCGTCCAGCACCGCAATCAGAGCGCTGCCATCAAGATCTCGGCCACGGATGAAGCTGGTCCCCGCGGCCAGGGTCTGGGCGGTTGTCAATGTGGCATCGGGACCAAACCAGCAGACGGTCTCGCTCTCCCGCATCAAGGGCAGATCGTCGAGGTGGTCGGTGAACAGCGTCAACTTCCGTCCGTGCCAGCCCTGCTCTCGCAGAAATGCCAGAACGTGGTCCCGCTTTCGTGGTCCGGAATTCTGCGGCGCCGCGGCATGGCTGTCGTGCCGCGACGCCAGCACATGCCGGAACCCCAACTGCCGGCCGAGGCCCACCGCGTATTCGGCGGCGGCAGCGGTGGCCAGCACCGCGTCGATCGGCTCACTTGCGATCATTGCCAGCAAAGGTCGCAGATTTTCCCGCACCTCGCGCAGCAGGCGAGTCTGGAAACGTGTCACAAGGTCTTCGCGTTGATGTCCGGCGGCCGATTGCCACGCCAACTGCAAGCGCCACCGCAGCGTGTCATGGCTCAAGCGACCCAGCTTGCGCCACACCAGCAGTCGTTGCGCGCACAGTGACAACCATGCGCGCTGCCGCCATCCGAGCCCCGGCAATCGGCCGGCAATCAGGAACCGCGCCCATAGCGGGAAGCTGTTGACCCGCAGGATCGTCTCATCAAGATCAAAGATCAGGATGGGTGCCGTGTCAGCCATTCGCATCAAACGACCAGGGAAAGCGGCAGAGCGTGTCGTGAAACAGCACATAGTCTGGCCTCGCCTTGGGATTCTCCAGCGTCTGGGTAATCGCCGCCGAGCGGATCTCGGTGCCGCGTGGGCAAAGCCTGCGCAACAGACCCAGCACGGTATCGAGCGTCACACCGCTGTCGACGGCATCGTCGGCCACCAGGATCCGTGCGCGCCGCGCTGACCCTGCCACCCATGCGGCAATCGCCTCGGCTTCCGCGTGATCGATCTGCTGCGGTCGTGCACGCGATCCCCGCGGTGCGATCAGCAGCCGATGCTCCAGCCGGCGCAGCAGGTTCACCACTGGCGTCGGCAACGCGGCCAGCACGCCCCGCAGCACCGGCACCCGGGATTTCACCCTGGTACTGGCGCGTCGGCAGGTCAGCGGCAGCACGAGCAATGGCGACGACGCCGCGCGGACCATCGATTGCGCGACGATCAGCCCCCCGGTGCGAATGCCGACGATCAGCGTCGGTGTGTACTGTTCCTCCACCAGTCGCATCAGTTCGGCACATGCGGTGTCGAACGCCGGCTGCCGCAACGTGCGCAGCGGCGGCCCCAGCCAGGTCCGCGCCGGCTCGACGGAGCGTGAGGTGGTGTTCGAAAGGATTGTCGCCATGGCGCTCTCCATGCTGTGGCCCACTGGTGCGGCCCACTGCTGCATCCCACTGCTGGGTCGTTATGCAGAGGACGGTGCAAGGCAGCTGATGCAAGGCCAGCGCCGGCCGATGCTGCGACAGATCAAAAAACGTTGACAGGCGGGGCAAACGCGGGTGTTACGCATGAAGGGGTCAGGCGCAATCGGGGCAGGCCTGACGATCGTGCGCCCCGCCGCCTGCCGCAGGGAGGTCCGGTCGTCTCATGCAAAGGCCCGATACGGTAGGCTCGGTCGCGACCAAGGCCGAAACCGGCACTTCGCTCGACACGCTGCCGTGCCAGGCTTCGCTGTCCCAGGCAGGAACGATCACGCGACACGTGAGCCTGGCCGACGCGGCGACGGAAGCCGGCCACAAGCAACGGGCTAGGCGGCAGGCTTTGCTGCTGATGGCGGCGTCGAGCATCGTCACGATCGCCCTGATCGTCGGTGCGTGGCTCGCGCTGCGCCGCAGGTTCTGAACACGCGTTGTTGCGTTGCGTGTGACGTCAATCGATGCACTACGCTTCACATAACGTAACCCCGGATTACATTGTGGATTGCGCATCGTTCCGTTGAGAGCGGTTCGCGCCCGCCTTGGCCCGTGATTTGCATTCTCAGAGTTGTTCGATGCAAACTCGGGAGTCTCGAAAAGAGGCCACGGATAGACCTCGGGGGAAATGAGAGAACGTGCGACACGCGGATCGTCAGATTGTTCTGAGAACCTCCGGCCGCTCCGGTCGATCGGATCGTCGGGCTGTAGCCTTGACAGGTGCGCGGATGCGCCCGGCCCTTCCCGTGCCGGCGCCAGAGTTTCGCGCGCTGCACACGGAGGAGCGATCTTATCTGCTGGATTGGCAAAGCCGGGTGCGCGAGATCGGCATCGATGCCGTGCAGGACCTTGCCCCACGGCGGTGGCCTTGTCCGATCGCCGACACGATCATCGGCGTCTACAAACGCGGCGACGAACTGGCGTCCTGGCTGGTAGTGGGCCATGCCGGTTGGTGGGCCGTGTCCTGCTGCGACGACGGCACCGTTTCGCAGTCACTTGGGTCTTTGGCTGACGCGTTGGCGTTGGTCTATCAACTGGGAACCCGAGAACTGGGAACCCATCAACCGGGAACCCAGTCGATCGAATAATGCGACGTGCCGTGCGATCAGACCCCGGGCGCCGCTTTCATTCCTCAATTCAGCTCGATCGCGTGGCGATGCAGCATGCGATACAGCGTCACGCGTGATACGCCCAGTTCCTGCGCGGTCAACGTGATGTTCTCGTCGGTATTGGCCAGCGTGCTCAGCAACACCGTACGCTCGGCTTCCGATCCGGGCCGCGGCCGCGCCTGGTTCGATGGCGGCGTCCGCATGGGCCGCGCAAATGGGGTCGAAGCCAGGGGGGCCGATCCGAATTCAGGTCGGTCAGCGTCAAGCCCTACCAGGTCGGCGGCGGTGACCACCGGCGCATTCCCGATCACCACGGTGCGACGGATGGTCGACATCAGCTCGCGGACGTTTCCCGGCCAGTGGTATTGGCGCAGGACCTCCATCGCCTCGGGTGTGAAGTCGACGACCTCGCGGCCAAAATGCGCAGCGGCCTGACGCAGAAAATGACGGGCGAGCAGTTCGACGTCTTCGGGCCGTGCGCGCAGTGGCGGCAGTCGCAGCGTCAGCACATTGAGCCGATAGTATAAATCCTCGCGAAAGCGGCCGTCGCCGATCGCCTGGTGCAACCGTACATTGGTGGCCGACACCACACGCACGTCGACGTTGATCGTTTCGCGCCCGCCAACCCGCACGATCTGGCCTTCCTGCAGGAACCGCAGCAAGTGGCCTTGCAGATCCACCGGCATGTCGCCGATTTCGTCAAGGAACAGCGTGCCGCCATGCGCGTGCTCGACCTGTCCCCTGGTCCGCGCCGCGGCACCGGTGAAGGCGCCTTTCTCGTAGCCGAACAGCTCGGATGCGACCAGGCCGGACGGGATCGCCGCGCAATTGACCGCGACAAACGGGCCTGTGCGTCGCCTCGAGTTTTCGTGAATGGCGCGTGCCGCCATTTCCTTGCCTGTACCGCTTTCGCCGGTGATCAGGACAGGCTCATCGGTTTGCGCATAGCGTTGCAGCATGTCGGACACGTGCTGCATGACGGTGCTTTCGCCGACAATCTCTGATTTGGACGCGGCCGGCTCTGATTTGGACGCGGCCGGTGCCGGGGTCGCGGGTCGCGCATCGGTAGCGGACGACCTTGGCGTCGCCCGCTTCCGTGATGGTCGCATGCAGGCGGCCCAGCAAAGTCTGGTCTTCAGCCGCCCATTCCATCAGTAGTTGAGCCAGGCGCTCGATAGGCAAGCGCGCGACCTCAGCCAATGTCACCCGAACCATGCGTGATGCCCGTGGTCACCTGCGAAGATGCGGTATTTTCACGCTGTTTTTTCCGTTGGAATAGGGCAAATTCGTGGCAGTTTCGATCAACTTAAGCTGTACCCGGCGTCGCCGGCCGAGCGATGGGAAGAAACAACGATAAGTGGCACGGCATGTGCGTCGACGAGATGGATGCACAACAAATCCCGCCATATATCCTCATACTGTCCCGGATAACCTGATTCCGGCCCTGCCTGTCTTCGGTCGCGCCGGACCATCGGAGGTAGTGACAGCGGCACCATGGAATTGGCCAGGCCCCCCACCTATCTGGTGCCGGGTGCCTGTTGTGGTGCGACGTTGGTTGCTGTTGCTGGCGAGGGCGATGCTGAAGAGCGACTACACCATCGATCGCGCCGATCGGCACGCCGGCTTGTACGGGCTGGCGGCAACGCTGATGCCTGTCCGATGGCGGAACAAACTCGCCGTGGACGGCTTCTCGACCAACGTGATCTTCATGCTGGCCGGGACGGTGCTGGGACAGGCGGCCAGCGTGCTGCTGTCGCCGGCCCTGACGCGGCTCTACACGCCCGATCAGTTCGGCTATTTGAGTGTCTACACGGCTGCGTTGACAATCCTGGGCGTGATCGCCGCGCTCGGGTTCGAGCTTGCAATTCCGATCGCGGCATCCGAGGCCGAACTGGCCAATCTCGTAGCCGCCAGCGCCGGAGCACTGGTCGGCACGACGGGCCTGCTGTCGCTGATCATGTGGTTGGCTCCCGATCGGCTGCTGACACAATTGTGGGTGGGTTCGCTGGCATCGTACCGGTGTCTGTTGCCCATCGGATTCGCCTGCGTCGGCGGCTACTACGTGATGGTCGCGGCGGCTACCCGCGTGAATGCATTTCGCCAGATTGCCTGGACGCGGATTTCACAAGGATTGAGCGGCCCGATCTCGCAAATCGCGTTGGGCCTGCTGGGAGCGGGCGCGCCTGGATTGGCGATCGGCTTTGTGATCGGCCAATCGAGCGGCACCTTTCTGCTTTTCTCGCGTGTCATCCTGAAATCGCCCAGCCTGCGCGCGGCGCTGTCCTGGCGCGGCGTGACAGACGTGGTGCGGCGCTACGCCCGCTTCCCGCTATTCGCAAGCTGGTCCCGCATTCTCGATATGGCCGGCAGCGGGCCGATACTGTTCCTGGTTTTTTCCACCTGCTACTCAAGCGAGATCGCGGGCTACATGTTCCTCACGGAGCGTGTCATCGCCCGGCCGTTGTTGATGGTCAGCACTTCGCTGCTGCAGGTATTCACCGGTGAGGCGGGGCGGGCGGTGCAGACCGATCCCACCAGACTGAAGCGGCGGTTCTGGCAGGTCGTGCCGCGGCAATTCCTGCTCGCGGCAAGCTGGATCATAGTCGCGAATCTTGTGGCTGGCTGGGCATTTCCCGTGTTGTTCGGCCACCAATGGGCGGCGTCAATTCCGTATCTGCGCGCGTTGAGCGTGGCCTATCTCGCGCAGGCGGTACTGCATCCGGTTTCCAGCGCGTTGCAGATCATGGAGCGGCAGGTCCTGGCCGCGGTGTGGCAGGCGGGGCGGCTCGTGTTGGTCCTCGCCAGCGTGATGGTAGCCTGGCGCCTCGGCTGGTCAGCGGTGACCGCGCTGTGGCTTGCATCGTTGGCGCAGCTCGTTGCGTGCGTGACGATGCTGGCGCTGATCGCCTGGTCGATCCACCAGATTGAGCACCAATGGACGACAAGCCCTGCCCGCTCTCCTGCACAATGACATGGACATTCATGAAATCGGGGGGCTGCAGGCAGAGCACCAGCGGTAACTGCTCACCCCGGTTGTAGCTGGTGCAGACGGTCTAAATCCCGGGCCGGTGGCAGATCGATCAGAGAGCGATGGCGTAAACCTGATGCTCGTCGTCATCGGTTCCGGCACGCCAACGATCCCAACTTCTTATGCGCCAACCTGGGCACTCCCGATAGGCCGGCCCAACCTCCGACCAAGCGAAAGGGCCGCCCTTGCGAGCGGCCCGGTCATCGCGCAGCCGTTGTGGTCGGGTAGACGACGAGCGCCGAGCCTCACGCCTCGCCCAACGCGCAGTGGCCGAGCAGCACGGCCGCGGGCAACGAGCACACCAGCCAGGCAATGAGGCCCAGTTCCATCATGGCGCGCAATCCTTCCTGTGGTCGGCGCGGCGGTTGACGCTGGACCCGGCGCGGCACGGGTGAGTGTGCAGGCCGGGGAAAGCCCAACACACCCACTCGCAGTGCCCATGTGTGCATTGGGCGACGAAGGGACAACGCCGCAGCGGACGCCGCGATGCTTCACAAGTGGGTAACCGCATGCCCGATCGCCCCGCTGCCTCTGCGTCAGGCGGCAAGGAGCGGCGGTAAGCCGGCCAGTTCCGGCACGCGCTTGGCGTGGCTCAGGCCACACGAACGGGCGCTAAGCGGCCGTGGCCTCCCCGATCTCCCCGCGCAGTGTTATCTCCGGCAGGCCGAGCACCAGGATGAAGGCCAGCGTCATCACCACGCCGCTAAGCAGGAAACACCCGGTCAGCGCCGTGCGATAGGCCATCCCGACCGCTGTCTGCTGGGCGGACGTGAAATGGGCCATGGCCTGCATCCTGTGCTCGGTCAGTGCGTGCACGTCCAACCCGGCCGCGGCAAACGCGTCGGCGAGACGCATGGTCATGATCGTCCCCGAAGTGGCGACCCCGAGCGCGCCGCCCAGCGATCGGACGAACGACATAGCACCGGTCGCCGCCCCCAACTCCCGATGCACCACGGCGTTCTGCACGGCGGTGGTCAGGTTTGGCATCCCCATGCCCATCCCAAGCCCCAGCGCACCCATGGATATCAGGAAGATCACGGGTGGGGCGCCGAAAAACGCGAACACAGCCAGGCTGCCCAGGGCGACGGCTTCCAGGCCCAGGCCGGCCAGCAGGAACGGCCTGTTGCGTCCGAGCTTGGTCACGATACGCCCGCCGATCACGGAGCTGAGCAGCATCCCCACGACCTGCGGCAGCATCATCGCGCCCGCCACCGCTGGGTCCATGCCGAGCACCAACTGGAAATACAGCGGCAGGAACACCGTCGATCCCAGCATCGCGAAGGTCATCATCCCGCCGACCGCCACGCCGCGCGCGAAGACCGCATTGCGAAACAGCGGCAGGCGGATCAGCGGTTCCTGCGCTCGTCCTTCTCGCCAAATGAACAAGGCCAACAGCACCGCGGTTGCCACGACAAGCCCCAGGCTGGCGGGTGATGCCCAGGGGAACTCCGTGCCTCCCCAGGCCAGCAGCAGAAGCAGCGCCGCCGTTGCCCCGGCCAGCAGCACCGCGCCGGCGTAGTCGATCGGCCTCGGCTTGCCCGACGGCGGCTTGCGCAGCCCGATCGCGATCATGGCTAGTGCCAGCGCGCCGACCGGCAGATTGACGTAGAACACCCAGCGCCAGGACAACGCCGAGGTGATGAAACCGCCCAGCAACGGCCCGGCGACGCTGGCGAACGCGAAGGTGCCGGTGAACAACCCCTGGTAGCGCGGCCGGTCCCGCGGGGAGACCACATCGCCGATCGCTGCCTGGGCCAGCACCAGCAGCCCTCCGGCGCCCAGACCCTGGATTGCCCGGAAGGCAATGATCTGCCCCATGCTCCTGGCCGCGCCACACAGCAGCGAACCGGCCAGGAATATCAGGATGGCGACGAAGAACATCAGCCGCCGGCCATAGATGTCCGACAGCTTGCCGTAGATCGGCGTGGTGGTCGTGGCGGTGAGCATGAATGCCGTCACGACCCACGACAGGTGCGACAACCCACCGAGCTCGTTCGCCATCCGTGGCAGGGCGGTGTTGACGATGTTCTGGTCGAGCGCCGCCAGCACCATCGCCAGCAGCGCCCCGGCCATCACGGTCCTCAGTTGGCCGGCCGGAGCCGTCGCGACGTGGGACGATTGGAGACCGCTCGCGGACCCCATGGGGATCGCGCCGGAAGCACGGGCGGGCAGCGCGGTAGCAGGGTGGGCGGGGTCGTTCACGGTCGTTCCGTTCGGGCTGGCAAGGCTCAGCGGGCTCAGCAGGGCGGAAAAGCCTTGCCCCCGGACCCTTGATCCGGGGGGCATCGCCTTCCGCCGCCGCTCGGACGAGCGGGCCGCATCCGTTGTCGTGCGCGTTATGTGTTGTCGTGTGCGCTATATATCGTGCCGCACGATGGCGGAAGGCGCTGCTCCCCGGGTCGAGCGCGGGGCGTGGCTTTTCCTCCCTACCCGGCCAGCCAATGCAATATGCGCCGCTTCACGCCGCCTTGTATTCGCGGGTTTCCCCAAAGGCCAGAACGTCGAAATCCGCTTCCGCCACGCCGGCCTGCGCCCGCGCCTGGCGCAATGCCAGCACCGGCGCGTCGATGGCTTCCTCGGTCAACTGAAAGGTGCCGAAATGCATCCCCAGGCTGCGGCGGGCCCCAAGGTCGAGATGCGCGCGCACCGCTTCCTCGGGGTCCACATGCTGCTGGCGCATGAACCATCGCGGCTCATAAGCGCCGATGGGCAGGAGCGCGAGATCGATGCGCGGGAACCTGCGGCCGATTTCAGCGAAGTGCGGGCAGTAGCCGGAATCGCCCGCGAAATAGACGACAGCCCCGCCTGCCTCGACGACGAACCCGCCCCACAGGCAGCGGTTCCGGTCATACAGTCCGCGGGCTGAGAAATGCTGGGCGGGTACGTAAGTGACCCGTGCGCCGGCGAGTTCGGTGCTTTGCCACCAATCGAGCTCGACCGCCGAGCGGATGTCCGCCTTCGCGAGGTGGCGCGCATTGCCGAGGCCAGTCGCCACCGGTGGCGCCCAGCGCGCGCGCACCCGGCGCAACGTCGGCAGGTCCATGTGGTCGTAATGGTTGTGCGTGACCAGCAGCAGGTTCACGCCAGGCAGTGCATCCAGGCCCTGCCCAGGCCGCCGCACGCGACGCGGGCCGGCGAAGAAGACGGGGCTGCAGCGCTTCGACCAGATCGGGTCGATCAGCACGCAGACGCCGCCTACCTGCACCAGGAAGGTCGAGTGGCCGATGAAGGTCGCCGCGATGCGGTCGGGCGCGACGCGGCCAGGGGGTGGGAAAGTCGGATCCTCGACATGCTCCGGCCACTCCTGCTTCTGGCGCGTTTGCCGCCAGCGCCGGAGGTCCTCCAGGCTCTTGCCCTGGCGGGCGTGCGGATTGAAGAACCGCTCGCCGTCGAAGTGGTTCGGGATCGGGATGGCTCGCGCGGCCGAGGCAGCTGTTCCGTCCAAGTGTCTAATCCGATCCGACGCAAGGCGTGCATCGCCCGGGAACGGAACCGCATCCCGGTCTGGGTCGGCACGCTCGCCCGTGGGGCTGGTTCGTGAGCATGGTCTGTCTCCTGCGCAGCCCGGCAACCGTCAGCCGGGCGTGGCCGAGCGGCGATATGGGCACCCTCCCCCGCCCGCGCCAGCCATATCGACGCGCCAGCCGCGTCAACGCGCTGGCCGTATCAACGCGCTGGCCGTATCAACGCGCCAACGGTGGGCCGAGCGGCTACCCGACCGCCTCGACGCGGCCAAATTCGGAAATCCCCATCTCCGTCATCGTCTCGGCCACCGCCTGCATCGCCTCGGCGATGTCGTCCTCGCGCACCGCGCCCATGCAGCCGATGCGGAAGGTGTTGGCCAGCGCGAGGCGGCCGGGAAAGATGATGAAACCGCGTCGCTGCATGCCCTCGAACAGGGCCTGAAAACTGAACGCCGGATGCGCCGGATTGTGGAAGGTCGCAACGATGGGCGAGGCGTGCGCGTCGTCCGGCACCACGGTAGCAAAACCCATCTGGCGCATGCCGTCGACCAGGCGGCGCCAGTTGCGCTGGTAGCGCACAAGCCGCGCCGAGGTGCCGCCTTCCGCCGCGTGCTCGCGGCAGGCCTGGGCGAACGCCGCCACCACCTGGGTGGGCGGGGTGAAGCGGAACGCCTGGGTGCGGTCCATGTGCTGGTTCTGGTCCCACAGATCGAGCGTCAGCGAGGCCGCGACGCCTTTCGCGCTCTCCAGCACCTGCTTGTGCACGATGGTCCAGCCGACCCCGGGCACGCCCTCCATGCATTTGTTCGAAGAAATCGTCAGCGCATCGAATCGCAGTGTTCGTGCGTCGAGCTCGATCGCGCCGAAACTGGCCACTGCGTCGATCAGCAGCCCCTTGCCGTGGCGACGGCAGGCACGGGCGGCGGCGTCCACCGGGTTGAGCACGCCGGTGCTGGTCTCGCAATGCACGATGAACAGGTGGGTGATCGCCGGATCGGCGGTGAAGGCAGCATCGAACGCGGCTTCCGTTGGCGGGGTGAAAGGTGGAGTGCGCAGCACGCTGTGCGGCTTGCCGAGATGCGCGGCGATCTCGATCAGGCGGTCGCCGTAGACGCCGTTGCTGAAGATCAACAGCTTGCCGCCGACGGGCACCAGGCCGGCGATCACCGCTTCATTGGCGTAGGTGGCACTGCCGGGCAGCGGCACCGCGGTGTAGGCGCTCGCGCCGTGCACCAGTTGCACCAGGTAGCTGCGCGCGAAGCTGATGTCGGCTTGGAATTCGGTGCCGCCCGACGCGCGGTCGCGCAGCATCACCTGCTTGGTGCTGGCGGAGGTGCTCACCGGCCCGGGCGTCAGCAGCAGCGGATCGGCAGGGTCTCTCGGCATCGTTGCGTGGTCTCCGATTGGTCGCGGCGCTGGTCGCGCTAGTTTGCATCGGCAATGCGGAGAGGGACAGTCGGGGCGAAGCGACGGGCGGGAAGGACGGGCCACAGCCGATAGGCGATAGGCGATAGGCGCTTCAAGACCCCGATCGCGCCTTCGCGTCACGCTGGTAGACAGCGAAAATCGCTTTGCCGATCAGCGAGGTCTCGCGCTCCATGCATCGTTCGTAGACGCCGGCCCGCGTTGCCTGGATTGCCTTGTCATCCGGTGAGGCGGTAGCGGCCAGCTCGGCGAGGTGGGCAGCCAATCGGGTCTGACCGCCCTCGGCCAGGATCGCGGCGCGCCGCGCCAGCTTGTCCGCCCCGCCTGCCAGGGACGCCAGCTCCACAGCCAGTTCGGCTGCTGGTGCAGGCTTGAGATGGGCTGGGTTGCCGTCGAACCACCCGGCATAGAGATGCCAGATACCGCGGACGACGAACTCCGCGGAGTCGTATTTCGGCAGCAAGTACGGCTTCGCCATCAGGTCTGCGGGCGCGGACACCGTGTGCAGGATTTCGTCCAGCGAGCGTCCCTTGTTCATCAGCTCCAGAGTTTGGTGGGTCAAGCTCTCCAGCACTTCGGCGCCGTCACTCAGGACTTGTGCTGCCCTGGCCGCGCCGAAGATGACGGGTCCGTGGCCGGGGATCAGCACCTCCGGTTGCAAACTCTGCATCCGGCGCAAAGCGGTCGCCCAATCCGGCGCGTAGCGCTGCACCTTTCGCGGATTGCCCGCATTTGGGAAGACCCAGATCACGAAGTCTCCGCTGGCCAGGACGCGGTGCTCTGGCAGCCAGACGAAGGTGGCGTCGTCGGTCTCGCCCCGTCCGTGGAACAACTCAATGCTTCCACCGCCGATCGTCAGGGAAATTGTGTCGTCGTAGACCTTGTCCGGGCGCCGTTGGCCGATGGGGTAGACGTAGTCCGGGAAGTTGAACTGCTGGCCCTGAACAATGCTGTTGAAGCCATGCGACGCTTCATAACGGGTCAGCCGGCGCAGCACGTTCCGATGCGCTATGATACGTGGCCTGGGAATGCCCCTTGCGTCGGCCTCCTCATCGAGGAGCTTTATGCCGCTGGTGTGGTCGATATGGCCGTGGGTGTAGATCACCGTGTGAACGGGGCTGTCGTCCCAACGCCGAACGGCGGCAAGGGTCTGGGCTGCGGTGTCGGGTTTGGCCGTATCGATGAACACCAAGCCGGCTGTGGTGCGAATGACGGTGACGCTGCCGCAGAAGTAAGTCGTGTGGACGGTGATGATGTTTTCCGTGATCGAGGTGACCGCACCATCGGAAACCGCCTGCGTCCACTCTTCCATCGGCGCTGTGCCGTTCCAAAGCCGCTCGAAAAGCTGGTCCTGTTCCACGTAACCGGTTCCTTTGGCTGGCGTTTGCGGGGCAGGCCACCATTGAATGCAACAAAAACAACAGACCTAGTGGCTGGCATGAGGTGTGCTTCGCACGAGCACGGCGCACACCCGCTAATGGAATGATTTGCCTCATGTCAACTTGCTTGCAACGCCCACCAGGCGGCTGTGCTGTCTCCGGACCAATTGTGGAAGGCGGCACGACACATCACGATCCAGACTGTCCCACTGCCAACGAACGACGCCAAGCTGCCGATACGGATGAATAATCGGCTGTAGCTGCCTGGTGCTTGGGCACCTCCTGACCCCGATAGCGCCAATTATCCCCGATGCCGTGCATCTCACTTGACGCACCCCATTCCCCCCCGCCTACGATCCTGCCCACGGCCGACGCCAGGCCGGATCATGTCCAAGAGGTGAGCCAATGCCGTCCCATCCCCTGACGCGCCGTGGTCTTGCCCGCCTCGCGCTGCTGTCGCCGTTTGCCGCGGCGACGGGCCTGACGCCGACGCCCGCCGCGGCGGCAACCCGCGGCGGCACGCTGACTTATGGGCTGCAGACCGATTACCTGTTCCTCGATCCGGTCAACACCCAGCAGAACGCCGATATCTGGCTGTCGCTCAACATCTACGACACGCTGATCCAACCCACGCTCGACGGCGTGGGCATCCAGCCGGCGCTGGCGGAAAGCTGGACGGTCAGCGCGGACGGCAAGACGGTGACGCTGAAGATCCGCCCGGGGGTGAAATTCGCTAACGGCTCGCCGCTGGAACTAAGCGACATAAAATGGTCGCTCGATCGTGCGTCCAAAAAGGAAACCGGCGGCGGCTTTCAGTTCCTGCTGAATTCCATCCAGAGCGTCGAGATCGCGGGCGCCGACACGGTCGTGCTGCATCTGTCGCAACCGGACCCGTCCATCCTGGAAGCGCTGGCCACCTTCAACGCCGGTATTTTGCCGGAAAAGCTGCTGATGGCCGCGGCCGGCAAGGACCTGGCGGAAAAATCCAAGAATTTCGCCGAGCATCCGATCGGCTCCGGCCCGTTCATGGTGACATCATGGTCACGCGGCAACGAAATGCTGCTGTCGCGCAACCCGCACTATTGGGGCCGCGGCGCGGACGGAAAACCGTTGCCCTATCTCGACCATCTCCACATGGTCACCATTCCGGACGACGCGACACGCATCCTGAAGCTCAAGGCCGGCGAGTTGGATGGGGCGGAGTTCGTGCCGTTCTCCCGGGTGGCGGAATTGAAGGCGGATCCGAAGCTGAACATGGTGCTGTACCCGGCGGCGCAGGTGCTCTATTTCAACATCTTCTGCGGCCCGACCTACAAGAACGGCAGCAAGAACCCCGCTAGTGACGTGCGCGTGCGCCAGGCACTGAATTATGCGGTCGACAAGCAGGCGCTGGTCCAAGTGCTGACCTACGGTGCCGGCGTGCCGATGCAGAGCTACCTGCCGATGTCCACGCCGCTGGCCTACGGCAAGGGCGAGCCGTATCCCTACAACATTGCCAAGGCCAAACAGTTGATGGAACAGGCCGGGCATGCGGATGGCTTCGAAATCACCTGTCTCGCGAACGCCGGCAGCCAGGACGAACTGACGCGGCTTTCGGCCACGCAACAGATGTGGAGCCAGATCAACGTCCGCCTGAAGATCGAGCAACTGGAGCATGCTGCATTGCTGGCGCGGTGGCGGGCCGCCGACTTCCAGATGCGCACCCAGTTGTGGACCAACGACATCAACGACCCGAACGAGATGACGTTGCGCCTGCTCTACTCGCCGATGATCCAGTGCAACCACACTTACTGGCACAACGACAAGGTCGATGCGCTGTTCCTGCAGAGCCAGCAGGAAACCGACAAGACGAAGCGCGGTGCGCTGTATCAGCAGATCCAGGAAATCTATGCCGCCGAGGCGCCGATGATCTTCCTGGTGGAGGTGCCCTATCCGGTTGCCCTGTCGAAGAAGGTGCATGATTTCGTACAGATCCCGCTTGGCAACAATATTTTTGTCGGCACCTACCTGGCGTAACGACGCACATGCATGCGCTTCTGCATGTCGGGCGGCGCGCGGGGCAAATCGGCGTTACTGTGCTGCTGGTGGCGTTGCTGACCTTCACACTGCTGCATATGCTGCCCGGCGATCCCGCCGCCGTGCTGTTGGGCGAGCGTGCCACCGAAGCAACGATCGCCCAACTGCACCACCAGATGGGGCTGGACCAGCCGATGCTGGTGCAGTTCTGGCGCTACCTGGTCAGTCTGGCGACGCTGAACCTGGGCGACTCTGCTCACCATGCGCATTCCGGTCGCCACGTTGCTTGCGCAGCGGCTGCCGGTGACGCTGGGGCTGACCTGCTACGCGCTGCTGCTGGCCCTGCTGATCGCCGTGCCCCTGGCGTTCGCCGCGGCACTACGTGAGGGCGGCATCGCCGATACCGTGATCCAGGTCGCGAGCCAGATCGGGCTGTCGATGCCGGTGTTCTACCTCGGGCTGATCCTGCTGATCACGCTGGCGGCCGGGCTCGGCTGGTTTCCCGTCGGCGGCATCGGCGACAGCTTCCTGGCCGACATCCGTGCCCTGTTCCTGCCCGCGCTGACACTCGCGCTAAGTCTGTCCGCGCTGCTGATGCGCAACCTGCGCGCCGCCCTGGTCGAGGTGCTGGCCGCCGAATTCGTCAGCTTCGCGCGCGCCAAGGGCCTGCCGCGCCGGTTGCTGCTGCTGCGCCATGTGCTGCGCAACGCATTGGTCTCGACGCTGACGCTGCTGGGCATCCGCATCAGCGGCCTGGTGGGCGGCGCGGTGATCACCGAGACGGTGTTCGCAATCCCCGGCGTCGGCCGGTTGATGATCGATTTGATCTTCGCGCGCGACTACGCGGTCGTGCAGGGCACCATATTGGTCATCGCGGTTCTGGTTTCGCTGGTGTTCCTGACGACTGACGCATTGCAGGCGATGCTCGACCCGCGAGTGGAGGCATGAACGAGGGCGTGACCGCGCCTGCCCCCGACCCAACCGCGCTGCCTGATGATGCCTCGCCGGACCGGGCTTTGCAGCGCGTGGCGGCATCGCATCGGGGCGAGGTGCGCCCGGCGCTGCGCCCCGCGCCGGTGGCGGGCATCGTGATCCTGCTGGTGTTCCTGGCCTGCGCCGTCGCGCCGGGTTGGATCGCGCCGTACGATCAACTGACATTTGACTATCGCGCCCTGCTGCGGCCGCCAAGCATGGCGCATCCGTTCGGCACGGATAATTTCGGCCGCGATCTGTTGTCGCGGGTGATCTGGGCGTCGCGGGTCGATCTGCAGATCGCCATCTTCGCCACGGTGTTCCCCATGGTGTTCGGCACGTTCGCGGGTTGCCTGCTGGGCTATTTCGGCGGCATCACCGATGTGGTGTTCCGCCGGCTGGTTGACGTGATCATTACCATTCCGTTCGTGGTGCTGGTCATCGCGATTGTCGCCGTGCTCGGGCCGGGCCTGACCAACATGTATATCGCCATCAGCGCGGTGGGCTGGATCGTCTATGCGCGCCTGGTGCGTGCCGAGGTGCTGGTGCAGCGGCGGCTGGATTATGTCGCCGCGGGGCGGGTGATGGGCTACGGCGCGGCACGCATCATCTTCCGCCACCTGCTGCCGAATGTCGCGCCGCCTGTGGTGGTCTATTGGATGAGCGACATGGCGTTGGCCATCCTGCTGGGCTCCAGCCTGGGGTATCTGGGGCTAGGCGCGCAGCCGCCGACGGCGGAATGGGGCGTGCAGATCGCCGACGGCAAGAACTTCATCACCACCGCCTGGTGGATGTCGATCTTTCCGGGTCTGGCGATCGTGCTCGCCGGCATCGGGTTCAGCCTGGCGGGCGACGGGCTGGCCGTGTGGCTGCGCCGCCGGGGCTGATCGATATGACCTTAAGTGCCGCGCCGCCCGATCTGACTGCACCGCTATTGCAGGTGGAACAACTTGCCATCCGTTTCGGCTCGATCCCGGCGGTGGACGGTATCGATTTCAGCGTCGCAGCGAGTGAGGTGCTTGGCCTGGTCGGCGAATCCGGCTCGGGCAAGAGCCTGACCCTGCGCGCAATCCTGGGGCTGCTGCCGCGCGGCGCCGCGGTCGGCGGCCGTGTCGTCTGGCGGGGCACTGATCTGCTGGCGCTGGCGGAACCGGCGCTGAATGCGGCGGTGCGCGGCAAGGACATTGCGATCGTGTTCCAGGAGCCGATGACCGCGCTGAACCCGGTGCTGCCGATCGGGGTGCAGATTACCGAGAGCCTGGCGGTGCATCGCCGGCTGCATGGCCGCGCCGCCCGGGTGCGCGCGATCGAGCTGCTGGACCTGGTGGGGATTCCCGATGCCGCGCGGCGGCTTGACGCGTATCCGCACGAGTTCTCCGGCGGCATGCGCCAGCGCGCCATGATCGCCATCGCGCTGGCCCCCGGCCCGAAGCTGCTGCTGGCTGACGAGCCGACCACGGCGCTGGATGTTACGATCCAGGACCAGATCCTCAAGCTGCTGCTGCGGCTGCGCGCGGAACTTGCAATGAGCGTGATCCTGGTCACGCATGATCTTGGCGTGGTGGCGGAGACCTGCGACCGCGTCGCCGTGCTGTATGCCGGGAGGATCATGGAAACCGCTGATGTACACACACTGTTCCGCGCGCCGGCGCACCCGTATACGCAGGGGCTGATCGCGTCGGTGCCGGATGCACGGCACGCAAGACGGATGCTGTCGTCGATCGCGGGTGCGCCACCTGATCCGCGTGCGCTGCCGCCGGGCTGCCGCTTCGCCCCGCGGTGCCCACGTGCGCTGGCGGCTTGCGATGACGGCCAGCCGGATCGGGTTCGACTTGCGCCTGGTCATAGCGCCGCGTGCCTGCGGGCTGATGACGTGCCGGGGCCGCAATGAGCGGTGCGTCGATGAACACGGTGCCGCCGGTGCAGGCTGCCCCGCTGCTGCAGGCCGACGATCTGGCGCGCGCCTTTCCGGCGCGCCGGTCGCTGGCTCAGTTGGTCGGTGCCGCTGCGCCACCGGCGGTGCGCGCATTGAACGGCGTGTCGCTGACCATCGCGCGCGGTGAGACGCTTGCCGTGGTGGGCGAGTCCGGCTGTGGCAAATCCACCCTGGCGCGCGCGCTGGTGCGGCTGATCGAGCTGGACGCCGGGCAGATCGACTTCGCCGGCGCCAACGTCCGCACGCTGCATGGCACGGCATTGCGCCACTACAACCGCCGCGTCCAACTGGTTTTCCAGGACCCGTACGGCTCGCTCAATCCACGCATGACGGTGCGCGAGATGCTGGACGAGGCGCTTTCGGTGCATCGTATCGTTCCGCGTGCGGCGCGGGCGGGGCGGATCGCCGAGCTGCTGTCGCTGGTGCGTCTTGCACCGGATGCGGGCGAGCGGCTGCCGCACCACTTCTCCGGCGGTCAGCGCCAGCGCATCGCCATTGCGCGCGCACTGGCCGTTGAACCCGACCTGCTGATCGCCGATGAGGTCGTTTCGGCGTTGGATGTCTCGGTGCAGGCGCAGATCCTCAACCTGCTGCTGGAATTGCAGCAGCGATTGGGGCTGGCGATCCTGTTCGTGTCGCACGATCTGCGCGTGGTGCGGCACCTCGCGCACCGGGTTGCGGTGATGTACCTGGGCAGGATCGTCGAGACCGGACCGGCGGATTTGGTATTCGATTCGCCGCGGCATCCGTATACGCAGGCATTGCTGCGGGCGGCGCCGACGCTGGTGCCGGGGGGACGCTCACGCGAGGCGGCGATCAGCGGCGAACTGCCGAGCGCGATGGCGATCCCGCCCGGGTGTCCGTTCCATCCTCGGTGCCCGCGCGCGATCGATCTGTGTCGGACGACGCCGCCGATGGACGTGTTGCTGCCGGAGGGGCACCGTGCGGCGTGCCATCTGGCTGGGGGGTGAGGTGCGCAGGGTGATCGCGGGCGGCACGGTTGCTTTAGCGTCGTGGCCGGGCTTGACCCAGCCATCCGTTGCGCCGCCGGCGGGGGGATGGCCGGTCGAGGCCGGCCATGACGATAGGGCAACGGCGCCGGACATACTGAGAACTGCCGGCCGTTGAGCCACGCGATTGACGGAGAGTGCCGGTCGCGACGAACTTTCTTGTTTGTGCGTGCATCGGTCTGCGTCCGCTTGGCGCACGCTTTGCGTGCGTGAGCATGACTGACCTGTGAGCATGGCTGACCTTGGCACCCGCCGCGCGGCACGCCAATCTGCGGGTCACGATCCCAACTTGAGGCCACGATGATGGAACAGCAGAACATCGACATCGTGATCGCGCCAGGCGGCCATTGGTCAGACCGGCTGCCGCGTGGCGCGAGGCTGCGGCTGATCGACCTGGAAGGCTGCCAGGCCGTGGATTTCCTGTGCTACAACGCAGCCGATCCGACCGATCGCTACTGCGCAGCCGATACCATGAAAGTCGGCGGGTCCATCTATGTCGGTAAGGGCACGCGGCTTTACTCGGACATGGGCAATGTGCTGTTCACGGTGGTGGAAGATAGTTGCGGCCGTCACGATACGATTGGCGGCTGCTGCAGCCGCGAGAGCAATCGCCTGCGCTACGGCGTGCCGGACGGGCCCAACTGCCGTGACAACTTCCTGCGCGGGCTCGCCAGGTTCGGCATGGGCAAGACCGATATCGTTGCTAATCTGAATTTCTTCATGTCCGTGCCGGTGCAGCCCGATGGCAGCATGGCGATCGCCGAAGGACATTCCAAGCCCGGCGATCATATCGAGTTGCGTGCTGAAATGAACGTGTTGGTTGCGCTGTCGAACTGCCCGCAAGTGAACAACGCCGCCAACAACTACCGGCCGACGCCAATCCGACTGATCGTGACGCAACCCACCGAATGCTAGGCCCGCCGCGCGTCAGGCCGGACCTCAGGAGAGACAGGACCCACAATGCAACCGCCACAGGATATGTTCGACCCGGCGCACTATGCCGCCACCCGCCGCCCGCTGCTGGAAGCCGAAACGTTGCCGCCCTGGTGCTACACCTCGGAGGCATTCTACCAGCGGGAAATCGAGCGGATCTTCCGCAAGGTATGGAACTTTGTCGGCCACGTTTCGCAGGTGGCCGCGCCGGGCGATTACTTCACGCTGACCTTCGCCGGCATTCCCGTCATCATGCTGCGTGACCAGGCCGGCGATTTGCGTGCCTTCGCAAACACCTGCCGGCACCGTGGTTCGGCGCTGCTGGAGGGCAGTGGGAATTGCCGCGCGATCGTCTGCCCCTATCACAGTTGGACCTATGGCCTGGATGGTTCGCTGCGTGCGGCGCCGGAGATGCAGGAGACCATCGACTTCGACACCACGGAGACGGGCTTGATCCCGCTGCGCATCGACAGTTGGGGCGGGTTCCTGTTTCTGTGTTTCGATGCGGCGGCTGCCGGGCTTTCGCAGTATCTCGGCGACCTGCCCGATCGCGTTGGTGCCTACGGTCTGGCGGACATGGCGTGCACCCGCCGCAAGGAGTTCATGATCGAGTGTAATTGGAAACTATTTGTCGAGAACGCGAAAGAGTCGTACCACATCGCCACGGTGCATCGGAATACGATCAATCGTTACGCGTCCGCGCGCAGCTCCGGATACTGGGTCGAGGAAACCACGGGCGAATATGTCTGCACCTTCGCGCAACACGAGGGCAGCATGGCGCTGCTGCTGCCTGATGTCGGCTTTCCGCCCAATGACCGACTGGCGGGCCTACGCGAGGCCGGCGGCACGCGGGCGCCGCTGATCTATCCCAGCACCTACCTGGCGTGCACCATCGACTGCGCCTGGTACCTGGAACTGCACCCGCTGGGTCCAACGCGGACCCGGCTGATCCATGGCGCGTTGTTCCCCAAGGATCGAATCGCGCGCGACGACTTCGCGGAGAAGGCTGCCAACTACTACAAGCGCTGGGATATCACGATCGAGGAGGATATCGTCGCATCGGACCGCCAGCAGCTGGGCATGGCGGGCCCGTTCGTCCGATCGGGGCGCTTCTCCCACCGGGAGCCGTTGGTGCATCAGATCGACAATTGGGTGCTCGACAAGGTGCTGGCGTAAAATGTGCCCGCAATCGGTTCATCTGCATTTCGAAACGCGGGTGGACAAGCACCAGGTGTTCCGCATGACGGAGCCGGCGAT
Source organism: uncultured Alphaproteobacteria bacterium (assembly GCA_963826975.1). Classification (GTDB taxonomy): domain Bacteria; phylum Pseudomonadota; class Alphaproteobacteria; order Acetobacterales; family Acetobacteraceae; genus Palsa-883. The sequence continues at coordinate 672,921 of CAWGZJ010000011.1, read as the reverse complement.
TGTTGCGGCCAAGGCGCGCGCCGCGGCGGAGGTCTCGATCAGCCTGGGTAACGATCCGCGCGATCGGTCCTGGCTGCCGCGCGCGACCGGCCTGGTGACCTCGAACGACATTCTGCTTGAGCCGGGCTTCCCACTTGCCGAACTCGCGTCCCAGGCGCCGCAACTGCGCTGGATCCACATCATCGGCGCCGGCATCGAGCCTCTGCTGCCGCTGGGTTGGTTACCGCACGGTGTCGTGCTGACCAACAACAGTGGCGTGCATGTCGAGAAGGCGCGCGAGTTGGCGATGATGGCGCTGCTGATGCTGCATGCCGGGCTGCCCGCGTTGGTGACGCAGCAACGCCGGCATTTGTGGCGGCAGATCTTCACGCCGCGCATTGCCGGTCGGCACCTGCTGATCGTCGGTGTGGGCGATATGGGCGGTGCGGTCGCCGCGGCAGGCCGCACACTAGGGCTGCGGGTCACCGGCGTGCGCCGCGGTGGTGCGCCGCATCCCGATGTCGGGCATATGGCGACACCGCAGGCGCTGGACACCCTGTTGCCGCAGGCGGATCTGGTCGCGTTGGCCGCGCCGCTGACGCCGGAGACACATCATTTGCTCGATCGCCGCCGTCTTGCCCTGATGAAGCACGGCGCTGGCATCTACAATATCGGCCGCTTCGGTCTGATCGATCATGATGCGCTTGCAGAACGGCTGGGTTGCGGCGCACTCGGCGGCGCGATCCTGGATGTCTTCGATCCGGAACCCCTGCCGGCGGGATCGCCGCTGTGGGATGTCGACAATCTGGTGGTGATGCCGCATGTCAGCTCCGACGATCTGGACGAATACCTGCCGGCGACGTTCGATCTGGTGTTCGCCAACGCCGCGCGCCTGTCCCGCGGTGAACCCTTGCATAACCGTGTCGATCCCGGACTAGGATACTGATGCCAGCCACGCGGACCAGCGCAGGACGATGACGCCGCATGGCACAAGGAGTTGATGCATGTCGATCAAGCGCCGGATGCATCTGGTGGCGTATCTGAAGACCGGACCCACGGCGAACCATGCCGGCGGGTGGCGGCATCCTGCGTCGGATCTGAACAACATCTTCGAGCCCGAGCGGTATGAGCATCTCGCCCGGGTGCTGGAATCCGCGCGGTTCGACGCGGGGTTCTTTGCCGACACGTTCGGCATCCCCGATCTGCATGGCAATCACTTCGAGACCTATCTTCGATTGGGCGGCCAGATCAGCTACCTGGACCCGCTCGCGGTGCTGCCGTTGATGGCCCGTGTCACCAGCCGCCTCGGCCTGGGCGCGACGCTCTCCACGACGTTCCAGACACCATACTATCTGGCGCGCACGCTGGCGTCGCTTGATCTGCTGAGCAAGGGGCGCATTGCCTGGAACGTGGTGACCTCGGCCACCAATCTCGAAGCGCGCAACTTCGGTCTTGACGGGATACCACCGAAGGATCTGCGCTACGATCGCGGCGACGAGGTGCTGCAGGCGTGCTGCGCGCTGTGGGATTGCTGGCAGGACGACGCGCTTGTGCTTGACCGCGAACGCGGCGTCTTCGCCGATCCGTCAAAGGTCAAATACGCTGACTATGTTGGCAAATATGTGCGTACGCGCGGTCCGCTTGGCATGCCGCGCAGTCCGCAGGGGCGGCCGGTGTTCCTGCAAGCGGGGGCGTCGCCGCGCGGGCGTGAATTCGCTGCCCGCTGGGCCGAAATGATTTTCTGCACGCCGCACACCAAGGCCGATGCACAGACCTTCTACGCCGATATCAAGCAGCGCGTGGCCGCCGCTGGACGCGCGCCGGAAACCTGCGCGGTGTTGCCATCATTCGCGGTCGCGCTGGGCGAAACGGACTCGATCGCGCGTGAGAAGGCTGCATATCTGGAGTTGCTCGCCGATCCGGAACTGGTGCTGGCCGGCAATTCGCACCTGCTCGGTGTCGATCTGAGCGCGCATCGCACCGAGGCGGCGGTGCTCGGCGCGCAGGGCAACCAAGGGATTCAGGGATCGCACGACCGCGTGGTTCAGGTTGCCCGCGCCGAAGGGATCAGTTTTGCCGAAGCCGCACGTCGTCCCCGCGGCCTGCTAATCGGCACCGCCGCCACGGTGGCCGACCATTTTGAAGACTGGTTCGCCGATGGGTGCTGCGACGGCTTCATCATCTGGCCGACCGTCTTTCCTGGCATGTTCGAGGAATTCGGGCGCCTGGTGGTCCCGGAACTGCAGCGGCGCGGCATATTCCGAACCGAATACCAGGGCCGCACGCTGCGCGAGAATCTGCAATCACCTTGACCCTGCTGCCGAACCACGCAAGGACCACGTCCATGGCCGATCTCGAGCAAGACGACGATCCCGCCGAAATGCCGTATCGGCGCTTCGGCATTCCGAAGCTCGGCTTTGAGAACTACTGGTATCCAATCGTCACGACACGCAAGGTCAAGCGAAAGCCGCTCGCGGTGCGGCTGCTGGGTCGCGATATCGTCCTGTTCCGTGATGCGGGAAAGCTGTTCGCGCTGGACGACCGCTGTCCGCACCGCGGCGTGAAACTGTCGGCCGGCGAATGCGCTTATGCCGGTAGTGGTACGATCAGTTGCCCCTACCATGGCTGGACGTTCGACGGTGGCACCGGGCAGCTCGTCGCGGCCCTGATGGAGGGTCCCGACACGCCGATCGTCCGCAAAGTCGCCGTCCGCAGCTACAAGGTGCGCGAGCACGCCGGCCTGGTATGGCTGTGGCCGGGCACGATGGAACCTTCGGCGCTGGAGGATGATATCCCGGAATATATCGGACGGCAGGACCGGTTCTTCTCGATCTCGATGTACACCGATTACAAATGCAACTGGCGCGCGCTGGTGGATAATGGCCGCAGGATCACCATGGTCAGTATGTGCATCGCAGCTCGCCCGAGCTGATGTTGCAGCCCGTGCTGCCGTTCGCGCTGACCCTCGATCCGGCGCCGCTCGACGGCAACAAGGGAATTGCCATCAAGCGTTCCGGCGGCATGACCAGTGCTGACTATCCCGGACTGGGTCATTTTCCGAACAACGAATGGTGGCGCGTGCTGAAGCCCACCGGACGCGGTAACGTGCGCGGGTTCGAGAATTCCAAGGCGCGCACGGTGTACGGTATCCGCAACCAGTCGGAAGTCTGGTTGCCCGGGCTGGTGGTGGTTGGCCGGCTGAGTGGTGAATATTGCCTGATCCAATGGGCCGTGCCGATCGATGCCGATACGGCACGCTGCTTCAATATCAACAACTGGCGCCGGATTGGCCGCTGGCGGGAGGTCTATGATCGGGTGCACTACCATCTCTGGCGCGGTTGGGCGCATGATCGGATCTTCTCCGATCAGGACAAGACGATGGTTGAAGCGCTTGTGCCGGGACCGGAACGTCTGTCGAAGACCGATGTGGGGGTGATCTTCTGGCGCAAATTTGCCGGCACGCACGCCAGGCGCCCGGTCGAGGCCACGCCGTTGGCGACCGACAACGCTGCGCGTCGATACGCGTAGTAACCGGCATTGAACGGAACTGCGCTCCGGCCGTCATGGCCAACCCCCGGGGCCGGCCCGTCGCGATCAACCCAAGCGGAAGAAGCGCTGTGCATTCTTGTAAAGCCACTTGTCGATCACTGGATCTTTCAATGGCAGCGCGGCGTATTCCTCGATCAGCGCTTCCATGGGCAGGCCGAACGCCTCCCATGACAGGCCGATCATGATCTTGTCTTGCAGCAACGTGTTGCCGAATTGCAGGAATTGCTCCCAGCCAGACCCGTTGACCCCGAAATAGCGCGGACGGTGCGATGCGGTGTCGCAATAGAGGTTCGGGTGCCGCCGCAGCAGCGCGACCATGTCGCTGATCCATGGCCAACCGCTCAGTCCGGCGACGATCCGCAGTTCGGGAAAATCCATGGCGATCTGGTCGAGATGACGCGGATGGCCAAGGTCATACGGCCGATCCGTCGCGTAGTTCATGTTGGTGTAGATGCGCACCGGAATATCAAGCTCCACGCATTTGGCGTAGAGCGGGTAATACCGGCGGTCGCTGGCGGGGATCATGTTGTACAGTGCGGACACCCGCAGGGCACCGAAACCATGATCCTGCACCAGGCGTACCAGTTCGCGCACGCCGCGCATTCCGTCATGTGGACTGAGTGACGCCAGGCCGATGAACCGCCTAGGATATTTCGCGAGTATATCGGTGATGATCGCGTTGCCGGCGCGCAATACGCCGACCTCGACGCCGGCACGATCCATCAGGCCGACGAAATCGGCGATCGACACGCCATGTTTCTGACCAGGCTCGGCCGCGGCGCCGCCCTCGGTCCGCCGTGTGAAAATGCGCTGGTAGTTGGAGAAGCCGTGGCCCTCCAGCGGCTCAAGCCGCTCCGGGTCTCCATAGCCGGGTGGATGCGTCGCCGATTTAAGTTTTCGAGGATTGCTGTCCTCGTCCGGCGGCAGGTCTCATTCGAGGTCGATGACTTTTCGCATGTCTGGCTATGGGCCTTTCACGATGACGCTAATGAGCCGGCGAACGTGTGGCGGAGCATGCGCGGGTCACACCGGCGACGCAAGAACCGGCGGTGGAGCGGCTAGTGTTGCCGCGGCTTGCCAGGGCGCGCGCGCCACCCGCATAGTCTCGCGACGAACCACAAGATCGATCCGCGCGGCAGCCAATAAGATCAGCGGACAGGAGGGGGCGATGTTCTCGCGGATGACGCGTTTGATCGCGATCATATCGGTGGCAGTTGCGGTCGGTGGAAACCCGGCGGCGGCCCAGCCGCAGCCTCAAAAGCTGACCATCGCGCTGGCCGGCAAGGCACTGGCGTTTATCATGCAGTACGTCGCGATCGGCGGCGGTTTCTACAAGGACGAAGGCATCGATCCGGAGATCGTCTACGTCGCCTCCGGCACGCGCCAGGCGGCGGCGGTGATGGGCGGCAGCGCCGATATCACCCAGGTGGGTCTGCCGCACGGACTGGAAGCGGTGGCGCGCGGTGGCACGCTGGTGGCGATCGGCACCGCCTTCGACAAATACCCGGTCGCCCTGGTGCTGACCAACGAGGCGATCAAGCGCATGGGGATCACGCCGGGCATGTCGCTGGATGAGAAGATCAAGCGGCTGCATGGGCTGCGCATTGGAATTACCTCGCCGGGGTCTTCCACCGATGAGTTCATGCGTACGATCCTGGGAGTGCGCGGCATGGATCCTGCGACGGCGGTGCGATTGCAGCCGATCGGGATCGGCGCGCCGATGGTGGCGGCGACCGAGGGTGGCAGCATCGACGGATTTGCTTTCATGTCGCCGTTCACCGACATGATCGTGAGCAAGGGCGAAGGCCAGATCATTGCTGATCCAATGCAGGACAACGTGCCGGAATACAAGGACGTGCCGTATCAGGTGATCCTGACGAGCCGCGGCACGCTGGAGAGCAAGCGGCCGCTGTTGCTGGCCACCGAGCGGGCGCTGACCAGGGCGATGAAGCTGTGTCACGAAAAGCCGCAGGACGCCAAGCGGATCGCTCGCGCCTTCGTCACCGACTCTTCGGATGCGGACTACAGCGCCGCGTTCGACACCTATGTGAAAGGTGTGCCCACCACGCCGGTGATAACACCGACGCAGGTGGCGAATACGTTGAAGATGGTCAACCTGGCGGAGAAGGCGCCGATCAATCCGCCGTTCGACAAGGTGGTGGACAACAGCCTGGCGGAACAGGCCGCCAAAGACATTCTCGGCAAGTAACGTGTCGGACGCGCGCACGAATACCGGCGGGGCGGCTGAGGGTGGGCGTGCGATCCTGGCGTGGCAGATCGCCGTTGGTTTGGCATGGCTGGCGGTGTGGGAGATCGCCGGCGACGTAACAGGCTCGACCTGGATCAGCCGGCCGAGCCTGATCGGCGCACGGCTGCTGACCTGGGCCCGCGGGGATCTGTATATCCACCTCGCGACGACGGTAACCGAGGTTGTGGTCGGGCTGACGATCGGCACCGTGTTCGGCATTCTGGCGGGGCTTTGGTTCGGCCGTTCGCCGTTGCTGGCGAGCGTGATGCGGCCGATCATTGTCGCGTTCTACAGCGTGCCGCTGATCGCGCTGACGCCGCTATTCATCATGTTCTTTGGCTTGGACATGCTGCCGAAGATCGTCCTGGTCGGGATCGTCGTGTTCTTCCTGCTATTCTTCAACACATTTGCCGGCGCACAGGAGGTTGACGCCGACCTTATCGCGGCGGTCGACCTGATGGGCGGCACGACGCGTGAGCGATTCCAGAAGGTCATAGCGCCCGCCTGCGTCGCCTGGATCATTGGCGGGATCAAGGTGGCGCTGCCTTACGCGTTGGTCGCCGCCACGACCGGGGAGATGCTGGCGGCGCGGCGTGGGTTGGGTTTCCTGCTGAGCGATGCAGCGTCGCAGTTCGACATGGCCGGGCTATACGCCGCGCTGGTGGTGCTGATGCTGCTGGGGTTGGCAGTGGCCGAGGCTGCGTCGTGGCTGGAACGACGGATGCTGCGCTGGCGCCATGCCGCCGGGTGATGGCGAGAAAATACGGCTGGCCGGTGTCGGCAAGCGGTTTGCCACGCGCGGGCGCGAGGTCGAGGCGCTGCGTCCGATCGATCTGGCGGTGCGGGCGCAGGAGTTCGTCGCACTGGTCGGGCCGAGCGGGTGTGGCAAGTCAACGATTCTCAATCTGGTTGCGGGCTTGTTGCAGCCTAGCAGCGGACAGGTGTTCTACGACGGCGTGCCGGTCGCCGCCGTGAATCGCCAGGTCGGCTACATGACGCAGAAGGACACGCTGCTGCCGTGGCGCAGCGCGGCCGACAATATCCGAGTTGCGCTGGAACTGAAGTGTCGCGCGGTGCCCAGGCGGGAAGCGGCGGAACGCGTCGCGCAGATGATCGAACTGGTCGGGCTGACGGGATTCGAGCGGCATTATCCGGCGGAACTGTCGGGTGGAATGCGCAAGCGCGTGGCATTGGCCCGGACGCTGATCTACGAGCCCGAGACGCTGCTGATGGACGAGCCGTTCGGCGCGCTGGACGCGCAACTCAAGCTGCTGCTGCTGGATCAGTTGCAGGTGTTGACGCGTGCTCGGCGGATGACGGTAGTGTTCGTGACGCATGATCTGGGGGAGGCCATTACGATAGCGGATCGGGTTGTGGTGTTCAGTGCGCGGCCGGGACGGGTTCGCGCGGTGCGGGAGATTGATCTGGTTCGGCCCCGGGACGTGTTTACGGTGCGGTTCGGTGCGGAGTTCGCTCGGTTGCATCAGGCGTTGTGGGATGAGCTGAAGGATGAGGTGGTGAAGGGGACGGACGTATGAGGTCCGTGCGGGCGGGGATGGGATGCGGGGATTTGCTGTTCTGCGAAGAAGGTTCACCGCAGAGCACGCAGAGAAACGCAGGGTTGGCGCTTAGCGCGATGAATGATGCTGTGTCTCGTCGCGCTCGGCGTGCTCTGCGGTGCATTTTCCTTTGTTGCCGCCCCCCTGCCCTGCCCCGTGAGGTTGCCGGCAAATGAGCGAGGCATCCGCGCTGCGACCGGTCGGCGGACGGGCACCGCTGGCTCGGTTCCTTGCGACGCCGTCGGGACAGGCGGCGGCTCGGGTGGCCGTTCTGGGGCTGCTGCTGGCGGTGTGGCAGTTCGCGCCGAACCCGGCGCTGCGGTTCTGGGTCAGCGGGCCGGTCGATATCGTAGTGCGGCTCTGGAGCTGGATCCTCGACGGATCGCTGTGGGAGAACCTGGAGGCGACGCTGGCCGCGATGGCTCTGGGCTACGCGATCGGCACGGGGTTCGGCGTCGCCCTGGGGCTGGTGTTCGGCTTTCTGCCGCGGCTGCATCGGGTGCTGTCACCGTATATCTCGGCGTTGTACGCACTGCCGAAGATCGCCCTGGCGCCGCTGTTCGTGATCGTGCTTGGGATCGGCATCGCATCGAAAGTCGCCCTGGTGGCGATCACGGTCTTCTTCCTGGTGCTGACCAGCACGTTGGACGGCGTGCGCAATGTCGACCGCGACCTGGTGCACGCGCTGACGCTGATGGGGGCGACGCGGGGCGAAGTGATCCGCAAGGCGCTGGTGCCCGCAGCGCTGCCGTGGATCTTCACCGGGATGCGGATCGCGGTGCGCTATGCGTTCAGCAACACACTGCTGGCGGAACTGATCGCGTCCAATCGGGGGATCGGGTTTTTGATCGAGTACTACTCGGGCACCTTCGACGCGGCGGGGGCGTACGCGGCGATCCTGGTGCTGGTGATGTGCAGCGTCGGTCTGACCGAGGTGCTGTCGCGGATCGAAACACGGATGGGGCGGCGCTAGTCCGGCTGGCGCGGCGCGGTTGATGCGCGGCTTGCGCGCGACCGCGGCGCGCGACAGGGTCCGCGCATCATGCGAATCGCGGTTATTCTATTGGCGGTCCTGGTCTTCGCGGCCGGGCTGATTCTTGATACCAGCGCGGTGCTGGCGCTGGTCGGCGAGTTCCTGTGGGGCCATGCCGTCTATACGGGCGGCGTGCTGATAGTGGTGGCGGTCGCCGTCGGGTGGCGACGCCTGCGCCCCAGCAAGCCGGTGAAGCAACGTTCCAAGGCCGGTGTGGCAAAACGGCCGGCTGGACCACGACAGAAGCGGGCCGGCGGCGGGCGTGGGCGGAAGCCGGCAGGGAAGAGTGCGCGCGTCAGGTAGCGGCGCCGGGTCGGTGCGTCGGGTTGCCCGGATCGGACGTGGCGCCTAGCATCGCCTGAACCGCGGACATGCCGATCGCGCGGGGCTTGGGGGAAACGGATGCGACCGAGGTCGCACCAATAGCGCCGTGGCGGTCGAGGATATCGACGCATCGCCGGAGCACGTGCCGCATCGCGCGATGATCACGGCGTGCGTCATCGGCGCGACGATCCTGCAATCGCTCGATCAGACGATCGCCAATGTCGCGCTGCCGTACATGCAAGGCAGCTTCTCGGCGAGCTACGACGAAATCACCTGGGTGCTGACGTCCTACATCACCGCCGCGGCGATCATGACCGCGCCGGTCGGCTGGCTGGCAACGCGCTTCGGACGAAAACGATTTTTGCTGACCAGCATTATCGGGTTCACCGTTGCCTCCATGATGTGCGGGGCGGCGCAGTCGCTGCAGCAGATCGTGTTGTTCCGCCTGCTGCAAGGCCTGTTCAGCGCCGCGTTGGTGCCGCTGTCGCAGACCATCCTGCTGGATATCTATCCGGCGGAACGGCGCGGTTTCGCCATGGCGATCTGGGGCACCGGCGTGATGATCGGCCCGATCATGGGGCCGACGCTGGGCGGCTATCTGACCGAGGCGCTGAACTGGCGCTACGTGTTCTACATCAACCTGCCGTTCGGCCTGCTGGCCACCGCGGGCCTGCTGGCTTGGCTGCCGAACGCGCGCGGGCAGCGTCGGATACGCTTCGATTGGGTGGGCTTCGCGGTGCTGTCGCTGGGGATCGGCTCGTTACAGCTGATGCTGGATCGCGGCCAGGACCAGGACTGGTTCAGCGCCCGAGAAATCATTACCGAGGCGGTGCTGGCGGGGCTCGGTCTCTACCTGTTCATAGTGCATGTGGTGTGCGCCAAGCGGCCGCTGATCCGTCCTGTCCTTTTCACGGACCGGAACTTCACCGCCGGTCTGGTGATGATGTTCTCGACCGGCACCATCCTGGTGTCCTCGCTGGCGCTGATGACGCCGTGGCTGCAGGTGTTGAGCAACTATCCGGTGGCAACCGCCGGGTTGGTGATGGCGCCGCGCGGCATCGGCAACCTGGCGTCGATCGTGCTGGGCGGGCGGCTGTCCGGGCGGGTCGATCCGCGTTACCTGGTCGGCATCGGCCTGCTGATGACCTGCTCGTCGTTCTGGCTGATGACGGGGTGGACCCCCGACGTATCGCAGGAGGAGTTGATCACGGGGATCGTCATCCAGGGCGCCGGGCTGGGGCTGGTGTTCACCCCATTGCAACTGGTGGCGTTCACCACGCTGGCACCGTCGCTGCGCACCGAGGGCGCGTCGCTGTTCGCGCTGGGGCGGAACATCGGCGCGGCGATCGGGGTGTCGGTGACCTCGTCGCTGCTGGCGCACAACGCGCAGGGGCTGCACGAGGTGATCGGCGGGTCGGTGACGCCGTTCAACCGTGCGTTGCAGGCGTTGGGGCCGATGGCGCATGGGCTGCTGGACCCGGCGTCGCGACATGGCGCGGCGGTGCTGGATCAGGTGATCAACCAGCAGGCGCAGATCATTGCCTATGTGGATGATTACGTGCTGATGATCTGCACCACCCTGCCGGCGCTGCTGCTGCTGTTGCTGATGCGACGGCCGCCGCGCGTGGCGGTGCGGGCGAAGGTGCGCGACGCCGTGGTCATGGAGTAGTGCTGAAGTCGGGTGTGGCCAGTGCCGGCCTGCTTCCGATGCCGCTCGCGCCCGCGGGCGGGTTTGTGTGGACTGACGATGCTCGCTGCTTTACTGACTGGATCGCGCCGCTGAATCTGGATCAGTCGGAACGACATCGCCGCGTCGTTCCCTGATCTCCCTGCCGTGCTGGAGGACAGATGCTTTCCCAGGAGAACATCTCCACCACAACGCCAACCGGGACGAATATTCTGCCGGATGGCGCTTGCTTCAAGGTTTGGGCACCGCGCGCCACGGCAGTCTACCTGAACGGCAGCTTTGGCGGCGGCGTCTATGATCGACAAACGGACGACCGGCTTCTAAGCCAGGATGCTTCGGGTTACTGGACGGGTTTCCAGGCTGGTGCGCGGGACGGAGATCCGTATCGCTTCTGGATCGTCGGCGAAGGGTCGAGCGGGTTCAAGCGTGACCCATACGCACGTGAACTGGCGCCGAACGGCTTTCCCGCCTGCTGCGCCATCTTACGGGCGTCCGACACCTATCCTTGGCACGATGCCGGCTTTCGCAGCCCAGACTTTTCCGACATGACAATCTATCAACTGCACGTCGGGACCTACGCTATCCGAACCGCGGGAGTTGCCTCGAACTTTCTGGATGTCACGTGCAAGATCCCGTATCTCGCCGCGTTGGGCACAAACGTCCTGCAACCACTATCGATCGACGAGCAGGAGGCTAATCCGTCCATGGGCTACGGCGGGGCGGATTTATTTTCACCGGACTTTCCCTATGTCGCCGCCGCCGCGGATCTGCCGGGCTATCTGGCGACGATCAATGGCTTGCTGGCAGCGAAACAATTAGCGCCACTTCGACTTGAAGACCTCCGATCGGGGCCGGCGCAACTCAAGGTGATGGTGGATCTGTGTCACGTCTACGGGATCGCAGTGGTCTTCGACGTGGTTTATAATCACGCTGGCGGATTTACCGTCAACGGTCAGCTTGACGACAACTGCGTTTACTATTTCGACCGGGTCCGGAATGTCGGGAATAACAACGACAGCCTCTATTTTACCGATCAGGATCGGGGCACCGGTGGCCTTGCGTTCGCGCTTTGGAATGCCGACGTGTGCCAATTCCTTTCGGACAATGCCACACACTACATCGAGGAATTTCACGCAGACGGCTTTCGCTACGACGAGATCAGTATTTTGCTGTCCACCAACCAGGGAAGCGGATGGGAATTCTGCCGCGCCCTCACCGGTCGGTTGCGAACCCTGCAACCCCGGATCCTGCAGAATGCCGAGTTCTGGCCGGGAGAATTCTCCGACATTCCCTCGACGGCGCTGCCGGTCGTTGCGCCTGCGTCCGCCGGCGGCGCGGGCTTCGATGTGGTGCAGCACGACGGCTTGCGCGGTGCCCTGCGCAATGCGGTCGGAGCGGCGTCCGCGGGAGCCGATGCGCAGGTTTCCGTCTCGACCATTGCATCCGCGCTTTACCCGCCTGGATTTGACCATGCTTGGCGCGCGGTTACCTGCATAGAAAATCATGATCTTGTCATGGCAGGCCGCAGCCCGCGTATTCCGGCGCTGGCTGACGCTTCCGATCATCGCTCCTGGTACGCGCGCAGCCGCAGCCGGTTCGCCACCTCGGTTTTGCTCACGGCGCCCGGAATTCCCCAACTTTTCATGGGCCAGGAGTTCCTTGAGGACAAACCCTGGGACACGAACCCGGGCGGCCCGGACTTGCTGGGGTGGGGTGGTTTGAACAGCGGTGCCGATCGTGCCATGACGGATCATCTCCGCTTTACCCAGGATCTGATCCGGCTTCGGCAAAATCAGCCGGCGCTGAGGGGCGACAATGTGAACGCATTCTACGCATCGGACGCGGATCGTGTTCTCGGCTTTCATCGGTGGCTCGAGGACGCAGGCCAGGATGTGATCGTGGTTGCTTCGCTCGCCGAAAGTACCTGGTACAACTACAATTTGGGCTTCCCTGCCGCCGGCTCGTGGGCAGAGGTGTTCAACAGCGATGTGTATGACAACTGGGTCAATCCGTGGGTCGCCGGGAACGGGGCCGGCGTTCAGGCCGATGGGGGCCCGTTGCATGGCTTTATTGCATCCGCGTCAGTCGTCATTCCGGCCAACGGCGTAGTGGTTTTCGCAAGACGCTACCAGGACTGATAACGCCGTGGCAGGCGCGCCGACCTATCGTCCCGCCAATCCTTTCGGCTCCGCGCAGAAGTGCTTCGCACGCGCGTCGGGCCGAAAAATGGCGGGAATAAACCGCGTTCCGGTGCGATCTTCTCCAGGCTGATACAAAGCAAATCAGCGTCTCAGCCTATCATTTCGGATTACCATAAGGAGGCATGACCATGCGTGATATCGTGAGGCTGGATCGCCGGCAAAGGTTCGTCCGCGATTGACGAGTGCACGCGTTGTTCACCGTTCGGCGGCTACGTCTGCAATCCGGCATCGTGATGTTCGCGTACATCGCGATCCACCTGCTGAACCATGCGCTGGGTATCTTTTCGCTTGCCCTGGCGGAAAGTGGGCTGCGCGCCGAAATGGCGTTCTGGCGGAGCACGTCGGCCACGCTGCTGCTCTACGGCGCGGCCGCGATGCATTTTTCATTGGCGCTTTGGACGCTGTACAGTCGTCGCGAGTGGAGATTACCGTGGATTGAAAGTCTCCGTCTCGCTTCCGGCTTCAGCTTTCCGCTGCTGCTGATTGGCCACGCCGTGACAACCCGGCTTGGTGACACTCTTTTCGCGATAAAGCCTTCGTACGCGGTGATCATCACGAATTTGCTGATGACCGGCAGGCAAGGCATGCAACTGGCGCTGTTGGCGCCGGGCTGGTTGCATGGTTGCCTTGGTCTATGGATTACGTTGCGGCAGTTTGCTGCCATGCAACGAATCAAGCACCTGCTCGTTGCGCTGGTCGTGCTCGTTCCCTTGTTGGCCGCGGCCGGCTTCTTCCGGATGGCGACGGAGGTTCGTGCCATGGGATCTGCTGTTCCCGCCGGCTCCAATATGGCGATTGCGCAGGTCACGCTGGCGGCATGGAAAGATGATGTGACGATGGCTTATCTTGGCGCGGTTTTGGCGGCCTTCGCGCTCGGCCGGGTGCACGCCTTGTTGCGGCGGCGCTGGTCTTAGGTTCAGTCCAAGTTTTCGCGCGCGGCGAGTTTGGCTCGTGTACGTCGCCGCCCCTGGCGACCTATTCGGCGGCCTCGACCGCGTCCGGCGCCAGCTTCGCCGCAGTCTCGCGCACGCACACCGCGGCAATGATCGCACCCATCAGGCCCCATGCCGCGAGCAGGTACAGCCCGCCCTGGAAGCTGCCAGTCACATCCTTGATCCAGCCGATCGCGGGCGGCGTGATGCTGCCGGCGAGAATCCCCAGCGAGTTGGCCCAGGCGATCCCGCTGGCTGCCGCGGCGCCGGTCAGGACCATCGACGGCAGCGGCCAGAGATGGCCGTTGGAGGCATACAGCCCGATAACCCCGAGCGAGATCCCGGCGATCGACCAGTAGGTGCCGACGGTCAGGCCGGCCGCGGTGAAGCCGATCGCCATGCAGAAGCACGACGCGGCGAGGTTCCAGCGCCGTTCGTTCATCCGGTCGGAGATGTAGCCCCAGACCAGGATGCCGACGGTACCCAGAACGTAGGGTACCGCGGTCAGCAAGCCGGTCTGCATGTTACTCAGGCCAAGCTGCTTGATGATCAGCGCGGTGAACACGGCGATGCCGACGGCGACGCCGGCCTGTGCGAAATGGATTGCTGCCACCGTAAGGACCTGCGGGTTGACCAGCGTGCGCAGCACGGAGACGCGGCCGATCTGTTCCACGATGCGTCGTTCCTGGTCCATCACCGCAGTCAGCCAACGCTTTTCCTCCGGTTCCAGCCAGCTTGCCTCGGCCGGCCGGTCGGTCATCCAGAACAGCACGGCGATTCCCATGATGACCGCCGGCGCGGCCTCGGCCAGGAACAGCCACTTCCAGCCGGCGAGGCCGAACACGCCGTTGAGCTCGAGCAGCGCCGTGGAGATCGGCGCGCCGATGCCGATCGAGACCGGAATCGCCGCCATGAAGCCGGCGACGACGCGGGCGCGGTGGAACGGCGGGAACCAGTAGGTAAAGTAGAAGATGATGCCGGGGAAGAAGCCCGCCTCGGCCAGGCCCAGCAGGAAGCGCAGGGTAAAGAAGCTGATGGGGCCTTGCACGAAGGCGAAGCAGCCGGAGACGATGCCCCAGGTGATCATGATGCGGGCGATCCAGCGGCGCGCGCCGACCCGCTCCAGGATGAGGTTGGAAGGGACCTCCAGCAGGAAGTAGCCCCAGAAGAATGCGCCGGCGCCGAGCCCGAACACGTAGGAGCTAAGGCCGAGATCGCGATTTATGGTCAATGCCGCGAAGCCGATGTTGACGCGGTCGAGGTAGCAGATCAGGTACAAAACGAAAGTGAATGGCAAGATCCGAAGGTAGACCTTGCGCATGGTTTGCCGTTCGATCGGCGTTGCCATCGTGCGCCTGCTCCCTGTTGGTGTTGTCGTTGGGCGGGATGCGGCGGTCGGCCGGGCTTAAGTGGGCAACAAGGCTTCGAGGGTCGATGCGAGATCCGGTCGATCGCCTGGTCGATGTACGTCTGCCGTGGTGGTGGCGTGTTGGTGGCCAGCTTATCCGATCAAAGCAGGTTTATGAAACGGAATCTTCCTGCCGGGCCGCCCAGTGACAGGCGGAGCGTGTCACTGGGCTTGACCCGGTGGGCCGGCGTCCGCGGCGTCGGTTGCTGCGCGAAGGCAAGTCATGGATACCGGCCGTCGCCGGCACAGCGTGTGGCTTGTACACGCCGTGTGGCTGGCATCAGTGTGCGGCACCGCCGCTCGCGGCACCCTTGCGCAGCAGGGCGACCGCTGCCGCGGCCAGCAGCAGGATCAGGCCGAGCAGGCCGAAGCTGTCGCTGTAACCCATGATCGTCGCCTGCGCGCGAATGGCGTTGCCGACGGCGATGATCGCGCTGTGCATCGCGGCGGCCGGGTCGGCCGACCCATGCGCCAGAAAATATTGCTGCATTCCGGCCAACCGCTGCCGCGTTGCCGGCTCCAGCAACGACACATGCTGGTTGATGATGAAGGAGTGATACTGCTCGCGCTTGGTGTAGAAGGTCTCCAGCATCGCGGTGCCGATGGCGCCGCCTAGGTTGCGCATCATGTTGAAGATACCCGAGGCGCCGCCTGCGTCCTTCCCGGAGATGCCGGCCAGCGCGATCGAGGACAGCGGCGCCATCACGACCGCCTGACCCAGCGCGCGGGTCACGTCGGGCCAGAACAGTTGCGGCGCGGCGTAGTGGGCGTCCATCTGCAAATTCATGAAGCAACTCGTGGCAAACACCACCAGGCCGGTGCCGACCAGCAGGCGCGGGTCGATGCGGCGCATCAGCAGCGGCACCAGCGGGATCACCACAAGCTGCGGCAGGCCGGTCCAGGCCATCACGCTGCCGATCTGCTGGGCATCGAACCCCTGCGCGTTCGCCAGGTACTGCGGCAGCAGATAGGCCGAGCCATACAGCGCGAAGCCAAGCATGAAGTTGGCCAGCGTGCCGAAGCCGAAATTGCGACCGCCCAGCAGGCGAAAGTTCACCAGCGGGTCGGGGCGGGTGAACTCGACGATCAGGAAGCCGCCCAACGCCAGGGCCGACACCAGGGACAATTGGACGATGAAGGGCGAGCCGAACCAGTCGTAGACGTTGCCCTCATCCAGCACAGTCTGCAGCGCGGCGAGTCCCACGGCCATCAACGCGATGCCAAGCCAATCGCCGTGGCGCAGCAGATTGAGCTGCATCTTGGATTTGGGCAACGCGTAGACCAGCATCGACAGCATCAGCGCGCCGGGCACCAGATTGAGGTAGAAGATCGTGGGCCAGCCGTAGTTGTCGGTGAAATAGCCGCCGATGGTCGGGCCGATCGCCGGGGCAAACGTCGCTGTCAGTGCGAAGGCCGCCATGCCAATCGGGCGCTTGGATGGCGGCAGCATGGTCACGACGATGGTGAATGCCAGCGGGATCAGTACGCCGCCGGCGAAGCCTTGCAGGCCGCGCAGCACGATCATCTCGGGCAGGCTGGTGGCCTGGCCACACAGCGCGGAGAACACCAGGAACAGCGCGGTGTTGACGATCAGGTAGCGGCGCAGCGAGAACGTCCGGCTGAGATAGTCCGACATCGGAATGACAATGATCTCGCCGATCAGATAGGCGGTGGTGATCCAGGCGCCGTTGATGCCGCCGGTACCGATGCCGCCCTCGATGTCGCGCAAGGAGGCGTTGGTGATCTGGATGTTGAGCACCGCCATGAAGGCGCCGAGCATCGCGCCGGCCACGGCAATCCAGGTCTTGAGCGAAACGGCTGGCTCGGTGCTGGTGGCTTGGTCGGACATGGCGGCGGTTCCTCTTTGGGCACTTCGGATGGGCGCTTCGAACGGGCGCTGTTTTGGGCGTGCCAGCTTCAGCCCGCTTTGGTGTCGCTCGTTTTTGTATCGCCCGCTTTCGTATCAATCGTCGGCTCCACCGACATGCCCGGGCGCAGCATCCCGGCCAGCGGATCGTGCGGGTCGATGTCGATCTTCACCGGGATGCGCTGGACGATCTTGGTGAAGTTGCCGGTGGCGTTGTCGGGCGGCAGCAGGCTGAACTCCTGGCCGGCGGCCGGGGCGATGCTGTCGACATGGCCATGCACGACGGCGTCGGGGAATGTGTCGACGCCGATGGTGACGGGCTGGCCGGGACGCACGTCGGTAAGCTGCGTCTCCTTGTAATTCGCGGTCACGTAGACCGCCTGCAACGGCACCAGCGCCATGAGCTGGGTGCCGGCCTGCACGTACTGGCCGACGCGCAGCGTGCGCACGCCCACCGAGCCATCGATCGGCGCGGTGATCGTGGTGTAGCTCAGGTTCAGCTCGGCCTGGTGTTCCATCGCCTGGCGTTGCGCCAGCGCGGCCTGGGCCCTGGCAAGCTGGGCACGCAGTACGTCGACCTGCTTCGGTCGCGACGCCGATGCCGGCCTGGTCATGCGCCAGCGCGGCTTGCTTCTGCTGGATGTCGGCCTGGTACTGCTGCGCCTGCTGGACCGTGCCGGCGCCGGTGCGCGCCAGGTCGGTGTAGCGGACGCGCTGCTGCTCGGAGAACACCACGGCGGCCTGATCGGCGGCGACCAGGGCGCGCGCCTGATCGATCGTCATTGCCTGCTGCTCGATCTCCTGCCGCAGATTGTCGATATCGGCCCGGGCGGCGGCGACATCGGCGCGTGTCTGATCGAGCGCGGTGCGGTAGTCGCGGTCGTCGATGCGGGCCACCACCTCGCCGGCGTGCACCTTCTGGTTGTCCTGGACCAGCACCTGGTCGAGGTAGCCCGAGATCTTGGGGCTGACGAGCACGGAGTCCGCCGCCACGTAGGCGTCGTCGGTCTCGACCTGGAAGCGCCCGACGGTCCACCAGTCGTGGCCATACACGCCGGCAGCGGCAACGATGCCGAGCGCCGCCGCGGCAAGCAGCAGGCGCTTGGTCAGGCGGCCAGCGCGCTGGCCGGCAATCGCATTGGGCGGGAGGGCAATCTCACGCGCGATTACGCCCGCGCCACGAAGGGATGCATCCACGATTTTGCACTCCTGAAGAAGTGGGCCGAAAGATGTGGAAAAGCAGCGCGACGCGTGCCGACTGGCAGGCGCGCTTACAGAAGGGCGGGCTGACTGGAAGTCGTGCCGAAGGGGGGCGGCTTCAGGACAGGCGCGGGCCGCCGAATGGAATGGCGGCCGCCGTCGCGCAGCCCGGGCGGCGCGAGCGGGGGAACGCCCGCGTGGCCAACGGCTGCAGCGGCGCCAGCAGGGCACCGGCGAAGGTCGCGGTCACCAAGGCGCCGAAAGCGACCAGGATCGTGAGCGTCATCGCCGGTCTCCTGCTGGGGGTATTTCAGTCGCGGCGCCGGCGGGTCAGCCGTTGCTGTCGTGCACCGCCTGCTGATAGACGGCCGATGCCTGCGCCGCAGGAATAAGCGAGGTGGTGCCGAGGGCGATGCCCAGAACGGCCGCCAGGGTCAGGAATAAGGTTTTCATCAACGTTCTCCGTAGTGTGCGCGAGTTGCGCGGTGACTGATCTTGTCGGTGGGTGGCTTCGTGTCCCATCGATGCAGTGCAACATGATCCTTCCTGATCATTCCGATAATCGGATTAATGCTCACAGGATTTATGCGTAGATCGATGAAATGGCTGGTGCTGGCGGGGTTGCCGCAGTGGGCCCCATAGGCGCCAGGGTAGGGTCTGGCTGGAGAACATTCTCCCCCTCCCCTTGAGGGAGGGGGTAGGGGGAGGGGTTGGTGCCGGCATCACACCCAAGGTCCCAACCGCACCAACCCCTCCCCCCAACCCCCTCCCTCAAGGGGAGGGGGAGAGCCTCCCCGCGGCTGGAGCCGAGGCGGTCTCGAATGGACGCTGCGATGGCGCTGACATCGTCACCCGCATGCCGTCGGTCACGCCGATCGGCGGATTCAGGATGAGCCGATCGCCGGCTTGCAAACCGGCACGGACATCGACCGTGCCGCCGTTGTCGGCGGCAACATCCAGATGCCGCATCCGCGCCACGCCATCCTCGTACACCGCGGCCTGCAGCCCGTCCTTGTCGAAGATGATCGCCTGCGACGGCACGGACACGACCGGATACAGCCGCGGCTCCTGCAGGTGCACGACGGTGTAGATGCCGGGCGCAAGGGTGCCGTCCTGGTTGTCGACATCGACCTCGGCGAGCATCGTGCGCGTGGCGGCCTGCAGCGCGCTGGCGTTGCGCGCGAGCCGGCCGTGGAACACCCGGCCGGGCAGTTCCGGCACGGTTACCTCGGCCTGCTGACCGTCCTTGAGACCGAAATAATCCTCCTGCGGCACGTAGATCTGCACCCGCAGAACATTGGTATGCGCGATCGAGAACAGCGGCGTTCCGCTGTTCGCGTTGGCGGTCACCAGGCTGCCGACGTCGATCTGCCGGCTGGTGATCACGCCATCGAACGGCGCGACAACACGCTCGAAGCCGGTAAGCTGTTCCAACTGGCCCACCTGCGCCTGCTGCGCCTGCACATTGGCGCGCGCCACCCCGACGGCGGCGATGCTGCTCGCGTAGCTCAACCGAGCCTGGTCGCCGCCCTGCTGGCTGGTCCAGCCCAGGGTTGTCAGTTGCGACTGGCGGCGATCCGTTACCCTGGCAAGCTCCATGTTCGCCTGCGACTGCACCAGTGCCGCCTGCAACTGGACCAGTTGCGCGCGCGCCTGGGCAAGTTGCTGATCGAGATCGGGGGCAGCAATTACCGCCAGCACCTCGCCGGCATGCACACGGCTGCCGATATCGACGTTGCGCTTGTTGATGTAGCCGGTCGCGCGGGCATACAGCGTCGCGCTGTCGAATGCCTGCGTCGAGCCGGTCAGGTCGATCTCGCGCGGCGTCTGCAACGGCTGCAGGATCGCGGTGTGCACCACCGGCACGGCGTCGCGTTCGGCGATCAGCGTGGCGGTCGTCTGCGCCTGTCGTTCCGCGTGGCCCCATGCGCCGGCGCCCACCAGCGTGACCAACAGCGTCACGGCGGCAAGCCCGGCCCAACGTGCCGCGCGGCGGCGATGCTGTTCCTGGTTGGGATCGGCCGGCGACTGCTGCTCCGGCCCATGCGGCAGGGTTTCCGGCGGGTGCGGGGCAATGTGGCTCATCGGTGCGCTCCGAGTTGCATCAGCGATTGCGGCAGTCCCGCCCGGCGGCGCTCGAACTTGCCGATGACCGAATAGAGGTAGGGGACGAACAGCAGCGTGGTGATGGTTCCGATGGCGACGCCGCCGATCACGGCGCGGGCCAGCACGGCGTTCTGCTCCTCGCCGGGGCCGCCGATCGCCATTGGCAGCATGCCGACGATCATCGCCGCCGCGGTCATCAGCACCGGGCGCAGCCGCGTGGTGCCGGCGGACAGCGCGGCCTGGAACGCGCTCATGCCGGCCTCGCGCTGCTCGCGCGCGAAGGTGACCAGCAGGATGGAGTTCGCCGAGGCAACGCCCACCGCCATGATCGCGCCCATCATGGATGGCACGCTGAATGTCGTTCCGGTGGCGAACAGCAGCAGGATGATGCCGCTGCCGGCGCCCGGCAGCGCCAGGATGACCGCGAGCGGATCGATGAAGCTCTGATAGTTCACCACCATCAGCGCGTAGACGAACACCGCGGCGAACAGCAGGCCGATGGTCAGGTTGGCGAAGGCGTGGTTCATGCTGTCGATCTGGCCGCGAACGACGATGCGGTCGGCGGGTCCAAGCTTGCCGCGCATCTCCTGCACCACGTTCTGGATTGCCGCGGCGGTGCTGCCAAGGTCGCGATCCTGCACGCTGGCATAGACGTCGTAGACCGGCTGTATGTTGGAATGATTGTAGACCGACTGGACCGCCACACGCTTCGACGTGGCAACGTTGCCCAGCAGATCAGGCACCACGGCAGTGCCGGAGAGCGAGCCGGCGATCGGCGTATTGTCGAGGTCCCGCTTGTTGGTGATCCGGTATTCCGGTGTCTGCACCGCGAAAAAGTACGGAATGCCATTCTTCGGATCGGTCCAGAAATTCGGTGAGACCTGCTCCGACGAGCTCAGGCTGATATTGACGTCGTTGGCGATCGCGTTGACGTTCAGGCCGAGTTCCTGGGCCCGGGTGCGGTCGATGGTATACTCCAGTTCCGGCGCATCCAGCTCCTGCTGCACATGCGAATCGACGATGCCCGGGATGGCGGCCAGGCGCTTTTGCAACGCCTTGGCGATGGCCTGGTTGGCGACGCGATCGCGGCCCTGCACTTGCACGTCGATCTGCGAGGGCACGCCGAAATTCAGCACCTGTGTCGCCAGGTCGGCCGCCTGGAAATAGAACTCCACGTCGGGGAACGCCGTCGGCAGCTCGCGCCTCAGTTGCCTGACGTAGTCGGCGGTGGGCGCGTGGCCCGGGTTCAGTTGCAATAGAATCTGGCCGTCGTTGACGCCGATGGTGCTGCCATCGGTGAAGGCGAGGTTGTAGGTGCGTGCCGGCAGGCCGATATTGTCGAGCACGAGGCCCAGATCCGGCGGCGGGATGTGCTGGCGGATATTGTCCTCGACCGCGTGAAAGATCTGCTCGGTGCGCTCGATGCGGGTACGCGCCGGGACGCGGACGTGCAACTGGATCAGCCCGGCGTCGACCGGCGGGAAGAAGTCGGAGCCGACGAACAGCGACAGCACCACAGCGCCGGCGACCACCGAGCCCGCAACGAGCGGCGTGAGCACGCGCCGGTGCAGGGTGGCGGCAAGCAGCCAGCCATAGAAGTCGCGGAATCGATCGAATCCCGCATTGAACCGGTGATGGAAGCGTCCCAGCCAGGATTTCGGAGCGCCCCGGCCGTCGTACCCATCGCTGCTGTCATGCCCCCGGCGGGCATGCTCGTTGGCATCGTGCTCCTTGCGCAGGAGCAGACGGATGATGATCGGGGTCAGCGTGCGCGAGATGGCGTAGGAGGCAAGCATCGCAAACACCACCGCCATGGCGAGCGGCGTGAACAGGTATTTCGAAGCACCCTGCAGGAAGAATACCGCGACGAAAACGCAGCAGATCGCCAGCGTGGAGATCAGGGTCGGCACCGCAATGCCGGCCGCGCCCTCGAGCACGGCCCGATCGAACTCGTGGCCCTCCTCCAGCAAGCGGTGGGTGTTCTCGATCGTTACGGTCGAGTTGTCGACGAGAATGCCGACGGCGAGCGCGAGGCCGCCCAGCGTCATGGTGTTGATGGTCTGGCCGAGCGCCGCCAGCACCGCGATCGAGGTCAGGATCGACAGCGGGATCGAGATCATCACGACCAGGGTCGATCGCCACGAGCCGAGGAACAGCAGGATCATCAGCGCGGTCAGGCCGGCGGCGATGGCGCCCTCGCGCAGCACGCTGGTGATTGCCTGCTGCACGAACACCGACTGATCGAACAGCAGGTGGATCTGCATGCCGGGGGGCGCTGCTTTCTGAATGGCGGGCAACGCGGCCTTCACCCGGTTGACCACGTCGAGCGTGGATGCGTCGCCGTTCTTGATGATCGTGAGCAGCACCGATCGCTTGCCCTCGGCATGCACGATGTTCTGCTGGACCGCCCACGCATCGGCCACATGCGCCACGTCGGAAAGATAGACCGTGGTGGGGCCGACCTGCTTGATCGGCACGTGATCCAGCGCCTGGATTGACAGCGGCATCGCGTTCACCCGCACGATGAACTGCTTGTCGCCCAGTTTGGCGTCACCCGAGGGCAAAGTAAGGCTCTGGGCGTTCACCGCGTTCACCACGTCGTTCGGCGTGACGCCGCGCGCGCGCAACGCATCCGGATCGAGATAGACCATGATCTGGCGATACTTGCCGCCGTACGGCGTCGGCAGCGTGATGCCGGGAATCGGCGCCAGTTGCTGGCGGATCTGGTAAATGCCGTAGTCGTAAAGCTGCTGTTCGTTCAGTGTGTCGGAACTCAGGCTGAGCTGCAGCACCGGAACCGATGAAGCATTGAACTGGACGATGACGGGCGACTGGATGCCGGTCGGCATCAGGGCGCGAATGAAGTTGCTCGCCGAGACCAGCTGGGCAATTGCGAGATCGACGTTCACGTTTGGCTGGAAGTAGATTTTTTCGACCGCGACGCCTTCCAGCGACTGGCTTTCGATGTTGAGGACGTCGCTGACACTCGAGCTGATCGCATACTCGCTGTAGGTCGTGATCCGCTGCTCCATCTCCGCCGGCGACAGGCCGGTGTACTGCCAGATGACCGTCACCACCGGAATGTTGATGTTGGGGAAGATGTCCTTCGGCGTGACCAGGATCGCGCTGCACCCGAGGAACAGCATGAGGCCCGCCAGCACGTAGAACGTATGCGGAAATCGCAGCGCAAAGCGGACAATGCCCATCTCGCCGGCCCTCCTTCAGCTCACGGCGCGCCTAACTCGGGTTTCGGTTGGTGTGACGACCAGTCGGCTGGCGCCGGCACCTCACGCCACGGCGGCGGGCGCCGCAGCGGGCGGGCGCGCACCTTGGCCAACTGTCTTGGCCCATCTGGCGCGCGGCCCGCCGGTCTGCTTCAGCGACATGGTGATTTCAGCGCCAGGGTGATTTCAGCGACGGGGTGATTTCAGCGACGGGGTGATTTCAGCGACGGGGCGATTTCAGCGACGGGGCGATTTCAGCGACGGGGCGATTTCAGCGACGGGGCGATTTCAGCCACGAGGCGATTTCAGCGACGCGGCGACGGATGTTGGAAGGGAACGTGGTGCGTGAGCCGAACGACGGCTGGCGGCCTCAAAATGGGCGCGGCCGGCCGAAAGCCCTGGCGGTCGGCGTCAGGCGGCCCACGCATTGCGAGGGCAGGAACGGCCGTTCGGCCGGCGCCCCCGGCGGTGCCAACAGCGCGCTGATGGCCGCCGCGACTGCCAATGCACCGAATGCAACGAGAATGGTGAAGGTCATTGGCTTGCTCCTGCTAGGTGGTGCGTCTGCTGGGGATATTCGTTACCGTCACCGACGGCTCAGCCCCAGCCAGGCGCGTCGATGGGCTGATTTGTGGACACCGGCGCGGCATGCGCCGCCGGGGCCAGCGAAGCGGTGCCAAGGGCGATGCCGAGGACTGCCGCAAAGGTCAGGAACATGGTTTTCATCGTCGTTCTCCGGTGAGCGCCAGACTTGCGCCCGGTTCGTCTTGTCGGTGGGGGATCTGGGTTCCATCGATGCACCGCCATATGATCCTTGCGCACCCCTCCGATAATCGGATTAGTCGGCACAGGATTTATGCGTAGATCGGTTAGATGATTCGGTTGATTGCCGGCCGGCCGGCCAGGTTGGCGCAGGTGTCGGCGACGGCCGGGTGGCAGGCGCCGGAGGCTGGCCCGGTAGGGTGGTCAACTGGGTGGGGGTCTCCGCGCGCGGCACGTGCCCGACGCACTTGGGTCCCCGGCAAGCCGCTTGCATGGCGGCGCCTGACCAGCGCGACATCAGTCAGGCTGGATGCCGACCCTTGCCATGGAGAGCCGTGATGCGACGCCGCAAGATGCACCTGGTGGCTTTTCTGCTGTCCGGCCCCACGTCGCACCATCACGGCATGTGGCGGCATCCGGAGACCGACAACCGGTTCCTGGAACCCGACTATTACGAGCACGTCGCGCGCGTCCTGGAGCTGGGCAAGTTCGACGCGCTGTTCTTCGCCGACGTGCTGGCGCTGCCGGATTTCTATAAGGGCAACTTCGACACCGTGCTGGGGCGCGGCGGGCAGATGGGCCTGCTCGACCCGCTGCCGCTGATCGCCATCGTCTCGCGCGTGACGCAACGGCTTGGGCTGGGGGTGACGGTTTCGACCTCGTTCGAGAAGCCGTTTCAACTGGCGCGCAGCCTGGGCACGCTCAGCAAGGGCCGCATCGCGTGGAATGTCGTCACCACGTCCGGCAACGCCGCGGCGCGCAATTTCGGCGTCAAGGATCATCTGGACCGCAACACGCGCTACGACCAGGCCGACGAGGTGCTGGAGGCATGCGTCGCCCTGTGGGAAAGCTGGGAGGACGGCGCGCTGGTGCTGGACAAGGCGTCGGGCCGGTTCGCCGATCCTTCCAAGGTGCATTATGTGAACTATGACGGCGCATGGGTGAACTCGCGTGGCCCGTTGACGGTGCCGCGGTCGCCGCAGGGACGCCCGGTGATCATGCAGGCGGGGTCCTCGCCGCGCGGGCGCGATTTCGCAGCACGCTGGGCCGAGGTGATTTTCACGCTGCAGCACGCCAAGCCCGACATGCAGGCGTTCTGCGCCGACATGGCGGAGCGGATGGCGAAATACGGCCGGGCGGCGAATGAATGTGCGATTTTGACCTCGGTGGATCCGATCATCGGCGAGACGCGCTCGATCGCTCGGGAGAAGCAGGAGTACATCAACGGGCTGGTCGATCCGGAGCTGGGGATCGCGCTGATCTCCGCGCATATCGGCTTGGACCTGTCGCATTATCCGCAGGACCAGAAGCTGGCCGACATGGACATCAAGCAAGGCTCGCGCGGGTCGTTCGACGTGATCCTGCAGGGCACGCGGGCCGGCGGACTGACGTTGGGCGAAGCGGCGAAACGTTTCGCGGTCAGCGAACTGTGCCCGCAGATCGTCGGCACGCCGGCGGATGTCGCCGACCAGTTGCAGGATCTGTTCGAGTCCGACGCGTGCGATGGGTTCGTGCTGACGCCCACGGTGTTTCCGGGGACGTTCGAGCAGTTCACCCGCGCAGTGGTGCCGGAACTGCAAAGGCGTGGGATTTTCCGCTCGGACTACGAGTGCGCGACGCTGCGGGAGAACCTGCGCGCGCAGCGCTAGCCTGCAGCAATTCGGCCTAGGGGAATTTCGATGGCAAGAGCGGACGTACGAAGCAGGGGCGCGGCGCAGCCGCGCCCCTGCGCCGCTCAACCGACAGCGCCAGCAGGGCGCCGATTGGCATCACCACGCTCAGGGAACCCACTGGGGGGCCATTGGGGATCAGGGAGCGGGGGGCCCGAAAGCACGCAGGACCCCGGGTCGGGTGCTCGAGCCGCTGCTGGCTGTCTCAGTCAGTCGCCGGCGGCTCAGCCGTGCGGGTCCTGGCTCGGCTGCTGGTAGTACGCCGAGGCATTTGCCGCGGGGATCAGCGAGGCCGTGCCAATGGCGATACCAAGAACAGCCGCCAGAGTCAGGAACATGGTTTTCATCGTCGTTCTCCTTTTTCTCCGCTCAATCCGCGGAGCTCGATCTCGTCGGTGGCGGCATGTGACCTCGCCTTATCGACGCGGCGGAATATGATCCTTGCCTTGCGCCGCGATAATCTTATTATTTGGCAAGGGATTTATGCCGAGATTGGTGAGATCATGGACTTGATAGGTGCCCTGAGCGTTTTCAACCGGATCGCGGAGACCGGCTCGTTCTCGGCGGTGGCGCGCGAGACGAACGCCAGCCAGTCCACGGTTACCCGCCTGGTGGACCAGCTCGAGGCGCATTTCGGCGTGCGGCTGTTCCACCGCACCACCCGCCGGCTCAGCCTGACCGAGGACGGGCAGGACCTGCTGGCGCACGCCCATCATCTGATCGAAATCGCCGAGGGGATGGAGGGGGCGCTCGGGCGCCACCGCACCTCACCGACCGGGCTGGTGCGGATTGGCGTCACCATGGCGGGGGCGATGCTGCTGGGACCGCGGCTGTTCGGCCTGCTGGCGCAATACCCTGGCCTGATGGTGGAACTGGTGGTGCGCGACCGGTTAGGCGACATGATCGAGGAGCGGCTGGACGTGGCGATGCAGGTCGGCCAGCCGGCCGAACTCGTCGTTGATGGCACGGACGGCGGGGGCGTTCGGGCGCACCCTGGTGGCGTCGCCGATCTACCTGGAGCGGCGGGGCACACCGGGACACCCGGACGAGCTGGCCGCACACACCTGCATCGTCCACGAGAGCGGCCCGGACAGCGCGGTGTGGCAGTTCGAGGGACCGGAGGGGCCGGTGGAGGTACGGATCGAAGGCGCCTTCCGCGCCAACAATGCCGAGGTGGTGCATCGCGCGGTGCTGTTGGGGCACGGGATTTCCATGGTGCCCGAGGCGCTGATCGTCGACGACATCCGCGCGGCGCGGCTGTATCGGCTGCTGCCGAAGTTCAAGACCGGGCGCCAGCCGGCGTTCGTGCTGTATCCGTCGCGCCGGCATTTGGCGCCGCGGACGCGGGTGGTGATCGATTTCCTGGTGGAGCAGGTCAACGAGGCCGCGGCGCGGCTGGCGCAGGATGATGTTTGGGGCGACAGCGATACGACGTGGCTGGTGTGATTGGGGCTGGTGTGATTGGGGCTGGTGTGATTGGGGCTGGGTGATTGGGGCTGGGGGTAAGTCGGGCTGGTGATATACGAGTTGGGTGGTGCGTGGGTTTGGATGCCGCCTTATTCCGTATTTCGCTCATTGGCGCGGATGACCGTCCGGGACCGGCTGTCGAAACGCCTCGCAGCGAAGTCCTGACCGGCAGCACTGTGTGGAGGGTCGCCAACTAACGCCCCGGTCAGGAATTCCGCCGAACGTATGTATTGCGCACGATGCGCCTCGCTCCCAGCCGCCGTCGCCGGACTGATGTTGGGCTGCTCAAAGTCACGCAATCGACCGCGCACCCGGCGATACTCAAGTCCTCCGCGTAGTCGGTTAGGTCACGGCACCCGGGTCTGCTGCGTGGTGGTGGTCGTCGAAGAGACCACCGGGCGGGGCGTTGACGTCGTGGTTTGATCGACGGTGGTGGTGCGAGTAACGGGCGGCGGCCCACCGCAACCGGCCAGTACAACCGTCCCGGCAATCAGTGCCACGCCAACGGCCAGGCCGAAACGCGATGTGATCTTGGTCATTGTCTGGATCCTAATAGTTCGAGCGAGTGGTCGGGTTCATGCGGGTCGGAGTGCCCGCATCAACCAATCAACGAAATAGCGGGCAGACGGGCAGACCTGCCCGACACCCAAATAATCGCGTGGCTATTCCCCCGTCGTCGTAGAGGTCGTTTTCCGGGTTGTCGTCAAATTACTGGATGGCGCGACGCTAGTGCCGTTCGTGTATGTCTGGGTCTTGTCGGTCACGACGCCATTGCTGTCGGTGGTCTGTGTGCGGCTCGACCCGGCGGAACCTATGACCGGAGCAGGAACCGGCGCTAACGACTGAGTTGTTGTCGTGCTGGAAGACGAGGTCTGCGCAAGAGCGACCCCCGTCGTCATCGCAACAGCCGCGACCGCGACGAGCCAGGTTTTGATCATGTCCTATTCTCCAGGGAACTGCCTGCAAGCGGAAATCGCTTACGGTCTTGTCATGTGATGTGGCAGGCATGACGGGCCGTCGGTAGGTTCGGAAACTACTCAGGTAATGTCAGGTGGCGATAGGATTGGTTCTTCCGCCGCCCCCCCGTCATGCCGGCGAAGGCCGGTATCCGCGACTTTCTTTGCTGCGGCGAAGACAAGTCGTGGATACCGGCCTTCGCCGGCATGACGGGGGGGCGCCGTCGGTGGGTCAGTCCTTTCGCCACCTGGTATAAGCTGGCGGCGGCGCGCAAAGCCCCATGGTACCATTGGGGAACGGCTCTGCCCTTCGCCCTCAGCCCGCGACAGTATGAGAAATGCCGGCCAGGTTCATCGGAGGCCAGGGCGGTCAGGTTCCCTGATCGGGGAACCACGAAGGCCACCCGGACCACGCGCCAAGAGACATTCGCAAACTCACCGGCGCGAGGGGCGGCGCGGACGATTGGGACTGGGAAGGCGACGCGACGGGCTCCGGTGCGGAAGCAGGGGCCAACAGCAACGCGCGCCGCTGCCTCAATACCAGTTTTTCACCAGCTATCAGCAGTGCCATTCCGGCGCGGTCGGCTTCCCTTCGCTGCCGGTGCGCGGTAAATTCGCTCCGCATGATCTGGAGTATCGATGACACGTGCTCCGCCATCTCAGGGTCCTACAGCGCCCGCTCAGTGCAGCGCCAATGCGATGATGAGGGGCGCCAGCAAGGCATAGAGGCCGACCAGGATGGTGGTTTCGACCCGGTACATCGACACTTCTTCCTCAACAATCCTTGGGACGACGGCAAAAAGGGAGCAGGCACGGGTGCTTTGGGGGCTAACGCATGCCTGCTCCCAGGCAGGGATACTCTCAACCAATCCCAGGGGCGGGTGGCTGACGGTCCTGAGGATAATTGCCTGCTAAGCTGGAATGAAAACTCGGAATCTACGCAGGGTGACGCGCGAAGTCGCAAGAGTTGGGGTGCTGGGCTGGCGTCCAGAATGTGATCGACGGCGGCCCTCGCTGCATTGATCGCCGCGTCCTCTGACGCACGTGTCGGAATGATCATCGGCGGCGCATCGTTGGGTGCCCGGATTGGTTGATGCCACTGTTCGCACCGACTGGCGGGCGCAAGTATCCGGAAAATGAATCCACGGTGCCTGATGGGTCCGTATCGGCGAGCGTTTAAACCTTTATCCACCTCGACTTGGTCCGCCGAGTGATCGCAAGACTGGCCGACCTCGGACTGGCGTGAGTTGCGCTATGCCGTGTGCTGAGGCTCGCAGTCTGGCAATGAAGGTCGGCGCGGGTGCGAAGCGCGGCGGACACTTGCGCAAGTTTGGGGAGCGGGCTAAAGTCTAGAGCCTGACACGCCCGCTCCCCGAAGCAGCGTCACTTTCAGCCAATGTCCTTGGCTGACTCGGCTGCGGCGCTGATCCTGACACACGGCGAGGTCGGAACGGTAAACTCGGATTCTACGCAGACGCGTGACCGGGGACGCGTTGCCGGGAAGGCGACACGGCGGGCGCTGGCCGAGACGGCCGCTATCACTATCGGTGACGAACGTTGCACCCGGTTCTTGTCCGCAGTGCCTGTGGCACGGCAGGTCAATGGTTGTCCTGTCTACAAACTCTCCGACGCAGCGTGGCGCAGACCGACGGCCCTGCCCCAAGATCGCTGTTGGGGGCAACGGATCTTAATGCCGGTCGTCTCCGGCGGCGGGCAATGCCTCGGCTCGCCCGCCCCCTGCTCCCCACCTATCGCGGACCTCAGCGCTGACGCACTCCCGCGGGCTGACGCGATCCGGCTGCGGCCTCAGCGCTGCTTGGACTTGAGGTAGTGCCGGCGGGCCTTGGCACGGTTGCCGCAAGCGGTCATGTCGCACCAGCGGCGGGTGCCGTTCTTGCTGGCGTCGATGAACAGCCAGAGGCACTCTGGGTTGGCGCATTGGCGGATCCGACGATGCGGCGCCTGGACCAGCAGATCGGCGGCCGACCACAGGATGGGCGCCAGCAGGGCAGGAGCCGACAGGGCGGCGTGCTCGACCTGCCAGCCATATGTGCCGGACAGTTGGGCGGCTCCGGCCAGGCGGCCCAGGCGGGTGCGTGGCGGGGCCTCGGCGACGGCACGGTTCAGGGCGGCAAGGTCCGGTTCGGTAACGATGGTGCCGGAGGCCACGGCGCTGAACACGCGATAGACCAACTCGCGCAACGCGATCGCCGCGGCGAACAGGCGGCCCGCCTCGCCGGGGTGGGCGTCCGCCCAGGCGCGCAGGGCAGCCAATGCGTCGGCGGACAGGCCGGCGATGCCGGCGATCCAGTCCAGCACGTCGGCCAGCGCGCCAAGCTGTTCCTGCGGCGCCGCGGTGCCGCGCCACGCGCGGGTGTTGGCATAGTCGAGGCAGGCGTCCTCACGCGGGGCGGCGTTCAGCGCGATTGGGGTGGCCGTGGGCGCAGGCGCACGCGCGCGAGATGGCATTCTAACCTCTATGCCGGTTGACAACAGATGGGCATTGCGTTACCAACTCCAACCTGCAAGCTAGTTAGAATGCCAGGGGCGCCTGGCAAAACGGAGGAAAAACGATGCTCAATCATTTCTCGATCGGGGTGCGTGATCTGGCGAGGACGAAGCGGTTCTACGACGCGGCGCTGGCCCCGCTGGGGTACAAGTGCCTGGGCGAGGGGGCAAGTTCGCTGGGGTATGGCGGCGACGCGGTGGTACTGTGGATCAGTCCGACGCCGCGCCCGGTGCCGGCGGACATGCAATCGGGGCTGCATTTCTGTTTCGACGCACCCACCCGGGGGAGCGTGGACGCGTTCCATGCGGGGGCGCTGGGCGCGGGCGGGACGGACAATGGCCGGCCGGGGCTGCGAACGGATTACGGGCCGAGCTACTACGCGGCGTTCATTGTTGACCCGGATGGATATCGCATCGAGGCGTATTGCGGGACCAACGCCTGAACGTTGCGCATTTGGTGCGGGGTGGACGACGCCCTGGTGCATGGGTGACGCATAGGACGCTGACGTTCAAGCCGGGCACCGACAGAGGCGCCGCGGGTCTATAGCGGCGTGTGCCGCAGGCCGGAATATGTTCCGGCTATGCTATGGTCAGGCGTCTCGGGCATCACGTAGTGATGCCCGAGACGCTTGGCGTGTTCGCTACCCTTCCCCTCTCTCCCTCCCCTTCGGGCGCCGCGGCGCGCGGCTACCTCCGCACGGTTGCACTGGGTCATCCGACGGATCGAGGAGACGGCGCCGAGACCAGGCGGGTCGCCTGACACTCAACAACAAAACCGATGTGTTGCGGGCATATTACGCAGCGATTACCATTTGGTGATATTGGTCTAGATTCGTCGTCACACGAGCCGGATTGTAAGACTCGGGTCATGCCGGTAATACATGTGCGATCATATCAAGTTCACACAGGCAAACGGGCGAGTCCGGGAAGTGCTGCATCGTCGACCCACAAGCCCCCGGCGTCGATCCGCATGCCCTCGGCCGCTGCCCGGCACGACAGCGGCCGAGGGCATGCGGATCGACGCCGGCAACCACGCGCGGGAGACCAGAGGGATGGCGGATGGCTACGGATTGCCCGGCGCGGGCCACCTTCGGGTGCGCGCGCTGTTCATCTCCGACCTGCATCTCGGCACCCGCGACTGCCAGGCGGAGCGCCTGCTAGACCTGCTGCGCACGTGTGAGGCGGACCTGATCTATCTGGTGGGCGACGTCGTGGATGGCTGGCGCCTGAAGGCACGCTGGTATTGGCCGCGCTCGCACGACGACATCGTGCGCTGCCTGTTGCGCAAGCAGCAGGAGGGGACGCGCATCCTGTATATCCCCGGCAACCATGACGAATTCCTGCGCGACTCTATTGGCCTGCGGCTCGGTGGGATCGAGGTGGTGGACCAGGCGATGCATCATGGCGCCGACGGGCGGCGCCATTTGGTGGTGCATGGCGACCGGTTCGACCCGCGGCTGGGGCGGATGCGGCAGTTGGCCGCGCTGGGGATCTGGGTTTACGCCGCCGCCGTGCTGGCGAATGACGCGGTGATCCGCTGGCGCCGCCGGATGGGCGGCAAGACCGGCCGCGGCCCCGCCTGCGTCGCCCGGTTCGAGCATGCGCTGACCGCCGAAGCGCAGCG
The DNA here is from genome assembly GCA_963826975.1 of uncultured Alphaproteobacteria bacterium. Taxonomy (GTDB): domain Bacteria; phylum Pseudomonadota; class Alphaproteobacteria; order Acetobacterales; family Acetobacteraceae; genus Palsa-883. The sequence goes on along the minus strand of CAWGZJ010000011.1, from coordinate 640,617 downwards.
CCAGCAGGCGGACGGCGTGATCTGCGGGCACATCCATCGCCCGGCGATGCACGACCGGCTCGGCGTGCAATACATCAACACCGGCGACTGGGTGGAGGCCTGCACCGCGGCCGTGGAGCATCTGGACGGAAGCTTCGAGATGCTGCACTGGCCGGTTGGCTGTCGGATGCCGCCGGCGGAGGCGTTCGAGGCCGACATGGCGTTGGGACCGCTGGGGGGACAACTCGGGAGCCCGGTTGGGGGGCCAGTTGGAAGCCCGCTGGGGGGATCGCTCGGACGTGCCGCCGTAACGCTGCATTCCTGACGACGGCCGCCCAAGGTCCATATAGACCGGCGGTTCATGCAGGCGGAGGGTTCATGCAGGCGGAGATGCAGCACTACCTGGCGGTCTACGGCTACGCCGCACTGCTGCCGCTGGCGGTGGTCGAAGGCCCGGCGGTGACTGTGTTTGCGGCCTTCCTGGCAGCGGAGGGTGTATTCAGCCTGGTCGCCGTCTACGCTGTGGTGGTGCTCGGCGACCTGCTCGGCGACATGCTGTACTACGCAGTCGGACGCTGGATGATCGGGCGTTGGACGCGGGCACGCCCAATGGGTCGTCCGATGGATCGTGACCTGGATCGGGGTGGTCGCTGGGCGGCGCGGCTACGCCGGCGCATCGACGTGCTGGCGCCGCGCATCCGGACGCGGGCCGGGGCGATGCTGCTGTTCGGCAAGTTGACGCACTCCGCCGGGTTCGCGGTGCTGCTGGCGGCCGGCGCGGCGCATGTGCCGATCCGGCGGTTCCTGGCGTACAACCTGCTGGGCACGCTGGCGAAGTCGCTGGTGCTGGTGCTGCTCGGCTACTGGTTCGGCAAGCTGTATGCCTCGTTGCAGGGCGATTTGCAGATCGCCGGGATGGTGGGGTTCGTGCTGGTCGGCAGCGCCCTGCTCTTGCTGGTGCGCCGGGTGCTGGCCGGGCCGGATGAGCGGGGTGCGTAATAAATCAATGCGGATCGCGCTGTTCACCGATAGTTTCTATCCCGAGTTGGGTGGCATCCAGGACTCGATCCTGGCCAGCGCGCGGGAGCTGGGCGCGCGGGGCCACGCGGTAGCGATCTTCGCGCCGGCTGCCTCGCCGCGCGACTTCGCCCGAGCCAACCTGCCGATGGGCGAGCCGGCGCTGGCCAGGCCAGCGCTGGGTGGGCTGGCTCTGGGTGGGCTGGCCCAGGGTTGTCACGGCCCGTGTGAACCCATCCCAAGTGAACCGGCCCTGGGCGACACGGTCGAGGTGCACCGGCTGTTCGCGCTGCCGATGCCGGGGTCCACCGGGCAGTCGCGGCTGGTGCTGCCGACAGGGCGGCGCTGGCGAGCGGTGGCGCGGTTCCGCCCGGACGTGATCCACAGCCACACCTTCCTGGGCGTCGGGCTGGAGGCGCTGGCGGTCGCGCACCGGCTGCGCACGCCGCTGATCGGCACCAACCATTGGGCGATCGGCGAGTTCAATGTGTATGCGCCGGTGGCGCGCGGCGCGGTGGCGCGCGGCTGCTGGCGGGCACTGGCACGCTACTACAACCGCTGCGACTGGGTCAGCGCACCGTCACGGGCAACGATGGCGGACATGCGCGCGCACGGGTTCCGCCGGCCGGGCGCGGTGATTTCGAACCCGATCGACACCGCGTGTTTCCACCCGCCGGCGCCGGGCGAACGGCAGGCGCTGAAGGCACGGCTTGGGCTGGGCCGCGCCACCGTGCTGTTCGCCGGGCGGCTGGCGCGGGAGAAGCGGATCGACGTGCTGCTGCGCGCGTTGCCGGCGCTGCGGCAGGCGGTGCCGGAGGCCGAGCTGGTGCTGGCCGGGCATGGCTCGGCACGCGGTGCGCTGGAGACACTGGCGCGGGACCTGGGGGTGGCGGCGCATGTCCGGTTCACCGGCACGCTGCGCCACGACGCGCTGGCCGAGCTGTGCCGCGCCGCCGATGTGTTTGCGCTGGCGAGCACCTCGGAATCGCAGAGCATGGTGCTGCTGCAGGCGATGAGCGCAGGGCTGGCCTCGGTCGGCGCGCGGCACGGCCCGCTGGTGGAATACATCACGCCGGAGGTCGGGCTGCTGGCGGAGCCCGGGCAGCCCGAGGCGTTCGCGCAGGCGTTGGCCGGGCTGCTGCGCCAGCCCGATCTGCGCGCGGCGATGGAGGCGCAGGCGACGCGGCACGTCGCGAAGTTCGGTGTCCCCGTCGTGGTCGATGCGTGGCAGGATGTGTACGTGCGCGCGAGTTGCGGCGAGGCGGCGGCAGCGGCGCCCGAATGGAGCTTGTCATGCGCCTGAGCATCGTCGTGCCGGCCTACAACGAGCAGGACTATCTGCCGGCGTGCCTGGAGCAGATCCTTGCTGAGATCCAACGTTGTCCCTGTCCGGACGAGGTCGAGGTGCTGGTGGTGGACAATGCCAGCATCGATGCGACCGCCGAGGTGGCGGGGCGCGTGCCGGGCGTGCGGGTGGTGCACGAACCGATCAAGGGGTTGACCCGGGCGCGGCAGACCGGGCTGGAGGCGGCGGCTGGCGCGCTGATCGGCTATGTCGATGCCGATACGAGGATGCCGCCCGGGTGGATCGCCCGCGTGCTGCGCACGTTCGAGCGCTATCCGGGCGTGGTGTGCGTGAGTGGGCCGTATATTTATTACGATGCCGCGCGGTGGCAGCGGATGATGGTGCGGTTGTATTGGGTTTTGCTCGCCAGCCCGGCGTATTGGATGACGCGATACATGGTGGTGGGGGGGAATTTCGCTGCCCGGCGCAGCGCGTTGGAGCAGATTGGGGGATTCGATACGGCGATCGCGTTCTATGGGGAAGATACGAATATTGCTCGGCGGCTGCATGCGGCGGGGAAGGTGAAGTTCCTGCTGCGGCTGCCGATGCGGACTTCGTCGCGGCGGTTGCAGGAGGAGGGGATGGCTGTCATGGCGGGGAAGTATGTGGCGAATTTTCTGTCCGAGGTCGTGTTGAAGCGGCCCGTTACTCAGGCGTATCGGGATATTCGGTAGGGTTTTGGGGTGGGTGTTGCGGGGCGGGAGCGGATCGTTTTGATGGTGGGGCGTTGGGCGCGGGGTGCGGAAGAAGAAGTAGATTTTGCCGCCGATGAACGCCGATAAGGTTCTGACCTCGGCACGTTTCTGACTTGCTGTTTTACTATCGGGGTTCATCTGCGGCTCAAATTCCTCTGCTTGAGGACGGTCAGCGCAAAGTCCGGTTCCGGGTGTGTCGCGTCGGCCGTGTCTGACAGCCGAACGATCCATTTGCGGCGCGTCACCCGGACGATCGGTTCAGCACCCTGTCGGCTCGCGCGGCCATGTGGCGGCGCAGCGCCGCACCATCGGCGAAATTGCGATAGCGGCCGGCCGCGAAATCTTCCAGCCCGACGCCGGCCGCCTGCCGGAGCGCCGCCAGGCGCGCCTTGTCCTCGGCCTCCCGTTGCTGCACCAGTCGCAGTCCGTCGCGCAGCACCTCGCTGGCGTTCTGGTAGCGGCCGGAGTGCACCAGCCGCTCAATCATCGCCGCCTGTTGCTCGGTCAGCACAACATTGCGCGTCGGCACAGCATTTTCCTCTTCAGGGTGGCCCGTTGGCAGAATATGCCATCGGTTCAAAAGCCGGCAAGGTCGCGGTCCACCTCGGCCCGTCTGACGGTGCCGGCCCGCCCCCACCCTCCCCTCACCCGGCCGCCGGCTCGCGCTCCACCCGCACTCGCGCCACGCGCCGTTCGTCCATCTCCAGCACCTCGAACCGCCAGCCGCCAAACACGATCCGGTCGCCCGCCCCAGGCACCCGGCGCAGCAGCGCCAGCAACAACCCACCCAGCGTGTGGTAGCTGCCCTCGGCCGGCAGGTCCGGCAGCTCCAGCCGCGCTTTCAGTTCGTCCACCGGCATCAGGCCGTCCATCACCAGCACCGGCTCCGCGGCGCCCACCGGGCCGCCCGCCTGAGGCTCCGCGTCGGTGGGATCGCCGATGATGGCCTCCAGCACATCGGCGGCGGTCACCAGGCCCTCGAAGCTGCCGTACTCGTCCATCACCAGCGCCAGCCCAAGCGGTTCGGACTTCAGCCGCTCCAGTGCGTCCAGCGCGGTGACGGTGTCCGGCACCACGATCGGCTGGCGCAGCGCCGCCCCGATCGACAGGTCGCCGCCGTCCAGCAGGCGGTCCAGGATATCCTTCGCCTGCACCACGCCCACGACGTTGTCGATCGAGCCGTCACATACCACGAAGCGCGAGTGCGGCGCGGATTTCAACGCCGCCACGATGTCGCGCCGCGGATCGGTGCGGTCGATCCAGGCCAACTCGGTGCGCGGCGTCATGATGGCGCGCACCGGCTTGTCGGCCAGCCGCAGCACGCGCTCGATCATGTCGCGCTCCTCGCGTTCCAGCTCACCGGTCTGGGTGCCCTCGGCCAGCAGCGCCTTCAGCTCCTCCTCCGCGATCGCCTGCGGCGGCTTGCGGTGGCGGCCGAGCAGGCGCAGCACGAGGCTGGTGGACCGCGACAGCAGCCACACCGCGGGGGCCATCATGCGCGCGCACCAGATGGTCGGGCGGGCAACCCGGACGGCGACCATTTCGGGCCGGCGCAGCGCGAGCTGCTTGGGCACCAGTTCGCCGAACACCAAGGTCAGGTACGTGGTGACGACGACCACCAGGGCCAGCGCCAGGGTGCCGGCGAGCGGCGCAGGGACGGACAGGGTCAGCAGCCAGGCCTCGATCGGCGCGGCGATGCGCGCGCCGCCGACCACGCCGGTCAGCACGGCCACCAGGGTGATGCCGACCTGCACGGTGGGCAGGAAGCGCTGCGGGTCCTCCGTCAGCAGGCGCGCGGTGGTGGCGCCGGCAACGCCTTTGCGCTCCAGCACCATCAGGCGGGCGCGGCGGGCGGACACCAGGGCCAGTTCGCTGAGCGAGAACAGGCCGTTCAGGACGATCAGCAGCAGGACGATGAGGATTTCGAAGCCGAGTTCCATTGCGCGTGTGCGCCCCCGCGCCGCACCGCCGGAATCGGCGGAGAGCGGCCGAGATGTTATAGTGTCAAATCATGCCGTCATGGGGACGGGCGACACAGGGCCGGGCTGGCGGACTGGGATTGTCCTTGTAAGCAGCGGGGCGTGGCGGCGGGCGATCTTCTGTCCGCGCATTAACATACATCCGTATTCATCTGTTTATGCTGGATTTCTCGCCGCATTCATGATTTGTTAAGGGTTGCCGATTTCCGGAGCCATGACCGTGTCCGCATCCGACCTTTCGTCTGCCCAGATCATCCCGTTCCCGGCCCACAGGTTTCCCGCTCCGACGCCGGTGAACCCGAACGCCGCCCGGCTCGCCCGGGCACTTGCGGCCCTGGACACGGCGCTCGCGGAGCAGCGTATCGCAATCGGTGCCTGGCGAGACTCACTCGCCGCGCTGCGTGTGTCCACCACGGCTCTGGGCGCCAGCGCGGCACGCTACCACGGCAGCCTGGACGTCCTCGGCGCCGACGTCAGGGCTCTGAACGGCCAGGCGCGGGCGCTGGAACGTTGGGCAGACGACGTGCTGGCACGCGAGCCTAGCTGAGGCGCCCCGCGCGCCAGGCCGGGGACGGGCCTGGGCCCGCTTAGCTTGCGCCAAGCCAGTTAGGTTGGGCGGGGCCAGTCAGGTTGGGCGGGGCCAGTTCCGACCGCGTCAGCCCGCAGCCTGCTCGGTGAAGAACTTCTGCCCGGCCGCGAAATGGTTCGGCTTCATGAAGATGCCCAGCAGCAGCGCGCCGTTCGGGGCCACCGCCTCGTGCGTGTTGCCGGTCGGGCGCCAGACGAAGTTGCCCGCCGTGCAGACGCCCTCGTCGTCCTGCAGCGTGCCTTCTAGCACGTAGGTCATCTCCACCCCGGTGTGCTCGTGCAACGGCACCACCGCGCCGGGCGCCAGCTTGAACAGCAGCGCCGACATGCCGCTGGCCTTGTCCTCATACAGCACCTTGTGCTGGATGCCCGGGAACTTCGAGGTCTGCCACGCCGCGTTGACCACGTCGACGTAGCACGACGACGGCGACAACTCGTCGGCCAGCAGGCGCTTGACGACGCGCGCGGCGGTGTTGGTGATCCCATCCGGCATGGCCGATCCTCCTTCTGCGTTCTCGTTCCGCCGGCATGGCGCCCCATCCTGGGTTGTGCTGTCAAGCGCCGGGCCGGGGTTGCACTGTCAAGCACGAGATGATTGCGTCCGCCGCAGGGCCGGAGGAAACGCGCCATGGCGGAACATGAATTGATCAGCCGGCTGCGCGCGGCGCGCGTGGTGCCGGTGGTGCGCACCAGTTCCGCGCGGCTTGCGGCGACGGCGGTCGGCTGGCTGCGCGACGCCGGGCTGCGGGTCTTCGAGATCACCATGACGATCCCCGACGCCCCGGCACTGATCCGCGAACTGGCGGCCGATCCCGCGCTGTTGGTCGGCGCCGGCACCGTGCCGGACGCGGCGACCGCCCAGGCCTGCCTGGCGGCCGGCGCACGCTTCATCGTCGCCCCGTGGATCGATGCATCGCTGGCCGCCCCGTGCCGAGCGGCGGATGCGGTGTTGATGTTGGGCGCGCTGACGCCGACCGAGGTGCGCGCGGCGCTGGGCGCCGGGGCGGATGTGGTGAAGGTGTTCCCGGCGTCCTCGGTGGGCGGGCCGGCGCATATCCGTGCGCTGCGCAGCGTGCTGCCCACGGTCGCGTTCTGCCCGACCGGCGGGGTCGAGCCGGGCAATGTCGCGGCCTATCTGGCGGCCGGTGCGGCGTTCGTCGGCATGGGCGGCGCGCTGGTCGATGAGAAACGCATCGCCGCCGCCGACCGCGTGGCGATCGAGGCGGCGGCGCGCCACGTGATGGCGGCCGAATGATGGGTGGGCGCGTGATGGATGGGCGCGCGATAGGCGGGCGCATGATGGACGACGTGTGATGGCGGTCGATCTGCTGTGCATGGGAGAGCCGATGCTGGAATTCAACCAGTTGCCGCCACAGCCGGATGGCCGCGTGCTGTATCTGGAGGGGCACGGCGGCGACACCTCCAACGCCGGCATTGCCGCGGCGCGTCAGGGGGCGCGGGTCGGCTACATCACGGCGATCGGCGACGATGCGCCGGGGGGTTCGTTGATGGCGCTGTGGGCGCGCGAGGGCGTGGATACATCCACGGTGGTCCGCACCGATCGGGCGCTGACCGCGGTATATTTCGTTACGCATGACGAGCGCGGGCATCACTTTCTGCACTATCGCAAGGACTCGCCCGCGGCGCTGTATGTGCCCGCCGACCTGCCGCGGCAGGCGATCGCGGCGGCGAAGATATTCTTTGCCTCCGGCATCAGCCAGGGCATCTCGTCCAGCGCCGCCGACGCGGTGTTCGCCGCGATCGAGGTCGCGCGCGGCGCGGGTGGGAAAGTTGCGTATGATACCAATTACCGCCCGCGGCTGTGGCCATCGGCGCGAGCCGCCGCCGTGATGCACGGGGCGATCACCCGGGCGGAATACGTCTTTCCGGGCATGGAGGACGTGGTCGTGCTGACCGGGCTGACCGATCCGGACGCGATCCTGGATTTCTACCTCGGGCTGGGACCGACGGTCGTGGTGCTGAAGATGGGCGAGGACGGGGCCTATCTCGGCCTGCCGGATCGCCGCGTGCGTATTCCGCCGCACCCGGTTGCGGTGGTTGACGCGACCGGCGCCGGCGACGCGCTGTGCGGCGCGTTCCTGGCACGCACGCTGGCGGGCGACGCACCGGAGGCGGCGGCGCGCTACGCGGTTGTGGCGGCGGCGCTGAAATGCACCGGCTACGGCGCGGTGGCACCGATTCCGCGCACAGCGGAGGTGCGTGCGGCGATGCGGGGCGGGTAACAATCACCTGATCGGGGCAACCGACACTTCGACAGCCACCGCAGCGATCGGACGGGACATCGAGCCCAGGCGTCGCCATGTCTTACGGCACACGCAGCGCCATTGCTTCGGAGTATGTCAGATGAATGCCATCACGCAGATCGTTCCCGCGATGAAACTCGACCCGCGCGAGGAACATGTTCGCATTGCAAGCCCGGAGACCGGCCTGTCGCTGTTCCTGCGCCATCTGCCGCCGGCGACGGCGGATGCGGATGCGGCGAACCGTGTCGTGCTGTATGTGCATGGCGGCACGTTTCCCTCCGCGCTGTCGGTCGCGCATCGGTTCGATGGGTTGTCATGGCGCGATTTACTGTGCGCCGCGGGATTCCACGTCTGGGCGTTGGATTTTCATGGCTTCGGCGACTTGTCCGATGCGTATCCGGAGATGGCGGAACCCGCCGATGGTGGACCGCCGCTCGGCCGCGCGGAGGTCGCGAGCCGACAGCTTGAGCAGGCGGTGCGATTTATCTGCGAGCGACATGGCATTCCTCGGCTGTCGCTGATTGCGCACTCCTGGGGCTGCATCGTCGCCGGCCGTTTTGCTGGGCGCTGTCCTCGGCTGGTGGAGCGCATGGTGTGGTTCGGGCCGATCGCGCGGCGGTCTGCGCAGGGTCAACGTGTGGATCTGCCGGCGTGGCGACTGATCTCGCTGCGGGACCAATGGGATCGTTTCACTGCCGACGTGCCCGCCGGCGAACTGCCGGTGCTGTCGCGGCAGCAATTCGCGGACTGGGGTGAGGCCTATCTGGACTGCGATCCGGCCAGCCGCGCACGCACGCCGCCGGCGGTGAAGGTGCCGAGCGGCGCGTTCCAGGACATCTACGACGCCTGGGCCGGTGAGCTGGCGTTCGAGCCGGGGCGGGTGCGCGCGCCAGTCGCGATCATCCGCGGAGAGTGGGACGGGATGTGTAACGACGCGGATGCGCGTTGGTTGTTCGATGGATTGTCTGCGGCAGAGGTGCGGCGCGACATCAAGATCGGACGTGCGACGCACCTGATGCTTCTGGAGGCAGGGCGTTTCGCGTTGTATCGGGAGGCGGAAACGTTTCTGTTGGCAGATGATACCAGCAGCCGAAAGTATTGACGTATACTGCCCACCCCCGTCATGGCCGGCGCAGGCCGGCCATCCACGACTTGCCTTCGTGCGGCAAGCAAAGTCGTGGATGGCCGGCCTGCGCCGGCCATGACGGGTGGAGAGTCGGGACTTTCGGCCGCTGGTATGATATTTCGTGAGTATCCGTCGCGATCTCCTCCCATGGCGCGGGCGTCTCCCGCAGACGAACGTCGAAGCGCTGAGTTTGGCGATCAGATCGTGATGCGTCGCGCCGAAAAAGTACCGTTCGGCTGATGAAAAATGATGGTCTCTACGACCCCGGCATCATCACGTTGGAATTCGACCCGGTAGCCCTCGAGCTCCATGACGCTGAAGACACGATCCATGTATGGCACGAGGCGATATGTCGGCTGGCCGGTGGGCGACAGGGTAAGCTGCCCGTCGGCGTCAAGTGCCACGACATGCTTGACGGCGCCTTCATATGTGCCAATGCAACTCGCGCGGAATGTCGGATCGAGGGCATCACCTCGGGCGACACGCGTGAAGACGATGTCAGCAACCTGCGCTTCGAACGGCGCGGACAAGCGGTTGATGTTGCCCTCTCGGTCGTACGCGAACGTGATCGCGAGCAGATCGGGCGAGAGCGTGTCCGGGGCCTCCGGAACCTCGAAGACATCGTAATGGCGGTGGGTGAGAGCACTGCTCAAACTCCGGAAATGCCAGTGCAGTACTTCATCAACCGCTGCGATCGTGATGCGGCCGTAGCCGGGATGTTCATAGTCGCCGACATATTCGGCCAGTGGGCGCATGGGTGCGGCAGCGGACTTTCGTGCCGCTCGTCGGGCCTGCTGGTCAGCGGGGCGTTGCGCGATGAACGCGCGTCTGCGGGTTCGGAAGCGATCGAGAAACGGGATCGGGTCCTTGCCGCACAGCCGGTCGAACACCGCCATCGAGACGATGTCGGTCACCGGGCTGCCGGTGCGGTTGGTGAGGATCACAGCGCCAACGCCACGGTCTGGCAGCATGACCATCAGCGTACCCCAGCCGATCCAGCCACCGCTGTGGCCGACGACGTGCTGACCGCGATAATGATGCGAGCGGAGGCCGAACCCGTAATGAGTGTCGGAGATCTCGGCAAATTCCGATCGGCTGGCATGGACGCGCGGTGTCTGCATGGCCCGCAGAGTTGCCTTGGACAGAAGCTGTGCATCGCCGTTGCGGCCGTGCGCAAGATGGAACCGCAGGTAGTTCGCCATATCGGAGATCGCGGCGTTGATGCCGCCGGCCGGGGTGTTGCTGATCGGCCATAGCTTCGCCCGCCGGCGTACGAAGATGCCGGGTTCATCATCGGCCATTACGTACGGCCATGCATGGTCTTCCGCTCGCTGCAGGTCCTGCGCGGAGAAACCGACATGCGTCATTCCCAGCGGGGTTAGGATTCGCTCGCGGGTAAAATCTTCCCAGGACTGGCCGGTGATCCGCTCGGCGACCATCCCGGCGACCAGGTATCCGAGATTCGAGTATTGGTGGTTGGTGCGGATATCGGCACTGGGCTCGAGGTACCGGAGTGCCGCGAACATCCCATCGCGCGACAGGTCGCCCGTCATCCACACCCAGTCATGCCGCGGCAGGCCGCTATGATGGCAGAGCAGGTCTTGCACCGTGACACGATCGGTCGCGATGGGATCGTGCAGGCGGAACTCAGGCAGGTACTCGCGCACCGGCTTCGTCCAGTCCAGACGGCGTTCGTCGACCAGCATGCCGAGGCCGGCGGCGGTGAACGATTTGGTGATCGAGCAGAGGGTGAACTGCGTGTCGACGGTGACCGGCAACCCCGCTTCGACATCGCGTTGGCCGTAGACCTTCAGCAGGTTCGTCTCGCCATCGCGCACCACGCAAAGGGCGAGGCCGGGAACCTGCCATTCCGCCATCGCCTCATTGACGAGAGGATCGAGATCGTCCAGTTCGGTGCCTGTCATGGCTGCGTCCTTATGCACAATGGCTTTTGCGATGGGTCTTGCCGGGCGTCCGAATGATCGTCATGCCGGCCATGACCTGTTTTGCTGTGACCACGGCAAGTCGTGGATGCCGGCATGCGCCGGCATGACGGGGGCGCAACGCCGGCGCGGCGTGGACGCAGCGCCGGTGGGTCAATCTTTCCGCCGGCTGACGTAACATTCCATGTCAGAGACATCCGAGACAAGACCCACCCTATGACTACGCTATTCCCCCACCCAGCGCTGCCAGATAAACCCACCCACGCCGATCACCGTCAACGCAATGCCGCACCAGCGGTAAAATCGTAGCGGCGACAGCCGGACGTGCCGCTCGGCCAGCGCGGCGGCACGGCGCTCAGGCGATCGTTCCGGTGACATGCGCGCGCGAAACACCGCGGTGCTGGCGGTCGGCGTGTCGTCGCCGAGTTCCACCTGGACGCAGACCACCCAGGTCAGCATGCCAAGGATGAACAACCCGACAAAGCCGAGCCAATCGGCAATCAGCACCGCGACGCCGACCAGGACCAGGACGACCGCCCAGGCAACCGCATTCGCGATGTCACCGGCGGTGCCGCGCATCAACGCGGGTTCGGGCGCATCCGCACCCCCGGCCGCACATGCTTGAACGGCAGCGTCGCCGGATCGGCCACCACCGGGCCGGGCGCAATGGCAACGATGATCCGTTCCGCGATCGGGGTGAAATCGGCTCGGAAGTGCACCGAGGATTTCAACGCGAGAATCGGCGCGCTGGCCGGCTCGACGCCGACATGACGCAGGATCGCCTGGTCGAGCGCCTGCACCTTGCGGCTGACCAGCATCACGCGGATGCCGGGTGCGATCGAAATCAGCGCACACCGCCCGAGATCGGCCGGGTTGCCCGCGCCCATCGGGCCGGTCAGCGTGAAACGCCCGTCGGTCGCGCGTTCCACGCGCGCGGTGCAGACGAACGGCGCGCCATCCGACTTGCCGCCCAGCGACAGCGAGATCTCGGCCCCCTGCCCCGCCGCATGGCACGCGGCGGCACTGTCGGCGTCGTTGATCAGGCAGAGTACGGCGCCCACCGCGTCCTGGCGGACGAGTTCGGCCAGCAGCCCGGTGGTGTCACCGTGTCCGCCGCCGCCAGGGTTGTCCTGGGTGTCGGCCAGCACCACCGGGCGGCGCGCGCCGGCGGCGATCCGTTTCGCTTCCGCCACCGCCTCGGCCGCCGGCAGAGTCTCCTGCACGAACGCCGCCTCCAGGCCCGCGACATGTCCGGCGAACGCATCCGCCGTCGCATCCGCCACCGCCTGCGTGTCGGCGTAGGTGCAGATCGCAGCGCCGCAATCGGCGAAGTCGGCGAACGGGAAGCCGAAGCAGAAGCCCAGCTCGGCGACGCTGTTGCGCCGTGCCATCGCCGCGCGCTCCTGCATCACGCCGTCCATCGGCTGTAACATCGTGCATTGGCTGCCGAGCGGCAGCCAGAAATCCAATTGGCGGAAGGCGCGCGCCCACGGTTCACCGCGGTCGATGCGCGTCAGCAACAGCCGTGCCGCCTGCGCGCCGGCCTCCTTCATGTCGATATGCGGGTAGGTGCGGAACGGCACCACGGTGTCCGATAGCGCAACGATTTGCGCCGTGAGGTTGGCGTGCGGGTCCAGGCTGATGGTCAGCGGCGTGGCGCCGATCAGGGCGCGGACCCGGCGCAGCAGTTCGCCCTCGGCATCCGGAAAACTCTCGGCCACCGCCGCGCCGTGCAGGTCGAGATAGACGCCGTCGAGCGGCCCCGCATCCAGCGCCTTGGCGAGTTCGTCGATCAGCATCGCGCAGATGCGCTCGAAGGCGTCGTCGGTGATTGGTCCGGCCGGGTTGGCGAAGCACCAGCCGAGCGGGACCAGCGTGGCCCCGGCGGCTTCGGCGGCGGCGATCGCGCCGGCGAGCGGGACCGAGGTGCCGCGGACTGCCTCGATCGTTCCGGCGCCGCGTTGCAGGCGGGGGAAGCCGCCGGGTTGGACGAAGTCCGGATAGGTGGTCGGACGCGGGGCGAAGGAGTGGCTTTCGTGCATGAAGCCACCGATGGCGAGACGCAGGGGCATGTGCTTTTCCGTGTTGCTCGTTTGCCAGCCATTGCCGATGCTGGCATGCCGGGGTGAAGACCATATCACGCAAATGGCCATTGTGCCGCGCCGGAAAGCAACACCCACCGCGAGATACCCGACGCGCGCGGGGATGACAGGTCGGCCATGATCTCGTCCGAGAGGCGGCCTTGGCGCTGCCGCCAGCGTCCGCCCGCCACGGCTGAAGCGTTCTCGCAACGGTTTCCATCTAAGATCGCTCGTCGGACCACAATATCGGCCGCGCATCTGGGGCCGTGCATATGGCCTGCCGCAGCCCGCACAACGATCGGAGGCAGCCTTGCAGAGTGCCACCCTCGCGCCCGCCCGACTGGCACAGCCCGCCATTGTGCTACCGGCGTTTGCCACGACGCTGTTCGTGAGCGCCGGCCTGATGTTCCTTGTCGAGCCGATGGTAGCCAAGATGGTGCTGCCACGGCTTGGCGGCTCGCCGGCGGTGTGGAGCACATGCCTGGTATTCTTCCAGGCGGTGCTGCTGCTCGGCTACACCTATGCGCATCTCCTGACCCGCCTGTTGTCACGGCCAATGCAGATCCTTGTGCATGTTGCCGTGCTGCTGCCGCTGGCGGCACTTGTGCTGCCGCTCGATCTCGGCGCGGGCGCACCGCCGCCTGGCGAGGCGCCGGCGCTGTGGCTGCTGATGCGGCTGTCACTGGTGGCGGGACTGCCGGTGTTCGCCATTTCGGCGACCGCGCCGTTGCTGCAGCGCTGGTTCGCCGATCTGGACCATGAAACCGCGGGCGACCCCTATTTCCTGTATGCTGCCAGCAACGCCGGCAGCCTGCTGGCGCTGCTCGCCTATCCGCTGCTGGTGGAACCGGCACTCCCGCTCGACCGGCAGGCAACGCTTTGGTCCTGCGGGTTCGGCGCAATGGCGCTTGGGATCGTGCTGTGCGCCACGGCGACCGTGTGGCACGGGCGGCGTGCGTTCGACCTCGCGCCGCCGGAAATCATTGCACCCACAAATCCGCGGGAGCGTCTGACCTGGATCGCGCTGGCATTCGTGCCGTCCTCGCTGCTGCTTGGTGTCACCACATACATCACCGCGGACGTTGCCGCCGCGCCGCTGCTGTGGGTGGTGCCGTTAATACTGTATCTGCTGACTTTTATCCTGGTCTTCGCCCGCCGCCCGCCGTTGCGACATGCGACCATGGTTCGGGTGCTGCCAATGCTGCTGATCCCATTGGTGATCACCGCCGCACCGGGGGTGTCGTTCACGATGGCGCTGCCGCTGATCCTGGCGTTGCATCTCGGCTGCTTCTTCGTCGTTGGCATGGTCTGTCACGGCGAACTGGCCCGGCGACGACCACCCGCCGCGCGCCTGACCGAGTTCTATCTTTTCCTGTCCGTCGGCGGTGTGCTGGGGGGCGCGTTCAATGCGCTGCTGGCACCGCTGATTTTCTCCGGTCCATGGGAATACCCGTTGGCACTGGTGGCCGCGTGCCTGATGAAGCCCGCGACGTCGCCGGTGACCCGCGACCATGGCCGGCGTGGCATGGCACGGGATCGCCGTCTGACATGGGACATCGCACTGCCACTCGCGCTGCTCGGCTTCATGCTGCTGACCCGCCACGTCTTCGCCGCCATAAGCATTGGTGAGGGCGCCGGGTTGTCGATGCGGGTTGTCATGATGGTGTTCGGCATCTTCATTCCGGCGTTGGCGCTGATGAGCTTCTCCGCGCGACGCTGGCGTTTCGCGCTCGGCATTGCCACCTGTCTGCTCGTCCCCGTGATGACCGAATCAGCGGACACGATTGCCACCTATCGCAGCTTCTTCGGCATCTATCGCATTGTCATGATGGACCAAGGGCACACGCGACTGCTGCTGCACGGCACCACGCTGCACGGCGCGGAGAGCCTGCTGCCAGGCGAAGAAACGCTGCCGCTGTCGTATTACAGCCACGAGGGTCCGTTCGGCCGCTTCTTCGCGGCGTTCGCCCCGGGTGCGATACAGCGCGTCGCCGTGGTCGGGTTGGGGGCCGGCTCGCTTGCCTGCTACGCCCAGCCCGGACAGGACTGGACATATTACGAGATCGATCCGCTGGTCGAGCGTCTTGCGCGGGATCCTCACACCTTCCAATTCCTTGCGAAATGCGGCAATCGCCCGCGTGTTTTGCTGGGCGATGCGCGGCTGACCCTCGCGGCCGCGCCGGACGGTTCGTACGATGTGCTGGTGCTCGACGCCTTCAGCTCCGACAGCATCCCGATGCACCTGCTGACGCGCGAGGCGCTGGCGCTGTATCTACGGAAGCTGGCGCCCGGCGGGACGCTGCTGTTCCATATCAGCAGTCGCACACTGGATCTGCGGCCGGTGATCGGCGCGCTGGCCGCGGACGCGGGGGTACCGGCGCGGATGATGCTCGACCACCCGCCGGCGGGCACTTCGGTCTGGCGGCGCGAGGCTGCTCTGGTCGTGGCGTTGGCGGGGCACGGCGGGGATCTTAGCCGTTTCGACCGGTCGGAGGGCTGGCAGGATCTGCCCCCGGCTGGCACGCGATCGCTGTGGACCGATCAGCGGTCGGATATTCTGCGGGCGATCCGGTTCGGGTTGTAGGGCATGTTGTTGCGGAATTGTAATACATTTATGTCGACCGACCGGAATAGAATGCCGACCATTATCCACGACTTTCTTCGTCGCACCAAGCAAATCGAGTAGGGACGCCCCTCGCGGAGCGCCCCTCTCACACCACCGGGCGTACGGATCGCGTACCACGGCGGTTTCCGACAAGGTTGAGTGCGGCATGATGGTCGGCCAGCCGGGTCAACCCGAGCGCGTCGAACCACGCGATGGGCATGGCCTGCTTGGCCTGCTGGCTGTCGGTCAGGCGCCACCATCCCTTTCCCGACGAGGCCAGTTTCAGGGCGTTGCCCCGCGTCACGCCGTTCCCGATCAGAAACCTGACCATCGTGCGGACGAGCTTACAGCGCTTGAGCTCCACGCAACGCAGCTTGCGACGGAGCCATCCGTCGAGGTCGCGCAGCGCGCTCTTGCACTGGGCGTGGCGATAGTACGTCACCCAGCCCACGGTGAAGCGGTTCGCCTGCTCGATCATCCGCTCCAGCGGGCAGTCGCCCCGGTTGCGGCGCGTGATCTCCCGCAGGCGGTCCTTGGCGCGGGCCAGACTTTTGCGCCCGATACCAAGCGTGCCTCCCCTGCCCAGCCGGTGGCCGAGGAACTGACGTTCCCCGACCGGAGCGACTGCGCTCTTCTGCCGGTTGACCTTGAGCCGGAGCTTGTCCTCCAGGAACGACGTCACCGACGCCATCACCCGCTCGCCCGCCGCTTGCGACCGCACATAGATATTGCAATCGTCGGCGTAACGGCAGAAGCGGTGTCCCCGGCGTTCCAACTCCTTGTCCAGGTCGTCCAGCAGCAGATTGGACAGCCGTGGCGACAGCGGGCCGCCCTGGGGCGTGCCCTCGTGCCGTTCGTTGCACACACCGTCTGTCATCATGCCGGCCTGCAAGAAGCGCCGGATGATGCGCAGCAGGCGCTTGTCGCCGATGCGCCGCGCCAGGCGGGACATCAGAATGTCGTGGTTGACCCGATCGAAGAACTTCTCGAGGTCCAGGTCCACGACGATCTCATACCCGTCGGCCACGTATTCCCGGGCCTGTCGCAGCGCGTCATGTGCGCCGCGTCCGGGACGGAAGCCGAAGCTCGATGCCGAAAACGTCGGGTCGAGCAACGGTTCCAGGGTCTGCGCGATCGCCTGCTGCACCAGACGATCCACCACCGTAGGGATGCCCAACTGGCGCATCCCGCCGCCCGGCTTGGGGATTTGCACCCCACGCACAGGCTGCGGCTGGTAGCTGCCGTCCAGCAAACTTGCAATCAGCGCTTCGCGGTTGCCGGCGATCCACGCAAGCAGCTCGGTGACATCCATCCCGTCCACCCCCGCCGCGCCGTCATTCGCCTTCACCCGTTTGTAGGCTCGGTTCAGGTTCGCCGAGCCGGTCACTTCCTCCATCAGATGCCGCGTCAAGGCTCGTTCCTGCGACCATGCCGCAGACGCTTGTGGCTCCTCGCTTGCTCCAGGTCCGGTTCCGCCTTCCCCGGTTGCGCCGTGGCGCAGCGCAGCCATCAGGGCCTCGTCGAGAAGGTCCCTTTGGTCCGCACCGCCTTGCTGCCGCTTCACGTCCATCGAACGGTCCAAGCTGCTCCTTGCTTGTCGAATTCGGCCCTTCGCCCGGTTGCTCGAACTACTATGGCCTCGGCTGACTTCTCCGCACCCGTCGAGAACCGTCGCCGGCCCCCTGCTCCGATCGTCGGGAGAAATGCGGAGATCTCCCAGGGTAAGACACTGATCCTTCCCTCGGCCGCTGCCGGATTTACCTGTGCGCGTGTCCGCTTGGCTTTTGGGCGTTCCCGTCCACTGCCGGGTTACCCCACCGCACCAGCCTGGTATCCGATGTCTGTTCGTCAGCTCCGAGTTTTGCCTCCGGCTTCCTCCCCACCTGCCTCGCGGCAGAGCAGTTGCCTTCGGCTAACGGTTCCGGCCAATCGGCCCGTAGAGGACTTGCACCTCCAAGATCAGCGCCATGCCTGGCACACAGTCGTGGATGCCGGGCCTTCGCCCATAGGCGCTAAAATATCCGTTGCATCTTCTGGTACTCGCGCTTTTTCCTGGGCGGTTCGTGCAAATGTCGTCGGAGCAGCGGCCTGGCGGCGAGCAGACTGTCGAAGCCGGGCTGTGGGATGATGGCCTGGAGCAGGGACTGGACCAGCTGGCGCAGCAGACGCCACAGCCCGGGGCGGGTCAGGCGGCGTAGGCCCAGTGGGGAGAGTCCTCCAGCGCGTCGACCGACGGCTCGAGCAACAACAGCATCAGCAAATGGGCCAGGATATAGGGTCTGGCAGAGCGCTCGTCGGTGCCGGGCGGACCATGCAGCCCGATCACGCTCTTCAGTCGTTTGAAGCCAAGTTCCACGCGCCATCGCAGACGATACAGGCCAAGCACGTCGGCGGCGGAGAATTCTGCCGCCGTCAGCGAGGTCACCAGAATGAACCAGTCGGCTGCGGCAAGCGTCTGCTGTGAGATCTGGTAGCCGTCCTTTTGAGCCTGACGTCGGGCCTTGCGCCGGCTCTCCGCGGCGGCGGCGTCGGACTTGCGGATGGCGATCAGGCGCAGTTCCAACGCCGTACCATGCTTGCGAGCGATCCATACGGGTTGATCGATCCGCCCATCCACGGCGTTGCGCAAGGCATCCAGCAGGTCGAATGCCTCGCCGTTCTGGCGTTGCCAGCGGACATTCTTCCAACCGGCCCGCACGACGATATCGCCGCCATCCCGCAATACGCTGGCAATGCGGTCCGGCTGCAGATGCACGCGGTCGGCAAGGCGGATCTCACCCCGCACCACTGGAATTCGATCCAACTGCTCGCTCTCATGCTCATCGGTCAGCACGAACTGGCCGAACCGCTCGCTGGGAAGATCGAACGCGCTATGGATCCGCCACAGCCCGTTGCCGCGCTTCGCTGCGCGGTCCGCCTTCGGCACCGAGGTGGCATCGAGGATGCGGATCAGACGCCCGTGGCTCTGCGTCGGCGCCTTCATGGCGAGCAGATGGCCGACCAGCAGGGCCAGCCAATCGCCGCACCGCCGCAGCCGATAGAGCAGAGCGACGTTGGAGATATCGACCAAACCGATGGCGGTGGCCCAGGCCGTGGTCGAGCGCAGCCCCCATTCGCCCAGGCAGTAGGCGAGCACCAACCGCAGCAGAACTATCGGCGTGCGGACCTTGCGCCCCCAGGCGAACGCCTGGGTGTCGCGGGCACTGCTCGCCAGCGCCTCGGCTCCGCCGAGCCGCTCGATGGTGCGGGTCCAGTCGTCGTTCAGCAGCGAATCGGGTGTCATCCGATGTTTGAATTTGAGAGGATTCCCGGACGCAAGGGGAAATTTTTAGCGCCTATGGGCATGCGCCGGCATGACGGGGGGCACGGCGGAAGGTTCGATCATTCGGACGGCGGTTATCAGACCAGGTTCTTCGGCCGCTCGCCACGCAGCACCGCGTCGATGCCCTCCAGCGCCAGGAAGCCCATCGCGTCGCGCGTCGCAATCGTTGCGCTGCCGAGATGCGGCAGCAGCACGACGTTCTCCAGGTCCAGATAGCCCGGATTTACCTTCGGTTCGCCGTCGTACACATCCAGCCCGGCGAAGCCGACCTGCCCGGTGCGCAGCGCGGGGATCAGCGCCGCGTCGTCCACCAGCGAGCCGCGCGCGGCGTTCACCACCACGGCACCCCCCGGCAATTGCGCGATGCGTTCGGCGTTCAGCCAGTGCCGCGTGGATTCGCCGCCGGGCGCGTTCAGACTCAGCACGTCGCACACCGCCAGGAAACCGGCGTCGGTGTCGTGATAGATCGCGCCGGCCTCCAGCGCCGGCGGCAGGCGCGTCACGTCGCGGTAGTGGATGGTCATGCCGATGCCGCTGGCGAGCCGCGCCAGCTCCCGCCCGATACGGCCCATGCCGAATATACCCAGCCGGCGGCCCGCCGCGCCGACCCCCAGCAACTGCGTCGGCGCCCAGCCCTGCCAGCGACCGGCGCGGATCATCCGCTCGCCCTCGCCGGCGCGGCGCGAAGCAGCCAGGATCAGCAGGAGGGCGGCTTCGGCGGTGGCCAGGCTGAGCACGTCCGGAGTGTTGCACACCGCGATGCCGCGCGCGGTGGCCGCGCCGACATCAATATGATCGTAGCCGACGCTGAAGGTGGCGATCACCTTCACGCTGTCCGGCAACGCGCCGATCAGTGCTGCATCAAACACATCTCCCGGACAGGTCAGCACCGCGGCGGCGCCGGCGGCGCGCGCCAGAACATTCAGGATCGGCGTGTCGGAACCGGTCAGCCTCGCGTCGTAGTCACGCGCCGCGCGCGCCTCCACCGCCGGCGGCAGGCGGCGCGTTACCAGCAGGATCGGCTTGGCCATTTATCTCAGCTCCAAGGTGGGTCAGTTCCAAACGGGTTCAGGTCCAAAGCGGGTCGATCGGCCCGCGCCCGTCAAGCACGGCGGCAACGTTGTCCAACGCGCGGTACCCCATGGCGTTGCGCGTCTCCACCGAGCCGGAGCCGATATGCGGCGACAGGATCACGTTCGGCAAGGCAGCGAAGCGCGTGTCGAAGTCCGGCTCGGTGCGGAAGACATCCAGGCCGGCAGCGAAAAGCTGGCCACTGGTCAGCGCGTCGTATAGCGCGTCCTCGTCCACCAGGCCGCCGCGCGCGACGTTCACCAGAACGGCGCCTCGCGGCAGCAGGGCCAGCGTCCGCGCGTTGATGATCCTGTCGGTGGCCAGCGTCGCGGGGGCGTGCAGCGACAGGAAGTCGCAATGCGGCAGCATGGCGCGGAAGTCGGCGAAATACGCCGCGCCATTCTCCCGCTTGGGCGGCAGGCGGTTGCGGGAGTGATACAAAACCCGCATGTCGAAGCCGCGCGCACGCCGCGCCATGGCCCCGCCGACGCCGCCCATGCCCAGCAGGCCGAGCGTCTTGCCGCTGACCCGCACGCCGAGCATATCGCCCTGGCCGATGCGGTAGCGCCAACCGCGGCGCATGATCGCGTCATACTCATAGGCGCGGCGCGCGGCGGCCAGCAGCATCATGAAGGCGAAGTCGGCGGTGCAGTCGCTCAGCACACCGGGCGTGTTGGTCACCACCAGCCCGCGTGCCTTCGCCGCGGCGACGTCGATATGGTCGTAACCGACGCTGCTGGTGGCGCCGACCCGCACGCTGGTGGGCAGCCGGGAAATCGCCGGCGCAGTCAACGGCAACGTGTTGACGAACAGGATCGCGTCGGCGCGGTGCGCGGTGGCGGCGGCGATGACCTCGTCCGCCGTCATGTCGGCGGGACCGGGTGCAACCAGCGCATCGAACTCGTTCCGGGCGCGCGCAATCACATCGCGCGGCATCAGCGCAGCTAGCACCAGACGTGGCCTCATGCCCCCTCCCCCCATCCCGACGCCGTCGATACAACGCCATCGCGTGAAGCAAGTCAGGGCGCTGCCCTGAAACCCGCCAGGGGGCTTTGCCCCCTGGACCCCCACCAGAGGCGGAGCCTCTGGATCCATCCATTTTGGTTGGGGTGAGGGAGGGGGGACCGGGCCGGCTGGGCTGCCGCCATCACACCGGCGGCGTGCCGGTGTGATGGCGGCAGCCCAGCCGGCCCGGTCCCCCCTCCCTCACCCCAACCAAGTGAAGGGTTCCAAGGGCTCCGCCCTTGGCGGGGTTCCAAGGGGCAGAGCCCCTTGGTGGGGTCCGGGGCAAAGCCCCGGCCTTGCTTCGCGCGATGGCGTTGTATCGCCGATGCTTGGTGGTTGCGGAAGGGGGCGGCGGCGCGGCAGGCTGAGGTCTCCCAGCCGGAGCCTGTCATGCGCGCCAACCTGACCCCTGATGTGGAACTTGCCGCCCGCCTGTTTGATGCGCTGCGCGAGGCCAGCTTCGACGGTGTCGGGGTGACGCGCGACGCTTATGGCCCGGGCGAGCAGTGCGCGCACGACCTGGTGCGTGCGGAGGCGGAGGCGTTGGGGCTGGAGATCGCGGTCGACCCCGCCGGCAACATGCTGATGACGCTGCCTGGGACGGATCGCACGGCGAAGCGGATTGTGCTGGGCAGTCACCTGGATTCCGTGCCGCAGGGCGGGAACTTCGACGGCGCCGCGGGGGTGCTGGCCGGGATCGCCACTGTCGCGGGGCTGCGCCAGGCGGGCTTTGTGCCCGGGCGCGACATCACCGTGTTGGCGATCCGCGCGGAGGAAGCCGGTGCCTGGTTTCCGACCTCGTATCCGGGCAGCCACGCGGCGCTGGGGCGGCTGCCGGCCGCGGTGCTGGACGTGAAACGAATGGACACCGGGCGGACGCTTGGGCAGCACATGGGCGAGATGGGATTCGATCCAGAGGCGGTGGCGGCGGGCGGATGTCTCTTGCCGCCGGCTTCGGTCGCCGCGTATCTGGAACTGCACATCGAGCAGGGTCCGGTGCTGGACGCCGAGGAAATTTCCGTCGGGATCGTCACCGGTATTCCCGGGTCTCGGCGGCTGCGGGCGGCGCGGGTGCTGGGCGAATACAACCACTCCGGCGCGACACCACGGCGCTATCGGGCGGACGCCGCGATCGCGCTGGCTGAACTGGCACACCGGCTGGACGAGCACTGGGGCGCGCTGGAGGCGCAGGGGCATGAGTTGGTCTGCACCTTCTGCGTGCTGGCGACCACGGCGGAGGCCGGTTTCACCAAGATCCCCGGCGAGGCGCGCTTCCAGCTCGACCTGCGCAGCGTGCAGTCCGCCAGCGTGGACGCGATGTTTTCCGAGTTGCACCGGCTGATCGCGGCGATCGAGGCACGGCGCGGCGTGCGCTTCGAGTTGGGCGCCGAGACCGGCAGCTTGCCCAGCCCGATGGATGTGGCGTTGCAAGACGGGCTGGCGCGCGCGGCGCAGGCTAGTGGGATCGCTTATCGCGCGATGGCCTCGGGCGGCGGACACGATGCGGCGGCGTTCGCGCAGGCCGGGGTGCCGGCGGCGATGCTGTTCGTGCGCAATCAGAACGGCAGTCATAATCCGCACGAGGCGATGCGGATGGAGGATTTCGCCGCCGGCTGCGCGGTGATGACGAGGTGGGCGGTGGAGGCGGGTGCGTAACGGATTGATCCGCTTCAGTGCTTTTTTTGCGCGTTCGACCCCTCCCCCCAACCTTCGTCCGCTTCGCGGCCAAAGCCCTCAAGGGAAGGGGGAGAATGGACTACCGCGCGGCCGCCACCAATGCATCGATCCGAGCGATCAGATCGACGCCGAGCGTACCGGCGTGCGCGGCGGCCACGCAGTCGGCCAGTTCCTGGCGGTTCTTCACACCCAGCACGAGTGTGTCGATATCGAGCGACAGCGCGTAGCGGTGCGCGATGACCGCGGGGTTGGCGCCGGCTTCCGCGCACAGGTGGCGGAAGCCGGCGGCACGGGCATAATCCAGTACTTCCGGGTGATCCGGCGGCAGGTCTCGGTCGATCGCGGCGGTCAGCGCGCCGGCCTGGACGGCCCGGATGCCCATGACACCGACACCGTTGGCTCGGGCGGCGGCAATCACGGCGCGCGGCTTGGCGGGACCGTCGAAGAATTTGAGGCCGCCGGGCGAGTCGAGCAGGTTGGCGATGCACTGCACCGCGGCGGGCGCCGGGCGCTCGCCGAGCACGCGGATTATGGTGTCGGGGTGGCCGATACCGGTGATGCCCCAGGCGCCGATCAATCCTTCGGCCACGAAACGTTCAAACAATGGGCGGACGTGATTCGCGAAAACGGCATAGGGCGTCATGCGTGCGGCCGCGTCGCCCGGACTGCGGGCAATGAAGACCGCGTCGGGCACGATGTTGGAGTGCAGGAAGAACAAGTCGAGTTTTGCCAGATGCAGGCGCCGCAGGCTTTCCTCGATGGAGCGGCGCATGACTGTTTCGATATCGGCAGGATCGGCATTGCCGAGGTTGCATTTGCTGGTGACGCGAACCCCGGGCGGCAGTTTGCCGTTGAAGGCGGCGCCGACAACTTCCTCAGCCTTGCCGTCGCCGTAGCGCGGCGCCAGGTCCAGCAGCGTGATGCCGTCGCCGACGGCGGCGTGGACCGTGGCAACGCATTCGTCGAAGGTGGTCTTGCCCCACAACATGCCCAGGCCGCCGCCGCCCAAGGTCAACGTGGATACCGGTGGCAGCTTGCCGAATGCGTGGGTTTGCATGACGGATCTCCTGTGATGTCGTGCGATCAGCCTTGGACCATGCGCCTCTGACACGGACGCGCCGACAGGGGCGCGCTTGTCGCACGATGCGGGAAGGGCCAGGATCGTCATATCCGACAGGATACGACGATTGTCAGCCCGGCGGGGTCAGCCCGGGGGGTCGGTTGTGTCCGGTCGGCCGGCGCTCATATACCGCCGGTGCGAAGGCCAACCATGATCGAGGATCACGCCATGTATCCAAATATCCAACTGTTCATTGACGGGGCTTGGAGCAAAGCCGCAGACGGCCGCAGCCTGCCGGTGGTCAACCCGGCGACCGGCGAGGCAATTGGCAGCGTGGCGCACGCCGAGCCGCGCTGACCTCGACCGCGCACTACAGGCAGCGGACAAGGGCTTCAAGGCGTGGCGCAAGGTGTCCGCCTTTGATCGCTCGAAAGTGATGCGGAAGGCCGCCAACCTGCTGCGCGAGCGGGCCGACGCGATCGCCATGCTGCTGACCATGGAGCAGGGCAAGCCGCTGGCCGAGGCCAAGGGCGAGACGCTGGCCGGTGCCGACGTCATCGACTGGTTCGCCGAGGAAGCGCGCCGCGCCTACGGGCGCGTCATTCCGGCCCGCGCGGAGGGCGTGTACCAACTCGTGGTGAAGGAGCCGGTCGGGCCGGTCGCGGCGTTCACGCCGTGGAATTTCCCGATCAACCAGGTGGTGCGCAAGCTGTCGGCGGCGCTGGCCGCGGGGTGCTCGATCATCGTCAAGGCGCCGGAGGAGACGCCTGCGTCGCCGGCCGAGTTGATCCGTTGCTTTGCCGATGCCGGTGTGCCGGCGGGTGTGATCGGGCTGGTGTATGGCGTGCCGGCCGAGATCTCTGAATATCTCATTCCGCACCCGATCATCCGCAAGATGTCGTTCACCGGGTCGACCGTGGTGGGCAAGCAGCTTGCTGCGCTGGCTGGGGCGCACATGAAGCGGGTGACGATGGAGCTGGGCGGACACGCGCCGGCGATCGTGTTCGATGACGCGGATGTCGATCTCGCCTCGAAGCTGCTGGCGTTCCAAAAATTCCGCAATGCCGGGCAGGTCTGCGTGTCGCCGACGCGGTTCCTGGTGCAGGAGAAGGTGTACGACAGTTTTGTGGACAAGTTCGTCGTCCACGCCAAGGCGGCGAAGGTGGGCGATGGGCTGGACAAGGCGACGACGATGGGCCCGCTGGCCAATCCGCGCCGCATCGTCGCGATGGAGGCATTCATTGGCGACGCGGTGAAGCACGGCGCGACGCTGCGCACCGGGGGCAATCGTATTGGCAACAAGGGCAATTTCTTCGAGCCGACGGTGGTGACCGACGTGCCGAAGGACGCGCGGGTGATGAACGAGGAGCCGTTCGGTCCGTTGGCGGTGATCTCGGCGTTCTCGAGTTTTGATGAGGTGGTGACTGAGGCGAACCGGTTGCCGTTCGGGCTGGCGTCGTATGCGTTTACGCGCTCGGCGAAGACGGCGCACGCGATTGCGAATTCGGTTGAAGCCGGAATGATCACGATCAATCATCTGGGTCTGGCGCTGCCCGAGGTGCCGTTTGGGGGCGTGAAGGATTCCGGCTATGGGTCGGAAGGTGGGTCGGAGGCGATCGAGGCGTATCTGAACACCAAGTTCGTGACTCAGGCGGGGTTGTAGGGGCGCGCGGCTGGGTTCGTCAGGGTAGTAGTACGCCGGCGAGCGGAGCACGGCGGGTGAGGGTCGTGCCACGGCGCCTCCCTCACCCTCGTCGCTTCGCGCCTCGACCTTGGTCCGCTCTTCGCGGCCCAAGCCCGTAAGCGCGGGCGAGGTGTGCGGTGGGCCCGCCCTGGTTGAACTGTCTGTGGCGCCGCTCCTGTGACGCGACATCAGCCCGGTCTACACTGCCGGGCATGTGTGCGGTCCCACACGATATGTTCCCGATCGGCCTTGATCCGGCCGATCCGCGCGGCTACGGCGCGATCGCACGCGCGGCCGCGGCGCTGGCCGAGCGCACCGGGCGGCTGGATGAAGCCGGCGCCTGGGTTGGCCGTCAGGTGGTGGCGCGGTTCTTTGTCATCGGCTTCGGCAACGAAGCGCAACGTGCCGCGCTGCTGCCACGCCTGGCGCGCGGCGATGCGCTGTTGGCCGTTGCGATCTCGGAGCCGGGTGTCGGTGCGCATCCGAAGCATCTGACCACGCGAGCGGAGCCGGACGGCGATGGCGTTCGCATCACGGGTCGCAAGGCCTGGGTCAGCAATGGGCCGGATGCCTCGCATTTCATTGTGCTGGCGATCAGTGCGATCGACGGGGAGCGCAAACGCTACAGCGCCTTCCTGGTGCCGCGCGAAACGCCGGGGCTGACGCTCAGCCCGATGGAAGGCATGCGCGACGACCGTCATTGCGTATTGGCACTCGACGCGTGTCGGCTGCCGCGCGAGGCGCTGCTGGGTCCGCCCGGTCGCGCCTACGAAACGATGGCGCTGCCGTTCCGCGATGTGGAGGACGCGGTCGGACTGTCGAAGCTGGCCGGCGCGTTGCGTTATTTGCTGACCCGGCTGGCGACCGGGGTGCCGACGACGGAGGCTACCTTGTCGCTGGGTGGATTGGCGGCGTTGACCGCGGTGTTGGCGGGCGGCGCAGAGGCGATCGCCGACGCGCTCGACGAGGGGCGTTTGGCGGACGAGAGCGCCCGCCTGATTGGGCTGCGGTTGCTGACCGCGGAGTTGCTGGCGCGCGTGCGCGGGCACCTGGATGCGCACGGACCCGCGGCCGACGCTGCGATTGGCCATGTGCTGGGGGAGCTGGACCTGTCGATGTCCGTCGCGCGCGGCCCTCGGCGGGCGCGACAGGTCCGGCTGGGGGAGGCGCTGCGCGGGCTGGGCTGAGCGCTGCGCGGGCTGGGGCTAATCGAGCCTCGAACGCACCTATTCCGGACGTGCAGCATGATCTGGATGCCGAACGCGTCGGGCCGATTACGCGACCCGCGTCACACCACTCAAGTCACACTGCCCGAGTCACACCATGCGCCCGAATGATCAACTCGCCGGTGATACCCACATCGTGCCGGGCGAAAGGCCTGGCATCCACGACTTGCTTTCGTTGCAGCAAAGAAAGTCGTGGATACCGGCCGGAGCCTGTCCTCGGGCGGCCCGTTGGGCCGACCCGGCGGCCGGGAAGACGGGGGGTAGCGGCGCGAGCGTCAATGTCTAGGGCCGTTGATATTACACCATCGGTACCGCCTTCGCATGGACCTTCACCTCGCCGCGTATGACGCGCAGATGATCCTCAAGTTGGCGACGTGCCGTGTCGAAGGCGTCGCGCACCGCGACATGGGCGTCCTCATGCGCGTGGTTCTCGGCCGGCTCACGCCGGACCACGATGGTGCGCCCGGGGATGGCCAGGTCGATTTTGATGTCGAACAGCTTATGCTGATGCGGATGGCGAAGATGCGGCTCCACCACCACGTCGCAGGCGGTGATGCGGCTGCAGAGTTGCTCCAGATCGGCGACGCGGGAGCGGATGCGTCGCTCCAATGCCTCGGACACGTCCATGTTGCGGAAGGCGATGCGTAGTTCCTGCTGCATGGCTGGTTCCTCGTCGCTATCGGATGATCACGTGCTCAGCTCGTCCTTTTTGGATCGTTGCGGACACCGGGTACTTTGTTTGCGGGCGGGGCCGCCGATCCGGCCTCCGCATGGCCCGGCTTCGCGCGCGGGGGGGCTGGTGCGGCAGGTCGAAACATGGGGGTTCCCGCCAACTAAGTGCCCCGCTAACAAAGTACCCGGGCTGACGAAGTACAAGGGGGTGGCATTGACCAGCGTCAAGTCCCAGATAGCCTGATCGGCGGAACGAAGGAGGGACACACGATGGACGACTTGATGCGGGCGGGTGCGGCGTGCGGTCCAGACAGCTGCGAGGTGCCGGCGGGAGCCGACGCGACAACCACCGCGGCGACCGCGACGATGCCCGCGGCGACGCAGCCGGTCGGAACACGCATCGACATCGTATCCGATGCGATCTGCCCGTGGTGCTATGTCGGCAAGCGCAACCTGGAAGCCGCGCTGGCAGAGTTGGCCGCTGAGGGATTGCAGTTCTCGGTGCACTGGAACCCATTCCAGCTCAATCCCGACATGCCGAAAGAAGGCGTCGAGCGCGCGAGCTACCGCGCCGCCAAGTTCGGCAACGCGGAGCGCGCGCGGGAGATCGATGCGCGGGTGGCCGGCGCGGCGGAGGCGGCCGGGCTGGCGTTTCGCCAGGACCTGATGCTGCGCACGCCGAACACCATCGACGCGCACCGGCTGATCTGGTTCGCCGGACGCAGGATCGGCCGGACCGTGCAGGACGCGGTGATGGAAGCCGTGTTCCGCGCCTATTTCATCCAGGGCAAGGATATCGGTGACACCGAGGTGCTGGCGGACTGCGCCGCCGAGGCGGGGCTGGACCGCGCCGCCGTAGTCGGTTTCCTGGGCAGCGACGTTGCCGCGGCGGAGATGCGGGCGGCCGACCAGGCGGCTCGCGAGGCGGGAGTGAACGGCGTGCCGTCGTTCTTCCTGGACGGCTATGGGCTGTTCTCCGGCGCGATGCCGGCGGGGCAGATGGCAGAGGCGTTCCGTCGTGGCCGGCAGGTTTTGCAGCAGCGGGAGGCATAATTCCTCCCCGCGGGGATCTTCGCGCGAAATTCATGCCTTATCCGGCCGGCCGGCCGAGAAATCCGTGACGGCCTTTTCGTGGTCAGCATGATCGCTATAGTTTGGCGCGATCAGGACTGGAGCGCCCTCACATGACCTCAAAGCATCCGGAAACGCTGGCCCTGCATGCCGGCTGGCGTCGCGACCCCGCCACCAACGCCGTCGCGGTGCCGATCTACCAGACCACGTCCTATCAGTTCGACAGCGCCGAGCACGCGGCGAACCTGTTCGGGCTGCGCGAGTTGGGCAACATCTACACCCGGATCATGAACCCGACGAACGACGTGCTGGAAAAGCGCGTCGCGGCGATGGAGGGCGGGGTGGCGGCGCTGGGGCTGGCGTCGGGCCAGGCGGCGAGCGCCTTCGCGATGCAGAACGTGGCGCGCGCGGGCGACAACATCGTGAGTTCCACCGATCTGTACGGCGGCACCTGGAACCTGTTCGCCAACACGCTGAAGGACCAGGGCGTCGAGACGCGCTTCGTCGATCCGACCGACCCACAGGCGTTCGCCCGCGCCACCGACGACCGCACCCGCGCATACTACGCCGAGACGTTGCCTAATCCGAAGCTGATCGCCTTCCCGATCGCCGAGGTCGCCGCGATCGGCCGCAAGTTCGGTATCCCGCTGGTGATGGACAACACGGCGGCGCCGATCCTGGTGCGCCCGTTCGATCATGGCGCAGCGGTGGTGGTCTATTCGACGACGAAATATATCGGCGGGCACGGCACCTCGATCGGCGGCATCGTGGTGGATGGCGGCAATTTCGACTGGGAGGCGAATCCGGCGCGTCAGCCGGCGCTGAACACACCTGATCCCAGCTATCATGGCGCGGTGTGGAGCCAGGCGGCGAAGCCGCTGGGGCCGATCGCCTACATCCTGAAGATGCGGGTCACCCTGCTGCGCGACCTGGGCGCGGCGATGAGCCCGTTCAATGCGTTTCTGTTCATCCAGGGGCTGGAGACGCTGGTGCTGCGCATGCGCGAGCACAGCCGCAACGCGCGCGCGGTGGCCGACTTCCTGGCGACGCGCAAGGAGGTGACGCGGGTGATCCATCCGGCGCACCACGCCGGGGCGGCCGCGGAACGGACGGCGAAATATTTGCCGCATGGCCAGGGTGGGCTGGTCGGGTTTGAGATCGCCGGCGGAACGGAGGCGGGGCGGCGGTTTATCAACGCGCTGCAAATGATTTACCATGTGGCGAATATTGGTGACGCGCGGACGCTGGCGATCCATCCGGCGAGCACGACGCACTCGCAGTTGACCGAGGCGGAGCAGCTCGCGACCGGCGTGACGCCGGGGTATGTGCGGCTGTCGATCGGGTTGGAGCATATCGACGATATCATTGCCGATCTGTCGCAGGCGCTGGGCTCGGCGGCTGGTTGAGCGCGTATGTCTCTTCCGTTCTTTCGCGGCTTGGGCCGCGAAGGGCGGGAGAGGTTTAGGCAGTTGCTACTGGCTGGCGGCGTAGCCCTTGCCATCCATGCATTTGCGGGTCTGCCGCGTTTCCACGATCGGTAGCGAGATCGGGTAGGTGAGAAAGAGACCTCCGCGGCTCAGCACCAACCGATGCGCTTCCTTGTCGGCGGAGGTCTGACAGGCGGCAAGGTCGGACTGGTAGGTCGGCTTGGCAGTGTCCGCGGGATTCGGCGGCGCGTAGCCGCAGGCGGCAACGGCCAGCAGTGGGCCGATCAGCAAGCACCTGTGAAGTTGGCGTGGCATGCGCCGAGTGTAGGGTCGTCCGGTCGGACCACCAAGCGGTGCCCTGGCGGGGTGTTGCGCCAGTTTGGTCGGACGTGTGTCCTGCGGTGCCGCGATGGATGGCTGGGTCTAGCGCCATGGGCGTTGAGATGGGCCGCGGGGTGGGAACGGGGTCCTCATCCGTCCCCTTGCGGGAGGGGGCGGCGGTCCCAGCGTCACTCCCCAAGGCTGGTGCGGCTGAACCCCTCCCCCCAACCCCCTCCCTCAAGGGGAGGGGGAGACAGTGTTTAGGCTTGTCTATGCCGCGCGTACGTCGGAAACAAAGCCGGTCACCTCGGCGGAGAGCGATTCCGCCTGTCGCGACAGCTCGCCCGCCGCGCTCAACACCTGGTCGGCCGCGGCGCCGGTGCTGGCGGCGCCCTGACTGACGCCGGCGATGTTCGTGGTGACCAACTGCGCGCTGCCGGCGGTCTGCTGGACGTTGCGGGCGATCTCGGCGGTCGCCGCGCCCTGCTGCTCCACCGCCGAGGCAATCGCGGTGGCGATCATGCTCACTTCCTCGATGACCGCGGTGATGCCCCGGATGGCCTCGACGGCCCCGGTGGTTTCGCTCTGCAATTGGGCGATCTGGGCGGCGATTTCCTCGGTCGCTTTGGCGGTCTGCCCGGCCAGGCCCTTTACCTCGGAGGCCACCACGGCGAAGCCCTTGCCCGCGTCGCCGGCGCGTGCCGCCTCGATGGTTGCGTTCAGCGCCAGCAGATTGGTCTGCCCGGCGATGCTGCGGATCAACTCGACCACCTGCCCGATCCGCTGCGCGCCCTCGGCCAGCGCGCGAACGGTGGCGTCGGTGCGGCGCGCGTCGCTGACCGCCTTCTCGGTGATCCTCGACGACTGTGCCACCTGGCGGCTGATCTCGCTGATCGAGGAGCTGAGTTCCTCGGCCGAGGCGGCGACGGTCTGCACGCCGGCGCTGGCTTCCTCGGCGGCCGCGGCGACACTGCCCGCCTGCTGGGTGGTCTGGCCGGCGGTCTCCGACATCGACCGCGCCGTTGCCTCCATTTCCGTGGCGGACGACGCCAGCAGCCCGACGAGTTGGGCAACCTTGGCCTCGAAGCCTTGCACGAGTGCCTCCAGCCGCGCCGCGCGCTGTTCCTTGGCGGCACGCTCGACCAATTCTGCCGCGGCGGCCTGGTCCGCGTTGATCATGTTGTCCTTGAACATCTGCACGGAGCCGGCCATGGCGCCGATCTCGTCCTTGCGGTCGCGCCCGACGACCTCGGTCGTCATGTCGTGGTCGGCCAGCCGCCGCATCGCCCCGGTCATCGCAGTGATCGGGTTGACGATGCCGCGGCCGATCAGCCAGGCGAGGAGAACGCCGAGAACTGTCACGATCGTGGCGGCAACTATCTGGATCATGGTCACGCTGCTGATGGTTGCAACCGCGCCGGCCGTCGCCGCATCACTGGCGGACTCCAGGGATTGCCTCGCGCCGGTGAGTTCGCCGGAAAGTGCACTGATTTGCGGACGGATCTGGTCTGCGTAGAGCGGATCAATCGCTCCGATCCCGTCCGCGACTTTGGCGAAACTCGCGGCGTACGCCACCAGATGGGCATGCACCGGGCCGATCAGCGGCGCGATCGACGGGCCTGACCCCTTGGCTTCGAGCGCCGCCAGAGCATCGTTCGCCAACCCCAGGTTGGTCTTGAATGTCGCCGGTCCCTTGGGGTCGTGCGTGGCCAGGAACCGCCAGTTGGCCACACGCACCAGCAGCACCGAGCTCTCCGCGTTTTGCGCGGCGCTCAGGATTTGCGCATCGGAACCCGCGCGCGCGACCTTGACCAGCGCCGCGGTCGCCGCGGACAGATCATCGCCGACCGTGAACAGCGCCTTCCGATCAGCCGTCGCGGCCGCAGCCAGCTTCACGAGCCGGTCGAATGTTGCCGAGAGCGTCTGGGTCTTTGTAGCCAGTGCAGCGTACGTCTTCCGCCGCTCCTCGGATAATGTCGCCTTGCCTGCCGCGTCCAGCAAGGCAAGCACCTTGGTGGAGTTGTCGGCAAAGTCCTTGACCTGTGAATCGTCCCACGTTGTCGCGCTGCGCAGTGCGTCCTTGCGCATGGTCTCGAACAGACGGGTGGCATCGAGGACCCGCATGGTGTTGCCGGACAGCGCGACCGAGCGGCCGACATCCGCGCCGATCACGCCAAGTTCGGTGACCGCGAACACCGCCAGGCCGATACCGAAGAGCACAAGGACGCCGAACCCAGCGTATAGGCGCATGCGGATCGACAAGCCCCCGCGTCGGCCGGGCGCATGTTCCGCAGACGGAGCACGAGGGGCGTTCTGTATCAATGCGA
The DNA here is from genome assembly GCA_963826975.1 of uncultured Alphaproteobacteria bacterium. Classification (GTDB taxonomy): domain Bacteria; phylum Pseudomonadota; class Alphaproteobacteria; order Acetobacterales; family Acetobacteraceae; genus Palsa-883. Next base: position 608,132 of record CAWGZJ010000011.1, on the reverse strand, counting down.
TCTCCTGTGCGTGGGCTGGCAATGACCGCGCGGCAGCGAACGAAGCGCGCGCCCGTTGGAGATAGCCGATTGAACTTAGCGATTGGTAAATCGGCCGGGGCCTTGCCGCGAAAGATGTCGGTCGTCGGTGAAGTTTATTCCCCCGTGCCGAACAGGACCGATATTGCCTGGACGAGTCGCGGTTCAGGCAGACCGTGTGAAAACCATGCGCCCTGACTGCAACGGGCCATCATGTTGCTTTGCTTGATGTTCCTTTAAATCTTTCGGCGCGATGAAGCTTGCGTCGAGACAGGATGTTTCGCGACCCAAGCTCGCAGCCTGCCGCCCCCTCCCCGCCTGCTACGCTGCGCGTACGTCGGAAACGAAGCCGGTCACTTCGGCGGAGAGCGATTCCGCCTGTCGCGACAGCTCGCCCGCCGCGCTCAGCACTTCGTCGGCCGCAGCGCCGGTGCTTGCGGCGCCCTGGCTGACGCCGGCGATGTTCGTGGTGACCAACTGCGCGCTGCCGGCGGTCTGCTGCACGTTGCGCGCGATCTCGGCGGTCGCCGCGCCCTGCTGCTCGACCGCCGAGGCAATCGCGGTGGCGATCTGGCTTACCTCCTCGATGACCGCGGTGATGCCCCGGATGGCCTCGACCGCCCCGGTGGTTTCGCTTTGCAACTGGGCGATCTGGGCGGCGATTTCCTCGGTCGCCTTGGCGGTCTGCCCGGCCAGGCCCTTCACCTCGGAGGCCACCACGGCGAAGCCCTTGCCGGCGTCGCCGGCGCGCGCTGCCTCGATGGTCGCGTTCAACGCCAGCAGGTTGGTCTGCCCGGCGATACTGCGGATCAACTCGACCACCTGGCCGATGCGTTGCGCGCCCTCGGCCAGCGCGCGAACGGTGGCATCGGTGCGGCGTGCATCGCTGACCGCCTTCTCGGTGATCCTCGACGACTGTGCCACCTGGCGGCTGATCTCGCTGATCGAGGAACTGAGTTCCTCGGCCGAGGCGGCCACTGTCTGCACGCCGGCGCTGGCTTCCTCCGCGGCCGTGGCGACGGTGGTGGCCTGCTGGGTGGTCTGGCCGGCGGTCTCCGACATCGAGCGCGCCGTTGCCTCCATTTGCGTGGCGGCCGACGCCAGCAGCCCGACCAGGCCGGCGACCTTTGCCTCGAAGCCGCGCACCAGCGTGTCCATGCGGGCCGCGCGCTGTTCCTTGGCGGTGCGCTCGGTCTGCTGTTCGACGGCGAGTTGGTCCGCCTTCATCATGTTGTCCTTGAAGACCTGCACGGTGCCGGCCATGGCGCCGATCTCGTCCTTGCGGCCGAGGCCGACGACCTCAGTCGTCATGTCGTTCTCGGCCAGCCGCCGCATCGCACCCGTCATCGCGGTGATCGGACGGGCGACGCCGCGGATGATACCCCATCCGGCAATCGTCGAGATCACCATGGCGAATATCAACGCGCCGACGATCCAGGCGCGAGACGAGGCATACACGGCCTGCCCCAGATCGCCTGACGTCTTGCCGGCACCGATATTGAAATCGATATCGGCCTGCAGCGCCGTCCTGAACCGGTTCATCTGTTCGCGGGACGTACCGCTGAACACGGTTGCGGCACCCGCCAGGTCACCCTTTCGCATCTGGTCGAGCAGAGCCGTGCTGGTAGCTTGGTAGTCGTTCCAGGCTTGGCCGAATGCCGCGGCCAGCTTCTGTTCCTCGCCCGGCGTGATCAGGGGCGTGTAGACCGCCTGCGCCTGCTTCAAATCACGACTGGTCTGCTCCCGCAGGGCCCCGACGTCGGCGCGATCGTGGTCGGTCAGGGCAAGCAGAAGCGTGCCGACAGTGACGCGCTCCCGCTCCGACAACTGTCCGATGCGGCCCAGCACCGCGACGCTCGGCATCCAATTGTCCCGTATGTCGGTCGCGATGTCGTCGACCTGGCCCAGGCGCTGCAGGGCGAACAGACCGAGGCCGATCACGATGACGACGACCATGGCGAACGCGAGGGTAACCTTGTTGCGGATGGAAAGATTGTTCAGCGACGACAGCATGGAGGTTGACCTTGTGCGACGGGAAGCGCCGCGCGACGGACCGAGCGCGTCGACAACGCTATGGTGCGGTATCGGTTAATTCTCTCTCAACGCCCCCGTGGCAGATCCGGGGGTGTGACGTGCTGCGTGACCCGCCATCCTGGCTGCGCGCCCGGTGGCCGATTGACTGGGACCGATTGACTGGGGCCGATTGACTGGGGCCGATTGACTGGGGCCGATTGACTGGCCGATTGACTGGACCGGCGCACGCGTCCACCTCTGGGGCATGCTGCGCCGTTTCGAGTCACTGCTCGATCCTACCGCCCCGGCACCGGAGGCCCCGCCGGTGGCCGGGCTGCTGCGCTTCTACTGGCACTACATCCGGCAGGCGCGCTGGCTGACCGCGGGCCTGTTCCTTGGCGGCGGGGTGATCGCCGTGCTGGACGCCTCGATACCCGCGTTCATCGGCCGCGTCGTGTCGCTGGTCTCGACGCACGCGCCCGGCACGCTGTGGCGCGACGCCTGGGCGCAGCTTGCCGTGATGGCCGCGGTGCTGCTGCTGGCGCGGCCGGCGGCGATGTTCTGGCAGAACGTCATGATCAACCAGGTGGTCAATCCGGGCCTGTCGAACATGATCCGCTGGCAGAACCACTGGCACGTGGTGCGGCAGAGCTGGACGTTCTTCCAGAACGATTTCGCCGGCCGCATCGCCAACCGGGTTCTGCAGACCGGGCCGGCGCTGCGCGAGAGCCTGGTGATGACCTTCGATGCGGCCTGGTACATCGTGGTGTACGGCAGCAGCGCCGTGGCACTGCTGAGCGCCACCGACTGGCGGCTGGCGGTGCCGATCGTGGTCTGGTTCGCCGTGCTACGCCGGCATGCTGCGCTGGTTCGTGCCGCGGATGCGCGAGCGGTCGCGGCACGTTGCCGAGATGCGATCGAACCTGACCGGGCGCGTGGTGGACAGCTACACCAACATCCTGACTGTCAAGCTGTTCGCCCGCGCGCGCGACGAGGACGCCTGGGTGCGCGACGCGGTGGACGACCACACGTTCGCTTTCCGCGATCAGACGCGCATGATCACCGGCTACACAATGTCCCTGACCGCGATGAACGCGCTGCTGCTGGTCAGCACCGCCAGTGTCGCACTCTGGCAATGGAGCGCGGGGCGGATCACCGTCGGCACGGTGGCGATGGCGCTGCCGCTGGCCTGGCAGATCGCCAACATCGCCGGCTGGGTGGCGCGCAGCATCACCTCGGTGTTCGAGAATATCGGCATGGTGCAGGACGGCATGCGCTCGATCGACGTCGAGCGGCAGATGCCGGACCCGCCTGGTGCCAGCCGAGTTGCGCGTCGACCGGCGGCGAGATCCGTTTCGAGAGCGTGCATTTCGACTATGGCCGGCAGAAGGACCTCTCGGCGCGCGGCAGGCCGGTGGTGCTGCACGGCATCGACCTGACGATCGCGTCGGGCGAGCGGGTCGGGCTGGTGGGACCGTCCGGCGCGGGCAAGTCGACGCTGGTGAACCTGCTGCTGCATTTCTACGAGCCCTCACGCGGGCGCATCCTGATCGACGGTCAGGACGTCACGCAGGCGACGCAGGAAAGCCTGCGCTCGCAGATCGCCATGGTGACGCAGGACACATCGTTGCTACATCGTTCCATTCGCGACAACATCCGCTATGGCCGTCCGGAGGCGACGGACGCGATGATCGAGGACGCGGCTCGCCTGGCGCAGGCGCACGACTTCATCCTGGAACTGGAAGACTGGCACGGGCGGAACGGCTACGACGCGCATGTGGGCGAGCGCGGGGTGAAGCTGTCGGGCGGACAGCGCCAGCGGGTGGCCCTGGCGCGGGTGATCCTGAAGGATGCGCCGATCCTGGTGCTGGACGAGGCGACCTCGGCGCTGGATTCCGAGGTGGAGGCGGCGATCCAGAGCCAGCTCGACGGGCTGATGGATGGGCGCACGGTGATCGCCATCGCCCATCGGCTGTCGACGATCGCGCGGATGGACCGGCTGGTGGTGCTGGACCGCGGGCGCATCGTGGAGACCGGGCCGCACGCGGCACTGCTGGCGCGTGGCGGCACCTACGCCCGGATGTGGCAGCGCCAGTCGGGCGGATTTATCACCGATCCGGCGATCGGCTCGATGGACGCGGCCGCGGAGTAAGGGTCAGGGCTCTGCCCCCGGCCTCCGCCGGTGCAGGCCTGAAACCCGCCAGCGGGCTTTGCCCCCAAAGGCGTTAACTTACCGCCGGATGGGGTAACGGACATATGGTCTTCGTTTTCGCCTGGAGTGGGCGAGCCGGCGGTGGACATTGGGTCCGGCGTGCAGCAGATCATCGACGGTGAGGCTGCCGAGGACAGCAAGCAGCAGCACGCGCCGGGTAATGTCCCACGCGCGCCAGAGCGAGGGGATGTAGGTGGCATCGAGCAGGTCCTCAGGGGGAAGACTCCAGGAACTCCTGGCTGAGATCGTCGCACAACAGGGCCAGAATGAGATGCGCGGTGAGCCAACTTCGTGACGCCCGCTCGGTGCGGGTCGGAATGCGGTCCATCCGCAGCAGGGATTTCAGTCGCTTGAACGCCAGTTCGATTTGCCAGCGCAGGCGATAGACGGCGAGCACTTCCTCGGCCGGATAGCCTTCCGCCGGCAGCGAGGTAGCCAGGATTCCGCCGGGCAACCCGGTCGAGATCGACAGTGCCGGGAAGCTGCCGCGGCAGGCTGTCGAACTGATCCGCTCGGAGAGATGCTGTGTTTTGCATCCGCCCCGAGAACCCCACCGAGTCGCGCCAGGTCAAGCGGTAGGTTAACGCCGATGGGGCTTTGCCCCCTGGCGGGTTTCAGGGCAGCGCCCTGACCTTGCTTCGCCCACCTGATCGCCCGTGACATTTTCTCCACGCGCTTGACAGCCCCGGGCGGCATGGGCTTGATCCGGCCGCATTTTTGGAATTGTCCATGGCGATCACCAAGGCAAAGCGCAAGGCTGGCGGATGGGCCGAGAACATCAAGACGATTGTCTACGCCGGGCTGATTGCGGTCGGCATTCGCACCTTCGCCTACGAGCCTTTCAACATCCCGTCCGGTAGCATGATTCCCACGCTACTGGTCGGGGACTATCTGTTCGTGTCGAAATTCAGCTACGGCTACTCACATTTCTCGCTGCCGTTCTCGCCTGACCTGTTCTCGGGACGCATCTTCGGGCGGTTGCCGCACCGGGGTGATGTGGCGGTGTTCAAATACCCACGCGACGATACGACCGACTACATCAAGCGGATCGTCGGCCTGCCGGGCGACCGGATCCAGGTCAAGCAGGGCCAACTCTACATCAATGGCGAACTGGTGCCGCGGGAGCCGGCGGGCGATTACGTCACCGATGACAGCGGCATCCACATGGTGCTGCGCCGCTATCTGGAGACACTGCCGGGTGGGGTGCAACACTACATCCTGAAGGCGACCGACGAGGGCGAGATGAATAACACGCCTGAGTACCTGGTGCCGCCGGACCATGTGTTCGCGATGGGCGACAATCGCGACAACTCGGCGGACAGCCGCTTCATGAACGGAGTTGGGTTCGTTCCGGTGGAAAACCTGGTCGGCCGCGCGGAAATCCTGTTCTTCTCGGTGGATGCCGAATATCCCTGGTGGGAAATCTGGGAATGGCCGTTCGAAATTCGCTGGAGCCGACTGATGCGACCGATCCATTGAGTGCACGCCCGCCCTTGGAGACGCCCCGTTGAACGCGCGCCAGCGATGAACGAGCGGCCGGCCTTGGGTGAACCGCCAGCATTGGCTCAATCACCCGCGTTGCAGCAATCACTCCCGCTTGATCAATCCCCGCAACAGCAGCAATCACCCCCGCTGCAAGAGTCAATCGAGAGCATTCTAGGTCATAGCTTCTCCCGTCCCGGCCTGCTGCGTGAGGCGATGACCCACCGCTCCGCGACGCGTCCCGGTGCGCGGGGCAGCGGGTCCAACGAGCGGCTGGAGTTCATTGGCGACCGGGTTCTCGGGCTGTTGATGGCGGAGTGGCTGATCGAGCGCTTCCCGCACGAGCAGGAGGGGGACCTTGGCCGACGGTTGGCATTGCTGGTCTCGCAGCCGGTACTGGCCGAGGTGGCGGACACGATTGGGCTGGGGGCGGTGCTGAACGTGTCGCCGGGTGAAGCGCGGGCCGGGGTCCGGCGGCGTGCCACAGTGCTGGCCGACGCACTGGAGGCGGCGCTCGGCGCGCTGTATCTCGACGCCGGGCTGGACCGCGCGCGGGCGTTCATCCGCCGCGCCTGGGATGGCGTGATGACGGCCCAGGCCCAGCCGCCGAAGGACCCCAAGACGACGCTGCAGGAATGGGTGCAGGCGCGCAGCCTCGGCCTGCCGGACTATCAGGTGACGACGCGCTCCGGACCGCCACATGCACCGGTGTTCGAGGTGACGGTTTCGGCCGGTGAGTTTACCGGCATCGGTACTGCCGGCAGCAAGCGCGCCGCGGAACAGCTTGCCGCCGAGGCGCTGCTGCGGGCCCTCGGGGCGTGACCTCGCGCTGCGGCTTCGTGGCGATTGTAGGGGCGCCGAACGCCGGGAAGTCGACGCTACTCAATCGGTTGACGGGCGCCCGGCTGTCGATCGTTTCGCCAAAGGCACAGACCACGCGGTTTCGCATCCTTGGCATCCTGCCGCGCGGCGACAGCCAGATCCTGCTGGTGGACACACCGGGCATTTTCCGCCCGCGCCGGCGGTTGGATCGCGCCATGGTGGCGGCGGCCTGGGGCGGCGCGCAGGATGCCGATCTCGTGCTGCTACTGGTCGACGCCAAGGGGGGGGCGACCGAAGAAACGCGCGCCATCGCGGAGCGGCTGCGCGACACCGGGCGGCGCTGCTGGCTGGTGCTTAACAAGATCGATCTGGTGCCGGTGACCCGCCTGCTGCCGATGACCGCCACGCTGTCGGTGCTGGCGCCGTTCGAGGCGACCTACATGGTCAGCGCATCGAATGGGGATGGGCTCAACACATTGATGGACGCGCTTGCCATCGCCATGCCGGAAGGGCCGCATCTTTATCCCGATGACGATCTGACCGACCTGCCCGACCGACTGCTGGCGGCGGAAATCGTGCGCGAGCAGATCTTCCTGCAGACACACGAGGAAGTTCCGTACGCAACGACCGTCGAGACTGAGACTTGGCGCGAGGGCAAGGACGGCTCGGTGCGCATTGACGCAACGATCTATGTCACGCGGCCGGGGCACAAGGGGATCCTGATCGGCAATGGGGGCTCGCGGATCAAGGCGATCGGTGCGCGAGCACGCGCGACGCTGTCCGAACTGTTCGAGCGCAAGGTGCATTTGTTCCTCAATGTCAAGGAACGCGCCGGCTGGGATGAGGAGACGGCGCGGCTACGCGCGATTGGATTGGAGGATGCACGCTAGACTGGATTTTTGACGCTGCCGTTGTCACGGTATCGGCGTCGGGTTGAAGCAACATTCTAGTACAGGACTTGTTGCGTATAAGCCACAAACGTGCAGTCGCTCGTGCAGATGGGCGGCGATCGGTTCAGCACGATGCATCAGCGCGTTGGCGCCCGCCACATGGGGTGAACACTGACGGGTTGGCGGGCGGGTTGACCCAGGTCCTGGCTCGGCAGGTCGTTTTTGTCGCACGGGCGCAGAGAGCGCAGGGATCGCAGAGAAGGCAGTGAACCTACGTCGCACCGAGCACGTTGTTCTTCCTCGGCGATCGTTGTGATCCCTGCGCCCCTGTGTTACCAAAAAACCCAACGGGTGGCACCGACGATGACGCACTGGCGCACTTCGCATTGCGCCCCCCAGGTCCGGCGGGCACCGCAACATGAACGTCATACCCTTTCCGCTTTCACAGGTTGAGATCACGGCATGCACATCAGGAACGTCCCCGCGCTCGATGCGCGCTACTGGGTCGCGATCTCGCTTGCCAGCGTGTTCGGCGCCAATACGGGTGACTTCGTCTCCCATGTCCTGGGCTTGGGACATATGCGCGGATTGCCGGTGCTGGCAGCCATATTCACCGTCATTCTGCTATTGGAACGGCGAACTCGCTCGGGGACCGACGCCTACTACTGGCTCGCAATCGTGACCGTCAGGACGGCCGCGACCAATCTGGCCGATCTCGCTACGCACGATCTGCACCTCAACTACCAATGGGTGCTCGCGGGACTTGCCACGCTTCTTTTGCTGATCCTGTTCACCGGACGCGCATCCTCCGCCCCGCCAACGGCGAACGGGCGCCAAGCCGGGTCGCAGGGCCTACCCGCGACGGACACGCGGTACTGGATGGCGATGTTGACGGCCGGCACGTTGGGCACGGCTCTTGGTGACTTTGCTGCCGGCGGTCTGGGCTTGGCGCAATCGGCGGTCATATTCTCGACCATCCTGGCGGTAGTGCTCGTCCTCAGAAGCCGAGCAGAACTCAAGACCAAGCTTGTCTACTGGCTGGCGATCGTGGTCGTCCGCACTGCCGGAACCAATCTGGCCGACTTCCTCGCCGGGAAGGGTGGGCTGAATCTTGGGCTTGTCGTCAGCACCACCATTACAGGGCTTCTACTGCTCAGCGTGGTGCTGCTTGGGAACCGCTTGCCGGCGATGCGACGCGCGCGCGGCGTGACGCCGCCTGGTTGAGAACGTCGGGGCCTGCGCCGCTCCATGCGGCCGCGTGAACCGAGGATCGTTGTGCGCATGGGCGAACTGCACGGCGTGTACCCACACTCCATTACCGGGAGACCTGACCGGCAACGCGGTCGACGACACGCTGGCTCTGTCCCTGCCGCACCCCAACATCGCCATCAGCAGGTGTTGTGCGTCACGCCAACACACCAGATCCTGCGCGCGGCGGGTCGCAGCGCGTCGGCGCTGTCTCGGAGCCTGGTCAACCGGTGAAGTGCACCAGCTTGCGCGAGGCCAGATCGACCGTGACGAAGTCGTCGGGGGTCTTCGCCGCGGTACCGTCGCTCGCCGGATGGTATTCGATACGCAACTGCGATGCGGTAACCACGACGCGCAAATAGCCGTAGTCCTGGTCGTCATAGTTCTCCAGGGTCACCTTGTCCGCGTGTCCGGTCACCTGCAGCGCCTGCGGGGTGCGCAGCGGCGTTCCCCCCACGCGCGACAGCTTCGTCAGCCCATGGCCGCCGTTGCCGCAGACGATGTAAGGGATCTGCGTCTGTCCATGTTGGCGTGTGAACCGCTGGTAGTTGTGCGCATGCGCGGACAACACGGCATGCGGCCACACGCCGGTTTGGTTGCAGATGGCATCGATCTGCGTGAGCATCTGCTCGCTCCAGCCATGCTTGCTCCCGGCGGTGTATGCCGGGTGATGGTGCGCGAGGATCAGCGCGCCCTCGAAGCCTTCGGACTTCACGCGGCCGAGCGCCGCCTTCAAGTAGTCGAGTTGGGAGTTGCCAATACCGTCGTCGGCGATAACCCCAGGGTCTTCCAACGTGTTGCTATACAGCGCCAGAATACGCAGCAGCGGCGCCTCGAACGTATAGAACACACCGGGTTGGATCTGTGCCGTGCGTGACAGGCCGCCGGCCTCCGGCGTCACCTCGAACTCGGTTGCGCAGAAGTTCTCCAGGAATGCCGCCAGCGTGGTCACGTTGGTGCCGGGCGCCACCATGCCGTCGTGATTGCCGGCAAGCGCCACGATCGGCGCCGGATAGTCGCGGTAGGGTTCGTAGAACTGGTCGTAGTAGTATTGCCCCTCGCCGAAACTGTAGATGACGTCGCCGAGGTGGAAGAAGAAGATTGGCAATTCCTTCGTGTCCGCCTCGTGGAAATCGCCGACCAGCTTGTCCGCGACCTGGTTCTGGCTCTCCGGTCCGCGCGTGCTGCCGGTGTCGCCGACGGTGTGGAACACAAGCTGGCCGTTCGCTGCAACGCGGCGCTGCACCGCCGCCGCGTTGTCGCCCAGCACCGCGGCGAGGGTCAGCCGCGGCTCCGGCAGTCCGCGGGGCGGCGGGAATGGCATCGGGGCAAGCTTGTGTTCCCGGTTGAGTTCATCGATCCGCTTGTAGGCGGGGTTGTCGGACGGATGCTTGACCTCGAACTTCGCCGGGTCAGCAGTCGGCTGGGGCTGCGCGAAGCCCGGACGGTCAAGCCCCGTGGCCCCGGTATTGTCGATCGCTTCGGAGTGCGGCGGGGCCTTCCGCTTGCGGGTGTGCGCTGGGCGAGCCATGTCGAACCTCTCTGACGGAATTGAAAACGCATCAAATCTTTCGCGCGATCGTCAGTATCGCGAAAATCAGGCAGTCGCGGCGTGACAGTACTGCGAAGCCGTGCCTGAACGAGTGCCCACCTGACGCTGTTGCTCCGTGTCATCCGACGGCGTCGATCAACCGTAACTTGTCGGCAACCAAAGTGACACGTGGATCGGCGCGCCACCCGCGCGGAAATGAACCTGGAACCATCACTCCGCGCTGTGACTTTCGCGATGCTGCTTGACGCTCCGCCCGAGCCGGGATACCCGATGGTTTGCTTGATATCCGAAGTTTTTGCCGACGACGAGCCGACCCGCCTCCGTGTGACGCAGGCGTCGATGTTGTGCCGGCGAGCGCGCAGGTCAGGGGCAGTGGCGTTCGCTGCGTCCCGTTTGTTGCCGCGCGGCCTTGCCATTTTCCCGAGTGATACCGGTTCGCGTCTTCACACGGAGGGCGTCGATGGACAACGGAACCGGCGTGACCGCGGCACGGCTTGACGGATTGCGGTCGGTCAGTCGCTATCAATGGTTCGTGTTTTTGGTGGTCTGGCTCGGCTGGACACTGGATTCGGCGGATTTCGGTCTCTACTCGCTGGTACTGCGCCCCGCCCTGACCGAGTTGCTGGGCGGCAACCCTCCGCTCAGCCGGATCGGCAGCGTGGGCGGTATTCTCAGCATGGTGGGCCTGCTCGGCTGGGCCTTCGGTGGGTTCATCTTCGGCATCATTGCCGACTACATCGGCCGTGTGCGCGCGCTCGCGTTCAGCATCCTGCTCTACAGCGTGTTCACCGCGCTTCAGGGCTTCTCGCATGGCATCTGGGATTTCGCGGTGTATCGCTTCATCGCCGGCCTCGGCACCGGTGCGGAACTGATGGTCGGCATTCCGCTGCTGGCCGAGGTGCTCGACGAACGCCATCGGGCGAAGATCGCCGGCTGCATGATGACCGGCGGCGCGCTCGGCACCTTCCTGGGTGCATGGGCCTATGGGCTGCTCGGCGGCTACGGCTGGCGCATGGTGTTCTTCATCGGCGTGGTGCCGGCGATCCTGATCGGGGTCATGCGGCGGCGCATGATGGAACCCGAGCGGTTCGAGGCGGTGCGCGAACGGCGCCAGGCAGTCGCTGCCGGACGGCGTATGGCGGACAGCGATCGCGAGTTCATGCGTTTCGTTCCGCTGCAGCTCTTTACGCCCGAGCATCGCCACAACACGATCGTGGGAATGCTGTTCGGGGTTGGCTCGCTGTTGGCGATCTGGACCTCGAACATCTGGCTGCCGACCATCCTGTCGCTGATGATCCAGAAAAGCGGCGCCGTCGGGGCTGCCGCAGTGCCGTTCGTGAGTACCGGCATGATGGTGTGGAGCGTCGGTGGCATCGCCGGATATATTTGTTTCGGGTTCGCCGCGGATGTGATCGGGCGCCGCGCGATCATCGCGCTCTACAGCGTGGGAACCATCGTGGCCGGCCTGACGTTGTATCTCGGTCTCGATACGTATTATCCATGGTATCCGTTCGTTCTGCCGGTGTTCGGCTTCTTCGTGTTCGGAACGTTCTCGGGGTTCGCGATCTATCTGCCGGAACTGTTCCCGACCCATATCCGCTCGACCGCGGTGGGATTCTGCACCGGCTCGGCGCGGGTGGTCACCAGCTTCGGACCGCTGGTCGCCGGCCTGATGGTGGGGGCGTTCAGCGGCAGCTTCAACAAGGTAACGGCGATGATGACGTGCTTCGCGGTGTTCAGCATTGTCGCGGTCATTTTCGGGCGAGAGACGAAGGACGCCGGCCTGCCTCGGTAGTAGAGGCGGGCTTCCGCTCCGGCGTTGCCCGGACGGCGGCTCGGATCGAATTGCGCGCGGGCATGCAGACCATCGTATGAACAACGCCGCGCTGCGGTCAGCCGTGGCTCGGTGCCGCGCAGCAATTCGTTTACCGAGTGCTGGCAGATTGTTCGCCGTTGACCATGGAGCGGTGGACGTGCCGGATATACCCGTTGAACCCGTCGGCGGTGGCCGATATCCTGTCGATATGGAGACCAGGGTCGCCGTATTGGAACAGATAGCCCGCACCACAGCCGCGTCGCTTGAGCGGATCGAGCGGCGATTGGACTTGGTGGCAGCGGCCCAACGCGACGACTTTCGCTGGCTGCTTGGCATGACGGTGACTGCAACCGGGACAACGCTCGCGGCGTTCCTCGGCCTGCTCGGCGTGATGGCGCACGGGTTCCACTGGCTGTAATCCGTCCCGGACGCAGGTGCGTCGGGACCCGCTGCGAATGACCCACCACGACATGCCCGCCCACCAGGAAATGGCCACCCTCTAAGATGGACTGGGATGCGCCCGCCATCGTGCTCGACGCGCGCCCGTACAACGAGGGCGACGCGGTCGCCAGCGTGATGACCGAGGAGCACGGGCTGCACCGCGGCCTCGCGCGCGGCGGGGCCGGGCGCACCGGGGCGGCTGTCTGGCAGGCCGGCAATCTTGTGCAGGCGCGCTGGGTCGCACGGCTGGCGGAGCAGCTTGGCAGCTTCTCGGCCGAGCTGGTGCACCCCGCCGCCGCGCTGGCATTGGACGATCCGCTGGCGCTGGCAATGCTGTCGTCCGCCTGCGCCGTCGCCGAGGGCGCGCTGCCCGAGCGCGAGCCGCTCCCCCGTGTCTTCCTGGGCCTGCTGCAATTCATCGCCCGGTTGCCGCAGGGACCCGTGATGCTGGCCGAGCTTGTCCGGTGGGAGACGCTGCTGCTGGCCGAGCTCGGCTACGGCCTCGACCTGAGCGCATGCGCCGTCAGTGGGGAAACCGCGGGCCTGGCTTATGTCTCGCCGCGCACCGGCCGGGCGGTGACCGCGGCAGCGGCTGGGACCTGGGCAGGGCGGCTGCTGCGCCTGCCCGGCTTCCTGGTTGGCGGCAGCACCGGCACGGCGGCGGACTGGCGAGACGGCCTGACGTTGACCGGACACTTCCTGGCGCGCGACGCTTTTGGCCATCATCACCGTCCGCTGCCCGCGGCGCGGCGGATGCTATACGACCGCGTCACGGCGCTAGCCGCCGAGTTCGGGTTCTGCCGACTTGGAAAGCGGCGCGTCGACGAGCACGGAACCGGAGACCAAGGATGCCGGATGACCTGATCGGTCGCATCGAGGACACCAATCTCTCGGACGCGCTGTCCGAGCGCTACCTGGCCTATGCGCTGTCCACCATCATGTCGCGCTCGCTGCCGGACGTGCGCGACGGGCTGAAGCCGGTGCACCGGCGGCTGATCTACGCCATGCACCAGTTGCGCCTCGACCCCGCCGCCGGGTTCAAGAAATGCGCCCGTGTGGTCGGCGACGTGATGGGCAAATACCATCCGCACGGCGATGCCTCGATCTACGACGCCATGGTGCGGATGGCGCAGGATTTCGCCGCGCGCTTCCCCCTCGTTGAGGGCCAGGGCAACTTCGGCAACATCGACGGCGATAACCCGGCCGCGATGCGCTACACCGAGGCGCGGCTGACCCAGGTCGCCGCCGCGATGCTGGTGGGCATCGATGACGACGCGGTGGATTTCCGTCCGACCTACGACGGCGAGGAATCCGAACCGGTCGTCCTGCCCGGCGCGTTTCCGAACCTGCTGGCAAACGGCGCCGCGGGGATCGCGGTCGGCATGGCGACCTCGATCCCGCCGCACAACGCGGGCGAAGTGTGCGCCGCGGCGATCCACCTGATCCGCCATCCGAACGCAACGATCGCCGACCTGCTGCGGCATATGCCAGGGCCTGACTTCCCCACCGGCGGCGTGCTGGCCGAGGACAGCGCCTCGCTGCTGTCCGCCTACGAAACCGGCCGCGGCGGCTTCCGCCTGCGCGCGAAATGGGCGGTGGAGCGGGGAAAATACGGCGCCTGGCAGATCGTGGTCACCGAGATCCCCTACCAGGTCCCAAAGGCGAAGCTGGTCGAGCAGATCGCCCAGCTCCTGGAAGAGAAAAAACTGCCGCTGCTGGGCGATGTGCGCGACGAAAGCACCGAGGAGGTGCGCCTGGTGCTGGAACCGCGCACCAGGGGCGTCGAGCCCGAGGTGCTGATGGAAACGATGTTCCGCGCCACCGCGCTGGAAAGCCGTTTCCCCCTCAACATGAACGTGCTGGACGCCAGCCGCACCCCGCGCGTGATGTCGCTGGTCGAGGTGCTGCGCGCCTGGCTCGATCATCGCCACGAGGTGCTGGTGCGCCGCACCCGCCATCGCCTGGCAGCCATCGAGCGGCGGATCGAGGTGCTGGATGGCTACCTGCTGGTCTACCTCAACCTCGACGAGGTGATCCGCATCATCCGCGAGGAGGAGGAACCCAAGCCGCGGCTGATGACCCGCTTCTCGCTGTCCGAGGTGCAGGCCGAATCCATCCTCAACATGCGCCTGCGCTCGCTGCGCAAGCTGGAGGAGATGGAGATCCGCAAGGAGCACCGCGGCCTGACCAAGGAGCGGCGCGACATGCAGGGGCTGCTCAAGGACGAGGGGCAGCGCTGGGACCGTATCGTCGAGGAGCTGGAGGCGACGCGCGGCAAGTTCGGCGGCGGCAAACTGGGCACGCGGCGCACCGAGCTTGGCGCGGCACCGCTTGCCGTGGAGATCTCGACCGAGGGCTTCGTCGAGCGCGAGCCGCTGACCGTGGTACTGTCGGACAAGGGCTGGATCCGCGCGTTCAAGGGTCACCTCGAGCCGGATGCAGAGCTGCGCTTCAAGGAGGGCGACAAGCTGAAGCTGCGGCTGCACTGCCAGACGACGGATCGGCTGACGCTGTTCGGCACCAACGGGCGTGCCTATACGCTGAAGCCGGCCGACCTGCCGCGCGGGCGCGGTGACGGGCAGCCGGTGCGCCTGGTGGCCGAGCTGACCAACGAAGACGACGTGGTGGCGTTGTTCGTGGCGAATGACGGGGGCAAGTACCTGGTAGCGTCGTCGGTCGGACGCGGCTTCGTCGTGCCGGGAACGGAATTGTCGGCGGAGAAACGCACCGGGAAACAGGTGCTGAACCTGCGCCCCGGCGAGGAAGCGGCGGTGTGCGTGCCAGCCGACGGCGATCACCTGGCGGTGGTTGGCGAAAATCGCCGGCTGCTGGTGTTTCCGCTGGATCAGGTGCCGGAGATGATGCGCGGTGCCGGGGTGATCCTGCAGCGCTACAAGGATGGTGGGCTGGCGGATGCGCGAGTGTTTCATCTCGCCGACGGGCTGACCTGGCGGCTGGGCGACAAGACGCGGACCGAAACGAACCTTCGCGATTGGCTGGGCGAGCGCGCCCAGGCCGGACGTCTGCCGCCGAACGGGTTCCCGAAGACGCCGAAGTTCTGACACCAGGCGCCGAACCACCGTCACGGCCGGTGGCTCTCCACCGTCGCGGCCGGCGACCCTCCACCGTCATGGTCGGTGACCCTCCACCGTCTGGTCGGTGACCCTCCACCGTCATGGCCGGCGACCCTCCACCGTCATGGCCGGTGACCCTCCACCGTCGTGGCCGGCGAAGGCCGGCCATCCACGACTTGCCTTTGTGCGGCAAGCGAAGTCGTGGATGGCCGGCCGGACCCTGCCCTCGGGCGCTTGGCCCCGCGGGCCGGCCATGACGGGAACGGTCAATCCTTCCGCCGGCTGGCATAAATCACTGGCTATGAACGGGCGACAACTCGCGGCGCCTAGCTGGCGATCCCGGGTTATGTCATGATAATGCCGGCGCGGCATCGAACCCGCGCTCCCGCGGCCAAGCGCGGACTCACGACATGTCAACTGGGAGGAGCCTTCATGCCTGTTTCTCGTCGTCTGCTGCTCGGGGGAGCGGCGGCGTTGTCCGCAACCCCGATCATCCGCGCCCGCGCACAGGGCAAGCCCAGCATCAAGCTCGGTGTGCTGACCGACCTGTCCGGCACCTATCGCGACAACACCGGTCCGACCTCGGTCGCCGCGGCACAGCAGGCAATCGACGAGATGCGGCCGCACATCAATTTCGATGTCGAGCTGATCAGCGCCGACCATCAGAACAAGCCCGACGTGGCCTCTACCATTGCACGGCAGTGGTACGACCAGGGGGTCGCTGCGACGATCGACGTGCCGACCTCCTCGGTCGCGCTCGCGGTGGCGCAGGTGGCAAAGGAGAAGGACAAGATCATGCTCAACGCGTCGGCCACCGTGGCGGCGTTGACCTGGCAGCAGTGCAGTCCGAACTCGATCGTCTGGAGCTTCGACACCTACGAGAACGCGCACAACACCGGCGGCGCGCTGATGGCGGCGGGCAACAAGTCCTGGTCCTTCATCACCGCGAACTACGCCTTCGGCCAGTCGCTGGCGGACCTGACCAAGGAGGTCGTCCTCGCCGGCGGCGGGGAAGTGAAGGTCGATCTGCGATATCCGTTCCCGGACACCACCGATTTCTCGTCCTATCTCACCCAGGCACAGGCCAGCGGAGCAAAGGTGCTGGGGCTGGCAAATGCCGGGCTCGACACACAGAACTGCATCAAGCAGGCCGCCGAATTCGGGCTCAGCAAGACGATGAAGATCGCGCCCTTGCTGCTGTTCATCACCGACGTCCATTCGCTCGGCTTCGAGGTCTGCGGCGGGCTGACCACGACTGAAACGTTCTATTGGGACCTGAACGACCGCACGCGCGCCTTCACCAAGCGGCTGATCGTGAAGACCCCGAACAACTATCCGAACCAGGCGCATGCCAGCTCGTACGCCATCACGCTGCACTACCTGAAGGCGGCGCAGGCGATGGGAGCGGCCGAGGCCCTGAAGAGCGGTCGGGCCACGGTGGCGAAGATGAAGTCGATGCCGACGGATGACGACGCCTTCGGCAGCGGCAGCATCCGCGCCGACGGCCGTGGCGTATTCCCTGCCTATCTGTTCCAGGTGAAGACCAAGGCCGAGAGCAAGGGACCGTGGGATCTCTACAAGCTGGTGCACACCTCGCCGCCAGCCGACGTGTTGCACCCGCTGGCCGATACCTGCAAGTTCCCGATCAACGCTTGAGGATCTGCCGGCTGGCCCACGTGGATTGCCGGGTGGGCCAGCGGTTCCGACGAATGGTTTCGTGTGAAAGGATGAGCCATGGCCATGGTTGAGGAAGTGGCCGTCGCACCGACGGCACTGCTGCGCACGCCGGACCAGATCCTGGGTCCGTTCTACCCGGTGCAACAGGAGCCGACGCTGACCGGCGACCTGACCAGATCGGGCCGCGCGCAGGGCACCGTGCTGCACCTGAGCGGCCGTGTCCTGACCGGCGCCGGTGACCCGGTGCCTGGGGCGAAGGTGGAAATCTGGCAAGCCAACGCAGCAGGCCGCTACGCACATCCGAACGACAGCAACCCGACGCCGCTCGATCCGAATTTCGACGGTTTCGCGATCACAACGACCGACGCGAAGGGAGGCTACCGCTTCAAGACGGTGGTCCCTGCGGCCTATCCCGCCGGTCCCGGCCGGATGCGCCCGCCGCACATCCATTTCAAGGTGAGCGGCAAGCGGGAACAGCTTGTGACGCAGATGTATTTTGCCGGCCATGAGTGGAACGATCGCGACCCCTGGTTACAAAGCGCGCGCCGCAAGGATGCGCTGATCGTTTCACTGCGCGATGTACCGGAGAAACCGGGTGCAAAGGCGACGACGTTCGACATCGTGCTCGCGTACGGCTGAAAGAAACAACTCTTCCTCGCCAAGGCCGGCCACGCACGGCCCATATGAGGTGCCCCTCGGCAAGCGACAATGGCCTTCGCGATCATCCCGCGACAGTACGGGCAATCCGGGCTAAATCGGCACCGCCGAAATGATCACCTGCGCGAACGCATAGGGATATTCGTCAGTCATCGTCAGGGCAACCATCGCGCGCATCCCCGCCGGCGTGATCGCGGCCAACCGGTCAGCCGCGCCCCCTGTCATATGCAGCGTCGGCTGCCCGCCCGGCAGGTTCACCACCCCAAGGTCGGAGAAGAATACCCCCTTGCGGAACCCCGTCCCCAGTGCCTTCGCCGCAGCCTCTTTGGCCGCGAAACGTTTGGCATAAGTCGCCGCCTGGATCTTCTCGGTCCGCCGCCCTGCCCTCGCCCGCTCGACCGGCGTGAACACGCGCTGCAGGAAGCGGTCGCCATGCTGTGCGATGACCGCCTCGACCCGGCGGATGTCGCAGATATCGGAACCAAGCCCTAGGATCATGTCGGTGATCAGTGATCAGTGATCAGTGATCAGGAGCAAGCAAGTGGCCAACCACCTCTTACCGATCACTGGCCACTGATCACTGATCACTGCCTTCCACCTCCTGCTGATCACTGGCCACTCATCACTGATCACTGCCTCCCACCTCCTACTGATCACTGATCACTGACCACTGATCACTGACCACTGATCACTGACCACTGATCACTGATCACTGCCTACCCCTTCGCCCGCTCAACGCCCTTGACCGTGGACAGCGCTCGCAGCCCCGCGATGACTTTCGCCAGATGCGCCAGGTCGCGCACGTCGATGTCCAGCAGGATCTCCATGAAATCCTGCTGGCGGTTCGCCGTTTTCAGTGCCGCAACGGAACCGTCATGCTTGCTGACCGCGTTGGCCACGTCGGCGACCGCTGTCGGCTCGTTCGCCGCGATCACGCTGACCCGCGCGGTGTGCCCGGCGCCGTCCCGCGCCAGCACGGCATGGTTCCAGTCCACGTCGATGAAGCGCTCCGGCGTCGCGGCGAACGCCTCCAGCGTCGGGCAGTCGCGCGCGTGGATCGTTACACCCTTGCCGGTCGCAACGATGCCGACGATGGCATCACCCGGCACCGCATGGCAGCAGCCAGCGAAATGATACACCATCCCCGGCACGAGGCCGGTGACCTCCATGCCAAGGTCGGCCTTCCCGGCCGGCTTGCCGGCGCGCTGCGGCAGCGCGGGCACCATGCGCGGGGCACGCGGCGTCTGGCGTAACTCCGGATAGGCGGCGTGCACCACATCGCGCGCGCTGAGGTTGCCGTTGCCGACGGCGATCGTCAGGTCGTCGATGCCGGCGAACTTCAGCGCCTTCACGGCCGGCTCGAGCACCTTGGCCGAGCCGTCGACACCGGCCTGCCGAAACGCCTTGGTCAGTTCCGCGCGCCCGATGTCCAGGTGCTGCTCGCGCTGCTGCTGGTGCACGAAGCGGCGGATCCGTGCGCGCGCCTTGCCGGTGACGACGAAGCGTTCCCATTGCGGCGATGGCTTGCCGCCGCGCGCGGTCATGATCTCGACCTGGTCGCCGTGCTGCAACTGGTAGCGCAACGGCATCAACTTGCCGTTGATCTTGGCACCGACGCAGGCGTCGCCGACCTGGCTATGCACCGCGTAGGCAAAGTCCACCGGCGTCGCGCCACGCGGCAACTGGATCAGCTCGCCCTTCGGGGTGAAGCAGAAGACCCGGTCCTCGTAGAGCTCCAGCTTGGTGTATTCCAGGAACTCGTCGGGCGCCGCGGCGTTTTCCAGGATTTCCAGCAGGTCCTGCACCCAGCGGTACTGGTGCACCTCCTTGCCGTCGGCCTTGGCATCGGGCGCCTTGTACAGCCAGTGCGTGGCGACGCCGTTTTCCGCCACGTCGTGCATTTCCTGCGTGCGGATCTGCACCTCGATCTTCTGGTTGCGCGGCTCGCGCAGCGTCACGCCCGTGTGCACCGACTGGTAGCCGTTCGATTTCGGTGTCGAGATATAATCCTTGAACCGCCCGGCAATCACCTGATAGGCGGAATGAATCGCGCCCAGCGCGGCGTAGCAGGCTTCCTTGTTCGCCACTACCACACGGAACGCCATGATGTCGGAAAGCTGCTCGAACGCGACGTTGCGCCGCTGCATCTTCTCCCAGATCGAGTAAGGCCGACTTCTCGCGCCCGGTCACCTCGATCACGTGCACGCCGGATTGCTCGCAAACGCGCTTCAACTCGTCGCGCACCTCCTCGATCACGTCGGCGCCCTGGCCGCGCAGGAAGTTCAGCCGCGCGTGGATCGTATCGTAGGCCTCGGGTTCAAGCTGCGCGAAGGCCAGCGTCTGCAGCTCGGTCTTCACCGCGTCCATGCCGATCCGCTCGGCCAGCGGAGCGTAGATCTCCATCGTTTCGCGAGCGATGCGCTTGCGCCGCTCGACGTCCTGCACGAAATGCAGCGTGCGCATGTTGTGCAGCCGGTCGGCGAGCTTGACCAGCAGCACGCGGATATCGCGGCTCATCGCCAGCACCAGCTTGCGGAAGTTCTCCGCCTGCTTGGTGCGATCCGATTGCAGCTCCAGCCGGGTCAGCTTGGTGACGCCGTCCACCAGCCCGGCGATCTCCTTGCCGAACCGCTCGGCGATTTCCGGCAGCTTGACCGCGGTGTCCTCGATCACGTCGTGCAGCAGGCCGGTGGCGATCGAGGCCGTATCCAGCCGGTAGCCGGCCAGGATGTCGGCCACCGCGATGGGATGCGTGATGTAGGGTTCGCCGTTGTCGCGCTTCTGCGCCCCGTGCGCCTTCATCGCCAGCACGTAGGCGGCGTCGATCAGCGCGGTGTCCGCCTTCGGATCGTAGTCGTGCACCTTCTCCGTCAGCTCGAACTGCCGAATGACGGCTGGCCGCAGACGGTCGGCGGTTGCCACATCTCCTGCAACGACGCCTCCGGCGCGCGCATTCGGCCCAGGCGCGGGTGGCCCAGGCGCAGTCGGCCCGAGTGCTGTCGGCCCGAGTGCTGTCGGCCCGGACGCAGTCGGCCCGGACGCAGTCGGACTGGGCGGCGGTGGGCCGGGCGCAGGCCCTCCGGGGGAATTCACCGCAGCGGAGTTCGCCTGTGCGAGGCCGTCAGGCGCGTGTGTGGGCGCCCGGACCGCGTGTCCATGGGCGCCCGGGGTCATCTGCCGCTAGCGGCGCGCCCGGCCGCCAAGCTCCGCCTCGATGGCCGCCTCGATGTCTTCGGGCGACATCTCCTCGTTCTCGGCCGGCAGGTTCGCCGCCTCTTCCTCGGCCGCGACGTCCTGCAAGCCGAAGATGTTCTGGTCGGTCGGGATCAGGTCGAGCACCTCCTCGTCCGCCGGCTCAGGCTCCGGCGCGCGCGACAGCGACTTGACCAGGTCCTGCTCGATCTTGTCGAGCTCGATGGTCTCGTCGGCGATCTCACGCAGTGCGACAACGGGGTTCTTGTCGTTGTCGCGATCGACCGTCAGTTCCTCGCCGCGCGACAGGTTGCGCGCGCGCTGTGCCGCCAGCAGCACGAGCTGGAAACGGTTGGGAACCTTCTGGACGCAGTCTTCGACCGTGACGCGCGCCATGCGCTCAATCTCCAGACATATCGCTAGGGTGAACTCCCCATTTAGGCGAGTGCACCGCACAAAGCAAGTCGCCGACGACGGGCGTCATGCGCCACCGCCCCCTGCACTACACCTCTCCCGCATGCGGGAGAGGTCGAGACGCGAAGCGTCGAGGGTGAGGGTCGAGCCGCCCGCACCAGCCCCGCCAATTCCCATCCCGCCACCGCCCCCCGTTTCCATAGGGTCCCCGTTCCATAGGGTGCTTGTCGCCGTTCTCGCTTTTCGCCAGCGCGGGCACGCATTCCGCAATGCTTGTCGTCATGGCCGGCCTTGCCTCCAGGCGGTTCTCCTTGCGGTCGATCCGGCCATCATGGCCGCGCCCACCGACCGGCCAAGCCCCCGGGTAGCTCACGTCCCGCACTCCCAATCCCGGCAACACGCCCCGTCCCACAGGGTCGTTGCGCGATTTTGCCGATCCCGGGTCAGCCCCCACCGCGCCGCGCCCGACCTCCGACGTCCAGCCATCCGTGACGGCACCACCCAACGGGTCAAGCCCCCAATAGCTCACGCCCCGCCCCCCAATCCCGGCACCGGGCAGCGTCCCACAGGGTCGTTGCGCGATTTTGCCGATCCCGGGTCCGCCCCCCGCCGCGCCGCGCCCGACCTCCGACGTCCAGCCATCCGTGACGGCACCACCCAACGGGTCAAGCCCCCAATAGCTCACGCCCCGCACCCCCAATCCCGGCACCGGGCAGCGTCCCACAGGGTCGTTGCGCGATTTCAGCCGATCCCGGGTCCGCCTCCCCGCCGCGCCGCGCCCGCCCCCTGACGTCCAGCAATCCGTGGCGGCACCACCCAACGGGTCGAGCCCCCAATAGCTTACGCCCCGCACCCCCAATCCCGGCACCGGGCAGCGTCCCACAGGGTCGTTGCGCGATTTTGCCGAGCCGGGGTCTGTCCGCCGCCGCGCCCGACCTCCGGCGTCCGACCATCCCCCGGCCGCGCCCCTGCCTCGCCAACACCTTGCGCGCTGCCGTCCCGGCGCCTCCCGCTCCCAACCTCCACGAGGTCCCGCCGCCCAGCGTTCCAGAGAACCGCCCGGCAGACGGGCCCTAGGGTCCTTGTCGCATTTTGTGATCCGACCAGCCCGACGCGCCGCCAGCGCCTGCCGCTTGGCGAGCCCCCCCCGCCGATCGCGGCCCGCGGCGTCGCCAATGCGGCCCGCTCCGTCCACGGTGCCGCCAGCTCCGCCGCCCACCCCCACAGCACCGGCCGCGCCCTCGCCCCGAACAGGCCCCGCACGTCCCGGCCCCCGCTCCTTAGGGTCCTTGTCGCAATTTTCACTTTCACAAGGCCTGCGCGTGGCGCATCGGCGCCCACAGTTCCGCCGGCACCGTCGCCAGCCGCGGTGCCGGCCGTGCGCTCGCCGTGAACCGGCCCCGCACATCCCGGCCCCCTTTCCATAGCATCCCCGCTCCATA
Source organism: uncultured Alphaproteobacteria bacterium (assembly GCA_963826975.1). Lineage (GTDB taxonomy): Bacteria > Pseudomonadota > Alphaproteobacteria > Acetobacterales > Acetobacteraceae > Palsa-883. The sequence goes on along the minus strand of CAWGZJ010000011.1, from coordinate 585,182 downwards.
GGGTCCCCGTTCCATAGGGTCCTTGTCGAGATTTCCACTTTCAGGGTCCGCGCGCAGCGCGCCGGCACCCACGGTTCCGCCGGCACAGTCGCCATCGGCCGCGCCATCTCGGGCGGCGGATACGCTGGCAAGTGCCGGGTGGCCACCAGCAGCCCAGCGCGCAGCGCCACGTTGGCGATGCCCCGAGGTCTGCTGCTCCCCGACGCGCCGGTCCCTCCGCCAAGGTCCGCACCGGCACCCGCCACGATGCCCGCCGAGGCCCCCCCGCAGAGCATCACACAGCCCGCCGCTATGGCGCCGCGACAATCGCCCCATCGCCGTGCGCCCCATCGCCGTGCACCCCATCGCCGTGCACCCCGTCGCCGCGCACCCCATCGCCGTGCATCCCGTCGCCCTGCACCCCGTCGCCGCTCCCGACCTCGCCCCCTACGACCTCGCCCCCCACGACGTCGCTCGCCCTACGCGGCCGGCAGACATCGAGCGTCCAGCCAGGCCCCTGGTTCAGCCGCGTCACCACCCCGGGGAACGCCCCGGCCACCGCCAGCGGATCCGGTCCATCCGTAAACTCACCATCGCCGCCCGAGGCCGCGTCATCGTCCGGACCGGAGTCCTCCGGCATGGCTGAACCAGGTTCCATCGCCCCGGCCGGCTCGTTCGTCGTGGCATCTCCGGCACTTGTCCCTCGGGCTTGCCCCTGCGCGCTTGTCTCGTGGGTTGTCCCGGCCACCGCCGCCGGCCCATCCCCCGGCGCACCCGCACCCCCACCCAATGCCTCCCCGTCCTCCCGTCGCAGCCCCGGGCCACCCCACCCCGCAGCAATCGCGGCAATATCGATCGCATCGGCCAGCACGGTGCCGAAGAACGGCACCGGCTTCTGCTGGTGCCGCACCATCGTGCGCTCCAGCGCGGTGACCGAAATCATCAGGCCGGACGCGGTCCGCCGCAGCCGGCAGGCCTGCTCCAACGTCACCCCCGGCTTGATCGCGCAGGCCAGGGCATCGTCCGTCGCCTCCCGCACCATGACGATCTCCGCCGCGATCCGCGCCTGGGGCGCATCGGCGGGCATCAGCCCGGCGAGCTCCTGCACCAGCCGCGCGGCGCGCACCTGCCGCCAGGCCACTGTGGCCTCGGGCGGCGGCGCGCGCACCGCGGAGAACATGGCCTCCAGCAGGTCGGTGCTGAGTTCATACGGCGGCATCACGTCGCGGATGACTTCTCGGGTGATGCCGTTGGTGGGGATGGTCATGGGGGGAGGTCTCCTGGCTGAAATGTCTGCTTGTGATAGTTATATATGTTGACATTCTGGCTAATGCCAGTTAAATCTCACGCCGTCGTGCCGGTGAGGCATGGCAACCGTCAGGCGGGTGGTGGGCCAATTTCGACATAACGCAGCGCCAGTCGGATCGTTTTGGCCTAAACCGCCGAATTCCACCCCATTGCGGCCCTCGCAGCCGCCGCGCAATCGGCCGAGATTGACAGAAGAACGAACTCGCCGCGCGGCGATGCGCGCCGATCAGCGGCGCCCTGACTATCCGCGCCCAAATGGCGCCGCCAGGTGCAGCGCGGGCGGGCGACCGCTCAGGCGGCGTGCCGGACGATTTCGGCGAGCGCTCCACCCAGGGTCTTGCGCATCGGCACGGCCACGCCGAACGGGTTGCGCTCCAGCAGGGCAACAACCGGTGACGCCTCCAGGAACGCCTGGTAGTCCTCGACCGCGTCCACGACCTTGGCGAGCGCCCCCGCAGTGCCTGCCTTGTCCGCATCCAGCAGCGCCGCCATCAGCCGCACGTTCTCCTGCTTGCCGATGCCGAACAGGCCGAAATCGACGATCACCTGCAGGTCCTCGTCGTCCTCGGCGCGCAGCGCGTCCTGCAACTTGCCGATCCCCGCGTCGACTTCCTCCTTGGCGTCGCGCCAGATCGGCATCAGCGGCGGCACCCGCTTCGCCGCCGCACGCATCGGAATCTCGGTCCCCAGCACCCGCTTGATCCACGCCCGTTGGGCCGCTTCGTCAGCCATATCCTGTTTCCCCCATCCGGGTCCGCCACGCTAGGTCTTCTTCTGGAACGCGCCGGCCTGTATCCGATCGCGCAGCTTCTTGTAGCCGCCGAACATGACGCCCAGGTCTCCCTGCTGCAGGTTGCCCGCGAACGCGACGAGGTCCGGATCTTTGCTCGGTATGTCGAACTGAAGGGCCAAGGCACTGAACTTCTGCCGGACCGCCTCGCGGATCTTCGCGACGGTGAGGTCGGTGCTCTCCAGGGTCACGAGCTCCGGCTCGCCCTTCAGCACGTTGCCGGCGGTGAGTTCGTTGAAAGTGTTGAGATAAGCGCTCGGCACAATGGCGCCGTTGAAATCCGCGAACTGCGAGAACAGGTCGAGACGGAACCGTTGCTCGACCGCTTTGAACCGCCGCTGCTGCTCGGCAAGCGCCAGGTCGGTCAGATCGCCCGACAGGTCACGATAGCCTGCCACTACCGCGTTCGCCGGCCCGGCGTCCAGCTGGGCGGCGCGCGTCTGCATCGCTTGCCGCTGATTCGCCGGAATAAGCGGCAGCAGCGCGACCACGGCCCGCTTGCGCGTCCTCAGCAGCACCGCGCCCGCCGCCTGCTCATCGACGGAATCGCGCGCCTGCTCGAGCGCTTGCAGACCGGCCTTGCGGATTGCGGCCAATTTTGCCTCGAAGTCGCGGCGGCCCCGTCTCAGCTCGGGTGGCGCATTGGAGCGGATCATGCCCTCCGGGAACTGAAGCTCCGTTGGGTAGTCGGAGGCCTTCAAACTTGCCGGCGGGATCTTCGTCTGGTTGGCCAGGATCGCCATCATCGCCATCGGGTCGGAGACCAGATCTGGAACCGTCGCCTCGCCGCGCCGTTGCACGCGCCAGCCGAGCTCTCCCGCCTCCCGGCACAGCAGCTCGTAATCAGTGTTTGACGATAGGCACACCTCCTTGATCGCGCCCTGCTGCTTCGCGACAGCCGCGAGGATACGCCGCGCATTGGCCGAGAAGTCACCGTACGGCAGCGTCGGATCGAGTAGCTCATTGACATGCGTGCCGAGCGCGACCTGGGCCGCCGCCACCGAGATCGCCGGATCCATCTTGGCCGCGAGCTTGGTGAACTGGCCCGCACGCTCGGCCGATTCGATCGCCGCGTCGGAGATCATGCCCTTCATGTCGCCGTGCCTGGCAGCGACCGCATCACGATCGGCTGTCAGCGTCGCGCGAAGCTCGCCTGGATTGACGCTGGCCGCCGCGGCGGCGACCTCCCTGGGCATCGGATCGTGCGCCGAGGGGATCGCGAGCAGCGCGTTTCCGACCCCGCCCAGCGTCGTCTTCAGGCGCGCGGCGGCGCTGGGATCGGTCGTCTCGGTGAAATTCTCACCGTGATCGATCGGGATCAGCTCACCGTTGGGGCCGAGCAGGATGTTGCCGCCATGCCGGTCGTTGGCCAGCGTCATCATGTCGAACACGCCGAGGGCGGCGACCTTCTTGCCGTCGATCAGGCCCTTCGCGGCGCGCGATTGGGTGCCGATCTGGCCGACGCTGGCGCCGAACTGCTGCACCGAGCAGGTGACGGCGGCGGCCCCGGGATTGCCCGGCAGCAGGCTTCCGCTGAGCTTGACGACATGGGTTTCCGGCATGCCGATATCGAGACCCTTGCCGAGCAGGAACTGCGCGGCGCGCCCGGCCAGGGCCTCGCGCGCCACTTCGCCGCCAGGCTTCCCGCCGCTCGGCATCGTCTCTGCGCCAGAGTCGCTCGCCGGCTTGCACAGGAAAGCCTTGGTTTTCGTGCCGCCGGCATCGACGTTCTCGACCCAAAACGTCTTGTTCACGCCCTTCAGGTCGGCACTGAGTGGCGACAGCCTGCGATTGTTCGGCGGAATGCTGAGCAGGTCGAGCTGCACCTTCGCGTCCGCGGCCTGCATGGCGGTGTCGGCGCCCCAGGGCGGGTTGCCGGCCGCGCGCAGTGCCTGCTCGTGCTGGCTCGCCGCCTGCTGGTCCTGCTGGCTGTAGGCGTTCGAACCGGCGATCTGGCCGGCGGTGGCGAGGCCTTCGTTTAGCAGTCGGGTTTGCGACGACGGGATCGGCAGATGCAGCACCTTCGCCAGATCGTTGCCCCAGGCCCGTTTGTCGGGTGCGAGAACCTTCGCGGCAACGCGCCGCTGCTGCTGGAACGCGGCCCGGCGGGGGTCCTGTGCCGTGGACTTCGCCTCGGTGCTGGTGCTGATGGACTGCGTCGGCGCCGGCGTGTTGATCGGCGTCGTGCTGGTGCTGGCAGTGGTGGTCGTTGTCGTCGAGTCGTCCGTGCTGATGGACTGCGTCGGCGCCGGCGTGCTGATCGGCGTCGTGCTGGTGCTGGCGGTGGTGGTCGTTGTCGTCGAGTTGTCCGTGCTGATGGACTGCGTCGGCGCCGGCGTGTTGATCGGCGTCGTCGTGGTGGTGGTCGTCGTCGTTGTCGAGTTGTCCGGCTGCTGCCGGCCGGATGGTACCTTGGTCGCCGGCTGCTTCGCCTCGGAGCTTTCGCTGGAGGTATCCGGCTCGTCGTCGGCCTCGCTGCCTGGATCGCGCACCAAGGTGTCCAGGTCCGCGTCCTTGGTTTCGACGTCAGCATCCAAGGCGGCCTCGTCCTCGCGGCGATCCCGCGCCTGCGCCCGTCCGCGCGCCATCATCGGGATGGGATTGGCGGCGCGGCCGGGCCCTAGACCGGTGCGCGGGCGGGTGGCGAAACCGCCGGTCTGCGCAGGTTTGGCGGTCGGCTGCGGGACAGTCGTGGTGGTGGTGGTCGTCGTGGTCTGCCCGGCATCGTCCTCGTCGTCGTCGGCAAGAGAGGTGCTGGAGGCTGCGTCGGCGCCGGTCTGGTTCTGTGGCTGCGGTTGCGCCTGGGGGCGGTTGCGTGGCGAGAAGGCCACGCTGGGCTGGGGCTTGCCGCCCTGCACGGGCCTGGCCGCGCGGAAGCCGCTGGAGCTGGGGCCGCCGGAGCTGGGGCCGGTGGAGCTGGGGCCGGTGGAACTGGGGCCGGTGGAGCTGGGGCCGGTGGAGCTGGGGCCGGTGTTGACATTCGTGCCGCGCAGCGCGGGCCCGGTGGTGGGGCGCGGCGGGGATTGCGCGCCGCTGGCGCTGTCGGTGGACTGCGATCCGTCGTCCGGTTGCGGCTGCTGCGCAGGCTGCCGTGGCTGGCGGGTGGTTCCGATGCCGGGCCGCCCGCGCGCATCACGCCCTGGTTTGTCGCTCATCGACCGCTCTCCCCGTCGCCACCCTGCGGGCGCCTGCCGCCAGCGCCTTCGTAATCACCTGTATAGTCCATTACGGAAGCAATGCACACTACCCATTCGCCGTTCCCGTCAGGCCGGTCAGGGGCATCGTCGGTGGGTCAATCTTTACGGCCTCCGGTATGATATGCCGGTATGATATGCCGGTATGATATGCCGGTAAGATACGACTGACCGCCCTGGGCGCCGCTCAGCAGTCGAGGTGGAAGGTCTCCTGCATCCGCTCCCTACCCGAAACAGCAACAACCGGCTCGCTCGAGCCGAACCGCCAGCCCTTCGCACCCCCCGGACTGACCCACTCCCCAAATTCATCGCTTGTGCCAACCCAAATCTTGCCGGCTCCGCGGATCACAGCCGCCGCCATCAGCACCTCCCCGCCGCCGCAAATTCCAAATGCGACTGCCCTGGGCAACCAGGGCAATCGCATTTGGCGTCATGCATCGACGTGGGAACGCGATCGATTGAGCGTCAGGCATCGACCGCAAGTCAAGCAAGTCAAGCAAGTCAGAATAACACGGAGTACACGGAGAAAGATAAAGCCACGGAGCGCACGGAGAAGTTAAGGTATGGCGCTGCGCGCGAAGCCGAATGGGTCTAGCTTGCGCGAAGCGCCATACCTAACTTCTCCGTGCACTCCGTGGCGTGATCTTTCTCCGTGCGCTCCGTGTTATTCTGGCTTACTTGCCTGCGTGATGGCCGCGTCAACCCGAAGCCCCCATATCCGCCCAAGTGCGATCACCCTGGGCCACCCCTTGAACGACCCGGGCACCAGTCGTAACATTCGAGCAGATGCCCAAATCAGCGACGATTGATCGTCCGTTGCCCTCACCGCCCGAGCCGCGGGGCACCACCGCCACGCGCTTGCGCCGAACCGAGACCGACGCGCGCCGGCTGGACGAGGCGGCGCGGGCCGGGTGGCTCTATTACGTCGCCAGCAACACGCAGGAGGAAATTGCCGCCAAGTTGGGGGTCTCCCGGCAATCCGCACAGCGGCTGGTCTCGATCGCGGTCAGCGCCGGGCTGGTGAAGGTGCGGCTGGACCACCCGATTGCGCGCTGCCTCGATCTCGGGAAGGAATTGACCACCCGCTATGGGCTGACGCTCGCCGAGGTGGTGCCGACGGATCCCGGCTCCACCTCCAGCACGCTCGGCATCGCCGAGGCGGCGGCGGCCGAGATGGAACGACGGCTGAAATCGCCCGACCCGATCATCATGGCCGTCGGCACCGGACGCACGCTGAAAGCCGCGGTCGATCGGCTGCCGACGATGCAGTGCCCGCACCACCGCATCGTATCACTCACCGGCAACATCGCGCCTGACGGCTCAGCCTCTTTCTACAACGTCATTTTCAGCATGGCCGACGCCGTGCGCGCCCGCCACTACCCGATGCCGCTGCCGGTGATCGCCGCCTCGCGCGAGGAACGCGACCTGCTGCACCAGCAGACGACAATCCGCAACACGCTGGCGCTGGCCGCGCAGGCAACCGTGTGCTGCGTCGGTATCGGCGGTCTGGGCGAACACGCGCCGTTGCTCGAGGACGGCTTCATCACCGCATCCGAGCTCGCCACACTGCGCCATGCCGGCGCGGTCGGCGAGATCCTGGGCTGGACCTTCGGCCGCAACGGGCGGTTGATCGCGGGCTTGACCAATACGCGCGTGGCGAGCGCGCCGATCCCGCCGGTCGCGATCAGCCAGGTGATCGGCATTGCCAAGGGCCCGGACAAGCTGGCGGCCATCGCCGGCGCGCTGGCGGGCCGCCTGATCAATGGCTTGATCACCGATGAAGCGACGGCCGAAGCCTTGCTCGCGGATTGACAAGACTCTGTGTTGCGTGAGAATTTGTCTTGCCTATGAGCTTTTGCTCACAATAACCTGCCTGCAACAAGAACCAGGAGGAGGAGGTCGTCCATGCGCATGATGCATGCGGTTCTCGGCGCCTGCGCCGTGCTCGCGCTCGCCACCGTCACGCCGGCGGCGGCGCAGACGAAGCTCACCATCGCCACCGTCAATAACGGCGACATGATCCGAATGCAGAAGCTGTCGGATGATTTCCGCACCAAGAACCCGGGCATCGAACTCAACTGGGTGACGCTCGAGGAAAACGCGCTGCGCCAGAAGGTCACCACCGACATCGCCACCAAGGGCGGCCAGTTCGATGTTACAACGATCGGCACCTACGAAGTGCCGATCTGGGCGAAGCAGAACTGGCTGGTGCCGCTCGACAATCTCGGCGCCAGCTATGATGTCAACGATCTGCTGCCGCCGATCCGTGCCGGCCTGTCGATGAACGGCAAGCTCTACGCCGCGCCGTTCTACGGCGAGAGCTCGATGCTCATGTATCGCCGCGACCTGTTCGAGAAGGCCGGGCTGACCATGCCGGCAAAACCGACCTGGGATTTCATCCAGACCGCGGCAGCGAAGATCACCGACAAGCCCGGCGAGGTCTACGGCATCTGCCTGCGCGGCAAGCCCGGGTGGGGCGAGAACATGGCGTTGCTGACCACCATGGCAAACTCCTTCGGCGCGCGCTGGTTCGACGAGAAATGGCATCCCGAGTTCTCCGGCCCGGAATGGCGCAAGACGCTTGAGACCTATCTCACATTGATGAAGAGCTACGGTCCGCCCGGCGCCACTTCGAACGGATTCAACGAGAACCTGGCGCTGTTCCAGTCCGGCAAGTGCGGGATGTGGATCGATGCGACCGTGGCGGCTTCTTTCGTTACCAATCCGAAGGATAGCAAGGTCGCCGACAAGGTCGGCTTCGCGCCGGCGCCGTGTGGCACAACCTGCAAGAACGCGAACTGGTTGTGGGCCTGGTCGCTGGCGATCCCGACCAGTTCGAAGCAACAGGAAGCGGCGGCGAAGTTCATCGCCTGGGCGACCAGCAAGGACTATCTCGCGCTGGTCGCGGCCAAGGACGGCTGGGCAAATGTTCCGCCAGGGACACGTGCCTCGCTCTATGCCAATCCCGCCTATACCAGCGCGGCGCCGTTCGCCGCGCAGACCTTGGCGGCGATCAACTCGGCCAATCCCGGCCTCGACGGCAACTCCCTGCCGAAGCCCTATATCGGTGTGCAGTTCGCCGCGATCCCCGAGTTCCAGGGCATCGCCACGGCCGTCGGGCAGCAATTCGCCGCGGCCCTCGCCGGCACCACCAAGCCCGAGCAGGCACTGGCGAACGCCCAGTCACTGACCGAGCGCGACATGAAGCGCGGCGGCTACATCAAGTAGCCGACCCATCGCAGCTTCGTGGTCGTCCCGGCGGGGCGGCCGCGTTTCGCCACTTCTGTCACGCCACTTTGTCACGGGAGGTGCCAAGGGCCATGGCAACATTGCATACGCGCGGGCGGGCACGCCTGATGATAGCGCCGTCGGTCATCCTGCTGTTCGTGTGGATGGCGATTCCGCTGGCCATGACGCTGTATTTCTCAGTCCTGCACTACAACCTTATGGAGCCTGGCACCGAGGGCTGGGTCGGCTTCCTGAATTATTCCTACTTCCTGACCGACCCGGCTTTCCTCGATGCCCTCGCCAACACGCTGCTGCTGGTCGGCGGCTGCCTGCTTATCACCGTCGGCGGCGGCCTGCTGCTGGCGCTACTGCTCGACCAGTCGTTCTATGGGCGCAGTATCGTCCGCCTGCTGGTGATCGCGCCGTTCTTCGTCATGCCCACGGTCTCCGCGCTGGTGTGGAAGAACCTGCTGATGCACCCCGTCTACGGCGTGTTCGCGCAGATCGCCCGCGGCCTTGGCTTTGCGCCGGTCGACTGGTTCGCCGAACTGCCTCTGATGTCGGTAATAGTCATCGTGTCCTGGGAGTGGCTGCCCTTCGCGACGCTGATCCTGCTGACCGCGCTGCAATCGCTGAGCGAGGAGCAGCTTGAGGCGGCGGGCATGGACGGCGCCGGCGTCCCGTCGACGTTCATCTACATCATCCTGCCGCATCTCGCGCGCGCCATCACAGTGGTAGTGTTGATCGAAACGATCTTCCTGCTGACGGTGTTCGCGGAAATCCTGGTGACCACCAATGGCGGCCCCGGGGACGCATCGACCAACATCGCATTCCTGGTCTATGCGCAGGCGTTGTTGCAGTTCGACATCGGCGGCGCCTCGGCCGGCGGCATCATCGCCGTGATCCTCGCCAACATCGTTGCGTTCTTCCTGGTCCGCGTGATCGGGCGGAATTTGGAGGCCTAGACATGGCACGTGCGATTTCACCCCGTCGCCAGCTTGGATTTACCGTGATCGGCTGGCTCGCGGGATTCCTGGTGTTCTTTCCGATCCTGTGGACCTTCCTGACCAGCTTCAAGAGCGAGGGCGACGCAATCGCCTCGCCGCCCCTGCTGTTCTTCCACTGGACGCTGGAAAACTACATCGAGGTGCAGAGCCGGTCCGATTATTTCAGGCATTTCGGCAACTCCGTCGTGATCGCGTTCGGCTCGACTCTGCTCGGCCTGTTGATCGCCATACCTGCCGCATGGGCGATGGCGTTCGCGCCGACGCCACGCACCAAGGACGTGCTGATGTGGATGCTGTCGACCAAGATGATGCCGCCGGTCGGCGTGCTGGTGCCGATCTACCTGGTGTTCCGCGACTGGGGTCTGCTGGACACGCGGCTCGGGCTCACCGGCCTGATGACGCTGGTCGACCTGCCGCTGATCGTCTGGATGCTTTACACCTATTTCAAGGAAATCCCGGACGACATCCTGGAGGCGGCGCGGATGGATGGCGCGCCGCTGGCCAAGGAGATCCTGCATGTACTGGCGCCGATGGCATTGCCGGGGATCGCGTCCACGCTGCTGCTGAATGTCATCCTGGCCTGGAACGAGGCGTTCTGGACGCTCAATCTCAGCGCCGCGAATGCCGCGCCGTTGACCGCCTTCATCGCCTCCTATTCGAGCCCGGAAGGATTGTTCTGGGCCAAGCTGTCCGCCGCGTCGACGCTGGCGATCGCGCCGATCCTCGTGCTCGGCTGGTTCTCGCAGAAGCGCCTGGTGCGCGGCCTGACCTTTGGCGCCGTAAAGTGAGGGTAGAGTTCAGTTTGAACCGGCACCGGCCCGCACCCCCGCCCGGCCACCCATGCGAATATACTGTCGTTGGGTGGCCGGGCGGGGGTGCGGGCCGGTGCCGGTTTCAAACCGAGACTTTATCGAAATAGGGACCTTACCATGGGCAGCATAAACCTCGAAGGCGTGCGCAAGACATTCGGCGAGATCGCGGTCATTCCGGGCATCGACCTTGATATCGCCGACGGCGAGTTCGTTGTCTTTGTCGGGCCATCCGGCTGCGGCAAATCGACCTTGCTGCGGCTGATCGCCGGGCTGGAGGATGTCACCTCGGGCCACATCCGTATCGACGGCGCCGAGGCAACGACGTTGCCGCCGGCCAAGCGCGGGCTGGCGATGGTGTTCCAGTCCTACGCGCTGTACCCGCACATGACCGTGCGCGGCAATATTGGATTTCCGCTGAAGATGGCAGGCGAGAATTGCGAGACGATCGAGCGCAAGGTGCGTCAGGCCGCCGACGTGCTGAACCTGACACCCTATCTGGATCGCAAGCCCAGGATGCTGTCGGGCGGCCAGCGCCAGCGCGTGGCGATCGGCCGCGCCATCGTGCGCGCGCCGAAGGCATTCCTGTTCGACGAACCGCTGTCCAACCTGGATGCGGCGCTGCGGGTGAACATGCGCCTGGAGATCACCGAACTGCACCAGACCCTGCAGACCACGATGATCTACGTCACCCACGACCAGGTCGAGGCGATGACGATGGCCGACAAGATCGTCGTGCTGAACGCGGGCAGGATCGAGCAGGTCGGCAGCCCGCTGGACCTGTATCGCGCGCCGGCGAACCGGTTCGTTGCCGGTTTCATCGGCAGCCCGCGGATGAACTTCTTCGAAGGTGAGGCAGCGACGAAGCGCGGCGCGGCCGCCATCGGCGTGCGACCCGAACATATCAACGTCTCGCGGGATGCGGGCGAATGGCCGGGCACCATCGGCGTCGCCGAGCATCTGGGATCCGATACGTTCCTGCATGTCGCGCTAGAGGGGGTGGGCCAGGTGACCGTGCGGGTCGAGGGCGAGGCCGGTTTGCGCCATGGCGACGTTGCGTATCTGACGCCTGATCCGTTACGTGTCCATCGTTTCGATGCGACAGGAAAGGCGCTGTGATGCCAACAAAGGTAAGGATCGATCCATCGGCAATGCGCCCACGTCGTCGTGCCGGCGAATGCATCCTACTCGTCATGCCGGCAATGCGCCCACGTCGTCATGCCGGCGAATGCATCCTACTCGTCATGCCGGCAATGCGCCCACGTCGTCATGCCGGCGAATGCATCCTACTCGTCATGCCGGCGAATGCCGGTATCCACGACTTGCCTTCGTGCAGCAAGCGAAGTCGTGGATACCGGCATTCGCCGGCATGACAACGTGGGTGTTGCGGGAACGTCGATCACTCACTCGGATGCTTACAGGACGTTCCGCGTACAACGACGTTGTTTCACAACCGCCGTCCCGGATTGTGGCAACTGACTGCTCAAGGATCCCACAATGTATCTGGAGAAACTAAAGCTCGACGGGCGCGTGGCGGTGGTAACCGGCGCCGGTCAGGGCATCGGCGCCGCCTGTGCGCGCGCGCTCGGCGAGGCCGGCGCGAACGTCATCGTTGCCGATATGCTACCAGACCGTGTCGCGGCCAGCGTCGCTACACTGCACGCAATCGGGATCGCGGCCAGCGGAGAAACCCTCGACGTAACGAAATCCGCCGACGTAGATGCGATGGCGCAACGCCTGCACACCACGCACGGCCGCGTCGACATCCTGGTGAACAATGCCGGCGTCGCCCGCAGCGACGTCCGCGCCGAAGACACCACAGACGAGCATTGGCGCTTCCACATGGACGTGAACCTCGACGGACTGTTCTGGTGCTGCCGCGCCTTCGGTCGCGTCATGCTGGCACAGGGACGCGGCGCGATCGTCAACATCGGCTCGATGTCCGGCTTCATCGTCAACAAACCGCAACCGCAATGCTTCTACAATGCGTCCAAGGCCGCCGTGCATCATCTGACGCGCTCGCTGGCCGCCGAGTGGGGCGCGCGCGGCGTTCGCGTCAACGCGGTCGCGCCGACCTATATCGAGACGCCGCTCACGCAGTTCGGCATCACCGAAAATCCCGAGATGTACAGGGCCTGGCTGGAGATGACGCCGATGGCCCGTGTCGGCCAGCCGGACGAAATCGCCTCGGTCGTGCACTTCCTCGCCTCGGACGCAGCGAGCCTGATGACGGGCGCCATCGTCGCGGCCGATGGCGGATATACCTGCTGGTAGTTTGTCCGCTGGTGATTGCGTCGATGGTGACCTGCCGAGCCGCACCGTTCGTCGCGACGGTCGGCGAACATTGGTTCAGGGCGACGGATCAGGGGCAATGGCATCAGGGTGACCCAACCCCCGCCATGACCTCTCGCGCGCGGCGATCAAGCGCCTGCATCTCCGCAAAAACCACGCGCTTGGCGGCATGAAACGCCGCGATCCGGCCACGCGCCGGCGGCGTAGTTGCCGCATCGCGGGACATCGTCGCCATGGCCGCGCCAAGGTCAGTAACGGCGCCCGCGGCGACCGCGCCGAGCATGGCCGCGCCCAGCAGCACCGGCTCCGCCGTCTCCGGCAGCACCACGGACAGACCCGTTGCATCGGCAATGATCTGCCGTATTAACGAACTCTTTGCGGCGCCCCCACTCATCACGATGGTATCCAGCGCGATGTCCTGCCCGGCCAACGCATCCAGGATCTGCGCCGCCCCATAACCAAGCCCGCACAGCCCGGCGACATAAAGCCGCAGCAGGCCGTCACGGCTGTCATCCAGCGGCAGCCCCGCCACGACCGCGCGGGCATCAGGGTCGGCGAATGGCGAGCGGTTGCCCAGGAAATCGGGCAACACATGCACGGAAGACGCCAGCAGCGCGACCGCCGATGCGCCACCCGCGCGCGCCATGGCTTCTCCCTCCAGGACACCGAGTACCGAGGTGCCGCGCTGTTCCGCCTCGGCTGCCGTGGCGGCATACGCGGGATGCAGGCGGACCAGAAAATCGACCGCCGCACCGGCCGCCGACTGGCCACCCTCGGCGAGCCACAGCCCCGGGATCATTGCGGAATAGTACGGCCCCCAGACTCCCGGCACGAAACGTTGCGACCGCGTTACCGTCATGGCGCAGGCCGAGGTGCCCATGATGAAGGCGATGCGGCGTTCGGGCGATTGCGGCGTGCCATCCTGCCCGCGCCCGCCGATCGAGCCTACGCCACCGGCATGGGCGTCGATCAGGCCGGCACCGACCGGGGTGCCCGCCCGCAAGCCGAGCGCCGCCGCCGCCGCCAACGTCAAGCCCTGCGCCAGCGCGGTGCCGGGTTCGACGATCTCGGTGCCGATCCGGACATAGCCGCCATCGACGATCTCACCCAATCCGATGCGGCGAAAATAGGCGTCCGACCAGCGCCGCTCATGCGCCAGATAGGTCCATTTGCAGGTGACCGTGCAGACCGAGCGCGCCAGGCTGCCCGTTGCGCGCCAGGTCAGGTAGTCGGTGAGATCGAGGAAATGCCCGGCCGCATCGAATGTCCGCGGCAGATGCTGCTTGAGCCACAGCAGCTTCGGTGTCTGCATTTCAGGCGAAATGGCGCCACCGACAAAATCCAGCACCTGGTCGCCGGTGGCGTTGATGGCGCGAGCCTGTTCGGCGGCGCGGTGGTCCATCCAGACGATGATATTGCGCGCCGCATCGCCCGAGGTGCCGGCCGCGAGGGGGCGCATCTGCCGATCCAGCAGCACCAGCGAACAGGTGGCATCGAACGACAGCCCGCACACCGCGTCCGCGCTGACAGCGGCCTGTGCCACGGCCGCCCGGACGGCATGGGCACACGCCGCCCAGATATCGTCGGAGGATTGCTCCACAATATCGGCACCCTCACGCCAGATGCGGATCTCGTGCCTGGCGGTGCCGAGCAGGCGACCGTCGGCGCTGAAGACGCCGGCGCGTGCACTGCCGGTGCCGACATCCACACCGATAAAACACCGATCCGTTGCCATGTCTGCGTTGGTTTCCCGGCGATGTGACGCGCTTGGCCTCGCGGGTTCGGTCGCGGCAGTTGGATGCGAAGGCCGTCGACCTTATCGCGTCATACCAGCCGCCGGAAAGTCTGACACGCTGCCCCCCCGTCATGCCGGCGAATGCCAGTATCCACGACTTTCTTTACGGTGGAACGGTCATCATTTCGGGCCGTTGATATCGTCCGCTATCCTGCGTCGAATCGGCACCATTGCCCGAACGGAACACACCGCCATGCGCCAACGCTGCTGCCCGGTCACGCTGTCCGCCGTCGCTTTCGCGGCCAGCCTGCTGCTGGCTCCGCTGGCCACCGCGCAGCAAACTGCAATGAACCCGCCCGACCAGGCCGATCTGATCGCCGACCTGCTGCCCACCGTGGTCAACATCACGGCGTTCATTGTCGACAAATCGTCCGCCGATACGACGACCCTCGACACGCCACCGACGGCTTCCAACCACCCGAAGCCGCTGCTGGGCTCCGGCCTCATTATCGATCCCAGCGGCGTGATCCTCACGAATTACCACAGCGTTGCCGGCGGCTACGACTTGCAGGTGACGTTCTCCGACGGCACGCACATCCCCGGCCGGATCCTCGCCGCCGCCCCGCGCATCGACCTGGCGCTCGTCAAGGTCGATACGCCGCACGCGCTAACGGCGGCACGCTGGGCGGACAGCGACAAGGTGAAAATCGGCGAGCGCGTTTTTGCCATCGGCAACCCGCTCGGCGCCGGAATGTCGGTCACCGCCGGCATCGTCAGCGCGGTGAACCGCAGCATCAAGGATACGCCGTACGACGATCTCATCCAGACCGATGCCGCAATCAACCACGGCAATTCCGGTGGCCCGCTGTTCAACCGGCACGGTCAGGTGATCGGCATCGCCACCGCGATCCTGTCGCCCACCGCCGCCTCGGCCGGTCTCGGCTTCGCCATTCCGGCGAACGACGCCCGGTTCGTCGCCGATCGTCTGATGCGCGACGGCCGGCTGCGGCAAGGCTACATCGGCATCAAGACCGAGCAGGTGACGCAGGACATGGCGACCGCGCTCGGCATGGCGCAGCCGATCGGCTCGATGGTTGCGGTGGTGCGCACTGGCGAACCGGCCGAGGTAGCCGGGCTGCAGATCGGCGACGTGATCCTGCGCTACGACAACCAGTCGGTGACGGACGACCGTGCTCTGCTGCGCGACATCGCCCGGTCGACCATCGGACGTCCGGTGCCGGTCACGGTGCTGCGCGGCGGTCGCGAGCAGACACTCAGCGTCACGCCAGGCGATTGGCCGGATCCCGTGTCCTCGGTCTCCACCGAAGCGCCCAAGCCGGCGATGCTGGTGCCGCCCGATCTTGGCCTGAGCCTCAGCGCGCTGACGGCCGACCTGCGCGCGCGCCACGGGCTGCAGACGCAGCGGGGCGGTGTGCTGGTCGACGATGTCGCCGCCGGCACCGACGCGTTCGACCGCGGCGTGCAAGCCGGCGACGTGATCCTGCGGGTGCAGGATACCGAGGTCGGTTCGCCGCAGCAGGTGCAGGCGGCGATCGAGGCGGCGCGTGCCGCGCACAAGGCGTTTGTGGTGGCGCTGGTGCTGTCCCAGGCGGAGCAGCTTTCCGGCCCGCATTGGGTTGCGCTGAGGGTCGGCGTTACCCAGTGAAGTGGGCATGCGGCGCCGGTGGGTCAATCTTTTTGACGGCTGGTATACCATTCGCTCGGGGGAGTCCGTGTCTTTAATAACCATTTGCAATAAAGAATCACCACAGAGGCACCGAGACACGGAGAAGAATATCAAGTTGATCACTTGGCTTTTCTGCTCTGTGCCTCCGTGTCTCTGTGGTGATCCTTGCTTGCGGACATGCGGCAGGGCACAGATTCCGGCGAGCATTGGGTATATTACCCGCCATTTGGACCTACCGACTTTCATCGCCGCAGACATTCCGGGCGCCGCGACGGGTCGGAATGAGTTCGCCACGGTGCATTATCCCGTCGACAATCCCGCACCGTGCGGGTAATATCCGGGTGTCGAAATGGAGAACCCCATGGGCGACGACGACGTGCACCGCATTCTGACCGCTCTTGAGCGGCTGGAGACCAAGCAGGACAGCTTCGAAGCCGCACTCGACAAAATAGGCACCGATTTAATGGCGATGCGCGCCGACATCATGGCCCGGATCGACCGGCTGCAGCACAAGGTCGATCAGACGCATGATGCCCTGGTCGTTAACTTCGGCAACACCGACCGGGTTGAGCGCTTCGCTCGCGCCGCCGTGGACGATGGGCGGACCACGCCGGAAATCCTTCGCGTCATGCAACGCCAGATCATGCGGTTGGAGACTGACGTGGAACAACTGAAGGGCGCGTCATGAGTTAGGACTTCCGCTCCGCCCTCAAAGCCCTCGGCCTTACCGGCCGGGGGTTTGCCGTGCTCGCCGGCATTCACGAGGAAACCGTAACGGGCTGGGGCCGTGCCAGATCCGGTCGCGGCATCCAGGAGGTTCCCCGCTGGGCGTGGCTGCTGCTCGATGCGTGGGCGGCGCATCCGCGGGCGTTGGCTGCCGCACGCGCCCTCGGGGCGACGCCCGAAGGGCATACGTCACGCGACATTGCCGCATAGGCCATCAATCCCACCGACCGTCACCGTGGTGTACGCTACACCGCCGTGCATGATCGCCTGACCGGGCTTGTCTTCGTTGCAAACGATTTGACGCTGTTCGCGCTGGTGTCGCGGAACTTGCCGATCACGGCGAGTCATGATCACGCAACGGTGACCTATGCCGCCGCGGCGCGCCCAGCAGTCGCTTCGGCGCGGTCATCTGGTAGCTGCGCTGCACCAGGCCACTGACCTCGTCCCAGTCGACCGCGCCGTCCAGCCGCACGCCGATCCATCCCTTGTGGCCGACATAGGGGGGACGGAAGAAGCGGTCGGGGGCGGCCTCGATCAGGATGGTCTGCGCGCCCGGCGGTGCCTTGCACCACAGGGAAGGCGTGCCGTTGTCGCTGGTGGCCATCACGAAGATCTTCTCGCGAACCCGGAACGTGGGGATGTCCCAGGTTTCGCGCTCGATCGCCTCGGGCAGCGCGAGGCAGATGGCGCGCAGGCGGGTTAGCGTGTCAGCCGGCCGCTTCACGCGGCGCTCTTCGCCAGTTCGTCGAACGCCTTCAGGCGCGCGATCAGCGCCGGCATCTCGCGCAGGGGGATCATGTTCGGACCGTCGCTGGGCGCACGGTCGGGGTCGGGATGGGTCTCGATGAACACCGCGGCCACGCCGACCGCCAGCGCGGCGCGGGCCAGCACCGGAGCGAACTCACGCTCCCCGCCCGACGAGGTCCCCTGCCCGCCCGGCTGCTGCACCGAGTGCGTCGCGTCGAACACCACCGGATAGCCGGTGCGCGCCATGATCGGCAGCGCCCGAAAATCGCTGACCAGCGTGTTGTAGCCGAAGCTGGCACCACGTTCGCACAGCAGAATGTTCCGGTTGCCGGTAGACGCAATCTTGGCCGCGACGTTGGTCATGTCCCAGGGGGCGAGGAACTGCCCCTTCTTGACGTTGATCGCTTTGCCGGTTTGGCCCGCCGCCAGCAGCAGGTCGGTTTGGCGGCAAAGGAATGCCGGTATCTGCAGCACGTCGACCGCCTCGGCCGCCGGTGCGCATTGGTCGGCGGCGTGGACGTCGGTAAGGGTGGGAAGGCCGGTTTGCTCGCGCACTTCGGCGAGGATGGCCAGGCCCTCGGCCATGCCGACGCCACGCGCGGCGGTGGCGCTGGTGCGGTTGGCCTTGTCGTAGCTGGATTTGTAGATGATGGGCACGCCCGTGGCGGCGGACAGCTCGCGCAGCGCCATGGCGACCTCCAACGCGTGGGCGCGGGATTTCGATCTGGCAGGGGCCTGCGATCAGGGTGAACGGCAAGTGGTTGGCGATCGCGATATTGCCTACCCTCACGACGCGTTGCCCGGGTCGTTGCTGGTTGTCCTGCATCGTCTGGTCCCTCTCGTCGTGCTGATATATACGCCACTCGCCGGTCGCAGCCCACCGAGCCGAGTATTGCGCGCTGCCGGCGATACCGCGGCCAACCGGCCAGCCGGACCTCGCAGGTGCTCGCATCCGTCCGGGCACCGGACATGCCGACCCGGACGACGTGGAGACTGCATCCGCAAGCCGCGAACGGGAGTTTCGCTGCTGCCCTGAACGGGACAAAGCAACGGCGGGAGAATACCTCCCGCCGCGCCTGGAAACCCTAAGTCAGAGACCTACCAGCCGACCTGGAGACCCAGCAGCAGGGCCTGGGACTTCACGTCGTTGAACGCCTTGCCGACCGACGCGGTCACAAAATTGAAATCCCCCTGGTGGCGCGTGCCGTAGATGTATTCGAAAAACGCCTGAAGCCCCGGCGTGATCTGCCAGTTGCCACCTGCGCCGAAGGCGTTTTCGTGTCGTTGCGAAATCCCGGTAAGCTGCACCGCGCCCTGCGAGTTGAAACCATACCAGGACGCGCCGATCGAATACGGGCCGTTCGTGTACCTGAAGCCCACCAGATATGCCTGGGCGGAGCTGGCACCCTTCGGTGTGGTGGCCATTGTCCCGTTGTATTGGCCGCCTTGCCACGCGCCGCCGAACTGGAAACCGGCGATCGTGACAGCAGCGCCGACAAAGCCGGCGGTGATGCCCTGCGTTTGCCCATTGTACTTGCTGCCCACGGGAATGCCCGAGGTCACACCGCCCACCAGCGGGGGACCAGTGTAATTGACCACGCCGCTGCCGATGTAGTCGCCGAACGCATAGATCGCCGCCGGCCCGACAACAGCCTGGTAGCGCAGGCCCGCCTGGACCTGGTTCCGGAACCGGAAGTTGTCGGTCGGTGTGCCCGAAGTATTGACCTGGTTTGACGACGACAGCGACGGACACCCGACGGTGGCGGCGTTGGAGCATTCATAGGCTCCACCGCCGTTGCCGTTGTTCGGCGCAAAGGCGAAGCCAAGATCGACGCCGGCGAACTGCGGCGACAGGTAGACGGCCCGCACAGTGCCGTAGTCGGCGCCGTCCTGCGACAGCCACGGGAAAGTGGTTGCCGTGTTGGCGTTGACCGCGTCCGGGACATCACCGTCCCACAGGCCCACGCCGACATTCTGGAACGTGGTGACGCCGTTATCGAAGATGCCGGACACACCGTCACCCTGGCCGATCCGGAAAATCCCGACCTGATCCTGCGCCACCCAGACGAACGCGCGCCGGACATACAGTGTCTGCTCGCAGGTCAGACCGGAATTGCCCGTGCTGCTGCTGCTGTTCTGCGCGTTGGTGGCGATGATTGACGTGGTGGAGGAGCTTGGGCTGGCCACGAAGCCCTGCCCCTGGAAGTTCTCACGGATTTCGGCCTGGGCACCCCAGCGCAGACCGTTGGTCGCCATCCCGTCCACGCCCGGATATAGCCTGAGCAAAGTACCCAGGCTGTAAGGCGCCAGTTTGTTCCCGCCAACCACGTCGCCGGTGGATCCCTCGACCGTGGCTTCTTCCCGGATCAAGCCGTTCAGGCGGATCACCATGCTGCCCGGTACCGGGTTGGCTACCGGCCCCGGCAGTTGCACGGCCTGATAGCTGTTGTTGTCGTTTGCGGATTTGCCGAAGTTCGGGGTGATCAACGTCCCCATCGGCGGTGCCGCCAACTGCGGCGTGGGCGACGTCTGTGCGTGTACCGGTCGCTGGACCAAAGCTGTCGTCCCGAGCACGGCCGCACCGGCCAACAGTAGTTTGCGCATGTGGTTCCCCTCGCTTCATTCGGCTGATTTTTGCCGAACAATCCTTTGTGTGGGGCCGTCGCAGGCGGCCCGGCCGTCTGAGCGTACGTATCCTGGGTCGATCGAAGTATCTTGGATGGAACCGGTGCGGAGAACCAGCCCGACCCGCCGATGGGCATGGCGGCCGGCGCCGGGCGCCTCAGCGATTGCGAACACAGGAGATCGCGCGCGACCGAGCGGTCCGACGGCCCCAGCGGAGCACCGCGGCGTCTCCGTCACCAGGACGCCCACGGGCACGCCCCAGGAGGCTCCAAGGGCAATGCGGATGGCGAGCGTAATCATCGAGCGCCAGTCGGGATTGGTTCGGTCACCAACGGCTCAGCCGTTCACGCCGGTCGTTGGGCGCGAATGCACAGGTAAGCTTGAATGGGCGTTGACTGCCGGGATCGGCCGGCTGGTGTCGAGCGCAATGCTCGGAGCGGCCACCTGCGAAAGGAACGTGGTCTGCATCGTGGTTCCGCTGCCTGCGCGCGAGTTGCGCGATCGTCACTTCGTCGATGGCGATCTCTTCCAGACCTTCATCGACCCAACCCGGTGTGTTCCTTCCCGCTGTCTCCGATAATTGCACTAATCCGCAGAGGATTTATGCGCGATTCGGTGAAATAATCATGACTTGATCGGGGTGTCGCGTATTGCCTGCCGGCACGAATCCGGCCAGCACCACCGCCCCGTCATGGCCCACCCGTCAGCGCCCCACCCATCATGGCCCCACCCATCATGGCGCCCCGTCATTCCCCACCCGTCATGGCCGGCGAAGGCCGGCCATCCACGACTTGCCTACTGCACAATGGCAGGTCCAGCATGGCCGCACATCACCAGCCGTGCCAGACGCTGGCAGCGTCCATCAAGCGCGGATAGAGGGGATCAGCTTCAAGCTGAACCAAGGAACCTGTGTCCCGATCCCCTCGCTGCGTCATGACAACGAGCCAGGGAATTGGGGCACCAGGGTTCGCGGCGGTCGCCTACAGGTTCGCCTGGAAGTCGACGTAATCGCGGACCTTGCGATAGATCTGCAAGCGATTCCGCTGGCTGTCGGCGATGATGATTTCGTCCGTGGCCGGATTGAAGTCCACCGCCGTCGGGAAGCAGAAGCGCCACAGCGGTTCCAGGTTCTTCGCCCGGCGGTACGCCTTCATCATGTCGGGGTTGGCGTCGATGCTCTGCTGGCCCCACTTGGACATCACCTGGGCGTCGCCCATGAGATTGGTCAGCGGATTTCCCTCTGCATCGAAGATGCTGACCCGATGGTTGCCCCAATCGGCGACATAGATATCGCCATCGGTATCCACGGCAACGTCGGTGGGATGATTGAGCAGGCCCGCCTTGGGATATTCGTTCCCCCCGCCGCTGGAGACCCACGGTCCCAGGTAAGTGACGGCGAACGCGTTCGATGGCACCGGAACCGTTCCGTATTCGCCGAACTTCATCAGGAACTTTCCGGCGGGGGACAGCTTCTGGACGCGGTGGTTCTTCCAGTCCGCGACAAAGATGTTGCCAGCCTTATCCAGGGTGATCCCCCAAGGCTGATTGAACTCACCGTCGCCGCTTCCCGCCTTGCCGCACTTGGCCACGAACTTCCCGTCGGGGGTGAAGACCTGGAGGCGGTTGTTTCCGCTGTCGACGACGATGACGTTGCCGCTCTTTTCACATACCAGCCCGGCCGGGCGCAGCAGCTCACCGTCGCCGCTGCCGGTCTTGCCCCACTTCCGGATGAACTTACCGCTGCCGTCGAACACCGAAATGGTGTTGTCCCATTCATCCGAGACATACACATGATCGTTACCGTCGACCGCGACGCCGAACGGCCAGGTCGAACGCCCGTCCCCCTGGCCATGCTTGAAGAACTCGTCGAGCAGTTCCTCTTCGCCGGGAGCGCCGAGCCTTATCTTGTTCACGCGCATGCCGAAATTGTTTTCGTTGCCTCGGTTGGCGACGTAAATATCGCTGCCGGTGCCAAGGCACATCGTCTGCGGATAGTTGAATCCCGTGCCGGACGCTGACCCACGCCCTACGGCATGGCTCCAATCATACGTCCGTCCACGCGCAACTGTTGTAAGCGGCATTGCGTCCTCCCGTCACTTCGCGGTGTTGCCTTCCGCCATCCGAAAGGCCGTTCGCTCAAACTCTTCGCCTTCGGTCCCTCGTTCCCCCAGGCAACGCATTTTGTGCGTGCCGTGGGAACGAGGGAGATTGTCGTCAACCTTGCCTGGCTAGTTCAGGAAGGCTGCCTGCTCGTAGGTGCCGTTGACGATCGGTACCGGGTCCATCCCCATCCACTTGTCGAGGATGGTCGAGTAGATGCTGCGGAAGTCCATGCTCGGGTTCAGATCGCCCTGCACGAGCTTTTCCGCCTTGAGCGACGGATACTCGCCATAGTGCCCGCCCTTGACCTTGTCGCCGATCACAAACGTTACGCCGGCGGCGCCGTGATCCGTTCCGGAGCCGTTGTCACGCACGCGACGGCCGAACTCCGAGAACATCAGGACGATGACGTTGTCGGCCGCGTTGTGCGCACGCAGGTCCGCCATGAACGCTTCCAGACCCTCGGTCACCTGCGTCCACAACGTGCCATGCAGGGGATTTTGTCCCGCATGGGTATCGAAGCTGGCATGATCGCAGTAGAAAATCCGGCTGCCGAGACCGGCCAGGTGGACCTGCGCGATGCCCCGCAGCTTGCGGGCGATCGAGCTGTCCGGATACTGCACGGTGGACTTGTAGCGTTGCGGCGCCACCTTGAGGATATCCGCGCCCTTCAAGGAATCGAGGCCCGTGGTACCCAGGTATTCCATCACTCCGCTGCCGGGTTCCGGCTTGTACATGCGCGAGAAGCGCTCGAGTATTTTCAGGCGCTGCTCCCGCTCCTGAATGGTCGGCAGGAAGCCGTATTGCTCCAGCGGGCCGGCCACGCAGGCGACCGGAACGCCGGGAACCGACAGCGCCCGGAACAGGCTGGGGCCGAAGCTGACGGTCGTGACCACATTCTCTTTCTTCGGGTCGATTTCGCGCGCCACCCGGCCCAGCCAGCCCTCGGTGCCGACTTTGTCAGCCTCACAGGTGTGCCAGATGTCCATCGACCGGAAGTGCGACCGCGGTGAATTGAGGTATCCCACGCCATGCATGAGAGCCATGCTGCCCTCATCCCAGAATTTCTTCAGGGGCGCGAGGTACGGCGCGAAGCCGTAATCCTTGTCGATGTGCAGGACCTCGTTATCGCCGATGCCCACTGCCTTGCGGTTGTCGCGGTAGAGCGGGTCGTTATACGGGATCACCGTGTTCAGATAGTCGTTCCCGCCGGTAAGCTGGAGCACGACCAGCACAGGGTCCTTTTGTGTCGCCGACATTGCTATCCTCCTTGCCCGATGAGGGTCATGTACTACGCGAATTGATACTCTCTGGTCGCCACGATCAGCTGCATCATTTCGGTGGCGTGTTTGGCGGCGAGTTGGGCATTCGCATCGCTATCCCAGCTCAGCTTGCCCCATTCGTTGGC
The DNA here is from genome assembly GCA_963826975.1 of uncultured Alphaproteobacteria bacterium. Lineage (GTDB taxonomy): Bacteria > Pseudomonadota > Alphaproteobacteria > Acetobacterales > Acetobacteraceae > Palsa-883. The sequence goes on along the minus strand of CAWGZJ010000011.1, from coordinate 561,547 downwards.
CTGCTCGGTCAGTTCCCGGCGCGTGTCGGAGTTGACCTCGATCGGGCCCAACAGGTTCAGACACCCATCGACCAGTTGGTCCGGGCTCAGCACGCCCATCGCCTTCAGACGCGCAATGATCGAGCGCACGCCGGGCAACGATGTATTGCCGACCTGCTCGGCCACGAAGTTGATCCGAGCCATCAGGGAACCGCTGTTGATCCACTCCTGGCCGGTGTGCCAGCCTTCGACGGATGGCGGATTGAGCAGGTCCTGCGCCATGTAGGAGGGCTGCATCGACAGCTCGCCATATCCCGGCTTCGGCAGCTCATAGCCGCCCACCAGGCGGAGCGTGCCCACCACCACCTCGGCGGGCGATTTCAGGTGCTTGTAGCGGGCGTTCTTGAAGAAGTCCGAATTGAACAGCTTGCGCAACACGGGCTTCATCTCGAATTTCGACTCGCGGAGTGTCGACGCCAGCGTTTCGATCGCCTTCGGATCGCGCGGTGGCTCCAGGTTCCACGCGGGCACCTGCGGCTCGTCGGCGACGAAGAAGTTGTACAGGTGGCGGCAGATGAACTTGGCGCAGGCCGGCTGTTGCACGACGATGTCGATGATGTCTTCGCCGTTGAGGTTGCCCTTGGTGCCGAGGAACTCCTTCACGCCGTCGTCGTGATCTTCCGGCCGGTACTCGAACTTCCACGGGAACCGCCCATACGGCAGCCGCGGGATCTTGGTCTCGAAGGTCCAGCCGGTGAATGCGCGTGACGCCTCGCGAACATCTTTTTCGGTGTAGTTGCCGGCGCCCAGGCTGAACAGTTCCAGCAGTTCGCGGCCCCAGTTCTCGTTGACCGCCGTCCCATGGTTCTGGTTGTTGTCCAGCCAGAAGATCATCGTGGGATTTCTGGCGATCGTGAGCAGCAGGTCGCGATAATTGCCCATGCCCCGATGACGGAACAGATCGATCTGTTCCAGCAACTGGTCATAGTTGTCGACCTTGGAGTTGCCGGTAGCGAACACCTGATGCCAGAACAGCGCCATCTTCTCTTCCAGCGGGCGCTGCGTGGTCACCAGGTAGTACATGTAGTTAACGTTGCCCATCGGCGGCTGGCCGCCGGGCAGCAGTGCCGCCGGCTGATGGCGCAGCAGCACATAGGGGTCGACCGGCGGATGCATCTCGGGGGTCAGCAATTCCTCGACGGTGGCCTCGTAGCCCTTGGCCACGCGCGCTTCGAGTTCGTCGCGGCTGGCGCCGAAGCCGGCGCGGCGCATCAGATGGGCCATCAAGGCGATGTCGTCTTGGTTCGTCATGCTCGAGCCTCCTTGTTCCAGCGATATGCCGATATCGTACCACTGTCGTCGTTCGTGTTGGCAATTTCGGATGCAGACCGGCGCGCGTCCCACCGCGGCGATTGGCGCTCGCGTCGCCCCGCGATCGGGTGCGTCGTGACCAGGCAGGCAGCGCTTGTCGGGGCGGCGTGGAGAGCCTGATGGGCGGTGCGCCGGATTATCGCGGCCGATTTGCGTGCAGCGTTCCGCGAGGCCGAAACGCGGACCCATTCGTCGTAACGGCAGCATGGCACAGGCGCATTCTGCGTCTGCGAACCTGTCATGCCAGGTTCACCGTTATCCGCCGCAGACACGTCGATGCCCCTGCGCGGCACGAAAAACGTCTCGGTCCTCAGTTTCCACGGCACCACCACCCCGTTCCCCAGGCCCTTTCCCCAGGTAAGTTGGACGCGCGGTAAGGATGGGGACGCTCGCAAAAGATGCGCCGACAGTCAAGCGCACGAGCCGCGGGTGAGAGAGTCTCTCCCCCTCCCCTTGAGGGAGGGGGTTGGGGGGAGGGGTTGGTGCCAGGGTCGCACCGAAGATTTTTGCGCGCGGACCCCTCCCCCCAACCCCCTCCCTCAAGGGGAGGGGAGAGACTCTCTCGCTACAGGCTTATCCCGCAACAGCATCGCGGCCCACTGCGGCGCCAGCACATCGATTGCACTGTCGCCTTCTCAACGGACCTCGGCATCCTTTCGGGCGACGATCAGCCGGGGAAGCAGCAGCACCAAGGGAACCGCCACCAACGTCGTTGCCGAATTGGCGATCACCAGCGAATTGAACGAAAAATGATACCGGTCCAGCAACATCGAACCGAACCAATCGGTTCCGAACAAAGCCAGATTTCGGACACTCACCATCAGCGAGAAACCCAATCCCTCGCTGCCAGCCGGCGTGGAGCGCACGGCGAGATCCATCAATGCCAGTTCAGCCAGCGTGTATCCGAAGCCGTTCAATCCCTCGATGAACTGCGCGCGTTCCGCGGACGAGTAGAACAGATAGCCCAGGTTGATCACCGTGGCGACGACCATGCCCCCGATCAGCAGCGCGCGGAGATTGAGGCGCCGACACGCAATTCCATAACCGACAGCCGCGAGAATACCGCAAACACCCGCAATCAACTGCAGGAACCCCTGTGCCTCTGTGCCAAGGTGCAACTCGTTCTGCTGCTTGTAGAAAAGCGCGGTCCCAAAGCCGGGGGCGATGTAGAAGAGTGCCATCAGGACGGCGGCTGCCCACATCGTGCGGGCGGTTCCAATCTTGACGAGTTGCCTGCTTGCGTTGTCCAGGAGCTGCCGTGACTCCAGGCGTTTTCGCTGTTCGCGCAAAAACAGGATGGCCACCGGCACCAGAACGAACACGATGCCGCCGGAAGCAGCCGCGGTCCATGCGAAGGCAATACTCGCAAGATATCCGGCCGCCGGCCCGCTCACGACGGCACAGGCCTGCTGGACGATCTGGCGCACCGCCGACAGGCGGCCGGAGCCCGCGTTGGCTTGTGCCGTTTCGACCATGTAGCCGCCAATCACCGTGCTCGCGATCACCATGAATGTGTTGATGGCGATCACGCCGAACAGCAGATTGCGGTACTCGTGGGGCGTGACGGTCAAGGCGAACCACGACAGCGCCGCCAAGGTCGCGCTTATCAGGATGTAGCTCTTGCGGCGGCTGCCAAACAGCGGGAAAGCGTCGGTCAAGATGCCGGCGAAGGGTTTCAGGTACCACGCCAGCCCAGCCCAAAAGAAGAAAGCGGCGTTGGCCGTTCGGTCCACGTGCAACTCGTTCTTGAGCAGATTCTGCAGCGGAATGCGCGCCAGAACTTCGGGCTGTGCCAGGGTGGTGGCCAGAACTCCCGCGCCGATGACGAGCACCGCATATCGCAGGGCGCTGTCCGGTCTTGATTGGGTGGTGGTTGCCATGTGCGGTTGAGATGGCGTCTCTCAAAGGGGCATGACGAGGCGGCGTGGGTCGCGACGGGAAGGCCCCGTATGCGCGCTACACCAGCCGTGCCTGGTGCACCGCTGCGGCGATGAACCCCGCAAACAGCGGATGCGGGTCGAACGGCTTCGATTTCAGCTCCGGATGGTATTGCACGCCGATGAACCAGGGGTGATCCGGCCGCTCGATGATCTCCGGCAGCACGCCGTCCGGCGACATCCCGGAAAACCGCAGCCCGGTCGATTCCAAAATCGTGCGGAAGTTCACGTTGACCTCGTAGCGGTGCCGGTGCCGCTCCTCGATACTTACCGCGCCGCCGTACATCTCGCGCACCAGGCTGCCCTCGCTCAGCACCGCGGGATACGCGCCGAGGCGCATGGTGCCGCCCAGTTCGCCGCCCTCCATCCGCCGCTCGACCTGGTTGCCGCGCGCCCATTCGGTCAGCAGGCCGACCACCGGCACCTCGCACGGGCCGAACTCGGTCGACGACGCGCCCGCCATGCCCGCCAGGTTGCGCGCCGCCTCGATCACCGCCATCTGCATCCCAAAGCAGATGCCGAAGAACGGCACCTTGCGCTCGCGGGCAAAACGAACGGCGGCGATCTTGCCGGGCGTGCCGCGCTCGCCGAAGCCGGCGGCCACCAGAATGCCGTGCACGCCTTCCAGCCGCTGCACCGTGCCGGGCTGCTCGAACACCTCGCTGTCCACCCAGTCGAGGCAGACCTTCACGCGGTTGGCGATGCCGCCATGCGCCAAGGCCTCGGCCAGCGATTTATAGGCGTCGAGCAGGTTGGTGTACTTGCCGACCACGGCGATGCGGACCTCGCCTTCGGGGCCGCGGACGGTATCGACGATGCGCTGCCACTGCGACAGGTCGGGCGCGCGGTCATCGGGCAGCGCGAAATGGCGTAGGACTTCGCGGTCCATGCCTTCCTTGTGGTAGTTGATCGGCACGTCGTAGATGGTGTCCACGTCGCGCGCGGTGATCACCGCCTGCGCGCGGACGTTGCAGAACAGCGCGATCTTGCGGCGCTCGGCGTCGGGAATGGCGCGGTCGCAGCGGCACAGCAGCATCTGCGGCTGGATGCCGACGTTCAGCAGCTCCTTCACCGAGTGCTGCGTCGGCTTGGTCTTCAGCTCACCGGCCGAGGGGATGTACGGCACCAGCGTCAGGTGCACGAACATCGCGCGCTCCGGGCCGAGCTCGTTGCCAAGCTGGCGAATGGCTTCGAGGAACGGCAGGCTCTCAATGTCGCCGACGGTGCCGCCGATCTCGACCAGCACGAAGTCGTAGCTGCCGGTGGCGTGCAGCACGGTTTCCTTGATGGCGTCGGTGATGTGCGGGATCACCTGGACGGTGGCGCCCAGGTAGTCGCCGCGGCGCTCCTTGGCGATCACGTCCTGGTAGATGCGCCCGGTGGTGGCGTTGTCGGCCTTGGTGGCGTGCACGCCGGTGAAGCGCTCGTAGTGGCCAAGGTCCAGGTCGGTCTCGGCCCCGTCGTCGGTGACGAATACTTCCCCGTGCTGGTAGGGGCTCATGGTGCCAGGATCGACGTTCAGGTAGGGGTCCAGCTTGCGCAGCCGCACGGAGTAGCCGCGCGCCTGGAGCAGCGCGCCGAGCGCGGCTGAGGCGATGCCCTTGCCCAGGGAGGAGACCACGCCGCCGGTAACGAACACAAACCGCGTCATGGGCGACCCTTATACGGGTGCGAATCGGGGGGTGGGAAGCCCGGCATTTGCGGGTCGCGCATGCGTGAGCGGGGTGGGTGTGGGGGGCCGGGGGGATTTGGCTTGGCGTTGCGGCGTCGCGCGGCTGGCGGCTGGAGGCGGTTTGGCTACCCGTGGAACCGGTTGCGATTTCAACAACATACGGGCGTTTTGAGGGATCATATGGCACAAGTCCCACCGCGCCCCGGGGCTGATGCGGAGAATACCCCGCTATTCGCCGCCTATTGTGCGTAGATTAAGATTGCCCGTGCGGCGAATAACAGGCATAAACGCCGCAAATGGTGCGGTGAATGATGAAATACATCTACGACCGGGAGGGCTGGCCCAAGTTCCGCTGGAGCCACGAACACCTGGCAGGACAACTCGCCGCCGTCCGTCACAGCCAGGGCCGGCTGATCGGGCGAATGGAGAGAATTGGCTTTGCACTCCGCGCCGAAGCGACTCTCCAGACCCTCACGGAGGACGTGCTCAAATCCAGCGAGATCGAAGGCGACGTGCTCGACAAGGCGCAAGTGCGTTCCTCACTCGCCCGTCGCCTTGGGATGGACATCGGCGCGCTTACGCCAGCGGATCGTCACGTTGACGGCGTGGTCGAGATGATGCTGGACGCGACGCAGGCGTATGACACGCCCTTGACGGCCGAGCGGCTGTACGACTGGCACGCCGCGTTGTTTCCCACCGGACGCAGCGGCATGGCGCGGATCATCGCCGGGGCGTGGCGCGACGACAGCGCCGGGCCGATGCAAGTCGTGTCCGGGCCGATTGGTCGCGAGCTTGTGCATTACCGGGCTCCGGCCGCCGGGCGACTCGACCGGGAGATGCGGGCGTTTCTGGACTGGTTCAACGCCGACGACGTGATCGATCCGGTGACGCAGGCTGACGACGCCGCGACGAACGCCGGCGATCCCGTGATGAAGGCGGCAGTGGCGCATCTTTGGTTCGTAACGATCCATCCGTTTGACGACGGCAATGGCCGCATTGCCCGGGCAATCGCGGATATGGCGCTCGCGCGATCCGAACACAGCGCGCAGCGCTTCTACAGCATGTCCGCACAGATCCGCCCTGAACGGAATGACTACTATGCGAAGCTCGAAGCCACGCAGAAGGGCGATCTGGATATCACGCCCTGGCTGGCGTGGTTCCTTGGCTGCCTTGGTCGCGCATTCGATAACGCGCAGGGCATACTCACCGCGGTGCTGCAAAAGGCGCGCTTCTGGGAGACGCATGCCGGCACGCCGATCAACCCGCGGCAGCGCGCGGTGATCAATCGGCTGCTGGACGGGTTCGAGGGCAAGCTTACGTCCTCCAAGTGGGCCGTACTGACAAAGTGCTCGCAGGACACGGCGTTGCGCGACATCGACGATCTGGTCAAGCGCGGCATCCTGACCAGGAACGCGGCTGGGGGGCGGAGCACCAGCTATTCGCTGGCGGACCCCGCATGAGCCCGGGCCGGTCATGCGACGCGGCGCGCGGGGCGCTGATGCCGATGCGGCAAGATGCTCAGGATGTAAGTCGTGTTCTGGGACAGGCTTCGCATCTCCGCCATGTCGACGCCGAGGCGTGCTTCGAAGAGAAAGTTCGAAGCACCCAATCGGGACCCCGGACGGCTGCAGCGAAGACGCGGACGCAAGGTGGATAGCCTTGTTGGAACGACCAAAATGACACAGTCTGGGGTCCCGACGCTGGCTAGGGTCTCGACGCCGGTTCATCTCGGGAATGCCGGATCAAGGGAGGGAACTTCCAATGGCCTTCATGCTCAAGATTCGCTGGGACATCAAGAAAGACAAGATTGCCGATTTCAAATCCAATCAGATGGCTCTGTGCAAAGTGATGCTCGAGCATCCGGGCGTCATCTGCTACCACGTCGACTACCCGTCCGAAGGCGTCAGCGAATGGGTCGAAATCTACGCCAATGACGACACCTTTCGCGCTCACCTTGCGAACGAGAAGGGCAAGGCGCCGTTGGGCGCTATCATCGCTGACTGCGATAAGATCACTTGCCGCTGCTTCGGCAACCCCGACGCGGCTTCGCGCGAGATTTTAGCGGGCTTCGGCGGCACCTATCACGACACGGCGCCGGACGCGTTCGCTGTCAACCCGCGAGCGGATAAGAATTCGCCAATTTGAGCCGGACGCGTGCTGGCGGTGTCGGGCGCCTGCTGACCGTGTGAAGCCGCAGCGCGTCAGGGCGCCGGTGATGCGTCCGGGGCGGTGCTCGGGGTCGCGGAGACGGGGGCGTCTGGACCCGGCTTGGTAGGCAGCACAAACCGCCGATGCACCGCCCCCAACCCAATCAACGCCAACCCCAACCCCAGGAACGACAGCACCCGCCACAGCCCAGTCAAATTCGCCATATCAATCAAAAACACCTTGGCGCACACCAACCCGACCACACCCAGCGCGGTCAGCCGCAGCAGGCGGTCGCCGCCTCGGATGCCCAGCAACATCAGCCCGATGCCGTAGGCCAGCCAGGCGCCGGACCAGGCCCAGAGTTCAGCATCCTCGATCGACGCGCTGATCAGGCTCATTCCGTCCGGGTGGAAGAACTGGCGGATCTGGAGGGTGATCCAGGCAAACCCGGCAACCACCGCGTAGACGCCAAGGACCAGACGGAACTCAGGGGTGGGGACGCGGCGGCGGGCGAGAACGGCCAGGACCGCCGGGATGAGATAAGCGGCAAGCAGCGAGAACACACCGGCGGGCTCGTCGGTAAACGCGGGATTCAGCACCAACAGCAGCACCGCAACGATCAGCGCGATGCCACCCATGATCCGCCAGGCCCAGTGCAGGATCGGGCGGCCGGTGCGCCGGGCAAGGTGCAGCCAGATGCTGGCCTGCACCGCCAACGTCAGCAGGTGCAAGGCGGCTTCGCTGAAGCTGAGCGGGTCGCGAAGCTGGCCCTCGCCGAACCAGTCGCGGGTTTCCAGCGCGACGAAGCACGCCAGGAAGGCAACAGCGCCGGCCTCCAGCGTGGCAACCAGCAAATCATCGGCTCGGCGCCGGAACATCGCCGCGGCAAGCGCAAACGCAGCGGCGGGGGCGGCGTAGGCGGCGACCAGGCCGTTGGCGATCGGCGTGGCACCGAACGCATAGTCGAACACGTACCAGTTCAGCAACAAACGAACCAGCACCAGCGCGGCGACCGCCAGCGCAACGTGGCGCAGCGGCGGCAGGTCGGCGCGGGCCTCGATCCAGGCCAGCGCCGGCAGGAACAGCGCGATGGCGAGCGTCAGCCACTGGTCGTGCAGCAGCATCGCGCAGCCCAGCGCCAGCGCGGCGACGGCGCCCGCGGCGTGGACGCCAGCGCGCTGCCGGGAGTGCTCCACAGCAGCGGACGCAGCAGTTCCGGTGAGCGCGGCGGTCAGCGCGAGGGCAGCGGCCGCCCACGCCATGTCGGTCTGGAACCGCGCGACCTGGGCATAGGTGACGGCCAGGGTCAGGACGGGCACCGCGGCGACCAGCGCGGCCCAGCGCAGCGGGTTCGGCGCGCGGCGCTCCAGCCAAAGCCCGGCGGCGGCGTGGAAGCCGGCGAGCAGCGCAGCCGCGGTCAGCAGCGGGCGAATGACCTCCGGCGCCCAGGCGCCTGGCAGGACGGCGACGACGACGCCCTCGATGGTCAGGGCCTCGCCTGTCGGGTGCCATTCCGGCAGCGCCCACAGCAGCAGCGCCAGCAGGCCGAACAGGCCCCCAAGCCACGGCAGGCGGTCGAGCCGCGGCTCGGTCATCCCCTTCCAGACGGCGATCGGGGACAGCACGAAGAGCGCGGCGCGTGGGGCGAAGCCGGGGACCAGCGCCTCCAGCACCAGGCCGGCGGCGCCCAGGGCGGCGAAGGGCACCCAGGACAACCGGCGGCCGACCGGGTGGTCAAGCGCCGCGGCGGGCAGCAGCAGCAGGTTCAGCGCAGCGGCGGCGGGCACGAACGCGGCCGCGGCCCAGGGGTCCGATGCGTTGCCGATGGCAGCAAGGCAGACCCAGATGGCGCCAGCGATCGTGGTGGCCCAGCCGAGCCAGGTCCAGGCGGTGTGCCGCACAACCAGCAGGGCGGCGGTGGAAACGACGAACAGATAGGCGAACAGGCCGGGCACCGACGTGTCATTGGTGGCAACCAGGGCGGGCGTGACGAAGGCACCGACGATGCCGATGGCCGCGGTAAGCTGGCCGTAGCGCAGCGAAGCCGCCAACCCGATCAAGGAGGCGGTGGCCATGAAGGCGAAGGCAAGCAGTGGGGGCAGCAGGCCGTAGTAGGGACCCGCGCCGTACGACGCGCCGAACAGGATCGCGGTGCCCCCGGCGGCGAGGCCGGCCGGCGCCTGGTCGACGTTGAACGGTCCGGCAATGGCGGGGCCGGCGTGGCGCGTCAGCCACTCGGCGCCGGCTATCAGGCCAAAGCCCAGCAAGGCGGCGAGGCAGCAGCGGGTAGCGGGGCCGAGCAGGCCCTGCTCGGCGGCGTAGCGCACCAGGAAGACGCCGGCGAGCAGCAGCGCTGCGGCGCCGAGCCAGACACCCCAGCGCATGGTGAGCAGGGCTTCAAGGTCGCGCGCGGGTTTGGCGGATGGTTGCGCGGATGGTTCGGTGGATGGTTGGTCAGATGGTTCGGCGGCGACGGGCTCAGGCTGTGACGGGGGCGTCGGGTCGGTGGGTTCAGGTGTGGCAGCTTCCGAGGCCGCGGGCTGCGAGACAGGCGCGACCGCCGTGAAGGCGTCGGCGGGTGCAGCTCCGGCTGGCGCCCATTGCGGCGGCGCCGAATCGGCAAGCGAGCGGCGCAATGCCCGCAGTTCCGCAAGTGCGGTGCCGGCGCGAAAAAATCCGATAATGCCAAGCACATAGCCGCCGATCACGAGCAGGCCAAGGAGGATGAACGCCGACATCGTTGCAGAGGGCTACAGATTGGCCGGTGGGTCAAGGCGATCGTGCACGGGCGCGGTGCCGACTCCCCGTTCCCGGCCCCAAACTGTTGCCGGATTGCCACGCTGGCGGATTTCGTACCACAAAATCGCGGCAGGCATGTGTCGCGGCATCCACCTGGTGTAGGGTCCCACCGCATACAAACCGACCTCCATTGGACCTCCCTGACTGGCCCATTTGTGTCCGTACACTGATGCCGAGGCCGTTTCACCGACAGAGCGGCCATCATGCTGAGCGTCGTCCCCGGGACCGAAAACGTCTTCCCGAAGGGCGCCTTCCCGAGGTTGCGGTGGTGCAGGTGACCGGCACCGACCCGCAAGGCGACGCAATCGCGCGCCCGGTGACTTGGCAGGGCAACGGTCCCCCACCGATGATCCTGATGACACCCGAGCCGCATGGGCGCCCGGCCCTTGCTCCGGGCCAACGCGTGCTCGCCCGGCTGCGGCCGATCCAGGGGCCATCGTCCGGTCCAGACCGTTACGAGGGCCGCTCCATCCGTCGCCTGGACGACGCGCCCGGGCGCATCCTGGGCGTATATCGCCCAGGGTCCCAGAAGCCAGGGTCCCAGAATCCTGAATTACAAAAACCGGGATCACAAAGAACCGGATCACAAAGAACTGGCCCGCGCGAAAACCGCATCATTCCGACCGACCGCCGCGCCAAGGCGGAATGGCTGGTCCCCCCCGGCGAGGACGGCGGCGCGCTGGCTGGCGAGATCGTGCTGGCCGAGCCGCTGGCGCACCACCGCCTGGGCCTGAAGCCGGCGCGGGTGATCGAGCGGCTGGGCAACATCGGCGACGCACGCTCGGTCAGCCTGATCGCCATCCACACGCACGATATCCCACAGGTCTTTCCCGACGCGGCGCTGGCCGAAGCCGAGCGCGCGCGCCCTGCCCCACTCGGCCGCCGCACCGATCTGCGCGACCTGCCGTTGGTCACTATCGACGGCGAGGATGCACGCGATTTCGACGACGCGGTGTTCGCCGAGCCGATCGACACCCCCTCCCCTGGCGGCTTCCGGCTGATCGTCGCCATCGCCGACGTCGCGCATTACGTGCGTCCCGGCTCGGCCCTCGACCATGCGGCGCGCGACCGCGGCAACTCGGTCTATTTCCCCGACCGCGTCGTGCCGATGCTGCCCGAGGCGCTGTCCAACGACCTGTGTAGCCTGCGCCCCGGCGAAGATCGGCCGTGCCTGTTCGCCGAGCTGTCGATCGATGCCGACGGGCGCAAGACGGCGCACCGTTTCGGCCGCGGCCTGATGCGCAGCGCGGCGCGGTTGACCTATGAGGAAGTGCAGCACGCACACGATGTTCATGCAGAAGCAGTGGGCGTTCATGCAGAAGCAGTGGGCGCTCATGCAGAAGCAGCGGGCGCCCAGGCGCGGGGAAAAGGCACTGCAACGCACCTGCCGCTAACGCCACTCTACGCCGCGTTCCGCGCCCTGCTGGCGGCCCGCCAGGCGCGCGGCACACTCGACCTCGATCTCCCCGAGCGACAAGTGAAACTCGACGAGGTCGGCCGTGTTGCCGCCGTGCTGCCGCGTCCGCGCCTGGACAGCCACCGGTTGATCGAGGAGTTCATGGTGCTGGCCAACGTCGCCGCCGCCGAGGAGCTCGAGCGCCGCCGTCAGCCGACGATGTACCGCGTGCACGCGCCGCCATCGGAGGAAAAGCTGGCCGGGCTGCGCGCGCTCCTGAGCGGCCTCGGCATCAGCCTGCCGCCCGGCAACCAGTTGCACCCACGCGATCTCGACGGCGGGCTGCGCCGTGTCGCCGGCACCGAGGAGGCGCCGCTGGTCAACCAGGTGATGTTGCGCAGCCAGTCGCAGGCCGCCTACAGCCCCGAGAATATCGGTCATTTCGGCCTCGCACTGCCGCGCTACGCGCATTTCACCAGCCCGATCCGCCGCTACGCCGACCTGCTGGTGCACCGCGCGCTGATCACCGGCCTGCGCCTCGGCCCCGGCGGGCTCGGCGCCGACGAAGCCGCGCGCTTCGCCGACACCGCCGAGCAGATCACCGCCACCGAGCGCCGCGCCCAGCTCGCCGAACGCGAGGCGATCGATCGCTACCTCGCCGCGTTCATGACGGACAAGGTTGGCGCGCATTTCGCCGCACGCATCTCCGGCGTGACCCGTTTCGGGATTTTCGTGACCGTCGCGGAAAGTGGTGCCAGCGGGATCGTGCCGATGTCCGCGCTGCCCGACGACTATTGGCAACACGACGAAACCGAGCAGACGCTGACCGGCCGGCGCACCGGCCAGACGTTCCGCCTGGCGCAGCAGGTCGAGGTGCGCCTGGCCGAAGCCAGCCCCGTCACCGGCGGCCTGGTGTTCCAGGTGGTGCCAGACCGCGCGGCCGCGCCCGCCCGCCGGAGCGCGAAACGGTCCGCCGACAGGTGATCAGGTTCGGCGCCTTCCTGCTGCTGCTCCTGGTCGCCCCAGCCTATGCCGACCAGAGTGGCGAGGCGGCCTTCAACGCACCGCTGGCCACCTCGGTCTACAGCACCGCGCTGGCTTTCATGGCGCCGCGTACGCTCGATCCGGTACCGGTCTCCCAGCTCACGATCTGGGGGCTGCATGGGCTGACTGCCCTCGACCCCGACCTGGCGGTTGAGCTGCGCGACGGAGTGCTGCGGCTCAGTCTTCCCAATCACCCGCTGGCGAGCGCAATGGCGCCGCGAACCGACGACCTGGCCGCCTGGGCCGCCGCCGCGACAGCGCTTTCAACCGTCGCCTGGGACGCCTCGGCGAAGCTCCGGCGCGCCGGCACCATCGGGGTGATCACCAATTTCTTTGATGAGATCTTCAATCACCTCGATCCCTATTCGCGCTACGTGCCGCCGATCGAGGCCGGCGAGGATCGTGCCCGTCGATCCGGCAGCGCCGGTGCCGGCGTCACGCTGGTCACCGAAGGCGGCGCCATCCTGGTGCAGCGCATCGTCTCGGACGGCCCGGCCGCCACCGCCGGCATCCACGTGCGCGATGCGATCGTGGCGGTGAACGGCCAGTCGACCCGCGGCGTCGACGTTGACACTGTCGCCGGCTGGATCGCCGGGCCCGAGGACACGCGCGTCGCCGTCACGGTGCGCGGTCGCGAAGGCCGCGTGCGCACCGTGGATGTCATGCGCAGCATGGTGCCGCCGGACACGGTGTTCGCCGAGCGCCTGCGCGACGCGCTGCTGATCCGCATCACCGAGTTCGACCGCGCAACCGCCACGCAGATGATGCGCCTGCTGAGCGGCGGGTTGGCCGGCGGGCTCAGCGGCTCGGGCGCGACGGCACACCCGGTCGGGGGCATCATCCTGGACCTGCGCGGCAATCCCGGTGGCCTGGTGCGCGAGGCTGCCGGCGTGGCCGACGAGTTGTTGCAAGCGGGCATCATTGCCAGCGCGGTCGGCCGCGATCCGGACGCGACACGGGTCTGGCGCTCGGTCGATGGGGAGTTGGCCGACGATCTTCCGGTGGTGGTGATGGTCGATGGCCGCACCGCCAGCGCCGCGGAGATCCTGACCGCCGCCCTTGCCGATCGCGGCCGCGCCGTGGTTGTCGGCAGCGCGACGCTCGGCAAGGGCCTCGTGCAGACCATCGCGCCACTACCCGATGGGGGCGAACTGTTCGTCACCTGGAGCCGTGTGCTGGCACCGCGCGGCTGGCCGCTACAGGGTCTCGGCGTGCTGCCGCAGGTCTGCACCAGCCTGGGGCAGAACGTCGTGCAGAGCGAGCTGGACAGCCTGGACCAGGGCACCCAACCGATGGCCGAAGCGATCGCGCGCCATCGGGCCGCCCGCGCACCGCTGCCGCCGGCCCAGGCGGTGGCGATCCGCGCGGCATGCCCGGCAGCGGTGGGCAGCGACGCGGACGTGGCGGCTGCCCGGTACCTGATCCAGCACCCCGCGGCCTATGCGACCGCATTGCTGCCGCCGATGCGTGATTATGGCGGGCGTGAAGGAAGTGGGACGAGCCTGGGCGTGCGGTAGGGCTGCACTCGACTGTATTCAAATCGACTGCAACTGAAATGAAAACGCGGATCGTGCCCGCGGTTCCTTACGAATTCTCCGTACTCTCGCCCTGAAAATGAAAACACCGGCCGGGACTGGCCCGACCGGCGCTTCAGTGGAGGAAGTGATGAGGAAGCATCGCAACCTCTTGCCGAAGATAGTGCTGATCTTACGCATCCGCGTCAAGATCATCATTACTCGACGGTAGGAGCCGGGCCAGTCCACACGCGGGCTGGCCCACTCCCCGTCGCGCAATCATAGCGCGGGCAGCGCGATCTTGGCAACGCCGCCGCGCCCACCTGGCAGACCCGCCAGCACCTCCCGCCGCAATCGCGTGCGCCAACTGCCGCGATGTGCCAAATCATTCCGCGCAAGATACCGGCGCATCGCCGCCGGCACCGGCCGCGGGCTGACCGGCATGCGTGCGGCCGCCACCACGCCACGCAGCGTCTGCCACAGCAACCGATTGCGCAGCCCCTTCACGAGGTATGCAGCGATGCGCGGCACCAGTTCTATCCATCCGGCCCGCCATTTGCGGGCGATATAAATGCGGTTGCGTACGAAATAGAACCAACGCTCGCCGGACCAGTTGACGCGCCGCTCGGCGCTGACCTTGTGGCGCACCACCAGGTCGCCGCGATATTGCACCCGCCACCCGGCGGCAATCGCGCGCAGGCAGAAATCCAGCTCTTCCCAGCAGAAGAACAGGGTCGGGTCATAGCCACCGGCTGCTTCCCACGCGGATCGCCGGATGGCGTGCCCAGCCCCCACGAACGTCGCGGCGTCGAACGCCTGCCCCGCGCGCGCCAGCAGCGCCGGCGGATAGCCCCACGACGACAGGTCCTCCGCACCGTTCGCGTACGTCACGATACGGAAACCAACCGCACCAACGTCCGGTGCCGCATCCAAAGCGGCAACCGCACGTGCCAGCGTGGTCGCGTCGGCGAATTCCGCGTCATTGTCCAGCGCCACAATCACCCGCCCGTGCCCGAGCGACGCTGCCAGGTTGCGCCCCGCCGCCACGCCCAGGTTGCTGCCGGCCGAAACCAGCTTGACCTCCGCCCGCTCCGCTACCGCCGCAGTGAGCCGCGCCAGCGTCGACGTGCATGACCCCTGATCGACCACGACCACGTGCCGCGACACCCCGGTCTGCGCGAGTGCCGAGGCGATGGCGGCCAGCGTCTCGTCCGGCCGGTCCAGCGCCAGGATCAGCACGTCGGCGTCATAGTCGCCCTGCGGCGGTCCCCCGGCCCCGGTTATGGACAAATTGGGCATGGACAAATCGGGCACGGACATATAAGTCGCGGGCGTATCTGTCGCAGGCGCGTCAGGCACGGACGAATCGGACACGGACAGGTCGGTCACGGGCGGGTCGCCGGCATCGCCATGCCGCTCAAAGCCGCGCGGCGATGCCGGGAATGGCGAGATACGCTAGCCGCCGCATCTCCCGCCGCCCGTGTGTCACCGTGTCCAGCACCAGGCCGCAGACAAAAGTCAGGAACGACAGTAGAACAAACCCGGTTGCCAGCACCGCAGACGGCAAGCGCGCCACCAAGCCCGTACGCAGGAATTCCGCGACCACCGGCAGACCGATGCCGAACCCGGCGAGCAGCAGCACCGCGCCGATCAGCGCGAAGAATTGCAGCGGACGCTCCTCTTTCACCAGCAGAACGATCGCGCGCAGAATGCGGACTCCATCGGCATAGGTGCGCAACTTCGAGACCGAGCCCGGCGGCCGGCCGCGATAGGCGGTAACGACCTCGCCAATCGGCATCTTCAGCTCCAGCGCGTGAACGGTGAATTCCGTTTCCGTCTCGAATCCAACGGCGAGCGCCGGAAAGCTCTTCACAAAGCGCCGGCTGAACACGCGATAACCCGACAGCATGTCGCTGACCCGGTCACCGAAAATCCGCCGCACCAGCCCGGTCAGCACCGCGTTGCCGACCCGGTGGCCGCGCCGGTAGGCGGCAGTCTCCTCGGTCAACCGCGCGCCCGTCACCATATCAAGCTGCCGATCCAACATCAGCCGCAGCATCTCAGGCGCCACCGCGGCGTCGTAGGTGTCGTCGCCGTCAACCAGGACGAACACGTCGGCCTCGACATCGGCAAACATCCGCCGCACCACATGGCCCTTGCCTTGCAGCGGCTCGGTCCGTACCACGGCGCCGGCGTCCCGTGCCGCCGCCACGGTGCCGTCGCTCGAGTTGTTGTCGTAAACATAAATCCGCGCCCGCGGCAGCGCCGCACGGAAGTCGGCGACGACCTTCGCGATGGCCGCCGCCTCGTTGTAGCAGGGGATCAGCACGGCGACCGAAAGATCGTCCGGCAAACCCGACGTCCAAGTCGTTGAGTTCTGCACGCGGCACAACCGATTCATCTGTGGAATCCCCACACCATGCCCGCGACACGTGCCGCGTGAAAGACCATCGGCCATGGCAGTCGAGTGAGGGAAGCAAGGTCAGGGCTCTGCCCTGAAACCCGCCAGGGGGCTTTGCCCCCCTGGACCCCCCACCAAAGGCGGAGCCTTTGGGATCCATCCATTTTGTTTGGGGTGAGGAAGGGGGGACTGGGCCGGCCTCGGCCGCTGCCATCGCGCCGGCGAACAGCCGGTGCGATGGCAGCGGCCGAGGCCGGCCCAGTCCCCCCTTCCTCACCCCAAACAACGGGCGGGTTCCAAGGGCTCCGCCTTTGGCCGGGATCCAAGGGGCAGCGCCCCTTGGTGGGGTCCGGGGCAAAGCCCCGGCTTGCTTCGCTCACTCGATTACCGGGGTCAGGTACGCGTTGCGCATGCGGAGCACGGAGGTTGCGGTCCGCACCAGGATCCTAAGGTCCAGCCAGAATGACCAGGTCTCGATGTATTCCAGGTCGCTATCGACGCGACGCAGCAATTTGTCCTCGGTCTCGGTCTCGCCGCGCCAGCCGCGGACCTGGGCCAGTCCTGTGATGCCCGGGCGCATCCGGTGGCGCGCCGCGTAGCGCAGGCTGATCTGCTCGAACGGCCGGCCGCCGGCGCAGGTGCCTGGTGCGTGCGGCCGCGGCCCGACCAGCGACATTTCGCCGCGCAGCACATTCAACAGTTGCGGCAGTTCATCTAACGACAGGCGGCGCAACCAGGCGCCGACGCGGGTCACGCGCGGGTCGTCGCGCCGTGCCTGGCGCAGCGTGCCGTTCGGTTCGCGATGGCAGCGCATGGTGCGGAATTTCCACATCACGAAACTCGTGCCGTCGAGCCCGACGCGTCGCTGGCGGAACAGCGCGGGACCGGGGCTTTCAAGCCGGATCAGCAGTGCGAACAGCACGAGGGGCACCGCCAGCAGTATCAGCAAAACGGGGGTGAGGATCATGTCCTCCACCCGCTTTACCATGCCGGCCCGGTCGTGGAAGCGCAGCGCGGATGGCCGCGTGAAGGCCATTTGCGGCAGCGCGGTGGCTCCGCCCGCATACAGTAGTGTTTGATTCGCCTTGCCGCTGTGCTCGAACATGGTGATGCTGCATTCCTTGCATCGTGGCGTCGTATCGGATCGCGACGAGATGCATCATCAGCGGCGGAGTTCTCACCACGCGGTTAATAACGACGCTGGTGCAGGCTGGATGTTTTTAATTTAGCTGTCGTGCCGGGAACAAACCGAGAAGCTGCCGACATCAGTGTGCGGACTTCTGGTCGCGGAGGATTTGTGCCGATAGCGGACTGTCCCACCGGCCGCGACACGTCCAATTACGGTCGGGCAATTTCGGTCGGGCAATTACGGTCGGGCGATCAACGGAATACCACCGTACGCGACATGCGGAAATTGAGGAACATCCCCGCCACCGCGCCGGCGGCGACCGCGTAGACCGGTTGGGCCGCGCACAGGGCAACAAACGTCACCAGCAGTGCGTAGGTGCCGCGGTTCAGCGCGAACCCCAGCAGGTTGGTGGTCATGAAGAGTGCCCATTGCCGATGCGCCGGGCCGGAGCCGCGACCGCGGAACGTCCACACCCGATTGAGCACCCAGTTGCCGGAGGCGGCGACGAGGTAGGCCACCGCCCCCGCGCCGTACAGCCCCAGTGACGCGCGCAGCCCGTAGACTGTGGCGGTGTCGATCAGGAAGCCGGCCACGCCGACCACGCCGAACTTCATGAACTGGGTCAGCGTGCCGATGCGCGCCGGGGTGGCGTACACGCGCAATGGCGCTGGCAACCGGGGGGCCAGACGGAGAAGCAGAGCCTGCATCGCGGCGGCGTGGCATGTCGGACGCGTGGAGGCAAGACACGGCACGGGCACGAAGCGGCGGGCATCAGCGGGCGACGGGATGGCCGGCAGGCGGATAAGCCCAGGTTGGGGCATAATATTCTCCCCCTCCCCTTGAGGGAGGGGGTTGGGGGGAGGGGTCGGCGCGCAAGAACTGTCGCCGCCTCTGCCAAGAATCCGCACAAATTGCTCTGACGGTCGGCAATATCGCTCATGATTCGATCATCACTGATCCGCGCAGGCCTCAGCCGATTACCGAATGGATAGTTTTTGTCCGTCGTCGAGGCCTCTGCACCGCCATCCGCCCCGATCGTGAACATTTTGCGTAAAATTCGAGCGTGCTTTTGATAATGGCACGGACGTTGCTCCTCAGTTCGGCATTCCGGGTCATCCACAGAACAAAGGAGGCTTACCGTGCGCAACGCATCGCCAGGCCCGCAACTCACTCGCCGGACTGCATTGGCCGCCGGAACCGCAGCGGCGGTAACTGCCGCAATCCCTGCGGCGCGTGCCGCGACTGGCGGCACTCTCCGCGTCGCCTATCCGCTGCCGGTCGCCACGCTCGATCCGGCCAAGTTCCGCGTCGGCGGCCTGGAGTACAACTACGCCCATTGCGTGTTCAATCGCCTGACCGCGCAGGACAACAAGCTGCAGGTGATCCCCGACCTCGCACAAAGCTGGGAAGTCAGCGAGGACCTGAAAACCTATACTTTCCATCTGCGCCCGGGCGTGAAGTTCCACAACGGCAAGCCGTTCACCTCGGCCGACGTCCTGTTCACCTACGCGCGGCTGCAGGACAAGGCGAACGCTTCTGTCCTGCGCGCCGCGTTGGGTGTCGTCAGCACCGTCGAGGCAATCGATCCGCTGACCGTCAAGTTCACGCTGTCCTCGCCGTATTCGGATCTGGCCGCGGTCACCGCCCAATACCAGGCGCAAATCCTGTGCGAGTCGACGGCGGACACACTGACCACCAAACCGATCGGCACCGGCCCGTTCCGCTTCGTTGAATATCGCCCTGGCGATCAGTTGGTGGTGGAAAAGAACCCCGATTATTTCGTTCCCGGCTCGCCGAAGGTCGACGGCGTCGTCATGCACATCATTCCGGAATACACCACCGCGATCGCCGGGCTGGAGAGCGGCGCGCTCGACATCGTCTACGATGTGCCGCCCGAGCTGATCGATCAGCTCAAGGACAGCAAGGTAGCGCGCGTGGAGGAGGTCGCCTGCGGAAGCTGGGAAGGCATCATCCTCAACAACGCGTTCAAGCCGTTCACCGACCCGCGCGTCCGCGAGGCCTTCATCAAGATCATCGACCGGCAGGCGATGACCGACATCGCCATGTTCGGCCACGGCACGCCCACCGTCACACCGATCCCGCCGACGCATCCCTTCTTCCGCGCGGACCTGCTGAAGCCGCCCGATATCGAAGGTGCCAAGAAGCTGCTGGCCGACGCGGGATTTCCCAACGGTTTCCCGATCGAGATGATCATCGCGACCGGCTCGCCCTGGGAAGAGCGGATGGGCACGGCGTTCCGCGACGCCGCGAAGCAGGTCGGCATCACCGTGTCGTTGCGCGTGGTGCCGGGCGACAAGTTCGACGCCGAAATGGAAGGCAAGATCGCGTTCAGCGTCGATGGCTTCTTCGGCCGCCCGACGCCGGATACCATGCTTTACGCCTGGTATCACAGCACCGGATCCTGGAACAACACGCTGTGGCACTACAACAATCCCGAGGTGGACAAGATCCTCGACGCCGCGCGCGCTACCGGCGACAAGGCCAAGCAGAAGGAGCTGTACGGCCGGTTCCAGGAGATCGTCGCCAAGGATGGACCGAGTTGCCTTGTCTTCGTGCGGAACTTCGCGTGCGGCGTAAGCAAGAAGGTGCAGGCATTCGTTGGCTCGCCGCAGATGTGGGTGGATATCAACAACGTATCGATCGGCGCGTGATGCGCGCCGGTTGACGCCCCAGGTGACGTCATGACCGGCTACGCGCTGCGCCGGCTGGGCACCGCGATGATGATCCTGGTGGTAATGTCGCTGCTGGTGTTCCTGGCCACGCACGCGCTGCCGTCGGACACGGCCGCACTGATCCTTGGTCAGTACTCCACGCCGGAAACCCTGGCGGCGCTGGAGCACAAGCTTGGCCTCGACTTGCCGCTGCAGGTGCAATACTGGAACTGGGCGCGCGCGTTGCTGCATGGCGACCTGGGCCAGTCGCTGGTGATGGAGCGCCCGATAGCACCCATCCTATGGGATGCGTTCGGCCGCTCCGCCATCCTCGCCGTCGCCGCCATGACGATCGTTTCGACAGTGGGCGTCGGAATGGGCATCGTGGCGGCGGTCTGGCGCGGACGCTGGCCGGATCATGCCGTCTCGGTGTTCGCCTATCTCGGCATTTCGGTGCCCGAGTTCTACTGGGGCCTGGTGCTGATCCTGGTGTGCTGCAGTACCTTCCATCTGCTGCCCGCCTCCGGCATCGGCAACCTGAGCGATGGCCTTGTCAGCTACGCCTCGTTCCTGGTGCTGCCGGTGGTTACGCTGACGCTGACCTTCCTTGCGCATGTGTCACGGTTGACCCGTTCCAGCATGGCCGAGGAGCTCGAGAGCATGTACGTCAGGGTTGCCCGGTCACGCGGCCTGCCGGAGCGCATCGTGATCGTGCGCCACGCGCTGCGCAACGCGCTGTTGCCGGCAATCACCGTGCTGGCCCAGGATTTCGGCTTCATGATCGGCGGTATCGTTGCGATTGAAACCATCTTTGCGTATCCCGGGCTTGGCCGGCTGCTGATCTTCGCCCTGCAGCGCCAGGACCTGCCACTGATGCAAGCGGCGATCCTGGTGCTGACTGCGGTATTCTGCCTGGCCAATCTCACCGCCGACCTGCTGTATGGCGTGGCCAATCCACGCATCCGTCATGGCGGCGCGGTTGACTGACGCGGCGCAAGCCCCGGCTGTACCGATCGTGCCCGCGCCCGGCGTGCCCGCGCCCGGCGTGCCCGAGCCCGGCGTGGTCGTGCCAGGCGGTGGGGCGCGGCGCCGGTCCTTGCCCCCTGCCCTGCTGATCGGTGCGGCCATCGTGCTGGTGCTGCTGATTGCCGCCGCGTTGGCGCAGGTCATCGCACCGTACCCGTTCGACCAGATGCATATCCGCGACCGTTTTTCCCCGCCCAGCCTGCGCTACCTGGCCGGCACCGACGAGTACGGCCGCGACGTATTCAGCCGCGTGCTCATCGGTTCGCAACTGTCATTGCTGCTCGGGGTCGTTGCTACACTGATAAGCATGGGGATCGGCGTGCCGCTTGGCCTGTTGGCCGGCTACCGCCGCGGCCTGATCGACGAAGTGATCATGCGCGCGCTGGACATCATGCTGGCGTTTCCGCCGATCCTGCTGGTGCTGCTGATCCTGGCGATCACGCAGCCCAGCCTGACGAAGACCGCCTTCGCCATCGGCGTGTTGTCCGCGCCGCCGATCGGGCGCGTCACCCGCAGCGTCACGCTGGATCTGATGAGCGGCGAGTTCATGGAGGCCGCGCGGGCCCGAGGCGAACGCCTGTGGTATGTGCTGTTGCGCGAGTTGCTGCCGAATGTCTGGCCGGTGCTGATGGTGGAAGCCAGCCTGCGTGTCGTGTTCGCGGTGCTACTGGGCGCGGTGCTGAGTTTCCTGGGCTTCGGCGTTCAGCCGCCCGCCGCGGACTGGGGCCTGATGATCAGCAATGGCCGTTCCTTCGTCGAGAAGGCGCCGTGGATCTCGCTCGCCCCGGGCATCGCCATGAGCATCACGGTAATCGGCATCAGCCTGCTGGGTGACGGGCTGCGCGAGGTACTGGATCCGCGTCTGAGCGGCCGGCGATGAACAACGCGGTCTCCTGTCACCCGCCGCTGCTGGAGGTCCGCGACCTGACGGTCCGCTATGGCGGCGAAACAGACAGCAGCACCGCGGTGCACGACGTTTCGTTCCGCCTGCAACCTGGCGAGGCATTGGGCATTGTCGGCGAATCCGGCTCCGGCAAGAGCAGCATCGCCGGCGCCATCCTGGACTTCCTTGGCCCGGTCGCGCGGATTACCGGGCAGATCCGGTTTGAAGGGCGTGACCTGACGCAACTTGGGCCGGTCGAGCGTCGGGCGGTACTGGGCCGGCGGATCGGCGCGGTGTTCCAGGACCCGTTCACCGCGCTCAATCCGGCGATGCGTGTCGGCCGGCAGATCGCCGAGCCGATGGTGCAGCATCTTGGGATGCAGCAACCGGAGGCGATGCGGCGGGCGGAATCGCTGCTGCGCGAAATGGGCATCCATCGCGCCGAAGACGTGGCCCGCGCCTTTCCGCACCAGCTCAGTGGCGGAATGAAACAGCGAGCCCTGATCGCCGCGGCGCTGGCCTGCGAGCCGCCGCTGCTGATCCTGGATGAGCCGACCACGGCGCTGGATGTTACGGTAGAAGCACAGATTCTGCGACTGCTCGCGCGGCTGCGGCGGCAGAAGCAGGTCAGCCTGCTGTTCATCAGCCACAATCTGGGTGTGGTGCGACGGATCTGCGACAGCGTCGCGGTGATGTACGCCAGCCAGTTCGTCGAGCGAGGCGCGGTGCGCGAGGTGCTGGAGCGGCCGACCCACCCTTACAGCAAGGGGCTGTTGGCCTCGCGCCCGCCGCTGGAAGCAAGCGCACGCGGCAGCCGCCTGCCGGCGATCCAGGGTCAGATGCCGAGCGTGGCGCACCCGGAGGTGGGCTGCGTGTTCGCGCCACGTTGCCCGTTCGTCGAGGAACGTTGCACCGGCGGTCCGCAGGCGATGGTGATGGCCGCGACCGGGCATGCTGCGCGATGCTGGAAGGCCGATACGCTAGGCGAATGGCCGCGCCTGGCGCAGGAAGCGATTGCCCAGCCGCCGTTCCGCCGCGGCGACGCGCTGGTGAACGTTACGCGGGTGCGCAAAACATTCGCGACACGGCGCGGCTTTGCTGCCTGGGGCGTGTCGTTCGCCGGCGGTTGGCCGCGCCTGCGTTATCAGCCAACGCAGGTTACCGCGGTCGATGGCGTGTCGCTGTCGATCTCCCCCGGCGAGGTGCTGGGGCTGGTCGGCGAAAGTGGCTGTGGCAAATCCACGCTGGGCCGGTTGGCACTGCGACTGCTGCGCCAGACGGGGGGAAATGTCGAGTTCGACGGCGCCGACCTGGGCCAGTTGCCCGGGCCGCAACTGCGCGCATTCCGCAAGCAGGCGCAGATCGTGTTTCAGAATGTAGGCTCCTCATTGAACCCGCGGCTGTCGGTCGGTGAGGCACTGGAACGACCTCTGGCGCTGTTTGGGTTGGTGCGACCTCGCGCGCGCCGTCAGCGGGTCGAGGAACTGCTGGAGATGGTGCGCCTGCCGTCGGCGTATCGACAGCGCTACCCGCATCAGCTTAGCGGCGGCGAGCGCCAGCGTGTTGCGATCGCACGCGCACTGGCGACGGAACCGCGGTTTATCGTGTGCGATGAGCCGGTGTCCGCGCTGGATGTTTCGGTGCAGGCAACGATCGTCAACCTGCTGGCTGATTTGCGCGATCAGTTCGACCTGGCCTACCTGTTTATTTCGCACGACCTTGCGGTGGTGGCGCAGCTCTCCGACCGCATCGCGGTGATGTATCATGGCCGTATCTGCGAGACCGGCACTCCGGGCGATCTGCTGGCAGCGCCGCGCCATCCCTATACGCGCATGCTGCTTGCCGCGGTGGCGGACAATACGGACGCAGAGGTGGACCGGCCAATCGGCGGTGGCCAGGCCCCGCCGACAGCGGGTTGCGTGTTTGCCGCGCGTTGTCCAAACTGCCTGCCGACCGTATGCGCAACGACTGCACCATCGCTTCGCCCGGTAAGTGAATCGCACGAGGTGGCCTGCCATCTCGACATCCGCAATGCACCCGGCCCGGCCGTCGCGCTGCGGCAATCGGCCGGCATCTGATTTCCCCGCAACGAAAGGACCCTGTCATGCCCGCCGCACCATTCCATCTCGCCTGGTTCCTGCAAGGTTCCAGCATCCAGGCCTGGGGCGAGCCGTGGATCGGCAACATCAGCGAGGACTGGATGTCGTGCGACATGTTCCTCGATCTCGCGCGTGGCTGCGAGCGGGCGTGCATGGACTATATGCTGCTGGAGGACTCGATCTATGTCGGCGAGAACTGGCAGAATTCGCGGGACATCTTCCTGAAGAACGGCATGTCGATCCCGCGCCAGGAACCCTCGGTGGTCGCGACGTTGATGGTGGCGGCGACGACGCGGCTGGGAATCGTTCCGACTTTGTCTACGTTTGCCTATGCGCCCTATCTGACGGCGCGC
Source organism: uncultured Alphaproteobacteria bacterium (assembly GCA_963826975.1). Classification (GTDB taxonomy): domain Bacteria; phylum Pseudomonadota; class Alphaproteobacteria; order Acetobacterales; family Acetobacteraceae; genus Palsa-883. The sequence goes on along the minus strand of CAWGZJ010000011.1, from coordinate 537,124 downwards.
ATCGTCGGCACGCTGGATCAGATTTCGGGCGGGCGCGGTGGGTGGAACATGGTCACCGGCAGTTCCGATCTGTCGGCCAAGAATTTCGGCATGGAGCGACTGGCGCCGCACGACCAGCGCTACGACATGGCGGACGAATACATGGACATCTGCAAGCAGCTTTGGGGATCGTGGGAACCCGGGGCGATCATTGCCGATCGCGAGAGCGGCGTGCTGATCGATCCGGCCAAGGTGCACACCATCGACTACGAGGGTCGCTATTACAGCAGCCGCGGGCCGCTGAACTCGGGGCCTTGCCCGCAGGGACAGCCGGTGATCGCCCAGGCCGGCGGATCGGATCGCGGACGTCGGTTCGCGGCCAAACACGCCGACACGATCGTTGCGCATGTCAAGGGCGTCGACAAGATGAAGGAATACCGCGACGACGTGCGCGCCAAGATGGCCGCGGTCGGCCGCGATCCGGACAGTTGCAAGGTGTTGTTTCTGGTTTCCCCGATTCTGGCGGAGACGACCGAGGAAGCGCAGGCAAAGGCGGCGTTGCGCACCGTGAACGCGGAAAAGAGCATCGACCGGCGACTGGCACAGATGGGTTGGAGCACGAACATCGATTTTTCGACGTTTGATCTGGATCAGCCGGTTGGGGAACTGACGACCAACGGGCATCAACAGAGCCTGGCGCAGTTCCTGCGCAAGGCGGGGTCGCGGACGTTGCGCGAAGCGATCATCAGCTACACCAGCAGCGGTGGATCGATCGATCTGGTGGGCTCGCCCGATGCGGTCGCCGCGCAGATGGCGGAGGCGATGGAAGAGGTCGGCGGGGATGGGTTCCTGTTCTCGATGCCGAATGTGACACGGCGGACAACGGCGGAGATCGCCGACGGGTTGGCGCCGGCGCTGCAGCAGCGCGGGCTGACGCGGAAGGCATACGCGCACAAGCAGTTGCGGGATAATTTGCTGGAGTTTTGAAACGGACCGCGTCTAATCGGACCCAGTTCACCTCTCCCGCTCTTCGCGGGCTTGGGCCGCGAAGAGCGGACCAAGGTCGAGGCGCGAAGCGACGAGGGTGAGGGTCGTGCCGCGACTCCGCCCTCACCGTTGACCCGCTTCGCCGCTCAACCGCTCCGCTCGCCGACATCTCCCGCGAAGGTCGGATGTACGAGGTTTCGGTCCGCTGGAACTTACTCCTGCCGCATTTCAAGCCGCGTGCGTAACGCTGTCCAGATAATGCAGCCAATGCGCGGGAAGCCCATGCGCACGCGCGCCCTCACGCAGCAATGTGATGTAGCGAAGCGACGGAATCCCGTCGGCCGGCCTCCCCACAGCGCTGTAGGCGACGACCGGCACCTGATTGCCGTCGATATCCTCAGCCATCAGTGCAGTCGGCCGATACCCGCGCCCCGGCACGCCCTCGGTGGAATCCAGCCGCAGCAGGTCCCGCCCAGTAATCCGGTAAAGCACACCCCAGACCTCGGCGTCGGGATCCGGACGGATATTGGCCGGAGCCGCCTTGCCCGGGGGCCGGCCCTCGAGATTGAATTGCAGGCGATAGCCCTTGATCCGCCCGGCGCGCCATTCGAACGGGTGGATGCGGCGGCGAACCCGGAACGCGCTGTCGTGCATGTTCGAACCGTAGGCGAAGTACCAGACGTGATCCGATGGACGTCCATTCAGGCGCAGGCCATGCACACGATAATGCACCTTGGACAGCAGCCAGGATTTTGCCAGCCATCGGCGGCGCAATTGCCGGACGCCGCGTAGCGCGCTGCCCAAAGTCGTACGGACAGCAATGTTCGTTGCAACCACGCCCCACCCTGTCTGCGGCCAATGACGCCAACTGATAGCGCGGCATCGGCGCGTCGGCAACGCGCCGTGGTTCAGAACTCCCGTAGCACCTCGCGCAATGTCGTTCCGGTGTAGGCGACGCGGGCCAGGCCGCGACGCTGCAACGCAGGTACCAGGCCCTCGGTCACTTCGGTAATGAAGCGGCGGCTGGTGCGCTGGAACGGTGTGCTGATCAGGAATCCATCGCCGCCCACCGCCTCCATCACCTGGCCCATCCGCTCGGCGACGGTGTCGGGCGAGCCGATGAATTCCAACTCCGGTTCGGCGGCCTCGAAACGCTCCATGGCGAGTTGGCGCAACGTCTTGCCGGTGCCCCATTGCGCGAACTTGTCGAGCGAGCCTTGCTCACCATTGGTCGTCAGCGGGGGCAAAGGTTCGTCGAGCGGGAACTTCGAGAAGTCGATGTCGGTGATGCTGGAGATGCCGGTCAGCGAGCGTTCGATGAAGGCGGACGACGAAATCATCCGTTGGTATTTCGCGCGGGCTTCCGCGTCGGTTTCCGCCAGGATCGGGTAGACCAGGAACAGCACCTTGGCATCGTCCGGGTTGCGTCCGAATTTGACCGCGTGTCCGCGCACATCATCGCGGTATTGCTTCATTCCGGCAACGCCGTTGGCAACCGCAATGATCGAGTCGGCGTGTTTGGCCGCGAACGCCCGACCGCGCGGCGAGCCGCCGGCCTGCACGAACACCGGCTGGCCTTGCGGCGAGCGCACCGTGTTCAACGGCCCACGCACCTTGAAGAACTTGCCCTCGAAGTTGATGGGGCGGACTTTGCGATAGTCGGCGTAGGTGCCGGTCGCGCGGTCCATCACCACCGCGTCGGGATCCCAGGAATCGAACAGCTTGCACACCAGATCGACATACTCGTCGGCCATGTCATAACGCTGCTGACGCGGCGGCAGGTGATCCATGCCAAAATTCTGCGCTGCGAGTTCTTCGCCTGACGTCACGATGTTCCAGCCGAAGCGACCTCCGGCGATATGATCCAGTGTCGAGCACAGCCGTGCCAGCATGAACGGCGGATAGCTCAGCGTGGAGAACGTCGCGACCACGCCCATGCGCCTGGTTGCCACGCTGATGATGGCAGCCAGCGGCGACGGGTCGTGTTTCGGCACCATTTGCGCGTATTTCAACCCGGCCTCGGCGGTACCGCCATAGGTTTCGGACACCATCAGAGTGTCCTCGATCATGATGTAGTCGAAGCAGGCGCGTTCCAGCGCCTTCGCCATGTCGACGTAGAACTCGCCGGACCAGGGCGAACCGCCGGATGCCAGGGGATGGTCCCACTCGCCGGGGGTGAAATTCATGAACCACCCGAGATGGAAGGGTTTTGCCGACATCGCTGAGCTTACTCCCGGTTGATGTTGCCCAAGTGGATTGTGTTGTCCAGCCGCATCGTTCAGTGCAGGATCTGCGACAGGAAGCCTCGCAATCGGTCGCTACGCGGCGCCTCGAAGAAAGTCGCGGCGTCGGCGATCTCGACGATCTGCCCCTGGTCCATGAACACGCAGCGGCTGGCGACGCGACGGGCGAAGCCCATCTCGTGCGTCACACAGATCATCGTCATGCCGTCGTTCGCCAGTTCCTCCATCACCTCCAGCACCTCCTTGATCATTTCAGGGTCGAGCGAGGAGGTCGGTTCGTCGAACAGCATGATGCGCGGCTCCATGCATAGCGCGCGGGCGATGGCAACGCGCTGCTGCTGGCCACCGGAAAGCTGGGCCGGGAATTTCAGTGCCTGCTCGCCGATATGCACGCGATCCAGGTAGCGCTGCGCGACGCGGCTCGCTTCGCGCTTCTTCATGCCGAGCGAAAGCCGAGGCGCCAGCATGCAGTTTTCCAGGATGGTCAGATGCGGGAACAGGTTGAACGACTGGAACACCATGCCGACCTCGCGGCGGACATCCTGGATATTGCTGGTGGCGTTGTTGACGTCGATCCCATTGACCACGATGCGCCCGCCGTCGTGCGGTTCCAGCCGGTTGATGCACCGAATCAACGTCGATTTGCCGGAACCGGATGGGCCGCAGACGACAATCTTCTCGCCGCGATGGACCTCCAGGTTGATCTGCTTGAGCGCCTGGAATCCACCGTAAAATTTATCGAGGCCGGAGATCGCGATCGCCGGTTTGGGTGCGCTCCCGCTCATCGCACCTGTTCCGTGCCGGCCTGCTCCGTCACCGCGGGCAACGAAGTCCAACGCGCCAGTGCCCCCTGGGAAACAGCAGCGACGGGCTTGCGCAAGCGCTGCTCGTCGGCAATCAGGTGGCGGTTCAGTGAACGGTCCAGCGCCTCGAACCCGATACGCATCAGGTTGACAAGCACCCAATACAGCACCGCGGCGCACAGCATGGGCGTGACGGGGTCGTAGGTGCGCTCGAACACCTCGTTGGCCGTCGAAGTCAGGTCCACCACGGTGATGACACCCACGATCGCGGTGCCCTTGGTGAACATCAGCACTTCGTTCTGATACGCCTTCAACGCGTAGCGCATCGCCAGCGGAAAGCGGATCCATGTGAAGGTCTGGCGCGGCGAAATGCCGAGTGCCGCACTGGCTTCGGTCAGGCCCGCGGGCACTGCATCCAACCCACCGCGCAGGATCTCCACCAGGAAGCTGGCGTGGTTCAGGGTCAGGCCGATCACCGCGCAGGCGAAGGCGTTGGCGAAGATCAGCCAAAGCGGCCCGTCATGCACACTGGGAAGCTGTGCCAGCCCGTAATAAACCAGATACAGCAGGATCAGCGCGGGGGTGCCGCGGAAGAACGTTACGAACGCGGCGGCGGGCAAGTTGAACAGCGGGCGCGGCGACATGCGGGCCAGCGTGACCGGCAGCGCCACCGCCAGACCGAACACCAGCACCAACGCGGTGATGCTCACCGTGTTCACCATGCCGTACAGCATGCGCGGCAGGCTGGCCCAGGCGAGCGCCGGATCGAATGGCATCGCCGTTACGCCTTCGCCACGGCCAGGCCGCGACCGAAGCGCCTTTCCAACCGGGCGGAGACGCGCAAGGTCGCGGCGCTGAAGACGACGAAGAACAGTGAAGCGGCGATAAAGAAGATGAACGGTTCCTTGCTGGCTCCGGCAGCATTCTTGGCGTGCGCGACCAGGTCATTCAGCCCGGCAAGCGACACCAGCGCGGTGTCCTTCAGCACCACCATCCAGACGGTGATCAGGCCGGCCAGCGCCAGACGAACCGCTTGCGGCATGATCACGTGCCACCACGCGGACATTGGCCGGATTGCCAACGCCGCCGACGCCTCGAACTGGCCGCGCGGCACGTTGCGTATCGCGCCGCGTACCAACTCGGCGACATAGACCGTGTAGACAACGACCAGCGCGCTCAGCCCGGCGGCGAACGGCGTGATGTCGATCACGCCTTCCAGGATGCTGCTGCCGCCATAGTAGAACAGGAAGATCACCAGCAACGACGGCACGCCCATGATAATGGAAGCATAGACGCGCCACACCGCATGAATCAGCCGGCTGCGCGACAGGGTCAGCAACCCGACGATGGTGCCGCTTGCCAGCGCCAGCACGTAGCCCGACACCGCAAGCTCCATGGTGATCACCGCACCGCCGGCAAGCTGCCGGAAGTAGCCGATTTCACTGTCGGTCAGCAGTGTCATTCGCCGGCCTACTGTCCTGCTGGGAAACTATGGCGACTTGCCAAGACAGGGCGCTTCCGCCGCCAGCACGGCGACTTGCAGGTATTGCTCGCGGATTTTGGTGAAGGTACAGTCTTTCATCATCGATTCCAGCGCGGCATTCATCCGCTTGATCAACGCCTCGCCTGCCGGGCCCTTGCGGGTGATCCAACTCGCGCCGCGTTCGCCTTCCGGGATGCCGGGATCACCAATCCAGTGATCGCCGCCATCGAGCTTCCAGTCCTTGCCTTCCGGTTTGTTGATCAGCTCCAGCGTCCAGTTGATCTTCGGGCCGAAAGTCATGTCGATCCGTTTTGCTAACAGATCGAGACGGATCTGGTCGGGGTTGTCGTACAGCACGACCGGCACGCTGTCGCCGTATACCCGCTGGACATAGAGCAGGTCAGCGCCGCCGCGTTGCGCGCCGAGCTTGACCTCGTGCAGTCCCTGCTTGGTGAACTGGTAGTGCGAGTTCGCCGGTACCACGAACGTGTCCGGGTTGTAGACGATGGGAATGCTGAACAGTGCTTTCGCCGTGCGCTCCGGCAGCGGATTGATCTGTGACACCAGCGCGTCGAATTTGCCTTGCAGCAGCGAGGGGATCAGCGCCTTGAAGTCCATCACGACGAACTCGCAGTCGGCGTCCATGCGCTTGCACATCTCGCGCGCCCAGGTGGGCTCGATGCCGGTCAGCTTCCCGCTGGAATTGACGATGCTGAACGGCGGATAGATGCCCTCGTTGCCGAGCTTCAGGTGGTCCGCCCGGGCAGACGGAACGACGCCGCAGAACACCGCCGCAACCATCCCGAGCGCCGTGGCCCAGGATCTAGAGTGCCGGGATCGGCGTTGACTGACGACGGGTCGGGCTGCGGTCATGAATGGGTACCTCTGCTGGCGGCGGCGCAATCCAGCACGACCCGGCGCTGTCGTCCGGCACCATATGATGGTGTTATGCACACCCCGATCGTGCTGCAACGCACAATGGACAAGAGATCACCTATCTGGCAACAAAAATCGTCATGAGCCTATATTCTAGGCCGATTGCCTGCAGAACATCCATGGCATGATGAATTTCTGTTCTCACCCTTTGCTGCAACCGCTCATGTGACGACACCAGCCGTGGGGCAGAAGATCAAAGCAGCGGCATGAGCGCCGCCTGCCCTCGCCGCACCCTTCGCCGGCATGACACGACACCAACCGGCCCGCCCGGGCGATCGATTGCCGCTTGCGGCGACGGCGCGCCCGGCTAGGATGGCGCCATTCACGCTGACGGGATGGCGTCACCCGGCTGGCGATGCAGTCAAGACGCCGTGGGAAATGCTGCTCGCCAGCTATTCTACTGCACCGTTGCCCCAAACCGGGGCAGCGGCATCGACTATGTTGAACAGGGACTGAACAGGCGATGCATCGTCGGGACTTTCTGAAGACCGCGACCGCTGGATCACTTGCGGCGGCGGGTGGCTTGGCCGCGCCCAGGCTGGCGCGCGCGGCGGGTAGCCCAGCGGACAGTAAAGTGTTGCGCTTTGTGCCGCAGGCCAACCTGGCCAATCTGGACCCGATCTGGACCACCCAATACGTCGTGCGCAACGGCGCCCTGCTGATCTGGGACACCCTCTACGGCGTCAACGACAAACTGGAACCGCAGCCGCAGATGGTCGAGGGCCACGAGGTCGGCCCCGACTTCAAGACCTGGACGTTCAAGCTGCGCGACGGCCTGAAATTCCACGACGGCGCGCCGGTGCTGTCGCGCGATGTGATCGCCAGCATCAACCGCTGGATGGTGCGCGACGCCCCGATGGGATTGCCGATCAAGAAACGGATCGACGCGCTGGAGGCGGTCGACGACAGGACGTTCCGGTTCCGCCTCAATCAGCCCTATCCGAAAATGCTTTTCGCCCTGGGCAAGAGCAGCACACCATGCCTGTTCATCATGCCGGAGCGCATTGCACAGACCGACCCGTTCAAGCAGATCAGCGAATATATCGGCTCCGGCCCGATGCGCTTCAAGCGTGACGAATGGGTGCCAGGCTCGGCGGCGGCGTTCGAGAAATTTGCCGGCTACGTGCCGCGGCCCGAACCGGCAAGCTGGCTGTCCGGCGGCAAGCGCATGCATTTCGACCGGATCGAGTGGCATATCCTGCCCGACGCGGGAACCGCGTCGGCCGCCTTGCAGAATGGCGAGGTCGACTGGTGGGAAACACCGCTGCCCGATCTCGCGCCGCTGCTGAAACGGACCCCCGGGCTGATGGTCGATATCGCCGACCCGCTCGGCAATATCGGATCGTTCCGTATCAATCATCTGTATCCGCCGTTCAGCGATGTTCGTGCCCGCCGTGCGGTGCAGATCGCGCTCAGTCAGGCCGACTACATGGGCGCGGTGGTGGGCGAGGATCCCGCGCTGTGGAAGCCGATCCCCGGCTTCTTCACCCCGGACACGCCGCTCTACACCGAAAATGGCGGTGACCCGCTGGAGGGGAAACGCGACTACGATGCGGCGAAGCGATTGCTGGCGGAGGCCGGCTACAAGGACGAACCGATCATCCTGCTGGTGGCGACGGATGTGGCGATCACCAAGGCACAGGGTGATGTCACCGCCGATCTGCTGAAGCGGATCGGGATGAACGTGCAATACACTGCGCTGGACTGGGGCACCGTGGGACAGCGGCGCGCCAAGAAGGACCCGCCGGCGCAGGGCGGCTGGCACATCTTCCACACCTGGCATGCCGGCGCGGATTGCGTAAACCCGGCGCCGTATACCGCGCTGGACGCCAGCGGCGACACGGCATGGTTCGGCTGGCCGAAATCCGACATGGTGCAGGAGCAGATCGCCGCCTGGTTCGCGGCATCCGATCTTGCCGGGGAAAAAGCAGCGGTGGAAAAACTCAACAAGGCGGCGATGGACGACGTGGTCTATATTCCGACCGGGTTCTTCAAAGGCTACCAGGCCTGGCGCAAGAACCTGACCGGGATAGTCAAAGCGCCGTTTCCGGTGTTCTGGGATGTGAAGAAGGCCTGAGATGTTTGCTTATGCGGTACGGCGAGTGCTTGCCACCATCCCGGTGATGCTGGTGGTCGCGCTGTTCGTGTTCAGCCTGCTGTATATCGCGCCGGGCGATCCCGCCGCGATCATCGCCGGCGACCAGGCAACGCCGGCGGATGTCGAGCGCATCCGTGAATCGCTGGGTCTGGACCGCCCCTATCTGGTCCGCTTCGGCGACTGGCTGTGGCATATCCTGCACGGCGATCTTGGCACCTCGATCTTTACCAACCTGCCGGTCACCCACATGATCGCGCAGCGCATCGAACCGACCCTGTCGCTGATGCTGCTGACCATCGTGTTCTCCATCGTCGTCGCCATCCCGCTGGGCGTGCTCGCGGCATGGAAGCACGGCACCTGGATCGACCGCGCGGTGATGGTGATTTCCGTGCTGGGCTTCTCGGTCCCGGTGTTCGTGTTCGGCTACCTGCTGGCCTATGTGTTCGCGCTGACGCTGGACTGGCTGCCGGTGCAAGGCTTCACGCCGATCAGCGATGGGGTCTGGCCGTTCCTGCAGGGCTTGATCTTGCCCACCGTGGCGTTGGGGCTGATCTACGTCGCGCTGCTGGCGCGCATCACCCGAGCAACGATGCTTGACGTGCTCAGCCAGGATTATGTGCGCACGGCGAAAGCGAAAGGCGTGGGCCAACGCGCCGTGCTGTTCGTGCACGCGCTGAAGAACGCCGCGGTGCCGATCATTACGGTGATCGGCAACGGCGTGGCGCTGCTGATCGGCGGCGCGGTGGTGACGGAGAGCGTGTTCGCCATCCCCGGGCTGGGTCGGCTGACGGTCGACGCGATCCTGCGCCGCGACTATCCGATCATCCAGGGCGTCGTGCTGCTGTTCAGCGTCACCTACGTGCTGGTGAATTTGGTTGTTGACCTGCTCTACACCGTGTTCGATCCGAGGATCCGCTATTGAGCGTTACTTCTCTCCCGGCAGGCGCCGCGGCGCCGCTGCCGGACGTGCTTCCGCCGGTCCGCCAGCGCGGCCGCGCGATGACCTTCGTCGTCCGCCACCCCACGATCGTCGCCGGCGGCGCACTGGTCGGTGTCATGGTGCTGATCGCGATCTTCGCGCCCTGGCTGGACACGGTCGATCCGACTGCGCTTGCCCCGGCCAAGCGGTTGCGCCCGCCATCCGAGATCTATTGGTTCGGCACCGATATGCTCGGGCGCGACATCTACTCCCGCGTGATCTACGGCACGCGGGTGTCGTTGATCGTCGGCTTCTCGGTCGCGATCCTGACCGCGGTGGTGGGCGCCTTCATCGGCTGCGTGTCCGGCTTCATTCGCGCGCTGGATGCGGTGATGATGCGGGTGATGGATGGGCTGATGTCGATCCCGCCACTGCTGCTGGCGATCGCGCTGATGGCGCTGACCCGCGCTTCCGTCCACAACGTCGTTATTGCCATCACGGTTGCCGAGTTTCCGCGCGTGTCGCGCCTCGTGCGGGGCATCGTGCTGAGTCTGCGCGAGCAGCCCTATGTCGAAGCGGCGATCGCGTCCGGCACACGGCTGCCGATGATCATCTGGCGCCACATCCTGCCGAACACGCTGGCGCCGCTGATGGTGAATGCGACGTTCATCTGCGCCTCGGCGATGATCACGGAAGCGATCCTGTCGTTCATCGGCGCCGGCACGCCGCCGATCATCCCAAGCTGGGGCAACATCATGGCCGAGGGGCGGGCGCTCTGGCAGGTGAAATTCTACATCGTGTTCTTTCCGGCGGTGTTCCTGTCGATCACCGTGCTGGCGGTGAACATGCTGGGTGACGGGTTGCGCGATGCGCTGGACCCGCGCCTGGCCAAGCGGCTTTAGCCGCGCATGGCGCTGCTGGAGGTCGAGCGTCTGCAGACGCATTTCGGCACGCCGGACGGCGTAGTACGCGCAGTCGAGGGCGTATCGTTCCAGATTGGGGCCGGCGAAACGCTCGGCATCGTCGGCGAGTCCGGCTGCGGCAAGTCGGTCACCGCGATGTCAATCCTGCGGCTGATCCAGGAACCGCCGGGCAAGATCGCCGGCTCCATCCGATTCGACGAGCGCGAATTGCTGACGCTGTCGGAACCGGAGATGCAGGCGATCCGCGGCAATGCGATTTCGATGATCTTCCAGGAACCGATGACCAGCCTCAACCCGGTGCTGACAGTGGGCAAGCAGATCGGCGAGACGCTGCGGCTGCACCAGGGCATGGACGCGCGCCAGGCGTTGCAGAAAGCAATCGAGATGCTGATCCTGGTCGGCATTCCGGCCCCGGAACGGCGGGTGCACGAGTATCCGCATCAGCTTTCGGGCGGCATGCGGCAGCGGGTGATGATCGCCATGGCGCTGGCGTGCAATCCCAAGCTGCTGATCGCCGATGAGCCGACCACGGCGCTGGACGTCACCATCCAGGCGCAGATCCTGGACCTGATGCGCGACCTGAAGCAGCGGCTGGGGTCGGCGATCATGCTGATCACGCACGATCTTGGCGTCGTCGCGGAAATGGCCGAGCGCGTGGTGGTGATGTACGCCGGACGCAAGGTGGAGGAGGCGACGGTCAACGAAATCTTCGCCCACCCGCTGCATCCGTACACGCAGGGACTGCTGGGCGCGGTGCCGAAGCTGGGATCGTCACTGCATGAAGGCGGACGCACCAGGCTGGCGGAGATCGCCGGGCTGGTGCCGTCATTGCGTAAGCCAATCGTCGGCTGTGCCTTTGCCGGACGCTGCGGATTTGCCACCGAGGTCTGCCGTCAGGTGGCGCCGGCGATCGAGCTGAAAGCCAGCGCCCATCTGGTGGCGTGCCATCATGCCGAGCGGCGCATGGCGGCGTGAGCGCGAACCGCCCCCTGCTTGAGGTCAACGGCCTCAAGAAGCACTTCCCGATCCATGGCGGCGTGCTGGGCCAGGAGACCGCGCGGGTCTACGCGGTAGACGGCGTCAGTTTCGATATTGCGCGTGGCGAGACGCTGTCGCTGGTGGGCGAGTCCGGCTGCGGCAAGTCCACCGTCGGCAAGACCATCCTGCGGCTGCTGAAACCAACCGCGGGTGAGGTCTACCTCGCCGGTGAACGCATCGACAACCTGCCCGCGACGCAGTTGCGGCCGTTGCGCCAGCGGATGCAGGTGGTGTTCCAGGACCCGTTCTCCAGTTTGAATCCGCGCATGAGGGTGGGTGATATCCTTGCGGAACCGATCCGCAATTTTGGTCTTGCGAAGGGACGCGCGGACCTCGATCGGATGCTGGCCGAGTTGATGGACAAGGTGCGGCTGCCACGTGATGCGATCGGGCGATTTCCACACGAATTCTCCGGCGGGCAGCGCCAGCGCATCGGCATTGCGCGGGCGCTGGCGCCGGGCGCGGACCTGATCATCTGCGATGAGGCGGTGTCGGCACTGGATGTTTCGGTCAAGGCACAGATCATCAATCTGCTGGCTGATTTGCAGGCGGAGTTGGGGCTGACGCTGTTGTTCATCAGCCATGATCTGGCAATTGTCGAGCATCTGACGCACCGCGTGGCGGTGATGTATCTTGGCAAGATCGTCGAGCTGACGGATCGGCGCACGCTGTTTGCCAGCTCGCACCATCCTTATACGCGGGCGCTATTGTCGGCGGTGCCGGTGCCGGATCCCACGGCGAAACGCCAACGGATCATTCTGACCGGCGATGTACCCAGCCCGATCAATCCGCCAAACGGCTGCCGGTTCCACACCAGATGTCCGTTCGTGTTTGACCGGTGCCGGACGGAGGAGCCGGTGTTGCGGCCGGTAGGTGCCGGGCATTTGTCGGCGTGCCACCTGGCGCATGCCCCGGGTGGTCAGGTCGTGCCGGTTTGATTGCCGGGGCGATTGATACACCTCTCCCGCACTGCGCGGGAGAGGTCGAGGCGCGAAGCGCCGAGGGTGAGGGTCGTTCCGCAAGCAGCACCCTCACCTGGAGCGCTCCAACCTTAGTCCCCTCTTCGCGGCCCAAGCCCGCCAAGAGCCGGAAAGGAAGCCTCAGGCGGACACCGCCGCTACCGCCGCCTCGGCGTCATGATAAATCGGGATCAGGCTGTCGATGCGCAGTGTCGTGAGCACCATCACGACGTCCTCGATCGGTGACAGCAGCGCCATCTTCCCGCCCTTCATCGACACCGTCTTGGCGCCGTAGACCAGCACGCGAATGCCCAGCGACGCGAGGAAAGTGACCGCCGACATGTCGACCAGGACCGCGCGCCTGGAGCCGGCGATTGCGTTGAAGCCAAGGTCGATGACGTTGGCGCCCTCGATGTCCAGGCGGCCGCGTAGCACCACCTTGGTGACGCCGCCGTCAAGTTCCTCAACCAGCATTTCCATTGCGTCGGCCCCTGTGTGATCCCGTAAGGTGTCGCCCCGCCGGGGATCTTCTGCGCGGAAAGTATCCAGCGCGGAACGTCGGTGTTCAAGCGGCCGTTTACGACAGATTTGTGACGGCGCCCAGGGATGCGTGGCTGCCCGGGTCATGCACCGACCGAGGGCGGCATTCATGCTCCGGATCCGCGCTGCAGCAATGCCTCGATCTTGCCGAGAAGGCGGGGAAGATCGACCGGTTTCGTATCGAAGTCGTCGCACCCCGCGTCAAGCGCCTGCTGTTCGCTGCCAACCATGGCATGCGCGGTCAGCGCGATGATCGGGATCGCTTTGGTGGCATCGGCCGCCTTGATCCTACGCGTTGCCTCCCACCCGTCGATGACCGGCAGGCTCATGTCCATCACGATCAGGTCGGGTGCCGCGGACGCCGCCAGGTCGACGCCCTGCCGGCCGTCCTCGGCCATAACGACATCGTACCCTTTACGGATCAGGCGGCGGGACAGCATGTCCCGGTTCATCTCGTTGTCCTCGACCAACAGTATCTTCGGCATGCGACAGTGCTCTCCCGGCGTAGTTCAGCCGTCGACTACGACCTGGGTCCGCCGCAACGTATCGCGAATGGCGGTGCGCAGATCGACCCCGATGGTCGCCCCTTTGGAGATCACCTTTTCGGTGGACCGCTTGAGCTGTGCCAGTTCATCGGCGCTGAATTCCTTGGACGTCGCGACCAGGACCGGAATGCCAGACCACAGATCGTTCTTCCGCAGCCGGTCGAGCACCTCGAAGCCATCCATGACAGGCATCATGAGATCCAACAATATGATCGACGGGCGCGGATTGACCGTCAGCCAGGCGAGTGCCTCGGCGCCGTCGGCGGCCTCGTGCACCGTGATACCCATCCGCTCCAGCATTCGCCGCGTCATGTCGCGCATGTCCGGATCGTCATCGACCACCAGGATGGGCGCGGTCGCCATCGCGTCGTGGCGGCTGCATTGCTTCAGCACGGTGCTGAGTTGCGCCCAATCGATCGGTTTCGACAGGAAGGCGTCGGCGCCGAGCGACAGGGCGATGGCGCGGTCGTTCAGCATGGTAACGATCACCACCGGGATCGCACGCAGGTCCGGGTCCGCCTTCAGCGCAGACAGCACCGCCCAGCCGTCCATCTGCGGCATCATCACGTCGAGCGTGATGGCGTCGGGACGTTGTTCGCGGGCGAGCGCCATCGCCTCCGGCCCGGTGCGGGCGTGCAGGACACGATAGCCCTCGCGCCCGAGCATGGCGCCCACGACGTCGTGCACCGCTTCGTCGTCGTCGACGACCAGCACGGTGAGCGTGCCCGCCGCGTCGCCGGAGATCGTCCGTTTCGGTTCCAGCGATTCGTCCAATGGTGGCGGCACGCTGTGATCGTGTATCGGAACGACGAGCGTAAATGCAGAGCCGGCCCCTGGTTCGCTCGTTACGGTTACGTCGCCACCGAGCATCCTGGCAAAATGGCGCGTGATCGCGAGGCCGAGCCCAGTGCCGCCGAATTTCCGCGTGGTGGACGAATCCGCCTGAGCGAATGCCTGGAACAGCCGGTCCATCTGTTCCTGCGTCATACCGATCCCGGTGTCGGTGACACGGAAGGCGATTTGTTCATCGGCGCCCGCGCCGTGCCGTTCATCGCCGCCCGCGCCGGGTCTTTCATCGGCGCGCGCGGCGGGTCGGAACACGGTCAGTTCCACGGTTCCGTTGTTGGTGAACTTGCTGGCGTTGCTCAGCAGGTTGAGCAGGCTCTGCTTGAGCCTGGTCACATCGCAGTCGATGCTGCCGATCTCCGGCGGGCAGTTGACGAGCAGGCGATTGCCGTTCTTTTCCGCCAGCGGCTGGATGATCGACCGCACCTCGCTGAGCAGCGCGGGAACGCTCATCCGCTCGATGAACACGGTCATGCGCCCGGCCTCGATCTTCGACAGATCGAGGATGTCGTTGATCAGTTTCAGCAGATGGGTGCCCGCCCGTTCGATCTTGGTGAGATCGGCCAGGTAGTCGTCCTGGCCGTCGTCGGACGCCTGCTCCTGCAGCATCTGGCTGTAGCCGATGATGGCGTTCAGTGGGGTGCGCAGCTCATGGCTCATGTTGGCCAGGAAGTCCGACTTGACGCGGTTGGCCGCTTCCGCCGCTTCCATGGCACGAGTCAGTTCGAATTCGGCGCGCTTGCGATCGGTGATGTCCGACAGGCAGGCGATCATTGCCGGTTCGCCACGGAATTCAAGCTGCTCCAGCGAAGCCATGACCCACAGCTCGTTGCCGTCCGGACGGACGAAACGCAGCTCCTGGTCCGTCCCGTCGGTCTTGCCGCGTGCGAGCAGGCTGGCGAGCTCACGGCCTTGTGCCGGGTCCGGAAAGACCTTGGCGATCGGGCGTTCCAGCAGCGACAGGGCGGCCATGCGGCGGACCGAGTAATCGTCCAGGCCGTCGATTTGATGCGCGTCCAGCAGGCCGAAGAACTCGACGAAATACGGATTGACGTGGCGGACGTGCTGGTCCTTGACGTTGGCTATGACGATCGCGATCGGCACGGCGCGGTCGATGGCGCGGAACCGTTCTTCCTCATCGCGCAACAGGCTTTCGGCCTGCCGGCGCGCGGTGACGTCGGTGTAGATCGCGATGAAGCCGCCGGCTGGGATCGGATTGCGATAGATTTCCAGCGTGGTGCCGTCCGGCCGCGTCCGTTCCAGCCAATGCTCGCGCGACAGCGGCGCCAGGCGCTGGGCAATCAGTTCCTCGATGTCGTTGATCTCGCCGAACTCGCCGCGTTCGGCGAGGAAGCGGATGTAGTCGGCGAAAGTGTGTCGGCCATCGAGGAAATCGTCGGGCAGCTCGATGTAGTCGCGGAATCGCTGGTTGCATGTCACCAAACGGTAATCCGCGTCGTACATCGCGACACCCTGCTGCATGTTTTCCAGTGTTGCCCGCAGTTCGGTCTCGCGCCGCGACAGTTCCACCAGGTTGCCGGCGATGCGCCGTTCGCTGCGCACATCGGCGGCCCGCGCCGCGACGATGCCGGCGATCAGGACACTGCTGATGATGACGAGATCGATGGCGGGGTGCAGGCGAACGCCGGCGCCATCGGGTGCCAGCCCGATCGCGGCAAGCGTCTCGACCACGACGACCAGGCCAAGCGCGACGAGCGCCAGGTGCCAGACGATGCGGCCGCGCAGTAGCGACATCACGTTTGTGAAGATCCCGATGCCCCCCGCCCTGCCCCGCCGCTCGGGCCGCGCCCGTGCCCCGCGACACCGTGCGCCGACCAATCACGCTACACCAACAATTCACCGATTTGCAAAACAATCCCCCGACAGGGTGGCAAGCACGGTGGGAGTTCGACGGCCGGGCGATCTTCGGGGCAAGTCCGCGCGCAAAAGCGGGTCATGGCAGCAAGCAGCCGCCCTGGTGAGCCAACGAGAATTGCCGGCAACGTGAGAATGGCAGGCGAAGGCTTGAGTTGCCCGGGCTTGAGTTGCGATGACGGGTCACCTAGAAGATATGGCGTTTGGTAGTTGCCAATTCGGGCCAGGGGTCGGCGTGGATCACGATCGACTGACGCTTCATCTGACGAACCGGATCACTGAGATTCCACGCAGCGCCGAATTGGTGGGCGCGTTTTGCGAACGCCATGACGTGGCGTCCACAGTGCGTTTTGCAATAAATGTGTCATTAGAGGAATTGCTCGCCAACACGATGTCGTATGGGTATGCCGATGATGGCGATCACGAGATCGTCGTGCAGATCTGGCGCGAAGACCCCGACCTGGTGATCGACATCGCCGATGACGGTCGTCCATTCGATCCCACCCAGGTCGCGCCGCCGGACCTTGCGTCGCCGCTGGATACGCGTCCGGTCGGTGGCTTGGGCATCCATCTCGTTCGCAACATGATGGACCGCGTGGAGTATCGGCGCGACGGGCAGCGAAATCGCGTTCGGCTGCGCAAGCGGATGACGCCGCCGCAATCGCGCGGCAAGGCTCCGGCCGATTAGATTGGGGGCCGATTATTTCGTCACCAGTTGGTTCACACCCGGTTAGTTAACACCCGGTTAGTTCGCGCCCCGTTAGTTCGCGGCCAGGGGCAGCCGGCGGATCGCCAGGCAGGTGATATCGTCGGACTGCGGCGCGTCGCCGGTGAAGTCGCGCACCGCTGCAACAATCCCCTGCACCAACTGATCGATCGATTGACCGACACCGCGCCGCAAGGCGTCCTCCAGGCGGTGGCGGGAGAACGCAACGTTGGCGGAATTGAATGCTTCGGTGATGCCGTCGGTGTAGAGGTAAAGCGCATCGCCCGGCGCGAGCCGGATTGACGCGGTTTTATACGCCCAATCCGCGTTGAGCCCGAGGACCAGGCCTTGCGCGCCGGCGACTGTCGACAAGCCGTCGGCACCGATCAGGTATGGCGCCTCATGACCGGCGCAACTGAATTGCAGGTCGCCGGTCTGCACATCCAGCATGCCGAAGAAGCCGGTCACGAACATCATCATGCCGTTGCCCTCGCAGAGTTCCTGATTGACCCTGCGTAGAACTGCGGCGGGCGTGGCGGCGTCGCGGCCGTCACGCAGCAGGAAACCGGTCACCATGCGCAGCAGGTTCTTGGTCTGCGCCATGAACATGGCGGCGGGAACGCCCTTGCCGGAGACGTCGCCGATGAAGAAGACCAGCCTGCCGTCCTCGGCGAAGAAGAAGTCGTAAAGGTCGCCGCCCACCTCGCGCGCCGGGTCCATCATCGCGTGGATCTCGACCGGTCGCGCGGGCGTCGGTGTCGGGAACAGCGTGGGGACCATGCCGGCTTGCAGTTTGCGCGCGGTCTCCAGCTCCGCCTCGATCCGCGCCAAGTGAGCACGCACCGCGTCGCGCAGACGCTTCTGTTCGATCGTTGCATTCACCCGGGCGCGCAGCAGGGTGGGATTGAACGGCTTCGTCAGATAGTCCACCGCCCCGAGTTGAATGCAGCGAACGGCGCTGTCCAACTCATTGAGCGCCGAGATGACGATGACCGGCAGTTCGTGCAGGCGATTAACGGCGTTCAGCCGCTCGAGCACCTCGTAGCCGTTGCAGATCGGCATCATGACGTCGAGCAGCACCAGGTCGAACGACTGGGCGGCGATGAGCTTCAGGGCTGCCTCGCCGTCAGCCGCGACCTGGGTGTCGTGGTAGCCCTCGCGCTGCAGGCGGCGGACCAGAAGGTCGCGGTTGTCCTCGATATCGTCCACGACGAGGATGCGTGCCGACCGCCGGGGAACGTCTTTGCGGGGCGCGGAACGCGCGGTGTCATTGGTGATTGCCGCGTCTCCTTCGGTCCCGGTCTTGCCCCTGACCGACTGCAGGATACAATCGGGCGACACCATCGTCCAGGGAACCGCCGCATGTCTCCCCAATTCCTCGCCGAGCTTGCGCCACAAGGCGTCCTGCGACGCGGGACGACAGGGATCCCGCGTGTCGGGCCCAGCAACGGCGCCAAGCCGGGATAGCGAAACGGATATGTCGCGAGGCGGCGTGCAAGTGCGGATTGCTCGGCGCGATGTCCTCTGGGTGGGACTGACGGCCGGCCTCGCCACGATTGCCCCGATCGGCCTCGCCGCCGCGCAGCTACAATCCGCGCAACTACAGTCAACTAACATCAACGGCCAAGGATCTGCCCGCATGACCCCACAAATCGTTGCCGAACTCGCGCCGCACGGCGTCCTGCGCGCCGGCATCAACATGTCGAACTTCCTGCTGGTCACCGGCCGCAGCACGTCGGGTGATCCTCAGGGCGTGTCGCCCAGCATGGCTCACGCGATCGCCGATCGGCTTGGCGTGCCGATCAAGTACGTGCCGTTTCCGAAACCAGGTGAACTGGCCGACGCGGTGGGCAATGACGCCTGGGACATCGGCCTGATCGGCGCCGAGCCGGCACGGGCGGAGAAGATCACCTTTACCGCCGCCTATGTGGAGATCGAGGCGACCTACCTGGTGCCCGCCGGGTCGCCGATCACCTCGATCGCCGAGGTCGATCGGCCAGGCGTGCGCATCGCGGTGTCGGCGCGCAGCGCTTACGATTTGTGGCTGGAGCGGAATATCAAGCACGCGACGTTGGTGCGGTCGGATGGGCTGGCGAGCGCCGTCGACAAATTCGTGAACGATAAACTGGATGCGTTGGCCGGGCTGCGACCCGGGCTGCTGGGCGACGTACAGAAGATGCCGGGCGCGCGCATCCTGGATGGGCAGTTCACCGCGGTGCAGCAGGCGATCGGGACGCCGAGCGCGAACACCGAGGGTGCGAAGTTCCTGCGGGAATTCGTGGAGGAGGCCAAGGCGTCCGGACTGGTTGCCACCTTCATTGAGTTGTACAAGGTGAAAGGGCTGTCGGTAGCGCCGCCGGGGTAATGTCCCGAGGTTGTTGCGGTTTGTGGTTCGGCGGTCTGGCCTGATTGCACCGCGCCTGACCCGGAACGTTACAGCGGCACCGACGACGCGGGGACCGCGTCGCCGGTTCGCCGCACGTCATCTTTAGCCACCGATGTGAACTCGTATGTGGACGCATATCGCCGCCGCCTGGTCGGCAGGTAACCGGCTCGACCTGTACGAGCGGAATGGCTTGCACATGATACGCACCGACGGCTGGGAGCTGATGAACGGTGAGTATCACGCGTCAGAGGACCAACTCGGCCGTCTCGCCGGCCTGCTCGCGAGCGGGTCTCGTCTCGAGATCCTGCTGGGTGGCCTCGGCCTTGGGTACACGCTTGCTAGCCTTCTCGAGACCTTGAATAATGCGGGCATGGCCACCGGCGCGAGGATCACGGTCGCGGAACGGTCCGACGCGGTGTTGCGCTGGTTCGGCAGCTACATAAACCCGCGTCTTGCGGCGACGCTGGCGTCTGGCGTGCGTCTGGTCGAGAGCGATGTCGTGGACCATCTCGACGTAGACCGGCGCTGGGACGTCATCGTGCTTGACGTGGACAATGGCCCCAAAGCGCTGTCGGCACCAGGCAACGCCGTGCTTTACGGAGAGGCCGGGCTGGTTCGCTGTCGAGACAGTCTCGCACCAAGCGGGCACCTGCTGCTGTGGTCGAGCTTCGAAGACCTGGACTTTGTCGAGCAAGCCCGCGCGGTGGGCTTCTGGATCACGCGGCGATCCATTCCTTTGCCGAACCGGACGGATCAGGCCCACGTGCTCTACGTGCTCTCGCGTGAGCCCCTGTCGTCGGCTGATTGCGACCGGACCGGCTTGGACGGTAGCGCGGCTGCGTCCGATCCTTTGCAGACGATTGCTGGGAAACGTGAAGCTTAGGCGATGCCCAACGATCAGTGCTTCGAGATGACACTCCGGAAGCCCGCATAGTTCCGTTCCGGATGTGGCGGTGACTGAGCGTCTGGAGTACTCTCCGCCAGGCGCAAAACATGAAGAAATGAGGGATGCGATGCAGATCGTCGACGCCCAAATTCATCTCTGGGGAAGTGGCCTGCCGAGCAACCTGTCGCATCGGCAGGTGACGCACTTCACCGCAGAGGAAGCCATCATCCTGATGGACGAGGGCGGTGTCGATGCCGCGGTCATTCATCCGCCGGGTTGGGATCCAGGTTCCACCGATATGGCATTCGCGGCGGTGCGGAACTACCCCGGCCGGCTCGCGATCATGGGTTCGCTGCCGCTCGATCGACCGGGCTCTCGCGCGCGCATCGCGGATTGGCGAGACCAACTGGGAATGCTCGGTCTACGGTATACGTTCCTGAGCGATCCCGCGCGGCAGCAACTGCATGATGGCACACTCGATTGGCTTTGGGCGGAGGCTGAAAACGCCAGTGTTCCCATCGCCGCGCTGGCGACCGATTTGCTGACGGAACTTGGTCGGATCGCCGAGCGCCACCCGGGCCTTCGGTTGACCATCGATCACCTGGGCGGCAGGGGTGGCCTGACCACGCTGAAAGACGCCGCTTCGATGACTTACATGCCGGATCTTCTGGCGCTGGCGAAGTTCCCCAATGTTGCGGTCAAAGCGACCGGCGCACCGGGCTATTCCAGCGAGGCTTATCCGTTCCCCGCAATGCACATCTACCTGCGACAGATCTACGATGCCTTCGGTCCGCGGCGCATGTTCTGGGGCACGGACATCACGAAGATGCCGTGTTCCTGGCGCGAATGCGTAACAATGTTCACGCGGGAACTGCCGTGGCTCAGCGATCAGGACCAGAAGCTGATCATGGGCGACGCACTCTGCGCCTGGTGGGGCTGGGACCGGGCAGCCTGACATGCGCCGTCGCTCCCATTGATCCGAAGCTATGTGGCGGAGCGTGTTTACCATTCGTCCGATCGCACCAAACCAACAGGGGAACGTTTCGTAATGAACCAAGATCGCAAAACCAACACAATAGGGAAAAAAGTCGCCGTCGTGGTCGGCGCCACGTCCAAGTGGCAGTCGGATGGCCGCAATACCCTACTGGCGCACGGCCGAACACTGGACGACAGCGACCTGCCGGTCGGCGTGCGCTGGGGCGTGGGCGGCGCCATCGCGCAGAAGTTCGCGGCGGAGAATTTCTTCGTTGTGCTGACAACCCGCACCGCAGCCAATGCCGCACCTCTGGCCGAGGCCATCCGGGCACAAGGCGGAGACTGCACGGTCGTCGAGCTGGACCTTGTCTCTCAAGACTCCATCTCGGCGGCGTTCGCCACGATCCGCCGCGAGGCCGGCGATCCGGACGTGCTGATCTACAACGCGGGTTACCTGGAAGGCCGCGATCTTCCGCCTGAGAAGGAATTGCTCGAACACATCCCGGTGGAGATGTTCGACACCGCACAGCACATTGCCAGCCGCGGCCCCTTTCTCGTTGCCAAGGAAGTACTGCCGGCCATGCGCAAGAACGGCGCAGGGTCGTTCTTCTTCTCGAACAACTCCAGCTCGCTACGCGGGCGCAAGCGAATGACCGGGCAATCGCTTTACTACCCCAGGGTCATGATGCGCACGTTGGCGCAGGTGCTCACCGAGGAGTACTCTGAACACGGCGTGCACGTGGCCAATGTGGTGATCGACGGCACCATCGACTTACCCGGAACAAGGGCGCTGCCGAGAGTGCAGAATTGACCCGATCTCGTGATCAATCCGGCCAAGATCGCCGAGGCATTCTACTACCTGCACACCCAGGACCGGTCGTGCTGGACACACGAGCTTCAGCTCACGCCATTTTCGACCAAGCCGAGCTACTGAGTGTGCATCACGGGATTCACTGTCAGATCACGGCGATCTTCGGAACGGTGCAGAAACCTGCTCAGGGCGCCAAAGCGGACGCCTGCCGTGGCGCGATGCCATGAATGCTGCCAGGTCCGAATTACGATCGTCGAGCCAATCGACGCGATCGCGCACAATCTGCTAGCCTTCCCGCCAGCATTCACCCACCCGGGAGAAAACGCATGAACGACGCAATGACCCTCGCCCAGCGCGCCGACGCGCTCGAAGATCAAATGAGCCGGAACCTCGACCTTATCGTCATCAAGTCGCGTCTCTACAGCATGGCCGACGGCGACTTGGGGCCGCCGCCGAACACCAACGCCTTGATGAAAGCCAATCCCAATGCGCGCGTGCTGATGGGTGACGACCCGCGCCTGCCGCCGATGCCGGAGAAGCCCACCCTGGTCGACTTCTTCAAATACCGTTTCGGCCCCGCCGCACACCTGCTGCAAAGCGCGAAGCACGCGCTGAATGCCGGCTTGTCGGACAACATGGTGCTGGCCTGCCTGCTGCACGACATCTCGACCATCGGGTTCATCCGCGGCGACCACGGCTATTGGGGCGCGCAACTGGTCGAACCCTACGTCGATGAGGAAGTTACCTGGGCGATCCGCGCACACCAGGTGTTGCGCTTTTATCCCGACGCAACGGTCGGCTACGAATACCCGGAGTCCTACATCAAGTTCTTCGGTGCAGACTACCGCCCCGACCCCTATGTCGAGGACGACTATAAGCGGATGCGCGACCACAAATGGTACATGTCGGGCCGGATGATCACGGTCCACGACATTTACTCGTTCGACCCGAACGCCAAGGTCGAGCTCGAGGAATTCACCGATGTGATCGGCCGAAAGTTTCGCCAGCCGGAACAGGGACTGGGCTTCGACAATAGCCCCGTAGCACATATGTGGCGGGCGATGATCCGGCCGGCGAAATTCCTGTAGCGGGGGAAGCGTTACCTTTGGACTCCCCCTCCCCTTGAGGGCTTGGGCCGCGAAGCGGACCAAGGTTGGGGGGAGGGGGCGAAGCGCTACCAACCCCTCCCCCCAAACCTTGGTCCGCTTCGCGGCCCAAGCCCTCAAGGGGAGGAGGAGCGCCAATATGTAACCCTGGCCGCGGTCCGGATCAGGCTCCGCTCGCTTTTGCCTTGGCACAATCGTGGGGTACGCATGAACCAACACCGCATGGACCGAACCATGCGCACGACGCAGGGGAGGACTACATGCCGGCCGTCGGTCCGTCACGCCAGCTTCGACGCATGCAGTGGATTGCGATCATCCTCGTCACCGCGGCCATCGCAATGAACTACATGGACCGTTCCACCTTGGCGATCGGCAATCTGAAGATCCGGCAGGAGTTCGGCATCAACGCCACCGCCATCGGTGCGTTGGGATCCGCCTGGGCGCTCACTTATGGAATCGCCCAGCTACCATCTGGCTATTTGCTCGATCGGATCGGCCCAAAAATCCTGGTCGGCGCGGCAATGATCCTGTGGTCGCTGTGCCAGGCGGCCGGCGGCATAGCAAGCACCTATTTTCTCCTGATGCTGTCGCGGATCGGCCTCGGCGCCACCGAGGCGCCGTGCTTTCCGTCCGCAACGCGCTCGGTCAGCGACTGGTTCGATGTCAAGGACCGCGGCACGCCGAGCGGCGTTTATACCTCGGGCGCCTATATCGGCCCGACGCTCGCACCACCGATCCTGACCGGCTTGATGCTCGCCCTCAATTGGCGGGTGATGTTCATCGTCATGGGCCTGGCCGGCATCGTCGCTGCCGGTCTCTGGTTCATGATCTACCGCGACCCCAGGGCCCAGGCGCTGGAACCGCAAGATGCAGAGTACCTGCGGGCAAACCGTGAAGCCAAGTCGGCAGTCTCGTTACGCCAGTGGACCTCGCTGTTCCGCTTTCGTGCCATGTGGGTACTGATGCTTGGCGCCTTCTGCACCGGCTACATCACCTGGATGTACCAGACCTGGCTGCCGGCCTATCTGGAGATGCAGCAGCATATCAGCATCGCCAAGACCGGATTTCTCGCCTCGGTGCCGCTGGTCTGTGCGTTCGCCGGCGCGCTGTGTGGCGGCTACCTTTCGGACCGGCTGGTCGCGCGTGGCATGGAGCTGATCGCCAGCCGCCGTCTGCCGCTGGTCATTGGCTTGCTGCTCTCGGCTGCGTTCACTGGACTGGCGGCGGTCGCCACCAGCGCCGGCGTGGCGATTACTTGCATCGCGGTGTCGATGTTCTTCATGCAGTTCGGCATTACCTGCAAATGGATCCTGGTGACGGCGGTCACGCCGCAGGCCTATTGCGCCTCCGCCGCCAGCAACCAGAACTTTGCGGGTTTCCTTGGCGGCACGCTGTCGCCGATCCTGACCGGGTTCGCCGTTGATACGACTGGCTCGTTCGTGGTGGCCTTGGCGATCGGTGCCCTCATCACGTTGATCGGCGCGGCGCTGTTCCAGTTCATGATGACGACGGTGATCGACGAGGGCGCGCTGGAGAAGTTCGCGCACGCACCGGCGTGATGGTGACGGGGCGGCGGGACGCACGTGGCGGAAGGCGCGGCGCTGCCCCCGGATCAAGGGTTCGGGGTCAAGGGTGTTCCGCCCTGCGCGTGTTCAGTCGCCCAACGCCCGCTTCGCCACGCCGGCCAGATAGCGTCGACGCCGCCGGCAGGATCGCGTCGTTATAGTTGTAATTGGAGTTGTGCAGTTCCCGCCCGCCATCCGCCGGACCGTTGCCGATCCAGACGAAAGCGCCAGGGCGCTGCTCGAGGTACCAGGCAAAATCCTCGCCGGTCATCGCCGGCGCCATGTCGCGCCGCAGCGGCAACCCTGCCGCCACCACCGCACCGGCCGCCAGATCGCGCTCCGCCGGCGTATTCAGCGTCACCGGATTGCCGCGCGGAATCGCGACGTCGATCTCGACCTCGAACGTGTGCGCCACACCGGCGGCGACGCGGTGGATCGCCGCCTCGACCTGATCGCGCACCGCAGTGCGCAGCGTGCGCATCGTGCCGCGCATCACCGCTTCCGCGGGGATCTGATTCGCCGCACTTCCCGCCTGCATCATCGCGATGGTGATCACTGCGCTGTCCAGCGGATCGACATTGCGCGACACGATCGTTTGCAGCGCCAGCAGCAGATGGGCCGCGGCCACCATCGGGTCGCGCGTCATGTGCGGCAGCGCCGCATGACCGGAATGACCCTTGACCGTAAGGACCAGCCGGTTCCCCGCTGCCATCACCGGCCCGTCATGCACGGCGACCGCACCGGCCTCCAACCCCGGCCAGTTGTGATAGCCGAAGATGCGCTCCATCGGGAACCGCTCGAACAGCCCGTCGGCGATCATCGCCTTCGCCCCGCCGCCGCCCTCCTCGGCCGGTTGGAACACCAGATGCACCGTGCCGCTCCAGGAAGCGTCGCGCGTCAGCAATGCCGCGGCACCAAGCAATGACACGGTGTGCCCGTCATGCCCGCAGGCATGCATCACGCCGGGGTTGGTCGACGCATAAGGCAGCGTCGTCGTCTCGATGATCGGCAGCGCGTCCATGTCGGCGCGCAGGCCGACGCTGCGGTTGGACTGGCCACGGCTGATCGTCGCCACCACGCCGTGCCCGCCGATCCCCGCGGTAAATGCTACGCCAAGCTCCGTCAGCCTGGCCTGCACGAACGCCGAGGTCTCTTTCTCGTGCAGCGTCAACTCGGGATGCGCGTGCAGATGGCGCCGCCACGCCGTCAGCGTGTCGGCCAATGCCTGATCGATCATTCTTTTGTCCTTTTGGCGCTTGTCCCTGGCCGCCCCGCTCAGTGCGGACCCGGTCCAACTCTCACCAGCAGCTTACCGAAATTCCGCCCGCCTAGAATGCCGGCCAGCGCATCCGGGGCATTTTCCAGCCCGTCGACCTCATCCTCGCGGTATATCAGGCTGCCCTCCGCCACCCAGGGGGCCGCCAGCTTGCGCCATTCGGCCATGCGCTCCGGCTTGTCGGACACGATGAAGCCCTGGACCAGCACGCGCTTGCCGACCACGAAGCCCAGGTTGGGCCCCGGCGGGAACGGGTCCTGGTTGGCTTGCGACACCATCCCGCACATCGCCACGCGGGCGAACGGGTTCAGCAGGTCGAACACCGCCGCCTGCACGGCGCCACCAACATTCTCGAAATAGCAATCCACGCCGTTCGGGCACGCCGCCGCCAACTCGGCGCGCAAATCTATCGCGCGGTGGTCGACGCAGTCGTCGAAGCCCAGCGAATCCTGCACGTAAAGACATTTGTCGGCGCCGCCGGCCACGCCGACGACCCTGGCCCCGGCCCGCTTGGCAAGCTGGCCAGCCACCGAGCCAACCGCGCCCGAGGCCGCCGAGATCACCACGGTTTCCCCCGCCTTGGGCTTCAGGATGTCGGTCACACCGGTATAGGCCGTGGCCCCGGGCATTCCCAGCACGCCGAGATAGGTGGAAATCGGCGCCCCCGCCCTGTCCACTTTGACAAGCTGCGCCGCCTTGCTGAGCACATGGGTTTGCCAACCGCGTGCCCCGACGGCGATATCGCCCACCGCAAACCCCGGGTCAGCCGAGGCAACTACTTCGCCCACCGTCTCGCCGGTCATCACCTCGCCGATCTCGACCGCTTTGGCGTAGGTCTGCTGCTCGCGCAGCCGGCCCCGCATGTACGGATCGATCGATAAAAATATGGTGCGGGTCACCACCTCGCCGGCGCCAGGGGTCGGGATGACGTCCTCGACGATGTCAAAGTCGGACCGATCCGGCTCGCCGGACGGGCGGCGACGCAGCACGACGGAGCGGCGGGCAGACACGACGGACGTAGACATCGAATACTCCATGAAGGCGACCGCGCCAGTGTGCGCCCATCAGGCTGCACCGCTCAACCGCGCCCCTCGTTCGGGTTAACCAGACGATCAACCGCCGCCGCATACATCCGTTGTTTACCTCTTCCGGCGCATGGGAGCCGTTTCCTCGTGCGAGGCAATCGTGCTCAATCGTCTGTCGTCTGAGCTACTGCTCAAGTCCGTCCTGACCGTGCTGGCCGCGCTGGTCATCCTGATCCTCGCCACGCGAGTGTGGGACGTCTGGGGACAGCTCGACTCCAACGCGCGGACCTTGCGCGTCATCGACGCATCCGGCCAAGCCTTCAAGGTTCTGGTCAACATTCGCACCGATCGCAATTCGGTCTCGCGGCTATGGAACGCACCCGATCCGATCACGCCGGACATGAAGACCTATCTCGCCCAGATCGAGGACGCCCAGATGCCGGCGTTGCGCGCCACCGTCGAGCAGGTGGCGCGGCTCGATTTCGCCGGGCGCGACGCGGAACTGGCCAAGCTGCGGGCTTCGCTCGCCACACTCACCGCGCTGCAGGCCGAGTTCTGGGACGGCGTTGGCAAGCCGAAGGCGACCCGCAGGACAGGTCTCGGTGAGGCGTACATGGCCGAGGGCATCGCGATGCAGACGACCCTGGAGACCATCTCCTCGCACCTGTTCGCCGACATCAAGCGCGTCGATGCGTTTGTCGACCTGATGGTGGAGGTCAAGCAACTCGCCTGGATGGCACGCAACACCGCGGGCGACGCGTCACTGCTGATATCCCAGGGATTGGCCGCCGGCCATGTGCCGGCAGACGCCAGGCAAAAATACGCCAGCAACGCGGGCGCCGCCGCGGCACTCTGGACGGCGATCGAAGATGCGCTCTACGGCGTTGACCTGCCGCGCGGCTTCACCGACCGTCTGGCAGCCGCAAAGCAGCAATTCTTCGCGCCGGATTACCTGGCCAAACGCGAGCGCATGCTCGACGCACTGATTACGGGCCAAAAGCCCGAGATGACGGTCGACCAATGGACCCCCTACACCGTGTCTCGCCTCGGCGCCATGCTGGACGTGGCTGAAGCGGCACTCGACACCGCGCACGACCATGCGGCGACGTCACGTGACGCAGCGGCGCTGCGACTGACGCTGATGAGCGCACTGCTGCTTGCCGCAATCCTGCTGTCCGGTGCTGGCATGATGGCGGTCAGCCGGCGGGTCATTCGTCCGCTGCACGTGCTGCGCGACGCCATGCTGAAGCTCGCGTGCGGCGATCTGAGCGTGGCAGCGCCATTTACCGACCGAAAGGATGAGATCGGCGCGCTGGCCGGCGCACTGGCGGTGTTCCGCCAGCAGGCCGCGGACAAGGCGACAATCGAGCAGGACCAGCAGCGCCAGAACACGCTCGCGGCGGAACGCCAGCGGGCGGTCGAGGCACATATCGGCAGTTTCGATGCGCAGGTGCGCAACGCACTGGATGCACTGAACGGGGCTTCCGCGCAGATGACCCAGGCGTCCGGCGAGATGGAAGTCATCTCCACGCGCAGCAATGATCACGCGCGTGCGGCGACGGTCGCGACGCAGGATGCCTCCAGCAATGTCGCGGGAATTGCCGCGGCGTCGGAGGAGCTGAGCGCATCGATCGCCGAGATCAACCGCCAGGTCGCGCATGCCACGCAGATCACCGGCCGCGCGGTCGCCGAGACGCGGCAGACCGACGGCACGGTGCGCGGCCTTGCGGACTCCGCGGCACGCATCGGTGACGTGGTGAAGCTGATCGGCGATATCGCCGCACAGACCAACCTGTTGGCGCTGAACGCAACGATCGAGGCGGCACGGGCCGGTGAGGCCGGCAAGGGCTTCGCGGTGGTCGCATCCGAGGTCAAATCGCTTGCAAAACAGACTGCCAAGGCCACCGGGGAGATCGCCAGCCAGATCTCGGCGGTGCGAGACGTGACCGGCGCGGCAGTGAAAGCGATCAAGCAGATCGGCGCGACGATCGAGGAGGTCAGTTCGGTCGCGGCCTCGATCGCGGCGGCGGTGGAACAGCAGGGTGCATCAACGAAGGAGATCGCGCGCAACGCGCAGGCCGCGGCGGGACGGACCCAGGACGCATCGCAGACCGTCATGCGCATGAGCGAGGCGGCGGATGCAGCCGGGGCGACCGCGCAGGCAGTGAAGTCGGCGGCCGCCGCGCTGGGAACCGAGGCCGGGCACCTGCGCGGCCAGGTCGATAACTTCCTAAGCCGGATCCGCGCCGCCTAGCCGACTCTCCCCCTCCCCTTGAGGGCTTGGGCCGCGAAGCGGACCAAGGTTGGGGGGAGGGGTCCGCGCGCAAAAAATCTTCGGTGCGAGCCTGGCCCTACCCCTCCCCCCAACCCCCTCCCTCAAGGGGAGGGGGAGAATCCTCCCAGCCATGTCCTCATCCTGACGCCTATGGGGCCAGGCCCAGCCATAACCCAGAAGTTTGCCACGCGTGCGGTTGAAGCACTTATTTCGCCTCAGGGCCTCAGGCGGCCTCGGCGCGCAGCACCAGCCGCCCGGTCACCTTCCCGTCCTTCAGCCGCATCAACGCGGAGTATGCCTCGCTCTGCGGCACGGTGGCGACGGGCAGCGCGGGCAGCGCGCCGTCCTGCGCCAGCTTCACCAACTCGCGCAGCTCCTTCGGGTTGCCGACATAGCTGCCTTGGACGGTCAGCGCACGGATCGCCATCAGCGGCAGCGGCAATGTCAGTTCGCCACCGAACAGGCCGACCTGGATCAGCTTGCCGCCCTTGCGCAGCGCGTCGAACGCGAAACGTGCGGTAGGCGTGCCGTTCACCAGATCAACGACCGCCAGCACCGGGCCGCCGGCAGCGTCGATGATGCGCCTGGTGACCTCGGCACCGTCGCCGGACCCGTCCACCACCTTGGTGGCACCCTCGGCCAGCGCGGCGTCGCGTTTCTCGGCGCTGATGTCGACCACGACGATGTTCTGGTGCTTGAGCGCCTTCAGCACGGCAATCGCGTTCAGCCCAAGGCCACCGGCGCCAACCACAACGATTGCCTCCTGCGGTGACAGTGGCATCGCCTTGCGGATCGCCGAATAGACGGTGACGCCGGAACAGGCGTACGTTGCGGCAACCGCCGGATCGAGCGTGCCGGGATCGATCAGATGGCGTGGATGCGGCGCCACCACATGCGTGCCGTAGCCGCCGTTCTGGTAGACGCCGATGCTGCGCGGCGTGAGGCACATGTTGTCCTCCTCCGCCACGCACTTGTCGCAGGTGCCGCAGCCGACCCAGGGAAACACGATGCGCAGGTCACCGACTTTCACACCATGCTTGCCCCCTGGGGCATCGGGGCCGAGCTTGGCGACGCGGCCGACGACCTCGTGGCCCATCGCCAGCGGCAGCACGACGCCGCGGTCCTTCAGCGACATGTGCTTGCCGCCGCCAAGGTCGTAGTAGCCGTCCCAGATATGCAGGTCCGAATGGCACACGCCACAATGGGTGACGGCGATCAGGACCTCGGTGCCTTCGGGTTCCGGCGTCGGCAGCTCGATCTCCTGCAACGGCGCTCCGTTCTCGACCACGGCCCAGGCGCGCATGTGCTTTCTCCTGCGTTGGACTTGCCGGACTGGCATAGCGCGACCGGCGGATGGGTCAAGCGCGGGCCATGATTTGCCGTCAGCGGGACGGTTGAAGCAGACGTTGCGCTGCGGCGCCGGATCGACAGCGGCCGGGATTGGGCGTGTACTCGGGCGCGGCTACGCCGTGGTGATGCAGGCAGGCATGGCCGCGGCACGAAGCCTCCAAGGACAGGTACGACGCTGGTGACCAACGATCCGACTTTCGATGCAGCCGCTGGTGGCGAAACGTTCGACGTGGCTTATCTGGTGCTCAGCGGCACCACGACGGCGGCGCGTGGTCCGGAGCTTCTGCGCGGGCTGGTTGGGCTCGGCTTCGCAACGGTCATCGCGCTGCCGACGCCGAACGCGTCGCGCGTGATTGCGGCGCGCGACCTTGCGGACGTCGAGGGGGCACAGGTTGTCGAGTCATACTTCGATCTCGCGATCCGTCCCCGACCGCCGCGAGGGGTAGTGTTGTTCGCGCCGTGCAGCTTCAACTCGCTCAACAAGCTCGCGCACGGCATCGCCGACAGCCTTGCACTGTCCGTGGTCGCCGAGGCGATAGGACGCGGCACGCCGGTGATCGTCGGTCCATCGCTGAACCAGCCGCTGCTGGACCATCCCGTAGCGCAGGCGTCGCTCCGGATGTTACCCAGCTGGGGCGTAACGATTGTGCCGCAGATCGACCAGGGTGAAGGGCCGCGGCTCGCGCCATCCGCGCAGTTGCTTGACGCCGTGCGTCCCTACGTGCGTCGAGCTTGACGCCGTTCGCCGGTAGCACGAAGGGATCGTACACCTCGCCCGCTTGCGGGAGAGGTCAGCGCGCAGCGCTGGGTGAGGGTGCGCGCACCGCAGCGCCACGCTATCGGGGGAACACGCAATGATGCCGATCGAATTCGATATCACGGGGAAAGTCGTCTTCATCACAGGGGCCGGACGCGGCATTGGCAAGGGCATTGCCCAGGTGCTCGCCGAGGCCGGCGCCGACATCGCGCTGAATGCCCTGACGCAGAAGTATGTCGAGACGACAGCAGCGGAGATCGCGGCTGCGTCCGGACGACGCGTCTTTCCCATCGTCGCTGACGTTACGAAACCCGACAATGTCCGACGCGCCGTTGATCAGATCCTCACGACGTTCGGGCGCATCGACGTCCTGGTGAATGCGCTGGGTGATTCCATCCGCAAGCCGCTGGTCACGCTGCCGGACAATAACGAGAGTGCCCCCGGTGTGTCCGACGATGAACTGCGGTTCATCATGGACATCAACCTGACCGAGGCGCTGCTGTGCACCCGCGCCGTCGGCCCGCACATGCTGGCGCGTCGTTCCGGGAAGGTGATCAACATCGCGTCGTGGACCGCGCATCAGGGCGGTCGGGACATGGTGATCTACACCACGGCCAAGACCGCGCTCGCCGGGTTTACCCGGGCGCAGGCGCTGGAATGGGCGCCCTACGGCGTGCACGTCAATGCGATTTCGCCGGGCCTTTTCCCGGACCTCGTGACCGCCGGCGAGGAGCGGTTCCGCCAACTCACGCAGCGGGCGGAGCAGACGGTGCCGCTGCGGCGGGCGGGGCGGTTGCGGGAAGTCGGATTGCTGGCGCTGTATCTCGCGTCGGATGCATCGAACTACATGACCGGGCAGACCATACCGCTCGACGGCGGTCTCGGATTGTAGCAAATGGCTGGCCTCACCGAAGTTCGATGATCCGATCGAAAGGAAACGAAAATGCCCGCGAACATTTACATCAGGCCAACGGCTTCCGTGGCACCGCCCAACCCGCCTTTGCCCAGCCCGCCGCCGCCGATCGCGCCATTGCTGCCGCCGGTGCATGTGGTCGATCTGATGACCACCGAAGGAGCCGCGGTGTTCGGCGTGCGGTGGAAGGCGATGGAGGCGAAAATCGTCGAGTGCCCAGCGCTCGCCGACTCCATGCCCGAATTCAAGACGACCTATGACATCGAACCGCATGCCGAACTAAGCGGCTTCGACGATTCCGCGTGGCCGGAAGTTGCCGCGACGGACCTGGGCGCCAGGCGGGGCGGCGGCATGGTGTCGTTCTTCTGGTTCCGCGCCACCCTGACGATACCCGCGAGCGCCGCGGGTTTCGCCACCTCCGGCACGAAAACGGTACTGACGGTGAATGTCGATGACTATGCCGAGGTCTGGGTCGATGGGGTGATGCCGCGGGCAGCCGGCAGGCCCAGCCCGGCCACGATCCAGGGCTTCAATATGCCCAATCGCGTCGTGCTGCGCGATGCCGTCGCACCGGGCGACAAATTCGAGATCGCGGTGTTCGCCATCAACGGGCCGATTTCCGCCGCGCCAGCAAATTTCCTCTGGTTTCGCGAGGCGAAGATCGAGTTCTATCGCTGACGGTGTTTGATTCAGGTGATGTGTCCGCCACTACCCCCGTCATGCCGGCGAAGGCCGGTATCCACGACTTGCCTTCGTGCAACAAAGAAAGCCGTGGATGCCTTCGCCGGCAAGACATGGACATAACGCTGATGGGCTCCATACATCGGCTGTTGTCAGACCGACCGCAAGCAAAACGAATAGATTATTGCGGCAACGCACCATCACCCCTTTCGCTCGATCCCTGCGAGCTTTTCCAGCACCGCACAGACCGCGGCGGTGTCCTGACCGTCGCGGCCTTGCGCGATACCCGCATGGTAAAATTGCGCCGCGGCAGTGAACAGCGGCGTCGGACAATGCAGGTCGGCGGCGAATTTGCCAATGATGTCGATATCCTTCAAATGCGTCTTCATCGTCGCTGTCGGTTTGTCGTATTGGCCCGCCACCATCATCGGGCCACGGATCTGAAACATGCGCGAGGACCCGGCACTGTCGGCAATCACATCGAAAATCAACGCCGGATCGAGCCCGGCCATCTCACCGAGCACAAAGGCTTCGGCCGTCGACAAATTGTGGATGGTGACGAGATGGTTGGCGATGAACTTCATTTTGCTGCCGTTGCCGAATGCACCGACATATTTCTGCGCGCGCGATATGCCGGCGAGCACCGCGCGGCAGCGCTCGAAAGCCGCTTCGTCACCGCTGGCGAAGACCACGAGGTCCTTGCTGGCCGCCTGGGCGCCGGTGCCGCTGACCGGGCAGTCGAGCAGGACCTTGCCCTGCGCCGCGAGCTGCGCCTGCCCGCGCGCCTTCACCCCGATCGGCAAGGTGCTGCATTCGATGACGATCTGACCCTTGCCGTTGCTGGACGCGATGCCGCCCTGCCCCGCCATCACCTGCTCGAAGGCATCAACGCTGGGCAGCGAGGTGATCAGGATCTCGACTTTTTCCGCGACGTCGCGCGGTGAGTTGGCGGTGACTCCACCTGCCTCGGCGAGCCGCGCCATCGCATCCGCGGAGACGTCGTAGCCCACGACCTCGAAGCCGTCGCTGAGCAGGTTGCGCATCATCGCGGTGCCCATGATGCCAATGCCGACGATGCCGACGCGCGCGGCCATCCTTGCCTCCCGAAGCTTTGTCGCCGATCAGCAAACCGGGATTGCGCGTCCCGGGCAAGGGCGGCTGCTTCGCTGTGATCCCGGCGGGATCGGCCAACGTTCGGGCATCTTGGTGACCGCGCAGCCCGGTCAACCGCCGGCGCAACGCAGCCCTCGGCGTTGCAGCCTCGGCAGCACTTCATCGCAGAAGAATGGCAGTTCTTCGAGATAATTCACGAACGACACAGCGAGCCGCGCGCGCCGGTGGCGCTGAGGCGCGCCAACTCACCAGCGACATCATCGGGATCGCCAACGATCGGCACACCGCCCATGCCGTTCGCCTGGTGAGCACGGCGTTCCTCGAAATCGTCCGGGTATTTCTCCGGGGTGACGCCGCGCATCGCCATGATGTGGTCCACCGCCGCCCAGTCGGCGTTGTCGATGACGCAGTGGCGGTAATAGGCCTCGGCGTCGCGGCGCGTCGGGCGGCAAGTGACAACGCCAACAGTATAGACGTCGAGCTCACGGCCCTGCGCGCGCGCCAGCGCCTTGACGTTGCGCACATGCGCGGCGAACTCGTCGAACCTGCCTTTCGGCGTCATCGAGAACAGCGCGTCGCAATTGCGGATGGCGAAGGCCTGGCCGGTCGGCGAGGCGGCCGCATTCATGATGATCGGCCGACTGTCGCCGAACGGTTTCGGCTTGGCGCGCACCTGCTTCAACCGGATGAAGCGCCCGTCAACGTCGAAGTCGTCCTCGGCGCCCCAGGCGCGCTTGATCGCATCCAGCCACTCCTGCGCGTACTCGTAACGGGTGGCGTGTTCGCGCATGGTCACGCCGAACATTTCGAACTCGTCTTCGTTCCAGCCGCAGACGACATTCAGACCGAAACGTCCGGCGCCGATATGATCGGCGGTGACGAATTGCTTCGCGGCGATGATCGGATGGATCAGCGGCGCATGCACCGTGGCGAACACCGTCAGGTGCCGCGTCGCGGCCAGCAGGCCGGCGGCCCAGGTCACCGACTCCAGCGTCGATCCCTGATAGTCGGTGTCGCCGCCATAACCCTTCCAGCGGCCGACCGGAAGCATGAACTCGATGCCGGCGTCGTCCGCCATTTGCGCCAGGCGCAGGCTGTCCGGCCAACTGCCGCTCCAGCGTTCGGACACCTTGGTGACCGCGCGGCCGGACGAGCAATTGGCACCGAACAGGCCGAGCTTCAGCGTGTTACGGCTATGAAGATCGAGCCGCGCGCGCATGCTCAGCGGCGTTTCTCCAGCGCCTGGGGATTGGTAACGCGGATTGGCTTGCCGTCGAGGAAGGCCAGCGCGTTCTCGACGCATTGCGGATAAAATTGCTGCCAGGTCTCGTGCACGCAATAGCCAAGATGCGGCGTCAGCACGGTATTGGGCGCACTGCGCAACGAATGCCCGGCCGGCAACGGCTCGCGATCGTAAACATCCAATGCGGCAACGATCCGCCCGGCATGCACGGCTTCCAGCAGCGCCGCCTCATCGACAATGGGGCCGCGCGAGGTGTTCACCAGGATCGCGCCGTGTTTCATCTGCGCCAGGTCCGCCGCGCCGAGCAGCCCGCGCGAGCGCGGCGACAGTACCAGATGGATGCTGACGACGTCCGCGGTGGAGAGCAGCTCCTGCTTGCTGACCATGGTGGCACCGGCGGCGGCGGCTTTTTCCGCTGTCAGGTTCTGGCTCCAGCCGATCACCTTCATACCGAGCGCGTTGCCATAGCGCGCCATGTAGGTGCCCAGGCGGCCGAGGCCGATTACACCAAGTGTCTTGCCCTTCAAGCCGATGCCCACGGGAACTCCCATCTGGAAACGCCCCGCGCGGATATTCGCATCACCAGCCGGCAGGCCGCGTGCCGCGGCGATCATCAGGCCAAGCGCCAACTCGGCAGTGGCGAAATCGTTGGTGGCGCCGCCGCCGGCGACCGTGTGGCACACGACCACGCCGCGCGCGGTGCAGGCTTCGGTGTCGAGCGAGGCATTGCGTGCGCCGGTCATGCCAAGCATCTGTAGTTTGGGCAGGCGGTTGATCAGGCTGCCGGGCAATGGCAAACGTTCACGCATCGACAGGTACTATCTCGAAATCGGCCAGCCTGCGCGCCGCGTCAGCCTCATCGGCGAAGGCGTCCTCGAAGAACACCACTTCGGCGCGCGCCTGCAGCGCGGACCAGTCGGCGCTGCCGCGTGCCACACCCTGCCAATCATCCAGAACCGCCACTTTAGCCATGGGCCCCTCCCGTCGTTCGCCCGCAACCTGCCGCCGCACCGGCAGGTGCGCAAGCGGGGCTAGTCGCACCGGCAGGTGCGCAAGCCGGGCTAATCGACGGCGCGGATGGCTGCCGGTGTGCCGCGGTAGCTCGCGTAGATCTTGGTGAACTCCGCGCCCAGCAGAAAGATCTGCGCCGAGTAGTAGATCCACAGCAGCACCACGATGAGTGCCCCGGCG
Organism: uncultured Alphaproteobacteria bacterium; assembly: GCA_963826975.1. Classification (GTDB taxonomy): domain Bacteria; phylum Pseudomonadota; class Alphaproteobacteria; order Acetobacterales; family Acetobacteraceae; genus Palsa-883. The sequence goes on along the minus strand of CAWGZJ010000011.1, from coordinate 500,691 downwards.
GCACCGTAGCTGGAGGCCACCAGGCTGCGACCGAGATAAAGTCCGATCAGAAACTTGCCAACAGTGAACAGCAACGCCGTCACCACGGCACCGACCAGAACGTCATGCCAGGACAGCTTTGCATCGGGCAGCACTTTGTAGATTGCCGCGAACATCACCGAGATCAGGGCAAAGGATATGACGAAGTTCATGGCCTCCAGGACCTCCGCGCTGAACGGCAGTACGGCGTTGATGGTATCGGCGAGCGCAGACAGCAATGCGCTGATCACCAGCGACACCAGCATCAGGAAGCCGAGCGCTGCAACCAAACCAAGGCTCGCCGCCCGCGCCCGCAACAGGCGCGAGATGGTGGTGCCGTGCGGACGCGTCTTCCAGATCGCGTTCAACGCCGATTGCATCTCACCGAAGACACCAGAGACTGTGACGAACAGAGTTACGCCTCCCACGACGGAGGCGAGAATACCGCTCGAGGTGCCCGATGCGCCCTGCACCACGGACTGCACCAGATCGGCGCTCGGCTTGCCCATCAACCCGCTGAGTTCGGCCGACACCGCGCCGCGGGCCGCATCCTCACCGAAGGCAAGCCCGGCGATAGCAACGACCACGAGCAACACCGGGCCCAGGGAGGTGCTGGCGTAGAACGCGATCGACGCACCCCGGCTAAGCGCGCCATCATCGATGAAAGCCTGCACGCAGCCGTTCATCAGCAGCCAAGCCCGAGCGAACATGCTGGCCCCGCTACAACTGCCCCCGCTACGACCGGCCAACATAAACGCCGCCGAGCCGCCGTGGTTCCCACGATGTCCCGCGCCGCGCAATGCCGGCGCCAACTAACCCTCCAGCAGATGACCGAATGCGCGGAATGGACGCAGGTCGTCACAGACGATCTTGATGATGGCCAGCATCGGCACGGCGAGGATCACGCCCGGCACCCCCCACATCCAGTACCAGAATATCAACGCCAGAATCACGGCGACCGGATTGACGGTGAAGCGACGGGCCACCAGCAGCGGGGTGACGAACTCGCCCTCGATCACATGCACGCAGAAGTACAGCCCGACCGGAAGCAGCGCCCACCAGGTGACACCGAGCGAAAGCACGCTTGCCATCAGGAATATGACCGTCGCGATCATCGGGCCGACAATGGGCACATAATTCAGCACCAGGGCTATCACGCCCCACAGCAATGGGTTCGCCACGCCGCAGGCCCACATCACGCCCAGGGTGCAAAGCCCGACTGTGACGTTGATCAGTGTGACCGTAATGAGATAGACTGAGACATCGCGCTCGATATGCAGGGAGGTCTCGACCGCCTGCCGTTTGTTGCCAAAGGTCGGCAGAATCTCAACGATGCGGCGTAGAAAGGTCTCGCCCGACACCAGCAGGTAAAACAATACCAGCAGCGTGGTGAACAGCCTGGTGGCGAAAGCGGCAGTGCCGCTGAACAGCGCGCCCAGCAGGTTCAGCCGCGCCGCAGGTGCCTGGGGCATGGGCATGCCGCCACCGCCGCTGATGATGCCCTGTATTTGTTGCAGCACCCATTGCGCGGTGGCCAGTGGCGCCTGCAGGAAGGCAAGCCGCTGCTGCACCTCGGGGATGGCACTGGGTAGTTTGCCGGCCCATGACGCGCCTGGTCCGGCGATGGCGCCGACCAATCCGGCTATGCCGGTCACCAAGACGGCGATCGCAAGTGCCGCGCCGATGCCCCGCGGCACGCCAAGCCGATCGAATACCCGCACGAACGGCTGCAGCAGCAGCTTCAGGATGATCGCCAGCACGATCGGCAGGACGATCTCGGCCGCGGCGTAGAGTACAGCCAACAAAGCAAGGAAAAACAGGCCGCCGAGAAAAATGGTCTTCGGATCGGTCGGCAGTGGCATTTCTTCTGATGCACTGGCCGGCCCATTGGCCGACCTCTCGACGGCAGGCGTTGGCCCGGGATCGACCACCTTATCAAGTCGCCGCGAAATCGTGGCGACGATCCGCGATGTCTCCGTCCCGCGATCGTTCATTCCGCGGCCAGTAGGTTGCCGGCGATGTCATGGTAGCTCTTGTCGTCCATCCCACCCCCTACCCCCGCCAGCCTCCGAATCGCCTCGCGAAAGTTGCCCCCGCAGAACCGGCGAATGCGCTTTCGGCCGCTGCGCCTCGGTGGCGGAAGGCTCGCCTACCACTATCAAGCAACAGTGCACCACCAATCACGCGCGCTGCCGCAGTGCGCCCGCCTTGCCACACCACGCTGACTGTCAACGCAGGCAGCCCGACCGGGTTGCCAGTTCACTGGATTGTGCAGCGGGACGCTTCAGCCCACACCGCGAAGGCTGCCGGCCGGCGTCACCGCAACCGCTGATCGAGCGCGTCGCGCAACCCGTCGCCCAGCAGGTTGAACGCCAGCACGGTGACAAAGATGGCGAGACCGGGAAACAGCATGATCTGATCGGCCACACCGAGATAGCTGCGCCCGTCGGCCAGCATCGCACCCCACTCCGGGCTTGGCGGCGGCGCGCCGAGGCCGATGAAGCTGAGCGCCGCCGCGGTAAGGATCGAGGTGCCGACGCGCAGCGAGCTATACACGATCACGCTGGGCAGCGTGCCGGGCAGGATATGGTGCAGCATCAGCAGGGGCGCGCGCACGCCGATGCTGCGGGCCGCCTGCACATACAGCGTCTGCTTGAGCGCAAGCGTGCTGCCGCGCACCAGGCGCGCGAACACCGGCACGCTGAACACGGCGATGGCATAGATCACATTGGCGATACCGGGACCAAGCAGCGCCACGACGCCGATCGCCAGCAGAATGCCGGGAAACGCCAGCAGCACGTCCATCACCCGCATGATCAGACTATCGAGCACACCGCCGAAGAAACCGGCGGCCAGGCCGAGCGCCACACCCACCAATCCGCCAAGCGCCACCGACACGAACCCGACGGTCAGCGAGATGCGTCCGCCCCACAGGATGCGGCTGAATATATCGCGCCCGAACGTGTCGGTCCCGCACAGATGCAGCCACGACGGCCCCGCCAGGACGTTGTCGTAATCCGGCACCGCCGGTCCATAGGGCGCGATCCACGGCGCGGCGACCGCCGTCAGGATCAGCAGCAGAAGCACGCCCCCCGACACGACAGCCACCCGCTTGCGGCGGAATCGGCGCCAGAATTCGCCGGCCGGCGAGCGCAACGACGGCGCGCTGAGAGCGAGGTCGCTCATCGCAGGCGGATCTCCGGGTTGACCAGGCCATAGAGCAGATCAACGATCAGGTTGATCAGCACGAACTCGAACGAGAACAGCAGGATCTCCGCCTGGATCACCGGGTAGTCGCGATAGGCAACGCTGTCGACCAGCAGCCGCCCAAGCCCGGGCCATGCGAACACTGTTTCCACCACGATCGCGCCGCCGAGCAGAAAGCCGAACTGTAGGCCTGCCAGCGTAATGACCGGGATCAGCGCGTTGCGCAGCGTGTGTTTCCACACCACACCACGCTCGGGCACGCCCTTGGCGCGCGCGGTGCGGACATAGTCTTCGGCTGTGACCTCGACGAAGGCCGAGCGGGTGAAGCGCGCCATCACCGCAGCAACGCCGACGCCAAGCGTGAAGGCCGGCAGTACGAAATGCTGCCAGGATCCATAGCCGCCGGTGGGCAGCCAGCCCAGCCGAACCGAGAACAGATCGATCAGCAGCAGTCCCAGCCAGAAACCGGGGAAGGATACGCCGGAGATCGCCAGCACCATCGCCGATCGATCGACCCAGCGGCCCCGCTTGACACCCGACAGCACGCCGATCGCGACGCCAGCGATCACCGACCACAGCATCGCGAACACGGTCAGCAGCAGGGTCGGCATGAAACGCTCGCCGATCAATTCGGCGACGGTCTGATGGGTCTTGATCGACCGCCCCCAACGAAGCTGCACGGTCTGGCCAAGATAGTGCAGGAATTGCGCGGGAAGCGGCTGATCCAGGCCCATCTCGGCGCGCACGGCCGCGATGTCCTGCAAAGATGCATCCGGGCCGGCGACCAGCCGCGCGGGATCGCCCGGCAACAGGTGCACGAACAGGAAGACCAGGGCGCTGACGGCCAGCAGGACCGGAACGGTCCCCACCAGCCGGCGTATCAGGTAGTCGAACACGCGATCAATTCAGCGCGGCGTCCGCGGTCAGATGGAACTGCTGGTCCGGGCGCATCGACGCCCCGGTCAGCTTCTTCGAATAGGCTGCCAGGTCGTGGTCCACGCTCAGAAAGATCCACGGCACGTCCTTCCACACCTGGGCCTGCGCCTTGGCATAGGCGGCGGCGCGCTTGGTGGGATCCGTGGTGCTCAGCCCTTCCTCGATCGCCGCGTCCGTCGTGGGATTGCTGTACCAGGCCAGGTTGGACAGCACCGGCGGAAATGCCTTGGTGTAAAGCATCGGTCGCATGCCCCAATCGGCATCGCCGGTCGACGACGACCAGCCGCCATACAGCATCACGATCGAGGCATCCTCCGGCTTCTGCACGTTGAACATTTTGTCGGTCAGCACACCGGCCTCCAGCGGCTCCACCTTCGCCGTCACGCCGACGGCAGCAAGCTGCTGCTGGATGAACTGCATGCCGCGCTGCGCCAACGTGTTGGAACCGCCGGTCAATGTCGTCTCGAAACCGTTCGGATAGCCGGCCTCGGCGAGCAGCGCCTTGGCCTTGGCCGGATCGTAGGGGTAATCACCCTGCTTCTGATAGAAGCCCAGCAGCGGGGGCATCGGCGAGTCCATCGGATCCGCGTGACCGCTGAACACCACCTTGATGAACGCCTGCTTGTCCACCGCGTAGTTCAGCGCCAGCCGCACGCGCGGATCGTCGAATGGCTTGCGCAGATTGTTCAGTGCAATATACCGCACCAGGATCGAGGGCTCGTCGAACACCGTGATCGTCGGGCTGTTTTGCAGCGACTTGATCATCTCCGGCGGCACCGGATAGATGAATTGCGCCTCGCCGGTCTGCAGCATGGCGATGCGGGCACCGTTCTCCGGCACGCTGCGATAGGTGATCGTATCGATCTTCGGCAGCCCGGGCTTCCAGTAGTGCTCGTTCTTCTTCATTTTCAGCGTGTCGGCCGTCCAACTGACGAATTCGTATGGACCGGTACCGGACGGATGCCGCGTGACCTCCTTGCCGAAATCCTGCACCGATTTCGGGCTGACGATCAGTGCGCCGATATGCGCGATGTCGTTGACGAAGGCACCGAACGGATATTTCAGCACCACCTTCACGGTATAATCGTCCACCGCGTCGGTATGGTCGATCATCACGAACAGGCTCTGCCGCTTCAGGTGGTTCGCCGGATTGCCGGCGCGATCGAAGCTGGCCTTCACCGCCGCCGCGTTGAACGGCGTGCCGTCGTGGAATGTCACGCCCTTGCGCAAGTGGAAGATGAACTGCGTTGCCTCCTCATTGGCCTCGAAGCTCTCCGCGAGTTGCGGCTGCAGCTTCATATTTTCGTCGAGCATGTAGAGCCCCTCGAACATCAGGCGTGCCGCCGATTGCGACAGGTTGTCGTTCAGGTCGGCGGGATCGAGACCGGTGAGGTTGTCGGGCACACCGACCACAAGGTCCTTGCCGGCGAGCGCCGCGCCAGACGCGGCGAACATCAGCGAAGCCCCAAGCAACAGACGGGTCAGCAGACGCGGCATGGGCAATCCTCCTTGATCAATAAAGGCCGCCGACGCGATGGCGGGCGACGAAGTGATCCTGCCCCACCTGCACCAGCGCCTGGACGATGGGCGGATCGTGGGGTCCGCGCAACGGGCTGGGCACCTCGCTGTCGTCCAACTCGATCGAGCGGTCCCGCCGGCGCGGATCGGGGACCGGCACCGCGGCCAGCAGGCGGCGCGTGTAGGCGTGCTGAGGGTCGCCGAACACCGCCTGGCGCGGGCCGATCTCGACGATCTGGCCGAGGTACATCACCGCCACGCGATGGCTGACGCGCTCCACCACGGCCATGTCATGCGAGATGAACAGGTAGGCGAGACCGAGCCGCGATTGCAGCTCCATCAGCAGATTGACGATCTGCGCGCGCACCGAAACATCGAGCGAAGCCACCGCTTCGTCGGCGACGATCAGGCTGGGCTCGCAGCCGAGCGCGCGGGCGATGCAGACACGCTGGCGCTGCCCGCCGGACAGCTCATGCGGATAGCGGTTGGCGAAGTCGCCCGGCAATCCGACCTGGCGCAGCAGATCGTCTACGCGCTGTGCCACCGCGGCACCTTTCGCGAGACGGTGCGTACGGATCGGTTCCGCAACCGAAAACCCGATCGTCAGCCGCGGATCGAGTGAGGCGAACGGATCCTGGAACACGTACTGCACGCCGCGCCGCAGCCGGGCCTCACGCCCACGGTCCAGCCGCGTCACGTCCTCGCCGTTCAGCAAGATGTCGCCGCCGGCGGGCTGTTCCAGGCGGATGATGCTGCGCCCGGTCGTCGACTTGCCGCAGCCCGACTCGCCCACCAGCGCGAGCGTCTCGCCTTGCCGCACGGTCAGGCTGACACCTTCCACCGCGTGGATGCGCCCGGCAAGGCGAAAGCCACGACGGACATCGAAGCGCGTGGTCAGGTTGCATATCTCCAGCACTCGCGGCGCATGTTCGTGCACGATGGCCTGCGGCACCGGCGTAACGTCACCTATCCGGAACGGTACCGGCAGCGCCTGGCCGGCAAGGCTGCCCAGCACCGGGACGGCGTCCAGCAGCAGGCGCGTGTAGGGGTGCGCCGGCGCGTCGAACACCAGCGCCGCGTCGCCTTCCTCCACCTTGCGGCCATGGCGCATCACCAGGACGCGGTCGGCCATCTCCGCCACCACGCCCATGTCATGCGTGATGAAGATCAGCGCCATGCCGGTTTCGCGTTGCAATCCTCGTAACAACCGCAGCACCTGCGCCTGCACTGTGACGTCGAGCGCGGTGGTGGGTTCGTCGGCGATCAACAGGCGCGGCCGGCAGGACAGCGCCATGGCGATCATCACCCGCTGCCGCATGCCGCCGGAAAGCTGGAACGGATAGCGCCCAAGTTGCCGCGCCGCGTCCGGGATGCGTACGCGCTCGAGCAGGCGACGGGCCTCCGCCAGCGCCGCCACGTGCGCCAAGCCCTGATGCAGCATCACGGCTTCGGCGATCTGCTCGCCGATACGCAGCACCGGATTGAGGCTGCTCATCGGTTCCTGGAACACCATCGCGATTTCCGGTCCGCGCAGCCGACGCATCGCCTCCTGCGGTTCGCGCGCAAGATCGCGCTGGCGGCCAGTGCGATCGGTGAAGCCGATCCGGCCCGCGGTGATGCGGCCGCCGGTGTGGTCGATGAGCCGCGTGATCGCCAGGGCGGTGACCGACTTGCCGGAGCCGGATTCGCCGACGATGGCCAGCGTCTCACCGGCGGCGACGGCAAGATCGAGCGCATGCACCACTTCGACCGTGCCCTGGTCGGCGGGGAACGCAATGCTCAGGCCCGCGACATCCAGCAGGGTGCGCGTCGTGGACAATGCAGGCTCCCCGGGCGGTATCCCCGTGGCAACGTCCCCAGCTGTCGTTAACCCGACCATGATGGGGTGGATGGTCCCCTGACGCCCTCTGTGTGGCAAGCTTGGATTATCGCAACACCAAAGGACGCGAACCATCCATGAGGCAGGTTAACACGATCGGCGTTGACCCGGCGAAGAACGTGTCTCAGGTGTGCGGCATCGGGCAACAGGGTGGGCGCCGCGCAGACGTCATGCCGGCGAATGCCGGTATCCACGACTTTCCTTGCCGCGACAAAGGAAAGTCGTGGATACCGGCATTCGCCGGCATGACCGGTTTCGGAAGTCTGGTACCAGGCAAGCGCGCGGCATGACCGTCTGGGCTTTGCTCCTGGAATACGACGGCGGGCCGTTTGTTGGCTGGCAGCGGCAGGCGACCGGGCTGTCGGTCCAGGCGGTGCTTGAAGCTGCCGCCGCGCGGCTGAGCCATGGGACCCCGACGCCCACCATCGTCGCCGGCCGCACCGATGCCGGCGTGCACGCCGAGGCGCAGGTCGCGCAACTGACGCTGGAGACCGCGTTCGACCCGGTGCGGCTGCGCGAGGCGCTGAATTTTCATATGAAACCACATCCGGTCGTAGTGCTGCGGGCGGCCATGGCGCCGGATGGTTGGAATGCCCGGTTCTCCGCGATCGCGCGCCACTATCGCTACCGCATCCTCAACCGCCGCGCCCGCCCGGCGCTGCTGGCCGGGCGTGTCTGCCACATCCCGCAACCGCTCGATGCGGCGGCGATGCACCGTGCGGCGCAGGGGTTGCTCGGGCGGCACGATTTCACCTCATTTCGCGCGGCTTCCTGCCAGGCGAAGTCGCCGCTGCGCACGCTGGACCGGTTGGATGTCACGGTTGATGGCGACATGATCACCATCACCGCGCAGGCGCGCAGCTTCCTGCATCATCAGGTGCGCAACATGGTGGGCACGCTGCGCCTGGTGGGCGACGGAAGCTGGCCGGAGAGCCGTGTCGGGCTGGCTCTGGCGGCGCGGGATCGCGCGGCGGCAGGCCCGACGGCGCCGGCGGACGGACTGACGCTGGTCGAGGTGACGTATCCGCAGGATCCGTTCGCCGGGCCGGGCGACAGCGCGGCGCCTTCGCCATCGTCGGCGGCATAAGTCCCTTTGTCGCCGTGAGCGTCGTCCAACGCCGCGGCAGGCCGCCCGGTGGCCAACACTCCGCCGTTGATCGACCGGCGCGGCACCATAAGCTATATTCCGCGTATTGCTTTTATCATATAGGGTGCGGTAACATGGACCGGAAATACATCTTATGGAATCGCCTGCGCGGGACAGCCATCGTCCCGTTGCCTGCGATCGACCCGCTTTGAGGTGGAGTCATGTCCGTTGTCGCCGCGTCGCGCCTTTCTCACGTCACCGACGATTCGATCGCGCTGCTTGTCGAGCGATTCTATGCCGCCATCCGCCGCCACGCGGTCCTGGCGCCGGTCTTCGAGGCCGCCATCGCGCCCGACGAGTGGCCAACGCATCTTGCGACGATGCGGCGATTCTGGTCCTCGGTAATGCAGGCGTCGGGCGCCTATTCCGGCAACCCTGTCGCGGTGCACCGCGCCGTCCCAGGCCTGGAACGGACGATGTTCGCCCAATGGCTGGCACTGTTCGAGGCGACCGCGACCGCGCTGTTCACGCCGGAGTTGGCCGCCGCGTTCGTTGTCAAGGCACGTCGCATCGCAATGAGCCTGGAGCTCGCGGTGTTCCACCGCCTCGGCGCACCACCGGACGGGCTTGGCCTTCCCGCCGGGATTGCGTTGCGGACGTCGGCGACAGCCGTGCCATGCGACTGACTGCCTATACCGACTACACGCTGCGGACGCTGATCTATCTGGCGCTCAATGCCGGACGACACGCGACCATCGCGCAGATCGCCGACACCTACCGCATCTCCCAGGCGCGTCTGACGAAGGTCGTCCACCAGCTCGGCGTTGGCGGCGAGATAGAGACGCTGCGTGGGCGCAACGGTGGCCTGCGCCTGAAGCTGCCGACTGCTCGGATCAATATCGGCGCCGTGGTCCGGCGCACTGAGCCGGACCTGGATCTGGTGCCGTGCTTCGGAGACGCCGGAGCCTGCGCCATCGGTGGGGCCTGCGTGCTGCAACTCGCCTTGCATGAGGCGCTCGCGGCGTTTCTCGGCGTGCTGGACCGGACCACGCTGGCCGATCTGGTGGCGCCGCGCCGCCGCCTTGCCGCGATGCTGGGGATCGCACCGCCGCCGAGGTCCCGTCGCGCGGCGGTTGGGCTCGCTTCCTGATGGACAAGGCGATCGCAGCCGGGCGCCAGCAGCTTCGCACGGACCTTATCGCCCGCCGCCAGACCCTGCCGCTGGAGCTTCGCCGACAGGCGGCCGAGGTCATCGGCGGCAGGCTGAACCGCTTGCGGGCGACACTGGATCGATCCGTCATCGGTTTCTATTGGCCGATCCGGCACGAGATCAACCTGCTGCCCTGGGCGCGGGCGCTGGCGCAGGCAGACAAGGTCACACTGTGCCTGCCGGTGGTGGTGCAGCCAGGATCGCCGCTGGAATACTGGCGATGGACGCAAGACACTGAAATGCACCCAGGCTTCTGGAACATTCCGGTCCCAGTTGAGAGATGCCTGGTCACCCCCGACCTTGTGCTGGCGCCGCTGGTTGGTTTCGATCTTGATCGCTATCGGCTCGGCTACGGTGGCGGCTATTTCGACCGGACCCTTGGCGCCGCGCGGCCACGACCGATCGCGATCGGCGTCGGTTACGAATTCGGCGCGCTGGAGACGATCAACCCGCAACCGCATGACATTCGCATGGACGCAATACTGACGGAGCAGCGGGCGATGCTGCCAGCCGAATGGGGAAAGCTCGATGACTGACACCAACCGCCGAAATCGTTGATTCTTCCAACGATTTCGGCGGTTGGTATCGCGCGCCGGGTTGCCCAGGGAAAGCAACGGCGGCGGCGCGCCGAACAAAGACCCATACCAACGGTCATTCTTTATGACCGCTGGTATGACTATCCCCAGAACATCCCCGCCGTCGCACCCACCATCAACGCGGCGCTCGCCCAGCCCAACACGCGCAGCCAGATCGGCAGCACCAGGCTGCCCATCACCGAGCGCAACGAGCCGAGCACCACCATCGCAACGATCAGCGGTCCCGCAACCGCACCATTGATCACCGCCGACCAGAATAGCGCCCGCATCGGGTCGATCGGCGAGAACACCATCCCCGCCCCCAGCAGCGTGGCACCGGCCAGCGTGGCGTAGAAGGCGCGCGCCTGCATTGCCCGGCGACTTAGACCGACGGTCCAGCCAAACGTCTCGCCGACCGCGTAGGCGGTCGAACCCGCCAGCGTCGGCACCGCCAGCAGCCCGGTGCCGATGATCCCGGCGGCGAACACGACGGCGGCGAACGGGCCGGCGATCGGGCGCAGTGCCGCCGCGGCATCCTGCGCGGTGGCGATGTCGGTGATGCCGTGCGCGTGCAACGTCGCCGCGGTGCCGATGACGATCGTCAGCGCCACCAGGTTGGAATAGGTCATTCCGGCCCAGGTATCGATGCCGATCCGTCGCATCTCCACGCGCGCGTCACGCGGATGTTGGCGCAGCGGCCGTGCATCCGGGGCGGACAGTTCATCCTCGGCTTCCTCCGCAGCCTGCCAGAAGAACAGATACGGACTGATCGTGGTGCCGAAGATCGCCAATAACGTCACCAGCGCGTCCGGGCCACCGGGCAGGCTTGGGATGAACGCGCCGGCCAGGGCCTGCGTCCAGGGAATGTGCACGACGAACAGCAGCGCGACATAGGCCAGCAATGAGGTCGTCAGCCATTTCAGCACCCGCACGTAGCGCCGGTAGGCCAGCCAGATCTCGGCGCCGGCGCAGGCCAGTGCGAAGATCAGCGCATAGAGCGTGACCGGGCCGCCGATCAGTAGCCGCGTGGTGGCCGCCATCGCGTCGATGTCGGCGCCCAGGTTGATCACATTGGCGATCACCAACAACAGCACCAGCGCTTGCAGCACCGGACGCGGCGCGTGCTGGCGCAGTGTCTGTGCCAGGCCGCAGCCCGTCACCCGTCCAAGCCGGGCGCTGATCTCCTGCACCGCAACCATGAACGGCAACGTCACCACCACCGACCAGCCGAGCGCGTAGCCGAACGCCGCGCCTGCCTGGGAATAAGTGACGATGCCGGACGGATCATCGTCGGCCGCGCCGGTGATGAGACCGGGGCCGAGTTGCCGAAACCAGGCCGATGGACCGCGTGCGCGCCGCATGCGGGGACGCGCTAGCCTATTCGTTCCGCGTCGCGCAAGTCTGGTGGTTCTTGGGGTGGGGGACTGCGTTGTTGCAGTGTTATGACAGAGGAAGGCTGTCCCCGTTCCCTTGTGGGCTTGGGGCCCCTCTCTGCCCCTACCCTTCCCCCCGGACCTCGGCCCGCGCCGCAACTCAAGTCCTGCAGGCCAGGGGGAGAATTTCTTCGGCCGTGCTATCTGTCCGGTAGCGGGATGAACTCGGTCTCGCCCGGCACGCCTTTGAAGCGGCCTGACTTCCAGTCGGCTTTCGCCGCCTCGATGCGATCGAGGCGCGAGGAGACGAAGTTCCACCAGATGTAGCGCGGGCCTTCCAGCGCGGCGCCGCCAAGGAACATCAGTCTGGTGTCGCGCATGGCGGTCACCGTGATGCGGTCGCCGGGTCGGAAGATCAGCAGGCGCGGACCCTCGAACGTTTCGTTGGCGATGCGGACCTCGCCTTCAACGACGTAGATCGCGCGTTCCTCCTGATCGGGATCGAGCGGCGCACTGGCTCCGGCGTCCAACCTGACCTCGGCATATAGCCACTCCGACAGCGTATTGACCGGTGAGGTCTGGCCGAACGCGGACCCCGCGATCACCCGCGCCCAGACGCCGCGATCCGTCGCCACCGGCAGGTCGGTCGTGCTGAAATGCTGGAAGCTCGGCGCGGTCTCCTCGCGCGCGGCCGGCAGCGCCACCCAGCTTTGGATGCCGAACGTGCCGCCGCCGCCCGCGCGCGCATCGGGCGGGGTGCGCTCGGAGTGGGCGATGCCGCTGCCGGCCGTCATCAGATTCATCGCGCCGGGGGTGATCTCCAGCGCGTTGCCTTCGCTGTCGCGGTGCATGATGCGGCCGTCGAACAGGTAGGTGACCGTTGCGAGGCCGATATGCGGGTGCGGGCGCACATCCATCCCCTGCCCGGCGAGGAATTGCACCGGCCCCATCTGGTCGAAGAAGATGAACGGGCCGACCATCTGCCGCTTGAACTGCGGCAGCGCGCGGCGGACGGCGAAGCCGCCAAGATCGCGTACGCGGGGCACGACGACCAGTTCCAGCGCGTCGCAGGATTGCGTGTCGCCGAGCACGGGGTCGCTTGAGGGCATCCAGCTCATGTCGGTCCTCCTTCGATCGTGGTGCCTGCCGAACTGCCGGCGCAGCGCCGATCCGGCGACGGTTCAGCCGCAGGAGTTGCCACGCAGGGTGTAGCTGCGAACGGAGCCGTCGGCGACCTGGAAGGTTGTCTCGCACCACCGCTCGATCGGCTGCGGCGGGATGGCACCGGCGTTCCAGAAACCGATGCCCGGCGTGCCCGGAATGATGTCGACGCGGCGCTGGTCATAGGCGAGGAATTTCGTGCCATCGGTCTCGTAGCTGCGCGTCGGGACGCCCATGGCAAGCAACAGCGTTTGTTCCGGTTGACCGACGAGTTGATTGAGCGCGGCCATGCGCGCGGCCCGGTCATCGGCGCAGGCGGTCGGCAGCGCGCAGCAGGCCAACAGTGCGACGTATCGCATCGATATTCGAGTGTTCATAGCCATAGCACCTGATCGATCCGTTCCGCTCCCGCCGCGATCATCGCCAGCCGCTCGAAGCCCAGCGCGATCCCGGCGGATGCAGGCATGCCATGGGCGAGGGCCGCGAGGAAGTCCTCATCCAGCGGCCAGTCCGGATCGGGTTTTCCGCTGCGGAGGGCGTGCCGGCGGGCACGGTCGGTTTCGAAGCGGGTGCGCTGCTCCGCGGCGTCGGTGAGCTCGACAAAGGCGTTGGCGAGTTCGATGCCGCAGACGAACAGTTCGAACCGCTCGGCGACGCGGGGATCGGCCGGATCGCGCCGAGCCAGCGCCGCCTGGGCCGCCGGCCAGTGCGTCAGGAAGGTGGGATGCGCGCGGCCGATCCGCGGCTCGATGCGCTCCAGCAGCAGGCGGAAGAACAGGTCCTCCCAGGTCTCATTGTCACGCAGGCGGGCGCCCGCGGCGGCGGCGAGCGCCGGCGCGTCGTCCGCGGTGGCCAGCAGGTCGGCGCCGACGTGGTGCGCGAAGGCCTGGCGAGCGTCAGGCGCTCGACCGCGCCGAGATCGGTGGTGACGCCGCGGCAAGTGACGATCGGTGGCAGGACGGCGCGCAACAGAGCTGTCGTCTCCGCGATCAGCACGTCCATCGTGGCGCCGGGGTGGTACCACTCCAACATGGTGAACTCGGGTGCGTGCAGGTCGCCGGCCTCGCCGTTGCGCCAGACACGGGCGAGCTGGAAGATCTGCCCGGCGCCGCCGACGAGCAGCTTCTTCATGGCGAATTCGGGACTGGTGTGCAGCCAGAGCGGGTCCGTTGCGCCGTCCGGGCGTTCGCGCGTTGTGGCGAAGGCGCGCAGGTGCACCTCCTCGCCGGGGGTCGGCACGGCGTAGGGGGTTTCGACCTCGGTGTAGCCGCGCGCGATGAAGAAGGCGCGGGTGGCCTGGGTCAACAGCGCGCGGCGGCGCAGGAAGGGCAGCCTCGCGGCGAGGCTTTCCGGGTGCCAGGCGGGATACGGCATGGCGCCGATTGTAGAGCATGATCAGGATGAGTGGAATCGCCGAGCCGACTGAACGCCTGCCTGTCGCGAATTTGGACCGGGAAGCGTCGCTAACGCGGAACCGGCAGGGTAACTTCTGCTTCCAGCCCACCGCTTGGCCGGTTGCGGAGACTGATATCACCCCCATGGGCACGGACGATGGCTCGTGCCGAAGTCAATCCAAGTCCCACACCGCCGGTCGCCCGGTTGCGCGACCGCTCCAGCCGATAGAAGGGGGCAAATACCTGCTCCGCCGCGTCGGCGGGAATCCCGGGACCACTGTCCCTGACCACCACCACAATCCGTTGCTCCAAGAGACAGAATTCCAGCTCGGGCGCTCGACCGTACTTGACCGCGTTGTCGACCAGGTTCGTGAAGGCGCGTTTCAGGGCGAATGGCCGCCCACGGAAGGCGACATGCTCGGTGCTGTCGCAAGTGATGTCGGAGCCCTGATCGGTGTAGTCGTCGGCGATCGTGCGGAGCATCTCGGGGAAGTCGAACGTCGTGGTCTCCTCGCCTTGAAAGTCATCCCGGAAGAACGCGAGCGCCGAATCGACCATCGCCTGCATATCGTCGACATCTCGAAACAGGCGCGCTCGCTGCTCATCGTCCTCGACGAATTCGCCACGCAGCCGCATTTTCGTGAGCGGCGTCCGCAAGTCGTGCGAGATGGCGGCCAGCATGGCTGTGCGGTCGTCCACGAACTTCTGGATCTGCGCCTGCATCGCATTGAACGCGCCGATCGACGATCGCAGCTCGCGCGGTCCGGCTTCTGGGATTGGCGAGGCGCGCGGGTCCGTTCCAAATCGGCGCAGGGCTTCGGTGAACTCGCGGATCGGGCGAGACAACTGATATGTTGCGACAGCGGATACGACTGTTATCGATACGATCAGCAGCGCCAGGACGACCCCTAGCCTTGCCGGCGGTTTAAGGCCCCATACGCGATTGGGTGCCGTGAAGACGACCCAACTGCCATCGTCAAGCTCGACCGCCGCGAAGTAGGCATGCAGGAGATCCGCGCCGCTGACATGCAGGCCCGCAAGGAGCTGGCTTTGTTCCTCCGACGTAAAGTAGACGGCCCGGCGTGGATGTCCACCAGACGTGAACCCCGGCAGATCCCAGGCCGTCCCCAGATTCGACGCGGCATCGAGCATCACCGCCACTGTCGATACGGCAGGATACCAATCGGTATGAAACGTCGCGTTGGCGACGGCATCCGTCAGCGCCTGCCGGTCTTGCTCCGGCGCCGCCTCGACCATGCGCACGATGTCGTCCGCCCGGTCCAGGAGCCCCATCTCATGAGCCGAGGGGCGCCCCCATACGCCGGAAAACTCGATGACGATCCAAGTCAGCGAAAGCGCCACAACGATCGCGGAGACGATGGTCAAGGCAAAACGCCGCGCAATCGTATCCGGGGGCCAGAACTTGATTCTCATCCTCGGAGTACCGTGGGCGTGAAGATGTAGCCGCCGTTGCGAACGGTACGAATGACCGAAGGGCTCTTGGCGTCGATCTCCAGTTTGCGCCGCAGACGGCTGACCTGAACGTCGATACTCCGATCGTAGGCGGCGTGCGACATGCCGCGCGCCAGGTCAAGCAGTTGGTCCCGTGTGAGCACGCGCTGAGGATGCTCCGCGAATGCCAGCAACAGATCGAATTCGCCGCCTGACAGAATCATCAATGTGTTATCGGCGGACCGCAATTCCCGCCGGGCCACGTCAAGCCGCCACCCGGCGAAAGTCAGGATCGGTCTTGTCTCGGTGCTGGTCGGAGCCGCCGCCGCTTCCGTCGTGCGACGCAGCACGGCCTTGACGCGCGCAAGCAGTTCCCTGGTATCGAACGGCTTGACCAGATAATCGTCTGCGCCGAGTTCCAGTCCAACGATCCGGTCCGTATGATCCGCCATGGCGGTCAACATGATGACCGGCACCTTCGATGTCGCACGCAGCTTGCGGCACAGGCTGAAGCCATCCTCGCCCTGCAGCATGACGTCGAGAATCACAAAATCGATCTTGTGTGCCTCCAGCGCGGCAAACATCGCTGCACCATTGGCCGCGATGGTCACCGGATGGCCATGCTTCCGAAAGAATCCGGTCAGCAGGGACAGAATGTCCTCGTCATCGTCCACGACCAGGATGTGCGGCATAGAGTCCATTCCCAAGGGTAACCCGACATGGTCCCGAGTTTGATGTCCCGAGATCGGTAGAAGTGTTTCAGATCGTACACATTGCGCCGCGCTGTTTATAAAACGCACATCATCCCGGCAACTCCGCCATCTAGGTTTTGGTGCCATCGAGACAGGAGGCACCGAATTGGGCGAATTTGCGACAATGATGCCCGGCGGGGAAAATTCTCGCCGGATCGGTCATTCATGCTCTTTCCTTGTCGACAGGATAGCCGGCGCGAATAGGTCGCCTGCCATCCACGGGACAGGGCCTGATCGGACGTGGCTCGGCCGCACGCGCGCGCTGAACCAGCTGCCTGATTGTGTGCTCGCACGAGGCGGACAACGGTGGCGCCAGCATCGCAGAGCACCTGTAGGTTTTCCCGAACGGCCAAGGTCTACCTTCGGCCGCTGGACGCCGCCTCGGTCCGCGGTAGGTGGGCAATTCGCCGGGGGCCTTCTGCTGACCTCGGTCCTCTTGCTGTCGGCTTGCGCCGATGTTCCGGCGGATCCGGAAGCGCGTGCGGAGTACGAGCGGACCAACGATCCGGCCGAACCGACCAATCGGACCGTTTTCGCCGGGAACCAGTTCGTCGATCACCACGCGCTGCAACCCATTGCGCGCGGCTACGAAGACCACGTACCCGGTGGCGTTCGAAAGAGCATCCACAACTTTGTCGGCAACCTCGGCCAACCTGCCGTCGCGGTAAATGACCTCCTTCAGGGTAACTTCAGTCGCGCCTGGAACACCACCCAACGCTTCGCAATCAATACGACCGTCGGGGGTGTCGGCCTGTTCGACGTGGCGACGGACTGGAACAGACCGGAACACAGTGCCGATTTCGGGCAAACTTTCGGGGTATGGGGCATCGGCCCGGGTCCGGCGGTTCAGTTGCCGCTATTTGGGCCGTCGAATGTGCGCGATAGTGTCGGCAAAGTCGCCGACCTGATCACCAACCCAACCAGTTTTGTTCCCGGCGGTGCGGCGGTCGCCGTAGGAACAGCCAGCGCAGGTCTGGGCTTTGTCGATAAACGGGCTGACCTTCTCGG
Source organism: uncultured Alphaproteobacteria bacterium (assembly GCA_963826975.1). GTDB lineage: Bacteria > Pseudomonadota > Alphaproteobacteria > Acetobacterales > Acetobacteraceae > Palsa-883. Next base: position 483,121 of record CAWGZJ010000011.1, on the reverse strand, counting down.
CGCAACCGACACGCTCGAACACACCTCGTTGGATTATTATGCGACGCTGCGCAGCGTGACGGCACAACGCCGCGCCGCGCTTGTAGCGGAAGGCAAGGCCGGCCTCGTCACGGACCATCAGGGCGATGCAGCACCGCCGCCAAAACTTTCCCAGGCATCGCTTACGGGCGCGCCAGAGTGATTCGGTGCACCGCGATGCGCAGCCTGACCAGTCCCCGCAATCTCCTCGCCAAACTGAGCCGTCAGTCGGTCCGCTACATGATGGCCGCAACCTGCGTCGGCATGGTGCCAGGCGTTGCCTCGTGCGCCCGAGCGGCGGACGTCTCCGGACTGGGCGTTTCCAGACTGGGCGTTTCCAGACTGGGCGTCGTCACGACGATCCCGGGCAACGATGCAAGCTTCGACTACGCATCGGTCGACGCACCCGCGCGGCGCCTGTACGTCGCGCGTGGCGATGGCGTGATGAGCGTTGACCTGGAGACGTTGAAGGTCACCCCGCACTTGATCCCCGGCAAGCATGTCCATGCGGTCGTGCCGCTGCCCGGGGGAAGTTTGCTTGTCACCAACGAGGACCTGAACAGCGTCACCATCGCGGCTGCCGCCACCGGAACGATCACGGCGGAAATCCCCGTCGGCGACGAACCGGATGCGGCGGTTTACGATCCCGCGTCGAAGTCGGCGTTCGTCGTCGATAGCAAATCCGGCGATGTTGCCGTCGTCGATCTGACGGCGCGAACCGTGACGACGCGAATTGCGCTTGGTGGAGAACTCGAATTCGCCGTCGTCGACGGCAGCGGCCGGCTTTACGTCAATATCTCGGATAAGCCGGCCATCGCCGTTCTCGATACAAGGACGCTGCGGGTCGTGGGACGTTACTCCCTGCCCGGATGCCAGAGGCCTTCCGGTCTCGGCATCGATCCCGAAAGCGGTGTTATTCTTGCGGTCTGCGACAATCAAAAGGCCGTGGCTCTCTATGCAGCCGACGGCACTATCATTGCCACTGTAGGAATTGATCGAATACCCGACACGGTCATCTTCGATCGCCAGCGCCGGGTGTTCTTCGTTCCCTGCGCACGGGACGCGACATTGGTGGCGATCACCGAGTCCGCGCAGGGCGTATCGGTTTTGGGGCGCGTTCCCACAGCGATCGGCGCGCACACCGGTGCGCTCGACCCGATGACCGGCCGCCTCTATTTGCCTGCGGCCGATTTCTCAGTCGCACCCTCCGGGTTCAAGCAGCACCCGGGAACGTTCCGGGTTCTGGTCGTCGGCGAGAAATAGCCGACCATCCGGTCCCGGATCGTATCAGGCCGCCGCTCTCCGTCGCATGTCCCGTTCAGCGCGGCGCACGCCGATGCAAGTGGAACCGCCTAACAGGAGCTCAGTCCACACCATGCTCAGTATCGTCAACCATGCAATGCGCAGGGCTGTCCAATCAACGGCGCAAAATGTTGAGCCAACGGCAAGGACAAAAATTCGTTGCGGTCCCGCCGGGGCGCTTCCCGCGCTGGCTGCATCCAGCCTTTGCGTCCTTGTGGCGACCACCTCGGGCGTGGCCGCGCAGGGGATCGATCTCACCGGAACGCCGGTCCCGGAACCGCCGAAGCCGTCGTCAGCCCAGGGTAGCGGCGTTGTGGTCAACCTTGGAGTGGGCGCGGCCCTGGCACCAGCATACGAGGGATCAAGGACACTCAGGGTCCCGCCGGTGCCCTTCATCGATATCAGCGGCCTGTTGGACGATCGGGTATCGATTTCCGACGCTCACGGGGTGGCCGTCAACATCATCGACCTGGGAAATCTGAAGGCCGGCGTGAGTGTGAACTACAGCGGTGGACGCAGTCGGCGCAACAGCGACCGCGTCAACGGCCTGCCGGAAATCAGCAGCGCTGCCGTGGTCTCCGGCTTTCTGACCTATGATTTTTGCCCCTTTTCGGCCGGCCTCGAGGTGAACAACCGTCTCGGACCCGACTCAGGCACTACCGTCGCCGTCGGAGGCGACTACAAGTTTCGACCCGTTACGGGGATGGAAGTTTCGCTGGGGCCGAAAGTGGTTTTCGCGGACCGCCAGTATGAGCAGACGTTCTTTGGGGTGTCGGATAGCTCTGCCGCCCGCGCCACCGCGCTCGGCAATCCGATGCAAGCCTACAACGCGACAGCCGGCATAAAGAATGTGGAGCTCTCGCTGACGGGAAAATACGCCATAACCGACCATTGGTCCGCGCTCGGGCACCTCACTCTGTCGGAGTTGCTGGGCAGCGCCGCGAACAGTCCCCTGACACAGCAGAGATTGCAACCGACCGTCGCTGTGGGGCTGATATACAAGTTCTGATCGGATCGCGGGGTAGTCGGCGCACACACCAGCGGCGCGGACCACCACGACCATGCCCGTTTCCACAATGACACATAATAGCTGCCGCAAAGCAAACCCGACATCAACGTGTGAAACGTCGGAGCTAGGCTACGTCATGGTTATGACCAACACCTTCTCCGCCGACTGCACATTGATCCGCGCGCCGCATCCCGAGGTGTGTGCGCCAGCGAGACCAATTCCGTTGTCGTTCGTTCATGAAGTTGAACGACGCGCCCGCTTCTCTCGCGGACTTGGCATTTTCGGCTGGCGTTACGGCCTGCGCGCAGGGTTCGGCGCGCTCGTGCTGATGCCCGTCCTGGCAGTATCCGCCCTCGGTCAAACACCTGATCCGGTCCAATTCGTCGTCGCCTTCAACCGGGACGTTTCGGCGCAACTGGGCTCGACGGCAATCGACCCCGACGAACGCAAGCGACGCTTCGCCGCCCTGGTGGACAAGGGCCTCGATCTGGACGTCATCGGCGAGCACCTGCTCGGGTGGCGCTGGACCAACGCGGCTCCGGTCGATCGCCAGGCGTTCCGCCGGGAGTTTCGCAATTACCTCATCCAGACCTTCGCCGCGAAAGTCACGGGCCTGGGCGACGGCCGCATGACCGTTACCAGTGTCGTCCAGGGTGACAGCTCCATCCTCGTGCTGACCGAGATCACCGACAAGCTGCCCGCGCGTGAGCTATTTGCCTGGCGCCTGGTGCACACGGCCGCCGGGTGGCGTGTGTGCGACGTGGTCGTCAACAACGTGAGCATGACCGCCATCATCCGATCCCAGTTCGACTCTGTCCTGCGCGAGGGAGTGTCGGATTTCGGTCCTCTCGTTCGTCTACTGCATGAGAGATCCCAGGAATGATCACCATGAGTTGATCCGCCCTCGATGCCAGGACGTCCGCAACGCAAGCTGCGACCATCTTGCGGAGCACTATCATGGGCGGGCGTTCCCGAAGTCCCGCCGTGGCGAGGGCGCCATTCGAGCGATCGCTGCAGCAGCACTGCGAGACGATCATCGCCAACGGAAGCTGGCGCAAGCTCGTCGTGCAGCTCGAACTGCGCGTCGAGGGCACCTGCCCTGCCACACACGAGAAGACGGTCCTGCGAGTGGTCGACGAGCTGCTGTCGAACTCGATGGAGCACGGTTTCTACAGCCGGCAAAGAGGCCATGTTTTCGTGCACTTGGTCAGTCGCGGGGCCGGGTGGATCGAAGTATCCGTCAGCGACGACGGATGGGGCTTCGACGGCGGCCCGATCATCGACGGCAACGGGTTTCACCTGCTCCGACAGATCGGCGAGCTTTGCCGCGGAGCGGCGGCGGGTCCCTTCGTGGCCAAGACCGCCTTGACCGTGATCATCCCCCTTCAAATGCCGGTGCAACGACGCGGCGTGTTCTCGGCGTCGCCACAACGGCCTGTCGCCCGGGCCGGCCTGAACTTCCGTCTCGACACCTGACCGAGAGGACTTGAAACTCGCAGGCCCCGCTGAAGCAGAGTCCGCCGCGGCAGAAGAGGGTCGGTTCAGACTGTCACGCGGCGATCGCCGGCGTCTCGCTCACCACGCGATTGCGCCCGGCATGCTTCGCCGCGTACAGCAACGTATCAGCCCGTGCCAGCAGGTGCCCCAGTGTGCCGTCTTCGTCCCGCAGCATCGCCAGGCCGATGCTGATGGTCATGCGGATCTGCTGAGCGTCATGCAGAACCGGGTCGCTGGCCAGGCTCGCGCGCAGCCGCTCGGCCACCGCCGCCGCCCCCTCTTCGCCGATGGCCGGCAGCACGATGGCGAATTCCTCGCCGCCAAGCCGGCCCAGCAGATCGACACGTCGGATCCCGGCCCGCAACACCGACACCAGGTGACACAGCGCCGCGTCGCCGGCCTGGTGGCCATACCGATCGTTGATCGACTTGAAATGGTCAACATCGACCATCAGCATCGCGAGACCCAGGTCGCGCTGGCGCACCCGGTCCACCTCGCGCTGCCCGAGGTTCATGAACTGGGCGCGGTTGAGCGTTCCGGTCAGCGCGTCGGTGGTTGCCATGTGGCGCAGACGGTCCTCGAGCTGGCGCCGCTCGGCCACTTCGTGCTGGAGCAGCCGCGTCGCGTCCTCGGCCGCCTGCGCATTGGCGTCGGCGGCTTCGGCCAGCGAGGCAAGATAGGATGCCTGGCTCTCCAGGGTCTCATTGCTGAACCGCAGTTCGATCGCCAGCCGCTCCGCGGCATCGCGGGCCTGCGCGGATTGGTTGACCGCGTGCTCGTCCGGTTGATCGCTTTGATGATCGCCCGGCTGATCAACGGCGGCGAGCGCGGCGCAGGTCAGCACGCGCCCCCCACCGTGGCGCAGCACGCAGCGCAACAGCAGGCGCGACCCGTCCTGCAGGACGATTTCGGCGCGCGGGAATGCGCCGGCACACATGGCTGCCTCCAGCCGGGCCTGGGCCGTCGCCGACCCGCCGCCGGCGCCCGGGACATGGCCCGAGACATTGCCCGAGACATTGAACACCTGCACGATCTCGCCGTTCAGCTCGCACAGTGTCGGCGCGGTGTCGGCGGGCTGCGGCCACAACTCGGCAAAGCGGCGGTTGACGATCCGTACGCGCAGCTCCGGGTCGAGCACCGCGACGCCGACATCCAGCAGATCGAGTGCCTCGCCCAAGGCCGCGATCGTGTCAGCTTCCGGTTCGGAGGTCAGGAACTTGGGCATGCATCGGGTCCGATAGGGGGGGTCCGCTCGTCGGCGCCGGGGGCAGAGTCGGGCAACCGCGTTACGGATCGGTAAACGCGGTGGCCCTGGCCAGGGAGCGGCGGCCGGATTATGTGCTGGCCCATGCCGGACGGCGCCACGCCTGATGCACGAACCCTGCGGACGGCCGATGCGCTGGTGTCGGCCGGCCTGATCACGCCCGGCGGGCGGGACGCGGCGGCCGCTGTGGCACGGCGCTACGCGGTGGCGGTCACGCCGGCGATGCGGGCACTGATTTCCCCGGGGTTCGACCGTCGGATCGCCCCAGGGTTCGACCGTGCGAACGACTGTGCGAACGAGCCTGGGCTCGACCGTGCAATCGAGCCTCGGATCGACCCAGGGAACGACCCGGGGAACTCCTGGCTCGACGATCCGATCGCCCGGCAGTTCCTGCCCGACCCGGCGGAGCTGATCACCGCGCCGCATGAAAGCCCCGATCCGATCGCCGATCAGGCACTGACGCCGATCAAGGGCGTGGTGCACCGCTATGCGGACCGCGCCCTGCTGAAACCGCTCCTGGTCTGTCCGGTCTATTGCCGCTTCTGCTTCCGCCGCGAACAGGTCGGGCCGGATGGCGGCCTGCTGAGCGATGCGGAACTCGCCGCCGCGTATGACTGGTTCCGCGCACGGCCGGCGATCCGCGAGGTGATCCTGACCGGCGGCGATCCGCTGATGCTGTCGCCGCGCCGGCTGCGCGAGATCGTCGCGGCGCTGTCGGCGATCCCGCATATCGAGACGCTGCGCGTGCACACGCGCGTGCCGGTGGCGGACCCGGAGCGGCTGACGCCGGCACTGGCCCACGCGCTGGAGACCGCCAAGTCGATGTGGCTGGTGGTGCACGCCAACCACGCGCGCGAGTTCACCGATGCCGCGCGGGCGGCACTGCGCCGCGTGTTGGCGCGGGGCATTCCGCTGCTGGGCCAGTCGGTACTGCTGCGCGGGGTGAACGACAGCGAAGCAGCGCTGGAGGCGCTGTTCCGCGCCATGCTCACCGCTCGGGTGAAGCCGTACTACCTGCACCAGCTCGATCCCGCCCCCGGCACGGCGCGGTTTCACGTGCCGATCCAGGAGGGGCGCAGGCTGCTGGCGGGGTTGCGCGGGCGCGTCACCGGGCTGGCCTGGCCGACCTATGTGCTGGATCTGCCGGGCGGGCACGGCAAGGTGCCGATCGGGCCGGATTATTTCGATCCGGACGGTCATGTGCGCGACCTGGAGGGCAGGCGCCACGCGCCCGGGGGCCAGTCGGAAGGGCGCGGGTAAAGACCTGCTACACCTCTCCCGCTCGTCGCGGGCTTGGGCCGCGACGAGCGGACCAAGGTCGAGCCGCGAAGCGACGAGGGTGAGGGTCGGGCCGCGACCGCCGCGCCTGCGTCGCATTCGGCGGCATCAGCGTGGAGACCTCCTGCATCCTCCGCGTGGTCCGCGCCCGCCGCCAGGCGGTCGTCGCTCGGGCGGTGGCGCGGATAGCGCGACGAGCGTGGCCGCCAGCAGGTCGGGGCGGAGGTGATACGGCGGCATCGACTCACGGATAACGTCGAGGGTAATGCCCTTGGTGGGGAGGCTCATGCTGCGATGGCTCCAGGTCAAAATGCTTGTCTGGGATCATAAGTTATACTAACTACCTGGCAAACGCCAGCTAACTTTTGCCGATGTACCGGTTATGCGCGGCCACCGTCCGGCGCGCGGAGCAGCAGTTTGCATGCCACCAGCCGACACAAGCCAGCGGCAGCCGAATCGCTTGGGCGGAACAGCCGGATTTGGCCCGGAGCGGACATTCCTGGAACCGCGGTGGGAAAGCGGTGGCGCAGGTACCGCACCGTCCGGTGTCTTACGAATGATACAGTTATCAGGCGCAAGAATCGCGGGGAAGGAAGACGGCCCCGAGTAGTTTCTGGCCCTAAAGCGTCGAGCTGGTGGTGGGCGCGCCCGCTCGCGCGACCCCCTGCTCGTCCGTCGCTGGCCTTTCGAGAATATGACGCAGTGCAGCAAATTCCGGACCGGGGCCGTCCACGCTGAGGAACTCTTCGACATCCGTGTCAGTCACACGGCCGCCAGACGACGGATTGGGTTCGTGCCGAACGAACACGCGCCCCGTGGTGGTATCGCGGATCAGGCGCCAGCGATCGCCATTGGAGCTCCTGTAGATATTCTCAGCTAGAAGAGTCACGGCTGTTCTCCTGTTGCTTGGCGCTGAACATACCGCCGAGTGGCTGCGGATCGCAGGAGAAAAGGGAATCGGCGCAGGGTCGCGCGATATGGGGAATGGACACTATCATATGTAGCCACCGCGAATGCCTCACAGTGTCCGCCTTGGACCCAAAAGCGGATTTGCCATGCGTGCGCGGACGATGAAGACGCGCTCGCCCAGGCCGCCACGGTGCTATGCGACCATCCCGGCATTGAGGTTTGGCAAAAAGCTCGGGTGGTTGGCAAGCTGCGGCAGACGTAACTGCCGCCCCGGATATAAGTCGGCTGCATGGAATTGGCAGTCGCCGGCGATCCGTGCCCTCTGACATAGACGGCGCGCGATAAACCGGATTATCACGCGCTAATTCGGCTGGGATGTCATCCCGGCGCCTGGTGGTGTCGTGCGCTCAGCCCTTCTGCTACAGCTTCAGCAACTTGCGCTAGCCCGCATTTCTCATACTGTTGCGGGATGATGGCCCAGGACATTGTCGTGCCAACAGGTTTTCGCGCCGCCGCCAATACCGGGTGTATTGGCCCGACGAGTGTAAGCAAAGCGCGAAAACCTGCTGGCGCGGCAAGGACCAAGCCAGCGCCCGCGAGAGTATGAGAAATGCGGGCTAGGGATGGGAAGGAAGTGGCATGACGCATGATCCGGTTTCGGAGTTCGGTTATGCACTGGCTCTGGTTCTGATTTTCAATGTGAGAATACCGGTTGGAGCGAAAGTCTTTGGGTTACCGATAGTTCCGTGGACGATAAGGTTGTATTGGTGGTTATCTGCACCGGGTATTCCCGTCTCACGTGTCGCGGCATCAGCTGGCGTAGGGATTATTGAACAGACTTTATACATATATTGTCTCTCGTCGACACACCGCGAGTTCATTGGCTCTGTCTTATTGTTCAAGGCATTCTTTACTTGGCTTAGCATGGCGCCGGAAGCGGTGCCGCAGACCGATGGCGCAGGCGCTGCGGCGCCAAAGCCCGTCGTTGCCCGACACGATCTTCTAGAAATCTTCTATACGTATGCGATAGGAAATTTTCTATCGTTGGCTTTTGCAATATTTTTCTATGAAATTGTCCACCTTTGGTTGATCAGGATAATACCTTGGCGGCCGCTCTACTTTCTTCATTCCTGACCGCGCGAAAGGCTGAGGAATCTGCTCGCGCGCGCGAGAGGCAGCAAGAGAAAAATGCGTGAGCACGATCACCGCCGCCCCCGGAACAAGTTCTCGATGTCCTGTGGGTGGCCGCAACGAATCACCGCTGCGCAGCAACAAATCGCGTTCGAATGGCACCATGGGAAATGTTGGCTCGGGTGGCCAAATCGCGGACGAGCTGTGGGGCCTGCGCGTAAACGGTGCTGATCGCGGTGTCAGTTCCAGCGCAGCGTGTGCTGGATCATGCCGATCGACGTGGCTACGGTGGCGCGCCAGCATGGTGGACCGGCGTGATGGAAAGGTGGGACGGATGGCGATGACGCTCGTCGGTGGGCGGGAGTGCGGGACCTGCACTGCCTGCTGCGTGGAGCTGACGATCGACCAACTGGAGCTGCGGAAGCTCGCCGGTCATGTCTGCCCGCATTGCGTCGTCGGCCAGGGCTGCACGATCTACCCGACGCGGCCGCTGGTGTGCCGCACCTGGTTTTGCGGCTGGCGGCAACTGGACTGGATCGGCGAGAGCCTGCGTCCCGACCGGTCGGACGTGCTGATCTGCCCGACCCAGGACGATCTCCCTGCTGGGTACGATCCGCATGTTGGCCTGGAGGTCGCACTGCTCAGCCAGGCCGGGCTGAAGGCGCAGGGGCTGGCCGAGATGCTCTGCCACGCCATCCGCGCCAACATCGCCAGCTTCCTCTGTCTGTCTGGCGGGCCCGGACGAGGCGGCGCGCGGATGCTGCTCAACGAGGACCTGAAGGAACCGGCGGACCGGGGGCAGCCAGCGACCCTGCTGCGTGAGCTAAGAAAGGTCCATCTGCATTTGCTGTTGATGGGCGGTGCGTACATGGACCAGCCGATTGTCCTGGCGCAGGGGGTGCCATCCAAGGGCAGTCATGCGCCCACACCTGAGGACGGTCCTGATCCATAGTGCTGAAAACGGTTGGCGGCCTGGCGTCGTCGAAATGTCGGGTCGGTTGCTGCTTGCTGTGGTTCGTCGTGGGGGGCGATCGTAACGACTTGGCGACCGTATCGATCCGCGCATGTGCGGAGACGGGGATGACGTGATTCTCGATCCCGAGCGTACCATGTCGCCGCAATGGATCAGCGAGTCCTCGTCGATCGGCCGAGGGGCATCGGTGCAGCAGCGCATGCCGGCCTGACCGGCAACGTACGTAAATAGACCCGTTCCGGTCGGACTTTCGCGGTCACACCCTGACCTCGTCTTGACTTTATAAATACCTTCGGCGGAGCGCACCTGGAAATTGCCGGATCAGCTCGCGCCCAGCCGCGAAGGCCGAACCTCGTCCCACATCCCCGCCGCGGCGTTGCGGTTCAATCTGAGCCTCCCGGCCCCCGCCCAAACCGGACCGCGGCGGCAGACTGGTCACGATGCACAGAAATGATAAACTTAATTCAAAGCCTGTCGACCGTGACAGTGAGGTTCGAATGCTCCAGCCGCACCGGCCGCCTGCGCGTTCCGTGTTTGGGTCATTGGTCCTGATCGCGGCAGTCATCGGTGTCTCTGCCGCTGCCTTCGCCTACACGGCGGGATGGTTCTCGCCCCAGCGCCTCACGCCGGACAAGATCGTGGATGCGTTCACGCCACCCGGTGGCGTGCCACTCGGCCATCGCAAAAACCACGCCAAGGGCATCTGCTTCACCGGCACCTTTGAATCGAATGGGGCCGGATCGGCGCTTTCGCAGGCTCAGGTTTTCACCCGCGGCCAGTACCCGGCCCTCGGGCGCTTCAACCTCGCCACCGCCAATCCGGATGCGCCGGATCCGACGGTCCGGGTGCGCGGCCTGGGACTGCGGATCTCAACGCCGGACGGGCAGCAATGGCGCACCGCGATGATCGATCCCCCATTCTTTGCGGTATCGACGCCGCAGGCCTTTTACGACCTGCTGCTCGCCTCGGCGAGCAAGGACCCGAACGCGATGAAGACGTTCGCCGGCGCGCACCCCGAGATCGCGGCGTTCGGCGCATGGGCCAAAAGCGCTCCATGGACCGGCAGCTATGCGGAAGAGCGGTTCAACAGCCTCGACAGCTTCATCTTCGTCGACAATTCCGGCGCGCAGCATGCGGTGCGATGGTCGCTCCTGCCGGCGGCGCAACCGGTTTCGGTCTCGCCCGATGATCTTGCGAAGCGTGGCCCCGACTTCCTCGAGCAGGAGATCACTGACCGGGTCCGCGCCGCGCCGCAGCGCTGGACCATGGTGATAACCGTTGCCAATCCGGGTGATCCCACCGCGGACCCCAGCAAGGCCTGGCCGGAAGATCGCCGCACCGTCGAGGTCGGCACGCTTACCGTCCAGCAGATTGAAGCCGAAGCGGACGGCCCGTGCCGCGATATCAACTTCGATCCGACCGTCCTGCCGACCGGCATACGGACCTCGGACGACCCGTTCCCGGCCGCTCGTTCGTCGGCCTACGCGAAATCATATGACCGTCGCACGGCCGAGGCGCGGGACTATCCCCGAACAACGACGGGAGCCAAGCCGTGAACGCGGTTCGCACGCGCTTCACCATGCCGCAGCGCCTGCTGCACTGGCTGATGGCGGTCTGCATCCTGGCCATGCTGTTCATCGGCGTGGGCATGGTGTCCACCGTCATGCCGAAATATCTGACGCTCGTTTCGATCCACAAACCGCTCGGCATCACCATTCTGGTGCTCGCGCTGATCCGCCTGGTGGTGCGCCTGGGCTACGGTGCGCCGTCGCTGCCGGTCGACCTGCCGGAGCCGATGAAGCTCGCGGCCCACCTGTCGCATTACGCGTTCTACGTCCTGATGATCGGCATGCCGCTGATCGGCTGGGGAATGCTGTCGGCGGCGGCCTACCCGGTCGTGCTGTTCGGGGGCGTGCACCTTCCTGCGATCCTGCCGCAGAGCGACAGCCTGCACACGCTGCTGTGGAACGCGCATTTCTACCTTGCCTTCGCGTTCTTTGCGCTGATCCTGTTGCATGTCGCGGCGGCGCTGTTTCATGCGCTAATTCGACGTGACGGCGTGTTCGAGGCGATGGCGCCTGTGTCGACCCACGACCGGGTCGCACCCGCCGAGTGACAGGCGGTCCTGACAGGCGCCAGGACCGCTCACCACCCATCGTCGCCGAGCCATGCCATGGCAATGATGGAGTTGTTCTCGAAACCGTTGCGTCTGGACCGAGGCTACTGCCCAAGTGTCGCGGTGAAAGTGCTGCCGTCTACATCGGTCAACTGCACGTACCTCGCACCGTTGGTTGTTTCGGACGCGGACGCGGGCACGGGCAACGTCAAAGTGGCGGCGGCTCCCATCTTGGCTCGTATCCCAAAAGCGCCCGGCCCGAACTTGTTGTACGCATAGTCGTTGGCGAAAGCAGTCTTCGGCAGTTTGGACAGCAGGGCTGCATTCCAATGCGCGACAGAGTGCTTATTGCTGTCCAGCAGATCAGCGGCGACCACATGCACCGGGGCCTCCGGCGTGCCGCCATCAAGATACACGTGGAAACGCACGCTGCCGTCGGGCAGAAGTTCCGCCCGGCTCAACGTCAGGTGATGCTTGGTCGGGCTGACCGGCCCGCCGTGGAAAGGCGTCAACACGGAACCGCGATAGTAGTTATAGGTGCCGACGTTGAAGACCACGACAAACGCGAGCACAGCAAACGCCAGCTTCCTGAAGCCGCCATCGCTCTGAGGCAATGGCAGGCTGCCCGACATCCAGCGAAACCAAGGTCTTTCCGCCAGGGCCGGCTTGCGATGAAGCAGGACGTTGTCGAGCGAATAGGCGCCGCTGCCCCCGAGCAGCAGGCCCGCACCCATCGCAAGATTGCAGGCCGCCATCGTCCATTCGTCGATGCAGGTGGCGCCCTGCCAACCGAACATCGCCATCAGCAGCACCGAGAAGCCCATGGAGAACAACGCCGCAACGCGAGTCAGCAGCCCCGTCATGAGCATCGCCCCGACGATCAACTCGGCAGCACTGAACAGAATGACGCCGGCATAAAGCAGATAGAAATGCGTCAACAGGAAGCTGACCAGATGATCAGTGCCGAACAGCGCTCCCGGCATCGCTGTCTGGAACTTGTTCGCCATCCAACTCGGCGCGCCCGGGTCCAGCTTGGAGGGTGCGTAGATGAAGCGGCGCGAGCCGCCGCCCCAATAGATGAAGCCCTGGATGAAGCGGATCGACAGCAGCGCGATGGCGGCCATGCGCCAGTCACGTCCTGCCTCGGGGATGGCTGGCGCATGCTCGGCAATGCGCGTGAATGTGGTTGCAGACATGTCTCGCTCCTATGCGATAAGGTCACGCGGCTCAGCCGCGATAAGGTCACGCGGCTCAGCCGCGATAAGGTCACGTGGTTCAGCCGGTCGTTGCCTTGCCGGCGTATGGCTTGAACCCGTAGCGCTCGAAGATCGACAGCGCCTGCGGGGAGTGGATGAAAGCAAGCCAGAGCCTCGCCGCCTGCTTGTGTGGCGCACCCTTCACCATCGCGCCGGCATATATCGCCGTTGTGTTCTGGCTGGCCGGGATGTCGACATATGCAATCGGATGTCCCGCCTGCGCCTGGAACATCGCTTCGGATTGCCACGTGACCCCTGCCTCGGCACGCCCCTGCATCAGAGAGAGTGGTGTCTGACGATGGTGGATATGCGTGAGGATGGTGCTGCCGTCAGCCACTTTGGCCCGGTAGACCGCATCGGCGAGCGCCTGCCCGCCAGCCTTCTTCAGCGACGCCTCGATCTGCCGCGCAATGCCTTCGAATTCGGGGTTAGGCATGGCGAGACGGATACCGGGCTTCCCAAGATCGGCCAGACCGGTCACATGGCCGGGGTTGTCCTTGGGCACCATGATCGTGAGTGTGTTGGTTGCGTACGGCACGGCCGGGCCAATCAGCAGTCCCTGACCGATCAGCGCGTCAACCTTCTTGAGGCCGGCAAAGTAGGCGTCCGGCTTGGCCGTCCAGGTCATGTTCCCCGAGGTGATGGTGCCGTCCGCCGCGATCTGCTTGACCAGCAGCCCCGGCGGAATGGTCTCCCAATAGATGCGACCCTTGTAGTCAGGATGTGCCTTCTCGAACGCCCGTGCCAGCGGCGCCATCGCGAAGAAATAGTTGCCGCCGACATAGAGCACGAGCTTCGGATCGGTGATGTCGCCGTGGAAATCGGCCAGATCGTCGACCTGAGGAACCGTGAACTCGAAGCCGCGGTTCGTGGCATCGTTGTTCGTCCCGTGCTGCCAGGGCGGAAACATTTCGGCCTCGGCAGCGGGCTGTACGGCTTCGGCCCGGGGACCGGGCGGTGCGGCTTCGGCCCGGGGACCGGGCGGGGCGGCGAAGCTCAGCGCCGGCAGCATCGGCAGCAAAAATGCAGCGGCCGTCAGGGCCGCGCGGAAGGATCTCGGGTGCATGATGCTGCTCACTTCGCGTAGTGGAAGCCGGCCTGCTGCAACTCGGGGATCGTCGCAACGATCCCGGGCGTGAGCACGACGCCGTCGATCAGATGGTTGGTGAGTTCGGCAGCCACTGTCTCGTGCGAAAGTCGGTCGGGGTTCACGCCCTTCGCCAGCAGCTTTCCGGTGATTTCCCAGATCGCGTTGTGGCAGGCCATGAACACGACGCCACGAGCCTGCAGCGCCGGAATCGTGTTGCCGGCAGGCCCGAACACGCTCGCGGGGTCCTCGAAGTCGGAAAGCTGCGATGGCGCGGCCTTCTGGACGATGAGCGTGTTCGTCTTGAAGGCACCACCGGCCATCTCGGCAAGCTTGTATTTGTCCCACATGGCCTGGTCGAACAGCGCCAGGTGGGCAGAGCCGTGCGTGGCTGATACGGCGACGAAATCACGATGTTCGAAAGAGAACCCCTGCGCATTGATTGAATTGCGCATGAGATTCATCCAGGGGCTTCCGATGTCCGTGTTGTCCCACACCTGCTTCGGCGCACCCCGATAGGCAATGACTTCCTTCAGCGCGGCGTCGTCCCACAGACCCGCGTGATCGAGGATCATCGGCACCGTCTTGAAGTCCCGTCTGCGCGCAGCCTTGCGTAGACGCTCCATGAGGTCAGCCAGCGCGACCGCGCCATGCGGAACCGTTCCGCTGCCGGCTTCAGCGTGAGCCGGACCGGCGGCCAGAGCGGCTGCGCCAAGAACTACGGAGCTGAACCCCAACAGCGCATTGCGTCGTCCACTATCGACAGGCATGCCAATCTCCTTGAGCTACGACGGTGTTCACGAACGGTCGAGCGCCGCCGCGACAACACCGTCTCTGTGTCGTCTCCTGACCGTCCAGGTAGGGTCGCAGGAAGCTGGCGACCAATAGGATGGATCGATGGATTTAAGCTGGAAAAGCGATGGATCCAGATCTTTCGAGACCCCCGCAAGGCCTTGTCGACGCCCGGAATTGAAACCCGGCCCGGTCATAGGCCGGCCCATTGTGCGATCTCTGTAGCGGACGTTCAGCGCCGCTGGGTGCCGACGGCCCTGCGCCCATGGCGGTCGTTCAGCGCCTTTTTCGCTGCCCCTCCGGAACGGTCACTCTTTCGGCCGATTGTGGGCGGCTTCATGGTGTTTCGGGTGGAATTACGAGGCGAAAGCTTCCGCGAACAAGCAGGGCTGCTCAGGGATCGAGCTGCATGATGTCCCGCGTTAAAGCAACCTCGCCCGCTGCTCAGGCGTGAGGAGCGTGCAATGCTCGACCTTGCCGAACCAGCGGTAACGATTGCGCGCTACCAATGCATAGGCCGCGTCGCGCCACCGTTCGGGCACGATGGCGCCTGCCAACAAGAGACGCCATGCGCCCCCGAGCACGATGGACAGCCGCAGATATCCGGCGCTTGCCGTATAGGCGTGCCCGCCCTCGACCAACAGGTAGGTCTCATTCCAGTTGACGGCGTAATGCCGATAGAGCGCGTGGCCGAGATTCGAGCGCGCCGGCGTGAAATTCACCCGCGCGTGCCGGTCGTGCCGCATCACGAAGGCCGCGCCGCCCGAGCACACGACGCATACTCCGTCAAACACGAAAAGCGCCCGGCTGTCGTCGAACGCCGGCACGTCTGGGTCTTCACGATAGCTATAGGGGGCGTGCGCCAGTTCAGGCATCAAGGAGGTCCGCATGCACCGAGATATCGAGACCGTCGAGCGCGCCGAGATATTCTTCGAACCCGATCAGGTCGAGGCAGGGCATGGCGCCTCGCGCGCCCACCTCGTCTCGAGCCAGTTTCCTCGCAAGCAGGATCGCCGGCATGCAGGGGATGTATGGTCCGTGCCCCGAACGCGCGATGATGAAGAAGCGGACGCGCCTCGGGCGCCCGTCGCGGCCTTCTCCGGCCAGAAACATGTGGAACCCCGATCGGCTCGACCCGAAGCGGTCGAACAGGAACGCGAGCTTCAGCAGACGCTTGGCGTGAGCGTCGAGCGAGCGGACGAGCCCAAGCCGCACCAGCCATCCGAGCGCCCAAGTGCCCGCGTGCAGGATCTTGAGTTCGTGCCCGGCGGCGAAGCGGATGCTGCGCACCTCTGGGTAGCGTCGCGGAAAAAGGTCGAGATCGGGGATGTCGCAGTTCCCGAACAGACGAAGGCCTAGTTCCGGGTAGCGAACGGCATGGGTATCCTGCCAGCCGAACGCCCGTTGCATCCGGCCGTCGCGCAGCCGAAGCAACGGCTTGCCGACGTAGCTCAAAACCGACGACGTCGTCGCGAGACCGCGATTGGTTTGTTGGGCGGCGCTGATGCCGTACTCGATCGTGTCGAGCCGCGCGAAGCTGGGCCGGTAATGATCGATCACCGCCGCGGTGAGGCATGGCACCGAGCTCGCCCCACTCACCACGATCACCCCGCGCTCGCGTGCCGCGGAGTCGAGCTCGCCGATTGAGACGACGAAGTCGCGAGCATCCGCCAGGTCCAGATAGTGGCAGCCCTGCGCAATACAGGCGCGCGCCACCCGGTGGTCCTGGCGCTGGAACGGGCCCGTGGTGTGGACAACGATATCGGGCGAGGTCCGGTCGAACGCCGCGGCGAGGTCCCCGCCGATGTCGATCGCATGTCCCTCGGCAGGATTGGCGCCACCGAGCCGAGCTGCGAATGCCTGCGCCTTCGCCTTAGCCCGTCCGCTGATCAGCAGCAGGATCTGCGGGTCCGGCGCAAGCGACCCGGCGATATAGCTGCCGAAATTGCCGTAACCGCCGATGACGAGGACGCGCGCTACCACGAAGGCTTCGCTACCAAGAGGTAGAACACGACGATCAGCCCGCCGAACGCGGGCCAGCCGATTGCGAACCACCAGCCGGACAGCCGTGACAACATCGCCTCGTCAAGCTTCCCGCCAACCGCTTCCGCCTCGAGGATCGCCTTCATGCGCATCTGAATAGCCACGACCGGCACCCCCGTCATGCCGGCCGCAACAACCGCCGGCAGCCATCAGTTTGGGCTGCTTCGCCGCACACGCAAATTCGTATCGAAGAACTTCAACGCGGTGTTACCAATATCCTCGTGCAGCTTGGCCCGGTCCACGCCAGGGGCATCGATGCAGGCTTGGGGAAAGTTATCCCGCCCCGTCTGATCGCACTCATTGTCGAAGATTTCGTGGCCAACCGGGCCGGGCAACACATCAAGCTGAGCGTGCGGGATATATTTCGCCGCGAACTCGGCATTTTCCTTCGGCGGTGTTGTGGTGTCACCGCTTCCGACGATGATATAGGTCGGAATCTTCACTTGTCGAAGCCCGGCCTCGTCCATGCCGAACGCCTGAATATCGCCGGGAGCCATTGCAAAGGCTGCCTTCACCCGATCGTCGCGGAGGTCACGCGCGGGTTCCGCGTCAACGCGCATTTGCTCGCGTATATACGCCGGCACGATCTGATTGTTCTTCCATCCGCGTTGATACTCCAGAAACAATTCGGGATTGATCCTGGCGCCACCGAGCCAAATGGAGGTAAATCCTCCCTGCGAATGCCCGGCGACGCCAATCTGATTTGGGTCAATGTGCGGCCCCCAAATCTTATCCTGGAGCAGATGAGTGATGTCCAGGCTGATATCGTGCGGGCGCTGCCACAGCCTGTTGCGCACGTATAAAGCGCTCGAATCATAGGTATTGGCTCGATAGTGATACACCATGGCGACGATATAGCCATGCGAGGCCAGGTATTCGCCGAACCAGGCATAGAGTGACCCGTTACCGCCCGCCCCGTGCGAGAACACGACGAGCGGATGCTTTAGCCCATCGGCCACAATCGGCGCGTCCTTGTACAGATGCAAATTGGTGGACATGAATATGTTGAAAGTAGTGGCCGCGCCATGCGGAGTGGTTGGGTAGATCAGCATGTAGTCCAGAGGTCTATTGCCTTCGGCCGCGCTGGTAAATTCCACCTGTGTCATCCCGACAGGATACGGAACGGTCGACAGCGCAGCTTGTGCAATGGCGTTCACAGGCAATGCCATAAGAAAGCAATACATAATACCGAAATACACGGCAATGCCAAAGGGAAAGCAATTGCACCGATCTGGTCCCAAGTAAAATAATCGCATCTTCGGTCTCTCCCAATTGACGCCGCACTACGTTACGCCAGGTGGACAAACTACACCAGGGGGCTTCCCCCAATGTATCGCGATGGGCTTCCAAGCCGATTTTCCGGTGGGAGATCGGCGATGATCCGTGGTTTGCCGAAGCGACGAGGAATGGGGGGTTGTCCGTCCCTTCGTGGCGGAGCCCGATTGTTCCGGGGGCCGGCCGCCGCAAGATCAGACGGGACAGCCGCCGATCCCTCCTGCATAACGTCGTCGCACCGCTGCCTGCGCAGACCGCTCGGCGGCGCGCATGTTGATCCCAAGACGTTCTGCTGCGTAACGTCGCTCAGTCCATGGAAGGCGGCCACAATGCGATTGATCCTCCTCGCGGCCGTGCTCGCGCTCGGCACACTCACCGCGGCCCGCGCCGCGGACGATCCGGTGCTCGCGGCAGCGGGCGATTTGCCCGGCTTCGTCATGTTTCACGATTCCGGTGCACCCGGAATGGTGCTTGTCATCCAGCGCGGGGACGCCACGCTGATGCGCTTCTACGGCGAGACCGAAAAGGGCAACCATCGTTTGCCGGATGGAACGAGCCTGCTGCGCCTGAACTCCATAACCAAAGTGTTCACCACCGAGACGGTCGCGTCGCTCGCCGCAGAGGGCAAGCTTTCACTGACCGACCCTCTGCAGCGCTTCGCCGGCGACGTGACGGTGCCGCAGTTCGGTAAGCGCCCGATCACTCTGCTTGACCTGGCGACCCACTCGGCAGCCCTGCCGCGGGAAATAGGCGACCCGCCTGAAGGCGCAAACCCGCGCGCCTGGCCGACGCTCAAGGATCGCTGGACGTGGCTGCCCAACTATGCGCTGCCATGGGCACCGGGCACCATCGCCGCCTATTCCAATGTGGGCTTTGATCTTCTGGCCGATGCGGCGGCACGGGCAGGCGGCCAGACTTATGCTGAACTGCTGCGTGCCCACGTGACCGGACCGCTGGGAATGGTCGATACCGGATTTACGCCAACGGCGGAACAATGCGCGCGGCTGATGACCGGGTCGGGCCTCGGTGGCCCCGCAACCTGCGTCGATACGCAGGCGACGGATGGGAGTGGCGGGCTTTACAGCACGGCGAACGACATGGCGCGCTGGCTGCGCCATAATCTCGACGATGGCAACGTCGTGCTGGCCTTGAGCCATGCCGTGTATCGCCCACGCCAATCGATGCCGGCCGCGATCGGCTTTGATGAGGCCTCGCCTATGGCCGGTCTCGCCCTCGGTTGGGTGGCGGTCGCACCGCACGGCATCCAGCCTATGCTCCTGGCCAAAAGCGGTGGCGGGGCCGGCTTTATGAGCTACGTCGCATTCGCGCCAGGCCGGCAGGTAGGCGTGTTCCTCGCCGTGAGCCGGGTGGATTTTCCGATGTTCTTTGCGCTTACGGCAGCCGTGAACAACCTGATCCCCAGCCTCGTGACCCGCTGAGGCGGCTCACACCTGGCAGCCGGTCGCGAACCGCTGCCGTCCGAAGTCATCACGCTCTTGCGACCTTGCTGCGCGCTCTGACCGCGAGTTCCTTGGCAACCGCGGCGAGCGCATTCGGGTCGTCCTGCCAGGCGCCCCCGACCTTGCACCAGCGACCCCTGCCGAGGCCGCGATATTCCACGACGAAGCTCTGAGTACCTTTGTAGACCAGCGCGTGCTCGATCAGTGTCGCCGCCTCCTCGAACATCGCGCCGATCACCGCGCGGTCGCTCTCCGGATCCATGTAGAGGCCGCCGAACGGCACCGCAGCGAACAGCGACGCTGCCGGCAGCGACACGCAGTAACGCAGATACCAGGAATTGGTGCCGACGCCTTCATGGCTCAAAGCCACGAACGGCACCGCTTCGCCCGCGGCGGCTTCGGCAATCAGGGAGTTGAGATCGGTCAGCGTCGCGAGATCGTTTCGGCTGGTGAATACCGCTTCGTCAATTTGCTCCAGCAGCGGAATGAAGGCCTCCGGCAACGGCGGCAAGGGCAGTCCGCTCTTTTCGCAGAACGCGGCAAGCGCGGCCAGGCCGCTGTCGGGACCGTAGGGATCCACCGCCTCGTCGCTGGCCGGTGGTTCGGGCGCGAGATATGTGTCCATAAGGCTTCCTCACGCGATGGGGGGCTGACGCGGTGTTCAACCCTGCCGCAGAAACTGTTGGTATTCTACGTCACGCTGGTAATAGGTCGGGGGGTTTTTTCGGTCCATCAGGATATCAGTGACAGATTGCCCTTTCACCGGCTTGTCAAAGCTCTCCACCACCATGCCCGCCTGTTCCAGCTCGTCGAGCTTGTTCTGCACCGCGTCGAACCGGTCCTTCGCGGCGTCGATCTCATCCTGAGAGAGCTCCGGCCCGAGCGACTCGGCAATCTCGTCCCAGTCCATCGCCTTCATTTTGTCGAAGGTCGCCTGATCGATGATCGGCGGAAAGCCGAGCGAGTTGGAGGCCCGCTCCGTCGGATCTTTCCGGTTCTTGCCGAAGGAAAAGTCGTTGTCGATGCCCATGATCGTCGGCGTGCCGGAGCTCGTGTCGACAAGATAGTTCTCGGCATGCCGGTCGACCTGGCCGCAGAACGCGTCGAGCCATTGCATGTTGACGAGCTGCTGCTGCACCGCGGCGACATCCTTGGCCTTCGCCGGTGGCAATTCGAGCGGCAACGAGCTCGCTTGCAGCTTCTCCACCGTAAAGTTTCCCGTCGTATCGTCGTACCCGTACCGCATCCCGTGCCGGCTTTTCTCCGGGATCTTGCTCTTCCAATCGGCCTTGCCATTCTGCTTGGCCAAAGCAGCCTCCTGAAGGTCTGCGTTCTCCTCGGGCTTCTGCACCGGGACCTTGACTTGCTTGACGGGTGGCTCACCCCCCGCCTTCTGCATGGCCAGACCGACCTTGCCGTCGACCGTGGTGAATTTTGCCTCAGGGATCAGGTCGCCGAGCCCGGCGGCCTCCGCCATCTTCCTGCTGGCGATGTTGCGCTTGCCGAAGCCTGGCTTGTTCGGGTCGATGCCCAGATCGGCCATCAGATTGCCGTGCGTGGTCATCTTCTCCTGCTCCGGCTTGAAGGCGAACTGCTGTGCATCGTTCTCGTCATCGGCCTTGTAATCGATCAGCATGACCGTGCTGATGCCGCCGGCGCCAAGCACCTTTTTGTTGGTGATGCGACTTTCCTTCAGCACATCGGGCTGCACCTGCTTGCCGACCCTGACATCGAAGCGCGCATATTCGATCGCTTGCTCGATCGTGACATCGCCGCGCTTGTCGTTCGTGTCGCTCTCCCGCTCGGCCTTCTCCAGCAGCGCCATTTCTTCTTTCACCCGGGCAATCAGCTCATCCATGGTGCCCCGGCGGTCGGCCTTGTCCGGGTTCGCTCCGTGCTTGGTCTTGTAGGCGTCCGCAGCCTTCTCGACGGTCGCGAGCTGCGCGCGCAGCGAACTCGAAGCCCAGCGCCACCCGATCGTGGTCCAGCTTGCGCCCGGCCAGCTCCTTCATCGACTTTTCGTAGGCAGCCAGCGCTTCCTTGACCTCCTTGTATTCTTTGCTCGAGCTCCTCCCGATCTTGGACTTGCCGCCCATCCGCGCGGTCAATTCGTCCGGGCGCAACACGCGGTTGTTGCCGCGGGCATTGGCCGCAATCAGGCTCGCCTGGCCGCGGATCATGTTTTCCGTCTTCGCCAGCGTGGCGATCGCATCGCCGTATTTCCCGCGGTCGGCCTGATCGGCTGCCCTGGTCATGCGCTCGTCGATTTTCGCCAGTTCGTCGGGTGGGATCTGATCCACGTACCGCTCGCGGAATGTCTTCACGAAGGCGCGCCGATCCTCGGTACTTGACCTGCTTCCCGCCCTTGTCCTCATTCTCCGAGGCACGCGAGAGCGGCTCGTCGCTGCCCAGGCCGAGACCCTGGATATGCTTCTCGAACGCCTTCATGGAGGCGTCATAGTCGATCAGCGGATCGGGAACGTCGTCGAAGTAGCCATAGACCTTTGCTGCCAACAGGCACTCGCTCATGCTGTGGTGGCCGGCGGCGACGTGCTGCACCGACATCATCGTGAGGACCTTTTCCCGCTCCTGCAGCTCGGCCTGCTCGAGCTGATCGAACGGTTTGCGATTCTCCATCTCCAGCGCAATGAACTGCAGGGTGCCGGACGCGCCGGCGATGAACGGCGCGCCGGATTTCTGGAACTTCTTGACCGTCTCGTCATCCAGGCGGGCGAGAAACGCGCCCTTCGCGTGGTATCGGTCGGCCGAGTAAACGTTCTTCGTGTCGCCCGTCCGGTCCGCGCCCGTGGTGATGCCGACGTGGCGGCTGTCCATGCTCAGGCGGCGCTCGCGCGGCAGCGGGCTTTTGTTGCGGCCGCGATTTTTGAAGAACGGCTGCTCGCGGGCCTTGGCATCCAGCTCCGGAAACTTGTCCTGCAGCGGATTGCCGACCTCATCCATCATCCCCTTGAACCGGCTGTCCTGGTTGGCGAAGAAATCGGCGAACTCGAGACCAGTCGGCGTCGGCCCCAGGCCGCCCAGCTTCTGCTTGAACTCCGTCGCCCCGGTGATTTGCTTCTTGCCAATCTGTTCGGGGATGCTGTTCAGGTAGCCGAGCGTGGTCGCGAGCACGTCGCCCGGAGGGTCCTGGATGAATCCGGCGGCCCAGCTCGACTTGCGCTTGGTCGCCATCGGGTCGTTGCCCCGCGCGTCGAGCCCGCGCTGCCGTTTGGCGAGCCTGTCGACCGTATCCGTGGAATGCTTGCACATGGCACCCTGCTCCAGCGCTTCAGAAAGTTTTGCTGCCTGATCCTACGTCGTTTCGCCCACGAGCACCGCGTCCGCCAGCTTCTGCAGGCCCTTTTCCCGCCGGGCGATGGCCGCCAAGCCCTGGGCGGCCGCCCCCGGTGCGCCATGCCAGGCGATGCGCAGCGCGCCGCCGGGCTCACGCGTGAGCCCGGCGGTGACGGCGTCCTGGTAGGCGTCTGGGAAGCGGCGATAGAAGCCGGCGAGCTGGGCCTGGAAGGCGGCGCCATCTTCGTCGCCGGCAACCGGCGCGAGCGCGAGGAACCCGCCCTCGCGTGTCCTGGCCGTAAGCCAGAGCCACAGCGCGCCGCCGGGTGACAGGGCGGCGAGCGTCGCGGCCGCGGCGGCAAGCGTGCCGGGCGCAGTCGGCGCCACGATGCCTGACCACAGCGCCGGGTCCTCCAGCACGTCGAGCGCCTGGCCGGCATCGACGCGGACGAACTGGCAGTTGGCAAGCCGGGCGAGCGCCGGGCAGGCCGACGCCTGCTGGCGCACCCAGTCGGCAAGCTCGGTCATCAGCGGCAGCTCCAGCGCGCCGGAGACAAATTGCAGCCTGCCTTCCTCGGTGAAGAAGGCATAGCCGGTGACGCCCTCGCCGGCGCCCGCCGCCTCGACCTGGCGCATCTGCGCGTCCAGCCGGTCGCGGTTCGGGTCCCATGCGACGGGTTGCAGGAGCAGCGGCACCACGTTGCCCGGGACGTCGTTGGACATCCAGAACCACATCCGCTCGCCCGGCAACCGGTCCGCAAGAACGGCCGCGACGAAGGCATCGTCGGTGCGCACCAGGCCTTGCCAGACCGGCGGATCGCGCACGACCTCCAGATCTTCGACGCGGAGCGCCTCGATCGTCGCATCGGCGCCGAGCGGCTTTCGCAGCCGGGCCGCACCCGCCGCCTGCAGGGCGCCGAGCGCCGGAATTGCCGTCACGCGCCGGACCGCCCAATCGGCGAGGCTACGCAGGAACGGCCCTGGCTCCCCGGCAAGGCAGAACACCGCATCGCCATCTCCGTCCACCAGCATGGCGCCGGAGGTCGCCTTGCGGCCGGCGGCCTGCAGACGTGCGGCGGCATCCGCGATGGTCTGCGTGCCCTTGGGCCCGAGCGCCGCGATCACCAGCCCATCGGGATCGTCGGCGGCGAACAGGAACCGGCACCTGGTGTCAGCCTGGCGGAACCACAGCGCGCGGGACAGCTCGCGCGCGTAGGGCGTCACCTGGGCCACGGTCGCTCCGCTCACGGCCATCGCTCCATTTTACCGTCTTGCCGTCCCTTGGGCTGCCGTCCCTTGGGCTGCCGTCCCTTGGGCTGCCACCGTCTGGGCCGCGCGGAACTCCGCGGCGAGGGCGGTGACGAGTTGCTCGCAGCGTGTCTCCTCTGCGAGCGCCGCCATTCGTGTCGCATTGTAGGAGGTGACGAGCTCCTCGTAGTCCTTCTGCTGGGTCGGGTCCCGCGCGGTTTTTTCCATGCTGTCGATCGTGCCGTCGGCCTGCTCGGCTTGGCCGAGCAGCGTCTCCCAAAGCCGGGCGGAGCGCAGGACGGCGTTGAGCGAATTGGCCACAGCCAGCATCTGGTCTTGTGCGGACACCTGGGTGCCTTCCGCCATCGGCTGCGCGTCCATGTTCGGCTCGCTCTGGATCGCCAGCAGGAACCGCGGGATCATGCCAGCAAGGATGGCAGGCAGCTCCTCGGCGGCGTCGGGCGCGGCGCGTGCCATTGCGGCGAGGAGGTTGGCCGTCATGGCTGCCTTCGGCGCTTCCGCTGGCCGGGCGGCTTCGAACCGCGCGGCCGCGTCGCTGCCGGGGGGGCCGCCGGGGGGCGCACCGAAGTGCCAGCCGAGCACCCGGGTCACCCATTCTTCCATTTCTTCCATGAGCGGATCGCGCTTGCTCACTTCCGCAACTCCCCCGCTGGCGCTGGCATCGAACAGACCCGCCTGCCTATTGTTCCGTGGTCGGCATTGGGAAACAATCATTTCGGAGGAAAGTCAACCGTTCGTGGGCGCCACACCCCAGAATCAAACCGGCAGTTTTCCACCCATCTTCGCCGTTCAACATAACGTCGGGCGTCGTAGCCCGCAGGTCACGACTTGGGACAAATCAGGCTTAAGCGTTCGCCGCGATAAGCAGAATGAATTCGAGAAAGGCGCGCAGCTTGGCTGGCGCATGCCGGCGCGAGGGATAATAGGCATACAAGGGGAAACGCTCGTCGGACCATTCCGGCAGGACCTGCACTAGCTTCCCACTCGCGAGCCACTGGGCCAGGCCGAGTTCGAAGCTCTGGAATAGACCCTGCCCGGCTTCGCAGGCCGCCAACGCCGCCGAGGGATCGTCCATCACGATGCGCCCGTCGACCGGGATCTCGATGATTTTTTCCCGCCGATGAAATTCCCAGCTGAACGGCCGCCCGGATTGCGGGTCCCGGAACAGCAGCGCTTCATGATTTGCGATGTCTTGCGGGACCTTGGGTGTCCCCCGGCGCGCGAGATAGCTCGGAGACGCACAGGTTATGATGCGCGTTTCGAGAATCTTTCGCGCGATCAGCGCCGATGCGTCGGGCGGCCCGAAGCGCAGCGCAAGGTCAATGCCGCCGGCCATCATATCCTCCCGATGATTGCTGACCAGAAGCTCCAATGAGAGCTGGGGATAGCGGGCTGTCAGCTCGGGCAGCCTGGGTGCCAGAACGATGCGGGCGAACCACGGATCGAGATTGAGCTTGAGACGGCCCCGAACCGCAGCACTCGCGCCGGCCGCTTCTTGCGCCGCCTCTGCTATCCCGGTCAGCAGCGGTGCCACCTGGCCATGGAAACGCCGGCCCTCCTCGGTCAGGACCACGGCGCGCGGGTTGCGATCGAACAGCCTTATGCCGATCCGCGTCTCCAGCCGCGCGATGGCCCGGCTGACGCCGGACGCGGTCAGGCCGAGCGCGTCGGCCGCCTGAACGAAGCTGCCTGCTTCGACCACCGCTATCATCACACCGACACCGGAGAGCAACCGCGCATCGAACATTGATAGTGACTCCGAGTTGATCTTTGTATGGACTCGGATGCGTTTGTGTCAAAGCCGGGCACAATCGGAAAATGCGCCGTCGCAAAAGGAGGCTGCCATGACTTTGCAGGACCAACGGATCATCGTTCTTGGCGGAACATCGGGTATCGGCCTGGCGGTCGCGCAAGCCGCGGCAACGGATGGCGCCCGAGGTACTGGTCGCGTCCAGCGACGACGCGCGGGTCAAACGAGCGCTGTCGACGCTTCCTGCCAGTGCTGAAGGACATGCGCTGGACCTCTCGAATGCCCCCGCCATCGAGGCTTTCTTTGACGCCGTCGGGCCCTTTGACCATCTCGTCTACACCGCCGGGGAGTCGCTGAAACTTTCACCCCTGGCGGATGGGGACATCGCCAGCGCCCGTCGCTTCTTCGAGTTGCGTTACTGGGGCGCGTTCATGGCGGCCCGATGGGGGCACCGCCAGATCCGGGCGGGCGGCTCGATCGTGTTCACATCCGGCGTCGCAGGGGCGAGACCCGGGCCGGGGTGGTCGATCGCGGCCAGCATCTGCAGCGCGATGGAGGGGTTGACACGAGCCTTGGCCGTAGAGCTGGCGCCAGTACGCGTCAACGTCGTCTCCCCGGGCGTCGTCAACACACCGCTTTGGCGTGAGATGCCAGACCAGGCGCGGGAGTCGCTCTATGCTTCCGAAGCTCGACGCCTGCCTGTGGGACATGTCGCCGACGCACAGGAGATTGCCGAGGGCTATCTCTACCTGATGCGACAGACCTACGCGACCGGCCAGACCCTGGTGATCGACGGTGGCGGCCTCCTGGTCTGAGCGGGTCGCCGCACGCGGCCGCGCCCTGGCCCACGCTCGACAAGGGTACGTCGTATGCCAGGGGGGGCGTATGCCAGGAGGGGGCGTATGCCGGGAGGGCGGTACTCGGCCGCGTGTCCCGGATCAACACGAAGCCGACCATCGACCCGGTCGGGATGGCAGCTATTTCTGGCCGATCCGTTCGGCGGTCCGCTTGCTGATGTCCATGACCTGCCCGACGCGGTGGCAAAAGGCCAATTATCGTGACGGGGCCGGCAGCCGCCATGCAACGAGCCGTAGAGCTTTTGAGCGAATCCAGGGTAGCTCTTCGCCCTGGCCATCCGTTAGCCGGAACCTATGTAAACCACAGATTCTGGAGGTGCCCATGTCCGGACAGTCCATTTCTGGGCACGCCGACCCGGATACGGTGGCCCGGCTTCGCCTGCTGTCCAGTCGCGAAGGCCGAAATCTCGTCCCAGATCACCGCCGCGGCGCTGCTGTTCTACTTGAACCTCCCGGCCGCGGCCCACGCCGGGCTGCGAGAGATCGAGGCGTTCGGCAGCCCGGAAGAGCGCCACAACATGGCGCGTGCGATCACTCGGGCGATCGTCGGCGCGAACTTCGAGATCGGTCGTCGTCGTGCCGCAGCTTCCATGCAAGTGGCCAACGAAGACAGCCTGCAGACGGATGAGGACATTCTGGTGGAGGCAGTCCGGCTCACCACCCCGCCAAACTGATGCCGGAGCGTCCGGCTCGGCTGATCCGGCTCTGCCTCGATTTGAATGTCTGGGTCGCCGACTTTCTGGCCGACCGCCGCAATCGCCGGACCGGAAGCTCCGCTTGGCTGGTGGACGCGGTTCGGCTCGGCGCTTCCGCCGCCGGTCCGGTCCAGATTGTGGTGTCGGTCGGCATGTTGGAACGCCTGCAGATCGTGCTGGTTCGAGACTTCCGGCTTGATCCGGACCTCGCAACGGCACTCACCGCGGCGATCGAGGGCATCGCCGCGGCCGGTCCGGCGGGAGATCAGCCGTACCTGCTGCTCGGTGGCACCGGCGTCCTGCCCCTGCGTGATGAGGAAGACCGGCACGTCCTTGACGTTGCGGTCGGAGGACAGGCCGATCTGCTGGCGACCGCCGATCTGGCCGACTTCACTGGGGCGCAATTCAAACCGCTGCGGGATTGGACGGGCGCTGTCGTCTATCAACGTCCGACCGGTCAGCACCTGTTGATAGCGCATCCCGATCTGGCCACGAACTGGCTCAGAACTGGCAATATCCCCAGCCCGTAGGTCTTGCGCGTCAGGCACCGGGCGACCGGTCCGCCTTGCCCCTCCCGCCACCCCGGTCTAGAAGCCCGCACCCCCCAAAGACAGGCAGCACGAGTTTTCCCCATGAAGCAGCAGGCGAACCTGATCCGTGCCGGCCAGGTGATCGAGCATGACGGTCGCCGCTGGACGGTGCTCAAGCAGCAGATCATCACCCCCGGCAAGGGCGGCGCCTTCATCCAGGTCGAGATGCGCGACCTGAAGTCCGGCAACAAGACCAACGAGCGCTGGCGCACCGCCGACACCGTCGAGCGGCTGATGACCGACAATAAGGAGTTCACCTACTCCTACACCGACGGAACCAACATCGTGCTGATGGACCCCGAGACCTACGAGGAGCACCACATCCCGCTCGGCCTGCTGGGTGACCAGGCGCCATTCCTGCAGGACCAGATGAACGTCACGGTCGATCTGGTGGAGGGCGAACCGGTCGGCCTGCACCTGCCGCCCAGCGTGGTGCTGGAGGTCGTCGAGGCCGATCCGGTGGTAAAGGGCCAGACCGCGTCCTCGTCCTACAAACCGGCGAAACTGTCCAACGGCGTGAAGACCATGGTGCCGCCCTTCATCGAAGCCGGCGAGCGCATCGTGGTGCGGACCGAGGACGCCAGCTACATGGAGCGAGCCAAGGGTTAGCGGGCCCAAGGGTTAGCAGGCCCTGCGGCTGACCGGGACAAACCCGCCGTGGCATTCCGCCTTTCCCCGCATCTGACCGTGATGGCCAACGCCGCGCACAAGGCGGCAAAGCGGCTGCTGCGCGACTTCAATGAGGTCGAGCAGTTGCAGGTCTCGGTGAAGGGGCCGTCGGACTTCGTCTCCCAGGCGGACATCCGCGCCGAGCAGGTTCTGCGCGAGGAACTGTACAAGGCCCGGCCAGGCTATGCGTTCCTGATGGAAGAATCCGGCGCGTCCGGGTCGGAGAACTGGGCGTGGCGCTGGGTGATCGATCCGCTGGACGGCACCACCAACTTCCTGCACGGCATTCCGCACTGGGCGATCAGCATCGGACTGGAGCGGCGGATCGCGGGGGGCGAGTCGGAGCTGGCCGCCGGGCTGGTCTACGCGCCGGCAGTGGACGAGATGTTCTGGGCCGAGAAGGGTGGCGGGGCGTTCATGAACGAACGGCGGCTGCGCGTCTCGGCGCGGCGGGACCTGAGCGAGGCGCTGTTCGCCACCGGCATCCCGTTTGCCGCGGTGGCGCCCGGGCGGCGGCTGGCATTCGCGCACACGCTGGGCGCGCTGATGCCTCAGGTGGCGGGGATCCGCCGGTTTGGCGCGGCGGCGCTGGATCTCGCGTGGGTGGCGGCCGGGCGGTACGACGGCTACTGGGAGCTGGGGGTGAAGCGCTGGGACATCGCGGCGGGGCTCCTGCTGGTGCGCGAGGCGGGTGGCTATGCCACTGACCCGGCGGGCGGTGAGCCGCGCGAGACCGGCAACCTGGTGGCGGCGAATGCGAATTTGCATGCGGTGTTGAGCGGGTTTGTTACCGATGGCCAGGCGGTGGCGGCGGCGCGCGGCGCCTGACATCAACGGCCCTAAACATTGGCGCACGGGCCGCGCCCCCCGTCATGCCGGCCCCCCCGCCTCCGCAGGGGACAGGCTCCGGCCGGTACCCACGATTTGCCTTCGTTGCAGCAAAGAAAGTCGTGGATACCGGCCGGAGCCTGCCCCTGCGGAGGCGGGGGGCCGGCACGACGGGGGCAGCACTGACAATGCCTTGCGCCATCATCCTCCAGCAGTGTCAGAAATGCCGACTAGCCGCGCGCCCGTTCCGGACCGACGTTCGCGGTCTGGCCCGGCAGCAGGTCCGCCAGCAGCACCCGGCCACCCCAGGAGCGCACCTGATCGGCCCCGACCACAGCGTCCAGCGAGTAGTCCGCGCCCTTCACCAGCACGTCGGGGCGCAGCGCCTCGATCAGCGCCTCCGGCGTGTCCTCCTCGAACACCGTGACCAGATCGACGCTCGGCAGGCCGGCCAGCACCGCGGCGCGCACCGCCTCCGGCTGCACCGGCCGCGTCGGGCCCTTCAGCCGGCGCGTGCCGGCATCGTCATTCAGGCCCACCACCAGCCGCTCGCAGGCGTCGCGCGCCGCGTCCAGCAGGTGCATGTGCCCCGGGTGGATCATGTCGAAGCAGCCGTTGGTGAAGCCGATCCGGTAGCCCTGGTGGCGCCAGCGCGACGCCTGCTCCAGCGCCGCCTGGCGGGACATCACCTTGCGCAGGCTGCCGCCCTGCGGCGACAGCGCGGCCAGCAGGTCGGCGGTGCGCGCCACCGCGGTGCCCACCTTGCCCACCACGATGCCGGCGGCGACATTCGCCAGCCGCACCGCGAGCTTCAGATCCAGCTTGGCGGCGATGCCGGCGGCCAGCACCGCGGTGACCGTGTCACCGGCGCCGGAGACGTCGTAGACGTCGGCCGCCTCGGCCGGGAAACGCCGGGCGGTGGCCGCGTCGACCAGCGTCATGCCGTCCGCCCCCTCGGTCACCAGCACGACCTTGAACCCGTGGCGCGACCGTAGCGCCTGGGCGGCGGCGATCACCGACGCCTCATCCTCGACCGGCAGGCCGCTCCCCTCGCTCAGGTTGCGCCGGTCCGGGATGATGATGTCGGCACCGGCGAAGCGGGAATAGTCCGGGCCCTTGGAATCGACGACCACCTTGCGGCCCGCGGCGTGCGCCGCCGCGATCAGGCGGGCCGGTATATCGCCCGCCAACAGGCCCTTCTGGTAGTCCGACAGCACGGTGATCCCGGTTGCCGCCATCGCGTCGCTGGCGATGCTGATCATCCGCTCCGCCAGCTTCGGGTGGATCGGTGTGGTCACCTCCCGGTCGGTGCGCAGCAGATGGTGGCCACTGGCGACCAGCCGCGTCTTCATCGTGGTCGTCCGGCCGCCTTGCACCAGCAGCCACGGCTCCACCCCCGGCTGGCCGCCGACCAGCCCGGTCAGGTCGGAGCCCGCCTGGTCATCGCCGACCACCGAGACCAGCGCCACGGCGGCGCCAAACGCGGTCAGGTTGCGGACTACATTGCCGGCGCCGCCGGGATAGGCGATTTCCCGCTCCACGCTGAGGATCGGCACGGGTGCCTCCGGGCTGATCCGGGTCACCTGGCCGTAGATGTAGCGGTCCAGCATGACGTCGCCGACCACCAGCACGCTGGCGCGCGACAGCAGGCGCACGGCCGCCGCCAGATCGAGCGCCGTCGGGTCGGGGGCTGCCGGATCGGGGGCTGCCGGATCGGGGGCGGCCGGATCGGCAGGCGGCGCGGCTGCACCGAGTGGGGGGTCAACCCTGTTCATCGGCCGACGCCGTACCGTTACCTCGCGCAGGTTGCAAGCTATGGCTGCTTGCACCCCAGGGGAATTGCGCTTGGAATTGCACTGGGAATTGCACTTGGATGTTCCTTGACAGGCTCACCGAGTTGGCACCGACCACGTGCCAACCGCGCGTAGGCGGATCTGCGTTTGGCGGCCCGAATGAACCGCCAAGACGCCAAGGTGCCAAGGCTCTCTCTCATGGCCTGGATTCGTCACCCGATCCTCGCTCTTCCGATCCCCGCTCTTCTTGGCGTCTTGGCGTCTTGGCGGTTCAGCGTTCCACTGCGCGGCAAACGCCGAACGGTGCGAATTCCAAATGCGATGGCCCTGGCTTGCACCCGGCTCCAACCCGCCGAATTGGCCGAGCCGCGCTCTCGCCGACGCGAACACTGGCTCGAACAGACCGGGGACTGAGCCGGGCGGGTTTGCCGACCTTGATCGGATCCGTTCGGGTCCGGGATCGCCGACGGAATGAGCCGGGTTGCGAACACCGCATCGTTCCGCCAAGCAGAGGTCGTGACGACTGGCATCCCTGCTGCCGCGATAACCAGCTGATGACCGCCCCCGCTGATGATAACCCCCACTGATGATCACCCCGGCTGATGACCACCCCCGATGATGACCACCCTTGAAACCCCCACACGGCCCGCCCTGGCGCTGCGCATCGGCATCACCGGCGCCCGCCGCCTGGAAGCCGAGCATCTCGCGCGGCTGTCGGCCCAGCTCCACGAGGTGCTGCAAACCGCGCGCCAGCAGATGCATCTGCTCGCCACGCAGGATCGCACCTTCGCCGCCTATCAACATGCCCACGGCGGCACGCCCCAGCCGGTCTTGCGCTTTCTCAGCCCGCTGGCGCGCGGCGCGGACCGCCTCGCGGCACAGGCGGCACTGTCGCTCGGCTACACGCTGCATGTTCCCATGCCCTTTCCGCAGGTCGAGTACGAACAGGACTTCGACACCCCGGAGGACCTTGCCGAGTTCCGCGCCCTTCTGCCGCACGCCGACGACGATTGGCTGGCCCTGGACGGCGACCATGGGCCGCAGATGAACCGCGCCTACGAAGCCGTCGGCCGCTACGTTGTGCGGCACTGCGACGTTTTGATCGCCATCTGGGACGGCAAGCCCAGCGCCGGGCGCGGCGGCACCGCCGACATCGTCCGCTACGCGGCGCAGAGCCGGGTCCCGGTCTGGTGGCTGCACGCCACTCAGGATCGCGCGCCGATCTGGATCGCCGACATCCAGGACCTGCGCGATCCGCAACCCGACCCGCCACCGGCCGAGGCCTGCCTGCACGCCTACCTGCAAACCGCGATCCCACCGCCGGCGCCCGGTTACCGCCACCACCACGGGATCGTCGATCGGCTGGCGCGACTTGGGCAGCGGCGCCATGTCTCGCCCGAGGCCGAGTATTTCGCCGAGCACCCCGCGAAGCAGCGCTGGCCCTGGCAGGCTTACGCCGCGTTGATCCGCCGGACCTCGGGTTTCGACCCGCCGTGGACGCCGCCGCACCGCCCAAACGACGCCGTCTCGCGCTACTGGTTCGATCGCTATCAGCCGGCCGATGCCCGCGCCGGGGCGTATGCGGCGCGCTACCGTTCCAGCTATGTCTGGGTGTTCCTGCTGGGCACGCTGGCGCTGATCTTCGGCGCACTGGCCTTGGTGGCCAGTCTGTTGCAGCCATCGGCGCCTTGGGTGCGGCAGGCACTGGACGCCCTGCCCTCGGCCTTCGCGGGGTTGGAATTCGTCGCCCTGTTCCTGATCCTGGCGCTGGTCGGAATTGGCACACGGCGGGACTGGCACGAGCATTCCATCGAATACCGCCTGCTCGCGGAACTCTGCCGCAAGCAGCAGGCGCTGGCGCCGCTCGGCTGGGCGCTGCCGATCACCGCCGTGCGATCCATGGCGACCGCGGACGACGGCAGGCCGGACCGCGCCGCCTGGGTCGCCTGGCTGTTCGCCGCCGAGCAACGTGCCGCGCCGCTGCCGCGCGGGCAGTTGTCGCAGGCCGCACAGGGCAGGCCCCGCGCCGCGGTGCTGGAGGAGTTGATCGCCGAGCAGCGCGCCTATCACGCCGACCGCGGCAAGATGGCCGAGGCGGCAGGCCATACGCTGGAACGCTACGGCGTGAGCATATTCGGCGCCGTGCTCATCTGCGTGCTGGCCAAGCTGGCGCTGGCCGATCTGTGGGGACTCCCGAACTGGGCCATACTCTTCGGCTTTTTCGCGACCGTGCTGCCGGGTGCCTCGGCGGCCTTCGTCGGCATCCGCGCCTATGCCGAGTTGCCGCTTCTCGCCGAGCAGTCGCGCCACATGGCGGCCGAGCTCGAGCGGGCGCACGCTCGCGTCGAACGGCTCGATACGCAACGGCCCCTGGTCTCGCAGGACATCGGCGCCGAGGCGGCCGTGGTCGCGACGCTGATGCTGCAGGATCTTGATGGCTGGGCGCGACTGTTCCGCGTCAAGGCGATGGAGCCGGGCTAGCGCATATCCCGGTTGGACCAGGCCCGGACCTGTCACAAGATCCCCACGCTTCCTGGCGGCTTGGCGGTCCAGCGTCTCGCCGCGCCGCGAACGGCGGATCATGCGAATGCCAAATGCGGTTGCCCTGGCAGGAGGGGAAGGCGTTATTGACTGGCCGACGTATTGGCCGACGTATTGGAGTTGCCTGTCGCTTCTGGGATATTGCGCGCCGCCGCCGGTCCGGCGACGCGAGGGGAAACGCCGTGCCGGAAGGCAAACCGAACCGCTTGATCATCGGCATTTCAGGTGCCTCCGGCGTCATCTACGGCATCCGATTGCTGCAGGTCTTGCGCAACACGCCGGTCGAGACTCACCTGGTGATGTCGCGCGCCGCGGAGATCGCGCTGGCACACGAAACCAGCCGCAAGGTCGCGGACGTGAAGGCGATGGCCGACCTCCACTATGCCCCCGGCGACATCGGCGCCGCGATCTCCAGCGGGTCCTACCGGACCGATGGGATGATCGTCGCGCCGTGCTCGATCCGCTCGATGTCGGAGATCGCCACGGGGGTTACCTCCACGCTGCTGACCCGCGCGGCGGACGTGGTGCTGAAGGAGCGGCGCCGGCTGGTGCTGATGGTGCGCGAGACGCCGCTGCACACCGGGCATCTGCGGACCATGCTCGC
This sequence comes from uncultured Alphaproteobacteria bacterium, assembly GCA_963826975.1. Classification (GTDB taxonomy): domain Bacteria; phylum Pseudomonadota; class Alphaproteobacteria; order Acetobacterales; family Acetobacteraceae; genus Palsa-883. The sequence continues at coordinate 448,821 of CAWGZJ010000011.1, read as the reverse complement.
GCTGTCGGAGATGGGCGCGATCATTGCGCCGCCGGTGCCGGCGTTCTACGCCGGTTCGCAGAGCCTGGACGAGATGGTGGACCAGACGATCGGGCGCGTGCTGGACCTGTTCGGTATCAACTCGGGCCTGGTGCGCCGCTGGCGGGAGGAGGACTGATGCGCCGCTATCTCGACACGCTGCTGGCCCAGAACCGCGTGCGGGTGGTGGACCGCGAGGTGTCCGGCCAGTTCGAGCTCGCCGCCGTCACGCAACGCTCGCAGCGTGAGAGCGACGCGGCGCTGCTGTTCCGCCGGGTCGCGGGTTCGCGCTATCCGGTGATGACCAACATCTTCGGCAGCCGGCCGCGGTTGACGGAGTTGCTTGGTGGCAACACGAGTTTCTGCAAGCGTTGGACCGAACTGATGGCGACGCCGGTCGTGCCGCCGGTGGACGTTGCCGAACCGGACGGGTTGCAGGAAATCCGGTTGTCCGACCTTCCGCCGATCACCTATTTCGAGCTGGATGCCGGCCCGTATCTGACTGCCGGCGTCTATCTTGCCAACGAGCCGGACAGTGGCGTGCCGAACCTGTCGTTCCATCGCGCGCAGATCATCAGTGACAGCGAGCTGCGCATCCGGCTCGGCGGGCCGCACCATTTGACCCAGTATGCGGCAAAGGCGGAGGCGCGCGGGCAGGCACTGGAATGCGCCATCATGCTTGGGCCGTCGCCGGAACTGGTGCTGGCCGCTGCGGCGCCGATCCCATACGATGAGAGCGAGCTGGAGGTCGCCGGCCGGATCGCCGCGCGGCCGCTGCCGATGCGCCGATGCCGCACGATCGGGCTGTCGGTTCCGGCCGAGACCGAGATCGTCATCGAGGGCCGCATCCTGCCGAACGTCCGCCGGCCCGAGGGTCCGTTCGGCGAGTTTCTGGGCACCTACGTGCCGGTGGGCGACAACCATGTGTTCGAGGTTACCGCGGTGATCGCGCGGCGCGATGCGCTCTACCATGCGTTGGTGTGCGGCTCGCCCGAGGACCTGCGGCTGATCGAGCTGTCGGTGGCGACTCAGGTCTACAAGGCGCTGCTGGCGGCCAATCAGCGCGGCATCATCGACGTCGCCTGCGTGCCGATCGTGCTGAGCACGGTGGTGCAGATCGAGCAGATGTACGAGGGCCACGCCAGGCAGGTCATGCTCACCGCGATGGGGGCGGGCCACGACTATAACAAGAGCGTTCTGGTCGTCGATGAAGACGTGGACATCAACGACTTCAACGATGTCTGGTGGGCCTATCTGACGCGTGGCCGCGCCGACCGGCGGGCCTTGGTGATCCCGGACGTGCCGGGATTTTATCGCGATCCACACAAGGATTTCTGGGGGCGGCTTGGCATCGACGCCACCGTGCCGTTCGGCCGCAAGGCGGAGTTCCTGCGCAAGCGGATCCCGGGCGCCGAGGCGCTCAATCTGGCTGACTATCTGACGCGATGACGCCAGCATCCACCCCGTCATGCCGGCGCAGGCCGGTATCCACGACTTGCCTTCGTTGCGGCAAAGCAAAGTCGTGGATGCCGGCCTGCGCCGGCATGACGGGGTGGGTACCGGCAGGCGCCGGCATGACGGGGTGGGTACCGGCAGGCGCGGGCGTGACGGGGTGGGTGCGGCGCCGGCGGGTCAATCGTTTCGACGCCCGGCATGACACCGCGCGCTGACACAGGACGTGGCAGCACAGCTTCAGGCCCTGGTCGTCAACATGCTGGAGCAGGGCGCACTTGCCGGGTTTCTCGGCCTCGGTGTGCTGATCTCGTTCCGGTTCTTTCGGTTTCCCGATCTTACCGCCGAGGGCAGCTATCCGCTTGGTGGTGCTGTCGCGGCGTCGTTGCTGGTTGCCGGCGTCGATCCCATTCTGGCCACGCTGGCGGCGGTCGTGGCGGGGGTGATTGCCGGCATGGCGACAGCGCTGATCCACACAAAGTTGCGGATCAACAACATCGTCGCTGGAATCATCGTCATGACCGCGTTGTATACGGTGAACCTGCGGGTGATGGGCCGCGCCAACATCTCGCTGCTGTCGGTGCGCACATTGTTTGACGATGCGGCGGGCATGTTCGGCGTCGGCGATCAGGGCGAGACGTTGGTGACCATCGTGCTGACACTGTTGCTGCTGGTGCTGGCCGGTGCGGCGCTCGCGTGGTTCATGCACACCGATCTCGGGCTTGCGGTGCGCGCGACCGGCGAGAACCAGGCGATGATCCGCTCGCTCGGGGTGGATACCGATCGCACCAAGCTGATCGGCCTTGGCCTGTCGAATGGCGCCATCGCGCTGTCCGGCGCACTGGTGGCGCAAGACCACGGGTTTGCCGATATCGGCATGGGTATCGGTATCCTGGTGACCGGCGCCGCCGCCGTAATGATCGGCGAGGCACTGTTCGGCGACGGCTCGATCGAGCGCTGGGTCGTTGCGACTATGGTCGGCGTGTTGATCTATCGCTTCCTGGTGGCGTTGGCGCTGCGGGTCGGTTTGGAACCGGTCGACCTTAAGCTGATCACGGCGGCGTTGCTGCTGCTGGCGCTGGCGTTGCCTCGGTTGCGAACGAAGCCGGCATGAGCCGATCGATGCTGGCACTGCATGACGTCGGCAAGACGTTTATGGAGGGTACGGCCGATGTGGTGCGCGCGCTCGATCGGGTCAGCCTGACGCTCGAGGCGGGTGACTTCGTGACGGTCATCGGCTCGAACGGCGCGGGCAAGTCGACGTTGCTCAATGCGATTGCCGGCCTTGTGGTGCCGGATGCCGGGCGGATCGTGCTGGACGCTGCGGACATCACCGTCGCGCCAGTGCATCGGCGCGCGGCGCTGATTGGGCGGATCGCGCAGAACGCGCTCGACAGCACCTGTGCGTCAATGTCGATCGCCGAGAACCTGGCGATGGCGGCGCGGCGTGGGCAGGCACGCGGGCTGCGACGGGCGGTGACCGCTGGCCGGGCGGCGGAGTTCCGTGAGCGCCTCGCCGTGGTTGGGCTTGGGCTGGAGCAGCGGGCCGACGCGCGGATCGGGACGTTGTCGGGTGGGCAGCGCCAGGCTGTGGCGTTGCTGATGGCGACCATCGCGGGGCCACGTCTGTTGCTGCTGGACGAGCATCTGGCGAATCTCGATCCGCGCACGGCGGCGGTGGTGATGGCGCTGACCGGGCGATTGGTCGCCGAGGGCGGGCTGACCACACTGATGGTGACGCACAACATGGCGCAGGCGATCAGGTGGGGCAATCGCCTTGTGATGATGCATGCCGGGCGGATCATTTTTGAGGTCGGCGGCGCCGAGAAGGCGGCGCTTACGGTGGAGGCACTGATCCGTCGCTTCCATGTCGCGAGCGGGACGGATCTGGACGATGATCGCGTTCTGCTGACGTCATGATGTGGCTTGCGGAATGTCAGGCGACGGAACGTGGGGCGGAAAAGCAGCGGCTCGGTCGGTCGTTGTCGGATTTTTTAGCGTGCGGGGTCCCCCAGCGGGAGTGCGACGCCGCCGCCGATCTGTCCTGGCGACAGGCCGGGGAACTGATCGGTTACACCGCCGTCGGGCTGCTGCCACCCACCGCCGAGCGCCTTGTAGATGCTCAGCAATGCCTGGAACCGTGCGAGCTGTACCTGGGCCAGCAGGTCGAGATCGGTGAACAGCGTCGTCTCCGCCGTCAGCACCGTCGTTACGTCTACGGTTCCAGCCGCCATCTGCGCCCGGGCGATGTCCGCCGCGCGCTGCGCCGAGGCCACCGCGGCGCGCTGCAATGCCTCCTGTTCGGTCGTGTAGCGCCAGGCGGTCAACGACGTCTCAACGTCGGTGAATGCCTGGATCACAGCCTTGCGGTAGTCGGCCAGCAGCTCGTCATAGCGCCCCTTCGCCTGCTCCAACTGTCCGCGCAACGTTCCGGCGTCGAAGATCGGCTGCGTCAGCCCGGCGGCGAGCGAGGCGATCGTCCCACCCGGGGCGAACAGCGTGCTCAGCGCGGCGTTGGCAAATCCACCCGAGGCCGTGAGCTGGATGGTCGGGTAGAACGCCGCGCGCGCTACCTCGATGCTGAAATGCGCGGCTACAAGCTGCGCTTCGGCCTCTGCGACATCGGGCCGGCGCCGCAGCAATGCCGACGGCAGACCCGGCGCTACCGCCGGCAAGGCCAAATCAGTCAGCGTGACTGGCTGCACATCCACCGCCTCGGGGGGACGGCCGATCAGGATGCCCAGGCCAAGCACCTGCTGGACCATCTGGTTGCGCAGCGGCGGGATCGACGCTCGGACGCCGTCCACCAGCGACTGCTGCTGCGCCAGGTCCAGCGCGGTCGCGGTGCCGGCGTCCAGCCGACCCTGGATCACCGCCAACGTTTGTTCGGCATCGCGCAGGTCGCGCTGGGCGATCGCCACCCGGTCGGCAAACGCCAGCGCGTTGAACCAGGTGCTGGCGACGCTGGTGACGACGGTCAGCGCCACCACCTGTTGATCCCAGCGGCTGAACACGGCCGACGCGACGGCGGACTGCCGCGCGGCGCGGTTCTTCCCCCAGAAATCGAGCTGATAGGCTGCATTGAGCCCCAGGCTGTAGTTGTGGATCTGGACGCTGCTGGTGGCGCTGCTGGTGCCCAGGCCGCGGGTTATGCCTACCTGCTGCCAACTCGCGTTGGCGCTGGCGTCCAAGGTGGGCAGCAGCGCAGCGCCGGCGATGCGCACCTGGGCGTCTGCCTGGCGTACGCGGGCGATCGCCGCCGCGATGTCGAAGTTGGCGCCGAGCGACGCCTCGATCAGCCGATCCAGTTCGGGCGAGCGGAAGCCGCGCCACCAGACCGCATCGGGCCAGGTCGGACCCGCGCCGGTCTCGGCCTGCCAGGACGCCGGGGTTTCAACGGCGGGCGCAGGCGGCTCCGTGGCCGGGGTGCAGGCCGCGAGCAGCAACAGCACACCCAACATGCGGAGGCGCAACATGGGGTCGCGGCCTAGCGATGTTCGTGCCGCTTCGCAATCGTTGGCCCGCGCCGGGTGCTGCGGGGGTTCTCGGGAGGACGATGGCGGGCCTGGATGCCGGGGCCGAACGCCGGCGCGTCGGGCAGATAGGAGCGGGGGTAGTGTCTCAGTTGAAACCGGCACCGGCCCGCACCCCCGCCCGGCCACCCATGCGAATATACTGTCGTTGGGTGCCAAAGGGGGGGGTGACCGGGCGGGGGTGCGGGCCGGTGCCGGTTTCAAACTGAGACACTACCGAAGCGGGTCCCGGCTTGTGCGCAGGACGCCGATATGCAAATGACCCCGGCATCAGGCATCAAAGCAGGGAGACGTCCGGGGGTGAATGACACCATCCTGGAGACCGTCGGGCTGACCCGAGAGTTTGGCGGTTTCCTCGCCGTGGACGACGTCGCGCTCAAGGTGCGTGCGGGGTCAATTCACGCCCTGATCGGACCCAATGGCGCGGGCAAGACTACCTGCTTCAATCTGCTGACGAAGTTTCTGGCGCCGACGCGCGGCACCATTCATTTCAAGGGACGCGACATCACCGGCCTGAAGCCGGCCCAGGTGGCGCGGCTTGGCCTGGTGCGCAGCTTCCAGATCTCGGCGGTGTTTCCCCATCTGACGGCGCTCGAGAACGTGCGCCTGGCGTTGCAGCGTAAGCGTGGCGCCAGTTTTGATTTCTGGCGGTCGGAGAGGACGTTGGATGTCTACAACGATCGCGCGCGCGAGTTGCTGTTCGATGTGGGGCTATCGGAATACGTCAACTCGGTGGTCGTCGAGCTGCCGTATGGGCGCAAGCGGGCGCTGGAGATCGCCACCACGCTGGCGCTCGATCCGGAGATGCTGCTGCTGGACGAGCCGACCGCCGGGATGGCGCACGACGACGTGCACCGGATCGTCGAGCTGATCGGGCGGGTGCGAGAGGGGCGCACCATCCTGATGGTGGAGCACAACCTGTCGGTGGTCGAGGGGCTGTGCGACATCATCACCGTGCTGACCCGCGGAAAGGTGCTGGCCGAGGGCGACTATGCCACGGTGTCGAAGAACCCCGAGGTGATCGCCGCCTACCTGGGATCCAGCGATGCTTGAGGTCAGCAACCTGAACGCCTGGTACGGCGAGAGCCACATCCTGCACGGCGTCGATTTCGAGGTGCGCGAGGGCGAGGTGGTGACCCTGCTTGGCCGCAACGGAGCCGGCAAGACCACGACGATGAAGTCGGTGATGGGTCTGGTGCCGCGGCGCGAGGGCAACATCCGCTTTCGCGGCGCCGAGACGGTCGCGCTGATGCCGAACACCATCGCCCGCGCCGGCATTGCCTTTTGCCCGGAGGAGCGCGGCATCTTCGGCTCGCTCAACGTGATGGAGAATCTGTTGCTGCCGCCGGTGATCGCACCCGGCGGGCTGGACATCGACACGATCTTCACATTGTTTCCCAACCTGAAGGAACGCTCCGGCACCTCGCACGGCACGCGGCTGTCGGGCGGTGAGCAGCAGATGCTGGCGATCGCGCGCATCCTGCGCACCGGGGCCAAACTGCTGCTGCTGGATGAGCCGACCGAGGGCCTGGCGCCGGTGATCGTGCAGCAGATCGGGCGAACCATCCGCGAGATCAAGAATCGCGGTTTCACCGTGCTGCTGGTGGAACAGAATTTTCGGTTCGCCGCGACTGTCGCAGACCGGCACTACGTGATGGAGAACGGGCGGGTAATCGACATGATCCCGAACCATGCGCTGGAAGCCAATATGGACAAGCTGCACGAGTATCTTGGTGTTTAATACCAGTGGCCGAATGATCGACTCTTCGGCGCCCTCCCGTCGTCATGCCGGCGCAGGCCGGTATCCACGACTTTCTTTGGCGCGACAAAGGCAAGTCGTGGATGCCGGCCTGCGCCGGCATGACGGGGGTGGGCAGCGTACGTCAATACTTTCGGCCGCTGGTATAACGGTCGGACCGCCGCCGGAACGCGGATGACTTCGACTTCACAACGAGAGGATTCGCCCATGACCATCTCCCGCCGCGCTCTGCTGACCACGGCCGCCGCCACGGCGTTGCCGCTGGCGCGTGCCCGCGCTCAGGCGGAGCCAGTGCTGAAAATCGGCTGCCTGACCGACCTGTCGGGCCCCTACAAGGATCTTGCCGGCCCGGGCGCGATCGCGGCGGTGCATCAGGCACTGGAAGAGTACGGCGTCAGCGGCAAGGGCATGAAGGTCGAGGTGTTGTCGGCGGACCACCAGAACAAGCCCGATATCGGCACCAGCATCGTACGGCAGTGGTTCGACCGCGACGGTGTCGATCTGGTCGTTGAGGTGGCGAACTCCGGGGTGGCGCTTGCCGTTGCCGGCGTCGCCAAGGAGAAGAACAAGGTCTACATCAACTCCGGTGCCGCGTCGTCCGACCTGACCGGCGCACAGTGCAACGCGAATACGATCCATTGGGTCTACGATACGTATATGCTGGCGAAGTCGACCGGCGGCGCGATGGTGAAGGCGGGCGGCACGTCGTGGTTCTTCATCACCGCCGACTACGCCTTCGGGCATGCGCTGCAACGCGATACCACGTCATTCGTCACCGAGGCGGGCGGCAAGGTCATGGGGAGTATTGCGTATCCGTTCCCCGGCACCACCGATTTTTCGTCCTACCTGATTCAGGCGCAGTCGAGCGGAGCCAAGGTGTTGGGACTGGCCAATGCCGGCACCGACACCATCAACACGATCAAGCAGGCCAAGGAATTCGGCATCAAGATGCAGCTTGCCGGGCTGCTGCTGTTCCTGACCGACGTGCACTCCCTCGGGCTGGAGACGGCGCAGGGCATCGTGCTGACCGACAGCTTCTATTGGGACATGAACGACAAAACCCGCGCCTTTTCTGCCCGGTTTTCACCGAGGGCAGGTGGCGCACGTCCGACCATGGTGCAGGCCGGCGTGTATTCCAGCACGCTGCATTACCTGAAAGTCGCCTCCGCAATGGGTGTGGCGGCAGCGAAGGCCGACGGCGCGGCTACCGTCGCCCGCCTGAAGGCGATGCCGACCGATGACGACTGCTTCGGACCCGGTTCGATCCGGCTCGACGGCCGCGCGCTGCATCCCGCCTATCTGTGGGAGGTCAAGAAACCGTCGGAGAGCAAGGGTCCGTGGGACTACTACAAGCTGGTTGCGACCACGCCGGCCGACCAGGCGTTCCGTCCGCTCGACAAGGGCGGCTGTTCGCTGGTCAAGGCCTGAGGTAACGCGAGTAGCAAAGAGGCGAAGATGGCTGCCGCACCATGATCATGATCTTCGGTATTCCGGGACCGTTGCTGTTCGGCCAGCTTCTGCTTGGCCTGATCAACGGTGCCTTCTACGCGATGCTGTCGCTCGGCCTCGCGGTGATCTTCGGCATGCTGAACATTATCAACTTCGCGCACGGCGCACTGTTCATGATGGGCGCCTTCGCCGCCTGGATGCTGCTGAACTACGCCGGGATCGGCTATTTTCCGGCGCTGATCCTGGCTCCGCTGATCGTCGGCGTCTTTGGCATCGTGCTGGAGCGGTTGGTGATCAGCCGGCTGTACAAGCTGGATCACCTGTACGGCCTGCTGCTGACCTTCGGCCTGGCGCTGGTGATCCAGGGATTGTTCCGTAACTATTACGGCAGCTCAGGCCTGCCGTATCGCATTCCCGACGTGCTGCAAGGCGCTACCGATCTGGGCTTCATGTTCCTGCCGAATTACCGCGGCTGGGTGGTTCTGGCCGCGGCGGTAGTGTGCCTGGGCACCTGGGGGCTGATCGAGAAGACCTCGCTCGGCGCGACCCTGCGCGCGGCGACCGAGAATGCGCCGCTGGTGCAGGCGTTCGGCGTGGATGTGCCTCGGCTTATCACGCTGACCTACGGCGGCGGCGTCGCGCTGGCGGCCTTCGCCGGAGTGTTGGCGGCGCCGATCTACTCGGTGAACCCCAACATGGGCGACAATTTCATCAACACCGTGTTTGCCGTGGTGGTGATTGGTGGGATGGGCTCGATCCTGGGCTCGATCGTCACCGGTTTCGCGCTTGGCGTGGTCGAGGGACTGACCAAAGTGTTCTACCCGGAAGCGTCGGCGACGGTGGTGTTCCTGGTGATGGTGATTGTGCTGCTGACGCTGCCGCACGGATTGTTCGGAAAGCGAGCCTGAAATGTTTGGGTTTTCCCGCCCTCAGTGGATCGGCTTCCTGGCCATGCTGGCGCTGATCGTGGTGTGTCCGTATGTGCTGTATCCGGTATTCCTGATGCGGGTGTTGTGCGCGGCGTTGTTCGCGTGCGCGTTCAACCTGATGATTGGCTATGTCGGGCTGCTGTCGTTTGGCCAGGCAGCGTTCTTCGGCATGGGCAGCTATGTGGCGGCCTGGTGCATCAAGTTCTGGCATGTCGATGCGGTGATTGCGATCCTGTTGGGGGGCGCGACGGGGGCCGCGCTGGGCCTGTGCCTGGGATATCTGGCGATCCGGCGGTCGGGTATTTATTTCGCGATGATTACCTTGGCGCTCGCGCAGATGGTGTATTTCTTCTGCCTGGAAGCGCCGTTCACCGGTGGGGAGGACGGCATCCAGCAGGTGCCGCGCGGGCATCTGTTCGGGGTGCTGAACCTGAACGACGACATGACGATGTATTGGGTTGTCGCGGCGGTGTTCATCGCGGGCTTTCTGCTGATCCATCGCATCATCCATTCTCCGTTCGGCCAGGTGCTGAAGGCGATCCGGGAGAACGAGCCGCGCGCCACGTCGTTGGGGTATCGGACCGACGACTACAAGCTGATCGCTTTCGTCCTGTCCTGCATGCTGTCGGGCGTGGCGGGTGGAACCAAGGCGATCGTATTCGGCATCGCGACGCTGACCGATGTGCATTATTCGACCTCGGGTGAGGTAGTGCTGACCACGCTGCTGGGCGGGCTGGGGACGGTGTTCGGGCCGGTCGCAGGCGCGGTGGTGGTGACCGCGATGGAGAACTACCTGGCGCAGTTCGGGTCGTGGGTGACGGTGACGCAGGGGGCGATTTTTGTCGTGTGCGTGCTGGCGTTCCGGCGGGGGATTGTGGGGGAGTTCGGGGCCTGGCGGCGGTTGGCGTTGTAGACTGCCCCGGATACGGTCCAAGGCCCAGTCGTTCCCCGCACTGCAAAACGATGCACCGCAGAGCATGCGGAGTGCGCAAAGTTGTTTATGCAAGATACGGCGCTGGTGACTGAAGCTTCACACGCAGCCGGTCCGCTGCCGCGCTCACAGTTGAACGGAAACTTGCCAAGTTGTCGATCTGGCACGTGCGATTATCTCCGGCACGGATGTCAGGAGACGGCTATCCGTGGTCCTGTTATATAGGAGAACCCGATGCCGCGCCCCGAGCACATCTGATGCCGTAATCTCATTCTCGGTCAAAGCAAAGAAAAAACCCGAAAAATCCGCTTTCACCCGCGATTGGTTCGCGGTCTTGATCTCTACAAAGACCATATGCTGCAATCCGGCAGTCACAGAAGCAATGTTCCGAAAATCTACCTGTATCGCGTTCGGGATCGCAATCGCGTCGAAGCTAGATGGCTTTATCAATATGCCGCTCTCTCGCAGAGCCGACATCAGCACCTTTAGGGCCTTTCCTTTTGGTCGGCTCACCCAATGGCCATTCGCGCCCACCACGGCAATTTCGCCTGCGGCACCCTTTTGGTTTGCTAGTCTCTCAAGATGTTGGCGTTTTGCACCGATAATGTCTATCAGCTCCAATACACGTCTCCGATTGCGTGCGCCGTATTACCAGCTATCGTAGTTGACCTTACAGGCAGAAGTGCGATTGGTGTTAGGATACGTGCTGGAAGTTCCTGCCGCGCCCTACGTGCCCCGCAGCCACGCCCCGGCCTTCTCCACCGCATCCCGGGCCTTACCCACTGTCGCCATCGCCCGCATGAACCCGTGCACGACGCCGGGGAAGACCTCCAAATCAACCTTCACGCCCGCCGCCTTCAACTTGGCTGCCATTGCCTCGCCCTCCGACCGCAGCACGTCCAGTTCCGCCAGTTGCACGAGCACCGGCGGCAACCCAGTCAGGTCCGCGCGCAGCGGTGCGGCCAGCGGATGGTGCCGATCCGCCGCGTGCGGCACGTAGACGCTCCAGTAGAAGCTCATCCGCTCGTGCGTCAGGCCGTGGCCGGTGGCGAATTCCTGGTAGCTCGCGGTGTCCAGGCCGCTGTCGCAGACCGGGTAGACTGCGAGGATGCCGCGCAACGCCGGGCCGCCGGTGTCGCGCAGCAGCAGCGCGGTGGCCAGCGCCAGGTTGCCACCGGCGGAATCTCCGCCGACGAACAGGGATGACGGATCAAGGCCCCACTCGGCGCCGTGCGCGGCGACATGCCTGGTGACCGCGGCGCATTCCTCCACGGCCTGCGGGAACTTGGCCTCGGGCGACAGCGCGTAGTCGACACTGACCACAGCGACCTCACCGGCGGCGGCGTATTCGCGCGCCAACCGGTCGTGCGTGTCGACCGAGGACCACACCCAGCCGCCGCCATGGAAATACATCAGAGTCGGCAGCGCTCGATCGGTGCGCGGGCGATAGACGCGGCAGAAGATGCGCCGGCCGCGGGCGGCAACCCAGCGGTCGGTGGTCTCTGCCATCACCGGGCCTCCAGCGGCGGTGCCCAGTGCCAGGATGTCGTTCACCGCGCGGTGCGGATCGAGCGGAAGTTCCACCCGAACCGGTGGGAAATTCTTCGCGTATTCTTCGGCTTCGCGCTGGAATTGCAGCATTTCTGGATCCATGCGCGATGTGTCGACCATGTCTGTCCCTCCGGCTGCTCGGCGAACGGTGCCGTGTCCATTCGCATGCAACGACGGCTTTGGCGTATTGGCAATGCAGCCGCGCTGGTGAGGTGCGACTCCGATGCGCCTATGCTGCCGTGCAACATGAACCTGCTCCACGCCAAACCGATCGGCCGTTTCGCACCCGCCGCGCTGTTCCGCCCGGACTCCGTGGCGGTGATCGGCGCCGGCACGCGGATGGGCGCGGAGGTGATGCGCAACCTGCACGACGGCGGCTTCAAGGGGGCGGTGCTGCCGGTCGATCCCACGCTGCGGGCCGTGGCCGGGGTGCGGGCCTATCCATCGGTTGCCGACCTTCCGGTCGCGCCCGACCTCGCGGTGATTGCAGACCCGGATGCTGTGGCGGACGCGCTGCCCGCACTCGCCGCGAAGAACTGCTTTGCGGCGGTGGTGCTGGCGGACGCCGATGGCCTGGCCGAGCTGGTGCAACGCACCGGGGTGCGCGTGCTGGGGCCTGCCTCGTTCGGGCTGGTCATCCCGGGGCTGGGCTTGAACGCCTCGCGCGCGCATCTGACCCCGGCCGTGGGACGCCTCGCGCTGGTCTCGCAGTCGACCTCGCTGTGTCGCGCGGTGCTGGACTGGGCCGGGCCGAACGGCGTCGGCTTCAGTCACATCATCGGCATCGGCGGCAACGCCGATCTCGGCTTCGGCGCGGCGCTGGACTGGCTGGCGCGCGACCCGGGCACCGGCGCCATCCTGCTGGATGTCCGGCTGATCAAGAACCACCGCGCTTTCCTGTCCGCTGCGCGGGCGGCGGCGCGGCTGCGCCCGGTAGTGGCGATCCGTGCCGGTGGCCGCCTGCTGGACCAGTCGGGCGACGCCGAGCTGGCGTTCGAGGCAGCTTTGCGCCGCGCCGGCGTACTGTGCGTCTCGCGCCTCGAGGACCTGCTGACCGCGGCGGAAACCCTGTCGCGTGCCCGCCCGGCCCGCGGTGAGGCACTCGCCATTGTCACCAATGCAACCTGCGCCGGGCGGATGGCGGCGGACGCGGTGCTGCGTGACGGATTGCGCCTCGCCACGCTGACGCCGGAGACGCGGGCGGTGCTGCGCCTGCGGCTGCCCGCATTGGCGGAACCTGGGCTGCGCGAGAACACCAACCGTCCCGGTCTTGTCGACGGCACGGTCTATGTCGGCGCCGACACACCGCTGCGGCTGGCCGAGGTCGCGGCGCTGCTGGCCGGGGCGCCCGAGGTGGGCGGCATCCTGGTTGTGCACGCACCGACCGGCGCGCCGGACGCCGCGGCGATGGAGGCGTTGGCCGCGTGCGGCGGCACCGTGAAGCTTCCGCTGCTGGTCGCCGCGATGGGCGAAACGACCGGCGCCATCCACCGGCACCGACTTGTCAAGGCCGGCGTGGCCGCCTTCGCCACACCGGAGCAGGCGGTGCGCGGCTTCCTGCATTTGGTGCAGGACCGGCGCAATCGTGCCGCGGCGCGCGAGGTGCCGCACAGCCGCGTGGTCTCGATCGCCGCCGACCAGAACGAGGTGCACGGGGTGTTCCAGCGCCTGCGCGCGGCCGGGCGTCAGGATCTGGCGCAGGACGAGGCGATGGCGGTGCTCGCTGCATACGGCGTGCCGACCGTGCCTTGCCGCGCGGTGAGCACGGAACAGGACGCGGTCACCGCCGCCGCGCTGCTCGGCTACCCTGTGGTGGTCAAGCTGCGAGACACGCAGCCTCCGGGTTGCCGGGCACGCGGCGGCCTGGCGCTCGATCTGCATGATGCGGCCGAGGTGCGACTTGCGGCGCGGACTCTGACCCTGCATCAGGCGCGCCGCACGCCGGGCGCGGCGGTGACGCTGCTGGTGCAGCGGCAGGCCGCGCGGGCGCGCGAATTGCTGATCCGCGTGGCCGACGATGCGGTGTTCGGCCCGACCATCGCGTTCGGCCAGGGCGGTACCACGGCCGAGGTCCAGCGTGATATCGCAATGGACCTGCCGCCGCTGAACCTGACGCTGGCACACGCGCTGATCGCGCGCACCCGCGCCGCGGGCACGCTGGCCGCCTTCCGCGACATGCCGGCGGCGCGGATCGATACGGTGGCGGAGACGCTGGTGCGGGTCAGCCAGTTGATCGTCGACTTCCCGGACATCGCGGCGCTGGAGATCAATCCGCTGTTCGTCGATGCACAGGGCGTGCTGGCCGCCGACGCGTGGTTGCGGCTGCGCCCGGCGGGCGAGCATGGCGTGCTGGCGATCCCGCCCTATCCCGACGAGCTGATCGAGCGCTGGGACGCGTGCGGCGAGCGGCTGATCATCCGCCCGATCCGTCCGGAGGATGCCGCGCAGCACGCCGCGTTCTTCGCCCGCCTGTCGCCCGAGGATATCCGCTACCGCTTCTTCACCGCGATGCGCGAGTTGTCGCCGGAGATGACCGCGCGGCTGACGCAAATCGACTACGATCGCGAAATGGCCTTCGTCGCGATCCGCGAGGTCACCGGTGAAACGGTCGGCGTCGCGCGGCTGGTGATGGAGCCGGACGGCGTGAGCGGGGAAATCGCTGTAATCGTACAACCGGACATGAAAGGCAGGGGATTGGCCAGCCGGCTGGTGCACCGGCTGATCGACTGGGCGCGGACGCGTGGGATGCGCGTGGTGGTGGGCCAGGTGCTGTCCGATAATGCGCCGATGCTGGCCTTTATGCGCCATCTCGGCTTCAGCCTCCGACGCCTGCCGGAAGAACCGGACGTGATGGAAGCGAAACTGTTGCTGTCGTGATCACTGTTGCAGGTGCGTGCGACCGGGTTGCGCTCTGCGCAGAGTAACTACTGCGGCGATTCCATGAAACCGCTCCTGTCGTCGGGTTCCGTCAATCGGTCGGCGGGCCGGTCTCGGATACATCGTGATCGGAGTTGTTCCTTGGAAACGCTGGACCAGGGCCTGTCCTCAATTAGCCGGCTCCGGACGGCTGATCGCAGTCCGCACCTTGCGTCTGCGGGGGTGATGCGCTGGTGAGTCCCGATTGCCACACTCAGCGGTCAATCGGCACCGGGTGATACATGGCCGGTTCCGGCGCGGCGGTTTCTTCGATTCATAGGCGGTCAGCTTGTGGGAGCTGACCGATGCGGCGTTTCGAACTGCGTGACGATCAGTGGGAACGGATCAAGGACCTATTGCCGGGACGCGAAGGCTCGGTCGGGGTGACCGCGGCGGACAATCGGTTGTTCGTAGAGGCGGTGCTGTATCGTTATCGTACCGGGATGCCGTGGCGCGACCTGCCAGAGCGGTTCGGCAACGGGACAAAGGTCCACCTGCGGTTCAGCCGTTGGGCGAAAAGCGGTGTCTGGGAGCGGGTGTTTCAGCATCTCGCCTCAGATGCCGACAACGAATACGCGATGATCGACAGCACCATCGTGCGCGCCCACCAGCATAGCGCCGGCGCCCAAAAAAAGCCGGCGAGAACCAGGCGATCGGCCGCTCGCGCGGCGGACTGAGCACCAAGATCCACGCCCTGGTCGACGCGCTGGGCAACCCGATCGGCTTCTTTCTGACCGGGGGCGAGGCACACGACCTGGTGGGGGCGGACCACCTGCTGCCCACGATGGCGGCCGATACGCTGATCGCCGACAAGGCGTTCGACGCCGATGAGCGCGTCCTTGAGCCGCTGGCGGCTGCTGGTAAGACCGCGGTGATCCCGCCGCGAACCAACCGGCCCTCGCCGCGCGACTACGATCGACAGCTTTATGGCGCGCGCCATCTGATCGAAAACTTCTTCGCCAAGATCAAGCAGTTTCGTGCGATCGCCACCCGCTACGAGAAGACCGCGCGCAACTTCCTTGCCGCCGTCCAGCTCGTCGCCAGCGTCGTTTGGCTTAATTGATGACAGGCCCTAGTGCCTTGCGTCGTCGATTTTGCGGTGATCACGCAAGTCGTGCGGATTGGGGCGCGCAGTGGACGGTGTTGTCCGCGTGCTTCGCGCCGTTGCGGTCGCCGCGTTAGTTGAACCGCCAAGACGCCAAGGCGCCAAGATAGCACAACGTTTGCGGTGGCGTTCGGACCTGGTCGGATAGGTAAAATTTAATAACTATCATTTGCTGCTGCATTGTGCTACACTGGTCGGTCCAATTTGCCCCAAGGGAAACCGCGCCTGTGTCCAATCCATCCCCCGACCCCACCGCCGCATCGGCCAGACCGCCCTACGTCATCCCACAGCAAACCCTGCGCGGCATGGTGCTGACGCTGCCGCGCCCGGGAGCGGACGAACCCGAGACCACCTGGCAGGAGGTGGTGCAGGGCGGCCTCGACAGGCTCGAGGCGCTCGATCCGCGCGATGCGCTGCAGACGATGCTGGCGGTGACGGTGATCGCCACCCAGGCCGGCGCGGTCGACGCCTGCCGGCTGGCGTTCGACCCCGACGCCTCGGCCGTGCAGGCGCTGCGCCAGCGGGCCAGCGCCGCCGCGCTGCTGCGCGTGATGGCCGGGGCGCTGCGGTCGTTGAAGCAGCTTCGGCTGCAGCCGGCGGCGCCGGCGCGCGACTGGGGCGGCGCGGCGGCGGCGCTGGCGGGGGTTATGCAGCAGGCTCCGGCGCGGCCGGCCGAGGCGGCGCTCGGGGGCAAGGCGGCGGCGGAGGAACCGGCGGCAATCATCCGCTGGATCGATGAGATCGACGACGCGGAGATGAACGAGGAGATCGAGCGGCTGCGTCGCGAGGCGGCGGGCGAGCCTGCATTGCCGGTGAAGCCCGGGCCGCGGCGGATCTACAAGTACAAAGAGGGTGATTATGCGCTGACCTGGGTGCCCGATGAGCGGGCGGCGCGGAAATACCCGGGGTGGGAGAACATGACCAAGCCGGAGCGGCGGGAGTTCTTTGGGTATACGTACACCGGGCCGGTGGCGCCGCTGGAGATGCTGACACCGGCGTCCCGCGCTTCTGCCGCGGCCGGGGAGGAGTGAGGGGGTTCGATCTCTGGCCGCGCGGGGTGGGCTCCTTGGCAACTGCGCACGGGC
Source organism: uncultured Alphaproteobacteria bacterium (assembly GCA_963826975.1). GTDB lineage: Bacteria > Pseudomonadota > Alphaproteobacteria > Acetobacterales > Acetobacteraceae > Palsa-883. The sequence continues at coordinate 432,093 of CAWGZJ010000011.1, read as the reverse complement.
CGCGCGAAGCGCTGTTGGCGGCGGTGCGGTGGCTTGCCAAGGCAGGCAAGGATTCTTGCCGCGGATGAACGCCGATAAACGCCGATGATCCGAGCGGAACGTGGGCTGGTGCCGACCCGGCGGCGTTGCGGCGCATTCCGTTTGCGTTGTTTGCGGTTCCGATTCTTGTTGCTCGCTGTCAGGGCGCGGAAGGGCAGCATGGCGCTTCGCGCGGAGTGCCGGCACCGGCGGAGTTCCGCGTCGGCTGTGGTGCGGTCCAACGGCGGCGGGTGGCCGGCTTGGGGCTGGCCATGATGGGTGGCGGCGGGTTTGTGGCGGCGGGCGTGTTTCGCGAAAATGCGCAACGACCCTGCGAGGGTTTGCCAGAGGACGCATCCCGGCGGTCGGGATGGGTCGCGGCGGCATCGGCGGGGGCGGCGGGTGGGTTTTCGCGAAATGCGCAACGACCCTGCGAGGGTCCGCCAGTGGCTGCGTCCCGACGGTCCGGATGGGTCGCGATGGCATCGGCCGGGGCGGCCGACGGGTTTTCGCGAAACGCGCAACGACCCTGCCAGGGTCCGCCAGGGGCTGCGTCCCGGCGGGCCAGGGTCCGCCAGGGGCTGCATCCCGACGGTCGCGATGGGTCGCGGTGGCATCGGCGGGGCGGCGGGTGGGTTTTCGCGAAATGCGCAACGACCCTGCGAGGGTCCGCCAGGGGCTGTGTCCCGGCGGTCCGGACGGGTCGCGGTGGCATCGACGGGGGCGGCGGGCGGGTTTTCGCGAAATGCGCAACAACCCTGCCAGGGTCCGCCAGGGGCTGCGTCCAGGCGGTCCGGATGGGTCGCGGTGGCATCGGCGGAGGCGGTGGGCGTATTTTCGCGAAATGCGCAACAACCCTGCCAGGGTCCGCCAGCCAGGGGCTGCGTCCCGGCGGTCCGGACGGGTCGCGGTGGCATCGACGGGGGCGGCGGGCGGGTTTTCGCGAAATGCGCAACAACCCTGCCAGGGTCCGCCAGGGGCTGCGTCCAGGCGGTCCGGATGGGTCGCGGTGGCATCGGCGGAGGCGGTGGGCGTATTTTCGCGAAATGCGCAACAACCCTGCCAGGGTCCGCCAGCCAGGGGCTGCGTCCCGGCGGTCCGGACGGGTCGCGGTGGCATCGACGGGGGCGGCGGGCGGGTTTTCGCGAAATGCGCAACAACCCTGCCAGGGTCCGCCAGGGGCTGCGTCCCGACGGTCCGGATGGGTCGCGGTGGCATCGGCCGGGGCCGGCCGACGGGTTTTCGCGAAATGCGCAACAACCCTGCCAGGGTCTGCCAGGGCTGCATTCCGGCGGTCGGGATGGGTCGCGGTGGCATCGGCGGGCGCGGCGGACGCGGTTTTCGCGAAATGCGCAACGACCCCCGGGTCAAGTGCCTGAGGGCATGCCCTGCGAGGGTCTGCCAAGGGCTGCATCCCGGCTGTCGGGATGGTCGCGGTGGCATCGGCGGGGGCGGGTGGCCGGCTCGGGGTCGGCCATGGCGGTGAGGGGGGAGGTGGCGGTGGGCGCGGTTTTCGCGAAACGCGCGCCGACCCCCGGGTCAATCGCCCGAGGGCATGGCTCTTCCGACCTACGCCTACACCGTTGCGGTCGCAGGCCGCTCGCGCGCCAGCCAGTGCCAGGTTACCAGCACCAGCGCTATCACCACTGGCGGCAATACGCTCAAGATTCAGTGCGTCCCAGCCGAACGTTGCGTGGATGGCGCCGGAGGCGAACGCGGTCAGCGCGACGGTGCCGAATACAATGAAGTCGTTGGTCGCCTGCACGCGCACCCGCTCATGCGGTTCGTACGCCGTGGACAGCAGGGTCGTGGCGCCGACGAACATGAAATTCCAGCCGATCCCCAGCAGGATCAGCGCGGCCATGAACGTGGTCATCATCGGCGCGTAGGCGATGTTGACCGCGGCGCACAACGCGGTGACCAGCGCGCCGGCGCAGATCACCTGATGCACGCCGAAGCGCTGGATCAGCCGGCCACTGACGAAGCCCGGCAGGAACATGGCGATCGAGTGGGCGCGGATCACGTCCGCACTGGCGCCTACGCCGAAGCCGCACAGCAGCATCTGCAACGGCGTGGAGGACATGACCAGGTTCATCGAGCCATAGCCGACCACCGCTGCGACCACCGCGGTGATGAAGCTCGGGCGGGCGATGATGGCGCGGAACGGCACCACGACGCGGTGGCGCTCGGGCGGCGGCGGCACACGGACGAAGATCAGCAGGATCGCGGTGAGTATCGGCAGGATCGGCAGAACGAGATAGGTCGCCAGGAAGCGAAAGTCGTTGACCCCGCTGCCGGTGATCAGCCCGTTGGTGCGCTTGACGATCTCCGGCCCGATCACCGCGGCGACCACGCCGCCGGCGAGCACCAGCGAGATGGCGCGAGCCTTGGCCTCGGGCGCTGCCACCTCGGGCGCGGCGAAGCGCAGGTGCTGGGAGATGCCGAAGCCGAGGCCCGCCGGCAGGGCCGCCCAGCAGTAAAGCGTGAAATCGCCGCGCCAGACCGCCAGGGCGAAGGCCAGGCTGCCCAGGATCGACAGCGCGCAGCCGAGCCAGAAGCCCGGCTTGCGGCCGAGCCGTGCGAAGACGATGCCGGCGGGGATCGAGGCGGCCATCACGCCGACCATCTGGATGCCCATCGGCAGCGTGTTCAGTGCCTTGTCCACCGCCAGCGCATGGCCGACCAAGGATGCCATGACGACCTGACCGCCCATCACGGCATTCATCAACGCCTGACAGGAGAACAGCAGCCAGACGTTACGATTCATTCGTTGTCCCGGCGTTCCGTGGTCAGAAGTGGCTCCAGCCCGGGCGGTCGAGAGCAAGCGTTGCCCGGTCGGGTCGCGGACCATGACGCCGGGCGGGCCGGGACGGAAGCCTCCGATACGCGTGACAGGCATGCCGACGGCTTGGGCTGCCTGTTGAAGCGCGGCCTCGTGTGCCGGCGGGCACCGCCAGCAGCAGCTCGTAGTCGTCGCCGCCGGTCAGGCAGGTGGCAAGCCAGTCGGGGCCGGCGGCGCGGGCGGGGTCGGACAGCGGCACGAGGGCGGCCTCGATCTCGGCGGCCAGGCCCGCGGCGCGGCAGAGATGGCCAAGGTCCTGCACCAGCCCGTCGGAGACATCCATCCCGGCCGACGCGATGCCGGCGATGGGCAGTCCCGAGGCGCGGCCGCGGCAGGCGGTAGCGGTCGAGCAGGTAGCCGGTCGCGTCGGCGAGTTTCCGCTGCGCAACGGCCAGGCCGAGCGCTCCGTCGCCGATCGTGCCGGTGACCCAGATGCCGTCCCCTGCCCGCGCGCCGGCCCGGCGAACCATCCGGCCGGGCGCGACGTGGCCGATGATGGTCAGCGACAGGCTGATCGGGCCGGGTGTGGAGGTCGTGTCGCCGCCCAGCAGGGTGACCGCGAACTCGGCCTGATCCGCCGCGAGGCCCGCCGCGAAGCCGGCGAACCAGGCGTCCGGCGTGTCGCGTGGCGCGGAGACGGTCATCAGGTAGCCGAGCGGCGTCGCGCCCTTGGCGGCGAGGTCCGACAGGTTCACCCGCAGCAGCTTGCGCCCGATCAGGTCCGGCGGGTCGTCGGGCAGGAAATGCACGCCGGCGACCATGGCATCCGCGGTCAGCACCAGCTCGCGGCCTTCTGGTGGGGCGAGCAGCGCCGCATCGTCGCCGAGGTCAAGCGCCCCGGGCCCGGCGAGCGGGCGGAAATGCCGCGCGATCAGCGCGAACTCGGCGGGGAGCGTTGGGTCCGACACGCTGCGTCAACCCGGCATCTGGCGTGGTCACTCCGCGACGGGGTGTTCGATCAAATCCAGCCGGCGCTCGATCCGATCGAGCCTTGCGTCCATCCGATCGAGCCGCACCGCGGTGCTCGCTTGATGGAGGGCCTCGGTGGCGGCGAACCCACCGAGCTGCCGCTCTACCGTCGTGACGCGTCGCGTCAGGTCGCGGACGTCGTCGGTGAGGCCGTCCAGCTTGGTGCCGAGCCGACGGAGGAATTCCAGGACCAGGATGTCGCGGTTGCCGCTCATGGGTGCAGCTTAGGCCATGAACGGGTTAACGAACATATCATGCCGATGGGAATGTGCCCAGATCGCAGCCGAAACAGAGCGCGAGCAAGACAGAGCGCAACCAAGACAGAGCGCAGCCAAGACTGGTCACGCCTCCCCCGCCTCGGGCGCGAGCCCAAGCAGCAACCGCCCATAGGGCACCATCGCCGCCTGCCGGTTCACGGTGTAGTGCGTCATGATCGCCTGCAAGTCGCGCGCCAGCATCTGCAACGGATCGCTGTCGTAGACCGCCCTGGCACCGGTGATCTCGACCAGCCGATCGACGCCAGTTACAATATTGTCCGCTACCCAGATGGCAATGGACTCGATATGAACATGACAGCGGCGAACGCGGGACCTACGTGGCGCCTCGATGCTCGAAATTCGCTTATAGGGAATTACCTGTATTCCCAGTTCAATTACCCGGACTATAGCTTCTCTCTCACGACTAATGCGGTTACATTGGGCTTTGAACGAGAGTGGAACCGTAAGATTACGACCAACGTCTCGGCAGGGCCGCAGTGGCTGAGTAGCACTGAGAGCGCGACAGTGTTTTTTCCCTTGGCGTCACAGCAAATGCGTCTGTGAATTATAAATTCCTATTGAATTCGGCCAACCTTGCCTATTCTCACGGAATCAGTGGTGGCGGCGGATATCTCGTTGGTTCGGAACTTGATGATGTCTCGTCGAGTTCGGAAGGAAGCTGACGGTCGGAGCCGATGCCGACTTGTACAGTGCACCGCCTCCCTGGGCGACGGACCGACATTTGGCAGCTACGGGGATATTTGATGCAAAGTATGCAGGCGCGCAGGCGACCAGAAAGACTGGGCCGATACTTCAATGTTTTTGCGCTCTACCGGCCATCGAGCTCCACGCTTCCTAGCGGCCCAGCTGATGCAAACGGTCAGCTTCGGAGTCCTCAGGCGGTAAAGGTTGAAGGAGACATATGCTCGGTCATCGTGAACTGGCAATGGAAGACCCAACCGCCATTTTGAGAGACGGCGATGGCTTCTGGTTCTGAGTTTTGTTTCTCGCGATCGGCGGAGCCGCAAGCTACGTGTACCGCTTTTTTTTTAAACGCTCATTCTTATTGAACAGCAGAAATGTTAAACCTGTCGTCGATGAGAACCTGAACGCGCGCCATCCCCCTAAGCCGCTCTCGTTTGGAGCCGAGGATACAAAAACTCCGCGCTCCCGCATATTATTTTTTTTTTTTTTTTTTTTTTTTTTCACTGGCGACGTTAACACCATGGATAAGCGTGTCGAGATGACGCGCAAGGCGATCAAAATTACCCAAATCCAAGCGGCGCAAGCTTCTGGAGGAATGCCTGGGTTCTTCGTAATTTCCAGGCATCGGATCCGCGTACAGCACAACAGGTGTGTGGCGAGATTACCTCGCTTTTCGTAAGTGAGAATCTGAGTGCCCGGGAACGCTCTGCTGAAGGCACAACCGAGTTCTTGAAACAGCAGCTAGACGATGCAAAACGGACGCTCGACGAGCAAGATGCACGGCTGGCAGCGTTCCAGCTGAAATATATCGGCAAGCTTCCAAACCAGGAATCGTCAAATGTTAATGCGCTGCAGGCGCACACTACGCAGCTCGACGCCGCGACGCAAACGGTCAATCGCATTCAGCAGAACGAGAGCTTTCTGCAGGCGCTGATCGCGCAACAAACACACGACCTGCAAAGCGGCGGCCATCTGCCGCATCCGTGGATGACCGGCGTAAAGAGCTAAGTACTCTAATCGACCAGAAGAAGCAGTTGGAAACTCTCTACACTGCGGACTATCCAGACGTGGTTGCGGTCAAGCGCAAGATAGCGGCGCTGCAGTCGGAAATCGATCACTCCTCTGCTGCTAATACCGGTCCCGCGTCGGCGGTTCACCAGCCAGACTCTCCGCAACTTTTGCAGCTGAAGGCCCAGCTTCGCGCGGTGCAGCTATCGATGGTCTCTGCAAGAAAAGAACAAACCCAGTTGGAGCAGGAAATTCGGGCCTATGAGGCGAGAATCGAGTCAAGCCCGATGGTTGAAGAGCAGTACAAACAAGTTACTCGCGATCACGATACGGCGCTGCAGTTCTATAACAGTCTACTTACCAAGATGAATGAATCATCGATGGCAAACGCACTTGAGGAGCGCCAGCAAGGTGAGCAATTCAGTGTAATGGATCCCCCCAATCTTCCCGATGCTCCGAAATTTCCAAACCATATGATGTTTGCGGCTGGCGGGCTTCTATCCGGCTTGCTTATTGGTTTGCTTATTTCGGCGCTCCTTGAATATCGCGATACTTCGCTGCGCGATGAAAGCGATGTGTGGGCATTCACAAAATTACCGACGCTCGCCACCATCTCCTACGTTGAAGGTATTCCAGACTCCCGAGCGGATGGGAGTCGTGGCCGGTGGGGCATTTTGTCGCGGATGCGCAAGCCCGCAGAAAGCACGGAGTTCTAGCCATGTATAGAGCTTTCTTCGGTCTTCGCGCCGTTCCTTTCCGATCGAGTCCAGATCCGCGGTTTCTGTGTATGACGCCGCAAATTCGAGAATCGCTCGCGTGCCTGCAATACGGCATAGCGGAGCGCAAAGGCTTCATGGTCATGACAGGGGAAGTGGGCACGGGAAAAACGACACTACTCAAGTCGGTCCTTAGCTGGTTTGCCAAGGATCACGTGTCTACGGCATTCGTCTTCAATCCTCGGCTCGATGTGCTCGACTTTCTCGAATTTGTGTTGAGCGACTTCGGTATCCCGCCCAAGGAACGGACCAAATCGGAATGCTTCTGCAACTCAATCGTTGGTTGATCGAGCGCTTTCGCGAACAAGGGCTGTGCGTGATCGTAATCGACGAAGCGCAGAACCTCTCGTTGGACCTTCTCGAAGAGATTCGTCTATTGACCAATCTAGAAACCTCTTCGGAAAAACTGCTGCAGATTGTGCTTTCCGGCCAGCCTGAACTGTATGAAATGCTTTGCAATCCCGGTCTTCGCCAGCTTCGTCAGCGAGTTTCCTTGTGGTGCAAAACATCTCCGCTTACCTACGAGGAAACGCAGGCGTACATCGCCGAAAGGCTGCGCATTGCCGGCGCCACTCGGCCGGCCTTTACGCCGGAAGCCATCCAGGTCATACACCGCCACTCGAAAGGAATTCCTCGCATCATCAACCTGATTTGCGAGCACGCGATGATCAACGCGTACGTCGAACAGATCAAGCCGATTCCGCCGCGGATTATCGAGTCCGTTAGCTTAGATTTCAACCTGGATGCGCAACCCTTCCTGATTTCTCCCATGGCTCTTAACGGGTCTAGATGAAGACAAATCTCCGAGAACCATACCTAATGTCATCAGGCCAATCGCAAATTCCAACGATCCCTGGAAGGAGACAAAAAGTATGAGCCGCATATTCGAAGCGCTTCAAAGAGCCGATCTCGAAAGGAAGTCCGGGCAAGCGCTGGAAGTTGAATCGTTCCCCGAAGCGGCGGTTGTCTCCGATGCGGAGGTGCTGACGCAAGCCCCGACCGGCCTTGTGTTTGAGAACATCGCGAAGTATCCGTGGGAACCATCGGTTGCATCCACTCCTTCCCTTGCTGAGCGTGGCCCAGCCGTCGAGCAGTTTCGAAAGCTTCGTTCGCGTGTCAGGCAGGCTCGATCGGAGGCTCCGCTAAACACACTACTTATATCGAGCGGCCTGCCTTCAGAAGGCAAGAGCTTTGTGGCCTTGAATCTGGCCCTGAGTCTCGCACGCAACGCGATAAATAAAGTTGTGCTCATCGACGGGGATCTACGTCGCCCGACCCTGCATAGTCTTTTGGGCGCTCCCAACGTGCATGGTCTGTCAGAATACTTGGCGGGAACTGCGGAGCTAAGTGAAATTCTGCAGCGCGACAATAGCTCCAAGGCTGTTGGCGCTGGCAGGACGGGCAGCCTGTCCAACCTCACATTTATCCCTGCCGGAAAGTGCAGCGACAACTCATCAGAGTTGGTGGCCAATGGCCGTATTGGAGATTTGGTCGCGACACTGTCGCTTCATTTCGACTGGATACTGATCGACTCCTCACCTGTGCTTGCGGTTACAGACGCGGTAGAGCTTGCCCGCGCCGCGGATGGAGTCTTGCTGGTGGCCCGCGAAGCGTGCACGCCATACGAAGTGGCACAGCGCGCACAAGCCGCATTCAGCAAATCGCGCGTCCTTGGGTTTGTGCTGAATGCAGCCAAGCACATCCCACACAAAGAGTACTCCTCCTCCTACTACTATGGCGCAAGCGACGAGGAGGGCCATACAAATCGAGGAGAGAATGGACGGAGACACGGATGATCAGGCTATTCAATGTCTATTATCCGACTCGCATCCTGGTGCTTCTTCTTTGCGAAGCACTTCTGGTGGGCGGCGCGTTTTTTCTTGCCGCTGCTTACCTGATGGGGCCGGACATGTACATCGCTCTGATTTACCAGGGTGGAATTCTGAAGATATTGGGTATCGTTGCGTTCACGCTCCTGCTCTCGTATTACTTCGACCTATATGAACCGCAACGCATTTCGGTCCGATGGGAAATCTATTTTCGCCTGTTGCTGGTTCTTAGCGCCCTTTCTTTTTTCCTGGGCGTGCTCGTCTATTTCTTTCCCCAGATAGCCATCGGACCTTATGTCCTGGTATCAGGCGTTGCTGTTCTTGTTTTCTTGTTCTTTATTTGGAGGTGGGTTTATGAGTGGATTATCGGTCTTCCGATGTTCCGCGAACGCGTTTACGTGCTCGGTGGCGGAGAGCAGTCAAGAACCATTGTCGAAATTCTGCGCACCAGGCGAGATGTCGGAATGGAAGTTGTCGAACGAGGAGGAACGGAAGCCTCTTATGGGCGAGAGGAGCGCTTTGCGGCAGATCTTAGGGCGTTCAACGCGTCCAAGGTCCCTATAGATCGGGTGATTGTTGCCATGGAAGACCGTCGTGGATCGATGCCACTTCGTGAACTCCTGGCTCTTCGGCTGCGGGGCGTTGTCATTGAAGACTCCAGGTCTCTAATCGAGCGCCTTTCCGGTAAGCTGGCGTTGGCCGGCCTCAATCCCAGCAGCCTCATCTTCACAGAGGGATTCAATGCGAAACAATCGCTACAATTTGGACAGCGCCTGATCTCGATCGTCGTCGCTGCTGTCGGACTGGCGATATCCCTTTCATTTGTTCCATTCATCATCCTGGCGATGCACTTTTGTTCGCCAGGTCCGATATTTTTTACCCAGACGCGGGTCGGGCGCAAGGGTCGTCCCTTTTCCATCTACAAATTTCGCACGATGAGAGTGGATGCCGAGGCGAACGGAGCTGTGTGGGCGACCAAGAACGATTCTCGCATCACGACGCTTGGCCGATTTATGCGCAAGACTCGCCTCGATGAGATTCCGCAGCTTTGGAACGTCCTCCGCGGAGATATGGCTTTTGTCGGTCCTCGTCCGGAGCGTCCTGAATTTGTGCAGTGGCTTGCGCAAGAAATTCCTTACTATGACCTACGGCACATGGTGCGTCCAGGGATCACAGGCTGGGCACAGGTGCGCTATCAATATGGAGCCACCCTGGAGGAAACGAAGCAGAAGATGGAATACGATCTGTATTACATCAAGTACCGCTCCATTGGCCTCTGATCTGCTCATCATTTTTGAGACGGTTAAGACAATTATCCTGCGGAGGGGCGCCCAGTGAAGACCGTCTTCTGGCTTTCGCTGGCCGGCATTCTCTACGCGTACCTGGGATACCCCGTAGCGATATGGCTGCTCGGACGGTTACGCCCATGCCCTTGGAAATTCGCTCCGATCACCCCCAGTGTGAGCATCGTACTTGCCGTCCACAATGGTGCCGGCCTGCTCCCGCGCAAGATTCAGCATCTTCTTCATCTCGATTACGGGAATGTGAAAGAGATCATTGTTGTTTCAGATGGCTCAAACGACGGCACAGCGGAACTTTTATCGAGCGAGCGCCATCCGCTTTTGAAGTCCATCGTATTGAAGGAGCACAGTGGCAAAGCCGTTGCTGTCAACGCTGGTGTCGCGCAAGCCACGGGAGATGTCATTCTGTTTGTGGACATACGCCCGGAGATTGCTCGCGCTGCAATTCAGCAACTGGTTGGTAACTTCGCCGATCCTAAAGTAGGCTGCGTGGCCGGTGAACTCATCCTGCGGAGGGAAGGCCACGATGCTACCTCTGTAGCAATCGGCGGCCTGTACTGGCGCTACGAGCAGTGGATCAGGAAGTGTGAAAGCGTCGTCGATTCTCCGGTCGGGGTCTATGGAGGCTTCTATGCGATCCGCCGGGAACTCGCCGTCTTGCAGCCTCCCGGAATGATTCTGGATGACATGTTTCAGCCGCTGTCCATCATTCGCCAGGGCTATCGTTCAAATTCTGGACGTGAACGCTAATGTATACGACGCGTGGCCGGAAACGGCTGGGACTCGAGTTCCATCGCAAAGTGCGTACGCTGGCTGGGAATTTCCAGCTCTTTCAACTTGCTCCGTGGACGTTGACACTGCAGAATCGGGTTCTCTTTCAACTCGTCTCGCACAAGCTAATGCGACTGATCGTGCCTTACTTCATGGTCTTGCTGCTTGTCTCCGCCCTGGCGCTCTCCCGCGGCTCGACGGTGTTCTGATTCTCGCGGCCATTCAGATATTTGGCATGGCCCTCGCCATCCTCGCGCTGCGTTTCAAGCTGCCAGTTCTGCATCGCGTCGCAGCCCCAGCGGTGCGCACTGCTTCCGTCCGAATGCCGCCGCAGTCGTTGGATTCTGCAACAAATTTCTATTTACACGTGGCTCCCTTTGGAAAATATGGATTTTCAGCAAGCCGGCGGCTCCCAGATGGTGTAAAACACCGATGCTGAGAGATGCAGGAACGCTTGAATGCCAGGAGTAGGCAGAGGAAGGTATCGATTTTGGATGCTGACAGCGCTGCGGACGAAAGACGATCCAGCGGCTGAAACGGATGCACAGCCTGTATGTGGTTAGTTTGAAATCTGGACGACCTCCACGTCGTTCTCGCTTCATTCACAGGCAATTCCACTTGAGAAAACCTCTCCGAAGATAAAGCCGTCAGCGAACTCGTGGATCTTTTCCGAGACGAGAACTATGACCTTATCGTACCGGCTACCGAAGGCATCACTTCTTCTGCAACAGTCGTCCGCGTTTGCAACAACTCCCGTTGAGATGTACAAAAAGGCTGTTTTACCCCACAGGGAAAGCGTCCAGGCTGCACTGGACAAGGAGGCGGTTTGGAATTTGGCTCGGCGAATCGGAGTCCAAACGCCATCGTCCAGATCGTCTTGTCGAGCTGCTTGAAACTTTCCCCGTCGTTTTTAAAGCGTGCTTTTTCCAGCAAAAAGAGCACAAACGGGGTCATCCAGGATTCTCCGCGTGACCATTGCCCGCGATCTGAAGATGTGGCGCACGGCGCTTGAGTCAATCGATCCCGAGGTTCCGATACAGCAGCAGCAATATATCGCTGGAAAAGGTTTTGGCGTTGAAATGCTGTTCGAGCTTGGAGCCCCTCGTTGGGCTTTTCTTCACGAACGGGTGCACGAGCTTCCGTTAACGGGCGGAGGCAGCAGTTATAGAGTTTCGGATCGCCCCTCGGGCTGATTTAGTGCAGAGTGCTACTTCACTTTTGTCGGCGCTCCAATGGCACGGAGTTGCCATGGTTGAGTTCAAGGTCACAGCAGACGGTGAAGCATACCTCATGGAGATTAATCCAAGGTTGTGGGGTTCTCTTGCTTTAGCGATCGACTGCGGCGTCAATTTCCCCGTTGGCTTGCTCTGCCTTAGCACTGGACGACCTCTGCCGCCACAACCGGAATACCGCGCGGGTTACTTCACTCGAAATCTTTATCGAGATATTGAATGGTTTAAGGCGAACTTGAAAGCTGATCGTACAGATCCCTTGCTCCTCACCAGGCCAGTGGTCGCGTCAGCTGTAGAATGGCTGCGTCCTGTGGCAGCCAAAGAAAGCTGGGATTTTTTTTGTTGGTCCGATTTACGCACCGTTTTCCGTGAAATAAACGCTCTTATTAGGGAACATTGGAGCAAGTGTGTCAACTTAGCCAAGCGGCGGAGCCGCCGATTCTACCTTCGGTATATCCAGCAACCGCGCACGATTCGCAAGCTGAAACGGCATCGGCTCGAAAGAGTGCTGATTCTCTGTCACGGGAATATATGTCGCAGTCCACTCGCGGCGACCCTGGCTGCACAGCGGTTTCCGAATGCCTCGATTTCTTCGGCAGGATTTCATCCCGTAACCGGCCGGTTCAGTTGCATTTTTGCTTATCGCTGCGGCGGAACGGATTGGAGTTGACATCAAGTTTACTGTTCGCGGCGCGTCGACGCGAAACTGATAAGTGACGCTCAACTGGTTTTGATTATGGATGAGAGTAATTATGAGTTACTCAGGAAAGACTTTCCACAGGCACTCGAAAAGACGCTTTTTCTCGGCATGCTACTGCCTATGCCGCAGCTTGAAATTAAAGATCCCTACGATAACCCGGATTCGATGCCACAGACGGTATCTAAGATGAAAGCCGCGATCAGTTATATGCCTACTGTCTTCCATGGATAACGTGATTGAAGGGCGGGTCAGGATGGAATACCTCTTTAGCGATGTGAAGCCAGTTCGGCGGAATCATGTCCGGGTGCCGTTCGCACTCATTCGCAATTCCCCAATCCATAGGGGCACAAACCACCTTCGCGGGGCATGGATTGAGCCACGCACCCCACCACGACAAACTGCTGTTGGCAATAATGTGATGCCGGCAAGCAGACATTAACCGAAGGTCTTCTTGCGGTTTCGTTTCGTCGTTGCAATCCACAAACACTGTGTGCTTTACCGTTGGCAACATCTCACGCGCGAAGTGGATTTCGTCTGAAAAAACGAAGAAGGTGGGATGGCATGCCCGTTGAATCATGGTCTGCATCGCTTGGGCATAATAGCCGGACGACAGGACTCGCGGGCCGCCGCTCCAGTGAGCATAATCGCCGCGCCGAACGTGTAAGGAGACAGGGGTTTCGGCTGCGCGGATTTGTTCCAAAACATTGAGGGTTTTTCCGGCCGCAGGATACCGAAAGCGGAACTCCTTCCTTATGCGCTCCTCCATGACCTGCGCGTATTGGTGTGCTTGAAAATTGCCTTGCAGATAGACACTCCTCGTTGACCGCGAGATTGGGAGCGCACGAAGATAGATTCTGTCTTCTGCCCAAGGTTGACGGTAGAGTCGGGTCTTGGATACGTAACTTGCCAAACCTGCCACCGGTCTTTTGCTCGGTGCAACCGAACAGATCAGCCGGTCCCATGAGTTGCGTTCGCGCGCCGGTGCTGAGATGCAGAAATTCTGAAGCAAGAAAGGTCTAGGGTGACCAAAGGATGTGGCTCGGTCATCGGGCTCTCGGATAATCTCCAGAACCGCCGAGTATTGTTTGGCAAAGAAGAGGCCGGCTGCATATTGGAACAGCTGATTGCCAAGGCCGTTTTTCTGGAGAAGAAGAGTCTTCATACCGCAAGCGCTCCTCTAAAGAAACGTTTTGGAGGCGATCGTTTTGTCACCTACGAGGAACCCCGAGTGAGAAAGTATTGAATTTTAGCTCACACTTTTTCAAGGCCAGTATTTGCCTGATGACCGGCAAACAGCAGTCCGAACCTTAAAGCGGCCCAAGCTTTGGCTATCTACGCCGATTCGGTTCACATCATAAGGAGATGTGCTTCCTTGCAAGTTCGTTCCGCCATAGAACGAAACAGCAGCGCGGTAGCCAGCATCGCGCGCTGCTTTCTGCGTTTGATCGCTGAAACTCTCGTCCTGCCGCCTACGGGATATGCAAGTACGTCGGGTTTAAACCCAAGCTGCTGGTTCAAGATAGATCGGGATTGGGTCAGTTCTTCAAATTGCCGCTCCGGTTCCAATTGGCTGAGGACGTGATGGGAATGCGTGTGGGAACCGACCATCATGCCCCCGCTGGTCATTTCTCGAGCTTCATCCCAGTTCAAAAAACGCCGCAGCGATCCGGGCGGATCGTCTCCCCTGGTCTCTTCCTGCAGTTGTTGTATGAAACGTAAAGAATCGGAATTGTCAGGCCTCTTATATAGGCTCAGAACGGCTCGCAAACTCTGCGTGAAGCCACTTCTGTCGATATCGACGATGAGGTGGGCCGGATAGGACAGGCAAAAGCGGCGCGCCCGGGCAGTTTTCATCAAATAGGCAATATGATCCCACCAAGGAATATGACATGAACCTACGAGGCTCGTCGCCAGAAAGAAAACACCTTGTACTCCATGGGAGCACAAGATTGGATAGGCTATCTCGTAGTTATCCAGGTACCCATCGTCGAAAGTAAGCAATACTCGGCATTGGCGGGTCCTTTCTTTGATTGTTCCATCAGCAAAGCCCAGTGCCTCTTCAAGGGTTACAAGAAAAACGTGCCGCTTCAGGTGAGAAATTTGGTTATTGAACTCTTCCGCAGTTGCTGAGAAAACGCAGGGGTTAAAGAGATCGTCGTCTGGATTGCCAATACGATGATAGTTCAGGACGAGCAGCAAATTCCGGGCAGGCAATTTCGATAGGAGCAAAGAAGCGCCACTCCAAAGTAATCCGCGTGCCAGCAATTCTCGTTTTCCGCCGGTACTCAGAATGTTCGCCATAGCCAATTATGGTAGCAGTATATTGGTTGGTTACTGGAACGTGAATCGCACGCTCTTTTCGAGACGTTTTCGTCTATGACCGATTTAGTCCTGTGGTCAGAGTTGTCGCGCGTGGCGAGCTCGTGGAATGTTGCGATACAGATCCGCATACGCATCGACCATGGTTCGCAACGTAAATTGGGCGTGAAAAGCTTGTTGCGCGTTTTTGGAGAATTGTTCGCGCTCCTCCTTACCGCGAGCGAGGCGCAGAATGGCTGCCGCCATCTCTGCAGGATCTATCACCGACACCGAGAGCCCTGCGTTCGAGAGCCGCACAGCTTCCGCCATTCCTCCCACGTTGGTGACGATGGCGGGCAAGCCTAGGGAGAAGGCCTGTAGCAGCGACATCGGCAGGCCCTCCGAGATCGACGACATCATGAAGACATCGGCTGCGGAAAAGAATGGCGCTACATCGAGTTGCTGACCCCAGAATGTAACCCACGCGCAGATGCCCAATTGGCGGCCAGAGTCTCCAATCTGTTGCGCTCGCTTCCATCACCGACCATCCATAAACGCAAGCTGGGCATAGACGCATGCGCGGCGGCAAAGGCACGGATAAGCAGCGAGTGGTTCTTTACAGGCTCGAGCTGCCCGACGAAAACCAGTGTGAAGCCGTCTTTCTGCGGCCGCTGTTCCTTTGCCGCGCACTTGAGTGGCGCCGCGCCGTTGTAAACACGCACGATTTTCCGCAAGGGGATACCGTGAATGTCTTTGAGGTTGTTCGCCGTGGCATCGCAGATGCCAACGATCCAGTCGCAACAACCCGCTGCAACAGCGTACTTCAGCTCGACAGTCCGGTTGCGCGGCTTGGCCACAAGGCTGTGGCGAGTCGATACGATCCTGGGCACCCCGGCCATTCTGGCAGCCATTGCCGCATAAATCGTCGGGGTCGGATTATGCAGATGTACGACGTCTGGGTGAGCCTCTTTGAAGGTGTGGAAAAAGTTTCGCATTCCGTCGGGCAAACTCCGACCCAGCTGCGTCTTAACAGAGAAGCCTTCTTGCAGCATCTGCTCCCCGAGGGCGCCAAGACTGGCGACAGCATAGATGCGCGGGTCGTGCCCCTGATCTCGTTGCAGGCGGCACATCTGCGCGACGATTGTCTCCGCGCCGCCTACATCCATGCTGTCGACCACATGTGCAATCTTCATCAAAATTAGCGCGTCAGGTTCATGAAGCGGAGTGAAATGTACATCAGCAGTATCAGAGAAACAGCCAACACTCCTGCATACGGCAGCACGCGTGCCAGGCGCAGGCGGGGAGGAATCATCTCTCTTTGCAATGCCATCTGGAAAACCACCTCTGCCATACCTCCCAGCAGAAACAGGGTCAGAACATAGGCACGAGACAGAAACCAGGCAGTCACGAAGTAACCTGTAAACGATAAAACCAACAAAAGTCCCAGCCGGTTGATTTCCGATTTGTTGAGCATCTCAACTGTTCTGTTTACTTGAGGGAAGGGTATCTCTTCCATGATGATCGGTTCCCCTTCCGTTACCCTCGTCGGAGAAGTAATCGCCTATGTGTCCCTCACCGTGGGAAGCAGGAAAAGGGACCAAAAGTATAATCCGAAGAAACCAAGCTCCGCGGCGCAAAGGACAATCGAGTTATGTGCGGTGAGATGGATATCGGTATATTCCGGCAGGCGTCCGAAGCCGACACCGTACAGAGGATGGGCCTTGAAGACTTGCAGCCCCTGACCCCAGAGTGAGATTCGATCCGCGCCGGCAGATTCAGAAATGTCCCGTCCTCCTGCAAAGTGAAAAAGTGACGCTGCGACAAACCCTGCCCCCGCCAGTAGGACGGAAGCGATAGTCCCCATGCGCCGCCGGGACGCCACAATGACAATGGCCAGCAACGCCAGCAATGCGCCGCGCGAGTGAGTCAGAAAGATCCCGGAAAGCAATATACATACTGGCATGATTACGAAAGCAAAATTACGCAGCATTTTCTTTGCGCGCCAGAAGATGAACATCAATGGAATTGTGCAGACGAGGAGTTGAGCAAAATCATTCGGATCATGAATCTCCCCCAATCCTCTCAGTCGATAAAACCACTCACCTGCGTTGTTCCTCATGGCCATAAGATAGGGAGGGCCGTCCCCTCCATTTTGCACTGCAGAGGCTGCAATTCCATGCATCTGTTCGGCATAGCCTCGTCCGACCACAAACAGGCAGACGAACAGCAGCATCAGCACGAGTATCTGCAATTTTCTCTTCGTGTTGCAGTGCAGGCCGACGAGGAAGAATGCAAAGGCATTCGGGATAAAATCCAAGAACGCCTGGACTGCCCCACCAGCCCAGCGCACACCAATGAAAACTGACAAAGGGACCGCTAGCGCCATTCCGATCAACGCCAGCGATTGAGGAACTTTAAGCACGAAGGAATTCATGAGAGAAGGCAGTGAAACCATGGCTACCAGTACAGCAAGAATCAGCTCAATGCGGTACTCAGCCAGCGATCCGAAGACAGTGACAGGCGTGAGATAGTACGTGATCAGGTAGAGAATGCTTAGAAGAAAGCCCATGGTATTGATCTGATTGGAGCTGGTAGTCGTCCTAAGGATAACCCAAAGGGCAGACGGATTATGTGGATGATTAGAGATAAGTTGGAGCGAAGTTCTGATAGAGGAAGCTACTCAGATTTTTGGAATGAGACTTGGCGGTAATGAGAACTGCTTGCCCAAGAACCTGCTCTCGACGAGATTCCACATGAGTATAGATGCCACGAGCACCAGTAAAAGGCTGACCGTCAAAAATAAAGCCGGATTGAAGCTCGCGAATCCAAGTGCTATCAAAACCTGCAATATAGGCCAATGAACGATGTACACCCCATACGAAAAGTCTCCATATTTTGAGAAATTTCCGAAATGGCGCCAGAATCCGAAAGACGAACACCAGTCCTGATATCCAAAATACGTCCAGAATGCCTCCGGCAAAGAAATGGTCGACAAGAAGCAAACATGCCGTGGCGCACGCGATGCTTAGAACGTGATATTTCAGCTTGTCGAAATACAGAAAAAGCAGTACGCCCGCGGTGAAATAAACGAGCTGGGAAGGGAACTGCACGTCAAGTTTTGAATAGATGCTACGCGAAGCGTAGATGCCACCTGAATTGTGAACGGACGCCAACCAGGCAAAGCCGTATTTCCAAACCGTGGACAGGCAAAAGATTATCCCAATAGTTCTCTTTGTTCCGAAACGGCGACATAGGTAGTGCATAGCTGGAATAAAAAGATAGAAGGCTACCTCGATTTTGAGGGTCCATAGCGCACCATCGACTGCTGAGATGGTATTGTGCGTAAACACCCCCGGCAGTGAGGGGGCAAGGAAGTTGAGGAACAGGAGATTCGCCCCAAGATATTTCCAGAAACCATCGCGGAAGTACTGCGAAGGAGGCAGATTGCTCATGAAATACAAAGCGAGGGCCGCTAGCAAGATGACGGTGAAGTAGGCAGGATAAATGCGCCTGACACGCTTTTCGATATACGAGGTGATAGAAGAGGAACGCGTGTAACTACGATAAATTAGCAGACCGCTGATGACAAAAAATGACCTGACGGCAAAATGAGGTGAACAGTATTTGCCAAAGAATGACAACGCAGGCAGATTCGTCAGCGCATTGATGTGGAACAATACTACGATGGACGCTAGAAGGAAACGGAGACAGTCCAGATTGTTTCTGCTCAAATCCGACCGACTCCTCCCCGCGTGGTCTGTTTTCTGTAATTTGCGGAACTTTGCCACAAGCCGCTGTTGCCTAGGCAGAACTTCCTCCACGGCCGGAACTGTTTTAACGCGTCTCAACATATGTGACCTGCACAGACTTTGAAACCTTAGCATAATCCACCCGGGAAAGCTGAAGCTATGACGTTTGCTGTTCAGGGACTAGGGAATCCACACAAAAGATGCGGCCGCTAACACATCGAATTCCCAATCTGTGAAGCACATATATGCAACTGCATCCTTGGAACCGAGGGAGCCAACGGAGTCACATAATCGCGGTACCGCTCATTCCACGTGAATGCGCAAGGTGCAGTTATGGGCAGTCGGAAGGTCACCTCCGAGCCGCCCATAACGCGTGAAGCAAAGTGCGCTATATCGGCGAATGGGCCCTCTTTCCGCTTAGGCTCCGCCTTATTCCAAGGCGCCGAAGGTGAGGGGCTGGGTTCGCTCCATGGGGATGGCGGACGGGCCGAACTGAAAGCGAACGGGGAGCTTGGGCCAGGTTGCTGGCGGGTTGGTGCCAGCGTTGATGAGCGATGAGTTGGGGACGAAAGTGGTCAGGTCGAAGGGCGGGGTGGAAACGCCGATCAGGTTCTGAACTCCGATTGTGTCGGCGGAGGTGCTTGCGCCCTGGAAAGCGTAGGGGGAAATCGGGCTGGAATTTTTGTAACCGGGACCGGGCCAGCCGGCGCCATACGAGGCAGATTGATCCGAAGGATTCATGTTGTTCGTGCCCCAGTTGGCATTGATGACGTTGGCCCCGAAGATGGTGAACTGATTGGGTTCGGTGATCCAGTAGAAGTAAGGCTTCGCCGGATTGTCCATCCAGAAGGCATTGTTTAGTACTTGAATCTGCGGCCACTCCACCGCCGGGCAGTTGCCGTATGCGCCTCCGGCGGAGGTGTCGAAGAGATACCAGCCGTAGTAGGTTGCCGCACCTTCATGAAAGCTGTTGTTGTAGAACCATAGGGTGCCCAGCCGACTGGCATCGATATCGCACTGGTCAGAAAAGTAGTGCACCGCGAACATGGCCGTGGTGTTCGTGAAGGTGTTGCCGTAGACATAATCGGCATGGTGCGCTTCGACCGCTGCAGCCAGCAAGTCGGCGGTGTAGGCATCGGCCGGATACTGCGACTTGTAGGCGCTGGCTCCCGCGCTCAAATACCCCTCGAAAGTCATGTAGGCGACGCCGTCCTGGTTGTCGATCAGGTCCAGCTGCCGCGCCGGTCCATCGCCGAAATGGTTGTAGCGGATCACGTCCGGATAGCCGCGGCTCTTCAAGTTGGAACCTTGCGCCCCACTGGGATACTGGTCGACCACGTTGAACTGCGCGACTTGATTCCATCCTTGAATGTAGAGTTGATGTTCGCTATTCGAACCGTTGACGCCATTGGCGTGCAGATGATTGCCTTCATACAGAGTGTTGGCCACCACTGCATAACCGTTGCTGTCGTTGAAGTCGGAGAAGAAGCCAAGCCCACAGTCGTGGGCATTCACGCCTCGGATCACCGTATCCATGCTGGGAAAGATACGAATACAGGCGGAGAACCCGCCCCACGGCGTCCCCGCCACACCCTGGGGGCTGGTATGAAGATTGGGAGCATCGGCATTTTTAATCTCCAGCCCTTCGACGATCAAATCCTGAGAACCTGTCCATGTGCCCGTATATAGACCAGTCCAATTGGATGTATAGCTGCCTCCAACAGCAACGGCTGCATAATTCTCATCCGCGTAGACATTGGCATCTGGCACACCAGTCGAGTTGCTAGCGTCGATGACCGGCAGATTGCCCTCGGCATCCGGCACGCCGCAGACGCGGATGGGCTGGGTGCGAGTGGCGTGTCCCACGACCTGGAAGTATTCGTGGTAGGTGGTGGGGCTGGCCCCAGTGGTGTCTTCGTTGTGGATGCGCACCGTCGAGCCGGGCGGCAGCGTTTGCCAGGGAACCGACACGATCGTCTTCAGGGCCTGCGATGGCCCCACATCGTAGACTGTCCCGCTCAGGGCAGGATCGACGCTGCAGTCGACCGGCTCGGTCTCGGAGGGGGTGGTGGCATAGGCGGGCATTGGATTTCCGGTCACATAGACGGTGGCCGTGTTGGTCTTGCTGCTGTCGGCTAAGCTGGTCGCGGTCAGGGTGTAGCGGCCCGCGACTGTCGCCGAGAAGACCGTGTCCAGGTTGGAAGTGTCGGACAGCGCGCCATCGCCGCCGCTGGGCTGTGAGGTCAGCGACCAGGTCACATTGGGATTCGAGGCTCCCCAGACAAAGGACTGAATATCGGCCTTCTGGCCGGAATACAGCGTGGTATAGAACGGAACCACATGCACCACGACCGCCGGATGGCAGACATTCACGACAATCGAGGAAGTCGCAGCCGGATTCTCCATCGACTGCGCGGTGATGGTAAACCGGGTGGCGGAACTGACGGCATAAACATTGCTGCCAGTCTCGCTGATCGAGCAACTGCTGCCCGAAGCCGGAGCGGTCACATCCACCCAATGGCCGGTGCTTGAGGAAAGCGTCGCTCCGCCGTCCACCGTCCAGTTGACCGCATTGGTGGTCCCGCCGGTCACTGTCGCATAGATCCGCCGCACACTCCCCGGCAGCACGTTGTACCCATACTGCGGCTGGCTGATCGCAATCGATACTCCCGGTTTCTGCGAAAGTGCCGTTGAGGGATGCGCGGGCGCCTGCCCGCCCACACCACCCTCGCCGGAGGCGGCAAAAGTTGCTGCAATGCAGAATGCAAGGCCAAATACCAATACGCGATAGCGATTCATATGAAAATCCATTCTTGATGCAACCTGTAGCTGTGCATTGTTCCGCGCATTGGAATCATTCCTCACAACGTATTTCCTGCGAATCGAGGTCGATTGCATCTTCGATCGCCTAGACCTTTCCCGCAGTTGCATTGGCTGGCTCAGAGTGGATCATCAGTGAAAGAACAGCATCCACTGATTCGGCAATCGGCTTAGGAAGCACACGGGTCACGATGCTGAAGCGGGTGAAATCTTTCGGTTCCAGCACACGCATCAGATATAAGAGCCCGAAGAGAACAACCAGTGAGGCGCTTCCTCCCCATAAGATGGCCCACAGCGGCGAAAACCGCACCGCTATGAAATGTGCAGTCAGCGCCGCCAGTAGACTGATGAATGCAATCTTGGCGACAAGTAGCCAGGGAAGCTTCACCTTATAGAGATGGATGCCGAGGGCCCACATCGTTCCGACCGCGATTATCTGCGCCGCGCCACTGCCGATGCATGCGCCCACCGCGCCGTGTGCGGGAATCAGATACCAGGCCACGCCTATATCGATGATCCCAGCAATTACCGTTGCAGCGATGATATAGCCCTGCCGTTCCGCGCTCTGCAAAAGGCTCTCTACCGGACCGAGAAAGGCTTTGGGCAGCAGAGCAACGGAGCCAGCATGACAACCATCGCTGCGCCCTTGTACTGATTGCCATAGAGAAGAAGCAATGCGGGCACCGCTAGAGCAGCGGAGATGACGTGCAGCGGAATGGACGTCAGGACAAGATATCGAAATGTGGAAGACGCGATGTCTGGAAGCCTGGACTTATCGCGACCGTACTGGGCAAAGATGGTCGCGCCGGCGGCCGATCCGAAGACAGACGCACTGATCAGCAGACGTTCGGCCATGCTGAATGCCACCGAATAATAGGCTATCTGACGAATATCCGAGCAGAGATTCTTCAGCAGGAAGAACTCCGACCGATCCCACACGATCAACGCCACAATCATGCTGGCCACGCTCTGCCATGCGAAGCTGATCATGCGCTGGCCCAACCCGACCGGATGAACATGCGCCGTTTCCCAGGAAACTATGCGCTTCATGGTCGGAAAGAGACGCACGAGAAAATCGACCGCCCGCATAACAAGCATCGAACCGCCGACACCGACAATACCCCATTTCAGCAACACGGTTGCCGCAATTGCGACGAAGAAGACCAGAATCGAAATGACGGAGGCGGGAAGATTTGCCATCAAATCTTCCGCGGCGACATTGGCTTGTGCCGAGATGGAGTTGACCATCGAGGGCCAGATGCTTAGTGCCACCAAGATCGAGGCCATAATATAACTCGGCATTGGCATCCATCAACACCCATACGATGATGCCGCCCGTTGCCAGGGTCGCCAAGCCCATCTGTAATAGCAATGTGCGGAAATAAATGTATCGCGCAGTGCCTCGGTCGCCCATGCCGAGAAACTCCGCCATATATTTCCGTGTCGTGGCGGGAATGCCAATTCCGCCCAGGCTACTTACGATCGACGCGATCCAAAAGACATAAATGATGTAACCCATTTTCGATGGCCCCAGGGTGCGGGCGATCGCAATGGAAGTAAATAACGTGACAACGAAATTGATCGCGTTCTCGAGGCCGTACCAACCGGTATTTTTAACGATTGTCTTACTGTTGGACATGCCGGTATCGATCCGATCTACGGGGGATGGGTACGTTTCTGCAACGGATTTCTCGATCTGTGCACACTGGCAACCGAATAGCGCAAATGCGCGACGCCGATTGCCAGTGCGGGTGGCCGCCGGTTTAGCCCAGTTGCTGGAGTGCTGCCGCGGCTTCTTTTGCCGTGGGCGAATCGGGGGCCAGCGATAAGGCTTTTTTCAAGTGATTGCTCGCGTTGCTCTTATCCCGCAGCTTGCTGTACACCATTCCCAGGTGATACTGCATCGTCGCGTTGTTCGGTTCGGTCTTGATTGCGTCTTCCAGTAGGTCGCGAGCAAATGAGTAAGTCCCCTTGTAGTAGTAGGCCCATGCCAGCGTGTCCGCAGAATTGGGCGAATTCGGCATGCCCTGCCGAGCAGTTTGCGCAAGCGTCAGGGCGACGTCCACATTTTCGCCGTTCGCAGCATCCGATAGGCAAGATTGTTCGCTCGCGATTGGTTGTTGTGGCTGGATTTGCAAAGACTTCTTGTAATCGGCTTCTGCCTTGCCAGATTCTCCGCGCGATTCCTCGAGAGTCCCAGAATCGCAATGCCCCGGCATCGTTGGGATGCGCATCGGACCACTGCTCCCAGGCGCCGATAGCATTCGCTGTTGCCCGCGCTCGATCTCAGCTTGGCGAAGAGCATTACCGCTTCGCCGTCTCCGGATTGAGCTGCATGGCTTTCTGGGCGGTGGCAGCAGCCTGGTCGATGCTTCATGCCCAATCTGTAACTGCGCCAGCAGATCGTAGAAACTGCCGTTGTTGGTGGCTCTTCTCTATTTGCGCATTTAAGCGAGCCAATGCTTTTTCGGGTTGCTTCTGGTAGAGGTCAATATCCCATTCCAGAGCGCAGGGCCTCGACAGAATTTGGGTCGTACTGCAAAGCCTGTTCCAGCGAGCCCGCCCTTCGGGAAACGCTTTTGCGCAAATCGAAGTTTGCCGAGTTGGAGATACGCCGCGGATCTTTGCGGAGCGACGCTGATTGCGGTCTTAAGATCGGCTTCAGCTTTATCCGGCGAGTTATGGCTTATCTCCACCATGGCGCGCCACACATAACCGCCGGGAAAGCGCGGCGCAGCAGCGATCGCTTTTGCAGCCACGTCTGCCAGCAGATTCATGTCGCCGCGCTGGATCGCGATCCGCGCCAGCTCTTCCAGTGCATCCAGCCAGGAAGGGTTCAGAGTTTCCACCTGCCGGAAGCTTTTTTCGGCCAAATCGATATCGCCCTTTGCCAAGCGCGGCCCTGCCCAGCCAGTATTGGATGAAAGCGTCCTTCGGGAAATTCATGGCCCCATCCAGAAGAGCATTGACGGCGTCGCCCGCTTTGCCGTTATTGAGCAGCACAATGCCGTTCAAGCCCTGCAACCTCCGGATCCTTAGCGTCCGTCTTCATCAGGCTGTCACCACGGTTTGCGCGGTTCGCATAGTCTTTGACCTGAAGAAGAACCCGAATGTATCCCTTCTGCACAGAGATGTTCTTGGGATACTTTGCGGCGAGGCCGGAGAACTCCGCCTTGGCCTTGTCCATCTGTCCAGAGGCCGCGTAGTAGTCCGCCAGCATGCGCACTCCCTGCGGATCGTCGGCAAGATCCTTCGACGCCTGTCGGAGCACTTCCTCGGCTCTTGCCTGATTGCCCTCTTTGAGAATAGATCTGGGCGAGATTTTCGCTGGCAGCTAGGCTCTTTGGATCCGTCGCAACGGCATCCCGCTCAACTGCTCGGCCTCCTGCCAGCGACTGTTCTTGGCGTAGAATGACGCGAGCGAGCATTTTGGCGTTCACCGATTTTGGATCGAGAGCGATCGCCTTCTTCAATTCATCTTCCACGGAATGAACCTTGCTCGGATCGCCCGCCTGCAGAAGAGCCAGATCTTCGTGGAAGGCCGCTCGATTCGGATCGAGTTCAAGGGCGCGATGTATCTCAATCAGAGCCTGATCCCTTTGACCCTCGCCTGACTGCAATCGCGGAGAAGCAACGCGTGGACGTCCGGATTGTTGGGTTGGGCTGCCAATACCGCGTTGGCCTGCTCTTGCGCTTCGTCGCTCTTGCCGGCGGCGAGCAATAGATTTCCCAAGATCGACCCGCGCCTTGTAGTTTGTCGGCTGCAGGTCGACAGTGCGCACGAGTTCGCCATACGCCGCGCCGAACTGACCCAGATGGACGTATGCCTGCGCCAGCGCATAATGCGCGTCGGGATAGCCCTTGTCGACCTTCAGTGCGTTTGAAAACTGGATTGCAGCTTCCCGGTATTTACCTTCGGCGCTATATCGCTCTCCGCTCTCCAGATATTTCTGCTTTCGCACGTTTGGATCGCCGTGGCATCCGGATAGTAAAGCGGACGCGACAAACAGCGCCACTACCCGAACAAGCTTTGCCGATTCATTGGTCTCCACCTTCCATCGAAACTCATTGAACTGCTTTGAAAGAGCCTTTCACGTCTTCCATCCTTGCCGACTGCATACATTGGCGACAGCCAGCTTTCACCCCTGCAACCGCGTTGTGTTTCCTGCTCTCTTCAATCGCTACTATTCGGGATAAAGCGAGGCAGCATGGGGATCAGCTGTCGCGTAAATGCCTCGGCCCGAGCTCTTGCCGTCGATGTCCTTCGTGGGACCGATCGGCGTAATCACCCGGACCAATGCGCCATCGGTGCGATTCATTCTTATTGCGTCAGTCACCAGATAGACCTTCGCCATGTATTCATTGGCGATACTTCGCCCGTGGGCCTGGTACCAATAGATAACGAATTGACTGATTCTCGCCGTTGGCGATGATGTATTCACCCACCTGGTGGGCTTTGCCATTCGCGTCCTTCAGATTGACGTACTGCGACGATTCAAAAGCCCAGCCTGCGCCGGGCAGGCAGTGTTTCGGTGAATGAATGGTGACCCCTGTTCTCTGTGTCGGGAAATAACCGATAAACAGCCCGATCGGCGGAGACTCGTCCATCGCTGGGTGTAAATCGCGCGACAGGAACTCTCCCGCCCAAGTACATCGAGCGTTTCCTGGTCGATCAGCACATCGCTTCCCGACCGCCCGGCGATCGTCTCGCGGAACCTGCGACAAGGGCTCGCTTGCGGGGATCAGATCGGTGTTACCGCGAGCGTGCAGCATCAGCGCCGTTCCACGAGCAGCACGACAACTGTCCAGAAACGAGGGCTCTTCATGCCTGCCTCCTTTTGCTCGGCGATCAAACGCATGGCGCGATGGACGATGAACAGGCACCCCAGAGATACCAGAAACATCAACCCAGCCGGAAAACTCGTGAAAAAAGCCCATGCGCCTTATCTGGATCCCAGTACTGCACACACAGCCCAGTGCCGAAGAATGCGCACCGCGTTGGCCGCAATCGCAATCGGAATGCTGGCCAGCGCGAGTATGACTCGGCGCGCAAAGATTTCTCCAGGAAATATCCATAGAAAACCGAGAGAGTGAACAGGCTCATCAGGGAGCGGATGCCGCTACAGGCCTCCGCTACTTCCAGCCTCATCGGGAGTTCAATGACGTTTCCTTCGCGCAGAACCGGAACCCCGAATAGAGGAAGCAAAGCGCTGGCAAGTTTCGATGCCAGTATCTGCAGCGGAAAGGTGATCTGATTAAAGATGATCGCGGGAATCGGGATGGCCAGGAGCAGAACCAGTAAAGCGAAGCGCAGCTCGCTCAAGAACGGCCACCGCCGAAACACAGCACCAGCCCTGCCAACAGGACCACCAGCGAAATCCGCGACAGGAACAACTCCGCGCCATAGACACCCAGAAGCAGAACCAGCAACCCCAGGGCAACCACTGCGACTCCGCTCCAGGTGGGGAAGCTCGTGTTGCGTAGAGCCTTTCTCTTCCTCCATACCAGGTAGGCCGCGAAGATTGGCACCAGAAAGCCGTGGGAAAAATCGGGTATCTGCCACCAGTCGGTCACAAGTTTCACGACTATCCCGGCGTAAATCCCTGCTACAAGGACGCCGATGAGTACGCAGCCCCATACGACCCTGGCGTTCCGCAACTGCAAGGGATAGCTGGGAGCTGCTGAAATCTGAATGTCTTGTGCCATATTCACCATAATGGGAACGACCAGCGTCGCAATCCGCTGTACTTATTAGCAATCTGCATGCCGAATTGCGGATCGGCTGAATCCAAGGAAGGTTCCTTGCGAATTGCCGCTTAGGGGGATAAGCCGCTCGATCTGAGTGGAAAAGTTTTTCCACTTTCCTGGGAAATGAATGTCACACATTTCTTGAGTAAAAGGGAAAACATTTACCGTTTCTTCCGCGTTTGCCGTACAAAAATGGCCGAAGAGCCGATATACGGCATAGAAGGGCTTTTCTTCGCCATGTGTCGGGGGTTTGGAACCCGTCTTGCTAAGGCACAGGTACGGGAGCTTTCATGCCAGGCAGTGGAACTATCCAAGGTACGAAACGACGGACGAAGTCGTTTACCTATATTGAGCCTAGGATCCAGCCAGCGCTGGCCCAGATTACCGAAACCGATTTTCCGCTTTTGCTCGCCGGCGAGAAGGGCGTCGGAAAGCGGACAGTGGCGTTGCAAGTGCATGGTCAATCCCATCGAAGTCGCGGTATTTTTACCGAGATACAGGGTGCCGATTGCACCGCGCAAAAGATTCTTTCCGCCTTCTCCTCCAGAGGAACGGTTTATCTAACAGAAGTTGGGGACCTGGGCTATCAGTTGCAGGGGCTGATCGTGGACAGCTACTTTCAGGCTGAGCAAGATCATCCCAGCCGCCTGTTATGCAGTACCACCCGCGAGCTGTTGGAGGATGTCGTTTCGTGCCGCATGCGGGAGGACTTCTTCCATTTCATCTCGGCCATAACGCTCCGGATTTCGCCGCTACGTTGCAGAAAATCCGAGATTCCGTTGATTGCCGACGAGCTATTGACGCAGTACTCGCGACAGTTTGATCGTCCCAAACCCGTTCTTGATGGCGACATACTTGAATTCCTCATAGAGTACGGTTGGCCTGGCAACCTGCCCGAACTGCAGACGGCGATCAAGACTTTTGTTGCGATCGGAGACCAGTCCATCTCCCTGGCTGCCATCAAAGCAGCTGCATCGGGAGCGAGACTGAATGGGCAGCAAAGGCCGTTCTCGCTCAAGGAAGCCACTCGCACGGCGTTGATCCAGATTGAGCGTCAATTGATCTCCAAAGTTCTAGTGAACACCGGGGGCAATCGCAAACGCGCGGCAAATGAACTGGGGATAAGTTACAAAGCCCTGCTCTACAAGCTCAAGCAGATCGGAACGGAATTCCAGTCTGCGTCCAACGGAAACGGAGTTGCACTATGAAACTAAGAAGGCTTCTCATTTTGGTGCTTATTGTGCCAAGCTTCTTTTGCCGTGCTCAGCGCAAAGAGCCTGCGGGGAAGTCGGCTCAAGGACCTGTAGCTATTGCGGCTGGGGGACCTGCGGCCGATAGCTATGTCATCGGCGCATCGGATGTGCTTTCCGTCACGGTATGGAAACAGTCCGATTTATCGGGCAGTCTTTTGGTCCGGCCTGACGGCATGATTTCGATGCCTCTCCTCGGCGATGTCGAGGCCGCTGGTCTAACGCCGCTGCAATTGGGAAATCGAATCGAGGCAAAACTCAAGAAGTTCGTTCAGGATCCGGAAGTCGCTGTGGTACTGACGCAGAGCAATAGTAAGGTCATCTACCTTCTCGGCGAAGTTGGGAAGAAGGGTCCGGTACAGATGACTCCCGGCATGACATTACTGCAAGCGATTTCCAGTGCTGGAGGGCTTACGGATTTTGCCAATTCAAAAAAGATTTACGTCTTGCGCAACGACGGTGAAAAACAGCAACGAATCCAGGTGCATTACAAGAAGGCGTTGAAGGGCGACCCCACCTTTAATTTGGTTCTGCAGCCCGGCGATACGATTGTGGTTCCATAAGGTACGCAATAAGTGAAAAAAACCTTCAAACTCGTAGTAGTTCTTCTCGCGACCTGCGCCGCGGCCGGCGCGCAGGCTGTGCCTGCGGGTTCCAGAGCGTGCCGATCACGGGCGAACTGCATTATGCTCTGAACTACTCGCAAATGGCCGAATTCTCCAGTGGCCTGGGCGACTGGCAGATGAGCACACTTTCCGGGTCGGCGGAGTATGCAAATGGAAAAGAACGCTTTCCGTTCAGCATGGAATACGGCGGCGGTTACAACTGGACCATTGCCGGGCCATCGTATGGAGCCGGGCTCTTCCAGCATTTGTACTTATCCCAAGAAATTGTTTGGCGCAAATGGAACCTGACCGTCAGCGACAACGCAAGTTACCTGCCACAGGCGCCGACCACCGGCTTCACGGGAATTCCAGGCGTTGGAGAACCCATTGGCTCACCGAGTCCGGCCCCACCGACCGGGCAGTCGATCCTGACGCTGAACACTGTCGTTATCGACAACAATACACAAGGTGAACTAGGACATACTCTCAATCACGCTGGATCTGAATGTTGGCGACGACGCCGCGGCATTTCATGCAGGGCGAAGGTGACGTCGCGACGGTTGCGCAGGATGTCGTCGTCGAGGATCGCGCGTCCGCTGCGCAGGATCGCCATGCTCTCCTCGCGGCGGGCGTGCAGCACCAGCGTGGCGACCTCGATCGCGGCGCCGGCCTCGCCGAGCTGCAATTGCACCACCTCGAAGTCAGCCATCCGTCGCACGCCGCGCGACAGCCTGGTGCGCAGCGCCTCCGCGGTCACCGCCAGGGCGCGTCGGCCGGGGGAAAATCCCACCGGCGCCAGGGAGAACGGCACCAGGAAGCCGCGCGGCGCGCGCAGCAGGTCGTAGTCGGGGTGCACGCGCGCGCCCGGCGTGGTGCCGTCGTACAGATCGCGCAACGCCACGGTGCGGTGCTCCGGCACGAACACGTCGCGCAACAGCAACGTGCGGCTGCCGGTGGCGCGCAGGCCGAGCACGTGCCAGTCGTCGATGATCTCGATCTCGCGCCTCGGCACCAGCAGGTAGCGGGTTGCGACATGTTCCGCGGCGTCGGGGCATCGGGCGCCGATGATCGCCCATTGCGCGTGGCTGCTGCCGGAGGAGAACGGGAACCGCCCGGACAGTCGCCAGCCGCCGGTGGCGCGCTGCGCCGTTGCCCGCGGCGCCAGACTGGAGCAGGCGACGGCACGCGGATCGTCGCCCCAGATATCGATCTGCGCCTGTTCCGGCATGCAGGCGATGATCCATTGGTGCTCGCCCAGCACCGCATAAACCCAGGCGGAGGAGGCGCAGCCTTCGGCCAGCTTCTCGACGATGCGGGAGAACAGGTCGAACGGCGCCTGGTATCCGCCGAAGCGGTGGGGCTGCAGCACGCGCAGGATGCCGGCGCGATGGTAGTCCTCGATCGTTTCGCGCGGGATATCACGCGCGGCGGTGGCGGCGGCCTCGCGCGCGGCCAGCACCGGAACGAGGGCGCTCGCCTGTTCGAACAGCGCCTCGGCCTGGCCGGGCGCGGTGGAGTGCGTGTAGGTCACCCTGGGTTTTCTCGCCTTGGTCGAAGCGTTTCGATGCTTCGATGGCCATGCCAAGGTGTCAAGCGGACGGAAACAACGGGCTCAACCCGCCCGCAGCGCGCCGACGAAGCTGTCGATCAACGCGTTCGTCGGCGCGCTTTCATCAAGCTGCGGGAAATGACCCGTGTCCGCGATGATCTCTATGCGCACAGACGGAATGTTGGCGCGCAGCATGTCGAGGTAGGGCGTGGTTTGTCCCTTGCTCATGGTGTGCCGCTCGCGTTTCTCGTTGCTGTAGGTCGCTTGCAGCGCCATGACCGGCACCCGCAGAACGGCCAGCGAGCCAATCAATCGCCCGACATCGTACCGTTGCAGATCGGTCATCATTTTCTCCCCGATCGGTCGGGGCAATCGCGCCGCACGCTCGAGGACCGACGCAGCCACGGCCCGGTCGCTCCGCGCGGTGAACATGTCCTTGAACATGGCACCGGTCATCGTTGCGTAGCCGTCCGGCGTGGCAAAGCGCTCCTGCAAGACGGCTGCCATGACGGGCGCGAATTGGCTGCCGTCAACCAGGATGACGCCGGCGGTTTGGGCTGGCGCCTGCAGGGCGGCCTCGATGACGACCCGGCATCCCATGCTGTGGCCGACCAGGACCGCAGGCGGCAGGGCCAGCGCCCGCATGACCTCGGCTACGTCGGCGCCGTAACGCTCGATCGAGCACTCGGCGGCGGTGCCCGGACTTGCCCCATGTCCGCGCAGATCGACGGCGACGGTGTGGTGGCGCGGCGACAGATGCGCCACCTGCGCGTCCCAGTCGGTGTGCGCGCAGGCAAAGCCGTGCACGAACACGATCGGAGGTCCGCCTTGGCCTGTGACGACGTGATGAATGAGCGCCATTTCCTACCCCTTGGCCGCCGATCCAACCAACACGCACGCCGCCTACACGGCGGCCCAGACAAGCTTCATCGAGAACGCCAGTGGACCAGCCAGCTAAAACGGCACCTCCGCCACATGCCACAACACACCGGACGGATCGGACAGGAAACCGACCTTCATCCCCCAGCTTTGCATGGCCGGCGCACGCGGCTGCTTCACCGCGAAGTCTTCCACCAGCTTCGGGCCCTCGACCCGTTGCCACCACGTCGTCACGTCGCGCACCAGAAGCTGGACCATGCAGTTCTCGGCGAATTCCTGCACATAGAAATTCTGCAAAATGAAACTGAAGCTGCCGAGCTTCAGAATCGCAATTTGCTCGTCCTCGTGCGTCAGCGCGAACCCGATTGCCTGGTAAAACCGCTTGGAGAGCGCGAAATTCCGGGCCGGAACAAAGGGGCGCAGAGCGAGCACGTCGTCCATCAAACCATTCCCATCAAAGACCGTTGCGGCCGCAACGGTCAGGACAGATCGACCGCGAAACGCTTCAGGTCGGCCAGCTCGCAATGGCGCAGCGCGGTCTGCTCGGTCGCGCGCAACACGACGTGGGGAGCGGCGCCGGCGTCCAACGCCTCCTGCCAGCGCGGGGCGCACAGGCACCAGCGGTCGCCCGGCTGCAAGCCGGCGAAGCCGAACTCCGGCACCGGAGTTGAAAGGTCGTTGCCCTGCGCCCTGCTGAACGCCAGGAACTCGGCGGTCATCACCACGCAGACGGTGTGGCTGCCGATGTCCTCGCGGCTGGTGTCGCAACAGCCGTTGCGGAAGAACCCGGTCATCGGGTTGACTGAGCAGGTGTCGAGCTGGCCGCCCAGCACATTGAGCGACGGTCGGCGTCCCGGACGCCCGGAGGCTTCATCGAACGGCATCGTCGAACTCCGTGTTTGCTTCGTCGGCCCGCGATCCCGCTATTGTAGCAGACGTCGGCCCGTCCCGAAATCGCCCGGCATCCACAAAGGCCGAGAGCGATGTGCTATCATTCCTGGCCGTGCGGTGCAGATGTTCTCTCTAAGCCGGCTGGCGGAGACGAATAATCCTTCAGTCGGGATGTGCGTGGTTGGCGATTGACAGTGGCGCGGCCAGGCACGATGTCGCGCCCGATCCGCAAGGAGCACGCACGTGAGTGACAGCCACGACCATCAGCACGATCAGGAGCATCAGCATCACGGCCACGACCATGCGGGGGCCCCTGCCCCCGGATCGGTTGATTGGCGGCTGAATGGCGTGCGGGTCATCAAGAGCGACCAGCTCGACCCCAACACCGCGCAGACGCCGGGCATGAACCGCGCGGCGGCAATCAACGCCGCGCGGGTCGGCGCGCAGAAGATCTGGGCCGGCACGGTCAGCATCCATGCCAATGCCAAGACCGGCGCACACCACCACGGCGCGCTGGAAAGCGTGATCTACGTGGTGCGCGGCAAGGCTCGCATGCGATGGGGCGAACATCTGGAGTTCGTTGCCGAGGCCGAGGCGGGCGACTTCATCTTCGTGCCGCCCTACGTGCCGCACCAGGAGATCAATGCCAGTACGGACGAGACGCTGGAATGCGTACTGGTGCGCAGCGACAACGAGGCGGTGGTGGTCAACCTTGATATCGAGCCGGTCGAGAAGCCGGAAGCGGTCTACTGGGTCGATCCGATCCACCGGCATCCCTGAGCGGGCACGACGAAACACAGGCTGCGCGGCGCCGGTTGCACAAGGCCTACCCCCCGGATCAAAGCCGGGGCGTGGCTTTTCCGCCCTACGTCGCTATGCGGCAAACTCTGTGGGTCGTAGTGAGCGGGCCAGGCGATCCAGTACGGCGTTCGCCAGGCCGGGCTCGTCGCCGGTGAAGAACCCGTGCGCGACATCCAGATATTCGTTGATCACCACTCGCGTCGGCGGCCCATCCGGCATCGCCAGTTCCCCTCCACCGGCGCGCAGCAGCGCACGCAACACCGGATCAATCCGCGCGATTGGCCAGTCAACCGGCAGCGCCTCGGCAATCAGCACGTCAATCCGGTCCTGCGACAACACCGCCGCTCGCACGATGCGGGAAAACAGCGGCACCTCGGCATCCGGCACCCGCCCATCCTCGAACCCATCAGCCTCCGGCCACGCGCCGAGGCGATGCCGTACGAACTGATCAATCACCGTCTCCGGATTGTCCCCGGCCTGCTCGCTCTGAAACAACGCCTGCACCGCCGCAACACGCGACGCCGTCCGCGGCCGCTTGCCCATTAGCCGCGGCCCGATGGGCAGGGCCGTCGGGCGAACGAAGCAAGGTCAGGGCTCTGCCCTGAAACCCGCCAAGGGGCTTTGCCCCCTGGACCCCCACCAAAGGCAGAGCCTTTGGGATCCATCCATTTTGGTTGGGGCGCGGGCGGGGGGCCAGGGGGCAGCGCCCTCTGGCGGGGTCCAGGGGCAGAGCCCCTGGCCTTGCTTCGGTCCATCCAACAGACCCCGCCCATCAGACCGCGCCAAGTCGGCGGGCCGCGCCGATCTGCAGCAGCGCCGCGGCGGCAGCTTCGGCGCCTTTGTTGTAGCCGTCGGCGGCGGCGCGCGCTTCGGCCTGATCGATCGTGTCGACGGTAAGCAGGCCGTTACCGAGGCAGAGGCCGAATTGCAATGACACTGCCATCAGGCCGCCCATCGTTTCGCGGCAGATGTGATCGTAATGATCGGTTTCGCCGCGTACGACGCAGCCCAGGGCGACAAAGCCGTCGAACCTTGCCGCGCCGCGCATGGCGATGCGGATCGCCTGCGGCAGTTCGTAGGCGCCGGCTACGTCCAGCACCTCGAAGGTGGCGCCGGCCTCGCGCAGCAGGCGCTGGGCGCCGTCGGTCAAGCCGTCGACCACGGCGCGATAATACGGTGCGCGGACGATCAGCAGGTGTGGCGGCGGCCCCTCGATGCGCGGCGCCGTCGGAAGCGGGGCGTCCTCGGTGCTCATGCCGTTAGGCTCATGCCGAAGGGCCCCATGCCCAAGGGCCCCATGCCCTGGGGCCTCATGTCCGGGCTCATGTCAGGTGCCCATTTCAATCGTCATCGAACTTCACCGCCTCGCTCACCGACGGTTCGACCGCGCGCTGCTCGACAACGTTCAGACCGTAGCCTTCCAGCCCGACAATGGTGCGCGGCCGGTTCGACAGCAGGATCATGTTGGTGACGCCGAGATCGAGCAGGATCTGCGCGCCGATGCCGTAGTCGCGCAATTCGCGCGGCTGGCGCTGGTTCTGCGCGAGCTGGTTGACGCGCTCGGCCAGCGCGGTCTGGCGATGCTCGCGGATCAGCACGACCGCGCCGCGCCCGACGCGATCGATCATGCGCATGGCGTTGTGCATGGCGATCCAGTGCGGCCCGCCAATCATGTCGTCCAGCAGGTCGACGGCATGCATGCGCACCAGGACCGGCTCCGGCCCCGAGATGTCGCCCTTCACCAGCGCCAGGTGTTCCTGATATTCGACGGTGTTGGCGTAGACGATGGCACGCCAATCGCCGCCCGCGACGTGGTGGAAATCGCCCTCGGCCACGCGCTTGACCAGACGCTCGGTGAGGCGTCGGTGCGCGATCAGGTCGGCGATGGTGCCGAGCTTCAGGTTGTGCCGCTGCGCGAACGCGACAAGGTCCGGCAGGCGCGCCATGGTGCCGTCGTCGTTCATGATCTCGCAGATCACCGCCGACGGGTTCAGCCCGGCCTTGCGGGCGATATCGACCGAGGCCTCGGTGTGGCCGGCGCGCACCAGCGTGCCGCCCTCGCGCGCCACCAGCGGGAAGACATGGCCTGGGGTGACGATGTCTTCGCGCCCGCTCTCCGGGTTGATCGCCACCGCGATGGTGTGGGCGCGGTCGTGGGCGGAGATGCCGGTCGTGACGCCCTCGTGCGCCTCGATCGAGACGGTGAAGGCGGTCTGGTGGCGCGTGCCGTTGTGCCGGCTCATCAGGCTGAGGCCGAGATGCTCGACGCGCTGGCGGGTCAGCGCCAGGCAGACCAGGCCGCGTGCGTGACGGGCCATGAAGTTGATCGCGTCCGGCGTGGCGAACTGCGCCGGGATCACCAGGTCGCCTTCGTTTTCGCGGTCCTCGTCGTCGACCAGGATGAACATGCGGCCGTTGCGGGCTTCCTCGATCAGCTCCTCGATGCTGGAGAGGTACTGCGACAGCGCGGCGGACTTGAGCTCGGACATCAGCGAAACTCCGCCAGCCGCGCGACGTAGCGGGCGAGCATGTCGATTTCGATATTCACCGGATCGCCTGGCGCGAGCGTGCCGAACCGGGTGACCGCGGCGGTGTGCGGAATGATGTTCACGCCGAAGGTATCGTCCGCAACATCGTTGACCGTCAATGACACGCCGTCGACCGCGACGCTGCCTTTGGCGGCGATGAAGCGGGCCAGGTCGGCGGGGACGCGGAACCGCCAGCGAGTGGAGGCGTTTTCCGAGATTGCCGAGATTGCGGTGCCGACGCCGTCGACGTGGCCGGAGACGAGGTGTCCGCCGAGTTCGTCGCCTATCCGCAATGAGCGTTCCAGGTTGACCTGGGTGCCGATGCGCCAGGCGCCAAGGGTGGTTTTTTCCAACGTTTCCGCCGAGGCGTCCGCGGCGAAGCTGTCGGGGCAGAACTCCACCGCGGTCAGGCAGCAGCCGGAGCAGGCGATCGACGCGCCGAGCGCGACATTGCCCTGGGTGGGGTTGTTCAGGAAGGCACGGCGGCACGGCGATGACCAGGCGCATGTCCTGGCCCTGGCCGATCGGGGTGATGGCGCGGATGGTGCCGAGCGCGGTGATGATGCCGGTGAACATCAGGTGGCATTCGCCAGCACGTCATGCCGGCGAATGCCGGTATCCACGACTTTGGTTGCCGTGAGGAGGAAGTCGTGGATTCCGGCATTCGCCGGCATGACGGTTAGACCGGTGATCATTCATCCAATCCTCGCGAATTCGCTCAGCATGTCATCCCCGATTGGACGCATGGCGCGGCGGACGAAACGGGGCATCTGCGCCAGGTGCTCCAACCCGAACGCCTGCACCGCGGGCCAGCCATCCGCGCCCATCACCGAAGGTGCGTGGAACCAGGCGATCCGATCGACCAGGTCCGCACGCAATAGCGCCGCGGCGATTTTAGCGCCGCCCTCGACCAGTACCCGCGTGATGCCCGCCTCCGCCAATGCCGTGAGACCCAGTGCAAGATCGACGCCAGCCGCCGCCCCGTGGGTCTCGATCACGCGGACGCCCAGGTCGGCGAAGCCGCGGCGACGGTCCGGATCGGTGCCTGCACGGATCAGCATCCAGGTCGGGCTTTCGGCGGCGGTGGCGACAAGACGCGAGGTCAACGGAGTACGCAGATGGCTATCGACGATGATCCGCACCACCGGGGTCGGGCGAAACCCCGGGATGCGGCAGGTCAGGTCCGGATCGTCGGCCAGCACGGTGCCGACGCCGACCATCACCGCGTCATGCCGGCCGCGCAGGGCGTGGCCGAGGCGGCGGGCAGGTTCGCCGGTGATCCACTGGCTCTCACCCGTGCCGGTGGCGATGCGCCCATCCAGCGTGGCGGCGAGTTTCAGGGTCACCAACGGCCGGTTGTGCAGCACGCGACTGGCGAAGCCGGCGGCCACCTCGCGCGCCTCGATTTGCAGCACGCCCTCGGTCACCGCGATGCCGGCGGCACGCAGCCGGTCCAGTCCCTCGCCGTTCACCCGCGGATCGGGATCGCGCATGGCGACGACGACGCGGGCGACGCCTGCCTCGATCAGTGCCTCGGTGCAGGGCGGGGTCTGGCCCCAGTGGTTGCAGGGCTCCAGCGTGACGTAGACGGTGGCGCCGCGCGTCAGCGCGCCAGCGGCGGCCAGGGCCAGTGGCTCGGCGTGCGGGCGGCCGCCGGGGGCGGTGACGGCGCGGCCGACAACGCGGCCGTCGCGCACCACGACGCAGCCGACCGCGGGGTTGGGCCACGTGGTGCCGAGGCCGCGACGGGCAAGCGCCAGCGCGGCCCGCATATGTGCTGCGTCGCCGGCTGGCCCGGGGTTGGTATTCCCGGATTGTGTATCGGGGGGACCGTTGGGGATGCGTTGCTGGCCACACTACGGCCTGCGTCAGCGCTTGGCGGCTCGGCCATCGCCCGACTTGTCGGTTTCGCCCAGCGAGCCGACGAACTCCTCGAAGTCCTTCGCCTCGCGGAAATTTCGATAAACGCTGGCGAACCGGACATAGGCCACCGGGTCCAGCTCCTTCAGCGTGTCCATCACCAGTTCGCCGATCTGCTTGCGCGGGATGTCGCTCTCGCCGGAGGCCTCGAGCTGGCGCACCACGCCGTTGACGATCCGCTCGATCCGCTCCTCCTGGATCGGCCGCTTGCGCATCGCGATGCGGATCGAGCGGGCCAGCTTGTCGCGGTCGAACGGGACGCGGCGGCCGTCCGATTTCACCACGGTCAGCTCGCGCAGTTGCACCCGCTCGATGGTGGTGAAGCGCTGGCCGCAATTGCCGCAGGAGCGGCGGCGGCGGATCGCGGCGTTGTCCTCGGTCGGACGGCTGTCCTTCACCTGGGTGTCGTCGTGGCCGCAGAACGGACAGCGCATGGCGGGTCAGCGCCCGCGATAGATCGGGAAGCGGGCGCAGAGCGCGCGGACCCGGGCGCCGACCGCTTGTTCGGCGGCGTCGTTGGTGCCGTCGTTGGAGCGGCCGAGCGCGTCCAGCACCTCGGTGATCATCAGGCCGATCTCGCGGAATTCGGCCGCGCCGAAGCCGCGGGTGGTGGCGGCGGGGGAGCCGAGCCGGACGCCTGACGTGATGGCGGGTTTCTCCGGGTCGAACGGGATGGCGTTCTTGTTCGCGGTAATGCAGGGCGCGCTCCAGGCTGGCCTCGGCGGCCTTGCCGGTGACTTGCTTGGGGCGCAGATCGACCAGCAGCAGGTGGCTGTCGGTGCCGCCGGTGACGATGGCGAGGCCTTGCTTCGCCAGGGTCGCGGCGAGCGCGTTGGCATTGTCGGCGACGGCCTTCTGGTAGGCGCGGAATTCGGGACGCAGCGCCTCGCCGAAGGCGGCGGCCTTGCCGGCGATGACGTGCATCAGCGGGCCGCCCTGCAGGCCGGGGAACACCGCGCTGTTGATCTTCTTGCCGATGTCCGGCATCGTTCGACAGCACCATGCCGCCGCGCGGGCCGCGCAGCGTCTTGTGGGTGGTGGTGGTGACGACGTGGGCGTGCGGCAGCGGGCTGGGGAACAGGCCGGCGGCGACCAGGCCGGCGAAATGCGCCATGTCCACCATGAAGTACGCGCCGACCTCGTCGGCGACGCGGCGAATGCGGGCGAAGTCGATGAAGCGCGGATAGGCGGAGCCGCCGGCGATGATCAGCTTCGGGCGTTCGGCGCGGGCGAGCTGCTCGAGCTCGTCGTAGTCCAGCAGCCCGTCTTCCCGGCGCACGCCGTATTGCACGGCGCGGAACCACTTGCCCGACAGGTTGGGCGCGGCGCCGTGCGTCAGGTGGCCGCCGGCGGCGAGGCTCATGCCCAGGATGGTGTCGCCGGGCGACAGCAGCGCCAGGAACACCGCCTGGTTGGCCTGCGCGCCGGAGTGCGGCTGCACGTTGGCGAAGCTGCAGTCGAACAGTTTGCAGGCGCGCTCGATCGCCAGCCGCTCCGCGACGTCGACGTAGACGCAGCCGCCGTAGTAGCGCCGGCCGGGATAGCCTTCGGCGTATTTGTTGGTCAGGACCGAGCCCTGGGCCTCCAGCACCGCGGCGGAGACGATGTTCTCCGAGGCGATCAGTTCGATGCCGTCCTGCTGGCGCTGCTGCTCGGCGCCGATGGCGGCGGCAAGTTCCGGGTCGGTTTCCGCCAGCGGGGCGGTGAAGAAGCGGTGCAGGCTGGTCGCCGGCGATTGCTCGTTCATGCGGCGACCTTTCCCGCCATGCCCAGTTTGGCGAGGCGCGCCGCGTGGCGGCCGCCTTCGAAGCCGGTGGCGACGAACGCGCGCAGACAGTCGAGCGCCACCATCTGGCCGATCACCCTTGCGCCGAGTGCCAGCACGTTGGCGTTGTTGTGGGCGCGGCTGAGACGGGCAGAGGTGACGTCGTGGGCCACGGCGCAACGGATTGCCGGGTGGCGATTGGCGGCGATCGACATGCCGATGCCGGTGGCGCAGACCAGGACGCCGAGCTGCACCGTGCCTTCAGCGACAGCGGCGGCGACCCGGTGGGCGTAGTCCGGGTAGTCCACCGGCTCGGTGCCGGTCGTGCCGAAATCATGCACGGCGAAGCCTTCCTCGCGCAGCGTGGCGGCCAGATGGTCCTTGAGCTGGACGCCCGCATGGTCGGCGCCGAAGGCGACCGCGAGGGGTGGCAAGGTTGTGGGGTCCGACATGGCAGGCACGTCTAGCATGGCCCCGCCGGGGAACAAACCGTGCAACGACCGCGGCACCATCCGATAACCGGTGGCCGCTGATCGGGGCCTTCGTTTGGCGCACGGCCGCCCCATCAACGCTTTTGCCGGACCGTTTCCCACGTGCCGCCGCGACCGGGCATCCCGGTCGAAAGCACAATCTGGGTTGCAGACGGATGCGAAATGCCCGTATAGATAGATATATCATGTGTTTGTGCCCGCACAACGGGTATCGCCTTGGCAGGGGGCTGGTGGCAGTTCTGATGTCGCCGAGGCCAGACGCGATCGATCATTCTCAGGGAGGAACAGGCCGTGTCGAACGAACAATCTGCTGAGCATGCACCGCCGAAATTCCAGAGCGCGGAAACCAGAGCCGGGCGAGACAAAGGGACCGATGCGGCGCGGGTCGGCGACCGTTTCAAAGCGGAGTTCCTACGCCCGGTCGAAACCGTGGCCATGGTAATCGATATTCAAAAGCAGAACGCCGATCTTACCACCGAGCGGGTGAAGTCGCTGCTGATCGCGGCCACCAACTACGGCCGCGGCCTGCACGACATGCAACTCGCCTGGGTGGATATGGCCGTTCGGTCGGTGGAAGTGCTGCAGCGAGGAATACAAAATCTTATTACCTGCGGCAGCCCGACTGATTTGGCCGAGCTGCAGCGGGAGATACTGCGCCAAGGAATGGATCAGGTGCTGGTGGGCGTGACGAAGGTCCTGCAGGCTTCGAGCAAGGCCGCGGACCAGGCCAGCAAGCCGATCGACGATCATCTCAAGCGCTTCGTGGCCGTGGATGTTGCCGCATAACGGGCGACGACGGAGATATCGGCGTTTGTCCGGGCGGGGGTCGATTTGCCTGAGCGAAGCGTTGTGATGAACACGTTCGGGTAGGTACGGAATCGGCGCGTCGTAATCGTATCGATCGCCGCTTGACGCTTTGTCGACGCCTACCCGCACGGGGTGGCGGAAGGCGCCGCCCCCGGATCAAGCGTCCGGGGATGGGGCTTTTCCGCCCTACGGGAACTACGGGACCAACTCGAACTGCCGGGCCAGCAGGACCATCGCTTCCATCATCATGTGGGCGCACAGATGCGCGGCCATGTCGTTGACGTCCTGCGGCGGGCTGACGGTGTTGAAGTCCATCGCGACGATGTTCAGGCCGCTGAAGGTGCGCATCAGTTCGATGCCCTCACGGGCCGACAGGCCGCCCCAGGTCGGCGTGCAGACGCCGGGCGCCACCGAGGGGTCGAACACGTCCATGTCCCAGCACAGGTAGACCGGACGGCCAGCGACGCTGTCGCGGAATTCCGCCATGGCCTGGGCGAAGCCGCGGCGCAGCAGGTCCTCAGCGGTGATCACGCGGAAGCCGAGGCCATGGGCACGCGGCAGCACGCCAGCGGTGTAGGTGAAGCCGCGGATGCCAACGTGCCAGGAGGCGCTGGCGTCGATGGCGCCTTCCTCGGCGGCGTGGGTGAACTGGGTGGCGGCGGTATAACGATCGTCCGGCGCGTAGGGGTAGGCGTCGGTGTGGCTGTCGATGTGCAGCGCGACCAGGCCGTGGTGGCGGCTTCCGGCGGCGCGCATCAGCGGCAGTGAGACAGAGCCGTCGCCGCCGATGCCGATCGGGACGGCGCCGGCGTCGAAGATTGAGCCGGCGGCGGCCTCGATGCGCGGAAAGGCGTCATTGGGTCGGCCCGGGGTGAGAACAATGTCGCCGCAGTCGACCGCGCCGAGCAGGGCGGGCACGTCGACGTCGGCGAGGCTGGGGTGGTAGCGCCGGATCAGGCCCGATTGCTGGCGGACATGCGCGGGGCCCTGGCGGGCACCGACACGGAAGGGGTGGGTGCCGCAGTCGAACGGCACGCCGATGATGGCGGCGCGGCAACCCGGGCCTGGGGGACCGGCGGGCAGGCGCATGAAGGTTTCCGGGGGTTGCAGCAGGGGGTCGGTCATCGTTGCGGTCGAGGTCCTGGTTGTTGCGTGGTGGCGGCGTATTGTTGCGTGGTGCAAGTGCGAAAATTCTGCCCGCCTGGGGGCTATGGGCTGGCCCTGCACGGGGGCGCGGGCGGCATGCACGCCGCCGCTTGCCGCACAAGGCGGGACAAGCTTGCCGTGGTCAAGGCCAGTATGGCCAGCCAGGCCACGCGTGCGTCGTCGTTCAGGCAACAGGGACGCGCAGCGAATGGGACGGATAGCCATGCCGATGCGATGGTGGCGAGGGTCGAGAGCACGCCGGATCGGTGGCGTGCCCTCGAGGGTCGGGCTCCGTTCGGTCGCAAGGATATGCTTCATCGATGGGATGCCGGCACAGGCACTGAATTTTCCAGTTCACACTACGCCGCAGGTGTCGCGGCGCAGCAGGCCGGGCTGGGGCCGGTTTCCAGCGGTCGCTTATTGTCGGCTTGACACCTGTATGCTTTACCAATTCACGATAGCCGCAGGTAGAATTGCGGCTGCTTCTGGACCCTTTTCGGAATTATTGAGGTATTTCCGTGGCTATTTTGTGATATGCCGGTGCGGCGCCAGTAACGTTGTTCAACTGGACGAGAGATCGATCACGTTAATCCACTCGGTTCTTCCAATCCACCGACCGTGGGCTACCTCTGTCGTTCCGTATCAACAGATGGGAGCGTCAAAATGCGGAAGTCACTGTTTTCCATCGCTACCGCGGCCGTACTTGTGTCGGGTGCCGGGATTGCCGGTGCCCAACAGACAACGACCACCACGACGACAACCTGGACGCCCGATCAAGGGGCTGCGATCACCCAGGTACTCGACGACGCAGCACTACCAATCCTTCAACGATCCCGGAGTGACCGTCGGGACGGTGCTGCCGCAGACCGTTACGGTGTATCCGTTGCCGCCTACGGTAACCGTTCCGTCGCCGGATAGCTACAGCTACACTATCGTCAACAATCAGCCGGTCGTCGTCGAGCGCACCACTCGCAAAGCTCATCCATCCCCTCATTTCCAGGCTGAGCGTGTCGCGTAACGAAGGAATCCGGCGGGTCTGGAAAACTTTCTGAAAAGAATCAAGATGAGCCTGTCCGGATTCGCATTGTGCCGCCTGTCATGTATCGGTTGCCTCAAGCCCGCAATTGGCGAGTCTCCCCGCATGCAACACGATTCGCGGGGCCACCGATGCAGCCGAACCAGACCCTCTGTTTCACGCAAGTGCAGCGTTTCCTTGCCAACCTGCTCGATGGCGACATGCACGCCAAGCGCGTCCTATCCCTCGCCAATGCCACCCTCGGCGTCATCAAAACTGCATCCCTCGCGGTCAACACGATCGGGCAGGGCCTTGCCCTGGCGCGCGGCCTGGTGACCAAGCACGCCATCAAGCAGGTGGACCGGCTGCTGTCCAATGAAGGCATCGACATCGATGCCGCGCTGCGCCACTGGGTGCCTTATGTGGTGGGACCTCGCACCAGCATCAACGTCGCCATGGACTGGACCGACTTCGACGCTGATGGCCAAGCTACCATTATGCTATCGTTGCTGACCCGCCACGGCCGCGCTACCCCGCTACTGTGGCTCACCGTCGACACCGCCACACTCAAGAACCATCGCAACGAGTATGAGTATCAGGTTTTGGTCCGCCTCGCCGACGCCCTGTCAGCGGGCATCAAGGTCTGCATTGTCGCCGACCGCGGTTTCGGCGACCAGAAACTCTATCGGGTTCTCATCGAACAACTGAAGTTCGACTACGTCATCCGCTTCCGTGGCAATATCGCCGTCACCGCCGCGAATGGCGAGGTGCGCACCGCCGCCGCCTGGGTCGGACCCGGCGGACGCGCTCGCGTTTTGCGTGGGGCCTTGGTGACGACCGAGCGCTATCAG
Organism: uncultured Alphaproteobacteria bacterium; assembly: GCA_963826975.1. Taxonomy (GTDB): domain Bacteria; phylum Pseudomonadota; class Alphaproteobacteria; order Acetobacterales; family Acetobacteraceae; genus Palsa-883. The sequence goes on along the minus strand of CAWGZJ010000011.1, from coordinate 388,572 downwards.
GTCGGCACCGTTCTGTGCGTGCAGGACAAGGCGATGAAACAGGCCTGGTGTCTTGCCACCAGCAGCACCGAGGCTACGGCCAAAGCTTTGATGACCCTCTACGGCAAGCGCTGGGGAATCGAGTGCGGCCTGCGTGACACCAAGGACCTCCGCTTCGGCATGGGCATGGGATCCATCCATGTCAGCACGCCAGATCGACGTGACCGTCTGTGGTTGCTCAACGCGTTCGCCATCGCGCTGCTGACACTGCTGGGCGCGGCCGGGGAAGCGTTAGGCTACGACCGATACCTCAAGTCAAACACCGCCAAACACCGCACCCACTCATTGTTCCGCCAGGGCTGTATGCTCTACGAACTTATCCCCACCATGCCGGAGTTGCGGCTGCTGCCGCTGGTCGAGCGGTTCGCCGCAATGCTCGCCGAACTTCCGGTCTTTGCCGATACTTTCGGGGTGGTTTGAAAATGAGGGGAATCATGAGCTCGCAAAGTGGTCCACGTCTGGTAGACGACAATACTAGGCCAGTCTTCAGCCTGGCGGCCGCGCTACCATTCCGGTAGCGCGGTCGTCTGTTGCACGAACGCCGTGCATTGAAGTGGTGCCGTAGGGACGATTGTTGCCGCAACGCGACACTCGCCATGCGCGGTCACATACCCATTGGGCCAATACACGCGGTATTGGCGGCGCGAAAATCTGCTGGCTCGACAATGCCCAACACTGCCCTGGGCCGTCATCCCGCAACAGTATGAGAAATGCGGGCTAGCTCACTTGGGCTTGATCTTATCCCAGGTATTCGCCAAGTCACTCTTCGCCTTCTCGAACGACATCTTGGCGGTCTGCCAACCGTCCGCGCCCGCGGTCTTCAAGCCATCCGCTGCCACCTTGGCCTTGGTCCACGCTTTGTCCAGATCATCCTTGGCCGCAGCGCTGCCCTGCTGCCCAGTGGTTTTTGCCTTCTCGCCGAAGTCGTGCACTTTTTGCTTCCATTGGTCCACATCGTCTTGCGCCTTCTCGGTATACTGCCCCCTATCGGCGTCGCTGTCGGCAGCCAATTGGATGTGGGTGCTGGGCGCGGTCGATTGGCCGGCAACGGCGGGCAGTGCTGCGATCACCAGCAGCGATCCAACCACGACCGAGGTTGTACCAATCCTCATGTTCCCCTCCTGGTGTGACGCGTCCGTGTTCGTGTCGAGATTGTACTTGGTGTTGCGCCAACCACTCACAAGCACGCGATAATCCGCCGGTTCCGACCCGTGTTGCGCCTGCAGGCAGGTCGACGTCGCCATCAGTTCACCCCCACCGCACCCCCCAGCGTGTCCCCGATCGGCTCATGCAGCACAAGGTCGGCGTATCGATCCAGCCCGGTTTCCTCGCGGTTGACGATCACCAGGCTGGCACCGTTGTGCTTGGCCAACTCCGGGAAGCCCGCGGCCGGATAGACCACCAGCGAGGAGCCGAGCACGATGAACAGATCGGCGGCGAGCGTTTCCGCCTCGGCGCGACGCATCGCCGGCACCGGCATCGACTGGCCGAACGAGATCGTTGCGGTCTTCACCAGGCCCTCGCACTTGATACAGCGTGGCGGCGTCTCATCCGTTTCGAAGACGGCGCGGATCGGTGCGAGTTCGTGGCGTTCGCCGCAGTCGAGGCAGGCGGCGTAGGTGGTGTTGCCGTGCAATTCGATCACCTGGCGGTCGGGCACGCCGGAGGCCTGGTGCAGACCGTCGATGTTCTGGGTGATCACCGACGCAACAGTGCCGCGGCGGACCAGGGTGGCGACGGCGCGATGGCCGCGATTGGGTTCGGCGGCGCGGAACGTGTCCTCCATCGCGAAGCGGCGGCGCCAGGCCTCGCGGCGCGCTTCTTCCGAAGCAATGAAGTCCTGGAAGTCGATCGGCGCCATGCGCGTCCAGATGCCGCCGGGTGAGCGGAAGTCGGGGATGCCGGACTCGGTGGAAATGCCGGCGCCGGTGAAGACGACGGCGCGGCGCGCGGTGTCCAGCATCTCGCGCAGTTGGGTGATGCCGGTTGGTTCGCTCATGGCTTGCCGGTCCGTTGCGCGGCGAGGATCTCGTTGATGCGCGCGTTGGTGCCGTTGATGTCGGGGAAGCGCTCGCCTTTCGTTACGCGGGCGAGGGCGACCTTCTCTGCCTCCTGCATGCCGATCGCGCGGTGCGCGGATGTTTCGATATCGGATGGCGGCATGACCAGCACGCCGTTCTCGTCGGCGAACACCGCGTCGCCCGGCGTGACCGGCACGCCGCCGCAGGAGATCGGCACGCAGAACTCACCACCGATGAAACGCGGCTTGCAGGTGATCGGCGACAGGCCGCGCGCCCAGACCGGCATGCCGTAGGCGCGCAGTTCCTGGATGTCGGTGGCGACACCGTCGATGATGATGCCGAGGCAGCCGGCCTCGCGTGCGGCGAAGGCGACACCTCCGCCACAGCTTGCGTGGCGGGTGTCGCCGGCACGGTCGATCACCAGGATGTCACCGGGGCGGAGTTTCCCCAGTGCGTAATGGACGATGGAGGTGTCGTCGCCGTCGAACCGGACGGTGACCGCGGTGCCGGCGATGCGCCGGTCGGGCAGCAGTGCTCGGATGGCGGGGTCCATGAACCCGACCTGGCGGAAGTGACCGATGGTGGCGGGCTCGGCCTTGAGCAGCAGCGCAAGGTGCGCCGGGGCGATCGGCGGTGGCGGGTCGTGGATGACGAACATTTGGGCGCCTCCGGGTTGGTTGGGCGGAGGCTAACGCGGAGGGACGCGAGCGCCAACGGCGGTTGGGTTTGCTGCCTGGGGCGCATCACCCGCGGTCGTATGTGTTCATTTTGGTTCCAGCGAATGGTGAAAGAGTCCCGCCGCAACCGGCCTAGTCCACTACACCCAACTCCCCCCGCAAATCCGCAATAACCCGATCCCGCGTCCGCGGGTTCCACCGCACCCGCCCACCGATCGGCGTATTCTCCACCTCCGGCAGCACCTTCAGCGCAACGAACACCAGACCCGGCGCCCCCAATATCCCCGGCAGCGCCGCCTCAAACGCCCCCACCTCCTCAAACGCAAACGCCCGCGGATACCCTGCCCCGAGCGCAATCTTCTCATACGCCACGCCCTTGGCGTTCGGCACCGGCTGCCCGCCGGTCGTCGCGTAGCACTCGTTGTCCAGCAGGAAATGATAGAAGTTCGCCGGCGCCTGCTCGGCAATCGTCGGCAGCATCCCGAGGCTCATCAGCAAATCGCCCTCGGAATCGAACAGCACCACGCGCCGCCCCGGCTGCGCCAAAGCCAACCCCAACGCGAACCCGGCATGCCCGCCCATCGCCGGATCGCCCAGCGGCACATCCAGCGCCTGGCGCTCCGACAGCTTCGCCCAATGCCGCCCACCGCGCCCTGGCACCACGATCGCGTCGCCGCGATGTCCCAGGAACACCCTCAGCACATCAACCGTGTGCATCATGCCCCGCGCCCGTGTGCATCATGCCCCGCGCCCCTTCACCGGTTGAACCCGTGATACTCATCGCCAACCAGCACCACCGCCGGACCGCGCCGCCGCTCTGCCTCGGCGAACGCGATCGAGAGGCGCCCGGCGTCCGCATCGCTCTCCACCAGGTAATACGGCAGGTCGAACGCGTGCAGGAACCGCTCGGTATACGTCGCCGCACTGTCGGCGTTCACCCCGTGGCGCGTCCAGCCGCGATACCCCACCATCATCACCACCGGAACATTCATCCCCAGCAGCCAGCCGCGGATCGAATCGCCGGATTCCATCATCCCGGTGTTCTGGATCAGGATCATCGGCCGCCGCCCGCCGGCATGCAGCCCCGAGGCGATCGAACACGCATGCCCCTCCCGCGACACACCCACCAGCCGCAATCCCGGCTCGGCGCGCATTAGCAGGAACAGCCAGTTCGTCTCGCTGTCCGGCAGCCACACCACGTCGGTCACGCCGTTCTTGCGCATTTCCGCCAGCACCGTCTCCGGGCTCAGCGCCACCGTCGTATGGTTCATCGCATCGCTCGGCATGCCACCCTCCCGCCAGGCGCATTTGTCGCGCCTCGCGCAGGCCATTAACCTCCGCACCGGATGGAACGTCAAAGCGACCCAATGAACCGCGCCACCAGGCGGAACGAGCCAACGCGGCAGCAACCCGCGCGGGATGAGCCGATACGGCATGGATCTCCTGGACCCGAGGCCAAGCGAACCGAGACCCGTGCGCTCGCGCTGATCTGCAGCGCACACCTGGTTAGCCATTTCCATTACCTCGTGCTGATCCCGCTGTTCCCGCTGCTGAAGGCGCGGCTCGGCGTGGATTACATCGAACTCGGTCTGGCAATCACCATCACCAACGTGGTCTCGGCCTGCGTGCAGGCACCGATGGGCTACGCGACCGACCGGTTCGGCCCGCGGCGCGTGCTGATCGCCGGGCTGCTGCTGTCGGGCGTGGGGTTCGGCGCGCTCGCGCTGCACCCCAGCTACCCGGTGATGCTCGCCGCTGCCGCCCTCGCGGGAGTGGCCAACGCGGTCTATCATCCGTCCGACTACGCGCTGCTGAGCGCGATCACCGACCCTGCGCGCGTCGGCCGGGCGTTCTCACTGCACACCTTCGCCGGTTACCTCGGCGGCGCGATCGCCCCTCCGGTCATGCTGCTGGTCAGCACACACGCCGGGCTGCAAGCCGCGCTGCTGACCGGGGCGGTGATGGGCCCCATCGTCGCAGTGCCGCTGCTCGGCGCGTCCTGGCTCGATCGCCACGCCCCCCCGCAGCGCGCGAGCCACCCGACGGACCGAACCTCGCCCGCATCGCTGCGCCAGCTCTATTCGCCGGCGATCCTCAACCTCACGCTGTTCTTCGCGCTGCTAGCGCTTTCCACCGGCGCGATTACCAATTTCTCGGTGGTGGCGCTGGCCGCGCTGTACGCGACGCCACTGCCGCTGGCCAACGGAGCGCTGTCCGGCTTCCTGGCCGCGACGGCGGCTGGCGTGCTGGCCGGCGGCTTCATCGCCGATCTGACGCGCCGCCACGCCGAGGTCGCCGCTGCCTGCTTCGCGGTCACCGCGCTGGTCACCTTGGTGATCGGCAGCGTCCCCCTGGGAGCGGTGCTGCTGGTTCTGGCGATGATCACCGCCGGGTTTCTGTCCGGCATGATCGCCCCCTCGCGCGATATGATGGTGCGCGCCGCGGCCCCTGCCGGCGCCGCCGGCCGCACTTTCGGCATAGTCACCACCGGCTTCAATGTCGGCGGCGCCGCAGGACCGATGCTCGCCGGCTGGATCATGGACAACGGAGCGCCACGCTGGATCTTTTACAGCTCAGCACTGTTCATGATGCTGACCGTCGTGCTCGCGCTACACACCGATTGGCGATCACGCCGGCGCGCAAGGCTCGGCACCCGGGCCATGGCCTGACCCGAAGGAAGGCCGGGGCTCCGCCCCAGACCCCGCCAGGGGCTTTGCCCCCTGGCGGGGTCTGGGGCGGAGCCCCGGCCTTCCTTCGGGTCAGCTCCAGAACGGCTCCAGGCGATGAAATCGTTTCCAGGCCCGGGCAACGCGCCCGCGCGCATCACCGCCGCGCGCCGCCAGGAAGCCGCGCACCAATCCCACCGCGTGGGCGCGCTGTCGCGCGGCCGCGCCCAGGTCGGTCAGCAACGTGTTCGCCACCGTGCCGTCGTTTATCCGGCCCAGCCGGTCCTGCATTGTCGCCAAGCGGCGCAGGAACCGGCGCGTTGCCTTGGCCGGGTAGATCGGCGCGAACACCTCGGCGGCGTAGCGCAGCCGCTTGGCGCGCAGGCGGATCGCGTGCAGAGCGCCCGGATCAAGCTGCTCGATCGCCTCGCCGGCGGTGGCCAGCCGGTGCAGCCGGCGCGTGAGCGCGCGGCCGGCGAACGCGTCCAGCCCAATGATCTGTGTCTGCTGCTGTGCCGGTTCCAACGCCGCCATCCATGCCTGATCGCCCGCGAGGCCCGCGAGCGCGATGCCCAGGCGGCGGAATGCCGGGCTGCGCAGCCACTCACGCAGCGCGGCATAGGCGTGGCGCCGTCGGCGCTCGGCCGCGGCGCGCAGCCGACGCAGGCTGGTATCGTCGGGCAGCACCTCGGCGACTGCGGCGGCGGTCTCGGCGACGAACACGTCCCAATCCCGGGCCGGTGCGAGGCGATCGGCCAGCGCTTTCAGTCCGACTGTCGCCGCGTCCACAGCGGGGCAGCCGACCGCGGGGCGGAACAGGGCAATGGCGGAGCGCGCCCGGCGCACCGCGACGCGCATTTCGTGCACCGGTTCGGGCCCGTCCCGGCCCGCGGCGGCAAGCGGTGCGTTGTGCAGAATGACGTCGGCAAGATGACCCAGCACAAAGCTGAACGCCTCCGCAACGGTCAGTCCGGCCGGCAGTCGCGGTGGACCCTCATGCCGCGGCGCGGGGACGGCGGCGGTCGCCACCGCTTGGGCCTCGGCGGCCAGGCTGGCCGCGGGAATGGCGATCTCGACGTCCTCCGCCAACGCCGAGGCCAACTCGAGCACCGCCGCGTGGCCGGCCGCCACCCCTTTGGCCGCCACCCCTTTTCGCGAACCCACCTCGCCGGCCGCTGCTTCGCCGACCTCCGCTTCGCCTGCCTCCGTTTTGCCCGCCTCCACTTTGCCGGAGCCCGCTCTGCCTGCCGCGGCTTTGCCGGCGCCCGCTTCGCACTTCAGCTCCACGCGGCAGGCGGGCCGCCTGCGGCGCGCCCATCCGATCGTGCCGACCGTCAGCTCCATCGTCATCGTCACGCCGTCGCGCGCCAGTGGCAGGACGGCCACCGTTCCATCGAACCGCGCGACCTGCAGCAGTCCGGTTGGCAGCGGATGGTTGAGCAGGTCGAGGGAAGCGGCCTGCTCGATCACCGGCGGTGGCGCTCCCGGCGCCCAGAACGTCGTGCCAGGCACCAGCCGCTCGAGCCGCCAGCTGCCGCGGGTCTCAGCCAGCGCCAGGCCCTGCTGTGCCAACGCTCCATCCGCGGTGTCGTGCCAGACGATGCTGACTGCGCGTCGCCTCATTCGGCCGGTCCGCACGCCGGACAGCAGCTTGAGGCGGGGCAGCTGTCCGGCGGCGTCGGGCGAAAGGACGAGCTCCAGCGCGGTCAATCCTCGGCCACTTCCGCGCCGTCCCGGGGCAGGTCGCGCGGGCGGAGGAATCGGACCAGTTGCCCCCCACCGGTGCCGAGTTGCCACCAGGGGCCGGCAATCCCGAATTCAGCCAGGGCGCCGGTCGGGTAGCCGTCAGCCAGCAGACGTATCGCACGCTCGGACGTATCGCCGCGCGCGACCGTCCCGCGCGATCCAACCAGCAGCATCGCCAACTCGTGCATTCCGGGATTGTGGCCGATCAGCAGCACGCTGCGAACGGTTTCGGGCACGCCGTGCAGCGCATCCAGGAGTTGCGGCACCGTGGCGAGGTAAAGACTGTCCACCGGCTCGATCAACGGTGCGTCGTCCCACGGTTCAAACGCCTCGAGCGTTTCGCGAGTGCGGCGGGAGGGCGACAGCATCACCATGTCCGGCGCCAGGCCAAGATCGTGCATCGTCCGGCGCATCAACGATGCTGCCTGCCGGCCGCGCGGGCTGAGCGGCCGATCCTGGTCCGGCAGCGCCTTGCCATCCCAGGGGGATTTGGCCCAGGACGACTTGGCATGGCGCAGGAGCAGAAGCTGGCGCATCGGCATGGCGGTGGGACGGTTTCCTCTCGACTTGGTGACACGGTGCCAGCTTCTGCCACGGCATGCGAGACTTGTCTCCGCCCGCGACCGCGCGCAGCCTACGGGTGCGAATCATGCCAGTTGGGAGGGTCGCATGTCGGACCTGGCGGGGGTGATCGAGCGCAGGACGTTGCTGGTCGGCACGTTGGGCTGCGGGGTGGCCTATGCGCGCCGCGCCATGGGAGCGGGCTCCGCATCCTCGGGGGGCGAGGGACTGCCGATCCCCCCATCCGGCACCATTTCATTCCGGGTGATGCGGTATGGCTCGGCAATCGGCACCCACACGCTCGACTTCCGGGTGAGCGGCGACACACTCGCGGTCGCGATCGCGGCGGACGTGCTGTTCACCCTTGGACCGATCCCGCTGGTTCGCTACACGCACCGTAACATCGAGGTCTGGCGTAACGGCCAGATCGCCAGCCTGGAATCGCATACCGACCGCAACGGCAGGGAACTGCACATGTCGGCGCAGCGCGTCGCGGCCGGACTGCGAGTGGAGGGCAGTGGCACTGCCCCATACATCGCGCCTGAGGACGCCCTGCCGACGAGCTATTGGAACTCCCGCATGCTGCGCGTGCCGATGATCGGCACGCAGGATGGCATCCTGGTGCATCCCAAGGTGACCGAGAAACCGATCGAGCCTGTGCGGCTTGCCTCCGGCGCCGAGGCGGCGGCCCGTTGCTATAGCCTGACGGGCGATCTCGATCTGGATCTTTGGTACACCGGTGAGGGCGACTGGATGAGCATGCGGTTCAGCGTGGCCGACGGGTCGGTGATCAAATACGAGCGGCTTTAGGGCAGGTGCGGCGGAGTGGAATCGCCGCCGCGTGGAATGGGTCTTTGTGTGGAATCGACCCTGAAGTGGCATCGACCCTCAAGAAGTGGAATCGCCCCTCAAGTGCAATCGCAATCATCCGAGGGACTTGCGGATCGGATCGGTGGGTCTGATCTAGCACAATCGAGGTTCAGTCGTGCAGCGCGCGGAGACTGCGGAGAAGTGAGATGATGGCGCTGTGCGCACGGCGCATCCGGCTTGTCACCAGCGCATGTGCTGAGCTGGTGTTGTTCCAATTGCGACGGGCATGACTGGAAGCGGGACAGTCAGCAACCGTCCTGTTCCGGCCAGCATTCCCGAAGAGGGTGAGTCTGTTGATGATCACGCAGGTGAAAATCACGCGGGCCCAAGGTCCGAAACTCCGTGAGACGGACTTGCCGGGCTATCGAATCCGCGGGGACGACGCGGGACCTGCGCGGCGGCGTCGATCGACGCGCGCCCGCGTTGCGCGCTGTGTTGTCTTCCTGGCGCCGATCGTCCTGACCGCCTGTCAGGCGGCCGTCCTTGACCCGAAAGGGATCGTCGGGATCGCCGAGAAGACGCTCATGATCGACTCGCTCGCGATCATGCTTGCCATCGTTCTGCCGACGATCGCCGCGACCTTTGCCTTCGCCTGGTGGTTTCGAGCGTCGAACACGAAGGCAAAGTACCTGCCGGATTTCACCTATTCCGGGCAGCTTGAACTCATCGTCTGGGGCATTCCCATCCTCGTGATCATGCTCCTGAGCGGCGTGATGTGGATCGGATCGCATGACCTTGATCCCGCCAAGCCGCTGGCATCGAAAACGCCACCGCTCGAGATCCAGGTCGTTTCGCTGGATTGGAAGTGGCTCTTCATCTATCCGAACCAGGGCGTCGCGAGCGTGAACCAGCTTGTGCTGCCCGCGGCGGTACCCATTCACTTCTACCTGACCTCGGCGAGCGTCATGAGCGCCTTCTTCATCCCGCAGCTCGGCAGCATGATCTACACGATGAACGGCATGACGACGCAGTTGAACCTGCAGGCAGACGCCCCAGGGACGTTCCACGGACTTTCGAGCCACTTCAGTGGCGACGGGTTCCCGAGCATGCATTTTGACGTGCACGCGGTGCCCGCGGAGCAGTTCGCCGCCTGGATCGAGACCACGCGCGCCACCGGCCCAACTCTTGATGCCGCGAGCTACACTGCGCTGGCCAAGCAAAGCATGAATATAAGTCCGTTCACCTTCCGTGCGACCACTCCCGAACTTTTCCAGCAGATCGCCACACAGGTACTGCCGCCCGGCCCCGGCCCGCAGACCGGCCGGCCAAATCCCACCGTATCGCCACGGACGGAGCGCTAGCATGTTGGGCAAACTTTCGTGGACCGCCATTCCGTTTGACCAACCAATTCCGCTGGTCACGGGGGCCGTGGTCGTCCTCGCGATCATCGCCATCCTCGGCTGGATCACGCTGAAAGGTTGGCTCCCGTACCTGTGGCGGGAGTGGATCACCAGCGTCGACCATAAGCGGATCGGGGTGATGTACACCCTGCTCGCGATGGTGATGCTGCTGCGCGGCTTCGTCGACGCGATCATGATGCGCTCGCAACAGGCGCTGGCGTTCCGGTCCGAGGGCTACCTGCCCCCCGAACACTACAACCAGATCTTCTCCGCGCACGGCACGCTGATGATCTTCTTCGTCGCGATGCCGTTCGTGATCGGACTGATGAACCTGGTCGTGCCGCTGCAGCTTGGCGTCCGCGATGTGGCGTTCCCGACGCTGAACTCGGTCAGCTTCTGGCTCACCGCCACCGGTGCGTTGCTGATCAACATTTCGCTGGTCGTGGGCGAGTTCGCGCGCACCGGTTGGCTGCCGTTTCCCCCGCTGTCCGAGATCACCTACTCACCCGGCGTCGGCGTCGACTATTATCTTTGGTCGCTGCAGATTTCCGGTGTCGGGACGTTGCTGACCGGCGTCAACTTCGTCACGACGGTGCTGAAAATTCACGCCCCTGGCATGACCTATATGCGCATGCCGGTCTTCTGCTGGACGACGCTCGCCGCCAACCTGCTGATCGTCGCTGCCTTCCCCATCCTTACCGCGACGTTGGCGATGCTGCTGCTGGACCGTTACCTCGGCTTCCACTTCTTCACCAACGAAGCCGGCGGCAACGTGATGATGTTCATGAACCTGATCTGGGCATGGGGACATCCGGAGGTTTACATCCTGATCCTGCCCGCCTTCGGGATCTTTTCGGAGGTGATCGCGACCTTCTCCGGCAAGCCGCTGTTCGGCTATCGGTCGATGGTCATGGCGACGATGGCGATCTGCATCCTGTCCTTCACGGTGTGGCTGCACCATTTCTTCACGATGGGGGCCGGAGCCGACGTCAACGCGGTCTTCGGCATCACTTCGTCGATCATCGCGGTGCCCACGGGCGTAAAGATCTTCAATTGGCTCTTCACGATGTTCGGTGGCCGGATCGTCTATTCCACGCCGATGCTATGGTCGATCGGCTTCATGGTCACGTTCGTGATTGGCGGCGTGACAGGTGTTCTGCTGGCCGTGCCCCCGGTGGACTTCGTGGTTCACGACAGCCTTTTCCTCGTCGCCCACTTCCATAACGTCATCATCGGCGGGGTGCTGTTCGGCGCATTCGCCGGCTACACTTATTGGTTTCCGAAAGCGTTCGGCTTCCGGCTGCACGAGGGACTTGGCAAGGCCGCGTTCTGGTGCTGGCTGATTGGCTTCTACCTCGCCTTCATGCCGCTCTATGTCCTTGGCCTCATGGGCATGACCCGCCGCATGCAGCAATACGATGTCGCCGAATGGCGTCCCTGGCTGCTGATCGCGGCGGGCGGCGCGGTCGTGATCCTGGCTGGCATCATCCTGCAGATCGCGCAACTCGCGGTCAGCATTCGCCACCGTGAGGAACTGCGCGACGAGACCGGCGATCCGTGGAATGGACGCTCCCTGGAATGGGCCACCCCCTCCCCGCCACCGGCCTTCAACTTCGCGGTGCTCCCGCGCATCGAAAGCGGGGATGCCTACTGGAGCATGAAGCAGCGCGCGCTGCAGCGGGCGAGGTTGAGTGATGAGCCCACGTATGCGGACATCGAGATGCCCAGGAACAGCCCAACGGGTTTCATCTGCGCCTTCTTCGCCAGCTTCATGGGTTTCGCGCTGATCTGGCACATCTGGTGGATCGCGGCCCTGGCCGTATTGGGCGCATACGCGACCTTCGTTGTCTTCGCCTGGCGGGACAGGGTCGAGTACTTCATTCCGGCTGACGAGGTCGCGCGCATCGATCGGGCCAACCGAAGCGCACGCAGCGCGGCGCTCGCCCAGCTGCGGACAGCGCCATGAGCGCTTTCCAGGGAGAAGCTGGCCGCGACGACCCAAATCGCCTCGGGCAGGATCTTGCCGCGCGGGATCGCCGACACGCCGCGGCGCACGCGGCCCATGAGCTTGCGTCCAAGCGGATCATTGTGGGCTACGGCTTCTGGATTTTCCTGCTGAGCGACATCGTCATGTTTTCCGCCTTCTTCGCGACCTACGCGGTGCTGGTCGGGAACACGGCCGGTGGGCCGAGCGGGCGAGATTTGTTCCATCTCCCTAACGTCGCGCTCGAGACCGCCTGCCTTCTGCTCTCAAGCTTCACCTGCGGTCTCGCAGCCATCGGCGCCCGGACGTACAGCAGATTTTGGTTCCATGGCGCGATGGCCGCAACCTTCATACTGGGGGCGGTATTTCTTGGCATTGAGATCCACGAATTCGCGGGCATGGTCGCGGTCGGGGCGGCGGCAACGCGAAGCGCGTTCCTCTCGGCCTTCTTTACCCTGGTCGGCTGCCACGGAATCCACGTGACCGCCGGCTTGCTGTGGCTGCTGACGATGATGGCGCAGGTGGTCGCCAAGGGGTACCGGGCCGACATTCTCCGGCGTATCCTCTGCTTCAGCCTGTTCTGGCATACCCTGGATATCATTTGGGTCGGAGTGTTCACCTTGGTGTACTTGATGGGAGTTTGGCAATGAGCCACGCTGAGCCGGAAGGCACCTCGCATTACGAAGACGCGGTCCCGGGCGACGAACGCCTCGACGGACAGGAGCCCGGCGAAAGTGTCGGCAGCTACCTGATCGGGCTGGGGCTTGCGACGCTGCTCACCATCGTGTCGTTCTTTGTCGCGCGCACCACGCTGGTGTGGGAACCGAGCATTCCGGTCGCGCTGGTCGTTCTCGCGATCGCGCAGATGGGGGTTCACCTGGTCTTCTTTATCCACATCACGACCGGCGCCGATAACGTCAACAACGTCATGGCGCTCGCATTCGGCGTGCTGATCGTTCTTTTGGTCTTAGTCGGCTCGCTCTGGATCATGGAACAAATGAACCACAACATGATGCCGGCGGATCAGCTCATGCAGATGCAACGCTGAGCTACGACTGCCGCTCGTGCCGATGCGGGGTTGCCCGCTTTGGGGGATAATCCCGCAACCGATCCCTGAATGGACGGGGCAATCGAGATCAATCCCCTGTTACACCAACGGCCGAAAGTATTGACCTACGCTGCCCTACTCCCGTCATGGCCGGCCTTCGTCGGCCATGACGGGTGGAGAGTCGGGACTTTCGGCCGCTGGTATTACACCCGCCGCACACCTGGTTGCGAGGGATCGCTGAGGGCAAAGTTCACCGGCCCCATGCCGCAAATGGCGATGACGGCCGGCTCGGGATGGCCGCGAACGACCCCGTCATAATGCGGTGTTCCGGCGACCCGATGGACGAAGCTGCCGGCCGACACCGCAACACAGGCCGAGGGGTCGAAATCGGCGCCGCTGTTGCACCACCATGTACCCGAAACGACGACGCAGAAGCGGTCGGTATCGTAATGGTGTGGTGCGCTCATGAAACCCGGCCACCATCGCACCAAAGTGTAGTACAGGCCGGGCTTGTTGGTGTCGCCTGTAAGCAGGCAATTGTCCACGCAGGGCTCGGGGAAGGCGGGATTCGACTTCCACTCCAATTGGCCGGGTGGGCGGATGATGGTCTGGGTGGGGTTCAGCGGGCTCGCCGCTGCGATGTCCGCAACGGCGACCGGCAGGGACGCGGCGAGCGCGGCCAACATCACGTCGCGCCGGGAAGCAGATTGGATCATGGCGGTCTCCTGTTTTCGCAGAGCCTATCCGGTTCGGCCGGTTGGGTCTCCGGAGATTAAGGATCAGGATGGAAATAATTGACCATTCGGTCGATGTCGGCCGCCAATTGATCAGGCGCGCGTCGCGGTGGCAGGTAGACGGGCGGGCTTCTCGCTTCGCGCGTTGCTGACGGCGAGTTTCCAAATCCGCTCACGCGTCTCGTCGCTCGGCGCGGGGCGGCCGAGCAGGTAACCTTGTACCCAACGGCATTGCAGGTGGCAGAGCAGGGCAAACTGCTCCTGGGTTTCCACGCCTTCGCCGACGACGTCCAGCCCGAGGGCACGTGCCATCGCCAGCATCGCCTCGACCAGTGCCCGCGCCTGCGGGTCGCTGTTCAGCGCACGCAGGAAGCTGCGATCTATCTTTATGGCATCGAACGGAAAGCCGCGCAGATAGCTCAGGCTGGAGTGTGCGGTGCCGAAATCATCCAGCACCATGCGGATGCCCATGGCACGCAACGCCTGCATCGTCTTGACGACGTCGTCCGCATCCTCCAGCAGCAGCCCCTCGGTCACTTCAAGGCCGAGCCGGCTCGGTAGCAATCCGGTTCGCGATAGGATTTCCTGAACGGAACCGAGCAAATCGTGGTCACGGAACTGCGCCGGTGACAGGTTTACTGCGATGTGCAGCGGCATGGCCCAGGCGGCGGCCTCGGCGCAGGCGACCTCGATGACCCAACGTCCGAGTGGAATGATCAGTCCGGTCTGCTCGGCGATCGGAATGAACTCCGCCGGAGAGATCGGCCCGCGGCTGGGATGGGTCCAGCGCAACAACGCCTCGAATCCCACTGGTTCGCTGGTTGCAGCGTCGCAGATCGGCTGGTAGGCCAGGGTGAACTGCTGCAATTCGACGGCGGATCGGAAGTCCTGCTCCAACAGCATGCGTCGGTGCTCCCGCTGGCCCTCCTCACTGGTGTAGGCACGCCAGGTGTTGCGACCAGCTGCCTTCGCCATGTACAGCGCCCTGTCAGCATTGCGCAGGAGCTGCTCCGCGGTGCCGCCATCGGCGGGATATGTCGCGATGCCGATCGAGACCCCGACCCGGGCACTGTCGCCACCCAGGATGTAGGGCATCCGGATCGACTCCAGCAGTCGGTGGCATGCCTGTTCCGCGCCGGTGTGAGCTGTGCCAGGCAGGAGGATGGCGAATTCATCGCCGCCCAACCGGCCGACCACGTCCGTGGAGCGCGCGATTTCACGCATTCGCTGGGCGACCAGGATCAGCACCTGGTCGCCGGCATAGTGGCCGAGTGCATCGTTGACCGCCTTGAAGCGGTCAAGGTCCAGGCAAAGTACCACCAGGCTGGTGTTGCCGCGCCGCGCCGCCGCCAGCAGTGCGTCCAGCTTCGTGTCAAAGCCGTTACGGTTGGCGAGGCCGGTAAGCTGATCCTGGGACGCGGCGATGCCCAGCATTTCCTCGGTGGTGGCGCGCGCGGTGACGTCGGTGAAGGTGCGAACCATGCCACCGTCGGGAAGTGGGGCGCTGCGAATCTCCAGGACCGTGCCGTTGGGTCGGCGACGCTCGTATGTGGCACGGCTGCCGTACAGCAAGGCGGCATCGATCGGCGCAGCGCCTGACACGGCGAACTCGCCACGTTTGGTCTGGAATTCGATGACGTCGACGGTGTGCGGATGGGCAGCCATCATCTCGACTGGCAAGTCGAGCATTTCCGTCACGCGCCGGTTGTAGACGGCGACGTAACCCCTGGCATCGGTCACCGTCAGACCCTGGTCCATATGGTCAAGCGTGGTTTCCAGCAGCGCCGACTGCGCGGCGAAACGCTCTTGGCTCGCCTGTATGGTGGCGACTTGTTGGGCGATCTGATCCTGGGATTGCTCAATGAGTGTGATCTGGCGGCCCAGCGCGCGCAGCAGCAGCGTCAGACTGACCGTGGCCGCAAGTGCGCCCAGAGCGATGGCGATTGCCTCTCGCCACCAGCGTGCGAGCGCGGCCGCCTCGGTGCGGGTGACATCGATGACAAGCGGATAGAGGCTGAGCGGATGGACGGAGACAAATATCGGCACGGCATTGGAGAAAGCACCGAGCCCCTGGTAATGGCCGCCGCCTTTGGCAACTGCTTCATACCATTTTGCATTAGGTACAGTGCGTGCGCCGACCGGAACTCCCGCAGCCGCCGGAAAACGCACCAGCGCCGTACCGTCACTGCGCAGAATGGTGACGCCCCCACCGTCACTGAAGCCGGTCTTGGCAAAAAACGCATCAAAGTAGTCGAGCAGGATCGGTGCGACGATGACCCCGAGAAAGCTGCCGTCCGATCCGGTGATCCGGCGCGCGAGAAACACCGATCTCGCGCCGGAGGACAGGCTGGTCGACGGTTCCGAGATATAAGGTTTAGGATCCGGCGTGGTCGCGAAATATTGGAAATAGTCGCGTGCGTAGAGCGAGTAGTCTGGCATCGGCCATTGCCGGGACTCATTCACCAGGTGTCCGGTGGAGTCGGTGATGACAAACGCCTCGGTCTGCGGCAGGTCGGTAAGGCGCTTCGCCAGTGCCTCATGAAAACCATAGCCGCCAAAGATGAGATGCAGTGAATTCAGATCATGAACACTGCTGAGTGCGATCTTTTCGGACACGTCCTGAAGCACAAGGTCGACGGCCTGGACTGTTCGCGCGGTTTGCTCCGCGAGCACCACTCCAAGCCTGCGGTCGTCGGCCTCGGTGTCCGCGATGGCGCCCTGGCGGAGCTGCCAGATCGCGATCCCCGAGGCGAGGAGGAGGCCCACAATCACTGCGGTCGCCGCCCGTACCAGGCCGCGGCTGCGCGTAATTGATCGAAGAGCCTCGGGCAAGCATGTCCCCATCGAGCTCCAGCCAGCGCGGTGAGACCAGAGTCACGGGTCGATGGAACCCGCGGCGCCGCTGCAAGCTATCGCCGAAATCTAGGAGACAATGATTAACGAAATCGGTAGGGAATTGTGCCGCCCTCACTGAGCGCGCGCCCGGGGGAGTGTCGTTCTCGCCTGAGCCGGGGACGACCCCGACCGCGTCGATAAAAGGGGGCCGCGCATGACGGCGTCCGGCTCGTTCAGCCGTTCCGCCAGGTTGCCGCGAGCGCGCCTGCGCCGACGAGCAGAGATCCGCCGGCCCGGTTGACCGCACGCTGGACAGACGACTTGCCGATGGTGCGCCGCGCCGCGGAGGCGAGCAGCGCAAAGGTCAGCGCGTTGAGGGTCGCCAGCACCAGGAAGCTTGCCTCGAAGATCACGAGCTGCGGCAACACGGGCACCGTGCTGTCCAGGAACTGCGGCAGGAAGGCGATGAAGAACATGATGCTTTTGGGATTGAGCGCGGTCACCGCGTATGCGTGCAGGAAGATGCGGCCTGGGCGCGCCAGCGGGCCCGCAGCGCTCACCGCGGTTTCGGCAACCGGTGTGCGCCACAGCTTCACCCCGAGATACATCAGGTACGCCGCGCCACCCCATTTCAGCGCGGTGAACAGCGCGGCCGAGGTCGCCAGCAGCGCGCCCAGCCCAAGCATCGAGGCGGTCATCGCGGTGAAATCGCCCAGTGCCACGCCGGCCACGGTGGAGCCAGCCGACCTTCGCCCGTGCCCCAGCGCGTAGGAGATCACCAGCAGCACCGTCGGCCCCGGGATCGCCAGCAGTATTGCGGACGCCGCGACGAAAGCCAGCCAGTGATCGAGCGCCATTCCAATTCTCCCCGCATCGGTGGCAGGATCAATCCATCGATGCCTGCCGGGCGCAAGTCGCGCCGAGGCAAAAGTCGTGCGTGTCGCGCGCGGGTGAACGTCGTGCGTGTCGCGATTGGGGTACCCGTCATGCGTGTAACGCCGTCGCGGCCGCCCAGTCCAACCGGCAAGACCAATTGAAGGAGAGGCGTATGCGACGTCGGGATTTCGTGGCGGCAGGGGTGGCTGCGAGCCTCATACCGACCGCGCGGGCGGCCACGCCGCCGGCGGTGCTGGAGCTGTTCACCTCGCAGGGTTGCTCATCCTGCCCGCCGGCCGACGCCTTGCTCGGTCAGCTCGGACAGGAGCCCGGCATCATCGCGCTGGCCTAGCATGTCGATTACTGGAACGGGCTCGGTTGGCGCGATCCCTATTCCAGCCCCACCGCGACCGAGCGCCAGCGTCGTTATGCCCAGGCGCTGCGTGACGAGGTGTACACCCCGGCGCTGGTGGTGAACGGCGCGCGCATGGTGGTGGGTTCGGACGGTGCCGCGGTGCGTGCGGCGATCGGCGCAGTCGGCGGTTTCGCGGTGAAGGTGACGCTGAGCCGGGACGCCGAGGCGTGGATCGCCGACATCGGCCCCGCCGGCGCGAAGGTCAGCGCCCTGCTGGCAACCTATGATCCGCAGCACGCCACGGCGATCGGCGCAGGCGAGAACGGCGGCCAGCGGCTGATCGAATACCGCATCGTCCGCGACGCCACGCCGCTCGGCGATTGGGACGGTGCACCGCGCCGCGTCGCGCTGCCCACGATCGCACCTGGCCGCGGCGCCGTTCTGCTGGTGCAGACCGAGGACTTATTGGTGCGCGGCGCCGCCGACCTGCCGGCAGCCTGACGCGGCGTGACGCTGTGAGTGCCGCCGAAGAGTGGGCCGCTCTTCGGCGCGCTGGCGGCGCCAGAGGTGTCGCGGATTGGGCAGCTATGGGAACAGCTGCTCACCCGTCTCCGCGTCTTCCACGAAGATTGCACTGACCGGGCAATTCTCCGCGGCCTGCAGGATCTTCTCGACACTGTCCCCGTTGGGATCGACCGCCTCTGACTGGCGGTTCTCATCGAGCCGAAACACATGCGGGGCGAAGCTCTCGCACATCGCGTTGCCGACACAGACCTCGCGATCGACCCAGACTTTCAGCTTGCGCGCCAATGCCGTTCTCCTAGTGCCAGGTGACAGGCAGAGATTTCAGCGACCGGAAGGTTATGCTGGGTTGATATTCCAACCCCCGCGTCTCGGCACGCAGGTCGGGGAATCGTTCCGCCAAGGCCTTGAAGACCTCCTGACCTTCCACCCGCGCCAGCGTCGCCCCCAGACAATGATGGGTGCCCGACCCGAAGGCGACATGCTGATTCGGGTGCCGGTCGATGTCGAACGTCTCCGGGCTGGGAAACGCATCCGGGTCCCGATTGGCGGACGAAATGAACCAGCGGATGCGGTCGCCCTTGCGCAGCACCTTGTCACGCAGTTCCACGTCCTGCGAGGCGATGCGCTGAATCGAGATGACGGGCGCATCGTAGCGCAGACATTCTTCTGTCGCCTGTTTGGCCCGGCCGGCAGGGTCCTGCTTGAAAAGTGCCCATTGATCGGGATGGCGGGTGAACGCCAGCGTGCCGTTGCAAAGCAGGTTGATGGTTGTCTCGTGTCCGGCCAGCAGCAGCAGCGAGGTGTTGACCAGCACCTGATGGCGGGTGAACACCCCCTGCTTTTCGCCGCGTGCCAGTACGGAAATGAAATCATCTCCGGGGTTGACGATGCGCTCGTCGACCAGCGGCGAGACGTAGTCGATCATGCCCCGCATGCCTTCGGTCAGCGGCCTCATGCGGTCATATTCGCCGCGCCCGATGTACAGCAGCTTCTCGGCGAGTTGCCTGACATAGGGCCGATCCGACGCCGGCACACCCATCATCTGGGCGATCACCATGACCGGCAGCGGTGTCGCCAGGTCGCGCATGACGTCCATATGTCCTTTCGCTTCGGCCGCGTCGAGCAACTCCTTCACGGCATCGCGGACGAACGGGCGCCAGGCTTCCATCTGCCTGGGCGTGAAGTAGCTGTGCATCACGCGCCGCATCTCGAGATGCTCCGGTCGGTCGTGCTGGATGAACTGGTCGCCCTGGTAGTTCCTGACGTAGTCGTAAAGGCCCAGATCGGACTTATCGATGGCGGGATAGGCCGGCCTTTTGTCGTTCCGGAAAACTGCCGACGAAAACAGTTCGTGATGGCGGGTCAGCCAGACCACGTCGTCGTAGCGCGTGACGACCCACAAGGCATATGTCTCGTTCCAATGGATCGGGTCTGCGTCTCGCAACCGGCCATAGTAGGCGTAGGGATCGGCGATGACATCCGGTGCGAACATGTCATCCGGAACGGGCGAGATCGTCAGCATCGTTGTCCTCCTTGGATTTTATTTGCCACTGATATTTTCCAGTGGGACCGGGCAGTGCCACGCGGTCCCAGGCCAGGCGCAGATCCCCGCCGCACTGGCCAACCGACATTGTGTCCAGAGCTACATCCCGTCATGCCGGCCGCACGCGTTCGGGTTGCCGGCGGTCGCGCGAAGGGGCCAGCCAAGCGAGAAGCTGGCCGTTGCAGCCGCACCCGTTGCGCGCGTGGTCCATGACAGCCTCCGATCCCGTGGACCGTAAGCACCAATCGACCGATATTCCGAGTTCGAGCCATAACGCCGCGCGGCCGGGGCTGTCAAACCCGGGCGCGATGGTTCGGCGGCGCGAGGCCGATTGGCTGCGACGCGATGCTGATGGCGATCATTGTGGCGATTGGGGCGTTCGCACCTGATTGGATCGACGGACTGGCACCTCGATCATTGCCTGCGTGATTCCGTGCGCTGCGTCGCGCTGCTGCCTTTCGCGCCGGTTTTAATGCACGGGCGCCGACCTGCCGGCCGCCTGACGCTATGGTTGATCGAATTGTGTTTTGGTCTATGGCAATACAATATGCGTTGAACGAAGATGTAGCGTGCGTCGTCTGGCGTATAGCCATAGGTAACACTCAGATCTTATTTGTTGTCGGTCACCGAGGCTTCATGCAAGCGCAGCCGTGCTGCCAGAGATGCCCCTTGCAGCACGGCTGCGTGCCCGCTGTGTCGGTGCCGTACTCATGGCGCAGGATGTCGGAGACGGCGCGGTGTCTTGCCCGTCTCGCCGGTGATGCCGCCAGAGCCGCCCGTGTGGCGCGCGAAATTGCCGGCACCACACCGGCGACGCCACCCTCACACGAGGCGCGGGAGTGGCAGGCGGTGCTTTCGCGGCATGCGCGGGCGATCCGCACGACGCTGCTGATCCCGGACATCGCCGGCCGATCGCTTCAGGACATCAACACCGACACGGACGCCGACCTGGTGCCGAGCAATGCGGGCTGAGGCTCGCGTGCCCTGTGTTGCCGAATGCCTGAACGGCTGTTCCGCGGCTCAATGTCCCGCTGCTTGATGTTCCGCTGCTTGATGTTCCGCGGCTTGATGTTCCGCGGCTTGATGTCTTGCTACTTAATGTATTGTGGTCAGCAGCGACGACGCCAGCGCCGGCAGGGACTGCCATTCGGCGGCCAGCAGGTAGCCGCCGAGCAGGACGGCGATCCAGACCACCACGCCGAAGACCGCGCGGCGCGTGTCGGTTGTGGAATTGCTCATTCTGCGTCCGGCTGTCATGGCAACCCTCCATCAAGCGGCGAGAGCACCAGACATGGGCCGGCCCGTTCCGCAACGCTGTGATATACTCCACTAGTTAAGGCCAAATTAAGGATGCGTACGCTTTTGTTCTCCTGCTGCACGGCAGGCAGAAACGCAGCGCATAGGTCGGCGCGGCGTGGCTTGGTCATAATCGAATTCCTCTCTCCGATCCCGAGGACACCAAGTTGAGCGAGAACACGATCCGCGCGCCGCAGACTGTCCCCAATGCGGCCGTCGCCAGGATGGCCGCGGTCAGGGTCGCCCCGGTTAGGGCGGCCCGCGTCGGGGCGGCGACGCTGGCGGGCCCGGCGGAAACCACCACCTTCGCTATCCTGCTGTCGTTGAGCCTCTGCCATCTGCTCAACGATCTGAACCAGTCGCTGGTTCCCGCGATGTATCCGATCCTGAAAACCTCCTACCACCTCGACTTCGCGCAGATCGGGCTGATCACGCTGGCCTTCCAGCTTACCGCATCGATGCTGCAGCCGGTGGTCGGCATGGTGACCGACCGCAGGCCGATGCCGTATTCGCTGCCGGTGGCGATGGGCTTCACCCTGGTCGGGCTGTTGCTGCTGTCGGTTGCCGCCAGTTTCAGTGCGATCCTGACGGCCGCGGCGCTGGTCGGCATCGGGTCATCGGTGTTCCATCCGGAGGCGTCGCGCGTGGCACGGCTGGCGTCCGGCGGGCGCCACGGGTTCGCGCAATCGCTGTTCCAGGTCGGCGGCAGTACGGGGTCGGCGGCCGGGCCGCTGCTGGCGGCGTTCATCGTGGTGCCGCGCGGACAAGGTGCGATCGCCTGGTTCTCGGGCGTGGCGCTGCTGGCGATCCTGCTGCTGACCAATATCAGCCTCTGGTATCGCACCCGTCGAGCACCGGCACGGCGCGGCGGCCTTGCCCAGGGCCTGGAGGCAGCGGGGATCGAGGCATTGCACTCGCTGTCACGCCCGAAGGTGCTCGGCGCCATCGCGGTGCTGATGGCGCTGCTGTTCTCCAAGAACATCTACACCGCCAGCCTGAGCTCCTACTACACGTTCTACCTGATCCAGAAGTTCCACCTGTCGGTGCCGGATGCACAAATTCACCTGTTCGTGTTCCTCGGCGCAGTCGCGGCAGGCACCTTCGCCGGCGGGCCGATCGGCGACCGGGTCGGGCGCAAGCCGGTGATCTGGTTCTCTATCCTGGGCGCCGCGCCGTTCGCGCTGATGCTGCCCTACGCCAGCCTGTTCTGGACCGGCGTGCTCACCGTAATGATCGGTCTGATCCTGGCGTCGGCGTTCTCGGCGATCCTGGTCTACGCACAGGACCTGCTGCCGGGGCGTGTCGGCATGGTCGCCGGAATGTTTTTCGGGTTTTCGTTCGGGTTGGGCGGGCTGGGCGCGGCTGCGCTGGGCGAACTGGCAGACCACACCAGCATCTACGCCGTGTATCATGTTTGCTCGTTCCTGCCGCTGATCGGCCTGCTGGCGGCACTGCTGCCAGACCTGCATCGACCGCGCAGACCCGCCGCGTGAGCAAAGGAAGGTCAGGGGCTTTGCCCCTGGACCCCACCAAGGGCGGAGCCCTTGGAACCCTTTACTTGATTGTGGGCACGGGAGGGGGGACTGAGCCGGCCTGGGCTGCCGCCTTCACACCAGCCGATTGTCGGTGCGAAGGCGGCAGCCCAGGCCGGCTCGTCCCCCCTCCCGTGCCCACAATCAAAATGGATGAAGTCCAGAGGCTCCGCCTCTGGTGGGGGTCCAGGGGGCAAAGCCCCTGGCGGGTTTCAGGACAGCGCCCTGACCTTCCTTTGCTCACGCGGCGGGTCTGCGCGGTCGCTTGCGGCGCGGCGCGGCTGGCGGTTTGATGGGGCGATTATTGGGGGACGTCCATGTCAGCAGCAGCACCAACCGCCGCGTCGATTACCGCGCGGCTCGATCGGCTGCCCGCCTCGCGGGAGATCTGGAAGCTTGTCATCCTGCTGTCGCTGGGAGGCGGGTTCGAGTTGTACGACCTGCTGATGACCGGCTATGTTGCACCGGGGCTGGTGCGCAGCGGGATTTTCAGCGCGGGCCATACGGGACTGTTCGGGTTGCCGGACCAGGCCGCCTTTGCCTCGGTCACTTTCGCCGGGCTGTTCGTCGGCACGATCTGTTTCGGCTACTTCGCCGACAAGTTCGGGCGCCGGAACATCTTCACCTGGGCGCTGCTGTGGTACTCGATCATGACGGTGATCATGGCATGCCAAAGTTCGGTCCTGGCGATCGACATCTGGCGCTTTATCGCCGGTGTCGGCATTGGTGTCGAACTGGTCACCATCGACACCTACATCGCCGAGCTGGTGCCGAAGGAGATGCGTGGCCGCGCCTTCACGGTGAACCAGGTGATCCAGTTCTGCTCGGTGCCGACGGTGGCGTTGCTGAGCTGGCTGCTGGTGCCGCTTGACCCGTTCGGCATTGCCGGCTGGCGCTTCGTCGCGGGCTTCCCGGCGATTGCCGCGGTGCTGGTGTTCTGGATCATCCGCATCGTGCCGGAGAGCCCGCGCTGGCTGGCGCAGCACGGGAGGCTGGCGGAGGCGGATCGTGTTACCAGCGTGATCGAGGCGCGGGTTTTGGCGGAGAAGGGTTCGCTGCCATCGCCCGGACCGGCGGCCGTGGAGGAGCATGGCACGGCCGGCTTCGGCGAAATGTGGCATCCGCCGTATCGGCGGCGCGTCATCATGTTCGTGGTGTTCAATATCTTCCAGACCGTCGGCTTCTATGGCTTCGGCAACTGGGTGCCGCAGTTGCTGGCCTCGCAGGGGGCGGGGTTCGCCAAGAGCCTGCAATATTCCTTCATCATCGCGCTCGCCAGCCCGACCATGCCGCTGCTGTTCCTGCTGTTTGCCGACAAGGTCGAGCGGAAGTGGCAGATCTGCGCCGCGGCGATCGGGGTTTCGGTGTTCGGGCTGCTGTTCTCCCGGCAGACCGACGCGGCGCTGCTGATCCTGTTCGGGATATTGATCACCGGATGCAACAACCTGCTGTCGTACGCCTATCACGCCTACCAGGCGGAGCTGTTCCCGACCCGGGTACGGGCGCGCGCGATCGGCTTCGTCTACTCGTTCAGCCGGCTGTCGACGATCTTCACCAGCTTCATCATCGCGTTTTTCCTGCAGAACTTCGGATCAGGCGGCGTGTTCGGATTTATCAGCGCGGCGATGCTGGTGGTGGTGATCTCGATCGGCGGTTTCGGACCGCGCACGCGCGGGCTGGCGCTGGAGGAGATTTCGCACTGAGACCGGCATCGATGCGTTGATTCAGCTTGCCGGCGATAAGGCGGCACGTAGCCGGACCGATATGTTCTGCGACAATCCCGAGATGCGGGACGCAGCAAGCAATCAAGACAATCAATCGGACACAGAGTTACACCGAGTGCACACAGAGTTTCACAGAGGAGACAGCAATGGCGCTTCGCGCGGAGCGCAAGAAACTTCTCCGCGAAACTCTGTGTGCACTCGGTGTAACTCTGTGTCCGATTGATTGCTTACTGCGATCCGACCCGGATGATGCGTGTCGACGGCAACGGCAAGCCCGCATTCGGCTTGGCAATAGCTTCGGTGCGTTCCACGCCTGCCGATTTCGCATGAACCGGCCTGCGCTGCATCAAGACCCCATGGGGGCCGGCTTGCCCGGTAACCGGTCAGTCCATCTCGCGCTCGATCGCCTCGATGTCGGCGTCGCTGAAGCCGAAATGATGGGCGATCTCGTGCACCAGCACGCTGCGCACGATGTGATAAAGGTCCTCGCCGCTTTCGATCCATTCCAGCAGGATCGGCTCGCGATACAGGAAGATCAGGTCCGGCTCGCGGGCCACGTCGTCGACGCTGCGCCTGGTCAGGGGGGTGCCGCGATAGAGGCCGGTCAATTCCCAGGCGGACTTGATCCCGAGGTCCTCCAGCGTTTCGTCGTCCGCCATGTCCTCGACGGCAATCCCGACGCCGCGGACATGCTCGGCCAGCTTGGCCGGAATCGCGGCCAGCGCGCGTTCCGCCAGATCTGCGATATCATCCCCGCCGGGCGGCAGGCTGAAGGCCGGGGGTCGCCTGAACAATGCACTCATGTCCCGCATCCGTGCAGGACGTGGGCGCCGGGTCAAGCTTGAGGAGGGTCCACATGCCGACACGACTGAGCGATGCCGAGCGCGCCGCGCTGGCCACCACGCTGCCCGCCTGGAAGCAGCGGGACGACGGATTGGCAATCCATCGCGGGTTCCGCTTCAAGGATTTCAGCGAGGCCTGGGGGTTCATGAACCGGGTGGCGCTGGCGGCGGAGCAGCTTGGGCACCATCCGGACTGGTCGAATGTCTGGAACCGGGTGGAGATCACGCTGTCCACGCACGACGCCGGCGGGCTGACCGGGAACGATGTCACGCTGGCCAAGGCGATCGACGCGCTGTTGGGCTGAACCGGGCTGGCTTGGATACGGCTGGCCTAAATGGGGTCGGCCTAAATGGGGCTGGGCCGAATGGAGCTTGGGTTCCCCGAACGCGCGGCGCTGATCCGGCGTGCCGCGGCGCGGCTGTGCGGCCGGCTGGACTGGGCGCCGCTGCACGAGGTGGCGCTGCCCAACGGCCGCCGCGCCGACATCTTGGCGCTGCGCCCGGATGGCGGCTTCGTCTGCATCGAGGTGAAATCCGGTCCGCGCGACTTCCTGGTGGACGCCAAGTGGCCGGACTACCGAGACTACGCTGACGCGCTGTTCTTTGCGGTGGACGCCGACTTTCCGCGGGATCTGCTGCCGGCGGAGGTGGGGCTGATCGTCGCCGCCGGGCTAGAGGCGGAGTTGCTGCGCGATGCGCCGGCCCATCCGTTGTCCCCGGCGCGGCGGCGGGCGCTGCTGCAGCGGTTTGCCACCCTGGCAGCAGGCAGGCTCGCGGCGGTCGAGGATCCGGCCGGGTTCGCAGCATTGCGCTCGGCGCTGCGGGCGGAGTGAGGGGTGGAGCGGATGGGACGGGGGATATCCGCCGTTCGATGCGACCCGTAATTCGCCACCCGCCCCGGCTGGCGGCCCGCCGGACAGCAAGAAGGGTTCCGTGGGGTTAAAGGTTTCTTTGTCAATTTCCGCCACGAACGGGTCATGGCAGCTCGTTTCCGGCTTCGCGGCCTGTGGCAGGGCCTCGCCGTAGCGGGACTGGCTGCCTTCGGATTGCTGACGGCGCTGATGGCTGGCCCGGCCTCGGGACCGGTGGCAGCGGTGTTCCCACCCTGGTGGGACACGATGCGCGCGGTCAACGCAGCCGCTGAAGGCGGGGCGGTGCTGCGGCTCGGCCTGATGAACTTCGTCGTGCTGGTCGTGCCTGACGACCAGCACGGCCGGCAGCTTCTGTGGCGGGCCGGTGCCTGGATGTTGCTTAACCCTCGCGGTCTCATCGGCTGCGGCCTGGGAACTGGGGTGAAATCGAATGGCGATTGAAGTGCAACGCACGGATGAACTCGCGCGGCTGCGCGGCTTCGTGGACCGGGCGCTAACGGTCGCACTTTGGCTGCACGTACCCTTGATCGCCGGCGTGGCATGGTTTCAGGGCAGTGCGGCACTCGGTACTGGGCGGCGGCGCGGCGGCCGTGGCGGCAGCGGTGATGCTGGCGGTGTGACCGTGGCCCGCGGGTACGGCGCGAAGGGTCGCGGTGGGCGCGGGGTTGGTGGTGATGGTCTCGCTGCTGCTCGCGGCGACCTCGGGCGGGCCGTGGCAGACCGACATTCACATGTATTATTTCGCCACACTGGCCGTGCTGGCCGCCTATTGCGACCGCAACGTGATCCTGGCCGGTGCCGCCGTCACGGCGGTTCATCACCTTGCCCTGAGCTTCGTCGCCCCAGCCTTGGTGTTCTCCGGCGGCAGCGACCTGGGCCGGGTGTTCCTGCATGCCGGCATTCTGGTGATCGAGGCGGGAGTGCTCATTTGGCTGACGGACTACCTGGCTCGTCTGATCGCCGCGAACGCCGTCAACCTGGTCGAGGCTGACGCCGCGCGCGTCAAGATCGAGACGGCGGTGGCGGCGCAGGAGGCGGCGCAGCACCAGGCGGCGGAGACCAGGCGGCAGACAATGCTCGACCTGTCCACCCGGTTCGAGGCGAGCGTTGGTGGCATCGTCGAAAGCGTTGCTGCTGCCGCGGCCAAGCTGCAATCGACCTCGCAGGCGATGGCGGCGACGGCGGGGGAGACGACACGGCAATCGGCGACGGTCGCCGCGGCGTCCGACGAGGCCACCCGAAATGTGCAGACTGTCGGCGCCGCGGCGGAGGAGCTGACCGCCTCGATCGCCGAAATTACCCAGCAGATCACGCGTGCGGGCGGCATGATCAAGGACAGCGTGCAGCAGGCCACCATGTCGAACGCGCAGGTGCGAGGCCTGACTGAAGCGGCGGATAAAATAGGCGATGTGGTGAGGATCATCAGCGGCATCGCCGGGCAGACCAACCTGCTGGCGCTCAACGCCACGATTGAAGCGGCACGCGCGGGCGACGCGGGCAAGGGCTTCGCGGTGGTCGCCTCCGAGGTCAAGGCGCTGGCCACGCAGACCGCTCACGCAACCGAGGAAATCGCCGCGCAGATCAAGGCGATCCAGGAGGCGACGCAATCGTCTGCGCGGCTGATCCAGGGCATCGCCGAAACCATTGGCCTGGTGGAGCGGGCGACGGCCACCATCGCCGCCGCTGTCGAGGAGCAGGCTGCCGCCACGCAGGAAATCTCCCGCAGCGTGGGGCAGGCCGCGCAGGGCACCAGAGAGGTGTCGGGAGGCATCTTCGGCGTCAGCGAGACCGCACAGCAAACCGGCGCCGCGGCGGCCGGGGTGTTGACCGCGGCGGGCGACCTTTCGCGGGACGGCGAAGCTCTGAAAGCTCAGGTTGATACGTTTCTGCGGGAGGTTCGCGCGGCGTAACGGATGCCAGGACTTTGGTCAGGACGCCAACTTCTTCCGGCGTCGCGTCGTCCGCGATCAAGCTAGCCAGTTTTCAACAAAACCTGCTTGATCGCGATGAATCCAGCCGCATCGTTACAGTGCGCCAGCCCCCATCCCCGACAGCGCCGTATGCACGCCGCGTGGCCTGGCATCGGGGCTTTTCGGCGAGGCCCATCCGATGCCCGGCGAACGCGATGGTCATCGATATTCCGCAGTCGATTTCGAGCCGGAGTCTCAGCAATGGTGCGGCTGCACCTTGAGATCGGTCAGTTTCGCATCCATCACGAAATCGCCGAAATCCATGCGCAGCGCGTCGGCGACGCCGTTCTCCCAGTAGCGCATCGACACCTGATAGTCGGGCGTGATGGAGCTGGCCGTGCGCTCGAAAAACGCCAGGTGCACCCGCGCGCTAGGCAGCGCCGACAGCATCGCATAGGATGTCGGCTCCGGCGGCTTGTAGTCCAGCACGACGACCGAGCTGTCCTCGGCCCCTTCCTCCGAGGTGCCGTCGAACAGCGGCAGGGTGATGAACTTCTTGCCGGCGCGCGCCGCGGCCAGCAGCGCCGAGGTATGCGCCATCGGGAACAGCGTGCCCGCCGGCAGCGGCTTCGTCGTATCGCTCGGGCTGGTGTAGTGCGCCGTGCCGGTCCCACCAGGCGCATCCAGTTTGGCGTCGCCGTCGATCTGGCTGGTCACCGCGTCGTCCGTGGTCTGCCGCGTATGGAAGCGGAAGCGCAGTCCGTCCTTGGCCTCCCACGTGGTGTAGTCGGATATCATATGGACGTTCTGGCCGTCGGTGTTGACCACCGTCATGTCGAGCTGCTGGTGCGTCGCCCAGCCGTCGCAGGCATCGATCACCTCGTAGCCCATGGAGCCGCTAGCCCCGACCACGTCACTGCCGCCGCCGCCGCTGCGATCGTCCAGCGTGAGCGTGTACAGCGCGCGGTGCGCCGCGAGCGGCGTTGGGGGCACGGCCAATTGCGCCGAGCGGTCGGCGGCGCGCGCGGACTGCGACGACAGGCCGGCGGCGAGCAGGATCGCGAGCAACACGGGCGCGAGCAGGGTGAAGGGTCGTCGGGAAGCCGCGAACGCGGCGGGGCGGCGCATACTATGTCTCCGGCCTCGGGTGGTGCGAACGCGGGGGGCTTACCCTAGAACACGGGGCTCACCCTAGATAGGCTTAGCGCGCGCCCACACCAGTCATGCCGCCGGCCCTAAGTATTGACCTGTAAGCACAGGTCAACGGCCGCAGTATCGTTCTCTGTCACGTGCGTGCCGCGTTGGCCAGATCGGCCTCGGTCTGGCGCAGCACCTCCGCCACCGCCGCCAATTGCGCGCGCACCAGCGCCGGCAGATCGGTGCCTTCCAGCTTGACCGTGGCCGCCTCGGTGCGTTCCAGCCTGAAGCGGGCCGGGCTCGGGCGCAGGTCGATCAGCACCAGCGACAACGCCGCGCGCGCGGTTCCATTGGCGAGATCGGCCTGCAGCGCGAGCAGTTCCGCCTCCAACGCCAGGTCGGCAGTCACCTGGCTGCCGGGGCTGAGCACTGCCGCATACAGCCCGCTGTCGGCAATCCACTGCCGCAGGTTGTCGTCGATGCCCTCGGCCGGCGGTACCGCCCACTGCTCATAGAACCCGATCTTCAGGCTGCCATCGGGCTCCAGGGTTTGCAGGCCGCGCCGCTCCAGCCCGGGGCCGGCCTCGACCGTCCGCACCAGCAACACGCGGCCGCCGGGACGGCTCGGCAATGTCGCCGGCCGCCGCACGACCATCGGCCAGTCGCGGCGCTGCAGGTAGGGTTGGCTCGGCAGCACGCTGCACCCAGTGCCGCCCAGCGCCGTGGCGAGGCCCGCCGTAGCGAGGGCCGCGGTCAGGCCGCCCATCATGCGGCGTCGCCTCATTTCGGCAGCTCCTGCGATCGCTGTGGCGGGTTGGCCAGCAGGAACTGGGGCGGATACCGCCGCAGTTCCTCGGTGCTCTCCCGCAGATTGGTCACCGCCACCTGGGCGTCGCGCAGAATCGGCAGCAATCCCCGTTGCAGCTCCACCACGCCATTGTCGACCTGCTGGGACGTCGCCTGCAACGACGCGATCAGCGGTCCCAGCCGCGCGCTCGCGGCGGCCAAGTGATCGCTCGCGACCGCCGCGTTGGCAAGCGTACGTTGCAGGTCGCGGCTATCCGCCAGGTCGCGCAGCGTGCCGGAGGTCCGCCGCAGATCGGCGGTCAGGCCCGGCAGGTCGGCCGCGTTGACGGCGCCGTTCAGCGTTCGCAACAGTTCGGTGGCTCCCGCCAGCGTCTGGTGCACGTCACCGTGTTCGAGATTGGCGCGGAGATCGGTGGCCAATCCGGTGAACGACGTGACCAGCGCTTCGAGGTCCACATGCTCGAGCTTGGCCAGAAACTGTTCAACCTCGTCCTGCACGCGCCGCAGCGTGCTCGGCATCGAGGGGACATACGGGAATTTTGGCGTCCACGGCACTTCCTGCGCGGGGTATTCCTGCGGATCGGCGAAATCCAGCTCTAGATAAGTGAGGCCGGTCAGGCCCTGCGACGCCAGCCGGACCCGCAGCCCGAGCTTTACCGCGACCTCGGTCTCCGGCACCCTGCCGATGCGGCTGGTGTCCACGATGAAGCGCACGAAGACCAGGCGGTAGGTCTGCCTGTCGATCTCGGCCGGCACTGAGCGGTCACCGTATTCGGCGGTCACCACGCCGATCTCGGTGACCCGTCCGAGGGTGACGCCGCGGTACTTCACCGGGGCACCGATCTCCAACCCCTGCACCGATTCGTGGAAATACGACTTGTATACGCTGCCGCGGTTGAATTCGCTGCCGCCGAAGAACCAGACCATGCCGATCATCAGCCCGAGGCCGCCCAACACCAGCAGCCCGACGCGCAGGAAGGCGGCGCGTGCCTCGTTCATGCGCAGATCTCGTTCATGCACCCGTCTCGTTCATGCGCCCGTCCCGTTCATCTGCTTCGTTCATGCACATGCCTCCACGGTTTTGCGCTGGAAGAAGGCACGTACTTTGGGATGTGTGGCATTGTCGCGCAGCACCCGCGGATCGCCGGTGGCGATCACCCCACCGGCGTCGGGATAGGCCTCTGCATCCAGCATGATGCAGCGATCGGCGATGGCCAGGATCGACGCAAGTTCGTGCGTTACCACAACGAACGTCGCACCGAGATCCTCGCGCAGATCGAGGATCAACCGGTCCAGCCCGGCCGAAGTGATCGGGTCGAGGCCGGCCGACGGCTCATCGAGGAACAGGATCGGCGGATCGAGCGCCATGGCGCGCGCGATGCCGGCGCGCTTGGCCATGCCGCCGGAGATCTCCGCCGGCAGCAAGTCGGCGGCATGTCCGAGGCCGACCAGGCCAAGCTGCACCCGCGCCACCGCGGCGCGTGCCTCGGCCGGCAGATCGGTAGACATCTCTAGGGGCAGCATGACGTTTTCCAACAGGGTCATCGAGCCGAACAAGGCACCCGACTGGAACATGACGCCGAACACGTGTTGTGCCGCGAGCAGTTCCGCGCGGGCCGTCGAGCCGGTGATGCGGTGGCCGGCGATCTCGATCGTTCCGGCGGTGGGTGGCAGCAGGCCGACCATCTGATTCAGCAACGTCGACTTGCCGCTGCCCGAGCCGCCCAGGATGACGAAGATCTCGCCGGGCGCGACCTCGAACGACACATCGCGATAGATGGTCCGGGCGCCGCGGCGCTGCGCCACCTTGTCGACGCGGATGATTGGCTCCTGGGGTGCGGCAGGGGTCACCGGTGGCGGCATCGGCATCTCGTTGCTGGTGCGTGCGGCGTGGTGGGGCGATCGGTGGGGCCGCGTGACAGGACTGGGGCGTTCAATCCACAGCAGGAATGATTCACCACGAAGACACGAAGAACACGAAGCAGGGAATTGATGGCGCTTCGCGCGAAGCGCATCGACTGGCTTCCTGATGTTCTTCGTGTCTTCGTGGTGAATATTGCTTTCTCGCGGACCGTGTGTTGCCCGCGGCGGATAACGTGATGGCCGCCGCCCCGAGCCGGCCACGCGATCGACGATCGTCGATTGGAACGTCCAAGTGACACGGGGCTCACAGGTTCAGCCGATAGAAGATCAGCGCCAGCAGGCCGTCCAGCGCAATGGTCGCGATGATCCCGCCAACCACGGCGGCGGTCGCCGACAGGCCCACCGCGCGCGGGCCGTTGCCGGTGGACAGCCCGGCCTGGCAGCCGATCGCGGCGATGGCAGCGCCGAAACAAGCCGCCTTGAACAGGCCGCCGAACAGATCACCGACGCTGGCGGCGCCTTGCACCTGATGCAAGATGGACGCCATCGGAAATCCAAAGCCGCGCATCACCGTGGCCATCCCGAGCAGTCCGGCGAGGTCCAGCACCAGCGCCAGCGCCGGCAGCACCAGCATCACCGCGATCAGCCGCGGCAGCACCAGCATGGTCATCGGGTCCAGCCCCATGGTGATGAGCGCGTCCACCTCCTGGTTCACCTTCATGGTGCCGATCTCGGCGGCGAAGGCAGATCCGGTTCGCCCCGACAGGATCACCGCGGACAGCAGCGGCCCAAGTTCACGAACCAGGCTGATGGTGACCAGGTTGGCGACCAGGAGGTCGGCGCCGAAGCGGCGCATCGGGATCGCCGACTGGAAGGCCAGGATCATGCCCATCAGGAAACCGAGCAACGCCACCAGCGGCAACGCGCGCACGCCGGCCTGATCGGCCTGGCGGAGCACGTCGCCGATCCGCAGCATGCGCAGGTGGCCCGGCAGGCGAAGCACCGCCACCGCCGCCTCACCCAGGAAGGCCACGCCGTTCGCCACGCCTTCGCCGAGAGCGGTCGGCGCGCGGGCACCAGCCCCGCCGCCGGCCCCAGCCGTGGCACCAGCCGTGGTTTCAGCCACTGTACCAGGGCTAGGGCCGGACGGCGTCGCGGGCCTTGCGTCGACCGGTGGCAGGCCGGCTCTCCGCGCGCGCGCCAGTACGGCGGTCATGTGCGGGCTCGCCCCGGCAAGCTCGGTCGGCTTGCCATACGCGCGCTCGGCCGCCAGCAGCAGGGCCGCGCCAGCCATGTCGAAAGCCTCGACCGCGGCGACCTCGAACCGCAATCCCTGGCCCCGCGCGCGGGTCGCGGCGCGCAGGACGCCGTCCCACAGCA
This sequence comes from uncultured Alphaproteobacteria bacterium, assembly GCA_963826975.1. GTDB lineage: Bacteria > Pseudomonadota > Alphaproteobacteria > Acetobacterales > Acetobacteraceae > Palsa-883. Next base: position 355,389 of record CAWGZJ010000011.1, on the reverse strand, counting down.
CGCCCGTGCCGGCTGCGTCCAGCCGCCCGCTGAGTGCCAGCGTGGTGCGGCCGCCATCCTGTCGGACGCTCAAGTGCGCCGTGGCGCTGTCAGTGCTGCGCCAGCCAAGCATCGAAACGCTGCCCGAGCTTGACCAGATTGTCGTGCCAGAACCCGCCGTCGAAGTGGATTGCCGCGGCGAGATTGGCGGGGCTGGTCGGCGAGATCGCCACCAGGTCGGGCGGCAGCAGGTCGTTCGCGCTCTTCGCCATGCCGATTGCGCCAGCCACTTCGAGCAGCCGTCCCTCGATCGCTGGTGTGCCGGCGAAATACAGGAACTGGATCGCCTGGCGCAGGTTGGGGCTGCCCTTGACGATCGCCCAGCTCATCCCGTCGGCGAGGCTCGCGGTCCACTGCATGCCGAAATTGCGCGGACCGGTGCGCGCGGCGACGGCAATCCGGTCGGACGGCGCACTGGTCATCAGCACGTCGCCGGAGCTGAGAATATGTTCCGCGTCCTGCCCGGTCGACCACCACACCAGGTACGGCTTGAGCTGGTCCAGCTTGCGGAACGCGCGATCTACACCGTCCGCCGTTGCAAGGACCTTGTAGACGTCCGCCGGCGCCACGCCGTCGGCGATCAGCGCGATCTCCAGATTGCCGCGCGGCCCTTTGGACAAGCCGCGCTTGCCGGGAAACTTGGCGACATCCCAGAAATCCGCCCAGGTCGGCGTGCCGGGGAATTTGTCGCGGTCCCACGCCAGCACGATGTTGCTCGCCGCCGCGCCGACCCCGCAATCGGAGACGCCCTGCGGCAGGTAGTGGTCCTTGCCACCGATCGCGGCGAAGTCGAGCTTTTCCAACAGCCCGTCGGCGCAAGCGGCCACCAGTTCGTCGGGGCGCAGTTCGACCAGGTCCCAGTCGCCGTCCGGCGCCTTGAGGTGGGCCTCCAGCGCGTCGAGGCCGCCGTCCCAACTAGCTTGGTGCACCGGGATGGCGGTGGCGCCGACGAAGGGCTGCACGAGGACCTTGAGCCACGGGTCAATCGAGTCGGCCCCGCGCGACACGACCGTCAGGTCGCGCGCCGCAGCACATGAGATCGACGCGGCGAGTAGCGCCACGGCGGCCGGGAGCATGCGGGCAGGCATGATGAGTTGGGGTCCGGTATCCTGATGCCGGGCGGACGCTACAATCCGCGGGCCATATGGGCAACGCGGTCAGCGGCCGGTTTGTCCGGAAGGTTGCGGTTTTTCTTTATGTTCGGTTGTCGCCGCGTCGGCTCGGGATGCCTGCCGTGCCAGTTCGGCCCGGCAGTCCCGCGCGGTGGCGGTGCAGCCGCCCGCCAGCCACCAGGCGCGGGCCGCGCGCAACAAGGCGCCGACCCGCGGACCGGGCGGCACGCCTAGCGCCAGCACATCGCGTCCCTCCAGCGGAAACACCGGTCGTTGCAGCCCGGCCAGCCGGGATCGCAGATCGGTCCAACCAAGGTCCGGCGGCGAACCAGTGCCCGGGGTCGGACAAGGGCCTGGGGTCGGACAGGGGCCTGGGGTCGGACAGGGGCCTGGGGTCGGACAGGGGCCTGGGGTCGGACGGGGGCCTGGGGTAAGATCGGGGTCCGGCGCGGTCGTGGGCGAAGCGTGGGCGAGCCAGGTGCGGTCGATCAGGGTCGAAGCATCGTGATCGGCGAGCAGGCGGCGCAGTGTGGCGTCGTCGTCGCCCGGGCGTGCCAGCGGGGTCGTCCGCAGATCCAACAGGCGCTGCCGCTCGGCGGCGGACAGGCGCAGCCGGTCGGCGAAGTGCTCGACGTCGCCGGTCAGCAGCGCCGTCAGGCGTAGTATCGGGTCCGCCGGGGCGCCCGCCGCGATCAGCCGCGCCAGGGCGGCGGGATCGGCACCCTCGGGGATTATCGCGGCCAGGACGCCCAGCTCCGCCATCAATGCGACCGCAGCGCGCGGGTCGGGCGCGGCCAGAATGCGCTGCAACTCGCTCCAGACGCGTTCGGCGGACAGATTTGCAAGCGCCGGGATGCCGTCCTGGAGTGCTTGCCGCACCGACGCCCGCGGCGGGCTGGCGGCGTAGCGGGCGAAGAAGCGGAAGTAGCGCAGCACGCGCAGGGTGTCCTCGGCGATGCGAGCGGCTGGCTCGCCGACGAAGCGCAGCACGCCGGCGCGCAGGTCGGCGATGCCGCCGAAATAGTCGTATACCGCGCCGTCGTGGGTCATCGACATGGCGTTGATGGTGAAGTCGCGCCGCGCCGCGTCCTGGCGCCAGTCATCGGTGAAGGCGACGGTCGCGTGGCGGCCGTCGGTCGCCACGTCGCGGCGCAGCGTGGTGATCTGCACGCCGTGCTGATGCGGGTGGGCATTCGAGGCGACACCCGGTGGACCGCCCAATGGGACATCAGGTGCAACACCTGGTGGAACACCCGGTGTGACATCCAGGGGCGGATCGAGCAGCGCGGTCACGGTGCCGTGGGCGAGACCGGTTGGCACGGCGCGGATACCGGCACGCCGCAGGGCCGCGATAACCTCGGTGGGCGGCAGCTTCGTGGCCAGGTCGATATCGGCGATCGGACGGTTGGCCAGCGCGTCACGCACCGCTCCACCGACCACGCGCGCCCCGGCAGCGTGGCGAGCAACGCGGCGAAGGCGGGGGCTGCCAGGAACGGGGGCGGCGTGATCCGTAATGCGGGCGGGTCGTTCCCCGGTCGGAGGTCGACTGGCCGGCCGTTCATCGGCTGCTTGCTCATCGCGGGACCGCGTGCCCGGGCACGATGCGCCCGTCCTGCAACTCCGCCGGAACGTAGGCGGTACCGGGGGGTGCGGCACCCTCCCGGCTCAGCCAGACCAGTATCCCACCCAGCAGCGCCAGCACGCAGGCAGCGACAATCAGCACCAACCGCGATGGGCCGCCGGCGCCGAGCGACAGCCGCCACGCGATGAACGCGGCGAACGGCGTGAGGAGCAGCAGCAGTTCGGTCAGTCGCAGAGATCCGGCCTCCCTTGCAGACGCCCCGTCCGGTCCTGCGGCGTGCACTCGATCGCCGCGCCGTCATGCCGGGGGCGGGTGGTTCGGGGCACTCTCGTGATGGGACCTGGCGATGGAATTGGGACGCTCGATCTTTCGGCAGGCAAGCTTCTAACACAGAGGAAGCGGAAGGGGCACAGCGCGCGCGGAGGAGGCAAGAATGGTGCCTCGTGCGGCGCTATTCGAGTTTGGAGCACGATGCGAGTTGTTCAGATTGTTGCATCATCGGCAAGACAGGAAGGTCCGCCCCGGAGCGGATCAGGTTTGGGGGCTTGATACAAAGCAAGGGAGGAATGGATACTGTCCGCTGATCTTGACCGGTGCAGCGCAGCGGCCATTCGAACCACCCTGTCGAGAGGCGCTCTCCACCAATAGATGGTAACGAAAGCCTTGACCGTCGACAGCACGGGATCGAATGCGTGGTGTCACGACCTTTCGGGGGCATCCGGGTTTCGGGGTAAATCCAGGCGTTCCGGGGTGCGGCGACACCCCAGGGAAGCAAGACCAACCCAGAGCGCGCAGAGTAGGCAGGCTCGGCATTGCGTGCAAAACACATCCCACCGCCGAATGCAGGAATGGCGCCTCGCGCGGATGCTTGTTCGGGCCGGCGGCACGACACGAACCCGTCCAGATTATTGGATCGCCGGCAAGACAGAAAGGTCCATCTCACTGGTTTATTACGAAACGCTCCGCACCTCTTTCAGTACCGATCCCAGTAAAAGGTAAGTCTGCCTCCAAAAATTTATCACTATGCCATAATATTATGCAGAGACATTGCGCGGTTAGCACCAGCACCATCGGACAGGATCGCGCCTCGCGCCCGCGCGGCGGTATCTTAGTTACGATTGAACTTTTATTCCGCTTTACGCGACATGCAAAACGCCTTCGGCGTGTACTCCGCGAGTCCTGGCAGCTACACGAATATCAGCAACAAGATGCCGATAACGACGATGATCCAAAAGGCAAGCGATAGAACAACGATGAGCGCAACCCCCACCGCCGGGCGGAGGTCACCGTGATCAGGCTCGTCATCAACGGCGGAAGTCGGTCGGCGAAGCAGTGATATCAGGGTCGGATAAAGTGAATTGTCCCGACCGGGCCTGCGCCGGTCGTGTGGACTCGGAGATACTGGCCGCGCTACTGCGAGGTTGCCGGGTTCCTCTTCTTCGCCTTCGGCTCCCTGCGAGTGATCGTCAAACGAATTCGCTGAGGAATAGCCCCCCGCGGTAAAGACTTGCCGGATCGCCTCAAGTTGCTCGGTTGTGAATGTTTGCGCCACGGCCGGAGGGCTCTTTTTCAAGAGCCGGTTGACAAATTCGTGGCCCTGCTGGGTAGATGTGCCGGAAAGCATGTCGGTGCTCCAACATTGCCGCCCGCGCCGCGGGCGGATATTTCGAGCCCTTCCAACCCTCGCTAGCGCAATATGAGGCGCTAAGCGTAATTTTTACGTCTACCGCACGTTACAACTGCTTCACGTTGAATTCACCGGCGAATATGCGCCGCCATGTTGCTGACGCGACACCAATTACCCGGACGGTTATCGACGCCCTGGTACGCCCCACGAAGTTTCAGCGTCCGGGACGAGAGATCACGCTGCTCAATCAACCAATACGCGATACGGGTGGCGCAACCTCTCCGGGCACTGAGAATCACGTGGGGGTTGCAATGGACATTTTCAACGGCGTGGTGACGTCAGGGAGCTCATAACTGGTGTAGCCGGGTTCTTCCTCCGAGCATTGGCAGGCCATCTGCATCGCCTGCCTGATGCTCCGCGCCGCCGGCGCCGTGGCCGAGATCTACGACCTCTGCCCGGCACGGCGCTCCAAACCGCTGCTGGCACGATCGCGGCACAGTGTTTCCGGGGCACAGTGTTTCCAGAGCACTGAGATCACAGATCGCCGCACCGCCGAACGGCTGGACGTAGCCAGGATCGAGCGCGATGAGATCCGCCGCAGCGAGCGCGTCTACGATCGCTGGCGCGAGCTGTGGACGGTGGTCGAGCCGGGGGCGGACTACGTTGTGCAGCTTAACGCCGCGGCGTCGAAGCTGTGCACTGTATCAGGCGAGCCTCTCAGACGAGCCGTCTGGCGCAAGTTGGCGGAAACCGCGGGCGTCCAAGATGTGATACCAACCGGCGAAATCGTTGACATTTCCATCGATTTCGCCGGTTGGTATCACGCGCCGGGTTGGTGGGCGGCGGCGCGCCGAACAGCGATTCATACCAAAGGTCATGCTTTTTGACCGTTGGTATGATCCTGGCGATCCACGCCAACAAGGGCGCGACGCAGATGCTCGCGCGCCTGATCGTGACCCGCGCAGCCGTCCCGGTACGGTGCCGGTTGAGATGATCGGGTAAAGCCCCAAGCCGCCGAACGGCAGGCAACGTTGTCAAGCCGTAAGGTGTAGCGATGTTGCGCCCGACCGCGAACAGCCGCCGGATTGGCGCGCACGGTTATGGCATGCAGGCGGCCCTGCGGTCCGGAAATGACCTGGCTGGTGCGCTCGGACAGGCCCACCGCGACATCCTCAACAGTGGACAGCCTGGAGTCGTCAGGCTGGAGTGGGTGGGCTGGACGCGGTCATAGCATCGTGGGACCACTGACAGTTCCGTGATCGCGAACGCGGCAGGCAAGCCAATGTCCGTGCCCCCAGGCAAATGGAGCCCCACGCTATCGGCGCGACGCGAGGCGCTGCGCGCCTGCGCGTTGTTCCGACCGCTGACGCCCGACGAACTGGAAGCGGTCCTCATGCGCGCAACGAACCAACGTTTCGCCCGCGGCGAGACGGTCATGCGCCAGGGAGACCCTGCTCGCTGCATGGTCGTCATCCTGCAGGGTCGCGTGCGCATCAGCGTCACGTCTGCCGAGGGCCACGAGACTTCGCTCGGCGTGCTTGGCGCGGGTGAGGTGGTCGGCGAGATGGCGCTGCTTGACGACGGCGAGCGGAGCGCCGACGTCACCGCACTTGAGGACGGCGTCCTGCTGCTGATCCAGCGCGGCGACTTCCTGCGGCTGCTGGAAGCCAACCCCGGTCTTTGCATACGGCTGATGCAATCGCTCTGCGGTCGGTTGCGCGATGCCAACCGTTCGGTTGAGGAAATCGCCAGGCTCGGTTTGTCGGCGCGGCTCGGCCGGCTTCTGTTGCGGCTCGCCACCAACTACGGCACCCGCAGGGACGGCGAGTGGCGCCTCGACCTGCGCCTGTCGCAGAAGGACCTGAGCACGCTGGTTGGCGTTTCGCGCGAGAAGGTGAATCGGCAGATCCGCACCTGGGAGCAGGCAGGCGCGCTGGTGCACGAGCGCGGCTATCTGCTGATCCGCAAACCGGAGGTGCTCGCCGGTGAGCCCTGAGCCGCTCGCTGCGATCATCGCCGGGAAGGGACGCAGCGCCTTCCGGCGGCACGCTTCTCGCGGCCAAACGCAGGGAATGCGTTCCACCGCATCATCGGTGCGCCGCCTGCGCCGGACCGCACCGTCGGGCATTCGCTCGGTGCGCCTGTGCAGCGGACTCGTGCTGTTTACTTATGTGACGTTGCACCTGTCCAACCACGCGCTGGGCAACGTCTCGCTTGACTGGATGGAGCGCGGACTGCTGGTCCAGAAATTCGTCTGGCAGGGTGTGATAGGCACCGCGGCACTGTACTGCGCATTGGCTGTGCATTTCGTTCTCGGGCTATGGGCACTGTATGAAAGGCGCCGCCTGTATTGGACCTTGCCAGAACTGGCGCAGCTCTTGCTCGGCCTGTCGGTGCCACCGCTGCTGGCGAACCATCTCGCGGTAACTCGCATTGCATTCACCACGTTCGACCTGAACAAGGGCTACGCACAGGAGCTCTATTCATTCTGGATCACTTCGCCGTTTCTTGGCGGCGTTCAGTTGACGCTGCTGCTGGTTGCGTGGACCCACGGCTGCCTGGGCCTGCACTTCTGGCTGCGGCTGAAGTCCTGGTACACGTGGGCGAAGAGTTGGCTGCTGGTGGCTGCGGTATTGTTGCCGGTGCTGGCGTTGCTTGGCTATTTCCAGGCCGGGCGGGAGGTCACGGCGCTGGCGCGGGATCCGGTCTGGCGCGCCGCCGCCACTCGATCGAACATTGTCGGCACCGCGCCACAGAACACCATTCTTGCGGACCTGCGCGACGGCTTCCTGCTGTTCGACGGCATTGCCCTTGGCGTGATCGTCCTGGCGCGGATAATGCGCGGGCTGCATGACCGTCGGGGCGGCCGCATATGCGTCGCTTATCCCGACGGCAGTCGATCCGTTGTGCCCCACGGCTTCAGCGTGCTGGAAGCGAGTCGCCTCGTCGGCATCGCGCTCGCGAGCCCGTGCAACGGACGCGGGCGGTGTTCGCTCTGCCGCGTCCGGGTGCTGGCGAACGCACCACTGCCGGCCGCCAAGGAACCGGAACAGCGAATACTGGACCGACTTGGGCTCGACGCCGCGACCGTCCGCCTTGCGTGCCAGTTTTATCCAACGGGCGACGTGACGGTGATCCCGCTTATCCCGCCGGAGGCGGCGACCGCCTTTCTGCACCGATGGCAAGCTGGGCACGCCCCGGAGGAGCGGTTCCTGGTGCACATGTTCATCGACATGCGCGATTCGACCCGCCTCGCATCGACCCGGCTGCCGCACGACAGCGTTTTCATCCTTGGCCGATTCGTCGCGGGCGTCTCGGCCGCGGTGCTGGAAGTCGGCGGACAACCCAACCAGTTCCTGGGCGACGGTATACTGGCGATCTTCGGCCTGAAGGTCGATGCGGCCACCGCTTGCGCGCAGGCGATCGCGGCGCTGGCGGTGGTGGCGCGCAATGTGGACCAGCTCCGCACGCTGCTGCGGGAAGGGCTGGATGCGCGGTTGATGATGGGCATCGGGATGCAGTGCGGGACGACGCTGGTGGGGGAGATCGGGTTCCGCGACCACGTCACCTTCACTGGCCTCGGCGATCCGCCCAACGTCGCATCCCGCCTGCAGGAGTTGTCCAAGGAGCTTGGCTGCGAGGCGGTGGTTGCCGAAGACGTGCTGCGGATTGCCGGCATTTCGGGCGAAGCCCTGCCGTTTCATTCAGCGCGCCTGCGTGGCCGCGACGAGGACGTGCCGACGCGGCTGTTCTTTGCCATCGAGCAGGACGTGCGGAAACTGGTGCCGGTGACCGGCGGGGATCGCGCCGCCACGCCGACGGTTTGATCCGTAGACGGTCCGACAGAGCGTTGTCCCGCACTGGCCTGACCGTCCCAACCGCCCCCGCCGTCAGCACCACCCGACCGTCATGGCCGACCCCACGGGCAGCCATGACGGTCGGGTGGCTCGACGTGACTGCTACCGGCCTACTTGAACGCGGCGCCGGCCTGCTCGATCGCAGCGAGCAGCGGTGCCACGTCGGCCCGTGCGTTGATGGCGTCGAGTTTCTTTTGTTCCGCTGTCAACTCGTCCTGCCAGGGTTTTGTCTGCTTGGCCGCTGCGGCCCGCTGCTTCGCGTCGGCGTTGCCGGGGGGCTCGGCGCTGGCGATCTTCGCCCGCAGCGTGTCGATCTTCTTCGCGATTTTGGCGACCTCGCCGCCGACCTTGCCGTTATAGGCGGTAACCGCCTTCATCAGGTCCGCAACGTTCTGGTCCGAGTAGGCGTGGTCCACATCGTCGAGGTAGGAACTCATCAGCACGCTGTCGAGGCTCGGCCGCTTGGCGGGATCCGGGTCGAGCATCGCATTGCGCAGCCGGTCGAGCGAGGTCTGATCGTGGACCGTGCCGTCAGCGTCCGTGGTGCGTGCCTTCTCCATGTCGCCGGGCCAGCGCACGTCCAGCTTCTGGAGTGTGCCGGGCCCCTGCAGGTCCGAGCTCATGACCTGCAGCATCGAGCCGAGCCAGAACACCTCATTCGACTGATCCATTGTCTTGCCGAACTCGTCCGGCGCGTAGACTGTGGTGGTCGGCACGCCGTGGGTGTTCACCTTGCCGTCGTCATCCGCGGCGCGTGCCGAGCCGAAGTCGGCGATCTGGACGTTGCCGTCGGCGTCGAGCAGGAAGTTCTGCGCCTTCACGTCGAGGTGCATTGCGCCTGCGTCGTGCACCGCCTTCAACCCGCGCACCGCCTGCTGCATTGTCCGCTGCACCATCGCGATGCGCGCGGCCTCGGGGATCAGTCCGGACTGACTGAGCGCGTTCACCGATTCTGACAGCGAGCTGAGATCGCCGCCCTTGGCCTCGTCCATCAGCATCAGCAGCACGCCATCCTTGCCTACGGCGGCCCCTTTCATGGGCACCACGTTGTCCGGGCACCGCCCGTTTTCCCCGCCGCTGAGTTGCCGATGCATGCGCATCTCGCCGATCATGTCGGCGCGCTTCTCCGCGGCATTCTCGCGCAGGTCGTCCGCCTCATCCTTCGGCATCTCGGCAAGTTTCTCGGCGGTCGGAAGCTGCGCGTTCTGCAACACCTTGACGACGACGGTGCTGCCGTCATCGCAGGTGTAGCGGAAAATGTCGCCCATCCCGCCGGCGCCGATCTTCTCCGGCTTGCCGCAGGTCTTGCCGTTCATTTTGATGGTCGACATGTCGTCGGCCGCGCGGTTCGGGCTGTTGGCCTGCACCGCCTGGTAGAGTTCACTCGCCATCGTTTCGATCAGCTTCTTGCGCGCCGGCGCCCAGTCGGCACCATCGCGCGCCAGACCCATGCTTTCTGCGAGGTCGGCCTTCAGATCCGCTTCGCTTTTCAGCATCAGGTCGAACACCACGTCGCTGTTCGGCTGCTCCGACTCAAAGAGCGACTTCAACTCGTCCACCGCGGCCGCGCAGGCGACGACGATCTTGCCATCGTCGATCTCGGCATCATCGATCTCGTCGTCGAACACGTCGTCCACGTGGAAGGTTCGCAGCACGGTGCGTGCGGGCGTCGGCTGGCCGTCTTTGGACGCCTTGGGACCGGCGGTCAGCGCGATGTCGCGCTCGACGTCATCGAGGTAGCGCATCTTTGCGTCGATCAGCCGCATCTCTTCCTTCTTTTCCAGTTGCTGGATCTTGTTTGACTTGGCGTCGGGCGCCGCGTCCCGCGTCTGGAACTTGCTAAGGTCCTTGATGGGCTTGAGCGCATCCTCGAAGGCATAGACCTGCTCATCGAAGCTGCTCTTGACGACAGCCGCGCAGAGGAACTTGCCCTTGACCGTGGCTTTCTTGTTGATCTCCAGCAGCGGCGCGGTGAATGCTTCCGCCGCCTTCTTTTGCGCCGCGTCCCCGGTCTGCTGCATCGTCGCGGTACGGCGCGCGAGCACGGTCAACGCGTTCTGCAGTTGCAACGTCTCGGCGGTTTTTCCGGCGGCGTCGGCAAGACGGCGCAACCCCTCGATCTGGCCACGCCAGTATGCTTCCACATCGGTCAGCGCGCGGCGGGCGGCGAATGCCTGCTCCATGTCGTCGATCGCGGACAGCTTCGGATAGTCGCGCACGCGCTGGATCAACTGCTCCATCGCGGTTCGCACGGTTTTGCAGTCGAACCAAAGCGAGCCGATCTTCTCTCCCATGCGGTTGATCTCGTCGCCAAGTTGCGAGGGCGACAGGCCGGCGACATAGCCCTTGGCAACGCCCCGCGCCGCGTTCTTCACGCTGCGCAGGTCTTCGTACGCCTCCTGGAACTTGCCGCCCCTGGCCTTGACCTCGGCATCGGCGAGTTGCTGGCGCAGCAGCGCGAGCTGCGGGTGGCCGGGTTCGAGCTTCTCCACCAGCGTGGCCACCGTGTCGCGGCGGCGCACGTAGTCGAGATAGGCACTGGTGATCTTGCTCTGCTCCGACTTGGACTTGCCGGAGATGTAGGTGTTGATGAAGGCGCGCTGCGCTTCGGTGAGTGGCATGCCCATGGGACGGTCCTCAGAGATAGGTTGCGATTGCTTTGAGCGTCGCCTGCACGCGGGCGACGCCGTCAAAGCTGGTGAAGGGATTGCCGTCGAGGGCGCCGACCAGCGGTTCGCTCGCCATGTAGCCCTGGTACTCGGTGACGATGTCCTTGGCTTCCTTGCGGAGCTGGACCCGGATGGCCTGGTCCGGCGTGCCATGGATCTGGTTGAGCTTGGCTGACAGGCGTGTATCGAGCCGCTCCAGCACCGCCTCCAGGACCGGTGTGCCGGACTTGATCGCGTCGAAGTCCTCCTCGTCGCTGGATGCCTCGAGGATCGCCTGTTGGAGCGGCTTGATCTGACTCTCGAGGTATTTGCGTGTTGCGTCCCACAACAGCACGGACTTCGTCAGGGCGACGGCCGCGCCGTTGCTGCCGGCCTTGCCGAGTGCCAGCGGGTCCGCCGGCGGGGCTGCCCGCGTTGCGGCAGGCGGCGGCGGTGGCGGCGGTGGCGGCGGCTCCGGGGGCGGCGGCTCCGGGGGCGGCGGCTCGGCCGACTGCGACAGTGCGAGGTCGCCGGACGCCGACTGGTCGGACGAGGCCTCCGCATCGTCTTCGAACTCGGTTTCCAGCGCCGTGTCCGGATTGATCACGATGCCCTGATAGCCGGTGCGCTTGATCAGGCGCAGCAACGCGGTGATCGTCCCGCCGACCTCGGTCTTGTTGACCGAGAACCTGACCGTATCGGGATCGCTCATGTCGATCGTGATCCGCCCGAAGCGCAGCGAGCTCGGCTCGAGCGACGCCTTCGCGTCGCTCTTCAATTGCGCCGCCACCTTCTTGGGTTTCGCCGTCTTGTTCAGCAACAGCAACGCGATCTTTTCCTTGGTGAGACCGAAAGCGACGCTGACCGGCTTGGTCTCGGCCAGGCCGACGAGCGGCTTGAGCTTGGCAAGCGGCAACAGCGCTTCCTGCGGATCGGGTTTGTCGGCCATGGGAGCCTCCTGGTGGTCGATTGATGGCGCGTTGATAGGGCGAGGAGGCTCGCAAGGTGTGACGTCGGTCACTAAAACGCGCTGACGGTTGGGATTGCCGGGATCGCGTCCGGCGGCAACAGCCGGCGCCGCCAACACGGCGCTGCCCGTTTGGGTCGCCCGCTTGGGTCGAGGATCAGCCCGGGAAGCGCAGCGCTCGGGCCAGATGCACCAGGATCGCCGCGGTGGCACCCCAGATGTAATGCTCCGGATGCGGCCAGACCCAGAAGTCGCGCCGTCGTCCGTCCACCTCGCGTGGCCGCAATTGCGGTGCGTCGGGGTCCAGCAGCACCGCTAGCGGCAGCTCGAATACCACCTCGACCTCGTTGGGCGAGGGCAGGAAAGCGAGGTCGGGCGGGATCAGGCCGATCACCGGGGTGATGCGGAATCCCGTTCCGGTCAGGAAATCACTTAACGGCCCCAGCACGGTGACCTGGCTGGGATCGAGCGCGATCTCCTCCTGCGCCTCGCGCAGCGCGGCGGCGGTGGCGTCGGCATCGGTCGGGTCGATCCGGCCGCCGGGGAAACTCACCTGTCCGGCGTGCTTGTTCAGGTGCGCGGTGCGCTTGGTCAGCAGCACGCCGGGCGTGGGACCTAGCACGAAGGGAACCAGCACCGCCGCGGGGGCCGGTGGTGTGTCGAGCATGTCGGACACTTCCATGCCATGGGTGATCCGACCCGGTTCCGCGGCGGCAACGATCGAAATGAGGCGGGCGCGCAATTCCTCGGCGGTCACGCGATGCGGCGCCCAGGCTTCATCCGGCCGATCTTCGCGTCCCGCGTCGTCACGGCCAGCGGGTTCACCAGGGCCGCGGTCTTCACGCCTGGCGTCTTCACGGCTGCCGTCTTCACAACAAGTTCAGTCTTCACCAGACGGCAGCTCGCCCAAAGAGAAGAAGCGGCCGCAGCTCCAAACGCCGAGCATGCGGCAGCCGCCGACAAAATGCGGCTCGCTCAGCGCGACCAGTTCATAATAGACCGGGCGGGCGATGCGGGCTTCGACCGCCAGGCGGCCGGCGCCCGGACGCACGGAGATGTAGGGGGTCGGCTCGCAGGTCAGCAGATCGTACGCCACCCGGATCGGATGATCGGGGCCGGCGGTGACGATCTGATCGACATTGGTGCGGAACGACAGCACCTGCCGCCTGCCCGCGCCGGTCCAGTCCAGCTCGACCGCGACGAACGGCGCGTCCTCGACCTCGATGCGGCCGCGCTCGACGGGGGTTTCCAGCCAGAATCCGCCATCCTCGTCCCGCCGCAGGACCGAGGAGAACAGGCAGACCAGTTCCTTGCGGTTGATCGGACTGTCGCGATAGAGCCAGGTGCCGTCACGACGGATCAGGAACGGCAGGTCGCCGCACTCGACGGGGGGCCGCCGCTGCCTGGGACGGGACGCGTCAGAGGCAGCGGCCTTGCAAGTGATGTCGTTGGGGGCGGGCCCGCCGCATGCGCGCGCTGCCTGCTCGGTGCGGAGAGACCCCTGCACTGGCGGCCTGACGTCGTTCACGTCCGGACTTCCATTGTGATGCGCGTTTCCCTCCCGCTTGCCGATATGCGTAGCATCCCCACGTGAGGGAAAGTGCCTATATGTATTGGCGCAGGCCGGAAGGAAGGGATACGACCCGCATGTCTGCTCAGTATGGCGCCGGCGCAACAGGGCGCTGCTGGATTCGACACCTCCGGCTTCGACGCAAAATCCATCCTGGGCGAGGTGGAGGCCCTCGGGGCGCGTGTGGCAGCGGTGCGCGCCGCCATTGGCCGGGTGATCTTCGGCCAGGACGAGGTGGTGGATCAGACGCTGATCACCCTGCTGTCCGGCGGCCACGCGCTGCTGGTCGGCGTGCCGGGCCTGGGCAAGAGCCGGCTGGTCGAGACGCTGGGTATCGTTCTGGGCCTGGCCAGCAAGCGGGTGCAGTTCACCCCGGACCTGATGCCGGCCGACATCATCGGCTCCGAGGTGCTCGACGAGACCGAGGGGCGGCGCAGCTTCCGTTTCGTTCCCGGCCCGGTGTTCTGCCAACTGCTGATGGCCGACGAGATCAACCGCGCCAGTCCGCGCACCCAGTCGGCGCTGCTGCAGGCAATGCAGGAGCAGCGGGTCGCGGTGGGTGGTGTGGAGCACGTGCTGCCGCGGCCGTTCCACGTGCTGGCGACACAGAATCCGATCGAGCAGGAAGGCACCTACCCGCTGCCGGAGGCGCAACTCGACCGCTTCCTGCTGGAGATCGATGTCGGCTACCCGCTGCTGGAAGCCGAGCGCGCGATGCTGCTGGCCACCACCGGCGCCACCGAAGATCGGCCGGCGCGGGCGCTGACAGGTGAGGAATTGATCGCCGCCCAGATGCTGATCCGCCGCGTGCCGGTGGGCGAGAAGGTGGTTGACGCGATCCTGTCGCTGGTGCGCGGCGGCCGGCCGGAGAGCACCACGGACGACACGGTGCGGCGCCACGTCGCCTGGGGTCCCGGCCCGCGAGCCGCGCAGGCGCTGATGCTGGCCGCTCGCGCGCGATCGCTGATCGATGGCCGCCTGGCGCCAAGCATCGATGACGTGGTAGCGCTCGCCCGCCCGGTGCTGCGTCATCGCATGGCGCTGAATTTCGGCGCGCGCGCCGATGGCGTGGCGCTTGGCGACGTGATCGACCGCCTGGTGGAGCGGCTTGCGTGAGGCTGGGGCCGAGGTCAAAGCGTAAGCTTCTCCCCCTCCCCTTCAGGGACGGGATTGGGAGGAGGGGTTGCTGCCAGGGTCGCACCGACGTTTCTCGTGCGCCAACCCCTCCCCCCGACCTTGGTCCGCTTCGCGGCCCAAGCCCTCAAGGGGAGCGGGAGAGTCTTAGCTACCTTGGCTACCTTGGCTACCTTGGCTACCTTGGCTACCTTGGCTACCTTGGCTGTCTTGGCTGTCTTGGCTAGCTCGGCCTCTCGCACGGCCACCGAGGCCCGCCGCGCCGAGGCCCTCGGGGCGCGCCTGCCGCCCCTGATGGTCGCCGCCGAGCGCGTCGCCTCGACCGTGGCACAGGGCGTACACGGCAGACGGCGTGTCGGGCAAGGTGACAGCTTCTGGCAGTTCCGCCCGTTCGTGGTCGGCGACACGATCGCGCGGATCGATTGGCGCCAGTCGGCGAAATCCGGCCGCCCGGCGCCGCTTGGCTGGTTCGTACGCGAAACCGAGTGGGAAGCAGCGCAAACCGTCTGCCTGTGGCGCGACAGCTCGCCCAGCATGCGGTGGCATTCGCGCCTGGTGTCGGTGGAAAAGCGCGAACGCGCCGGGCTGCTGCTGCTGGCGCTGGCGGCGCTGCTGTTGCGCGGCGGGGAACGGGTGATGCTGATCGCCCCGGGCGAACGACCGGTCTCGGGCCGCGTCGGCCTCGATCGTCTGGCAGCCGCGCTGGACGGCCTGACCGATGGCGAGGTGGGGGCCGAGGTCGGCCTGCCGCCACGCGTGAAGCTGCCCCGGCACGCCAGCGTGGTGCTGATCGGCGACTTCCTCGCGCCGCTGGATGAAATCCAGGCGGAAATCGGCCGGCTCAGCGCCATCCCGGTCACCGGCACGATGTTGCAGGTGCTTGATCCCGCCGAAGTCGAGCTGCCGTATAGCGGTCGCATCCGATTCCGCGGCGTCGAACACGATGGCGACACACTGATCCCACGCGTGGAAAGCGTGCGCACGGCCTACGCCGCGCGCCTAAAAGCGCAGCAGGCCGGCCTGGCGGCGATCTGCGGCGCGGCAGGGTTCAGCTTTGCCATTCATCGTACCGACCAACCGCCGGAAGCCGCGCTGCTCGGGTTGTATACGGCACTGTCCGCACGATGACCCACCCCAGCCCTCGCGCGGACGAAAGCAAGGCTGGGGCTCCGCCCCAGACCCCGCCAAGGGGCGCTGCCCCTTGGATCCCCGCCAAGGGCGGAGCCCTTGGAACCCGCCCGTTGGTTGGGGTGAGGGCGGGGGACTGGGCCGGCCTGGGCCGCTGCCATCACGCCGGCTGTTTGCCGGCGTGATGGCAGCGGCCCAGGCCGGCCCAGTCCCCCCGCCCTCACCCCAACCAAAATGGATGGAGTTCCAGAGGCTCCGCCTCTGGTGGGGGTCCAGGGGGCAAAGCCCCCTGGTGGGTTTCAGGGCAGCGCCCTGAACTTAGTTCGACCGGGCGAGGGTTGGGATGATTTTCGCCGCTCCGTGGGTGTTGCTGGCGTTGGCTGGGCTGCCGCTGTTGTGGTGGCTGTTGCGGGTGACGCCGCCGGCGCCGTTAAGCGAGAGTTTTCCGGCCATTCGGCTGTTGCTAGGTCTGCATGCGCGGGAGGAGACGCCGGCGCGCACGCCGTGGTGGCTGCTGCTGTTGCGGGTGCTCGCCGCGGGGCTGGTGATCGTCGGTTTGGCCCAGCCGGTGCTGGACGCAGGCTCGCGTCTGCCGGGCGCTGGGCCGGTGCTGCTGGTGGTGGACAACGGCTGGGCGGCGGCGAGCGACTGGCCGCGTCGGATGCAAGCGGCGAATGGCGTGCTGGACAGCGCGGCGCGGGCGGGGCGCCAGGCGGCGCTGCTGGCGACCGCGGCGGATGAGACCGGGGCGGCGCCGCGGCTGACCGCGGTGCTGCCGGTGCCGGATTTGCGTGCGCGACTGGCGGCGCTGCACCCGGAGCCTTGGCCGCCTGATCGGGCGGCTGCGGCGGCCGCGTTGGCGGGCTGGAAGGCGGCTGGGTCGGGTGGCGCGGTGGTCTATGTCGCCGATGGGCTGACGCATGGCGCCGACTTCGGTGTGTTCGGACAGGCGCTGGCGGATGCCGGCCCGGTGACCGAGATTTGCTGTACGGTGTTGCCGCAGCGTGTGCTGCTGCCGCCGCGGAGCGAGGCGGATCGGCTGATTGCGCGGGTTGCCCAAGCGCCGCTTCCGGCGCCGACCAAGGCGTTCGTGCTGGCACAAAGCGGCGACGGGCGCACGCTGGCGCGCGCCGTCATTGACCTGCCGGCGGGTGCGGCCACCGGCGAGGCGCCGATCCTGCTGCCGCCGGAGTTGCGTAATCGGCTCAATCGGCTAGTGCTAGAGGGTCCGCCCTCGGCCGCGTCGGTGGTGCTGCTGGATGAGCGTTGGCGGCGGCGCCCAGTCGGGCTGCTGGCAGGCGATGAGACCACCGCCGAGACGCCGTTCGCCGGGCCGCTGTATTACCTGAACCGGGCGTTGGAGCCCTATACCGAGCTGCACACCGGTGATCTGGCCAGCCTGGCCCGGCGTGAGACCTCGGTGCTGATCCTGGCGGACCGGCCGCTGCCGGCGGGCGCGGAGCGCGACACGGTGACGCACTGGGTCGAGCAGGGCGGGCTGCTGATCCGGTTTGCCGGGCCGCGCACTGCGGAGCAGCCGATCGGCGAGACCGATCCGCTGCTGCCGGTGCCTCTGCTGGGCGGCGACCGGCAGTTGGGCGGGGCACTCTCCTGGAGCGAGCCGGCCGGGCTGGCGCCATTCGCGGCAAGCTCACCGTTCGCCGGCCTGGTGGTGCCGCCCGAAGTGAAGGTGACGCGGCAGGTGCTGGCGGAGCCGAGCACCTCGCTTGGCGTTCATACTTGGGCGCAGTTGGCCGACGGTACGCCGCTGGTGACCGAGGCGGCGCGCGGCGCGGGGCGCATCGTGCTGTTCCACGTCACCGCCAATGCCGATTGGTCGAACCTGCCGTTGTCCGGGCTGTTCGTGGAGATGCTGCGCCGACTGGTCGCGCTGTCGGCCGGGGTGGCGACGCCGACCGAGGCGACCGTGCTGGCACCGGCGGAAACGCTGGACGGCTATGGACTGCTGACCACGCCGCCGGAATCCGCCACCGGGCTGGCGGCGAACGCGTTTGCGCGGACTGCGGTTTCGCCGCGCCATCCGCCGGGGCTGTATGGGCCGGAGAATGGGCGCCAGGCGTTGAACCTGGGGGCCAACCTGGCGTTGCCGCAGGCCGCGCCGATGGTGCGTGGCGCCAGCTTGGAGAATTTCGCCGCGCGGGGCGTGGAGCGGGCGATCGGCCCGTCGCTGCTGGCGGCGGCGATGGCGTTGCTGGCGCTCGACCTGGTGATTGCGCTCGGGCTGCGCGGGCTGTTGCGGCGTCGGGTTGGAGCGTCGCGGCTGGCCACGGTGGCGCTGATTGTGCTGGTGGGAATGGGCGCACTGGGAACCAGCCTGCCGAGGACGATCCCGCAGAAGTTCAACCCCCAGGAAATGGCCGCACCGGGGATGATCCCGCGGGGGACGGTCGCGCAGGGGATGATCCCCCAGGGGATCGTCGCGCAGGGGATGGCCGCACAGGGGATGGTCGCACAGGGGATGGCGGCGCTGGGAGCGGTCCCGCAGGGAATGGTCTCGCTGGCGACGATCTCCCTGGGGATCATCTCGAACGCCATCATCCCGCGGGCCTGGGCGCTGGAGAACAATCCCAACCCGGCGCTGACGACCCGACTGGGCTACATCGTCACCGGTGATGCCCAGCTTGACGGGATCGTGCGCGCCGGGCTGGAGGGTCTGTCGGACTACGTCAACCGGCGCACCGCGGCGACGCTGACGGAGCCGGACGCGGTGGTGCCGGGCAAGACGGACCTGAGCTTCTACCCATTGCTGTATTGGCCGATCAACGCCAACGCGGAGCCGCTGGACACCGCGGAGGCGGCGGCGCTGAACGACTACATGAGCCGCGGCGGCATCATCCTGATCGACACGCGCGATTCCGGCTCCGGCGCGGGGTTCGCCCCCGGCACCGAGAACGCGTTGCAACGGGTGGCGCGCGGGCTGGTGATCCCGCCGCTGGCGCCGCTGACCACCGAGCATGTGCTGGCGCGCGCGTTCTACCTGCTGTCGGATTTTCCCGGTCGTTACACCGGAGATACGGTGTGGGTGCAGCGCGATCAGGATCGCACGAATGACAGCGTCAGCCCGGTGATCGTCGGCGGCAACGACTGGGCGGAGGCTTGGGCGGTTGATGCGGACGGGCGCAATCCCTATGCGGTGATCCCCGGCGGGGCGCGGCAACGCACGCTGGCGTATCGTTTTGGTGTCAATCTGGTCATGTATGCGCTGACCGGGAACTACAAGGGCGACCAGGTGCACGTGCCGCAGATCCTGCAGCGGCTGGGGCAGTAGAATCGGACGCGCGGCAGTGATCCGACCGCGATGCCGGCTGCTCGGGCATTGCGTGAATTGGTTCATGAGATCAACCGCTAACGAGATAATCCGGCGGCCCTTTCCGACCGTCATTCGAACCGCAATCGCCTATCGAGCGGTTGTATCGGCGGCGATTCCAATCAATGGATGGTTGCACGGCGCGCGAGTCGGGAGCTAACGTCCCACGAACGGCAGCAATCTCGCAGGCCGTCGGCGGCGTGTCGGCGAAACCGGCTCCGCATCGCCGCCGCCGCCACCAGCGATCGACTGCGGTCCGCGATCAATCGTCACCAGGATAAAGGGTCCGGATGCCCAACAGTCCTGTAGAATTGCGTCAGGGCGCCGGCAAGGCCCCGCGCAACCGCCGTGTGGATGCCCGCGCGGGTGCCCAAGGGGGTGTCATGCACGACGACGCCCGCGACGACGATTTCGCGACGACGGCCATCCTGCCGTTCCTGACCGTCGCAATCGGTGCCTCGGCGGGCGGCCTGCACGCGTTTACCACATTCCTCAACAATCTGCCGCCGGACACCGGCATGGCATTCGTGCTGATCCAGCACCTCGATCCGATACACAAGAGTCTGCTGGTGGCCCTGCTCGCGCCGCACACCGCCATGCCGGTGGTGGAAGCGGCCGACGGCATGCCGCTGGCACCGAACATGGTGTTCGTCATACCGCCGGACGCGACGATGACAGTCAACGCCGGTCGACTGGTCATCGCCAGTCCCGCGCCGGCACGCGCGAACCGGTGGCCGATCGACGCCTTCTTCACGGCCCTTGCCGAGGACCAGAAACGCCATGCGGTTTGCATCGTTCTCTCGGGCGCCGGCAGCGACGGGGCGCGCAGCCTGCGTGAGGTCAAGCTGCAAGGCGGGCTGATCCTGGCGCAGCGCCTGGACGACGGACAGATGATGACGGGAATGCCGCACACCGCGGCGACCACCGGCCTGGTCGACCACGTTTTGCCGGCGAGCGAGATGCCGGCGGCGCTGCTCGACCACCAGCGGTTGTTGCGTGAGGCCGCCTCGACGCACGGCAATGCCGTGCCCGTCGCAACGGGCAGCGCGCAGCTCGATCCCATACTGTTCGCCGAGATCTGCGGATTGCTGCGCGGCCGCATCGGTCATGATTTCAGCCAGTACAAGACAGCGACGCTGACGCGCCGTATCCGGCGCCGCATGCAGGCCCAGGGCATCGCGACGGTGCCTGACCTGCTGCACGTGCTGCGACGCGAGCCACGCCAGATCGACCGGCTGTTCCACGATCTGCTGGTGGGTGTCACGCAGTTCTTCCGCGATCCGGCCGCCTTCCTTGCCGTGCAGGAAACGGTGTTGCCGAACATCCTGGCGGGCAAAGGGGCGGCCGACACGGTTCGCATCTGGGTCCCTGGCTGCGCCAGCGGGGAGGAAGTCTATTCGCTGGCGATTCTGCTGCAGGAACTGATCGAGCGGCAGGACAACGCGCCGAAGCCGCAGATCTTCGGCACCGACATCGACGAGGCGGCCATCTTTACCGCGCGGGCGGCGCGCTATCGCGAGCCTGCGCTGGCGCGCATGACGCCGGAACGCCGCGCGAGATGGTTCGTCGAGGACGGCGAAGACTACCGGCCGGTGCGCGAAATTCGCGAGATGTGCGTGTTCTCGGTCCATAGCGTGATCAAGGATCCGCCGTTCTCGAAGCTCGATCTGATCTCCTGCCGCAACCTGCTGATCTATCTTGGCGGCGACCTGCAGGACCGGGTCATCAGCATCTTTCATTATGCGCTGATCCCGGGTGGGTGGTTGTTCCTGGGGCCATCCGAGAGCACCGGGCACGGCGCCGGGCTGTTCGAGTCCGCCGGCAAGCGGCACCGGCTGTTCCGGCGCCGGGACGCGAAGGCGGCGCGCCCCGGATCGGCCCCGCGGACCGGTCAGACGCGCCGCGCGGGCCTGGTGCCGGGCAATCCCGCGCCGGCCGGACTGGCGCAACTGGAGAACGTGGCGCGCCCGGCCGGTGGGGGCGACGATACGCTCGATCGGAATGCGCGCCGCGCGCTGGAGCAGTATTCACCCGCGTATGTCGTGATCGACCGGGCCTGCGACATCATCCGGTTCTCCGGCGGCGCGGTCGGGCGCTATCTGGAACCGTCACCGGGCGTCGCCAATCTCGGCCTGTTCGGCATCCTGCGCCGGCCGCTGCGCCGGGCGGTTCGGAGCGCCGTGCATAAGGTGATGATTGACCACGCGACAGTCGTCCAGGACGGCCTGACGCTCAGTTTCGAAGCACGAACCCGGCTCATCACATTGATCGTGAAGCCGGTTTCCGACGGGCGGAGCGATCGGGAACGCTATTTGATCGCCTTCATCGATGCCGGGCCGATGCGTCGCCGGGGGGCGCTCGCGTCCGACACCACGGATGCGGCGGGAGACGACGACCGGGAGCTGGCGCAGGAGCTGGCGGCGACAAGGTCGCAGCTTATGGCGAGCATCTCGGAGATGGAGACCGCGAACGAAGAGCTGCGATCCTTCAACGAGGAGTTCCAGTCCGCGAACGAAGAGCTGCAGGCCACGAATGAGGAGCTGGAGACCGCCAAGGAGGAGATGCAGTCGGTCAACGAGGAGCTGCAGACGATCAACGCCGAGCTGACCATGCGGAACGAGCAGCTCACCACACTGAACAACGATTTCCAGAACCTGCTGGACAGCACGCGGATCGCGACGGTCTTCCTGGACCGGGACCTGCGCATCACGCGCTTCACGCCCTCGATCACCACGCTGTTCCACCTGCGTGACACCGATCGTGGCCGGCCGATCACCGATATCGCCAGCCGCCTGCGCTACACCGGCCTGCCGGCGGACGTCGCCACGGTGCTCGACCAGGAGCGCGTCCTGGAACGGGAAGTGCGGCTGGCCGATAGCGACGCGACCTTCCTGATGCGGGTGCAGCCGTATCGGACGCTCGACCAGGCGGTCGAGGGCGTGGTGGTCACTTTCGTGGATATCTCCGCAGGCAAGCGGTCGCAGATGGTGGCGGAGGAGACATTACGTACCCTCAACGTCTCTCTGGAACGTCGGGTGGTCGAGCGGACGACGGACCTGCAAGCCGTCAACCACGTGCTGACGCAGCAGATCGAGGTGCGCCAGCGTGCCGAGGAGATGCTGCGCCAGTCGCAGAAGACCGAGGCCGTGGGCAAGCTGACCGGCGGCATCGCGCACGATTTCAACAACCTGCTGGGCGTGATCATCGGCAATGTCGAACTGCTGCTGGACGCGGTGCAGGAGCAGCCGGTTCTCGCCGAGTTGGCGCGCGACATCCTGGACAGCGCGCTGAGCGGGTCCGAGCTGACGTATCGCCTGCTGGCGTTCGCCCGCAAGCAGCCATTGGTACCGCAGGTCGTCGATCTGAACGCGCTGCTGCCGGGGCAAGTGGCGATGCTGCGCCGGGCGCTCGGGCAGGAGATCAGCGTCGCGACGACGCTGGCGGCGGACCTCTGGCGGACGCTGGCGGATCCGACGCAGATCGGCGAGGCGTTGCTCAATCTGGCGCTCAACGCGCGCGATGCGATGCCGCATGGCGGCCGCCTGGGGATCGAGACCGCCAACGCGCACCTGGACCAGGGGAATGCGGCCGAGACCACCGAGAGCGGTGCGGGCGACTACGTCGTGATGGCGGTGACGGATAGCGGTACCGGCATGCCGGCCGAGGTGATCGAGCGGGTGACCGAACCGTTCTTCACGACCAAGCCACCGGGTGCCGGCTCCGGCCTTGGCCTGAGCATGGCGTACGGCTTTGCCAGGCAGTCGGGTGGCGATCTGCGGATCGAGAGCGAGGTGGGCGTTGGGACGACGATCCGGCTGTATTTGCCGCGAGCGCCGGATGGCGCCGCTTCCGGGCAGTTGGCGGCTGAGGCGGAGGCGGCCCCGCTTGATCGCGGGGGGAGCGAAACAATCCTGCTGGTCGATGACAATCCCACGTTGCGAGATGTGACGCGGCGTCACCTGATCGCGCTGGGCTATCATGTGAGCGTCGCCGCGAATGGGCCGGCAGCGCTCGGCATCCTGCGGTCCGGTGAGATGTTCGATCTGCTGTTTACCGACATGGTGATGCCGGAAGGCATGTCAGGCTACGATCTGGCCGAGGCGGCGCTGCGTCTGCAACCCCGGCTGAAGCTGCTGTTCACCACCGGCTACGCCAGCGACCTTTCGGGCGAGGTCGACGGGCAGCATGATCGGCAGCCGGTGCTGCGCAAGCCCTATCGGCGGCACGCGCTTGCCGAGGCTGTGCGATCAGTATTGGACGCGCAATAAACCGGCCGGGCAGGTTGCCATCAGGCCCCGTCACGTTACGTGAGACCCCGTCACGTTATACCGAGCGTCGAAAGGATCGATGCTTCGACGATCAGCTTGGCAGGCTGGTTGGGGTCGCGGGAACGTCCGGGGTGCTCGATGCTCATAAGCGCAGCACGCCTCCAGCCCCAAGGCCCGGTATCTGCCGCAATACGTCCGGGAAGGCCGCCAAGACATACGCGACTTCATCCAGGCCGACATATCGCGCCATGAGGGATCGTGCCTTGATCGGGTCATCCTCCGCCACGAGGTAGGCTCGGTACGTGGGCTGTGCGTCGGGGTTTGGCGTCATGATCATGATGACGTGCCCGTTGGGCAGAGGATGTTGCTCATTCATCCCACCAATGTAGCGATTGGCCGATGCCCGCGCCACGGGTGTCAAGTAGGATTATATTCAAACCGAAATACTACCCGTCGGGGTAGTGTATCAGTTTGAAATGTTCTCGTTTTTGCCCACATTGAGAATCGGTGACGCGGGTCATTGGGCATCAAAGTCGGCCCGGCCGTCTCGCGCCATGATACATCGCTTACAACTTATGCTTGCGCTGCTATCGGCGCCCATGCTACGGTTTTGCCATCTTAGATGGGTGGACCACATTAGAAGGCATGCTACGTTGTATCTGATGGCGTTGAGGGAACACCTATGCTGCGAGGTCCGCGCGGCGAAAGAGAGGCCAGCCGACATGGTCGGAGCCGCTGTCATGGTAGCCCGGATATCGGTCGGCGATCTCGACGAGACTCCCCAGACGCCTTCCGGCCGCGTGCGTAGCGGGCGCGCTGGCGGCGCAGCACGCGCTGGGAAACTAGCTGCTGAGAAGCGTCGCGAGATCGCCAAAAAGGCGGCTGGTGCTCGGTGGCGGTAATACGGCTTCCTCGGAAGAAGAAGTCCGGCGCGCCGAAGAAAGGCGCCTCTCCGCAGGCGGCCCGCGTGCAGACCGCACCCCCAAAGGTGCCTATTTCGCAGGATCAGGCATTCACTTGGCGCCCATTGTTGCAGACGGGCGACACAACCCAGAAGTTCTATGCGAATTTTGCGGAAGTGAATGTCACGCCATATGAGATGGTTATTACATTTGCAACTATGCCGGCCAGATTAAACATAGGCGAGATAGAATGCGTGACTAAGGACGAGAACGTAACGATTATCTCAAATGTCCAGATAACACTTCCGGTCGGCTTTTGGCCGTACCTATTGCAGGCGATGATCTCCGCCGGAAGCAAGCACGCTGAGCAGATGGGAGACACCAGCACGGCAAAGAGCGATGAGTAGTATGGAGACGCGCCTATTGGCTCTTCCGGCGTCTGTGGCCTCTGGGCCAATCCCGTGGGATCCAATTGCTTCCAAAATTCTTGCGTTTGCCGAACTTCCAAAAGGATGGCACTATGGAAAAGGTGGCCCGATTACCCAGCGTGTGATTGATACAGCTCTCATGTGGAACAGGTTTCTGGCAGCTTACGGCGTGCACGATGTAGATGCGTCGCCAAGTGAACGGGGGTCCATTCTCCTGGCTGCCAATATAGCGAGAAGGTATACCGAGATCATATCCGAGGAGGACGGAACTTTCACTGTCACTCGTGATCAGAGACCAAAGCGGCCAGTGTATCGTTCGGGGTTGTCCAAAAAACAAACGCGCAATCTCATACTGCAAATGATGGGGGAACCGTGGAGTACGTTCGCTGGCTCCATTCACACAAGTTTCTGCCTAAATTCGGTCACTTCGGGAGCAATGCCTTCGAGAATTACCCAGGCTCCAAGCCACCAGGATTCTCCGTCGTGGACTGTGAGTGTATCCGTGCGAGAAGAGCAACCATTTGCGCCCACGCTCTAGAATTTTACCTCAAAACCAAAACCGTCGATCCGCATCCGATCTATTGGAAATTTGATGCGGCTTCGATGCCCCCTCCGACCAAGGTGAAGAAAAAACCAGGGCAGATGAAAGATTCCTGCCACTTGAACGTCTATGGTATTTCCAATGATGACCTCTACCACTTTTTCATGTTCCGCGATTTAGCTGAGTTCACAATCTGTGCGGATGACGGTCCGCGCCCCCTGAAGTTGGCTGACATGAAACGGGACCATACTGAAAATAATGCTTGATATTCTCCCGGAGCGCGGCGTGCTCCGGCCCATGAACAAGTTGCCCAACTCCAAGCGCGTCCAAATCTTCTCGATGCTGGTGGAAGGCTCCTCCATGCGGTCGATCCCCCGCGTGGCGGACATGTCGATCAAGACGGTGGCGAAGCTGCTGGCCGAGGCCGGGGAAGCCTGCGAGGCGTTCCATGATGAGAACGTGCGCGGCGTTCGTTCCGCTCGCATTCAGTGCGATGAGATTTGGTCGTTCGTCTACAGCAAGCAGCGCAACGTTAAGGCGGCCAAGGCTGCACCGCAGGGGGCGGGCGACTGTTGGACATGGACCGCAATCGACGCCGACACGAAGCTGATGGTCTCATGGACGGTTGGCAACCGCGATACTGGCACTGCCCATGTGTTCGTGCAGGATGCGGCCGCTCGGCTCGCTAACCGGGTGCAGCTTACCAGCGACGGGCACAAGCCCTATCTCATGGCGGTTGAAGACGCATTCGGGGACGCGATCGACTTCGCCCAGCTTGTGAAAATCTACGGCCAGCCGGAGGGTGCGCTTGGCCGCTACTCTCCGGGCGAGTGCATCGGCGCCGATAAGCGCGCCGTCACGGGGCGCCCCGATCCGGACCATATTAGCGCGTCCTACGTCGAGCGTCAGAATCTCACCATGCGGATGCTGATGCGTCGGTTCACCAGGTTGACCAACGCCTTCTCCAAGCGCGTCGAGGGCCATCACCACACGCTGGCGCTCTTCTACGTGTTTTACAACTACGTCAGGACCCACGAGACGCTGCGGTGCTCGCTCGCGATGGCCGCTGGCCTGAGAAAGACACTTTGGAGCATGGATGACATCGTGGCACTGATTGACGCGCGGCGCCGGAGCCGGCTCGGCCGCGTGTCCACAAAATGGGAAATTCAAACTGATACACTACCCCCGTCGGCGGAACGTGATTCCTGCCTCGTCCGATCTGCTATAGAAGGGCGTTATGCAGCACCCGCTCCAGTATTGGCCGGACCTGACCGCCACTGCGCATCGGGGCCGGGCGTGATGACGCCGGCCGGCCTCACGCGCGTGGCCTCATGCGCCCGGTCCCGTGCGTTTGGGCCTCACGCGTCTGGCCGCACGGCGTGATCACCACCACATGATCCCTCCCCGCGACCGGTAGCCTGCATGCACCTTGAACAAGCCATCGCCGCGCTGCGCTTCGATCCGTTGGTGCCGGTCTGGCTGCTCGTGGCGCTCGGCGTGCTCGCGCTGCTGGCACTCGGGCCGGCGGTATGGCGCCGGGCCCGCGGCGTGGTCTGGCGGATCGCCGGCTTCGCGGTGATCCTGCTGTGGCTCAGCGGACCGCGGCTGGTGCAGGAGACGCGCGAGACACTGCCGGATGTCGGACTGCTGGTAGTCGACCAGACCGCCCCGATGCAGCTCGGCGACCGCACCCGGCTGGCCCAGGCGGCCGCAGCGTCGATCCAGGCGCAGGCCGCGAAGCTGCGCGATCTTGAGTTGCGCACCATCACGGTGCCGGAGCGCGGCGATGCCGGCGACCGGCTGTTCAGCGCGGTGGACCAGGCGCTGGCCGACATCCCACGCTCGCGCTTTGCCGGCACCATCGCGATCACCGACGGGCAGATCCACGACATTCCGGATACTCCGCCCGGCGGCGCGCCGTTGAACGTGCTGATCCCGGCCAAGGGCGAGGAGACCGATCGCCGCCTGCGGGTGATCGAGGCGCCGGGCTACGGCATCGTCGGCCACAGCGTGACGCTGCGCGCGGTCATCGAAGATCTGGGCGTCACCCACTCGCTGCTGAGCGGTCCCGGTTCCGCGCGGCTCACGATCCGGCGTGACGGCGAGCCGCCCAAGGTGGAAAGCGTGCCGGTGGGGAAGGAGCAGCGGATCGAGGTGCCGATCACGCGCGCCGGCCCGACGGTGGTCGAGTTGTCGGCCGAGGCGCTGCCCGGCGAGGTCTCCACCCTGAACAACCGCGCGGTGGTTGAGATCAACGGCGTGCGCGACCGGCTGCGCGTGCTGTTGATCTCGGGCGAGCCGCACCCTGGGGAACGCACCTGGCGGCGGCTGCTGAAGGCCGATCCGTCGGTTGACCTGGTGCATTTCACGATTTTGCGGCCGCCGGAGAAGGACGACCTGACGCCGCTGAACGAGCTGGCGCTGATCGCGTTTCCGGTGCGCGAGCTGTTCCTGGAGAAGCTCGACGAGTTCGACCTGATCATCCTGGACCGCTTCCAGAACCGCGGCCTGCTGCCGCTGCCCTATATCGCCAACATCGCGCGACATGTGCGTGACGGCGGAGCGTTGCTGTTGAGTGTTGGGCCGGAGTTCTCCGGCACCACCAGCCTGGCGGCGACGCCGCTCGGCAGTGTGCTTCCGGCGGCCCCGGCCGGCCGCGACGCGGTGGTGGACGAGCCGTTCCGCCCGATGGTCACGGCGCTGGGTGCCAGGCATCCGGTGACCGAGGACCTGCCGGGCGCCAATGTGCCTGAGCAGCCGGTAGTGCCCGGCCATGCGGCAACGGACCAGCCCGCACCGGGGCAAACCGGGCCAGGGCAAACCGCGGCGGGGCAGACCACGCCGGGGCAGACCACGGCAGGGCAAACCACGGCAGAGCAAACCACGGCAGAGCAAACCCCAACGGGGCAGACGGCCGCGGGCCAACCCGCGGCGGGTAAACCTGGCGGTGAGCCGACCTGGGGTTCCTGGTATCGCCGCATCGACCCGATCGACGTGCGGGGCGAGGTGCTGATGCGGGCACCGGATGGCGCGCCGCTGTTGATCGTCGACCGCGTCGGTCGCGGCCGCTCGGCGCTGCTGCTGTCGGACCAGATCTGGCTGTGGTCGCGTGGCCATCAGGGTGGCGGGCCACAGGCGGAGTTGCTGCGCCGCATCGCCCACTGGCTGATGCAGGAGCCGGAGCTGGAGGAGAACGCGCTGACCGCGAAAGTGGCCGGCGGACGGCTGACGATCGGGCGGCGCTCGATCGATCCGGCGCCGTCGGCTGAGGCGATGGTGACCGATCCCGACGGCAAGACCAGGACGGTGAAACTGGCGGAGACGGCGCCCGGACGGGCGGCGGCGAGCGTGGCGGCGACCACGCCTGGGGTGTGGCAGATCGCCAGCGGCGGCATGACTGCGTACGCCGCGGCCGGCACGGCCAATCCGCTGGAACTGTCCGACCTGCGGGCCACGGCGACGCTGGTCAATAAGCTGGTCCGCGCATCCGGCGGCGGCGTGCATTGGCTTGACACCGGCAAGCCGGGTGCCGCGCCGGATGTGCCGGAACTGCGCCGGACCGAGCCGGACAGCGTCGCCTCGGGCAGCTCCTGGATCGGACTCGAGCGACGGCACGACCACATCGTGACCGGGATCACCGCGCTGGCGCTGCTGCCGGCCTGGATCGCATTGCCGCTGATGCTCGGACTGCTGGTACTTGGGTGGCGGCGCGAGGGAAGCTGAGGCGGACGATGATGCGGCGCGGGGCCAGGGAAGGCCGGCGGCGAGTGCCGGGCGGTGAAGAGGGGGATGTGTCTTCCTGAACGTGGATGACCGAGGTGGTCGTGGCCTGACACCGCGCGCATCGCCGCCGCGGGCCGTAGTCCTTGCGCTGGTCGGATTTGTCGGCCTGTGCCTGCTGGTCGGCGCGACCGATGCCGCGCTGCTGCGCAACAGCGCGCTCGGCTGGTATCTGTCGCTCACGCACCCGCCGGGCACGCCGCCGGACTGGCTGTTCGCGGCAGTCTGGGGCGCGCTGTATGTGGCGATCGGCACGGCGGCCTGGCTGGTCTGGCGCCAGGTCGGCGCCGGCGCCGCGCTGCGGCTTTGGGGCTGGCAGATCGCGGCCAACGCGCTGTGGACTCCGGTGTTCTTCGGACTGCATCAGATCACGCTGGCGCTGGCGGTCAGCGTGGTGCTGCTGGTCCTGGTGGCGCTGACGCTGCGTGCCTTTGGCCGCTTGCTGCCCGCGGCGGGATGGCTGATGCTACCATGCCTGGCCTGGACGGCGTATGCGGCGTATCTGAATGCCGGGTTATGGTGGCTGAATCGGGTTTGAGTAGGGTAACAGGGGGTCCCATGCAGGTTTTCAAGGCGCGCCCGAGCAATGTCGTCCCGAGGTTGGGCGTCACAAGCCCGGTTATCCCAAGCCGGGTCATCCTGCCGGCATTGGCGGTGGGTCTGGCATTGTGCGCCGGTATCCGCCCGGCCAACGCGCAGATCAGCCAGCAGGGAATAAACGTGCCCTCCGGGAGCAACCCGTCGAGCCTGATCGGCCCGGCACCGGGCCTGACGCCGCCGAATACCACCAAGGCGCCGCAAACCCCACCGGACGCGCTGCCCGGCGCGGTTTCGCGCGGCGGGGTGGTGCCGGCGCAGGGCGCGCCGATCGCCGACCCGACCGAAGCGCTGTTCGACGCGATCAACCGCGGCGACATCGGCTCCGCGCGCGATGCGATCGATCGCGGTGCCGACCTGAACGGCCAGAGTGTCCTAGGGATGTCGCCGCTCGATATGTCGGTGGACCTGGGCCGCAACGACATTACGTTCCTGCTACTGTCCCTGCGCGATGGCGACAACCGGCCCGGGCGTCACGGGCCGGTGCAGACGACGCAGACGGGGCCGACCGCGAAGCCGGGTGCCAGCCACGCGGCGACCTCCGGGAAGACCCCGGCGACCGGCCAAACCAAGGCCGCCGCGCGCGCGCCGACGACGCCGCCGGCGAAGCAGGCTGCACAGGTCGCGCCGGTTGCGCCGCGGCTGTTCGCCGGCGATGGGGGTGCGCCGAACCCCGGCGCCGGCTTCCTTGGGTTCGACAGCCGGCACTGATTCGCTGACCCGTGTCGCCCCCGGCGTGACGGCGGGTGGGCGGCGCCGGAGGGTCAATCCTCTCGCCGGTGGGTGTTAGCGACCAACGCACGGCGAGCGCAGATCGCGGCGAACACCAGTTGCAGTGCGACATAGTATGGGAACGGTTGGACGGTCGACAGTAGTGGTGCGAGCATCGACAGCGGATAGGCGGCGGCAAGGGTCGCGACCTCGACCGGGCCGAGCGGTGCGCGCCGGGCGTCGCGCCATAGCCACGCTCCGGCGACCAGCAGAATAATCTGATCGCTGATCGCGAGCACCGGCGCGGCGAGCGGCGTGCAGGCCAGCAGCGTGGCATTGCGGGCCGCGATGGGAACACGGCGCAAAAACAGCACAGCAGCCAGCGCCATCGCGGCGATGGTAATCACCGCTTGGATGGTCGCCGCCGCTTCGATCGACAGGCCGGCAACGCGCGCGCCGGCGAACACGGAGATGAAATCAACGAAGTTGATGACTCCGGAGGCATAGACGCGATCGGCACCTGCCATCTCGGTGAAAAAGGCGCGCCAGGTGTCCATGCCAAGCAACGCGGCCGATCCCAGCAACAAAATGGCCGCTACACCGGAAGCGGCGGCGGCGGTGCGCCACCGACGGCCGGCGAAGAGCGCGGCCGGCGCCAGGATCGCCAGATGCGGCTTGATGCAGAGTGCGCCGAGCAACGCGCCGGCGCGGATTGGCCGGTGCTGCAGCAACAGCGTGAAGCCGCCCAGCAGTGCCGCATTGAGGAACGCGTTCTGGCCCATCGCCACGGTCCACAACGTCGCGGGAAACGCCGCGACCAGGACCAGCCAAGACCAGCCGCCAGGCCGCGCGATGGCGCGCAGCACAACGATAAATGCCGCGCCAGACGCCACCTGAAGCAGCGCGAAGGCCAGCCGATAGGGCAACAGCGCCAGCACAGCACATAGGGCCAGGAACGGCGGCGGGTAGAAGAAGAACGCGTAGGGTGCACCAGGCTGAACGAGCGTGACCTCCATCGCCTGATGTGCGGCGACATCGTAGGCCAGCGCCGATGACCCGGCGAGCACCAGCTTGCCGGCGGCGTAAAAGCTCGGGAAGTCGCTACCGCCGGCGGTAGGGGTGCTGCCGAGATAGCCGCGCTGCAGCAGTGCGATCAGCAGGATCATTGCCAGTTCGATCGCCAAGAAGACGCTGGCCCACGCAATCACACGGGTACGCGAGGGGGGAGTCGCGGTGCCTGGCAGGCGACTCGCGGCTCGGATGATTTCATGCATCGCGCCACGATGCGCCGGGGTCCCGCGGGAATCCACGATCGCGTTCTGGCGCGGCATTGTCCGTGTTGGCCGGCGATCCAAAGCTCATCGCCGGCGGCGCAGCGCGGTGGCGCTCGGTAATTCCAGCACGATTGCCAGCAGCAGGGCCAGCAGCACGGCGGCCATCCACCACCAGGCGAGTTCGCGCGCAAACCAGATCAGCAGCGCGGCGCTGGGCGAGGGGGGGCCTCCGCCCGCGCCTTCCGCGAGCCGCACCAGCGGCGCGCTGGCGAGATCGCCCCAAAGCTGCAGCAGGATCACCACGGCGGCGCAAGAAGCGAGGCGGCGTGCCGGCCCGGACGCGCCGGCCAGCGCAGTGAGCGCGGGCAGCACCAACAGCAGATGCACCGCACGATACTCGCCGCTCTGGCCCGTGACAAAGCAGCCGAGGATCAGTGCGGCGCCTGCCATCAGGCAGGTCGCCTCAGCGGCTGTGAGTGCGGCCATCGCCGGGCGCAGCACGCGCAGCCGCGTAACGGCGAAGGTCACCACGCAGACCAGGAGCGCGGACTGCAGGGCGGCGAGCGTCAGCGGCGACCAGCGGAAGACCGTGCCAAGAGTGCCCAGCAGGTTCCGGATCCCAAAGGTGTAGATGAACGGGTCGCCGCTGGGCACCAACTCCAGCATCTTGCGCAGGCCGGCGGCATCGATCGCGGCATAGGCGAGCAATGCCGCCAGCGATACCGCGGCGATCGCCAGGCAAAGCGCCAGTCGTTCCCGCAGCGCGAGAATCAGCAGCGTCGCAGGATAGACCTTGAGCATCGTGGCGAGCACCACGATCGGAAACGCCAGCAGCCGCGTCGGCAACCGACGCACAGCAACCCGGGCCGCCAACGCGGCCAACACGAACATCAGCAGGTCGGCATTGCCTCGCTCGATGGCGAACGCGACAGCGGGCGAGAGCGCGGCGGCGCACATCAGGCCGGTGGCGCGCCAGTCGCGCGCGGGGGGCAGCAGCAAC
The DNA here is from genome assembly GCA_963826975.1 of uncultured Alphaproteobacteria bacterium. Taxonomy (GTDB): domain Bacteria; phylum Pseudomonadota; class Alphaproteobacteria; order Acetobacterales; family Acetobacteraceae; genus Palsa-883. Next base: position 322,896 of record CAWGZJ010000011.1, on the reverse strand, counting down.
AGGCTGATCGCGAACACCAGCGCCAGGGCGCAACCGACCACCGGCGTCCAACTCGTGTCGATGGGCAGGGCCGCGAACCGGAACCACAGTGGCGTGTAGACGTGCATGCGGCCCAACACGTCGCACGGGTTCACCACATAGACGTCGATGCCGCGCCGATGGCATTCGAGCACCGCCAGGATGGCGTCCGTGTCGAGGAACGGGAAGCGGAAGGCCGGCACGCCGAGCAGGCGGAGCAGCGCGAAATAGGCGTCGTGGGCGCCGCCGACCCACAGCGCGGCGACGACCAGCAGGCTGGCGAGCAGCGCCAGGGTCGGCACCATCCGGCGCACGGCCGCGCCGCGCCCGCCGGTCATGGCCTGTCGACGGTCATGGCACATCAGCGGTCATCAGGGACAAGCTGTGACATGGGCCTTCGTTTGGCGCGCCGCCGACGATGCCCGCCGCGGGCAACCTGGCGCTGTCTGGCGCGCCGCCACCGCCTGCTTCCCGCCGCCTGCTCCCCCACTGGCAACCCGGCGAGCCAGACAAGTCGTCCAAAATGATGGGAGGTCCATCATTTTGGACGACTGGGATCAGCGCAGCTTGGTGGTGATGGGTGTTGCGTCGATCGCGTTGGCGAAGGCCGCGTAGACCTGGGTGGCTGGCGCGAAGTCGTGGTAGTGGGCCGAGCGTGGCGCGAAGTCGGCATAGTTTGCGATCACGCCCGGGGTGGTGCCGGGCCGATCCCAGTGTGCCAGCACAAGCTGACGGTAGCTTGCGCCGATCGCCGGCGTTTCGGAGTGATAGGCTGCGATCGCCGCCGGCCAATTGCTGTGGGTGGTGCGCAGGGCGTTCAGGAAGCGTGCCGCGTACATCGCGTTCGCACCCGGATCGAATGCCAGGTCCAGCGTGGCGAAAGCGGCAGGATGGAACATCAGATTGACTTGCATGCAGCCGACATCGATCGAACGCACGCCACGCGCCTGCAACGCGCGCACCGCTTCGATTGCCTGCTGCTTGCTGGCGAAGAAGAAGCCCTGGCCCTCGGCGTTGATGGTCCAGGGCCAGGGTCGCAGGGCGCCGCTGGCCGCGTCGGTCCGGCCGGTTTCCACCACCGCGATCGCACCCATCATCCGCTCCGGCAGACGCTCGGCGCGCTCGGCGGTGACGATGGCGGCGTCGCAGAGTTGCGCTGGCGAGGCGGCGGGCGGAATTGCCCAGGCTTGCGAGGCCACGGGCGCGGCCGCGAGCAAGGCCAGCAGGCACAGCAGGAGCGGAAGAGGGAGCAACGCGCGCACGCGGGTCTTTATGCACAATTTTTGCGACAGGTCGAGGGAATTTACCTGATGTCTCGGCCCATAATGGCAGATTATGGGTTACCGATTTGCGTCGTACCGAAGCGGTCGCGCCAGGCCGGCTGCGCGCCGGGAACCGGCAAGGCGGTCGCCGCGTGAATGCCGCGGGCGATCGCGCGGGCCATCACGAGGGTCGCGGCGAAGCCCAGCTCGGTGAGTTCCGCCACCGGATCGCCGAGCGGCCGGCGGCATGTCGCGGCGGCGAAGATAGTGTCGCCGTCAAGCGGCGCGTGCGCCGGCAGCACCGCGCGCGCCAGCCCGTCATGCGCCATGATCGCCAGCCGGTGCGCCTGCGCTTTGGTCAGCGCGGCGTCGGTGGCGACGAGCCCGATCGTCGTGCCGGTTTCCGCCGTGCCGGTCGTGGTCGTACCGGTTGTTGTTGTACCGGTTATCGTTGTGCCGGCCATGGTCGCAGTGGGTTCGGGGCCGCCTTTCAGCCGCAGGGTCGTATCGATCGAGGCCGGCCAGCCGAGGCCGCCGAACTCGGCATTCTGCTCGTAGGGCGCGGCCCAGAACCATGGGCCGGTGCCGATCAGCGGCGAGCCGACGGCGTTCACGATGGCGAGGGCGCCGACGACGTGGCCTGCCCGCGTGCGTGCGCTAGCCGACCCCAGGCCGCCCTTCACGACGGCGGTGGTAGCACCGGCGCCGCCGCCGACGCTGCCGAGCGCGAAATCAGCGCCGGCCGGGTGGGCTGCACCTGGCTGGGATGCTGCTTGGGAAGCTGCCTGGGCTGCGGTGTGGCCAAGCTCGCGATAGGGCGAAAAACGGCCCCAATCCTTGTTCCCGCCATTCAGCAGATCGAAGATGATTGCTTGCGGCACGATCGGGATGCGGGCGCCTCGAATGGCATAGCCGCGGCCCACCTCGCGCAGCGCTGCCTGGACGCCGCCGGCCGCATCCAGGCCGAAGGCGGACCCACCGGACAGCACAATGGCGTCCACCGCCTCGACCGTCATTTCGGGGGCGAGCAGCCCGGTGTCGCGTCCGCCCGGTGCGCCGCCGAGCACGCACACCGCGGCGATGGCTGGGCGGTCGAACAGGACGGCGGTGACGCCCGAGCCGAGCACAAGGTCTGTGGCGTGGCCGACCGCGATGCCGGGCACGTCGGTCAGCAGGTTGTGCACGCCTCAGTGATACAGTGCGTGCAGGCCGACAGCGAGCACGGCCACGACCGCGACGGCAAACAGCCACGCCAGCAGGCGCGGCGCGGTGCTTTGGCGCGAGCGGCTCCAGCCGCCCGGATGGTCGTGCAGGTCTCGATGGTCCTTGGCGCGGAGAAGCATGGCTGCACCGCCTGTCCGTTGCGGACGGTTGACGTCATTCCTCCTGGGATACCCGAAGGCACCCTCGGTGCCCCAAGCATGAGCGCAGCCTTTCGGCAAATGCAAGCGAGACCCACGCGCTGGTGAGTCGCGCGCGGCTCTCCCGCCAGCGCGAGGGAGAGCCACCGCCAGATCCCAGCGCCGAAGGTATGGATTACGGTGTGATCGCCACTTTCAGTACGCCGTCGCGCTGGTGGCTGAACAACTCGTAGGCTGCCTCGATATCGTCCAGCTTGAACCGATGCGTCACCAACGGCTTGAGATCGACGCGGCCCGAAGCGACGACGGCCATCAACCGGCGCATCCGCTCCTTGCCGCCCGGGCACAGCGTGGTGACGATGCGGAAGTCGGCCAGGCCGGCGGCGAACGGCCCGAGCGGGATCGTCAGGTCCGACGAATAGACGCCCACGCTGGACAATGTGCCGCCTGGGCGCAGCACGCGCAGCGCGCCCTCGAACGTGGCCTGTGTGCCGAGGGCCTCGATCGCAACATCAACGCCGCGCCGGTCGGTCAGGCGCATGATCTCCGCCACCGGATCGACGGCGCGGAAATCGACTACGTGGTCGGCGCCGAGCCGCCGTGACATCGCCATCCGCGCTGGTACGTTCTCCACCGCGATGATCGTCGTCGCACCCTTCAGCTTGGCGCCGGCGGTGGCGCACAGGCCGATCGGGCCTTGCGCGAACACCGCGACCGTGTCGCCGATGCGGATGTCGCCACTCACGGCGCCGCTGAAGCCGGTGGACATGATGTCAGGGCACATCAGCACGTCTTCGTCGGTCAGCCCGTTGGGTATCGGTGCAAGATTGGCCATTGCGTCCGGTACCAGAACGTACTCCGCCTGGCAGCCGTCGATGGTGTTGCCGAACTTCCACCCACCGATCGCCTGGAAGCCGTGTTTGGTGCCGGCGCCATCCTGGCTGAGGCAGCCGCATAGGCAGGCCGCGCTGTACCCGCTCGGCGTGATCGCGCCAGCGATGACACGCTGGCCTTCCTGGAAGCCTTGAACGGCGGACCCGAGGCGCTCGATCACGCCGACCGGTTCGTGGCCGATCGTCAGGCCGCGACGTACCGGATACTCGCCCTTCAGGATGTGCACGTCGGTGCCGCAGATCGTGGTGGTGGTGACACGCATCAGCGCATCCAGCGGACCGACCTCGGGGATTTGCTTCTCGCCGAGCGTGATACGTCCGGGTTCGATGAACACGGCGGCTTTCATTTTCGGCATGGTGGTGTCTCCTGCGTGGCGCGAAGCCGGGTAGGCTGGGCGAATGCGACGCGGCCGCCATTGACCCGTATCAATCACGTGGCGCTATGGCGGAAACGTCATGTTTGCCGCGGTATTTCCGTTCGCGGGCAGGCGCGTGCTCCCGTGGAAATATCCCTATCCGATTAGCGCAGGAGACACAACCTCCGGTTGTTTTATCTCCCAGAAGGACCAACCGGGGAGCATTGCCAAAGATGCGCCATCCTTTGGTCTTTGCAGCATCATGCGTATGAGAGACTTGAAACCCACCCACCGGGCGGGCGTGTTTCGCGACGATACGGCTGGTGTGCTGACCTGATAGAGATACCGTGGAAATGTCCGCGGGCGCTAACCGTGCAGCAGCCCACGCCGTGCGAGGTTGCGCATCAGCGCACCCACACCGAACGTCCAGGGCGCGCACTGGTCCGTTGGCATCATCCGGTTCACCAGCCGGCCCAACCTGGGCGCAGCGATCGTTACGATGTCGCCGGTCTTATGGGTGAAGCCCTTGCCCGGCGCGTCGCGATCATCCACGGGGGCGAACATGGTTCCCAGGAACAGCACGGCGCCATCGGGGTAGCGGTGGTGCGCGTTCACCATCTGCGCGACAAGGTCAGCCGGATCGCGGCTGATCTTGCTGATCGAGGACGCGCCCTGAAGCTGGAACCCATCCGGCCCCTGCACCAGCAGCGACACCGTCGTCTGCCGGATGTCGTGCAGTGAGAAGGCGTCGTCGAACAGGCGCAGCAGCGGGCCGATGGCGCAGGATCCGTTGTTGTCCTTGGCCTTGCTCAGCAGCAGTGCCGAGCGGCCCTCGACGTCGCGCAGGTTGATGTCGTTGCCCAGGGTCGCGCCGACGATGCGCCCGGACGACGCGACCGCCAGGACTACCTCGGGTTCCGGGTTGTTCCAGGTTGACATCGGGTTGATCCCGCCGTCCATTCCGGTGCCGACCGCCGCCATCGGCTGCGCCTTGGTGAAGATTTCGGCATCGGCGCCGATGCCGACCTCCAGGTATTGGCTCCAGGCGCCCTGGCGGATCAGCACCTCCTTCAGCGCCATCGCCTCGGACGAGCCGGGCTTCAGCCGCTGGAGGTCGTCGCCGACAAGCCGGGTAACCTCGGCGCGGATTGCCGCCGCGGCGGTCAGGTCGCCGCGGGCGCGTTCCTCGATCACCCGCTCCAGCATCGAAATCGCGAAGGTCACGCCGGCGGCCTTCAGCGCCTGCAGATCGACCGGCGCCAGCAGCCAGGGTTTTGCGGGATCGCGGTCCCGCGGCGGCGTGTTGGCCAGCACGGCATCGAACGTGCCGATCGTTTCACCGGTGGCGGCGCGCAGGGCAGCGGCGGGGTCCGGGGTCTCGCACAGGTCGCGCATCGTGGGGAATGTCACGGTGATGTCGATCAGCGCGCCGCCGCGCAGCGCGACCACGGACGGACCGCCGACATCCGGGCGCCAGACACGCCCGGCCAATGCCGCCGTCGCGGCGTCATCCGGCAGCGCCGGGCGCAGCGCGTCGCGAAATCTCCGTCATGGTCCCCCTCCCCTTTGAACCGCGCTATAGTATCCTGCATGCGCGGACCGAACGAGAGGGACAGGCAGATGCGACTGTTTGGTGGCGGATCGAAGACCGACGAAGCCGGGACGTTCGCGGTGACGCTCAGTGACGATGAATGGCGCCAGAAGCTGACGCCGGCGCAGTTCAATGTGCTGCGCAAGCACGGGACCGAACGCGCGGGGACCAGCCCGCTCAATCAGGAAAAGCGGGAGGGGACGTTCCTGTGCGCCGGTTGCGGCAAGGAACTGTTCGCTACCGATACTAAATTCGAGAGCGGCACCGGGTGGCCGAGCTTTTTCGCGCCGCTGGATGGCGCGGTCGGGACAACCGAGGACCGCAGCCTGTTCATGTCGCGCACCGAGGTGCACTGCGCCGACTGCGGCGGGCATCTGGGCCATGTGTTCGAGGACGGCCCGCGGCCCACTGGCCTGCGCTATTGCATGAACGGCGCGGCGATGACGTTCAAGCCGGCGACGTAAGGCCAGGGGCGCTGCCCCTGGACCCCGCCAAGGGCGGAGCCCTTGGAACCCCGCGTGGTTGGGGCGCGGGAGGCAGGCCATCGTGCCACGGGGTGAGCTTCCCCTCGGCCTGCCTCCCACACCCCAACCACGCGGAGGCGCCGAAGGGACCTGCCCTGGCACGGTCACGGGTCGGATGCCGCTGTTCGTGGCGTTGGATGGGGCCTGCCTCCGGGGTATCTGAAATATCGAGGCGTCGTCCGGAGCGGGTTGCAGGGGGTTAACGGATAGGACTAGCGTCTGCCCCCAAGGCTACCGGAGGGACGAATGCGGTACATTTTCCTTTGCCTATTGTTGCTTTTATCGGGTTGCTACTATCCGTACTATGGCTACCCCTATGGCGGAGGATATGCCTACCCCGGCTATGCTCCTGGATATCAGCCGAACTATTATGGTCCGAATGGTGCGCCTGGTCCGTATCGTGGTCCGCCACCGTCTTACGGCGGTCCGCAGCCTTATCCCGGCGGTCAGCAGCCTTATTCCGGTGGTCAGCAGCAACAGTCGTACCAAGGCGCGCCGCAGCTTCAACAAGGCGTCCCCGGACCTACCGACCCGCAGAATTGCGGCACGCCGTATGACTCGAAGCCGTGCTACGGACAAAGCCGCTAGGGTTGTGGACCGGACATTTGTTGCGCTATCGGTAGGGCAGAAAAGCCTTGCCGCCGGACGCTTGATCCGGGGGCTGCGCCTTCCGGCCTACAATCGGCGCTGCGCGGTGGCAATCAGACTGGCATCGTCCGGCGCGAATGGCGGCGGCCGACCAACGAGGTCTCCTCGGTCCCGCCGGAGATCACCCGTACGCCTTCGTCCAGCCGGGCGGCGATGTTGCCCGGGTTGCAGCCTTCCAGGAAGGCGATGCCATTGCGTCGGCACGCGGCGAACACCTTGTCGCGCGCTTCCTGCATCTCGGGCGGATAGGGGTCGCGCAGCAGCGTGGTGTGGCCGAGCGACAGGCTGAGATCGCCGGGGCCCATCTCGGCGAAAGCCAGGCCGGGCACGGCGCAGATCTCGTCGGCCTGGGCGATGCCTTCCGGGCTTTCCAGCTTGACGCCGAGCATCACCTCGCCATTCGGGTTGAGCGGCCAGGGATCGCAGCGATCCATGTACTCGCTGCCTGGGATGCCCCAGACCGGCGCGGCGGTGCCCTCCGAGCCGCGGCCGCGCATGCCGATGCCGAGCAGCCGCTTGCCGCCGGAGCCGCGCCCGCCGCGAATGCCCGTGGCGCCGCTCATGCGGGCGAGCGGCGTGGGGATGGCGGGATCGACGGCTTGCAGATTGTGCGGATAGCGGCAGGCCTCGATGAAGGCGCGCACCGCATCGGGCGTTTCCGCCTGGCACAGCAGGATGCCGTGTACGCCGCGGGAGAGGATTTGCCGGAACTGCCATGAATTGAAACGAACGTTGGCCTCGTCGGTGCCGTTCACCGGGACCTCGACGATTACCGTTGGCGTGCGATGGCCGGAGCGCGTCGGGCCGCCGTCGACCAGGCCGCGCATGTACTCGGCGAGGCCGGCCATGTCGAACGAGCCGTGCTCCATGCCGACATTGATGTAGTCGGCCCAGGTGCCGGCGTCGTCGCGACCCTGCGCGTAGGTCAGCACGTGGCCGCTGTGCGGGCCGGTGTAGTAGATGGCCTGGTCCTGCAGCAGCAGTTGGATCGCGCGGTTGATGCGGTTCGCCATGTGGGTTCTCCCCCGGTCGGCTTCGTGCGGTGTTGGAGGCAGCGTAGCGCGATTGCGGGCGAGGTGAAATCGGCGGAGGTGGCCGCTCGATGGGAGCGCTGCCGCCGAGCGTGGCGGAGTGCCAATTGCGATCGAGCGCGGGTGGCCCCACCCGGTCGCTCTGCCTTTCGATGTGTCCAGTCACGTGATATGCATTACCATTCCCCTGCGGATATCAGCCATGGCCACCAGAAGTGCCCCACCCACCAAGCGCCGCGCCTCGGAAACCGGGAAGCGATCCACGCGAGTGAAGCCGACCGCGATCGTCGACACCAACGCTCTTCTGCAATGGCTGGAGACGTTCGATGCACGAATAGCGGATTTAGCCCTCCGGCAGGGGGTCTTGCTGAGGGACCTTGGCGTTGAGCCCGTGGCCCACAAGGCTGTCCCTGAATCCCTGCGCGAACTCGCCTGACGAATGGCGCTCCGGGACATCGGGCTGTTCTGGCAGCTTGCGCACCGCATCGAGAATGTTTTTGAGGGCGTCGAGAACGCGACACGTGGTCTCGAGAAAGTCAGGGACCAGTTGCGCGAGTTGGAGAAGCGGGTCGCAAAGCTTGAGGGCGGTGAGGAACTGTTGATCGAAAAATCCCGCTCCGCCTCGGCCTTTGCCGCGTCGTCAGCCGTGACCCAGCATTTGGTCGAAATGTCACGACGGATAGGGGCGCTCGAGGAACGGAGCAGCGGCCGCAATCGACTGGAGTAGCCGATTGGCTGGATTATTTACTCGATTGCTCCGGCCAGCTTCGCCAACTCAAGCGGCGAAACTCGGCCGTCAAGCCAAGCCGACCTGTCAGCGTGACAGAGCCAGGGACAACACTTTGGAATCCTTTTTACGAATTTCTATTTCCGGTGCTCCACCACGACTTGCGATAATAACGTATCCGGGCTGAAGTTTACGCTGTAATTCCTGTCTTTCGATATCGGCGGCCGATGTTCCCAACACAGCCCAATTCTCGCGAGTCAGCACCGCGCGGTACGGCTCGTAGCGGGCAATAAAATCTCGACCATAATATGCGTTCAATATGGCCAAGCCAATGGCCAGGGCTGTCTCCTGGTCAGGCACCACATCGCGATCCAGTTTCAAGCTCACGCAGCGCTCCACTCCCTGGGTCGTGCAGAGTCACTACAGCAAAGATCATTCCACCGCGGCGGCCAGCTTTGCCAGGTAGTACGCCGGGTCGCCGAACAGCCGCTCGATCACCATGCAGCGGCGGAAATAGTGCCCGACGGCGTATTCCTCCGTCATGCCGATACCGCCATGCATCTGCACCGCGCTCTGCGAGACGTAGCGCCCCGCCTGGCCGACGCCCACCTTGGCCATGGCGATGTTGCGCGCCCGCTCGACGGGGTCGGTCTCGTTCACCGACATCGTCGCGAGCATTGCCATGCTGCGGCCCTGCTCCATTGCCATGAACATGTCCGCCAGCCGGTGCTGCACCACCTGGTAGCTGCCGATCGGCTTGCCGAACTGCTCGCGGGTGCGAGAATATTCCAGTGTCAGATCGTTCATCGCCGCCATCGCGCCGACGGATTCCGCGGCGGTGGCGGCGATGCCGGCTTCCACGACGCGCTCGATCACCGCCAGCCCGTCGCCGACCTCGCCCAGCACGTCGGCATCGGACACGCGGACATTGGACAGCGCGATGTCGGCGGCGCGCTGTTCATCGCGCACGGCGTAGCCGCGGCGGGCCACGCCGGGCGCGTCGGCATCGACCAGGAACAGGGTGATGCCGGCGGCGGCGTCACGCTCGCCGGCGGTGCGCGCGCTGACCACCAGTTTGTCGGCGCAGTCGCCGTGCGTAACGACGGCTTTTGCGCCGTCCAGCACCCAACCCTTGCCGTCGTGTGTCGCAGTGGTCAGCACGTCGGTCAGGTCGTAGCGCGCCTGCCGTTCGCCGTGGGCGAAGGCTAGCTTCAGGTTGCCCTCGGCGATCCGCGGCAGTAGCGCCTGCTTCTGGTCGGCGTTGCCGGCCACGCGGATCGCGGTGCCGGCCAGCACCACCGTGGCGATATAGGGTTCGACCACCAGTGCGCGGCCGAACTGTTCCATCACCAGCATGGTGTCGACCGGGCCGCCGCCGAACCCGCCGTATTCCTCGGCGAACGGCAGGCCCAGCAGGCCGAGTTCGGCGAATTGCGACCACAGCGCCGCACTCCAGCCGTGGTCCTGTTTCAGGTAGTCCTTTCGGGCGGCAAAGCTGTACTGGTCCGCCATCAGGCGGGTGACGCTGTCGGTCAGCAGCCGCTGGTCGTCGGAGAGATCGAAATCCATTACAGCCTCAGCACCGCTTTCGTCAGGATGTTCTTCTGGATCTCGTTCGTGCCGCCGTAGATCGACGCGGCGCGCAGGAACAGATAACTGCCGGTCGCCGCCGAGGATGCCTCGAGCAGATCGTCCGGCTCGTTCAGTGTTTCGAGTTCCTGGGCCCAGACCGGCATCGCCATCGGCCCGCCGACATCGACTGCGAGTTCCGTCGACGCTTGCATCAGTTCGGTGCCCTTTACCTTCAGCACCGACGACAGCGGATCCGGCCTGCCGTCGCGCTGCTTGGCATAGGCGGAGACGACGCGATACTGGGTGATCTCCAGCGCCTTCATGTCGACCTCGAGCTGTGCCACGCGCTGACGGAACGATCCGTCTTCGATCAGCGGCTTGCCGTTGAAACGGACCTCGCGCGCCATCTCCTTGGCCGCCTTGACCCGCTCCTTCGACTTGCCGAGCCGGGCAATGCCGGTGCGTTCGTTGCCTAGCAGGTACTTGGCCACGTCCCAGCCGCGATTTTCCTCGTAGACGCGCATGTCGACGGGGACCTTGACATTGTCGAAGAACACCTCGTTCAGGTGGTGGCCGCCGTCGATCGAAATGATCGGGCGCACCGTGATGCCGGGGGTCTTCATGTCGACCAGCAGGAACGAGATACCCTCCTGGCGCTTCGCCGCGCTCGGGTTGGTGCGCACGAGGACAAAACACCAGTCGGCGTTGTGCGCCGTCGAGGTCCAGATTTTCTGGCCGTTGACGATGTAGTGATCGCCCTCGCGCTTGGCCGCGGTCTTCAGCGCAGCGAGGTCCGATCCTGCGCCCGGCTCCGAGAAGCCCTGGCACCACCAGTCGTCCAGGTTGGCGGCGCGGGCGAGGAAGCGCGACTTCTGCGCGTCCGTGCCGAACTGGATCAGCACCGGGCCGATCATGGTGATGTTGAACCCCAGGGTTTCCGGCGCCGGGGTGAACTGGTTCTCCTGCAAGAAGATCATGCGCTGGATCGCTGACCAGCCGGGGCCGCCATATTCGGCTGGCCAGGAATGCGCCGCCCAGCCCTTCTTGTTGAGGATGCGCTGCCAGCGGACCGTGTCCTCCTTGCTCGGCGAATGGCCCAGCCGCATCCGGTCGCGGATGTCGGTGGGCAGGTTGTCGCGGATGAAGGTACGGACTTCGTCGCGGAAGGCTGTCTCTTCCGGCGTGAATGCTAGGTCCATTGGTATCCTCCCGGGATCGGGTGGTCGTTGGCTACTGGTCAGTAGGTGCAGTGTGTGCCGGGCGCGGCGGGCGTGCAAGGGTCGGGTCGGCGACAAGGTCGGGTCGGCGGGGGCGATTATGCGCGCGGCGGCGCGGCACCCTTGATCTGGGTGCGGTGCATGATACGGCGCGATCCGGGATCGAACGGATCACGCCGGTGCATGGTGCAGCGGTTGTCCCATAGCACCAGGTCGCCGACCCGCCAGGTGTTGTACCAGGTCAACTCGTCGCGCGTGGCGTAGTCCCAGATTTCATCGAGCAGGGATTCAGAGTCCGCTAGCGAGAACCCCTCGATGTAGGCGTTGCGACGGCGGCCGAGATACAGCCCGCGGCGTCCGCTGTCGGGGTGCGTGCACACCAGCGGGTGGAACGTTCCGGGCGCGGAAGCCGGGTCGTCGGTCGGCGTCACGCCCTGGCGGACGTAGCCGCCGCTGTTGTAGGTGCCGTCGTGCTTCACGCGCAGCCCGGTGATGCGCTGGCGCAGCGCAGCGGGCAGCGTGTCGTAGGCGCGGTACATGCTGGTGAAGCCGGTGTTGCCGCCACTTGGCGGGACCTCCAGCGCGTAGAGCATGCTGGCCTTGGGCGGGTCGGGCAGATAGGACATGTCGGTGTGCCACACCGCCTCGCCGGCGCCGAGGCTGCCGATGGCGACGCCGTTCTCGATCACGTTGGAAACGACGTAGATCTCCGGATAGCCATCGACGAAGCGGCGGCCGTTTTCCTGGATCGGCGCCTGATCGAGCGCGCCGAAGCGGCGGCTGAAGGCGATCAGCGCGTTGTCGTCGAGCGTCTGGCCGCGGAACAGCAGCACCTGATGGTCGACCCAGGCGCGATCGATGTCGGCGAAGGCGTGGTCGTCGATGTCGCGTAGGTCGATGCCGCGGACCTCGGCGCCGAGCGCGGCGCCGGTGGGGATGACGCTTATCGGCGAGCGGACGGGGATCCGGGAGCGGACGGGCGCGGCGGCGTTGGGCAGTGGCATGGCGATCCTCCTTGCTTTGGGGCGGAGGTTGGCACGAACGGGTTGCTCTGCGCGAGATGGGCGCGATCGGGATCGCTGGCGTTCGACCAGCCGCCCGGGAACCATATCGGTGGGTAGCACCGCGTCAACCAAATCGCCCGACAATGTGACGTAGATCATATTCGCCGCGTGCCACCGGCCTAGGGTCGCACCTGACGATCGGCATGAGGAGACGCGAAGATGATCGACGGTGATGGGATCGAACACGGTGGCCGCGCGGAACCTTCCGCCGTTGCGCGGCGTCAGTTCGACGCGTTCAACGAGGTCGGCCGCGAAGTCAGGATCAGCGCGGAGCACCAGCGCCGGATGCTGTTCATGTCGCCACAGGAATGGTCGGCGTGGGCGGCTTTCCTGGCCGACGACGGCGCGTTGCCAGCACAGCCGGCGGTGCCGGTGGTGCTGCTGCGCCTCGCCAACGCCAGCTATCGGCTGACGGTGCGCGCCGACCGCGATCGCCCGGCGCGGCAATCAACGCGGGCGCTGCACTGACCGCCTGGCGTGCGTCGCCCGGTCAGGGCGCCTGGCGTATATCGCCCGATCAGGGATCGATGCGCGCGGTGGCGGTGCCGCTGACGACCTCCTTGCCGTCCTGGTTGGTGGTGGAGAGCGTCAGATCGACGTAGTGTTCTCCCCCATCCTCGCGGATCGCGGCGACGGTCGAGGTGACATCCAGCGTGTCGCCGGGCCAGACCTGGTTTGTGAAGCGGACGCCGAATTTCGTCAGGCGGCCGTCGCCAACGTAGTTAGTGAGCATCTTGCCGGTCAGGCCCATCGTCAGCATGCCGTGCGCGAACACGCTGGGGTAGCCGGCGGCCTCACGCGTATAGACGTCGTCGGTGTGCAGCGGGTTGTAGTCGCCGGAGGCGCCGGCGTACTGCACGATCTGGGTGCGGGACAGGTTTTCGACGACGCGCTCTTTGTGTGTGTCGCCGACTTTCAGGCTGGCTGCTTGCAGTGGCATGGCGCGCGCTCCTTCAGCCCTGGTCCACGGGGCGCTCGGTCGTTACGCCGACGCCGCGCGCGGTGACGACCAACTCGCCGTTCTGGTCGCGGTATTCGGCGATACGTTCCCGGAACGTCAGCTTGCCGGCGCGTTTGCTTTCTTTCTCCCAGGTCTTGCCGGGTTTGATTTCCACCGTCAGCACGTCGCCGGGGCGCAGGTGGCGGTGGTATTCGAAATGCTGCTCGGCATGCAGGCCGCCGCCGCCGGAGGGGGGCTTGCCCGCGATGCCGCTGGCGGTCTTGCCGGAGCCGAACCAGGGTTCTCCTGGTTTCGGGCGCAAATTGTAGTCGGGATCGAACTGCGCGACGGCCTGCGGGAAGGTGGGCGGGGCGATGATGCCGTGGGTCTCGCCGGCCTTTGCCGCTTCGGCGTCGGCGTAGACCGGGTTGGGATCGCCGACGGCGCGCGCGAACATCAGGATGTGCGTGGCCTCGACGGGCATGGTGAGCTTGGGCAACTTCGTCCTCCGTCGTTTGTTGGGTTGGGCGGGAGAGTAGAGCGAATTGCGCGCGGCTCAAGTCGGCGTGTCCGGCGTTGACCCGGATGGTGGCGCCGCGCGAGGATGCGCCACCTTCGACAGGCGAGACCCATGATCCTGCTGATCGACAACTACGACAGCTTCACCTTCAACCTGGTGCATTTCCTGGGTGATCTTGGCGCGCGCTGCGAGGTCTGGCGCAACGACAAGCTGACGGTGGAGCAGGCGATGGCGCAGGGGGCGGAGGCGATCGTGCTGTCGCCGGGGCCGTGCACGCCAAATGAGGCGGGGATCTGCCTTGAGCTGATCGCGGCGGCGGCGGGGAAGGTGCCGATCCTGGGGGTTTGCCTGGGGCATCAGGCGATCGGGCAGGCGTTCGGCGGCAAGGTGGTGCGCGGGCCGGTGCCGATGCACGGCAAGCAGAGCCGCATCTCGCATGCCGGTGGCGATATCTTCGGGGGATTGCCCGCGGGGTTCCTGGCGACGCGGTATCATAGCCTGGTGGTGGAGCGGGACAGTCTGCCCGATGTGCTGGTGCCGACGGCGTGGACCGAGGACGGGCTGATCATGGGCATGCGCCACCGCACGCTGCCGGTGTTCGGCGTGCAGTTCCATCCGGAAAGCATTGTCACCGAGCACGGGCACGCGTTGCTGGGGAATTTCCTGGCGATTGCTCGCGGGTCGAATGCGCCTGCTCGGGCGGCTTAGGGTTGTGGCCTCCCGGGTCGTGGCCGGTCCTCGGGCGCTTGATCCGGGGGCCGGCCACGACGGGGGTGTAGCGCCGGGCCGACACACACGTGTCCAATAATCTCAAACCGCTGCTGGCGCGGCTGGCGGGTGGCGCCACGCTGAGCGAGGCCGAGGCGGAGGCCGCGTTCGATATCATCATGTCGGGCGAGGCGACGCCGGCGCAGATCGGCGGGCTGCTGATGGCGATGCGGGTGCGCGGCGAGACGGTGGCCGAGCTCACCGGGGCGGTGCGGGCGATGCGCGCTCGGATGGCGGCGATCGAGGCGCCGGCGGGCGCGATCGATGTGTGCGGCACCGGGGGGGACAATGCGGGGACGCTGAATGTCTCCACCGCGGTGACGTTCGTGCTGGCGGGCGCCGGGGTGCCCGTGGCGAAGCACGGCAATCGGGCGTTGTCGTCTCGCACGGGCGGGGCGGACGTGCTGGCGGCGTTGGGGGTGAATGTCGATGCGCCGATGGACCGGTTGTCTGCGATCCTGCGCGAGGCCGGGGCGGTGTTCTTGTTTGCGCCTCGGCATCATCCGTCGATGCGGCATGCGGCGGGGCCGCGGGTGGAGTTGGGGACGCGGACGATTTTTAACCTCCTCGGGCCGCTGGCCAATCCGGCGGGGGTGCGCCGGCAGTTGACCGGGGTGTTCGATCCGGCGTGGGCGCAGCCGATGGCCGAGACGCTGGGGCGGCTGGGCAGCGAGGCGGCGTGGATCGTGCACGGCCAGGGGTTGGATGAGCTGACTGTCGCGGGGGAGAATTCAGTGGTGGCGCTGGAGGGGGGTGTGGTGCGGCGGTTTTCCGTGGTGCCGGAGGAGGTTGGGTTGGCGCGCGCGCCGGTCGAGGCGATCCGGGGTGGGGATGCTGCGGCGAATGCGGCGGCGTTGCGCGGGGTGCTGGAGGGAGTGGCGGGGGCGTATCGGGATACGGTGCTGCTGAATGCCGCGGCGGCGCTGGTGGTGGCGGGGAAGGTTTTCGGGTTGCGCGACGGTGTGGTGGCGGCGGCGGGGGTGATTGATAGCGGGGCGGCGCGGGAGGCGTTGGGGCGGATGCAGCGGGCTAGTGCGGTGGGTTAGCCTGCCGGCGGGACGACGTGACGATGCATCACGCGCCGTTGGCCCTGAACCGCGGTTTGCGCCCTTGCGCGGCTGAGTTCTCGGCGATGACTCGCAAGAGGCCCGTTTGGATCCGGTGCGCCGGGCGCGTCGTTCACGGGAAGGAAGTCGACGCCGACAATACCCAACTCCTGCTTGCGGGCGACCGGTTGCCGCTCCAGGTCTTCAAGGCTGATCGTTTTCATAGGCAACCAATTCCTCGGGAGGCTTCAGGGCTTGGCATCGGGTGGTGGGATCAGCGGCTGCAGGGCGGCGATCAACCCGGGCAGATCATCCCGCAGGACGGCCCAGACGATATCGAGCCGGACGTCAGCATAGTTGTGGATCAGGCGGTGCCGCATGCCGATGATCTCCCGCCAGTCGATCTCAGAGTGGGCGGTGCGGAATTCCTGGGAGACCTTCGATGCTGCCTCACCGATGATCCCGAGGCAGCGGACCACGGCGGCCTGATGCAGCTTGCTGGCGTTGAACCGCGCCTCGTCCAGGCCTTCGATGAAGCTGAGCGCGTCGCCGGCGGCCAGTTTTATGTCCAGCAAAAGAGCTTCATCCCGCCACAAAGATTGGCTCCGCTTCCTGGAGGATGTGACGGCGGCGGAGGTAGTTGCGGCTATGCTCGATGGACTTTCGGTCGAGCAGGTCGACCGGTCGGCCGAGGGCCTGTTCAAGGGCATCCTTAAGGTCGAGGAAGCCGGCGAGGTCGGGCTCCGCGCCCGGTTCGAACTCCACAAGGAGGTCGGCGTCGCTGCGTTGCGCGTCGAAGTCCAAGCCGCGGGCGGCGGAGCCGAAGACCTCCAACCGCCGGACATGGAAGCGCTGGCAAAGGTCGGCGAGGGTTTCGCGTTTGGTGCTGACGGCGGCGTGCATGGTCGGGTCCAACGGTGCGAGGGGCGATGGGCGGCGTCTGCCGGGTGTCAGCATTTACCAGAACCGTTCGATGGTGTCCGCGTCTGTGTAAAGGTCCGGCTCCTCGGCGAGAAATTCGAAGGCGGCGCCACCCGCGGCCAGGGCTGTCCTCGGCAAATAGGCCTCGTCGGGTGCATCCCACGGTGTGGTTCCTAGCTACCACATACAACGGAATGCGGGCTGCTGCTTAAGGGCAATTTATTTCGAAGGCTCGGTCTCCGCCGGGTCAGGCCGGTCAGCCGGCTGCTAGACGTTTCCCACTCCGTAAACAGCGCATCGAGTGCTGAAACTTCTTTTGCACCATGTAAGGCGACCGCCGCCTCATAGCACTGAACCAGATCGAAGAGTGCAGTGCAGGCGCATAGGAAGGACGGCCACCACGGATCAGGTGCAAGCACCAGCTCTCCACTCGGAGCCGGAAACAGGTCGACCAAACGCATCGAGTACATATCGAAGTGCGAAACGGAGCCGAACTGCCGATATACCGAACCATATAGATCGGCGAGCGTTTGCTTGGCCAAAGGCGTCCGACCAAGCGGGTGCATCTCGTCACGTTTCTTTGTCATCGATAACAGATCAAGCGACTGCCATCGCTCTAGGCGATGTCGCAGCTATTTGGTTGGCTTCTCCTTTTGCCAGTCGGGAAACTCGACTCCCATCTTCGCAAGTTCGGCCATCTCGTTTGAAGATATATTTTGATATATGCTGTTGACCTTGGCGTAGTAATAGCCGTCATATTTGGCGAGTTCGCTGTTGGTCGGCTGCCGAGCCAGCCAGGAGAATCGGACCGTCTGCTCGTACCTGTCGCGCGCGAGCGACATCGCTGGTAGACTAAGTGCCCAAGACGAATTGAGCCGAATAGCGATGCTTGTCGTCTCGGAAATGTACAGCATGCGGGTCCAAAGATGTTCGGTAGGGATCTCGCCTGAACGAACGTCCCCACCTCGGACCTCGCGCAACGCATCAAAGCTGCGCTCGCTGATTCCAGCGAACACCTGGACCGGCTCGTAGTTCGTGTAGGGACAAAGGTGCTTCAGCACTTCAGGCATCCCGCGTGCCGCCCAAAGTTCCGACGTATCTATACTTCGGAGGGCAACGACGCACGCGCCGAGCCAGCGCTGCCCTACTCCGCCGCCAACTCCACCCGAGCCTCCTCCGCCAACAACCGCTCCACCGTGCGCCGCATATGCAGCCGGGCAGCGTCAGTCGCGATGTCCACCAACCCGGCCTCGCCCAGTTCCGCCATGCGGGCCTGCTGACCCTCCACCACGGTCTTGTCCTCCATGAACGCGGCGGCGACCTGGTCGAAGAACTGCTCGGTCGCCGCCGGCTCATCCTGGCGAAAACCGTTTGCGGCCGACCAGAAATAGAAGCAACTCGTATCAGTCTCCGGTGTCAGGCCGTGGAACAGGCGGAACTCCAGCTTGCTGCCTGACGTGTCGCCGTCGCGGTAGGCGCCGGCCTCGTCCGCGCCGGTCCATTGCAGGATCGATCCGGGCGCGATGAACTCGAACCGCTGGCAGCGATCGATGCGGCCCTGGAACCCCACCGCCTTGACGTAGGTCGGCGGCGGCGGCGAGTTCAGCATCCAGCGGGTGAATTTCAGCCCGAGCGGGGTGCGCTCGGTCTGCATCTTGGCCTCGACATGCTGCGAGGGATTGCCGCCGATCGTTGCGGTATGCACGTAGCCCAGGTGCGTCAGGTCCATCAGGTTGTCCACCATCAGCATGGCGGGGGCCTTGATCGGATACATCGTGTGTTTGTGCGGCCAGTTCTTCTGGTCGTTGTGGTATGGCCACGATACGATAGTGGCGGGATCGGCCTTCGCCGGGTCGCCCATCCAGATCCACACGAAGGCGTCCTGCTCCACCACGGGGAAGCTGCGGACGCGGGTGCGTTCCAGGATGTGCGTCTGGCCGGGGACGCGGACGCAGGTGCCGGAGCGGTCGAAGATCAGGCCGTGGTAGCCGCATTGCAGGCCTTCCTCGACGACCGTGCCCATGTGCAGCGGCGCGCCGCGGTGGCAGCACATGTCGAGCAGGGCGGCAATGTGGTTCTGCTGGTCGCGGAACAATACGACGGGCTCGTTGCAGATGCGGCGGGCCAGCGGTGTTTCGGCGATTTCATCGGCCCAGGCGGCGACGTACCAGGCGTTGCGGATGAACATGGCGGTTTCCTCCTGCTGCTGCGCTATTTTTGGCGAGCGTCCTCCACCGCGGCGGTTTCCGCAAGCTGGGGGGCAAGCTGTCGTTGCGGGGAGCAAGTCGACGCGGCACGCCGGATGCTGGTGTGCATCGACCGCTGTGTCGGTTCGCGTTCCGCGGGCGTCGTGCGAGCGGAGCACCACCGCTCTCGCCGCGGGTGCCGGCAGGCCGGCATGACGTGAAGGCAGCGCCGGCCGACCAATCTTTATGTCGGCTGCTATTATACCAACTGGCGGAACGATTGTCCCCATTCGATGGGTCAACCGTTACTTCGGTCCGTACCATTGCATGCAGCAAAGTAACGGATGCTGGCGATCTCCGGCGTTGCGTTCGCGATCGCTCTTTTCGGCAACCGGCATTAATCCGCTGTTAATCGTTGCAGTGCACATAGCCCGAACACGACGCGAACGAATGGAGCACGCAGATGGCTATCGAGCGGACGATGACATTTTCCGGCAAGGGCAGGCCAGGTGACCTGTATGACCCGAACAACTGGGTTGGGGGCGTGGCACCCGGTATCAATGACGGCGCGGTCATCGAAATGAATGTCGGCGGTCCGGTAGGCGGAACACTGACATCCAACAGCATGATGTTGCTCGGAAACGAGACGATCACTTTTACCGGCACGCTGGATCTAGCGGGCATCCCGGCACCCTATGGCACGCTGCTGGTGGGCGAATCGGGCGGCTGCCAGGGGCTGATGGTGTGTGACGGCGCCAGTGCTGTCTTTGCGCCCGGCGCAACCGTCAACGACGGCAACATTCTGGTCGTGGGCAACGACGCGGTCGGCACGTTGGTGGCGGAAGGCAGCGGTACCACGCACAGCATCATCAATTCCGTAACCCTCGACGTGGGCAGAATGGACGACGGCGTCGGGATTGTCACAATCGACGATGGCGTCTTGAATATCAGTGCGATCGGCGCGATCGGCGATGAAGGGGCAGGCACGCTCAACGTCATTGATAACGGTTCCGCCAACTTCAGCGGCGGTCTTGGCGTGGCCGGCCACGCAGGTTCCACCGGCCAAGTCACGATTGCCAGCGGTGGTTCCGTGAACGTGGAGAGAACGCTCTGGGTTGGCGAAAATGAATACGGTCCAGCCGGCACCGCCACCGTCAGCGTAGGCAGCGGGAGCAGCCTCGTGGTGGACCAGGCAATTTATATCGGCAGTGGCAGCCAGATCGATCTCGCCGGCGGGACCGTCGCCGGGGGCGCTGTCGGCGTAACGATCGGGAACCTGGCGGGTGGCCTGATCTCCGGGTACGGCACGCTGGCGGTGCCGGATGGCGAGGCGATAGTGAATAATGGCATCATCCGTGCCGCCGGCGGCAACCTGCAGATGCAGGAAGGTGTTATCGGGACTGGCTCGCTTCAGATCGCCGCGGATAGCACCGCGACTATCAACGGCATCACCGTCAAGCTTGCCGGCATCTCCTTCATTGGGCCGAACGCGACGTTGTCTTTGGCGCACGGCGCAATCGTCACGTCCCCCATCTCGGGCTTCGCCGTTGGCGATATCATCGCCATGGCGAATGTCACCGCCGCGACGTTCACTGCATCGACCGGCATGCTGGCGCTCAGCGACAATGGCGTGAAGGTGGACAGCCTCCACCTTCTCGGCAGCTTCACCGGCGACACGTTCGCCGTGCAGCAGAGTTTGTCGGACTCGCTTATTTCACTGCACCATAACTAGGCTGGATTTCTCGTACTCTCGCGGGTGCTGGCTTGGTCCTTGCCGCGCCAGCATCCCGCGACAGTATGAGAAATGCGGGCTGGCCGGGACCAAGGCGGCGGATGGCCGGTTCCGGGCCGGCCGTGACGCATAGTGCTTGGCCGCGACGGGAAGCGAGCGTGGTTGCCGGACGCTTATCCCGCAGGTGTTGTGCGGTTGGCAGGGACCGACGCTGCGAACCGATCCACGCGGCGCATGATCTCCAGGTGAACCGCCTGAACGTCCGCATCCGCGTCCACGACGGTGCATCGCTCCGGCGCCGCCTGGGCGATCTCGCGGAACCCCGCCTTCACCCGCGCATGGAACCCGGCATCCAGCCGCTCGTAGCGGTCATCCGCCGCCCCTCGCCTCGCCCGTCGCGCGACCGCCACCGCATCGGACACATCCAGCACGATCGTCAGGTCGGGATGCACGCCCACCAGCCGGATCAGCGCCGCGATCATGCCGCGGTCCGCGCCCAGGCCGTAGCCCTGATAGGCCATCGTCGAGTTATAGAACCGGTCGCACACCACCCACATCCCGGTGTCGAGCGCCGGGCGAATGGTCCGCTCCACGTGCTCGGCCCGCGCGGCGAAATGCAGCAGCGTCTCGGCCGGTGTGGACCAGTCGACGCGCCCGCCCAGCAGCAGGTCGCGCAGCACTTCGGCGCCGGGCGCACCACCCGGTTCGCGTGTGCGCAGTACCGGCAGGCCGCGCGCCGCCACCGCCTCGGCCAGGAGCTTCGCCTGCGTCGACTTCCCTGCCCCCTCGCCGCCTTCCAGCGTGATGAAGCGGCCAGTCACCTCTCACAGCCTTCCAGCGTGATGCAGCGGCTGGTCACACCTCGCGGCCTTCCAGCGTGATGAAGCGCGCAGTGGTCACCCGTCACAGCCTTCCAGCATGATGCAGCGCGCGGTCGTCACCCCTCACAACCTTCCAGCGTGATGCAGCGGCTGGTCACCCGTTACGGCTTTCCGGCGTGACAACGCGGGCGGTCACCCCTGCCCACCCACCATGCGCGCCAGAACTGACATGGCGCGTCCGGGCAAGCTCAGCCGAGGCACCGCCTCGCCGGTCAGCAGCGTCCACTCGGCGGCCGGCACGCCCTGCCCGGACACGACCAGCTTGCCGACCTCGGCGCCTTTCTGGACCGGGGCGGGGATGGGGGACTGGTAGTTCAGCTTCACCTGGGCAGTCTGGCGCCAGTTGCGCGGCATGGTCAGCACGAGATCGCGCCCGGCGACCAGCGGCACGGTGTGCGAGGTGCCCAGCCAGACCGGCGCCTGCTCGATCGCGGCGTCGGCGCTGAACAGGGTGACGTCCTCGAAATTGGTGAACGCCCAGTCCATCAGGCGTTCGCCCTCCTCCGCCCGCTCATGCATCGAGGTCATGCCGTTCAGCACCAGGATCACCCGCCGCGCGCCGCGCAGCGTGCTGGCCACCAGGCCGTAGCCGCCGGCCTCGGTGTGCCCGGTCTTCAAGCCGTCAGCGGTGCCGCGCTGCACCAGGGGATTACGATTACCCTGCTCTATATTGTTGTACTTAAAGTTTTTCTCAGAGTTGTAGTGGTAGTATTGTGGGTAGTCGTGGATGATGTGCCAGGCCAGCGTCGCGATGTCCCGGCAGCTCATGTGCAGGTCGGGATCCGGCCAGCCGGTCGCATTGGCGAAGTGCGAATGCGTCAGGCCGAGCTTCTGGCCGGTCTGGTTCATCAACTCGACGAACTGCTCCTCCGACCCCGAGATCGACTCGGCCAGCACGACGCAAGCATCGTTGCCGGACTGGACGATCATGCCGCGGATCAGGTCCTCGACCGAGACTGTGGAGCCGATCTGGACGAACATCTTCGAGCCGCCCATCCGCCAGGCCTTTTCGCTGACCGGCAGCATGTCGGTCAGCCGCATCTTGCCGTCGGCGAGGCGGGAATAGACGATGTAGGCGGTCATCAGCTTGGTCATCGAGGACGGCGGCATCTCCTCGTCGGCGCCCTTGTTCAGCACCGTCGCGCCAGTGTTGTAGTCGACGATGACCGCCCAGCGCGCGGCGGTATCGACCGGGCCGAGCGGCGTGTCGGCCGGACTGCCGGTCGGTGCCGGCTCGCCGTGGCCCGACCCGCGCGGCTTCGCGGTCGCCGAGTGTGGCGCGGCGGGCCGCTTCAGCGGCACCTGGACCTGCGCCCAGGCGCGCCCTGCGGCCAGGGTGATTGGGGCCAAGGTCATCGATGCCAGCAACGCCAGGCGTCGGGTCAGCATCTGCCGTCTCCTTTACCGCACCACGATCCGCGCATCGCGTACGCCCGAGGCGACCGCCTGATCGAGCAGCCGATCGGCCTGTGCGACATCCGGGATCGGCCCGATCGTCACCTTGAAGCTCTCCCCGCGTCCATGCGTCTGGTTGACAATGGTGGCGCCGAGTTGCGCCACCACGGCGCGCTGCATGTTGGCGAACTCATAGGTCGGGAAGCTGCCGAGGTCGATCCACAGCGTGCCCGGTTCGGGCGCCACCTGCGTGACCGTCTCGGGCAGCCGCATGCCTGGCGCGGGTGTCGCGGCCGTGGCCGGTAAAGTGGTCTGGCTGCCCGACTCGACGGCACCGGCGCCGGCGACACCCGCCTCGGGGCCCGACCCTTGGGCACCCGGCGGCGGCGCCAGATTCGTTGATTCCACCGCACCACGCGGCGCCGCCGTGATCGGCAGCATCGGCACGCCCGCCAGGTCGGACTGCGCGGCCTGGCTGTCGCCTTCCAGCACTTCCAGCCGCACCTGCGCCGCCCCGCCCGGCGGGAAGCCCAGCAATTGCGCCACACGCCGTGTCACCGCCAGCATCCGCCGGGGCGTGGGCGGTCCGCGGTCGTTGATCCGCACCAGCACCTGGCGGCCTGTCTGCAGGTTGGTCACCCGGGCGATCGCCGGCAGCGGCAGGGTCTGGTGGGCCGCGGCCATTGCGCGCTGGTCGAACACCTCGCCGTCGGTCGTCAGTGGCGCGTGCTGATCGTCGTAGACCTGGGCCAACCCGCGTTCGTCGAGCTGCAGGTTCGATTGCGGATACCACCACACGCCGCCGGCCTGGTACGGGTCGCCCAGCACGTAGTGCGGCGAGGGTGTCGGCGTCGGCACGCAGGACGCCAGCAGCACGGCCGGCAGCAACCGCGCCAGCCAGATGACCGCGCCGCCTACCCCGCGCATGTCATCCGGCGCATGTCACCGAGGCGCTTGCCGCGCCTGTCATCAAGCTGCTCACCCCGCCTGTCACCAAGCTGCTCACCCCGTCTTTCATCAAGCCGTTCACCCCACCCGTCACGCCATCAGTCACGCCATCCGTCACCCCATCCGTCACAGGGTGATTCCGTCGCCGATCAGACCCACCGCGATCGCGTAGTAGTCCGAGGGGTTGTAACGGCGGATCGCGGCGAAATTGCCGTAGGCCAGGAACGCCTCGCTGTCCGGTCCATCGGGCAGAATCAGCGCGGCGTGGGTGTCCGGCGGCGCCAGCGCGCGCCCGTCGGCCGAGGCGACCCCGCGCCGCATCCACTCGCCGACCGGCTTGCGGCTGTCGCGCCCGCTGTCGGCCGTGGCGAAATCCTTGGGCAGTGCGACCTTGTGTCCCCAGGTGCCGCCCGGCCTCCAGCCGCTGCCCGCCAGGTAGTTGGCGATCGAGGCCAGCGTGTCGGGCGTGCTGGTCCAGATGTCGCGCCGCCCGTTGCCCTCGAAATCGACCGCGTAGTGCAGATAGGCGCTGGGCATGAACTGCGGCTGGCCCATGGCGCCGGCGTAGCTGCCGGTCATCCGTGCCGGCGAGACGTCGCCGTGATCCAGGATGCGCAACGCCGCTAGCAACTCGGTGCGGAAGAACGTGGCGCGGCGGCCCTCCCACGCCAGGGTGGCCAGCGCCTCGACCACGTGGAAGCTGCCGAGTTCGGTGCCGAAGCTGGATTCGAGCCCCCAGATGCCCATGACGACGCCGGGCGAGACGCCGTAGCGGTCCTCGATTCGGGCCAGCAGGGCGCGATTCCTCTGGAACGCCGCGCGGCCGTTGGCGATACGCTGGTCGCTGATCACCAGCGCGCGGTAGCGCGCCCAGGTCATGGTGAACTCGGGCTGGTGCCGGTCGCGGTCGATCACCCCCTGGTTGGGCGCCAGGCCGGCGAAGGCGCGGTCGAGCGTCGCCGAGGCGATGCCGGCGCGGCGGGCTTCGGCCCGCATGCTGGCCAGAAAAGCGTCGAAGCTGCCGGGCGCGGCCCAGGCTTGGTCGCTGAAGGGGCCGATGAGAGCGGGGCCGGCGTAGACCGGCGCGATGACGGCGGCGGGAACCGCGACGGCGAGCAGGGTGCGACGCAACATGCCGATTGTCTGCCATGACGGCGGCCCGCGCCGCAATCGCCGGATGCTGCCCGATCAAGAGAATTGCACTTGGAATTACCTTGACAGGATCACCGAATCGGCACCGACCAAGTGCTGACCGCTCGCAGATCATTCGTGGGCAGATTTGGGGCCGACCTGGGTTTGGCGAACGAATGAACCGCCAAGACGCAAAGTGGTCTTGGTCTGTGCCCCTGGAGTGAGACAGTCTGGCTAAGGCTCACTGTTCTGTAGGGAGAACAGATGTGAGAAATGCGGGCTAAACTGTGGGACGTTCACACGGACGTTCGTGTCCGCGCAATCCAGTGGTCTCGATCCAAAGCGTACTCAGGCCTTGCCACTACTCTCGACCACGAAGTTCACCAATCGCCCAGGAATCGCGATCTCTTTCACCACGGCCTTACCGTCCAACAGCGCGGTGACCACCGGGTCGGCCTTTACCGCGGCCAACAGGGCGATAGCGTCCAGGCCGGTCGAGCCCTCAAAGCGGTGGCGTACCTTGCCGTTGACCTGCACCACGTATTCCTGCGTGTCGCTTTGCGCCATTGCCGGGTCAAAGCTGGGCCAGGATGCGTAAGCCAAGGTGCCTTCGTAGCCCAGCTTACTCCACAGCTCGTCGGCCAAATGCGGGGCGAACGGAGCAAGTAGCTTGACGAACGTCTCCACCACCTCGCGGGGGCGTACGGATGCCATGGTGAGGCCGTTCGCCATCTCCATGAGACGGGCGATGGCTGTATTGAAACGTAGTGCCTCAATGTCACCTGTAACCGAGGCCACCGTTTGGTGGCGCAGACGCAGCAGGGCCGTCGATACCTGCACCCCGTCCTGCACCATTGGGTTCAGCTCGTCGTCGCCGCCGCACACGATGCGCCATGCGCGATCCAGGAAACGGCGCACCCCATTCAAGCCCGACATCTGCCACGGCTTGGCCACGTCCAGGGGACCCATGAACATTTCGTACAACCGCATGGAGTCGGCGCCGTATTGCTCCACCACGTCGTCGGGGTTGACGACGTTGAAGCGCGACTTGCTCATCTTCTCGACCTGACGGGTCAGCACTTTGTCGCCGGCGTAGTGCCCACCGTCCCGCTGCACGACATCGTCGGGTTCGTGATAACGGCCGGCGTCATCGCGGTAGGACAAGGCCAGGATCATGCCCTGGTTGAACAGCTTGGCGAATGGCTCCGGAGTCGACACGACCCCAATGTCGTACAGCACCTTGTGCCAGAAACGGCTGTAGAGCAGATGCAGCACGGCGTGCTCGGCGCCGCCCACGTAGAGGTCCACCGGCATCCAGTATTTCTCGGCCGCCGGATCGACCAAGGCCTGCTGGTTGTGTGGGTCCAGGAACCGCAAATAATACCAGCACGAGCCAGCCCATTGCGGCATCGTGTTGGTCTCCCGTAGCGCGAGCTCGCCCGTGCGAGGATCCGTAGTGCGCAGCCATTCCGTCGCACGGGCAAGCGGCGGCTCCCCACCCGGCGCCGGGGTATAGTCCTCCAGCTCTGGGGGGAGCACCGGCAGGCTGTCCTCCGGGAGCGGCACCACCCTGCCATCGCTCAGATGGAGGACGGGGATCGGCTCGCCCCAATAGCGTTGCCGGGAGAACAGCCAGTCCCTCAGGCGATAGGTGGTCTTACCTGCGCCCGCGCCGCTCTCCGTCAGAAAGGCGATCATGGCGCGCTTGGCCTCGGCCACCGTCATGCCGTCCAGGAAGCCGGAGTTGATCAGCGTTCCGCCCCCCTCCCAGGCCACGTCCGCCACGTCAGGACCAGTCACGACACGGATGATTGGGAGATTGAATGTCTGGGCAAAAGCGTGGTCGCGTGCGTCATGGGCGGGGACGGCCATGATGGCCCCAGCACCGTAGCTGCCCAGCACGTAGTCCGCGACCCAGACTTGTAGGTGCGCCCCATTGGCCGGGTTGATGACATGGGCGCCTGTGAAGACCCCTGTCATCTGGCGTCCGGCGTCGGTCCTTGCGGCCTCCCCGAGCCCCTCGACCCTGCGCACATAGCTGTCGACGGCCACGCGTTGCCCCGGTGTCACGATGCTTCGCAGCAGCGCATGCTCAGGCGCAACGACACAGAAGGTGGCGCCAAACAGCGTGTCCGGCCGGGTGGTGAACACCGTCAACTCACCGTTGCCGGTGGCGAGTGGAAAGCGGATTTCAGCCCCCTCCGAGCGGCCGATCCAGTTGCGCTGCATTGCCTTCACGCTCTCGGGCCAATCCAGTGCCTCCAGGTCGTCCAGGAGGCGGTCGGCATAGGCGGTGATCCGCAACATCCATTGGCGCATCAGGCGATGGACGACAGGATCCCCGGTCTCAACGTACTTGCCGTCCTTCACCTCCTCATTGGCGAGCACGGTGTTTTGCGCCGGGCACCAGTTGACCGCCACTTCCGCCTGGTAGGCCAAGCCACGCTCGTAGAGTTTGAGGAAAATCCATTGCGTCCAGCGGACGAAATCGGGATCAGTCGTCGCCAACTCGCGCCCCCAATCATAGGAGAAGCCGAGCCGGCGCACCTGCCCGCGAAATGTTTCGATGTTTTGGGCGGTGGTGACAGCGGGATGGATGCCGGTGCGCATGGCGTAACGCTCGGCTGGCAGGCCATAGCTGTCCCATCCCATCGGGTGCAGCACATTGAAGCCACGCATGCGCTTGTAACGCGACAGGATATCGGTGGCGGTGTAGCCCTCGGGATGACCGACGTGCAGCCCGGCGCCTGATGGGTAAGGGAACATATCGAGCGCGTAGAACTTGGGTTTGTTCGGATCGATGACAGCGCGGAAGACAGCGTTCGCTTCCCAGTATGCCTGCCATTTTGGTTCGATCGCCTTTGGATTATAGACCACCGATGCTCCTCGCTGATGCCTTGGCAGCGCCAGCATTGCTTCTGCGTCGCTGCTGTGTGGTGGAGTTGCTACAGAAGCTGGTACTCCATCTCCAAGCAGCTGCACCGAAGTCGGCGCAAGGAAATGGCGACCTGCGAGGGCGGGTAGAGGTCTGGCCTACGGATATCTTCTGTGACGGCCAGAAAAACCATAGTTGATGTCATGGATCGATGATGCCGAGCGAGAAAGCTGAACGAGAGTCCGGACGCAAGGGCTGCCAGTCGGCTCCGGCTAAGGAACCGACATGCTAAGTCGTCCGGAAAGCGCGAAAACGCGCACCTCTCTAAGCTTCCACCTCATCCTGACTGGTCATACACGCCTTCGGCTCTCCTGGTAAGAGCGCTTTGGTCGCAGCCAGGTGAGGCCGTGGCGGCAAACAGTCGGCGTCCCCGTTCATCCAGATGTGGCGACAACGACGCGAAACGCTCGATAATGCTGTCCGAACCGATCATCGACGCAAAATATGCTACCGCTTCGCCGCTGGGGATCGGCCCAGCCTGACCCGTCAACCCGATTCGCATATTGTCCGACGGACCCTAGGTAATTTCCGACCCTAAAGTGCGGCGCGGTTTTCATCTATCCGAATAGGAGGGAATAAGAGGAGACATCGATGACCGACAGCCGATGGGAGCTAGCGATTGTGCTGCTCGTGGCTTCCACCGCTTTTTGGTTGGTCTGGCACATTGTGGGGCCGATTCTGAGCTAGCGCGCGAAGGTGGTTGCATGGAGACGCAAGACATGACCGATGACGATTATACCCGGAAGCTGGGTGAGATGGACCGCGTCCTGAACGATCCAGACGTGCCGATGCAGCCGGCATTAATCTGGCGCCTACTCGCCGAGATATCGAAGCACGATTTGCAGTCCGGCATCATTGCTTCGCACCGTTTGCCCCGTCCGGGTTTGTCAAAAAATGGACGATGAACGTTGTCTCAATCGCGGTGCGAACGTTGACCTTGGGCCGCGCGGACCGTTGTTGCGGCTCGAATGGAGAACCTGAATGAACGACCATGTTTACAGCGTCACCGAGATCGTCGGAACATCAAAGATCAGCTTCGAGGATGCCGTCCAGCATGGCATCAAGACGGCGGCAAAGACGCTCAGGAATCTCGAATGGTTCGAGGTAACGCAGATCAAAGGCCATATCGTTGATGGCGAGGTCGGTCATTACCAGGTCTGCATGAAGCTCGGACTTCGTTACGATCCGCAGTGACATGCCGGCAATTCCCTTCCATCGCTGCGGTAGTTACAGCAAACTTGGGCCACCCATACTCCCCTTCCCGTGGACGCTGTCGCCACGTGTGCCGCACGTTGCGGATCACGTTTTGAGTCGGTAGTTGCAGCGCGCCACGGCGCCAGTGGCAGTTGCGCTTCGTGCATTCCGGTGGGCACGAACGTTGAATACTCTGAGCTGGCGATTGGCGATCTTCAGCGTAGGTAGATACCGGGGCTGGTGACGCAATTACTCCGAACCCACATTTAGAGGGAAATGCCCGGATGTGCATTTTAGGAGAAACCCATGTCAACCATTCTGATTATCGTCGTGCTGTTCCTGCTTCTCGGAGGCGGCGGGTTTTACGGATATCGTCGTGCTGTTCCTGCTTCTCGGAGGCGGCGGGTTTTACGGATATCGCCGTTGGTAGTCATTTTTTGGGCACCCTCGGCGGCGCAGGCCGAAAACCCCAGCAGGTGCTGAGTATCCTCCGAGCCTTCACGGAACAAGCTGTGGATTTGCAAAGAACTTTTCCGGTCGTTTGCGTGGGCGGATCGGCCGGTGGCCTTGACGCCTACACCCGCTTGCTGCGGCATCTGCCGGCCGATATGGGCGTTGCCATCGTCGTCGTTAATCACCTGAGAACCGTGGCCACCTTGCTCGCCGAGATCCTTCCGGCCTACACGGCGATGCCGGTTGAGCTGATCACGGACGGGCTGGTCCTGAAGCCCAACCATGTGTTCGTCATTCCGTCACAGCGTGATTTGCACGTGCTTGATGGAGAGTTCCGTCTAAAGCCGATATCTAAGCCAAGGGGATGGCCCGACGTGATCACGGTTTTCCTGCGCTCGCTGACCGCGCATTGGGGCGGCAAGCTCATTGCGGTCATCGTATCGGGCTACGATGGCGATGGAGCAGCGGCGCTGTGCGGCATCAAGGACGCGGGGGGCACTACCATCGCGCAAAAGCCTGAGACAGCCGAGCGGCCGGATATGCCCGGAAGCGCCATCGCAAGCGGATGTATAGATTTTGTTCTTTCACCTGAGGACATCGCCCAGGAAATTGCCCGAATTGCGTACAGGGAAAAATCGAAATTTTACCCTACAAAGAAATGGGCGGCATTCTTGGATGCTGACTCCTTGGCCTGGGCCACTCGCGAAACCTAAAGACCTGTCAGGAACCAATCGCGATCTGATCTGTTGCCGGGTCGGATCGTGTAGTTGCATTCGCCGTGGAAGCCGTTACGGTTAATGTTGATGGCGTCCATCTCTTCGTCGGACACGGCGGTGCTCTTCGGATAGGCATTGGTATCGAGTTCGCAGTGCACCGTCAGGCCAGTGTCGGCCGTCGTGGCGCTGATCAGATCGACGATGACACGGTAGCTGACCAGCGGCCGTGCCCGCCAATTCTGTCGGCATGACGTTGGGGGGGGCGATCGTTATTCCCGGCCGCCGGGGTCATTCCGCCGACGCCAGCGGCTCCTTCGGTGCCATCGGCAGAGTGGGCGGCAACACCGGGGGCGCGCGCCGCTCCGGCAACGGCACTACCCACGGGCGCACGCCCCGCAGCGACCGGTCGCTGACGATCACCACGCCGTGCGGCTGCAACCACACCGCCACCGCGCCATACCGCCAGACGGTGAACCGATCGACCAGCGCAGGCCAGGGCTTTGCACAGAGCCCGCGCGCAGGTTCGGCCGCCACCTCGACCGCAGCGGCGCGGCAGGACGCCGGCGACACCTTGCCGCGCACCAGCAGCGCCGCCACCGCACCAGCCCGCGGCCGCAGCAGGCACCCGGCCGCGTCACACACCACCGCCCCATCCGCCGCCGCCCCAACCTTCGGCATCGGACGCATCGCGTCCGCCCCCCAGTAGTCGGTCCAATCGTCGCGGATGAATCGCGATGCACCGTTCCCCAGCTCGGCGAACACCCCGTCGGCCGTGCGCACGGCGATCAGCCGCCCGTCGGCCGACACCAACACATCCGCCGGCCGCGCCAGCAGCGGCGAGGCCAGCCCGACCACCAGCACCGCGATTCCCGCCAGCCGGATCCGGCTTCGCCACAGCCCCAGCCAGGCCATCCCGAGGCCGACCAGCGCCAACCCCCAGGCTGGAGCGTGCGACACCGGGAGCGTCGCCGCGGGCAAAGCCGCGGTAGTTCGCGCGACCCATAGGATGGCCTCGATGCCCCACCCCATCGGCAGCATCGCCAGCCGATCCAGCCCCAATCCCACGGGCATCAGCACCAACGCCAGCAAGCCCAGCGGCATCACCCAGAACGCCGTCAGCGGCACCGCCACCATGTTGGAAACGACGAAATAGACCTGCACGCGGCCGAAATGGTACGCCCCGATGGGCGCCGAGGCGGTGCCCGCCAGAAACGAGGTCAGCCCCAGCATCGCCAGGTGCAGCGTCAGCTTCCCGCGCCAGCCGCCGTGCCCGTGCAGCGCGGCCAGCCGCGGGCGCAAGACCTCGTAGCCGGAGATCAGCGCCAGCACCGCCGCGAAGCTCATCTGGAACGATACGCCGGGGACTTCCTGCGGCTCGGTCAGCATCAGTATGACGCCGGCCAGCCCCAGGCCGCGCAACGAAATCGCCCGGCGCCCCAGCAGCACCGCCAGCGTGTACAGCATCGCCATGGCGAAGCTGCGCGCGATTGGCACGTGCTCCCCGGTCAACACCATGTACCCGCCGCCGGCCGCCAGCGCGACGAACGCGGCGATCTGCTTGGTGGGCCAGTGCAGCGCCGAGCGCTCGCACAGCGCCAGTCCGGCGCGGGTCAGGAACATCGTCCAGCCCATGACGATGCCGATATGCAATCCGGCCACCGCCAGCAGATGCGCCAGCCCGGAGTCGCGAAACGCCTGATGATCGCCTGGCGGAATGGCTCCGGCCAGGCCGGTGAACAGCGTCGCGGCGATCGTCCCGGCGGCGCCTGGAATGCCCTTGATGAACCGCGCGCCGACGCGCTCACGCAAAAGCTCCAGGCGCCGCGCGAGGCCGGCGGGATCGGCGGCGGCAATCCGCTCCGCTGGCCCCAATGCGAAGCCCGACCCGCCCAGCCCGGAGAAAAACGCGTCGCGCTGCAGGTCCCAGCCCCCAGGATAGGCCGGCGATGCGGGCGTCCGCAGCAGCGCGCGGATGCGCACCGTGTCGCCGGTCGCCACCACGGCCGGATCGCCGGTTCGCAGCCGCACGCGAACCAGGCGCGGCAGTGCGGCCTCGGCCCCGTCGAGGTGCACCGCCTCGAGCAGCAGCCGACGGCCGTCGGGCAACGGATCGACCCCGCGCACCGTCCCGGTCAGCGTCACCGCGTGGGTCGGCAACAGGATCAGCGGCGGCGCGCGCCAGGTTGCGACCTGCGCCGAGGTCAGCCCCAGCGCGAAGGCCGCCAGCGCCGCCAGGGCTCCACGCGCCATCGGCCGCCGCCGCGCGAGGGCAACGCCGACCGCGGACGGCAGCAGCAGTGCCAGTCCGGCCCAGGCGGGCGGGTCCTGCCGCAGGGCGAAATAGGTCAGCACCCCCACGCCCATCAGCACCGGCAGCCACAGCACGAGTTGGCTGCGTTCTTTCGCCAGCGACGCTGAGACCCACGCCGGGGGCGAGATCGGCCACGCCAGCCCAACACTTTGCGCCAGGGTTTGCCAAGCCAGGGTCTGTCCGGCCGGGATCAGGGTCGGGAAGAGCGAAGGCATCGTGAGGCAAGCCGGGGTCAGCCGAGCCGGGGTTAGGCGAGCCGGGGTCAGCCGAGCCAACATCAGCCGAGCCAGCGTCAGCCCTGCCAGGGTCAGCCCAGCCAGGGTCAGCCCAGCCAGGGTCAGCGGAGACTGCATGACGGCAGCCTAAGGCGCGCGTCTCTACAGGATATGAACGCCCGTGCTAGTGATGCCGGACATGACCGTCCGCACCCGCTTCGCCCCCAGCCCGACCGGCCTGCTGCACATCGGCAGCGCCCGCACCGCGCTGTTCAACTACCTTTTCACGCACCACCACGGCGGCGAGTTCCTGCTGCGTATCGAGGACACCGACCGGGCCCGCAGCACCGACGCCGCCACCCAGGTGATCCTGGACGGGCTGGAGTGGCTCGGCATCACCCATGACGGCGAGACCGTCTTCCAATCCGCCCGCGCCGCCCGCCACGCCGAGGTGGCGCACGAGATGCTCGCCGCCGGCCACGCCTATCTCTGCTACTGCACCCCGGACGAACTGAAGCTGATGCGGGAGCAGGCGCTGGCCGAGGGCCGCCCGCCCCGCTACGATGGCAGATGGCGCGACCGTGATCCGGCCGAGGCCCCGCCGGGCGTCAAGCCAGTGATCCGCCTGAAGGCCCCGCGTGACGGCGACACGGTGGTCGAGGACCTTGTGCAGGGCACCGTTCGCGTCGGCAATACCGAGTTGGACGACATGATCATCCTGCGCAGCGACGGCACGCCCACTTACCTGCATGCCGTCGTGGTCGACGACCACGACATGGCGATCACCCATGTCATTCGCGGCGACGACCACCTGACCAACACCTTCCGCCAGGTGCAGGTCTACCAGGCGATGGGCTGGGACCTGCCGCGCTTTGCCCATCTGCCGCTGATCCACGGCGCCGACGGCGCAAAACTCTCGAAGCGCCACGGTGCGGTCAGCGTGCTGGAATTCCGCGAGCAGGGCTACCTGCCCGAGGCGCTGTGCAACTACCTGCTGCGACTCGGCTGGGGTCACGGCGATCTGGAAATCATCAGCCGCGACGAGGCGATCCGACTGTTCGACCTGGAGGCAGTCGGCCGTGCCGCGAGTTGCATGGACTACGCCAAGCTGACCCACCTCAATGGCGTCTATCTACGCCAGGCCGACGACGACCGCCTGACGCGCGAGGTGTTGGAGCGCCTCGCGGGCCGGCACGACCTGTCGCTCGGCGCCATCGCCGCGGGGCGCATCCGCGTGCTGATGCCTGAGTTGAAGGAGCGTGCCAAGACGTTGGTGGAACTGGCTGACAGCGCTGCATTTCTTGCCCGAACCATCCCTCTGACGTTTGATCCCAAGGCCGCCGCCGCGCTGACCCCAGAGGCGAAGCTGATGCTGCGCGAGGTCGCTAAAGACCTTGATTCTACGGACTTTTCTCAAGCGGCGCTCGATGCTGCGCTGCGCACTTACGCGGAAATGTCGGAGCGAAAGCTTGGCCAGGTCGCGCAGCCTCTGCGCGCGGCGCTGACCGGCAGCACCATCAGCCCAGGCATCGATGCAACCCTGGCCGCCCTTGGCCGCGACGAAGCATTGGCCCGCATTGCCGCCGCCGCCGCGTAGCGCATGGGAGCCGTCCGCGAGCCGAAGTTGACTTGCATCAACACGCCGCAAGAATGATCCGCCCCCAACGCGTTGCGGTGGAACCAAGGAATGCTGAGACCGGGCGGTCGCTCGAACCATCTCGTGCTGGTGGCGGTCGGTGTTGTGCTGGTCGCCATGGCCGCGCTGAGCGGGGCGCTGGGCTTAGCGGATCTGGTGCGCGTCAGCGGCCCGGCGGTCGGCGACATCGTGGCCTTCGATGCTGATCTCGGCGTGCCGGAGGACTTGCCGGACAGGCTGAGCGTGGTGCGGGCGGATGGCACGCCTTGCCAGCTGGACCTGCGGGTGATGCAGCGTGTTCATGGCAGCCTGATTGTCGATGCCGCGATCAGCGGGGCCGCGACCGGCGGGGCGCCGCCGTCGTTCCGGTTGCATTGGACCGGAGCGCATAGCAGCCTGGATCCCGGCGATTGCGGTGCGACGGCGGAGATCGTGGCGTCGGACCGCGTCATGGCTGCGCTGCTGGTCGCCACGGGTGGTGTCGGTGTCGGGCCGGGGAAGCGGGCGCTGCCGGTGTATTTGCTGGGGCACACGCCCAAGGGCGGTCAATAGTTTGTCGGCCCGGTCATGCCGCAATCATCTCCCGCTCATGCGGCAATCATCTAAGGGCCTGCGGCGGTTCGAATGTCCGCAAGGTGCCCGAGCGGACGTTCTGTCATATGCCGCTGACCTGGTGGTGCTCTATGCCAGTGTGTCGTCAAGGCCTCCGGCGTCGAGGACGCGCAGGCCCCATTTCTGCAGCGCGACGGAGTTGACGGTGGCGATGCGATCTTTGGCCCAGCCGGGAATCGGACCGAACCGGCGCTCCAGCAGGCGCAGCAGCAAAGTCGCTTCGCCCTCCCGACGGCCTTTCTGCTCGCCCTCCTGCAACCATTGCTGCTTCCAGTTTTCAGCCCGTGTCGCCAGCATATTCCGTACCTCCAACAACTCCTGTGGCACCCGAACCTGCGGAGCGAGCGGCCCCATCATGCCGCCCAGCAAGTCGGCAAAAACCGACCGCAGCGCCGCAAACCCCGGGTAGCGTACGAACCAAGCCAGTACCCGCGTCAGCCAAGCCTACAACCCGCTGTGGATCGGGCGAGCTTTCCAACCGAAACAGCAACGCTGGGAGTGCGTCACGCCGCTGGAGGTCAGCTTCTCCGACTGGGCCACCATACCGGGATGGCTGAACAGGCGATGATAGAGCGCATCGTGGTCAGGCATGCTCGATGTCCACCACGGTCGGCCCGTGGTAGTGAGGACGCGCCGTTGACGTCCCGCCGCAGTTCCGGCAACCACCGCGCGTGGCCTACTGGCAGAAACACCTCCTGGCGATCGAGGGGCTGACGCCGCCCGAGATCGGGCATCTGCTCGACGTCGCCGAGAATTACGTGTTGCTGAACCGGTCCGGCATGACGCAGCGCGACCTGCTGCGCGGGCGCACGCTGATCAACCTGTTCTTCGAGGACAGCACCCGCACCCGCACCAGCTTCGAGATCGCCGGGAAGCGCCTGGGTGCCGACGTGATCAACATGTCGGTGTCGACGTCCTCGGTGAACAAGGGCGAGACGCTGCTGGACACCGCGGCGACGCTGAACGCGATGAACTGCGACCTGCTGGTGGTCCGGCACGACCAGTCGGGGGCGCCCAACCTGCTGGCGCAGAAGGTCGATGCGGCCGTGATCAACGCCGGCGACGGCACGCACGAGCACCCGACCCAGGCGCTGCTGGACGCGCTGACGATCCGCCGGCGCAAGGGCAGGCTGGAAGGCCTGGTGGTGGCACTGTGCGGCGACATCCTGCATTCGCGGGTGGCGCGGTCGAACATCCACCTGCTCAGCGCTATGGGCAGCCGGGTGCGCGTCATTGGGCCTCCGACGCTGATCCCGGCCGAGGCGGCGCGGCTTGGGGTGGAAGTGTTCCACGACATGGCGGCGGGGCTGAAGGACGCCGATGCGGTGATGATGCTGCGCCTGCAGAAGGAGCGGATGCAGCGGGGGCTGGTGCCCAGCGCGCGGGAGTATTTTCGGTTTTATGGGTTGGATGCGGCGAAGCTGGCGGCGGCCAAACCGGATGGATTGGTGATGCATCCCGGGCCGATGAACCGCGGCGTGGAGATCGACAGCGCGGTGGCCGACGACCCCGTGCGCAGCGTCATCAAGGAGCAGGTGGAGATGGGCGTTGCGGTGCGCATGGCGGTGCTCGACACGCTGTCGCGCGTGAACCGGCGCAATGTTGCCTGACACGCTGTTCAGCGGGGTCCGCCTGCTCGATCCGGCGAGCGGGCTGGATGTCGTGGGCGACCTGCTGGTGCGTGATGGCGTGATTGCCGATTTCGGCCGGGCGCTGGGCCGGCCGGATGGGGTCTGCGTGGTTGCCGAGGACGGCGCGGTGCTGTGCCCGGGCCTGGTCGACATGCGCGCGGAGTTGGGCGAGCCGGGGTTCGAGTATCGCGAGACGATCGCGTCGGCGTGCTCGGCGGCGGCGGCGGGCGGGGTTACGACAGTGGCGGTGCTGCCCAACAGCGCGCCGGCGATCGATGATCCGGCGCTGGTGCGGGCGATGCGGGCGCGCGGCGACGACACCGGCAGCCTGACCATCCTGCCGTATGGCGCGGTGACCCGCGGCTGCCGCGGTGAGGAGCTGGCCGAGCTGGGGCTGCTGCACGAGGCCGGCGCGATTGCGTTCACCGATGGTGATCGCGCCATCGGTTCGTCACGGATGATGCGCCTGGCGCTGTCGTATGCCAGCGGCTTCGGCGGCATGATCGTGCAGCACCCGGAGGACCCTGATTTGGCCGCCGGGGGTGCCGCCACCGAGGGCGAGCTGGCAACCCGGCTTGGCCTGCCGGGGATCCCCGCGGCGGCCGAGGCGATCCAGGTGGCGCGTGACATTCGCCTGGCTCGGCTGACCGGTGGGCGGGTGCATTTCGCGCATGTCTCGACCGGGGAGGCGCTGGCGTTGATCCGCGCCGCCAAGGCCGAGGGGGTTGCGGTGACCTGCGATACCGCGCCGCCGTATTTCGACCTGAACGAGACGGCGATCGGCGAGTTCCGCACTTACGCGAAGCTGTCGCCGCCGTTGCGGTGCGATGCGGATCGGCAAGCGATGGTGGCGGGGCTGGCGGATGGCACGATCGATGCCATCGCCTCTGACCATCAGCCACGCGATGCCGATGATAAGCGCCAGCCGTTTGCCCAGGCGGCGGCTGGCGGGTCGGGGCTGGCGACGCTGCTGTCGGTCACGCTGGCGCAGGTGCATGGCGGGGCGTTGTCGCTGGCGCAGGCGATTGGGCTGCTGACGGCTCGGCCGGCGGGCGTGCTGGGGTGTGACGCCGGGCGGCTGGTGAAGGGCGCGCCGGCGGATTTGTGTTTGTTCCATCCCGAGCGGGCCTGGCAGGTGGAGGCTGGGAAACTGCCTGGGAAGGCGCAGAACACGCCGTTCGACGGGCGGGCGCTGGAGGGGGTTGTGCTGGGAACGTGGAAGGCGGGGCGGCGGGTGTTTTGATCCGACGGGAGTTTGTTACTGTCCGGGTTTGATCATTGGCACGCTTCCGAATACACAGTCTGAAAGTCGGCTCGCAGTTTATTGACAATCCCGATCCCGTCCAGAATTATCTGGACAGTTCATCTTTAACGTCAGGGGACAGCAGGTTTCAAAATGAGGTTCAATGCGCTTTGTATTCTGTACTGTTTGGCCGCATTATCGGGCAGCCGTACCGCCGCTGCTGCCGACTATCAATGCCGCCTGCCACTCGACACAAATTCCACTGTCAAAAATGGTACTCCAGAGACCAAAACCGAAAGAGACGATACGATCGCATTTACAATCAGTGTTTCGCGTGACACTACCTTCGCCCTCATCGACGGAGACAAATTTATTGTTTTCAAGGGTGCGGGATTTGTTACGTTTTATGGTATTGTTAACAAGATGGCGAAGGGATTCGACATTATCACTGTATATGATACGAAGATAGATGGTGGATTTTACGCCGTTGAATCTCGGGAGGTTACCATTCTCGGTCAACCGAGTGCATCTCAGATGGTAGGTATGTGCAGGCCGTCTTGACCTGTGTAACGTTCCAGTTCTGCGATCGACACAGTCAGAGCTCGCGACGACTTCAACCCTCGGCAAGCAGCTCGTCCAGCGTCACCGCGCAGGTCGCAGAGACCGGGCCTGGAGCCTGCCCGTCCATCGTCTCCGGCAGCGCGCGCAGCGCATCCGCGTAGAGCCCGGGCACATCGAGGCGCTGACGCATCGATGGTGCGAATGCCCGGCGTGCCTGCGCCCGGAACAGTCTTGCCTCCGCCTGCCAGCCCGGAACGGCCGGCGAGGTCGGCCAGACCTCGGCCTTCAGCATGTGAACCAGCGCCTGCAACAGCAGTGACTCGACCGCACGCAGATCGCTGCGTCCCACGCTTTCGACCTCCTCGATGATGTTCGGCCAGTCGGGGCGCTCGTTGACCGGTTCTCCGGCCGCAATCCGCCGCAGCAGCGCCGCCTGGCGCTCGCTCCATAGCAGGACATCGTCGTCGTAGAGGTCGCTCATAGCCGGTCTCCTGGCCAGGAAGTATAGCACACCACCGCTCCGCAAGGACGCCATGTGGGCGGCGCTGAACCAAATGTTCGACAGCGTCGCCTCGGACAGCTCCGGGATTGGCAATTCATACCAACCGTCATAAAGAATGACCGTTGGTATGAGTTTTTGTTCGGCGCGCCGCCGCCCGCCAACCCGGCGCGCGATACCAACCGCCGAAATCGTTGGAAGAGTTGACGATTTCCGCGGATGGTATCATTCCACAGCCGGCGAGTACGCACATGCCCCGGACCATGATAACGGGCCGGACGAACGACCCGCCAGCTATCCGCGACTTCGCAGCCTGCTCAGCCCTGCCGCTGGCCCGTCACGCGCCAGATCACGTCGCCCACATCGTCCGCCATCAGGACGGAACCGTCGGGACCGATTGCCACCCCGACCGGTCGGCCATAGGACACGCGCTCGTCCGGCGAGAGGAATCCCGACAGGATATCGCGCGGCGGCCCGGCCGGACGCCCGTTCGCGAATGGCACGAACACAAGCTTGTAGCCGCTCAACTTGCTGCGGTTCCAGGAGCCGTGCTGGCCGATGGCCATGCCCTCGGGAAAGCCCGGCAGCGTGCCGGCGGGCAGCCAGCACAGGCCCAGCGACGCGGTGTGTCCGCCCAGCGCGTAGTCCGGCGTTATGGCCTTTGCCACCGCCGCCGGATCCTGCGGCACCCGGTCGTCCACCGTCTGCCCCCAATAGCAATACGGCCAGCCATAGAAGCCCCCGTCCTGCACCGAGGTCAGATAGTCCGGGGGCGTTTCATCGCCCAGGCCGTCGCGCTCATTGACCACCGTCCAGAGAGCGCCGGATTGTGGCTCCCACGCCATGCCCACGGCATTGCGCAGTCCGGCGGCGAAGGTGCGGCCCGCACCACTCACGAGATCGAGTTCGTAGATGAGGGCTCGGCCTTCTTCGGCTTGCATGCCATTCTCGGCAATGTTGCTGGACGAGCCGACACCCACATAGAGCTTCCGGCCGTCAGGGCTTGGCAGCAGGCTTCGCGTCCAATGGCCGCCGGGCTTGAACGTGGCCAGCGTCCGGCCTGGCGCGGTGATGCGATCCGCGCCAGGCGTGTAGGGAAAGGCGACCACGCCATCGGTGTTGCCGACGTAGAACGTTGCGCCCAGCAGCGCCATGCCGAACGGCTGGTTCAGCCCTTCCAGGAACACCTCCTGGGTTTCCGCCACGCCGTCGCCGTCCGCGTCGCGCAACAGCGTAATGCGGTTGGCGCTGACGCCCACGGCGGCGGCGCGTTGCATCGTTGCGACCATGGCATAGTCAAAGATATTCCGCATACCGTCTCTGGGCACAGTGGTGGACTCGGCGACGAGCACGTCGCCATTCGGCAACACGTCGATCCAGCGGGGATGCTTGAGACCGGTCGCGAACGCATTGACCTTGAGCCCGGGGGCTGCAACCGGCGTCTGCCCATGGGCCCATCCCTGGGCGGTCGGCATCTTGAGTGTCGGGATGCGACCCTGTGGTTTTGCCGCCGGAATTGCCGGGGTGCTGCCCCAGGCCGGCTCGGGCGAGCCGTACGCCACCCGCCGCAACAGCAGCGCCGTACCGCCGATCAGCGCGACCGTCCGCGCGAAAACATCCGAGAAGCTCAATGCACAATCCCCCCTGGGGCACTGCCCCCACCTGGTCGTGCGTACGCTAGCCGAGGCCAGCCTGCGTTGGAACCGACGCTGAGCGAGTTGCACGGCCGGCACCGGACACCAGGGGTCCTGCCGCATGTCTGGAGCAGGTGTCGCCGCACCGAGCTGAGCCGAACATGTCTCGTCCACTAACGCGTCATCCGGGCGATGGTCTCGATCAGTTCCTCGACCTTGTGACGCTGCTCCACGATGTCGCCCGAGCTGAACGCCCCCGCGACACAATGCGAGACGTGATCTCGCAATACCTGTTCCTCGACCTTGTGCAGCGCGGCACGGACGGCATTGATCTGGGTCAGAAGGTCGACGCAGTAGCGGTCCTGCTCGACCATGCGCTGCAAGCCGCCGACCTGACCCTCGATGCGTTTCAGGCGCGTGATGACGGATGTCTTGGTGGTGTCGTGCATTGTCGGACTCTCACTTCGGTGCGGGGTCTTGATACCTTACCCTGGAGGGGTATATAGGCCTTGGCAGTCGCCGCGTCACCTGCTGACTTAAACGTCGGGGCGCGGGCAAGGAGCGCCGCGATGGACGAGATCGAACACACCCACCATCACCACCGGCACGCGGTGCAGGATACGGTCACCGCGCCGGCGATCGATCCGGTGTGCGGCATGACGGTCAACCCGGCGACCTCGAAGCATCACTTCGAGCATGCCGGACAGGTATTCCATTTTTGCTCGGCGCGTTGCCGCGAGAAATTCAGCGCCGATCCCGGTGTGTATCTGCGGCCGAAGCCGGCGGACGCGGCGCGCGTGGCGCCCGCCGGGGTCATCTACACCTGCCCGATGCACCCGGAGATTCGCCAGACCGGGTCGGGCAGTTGCCCGATCTGCGGCATGGCGCTGGAACCATTGGTCGCGACGGCGGACGATGGGCCCGATCACGAACTGATCGACATGACGCGCCGACTGTGGATCGGCGTGGCGTTGACCGTTCCGGTGGTCGCGCTGGGGATGGGCGGGGATGTG
Organism: uncultured Alphaproteobacteria bacterium; assembly: GCA_963826975.1. Classification (GTDB taxonomy): domain Bacteria; phylum Pseudomonadota; class Alphaproteobacteria; order Acetobacterales; family Acetobacteraceae; genus Palsa-883. The sequence continues at coordinate 281,511 of CAWGZJ010000011.1, read as the reverse complement.
CCCTGGCTGATGACGCTGGTGCCCGCCCGCCTGTCGGGCTGGGTGCAGTTGCTCTTTGCCTCGCCGGTCGTGCTGTGGGCCGGGTTGCCGTTTTTCCAGCGTGGCTGGGCCTCGGTGGTGAACCGCAGCCTCAACATGTTCAGCCTGATCGCGCTCGGCACCGGCGTGGCGTATGTCTACAGCCTGGTCGCGACGCTGGCGCCTGGCGCGTTCCCCGCGGCGTTTCGCAGCATGGACGGTGCGGTCGCGGTTTATTTCGAGGCCGCCGCGATGATCACCGTTCTGGTGCTGGTGGGCCAGGTGCTGGAACTGCGCGCCCGCGCGCGGACCGGCGGTGCGATCCGCGCGCTGCTCGATCTCGCGCCGAAGATCGCGCACCGGCTGACGGCGTCCGGCACCGATGAAGCGATCCCGCTCGATCAGGTGCGCGAGGGCGATCGGCTGCGCGTGCGCCCGGGCGAGGCGGTGCCGGTCGACGGCGTGGTGCTGGAAGGCCACAGCAGCGTCGACGAAGCGATGGTCACCGGCGAGCCGATGCCAGTGGAGAAATTGGACGGCGACAAGCTGATCGGCGGCACCGTCAACGGGATCGGTGCGTTGGTGATGCGCGCCGACAAGGTGGGCGCTGAAACGATGCTGGCGCGCATCGTCGCCATGGTCGCGGAGGCGCAGCGCAGCCGCGCGCCGATCCAGCGTGTGGCGGACACGGTATCCGGCTATTTCGTTCCCGGAGTGATTATTGTCGCCGCTCTGGCATTCGTTGCCTGGATGTTGTGGGGGCCCTCCCCTGCCCTGCCCTACGCGCTGATCGCCGCGGTATCGGTGCTGATCATCGCCTGCCCCTGTGCGTTGGGGCTGGCAACACCGATGTCGATCATGGTCGGGGTGGGCAAGGGCGCAACGGAAGGGGTGCTGATCAAATCGGCCGAGGCGCTGGAGTTGTTGGAGAAGGTCGATACGCTGGTGGTGGACAAAACCGGTACGTTGACCGAGGGCAAACCAGCCGTGATCGCGGTGCGGCCCGCGCCGGGTGGGACGGACGCGGAGATCCTGGCGGTGGCAGCCAGCCTGGAGCAGTCGAGCGAGCACCCGTTGGCCGCCGCGATCGTCGCCGCGGCCCGGGAGCGGTCGTTGACGTTGCACAAGGCGACGGAATTTGCGTCGGTGACCGGCAAGGGCGTGCACGGCACGATCGATGGGCGTGCGGTCGCACTGGGCAACGCGGCGCTGATGCTGGAACTTGGCGTCGGACTGGATGAGATGGAAGCGCAGGCGGACGCGCTGCGCCGTGACGGAGCGACGGTGCTTTTCGTGGCACTGGACGGCGCGCGCGGCGGTGTGATCGCCGTCGCCGATCCGATCAAGCCAACCATCGCGGCGGCACTGCGACGGTTGCGCGACGAGAACGTCCGTATCGTCATGCTGACCGGTGACAACCACACCACCGCCGCAGCGGTTGCCAGCCAGCTTGGCATCACCGACATCGAGGCCGACGTGCTGCCGCAGGACAAGCATCGTATTGTGCAACGGCTCCGCGGCGAAGGGCGGGTCGTCGCAATGGCGGGCGACGGCGTCAACGACGCGCCGGCTCTGGCTGAAGCTGATGTTGGCATCGCCATGGGCACGGGGACCGATGTGGCAATCCAAAGCGCGGGCGTGACACTGGTGAAAGGCGATCTTGCCGGCATCGCGCGTGCCCGCGCGCTGAGCCGGGCGACGATGCGCAACATCCGGCAGAACCTGGTGTTGGCTTTCGTCTACAATGCTGTCGGCATCCCGATTGCCGCCGGCGTGCTGTACCCAGCATTCGGGCTGCTGCTCAGCCCGGTCATCGCGGCCCTGGCGATGTCGCTTAGCTCTGTCTCGGTGATCGCCAACGCGCTTCGCCTGCGCCGCGTGGGTTAATGGACACGCCCTCGGCGCCTTTGCTTGAATGAAGCAAGGCCAGGGGCGTTGCCCCTGGACCCCACCAAGGGGCGCTGCCCCTTGGATCCCCGCCAAGGGCGGAGCCCTTGGAACCCTTCACTTGATTGGTGCACGGGCGGGGGGACTGGTCCGGGCCGGGCGGCTGCTATCACACCGGCCGTTCGCCGGTGTGATAGCAGCCGCCCGGCCCGGACCAGTCCCCCCGCCCGTGCACCAACTAAAATGGATGGATCCCAAAGGCCCCGCCTTTGGTGGGGGTCCAGGGGGCAGCGCCCCATAGGCGTTAACTTACCGCCGGATGGGGTAACGGACATGTGGTCTTCGTTTTCGCCTGGAGTGGGCGAGCCGGCGGTGGACATTGGGTCCGGCGTGCAGCAGATCATCGACGGTGAGGCTGCCGAGGACAGCAAGCAGCAGCACGCGCCGGGTAATGTCCCACGCGCGCCAGAGCGAGGGGATGTAGGTGGCATCGAGCAGGTCCTCAGGGGGAAGACTCCAGGAACTCCTGGCTGAGATCGTCGCACAACAGGGCCAGAATGAGATGCGCGGTGAGCCAACTTCGTGACGCCCGCTCGGTGCGGGTCGGAATGCGGTCCATCCGCAGCAGGGATTTCAGTCGCTTGAACGCCAGTTCGATTTGCCAGCGCAGGCGATAGACGGCGAGCACTTCCTCGGCCGGATAGCCTTCCGCCGGCAGCGAGGTAGCCAGGATCATGAATTCCGCTGCAATCAGGCTGCGCGGATCGAGCACCTTCTGCTTGCGCGAAGCCTCGGCGCGCAACTTGTTGCGGGCGGCTTCGGTCGTCTCCGGGGTCTTGCGCCGGACGATCAGGCGCAGCGGCAGCGGCGGGTCCAGCACGCCAACCCTGGCGCGCAGGATCACTTCGTGCGGCGCCAATTCGGCCGGCAGGGTACCGAGATGGGTGATGAGATCGAAGTCGGACCCGTCCGGGCGGATCAGGCTGAAGGCGTTCCAACCCACCCGAACGATGAAATCGGCCTGATTGGCGCCTTCCTGGCGGAAGCGGTGCAGACTCGCGGCGCGGGCAAAGTTGCGGTCGCCGATGCGGATCTCGCCTGGGATGGGTGCGCCACGCTCGATCGCCTCGGCACCGTGCTTGTCGGTCAGCTCCAGCTGCGAGAAGCCGCCGCGGCCGAGATCGTAGACCGCATGCAGCCGCCAACTGGTCGTCTTGCTGCCGCGCTCGCGGAAGCAACTGCCGTCGGCATTGCGCAGGATGCGCCCAGCCCAGCGCACCGCGGCACCGGGAGCCTTGTCCGCCAACTGGCACGCCATCACGGCGTCGAGGAACTCGACCGCCTTGTCGAGCCGTTTCTTGACCGCCGGGTCGCTCATCTTGGCGAGGCCGAGCATGGTTGCCCAGGCGGCAGTTTCGCTCAGCGACAAGCCACCGGGACCGCGCGCCAGGGCAAGGCGCAGCAGGTCGGCGCCGCTGCCGATCTCGCGCTGGCGCTCGATCGCCTTGGTCTGCCGGGCAATCTGGTCGAGATCGACAGTGCCGGGAAGCTGGTGCAACAGGCTGTCGAACTGATCCGATGGGAGAGATGCCGTGTTTTGCATCCGCCCCGAGAATCCTACCGAGTTCGAGCCGGGTCAAGCGGTAAGTTAACGCCTATGGGCTTTGCCCCCCTGGCGGGTTTCAGGGCAGAGCCCTGACCTTGCTTCATTCAAGCAAAGGCGCTCAGGACGTGTCTGCTACCCCAGGCGGCGTCGGTACAGGGCGATGAGCCGTTCCCAATGTCGTTCCGCAGCCGATTTGTCGTAACACCAGCGCTGCGGGAAGGCGAAGCCGTGGTGTACGGCGGGATACATTTCCAGTTCGCCTGGGTTGCCGGAGCGTTCGAACAATGTGCGCAGTTCGTCGACCATTGGCGGGGGTGCCAGTTCGTCGTGTTCAGCACAGGCGATGTAGAGCTCGCCTGTGGCTTTGCCGAGGTTCAGATGCGGGCTTTCCTCGGCGTCGCTGACCAACCAGGTGCCGTAGAACGATGCGGCAGCCGCGACGCGGTCGGGGTAGCGTGCCGCGGCGGCGAGCGCGTAGGGGCCGCTCATGCAGTAGCCGTGTGCGCCGACCGGGCCGGGCTTTACGGATGCATGGCTGTCGACGAAAGCCAGCATCGTGGCGATGTCGTCCATGACGGGCGGGATGGTCATCCTGGTGCGGACGGCGCGCATGCGTTGCTGTTCCGTGCTGCCTTTCGTGAGTACGTCCGGCCCGTAGATCGTGTCGCGACCGGCTCGGTAGTACAGGTTCGGCAGCAGAACGGTGTAGCCGACGGTGCCGAGGCGGCGTGCCATGTCGCGCAGTTCCTCGCGGATGCCGGGGGCGTCCATCAGCAGGAACACGGCGGGGAATGGGCCGCCGCGGTCCGGATGACAGATGAAGGTTTCCATCGCGCCGTCCTTGGTGGCGATGTCCAGTGTCTGTTCGATCATCGGCGGCATCTCCCGGCTGCTTTGTCGTGCGTGGTCGGATTGGGGTAGGGTTGCACGACGGCTATTCGGGAGGAAGGCGATGCTGACGATCGAACCGACAGGCGCGGTGCTGGGCGCGACGGTGCGGGGCGTCGATTTGTCACGGGAACTCGATGAACGCACGTTCGGGCAGATCCTGCGCGGACTGGGGGAACATGGCGTGCTGCGGTTTCCCGATCAGCGCCTGGACATGAACGAGTTGCGCCGGTTTTCGGAACGGTTTGGCGAGATCCAGGGGCCGAGCGCGGGGACGCCCGAAGTTGCGAAGGCGAACTACGCCGAGGTGGGCATCCTGTCGAACATCAGGGAGAACGGCGCCTATATCGGGCTGCCGGACGCTGGGCAGGACTGGCATACCGACATGTCGTATCGCGACGTGATGGGGTTCGTGAACGTGCTGTATGGCATTCGCATTCCGCGCCGCGACGGCAAGCCGCTGGGCGGCACGGAGTTCTCCAACATGCATGCGGCATACGACGCGCTGCCGGCGGAGATCCGTGCGCGGCTGGCTGATGCCACGGCGACCCACAACTTCGAGAAATTCTGGGAGCATATGCGCCGCGACAAAGCCAGCACGCGGCCGCCGATGACCGATGAGCAGCGGCGGCGACGCCCGCCGGTGGTGCATCCGCTGTTCCTGACGCATCCGATCACCGGACGGAAGGTGCTGTATTGCAATCCCGGCTACACCACGCGGATCAACGAGTTGTCGGAGCACGAGAGCGCGGCGATGATGGCGTATCTGTTCGACCATCAACTGCGGCCGCAATTTCGTTACACCCACACCTGGACGGAGAACGATGTGCTGGTGTGGGATCACCTGGGCACCATCCATCGCGCGATCGCGGATTATGCGGCCGATGAGATCAGGCTGATGCGGCGCTGCCAGGTGATGGCGACCCGGGTGTTCGACCCGGATTTCCTGCGCGTGGCGCGGGAGATTGCGTAACTCGTCTATCTAACCTAACGGGCGGACCGACGAAATCGGACGCCGCGGAACCTGCCATCCGAGCAGGCCCAGCGCGCCGAGGGCCGCGCCGGTCGCAAGCACGATCAGCGGGTTGAGCCGGGTCAGCAGAAGCACCGCTGTCGCGGCGCAGGTCAGCGTGGCGGTCCGCCAGCCGGTCGTCGTGCTGCGCGTCAGCAACACCGCACTCGCGATGATCAGTCCGGCGGTCACCGGCAGCAGACCGCGTTGCACCGTCGCGCGCCAAGGGGCGTCACGGTAGCGGTGCCACAAATGCGCCGTGGCAAACGTCAACAGTGAGGACGGCGCGCACAGCGACAGCGTTGCCACCAGGGCGCCGCCGAGACCTGCCACGCGCCAGCCGATCAGCGTGGCGACCAGCAGATTGGGTCCCGGCGCGGCCTGCGCGAGCGCGAAGAGCGAGGCGAAGTCGGTGGCGGTCATCCAGGGATGCACCTGCACCACCTGGCGCTGCATTTCCGGGAGGATGGAATTGGGGCCGCCGAACGCCAGCAACGACAGTTGCGCGAACACCACGGCCAGGGCGCCGAGCGTGCCGAGGTCGCTCATGCGCCGGTTCGTCCGGGAAATCGCCAGGCCAGCAGGATGGAGACGGCGGCCAGCGCCAACAGCACCGGCGGCAGCGGCCAGCGCAACAGCGCAACTGCGACCAAGGTGATCAGCGCGACGCCGACGCCCATTGGACGGAAGCGCAACGGTGCCGCGATTTTCAGCCCGGCGGCCAGCATCAGTGCTGATGCGACGGCGGTCAATCCGGCGAAGCCATGCGCCACGACCGGAAGGGCGCGGTATTGGTCGTAGAGGAAGCCCAGCCCGATCACCACCGCCATTGGCGCCGCCATCAGGCCGGTGAATGCGACGACCGACCCTGGCGCACCGGCGAACCGCGCGCCGACCGCGACCGAGAGATTGATGATGTTGCCGCCGGGCAGAAACTGGCAGAGACCCAATAGCTCGGTGAATTCGGCGGCGGTCATCCAGCGCCTCTGCTCGACGATCATGCGCCGCGCCCAGGGCAGCACGCCGCCAATGCCGCACAAGCCGATGGTGAAAAAGCCCGTGAACAGGGCAGCAAGGCTTGGCGGAGGACGTGGTTCGCTCATATGGGTTGGATATTGGCTCACAGGCTGGCCGGCAATTGGCCCGACTGGCAATTTGCCGGCTGGCAATTCGTAACGACGAGGGACGATCCGACGATGTGGTGTTGGCGAGATCGCCGGGTGTGGCTGATGGGGATGCTGACCGCCTGCATGGTGCTGGCCCGGGCCGGCAACGCCGCGTGCGTTGTCGCCATGCAGGAAACCGTGCCGGTGGACATCGTGGCGGGCGTGCCGGTGGTCAGCGTTCAGGTGAACGATGTCGCGCTGCCGTTTGTGCTTGACACCGGGGCGCAGCGCTCGCTGGTGACAGATGCGACGGTGCGGCGCGCTGATCTGCGGCTCGATGAATGGGCGAGCACGACGGTCAAAGGGGTCAGCGGCTACGAACGCCACCGCAACGCCGATCCGACATCCCTGCGGCTGGGCGGCATCACGCTGCGACGGCGCACGGTCGCCGCCGATTCGACGTTGACGGTTGGACCGTTGCCGCAGTCGGCGCTTGCCGGTCGGGAAATCGCCGGCCTGCTTGGCGCTGATTTCCTGGCTGGTTTCGATCTCGATATCGACTTGCCGGGCGGGCGAGTGACGCTGTACCGCGTTGCCGGTTGCGCCGGGCGATTCCTGCCATGGCAAGCCGGTTATGACATGATTGTCGCCGGGCAACCGTTCCGCGATGCATTGATCATGCCAGTCGAGCTCGACGGAATTATGTTGCGTACAGAGATTGACTCCGGATCGGGGATCACGCTGCTGACCGCATCCGGCATCGACCGCATGGGGTTGACGCCGGGCGTGCTGGCGGCCGATCCGGCGGGTGCGATGCACGGCGTGGGACGGTTTACCGTCGGCACCCGCCGCCACGATTTCGGCACGCTGCGCGTGGGTGCGGAACGCATCGACAAACCGGCGATCTGGGCCGCGCCCGTGCATATTCTTCCGATCGTCGACATGCTGCTCGGCGCGGACTGGTTACGCCAGCGTCGCCTGTGGTTGTCCTATGCCACGTCGCGGATTTTCGTGGCGACAGTACCTTGACGAACGCCGCGTGGGCATACCGCGCATAGTGGCTTCCTTCGGTGGGGCACGGCCATAACCGGCTTCCATCGAACACCTATCGGGTTGCCCCATCTTCTCGACTGACTATTGTGTAGCGTTTCGCAGACGCCGCCACACTGCAAGAACAAGGATCGTCCATACGCCTTCATTCCCGCCGGGCCGAATTGGCCGGCGCCGCTGCCATGCCGTTCATCGGCACCGCCACGGCGATGGCCTGGGTGCTGACCCAATCGGGCTTTTCGCGACAACTCGCTCACGCAATGACCGCGATGCGTGGCGGTGGCACCGGCTTCATGGCGGTGTCAATTGTCGCCTTCGTGGTGCTGGGCAGCGTGCTGGAGGGTGTTCCCGCGATCGTATTGTTTGGCCCATTGCTGTTTCCGTCGGCCCGCGCGATTGGCATTCACGACGTTCGTTACGGTCACGTAGTGGTGCTGGCGATGGACATCGGGCTGTTAACCGCTCCTTCGGCGTCGGCTACTATGTGGCCTGCGCCATTCGCCGCGTGTCGCCCGATGCGGCGATGCGACGATGCGACGATGCGACGCATCTGGCCGTATCTGCTAGCGGTGCTGGCGGGATTGGTGGCGGTGGCCGCGGCGCCGTGGTTCAGCGTCGGATTTCTTTAGCGGACGGCGGGCGAAGTATACCACGGCGGCGTTGTTGCAACCCTGAGGTACTTCTCAACCGCGGATTTTCCGTGCTTTTATGTCCCCGACGCTCGGAGACGCGAAGGGGCACGCGGTGGAGGAGTGGCTGACATCCGTCGGTCTTGGCGCGCGCATTGCGGCGTTTCGCGATCAAGGCATTGCCGCCGATCAGCTTGACGAGCTGACGGATGAAGACCTGCGCGAACTCGGCTTGACGATCGGCGAGCGCAAGCGATTCCGCCGTGCCCTGGAACAACGCCAGCCCGACCAGCAGCCCCGCGTGATCGCCACCACCCGCGCCGAGCGCCGCCCGCTGACGATGATGTTCGTTGACGTGGTGAACTCCTCATCGCTGGGCGAACGGCTGGAGCCCGAGGATCTGTTGGAGGTGATCCGCCGCTATCGGGAATTCTGCGGCGCGGCGATCATGCGCTTTGGCGGGTTGATTGCGCGCCTGGTCGGCGACGGCATCCTGGCCTATTTCTGCTATCCGGTCGCCAACGAGAACGATCCAGAGCGTGCGGTGCGAGCGGCGCTCGACATCGTGCGCGGCATCGGCACGCTTGCCACACCGGCCGGGCTGCCGCTGTCAGTCCGTATCGGTATCGCAACTGGACGCGTCATCGTGTCCGACCTGTTCGCCGGCGGCGAAGCCGATCGCCGCTCGATCATCGGCTCGACGCCAAATCTCGCTGCCCGGCTGCAAGGACTTGCCCCACCGGGCGGCATTGTCATTGCGGAAGAGACCGAGGCGAGGGTGCGCGGGCTGTTCCAGTGCGAAGACCTTGGCAGCAATGAGGTGCGCGGTTTTGCCCAGCACCACCGCGCCTGGCTGGTGCGCGACGAGGTTTCCAGCGGCCAGCGTTTCCCACCGTCACGCCGACCGGTGCGGTTGACACCATTCTTCGATCGCCGGGCCGAGTTCGCGGTGCTGACCGAACGCTGGGCGCGTGCGCAGAGCGGCGAGGGCAACGTCGTGCTGCTGGTTGGCGGTGGCGGCATCGGCAAATCCCGACTGGTCGAGCATTTTCTGACGGAGCGGCCGAATATTCGGGTTGAGCGCATTAGCGCCTCGCCGTTCGACGAGGACAGCCCGCTTCACCCGGTGATCTTCCTGTTGCGTAACATCGCCAAGATCGATGATGAGGAATCGCCGGCGGCGCGACGGCAGATGCTTGCCGCGGCACTTGCCGGCAGCGAGGCAGAGCGGGCGGATGCGGCGCCGCTGCTCACGGAACTGCTGGGCATCCCGGCCGAGTTTCCCGCGCAGACGCTGGCGCCGGCGGTGCTGCGTGAGCGGCTGCTGTCGATCCTGCATGCGCAGCTTCGCCTGATGGCCGAGTCGGAACCGTTATGTCTGGTTGTCGAGGACCTGCATTGGCTCGATCCGACCTCACGCGAGCTGCTTGATCGGGTGATCGGCAACATCGTCGAAATCAAACTGCTGCTGGTTCTGACGACACGGGATGGTTTTGACGCGCCGTGGATTCGCGGGCGTGACACGATGGTGCTGCAGCTCAAGTCGCTGTCGCCGGCCGATGTCGATATCATGGTGCAAAGCCTGTTCGGCGGCCGGACCGTTCCGCCACCGCTGGCGCGGTTGATTGCGCGCAAGACCGACGGCGTGCCGCTGTTCATCGAGGAGGTCGGCCGTTCCGTGCTGCTGGCGCAGGCGGAAGCGGGATCGGACAGCGCGTTGTTCGAGATCTCCGAGCAGGCGATCCCGGCCTCGTTGCATGAATTGCTGATGGCGCGGCTGGATCGTTCCGGTGTCGCCAAGGACGTCGCGCAGATTGCCGCGGTGGTTGGGCGCAGCGTGCGGCGCGACGTGCTCGCCGCGGTCGCCGCGATGCCGGCCGAGGCGCTGAACCAGCCGTTGGCCGCGCTGGTGGAGGCCGGCGTGCTCTACCCCGACACCGTGGGTGGCGATGAAGGCTACAGCTTCACCCATGCGCTGCTGCGCGATGCTGCGTATGACAGCCTGTTGCGTGACGACCGGCAGTTGATCCATCTGAGGGTTGCGCGCGCGTTGCAGCGGCGCGATCCGACGGTGGCTGTGCAGCAGCCGGAGTTGCTGGCGCTGCATTTGTCTGAAGCTGGGCAGGCGGAGGAAGCCGCGGGCCTATGGCTTGAGGCGGCGCGGCGCAGCCTGGCGCGCTCGGCGCTGACGGAGGCGACACGCCTGCTGCGGCGCGGCCTGTCGGGGCTGGAGCGGCTGCCGGCGAGCCGCAACGTGCTGGACCTGCGGGTGGCGCTGATGGCGCTGCTCGGCCCGGCGCTGATCGCGCTGCGTGGGCCGGGAGCCCCAGAGACGCAGGACCTGTATGCGAATGCGTATGCTTTGTGTAACGACATGGCCGAGGACCCGTCGCATTTCCCGATCTATTGGGGCTGGTGGCGGCTGTCGCGCGATTTTCGCGAGAAGCGGCAGCGCGCGGCGGCTCTGATCGACCGCGCGGTGGCGCGAGAAGATGCCGAATTGTTACTTCAGGCGCATCATTGCAATTGGGCGACGGATTATGCCGCCGGCGATTTCGCCCGTTGCTGCGAGCACATTGAAGCCGGGCTACAGATCTACGCGACGGGCGATTTCAGCCAGCACGCGCGGCTGTACGGCAACCATGACGCCTGCGTCTGCGCGCATGGCGAGTTGGCGCAGGTGCGCTGGATGCAGGGTCAGCCGATCAGCGCGCTGGAGAGCGAGCGTCGCGCGTTGGAGTGGGCCGACACGCTGGATCACCTCGGCACGCGGCTGCACGCGATGGACATGCGCCTGCTGCATCGGGTGTATCGGCGTGAATTCGATACCGTGTTCGATCTGGCGGGCGAACTGGTTACGCTTACGTCCGAGCTCGACCTGCAGGATCATCGTGCCAAGGGGCTGATCTTCCGTGGCTGGAGCGTGGTGCTGCGTGGCGACCCTGCTGCCGGATTGCGCATCCTGGAGGATGGGTTCGCCCGCCAGCAGGATATCGGCACGATGGAGGATTTCTCGCTGTATCTGTGCCTGCGGGCGGAGGCGATGACCGCGGCCGGGCAGGCCGAGAAGGCAGTGGAGATGCTGCTGCGCGAACGCCTGGCATTTGCCGAGCGGGGTTTCGGGTTCTGGATGCCGGAACTGGTGCGCGTGTTGGCTGACGTTACGCTGGCGGCGGATCCGCGCGCAACGGATGAAGCCGCTGCGATTCTGCAAGAGGCGGGGCGGCTGGCCGAGGCGCAGGACGTGCCGATGCTCGGGCTGCGCATAGCGACCACCGCCGCGCGGCTGGAGTTGCGTGAGGGCGGCGCGTGGCGGGCTGCGGAGCGGCTTCGTCTGGCGCTGGCCCGGGTTGGTGAGGATGACGATGGCCCCGACATTGCGGCGGCGCGTGCATTGGCCCGGATTGTGATGGTAGCTTGAGGGTTGCCTGCCACCTGGGTGCAAATACCGGGTGGAACGATTGAGACCGCAATGACCGGATCAGTTGACACGACCGGGGATGGCGCGAAGCTCTACCGCGCGGGCACGCATCGGGTCGTTGATCCAGGGGCGACGCTGGCACGCGTGCTGCCGATGGCGTCGCGCATGGGCATCACCCGGATCGCGGTGCTGACTGGGCTGGATGTGGTGGGCATCCCGGTGGTGGCGGCGACGCGACCGAACTCGCGCTCGATCGCGGTGCACCAGGGCAAGGGGGTTACGCTCGCGGCGGCGAAGGCGTCGGCGGTGATGGAGGCGGTCGAAACGTTTCACGCCGAAACGATGATGCTACCGCTGCTCCTGGCCGCGCATGATGAGTTGGCGGGGGCGGCGGATCCTGGGGCGCTGCCGCTGGCGGCGGGCCGTTCGTTGGGCGATGCGCGCATTCTGTGGGTCGAGGCGCGCGACCTGATCGGCGGCGGCAGCCTGTTCGTGCCGCATGAGATGGTCACCGCTGATTACACGCATCCGGCACCGGCGGGGGCGGGATTTTTCCAGGCCACGACCAACGGGCTGGCATCGGGCAATCACTGGCTGGAAGCGGTGCTGCACGGGCTGTACGAAGTGGTGGAGCGTGATGCGATCGCGCTGTGGCGCGCCGGCGGAGAGCGTGCGCGCAACGGGCGCGCGGTGGCGCTGGATAGCGTCGACGGCGCGGTGAGCCAGGGGCTGTTGACGTGTTATCGGGCGGCCGGGGTCGCGGTGCGGGTCTGGGACGTGACCTCGGATATTACGCTGCCGTGCTTTGTTGCGCTGGCGGTGGCACCGGACGGCGCGGATGGGGTGGAACCGGAGTTGGGGTCCGGCTGTCATGCAGATCGCGACATCGCGTTGTCGCGCGCGCTGAGTGAGGCGGCGCAGGCGAGACTGACGCGGATTTCCGGGGCGCGGGATGATTTCGCGCCGGACGGCTATGATGATGTTGCTCGGGCGGATCGACTGGACCTGGCGGGAAGATGGATGCGCGAGCCGGCGCGGCGGGACTTTCGCGATGCGCCAAGCTGCGCCTGCGTGACGTTGCGGGATGATCTGGACACGGTGCTGGCTCGGCTGGATGCGGTCGGGCTGCGTCAGGTGGCTTATGTCGATTTGAGCCGCGCAGAGTTCGGCATTCCGGTCGCGCGCATGATTGTTCCGGGATTGGAAGGGCCGTGGACCCCGGCGGGCGGTAATTACACACCGGGCGCCAGGGCACGGGCGGTTGCATGGTGAGCGCGGTCGTCTTTCTGGGGCCGACATTGCCGATGCAGGATGCCGCTGCTTTGCTGGATGCGACTTTTCTGCCACCGGCGCGGCAGGGCGACGTGTTTCGCGCGGTGCGGGCATATCGTCCGCGCGCGATCGGGCTGATCGACGGCGTGTTCCTCGACGTTCCGGCGGTGTGGCATCGCGAGATTTTGTGGGCGCTCAGTCAGGGCACGCATGTGTTCGGTGCCGCATCGATGGGCGCGTTGCGTGCAGCGGAATTGGCGGCGTTCGGCATGCGTGGTGTTGGAGTGATCTTCGAGGCGTATCGCGCGGGGGTTTGGCCGGGCGACGATGCGGGCTTCGAGGATGATGATGAGGTTGCGGTGATCCATGCGCCGGCGGCGGCCGGTGGTGCGGCGCTGTCCGACGCCATGGTCGATCTGCGCGCGAGCCTGGATGCCGCGGAAGTCGCCGGCGTGATTGGCCACCGCGATCGTAAGGTGCTGGTTGCGGCGATGAAATCGCTGCACTTCCCTGCGCGGAGCTTTATCCGATTGGATCGGGAAGCTCGGACGTCGCTGGGTGACGCGGCGGCGGCGCGGTTGAGCGACTGGCTGACCGGTAATCGCGTGGCGCAGAAGCGCCTGGATGCGATCGCGATGCTTAAGGAGATGGCGCGGGCGGACGACCCGGCACCGTTTCGCGCTTCATTCCGCTTCGAGCGCGCCTTGGTGTGGGAGCAGTTCGTCGGCGCGGCCGCGGTCCCGGACGAGGCGGATGCGCTGGTGCTGGAGGAGCTGCGCCTGGATCCCCCTGCCCGCCTGGCGGCGGAGCGCGCCGCGCTTGGGCGGATGATGGCGCCGGTCGAGCCATCGGACATGGCCGCGACACTCGATCAATTCCGCGCGCGGCAGGGGTTATGGAACCGTGCCGATCTTGACGCGTGGATGCAACGTAACGCGCTCAACACGTTGGCGATGGAGCGGATATTGCAACGGGAAGCCGCGCTGGACGCGGTGGCCGAACAAGCGGGGGCGGACCTGCGGACCGCAATGCTGGAGCATCTGCGGCTGGCCGGGCGGTTCGAGTCGCTGCTGGAGCGGGCGCGGGCGAAGCAGGCGGCGCTGCGTGACCGGGCCGCGGTACCGCCCGCTGGGCCGGCGACGGCCGCAGTGCTGGACTGGTATTTCACCCGGCTGGGGCAACCCCTGCCCCGCTCGGTCGCTGCCTGGGCGCGCGAGCAGGGCTGGGCGAGCGATCAGGTCTTTACGCAGGCGGTGTGGCACGATTATCTGTTCGCGGAGGCGACGCGATGACGGCACCGATGGGCGGCACGCGGTTCCGGCTGTTTCCCGCCTACGCGGCGGGTTATGCCGAGCCGGAAACGATCGAGGTATCGCCACGGCCCGGGGACATTGGCGCGGGGCCGTCGGACCCGTGGATGTACGCGGTGCATCCGCTGCGCAAGGACGACCCGTATGATCCGCCGTCGAGCGCGCCGCCGTTTCATGGCCCGGCCTATCCGCCGGCGCTGCCGGGACCGCACGGCCATTTCGACCATATCCCGACCGATGCGCCGGAGTTCCTGGCCGCGCACCTGTACGGCACGGTCCGTCATACGCTCGACATTTGGGAGTTCTACCTGGGTCGGAAAGTTGTGTGGTGGCACGCGCCGCGCATTCCGCGGCTGGAGCTGATCCCGTTCGTGCAGTGGCAGAACGCCCATTCCGGCCCGGGCTTCATCGAGATGGGCGAGAGGCCAAGTCATTCCGGGCGCGAGCAGCCGTTCTGTTTGAATTTCGACGTGATCGCGCACGAGACGGGCCACGCCATCTTGTTCTCGATGATCGGCGTGCCGGAGGAAGGCGACGCGTCGGAACCGTTTTTGGCATTTCATGAATTGTTCTCTGACCTGATCGCGTTGATCGGCGTGATGGAAATTCCCTCGGTGACGCGCCGGCTGCTGACGCAGACGGGCGGCAATCTTTATGTGCTGAACGTCGTCAATCGGATCGGTGCGATTTCCGACACCGAGCAGGTTCGTCTCGCGTCCAATACGAGGACGATGGCGGATGTTGTCGGTCTGCATATGGCACCGGACGGAAGCTGGAACGATCCGACCGGTCAGCATCGTAACCAGCACGCGATCGCGGAGCCGCTGACCGGGGCGGTCTTCGATGCGCTGGTTGAGTTGTACCAGGACGGTTTGGCGGAACGCGGGCTGATCGCACCGGAGGCGGATGCACGCGGGTGGACCCGCGACGATGTGGAACGATCGATGGACGCGGTGCATGATTGCTCCGCCGCCGCGTTCGCACGCTTCGCGCAGGGGTTTCATGCGGCGCTGGACGATGCGCGGCATGTCGTGGCGCGCTGCATGGCGCACGTTATCCTGACGGTACGGCCGGAAACGCTCAGCTTCCCGATCGTTGCGGCGCGATTCCTGGAGGCGGCCACCGCGCTGGGGCAGGCGCGTCATCTGCCTGCGTTGCTCGACCATTTCCTGTGGCGTGGCATTGATCCCAGGCCGGTGCTGGGGATCGCCGTGGTGCCCGGGGCGGGCAGTCCTCGGCTGTCGCGTGGGGGCCTGTCGCGTGGGGGCCCGTCGCCTTGGGATCAGTCGCCTTGGGGCGAGCGGCGCGGCCGGCTGTATGTGGCCGAGGTGCCGCATCACGGGCCCGATCGCACCTGCTGCGATCCGCGCGCGTTCATCGCGGCGCGGCGGCTGATGTCGCATGCTCACCGAACCGTGCCGGCGTAGCGGCGGTGCTTGCCATCGACATTACGTGACGTTACCGTTCCCAGGACGCAATGCCGATTTAATTGAAATGGTCGTTATGCTAGAGTAGCGGCGTGCCATCGAGTGACAGGGAGGCGATGATGGGAGCAACACTGAACGAGACGCTGTTGGCGCCGTCCACCATCCGGCTGTTCGGGCGACCGTTCCTGGGCCTGACGATCAACGATCACGGGCGAGACGGGTCCATGAGCAACCCGCTGACCTCCAGGCTTGCCGCGGCGATCGTCAACCAGGCAGCCGCGGCCGCGGCAAATGAGCCGATCGCCGATGCGGACCTGTTCAGCCTGGCGCGTATCTACGGGTTCAGCTATCTGGGCAATTACTTCAAGCTGACCGCCCCAACAGTGTTGCTGGTGTGGGGCGCGGGCAATGCGGTACCGGCGGGGATGATGAACCCGCTGACGATGAATCAGAGCGGCGTGGAATTCCAGGACGAGAGCTTCGTTGCGGGAATTCTTATGTGGTCGGTTGATCAGTTGGACATGAGCGTGCGTATTGATCTGAGCATCGGCTGGATGCGCGACATCTTCCTGGGTCCGGAGATGGGCGGGGACAACAATATCACCGGGCGGTCGGATTTGGTGGGACGGTCTGATTTGGTTGGGCGGTCCGATTTGGTGGGACGGTCGGACTTAGTGGGGCGGTCGGATTTGGTTGGGCGGTCGGATCTGGTGGGGTCGCCTCGGCGGCGGTAGGACGAAGTGGCGCTGGCCGGGATTATGCACATCTACGCCGGGACGTCGTCTAGCGACCATTCCTCGGCGGAGGCGCCGGCCAGGGCTTGGATGCGCTCTTCGTCAGTTGCGAGTTCGGCGGCGGGGCCGGAATAAACCATTTCGCCGTTCTCCAGCACATAGGCGTGGTCTGCTACTTCGAGGCTGGCGCGGACGTTCTGCTCGACCAACAGAACCGAGATGCCGTCGGCACGCATCTGGGACACGATGCGGAATACCTCGCGCACGATCAGCGGCGCCAGGCCCTGCGAGGGCTCGTCCAGAATCAGCAGGCGC
Source organism: uncultured Alphaproteobacteria bacterium (assembly GCA_963826975.1). Lineage (GTDB taxonomy): Bacteria > Pseudomonadota > Alphaproteobacteria > Acetobacterales > Acetobacteraceae > Palsa-883. The sequence goes on along the minus strand of CAWGZJ010000011.1, from coordinate 264,836 downwards.
GGATTGATCAGCAGGGCGCGGCCGATCGACAGCATCTCCTGCTCGCCGCCGGAAAGCTGCCGGCCGCGGTTGCGCTTGCGCTCAGCGAGGCGCGGGAAGAGCTGATAGACACGTTCGATGGTGAACGGTCCCGGTCGCTCCAGGGGCACGCGCAGGTTCTCTTCCACCGTGAGGTTGGGGAAGATGCGGCGGCCTTCGGGCACATAGCCCACACCCATCGCGGCGATTCGATACGGCGGCAGATGCGTGACCTCCTGGCCGAAGACCCGGACGTGCCCGGTGCGCGAGGGCACCAGGCCCATCAGGGTTTTCATTGTCGTGGTCTTGCCGGCGCCATTGCGTCCCAGCAACGTGGTGATCTTGCCTTCGGCGGCGACCAGGCCGACGTCGTGCAGGATGTGGCTTTTGCCGTAATAGGTGTTCAGGCCCTCGGCCTCCAGCGCGCTCATTCGGCCGTTCCCAGATAGGCGGCCTGCACGGCCGGATTTGCGGCGATTTCCTGCGGCGTGCCGTCGGCCAGCATGGTGCCCTCGGTCAATACCGTGATGCGGTCGGCCAGGTTGAACACCACCCGCATGTCGTGCTCGATCAGCACGATCGTGTAGTTGCTGTTCTTGTGCAGCCGGCGGATCAGCCCGGCGACCTGATAGGTCTCCTGCTCGCCCATCCCCGCGGTGGGTTCGTCCAGCAGCAGCACACGTGGTTTCAATGCCAGCGCCATGGCGATCTCGGCGGCGCGCTGGTCGCCGTGCGACAATTCACCGACCAGGCGATCGGCCTTCGTTGTAAGGTTGGTCAGCGTAAGGATCTCGTCGATGCCGGCGCGCACGCGCGTTGCGTCGGCACGGCTGCTCCACATATGCAGGCTGTAGCCGGATGCCGCCTCCACGCCGATGCGCACATTTTCATGCACCGTGAGTTCCGGAAAGATCTCGGTGATCTGGAAGGTGCGTGCCATGCCGAGCTTGACCCGCTGCGTGGCGGACAGGCGGGTGATGTTCTGGCCGTCGAGGATGATCTCGCCCGAGGTCGGCGGGAAGAACCCTGTGATCAGGTTGAAGAAGGTGGTCTTGCCGGCGCCGTTCGGGCCGATGATGGCGCGCAGTTCGCCGGGCGCGACGCTGAGCGAGATGTCGTTGACCGCGATCAGGCTGCCGAACGCCTTGGTGGTGTGGCGGGCTTCCAGCATGCTCACGTCGAGGGTCTCCGCTGCAGCATGCCCAATATCCCGCGCGGGAAGAACATTACGACCATGACGAACAGCAGTCCGACGAAGCTCATCCAGTTCACCGTCATCGAAGAGATGTAGTCCTGCAGCACGACGTAGATCGCGGCACCGACCAGCGGTCCCCAGAAGCTGCGCATGCCGCCCATCACCACCATGATCACGATGACACCCGACAGGTTGTAATGCAGCGAGGTAGGATCGGCGAAGTTGTTGAGCAGGGCATAGAGCGCGCCGGCGGTGGAGGCGAAGAAGCAGGAGATCGAGAACGACAGCCAGATATGCTTGTCCACCGAGATGCCGAGGAATTGGGCGCGCCGCTGGTTTTCCCGAATCGCGATCAGGGTGCGGCCGAACGGCGAGCGCAGCAGGAACGTCATCAACGCGATGCACACGCCGAATACGAACAGCACGAAGTAATAGAACAGCGTGCCGTTGCCCTGGATGTCGATGGTCCACGGGCCGAACGCCAGCGGCTGGCGGGAAAAGCCGCGCAGCCCGTCGTAGCCGCCGGTGAAGTCGTCCCAGCGATAGGCGATGTAATAGAAGATCTGGCCGAACGCGATGGTTACCATGGCGAAGTAAACGCCGCGGCGCCGGCAGATCAGGATACCCAGCAGCGTGCCGGCGATTCCGCCGAGCAGGATGCCGTTCAACATTGCGAACCAGGTGCTATCCGAGAGATAGCGCAGTGTCAGCCCAGCCCCGTAGGCCCCCAGCCCGAAATAGGCGGCGTGACCGAAGCTCATTACGCCGGTGAAGCCGAGCAGGAAATTCAGTGCCATGGCGACCAGCGCCATCACCACCACATGCGCGGCGAGCGCGGTGTAGCCACCGACCAGCGACAGCCACAGCGGGGCGCTGAGCAGGACCAGCCAGATGACCGCCGCGGTCGTCCATTGCGGCAGCGCCGGCCGCCCCCTGGGCTGCTCCCCTGGGTGACCATTGAGGCGCGCTTGCCCCAGCTTGGTTGTCGTCGTGGCGCTCACGTGAACATCCCTTCTTCGCCCATCAGGCCACGCGGGCGAACCAGCAGTACCAACGCCATGATGACGTAGATCACCGCCTCTTGCGCGCTGGCCCAGAACACGGTGGTCAGTGCCGAGGCGACGCCGATCAACAGGCCGCCGAGCAGGGTGCCGGTCAGGCTGCCGACGCCGCCGACGATGATGGCGATGAACGCGGGCAGCAGCAGGTCGTCGCCCATGTTCGGATTGAGCCCGATCTGACCGCTGGCGAGCACGCCGGCGAGGCCGGCAAGGAAGATGCCGACCGCGAAGTTCAGCGACCGCAGCAGCCGCACATTGATCCCAAGCGCCGCGACCGTATCGAGATCCAGGGTGCCCGCGCGGATCCGCACGCCGAGCCGTGTGTAGCGCAGGAAGGCGAACAAGCCGGCGACTGCAACGATGACGATCGACATCATGAAGATGCGGTAGCCGGTGATGAAGAACAGGTCTTCGCTGAGCCCTTGCGAAAGGCTGTCCGGGACGGTCAGCGGCAGGCCGTTGGGCCCCCAGACATAGCGGCACACGTCCTGGATGATGAAGGACAACCCGAAGGTCAGCAGCAGGCTGTAGACCGGATCACGGTTGTAGACGCGGCGAACCATCGTCCGCTCTATGATGTAGCCCAGCACTGCAACGAGCAGGGGCGAAACGAGCAGCGCGGGCCAGAAGCCGATATAGGGGATCAGGACGAAGGCCAGGTAGCCGCCGAGCGCCAGGAAGTTGCCGTGCGCGAAGTTGATCACGTTGCTCAAGTTGAGGATCATTGCCACGCCGAGCGCCATCAGCACATAGAATGCGCCGATGATCAGTCCGTTGGTGACATTGAACAGCACGAGTTGCAGCATCGGGCGGCTCTTTAGTTGGTGGTTTTGCCAAGCTGGGGTTGCGGTTTTGCTGGGCTGGATACAAGTCCGCTGCCGGCGCCATCGGCGCGCGGCAGCGGGACCTGGCAGTCACGGCGCGGTCAGGACGGATAGGTCATCTTGCAGCCGGTGTCGGCGACGCTGCCCGCTGCGTCCTCACCCGGCACCAACGCTGCGACGGTGAAAATATTGTCCGGGTTGCCTTCCGGCGGGTGGACCTGGCCGGTGAAGATGTTGGGCATCAGTTGGTGGTCGCCCTTGCGGTACCTGACTGTGCCGGGCTGCAGCGCGATCTCGGGTGGCAGTTCCATGTCCTCGAGCGCCTGGACGAGCTTGACGCCCTCCATCGACTTCGCCTTTTCCGCGGCGAGCCGCAGGCTGTGGATGGCGACGTAGCCGAACCAATGACGCGCGGTGGGGGTCTTGCCGGTTTCCTTGCGGAAGTCGGCGACGAACTCGGCGACGTGCGGCACGCCGGGCTGGTTCCACCACCACTCCATGTCCCACCAGCCGGCCTGCGCTTCCTTCGGCACCGACTTGACGCTTTCCATCTCGAACAGGGCGCCGCCGAGCGCCATGTCCTTGGCCATGCCGAACTGCACGAACTGCTTCATGCAGTCGATCTGCGCCAGGCCGCCCATGTTGTTCAGCAGCACATTGGGCTTGTAGGCCTTCGCCTTGATCAGGGTGGCGGAGAACTCGGTGCTGGCGATCGGCAGCATGTCGCCTTGGAACTCGCCACCCAACGCCTTCAGGTTCTTGACGAAATTCTCCTGCAGGGTGTGGCCGTAGGCGTAGTCGGGGGTGATGAAAAAGAACCGCTTGCCGAATTTCTGCACCAGCGTTTTGGTGATTGCCGCGGCGTCCATCGCGGTAGTGTTACAGACACGGAACGTATTCCATTTGCAATCCTTGCCGGTGATCGGATCGGTGTGACCGCCGGGGACGATGTGGAGGATCTTTTTCTCGGCTGTCACGCCCATGATGGCGTAGGCGATGCCTGAGTTGACGTCACCGAAGATCACATCGACCTTGTCACGGTCGATCAGCTTGCGGGCCTTCTGCACGCCGGTACCGACGTCATTGGCCGAATCCTCGACCAGCAACTCGACCTGGCGTCCGAGGATGCCATTCTTCTTGTTGATGGCGGCGACAGTATATTTGGCGCCTTCGGTCTCGGTGACGGCCAGCGCGGACAGGCTGCCTGTCAGCGGATCGATCCAGCCCAGCTTGATCGATTCTTCGCCGCGCGCCTTGATGATGTAGGGGGACGCGACCTGCAGCGCCCCCAGCGTGGCGCCAGCTTGCAGCAGCCCGCGACGGCCGATACGTGGTGTGTACGGGGTTCCCATACGACGTCTCTCCCTGTCCTGGCCGTGCACGCGGCCGAGTTGTTGATCCTTACCGGCGCGTCGGTCGATGTCCGGACTCGTGAGCCGTGGAACGGCCCTCGGCACTTCAGCGCGTACTATACTCTTCGGGCGTTAATCAACCCCAGCGGGTGGGGGATTGGTTACATTTGCTCCACGTTCCGACTTTTTGGCGCGCGGCGATCCGGCGGCTTGGTCAACTCGCCGCCGGTCGGTGAGGTTCGCCGATCGGTTCACCGGAGCGATCTGCCGCTCGGCGTTGTCGGGCGGCGGCGGTCCGGCGGCGAATGCCCGGCGGCGGGGCCTTGAGGCGGACGCGGTCGCGGGCAACACTATGCGGCCGACAACGCCGGCACCGAGGATGCCGGCAGTGGGGGGGAGGGAAAAAAATGGCGACCGCGTTCCGCAGCCTGCGAGCCATGATCGCGCATGACGACGAGCCGGTGTTTGCCCCGCTGGTGCTCAACCCGCTGATGGCGAAGCTTGCCGAGCAGGCGGGGTTCCGCGCGTTGTATCTGGGCGGCGGGTCGATGGGCTATCTGAAGACCGGCACCGAGGCCAACCTGTCGCTGACCGAGATGGTGCAGGCGGGCGTGGAGGTGCGCGCGGCGTCACCGGTGCCGCTGATCCTGGATGGGGCGTGCGGGTGGGGCGATCCGATGCACATGCATCATACGATCCGCATGGCCGAGGCGGCGGGCTTCGCGGCGATCGAGGTGGAAGATCAGTTGCTGCCGAAGCGGGCGCATCATCATATCGGCATCGAGCACATTGTTCCGGTGGAGTTGATGCTGGCGAAGGTGCGAGAATGCGTGGCGGCGCGGCGGTCGCGCGAGTTCCTGATCATTGCGCGGACGAATGCAGCGCGCGGCGAGGGGCTGGACGAGGCGCTGCGGCGCGGCGAGGCGATGCATCGGGCGGGGGCGGATGTGCTGCTGGTGCTGCCAGGGAAGCCGGACCACATCCGGATCATTGCAGAACGGTTGCCGGCGCCGCTGATGTTCATGATGAGTGGTGGACGGTTGACCTCGAGCGGGCTGACGATGCGGGAGTGGGGGGATTTGGGGTATCGGTTGTTTGTTGATGCCAGCACGCCTTTCATGGCGATGCATCATGCGCTGCGGGGATGTTATGCGGCGATGGCGCAGGGCGAGGCTGACCCGTTGGTTGGCGCGGACACGCGGGGCGAGCAGCGCGTGGTGCACGAGACGATCGGGCTGGACGCGATGCTGGCGATTGAGAAGCGGACGGTGGAGAGGTAGGGGCGGGTTTGGGTGGATGCCGGCTGATACTTTGGGCGGTGTTGGCGGGGTTTGTTGGTAGGGCGGATTGGCGGTGAGGGGGCTGTGGGCAGTGAGACCCTCACCCTCGTCGCTCGCGCCTCGACCTCTCCCGCAGGGCGGGCGAGGTGTACGTTACGGTGGGGGGATGCGGGCGGCGCGGTCGGGGTCGATTTGTAGCCAGACTTTGGCGTCGGTTTCGTGCATGTCTAATGGGGGGGCGGAAGCCCGCAGGCGTAGGGATGAGCCTTCGGGCTGGACGACGTAGTCCCAGTTTTCTCCGAGGTAGGCGCGTTCGATGATCCGTCCGGCGATCCACCAGCCGGCGGCGGGATCGGGCGGCGGGGCGCGATGGATGCCGATGGTCTGTGGGCGGATTGAAAAGCTGGCCTGGGTTGATGGGGTGGCGGGCGCGGGGGCGAGATCGGCGCGCAGCGCGAACCCTTCGAAGGCTATCATTCCGCCGTTCAGGGTGCCGTCCAGGAAGTTGGTGCGGCCGATGAAGCCGGCTACGAAACGGGTCTGCGGGCGGTTGTACATGGAGACCGGATCGTCTACCTGCTCGATCCTGCCGTGGTTCATTACGACGATGCGGTCGGAGATGACCATCGCCTCGGCCTGGTCGTGCGTGACGTAGACCGTGGTGATGCGGAAGGCGTCGTGCAGGCGGCGGATTTCGGAGCGCATTTCCTCGCGCAGGTTGGCGTCGAGGTTGGATAGCGGTTCGTCCAGCAGCAAGACTTCCGGTTCGATGACGATGGCGCGGGCCAGCGCGACACGCTGCTGCTGGCCGCCGGACAGTTCGGCTGGGTAACGGTCCTTCAGCTTGTCGAGCTGCACGACCTCCAGGATGCGGTCGAGCCGGCGTTTGAGGTCGGTGGCGGAGAGTTTGCGCAGCTTCAGACCGAAGGCGACATTCTCGCCGACGGTCATGTTCGGCCAGATCGCGTAGCTCTGGAAAATCATCGACATGCCGCGCTTTTCCGGCGGTACGGCGTAATCGGGCGAGGAGATCGTTGCGCCATTCACCTCGATCGTGCCGGCGGTCGGGCGGATGAAGCCGGCGATCATTCGCAGCGTGGTGGTCTTGCCGCAGCCGGAAGGACCCAGCAGCGAGACCAGTTCACCCTCGGCAAGGGACAGTGACACGTCCTGCACCGCATCGAAGGTGCCGAAGCGCCGGCCGAGGCCGGTGAGGGTCAGCTTATTCATGAACGATCACGCCGCTCCATAAAGTCGCGTCCCGCGAGACGATAGCCCAGTCCGACCAGGACGATGGTAGACACCAACAGCATGAAGCCGAGCGCGGAGAGCTGCTCGAAATTGCCTTCCTCGCTCATGTCCATCAGCATGACCGACATGGTGCGGGTGTGCGGGCCATAAAGGAACAGGGCGGTCGACAGTTCCCGCGTTGCCGGAATGAACACCAGGAACCATGCGCCGATCAGGCCGCGGCGCATCAACGGCGCCAGCACGCGGCGGATGGCGACCAGACGGCTGCCGCCGAGCACGCGCACCGCTTCCTCCAGCTCCGGGTTGATTGACCGGATGGCGGCCTGGGCGTTGGCGTAGCCGATCGGCAGAAACCGGGTGGTGAACGCCAGGATCAGGATCCATGCAGTGCTATACAGCGAAAATGGCGGTGGCGCATAGGCGGCATAGAACGCGACCGCCAGGACGACGCCTGGGACCACAAACGGCGCCATGCAGAGAAAGCCGAGCACGGCGGCGCCGGGCAGCAGGCGGCGGGCGACGATGTAGGCGATCGACAGCGAAAGGATCAGCACCAGGACCGCGGCGGCGACGGCATAGGTGAAGCTGTTGATCACCGACTGGCCGGCAGTTTCGTGACGGAACAGCAAGAACGTGAAGTTGTTGAGCGTGAGATTGTCCAGATGCCAGCCGCGGCCCCAGGCTTTGGCCAGTGCCGCCTGCGCCATCGCGGCGTAGGGCAGCAGCACCGACAGCGACAGGACCAACACCGCGTAGCCGGTCATCGCCCAGCGCCAGGGTCCCAGTGGGATGATGCGCCGCTCGCCGCCCTTTCCGGTCATCGCCACGTAGCCTCGGCGGCCGGTCAGCCGGCGTTGCAGCAGGAACAGCACCACGGTGATCAGCAGCAGCGGCATGGCGTAGGCGCAGGCTACCTCGGTGCGGATCGGCGGGCTGAAGAATTGCAGCAACTGGGTGGTGACGACGTTGAAGCGCGCCGGGATGGCGATGAGTGCCGGGGAGCCGAACAACGCGATCGCTTCCAGGAACGTTACGATGGCGCCGCCGAGGATCGCCGGCAGCACCATCGGCAGGGTGATGCGCAGCATGGTACGGACGGTGCCGGAGCCAAGGATGTTGGCGGCGTCTTCCATTTCCGACGATACGACCTCGAGCGCCGAGGTGGTGAAGATGAAGATGTAGGGGAAGGAATACAGCGCGATGACGAAGCCGAGGCCGGTGAAGGTGTAGATGTCGAACAGGCCCTGCGGCGCGCCGGTGGCGGCTTTCCATATGCGGTTGAGCCAGCCGGCGTTGGGGCCCGCCAGCAGGATCCAGCCGAGTGCGCCGAGATACGGTGGCGTTACGAATGCGCCCAGCACCAGCAGCCGCACGGCGCCCTTGCCCGGCATGTCGGTGCGCGCCACCGCCCAGGCCAGCGGCACGCTGATGAGCAGGCAGAGCGAGGTGACCAGTGCGCCGAGTTCCAGCGAGTTCCACAGGGATTCGCGATAGCGCGGGCGGGCGTAGGCGGTGATGTAGTTCTGTAATGTGAAGTCGCCTGTGTCGGCGGTTTGCAGGCTGGTGATGGCCAGGCGCGCCAGCGGATTGATCACGAGGAAGACCAGCACCGCGGCGATGGCGATCCATAGCAGCAGGGTCGGATCGAAACGGCGCGGACGTGGGATGGACGGCATGCGGAGTTAGCTGCCGAACGTGTCGCGCCAGTCCTCGATTGCCTGCGGTACGCCCTTGTCGATTTCCTCGGTGGTCACGCGCATGAGCTTGACCTGCGATACGGGCTTTGCCGCCGCGTTCGGCGGCACGTCGTCGCGCACCGGGGTTTGGAAATTGTCGGCCAACACCTTGGCGCAGTCGGCTGACAGCAGCCAGTTCATGAACAGCCGGCCGGCGTTGGGGTGCGGTGCGTTGGCCAGCACGCCTGACGGGCCGATGCACAGCACCGAGCCGTCGGTCGGGTAGACCACGGACATCGGATTTCCCTTCGAGGCGGTCAGCAATGCCGTGGCGAGCGGCCCCAGGCCAACATCGCACTCGCCACCGTTCAGCAGCGTGATCGGGTCGTTACCGGAACGGCCAATGCGTGGATTGTTCTTGGCCAGCATGTCGAACCACTGCCAGCCATATTGTTTCTTTAGCGCCACGGTCCACACGCCGACATAGCCGGAGAAAGCGGGATGGCCGAAGGCGACACGGCCTTTCCATTTCGGGTCCAGCAGGTCCGGCCAGTTCTTCGGCACGTCCTGGGGTTTTACCCGCTGCGTGTTGGCAATGATCAGCATCAGGGTGGAGTGGTTGGGATACCAGTAGCCGTCCTGGCCCAATCCCTTGAATGCGGCGCCGAGGGACGCGGCGTTGTCCGGAGTGAAGTTTGCCAGCGCGTTGCGTTTCATCAGTGCCGGCATGTGGGCGATGTCGGTGGTGGAGAACACATCGCATTGCGGCGAATTGTTCTTCAGGTCCTGCATCAGCCGTTGGTACGCGACCTGGCCGGTGGTGCGGATCACCTGGACGTTGATGCCGGGGTATTGTTTGGTGAAGGCGCGGCCCATTACCTCGGCGGTGTCGGTGTCTACCTGGGCGATATACCAGGTGAGGGTGGCTTCCTTGCTCGCGCCGGCTTCGAGCGCCGCGGTGTCCGCGCTGGCTTGGTGCGGCAGCATCGCGGCGGCACCCGCCGCGCAGATGCCGGCTGTCGCCAGCCTGCGAGTGATGGACCTGGACATCGTTCTCTCTACTCCCCGGACAGGCCGCGCGTATTGGCGGCCGTTCGGGACGTTATGCCGGACGTGAGTGGATTGACCAGAGCAGCTTCCGCACGGCCGATCGGGCTACGCAAATTGAACCTGCCCGTTCGATCTACGGCAAGGAAGAACCACCACGAAGACACGAAGAACACGAAGTAAGGAAATCGATGGCGCTTCGCGCGAAGCGTACTCAGTGGCTTGCTTCGTGTCTTCATGTCTTCGTGGTGAACCCTTTTTTTTCGGGTCATCAAGCGCCCGGACGGCTGGTGCTGTGAAACCTGCCCTGAGCCGGACCCACCATCGGTGGCCGAGGCGAGTCAGGCTACCCAATCGCCCGATGCTGGTCAGAAGTACGAGCCGTCGGTAGGCTGGGGGTCGAGCGTCCAGTAGATCCGATCGCGATACTGAATCGGCAAGCTCCAAGCCGCGGCTAATGCGACTGACAAGGAAAACAGGACGATGAGGAAACGGAGATCACGAGCATGACCCGCCGCCGCTACTGGATCTACTTCCTGCTGTTTGTGTTCAACGCCATCTGCTACCTCGATCGCATCAACATGTCGGTCGCGGGACGTTCCGTTGCGCAGGAGTTCGCGCTGTCGCCGGTGGCGTTGGGCTATCTGTTCTCGTCGTTCCTGTGGGCCTACGTGGTGATGATGCTGCCCAGCGGGCGATTGGTCGACAGCCTGGGAGCACATCGGATGGCGGCGATTGGTGCCGCGGTCTGGTCGGTCGCGCAGATGCTCAGTGGCGCGGCAACCGGATTCGTCAGCATCCTGGTGACCCGGCTTGGCCTCGGCGCCGGCGAGGCACCGACCTTTCCGGTCAGCTATCGCAGCGTGCGCGACTGGGCGCCCTACACCGAGCGCGGCGTGGCGGTGGGCTGCATCCAGGCGGGCACGCTGCTCGGGCCGGCACTCAGCGCGCCGCTGGTGGCGTGGCTGATCGCCGCGACCTCCTGGCGGTGGTCGTTCGTGGTCACCGGGGCGATCGGGCTGGTGTGGGTTGGCGTGTGGCTGGCGTTCGTCTCCACACCGGAACGCACGACATGGATACCGGAGGCGGAACGTCAACGCATCCTGGCCGAGCGCCACGCCGGCGAGCCGCCGGAAACGCATGGCGGCATCGGTTATGCGGGGCTGCTGCGGTCACCGTCGATGTGGGGACTGGCGATCTCGCAGGGTTGCGCGGTGTACACGGTGTATCTGTATCTGAGCTGGCTGCCGAACTACCTGCAAACCGCGCGCGGCCTGTCGATCGTGAACTCCGGGCTGTTTACTTCGGTGCCGTTCTTTGTTGGTGCGGGGCTGATCATTCTTACCAACTGGATCGGTGATCGCATTTTGACGCCGGGTACGATGCGGAGCGGACGGCGGCGCATCGTGGTGGTGGCGTGCCTGCTGCTGTCGTCTGCGGGTTTGGCGATTCCGTTTGTCGATTCGCTGACAGCGGTGGTCATCCTGACCATCCTGCCGATCAGCTTCGGTGGCACCGCCACCGCAACAAACGCGGCGCTGTGCAACGATCTGCTGCGCTCGCAGGCCGACAGCGGACGGGCGTTCGCGTTCATGGTGCTGGGCGGCAATGTGTTCGGGCTGCTGGCGCCGATCATCACCGGCTATATCGTGCAGGCGTCCGGCAGCTTTGCCGCCGCGTTCATACTGGCGGGGCTGTTGTCGCTGGTCGGTGCGGTGGTTTCGTTTACGCTGACCCGGCACACGCTTCATTCTCTTTCAGCATCATTTCGAGCTGCCTGCCTCGGTGGATTGAGTAGAACTGCTCCATGCCGCGCCGCATGGTGATCGGTCCTGCCGGCTTATAATAGCAGTTCCAGCCGCCCAGCCGGGGGATGATCCAGGCCGCCCACGCGAGACTTGCGAGCGGGTGGAGGTTCTGTTGCCGCGCGGTGTTGCCCTCGAGCGTTGGGCGGAGCACTTCAAGCGTTTCGATCTCCGGCTCGCTGAACACGTTGGACGCCGGCAACTGGTCCTTGCCATCGCGTTCCTGCACCAACTGCATGTCGATACATGCTGCCTTGGTCGCGGCGGCGGCAAGCTTGACCAAGCGGTCGCCGGTCGCGATCTGGCTGTCCTCCAATTGCAGCCCCTGCGATTTCATCATCCTGAACAGTTGCTCGATAATCCAGCGAGCCTGGTACCACCCAACCACCTGCCAGGCCTTCGCCGTATCGGTCATATCATGCGTGGTCACCAGCCGCCAATGCAGCGGCTCGATATCCGCCGGCGGATTGATCTCGCGCACGTCGAGCAGCCACAGCCGCGCTGTTTTGGCCAGCGTGCGGTCTTGTTCATCGCGCGGACGGCAGATCTCCACCGAGCCATATCGCAGTTCAACGACAGCAATTCGTTTGGCACGGTCTGGCTGGCGAGCCGGCAGATTGATTTGCCGCTATCCCCGCCACGGCACATTTCCCCGCAGCAGCGAACAGCGTGCCGCCATCAACCAACCGGCGGTCCACCATGGCCCGGGTCAGCAGATGCACGCCGGTCTGCGGCAAAGCGGCCCACTTGGGGTAGATATCCCCCTCGCGGTCAGACACCACGGTTATCATCGCGGCTGGCCGCAGCACCTCCCGTGCCCGCTCTGCCGTTGCCAGCCAACGATGCAACTCCCGATCCTCGAATGGACGATCCCGATGGCGCTCGGTCACCACGCCCGGTCAGGTCCAGACCTCACCGCCCACCAATCCAAGGCAGGCGCTGGTGGGGGGAGGAAACGCCGATGGCGGTGGGGGCGATGCGCGCGGCGGGGTAGTGCGGGGTGCAGAGGCTTATCGGAATGGAGTGAGGTCAGGCTGGGTGAAATTGTGTGCAACTCTGCGACGCTTATCGGGCTTGGGCTGCTAAGCGGGCTCGACGATGAGAATGGCACCGTGGCGTCGCCCTCACCCTCGACGCTTCGCGTCTCGACCTCTCCCGCCAGCGCGGGAGAGGTGTACGTGGCTCAGTCGCCGAATGTGTCGCGCCAGGCCTCGATCACCTCGGGCACGCCCTTGCTGATCTCGTCTACGCTGAGCGTCAGGATCGGCACCTGGTCGAGCGGCTTTTGCCCGGAGGTCAATTCGATGCCGGGGCGCACCGGATCGCCGTGTAGTGCCACCGACATGCGTGAATAGGTCTCGCTCATGAGCCATTCCATGAACAGCCGCGCGGCCTGGGGATGCGGCGCGGCAGCGATCACCGCGGAGGGGCCGACGCACAGCGTGGCGCCGTCGGCCGGATAGACCGGACCGATCGGATTGCCCTTGTCGACGTTTTGGAACGCGGTGTTGGCCGGCGCGGGACCAACCAGGCATTCACCGGCGGTGATCAGCGTGACCGGGTCGTTTCCGGAACGTCCGATGCGCGGATTGTTCTTTGCCAGCTTCTCGAAATACGACCAGCCATAGGCTTTGCGCAGCGCGAGTGCCCAGATGCCGGTGCAGCCGCTGAACGCGGGGTGGCCGGTGGCAACCTGCCCCTTCCAGCGCGGATCCAGCAGATCAGTCCAGCGCTTCGGCGCGTCCGCCGGCTTCACCTTTTGGGTGTTGTAGATCAGCAGATGGTTGGTGGCGGCCGCGGGATATTCGAAGCCGGGGTCGATCAGTTTGTCGAATTGCGGCAGCAGGCCGCTGGCGTTTTCGGGCGTGTAGCGCGCCAGGGCGTTGCGCGCCTTCAGGGCCGGATACTGCGAGATGTCGGTGGAACTGAAGACATCGCATTGCGGTGCGCTGTTCTTCAGTTCCTGCAGCAGGCGCTGATAGGCGACCTGGCCGGTGGTGCGGATCACCTCGACGTTGATGCCGGGGTATTGTTTGGTGAAGGCTCGGCCCATGACCTCGGCGGTCTCGGTGTCGACCTGGGCGATGTACCAGGTGAGGGTGCCCTCCTTGCGCGCGGCCTGCTGCAACGCGGCAAGGTCGGCGCGCGCGGAACGGGCACCGAGCGCCAGCGTGGTCGCGACGCCGATGCCGGCGATGGCGTGCCGGCGGGTCAGGCCGTTGGACATTGGTTCGCTCCACAGGATGCTGGGTGGGAATGTCCACCGGCGGGGCGGATGGCTCAAGGGGGCGACGCAGGGTAATCTTGGCGTGTGGGACAATGTTGCTGGTACGACACTGGCGCCATCCCGTCGCCCCAACCCCTCCCCCCAACCTTGGTCCGCTTCGCGGCCCAAGCCCTCAAGGGGAGGGGGAGAGTTGTCTTTGGGCACGCTGGACTTCTGCGGTGCCACGGTGCTGAATCCTCGCCTCAACGGTCGGCCGCAACGGTTGGCAACGGGAGGCAGCGCATGACGATCTATACGGGTCCGGTGTTCGAGATGGCCCGCCAGCAATTCGCGGTGATCGCCGACCACCTGGAGATCGCCGAGGACGAGCGGGACCGCCTGCTGTATCCGAAACGCGCGATTACCGTTTCTTGTCCGATCCATCGCGACGACGGCAGCACGGTGGTATACCAAGGGTATCGAGTGCAGCATCACCTGACGCTCGGGCCGACCAAGGGGGGCACGCGATTCTCGCCCAGCCTGGAGATCGGCGAAGTCGCGGCGCTGGCGGTGTGGATGAGCTGGAAATGCGCGCTGGCCGGGCTGCCCTATGGCGGGGCCAAGGGTGGTGTCGCGGTCGATCCGTACGCCATCTCCAAGCGCGAGCTCGAGGGCGTTTCGCGACGCTACATGCAGGAGATGATCCCGTTCGTCGGGCCGCATATCGACGTGATGGCGCCTGACATGGGGACGAATGAGCAGGTGATGGCGTGGTTCATGGACACCTACTCGATGTATCAGGGCCGCACGGTCACCGAGATCGTTACCGGCAAGCCGGTGGCGTCGGGCGGCACCGAGGGGCGACGCGAGGCGACCGGGCGCGGCGTCGCCTATCTCGCCGATCGGGCGATGCAGCGTCTGGGCATCACGCCGGGCGGCGCGACCGCGGTGGTGCAGGGCTTCGGCAACGTCGGCAGCGTGACGGCGGCGGCATTGGCGGAGCGTGGGTTGAAGATCCTGGGCGTGTCGGACCACACCGCCTGTTATTTCGATGCCGGCGGGCTGCCGATCGATGCGCTGCTGGCGCATACCGCGAAGCATGGTGTGCTGCTGGGATTTTCGAACGAGCTCGCGCTCGATCCGGCGGAGCTGCTGGCGCAACGATGCGACGTGCTGGTGCCGGCGGCGCTGGAGCGGGTGATCGACGCGCGGATGGCCGGGCGGCTGCAATGCCGGGTGCTGGCGGAGGGGGCGAATGGCCCGACCACGCCGGAGGCCGACGAGGTGCTGAACCAGCGGCGCGACGAGATCTTTGTGATCCCCGACATCCTGTGCAACGCGGGCGGGGTGGTGGTTAGTTATTTCGAGTGGGTGCAGGACCTGCAGCAGTTCTTCTGGGACGAGGCCGAGGTGATGGACAAGCTGTATCACGTGCTGGATCGGGCGTTCGGGCAGGTGATGGCGCGGGCGGAGAAGGACAGCGTGCCCAACCGGACCGCGGCGATGGCGATCGGGGTGGCCAAGGTGCGCAGCGCCAAGAACACGCGCGGGCTGTTTCCGTAAGGCCCGGCGCGATCCGGTCAGGCGGCGTGGCTTAAAATTCAGACGATATGCGAGGTGTGATCTACGTCACAGCCAGGAAAGGTTGTGCGTGGCATTGTTTCGGCGTCGACCGGCGCTGCCCCAACACCCGCGCCGGCCGGCAGGGCCGCACGGCCCAGGTCAACCCGGACCTTACTTATGGCCCGGCCGCCCATGTGGCGGCCGGGCCGTTTTTTGATTGCGCAGGTGTGGGGTGTTGGGCAATGACGCGGGATGACCGGCATGGCGATGAAGCCGTGCGCGATCCCGGTGCATTGGACGGCGATCGTATCGCGGGCTACATCGATGCTTCTGAGACCGAGAACCGTACGGGTGCCAAAGGCTGTCGAAGGTGCCGCTGCGCACCCCTCCCGCCCTCCCCTCGACGGTGCCGCACCGACCCCTCCCCCCAACCCCCTCCCTCAAGGGGAGGGGGAGTAGTAAGGGACAGGGTCGTTACGCTGACAGGGCGGCGGGTTCGGTGCGGGCGCGCTTTACCATCAGCTTGTTCAGGGCGTGGATGTAGGCTCGGGCGGAGGCTACGATGGTGTCGGTGTCGGCGCCCTGGCCGTCTACCAGCTTGCCGTTTTCTTCGAGGCGCACTGTGGTTTTTGCCTGGGCGTCGGTGCCTTCCGTTACGGCGCCGACGGAGAACAGGACAAGGTTCGCGGTGTGGGGGAAGATCTGCTGGATCGCCCGGAAAGTGGCGTCAACCGGGCCGTCGCCGGTCGCGGTGGAGGTGTGCACCACGCCGTCTACTTCCAGCTCCATCTCGGCGCGTGGGGGCGACTTGGAGCCGGCGTGCAGGTCTAGCGAGATGAAGCGGATGCGCGCGTGGTCGCGCATCACCTCGTCGTCCACCAGGGCAACGATATCGTCGTCGAACACCACCTTCTTGCGGTCGGCGAGGTCCTTGAAGCGGCGAAATGCGTCGTTCAACTGGTTGTCGCCGATCCGGTAGCCCAACGTGTTGAGCTTGTCGCGGAACGCGGCGCGGCCGGAGTGCTTGCCGAGCACCAGGCTGTTCTTGGCCCATCCGACGCTCTCGGGGGTCATGATTTCGTAGGTTGCGGCGTTCTTCAGGACGCCGTCCTGATGGATGCCGGCCTCGTGGGCGAAAGCGTTGCGCCCAACGATGGCCTTGTTGGGCTGCACGTCGAAGCCAGTGATGGTGGCGAGCAGGCGGGAGATGCGCAGCAGGCTTTGCGTGTGGATCCGGTTCGTGCGCGGAATGGCGTCCTGGCGCGTGCGGATCGCCATGACGACCTCTTCCAGGCTGGCGTTGCCGGCGCGCTCACCGATGCCGTTGATGGTGGATTCGACCTGGCGGACGCCGGCGCGGATGGCGGCCAGCGTGTTGGCCACCGCGAGGCCGAGATCGTTGTGGTTGTGCGTCGACAGCACGACCTTCTCGATGCCCGGCACGCGGTTGCGGACCGCGGTGAACATGCGTTCCATGTCCTCGGGCAGGGCATAGCCGACGGTGTCGGGCAGGTTGATCGTTGTGGCGCCGGCGCGGATGGCGGCCTCGGCGCAGCGGCACAGGAAGTCGATGTCGCTGCGGGTGGCGTCCTCGGCGGACCATTCCACGTCATCGGCGTGCTGGCGCGCGAGGGTGACGGACTCGACGCTGGCGGCGACCACGTCGTCGGGCTCGAGCCGCAGTTTGTATTTCATGTGCAGCGCGCTGGTGGCGATGACGATGTGGATGCGCCGGCGCTTGGCGGCCTTCAGCGCATCGGCGGCGCGCAGCACGTCCATCCGCCCGGCGCGTGCCAGGCTGGCGATGACTGGCGTGTCGTCGCGCTGGCCGACGCTTTCGGCGATCGCCTTGACGCTCTCGAAGTCGCCGGGCGAGGCGATGGCGAAGCCGGCTTCCAGCACGTCGACGCCGAGCTCGGTCAGGGCTTCGGCCATGCGGATCTTCTCGTTGAGGTTCATCGAGAAGCCGGGCGACTGTTCGCCGTCGCGCAGCGTGGTGTCGAAGATGATGATGCGGTCGTCTTCCAGCTTGCCGAAGCTGGGATGGTCTATGGACATGTGACTGGTCCCTATTGGAGCGGTGTTCCTGCGGTTTTGGGCACGACATCAGCCTCAGGGGTTCCCCTGAGCGTGCCGGCACTCAACAGCCCGGCGCAGCGCTCAGGGGCGGCTAAGTCGAAGGAGGAGGCCGAGGGACAGAAGGCGCAGCGGCGCGAGCGCGGATGCGCTGGCAGTCAGGCGACGGGGCTGCGTGCCTCGGGACATGCGGGGTTCATACGTGAATATGGGGCGGTGCGCAAGCGTTGGGGTGCAGGCGGGCCACCCGCGCACCACCGGCGGGGGGCAAGATGGCCAGGTCGAGGCCCATGGGCGTCAGGATAAGCCTGGATCGGCGAAGACTCTCTCCCTCCCCTGCGGGAAGGGGTTGGGGGAGGGGACGGGGCGCAACGAGCCTCTGTGCGATCCTGGCACCAACCCCTCCCCCCAACCCCCTCCCTCAAGGGGAGGGGGAGAGTATTCTCGTGTGACCGGAATGATCTAGGGGTTCTGACAATGCGCTGCCCGCCATTCGCGTACTTCGTTCTGCTTGCGTTCGCACTCGCCCGCGTGGCGCCGGCCGCGGCCGAGCCGCCGTGGGAGCGCCTGCCGCCGACACCGACGCTGCCGAAACCGGATCGCGCCGGCGTGGCCCCGGTGAACGGTATTCGGCTTTGGTTCGCGACCTATGGCCATGGCGATCCGGTCGTCCTGGTGCATGGCGGGCTGGCGAATTCCAGTTATTGGGGTCTGCAGATCCGGGTGCTCGCGCGGCATTACCAGGTCATCGTGCTCGACAGCCGCGGTCACGGGCGCAGCACGCAGACCGATGTTCCGATCGGTTACGATCTGATGTCATCCGACGTGCTGGCGTTGATGGATTATCTGCACATCCGGCAAGCGGCGCTGGTGGGCTGGAGCGACGGGGCGATCATCGGGCTCGACATCGCGATCCACCACCCGGAACGATTGACCCGGCTGTTCGCGTTCGCGGCCAACTCGGATCCGTCCGGGGTGAAGGATGTCGATAACAATCCGGTATTTGTTGCCTATGAGGCACGCGCGTCGCGCGAGTACGGCAGGCTGTCGCCGACGCCTGGGCAGTTCAAGGTGTTTCTCGATAACATCAGCAAGATGTGGGCGAGCGAGCCGCATTTCGCCGATGCCGAGTTGCGTGGTATCCGGACGCCGACCTGGATCGTCGATGCTGACCATGACGAGGCGATCAAGCGCGAGAATACCGATCATATGGCTGCGCTGATTCCGGGCGCCGGGGAGCTGATCCTGCCGGCGGTCAGCCATTTCGCTTTCCTGCAGGATCCGGCTTTGTTCAACGACGCGTTGTTGCGCTTTTTGGCTGGGCCGTGACTGGGGCTTTGGGAGGCCGGGGCACTTTGGATGATGGGTTGTGGGCTCTGCCGCAAGTGAGCAAGGTTTCGTGTTTATCCGGGTAACACCAGCGGTCGTAGAGATGGACCCGCCGACGGTGCCCCCGTCATGCCGGCGAAGACCACGAATTGTCTTTGTCGAAGCAAAGAAAAAGGCGTGGATACCGGCCTTCGCCGGCATGACGAGGTAGGCGCTGCCGAAGCGTCAATCGTTTCGGCGCCTAGTATAACACCGAAGGCAACCAGATGTCGGGTGAGACATGAGAAGGGTTAGAAGATGCAGCCATTCCGGTTTGGCGTAAACGTCCGGCACGCAAAATCGCGGGCCGAATGGCAGGAGACGGCACGCAAGATCGAGGGTCTCGGCTACGCCACGCTAACCTTGCCCGATCACCTGACCGACATGATCGCGCCGATGCCAGCATTGGTGAGCGCGGCGGAGGCGACGACAACCCTTCGGGTCGGCGCCAATGTGCTGAACAACGATCTTCGCCATCCCCTTCTGGTCGCGCGTGAAGCTGCGGCGGTCGACCTGCTCACGGACGGACGGCTCCAACTCGGCTTGGGCGCTGGCAGCATCCAAGCGGAATATGAGCAGGCCGGATTGCGCTTCGATCGCGGGCGCACCAGGGTTGAGCGGCTGGGCGAGGCGGTCACCATCATCAAGGGTCTGCTCAAAGGCGAGGAGGTCACCTTCGCGGGTCGGCACTATCATGTGACCGGCCACTCGATTGCTCCCCTCCCTGTCCAGAGACCCCATCCACCCATCCTGATCGGTGGCAATGGCCGCCATCTGCTCGCCCTCGCGGCACGGGAAGCCGATATCATTGGTTTCTCGGGGATAACGTTTCGGCAAGGCGGCGCGGTGCCGCCCGACCTGTCCGGATGGAGGGCATCGAGCCTCGACGAGCGGGTGCGGCTTGTGCGCGAGATGGCGGGCGATGAGCGATACTCTCGGCTGGAGATCAACGCGCTGGTGCAGCGCGTCATCGTTACGGATGACCGCCGCGGGGCCGCTGAGGAATTGACCAGCCGTTGGACCCAGCTAACGCCGGACGAAATTCTCCAAAGTCCTTACGTGCTTATCGGGTCGGTAGACCAGATGGTCGAAGATATCCAGGCGCACCGGAAGCGCTGGGGCATCTCGTACTATGTAGTCCATGAACCCTACCTGGACGATTTTGCCCCGGTCGTTGCGCGCCTCGCCGGCAGGTAGATGCGAGGGGGGGCAGAGCTTTCATGATCCGATGATTCCGGGTGCTGACCAGATAAGCATGCAAGGTTTCAACACGGAGAAGCAGGGGAGAGGCACCGAGGTCGCGGAGCAGCGAGGACCATGGCGCTTCGCGCTGGCCTGATCGAACGATCGCCGCGGTGATGAGGCAATCCGTCCGATCCGCGCCGCGGCCCGCGATAATGCGGGCCGCTGATGTTGCTCCGGTAAAACGACGAACCGGCTACGGCGTATGAACAACGGTCGTCGTTGTGGTGGACGGCGGCGGCGGCGGCGGTGCATAGGCCGGGGCCGGCGGCGGGGTCACAATGGTGGTCGATGCGGGCTGCGGCGCCGGATCGTCGTGCACGGAGAGGCTGCATCCCGCCAGAACCAGAACGGCCACTGGGACGAACAGAGCGTATCGCATGGAGCTTGTTCCTTCCGTTGTTCGAGGTACCTGGCGCAGTCTTTCCGTGGTGCGACAAACACCGATACCTGGGACAGTTGATCGACTGGGCCATACTTGGCCACGCAACGAGCCAACAACAACTCACCAATGCACACGTTCCTTCACGTTGCCGTGCCAATGCACACGTTCCTTCACGTTGCCGTGCCGATGCACGGGTTCCTTCACGTTGCCGTGCCTCGGCGTGGTTGAGGGTGGCAAGGTTAGCGGGGCGTTTTTTTTGGGTTGATGTCAGGACGCGGATCGCGCGGCATGGGTTTTCGCGCAATCGTGATGGTGATGCGTGATTTCGGTGGGGTTTCTCGCGGATTTGGTGTTGCGGCTTTGGCGCACGGCGCTTCGCATTTCGGGCTCACGGCTGAGCGCTGTTCCGGCTGAGAGACCACCGTGCGGGAATTGCTGCCGGCCTTTGCCGCATTCCATGTGGCTGCGGTTGCGTGATCAGGAAGCAAGGTATTTCAGCCGCCGATGAACGCCGATGAACGCCGATGCAGCGGTGACTGGCCCGCAGATTGAACGAATGACTCGCCCGCAACACCGGCATATCGGCGTTCATTTGCGTTCATCGGCGGCGAAGAAATCCTTCTGCCTGCGGATTATCCGCCGCGTGTCCGACTGATCGTGTTGCGTCGCGGATATGTGTGTTTTCATGGAACCGCTGTACTGGCCCGGGGTGGGACCCTTGGTCCCAGCGGTCTTGTGCCTCGGATCGTGAGTAATCAAGTAAGTAAGGATTTTACCACGAAGAAGCAGGAAGAACCACGAAGAGCCACGAAGCAGTGAAGGAGTCTGGCGCTTCGCGCGGAAATTGGATCAGACACCGTGTAAAGCACCATGCTTCCTTATCTTCGTGGCCCTTCGTGGTTCTTCCTGCCTCTTCGTGGTTAAATCCTTGCTTGCTTGGCATGGATCGAGTGCCCGATCGCGATCGGTCGAACTGGGCCGATATATCATTCGCTCGTGGAAATCCGTGTCTTTGATAACTGTTTGCAATAAAAATCACCACAGAGGCACAGAGACACAGAGAAGAATATCAAGTTGATCACTTGGCTTTTCTGCTCCGTGTCTCTGTGTCTCTGTGTCTCTGTGGTGATCCTTGCTTGCGGACATTCGGCAGGGCACAAATTCTGGCAAGCATTGGGTACATCAGAGAAAATCGGTGATCACCAGCGTTCCAGCGGCGATTCGAGTCGGGCTCTAACTCACCAAGTCACCGCGACCCGTCCCGGGAGAGGTGCTGATCCGCGACGGTCTGGATTTGGCCGGGGAAAGACCGACGCTGGACCGGTGGGGCAACCCGTGGGCCGCGCAGTTTTCGATGAAGGCGTGGGCCGATGAAGGCGTGGGCCCATGTTAAGGTGTGGCGCGTGCGGACGATTCGATCTATCGTCGCGACGAGATCTCGACCCCAATAGGCTGGAGAACCGCGATGCGCACTGCCGCCCAGTTCAAGAAAGCCTTCGAAGCCTATATGGCGAAACCGGCAACCGAACGGAAGCCGGAGGTCGAGGCTGCGCTCAGGCAATCCAGCGAGACGGCGGCGGTCGCGCGGGCCGAAGCGGTCGCCAAGCGTGATAAAATGAAGCTCGAATTGAAGACACTGGTCGCCAAGAAGCCGCTGTCGGTCGACGGTGCCGCGGGCGCCAAGGAGCTGGACGCGGAACTGATCGTGGCACTCAAGACCGGCGACTATGTCGGCGCGATGGCGCTGATGGACGAGATCAAGGCGTTGGTGACCGACGACACGGGCGAAACGACGGATGCGCTGAAGACGCTGCGCGACACCCGGACCGCAGAGGTGGACAAGGTTTTCACCGTGCTCGGCTTGCGGACCAGCACTGCCGTCGATGGCGAAAAACCGCCGGTCGAAAAAACCACGGCGGAGGCGCGCAAGGCCAAGTCCGATGACAAGTACCCCGAACTGAAGAACCTGATGGCTAAGCGCGGCGAGGCGGTCGCCTGGCAGCAGGATGAGATTGCCACGGTCGACAAGGCGATCGAGGAGCTCGATCGGCTCGGCAAGGTCTGGAAGACGCTGCTCGACGGCATCATGGAGAAGCGCGGCGAGGTCACCGCCGCGCTCGAGGCGCAAGCGAAGACCGACAAGGACATCGCGTCTTCGGAAGCCTCGGAAAAGGAGGAGAAGGAAACCAAGAAAGAGGCCGAGGATATGTTGCTGACGACGCCTTTGGAAAAGCAGGCCAGGCTGCAGAACTCGATCAAGGCCTGCGATGAGACGATCGCGAAGGAGCAGGCGGCACAGATCGAACTGAAAAAGCTGCAGGCGGTGCATCCGCAGACCGTGGCGGCCGCGCAGTCGCTGCTGGACGGGGCGGTGAACACGGCGCAAGCAAGCCTGACTGGCGAGGCCGCGAAGATCGCCGACGCCGCCAAGGTGGCGGCGAAGGCCGCGCCAAAACAGGGCATGCGGGCCAAGAACGCCAGCGATCTCTTGGTCAAGCTGGGACTGAGCCTGGTCCCGGAGCTGGACATCGTGGCGCTGAAGGACGTGTCCGCCGAGCCCGACGCCAAAACGCTGGAGATCAGCAAGGTCTTTCCGGAGATGCATCTGGTCGCCGAGAAGCACGGGACCGGTCGGCATGGCGTGCAGACCGGGCTCGACCGGCAGGCCGGCCGCGTCAACAGCGGCCTATCGCCCGACCAGACCGGCGACGAGGGCGGTCTGGGCGAAGATCTGTTCGAGAAAGGCGAGAATCCAAAGACCGGCAAGGACGGCTTTGTGGACAAGGCCCCGGATCCCGCCAGGAAGTTTCGGCTTGAGGGCACACAGACCGCCTCGGCGTTTCTGTCGCCGGAACTGGAGAAGCAGGCCGTGGATACCGCCATTAAGATCGTTACGGCGCAGTGCAAGTGGGCCGAGGTCAAGGACGGGACCGACTGGAAGAAGATCACCAACATCCTGGTGCAACTGGGCCCGCCCGCCGGCGTGCCGGGCTGGGGTGTGGCGATCTCGCGGATCGACGGGGATGGCAAGACCGATCCTGCCGAGGTGACCAAGACGCTGGCCGACTTCCGCACCGGCAAGCTCGACTTCGACGGCATGCTCAAGAAGCTCAATGCCAAGCTGAGCGGTCCCGCCAAGACGGGCGTGGACAAGGACGGCGCGGCCACGGTCTATGTGGACTGCAATTTCGTGACCGGCGTCTCGGTCGCGGTGAACCGGGTCGGGGCCGGCTGGATCAACACGTCGCAGTGGCCGACACCGCCCCCGGCAACGCCCGCCGCGTGGAGTCTGAAAGACGAGACGGTGCGCATTCAGGGTGACACCGGCCCCGGTGAGGTTTGTGCCGCGCCAGTGGCCATCTGAGATGGTGCCCAGTGGCTATCTGACATGATGCAACTACGCGAGAGACGGGGACGCGACAGACGGGGACGCGACAGACGGGGACGCGACAGACTGGGGGCGAGATGGCACTGAATGCGTCGGCAGCGGGGAATGGGTCGGCAGCGGGCGGCGATGGCGCGAAGCGGGCCTGGGTGACGCGCGTGCTGGGCGTGGCCATGCCGCAAGCCGGCGCGGCGCAACGCGGCGCGGCCGCGAATGGCGGCTTTGCGGCGGCGCGCGCGGCATGGTCGAGCGCGGTTGAGCAGGTCGACGGGCAGATCACCGCGTTGCAGGCGGCGCTGCGCCAGTCCGGCGACAACGATCTGCGGGCGATCGCCGAATATGGGCTGAACGGCGTCACCGGCAACCACAAGGTTCGCCTGATGGCCGCTCTGCAGGACATCGGAACGGGTCCGGCCAGCCCGCGTGCCGCCGCGACGGCGATCGCGGTGATCACGCCGTTCCGCGCGCATCTGGCGTCGGACGAGCGGGTGGCGGTGTGCGACGAGAACCCGTTCGGCGTGGCGGTCGCCATCCGCGCCACGCTCGATCCGCCGCTGGCCGCGCTGCAGCGCGTGCTGACGCAAACGGCCGGGTGAAGCGACGCCCGGGCCGGGGCTGACGGACGCCCGGGGATCCGCGGGCACACTGGGCAAGTCGGTCTGGCTGCTGCATGACGCAAAATGGGGGATGTCCATCGCTTCATGGCGGCGGCCCTGAAGGCGGACCTACGGCCGCTGTTCCGACGCCATGCCGGCCCACGGCCCGGACGAAGGGGCCGCCCGAGGACAGGCGGAGCCTGCCGCCGGGCTTGACCCGGTGGGCCGGTATTCACGACTTTGCCGCTGGCACACGAAGGAAGTCGTGGATGCGCCGGCATGACGTGGACGCAGCGCCGGTGGGTTGGTCTTTCAGGCGCCTGGTATACCCAATGCTCGCCGGAATTTGTGCCCTGTCGTATGTCCGCAAGCAAGGATCACCACAGAGACACGGAGGCACGGAGCAGAAAAGTCAAGTGATCAGCTTGATATTCTTTTCTGTGCCTCTGTGCCTCTGTGCCTCTGTGCCTCTGTGGTGATTCTTTATTGCAAACGGTTATCGAATATACGGATTTCCACGGGCGAATGGTATACTGGTGGCCAATAACTGACCGTTCGGTCGGCGTCGGGCCACTGATATGAGTTTTGGTTTGGCGCGCGGCCGCCCCACCAACCCCGCGCGCTTTCACCAGCGCGCTCGGGTCCGTCATCAAACTCCCCTGTCCGCTGGCTGGCGTGCTTGCTGCGGCATCGGCGCCTGCGCATCGGGATAAAAGTTAGCTGGCGTTGATCGAGAAGTTAGTATATGTGACGTTCCAAGTCAACAATTTCAAACGGAGGCTTTCCTCATGTCCCTGCCATCCAACGGAATAACCGCGGAGGTCATTCGCGAGATCATGCCGCCGTATACCCTCAGCGACGACCTGCTGCAGGCGACGTTCGCGGCGCTGGCGCCGCCGCCGCGTGATGCCTCGACAGCCTGGCGGCACGCGCGGATCGCGCGGCTGGCCCAGGAGATCTCCACGCTGATGCCGGCGAACGCGACGCAGGCGCGGATGGCGGCGGACATCATGATGGTGCGGGAGATGGCCAACGCGATCGCCGCGCGGATTCATGCGCCGGAGTTGACGGTGCCGGAGATGGGCCGGGTGGGCCGCGTCGCGGGTGAGTTGGTGCGCACGGCGGGGGTGTTGGTACGCACGCTGCAGCGCGGCCAGCAGAAACCGGCGCCGTTCTTCGGGACGGTGCTGGCCGACGCGGTCGATGTCGCGGCGCTCGATGCGGCCTGGTGCAGGAATTCGATGCAACGCGAGGCGGTTGGTGATCCGGGAGACCTGACCGCGGGGGCACCGGGTGCGGCAGTGGCCGGCGCAACCCCCGAGACTACTGCCTCGCCGGGAGAGCTGCCGGGACACGTATCCGAAGCCTCGGCCGACCGGGCGCAGGCTCCGGCGGGGCCAGGCCTGCCGGCCATGGCGGAAGGGGTGGGGACGGCAGAGACGGTCGGGATGGGGATGGGGATGGGGAAAGAGATCACTGACATCACCGCCGTGCAACCGCCTGCCTCCGGGGCTGGCCTGGTGTGGCTGGGGCTGGATGGACCCGGTGGTGACACCACGCTCGAGACGCCGGCGGAGCTGTCGGATGTCGCCGCTCGCTTCATGCATGACGCCGGCGGCGGGTCGGAAACCGGGATAGCGCGGTGAGCGGGAGCAACACCCCGCGGGTCAATCGTCCGCCGGCGTGTCGCACGCAGGTGTACTCCACGCAACAGTCCGCCGCCACAGAGCCTGGCACGCTGGAGTTTGGCACGCTGGGGTCCAGTACCCGGAAACGACCCGGTGGGGCCGGAACCCGGTGGGGCCGCTAGCAAAGCCGGAAGCTGGCGCCGCGGCAATCCGCGGGGCAATCCCGGCCTTAATATGGCACCGCGCTGCGGGGCGCGGGCGCGATCGGGCGAGCCCTGCCGTTCGCCGGCGATGGCGAACGGGCGGTGCAGGATGCATGGCGGGCGTAGCACCGGGCCGGCGACCGCAGAGGGGATGGCGCGGATGACGGCCGCGCGCACGACGCATGGACTGTCGACGGTGTCCGAGCGGGCACGGCGGTTGTATGTCCGGACGATGGTGGTGCGAGGTCAGTTGGTACTGCGCGGCGATGCGGCTGCGGGCATACCTGCCGGCGGAGATGGCTGCGCGGTTGTCGGAGATGCCGGCGGAGCTGACGTCGCCCGAACATCCGTCCCAACTGGCGTTTGCGGCATTGGCGGCAGCGACCCCCGGGTCGAGCGACCCTGGGCCGAGTGACCTCTGGTCGGGTGACCTTGGGTCAACCGGCGGAGGCCATGCGCCAGCCAACGGTTCGCGACAGAGCTGCGACGAGCCGGTGAGGAGCGGCGGCGGGACGGCGCGGCCGGGGCCTGGCGCTGGTCGGGCTGCCGGGACGGCAGGTCCGGCGTTGCGCGGCTGGGCAGCCGAGCGCCTGGCGGCACAGGCGGAGGCAGACGCGCGAGCCCCGTGGCGGAAGGCAATCGCGTTCGCTCGGGCGGCGAAGCGCGCGGCGCGGGCTTCGACCGCGAAGCCGGCCAGACGGGCGGCGGGTGGCACGACGCGCGCCGCGCGACAGGACCTCATGCAACAGTCTGCGACACCGCTGCCTGCGACACCGGGGTCGCCGCGCGGGGCGACCTCCGGATCGAGCGTTTGGGCGCACTTCGAGTGGGCTTTGCGCTCTGCTCGACAGAACCCAATGCAACAGTCTGCCACACCGCGGCCTGCCGCACCGCAGCACGCCATACCGCAGGGTGCCACTGGGCCGCGGTGCGGTGGCGGGACGGAAGCAGCAGTGCCGGCGGGCCAGTCCGCACCGGCGCCGTCCGCACGGGGGTCGCCGCGCGACGCGACGTCGGGATCGAGCGTTTGGGGGCAGTTGGAGCGCGCGTTGCGCGCCGCTCGACAGAACCCCATGCAACAGTCTGCGTCACCGGGGCCTACCGCACCGCAGCATGTCTTACCGGAGGATGCGGCGCGGCAGGCTGCCGCTGGGCCGCGGCACGGTGATGGCGCGGAGGGAGCGGTGCGGGTGGCTCCGGCCGCGCCGGCGGCGCCGCGCGATGCGACCCCCGGGGCGAGCGTTTGGGGGCAGGCGGAGCGGGCTTTGCATGCCGTTCGACAGAACCCCATGCAACAGTCTGCCATGCCGAAGCTTGCCATGCCGA
Organism: uncultured Alphaproteobacteria bacterium; assembly: GCA_963826975.1. Lineage (GTDB taxonomy): Bacteria > Pseudomonadota > Alphaproteobacteria > Acetobacterales > Acetobacteraceae > Palsa-883. Next base: position 237,349 of record CAWGZJ010000011.1, on the reverse strand, counting down.
AGCTTGCCATGCCGCGGCCCGCCAAGGCGCAGCTTGCCATTGGGCCGCGGCGCGGTGGGCAGGGCGGGGACGGGCGTAGTGGTTCGGTGGGTGGGGTGCGGAGGCGAGAGGCGGAAGGCGCTTCGCTTTTCCGCCACACGAAGTTTCCTACGGCGTTCTGGTTTGTGGGGGAGACGGATTTGCGCACACAGCTTCGCGCGCTGTTCGGCCGGGTGACGCCTGCGGGTTGGCGGGTGCCTCAGGCGTCGCCCGCGCTGGAGCGCGGCGGATCGGTATCGGTGTGGGGGTTTCGTCGGGCAATTCCGTGAACGCGGGGCGTGCCTGGCGTTACGGTTCGTCAGTCGCGACCGCGCCGCCGCGCACCGCGGCGACGGCTTCATGCAGGGTCGGGAAAATCCACGCCTCGCCGACCGCCGCCGTGATGCCGTGCCGGTCCATGTCCGAGCGCAGGTACGGACTGACGCGCCCGATGACGATGCGGACCTGCTGGCGCGCCGGATCATCCAGGAGATCGCGCAAGGAGTGCGCGGCGGAGTAGTCGATATCGGTAATCGCGCCCGCATCGACGATGAACCAGCGAACCGGGGTCGGCGCGTGGTCGACCAGGGCGCGCACGTCGTCGGCGAAGCGCGTGTGGTTGGCGTAGAACAGGTCCGCGCCGAATCGGTAGACGATCAGCCCCGGTTCGGTCTGCTGGCCTGGCACGACCGGCACCGGCACCCACCTGCCGGCTGCGTCCGGCACGAGCATCATCGTGTGCGGGCGATAGCTGTGGCGCACATGCCTGAACAGCGACAGGGCGATGGCCAGCAGGATGCCCTGCTCGACGCCGATCGCGACGACCGCCGCCGCGGTGGTGACCGCGAGATAGAACTCGCCGGGGCTTTCGCGGCGGATGTCGAGCAGCCGGGCCACGTCGATCATGCCGACCGCGATGGTGAACACGATGGCGGCCAGCACGCAGCGCGGCAGGAACCGCAGCGGGCCGGTCAGCGCCAGCAGCACCAGCAGCACGACGCCGGCAAAGACCAGTTGTGCAATCTGGCTGCGGGCGCCGGCGCGATCGGCCATGGCGGTCTGCGTGGGGCTGCCGTTGACCACGAACGTACCGCTGACCGCGGCGGCGGCGTTGGCGGCGGACAGGCCGAGGATATCGGCGTTGGCGTCGACGCGCTCGTGATACCGCTCGGCGAAGACGCGCGAGGTGGCGGCGCTCTGCGTGATGATCATGACGAAGCAGGATGCGGCGACGGGCAGCAGCGTCAGGGTGTCGTTCCAGGTGACGCCGGGCCAGGTGACGCCGGGCCAGGTGACGCCGGGCCAGGTGATGCCAGGCTGACCGATGGGGGCCAGGCCGATGGGGGGCAAGCCGATCGACGGCAGGCCGCCGGGGACGGGGCCGATAACCGCGATGCCGGCTTCGGCGAAGTGGAACGCGGCGCTCGCGGCGATGGTGCCGGCGACCGCGACCAGCGGCAGCGGCAGTGCGACGCGCTTGCCGAGGAGAATGCTGCCGGCCACCAGCACGGCCAGTGCCAGCGTGGGGAGGCTGGTGCGTTCCAGGCCCTGCAAGAGCTCCCACGCCTGACCGAGCGTGCGGTGCGCGGCGACCGTGACGCCGAACATGTCCGGCAGCATCGCGATGCCGACCTGGCAGCCGACACCGGCGAGAAACCCGACCAGCACGGTGCGCGACAGGAAGTCGGCCAGGAACCCCAGCTTGAAGATGCGCGCCAGCAGCAGCAGCCCGGCGGTGAGCAGCGCGACCATGCCGACCAGCGCGACGTACTTCGCGCTGCCGGGCGCCGCCATGGGGGACAGCGAGCTGAACAGGATGGCTGCGGTGGCGGAGTCGGCCGCCACGACCAGGTGGCGGGACGACCCGAAGACCGCGAATGCGACGAGCGGCAGCAGTACGGTATAGAGGCCGGTGACGACGGGCATCCCGGCGATGCGGGCGTAGCCGAGCACCTGCGGGATGTTCATCGACGCGAGGACAACGCCCGCCAGCGCGTTGCGTGCGACGCTGCCGGGTGTGATGGGCCGAAGGCCCGCGAAGAGCGTCAGGTTGAAGTGGCGTTGTGCCAATACCGTCGCCCCCCTGGTCATGCCTGGGCTGGTCCCGGGCATCCGTTTCGACATTGTGCCGCGCGGGGTGTTGGGGACAAGCCCGGGCGTGACGTGGGGGCCGGGCATGACGTGGGGGCTGGACATGACGAGGGGGGCGACATCGCGGACCATCTGCGACTGACTGTTGAGACGGTGTGTCGCATGATGACGCACTTGCGCCGCGCGGGGGCGATCGCCATTCGGCCGGGTTGCATCGAACTGTTGAGCGTTGCCGCACTGCGTGAGATGACGGCCGATGCTCGCTACTGATATCGCCACTGGCCTCGCTGGCGTGATAGGGTGCGATCGGGCGCGCCGATCGCGCTCGGTGACCGGTGGAGCGGCGGGGGATGGAACATCAGGGTGGATGTCATTGCGGCAATGTTACGGTTTCGTTGCGTCTGTCGGTGGCGCCGGATCAGGCGCTGTTGCGGTCCTGCGCCTGCGGATTTTGTCGTGCCCACGGCACTCGGACGGTATCCGATCGCGATGGGATGTTCGAGTTGCGGGCGGCCGACTGGTCGCTGGTGGAGCGCTACCGGTTCGGCTCGGGCACCGCGGACTACATGATCTGCCGCCGCTGCGGGGTGTATGTCGCGGCCGTTTGCGCGACGCGGTCGGGGCTGCGGGCCGTGGTCAATGTGAACTGCCTGGCGGGCCGGGCGGCGTTCACCGGCGCACCCGCGGCGCCGGACTATGGCGGGGAGACGACCGCGGCGCGGATGGACCGGCGCGCGGCCAACTGGATGCCGGCGATGGTTCACGGCGCCGCGTAGCGCGCGGCTGCGTGATCGCTAGACCATTGTTTGAACGCATGATTCAGGCGCGCTTGCATTCCGCCCAAATGGTCCATGCTCTATCCGGATGGTCTGACCGGCACCACGCTCTTGCCGACCGCGGCATGCAGCCGCATCCAGGTTTCGCGACCGGGGGGATGAGCATGCTCGACCTTCGGCCGCGGCTGCGCCGCCGCTCGCTAACCAATCATTGAATGAGGCGTTGAATGCCGGGCCGTATCGAAGACTATGCCATCATTGGAAATTGCGAGACCACAGCGCTGATCGGGCGCGATGGGTCGATCGACTGGCTGGGACTGCCGCGGTTTGACAGCGCCGCCTGCTTCGCGGCGCTACTTGGCGATACCAGCCATGGACGCTGGGTGATCGCGCCGAGTGACGCCGATGCGCGTGCGACGCGGCAGTATCGCGGCAACACGCTGATCCTGGAAACCACATTCGAGACGCAGGATGGCACCGTCTGTGTCATCGACTTCATGGCACGGCGTGACGGGGTATCGGACGTCGTGCGCGTGGTCAAAGGACTTCGCGGAACGGTCGTGATGCACACCGAGCTGGTCGTGCGCTTCGACTACGGGTTTATCGTGCCCTGGGTTTCGCGCCAGCAGGATGGGCGGCTGCAATTTACTGCCGGTCCGGACCGGTTGCTGCTGGATACGCCTGTCGACCTGCAAGGCGAGCACATGCGGACGGTCGGAGAGTTCGCCATCGAGGCCGGCCAGGAAATTGGTTTCGTCCTGAGTTGGACCCCATCGTTTCGCCCGGCGCCGGCGCCGCTGAAGGCGGTGGACGCTTTGGCGCAGGTCGAGGCCTTCTGGTCGGACTGGACCGCGCCATTCAAGCCGGCGGGAGAATGGTCTGACGCCGTGCTGCGGTCGGTGCTGACCCTGAAGGCGCTGGCGCATCACGAGACCGGCGGGATTGTCGCTGCGAGCACGACGTCCCTGCCGGAAAAACTCGGCGGACCGCGCAATTGGGACTACCGGTTCTGCTGGCTTCGCGACGCGACGCTTGTGCTGTACGCGCTGGTCGGGGAGGGTTTCCTCGATGAGGCAAAGGCCTGGCGGGAATGGCTGGTGCGCGCGGTCGCAGGCGATCCAGACGACTTGCAGATCATGTACGGCGTGGCCGGCGAGCGTCGACTGACGGAATTTGAGGTGCCCTGGCTGCCCGGTTATGAAGGCTCGACCCCGGTCCGCATCGGCAACGCCGCGGCCGGGCAGGTCCAGCTCGACGTGTACGGCGAAACCGTGGCCGCCCTGTATGTTGCCCGGAAGGCCGGCCTCGCGCGCGATGATGCAAGCTGGGATGTGGAATTGGCGCTGATCGCGCATCTTGAAACGATCTGGGATCAGCCGGATGAAGGGATCTGGGAGGTCCGTGGCGGGCGCAAGCACTTCACCCACTCGAAGATCATGGCCTGGCTTGCCTTCGACCGGGCGGTGCGTTCGGCTGTTGAGTTCGAGCTGGAGGCACCGCTGGACCGCTGGCGCGCCATTCGCGACATGATCCACCGGCAGGTCTGCGAACGCGGGTTCGATGCGGAACAGAACAGCTTTGTCCAGTTCTATGGTGCAAGGGCGCTCGATGCCAGTTTGCTGATGATCCCCCTCGTGGGCTTTCTGCCGCCGTCCGATCCGCGCGTGCGGGGTACGGTTGCGGCAATCGAGCGCAATCTCTTGCGCAACGGCCTGGTGCTTCGGTATGATACCGGCACGGGAACCGACGGCCTGCCGGCCGGCGAAGGCGCATTCCTGGCATGCAGCTTTTGGCTCGTGGACAATTATATTTTGCAGGGTGAGTACGACAAGGCGCGCACGTTGTTCAATCGGCTGCTTTCGTTGCGCAACGATGTAGGTTTGCTATCGGAAGAATACGACGCGGTGGGCAAGCGCCAGCTCGGCAACTTTCCACAGGCGTTCTCGCATCTTTCCCTCATCAATACCGCGCACAATTTCATGCGCGCCGGCGGCCCCGCCGATCAATATTCGACTGGCAGCGACGCGGCGCAGCCAGGCGATACTGCAAATAATGATGGCTCTGGGCAGTGATACTGACTTTTTATACTAACCGCCCGAATGATCGACTCTTCCTCAGTGCCCCCGTCATGCCGGCCCCCGGGTCAAGTGCCCGAGGACAGGCTCCGGCCGGTATCCATGACTTGTCTTCGTCACAACCAAGAAAGTCGTGGATACCGGCCTTCGCCGGCATGACGGAGGGGCACCTATGTGACCCGCGGCCAGCCAAAGAGGCCGCGCGCGGCAGTTGGAGATACCGTGCTATGCTATCCAGATGCGCGCTGTCCCCGGAGTTGGGTGCCAAGGCTTCGGCGACAATGGCGGTGAATGGAGCAGCGGTGGCGGTGTTGCCTCGATTACTCGGGCAGGGTTCACCATCCGACATGACCGGCGGCGTGACCCCGGCGCTCTGCCGCGACTGCGGATCAGTTTTCAGTTTTCAGTTGTCAGTGGCCAGATGCGAGCGGTGTGGTGGCGGGCGGATCGTCTGCCATCCGGAGTTGCTCGATCTTACCATCGCCCATATCGACTGCGACGCGTTCTACGCCAGCGTGGAGAAGCGCGACCGCCCGGAGTTGGCGACTAAACCCGTGATCGTTGGTGGTGGCACCCGCGGCGTGGTCAGCACCGCCTGCTACGTCGCGCGCCTGTCCGGCGTGCGCAGCGCCATGCCGATGTTCAAGGCGCTGAAAGCCTGCCCGGACGCCATTGTCATCCGTCCGGACTTCACCAAATACGTCGCCGCCTCGCGCCAGATCCGCGCGCTGATGGAACGCCTGACGCCGATGGTCCAGCCACTGTCGATCGATGAGGCGGTGCTCGATCTCGCTGGCACCCAGGCGCTGCACGGCGCGCCGCCCGCCGCCGTACTCGCCCGCTTCGCGCTTGAGGTCGAGCGCAGCGTCGGCGTTACCGTCTCCATCGGCCTGGCGCCCAACCGGCTGCTGGCCAAGATCGCGGTCGAGCGAAACAAGCCGCGCGGCTTTGCCGTCATCGGCGCCGCCGAGGCAGCCCGGTTGCTCGCGCCTGAGTCCGTCCGCCTGCTGCCGGGCATTGGTCCCGCCTTGGCCCGCAAGCTGGAAGGCCAAGGCATCACACGGCTCGGCCACCTGCAGGCGCTGTCGGACCGCGACGCGCTACGCCGCCTCGGCGATGACGGCCCGGCCCTGACGCGGCGCGCGCGCGGCGAGGATGTGCGCGCCGTGGACCCGATGCGGGAAACCAAGTCGATCAGCGCGGAGACGACCTTCGATCACGACCTGACGCGGATCGACGACCTTGAACGCCATCTTTGGCGGCTGTCGGAAAAGCTCGGCCGCCGGCTGCGCGAGGCCGACTTCGCCGCCGCCGGCGTCGTGCTGAAGCTGAAGACCGCCGACTTCGCCCTGCGCACACGCGCGCAGCGGTTGGCCACCCCCACCATACTGCCTGACCGCCTGTTCGTCGCCGCCCGCACCCTGCTGGCGCGCGAGGCTACCGGCGCCGCCTTTCGCCTGATAGGCATCGGTGCCAGCGCCCTGGTGCCGCGCGTCGAGGCCGACCGCGGCGACCTGGCCGATCCCGACACGCCACGCCTGGCCGCGGCGCAGACGGCTATCGACACCTTGCGCGCCCGGTTCGGCGACAAGGCGGTTGCCCGAGGCCGCGGCCTGCCCGCCGGCGCTCCACCCAAGGCGGTAGGCGACACCGCGCCGCGCCACCGGCGTTGACCGCGTGCAACGATTTCCAGGTTGTGGATCAGTCACGCGGCAGGTGTCCACGGAATGCAGGTTGAAGAGGCGTGCCTTGTGTTACACATTAGGTGGGAGGATCAGTCTGGATTGCTCACACTCAGACGGGTGCCAGCCAGGTCCACGCCGCATTCCGATGCTACCCCAGGGTCCCGCTTGGGGCCGCTCGTGCCTCACCAATGCATCCCGATATCGGCGGTCGCGTTCAAAGGCCCGAATGGGACCTTGGGCGATCGTGCCCTACAATAATTCCTTTCACCATCATCCCGCGACGGTCTGAGACATGCGGGCCAGCACCGAGATCCCAATGGCGCTTGTCAACTCTTCAAGTCCTTGTCGTGTTCTGATGATCTATCCGCGCTTCAGCGCGGCGACCTTCTGGAATTTCTCGGTGGCGTGTGAACTGGTCGGCGCCCGCTATCCGGCTGCGCCGCTTGGTCTGATCACGCTCGCCGCCACGTTGCCACAAAACTGGGACATCCGGCTGGTCAACCGCAACACCGAGGAATTGACGGAGGCGGACCTGGGCTGGGCTGACATCGTCATGACAGGCGGTATGCTGGCGCAGCAGGTCGATACGCTGGAATTGATCGAGATCTGTCACGCGCACGGCAAACCTGTGGTCGTCGGCGGCCCGGACCCAACGTCGAGCCCGCATGTTTATGCCGCGGCGGACTTCCGAGTGCTGGGCGAGGTCGAAGGCATCATCGACGAATTCGTCGCCGCCTTGGACGCCGGCGCGCGGTCCGGGTGCTTCACCGCGCCGAAATTCACCATCGACGTGACGCAGACGCCGGTTCCGCGGTTCGATCTGCTCAAGTTCGAACATTACTTGTACGTCGGCGTGCAGTATTCGCGCGGCTGCCCGTTCACCTGCGAATTCTGTGACATTATTGAACTTTACGGCCGCGTGCCGCGTGCCAAGACGACGCCGCAGATGCTTGCCGAACTCGAAGCTCTTTACCAGCTTGGCTATCGTGGGCATGTCGATTTCGTCGACGATAACCTGATCGGCAACAAGAAGGCGCTCAAGACGTTGCTGCCGGAGTTGGCGGCCTGGCTCAAGGCGCGCGACTATCCGTTCGAGTTCTCGACCGAGGCCTCGATCAATATGGCCGACGACGACGAACTGCTGCGACTGATGCGGGAGGCGAATTTCTTTACCATTTTCGTCGGCATCGAAAGTCCCGATCCGAAGACCCTGGTCCATACCAAGAAGAAGCAAAACACCCGGCGCAATTTGGCCGAGAGCGTGCACAGGATCTATCGCGCGGGGATGTTCGTGACCGCTGGCTTCATCGTTGGCTTTGACAGCGAGGAAGTTTCGATGGCCGACGCGATGGCGGACTTCATCGAGGAGGCCGCAATTCCAGTCTGCATGGTTGGGCTGCTCTATGCCTTGCCCAACACCCAACTCACGCGGCGGCTGGCTGCCGCCGGACGGCTACATCACGACCACGACGTTGCGGCACCGGAACTCAGCGACCAATGCACCCCGCATCTGAATTTCGACACGCTGCGCCCGCTGAGCGACATCCTGCACGACTATCGGCGCATTCTGGAGCGCGTCTACGACCCGGCGGCGTTCGCCGATCGTTTGGATCGGCTTTCCGGCATGCTCGACCGATCGGGTCGGCCGCGCGATCTGCCCGAGGGCGACGTACGGCGCAAGGTGGCGTCGATCGAGATGGTGCACAAGATCATCACACGGCTGCCCGAGGCGCGCGTGCCGTTCTGGCAGACTTTCGTTAAATGCGCCAAGTCGAACCCGGTGGCCTTGCGCTATATCGTTACTCTGATGGCGTTTTATCTGCATCTCGGGCCTTTCGCGCGCCAAGTGATCGCGGCGATCGACGCCAGACTTGCGGAACTCGACCTTGCGGCCACGCAGGGCTGTGCAGCAGTGGGAGAGGCGGCCTTGGCTCACGGACGCGCGCTACCGGGCATGAGTGATCTGCTCACTTTGAACGCTTCCGGATTTGAATAGAAAGCGTTCATTCCGCTGCCGGATTTGGGGCAGTTCGATCTTGCTCACGCGGGGCCGCTCGCGGGCCTCGGACATTCGCTGGCGGATCTTTTGAACGACCCGCGCGATGTTGGTCAGCAGCCAGCCGCGGCACCGGCGGCTCGGCTCGGCCGGGTTGCCGCCATGGCGCGTCCGACGGCGATCATCTGCTGTGTGCCGCTCATGTGCGCATCGCCAAGTTTAGCCGAATGTGAACTTGGTAAAGATGTCCTCGGTCCGCTTGAACGCCTTGTCCACCGCTGCCGTTGGTGTCATCCCCTGCTTGATGACATCGGCATGCGCGACGCCCCAGAGTTGTTCGGCGCTGACCTCACCCCAAGCCGGATTGTAAGCGTTATAGGCGGGGATGGTGGGCCCCAACATTTCCTGCACATAGGGCGTGCGGTGCGGGTCCGCCGGATCGAGCCACCACGGGTCCTGCTTCATCAGCGCCGGTATCACCGGCACCCAGCGGCCCAGACCACCCTTCAGATTCTCGTTCATAACTTGCGGCTGCATGAAGTATTTCATGAAATCCTTGGCCACCTCGACATTCTCCGCTCCCTTCGGGATGAAGCCGCCGCCGGCGCCGACAAACGCCGGAACCGGCTTGCCGTCATTTCCGTTGGGCAATCGCAACGTGACCATCTCCTGGTAATACGCCTGCTTGTTGCTGATCATCGCGAGTTCGGTCGAGAGCGTGCCGTCGTAATCCATCACGATGAGCTTCTCGTGAAATGCGTTGTTGTCGTCGGCATCATTCCAGGACAGCGCCTCGGGCGGCACGTAGCCATCCTTGTAGGCATTCGTCATGTACGTGACCGCCTTGATCGCCGCCTCGCGCACAAGCGGATCCTCGATATGCAGCTTGCCATCCGGCGTGACGATGTCCTTGCCGCCGTTGGCGACCATGAATGCCGCGAACAGGCCGTTGCCGTCGTTCGGTCCGACGGTGGTCATTTGCAGGCCAAGACTGTAGACTTTGCGCCTGCCCTTGGCGCGCAGTGCGTTTTGCATCGGCTTGAAGAAATCCCAAAAAGCATCCCAGGTATTCGGAATGTCCGCCAACTTGAAGCCGGCCTTCTCGACCAGGTCGCCCCAAATATGGATTGGGGCGCACGCCTGCTTGACCGGAGCCAGGTAGAAGCTGCGTTTCCGCGTGGCATTGTTGTAGAAGCTGGAGCACCCCAACGCGGTCGCGCTGAGCTGCGATTGGTGGGTTTCCACGATGTCGCTTACGTCGACCAGCCTGTCGTTCCACGCGTTCTGCGGCAGAATCGTCGCCGGAGCGTCATGGAAAATGAGGTCCGGAACCGACCCGCTGGTCAGCGCGGATATGGCCTTCTGGTTCAGCGCCATGAAGGGCATGATGCTGTTGTCGATCTTGTTGCCGCTAGCCCTCTGGTAGTCGGCGATGGTCTTGAGGAAAGCGGCGTCTTCCTCGGGAACGAAGCCCTGCACCTGCCAGACGGTTGCGGTCGTCGCAGCCGCCTTGGCGATATACGGCCGCGCCAAGCCACAAATTGTCGCCAGACCGACGGATCCAGCCAGCGCCGAACGCCGGCTCATGGTGCCCATGGCCGTTGTCCTCCCATGTTGGCCGGACGTTGGAGCGCCGGCTCCTTATGATGGCTTTCGCAGAAGCCTTTGTTCTTGACTTCACCTTACAGCGCCACGTCGAGCTCGGTCAAACTTTTGTTGCGCCTTCCGCAGCCTCGGATTTAGCGACCAACGTCGTTACGATACCGGTCAGAAACCGCGGAGCCCTCAGAGTGAGTACGTCCACGGCGTCGCGCCAATCCTCGAGGACTTGGCCCCCCGGGGCGCGGCAAGGACCAAACCGCCGCCCGCCAGCAGCACAAGATGCACGAACCGGCACCGAGCCGCGCCGCGTGTCTTGCCAGCACCAGAAATGCCCATCATGGCGTTCCCCGGGGCGCGCCGTGGCCCCGGAACGGCCGCGGCTTGAGCGAAGGACCTGCCTGTGATCGAAGCCGGACGATGATCCGCACGCTGCCCGTCAGGCTGTGCCTTCTCGCCCTGCTGGCAGCACCATTTGTCGCCGCACAGGCGCAATCGCCCCTCCCCGCCGCTCCCGCCACGGCAACCACCCCGACCGCCCCCGCACCTTCGATCACGCCCGAGCAAGCCCGCCAGGCCCTCGACGTCCTCAACGATCCCGCCAAGCGCGCCGAGATCACTGCGACGCTCGAGGCGATTGCCCGGGCCCTGCCGGCGACCCCCACCGCTGCAGCGCCAGCGACTCCCATCGCTGCAGCGCCTGCGACTCCCACCGCCGCGGCGCCTGCGCCGACCACCGCCGCGGCGCCTGCGCCGATCACACCCAAGTCGGCGCCCGAGGGCACGCCGCTCGCGCCCAACAGCCTCGGCGCCGCGGTGCTGGTCGGCGCCGCCAATTTCATGAACCAGGCCGCCGATTGGCTCAGTGACACGCTGCACGCCGCGCACGGTGTCGCGCTGCTGTGGGTATGGTTGGTCACCATGGCCACCGACCCGGTGGCGCACGAGTTGCTGATCGAGCTGTCCTGGCGACTGGCGGTCGCGTTGACCGGCAGCCTCGCCGTCATGTGGTGCGTCGCCCGGGCACTGCGCCGGCCGCTGCGCAGCGTCATTCGCCGGCTGATCCGCTTGCCGCCCGCCCTCGCGCCAACTGCCCGCACGCCAAACCACGCCACGGGCGAGGCCGCCGGCCCGACGGATGACACGACGGAATCGGGTGAGGCGCGCGCGGAGCAAGGTGAGATCGAGCCCCGCGCGCCACGCCGGTTCGACGCCTTGCGCATGATGCGCCGGCTGCCGCTGGTGCTCGCGTCGTTCGCGCTTTACCTGCTCCCCGTCCTCGGCTTCGTCGTGGCCGGCCATGTGATCGCCGGCAGTGCGCTGGGCGGCACTCGCCTGACCCGCCTGGTCCTGCTGGCGGTGATCGACAGCTCCGCGCTGAGTGCCCTCGTGCTGCATCTGGCGCGCGCGGTGCTGGCGCCTCAGCACGGCCGGGTGCGGCTGCTGCCAGTGCCCGATCCCACCGCCGCCTACGCCATGCGCTGGACCCGGCGCATACTGATTGTCGGCGTGTTCGGCTACGCCATCGCCGAGGTCGGCCTGCTGCTGGGGCTGACGCAAGCGGCCCACCTTGCGCTGCTGAAGACGACCGTGCTCATTCTGCTGGGCTTCATTGCCATCGTCGTGATGCAGAAGCGCCGCGTGGTGCGCGGCTGGATCCGCGCGCCGGATGACGCGCAGGACATCGTGGCAGCCGTGCGCAATCGTCTCGCCGCGATCTGGCACTGGATCGCGCTGTTCTACCTGGCAGCGCTGTGGCTGGTCTGGGCCGCCGAACTGCCCACCGGAACCGAGCGGCTGTCGCGGGCGCTGCTGATCACCGTGGCGGTGGGGGTGGTGGCGCGCGTTGCCATACAAGCTTGCATCGCCGCGCTGGACCGCCTCGTCCACGCTGGCGCCGGCCTGACAACCTCCTATCCCGGCCTGGACAGAAGGCTGTCGTTCTACCATCCGTTCCTGCGCGCCTTCGTGCGCATCGTCGTGTTCGTGGCCGTGCTGCTGCTGTTTCTGCAACTGCTCGGCTTCAACGCAGTCCAGGGATTGATCGCCGGCCCGCTCGGCCAGCGCTTCGCCGGATCGCTGACCATGCTCGTGATCACCCTCCTGCTGGCGTTGTTGGTGTGGGAAGCGGTGAACATCGCCCTCGAGCGCCAACTGGCCCACCTGACGCGCCAGACGCAAATCGCCAAGCTTGCGCGGCTCCGCACGCTGCTGCCGATCCTGCGCACCTCGCTGCTGGTCGGCGTCCTGACGGTGACCGGGCTGATGGTGCTCAGCGAGATCGGCGTCAACACCGCGCCGCTGCTCGCCAGCGCTGGCATCATCGGCGTCGCCGTCGGCTTCGGCGCGCAGACCCTGGTGCGCGACCTGATCACCGGGCTGTTCCTGCTGCTGGAGAACACCATGCAGGTCGGCGACGTGGTCAGCCTGGGCGGCCTGTCCGGCGTGATCGAGGACCTGTCGGTCCGCACCCTGCGCCTGCGCGCCGAGGACGGGTCGGTGCACGTGATCCCGTTCAGCTCGGTCACCACCGTCACCAACATGACGCGCGACTACGGCCAGGCCGTGATCCAGGTCAGCGTTGACTATAAGGAGAACGTCGACGCCGTGATCGACGTGCTGAAGGCCATCGCGACCGAGATGCGCGCCGATCCGCGCTTCCGCGAGGTCATTCTCCGCGACCTTGAGGTCTACGGCCTCGACCAGTTCGCCGCGTCGGCGGTGATCATCAAAGGCCGTCTCATGTGCACGCCGTTCGGCCGCTGGTCGGTGGGGCGCGAGTTCAACCGGCGCATGAAGCTGCGCTTCGACGACCTGGGGATCGCGATGCCGTCCGCGGACACGAGGCTGATCGTCGATCAGCCGTTCAGCATCCGGCAACTGCCGGTTCCCACGCCGGCGCCCGAGTAGCGCGGCACCCGGCCGGGACGCCATCAACGATCGCCGGCCACGCTTGGTCCGCCGGCGGAAGGTCTTCACCACGGGGACAAGACCACCCGAGGGTCGTTGCGCATTTCGCGAAAAAACGTCCGCCGCCACCTCCACCCTCGCCGTGCCGCCGTGTTCACCTCTCCCGCAAGCGGGAGAGGTGAGCGCGGTAGCGCGGCGAGGGTGAGGGTCGTGCCGCCCGAAACATCCAATCCGCACGGGGATGAGACGACCCGAGGGTCGTTGCGCATTTCGCGAAAACACGTCTGCCGCCGCCTCCACCCTCGCCGCGCTGCCGCGCTCACCTCTCCCGCTCGCGGGAGAGGTCGGGTCGCGCAGCGACCCGGGTGAGGGTGTGCCGCCCCAAAGATCCAATCCACACCCGGACGAGACGACCCAAGGGTCGTTGCGCATTTTCGCGAAAACACGTCCGCCGCCACCGCCACCCTCGCCGCGCTACCGCGCTCACCTCTCCCGCCCTTCGCGGGAGAGGTCGAGGCGCGCAGCGACGAGGGTGAGGGTCGTGCCGCCCCAAAGATCCAATCCGCACGGGGACGAGACGACCCGAGGGTCGTTGCGCATTTCGCGAAAACACGTCCGCCGCCGCCTCCACCCTCGCTGCGCTGCCGCGCTCACCTCTCCCGCTCTTCGTGGGAGAGCAGGCGCGCAGCGACGAGGGTGAGGGTCGTGCCGCCCCAAAGATCCAATCCGCACGGGGACGAGACGACCCAAGGGTCGTTGCGCATTTCGCGAAAACACGTCCGCCGCCACCTCCACCCCCGCCGCGCTGCCGCGCTCACCTCTCCCGCTCGCGGGCTTGGGCCGCGAAGAGCGGACCAAGGTCGGGTCGCGCCGCGACCCGGGTGAGGGTGTGCCGCCCCAAAGATCCAGTCCGCTCGCCACACCAGTTCGTAGCCGCGACCACCTGAGCGCCAGACTGTTGCATGGGGTCCTGTCGGGATTTCCCGACCCGAGCGGTCCGCCCCCAGCCCGCCCCCCACCGCCAGTCCAACTCTCGCCGTCACGGCCGGGCCTCGACCGGCAGTCCGGCCAAGCAGGTGCCGTCGTCGCGAGCCATCCTCGACCTCGGCGCGCCGATAACCCAGGGCCAGCAGCCGGACGGCAAGGCGCGGTGGGCAGACTGTTGCACGGGGTCCTGTCGGGAATTCCCAACCCGAGCCGTCCGCCACCGCCCGCCCCCACCGCCAGTCCAACTCTCGCCGCCATGGCCGGGCCTCGACCCGGCCGCCCGCCCAGGCAGGTGCCGCTGTCGCGGGCCATCCTCGAACTCGGCGCGTCGAAAACCCCCAGGCCAGCCGCCGGACGGCAGGGCGCGGTGGGCAGACTGTTGCATGGGGTCGTGTCGGGAATTCCCGATCCGAGCCATCCGCCCCCGCCCGCCCCCACCGCCAGTCCAACTGTCGCCGTCATGGCCGGGCCTCGACCCGGCCGTCCGGCCAGGCAGGTGCCGCTGTCGCGGGCCATCCTCGAACTCGGCGCGTCGAAAACCCCCCCGGGCCAGCAGCAGACGGCAGGGCGCGATGGGCAGACTGTTGCATGGGGTCGTGTCGGGAATTCCCAACCCGAGCGGTCCGCCCCCGCCGCCAGCGCAGTCGCGCCCGACCAAGCCGCACCGACCATCCTCACGTTCCATGACATTGGGTCGCGATTTTTCTGCGCGGCCTGGTGCGCCGCCGTTGACCGCCCTCGGCGAAAGTCAACCGCCTCGGAACCCACACTTTGCCGAGACCGCCGCCGCACGCTCGCGCCACCAGTGCAAGCGCACACCACCGCAGCAGTTCGTGGCACCGTCGCTGGCCAGTTTTCAATGGCGCCACCGGACCAGATTCGGATGCCGGTTGACACGAAGAGGCGGACCCCAGACCGCTGGCCGCCCGCCGCGCACCCCGGGCTGTCCGCTGCCGGCCGTCCAGGCCCTCGTCGCTTGGTCCCCCTGCCACTCGGCCCGGAGCCTGCCCACAGCCGCCTGACATTCGGGTCCCACTGTGCCGCGGCGACGGCGTCGGTTGGGGGACGAAGAGCGGGGCTGTGACGGGGTCCATCTGCGATCCTGGTGCGGCGGAGATTAGTTAGTCCACCTTACACCAGAACGCCGTGGCGACGCCAGGCAAACCGCCTCAGGTAACGGCACCCACGCCCGGAGGCACGGAGATACCAGATACGCGGGGGCGACCAGGCGCCGAGCCCTCTGGCGCCGAACCACATCGAAGTGCCGGCATTCCATTCCCGCCACGTGACAACGCTGGTCCGGTCGGCCGTCGGCCCACAGGTTCGACCCAACAAATTAACCGGGAGCCAGAGGGTATTAACCTACGACGAGGTCATTGACTTCGAGGACGGAGCCTTCTCGGTTACGCCCAAGAGCGGGATCGAATTCGACCGTGGTAAACCGGTCTGCGACGGTGTCGTAGGTCAAGATCAGCGCCCGCCCGTATTCTCGGCGCTCGGTGCGGCTCTTGATTTCTCCGTCCTGGTCGGCGAGGCGCTCCTTGGTGTCCGCTAACGCGATCTCGTCCCGCTTCTTTCGCCCGTCAACACAAATCACGAAGTCGGGAAAGAACCCACCACCCGTGTCGGGCAGGACGATCCGAACGGCCCAGGCACTGTTCGCGCGCGGTCGCGGCTCGTTGGGCAGCCACCACATGACGCGGTCGGATTGCCGATCGAGCCAATCGGCAAGTCATGGCCACGCCAGGTAATCCGCCGGCCGCAGGATTGCGATCCCGCGCCACGGGTGCAGGATAAGCAAGTCCTGATCGCCGGACACAATCGCGGCAGCCTCGGCTGCCAAGGCAAGCTCCAGATATTTGTTGTCAGCCATATCGCGGCAATCGGCCACTGCGACCAGCGGTTCAAACCAGGTGCTCCCGGAGACGAGTTGATCTAACAGATCGGCGCGCAGCGTCGCGTCGACGAACCGGGCCAATCGTGGACGGTGCAGTACCTCCACGATCTCGTCAAAGACTGGCTGAGACATCGCCAGGGTGTCGCTGACGCGCGCCTGTCGCAGCGCTTGATGTGGAACGCCTTCGGCATCCATCGCCGCGCTGACCAGCGCGGAGGCATCGAAGACAATCAGCTTGTCCGCTCGGCTCTATGGGCGGCAAGCTCCGCTTCGAGGATCTCTGATGTCAGCCCCTTCGCCTTCGCGTCGGCGCCAAGTCGTGCCATCGCGTTGAGCAACGGGTCCTCACCCGGCCTTGCTCGCACCATCCGATCCACCAGGCGTCCGACGGCTTGCCGCCGCCGCGGATCGCGTAGCGCCTGCGCCGTCTCTTGCTCCACCTCGATCTCGATAGTCACGACCTCGTTCATTGCTGCCTCGGCAATCGCTCCTGGACGCCAGTGTATCAGCCCCCACCGTCATCCGCTATCACGCCGCCGCCACCCGGCCTCCCGAGGGTGCTTGGCGCCCGCGCCGCCCTCAACCCCTCGCGCGAAGCCGCGCGACCCCTCCGGGGCTACGAGGGTTGACCGCGTCGCGCCCGCCAAGCAAGGCGCAATGATGCCGAGAATGACCCACTCCGCGTCAGCCCATCCCCCCAACCGTGACCCAAGCCCAATCCCCCGCTACGCTCCCACAACACTCCGGAAGCTCCCACATGAAAGTCGGCCTCTTCATCAACACCCAGTTCCCGCGGGGCGACCCCGTTGCCGCCCGCATCCCCGAACTCATCGAACAGGTCCGCGTCGCACGCGATGCCGGCTTCGCCTCCGTCCTGTTCCCGCACCACTACCTCACCGCCCCGCTGCAAATGCTGCAGATCACCCCGCTGATGGCCTACCTGCTGCCCGAGGCGCGCGGCATGACCGTCGGCGGCAATATTTTACTCCTGCCGCTGCTCAACCCGGTCCACGTCGCCGAGGAAGCCGCCACGCTCGACGTCCTCAGCGGCGGCAATTTCATCCTCGGCGTCGGCCTCGGCTACCGGCCGGGCGAGTTCAACGCCTTCAACATCCCGCTGAAAGAACGCGCCCCGCGCTTCACCGAATCCATCACCCTGATGCGCAAGCTATGGACGGAAGACCGCGTCACCTTCCAAGGCCGCTTCTACTCCGTGCAAGACCACGGCATCAGCCTGAAACCCCACCGCCCCGGCGGCCCGCCGGTCTGGATCGCCGGCCTCGTGGAAGCCGCGGTAAAACGCGCCGCGCGCATCGGCGATGCCTGGCTGATCGCCAACGCAACGACCCTCGGCGCCACCGAACCACTGATGCAAATCTACCGGGACACCCTGCGCGAGCTCGGCAAGACCGTCACCGAATTCCCCATCGCGCGCGAATGCTACGTCGGCGACCGGCACGCTACCGCAATGGACGAATGCCGCGGCCCGCTGGAATACAAATACAACTCCTACGCCGCCTGGGGCATGGAAAGCCCCACCGCCCACATGAGCTTCGAGGAAGTCGCGCGCGATCGTTTCATCATCGGCGACAAGGTCTCGGTGAAGGAGGACATCGCCCGCTGGCGCGAACGCCTCGGCACCAATCATTTCGTCATGCGTGTGCAATGGCCCGGCCTGCCCCAGGACAAGGTCCTCGCCTCCATCCGCCGCCTGGGCGAGATGTTCGCCTAACGCCCGCTTTCCCCTGCCCCCTTCGCCCGCCCGCCTGCACCCATTGACCGCCCCGCGCCCGCGGCCTATCCCCGCCGCCCGCATCGAGACTGGAGCCGACACGATGGCGTTGCAGGTTGTGGATAAGCCCGAGGCAAAGACTGGCGGCATTGCCACCGACCGCCTGCGCAGCCTGGTCGAGCGCATCGAGCGGCTCGAGGAAGAGCGCAAGGCGCTCGGCAGCGACATCAAGGACATCTACGCCGAAGCCAAGTCCGCCGGCTTCGACGTGAAAGTCCTGCGCCAGCTCATCCGCATCCGCAAGCAGGAGCCCGCCGATGTGGAAGAACAGGAGACCCTGCTCGACGTCTACCGCCGCGCGTTAGGGATGTAACGCATTCAGCAAGACCTCTTTACTTTACCTCTCCCGCTCTTCGCGGGAGAGGTCGGCACGCGCAGCGTGCCGGGTGAGGGTCGCGCCACAACCCCACCCTCACCCGCGTCGCAAGTGCTCCGCGACCTCCCGCGAAGAGCGGGCGAGGCGTACCTAAGCGCCCCCGTCCACCAGCACCACATGCAACCGCCTGGGCCCATGCGCACCAAGTTCCAACGCCTGCTCGATATCCGCCGACCGTGACGGCCCGGTCACCAGCATGACATTCCGCGGCATCCCGCCCAACTCCGCGCGCAGCAAATCCCAAGCCTCCTCATAAGCCCCCACTACACGTTCCGCCCGCAGTACAACAATCGCTGTATCCGGCAGCAGGTTCAGCGTCGTCGGCCGCTCTGGCGCCGAGGGCAGCATCAGCGTCCCGGTCTCCGCGATCGCGGCAAACGCCTGCTGCACGCTGACCGCGTCGCTCGCCTCGGCGCGGCCCTCGCGCAGCCGCAACAGCGGCCGCTCCCCCCAAGGCATCGCACGCAGTTCCGGATGCGGCGCGATCGCGATCTCGCTCGGCAAATTCTGCGCCGCGAGATACGACGCCACCGCCTCCGGCACCGCGTCCGCCACCGCCACACGCGCCACAGTGCCGAACTCCCGTTCCACATTGGCGATGAACAGCCCGATCTGTTCCGCATGCGGCACCTGGCTGCGCGCCGGGATCAACTGCCTGGGATGCGCTGCCATGCGCGCCCGCAGCATCGCCGCCTGATCCGCCGGCAACTCGCCCCGCCGCAGCGCGCGCCGGATCGCCGCCAGAACGACCGCGCGCCCGCTCACGCCCGGCCGCGCCGCTGCGCCGTCGCGTAACGAGCGAAAAACGTGTCGCCCTCCGGCGCCGGCAAATCACGCCCGCCGGTCCACCCACCCGCCAGCGGCAACGAAACAAACCGTCCGCGCTTGCGTCCCAGCCAGCCCAGCGTCACCACACCCAGGCGCGTCGCCAGCCGATACAGCGCCGGCCGTCGCGCGAAGAACCCCCACAACGCCAGGCCCTGCCGCACCGTCGCCGGCACCAGATGCCGTTCGAACTCGCGCTCCCGCCAATGCCGCATCAGCTTCGGCAACGGGATTTTCACCGGACACACGCTCTCGCACTTGCCGCAGAACGTCGATGCGCCCGGCAGCAGCCCCGCCTGGTCCACACCGATCAACGCTGGCGTCAGCACGCTGCCCATCGGCCCGGGATACACCCAGCCATACGCGTGCCCGCCCACCGCGCCATACACCGGACAGTGGTTCATGCACGCCGCGCAACGAATGCACCGCAGCATGTCCTGGAACTCGCCGCCCAGCATCGCCGAGCGCCCATTGTCCAGCAGCACGACATGGTATTCCTCCGGCCCGTCCAGATCGCCCGCCCGCCGCGCGCCAGTAGAAAACGTCGTATACACCGAGAACTCCTGCCCCGTCGCCGAGCGCGCCAGCACGCGCAGCAGCGAGCAGCAATCTTCCAGCGTCGGCACCACCTTCTCGATGCTGGCCAGCACGATGTGAACCCGCGGCAGGGTCTGCGTCAGGTCGCCGTTGCCCTCGTTGGTGACGATGACGCTCGACCCGGTCTCCGCGATCAGGAAGTTGGCGCCGGTGATCCCCACATCGGCCGCCAGGAACCGCTCGCGCAGCTTGGTGCGTGCCTCGGTCAGGATGTCGCGCCGCTCGTGGAACACGCGGTCCGCCGGCAGGTCGGTGTGCGATTTGCGGAATTGCGCCTCCCAGTCCTCGCGATTCAGATGAAACGCAGGAGCAATGATATGGCTCGGCAGCTCGTGGCGAAGCTGGATGATGTATTCGCCAAGGTCGGTCTCCACCGGCGTGATCCCGGCGCGTTCCAGGTGGTCGTTGATCGCGATCTCCTCGCCGATCATCGACTTGCCCTTGGTCACCGTCCGCGCACCCGCCGCCTGGCAGATCTCCAGCACCGCCTTGCGCGCATCCTCCGCCGTCGCGCACCAGTGCACTTTGCCGCCGGAGGCCAGCACCTTCGATTCCCACGCCTCCAGATAGAAATCCAGGTTGCCCAGCGTATGGTTCTTGATGTCGCGCGCGGTGTCGCGCAGCGCCTCGAACTCCGGCAGCGCCGCCACCGCGCCCGCTCGCCGCGCCATGAACTGCGGCCGCGAGTTGGCCAGCGCCTTCTGCAACGACACATCAGCGATGGCGCGAGTGGCGTTGCGCTTGAACTCGGAACTGGTGGCGACGTGCATGCGCTGGGATACCTCCGGGCAGGTAATTTAGCGGGCGTGGCAGGTTTCGCCAGCAGTGTTGCAACCCGGCCCGCCTGCCCCGCCCAGCGCGCGGCGCCGCGGTCGCACACATGCCGCGCGATTTCCGTCCCGGTCTGGGCGCGCACACCACCGCGTGCACCGGTGCGGCGCCCTTCAGCGCGCGCCCGCCGTCCGCCAGAATTCGTGCCGTATTCGTGCCGGATTCGTGTATCAACCCAGCCACGCCCATCCCCCGAGGATCAAGATGACCCACCCAAGCCGCGCCCCGACATGTTCATGACCCTGAACCCGGCATGACCCCGACCCCGATCAAAACACTCGCAATGATGCGCACCACCGCCGAGGCAGCCGTGCTGACCCTGGCCTGCCTCTCCATGGTACACGCCGCGCCCGCGATCGACGCCGATGCACCATTCGATCGACCACTGCAAACGCAGCACGTCTCGCTCGGGCCGTCGCCCTACTCACCGGGCCAGAACGCCGAGGTCCGCTGCTACACCTACCCAGGGTTCATGGTGAAGGAGGTCGACCGAATCGAGGTCGGCGACGACCAGATCTCGATCCTCCCGTTGCGATCGCCCGCGGACCGGCCGCGCTGCCGGGCAGCCAATCAGCCCGACGAAAAGATCGTTCCCAACGATACCTGGAGCGGCTATTTCCTGGGGGTCAAGGCCAATTATCTGTTTCTTTCAGCTGCGGACGGCACCAATCAAGGCATGGGAGTTGCCGTATTCCGCCACAACAACGCCGCACATTTGCTGTTTCAGGATCTGATGAAACTGAATCACGACCGTATCCAATTGCGATCAATCTCGAACGACGGCGCCCACCTGCAACTGCACTACACACGGTTGTATGTCGCCCCCTGCTCGGTGCAGACCGACGGAGCGGCCTGCTGGACACGCATCGTCGCCGACACGCACCTGCCGGCAACGCCGCTGCCCGACTGCGCCGCCGGCTATCTGCGCGCCAGGCAGGAACTCGCCACCGGGCGATGCGAAGCGCAGTCCCATCCCGGCGATGCCACCTGCCTGGCCAAGGAAATGCAACTCCTGGCAGACGACGACAAAACCCCAAGCGTCATCGGTTACGACGTCGATGTCGTGCTGCAGCCGTCCGGCCCGCAAATGACCACCACCAGCGCGGCCGGCTCGTGCTGGCCCACCGACTGACCGTCATCGGAATGCCGACATGATCGACAAACTTGAAATGCTGCTCGCACTCGCACGCGAGCAGCATTTCGGCCGCGCCGCGGAAGCCTGCGGCGTCACCCAGCCCACCCTGTCCGCCGGCCTGAAACAGCTTGAGCAAACGCTCGGCATCCTGCTGGTCAACCGCCAGTCGCGCTTCGTCGGCTTCACACCCGAGGGGCTGCGCGTGCTGGATTGGGCGCGCCGCATCGTCGGCGACGCCCGCGCCATGCGCCAGGAAATCGGCGCCCTGAAGCGCGGCCTGGCCGGGCACCTGCGCATCGCCGCCATCCCCACCGCGCTGCCGATCGTCGCCTCGCTCACCACGCCGTTCCGCACCCGTCATCCGGAGGTCGATTTCACCATCCTGTCGCGCAACTCGCTCGAGGTGCTGGCGATGCTGGAGAATCTCGAGATCGACGCCGGCCTGACCTATCTCGACAATGAACCGCTCGGCCGCGTCCGCGCTGTCGCACTATACCACGAGCACTATCGGCTGATCACCGCCGCCGACAGCCCGCTGGGCGACAGAGCCACAGTGACCTGGGACGAGGTCGGCCGCATCCCGCTGTGCCTGCTGACGCCCGACATGCAGAACCGCCGCATCATCGACCGGCGACTGCGCGACGCCGGCGTCGAGCCGCGGCCCACCTTGCAGTCCAACTCCATGCTGGTGCTGTTCAGCCACGTGCGCACCGGCGCCTGGGCCAGCGTGATGCCCTCGCAGGTGGCGGAGACGCTCGGCCTGACCGATCCGATCCGCGCCATCCCGATCGCCGAAACCGCACCGCCGCTGGTCGGCCTGGTCTACCCGCAGCGCGAGCCGATGGGTCCGCTGACTGCGGCCCTTGTGAGCGAGGCCAAGCGTCTCGGCGAGGCCTGGCTGGGGCCAGTGCCGCCGGTGCATTGAGGCGCCGGGGAGTTGCGTCGCCAGCGCATCAACGCACCGAACGGCGCACCGGCAATGCCGATGCGCCGTTCGATTGATCCCGTAATGATCGATCAGGCCGACTTGCGCCAAGGCACCAGCATCGACACACGCGCCTTGTAGCGGCGGTAGTCGTCGCCGAATACGTCGACCAGATCGCGCTCTTCCAACAGAATGCCGACAACGATGTAGGCAGTAGTCACCGCCGCGAATAGCACATGCCCCGCCGTCATCGTCGGCGCGGCCCAGAATGCGATGATGAAACCAAGATAGATCGGGTGCCGCACGAACTGGTAGTACAGCGGCGTCCGGAAGCGTGGCGCGGGTGTCGCCTGTCCGGCCAGGTTGCTTGCCACCTGCTGCAAGCCGAACAGCTCGAAATGGTTGATCAGGAACGTGCTGGTCAACACGATCAGCCAGCCGGCGAACGACAGGCCAGTCACCGCCATGGCGACGGATGGATCGGCGATCTGCCACACGACGGCCGGCACCGGCTGCCACTGCCAGAACAACAGTACCAGCGCCAGGCTGGAAAACAGCACATAGGTGCTCCGCTCGACCGAAGCCGGCACGAATCGCGTCCACCACTGCTTGAACTGCTTGCGCGCCATCACGCTGTGCTGGATCGCGAAGACCGACATCAGGGCAAGGTTGACGATCATCGCTTCCGCGGTCGGCACGACCGTGCCGGTGTCGATGGTCTTCGGCACCACCAGGCCCGCGACGAAGCCGATGGCGTACAGGAAGGTAACGAAGAATACCACGTACGATGCGACGCCGTAGAAAAACGCGATGAACCGGCCCATGAAGATCCTCCTGCTGTTCCAAGCGTCATGCAGGATGCCGGCAGCACGACCGAAAGACTTTGCCCGGAGCTTGATTTGTCCTTGAGAAGGGCCTGATTATTGCCCGAGAGCGGAGTCGCGGTCCGTTCGTTGGGGCACCGGCGTGCAATTTCTCTTTGCCGACCACACGCTTGATACCGATCGGCGCGAGCTTCGCCGTGGTTCGGATCTCGTTGCCGTCGAGCCACAGGTGTTCGACCTGCTGGTCTATCTGGTGCGGAACCGCGACAGAGTCGCCAGCAAGGATGATCTCATCGATGCGGTCTGGGGTGGCCGGATCGTGTCGGATTCGACGTTCACCAGCCGTGTCAGCGCCGCGCGAAAGGCAGTCGGGGACAGCGGCGAGGACCAGAAGCTGATCCGCACCATCGCGCGCAAGGGCTTGCGCTTCATCGGCGACGTGCGCACGCGATCAGACAAAGGCGAATCGGCAGACAAAGGCGAACCGGCAGACGCTACCACCCCGCCGCCGGACGACCCTCCGCAGCAGTCGCGCCCGGGCTTGCCACTGCCCGACCGGCCCGCCATCGCGGTGCTTCCCTTCACCAACATGAGCGGCGATCCGGAGCAGGAGTATTTCTCCGACGGCATCAGCGAGGACATCATCACCGCCCTGTCCAAGCTGCGCTGGTGCTTCGTGATCGCGCGCAACTCGACGTTCATCTACAAGGGCAAGGCCGTCCCGATGAAGCAGGTCGCCGCGGATCTCGGCGTCGGCTATGTGGTCGAGGGCAGCGTGCGCAAGGCCGGCGACCGCGTGCGCATCACGGCGCAGCTCAACGACGTCGCCACCGGCAGTCACATCTGGGCGGAGCGCTACGACCGTGGCCTCGCCGACGTCTTCGCGGTGCAGGACGAGATCACCGAAGCAATCGTCGCCGCGATCGAGCCGCAGCTTTATGCCGCGGAGAATTTTCGCGCCCAGCGCAAGCCCCCAGGCAGCATGGATGCATGGGATCTGGTGATGCGGGCGCTGTCGCATTTCTGGCGCGTGACGCGACAGGACAATGTGGTCGCGCAGGCCCTGCTCGAGAAGGCCACCGTCATCGATCCGACCTACGGCCAGGCGCTCGGCGTACTCGCCACCAGCCATACGTTCAGCGCGCACATGGGCTGGGCCGAAATGGCGACGGTGATGCCGGTCGCCGAACGCGCGGCGCTCGCGGCGATCCGGGCCGACAGCGAGGACCCCTGGGCGCACTGCGCGCTGGGCTGTGTTTATTTGTTCGCCCGGCGCTTCGATGACTCGCTGGCCGAGTTCGAATTGGCGCTGAGACTCAATCCGAACTTCTCGCTGGCCCAGGGCTATTACGGCCTGACGCTGTCCTATTGCGGGCGCTGGGAAGACGCCACCGTGGCCGCGGGTCGCGCGCTGCGGCTGAGCCCGCGCGATCCGTTCTCGGCGGTTTATTGCGGTATCGCCGCTTACGCCCAGTTCGTCGGGTGCAATTATGACGACGCGATGCGCCTGTCGCGCGAGGGCATCCGACAACGCGGCGATTTCGTCGGCGCCCACCGGGTGCTGACGGCAGCCGCCTGCATGGCCGGCCACGACGATGTCGCCAAGGCCGCATTACAGGAGCTCCGCCGCGCACAACCCAACATCTCGCTCGCCTGGCTCGAGCACCACATGCCGATCAAGCGGCAGGCCGACCGCGAACACTATCTGGAGGCGTTCCGCCGCGCTGGCTTGGATTAACCTGAACTCAAACTTATACCAGCCGCCCTAAACATTGACGCACGGGCCGCCCCCCGTCATGCCGGCGAAGGCCGGTATCCACGACTTGTCTTCGTTGCAACAAAGAAAGTCGTGGATACCGGCCTTCGCCGGCATGACGGGGCATCGTTGGTGGGTCAATCTTTACGGCCGCTGGCATTAACGCCGTGGGGCCATCCACAGGGGGCCATCCCCAGCTTGATAGAGATGTCCTATCGCCGCACGGTCCGGTTTTCTTCCATTGTCGTTCGCTTCGGCGCCACTAAATGCCACCGGGACGGGTCGCTATCACAGCCGGAGGCAGCGTTGGCCGGGTTCGAACCATGGAGCAAGGAGCAGGGCGCGGCGAGTATTGGCTTGCTGGAAACCCACCCGGACCACGCGGAAGAGCGCGGCATCAAGGAGGGCGATCTGGTGCGGCTGGCCAGCCGTGTCGGCACCACCACGCTGCACGCGCACCTCACCGACCGCATGGCGCCTAGCGTGGTCTACACCACGTTCCACCACCCCGACACGCAGGCCAACGTGATCACCACGGAATACTCCGATTGGGCAACGAACTGTCCGGAGTACAAGGTCACCGCGGTCCAGGTCACGCCCAGCAACGGGCCGAGCGACTGGCAGCAAAGCTACGCCGAGCACAGCCGCGTCGCACGCCGCATCGAGCTTGTGTCGGCGAAATGATCCTGCCGCCACCCGCGCGCCGTGTCTCGCGGCTCGCCCTGCGCGGCGAGACGATGACGCGTGGCACACGGGAAATCCCCGAGGAAACCCCGGTCGCGCTGACCTACAATCATTCCGCGTATGCCGTGATGCTGGCCAGCCCCGCCGATCTCGAGGATTTCGCCATCGGCTTCAGCCTGACCGAAGGCATCATCCGCCACAGGTCCGAGATCGAGGACCTGACCATCGTTCCGCAGGAGCACGGGATCGAGCTGCGCATGTGGCTGACGCCGGAGCGCGCGGAACTGGCCGACACGCGCCGTCGCCGCTTCGCCGGGCCGAGCGGCTGTGGGCTGTGCGGCATCGAGAGCCTGGCCGACGCGGTGCGACCGCCGCCGCGCGTCACCTCGACGGCGCGGTTCGATGCGCATTCAATTGAAACGGCCATGGCGGCGTTGCCCACCGCGCAGGCGCTGAACCGGCAGACCCACGCGGTGCACGCCGCGGCGTTCTGGCGTGAATCCGGTGGCGCCAAGGGACAAGGACCCAAGGGACCAGGACTTGTCGCGCTGCGCGAGGATGTCGGCCGGCACAACGCGCTGGACAAGCTCGCCGGCGCGCTGGCCCGCCAAGGCGTCGCAGCCGATGACGGGATGCTGCTGCTGTCGAGCCGCATCTCGGTCGAACTGATCCAGAAGGCGGCCATGCTCGGCGTGCCGGTCATTGTCGCGGTCTCCGCGCCGACCGCCCTCGCGGTGCGGTTGGCCGACGCAGCCGGAATCACGTTGATCGGCGTGGCGCGTGCCGACGGGTGTGAGATATTCACCCATTCGGAGCGAATTGCCCATCCGGAGCAAACCGCCCATCCGGAGCAAACAGCCTTCCGCGCGGTGCGACATGTCGCCTGACAAGCTCGCCTATATGGCCAACCAGATCGGCCGGTTCTTCGCCCACCAGCCGCACGACAAGGCGGTGACGGCAATCGAGCTGCATCTGCGCCGGTTCTGGGACCCGCGCATGCGCGCGGGCATTGTTGCGCACCCGGATGGAGATGCAGTGCAGCTCGATCCATGGGTGCGCGAGGCGGTCGAACGCCTGAAAGAGCAGCCGCCGACGTAAGGACGGACAGCAACTCTCACCTTGGCGTGACGATGAAGCGAGACGCTGCCGGGAAGGGTGACGCCGCCGGCCAAAATCGGCCAAGATGAGAATTGCTGCAGGATGGATTGCCGGGTTGCACGACGGTCCCAAAAGGAGATAATAGCGCCGGGAGGTTCCAAATAATGAGTGCAACAACGCAATTTGGTGGCGCGTTCACCCGCGAACGGATCGTTGCTGGACTGAGTTTCAACCGGTGGATGGTGCCACCGGCAGCCTTGTGCGTCCATTTGTGCATCGGCCAGGCCTATGCGTTCAGCGTGTTCAACCTGCCGATGACCAGGCTGCTGGGGATCACCAAATCGACGCCCGATGATTGGAAACTGACCGATCTGGGCTGGATCTTCTCGATCGCGATCGTCTTCCTGGGACTGTCCGCCGCGGTGTGCGGGCGCTGGGTGGAGGAAGGCGGTCCGCGCCGCGCCATGTTCACGTCCGGACTGTGCTGGAGCGGTGGATTCCTGATCGCCGCGCTTGGCGTCTACCTGCACAATCTCTGGGTGATCTATTTCGGCTACGGCGTCGTCGGCGGCATTGGACTCGGCCTCGGCTATATCTCGCCGGTCTCGACGCTGATCAAATGGTTCCCCGACCGTCCCGGCATGGCGACCGGCATGGCGATCATGGGCTTCGGTGGCGCCGCCTTCATCGCCTCGCCGTTGTCGGTATGGCTGATGCGGCAATTCTCCACCCCCACCCATGTCGGCGTGGCCGAAACCTTCGTCGTGCTTGGTGTGATATATTTCTGCTTCATGATGGTCGGCGCGGCGATCGTGCGCCTGCCGGCCCCGGGCTGGCAGCCGGCCGGTTATGTACCGCCCGCGCAACCGAAAAAACTGATCACCAGTAGCAACGTCTTCGTCTATCAGGCGCTGAAGACGCCGCAATTCTGGCTGATCTGGTGGGTGCTATGCCTGAACGTCACCGCCGGCATCGGCGTACTTGGCCAGGCCTCCGCGATGAGCCAGGAGATGTTCCCCGGCCGCATCACCGCGGTCACCGCGGCGAGCTTCATCGGCCTGATGAGCCTGTTCAACATGGGCGGCCGGTTTTTCTGGGCCTCGGTCTCCGACTACATCGGCCGCAAGAACACCTATTTCGTCTTCTTCGCGCTGGGTTTCATCCTGTATGCGACGGTGCCCTATGCCGGGGCGGCAGGCAGTGTCGGCCTGTTCGTGCTGTGTTTCTGCATCATTCTCAGCATGTATGGCGGTGGTTTCGCCACCGTGCCGGCCTATCTGCGCGACATGTTCGGCACCCGTTACGTCGGCGCCATCCATGGCATGCTGCTGACCGCGTGGTCGGCCGCCGGCATCTTCGGGCCGGTGCTGGTGAACTATATCCGCCAGTACAACGTCGACAATGGCATTCCGAAAGCCCAGGCCTACAACATCACGATGTATCTGATGGCGGCGCTGCTGGTCGTCGGTTTCCTGTGCAACCTGTTCATCAAGGCCGTGCACCAGCGGCATCACATGGGACAGGACGAAGACACCGACGTGCTGGCGAGGGTCGAATGAGGAAGGCGGCGATGAACGCACAGACCACCAACGGGACCACGTTCCTTCACTTGATCCTCGCCTGGGGCTTCGTCGGCATTCCGCTGGCTTGGGGGGTGATCGAGACGCTGCTGAACGCGCTCAAGCTGTTCCAGTAGCCCAAGCCGCGCCACCCCCGCTTCCGCCCGCCTCTGGAAGCGGACGCGCGGCGCGGCGACATGCATCGCGCAGGGTCGTGGCAGCTTGGCATAGACTGGCGGATAGTGTCTAAAGCGCCCATCTCGGTTTGCCGGCCACGCGCGGCGGGCCAAGCCATACAATAGATCGGCCGGCGTCCAAGCGCCGCGCCTGCAGGGAGGGCGCCAATGCTCGTCAGACGATCGGCTCGGCTCGTGACTCGCCGCCAGGCGCTATTGGGGGCCGCGACCTTTGGTGCCGCCGCGCAACTCGGCATGCCTTACATCGCCAACGCCGCGGCGGCCGAGCCGATCAAGATCGGGCTGCTGCTGGCCAAGACCGGCGACATCGCCGCGCAGACGGAATATCTCGCGAACGGCACCTACCTGGCGCTGGAGGAGCGCGGCAACACCATCATGGGCCGCCCGGCCGAACTGGTCTGGTACGACGAGCCCAGCCCGCAAGGCTCGCAGCAGAACATGCAGAAGCTGGTGCAGGAGGCGAAGGTCTGCGCGGTGCTCGGCGGCTCACTGTCGTCCAACGCCCTGGCCGAGGAAGCCACTGCGGCGCAGCTCAAGATCCCCTTCGTCTGCGACAATGCGGCCGCCACCGTGATGACGGGCGCCAACTGCAACCATTACACGTTCCGGCTGAACACCCCTGTCGCGACGCAGGCAGCGATGTTCGCGCCCTACATCATGGGCTATCGGCAAGAAGTGGTATTTCCTTACTGCCGCCTATGCGTTCGGCCAGGACATCGCCAAGTCGTTCAAGGAGATCCTGGCCAAGGCCGGCGGCACCATCGTCGGCGATGACAGCGTGCCGCTGAATACGCCGGATTATTCCTCGTTCATTCTGAAGATCCGCCAGGCGAAGCCCGACATGATCCTGGGCGGCGTGCCGGCGGGCGATCTGTCCACCTTCCTCAAGCAATGGAACGAGATGGGGATGAAGGGCAAAATCCCGATCTGCGAGATCGCCATCGGCGACACCGACATCTGGTCGGTCGGGCCGGATGCGGCGACCGGGCTGTATACCTCGCTGTGGTGGTACAATAACCCGGGCAACCCGCCCGACGAGCAAAAGATGGCCGCCGATTACCTGAAGAAATACGGCAAGCCGGCCGCCGACAAGGCGTGGATGGGTTGGCTGGCAGCCAAGTCGCTGTTCGAATCGATCGACGCGGCGAAGTCGACCGAGCCCGAGGCGATCATCAAGGCGCTGGAAGACTGGAAGGGCGGCACCGCCGAGAGCCCCTATAGCTGGCGCAAGGGCGATCACCAGATGCTGCTGAAGAACCTGGTGGTCGAGGTGAAGCCGAAGATCACCGACAAGTGGGATTATTTCGACGTCAAGGGCATGGTGCCGAAGGATGCGGCGGACCTGGACAAGGTGTTCGGCTCGCCGGCCGACAACGGCTGCCACATGACCTGACGGCGCACTTGGGCCTGCCGCCGTGCTGGACGTTCTTCTGTCGCAGGTGGCCGCCGGGCTGGTGCTCGGCGGTCTTTATGTGGTGATCGCGATCGGCCTGTCGATCATCTTCGGCCTGCTCGGCATCGTGAACTTCGCACACGGCAACTTCTTCGCGCTCGGCGCTTTCTTCGCGCTGACGCTGGTGCAGAATTTCGGCTGGCCGGCGGTGATCCTCGCGCCGGTGCTGGTCGGCATCGTCGGCATGGTAGTGGAACGATTGCTGATCCGGCAGCTCTATGACAAGGAGCCGCTGGTCAGCCTGATCATCACCTTCGCCCTGGCGCTGATGATCGAGGCACTGCTGCGGCTGATCTACGGCGGCATCGGCCAGCCGTTCAGCCAGCCGCCGATGTTCACCGGCATCTACCTTTGGGGTCCGGTGCTGATCACCAAATACCGCCTGTCGGTGTTCATCTTCACCGTGGTGCTGCTGATCGGCCTGTGGGCGCTCATGCAGTTCACCCCATTCGGCCGCATCCTGCGCGCCGGCTCGCGCGACCCGGAGATGGTGGGCCTGCTCGGCATCCGCCTGCCGCGCGTGCTGACCGCGGTGTTCGGCCTGGGCTGCGCGCTGGCCGGCGTCGCCGGCGTGCTGGCCGCGCCGTTGTGGACGGTGACGCCATCGATGTCGACCAATGCGATCATGCCGGCGTTCGTCGTCGTAACGATCGGCGGGCTTGGGTCCTTCGCCGGCGCGGTGATCGCCGGGCTGATGGTCGGCGTCGTAACCGCGTTGACCATCCAGTTCCAGCCCGATGCCGCGAACGCGATGATGTACGTGTTCATGGCGGTGATCCTGCTGTTGCGTCCACGCGGATTGCTGGGCGAGCGGTGGGAACGGTTCGAGTGATCGGCATCAATTTCTCCCCCTCCCCTGCGGGAGGGGGTTGGGGGGAGGGGTTCAGCAGGCACCGTCCTTGCCGGACCCACCCCTCCCCCCAACCTTGGTCCGCTTCGCGGCCCAAGCCCTCAAGGGGAGG
Organism: uncultured Alphaproteobacteria bacterium; assembly: GCA_963826975.1. GTDB lineage: Bacteria > Pseudomonadota > Alphaproteobacteria > Acetobacterales > Acetobacteraceae > Palsa-883. The sequence continues at coordinate 206,301 of CAWGZJ010000011.1, read as the reverse complement.
GGGAGAAGGTGCCTGTCATGACCCTCCTCCGCCACCCCATCACCACCATCCTTCTCGTCTTCATCGCACTGACCCTGCTGTGGCAGGCGATCGGCGCGCCGGTCGGCCTGATCACCCAGATCGCCATCTACACGCTGTACGGCGCCGGAGTGAACCTGCTGGTCGGCTACACCGGACTGGTGCCATTCGGCGCATCGGTGTTCTTCGGCTGTGCCAGCTACGCGGTCGCCATCTCCATGCTCCGATTCCTCAACAACGAGGCCGAGGCACTCGTATTCGCCATCCTGTTCTCCCTGACACTCGCCGCCGCCATCGCCGTGATCATCCTCCGCCGCCGCGGGCTGTATTTCTCGCTGCTGACACTCGCCTTTTCGCAGATCGCCTTCGAGATCGCGTTCAAGTGGACCGACCTCACCGGCGGTGAGAATGGCCTGCAGGGTGTCCCGCGCCCCTGGCTGGTCAGTGACGAAGCATTCCACGCCTTCACCGTCATCACCGTGACCGCCGCGATGTGGCTGCTATGGCGCATCGCACACGCGCCATTCGGCCGCGTGTTGGCCGCACTGCGAGACAATGAACAACGCGTACTCAGCCTCGGCTACAGCACGTTCCGCTTGAAGTTCGAAGCCTTCGTCATCATGGGCGGCGCTGTCGGCTACGCCGGCGCGCTTCTGTCGTTCATGCTGCGCGGCGCCTACGCCGACAATCTCAGTTGGCAGCATGCCGGCGACGCGTTGCTGATGACGGTGCTGGGCGGGGTGCATCAGTTCCTCGGCCCGCTCTGGGGCGCCATCGCGTTCATTCTGCTACAGGATCGGCTATCGACCATCACCGAAAGCTGGTGGCTGTTGTTCGCCCCCATCGTCATGGTGTTCGCGCTCGCCTCGCCCGAGGGCATGGTCGGCCTGGTGCAACGGCTGCGCGGGCGCCCGGAATGGACGCTGACCCGGCGTGGCATTCCATCGCGTCCCGCAACGATCAAGCCCTGGCATGCCGATGCCATACAGCTTGATCCCGCCAAGCCGATCCTGACGGTGCGTGGCCTGAACAAACGATTTGGGTCACTCGTGGTGGCACAAGGGATCGACCTGGAAGTGCATCCATACCGGCTGCACAGCCTGATCGGACCGAACGGCGCCGGCAAGACGACGTTCTTCAACATGCTGACCGGCCTGCTGCGCGCGGACGGCGGCACGATCCACTTCGCGGGTCACGACCTTACGCGTCTGCCGGTGCACAAACGCATACGCCTGGGGCTCAGCCGCTCGTTTCAGATCCTCAGCGTGTTCCGCAACCTGACGGCGTTCGAGAATGTCCGCGTCGCCGCGCAGGCGCGCAGCGCGCATCGCCATGCGCTGTGGCGCGACGCGTACGGCCTGGATGAGGTCAACGCGCGCACCTGGTCGCTGCTGGCCGCGGTCGGGCTGGCGGATCGCGCCGCGGAGCCTTGCGCCAACCTGTCGCACGGCGAGCGGCGGCTGCTCGAGATCGCCATCTCGCTCGCTACCGACGCGCGGCTGCTGCTGCTGGACGAACCGCTGGCGGGCCTCGCCGAGGCCGACCGCGAGGTGGTGGGCGCGCTGATCCGCCAGTTGGCCACGACCCACGCGGTGCTGCTGATCGAGCACGACATCGATCGCGTGCTGGCACTGTCCGACCGCATCACCGTGCTGCACCAGGGCCGGCTGATCGCCGACGGCAAGCCGGCCGAGGTCGCGAACAACCCGGAGGTGATCACCGCCTATCTCGGCGCCGTACGCGAAACGATTGGCCTCGCTGGCGCCCCGGTGGTGACGATCGCTGCATCAACGAAGGAGTTGCTGCGGCTGGAAGGCGTGCGCGGCGGCTATGGCGGCAGCGTGGTGCTGGATGGTTTGGATCTTGTCGTACACGAGGGCGAGGCGGTGGCGTTGCTCGGCCGCAACGGTGTCGGCAAGACGACGACGTTGCGCGCGATCACCGGCACGGTGGCGAAGAGCGGCGGGCGCATCATCATCGATGGCAAGGACATCACCGCGGCGAAGCCATACGAGATCAACCGCCTCGGCATCTCGCTGGTGCCCGAGGGACGCCGGCTGTTTCCCAACCTGACCGTGCTCGAGAACCTGCGCATCGCCACGCGCCCCGGCGGCAGCTCGCTCGAGCAGGTCTACGAGCTGTTCCCGAAACTGCGCATCCTGCAACGATCCCGCGCCGAAAGCCTGTCGGGTGGCGAACGCCAGATGCTGGCGATCGCCCGCGCGCTGATGGTGCCGGCGCGGGTGATCCTGCTGGACGAGCCGTTCGAGGGCCTGGCCCCGGCCATCGTCAAGGAGGTGATGGACGCGCTGGTGCGCCTGCGCGGCCGCGTCGCGATGGTGATCGTGGAGCACCATGCCGAGACGGTGCTGCCGATCACCGACCGGGCCTATGTGCTGGTGAACGGGCAGGTCGCCTACGAGGGCAGTGCGCGGGCGCTAGAGGCGGATGCCGCGCTTCAGGCAAGACTGCTCGGTGTGGTGCACGCCGAGGAGCTTGCGGCGTAGCGGGCACGACGCGGAGATGACGGCGTAGCGGGCACGCCGTGGAGATGTCGGCCCGGTTGGACACCGACACTCCCCCTCCCCTTGAGGGAGGGGGTTGGGGGGAGGGGTCGGCGCACAAGAACGTTCGGTGCGACACTACCACCAACCCCTCCCCCCAACCCCCTCCCTCAAGGGGAGGGGGAGAACCTTTGCTGTCTCCCCGTTTAACTCCTCGCCCCCAGCTACCCCGCCTCCCGCAGCCGATATCCGATCCCCGGCTCGGTCATGATCAGCTCCGACGCCCCACCCAGCTTGTGCCGCAATTGCCCGATATACACGCGTAGATACTGCACATCGTCGACATGCGCCGGTCCCCACACCGCGACCAGCAACTGCCGGTGGGTCATCATGCGTCCGGGATTGCGCGCCAGCATCGCCAGCAGGTCGAACTCGCGCCGGCTCAGCGCAACCAGCGCCCCATCCACGCGCACCTCGTGCTTCAGCAGATCGACGGTCAGCGGCCCAGCGCTGAACACCGGCTGAGCACCCTGCTGGGTCAACCGCCGGCGCAGGCAGGCGCGCAACCGGGCCAGCAACTCGCCGACCGCGAACGGCTTTTCCAGGTAGTCGTCCGCGCCACCGTCCAGCGCCGCGATCTTCTCCGCCTCCCGCTCGCGCGCCGACAGGACCAGCACCGGCACCTCGCTGAACGCGCGCAACCGCTGCAACGCCTCCTGCCCGTCCATGTCGGGCAGGCCCAAATCCAGCAGCACCGCATCCGGTGCCCGCCCGGCGGCAAGCCGCAGCCCCTCGGCCGCGGTTTCGGCGCGCTCGACCTCGTACCCCGCCGCCTCCAGCGCAGGTTTGAGGAAGCGGTGGATTTGCGCCTCGTCGTCGATCACCAGGATGCGCCCGAAACTCATGTCACTTCCGGTCAGTTGTGCCAGCTAATTGTGCCAGTCAGTTATGAACGAACAACGGACGCGCGACCGTCGCCACCCGGCCCGGGGCCATTGCCAAAAGCGACTGAAGATAGTCCCGATCGCTGGTATAGTCCTGGCCGGTCCAGGGAACCTTCCGTATCAATGCGGCGCGCGCGATCCAGGCCCCAAGGTCGTTCCCGGGCGGGTCGACCTTCCATCCGGAGTGGCTGTGCAGCATTTGGCACAGCGCGATATCGGCGGTGCTGCCCAGCGCGTGCAGCATTTGCTCGATATAGCCCGGCACATAGTAGTTGTCGTCGTTGCTCAAGCCGATGTAATCGCCACGGCACGCATCCAAACCGCGCTGCCGGTACGGATGTCCCCACCGCCCCAGCCTCTCCTCGGTCTCGACCAGGCGAATCCGCGGGTCATTCGTCTCCGCGACCAGGCGCGCCGCGGGTTCGTTGGGTCCGTCCGTTACCGCAACCATCTCCCAGTTGTCATGGCGCTGCCGTTGCATCGACAGGATGAAAAGCTGGAGCCGATCGGGCGCGTACTTGATCCGCACAGCGATCGACACCAGCGGGTCCAACTCCCGCGCGACGCCGGCTGCCCTCAGCAATTCCTGGTAGAGCCGACGATTATACGTGCCGTGGGCAAGGATCACCTGGTTATCCGCGCCACCGATCTTCAGGAGCGCAGCAAGCGCGGCCATGCTCCTGCCGACGCCGACCTGACACTGGATGACGAGATGCGGCATCTGCCGGTGCGTGTTGACGAACTGCAGTATCTGCCGCGCATCCTCCGCGCCCGGCGGCCGCACGCCGAGGAATTCGTCGGTCGTGTCATTGAAAATCAGGTCGAGCCGAGCGGCGACATTCGCCATGTCCTTGATGACGGCAAGCTGATCGCGCGCATCGGCCATGCAGATCACGGCGCTCTGACCGGGCAGCGGACTGGTCTCGATCTGCAGGAGCGACCAGGCGTGTACTTGCATCCATCCTATTCCGACAAAAGCACCGGCGCCGCCAGGGAGCATCGTAACGCGTAGTCACTCTAACGCGGGTTCTCGACCCATGGCGACTGCATATAACGTCCTCGCCCTATAGCGTTAACCGGAATACGTGTCACCACGTGTCATAGACCCGGCCGCCACCGTTATCGCGCGCGCCGAACCCCTCGCAGACGGACGTGACGGCAAGCCGGACGGAGCTTCACCCTCCCTCATATCGCCACTGGCAAGGTCAGCGTGATCAGGGTGCCGGGCGCACCATCGGCCGGCGCGTCCGGACGCGGGCTTTGCGCCTCGATCGTTCCGCCCATCGCCTCCATCAGGCCGCGCGCGATGGCCAGCCCCAAACCCGTTCCGGGCCCCACACGATCCTGTCGCCGCGCGCGATAGAAGCTGTCGAACACATAGGGCAGATCGCCGGGTGCGATCCCAATACCCTCATCGGCGACCGACAACGCGACACGATCACCGGCAGACCGACCGGATACCGAAATGAACCCGCCCGGTGGAGAATACTTCACCGCGTTGTCCAGCAGGTTCACCAACACCTGCTCCAGCAACGCCGGATCGGCTGCGGCACGCGGCAGTTCAGCCGGCAGATCGACGCCGACATGCGCGGTGCCGGGCACCCGGCCGATCGCCGCCTCCACCACCTCGGGCAGCGTGACCGCGGCGATGCGTGGCGTGATCTCGCCCGTCTCCAGCCGGGTCATGTCCAGGATGTTGACCAGAAACCGCGTCATCCGCCCGGTATCGTCCTCGATGCTGCGCAGCAGGTCGGACCGCGTGGTGTCGTCCAGATCAGCCCACGCCTCGCGCAAGGTCGATGCCGCGCCGCGGATGCCGGCCAGCGGCGTGCGCAGGTCGTGCGACAACGAGGACAACAGCGCTGTGCGCAGCTTCTGCGTCTCCTGATGCGCCGCGCTGCGGGCCGCGTCGTTGGCCAGCCGCACCCGCTCCATCGCCACCGCCGCCTGGTCCGCCAGCGCCATCAGCGCCTGCAGCAGCGGTTGGTCGACCTCGCCCTCGGGGCGGATGCCCAGCAGGCCGATCGGGCCACGCACGGTGCGCATCGGCAAAAAACGCCAGGCGGAAGACGGCAGCGTGGCGGTGCCCTTGCCCGCCTGCTCCTGCTTGCCATAGGCCCAGCGCGCCGCGGCCCAGGCGGCGTCATCGATCGTGTCGATCGGCGGCGCCGCGGCGCGAATGTTCAAGTCCTCGCCCAGCGCCGTCATCACAACCGCCGCGCCGGCAATATTGCACCCTTGCCGCGCAATCTCCTCCAGCATCTCCGGCTCGGTGGTCGGCTCGCCCAGGCTGCGGCTGAACGCGCCGATCCGGCGCAGCCCCTCCACCCGGCCACGCGCCGCCCGCGCCTCCTTGCGAACGCGGCTGGCCAGCGCGCCTGTCACGCCGCCGACACCCAGGAACAGCACGATCGCTACCACGTCGCGCGGCTGCTCAATGGTCAGTTGATACAATGGAGGAATAAAAAAGAAATTCCAGGACACGAAGCTCAGCACCGCGGTGAAGAGCGCGATGCGCAGCCCCCAGGTGACCGAGGCGGCGACCACGGCGGCCAGGAACACCATCCCCAGCGCCTCTTGCGACACCACGCGCACCAGGACCTCACAGATCCCGGTCACCCCGGCCACCAGCGCGACGGCGCCGCTCCAAGCGAACCAGGGTTCCGGGAACGTGATCCATTTACGTTTCGTATTCGGTACAATTGGCGCGGGCACGATGTGCAATGCGTAGGCCGGCGCGCGCCGCAGCAAGCTGTGCGACAAGGTGTGGCCGATCATCCGGCGCCACAACGGCGGCCTGCCGCGGCCCATGACGATCTGCGTCACGTTGCGCTTCTGCGCCACCTCCAGCACCGCGGCGACCAGATCCTCGCCGTGCGCAATCTCGATCTCGGCGCCGAGTTGGGCAGCGATCGTCATCGCCGCGCGCACGTCGCCGGCGACGCCGGGCCGTTCCACCGTCAGGGCGATCAGCGGGGCGTGCAGCGCATCTGCCAGGCCTTTGGCGTGACGCACCACCGCTTCGGACGCCTGGTCGGTGCCGATCAGGGCCAGCACACGCTCCCCGGCCGGCCACGGCCCCTCGATCGAGCGGGCCCGCATATAGCCGGTGACATCGGCGTCCACCCGCTGGGCCGCGCGCCGCAGCGCCAACTCGCGCAAGGCCGCCAGATTGCCCTCGCGGAAAAAGCCATCCATGGCGCGGCGCGCGACGTCGGGACGGTAGATGCGGCCTTGCGTCAGGCGCGTGCGCAGCTCGGCCGGCGGCAGGTCGATCAGCTCGATCTCAGCGGCGAGGTCCAGCACGCGATCGGGCAGCGTCTCGCGTACCCGCACCCCGGTGATCCGGGCGACCAAGTCGTTCACGCTTTCCAGGTGTTGGACATTCAGCGTCGCCCAGACATCGATGCCGGCGTCCAGGACTTCTTGCACGTCCTCCCAGCGTTTGTGGTGGCGGCTGCCGGGGGCGTTGGTGTGGGCCAATTCGTCGATCAGCAGAAGCTGCGGGTGGCGTGTCAGCGCGCCGTCCAGGTCGAATTCCTCCAGCACCTTGCCGCGGTAGGCCACCTGGTGGCGCGGCAGCACCGGCAAGGTGCCGATCTGCGCCTCGGTCTCGGCGCGCCCGTGCGTCTCGACCACGCCGATCACGACGTCGATGCCCTCGGCGCGCCTGATCCGGGCGGCGGTCAGCATCTCCCAGGTCTTGCCGACGCCGGGGGCGGCGCCCAGGAACACCTTCAGGCAGCCGCGGCCTTCCCGGGCGGCGGCTTCGATCAGTGCGTCCGGATCGGGCCGGGAGGTTTCCCTGGTGTCCGCGGGCATGGCGGCCACTCTACACCAAAGGCGGGGATGGCGCCGAACGCTACTCGATCGGCGCTACTCGCCCGGGGTTAATCTGGCGCGATGCGCTCCCAGGCCAGTTCGCGGTGTTCAGTCAGTTCGCCCCTGGGACGGGGCGGCGGCCGCAGGATCATGCGGTTGCCCTCGAACCGCACCTCGCGCACCTGGTCGGTGCCGAGCCGCGCCGGGTCCGACGCGGCATCGACGCGAGTGACCAGGCGGCTGCCGTCGAACCGATAGTTGCCGCAGTAGGAAGCGTAGTCGCGCGCGGTGCCGTCAGGCAGGGACGGGCTGCCGTCGCACAGCACGGCCATCATGCGCCCGTCGGCGTTGAAGGTGACGCGGCCCATGAACTGGGGGCCGTACGGGGGTGGCAGGGGATTGCCGGTGCCGTCATGCGCCGCGGCGGCGACCAGCTTCCAGGTGCCAACGATGCTGGTCATGTGGGGGGTCTCCTGCTGGGGCGGGGCGCCGGTGTCGGCGCTGGGCGGGCGGGCATTCTGGCGACGACATGAACGTTGGATCAACCGCAAGCAAGTTCACCACGGAGGCACGGAGACAGCTGCACCGACGGGCAGTCGGCCCTTTTTTCTCGCATTGGCGGGATGCAGGCCTCATATTCGTCGGATAAGGAGTCATGATGCTAAGGATTGAGGTCGAACAAGAAGAAGACGGCCGCTGGATCGCCGAGGTTACAGCCCTGGCAGGCGCGTTGGCTTATGGCGCAACGGAGGCCGAGGCGCGCGCACGAGCGGCAGCGCTGGCGTGTCGTATCATCGCTGACCTGATCGAACATGGCGAACCCGTGCCGGAGGTGGCGCGGGACCTCTTTGCCCTCGCGTGAGCAACTGGCCCGCCACCCGGGCGGGCGCCGTCCTGCGGGCACTCCACCGGATCGGATGGACACTCAAGCGGCAGTCCGGCTCGCACCGCACCTTGTCGCGGCCTGATTGGCCGGATTACGTCTTCGCCTTCCACGATCGCGAGGAAATCGGGCCACGCATGCTAGCGCGCATCGCGAAGCACACCGGGCTGCGGCCGGACGACCTGTAGTCCCTACTCCGCCGCCGCACGGAACCGCCGCGCATAGGCCAGCAGCGCATCGTCCGCCACCGGCTCGATCGCGGCAAAATCCTGGTGCGCGATCCACTCCGGTCGCGTCGGCGTGCGGATGTAGTTGGCGACCGAGTTCAGCGTCAGGTACACGATCTTCCGCGGATACGGCGTGATATTGCCCGCCGAGCCATGCACCAGGTTGCCGTGGAACATCAGCACCCCACCCGGCTTGCCGATCGGCGAAACGATCCCACCCGCATCCACCAGCCGCGTCACGGTTTCATGATCCAGCGTCCACAGCGGATACGAGGTCGTCGCGAGGTCATGCCCGGCGTCGAACACCCCATGCTTGTGGCTGCGCGGCACCAGCATCAGCGGGCCGTTGATCGCCATCACCTCATCGAGGTAGACCGCGATGTTCATCGCCCGCGGCTCCGGCATCCCGTCGTCGCGCTGCCAGGTACCGTAGTCCTGGTGCCACTGCCACACATCGCCGTCGAACGCCGCCTTCGCGTTGATCTTGTATTGATGCATGTAGAGACGATCGCCGAACACCTGCTCCACCGGGCGGATCAGCCGGGGATGCGCGCCGAGCAGGCGGAACGCCTCGTTGTAGGTGTGCGCGGCAAAGGCAGTGCGCGGCGCACCCGACTTCTCGCGCCAGATCTCCTTGCGGTCGGTGCGATACAGCGTCTCGGCCTCGGCGCGCAGCACCGCGACCTCCTCCGGGAAAAAAACCCCGGGGAAGAACAGCCAGCCTTCCTCGTCGAACTGCTGGAGTTGTCGCTCGGTCAGTTGCATCGAGGTCCTCCTTCCGCGAAACGCCGCCGCCGCGGCGTGGCCATTCCCGTGACGGCTTCACACAAAACCACGGTTCGCCATCCTGTATAGTCGGGTTTCCAGCTAGACGGAATGATGCGATGGGACCCCCAGCAAAGCGGGCACTGCCTGCGGCGTCTCGGCGATCATGTCCGCGCCGGCAGCCTCGAGCTCCGCGCGTCCACCGTAGCCCCAGGCCGCGCCGATCGATCGCAGGCGGTTCGCCCTCGCCGCCTCGATATCGTGCAGCCGGTCGCCCAGCATGACCGTCTCAGCCGGCGAAAAACCCTCGCGACCCAGAATATGGGCGAGCAGGTCGTCCTTGTGATCCAGGCCACCGCCCGGCTCGGCACCATAGACGGCGCGGACATAGCTGCGCAGGTCCAGGTGGTCGATCACCCGCTCGGCGAAATCGCGACGCTTGGACGTGGCGATGCACATGACGTGTCCGGCGTCGCGCATCGCACTGAGCGTATCCAGGACACCCGGGTACACCATGCACTCGTAGATCGCGACGGCGGAATAATGCTCGCGATAAATCGCGAGGCCCCGGTCCACCCGGTCGTCGCCGTACCGCGCAAGCAACTGTGCGATCGAGACACCGATCGGCGGCCCGACAGCCCAGGTCAGGTCGCCTGCCTTGGCCGGATCGTGGCCAAGTTCGGTCAGCATATAGCGGAAGCAGCCCGCGATCCCCGGGCGCGAGTCCGACAGCGTGCCGTCAAGGTCAAGCAGGACAGCGTGCTCGTTCATACGCCCAGCCCGCGCCGATCAGGCGTTTGCGGCGCACGGCGCACCTATCCGCGCCTCAGACCGCGAGATAACCGCCGTCGACCCAGAGCTCGGCACCGGTGATGTAGGACGCCTCGTCGGATGCCAGGAACAGGATGGCGTTCGCCACCTCGTCCACCTCACCGGCACGGCGCAACGGCACGCCCTTCAGCATCTTCGCCCGCACCTCGGGATCGGCGGTGGCGCCCGAGGTGCGCATCGGCGGCATCAGCCCCGGATGCACCGAATTGGCACGAATGCCGTCGGCGCCGAACTGCACCGCGGTCGACTTGGTCAGCGTGCGCACCGCGCCCTTCGACGCGTTGTAGCCCATGTGCGTCATCGTCTGCCCGGCATTGCCGGAGATCGACGACAGGTTGACGATCGATCCGCCACCGGATTGCTTCATCGCCAGCACGGCGTATTTGGTGCCCAAAAACACGCCCCGTCCGTTCACCGCCAGCAACTGGTCCCACGCCGCCGTGTCCAGCAGGTCGGACACCGCGCTGCCGCTGATCCCCGCGTTGTTCACCAGGATATCCAGCTTGCCGTAGCGCGCGACCGTGTCGTCCACCACCCGCTTCCAGTCCGCCTCTTTGGTGACGTCCAGCGCCATGAACACGGCCGCGCCGTTCGCGGTCACGATGTCGTCGGCCACCTTGCGGCCCTCGGCGTCCAGCATATCGGCCACCACCACCTTGGCGCCCTCCTTGGCAAACCGCCGCGCCGTCGCCGCGCCCATGCCGGACGCCGCGCCACTGATGATCGCCACCTTGTCCGCAAGCCGCATTGTCGTTCCCTCCGTCCCGGAACCTTGCCGTCTGACCGCCACGACACACTGCCATGCAGCCCCCCGGCTTGGCTATCCGGCCGCAACACGGCACGATAGGTCAACATCGCTCTCGCTGGAGAACACGCGCATGGCCCATCGCGGCATGAAGTTCGGCATCTTCCTCGCCCCGTTCCACCGCGTGGGGGAGAACCCGACGCTGGCAATCAACCGCGATGTCGAGCTGCTGGAGTGGCTCGACGAGCTTGGCTACACCGAGGCCTGGATCGGCGAGCACCACTCCGCCGGCTGGGAGCTGATCGCCTCGCCCGAGCTGATCATCGCCGCCGCGGCCGAGCGCACCAAGCACATCAAGCTCGGCTCCGGCGTCACCAGCCTGCCCTACCACCATCCGTTCCTGGTGGCGCAGCGCTGGGTGCAGCTCGACCACATGACCCGCGGGCGCGCCATGCTGGGCTGCGGGCCAGGCGCGCTGACCTCGGACGCGTACATGCTGGGCATCGAGCCGTCGACGCAGCGTCCGCGCATGCTGGAGGCGATGGACGCCATCATCCGGCTGCTGAAATGCGAAGAGCCGGTCACCATGAAGACCGACTGGTTCGAGATGCGCGATGCACGGCTGCATTTGGCGCCATACAGCGACCCGTGCTTCGAGATCGCGGTGGCCAGCACGATCACTCCGTTCGGCATGATCGCCGCGGGCACGCACGGCGTGGGCGTGCTGTCGATCGGCGCCGGCCTGCCCGGCGGACCCGAGGCGCTGGCCGACCAGTGGAAAATCGCCGAGGACGCCGCGGCGAAGAACGGCAAGAAGATGGACCGCAAGAACTGGCGCGTCGTGGTCAACGCGCACATCGCCGAGGACGATGAGCAGGCGCTACGCGAGGTCGCCAAGGGCGAGCGGATCGAGACGCAGACCTATTTCGAGGACACGCTAGGCCGCCCGCCCGGCCGCGCCGACGATCCGCTGCGCGACGGGGTGAAGATGGGCACCACGCTGGTCGGCTCGCCGGACACGGTGACCAAGGGCATCCACCGGCTGCTGGAAAACAGCAAGGGCGGCTTCGGCGGCATTCTGTTCCGCGCGCATGAATGGGCCAACCGCGAGCAGACGCTGCGCAGCTACGAACTGTTCGCCCGCTACGTGATGCCGCGCTTCCAGGGCTCGCTCGACACGGTCGCAGGTTCGCAGCAATGGGCGCGCGAAAACCGCAAGCAGGTATTCGGCGCAACTCCGGAAGCGGTAAAGCGCGCCTTCACCGACTACGGCCACGCCGTACCCGAGGAGTTCCGGTCTCGCACCATCGGCGCCCGGGACGAGTAGGCGCTGCCATTTTCTCCCCCTCCCCTTGAGGGAGGGGGCTGGGGGGAGGGGTTCAGCGGCACAAGGTTTCGGTGCGGTGCGGGCACCAACCCCTCCCCCCAACCTTGGTCCGCTTCGCGGCCCAAGCCCTCAAGGGAAGCGGGAGAGTCGCTCCCGCATCAAGCCGCCGCCTTCATCCCCTCCCCCACCGCCCCCTTAACCATATCCGCACCCTTCTCCGCGATCATGATCACCGCCGCATTCGTATTGCCCGAAACCATCGTCGGCATGATCGACGCATCCACCACGCGCAGCCCCGCCACCCCGTGCACCCGCAACTGATCGTCCACCACCGCCATCGGATCGCTGCCCATCTTGCAAGTCCCGATCACATGATACGTGGTCTGTCCATTGTTCCGCGCAAACTCCAGCCACTCCGCGTCGGTCTGCACCTTCGGCCCGGGATTCATTTCGTGCGCGCGGTACTTGTCCATCGCGGCGTTCTCCATGATGCGCCGGGCGATCTTCATTCCCGCCACCACGGTCTGCCGATCCAACTCCTCGGCCAGGAAGTTCGGCCTTATCGCCGGATCGGCCGCCGGATCAGCCGACTTCAGATGGATCGACCCCTTCGACTCCGGCCGGCATTGATAGGTCGTCATCGTCATCCCAGGCTCGCTGTCCAGGATGCGCGTCGCCGCCGTGGCGTAGCTGGCATGGGCGAAATGATACTGCACATCGCACTCCTCCAGCTCCGGCCGCGTCTTGACGAAGCCGTAGACGATCCCGGCTGTGTAAGTCAGAATTCCCCTGTGCAACGCGAAGTACTTTATGATCTCCTTGACGAAGTTCAGACCGCGAGTCTGCTCATTCAAGGTGATCGGCAACGTGCCGCGCCAGTTCATGCGTGGTGCGAAATGGTCGCGGTAGTTCTCTCCCACCCCCGGCAACTCATGCAGCGGCGTGATGCCGAAGCCCTGCAGCCGCTCCGGTTGGCCGATGCCCGACAGCTCCAGGATATGCGGCGACTTCACCGATCCGGCGGACAGGATCACCTCGCGCCCGCAGCGCGCCTCATGCGTCTGGCCATGCTGCGTATAGGCCACGCCGACCGCTCGCTTGCCCTGCAGGATCACGCGCGTGGTCAACGCTTCCGTCTCCACGCGCAAGTTCGGGCGTGACCGCGCCGGATCGAGGAACGCGCGCGCCGTCGACCAGCGCCGCCCGTCCTTCTGCGTCACCTGGTAGTAGCCGAAGCCCTCCTGCCTGCCGCTGTTGTAGTCTGGGTTCTTCGGATACCCCTCGGCCGCGGCGGCATCGATCACCGCATCCAGGATCTCGTGGCGCTCGATCATATGGGCAACATTCAGCGGTCCGCCGCGCCCGCGGGTATCGTCCCCACGTCCCTCGAAGTTTTCCGACTTCCTGAAATACGGCAGTACGGAATCATACGACCAACCGCGATTCCCGAACTGCGACCAGGTGTTGTAGTCCAACGGATTGCCGCGCACGTACAGCATGCCGTTGATCGAGCTCGACCCGCCCAGTGTCTTGCCGCGCGGGATCGGGATCGTCCGGCCGCGGACGCTGTCTTCCGGCTCGGTGCTGAAGCACCAGTTGTAGCGTGTGTTGTTCAGCAGTTTATTAAATCCGACCGGGATGTGGATCCAGAAATTGCGATCCTTCGGCCCCGCTTCCAGCAGCAGGACTTTGTTGCGCGGGTCCTCGCTCAGCCGGTTGGCGAGCGTGCAGCCGGCCGAGCCGGCCCCCACGATGATGTAGTCATAGTCAGCCATGTGATGTCCCTCCGTCGCGTCAGCCTAACTCCGGCGCGCGAGACAGGGAAGCGCCGGACGCAACGATCGACGGTCCGGGGCCTTGGAATGGTCGCAAGAATAATCGCCACGGAGTCCACGCAGAAGGGCCGCGATCCCTGCGCCACGTCATGCGCTGCAATCAGGATGCGCCAGAGCCCGTTTTGCTCCGCGTCCAAAGTTCCCGCGTCCGCGCTTCAATTTCGCCGGATGTCGGTTGGCGGTGGTGGCCGTTCACGATGGGCCCCGGTTCAAACCGATGCCCGGTTATGCGCGGCCTGGTTCCGTCACCAGTCTGCATCGTCGCAGCCTGAGCGGGGATCAAAACCAGTCCAGCAGCCACGGCGCCCACGAGGACCGTGACGACCAGGAACAGGATCGGCCGGTGCAGGAACCGGATCACCTGACCGAAATCACGCGGTTCGGGATTGCCGTCGGTTCGGAACATCTGGATGTCTCCACTGATGAGGGCCGCCGCCACGCGATCTTGCGGCGCTCAATTGACGAAGGTATCGACTGGTGGTGTGGACCGCCGTGCCATTGTTCTGGGCCGCGACGACGCCGGCGCAGCGGCTGTGTAGCGCGCATCCAACAAACTGACGGGACTGATCGCTGGCGGTGGCGGGGAAGAGTTGAGAGTCGCTTCAGTCATGGGGTGGTCCGACTTTGGTTGCTCGTTGGAGCCAATCGCGCCTTGTCGCCGGCGTTGTGCCCCATCGGAGCGCTGCGAAACGACTGCCAGGACATCCTTTGGGGGCGGATCAGGCAAGATGACCACCAGCAAGTTGCAATTCACCCGCATGTCCATCAGGCAGTCCGCGATCGCATCCTTCGCATGCAGTTCGCGCACCAGGAACAGGCCCGCGACCAGCAGCAGCAGCGTGATCGCCACAGCGCAGAGGCTCGCCGTCTGCCGGTTGGCAGCTTCGTCGTCGGTCTCATCGAGCAGATCGGGGTGTTCCTGCTGCACGCTAATTCGCCTGGCTCTCGGTGCCGATTTTTGGGAACGTCCGAAGGTCCGGATGGCAGCGTCGGTCAACGACGGCCGCCGCGTCGTGCTTCGGCTGCTCGACGATCAACACCTCAGCCAGCTCCGCCGCGCAGGTTTGATCGATGCAGTGGTACCTGCGGCAACGGAACAAACCCTTCGATATGATTGGGGACAAGCTTACCGGCCTCGGCTGTGCGATCAGTGGCAGAATCGCCACCCACGGCGTCACCAGGCCGAGTGCCAATGCAGCAGCTACGATGGACCGTCGCATGGTCCGTAATCCTCATCCATTAAGCCGCGGGCGCAGCACCAACTGTCTCGACGGCGGCCAGCTACAAGGCTTCCGATCCGACCTCGCTGACACCTGGCGAATTGCCTTACGGCAGGCGTCCACTCTGAAGTATCGCGCACGATCGTCGTCGCTATTTTGGGCTGGTGTAGCTATCAGTCAGTTGTATCGGAGAAGATGGCTGCCAAGACGCAAACCAGAGCAAGTAACAGAGATGCCGCGACAATGACAACGCTTGTGAGGTGGAACATGTCGGGTCTCCTTGAAGACGCACAAAGCGGTTAGCCGCGCTGAGAGACGGAGAGTGGCATTCAGACCGTGCGCACACTCTGAAGTGTTTCACATCTCTTTCGTTAATCATTTATAGGGACATAAATTCCTGCGTCACAGCGCTTCGCGCCAAATATCCGAAGAACAGGTCAACAGTGGAGTTAGACATGTCGGAGCTAGCTCCCCTTCGCACACTCTATAAGATGCTCCACGATCAATAGCAATAGGTTGTACCATACACCGTCAGGTAACATTGCCCATATGCGTAGTATCCGGGATAATAACCACCGAACAAGCCGCCGTACCTAAATCCATCCCCCCGAACTCCTCGTCTGCCAAAAAAGCCCCGGTCGTGAAAACCTCCGGCGTGAAACCCCCCTCCGTGAAAACCTCCACCGTGAATGCCGCCACCATGAGAGCCTCCACCATGAGAACCTCCGCCGTGAGCCGCAGCAGTTCCAATGCCGATCGAGGGGGTGAGCGCGATGGCAACAAAGGCAGTAATCATCAACAGCTTGCGGTTCATTGAACCCTCCTTTTTGCATTCGCCAGCCGATTGCGTCATCGGATATCCAACAGCCAAGGACTCACCCTGCGCCCCCAAAATTCCTCCCTGTTACATCCCCGTTGGCCTCAGCGCTGTAGGGCGGCGGTACGGGAGCCCACACACGAACCCCGACCCGGCCGATGATGAACAGCTTGGGTGTCTGCGGGCCGCCAAGCGAAACGGAGCGTGATTGAGCCTCGATTGACGTGAATGGCGGGCGCGCGGCCTGCCCGTCACCGTCACCCGCATAGGCCGAATTGACGCCAAGGCTGAACATCATCGCGACCGCGTGAAGCATAAGCATGGTCTTCATGGTCCCGGTCCTCGCGTTTGGTCAGCCGTTGCTGGTGGACGACAGGAACAGGTGAACCGAACCGGCATCGGCGGGTGGGGTGAGGGTGACGGTGCCGAGCACGACGCCCAAGATAGCCAGGGCGGCACAAGCGAACTTCTTCATGGTGCTCTCCGTTGGTTTCCGCATATCGCGGATTTGGTTGCCCTTTCGGCAGCGAGTGCAGTGCTAGTGCAGTGCTTTCGCATCAGCCTCAGCGATAGACCGAGAGTGGCATTCAGACAGCGCGCACGCGCTGAAGTGTTTCACACCACGAAAATGACCCCGTCGATGCGCAGGTTGCCATCTCGCATAAAACGAACTGAACGCCCCTTTGCTACGCATGGGAGGAAAGCGCAACGTCCTGGGACCACAATCTCAAATGAAATAACGACTCGCTGATCCGTCAGATCTGCGCGCTTCGTCGGTGCCGACCAGCCTGCCCGGAAATCTCGGTGGACCGCGAATAACTTGGCCAGATATACAGTCTTTACCCTCGACACACCTCGAAAGACGATGGTGCTGCGCGCGCAGCGCATCCCACCCTCTTCTCCGTGATCTCCGTGGTGAACCCCGCTTCCTTGCCGCAAGCCGCACCCGTGGTAACGTCGCACCATCAACGCAGGGGAGAAACGCTGATGGACTTCAAAGGTAAAGTCGCGCTGATCACCGGAGCCAGCAACGGCATCGGCCGCGCCACCGCAATTGGTTTCGCGCGCAACGGTGCCAGGGTCGTCGTGGTGGACCGCGACGCCGCCGGTGGGGAAGCGACCGCCGGCGTGATCCGCCAACAGGGCGGCCAGGCGCTGTTCGTCGCCGCCGACGTAACCAGTTCCGCCGACGTCCAGGCCTATGTGAAAGCCGCACTCGACGCCTACGGCACCATCGACTGCTTCCACAACAACGCCGGTATCGAGGGCAAGATCGCGCCTACCGCCGAATACGATGAGGCAATGTTCGACGCCGTGATGGGCGTAAACGTAAAGGGCGTGTTCCTCGGCCTGCGCCATGTGCTGCCGGTGATGATCGAGCGCAAGAGCGGCGCGATCGTCAACACCGCCTCGGTTGCCGGGCTGATGGCCTCGCCCGGCATGCCGGCCTATGTCGCCTCCAAACACGCCGTGATCGGTCTGACCAAAACCGCGGCCGGCGAGGTGGCCAAATTCGGCGTGCGGGTCAACGCGGTGTGTCCCGGCCCGATCGACACCCGCATGATCCATTCGGTCGAGCAACAGGTCAATCCCGGCGATCCCGCCGCGGTCGGCGCGCGCTACCAGGCAAGCATCCCGCTCGGCCGTTACGGTACCGCCGACGAGGTCGCCAACGTCGTGCAGTTCCTGTGCTCGGACCTCGCGTCCAACGTCACCGGCGCGCAATACGTCGTGGACGGTGGCCGTACCGCGACCCCCGGAGCCGCCACCATCATGGCTCAGCCACGATGACAGGTATGCAATGATGGGCGCGCGATAACGGACTAGCGGGCGGCGGCCGCGCTCTGACACCGGCCGCCGCGACGCGCATCCCGGGCCCCGGGCCTGGGCTGTCGCGAGCGGGCTTGGGCAACTCAGCCCGACCCTGTAGTGTGCCACGGCATGCACAAGACAATCCGAACGCCCGCGCTGGAAATCGCCTATCTGGAAGCCGGCCCACCGGGCGGCCCGCCGGTCATCCTGCTGCACGGCTGGCCATCCGACCCGCACGACTGGGACGGCGTGGTGCCGCCGCTCGCCGAAGCGGGCTGCCGCGTGCTTACCCCGTGGCTGCGCGGCTACGGGCCGACGCGTTTCCTCGATCCCGCCACGCCGCGCTCCGGCCAGCAGGCCGCGCTTGGCGCTGATCTGGCCGATTTCATGGACGCGCTGGGCATCGGCCAGGCAATCCTGGGCGGCTACGACTGGGGTGGCCGCGCCGCCTGCGTCGTCGCCGCGCTGTGGCCGGAACGGGTGCGCGGCCTGGTCTCCATCACCGGCTACAACATCCAGAACATCCCGGCCTCCGGCCAGCCGGCCTCGGCGGTGACCGAGCTGCGCTATTGGTACCAGTGGTATCTCAACACAGAGCGCGGCCGTGCCGGATTGCGCGCCAATCGCCGTGATATCGCCCGCCTGCTCTGGCGCCTTTGGTCGCCGAACTGGAAATTCGACGAAGCAACGTTCGAACAGACCGCCGCCAGTTTCGACAACGAGGACTTCGCCGAGGTCACCGTCCATTCCTATCGCCATCGCTTCGCCAATGCGCCCGGCGACCCCGCCCTGGAACACCTGGAAACGCGCCTGGCTGCACAACCCACGATCACCGTTCCCACGATCGTGCCGCACGGCCAGGCCGATGGCGTCGACCCACCGGACGGCTCCGAACACGATGCGCGCCATTTCTCCGCCCGCTACGAACGCCGCGTAGTGCCGGTCGCCGGCCACTTCCTGGCGCGCGAAACCCCGGAGCCCGTGGTGCAGGCCGTGCGCGACCTGCTGGCCTGAGCCGGGTGACCTGAACCCCTAAGCCAGACTGGCGACACCGTAGGGCGGGTAAGCCCTTGCGCCACCCACCCC
Source organism: uncultured Alphaproteobacteria bacterium (assembly GCA_963826975.1). Classification (GTDB taxonomy): domain Bacteria; phylum Pseudomonadota; class Alphaproteobacteria; order Acetobacterales; family Acetobacteraceae; genus Palsa-883. The sequence goes on along the minus strand of CAWGZJ010000011.1, from coordinate 187,465 downwards.
CTTCGACGCGCCGCCAACGGCGCGGGATGAAACAGGCAAGTAATACCAGCGGCCGAAAGTTCCGACTCTCCACCCGTCATGGCCGGCCCCTGGGTCAAGCGCCCGAGGACAGGCTCCGGCCGGCCATCCGCGACTTCCTTTCGTGCGACGTATCGAAAATACCCTCGGTACGATGACAAAACGGGGACGCTGAGGTAACGTGGAACGATCCGGGGAGGCAAGCCATGTCAGACCAATTCACCGAAGTCACCACCGAAGGGTGGCTGCAGCGTCTCGGCGGCAGTCTGGTCGCCGCGCTGATTGGCCTGATCCTGGTGCCGGCCAGCATCGTCCTGCTGTATTGGAACGAGGGCCGCGCGGTAGACGCGATCCGCGCACTCGAACGCGGCGCCGCTGCCATCGTCGAAGTGGACGCCACGCGGGTGGACCCGCAAGGCAATGGCAAGCTGGTGCATGTCTCCGGAATGATGCAGCCGACCACGCCGGTCCGCGACCCCGTCTTCAGCGTCACCGGCGATGGACTGCTGCGGTTGTCGCGCACGGTGGAAATGTATCAATGGAAGGAGACGACCAGTTCGCAATCCCAGCAATCGGTGGGCGGGTCGAAGACGACTGAAACCACCTATACCTACCAGCACGCATGGTCGGATCAGCCGATCGCGTCGGGCCAGTTCAAGGTGCGCGACGGTCATCAAAATCCACCGATGCAGGTGCGATCTGCAACGTTCAATGCCGGCGAGGTCAAGCTCGGCGCTTATCGGGTTGATCCGTCGCTGCTGGACAAGGTAACGACTTTCACCCCGCTGCAACCGCAATCGCCGCCGCCGACGGGCTATCAGGCGTCCGGGGACGGATTCTACCAGGGTCAGAACCCGGGCCAGCCGGCGATCGGCGATGTCCGGGTGACCTTCACCGCCATTCCGGCGCAGACCGTTTCCGTGGCTGGCGCACAGTCCAATGGTGTGCTGACCTCATACCGGGATAGCAACGGTTACACGATAGCGCTGGCGGAGCCGGGCGTCGTCCCCGCATCGGCCCTGTTCCATGACGAGCAGAAATCAGAGGGCCGGCTGACCTGGATCCTGCGTGGTGTCGGTTTCGTCATGATGCTGATTGGCTTTGTCTGCATGACCCGCCCGCTGACGATGCTGTTCGCGGTGTTGCCGTTCCTTGAATTGCTGGTCGGCGCCGGGGCCTTCCTGGTTGCGCTCACACTTGCCGTGCCGATCACGCTGTTGACGATTGCGATTGCCTGGATCGTGCATCGGCCATTGATCGGCGGCGCGCTGCTGCTCGGCGCCGTTGCCGCGATATACCTGCTCAGCAGGCTGCACCCTCGACGCTGGGCACCGGCCGCGGCCTGAGCAACGCCGGCGGCAGGCACCGAACATCGCCACATCAAAGTGCCCCTGGAAGGCCCGAACGGTCAGGACAAGGCCGCTGGCAGCACTTGCTGACATGTCAGTTCGATGCGACCATCAACATCATCCTTTCAGCACCCTCGGACAGGCACCAACGCCCATGCAGGACGGCATTCACGGCTTCTGGGTCGCAGCAGCGACGCCGCTCGACGCGGCCGGACAGGTCGACACCGCGCTGCTGGGCGATCACACAAGGGCGCTGTTCGCCCAGGGCTGCGACGGCCTCGTGCTGTTCGGCACCACCGGGGAAGGCACGTCGTTCTCGGCTGTGGAGCGGATCGCGACAGTGCGTGCGCTCCTGGACCAGGGCATCGCACCCGAGCGCCTGGCGCTCGGCGTCGGGTTTCCAGCCATCCACGACGCGGTGGAGCTCTGCCGCGTCGTCCTGGCGCTCGGCCTGACACAGGTCCTGGCGCTGCCGCCGTATTTCTACCGCGACGTGACCGAGGACGGCCTGTTCGATGCATATGCCAGCCTCGTCGATCAGGTGGGCAACGATCGCCTGCGCCTGACACTTTACAACATTCCGCAGGTGTCCGGGGTTCGTGTGCCAGCCGGCGTGGCTGCAAGGCTCCGGTCGCGCTACGGACAGGTGATCGCCGGGGTGAAGGACAGCAGCGCCGACTTCGCCCAGTTCCGCGCCTTCCGCGCCGCCGCCCCGGACCTTGCCGTCACCGTCGGGGCCGAGCCCGATATCGGCCGCGCGTTGGCCGAGGGCGGTGCCGGAACGATCTGCGGCATGGGCAATGTCGCGCCCGATCTGGTGCACGCGATGTTCCGCCCGAACCCGCCGGTGGCCTCGATGCAGGCCGCCTGCGGGCTGGTCCGCGGCCCGTTCATTGCGCTGCTGAAAGCCATGCTGGCGGCGCAAAGCGGCAACGCCGGTTGGCTGAACGTGCGCCCGCCGCTGCGTCCGGCCACGCCGGCCGATGGAATCCAGCGCCTGGCTCAGCTCGACGCGCTGACGCGGCAATGCGCCGCGTAACCGACGCGGCGGCGCACGCGCCGCCGCTGAAACTGCGTGATCGTGCCTATGAGAGTTTCCGTCAACACCTGCTGGCGCTGGACATCCGGCCGGGTCAGTTCATCTCGCAGCGCGAGCTGGTCGTCCTGACCGGCCTGTCGCTTGCGGCGATCCGCGAGACGATCCCCAGGCTGGAGGCCGACGGCCTGATCGCCACGGTACCGAAACGTGGCCTGCGTATCGCCACGCTGGACCTAAAGCTGGTGCGCAACGCGTTCGAGCTGCGACGCATCCTGGAATGCGAGGCGGTCGCCGTGTTTACCCGTCATGCCAGCGACGCCGAGATCGCCACGCTGGTGGCGGCGCACCAGGCGGTGCTGGCGCGGGCGCAGGCGGGCGATCGCTCGAAGCAGTTGCTCGATCAGGCGCAGACCACCGACTGGGCGATGCACGACGCGCTGATCGAGGGCCTCGGCAACGAACTGGTGCGCAACATCTACCGCGTCAACAGCATCAAGGTGCGGCTGGCGCGGCTGGAGCAGTCGCTGCTGTCCGAGGCGGTGCTGATGTCGGCGCTGCATGAGCATTCGCGCGTGTTGGCGGCGATCGCGGCGCGCGATGTGGCGGGGGCGCAGGCGGCGCTGCACGCGCATATCGAAAGCGCGCATCTGCGGGCGTTGGGGATCTCGGCGGATGCAGGTCGCGCTGAGCCGCACGCGTCGCCGGTCGATCCGGCAGCGCGATCAAATTCCAACCCGTGAAATGGGCCGATCTTATGTTGGCACTCTTGTACCAGCGGCCGAAAGTATTGACGCACGCTGCCGACCCCCGTCATGGCCGGCCTGCGCCGGCCATGACGGGGAGAGTTGTTCGTTTCGCGACCTGATATTACGCCGCGATCTCCCGGTGCTCGCCGGTTGCCACGTAGCGTGTGATGCATTCAACTTGCAGGACGATGTCCGTCGCACCGTCGAAGCCAGCAAAAAGATCAGCGGGTAGCAGCGCGTCGCCATCGGTCCAGCGAATATCCAGCTCCGGCTCGTATCCGTGAAAGCCTTCACTCAGCCGGTCGTCGGCCGCTTCGATCATGCGATACCGGGCACCGGCCATGACCGTCACGCTCCGCACCGCGATCCCCAGCACTCGCGGATCGCGCGCGAGGCCGAGTTCATCCGGCGCCGCGGCGCGCGATACGATGCGCACGTCCCGGAATCGCCACTCCGGCGGCTTATGGAAGGCATAATTCGTACCTTCAACGCGCAAGGGATCTACCCGTCGGCCATCCACCACCAGATGCAGATCGGGGTCGTCGGTCAACACGAGCCCCGGACGTGGTCCGGAGCGGTCGAGCAGCCGGCGCCAGACCTGATCGACGACGGCGCCGCCAGTCAGCACCGGTGCGCAGGGTGCCTGCGCATCCGGACCCCAGCCGTTGTTGGTGTTCCGGAACAGCCAGCGATTGCCGTCGTCGCGATAACTCTCGGCAGGGGCGCCGTTCGCGATCAGCACATCATGTGTCGCCAGTTCGACATGGTAGACCGACACTTCCTGCGCCCGGTCGTCCCACTGGATGGAGCGGTGGTTAACCAGGAACTCGACCGGGATCAGCACGCCGTCGATGAACAGCGAATGACCCTTGGTCACCCGCAGGTCGGCGTTCGGCACGTTGTCGGCCAATGCGCCCCTGCGCACGATCACCGGCGTTGCGGCATCGCGGCGGCCACGTGTCGCCAGCACCCGCCCGGCACCGATCCAGGTGATCGGCCGATGCGCGCCGCCCCACGTCACCACGGTATCGCCGGCGGCAAGTTTCTCCACCCGAACGTCGCCCGATGGTGTCCGGATCAGGGCGCCTTTGCAGAAACACAGGGTGAAGGTGATCTTCTCCAGACCGGTGCTCGCGTCGGGTGCCGCTGTGAAGCTGACCGGCGTCGGGCTGCCGGGCAGCGTGCTCGACAGGTAGGAGACATCGGAAAACACGGTGGTTCCGACGTCGGTGACGACGGTCAGGCTGCTGGGACCGTAAGTCACCGAGGTCACCGACGTGCCGGGCAGTTCAATCGCGTCGCCGACGCCGACGTTGCCGAGCAGGCCGGCGACCGTGCTGCCGGGATTGACCAGCGCAATCGTTCCGGTATCGGACGCGCTGTCGCCGAGATTCAGCAGCAATTGCGACGACGCATTGGGCGTGGGCGACAGCACGACCATGCCGCCGTCGGCCGCCTGATAGATGGCTCTCGGGTCCGTGGCGGCGTTCAGCGTGGTGACCGCATTGGTACCTTCCGCTCCGATGAATGCGCCACCGAAGCTCAAGGCGTTGATGGTCACGTCGGCGGTGCCGCCGTTCAGCAGCGTGTCGGCTTCGATCCCGCGATTTCCGGCCTCCCCCACCGACAGCGACGCGATGGTCAGCGAGCCGCCAACGGCAAGATATCCGGTCGGCAGCGCCAACCTGTCGAGGAACAGGCTGCCGATGTCGTCGTATCCACCGGGGTTGCTGGGTGTGCTTCCGCCGACGCTGAAATTCACCACGTCGCCATCGCTCGGCACGACGTTGGTGGTCCAGTTCGCCGCGTTGCTCCAGACGAATTCCGACGAGCTGCCGACCGTGCTGGCGACGCCCTGCTGAAACGTGAGGCTCGTCTGGCCGGTGAAGGTGATCCTTTCCAAGCCGCTGATGGGGTCCGCCGCCGCGGTGAATCCGGTCGGCGTCGATCCTGCCAAATAGGTCACATCGGAGAAGGTCGTTGTGCCGCTCGTTGTTCGGATGGCGATGCTGCTCGCACCGTAGGTCACCGAAACGACGGCGCTGCCCGGCAACGCGATGGAATCCCCGACCGCCACGTTGGACAGCAGGCTGCTGACCGTGCCGCCAGGATTGCGGAACGCGAACGTGCCGGATGGCAGTTCGCCGGTCCCGTGCGAGTTCTGATAATAGAACCCGGCATTGACCGGACCTGGGTTGCCGTGCGGCGTCGGGTTCAGCACCAGTTCGCCGCCCTCGTCGACCTGATAGATCTCCCCCGGGTCGGTGGTGCCCAGCACATAAGTCAGCGCGTTGGCGCCGAACGCGCCGACGCGGCCGTCGGTGGCGCCGCTGAACCCGTCGATCGTCAGTGTCGCCGCCGGGCTGCCAAGGTCGGTGTCGCTGAAAACGCTGGCCACGGTCGAGCCGAAGCTGACCGTCCCGACGCTGAGCGTCGCACCCACCGCGGCGAAGCCGCTGACCACATCCAGGCTGTCGAGCGCCAGACTGGCGATGTCGTCGTAGCCGCTGGGGTTGTTGGAACCGCTGACGTCGAACGTCACCGCGGCACCGTCCCCCGGCACCGCCAGGCTGACCCAATTCGCCGTCGTGCTCCACAGATACTCGCCGTTGGTAGGTGTCGCCTGCTGGAAGCTGTCGGTCTGGTCGCCGGTGAAGGTGATCCTTTCCAATCCGGATACGGGATCTGTCGCGGCGGTGAACCCGGTGAAGAGCTCGTTGGCCAGATAGGTGGCGTCGGAGAAGGTCGTCGTCCCCAGGTTGGTGACGACGATCAACGAGTTCGCTCCGTAGGTCACCGAAACGACGTCGCTGCCCGGCAGCGCGATGGAATCCCCGACCGCCACGTTGGACAGCAGGCTGTTGACCGTGCCACCCGGATTGCGGAACGCGAACGTGCCGGATGGCAGTTGGCCGGTCCCGTGCGAGTTCTGATAATAGAACCCGGCGTTGGTCGGGCCGGGGTTGCCGTGCGGCGTTGCGCTCAGCACCAGTTCGCCGCCCTCGTCGACCTGATAGATCTCCCCCGGGTCGGTGGCGCTCAGCACATAAGTCAGCGCGTTGGCGCCGAACGCGCCGACGCGGCCGTCGGTGGCGCCGCTGAACCCGTCGATCGTCAGTGTCGCCGCCGCGGCACCCAGGTCGGTGTCGCTGAACACGCTCGCCACGGTCGAACCGAAGCTGACCGTCCCGACGCTCAGTGACGCACCCACCGCGGCGAACCCGTTGACCACATCCAGGCTGTCGAGGGCCAGGCTGGTGATGTCGTCGTAGCCGCTCGGGTTGTTGGAACCGCTGACGTCGAACGTCACCGCGGCACCGTCCCCCGGCACCACCCCACCGACCCAGTTCGCCGTCGTGCTCCACAGATACTCGCCGCTGGTTGGCGTGTTCTGTTGGAAGCTGTCGGTCTGCTGGCTGGCAAAGGTGACCCGCTCCAGCCCGGTAACGGGATCTGTCGCCGCGACGAAGGCGGTCGGCGCTGATCCAGCCAAATACGTCACGTCGGAGAAGGTCGTCGTTCCCAGGTTGGTGACCACGCTCAGCGATCCCGCCCCGTAGGTCACCGAGGCGACATCGCTGCCCGGCAGCGCGATCGAGTCCCCGATCGCCACGTTGGACAGAAGACTGCTGACCGTCCCGCCCGGATTGCGGAACGCGAACGTGCCGGACGGCAGCTCGCCGGTTCCATGTGAGTTCTGGTAGTAGAATCCCGCATTGACCGGACCTGGGCTGCCGTGCGGCTTCGCACCCAGCACCAGTTCGCCGCCCTCATCGACCTGATAGATTTCCCCCGGGTCGGTGGCGCCCAGCACATAAGTCAGCGCGTTCGCACCGAACGCGCCGACACGCCCGTCGGTGCCGCCGCTGAACCCATCGATCGTCAGTGTCGCCGCCGAGCTGCCAAGGTCGGTGTCGCTGAACACGCTGGCCACGGTCGAGCCGAAGTTGACTGTCCCGATGCTCAGCGATGCCCCCACCGCGGCGAACCCGTTGACCACATCCAGGCTATCGAGTGCCAGGCTCGCGATGTCGTCATACCCGCTGGGATTGTTGAAACCGCCGACGTCGAACGTCACCGCGGCGCCGTCGCCGGGCACCACCCCACCGACCCAGTTTGCCGTCGTGCTCCATAGATACTCGCCGCTGGTTGGCGTCACCTGTTGGAAGCTGTCGGTCTGCTGGCTGGAGAACGTCACTCGCTCAAGCCCGGTAATGGGATCCGCCGCCGCGACGAAGGCGGTGGGGGTCGCACCAGCCAAATAGGTCACGTCGGAGAACGTCGTCCTCCCCAGGTTGGTGATGACGGTCAGCGAGTTCGCCCCGTACGTCACCGAGGCGACATCGCTGCCCGGCAGCTCGATGGAATCCCCGACCGCCACGTTGGACAGCAGGCTGGTGACGGTGCCGCCCGGATTGCGGAACGCGAACGTGCCGCTCGGCAACTCGCCGGTCCCGTGCGAGTTCTGGTAGTAGAACCCCGCATTGACCGGACCTGGGTTGCCGTGCGGCTTCGCGCTCAGCACCAGTTCGCCGCCCTCATCGACCTGATAGATTTCCCCCGGGTCGGTGGTGCCCAGCACATAAGTCAGCGCGTTCGCGCCAAACGCGCCGACCCGGCCGTCGGTGGCGCCGCTGAAACCAGCGATCGTCAGTGTCGCCGCCGCGGCACCCAGATCGGTATCGCTGAACACGCTGGCCACGGTCGAACCAAAGCTGACCGTCCCGATGCTCAGCGACGCACCGACCGCGGCGAACCCGTTGACCACATCCAGGCTATCGAGCGCCAGGCTCGCGATGTCGTCGTAACCGCTCGGGTTGTTGGAACCGCTGACGTCGAAGGTCACCGCGGCGTCGTCCCCCGGCACCACCCCGCCGACCCAGTTTGCCGTCGTGCTCCACAGATACTCGCCGTTGGTCAGCGTGTTCTGCTGGAAGCTGTCGGTCTGCTGGCTGGCAAAGGTGACCCGCTCCAGCCCGGTAACGGGATCCGCCGCCGCCACGAACGCGGTCGGCGCGGAGCCCGCCAAATAGGTCACGTCGGAGAAGGTCGTCGTCCCCAGGTTGGTCACGACGCTCAGCGAGTTCGTCCCATAGGTCACCGAAACGACGTCGCTGCCCGGCAGCGCGATGGAATCCCCGACCGCCACGTTCGACAACAGGCCGCTGACCGTGCCGCCCGGATTGCGGAACGCGAACGTGCCGGACGGCAGTTCGCCGGTGCCGTGCGAGTTCTGGTAATAGAACCCCGCATTGACCGGACCTGGGTTGCCGTGCGGCGTGGCGCTCAGCACCAGTTCGCCGCCCTCATCGACCTGATAAATCTCCCCCGGGTCGGTCGCGCTCAGCACATTGGTGAGCGCGTTGGCGCCGAACGCGCCGACGCGGCCGTCAGTGGCGCCGCTGAACCCGTCGATCGTCAGTGTCGCCGCCGCGGCACCCAGGTCGGTATTGCTGAACACGCTCGCCACGGTCGAACCGAAGCTGACCGTCCCGACGCTCAGCGACGCGCCGACCGCCGCGAACCCGTTGACCACATCCAGGCTGTCGAGGAACAGACTGGCGATGTCGTCGTAGCCGCTCGGGTTGTTGGCGCCGCTGACGTCGAACACCACAGCGGCGCCGTCCCCCGGCACAACCCCACCGACCCAGTTCGCCGTCGTGCTCCACAGATACTCACCGTTGGTCGGCGTGTTCTGCTGGAAGCGGGTGGTCATGGCGGACTCCATAGCCAGGGTAAGGCGCACCGACGCCACCGACCAAAATCTCCTGGCAGGGCGACTCTGCGCCGGTGTCGAGGAAGCAACGGTTCGGGCGCCACTTTGCTCATTGACTGCCGCAGCCGCTTCGCCCGAAGGAGCCACAAATCGGGTATTTTGCTGCGCCGAACGGGCCATGGCCGGCGAGAAGCGGATTGCCGATGTCATCTCAGCCGCCGTGATTGCAACTGATGCCCGCGTAGACGATCGGAGTGCAATCGTCGATCAACAAACGAATGACCCGGCAGACCACGTCGCTTCACCAACAATTACAAACATCGCATACCATCGTCGGTGCATTCGGCTAGGCACCAACTGCTATCAAACTCTTCACAACTGCCCCGAAGCAATTCACGACTGGTATCAACAAAGATTTGAAATCTCTCTAACCCTTTCAAACTAGCACCAACCCTACGCAGCCGCAACGTCGCACGGCAAGATCAACGGGCCGCACCGCGAACAGTTTTCCGTGATCGTGTGAACAGCCGCTCGGCTGCACCCTCGCGGCGGCCGATCCTTCCGCCGACGCGTTTCGGCAGGGTCGGCATGTCCGTCCGCACCACGCACCGCTCCGGCGACACCGTTGGCCAGACAACCAACCTCTCGACCAGCATCTTGCGCGACGCATACAGTTCACAGCCACCCCAGTCGAAGCTCCGGTTCGCGCCCGCCAAGCACCGGTCGCCAAGCACCCGACACCTTGCGCGAAGCGCCAACCCACGCCTAGCCTCGACCCACCGATGGCCTCAAAGGGAGACGCCCAGATGAACGATGTCGTCACAACAGAGGACGCCCCGAAGCTCGACGCTCCGAAGCTCGATGCCCCAAAGCTTGACGCCAAAACGATCGCCGAGCTGGCCGAGCAGCTCAATCAGTTGTTGCGACTGCGCACCTTCCCGATCGGCATGAAACTGTTCGAAGACCTTGACGAGATGGCGCGGGTCCCCGGCCTGCGCCGGCCGCCCAAGGGAAAAACCTTCTCGACCTGCCAGCTCGTTACGCAGGCGCGCATGGCCGGCTTCACGCTGGGTATCACGACCGAGAACATCCCGTCGTTCTCCTCGTGCAGCAGCGTGATCGGGCTGGACGCACCGGGCGAGATCTACACCTCCGGACGCAAGATGGAGGGCGTGTGGTTCGAGAACCGCGACGCCGCCGCGGCGCACCAGGCGCAGATGCCGCGCGTGTCGCCCGGGCGGTATCACGGGATGGTGGTCTCGCCACTCCGCACCGCGCGGCTGGACCCACCCGATGTGTGCCTGTTCTACGGCAACCCGGCGCAGATGATCCTGTTCATCAATGGGCTGCAGTGGCGCAACTACAAGCGTTACGATTTCAGCATCACCGGCGAGAGCGCCTGCGCCGACAGTTGGGGGCACGCATTGAAAACGCGTACCGTCAGCCTGTCCATCCCGTGCTACGCCGAGCGCCGCTACGGCGCGGTGGCGGATGACGAGATGCTGATGGCCTGCCCGCCGGAGGATCTGCAACGCGCGGTAATCGGATTGCAGGGCCTGTCGAAGGCCGGGCTGCGCTATCCGATCATGCCGTTCGGTCCGCAGGCGGAACCGGGTGAGGGCATGGCAAAGAGTTACGCCGGGAAAAGCTGAGCTCAGGGGTACGGGCATCGCAGGCGGGGTGTCGTAGTCCGCAAGCATTTCACCACGAAGAAGGCCGAGGACCACGAAGGACCACGAAGACTTGTATATGCGCCTATACCACGATGCGACGCAGTCCGTCTTTTAGCCGGCTCGCGCTGAAATTCAGGATCAGCCCGAGCCGAATTCCACTCATGCCGAGATATGTCTGTAGCTGCGCTTCATGTACCGGCAAGATTGAGGTAGCCGCCTTGATTTCAAGGATAACCGCGTGGTCCACAACGATGTCGGCGCGGAAGCCTTCCTCCAACCGCATGCCTTTGTAGAATATCGGTATGGCAACCTGACGCTCAAATGGAATGCCGGCGCCAGCCAGTTCGTGACAGAGACATCGTTCGTACGCGGACTCCAGCAAGCCAGGCCCTGCTTCCCGATGTACCTCGATCGCCAGCCCGATCACGCGTTTGCTTAGTGCTGCTTCGATCAATGTGGCACGGCTTCGTGGTCCTTCGTGGTCCTCGGCCTTCTTCGTGGTAAATCCTTAACAAAGTCGCAAGCGGCACATGGCCAAACAAGAGGCATCGCCTGCCACCAACCTCAACCATGCCCCAGATAATCCATCCGCCCCCCATCCACCACAATCTGCTGCGCCGTAATGAACCCAGCCTCCGGCGCCGCAAGAAACACCACCGCATTGGCAACATCCTCCGGCGTCCCGATCCGCCCCACCATCGCACGCTGGCTCAACCGCAACTCCGTCGTCTCCCACTCCGCGCTACCGCGGCTCGCCCGTGCCATCTCGGTCCCGATAAACCCCGGTGCAACCGCATTCACCGTGATCCCATGCGGCCCCAACTCCATCGCGAAACGCCGCGTCAAAATCGCCAACTCCGCCTTCGTTCCCCCATAGAAAGCATTCCCCGGCAGCGCCGTCCCAAGCCCCGCGATCGAAGTGATGTTGACGATCCGCCCATACCGCCTTTCCCGCATCGCCGGCATCACCGCGCGTATTGCCGCGATCGGCCCGTCGACGTTGACCCGTCGCATCCGCGCCAGCGCATCCGGATCGAATGTGTCCAACGTCGCCTGTCGCGCCAGCCCGGCATTGTTCACCAGGATGCTGATCGGCCCGAGCACCCGCGCCACCTGCGCAACCATCTCCTGCACCAGCGCCGCATCCGCCACATCGGCGCACACCGCCATCGCGCGCCCACCCGTCGCGGCAATTTCGGCCGCGACCGAATCTGCCTGTGCTGCACTGGTCGCATAGTTCACCGCGACCGCCGCGCCACGTCCCGCCAGACGCAACGCAGTGGCGCGCCCAATCCCGCGTGAACCACCGGTGACCAGTGCCACCTGCTCCTGCCAGGACATCCCTCGCCTCCCCTTTTCACGCCGGGCTTGAGTGCGACCCGACCATGCGCTCAGGATAGGCTACGCAACAGGGGCACCGCCGTGCAAAACTTCGTCGATTCCACCGACCTGATCCCGGACGGCGCCGCGCTGGCCGCGCGCATGTGCCGCGACGGTTATCTGTTCCTGCGCGGCCTGCTGCCACCCGACGCCATCCGCGCCGTGCAGCGCCAGGTCGGCAAGATCGGCCGGGCCGACGGCTGGCTGCGCCGCGACCGTCCGGTCGAGGATGCCATCGCCGATCCCGCCGGCTTCTGCGTCGATCCCGATCCGACCTATCTGCACACGTTGCGCCAAATCAACCATCTCGAGGACTACCACGCGCTGAAGCACCACCCCGCCCTGATCACCCTGTTCGAACGCATGCTCGGCGGACCGATCCTGCCGCACCCACGCGTGCTGATGCGCAACATATTCCCGGCGCGTGACGAATTCACCACCAAGGCGCACCAGGACTTTCCCAACGTGCAAGGTACCACCCAGGTCTTCACAGCCTGGATCCCGCTGATCGACTGCCCGATGGAAGTCGGTCCGTTGCAGGTCGCGACCGGATCGCACACCAAGGGCGTGTTCGATTTCCACATCGCAGCGGGAGCGGGCGGCATCGAGATTGTCGATCCGCTCGAAGATCAATGGGTCTCCAACGGTTTCGCGCTGGGCGATGTGCTGATCTTCCACTCGATGGCGGTGCACAAGGGCGTGCCCAACCGCAGCGACCGGCTGCGCATGTCGATGGACGTGCGCTACCAACTGGTCAGCGAACCGTTCAACCCGGACAACGCCAATGCCGATGGCCAACCTCTGGCGTGGGACGACATCTACGCCGGCTGGCGATCGAGGGACCTGCAATACTACTGGCAGCGCCTGCCGCTGATCCTGTCCGAATTCGACCGCACCTGGTTCGACAAGCGCGACGCGCTCGGCTTCGCGCTAGGTGAGGCCGGCGATCCGCGCGCGCGGTCGGTGCTGCAACGCATCGTCGCGCGCGACGCCGACACGGCGAAGCGCGAACGCGCGCGGCACCTGCTCGACGCGCTGGATCACGCCTGATGGCCTGGCGTGTCGGCATCGACATCGGCGGCACGTTCACCGATGTCGCGCTGGTCGACGAAACCAGCGGCCGCATCGAAGTGGCAAAAGTCCCGACGACACCGGCGGATTTCGGCCAGGCGGTGATTACTGGCATCCGTCAGGGGCTGGGCACCAACGCGATCGCCGCGACCGACGTGGCACTGCTGGCGCACGCCACCACCGTTGTAACAAACGCGCTGCTGCAGAAGAAGGGCGCCCGTGCCGGCTTCATCGCCACGCGCGGCTTTCGTGATCTGCTGGAGCTGCGCCGTTCCTCGCGCGCCGACCTGTACGACCTGCTGCAAGACGCGCCCGACGTACTTGTGCCGCGCCGCTGGCGCTTCGAGATCACCGAGCGCATCGACGCCCAAGGTGCCGTCATCACGGCGCTGGCGGACGACGAAATCCCCGCATTGATCGAGGCGATCCGCGCCGCCCGCCTGCAAACCATCGCCGTATCGTTCTTGTTCTCTTTTTTGAATGACGCGCACGAACGCCGCGTCGGCGCCGCGCTGCGCCAGGCTTTGCCGGACGTGCAGGTGTACCTGTCCTGCGAGGTGCTGCCGGAAATTCGCGAATTCGAGCGCGCCAGCACCACCGCGGTCTGCGCCTATGTCGGACCGTTACTGGCCGCCTATCTGGATCGGTTGCAGCGTACCGCGACGGATCTTGGTTTGCCGCAGTTGCACGTGATGGGTTCGTCGGGTGGCGTGTTCGATATCAAGGAGGCGCTGCGTATGCCCGCGGCCGCGGTGGAATCCGGCCCCGCCGCCGGCGTGATCGCCGCAGCGCTGGCCGGCCGCCAGCTTGACCGCCCCAACCTGATCTCCTTCGACATGGGCGGCACCACGGCGAAAGCCAGCGTCATCGTCGGTGGAGAAATTTCGGTTACCGCGGAATACGAGGTCGGCGGCTCCGGCCACGCCAATCGCTGGATGCACGGCACCGGGCACCCGATCCGCGTGCCGGTGATCGACCTGGCGGAGGTCAGCGCCGGAGGCGGCTCGATCGCCTGGGTCGATCCCGGCGGCGCACTGAAGGTCGGTCCGCACAGCGCCGGCGCCGATCCCGGCCCAGCCGCATATGGCACTGGCGGCGTGGCACCGACGGTGACCGATGCCGACGTGGTGCTGGGGTATCTCGATCGCTCGGCGCTGCTGGGCGGCGCGCTGCACATCGACGGCGCGGCGGCCGAACGCGCTATCGCGGCCGATGTCGGGGGGAAACTCGGTCTGTCGGTCACCGAGGCGGCGGCACGGATTGTTGAAGTGGTGAACAGCAACATGGCGCAGGCGCTGCGCATCGTCTCAGTGGAGCGCGGCCACGACCCGCAGGAATTCAGCCTGATCGCCTTCGGCGGCGCCGGCCCGGTGCACGCGGCGGCGCTGGCGGCGGAGCTGCAGATCCCCGAGGTGATCATTCCGCCCGCGCCCGGTGCATTCTCCGCGCTTGGACTGGTCGCCAGCGATTTAAAGCGCGATTTCTCACGCACGCTGTACGCCGATCTCGACAATGTTGATCCCGGGCGCATCGCCGATGTGCTCGCCGGGATGGAGGCCGAGGGGTTGCGATTTCTCGACAGCGCCAACGTGCCGCAGCCGCGCCGCACGCTGCTGCGCATGGCGGATGTGCGTTATCGCCGCCAGGCATACGAGCTGACCGTACCGATCGCCGACGGCGCGATCACCGGTACCACGCTGGAGGCTCTGGCGACATCGTTTCATACGAAACATGAGCAGACCTATGGTCATGCCAACCGCACTGAGCCGGTGCAGCTCGTCAATCTGCGCCTGACCGCGCTGGGGCGACTGCCCGGTTTGACGCTGACCCAGCGCGGCGATGCAGCCGCGGCGCGCCTGCACAGCCGCGAGGTGTGGTTTGCCGAGACTGGATTTGTTGCAACACCGGTGCACTGGCGCGATGGGCTGGTTCCTGGTGCCACGATCAGCGGTCCGGCGATCATTGAAGCTGTGGACTCCACAACGGTCGTACCGCCTGGATGGTGCGCGATCGTAGACGATCGAGGATACATGAAACTGACACGGATATGAAACATAACCAAACACTCCCCCTCCCCTTGAGGGAGGGGGTTGGGGGGAAGGGTCGGTGCCAGTATCGCACCGAAGCTTCTCGCGCGCCGCCCCCTCCCCCCAGCCCCCTCCCCCAAGGGGAGGGGGAGTGTTGGCCCGGCCACACGGAACCCCGCCATGCCACACCTGAAAACCGACCCAGCCCGCTTCGAGGTCGTCAAGAACGCCCTCATCTGCGCCGCCGAGGAGATGAAGATCGTCCTCGCGAAAACCGCCTATTCCCCGCTGCTGAAAGTCGCCGGCGACTACTCGTGCGGCATCTTCGACACCACCGGCAACATGGTCGCGCAAGGCCCCGATCTGCCGATCCATCTCGGCTCGATGCCTGACGCGGTGCGTGCCATCGTCCACGCCTTCCCCAACGCCGCGCCGGGCGATGTGTTCATCCACAACGACCCGTATCAAGGCGGCTCGCACCTGCCGGACGTGAACGTCGTCGCGCCTGCCTTCCTGGATAACACGCT
The DNA here is from genome assembly GCA_963826975.1 of uncultured Alphaproteobacteria bacterium. Lineage (GTDB taxonomy): Bacteria > Pseudomonadota > Alphaproteobacteria > Acetobacterales > Acetobacteraceae > Palsa-883. Next base: position 171,919 of record CAWGZJ010000011.1, on the reverse strand, counting down.
GCTCGGCTTCGGCTGCGTGCGCGCCCACTGGCCGGACATCGGCAGCGCAACCCCCGGCAGCTACGGTGCCGTCACCGAAATATTCGGCGAGGGCCTGCGGCTTCCCCCGGTGCGTCTGTATCGCGACGGCAAGCCCGACCCGGGCATCGAGGCGATCATCTTCGCCAACGTCCGCACCCCCACCGAACGTCTGGGCGACCTGCGCGCCCAGGTGGCCGCGAACTGGCGCGCCGGCGCCCGCCTGGCGGCGCTTGCGAGGAAATACGGTGCCGCCCAACTGCTGGAGATCATGCAGGAAATACAGGACTATTCCGAGCGCATGATGCGTGCCGCCCTGCGCGCGCTGCCCGACGGCACCGCGGAATTCACCGACGTCTTCGACGGCGACGGCATCATCGCGCCCGGTGAAACGACCGACGAGACCTTCACCGTCAAGCTGCGTATCGACAAACGTGCAGACAGCATCATCGCCGACTTCACCGGCTCCGATCCCGCCGTTGCCGGACCGATGAACGCGCCGCTGACCGTCACCGCGTCCGGCGTGTTCTGCGCACTGAAAATGATCGCCGACCCGAAAAGCCTGATCCCGCCCAACTCCGGCTGCTGGCGCCCGGTCACCGTCACCGCGCCGCCAGGCTGTGTGGTGAACGCGCAATTGCCGTCGCCGGTGGTCTACGCCAACCACGAGATCTCGCATCGCGTCGCCGACATGGTGATGGCGGCAATGCATCAGATTTCGCCGCGCACGGTGATGGCCGGCTCGCAGGTACCTCGGCCGTCGTGACCTTCGGCGGTGTCGATCCGCGCAGCCAGCAACGTTACGTCAGCTACGAATCGATCAAGGGCGGTTTCGGCGCGCGCCCGGTGAAGGACGGCATCAACGCCGTCGCCAGCACCGTATCGAACATGATGAACACGCCGATCGAAATCCTGGAGATGAGTTTTCCCCTCCGCGTCGAGGAATATTCCCTCGTCCCCGACAGCGGCGGCGCGGGAAAATATCGCGGCGGCCTCGGCGTGCGCCGCGTCTGGCAGGTGCTCGGCCACCAGTCCCACGCCGCGGTTTGTTGCGAACGCAGCGTGACCCCGCCGTTCGGCCTGGAGGGCGGCGGCCCCGGCGCATCGGCACGCATCGAAATGATCCCGCCGCATGGCAATCCTCGAAAACTCAACAGCAAGGGCGGCTTCCTGGTGCCGTCCGGCGGGCGCGTCGTGGTGCATGCGCCAGGCTCTGGCGGCTTCGGCAACCCCGCCACGCGCGATCCCGCACGGCTTTCCGAAGACCTGGCGGACGGCTACGTTACACCAGCGGCGGCGCGCCGCGATTACGGCTTCAACCCGGGTTGAGCATCAAGGAGAGTGCAATGACCTACCTGGCTCCCAACTCCATCCAGGCGCGCGATATCGCCTCGCTGGTGCATCCGCAGACCAATCTGGTGCAGCACCTCGAGCAAGGTCCGATGGTGATCAACCGCGGCCAGGGCATCTACGTCTGGGACGATTCCGGCCAGCAGTTCCTCGATGCCGCCGCGGGACTTTGGTGCGCCTCGCTCGGCTACGCCAGCGAGCGGCTGGCCAAGGTCGCGTATGAGCAGATGCGGAAACTCGGCTACTACCATCTGTATCGCGGCACCTCGAACGAGCCCGGCATCGAGCTGGCAGAAAAGCTGCTGTCGATCGCGCCAGTGAAGATGAGCAAGGTGCTGTTCCAGTGCTCCGGGTCGGAGGCGAACGACACCGCGATCAAGCTGGTGTGGTACTATCACGCTGCGATCGGCAAGCCCGCCAAGCGCAAGATCATCGGCCGCCACATGGGTTATCACGGCAGCACCACAGCCGCGATCAGTGCCTCGGGCAAGCCCGACATGCACGCCGATTTCGGCCTGCCATTGCCGGATTTCCGCCACACCGAATTCCCGCACTACTACCGCCGCCACGCCGATGGTGAGAGCGAGGAGCAGTTCGCTACCCGCATGGCCGATGCGCTTGAGGCGTTGATCGTCGCCGAGGGCCCCGACACGGTCGGCGGCTTCATTGCGGAACCGGTGATGGGCGCCGGTGGTGGCATTATCCCGCCGCGCACCTACTGGGAAAAGATGCAGGCGGTGCTTCGCAAATACGACGTGCTGTTCATCGCGGATGAGGTGATCTGCGGCTTCGGGCGCACCGGCAACATGTGGGGCAGCATCACTTACGACCTGAAGCCCGACATGATTTCCTGCGCCAAGGCATTGTCGGCCGCCATGCAGCCGATCTCCGCGGTGATGGTGAACGACCGCGTGTTCGCCGCGATGCTGGACGAGAGCAGGAAGCTGGGGAACTTCTCGCACGGCTTCACCTATGCCGGCCACCCGGTCGCCACCGCCGTGGCGCTGGAGGTGCTGCGTATCTACGACGAGATGGACATGGTTCCCCACGTGCAGCGGGTCGGCGCGTACATGCAGCAGGTGCTGGGACGTTTCATCAGCCATCCGATCGTCGGCGACGTGCGTGGCGTCGGGCTGGTGGTCGGGATCGAAATGATGGCCGACAAGGCAACGCGCACACCGTTCGATCCGGCGCGCAAGGCCGGTGCGATCGCCGACAAGCACGCCCGCGCGCACGGCCTGATCATGCGCTCAATCGGCGACCGCATCGCCTTCTCGCCGCCGCTGATCATCACCGAAGCCGAGGTCGATGACCTTGCCGCCCGGCTGCAAAATATACTGGATGCCACCTGGGCCGAACTCAGGGCCAACTGACACAACGGGGAGAAAACCATGTCCGACGTTCAACCGGTCTGCGCCCAGAAGAGCCCGTTCGGGATCGAGGTGGAGGCCGGCCAATCCTACTGGTGGTGCGCCTGCGGCAAGAGCGGCAGCCAGCCGTTCTGCGACGGCTCGCACAAGGGCAGCCGCTTCCGCCCGACGGAGTTCAAGGCCGAGGAAGCGGCGACGATCTGGTTCTGCGGCTGCAAGCAAACCGGCAACCAGCCCCAGTGCGACGGCACGCATCAGAGTTTGTAACGGGGCGAGAGGAATCTCCCCCTCCCCTTGAGGGAGGGGGTTGGGGGGAGGGGTTGGTGCCAGTATCGCACTGAAGGTCCGTGCCGCTGCGCCCCCTCCCCCGCCCTCTCCCTCAACGGGAGGGTGAAAATACGAGGAAACACCAATGAAGATCGACGACGTCTCCCTGACCATCTTCACCTGGGACGGCATTCCCGCAACGCGCTACCACCAGGGCGCGCTGTCCTCCGCGACCAGCAATCTCGGCCTTCTCCGCATCCACACCGACGCCGGCCTCGAAGGCCACGCCTTCATCGGTGCCGCCACCAACCCCGGCGCGATGGACGGCCCACAGCTCATCCGCTCGCTGAAACCCATGCTGCTCGGCCAGGACCCTCTCGAACGTGAACGCATCCACGCCGGCATGCGCCTGATCAACCGCGTGGTCAGCTACCGCACCATCGGCGCGGTGGACACGGCCCTTTGGGACCTCGCCGGCAAGATCGCCGGGCTGCCGGTGCATGCGCTGATGGGCACCTACCGCACTTCGATCCTGGGCTATGCCAGCTCGCAGGTGCTGCCCGACGTCGCCGCCTACGTCGACCAGGCGCAGGAGTTCAAGGCCAATGGCTGGCGCGCCTACAAAATCCACCCCCCGCGCGATCCGGACCACGACATCAAGGTCTGCATCGCGGTGCGCAAGGCGCTGGGTGACGATTTCCGTGTGATGCTCGATTCCACCTGGAGCTACGACTACACGCAGGCGCTGCGCGTCGGCCGAGCGATCGAGGAACTGGGCTTCTACTGGTACGAAGACCCGCTGGCCGACGAGGACATCTACAACTACGTGAAGCTGCGCGAGAAACTCGACATCCCGATCATGGCGACCGAGTTCCCCGCCGGCGGGCTTGATACCTATCCGATCTGGTTGACCGAGAAAGCCACCGACTACCTGCGCGGCGACATCCCGAACAAGGGCGGTTTGACCACGATGCTGAAGACCGCGCATCTGGCCGAGGCGTTCGGCCTGAAATACGAGATCCACCACTCCGGCAATTCGCTGAACAACCTGGCCAACCTGCATTTGTGCATGGCGCTGCGCAACACCACGATGTTCGAGGTGCTGCTGCCGCACGGCGCGCACAAATACGGGATGGCGACGGAGATCGATATCGACAAGGACGGGCTGATGCATGCGCCCACCGGGCCAGGCTTGGGCGCCGAGATCGACTTCGAGCTGATCGCGCGGAAGACCGAGGTGGTGCTGCGCTAGCCCGCATTTCACACACTGTTGCGGGATGATGGCCCAGGGCAGTGTCGGGCATTGTCGTGCCAACAGGTTTTCGCGCCGCCGCCAATACCGGGTGTATTCGCCCAACGGGTACATGACGAACGTGCGAAAACCTGTTGGTGCGGCAAGGACCAAGCCAGCACCCGCGAGAGTATGAGAAATGCGGGCTGGGTCGGCAGCGACCGAACCGTTACCCGCGAGATTGTGGGAAATCCGGACTGGGCCGGCCCAGCACCGCTCACGCGGTCAGCGAGTCGCCCAGCTTGTCCAGCATGTAGTCAAGATCCTCGGCCGGAAATTCCTCGAACTGCGTCAAGATGCGAGCGATGATGCGCGACCGGTAGCGCTCGTGGTCGCGTTCGCCGCCGTCGAACCGCACGTCGCGCAGCACCTCGACCGCCGTCCGCACCGCGGGAAGCATCCGCCCCGGCAGCCCGGATTTCCCGTACAGCGACGTCAGCCCGGCGTCCCCGGCATCATGGATCAGGATACGCGCGTTCGCGATCGGTACGCCGGCGAGAGTCGCCATCGCTGCCTCGAAAAACGCCATGTCGCCCAGGCTCAGCGCTCGCCACACCAGCAACGAGGTCAACCGCCCCTTGCGGTGCATCTGTTCCGTCAGCGCCACCAGTTCCGCCGCATCCGACCCGTGACTGAGATTGAGCGTCACGCGATCGCGCGTCTGCAGGATGATCTCGGTGGCTCGCCCCGCGGGTAGATCGTGGTGCGCGACCAGGTATTCCCGCAACTGGTCGGAGACCATGGCCACCAGCCGTTCCGTGACGGTCATCGGCAACGCGTCGCGCCGCGCCATGCCCGCCTTGACCGCCTCGCTGTCAGCGAAACGATCGAGCGCCTTGCCCAGGCTGGCCGCGCCAATCCGCGCGCTGGCGTTCTCCATCAGGGCAACGACCGCCGGCTCCGGCGCCTCGGTGATCAGCACGTCGGCCACCGGCTCGGAGACGTCGGGCCGGCGCGCGATGGTCACCTGCTTGCGCGGCGAACCTTGCCGGATCACTGCGATCAGATCCGCCTCGGTCAGGACCGGCGCGTCCTCCAGGATGGGCAGCGCCACGTCCTCGACGTCGTGCGCCAGCCGCACCGCCACGTCATGCGGCAGACGCGTCGCCCGCCGCAGGTTGTACGACAACGCACAACGCACCGCGACAGCGACGTCCTGCGCCAGAATGCGCAGGATGTCCTGGGCGACAAGCAGTTCGCTGTCCGTCAGTTCGGCGTCCTCGAATCCGGACGCCAACTTGGTTGCCACGTCTGCGCGCACCGGCGCGGAGGGCTCGGCCAGTAATCGAGCAACGTCAGCCTGCGACAGCGGTAGAGCCATCGGTCCCGAACCTTTCCTGGACGCGTCCGCGGAAAGCGCCGCGCCATCAGTCGGGAACTGTCACAGGCCGGGGTTACCGTGTGGTTAACCGTGAGGGCGAGCGCGTGTGCAAACGAAGGTCAGGGCAGAGCCGCGACCTCATGCCAAGTATCAGAATTCCCGACTCACGAGGTGGATTCCCGAATTGGTTGCACTCGGGTTCCGTGCGCTCCCGGAGCATGGTGAGGGGTTTGGCAAGGTGGGCAAGGCGATCGAGGTGACGCGTCGGGATCATACACCGTCGGAACTGCGCAGGCTGGCGGCGAAGGCGGCGGATGGTGGCAAGGTGCGGCGTCTGCTTGGGGTTGCGCTGGTGCTGGAGGGTCGCCGCGTGGCGAGGCAGCAGCGGCGAGCGGCATTGACCGTCAGAGCCTGTGCGACTGGGTGCATCGCTACAACGCAGCCGGAGTTGCCGGCCGGGCGACCGGCCTGCGCCCAGGGCGTCCACCCGCCCTGAACGAGGCGCAAATTGCGACCCCGACCGGATCAGGTCAATTGGCTCTCGCACCTGGGCGTGGGTTGGGACTTAGGGTACCTGGTATTACTGCGCTCAGGCGCCGTCGGCCGGCATCGCAGATCGATCCCGGTCATCGCTTGCCACGTGCGGATGACGATGACGTCAATCTCGGCGCCGAAGCATGTGCGCCAAGGGCTACAGGGAGTTGGTGCAGATGTGGAGGTGGCAGGATTAAACCTGAAAGCGCCCACTTCCGCCGCGTCGCGTGTCCGGCGTCACCGCTTGCGGCAAAACCATCCAGTCGAATCAACTAACGACCAAAGTCCTTGTTGCCAAGAAAGCACCCGACCGATCCTAATGGTCGCCAATCCGCCGCCATTCAGGCGGCACGGATGCTGGCGAGGAAACGCCCGACATCGGCACGCAGGGTCTCACCCTGCGCGGCCAGATTGCCCGCCGCCCCCAGTACCTGCGCAGAGGCTGACCCGGCGGTGCTCGCAGCCTGTGCCACGGTCGCGATATTGGACGATACCTCCGAGGCGCCGGTGGAAGCCTGTTGAACGCTGCGCGCGATCTCCTTGGTCGCTGCGCCCTGCTGCTCGACCGCGGCGGCGATCGTCGTCGTGATCTCGCTGATCCGGTTGATCGTGCCCGTAATGTTTTCGATCGCGCGCACCGAACCTGCGGTCGCGCTTTGGATCGACTTGATTTGACCCGCTATCTCGGCGGTCGCTCGGGCAGTCTGCGTCGCCAGGTTCTTGACCTCCGACGCGACCACCGCAAATCCCTTGCCGGCTTCCCCCGCCCGCGCCGCCTCGATGGTTGCGTTCAGCGCCAAAAGATTCGTTTGACCGGCGATCTGGTTGATCAGCTCGACCACATCCCCGATCTTCTGGCCAGCGCCGGCCAGCGCCTGGACCTGCGCGTTGGTGCGGCTGGCGTCCGCGACGGCCTGGCCTGCAATGCGGGCCGACTCGGCCACCTCGCGCGAGATCTCCGTGATCGACGCGGAGAGCTGCTCGGCGGCAGACGCCGCGGTCTGAACGTTGGATGATGAGCGTTCCATAGCCGAAGCGACGGCCGTCGCCTGCAGCGTCGTTTCCTCGGCGGTTGCCGACATCGATCGGGCGGTGGTCTGCAACTCGGTCGACGCCGACGCCAGCATGTCCAGCGAGCCGGCAACCGCCTGATCGAACGTCTTGATGTGGCCTTCGATCGCCTGCTGCCGTCGCTCCTTTAGACGGTGCTCGGACTGCTGCTCGGTGGCAAGCTGGTCGGTGCGTATCATGTTGTCCTTGAACACCTGGACCGCGGCGGCCATCTCGCCGATCTCGTCGCCTCGCCCCAGGCTGGGGATCGCGCCCGACGTGTCGCCGCTCGCGAGATTGGCCATGGCTCGCGCCATGCCGAGAATCGGCCGCGCGATGCCGCGCGACCCCAGCACGACGACCAGCCCGGCCAGCGCCAACGCAGCCGCCAGCAGCGCGAGACACAGCATCATCGCCCTGGATGCGCTGGCAGCGGCGGCAATGGCCGTTCCGTCGGTCAGCCGCTTCTCGATGGCATCAAGATCGGCGAGACGGTCTCCCAGCGTCGTGTATTTATTGTCGGCTTCCAACATGAATGTGAGAGCGGTCGCGGTATCGACGGCAGCCATGTCCAAAACATCGTTGACCGCGCCGAGATAGTCCTTGGCGGCGGCGCGGGCGGATTGCAGGGCGGTCGCCTCCTGCGGTGTGAGCGAGTACTTCGCGCCCAGGGCGTCAAGCGTACTGCTTGCGGTGGCCACGTCGACCTTGATGCGTCGCGCGCGGTCCTGCGCCTTTTTGCCGTCGTCGGTGCTGTTGGTCTGCCAACTGATCATGCGATACAGATCGATGTGCGCCGCCGCCAATGCTTTTCTGGTCTCGACCGCCGCCTGATCCTTCGCGAACGTCACCGAGACGACCTGGTTCAGCGCCGCGCTTTGTTGCCGGGCCGCGTACTGCGACACAGCACCCATGCCAAGCATGAACAACGCGACAAGGATTGGGCCAAAGCCGAGTTTATAAGAAAGCCGCGCGTTGGTCAGCCAGGAGGTCAAGATGCCGAACATTGTCCCTGTACCGGAATGACATCGTCGCCGGGCCGGCAAGCGGGCATAACGCGTACCCGCCTCCGGCGCGTCGATCAGCTTCAGTTGCTATAGACGCCGCAGCCGATGACGTAGTCGCCGACCTTCTTGACGAAGCTCGATTTGGCTTCGATCTTCTTGGACACAGGGTTGGACCATTTATAGTCGACCCACCCCTCGCCCTTGGTCGTCGCGGTCGCGATCAGTTCCTGCACGAAGAGCTTGCCGTCCGCGTCCTTCATGTTCAGCAGCGTCTTGCCGATCAGCGCCTTGTTGGTGGCGTGCGCGACGGTGGTTCCATTCATGTCCAGCACAAAGATATAAAGGTCACGATCGGCGAACGGGCCGGCGTGATCGTCGAACGCCTCGAAAGCCTTGTCCTTTCCGTCCTTCGTCAGAAGCGCCGCGGCCTTCTGCACCATGGCCGTTGCCTCCTCGCGCGTTCCGTTCGGGCTGGCGGTCGCCGCCAGCGGCGCGCCGACAAAGGCGGCGAGCGCGAGCAAGATCATCAATTTACGCATGACACCCTCCTGTCCAAGGTCACCGGCATATACGGCCGGTTACTGAACGTTCGGTTAATGCAGCCTGGGGTATACGATCGATGCCGGCGGCATCTTGGAGGGATTCGGCGCGGATATCGGGCGTCCGGATGATCGACTCTTCGACGGTCACTACGGCGGCAAGCCGGCGCGTCCCGGTATCCACGACTCATATGAGGTGTCCCCCGTCAAGTGGAAATTCGCTCATCTCGTGGTTTTCCCTTCCGTGGTCAGTTGCTGCCCACGGGTGCTTAAAGGGCACCCCGGCGCCTGGCTTGGGTGGTGATGCCGGGGTCAAGTCCCGCCGCCCGCTTGCGGGTGCGCGCAGCGCAGGACTTGAGGCCGGCATCACCACCCAAGCACAATCGTTCGTGTCGTTCGGCGGCGATCGGTCCTGCTCGCAGCTTCACTCCGCCCTATCGTCCAGATGCAAGTCCCAGCCCTGTCGGTCATGCGGCGTCGCGCCACATCAACTCATATCCGGTCGCCACTCAGAGTGGCTGCACCATAAACCCCCATGCTTGGGGCAGCGGGCTGGGCGATCGGGACCATTCTTTCATTACGGCGTTTTTCAGCCCGTCGTGGATGCGGTCCCGTGCCCTGGACTTCGGCGAGCTGATCAGGCCCGACCGAACCTCGGTGTGTCTGTCATCGCATGGCGCGGTGTTCCTTCATCGTTTCGTCCCGCGTTCCGCTCACGCGGCCTTCAGCACGGCACCTTGCGGCACCACGCCGTGCTTGACGTAGCGCCACAGCGCGACGAGCAGCTTGCGCGCCAGCGCAACGATGGCGATGCGCTTCACGCGCGCGCCTTGGCCCTTGATCCGCTTGTGGAACCACTGCGTCAGCGTCGAGTTGGGCTGATGGCGCTGCCACGACCAGGCGAGCTCAATGAGGATCGTCCGCAACCGCCGGTTCCCGGCTTTGGAGATGCCCTGTTCGCGCTCCACGCCGCCACTGGACCACGGTGTCGGCGCGATGCCGGCGAACGACCCCAACTGGCGTCGATTGTCGAAGTCTCTGTTCAGACACTCCAACGACAGCACTGTGGTAAACTCCGGCCCGATCCCGCGCAGCCGCAACAGCAACGGCGCGGCCGCCATTTCGGGCGGCGCGGCTGTCGCGGCCTCCGGCGCCGTGTCTGGCGCCGCAGCTACCCGCGCGGCACGCAGCAGCGCGTCACGTTCCGCCTCCGCCGCCTTGATCTGTTCGCACAGCAACTCAAGCCGCAGCAGGATCCGCTCGATCGTCGTATGAAGGTGCGGCGGCAGCGCGCGTCCATCGCCGGTACGCAACGTCTGCAGCACTTGCCGCGCGTCCTTCTGCAACGGCTTGAACCCGGCAATCCCCTGGTTGGCAAGCAACCCGCCGATCCGGTTGCTCAGCCGCGTCCGCTCGCCTACCAGCTCGCCGCGTTCACGCGACAGGCGGCGAATATCCTCCTGCGCCACACTCGGCGGCACCACCATCGAACACACGCCAACTTCACCGTCCAGCCACGACGCCAGGCTGCGCAGCAGCTTCTCGCCATCGATCCGGTCGGTTTTCGCGTTCCGCTTGCGCTGTGGGCCAAGGATCGAGGCCGCGTCCACCACGTGGCTCTCGACCCCCTGCGCCTCCAGCCAGCGATGCAGCCAGAACCCATCCAGCCCGGCCTCGTAGATACTCACGATCCGCACCGGCCGGCCGGTGCGCCGCTCCGCTTGCTGGCGCTGCGCCGTCAGCAGGCTCAACACCTTCTCCGTGTCGCGCGCTGCAACCGTGAAGCGCGACAGCTTCGCGCTGCCCGGCGCGCGGACGGTCAGCACCCACTTGCTCTGGCTCAGTTCAAACGACACCAGAAGTCTGGCAATCTCCGCCGTGGTGGCGGTCGGGTGGTCTTGCGGTCGGGTCTCGATACGCATCGCTTGCTCCCTCGTGCTGTGGGACGCATACCGAACCCGATCCAGCGCCCGGTCGCCACTACCACCGGCATGGGTTCTTGCCTTCGTGCAACAAGCGAAGTCGTGGATGGCGGCGCGCGCCGGCATGATGCAGGCGCAACGTCTCTTGCGGCGACTCGACCCCGCTCCGTGCCGGTGCCGGACGTAAGTCTTTCCGTTCACCGCGTCGCGGTCAGCACAGCGTCCTCGTAGTTGCCGGCGCCCATCGCGCCATCGGCGAAAATGCCGTGCTGGGCGATCCAACTGAAGGTTTCCTCGTAGACCTCCTTGGAGTAGCGCTCGAACACCAGACGTTCACCGGGTCCCCAGCGCCGCGTATCCATCACGGCGTGATAGCGCACCGGGAATTCGTTCCGGTAATACTTGGTGTAACGGTCTGGCCGCAGATCGATGTCGCGCTGCGCTCGCTGCAACGCGGCGAAGAACCGGCGCAGGTCATCGGTGTCCGGATCGCCGGTGATCATCGTTGCGATCATGAACGTCGTGTCGATGATCTTGCGGAACCCCAGTTGCTCCGCGAGATAATACGGACCGTTGAACAGCGCCGACGCCCGTGACGCGCCATTCAGCAGATTGTCCAGCCGGGCAAACAACATGCCCTGTGCGAAAGAGAGGTTGATCCGGTCGGCCGGCAGGTACTGCTCCAGCGCCTGGATAGTCGAATAGTGGCTGCCGGATTGATAGCCGACCGAGATCGGCACCCCGGCCAGGTCCTCCGGCCGCCGGATCGGCGAGTCCGCGGCGACGAACACCCCCGACGGCGCGATCGAATAGACGTCCGCGTAGAGCCGCCCTTTGCCCTGCGATGCCGCAACGCCCACGGTCCAGTGACACGCGCAGCTCACTGCCGCTTCGCGCCCGCGCTCGAACGATTGGAACGCGCCGACCTTGTCGCCCCGGTCGTGGTGCTTGCCATCGCTCGACTGGATCAGCTCCTGGAACACGTAGTCGAGGCCGGCGTCCCGGAAATAGCCCTTCTCCTCGGCGACCCATTCCTGCAGGCGGAAATGCGGTTCGATGATGAACGGCGCTGTGGCCATTGCGGGGCTCCAAGGGTTGCTGAGCAGGTACGCAGGCCGATTTAATACCACCATTCCCGCGCAACGGACAGATCCGGCGGGCACGCCCAGACCTGTCGCGGCGCTTGACCTAATGCGTAGCGCCTCGACCTTTCGCTCGCTTACCTCGCGGCGGAGCGGTTGCCCTTTACGGCATCGGTCATCCTCGCAATAGCAGGACAATCAGGACGATCAGAAGGACGGTGCCCAATCCACCACCGACATATGGCCCGCCATAGTAAAAGCCGCCGCCACCGAACAGGATCATCAGAATGATGATCAGAATTATCAGGTTCATGTAGTTCGCCTTCCGGAAACGCTTCCGAGGCTTGACATATTGGGATTTCGATGAAGAAGGCAAACCTTCCGACGAAATGAGTTCGCCACAAGTCTGTGATTATACCAGCAGCCGTAAAGATTGACCCATCGACGGTGCCCCTCGTCATGCCGGCGAAGGCCGGCATCCGCGACTTGTCTTCGCCGCGATCAATCGCGGTCAGGCTTCTTCGGCAGATCGATCCCGGTCAGCGCCTGCCACACGCGGATGACGAAGACGTCGTCCTTGGCGCCCTCGCCGTGCGCCGCGGCGGCCAGGAACAACTGATGTGCCGCGGCGGCAAGCGGCAGCGGAAAGGTCAGCGCCCGCGCCTGGTCCAGCACGATGCCCAGGTCCTTGACGAAGATGTTCACCGCCGACAGCGGCGTGTCGTCGCCCGCCAGCACATGCGGCACACGGTTCTGCCACATCCAGGAACTGCCGGCCGAGGCCGAGATCACCTCGAATAGCGTTTTCGGATCGGCCCCGGCGCGGATGCCCAGCGCCAGCGCCTCGGCCGCGGTGGCGATGTGCACGCCGGCCAGAAGCTGGTTGACCATCTTCACCGTGCTGCCGACCCCCGGTTCGGTGCCCAGTTGCCAGACCTTGGAGGAGATCGCGTCCAGCACCGGCCGCGCCTTGGCGAAGGCGGCGTCCGACCCGGCACCCATCACCGTCATGGTGCCGGCATGCGCGCCGGCCTTGCCGCCGGAAACCGGCGCGTCGAGCATCAGGAACCCAGCCGCGGTGATCCGCGCGCCGAGCGCCTTCGCCGCCTCCGGCGCGATGGTGGCGCAACACAGGATCACCGCGCCCTTGTTCAGCCGTTGCAGGCAGCCCCCGGAACCGGCGCCCTCGGAACCAGCCTGGGCGCCGAACAGCACCTGCTCGGTCTGCGCGGCGTTGATCACGAACACCACCACCGCGTCGAGGTCGGTCGGCAGCTCGGCCGGGGTCGCCACCGCGGCGGCGCCGGCGGCGATGAACTCGGCACGCGATTCCTCGCGCAGTTCGCAGCCGATGACCTGGTGGCCCTTGCGGTGCAGGTTCAGCGCGGCACCCATGCCCATGGTGCCGAGGCCGATGATGCCCACTTTCATTGCCGGTCCGTCCCCCCGTTGGCCGCGCGGCGCTTCAACGCCCCTGGCGATATCGTTCGACTGCGGCGACAAGCGCGCGGCGAATACCCGGCTCGAGCGCGGAATGGCCCGCATCCGGCACGATGGTCAGCCGCGCCGCCGACCAGGCGGCCGCCAGCTCGAACGCGGTGCAGGCCGGACAGATCATGTCGTAGCGCCCCTGCACGATCTCCGCCGGGATGTGGCCGATGCGATCCATACCGGCAAGCAATCCTCCCGGCGGCAAGAACAGGCCGTGGGCGAAATAATGTGCCTCGATCCGCGCCAGCCCCAACGCGGTCCGATCCTGCGCGAACGAGCTGACGGTGTCCGGGCTGGGCAGCATGGTGGAGCAGGAGCCTTCGTAGATCGACCAGGCGCGCGCCGCCGGCATGTGCACCGCGGGGTCCGGGTCGGTCAGCCGCGCCAGATAGCCCTTCAGCAGCTCGCCGCGCTCGGCCTCCGGCAGGAAGCTGGCGAACTGCGCATGCGCGTCGGGGAACACCGCGCGCAGGCCGTGCAGGAACCAGTCCACCTCGCTCGGCCGGCCGAGGAACACGCCGCGCAGCACGCAACCCGACACCCGGTCCGGATAGGCCTGGGCGTAGGCCAAGGCCAGCGTCGAGCCCCAGGAGCCGCCAAACAGCAGCCAGCGCTCGACGCCGATGTGCCGGCGCAGCCGCTCGATGTCGGACACCAGGTCCGCGGTGGAATTATCGGCCAAGCTGCCGAGCGGGCGCGATCGGCCGGCGCCGCGCTGGTCGAAGATCACCACGCGCCAGAAGTCGGGGTCGAAGAAGCGCCGGTGCACCGCGCCCGCGCCGGCGCCCGGGCCGCCGTGCAGGAACAGTACCGGCCGGCCGCGCGGACTGCCGACCTGCTCCCAATACATGACATGGCCCGCCGAGAGCGGAAGGTATCCGGTCTCGAACGGCCCTATCTCTGGAAAGAGGTCCCCACGCGGCATGAATTGCAATGGTATAGGTGGCGGGCACGTGGTGGAACAGGGTTGCTGGCAATGCAACGATTATGGATCGGCCTCGGCGCGCTGGCCGGGCTCGGCGCGGTGGCAATGGCCGCGGTGGCAGCGCATGCGGTGCCCGAACATACCGACCCGCGCGCCGCCGAGATGCTGCGCAGCGCCATCCAGATGCAGGGCTGGCACGCGCTGGCCCTGCTGGCCTGCGGCCTGTGGGCCGATCGCGCTAGCCGCCAGGCCGCCCGATTGACCAATTGGGCGGGCGCGGCCTTCGCGGTGGGGCTGCTGCTGTTCTGCGGTGCCGTCTACCCGCTGGCGCTCGCCGGACTGCGGGTGCCAATGCTGGCGCCCATCGGCGGCTCGCTGCTGATGTTGGGGTGGGCGCTGCTGGGCGCCTCGGCGCTGTGGCCACGCTGAACGGCGCGATTGGTGCCCGTTGGCAAGCGGTCCCGGGTCATGCCACGATTGCCCTTCCGGTTCAGGGGAGACCATTGGGATGAACATCCGATTGGCTGGGCTCGCCACGCTGGCGTGCTGCGTGGCAGGCGTGGCGATCGCGCGGGCCGAGATCGACACGATCGCGGTCCGCAAGGCCGGCATGGACTTGCAGTCCTCAGCGATCGGCGCGGTCGATCTGGCGGTAAAGGCCGGGGTCGCGGTGAAATCCTTTGCGGGCGCCGGCAGCGCCACCGCCGCCTGGGCGAAACAGATCCCGACTTTGTTCCCCCCCGGGACCGACAAGGGCGAGGACACCAAGGCGCTGCCGGAAATATGGTCGGACAGCACCGGCTTTGCCAAGGCGGCGGCCAACCTCGGCACGGCGGCCGACAAACTGACCGCCGCTGCCAAGGCTGACGACAAGGAAGCTTTCGCGGCGGCGCTCAAGGACGTCGGGGGTGCCTGCGGCGCCTGTCACAAGACCTATCGGGCCAAGTAGCCGGCCGGGCGGGGCCCCTGGCCTTCGCTCGGTTCGCTTAACCCGCATTTCTCACACTGTTGCGGGATGATGGCCCAGGGCACTGTTGGGCATTGTCGTGTCAGCAGGTTTTCGCGCCGCTGCCAATACCGGGTGTATTCGCAAGGTGCGAAAACCTGTTGGCGCGGCAAGGACCGAGCCAGCACCCGCAAGAGGGTGAGAAATGAGGGTTAATGCGTCAAGAGCGGTTGACCAGCCAGGTGACCGCCCCGGCCGCCACAACAATCAGCAGTAGAGCAAGCCACACGCTGGCCATGCGCGGCCGTGGCGCGTCCGCCGGCAGGCGTTTGCGCCCGGTCAGCATCGGCCGGACCAGGTCGTGGCGTTTCAGCACCGCGTAGGTCAGCACTGCCAGGATATGTCCCGCCACCGCGATCTCGATCAGCGTGAAGTTCACCCGATGGATGTGGCTCAGCCAGTCGCTGGTTGACTTGTCGACAGCGCCGGCCAGCGGTCCCTCGGTCAGCGCGTCGTCATTGGAGAACAGTCCCGTGCCGACCTGGACAGCGAGCAGCAGCAATAGCAGCAGCACCATCCAGCCGCCGGCCGCATTGTGCCCAACCTGATGGTCGGGGTCGCGCCGTGGCAGATGGGCCAGATGGCGCAGCGCAGCGAATGGGCTAGCCAGGAAATGGCCGAACCTCGCGGTCTCGCTGCCGACAAACCCCCAGGCCAGGCGGAACAGCAGCAGCGCCAGGATCGCGTAGCCGGACAGCAGGTGCCAATCCATCCAGTTGCACTGGGCGCACAGCCAACTGAACCCGACGAGCAGCACAAGCGCCCAGTGAAACAGGCGCGTCGGCAGATCCCAGACCGACACCGGCACATATGACTGCTCTACCGGCGACTGCTCCACCGGTGCCTTCTCCGTCACGATCCATTCCCCCTCATCCCGTGAACCACTCCCCTTCGGGCTGTTGCCTCGCGCGGTTCCCTCGTATGATCTCATCCGGCACCAAGCGAGATTGCGGCGCCGAACGTGTCACCCTAGGCTGACGCTGATGCCCGATTCTAGCCCGGCTCCTGATCGAGCGACCAAGCTTCGCAACCTGGCGCTGGCTGCGTTGTCGCTGATCGCGGTCGGCAGCATCGGCATGTTCGCGGTGAGGACCTTCCGGCCCCCGGCACCGACTTCGGGCCTGCCCGTGGAAACCACCACGCCGCAAGCGACGCCGAACCAGACGGTACCAAATCGGCCAGGGTCAAACCAGACCGGGTCAAACCAGACAGGGCTAAGCCAGACGGGACCAAACCAGACGGCGGGTCCGGCGGGCCAGGCCACGACCGCACCAGGCACCGCGCCGGCGGGGTCGGTACCGGATACCGCACCGGTCCCGCCCAGCTTCGACATCGTGCGGATCGATCCGCAGGGCGACGCGGTGATCGCCGGCCGCAGCCAGCCTGGCGCCGAGCTGTCGATCCGCTCCGATGGCGTCGAAATCGGACATGCCACCGCGGACGGCCAGGGGGCATGGGCGCTGACCCTGCCCCTGCCCGCCGGTCCTCACGCGCTCACACTGCAGGAACACACCGCGTCCGGCCAGGAGGTCGCCAGCGCGGGATCGGTGCTGATGGCGGTGCCCGAGCGCGGTCCGCCCGGCGCGCTGCCGCCGCTTGCCGTGCTCACCGGGCCACAGCAGCCGCCGCGCGTGCTGCAAGGTCCGCCGGGCGCGGGCGCGACGAAGCCTGGCCAACTCGGCCTGGGCGCGCTGGATTACGATGCGCGGGGCGATCTGCAACTGTCCGGCACGGCCAAGCCAGATACGACCGTGCGCTTGTATGCCGACAATCACCCGATCGGCGAGGTGCACACTGGCAAGGATGGGCGGTGGGTCCTGGCGCCCCGGACCGTGGTGCCCGAGGGGCCGCATCAGCTACGGCTCGACCAGGTCGGCCCCGACGGCAAGGTGATCGCGCGCGTCGAGCTACCGTTCCACCGTGAGTTGATCCCGCCAGGCGACCTTGCGGCAGGCCGCGTCATCGTGCAGCCGGGGACAACCCTGTGGCGCATCGCCTCTCAGGCGTATGGCCGCGGGATTCGCTACACCGTGATCTACCAGGCCAATCACGAGCAGATCCGCAATCCGAACCTGATCTATCCGGGCCAGGTGTTCGCCGTGCCGCCAGGGTCCGACGGTGCCGCCAGCCCGGCTTCCTCCAACACGTCCAGATAGGGCGCCAGTGCCAGCAGAAAGATCGTGATCTCGGCGATCAGCGCCGTCGCGGTGATCGGCAATGGCACGCGCAGCTTCGCCTCCAGCAGCACGCGGTGATCGGCGGCCAGCCCGATACTCCAGCCCTCAGGCAACATGGCGGGCAGCCCGCGCAGCAGGATGAAACCCGACGAGCGGCGGGCGGTATCCGGCGCGTGCGCGGTGCTCGGCATCCGGCCGAGCGGCGCCTGCAACAGCAGCCGCCAGTCCGAGCGATCACCCGGCAGCAGCTTCGCGTGCAGCGCTTGGCCACGCCATCGGCAACTGAAGCCTGGCACGGGGTGGGATTGGGTCGCCTCCAGCGCGCCAGAGGCGTCAATGCGGAAGGGACCCAAGGTCATGCCCAAGGTCGTGGTGATGTCGTCCAGGCTCACGTGCAGCTCCTGACTTCTGGCGATGCGGGGCCGCCAGCTTGTCCGAGTAATGTGAAGCATCCATAAACCCACGGCATGGATGTCGCCGAAACCTTCCGTCAGGCCGTCGCGCCGCCCCACCCCGCCGGACGGCCGTTCATCCTGGCCGGGCTGGTCGCGCTGGTGCTGGGCCTTCTCATTGGCATCTGGCTATCCTGGGCCGGCGTAATCTTCACGCTGGCCTGCCTGTATTTCTTCCGCGACCCGGAGCGCGTGGCGCCGGAGCGGCCGGGGGTGCTGCTGGCGCCGGCGGACGGCCGCGTGATCACGGTCGGACCGGCGCAGCCCCCGGGCGAACTCGGTCTTGGCGCGACCCCACGTTGGCGTGTGGGCATCTTCCTGTCGGTGCTGGACGTGCATGTGAACCGCGTGCCGGCGGATGGCACGGTCAGCCGGATCGCCTATCGCCACGGCGCGTTCGTCAGTGCCGCTGCCGACAAGGCGGCGGAGGAGAACGAGCGCAACGCCATTGCAATCCGCCTGCCGGACGGGCAGGAGATCGCGGTGGTGCAGATTGCCGGGCTGATCGCCCGGCGCATCGTCTGCACCCTGCGCGAGGGCGACGCGGTGCGGGCCGGCGCGCGATTCGGCATCATCCGGTTCGGCAGCCGCACCGACCTCTATCTGCCCGAGGGCGTGACCGCCGCTGGTGCGGGAGGGACAGACCATGATCGGCGGCGAAACGGTCATCGCGGCGTTGGCGCCATGAGTGGCGTGTGGCCGCCCGACCGCGGTCCTCGCGGCGACGACCCGCTGGACCGGCCTGGGCTCGACCGGGCCGGGCGTGACGACCCCCGGCGTGACGATTTAGGCCGCGTCTCACCAATGCGCCTGCTGCACCGGCGGCTGCGTCCGCGGCCGCGGCCACGCTTCAAGGGCCCGTCGTTCAACCGGCTGGTGCCGAACATCATGACGCTGCTCGGGTTGTGCGCCGGGCTGAGCGGCATGCGCTACGCGCTGGAGGGACGTTTCGGCACCGCCGCCGTGGCGATCGCGGTGGCCGCCGCGATCGACGGGCTGGATGGGCGGCTGGCGCGGATGCTGAAGGCCACCTCGCGGTTTGGCGCCGAGTTCGACAGCCTGGCGGACTTCCTGTGCTTCGGCGTGGCGCCGGCCTTCGTGCTGTATTTGTGGTCGCTGCACCGGGCCGGCGCGTTCGGTTTCATCCCGTGCATGATGTTCGCGGTGTGCATGGCGCTGCGGCTGGCGCGCTTCAACGCCGCGCTGGATAGCGCGCCGGGTCCCGCCTACGCGTATAACTTCTTTACCGGCGTGCCCGCGCCGGCGGGCGCCGGGCTGGTGCTGTTTCCGCTGTTCGTCGGGCTGGAAGCGCGCAAGCTCGGCTGGGACTGGCTCCTGACGGTCGCGTCCTATCCGCTGGTGTGTGCCGTGGTGCTGGTCGGCATCGCGCTGCTGTTGGTCTCCACCTTGCCGGTCTGGAGCTTCAAGAACTTCAAGATGCCGGCCGAGTATGTCTTGCCGACCTTCCTGGGCGTGGGCGTCTTCGCGGCCTTGCTGGTAGCCGATCCCTGGGCGGCGCTGGCGGCGGGCGGGTTGCTGTATGTCGGCATGCTGCCGTTCAGCTTGCGCAGCTTCCACCGGCTGAAGCGTGAGGCCGAGGCGATGCGCGTGCCGCCGGATCAGGCGCAAGCGGGCTGACCACGCTGCGCCGCGCCGTGACCATCGCGCCGCTCGACGATCCGTACTGTCCCTGTCGTGTTCTGTCGTGGTTTGCGCATCGCCATCCCTTGACTGGAATCTGACGGGACCTGGAATTTAACGGGGCCTGGAATTTAACGGAGACGGTGCAAGAACCTCGCTTTGACAATCCGTCAAGCATCCTTGGCACGCACCGGGCTTTCAGCGAAGATTTGGCCCCGAAACCACGCGGGCCGCCAGCGCTGGGGACCTGGCTGTGCAGTGCGGCCGGGCGACCTTGCGGCGATCGAGCGTAACAATGCCTCGAACGCCGCCGGGTCCACGTGATCGGCTCGCATCAGCTCGCGCACGATCGGCTCGGCCATTATCTCCTCAATCGTCAGATCGCTGCATCCTTCGTGCGGGCATCGCGCCCGACACAGGTCGCCGTTCTCGCTTCGATGACAGACCGACAACGTCGCTGAACCACAGGTCACGACCGCACCTTTCTTCAACGGACATCTCTTCAACGGACCGGTCTTCAATGGACCGATGGCGCAGGTCCGCCGAGCTTCACTTTGCGCAGTGTCAGCGCCAGCGGCACGGCCGCGAGCGAGATCAGCATCAGCACCCAGAACGCATCGATGTAGCCGAGGAACGACGCCTGCGCCTGGACTTGTTGCCCGATCCAGGCAATCGCCTGCTGCTGCGCCTGGATCAACGAGTTCCCCTGCGCGACGAAGTAGTTCGTCACCTGCTGCAGCGTGTCCTGATACTGCACGCTCGACGGGATCGCATGCTCAACCAGCCGGCTCTGATGGAACTGCTCGCGATGCGCCAGCACGTTGGACACGATCGAGATGCCAATCGACCCGCCCGTGTTGCGCGCCGCGTTCATCAACGCCGAGGCCTGGTCGGTCTTCCCCGGCGGAACGCCGTCATACGACGCCGCGAGGATCGGCAGGAAGACCAGCGGCAACCCGACCCCGAGCAGCATGCGCGTGTGCGCGAAGAACCAGAAGCCGAGATCGCCATACGTACTGGTCAGCTCATACATCGACAGCGCGGTGAGGATCGCACCGGCGACGATCAGGTATTTCGGCTGCACATTGGCTGACAGACGTCCCACCACGAACATCATCAGCATGGTGACGATACCGCCCGGGGACAGCACGAGCCCCGCCCACGTGGCGGTGTAGCCGAAATCCTGCTGCACCAGTTGCGGCAGGAATTGGGTGGTCGCCAGCAGGATGGCGCCGGTCGCCAGCATCACCAGGAAGCTCGCGCCGAACTGCCGCGTGGCCAGCATCCGGACATCGACCGCCGGGTTGCGGCGGCGCATCTCCCACGGGATCATCAGTACGAAAGCCAGCGCACAGATGGCAACGACCATGGTGATGAAGGAGGAGCCGAACCAGTCGTCCTCGAGCCCGCGGTCGAGTGCGAGCTCCAGCGCGCCGAGGAACGTCGCGACCAGCGCGAAGCCGACCAGGTCGAAGCCGCCCGCTTGCCGTCGCCATTCCCGGCGCGCCGCGGCGGCGCCTTCCGGCTCGCGCAGGACCATCGCGATCGCCGCGGTCGCAAACACGCCGACCGGCACGTTGATCAGGAAGCACCAGCGCCAGGAGATATTGTCCGCCAGCCACCCGCCGAGCGTCGGCCCGACCACGGGTGCCACCACCACCGCAACACCGAACAGGGCGAAGCCCTGGCCGCGCTTCTCCGGCGGGAATGCATCGGCCAGGATCGACTGCGCGACCGGCACCATGCCGCCGCCCGCGAAACCTTGCAGCACGCGAAACAGCAGCATTGACTGGAGACTCCACGCCACCCCGCACATCCACGAGCTGATCGTGAACAGCACAAGGCAGATGAGGAAGAAGGTCCTGCGGCCGAGGCGATTGGCAAGAAAGCTGCTGGCCGTGAGGATGATGGCATTGGCGACCAGATACGTCGTCACCACCCAGGACGCTTCGTCCTCGCTCACTCCCATTCCGCCGGCGATGTACGGCAGCACGACGTTCGCGATGGTCGTGTCGAGCACTTCCATGAAGCTGGCCAAGGCTACCAGAACCGCGATCAGCCATGGATTGGCGGCGGTGCCGCGAGTCGTGGGCGACGCCGCCGAAACCGGCGCAGCGGCGCTCACAGTAGCCTCCCCAGACGCTCGGCGAGCGATGGGCGCGGATCGACGCGGACGCTCGGCTCCACCGACATGCCCGGGCCAAGCGCCACATCGGCCGGCGGATCGTCGAGCACGATCTTCACCGGCACGCGCTGGACGATCTTGACGTAATTGCCGGTGGCGTTCTCGGCCGGCAGCAGCGAGAAGGCGGTGCCGGATCCCGGCTGCACGCTCGCCACATGGCCCTCGACCGTCCGATCCGGGTAAGCATCGATACGCAGCGTCACCTTGTTCCCGGGCCGCATGTGGTCGAGCTGCGTCTCCTTGAAGTTCGCCGTCACCCAGATGTCGTCCGGCACGAACATCGTCAGCGCGGTGCCCGGCTGCGCGTACTGGCCGACGGCGCCGGAAAGCTGCACGACGCGCCCCGGCTGCGCGGCGGTGACGATCGTATAGGACAGGTTGAGCTTCGCCTGGTCGCGCTGGGCATTCGCCTGGGCGAGATTCGCCTCAGCGCTGCCGCGCTGAGCCTTCAGCACAGCCAGTTGCCGCGCCGCCGCGACCAGCGCGCTCTGCGCCGATCGCAGCGCAGCCTCATTCTGGCGCTGCTGCGAGGTGTACTGCTGGGCATCCTGCATGGTGCCCCAACCGTCCTTCGCGAGGTTCGAGTAACGAGATGCCTGCTGCTGCGCGAATGTCAGGCTCGCCTGCTGCTGCTGCACCTGAGACAAGTTCTGCGCCACCTGTGCCTGCTGCACGGTGATCTGCGCGTCGATGTTCGCGATGCTCGCCTGCGCGGCATCGACCTGCGCCGCGGTCTGCGCGAGCGCGGTGCGGTAGTCGCGATCGTCGATCCGGGCGATCAGCTGCCCGGTCTCGACATGCTGATTGTCGGTGACCGGAACCGCCGTGATGTAACCCGAGACTTTCGGCGCAACGGCGAACTGGCGCGCCGCGATGAACGCGTCGTCGGTTGTTTCGAAATGACTGGCGCTGTCCCAGTAGAGATAGCCACCACCCGCGACCGACGCGAGCAGCAGCGCCCCGAGCGACAGCGCCAGCGGACGCCGAAGTCTGCCCTTGCGTGGCGTGTCTCGCTGCTCCGGCGCGCCATGTCCATCCGGCGCCGGCGGCGTGGGTCGTTCGTTCGTCTCCCGCGGAATATCCCGTGATAGCGGACGGCTGACCTCGCCCTCGTCGTGCACCAACCCACGCTCGGTGTCCCGCTCAGATGGGTCGCGCAACGCATCCGGTCCGGCAGTCAGAACATCTTCGGCTTGCAGCATCGCTCGTCTCCGGAAATCTGTTAGGCGCCACACTGTATAAGTTAGGCGCCTAACAGAATCCAGACCGCTCACGGGTTTGTAATCGCCCCACGTCCATCGAATTTGCAAGCCAGATCAGCGTTGACGGCATACGGTTAGGCGCCATACTAATCTTCACCCGAACAAAGCAAGGCAACTGGACGCCCCGACAGGAGACACCTATGCCCCCGCGAACACCCCACCGCCTTCCCGCGGAGCCGCCGCCGACCGTCATGGAGGCGCTTCGCAAGCGCTTTAAGGGGCAGGAGCTTCCGGCGCTCGACGTGGTGTTCGCACTGCGCATGACCGCGCAGCAGGTGGACAACGCCGTCACCGAAAGGATGGCGGACACGGCAGGGACGCCCGCGCGCTTTCAGATCCTGGGGCGATTATGGGCGTCCGGGGCCGGCGGTGTTCCGCACAAGGAAATCGTAAAGGCCCTGGAAGTCACCCGCGCGACCGTGTCGGGACTAATGACGAGTCTCGAGCGTGACGGCCTGGTGAAATCCTCCGTAGATCGTGACGATCGCAGGAACCTGGTTGCAACCCTGACGTCGAGAGGGCGAGCGATCTTCGAGAAAGCGATCGACACCAACCTCGCGTCATTGCGTACCGCGTTCGCCACGTTGTCAGCGGATGAACTGGAGACGCTTACATCGCTGTTGCGGCGCCTCCGGCAGGGCTTCATCGCCGTCAGGGAAGACCCGCGCGGTGAGCGGTAGGGCGGGACAGCAACCCGTCGTTGCCGACTTCTAACAATCAACGTCGGCTTATCGCTTTTGGCATTCCAAGGCTGCCAGACCGCTGACGGCCAGACCGGCCACGAGCACTGCCGCATCCCAAAGGCATCTTCTCTGGCGCTAACCCGCCGCTGGTGCGTCAGTCCGAAAGGTCTGTTCCCCACCCGATGCGGCGGTAGTCGGGTCGAACCGCTGACCCTTCGCACCCATTCAAACCGACCCACGACGGGTGCCGCGAACACACCGGCCGCGAGGAAGGCGTGGACTTGAATCAGACACCCGAGGTCCAGGAGCGAGGTCCCAGGCCTTCCGCAAGCTCAGTCGGCGGCGATGAAGCGGTCGATCTTGCGGTAATGGAACAGCCAGTTCCCGTCCCGCTTGATCATCTCGTCCGCGTAAACGCCGCCCGAACTGACAATAGGCCCGTTCGGGCTGTTCTGCGCCAACGCCCAGTTGGATGCGACCAGGGCACGATCACCCGCCAGCTTGATCACGATGTTGGTCACCAGGTGCGCGCCGCGCGGGCGCGGGCCGGCGCGATTGGCGACGCGGTTGGCAAGGGCCTCGATATCGGCGCGCCCGGTCGCCTTGCCGAACGCGGTGTGCCAGGTGCCGTCGGGCGCGAACAGCGCCGCCATCTCGGCGAAGCGTCCGCCGTCGAGGCAGAAGCAGTATTCCGCGAGAACCTCGCGGATGGCGTCCTTGTCTTCCAGTGCACTGGACATGCCGGTTTCCCCATTGTGTTGCGGGCAAGAGTACCCAGCGTTGGGCGCCGGGCAAGCTGACAGTCGCTGTCCGGCAAGCCGCACGCTGGCCGACGGCGCCCCCCTCACTATCCCGGTCGGACTTGTCCCAGCCATCCGTTACGGCGCCGGCGGTGCGTGGATGGCCGTATCAAACCCGACCATGACGGTGGAGAAACGTCCTCGCGCATATTGATAACGCCACCGAACGCCTGCCGATCACGCCGCGCCACCCAAAGCAGGCTGCTCCGCGTGCGCGATCAGCCACAGCCCGACATCGATCGCGCCGGCGCGGAAACCGCCCTCGCAGTAATGCAGGTAGTACTCCCACATGCGGCGGAACCGGTCCGGAAAGCCCATGGCCGCAATCTCGGGCCAGGCCTGGGCGAACCGCTGGCGCCACTCGGCAAGTGTGCGCGCGTAGCTTGCGCCGAAAGTCTCCAGCGACAGCAGCCGCAGCCCGGCGCGGGCAATCTCGCGGCGCATGATGCCGTCGGTGGGCAGCATGCCGCCGGGGAAGATGTAGCGCTGGATGAAATCGGGGGCGCTGCGATAGCTCTCGAAGCGCTCCTCGGCGATGGTGATCACCTGCAGCACCGCGCGGCCCGCGGGTTTCAGCCGCGCGCGCAGCGTGTCGAAATAGGCCGGCCAGTAGCGCTCGCCCACCGCCTCCAACATCTCGATGGAGATGATCCCGTCGAACGTGCCCGAGGTGTCTCGATAGTCCTGCAACCGCAGGTCCGCCCGCGCGGCGTGGCCGGTGATCCCCAGCCGGGCGCTGGCGTGCGCGAGTTGCGACGGCGACAGGGTCAGGCCGACCACCTTGCAGCCGCACGCCACGAGACGTTCGGCGATGCCGCCCCAGCCGCAGCCGATCTCCAGCACCTCCGCGTCCCGCGGTGGCCCCCCATGGGGCGATGCATCGGGCGGGAACAGCAATGCCAGCGCGCGATCCTGCTTCGCGGTCTGCGCCTCGGCCAGGGTCATGTCGTCACGCACGTATAGCGCCGAGGAATACGTCATCCCCGGGTCCAGCCAGTGCGCGTAGAACTCGTTGCCAAGGTCGTAGTGATGCACGATGTTGCGACGGCTGCCGCGGCGCGTGTTGGTGTGGCGCCGGTGGTGCAGCCGGTTGACCCATTGCGCCAGGCGCGTGCCGTTGATGCGCTTCGACAGGCTGGCGTGATTGCGCGCGGCAATCTCGATCACCGCGCTCACGTCGGGGCTGGACCAGTCGCCATCGATATAGGCTTCGGCAAAGCCGACATCGCCGTCGAACAGCAGGCGGCGCAGGGTGCGCCAGCGATGGAGCACCAGCATAGCGTCAGGGCCTGGAGCGTCGGTGCGCCGCGTCGCGCGCGTGCCGTCCGGGGTGACGATGGTCAGCGTGCCGCATTGCAGCGGCGACATGACCTGGCGGAGCATCCAGGCGCGCATTCCGTGATGCGGTACGGCGGCGGTGGTGTCCGCGGTGTTGCTCATCTGCAGGCTCATGGCGTCGTGCTGCCCCAATCCGTACCGCGCCCTGGCGCGTCCCCAGGCGAGACGGCCGTCACCAGGTCAGCCGGCGGCAGTGGCCGCGGCCTCAGCCGCATGCCCTTGCGCCAGAGTTTCAGCGCCTCCCAGTGGATGCCGGCGACCACCTTCACGGTCAACTGCGGATGCGCCGGGAAGGCCCGCAGCAACGCAGCGTCGGTCAGCTCCCGGCGGTTGCCGGCGAACACCGCGTGCAGCATCGGACCGTCGGCGTCGCGTGTTTCGATTGCCACCGCGACGCGGGCGGTGGGCGGGACGATGCGGAAATGGTAGGTCATCGCCATGTCCATGAACGGCGATACGTAGAAGCACTTCGGGCAAGACTGCTGAATCACGTCGCCTCCCTGGTGTTCGCCCCTTTGGTGTTCAACCGGCAGCAGGTAGCTGTGCCGTTCCCCAAACGTATTGTTCACCTCGTGCAGGACGGCCATCAGCGAGCCGTCGCGCCGATGGCAGAGATACACACTCAGTGGATTGAACGCATAGCCGAACAACCGCGGCATGGCGAGCGCCCGGAGCGCCCCGCCGTCGACCTGATGGCCGGCGGCGCGCAGATGCGCCTCGACCTAGCCGGTGCAGGACGCGCCCCGGTCAGTTTCGATACGGTCGAGAGCGGGGATTGGATCACCCAGGACGTGACAATGCGCACGCCTGATCCGATGGCGGGGCTGGAACGTATACCCGGCGATGTATGCGTGGTTGTTATCGCTGACGATGAGCCTGTTCGCCGCCCTGTCCCCGGTCGCGATGTTGAACGCGCTCGCGCCGCGGGCCGGCGTTACGCAGGTCGCCGACCTGTCCTACGCCGATGGTCCGCGCCACGGAGTGGACATCTACGCACCGAACCCAGTCCGGCCCGGCGCGCCGATCGTGGTGTTCTTCTACGGCGGCGGCTGGGAAGACGGTGACCGGCGCATCTACCGGTTCGTCGGCGCGACCCTGGCGGCGCACGGCGTCGTCGCGGTCATCCCGGACTATCGGATCTATCCCGCCGCGCGGTTTCCCGACTTCATCGAGGACGGCGCACGCGCGGTGGCCTGGGCGCGTCTGCATGCGCCGGCCTACGGCGCCGATCCGTCGCGGCTGTTCCTGATGGGACACTCGGCCGGCGCGCAGATCGCCACGCTGCTGAGTCTGGACGGGACCTGGCTCGCCAAGGTCGGCCTGGACCCGGCGCGCGACATCGCCGGCACGATCGGGCTCGCCGGACCCTACGATTTCCTGCCGCTGGACACGCCCACACTGAAGGCGATCTTCGGCCCGTCGCAGACGTGGGCGCGCTCGCAGCCGATCAACTACGTCACCGCGCACGCCCCGCCGATGTTTCTGGCCGCGCCGCGGTCGGACGGCAGCGTCGATCCTGGCAACACGCGGCGGCTGGCGGCAACGCTGCGCGCAAGCGGCGACACGGTGGTTGAGCGCACCTACCGGTTTGTCGGCCATCGCACCCTGATGGGTGCCTTCGCCGCGCCGTTTACGTTCCTGGCACCGGTGCGCGCCGACGTGCTGGGCTTCATCGACGCCCGGGCCGCCGCGGCCAGTGGCGGATGACCGCGATCCTGATCCTCGGCGTCGCCGCCGGCGTGACGAGGGCACCGCGGAAGATCCGATCATTCGGGCGGTTGGTCTCAGTCTGAGACCCTACCATTCAACCTCCGGACTTGATGGCGCAGGCGTGATCCTGCAACTCCTCGCCACTGGCACGATCCATGATTGCCTCATCGAGATGATCCGCCAGCAGCACGAACCCGGGCGCGCCATCGACAGTCGCGGGCGCGGCAACGATCGTCCAGTGGCCCATGTCGCCACGCGCGCCGGGCACGCCGTCCGCCAGCAGCGTGAACGGATTGGCATCCGATAGATCCCCGCTCGCCACGCGCCGCGCGAGATAGGGATGGTCGAGCAGCTTCACCGGGAACGGCGCCCAGGCCGTGCTCACCGCCGCGGCGTGCGCCCGCACCGCGGCAGCCACATCGGGACGCAGGCAGTCGATATGGATGTGCAGTTGATTCTGCGAGCGCCCGTACACGGAGTTGATCGCCAGCCCGATGTCGTCGCGCGGCAACACCTGCTGGGCGCGCTGCGACACCATGTCGTGCGACTGCCAGGCGGCCGCGAAGTAGTTCGGCGCGCTAGGCACCAGGATCGCCGGATCCTCGATGCCGGTCACCTTCGCGGTCGGGATCAGCAGGAACTGAGTGGCGCCGTCACGATCCTTCAACACCACGTAGCCGCCGGCGAGGTCAACCAGCACACACGGCGCCGGCGCGCCATTCGCCTGCTGGTCCGGCACGCAGCGATCATGCACGATCTGCCACAGCGCATCCGGATTCTCCGCGCGGACCGGCGTCGCGGTACACGCCAGCAGCAGCGTAACGGCAAGACAGGGCAGGATGCGCATTCGGCGCTCGGCTTGCCCATTCGCCGCGGCCTCGTCAAGGTCGCGCAACTCATATCCAACCAGGGAGACCCCAGAATGAAGCTGTTCGACCTTACCGGGCGCGTGGCACTGGTCACCGGCGGCAACGGCGGCCTGGGGCTGGCGATGGCGCAGGGCATGGCATCCTGCGGCGCCGATATCGTGCTGTCCGGACGCAACGCGGACAAGGCGAAGGACGCGCTGGGCACGTTGGCTGCCTTTGGGGCGGAGCATGGCCGCAAGCCAATTTTTATCGCCGCCGACATCACCAAGGCCGACGCCTGCCGCAAGCTGGTGGCCGAAGCCGCCGCGGCGTTCGGGCGCCTCGATATCCTGGTGAACAACGCCGGCACCTCGGTCCGCAAGATGCCGGAGTTGCTGACCGACGATGAGTGGCACCATGTGCTGGACACCAACCTGACCAGCGCCTTCGTGTGCTCACAGGCGGCCTACCCGGTGATGAAGGCAGGCGGCGGCGGCAAAATGATCAATACCGCGTCGATGATGTCGCTGTTCGGCGCCCCCTATGCGACAGCGTACTGCGCCAGCAAGGGCGGCCTGGTGCAGATGACCCGCGCGCTGGCCACAGCCTGGGCGAAGGACAACATCCAGGTGAACGCGATCCTGCCCGGCTGGATCGACACCGAACTGACCCGCGGTGCCAGGCGTCAGGTCGAGGGCCTGCATGAGCGGGTCCAGGCTCGCACGCCGGCCGGGCGCTGGGGCGTGCCGCCGGATCTGTCCGGCATCGCCGCGTTCCTGGCGAGCCCGGCATCGGATTTCGTGACCGGAACCGCGATCCCGGTGGATGGAGGGTTTTCCATCGCGATGTGACGGCGAGGTGTCATGCCGTCACCGTCATACCGCCACCGTCATGCCGCAGCCGCCATGCCTCTACCGTCATACCGGCGAAGGCCGGTATCCACGAATCCTTCGCTGCAACAGAGACCAGTCCCAAATACGACCCCCCGGCATCCACTAAAGGCAGGCTCCGCCGCCCTGACGCGCGCAGCCGTTCCGCCCAGCACGCTCACACCCCGCGCCGGCATCGCACCCGCGAATCGCGGCGACGTCAGGACTCCACGTCGACGTCCGGCCGGTCGTCGCCCTCCGACAATTCAGTGTGCCACTTGCCGTCCGCATCCTGATATTCAATGCGCGTCGTATCGCCGGGGACGTGCTGCTCCTTCGCCACGCGTCTCGCGGCGGCCAACGCCGCCGCCTTGTCGTGAAACGGCTCGGAGAACACATCGTTCAACCGATAGGCCCAGCCGCCATCATGCTCGACGACCTTGTAATGAAGCTTCGACATGAACTTCTCCCTGACCGCTGCCAGACTGACAGATAGCGTCGCGAAGGCCGATGTGCCACCGCCGCCGGCAGGGGTATCGGCCGCCGGCCGACGATTGGGTGATGCGCGCACCGCAGCACCGCACCGGACCATCACGGCACGGTATTTCTCACGGTACACGGGCTCTTCCCTTCTCGCTTGCACCAACCGCCCATCCAACCCCGCCAGGACATCATCCTGCCGCAGAGACGCCAGCAGCGCGCGCGTCTCGGCAATGAACGCGGCCGAACGACGCAGCACCGCCTGGCTCGCGGCGCTGTAGCCGCCATGTGCCGTCCGCGCGGCGCGAACCCTGCCTAGGCCCACCTCGGTGTGCGGGCCGGTGCCGGTTGCAAACTCAGACACCACCCAAGGTCGGGCCAAGCGTGCACCGCGGAGACCCAAGCGAATTGACTTGACACATACCCACCGGTTGGTATGGTCACCACCAACGCCTCGGTATGAAGGGCCATGCAGCATCATCGATCAAAGGCGAAGCTTCTGGACGCCACGATCAAAGTCGTCAGGACCAAGGGTTATAACGCGACCCGCATCGAGGACGTGTGCGCCGAAGCCGGCGTGACCAAAGGCAGCTTCTTCCACCACTTCAAAAGCAAAGATGATCTCGCCCTGGCCGCACTGCAGCATTGGAAAGCGGGCTCAGGCGACCTGTTCGCAAACGCGCCCTATCACCTCGCGGCGGATCCGCTCGATCGTGTCCTGGCATATGTCGATTTCCGCAAGACGATCCTGACCGGCGAATTACCGGAGTTCACCTGCTTTGCCGGAACGATGGTGCAGGAAACCTACGCGACGAACCCGCAACTTCAAGCCGCGTGCGAAAGCAGCATATGCGGACACGCCAAAACGCTTGAGGCGGATATCGAAGCAGCGATGCGGAAATACCGGATCACCGGGGAAATCACCGCCGGGAGCCTCGCCCGCCATACGCAATGCGTCATCCAGGGGGCTTTCATTCTCGCGAAGGCGACCGGAAGCGCCGCCGTCGCCGCGGACAGCATCGACCATTTGCGTCGCTATCTCACCCTGTTGTTTCGACCACCGGGTATCCGTCGATCCGCGCGCGGCCGGCACGCAACGGGCCCGAACGCCGGCGCGCATCAGCGTGGCGACGAGCAAAACACCATGGCAGGAGAACCGCGATGAAAGTTTATTGGATCAGAGCGCAGGCCCCGCGTCGGGTGCTCGCTCTGCTCAAGTATCTTCGCGTGGATGCCGAACTCGTCGAAGTCGATATGATGGCCGGGGGCTTCGAAGATCCGGCGTATGTAACGCTCAATCCCAACAAGAAGGCACCGACGTTGGTAGATGGCGACATGGTGTTGTGGGAATCGTCGGCGATCATGGCTCATCTGTGCATCAAGTACAACTCAGACCTGTGGCCGGCGCACAACCCCACCGACCAGGTTGAGGTGCTGCGTTGGTTGTCCTGGTGCGATCAACATTGGTCGCCGGCCGTATCGCCATTTTACTTCGAGCATATTGTCAAGGCGACCTTCGGCCTGGGGCCGCCCAATAGATCCGGGTTCGAGGCACGAATGCCCGATCTCATGAGATATGCCAGAGGTACTGCACGAGCACCTCGACCGGCACACTCACGTCGCGTGCAATAGGCTCACGATCGCCGATTTTCAGTTGGCATCCATGGCGACCTACTGGCGCGAGGCCGAGATGCCAATGGGATCATTTCGCAACATCGTGCGCTGGCTCGATGATCTGATGCGCTTGCCCGCCTGGGCCGATCCTTGGCCGGCCGGCGCTTCAGCCCGACCGTAAACGCCTGCCCAAAAGGCCACGGACTCACCCGCCCACAGGTCTGCAACGTAATCGACGCTTGGCGCGTGACTGCGTCCGCACGATCCGGAGGAAAACGCAATGAATTCGCATTATCGCTGGGTTATCGTCGCCGCCGGCGCGTTCATGGGTTGTGTCGCGATCGGCTCGATCTTCTCACTGCCCGTATTCCTGCAACCGATGTCGCTCGCGACCGGCTGGTCGCGCACCGCGATTTCGTTGGCAATGACACTCGACTTCATCACGATGGGCATCGCCAGTTTCGGCTGGGGCATGATGATGGACCGGTTCGGCCCCCGTATCGTTCTGCTGGCCGGCAGCTCCATCCTGGGCTGCGGCCTGGTGCTGGCAAGCCGGGCTTCCACGGTCCAGGAGTTTCAGTTCTGCTATGGCGTTCTGGTCGGCGTGGGCGGCGGCGCCATTTTCGCGCCGCTGATGGCCACCGTCACCGGCTGGTTCGACCGCCATCGCAGCCTGGCCGTCTCGCTGGTCTCGGCCGGCATGGGTGTGGCGCCGATGACCGTGGCCCCCATCGCGGCCGTCCTCGTTTCGAAGTACGATTGGCGTTTCGCCCAACTGTTGATCGGCCTCACTGTCTGGGTGCTGTTGCTGCCAGCGGCTTTCCTGGTGCGCCGCGCCCCTGGCCTGGTGGGTCTCAACGCACAGCGTCGCGCGGACGAGCCACGAATGACCGTGCGCGCAGCGTTGACATCGCCACAATTCGCCGTGCTTGCCCTCGTCTATTTCCTGTGCTGCTCGACCCATTCCGGCCCGTTGTTCCACACCGTGAGTTACGCAATCTCTTGCGGTCTGTCGGTCACGGCGGCGGTCTCGATCTACAGCGTGGAGGGGCTTTCCGGCCTGGCCGGGCGGATCGCGTTCGGATTGCTTGGCGACAGGTTCGGGGCAAAGCGAACATTCGTCTCCGGGCTGCTGCTGCAGGCGGCAGCGGTCGGCTGCTATTACTTCGCCCGTCAGCAGCTCGAATTCTATTCGGTAGCGATCGTCTTTGGGTTCGCTTACGCGGGCATCATGCCGCTATACGCGGTGCTCGTGCGTGAGAATTTTCCCCTGCCGATCATAGGGACGGTCGTCGGCGCGGCGACCATGGCGTCGAGCCTGGGAATGGCGCTCGGGCCACTGGCCGGCGGTGTGATCTTCGACAGGTTTGGCACTTACGGATGGCTCTATATCGGCTCCGTCCTGCTCGGGCTCAGTGCAGCCGCGATCATGCTCACGTTCAGGCCGGCGCCGCGGCAAACCCCGACGGGTTCGGCGCTCGGCAGCCTCGCAGCGGAGTGAACACCGCGCGCCCGGTGAATCCTATCCCTCGGACGCAAGCACGCCCCTCGAACGCAGGCGTGCGTCTTCGCCAAGGCGTTCAGCGCAAGCTCCCGGATCGGCGGCCCTCGCCGCCCGCGCGGGTCCCGAACACGCCGCTTCACGCGATCGCGCGGCGTGATCCGGGACCTGCCCCACATCGGGTCCACGCCCCCCAGGCCGGCGCGCCCAACCGCGGCCGCCCGACCACCGCCCTGCGTTTCGCGGCCGGTGTTTACCTGATCTTAGGCTTGGCCGGCGCCTCATCGCCATTCCGCGCGGATCAGGAGCGATAGTGGACCACCCCGACACACGCCTTGTCACGCTGGTCTGCGACAGTGTGCGCGCCGAACTCGCGCCCATGTTCGACGACCTGCGCCGCTTCGTGGACCGCCGCATCGCCGAGCTCAGCGCCGAGGTGCACGGCACCGCGCAACTGCTCGATTTCAGTGAGACAAACCTGTCCGGCCAGCTCAGCCGCATCCACGAGCAGATCGCCAGCGTGGTCTCGCTTCCCGTCCAGGCCAGCCGTAACAGCGGGCTGGAGCTGGAAGCGGTGGTGCAGGCCACCGAAACCGCCGCCAACCAGATCATGGAGGCGGCCGAGGTGATCGGCGACTGGGTCCACAGCGACCGCCGCGATCCCGCCGACCTGGCCATCGTAGCCGAGAAGGTCAACGCCATCTTCGAGGCGTGCACCTTCCAGGATATCACCGGCCAGCGCATCCGCCGCGCGATCGAGCACTTGCAGCGCGTCGAGACCATGCTGTCCGACATGATGCCCACCGCGCCGCCGGCGCCCGACGGACCCGCGCCGTCCGAGTTCCCGATCGAGGAGATGGCACAGAACGACGTCGACGCGATGTTCAACTAGTACCAGGCGCCGAAAGGCTCGGTTCTCCCCCTCCCCTTGAGGGAGGGGGTTGGGGGGAGGGGTAGAACCACCCCGGCAGTGCGTGCTCAACCCCTCCCCCCACGCGAGCCCGGTTGATCGATGCGGGCTCATTGACCGATGCTACGTGCCAGCCGCCGGGCTGCGGGCCGGGCGCAGTCAACAGGGAAGGCGCGTGCGATGGCGTTGAAAGATCGGATCCCATTCGGCGTATCGCTGCCGCATCGTTCGCCCGACACGATCGACATGCCGACGGTGCATGCCGTCGCGCAACGCGCCGAGGCGCTCGGGTTTCGCGACCTGTGGGTCACCGAGAACACGCTCGACCACGTGACCTGTTTCGATCCCGTCGTCGTGCTGACCTACGCCGCGGCGGTCACCCAACGGATCAGGCTTGGCGCGTCGGTGGTCGTGCTGGCGATCCACAGCCCGCTGACGGTGGCGCATCAATGGGCGACGCTGGATTACGTCAGCGGCGGGCGGGCGATCCTGGGGGTCGGGCTGGGCCGGGAGCATCATTACCGGCAGTTCGCGGTGCCGGAAGCCGGCCGCGTGCGCCGGTTCCGCGAAGAGGTCGAGCTGATCAAGGCGCTCTGGACGCAGCCGACGGTCACCTATCACGGCCGGTTCTATCAGCTCGAGGGCGGCACGATGGCGCCCAAGCCGTTGCAGAAGCCTCATATTCCGATCTGGATGGGCGTCGGCCATCCCGACGCGGTGCGCCGCGCGGCCTCGATCGCCGACGGGTGGATGGGGTCGGGCGGGTCCAGCATCGCGGAGTTCGGCCGATCGGTGCCGATATTGCGCGAAGCGCTGCAGAAGGCCGGGCGCGATCCCGACAACTTCCCGATCTCGAAACGGATTTTCATCGCGGTCGACGAACGTCCGGATGTCGCGCGCGCCGAGCTGCATCGCTGGTTTACCGAGGTCTATCACAATCCGGCAGGCACCGACACATCGGGCATCCACGGCACCCCCGAGCAGGCGCGCGAGCGGCTGGAGGAGGTCATCGCGCTGGGAGCCAACCACCTGCTGCTCAATTCGGTGTCGCACCATGTGGAGCAGACCCAAGCGTTCGCGGAGATCGTCGGGCTGGCGTAGGGGCGGCCGCGACGGATGCCGCGCGTTGCTGCGACAGAGGGTTCACGTTGACCGAAACTGCGTACACCTCTCCCGCTCTTCGCGGGAGAGGTCGAGGCGCGAAGCGACGAGGGTGAGGGCCATGCCGCAACACAAACCCTCACCCGCCTCGCAAAGCTTCCGCAACCTTCCCCGCGAAAAGCGCTCGATCTTCCATGCAGGGAATCAGAACGACTAATCTCGATATCGTTCCTATTTAGCTCCCCCCAGCGTCGCCGGCGCACGCCGCCGACGCCGGACCACCAGCACGACACCGAACGCCACGATGATCACCGCCACAATCACCAGCATCGGCACGACATACGCCGAAACGGCTGCCAGCGGAGAAACCGGGCCGCCCGCGCGCAGCGTCGCGACCTCCGCCGCGCTGACCCGCAGGCTCGGGTTGCCGAATTGCCGCGCGACGTAGCTGCCGATCGACGCGATCTGCTCGTCCGACAATGCCTGGACGAAGGACATCTGGCCAAAGCGAGGCATCAGCACATGCACCCCGCCCACCGTGCGATCGACGCCGAACAATATGGCCGAAACCATGTTGGCCGCGCTGATGCCACCAGTCGCTGAATTGTGGAACAGCGCGGGATAGCTTTGGCCGGCCGTTCCACCACCGGTCGGCTGATGGCAACTGGCGCAATACCCGCTGAACAACGCCTCGCCACCCTCGATCGGGCGGCCGCTGTTCTGTTTGGCCTTGCCGCGCAGAGCGGCCTCGAAGTCTGCTGGATTTCCATAAGCAAAGGCCGGTTGCGTCTCCGCCGGATCACGGACCGGCGGGATGGTTTTCACATACACAGCGATGGCTGCCAGATCGTCCTGCCTCAGGAATTGCAGGCTGTTCTGCACCGCCTCTGCCATCCCGCCGGCAGCCTGGCCTTTGCCGTGTGCGACACCGGTCTTGAAATATTGCACCAGCTCCGCGTCGCTCCACCCGCCGATGCCGCTGATCGGATCGGAGGTGATGTTGGGCGCGTACCACGAGCCAACCGGAGCACCGGCAAAAGCCTTGCCACGGATTTCGGCCATCAGCAGGTTGCGTGGCGTGTGGCAGGCGTCGCAGTGCTCCATCACCTCGGTCAGATAGGCGCCGCGATTCCATTCCGGACTCTTGGTGGTATCGGGCACGAAACGGCGGTCATCGAGGAACAGCAGGTTCCAAGCCACCATCGACAGACGGATATTGAACGGAAACGGCAACATCGTCCGCGGCGGCATCTCGTCGACCGGCGCAACGCCGTGCATGAAATACGTGTACAGCGCATGCACATCCGCGTCGGTCATTCCGGCATAGGATGTGTAGGGCATCGCCGGATAAAGCTGCCCGCCGTCGGCGCGCACACCCTGTCGCAGCGCGCGGTCGAATTGCGCCTCGGTGTAGCTGCCTATGCCGGCGGTCTTGGACGGCGTGATGTTGGTGGAGAAGATCGTGCCGAGCGGCGACGCGATACCATAGCCGCCGGCGAAGGGTTTGCCGCCCTTGGGCTTGGTGTGGCACGCCATGCAGTCCCCGGCCACGGCCAGATAGCGACCCTGTTCGATCAATGTCGCCTGATCGGGACTGTCAGTCTGATCGGGACTTGTGCTTTGCGCATGGGCGATGCCGGACACGCCACACAGCCCGATCGCAAGCCAGGCCGCCCGGAACACCTGACCCGCGCGTCGTGTCAGCGCGCCAGTCATCACGCGTGCCGCAACGCTTTGGCAATCGCATCCGCCGATTTCAGGCCGAGCGCCGCCATGGTCAGCGTGCTGTTGACCACGCTGGCCGAGACCATCGCACCGCCGCCGGGAAGCCAGAGATTGTCGTGATCATGCGTGCGGCAATCGCCATCCACCACCGAGTCCTTCGGGTCGGTACCCATGACGGTGCCACCCATGATGTGATTGTTGGCATTGAGCGCCGTGGTGATGTTGAATTCCACCGCCCCGAACAGCGATCCGATATGCTCAAGCTGCTTGTGCGCGGCCACGGCGCCGCGCCGCACATAGTCGCCGACATCGTAATAGACATCAGGGCACGCCAGCCCCAGCGGATCCCGACGATCCTTGCTCAACGTCACCCGGTTCTTCGGATCCGGCAGCGGCTCCAGGCTGATCGACAGATCGACCCCGAAGATCGCGCGGCGACGGATCTCATCGTCGAGCGCCTTGCCCACCAGCCCCAGCTTCAACGCCTGCTGCGTCGCCGGCCCGACGCGGCTGATATTGTCGACGATTATCTTGTTGGCGGAATATTCGGAGCGGAACGCGCCATCGCGCGGCCCGACCAGGCAACTGCTCTGCGCCGGACCGCGACCGGTCCAAAGCGGCTCATTGGCGAGGAACGTGCAATGAAAACCCGAGTGATCCATCATGTAGCGCCCGACCTGGTCGGTGCTGTTGGCGACACCATTCGGGTTGCGTTCGTTCGCCGCCAGCAGCAGCAGGCGCGGCGTTTCCAGGGCGTTGCAGGCCAGCACGAAGACCTTGCCCGTTGCCTGGTGCGACTGCCGGTCGGCGCTGTACCAGTGCACCGCGGTCACGCGGTTGTTTGCATCCGTATCGATCTTGTAGACGACAGCCTCCGCCAGGACTTTGACCCCCTTGGCCTCGGCGCGCTGCACGTGATGGATGCCGTTGTACATCGCGCCGATCGGGCAGATCGGTTGGCAGTTGTTGTTGCCGCAGCAGGTCGGCCGACCGTTCCACGGCCGCGAGCTGCGACCTTGCGGGATGGGGATCGAGCGGTACCCATGCGGGTTCACCACTTCGGCAAAGCGCGTGTCGCCATGGTTCCACGGTATCATGTCCATGGGATACGGCCGGCTGCGTTGCGAAGGTGATTGCCGTGCGGGCTCGCTCGGCCCGGCAACGCCCAGCTCTTCTTCCGCCAGGCAGTAATACGGTTCGAGCTCGTCGTACGAGATCGGCCAGTCGCGGCCCACGCCGTAGGTCGATCTCATACGCAAATCGACCGGCAGATGGCGCCAGCACGAAGCGGCCCAATGCCACGTCGTTCCGCCCACAGTGCGGAGATACCCCTGCTTGAAACCGCTGCCGTCGGGGCCGTAAAGACCAACATAGTTGTTCGCGGGGAAATACAGTGGCGCCGGCGCGTTGGGCGCTTGCGGGTACAGACCCTGAAAGTCCGAGCCGACGCGGTTCTCGAACGGCATGTTGCGCCAGTTCTCGACCGCCTGCGCACGCTCGATGCGCAGCCCGGCTTCCAGGATCAGCACGGAATAGCCCTGGCTGACGAGCTGGTCGGCAATCATCGCGCCGACGACACCGGAGCCGACAACGATCACGTCGGCGCTGGCATCGCCATTGGGACCGAACGAGGGCGCTGGCATGGCTCAACCCCCTTTCGGTGCCGCGGGAGGCGACGCCGGCGGAGCGAGCGGCATCCCGGCCGGCGCGCTGACGCCGGCGGCAGGTGGCGGTCCGGTCCACCAGATCGGGCCATCGCAATACGTCGGAGCCCGCAGTCCATCGCTGACAGGACGATACATCAGTGCATCGACATAGCTGACCATCTCGGCCTGCTGCCCGTGTCCGACCGTGCCGGTGTACCAGGCGGCAACCAGAGTGAGCATGGTATCGCGCAGGCCGGCGGCGTCCGCCGCCGCAAGCAACGCCTCCGGCTCCTGACCCTCATGAACCAGGCGGGCCAGGCTGGCAGCCTGATCGATGAAGGTGGGTTCCGCGCGATGCAGGGCGGCCTTCAGCCGGCTGGCGATCGTGGCGTCCAGATCGGCGTGGCCGGTGACGGCCTTCGACAGGCGCAAAAAGCCGGGATCATCAAGAGTTGCGGTTGCCGGTTGCTGCGCATGGGCGCTCGGCAGTCCGACGGGCACCCCCAATCCGGACGTGACGGCGGCGGTTGCCAGCAGGAATGTCCGGCGCGTCGCCCCGCCCGGACGTTCGGAAAGCCCGGTCACAACCGGAGCACGCGATCGTTGCATCTCCCGTGCCTCCTTTTGTCCGGCCTCAATGCCCCGACGCGTCACGCGACACAATGCCCCGACGCAGCAATCTCGGCGTCAAGCCAAACGTGAGCTTGGACGAAGGTGCTGTTTGCGACAAATCGAACTCTCGCCGTCTGTGATCAAGTGTGCTTGAGCCACCGGCACTCCGTCGCGGGCAAGGCCGAAGGGACCAACGGCGAGTGCAATGCGTGCTTTGTGGTCGCCTCGTGCTCACGGGGCCGTAGCTGCGTTCAAGCGTCAGCCTTTTGCCCGCCCGCGATCAGCGGCGCCGCCGTTGCAGGAAGTGACGTACCGCCAGGTCAGGTTCCAACGTAATCGCACGGGCGTAGGCCGCATCTGCACCGTCTGCGTCACCAAGCTCCGCCAGCAGCGCGGCCCGCGCCGCCCAGTACGGTTGGTACTCGTGCAACCGAGGGTCCGCCGCGACACTATCCAACGCAGCCAACCCCGCCGCCGGTCCACGCAGCTCACCGACTGCGACGGCACGGTTCACCGCCACCACTGGCGATCCGGTATGCGCCAACAATGCATCGTACAGCACAACGATCTCGCTCCACGCGGTGCGTCCGGTCACCCGCCGCGCGGCGTGCGCCGAGTGGATCGCCGCCTCCAACTGGAACCGCCCGATCCGCCGCATCTGACTGGCACTCAACAGCAGCGCCTCGGCCTCCTCGGCCAGCTCGTCCTGCCAGTCCGCGGGATCCTGTGCCGCCAGCGGAACGTACTGACCGTCGGCGTCCCGCCGCGCATCCCGTCGCGCCTGGATGTGCAGCATCAGCGCCAGCAGCCCCAGCGCCTCCGGCTCGCCGTCCAGCAGCGAGGCAACCAGGCGACCGAGCCAGATCGCCTCTTCGGCCAGTGCGACATCGGTCCAGCCGGCGGTGAACACCGCGTAGATCGCGTCCAGCACCGCCTGCAGCCGCGCGCCCAGTTCGTCCGTGTCCGGCACACGAAACGGCACGCCGGCGTCGCGGATCTTGCGTTTGGCACGCACCAGTCGCTGGCCCATTGCGGCCGGCGCGACCAGGAACGCCGCGCCGATCGCGACCGCATCGAAGCCCAGCACACATTGCAGCATCAACGGCGCCCGCACCGCCGGGTCCAGCGCCGGATGCGCGCAGGCGAACATCAACCGCAGCCGCTCGTCCGGGATCGCCGATGCCGGATCGCCCGCCGCCTCGGCAATCATTCGCAACGGATCCATCGCCGCATCCCGCACCTGCCGCCGCCGCACCGAGTTCGATCGCCTTGCGCCGCGCCACGGCCAGCAGCCACGCCTCGGGCGCGCGCGGCACGCCCTGCGCCGGCCAGGTGGCGAGCGCGCTGGCAAACGCCTCGGACAACGCATCCTCGGCCCCGGCCAGGTCCCGCGTCCGCGCGGCCAGGAAGGCCAGCAGCTTGCCGTAGCTTCGGCGCGCCGCCGCCTCGACCGCGCGGCGCGGTTCGTCAGCCGGGTTGTGCACCGGCCGAGCAGGTCACTGGGGCGATCGGCCGCACCTCCATCGTGCCGATGCGCGCCCCCGGGCAGCGCCCCGCCCAAGCCAGCGCCGCGTCGAGGTCCGGCACGTCGATGATGTAGAAGCCGCCAAGCTGCTCCTTGGTTTCGGCGTAGGGACCATCCAGCACCTGGGTCTTGCCGTCGGCGATGCGCAACGTCGTCGCGTTGCTGGCAAGGTCCAGGCGGTCACCGGCGACGAAGGCTCCGCTCTCGCGCAGCGCGGTGCTATAGGCCATGAAGGCGCCCATCATCTCGGACATCTGTGCCGGGCCGGCGCGGCCTATCGCGGCCTCGTCGCGGTAGATCAGCAGCATGTATTGCATCTGGCTCTCCTTGGGGTGTTGGCAAAGCGGCACCGCTGTGCCGCTGACTGTATGACGCACGGTGCGCCGCGATTTCGACATTGGCGACCAAATGGGGCGACCAACGGGGCGACCAACGGGGCGACCAGCGGGCCGAGACGTGGGACGACGTGCGGCTGATTATTTCAACGCGGACGTGAAGCGACTTGCCGCGCCAATTCCCGCACTACATCGTGGGCCTCGGCCGGCCGGCGGACCCGATGCACGATCAAATGAGCCTGCGCCTGCCGGCCGAGCAGCGCCTCGAGCTCCGCGCGGCGCCGGCGCCAGGTGGTCCAGGCCCAGCGGATCGGGTGGCTCGGCCGCACCAGGTTGCGCCATTGCTCGACATTGCCGGACCATAGCTCGGCGCGGGATACCGCGCGGATGAAGGTCCGACGAATCACCCGCCACATGATGACGGGCCGGTCGTAGTCGAGCCAAACCAGATGCGTCGCGCGCGACCAGGTGATTTCACGCACCGTGGCGTAATTGCCGTCCACCACCCAGCCGTCACCCGCGGTAGCCGAAGTGACACGGCGGACGAATTCGTCGGGATCAGCGATCGATAAGGCCTTCCAGCCGGGGTCCCAGTGCAACGCATCCAGCTCGACATGCGGGATCGCCAGCGTCGCGGCGAGGGCTTGCGCCATCGTCGTCTTCCCCGCGCCCGAGGTGCCGACAACCACAATCCGCACGATGCCGCACCCCCCACGGGCTGGAACCGGGCTGATGATACCATCACGCAACGTCCGGCGGTAGGAACATTACGCCACACCCATCATGCGTGGCCGGATCGATCGTGTCGCGGCACCAGGGCCACGGAAACGGCCGCCAGCAGCGATGCCAGCGCGGCAACGGCGAAAGTCACCGGCAGCGACCAGGTCAGCAGCAGGCCGGCGAGAGCGGAGCCCACCGGGATACCCGCCAAATTCAGGCTCATTGAGACCGACAGCACGCGGCCGAGCTCGGCCGGATCGGTGCGACGCTGGCGCAACGTCAGCAGCCCGACATCGATCGGGCCGGCCGCCAGCGCGATCAGCATCAGGCCCAGCGCGAGGCCGATCATGCCGAACGCGGCGGCGATCGGCCATATCGCCAGGGCCGTGAAGAGCATGCCGAGCGCCATCACCTGCCGCTCCCGCCCCAACGCGCGGACCTGCCCGGCGACCAGTGCGCCGGCGACACCGACGGCGCCCGAGCCGGCCCATAGCAACCCAGCCGTCCATTCACCCGTTTCGGCACCGTAGTGTCGCGCGGCGACCACCGGCACCAGGACCACGAGCGCACCCCAGGTGATCTGGTAGAAGCCGTAGCAGACAGCCAGGCCGCGCAGGGTCGGCTCGCGCACAACGCGGATCAGGCCCGCCAGGGCCTCGCCCAGCAATCGACCCGATGGCGCCGGCCGCGCGTGGGCACGGCGGATGCCGCCGATACAGAACGCGGCACCCGCGTAGACCAGCGCAATGAGGCAGAAGGTCGGCGCCGCGCCGACAACGCCCATCAGCAATCCGGCCAATGCAGGACCGACGATATCGGTAAGCCCGTGGATGGAGGTATCCAGCGCGTTCGCCCTGTCCAGCACCTCGCGCGGCACCAGGCGCGGCAGCAGTGTGCGGATGCCGGCGGCGCTCAACGGGCTGGTGAGCGAGAACAGCGTCGTCAGCAACAGCAGCACCGGCGTGCTCGCCC
The DNA here is from genome assembly GCA_963826975.1 of uncultured Alphaproteobacteria bacterium. Lineage (GTDB taxonomy): Bacteria > Pseudomonadota > Alphaproteobacteria > Acetobacterales > Acetobacteraceae > Palsa-883. The sequence continues at coordinate 129,640 of CAWGZJ010000011.1, read as the reverse complement.
AGCCGATCCGGTCCACCAGCGCCAGGGCCAGCAGACAGGCGGCACTTGCGGCCATGTCCGCGGTGATCGCCCAGGCCGCGCCGGCGCGGTCGATCAGTGCGCCGGCGATCGGGCTGATCACCAGCCCTGGCGCCGCGACGGCGAACGACAGCCACCCGGCCAGCGCGGGCGACCCGGCGCGGGTCAACGCATAGAGCACGATCGCCAGCGACAGCATGCGCCCACCCAGCCGCGCCAGGCAGGTCGCCAGCAGCAGCGCGCGCATGTCGGGCACAAGCAGAAGCTGCCGGTAGGAAAGTGCGCGCGGTGTCATTCCGTCTGCATTCATATCGCTGTCAGTCATATCACCCGGCCGGCATATCGCCTGGCGGGCATATCGCTGCCAGTCATATCGCCCGGCGGGGCGCCGCGGTTTTTGCATCGCCGGTGTTCGGAGTGCCGGTCGGCTCGATCAGCAGCAGGTGAGTTTCCTCCCGCGCGACCGGGCGGTGTTCGACCCCCTTGGGCACGACAAACAGTTCGCCCGGCCCCAGCGTGACGGTGCGGTCGCGCAACTGGATGTCGAGGCGGCCTTGCAGAACAAGGAAGAAGTCATCGGTGTCGTCGTGCTTGTGCCAAACGAACTCGCCCAGGACCTTGACCACCATCACGTCGAGTTCGTTGAACCGCGTGACGGTACGCGGCGACCAGTGGTCGCGGAACCCCGCCAGTTTATCAGCCAGGTTGATCGTTTCGTTCATGCGTCCCTCCCCTTGACGATTGTGGACACACCGGACCAGCCGGCGCACCCGCAAAACTTGCTCATTATCGCCTTCTCCCCCACGATGCGCTCCAGCAGTCCCGCGTCGCCGGGACCCTAACCGTACGGAGCCATGCCCATGTCCGCCGCCTTGCAGCTAGCCAAGACCGAGATGTCCGACCTTGAGTGGCAGACGCGCTGCGATCTCGCGTCGCTGTATCATGTCATCAATCACCTCGGCTGGACCGATCTGATCAACACCCATATGTCGGCGCGCATCCCGGGCGAGCCCAACACCTTCCTGATCAACAACTACGGTGAGATGTTCGACGAGATCACCGCGTCGTCGCTGGTCAAGATGGACATGGAGGGCAACGTCCTGACGCCAGGCGGCAAGTTCAACAACGCCGGGTTCATCATCCACAGCGGGGTCTACAAGGCGCGGCCGGATTCGATGTGCGTACTGCACACCCACACCCGCGCCGGCGCCGGCGTGTCGCTGATCGACAAGGGCCTGCGCCCGATCAGCCAGGACGCACTGGGGGTATACGACGATGTCGCCTACCACGAGTACGGCGTGCCGGCGACGGTGGAGGAGTGCGAGGCGCTCGGCCGCACCTGCGCCAGCGGTGCCGGCTGCATCATCCTGCTGAACCATGGGCTGCTGACGCTGGGCCATACCATCCACGGCACGTTCATGCGGCTCTATTCGCTGGAGCGCGCCTGTGAGCTGGAACTGCTGGCGCGGCAGATGGACGTCGAGCCGATCATGATCAGCGATTACGTCATCGGCAAGGCGGCGGAGCGTGGGAAAAAGCGCCGCGCGATGGACAGCTACGGACTGCCGGAGTTCCAGGGCCTGGTTCGCACCGTCGACCGCAAAGGCGCCGACTACCGCCGCTAGCCAAAATAAGTAAAATCCTCCCCCTCCGCTTAGAGGGAGGGGGTTGGGGGGAGGGGTTGGTGCCAGGGTCGCACCGAAGCTGCGTACCGCACTGACCCCTCCCCCCAACCCTCTCCCTCAAGGGGAGGGGGAGAACGTTACGTTCCACCCCAGGCTTCTCCTAACGTCAATGATGCCTGATCCCGTGATCCACACAACGACGGTGCCGCAACGGAATCCCCAGACCATCCGGAGATAACGTAACAGGAGGAAGCCCCAACCATGAGCGGAACAACCGCCGCCCCCAGCCCCTACCTGCACGTCCGCAACGACTGGCTGCGCCGCCGTCGCGAGGTCGTTCTCGAACCGGAACTGCCGATCGTCGACCCGCACCACCATCTGTGGGAACGCCCCGGCTGGCGCTACCTGCTGGATGATCTGCTCGCCGATATCGACACCGGGCACAATATCGTTGCGACAGTCTTCATCCAATGCCGGTCGATGCATCGCGCGACCGGGCCGGAGGAATTCCGGCCCGTAGGCGAAACGGAATTCGTCAACGGCGTGGCGGCAATGAGCGCCAGCGGTGCCTACGGCCCGACGCGCATCTGTGCCGGGATTGTCGGGCACGTCGATCTGCGCCTGGGCGCGCGAGCGCAGCAGGTGCTGGAAGCGCATATCGAGGCCGGCGGCGGACGGTTCCGTGGCATCCGCCACATCACCGCGTGGGACGCTGATCCGACAGTGCTGAACCCGGCCTACTCGCCGCCGCCGGGGCTGATGGGGGACGCAACGTTCCGTCAGGGGTTCGCCAAGCTGGCGCCGCTGAATCTGTCGTTCGATGCGTGGCTGTATCATCCGCAGATCGACGAACTGGCCGATCTGGCGCGCGCGTTTCCCGACACACGGATTGTGCTGAACCACGTTGGTGGGCCGCTGACGATCGGTGCCTACGCCGGCAAGCGGTCGGAGGTGATGCCGAAATGGGCCGCCTCGATCCGCAATCTGGCGACGTGTCCGAACGTGTGCGTGAAGCTGGGCGGCATCGGCATGCGGATCAACGGATACGATTTCCACGAGAAAGCAGACCCACCGTCATCGGAGACGCTGGCCGCGGCGTGGAAGCCATATATCGAGACCTGCATTGCAGCGTTTGGTGCGTCGCGCTGCATGTTCGAGAGCAACTTCCCGGTGGATAAGGGGTCGTACGGCTATCGCGAGTATTGGAACGCCTGCAAATTACTCTCGCACGGTGCAAGCGCGAACGAGCGGGCGGACTTGTTCGCGGGGACAGCGACGCGGTTCTATCGGCTGTAGGGCGGAACACCGCAGCGCCTTCCGCCACAACCACGCGGGAAGCGGCGGAAGACGTTGCGCTGTTCCGCCCTACGTTATGACCACGCCATCGCAGCTCCTTCCGGTGTGGTCACGTTTGCCGCAGCCGCGCCACCACCTCCTCCGCATCCTCACGCGGCATCCGCAACGCCTCGCTCGCCACCGCCTGGCTGAACCCCGCGCGCGCCAGCTTCGCCAACTCGCGTAGCCGATCTCCATCCCCCACCCGGAACGGTCCGATCCGCCGGCGCCGCGCGAACACCAGCGCCGCTGCCAACTCGTCCATCTCCTCCGCCGCCAGCGCGGCCCGCGCCGTCTCCGCGCCAACCCCTTTCGCCGCCAGGTGCGCCGCCACCGCGCGGCGCGAGCGCCCGCCACGCACCAGGCTGCGCGTCCGGCTTTCCGCGAACGCCGTGTCGCTCACCGCACCCGCCGCCGCGAGCCGCACCACCACGCCGCGCACCGCCGCGCGCGACTGCGCCGCCTGCGCAGCCACTGCGTCAGCCTCCACGCCGTCCGCCAGCGCACGCCGCGCCCAGCGATCCACAGCCCGCGCCAGCATCCGCGCCAGCCCAGCCTCGGTCGCGGCGTAGCGCGCGAGGTAGGCCAGCCCTACCTGATGCAATGCTGCATCGTTCGGCGGGGAACCGGCGGGACGGGGTGGGCGCGATGCCATGGCACGACGTTGCCGCAACGCCCGAGGTCACCGCAACTCGCCCGACGGGCATGTTGCGCGACCGCCATCGCCAGTCCCGCGCCGATGGTGCATGATCGTGGCCTCATCCCTACCCACGGAGTAACCCATGCCCCGATCCTCGAACGACATCGCCGAGCGCGACATCGCCTCGTTGATCCACCCGTACACGGACCTCGACAAGCACCGCACCGACGGCCCGCTGGTGATGCGATCCGGCGACGGCGTATTTGTGGTGGCCGATGACGGGCGGCGCTACCTCGAGGGCATGGCGGGGCTGTGGTCGTGCTCGCTCGGCTTCAGTGAGAAGCGCCTGGCCGCGGCGGCAGCGCGGCAGATGGAACAACTCCCGTACTACCAGATCTTCGGCGGCCGCTCGCACGGCCCCGCAGTGGAGTTGGCGGAGAAGCTGCTGACCATCGTGCCGACAGGGCTCAGCAAGGTGCTGTTCGCCAATTCCGGCTCCGAAGCGAACGACCAGGCCGTCAAGATGGTGTGGTACTACCACAACGCGATCGGCAAGCCGCGCAAGAAGAAGATCATCAGCCGCGTGCGCGGCTATCACGGCGTAACACTCTACGCCGCCAGCCTGACCTCGCAGCCGATCAACCACGCCGAGTTCGATCTGCCGCTGGGTGGTGTGCTGCGCACCGATGCACCCAGCCACTACATCTACGGGTTGGACGGCGAGTTGGAAGCGGCGTTCGTCGACCGCATCGTCGGCAACCTGGAGCGGCTGATCCTGCGTGAAGGCCCCGATACGATCGGCGCGTTCATTGCGGAACCGGTGAACGGCGGCGGCGGTGTCATCGTTCCGCCCCCAGGTTATTTCGCCAAGGTGCAGGAGGTGCTGCGCCGTTACGACATCCTGTTCATCGTCGATGAGGTCATCTGCGGGTTCGGCCGCACCGGCAAGATGTTTGCCTGCGAAACGTTCGACCTTAAGCCGGATATCATGACCGTGGCGAAGGCTTTGTCTGCGTCGTACATGCCGATCTCGGCCACCATCGTCAGTGAGAAGGTGCATGACGGGATGGTCGCGCAGAGCCGCAAGCTCGGCAATTTCGGCCATGGCTTCACCTATGCCGGGCATCCGGTGGCCGCGGCGGTCGCGCTGGAGACGTTGAAGATCTATGAAGAGCGCGACATCGTCGGCGTGGTCGGCAAGGTCTCGCCGCGCTTCCAGTCGCGGTTGCGCGCGCTCGCGTCGCATCCGCTGGTGGGCGAGGCACGCGGCGTCGGGCTAATCGGCGCGTTGCAATTGGTGAAGGACAAGGCGAAGCGCGTGTCGTTCACCGCGGAGGACGGGCTGGGCACGATGATCATGGAAAGTGCGCAGAAGCACGGTGTGCTGATCCGCGCGACGCCGGAGGCGGTGTATTTCTGCCCGCCGCTGATCATCAGCGCCGCCGAGATCGACATCATGTTCGACGCGGTCGGTGCGGCGCTGGACGATGCTCTGGCGCATGCACAGGCAACGGGCGCGCTGACCATGCCCAGCAAGGCGGCGTGACACAACGGCACCTGCGCCCCGATGTCGCCGCCCTCGGCGCATCGGGGTCGATCAGCGCGCGCAGCCCAGCGCGTCAGCGCGGACGATCGGATGAGTTCCGAGACGCCGCACGATTGCGACGCGTCGCGTACCGATTTCTTCGCACTTTCCGCCTGAAATGAAACCGCCGGCCGGGATAGGCCCGGAGATTGGTAATCTTGCGCATCGTCGTCAACATCATCATTACCCGCCGGTAGGAGCCCGGCCAGTCCGTTCGCGGGCTGGCCCACTCCTCCGATACTATCGTATGCCGACAGACCGAGCCCGAAACGATACGCCGCCGCCCACGCCAGCTTCCCTCACCACCCCAGCGTCCGCCGCACCGTGGCCACCGCCTCCAGATGCCGTTCATGCTCGCCGGCAAATCGCAGCACCAGATGCCCCGCACCGGCGCACGCGTAGCCGTCCAGCCACGCGGCCAAACCCTCCGCCGGGCCGGCGTAACAGGCCTGGCGCCGGCGCAACAGCTCGGCCGGCTGGTCGTAGTAACGTTCCAGGAACGCATTCAGCCGCGCCTCGGCCCGCGCGGCGTCGGCATCCAGCGCCAGGGTCAGGTACATCGCTCCGGTCATCCCTTGCGGGTCGCGCCCGGCGGCCCGCGCGATCGCCCGCACCTCCTGCCATTGCGCGCCAAATGTCGCCGCGTCGGGATTGTTCGGGAACCAGCCGTCGAACCACTTGCCGGCGCGCTTCAGGCTGGCCGGCAGATTGCCGCCGATCCACAACGGCGGCCCGCCGGCGCGGTACGGGGTCGGTGCGAGCACGCCGCCCGTCACCTGCCAGCGCCCGTCCCAATCCACCGCCTGCCCGCTCCAAAGCGCGCGGCACAGCCGTAGCCCTTCCATCATCCGGCCCACGCGCTTCTCGAACGGCACGCCCGCCGCGGTGAACTCGGCACGGATGTTCGGCACGTCTCGCGCAAAACCCACTCCCAGGATCAGCCTGCCTTCACTCACCTGGTCCAGTGTCGCAACGAGGTGCGCCAGCACCACCGGATTGCGCAGCGCCGGCAGCAGCACCGCGGTGCCCAGTGCGACGCGCGGCACCCGACCCGCGACGCCCGCCAGCAAGGTCAGCGGCTCGTGCCGCGGCCGTGCCAGCAGCGAGTCACCCACCCACACGGAATCGAAACCAAGCGCCTCGGCGCGCCCCGCCAGCGCCAGAATAGGTCCGGTCTCCGGCTCGCCTTGCATGATCCGCTCGCGTGTCGGCAACAAATACCCGAGCTTCGGCGCCATCCGCCCTCCTCGCCCGCCTTGCCTACCTTGCCCGCCTTGCGCGATCAGACCCGCAGCTTGGCCAGCGCCCCAACGCCGTAAGTGGCCTGCTTCAACGCACTCTGCAATCCGCCGGCCGCCGCCGCCATCTCCTGCACCTGCACCAGGATCCGCTCGTGCACCGCCTGGTCCGAGCCGTGGTGCGGCGAGTTAGACCGGTTGGGCCGCGCCGACAGGTCGCGCATGGCGTTCAATGTGATCTGCGGCACATCGTTCACCGCTTCCTGGATCGCCGTCACCACGCGCGCCACCTCGTCCATCGCGGCATTCAGTTCGTCGATGCGGATGTCCGCGCCATCACCCATAGAGTGCATTCGGCGCAGCGCAGCGTCGAGCCTCCCGGAAGCGCTTCGCAGTACGGCAATGCCGGCGCGCGCGGCGCCGATAGCGGCGGTCAGCCCGGGCATCGCCGGTTCATCGTCCTGACCCAGCACCGCCAGTTGTTCAAGCAGCGCAGGCAGCACATCGGTGATCGTCGCCGCGCGCGCCTGCATCAGATCGATTGTATCCAACACTTGGCGGAGCTGCGCCGTCCAGCGCTGCAGCTCGACGCGCCGGCGAGCCGCGGCGGCATCGGCTTCAATCGTGGCGGCGCGCAGCACCTCGATCGCGCTCGCCAGCTCGACGATTTCACGGCTGCCCCGCCGCGCCGCGAACTGGACCGAGCGGTCGCCCTCCGCCAGGCGGATGATCATCGCCGCCAGCTCGGCCAGGGGACGAATGATCCACCGGTGCAGCATCAGCAGTGCCGCCAGCACGGTCAGCAGCAGGGCGGCACCGGCCGCCGCCGTCACCTCCAGCCGCTGCAGTCGCGCTGCCTGGTCGGCTTCCACCGCCGCGCGCGTCAAGGTGAACAACCTGTCACGCAGCGCGACCAACGTCTGCAGTGACGGTTCGTACGCCGCCAAAAGTTGCATCGGCGTTATAGAGAACTGGCCCTTGTCGAGGGCATCCGCGATCAGTCCGTCGATCAGTCGCTGCCCCGCACCGAAATAGTGCTGCTCCATCGCGTCCACCATGTCGCGAGCCTGGTCGCCGATATGGGCGAGACTGATGCTGGTCAGCAGCAGCCGATGCAATTCGATGACCTGCCCCTGCTCGATACGGATCAGGCCAACGTCGCGCAGTGTGATGCGCTCGCCCCTGACCATCGGACCGGCAAACTTGCTGATGATCAGTCCGCCGTGCAGGCGCAGATCCGACGCTGAATGGGTCGCGGTCAGCAGTGGCGCGACAGTAGGGTCAGCCGCCGAGATATCGGCGAGAACCTCCTCCACCGCCGGAAACAACAGCGACGGCAAGGCCACCATCTGGCCGATGACCGCAGTGCCTACGTCGGCGGATCGCTGCTCCACTGGCTGTCGGATGATCATATCGACGCCGGCGCGCATCGCGGTGAGCTTTACGGATAGCTCGGCCAGGATCGCACCCACGTGATCGGACAGTCCCGGCAGCGCCGCGAGTTCGCTCAGGCGCCGATCAGTCGCCTGACGGCGCGCCACGAGCGCCGCACCCAGTTCGGGTGGGACCGCGGACCGCATACTCATGGCGCCGTTGGTCGGCCCGCGTTCAAGCCCCATCACTTCCTGCAACACCAGCAACTGGCGGAACTGCTCCATCCGCCCCAGCGCGTCCTGCCCCTGTCGCCAACTGCGGATCGATCCGGCCGACAGACCGGTGACCAACAGGACAGTGATCAGCATGATCACTACCATCGGCACGGCGAGCATCGAGCGCAGCTTCACTTGGCGTCTCCCGGCCACCGCGGGCCAGTATTCGCCGGCGGGCTTTACGCAGTGTTAACCCGCGATGGAGGGTTAGCGCCCGAGCGTCGCCAGCAATGCCACCACCGCTGCCCAGGCGGCACGATCGGCGTGCTCGTTGTAATCCATGTAGTGCCAGAACAGCTCGGTCGGGTGGTCCTTCAGTCCGACCAGGTTGAAGCCGTGATATGCGCCGGGTAACACGATCAGCCGCTCCGTCGCGCCGGCGCCGGTACGCTGCGCCATCATCGCCTCGCATTCCACGGCGGGGTTCCAGCTATCGACCTCGCCGGTCAGGATCAGGGTGGGCATCGTCACGGTCGCGAAGCCGGGGTAGCAATGCGGGGAATAGGCGATAGCCGCAATGAACCGGTGCGAGCTGATGCCCTGCGCATAGCCCGCCGGCGAAGCCAGGCCCAGCGCCGTGGTGCCGCCGTCCGCGATGCCCAGCAGGATGACGTGCGCCGGGTCGATGAAAGGCTGTGCCGCGAGGAAGTCGAGCGCGCCATAGACATCCAGTGCCTGGTCCGCCGGGTGCGGCACGAAGCCGCATTCATGCTGGATGCCACGCGCGCTGAGGCTGTCCACCCACAGCACGACGTAGCTCAGTTCGGTGTAGCGGCGCGTGATGTCGCGCTCGCTGATCGGATCGAATCGCCCGGTGCAGCCGGGCAGCGCGACCACCGCCGGGAACGGACCATCGCCGGCAGGTCGGTACAACTCGCCACTGATCGGATCGCCGGGGCTGGCGTGTGCGACGATCCCTCGTTGCGCCGCGAGCCGCGCTGCCATCGGCGATGGGGGCACTGCCTCGCTGTGAAACCACACGGTATCAGCGACGGCGACGCCCACACCACTGTATGTTACCAGGACAAAACAACTGAACGCGATCAGAACGGCTTGATGCAGGCGCACTATCCGCCACATCAAGCGCGTGGCAAGTTGGCGCCTACGAGTGCCCGAACAGCCTTGCGGCGGCGACCAGCAACCCGACGAGCGCCACGTTGCCGGCGATCATCGTGCCGATCATCGACCACGGTGTCGGCAAACTTTCGACACGCCCGCGTATGTACGACGTATCCGCCCGCATCGCGCTAAGATCGGCTCGCATCGCGCGCATGTCTTCCTCCAGTCGGCCTACACGCAGTTCCATCGAAGGATCATGAGGTCCGCCGCCCCCGCCCGCAAGGGGCGATGGTATGGAAATTACCTTAGAACGCTCTCGTCCGCCACTCATTCCCATCATCTCGCACTGCGTCAGCCCTGGAGACATACCCGGGTGTGACACAAGCGTTCACCCGGGTGCCACGACCGTATGGCACCCGGGTGAACAGAGTCTGAACGACGAAGAGCGGGCGGCCTAACCCTGCACGATAACCTGCCCGCGCATGAACGGGTGCAGCCCGCAGACATACTCATACCGGCCTGGCTGCGCGAAAGTCAGGCTGACGCTCGCATCGGTGTCCATCGGGTGCGAACGAAAGTTCAGAGCCTGGCACACGATGCTGTGCGGGATGTCGTCGCGATTGACCCAGGTCACCGTCGCGCCCTTCGGCACCATCAGCGGCGTCGGCGCGAACTTGAAGTTATCGATGCCGATCTCCGTGCCGTCCTTCGCCGCCACCACCCGCATCGTCGCGCCAAGCATCGCCACGCCGCCCGCCAGCCGGAGCGTGCCAAGCAACAATCCCCGCCGGGCGATGATGCCCGGTGCAATTGAGTCCTGCATGGAAATCTCCTCAGCCCATCAGCGGTGTGTCGACGATGGCGAGCGGTGAGTTCAATGACACCATGCTGACCTTTGCGATACCGAGATAGGTGCGCAACTCGCCTGGCGGCACCGCCATCGGTCCGGGGCCTTTCGCCTTGCCCGGCGCCGGCTGCGGAAACGCGGTGGAGCGTGCGGTGTGGAACGCGACGTGACCCTCGACCTTCTGCATCACCTGGTGGATGTGCCCGTTCAGCACTGTGACCGAGCCGAACTTCTTCAGATAGGTCAGCGCCTGGGCGCCGTCCGCGGTGCCCCAGCCCCAATCGGCGTAGACTGTCCACAGTGGCACATGCGCGAACAGCACGACCGGCGTGCTGGCGCTCAGGCCCGCGACATCCTTCTCCAGCCATTCGAGCTGATCATTGCCGAGCGAGCCCAGCCCGTTGCCCTGCAGGTTCATCACGTTGACCAGCCCGATAAAATGCACCCCGCCGTCGTTGAAGCTGTACCAGCCGTCGCCCTTGGCGCCTTCCTGCTTGCCGTAGCGGTTCATCCAGCTTTTGCCCTCATCCTCCAGCACGTCGTGCTCGCCCGGCACGGTATAGGTGTGCAGCTTCACCGTGGTCAGCAGTTGCGCCGCCAGGTCGAACTGCGCGGGCTTCGACAGATGGGTGATGTCGCCGGTGTGGATCAGGAAGCGCGGCTGGCCGGGCACCTCGGTCACCGCCTTCAGCGCCTGGCCGAAGGTGCCGGGCGTGTCGGGGTTCACCGGCTTGTCGAAGCCCAGGTGGCTGTCGCTGACCTGGACGAAGCTGAAATCCTTGGTGGCGGCCTGCGCGCTGCCGATCAGCTGCGCCCGCGGCACGCCGCCCACCATCGTCCAGACCATGGCGGTGCCCGCCCAGGTCATGCACTCCAGCACCCCGCGCCGCCGCAGACGCAGACCCATTGGATTTTGCGACCCCTGGCCGTCGCCGTCGCCGTTCTTCATATCGCCGTCGCCGTTGTTCATATCCACTGTCCTTCCGCCGTGCGGTGCGCCGCCTGGCCCCCGCTCAGGCAGACAGACCAGACATCGGGGCGACTTATTCCCGATCGCCGAATGGAATAGATTGGCCGGCAGCACGGTCTACGGGTGTGGAAGCGGACAGCCAGGAGCTGGCCTTGCCAAAGGACGACCCGCGACGGCGCTTCGAGCTGTTGGCCCTGCCGCATCTCGACGCCGCGTACAATCTCGCCCGCTGGCTGACCGGCAGCGCGGCGGATGCCGAGGATGTGGTGCAGGAGGCCTATCTGCGTGCCTATCGTTTCTTCGAGACGTTCCGTGGTGACAACATCCGCGTCTGGCTGCTGACCATCGTGCGGAATTGCTTCCACACCTGGGTGAAGGAGAACCGTTCGCCGCGCCTCGGCTTCGTCGCCGAGCTGCCGGAGCCGGACACCGCCGAGGACGAGCGCATCCTGTGGGGCATGCCGCAAGCTGACCCGGAAACGCTGCTGCTGCGTGACATCGACCATGCGACGGTGGGACGGCTGATGCAGCGCCTGCCGGCGGCCTATCGCGAGATCCTGCTGCTGCGCGAGGTGGAGGAACTGTCCTACCGCGACATCGCCGATATCACCGGAACGCCAGTGGGCACGGTGATGTCGCGGCTGTCGCGCGCGCGGGAGGCGCTGCGCCGGCTGTGGCATAGCGAGGCCGCCAATGAGACGTTGGCCAAGGAGGTTCGCGATGGCGCCTGACCAGTATGCGCCTTTGCTGTCCGCCGCGCTCGACGGCGAACTGGGGTGGTTCCGCCGCTGGCGCATGACACGCCACCTGAAGACCTGCCCGTCCTGTGCGGCGAGGCTGGAGGAGTTGCAGACCATGCAGGGGGCGATCCGCGCTGGTTTGACCCGCCACCGTGCACCGCCCGGGCTGGCGCAGCGCATCGGCGCCATGCTGCCGCGCGAGACGCTGGTGCCGGTGCCGGCGGTGCGGCCACGGTGGCACCTGGCACCGCTTGCCGGCACCGGGTTCGCCGGCGCGCTGGCGGGCGTGGCGTTGACGCTGCTGGTGCTCGGCGGGCCGGCGCCGCGGACGGACAGCGCGGTGACCGAAGCGGTGCTGGACAGCCATATCCGATCGTTGATGGGGGATCACCTGACGGATGTGCTGACCTCCGATCAGCACACCGTGAAGCCCTGGCTGTCGGCGCGGCTGGATGTCTCGCCGAACGTGACCGACTTCGTCGCCGAGGGGTTTCCACTGGTCGGCGGGCGGGAGGACTACATCGATGGTCACCCGGCGGCGGCTGTGGTGTACCGGCACGCCAAGCACGTGATCAACTTGTTCGCGTGGGCCGCGCCCGACGCCGCCGATGCACCGTTCCACCGCGAGACCCGCCAGGGTTTCAACCTGATCTCCTGGCGGCACGGCGGGATCGAGTACATCGCGGTCTCCGACGTGGAGATGGATGAACTGGCGGCGTTCACCCGACTGGTCGCGGGAAGCGGCTGACCGCTCGGGGCGCTGATTCGGAAGCGCCATCTTGCCGTCCGCGCAACCACGGCCGTTTGCCGGCTGCGCACGGGTCGGATGCATGTGCATCAAGCCGAGTTTTTTGTCGGCCAGACCTGATTGCCCGATGCCTGCGATCAGTGGACCCAGCCCGGCATGAGTGGCAGCCTGATACCAGGCGCCCGAAATGCTGACTCTTCCAGCATTTCGGGCGCCTGGTATCGCGCGCGGGGTTGGTGGGGCGGCCGCGCGCCAATCCGAGACTCATACCAGTTGCCCGAGGCCGGCCGAACGGTCAGTCATTAAGGCCACTGGTATGACAGCGACAACCGACCGCCCGCCACCGGAGTTTGCGCTGTGACCTCGAACTTCCTCACCTTGCAGGACCTGGTGCTGGCCGCGCATGAGCGGCTCGGCAAGGATGTGTGGGACTTCGTGACATTCGGCACCGAGAGCGAAACGACGATCCGGCGCAACCGACGCGCGCTGGACAGCCTGGCCTGGCTGCCCCGCATCCTGCGCGACGTCAGCGCGGTCGATGCATCGACCACGCTGCTGCACCAGGCGTTGCGCATCCCGGTGCTGCTGTCACCGATCGGATCGATCGCGCGGCTCGACCCGCTGGGCGCGCTGGCGACGACGCGCGCGGTAACAGCGTTCGGGACGCTGCAATTCCTCAGCAGCCACGCGGAAGACGAGATCGCGCCGGTTCGCACGGGCGCATCGTTGCCGCTGATCTATGCGTTGCATCCCTATGACGACCCGGCGGCGCTGGATGACGAGATCGATCGGGTGAAGGCGGGCGGATATCGTGCGATCTCGGTCGCGACGCAGTCGGGCTACTACAGCCGGCGCGAACGGGACCTGATGAACGGGTTTGCGGGCAAGGTCGATCCGTTGCAGTCCTATGCTGGATTCCTGCGACGCGAACGCGCGACGGGCGGCGTCGCCGAGTTGCGCCCGGTGCGGCTGAGCTGGGGGCTGCTGGATCGCATCCGCGACCGGTCCGGCATGAAAATCGTGCTGAAGGGTGTGTTGACCGCGGCGGACGCCCGGCTCGCGGTGGAGCACGGGGTGGACGTCGTCTACGTCTCCAACAACGGCGGCCGGGCGATCGATCATGCGCGCGCCACGATCGTGACGCTGCCGGAAGTTGTCGCCGCGGTGGCCGGGCGAGCGGAGGTCATCGTCGACGGAGGGTTCGTGCGCGGCAGCGACGTATTGAAGGCAATCGCGCTGGGTGCGCGCGCCGTGTGCATGGGGCGGATGCAGGCCTGGGCGCTGGCGGCGTCGGGTGAGGCGGGCGTGATCCGGATGCTGGAAATCCTGGAGGAAGAAATCGTCGTCACGATGGGCCTGATCGGTGTGAACCGGCTGGACGAGCTGAACCCTGACTATGTCACAGCGGCGGACCCCTGTGTGATGCCGCACCCGCTGAGCGCGTTTCCAGTGGTGATGGAGCGGCTGTTCGGCGTACGCGGCTAGAGCGGTGGCAGATTGACCGGGATGAACAGCCCCGGGCGGCCCACCATTGGCGCCACTATTGCGATGGCCAGGTTAAGCATCGGGGTTTCGGTCGATCATCGTCGATGGATAGGCCGCGGGGCAGCCTAGACACACTCATCGGTCCCTGGCTCCGTATAGCCCGCAAGCAAGCAAACTTCACCACGAAGTAAGCCAGCGGCCGGCGGGCGGCCGCACCGCGATGGATGAAAATGGTCCTGCGGGTGCCTGGACGTGGGGTTGGCGGCACGGACCAAAGCACGACACTCTGCGGCCGTGATCGCTTAGAGGTCGAAAGTGTCTGCGGTGGTTTTGCTGTCCCCGCCACGAAGTTTGATCCGCGCCGCCTTAAGGGTATTGCCCTTTGTCGCCCCCGGCAACGGGGAGCACGCGTAGTAGAATTTGAATAAGTCGCGCGGCGTAAGCGGTTGCACCCTTCAAGGAGGAGAAGATGGAAGCAATCGTTGAGTGTTGTGCTGGCCTGGACGTGCATCAGAAGACGGTGGTTGCCTGCCTGAACAGCGGCGTGGCTGGTGCACGGTCCACCAAGGAGATCCGCACTTACGGCACCACGGGCCAGGAGTTGCGGGAGATGCGAGACTGGCTGCGGGCGTCCGGCTGCACCCTGGTGGCGATGGAGAGTACCGGGGTCTACTGGAAACCGGTGCACGCGGAACTCGAGGGACACTTCGAGCTGATCGTCGGCAACGCCCACCACATCAAGAATGTGCCGGGCCGCAAGACGGACGTGAAGGACAGCGATTGGGTCAGCGACCTCGCGCGTCATGGCCTGATCGCCAACAGTTTCGTGCCACCCCGTCCGATCCGCGACCTGCGCGATCTGACGCGCTACCGGCGCAAGTTGGTTGAGGCTCAGGCGGCGGAGCGGAACCGGCTGATCAAGCTGCTGGAGAGCGCCAGCATCAAGCTGTCCGGTGTGGTCAGCGACGTGTTCGGTGTCTCGGGCCGGGCGATGCTGCGGGCGCTGATCGAGGGGGCGCAATCGTCGGCTGACATGGCACAACTCGCGCGCGGACGGATGCGGCGCAAGCAGCCCGAACTCGCGCGCGCGTTGGACGGTCGTATCGACGAGCATCACCGGTTCATGTTGCGTCTGCAATTGCAGCGCATCACCGCGGCGGAGGCCGACCTCGCGCAACTGGATGAGCGATTGAGCGAGAAGCTTGCCCCCTATGACGAGGAACTCGGTCGCCTGATGCAAATTCCGGGGGTCGACTGGGTGACCGCTGGCGCGATGATCGCGGAGATCGGCGTAGACTTGAGCGTCTTCCACAGCGCCGCGCATTTGGCGTCCTGGGCGGGTCTCTGCCCCGGCAATCACGAGAGCGCGGGCCGCCAGAAGGGCGGAAAGACACGCAAGGGAAACGTCTGGCTCAAGACCGCCATGGTCACCGCGGCGATTGCCGCGGGCAAAGCGCGCGGCAGCTATTACGCGGAGAAGTACCGCCGCCTCAGTGCCAAACGCGGTAAGATGCGTGCGGCGGTTGCTATCGCGCACAAGATCCTGGTGGTCGCCTACCGCATGTTGACCGATCGATCCGACTACCGCGAACTCGGCGCGGATTACCTCGACCGGTTGAACCATCACCGTATCGCCATCAATTTGACAAAGCGGCTTCGCGCCATGGGGTACGAGGTGCAGATCACCGCGAAGGCCGCGTAAGTATGTGGACCCCGCACCAGCCAAGGCCGCCACCAGAGGGTATTTTCGTAGTAGACACGAAGAGCACAGCGGATGCGCTTCGCGCGGAGCGCTATCGATTTCCTGCTTCGTGCTCTTCGTGTCTTCGTGGTGAAATTTGCTTGCAATAGATCGAGCGTCCAAGGCGCATGATGGCAGTTTTCAGACCACTAGTCGCCGCACACAACTATTCCCATATAGTAACAATATGAAATCCGATCATTCATTTCCCTCCGTCGCGAACATTCGACCTGGTTCTCCAACGCGAGCGAAAGGCTCAAAAGGCATCAATGCACTAAGCTGACATCGCGCCCCGATCGTTCGCCGATCCGGCCCAAAGGCAAGTGCGTCCAGCCGTCAGCCATTACCACCACCACCCAACGTCGCCAGCGTCAGCGCCCGTTGCCGGTCCGTCCGCGTCGCCGGTGTTGGCGGGATCGTCACGCCATTGAACTGTCCATAGACCGGGCTATCCGTCCCCGCCGGCACGCCAAGTGTGCGCAGCTTGTCCACGGTCATCAACTCATGCAGCAGCAGATCGGCGACCAGCGCGCGGTTGCCGTCATTGGTGTAGCAGGCACAGTGGTCCAGCCCGGCAAACGGGTGGCTTTCCTCCTCGGCCTGCGGATCGATGGCGTAGCGCGTGCCGTCGGGCGCCAGTCCCGCCGCGAACCAGGCGCGCAGCCGGTCGTTGTCAAGTTGCAGGTCCAGCCACCGATCATTGCCGCCCAGACCCTCGAACCCGATCACGCAGGCCGGCAAGCTGCCGTTCTGCCGGATCGGATGGCACATCTGCTCGGCGCCGAGCCGCAGCACCAGATCCTTGCGATTAACGATGTTGAGCACGTCGAAACCGCAGCCGAAAAAACCGGCCGCGGCGTCGACGCAGAATTCCGCTCCATCCAGCAGCACGATGCGCTTCAACGCCGCTGGCATGCGCGCCCGCAACAGCCGCACCGCCTGGCAGGTGACCCTGGTCCCCAGGCTGTGCGCCAGCACGCGCACGTCATTGGCGACCGTGCCGAGGCCATCCAGGATCGCCGCCAGCGCGCGCGCCGCCAGCGGAGCCTGATCAAACACCGCATATTGGTACGAGTTGGACCAGCCGGCGCTGCTGAACTCGCCTGTGCCGGACTCGGACGGATAGGTGAAGGCGATGGCGCGATCCATGCCGCGCGCGCCGTCGTTGCTGCATTCGCCGACGATCGGCAGCCAGGTCAGGTTATGCTGCGGCGGGACCGGGGGAGTTCCGTAGACGGTCTCCAACGGACTGTCCGACCCCGGAGTGGCCGGCAGGCGCGGGTCGTACAGGAACCCGTGCACCATCACCACCACCGGAGCGTCCCGGTCCGCGTCGGGACGGCCCTGCTGCCATTGCCGGAGCCGCGCGTCGAGTGCCGGTCCCGCCGGCGCGAAGCCAACGTCGGCGGCCGGGAAGTCCTGTAGCCCGGTGCCGTCGCATGTCAGGCTGCCGGGATCGCCGGGCAGATAGACCAGACTGAGCACGTTCGGTCTCCGACTGATGCCGGCCTTTCCGGCGGGCCCGCTCACGCTTTGCCCTTCATATCCTTCCGGTAATCAAGTGTCACGCCGGCAAGCGTCACGCCGGCAAGCGTCACGCCGGCCGGGGCGTTAAGCCTTTTTCAAGCAACTAACGCCCACGATCGTAGCACCTCGCCACTCCCCGCCTCGCCACCCCTTGCCAGCGGAACCCCGTCTCATGCTCAGTCGCCTGTCCCTGCGTATCAAGCTCACCCTCCTGCTGGGTCTCTCGGCACTCGCGGTGGTCACCGCGATCGCGGTCGGAGCTTCTTCGCTGCACACCACGATGATGGCGGATCGCGCCGACAAACTGCGCGCCGTCGTGCGTAGCGCGGTCGGCATCGCCACCAACCTGGAAAAGGAGGTCGCGGCGCAGCACATGACGCGTGACCAGGCCCTGGCCCGGCTGCGCGACACCATCCACGCCATGCGCTTCGACGATGGCGCCGGCTACATCGCCATCAGCAACGCGGACACCGCCATGGTGCTCGTCCACGGCGCCAATCCCGCGCTGGAGAACGCTAAATCCACCGCCTCCGACGGGCACGGCCATCCGTTGTTTGATTTGGAGACGGCGGCAACCCGCGCCACCGGTGAGGGGGTGGTGAGCTACGTATTCCCCAGGCCCGGCCAGACGACCCCGACCGGGAAGATGGCCTATGTGGTGCGATTCGCACCATTGAATGCGTTTGTCCTCGCCGGTGCCTACACCGATGACATCGAGGCGGCGTTCCAGGGCACCCTGTTCCGGCTGATCGGCATTGGTGCGCTGGTGCTGGCGGCGCTGCTGGCGGCGACCTGGGTGATCAGCCGCGACGTGACGCGTTCCTCGCAGGGGCTGCGCGGCGCGATGGAGCGCCTGGCGGCGGGCGATCTGTCCGTGTCGGTGCCTGATACCGGGCGCGGTGACGAGTTCGGCGGCATGGCCCGCGCGCTCGCGGTGTTCAAGGACAATGCAGCTCGCATGGCCGCCATGGAGGCCGAGCAGAAGGCGGCCGAGGCGCGCGCCGGGCAGGAAAGGCGGGCCGGGCTGATGAGCCTCGCCGACCGCTTCGACCGGCATGTCGGCGGTGTGGTCGGCGTCGTGGCCAACGCCGGCATCGAAATGGGTGCCGCGGCGCGCGGCGTCGCCAGCACGGCCGAGACCGCCGCCCGGCAGGCCGGCTCGGCCCTGGCCGAGGCCGAGCAGGCCACGCAGAACGTCCAGGGGGTCGCCGCCGCGGTCGAGCAGATGACCGCCACCGGATCGGAGATCAGCCGCCAGGTCACTCGCGCAGCGACGATCGCACGCGACGCCGCCGCCGAGGGGCGGCGCACCAACAACTCGGTCGCCAGCCTGGCAGCGGCGGCGCAAAAGGTGGGCGACGTGGTGCAGCTTATCCAGGACATCGCCGCGCAAACCAACCTGCTGGCGCTGAACGCCACAATCGAGGCGGCGCGCGCCGGCGATGCCGGCAAGGGGTTCGCCGTGGTGGCGGGCGAAGTGAAGAGCCTGGCCACCCAGACGGCGCGAGCCACCGAGGACATCCGCGCGCAGATCACTGCGATCCAGTCGGAGACCGCCGGTGCCCTGCAGGCCATCCAGGGGATCTCCGAGACGGTGCACGGGGTGGAGCAGATCGCCGCCTCGATCGCGTCCGCGGTTGAGCAGCAGGGGGCGGCGATGCGGGAGGTGTCGTCGAACGTCCAGCAGGCGGCCGAGCGGACGCGGCGAGTGGCGCAGGACCTGACCAAGGTAACCGGCGGGCTGGGCGCGAATGGCGACGCCGCCGTGGCGATGCGTGCCTCGGCGGAACGGCTGGAAGAGCAGGCGACGGTGTTGCGGCGTGAGGTCGGCGACTTCCTGACGTCGATCCGCGCCGCGTAGGGCGCGGGAGTTCGATCTTCAACGTCATTGCCGGCTTCAACGTCATGGCCGGCGAAGGCCGGGCAGCCACGACTTCCTCACTGGCGACAGCAAAGTCGCGGATGGCGGGCCTTCCCCTGCCATGACCTGATGCAGTGCCGGTGGGCCAGCTCTTCCGATACCTGGTATAAGTGCGTTCTGATGCGGAGGCTCGCGCGCTAAATTCCGGCATCAGAGGACACCGGCGCGCGTCGTGGAACGGATGCCCGTCAGGCGACCGTCCGGGTCATATCCCCAATGCCCGCGGGATGCCGTGCTCTGCCGCGAGCCCGCGAGCAAGAATCACAGAGACACGGAGGCGCAGAGCAGAAAGGCCAAGTGACCAGATGGATCTTCTTCTCTGTGCCTCTGTGGTGAATATTTATTACAACTGGTTATCAAATACACGGATTTCTACAGGCGAATGGTATGCCGCGCGAGGCGCTACCGCGGCGGGGTTGAGCAGATACCAAAATTGGGCTGAACTCCCAAATCGAAAAGCCTCCGGAAATCCCGCGGGTTTGGCTTGGAACCCCTGGGTCCGGAAGCGGCTGGTCGAAACGCGCACCTACGCGTGACCGCACTGCATAAGGAGAAACTGCCATGCCGTTCTACGAAAACGGCGACGTCCGCATCCACTACGAAGAGGCTGGCTCCGGCTTTCCTTTGCTGCTTATCCCCGGCGGGGGTTTGAACTCGAATATCTCCTTCCTCACCGGCTTCGCGGCGTTCAACGCGATGGAAGTGTTCAAGGACGACTACCGCTGCATCACGATGGACCTGCGCAACGCCAACGGGGGAGAATCCTCCGGCCCGCTCGAGATCGACCGGCCATGGGATGCATACGCCGATGACCAGCTCGGCCTGATGGATCACCTGGGCATCAAGGAGTTCATGGTGATGGGCTTCTGCATCGGCGGCCCATTCATCTGGAATCTGTTGTGGCGCGCGCCCGAGCGTATCGCCGCCGCCGTGCTGGCGCAGCCCAGCGGGTTCCGCCCGGAGATGCCGGACCTGTTCTATCAGAACAACATCAAGGGCTGGGGGCCGGCGCTGTGCGCTCGCCGGCCGGACCTCACGATGGCGATGGTCGATGCCTTCCTGAACAAGATGTACCGCGCCAACGCCGACTTCGTGTTCACCGTGACGCGCGATTTCGTGCGGGGGTGCCGGACGCCGATACTGGTACTGCCGGACGACGTGCCGGCGCACCCGTACGCCGTGGCCACGGAGTCCGCGCGTCTCGCGCCGAATTCCGAAGTCAGTATCTATCCGTGGAAGGAAACCGAGGACCAGATCGCCGAAGCGTTGCGCCACGTCCAGGGCTTCCTGCGGGCGCATGCACCTGCGATGGCTGCCGAGTAGGACGGACCGGCGGACCGTGGCGGATCAGCTTGGGCCGTGATGGCATAGCGGCATGGACACAGCCGCCCGCAACAGCCCGTTCCTCGGCGCCGACGCGTTCCTGCGGACCGGCCAGTCGGAGTTTGGTAACGCCTGGCGCTATGAGCTTGTCCGCGGCGCGATCGTCGCGCACGCAGCGCATGCTCCTGAACATGGGGTCATCCTCAGCAATCTGGCTTATGAGCTCAACAGCCGCCTGCGCAGCCATCCCGAGTCCAGGTCGGAAGTCGGCAGCGGCGCTGCGCCGCAGTACGAACAGCGCGACACGGCCCGCATACCCGATGCCATGATCCGCTGCGGAAAACTTCCTCGCGTGTTGTTCGAAGTGGTGTCCCCGTCGAAGCTGCAGCACAAGCGGCAGCGGGACCAAAGGCGCGCGGACCTGCAAGCCGTCGAGGGCGTGCAGGAAATCATGGAGATCTACCAGGACGAGATGCTGGCACACGCCTACTGGCGGCAAGCTGCTGGCTGGGTGTTCGAAGTCAATCGCCAGTCCGGAGGCGGAAGTGATGCTCCCCAGCGTCGGCATCACGGTCCCGCTGGCGGCGTTGTATGAGCGGGTTTCGCCCGACGGGGACTGAGGCGCTGCCGGGACCGCCTGTCGGGACGACAAACGCGGCGAAGTCGGGACGACCAACGCAACGAAGTCGGGACGACCAACGCGGCGAAGCATGCATGACACGACCTTGACGAGCCCGCGTGGTCGCCGTGGTCATGCTGCGGGCTGGTCCCACCATAGGCAACTCAGGTCTGTGCTGCTTGGAGAGCTGACTACCGTGCTCTGCCTTGGCCGCGCTGAACGAAAGGAGACATGCGGCGTGGATCGCGAGTAGGTGGGCGTGCTCTCCCGTTACCCGGCGGCGCCTCGCCGTCTGTTGACGGTCGATGAATACCACCGGATGGGCGAGGCGGGCATATTGACCGACGACGATCGCGTCGAGCTATTGAGCGAGAACTCGTCGCGATGGCGCCTATCGGCAGCGAGCGCGTCGCCGCCATCAATGCGGTTACCCGCTTGCTGGTGCTGGCCGTCGGCGACCGCGGCATTGTCTCCGTGCAGAACCCGATCCGGCTGACCCAGCGCAGTGAGCCGCAGCCGGATTTCGCGGTGCTCGAATCGCGCGACGACTACAGGACGACGCTGCCACGACCAGAAGACACTATGCTCGCTATAGAACTGTCCGACACCAGCCTGGACTATGATCGCGATGTCAAGTTGGCGCTCTACGCCCGCAGCGGTATTCCTGAAGTCTGGATCGTCAACCTGGCGGTGAATGAGGTCGAGGTATACCAAGCACCCGTCGCCGACAGCTGCACCTTCGTCGCGCGCGCCGGTCGTTCCGACGTCCTGACGATCAAGGCGATCCCGGGCGTGCTCATTCCGGAGTGTGAGAAACGCGGGCTAGACGCAACTTGCAATCCGGCTACATTTTGCCGAACGCACAGCGAGACGGAGATCGAAGGCAGTTGCGGTGGGCAGTTCGCTCGCGCACCGGGGAGGACAAAATGACATATGCAAGCACGGCTATAGCAGGGCCACGCATCCGCATACCGCATGTTGCGATGCCGAAGTTGCGGTCCCTCCGATTGTCGCCGCGATCCCGGGCTCTGGTGATGATGGGCATCATGATCAGCCCTTGCTTCCTCGCCGACACCATCGGCTATTGCGTCCAGCGGCTGTTCAACACCGCCAACCAAATTGCCGAGCGGGAAGCACCCGACACGATGCTTTCGCAGATCAGCAAGTTTGACGTTGCCTGCCCCGCCACGGACACCCCGGTCGCGGCGCAGGAGGGATGGGCCGGCTATGCGGCCCATCAAGGCTGGCCCATGTATCCGCAGGCTGGCGTGCGATGCTTCAATCCGGATCGCAATTTGCGCGGCGTCGTTGGGCTGAAGGTGTTCAGCGTCGCGTGCCCGACGGCGGTTCTCTCTGCCTTGGACCAGCGGCGATGGGTTGCCTATGCCGCGGACCACGATTGGGGTCCGTATCCACAGGCTGGCGCGGGATGCGTTGATCCATGAGGTGATCGGCGCCTCGCTGCGGCCGGCGCATGGATGCGGATCGCGCATGCGCTCGGACGAAACAGCGAGTTCCGTGCGTCCGCCGAGGCTCGCCACAAGCTTCCTTCCGGGAGGAACACAGCAATGACCCAAGTCGGCGCAGGCAACCACACCTACGAACTCATCCCCGATTTCCTCAAACTCCCCAACGGAGAAAAATTCGGCCTGGTCAGCCGGGTGGCGACCGATTCGCAGGACCGCGTCTACGTATTCC
The DNA here is from genome assembly GCA_963826975.1 of uncultured Alphaproteobacteria bacterium. Taxonomy (GTDB): domain Bacteria; phylum Pseudomonadota; class Alphaproteobacteria; order Acetobacterales; family Acetobacteraceae; genus Palsa-883. Next base: position 106,872 of record CAWGZJ010000011.1, on the reverse strand, counting down.
AGCGCAAGGATCCGCCGGTAGTGGTCTTCGACCGGGCGGGAAACTACCTGGGCGCCTGGGGCAGCGGCGAGGTCACCGACCCGCACGGCCTGAAAATCGTCGATGACGTCGTCTACACCACCGATCGCTCCGACTCGGTGGCAAAATCGTTCACGCTGGACGGTAAGCCCCTGCTGGCGCTCGGCCAGCGCGGTGTGCATTCCGACACCGGCTGCACCGGTTCCCCCTGGCTGGCGCTGCGCGCGGCGGGGCCGTTCAATCACCCCACCGAAATGATCGCCCACCCCAACGGCGACATCTACGTGACCGACGGCTACCGCAACGCCCGCGTGCACCGCTTCACGCGCGACGGCCGGCTGGTGATGTCATGGGGCACGCCGGGCAAGGCACCAGGAGAATTCCACCTGCCGCACAGCGTGGCTATCGATCCTGACGGCAAGCTCTACGTGGCCGACCGGGCGAACAAACGCATCCAGATTTTTTCTCCCGACGGCGACTTCCTGGGCATGTGGACCGGCATGGGCGGGCCGAACGACATCACGCGCGGCCAGGACGGCACGTTCACCATTGCCGAGCAGGAAGACGGCGACAAGCCGGCGTTTGTCTGCGTGCGCGATGCGGCGGGAAAAGTGCTCGCCCGCATGGAGAGCCGCCATGTCCACGGCGTGGGCGTGGACTCGCAGGGCGACATCTACGCCGGATTGACGGTGGACCGCAGCGTAGACAAGTTCGTGCGAACCGGCTGAGGGCCATAGCAAGCAGGCTGTCCGGCACCCTCTGCGGACACTCAAACCGACCCGCTCACCCGGCGAAGGAAATCAATCTCGTTCCTGTTTGGGTATGATCGGTAAACCGAACGACCCGGATTGACGAAAACCGATCAGCGATCGTTGCACCGCCGTAGCTCAAGGGGAAGGCGTCATATGACGCCGGCCGCGCGCAACGCGGCGATGCGGTCCGCGCTGTAGCCGATCTCCCGCAGCACCGCATCGGTGTCCGCGCCGAGCGCGGGCGCCGGGTTGCGGGGCATCTCGGTCCCCGGCAGGCGAAACGCCGGCGCCACCATGCGGAAGTCCGCCCGCTCGGGATGGGCATAGGACCACACGCGGTCCTCGTCGGTGACAAACGCCGAGGTCAGCGCGTTCTCGATGTCGTGCACCGGTGCGGCGGGCACCTCGCCGGCGAAACGTGCGAGCCAGTCGGCGGTGGAGCGGGTTGACAACGCGTCGTCCAGCAGCCCGGTCAGCGTCGCGCGGTTGGCCAGCCGCGCCTTGAACGTCGCGAACCGCTTGTCGTCCGCCCAGTCCGGCCGGCCGATCTTGGCGCAAAGCACCGGCCAGAATTTCTGCTTGTTGCACATGATGAAGATCCAGCCGTCCGCGGTGCGGTAGAGTTGGCTGGGGGTCAGCGACGGGTGCGACGAACGCGGTTCGCGGCCCTGCGCATGGCCCTCATTCAGGAACCATGTCGCCAGGTAGTTCAGGTTCGCCAGCGCGGTGTCGAACAGGCTGACCTCGACGTCCCTGCCCTGCCCGGTTGCGCGTGCGGCAACGATGCCGCCAAGCAGCGCCAGCGCGGCGTAGACGCCCGCCATCATATCGACAACAGACAGACCGAAGCGCGCCGGCGCGCCGTGAGGTTCACCGGTCAGCGACAGGTAGCCTGCCTCAGCTTGCATCAGGTAGTCGTAGCCCGGCCAGCTCGCCCGGCTGCCGTCCCGTCCGTAGGCCGACAGATGCGCGCAGACGACGCGCGCGTTGGACGCCTTCAGGTCGTCATAGGTCACGCCCAGCCGCGCCGGCTGATCGCCGCGCAGATTGTCCAGCACACCATCGGCAGCTCGCACCAGGTCGCGCAGCACCGCCTTGCCCTGGTCCGTGCGCAGGTTGAGCGTGATCGAGCGCTTGTTGCGGTTGAATGCCTGGAAGAAATGACTGTCGTGCGCGCCGAGGAAATACGGCCCGACCTGGCGCGAGACATCACCGCCCTCGACCGGGTTTTCGATCTTGATCACCTCGGCGCCCATGTCGGCAAGCTGCATCGAGCCGAACGGTCCGGCACCGTATTGCTCGACCGCCAGGATGCGCATGCCGGCCAGCGGCAGCATCATATCGGATTCCGTTGCACGAGCTGGCGCGCGATGATGATGCGTTGCAGTTCGTTGGTGCCCTCGCCGATCACCAGCAGCGGCGCGTCGCGGTACAGACGTTCGACCGGGAATTCGGTGGAATACCCGTAGCCGCCATGCACGCGCATCGCCTCGGTTGCGTTTTCCAGTGCCGCCTCGGTGGCGAACAGCTTGGCCATGCCGGCTTCCATGTCGCAGCGAAGGCCGCGATCGTACATCTCCGCGGCGCGTTGTGTCAGCAGCCGCGCCGCCTCGGTGCGTGTTGCCATGTCGGCGAGCTTCAACTGGATCGCCTGGTGTTCGGCGATCGGCTTGCCGAAGGTCTTCCGCAGTTGGGCGTAGCGCAGGGACAGGTCCAGCGCCGCCTGCGCGATGCCGACGCCGCGCGAGGCAACGTTGATGCGGCCAAGTTCCAGCCCGGACAGCGCGTGCTTCAGCCCGAAGCCCTCGACGCCGCCGATCAGGCGATCCGCCGGCACGCGGTAGTTGTCAAACACCAGTTCGGCGCTGTCGATTCCCTTGTAGCCGAGCTTTTCCAGCTTGCGGCTGACGCTGAAGCCGGGACCTTTTTCCGCCAGGAACAGGCTCATGCCGCGATGGCGTGGCTCGGCCGCGAGATCGGTCTTCACCAGCAGCGCGAAACATGCGCCATGGATGCCGTTGCTGATCCACGTCTTGGTGCCGTTGATCACGTAATGATCACCGTCGCGCCGCGCAGTTGTACGGATCGCCTGCAGATCGGTGCCGCAATCGGGTTCGGTCAACGCCAGGCCGCCGCGCAGTTCACCGGTGGCGAAGCGCGGCAGGAAATCTCGCTTCTGCGCCTCGGTGCCCTGTCGCTCCACCACCGCCGCCATGATCAGGTGCGAGTTGAAGATGCCGGTCAGCGACATCCAGACGCGGGCGATCCGCTCGACGATCGCGGCATAGGTGGCGCAAGGCAGCCCGAGGCCGCCGTATTGCGCGCCGATGGTGGCGCCGAACAGCCCGAGCTCACGCATCCGCGCAACCATCTCGGCCGGCCAGGTGTCGGATTTTTCCAGCGCGTGCACATACGGCGCGACATCGCGCGCCAGGAAGGCCTCGATCGTGTCGAGGATCAGTGTGTCGGACACGTCACCCCGGCTTCCGGTTTCGGTCCACGGGCAAATCGATCAGCGTCGGTCCGTCGCGACGAAATCCGCCACCGGTTCGATCGGATCGATTGCCATACCGGAATCGATTGCAATTGCCGAACATCAGGCGCACACTCGCTTAGCATCAAGCTCTCGCCCGACGGTGATGGTCCCGACAGATATCGCCGCAACACACGTGGCATCGTCATCCTTCCGTGCACACCGGCGCCCCACTTCCCACGGCGCCCACCGGCCGGCACATTGTAGGCAAGCAAGCAGGCTTTAACCAGACGACAGGAAGGCGTTCACCCATGCCGCATATCGCACGCCGCGCCGCATTGGCCGGCCTGGCACTCGCGCCGCTCGCCAGACCCGGGATCATCCGGGCGCAGAGTACCTCGAAGTCGGTGAAGATCGGCTTGCTCAGCGACATGAGCGGACCGTATCGAGATGTCGGCGGGCCGGGCAACCATGTCGCGGTCGAACTGGCGATCGAGGATGTCGGCGGGTCCGTGCTGGGGCGACCGATCGAGATCCTGCAAGCCGACGACCAGAACAAGCCGGACGTCGCCGCCGCGTTGGCGCGCGAGTGGATCGATAGCCAGGGTGTCGACGCCTTGACCGATGGCGCGGCCAGTTCCTCGGGCCTTGCCGTCCAGCAGATCGCCATGGAGAAGAAGCGTCCCTATCTGATCACCGGACCGGCCACCTCGGACATGACGGGACCGAAATGCACGCCGTACGGCATTCATTTCTCATATGATACGTACGCGCTGGCCAATGGTACCGGTAACGCGCTGACCAAGGCGGGCGGCAATTCCTGGTTCTTCATCACCGCGGACTACGCTTTCGGCTACGCGCTGGAACGCGACACGATCAACGCGGTGAAGAAGGCTGGCGGCAATGTGCTCGGCACCACGCGCGCGCCGCTGGCGACCGCGGATTTCTCCAGCTTCCTGGTGCAGGCGGCGGCATCGCGTGCGAAGGTGCTGGGATTGGCCAATGCCGGGACCGACTTGCAGAACTGCATCAAGCAGGCCGCCGAGTTCGGCATCAGCGGCAAGGGCATGAAGGTCGCGACGCTGCTGATGCAGGTCAGCGACGTGAACTCGCTGGGCCAGAAGACCTGCGAGGGCCTGATCTATACCGACTCGTTCTATTGGGACATGACCGACAAGACGCGCGTCTGGTCGAAGCGCTGGGGTGCGAAGATGGGCGGCATGGTGCCGGGGTTGCTGCACGCCGGGCAGTATTGCGCGGCGTTCCATTGGCTGAAGGCGGTGAAGGAAGCCGGCACGACGGACGCCGACGCGGTGGTGGCAAAGATGAAGGCCACGAAGGTCAACGACTTCTACAACACGGATGTAACGATCCGCCAGGATGGCCGCGTGATGCATCAGATGTACCTGTGGCAGGTAAAGCCCGCGTCGGAGGCAAAATACAAATACGACTTCTGCACCAATCTCGCGGTGATCAAGCCCGAAGATGCGTGGCGTCCGATGAGTGAGGGCGGCTGCCCGTTTGTAAAAGCGTAGCACTTCGTAGGGTGGAAAAGCCTTGCCCCCGGACGCTTGATCCGGGGGGCAGCGCCTTCCGCCACCTTGCGGGCCATCCACAGACACAAGAGTCGGAAGGTGCTTCGCCTGTCCGCCCTGCTCGGCTACTCGGCGATCGCGCGGGTCAGATCGCCAACTCGATCAGGAAGGGCCCCTTGCGTGCGATCGATTGCGCCAGCAGGTCGCCCAGCGCCTCGCAGGTCTCGGCACGCGCCGCCTCCACGCCCATGCCGCTGGCAAGGCGCGTCCAGTCGATGTCGGGATTGCCGAGGTCCATCATGTCGAGTGCGGTTCGGCCCGGATTGGCACCGACATTGGCCAGTTCGCCCAGCAGGATCTGGTATTTGCGGTTCGACAGCAGAATGGTCGTGACATCCAGGTTCTCGCGCGCCTGGGTCCACAGTGCCTGCAGCGTATACATCGCCGAGCCGTCCGCTTGCAGGTTGACGATGCGCCGCCCGGGCGCGCCGATCGCCGCGCCCGTCGCCAGTGGCGGGCCGCTGCCGATCGCGCCCCCGGTCCCCGCGAGCCAGTCGTGCGGCGCCGCGGCGTAGGTCAGCGGAAAGAAGCCACGGCCGAAACTGACTGCCTCGTCGACAATCACCGCACCCTCCGGCAGTAACGCCGCGACGGTGGCCGCGACCGCTTCGGGCTGCGGGACGCCGCGTGCCGCGATGGGACGCGGACCGGGATCGGGCAACGCAACGCGCGGGGCGCCGAGTTCCTCGACCAGGCGCGCGAGTGCCTCGGCCGCGTCCTGGTCGGGCCGCGCCAACGTGTGCACATCGGCGTCCGGCGGGACCGAGGTGCCGGGCTTGTTCGGATAGGCGAAGAACGTCACCGGCTTGCGCGCGCCGACCAGGATCATCTGGCGCGTGCCGGCCAGCGCCTTGATCGCCACGTCCACGACGTAGGGGACGCGATCAATCGGCACCCTGCCCCGTCCGCGCGCCAGCCGTCCGTTCGACCCTTGCGCCATCAACCGCGCGCCGGTGGCGGCGGCGACGCGATGGGCGAGTTCGAGCGCCTGCGGGCTGGATACCGCGTTGCCGCCCAGCATCAGCACGGTCGGTTCGCCACGCCGCAGCATGCGCGCGGCGTTGCTGACCTGCGCAGGATCGGAGCATGGCGCCGGGGGCACCGGCAGCGCGTCGGCCACGATGCCACCTGCGTCCCACGACGTATCGGACGGCAGGATCAGCGTGGCGATCTGCCCGGGATAAGTGCGCGCCGCCTGCACCGCGACCGCGGCATCGACCCCGACCGTTGCCGAGGTGGCCGCGGTGCGCACCCAGGCCGAGGCGCCGCGTGCCCAGCCTTCGGTGTCGGCGGTCAGCGGCGCATCGAGCGGGCGGTGGTACGTTGCCTGATCGCCGACGATGTTGACGATCGGCGTCAATGCGCGGCGGGCGTTGTGCAGGTTCGCCAGCCCATTCGCCAGGCCCGGGCCGCAATGCAGCAATGTCGCCGCCGGTCGGCCGCTCATGCGCGCGTAGCCATCGGCCGCGCCGGTGACCACGCCCTCGAACAGGCCGAGCACGCAGCGCATGCCCGGAATGCGATCGAGCGCGGCGACGAAGTGCATCTCCGATGTGCCGGGATTGCAGAAGCAGGTATCGACCCCGCTTCTCAGCAATGTGTGCACCAGGCTCTCGGCGCCATTCATGCGTGGTGTTTCCCTTTCCGCCATCCGGCCGGTCACACTGCCCGCGGCAAGCTGCCCTGGCAACCGGGTTGGAATGCTGCCATTGAACCTCTGCCGCCGGCCCCAGAGGAGCCGGACCTGAAGGAGATGAACCGCCGCCATGAGTGTCACTGTGCTTTATTCCGAGAACAACTATCCCGACGACAGCGTCGAGCGGCGCATCTACGGACCCCACGTGCGGGTGATCTTTCCGCAGGCGTCCGCATCGCTCGCCGATTTGTCGGACGCGGATTGTGCGGCGGCGGATGGGCTGATGATCCTGCGCTTCAAGGTGACGGCGGCGGACTTGCGGCGGTTTCCCAAGCTGCGCGCAATCTGCCGCATGGGGGTGGGCTACGACAATCTGGACCGCATGGCAGCGGCCGAGCGGCAGATCATGATCGTCAACGTGCCGGATTACGGCACGACCGAGGTGGCGGATCACGCTATTGCACTGGCGCTGGCGCTGCGCCGCGGGCTGCTGCTGCATCACGAACTGCAACGCAACGACCCGCCGGCGCCGTGGCGTTATGTGCGCGACCCATTGGTGCGGCGCACCTCGGCGCAGACCTTCGGCATCGTCGGCCTGGGCAGGATCGGGACCGCGGCGGCGTTGCGGGCCAAGGCGCTGGGCTTCCATGTGGTGTTCTATGACCCCAACCTGCCGAATGGAGCCGAACTGGGCGTGGGCGTTGAACGTGCGGCGAACCTGGAGGCCCTGCTGCGGCAGACCGACACGTTGTCGATCCATGCGCCGCTGACCCCGGAGACACGCGGGCTGATCGGCGCGAAGGAGTTGGCGTTGCTGCCCGCGGGCGCGGTGGTGGTGAACACCGCCCGCGGGCCGATCGTTGACATCGATGCGCTGGCGGCGGCGTTGCGAAGCGGTCATCTCGCTGGCGTCGGGATCGACGTCGTGCCGGTGGAACCGCCGGTCGAGCCGGTACCGGAACTGTTGCGTGCCTACCGTGCGCGCGAGGCATGGTGCGAAGGGCGTCTGATCATCACGCCACACTCGGCGTTCTTCTCGCCGCAGGCGTGGGATGACATTCGCACCAAGTCGGCGGAGACGATGCGCGCGGCGCTGCTGGGACCCAGGCCGCAGAACGTGATCACGGCTGACATTTACTAGAGCGGTTTCGGCAACGGTCGGTCTGGCGCGGTCAAGCCGCCCGGCTTCGCGCCACGCCGGATGCAGGTGTCCGGAACGCTGGGCGGCGGCCCGCGTGACGCCGCTTTCAGTGCATGCCGACGACCGGGTCGGTGCAAACGGCCCGTGGCATGGCCAGTCGCCTGAGCCGATCGGCTTGATATACTGTTCGCGCGTGAGAATCCATGCTTTTGATAACTATTTGCAATAAAGAATCACCGCGGAGACACGGAGAAGAATATCAAGTCGGAAACTTGGCTTTTCTACTCCGTTCCTCTGTACCTCTGTGGTGATTCCTGCTTGCGGACATGCGACACGGCACAGATTCCGGCGAGCACTGGGTAAATCAGAGCGCAGACATTTGCGCCGTGCTCATTACTCCGAGCTGCAGGTCGGTAAACGCGGGGATCTGGCTCGAGGTGAATGCGGCGCACTCGGCCGTTGTAAGTGCCATGATCTGGTTCGTGGTGAGCGCCGGAATGTCCGCCGTGGTTAGGGCGACAATCTCCGCGGTGGTCAACGCGAAGATATTCGCGGTGGTGAGCGCGACCACCTGCGCCTTGGTCAGAGCTGTAATGTCTCCGGCTGATAGCGCGATCGCCTCCGCGGTTGTCAGGGCGAAGATCCCCCCCGTCGACAGCGCCGCGAATTGCGTTGTTGTCAGAGCCAGCACATCCGCGGAATTCAGCGCCGTGATCTGCGCCGAGCCCAGCGCCGATAACGCCGCCGTGCTCAGCGCGAGGGCGTCCGCGGTGCCAAACACGCTAAGCTGCGCGGTGCCCAGCGCGCCCGCTTGATTCGATGTCAGCGCGGCGGCAACGCTGGTACTCAGCGATTGAATCTGCGCTGGCACCGAGGCCAAACACCTGCGCGGTGGTCAGCGCCTTGACCTGCGCGGTGCCCAGCGCGTTGACCTGGGTGGTGGTCAGCCCGAACAGCTGCGCGGTGCTCAGCGCGGCGAGCTGCGCCGGGGTGAACGCGGCGATCCCGGCGGTGCCCAGCGCGACCAGCTCGGCGGTGGCTCAGCCCGGCCAGCGCGGCCGCGGTCAGCGCCGGCAGCTGGGTGCTGCCGAACGCCAGGATATCGGCCGACGGCAGCGCGGCGAGATCGGCCGAGCCCAGCCCGGCGATGCCGGCGCTGCCCAGCGCCTGCGCCTGCGCGGTGCCGAACGAGGCGAGCTGCGTGGTGCTCAGCGCGATCACCTGCGCGGCACTCAGCACGGCCACCTCGGCGGTGCCCAGCGCGTCGACCTGGCTGGCGCCCAGCCCGGTCAGCTGCGCGGTGGTCAGCGCCTTGACCTGCGCGGTGCCCAGCGCGTTGACCTGGGTGGTGGTCAGCCCGAACAGCTGCGCGGTGCTCAGCGCGGCGAGCTGCGCCGGGGTGAACGCGGCGATCCCGGCGGTGCCCAGCGCGACCAGCTCGGCGGTGCTCAGCCCGGCCAGCGCGGCCGCGGTCAGCGCCGGCAGCTGGGTGCTGCCGAACGCCAGGATATCGGCCGACGGCAGCGCGGCGAGGTCGGCCGAGCCCAGCCCGGCGATGCCGGCGCTGCCCAGCGCCTGCGCCTGCGCGGTGCCGAACGAGGCGAGCTGCGTGGTGCTCAGCGCGATCACCTGCGCGGCACTCAGCACGGCGACCTCGGCGGTGCCCAGCGCGTCGACCTGGCTGGCGCCCAGCCCGGTCAGCTGCGCGGTGGTCAGCGCCTTGACCTGCGCGGTGCCCAGCGCGTTGACCTGGGTGGTGGTCAGCCCGAACAGCTGCGCGGTGCTCAGCGCGGCGAGCTGCGCCGGGGTGAACGCGGCGATCCCGGCGGTGCCCAGCGCGACCAGCTCGGCGGTGCTCAGCCCGGCCAGCGCGGCCGCGGTCAGCGCCGGCAGCTGGGTGCTGCCGAACGCCAGGATATCGGCCGACGGCAGCGCGGCGAGGTCGGCCGAGCCCAGCCCGGCGATGCCGGCGCTGCCCAGCGCCTGCGCCTGCGCGGTGCCGAACGAGGCGAGCTGCGTGGTGCTCAGCGCGATCACCTGCGCGGCACTCAGCACGGCGACCTCGGCGGTGCCCAGCGCGTCGACCTGGCTGGCGCCCAGCCCGGTCAGCTGCGCGGTGGTCAGCGCCTTGACCTGCGCGGTGCCCAGCGCGTTGACCTGGGTGGTGGTCAGCCCGAACAGCTGCGCGGTGCTCAGCGCGGCGAGCTGCGCCGGGGTGAACGCGGCGATCCCGGCGGTGCCCAGCGCGACCAGCTCGGCGGTGGCCAGCCCGGCCAGCGCGGCCGCGGTCAGCGCCGGCAGCTGGATGCTGCCGAGGGCCTCGAACGACGCGGTCAGCAGTGCCGACACCTGCGCCGAATTCAGCCCCTTCAGCCCCGCCGTACTCAGCGCCGCCGTGTCCGCCGTCGTGAGCACGGCGATATCCGTCGTCGTCATCGCGGCCATCTGAGCGGCGCTCAAAACCGCGATCTGCTGGGTGAGCAGGCTGAGGACGTCAGCCGTCGACCAACCTGCGATCGTGCTGGTGGGGAGACCCGCAATTTGAGCGGTGGTAAGACTGGACAGTGCCATTTTGTGGGCTCCGTTTAAGCAACGGTTGCAAATGGCAAAGTTTTTCTGCCCACCCCCAACATGCGTGGAACCGGTTGACAGAACGTAAACGGAATTCTCGTTCTGACAGATCGTCGCCTCGAATGGCGAGTCCCGCCGGCCGTTAACCGTCCAGCAATGTCGTGTGCCGACAATCGCCCAGTGCCATCCGCCGGACGTGCCACAGTGTCATGGGCCCAACGTCTCCATCGGGGCTGGCGCGCCGCGCTGGGCCGCCCCGCCGCGCGGCTGTCCTATGCCGTCGCCCTGGCCGCGGACGGCGAGCACCACCGCGCGTTCAGTCACTTCGCACGCGCGGCCGGCAGCGGTCTGCCGGAAGCTCAGTGTCGCCTGGGCCGCTGCTACCTGCTGGGCCTCGGCGTCCCCTCTTGCCTGGACGCCGCGCTGCACTGGCTCACCCGCGCGGCAACCGCCGGACAAGCCGACGCACAAGCCTTGCTGGCCTCGCTCGCATTGCAGGGCATCAGCCACGGACCCGAAGCCGGGCTGTTCGACGCCGCCTCGCGCTACACCGGGCAGCCGCCGGACTACCACCAGGCGCTGAAATGGGGCGAGCAGGCCGCCGCCCAGGGGTCGGCCGAGGCGCAGGCGTTGCTCGGCTATATACTGACCTCCGGCCCGGACGAGATGCGGGATCTGCCCCGCGCGGCACGCTACTACCAGCTTTCGGCCGAAAGCGGGTTCGCCCAAGGGCAGCTCGGCTGGGCACTGACACTGCTGCGCGACAACGCCGCCCACGGCGGGTCCGCACAGGTGCGCCGGCTGCTGCGGCTCGCGGCCGACGCCGGCCTGCCCGCCGCGCACTTCGCCCTCGGCGCGCTCGTCGACCAGCCCGACAGTGACCAAGCCGCCGGTCACCAAACCGGCAGTCACCAAACCGATGGGGACCAAGCCGACGGTGCCCCCGATCAGCCCGCCGTCGCGGCCGCGCATTATCGCGCCGGCGCCGAACTCGGCCATCGGTCGGCGCAATTGCGCTACGGCATGGCCCTGCTGCACGGACACGGGATCGCGCGGGATGCGCACAACGGCGAGACCTGGCTGCGCCGCGCAGGCCTCGCCGGCGACCCGCTGGCCGCGGCGCTGGTGGGCGATCTCTACACCCGCCAGGACGGCCCGCCGCCCAACTTCTGCGAGGCCGCCATCTGGTTCCAGCGCGCCGCCGAGGCAGGCCATATCGGCGCGGCACGGGCTCTCGGTCAGCTCAGTCTGCGCGGCGGCGGGTTCGGCACCGATCCGGTGACCGCCGCGCACTGGCTGCGCGTGGCGGCAACCGCGGGCGATGCAGTCGCCGCCTATGAGCTTGCAATCTGCCTCGCCCACGGCATCGGCACCGCCCGCGATGACGCCGAGGCGCTGCAATGGTTTCACTATGCGATCGATGCCATGCCGGCGGCGCGCTTCTGGTATGGCCGGATGCTGGCCGAGGGCCGCGGCGCCGCCACCGACCTGCCCGCCGCACGCGCCTGCTTCCTGCGCGCCTCGGCCGACGGCAACGGCGATGCCACCGTCGCGGCCGCCGAGATGCTGGTCAACGGACGCGGCGGACCGCCCGACCAGCCAACCGCGATGCGGATGTTCGGCCACGCCGCCGCCCAGGGCCACCGGGGCGCGCAGTTCGCGCTGGAGGTGTTGCAGCCCCCATCTGGCATTTCCCCAACTGGCATTTGCCCACCGGGCGTTTCCCCACCGGCCATTCCCCCACCGGGCGTCTCCCCGCCGGATATTCCCCTGCCAGCTATGGCCACCTCAGGCGGCGAGTGCGTCGCCGCCTGAAGCCCCGCCGGATGCAAGCCCGGCCTGGATACGGATCAGCGAGGCCTCGAACGCCGCGGTGAAGCCCGCGATGTCGCCGATCGTCGCCGCCCACCGCGCCTCGGTGAACAGCGCCTTGTAGGCGGCGTGCGCCTGGGCATCGCCGGCCAGCGCCACCGCGGTCTCGACATAATCCGCCAGCCGGTGCGCAATGCCCTGTCCGGCGCCGATCGCGTCAAGCAGCCGCCCCGCCATGCGCGAGGCGAACGACTGCCCCAGCAACGTCAGCAGCGGCAGCCCCATGCGGATGGCATCGCTGGCGATCGTTCCGGCATTGTAGGGCGACGTGTCGAGAAACAAATCCGCCAGCGCCAGCCTCGACATATACGCCGACGGATCGACCCGCCCGGCGAAAATGAGCCGCGCCGGATCGATGCCGGCGGCCACCGCGCGCAGTTGCAGATTGGCACATGACCACTGGTTGTCGGCGATCAGCCACAGCACCGCGTTGCCGACCCGGCCGAGGATCGCCATCCAGGCGGCGAACATCTCCTCGGTGATCTTGTAATGATTGGAGAAGCAGCAGAACACGAAACGATCGTCCGGCAGCCCGACCTCGGCCCGCGTGGTCGCCGCGCCGATGCTGCGCCGGCTGTCGTTGGCCTGGTAGATCGCCGCCACATACAGCGGACGCGGCGCGTAGGCAGCCGCGATCGACGGCGGGATAACGATATTGTCGCAGAACAGATAATCCAGCTCGGGCACCGGAACCGGGCCAATGAAACCCAGATACGTCGCCTGCAGCGGCGCCGGGCGCCAGCGCAGGATCTGCAGCCGCGACCCGGCGGTAAGGCCGTTCAGGTCGATCAGGATATCAATCTCGTCGGCCCTGATCCGCCGCGCCGCGTCCTCATCGGACAGCGACCGGATCGACACATGGTGGTCGAACGCGCCGATCACCCGTTGCCTGATATCGCTGCCGTCGTCGCGGCCGATGCAATAGCCGAACAGCTCGAACCGCCGCCGGTCGTGCCGCTCGAACAGCTCCGCGATCAGGAAGCTCATGGCGTGGCGGCAGAAATCCGAGGACAGGTAGCCCAGCCGGATCCGGTCGTGGCGATAGCCGTGCGCCGGGCTCAGCCGCTCGGGCGCCGGCGCAGTCTTGCGCGCCAGCCAGCGGGCGCAGATCGCGTGCTGCACGGCGACCTGGTCGGTCAGCGCCAACGCCGCCAACGGCCCGCACTGGTCCAGCAGATCCTGCCGCGTCAGCCCGGGGATCACCTCGGCCAGCACCGGCCATTGGCACATCTTCTGGCGCAGGTGCACCCAGTGCTGCACCGCGTCGGGCTGCGCCGGGTCGGTCAGCAGGCTGGTGCGCAGGGCCTGCTCCGCCTCGTCCAGCCGGCCGGCCTGCTCCAGCAGCCGCGCGCGCTGGTTGATCAGCGCAGTGCGCGCGTCGTCGGACTGGATCGCCTGGCCCCAGATCCGCAACGCCGCGTCGGTCCGGCCGAGCTGTTCGTTCAGCAGGCCCAGATTGATCGCCGCGGGGTAAAAATCCGGTTTCAACGCCAGCGCGCTGCGATACGCCAGCAGGGCCTCGGCCACCGCCCCGGCGCGGCTGAGTTCAACGCCCAGGTTGAACCAGGCGCCGTGCAGCATGTGCGCCCCGCCGGTGTGCACGGCGATCCAGTCGCGGTAGAGCGCAATCGCCACTGGATCGCCACGATTGCCGCCGATCCGGTCGACCGCCTGGATGATCTGCTCGAACGGAGCGGTTTCAAGCTGCAACGACGCTGCAGGGTCCGCGCCGGTGGCCACGGCGCCTGCGTCACTGGGGTGAGGAAGATCCATCTTGCGCGCGGTCGCCTGCCTGTTGGTGCTGGACGCCGTGGTGGCGCAGGTCGGGTTAACATCCGGTGTGCAAGGTCGCGGAGGCGTGCCCGCCGCCGCCCTCGGGCGTCTGATCCGAGGGTCGTTGCGCATTTCGCGAAACGCACGTCCGCCGCCATCTCCGTCCTCACCGTCATGGCCGGCCACCGAGCCGGGCCATCTGCCCCCCGCCGATGCCGCCACTGTGGCCCACCCATGCGCCGCGCGGCAGGTCCGCCGGGACAAGAGCCCCATGGCGGCCCCAGTGAGGCAGACTGTTGCATGGGGCGGCCCTCGGGCGCTTGACCCGAGGGCATGCCCTCGGTCGCTTGCCCCGGGGGTCGTTGCGCGTTTTGGCGAAAACCACGCCCACCGCCACCGCCGCCCTCGCCGCCATGGCCAGCCCCGAGCCGGCCATCCGCCCCCGCCGATGCCACCGCGACCCATCCCGACCGCCGGGGTGTAGCCCCTGGCAGGCTCTCGCAGGGTCGTTGCGCGTTTCGCGAAAACCCGCCCGCCGCCCCTGCCGATGCCACCGCGACCCATCCCGACTGTCGGGACGCAGCCCCTGGCAGACCCTGGCAGGGTTGTTGCGCGTTTCGCGAAAACACACCCGTCGAGAGGGTCGTTGCGCAATTTCGCAAAACCACGTCCGCCGAGACCTGTGCCTCTCCTTCCGCCGGGTCGTGCCCCCGCCCGTGCCGAACCCGACGGGAGGGTCGTTGCGCAATTTCGCAAAAACCACGTCTGCCGCGACCTGTGCCTGTCCTTCCGCCGGGTCGTGCCCTCGCCCGTGCCGAACCCGACGAGAGAAGCCTGCCCGGCGGGGGCCAGGGTTGTTGCGCAATTTCGCGAAAAGCACCTGCGCCCCCTGCAACCGGCGCCTACTCGGCGCAGCCAGTCCCCAAGTCGGCCGCTCGCCCCTGTGGGACCGCACCACGGCCGACGCGGAAATCCGCCGGTGCCGGCGCTCCGCGCGAAGCGCCATTCTGCCCTTCCGTGCTCCGATAGCGAGCAGCAGGAATCGGAACCGCAAATACCGCAAATACCGCAAACGGCGGATGCCCTGGCGCCACCGGGCCGGCACCAGCCCGTAGCCCGCTCGGATGATCGGCGTTCATCGGCGTTCATCGGCGGCTAGGAGCCTGTCCGAGTAATCGATTTTGGTCGACAAACCGGTGGCGCGACGATTCACTTCGGTTCATGAGCAAGCAGTTTCGCCCATGGCTGGTTGACGAACCACGGCTATTGCCGGTTTCGGTGACGGAATTTGTGCCACCGGGGCATGTGGCGCACTTCATCCGCAATCTGGTGCGCGAGGCGTTGGACCTCTCGGCGATCACTGAGACCTACACGGAGGAGCGAGGTTACCCGCCGTATGATCCGGCGATGATGACGGCGCTCCTGCTGTATGGCTACAGCCGTGGGGTTTATTCGTCGCGCAAGCTGGCGAAGGCTTGTGAGGAACGGCTGGATTTCATGGCGGTGACGGCGCTGAACCGACCGGATTTCCGCACCATCTCGGACTTTCGCAAGCGGCATCTGGCGGCATTGTCGGCGCTGTTCGTGCAAGTGCTGCGGTTATGCCAGGAGGCTGGACTGGTTGAATTGGGTCATGTCGCCTTGGACGGGACGAAGTTGAAGGCCAATGCGTCAAAGCATAAGGCAATGTCGTATGGGCGGATGAAGAAGGCGGAACCCGAGTTGGCCCGTGAGGTCGAAAGCTGGCTGCGCTCCGCCGAGTTGGCGGATCGGCAGGAAGACCAAGAGCACGGCCGCGACCGTCGCGGCGACGAGATGCCGGCATGGGTGGCCGACAAGGCGAAGCGACTTGAACAGATCCGCGCCGCCAAAGCGGCCTTGGAAGCCGAAGCCAAGGCCGCGGCGGAAGAGAAAGCCCAGGAACCGCCGCGCTATCGTGGTGGGCGCAAGCCCAAGACACCGCCTGGCACACCAGCGGACAAGGCACAGCGCAATTTCACCGATGCCGAGAGCCGGATCATGAAGGGTCGCGACGGCTTCATTCAAGGTTACAATGCCCAGGCGGCGGTAGACGGCAAGGCCCAAGTGATCGTCGCGCACGGCCTCACCGACAATGCGGCCGACAGCGGGCAACTGGTTCCGATGCTGGATGCCATTGTGGCCAATACTGGACAGAAGCCCGCCCAACTGTCGGCCGATAGCGGGTATTGTTCGGAGGACAATCTGGCGGCCCTGGAGGCGCGTGACGTCGACGGCTTCATCGCCACCGGGCGCCAGAAGCACGGCGAGGCTGCCGCCGACGGCGGCAAGAGCAAGGGAGCGAAGGTCGAGGCGATGCGTGCGCGCTTGCGCGAAGGCGGCTTCAGCAGCCCCTACCGGCTGCGCAAGCAGATCGTCGAGCCCGTCTTCGGCCAAATCAAACAGGCCAGAGGCTTTCGCCAGTTCCTGACACGGGGCCTCAAGAGCGTTACCGGAGAATGGGCGTTGCTCTGCACCGTCCACAATCTGCTGAAACTTGCGGCGACGCTGGCGGCAGACCGGCAAGCCGCCGCCAGCGCAGTGTAAGACCACCGGATCGCGATGTGCTTGGCCTCGCCGACACGGCCCGGCAGCACTCTCCGTCATGCCATGCGCAAGCTCTCGCGCGCGGCGCGCGTCCCGGCAGCGCCTCAGCAAAAGCCAACCACCACAAAATTAGTTACTCGGACAGGCTCCTAGAATCCTTGCCTGCCTCAGCAGACCACGGCACCGCCGCCAACGGCCCGACGCCCGGCCCCCATACATCCGCGGCGGACCCAACCCCAGCCGAGACGACGGTCCGCCCCCCGCCCCTCACTCCTCCCCAGCCGCGGCAGCAGCGCGAGACGCCGGCGTCAGCATCTCCAACGGCGCCACCGGCCCGGTATATGTATAGCCAAAGAACTCCCGCCGCTCCGGCTTGGTCATATTCTCCCACGCCGGGTATTTCCGCGCCGCCCGCTCATCGGGCACCCAGGTCCGCGCATAATCACCCTCTTTGTACTTGTAGATCCGCCGCGGCCCCGGCTTCACCGGCAACGCAGGCTCGCCTGCCGCCTCGCGGCGCAACCGCTCGATCTCCTCGTTCATCTCCGCGTCGTCGATCTCGTCGATCCAGCGGATGATTTCCCCCGGCTCCTCCACCGCCGCCTTGCCCCCGCGCGCCGCCTCGGCCGGCCGTGCCGGAGCCTCCCGCATAACCCCCGCCAGCACCGCCGCCGCGTCGGCCCAGTCGCGCGCCGGCGCCGCCGGCTGCAACCGAAGCTGCTTCAGCGACCGCAGCGCCCCCGCCATCACGCGTAGCAGCGCGGCGGCGCTGGCCCGCTGGCGCAGCGCCTGCACGGCCGAGGCATCCGGGTCGAACGCCAGCCGGCAGGCGTCGACCGCGCCGGCCTGGGTGGCAATCACCGTCACCGCCAGCATCGTCTGCAGCGCATCGCGCGGGTCGAGCGCGTCGAGCCTGTCGAGGCCGGCCTGCACCACCTCCTGCCAGGCGGTTTCGGGCGCATCGGCGGGCGGGCGGGGCAGCGTCAGCACCATGTCACGCAAGTCCTGCGGCGGGATGACGTAGGGCGGCCTGGCCGGTGCGGCGGTGGGGTCGGGGTCGGCAGTGGACACGAGCGCGGTCTCCTAGGGGTTGAAAGTTCAACCGGCTCGCGTAGCATGGATAGGAAAACAAGTCCAGTATTATATCTAACATCGGAGCGTGATTGTGTTCGGTGCAGTGCGTCAGTCGGGCCGCCGCCAACACAAATCTTGCGGCGCCAATCAAGTGGTCTGGTACCCAGCACGACGATCCGACCGATTGAACCGTTCCGCGCCGCGGTTGGGGGTAGCGGCAATAGCGTCGGTTCGCGATCCCCGATGCAAACCCTGTGGCGCCGCAAGGCAAGCAAGAATTTTAACGCAGATGAAGAAGACGATGCACGCAAAACACGCAGATGATTTGGCGTGGTTCGCAGGGCCTGAGGTTACGCGTTTGATTTCGCGTCGTGTACGCTGGCGCCAAACGCATTGTGCCCGGTGAACGCGCAGCTGATCGCGTCCCCCGAAGGCTCATTCAGGCTGGCGCCATCTGCGTGTTTTGCGTGCATCGTCTTCTTTATCTGCGCTAAAATTCTTCCTTCGCGATGCCGCCAACAGCCGACTACGGAAGTATTGACGGGTTGCAATGTCGGACGCACGGACTAGTCCCGCACTGGACCCAAAGCAGAAGCAAGAGGTCAATACTTCCGTGCCACGGCAGTAGCAAATATACAAGCAACGATAAGCAATACGGAGTGCACAAAAAGGACGCTGTAAGCGTTATGCGGAGAGATCGCGAAGAAATCGCACGCCGACCTTCAGGTACAAACTCATCCGTAGGGCCTTGCGCGTGGAGGGGGGGGTGGGTGAGCAATCATGTAGTGAAGGGAAGAAGAAGGTTTTTAACGCAAATAGGCCAGCGGTCGCACGGACGGCGAGCGAACCCGGCAATTTCCAGGTGCGCTCCGCCGAAGGCATTTATAAAGCCAAGACGGGACCAGAGTTTGACTCGGAAAGCCCGACCGGAACGGGTCTATTTGCGTACATTTGCACTTATTTGCGTTATTTGCGTCAAAAACTTCTTCTTCCCTTCGCTACGCAATTTGTCACCTAACCTCCTCAGGCCCGAGGCCCTGCCGACAAGTTTGTACCGGAAGGAATGACGTCGGAAGGGTCGCAAACTCGCCCACAGCCATCAAAATCGCCCGAGGTGCATGGTGTGGAAGGAGGAGGTGAGCAGTTACCTTCGCGCGGTGTGCGTTCAAACACCGCGCGAAGCGCCAAAATCCTTGCTTCTCCGTGTTCTCCGTGCCGCCTCCCTGCTTCTCCGTGTTAATAGACTTGCTTGCTCGCGGCAGACCGAGCGCAAAGACGCATCGGCAGCGCCCCAGCCCCGCTCCCAGACAATGCTATATTCACGCCGCAGAGCCTGGATGGCCCATCGGAGCCTGTCTCCCACGGCTTGGCCGGCCACGGCCCACGACGCGGTGCAGCGCCGGCGGATAGCCCTTTCGCTACCTGCTATACCATTCGCACATGGAAACACGTGTCTTTGATAACTATTTGCAATAAAGAATCACCACAGAGACACAGAGAAGAATATCAGGTCGATAACTTGGCTTTTCTGCTCTGTGCCTCTGTGTCTCTGTGGTGATCCTTCCTTGCGGACATGCGGCAGCGCACAGATTCCGCCGAGCATCGGGTATACCAGCCGGCGCCAGGATTGACCCTTCATTGGATGGTCGGCCGGCATCACGTCGTTGGTCGCCTCGGAGGCCTGCATTGGGCGACATTCACGACACCGACGCTGGCACGACACCGACGCTGGCACGACACCGACGCTGGCACGACACCGACGCTGGCACGACACCAACGCTGCACGACACCAACGCTGCACGACCGACCGTCTGGGGTCGCACATTGCAACGAGCAAGCAAACCAAAGAAGCAACGATTCACCACGAAGACACGAAGCAGCAGGAATTTCGGGCGCTTCGCGCGTGTGTCCGTTCAAACACCGCGCGAAGCGCATCAATTGCTTCTTCGTGTCTTCGTGGTTAATCCATGCTTTCCTGCCCAATCGCGACAGCACGAACCGCCCGCAACATCGACCGCATCCTGCCTCAGCGCAGCCGGGCGGCCAACAATACCGTCAACCCGCCCCGTCGGACGACTTAGCAGCAAGCTCTCGCCGGCTGGCGACCAGAGCCTCGACGCGTTCGATGAGTTTCGCGCGGCTGAACGGCTTGCGCAGGATCAGCGATCCGTCGACGGCATCACGCAAGCCGGCATTGTAGTACCCCGTGATGATCAAGCCCGGCAGTGTCTTGTCGATCTCGCACGCCTGTCGCAGGATATCGATCCCGTTCGAGCCGGGCAGTGCGTAATCGGTAACAATCGCGTCGAACTGGTTGCCGGCCAGCAGCATCTCCAGGGCCTGGGCTCCGGTAGTCACCCCCGTCACGACGTAGCCCGCATTGCGCAGGAACGCCCCAACCGTCACCAGCACGTCGGCCTCATCGTCCACCAGCAGGACGCGCCCACGGACGATTTTCGGCACCTCCGCGATCGGCTCTGCCCCCTCGTTCTCGGGTTGCACCAGTGGCGGCAGCCAGATCTCGACGCGTGTGCCGCGTCCAGGCGCGCTCACGATGTGCAGATCGCCGCCCGACTGGCGCGCGAACCCTTG
Organism: uncultured Alphaproteobacteria bacterium; assembly: GCA_963826975.1. Classification (GTDB taxonomy): domain Bacteria; phylum Pseudomonadota; class Alphaproteobacteria; order Acetobacterales; family Acetobacteraceae; genus Palsa-883. The sequence continues at coordinate 86,810 of CAWGZJ010000011.1, read as the reverse complement.
CACCATCGACAGCCCAAGGCCGGATCCGTCGACGCCCTTAGTCGTGAAGAATGGCTCGCACGCCTGTGCGAGGGTCGCCTCGTCCATGCCGGTTCCGGTATCCTCAATCGCGATGACGATGTAGTCGCCCGACGCCAGCGCCATCTCGGCTCCCGGATTGTCCCGGTAGGCTTCCATGGTAATCCGGCCGCTGCCGCCCATGGCGTCGCGCGCGTTCATCGCCAGATTGAGGATCGCCGCCTCCAATTGCGCGGCATCGGCCATGATCGCAAGATCATCCGGGATCGGCAATATCGTCAACGAAATGTTCGGGCCGAACGTGCTGGTGATCAGGTTTGCCACTTCACTGACCATGTGGCGCGCCGGCAGCGCCCGGGGCAGCAACAGTTGCTGGCGGGAAAACGCCAGCAGGCGGTGGGTCAACTCTCCTCCGCGGCGCGCCGCGCGCAACGCGATCTGACCGTATTCCAAAGTCTCCGGGCGGTCCGTGACGTCTTCCAGGATCAACTCCAGGCTGCCCATCATCGCCTGCAGGAGATTGTTGAAATCGTGCGCGATGCCGGCGGTCAGCCGCCCGACCGCCTCCATCTTCTGCGCCTGACGGAGTTGCGCTTCAAGTAACGTCCGTTCGCTGATATCCGAGATGGTCGACAGCGTCAGGTCGTCGCCGTTCGACCTGATCGAGGTCAATCCGATCTCAATCGGGAATTCGTGGCCGTCCCTGTGCAGGCCCAGTAAAATCGCTCCCGGCCGCATCGGCGGAAACAGTGGTTCCGTGAAGAAATCGGACCGCACCGCCGGGTAGCGGGCGCGAAATCGCTCCGGCACCAGCATGTCCACCTTCTGGCCCAGCAGGTCGGCCCTGCCGTAGCCAAAAATCCGTTCGGTCTGGGTATTGACCATCTCGATCCGGCCATCGCCGTTGAACATCACCAGGGCGCTTGGCGCGGCCTCGACGACGGTTCGGAAGCGTTCCTCGTTTTTGCGGAGCTTGTGCACCAAAACCTGCATGTGCCCGACGGTGCGTTGCAGCAGCGCGGTTCGCGCCGAGGTGGCGACGGCCTCGGCCACGACATTGGCAAACGCCGTGACGAAATCAACGTCGTGCTGGTCGTAGTTGTGCTGCACGTCGCTGTCGACCTCGAGTACGCCATACGGCAGATCGTCGCCTTTGATGAGGACGTCGATCGTCGAGATGACGCCGTGCGTGGCATAGAAAGCCGGCAGCTCGAAAGCGTTCTCCTTGCGCAGGTCATCGCAGATCGCCGGTTGCCCGGTCGTAAAGGCGCGCCCTTGCGGTGAACTGGCGTCGGCACGCGAGATGACGTGGCCGATGACGCCGGGCTGCCAGCCGAACCCGGCTTCGATGAGAAGATCGTTCTCCTCGGGTCGGTATCGGCACACTTTGCAGAAGCGCACATTCAGGCCGTCAGCGCAGACGCGCGCGGCTTCCGCCAAGACTTCCAGCAGATTGCTTTCTCGAAGCGCGAAGCTGCCGAACGCAGCAATCGCGGCCTGCTGCCGGCGCAGCGCGTGGACCCGTGCGGCGTCGCCAGGCATCCGGCATACTCTCCTGCGCGTCGTGCTCACGCCGTGGCGCGAGGATGCTGCGAAATCCAGTGTGAAGCTGGCACCAGCCCAAGGCGAAACCCACTCAATTCCAGGTCTCGCCGACGCCGGGAGTTCGAACGCCCAACCCTAATGGCACGACTGTGCGACGGGCAGGTTCGGAATCTACCTAGACCGGCTGTCGCGCCGGTGCCCGGCCACCACACCGCGCTGCTCGGCGACCACCAGCTTGCGTTCGATCGCAGTGTCTCACCAACCCGACACCCAGGCCGACGCGGGGCAGGTTCTTGGCACCAGCAGCTTTGGGCGTCGCATCGTGAGCAAGCAAGCAAGCACGCAAGATTTTTACCACGAAGAAGCAGGAAGAACCACGAAGGATCACGAAGGATCACGAAGGAGTAAGTATTCTGGCGCTTCGCGCGGACTCCCGATCAAACACCGCGCGAAGCGCTAGTCCTGCCTTCTTCGTGGTTCTTCGTGGCTCTTCCTGCTTCTTCGTGGTAAAATCTTTGCTTGCTGACGATGCAAAGCCCAACCCCACGGGCGCGGAAAACCTCGGCCCAGGCGGACCAATTGCTCGCCAATCACGCGCCGGGGTGCCTCATTCGCTCGGCGTTTCCAGACAGACCGTCAGTTCCTGAACCGCGTCGGGATGCCGGTCTTCGCCGTCAGCCCGCCATCGGCAACAATCGCCGCGCCCGTCACATACGACGCCAGGTCCGACGCCAGGAACAGCACCACATTCGCCATCTCTTCCGGCCTGCCCAGCCGCCCCATCGGGATCGCCGCCAGCGCCGCGTCGGCAAAACCCTGGATCGTCGTCAACGATCGTTGCAGCAGCGGCGTGTCGATCGCGCCGGGGCAGACGCAGTTGCAACGAATGTTGTCGCCGGCATACTCCATCGCCACCACGCGCGTGAAATTCACCACGCCAGCCTTCATCGCGTTGTACGCGGCGATGCCGTAATCGCCGAACAGGCCGGAGATCGAGGCGGTATTCACGATCGCCCCGCCACCCTGGCGCAGCATCACCGGCAGCACCTGCCGCGTCGCCTGCATCACCGCGGTCAGGCCGACCTGCAGCGTGTAGTCCCACACCGCGTCGTCGATCTCGCCCACCCGCGCAAAGCGGCCCTTCTGCAGGCTGGCCGGCACGCCAAACGCGTTGTTGTGCAGCATGTCCAGACGGCCGAACGCGTCGAGCGTCTGCATGACCATCGCCTCGATCTCCGCCGGCTTCGTCAGGTCCGCGGTGATCGCGATCGCGCGGCCGCCGGCGGCGTTGATGCTGGCCACGACCGAGGCCGCCCCGTCCCCATTCACGTCCGCGACGGCGATCGTGCCGCCGCGCTCCGCGAACCCTATCGCCACCGCGCGCCCGATCCCCGAACCGCCGCCGGTGACCAGGCCGACCTTGCCATCGAACCGCATCGGACGTCTCCTTCCGCTGTTGCCGCGTGCCATCCGACGATACGGCACAGTGCCGGTCTGGCAAGGCACGGCTGGCAACGCGGGGGGAGACGATCATGCGGATCGCGACACTGGAAACGCAGCTGTATCGAATCCGCCTGCCGGTGGCGCTGTCGGACTCCACGCACGGCACCATCACGCATTTTGAGCTGATCACCGCGCGGCTGCGCGACAGCGACGGCGCCGAGGGCGTCGGCTACACCTACACGGTCGGCGCCGGCGGCGCCGCGGTCGCCTCATTGATCGAAGACGGACTGCGCCCCGTCATCATCAACGCCGAGGCGGACCTGACTGAGGCGCTGTGGCAACGCATGTGGTGGCGGCTGCATTACGGCGGGCGCGGCGGCTCGGTCAGCCTGGCGGTCTCGGCGGTGGACATCGCGCTGTGGGATCTGAAAGCGAAACGTCTCGGCACGCCGCTGTGGCGGCTGCTCGGCGGATTCGACGCCGCCGTCCCCTGCTACGCCGGCGGCATCGACCTCGACTTCCCGCTCGATGCGCTGCTGCGCCAGACCGACGACAACCTGGCCAAGGGATTCCGCGCCATCAAGATGAAGGTCGGCCGCCCCCGGCTGTCCGAGGACGTCGCGCGGGTGCGCGCGATGCGCCAGCACCTGGGCGCCGACTTCCCGCTGATGGCCGACGCCAACATGCGCTGGACGGTCGACGAGGCGATCCGCGCCGCGCGCGCGTTGCAGGGGGAAAACCTGGTGTGGCTGGAAGAACCCACCATCCCCGACGACGTCGCCGGCCATGCCCGCATCGTGCGCGACGGCGGCGTGCCGATCGCCACCGGGGAAAACCTGCACACGCTGCACGAGTTCACCCAGATGATCGCCGCCGGTGGCGTAACGTTCCCGGAACCCGACGTCACCAACTGCGGTGGCGTCACGATATTCATGAAGGTCGCGCACCTTGCCGAGGCCCACAACCTGCCGCTGACCTCGCACGGCGTGCATGATCTGACCGTGCATCTGCTGGCGGCGGCGCCGAACCGGTCGTATCTGGAAGTGCACGGCTTCGGCCTGGACCGCTACATTGCCGAACCGCTGGTGATGCGCGATGGCAACGCGATCGCGCCGGACCGGCCCGGCCACGGCGTCGCCTTCGACTGGGCGGCGCTCGCCGCGTTGCGCGACTGATACGAAGGAGACCGAGATGACCGCCAACCCCCCGAACGCCAACCCCCTGGACCCAGCACTATTCCGCCCCGACGCGGTCTCCGCCGAGACCCGCGCGCTGAACGAGGCGATGGTGAAGCTGCTGACCGGCCAGCCCGACTGGTGGGTCATCGGCGCCGAAGCCACCCGCGCCGCGCGCCAGCGCGGCGACGGGCCGTTCCCCGCGCCGGTATTCTCCACCCGCGCAACGACCCGAACCATTCCGGGACCGGGCGGACACGACATCCCGTTGCGCATCATCGCCCCCGCGAACCCGCGCGGCGTCTATTTGCACATTCATGGCGGCGGCTGGGTGCTGGGCGCCGCCGACATGCAGGACCCGAAGCTGGAACGCCTCGCCGACGCCACCGGGCTCGCCGTGGTAAGCGTCGAGTACCGCCTGGCGCCCGAGCACCCCTACCCGGCCGGCCCGGACGACTGCGAGGCCGCCGCCGCCTGGCTCGCACGCAACGCCAAAGCCGAGTTCGGCAGCGACGCGTTGACCGTGGGCGGCGAATCCGCCGGCGGGCACCTGTCCGCGGTAACCGTGATCCGCATGCGCGATCGCCACGGCTACACCGGCTTCCGCGGCGCCAACCTGGTCTACGGCGCCTTCGACATGTCGATGACGCCAAGCCAGCGCCGGTTCGGCGACACGCCGCGCCTGGTGCTGCGCACCATCGACATCGTGCAGTTCGCCAACGCCTTCCTGCCCACGATCACCGAGCGGCGCGACCCCGACATCTCGCCATTGTTCGCCGACCTGAAGGGCCTGTGCCCGGCGCTGCTCAGCGTCGGCACCGCGGACGCGTTGCTGGACGACACGCTGTTCATGCACGCGCGCTGGCTGGCCGCCGGCAATGCCGCGGAGCTGGCGATCTACCCCGGCGGTGCGCACGGCTTCACGCTGTTCCCCAACACGCTGGCACAACAGGCCGAGGCGCGGATGGCAGCGTTCCTAACGCAGGTGACCGGTTAGGAGACCGCGAGATGGGATAGGGCGATGGAATCCGATACGGCCGTTCCTTGCAAACGCTGTACCAGGCAGACCTCACCCCCAGCTTCCCGGCCAGATCCTGCACGAACTGCCACGCCACTCGCCCAGACCGTGACCCGCGCGTAACCGACCACTCCACCGCCTGCGCATGCAGCGCGTCCGACGCGATCGACAGCCCCATACTCGCGACATAGCCGTCGATCATGGCGAAGAACGTGTCCTGGTCGCAGTTATGGAACCCGATCCACAAGCCGAACCGATCCGACAGAGAAACCTTCTCCTCGGTCGCCTCGGACGGATTGATCGCCGTCGAGCGCTCGTTCTCGATCATGTCGCGCGGCATCAGGTGCCGGCGGTTCGACGTGGCGTAGAACAGCACGTTATCCGGGCGCCCCTCGATGCCGCCCTCCAGGATCGACTTCAGCGCCTTGTAGTCGCTGTCCTCGCGCTCGAACGACAGATCGTCGCACAGGATCAGGCAGCGCCGAGCCTCCCCGCGCAGCACGTCCAGCAACTCCGGCAGCGAACGAATATCCTCGCGATGGATCTCGATCAGCGCCAGGCTGCCCGGCACGCGCCGGTTGGCCTCGGCGTGGGTCGCCTTCACCAGCGACGATTTCCCCATCCCCCGCGCGCCCCACAGCATCGCGTTGTTGGCCGGGAAGCCGGCGGCAAACCGCAGCGTGTTGTCCAGCAGGATCTGCTTCTGCCGCTCGACCCCCTTCAGCAGCTCGATCGCCACCCGCGACACGCGCGCGACAGGGACCAGCCTGGGCGGCGCCGGATGCCAGACGAACGCATCGGCCGCGGTCAGCGCCACCGGCGGCACGACCGGCGGCGCCAGGCGTTCCAGCGCCTCGGCGATGCGGGTGGCAAGCTGGATCAAAGCGACATCGGGCAGGCGAGGGTCGGCCATCGGCGATTTCCTGGGTCGATCGGAAAGCTTGACGTGCGGGGGGCGGAAACTATGGTCCCGCCCCAATCCAGGCAACCCGCCCGCTTCCACACGGCACAGGAACCACCCCGATGCTGATCTCCACCGCCTATGCGCAGGACATTTCCGGCATGCTGGGTTCGCTGGGCAGCGCCACGCAGTTCCTGCCGCTGGTGCTGATCTTCGTCGTCTTCTACTTCCTGCTGATCCGACCGCAGCAGCAGAAGCAGAAGGAGATGCGCCAGATGCTCGGCGCCCTGAAGCGCGGCGACAAGGTGGTGACCGGCGGCGGCATCCTGGGCGTGGTTCAACGCGTGCCGATGACCACCACCAAGGAGGGCAAGCAGGTCGAATCCAACGAGATCGAGGTCGAGATCGCCCCCAACCTCAAAGTGACCGTCCTGCGCGAGACCATCACCAGCGTGATCCGCCCCCAGGCCGCCAACGACGCAAGGCCGGTAAAGGAGAAGGCGTCCTGAAGCCGCGGTTCAGTTGAGGGGGTAGGCTGTCACCAGCCAGAAGTCGCCATCCCGCTTCTGCCATACCGTGCGAATACAAGGATCACGGGCATTCGGGGTCGCGATATTGCAGCGGAACACGTGCTTCTCGCCATATGGGCTAGACGTGTCCACCTCCTGAAGCGTCGCGGTACGGACATGGGCTACCAGAGCCGTGCGAAACACCTGCCAAGCCTCGCGGGTAAAACCGCCTGATTCGAAGAACCGGCTCTTGGCGGCACCAGTCGCGGAGCGTTGGTTCAGCAGATAGTCGAGGATCTTACGCTCATCGACACGCCAGTCATTCATGATCCGGCCGGATGTCTCGCCCGGTCAGTGTCAGGACGCGAAACACCGGCTGTTCGAATTCCACCTCGTAACCGATCCCATCCGCATGCCGGTGCACGATCACCCCGCGCGTTCCCGGCGCGTAGGTCGTATCGCCCGCTTGGATGGCGTGGCGCAGCCTGACATACGCATAATCGCGCAAGGCCGACCCAGGCGCAGGTTCGGCCGTCGAGTGAACGCTCACAGCATCCTTCGCCATCTTGGCCCCGCCAACCTCACGCCGGGAACGGCGCCCCCGGAGCGGGGACACTACCCGCTCCGGGACGCCGATCGCCACGGCTAAAGCTGCGCGGCGGCGTATTCGTAGTTCGCCAGCGCGTCGACCCAGTTCTGCAGGTAGTCCGGCCGGCGGTTGCGGAAGTCCAGGTAATAGCTGTGCTCCCACACGTCGCACCCCAGCAGCACCTTGCCCTCGCCGGTCGCCAGCGGGTTCGACCCGTTCGGCGTGCGCGTCACCTTCAGCTTGCCGTCGCTGCCCAGCACCAGCCACACCCAGCCGGAGCCGAACTGCCCCACGCCGCCAGCCTTGAACGCATCCTTGAACTTGGCGACCGACCCAAGGTCGGCGGTGATCTTCGCCTCCAGCTTGCCCGGGATGCCGCCCCCGGTCGGGCTCATGCACTGCCAGAACACGATATGGTTCCAGTGCTGGCCGGCATTGTTGAACACCGGCGCCTTGTCGGCGACGTTGTGGGTGGCCTTGACGATATCCTCGAGCGACTTGCCCTGCAGCGTCGGATCCTTCTCCACGAACCCGTTCAGCGCCGTCACATACGCCTGATGGTGCTTGCCGTGGTGCAGGTCGAGCGTCTCCTCGCACATCCCCTTCGCCGCCAGGGCGGTCTTGGAATAAGCAAGGCTGGGTAGTTCGAATGCCATGGCGTGTTCTCCGCTGAGTTGCACTGAGCCGATGGGTCCCCCATCAGGGTTCCCAAGTCGATGGGTCCCCCATCCGGGTTCCCAATTCATGATCCCGTCGTCCGGTTCCCAGCTATGGCCCCGATCCGAGCGCGTCAAGCTTGCACGCCCGCGCATTCCGCGCCACCTCGTCACGATGGCGGCACTCGTCGACTTCGTCCGCCGGCACGACCCGGACCGCTTCCTGACCGCGCTGTTCGCCCCGCCGGACAGGCGCCCCGCGCTGCTGGCCCTCTACGCCTTCAACCACGAGCTGGCCCGCGCGCGTGAGGCGGCGCGCGAGCCGGCCCTGGCGCTGATCCGCCTGCATTGGTGGCGCGAGGTGGTGGAAGGCGCGACACGCCACCACGAGGTCGCCACCCCCCTCGCCGCCGCGCTGGACGACGGAGCATTGTCGCGTGACGACCTGCTGGCCCTGATCGACGCCCGCGAGATCGAGGCGGACCCCTGCATCGCCACGCTGCACGACTGGTTGGCCTATCTGCGCGGCACCGCCGGCGGCCTGGCCGTCGCCGCGGCGCGCTGCTTGGGTGCGCGGGCACCCGAGGCCATGCGTGACCTTGGCGCCGCCTATGGCGCGGCGGGCGTGCTGCGCGCGGTGCCCGCCCTGGCGCACCAGGGCCGCTGCCTGTTGCCCGCCGACGTGCTGGCGACGCACGCACTGTCCCCCGAGGCCATGATCGACGCGATGATCCGCACGCCCGACGCCCCGGCGGTGCGCGCCGTGCTGACCACCCTCGCCACCACCGGAACGACACTGCTGGCCAACGCGCCCCACCGCCTGCCCCGCAAGCTGATCGCCGCCGCGCTGCCGGCGGTGCTAGCACGGCGCGACCTGGCCCGCCTGCTGCGCCACCGCGTCCCACCGCCGGAACGAGGCATCGGCGACCGCCTGGCGGTAACCCTCGCCGCGGCGACGCTTCGGGTTTGAGTTATGAATTATGAATTACTCCCCCTCCCCTTGAGGGAGGGGGTTGGGGGGAGGGGTTGGAGCCAGCGTCGCACCAAAGCCAGCACCACACCCCGCAGATCCATTCCAGTACAGCGCTTCCATGAAACCACCCCCATCCACGGTTCAATACGATGAATCACACGCGCGGAGACCGATCCGCAGGCAGAAGAATTTTTAGCCGCCGATGAACACCGATGAAAGCAGACTATCGGGGGCCGGAGTCCAGTCTCTGTCGGCTCAGCAAGGCGCACCCGCTCCCGCTGTTCAAGGCCGCGGTCGTGCGCCGAGACCAGCGCGTCAATCGACAACTTTGAAGGGTCAGGCTAATGATCCTACCGGTCGATCGGCTAGACAATAGGTCGTGCGCCACGAAGGCAGAGGCCGGCATGAGCGACTACGACAGCGACATCCTGGTCTGGAGCGAGCGCCAAGGCGCGCTGCTGCGCCGCCACGCGGCGGGCGAACTCGTCAACGACCGCGAGCTCGACTGGCCGAACATCGCCGAGGAGATCGAGAGCGTGGGCCGCAGCCAACTGACCACGGTGCGCTCCCACATCATCCAGGCCCTCGCACATGACCTTAAGGCAGCGGCCTGGCCCTCATCACAAGCGACACCCGGCTGGCGCGCCGAGGCGATCCGGTTTCGCCAGGAGGCGGCCGAGGCCTTCGCGCCGTCGATGCGCCAGCATATCGACATGGCGAAGCTCTACGCGCTCGCCATGCGGCGGCTTCCAGCGACGATTGATGGCCAGCCACCTTTGCCTATTCCCGCGGCGTGCCCCGTGACGTTGGATGAGTTGCTGGCCGCGGACGAGCCGTGACACAGGTGGGATCCAGCTATGGCCAGCGCTCGATGTCGCGCAGCCTCGTGAGCAGCCCAATGAGATTGGCGAGCGACCCGCACAGTGGCGCAGCGCAAACCGCGGCGGCCCGCGCCCGCTGGTCGGCCACGGCTGGGGCCGACTCAGTCCTGCGTCAGAAGCCATGCAGGAAGGCAGCAGCGCGTTCGGCGTTGCATGCCTTGTGGGCGGACATCGCGCCGACGGCGCATGGTGGCCTCGGCAGTCAGTGAGGCACATGGACTACCCATTCACCCGCGAGCAGATTTGCCTTATCGGCTTAGCCCGCACGAGTTGGGCCCGCCGTGCTACTGCCAAAAGACATGCGTTGTCGTTCGGCGAAGAATCCATCACCGAGACGATCCTTATGGACCTTGCGGAAAGTTTCCCCGGCGATATAATGATCGTGCCGTTCAACAAGCGGCAGGAAGGAAAGACCGGAGCCGATTGGGCCTGGGCGTTCCAAGACGCACGCAGTTCCTGGAACCTGCCTATACTTGTTCAAGCGAAGGCATTAGATAACAACGAGCAAAAATATTCCGAAATGAAACGATACGTCGGACGGACCAAAAAGTCCGGACGCCAAATAGACCTTCTCATGCAAACTGCAAGGCAATTTGGATGGCCCTCCATTTACGCATTTTATAATTATCTGACTGATCATAGAAGGTTACCAGATTCTTGCGGCACGCTCGGTTCTTCTAAAACGATGCCACAATGCTGGGGAATTTCTGTAGCAAATTCCTACAATGTCCGTGCTGCTTTGGATGATCAGAGCTTCGATAGGCACAGCCGGCACTCACGGCCGCTTCATTGCTTGCTGTGTTCAGGTGCTCGTGGGCACCGCGGCAAATGGGGGTCTCCTGGCCTTGCGCTGGCAGCACTTCGACGTTTGCGCGGGGATTTCGTCGACGCTCATGCTCTACCGGACGCTCCTGCTCTGCCGGACGAACCATTTCGAGAGCTGCCGAGCCTCTTCCAGCGCGCACGCGAGATCGCTGCTACTCAACGCCCAAGGCAAAGGGAATCGCTACGCCGCACACTTGCAAGAGAGTTTCCGACTTTGGCCGGAGTTGTGCTCCTGCGCGACGCTGCGGAACCCTCCTAAGCCGACAACCCCCGCCTGGCTGGCCAGATCATTGCCCGGGCCTCAGCGACCTCGCCATCCCTCGATGCTCGCGCGTAGCCGTCAATCGTCCCCGCGCTGTGCATCAGAAATCCGCGTCAGAAAAGCTCAATCAGATCAGTGGTCTGGGTTTGATGCGAATACCTGGAGACCGTATGAAAACTCGCCGCAGCGTCGGCGCCCAGCAAGGTTATTTCGTCCGTGATCGACAGACCGCAATAATGATTACCTATTTCGCTCCTAGACGTACCGGTATTGCGCAAGGCGGACTCGCAACCGAGTTTTCACCCGGTCTGCTTGAGTTATGAACGCCGCATTTTTTAGCGCGGGGGCCTACTGCCTCTTGACACGAGTGTGAGCTAGTGTCAGCTAGTAACCGTGACTGTCACGGAGTAGCAAACATGTTCGTTCAGCACAGCATCAAGGCGCCAAGCAATAGCGACTGCGAATTGCGGATCGGCGCGTCCTCCTGGGACGCCAACGACCGCTCAATCAAGTTCACCTGGTTCGACAAGCGAGGACACGCTTGCCGAGGCGGCGAGGTGCCGATGACGGCCCTCATCGACATGGTGGCTTTCGCTCACGAGAAGGGTGAACTCGACAGCGCCGATCTGGATCGGTTACGCACTCTCGAATGACCGGGAGGATCACTGCATGATCTACGCCTACGGCCTGTTCTGGCGTGCCGACGAGGTTGACTGGCATCCGGGCAATGGCCGCCCGTTTCGGCTTCTAGGGTATCATCGAGGGGCGAAGCGCAATCTACGAATAGTAGACTTTAAGGTTCAGAGTGGAATATATATCCTGTATGGAAATCACGGAGCATACTATGTTGGTCTTACCAAGAATCTGGGAACAAGATTACACAATCATATTGATGATGAGCACAAGGGTTATTGGGACAAATTTAGCTGGTTCGGATTTAGGAACGTCCTTGGAAGCAAGGACAAAAATGGGTTAAATAATTTGAAGAAAATGGCAAAGATCATACCGAGCAAGCCAACAATGGTTATCAAGGATATTGAGGCGATGATGATCAAATCTTTTGGAGTGCAAAACTACAATGACGCGAAGATTTCTACCGCCGCTGAATGGACTCAGATCAAGCTCACTGAGAGAGAGAAATATTTGAAGAAAAGCCCATAACTGCATCTTGTGCCTTGGCTGACTTTCCGCGAGCGCTCGTCAGCCGTATAATTTCCATTATAACAAATGGAGTTATTCGGCAAACGGCCGCTTTCGGGACAGTTCCCAGTGGCCGGTTTGGGTAACCTGTGTCGTATGATGCCGAGGCCCCAGCGGTCGCAACTGGTCGTCGAATTCACTCCAACGTCACGTTGCGAGTCAGCGTGTAGGCAACTGACGCCCGCAGCCAAGGTCGTCGCTCACCTCGATCAACACACCGCCACGCCCACCGGCCCGCAGCGCATGAGCGCGACGCCAACCCCTACGCAAACGAAAACACCGCGGCAGCAATCGCGCAGGTCCAATGACCGCCCGGCCCGCACACGGCCGCGGCCGTGATCGACTCGCTGTCGATTATAAGATTGCTGTGCTCATAAATCTGCTTGCGTTCATTCCACGCCGCATCCGGATCAAAATCCAACCCAAGCGTCGAGGCCAGCATCGTCGCAGCAAGGTCCTCGGCCTGTTCGCCGGCTGCCTCGGCGGTCATGCCATAGCCATGTAGCTCCGAGATATACCCATACATGTCCGGGTCCGCCGGTTTGGCCAACCCCAGGCTGGCGTAAAGGTGGCGCCCGAACTCATCGGTCTCCGACCGAGCCATGACGCAGAAAGTAATATCCCCGGGCCGCAACAATTCGACCCCTGCGTCGCGGGTAATGACCTCGCAGCGCGGCGGCAGAATGGACGACACGTAGACCAAATTCTGCTGCTCGATGTCCGCACCGCGCAAGGCGAACTCGAACGCGGTCAGGGCATGGCGATGGGCGCCCACGCCTTTGGTCAGGAACATACGGGTTGGGCTGGGGAACATGTCGCATTCCTCCATAAGTCCAGCGCGTGACAGAACCGCACCGAGCCACGCCAGACATAGCGGTCACCGACGCCGTCGGCCCACCCCACATCACACCACGCGGACGCCCCGCTTGTTGAAAGCCGGGTCCCGCCAGAAACTTTCTCCCTCGTAACGGCGCCACAGATCCGGCGGCAGGATCGTTTCCCGTTCGACCGCGCCTACCACCCGGCGCACCGCGTGCAAACCAGGGGTGCCGAGCCGCGCGTCGAAGGCGGCCGCGTCGAACGCAACGTTCTCGAAATCATGGGCGAAGGGCGGCAGGCCGGTAAACTTATAGACGGCTTGCAATGCATAAGCCGGCTCGCGCGTCAGCGTCTCGTAGGTCAGCAGCAGCATGCGATCCGCCTCGGCGCTGTACATCGCCTGCTTCACCGCGTTGTAGGCGAAGCCCACCATGCCGGCGCGGCCGGTCAGTCCCTCGGCGCGGGAATACACCGTGCCGGCCGGATCGAAATCGAAGATCTTCGACAGCTCCCAGCGATTTTGCCGGATCACCCGCTCGATGCTGTCTAGCACCCACGGCAAATCCCGCACGCAGCAGATCACCTTGGCCCGCGGAAACAGGGTTGCGATCATGGGCAGCCTGATCGGCCAGGCGCGGTTGGTGTCGAACACCGTGCGGCTCGGGTGGATTGCATGGTAATAGGCGTCGAACACGCCGCGCAGCAGCGCCTGGCGTTGTGCGTCGTCGATCATCACCGCGGCTTCGTTGCCCTGGCTGACCTCGCGCAGCATGGTGCCGATCAGCGACCCGACCGGGCTGGTGATCCCGGCGTGCAGGGCGGGGTTCTGCAGCAACAGCGCCGCGAGCAGGGTCGTGCCGGAGCGCGGCAGCCCGGCAATGAAATGAATTCCATTCTGCATGGTTCAGGCCGCGGCGCGGTCGGCATCGCTCCGTAATGATCGCGTCGTCGCGCGATGATCCGAACCCGCCACGTCGGGCGCCGCGCCCTGCTGCCCCGGCGCCCCCGCGGGCCTCAGCTCCATCGGCGTCAGCTCGTAAGGCAGCCGGCCGTTGATGTGCAGCTCTACGATCGCGCCGGCGCGCAGCGGCGCCAGCAGCATCGGCGGCAACGTCGCCTCGCCGTCCGTCCAGCGATGACGCTCCACCGGTTCCGGCCCGTGAAACCCGGCGGCCAGGCTCTCCGCTTCCCAGCCCACCTCCACCCGCAGCCCGGGCTGCGACAGCACGATCCGCCGCACCGCGACCCCCAGCCGGCGCTGGTCCTGCCCGAGGCCGAGCATCGACGGAATCGCGCTGCGCGAGGCGATGCGCAGATCGGACACCGGGCCGGACAGGCGGAAGCGCCAGACCGACGCTGCGACGGCCTCGGCGTCCAGCCGCACGCCGTCGGCCAGCAGATGCAGGTCGGGATCGTCGGTCAGTGTCAGGTCGAGCCGACCGCAGCGCTCGCTCAGCCTGCGCCAGATGCGCTGCACCGTCGGGTGGTCGTGCAGCACCGGCGCACAGGGCGGCATCGGCGGCGCGGCGGGCCGCATCGCCGCGTTCTGAAACTGCGCGCTGTTGGCGTCCTCACGGTAGGTCTCGGCCGCCGCGCCCTCCGCCAGCACCACGTCATGGCTGTCCAGTTCGAGATGGTAATATTCCACCACCCGCGCATCCTCGGCCCAGGCGATCAGGCGGTGATTGATCAGCTCCTCCACCGGGATCAGCACGCCTTCGAGATAAAGGCTGTGGCCGCGTGTGATGTAGAGGTCCCGGTGCGGCACACGCTCGCCTAACGCGTGGCGGCGCACGACGACCGGGGTGGCACGGTTGCGATTGCGCGGCGTCACCAACGTGCGGCCGAAGCCAATCCAGCGCAGCGTCCGGTGCCGGCCCGATACCGTGGTGACCAGGTCGCCGGGCCGCAGCGTCTCGACTTTCACTTCGCCGGAAGGGGTCAGGATATGCGTCCCGCGCAGGTAGCAAACCGGGTCGATGGTGACCAATCCGTTGCCGGAATTCTCGGCGGCGGCAAGCACCTGGTTCGTTCCGTTGTTGAGCGACCCGCCGCCGCCACCACCGCCGTAGCCGAGCCCGAAGCCGGCGTAGCCGCCGCCACCACCACCACCAAAGCCGCCGCCGCCGCCGCCGCCGTCGTAGCCACCACCACCGCCGCCGCCGAAGCCACCGGCGCCGTAGTTGCCACCACCACCACCGTAGCCGCTGCCCGCGGCGCCCCCACCGGCGGCGGGGCCGGTCGATCTGCCGCCGGCGCCGTTCCCGCCACTGTATCCGCCGCCGCCACCGCCATACGTGCCACCGCCAGCGCCGCCACTGCCGCCGGAACCACCGGCACCACCACCGTAACTGCCCGTCTGGCCGGAACCGCTGGTCTGGCCGCCGCCGCCCTGAAAGCCCGACGCATTCCCATTGAATCCGCCGCCGCCGCCGCCGCCGGCGATCACCAGCGGAGCATCGACAGTGCTGCTGCCATTGAAGGTCTCGATGACGAAGCTGCCACCGCCACCGCCACCGCCGCCGTCGCCAGCAGTGCCGCTGCCGCCATAGCCGCCGACGACAATCTGAAGGATCTCGCCCTGCGTGAGGCTGAAGTCACCGCCGATTTCCGCGCCGAGCCCGCCGGTGCCGCCGGTGGGGTTGCCGCCCTGGCCACCCTGACCGCCAAACGCTGTGATGTCGTAGGTGCCGGTGGTCGCCACCGTGAAGGTCTGGACGACGGCGCCGTCATAACTGAAAGTGGTGTCTGACATGGAATGACTCCGCGGCCCTGCGGGACGGATTGAAAACTATTCGCTGTCGATTACAAGCGCCTTTGATTCGCACTTCTCGCGGTGCGCATGTCGTCTTCTTGGGCGTTTTATGCGTAATGCTTATGAATCCCGCTCATTGTTTGGCCCAGATACGACCTGAATCAACGGCGTTACTCACAACTTATTGAACACGGGCAGAACTGAGTGTGCCGCGGAAAAGCCGCAGCGTTGGCCCGGCTTGCGTCTGCCGGACATTCGTTGGTTCATTGACGACTGAATGAGCATGAATTTCACGCCAAATGAGCATGAACTTCACGCCAAACTTGTCGATGCGTTCGCGGGAGCCGCGTTGGCCGTGATGGTTCCGCGCAATTCGCCTGCGCATGGTCGGGGCAAAGCTATTCAATGTGTCATGTTTCTCACGCACCGTTGCGGCTCTGTCGAAGCCGCATAACCGCCGGTTTGGTGCGCATCCGAATTTCCCCCCGCGGACAAGCGACGCACCGACGTCAGACAAGCCGCGTCGAACCCGCGCATCGTGCGCCTCGCCACCAGATCCGCACCCCGCAGGTCCTCCACGGTTTCGTGGATCGCCGCCATGATACGGCTCCGATACAGCTTGCCCATCACTCACCTCAACCAGCCGCGAAACCCCATCCTCACACCCCCGCCTCATCCTCCTCGCCATACCCCACCAACCGCAGCGCCCGCCCCTTCACCCCCCGCATCCCCACCGCATGGATCAGCGCGTCCTCCTGCCCGTGCGTCACCCACACCTCGGGCGCGCCCACCTCATCAATCGTCGCATTCAGCTCATCCCAATCCGCATGGTCCGAGATCACCAGCGGCAGCTCCACCCCGCGTGACTTCGCCCGCTGGCGCACCCGCATCCAGCCGGACGCCACCGCCACCACCGGATCGGCCAGCCGCCTCGCCCACCGATCAGCGACCGCCCCCGGTGGCGCCAGCACGATCGCCCCCGCCAGCGCCTGCTTCGCCGCCACCGTCGCCGACGGCAACTCCCCCAGCCGCTGCCCGAACCCCGAATACACCTCGCACAAAGCCGCCAGCGCGCCATGCAGGAAGATCGGCCGATCCCACCCCGCCTCGCGCAGCAGCGCGATCATCCGCTGGCATTTCCCCAGCGCATAACACCCGACGACATGAGTTCGCTCCGGGAACAATGCCACCGAGGCCAACAACCGAGCAATCTCCTCCCCCGCCGGCGGATGGCGGAACACCGGCAGCGCGAACGTCGCCTCGGTCACGAACACATCGCACGGCATCGCCTCGAACCCACGGCAGGTGGGATCGGCCTGCCGCTTGTAGTCCCCGCTCACCACCGCGCGGCTGCCCCGCCAGGTCATCGCCACCTGCGCGCTGCCCAGCACATGCCCGGCCGGCAGCAGCCGCACCTCCACCCCGTTAAGGTCCAGCGCCTGACCCCACCCAAGCGCCTGCTGCTCCTCCCCGGCCCGCTCGGCCCCCATGCGCGCGCGCATCAGCGCCAGCGTCTCGCGGGTAGCCAGCACATGGCGATGCCCCGGCCTGGCATGATCGGAATGCGCATGAGTGATCACCGCGCGATCCACCGCGCGCAGCGGATCGATGTAGAAGCCGCCTGGCTCGCAATACAGACCCTGCGGCAGCGATCTCAGCCAGGTCGCGGGATGCGGACCCACCGATCACCCCCGATCGCGCGGCGTTCGCGGCACACGCGCGATGGGACCCCCGGGGACGCCGGGGATACACCCCATCGCCAGCCGGCAAAAAAGCAAGACCTCACCACAAAGACACGAAGAAATCATTGATCCGCTTCGCGCGATGCCTGAACGCACGCCGGCGCGAAGCGCCCAAAAAATTCCTGCTTCTCCGTGTCTCCGTGTCTCTGTGGTGAATTGCTGTCTTCCTTGCTTGAGCACCATTCCAACCCGCTCCCCGCCAGCGTCCACGATTGCGGCAGGTGCCGCCCGAACGCAAGCCGCCCGTCCCCTTGCCCCCTACCCCACGACATCGCGTATCATGCCCACCAACACACAAGGATCACAGACCATGCCAGACACACCCAAGCTAGAACATCGCAAGCTCGGCGCCGGCGGCCTGTCGGTCGCCGCGATCGGCCTGGGCTGCATGTCGCTATCCGGCATCTACGGCGCGGCCGACGACGGAGCCTCCGAGGATCTGATCCGCTACGCGATCGATCACGGCGTCGATCACCTCGACAGCTCCGACATGTACGGCTGGGGCCACAATGAAGAGGTGATCGGCCGCGCGCTGAAAGGCCGCCGCGACAAGGTGGTGCTCGCCAGCAAGTTCGGCCAGACGCAAAACCCAGGCGGCCCGAACGGTGTCAACGGCCGGCCGGAATATGTCGGCCAGGCCTGCGACGCCAGCCTGAAACGCCTCGGGGTCGAAACAATCGACCTTTACTACCAGCACCGCGTCGATCCCGCGGTCCCGATCGAGGACACCGTCGGCGCCATGGCTAAACTGATCGCCCAAGGCAAGGTCCGCCACCTCGGCCTGTCCGAGGCGCACCCCGACCGCATCCGCCGCGCCCACGCGGTGCACCCGATCGCCGCCGTGCAGACGGAATACTCGGTGCTCTACCGGACCGAGGCGGAAGAAACCCGCGCCACCACCAGCGAACTCGGCATTGCCTTCGTCGCCTACGCCCCGCTGGGCCGTGGCTTCCTGACCGGCGCGATCCAAACCTTCGCCGACGTCGACGGCCGCCGCGCCGCGCACCCGCGCTTCCAGGAGGCCAACTTCGCACAGAACCGCGAGCTGGTCGCCCGCATCGAGGCAATGGCCCACGAAAAGGGCTGCACTCCATCCCAACTCGCCCTCGCCTGGCTGCTAGCGCAAGGCCCCGACGTCGTCGCAATCCCCGGCACCCGCTACCCGAACCGCCTGGACGAAAACGTCGGCGCGCTGCGCGTTCACCTCACGCCGGCGGAGGTCGCCCGCATCTCCGACGCCATCCCGCCCGGCGCCGCCGCCGGCACCCGCTATCCGGCCGGCGGCATGAAAGGCGTCTACATCTAGCCCCGACTGTACACCTCTCCCGCGCTGGCGGGAGAGGTCAAGACGCGCAGCGTCGAGGGTGAGGGTCGCGCAGCCCGCACACCCTCCCCCGTCTCCCCCTACACGCGACGCCAAAGCCGCAGGCGCAACCCGGCTCGCACCATCTCACTCATCCAATCACCGACCCTCACCGGCCGACACTACCCACGCTCCGACGATGCCGGGCCGGCGCGCGGGCAATCCGACCAACACAAGCACGCAATCCGCCAGCCCGACACACCACGCCGACCAAGACCGACGCCCCATGCGACGTCCCGCTTGAGCACCACCCCCCGCCGAGCGCAAAATACCGCCACAGTGACCCGCACACCTCACGCGATCGCCCGACCCCAGCCCGTGCAACCGGTGCCGGACCGGTTCCATCCCGGCGCCGCCGCCGCACGACCCGACGCGCCCGCCGCCCCACCATTGAACCGCTTCGCCGAGACGATGTTCACCCTCGGCGCGCAGGAATTCCTGGCCGGGCACCCGGCACAGGCCGACACCCTGCTGCGCCTGTCGATCGGCGCCGGCGGCAACGATTTCGCCGCGCTCGGCCTGCTCGGGCTGATGGCGATGGAACGCAAGGACTTCGCCGCCGCCGCCGGCTGGCTGCGCGCCGCCCTGGCGATCAACCCCGACGAGCCGACAACGCTGAACAATCTCGGCGAGGCACTGCGCCGCGACGATCGTTTCGAAGCCGCCATCCCCTGCTACCGCCGCGCGCTGGCCGTAGCGCCCGACTACGCCGAGGCGCACGACAATCTCGGTTGCGCCCTGACGATGGCCGGCCGCCCCGCTGACGCCCTGCCGTGTCACCAGCGCGCCATCGCGCTGAAGCACGATTTCGGCCTGGCGCATCAGCGTGTGGCCAGCTCGCTGGTCGATCTCAACCGCCACGAGGAAGCTTTGCGCGCGCTGCGGCGCGGCAGCGCATGGGCGCCCGATCCGGCGAGAACGCGGGTTCACGAGGCCTATTTGCTGCTGGCGCTCGGGCGCTTTCCGCTCGGCTGGAAGGCCTATAAATCGCGTTGGGACGCGCTGATCGACGAGGCGCCGATCGCCCGCCGCCATGTGGAACATCCGCGCTGGCGCGGCCGCGGCCGGCTGGCCGGGCAGACGCTGCTGCTGCATTCCGAGCAGGGGTTTGGCGACACCCTGCAATTCGTCCGCTACGCGCCGCGCCTGGCACGCACCGGCGCGCGCGTGATCATCGAGGCGCTGGCGCCTCTCGTGCCGCTGCTGCGCAGCCTGGAAGGGGTCGCCCAGGTGATTGCGACCGGCGAACCGTTGCCGGATTTCGATCTGCAGTGCCCGATGCTCAGCCTGCCTCTGGCCTGCGGCACGACACTGGCAACGATCCCGGCGGACATACCTTATCTCGCGCCGCCACCGGAACGGGTCGCGGCCTGGCGGCGTCGCCTCGGCCGGCGCCCCCGGCATCGTCACGGGCAGCGCCGGCGCATCGGCGTCGCCTGGTCGGGCAGCCCGCTCCACAGCAACGACCGCCACCGATCGATGCCGCTCGCCCGACTCGAACTCTTGCTGAACCGTTCCGATTGCGAGCTGCACGTAGCGCAGACGCAGATCCGCCCGGCCGACCGCGCGGTGCTGGACGGCCTGCCGCGCGTGATCGATCACAGCGCGGCACTGGCGGATTTCGCCGACACCGCGGCGCTGCTGTCGCTGATGGACCTGGTGATCAGCGTCGATACCTCGGTGGCGCACCTCGCCGGCGCATTGGCACGGCCGACCTGGGTGCTGCTGCCGTTCAGCGCTGAATGGCGCTGGCTGATCGCGCGCGCCGACAGTCCCTGGTATCCGACGATGCGGCTGTTCCGCGAACCGGCACCGGGCGACTGGGACGCCGTGCTCGCCGCCGTGATGCGCGCGCTGGATGCATGATGCCAACCGGCGGAAGCGTTGACTCTTCCAACGCTTGCGCGGGTTGGTATCGCGCGTGGGGTTGCCCAGGGAACCGAGCGTGCGGCCGCGCGCGAAACCAAGAATCATGCCAGCCGGCCGACAGCACAGTAACGCGTCAAAGTCTCGGACGGCTGGCATGAGCGACTTCGCCGATCTGCTGTATCAGCGGGCGGAGCAGGCCTACGACCGCGGGCAATTCGTCGAAGCCGAGGGGCTGCTGCGCATGCTGCTCGGCCGATCGTCGCGCGAAGCGCACGTGACCTTTCTGCTGGGCCATCTGCGGCTGCGCCAAGGCGACCCAATCGAAGCCGAGGCCCTGTTGCGATCGGCGATCGAACTGGATGGCACGCAGGCACGCGCGCATGACGATCTGGGCCTCGCGCTGGCGGCACTGGGACGCCACGCCGAGGCACGCGAACTCCGGCTGCGCGGCATGGAGCTGGATCCCGAAATAGCCCGCCAGCGCATGGTCAAATCGTTCGAAGCGCTGCGCAACGCCAACTTCGCCACCGGCTGGGAGGAATACGAGTCCCGCATCATCGCCTCGCCCGGCGTGCTGCCCCGTCGCGGCTTCGAGCAACGGCAATGGTACGGCGACACCGACATCGCAGGCAAAACGATTCTGCTGCACGCCGAGCAGGGACATGGCGATGCGATCCAGTTCCTGCGCTACGTGCCGATGGTGGCGGCCCGCGGCGCGCGCGTGGTGCTGGAGGTTCACCGCCCCCTTGTCCCGCTGGCCGCGGCAATTCCAGGCATCGCGGAGTTGCACCAGCTTGGCCATCCCCTGCCGCCATTCGACCTGCACTCACCACTGATGAGCCTGCCGCTGGCGTTCGCCACCGATCTGGCAACGATCCCGGCAGAAATCCCCTATCTGTCGGTGCCGCCCGAGCGCATGGCGCGCTGGCGCCGGCGCGTAGGTCCGCGGCGGCGCATGCGGATCGGCATCGTCTGGTCGGGCAATCCGGATTACGGCGACGACCACAAGCGATCCATTCCGCTGGCGGATTTCACCCGCATCCTCGACCGCCCGGAGTGCGAGCTGCACGTCATCCAGAACGACGTGCGCGCCAGCGACAAGGCAGTGCTGGACGGCCTGACGCACCTGTCTGACCACTCGACGCTGTTCGGCGATTTCGCCGACACCGCCGCGTTGATTTCGCTGCTGGACCTGGTGATCGCGGTCGATACCTCCGTGGCGCATTTGGCCGGCGCGCTGGGCTGGCCGACCTGGCTGCTGCTGCCGCACCTCGCGGACTGGCGCTGGCTGGCCGACCGCGAGGACAGCCCGTGGTATCCGACGATGTGGTTGTTCCGCCAGGAGACCGAAGGCGATTGGGCCGGCGTGCTGGATCGTGTAGCGCAACAACTGACCTTGCTGCTGGCGCAGGCGCATGACCCCGACGCTGCCTGAGGTTTTCGCCGACTGGTTCGCCGCGCGCGGCTGGACGCCGCGGCGGCACCAGCTCGCCATGCTCGCGGCGGCACAAGCGGGCGAGAGTGTGCTGCTGATCGCGCCCACCGGCGGCGGCAAGACGCTCGCCGGGTTCCTGCCCAGCCTGATCGATCTGCACCTGCAACCACGCGAGGGCCTGCACACGCTGTATGTCAGCCCGCTGAAGGCGCTGGCAACCGACATCGCGCGCAACCTGATGGCACCGGTCGAGGAGATGAAGCTGGAGGTGCGGATCGAAACCCGCACCGGCGATACGCCGGCCAACCGGCGCGCCCGCCAGCGCGCCGCGCCGCCACAGATACTGCTGACCACGCCTGAAAGTTTGGCGGTCCTGCTGTCGCTGCCGGACTCGCCCGCCATGTTCGCGGGCCTGACCACCGTGGTGATGGACGAGGTACACGCGCTGGCCGGCGGCAAGCGCGGCGACCAACTGGCGCTGTGCGTGGCGCGCCTCGGCGCGCTGACCCCCAAGCTGCGCCGCGTCGGGCTATCCGCCACCGTTGCGCACCCGGACGCGATCGCCGCCTATGTCGGCGCCGACCGGGTGATCGAGGAAGCCGGCGGCGCGGCACCCGAGTTGTCCATCATGTTGCCAGAGGGGCGGCTGTCCTGGTCCGGCCACATGGGACTGGAAGCGGCGCCCCAGGTGATGGCGCGCATTCGTTCCGCCGGCCTGACGATCGTGTTCGTCAACACCCGGGCCCAGGCCGAGTTGATGTTCCAGGCGCTGTGGAAGCTGAACGACACCACCCTGCCCATCGCCCTGCACCATGGCTCGCTCGAGGTCGAACAGCGCCGCCGCGTCGAAGCAGCAATGGCAGGCGGCAAACTCCGCGCCGTGGTAGCGACCTCATCGTTAGATTTAGGCATCGACTGGGGCGGTGTCGACCAGGTCATTCAGGTCGGCGCCCCGAAAGGCGTCAGCCGCCTGCTGCAACGGGTCGGCCGCGCCAACCATCGGATGGACGAGGCAAGCCGCGCCATCCTGGTGCCCGCCAACCGGTTCGAAGTATTGGAATGCGAGGCAGCCGTGCTCGGCGTAGCGGCTGGCGAACTCGACGGCGACCGGCCGCGCCCCGGCGGCCTGGACGTGCTGGCGCAGCACCTGCTGGGCATGGCCTGTGGCGCGCCGTTCCTGCCGGACGACGCCTATGCCGAGGTAACCCACGCCGCGCCTTACGCCGCGCTGCCGCGGCAAGTGTTCGACGATGTGCTGACATTCGTAGAGACGGGCGGCTACGCGCTGGCCGCCTACGAGCGCTGGCACAAACTGTTCCGTGATGCCGAGGGCCGCGTGCATGTGCGCTCCGCCCGCATCGCCGCACAGCATCGGATGAACATCGGCACCATCGTCGAGGCGCCGATGCTGAAGGTGCGCCTGGTCGGCAAGCGGCGCTTCGGCCCGGTGCTGGGCGAGATAGAAGAATATTTCGTCAACCTGCTGCGCCCGGGCGACACCTTCATGTTCGCCGGCAAGCTGCTGAAGTTCCTGCGGCTGCACGAAATGGCGGTCGAATGCGCCGAGGGCGGCACCGGCGACCCGATGGTGCCGACCTACGAAGGCGGCCGCTTGCCGTTGACCACGAACCTGGCGGACCGCGTGCGGGCGCTGTTGCAGGACCCGGAGCGCTGGGGATTGTTCCCCGAACCGGTACAGGAATGGTTACGCCTGCAACGGGTGTTCTCGCGCATGCCAGGGCGGAATAATCTGCTGGTGGAAACGTTTCCCCGCGCCGACAAATGGTACCTGGTGGCGTACTGCTTCGAGGGCCGCAACGCACACCAGACGCTGGGCATCCTGCTGACCCGGCGAATGCAACGCGCCGGCTACGCGCCGCTGGGGTTCGTCGCGACGGACTACGTGCTGGGCATCTGGTCGGCGGAACCACCGCGCGACGTCGCAAAACTCTTCGATGAAGACATGCTGGGCGACGACCTGGAAGCCTGGATGGCGGAAAGCTCCCTGATGAAACGCAGCTTTCGCAACGTCGCGGTGATAGCCGGGCTGATCGAGCGGCACCATCCCGGCCAGGAAAAATCGCGCCGCCAGGTGACGGTGAACTCCGACCTGATCTACGACGTGCTGCGCCGCCACCAGCCCGACCACATCCTGCTGCGCGCGACACGCGCCGACGCGGCGGGCGGCCTGACGGATCTCGAGCGCATCGCGGCGATGCTGCGGCGGGTGAAGGGGCGGATCGTGCACATGGTGCTGTCGCGCGTCTCGCCGCTGGCGGTGCCGGTGCTGCTGGAGATCGGCCGCGAGAGCGTGCGCACCCGCGACAACGAGGAGGCGATGCTGGCGGAAGCCGAGGCGATCATTGCGGAGGCGACGGGCGAGGCAGAGCCGCCGCGCCCAAGGCGCCGTGCGAAGCAGCCAAGTTTGTTCGACGCATGACCGCGGCACGGAACCGTCCTCGGCCGAGCCCACGGCCGGCCACTCCCCGTCATGTCCAACCCCCGCCATCGCAACGACCATGACCGCCGCCCCCATCCACCTAGCCGGCGAGCGCCTAATGCTCGACCCCGCCGGCGCGCTGATCTGGCCGGCAACCGAAATGCTGATCGTTGCCGATCTGCATCTCGAGAAAGGCTCGTCCTACGCACGACGCGGCTCATTACTCCCCCCATGGGACACCAAGGTCACACTGGACCGGCTGGCACTTCTGCTGCGCCGTTGGAAGCCGCGCACGGTCGTGGCGCTGGGAGATTCGTTTCACGACACGGACGGCTCCGGCCGGCTGCCGCGCCACGAGATCGCGCGCCTCACCTCAATCACCGCGTCGGTGCAATTCGTCTGGGTGCAGGGCAACCATGACCCGTCGCCGCCGCAGGGTGTCGGCGGGGAATGGCTGGAAAGCTTCGCGACCGGGCCTCTGACGTTTCGCCATCAAGCGATAATGCGCGCCAATGGCGAGATCAGCGGCCACTACCATCCAAAGGCCACCATCCCGGCCCGCGCCGGCCACGTCACGCGCGCATGTTTCGTGACCGATGCGCGGCGCGTGCTGCTGCCGGCATTCGGCGCCTACACCGGCGGCCTGGACGTGCGCGACCCGGCGATCGTGCGGCTGTTCCCACATGGCGGCAGAGCGTTCCTGCTAGGCAATGATCGGCTGTTCAGCTTTCCGCTGTAACCCCAGTATCACCCTCCGTCGCCGCCCCACATTTGTCGCGCACAAGTTCGTTACGTCACCGACGACCGCGCGTCATACCGAGCCGCATCAGCCACCACCTCACGTGCCAGTGGCAGCATCGCGTAATCCACCATCGCACCATGATAGCGCACCGCCGCTATCCCCACCTTCTCCGCCTCGGCAAATGCATCAAGCATGCCCTGGTAATACGCCACGTCCGCTTCAGTCGGCCGATACACCGCGTGCGCCACCGCCACATGTGTCGGGTGCAGCACCGCCACGCCGGTATACCCGACATCACGCGCCCGCCGGATCATCCGCTCCACCGTCACCAGGTCATCCAACGCCGTACCAATAATCCCGGCGATCGGATACACCGCGCCAGCGGAACGACTATCCAGCACCAGCTTCGAATTCATGTAAATCTGCTCCAACCCCTCATCGGTCGCGCGAAACCCGAACGCCCGCGCGATATCCCCCGACACCGGCCCGCTGAACGCGCCGAAAATACCCTTCACCCGCCGACTCGCCTTGGCCAGCAGATGCGCGTCCTGCAACCCCTCGGCAGTCTCCGGCAGGGGGAAAATACTTACCGTCCCGTGCGGCAGCCCGGCCTTGCCCTCGTGGTAGCTCAGCAGATCGTGCAGCGCGAGGATCTCCCCCGCGCTCGCCGCCTTGGGCAACGTCACCGCCGTCAACCCCTCGGTCACCGCCGCGTCCAACTCCGCCCCGGTCGCGTCCGACAGCGGATTGAGCCGCACGAACGCCGCGGTGCCAGCCGCACGCAACTCGGCAATCTCCGACTTCAAATATCCCATCGCCTGCCCCTTCAGCTCGTGCGGGACAGAATCCTCGATATCCAGGATCACCGCGTGCGGCGCCACGCGCAGCGCCTTGGCCACCCAGTCGCGCCGATGGGCGGGGACGAACAGCACCGAGCGAATGGGCCACATGGCAAGCTTCCTTCCTCATATTGCGCGACACTTGCCGGCCGACCTAGCATCAACGCCCAACGATTGCACCCGGGAGGCACACGGCAATGGCCGGTCTCACCTACGAGGAATTCTCCATCGGCCAGGTGTTCGAACACCCCTGGACCCGCACGGTCACGGAAATGGACAATGTGCTGTTCAGCTCTCTGACGATGAACGTGCAGCCGCTGCACCTGGACGCCGAATTCGCCGCGAAAAGCGAGTTCGGCCAGCGCATCGTCAACTCGATCTTCACCCTCGGGCTGATGATCGGCATCAGCGTCAACGACACCACGCTGGGCACCACCGTGGCCAATCTCGGCATGACCGACACGCGCTTCCCCAAGCCGGTCTTCCACGGCGACACGCTGCGCGCGCAAACCAAGGTGCTGACCATGCGCGAAAGCAAATCCCGCCCGGACGCGGGGATTATCGAGTTCGAGCACACCGCCTACAATCAGCGCGGCGAACTGGTGGCAACCTGCAAGCGCCAGGCCCTGATGCGACGCAAGGAAGGATAGCACGATGCCACTGGAACGATTGCAACACGCACTGATCCAGACGATCGACCTGCCAGCCACGGTGCGCTGGTGGCACGACGTGCTTGGACTGCAACCGGGGCCGCATCCGGATTTCGGTTTCCCAGTGGAATGGTTGTATCTGGACGGCGAGGACGTGCTGCACCTCACGCAGGGTGGCGCCGCCGTCTCGACCAACCGGCAGGCCTATCTCGGCCAGCAGTCGCAGGCCGAGACCGGCACCGGCGTGATCGACCACCTGGCGTTCCGCGCGTCGGACCTGCCGGGAATGCTGGCACGACTGCGCGCGCTGGGCGTGGAAGCGAAGGCGCGGCGGGTGAACGCACAGGGATTGTTTCAGTTGTTCCTGTTCGATCCCAACGGGGTGAAGGTCGAGCTGAACTTCCAGGCCGCCGAAGCCGATCAGCACGGCATCACGCCTGAGTTGATGGCGAGCGAGTTGCCGCGGTAAGGCAAAATACCCTACCGCAACAACCGGCAAAACACCCAGCGTAACCGCGCGGCTGCTGCAACCGTCACCTGCTACGGACGCGGTCGACGCTCCATTCGCCACCACCGGCGACGGCGATATACAGGAACACGAAACAATACAGCACCGCCGCGTCGCCGCCGTTGATCATCGGAAAGAAGCTCTTGGGCGCGTGTGCCATCCAGTAGCCGATCGCCATCTCCCCGGACATGATCAGGGCCACCGGGCGGGTGAACAGCCCCAGCGCCAGCAGCAGGCCGCCCAGCGCCTCGATGATCCCGGCGAACCACAGCAGGGTGAACGCCGCCGGCCCGCCACCGGCCGGCTGCCAGACCGGGAAGCCGAACAGTTTACCGAGCCCATGCTCCATGAACGCCAGTGCCGCAACGATTCGCAGTACGCTCAGCATACGCGGCGCCCAAACGGTGGTGGCAAAAGTTGGCACTCGGGTCTCCTGTTAAAGTGAATGGCGGCGGACGCTACACGCACGGCATGGCGGAAGGTAGTGGGTGTTCGCATGGCGCCGAAGCCGAGCGCAACCGATAAGCGGCGGCGCGGTAAACTGGATCGGCCTGCTGTGCGCGCTGCTGCCGGCGTTGCCGGCAATCCTCGTCGGCATTCGTGCCTATTCCGAATTCGAACTGTTGGCGGACCAATCGGCGGCCATGCAACACGTCATGGCGGACGCATCGGAACAAATGGACACGCTGGAGAAGCTGGATTTCGACCGCCCGTTGGCCTCGCGCGAACTTGGTGCGGCGCTATTCAACGTAACGATGACGATGCTGCTGGACGTGAAGGGGTGGGCGCAATTATTCCGCGCGAAGGCGGTCGACAGCCGATACCAACTCCCTGAACATTGACGCACGGGCCGCTACCCCCGTCATGCCGGCGCAGGCCGGTATCCACGACTTTCTTTGCTGCAACGAAGACAAGTCGTGGATACCGGCCTGCGCCGGCATGACGGGGGTAGCACCGCCACTGCTACGAAGCCTGCGGCGACGACGCCAACAACCTTTGGATCGGATCCCACACGAACGCGGTCTGCATCACCGAATGCCCGGCGACCTTGATCGGCGCCTCGGCCGCCTGTGTGCCCCCCAGCCGCTGGTAGAACCACCGCGCCGGATTATCGCGCAGCACCCACAGATACAGCGACCCGCAGCCCGCCTCCGCCAGATGCGTCGCTGCGGCGCGCAGCAGCCGCCGGCCGATGCCGCGCTCGCGCCAGTCATCCAGCACATACAGCGTCTCCACCTCGCCCTCGCCCAGCCGGCGGCCGATGATCACGCCGCCGCGGCCACGCCCGGCGGTGGTGAAGCCGACGATGCGCGGCGGGCTGCCCAGGGGAACATCGGTCCCGGAGGCGACCGCAACGAACACGCCGCCCGGGCCGCGGATCGCCCCCTCGTAGTGGGCCGCGTGGCGGGCGACGGACAGCCGCGCCAGGTAGTCGTCGGGCAGGATGCCGGGATAGGCGCTGCGCCAGGCCGCGACGTGCACCGCACCGATCGCCACCGCGTCGGCGGGCCGCGCCTGACGCAGGCTGATCACGCCGCGCGCTCCAGCACCGCGGCGAAGAACCCGTCGGTGCCGTGCTGGCGAGGTGTCAGCACCAGCGTCTCCCCGGCGCAGGGTGGCCCTACACCCGGCAACTCCCCACCAGGCAGCTCCTCTCCAGGCAGCTCCCCATCAGGCAACTCCCCGCTGGGCACCCCCACACCAGGCACCCCCACCTGGGGAGAAACAACAAACGGCCAGGCCCGGGCCAGCGGGACCAGCGCAAACGCGGCATGACGGCCAAGGAACGCGCACACCTGACCTTCATTCTCCTCCGGAAACAAGGAACAGGTAGCGTAGACCAAACGCCCGCCCTTGCGCACCAGGGAAGCTGCATCATCCAGCAATCCCGCCTGGCGGACGACAAGTTCCTCCAGATCACTCTCGGTCAGCCGCGAGCGTGCGTCCGGATTGCGCCGCCAGGTCCCGGTCCCGGTGCACGGCGCATCCACCAGCACCCGGTCGAAACTGTCGGCGTGCCGCTTCAGCCATTTATCGCCGGGGCCAAGCAGGTGGCGCTCGATGTTGTGCGCCCCGGCCCGGCGAAAGCGCCGCACCGCCGCATCCAGCCGCGCGGGCGAGATGTCGCAAGCGGCGATGTGCCCGCGGTTGCCCATCGTCACCGCCAACGCCAACGTCTTCCCACCGGCGCCGGCGCACAAATCAACGACGCGCATCCCCGGCCGCGCATCGGTCAGCAGTGCCACGAGCTGGCTGCCCTCGTCCTGGATCTCCACCAGGCCCGACTGGAACGCCGGACCGGCGGTCACCGGCCGGCGGCCCGGCAGCCGCAACCCCCAGGGCGAGAACCGCGTCGGCGCCGCCTCGAACCCCTCCGCCGCCAGTGCCGTCCGCGCTTCCTCGCGCGTCCCCTTCAGCAGATTGGCGCGCAGATCGAGCGGCGCGGACTCCAGCATGGCGCCCAACTCCGCGCCGAGCTCCGTCCCGAACCGGGCGGCAAGGCGGGTCAGCACCCAGTCCGGCACCTCCAGCCGGACTGCATCCGGCATCGCGGGATGGTCCAGCGTGTGGTCGACCAGCTTGCCCAGCGCGGCCTGTTCGGCGCCGGTCAGCGGCGAGGCAGCGAACTTGCCGCCGGAGAATGCCTGCCCGAGACCGGATGGCGTCCACCCATCGAACAGCAGCGCCGCCGCGACCAGAAGCCGAGGCGTAGGATCGGCGCCCGCCCGGCCAAGCCACCAGCCCAGCCGCCGGCGCGCGCGCAGCACACCCCAGGCGCGCTCCGACACCGCGCGGCGATCGCCAGCGCCGATGAAGCGGCGGGCACGGAAGAAGTCGTTGGCCACCGCGTCGGCCGGGCGTTTTGCGGCGGCCTCGACCTCGGTCAGCAGCTCGATCGCGGCGGCAATGCGGCCAGCCGGCGTCACGCCAAAAGATCGGGAAGAGCTGCTAAATCAGTCAGTTCCGGCACGTGACCGCGCAGACCATACTCGTCCGGCGCGCCGGCGCGATTGATCCGGATTACGCGGAATCCCAGCTCATACGCGCCGAACGCGTCCCATGGGTTGGACGACACGAACCCCATCTCGCGCGGCGCCAGGTGGAACCGGCGTCCGGCGAAGCGGTAGACCCGCGGGTCGGGTTTGAACACCCGCACCAACTCGACACTCAACACCGCGTCCAGCAACGGCCCGATGCCGGCGGCGGTCACCGCGTCATGCAGCATCTCCGGCTCGCCGTTGGACAGGATGGCGCAGGCGGTCCCCCTGGCCTTCAGCGCCCGCAGCATGTCCGGCACCTCGGGATACGCATCCAGCCGCCGATATGCCGCCAGTATGTCAGCCTTCAGCGCCGCGTCCGCGATGTGATGCGACCTCCATCACCACCTCCAGCGCCTCCTGCGTCAGGCGCCAGAAGTCCCGGTGATGCGCCGGGCCGACGATGCTGCGCACCCAGGCATACTCGACTTGCTTGGCCCGCCAGTCGGCGCTGATCTGCCGCCAGTTGGGCCCCAGCCGATCCGCGTGGCGCGCCATCGCGGCATGGACATCAAGCAGAGTGCCATAGGCGTCGAAAATGACCGCGCGGATGCGATGCATGGGGTGGCTCAATCCTGGCGGTAGTTGGGCGCTTCGCGGGTGATCGCCACGTCGTGCACGTGGCTCTCGCGCAGGCCGGCGAAGGTGACGCGGCGGAACCGGGCGTTCTCCTGCAGCTCGGCGATCGTCGCACTGCCGGTGTAGCCCATGCCGGCCTTCAGCCCACCCACAAGCTGATGCACTGCGTTGGCGACCGGGCCTTTGTAGCCGACGCGTCCCTCTACCCCCTCGGGCACCAGCTTGAGCTGGTCCTTGATATCCTGCTGGAAGTAGCGGTCCGCGGAGCCACGGGCCATAGCGCCAAGACTTCCCATCCCACGATAAGATTTATACGAACGCCCTTGATAAAGAAACACTTCCCCCGGCGCCTCATCAGTGCCGGCAAGCAGGCTGCCGATCATCACCGCGTCCGCCCCCGCCGCGATCGCCTTGGCGATGTCGCCCGAGGTCCGCATGCCGCCATCGGCAATCGCCGGAACCCCGCGCGACCGGCACGCCGCCGCCGTCTCCAGCACCGCGGTGAACTGCGGCACTCCGACGCCGGCCACCACCCGCGTCGTGCAGATGCTGCCCGGCCCGATGCCGATCTTCACCGCGTCCGCCCCGGCCTCGATCAGCGCCAGCGCGCCCTCCGGCGTCGCGACATTGCCGGCGATCACCTGAACGGCGTTGGACAACTTCTTGATAACACTGACCGCATCCAGCACCCCGCGCGAGTGCCCGTGCGCCGTATCGACCACAATCACGTCCGCCTCGGCGGCGACCAGCGCGCGGGCACGGGCCTCGCCGTCCGGCCCGACGCCGGTCGCGGCGGCAACCCGCAGCCGGCCCAATTCGTCCTTGTTGGCCAGCGGATGAGCCTGCGCCTTGTCCATGTCCTTGACGGTGATCAGGCCGATGCAGCGATACGCCTCATCGACCACCAGCAGCTTCTCGATGCGGTGGCGGTGCAGCAGCCGCTTCGCCTCCTCCGGGTCCACCGGCGGCTGCACGGTCACCAACCCCTCGCGTGTCATCAGCTCGTAGACGCGGGACGAGGGGTCGGTCGCGAAACGCACATCGCGGTTGGTCAGGATGCCGACCAGCCGGCCGCTGCCGGGTTCCACCACCGGGATGCCGCTGATGTGGTGCTGCGCCTTCAGCGCGCGCACGTCGGCCAGCGTCTGGTCGGGATGGATGGTGATCGGGTTGATCACCATGCCGGATTCGAACTTCTTGACCTGGCGGACCTGGGTGGCCTGCTCGTCCGGCGTCAGGTTCTTGTGGATCACCCCGATGCCGCCAAGCTGCGCCATGGCGATCGCCATCGCGCTTTCGGTCACCGTGTCCATCGCCGCCGACACCAGCGGGATGTTCAGTATGATCTCGCGCGTCAGCCTGGTGCGGGTTTCCGCGGCGGAGGGAAGGATCTGCGAGTAGCCGGGCACCAGCAGCACATCGTCGAAGGCAAGCGCCTCCTCGATCCGCGAGCTGGGATGGGAGGAACGATTGCTGGGGATGTCGAGCGCCATGGGCTTGGGTAGACCTTTCCCGTACCTTGGCGGCTCCACATACGGACATGCGGGGGGTTCCGCAAGCACGCGGATATGGTTGGCGGCCGTTCGGTGCCGGCATAGCTGCCCCGTGGTATCACACCTCTCCCGCTCTTCGCGGGAGAGGTCGGGTCGCGCAGCGAACCGGGTGAGGGTCTATTAGCCGCACCGACCCATCCCCTTCACATCGCACGATGCGCATATCCGACTGCTCGAAGCCGGCGACTACCCTGCGGGGGATAACCGCCGGATTGAACCCCCGCGCCCGAGCCATTCAGTGCTACAATGCCCCACGACAGAAGGAGGACACGTGCGATGACCGACGCAAGGCCGGTGCTGGCCGTTACCATGGGCGACCCCGCCGGGATCGGCCCGGAGATCGCCGTGCGCGCACTGCTCGACGCCGAGGTCCGCACCGCCTCGCGCAGCTTCCTGATCGGCGACGCCCGGGTATTCCAGCGCGCGCTGTCGGTGTGCGGCCTGACCGCGCGGCTGAACCACATCACCGGACCGGAGGCGCTGGCCGACACCACCGGGGTGATCGACGTGATCCACCAGGAAACCGCCGACCCCGCCGTGCTGCGCATCGGCCAGGTGCAGGCGCTGGGGGGCGAGGCCGCGTTCGCCGCGATCAAAGCCTCGATCGAGCTGGCGATGGCCGGGCGGATCGACGGCGTGGCAACCACGCCGATCAACAAGGAATCGCTGAAGGCGGCGAAGATCCCGTTCATCGGCCACACCGAGATGTTCGCCGAATACACCGGTGCCGCCGAAGAGATGACGATGTTCACCATTTCAGGGCTGAAGATCTTCTTCCTGACCAGGCACCTGTCGCTGATCGAGGCGTGCCGGCAGATCACCCAGGAGCGGGTGGCGAAGGGCATCGACAAATGCGTCAAGGCGCTGGGGCAGTTGGGCATCCCCCGGCCGCATCTGGCGGTGGCCGCGCTGAACCCGCACGGCGGCGAGGACGGGCTGTTTGGCCGCGAGGAAATCGAGGCGATCAAGCCGGCGATCGCCGCGGCGCGGGCGCGCGGGATGACGGTCAGCGGACCGGTGCCGGCGGACAGTGTTTTCCATATGGCGCGGATCGGGCGGTATGACGCGGTGCTGTCGCTCTACCACGACCAGGGGCACATCGCGGCGAAGATGATGGATTTCGAAAAGACCGTCAGCGTAACGTTGGGATTGCCGATTTTACGCACGAGCGTGGATCATGGCACGGCGTTCGATATCGCCGGGACCGGGAAGGCAAGCGCGGTCAGCATGATCGAGGCGATCAAGGTGGCCGCGGAGTATGTCGTGCGCGGGGTGAAGCTGGGGGACACGGCGGTGGCGGCGGAGTAGGGGGGGTCGATCACTTTCAGTGCGTAGAACCCGGAGGCCGTAGGAATTCTGCGACGTCGATTCCCTTTGTATAGTGGTCGAGACTTGTGGAAATTCGCCGGAAGATCTCGAGGAGCACGACGGGCACTACGAACTCGCGTGGCAGTGCCTCCAGCGATACTGTGATAAGTTTGGAGAGTACCCGCCGCTCAACGGATGACCTGTTCCGATCGCCCCTCCGCGGTGCGATAGATCGCACTGCGATGTGCGCGCGGCATCTCGCCTTGACCGTTGTAATATCCGGCCCGAAAGCCCACGAGACCTCCATGGACACCACCATCGACGTGACCATCCCAGTCGAACCTGACGCAGCCGCGGCGCTGGCCGATGCCCGTAACCGTGCGGCGATAGGCCGTCTGGTCAGCCGCGTCCTGCGTCCCCGCTCCGGCCCGAGTGCGCTCGCCCGCGCCATCGCGGAGATGAAGGCCGATGCGCGCTCCGCCGGCCTCACGGATGCAGACATCGACGCGGAATTGGCCGCCTATGACGCGGAACGCCGCGACCCGCCTGCCAGCGAATGATTGTTGTCGGTGCGTCGACACTGGTCAGTGCGGTCCTGAAACCCGACAGCGTTCCTTAACAGGCGGTGCTGCGGGCCGAGGATGTCGACGTGTTCGCACTATCCGCGGCGGTCGACGCCGAGACATCCGAGGTATTGAACCGGCCGAAGTTCGCGCAAGCCATTCCTGCCGCGTGGCGGCAACATTTCTTGCAATTTCTACGAAACGAAACGGTATGGTTCGAGCCATTCACATGCATCACCGACTGTCGAGACGCAATGGACAACATGTATTTGGAACTTGCTTTTGCTGCTGGCGCCGAGACGATCATCAGCAGCGACGATGACCTTCTGATCCTCCATCCGTGGCGCGGTGTGCGCATTCTTCGCCCCGCGGACTATCTTGCGGCGACGTGACGCGTGGACGCCAACGTTGACCCACGATCAAGCAAGCAGCCACGAAGGACCCGCCCGGAAGCAAACCGTGAGCGAAATCGGACCGCTCGACACCGGCATCCTGCACAGCCACATTCGCTCTCGCTTCGTCCAAAATATCAACGGCCTGCGCGTCCCCCTCAGTGCTGTTCAACGCTCTCCATTAACGCTCCACGTGGATAGAGCATCGTGTCCGGCAACCCGCGCACGGACATCGCGCGCCTCGTTCGGTGCCTGCTCGGTTACCGGCCCATTTGCGTTCATTTGCGGTTGAAATCCTGCTTTACTGGCGGAGCGGCCCTCGCGCAGTCAGCCTCCGGCTCATCGTCGGACACTGGGGGCGAGCGAAGAAGATTGAACCGCAAATGAACGCAAATGGGTCCGCGCCGAACCGACCTTCCGAGCTAAACCTCGGCTTCGCCCTGGCAAAGTAATGCGTAACTTGCGAGCGTTGAACAGCCCTGGCGTCCCCCTGCTGGAACCCAGCCACGCCTGCTTCGGCCGAGCCCAGTAGAAGTTCACAATTTCGCGACAGCCTCGATCACATCGCGTGGTCAACTCAGGATTTCACCCCAACAATTCCCGCCGACCCATTGTTAAATAATACATATTATTATCTATCAACATCGGAATCGTACCCCGAACAAGCCGCCCAACCATGTGATCCCGCTCACACCCCTACCCGCATCATCCTGCCTTTACTGTGCTATGAGCCGCGAAGCGCCTCCGGAAATCGAGGCGCGCCGGATCACACACCAAACAACGGGAGGATCGTGATATGCCGAGCCGTCGTTTCGGAAAGCATCCGCCAAAAATCGACTATCGCACGCTGCGGCTCAGGGACTACCTGACCAATGACCTGCCCGCGCCGCCCCCGGCGGCAAACACGCTGACGCGCGTCTACGAGAAGCTCGGGATATCGGACCCGACAGCGTTGTTCCCGATGGACGGCAACGACACCCTGGGCGATTGCACCATCGCCGCCCTGGCACACGCCGTTGCGACCTATCGCGGCCTGGTCGGCAAGAAGGACATCATGTCCAAGCAGGCCGTGGTCAAGCTGTACATGCACCTGACCGGCGGCGTTGACTCCGGACTGAACGAACTCGATGTGCTGAACTACTGGCGTCAGAAAACCGTCGCCGGCGACAAGATCCTTGGCTACGTCAGCGTCAGTCCGAAAGACCACACCCATGTCCAGCAGGCCATCCAGATCTTCGGTGGCGTCTACCTGGGGTTCCAGGTGCAGCAGAACTGCGTGCAGGAGTTCGACAACCATCAACCCTGGACGCCGGGTCCGCTGACCAACGACGGACACGCGGTGTTCGCCGTTGCGTACGACCAGACCGGCGTGACAGTGCTGACCTGGGGGAACACCCAGCAGGCCACCTGGGCGTGGTGGGATGAGTGCGTCGATGAGGCCTACGCGATCCTGCCGCCCGAGGCCAAGAACGCCAGCTTCGCGCCGGGCTTCAACTTCGCGCAGTTGCAATCAGACCTGAATGCCGTGGCGTCCTGATCCATAGGCTGCTGCAACTACCGATCCGATAGTCTAAGTCGGCGAACCGCAGCCCAGGCGACCGGGCTGCGGTTCGCCACGACCAATGCGCGGAAAACGTTCGCGAAACGGTGAAATCTGTCCCGCTCGTTACGGCCAAGCTGGCGGCCCTCCCAAGTATTGTCGTGGTACTTCCCGACTTACCACCCGTCATGGCCGGCGAAGGCCGGCCATCCACGACTTCCTTTCGTGCGGCCAGTGAAGTCGTGGATACCGGCCGGAGCCCGCCCTCGGGCGCTTGACCCGAGGGCCGGCCGCGATGGGGTGGGTAGCGCACGTCAAGACTTTCGGCCGCTGGTATAATCCGGCGTCCGATCCGGTGCCTTGAAATAGTAGTCCAGTCCTTCAGACCGTACCAGGGCCGCGGCAAACGTCCCGGACAGTCTGCCGCCGTCCAACCGCGCCGTCGGGTTGTCGAGAGCGCCAGCGTACCCAACGGGAACGATGGTTTCGCCGGAAACCTGTCCGTCGCAGCCCACAACGACCGCCACGTGCCCATGATGTTGCCCCAGAGACGCCGAGGTCATTCCGGCCACAACCAGGTTTCCCGATTTCGCCTGCGCGATCGCAGTGCCGATATCACGCGAGCGGGTCCAACCCTGTCCCGGGTTTTGCAACTTGCCGACGATGCCGTCCGCATCGAGCCCATCCAGGTAGCCCACCGCAAGAAAGTCCAACAGCGCGGCCTTGAGGAATTTGTTGCAGTCATCGCTATTGCCAGCGAACACCGCCGCGCAACTGTCGAGAATCTGTCGTGCAACAGAATTATCCGGGACACAAGGCAGCACCATCGATCACCTCCATGAAGCGCGCTATCAACAGTGAACCGATGCGGGAAGGGTTGCATCGGTTCACTGTTGACAGCTGGAAAGCAGCCGGTCACGGCGCCATCGCTCGATCTGAATAAATCGATCGCCGACGCCGCCATGACTAAATGGTAACGGTCTTGCCCCACGATGGCAAGTTGCTCGACGACCTTATTGGCTCTGGACGCCAATGCCCGCAACGTCAAACCAGTGAACCAGAGCATTGCGTCACAACCAGAAACTCTCCTTCGCGCGGGGAACGCGAAGGAGAGCTCCGACGAACGTGCGGCAGCCGCAAGGCGAAGTCGGAGCGACCGATTACCGGGTGCTGAGCAGAATCTCGACCCGCCCATCCTGCCTCAACTGCGGATCGTTGACTGTGCCATGGCGCATCATGGAGTCCGGCACGCCGGCTTGTATCAACGCGGCATGCACCGCATTGACCCGTGGCCCGCTCAAGTTTGGATTGAGCGGATCCATGGTGCCGTCGATGTCAAGCTGGAGCGACGGGTTGTTTGCGAGGTACATCGCGATCTCGGAGATCTTGTTCCCGTCGGAAGCGCGAATGTTCGCCGTACCACTATCAAACATGAAGTCACGATATTCGGTCCAATGCGCGATTTCACCAACCGGTCCCTGGGCGCCCATCGGCCCGGTAGGTCCTTGCATGCCTGGCGCACCGGAGAGACCGACGCCGCCGGCGCCGCCGGCCGTCACGGACCCGCGTGCGCCGGTCTCACCACTCATGCCCTGGACACCGATACCGCCGGCACCGCCGACGGGCCCGGTTGGGCCGACCAGTGTCGCGCCTTGGACGCCCATTTGTCCGGCCGAACCTTGTTCACCCACGGGCCCCGCGGGACCGGTTGGGCCCGCCGGGCCAGCGGTGCTGAATCCTTGCGCGCCCATCTGTCCGACCGCGCCCGCGGCGCCGGCCGGACCGGCCGCACCGGTCGGTCCACGAGCACCGACCACGACGGCGCCCGCAGGTCCCGACACACCGGCTGTGCCTGGCGGACCTGATGGGCCGGATGGGCCCGGCATGCCGGCGGGACCGGTCGCACCGTAACCAGCGGCGCCCGTCTGGCCGGCGGGGCCTTGCGGGCCGGCGGGACCGGTCGGGCCCGTGAAGCCCGCAGGGCCCACCAGACCGGGTGGCGGCGGCGCAACGTATGATGTCGCGGTCGTGGTTGTCTCTGTGGCAGGCGGAGTGGCGCTGCAAGCCGCGGCAGACACCGAAATCGCCGCAAGTAAAAGGGTGCGTTTCATCGGATAGCCTTCATCTCGAGTTGAATTGCTTGTGCTGTCACGGCTCCGGGCGCCTGCTTCGTTGAAGCTCAACGCCAGAGGACCTCCGGATGACGGGTCTCCGGGCTTTGGCTGGCAACGATTTTGCCGGAAATATTTCGCAGGTGACAGACTCGGAATATACCCAAGGGGTCGTCTACCGATTTGTTGCATTACCGCTCATCTGGATTGCATCCCGCACGAAAGCGGCATTGCGATGAGCCGAGCGAATGATCGAAGCGCTGTCGGCCATCTCGATCGTCATTCCAGCTCCACGGGTCCGGCCGAAGGCCGCCGCCGGACAGGCTGCACGTGCCCCGTAGCGCGCCCTGTATCCACGCCTTCCCGCGTCGTGGCAAAGTCGTCGGAGCCAGGGCCAAACCGCCGCATGCCGAGATGGGGGTTGCTCCGGCGGGCTGTTCAGCAACAGTGGGCTGCTCAGCAACAATGGACCGCTCAGCACGCGCCACGCCGGCCGAGGTCCACGCCGACTGACGTCACATTATCGGAT
The DNA here is from genome assembly GCA_963826975.1 of uncultured Alphaproteobacteria bacterium. GTDB lineage: Bacteria > Pseudomonadota > Alphaproteobacteria > Acetobacterales > Acetobacteraceae > Palsa-883. Next base: position 48,040 of record CAWGZJ010000011.1, on the reverse strand, counting down.
CGCCAACGGCCCCAACCCGGAAGGAACCCATGACAGACCTCGCACCACTGGACCCGGCCGTCCTGCCCGCCGGCATCCGCTCCCGCTTCCTCGACGGCATCAACGGACTGCGCGTTCACATCCTGGAAGCCGGCCACGAAACCCCCAGCCGCCCCCTCGTCCTTCTCCTGCACGGCTTCCCGGAGCTCGCCTATTCCTGGCGCAAGGTGATGCCGCCGCTCGCCGCCGCCGGCTTCCACGTCGTCGCCCCCGACCTGCGCGGCTACGGTCGCACGACCGGTTGGGACGGCGCTTATGACAGCGACCTGCGCGGCTTCCGCCTGCTGAACGCCGTGCGCGACGCACTCGGCGTGGTCTGGGCGCTCGGTCACAGCCAGATCGCCGGCGTGATCGGCCACGATTTCGGCTCCCCGGTCGCCGCGTGGTGCGCGCTGGTGCGCCCGGACGTGTTCCGCTCGGTCACGCTGATGAGCGCGCCGTTCGCCGGCCCCCCTGCCCTACCCACCGCCGCCGCGCACACCGCACCCGACATCCACGCGGCAATGGCGGCATTGGACCGCCCCCGGAAGCATTACCAGTGGTACCTACTCGACCCGCCCCGCGAACGCAGACATGACGCACTGCAAGCAAGGCGTGCACGACTTCCTGCGCGCCTACTACCACCACAAAAGCGCCGACTGGAAGCCGAACAAACCGTACCGCCTGGCTGGCTGGACCGCCGGGGAACTGGCCAAGATGCCGACCTATTACATCATGGACCTGCACGAGGACATGCCCACCACGGTGGCGCACGAGATGCCGTCGCCGGCCGAGATCGCCGCCAACCGCTGGCTGCCCGACAACGAACTTGCGGTCTACGCCGCCGAGTACACCCGAAACGGCTTCCAGGGTGGCCTGCAATGGTATCGCCGCGGCACCGGCGGCCTGGACACATCGGAGCTGCAATTGTTCTCCGGCCGCACCATCGACGTGCCCGCTATGTTCATTGCGGGAACCAGCGATTGGGGAACCTACCAGAACCCCGGCGCGTTCGAGCGGATGCAGCAGACAGCCTGCACGCGAATGGAAGCCTGCCACCTGATCGAGGGCGCCGGCCATTGGGTGCAGCAGGAACAGGCGGAGCGGGTGACCGAGGCACTGCTGCAATTCCTGCGGCGGTAGCTGGACTGTCGATAGCTGGACATGCCGCCGCACCGGCACCGCGGCATGCTCGACCCTGAAGACGCAAACCGGCAGGCTCGAACCACGGCAACACGCGGGCCGGTAGAACGCGGCGGCAATGATCAGATCAGAACAACGCAAGCGAGGCAGCGATGATGACGCCAATCGTCAGAGTGATACTTGTCTTCGTGGGCACCGCGGTCAGCTTCGGGTTGACCATCTTCGGCGCGGGCGGCTTCGCAGCGTACTTCTCCCACCCGGCGCTGGTCGCACTCGCGGTCGCGCTCGGCATCCTCGTTATCGCGGCGCTGTTCGCCGGCGGCAACCTGAGCACCGGCGAGCGCGAGGATCGCTCCAACCGCTGGGTCCTCGCTGCCTTTGGCGTGCTGCAACTGCTGAACGCCTACCTGCCCGCCTATACCGACCGCATTTCGTTCTGGACCATCGACGGAGATGCCGTACGCTGGCTTGGAGTGATCCTCTTCCTTGCCGGCGGCGGATTGCGGCTTTGGCCGGTCTACGTGCTCGGCCATCGATTTAGCGGACTGGTCGCCATCCAACCCGGACACACGCTCGTCACCAGCGGCGTCTACGAGGTCATCCGCCACCCCAGCTATCTGGGATTGCTGGTCAACTCGCTGGGCTGGGCCCTGGCCTTTCGTTCCGGGGTCGGCGTCCTGATCACAGCGCTCACCCTGGTGCCACTCCACGCGCGCATCCAAGCGGAAGAACGCCTGCTACGCACCCAGTTCGGTGCCGACTACGATGCGTACCGAGCACGGACCGCGCGGCTGATCCCCGGGTTTTACTAGAACGCATCGACAATAACCGAAATCGCCGAGCGGACCCATCACCGCAACGTAAGTCGGAAAAGCGGAGCGCCTTCCGCCTTCTTCGAACCCCACCACCTCCGGCACTCACCAACACAACGCAAGCGGCGGAAGGCGCGTCGCTTTTCCGCCCTGCACCGTTACGCCCCACACCGTTACGCCCGCATCATCATACCACCCGCCCTACGCCTGCTTCGCCCACCCCTTCGGCCCCTGCTGCCAATACGACAACGCATGCCCCCCAGCCTTCGCCACCACCCAACGCGCCCGTGCCGCCTGCACCGCCGCCTCATCATTCCCGTCAAACAAATCGAACACCCGAGCAAACTCCTCGAGCCGACCACTACTCGCCCCATCCACCAAAAACAGATACCGCGCCCCATTAGGCGCTGCATCATCCGTCGCCAGCCAGATCGGCTGCAGCTCCGCATCACCATCCGCCGCCGTGCCATGCGGCAACCAGTTCGGCTCCGCACACTCCCACAGCGCCTGGTCCAGCGCCGTCACCCGCGCCGGCTCACGGCACACCACCACCGCGCGTTCCCCGGCCGCCAGCGTGCGACCGAGCAACAACGGCAACGCCTGTTCCAGGCTGCTGCGCGTCAGATGGTAAAACCCAATCTCGCTCACGCAACTAATCGGCGCCGCCGGCCGCCTCGTAGTATTGCGCCACCAGCCGATCCAGCAGCCGCACGCCATACGCGGTCGCACCCTTCGGCACGCATGCCGCGTCCTTCGTGCTCCACGCCATCCCAGCGATATCCAGATGCACCCACGGCTTGTCGTTGACAAAGCGCTGGATGAACTGCGCGGCGCTGATCGAGCCGCCCGGCCGCCCGCCGATATTCTTCATATCGGCAATGTCGGAACGAATCAGCTTGTCGTACGCATCCCCCAGCGGCATGCGCCAGACCTTCTCGCCCGTCGCCTTTCCGATCGCAGCCAGCTTTTCCGCCAACTCATCATTATTGGAGAACATTCCGGCATGCTCATGACCGAGCGCAATGATGATCGCCCCGGTCAGCGTCGCCAGGTCGATCATGAACTTCGGATCGAATTTCTCCTGACAATACCAAAGAACATCCGCCAGCACCAACCGCCCCTCGGCGTCGGTGTTGATCACCTCGATGGTCTGCCCCGAATAGCTCTTCACCACGTCGCCCGGACGCTGCGCGCTGCCGGACGGCATGTTCTCCACCAGCCCGACCAGCCCGACCGCGTCGACTTTCGCCTTGCGACCCGCCAGCGCCGCCATCAGCCCGATCACCGTGCCGGCGCCGCCCATGTCCCATTTCATGTCCTCCATCCCGCCTGCCGGCTTGATGGAAATCCCCCCCGTATCGAACGTTACGCCCTTGCCGATGAACGCGACCGGCTTGTCCTTCCGCCGCCCGCGTCCTCCCGACGCGCCCTGCCAGTGCATCACCACCATGCGCGGCTCGTTCACGCTGCCCTGCGCCACACCCAGCAGCGCGCCGAAGCCGAGCTTCGTCATCTCACGCGGCCCCAGCACTTCGACCTTCACACCGAGCTCAGTAAGCTTCTTGCACCGGTTCGCCATCTCCGCCGGGTTCAAAACGTTCGCCGGCTCGCTCACCAGGTCGCGCGTCAGGAACACGCCGTTTGCCACCCCGGCCAAAGGTTCCCACGCCGACTTGGCCTTCGCCGGATCAGCGACCAGCAAGGTGACCTTGCCCAACTTCGGCTTGTCCTCCGGCTTCTCCTTGGTGCGATAGCGATCGAAACGATAGCTGCGCAGCATCGCCCCGAGCGCCACCTGCGACGCCTGCTCCGGGCTGAATGCGTGCGCACCGATCGCCGCCGCCGACTCGCGCGCCAGCAGCGCCGCCGCCGCGCCGCCAGCTTCCTCGAACACCAGCGGCGTGAACTCCGACGGTTTGCCCAGCCCAGCCACGATCACGCGCGACAGACCGGCGCCGGGCGCCAGAATTGTGCAGGTCTTGCCTTTCCCACCTTTGAATTCCGCCGCGGCCAGCGCCCGGGCGATCGCACCGCCGGTCGCCTCGTCCGCCTGCTGCCACAGTCCCGATGGCATCTCGCCCTCGCTCACCAGCAACACGAGCGCGCCCGATTTCGGCAGCGCGGGCCGGGCGAAGGCGATATCGACCATGGTGGAACCCCCCTGTTTGATGACTGGCGTGAACGACTGTAGCAGCGCGTCATGGCTTTACCATGCTCTTGGCGTCACAGCTTTGCGATGCCCTTGCAAGCGCATCACGGCTTTGCCATGCCCGTCACGGGCGCTATCACTCGACGATGACGCAGACCCTCGCCGCCGATCCGTCCGGCATCGCCAGCGCCGCCACGCTGCTGCGCGCCGGCGCGCTGGTGGCGTTCGGCACCGAAACGGTCTACGGGCTGGGAGCGGATGCCACCAACGCGCGCGCGGTGGCCGAGATATTCGCGGCAAAGGGGCGTCCGCATTTCAATCCGCTGATCTGCCACTATCCCACCGCCGCCGCCGCTTTCGCGCAGGTGCAGGCCAACGCGATGGCACACCGTCTCGCGGCAACGTTGTGGCCGGGGCCGCTGACCCTGGTGCTGCCGCGCCAGCCCGACTGCCCTGTGGCTCTCCTGGCGGGCGCCGGGCTGCAGACGCTGGCGGTGCGCGTGCCGGCTCATGATACCGCGCTGGCGCTGCTGCGCGCGGTGGATCGGCCGGTCGCGGCACCGTCGGCCAACCGGTCCGGCCAGGTCAGTCCGACCACGGCACGACATGTGCTGGACGGCTTGGCCGGGCGCATCGCCGCAGTGCTCGACAGCGGGCCGTGCGATGTGGGCGTGGAATCAACGGTGCTCGACCTGACCGGTGCGCAGCCGGTTCTGCTGCGGCCCGGCGGAGCAACGATCGAGGCAATCGAGGCACTGGTCGGTCCGGTGACGCGCGGCATCCCGCACGCGGTAGCACAGGCCGCCCGCACGCTGCGCTCGCCCGGACTGCTGGTCTCGCACTACGCACCCGACGCGCCGGTGCGGTTGAACGCAGACGCAGTGCGCGATAACGAGGCGCTGCTGGCGTTCGGACCGGAACCGCCCGGGGCGGGCGTGATGTTCCAACTCAGCGCGGCGTGCGATCTAACGGAAGCGGCAACGAAGCTGTTCGTCGGACTGCGTCAGCTTGATGCGGACGCGACGCGATTGGGCCTGGCCGGCATCGCGGTCATGCCGTTACCGGAACATGGCCTGGGCCTGGCGATCAACGACCGCCTGCGCCGCGCGGCGGCACCACGCACCGGCGCGTAGCCCGCCGGAATCCGACACCACACGGTGGTCAGCCCTGAACGGTATCATATCATATCCGATGAGTATGTATTTCTTGCGCGCAGGCGTCACCACACCCACCTACGTCCACCGTGGAACGTGATGGCACAGAACCACGCGGCGGGATAAGGACTTCGCACACGGAGACCGGTTCGGAGGCGGCGTTTGTCCGGGTCCCATGCCGCAAAATGCCTGATGACGTTGACCCACGAAGACACTGCTATACCGTCCGCCCCAGAAACCGCCGCCCCCAGGCCGATCCAGACACAAGCCAAGCGCACAGGATTTGGTGATATCGATGTTGTCGAGCAAAGCGAAATACGCCCTCCGCGCCAGTGTCTTCCTGTCGGAACGGCACCGCGACCAGGCCTGGATCCTGGCATCCGATATCGCTGAATCCGAGGAAATACCGAAGAAGTTCCTCGAAGCCATCCTGGTGGAACTGCGCGATCACGGCATCATCGACAGCCGTCGGGGACGCTACGGCGGCTGCCGGTTGGCGCACCCACCGTCGCGCATATCGGTGGGCGACATCATCCGTATCATCGATGGACCGCTCGCCCTGACCCCCTGCTCCAGCCGCACCCAATACGGCGCCTGCGCCGATTGCGTCGACCCGGTCATCTGCGCGCTGCGACCCGTGCTGCAGGAAGCCCGCGACGCGGTCGCCGGCGTGCTGGATGGCTGCACCCTCGCCCAACTCGCCCGCAGCCGCCGGTCAAAATCTTCCACGACACGCCGCGCGGTAGCCTGATCCCTGCTCCGACCGGCCGAGAATCCGGCGGAATTTCGCTCAAAAATTTCTTGTTGACAGCGCCGATCGCACTGTGCGCTTAATTCCTATCAGATGAATAGGGTTTGAGACCGCCGGCGGGACAACGCCGGAATGGTCCCCCACCGCGGACAAACTCCGACCAGGAACGTCCTGGCGATCCACTGTCTTGGCGATCCAATGCCTTGCCCATCCACTATCTTGCCAACCCACCGGGCCCCCCGGGGCAACCCGACCCAGCGAGGAGCAACACGAATGACACGCGACAGACACGGGCTGAAAAGTCCCCGCCTCGATCATTCGCACCGCCACACCGCCGGGCACACCGCCCGGTCCGAGGCCCATCGCGCGGCGCCGGCATGGCATCGGCACGCCGCCTCCAAACGTGTGCCCGGCGCACTCGCTGAAAGTTCGCCCAACACCGACCTGCCGATCGGCAAAGCCTCCGCGCTGAGCGCCGAAATCGTCGGCGTGAGCCACGGCATCGGATTGAGCGTGCTGTGGACGGTGCTGCGCAATCGCGACCGTTCCTCGCACACAGGCTAACCGACACACGCCACAGCCGGCGCGCCGGCGTCCCCGGCCACCAGACAATCAACGCAATCGAAAAATCCCCGGAGGCATCTGCATGTTCTCTCGACGCTCGATCCTTGCCCTGCTGCCGGCCGCGCTCGCGACCGGCAGTCTCGCCACGCCAACCACCGCGCAACCGGCGCGCAAGCTGCGGGTCGGCTTCCAAGAAGGCGAACCCACGCTGGTCGCCGCAAAACAAAATCGCAGCCTCGAAATCGCACTCGCCCCGCTCGGCGTCGAGGTCGAATGGCTCGAGTTCCCGTTCGGCCCGCCAATGCTCGAAGCGATGCGCGTCGGCAGTGTCGATTTTGGCGGCGTCGGCGACACCCCGCCGATCTTCGCCCAGGCCGCACACGCCGATCTGCTCTATGTCGCGGCATCGCCCTCAGGCACCGCCGCGCTGCTGCTGCCGCCCGGTTCCAAACTGCAAACCCTGCACGACCTGAAAGGCAAAAAGCTGGCTTTCGCGCGCGGCTCCAGCGCCCACAACCTGGCGGTCGCCGCGGTCGAGAAGGCTGGCCTCGCCTGGACCGATATCGTTCCGACCCCGCTGGCTCCCGCGGACGCCGCGGCCGCCTTTGAACACGGCAGCATCGATGCATGGGTGATCTGGGATCCGTATTACGCCCTGTATGAAACGCGCCCCGGCGTGCGCGTGCTGGCCACCTCGGCCGACATCGTCGCGCAGAACTCCTTCTATATCGCCAGCCGCGCCTTCGTGACGGCGAACCCGGCGGTCACCGCCAGGACGATCGATACGCTAACGACGGTGGCCACCTGGTCGCGGGATCACCGTAACGAACTCGCCGCCCTGCTGGCCGCCGGCACCGGCGTGCCGGTGGATGTCGAGTTGCGGGCAGTCCAGCGCTCACCGCTCAAGATCCTGCCGATGAATGACGCATTCGCCGACAGCCAGCAGCAGGAAGCAAACCGCTTCCACGCGCTGGGCCTGATCCCCACCGCCATCAACGTTCGCACCCAGGTCTGGCGCGTCGGCGCTTGACCCACCCACCGTCAAACGGAGTTTGCATCATGCCCGCCAACAAGCTCGACGTCTTCTGGTTCCTGCCGACCAGCGGCGATGGTCCCTACCTCGGCTCCAGCCAAGGCCATCGCCCCGCCGACTACGACTATCTGCGCCAGATCGCCGTCGCCGCCGATCGTCTCGGCTACGGCGGTGTGCTGCTGCCCACCGGCCCGCATTGCGAGGATGGCTGGACCTACGCCTCGGCGATTGCCCCGTTCACGGAACGGTTGCGCCTGCTGGTGGCGTTGCGCCCGGGCATCCTGACCCCGGCACTGGCCGCCAGGCAGGCCGCGGCACTGGACCGCATCAGCAACGGCCGGCTGCTGCTGAACGTGGTGGCCGGCGGCAACCCGGCCGAGCTCGCCATGGACGGCGTCTACCTCGCGCATGACGACCGCTATGAGCAGGCGCACGAGTTCCTGACGATCTGGCGCAACCTGTTCAGCGGCAGGGTGGTTGATTTCTCCGGCCGCTATCTCACCACCGAGGGCGCGCGGCTCGGCTTCGACAGCGTGCAGCGCCCCTACCCGCCACTATGGTTCGGCGGTTCGTCCGACGCCGGCATCGATGTCGCGGCGGAACATGCAGATGTCTATCTCACCTGGGCCGAGCCGCCCGCCGCGATCGCCGAAAAGCTCGCCGCGGCGCGCGCCAAGGCCGAGGCACTTGGCCGCACCTTGCGCTTCGGCCTGCGCGTGCATCTGATCGTGCGCGAAACGGAAACCGAGGCCTGGGCGGCGGCCGACCGGCTGATCAGCAAACTGTCCGACGACACCATCGCGCGGACCCAGCAGCGCATGCTGGCCGATCTGGACTCGGAAGGACAACGCCGGCAGATGGCGTTGCACGGCGGCCGCCGCGACAAGCTCGAGGTCAGTCCCAATCTCTGGGCCGGCGTCGGCCTGGTGCGGCATGGCGTCGGCACCGCCCTGGTCGGCAGCCCGGTGACGGTCGCGGCGCGACTGCGCGAATACCACGCGCTCGGCATCGAAACGGTTATCGCGTCGGGCTACCCACACCTCGAGGAAGCCTACCGCGTGGCGGAACTGCTGTTCCCCGCGCTCGGCATCAGCCGCGCCAGCGCAACGCCGCCCGGACGCGAATTCAGCTCTGCCCCCAATCGTTCCACCCCCAATCGTTCCATCCCTGATCGGCCCGTCGCAAGCCGGCCCGCCACCACCCGGGCGGCCGCGGAATGAGCGCGCGGTTCGCCGCCCGCCTGCGCGGCGCGCTGCCCCGGGGAATACCGATGGCAGTGCCGGCCATCGTGCTGCTGGGATGGCAGGCGGGCGGCGATCTCGGCTGGATCGATCCCGACGTGCTGCCCGCGCCCATCGCGGTCGCGCGCGCCGGTTGGCACTCGCTGCTGTCCGGTGAACTACTGCGCAATGTCGAAATCAGTGCCTGGCGTGCCGCAGTCGGCTTCGCCATCGGCGGTGGCATCGGCTTCGCGCTCGGCCTGCTCAACGGGCTGTCTGGCCTCGCCGAGAAACTGACCGACAGCACGTTGCAGATGGTGCGCAACATTCCGCACCTGGCGTTGATCCCGCTGGTCATCCTGTGGTTCGGCATCGGCGAGGAAGCCAAGATATTCCTGGTGGCGCTCGGCGTGTTCTTCCCGATCTACATCAACACGCTGCACGGCGTGCGCTCGGTCGATCCTCACCTGATCGAGATGGGCCGCGCCTACGGCATGTCGCGCGCCGCGCTGATCCGCCGCGTCGTGCTGCCCGGCGCCATGCCCGCGATCTTCGTCGGCCTGCGCTACGGACTTGGCATCACCTGGCTGACCCTGATCGTTGCGGAGACGATCGCGGCCTCCTCCGGCATCGGCTACATGGCGATGAACGCCCGCGAGTTCATGCTGGTCGATGTCGTGCTGTTCGCCATCCTGATCTACGCCGCCCTGGGCAAGCTCGCCGACAGCGCCGTGCGGGTGCTGGAGCGCGCCTGCCTGGGCTGGAACCCAACCTATCGCCAACAGTGACGGAGCACCCGCCATGACCGCGACAACCGAAACGTTCACCCGGCCCTACCCACAGCGCCGTGCCCGCGACCTGGCCGAACCGCTGCCGCAACGTCCCGTGGCGGTCCGATTGTGTGGGTTGGAGAAATCCTTTGGCGCACACACGGTGTTGCGCGGCATCGACCTTGACATCCCTGGCGGCCAGTTCGTCGCCATCGTCGGGCGCAGCGGCTGCGGCAAGAGCACGCTGCTGCGCCTGCTGGCGGGACTGGACACCCCAAGCGCGGGTCACATCGGCATCGGCCGCGATGACAATATGCGCAATGAAAACCGGACGTCCGATGCGGTGCCCCCCGACGCGGCGCCTGACGAGCATGTGCGGCTGATGTTCCAGGAACCGAGGCTGCTGCCCTGGGCACGCGTGGGCCGCAACGTCGAGGTGGGGCTGACCCGTGCACAGGACGCGCCAACGCGCCGGCGCCTGGCACATGACGCCCTCGCGCGCGTCGGCCTGGCCGACCGCGCCGATGACTGGCCCGCGGTGCTGTCCGGCGGCCAGCAGCAGCGTGTCGCGCTGGCCCGCGCGCTGGTCAGCCGTCCCTGGCTGCTGGCGCTGGACGAACCGCTCGGCGCGCTCGATGCGCTGACCCGGCTCGGCATGCAGGAACTGATCGAAGACGTGTGGCGCGCGCAACGTTTCACCGCCGTGCTGGTCACGCACGACGTGGCCGAGGCGGTGACACTGGCCGATCGCGTACTGGTGCTGGAAGACGGCCGCATCACCGCCGACATCGCGGTCGATCTGCCACGCCCGAGGCGCGCCGGCGATCCGGTTGCCGCGCGGATCGGCGGCCATATCCTCGATCATCTCCTGCGGCATTATCGTTCCGTGTAGGGACTAATACCAGCGGCCGAAAGGCCCAACACTCCCACCGTCATGGCCGGCGAAGGCCAGCCTTCGCCGGCCATGACGGTGGGAGAGTTGGGCCTTTCGGCCGCCGGTATAAGCACACCCTGCCGCTTCGCGATCACACAGCGCCAACATCAGACATCTCGCTTACCGCGCCAGCGGCAGCTTGGTCCCCGCCATCGCCCGCTCCACCACCACGGCGCGACGGAAGCGGAACAACTTGGCGGGCCGGCCACCGGTCTCGGTGGCAACGCCGCCGGTTTCCTCAACCAGGTCCTGCTGCTCGATCAGGCGGCGGAAATTCTGCTTGTGCAGTCGCCTGCCGGCCAGCGCCTCCACCGCGCGCTGCAACTGGCCCAGGCTGAACCACGGCGGCATCAGCTCGAACACCACCGGGCGGTACTTGATCTTGCCGCGCAACCGCGCGATGCCGGTGGCCAGAATGCGGCGATGGTCGTGCGCCATCGGCTCACCCGGCGCGATCGCACCGCCGGACTCCGGCACCAGCCCCGCCTCCCACAACGTCTCATAACGCTGCAGCACCAACTCTTCGTTCCAGGGATGCGGCTTCACCGCGAAATTGATCGCGATGCGCCGCTGCCGGTCGTAGCGCATCGCCGCATCCGGCGCCGCGTCCGCCCAGGCATGCAGCGCACCGACCAGCGCGTCGGCGGCTCCCTTGTCGGGCTCGCGCCGATCCTCCCAGGGGAAATACCGATACCAACTCTGCCATCCCACGCCCGCCTCGCCGGCCGCCCCCGCCTGCCCGGCCGCCCGCTCCTCGCGCGTCAGCCCGAGATAGGAGATCGAGATCGCCCGCAGCGCCGGATCCGCCGCGCTGCGCCCGCGATCGGCGAAGGTGTAGAGCTGCTCAACATAACCGAGCGGATGGTGCGTCTGCTGCTCCACCCAGGCGCGCAGCCCCGCCTGCAAGGAGCGGTGCCCGGGCACGAACGGACCGGAGGGCAACGCCGCGCCGTCCTCCACCGTCAGCACGCGCGGGTCGCCATCCGTCACGGCGACCAGCACCGCGATCAGTTCGGCGGCGACGGCGCCCGCCGGCGCGGCGGCCGGCGGCGCAAATTTGGCGGTTCGCAAGGGCATGGAATCGTGCGGATCAGTCTCCCCGCCCCAGATGCCACGCCAGCGCGGGCGCCGCCAAGCGCCTTCTGGCGTGATGTCTAACCGACCCCGCCATCATTCATCTGTCACGCCGCGCGGGCACCCGGCCACGCACGACAACAAGCCCCAGCAGCGCGACGGGAAGCAGCCACGCGGCGGCGGGCTCGGCGATGATCTGCGCATCGGTCGAGGTAAACGGCAGGTACTCCCACAGCACCGGCCCGGTCCCGACCTCCAGGTATTGCGCCTGGTTGGGATCGGTCGTGGCGAACAAAGCGCCGAACCCGGCGGAGGAGCCGATCGCCCCCGGCGCCCACGCGGTGGTCGACGCGACGCCATAGCCCAGCATGTCGTCGGGCGCGTCGGCGGCGTAGCCGAGCGCCTCGGTGTCGACGCCGATGCTGATCGCTTCCAGCAAGCCGGTGTAGGAGGATGATTTCGTCAGCGTCACGCCTCCGATGGTGACGCTGATGGTGGTCGCTCCGGTGCCAGGCGCGGCATCGGTATACTGATCGTTCGACCCACTGGCGGTGTAGTGCAGCGTGGTGTCGAAGCTGATGGTGGTGCTCATCGCCTCGCCGGCGAGATCGGCGCCGACCGTGCCGAATGCGCCCAGGGGATCGAAGGCATTGGCGGCGATGAATCCGGAGAATGTCACCGAGACCGGCGCCGCGGCGGCGGCGCCGGCCAGAAAGAGCAACGGGGCGGTGGCGGCAAGGTGCGGCAGGCGGCGCATGGTGACCTTTCGGGTGACACGGCGGGTCCGGTAACACGGCGGGTCGGGTGACACGGCGGGTCAGGTGACACGGCAGGCAGTCCCGGATGCGAGGCGTCCGTCACCGCGTCGATGACGCGTGGTGATCGCAAGACAGGGTTAAGAATTGGTTGCCCCAGGCTGCGTCAGCCCGCGCCGCGCACGCACGCGGGCGCGCTGAGGCTGGCACGCCGATTGCGTGCGGTGGCCACACGCGGTCCGCCGGAACATCGGAGGCCGCCGGTCGATGAACCAGGAGAGGCACGGATGAACGACGCCAAGACCGCACTGGGGCAGAAGATACTGGCGCTCAAGCAGGCCCGAGGGCTGACCTGGGCGGCGCTCGCCGCGCAGCTTGGGTATTCGCCGGTGTGGACCTGTGCCGCGTGTCTGGGCCAGATGTCGATGACGGCGGAGACGGCGGCGAAGGCCGGTGCGATCCTGGGCCTGGATGAAGACGAGGTGGTGCTGCTGCAAGCGATCCCCTATCGCGGCTCGTTGCCAACCCAGGTGCCGACCGATCCGCTAATCTACCGGTTCTACGAGCTGGTGATGGTCTACGGCACCACCTGGAAGGAGCTGATCCAGGAAGAGTTCGGCGACGGGATCATGAGTGCGATCGACTTCGACATGACTCTGGAGCGCCAGCCCGACCAGAAGGGCGATCGCGTGAGGCTGGCGATGACCGGCAAGTTCCTGGCATACAAGCGTTACTGATACGGAATTATCAGGCCGATCGCGTTTGGAATTTGCGGCGGCGGGGAAGTGCTGATGAAAGCGACAGTAAATCGCCAAGCCGCCAAGGCTTGGTACCTGCGATGAATTCGGGACGGTCAGTTTGAATCGGTGCAAAAGGTCGGTGGATTAACCAAGATCGGGTCCGGCGCTGCGCTTATTGTGGCTGAACCGCAGGTGGGAAGCGGTCTTGGCGGTTAGCCCGTCGCCTGAAACCGAAGAAGCCGATGGCACCGGCGAGCAGGGCGAGAGTGGAAGGTTCGGGGATGGCGGAATTCGTGGAGACGCCTCCGGCGACAGCAGTTTCGGCAACGTTGATCCCAGGGTCGGTTGGAAAAAACCCTATTCCTGAATTGGGCGTCGTAGTGAACGCGTCTGTCGAGCCACCCAACGGCGCTTCGAACCACAGACAGAGCATCGGGACCGTTCCGGCGGGGCCGGCGACATGAGAGCACAGGGCCGGTCCGGGTGGGTCTATGGTATAGAACGGGTTGGTATCATAGGTGTCTGCTTCCGGGGCCGGCCCCGCCAGAATTATGTTTACGTTGGAAACCGTGCCGCCTGTCGTATTGAAAACGAAAGAGCCGGAGACATCCTCCACACTGCTATCGGCGAAAGTGAGCGAAGCGTCGCTCGAGAAGGTGTAGTCGATGTTGGCCGCAGACACGTCCCGCGGGAAGGCCAGCATCATGGCAAGGGCGGCGGCAGGCAGAGCGGCGGTGCCGATCAGCAGGCGCCAGGCCGACACGTGGTTACCGTCGGTCGCGCGGTCGGTTGGCATGGACAACGTTCTTCTCCGCAAGATTGGCTTTTATCAAAGCATTGTGGAGCAATTCTCATGCCAACTTCTAACCTTCTGATATCGCGCGTGTTGTCAAATCTTTATCGAACCGAAAAAATAAACTGTAAAAATCCCGACAGGACAAACGCGCGCCGCGAGATGTCCAGTGCAGGCTTCTGGACGATCCCAAAAGCGCCCCCGCCTTTCCCGTGACTCCCCAGCCGATCGGAGCCTGCTGCCTCGCAGATCAGGCCGGGTCGATCGCAGCCGCGGCGGCGCGGGGGAGTGAATGGCGGCAGACGTGGTTTTCGCGACATCTGATGGCTCGAACCTGCCGCCTCAGCCCGGTCTTCGCGGGGCCTTGGCGTATTGACGGTTCACCGTCCCGCCGAGCCGCGAACGGCGGACAACGCGGATTCCAAATGCGGCGGATTCCAAATGCGATTGCCCCGGCACCAACCCCCTACCCTCTTCGCACGCCAGCCCGTATGGCTTAAGCAACGTCCGGAAGAGCCGCGGCCGGTTCGGGCGTGCCGACACATCGGCCGAAAACCAGGGGGAGGCGTGAAGCGCCGATGAACCGTCCATTCCACGCGGCGCTGACCGTGTTCGCCTTGCTGACGCTCGGGGCCACCGCGTCAGCGCAGCAGCCGACCCAGGCGCAGATCAGCGCTATCCGCAGCGCCTGTCGTGGCGACTACCAGGCCAACTGCGCCGGCGTGCCAACCGGCGGCCAGGCGGCGTTGCAATGCCTGCAACAGCATGCCGCCGCGGTCTCGGCCGGGTGCCGCAACGCGCTGGCCCCGCTCAGCCCGAAGCCGCCCCAGGCGCAGACACCCGCGCCGAAACCGGCCGCAACCATGCCAGCCCCGCAACTGACGCCGCCGGCCGAACACCTTGCCGCGCAGGCCGCCGCCACCTCGGCATGGCCGCACACGATCTCCCGCAACGGCGCCAGCGTCACCGTCTATCAGCCCCAGGCGGTCGAGTGGCCGGGCCGCCAGACCCTGACCGCCCGCGCCGCCGTGGCCGTCACGCCGCCGGGGCAGCAAAAACCCATTCTCGGCACCATCGAACTGACGCTGGCCACGCAAACCGACGAGGCCGCGGGCATCGTCCATCTGTCCGACCCGAAGCTGCTGGCCACGCATTTCCCGTCGCTGGACACCCAGCAGGCGCAGACGCTGGACGAGAAGATCCGCGCGGCCCTGCCGCAGATGGAAACGCATGAGGTGCCGCTGACGGCGATCCTGCTCAGTCTGAAACAGGAACCGGTCGCGTCGGTCGCGGTGAACAACGACCCGCCGGTGATCTTCACCGCCGACCGGCCCGCCAGCCTTGTCGTGTTCGACGGCGAACCGGTGCTGACGCCGGTCGGCCAGACCGGCTTGCGTTTCGCGGTGAACACGAACTGGGATGTGTTTGTCGACCAGGGCACCTGGTACCTGCTCAACAACGGCGTCTGGTTCTCCGCTCCGCAGCCGAATGGCCCCTACGCGCCGGTCGCAAAACTGCCGGCGGCGTTCAACGATTTGCCCAAGGACGCGAATTTCGCCGACGTGCGCAAAAGCATCCCGGCGCGGCCGCCAGGCGCCGGGTATCAGGCGCCACGGATCTTCGTCAGCACCAAGCCGGCCGAGATCATCGTCACCGACGGCGCGCCGAGCCTCAAGCCGGTCGCGGGCACCGGTTTGCAGCGCGTGGTCAACACATCCAGCGTGCTGTTCTTCGATCCGGCGCAAAGCAGTTTCTACGTGCAGTTGTCCGGCCGCTGGTTCGCGGCTCCGGGGCTCGCGGGGCCATGGCAATACGCCACCGACAAACTGCCGCCCGACTTCGCGCTGATCCCGCCGGACGGCCCCGATGCACCGATCCTCGGCTCGGTGCCGGGCACGGTGCAGGCACAGGAAGCGGTGCTGAAGGCGCAGACACCCACGACAGCGACGATCGAGCGTGCCGCCGCGAAACTCACCGTGACGTATTCCGGACCGCCCCATTTCGAGCCGATCCCGGGCACCACCATCCTGGCCGCCGTGAACACCAATGCGCAGGTGCTGAAAATCGGCGAGGCATACTATGCCTGTGACAGCGGCGTGTGGTTCGTCAGCACGACGCCGACCGGACCCTGGGCGCTGGCCGACAGTATCCCGCAGGTGATCCACAGTATTCCGCCCAGCAGCCCATACTACAATCTGACATACGTGCAGATTTATGCAGTGACACCGACCGCCGTGACCTACGGCTATACCGCGGGCTATATGCTTGGTTATGTCAGCGCGGGCGTGCTGGTCTACGGCACCGGCTACTACTATCCGCCGGTGGTGATCGCGGGTCCGGTGCCCATCTACTACCCCTTCCCTTACACCTATGCCGGCTCGGTCTGGTACAACACCAACACCGGCGCCTGGGCGCGCGGCGGCACGATCTACGGGCCGTACGGCGGCGCGGCGACACATGGGACCTACTACAACCCCAACACCGGCGCCTGGGCACATGGCGGGGCAATCTACGGACCGAACGGCGGCGCCGGCGCATGGTCGGCCTATAACCCCAGCACCGGCAGCTACGCACACGGCAGCGCGTCCTGGAGCAACGGCAGCGGCAGCGCGAACGCCAGCTACTACAACGCGCGCACCGGCGTGTCCGGTTCGACCAATCAGAACTGGACGCCGTATGGCCGCTCGGGCTCCAGCACCTTCTCGGGGCCGAACCAGACGGTGAACACCAAGAGCGGCAGCAATGCCAATGGCAGGGCCGGCGGCTTCAGTTCCTCGACCGGGGCCGAGGGCGCCGGCTACCATAACAACATAACCGGCGGCAGCGGCGGCGCGGTGAAGACGCAGAACGGCGACGTGTATGCCGGTCACGACGGCAACGTCTACCAACACACCGACAGTGGCTGGTCGAAATACAACAACGGCTCCTGGAACCCGGTGCAGCCACCATCGCACAACACCACGAATACGCCGTCGGCCAAGACCACGCAGGGCGCGAAGCAGCCGACGCAACAACCCAGCGCGCGCGGCAACCGCATGGAGAGCAGCAACTATCAGCAACTGGAGCAGGATCGGCTCGGCCGCCAAGGTGGAGGCGGCGGTGGCGGCGGTGGCTGGGGTGCGGGCCGGGCTGGCGGCGGCGGCAGGTTTCGGCGCTAGAAGCCGCGCCCGGAATGCCATTCGACAGGCGCCCAGGCGACATACACCCAGGCGACATACACCCTGGAGACAGGCGCGCCTGGGATCTGCGCGCTGGTCATTTCAGGTCCGGCCGCGCTGGTCGCCATACAGCCACCGGATCACCTGCGGCATGGTCAGGCCCTGCACCAGCATCGAAAAGACCACGACCGCATAACACACAACCAGCAACCGGCCGCGATACTCGCTCGCGGGCAGCGTGAGCGCGAGCGCGATCGATACGCCGCCACGCAGCCCCGCCCAAGTGAGTATCGCCATGCCGCGCCGCTCCTGCCGCCCGTCGCCGCGCAGCACAAGTACCGGCAGGACAACGCCCACCAGGCGCGAGAACAGTGAAAGCGGCAGCGCGCCGACGACGGGCACGAAAAATACGCGGGCGAAATTAATGGCGAACAACTCGAACCCGATCAGCACGAACAGCATCGCGTTCAGCAACTCGTCGATGACGTGCCAGAACCCGGTGATCTCGTCGATCATCGAGATGCGCTCGGCGTCACGCGGATACCGCATGCGCAGCAGCAGCCCGCAGGCGACCACGGCCGTCGGGCCCGATATGCCCAGCAGATCGGCCAGGCGATAGGTGCTGGTGACCAGCGCCAGCGAGATCATCAGCCGAAGCCCAGGCTCATCGACCCATCGCATCACGCGGGCGGCGAGAAAGCCTGTTACGCAGCCGAACGCACCGCCGCCGACGCCCTCGATGGCCAAGGCAGCCGCGACCTGCCCGTGGCCAAACAGCCCGTGCTCGCCGTGCGCAAAGCGGAGCATGATCTGAAACAACACGACGCCCGCGCCGTCGTTGAACAGGCTTTCACCTGAAATGGCAGTCTTCAGCGCAGTCGGCAGGGCCGCGCGACGCAGCAGCGCATCGACCACGACGGCATCCGTCGGTGCCAGCACGGCGCCCAGCACCATGCACCAGCCCAGCGGGACGGGCGATCCGGCGACGCGGAACAGCACCCAGATCCCGCCACCGAAGACCGCCGTGGCAATGATCACGCTGGCGGTCGCCAGGACCAGCACGGTCCATTTCTGCCGGCGCAGTTCCGTCAGATCGACATGCAGGCTGGCCGCAAACAGCAGCAGGCCGAGCACGATATCCAGCAGCACCTGCGGCAGCGCGGCGTCGCTCAGCATGCCGCGCACCCACCCCGCGAGGTCGGTGGTTACGAAAGGATCGATCACCGCGATCGCCGCGGAGACGCCCAGCGAGCCCAGCAGCAGCGCAATCGCTCGCGGCAGGCCGATGTAGCGATGATTGATCGTCGCGACGGATGCCGCGAGGAACAGCAGGATCGCGACCAGATTGGCGGAGGAGGCCATGCGGCCGCAACGATATCAGCAGGACAGGATTCGTCAAGTCGCGAGCCGGGTACCCATCATGGCCGGCCCCGGGTCAAGCGCCCGAGGACAGGCGGAGCCTACCGCCGGGCGCTTGACCCGGTGGGCCGGCCATCCACGACTTCTCTTGCCGCACAAAGGCAAGTCGCGGATGACCGGCCATGACGGTGGAGAGTCAATGGTTTCGGCGCCTGCTATTATCCGACCAGCAAATCGTTGTTGTGGTAAACGAGCTGTGCGGGGCCCAGGGGACGACCGTCCTCTCGCCGGGGGCATCCCCGCTCCTGCTTTCCATGGAGGGGCCTATGGAGTTCTACCCATCATTCTCCGATCTCTGGGCGCGGGCGCCCAATCAGCTCGGGGTGGTGTTCGCGCCGGTGTTCCTGTTCACCATCCTGGCCGAGGCGCTGGCGATCCAGGCGCGGCAGGGCCGATATCCGTGGCGGAACACCGGAGTGTCGTTGTTGCTGGCGGTCGGACATCTGGTCAGCCAGGCGGCGGTGCATGGGCTGATATTCTCGGTGATCGCCGCCGGGGTTTACTCGCTGCGGCTGACAACCATTCCGGTTTCCTTCACGCATTGGCCAGCGCTGGTCGCGTTGTTCGTGCTGACCGAGCTGGCGTTCTATGTGGAACACCGGTCGTCGCACCGGGTGGCGCTGCTCTGGGCGTCGCACAGCGTGCATCACAGCACGGAGCGCATGGTGACCTCGGCGGCATTCCGGCTTTCGTGGACGCCGATCCTGTCGGGGGTGTTCCTGTTCTACCTGCCGATCGTCTGGATCGGATTCGATCCGGTCTGGGTGTTCGGGATGGCGTCGGCCAGCCTGACGTATCAGTTCTTCGTGCATACCGAACTGGTGCCGAGGATCGGGTGGCTCGAATGGGTGGTGAACACGCCGTCGGCGCACCGGGTGCATCACGCGAGCAACCCCGAGTATATCGACAAGAACTTCGGCGGCGTGCTGATGGTGTGGGACCATCTGCTGGGAACCTACCAGGCCGAGCGGCGGGATGTGGCGATCCGCTATGGGCTGTCGCATCCGCGGTCGGCACCCGGCAATCCGTTCGTGATTGCGTATGGCGGGCTGGCGGACCTGATACGCGGCGTGGCCCGGGCGGGCAGCTGGCGGGAGCGGCTTACGCTCGTTTTCGGGCCGCCTTAGGAGCTCGCGCGTGAAGCAAGTAATCAAGCGGACACAGAGTTACACCGAGTGCACACAGAGTTTCACAGAGAAGTATCAGAAGAATTGATTGCGCTTCGCGCGAAGTCAGCCAGTGTATCCGCGCGAAGCGCCATTGCTCACTTCTCAGTGAAACTCTGTGTGCACTCGGTGTAACTCTGTGTCCGATTGATTACTTGCTTGGACTGGATTACTTCCTTAAACCGCTAGCCGCACCCCGGCAGTCACCCCGTCTTGGCAATCTTACGCGCAATGAAATCGGGAAACGCATCCGCGGCCTTGGCGCCACGCATCACGTTGACGCCGTAGTCGTGCTCGACCTGCCATTGCCGCTCCAGGCTCTCGCCCAACTGTTGCAGCAGCAGCGCCTTGACGCCCATCACCGCGCCGCGGTGGTTGCCGGCGATCATCCGCGCAATCTCCATCGTCTTGGCACGCAACTGCGCACGCGGCACCAGGTGGTTGAGCAGGCCGATGCGGTAGGCTTCCTCGGCCTCCACCACGCGCGCGGTGAACAGCAGCTCCTTGGCGATCGGCCAACCGACCTGATTGGGCAACGACCAGGTCGAGTTGATGCGCCCATACGCGGCGGCGAGAAACCGAAACTTCGTCGCCTCGCACCCCACCCGCATGTCGAGCGAGGACGCCAGCACGGCGCCGCCGCCGAAGGCGAGGCCGTTCATCATGCCCATGATCGGCTTGGCACAAGCCGAGATATCGTAACTCGGCCGCCCGCTCCGCATCGCGTCGAGCTGTTCGTCGGTGTAGCGCGCGTCGTCCGACAATTGCTCGTGGATGTCGCCGCCGGCGGTGAAGGCACGCTCGCCGGCGCCGGTGATGACGATGCAGCCGATGTCGGCGTCGGCCTCCATGGCTTTGACCGCGCTGTGCAGCTCGTGCGACAGGCGGCGGTTCATGGCGTTGAGTTTCTCGGGGCGGTTGAGCGTGATGATGCCGACACCGTCTTCCGTTTCGGTCAGGATGTGCTCGTAGGTCATGGCCGGTTCCTCCCGGGGCTGCATGGGCGCTGTGTGGGTGGTACTATCAGGCGGTTCGGGCGACGGCCAGTGTGCCGTAAACGCGCGAACGCGGAACTGGTAACATCCTCCCCATGCGTTCTGACCTGCCACCGATGACCCCCGCCCTCGCCGACCGGTTCGCAGCGATCGCCCTGGGGCATGTCACCCGCGAGTACCCCAACAAACTGGACCACGTGCTGTCCGGCCCCCACGACGCGCACGGCCCGCGAGACCTGCACCCGGTCTTCTACGGCAGCTTCGACTGGCATTCCTGCGTGCATGGCTACTGGATGCTGGCGCACCTCTACCGGCGCTTCCCCACCGTGCCGAACGCCCCCGCGATCCGCGCGTTGTTCGACGCGCATCTCGTCCCCGACCGGATCGCCGGCGAGTGCGCCTACCTCGCCGGACCAGCGACACACGGGTTCGAGCGGCCCTACGGCTGGGCCTGGCTACTCAAGCTCGCCGCGGAACTGGCATTGCACGCGACGCCGGAAGGTCGCGCCTGGTCCGCCGCGCTGGCACCGCTGGCCCGCATCTTCGCTGCCCGGTTCACGGCATTCCTGCCGCTCGCCACCTACCCGATCCGCGCTGGCGTCCACAGCAACACCGCGTTCGCGGTTCGCCTCGCGCTGGACCACCAGGATGCAGCGCTGCATGCCGCGCTGACGGATGCCGCGCACCGTTGGTACGGGAACGACACAGACTGCCAGGCGTGGGAACCGGGTGGCGACGAATTCCTCTCCCCCGCACTGATCGAGGCGGAATGCATGCGCGCCGCCCTGCCCGAACCCGAGTTTCGTCCGTGGTTCACCGGCTTCCTGCCCCGGCTGGCCCAGCGATCACCTGCGACGCTGTTCATCCCCGCCACCGTCAGCGACCGCAGCGACGGCAAGATCGCGCACCTGGACGGGCTGAACCTGAGCCGCGCGTGGTGCTGGCGCGCGCTGGCAGACTTCACACCCGATCCGGAAGCGATACGGCGAACCGCGCAGGCGCATATCGACGCTAGCCTGCCGCACGTCAG
The DNA here is from genome assembly GCA_963826975.1 of uncultured Alphaproteobacteria bacterium. Lineage (GTDB taxonomy): Bacteria > Pseudomonadota > Alphaproteobacteria > Acetobacterales > Acetobacteraceae > Palsa-883. The sequence continues at coordinate 26,362 of CAWGZJ010000011.1, read as the reverse complement.
CGGGGAATACATGGGGGAGCACTGGCTGTGCAGCTTCGCGGTATTGGCTCTGAGCTGATGCCCGGCCGCAACCCCACCACAAGAGGGCGCGAGTGAAATCAATCCCGCGGCTCGATTGACGTACAAGCAACGAGTGGCCGAGCACAGCCCGGCCACTCGCGTTTCGCCCGATGCGGCTAATCGCCCGCCGCAATCTGTAGATCGCCAACCAGCACCTTGCCCTTGGTTTCCGGGCTGAGGAACAGCGTGATCACGAAGCTGATCAGCCCGCCCACCGTCCCGATCAGCATAGGAACCGCGAATCCCATGTGCCGTTCGATCGCGAAATACGCCAGAACCGGTGGCACGAATCCCCCGGCGACCGCACCGATATGATAGCAGAACGCTCCGGCGGTGGCCCTGATCTCGGTCGGGAAACGCTCGCTCGAGTAGCTCGGGTTGATGCCGTAGATCGCGCCGGCGAACGCGCCCTGGATCGAGAACGCAATCACCAGCGTCGTATAGTCCGTCGTCAACAGATAAATCGGTGCAACAAGCGCCCCGAGGCAGGCCGGAATGATCATCGCCCAGCGCCGGCCGATGCTGTCCGCCAGGCTGCCCCACAGGAAGCTGGCCAGGAAGGTCAATCCGTTGGAGAACGCCAACGGCCACCCGACGGCCGCAGCGGACAGATGCAGCTCCCGCGTCAGATACGTCGCGAACAGGCCGAAGACCGAGTAGTAGACGGTGAACGCGCTCACCAGCCACCAACTGGTGGACAACGTGGTCAGCACGATGTCGCGACGGAACAGCGCTATGACCGGCACCTTCATGCGGGCCTGCTTCGCTTTCTGCTGCCGCTGGTTTTCGATCCAGACCTCCGGCTCTTTGACGTAGACGCGGATCCACACCACGGCGAGCGCCGGCAACACGCCCATCCACAGCATGCCGCGCCAGCCGATCACATCGAACAACGTCGCATATATTACGGCGGCGAACAGGTAGCCCAACGCCCAGGAGCCTTGCAGCACGCTGGCCATCAGGCCGCGTGAGCGGGCCGGCCAGCTTTCGGTCGCCAACGCCGCGCCGCACGGCCTTCGGCGCCCATGCCGATGCCCAGCAGGGTGCGGAACACCAGCAGGAAGATAAAGGTGGGCGAGAATCCGGCAATGAAGTTGCAGATCGAGTACCACAGGATCGAGATCATCAGCGGTGCCCGCCGACCCAGCCGGTCGGCCATCCAGCCGGCGCCCATCGCGCCAACGAATCGCATCCACATTGTCAACGAACCGACCAGCACGACAAGCGTCAGATCGGCATTGAACTCCTTGGCGATCGGCACCAGCAGGAACAGGAAAACGGTGAAGTCGAAGGCGTCCAGCGTCCAGCCGAGCCAGGCGGCGATGAAGGCGTACCATTGGTCCTTGGTGGGTTCCCGCCACCATGGACCGGTCGTCGACGAACGTACGGCGTAGGACATTACGAAAGGCTCCCCTTGGTTTCGTTTCATTCGACATGCCCGATTTGCTCGGCTGTCCACGACCGAAGTTGACCAATTTTCGAGACCGTTGCAACGGCTTCCACTGCGTCGTGCCGCGCGCGCGCAACCGATCCCACCTCTGCCAAACAAGCCAACATCCGATTGCGATCAAGCCAACGGTCATAACGAATGACCGTTGGTATACCACTTACCCAAGGAAATCCGTGTATTTGATCCCGAATAGAAACAGATATCCACCACGGAGACACGGAGAAGAATGTCAAGGCGACAACTTGGTTTTTCTGCTCTGTGCCTCCGTGTCTCTGTGGTGACCCTTGCTTGCGGACATGCGGCACGGCACAAATTCCAGCAAGCACTGCGTATATCAGACACGCACCGGCCGGAGCACCCGAACCGAACTCAGCACCATCGCGACTGCGGCAAAGCAAGCCGCCAGGCCAATCGACAGCGTGGTGCCACGCGTGACGCCATCCCCACCGCCATGGCTCAACCCGAACAACAGCGCCACCAACGCACTGCCCGTCGTCTGCCCCACCAGGCGTGAGGTCGACAGCATGCCGCTGCCCGCGCCCGCACGGTCGCGCGGCGCGCTGGCAATCATCAGCCGGTTGTTGGGTGACTGAAAAAACCCAAAGCCAAACCCACACACCGCCAGACGCCAGGCGACATCCAACGCGGACGCCGGATGCGGCAGAGCCATCACCAGCAGCAGCCCCAGCGTCATCACCGCCAGGCCCACTCCACCCAGCAGCCCGGCCGAATGCCGATCCGCCAGCCGCCCGGCGATCGGCGCCATCACCACCAGCGCCGCCGGCCACGGCGTGATCAGCACGCCGATCTGGATCGGCGTCAGCCCGTCGACATATTGGAAATAGAACGGCAGCGCCACAAAGCAGATCATCTGCGCGGCGTGCGCACAAACCGCCGTCGCCACCGACAACGCAAACACCGGCCGGCGAAACAAATCCACCGGCAGCATCGGCGCCGCCAGCACGAACTGTCGACGCACGAACACCCAACCGACCGCCGCGCTGACCCCAAGCTCCAACAGCACCATCAACGCGCGCTGCCCCCGCCCGACACCATCCAGCGCTGTAATGAACAGGCCAAATGTGATCGCATTCAACACCGCGCTCGGCCGATCGAAAGGATGTCCGGCCAGCGGCGTGCGGGGCAGATACCGATGCGCCAGCCACAGCGTCAGGACGCCAGCCGGTACCTGAACACCAAACAGCCAGGGCCACGACGACACCGTCATGATCGCCGCGGCAACCGACGGCCCGGCGGCCGACGAGGCCGCAACGACCATGGCGTTGAACCCAATCCCGCGCCCCAACGCCGCGCGCGGGAAAATAAACCGCACCAGCGCACCGTTCACGCTCATGATGCCAGCGCCGCCAAAGCCCTGCAGCACGCGCCCCAGCACCAGCAAAGGCAAAGACGGCGCCAACGCACAAAACAATGAAGCCAGGGTGTAAAGCACCAACCCCAACGAATAAACCCGCCGATGCCCATAGATATCGCCCATCGAGGCAAACGGCAGCAGCGAAATCGTCACCGCGAGCTGATACGCATTCACCACCCAAATCGAATCACCCGGCGACGCATGCATGTCCCGCGCAATGGTCGGCAACGCAATGTTGGCAATGGACCCAACCAACGTCGACATGCACACGGCAATCGCAACAGGACACATCGCGCGCCACCGCAGCGGCGGCGGCAGCCCATCAGCCACCTCGATGTCAGGCGATCGCCCCATGCACCCGTCCCCCCACGCACCATGACCGCGCCACACCCCCGCAACAAGCCGCCGCAGCAAGGCCGGGGCTCCGCCCCAGGCCCCGGCCTTGCTGCGTCACGCTCGCAGGCGCAGGGCGCTGACGACCATGGCGGTGAAGGCGAAGGTGGCACCGACACCAAGCGCCAGGGTGGTGCCGTGGGCAACTTCGATGCCGGCGCGGGCGCCGGTCAGGCCGAAGGACAGCGCGACCAGCGCGCTGCCGATGGTTTGGCCGGACAGTCGCGCGGTGGCGAGCATCCCAGATCCCGCCCCGCTGCGCTCCGCCGGTGCGCTACTGACCAGCAGGCGGTTGTTGGGGGACTGGAAGAAGCCGAAGCCCAGGCCGCTGAGCAGCATGCGCCAAGCGACCTCGGGGTAGCTTGGGGCGGCCGGCATGAACAGCAGGCTCAGCAGGCCGGCCGTCATCGCCAGCAGACCCAGGCTGCCCAGAATGCCGGCCGGGTAGCGGTCCGACAGGCGGCCGGCGATAGGCGCGACGATCACCACGATCGCCGGCCACGGGGTCATCATCAGGCCGGTATCGATCGGGCTCAGTCCGCCAACGTATTGGAAGTAGAACGGCAGCGCGATGTAGGCCGAAGTCTGTGCGATATAAGAACAAACCGAGGTGGCGACCGACAACGCGAAGATCGGCCGGCGGAACAGGTCCACCGGCAGCAGCGGCACGGTCAGATGCAGTTGGCGGTAGATGAAGACGGTGCCCACCAGAAGTGCAACGACCAGCTCGATCAGTTCGGTGATGCCGGGGTTGCGGCCCAGGCCGTCGACGAACGTAATGATCAGTCCGAAGGTGGCGGCATTCAGCAGCGCGCTGAGCAGGTCGAAACGGTAGCCGGCGCGCGGGGTCATCGGCAGCACACGGCCGGCCAGCCACAACGCGACCGCGCCCAACGGCACGTTGATGGCGAACAGCCAGTGCCAGGTCGCGACCGACAGGATGCCGGCGGCGATCGACGGGCCGAGCGCCGAGAACGACGCAACCACGAACGCGTTGAACCCCAGCCCGCGGCCCAGCTCGGCGCGCGGGAAGATGAAGCGGATCAGCGCGGTGTTGACGCTCATGATACCGGCGCCGCCCAAGCCCTGCACCACGCGGGCGAGCACCAGCAGCGGCAGCGTCGGCGCCAGCGCGCAGCCCAGGGACGCCACGGTGAACACCGCCAGCCCGGCCATGTAGACCCGCTTGTAGCCCACGATGTCGCCCAGAAACGCGAGCGGTAGCAACGAAACGGTGACCGCGAACTGGTAGGCGTTCACCACCCAGATGGTGGCCGCCGGCGTGGTGGCCATGTCGCGCGCGATGGTCGGCAGCGCGATATTGGCGATCGCGCTATCCAGTACCGCCATGGAGACCGCGATCGCCAGCGTCGCCATGGCGCGGCGCCGCGTGCCCGGCGGCAGACCGTCCCCGAAATCCATGTGGTTCCATCCAATGCTGCACCTGCTAACTTGACCGTGGATACCCCGGCCAACAAGCTGGCGAACCCCACAGAAGTCCGGAGCTGCGATGCGCCTGCCGCAAACCGAGGGATCGGTCCTGCCCGAATGGATCGACGCCAACGGCCACATGAACCTGGCCTATTATGTCGTGCTGTTCGACCTGGCGACCGACACGATCTACGACGCGCTGGGCGTCGGGCAGGCGTATCGCGACGCTACCGGGAACTCCACCTTCACCGCCGAAACACACACATTGTATGAGCGTGAGGTGCGGGTCGGAGAGCGGGTGCGCATCACCAGCCACCTGCTGGGCGCGGACGCCAAGCGGCTGCACTATTTCCACGAGATGTTTCATGCTGAGCAGGGCCACCGCGTCGCGGCGCAGGAACTGATGGCGCTGCACATCGACCTTCGGGTGCGGCGGACGACGGCGTTCGCGCCCGAGTTGCTGGAGCGGCTGCAGGCGGCGGTGCGCACCGCGGCGGGGGACCCGTTGCCGGAGGGCGTCGGGCGGCGGATCGCCATGCCGGCGCGGCGCGCACCGTGATCACACTGCGGTTTGGCGGGTATCAGCCCGCGCGATCAGTGCACACGCGCGGGCTGCACGCGCTGGCGAACGGCGTCGCGCGGTGCTCGGCCGGGGAGCTTGGGATCGAGGTGACAGAGAATGTCGTTTCGGCAGGGCACAAGGCGGCGGATCTGTTCGACCTTGTGGGTAGCGGGACGCTGGATGGGTGCTACTTCGCATCGAGCTACCTGGCGGGGCGGGTGCCGGCACTCGGCGTTTTGGATCTGCCGTTTCAGTCGGGGTCACGGGCGGCTGCGTTCGCGGCGCTGGATGGCGCGGGCGGGGCGCTCCTGAATGAGGCGGTCGCGGGCGCGACGCCGTATCGCGTGCTGGGTTACTGGGACAACGGGATCCGCCATATCAGCAACGCGGTGCGGCCGATCCACGCGCCGGCGGATTGCGTGGGGCTGCGCCTGCGGACGCTGGACAGCGCGCTGCACCAGGCGGCGTTTCGGCGTGTGGGGTTTCGGCCGGAGTTCATCGACGTGGCGGAATTGCAGCGCGCGGTGGCGGAACGTCGCGTGGACGCACAGGAGAACCCGCTGACCAACATGGTCAATTTCGGGCTGCAGGCGTATCATAAGCACGTCAGCCTGACCGGGCATCTGGTGGGTATCGCGCTGGTGCTGGTCAATCGCGCGCGGTTCGATGCGTTGCCAGCGGAGTTGCGCGGTGTGGTGATCGATGCCGTACACGAGAGCGAAACGGTGCAGCGCGGGTTCGCGGCCGAGGAGGATGCGGCGTGTCTGAAGCTACTCGGTGAGGCAGGGGTCACGCCGGTTGGTCCGGAGGCGATCGATCTGCCGGCGTTTCAGACAGCGGTGGCGGATGTCGTGGTCGCGGCGGCAGGCGAGTTCGCTCCGGAGTTGCGGCTTGTGTTCCTTGGAACGGCTGCGGAATAGCGGAAGCTGGTGTTGGTGGCGGCCCTAAACATTGACGCACGGGCCGCTACCCCCGTCATGCCGGCGCAGGCCGGGGTCCACGACTTTCTTTGCTGCAACGAAGGCAAGTCGTGGATATCGGCCTGCGCCGGCATGACGGGGGGTAGCACCGAAGAGTTGATCATTCCGGCTTTGGTTAAGATACCGTTCGCGGGTTTGGCATGACGCTTGGCCTCCGTCGCGCAGCCGGCGGCGCTCGAGACGTTCATGGCAGCGATCCGCGGTCGCCACCAACCCCGGTCAGTGTGTCGCCCGGAATGCACGCCGGCGGTTGCGGTCAGACGCCCCCGCCAGCATTCGCCGCAGCAACGATCACCCCTGTCTCCGCCAACGTCGCGATTTCCGCGGGGGAAAACCCGGCCTCCGTCAGCACCTCCGCGTTGTGCTGACCCATGCGCGGTGGCTGCCGAGTAAGCCCCGGCCGAGCGCGACCGCCGAACTCGATCGGCAACGCTGGTAGCCCCACCTTTTTCCCGTCCGTCCCGCCCATCCTCGAGATGAACACGTCCACCAAACCCCCAGTCGCCAGCAGATGCGGATCGGCGAACAGATCGCCCGGCTGGCCGACCGGCGCCCAGGAGACGTTCGCACGCTCGCAGCGCGCGGCAACCTCGTCCTGCGGGAACTTGACCAGGATCTCCTGCAAGGTCGGGATCAGCCATGACCGTTCCTGCAGCCGCATGAAATTCGTCGCCAGCCGAGGATCGGCGGCCAGTTCCTGCAATCCGAACTCCTCGACAAACCGCGCCCATTGCTGGTCGCTGGTCACACCGATGAACAACTGCCCATCGTTCGCCGTCCGGAATACCTCATAAATGGCCCAGGCGCCGCGGCGCGCCGGCATCGGCCGCGCCTCCAGCCCCGTCGCGGTCATTCCGGCCATGTGCGTGCTCATCAGGAAAGCCGCGCTCTCGAACAATGCGCTACTGACGCGCTGGCCCTTGCCGGTGATCTCCCGCTCGCGCAACGCCGCCTGCGCCGCAACCACGCCGAACACCGCACCCATGATGTCGATCACCGAGGCCCCCGCACGCAGCGGCCGTCCCGGCGGCCCGGTCATGAACGCCAGTCCGGTCTGGAACTGCACCACCTCATCCAGCGCCGGGCGGTGTTCATACGGCCCGGCGAGGTAGCCCTTCAGCGCCAGATAGATCAGCCGCGGGTTGAGCGGCGCCAGATGTTCATAGCCGCAGCCCAGCCTTTCCATCGTGCCGGGACCGTAATTCTCGATCACCACGTCTGTGGTGGCGGCCAGGCGATGCAGCGCCGCCCGGCCCTCGGGCCGCTTCAAATCCACCGCCAGGCTGCGCTTGTCGCGGTTGAACGCGGCGAAAAAGCCGGCAGCGAAACCACCCAGGCCGCGGGTGTGATCACCTTTCGGTGCCGGCTCGATCTTCACCACGTCGGCGCCGAGCTCGGCAAAAACCAACCCGGCAGTCGGTCCCATCACCGTGTGGCTGAACTCAAGAACCTTCAGCCCGGCTAGCGGTGTTGCCGACATCAGGCAGCCTTGCGGCGAAACGCGTCGAGGCTGCCGGCGTGGATCAGTTCGCTCGGCAACACATGGCCGACAATCGCTTCCGCCATGCGCCCGACCTCGATCAGCGCGTCGAGATCGACGTCGGTGCGGATGCCCATCTCTTCGCACAACAACACCAGTTCCTCGGTGCAGATATTGCCGGCGGCGCCCTTCTGTCCGGCGAACGGACAACCGCCAAGGCCGCCGACGGTGGAATCGTAACGTGTCACGCCCATGCGCAACCCGGCATGCGCGTTGGCCACCGCCAGCCCGCGCGTGTCGTGCAGATGCAACGAAAGCTGCTTGTCCGGCCAGCGGCCACGCACCTCGCCCAGCACGCGCTCAATGCGCGCCGGCGTCGCCCAGCCCATCGTATCGGCCAGGGAAAGAATCTCGATCTGAGCGTCGGTCTCAGCCGCGATCGCAAGACCATCTTCGATGGTGCTGACCACCTGCGCCGGCGAAATGTCGCCCTGATAGTTGCAGCCGAACGCCGCCATGATGCCAAGCCGCGGCACCTTCACGTCGTTCTCCAGGTGCAGCCTGGTCTGCTTGCGCATCGCCTCGACATTCTCGGCGTGGGTGCGATGCAGGTTCTTCTGGGTGAACGCCTCCGATGCGGTCAGCGCGATCGATCCGGTGATGGTCAGCTTGTCGCGGAACGCCAGCGCACGGTTCAGCCCGTTGGCGTTGAACCACAGCGCGGTGTAGTGCACGCCCGGTTTGGCCTTGAAACCGGCGATCACATCTTCCGCGTCGGCCCAGCCGGGGACGATGCGCGGATTGACGAACGAGCAAGCCTGGATGTGGTGCAGGCCGGTCTCAGCCAGCGCCTCGATCAGGCGGATTTTATCCCCCGTGCTGATCGGGCTGGGCTCGATCTGGAAGCCCTCGCGCGGGCCTTCCTCATGGATGTCCACGTGCTTCGGCAGGTCGGTCATGGTGCGGCATTCCCCTTCAAGATTGGGCGTTCGGGGAATTATAGGCTCAGCGCTGCAGCAGCGCGAGCAGGCCCTGCAGAAGCTGGGTCGGGGTCGGCGGGCAGCCCGGGATGGTAAGGTCGACGGGCACGACCCTGGAGACGGCGCCGAGGCAGGCCGGACTGCCGGCAAACACCCCGCATCCCGTGGCGCAGTCGCCGGCCGCAACCACCCATTTCGGGTCCGGCGTAGCGCGCCAGGTTCGCTCCAGCCCCTCGCGCATGTTGCGAGTGACCGGGCCGGTGACCAGCAACACGTCGGCGTGGCGCGGCGAGGCAACGAAGCGCAGGCCGAAACGATCCAGGTCGTAATAGGCGTTGTTGAGGGCGTGGATTTCCAGCTCGCAGCCGTTGCAGGAGCCGGCATCGACCTCGCGGATCGACAGACCACGGCCGAGCTTGCGGCGAGCGGCGGCGTTTAGCTGCGCGGCGAGGGCCATGAGCTCGGGAGTGTCATCGGGCCGGGGCTCGGTCAGCGGCCGGCGCAGGCCTTCGAGCAGGAGCTTCAGCATTGGCGTGGCAGAGTGTGATGGCGGGTGACGACGATTCTCCCCCTCCCCTTGAGGGCTTGGGCCGCGAAGCGGACCAAGGTTGGGGGGAGGGGTTGATGCCAGGGTCGCTCCGAAGATCCCCGCGGCACCGCCCCCTCCCCCCAACCTTGGTCCGCTTCGCGGCCCAAGCCCTCAAGGGGAGGGGGAGAACGCTGTCCTTCCATGACAACGAAACCACTCACAAATCATGCCCAGAATAAGAACAATTGAAACTCTTGTTGCACAGCGGAAAGTCCGCGACGATGTTGCCCTCGATCGCGGCTTCCAGCAGCGGCCATTGGAACCAGGACGCATCGCGCAAATGGCACCGATCAACACCGCCATCAGCGCCAATCCGCACCCACACCAGAACATCACCACGGAACGCTTCCGCCATCGCCATCCCCTCGGCCGGGACACTCGGCGTCAGCGCGATCCGGATATCCCCGCCAGCCAGCCGGTCCAAACATTGCTCAATCAGCGACAGACTCTGGCCGATCTCCCCGATGCGGATCCAGACGCGTGCATTGACATCGCCCTCCTCGCGCGTGGGCACAGTGAAGCTGAGCAAATCATAAGGCGCATAACCCGGCGTACGGCGGCAATCAAAGTCACGGCCGGAGGCGCGGCCAACATACCCACCGGCACCAAAACGCCGCACCAACGCAGCGCTCACGATGCCGGTGGTGACGGTTCGATCCTGTAAGGATGCCGTGCCGTCATACAACGCCACCAGGACGGCGAAGCGGGCGCGCAACTCGGCGGTCAGCGCGCGCAACCCGCTGACCCCTTCCGGTGCCAGATCGACAGCGACGCCGCCCGGCATCACGCAATCCATCATCAGCCGATGGCCGAAGCACGCCTGCGCGGCGCGCAGGACCCGCTCGCGCAGCACGCCGCAATGCGTCAGCATGATGCTGAACGACGCGTCGTTGCAGATCGCGCCGACATCGCCCAGGTGATTGGACACACGCTCCAACTCCGCCATTACGGCGCGCAGGAACTCCGCACGCGGTGGCGCCGTTACACCCAGCGCCGCCTCCACCGCACGAGCGAAGGCAATCGCATAGGCCACGGTACTATCCCCAGAGACGCGGCCGGCGAGTTTCGCCGCTTGCGCCAACGTTGCTCCGTGCATCAGCGCATCGACCCCTTTGTGCACATAGCCCAGACGCTCTTCCAGTCGTACCACCGTTTCGCCATCGGCGGTGAAGCGGAAATGACCGGGTTCGATGATGCCGGCGTGTACAGGACCAACCGGGATCTGGTGCAGATGTTCGCCCTGCACCGGCAGAAACTTATAGGCAGTCGGGTCGCTGCCGTGATCCAGCCAGGGGCGCTTGTCGGGCAGGCCCGTCGGTTCGATCCGGTACAGATCGCGCAACGCGCGTTCCAGCCGCATCGCCGGCGGATGCAGCGCGCCGACCGCAGGATAGCGCCCATCCAGGCAGGCCACAGTCAGCACGCCGATCACCGGCAATGCGTCAGGCTCCAGCAGTGCCATGTGCACCTGATCGGGTTCGCCCCACAGGCTCAACAGCGTGCACCGGCCGGCAGCCAGATGTTCAGCAGCCTGTCGCCACACCGCCGCATCGACGACGGCGCGAGGGAATGGGACGTGCCCCTCGACCACGCGTCCCATCTCCAGCAGGCTCGCAACAGTGCCCATCGCTCAGCCCAACAACGTCGCGACGTGCTGGAACCAGGCGACCAGCGGCGCGGGCAAATAGAACCCCGCCACCAGCACCAACGCCAGATGCGCGAACATCGGCACATAGGACGCTTTCACCGGCCCAACCGGGCCAAGCGGCGGGCCGAACGCGACGGAACTCAGCCGCAGCATCAGCGCGCCGAACGCGATCAGCAGACCGAACACCAGCAAGACCGCCAGCACCGGCGCACGGGCAAAGGTCGAGCTGACCACAAGGAATTCGCTCTGGAACACGCCGAACGGCGGCAGCCCGGCGATCGCGGCGACGCCGCCGATCAGTCCCCAGCCGAGCACCGGATGGCTCTCGGTCAGCCCGCCGATCTCGGCGATGCGCTGCGTGCCCTTCACCTGCGCCACATGACCGACCGAGAAGAAGATCGCCGACTTGGTCAGGCTGTGCATCGTCATCTGCAACAATCCGGCGAAATTGCCGATCGGGCCCGCCATGCCGAACGCGAACACGATGATGCCCATGTGCTCGATCGACGAGTAGGCGAACATGCGCTTGATGTCGCGCCGCCGATACAGCATGAACCCAGCGAAGATCAGCGACAGCAATCCCAGCGCGATCATCAATGGCCCGGGCGCGATGGCTCCCGCATTGGCCGCCAGCAGCATCTTGAAGCGCAACAGGGCATACAGCGCGACGTTCAGCAGCAGGCCAGACAACACGGCGGAGATCGGCGTCGGACCTTCCGCATGCGCATCGGGCAACCAGGCGTGCAACGGCGCCAACCCGACCTTGGTGCCATAGCCCAGCAGCAGGAAGATGAACGCAACATTCAGCAACGATGGATCGAACAAGCTGGCGTGACGCAGCAACTCGGTCCAAACCATCGCATCCATGCCCTCGCCCACCACCGGCCGGGCGGCAAGGTAGACCAGGATAGTGCCAAACAACGCCAGCGCGATGCCGACACTGCCAAGGATGAAGTATTTCCACGCCGCCTCGATCGCCTCGTGCGTGCGGTAGATGCCGACCATCAATACCGTGCTGAGGGTCGCGAGCTCCACCGCGACCCACATCAGGCCGATATTGTTGGCGATCAGCGCCAGGTTCATGCCGAACAGCATGACCTGGTACATCGCATGGTAGAACCGCAGATAGGACGGAGTCAGGCGGCCGGTTTCCAGTTCGTGACCGATATAACTGGCGCTGAAGGCGCTGGTGGTGAACGCGACGAAGTTGGTCAGCACGATGAAGACGACGTTCAGATCGTCGATCAGCAGGTACTGCCCGACCTCCGGACGCCACAAGAACAATGAGGCCGCGGCCAGAAACGCCACAAGGCACGCAAGGACGTTGATCCGGGCGGACAGCCGATACGCCGGCACGATCGCGAGGACCGCGGCGCCCACCAGCGGGGTCAGCAGGATGACCAACTCATTCATCGCCGCTCACCGCGGAACTGATCGAGCGCGCTCAGGTCCACCGTATCGAAGCGCTCGCGGATGCGGAACAGGAAGATGCCGATCACGATGAATGCGATCAGGATGGAGAAGGCGATGCTGATCTCCACTACCAGCGGCATGCCCTGCGCGCCGGTGGCGGCCAGGTTGATGCCGTTCTCCAGCGACATGAAGCCGACGACCTGACCGACCGCGTTGCGCCGCGTCACCATCATCAGCAGACCCAGCAGCACGACCGACAATGCAAGGGCGATATCCTCGCGTCCCACCGGATCGACATGCGCGGTGACCGGCAGCATTACCTCCATCGACAGCCCGACCAAGGCAATGCCGGCAAGCATCGTCAGGCCGATGCCGACGACCGTTTCGATCTCGCGGTGGATGCCCAGGCGGAAGACCATGCGCTTGAGCGCCACCGGAATGATGATGGCCTTGAAGCCCAGCGCGATCGCCGCGGTGATATACAGATGCGGTGCGTCGTGGATGTAAGCCTGCCAGGCGACCGAGGCCGCCAGCACGACGGCGTGCAGTGCCAGCACGTTGATCAGCGCGTAGAGCCGGTCTTGGTACAGCATCATGAAACTGACAAGGACCAGCCCCCCGGCGAGCATGTGCGCGACGTCGAAGTTGAGGCCTTGAGAGATCATGGGGGCGGATTCCCAAGGGCACACTTCTCCCCCTCCCCTTGAGGGCTTGGGCCGCGAAGCGGACCAAGGTTGGGGGGAGGGGTCGGTGCCAGGGTCGCACCGAAGCTGCTCGCGCCCCTACCCCTCCCCCCAACCTTGGTCCGCTTCGCGGCCCAAGCCCTCAAGGGGAGGGGGAGAATGCTGGTGCACACCGCCGCCATCACATTCCCCGCGAAACGAACAACAGCAGCACGCCCAACAGCCCCAACATCAACGCAGCGCCAAGAAAATTCGGCACCCGAAACACCCGCATCTTCGCGATCGAGGTCTCGAACACCCCCAGCGCCACCGCCCCCAGCACCAGCTTGCACAAATACGCAACAACCCCGATCGAGTAGACGCCAAGCCCCGCCTCGCCCGTCGCCAACCCCCATGGCAAAAACAGGCAGGCAATCGCCGAAACATACAGCAGCAGCTTCAGCGCACTCGCCAGCTCGATCATCGCCAGATGCCGGCCGGAATATTCCAGCACCATCGCCTCATGCACCATGGTCAGCTCGAGATGCGTCGCCGGGTTGTCCACCGGGATGCGTCCGTTCTCCGCCACCGCAACAATGATGAACGCAACAAGCGCCATCCCCAGCGACACGCGCAGGCTGCCGGAGTGCAGCATGAACGCGGCGATGGTGGAGAGCTGGGTGGACCCGGCGGTCAGCGCCAGCGTAACCGCGATCATCAGCATTGCCGGCTCAGCCAACGAGGCGATCATCACCTCGCGCGAGGCGCCGATGCCGCCGAAACTGGTGCCGACATCAAGCCCGGCCAGCGCCAGCAGGAAGCGCGCGCTGCCGATCAGCGCGGCGATCGCGATCAGATCGCCCGACCAGGAGAAGATCAGGCCGGTGCCGAACGTCGGGATCAATGACGCCGCCACCCAAGTAACGGCGAAGATCAGATAGGGCGCCGCGCGGAACAGCCAGGAGGCGTTGTCCGCCAGCACCACCTCCTTGCCCAGCAAGCGACGCAAATCGCGATACGGCTGGATCACGCTGGCACCCTGGCGGCGGTTGAGTCGTGCCTTCACCTTGCGCACGACGCCGGTCAGCAGCGGCGCCAGCAACAACACCAACAGCATCTGCGCGCCCTGCACCAGAAGGTCGCGGATCACTGCCACAGCGCCAACGCCAGCAGCAGAACGATCAGCGCGCCGAACACCAGACTGAGGTAGCGGCGTATGGTAAGAAACTGCAGATGGTTCAGCGCCTGCGCCGCGGCGGAAACCGCACCGGCGACCGGCGCGTAGAACGCATCCCATACCGGGTCGCGCAACGTCTTTTCGATGCGCGCGGGTGACATGTCGCCAGGCGGCGGCATCGTCACGACCTCGCGCGAGCGGAACACAACGGCACCGAAAACCCGGCGGATCGGTTGGGCGAAGCTGTCGGCGGTGTATTGCGTCGCCGGGCGGGGATCGGGGAATCCGCAGTCCCAGGCTGGACCTCGACGTAGCGCGCGCGAGGCGAAACGATGGACAGCACACGCCGCAAGCCAGGCAGACGCGGCGATGAACAGGAACACCAGCAAGCCGTTATACGAGCTGCGCGCGGCCTCACTCGGCACAATCGACAGAAACGGCACCGCAAGCTGCACCGGCATGCGCGCGCCACTCAGCGCCTGCACCACCGGCGCCAGCCCATCGATGACCAGACCGGGCAGAATGCCCGCCAGCAGGCACAGCGCGGCAAACAGGCCCATGGCGGCAATCGAAAACCCGTCCACTTCCCGCGCCACCGCCGCCGCCGTCCCGCGCGGGCGTCCGAGAAAGCTGATGCCGAACGCCTTGACGAAGCAGGCGGCGGCCAGCGCGGCCGACAGCGCCAGCAGCGCGCCGTCGGCCGGGATGGCAATCTTCAAGCCCCACTGGGGCAGATCTGGACGCAACAGGATCGCCTGGAAGGTCAGCCATTCCGAAACGAAACCGTTCAGCGGCGGCAGGGCGGAGATCGCCGCGCAGCCCACCAGGAACAGGAACGCGGTGCGCGGCATGCGATGGATCAGCCCGCCCAGATGCTCCATGTCCCGCTCGCCGGTCGCCGTCAGCACCGCGCCGGCGCCGAAGAACAACAGGCTCTTGAACAGCGAATGGTTAAATACATGGAACAATGCTGCGGTCAGCGCCAGCGCGGCGCCCGCGGCAAAGCCGTTGGCCTGAAATGCCAGCGCCAGTCCCAGACCGATGAAGATGATGCCGATATTCTCCACCGTGTGATACGCCAGCAACCGCTTCAGGTCGTGCTGCATCAGCGCGTAGAGCACACCCAGCACCGAGGTCACGCCGCCCAGCACCAGCACGACCACCGCGGACCACCAGGTCGGCGCCCCAAGCAGATCGAACACGATGCGGATGAAGCCGTAGACCGCGACCTTGGTCATCACGCCACTCATCAGCGCGGACACGTGGCTGGGCGCGGCGGGATGCGCCAGCGGCAGCCAGACATGCAGCGGCACCAGTCCCGCCTTCGATCCGGCGCCGATCAGCACCAACGCCAACACCATGGCCGCCAGCCCCGGCGAGAGATGCACGGTGCGCATCGCGGCGAAGTCGTAGGCACCGGCCGGCCCCGCCAGCAGGCCGAAGCCCAGCAGCAGCGCCAGCGTGCCGAAACTCGCCATGACGATGTAGATGTAGCCGGCGCGCAGATTATCGGCGACGCGGTGCTGCGATACGACCAGCGCCCAGGACGCGAGCGACATCAATTCCCACGACAACAGGAAGCTGTAAGCGTCGGCCGCCAGCACAACCAGGTTCATCGCGCCAAGGAAGGCCGCATAGAACGGCAGCACGCGGTGCGGCGCCGCCTCGTGCCGACCGTAGCCGATCGCGTACAGACTGGCCGCGGCGGCACCAAGGTTCACCACCAGCAGGAAGAACGCCGCAAGTGCGTCGAGCCGGAAATGCGCGCCCAGCCAAGGCAAACCCAGCGGCAGAACCAGCGCGGACGGCGCGGCGCGGATCGCGAAAACGGCGACCAGCGCAGCAATCGAGGTCACGGCCAGTGCGCCGCCATAGATAATCGGCCGGCCGGCCGGGATCGCAGCGAGCGGGACCGCGGCCAGGGCGAGCGCGAACAACGCGCCGACGCACAGCAGCAGGAAGACGATCATGCGACCGGCATCATGCGGCTGGGATCATGCGACCGGCATCACACGGCCGGGATCACGCGACGGTCCGTGACCGCGGGGATTAATCAGCCGCACCCCGCGACCTCCGCCGGCACTGGCCGCGTTCTCGTTGATCAACTCGATGCCCGCGTCATGCAGCGCACCCACCAGCTTCATCAGCGAGTTGACATTGCCGCGCACCACGCCGTCCGAGGCCTCCATCCGCTGGATGGTCGGCAGCGACAGGCCGGACAACTCGGCCAGCGTCCGCTGGTCGATCCCCAGCAGGGCACGCGCAGCACGCATCTGAGCGGCAGTTATCATGTCCCAGACATCACATATGCGATGCTGACTTTGATCAGTCAAGCGTGAACCGTCAGTGGAATTGTTCGCCGAACGCTACCGTGGGCTCCAGCGCCGGCTGACGCCCCTCAGGCCGGACCAAGCCCGCCAGAGGTTCCAAAATCGCCGCCCACATGGACGCCGTCGCAATGAAAATTCCATCGGCGGCCGCCCCGGCACAAGTCGTCCAGCATTGACGACCTGCCGCTCCCCGCGACTACAGGCACTAGCAGTGCGCCTCGACCGCCACGCTGCCGAACAGCCGATGCTCTCCGCGAGCGTTACCGATATGAACGAAGGATTTCGAACGAGTGCGTCCGATAGCAGTCAAGGACGGAAGCCCGGGCTGGAACGAGCGGAAAGCTGATCCGGCAGGACCAGCTCTCCATTCCTGGCTCCTCATGGTGCCTTAGCCTCGATGTTCGACTTCGGGGTATTGGACGAGCCCTTCATCCGGTCGACCGCCTCACGCCCAATGACGGCGTTTGCCAGGGCCCGGTCGATCGCCTCACGCCCGACGATGGCGATTGCCAAGGCACAGACGACAACGATGAATGTGCCCAACATGGTCACCTCCTGTAGGAATACCGCCACCCCCTGAGGGTGCTGCAGCTTTCAGCCCCAGCCCGGGCCCTCGGAGGGCGGATCCCGGTGAACCTCGCCGGCATTGGCCGCGGCACTGAGGCTGGCGGTGCCGAGCACGACACCCAGGATGGCCAGAGCAGCAAAGACGAACTTCTTCATGGGGCTCTCCTTCAGTGTCCGCGCGTCGCGGGTTTGGTTGTCATTCCTCAGCCCGTGCCGCGTTTCTGCTTCAGCCTCGCTGACAGACGGACAATGGCGTGCGCATGGGTGCAACGCTCTGAAGTGCTTCACACCGCGACGGCCGGACCGTTACTGTGGACAAATCACCCACGTCGCATCGGAACGGTCGATCGATGCAACGATGCGCCCGGTCCCTGGGGCAGCGTATCGGCGCCGATGATCGCCTGAAGTGCGTGCTTCCTCGGAATCGTGCGCTGCGCGCCATCCGCATCGCAAATGACAACGTTCTGCGAACAACGGAAATTCAGAATCATCATGGCGCTGCGAGCCATTGCACGAAGCAGGTCCGTCACATGGGCCGGCCGCAATTGGCTGCGCAGCCGCAGCCCTTGATCGGTCTGCCTCTAGTCGCGTGATGCCGGATACAGAATTTATATCCCCAGGCGTGCCGCCAGTCGCTTCCCACGCCGGAGACCATCACCACACAGAGACATTTACGGGTTCTTCCCCGCCTTATGCCAATTTACGCATGGTCGCTCACGGAAGAAGATAGCCGGCGCACATCGCCAACTTCAACCGAACTGATCCATTCAACGAAAATCGCCGTATGACATCCGGAACGATGTATCGTCGATCCTGGTCGGCATCGAGATGTAACCGGTGCGCTGCGGGCCCGAGCGCATTTCGTACATGCGGACGAAGCGGGGACTCTTCAGCGTTCGCCAAATCGCCGAGGCGTGTCCCTCACCCGCCTCGGCAGCACAGCAGCCGACGAAATCCATGCTGTCGTAATCGGCAAATGCCTGGAGGTCGTCCAATTTGGGGGTCGCACACTTTTTGCGGGTTGCATCCGTTACGGGGACCGCGGGACGCTCCATGATCCACTCCGCGGTGGCACCGGAGACAGACAGTTGCAGGTCGGTCCCCCCCACAGAGACCGTAGGCGCATCGACCGCGATCGGGATAAAGGTCGGCGGAATGGTGCTCTGGTTGACGATGCTGAACCATACGCAATGGTCGGTCAGCACCGTGAGAGCGCAGCTGATGCGGTCGCCTGGGGCTACGGGCAAGGCGATGGGCACGGGCACGCTTGCGTTGTCGTAGCGAACCCACCACTGCGTCCAGGCCTTGGCCTCGACTTTCTGCGTTCCGTCAGCCGTCACCGTCACCTTCTGATCAGTACCGATCTGCGGCAGCGATGAGTTCCGGTAGAGGCGCTCGCCGTCCAGGCCGATCCAGGTCGCGCAGTGATAGTCGGTCTGACCCGAGGTGGGCAGCGTCGCGCCGGGCGGTAGCTTGGGGGTGGGCACCGTCCATTGTCCCCAAACCTGAACGAACTTCCTTCCCGCGCTCGGTTCGATATAGGCGCCAGACCAGTTCCGACTGGCTTCGAATTGGGTGGCGACCGCCCTGGCCCTGTCACGCCGGAAGAACGGCCGAAACCCCTCCGCCTCGAGCATGTGCACCGTTGGCAGTTTGAACGCGACGAAGTGGAGCTTTTGTCCGAAGGTGGTCATCCAGAGGTCGTGAAGGCGCGGTTGGTGGGCCTTGTCGGGCCGTGGTGGTATCCCGAACTTCCGGAGCTTGTCCGCATCCACCTTGGTCGGATCGTAGCTTTTCGGATGGGGGGGAAGCCGGAACGCGTGGAAACGCTTCTCCAGTTCCGTGATCAGCGATCTCTCGACCACGGATGCTTCGTCTTTAGACTGCCGCTGGGGCATCAGTTCCACTCCCACTCCGAGCGTGCGTCGTCGAGGGCCAGTTGGTACCATGTCTTTGCCGGATTGGGCTTGCCCCTCGCGAAGTTGAGGCAGCGGTTGACCCAACAGGCGATGGATCTGGCTCGCCAGATCTTTGCCCGCGTCCGAGTCACTGGGGTAGTGCAGCCCGGCGATCTCGCGATTGCGGGTGATCCGGTCGGCAAGCGCCGACACATTGTTATTCATCGGAGACATGTCGTTCCGGTTGATCAACACGTCGGCCATGCAGAGCGCAATGAGATGCGTCTGCGTCGAATGACCGCTGGGGAAGGATGCGTGACCCGGGACCGGAATTGGCGGCATCAGCGCCGGGCAAAGCATTGACGGGCGTGGACGCCGGTATTTGCCCTTGTAGGTACATGGCGCAGTATCCGGCGACGAAGTTCGCAATCGCGAGCACTCTCGCGGTTGCCGGATAGCCGTTCGACGTGGTCAACAGGTCGAGAAAATAGCTGATGAACTCATCTTTTTGTGCAAGGATCTCTCCCAGCGCGTCGGCCCGTTCGTCCTGCGCGGCGACGACCAGGCAATCCAGCTCGCTCTGCACCACGTCATACGCGGACAGCTGCTGACCCGTTACCGCAGTCCTCGAGTTCCAGTCGCCCGTCGCCGCCCAGGAGGGAAGAATGTCAAAACTGTCCCATTCCGTTATTGTAACGAACTGGGTGAGCACGAGCCACGAATACCAGTCCGTGGCCCAGTTTCGGAGTGGGAACCACGGGATGTCGATCCGCTCATTGTCGGAGATCGGGGAGCCGGGCGGGTATTCGGTGGTGACGAACGGCAGGCTGACGCGGTCGGGGAAGAATAATCCGTTGGACCCGCTCGTGCTGCTGGCATCGGAAATGGTAGAATTGCCCACCATGCCCTCCATACCTTCGAACGTCGATCTCATCTTGCCTCTCCTTCCGTTGGTTGCGGGAACAAGCCAGGCACGCGTTTGCCGTTTCCTAGCCCGGCAAACCGGCGCGTCTAAGCCGCTCCGCGACACCGTTGCCGGCGTCCGCGGACAGCGGCGTTCGAGCACGAAACGTCGCCACGCGAAACGTTGGAACGAGCTGCATCAGGTCCTGGGCGCGGGCACGTGCGGCGTCGAGGTCACCGAGTGCAACTAGGCTTGCGATGAGGCAAAGAAGGTTGGACGCGTTGGCGGGCGCCAGGGCCGCCGACTTGCGTCCCCACGCAACTGCGTCCTCATATCGGTTGGAGAGATAATAGGCCTGAGAAAGGTAATGCTGGAACCGGCACGCATCCAGACCAATCGGGGAAAGTCTCACTGCCCGTTCTGCTCTCGGCACGGCGTTATCGTGGTCGCCACGATATCCACAGGTCAGACTACTAAAGCCCCACGCGAGAGGACAGCTCGGACCGACATCCAAAGCACGTTCCAGATACTCCGTCGCGGTGTCATAGTCCTTCAACAGATACGATTGTATATGGCCATAGATCGCCAGGGCGACGGCGTCATTCTGCTCTCGCTCGAGCGCAGCTCGCGCGTGCTCCGCGGCCCGGGTGCGGTCAGCTGTCTCGTCGGCCGACCAACCTTGTGCGATCATTCGCATTCGGACTGCCGCCATATTCGAATAAGCCGGTCCGTAGCCTGGATCAGCGGCAATTGCCCGCTCGAGCAGTGCGCCTGAGTGTTCAAGCGAGGCGCGGTCCGCGTGATGGAACAGGTCGAGTGCCCGCAAGGTCAGATCGTAGGCCGTCATGCTCTCAGGGTGCTTTCGCCGCGCGCGGCTGAGTTCCCGCTCGCGCAAATGCGGCGCGATCGATGTCGCGACGCGCATGGCAATGCGGTCTTGCAGGTCAAACAGGTCGGTCATTGCTCCGTCAAACCGGTCAACCCAGACGATCGTTCCGGTCTGCGCCTCGCAGAGCTCCACTGCGATACGCAGGGTGTCTGGCCCACGCCGCACGCTGCCGTGCAGCACGTAGCGCACATCGAGGTCGTGTCCGACACGACGCAGATCGAGCGGGGCGCCAGCAAAGGGTTGCATGGAGCTGCGGGCTATTACCAGCAGGTCTTTCAGACTGCCGAGCGCGCGGATGATGTCGTCCACCATGCCTTCGGCGAAGTAGGCGTCCGACTGGTCCTTCTGCTGCGTGCGGAACGGCAGCACGGCAAGCGAGGCCCGGTAGTCCGTCGCCAGGCCCGGCGTGCTGGCACCGGGTGTGAGACGCGGCAGGGCGGGCATCCCTGCCCAGGCCGAGCACTCGGCGGCCGGAATCATGTGTACAGCCACCGGGTTGCGGATGTTCTTGAGCCGCTGCTCACCCAGGAACGCGTAGCCGACAGCGACCACGTGATGCACCTGCTGGTACACCGCCTCGGATAACGCGATCCCGCCCGGATCCGCGATTCCCTCCAGCCGCGCCGCGATATTGACCGCATCCCCGCCGGTGCGGTCCACCTGCACCACAACCTCGCCGGAATTGATCCCTATCCGGAACAGAATGCGCTGGTCCGGCGGCAGACGGGCGTTGCGCTTTACAGTATCCGCCTGGATGCGGAGCCCGCATTTCAGTGCCTCCACGGCACTCGGGAACTCCGCCATCAGGCTGTCACCGCCGAAGGAGAATATGCGGCCTTGGCTCCTCTCGATCTCTCGGATCATGCGGTCGAGTTCGGTGCCGACGCGGCGGTGCGTGTCCTCCTCGGAGCGCGCCATCAGGAGGCTGTAGCCCACGATGTCGGCGCCCATGATGGCCGCAAGCCGGCGCTGGACGCGGCGACGCCCGGCGAGGCCTGCTGGCGCAGACGGTTTGTAGATGCCCCGAATCATGCCCTTCCTGCGTTGCAGCCGCACTGAATCTGGCGACAACTCGCCCACCGCTCGGGTTGAACCGGGCGCGGCGCCGCTTCGTGTGTTGGGCGTCTTATCGAAGCTACCATAATCTCGACAGCGAAAGAGGGCAACAAATCCGGCACACGATATCACCCGTCAAATTCGGCGCATCAGCAACGATCACACCAACCTCCTGACGGGGCGCTTGGTGCCGCTAACTGGATGTCAGTGATTGTGGCGTTACGCCGGAGCGCCCCTGGCAATCAGGCTGCGGGCGATCGGAGGAGCACAGAATGCGGATAAGTCTGCACTGGCCGATCCCGAGGGCCAGGTGGCGGCTACAAGCCTAACACACGCACTGCGGTCATGCCTGCACGGGGCGCAAGGTCGCACAGGCGGCCCCGCCGATCGGTAATACCCGCCACACGCGAATGACTATCAAGACACACTAAGCCTGAGGCGAAACAAGTGCTTCAATCGCACGCGTGGCAAACTTCTGTGTCATGACCATCCCCGGTCTTGACCCGGAATACTACAACCGATCCCCAGTCCATTCGGTTATTCTGCCTCAGGCCCTAAGCCAACCCCCAGAACTCGGCGATCCGATGCGTGGCGGAAATACCGACTGGCAGCACCGCGGATGACGGCACGCCGGCCGCGGCGACCGGGTAGCCGTGCGCCATTGCCGGGATGGTCCAAAGTTCCACCAGCGGCCGGCCCGCGGGGCCCCAGCCCTCACGATGCGCCAATCCGTGCTGGGTGATGGCCGACGGGGCCTCGGCCAGGCCATGCACCGCGCGCCACTGCAGCGCGAGCAGCGGCGCATTGGCGGGGTCCACCACGGCGTCCAACCCGCCGTGCCAGACCGACAGGCGCGGCCACGGACCCTGGTAGCCGACGGGCGCCGCACGTCGCACCTGATCGACCCAATCCTCGGGCGACCGGCCATCCGGTCCGGCCTGCGCCATACGCGAAAGCGCGGACGCGACACCACTGGCCGCGCCCACCGGCAGGCCGGCGATCGAGGCACCGGCGGCGAAGACGTCCGGGTAGGCGGCGAGCAAGGCCGCGGCCATCGCCCCGCCCGCCGACAGGCCGACAATGTAGACGGCGTGCTGGTCGCTGCCGAAGCGCCGCACCGCCTCGGCGACCATGGCGCGGATCGATTGCGCCTCGCCGAGGCCGCGGGCGACCTGGGCCGGGCGGAACCAGTTGAAACACCCCTGGCGGTTGTTCTCCAGCGACTGCGTCGGCAGCGCCAGGCCCAAACCAACGCGGTCGGCCAGCGCCATCCAGCCGGCCTCGGCAGCGAAAGCGGCGGGGTCCTGGCCGCAACCATGCAGCAGCACAACCAGCGGCGCGCCTGCCGTGAGGCCGGACGGACGATAGGCGAGCATGGCCAGGCCGGCGGGATCCGCGGCGAAATCCGGCACCGCGATCAACTCTCCGGCGGCGGACGCGGCGATGCTGCGCCGGGCAACATCGTTCCGAGCGACATCGCGCGCCGCGGACGGGGCAACCATCGCGGAAGCCGCCCGCAACGCGGTGCGCAGCCCGCGCCGGGCGGTCCGCAGGTCTCGTGACCACTTCATGATCGGTCCGCGTCCTTCTGGTCGTTGGGCTCACATATGGGGATTGCTGCACTGCAACATAAGGACCGAGCCGCGGCGTGGACGCATGGGTGGTGGCACGGCAAATGTCAGTGCGCGCCCTTCCGGGGCGGTTCGCGGCACCTACCGCCCGGCCAATCCTAACCAATTGTCAGGGTTTACCCGCAATCCGGGCTGGCTCCCGGTCATCCGGCTAGGAGACATCGGAGCACCGAAGCGGGGCAAATCCGGTGGGGCAGGTAGCGGGTGCGACTGATACTCGCACTCCGCCGGTAGCCTGCCCAAACCGGATGGGTGGGGTCGCGAAAGCGGCCTCACCCTCCGGTTACCACACAACGGTGCCGCCGCGCGAGGACTATCGCGCCGCGCCGAGCACCCAGGCGAGCACGCCCTTCTGCGCATGCAGGCGGTTCTCCGCCTCGTCGAACACCACGGACTGCGGGCCGTCGATCACGTCCTCGGAAACCTCCTCGCCGCGATGCGCCGGCAGGCAGTGCATGAAGATCGCGTCCGCCGCCGCCTTCGCCATCAACGCGCCGGTCACCCGATACGGCGCCAAAAGGTTGTGCCGGCTGGTGTTCGGGTCGTCCGACATGCTGACCCAGGTGTCGGTGACGACGCAGCGCGCGCCGGCCACCGCCTTCTCCGGATCGTCGGTCAGCTCGATCCGGCCGCCCTGCGCGCGCGCCCAGTCGATCAGCTCCTGCGGCGGACGCAGCGCATCCGGCGTGGCCAAACGCAGCGTGAAGCCGAACCGCACCGCCGCCTCGATCCAGCTTCGCGCGACGTTGTTGCCATCGCCGCACCAGGCGACGACCTGCCCGGCGATCGGCCCGCGATGCTCCTCGAACGTCAGCACGTCGGCCATGAGCTGGCACGGATGCGAGGTATCCGTCAGCCCGTTGATCACCGGCACCGTCGCGTATTGCGCCAACTCATGCATCTTCGATACGCGGTCGGTGCGTATCATGATCGCATCGACATAGCGCGACAGCACGCGCGCGGTATCCGACGGACTTTCGCCACGGCCCGACTGCATGTCGCGCGCGTTCAGCACCACCACGTCGCCGCCAAGCTGGCGCATGCCGACCTCGAACGACACGCGGGTGCGCGTGCTGGGCTTCTCGAAGATCAGCGCGAGCGTCTTGCCGGCGAGCGGTCGCGACGACACGCCGCCGCGCTTGTAGTTCGCCGCCACGTCGAGCATCTGCCGCAAGGTCGCGGTGTCGAAGTCCTTCAGGTCGAGAAAGTGGCGCGGGCCGGCCACCGTTTCGGTGGACCGGCCCGACCGCTCGCTCTTCTTACGGAGCGAAGCACTCATTTCGCTGCTGCCTTCGCCGTCGACGGCAGCACGCGCCGCGTGGCACGGCGCAGCATGTCGACCGCCTCGTCCAGATCGGCGTCGGCGACCACCAGCGGCGGCGCCAGGCGCAGCACGTTGTCGCCGGCGGTGATCGCCATCAGTCCCTCGGCGACGCACGCGGCCTGCACCTCGTTCTGCGGCAGCACGCATTTCAGCCCAAGCAGCAGGCCCATGCCGCGCGCGTCCTCGTAGACCTGCGGGATATTCGCGCGCGATGGCGTCAAGCTGGGCGCGCAACTTGCGGCCCTTGCGCTGCACCTCCTCCAGGAAGCCCGGCGCCAGCATGACGTCCAGCACCGCGTTGCCGGCGGCGCAGGCCAGCGGGTTGCCGCCGAACGTCGTGCCATGCGTGCCGGGAACGAGATGTTTCGCCACCGACTCCTTCGCCAGCACGGCGCCCAGCGGGAAGCCGCCGCCGATGCCCTTCGCCGCGGCAATGACATCCGGCTCGATCCCGGACCATTCATAGGCGAACAGCTTGCCGGTGCGGCCCATGCCGGACTGCACCTCGTCCATCCCGAGCACCAGCCCATACTCGTCGCACACCGTGCGCAGGTCGCGGATGAACTGCAGGTCGGCCGGTCGCACGCCGCCCTCGCCCTGGATCGGCTCGACGATGATGCCGGCCGTCCCGGGTCCGATGGCGTTGCGCACCGCGTTCATGTTGTTGAACGGGACCTGGTCGAAGCCTTCCAGCGGCGGGCCAAATCCCTTGAGGTATTTCTCGTTGCCCGTGGCGGCCAGCGCGCCGAGCGTGCGGCCGTGGAAGGCGCCCTCAAAGGTAATGATCCGGTAGCTGTCGTGCCGGCCGCCTTCGTAGACCGCCTTGCGCATCATCTTGATCATGCCCTCGTTGGCTTCGGTGCCCGAGTTGCAGAAGAAGACGCTGTCCGCAAACGTGTGCTCGACCAGCCGCGCCGCCAGCCGCTCCGCCTGCGGGATGCGATACAGGTTGGAAACGTGCATCACCTTGGCCGCCTGCTCGGCGATCGCCTTGGCCAGATGCGGGTGGCCGTGGCCCAGCGAGGTGGTGGCGATGCCCGACCCGAAATCGAGGAATCGTCGCCCGTCCACCGTCCACAGCCAGGCGCCTTCGCCCCGCTCAAAAGCGAGGTCGGCACGTGCGTAGTTCGGCATCAAGGCGGAGATCATGGGGTCATAACCCTCTGTCGTTGCATCCCAAAACGGATCTCCCGTCCGCGACCATTCACGGGCGGGTCCAGGGAAGCCGGGGACATTGGCGAGGGTCCGCGGCCATGTCAAACGCGGCAAGGTGCGTCCTACTCCCTCTCCCCTTGAGGGAGAGGGTTGGGGTGAGGGGTTCAACAGCAAGGTGCGTCGGTGTGAGCTCGACGGCGGCTTCCCCGGCAGTTCCTCCCTGGGGGTAGGGCAAGAATATTTCCCGAGCCGAGCCTTATCCGGCTTCGCCGCTGACCTTGCCGCGTTTGATACGGCTGCCGTAGGGTCTCGACCACAAGCCGAACCAACGGCAACCAGGACAAGGAGCGGGAAATGTCCACATCCCTGCATCTCGACGGGATGATCGACCTGAAGCACGGGACGATC